>JANUBW010000030.1 GCA_024809215.1 Niastella sp. OAS944 | reverse complement strand
ACGCCTTTGCCAACTAGTTCTAACAATGGTATCACTGGATCTTGGTCACCGGCACTTAATAATACGTCAACTACCACTTATACCTTTACACCAACAGCAGGTCAGTGCGCATCGACGGCAACGATGACAATTACGGTTAATCCGAATGTAACACCGACGTTTACAGCGGTTGCTCCTATTTGCGCTGGGGCTACTTTAACGCCACTGCCAACTACTTCTACCAATGGTATTACGGGTAGCTGGGCGCCGGCTTTGGATAATACAGCAACAACTACTTATACCTTTACACCAACAGCTGGGCAGTGTGCGACTACGACGACTTTGACTATAACAGTTAATCCAAATGTAACACCGACGTTTACAGCCGTTGCGCCAATCTGTTCGGGAGCTACTTTGTCGCCATTACCAACAACATCTAATAATGCTATTACTGGTAGCTGGTCGCCTGCTTTGGATAATACGACTACAACAACCTATACGTTTACGCCAACTGCCGGACAGTGTGCTACTACAACGACTTTGACTATTACAGTTAATCCAAATGTAACACCGACGTTTACAGCTGTTGCGCCAATATGTTCTGGAGCTACCCTTTCTCCATTACCAACTACTTCTAACAATGGCATTACGGGTACATGGGCGCCGGCACTTAATAATACGGCAACTACAACTTATACCTTTACGCCGAGTGCAGGACAGTGCGCGACTACAACAACTTTAACTATTACCGTCAATCCAAATGTAACCCCGACTTTTACAGCCGTAGCGCCAATATGTTCGGGAGCTACCTTGTCTCCACTACCAACTAGTTCTAACAATGGCATTACGGGTACCTGGGCGCCGGCACTTAATAATACCGCAACTACAACATATACATTTACGCCTGGTGCAGGACAGTGTGCTACTACAACGACTTTAACAATTACCGTTAATCCGAATGTTATACCGACGTTTACGGCTGTAGCGCCGATCTGTTCGGGAGCTACATTGTCGCCCTTGCCAACTAGTTCTAACAATGGTATCACTGGATCTTGGGCGCCGGCACTTAATAATACAGCAACTACAACTTATACATTTACGCCGAGTGCCGGACAGTGTGCGACTACAACGACTTTAACGATCACAGTTAATCCGAATGTTACACCGACGTTTACGGCTGTAGCGCCGATCTGTTCAGGAGCTAC
>JANUBW010000029.1 GCA_024809215.1 Niastella sp. OAS944 | reverse complement strand
ACTCTATTATTAACTTAATACTGACTGTAAACAATGTACTCAGAGATACAACCAGAGCAACCATCTGTACCAACCAATTACCATATCGCTGGAATAGCACTAATATTACCGCAGCTGGTACATACAGAGATACCCTCACCAGCAGAAGCGGTTGTGATTCTATTGCCAATCTAATTCTGACTGTAAACAGTGTGCTCAGAGATACAACAAGAGCAACCATCTGTACCAACCAGTTACCATATCGCTGGAACGGAACCAATATTACCGCCGCAGGTACATACAGAGATACTCTTACTAGCAGAAGTGGCTGTGATTCCATTATTAATCTCATCCTGACTGTAAACACTGTATTACGGGATACTACCAGAACTACTATCTGTACCAATCAACTGCCATACTCCTGGAATGGCACCAATATTACTGCCGCGGGCACTTATAGAGACACACTCACTAGCAGAGCTGGTTGCGATTCGATCATAAATTTGATCCTGACTGTAAACACTGTATTACGCGACACAACCAGAGCAATCGTCTGTACCAACCAATTGCCATATCGTTGGAACGGTATTAATATCAATACAGCCGGTACTTATAGAGACACCCTCACCAGCAGAAGCGGTTGTGATTCTATTATTAATCTCATCCTGACTGTAAATAGTGCTCTCAGAGATACTACCAGGGCTACTATTTGTACCAACCAATTACCATATCGCTGGAATGGCACCAATATTACCGCCGCAGGTACCTATAGAGATACGCTCACTAGCAGAGCCGGTTGCGACTCTATTATCAACCTCATCCTGACTGTAAACACCGTGCTCAGAGATACAACCAGAACCACCATCTGTACCAATCAACTGCCATACACCTGGAATGGTACTAATATCAATGCCGCGGGTACTTACAGAGACACCCTGACCAGTAGAAGCGGTTGTGATTCGATCATCAATCTGATCCTGACTGTAAACACCGTATTACGCGATACAACCAGGACTACTATCTGTACCAACCAATTGCCATATCGTTGGAACGGCACTAATATTACAGCCGCAGGAACCTATAGAGATACGCTCACTAGCAGAAGCGGTTGTGATTCTATTACGAACCTCATCCTAACTGTAAACAACATTCTCAGAGATACTACAAGAACTACCATCTGTACCAATCAACTGCCATACACTTGGAACGGCACCAATATTACCGCCGCAGGCACATACAGAGACACCCTCACTAGCAGAGCTGGTTGCG
>JANUBW010000028.1 GCA_024809215.1 Niastella sp. OAS944 | reverse complement strand
AATAATACCGCAACTACAACTTATACATTTACGCCGGGTGCAGGACAGTGTGCTACTACAACGACTTTGACAATTACGGTTAATCCAAATGTAACGCCGACGTTTACTGCCGTAGCACCAATCTGTTCGGGAGCAACTTTATCACCGTTGCCAACTACGTCTAATAATGGGATTACCGGTAGCTGGGCGCCCGCACTTAATAATACAGCTACTACTACATACACCTTTACACCAACAGCAGGACAGTGTGCGACTACGACGACTTTAACGATTACGGTTAATCCAAATGTAACACCGACATTTACAGCAGTTGCTCCTATTTGTGCTGGGGCTACTTTAACACCGCTGCCAACAAGTTCTAACAATGGTATTACGGGTACATGGTCGCCTGCTTTGGATAATACGACTACAACAACCTATACCTTTACACCAACTGCAGGACAGTGTGCGACGACTACGACTTTGACAATTACGGTTAATCCAAATGTGACGCCGACGTTTACAGCTGTAGCACCAATCTGTTCGGGAGCAACTTTATCACCGTTGCCAACTACCTCTAACAATGGTATTACTGGTAGTTGGTCACCGGCACTAAATAATACAGCAACTACAACTTATACCTTTACGCCGAGTGCAGGACAGTGCGCGACTACAACGACATTGACAATTACCGTTAATCCGAATGTAACGCCGACATTTACGGCTGTAGCGCCTATTTGTTCGGGCGCTACCTTGTCGCCTTTGCCAACCAGTTCTAACAATGGTATCACTGGATCTTGGGCGCCAGCACTTAATAATACGGCAACTACAACTTATACCTTTACGCCGAGTGCAGGACAGTGCGCGACTACAACAACTTTAACTATTACCGTTAATCCGAATGTTACGCCGACGTTTACAGCTGTAGCGCCAATCTGTTCGGGAGCAACACTCACGCCATTGCCAACTAGTTCTAACAATGGTATCAATGGATCTTGGGCGCCGGCACTTAATAATACAGCAACTACAACTTATACATTTACGCCGGGTGCCGGTCAGTGTGCGACTACGACGACTTTAACGATTACGGTTAATCCGAATGTGACGCCGACGTTTACAGCCGTAGCGCCAATCTGTTCGGGAGCTACTTTATCGCCCTTGCCAACTAGTTCTAACAATGGTATTACCGGTACCTGGGCGCCGGCACTTAATAATACGGCAACTACAACTTATACCTTTACGCCGAGTGCAGGACAGTGCGCGACTACAACAACTTTAACTATTACCGT
>JANUBW010000027.1 GCA_024809215.1 Niastella sp. OAS944 | reverse complement strand
GTCAACTTCCTATGTTTGCATATTCAATAAGAATAGAGATTCTACTAAGTTTGCTGCATATAAAAAGGTCTTATAGTGAAAAAAAGTGAGAGCAAGAGTCAACTAAGCAGTTCAAAAAGCATGCTCATTAACAGAAATTGCCTCACTTTTTCCCCTCTTTCGAGTTTGAACAGAATGTAAGGAATGTTGCATATTCAACATATCCAGTATATCTAGTCAGGAGGCAAAACGAAGGAGAGCTTTCACTGTAAGCTGCAAACTACAAATATGAAAATCTTAAAGCAATCGGTAGGCATTGATGTATCCAAGGACGAGTTAGCTGTTTCTCTGGGTCGTTTAACTGAAGAATTGAACAGTGAGATTTACAGCTACAAAACTTTTAAGAATACGCTAAAAGGTTTTGAAGAATTGATTAGCTGGACGCAAAAGCTGGTTGTGCCAGAGGTGGCAGTCTATTATGTCGTAGAAGCTACTGGAGTATACCATGAGGCCCTGGTATATTATTTAGCAGACAACGGACAATTGATAACGATATTAACACCTAACAAAACAGCTAACTACCAAAAGACTTTAGAAATAAAAACTGTTACAGATAAAACTTCGTCTCAGGTGATAGCTATGTTTGGATTGGAAAGGAAGCTACAGATATGGCAAAAGCCCAAGGAGATTTACAGGGATATAAGGTTTCTGACTCGGGAAAGGGGGCAATTAGTAGAAGAAAAAACCGCAATAAAGAACCAATTACATGCAGAGCAATCGCAAGCCTTTCCCAGTAAAAAGAGTATTGACAGAATGCAGGCGCGCATCAAACTTCTTGATAATCAACAAGAAGAAATTATGAAAGAGATAAGGGAATCTGTAAGCCTGGATAAGTCCGCTACAGAATCGATCAAGATCATCTGTACCATACCAGGGATAGGATTATTAACAGCTGCGACCATACTGGCAGAAACGAATGGGTTTGATTTAATCACCAACAAAAGGCAATTAGCGAGTTATGCCGGGCTTGATATCAAAGAAAAGCAATCAGGAACATCGGTGAATGGCAAGCCCAAAATCTCTAAAAAGGGAAACAAGTACCTAAGGAAAGCCATGCACTTACCTGCTTTAACAGCAATAAGACATAATGAAAAGTATAAAGCCATTTTTGCCAGGTTGGTGCAGAAGCATGGTATTAAAATGAAGGCAGCTGTGGCTGTGCAAAGAAGACTATTGGAGATGGCCTATATTATTTATAAAACAAATACGCCTTACGATAAAGACTATCTTAAAACTCAAATAGACAATAAAAAGGTCGCTTAAAAAATCAGGGCGGTCATTGAAGACCGCCCTTAACAGGCTGACATAAAGCCGCCTTAGAACTTCAAAATTATAGAAAAATAATTAATAGCAGACTTTCAAACTAACACAGAATCTGTTAAC
>JANUBW010000026.1 GCA_024809215.1 Niastella sp. OAS944 | reverse complement strand
TGGAAGTGTCTAATTCTTTGTGTAAATAAAATATAAGTAACTGTATTAGAGAGATTAATCCCCCGGGCAGGTGAAGCGAAGTGAGGCGGAGCGTAGCGGAGCCGAACGAAGCGAACCTGCCCGGGAGCGGCGGCCTCACTGGCCCCGCTTTTTTATTACCTTTAAATACAGTTTATGGACAATCAACAATCAAACGTACCGAAGGATTTTTTTAAGCAGTTTAAAAGCAAGGAAGACTTTCAATCCTTTTTCAGTGAACTTTACAAGCAAGGAGTAGAAGAGATGCTCAAAGCGGAACTGGATGAGCATCTGGGTTATGAAAAACATAGTAAAGAAGGCCATAATACTGGTAACAGCCGCAACGGCTCCTATACAAAAAAGGTCAAAACTGAGTCCCTCGGAGACTTAATATTAAACATTCCTCGTGACCGTAACAGTGAATTTTCTCCCCAACTGATTCCCAAGGGGTCGCGTATGAGTGACAAGCTGGAAGAAGCTATCATCGGCATGTACAGCCGAGGTATGACCACATCTGACATCTCCCAACAGGTAAAAGAAGTATATGGCGTAGAAGTCAGCGAAGGTACTATATCCAACGTTACTAACCGTATTATTGAACATGTAAAGGAATGGCAAAACAGAGCATTGGAGCCTGTTTATTTTACTGTTTGGATGGACGGGATTGTATTAAAAGTGAGGCATAATGGTAAGTATATCAACAAGTGTATTTACCTGGTAATTGGCTTAAAGAATGATGGACTCAAGGAAGTATTGGGCATGTGGATGGCAGAAACAGAATCAGCCTCATTTTGGCTTTCAGTTCTAACTGACCTGAAAGCCCGTGGCGTTGAAGACATCCTCATAGCCTGTACAGACAATCTCAAAGGATTTACAGATGCTATAAAAGGGGCTTTTCCTAATGCGGTAACTCAGTTATGCATTGTCCATCAAATCCGAAATAGCTGCAAATATGTTGTTTGGAAAGATCGTAAAGCATTCTGTGCTGATCTTAAAAACGTCTATGGCGCTGTAAACCGCCAACAAGCAGAAATAGCTCTTGAGAACTTCGATAAAAACTGGGGAGCGAAATACAAGCATGCAATTCAATCCTGGCGAACTAATTGGGACAACCTAACCAATTATTTTGACTTCCCTCTGGAAATCAGAAAAATCATTTATACCACCAACACCATTGAAAACCTTAATCGGGGGATTCGAAAGTACACTAAAGCAAAGGTCCAGTTCCCTGATGATGCTTCAGCTTTAAAAGCTGTTTATCTGGCTATTACCAATATCGAAACAAAATGGAGTTCGCCTTTACATAATTGGGGGTTTATTCTGCATCAATTCTTAACTATCTTTGAACACAGATGCCGACTCTAATACTGTTACTTCCTATTTACACATAATATTTTACACTCTC
>JANUBW010000025.1 GCA_024809215.1 Niastella sp. OAS944 | reverse complement strand
GGATCAAGTCAAATTCTTGGGGGATTAGTTTGTTACGCATAGATTTTAGCGAGTCTGAATAAGAAGAAGCTGATGTCTCTTACGCCCCTTGCAGAAGCCCTAAAAGATTTGATTTTGGCATTAAAAGCTTCCGCAGACGCATTAGTACTTCTGTTATTAAAGTAATTCAATATACTCTCGTAGTGCGTTTCGATAGTTCTAAATACGGTCTTAAAGGATTCAATATTTGCTTCTTCTATATGATTATACCATAAGGCCAGCTTCTTAAATGCTTCTTCTTTACACTTGCAGTGATTGAAGATGGTAGTCAATCTCATCGATAAGTCATAGGCTCTCTGTATTGCTGGATAGCGTTCAAACATAAGTGCCGCCCGCTGTTTTTGAGAATATGTCCAGTGTTCCTTATGCTTGAATAGCAAGTAGCGGCTACGGGCTAATAATTGTTTGGCAGAATCGCCATTGGGTAGTAACTGCGGGACGTAGTTGAGACCTTTCTTTTTGGCTTGGGCAATCTGGGTATTTTCTTCATCTATTGCTTGCCATCTATGTTTAATCCGTATTTCCTGTACAGCCTCTGATGCTAATTGTTGTACATGGAAGCGGTCTACAACCCTTTGTGCGTATGGAAAACAGCGTTTGACGATCAGGTGCATTCCGGCTGCCATATCAAGGGTGACTTCCTGTACCCTTTGCCTTAATCGTTTATTAATACGCTGTAATACTTCTATTACCTTGTCAGCTTGGGTACCTTTGATCATGGCCACAATAGCGCCTTTTTGTCCTTTGGCTGATTTATTGGTAACCACCGTATAGAGCTCATCATTGGATAGTGCCGTCTCATCAATACTCAGATGAGTACCCATATTCTTTTCGAAAAGCATCCATTCGGTAGCATGCTCACGTTGATCCCAATCTTTATAATCGCTAATGTGATGTTTGTATTGCTGCTGAAGCTGACTGCCATCCATCTGGTACATTCGGGCAAGTTGATGACAGCTAATCGGATGATTGTCCAAATGTATCTTTTAAAAAAAGCGCGAACTCTTTGGTGAGTCGTGCTCCTTTCATGACCAGGTCCCAGTTACGGGATACAATCTCTCCGCTGGACTGAACTTCCCAGCGGCGCCGTTTTATGCTTAATTCTACTTTATTGTCGCGAATCGGAAAGTCCTGTACGCGAACTTCCGGATAGAATCCTTTAGAGTGAAGTGTTTGACCCGCATATTCTGAAGGAGGAATGTTCTTTTCTTCTAAAAACAAAACCAGACCTTCTTTATCCTTTACCAGGTGTACCAAATCAAAATATTCAAGTGTGCCTTTTGGTAGAAAATACCCCATCAATTCTTTTGCTGTATCCTGTCCTTGTGCTTTACTCATCTTGCTGCAAAAAAAATACTTTCTCCTAAATCCCCCAATTTTTCAACATGATCC
>JANUBW010000024.1 GCA_024809215.1 Niastella sp. OAS944 | reverse complement strand
TCAAAGGAATTGGCGGGGGTCCGCACAAGCGGTGGAGCATGTGGTTTAATTCGATGATACGCGAGGAACCTTACCTGGGCTAGAATGCAGATTGACCGTGGGTGAAAGCTCATTTTGTAGCAATACACAGTCTGTAAGGTGCTGCATGGCTGTCGTCAGCTCGTGCCGTGAGGTGTTGGGTTAAGTCCCGCAACGAGCGCAACCCCCATCATTAGTTGCCATCAGGTAAAGCTGGGAACTCTAATGAAACTGCCGTCGTAAGACGCGAGGAAGGAGGGGATGATGTCAAGTCATCATGGCCTTTATGCCCAGGGCTACACACGTGCTACAATGGAAGAGACAAAGAGCTGCCACTTGGCGACAAGGCGCTAATCTCAAAAACTCTTTCTCAGTTCAGATTGGAGTCTGCAACTCGACTCCATGAAGCTGGAATCGCTAGTAATCGTATATCAGCAATGATACGGTGAATACGTTCCCGGACCTTGCACACACCGCCCGTCAAGCCATGGAAGCTGGGTGTACCTAAAGTCGGTAACCGCAAGGAGCCGCCTAGGGTAAAACTAGTGACTGGGGCTAAGTCGTAACAAGGTAGCCGTATCGGAAGGTGCGGCTGGAATACCTCCTTTTTAGAGAAAGCGCTAAAAACATAACTTTTTAGCTGTTGCTTCACTTAACTTTCAATAGAATCAAAAGTTCTTTTAATGAGATGTGACATAATGGTCTGATGGTTCGCAACCATAACATCATCAATTAACTCAGCAATGAGTTCTTCTTGTGAAGACAAGGAGTAGTTCTTTGACATATTGGGATAATATTTTAAGTTGTAAATGACGAGTAATAGTAATAACTCTTTTAAAGCACTTAAGGGCGTATGGTGGATGCCTTGGCTCTGAGAGACGATGAAGGACGTGGTAAGCTGCGATAAGCTTCGGGGAGCTGCACACAAGCATTATATCCGAAGATTTCCGAATGGGACAACCCGGCACACTGAAGGTGTGTCACTCCGCAAGGAGAGTCAACCCTCTGAACTGAAACATCTAAGTAGGAGGAGGAAAAGAAAACAATCGTGATTCCCTAAGTAGTGGCGAGCGAAAAGGGAACAGCCCAAACCTGTGTCGCGTGCGGCACAGGGGTTATAGGACCTCATTTAGAAAGCAACATCAAGCTGAACCTTCTGGAAAGTTGGACCATAGCAGGTGATAGTCCTGTAAGCAGAAATTGTTGTGGACGAGAGGTATCCTGAGTAAGGCGGGACCGGAGGAATCCTGCCTGAATTTGCCGGCACCATCCGGTAAGGCTAAATACTCCTCAGAGACCGATAGTGAACCAGTACCGTAAGGGAAAGGTGAAAAGCACCCTAAACAAGGGAGTGAAATAGTACCTGAAACCGTACGCCTACAAGCGGTCGGAGCCAGCAATGGTGACGGCGTGCCTTTTGCATAATGAGCCTACGAGTTACTCCTCACTGGCGAGGTTAAGTACTTAAGTTACGGAGCCGTAGCGAAAGCGAGTCCG
>JANUBW010000023.1 GCA_024809215.1 Niastella sp. OAS944 | reverse complement strand
TGTCTCGTCCGGAAATAGCTATACACGTGAAGAATAAATCCTGAAGCAACTATACATAGGTATTTGGTAATCCTGAAGTTGCTTTACAGGTTGAGTTTTCAAAAATAAGGATTGCTTTTATTAAACCGCAAAAAGGGGCGGGATTTGGCTTAAAGGAGGAGCCATCCCGCCCCTTTTTACTGGTTATTGACTATCCTTAGCAGGCTTTAAGTCCTGCATTGTGTTTTCAGTCTGTAGGTTGTCATTAACCGTTTTTATAGGATATTGCTTCCATCTTTTCGTTAAAATACCGTGTCTTAAATGCGCCTGCGCTGGAGTTAGCATATCACAACTACTATGAGGTCTGTGCTCATTATAAGCGGTAATGCTATTTTTAACAAGCTCGCAAGTGTGTTCAAAACCACCCGATGAACTGTAAAGATTAAACTCCGTTTTAAGAATTCCATTAATGCGTTCAGCCAGGGCATTTTCGTAAGGATCACCATTTTCTGTCATGCTGATAGCGATATCATGTTCTTTTAGTATTCGCACATAATCAGCTGAACAATATTGGGATCCTCGATCCGAATGATGGATAAGCGCCCGTTTAGGATAGAGCCGACCGGCAAGAGCCATTTGTAATGCATCGATGCATCCCTGTGCAGAAAGGTCCATACGCAGGCAATAACCCATGATTTTGCGAGAGTACGCATCAGTGATAAGGCTCAGATATCCCCACTGATTACCCATGCGGATATAAGTAATGTCACTCACCCATAACTGCTCTGGTCGTTCACAACGAAGGTCAATAGTAAGGTTACTGTATTTGCGCATCCAGTGACGGGAATCAGTAGTGATCACTTTTCTTTTACGACGCCGTATGAGTAGCTTATGGCGTTGTAGTAAATCAAAAAGATAATCCCTGCCAATTTGTATTCCATGTTCCTGCAATAGTGGAGCGATATTGAGATGCAGTTTTCGGGTTCCCAAGTTAGGTACCAGTTTTCTTTGTTGATGTATGTAATTCAGAATAATATCCTCCTGCAGACCTTGTTGCCTGGCGCGCCACCCGTGGTCATAGAAGGCATGACGGGTTTTGCCAAACAGTTGACATAACTTTCCTATTCCTGCTTTAGGAAAATCGTGTTTTAATCGTTGGACTGTTTGGCGCCAGGCTTTTTTCTAATATTAATTTTAAGCTGTTCTTCGGCTACATCTATGAGTGTATTAAGGGCCGCTACTTTGAGTTGAGCTTCCTCTAAGGCTTTTTGTAAGCCCTTGATATCTTGGTTATTATCTGTAGAATTACCTTCGACTGGTTTCTTTTTCTTCATCCCACTTTCGTTGACAACGGCAAGTTCGGCATTTTCCAGATTGAATTGGTGTATCCAGCTGTTGATTGTTTTTACTGTTTTAATACCATAGGTTCGCTGAGCCTCCTTAACAGTTAATCTTCCGCTTTGAATAGCCCGTACTACTGACCTTTTTATTTCAATAGGAACAGGGCGCTTTAGCTTGCCCGATGGAACTGCCATTTTTGAATCAAAAATCCATCTGTGCAGTGTCTTTATTGACACATTATATTTCTGATTCGCAGCCTGATAAGACATCCCGTTATGTATTTCTTCCACAACTTCGGCTATAAACCTTTTGTCCCAATTGCCTTTAGCACTGTAACGGCCTTTGAATGTTTGTTCGTGATCCTTTTCTACCATACATTTTAATTTTAAAGTGTATAGTTTTTTTAGGACGAGGCA
>JANUBW010000022.1 GCA_024809215.1 Niastella sp. OAS944 | reverse complement strand
GTAATGCCATTGTTAGAACTAGTTGGTAATGGCGACAGGGTAGCTCCCGAACATATTGGCGCTACGGCTGTAAACGTCGGCGTCACATTCGGATTTACGGTAATAGTTAAAGTCGTTGTCGTAGCACACTGTCCGGCTGTTGGTGTAAAGGTATAAGTTGTAGTTGCGGTATTATTAAGTGCCGGCGCCCAGGTACCAGTAATGCCATTGTTAGAACTAGTAGGCAATGGCGACAGGGTAGCACCAGAACAAATTGGCGCGACTGCAGTAAACGTCGGCGTTACGTTTGGATTAACGGTAACAGTTAATGTAGTTGTAGTAGCGCACTGGCCAGCTGTTGGGGTAAAGGTATAGGTTGTTGTAGTCGTATTATCCAAAGCTGGTGCCCAGGTACCGGTAATACCATTAGTAGAAGTAGTTGGCAATGGTGTTAAAGTAGCCCCAGCGCATATAGGAGCCACTGCCGTAAACGTCGGCGTTACGTTTGGATTAACCGTAATAGTTAATGAAGTTGTAGTCGCGCACTGTCCTGCCGTTGGTGTAAAGGTGTAGGTAGTCGTTGCTGTATTATCCAAAGCCGGTGCCCATGTACCGGTAATACCATTGGTAGAAGTTGTTGGCAGTGGTGTTAAAGTAGCACCTGAACAAATTGGCGCTACGGCCGTAAACGTCGGCGTTACATTCGGATTAACGGTAATAGTCAAAGTCGTTGTAGTAGCACACTGTCCTGCACCCGGCGTAAATGTATAAGTTGTAGTTGCGGTATTATTAAGTGCCGGCGCCCAGGTACCAGTAATGCCATTGTTAGAACTAGTAGGCAATAGCGACAGGGTAGCACCAGAACAAATTGGCGCGACTGCAGTAAACGTCGGTGTTACATTTGGATTAACGGTAATAGTTAAAGTCGTAGTAGTCGCGCACTGTCCTGCAGTTGGTGTAAAGGTATAAGTAGTTGTTGTGGTGTTATCCAAAGCAGGCGCCCAGGTTCCCGTAATACCATTGTTAGATGTAGTTGGTAATGGAGAAAGGGGAGCGCCCGAACAGATTGGCGCTACAGCGGTAAATGTCGGTGTTACATTTGGATTAACCGTAATCGTTAAAGTCGTCGTAGTCGCACACTGCCCAGCTGTTGGAGTAAACGTATATGTTGTAGTTGCTGTATTATCCAAAGCCGGTGCCCAGGTACCAGTAATGCCATTGTTAGAACTAGTTGGTAATGGCGACAGGGTAGCTCCCGAACATATTGGCGCTACGGCTGTAAACGTCGGTGTTACATTCGGATTAACCGTAATCGTTAAAGTCGTTGTAGTTGCACACTGTCCAGCTGTTGGGGAAAAGGTGTAGGTAGTCGTTGTGGTATTATCCAAAGCGGGCGACCAGGTACCGGGAATACCATTGTTAGATGAAGTTGGTAATGGAGAAAGGGTAGCTCCCGAACATATTGGCGCTACAGCTGTAAACGTCGGTGTTACAGTCGGATTAACGGTAATAGTTAATGTAGTAGTCGTCGCACACTGTCCAGCACTCGGCGTAAAGGTATAAGTTGTAGTTGCCGTATTGTTAAGTGCCGGCGCCCAGGTACCAGTAATGCCATTGTTAGAACTAGTTGGCAAAGGTGACAGGGTAGCTCCCGAACAGATTGGCGCAACAGCTGTAAACGTCGGTGTTACATTTGGATTAACTGTAATAGTTAAAGTCGTTGTAGTCGCACACTGGCCAGCGGTTGGGGTAAAGGTATAAGTAGTTGTTGCTGTGTTATCCAAAGCAGGTGCCCAGGTACCCGTAATGCCATTGTTAGAACTAGTTGGCAGCGGTGTTAAAGTAGCCCCAGCGCAAATAGGAGCAACTGCTGTAAACGTCGGCGTCACATTGGGATTAACTGTGATTGTTAAAGTCGTTGTAGTCGCACACTGTCCGGCACCCGGCGTAAATGTATATGTTGTAGTTGCGGTATTATTAAGTGCCGGCGCCCAGGTACCTGTAATGCCATTGTTAGAACTAGTTGGCAGCGGTGTTAAAGTAGCCCCAGCGCAAATAGGAGCAACTGCTGTAAA
>JANUBW010000021.1 GCA_024809215.1 Niastella sp. OAS944 | reverse complement strand
ACTTCTAATAATGGCATCTCTGGTACATGGGCGCCTGCTTTGGATAATACCACAACGACTACCTACACCTTTACCCCAACTGCAGGACAGTGTGCGACTACAACGACTTTGACTATTACGGTTAATCCGAATGTGACGCCGACGTTTACAGCAGTTGCTCCTATTTGCGCTGGGGCTACTTTAACACCGCTGCCAACTAGTTCTAACAATGGCATTACAGGTACCTGGGCGCCGGCACTCAACAATACAGCTACCACTACATACACCTTTACACCAACAGCTGGTCAGTGTGCGACCACGACGACTTTGACAATTACGGTTAATCCGAATGTAACACCGACGTTTACAGCGGTTGCTCCTATTTGCGCTGGGGCTACTTTAACGCCGCTGCCAACAACTTCTACTAATGGCATTACCGGTAGCTGGGCGCCAGCTTTGGATAATACAGCCACAACTACTTACACCTTTACCCCAACAGCTGGACAGTGTGCGACGACTACGACTTTAACGATTACGGTTAATCCAAATGTAACGCCGACATTTACAGCCGTTGCACCAATCTGTTCGGGAGCCACTTTGACACCTTTGCCAACTAGTTCTAACAATGGTATCACTGGATCTTGGTCACCGGCACTTAATAATACGTCAACTACCACTTATACCTTTACACCAACTGCGGGTCAGTGTGCGACTACAACGACTTTGACAATTACGGTTAATCCGAATGTTACGCCGGCGTTTACAGCGGTGGCTCCTATTTGTGCTGGGGCTGCTTTAACTCCATTGCCAACTACTTCTAATAACGGCATTACCGGTACCTGGGCGCCTGCTTTGGATAACACCGCAACGACTACTTATACCTTTACACCGAGTGCAGGACAGTGCGCGACTACAACTACATTAACCATTACGGTTAATCCAAACGTAACGCCGGCGTTTACAGCCGTTGCGCCAATTTGTTCTGGTGCTACACTAACGCCACTGCCAACAACTTCTACTAATGGCATTACAGGTACATGGGCGCCTGCACTTAATAATACGGCAACTACAACTTATACATTTACGCCGGGTGCCGGACAGTGCGCGACGACTACGACTTTAACTATTACAGTTAATCCGAATGTGACGCCGACGTTTACAGCCGTAGCGCCAATATGTTCGGGAGCTACCCTGTCGCCATTACCAACTAGTTCTAACAATGGCATTACTGGTACCTGGGCACCGGCTTTGGATAATACAGCAACTACAACATATACGTTTACTCCAACAGCTGGGCAGTGTGCGACTACGACGACTTTAACGATTACGGTTAATCCAAATGTAACACCGACGTTTACGGCAGTGGCTCCTATTTGCGCTGGGGCTACTTTAACACCATTACCAACTAGTTCCAACAATGGTATTACCGGTACCTGGGCGCCAGCTTTGGATAATACGACAACGACTACTTATACCTTTACCCCAGCAGCCGGTCAGTGCGCGACTACAACGACTTTAACTATTACTGTCAATCCAAATGTGACACCGACGTTCACGGCGGTTGCACCGATCTGTTCAGGCGCGATTTTGTCGCCTTTGCCAACTACATCTAATAATGGTATTACTGGTACCTGGGCGCCTGCTTTGGATAATACCACAACGACTACCTACACCTTTACCCCAACTGTAGGACAGTGTGCGACTACAACGACTTTGACAATTACGGTTAATCCAAGTGTAACGCCAACGTTTACGGCAGTGGCTCCTATTTGCGCTGGGGCTACTTTAACACCGCTGCCAACTAGTTCCAACAATGGCATTACGGGTACCTGGGCGCCCGCTTTGGATAATACTACAACGACTACCTACACCTTTACCCCAACAGCTGGGCAGTGTGCGACTACAACGACTTTAACTATTACAGTTAATCCAAATGTAACACCGACGTTTACAGCCGTAGCGCCAATCTGTTCGGGAGCTACCTTGTCTCCACTACCAACTAGTTCTAATAATGGCATTACGGGTACCTGGGCGCCGGCTTTGGATAATACGGCAACTACTACCTATACGTTTACTCCAACTGCTGGGCAATGCGCTACTACGGCCACAATGACTATTACGGTTAATCCTAATGTAACGCCGACGTTTACAGCGGTGGCGCCAATCTGTTCGGGAGCAACGCTTGCGCCATTGCCAACCAGTTCTAACAATGGCATTACTGGTACATGGTCGCCTGCTTTGGATAATACCACAACGACTACCTACACCTTTACCCCAACTGCAGGACAGTGTGCAACTACAACGACTTTAACGATTACGGTTAATCCAAATGTAACACCGACATTTACCGCTGTAGCGCCAATCTGTTCGGGAGCCACTTTGACGCCTTTGCCAACTAGTTCTAACAATGGTATCACTGGATCTTGGTCACCGGCACTTAATAATACGTCAACTACCACTTATACCTTTACACCAACTGCGGGTCAGTGTGCGACTACGACGACTTTAACGATTACGGTTAATCCAAATGTAACACCGACATTTACAGCCGTTGCACCAATCTGTTCGGGAGCCACTTTGACGCCTTTGCCAACTAGTTCTAACAATGGTATCACTGGATCTTGGTCACCGGCACTTAATAATACGTCAACTACCACTTATACCTTTACACCAACTGCAGGACAGTGCGCGACTACAACTACATTAACTATTACGGTTAATCCAAATATAACACCGACGTTTACAGCAGTTGCGCCAATTTGTTCTGGTGCTACACTAACGCCACTGCCAACAACTTCTACTAATGGCATTACAGGTACATGGGCGCCTGCACTTAATAATACGGCAACTACAACTTATACCTTTACCCCAACAGCTGGACAGTGTGCTACTACAACGACTTTGACAATTACGGTTAATCCGAACGTAACGCCGACGTTTACGGCAGTGGCTCCTATATGCGCTGGGGCTACTTTGACACCATTGCCAACTAGTTCTAACAATGGAATAACAGGAACTTGGTCCCCAGCCTTGGATAATACCACAACAACTACATATACCTTTACACCAACAGCAGGTCAGTGCGCGACTACAACTACATTAACCATTACCGTTAATCCAAACGTAACACCGACGTTTACTGCAGTTGCCCCAATCTGTTCGGGAGCAACACTCACGCCCTTGCCAACCACTTCTAACAATGGCATCACCGGAACCTGGGCGCCGGCGCTTAATAATACGGCAACTACAACTTATACCTTTACGCCAACAGCTGGACAGTGTGCGACGACGACGACTTTAACGATTACGGTCAATTCAAATGTAACGCCGACGTTTACGACTGTTGCGCCAATCTGTTCGGGAGCTACTTTGACGCCTTTGCCAACAAATTCTAACAATGGCATTACGGGTACATGGGCACCAGCTTTGGATAACACCGCAACAACTACTTACACCTTTACACCAACAGCCGGACAGTGTGCGACTACAACGACTTTAATAATTACCGTTAATCCAAACGTAATACCGACGTTTACGGCTATTGCACCAATTTGTACTGGAGCTACCTTGTCGCCTTTGCCAACTAGTTCTAATAATGGTATTACTGGTACCTGGGCGCCCGCATTGGATAATACGACTACAACAACCTATACCTTTACCCCAACAGCTGGCCAGTGTGCGACTACAACGACTTTGACAATTACGGTTAATCCGAATGTAACACCGACGTTTACGGCAGTTGCACCGATTTGTTCGGGAGCTACCCTTTCTCCATTACCAACTAGTTCTAATAATGGCATTACGGGTACCTGGGCGCCCGCTTTGGATAATACCACAACGACTACCTACACCTTTACCCCAACAGCTGGGCAGTGTGCGACTACAACGACTTTAACGATTACGGTTAATCCAACTGTAACGCCGACGTTTACAGCTGTAGCGCCGATCTGTTCGGGAGCTACATTGTCGCCATTGCCAACTACTTCTAATAATGGCATCTCTGGTACATGGGCGCCTGCTTTGGATAACACCGCAACGACTACCTACACCTTTACCCCAACAGCTGGTCAGTGTGCGACCACGACGACTTTGACAATTACGGTTAATCCAACTGTAACACCGACGTTTACAGCCGTAGCGCCAATATGTTCAGGAGCGACTTTGTCGCCTTTGCCAACCAGTTCTAACAATGGTATCACTGGATCTTGGGCGCCAGCGCTTAATAATACCGCAACTACAACTTATACATTTACGCCGGGTGCAGGACAGTGTGCTACTACAACGACTTTGACAATTACGGTTAATCCAAATGTAACACCGACGTTTACAGCTGTAGCGCCAATATGTTCAGGCGCGACTTTGTCGCCTTTGCCAACTACTTCTAATAACGGCATTACAGGAACCTGGTCGCCTGCTTTGGACAATACGACTACAACAACCTATACGTTTACGCCAGCAGCTGGACAGTGTGCTACTACAACGACTTTAATAATTACCGTTAATCCAAACGTAATACCGACGTTTACGGCTATTGCACCAATTTGTTCTGGAGCTACCTTGTCGCCTTTGCCAACTAGTTCTAACAATGGTATTACTGGTACCTGGTCGCCCGCTTTGGATAATACAGCAACGACTACCTACACCTTTACCCCAACAGCTGGCCAGTGTGCGACTACAACGACTTTAACGATTACGGTTAATCCAAATGTAACACCGACGTTTACAGCTGTGGCACCAATCTGTTCGGGGGCTACCTTGTCGCCACTACCAACTACCTCTAATAATGGTATTACCGGTACCTGGGCGCCGGCACTTAATAATACGGCAACTACAACTTATACATTCACGCCGAGTGCAGGACTGTGCGCGACTACAACGACTTTGACAATTACCGTTAATCCAAACGTAACGCCGACGTTTACTGCAGTTGCTCCTATTTGCGCTGGGGCTACTTTAATACCATTGCCAACAACTTCTAATAATGGTATTACCGGTACCTGGGCGCCCGCTTTGGATAATACCACAACGACTACCTACACCTTTACCCCAACAGCTGGGCAGTGTGCGACGACGACGACTTTAACGATTACCGTTAATCCGAATGTAACACCGACGTTTACAGCTGTGGCACCAATCTGTTCGGGAGCTACTTTGACGCCTTTGCCAACAACTTCTAACAATGGCATTACGGGTACATGGGCACCAGCTTTGGATAACACCGCAACAACTACTTACACCTTTACACCAACAGCTGGCCAGTGTGCGACTACAACGACTTTAACTATTACTGTTAATCCGAATGTAACGCCAACGTTTACAGCAGTTGCTCCTATTTGCACTGGGGCTACTTTAACACCATTGCCAACCACTTCTACTAATGGCATTACGGGTACATGGGCACCGGCTTTAGACAACACTGCTACGACCACATACACCTTTACACCAACTGCTGGCCAGTGTGCGACTACGGCTACCATGACAATAGTGGTGAGCTCTAGTGTTACCCCAACGTTTACAGCTGTAGGGCCAATCTGTTCAGGAGCAACGCTTGCACCATTGTCAACAACTTCTAATAATGGAATTACTGGTACGTGGGCACCCGCTTTGGATAACACTACAACGACTACATATACGTTCACTCCAGATGCTGGTCAGTGCGCTACTACTGTTACCATGACAATAGTGGTGAGTGCTAGTATTACGCCGACGTTTACAGCTGTGGGGCCAATATGTTCTGGAGCAACTTTAGCTCCATTGCCAACGACTTCTAACAATGGTATCATGGGTACCTGGGCGCCAGCTTTGGACAATACGACAACGACTACATATACGTTCACCCCAACTGCTGGCCAGTGTGCGACTACGGCTACGATGACTATTGTGGTGAGTGCTAGTATTACTCCGACGTTTACGGCTGTAGGCCCAATATGTTCTGGAGCAATTTTAGCTCCATTGCCAACCACTTCTAACAATGGCATAACTGGT
>JANUBW010000020.1:5443-6063 GCA_024809215.1 Niastella sp. OAS944 | reverse complement strand
CAACCACTCACACTGGTGAGATTAGCAGTGTAAGTACCAGTCGCATTTATAGTTTGGCCATTCCAGGTGTATGGCAATTGGTTGGTACAGATGGCTGTATTGGTGGTACTGGTGAGTGTTGGGCTCACTGTTAATACCAATGTGGCAATAGAGTCGCAACCGCTTATACTTGTTAAGTTAGCAGTGTAAGTACCAGCCGCGTTGATAGTTTGGCCATTCCACGTGTATGGCAATTGGTTGGTACAGATGGCGGTATTCGTAGTGCTGGTTAAAACTGGGCTTACAGTTAATATCAATGTAGCAATAGAATCGCAACCGCTTACGCTGGTCAGGTTAGCGGTATAAGTGCCGGCCGCATTAATGGTTTGTCCGTTCCAGGTGTATGGCAATTGGTTCGTACAGATGGCTGTATTGGTGGTGCTGGTAAGTGTTGGGCTCACTGTTAATACCAACGTGGCGATAGAATCACAACCACTGGCCGCAGTCAAATTAGCGGTATAAGTACCGGTAGCATTAATGGTTTGGCCGTTCCAGGTGTATGGCAATTGGTTCGTACAGATGGCTGTATTGGTGGTGCTGGTAAGTGTTGGGCTCACTGTTAATACCAACGTGGCGATAGA
>JANUBW010000020.1:0-5344 GCA_024809215.1 Niastella sp. OAS944 | reverse complement strand
AATCGCAACCGCTTACGCTGGTTAAGTTGGCGGTGTAAGTACCAGCCGCATTAATGGTTTGTCCATTCCAGGTGTATGGCAATTGGTTCGTACAGATGGCTGTATTGGTAGTACTGGTGAGTGTTGGGCTTACTGTTAATACCAATGTAGCGATAGAGTCGCAACCGCTGGCCGCAGTCAGGTTAGCGGTATAAGTGCCCGCAGCATTAATAGCCTGGCCGTTCCAGGTGTATGGCAATTGGTTTGTACAGATGGCGGTATTAGTCGTACTGGTTACTGCTGGGTTCACAGTCAAATTCAATGTAGCTATAGAGTCACAACCACTCACACCAGTAAGATTAGCGGTGTAAGTACCAGCCGCATTAATAGTTTGGCCATTCCAGGTGTATGGTAGTTGGTTTGTACAGATGGCAGTGTTGGTGGTGCTGGTTACACTTGGGCTTACAGTCAGTACTAATGTGGCAATAGAATCGCAACCACTTACACTAGTTAAGTTAGCGGTGTAAGTACCAGCTGCATTTATGGTTTGACCATTCCAAGTATATGGTAGCTGGTTTGTACAGATGGTCGTATTAGTCGTACTGCTTACTGCAGGATTCACAATCAAATTCAAGGTAGCTATAGAGTCGCAACCACTCACACTGGTGAGATTAGCAGTGTAAGTACCGGCCGCGTTAATCGTTTGACCATTCCAGGTGTATGGCAGTTGGTTGGTACAGATAGCTGTATTGGTAGTACTGGTGAGTGTTGGGCTTACTGTTAATACCAATGTAGCAATAGAATCGCAACCGCTGGCCGCAGTCAGATTTGCGGTATAAGTACCGGCAGCGCTAATGGCTTGTCCGTTCCAGGTGTATGGCAGCTGATTCGTACAGATGGCGGTATTCGTAGTGCTGGTGAGTGTTGGGCTCACTGTTAATACCAACGTAGCAATAGAATCACAACCTGATACATTGGTTAAGTTGGCGGTGTAAGTACCAGCCGCGTTAATGGTTTGACCATTCCAAGTATATGGCAGTTGGTTCGTACAGATGGCGGCATTCGTAGTGCTGGTGAGTGTTGGGCTCACTGTTAATACTAATGTAGCAATAGAATCGCAACCACTTATACTGGTCAGATTTGCGGTGTATGAACCAGCTGCATTAATGGTTTGTGCATTCCAGGTGTATGGCAGCTGGTTGGTACAAATGGCAGTATTAGTAGTGCTTGTTAAAGTTGGGCTTACAGCCAGAACTAATGTGGCGACAGAGTCGCAACCGCTTACACTGGTCAGGTTGGCGGTGTAAGTACCAGCCGCGTTAATGGTTTGTCCATTCCAGGTGTATGGCAATTGATTCGTACAGATAGCTGTATTGGTGGTGCTCGTTAAAGTTGGGTTCACTGTTAATACCAATGTAGCAATAGAATCGCAACCGCTGGCCGCAGTCAGGTTAGCGGTATAAGTACCGGCAGCATTAATAGTCTGGCCGTTCCAGGTGTATGGCAGCTGATTCGTACAGATGGCGGTATTCGTAGTGCTGGTGAGTGTTGGGCTCACTGTTAATACCAACGTAGCAATAGAATCACAACCTGATACACTGGTTAAGTTGGCAGTATAAGTACCGGCTGCGTTAATAGTTTGTCCATTCCAGGTGTATGGCAATTGGTTGGTACAGATAGCTGTATTAGTTGTGCTTGTTATCATTGGGCTTACCGCTAGAACTAATGTAGCAATAGAGTCGCAACCGCTGGCCGCAGTCAGGTTAGCGGTATAAGTACCGGCCGCGTTAATAGTTTGGCCGTTCCAAGTATATGGCAGTTGGTTTGTACAGATGGCAGTATTAGTTGTACTTGTTACAGCAGGATTCACAGTCAAATTCAATGTAGCTATAGAATCGCAACCACTTATGCTGGTTAAGTTGGCGACGTAGGTACCGGCAGCGTTAATGGTTTGTCCGTTCCAGGTGTATGGCAATTGGTTCGTACAGATGGCCGTGTTAGTTGTACTGGTTACAGCAGAATTCACAGTCAAATTCAACGTAGCGATTGAATCGCAGCCACTAGCTGCAATCAGGTTAGCAGTATAAGTACCGGCAGCGTTAATGGTTTGACCATTCCAGGTGTATGGCAATTGGTTTGTACAGATGGCGGTATTGGTGGTGCTGGTTACAGCTGGGCTTACAGTCAGTACTAATGTAGCAATAGAGTCGCAACCGCTGGCCGCAGTCAAACTAGCGGTATAAGTACCGGCAGCATTAATAACCTGTCCATTCCAGGTGTATGGCAATTGGTTCGTACAGATGGCTGTATTGGTAGTACTGGTGAGTGTTGGGCTTACTATTAATACCAAGGTAGCAATAGAATCGCAACCGCTGGCCGCAGTCAGATTTGCGGTATAAGTACCGGCAGCGCTAATGGCTTGTCCGTTCCAAGTGTATGGCAATTGGTTGGTACAGATAGCGGTATTGGTAGTACTGGTGAGTGTTGGACTTACTGCTAGAACTAATGTGGCGATAGAATCGCAACCGCTGGCCGCAGTCAGATTAGCGGTATAAGTACCGGCAGCATTAATGGCTTGACCGTTCCATGTGTATGGCAATTGGTTGGTACAGATAGCGGTATTGGTAGTACTGGTGAGTGTTGGGCTCACTGTTAATACCAATGTAGCAATAGAATCGCAACCTGATACACTGGTTAAGTTGGCAGTATAAGTACCGGCTGCGTTAATAGTTTGTCCATTCCAGGTGTATGGCAATTGGTTGGTACAGATAGCGGTATTGGTAGTACTGGTGAGTGTTGGGCTTACCGCTAGAACTAATGTAGCAATAGAGTCGCAACCGCTGGCCGCAGTCAGGTTAGCGGTATAAGTACCGGCCGCGTTAATAGTTTGGCCGTTCCAAGTATATGGCAGCTGATTCGTACAGATGGCCAAATTGGTGGTGCTGTTTACGGTTGAACTTACAGTCAGTACTAATGTAGCAATAGAGTCGCAACCGCTGGCCGCAGTCAGATTAGCGGTATAAGTACCGGCAGCGCTAATGGCTTGTCCGTTCCAGGTGTATGGCAATTGGTTGGTACAGATAGCGGTATTGGTAGTACTGGTGAGTGTTGGGCTTACAGTCAGAACTAATGTAGCAATAGAATCGCAACCGCTTACGCTGGTCAGGTTGGCGGTGTAAGTACCAGCCGCGTTAATGGTTTGACCATTCCAAGTATATGGCAATTGGTTGGTACAGATGGCTGTATTGGTAGTACTAGTCAGCGTTGGGCTCACAGTCAATATCAATGTAGCAATAGAATCGCAACCTGATACACTGGTTAAGTTGGCAGTGTATGTGCCAGCCGCGTTAATGGCTTGACCGTTCCAGGTATATGGCAATTGATTCGTACAGATAGCTGTATTGGTGGTGGTCGTTAAAGTTGGGTTCACTGTTAATACCAATGTAGCAATAGAGTCACAACCACTGGCCGCAGTCAGGTTAGCGGTATAAGTACCAGCCGCATTAATGGTTTGGCCATTCCAGGTGTATGGCAGTTGATTCGTACAGATGGCTGTATTGGTAGTACTGGTTAAAGTTGGGCTCACTGTTAATACCAATGTAGCAATAGAGTCACAACCACTGGCCGCAGTCAGGTTAGCGGTATAAGTACCAGCCGCATTAATAGTTTGGCCATTCCAGGTGTATGGCAGTTGATTCGTACAGATGGCTGTATTGGTAGTACTGGTGAGTATTGGGCTCACTGTCAACACCAATGTAGCAATAGAATCGCAACCAGACACACTGGTTAAGTTAGCAGTATAAATACCAGCAGTATTAATGGTTTGCCCATTCCACGTGTATGGCAATTGGTTTGTACAGATGGCGGTATTGGTGGTGCTGGTTACAGCTGGGCTTACAGTCAGTACTAATGTAGCAATAGAATCACAACCACTGGCCGCAATCAGGTTAGCTGTATAAGTACCTGCTACGTTAATAGTCTGGCCGTTCCAGGTGTATGGCAATTGGTTTGTACAGATGGCCGTGTTAGTCGTACTGCTTACTGCAGGATTCACAGTCAAATTCAATGTAGCGATAGAATCGCAGCCACTAGCTGCAATCAGGTTAGCAGTATAAGTACCGGCAGCATTAATAGTCTGGCCGTTCCAGGTGTATGGCAGCTGATTCGTACAGATCGCGGTATTGGTAGTACTGGTGAGTGTTGGGCTTACTGTTAATACCAAGGTAGCAATAGAGTCGCAACCGCTGGCCGCAGTCAGATTAGCGGTATAAGTACCGGCAGCGCTAATGGCTTGTCCGTTCCAGGTGTATGGCAATTGGTTGGTACAGATAGCGGTATTGGTAGTACTGGTGAGTGTTGGACTTACTGCCAGAACTAATGTGGCGATAGAATCGCAACCTGACACACTGGTTAAGTTGGCGGTGTAAGTACCAGCCGCGTTAATCGTTTGACCATTCCAGGTGTATGGCAGCTGGTTGGTACAGATAGCTGTATTGGTAGTACTGGTTAAAGTTGGGCTTACTGTTAATACCAAGGTAGCAATAGAATCGCAACCGCTGGCCGCAGTCAAACTAGCGGTATAAGTACCGGCAGCATTAATAACCTGTCCATTCCAGGTGTATGGCAATTGGTTCGTACAGATGGCTGTATTGGTAGTACTGGTGAGTGTTGGGCTTACTATTAATACCAAGGTAGCAATAGAATCGCAACCGCTGGCCGCAGTCAGATTTGCGGTATAAGTACCGGCAGCGCTAATGGCTTGTCCGTTCCAAGTGTATGGCAATTGGTTGGTACAGATAGCGGTATTGGTAGTACTGGTGAGTGTTGGACTTACTGCTAGAACTAATGTGGCGATAGAATCGCAACCGCTTACGCTGGTTAAGTTGGCGGTGTAAGTACCAGCCGCGTTAATTGTTTGACCATTCCAAGTATATGGCAATTGGTTGGTACAGATGGCTGTATTGGTAGTACTAGTCAGCGTTGGGCTCACAGTCAATACCAATGTGGCAATAGAATCGCAACCGCTGGCCGCAGTCAAACTAGCGGTATAAGTACCGGCAGCATTAATAACCTGTCCA
Source organism: Niastella sp. OAS944 (assembly GCA_024809215.1). GTDB lineage: Bacteria > Bacteroidota > Bacteroidia > Chitinophagales > Chitinophagaceae > Niastella. The sequence goes on along the minus strand of JANUBW010000020.1, from coordinate 287 downwards.
TTCCAGGTGTATGGCAATTGGTTGGTACAGATAGCGGTATTGGTAGTACTGGTGAGTGTTGGGCTCACTGTTAATACCAATGTAGCAATAGAATCGCAACCTGATACACTGGTTAAGTTGGCAGTATAAGTACCGGCTGCGTTAATAGTTTGTCCATTCCAGGTGTATGGCAATTGATTCGTACAGATTGCTGTATTGGTAGTACTGGTGAGTGTTGGGCTTACTGTTAATACCAAGGTAGCAATAGAATCGCAACCGCTGGCCGCAGTCAGATTAGCGGTATAAGT
>JANUBW010000019.1 GCA_024809215.1 Niastella sp. OAS944 | reverse complement strand
TGCGCCAACCAACTACCATACACATGGAATGGAAATACGTATAACACTGCCGGAACGTATAAGGATACATTATTAAACGCAGCCGGTTGCGACTCAATAGTTACTTTAACCCTGAATGTAAACCCAGCAGTAACCGGTTCACAAACAGCAAGAGTTTGCGCAAATCAATTGCCTTACACCTGGAACGGAAATATCTATAATGTTGCCGGAACCTATAAGGACACATTATTAAACGCAGCCGGTTGCGACTCAATAGTTACTTTAACCCTGAATGTAAACCCAGCAGTTACCGGTTCGCAAACTGCTACCATTTGCGCCAACCAATTGCCATACACATGGAACGGCAATGCCTATAATGCTGCCGGAACCTATAAGGATACTTTAGTAAATGCCGCTGGTTGCGATTCAATAGCAACTTTAACCCTGAACGTAAACCCAGCAGTTACAGGTTCACAATCGGCCACAATCTGCGCCAACCAATTGCCATACACATGGAACGGAAATACGTATAACACTGCCGGAACGTATAAGGATACATTATTAAACGCAGCCGGTTGCGACTCAATAGTTACTTTAACCCTGAATGTAAACCCTGTAGTAACGGGAACAGAATCTGCTACTGTTTGCGCCAACCAACTACCATACACATGGAATGGAAATACGTATAACACTGCCGGAACGTATAAGGATACATTATTAAACGCAGCCGGTTGCGACTCGATCGTCACACTGACTTTAAACATCAACCCTGCGGTTACCGGATCGCAAACTGCGACGATCTGCGCCAACCAATTACCATATAGCTGGAACGGCAATACCTATAATGCAGCAGGAACCTATAAGGACACCTTGGCAAATGTTGCTGGTTGCGATTCGATCGTAACTTTGACACTGAACGTTAATCCTGCAGTAACAGGTTCACAAACTGCCACCATTTGCGCTAACCAATTGCCATACTCTTGGAATGGAAATACCTATAACGCAGCAGGAACCTATAAGGATACCTTAGTAAATGCCGCTGGTTGTGACTCTATTGTTACATTAACTCTGAATGTAACACCAACTGTAAGCGGATCACAAACTGCCACCATTTGCGCTAACCAATTACCATACTCTTGGAATGGAAATACATATAACGCTGCAGGAACCTATAAGGACACCTTGGTAAATGCCGCTGGTTGCGATTCGATCATTACACTGACTTTAAACATAAACCCTGCGGTTACCGGATCTCAAACCGCAACTATCTGTGCCAACCAATTGCCATACACATGGAATGGCAATACCTACAATGCAGCTGCAACTTATAAGGATACTTTAGTAAATGCAGCTGGTTGCGATTCCATTGTTACATTAACCTTGAATGTAAGCCCAGCAGTTACCGGTTCGCATACTGCTACGGTTTGCGCAAATCAATTACCATACACCTGGAACGGTAATATCTACAATGCTGCCGGAACCTATAAGGACACCTTGGTAAATGCCGCTGGTTGCGATTCGATCGTTACACTGACTTTAAACGTAAACCCAGCGGTTACCGGTTCGCAAACAGCAACCATTTGCGCTAACCAACTGCCCTATACCTGGAACGGCAATACGTACAATGCTGCTGGAACTTATAAAGACACATTAGTAAATGCCGCTGGTTGCGATTCGATCGTAACATTGACACTGAATGTTAATCCTGCAGTAACAGGTTCGCAAACTGCCACCATTTGCGCTAACCAATTGCCATACAACTGGAATGGAAATACGTATAACACTGCTGGAACCTATAAAGACACCTTAGTAAATGCTGCTGGCTGTGATTCGATCGTTACACTGACTTTAAACATAAACCCTGCGGTTACCGGTTCACAAACGGCTACCATTTGCGCTAACCAATTGCCATACTCTTGGAATGGTAATACTTACAATGCAGCCGGCACTTATAAGGATACTTTATTAAATGCAGCTGGTTGCGACTCGATCGTCACACTGACTTTAAACATAAACCCTGCGGTTACCGGATCGCAAACTGCGACGATCTGCGCTAACCAATTACCATATACCTGGAATAGCAACACCTATAATACTGCTGGAACCTATAAGGATACTTTATTAAATGCAGCTGGTTGCGATTCCATTGTTACATTAACCTTGAATGTAAGCCCAGCAGTTACCGGTTCGCATACTGCTACGGTTTGCGCAAATCAATTACCATACACCTGGAACGGTAATATCTACAATGCTGCCGGAACCTATAAGGACACCTTGGTAAATGCCGCTGGTTGCGATTCGATCGTTACACTGACTTTAAACGTAAACCCAGCGGTTACCGGTTCGCAAACAGCAACCATTTGCGCTAACCAACTGCCCTATACCTGGAACGGCAATACGTACAATGCTGCTGGAACTTATAAAGACACATTAGTAAATGCCGCTGGTTGCGATTCGATCGTAACATTGACACTGAATGTTAATCCTGCAGTAACAGGTTCGCAAACTGCCACCATTTGCGCTAACCAATTGCCATACTCTTGGAATGGGAATACCTATAACGCTGCAGGAACCTATAAGGACACCTTGATAAATGCTGCTGGTTGCGATTCTATAGTAACTTTAACTCTGAATGTAAACCCAGCAGTTACAGGTTCGCAAACTGCCACCATTTGCGCTAACCAATTGCCATACATATGGAATGGCAACACTTACAATGCCGCCGGAACCTATAAAGACACATTAGCCAATGTAGCTGGATGCGATTCCATTGTCACATTAACTCTGAATGTAAACCCAGCAGTTACAGGTTCGCAAACTGCCACCATTTGCGCTAACCAATTGCCATACATATGGAATGGCAACACTTACAATGCCGCCGGAACCTATAAAGACACATTAGCCAATGTAGCTGGATGCGATTCCATTGTCACATTAACTCTGAATGTAAGCCCAGCAGTTACCGGCTCGCAAACGGCCACCATCTGTGCTAATCAATTACCATATACTTGGAATGGCAATACCTATAATACTGCTGGAACCTATAAAGACACTTTAGTCAATGCCGCTGGTTGCGACTCGATCGTTACGCTGACATTAAACGTAAACCAAGCAGTTACAGGTTCACAAACTGCAACAATCTGCTCCAACCAATTGCCATATACATGGAATGGCAATACCCATAACGCTGCAGGAACCTATAAGGACACCTTGGTAAATGCCGCTGGTTGCGATTCTATCGTAACATTGACACTGAACGTTAATCCTGCAGTAACAGGCTCTCAAACTGCTACCATTTGCGCTAACCAATTACCATATACCTGGAATAGCAACACCTATAATACTGCTGGAACCTATAAGGATACTTTATTAAATGCAGCTGGTTGCGATTCCATTGTTACATTAACCTTGAATGTAAGCCCAGCAGTTACCGGTTCGCATACTGCTACGGTTTGCGCAAATCAATTACCATACACCTGGAACGGTAATATCTACAATGCTGCCGGAACCTATAAGGATACTTTAGTAAATGCAGCTGGTTGCGACTCGATCGTTACACTGACTTTAAACGTAAACCCAGCGATTACCGGCTCACAAACAGCAACGATCTGTGCCAACCAATTGCCATATACATGGAATGGTAATTCCTATAATTCGGCCGGAACTTACAAAGACACATTATTCAATGCCGCTGGTTGCGATTCGATAGTAACCTTAACCCTGAATGTAAACCCAGCAGTTACTGGCTCACAAACTGCAACGATTTGCGCCAACCAATTACCATATAGCTGGAATGGCAATACCTACAATGCAGCTGGCACTTATAAGGATACTTTAGTAAATACAGCTGGTTGCGACTCGATTGCAACATTGACCCTGAATGTAAACCCAGCGATTACCGGATCACAAACTGCTAAGATTTGTGCCAACCAATTGCCATACACATGGAATGGAAACACATACAATGCAGCTGGAACCTATAAAGACACCCTAACAAGCGCTTCTGGTTGCGATTCAATAGTAACTTTAACTCTGAACGTAAACCCAGCAGTTATAGGTTCACAAACAACGACCATCTGTGCCAACCAATTGCCGTATACCTGGCATGGCAACACTTACAATGCCGCCGGAACCTATAAAGACACATTAGTCAATGCAGCTGGTTGCGATTCGATCGTAACATTGACACTGAATGTAAACCCAGCGGTTACCGGTTCACAAACTGCTACTATCTGCGCCAACCAATTACCATACAACTGGAATGGCAATACCTATAATTCACCAGGCTCTTATAAGGACACCTTATTAAATGCAGCTGGTTGCGATTCCATAGTTACATTAACCCTGAACGTAAACCCAGCAGTTATAGGTTCACAAACAACGACCATTTGCGCCAACCAATTACCTTACACCTGGAATGGTAATACCTACAATGCTGCTGGAACTTATAAGGATACTTTAGTAAATACCGCTGGTTGCGATTCTATAGTAACCTTAACCCTGAACGTAAACCCAGCAGTTATCGGATCGCAAACTGCGACGATCTGCGCCAACCAATTGCCATACTCTTGGAATGGTAATACTTACAATGCAGCCGGCACTTATAAGGATACTTTATTAAATGCAGCTGGTTGCGACTCGATCGTCACACTGACTTTAAACATAAACCCTGCGGTTACCGGATCGCAAACTGCGACGATCTGCGCCAACCAATTACCATATAGCTGGAACGGCAATACCTATAATGCAGCAGGAACCTATAAGGACACCTTGGCAAATGTTGCTGGTTGCGATTCGATCGTAACTTTGACACTGAACGTTAATCCTGCAGTAACAGGTTCACAAACTGCCACCATTTGCGCTAACCAATTGCCATACTCTTGGAATGGAAATACCTATAACGCAGCAGGAACCTATAAGGACACCTTGGTAAATGCCGCTGGTTGCGATTCCATTGTTACATTAACCTTGAATGTAAGCCCAGCAGTTACCGGTTCGCATACTGCTACGGTTTGCGCAAATCAATTACCATACACCTGGAACGGTAATATCTACAATGCTGCCGGAACCTATAAGGACACCTTGGTAAATGCCGCTGGTTGCGATTCGATCGTTACACTGACTTTAAACGTAAACCCAGCGGTTACCGGTTTGCAAACTGCCACCATTTGCGCTAACCAATTGCCATACTCTTGGAATGGGAATACCTATAACGCTGCAGGAACCTATAAGGACACCTTGATAAATGCTGCTGGTTGCGATTCTATCGTAACATTGACACTGAATGTTAATCCTGCAGTAACAGGCTCTCAAACTGCTACCATTTGCGCTAACCAACTGCCCTATACCTGGAACGGCAATACGTACAATATTGCTGGAAACTATAAGGATACTTTAGTAAATGCCGCAGGTTGTGATTCTGTTGTTACCCTAAACCTCATTGTAAACAATATCCTCAGAGACACTACCAGAGCCACTGTTTGTACCAATCAGTTGCCGTTTACGTGGAACGGGACGCAATACAATGCTGCTGGAGCCTACAGAGATACGCTCACGAGCAGCAGAGGTTGCGATTCGATTATTAATCTCATTCTGACTGTAAACAGTGTGCTCAGAGATACAACAAGAGCAACAGTTTGTACAAATCAACTGCCATACACTTGGAACGGAAATACCATTAATACTGCCGGCACTTATAGAGATACACTAACAAGCAGCAGGGGATGCGACTCTATAATAAACTTAATATTGACGGTAAACAGCGTTCTTAGAGACACTACAAGAGCGACTGTCTGCACAAACCAATTACCATATACTTGGAACGGAACGCAATACAATGCTGCAGGCACATACAGAGACACGCTCACTAGCAGAAGTGGCTGTGATTCTATTATTAATTTGATCCTGACTGTAAACAGTGTTCTTCGAGACACAACCAAGGCTACTGTATGTACCAACCAGTTGCCATACAACTGGAACGGCACGAACATCAATGCTGCAGGCACATACAGAGACACGCTCACTAGCAGAGCTGGTTGTGATTCTATTACCAATCTCATCCTGACGGTAAATAGTGTGCTGAGAGACACCACTAGAGCGACTGTATGTACCAACCAATTACCATACAATTGGAATGGAACCAACATTAACACTGCTGGCACCTATAGAGACACGCTCACTAGCAGAAGTGGCTGTGATTCTATTATTAATTTGATCCTGACTGTAAACAGTGTTCTTCGAGACACAACCAGGGCTACTGTATGTACCAACCAGTTGCCATACAAGTGGAATGGCACGAACATCAATGCCGCAGGCACATACAGAGACACCCTCACTAGCAGAAGTGGCTGTGATTCTATTATTAATTTGATCCTGACTGTAAACAGTGTTCTTCGAGACACAACCAGGGCTACTGTTTGTACCAACCAATTACCATACCGTTGGAATGGTATTAATATAAATGCCGCCGGCACATATACAGATACGCTCACTAGCAGAGCAGGTTGTGATTCTATTATTAATTTGATCCTGACTGTAAATAGCGTTCTCAGAGATACAACCAGGGCTACTGTATGTACCAACCAATTACCATACAACTGGAATGGAACCAACATTAACACTGCTGGCACCTATAGAGACACGCTCACTAGCAGAGCAGGTTGTGATTCGATCATTAATTTGATCCTGACTGTAAACAACGTTCTCAGAGACACAACCAGAGCTACTGTTTGTACCAATCAGTTGCCATACAACTGGAATGGAACCAACATTAATGCAGCAGGCACATACAGAGACACGCTCACGAGCAGAGCTGGTTGTGATTCTATTATCAACCTCATCCTGACTGTAAACAGTGTGCTCAGAGATACAACCAGAGCCACTATCTGCACAAACCAATTACCATATTCCTGGAACGGAACGCAATACAATGCTGCGGGCACTTACAGAGATACGCTCACTAGCAGAGCTGGTTGTGATTCGATCGTCAATTTGATCCTGACCGTAAATTCAATCTTGAGAGATACCACAAGGGCAACTATTTGTACTAATCAACTTCCTTACAACTGGAATGGCACCAACATTAATGCAGCAGGCACATACAGAGACACCCTCACCAACAGCGCTGGTTGTGATTCCATTATTAATCTCATCCTGACTGTAAACAGTGTGCTCAGAGATACCACCAGGGTTACTGTATGTACCAATCAATTACCATATCGCTGGAACGGCACGAACATCAATATAGCTGGCACATACAAAGATACGCTCACAAGCAGAAGTGGCTGTGATTCCATAATCAACCTCATCCTGACAGTAAACAGTGTGCTCAGAGACACCACCAGGACTACCATCTGTACCAATCAACTGCCATACACTTGGAACGGAAATACCATTAATACTGCTGGCACTTATAGAGATACACTCATTAGCAGAAGCGGTTGTGATTCTATTATCAACCTCATCCTGACTATAAACAACGTTCTCAGAGATACAACCAGGGCTACTGTATGTACCAACCAATTACCATACAACTGGAATGGAACCAACATTAACACTGCTGGCACCTATAGAGACACGCTCACTAGCAGAGCAGGTTGTGATTCGATCATTAATTTGATCCTGACTGTAAACAACGTTCTCAGAGACACTACCAGGGCTACTATTTGTACTAACCAACTGCCTTACAACTGGAATGGCACGAACATCAATGCACCTGGCACATACAAAGACACGCTCACTAGCAGAGCAGGCTGTGATTCTATTATCAACCTCATCCTGACTATAAACAGTGTGCTCAGAGACACTACCAGAGCCACTGTTTGTACAAATCAACTGCCATACAACTGGAATGGAACCAACATTAATGCAGCAGGCACATACAGAGACACGCTCACGAGCAGAGCAGGTTGTGATTCGATTATTAATTTGATATTGACTTTAAATTCAGTATTGAGAGATACCACCAGGACAACCATCTGTACCAACCAACTGCCTTACCGCTGGAATGGTACTAATATTACTGCCGCAGGAACTTACAGAGACACCTTGACCAGTAGAAACGGTTGTGATTCTATTACCACTCTAATCCTGACTGTAAACAGTGTGCTCAGAGATACAACAAGAGCAACCATCTGTACAAACCAATTACCATATCGTTGGAATAGCACCAACATTAATGCAGCAGGTACTTACAGAGATACCCTCACTAGCAGAGCAGGTTGTGATTCGATCATTAATTTGATCCTGACTGTAAACACCGTGCTCAGAGATACAACAAGAGCAACCATCTGTACAAACCAATTACCATATCGTTGGAACGGCACCAACATTAATGCAGCAGGTACTTACAGAGATACCCTCACTAGCAGAGCTGGTTGTGATTCGATCATTAATTTGATCCTGACGGTAAACAACGCACTCAGAGATACAACAAGAGCAACCATCTGTACAAACCAATTACCATATCGTTGGAACGGCACCAACATTAATGCAGCAGGTACTTACAGAGATACCCTCACTAGCAGAGCTGGTTGTGATTCGATCGTCAATTTGATCCTGACGGTAAACAACGTACTCAGAGATACCACCAGGGCTACTGTTTGTACTAACCAACTGCCATACAACTGGAACGGCACGAACATCAATGCAGCTGGCACATACAGAGACACACTCACTAGCAGAGCAGGTTGTGATTCTATTATTAATTTGATCCTGACTGTAAACAGTATTCTTAGAGATACTACTAGGGCTACTATTTGTACCAACCAATTACCATATCGCTGGAATGGTATTAATATTACCGCCGCAGGTACCTATAGAGATACGCTCACTAGCAGAAGCGGTTGTGATTCGATCACTAACCTCATTCTGACTGTAAACAATGTATTACGCGATACAACTAGGTCCACCATCTGTACCAATCAACTGCC
>JANUBW010000018.1 GCA_024809215.1 Niastella sp. OAS944 | reverse complement strand
GGGCTTACAGTCAGTACTAATGTAGCAATAGAATCACAACCTGACACACTGGTTAAGTTGGCGGTATATGTACCAGCCGCATTAATGGTTTGACCATTCCAGGTATATGGCAGCTGATTTGTACAGATAGCCGCATTAGTCGTACTGGTTACAGCAGAATTCACAGTCAAATTCAATGTAGCGATTGAATCGCAGCCACTAGCTGCAATCAGGTTAGCAGTATAAGTACCGGCAGCGTTAATGGTTTGTCCATTCCAACTGTACGGTAGCTGGTTGGTACAGATGGCCGTATTAGTCGTACTGCTTACTGCAGGATTCACAGTCAAATTCAATGTAGCAATAGAGTCACAACCGCTTACACCGGTCAGATTGGCTGTGTATATACCAGCCGCGTTTATGGCTTGTCCGTTCCAAGTGTATGGCAATTGGTTGGTACAGATAGCGGTATTGGTAGTACTGGTGAGTGTTGGACTTACTGCTAGAACTAATGTAGCGATTGAATCGCAGCCACTAGCTGCAATCAGGTTAGCAGTATAAGTACCGGCAGCGTTAATGGTTTGTCCATTCCAACTGTACGGTAGCTGGTTGGTACAGATGGCCGTATTAGTCGTACTGCTTACTGCAGGATTCACAGTCAAATTCAATGTAGCAATAGAGTCACAACCGCTTACACCGGTCAGATTGGCTGTGTATATACCAGCCGCGTTTATGGCTTGTCCGTTCCAAGTGTATGGCAATTGGTTGGTACAGATAGCGGTATTGGTAGTACTGGTGAGTGTTGGACTTACTGCTAGAACTAATGTAGCGATAGAATCACAACCACTGGCCGAAGTTAGGTTAGCAGTATAAGTACCTGCCACGTTAATAGTCTGGCCGTTCCAGGTGTATGGCAATTGGTTTGTACAGATGGCCGTGTTAGTCGTACTGCTTACTGCAGAATTCACAGTCAAATTCAATGTAGCAATAGAATCGCAACCACTGGCCGCAGTCAGATTTGCGGTATAAGTACCCGCAGCATTAATAGTCTGGCCGTTCCAGATGTATGGTAGTTGGTTTGTACAGATGGCCGTATTAGTCGTACTGTTTACTGCAGAATTCACAGTCAAATTCAATGTAGCGATAGAATCGCAACCACTGGCCGCAATCAGGTTAGCTGTATAAGTGCCAGCAGCATTAATAGCTTGTCCATTCCAGGTGTATGGCAGTTGGTTTGTGCAGATGGCCGTATTGGTGGTGCTGGTTACAGCTGGGTTCACAGTCAAATTCAATGTAGCGATAGAATCACAACCACTGGCCGCAGTCAGGCTAGCGGTATAAGTGCCAGCAGCATTAATAGCTTGTCCATTCCAGGTATATGGCAATTGGTTGGTACAGATAGCCGTATTAGTCGTACTGGTTACAGCTGGGCTTACAGTCAGTACTAATGTAGCAATAGAATCACAACCTGACACACTGGTTAAGTTGGCGGTATATGTACCAGCCGCATTAATGGTTTGACCGTTCCAGGTATATGGCAGCTGGCTTGTACAGATAGCCGTATTAGTCGTACTGGTTACAGCTGGGTTCACAGTCAAATTCAATGTAGCGATAGAGTCACAACCGCTTACACCGGTCAGATTGGCTGTGTATATACCAGCCGCGTTTATGGCTTGTCCGTTCCAAGTGTATGGCAATTGGTTGGTACAGATAGCGGTATTGGTAGTACTGGTGAGTGTTGGGCTTACTGTTAATACCAAGGTAGCAATAGAATCGCAACCGCTGGCCGCAGTCAGATTAGCGGTATAAGTACCGGCAGCGCTAATAGTTTGTCCATTCCAGGTGTATGGCAATTGGTTGGTACAGATAGCTGTATTAGTTGTGCTTGTTATCATTGGGCTTACCGCTAGAACTAATGTAGCAATAGAGTCGCAACCGCTGGCCGCAGTCAGGTTAGCGGTATAAGTACCGGCCGCGTTAATAGTTTGGCCGTTCCAAGTATATGGCAATTGGTTGGTACAGATAGCGGTATTGGTAGTACTGGTGAGTGTTGGGCTCACTGTTAATACCAACGTAGCAATAGAATCACAACCTGATACATTGGTTAAGTTGGCGGTGTAAGTACCAGCCGCGTTAATGGTTTGACCATTCCAAGTATATGGCAATTGGTTGGTACAGATGGCTGTATTGGTAGTACTAGTCAGCGTTGGGCTCACAGTCAATACCAATGTAGCAATAGAATCGCAACCTGATACACTGGTTAAGTTGGCAGTGTATGTGCCAGCCGCGTTAATGGCTTGACCGTTCCAGGTATATGGCAATTGATTCGTACAGATAGCTGTATTGGTGGTGGTCGTTAAAGTTGGGTTCACTGTTAATACCAATGTAGCAATAGAGTCACAACCACTGGCCGCAGTCAGGTTAGCGGTATAAGTACCAGCCGCATTAATGGTTTGGCCATTCCAGGTGTATGGCAGTTGATTCGTACAGATGGCTGTATTGGTAGTACTGGTTAAAGTTGGGCTCACTGTTAATACCAATGTAGCAATAGAGTCACAACCACTGGCCGCAGTCAGGTTAGCGGTATAAGTACCAGCCGCATTAATAGTTTGGCCATTCCAGGTGTATGGCAGTTGGTTTGTACAGATGGCCGTATTAGTCGTACTGGTTACTGCAGGATTCACAGTCAAATTCAATGTAGCAATAGAGTCACAACCGCTTACACCGGTCAGATTGGCTGTGTATATACCAGCCGCGTTTATGGCTTGTCCGTTCCAAGTGTATGGCAATTGGTTTGTGCAGATGGCCGTATTGGTGGTGCTGGTTACAGCTGGGCTTACAGTCAGTACTAATGTAGCAATAGAGTCACAACCACTGGCCGCAGTCAGATTTGCGGTATAAGTACCCGCAGCATTAATAGTCTGGCCGTTCCAGATGTATGGTAGTTGGTTTATACAGATCGCTGTATTGGTGGTGCTGGTGAGTGTTGGGCTCACTATTAATACCAATGTAGCAATAGAATCGCAACCACTGGCCGCAGTCAGATTTGCGATATAAGTACCAGCAGCATTAATGGTTTGTCCGTTCCAAGTGTATGGCAGCTGATTCGTACAGATGGCGGTATTGGTGGTGCTGGTTACAGCTGGACTTACAGTCAGTACTAATGTAGCTATAGAGTCACAACCACTGGCCGAAGTCAGGTTAGCAGTATAAGTACCTGCCACGTTAATAGTCTGGCCGTTCCAGGTGTATGGCAATTGGTTTGTACAGATGGCCGTGTTAGTCGTACTGCTTACTGCAGGATTCACAGTCAAATTCAATGTAGCGATAGAATCGCAACCACTGGCCGCAGTCAGATTTGCGGTATAAGTACCCGCAGCATTAATAGTCTGGCCGTTCCAGATGTATGGTAGTTGGTTTGTACAGATGGCCGTATTAGTCGTACTGTTTACTGCAGAATTCACAGTCAAATTCAATGTAGCGATAGAATCGCAACCACTGGCCGCAGTCAGATTTGCGGTATAAGTACCCGCAGCATTAATAGTCTGGCCGTTCCAGATGTATGGTAGTTGGTTTATACAGATCGCTGTATTGGTGGTGCTGGTGAGTGTTGGGCTCACTGTTAATACCAATGTAGCAATAGAATCGCAACCACTGGCCGCAGTCAGATTTGCGGTATAAGTACCAGCAGCATTAATAGCCTGTCCATTCCAGGTGTATGGCAGTTGATTCGTACAGATGGCTGTATTGGTAGTACTGGTTAAAGTTGGGCTCACTGTTAATACCAATGTAGCAATAGAGTCACAACCACTGGCCGAAGTCAGGTTAGCTGTATAAGTGCCGGCAGCATTAATAGCCTGTCCATTCCAGGTGTATGGCAGTTGGTTTGTGCAGATGGCCGTATTGGTGGTGCTGGTTACAGCTGGGTTCACAGTCAAATTCAATGTAGCGATAGAATCACAACCACTGGCCGCAGTCAGGCTAGCGGTATAAGTGCCAGCAGCATTAATAGCTTGTCCATTCCAGGTATATGGCAATTGGTTGGTACAGATATCCGTATTAGTCGTACTGGTTACAGCTGGGCTTACAGTCAGTACTAATGTAGCAATAGAATCACAACCTGACACACTGGTTAAGTTGGCGGTATATGTACCAGCCGCATTAATGGTTTGACCGTTCCAGGTATATGGCAGCTGGCTTGTACAGATAGCCGTATTAGTCGTACTGGTTACAGCTGGGTTCACAGTCAAATTCAATGTAGCGACAGAATCACAACCACTGGTCGCAGTCAGGTTAGCGGTATAAGTACCGGCCGCGTTAATAGTTTGACCGTTCCAGGTATATGGCAGCTGTTTTGTACAGATAGCCGTATTAGTCGTACTGGTTACAGCTGGGTTCACAGTCAAATTCAATGTAGCGATAGAATCGCAACCACTGGCCGCAATCAGGCTAGCGGTATAAGTGCCAGCAGCATTAATAGCTTGTCCATTCCAGGTATATGGCAATTGGTTGGTACAGATGTCGGTATTGGTGGTGCTGGTTACAGCTGGGCTTACAGTCAGTACCAATGTAGCAATAGAATCACAACCTGACACACTGGTTAAGTTGGCGGTATATGTACCAGCCGCATTAATGGTTTGACCGTTCCAGATATATGGCAGCTGGTTTGTACAGATAGCCGTATTAGTCGTACTGGTTACAGCTGGGTTCACAGTCAAATTCAATGTAGCGATAGAATCACAACCACTGGTCGCAGTCAGGTTAGCGGTATAAGTACCGGCCGCGTTAATAGTTTGACCGTTCCAGGTATATGGCAGCTGGTTTGTACAGATAGCCGTATTAGTCGTACTGGTTACAGCTGGGTTCACTGTTAATACCAATGTAGCAATAGAATCACAACCACTGGCCGCAGTCAGATTAGCGGTATAAGTACCGGCAGCGTTAATGGTTTGTCCGTTCCAGGCATATGGCAGTTGGTTGGTACAGATGTCGGTATTGGTGGTGCTCGTTAAAGTTGGGTTCACTGTTAATACCAATGTAGCAACAGAATCGCAACCGCTTACACTGGCGAGATTAGCTGTGTAAGCACCAGCACCATTAATGGTTTGACCGTTCCAGATATATGGCAGCTGGTTTGTACAGATAGCCGTATTAGTCGTACTGGTTACAGCTGGGTTCACAGTCAAATTCAATGTAGCGATAGAATCGCAACCACTGGCCGCAATCAGGTTAGCTGTATAAGTGCCAGCAGCATTAATAGCTTGTCCATTCCAGGTGTATGGCAGTTGGTTTGTACAGATAGCCGTATTAGTCGTACTGGTTACAGCTGGGTTCACAGTCAAATTCAATGTAGCGATAGAATCACAACCACTGGCCGCAATCAGGCTAGCGGTATAAGTGCCGGCAGCATTAATAGCCTGTCCATTCCAGGTGTATGGCAATTGGTTCGTACAGATTGCTGTATTAGTGGTGCTTGATACAGATGAATTAACGACTATTGTTAAGGTTGAAATTATCGCACACTGACCAGCATCTGGAGTAAAGGTGTAAGTCGTAGTAGTTGTATTATTCAAAGCTGGCGACCAGGTACCGGTAATACCATTAATAGAAGTGGTTGGCAATGGCGATAGTGTAGCGCCCGAACAAATCGGTGCAACAGCTGTAAATGTCGGGGTAATGCTAGAGCTCACCACAATAGTCATTGTTGCAGTAGTCGCACACTGGCCAGCATCTGGTGTAAAGGTGTAAGTCGTAGTAGTTGTATTATCTAAAGCCGGTGCCCATGTACCCGTAATGCCATTGTTTGAAGTGGTTGGCAATGGTACAATCGTTGCTCCGGAACAGATCGGTCCCACAGCCGTAAACGTCGGCGTGTTGCTAGCACTCACCACTATTGTCATGGTGGCTGTAGTCGCACACTGACCAGCATCTGGTGTAAAGGTATACGTCGTTGTAGTCGTATTATCCAAAGCTGGCGACCAAGTACCCGTAATACCATTAGTAGAAGTAGTTGGTAAAGGAGTCAAAGTCGAGCCCGAACAGATCGGTGCAACAGCTGTAAACGTTGGGGTAATACTAGTACTCACCACAATAGTCATTGAAGCCGTAGTTGCACACTGGCCAGCATCTGGTGTAAAGGTATACGTCGTTGTAGTCGTATTATCGAGTGCTGGTGCCCAGGTACCCGTAATACCATTGTTCGAAGTGCTGGGCAATGGCGCAAGTGTAGATCCAGAACATATAGGTCCTATAGCCGTAAATGTAGGTGTAATACTAGAGCTCACCACTATTGTCATCGTCGCTGTAGTCGCACACTGACCAGCAGTTGGGGTGAACGTATATGTAGTCGTTGAAGTGTTATCCAAAGCCGGTGTCCAGCTACCAGTAACGCCATTGTTAGAAGTGGTTGGCAATGGAGCTAAAATTGCTCCCGAACATATTGGGCCCACAGCCGTAAACGTTGGGGTAATACTAGAACTCACCACAATTGTCATGGTGGCCGTAGTCGCACACTGGCCAGCAGTTGGAGTAAAGGTATAGGTTGTAGTTGTCGTATTATCTAAAGCTGGTGCCCAGGCACCAGTTATGCCATTGTTAGAAGTGGTTGGCAATGGAGCTAAAATTGCTCCCGAACATATTGGGCCCACAGCCGTAAACGTCGGCGTAACACTAGAACTCACCACTATTGTCATGGTAGCCGTAGTCGCACACTGGCCAGCATCTGGCGTAAAGGTGTAAGTCGTAGTAGTTGTATTATCTAAAGCCGGTGCCCATGTACCCGTAATGCCATTAGTAGAAGTGGTTGGCAATGGCGCAAGTGTAGATCCAGAACATATAGGTCCTATAGCCGTAAACGTCGGCGTAATACTCGAACTCACCACAATTGTCATCGTAGCCGTAGTCGCACACTGGCCAGCATCTGGCGTAAAGGTGTACGTTGTTGTAGTCGTATTATCGATTGCTGGCGCCCAAGTACCCGTAATGCCATTAGTAGAAGTAGTAGGCAATGGCGCAAGTGTTGCTCCAGAACATATAGGTCCTATAGCCGTAAACGTCGGCGTAATACTCGAACTCACCACAATTGTCATGGTAGCAGTACTCGCACACTGGCCAGCAGTTGGTGTAAACGTATAAGTAGTTGTTGCGGTATTATCCAAAGCTGGCGCCCAGGCACCCGTAATACCATTGTTCGAAGTGGTGGGCAATGGCGCAAGTGTAGATCCAGAACATATAGGTCCTATAGCCGTAAACGTAGGTGTAATACTAGCACTCACCACAATTGTCATGGTAGCGGTAGTCGCGCACTGACCAGCATCTGGAGTGAACGTATATGTAGTCGTTGTAGTGTTATCCAAAGCGGGTGCCCACGTACCAGTAATTCCATTATTAGAAGAGGTTGGCAATGGAGCTAAAATTGCTCCCGAACATATTGGGCCCACAGTCGTAAACGATGGGGTAACACTAGAACTCACCACAATTGTCATTGTAGCAGTAGTCGCGCACTGTCCAGCATCTGACGTGAATGTGTATGTAGTCGTTGTTGTATTATCGAGTGCTGGCGACCAGGTACCGGTTATACCATTATTGGAAGTGGTTGGCAATGGTGCAAGTGTCGCTCCGAAACAGATCGGTCCCACAGCCGTAAACGTCGGCGTAACGCTGGAACTTACCACGATAGTCATTGTAGCTGTAGTCGCACACTGACCAGCAGTTGGCGTAAAGGTATACGTAGTCGTTGTCGTATTATCGAGTGCTGGCGACCAGGTACCGGTTATACCATTATTGGAAGTTGTTGGCAATGGCGCAAGCGTTGCTCCCGAACAGATCGGTGCAACAGCCGTAAACGTCGGCGTAACGCTGGAACTTACCACGATAGTCATTGTAGCTGTAGTCGCACACTGACCAGCATCTGGTGTAAAGGTATACGTAGTCGTTGTCGTATTATCGAGTGCTGGCGACCAGGTACCAGTAATTCCATTATTAGAAGTAGTAGGTAATGGTGTTAAAGTAGCTCCTGAACAGATCGGCGCAATTGCTGTAAACGTTGGGGTAATGCTAGCACTCACCACAATTGTCATTGTAGCAGTACTGGCGCATTGACCAGCAGTTGGTGTAAAGGTATAGGTAGTCGTTGTCGTATTGTCCAAAGCCGGCGCCCAGGTACCCATAACTCCATTATTGGAAGTGGTTGGCAATGGCGATAGTGTAGCGCCCGAACAGATCGGTCCCACAGCTGTAAACGTCGGGGTGATGCTGGAGCTAACCACAATAGTCATTGTAGCTGTAGTCGCACACTGGCCAGCATCTGGCGTAAAGGTGTACGTAGTCGTTGTCGTGTTATCGAGTGCTGGCGACCAGGTACCGGTTATACCATTATTGGAAGTTGTTGGCAATGGCGCAAGCGTTGCTCCAGAACATATTGGTCCCACAGCTGTAAACGTCGGCGTATTGCTAGAACTCACCACAACTGTCATTGTAGCAGTGGTCGCACACTGACCAGCAGTTGGCGTAAAGGTATACGTAGTCGTTGTCGTATTATCTAAAGCTGGTGCCCAGGCACCAGTTATGCCATTGTTAGAAGTGGTTGGCAATGGAGCTAAAATTGCTCCAGAACATATTGGGCCTACAGCCGTAAACGTCGGAGTAATACTAGAGCTCACCACAATAGTCATCGTAGCCGTAGTCGCACACTGGCCAGCAGTTGGAGTAAAGGTATAGGTTGTAGTTGTCGTATTGTCCAAAGCCGGCGCCCAAGTGCCAGTAATTCCATTATTAGAAGTTGTAGGCAATGGCGCAAGCGTTGCTCCCGAACATATTGGTCCCACAGCTGTAAACGTCGGAGTAATACTAGAACTCACCACTATTGTCATGGTAGCAGTACTCGCACACTGGCCAGCGTCTGGTGTAAACGTATACGTAGTCGTTGTAGTGTTATCCAAAGCCGGTGTCCAGCTACCCGTAATGCCATTATTAGAAGTAGTTGGCAATGGCGCAAGCGTTGCTCCCGAACAGATCGGCGCCACAGCTGTAAACGTCGGGGTAACACTAGAACTCACTACTATTGTCATGGTCGCTGTCGTCGCACACTGTCCGGCTGTTGGCGTAAAAGTGTACGTTGTTGTAGTCGTATTATCGAGTGCTGGCGCCCAGGTGCCGGTTATACCATTAGTAGAAGTAGTTGGCAATGGCGCAAGCGTTGCTCCTGAACATACAGGTCCTACGGCTGTAAACGTCGGCGTAACACTCGAACTCACCACAATTGTCATTGTAGCAGTAGTCGCGCACTGTCCAGCAGTTGGTGTAAACGTATACGTAGTCGTTGTAGTGTTATCCAAAGCCGGCGCCCACGTACCAGTAATTCCATTATTGGAAGTAGTTGGTAAAGGAGTCAAAGTCGAGCCCGAACAGATTGGTCCCACAGCTGTAAACGTCGGTGTTACGTTTGGATTAACGGTAATAGTTAAAGTCGTAGTAGTCGCACACTGCCCAGCCGTTGGGGTGAACGTATATATAGTCGTTGTAGTGTTATCCAAAGCCGGTGTCCAGCTACCAGTAACGCCATTGTTAGAA
Source organism: Niastella sp. OAS944 (assembly GCA_024809215.1). Lineage (GTDB taxonomy): Bacteria > Bacteroidota > Bacteroidia > Chitinophagales > Chitinophagaceae > Niastella. Next base: position 2,705 of record JANUBW010000018.1, on the reverse strand, counting down.
GTTGTTGGTAATGGCGCAAGCGTTGCTCCAGAACATACAGGTCCTACGGCTGTAAACGTCGGCGTAATACTCGAACTCACCACAATTGTCATTGTAGCTGTAGTCGCACACTGGCCAGCATCTGGCGTAAAGGTGTACGTTGTTGTAGTCGTATTATCGATTGCTGGCGCCCAAGTACCCGTAATGCCATTAGTAGAAGTAGTAGGCAATGGCGCAAGTGTTGCTCCAGAACATATTGGTCCCACAGCTGTAAACGTTGGGGTAACACTAGAACTCACCACTATTGTCATGGTCGCTGTATTCGCACACTGCCCAGCAGTTGGCGTAAAGGTATACGTAGTCGTTGTCGTATTATCGAGTGCTGGCGACCAGCTACCCGTAATGCCATTAGTAGAAGTGGTTGGCAATGGCGCAAGCGTTGCTCCCGAACAGATTGGGCCCACAGCCGTAAACGTCGGCGTAATACTAGTACTCACCACAATAGTCATCGTAGCCATAGTCGCACACTGGCCAGCAGTAGGTGTAAAGGTATACGTAGTCGTTGTCGTATTATCCAAAGCAGGCGCCCAGGTACCGGTGATGCCATTGTTAGAACTAGTTGGCAAAGGCGTCAAAGTGGCTCCTGAACAGATCGGCGCAACTGCTGTAAACGTCGGTGTTACAGTTGGATTAACGGTAATAGTTAAAGTCGTAGTAGTCGCACACTGGCCAGCAGTTGGTGTAAAGGTATAGGTTGTAGTTGTCGTATTGTCCAAAGCCGGCGCCCAAGTGCCAGTAATTCCATTATTAGAAGTTGTAGGCAATGGCGCAAGCGTTGCTCCCGAACAGATTGGTCCCACAGCGGTAAACGTCGGGGTAACACTAGAGCTCACCACTATTGTCATGGTTGCTATAGTTGCACACTGGCCAGCAGTTGGTGTAAAGGTGTATGTGGTCGTAGCAGTGTTGTCCAAAGCCGGTGCCCATGTACCCGTAATGCCATTAGTAGAAGTGGTTGGCAATGGTGTTAAAGTAGCCCCAGTGCAAATAGGAACAACTGCTGTAAACGTTGGCGTTACATTCGGATTAACAGTAATAGTTAAAGTAGTTGTAGTAGCGCACTGACCTGCTGTTGGCGTGAAGGTATATGTAGTCGTTGCTGTATTGTCCAAAGCAGGCGCCCAAGTACCCGTAATGCCATTAGTAGAAGTAGTAGGCAATGGCGCAAGTGTCGTTCCCGAACAGATTGGTCCTACAGCGGTAAACGTTGGGGTAACACTAGCACTCACCACTATTGTCATGGTAACAGTAGTAGCGCACTGACCAGCATCCGGTGTAAAGGTGTAAGTCGTAGTAGTTGTATTATTCAAAGCTGGCGACCAGGTACCGGTAATACCATTAATAGAAGTGGTTGGCAATGGCGATAGTGTAGCGCCCGAACAGATCGGTCCCACAGCTGTAAACGTCGGGGTAATATTAGAGCTCACCACAATTGTCATTGTTGCAGTAGTCGCACACTGGCCAGCATCTGGTGTAAAGGTGTAAGTCGTAGTAGTTGTATTATTTAAAGCCGGTGCCCATGTACCCGTAATGCCATTGTTTGAAGTGGTTGGCAATGGTACAATCGTTGCTCCGGAACATACAGGTCCTACGGCTGTAAACGTCGGCGTAATACTCGAACTCACCACAATTGTCATTGTAGCAGTAGTCGCGCACTGTCCAGCAGTTGGTGTAAACGTATACGTAGTCGTTGTAGTGTTATCCAAAGCCGGCGCCCACGTACCAGTAATTCCATTATTGGAAGTAGTTGGTAAAGGAGTCAAAGTCGAGCCCGAACAGATTTGTCCCACAGCTGTAAACGTCGGTGTTACGTTTGGATTAACGGTAATAGTTAAAGACGTTGTAGTTGCACATTGAGCAGCTGCTGGGGTGAACGTATATGTAGTCGTTGTCGTATTATCTAAAGCTGGTGCCCAGGCACCAGTTATGCCATTGTTAGAAGTGGTTGGCAATGGAGTAAGTGTCGCTCCCGAACAGATTGGCCCAACAGCCGTAAACGTCGGCGTAACGCTGGAACTTACGACGATAGTCATTGTAGCTGTAGTCGCACACTGACCAGCAGTTGGCGTAAAGGTATACGTAGTCGTTGTCGTATTATCGAGTGCTGGCGACCAGGTGCCCGTAATGCCATTGTTTGAAGTGGTTGGCAATGGAGCTAAAATTGCTCCCGAACATATTGGGCCCACAGCCGTAAACGATGGGGTAACACTAGAACTCACCACTATTGTCATGGTCGCTGTCGTCGCACACTGTCCGGCTGTTGGCGTAAAAGTGTACGTTGTTGTAGTCGTATTATCGAGTGCTGGCGCCCAGATGCCGGTTATACCATTAGTAGAAGTAGTTGGCAATGGTGCAAGTGTCGCTCCTGAACAGATCTGTGCCACAGCCGTAAACGTCGGTGTCACATTTGGATTGACCGTAATCGTCAAAGTAGCTGTCGTCGCACACTGTCCGGCTGTTGGCGTAAAGGTGTACGTTGTTGTAGTCGTATTATCGAGTGCTGGCGACCAGGTACCGGTTATACCATTATTGGAAGTTGTTGGCAATGGCGCAAGCGTTGCTCCAGAACATATTGGCCCTACAGCTGTAAACGTTGGGGTAACACTCGAACTCACCACTATTGTCATTGTAGCAGTAGTCGCGCACTGTCCAGCCGTTGGCGTAAA
>JANUBW010000017.1 GCA_024809215.1 Niastella sp. OAS944 | reverse complement strand
GCCCTTAACAGGCTGACATAAAGCCGCCTTAGAACTTCAAAATTATAGAAAAATAATTAATAGCAGACTTTCAAACTAACACAGAATCTGTTAACATGTCAACCTGTTAACCAGTTTCTTTACGCCCAACAAGCTGAAAGTTTAGCACAATGCCTCTAAAGTAGAATCAATTCATTTTGAAGGGAACAATCATCTCAAACACCGGAATATTCACATCAAATGAAGTCTTATTGAGCAAATTCTCCATAAGGTAAGTGCCATGCATTTTGCCCATTTCGCTACGCAAATTACAGCCGCTTACATATTGGTAACGCTCGCCGGGTTGCAGGGTTGGCTGAACGCCAACTACCCCTTCGCCCTCTACTTCGCGATTGGTGCCATTGCTATCGATAATATACCAGTGGCGGCGATGGAGTTTTACAGGAAAGTTATTGTGATTTTCAATGGTGATCCGATAGGCAAACATATACTCACCCGATACAGGGTTGGAATAATCGGGTTGGTAAAACGTTTCGACACTTATTTCAATGCCTTCGGAAATCTTTGAGACCATTGCACTATCAGTTTGGAAATTAAAGATAATTAAAAATAAAAGCCAGCCATAGCAATTATTCACGTTTTAATATGATTTATTGGTGTTGATGGCTAATTTTGCGGTGGATTTATTCACATCGACAAGTTCTTTATTCCAGAACATGGAACTTTTGCGATAACCAATTCATTACTAACATGTAATAATTAGGTAGCAATCGCGACAAGTTACATGAGGCTTTATTAAAAAACAAAAACTATAATACACATGAAAATTGCAGTGGCCAAAGGCGACGGCATAGGACCCGAGATCATGAGTGCCGTTTTAAAGATTTTTGAAGCCAACAAAGTGCCCCTTGAATACGAAATGGTAGACATGGGCAAATGGGTATTCGATAAAGGATTCTCAAACGGCATGACGCCCGAAGCCCAGCAAACCATCGAGCGCCTGGGTATCTTATTTAAAGGCCCCATGGAAACCCCCAAAGGCAAAGGCGTTAAAAGTGTAAACGTAACAGCCCGCAAAACCTGGAATACCTATGCCAACAAACGGGTATTTCAAACCCTCCACGGTGTTGATACCGTTTTCTCCAAAGCCGGCATTCCCATCGACATTACAGTAGTTCGCGAGAATATTGAAGATACATATGGTGGCATTGAGCACATGCTTACTCACGACGTAGCATTAAGCCGCCGCTTTATTACCCGCCCCGGTAGCTTACAGGTTATTCGATATGCTTTTGAAATGGCCCGCCAAAAAAATGCCCGCCGCATTACCTGTGGTCACAAAGCAAACATCATGAAGATCACCGATGGGTTGTTCCTGGAATGCTTTTATGAAGTAGCGAAAGAATACCCCGATTTAAAAGCTGATGATATAATTGTAGATGACCTGTGTATGAAACTGGTTACCCGCCCCGATACTTTTGATGTGGTGGTGTTAACCAATTTACAGGGTGATATTGTGAGCGACCTTTGCGCCGGCCTAGTAGGTGGTTTAGGTTTTGCCCCCAGCGCCAACATCGGCGACCATATTTGTATTTTCGAAGCAGTACACGGTACCGCACCTGATATTGCCGGAAAGAACATAGCTAACCCAACCGCATTATTATTAAGTGGTTTTGCTATGCTGCGTCACCTTGGCCTTACACAAAATGCCGCTATTATCGAAAATGCATTGCTGTATACGCTTGAGCAAGGTGTGCACACCGGCGATTTTGGCGATAAATCAAAAGCCAGCTTAAATACTACAGAATTTGCCGATGCCATCATCAGCAACTTTGGAAGAACACCCGAGCTGAATGCCAAACCAATAATAGCCAATAAACCAGGTACACCTACTCCGCTAAAGCTGGAAAAGAACACCATGTTGGAGTCGAAAGAACTGGTAAATGAACAGATCATTGGAGTTGATATGTTCATTGAAAGCAACGAACAACCCGATGCCATTGCGAAGAAATGCCAGCGCCATGCAGGTGTTAAATTCAATTTGATCAACATCAGCAACCGCGGTACCCAAGTATGGCCTACCGGCTCGGTTTATACGAACCTGGTGAACCAATACAATGTTCGCTTTGAAAGTATCGACGATCATCAACTGAACCAACAGGATGTTATTGGCCTGTATGTAAGTTTGAGTGGTGACTTTAAGATCCCTTCACTTGAACTGTTGAATAAGTGGGGCGATAAAAAGGGTTATAGCTCAGCTGCAGGGCAATAAGCAATTGACAATAGTAAAAAGCAATCGCCACGTTAATTGACGTGGCGATTGCTTTTTTACTATATAAGGGGAATAAAAGCATTTCCGGTTAAACTAAAGTTTTGCTACAATTATCAGCCAAATAAAAAATACCAACGTCATTCCTGATAAAGACCACAATAATGATTTTTGACCGCTGCGCTTTTTATTAATATTCTCTTCCTTATTAGCAAGCCTTACCAGTTTCAACGAGGTCACAAAATACATTACCATAAAACCGAAAATAGCAAGCATGATCAGCGTGAAAAGCACGCGTAAATAAAATCCAACAAGAGCACCCATGTTTAGGGAGTTTAGGGGTTTACGATCAACTAAAAAATTGTATCCAGAATATCCATTAACTTTTCTGCGAAAATATAACCTAAGCATTTTACCATCAACAATAACACTGAGCCCGAAATGGCAGTGAACAACAATATCCTAAGTCCAAAATCAATTATCCTCCGGTCTTTATTCACTATGCCTGTAACCAATGATGCCAGGGTAAACATCACACCACCAAATGTAGCAGCAAACACTACAGCGTATATGAATGACCAAGCCATAAAGGTAGTTTGTATTTCATTGCCTATTGGTTATTGCCAATTGCCTGTTGATTAACCGGCTTTTTTGCTGTTCTTATAACCATTCTTCAGCAACCATTGCATTACTTTTTCGCGCTGGTCGCCCTGAATAATGATCTCGCCATCTTTGGCCGAACCGCCGGTACCGCAAAAGTTCTTCAGCTTTTTGCCTAGTTCTTCGAGGTCGTTGGGTGTACCAATAAAACCAGTTATTAATGTAACTGCTTTGCCTGCACGCTGTTTGGTATCTAACCACACCCGTAGTTTTTGTTGTTCGGGCGTAAGGGTATTCATTTCTTCCTGCTCCTCTTCAAACTTGAAATTAGGATCGGTACTATATACGAATCCTTTATTATCGGGTTTGTTCTTTTTGCTCATTGTTCAGGGTTATTTCATTAGAACATTATATTATAACAGCTTTCAAACTGAGGTCTAAACTGGCAGCCTGATGTATCAAAGCTCCAACACTTACGTAATCTACACCAGTTGCCGCATATTCGGTAATATTCTCCAGGGTAATTCCACCGCTGGCTTCTGTTTCAATGGTACCGTTTATTAATTTCAACGCCTGCGAAAGCATCTCCGGAGTAAAATTATCAAGCATCACACGGTCAACTTTTCCAAAGGCCATTACCTTTTTTACATCATCGAGGCTGCGCGTTTCCACTTCTATTTTTAACCCCGGTTTAACTTCCTGCACGTAGGTATAAGCCCTATCAATAGCTTTTTCAAGACCGCCGCAATAATCAATATGATTATCCTTCAGCATGATCATATCGTACAGCCCCATGCGGTGATTGTGACCACCGCCAATACGTACCGCTTCTTTTTCAAGCAGGCGAAAACCGGGTGTTGTTTTTCTGGTATCAAGCAACCGGGTGGCGTAACCTTTTAACCGGTCGGTATATAAACGGGTGAGGGTGGCAATGCCGCTCATGCGCTGCATACAATTCAATACCAGCCGCTCGCATTGCAAAATGGTGTGCACTGTGGCTGTTACCTCAAATGCATTTTCACCGGCTTCCATGCGGTCGCCGTCTTTTTTTAGTGCAGTAAATTGTATGGAAGGTTCTTTATATCTGAAAATGGCCTCGGCAACCTGCATACCGGCAACAGTACCGGGCTGTTTGATCTTTAACACGGCTTTTCCCCGGGCATCGGCAGGAATAACGGAAAGCGTAGAATGGTCTCCGTCGCCTATATCTTCCTGCAAGGCGGTTTCGATTAAATGGTGCAGCTGTTCGTTGAATGTGAGCATATGCACAAAGGTAACAATATCGGTATAGATACTGCGTATTAGGTGGTCACAGCGGCGATAATAAACAGCTGAATAGGCAATAGGCAACACCTGAAATTCGGCAACTTTGCCTATTGCCTATTGGTTATTCCGTTACTTCGAACCCAAGCTCCTGAACAACCTGCTGGTCGCCCTTTTGCTTCATAAAGAATTTAGTGCGGAAATTTCCATTTTTGGTTTGCAGTAATCCGATGCAGAACTGGGAGCCATTTTGCTCCCCTTTATGTTTTACGATGAAGTTCTTTACAGTATTGTTGCCAAAAAAATCTTTCAGGATCATTTCAGCCTGGCTTTTGCTGTAATTATCGCTTTTACCTGGTAACGACAGATCTACCCGGCTATCAAAGTACTTCGATAATTGTGTTGCATTACCAGTGCGCATTGCAGCAACTACGTCATCAATAGAATAAAGGGGTGCAAAGGATACCAGGACCAGCGAAACGGCCACAATCGCAAATCCCAGATACTTTTTCATAATTGAGCGAATTTTACTTTTCACCGCTAAATTCGCTAAAAATATGCCAAACTAAGAATGCTGCCAAAAATTACTACTACCGCGTCATTGCATTACCTTTGCAGCGTTTTCTATCAAACCAAACACAATCACATAGTTATATGCCAAATAATAAAGCTATATTAATCATCATGGATGGTTGGGGCCTTGGAAAGGTTAAATCTTCCGATGCAATTCAAAACGCTAATGTTCCATTTGTTAGCTCTTTATACGCAAAATATCCTAATACAACGTTAATTACCTGTGGCGAACAGGTAGGTTTGCCCGACGGCCAAATGGGTAACAGCGAAGTAGGACACCTGAACCTGGGCGCCGGCCGTATTGTTTACCAGGAATTACAGCGCATTAATGTTGCAGTACGTGATGGATCTTTCTTTAAAAATGAGGTGCTGTTAAAAGCCATTCGCTATAGCAAGGAAAATAAAAAACCGCTGCACCTTATTGGTTTGGTAAGCGACGGTGGTGTACACTCGCACACCAGTCACCTAAAAGCTTTAACAACGCTGTGCGCACAGGAAGGCCTGACCGATGTTTTTGTTCATGCGTTTACTGATGGTCGCGATACAGATCCTAAAAGTGGACTGGGTTATGTTACCGACTTACAAAAACACCTGAACACCAGCACTGGTAAAATTGCTTCCGTAAGCGGCCGTTATTACGCTATGGACCGCGATAAACGCTGGGAGCGTGTTAAACTCGCTTATGATGCCCTGGTAAATGGCATTGGCGAAAAAGCTACTGACGCGCTGGCAGCAATTCAACAATCGTACGGCGCCAATGTAACCGATGAATTTATAAAACCAACCGTTGTAATTGGTGCCAACCAGCAACCACTGGCCACTATAAAAGATGGTGATGCAGTTATCTGTTTCAACTTCCGCACCGACCGTTGCCGTGAGATCACCGAAGTGCTTACCCAAAACGACTTTCCCGATTTTGGCATGAAGAAACTGTCGCTGAACTACACTACCATGACGGAGTACGACAAAACATTCAAGAATGTTAATGTGGTTTTTGAGAACGATAACCTGAATAATACCCTGGGTGAAATTTTGGCCAATAACGGAAAGAAACAGATCCGTATAGCCGAAACTGAAAAATACCCACACGTATCATTCTTCTTCAGCGGTGGCCGCGAAAAGCCGTTTGATGGTGAGAACCGTATAATGGTCCCCTCGCCCAAAGTAGCCACTTACGATTTGAAACCCGAAATGAGCGCAATCGAATTAACCGATGCCATTGTTCCGGAGATAGAAAAAGAGTCGGCTGATTTTATTTGTTTGAACTATGCCAATGCCGACATGGTGGGCCATACCGGTGTTTTTTCTGCCGCCATTAAAGCAGTTGAAACTGTTGACAAATGTGTTGAGCGTGTGGTTACCGCGTCACTGGAACATGGCTATACTGTTTTCTTAACTGCCGACCATGGTAATGCCGATTACCTCATTAATGAAGATGGTACACCTAATACAGCACATACGATGAACCTGGTACCGCTGTTCATTATAGATAAAAACTTTAAAGGCACTATTAAACCTGGTAAGCTGGGTGATATTGCGCCTACCATTCTCACCATGATGGGATTGCCTATTCCGCAGGAGATGACGGGTGAGGTGCTGGTGTAATGTGATAATTAGCTAATTTGATAATGTGATAATGAAAATACAAACATTAGCATTGTATTCATTATCACATTATCTAATTATCACATTAGCTAATTGATTTCGTACTTCCCACTACGTGCGGCTCGCTCACCTCTGTAGCACCAACAGGCTCTGTTTGCATAATGAAGCCCCTTTCATCCTTATCATAATCATACGCCCAGCGATGCACCTCGGGAATTTCACCTTCCCAATTTCCATGCGGCGGTAATATTGGCGTCGTCCACTCAAGCGTATTCGATTCCCAGGGGTTCTGTTTGGTTACCCTTCTTCCTTTGAATATGGAATAAAAGAAGTTGAATATAAACAACAGTTGTATGGCAAATACAATGATGGAGGCAACGGTAATAAAGCGGTTCAGGTCCTGAAACTGATTAAACGATTGCCACTGGCTGTAATCGAGGTAACGGCGCGGCATACCTGCCAACCCCATGTAGTGCATAGGCCAAAAGATACAATATGCGCCTGTTAACGTAACCCAAAAATGAATAAAGCCCAGGGTGGTGTTCATATACCGCCCGTACATTTTAGGGAACCAGTGATATACTCCTGCAAACATACCCAGCATGGCAGCCACGCCCATTACCAAATGAAAGTGTGCAATTATGAAGTACGTGTCGTGCACATGAAGATCGATGGTTGAATTACCCAGCCAAATGCCGGTAAGCCCACCCGAGATAAACACACTTACAAACCCAATAGCAAACAACATAGCTGGTGTAAACCGAATGTTTCCCCGCCACAGTGTAGTAAGCCAGTTAAATACTTTAATAGCCGAGGGAATGGCTATAAGCAACGTAAGCAATACGAATACCGATCCTAAAAAAGGGTTCATGCCTGTTACAAACATATGGTGCGCCCATACCAGGAACGACAATGCCGCAATGGCAAACAACGAAGCCACCATGGCCGCATAGCCAAAAATGGGTTTACGTGCATTAACACTGATCACTTCCGAAGCTATACCCATGGCCGGTAGTATTACAATGTATACTTCGGGGTGGCCTAAAAACCAAAACAGGTGTTGGTATAAGATGGCATTTCCGCCTTCATTTGGCAGGGCCTGCCCGGTTGAATTAAGAAAGATATCGGTTAAATAAAAACTGGTTCCCATATGCCGGTCGAACAACAACAGGATGAAACCCGATAGCAATACCGGGAACGACAAAAGCCCTAAACAGGCGGTAAAGAACAGCGCCCAAATAGTGAGCGGCAGGCGTGTCATGGTCATGCCCTTGGTACGCAGGTTCATTATTGTTGAAATATAGTTGATGCCTCCCAGCAGGGTGCTTACTACAAACAGGGCAAGGGCCAGCAACCAGTAATCCATTCCCTGGCGCGAACCGGGCATGGCATCGCCCAATGCACTAAGGGGTGGATAGGCCGTCCAACCGCCACTGGCAGGGCCCGTTTGCAAAAAAAGCGAACTGAACATTACAATGCTGGCCGCAAAAAAGAACCAGTACGAAAGCATATTTAACATGGGTGAAGCCATATCGCGGGCGCCGCATTGCAGCGGTATCAGAAAGTTGGCAAAGGTGCCGCTTAAGCCGGCCGTCAATACAAAAAAGATCATGATGGTGCCATGCATGGTTACCATGGCATAATAGAACTCAGGGTTCAATACCCCGCCTTCGGCCCAGTGGCCTAATAATGTTTCAAGCCATGGAAAGCGTTCGCCAGGGTAACCAAGCTGCAGGCGAAACAGTACAGAGAACGCAGCGCCTATAACGGCCCAGGCCATACCAGTAATGAGGAATTGTTTGGCGATCATTTTATGGTCCTGGCTAAAAACGTACTTCGTCCAGAACGATTGCGGGTGGTGTTCTGTATGCCCGTTCCCATTATGTATTGTTTCAATACCTGCCGTACCGGCGGCATGTTGTAAGTCCTCCTTGTTACTCATGATAACTAGTAAGTTTAAGATGCCATGTAGAAATAATTTCCGGTCAACTGGTCTGTTTCATGAAGGAGTTTAAGAGATATCATAAACGCAGCAAAACTTACGCCACCTGCCCTGCTTAAATAAGTGAATTTCATTGACTATAAAGTGCTCAGTTTGGTAAATGGCCGCAAACCCTGCATGCAGCAGATTAAAATTGATGCCCCAATCGGGTAATTTTTTATAAATAGCGCAGCAATTACTTCGAAAAATTGTCTAAATTACAGGGCAACCAAACGGTTAATATGACCGACGACGCCATTTTACAAGGCTGTTTACGTAACGATACGACTGCCCAGCGGGAATTGTACAACCGGTACAGTCCCAAGATGCTGTCTGTTTGTTACAGGTTCGCCCACCACCGGGAAGATGCTGAAGACATGTTACAGGAAGGATTTATAAAGGTATTTTCACAAATACATACCTTCCAGAACAAAGGAGCATTTGAGGGTTGGATAAGGCGAATCATAGTTCATACCTGTATCAACCACCTCAAAAAGAACAAGAAGTTCAACGAAAGCGTCGACATCATCCATGCAACCAGCATCCAGGTGCGCGAAGAATCGGTGCCCTCGATAGTACAGGCAAAACAGGTAGTGGAATGCATTCGCTTACTACCTATAGGTTACCGTACGGTACTTAACCTGTATGCCATCGAAGGTTATTCGCACAAAGAAATTGCCGAAATGCTGGATATAGAAGAAAGTACCAGCCGTTCGCAATATACCCGGGCTAAACAAATGCTTGAAGACATTCTTGTGAAGAAGAAGATCATTATGCGGCCCAAGGAGAAAGTCAATTGGTTAGGTGTAGCAGCGGGAAGATAAACCAAAACATCACTCTAATACTGATAGCTATTTAACCCTATGAAAAACATACCGTACAAACACTAATTGATATGGAGCGAGGTTTTTACAATGAGGATATTGAAGAACTGCTGAAAGAAAAAGCTGACCAATATAAAATGTATCCTTCTGATAAGGTGTGGAAAGGTATACACCGTTCATTACACCCCAACAGAAAATGGTATTGGTTAAGTTTAGTTCTCTTTCTGGGTGCGGTCGGCTACTATACGTTCATTGAGTTCATTACTCCATCAGCCGCAAACAAATCTTCTATTGCCGAAAACAACACTTCTTCTTCCGATTCTAAACAAACTGAAACCACCCAATCGAATAATTCTACTAAAGCTGTTATAGTACCGTTTGGCACACCCAAACAAACCAACAATACTACTATCAAAGAAAGAACTTTTGTTCTCAATCCCGATAATAACAACGAAAACCAACAGGCTTTAGTTATCCCAATAATTCAGCCTGCCCCCTCTCCTGCTACCGTTATTGCCGTGGCAGGTATTCCTGAAAATCATACACTGGCATTTAACAACGAAACACCTGTATACGATCTCAATAGCTGGCAAGCCAGAAAATTATGGCAGCCCGAACTGGCCAATAACGAAACCGAAACTAACAGCTTAGATTTTACCAATGTACAGGCAGGTCATCAAACAACAGCCCAGGTGCCTGCCGCCACTACTTTAACCAACCCTATATCGGTTAACGAGTCGAAGCTGGAAGCTAATACCAACAATACCGAAGAAGATAATAAACGGGTAAGCTGGATGGCGCAACATGCCGTTTACGAGTTAGCTGTTCCAAAACAAAAACGCCTGAGCTGGCAGTTGTCATTTACACCTACCATGAACTATCGCAGGTGGAGAGGCAGCAACTACCCTTCAGATGTAAAAACTTTACCCCTGGCGCCTATTATCCCCGGCGATCCTGATAAACTGGTTAATCATAAACCAGCCCTGGGTTTCGAATTCGGTTCAAACCTTTTGTATGCGGTGAACAAGACCTTCACACTTAAAACAGGTTTGCAGTTCAATTACATTCGCTACGATATTCAGGCTTACAGCTCTTATGCTTATGAACCAGCCACTATAGCCCTTAACTCGGGTTATGGTATTGTAACAGGGCAGCTTACTTCTTATACGCGTTACCGCAATTTTGGCGGCGATGCTGCCGAGGACCTGCATAACCAATACTTTCAGTTGAGTGTGCCAGTGGGCCTTGAAGTAAACCTGTTAGGCAATAAGAAATTACAGGTAGGCATTGCCGGAACGGTTCAACCCACTTATTTGCTGAACCGCAACACATACCTCATAACTGCCGATTACAAGTACGCAACAGAACCGGCATTGGTTAGAAAATGGAATATAAATACCAGCGCAGAAGCGTTTGTTTCTTATAAGACCGGCGACCTGAAATGGCAGGTTGGTCCGCAGGTGCGTTATCAATTATTATCAAGTTACATCAAAGAATACCCTATTCGCGAGAACCTGTTTAACTATGGTATCAAGATAGGCGTAACCAAAACTATCCGCTAACTTTCGAAGTATGAAATAAGAAGTAGGAGGTAAGAAGAACCCCATTTTTCTTACCTCTTACTTTTTTATACTTCCTACTTCTTACTTCACCACCCCGCTCCGGTTCATTACAATTGAATTAAGAGGATACTTTTCAATAATTTTACCCGATGAAGCTGATAAACCTTTTAGTACCGGCCCTGTTATTGCTGGCCGTAGCCTGTAAGCATAAACCCAAAGAGCCGGCCGTTGCCACCACCCAGGATTCAACTGAAAATAAAAGCTACCTGCCTGTAGCAGATTTTATCAGGAACGATATCACCAGGGTAGATTCTTTTGCCGGTGGTATTATGAGAAAAATAACCGTCGATGGTAAGAAGAAGGATTCAAACTTTATTCAGTTACCGGCATTTCACCAGCTGGCCAGCCAGTTTATACTGCCCGAGCTGGATTCGGCCTCATTTCATGAGCATTTCAAAGAAAGCTCATTAATGGATGAAACCACTGAAATGATCCAGTTCATATATTCGGGTAAAGTGGGCGAATGGCCGCTGCGCAACGTAATGGTTTATATAAATCCCAGCCTGGCCAACGATCAGGTGAACCGCGTTTATATGGAGAAGGATTTCAACAGCGGCGACACCACCGTTCAACAACGTTTTACGTGGAAGATGGGTGAATATTTCTATATCACCACCGTGAAACAACCAAAGACCGGTCCGGCTGTTACTACTATTGATAAAGTGATTTGGGACCCCGAATATTTTGCAGAGTAATTGAATTATGACAGCACAGGAATTTCAAAATATTGCCTCTACATTACCGGTTGAACCCGGTATTTACAAATATTACGATTCGGCAGATACATTGCTTTATGTAGGTAAAGCAAAACATCTCCGCAAACGTATCAGCTCCTATTTTACCAAAACCTTTACCTCCTATAAAACACATGAGCTGGTTCAGCGTATAAAGCGCATAGAGTTCACTATTGTGCCAAGTGAGCAAGACGCCTTTTTGCTTGAGAACTCGCTGATAAAACAGTTTCAGCCCCGTTTTAACATCAACCTGAAAGATGATAAAACGTATCCCTACATCGTTATCAAAAAAGAGCACTTCCCCCGCGTTTTTCTTACCCGCCGCAAAATTGCCGACGGCAGTGAATACCTGGGCCCTTTTACCTCGGTAGCCCGGGTACGCGAACTGCTCGATTTTATAAAGGCCAATATTCAGCTGCGCACCTGTAAGCTGAACCTGAGCCCGGCCAATATTGCCAAAGGAAAGTTCAAAGTGTGCCTCGAGTATCACCTGGGTAATTGTAAAGGCCCCTGCGAAAGCCTGCAAACCGAAGAAGCTTATAACGAGGGCCTGCAGCAGTTACGTAACATTCTTAAGGGTAACCTGGGCCCGGTTATACAACATTTCAAATCAGAGATGCGGGCTGCAGCAGAAGAACTGGCCTTTGAAAAAGCACAGATCATTCATAAGAAAATTGAACACCTCGAGCAATACCAGGCCCGCTCTGTGGTAGTTAGCAGGCACCTGGGCAATGCCGATGTATTCTCAATTCTTCGCGATGGCGATGCCGCTTATGTAACATACCTGATGATGCAGAACGGCACCATTGTACAAACGCATACATCGCAATGGGAAACCCACCTCAATGAACCCATTGAAGAAATACTATCGTTTGCCGTAGCACAGCTTCGCACAACGTTCAACAGTCTTTCGCCCGAGATCATAGTTCCTTTTGAGATTGAATATGCCGAGCCGCAAATTGTGGTAACCGTACCAAAGGCCGGCGACAAAAAGAAACTGCTCGACATGGCCGAAATGAACGTGAACTATTTCAAGGAAGAAATACGGCAACGCAAAATGCTTAAGCTCGATGGTAAAGATGAATCAACAAAACTGCGGGTGCTTGAGCAAATAAAAGACGATCTGCAATTGCCTTCCGTTCCCGTTCATATTGAATGTTTCGATAACTCCAACTTTCAGGGCAGCTATCCCGTATCGGCCATGGTATGTTTTAAAAATGGGGTGCCCAGTAAATCCGATTACCGTCACTTCAATGTAAAAACTGTGCAGGGTATTAATGATTTTGCCACTATGAAAGAGGCTGTAACCAGGCGTTATAAACGTTTACAACTGGAAGAACAGCCATTTCCGCAACTGGTGATCATTGACGGTGGTAAAGGACAGTTAGGTGCCGCATTGGAAGGTATACGTGAGTTGGGCCTGGGCGGACGAATGACCATTGTTGGCCTGGCAAAGAATGAAGAAGAAATATTCTTCCCCGGCGATCAGCAATCGGTGAAGCTGCCTTACAATAGCGATAGTTTAAAACTGATACGTTCCATACGCGATGAGGTGCACCGTTTCGGCATCACTTTCCATCGTAATAAACGCAGCAAGGGAACATTCAAGAACGAACTGGAGCAAATAAAAGGCATTGGCAAGAGTACTGCCGAACAGCTATTGAAAGAGTTTAAATCGGTGAAGCGGGTGAAAGAATTAAGTATGGCAGATTTGACCGCGGCCGTGGGTAATGCGAAGGCCACTTTGATAAGGAATTATTTTGATACGCCCCAGTCTCCTCCTCAGGCGGGTGAAGAAGCTCTTACGCCGGAATAAGATATACGAAGTAAGAAGTATGATGTAGGAAGTATGAGGTCTTTCATACAAGGCACAAAGAACGTTAACTAACATGGGTAGGTCTAAAAAGAAAAAGGGGCCCGGATAGACATCCAGCCCCGTTTTTAAAATCCAATATCCTATGAAAAACCATTGTAAATGGTGAATCGGTACCAGAAAACAATACCTAAATGTGGGTATTTTTAAAAAAATTCTTGATATAATGTTTATACAGCGAGTACACTTTACTCCTATTTTACAATGGCTTAAGTTAATAATTTAAAAAGGGTACCGTAAATTTACGATACCCTTTTTAGTTATAGTTAAACGTTCAACTTTTTCTTAGTAAGACCACAGGTCCTGCTCGTAGTTGAAGATCCGCTCTTTCATGTTATCGCCTTCCAGCAATGCAAGAATAGGATCTTTTATGTACGATTTAATGAACTCGTCGTTGGGGTTGTTAACCGTAGATTTAATAATACGGCTGGCGAACATACGGCTTTCGAAAAGCTCTTCCCAACTCATACGGGCGCCAAAGTTTTTACCATTGTACACCTCGTGACGAGCGAAAATAGGTCTCAGATCGGGGTAGTAAACCCAGAAGATAGGCGTTACATCGCGGAACGAGCCATCGTCGTTTGTGATGGTCTTCAGCGGGGCGATCCCAAGGATACGCACCTGCATACGCGAAGATTCTTTATCGAATACCCAGTCTTCTTTAACCCAGTATCTTTCTATTTTGTCAGGATTGAACTCCTGTACGATAGTAGTATCACGCATCAAACCTTTAGAACCATCAGGGTCGTTCTTCAGGTCGGGAACCGAAATGATAGTTGGTGTACCAACCAGTCCTTTCACGATCTCCTGGAACGGTAAAGGAGTAGTGAACCGATCATCTTCAGAAGAGAACGCAGTAATGCTGTCGTTCTTGATAGCGTTCAACAGGATGTAAATGAAACGCTGATTACCCTGATCGCCTTCAGCTTTGTAAACGAAAGGCAGGTTCATCTTTTCGTGTACATCTATCTCGCGCCATACACGTTGCATATATGCGGCATCATCTTCACGTATGTGTTCGTATGCCAAAGGAATACGGTCTTTAACCAGGTTACGCTCAATGGCGTTATCATTACGCAGCGACTTTTTGATCGGCGGAATGTCCAGTTTTGCTTCAACCGGAGCTGGTTTTACGGTATCTACCGGTGGCGGAGCCACGGCGGCAGTAGGCGTATTTCTGTTGCGGTTGGTGGTAGCACCTTTACGCACAGCTTTCTTCCGTACAGGTTTTTTTCTAGCCTGTGCATCTACTGTTGTGGCAGCAAAAACCAACACAGTCAGCAACAAACACAATTTTATGATTCGGTTCTTCATTTGTTCCCTGTTTTTAAAAATTTGTTACTTAAGGGTAAAGTTCATACCCGGAATTTCACGTTTACGACCATCGGGCCCAATTACCTGAATTTTGTCGAAGAACACTCTTGAGCCAGGACCGCAACGAGAGATAAGGCTTGCTGCCTGACCGCTCCAACGGTTACCTTCGTTATTAGCTTCAGAGTACAGTTGTACTGGTCCACCTACTGCACCTACTGTGTAACTTACTACCTGGAAGGGAGCCATGAAATCGCTTTCTTCCAGTTTAGCGATTACAGCACCTACAGCTTTCAACTCGGCAGAAGAGATGTTACCACCTTTCTTAGCACCGATGAAGGCAGCTGGCGGAGGCAGATATTTTAAGCGCATAGGGAACTCGAAGTTCTTACCATCTGCGTTTACAACGATCTTAGACATACCAGGTTTGCTGGGTTTTGCAATGTAGTGACCAGCACCATCTTTAGTGATTGAACCATCGGCGAAAGAAACACGTGTTTTCTCAGCACCTACGCTACCACCAGAGATAGTAAGCGGGTTATCAACACCAATATACATTACGTTCATCTTTTCGAGGAAGATAGATGCACCTGAAGGAACACCTACTGTATACTTGATGGTTTTGGTAACTTTCTCAGGCGTACCATCGGGTTTGTTGAACTCGATAACTACGTTTACTGAATGGTCGCCAGTTCCGCTTGCTTTAGTTTTCATTACCGCAGTACCATCAGCTGTTAAAGTCTGAGGAGCACCGTTGATAGTGATACGTGGTTTAGCAGCGTCGCTGAACGCACCTACACCGGCAGTGATCTCAACATCATCACCAGGCATAGCGTATGTGGTGTTTGATGTAGCGATAGCCTGGAATTTGTTGTATACGATCTTAACTTCACCAATTTTAGAGTGGAAGTGATCAACAACCTGAGATTCAGTTCCTTTAACATCGTTCTGGAATTTGCTCAGGATAGTTAAACCGGCAATGGCAGGGGTCATGTGGAAATAGCTCTGTGTCCAACCCTTATAATCATTACCATATTTAGTACCTGTTTTAGATTCAGGAACAGTTAAATCAATAGGAATTGATTTCTCAAAAGGTCCGGCTTCATTACCCAACAAAGCGAGCATGGCTTTTTTATAGTTGCCCAGCTTCTCGTATAAGTCTTTACCTTTTCCTTTTTGGTCCATCAGGCGAATAGAAGCATCAATATTATCGGCATTGATCTCTTGTTTGCCATTGTGATGGTTTTCGTGAGAACCGGCTTCTTTTGTAAGCTCGGTTTTCAGACCTTCAATATAGTCATAAAGCTCGGCAGACAATTTCTTAGCCTCTTCAGCTTTAGGCGCCCAGGCCGAAGCCTGTGCTTGTGTTTGAGGATCTTTTAACTTTTCAGCAAAAGACTCATACGTTAATTTATTCTTGTCAGTAATTACCTGGTTTGATTTAGTAATACTGCCGTTTACAGTTACGAAGGCGTTGAGGATCTCTGATGATACGTTGAGTGCCAGCAGGGCTGTAAGCACCAGGTACATCATGTTGATCATCTTCTGCCTCGGCTCTTTAGGTAAAGCCATGGGTTAGGTTTTTCTAGTTTAAACAAATTTTGTTACACTAATCTGATTGCCATTTACATGGGTAACAGGATATGGACTACCATCCTAATTAACGACCCTGCATAGCAGTGAGCATGTTACCATAGATGGTATTCAGGTGGCTCAGGTTACCTGCCAGTTTAGAGATCTGTTCGTGCGCTTTCTTAGCATCATCTACGCTACCTTGCATGGTTTGTGAAGCCTGTACCAGGTTTCCGTAGAAGCTATTCATAGCTTTCAGGTGGTTGTTGGTATCCTGTAACTCCAGTTCATAAATTGCATTCAGTGAACCTAAGTTTTTGGTCAATACCTGTACTTGCTCGTGGAATTGTTTAGTGCTGTCGGCAGCTGAGTTAAAGCTGGAAACAGTTGAAGCAGCGCCTTGGTAAACGTCCTTCATTTTGTCCAGAGCTACAGTAACTTCTTTAGTTTTATTAGTGAAGTCAGAAGTAGTTTTAACTACATCAGATACATCAGCTATATTGTTTACAGTAGAACCTAATTTTTTGAAACCTTCGCTTAAACGGGCCAGGTTAGCAGGAGTGATGTCAGCTTCGTGGAACATTTCGTCCATTTTAGCAACTGCAGGGTTACCTGAATTGCCGCTAACGCCACCAGCTAATTTTGGTAATGCTTCAGCAATAGCATGCATTTCTGATCCGGGAGGGGGTAAGAATGCATATACAACGAAGATCACAGCTTCTGTGATAAGACCTGCCGTTAAGAAGAAATCAGCGAGGGCCTGGTGCGTAATTTTTTGCCAGGCACCGAAGATCACGACAGCAGCACCCATACATACGATTACGTTTACCAGTCTTTCAGTAGATTTAGAAACTCCAGCCATAACTTTAATTTTTAATTTTTAGAAAACGGGTTTTCAATAGGGATGAGAGAATAAAATACCAGTTTGATTTTGTTGTTAAATCAATCTCCAATAAAACGGATTAGCCGTTAAAAAATTTTACTCTAAATTAGATTTTAACGTTTCTTCTGCATTGCAGGTAAATCAATTACACAGCGGAAGCCGATGTAAGACTTAGCCGTATCCATATATTCATAAGCACGGGTGCTCGTTTGGAGGAAGAAGCCTACGTCTTTCCAGCTACCACCGCGGATTACCTTACGTTTCATACGTGGAGGATCATCATCTTTGGCATCGAAACGAATGTCAGGATTCATATCGTGTTGGAAGTTGTAAGCACCTTCGTAGAACAGTGAAGAGGTCCACTCACTTACGTTACCTGCCATACAATACAAACCAAAGTCGTTTGGCCAGTAAGCATCGGCACGTGCAGTGTAGAATGCGCCATCTTCAGGATAGTTACCACGGCCAGGTTTGAAGTTAGCCAGTAAGCAACCTTTTCTGTTTCTCAGATAATAGTTACCCCAGGGGAACATTGATTGAGAACGACCGCCACGGGCAGCATATTCCCACTCTGCTTCTGTTGGTAAACGGAAATCTGATTCGGTAGGTCTTTTCTTAGATTCGAGGTAAGAATTCAGGTAGTGCGTTCTCCATTCGCAGAAGGCTGAAGCCTGTTTCCAGTTAACACCTACTACAGGATAGTTCCCGAAAGCAGGGTGAACGAAATACCTTTTGGTCATGGGCTCGTTGTATGAGTAAGAGAAGTCACGAATCCAAACCAGGGTATCTGGGTATACAGGAACATTCTTCTTTACAATGAACTGAGAGCGGGGTCTGCCGGCATTTTCTCTTTTGGCAGCTTCTTTCAGCTCAAATATTTCAGAATGGTATATCAATTTAGAAGGATCGATCTCCTTTTTGCCGAAAACGCGGTTCTCGGGCGACAGGATCAGCTGGTCGATCTTCTCAACTGTAGCTTTATCATCCCATTTAATGGTTTTGGCTTTTTTCCAGTCGATCTGGAAAGTACCATCTACTTCTTTACCATATTGAAGCAGTGTGGCGCCAATAGAGTCGCGCACCCACCACACAAACTGACGGTACTCGTTGTTTGTGATCTCGGTGGCGTCCATCCAGAAGCCATTAATTGAAATTTGCTTGTTGCGCGCAGTGTAAGCATAGTTTACATCCTCATCGCTGGGACCCATATGGAAGGTGCCTGGTGGTATGTATACCATCCCAGGAGGCCTGGTCATATTGTACTTGGAAGCCGCCGATACGCCATGTAGCTGGCCATCATTCGGTGCGCCTTTTGAGGATTTTCCTACTTTGCCACATCCGGTAGCGATCAAAGCTACCAGCGCTGTTAAGGCGGATAGGTTCTTCATTTTCATAATATTAAAGGGTATTGGGCAAAAATAATGTTTTACCGACTTCATCACAAGAATAGAATTTATTTTTTAAAACTGCAATTACGTGATATAAGCTTTCATGTAAACGATACCGGAAATTGGATTATTGTATCGCCAAAATTTTAAATTTTTACACATTTTTCAGAAGACGGATCAGGTCGCTCACTTTGTTTACAGGCGTACTACACTGGTAGTTTTTACATAAGTATATTTGCGTATCCGGGGAGGATGGTTTTGCGGCAAGTAAGGGTAAATCATTATCTGCCTGTTGAGCCGATTGCATTACCCGAAAAGGGATAAAATGCCCTAAAAGCTCCCGCCTTACAATTTCTGCGTCCTTTCCAATAATGGCTATTTCTGCAATTCCCCCAAGAATAGAAAGTATCATGGTTGCCCATACGCCAAATGAACCCGGATACCGGTGCACTGCCTGCTGCAAACCTGCGCACATTTTAATTGCCCGCTCGCGCCACCCGGTTATATCAAAAACAACGCCTATATACTGCAAATTAAAAGCCATTATTGCGTTTCCGGAGGGAACGGCGCCGTCGTACACTTCTTTTTTACGCACAATAACGTCCTGCTGACCCTTATGTGTGTAAAAGAAGTATCCGGTCTCTTCTTCACTAAATTGCTCAATAACCCATTCTGTTAGTGATTTTGCCTTATACAGATAGTCTGCAATACCCGAAATTTCCTGCAAATGGATCAACGCCTGTATTAAATACGCATAATCGTCTAAAAAGGCTGGGTACTTGGCTATTTCTTTTTTATATGTATGAAAAAAATTCAACCCATCATTTGTGAACCGCTTCATGATAAATTCCATGTTCTCCCGCGCCACCACCTCATATTGAGGATTTCCAAATACGCTATACGCCCTGCTGTACGCACTGTTCATTAAGGCATTCCACCCCAACAACACTTTATCATCGAGCAGTGGCCGCACCCGTTCACTCCGCTTTTGTAACAGCTTTTCACGGCTGCGTTGCAGTAACTCCTGTAAGGTTTGAACCGGTATATTCTTCGCCACCGCAAACTCCTCCAACGGCTTACGTATGTTCAGAATGTTGGTATGTTCCCAATTACCACCTTCGGTTACATCGTAGAACTCACAAAAAATGGCCGCATCGTGCTGTAATACCTCCTCTATTTCGGCCTTTTGCCATACATAGAACTTTCCTTCTACCCCTTCGCTATCGGCATCCAAAGCAGAATAAAAACTTTTCTCGGGCGAATACATTTCACGTTCTACAAAAGCCAGGGTTTCCTCAACCGCCTGTTTGTATAAAGGCTTCTGCGTTAACTGGTAAGCATCGCACAGCGCAATTACCAGCAACGCATTATCGTATAACATTTTTTCAAAGTGGGGCGCCAGCCATTCTTTATCTGTTGAATACCTGGCAAAACCACCGCCCAGGTGATCGTACAAACCGCCCTGGAACATTTTATCGAGACTGAGGCAGGCCTGCTGTAGCGCCACCTCGTTCTTTGTTAAATGATAGTACCTCAGTAAATACCCAATTGTAAACGTTTGGGGAAATTTAGGGGCATTACCAAAACCGCCATCTTCGGTATCGGCTGTACCCATAATATTATTGAACATGGTATCGGCCACTTCCTGCGAAAAAAGCCCTTCCATATTAATATTACCTGCAACAGCCTGTTGCCCGAATGAATTGGATTGTACGATATGGCCGGTTAGGTTGGTTGCCTGCTGATCAATATCGGCACGTTTTTCGGCCCAGGCATTGGCAACGCCGGCCAGTACATCTATCCAGGAAGGCCGGTTGTAAATTGCCTTTGGCGGATAATAAGTGCCGCCATAAAACGGCCGCCCGTCGGGAGTAAGAAAAACATTTAATGGCCAGCCGCCACTGCCCGTCATGGCCTGAACGGCATCCATATATATATGATCAAGATCGGGCCGTTCTTCCCGGTCGATCTTAATGTTCACGAAATACTCGTTCATGATCTCGGCCGTTTGCTCGTCTTCAAAACTCTCCTTCTCCATTACATGACACCAATGGCAGGCTGCATAGCCAATACTTACCAGTATGGGTTTATCTTCCTGTTTCGCTTTATTCAGTGCTTCATCGCCCCAGGGATGCCAGTCTACAGGGTTATGGGCATGTTGCAACAGGTACGGACTGGTTTCCTGCGCCAGTTTGTTGGTGTGCTTTGCCATTTCCTAAAGTTAAAAGGTTTAGGTATATGGTTGAGAATGTTGATGTAAAATGGTGTAAAACCGCTATTGAATACAGCTTAAAGCCAAAAGCCTAAAGCTGAAAGCAAATACAGTTATTGCTTAAGCGATCATAAGGATGCAAATTATAAACCGGAGGAGATCAAGGGGTAACTGGCAATAGACAATGGGCAATTGGCAAAAAAAACAATAAGCAATTAACAGTACAACATTTGCCAATTGCTTATTGCCTATTGCGGTCGGTCAACTATGAAATGATTACCCGACCTATTCTAAAATCTTTATTTCTTTTTTGTGTTTGCCGCAAGATATTGCTCCAACGCCGCCACCATTGAAGGTGCCTGGGGTTGCGGAGCTTTAATATCCAACGTTAAACCAGCCTCTTCAACAGCGCGGGAAGTATTACTTCCGAATGCGCCAATGCGGGTGCCATTTTGTTGATAGGCAGGAATATTATCGAAAAGGCTTTTTACACCGCTGGGCGTAAAAAAGCAAATGATATCGTATTCTGTATTGGTGAGCAGATCTTTTACATCATTGCTGATGGTGCGGTACATAAATGGCGTGGCAAATTCGCAATTGTTTGCTTTCAGCCAGCCCACGATCTCGTTATCCTGTTGGTTCTCAGAACATGGGTACAGGAATTTCTCGTTCTCTTTATGCTTGTTGATCACATCAAACATACTCTTGTTGGTACCATCGGCCCCATAAAACACTTTACGCTTACGATACAAGATGAATTTCTGCAGGTACAGGGCAACGGCTTCAGTAATACAGAAATACTTGGTATCCTGCGAAATGGTCACTTTCATTTCTTCGCAAATGCGGAAGAAGTGATCGATGGCGTTGCGGCTGGTAAATATTACACCTGTGAAATTGGCTATCTCTATCTTTTGTTTGCGGAACTCTTTGGCAGGGATACCTTCAAGACGTATAAAGGGCTGGAACTCCAATTCAACACTGTACTTTCTGGCAAGTTCGAAGTACGGCGATTTATCGGTTTCCGGCCTGGGTTGAGTAATCAGGATTTTTTTAATGGTTTGAGTAGCTGCTGCTACATTTTTAGCCCCGTTTTTAACCATAATAGCCAAGTATGGATTTGCAAAGTTAATAACTTCTTTCCACAAAAATCAATAACACCTTGTAAATCAATAAAAGGGGTGCTATTTCGAAGGCGCAAAGGTAAATAAAAAAATGGAATCTTGAGAGTTTAATCTCATTTCTTACTGGCCTGTACGCTATTATAAACCGATAAATAAATAATATGGCGATAAAGAAATAAGTGAGAGTAATTAGAACCGTCAAAAAAGTTCCTTTCGCAAACGCCATTAATAACAAGGCGGGCAGTAAATATATGCCCATCATCTTGTTTACAAGGAAAACAATGAAGATGTAGGTGTCGGCTGCCGACCTTATATTGAACATCCAGCCAATCATTTTAAGTAAGATGAACTTACCAAGATAAATGGTTGCAATCACTACACAGCAATAGACCAGCAACAGCCACCTGTTTACACCAGGGGTTATATTATAATAGTCTGCCACAAAACTCAGGAACAACCCGGCCGAAATAACAAACAGGATGTTCAGCATTAAAGAAGGCAGGGGCGACTGCAACACCTGGTCGCGAATTTGTTGCTGACGCATGGTGACCCTCATAAACAGGGTCTTCAGATTATCGAGATACTTTATATAGGCAACGCGAATAAAGCCAAAATAGAACAACAGGGCGCACAGGAAATAGAACATGCTTTCATCGCGGCTTTCCTTTTTCAATTGCTCGGTGATCTTTACACCCTTTCCATAGAAGTTGAAGTAGGGATGGCTTTGCAGCACTTTATGAAAACCCTCTAAAGTTGGCTTGGGCTCTGGCAGCGGCGATCCTTTCATAACCGAAGCAACGGGAATTCCCGTATCGGGCCGCGAAGAAACTACAACGGGCGGTTTTGCAGGCCGCGCGCTATCAACCGCTGCAACAGTGTCTGTAGCAGCTTTTAACGCCGTATCGGCCACCAGTTTAATGGTTGTATCTTTCTTTATGCGGGGCGTGTCTTTTTTGATACGTGAAACCGAATCACGGTGTTCCCTAACAGGAATAGTATCCTTTCCGCCTTGCGCAAGCGACACTATGCATAAACAAGTATAAAAAACAAGTAGTAACAGTTGCTTCACAGGGAACATTTGGGTTTGCAAAAATATTGTAGCGCCGGCATTGAGTGAAAAGAATTTATTACCTCAAAAATAATTAACGTACCCAATATGGATCTTCGATTGCCGCATGTTGAACTTCGCGTCATCCCGTTTACCCACGGCATACGACAAATTAAAGATCCCCGCCCTGGTTTCAAAGGCCATTCCAAACCCTGTGCCCCAGTAATAATTGCTCACCCGGCTATAAACAGCCGCATTTTTCGACCAGCCTCCATCAATAAAATAGCACAGGTATGAATTTCGCCCCACAAGGTAACGGTACTCAAGGGTGCCAATGGCATATTGTGATGCAAAAATGCTTTCTTCATCAAAACCACGCAATAATTTATATCCACCAATTTGAAACAGTTCGTTCCTGAACAGGGCCGGACTTTCGATCCAACCACCATTTACAGCCGTTTTGAGGGTTGAATAACGATTCATTTTGAAAAAATGGGCCAATGTGGCTTTTAGTTTAAACTGGTAACTGTTCAGTTTTACCGTATCGTACAGGCTGTTGAAATCAAATGCCGGATCGCCTTCGTCTTTCAGTCCTACGATCACTGTATTCTTTTTAATGGTCTTGGAGCCGGCCGTAAGGTACAATTGCCACTCATTTCCCTTACGGGGGTTAAAACGGTAATCGGTATTGAACCACTCATAATTAATACCCAGGTTCACGGTACGAATATCGGCCTGCTCAGGCAAAATGCGGGCGCTCTTTACAAGCACGGTATCTACTGTTAATACATTGGTTTGAAAGCTTTGAATGAACACGCTTCCACCCTGACTGGCCGAAATGGCATACTGCGCTCCTGCCTGCATATTGATGTTCACAAATGAACTGTCTTTTTTAAACAGGTTGAAACTTGCGTTCACTCCAAAGGGCGAGCCAAACAGATAGGGTTGTAAAAAAGAAAGATCGAGCCGGGGCGATTTTACCTGCAATTGCTGCCAGTTGATGCCAATGCTTTCGCCATTGCCCAATGCATTTTTCAGGTTAATGGTTGCCTCACCGGTTATTTGAAGTTTGTTATTTTCGGTTTGCGTGCTCGAAGGCAAAAAGCCCACCAGTACGTTTATCTGGCTGCTGCGTTTAGGCGCCAGGTATACATTCAATACCGATCCGGTGCCCAGCATGGTCATGTTCCAGGGTTGTTGTTCCTGCACAAACGCCAGGTCGTTGAGCTTTTTGCTTACGCTCATCAAGCGCTCCTTTTTATAATAGCTGCCATTCATTATGCCCAGATAGCGCTGTAAAAAGGTAGATGAAATATTTGCCGTTCCATAATTGCGAATGCTGTCGATCTTATACAGGGGGCCTTTATTAATGCGCAGCCAGGCTTCCAGCTGCTGGTTCACTAAAGTGATGCTGTCGAGCTTTATTTTGGCAAAGGGATAGCCATTGTTTTCGAGGTAGTCGAGCAATTTTTGCTGGGCAGCCATTACCTGGTCAAAGCTCAGGTTTTGTTTTTTTGTATTTCGCAGGTTGAGATTTATGGCCTCAAGCAATTTTCTATCGGCCGAATCAATATGCAAATTGGCCCATTGGTAGGTTTCGCCAATATACAGCGCGCATTCTGCCCCAAAGACATTATAGAAAACTGTATCTACTGAAGCGGCCGGATAGCCTTTCGATTGCAACAGTACCGGCAGGTTCTGCACATAATCCCGCGCCAGCATTTCGTTCTTGAAATCTGTTTCCAACCGCAATGTTGAAATGAAAACCGAATCCTTATCAACCGGTTTTATTTGCAACCGGTATTGGGCAGAAAGCAAACAGGGAATAAGCAGTAATACAAAAGTTTGGAGTATGCGGTTTATAGTTTTCAGTTTCCAGTTCCCGGTTCCCGGTTCCCAGGCCTTATGTGCCGCCTGCAGATAAGAAATCGGGCGCTCCGGGTTTCGGGTTTCCGGTAACTGGTAACTGGTAACCGGCAACTGCCAACTTCTCTCAGAAGCGTCAAAATACTTATTACATGACACTATCTTTGCCATTCGGAACGATCAATATTGATTAAACTGTAATATTCGAAAAAAAATACGGAATACGATGGCAGGCATTTATTTACATATCCCATTTTGCAGGCAGGCCTGTCATTATTGTAATTTTCATTTCTCCACTTCACTGAAGCTAAAGAACGAATTTGTAGAGGCTTTATTGAAGGAAATACACCTGCAATCGACCTATTTGCCTTCAGAACCGGTGAACACCATTTATTTTGGTGGCGGCACCCCTTCCCTGCTTAGCATTGAAGAGCTTACCAGTATTTTGCAAACCCTGCGACAAACTTTTTCGGTAGCAGCCGATGCTGAAATAACCCTGGAAGCCAATCCCGATGATATTGTTGAAGAAAAACTAAATGACTGGAAACAGGCTGGCATAAACCGCTTAAGCATAGGCGTACAATCATTTTTTGAAGAAGACCTGCGCTGGATGAACAGGGCGCATAGCGCCAAACAGGCAATTGACAATTTGCAATTGGCAAGAAAATACTTCGACAATATTACTATCGATCTTATTTACGGCACGCCAACCCTGCCCGATGATAAATGGCAGCACAACGTGCAACAGGCCATTGACCTGGGTATTACGCATTTGTCGTGTTATGCGCTTACCGTTGAGCCCGGCACCGCCCTGGCTCATATGATAAATAAACATAAGACGCTTGATGTTAATACCGAAGACCAGGCCCGGCAGTTTTTGCTGTTGATGGACTGGATGCAGGCAGCCGGTTACGAGCATTATGAGATCTCGAACTTTGCACTGCCCGGTATGCGTAGCCGCCATAACAGTTCTTACTGGCAGGGCGCCTCGTACCTGGGGTTAGGCCCTTCGGCGCATTCGTTCAATGGCAAAAGCCGCCAATGGAATATTGCCAACAACGCCTTGTATATAAAATCGCTTAAAGAAGATAAAGTTCCTTTTGAAATAGAGAACCTCACCGATACACAACAGCTGAACGAATACATTATGACTTCCCTGCGTACTATGGAAGGGTTGAATATTGAACATGTGGTTAACCGGTTTGGTGAAAAAGCAGCCGGTACATTGCATCAGGAAGCAAAACAGTTTATTGAAACCGGTAAAATGCAGTTGAACAATGGCTACCTGCAACTAACCAAAGAAGGCAAATTGTTTGCCGATGGTATTGCGGCGGAGTTGTTTGCGGCCTGAAGGGGAGAACCGCCAATGCAAAGGGCGGCTCGCGCTCTTTCGCACATAGGCCCATGTCAACCTCCTATGTTAGCCTGTCAACTTTTCAACTATGTCAATGATCTGTAGCAATGCTAACTCAAATGTACATCACATAACGCCTCGCTTTTGAAAAATGGGACGGGCTTCGCAAAAAGCTGGGACGAATAGCACTTTCTCTAAGGAGTTGATGTTTTTTTTTGGGACGGGCTTCGCAAAATGTTGGGACGAACAGTCGAAAACCAGGGACGAATGATACCCTGACCGCTCTGCCTCCCCCGGCTCCAAGGCACAAAGAGACATCATGCCTCGTCCTAAAAAAA
This sequence comes from Niastella sp. OAS944, assembly GCA_024809215.1. Lineage (GTDB taxonomy): Bacteria > Bacteroidota > Bacteroidia > Chitinophagales > Chitinophagaceae > Niastella. The sequence continues at coordinate 264 of JANUBW010000017.1, read as the reverse complement.
CCAATAATGTAAAGGAGGTTTCTTCGGGTCTTCTTTTACTCTGAGTGCAGGCATAGTTTACCCTTCTTCGTTAATTGTTTGCAAGTTGTTCGCAAATTTGCGAGGAAGCCCCATAGCATTCCCGAAGCAGGTACGAACAATTTGCGAACAATGTGTTGTAATGGATTATTGTCTCGTCCGGAAATAGCTATACACGTGAAGAATAAATCCTGAAGCAACTATACATAGGTATTTGGTAATCCTGAAGTTGCTTTACAGGTTGAG
>JANUBW010000016.1:140491-140599 GCA_024809215.1 Niastella sp. OAS944 | reverse complement strand
TTTAATAATGTATCCTTATACGTTCCGGCAGTGTTATACGTATTTCCATTCCATGTGTATGGTAGTTGGTTGGCGCAGATCGTAGCAGTTTGCGATCCTGTAACTGCT
>JANUBW010000016.1:0-140392 GCA_024809215.1 Niastella sp. OAS944 | reverse complement strand
TGGGTTTACATTCAGTGTCAATGTTACAATCGAGTCGCAACCAGCGGCATTTACTAATGTGTCTTTATAAGTTCCAGCAGCATTATAGGTATTGCCGTTCCAGGTGTATGGCAATTGGTTGGCGCAGATTGTGGCCGATTGTGAACCTGTAACTGCTGGGTTTACATTCAGTGTCAATGTTACAATCGAGTCGCAACCAGCGGCATTTACTAATGTGTCTTTATAAGTTCCAGCAGCATTATAGGTATTGCTGTTCCAGGTGTATGGTAGTTGGTTGGCGCAAACAATAGCAGATTCTGTTCCAGTTACTACAGGGTTTACATTCAGTGTCAAAGTTACGATAGAGTCGCAACCAACGGCATTTGATAACGTATCCTTATAGGATCCTGCTGCATTATATGTATTGCCATTCCAGGTATACGGCAGTTGGTTGGCGCAAACGGTGGCTGTTTGTGAGCCCGTAACCGCTGGATTTACATTCAGTGTAAGAGTAACTATCGAATCGCAACCGGTGGCATTTACTAATGTATCCTTATAAGTGCCAGCTGCATTGTAAGTGTTTCCATTCCAGGTGTATGGCAATTGGTTAGCACAAACAGTAGCGGTTTGAGCGCCTGTTGCAACTGGGTTAACATTTAAGGTCAGTGTCACAATAGAGTCGCAACCGATAGTGCTTACTAAAGTGTCTTTATAAATACCGGCGATACTATAGATGTTGCCGTTCCAGGTGTAAGGTAACTGGTTTTCACAAACTGTAACTGTCTGCGTTCCGGTAACAATAGGGTTTACGTTAAGAGTTAATGTAACTATCGAATCGCAACCGGTGGCATTTACTAATGTATCCTTATAAGTGCCAGCGGTATTATAAGTATTGCCGTTCCATGTGTAAGGCAATTGGTTGGCGCAAACAGTAGCGGTTTGAGCGCCTGTTGCAACTGGGTTAACATTTAAATTCAGTGTAACTATCGAATCGCAACCAGTTGCGCTTGCCAATGTGTCTTTGTAAATTCCAGCAGTATTGTAGGTATTGCCATTCCAGGTATATGGCAATTGGTTAGCACAGATAGTAGAAGTCTGAGTGCTGGTAATAACTGGATTTACGATAACTGTCAGGGTAACCTGCAAAGCACATTGACCTGCTTGCGGAGTAAACGTGTAAACAGTCGTTCCAGCTGTGGCTGTATTAATAACACCAGGCGACCATGTACCGGTGATGCCATTTAGTGATGTTGTTGTTAAAGCCGGTGCTGTTTCATTCTGGCAAAAACTGGTTGGTATATTAAATTGGGGTGTTGTCTGGTTAATTACAGTTAGAGTAAGTGTTACCACCGAATCGCAGCCGTTGACAGTCTGCAGTGTTGCTGTTGTTGTTCCTGCTTGCGTTAATGTTTTTCCGTTCCAAGTATAAGGTAGTTGCGTTTCGCAGATCGTGATCTGCTCGGTGGTGGCTACATTGGGATAAACATAAACAATTCCTGATTGTATATCGCCCCCACAACCATCTGCCGATCGTTCCTGTACAGTAATGAGGAATTGACCAGCCGTATTCCATGTAATAGTTATTTCATTGGTAGTAGTGGGTTGTGTAATGCCATCAATTTTCCATGTATAAGTAGATGGGACGCTTGGGTCATTTACAGAATATTTTTTAGTGGTTCCGATACATACATGATCCGGCATAGCCATTTGCGCAGATGTCTCTTTGACGCCGAGCAAGAGCAAAGCCAATATTATGATATGTAGAAACCGTTTAAGCATTATGATCGTTCATGCACACATTATAAGAGGCTCAATTGAGAGACAAAGTGCTACATGCACACCGCTTCTCCCAGGAAGCAGGTGTGCATGTTGGCAACTTTGGATGTTTTACTTTGGCTTCATTTCTTTATTCCTTTTCATTTTTAATTGTGAGTGATTGGTGTTGTTACTGGTTTCGGACTAATAGTTACCGTTGTTGAACAGGTAGAAACATTGCCGCATGCATCTGTAACTGTCCATGTTATTGTTGAAACGCCTACATTAAATGTTCCGCTTGCATCGGTTCCTGTACCGCTTCTTGTAGTGGCCCCTGTTACCTGGTAAGTAATCGTCAGGTTAGTGCTACAATTATCCGTTGCAGTCAATGCAGGGATAGTATAAGTGTTGCCTGACTCAATACAGTAGGCTTGTGATGGCGCACAAGTTATCACCGGCGCTTCTGTATCCCTGGTGAATGTGATGGTTTGCGTTTGTGTTCCTGTATTGCCGCACGCATCTGTTACGGTCCATGTTCTGGTGATAGATCGGTCGCAACCAGTGCCTGTTTCTGCACCATCGGTAAAGGTGGCGGTAAGACCAGTCGAACAATTGTCAGTTACTGATGCTGTACCAAAGGCCGCTGTGAGCTGAGCCGCAGTTGGGTTACATCCTGCTGCTGTTGGAGCCGTCACTGTTATCACCGGTGCTTCTGTATCTCTGGTGAAGGTGATCGTTTGCGTTTGTGTTCCTGTATTACCGCACGCATCTGTCACGGTCCATGTTCTGGTAATTGAGCGGTCGCAACCGGTGCCTGTTTCTGCACCATCGGTGAAGGTGGCGGTAAGACCAGTCGAACAATTGTCAGTTACTGATGCTGTACCAAAGGCCGCTGTGAGCTGAGCCGCAGTTGGGTTACATCCTGCTGCTGTTGGAGCAGTCACTGTTATCACCGGTGCTTCTGTATCTCTGGTGAAGGTGATCGTTTGCGTTTGTGTTCCTGTATTACCGCACGCATCTGTCACAGTCCATGTTCTGGTGATAGAGCGATCACAACCAGTACCTGTTTCTGCACCATCGGTGAAGGTGGCGGTAAGACCAGTCGAACAATTGTCAGTTACTGATGCTGTACCAAAGGCCGCTGTGAGCTGAGCCGCAGTTGGGTTACATCCTGCTGCTGTTGGAGCCGTCACTGTTATCACCGGTGCTTCTGTATCTCTGGTGAATGTGATCGTTTGCGTTTGTGTTCCTGTATTACCGCACGCATCTGTTACGGTCCATGTTCTGGTGATAGAGCGGTCGCAACCAGTACCTGTTTCTGCACCATCGGTAAAGGTGGCGGTAAGACCAGTCGAACAATTATCGGTTACTGACGCTGTACCAAAGGCCGCTGTGAGCTGTGCTGTAGTTGGGTTACATCCTGCTGCTGTTGAAGCCGTCACTGTGATCACCGGTGCTTCTGTATCTCTGGTGAATGTGATGGTTTGCGTTTGTGTTCCTGTATTTCCGCACGCATCTGTCACAGTCCATGTTCTGGTGATAGAGCGATCACAACCAGTACCTGTTTCTGCACCATCGGTGAAGGTGGCGGTAAGACCAGTTGAGCAATTGTCGGTTACTGACGCTGTACCAAAGGCCGCTGTGAGCTGAGCCGCAGTTGGGTTACATCCTGCTGCTGTTGAAGCCGTCACTGTTATCACCGGTGCTTCTGTATCTCTGGTGAATGTGATGGTTTGCGTTTGTGTTCCTGTATTTCCGCACGCATCTGTCACAGTCCATGTTCTGGTGATAGAGCGGTCGCAACCAGTACCTGTCTCTGCACCATCGGTGAAGGTGGCGGTAAGACCAGTAGAACAATTATCGGTTACTGACGCTGTACCAAAGGCCGCTGTGAGCTGTACCGCAGTTGGGTTACACAGGACTGAAGTGCTTGGTGTCACTGTGATCACCGGTGCTTCTGTATCCCTGGTGAATGTGATGGTTTGCGTTTGTGTTCCTGTATTACCGCACGCATCTGTTACGGTCCATGTTCTGGTGATAGAGCGATCACAACCAGTACCTGTCTCTGCTCCATCGGTAAAGGTGGCGGTAAGACCAGTTGAGCAATTGTCGGTTACTGACGCTGTACCAAAGGCCGCTGTGAGCTGTGCTGCAGTTGGGTTACACAGTACTGAAGTGCTTGGTGTTACTGTGATCACCGGTACTTCTGTATCTGTTGTCGCAAATGTTTGAGTACATGTACTTGTACATCCGTTCGCATCTGTAATTGTAAGGGTCAGCGTGAAGTTTCCACAACTATTATTGGCAAGTACTGAAACGGTTTGTCCATTTGCTGCACCGGAGATAGTCGCATTTCCACTAATTGACCAATTATAAGTCGACATTCCCACTGGCGCACTATATGTATTGGTAGAACCAGGACATACATTGTTATTACCGGTAATAGAACATACAGGCAGCGGGTTCACCGTTACTATTCCACTTGCAGAGGCTGATCCGCAACCTGTGGCTGTATTGGTGATCACAACACTATAGGTACCGGCCACTGTGGATGTAAAGCTGGCCACATTACCCGGATCAGGAACTCCGGCCGGTACAGTCCATACATAGGTATAGGTGCCCGGTTCGCCTGGTGTTGCCGTTATGGTCGCCGCTGTTCCGGCACAGACTGTTGACGAGTTCACGGTTACCGTTGGTAACGGGTTCACTGTAACAACAATAGTGACAGGATCGCCTATACAACCTGCAGCATTGGTTTCAATTACCTGTATAGTATAGGTGCCGACAGTAGTCCAGTTTACTGTAATTAAATTGGGGTACGTTGGATTAGGTGTCATCGTAAATCCGGTACTGGGCGTAATGCTCCATGCATAGGTTGACCCGGCAGTGAGTACTACACCGTATTCTTTCGTTGTATTAATACATACCGAATGGTTTCCTGGGATTGGCGGAGGCGCCTGCGCTATCGCATTCGTGCCAAATGCTGTAAACAACAGCATGAGTCCCCATTTTATAAGCAGTTTTGCTGGGTTTGTGTTCGGCATTTTTTTATTCTTTATTAATGGTCTAGGGATGTTTACTAAAATCATTTCGTTCAAAACGGCGGGATCCGGTTCATCTTTATTTCGCGTAAATGAGAGTACCAGCAATCTCAGCCATAGCAAAAAACGCGACCAGAAATGCCGGGCTTGTCTTCCGGTATTTTTTATTTTGTATGGGTTGCTGTATTCTCTCATAAACTGTTTTTATAATTAGTTGTGTGAAATTATCGGTGCTGGCTTTGGATTTATAGTAACTGTTGTTGAACAGGTAGATGTATTACCACATATATCTGTAGCTGTCCATGTTATTGTTGATATTCCTACATTAAATACTCCACTTGCATCATTCCCTGTTCCGCTTCTTGTAGTTGCTCCTGTGATTTGATAAGTAATATTCAAAGTGCCACTGCAGTTGTCGGTTGCAGTAGCTGGGGGAATAGTATATGTGTTGCCATTAACAGCACAGAATACTTGTGCCGGCGGACACGTAATTACCGGTGGTATATCATCACGCACATTGATAATTTGAGAAACCGATGATGTATTGCTACATGCATCGGTGAATGTCCATGTTCGTGTAATAGTATATCCACAACCATTAGCAACTTGTACATCTACACCCGTTGCGGTAATGTTGCCGCTACAATTGTCAGTTGCTGTTAACGTACCGGCAGGCGGCACATCAGCAATGCATTGGAAGTTCAGTGACGCGGGGGCCACTGCAACCGGAGCAGTGTTGTCAACTACAGTTACTACCTGGGTGGCGGTGGCCGTATTTCCGCAATTGTCAGTTGCAGTCCATGTTCTTGTAATTGTGCCGCAGCCCTGTACTACATTATTTGTTTCTGTAAAATTTACTGTAATTGTAGGATCGCAGTTGTCGGTTGCCGTTACCGAAACGCCTGCAATTATTGTATTGGTGCATTGTACGGTTTCATTGACCGGAACCCCTATAAGTACTGGTCGCGTAGTATCTACCACGGTCAGTATCTGCGTGGCTGTAGATGTATTTCCGCAAAGATCGGTTGAGGCCCATGTTCTTGTTATCGTTCCGCAGCCTTCTACTACATTTGCAACTTCTCCATAAGTGACCGCGACAGATGGCGAGCAATTGTCGTTTGCTGTCACTGTTGGCGCCGCCGGAATGGCGCCGCATTGCACGGTGGCGTTGGCTGGTACGCCTACAAAAAGCGGCCCCTGTGTATCTCTGGTAAAACTTACTGTTTGAGATGCTGTTGCACTATTTCCGCACGAATCGGTAACTGTCCAGGTTCTTGTTACGGTTCTTATACAACCTGTGCCCTGCTCTGCCCCGGTGGTAAACGCAGCGATTAATCCTGTTGTACAATTATCGGTAACTGTTGCCGTTCCAAATGCTGCCGTTATGGCTGACGCCTGTGGGTTACAACCTAAAGTTGCTGCTGCTGTTATTGTAATAACCGGCCTGGTAGTATCATAAATAGTAAAAGTGCGGCTGCACGTACTGGTACATCCGTTTAATGTAGTGGTCAGGTTTAATGTATATGTGCCACAGGTTCTGCTGGCCAGTACTGAAACTGTTTGGCTGGTTGATGAACCTGAAATAGTTCCCTTGCCTGTAATGCTCCAGCTGTATGCACTTAAACTTCCCGGAGCAGAATAAGTATTGGTGCTGGCCGGACAAACACTATCGGTGCCAGTAATAGAACAGCTTGGCAATGGTTTTACGAGTACATCAGCACAAACCGGCGAACTGGAACAACCGGCTGCCGTTGTTGCCACCACGCAGTAATTATACGTGCCCGATACGGTTGGCGTAGTGGTAACGGTTTGCCCTACCCCATTCGCTGGTGTTAAGTAAGTTAATGGCGACCACTGATACGTTACAGGTTGATACGTTCCAGCAATGCCAACATTATCTACACCCCAGTTACTTCCTGCTGTACCACTATATCTGAATCGAACCTTCACATTCGATTGTCCTATATAAGCGCTCATGTTGATCGATTCCTGAATAAAACCATTATTAGGGTTTCCCACATTTGTTGGTCCGGTATAAGTTTTTAATGTGTTATAGGTGGCGCCGCCATCTGTTGTGATCTCAACCCATGCGGTTGTGCCTGCATTAAGGTTCATGGCAGTGTAATAATTGAATATTGGATTGGTTAAACCCACCAGGCTAAATGGCGGTGTTATTAAACTAACTACACTGCCGCCGCCATTACCATTCACGATCATGTATTTGCTATTGGTTGGGGGTGCATTTGAATTCCATAATAATCCATTAAACATTTTACCATTACCTGTTTCTCCCCATTCGCTGTTATCTCCTTTGTTATTGTTATTGGCATCATTGCCACTCCAGCCGGCCGGGTTAGCGTTTTGAAAATCTTCAGTGGGAAAAGGTGGCGGGCCATAATCACTTGCTTTTAATGTAGCTGATTGGCCCGGACAAATTGAAGTTGGATTTACAGTGACAGTTGGCGTAAACGGCGGGTTCACCGGCACAATACCAACATCTGAATAGGCAAAACAACCATTCAATTGAAGATATACCCGGTATATAGTGGTTGTAGTTAAATTCAGGTAAGGAAACGTAGTGCTGGTATTGTTTATGGTAGTCCAGCTTGTTCCGCCATCGGTTGATGTTTCCCATCTTATAATGCTGCCGGTATAATTAGATAAAGTAATTGTACCGCTGTTGCTGCCTGGGCAAACAGGAGGGCTCGATGACAGATCTCCTTCCGGACTGGTAGTAACTGTAATGGGAACACTTGCTGTTCCGGTACATCCGTTGGCCGCAGTGCCGGTTACAGTGTATGTGGTGGTAACATCAGGGTATGCTATTACCACACTACCGGTTGTAATTGATAAATTGGTTGAAGGGCTCCAGGTATAGGTACTGGCGCCACTGGCCGTTAATGTAACACTGTTGCCGCTGCAAAATGCAGCGGAAGGTGGTGTAACGGAAACGGTTGGACTGGCATTGATCGTTACAGAAGTGGTAGCATTTACCGCAGCACAACCACCCGATGAGGGTGCTGTGTACGTTATTGTATATGTACCTGCAGTGCTCGATGATGGTGTAATGGCGCCGGTTGTACTATTGATGGTAAGTCCGGCTGGTGCACTGAATGTACCGCCGGTATAAGCGCCGGTTCCCGATAACGTAACTGAGGCTGAATTTACCGAAGTACAGAATGGAGTTCCTGCATATGAAATGGTGGCTGTAGGAGCTGCGGTTATAGTAACGGATGAGGTGGCTGTTACTGCTGCACATCCGCCTGCTGCAGGTTTTGAATAGGTAATGGTATATGTACCTGCAGTGCTTGAAGAAGGTGTAATAACGCCGGTGCCGCTGTTAATGGTCAACCCCGCGGGAGCTGCCGAATATGTACCGCCCGTATAAACGCCTGTTCCTGTTAACGTCGGGTTTTGTGTTGATGCTGTTTTACAGAAAGGAGCTCCCGCATAAGCAAGGCTGGCCGTTGGCTGCGCCGTGATCGTTACAGATGTAGTAACATTTACAGCCGCGCAACCACCGGATGCAGGAATGGCATAGGTTATAGTGTATGTACCTGCCGTGCTCGATGATGGCGTGATCTCTCCGGTTGAACTATTTATGGTTAATCCGGCCGTTGAACTGAATGTTCCACCCGTATAAGCGTTTGTTCCAGATAAAGAAACTGGAGCCGAACTTACCGTTGTACAAAACGGCGTTCCTGCATATGAAATGGTGGCTGTAGGAGCTGCGGTTATAGTAACGGATGAGGTGGCTGTTACTGCTGCACATCCGCCTGCCGCAGGTTTTGAATAGGTAATGGTATATGTACCTGCAGTGCTTGAAGAAGGTGTAATAACGCCGGTTGAACTGTTAATGGTCAACCCCGCAGGAGCTGTCGAATATGTACCGCCCGTATAAATGCCTGTGCCTGTTAACGTGGGGTTTTGTGTTGATGCTGTTTTACAGAAAGGAGCTCCCGCATAAGCAAGGCTGGCCGTTGGCTGCGCCGTGATCGTTACAGATGTAGTAACATTTACAGCCGCGCAACCACCTGATGCAGGAATGGCATAGGTTATAGTGTATGTACCTGCCGTGCTTGATGATGGTGTGATCTCTCCAGTTGAACCATTTATGGTTAATCCCGCTGGCGCAGCAGTATATGTTCCCCCCGTATAAGCGCCTGTTCCTGTTAACGTAACTGTTGCAGAACCTACTGTTGTACAAAACGGTGTTCCTATATATGAAATGGTTGCTGTGGGCACTGCTGTTATTGTAACATTTGCAGTTGCATTCACTGCCGCACATCCACCCGCCGCAACTTTTGTATAGGTAATGGTATATGTACCTGCTGTGCTTGAAGATGGTGTAATAACGCCGGTGCCGCTGTTAATGGTCAATCCCGCAGGTGCTGCCGAATATGTACCGCCTGTATAAGCGCCTGTACCTGTCAATACAGGATTTTGTGTTGATGCTGTTTTACAGAAAGGAGTTCCCACATAAGAAAGACTGGCCGTTGGCTGCGCTGTGATCGTTACAGATGTAGTAACATTTACAGCCGCACAACCACCTGATGCAGGAATGGCATAGGTTATAGTGTATGTACCTGCCGTGCTTGATGATGGAGTTATCTCACCAGTTGAACTATTGATGGTTAAGCCGGCCGTTGAACTAAATGTTCCCCCCGTATAAGCGCCTGTTCCTGTTAACGTAACCGGTGCAGAACCTAGTGTTGTACAGAACGGCGTTCCAGTATATGAAATGGTAGCTGTGGGCACTGCTGTTATAGTAACCGATGTGGTAGCAACTACAGCCGCACATCCGCCTGCCGCAACTTTTGTATAGGTAACTGTATAAGTTCCTGCAGTACTTGTGGATGGTGTAATGGCGCCTGTGCCACTGTTGATGGTCAAGCCAGCCGGAGCGGTATATGTTCCGCCTGTATAAGCATTGGTACCTGTTAAAGTTGGGTTTTGTGCTGTTGCTACCGATCTGCAGAAAGGTGTTCCGGCATAAAAAAGGCTGGCCGTTGGCTGCGCTGTGATCGTTACAGATGTAGTAACATTTACAGCCGCACAACCACCTGATGCAGGAATGGCATAGGTTATAGTGTATGTACCTGCTGTACTTGATGATGGAGTGATCTCTCCAGTTGAACCATTTATGGTTAATCCCGCCGGTGCAGCAGTGTATGTTCCCCCCGTATAAGCGCCTGTTCCTGCTAGCGTAACTGGTGCAGAACCTAATGTTGTACAGAACGGCGTTCCTGTATATGAAATGGTTGCTGTAGGAACCGCTGTTATAATAATATTTGCTGTAGTGCTTACCGTTGCACAGCCGCCTGAAGCCGGTGTTGTATAAGTTACGGTATAGGAGCCGGCGGTGCTTGTTGAGGGCGTAATGGCGCCTGTTGAACCATTTATTGATAAACCTCCTGGTGAGGACGTAAATGTTCCTCCTGTATATGCTCCGGTTCCACTTAATGTTGCTGCCTGGCCTGTTGCTACCGACCGGCAAAAAGGTGTTCCGGCATAGGTAAGATTAACTGTTGGTAATGCGGTGATTGTTACTGGTGTTGTTACGTTCACTCCTGCACAACCCCCTGATGCCGGTATTGCATAGGTAACTGTATATGTTCCCGGCGTGCTTGCTGATGGGTTGATGTCACCGGTTGCACTGTTGATGTTTAACCCGGCCGGTGCAGCAGTATATGTTCCGCCTGTATAAGCACCTGTTCCCGTTAACGTAACTGTTGCTGAACTTACTGTTGTACAAAACGGCGATCCGGTATACGAAATGGTTGCCGTAGGAACTGCTGTTATAGTAACCGATGTGGTTGCCGTTACTGCAGCACAACCACTTGAAGCTGGTGTGGTATACGTTACTGTATAGGTGCCAGCGGTACTTGTTGAAGGAGTAATGGCGCCGGTTGAAGAGTTTATTGATAGTCCTCCGGGCGTAGCAGTATATGTTCCTCCGGTATAAGCATTTGTACCTGATAATGTAACGGCTTGCGCTGAGGAAATAGATATACAATAAGGTGTGGCTGAATAACTGATGGTTGCGGTTGGCAATGGCGTAATTGCCACATTTGTCGTTGTCGTTGCCGAACAACCATTGCCATCCGTTACCACAACTGTATAAACTCCCGAAGCTGCGGTCGTAACATTTGTGATTGAAGGATTTGGCGTGGTTGATGTAAATCCATTCGGTCCACTCCAGTTATAACCTGTACCGCCATTAGCTGTGAGGTTTAAGGTTGAACCGGCGCATTGCGGTGTATTGCTTCCTGCCGTTGGTGTTGGCAATGCATTTATAGTTACGTTTGTCGTTGTCGTTGCCGAACAACCATTTTCATCCGTTACCACAACTGTATAAACCCCCGAAGCTGCCGTTGTTACATTAGCGATCGATGGGTTTGGCAAATTAGAAGTAAAACCGTTTGGCCCCGTCCAGCTATAATTGGCACCCCCCGAAGCTGTAAAATTTAATGTAGAACCGGCGCATTGCGGTGTGTTGCTGTTTGCCGTTGGTGTTGGCAATGCATTTATAGTTACGTTTGTCGTAGTTGTTGCCGAACATCCGCTTGCATTGGTAACAACTACTGTGTAGGTTCCCGAAGCTGCAGTGGTTACATTGGTGATTGATGGGTTTGGTGAGTTAGAAGTAAAACCGTTTGGCCCCGTCCAGCTATAATTGGCACCACTCGAAGCTGTAAGATTTAATGTAGAGCCGGCGCACTGCGGCGTGTTGCTGTTTGCCGTTGGTGTTGGCAATGCATTTATAGTTACGTTTGTCGTAGTTGTCGCCGAACAACCATTCCCATCCGTTACCACTACTGTATAAACCCCCGAAGCGGCCGTTGTTATATTGGCAATCGATGGGTTTGGTGAGTTAGAAGTAAAACCGTTAGGGCCGCTCCAGCTGTAATTAGTTCCACCCGAAGCTGTAAAATTTAAAGTAGAACCGGCACACTGTGGTGTGTTGCTGCCAGCTGAAGGTATTGGCAATGCATTAATAGTAACGTTTGTTGTAGTTGTTGCCGAACAACCATTTCCATCCGTTACAACAACCGTATAAACTCCCGAAGCAGCCGTTGTGACATTAACGATCGATGGGTTTTGTTGATCCGAGGTAAAACTGTTTGGGCCGGTCCAACTATATGTTGTGCCGTTGGTTGAGGTAAGATTTAAAGTGCCACCGGCGCACTGCGGTGTATTGCTGCCGGCGGCTGGGGTTGGCAATGCATTCACCGTAACTATTGCTGCTGCAGTATTGACGCATCCATTACCATCGGTGTAGGAATAAGTAACAGTATAATTACCTGCAGCAAGTCCATTGGCATTGAAGGTAGAACCGCTTACGCCTGTGCCGCTCCAGGTACCGCCAGCCGGAGTGCCCGTAAAAACAACGCTATTATTACCAAAACATACCTGTTTGTTGTTTGCTGTAACCGATGGTAAAGCATTTACGGTGACCGTGGCATTGGCCGTGTTGGTACAACTGTTGGCATCTGTGTAGGAATATGTAACAGTATAGTTACCTGCGGCCAGGCCATTGGCATTGAAGGTAGAACCGCTTACGCCTGTGCCGCTCCAGCTGCCACCGGCTGGTGTTCCCGTTAATGCAACCGCGTTGTTTCCAATACATATCTGTTTGTTGTCTGCAGTAACTGTTGGCAAAGCATTAACGGATACCGTGGCTGTTGTTGAATTGTTACAACTGTTGGCATCTGTGTAAGAATAAGTAACAGTATAATTACCTGCAGCAAGTCCATTGGCATTAAAGGTAGAACCGCTTACGCCTGTGCCACTCCAGCTGCCACCGGCTGGTGTTCCCGTTAATACAATCGCATTGTTTCCAAAACACACCTGCTTAGGATCGGCTGTAACTGTAGGTAGCGGATTTATTGTCACCAGTACATTCCCACCCATTGCCATTGGCCCGGTGGAGGTATTGGCAAAAACGGTGTAAGTTCCGGCTGCTGTTTGCAATCCGAAACTAATGGCATTCCCATCCCCTGTTACAGGAGAACCAATATTAACCCCATTTAATTGTAATTGATACGTGGTATCCAATTGCGAACCATCAAGACCAACAACTACACCACTCCCTCCTATACAATAGGCTCCTCCGCCGGTTACATTATATGAATTAGCAAGTACTTTAAGAATGGTAGCTCCCGTGGCTGCTCTTGCCCGTTGAAATGAATCGAGTCTTTTTCTATTGTCAATATGTTGTGCCTGAACAAAATGTGGTATAATAAAACCCAATAGCAGAAATAAACCAACACATATACGATTAGTGGGGTGCTTTGAATCGTTTATGAGGGTAGCAAATCTGGTCAAAAAGATATGTGCAATACTATCTTTCATGCAGGTCTCGGCAAATTGGTTTCTGACATCAGTAACAAGTTGAAACGTATTTTAGGGGCAATATGAATCCCAGTCCAGGCAGAATCTGCATAGAGGTTTTAAAACACCAGTGGGTATCTTATTCCGTATTGTTAGCTAACGGACATAGATATTCTATTTGAGGAAGTAAATATTCTTCATCAATAACATTTGGTGATAAATAACCGTGAAATCAGATCACGTTGAACCTGGATTCAAATTGGTTTTACTGAGAATAAAAAGAATAACACTGTTACAGATAATTGGTGGTAACAAAGGTTTTAGAGGGGAAATTGGAATGAAACATTGTGGATTGGAATGTTTCTGAGGAATCAGGCCCTAATAATATAGGTTTTATTTGCTATACAAGATAATCAAGAAATTTAACATTCTAAATATATGTTCACATTTTTTTCTGTTCTTGATCTGGCGCAAGATTCAAATACAAAGTATTATCGGTCAATTGCGAAAAAAGCGACGGCGGTCAGTTTTTTGACAAGTATATTTGTATACAGCGTTGCGTTGCTACTGGTTTTCCCTTATGAATGTAATGAAGGCTTGTCTGCCGGTTTTATTATATAACATTTAAACCTATCGGTATGCCAAGGATCGATCCCATCGCTTCCCAAAATATTTCCCCTGATCTTCAGGTTGCATTTGATAAACATGTTCACGATTACAGTGCGCGTATAACCAACATGAAAGCCACCTTAGGCCATTCTATGCTGGCTTTTACTGTGTATATGCAATGGTATCCTTTGTATGAAAAGGTGAAACAAATAATTGGCGAAAGACCCGCCTGTTTGTTTGCCTGGTCTGTATCCACTTCTTCAAACTGCCCTTTGTGTTCAACTTTTTTCAGGAAGATAATAATAGATAAGGGCGAAAAGCCCGAAGAACTTGCATTGAGCGACTATGAAAGCAAACTGCTCGATTTTGGCAGTTCCATTGCCCTGCATAAAGGATGTATTGCAAATCATATTTATAATGAACTGGCGCAATACCATAATGAGGAGGAAATGGTTGTGCTCATTGCGTTTGCCGGACAAATGATTGCCACCAATGTTTTTAATAATGTTATAGAAACTGAGATCGATCCCTACCTTACTTCTTACCTACCTGCAAAATTTAACTTATGAGCGAATTGAAAGATAAAGTTGCTTTTATTACCGGCGCGGCCCATGGCCAGGGAAGAGCCGTTGCACTGGCACTGGCAAAAGAAGGTGTACACATTGTTGCCTTTGATATTGCAAAAGCGATGAAATACCCTGGTTACTCCATGGGTACTTCAAATGATCTGCAAACGTTGCAAAAAGACTGCGAAGCCCTTGGTGTGCATTGTATTGCCGCTACCGGCGATGTACGCAACGATAAGGACATTACAGCTGCTGTGAACGAAGCATTGCAGGCCTTTGGTAAAATTGATATCCTGTTTAATAATGCCGGTATTTGTGCGTACGGACTGGCGCATGAACTACCCGAAGAAGAATGGGATGCCATGCTTGATATAAATCTCAAAGGCGCGTGGATGGTTGCCCGACGGATCATTCCAGGGATGATTGAAAAACGCCAGGGAGTTATCATAAATAATTCTTCCATCGCCGGTTTAAGAGGTATGAACCGCCTGAGCCATTATGCCGCCTCTAAATGGGGACTCACAGGGCTCACCAAATCGTGGGCTATTGAACTGGCGCCACATAACATCAGGGTGGTGTCAATTCATCCTACGGGTGTAAATACGCCAATGAACGATGGACTGGCTGAACTGGAAGGTTCTACGCCAAGGGAAATTGCCGAACGCAGCGCCGGCAACTTAATAGATGTGCCCTGGATAGAACCGGAAGATGTAGCCGCCGCCGTGGTATTTCTTGCCTCCGATAAATCGAGATTCATTACCGGTTCGCAGTTTGTGATCGATGCCGGTTTGTTGACGAGATAAAATGAAAATTTATCGATCATAGATGCAACGCCTGCTTCTTCTTCAACATCTTTTACCGCGGAATAGGGAAGCGCCTGGTTTCTAATCCGCTTCTAATCTTGGTTTTTGAGATGTTAACGCATCTTCGCCCCTAAATTTATTATTGTAATTTTATTACATGCGGCAAATAAAGCTTAAAATGTTGGTTGGCAAACTTGGCTTACTGAGCATTTATTTGCTTTTTCTCTCTGTTCAATTAAACCTGAAATATACTTTTTCCGATTCCATTTTTTCCGATTATCCCGGCGCAAATACAAATACCAAAACCGGTGTTTCAGTTGAAAGATCAGGGGATAATAAATCAACCGTACAAAAATTAAGGCTCAATAAACGTTATGTACATCAGGAAGTTTTTCTGATAGAACCTTTTGGTGTACAGGGAATAACCAAATATTATATAAAGGTTAATGAAACCTTTCTTCCCATACCACTGATCTCCGGCGCCTCTGTTTGCCACGCATTATTAAGAGGACCACCTGCTTCCTCACTCTCTTGTTAATACAGTCATCAATTTTCTTCTTGAAAATTATGTAACCACTGGTTGCATAGCCATAGGTGTTTGCTGTTCAAAAACCGGCAGTATACCAGCATGGATAAACGTATTCGTATGTTCAATAAAAATAAGGCCATACTAATTAGTGCCTGGTCGTGGATATTACTCGTTTTCAGCGTTGCAAAAAGTCAAACTAGAGATACTTCTGTTGGGTTAAGAGATCTGTTGTGCCGGGTTGGTAAACAATCGGCCTTCCTGATGTCAGATTCTGCGGCCATTCTTATAAAACTGGCGGAGCAAAATGCCGCAAAATATAATGCCCTGCCCGCTTTTACCCTGAATTTACAAGGCAACCTGGGCACCAACAATAATTTGCCCGGCGGTTATTTTTCATATGGTATCGTTCCGGGTAACTCAAGGGTGCGCAATGAAGGCAGCGATGCTACCATTCTTACCGACCTGGCCATTGCATCACTTAACTGGACCATTTACGATTTTGGTGAAAAGAAAGAACAGCGAAATGTAGCTGCTTCCGATGTATTGGTTGAACAGTCGCGCTTCAATCAGAAAAAATATGATCTCGAAGCTTATGTTATTGATACTTATTTGCAGTGGTTACAAATAGAAGATCTGCTGGCTATTCAAACTCAGAATATCGACCGCACAACAGAGATCAGGCAGTCGATTATGGCGCTTGCAAAAAGCGGTATTAAGGCAGGCGTTGATACCAGTATTGCAGAAGCAGAAATTTCAAGGCTACGCTCCAATTACCTTGAGTTGGATGGGCAGCGGCAGCAATTGAAAATAATCCTGTCGGCTATTACCGGTACATCGGCAGAACAATTAAAAGCCGATACGGCTTATTCCACCAGGCTTATTGCCCAAAGTTTGGCCGCGGTATCGAATGATGCCAATAACGCTCAACATCCCATTTTACAGTATTACAGATCGCTTTATCAAAACAGTTTACAGAAGGCTCAACTGGTAAAGAAAAGTTTTTACCCTGCCATTTCCCTGCAGGGCGCTGTTTGGGGAAGAGGAAGCAGTGTAAGTGCCGGCGATGAGTTCAGGGCATTAGGCAAAGGTTTAGGATTGGAGCGCGGCAATTACCTGGTTGGCGTTGGTATTACGTACGACCTGTTCGATATAAAACGAAGACAGTTGCAAATGAAAACACAGGAAGCTGTTACCCACTATGCCGATGAACAGTATAAAGAAAAGCAATTATTACTGAACCTGAACGAAAGCAAACTGAACGCACGGCTGGGCACCATGAAACAAAAGCTGTTAGAAATTCCGCATCAGCTATCGGCTGCACAGGCCGCCTACCGGCAAAAATTATCCCTGTATAAAAATGGACTTATCAATATAGTTGAATTAAATATTGCCTTAAGTGTTTTATACCGGGCGGAAACTGATCTCATTGCAGCCAAGTATATGTATTGCAAAACCCTGTTTGAGAAAGCGATCAACAGCAATCAGGTACAATCGCTTTTATAACTTATAAACCGGTTTTATGTCATTAGTATCATCTGCGCTCAAAAGGCCGATCACCAATATAGTTATCACAGCCAGTTTACTCATCTTCTCAGTGCTGGCAACGTTGAAAATGCCGGTCGATATCTTCCCGCAGCTCAACCTGCCCACTATTTATGTTATAGAAAGTTATGGTGGCATGTCGGCCCAGCAAATGGAAGGTTTTTTCTCAACCCGTTTGCAGGACCAGTTCCTGTATGTGAACGGTGTTAAAAGTATTTCGGCCAAAAACATTCAGGGTCTCACTATGGTGAAACTCAGTTTTTACGAGAACACCAATATGGCTGAAGCTTCGGCCCAGGTAGCGTTACAGGTTAACCGGGCAATGAAATTCTTTCCACCCGGCGCATTACCGCCGCAGGTGATCAGGTACGATGCCTCTTCCCTACCCGTTGGCCAGTTGGTTATATCAAGTAAAACGCGGCGGTTAAAAGAAATTTATGATCTGGCTGCAACCCGCGTTCGTCCTGCATTTGCTTCTGTTGCAGGCTTGTCGGCCCCGCCGCCATTTGGCGCCAACTCCCGGGCCATCACCATCAATATTGATCCCGATAAACTTCGCAGTTATAACCTTACCGCCGATGAAGTGGTGACGGCGCTGGCAAAAAGTAATGTGATGTCGCCTTCAGGTAATCTGCGGCTCGATAATACCATGTTCATTACTACCATTAATACCCTGGTAAAAGATGTAACTGAATTTGGCGATATTCCGGTTGTAACAAAGAATGGCGTGCCGGTGCTGATAAAAGACGTTGCACGCGTGGCAGATGCGGCCGATATAACGGTAGACTATGCCCTAATAAACGGCAAACGTTCGGTGTACATCCCTGTTGTGAAAACAGCCGACGCTTCTACCTGGGAGGTGGTGCAGCATTTAAAAAGCAAACTGCCCGATATACAAAGTTTATTGCCCGATGATGTAAAGGTTACCTATGAATTCGATCAGTCGGTGTTTGTGATAAATGCAGTAAAAAGCCTGGCCACCGAAGGCGCACTGGGCGCCCTGCTAACCGGGTTAATGGTGCTGTTGTTCCTGCGCGATCTTCGCAGTAGCCTTATAGTGGTGATCACCATTCCCGTTTCCATTCTTATTGGTTTGCTCATGCTGAGCCTGTTTAAGCAAACCATCAATATAATGACGCTGAGTGGTCTTGCGCTGGCCATCGGTATACTTGTAGACCAGGCAACGGTGACCATTGAAAATATTCATCAGCATCTTGAAATGGGAAAGAACAAAAAGCAGGCGATCTACGATGCCTGTCAGGAGATCTCTTTTCCCTTGTTGCTGATACTGCTGTGTATACTCGCCGTGTTTGCGCCATCGTTTCTTATGACCGGTGTGCCAAAGGCCATGTTCCTGCCCTTGTCGCTGAGTATTGGTTTTACCATGATCGTTTCCTACCTGGCTGCGCAAACCCTGGTGCCCATTTTAAGCAACTATATTATTAAAGAAGACCGGTACCAGAATTATAAACATGCCCATGTGCATGCGCATGCCGGCCAGGCGCTCAATACCGAAGAGCGTACCCAGGTTGACAGTCATCTTTCCAATGAAGAAAAGGAACCAGAGAAGAATGATCTGTTTGAACGGATCAAAATGCGGTATATGCGTTTCCTGAAACGTAGTATGTCGTATTCAAAAGTTACCGTTGTTGCTTATCTGATTATAATTGCTGCCATGGCAGCGGCAGGTTTTATGGTCATAGGCAAAGACATGATGCCAAAAATAAACAACGGCCAGTTTCAGCTGCGTATTAAAGCGCCGGACGGTACAAGGCTTGAACGAACAGAGGAAAAAATGCGCCGGGTTTTACAGATCATCGATAAAACCGTTCAGCAGAATGTAAGTATCAGTTCGGCATATGTTGGTCTTATTCCCAGCAGTTATGGTTCAAGTAATTTGTATGTATTTAATACGGGTACACATGAAGCGGTGCTGCAGGTGAATTTGAACGAACATTATAAAGTGAATATGGATGAGCTCAAAGAAGTGCTGCGAAAGAACATCAGGAATGAGCTGCCTGAGTTGAAGATAATGTTTGAGCCTATTGACATGATTGAAAAAATAATGAGCCAGGGTGCTTCTACCCCGCTTGAAATACGAGTGGCAGGTAAAGACCTGCAGGAAATTGAAAAATATGCCAATAAGCTGGTAGATTCACTTAAACGAATACCTTATTTGCGCGATGTACAAATAGCGCAGCCCCTGAAATTTCCGGTTGTTTCTATTTCCATCGACCGGTTAAAGGCCGCACAGCTGGGTTTAAATGTACAGGATATTGCCCGTTCCGTTACCGCAAGTACGTCATCGAGCCGGTTTAGTGAAAAAAATCAATGGCTCGATGAGGCGAAGGCCTATACCTACCAGGTGCAGGTGCAAATACCCGAGTACGTGATGAATACGATGGATGAATTGCGCGAGATCCCATTGGTAAAAGGACAAAGCAGTCCGGTGTTGGGTGATATTGCAACCTTCAAAACAACCTATGTACCGGGTGAGTACGACCGCTCGGGACCGCGCCGTTTTTTAACTGTAAATGCAAATATTCATAAAGAAGACCTTGGTACTGCTACTACCGCTGTTGAAAAGGCCATACGATCATTAGGTACGCCGCCCAAAGGATTGATTACCGAAGTAAAAGGTATGTCGGCCCTGCTTACTGAAACATTTGCCGGTTTGCAAAGCGGGCTGCTTTTCGCGGTGCTGGTGATCTTCTTATTGCTTGCAGCCAATTATCAATCATTTAAATTATCGCTAACGGTGTTGTCAACGGTGCCGGCCGTAATTGTGGGTTCATTGATGGCTTTGTTGATCACGGGCTCTACACTGAACCTGCAATCGTATATGGGTATGATCATGAGTACGGGGGTATCGGTAGCCAATGCTATTTTGATAGTTACCAATGCAGAGAACTTACGGCTCGATTACCGCAATGCTTCACGCGCGGCTATTACCAGTGCTTCAATAAGATTACGTCCCATTTTAATGACCAGCCTGGCTATGATAGCCGGTATGATACCCATGGCATCGGGTATGGGCGAATCGGGTGAACAATCGGCCCCATTAGGAAGAGCGGTGATCGGCGGACTGATAGCTTCTACCCTCGCAGCACTGTTTGTATTGCCACAGGTATTTGCCTTAATGCAGAATAAAACTTCTTATAAGTCGCCCTCTTTACTACCCGATAATGATTTGAACAGCATTGAAAAAACAACTAAAGCCTAAACAATGGAATTAAGAACAATAATAACAGCAACGGTAATAATTGCCATATGTAGTTGCGGTGAAGTGGAAAAACCAATTGACCTAACAGCTAAAGCTACTGCCGATGCCAGTAAATATGAAATTGGCCGCATAACAGAAAATCCGTTGAGCAGTTATGTAAGACTCCCGGGCCAGTTAAAGCCCTTTGAAGAAGTAAACATCTACGCAAAAGTGAATGGCTTTGTTGATAATGTACTGGTTGACCGGGGCAGCCCGGTTAAGAAGGGACAGGTGCTGGTACGCATCATTGCGCCCGAACTGGAGTCGCAGGTGCAAATAGCCACCTCAAAATATGTTCAGGCGCAGGAAAATGCGGTGGCAAGCCGTGAACAATATCGCCGCCTGAAAGATGCGGCCAAAGAAGCCGGTGCTGTGGCCCCATTAGACCTCGATAATGCGCTGGCCCGAATGAAAGCCGATGATGCCAGGGTGATGGCCGAAAAATCGAATGTTGACGTAATGAACAATATTAAAAGCTATCTGGTTATCACGGCCCCGTTCGATGGCTTTATTATTCAACGAAATATTTCATCGGGTGCATTGGTAGGGCCGGGTTCCAAAACCAATGACCAGCCCATGCTGGTATTGCAGCATTTAAAGAAGTTAAGGCTGGAAGTGTTTATTCCCGAAGCATATGTCGATCAGGTTGACCTAACCAGGCCGGTATCGTTTATCTTTAATTCAATACCCGATAAAGAACATACGGCCAAAATAAGCCGTTCGGCTAATGCCCTCACCAATATGCGCTCAGAGGCCATTGAGGTAGACATTCAAAATGATAAACAACAGTTCAAGCCCGGTATGTATGCCGAAGTAAAGGTGCCGCTGCTTTCAGAAGCAAAATCATTACTTATACCCAATAATGCCATTGTACGTTCAACCGAACGCCAGTATGTAATAACAGTTAAAGACGGTAGGGCGCAGTTTGTAGATATAAAAGAAGGTCTGAAGGCAAAAGATTCAACCGAGGTGTTTGGCAAACTGGCGGGTGGCGATGAAATTCTGTTACATGCCACCGATGAAGTAAAGGAAGGAACAACAGTAAAATAGCTACTATAAAAAACACTAAATAACGACCACCATATGCAAAATGAATTGCAAGACCTCAACTGCAGTGAATTACGGGCCCTGTTAAGGCAGGAAACACGTAAATTCCTGTTGTTGCTTGAGCGTGAGGGAACAATTGAAGAACTTGAAATTGTAAGAGCAATGATTAGGACGGCCGGGGATTTGCTTAAAGAAAAAGAGCTTGCATCAACTGGCATAAAATTTACTGACAAAAAGGAGGGAAATGAGCGTAATAACATTTAATTTCCATACAAATAACTATGGAAGAAAACATCAAAAAGAACACCAGCGATCATTTAGCCAATGAACGTACTTTTCTGGCATGGATAAGAACGAGCATTGGCATTATGGCGTTTGGATTTGTGGTAATGAAGTTTTCGCTGTTTGTGAAACAGCTGTCGTTGATAGTTGGTAAACCGCACGTCATTCAATCGAAAGGGTATTCGTCCGTTATAGGAATATTGCTGGTAGCAGTGGGGGCCATCACCACGCTACTGGCATTTATGCGTTATAAAAGAACCGAAAAGGAAATTACTTCAAGTAATTATAACAACTCTCCGCTACTAATAAACCTGTTAACAGGTTTTATTCTACTCATTAGTGTTTGTTTAATATTCTACCTGGTAAAAACTTCATAAAAGGCAGAGGTTTTATAAAAACAGATGTATATTTTGTAAAAAAAAGAACAACCTTTTTAAAAGGGTATATCCTTTCTGATAAAAGGATTCTTTTTTTTGTTAAAAGCAGAATCTGTTTTAATAAAAGTAGAATTGGTTTTGTAAGTGAATCGATCTTCCATGCAATAAGTTGGGTTTGTAGTACACCGAAATGCACCATTCATTATATAGAAATGCCTTATTCTTTAATGAAATAGTTCTGCAATTACATGCTATAGTCTTGTTTTGTAATTCCCAATTCTACTTTTTACATACCAACCACTTTTTTTTTAATTGAAAAAGGTTTAAGTAATTAGTAATCACTCATAATCAGTTTTTCGATCCCTCTCTTTCCGCTGCTTGCACTGATAAGGTTGTTCAATTTCTATAAAAACTCAATAAACGCGACAAAAGCGTCAAAAAGGGACGTAAGTGAGTATATGTGAGTATATGTGAGTATAAGTGAGTGTACGGGCATTTGGCATTGTTAACCGTCGTATGTTTGTGTGGTCAATCGGAAACAGAGATATATAACCGATCTGATGAGTAGCGAAGTAATATAAGCATGTATTGAAGACGCATACGATAAGAGCAGGCTACAATCAACGATCATTGTTAATGCTCACCGGTAAACCGGAAACAGCTGCGCTTCTTTTGGTACAGGTTATCATTGCAGATCGGGATTGGTTTATAAACTGTTTCCATTGTTTGCCTTTATCAGTCCGGTGTAACGGGTTTTAAAGGCAGGTATTTTAATCACTCAAAAAACTTTTAAAAATGGGTATCATCACTTACAAAAACGAACGCGACATTGCATCACTTTGTTTGCGCGTTAAAGAAAAAATGGAAGAAAACAAATCTGTTTTCACCAATCCACCGGCAGCATTAGCTGTGCTTAACACCAAGTTGCCATTATTCCAGTTATCGCTGGCAGAAGCGAAAGGCCGCGATAAGGAAAAGATAGCGGTCAAAAACCAGTTGAAAGCCGAATTACTGGCTTTGCTGGAGGAGTTGGCAACATACGTAGAGCTTATTTGCAGTGGAAACCGGGCAATGATGCTAAGCAGTGGTTTTGATGTTACTGAAGAGCAAACCAGCTCAAAAGCAACTTCTATCGAAACTATGGAAGTTATACTGGGCGAGCCAGGGGTAGCCACCACCCGTGTAAAGAGGGCCGCAGGTGTGTTATCATATATGCACCAGTATACAACCGAACCGCCAGGTCCCAATACGGTGTGGTACAGCGAGGGAAGCTCTAAAGGTTACCACACGTTCACCGGATTAGTTTCCGATAAACGGTACTGGTTCCGCGTAGTAGCTGTTGGCCGCAAAGGGCAAAAGGCCTGCTCGCCCATTGTTTCAAGGGCCATTCAATAGCCGGTTATACATCGAATAACCGTGAACGGGACTGCTTAGGCGGTCCCGTTGTTTTGCACCTGTCCCTATAAATACCAGGTGTAATAAGCCGATGATGATGGGGCATAAACCAAAAACGGCATTGCCTAAGTGAGGAAAAATGGTACCCTGTAATATTACCAGCAATTCATCTGCACCAGGAAGCATAACCGCTGCTTCTATACCTCAACGACGCTTAAAGTTAAAAAGTGACCTACTGGCTACAAAAAACACAACAGAAGTTCATTCTCTTTCCAATCTCCAATCGAACGAAAAAATATGGTCCAATTCCTGGTATAACTGACTGATACTTGTCGGTTTTGAAAGAAAATACGAGGCACCTAACCGCCTGGCATCGTCCTTATCTTTCGCATCCCTTGACGTTGTATAAATTATAATTGGGATATTGGAATACCCTGGTAACGTCCTTATGGCCATTAAGCACTGTTTTCCCGTCCATTTGGGCATATTCCAATCAAGAAAGAGCAAATCCGGAAATTCAGTATCTATTTCAGATAACCTCCTAAATGCAGTTTCACCATCCCGGTCGTACGCCAGTTCTATACGATGCTCAAAGCCATCAAGCACTGTTTTAAAGAAATAGTAATCATCTTCGTCGTCATCGATGAGAAAAACTCTCTTAGGATGGTTCATTTTTAAAAATTGGTGTTTGACAGTAATCTAAGTCAAGAGTAACAATCGCTATCTATAGGGGAATAATTATCGACTATTGCCATGGCCTAAGTTTCAAATCCCATACCAATTAATTGTAATTTATACTGAAATTAACATCAGTTTTATACGCATGCATTTTCTCTTATTTTTTTAAAAATATTACATTTGCTTGTTATTTGTTTGTTATTAGTTTCTATCTTCGATATATTACTTGATTTTTAATAAATTACATCAAAATTTTTGTAGCACGCTTCATATCTCTGATATATGGAAAACAAATCGGTAAAAATCCTTATTACAGATGATGACCACGAAGATCTTGAACTTATAGAAGAGGCAATACTAAAAGCGGAGCCTTCGGTGGAATTGCAGAAGTTTACCAACGGCAGGACAGCCCTTGAATTTTTAAATTCGAGAATAGAGAAGGATTTGCCTTGTCTAATAATAGTAGATTACAGTATGCCAGAAATTAATGGCTCTGAGATGTTAGCTTATATAAAAAAAAACGTTCGATACGATCGGATTCCCAAAATAGTATTGAGTACTTCAAACTCGCCACTTAATATTCACGAGTGTATTTCCAATGGGGCTACGGAATATCTTGTTAAGCCCAATAACATGAAGGGACTTCAAGCACTAGCAAAAAAATTATTGGCATTCTGCAACTTCCCTCAAAGCTGAACAGGAAGATATATTGAGAAAATGGCGCCCTCATTCGGTTTTCCTGAAGCCAAAATAAATCCATTGTGATTCTGTACAATTCTTTTACAAATGGCTAATCCTATTCCTGAGCCAGACGCTTCTGATACATTTTTTAATCTATGAAAAATGTTAAACAATTTTTTGGCATATAGTGGCTCAAAACCTATTCCGTTATCTTTTACACATATCATGTGATACATAACTCTCCCCTCTGCCATAAACTCGGGAATTACATCCCCAGGTACTTGTTTATAGGTTATGCTCACTTGCAATCTTCTTTCTGGATGTTTATATTTAACTGCATTATCAAAAAGATTAACCAACAATTGCTTTATTTGAAAAGGAACGGCCTTTATAACTGTAAGCTTTTCTAAGTCCACGGTTATATCAAAATGCTCCATTTCCTCTTTGAAAATATGAGTTACTTCCTCCATCAACTTATTTAAATCTACTGTTTCATAACTTTCAACTTTCGCTGTTGTGCGGGAGTAAATTAACAGGTCATCAATGAGCTTCTTCATTCGGTCAGCGGCATTAATAGAGCGGTTTAAATAGTCACGAGACTTGTCGCTTAACTGACTTAACCCGTCTTCAGCAATATAATCACTATAAAAATGGATCTTTCTTATAGGTTCTTTTAAGTCATGCGAAGCGGCATAAACAAATTGCTCAAGTTCTCTATTCTGAAATTCAAGTTGGTTTAAATACTCCTGCATTTTATCTTCCGACTGTTTTCGTTCGGTAAGATCACGGGTTACTTTAGAAAACCCTGTTACGTTACCTTGAAGATCATGTAAAGCAGTTATGACAGTGCTTGCCCAAAAAATGCTATTGTCTTTTCTTTTCCTCCATCCTTCATGAATGGCTTTGCCGGTTTCTCTGGCATGGTTAAGCAACTGTAATGGAATCCCGCTTTTTGTGTCATTGGGCAGATAAAACACCTGAAAGCTCTTTCCTACTATCTCCTCTTCTTTATACCCTTTTATCTTCTCGGCGCCTTTATTCCAGTTCTGTACAATACCTTCCTTATCTAACAGAATGATCGAATAATCTTCTACCTCTTCGACCATTTTATGATATCGTTCCTCGCTCTTCTTTAAATCTTCACTTTTGGATTTTAAATCCTGCACTTTTTTTTCAACTTCTTTTTCAAGAGAATTTGCTAATATCCGGTACTTTGTTTCACTTTCTCTTAAAGCATTTTCGGCTTCTTTCATGCGCGTAATATCAATCAGCATATTTATTGCTCCGGTCATATTTCCCGCGCTGTCAAAAACCGGCTGCGGATGCGGCGCAACATTTCTTATAGACCCGTCAGGCCGTACCACCAGAATTTCTTCGCCATACACAGGGCGTTTTTCCTTTAAGCAAATTGCCATAGGGCAGGTGTCCAGTGGCATATCAGACCCATCGACGTTAAGAATCTGAAAAGAACCACACCATAGATCTTTGCCTATAACCGGCTCTCTTCCCCAAAGTTCAGCTGCGGCTTTGTTATAAAGAGTAATACGGCCCTCCGTATCCGTGGTATACAATGGTGTTTCCAGAATATGAATGAGCTGCCGGTATTTTGATTCACTATCTCTTAACGCCGCCTCTATCTGTTTTGAATTAGTTACATCCTGGAATACGTTGATGGCACCAATAAGATCTCCATTTGCATCAAAAAGAGGATCAATATTTATACTGGCAAAAAAAACAGATCCGTCGGGACGTTCAACATATGCTTCAATATTTCTAAAGGCCTTTCCGGTATGTAAAGCGATCGCCATTGGCGTTTCATCAGGGTGTATCTGTTTACCCTCCCAGTATACTTTATGGCAGGCGCAATATTTCAGCAATTCATTATTGATATCGGGTCTATAACCCCATAATTGTACGGCCACTTCGTTGAAAAAGGTAATAGCTCCATCCTTGTTACAGGTATATATGGCAACTGGTAAACTGTTGACCAAATTTTTATAACGCACTTCACTTTCTATAATCTCCTTAACTAACTTCTTCTGCTCAGTAACGTCAACTGTAAAGCACCGGGTATGTATAAATTTCCCATCTTCCCGAAAGACATTTGAACTGATATGAACTGTCTTTATAGTTCCATCCTTACAACGCATTTCTGATTCATACTGTTTCAACGTTTCATTACAACGCAACTTTGTCAGAATTTCCGATATTTTATTTTCGTTGACATGAAATTCAGCAATGTGGTGGCCGATATATTCATTCTCATCATAACCCAGCAAATCCATCTCCGCCTTGTTAGCCCATTTAATTATTCCATTCTCATCAACCCAATGAAGCCCAATGCTGGCATTTTCTACATAGTCCTGTAACTCAACAGTTTTTCGCTGAAGCTGTTTTTCTGTGCTCTTTTTTTCCGTGTTGTCATAAATACAATTGATAATACCAATCTGATGGCCGTTGTCATCTTTTATAGGAATTACATTTACCTCTACATTTATTTTTGAATTATCAGGCCGTTCAATTATTAGTTCTATACCTCTACGAGGAATACCGTCCTTTAAGCAGGCGGCTGCCGGAGATAATTCGTGGGGCAAAGGATAGCCGTCGGTATAGTATAATTTCCAGGCGCCATTAAAACGCTCATTTAAATCGCCTATTAAAGGCCTTCTGCCCCATAATTGTACCGCCTGTTCATTATACTTCACAATGACGCCCGACAAATCACACATATATACTGCCTCCGGAATCAAATTGAGAATATAACTTTCGTGTAAATAATCTGAGGGAAATTTTGCCTCTACAGGGGATATTTTTATGTCTACCGATTGATTTTCCATTGACCGTATTTAGATATAAAGGTACCAAATAACTTCTGTCGACGGTAGTCCTGAAAAGGAATTAGCATAAAGAGGTTTTAGTGAAGCAAAGTTGATGCTGGCATGATTTTTTTATAGACACAGATCAGCAAATCCTCGCCAATGAATACAGGCTCTGTTTGGATTATTGATAGTGATATCGATGATCAGGAAATGGTTCGCGAAGTATGGAAAGAGTTACATTTACCGAACGAACTGGCGTTTTTTGAAACTGCGGAAGAAGCCATGGGACATCTTGCGAATATACCGACAGCACCATTCATTATAATTAGCGAATTACGCCTGCCAAAAACAAACGGGTTTGAATTAAGGGAAAAAATGTTAGCTACCCACTCCCCTAAATTCAAAAGCGTTCCCTTTATTATCTGGACCAGTCACGCATCCGAAGAATACATCATACGTGCATACGACTTGTCGGTACATGGATTTTTTATTAAGGACCCTCGTTTTGAAGAGCTAAAAGTTACCTTTCTCAACATAATAAATTACTGGCTGCGCTGCAAAATCCCTCCTAAAGGGGAAAAATAGGGCACTTCGATTAGTCATTGAGGATAAATGTAGATTGCCAAGTTATTCATTTACTTCACTTGTAGCCTACTTTCGTTCCCCTTGGCGAAAGCGACCTCAAAATTAGAAGCTATATTAACTTTAACTTATTTCGGCAGTGATTAATATTGCATCCCCAATAGTCAAATGGCCTTCAGAGGGTTTGTCATAGAATAATTGACAAATTTTCAAAAACTTGACAGTTCGACAAGCTTTTTGAACAGATGGGCGCAAATCTGGTCAAGGTAAAAGTTGATGAAAATGGCATTGATGTTGACGAAATTGAGAACATCTGCAAAAAATCGCCACCTGGCCTTCTATACATTATTCCTCACCACCACCAACAACAACCGTTACTCTAAGTAAAGAAAGAAGGATAAAACTTTTGGAGATTATTCGACACTATCGTTTTCCTGTTATTGAGGATGATTATGATTATGACTTTCATTATGAAAATTCTCCGATACTCAAGCAGACTCGAACTGGTGTAGACTGGTTGTTGCCGAATTGTCTGTCCTACAGAATTGTAAGTAGCTAACGATGAAGCCTTTTGTAAAATATCGGGCGCATAACCGCTTTTATTGTATTCATCAGTGCCCCTGCCATCTGTATAGGCTGAGATCTGAATTCATTCTCTTTCCGAAGCATAGCTATTGCCAAGTTTAATCTGGCTTTACGTTTCGTTTTACATTGTGAGATAACAAGTTACAATCCTTGAACGAACTTGCACAGACTTGAACAAGCCTTGAACACGATCCGTGAGCCTGATAGCCGATATTCGGTATGCAATTCATAAAGCATAAAACATTTATATGGTAAAACATTTGTTTCGGTCAATGGTATTGTTGCTTTGCTCACTGCCGTTTTTAAAGGCCCAGGCCCAGGGTATTAACCTGGCAGACTGGCTGGTATTGTCTGAACAAAAAGGTACCGCGGCCTTAACAGATACTGTTTTCCAGGGTAAGGCCTGCATAAAACTTGACGGTAAAGCCATTGCCGGCATCTGGAACAAAACAATAGTCTTGAAAAATTTCAGATTGGAACTTGATATTGCAGGTACAGTAATGCCTGGTGTTGGTTTCCATGCGAAGAATGAACAAAATTACCAGTTTCTTTATTTTCGCCCAGGCTATGGTGGCACAATTGAGGCTGTTCAATACATTCCCATTTATAACGGTGCATTGAGTTGGGTGTTTTATGGCGGTTATCAGGCCGCTGCAGATATTACTAGAAATGAATGGTTTCATGCAACCATCGAAGTAAGGGGTAATCATCTTAAAGTATTTACCAATAAGAACCCGAAGCCCAATATGGATATTACCATGCTGCAAACAGAAGCGGACAAAGGTGCACTTTTATTACGATCTATGTTTGGCCCAGCTTACTTCGCCAACATTACCTGGCGGGAGTTGCCGGAAGGAATTACCGACTGGGAAATTTCTGACCAACTACCCGCAGGCTTTATATACGATTATGAAAAGGTAAAAAAATTGAAAAACTGGAAAAAGATTAATGAGCCTGGTGATGACTATGTGAACCTTTGCCGTTATTTTAAATTACCGGAAGGTACCGTGGTTGCACGCCATATACTACATGCAGATAGTGCCGCAGAGAAATTGCTTAATTTTGATTTTACCGGTACACTTCAAATCATTTTGAATGGTAGAGAAGTCTTTAGCTATAATAAACACAAACTGGAAAGAGTAGAGGTAGATACCTATGTCACCAAACTTTCCCTTCAAAAGGGACAAAACGAACTACTTTTTATTACACAGGGCGATGGATTTTTTTTCGGCAACGGATATAACTCTCTTGGGCGATTGCAACACCAGAATTGGGGTTTTATTGCAGGAATTGGAAACCTTCATTAACGACAGTATTTTCATTGAACTATGAACCTTGCCTTTATAAAACGAGAAGGAAGGAGTAAAAATCCCTTCCAGTTAAACTAACTGTTTGCCTATGGAAAATTTGTTCGCCGGTGAGGTAGAATAGTTTCTAAATAAGGGGAGAAATGTCTGCGGCAAGCCCGACAGTTCGTAAATCAAAAATGGCCCTTGCTCGCCATTTCGCCTTCAATAAAGATCGGTTAAATCGAATTCAACCTTTATGAGGTGCCCAAGCAAATCCCATGAAGAAGCATAAGCAATAGTAAGTCAGCAACAACAACAGTTTTCTTTAAAAGCCCGGAGCCGAAGTTGCTTAGATGCACTTAAGTAGCTAACTATGACGCATTTTGACTTAAAATGAGCTATTAGTGACTAACGATGCGGAATATGTAGCTAACTATGAACTACAGTTAGTAACTATGCTGCGCAGATAGTTATGATTGGGTGTTCGCGGCCAAACATCCGTAACAAAGTTGTACCAATAGACCAAATGTTACCTACTGATGGGTCATAGTTACCTACTGATGAATCATAATAACCTACCGATGAGTCATAGTTACTTGCCGATAAGCATCAGTACGTTATGGTAAGGCATCCAGACTTTTCAATTTGCATAGGTGATCCACTATAAGGCATTATTGCGCAGCTTTGTATAACAGTTTGAAATTTTAAGACGCCAGTTGTTGACTTTTGATTTATTTTTTCAAACATACGACCTTATCTTATACACCGAAAGACTAAACTTCCGCCCTGACATTACAAAGTGAGCTACTGAAGATTCATAGTTAGTTCCAGCCGAACCAGGATGAAGTATACAACGAACGTTGCAACAGATAGCTACGGAATATTATATGCTTTTTTTTTATTAAAAGATATGAACGACGACTGTTTTGCTGCTCTTCAACCGCGCAACAAACACCATCAATGCGCCGGTGGCCAGGCAAATACTAATACCCCATAACAACCATACATACACCGGGTTGTAATTGCCCAGCAACAGGCCAACACCCTGTACTAATAATATCAGTTCCTGAACAATAACTGCCGCGGCAAATACCTGCAACGACAACCGTACAAACCGTAGCTGCACATTAAATGCACCTGCACCAATATAATTCGACAGAATGTAAAAACTAACCTGTCCTAAAAATACCAGGTGTAAAAAGCCAATGATGATGGGGCGTAAACCAAAAACGGCATTGCCTAAGTGAGGAAAAATGGTACCCATTTGTAATACTGATTTTATTACAAACGACGCCATTGATAAGAATAAGATCCCTTTTGCCAGTGGTGAAGTATATACCTTGTGAATAGGAAATGTTTTGCCTGCCCTGAAAAAACATATTAAACAACCAATGATAAGCACCACAGCTAATATGGATATAATTCTTAGAACGGGGTTATCGGCATGATACAACAGCGACAGGAAAAACGAAGGAAGTACAGAAGCGTTCAATAAATGCGCAAACCATTTTACTGATGTTGGTGATGCTGTTGGGTAGGCAGCATAAATAAGCAGCGCAAAAACCGACAAGGTAAAGAAACCATTGTATTGTAGATGCAGATAATAGTAAATGGCGTCTTTATATAAAATGCTATTTGCCGAACCCGATGCTTTTATATAGGCTAAAGAAAATGGTCCGGCCGATGAAATAATAAGGCACACCATGGCGCACAGCGCCAGCATATATGCCGGGTGGCGGTAATTGAGTTTTAAAATATGCTTTATTAAACACGCGCCATAACCGTAGGTAAAAAAAATAAGCAGCGTAGAAAAAATAATGGAAACTGCAGCATAACCCGTAAAGGGAAATGATAAAAGCATACCAAATGAAGCGATCGTTATACCCCACATCATCCACTGATACCATTTTCGTTGCTGGTATGTGGGCGGTAGCAAAGTATGGGTAAGCAGGTTCAATAATGCCAGGGTAATAAAGCCCCCGAATGCAAAATGCGAATGGGCATCAACCAGGTATTGGTGATTGATAAAAGGCAGCGGAAATAAGATCTTGCTGCGCAGGGTGAATCCCAAAACGGCTACAATACATAAATTGGCCAGCGATACGGTTATCCAGAACTGCTTCCTGTTCATGATAGGCAAAGTAACAACCTGTCGTCATTGTTTTATATGAGTAAACTCATATCCGGGGCTGACTTACCTTCATATGCCATTGTTTACATTTTTATTGCGGCTATCGTTCAACTGTTTATTGAGGTTGAATGCCGCGCTTATAAGTCCCAGGTGGGTAAATGCCTGCGGGAAGTTACCCAGGTGCTCACCTTTGAATCCAAGCTGTTCAGCGTACAGGCCCAGATGATTGGCATAGCCCAGCATTTTTTCAAAACAAAGACGGGCTTTCTCCAGTTGTCCCGAGCGGGACAGGCATTCTACATACCAAAAGGTGCACATGGAAAAGGTGCCTTCCCTGCTTAGTAATCCGTCTGGCGCAGCCTGTTTGGGTTTATAACGGTAAACCAGCGAGTCGGATACAAGTTCTTCTTCAATACGCTTTAATGTTGAAAGCCACCGGGGATCTTTGGGGCTTATAAAACGCACCAGGGGCATCAGCAGCACCGATGCATCAACGGTATGGGCGCCGGGGTACTGCATGAATGCTTTTTTCTTTTCGTCCCAACATTCACTATAAATGCGGTTGTAAATAATATCGCGGGTTTTTCGCCAGCCGGGTTTTAAAGGGAACGAGCGGGCATTGGCTATTTTTATGGCCCGGTCGAATGCTACCCAGCAAAGCAACCGGGAATACAGGAAATGCTGTTTGCCGCCTCGTACTTCCCATATGCCTTCATCGGGTTGGTCCCAGTTTTCGGCCAGCCAGTCAATTTGCTTTTCCAGGTCTTTCCAAAAATCGTAGGAGATCTTTTCACCGTATTTATTATACAGGTATATGGAGTCCATCAGTTCGCCGTAAATATCCAACTGCAGCTGTCTGTATGCATTATTACCAATTCTTACCGGTGATGTTTTTTTGTACCCTTCAAAGTGTTCGAGTATGGTTTCCTGTAACTGCCGCTGGCCGTCTATGGAATACATAATGCCCAGTGGGTTCTGTCCTTTTATATCGCGGCAAAGTTTTTCAACCCAGTTTATGAATTTGCCGGTTTCTTTTGAATAACCAAGCCGTAATAAAGCATATACGGTAAATGAGGCATCCCTGATCCAGGTATACCGGTAATCCCAATTTCTTTTCTCGCTTATGCTTTCGGGAATGCTAAATGTTGGCGCTGCTATTATTGATCCGTATTTATGCGAGGTGAGCAGTTTCAAGACCAATGCCGACCGGTTCACGGTTTCCATCCATCGGCCCTGGTACTGCGAGCGGCCGATCCAGTCTTTCCAGTAATTTACCGTTGCGAAGAGGCTGTCGGTAACTACGTCTTTGAATTTTTTTTCGCTGGTATGTTCTTTATCAACATGCTCCAATATAAAGTCGGCCGTTTCATTGGGCGATAAAGTAAACGTAGCTGTGATGGAACCGTTATTGGATTGTAATGGCACTGTGCTTTTAAGCCGCAGCGTAGTTTTGTCGTCGCCTTTGCTTTGCAGTATGATCTCGTTGTCTGAAACAATTTCTACCCTGTGGTCGCTTCGGCCATAATTGAAACGGGGCACACAATGCATTTCATATTTTACTTCTCCCCGTACGGTAGTTACCCGTCTTATCAATTCTTTACCATTCAATAGTTCTTCAACCGGCATAAAATCGGTGATCTCTCCTACCCCTTCCGGTGAAAGAAATCTGGTAAGCAAAACATTTGTGTCGGGCAGGTACAATTGTTTTGTGTTCATTTCTGAGAACACAGGCTTAATTTGATAATACCCACCTTTTTTGTCATCGAGCAAGGCTGCAAAAATGCTGGGCGAATCAAAATTGGGGAAACACATAAAGTCAATGGAACCATTCAATGCCACCAGGGCAATTGTATTCAGATCGCCTATAATGCCATAATTTTCTATGGGTTCATAAGCCATGGTCATTACATTTTGAGTGAACTGCGGTTTCCGGGGGGCCATTATGCTATGCAAATTCGGTTCCCGCCATAAAAAAGGCCCCAACGGTATCGTCGGGGCCTTCTTGTATATTCCTTACGCCTTTACATTAAAATCTATAACTAATGGTAGCCGACACCTGTGTTGGTGCTATTGGGTTCACGCTGTAATTTTCGTGAACAGAATAGTTATAGGTATTGGTGATATTCGAGATCTTTGCCAACAGTGAAACCTTTTTAATAGTATAACCGGCTGTAATATCAATGGTAGTATAACCACCTACTTCAATAAGCCTGTTGCGGTAAGTAACCGGGCCGGTTTTGGTTACATCAGTATTCCAACCTGCATAGCGATCGCCTAAATACACGATAGTTGTTCCTATTTTTAAACCTTCTAACCGGCCTTTGCCAAAGGTATAAAAAATACTTCCGTTGGCAGTATGCGCCGGGTTGTTCACCAACCGTTCGCCGGTTTTAAAACTACCTACCGAGGTATCGGTTTTCGTATAGCGCATATAGTTGTAGCTATAGCCAGCTGTAATGTTTAATCCGGCAATTGGGTTAGCAGCCAGGTCAACTTCTACCCCATCGCTGGTTGTTTCACCGCCCAGCAATTTAGTACTAGTATAGGGGTTGGGCCTGCCATCCAATAAATAGGGAGCTGTTTGCGCCAGGTTATTGTTAATGATGCGGTATACAGTAACGTTAGCTGACAGCAAACCATTCAGGAACTGGTTCTTTACACCTGCTTCATATTGATCTACAAGCGAAGGTTTTATCGATTTGCCATAGATATCCTGACCGGTATTGGTGATGAACGAACTGGAGTAGCTTACAAAAAATGAGGTCGAATTAAATGGTTTATATACCAGGCCAAAGCGGGGTGAAAATGCTTTGTCGTTTCTGGTTTCTCCTGTAATTTTTGTACCGTTTATGAGGTTGGTAGAGTCAATGCCGCGTGTTTCTACATAAGCCCATCTTACACCAGCCAGTAAATTGAATTTGGGTGTAAGTTTTATCAGGTCCTGTACAAATACACCAAAACGGTTTACCGGCGCAAATCGTTCTCTTATGGCAGTTGCTTCGGGTACATCGGTACGTGCGGCGTATTTGCCCATATCCAGCACATTGATAGAGTCGTAGATGGTATTTGTGACGTTATAGTCGTTATTGAACGTAACGGTGCGATCAGCATCTAAACCGGTAAGCAGGTTATGCTCCAGCTGGCCGGTATTGAATTTCCCGATCAGGTTAAACTGGGCGGCATAAAATTTTTCGGTAGTATAGATCTTACCCAATGGCCTTTTCCATTTTCCGGTTGAGTCGGCCTGTATGCGCTCTACTGCATAGTAATCTCTTTTGTAGTTCTGATACGAGAGAGAGCTGTTGATCTTCCAGTTGGCCGACAACTGATGTTTTACCGTAAGGGTGCTGGTAGTTTGCCATATTTTATTGTACTGCCAGGGTGTGCCCATAAAACGTGAACGGGGTACATCGGGAATACTTTTGTCGGCGATTGAGCCAATGCCGAAATCGGGTGTGAATTCATTATACAGGTAATCGCCTTCTGCTATCAGTTCGGTACGTTTGCCCAATTTAAACAACAGTGAAGGGTTAATATAAAACCTTTCGCTGCTTACCTGGTCGCGAAAACTTTTGGCGTTCTCATATGTACCGTTAACCCGGTAAGCAATGGAAGAATTGATGGGGCCGTAAATGTCAAATGTAGGTTTGTAAAGCGAATAGCTGCCTATGCGCATAGATACTTCGCCACCTTGTGTGAACTTGGGTTGTTTGGTAACCATATTTACAATACCACCGGGCGCAACCTGTCCGTATAGAATGGCGCCGCTTCCTTTCAGGATCTCTACTTTTTCCAAAGAGGTCATTTCGGGCAGTACGGTTGAATTTATGCGGAAACCGTTCTTGAACAAATTGGTGCTACCCAGGTTGTAGCCACGGGCGCCAAAACTTTCCTGTACGTTTCCTCTTGTAGTGGTAAGATATACACCATTTACGTTCCTGATCACATCGCTCAAACGTAAAGCCTGCTGTTCACGGATCACTCCCTGTCCCAGCACGCTAATGCTTTGTGGCAGGTCCATAGGGTCAATGGCAATTTTACCAAGGCTTACCGGCTGGTTGTTCATACTTCTGTGGTTTGTTACCACAACTTCTTCCAGTTGTTTATGATTTTCGGAAAGTGTAAAATCTGTTTCGGTGGTGGCCTGAGCTTTTACAGTTACTGATTGTTCTCTTGATTGCAATCCGGCCATGGTAACCACCAAGGTGTACTGGCCGGGTTTTATGTGTTTGATTGAATAAACACCCTGTTGATTGGTAAGGGTATTACGATTGAGTTCTTTTAGTGTAACAGTTACATTTTCGGCGGGCTGATTATCATTGGTAAGCACACGGCCCTGTAAGGCACCGGTCTCTTTGTCTTCGGGAACTTCGGTAACGGGAATTGATGAGGTTGCTAATGCAACAGTTTGAGTGTAACCAGTTTGAAAGAATGCAAGTGTAAGTAGTAGGGTGTAAAGTCTGCTCACAGCAATTTAATTTTTTGCAAAGGAAAAGCAAGCATAGTCAGTGTTTGCACGCGATGCGGAAAACGGTTTACGCAATCGGGAATTATGAAAATTTACGCACGAAAGCAGGTAAAATTCAGAATGTCTTCAGAATTGATGTTTATGGGTGACTTGCCTAATTACAAAGAAACCATTAATGGTTTGTAACCAACTTGTTAATTGGCTTTTACTACATTGAAAAAAGGCCCGGATTTCGGTATTTTTAACTGTCAGGTTCAAACAATTATACACTCCACATCTGTTATTTCTGAAAGAATTTTATCCTGCTTTTTATTTTAATAATCGCTGGTAAAAAACACAAATGAAATATTTACTCCTGTTATTGACGACGGGCCTGGGGCTTTCTTTCGCACCCTGGCAACCTGATTTTGATTCGGCCCAAAAACTGGCCAAAGAAAAAGACAAATACATTCTGCTGAACTTCTCGGGGAGCGACTGGTGCGGGCCCTGTATTCAATTACATAAAGAAGTATTTGAAAGCGCTGCGTTTAAAAAACTGGCCGATGAATCGCTGATATTGTATAAAGCAGATTTTCCGCGTAATAAAAAGAACCAGCTGGCAAAAGAAGTTCAACAAAGCAATGAGGCGCTGGCCGATAAATACAACCCGTTAGGTAAATTCCCTTACACCGTTGTATTGTCGGCCGAAGGAAAAGTAATAAATGCCTGGGAAGGTTACCCCAACCATAACAGCACTCAATTTATTGAGCAGCTAAAAGCAGTTTGCGATGCAGGTGGAAAATGATATAGGGCTAACTGAATTTAAACTGGTGGAACGCCTTATGGGCAACACCTTTGAGTTTACCGTAGTGGGCGATGATAAAGAAAAAGCTTATGAAGCTATAAACCTGGCCATCGCAGAAGTAAGAAGAATAGAAAAGCTGTTCACCACCTTTGACGACAACAGCCAAACCAACCAAATAAACCGTATGGCGGGAATAAGCCCGGTGAAGGTTGATAAGGAAGTGTTTGAACTTATAAAAAGATCGCTGAAGATAAGCGAGGTTACCGATGGCGCTTTTGATATTACATATGGATCAATAGATAAGCGGTTATGGAATTTTGATAAGACCATGACCAGTTTGCCCGATGCGGAAACTGCCAAAAGTATGGTTCGGCTTATCAATTACCGCAATGTGCTTTTGAATGAACAGGACTGCACGGTAATGCTAAAAGAAAAAGGCATGCGCATTGGGTTTGGCGGAATTGGCAAAGGCTATGCTGCCGACCGCGCCAAAGCCGTGCTTGTACAGGCGGGTGTTAAAAGCGGTATTGTAAATGCATCAGGAGATCTAATAACCTGGGGCCGCCAGGCCAACCAGCAACCCTGGACCATTGGCATTGCGCACCCCGACAATGCACGTGCTGCATTCTCATGGCTTAATATCTCTGACCTGGCCATTGCTACATCGGGCAATTATGAAAAATATGTATTGATCAACGGAAAGAAATATTCCCATACCATTAATCCAAAAACAGGTATGCCGGTAACAGGTATAAAAAGTGTTACCATTATAAGTCCGTATGCCGAAATAGCCGATGCCATGGCCACACCGGTTATGGTAATGGGTGTACAGGCGGGCCTCAACCTTATAAACCAGATCAATTACCTGGGTTGTATTATAGTTGATGACAACAACGACATTTACTCCACAAAAAATATACGTGTAACATGACGAACCAAAAGATCGCAGCAGCAGTGGGGATACTTTGTATACTCGCAACTGCCTGCCAGCCGGTTAAAGAATACCAGAAAAGTAAATTGAACGATTCGGAGATGAGCCTTGGTAACAGGAAAGTGGAAAAAACTGAATTAAGCTTTCAGGCCTACCGCGAAGGCGCTTCCGGCGCCAATGCCGGCAAAAGCGGCGGCGGTTGCGGTTGTAATTAATTCACCTGTTAAACCTACACATGAAAAAATTCTTTTTAACTGCTTTTGGCATTGCCTGTTTGCTGAAAAGCTTTTCACAACAAACACCCGATACCACCGGGTTTGGTTCGCGTAAACTAAAGGTCGATGAGATCAATCTTGTTTCGAGTTATTATGGGCAGAATGGCGATCATGCCGCTGTTACCGGTGGCATTGGTACGCAAAAGCTAACGGATATCGCTAATGTCTTTGATATAAAACTGGTTAAATACGACAAGAAGTTCCGCAAACATGCATTCGATGTAGAAGTAGGTATCGATCATTATACATCGGCTTCTTCTGACCGCGTAGACCTGAATGCAAATACTTCTGCCTCTTATGCCGATACCCGCATTTATCCTTCTTTAACCTGGAGTATGGAAAATGAAAAAAAGGGTACCACCATTAGCGCAGGTGTGTCAACTTCAACAGAGTTCGACTACCAGTCATTTGGCGCCAATATAGGATTTGCTAAAAAAACGAAAGACAGGAACGGTGAATTCTCTGCACGCGTGCAGGCTTATTTCGATCAGGTTCGACTAATAGCACCTGAGGAACTGCGGGGTACAGGCACTGCAAAGGATGGAGGAACAGAAGGCCGCACTACCATTGCCGCTTCCCTGGCGTGGTCGCAGGTGATAAACAAAAATTTACAAATAGCATTCCTGGCCGACCTGGTTACCCAGCAGGGTTTTCTTAGCCTTCCTTTTTACCGCGTATACTTTGCCGATGGCAGCGTACACCAGGAAAAATTACCCGATACCCGGTTTAAGATACCATTGGGCTTTAGGGCCAATTATTTTTTGGGCGACCGGTTTATAATACGAACGTATTATCGTTACTATAAAGACGACTGGGGTATATCATCACACACTGTAAACCTGGAGGTGCCGGTAAAGATCACGAACTTCTTTTCGATAAGTCCGTTTTACCGGTTCTATAACCAGTCGGCAGTGAAATATTTTGCGCCCTACCAACAGCATACTGCACAGGAACAATTTTTTACAAGCAACTACGATCTGTCGAATTTCAACAGTAATTTCCTGGGTGCGGGTATACGGCTGGCGCCGCCCAAAGGCGTGTTTGGTATTCAGCACTTCAATATGATAGAATTGCGGTATGGACATTATACCAAGAACATTAACATGAATGCGAACATTGTATCAATGAATTTAAAGTTTAAATAAACTTCTTCGGGTGGTAATGAAAGGGAGCTTTAGAATAGCAATGGGTGTGTTTTTTTTAACCACCAACCGATTGTGGCGCTGAAGGCCGTAATGAGATAGAAAATTATGCTGGCCGAAATGGCTATTGTTGATGAAACATGGAGGTACATGGCGCCAGCAGCCATAGACAATTCGCGAATGCCAATGCCGCCAATACTTATTGGCAACGCCGCAACTACAGCTGCTGCCAAAAAGATCACTGCATATTGGATATAAGCAACTGCAGGCACCTGCAGAAATTGTAGCAGGCAATAAAATGTAAACAGCTGCAGGCATTGTACAACAGCTGAAAGGGCCAATGCTTTTGTAATGACGCTACCAAATGGTGGAAAATAACGCTGCACAATAAACCCATATAATAAAAGGGCGGCAATAATGGCGAATGAGAGTATATGAATGAGCTGTTCCGATAAAGGAAGGGAAGCTAAATTCAGCAGTAAAAGACCGATAACAAGCAGTATTAACAAACCTGTGAATCTGTCGAGAACAGTGGCTTTGGCTGCGTTTACCCAGGCAATGCCCCTTTTTTTTAGAATGATCACTTTATAAACATCTCCACCTACACCTCCCGGTAAAAACAAATTATAGAACATGCCTGTATAGTATAATTGCAGATTGAACCCATAAGGTATGTCTGCATTAAGCGTTTTATAGTATTGTAACAACCTGTAGGCACTAACGAACTGAGAAGCATTAAATAACAATATAGCCGGCAATAGCCAGATAACGGAAATATTCCACCGGATATGTTGTAATTCATTATTTTTTACATGGCGCAAAGCCATGTACGTTGCTACTATAGCAACGATACATTTCAGTATAACGGGCAACCATTTTTTCATAATGTCACATTGGGTATTCAATAACCGACCTGATCCTGAATGCTTTTTTGTGCTGCGATTCATAATAAGTGCGCATTAGTATTTCGGCTACAAAACCAAATAATATCAACTGTAAACCCGCCAGTAATAAAATTACTCCCAGTATAAGCAAGGGCCTGCCGCCAATTTCATTGCCCAATAGTTTTACTACAAGCAAATATCCATCGATTACAAGGCCTGAGAAAAATAGCAGCAATCCAACCGGCCCAAATATATGCATGGGGCGTTGAAAAAATTTTTGAATGAACAGTATCAGCAGCAGATCGCTTAATACTTTGATGGTGCGGCCAATTCCATATTTTGATTTGCCATGGAAGCGGGGATGGTGTTTTACCGGCATCTCCATCATGCTTGCCCCCTGTACGGCAGCCAACACAGGAATAAACCGGTGCATGTCGCCATAGAGCCCCAGGTTCTTCGCTATATCCTGCCTGAAAACTTTTAAGGTGCAGCCATAATCGTGCAGCGTAACACCGGTGGCGGTTCTGATTAGTTTATTGGCAATGCGGCTGAGTACCTTTCTAAACCAGTTATCAAACCGTTTTGTTCTTATGCCTTCTACCAGTTCGCAATTTGCTGCCTGCAATTTCTCCAGCATAACCGGTATGTCGGTAGGGTCATTTTGTAAATCGGCATCCATGGTGGCAATGAACTCGCCGCCAGCCGCATCTATGCCGGCGGCCATGGCGGCCGACTGACCATAATTTTTCCGTAAAACAATCAGTTTCATGTTTGGGTGCAGGTGTTGTTTTATAACAGAAACAGACCCATCGGTAGACCCATCATCAACGAGTATCAGTTCATAGTCAAGTGACGTCAGGGCCACCATTGTCTTTTCAATTAATAATGGAATATTGCCCGCTTCATTGTACAATGCGATCACAACAGAAATTAGTTTCCTTTTCATCTGTTAGAATTTTTTGTTTAAGCCAGATGGTCGGTTCAGTTGTGTTTTAACTGGTATAAAAATGAATATTGATGGCTGAACAGGTCCCTGGCGCTGGCTACAATAACCAGGTCGGGTATACTGTCGGGTAAGGAAGCTTTTGCCGATCGTTCCAATACAAGGATCGCAGGATCTTTTTTAAGGTAAACGGCAATGGAATCTGCAGCGTTCAATATAGGAATAGGCTGTGTGTGATAAAAAACAAAAGCGTCATTAATACTTCGATAACCAATAACTGGTTTGCCATTTTGTATCAGTGGCTTCATTTTGTACACCGATCCCTGTTTATCGAGGGCAGGGAATAATACTGAAAAAAAGATCAGTGTGGCAATGACGGCTCCTATGGCAATAGTTGAAAATGCCGTGTGAATGCGCCATTGATTATAAAAATATATGGCTGCAAGTACGGATGCAGGAAACACAGCCAGCCACAAACTTAAAAGTGCTATTGGCCGAAATGCTTCTTCTGAGCGCATCATAACGTAAATGGCCGGAACTAATGAAATAGTGATTATAACTAGTGCAATCCATTCGGGCCATAACCTTTTGGCGGAAGATAGCCTGTGTGTTGTTGTTTGTGTAAAAAAATAACCGATGATGGTAGCCAGGAACGGATAAGAAGGCGATGTGTAGTTGATTAGTTTGGTAGCAGATACCGAGTATGCCAGTACGATCACTGCGGCCGCAATCAGGTTAAAGAATAACCAGTGATTCGTTGTGCGTTGTTTCAATGCCACGCTAATAGCTCTTATCAGAAAAACAGAAAAAGGAAACAATCCCAGCAAGACAAAAACCGAAGGAAGAATAAAGGGCCCTTTGTGCCCATTGAGCGGGTCCTTGAATCTGTTGACATTATGTTGTATAAAAAAGCCTTTTGTCCATGCCCCATGCGTGCGCACATGCACGAGGTAAAACCAGGGTATGGCTACCAGTGAAGTAATAAGTAGTCCGCTTACAGGAATTAACCTGCGCAGGTTTTGTACAGACCATTCTTTTTGGAATATGAGGTATAAGATAATAGTAATAACTGGTAAGGCCACCCCTACCGGGCCTTTGGCCAGCATGGCGAGCCCCAGCAAACCATACATCAATAACAAATATCTTTTTTTGGTGGTATTGTATCCTTCCCAGAAACAATACAGCGATAATACATGGCAGGCGATGAGGTAAGGATCGGGTGCTGCCAGCCTGAACTGGAAAATGGCATGGATAGAACCCAGTAATACCAGGCTGCTGAACCAGGCCGTTTGTACCCCCGCATATTTTCGCGAAAATAACCATGTAGCCATAATAACCAGTACACCGCATACGGCAGAAAAAAAGCGTGCGCCTGTTTCTGAAATACCACCTATGGTATAAGCCAGTAAAATTGAGTAATAGTGTAGCGGAGGTTTATCGGTGCGTAACGCTCCATTGAAATGTGGTGTAATATAATCACGGTTAACCATCATTTCAGCAACTGCCTGGCTGTTACGCGCTTCGGCAATCTGAAATACAGTAACGGACCCCAGTTTTATAAATAATAAAACCACTGAAAGAAGCAGGATGAGATAAAAAGACCAGGGATAACGCATACCTTAATATTACTCTGCTGCTGCAAATAAAGATCCTGTTTGGCGAATAAACGTGCGCCGGAATCTGATTAAAACAAGGCCTTATGTATTTTGTTTAATAATTTTTTCGAAAACCGTAAATTAATAAGAAAGGGCCCATACAGGCCCTTTGTTTAATGGAAAGCCGTTGCCGGCTACGCATGTTCAAGAATGCTTTCAGACATGTATACTTTCAATACGGGTGCTTTACTAAAATCTTTTTTTACTTTATTAACGAGTTCTCTATACAATCCGCTGCTTTCATAAGCATCGGCATCGGCCTTTGTTTCCCATATCGTCATG
Source organism: Niastella sp. OAS944 (assembly GCA_024809215.1). Lineage (GTDB taxonomy): Bacteria > Bacteroidota > Bacteroidia > Chitinophagales > Chitinophagaceae > Niastella. The sequence continues at coordinate 96,742 of JANUBW010000016.1, read as the reverse complement.
GAAATATATTCATCGTTTTCATTCATAGGTGTAAGCAGTTTGCAATCGATATTACCTTTTTGTTTTCTTACGGCAGGAACAACGTCATCGTGATAAATACTTTTTGCCTTAGCCAGATTTTCTGGTATAAAGCTTAGATAAGTGAGTCGAACGATCATAAACCCTCCTTTGGTTTAAAGTGATGAAATTGATTTGAATGCGGGCATGACCATGTTGTAGTGGTAAGGAGGAGCGGATTTGGCAGTCGGTGCTGAGTAAAAGGTACGATTTATAATTACCTGTTCAAAATAATTGTTATAGTTGCAGCAATCAATTCATTATGAGAACAGTCATAAAGTTGTTTGACCATGCTCATTTTTCTGAACTTACTTATAATATAACTTGTGTAAAATCTTTAATTATGAACCACCATGCCTCCTTGCGAAAAAGTAAAGCGGTCGAAGTTAAATCTCCGGCGCCTATCGTTCCTTTAAGGATAACCGGTGAAAAAAAAGGTAAACGGCAGGAAGCGACAGAACACAAAAATAACCGGGAGCTGTCTTTGAATCATAATGAACGAATATTTAAACCCAAAAAACACGATACATTATAATAAACGACACCATTGCCTTAAAAAACAAAAAGGGAGGTTCGCTTAAAACGTACCTCCCTTTTCTTTTTATAATAAGTTGATCTTTCTTTATTCTTTCATGCCTCCGTTCTTATACAGGTAATACGCCGTTTGATAGCTCGATACGGCTTTTTGAAGCAATAGTTTGTTATTAGGTATCAGCTGTTGTTCTTCGGTGCCCACCTTCCAGCGGTAAGTAGCGGTTTGTTGTTGCGGACTTAATACTACCAGGCTATCATTTTGTAAATAACCCAGCTTTTGGTAAGTAGCTACCCAGGCCCTTGGGCTATAGGCTGGTTGTAAAACGTTCTTGCCATACCAGTTTGTTTCATACTTCCAGTTCATTAATCCAAACAGGGTGGCAAAAAGATCTATTTGTGAGCATTGTATGCCTATTTCTTTAGGAGCATCGCCCTTGAAGTTATAGATCATACAGGGAATATGGTATTTATCAACGTTGATCTCGTTCTTACCTGCGCTGCTGGCGCAATGGTCGGCTACAAAGATCACCACCGTATTGGCGAACCAGGGTTTTGATTGTAATTTTTTTATGAACTGCCCTATGGCGTAATCGGTGTATTTAACGGCGCCATCGCGTCCTGAACCGGAGGGAATATCTATCTTTCCTTCGGGGTAAGTATAGGGGCGGTGGTTGCTGGTGGTCATTACAAAATCGAAAAATGGTTTCTGCTCACTGAACTTTTTATCGGCATCGCGAATAACCGCGTCGTACAGGTCTTCGTCAGAAATACCCCAGGCATTCTCAAAATGAACATTCGAGTCGGGGATAATGGTGCGTGAAGCTTTCAAACTTTCACCGGGCACCATTCTGCCGCCACGGTCGGTAATGGCAAAACCATTGTTGCCAAAGAAATTGTTCATATTATCGAAATAGCCATCGCCGCCATAGAAGAAGCCGCTGACATAACCGGCATTTCTGAAAATGGTGCTTACATTATACAGGTGTGCATTGTCGGCCCGGCGAACGATACTATTGCCCGGCGTTGGCGGCACACATAAAGTAAGTGCTTCCATACCCCGTACGGTACGGGTGCCGGTAGCATACATATTGGTAAATAAAATGCTTTTATCGGCCAGGGAATCAAGCACCGGTGTAAGGTTATTGCCGTTCCCGAAATGATGCATGAAGTCGGCGCTAAAGCTTTCAATGGTAACCATAATTACATTGGGCTGTTGCGCAGTGCCGGGGTTGGTAATGGTGCGTCGAATGCTTTCGGTTTTACCCCTGAATTTGGTTTCACCATCGGTCAGTTGCTCCTTCATAGTATTGAAAGCAACCTGCTCGTTTTCGCGCACGTAAAAATCATAGTAATTCAATTCGTTATTGCGAAAGGCAGCAAAGAATGAAAAAATGCCGGCTTTTGAGGCCTCGTTCCTGTAGCGGTTACTGCTGGTATCGCCCCAGGAATTGGAGATAAAGAAAAAGCTGCCTAAAGTACCCAGTAACACGGCGCCCGATATTTGTAAACGGGTGGCAATACGGGTATCGGAATCAAAACTTAATTTAAAGAGGTTCAGTTTATTGAAAATAAAACCAACCAGCAGGGTGAGCAGTACCATACCACTAATTAACCAGGGTAAGGGATACGACTGATTGATGTTATTTATAACTTCGAAAGTATATACCAGGTAATCAACAGCAATAAAGTTAAACCGGCTTTCAAATTCGCCCCAGAAAACGAACTCCGCAAAAAAGGAGAACATAATAATAAGCACTACTATAAAAAAGCAGGTGTAGGTGATGATGCGGTTGGCAAGGGTATTGTTCCAACGCCGGGGCAAAAACAACAGGTAAATGGCATAAATCGTACAAAAATAGAGCGCAACGGCCGTATCGAATACCAGTCCTTTACCATACACCTTAAACAGGGATAAAAGGCCAAGATCTGATTTGGGGCCGGCCTGTATTAATAACATAGTCCTTGTTAAAAAGGAGACGACCAGGAAAAAGATGATAAAGCCGAGAAGTATCGAGTACCTAGATTTTAAAATTGTCATGGTTTACTGGAAAGTCACAAACAAACGCCTAATTCTGTAGCGAATTTGAAAAAGTTTAAAGAAACTAGGTTAATTAAATGTTAACACTTATTTATGCTTTCGTTAACAACCCGGTTTCAGGAAGTATTCAGAATCTTAAAATAGGTTGGCAGGCATGAAGATCCTTATAATTGAAGACGAAAAAGAGCTGGCATCAAGCATAGGCGCTTATCTTACCGGCGAACAATACCTGTGCGAATACGCCGAAACGTTTAAAGATGCCCTTGAAAAATTGTCGGTTTACGTATACGACTGTATTCTGCTCGACCTTATGTTGCCCGGCGGCGATGGGTTACGACTTTTGGAAGAGATAAAATATATGAAAGTGGAAGCCGGTGTTATCATCATTTCGGCCAAAAATGCCGTTGAAGATAAAATTAAAGGGCTGCAGATAGGCGCCGATGATTATATGGCCAAACCATTTCATTTATCAGAACTGGCCGCCCGCATATACTCCGTTGTAAGGCGAAAACAGTTTGGCAATTCCAATATTATTCAGCAGAATGAGATCAGGGTTGACCTGCTTGCCAAAATGGTATATGTAAATGAAAAGGAAGTGACGCTTACCCGAAAGGAATACGACCTCCTACTCTATTTTATAAGCAATAAGAACAAGGTGATCTCAAAAAACGCACTGGCCGAACATATTTCGGGCGATGTGGCCGATATGTTCGATAACTATGATTTTGTGTACGCACATATTAAGAACCTGAAGAAAAAGCTGGCCGAGGCCGGAAGCGGTAATTACCTGAAAACGCTTTATGGAAGCGGTTATAAATGGGATATATGAGCAAATTACTCAACAGGTCGCTAAAAACATTTATTATATATGCAGCATTGGTGCTTGCCGGCAGTATTCCGGTTTATTATGTGGCCATCAATATACTTTGGAAATATGAACAGCTTGAACACCAGATAATTTTAACACCCGAAGCGGGACGGGAAGACAGGTTGTTGATCGTTGGCGCCGTTACATTATTAACGGTGTTGTTCTTTGCATTATTGCTGACCGGTTTTATTTTACTGAACCGGCGCATTTCACAACGCTTATGGCAGCCCTTTTACAACAGCCTTGCTAAGATCAAAAACTTTAGCCTGGAACAAAATAAAGCGATACAGTTTGATAAAACAGAGATAGATGAATTTGCACAATTGAACCAAAGCCTCGATAAATTGATTACCGGTAATATTGCCGCCTATACGCAACAAAAAGAATTTGCCGAGAACGCTTCGCATGAGTTACAAACGCCGCTGGCCATTGTGCAATCGAAGCTGGAACTGTTGATGCAAAGCCAGCAGCTTACTACTGCGCAGTACAATATAATTGAAGATGCATTAAAGGCTTTGTCGCGCGTGAGCCGGGTGAACAAGAACCTGTTGCTGCTTACGAAAATTGAGAATAGCCAGTATATGGAAAAGGATACGATAGAGGTACAGGAACTACTGGCCAACCTGATACCACAATTTGAGACCATTGCAGCCGGCAAACAAATAATACTTACCATTCAGGTACAAGCTGCGGTCAGTATTAATGGCAATCGCGCCCTGGTTGAGATCCTGCTCAATAATTTAATTACAAACGCCATCAGGCATAGTGAGGCCGGCAGTAATGTTTTAATAGAACTCACACCCAATAGCTTTATAATTTCAAACCCCGGCGAAAGGTCGTTACAAACCGAACAGTTGTTCAAACGGTTTGCTTCAGCTACTATACAACAACCTGGTACAGGGCTTGGCCTTGCTATTGTAAAACAGATCTGTAACCGCTATGGGTGGATAATACAATATGCATTCAACAACGGGCGCCATGTTTTTACATTGCACTTCGTTCAGATTTCATTCTGAATTGAGCTATAACTATGCAGTAACAATTCTGCATAATGAACAGCAAATCGCTCATCTGCCTTGTATTTACAGTATTAATAACCTGTATAGCAACTGCACAAAATTCCAGGGAAGCACCTGTTGCCAGGGATAGCATTGTGGTTCCGCATGTAAAGTACCTCGATACGGTGGCCGTTACCGGTAGGCAGATAGCAGTGAGCGCCCGGCTCGATAAAAAGACATTTAATGTATCGGAGAATATCAGCCGGGCCGGAGGTTCGGCACTGGAAGCCATGCAAAACCTGCCCGGTATTACAGTCAGCGATGGAAAAGTGTTGTTACGTGGCAGCGATAAGGTGATGATACTGATAGATGGTAAACAAACCGCATTAACGGGTTTTGGTGCGCAAAGCGGACTGGGTAATATGCCGGCTTCGGCTATAGATAAAATAGAGATCATCAATAACCCTTCTTCAAAATATGATGCCGGTGGCAATGCCGGTATCATTAATATCATACTTAAAAAAGAAAAGAAAGAAGGTTTTAACGGCAAGCTTGGTTTAACTGCCGGTGCAGGCGCTTTATGGATCAAAAAAGAGAACCTGCCTTCAATACGCCCACAATACCAGGGTACGCCAAAGCTCAACCCTTCCCTGTCGTTCAATTATCGCAAGAACAAAATGAACCTGTTTTTTCAGGGCGATAACCTGTATACCAAAACGCTGAACAAAAATGAGTTTGTAGATCGTTATTACGATGATGGCGATACCGTAAAACAACAAACCAAAAGAAACCGCACCACCAATATCGTAACTGTAAAAACGGGTATGGACTGGTTTCAAAATGCAAACAACACCTTCACCATATCGGGTTTGTTCAGCAGTGAAAAGATCCTCGACCGGGGCGATGAGCCGTTCTTTAGTAGCGACCTGAGTAAGCGTAACCGGTTATGGCAATTTTTAGAAGATGAATTAAAAACAACGGCAACTGCCTCGGTCAGCTGGCAACATAAGTTCAAACAACCAGGCCGTTTACTGAATGCCGGGTTTAACTATACTTTTCACCGGGAAGATGAGAAGTATTATTTCGCCAACATTATGCCTGCTTATACCGGGCTCGATTCATTTAAACTGCTTTCTGATGAACATGTGGCCGACGTGAATATTGATTATGTTCAACCTGTACGATATGGGCGTTTTGAAACGGGTGTAAAATTCAGACGGCGGTTTATTCCTACCAATATGCAATTCAAACCGGGTTTGCACTCGGTGCTCGATTCTACGGCCGGTGGTAAAGCCAGCTATGGCGAAACCATTCCAGCTATTTATGGCAATTATATTTTCGAGAACAACAACTTTGAGATTGAAGCAGGTGTACGGTTAGAGTATGTAAGCCTCGATTACCATGTAAATCCCGGGCACCCGGTATATACCAGCGATGGATATAATTATATGCAACCCTTTCCCAGTTTGCGGACAGCCTGGAAAATAAATGCAAACAACCGGTTATCTGTATTCTTTAACCGCCGGGTAGACAGGCCTAATGAGGTTGACATTCGCATTTTTCCCAAGTACGATGATGCTGAAATTATAAAGGTGGGCAATCCTGCGCTTAAGCCACAGTTCACCAACAATTTTGAGTTGGGTTATAAAACCAGTTGGAAAAGTGGCTATTTATTTTCCTCGCTTTATCATAAACGAATGAATGGAACCATAGCCCGTATAGGCAGTATAGCGCCGGGCAGCGATATCATTTATAACATATTTCAAAATGCAGGTAAAAGTTACAATACTGGTTTAGAATTGATGTTTTCGCAAAACATAAGTAATTGGGCAACCCTAAGCCTGAACCTGAATGGCTACCGCAATATTATCGATTCGTTTAGTGTAGAGAACAAATACCCGGTACTGAATATTTACAGCGCCGCCAGGGAAGAAATGAATTCGGGCAATATAAAATTCAACGGCTTGTTTCATTTTCCCAAACAACTCGATGCACAGGTTAGCGCTAATTATCAGGCCCCCGACCTGATACCACAAGGCAAAACCTTTTCCCGGTTTTCCATTGACCTGGGTGTTAAAAAAAGTATTCAAAAAGGAAAAGGGGAGGTATTTCTGAATGCTACAGATGTGGCCAACACCTTACGGTTAAAAAAAGAATTTCGGGGTAATGGTTACGTTTTTGTCAGCAGCGATTACTATGAAACGCAAGTTTTTCGGATTGGTTACAATTATAAGTTATAGCATACCCACTTACCCAAGCTAAGTGGTTATGCTTATATTCATAATGTATATACCACTTATGTGCAATACTAAGTGAATAATTATAATTAAATATATGTTGCAAAACACATATTAATTTAGATAAATTTGCGTTTAATGTTTATGGGTGCTACCCAATCACCTTGATTGAAAGGTGATCTGATCTTATCCGGTTTAATGTTCTGAAGTATAGAATATTGATGTTTTGTCCCTTAATAAATCCGTTTTTATGAAAAAAGTTCTGCTAATCCTTTTACTGGCATTTTACGCCTATGGTAGTAACGCCCAGGTAATTGTTCCAGTTATTGAGGGTAAATTCGGTGTAGATGCCGATGCTCAGTCGAACATCTTCATTGATGCTACCAGCCCCTGTTCTGATTGTGATGACTGGTGGTACGACCAACTTCTTAGCGGCGGAAATGGTTTGTTTGTAATTGATACCACCGGCGCCGGCGCTATCGTTAAAGGATATTTAACAAACCCCGCAGGCACTCATAACGTTCCCTTTTATAGAAAAATGCGGTATCAGGCCTTTGAACAAAACAATGAAAGGACCTTAATTGATGCCATCTTTGTGCGCGATTACCACGGCACAGACCAAACCGCATTCGTTGATGGTTCAAACAAAAATGCCGATCACCCAACCGATTGGCGGGGATCTACCAAGAGTGTACTCGATAAAAATGACATCCTCGACGTGTATTGTCATATAAGACGTGTAGGGCCAAGTTATAGTACTGCCGATCCGCTCTGGCTATTTGGCGCCGTTGCCGTGGAAGGCACTAATGGTGACCGGTATTTTGATTTTGAAATGTACCAAACGGATATTTTTTATACGCGAAGCACTACCCGTTTTACCGGTTATGGGCCCGATGCCGGACATACATCGTGGAAATTTGATGCCGCCGGCAATGTAACACAGCCCGGCGATATTATTTTTGCGGCCAATTTCAGCACTTCAGGCCTTACCGATATTGAAGCCCGTATTTGGATCAACAAGGCCGATAAGTTGAAAGTACCCGCTACGTTCGACTGGACCGGTACTTTTGATGGCGCCAGCAGTAGTGCAACATATGGTTATGCAGGCATTCAACCCAAATATGGCGATCCGTTTTATTATGGTACATTAAATGCGGACCCTACATGGGCCGGCCCTTTCAGACTGCCACGTGCCAATGGCTCAATAGTTACGCAGTTTGAACCCGCCCAGTTTATGGAATTTGGGGTGAATTTAACCGCACTCGGGTTAAATCCTTCGAGCCTGTTAGGAAAAACGCCTTGTGGAATACCTTTTAGTAAAGTAATGGTAAAGACCCGCTCATCTACATCGTTCACATCGGAGTTAAAAGACTTCATTGCTCCTTTCGACTTGTTTTTACCACCAACGGCAGATCTTGCAGCTGACGTGCCCCTGTTTTGCGGAACAAACAACATTAGCAATATCTGGGTTACCGATCCTTATTCCACTTCAATTTATAATTGGAGCACACCTAACGGACATATTCAAACCAACAACGGTACTTCTATAATTGTAGATTCACCGGGAACCTATATTGTACAGCAGATCCTGGATAATGGCTGTCCGCTGTGGTCGAGCGATACGGTGGCAATAGCATATGACCCTACCTGTACTTTGCTGGGTAAACCCAATAAAGACAAACCAACGCAAATATCTACAGCTGCCAAAGCTGCTGTATCTGTAACGCCCAACCCGGTTCGTAATGTAATGCAAATAAACCTGGCTTCAGATAGAGATAAAGATGTGCAGGTGTTTATATACGATGTTACCGGAAAGCTGATGAAAACAACCAGTGACCGTGTTCAAAAAGGAAATGCAACCATTAAATTAAGCGGATTCGATTCGTGGGCAACAGGTTTGTATACTGTAAAAGTGTTGTCGGGCAATGATGTTTATATAAAGAGAGTTTTGTTATCAAAATGACCATAAAAAGGGATGGATCTTTAAATGGTTCATCCCTTTCTTTTTTCAATAACCTATAGAATTTAAACCACTCTACCTGCTATGCCAAGAATTTTGCGTAAGCAACTTTTTAAGAAGGTATTTGCGCTTTTACTTTGTTTACCATTATGTGGCCACTATTTAGTTAAAGCCCAGGTATCGGGCACGTACACTATTAATTCAACATTGCCAACGGGCGGCACCAATTTCAATTCTTTTACTGCTGCAGTGGCCTACCTGCAAACCGGGCTTAGCGGACCAGTGGTATTTAATGTAGCAGCGGGTACAGGTCCTTATAATGAACAGGTTTTCCTGGGAAATACAATTGGCACCACTTCTGCCAATACCCTCACTTTTAATTGTAATGGCGTAACGCTTTCCTTTACTTCGAACAATACCAACAGCCGGGCTGGTATAAAACTCGACAATATCAGTTATGTAACTTTCGATAATCTTAAAATTACTCCACAAGCTGCCGGGCAGTATGGGTATGGTTTTCATTTGCTTAATAATTCAGATAATAATATTATTCAAAATTGCCAGATCGTATTGCCAACCAATGCAACCACACCTGCCAATAATGAAGGGATAGTAATAAATGGGAATAATGGTTTTGCTACAGCGGCTGGTAGCAGCAATTGTGATAACAATACTATAAGAAACAATACCATTTCGGGCGGTAACGCCGGTATTACCTTAAGCAGTGTGCCTGTTTCTGGTGCCGCAGTATTAATGCGGGATAATAAAATATTGAACAATTCTATTTCCGATTCATACGTAAGCTGTATTCAATTGTATTATAATGATGGTACAATTGTAGATGGTAACGACCTGCAGGGCGGGCTGCATGCTACTACCAAAGTAATGGGGGTTTACCTCAATGGGTTCGATCAGAATGTAAAGGTGATCAATAATAAGATCCACAATTTTCATATCAGTAATAGCGTAACTGGAAGCTATATCTATGGCATTTTAAATTCGGCACAGGGCGCTGAAGGTAATGTAAACCTGTTTGCCAGCAATCTTATATACGACTTTAGCTCAAACGGTATACAACACGGCATCTCTTCACGGTTTGCAGCTGCTTCTTATTTTAATATTTACCATAATACCATTTCAATCGACGATCAGGTTATTAAGGGCCAGGAAAGCGATGGAATATATTTTGAAAATGTGAGCGATGTAAATGTGCTGAACAACATCATAACTATATCAAGGCCCACTACCGACTGGAACTATGCTTTTAGGCTGGTGACAACAATGACGCGGTTAACCAGCAACAGGAATGTTTACCAGGTGTCGGGCGCAGATTTTTACAATGCAGTAGGTGGGCTTGCCAGCCGCAGGCTCGATTCGTTACCGTTGTGGCAACAGGTTACCGGGCTCGATTACTCTTCGGTGTATGAAGATCCCCTATATACCAACCTGGCAGCATTCAATTTTGTGCCTATGGGGCAACCCATAGATAATATGGCGCTGTTTGTAAACGTAACAACTGATATCATCGGCGCCACCCGCAGCTCGCTGAACCCCGACCCCGGCTGTTACGAGTTCGTAACACCGGCCTGCCAAACGCCGGTAAAACCCGGCAGTACCAAAGTATTGCCCGATACGGTTATGTGTTATGGGCCAACCATTGCATTAGGCCTGAAAGGCAACTCGTGGGGTGTGGGGCAAACCTATACCTGGCAAAGCGCCACTTCGCCAACCGGTACTTATACCAATATCAGCAACGGACTCGCCTACCCTGCTTTTGATATATTGCCTGCTACAACTACCTGGTACCGGGCGGCTGTAACCTGTTTGGGCAACACCATGTATTCTGCGCCAATCAGGGTGATCATTCATACACGGCTCACTGGCGGTACTTATACTATCAACTCAACCCAGCCTACCGGCGGTATTAATTTTACTTCGTTCAGTGATGCGGCCCTGGCCATGCAATGCGGAGTTACGGGACCGGTAGTATTTAACGTAGCGCCAAACACGGGTCCCTACAACGAACAGTTGTCACTTCCTTCTATCAATAACACGCCTTCACAAACGATCGTTTTTAAAGGCAACGGCGATACGCTTGCATTTGCTGCAACCAGCAACACCGACAGAGCGGTTATAAAATTGAATGGTATTGATTATGTTACTATCGATAGCTTAAATATTAATGTAACCGGCGCCTCATATGGTTACGGTGTACAATTAATTGGTGATGCCGACCGTAATACAATTAAAAAATGCAAAATAATTCTGCCTGCCAATATAACTACTACAGGGTATGCCGGCATAGTGATAAATAACAGCACAAGCAGTGCTATTGATGTAAATACTGTTTCTACCTGCGACAGCAATACAATAGTTAACAATACAATTACCGGCGGTTATTACGGTATAACGTGTACAAGTAAGGCCCAGGTAGCGCCTATTCCTTTGGGTAATACTTTTACCGGTAACAGAATAGTAGATGCATGCGGTTTTGGTATTTATATGGATGGAGTGGCTAGCTGCGTTGTAGATAGTAATGACATTAGCCAGGATGCCCGTACCGTGTTCACTAACTTTAATGGCATTTACGTAAAGCAAAGCTGGACCACTGGTGTAACATCGTATGGGATGCAAATTACCCGTAATAAAGTGCATGACCTAATATACGGCGGTACAGTAGCCACGGTAGAGGCGCACGGCATTCACTTTGAAACAGTGGCCGGTATGGCGGCTTTTCCGGGTAACGTCAGCAATAATGTGATGTATAATTTCTGGGGTGTAGGCAGGCAGTATGGTCTTTATTCAAGAAGTTCAAATTATTTAAAGGTTTATCATAATACCATATCTCTCGACGATTCGCTGGCAACGCCCATAAGCAATATCGTTACATGCGGTTATGGGTTAACCGGCACTGCTACTGTTGGCAATGAGTTTATAAATAACAATATTACCATTAGAAGAGGCGGGCTAACTACAAGGACCGGTATTAGTGTACAAGCCAACGATCTTAATTTAAAAGCAGATTACAATAACTATTTAATAAGCGGTGCCACCGGTATTAACTATATCGGTTCACAGAATACTACAAATTATACCTCGTTGAGTAATTGGCTGGCTGTAAAAAAAGACACCAATTCGGTAAGCATTGACCCCGGTTATGTAAATGTGCCGGGCGGTGATCTTACACCGGGTAATGTGCCCTTCGAAAACAAAGGTACTGCCCTGCCGGCTGTTCCCCGCGACATAAATGATAGCACCCGTAGTATAACAAAACCCGATTTAGGCGCCCATGAGTTCACTATTTGTTATCCACTGAGCCCGTTGGTAGTTACTATAGATTCGGTTGGCGGCAATACCATTCGTTTTGCCTGGAAGCCGGTGACCAATGCAACCGCTTACCTAGTATCGCGCAACGGAATAAACTGGCTTACACCCTCCTCGGGAAAACTGGGTACAACACATATAGTAACCGGCTTGAACGGACTGGATACAACCGGGCTGATAGTAAAGGCGCTGGGAACAAGGTACGACTGCCCGCCACAGATATCACCACGAATAAAAAGCCAAACGTTAAGCGATGATGTATTTTTCCCGAACATGTTTTCGCCTAATGGCAATAAGGTCGATGATGAGTTTAAGGTGTACAGTAATGTTGTAAAAAGCATGCGGTTGATGATCTTTAACCAATGGGGGCAAAAGGTTTTTGAGACCAGCGATGTTACAGCGGGCTGGGACGGCACTTACCAGGGCAAACCACAACCGGTGGGTGTATACGTATACGTTGCCACCCTGCGGTTAAACGATAATACAACAGTAACAAAGAAAGGCAGCCTAAGCCTTATCAGGTAACCCATAAACGCTAATTAACTTTTCATAGGTTCTAATTTACACATGTATAGCTGGATGTCTATCCAGCTTTTTTTATTGTAACAAGCTGATAATTAAATTATTGTTATATGTAATTTTTGTAGTTGGAACAGGAGAAAGTTCATTATCATGGGATTATAACATAAGCATTTAAGGGGTTATATTTAGCATATTAACAGTAAGAGCATATATAGTTATGTATAATGTAATTTTATACACAATTAAAAATTCAACCTGTTTTTCTATAAAATGAGATTTGCTAGATTTATATTTGCAACTAGTTAATCAAAACAAATATTCTTAAAACACCCCCCATGCGTAAATCCTTCATGTTGCTGGTTGCTCTGTTTGCAACAGTGATCGTATTCGGACAAGACAAAATGTATAAACATTCTGGCGAAAAACTAGATGTTAAGATCCTGAAAGTTGGTGAATTTGTTATCACTTACTCTTACCCTAATGAAACAGCTGAGCAAACAATCGGAAAGTATGCCGTTGGTAAAATCGAGTATGCAAGCGGCCGCAAAGAAGATGTTACTGAAAAGATCGTTGTTGGTAGTAGCGATGATTGGGAAAAAGTAGTTATCCTGGAAGACGTTGCTACAACTGTAGGTTTGAAAAGACAAGGCGAGATCAGAGGTAAAACTTCTGGTATGCTGTCTTACCGTACTGCAGGTAATGCCGACAAAAAAGCAATGGAAAGGCTGAAAAAAGAAGCCGCTGAATTAGGTGCGCCATTTATCCTGCTCACCAGTGATAAAGACAGCAGATGGAGCACACAGTCTATTAAGAAAGGATTTGCTTATTCTTATAAATAATAAGTAGAAAGTAGGGAATAAAGAAAAGATTAAAAAAGCCCTCCCGGTATATGTCGGGAGGGCTTTTTTTATGGGTTGTATTATTTTACCTGTTACAGGGACTTAGCGTTTGTACATATTCAGCGGTAACCTGCTTTCCTTCGCATACACCCGGCACCCAGCGGCCCGATTTGCGAACCATACGAACTACTTCTTTTTCGAGTTCATTGGGTTCTTTTACCTCGGCATCGCCGTTTAAGGCAACCACTTTTACAATCTCGCCTTCGGCAGTTATGATCATTTTGATCTTAACATTACAGTTATTGACAGTGCCAATATTCTCTTCGCGGAAATTTCGGTTTACAAACCGTCCCCAGGCAGCCGCACCGCCGGGATATTCCGGTTTTAAGTCAACGGTAGTATATACATTCATATTGACCGAGGTGTCGAAATGGCTTTTGCATTCAACTGTTGGTTGAGGGCCGTTGGCAGAAGCAAATAACAGGGTTAAATAAGTAATAGGGTTCATGATAAAGATTTGGTTTTCGATAAACAATATTGGCTAACTGCAACAAGATACAGTTTTTTGGGTGGGAGGCAAATGTGATCACAAAACGGCTGGCATAATTTTTAAAGCTATTATCTTATTTACATTAAAACTCAAAGTTATGCCAGGCACAAACAAGTCAATAGGCGGTCGTGGAAATGAGCAGGGCGGGCCTAATATGGGTAATGATATAAGTCGTAACATCAGTCGTGAAGTACAGTCCGACGATACCGCGGGCCAGGTTATAAAAAACAAGGATAAAAATAAGAAGGAGCAAAACGCAAAGACCAATGAAGATCAGTTAGATCGGCAACAACAACAGGATGAATCAGAAATTGAAACAGACCAGTAAAGAATGCTCATACCAGGTAACATAAAGCCAGGCTGTTTAAATAGCCTGGCTTTATGTTTTAATAAACCAACCTGGCATTAAATTTTTATCAGCATATAATGCTTTCCCTGTTTAATCAACCGCCTGTACTTCCTGAAGGATTTTACTACTATCCCGATTTTATTGATCAGGAAGAAGAGAAACAATTGCTTGCTATAATTCAACAGATAGAATTACATGCAATGGTTTTTCAGGGCTATACCGCAAAAAGAAAGGTAGCCAGTTTTGGTTATGATTATAATTTCTCAACCAGGAAGTTGACCAAAGGAATGCCTATTCCGGAAAGCTTTAGCCGGCTGATCGATCGGGTGGCAACTCAACTGTTGGTCCATCGTGAGCAAATTGCTGAATTACTGGTGACGGAATACCCTGTTGGTTCGGTGATCAACTGGCATCGTGATGCGCCACCGTTTGAAACCATTGCCGGTATATCGCTGGCTGCAGATTGCATTTTCAAATTAAGACCATACGATCAATCGATAAGATCGCGTAAATCGGTGATCTCATTACCGGTAAAACAAAGATCATTATATATTATGCAGGGACCTGCAAGGTCGAACTGGGAACATAGCACAGCACCGGTACAGGATATCAGGTATTCCATTACGATAAGAACGTTAAAATAAGTTCACGCATGTTTTATCAGTGAACCTATATGGTGCTCCGGCGAAATACAAAAAAAATATATACATACTACAAGGTAATTCCTTAAATACATTTTAACAGGTGATTTATTACCTTCAGCCGATTCAAACGAACTATGCCACCCAACCTGCAACAGATACCCGATAACGAACTTTGGCTTATCATTATTAGCGGTGATGTAGCTGCCTATACCGAGCTGTATGAACGTTATTGGGAAACCCTTTTTGAAACCGCTTACTGGCATTTATTCGATAAAGCAGCCGCCAAGGATATTGTACAGGAAGTATTCGTGTATTGCTGGCAAAAGCGGGCGCAAATTCACATCAACGAGTCGGTTATAGCCTACTTTCGTACCGCTGTACGTTTTAAGGTATTGAACTATCTGAGATCAGAAGCTGCCAGGGAAAAATACCAGTTACTGGCTGGCCGGGACCTGCCTGTTATTTCATATAATACAAATGATCATATGGCAATGGCCGATCTGCAGGCCTGTTATCGCCGCGAACTGGAACGCCTGCCCCATAAAATGCGGGAAGTGTTTATCGACAGCCGTGATCATGGCCTATCGATAGACGAAATTGCACACAAACGGGCTATCTCTCCGCAAACCGTTAAAAACCAGTTGTCTGCCGCCCTCAAAAAACTCCGCGAAGGGCTGGGCAACTTTTTTATAGAATAATTTTTCTGCCAACATAGTACTCCACCTTTTTGAGGATTGTCTAATAAAAGCCATAACACATGAATAAGCCCGACCAGTTAATATTATCATCTCTGCTGGAAAAGCATTCGCTCGGTATTTGTACACCGGAAGAAATGGCATTGCTGGAACAATGGTATGCTGCCTTTCCTGAAAACGGGCAGCTGTGGCAAAACAATGATGAAAAGGCCGCGCTGAAAGATTCCCTGAAAGCAGGCATTTTTGAGGTGATAGCACAGCAGAAAGTGGCGCCTGTAACACGCTTCAAAAACGCAGTAAGCGCGCGGCGCGTATGGTGGCAGGCTGCAGCTGTATTGGCAGTACTGGCAGTTGGTTATTTCATTTATAATAAATACGGTAGTAAGAAAGAACCAGTGTATGTGGTGGTGTCGGCTCCGGCGGGCAAAGGCATTGTAAAGGTTGAACTACCCGATCACTCTGAGGTGTGGCTTGAACCGGGCACTGCCGTGCGCTATCAAAAAGATTTTGGGCATAACGGCCGCGAAATAGCGCTCATGAATGGAATGGCATTTTTCTCGGTGCGAAAAAATGCACAACTCCCCTTCGTGGTAAAAACATTGCGTGGCGTACAAACAAAAGTACTGGGAACCGAATTTACCGTAAAGGCATACACGCAGGAAGAAGAAGTGCAGGTAATGGTTACTTCAGGTATTGTACAGGTGTCTGACAGTGCCGGAATGTTGGGTATACTAAAAGCCGATCAACAGCTCAGTTACCAGCCAAAGGCGCATATTACAAAACTTAGTGAAGGCAAATTGGATGACTGGCGCACAGGTAACATTGCTTTGCGTGATGCTTCGTTTGCCGAATTGGCCCGCATTATGGAGAATCGTTTTGGTTTACAGGTGGTGTACAATGAAAGATCGGTTGCCGCCTTTAGGTTTACGCTTCGTATTAACGAACAAACTACTGCTGAAGATTTGTTGGAGATGATCAAAGATATCAGCGGTCTATTGTATGAGTACAACAATGGCAAGGTAATTATTCATTAATATATAATCTGAAATTTCATTTAAAACTGGCATCGGCTGCAATTGCGGCAGGGATACTTAATGCCCATACTTAAACCAGATCTATGCGATATTATTTTACCCTTGTTTTCTTACTCATATTGTTTTCGGTAAGCGCGCAACAATTACAGCGGCAGTTCACGGTAAGCCTTCCGGTTACTACGCTTGAGGCGGCGCTAAAGCTGTTGGAAAAGGCCAGTGGAATACCTATCTCCTATGAACTTACGCGTATAAAGGGTATTCAAATAAAACCCTGCGTATACAAAAGCGCTCCCCTGGGAACTATTCTAAAAGGGTTACTCGAGGGCACGCAATTGGACTTTAAAGAAAAAGGTGGCAATATACTTATTGTACCACGTGCACCCCGCGCGCGCGGTGCCGGTAAAACGCTTAGTGGATTTGTTGAAGATGCAATAAGCGGCGAAAAGCTGATAGGCGTTTCATTAACGGCACCGCAATTCCAGGCTGGCACCTCTACAAATAACTATGGGTTTTACAGTATTACAATACCTGGCGATTCATTGTTTATTCAGGTATCTTATACCGGTTATCAACAGCTGGATACTATTATAGGTTTAAATGAAAATACACTTGTGAATTTTAGTTTGCAACCTGCCGGCAAACAACTGGAACAAATAACCGTAAGCGCATCACGAACGCAACCCATTCAACAAACATCGCAAATGAGTGCTATCAGTTTGCCGGTGGCACAGGTGCGTTCTATGCCCCGGTTATTGGGTGAACCCGATCTGATGAAGACCCTTCAACTATTGCCCGGGGTAAAACAAGGCACCGAAGCCACAGCTGCCTTACTGGTTCGTGGCGGAACGCCCGATCAAAATCTTATTTTGCTCGATGGCGCCCCGCTTTATAATCCCATGCACCTGCTGGGTGTGTTTTCTACTTTTAACTCAAGTGTACTTAAAGATGTAACACTCTATAAAGGTGCTTTCCCTGCACGTTATGCCGGTAGGCTTTCGTCGGTGGTTGATATTTCAACAAAGGATGGCAATATGCATGAACTGCATGGCGATTTTTCTATTGGCCTGCTATCAACACAACTCACCCTGGAAGGACCACTGAAAAAAGAAAAAACATCATTTGTTATCTCGGGCCGCCGTTCGTATCCCGATCTGTTTGCAACACCTCTTGCAAAGAATGCGCCGGATGGCCCTGAGAAATTAAGCGTTTTCTTTTACGACATCAATGCCAAAGTGCACCATAAGATCTCCGATAAAGACAAATTATACCTGAGTTTTTATATGGGAAAAGATAAGTTTAGGCTAATGGAGCATTATTCTGTTGCCGTTGATCCACCGGTTGATAATTACAATATTTCTGATCTGTTTATTAAATGGGGTAATGTTACCGGCACCCTTCGCTGGAACCATATCTTCTCGCCTAAAATGTTTGCCAATACCATGTTGATTGGTAGCAGTTATAAATTGAACAGTGGTATTTATTCAGAAGACCTGTATGATACGGATATCAATACCAGCACACTGAAGCTAAATTCAGGCATTCAGGATTATGGTGTAAAAACCGATCTTGACTTTCGCCCCACCCCTGCGCATACTATAAAAATGGGCGCTTCTTTTATGTACAGGATCTTTACGCCCGGTACAGTACGCATAAAACAAACCAGCGGAAATTCAGTGTCGATCGATTCTTCAAACAATAACCGTAACATCAACGCTGCAGAAACCGATTTGTATGTTGAGGATGATTGGGAAATTACCCGCCGGCTTAAATTAAATGGTGGTTTGCACTGGAGCGGGTTTATTGTACAGGAACAGTTTTATAACTCCCTGCAACCCCGGCTGGGATTGCGTTATTTGTTACCCGGCAATTGGGCTTTAAAAGCATCTTATACCCGCATGACCCAATATATTCACCTGCTTGCCTACAATTCCATCTCATTACCAACCGACCTGTGGGTGCCAGCCACTAAAAAGATAGCGCCCCAACAGGCCGAGCAGTATGCAGTTGGAGTTGCCCGTAACCTGTTCCGTAATAAGTTTGAATTTTCTATAGAAGGATATTATAAGAAAATGCGTAACGTGATTGAATATAAAGAAGGCGCTGATTACCTCACCAGCAGTAAAGACGATACCTGGCAGGAACAGGTAGCGGCCGGTACAGGCGAATCGTATGGCTTGGAACTGTTGCTGCAAAAGAAAACCGGCCGGCTTACCGGTTGGCTGGGTTATACCTGGGCTACTGCCAACCGAAAGATACAGGGTGTGAATTTCAATAGAACTTTTCCTTATAAATACGACCGTCGCCACGATGTGCACCTGGTAGCGGTATATAAGGCAAAAAAGAACGTGGAACTTTCCGCCAGCTGGATGTACCAGTCAGCCATGCCATTCACCATTCCTATAGCCCAATATGAAAGAACGGACGGGCCGGTTCAGCCCAATGTTGCCGGCCCCACCTATCAACAGTTTCCACAAAATATTGACTACATCAACAGCCGCAATAATGTAAGGATCGGGAACTACCATCGGCTCGATGCAGGTATCAGTTTTATAAAACAAAAAAAGAATGGCAATGTGCGTACCTGGAATATCAGTGTGTTGAATGTATATAACAAATTGAACCCGTTCTTTTATTATAAAGAAAATTATTCAGCCAATAGCGCCAATGCCTTATTTACGGGAGTAGCCGTATTGCCTGTTATGCCAGGCTTTTCATACAGCTTAAAATTTTAAACATGCGAATGAGAATTTTACTTTTTATATTATTTGTAGTGGTCAACAGCAGTTGCGAAAAGACTGTCAATATTCCTTTGCCCAATGAAGCCAATAAGCTGGTATTGAACCTCATCATGAATAAAGACAGCATTATGATGGCACGCGTGACCATTTCTGAGCGGATGAACAATTATCAGTCACCGGTAGATATCAAAAATGCCGTGGTAAATCTGTATGAAAATGGCACCTTTAAGGAAACACTTACGCAGTATGAATATTCAGGCCGTTTTTATTACCGTAGCAATACCCTGCCCCTGGCAGGCGCTACTTACAAGGTAACGGCTTCTGTTCCCGGTTATACAGAAGTATCGGGCAGTGATTACATACCAGATACCGTACAGATGGAAGAAATTCGGATAACGGCCGCTCAGTCTGTTGTTTGGTTAACCAAGGCCACAATCGCTGTTCAATGGCATGATGATCCGGATGTACAAAACTATTACCGCGTAAGGATATATGATATAAATGAGTGGATGAATGCAAACGGTAGCGGCGGCCGGCAGAAAATACAGCATTCCTTTGAGGCGGAAGAAGCTACCCTTAATATCTTTAGCGATAAGGAGCGCGGCGAATTTTATACAACAGATGCTTTGTTCAACGGCCGCAGTCCCCGGTTTACTTTCAAAGCAAATACTGGCAGTAATGTCAGGAAGATGATAGTAGAGGTCTCTTCTCTGACTTATAATAGCTATAATTATCTCAACAGCTCTTACATGGCCAGGGAAAAGAGTGACGATGGATTTTCGGAGAAAGTGATCGTGTTTAATAATATTGAAAATGGCCTTGGTATCGTTGGCGGCGTGGCGCAACGGGAATACATATTGGAAAAGTGAAATATATTAAGCTGACTTTTTTTTATATTTTTACGGATCACTGATATCAAAATCTGACCATGAAAATCAAAATCAGTTTTCTTGTTATTTCAATGACATTGTTTATTAGTATTGGCTGTGGGAAAAAAGACCACGGCGAACCAGCGGTAGAGGAACCCAAATATTGCTGGATGTTAATAGATCAGGCTGGAAATCTTATGGGGAGGATTTGTGATAGGACCGAAAAGCAAATGTCAGATTCGGTGCCATCCTGTAATTACTATAAGCTGGGTGGTGAAGAACTTTGCTGGCTTATTGATGGCACAAATTATATTGAAAAAAAGCCTGAAGAGTACGTAAAGCTGGTGATAAAATGTTTTGGCCAGAAGAATTCTTATAAGAAAGTGGATTGCGGTTATTGCCAGGTTTGGTATACCAGGCAAAAGAGTATTTATAAACCTGATAATACTGCTACATATTCGAAAGTTAAGGTTGAACGTTTGTGTGGCGACACCGTAAAGACCTTATATAATCGCCGCAATGTTACGATTCGGGAAACAACCGATTCGTTGATCGTGATAGAGTTTGGCAATAGTCCCACTTTTTAATGTGCTATTTTTCCAATCTTAAAACTTTTTTATAGATCTCGTTATTGAATGAGTCTTTTTCATTTGATAAATGACATTTTCTATGGCAATTGGGACATAGCGCAATGGTGTTTTCAATAATGTCAGGTCCGCCGAGCGCTAGAGGTATCATATGGTGAACTTCTAAAAAAGGATATCCATCAGCGAGAATAAATGGAGCATTTGAACCACAGGCTTCACATTTGCCTTTGGCATTTTCTAACACCCAGGCGCGTACTGCAGGATCACGAAAATAAATTGTAGTTGTGGTTTCGGTTTTTCTGGGTTTTTGCTCACCGGTAGGCTTCTCGGTTAAGTTAATGGTTCTTCTTATCTCTCTGGTCCGTTGCTGTAATTTATTTTCATCGGCCTCAGCACCGCCTGAGCCGGGTTTATTTTGATGAAGTATTATATTGAGCAGGAATGCAAAGTTCTTATGTTCCAGCTCAAAGACATCGATCAATTGTTTTTTCGACATGGTTGAAGAAGCGTAATCGGTACTGATATGAAAGTAACAGTCACGCATAACAATTGGGTCGTACTTCAATAATACTCTTTTTAATTTGGGTAAAGTGAAGCTGTAGATGGGGGTAGATTCAGTAATGCCTGCATTAGGTAGCCAAAGTGTATAATCCTGAAATTTTAATATTCCGGTTGCTATTTCATCTGTCTTTTTTCTGAACACACTACGCAGCAGGTGTGCATCACTTAGTGCATGGGTTAGATGAAATCCCTGAGTAACATAATCGTTGCCAAAACTAACCCCAACAGAGGCACGGTGAGTCATTTTTTTATCGGGCCCTAACCTGAATGTAACATGTGTACGAAAGTTGCTAATATGCGGGTAAAGCTTTTCAGTGGCATATTTTACAGATAATTCATCTGCTACATCGCGTAAAAAAGGTTCTATATTGGCTGTATATTGCTTTGCCAGGTCTTCTTTCCGGGATAGTTGTATGTAACTGGCAAAACGTTTGAGGAAGTCAGTTTCGGTCATATGGCGGCATTGGGGGTATTCGTAATTATTCAAATATACAAATGGTTTTATAATGAATTGCTGTTAGATATGCCCCGGTCTAACTGGTATTACGTACGCATAGTTTTGTGAACACATGCCCCCCCTGTCAAAAAAAGTTGTAATTTTTAGGTAAATTTGATTTCAGGAAATTAGGATTTCGGGCAGTAGCGCAGCCCGGTAGCGTGCGTCGTTCGGGACGACGAGGTCGCAGGTTCGAATCCTGTCTGCCCGACTGAAATTTACGAGGGCCTTCAAGTCGTTGGATTTGAAGGCCCTTTTTGGTTCGAAGTATTCTTGTTGAAAACGGATTTTTAACAATGAAACTTCTACTTTCGAAGCTCTTTCCATAATTATTTACCAAATAGGCGAAGGTTCGGTACAACAAGCTGCCTAATCGCTGGTGCTTTGTACCTACGAAGCATAGTTGTTAGCGGCACGCAAATTTAGTTAAGTCATAAATGGAATTGATTTTCCACCGTTCTGTCAGACTTCCATATAACTTAAGCGAAACATAAGCCGGTTATTGGATTACTATGAGGATGTTAAGACTGCCTTGGCCCATCTCCTTTCCTGCGATTTCTCTTGGTCAGGATAACTCCCGGTAACGCCTTTTCTTATCGCTTGTCAGGGTGGCGATACATACCCTGCAAGCCGTACTGTTTGGGTTTGGTCAAGCCTTGTTAACCGATTTTCGGTTGGAGGTAGTATACTCTCCTGTGATCCCGTACTACCCTGCCTGTCTGTGATATGTTCTCAGCCCCCCGCCGAATCTTGCCAACTCGTCGTAACGATGGTTTGATATTGTCCTGACATTTCGAACAATCAGGACTTCAGCATGCAGGACAGTTTCGAGGTTCAATAGCAGCCTTAGCAATCGCTTAGAGCTTCGACAAAGCGTCGTTCCTTGCTCTGTCTTGCTCGTAACCTTCGCTACCGCTCGGTTATGCTTCGTGCTGGGATCTCTACCAACTACGCAAGACTCGCTGCCCGTGGTTGACTAAACCTTGCTACACAGGATGGGCACCTGTCGGGTTATGTTGAAGTGTTTCATTTTTCCAATCCCCACTTCACGGGCATTGCACAGCGCGATAGACAATTGTGCAGCCAGCCCGATTGAAAATTTTTTCGTTCCTCAATACACCCATTCAATAATTTCAAATTCAAAGTACTATATCCACGGATTTTATTATTTTAGCACAATAATAAATCAGGGTAAAGGCATATAATAGGGAAGCATTTTACTAATCAAAACAGCTATGAAACAATTTTTACTCGCGGCCCTGTTGATTTCATCCTTCCAAAGCATATTTAGTCAAGCCACCCCTGGCATTATTTCAAACGTCAAATACGGCGGTTCCGGAGATGACAGATTTTGCGATATCATCCGGTTAAACAATGGGAGCTACATTTGCAGTGGTAATACGTTATCGACCAACGGACAGGCTACCGGCAACCATGGCGGTTCCGACTTTTTTATCGTTTGTATTTCACCCAAAGGACAGTTATTATGGAGAAAGGTCATCGGTGGCTCGGCCGATGACGGTGGTAATTTTGTAGGCAATGGGGAATTCCTGTCGCCTACAGCCGATGGTGGTTTTTATTTCGGTGGCGCCACTTCTTCATCGAACGGTGACATTCCATTACAACGTGGCAGCTATGATATTTTCATCAGTCGTTTTGATGCCAATGGCAATATATTATGGAAGAAAACCTATGGTGGCTCATCAACAGAATTTATGTCCTCCATTCAAACCACCAGCGATGGCGGCTGTATTTTTTCTGCCACGACCAGTTCCAGTAGCAATGGCGATGTACCCGCCAATCATGGATCAAGCGATGTTTGGATCGTGAAGCTGGATGAAACCGGCGCCATCCAATGGAATAAATTGTTTGGCGGCACAAAAGCCGAAACCGGTATTAGGATGATAACAACAACCGATGGCGGCTATATTTTCACGGCAGATGTAAGCTCTGAAGATGGTGATCTGACCGGTACAGTTCCCGTAGGCGCATTCAGAAGAACGGATATCTGGGTGGTTAAACTGGCCAGTGACGGTTCCCTCACCTGGCAAAAACGCATTGGTGGTTCCGACAGTGATGATGGCGCCAAAATAATTCAGTCTACCACCGGTGATTATTATGTATTGGCTAGCTCCAGATCGATTGATGGTGATTTTATCAGCAACTCCGGGCTGTATGATTGGGCCTTCATTAAATTAACCAACGGCGGCACAGTTTCCTTCATAAAATCCATAGGCGGCCTGGCGTGGGATTCGAGCAATGATCTGGCAGAAGCGGAGGATGGTAATTTCCTGCTGACTGGCATTACGTATTCCACGCAAATGGGAGGCATAACCGTACCTAACAAAGGTTCCAGTGATATAGTGCTGGCAAAAGTTGACAAATCCAACGGCAATTTGCAATGGGTTTCAACCATTGGTGGTACCTATGGTGATTTTCCGACGGCCATATACAAAGCGCCTGGACAGGAAACGATGATAGTAGGTAGTTCAGGATCTTCTGACGGCGATATGTCTATGGGCCTGGGCGGTTCAGATGCATTTATAATAGGAATAGCCCCTTACAATGCAGTAAAAGGCTATGTGTTCTACGATTATAACGGGAACGGTACAAAAGAAGCTACAGAGCCATTTGTACAGAACGTAAATGTGACCACCACGAAGAACAATGTATACAGTGTGTCGAGCTATACAGAAAGCGGGAACTATTTCAATGAAGTAGATTCGGGAACGTTTGTAACAAAGCCCCGCATCTTTAACGAGAATTACTATGTTATTACGCCTGACTCGTTCACCAATACTTTTCCCACTTATTATGGCACTGTTACCAGGAACTTCGGCTTGAAACCAATTCGCGGAAAAAGAGACCTCAGAAGCGCTTTGGTCGCCATTAATCCGGCAAGGGCTGGCTTCAGAAGTTATTACAAGCTGATATGTTACAATGCTGGCACCGATACGGTTGCTACTGGTACCGTAAAACTCATTAAGGATTCGCGTACAACCTATGTATCTTCTACCCCCACGCATCTGAATGTTTCGGGTGACACCATTACATGGGTTTACACTAATTTTAAACCGCTCGATACGCTTGTGTTCAATATAGTGATCGATCTGGCCGTGCCACCTGCTATTAAAATAGGGGATTGGATCAAATATGTTTCAGTAATCGGGCCTGCCATGGGTGATCTTCAGCCCGGTGACAATACCTTTACCTTGTTCCATAAAGTCACCGGTTCTTATGACCCGAACGATAAATCAGAAGCGCATGGCGAGTTTTACACACCAAGTGCATTGAGTAAAAGGGAACCATTAATGTATACGATCCGGTTCCAGAATACCGGTACGGATACTGCCTTCAACATTGTTGTGAAAGATACGCTCGATCGCAAGCTGGATTTGAAAAGCTTTGAGCTGTTGGCTACCAGTCACAAAACGAAGCTCATAATAACCGATAATATTTGTACGTGGAAGTTTTCAAACATCCTGCTGCCAGATAGCAATCGCAACGAACCGGCAAGTCATGGCTTTATTACTTACCGCATAAAACCGGGGAATGGCGTGCAGGTGAACGACACCATCAGGAATTCAGCTTCCATTTATTTCGATTACAACGAACCGATACAAACTAACACCAATTTAACGATCGTTAAATTGCCTAATGTGCCACGGCCTGAGTTTGCCGGCGCTATAGATAGTTTTTGTACTAGCCCAAAACTAAAACTTTTGAATATGCCCGTTATCGAATACGAGGCTACTGTTGCTGTAAAAGTTGACAATACATCATTAAATGTGCAGGATGATAGTACAGTGAGTATTCCGGCACTGCTTACACCTGGCATTCATACGTTTACTGTCATATATACCAATGCCAGCTTATCTACTGCTATCAGCAAAGGATTTAAAATGTTGGAAAAAGTAACGCCACGGGTTCGCTTAATGGCCAGCACCACGCAGGTGAATGACCTGCAAACCCCGGTAACCATAACAGCTACGAATGTAGCCGGAGGAGGAAGCGCACCGGTATATACGTTTGCCCGGGATGTGAATTTCACGAGTAGTTTGCAGGCGGAAGGCGCGCAAAATGTATTAACCCTACAGGCGGCTTCGATGACGACAGGTAATAACATGTTCTATGTAAGAATGAAAACCAGTGACACCTGTTATACGGCACAAACAAGTACAGATAGTGTGAACGTAAGGCTGAGCAATGTTACAGGCATCATCGATCCAGCTTACCCTGATCGTGCTATCACCATTTCACCCAATCCTTTCAATGGGGTATTGACCATTAACGGTCTCAATATCTTTTCTACCATGTATATCAGTATGTATGACGCGACTGGCAAATTGGTATATAATCAGGTAACAAAGGGACAAGCGACGGTGAGCTTTAATCCGCCTGTGCGTGCAGGTATTTGTTATTTGATCATCCGCAACAACAAGCAACAGAAGATAGGAGCGATGAAGCTGATAAAGCGATAGATGGTCTTTAGGTTTTGTAATTAATGCGCGAAGGCCCATATCAATAAGTTCACTAACTATTGTTATTTTGGCAGTAAAGTTAATTATTGATTCCTGTACCAATCAATTCTCAATACACCTAATAAATCGTTCTAATACCTTTAAATCCTGTATCAGCAGGTTAGAAATCTGTCCAGCTGACCCGACTAAAAAAATGGACCCTTCAGATCGTTGGATTTGAAGGGTTTTTTAATTTGAATAACTTTTAATCCGTCGTCTATAGAAGCCGCATAGTGCTGGTGCTAAGCAAGTTGATTTGGGTTCGAATCCGTTTGCATCAAAAAGTTTCGGTGTACCAAATCGCTGTTGAATTTCCTAGATAGCGGTGTACGCTAATTATTCAGTTCAGGGTTTTTCTAAACTCAATAATTTCCTGTTTCCAATCTTCCGACGTAGTAGGTAAAAACTCATTCAATATCTGATCTCCTCTTTCAATATTACCATTTTTAATCATTGTCAACCCAATAAACGGCCTGCAATCTGTCCAACTATTTGGAAATTCATTATTCAGCATAATACAGTCCTCGATAGTAGAATATCTTTCATAAAAAGGCAGAATTTCCTTTTGGATATCACTCAGTAGTAAATTTTCAAGTTCTTGAATATTCGTTTTTGAAGTCAGTTCGTATGTCTGATTTCTTCCTGTTAATGAATCTGATCGAATATTAAACTGGCAATCATACCCCTTGGGATTCTTGGGGTGTTGTTCATTTTTTATCTCGAACCCAATTGGAAAGAGAAGTCCAATATTGAGATAAAAAGATACATGGTCTTCCACATTAAATCCGCTGGATTGAATATTAAAAATCTTAATAAAGCCGTTCTCTTGCTTTTTAAACGTTGTCCCCGATACACTAAAGCCTGAAGTTTTAAAGGCAGGTTTAAAAATGTTCTTTAATATTCTATCTCTATGTTCAAGTAATGACATCATTTTCTTATTAGTAGGAAACAATTTTTGTAAATTATTATCTTATAGCTGCATGGTGAATAAGGAATTATTCGTCTATAAGCGCAGCTGCAAATCCAATGTTACCTGCATATTGCATCATTCGTTGTCTCTTTCCTAAAGTAAGTAGTCTAATTCCGCTTTCCAATAGTTGTTGTCCAGTAAACTTATATAATCAATTTGCTTAAAGTCCTCACACACCTTAGAAAATTCTTCGTCTGAGAATTTTCTTTCGATGAAGGTGTTGTTTTCAAATCTTGGGTCTAATGAAGTATGAAATTCTTTATACCTAATTCTTCATTGCAGCCTGATGTATTTTCAGGACTGCTGTTGCGCCGAAACCTTTTACATATAGACTTGTCCAGCTGGCCCGGGTTTGCGATTTTGATCGATTATTGGTGACTAAGATCGAGTATCGTCGATCTTGTTCGATTCGACAAACGATTAAAAAGTGAGCCTTCAAAACCAATGGCCGCGCCGACTTTCCTACGCCCGGCAACGGTTGATGCACGATGTCATCGTACTAATATAACCATTCCTTTTTCGTGTTGTACGGGCGCCCCTTCAAATTGGTAAGTACACTTCCACACATAACCACCCGAATTTTGCGGTTTGCCAGCTAAATTTCCATCCCAACCGGTATTCAAGTCAACACTTTGAAAAACGATCTGGCCCCACCTGTTATAAATGAGTAACTGGTATTTTACTACATTGCCCATTAATATGGGTTTAAAGGTATCATTCTTTTTGTCTCCATTGGGAGAGAAGGCGTTTGGCACAAAAAAACCAGCTAAACATTGCTTCGGTATTACAAACAGAGAGTCGCGGCCGGTACAACCTTTGGCATCCTGCACCTGAAGCCAGTACATGCCTGGCTGCTGAACAGTGATGGATGAAGATACCGCATTGGTACTCCACCAATAGCTGGAGAATTTATTGAAGGGATTGATAGTTAGTTTGGCATAACTACACAAGGCCGTATCATCCGGCAAAAATGCAGTGGGTAACGGATTGATGCGGGTGATAGCAGTGGTATCGCTGTCTGTACAATTATTGCGATCTGTTACCTGTACCCAGTACGTGCCGGTATGTTGAACGGTCAGTTTGGATGCCGTACTTCCATCCTGCCACAAATATTTGGCAAATTCATTACCGGCATTCAAAACGGCCGTTGTTCCTGCGCACAATTCCGCCTCCTTTGGTAAAGTAACATCTGGATTGTTGTACACTGTTACCTGCACCGTATCATAAGACAGACAACTGTTGGTGCCGGTTGCTTTCACCGAATAGGTACCGCTGCTATTTACCGTAATAGAGACATTCTGGCTACCCGTGTTCCATTGCTGCTGCTGAAAGCCGGCACCTACACTGAACGTTGCGGCGCCGCCTGCACAAAAGCTGGTGTCGTTGGCGATGTGCAGGGGAACAGTAAACAGCTGCACCATTGCCGTGTCGTAGGATTTACAACTATTGTTGCCGGTGGCTATCACAGAATAAGTACCACTACGGTTTACAATAATAAAGGGAGCATTGCTACCCGTGCTCCATTGAGGCTGCTGGAAACCCGCCCCCGGACTGAAGGTTACGGAAGCGCCTTCACAAATACTGGTATCGTTGCCGATGTGCATTGGTAAAGGTTGTTTCATCGTAACCCGGATGGAATCATACCCAAAACAACCCGGCGTTTTTTCGACTTTTACATAATACATAGTGTCCAATTCAGGAGAAAGCGTTACTGCATTACTATTGGCGTTATCGATGTTGTAAACGGGCGTCCAGGAATAATGCATGAAACCAGTGGGCGCTGCTGCCTTCAATTTATCGTGTATGCATAAGCTGGTATCATTACCTATATCAAACACAATGGGTGCATCTGCGGTTACAACAAGAGTATCACTTAATTTGGCGCCACAGGCGTCTGTTACATCTACATAATATTTTCCGGGTGTAGTAACCGTAAGACCGGTTGCGGTTGAGCCGTCCTGCCAGGTGTAATTAACAAAACCGGGGTTGGCTTTCAATACTATCGAAGTCCCGGCACATAGGATGGTATCATTGCCCAGCTCAAGGTTATTCACCGCCACCGATGCCTGCACTTCTATACTGTCTTTCAGCATACGGCAACCGGAAAATATACCTGAATAGATCTTTGAAACGCCGTTGCCTATGAATTGCACTTTCAATAAGGTATCGCTGGAGGATATGGCTTTCACCATTCTGGTATCAAACTCCCAGCTTATGGGCGCAGTACAGCCTGCACTTTTTTTCACGCGGTATTCATATACGAGTCCCGCACTACATATACTGGCAGGGCCGGTTAGCTCAGGTTCTAAACAAGTGATCGGCGAACTGCATACCAACCTGTTTTGTTGCAATGAATAGTCTTCTTCCGAATAAGGAAGCGTTATCAGGGGAAGTGGCGTGGTGTTGGTATTAAAATTGACCGGGGTAATGGTGAAAGGAGTGGTTTCCTGCAAATATCCAAAACTCTCCGTCATACAATTCCCCATGGCGCCGTCAAAAGTGTATTTTTTAAGATACATGTCGGCGTTATAAGGATTGTTATAGAAAAAGTTACCTGCCTCGTAAAAACCGCCATCTGTTGCTTCGGCTACATGAGTGGGAAAGCCCGCATCCATAGAGAAAATACGCTTGCTGTGCAACACTTTTCCGGTTGCATCGAGCCTGATGAAAACATTAAATCCTCTATAAGGGTTTACAGAATTGTCATACATAAACCCGCTCAATACCACCTCATTGTTTTGGGTAACCAGGGTAGTTGAGGAAAGCGACTGATTGTTATAAGAGAAAGAAGTTGTGTACACCTGGTTACCGTTCTTATCAAGAAACAGAATAGCTGTTACGGTCCTGGAGTTGTTGATATCAGCATACCCCGACAATACCAATTTATCCTGCAGCAATTGTAAATCTCTTTCCATTCCAATGCCGCGTCCGGGCCCGGTAATATTCCTGACCCATACCAGGTTACCGCTTGCCTTTTCCATTTTAAACACCATGGTGCTGGCAGAATTGGGCATATTCATTGAGAAATACAGGTACTGTTCATCCTGGCACATAGTGCCATATGAGCCCGTCATAAAACTGTTACCAGGTGGTGCATAGTTTTTTCTCCACAACAGGTTCCCGGCAGCGTCCAGCTTGATGAGGGAAAGCTGTTCATTCCAGGTAAAGGGATCGTTTTGGAAGATCAGATAGATATTGCCATCGGCATCTTCTATCAGGTCGAAAAAGTCGTTATATACGTCCTGAACGGGTAACGCTTTATTCCAAATCATATTCAGGTTATCGGTGAGCTTGCTGACCGTGAAATAGCCTTTTCCGTTATAACTGGCGCCGCCCATTACCAGCAGGTTGCCACCATGCATTTGAAATTGCCTTCCCAAACCCGCTCTATCACCAAGCTGAACCTTTTTACGGTTCACCAGTTTTCCCTTTGCATCAAATTTTATCAAAATGGCGTGTTGCGTGCCTGGTGTATAGCCATCATCACGCATAGAGCCGGTAACCATTACTTCGTTGTTGGCATTCACTGACAGGCCAGACGCCAGATCACAGAAATGGGTACTTCTAAAACTGCGGTAAAAAGTATATACACAGGTATCTTCAACCGGTTTCGGCGGACAACTCAACTGGTGACAGGTAAACTGTGTATCGATAAGCGCCGGCTGAAACACCCAGCCCGGCGACGTTATGACGGGCACAAGCACTGCCGCCGTATTCGATACCGCCTGACTGGGATTGTTTGCATTAACTAAACGGGTAACTGTAAATGTAGTTCCGTCGCAACTCCCCAGGTAGCCTGCTGTGTCGGTTTTTATAACGAGTGGTTTTGCAGCGGCTGCATTACTGGCAACCAAAAAACCGCCATCGGCCATGCGATCAATGGCCGATGGCTGATAGCCGCTAAAACCGCCAAATTGTTTTGAAAACTCAACGGGCGCATTGTAGGAACTCGCTTCTTCCCCAATGGATTTCAACATGTACAGGTCATTACTGCCGGTTGTGTTCATAAAGGCAATCACATCTGCCCGGTCTGTCAGCAAACTGGAGGCCGTTTCGTCGAACGTAATGGCGGGCATTTGATAGGTTTCGAATAAACCCATATTTACAAAACCATTATAAGACGACATCTTGAACAACTGGTAAGGTGCGCCGTTCATCGAGTACACGCCAATGATGCGTGGCCGCATGTTGATCAATTGCATATCGTGGAAGATGAAATCGGCATTGTTAGCCGTACCTCCAAATTGCCTGGAGGCTTTAATAGCGCCGTCTACTGCGTTTATGGTAAGGATACCTCCAACTTTTCGGCCGGCCTCTATGCCGGTGTAGGCCAGGTACCAATCGAAATAATCATATGGCCCTACGGTAATGCCCACGGTAGTACTTTGAGGCAGCGCCTGCACTTTGTTCATCCATTTCAGGGTTCCGGTTTTATCGAATCGGCCATATAGCATAGAGGCATCGTCTTCAGCCACCATCCCAATGTCTTCCATCTCTCCTGCAAATACAGCCACGCCCCTGTAATTGGTAGCCGTTTGCAGCAATTTCATCCATAGCAGGTTGCCATTGATATCGGTTAATGCAATAAATGGTTGCTGAGCGGTACCGCCAGGGTCTTCGCTGGTGCCTGCGAGTACAATATTTCCATCAGGCATACGGGCCATACGGTGTATGCGTTCGTTTTTTAAGGGGGTGCCCAGGGTTTTCGACCAGGTAACCTGGCCATTGATATCGAGTTGTTGCAACAGGGCATCCTGCTGACCACCATTGACCGTAGTATAGCCTGCCTGGAAGCTATAGCCGGTGGTGCTGCCAAGGATATCGCTGATATGATTTTGCGAGGCTGCATTGCCCAAAAGCATTTTAAAAGTATATGTAGCGCAGTCGTTTATGGGAAATGCGAAGGCCATGGCGCGGGCGTTGGGGCGACTGCTTTGGTAAAGGGGAATTTTTGGAGGCAATGGCGGCAGTTTGGCTGAGGTGATGGGTGGCGGCAGGGGTTGCTCCTGCGAAAAAGTGGTAAGGGATAAGATAAGTAATATTAGGGTTAGGGCATAAAAGCGCATGTTTGCGATAGGTATTACGGTTTGGGCGTGGGTTTAGAATTTTGAGTGGCAAAATAGAATAATATGGGGGATTTGCAAAGGAAGGAGGTGAAATAAGACCTAATCGCAGAAAAGCTTTTTCGACAATTTATTTATTGCCATCAAGCTCAGTAACTCTCTAATAACTGCCTTAATGCCTTTAGGTTCTGTATTAATTGGTTCGAAATCTGTCCAGCTGTCCCGACCAAAATTAAAAGAGCCTTCAAGTCGTTGGATTGAAGGCTCTTTTTGGTTCGAGATATTCTGTATTCGCTACTGAATTATGTAATCCCGTTTTGTGGGATATTCTGCAATTTCAATCTTCCGACCTTGAATGATTACAAAACCAGAGTTTGCCATATCAGTCGCAGCCTTAGTCTCGGAATTCCATTGAGTTGATGTCGCCGAAAAGGAAACAATTCTTCTTCCTGCATCTTCATAATATTCAGTATGATGAAACCAAATCTTTTTGTCTAATAGTTTTTGTACTTTCTTTAAACTGTCTCCTTGATGAATCGCTAAATATGTTGAAGAGTCTGTTGAAAGAATCGTAAAAAGTGTATCGTTATAAACAAAACTATTCAAACTACTTTCTTTTAGGTTAGGTTTGTATTCATAAAGCCCATCAATCTTTTGATATCTGCTTTTTTCATAAGAATTTAGACTGTCGACCTGTGTCCACCAATTACAGCCGAATCGCCTGTCTTTATATTTTAACTCAATGAGTTTTTCAGGATTGCTAATTCTTGTATAATCGTATGTGTACAAATCATCAAATACGTAATAAGAGTTGTGATAATAAACAACTTGGTAAACACATTCTGAATTATAAAAGTATAACCGTTTATTACGTTTGTTATAAAAAAATAATGAACCCCCAAATTCACCTGCGCAACAGCCATAGATTTGGTAAGTACTGTCTTCAAGAAAAACCTGTACAGGAGGTATCGGCCTGGAAGCTGCAAAGCAATTTTTAGCCAATGGCACAAAAGTGATCATCACCGGCAGAAACCAGGAAAAATTGGATGAAGCCAGAAAATTATATCCTGCGTTAACTGCTATAAAAAGCGATGTAGCTAATGCCGATGATGCCCGGTTACTTTTCAATAAGATTAAGGAGCTTGGAGGAATTGATATCCTTTACAATAATGCTGGCGTTATGAGCGGTCCACTGAACCTGGGAATAGCGAATGATAAACATTTTGAGCAGGCAAAGAATGAAATGGACATCAACTACCTGGGGGTAATTCGCCTTAACAACCTGTTCATCGAAATGCTGAAATCAAGGAAAGAAGCCGCAATTATTAACACATCTTCCCTCTTAAGTTACGTACCATTAAATCTTGGAGCAACCTATTCTGCCAGCAAAGTGGCCATGCGTTTTTACACAGTGGCACTGAGAGATCATTTGAAAATACTGGGCAGCAATGTGAAAGTGTTTGAGCTATCACCACCTGTGGTGGCAACAAGTATGACAGAACACGTTGGGAGAAAAGGAGTCTCTCCGGAAAAATTGGTAAACGCTTTGATTGCCGGCATTAAAAACAACCGGTTTACTATACGTGTCGGTATCAGCAAATTGGTTTACCTGGCTAATCGCCTTTTTCCTAAAATAGCATATGGGTTAGTTAACCCGGCAAAAAATGCCCAGCAACTTCAATCATAGCCTATTTTCTTCAAACAATATAATATCAAAAAAATGACAACTACTAACATAAAACCAGAAACAGAAGACGCTAAAACTAGCCTTTGTACGGAGCGTTACTGTTGAAAAAATCATTACCGGTAGCAAAACCAGCAATCTCACCATCTTCATGTTGGGCCACGAAGCAAAACCAGTTTTCTTTTCTATTGGCAAATCGTTGTTGCCATTGCTGATTTCTTATTTCGGGCGTAGGCTTTGGATGATGATTTGGATAAGTAGCATTCCACGATGTTACGTGCACATGCACAAGCTGCTCCAGGTCGTCTGGAACAGCCTCACGAATAATAAATCTGCCTTTAGACGTAGAAATATACATACCAGTTGTTAAAGTTAGCATTTGTGGTCAGGATATCCCTAGTATTCCATTCTTTTTCAGGCTACCGGTACCCGCAGGCTGCTATGATGAGAACTTAAGGTGTGTGTTCCCCAATTGATCTATTTGCTTCATTACACCATTTACAATGCGGTCGCAGCAAACCAGGTTAAACTCGTAAATATCCTCGGTGGAATATGTTTTTTCAATCTCTTTTCGAAGCATGGCTTTTGCCCGGTTTAACCTGACCTTAACGTTGCTGGTGGTGGTGTTCATCGCTTCTGCCGTTTCTGCAACGCTAAGACCCGTGAGCTCACGAAGCGTAAATGTTGTTCTATACTCTTGCGGAAGTTGTTGAAGACAGGCTTCAACAACTTTATTAAATTCCTTGCTGATCATTGCATCGTTGGTGTTGCTATGGTTGGGTAAAAGCATAAACGATGAATTGTCGGGTAAAATATCTGTTGTTTGTTCTTTCTGGTAACTGAACTTATGTGCCTTGCGATAGCATTGATTAAGCATGATCCTGATGAGCCATGTTTTAAAGGAAGAGCGTTCGGCAAATTGCTTAAGGTTCACATAACTATTAATAAATGCTTCCTGCATCAGATCTTCCGTGTCCTGGTGATTATAACCATAGCTTCTTCCCACTTTGTAGAGATAGGGATTATACCTGCGGATTATAATTTCAAACACAGCAGTATTGCCTGCCAATACCTGCTGAATAATTTCGATATCGGTATATTCCTGAACCTTCTTATCTGACATGTTTAATGCCATAGCTGTTCCTGTTTAATGCTACCGGTAATTCAAAGTTACCAAATTGTGCGTAATGCGCTGCTTATCCCCTTGAGAACGACACGTTGCTTTTAGCCTCCTGCCGAACATTTGTTGTGCCGGTTACCCGGGCTAGTTGAGCTAGCGAATAGGCGCCTATGGCCATAACAAGGTCGCGAACCGCTACGTCAAGATATCCTCCGTTAGCAAGAAGCGATAAGCCAATTAGTGCAAGCCATGCACTTACAATATAAGCTCCGAAGGCAGGTCTGAACAAAACGATCAATCCCGCAATAACTTCAATCACACCAACAATCAGCATAAATGTATGTGGGCTAAATGGAAGCATTTTTGCAATGGTAGGATTGAGATATTTTTCCCAATCTGTAAGAAGATTGGTGAATTTATCTAACCCTGCCACAATGGGCACTAATCCATAAGTAAGTTTCATAAGCTTGTAAATGCGCTCAACTCTTGGCGAGGTTATAACTGCTGTTTCCATAACATTTGTTTTTTAATGACCTGAAAATTAAACTCATCAAAATAATAGAGCAGGTGACAGCTCAAAAGGTTACAAATGCCGGAAACAATTTCACCAGAGGTGATGGACAAAGGGCGGCTCGTGAGCCATAGGCTCACGGGCCGCCTGCTTGATCGATTATTTCCTCCCTATTTCGCGAATGGGAGCGCGAGCGGCCTAACAGGGGCACCGGTAGCACCACGAAGTTTAAGTGAAGCTGCAATAAACGCAAATTCATACACCTTATCGGTTGCCAATTCTTCCAGGAACATATTTTCGATAAACATTACTCCTTTCTGTGCCAGTAGATAAGTATGCACGGGTACCCAGTTTCCTTCCTGCTCCGGCGGAAACATTTCCAGGCTTAGATTGTCGGCTCCCATCGTCATAACTTTCTGATCTTCTACCAGCCACTTTACTGCAGCAAGACTAATACCAGCGTATTGATCAAGATATTTGTTCCCTTCCTGAAAAAATTTGGCCATACCTGTTCTGATCAGCACTACATCACCTTCTGCCAGCTTAATTTCTTGCTTTTTAAGCGCTCCTCTCAGGTCTTCAACGGTAATTCGATAGTTCTGGTCCAGCACAGATTTGCCTTTAAAAGCTGCCATATCTATCAGAACGCCGCGTGCAATAATCGGCGGAATTGTTTCTGCACTGCCTTTTTTCCATCCTTTGTCGCCAAGGTATTTTTCGGCCGAAAATCCGTTCCAGATTTTCCCTTCCAATCCAAAATGGCTCAGGGCATCTATGTGCGTACCCGTGTGGGTAAACATAGAAATAGCATCTGACGTATAGCTTATCTTCTTATTCATTGATTCTCCCTGTCCATTTGGATTATCAACCAAAGTGCCATGTGGTGTATGTGTTAGCCAATATTGGTATTGCGGATCGCCAAATATATTAAAGCCTGGCATGCCAACATAATATGGAACGCTTAGATCGTAAGTCTTTCCTAATTTAACCGACCGTAATGCCTGTAGTTGCGATTGCCCGCTCATCATGTTCAGCGTGCCAATTTCATCGTTTGGCCCCCAGGGGCTTTTCCCTGCGGTTTCCTGCGCATTTACTCCATAAGAGAATAAAAACAATAACATGTTGATTCCTGAAATTTTCC
The DNA here is from genome assembly GCA_024809215.1 of Niastella sp. OAS944. Taxonomy (GTDB): domain Bacteria; phylum Bacteroidota; class Bacteroidia; order Chitinophagales; family Chitinophagaceae; genus Niastella. The sequence continues at coordinate 59,833 of JANUBW010000016.1, read as the reverse complement.
TTTTCATGATTTTTTTTTTAATCAGGAGGCAAAATTCAGGCAACAAAAAACAATAAATTTTAAGGTACCTTAATAAATGGATCGGTGGCTTTTCCTAAGGTAACTAAGAAACTCTTTGGTGATACCCAGATAAGAAGCGATCATATATTGCGGAACCCGTTGCTCTATTTCCCGGTATTGGCTCCGGAACTGTTCATATCTTTCGCCAGCGCTTTGACTAATGCTTTTGAGATGGCGTTCCTGCATTACAGTAAGCGCACTTTGAAATTTAATCCTGAAAAACCGCTCAAGAGGTGGAACTTTATCGTAGAGTTCTTCAAGCGTGTCACGATGGATCTGAAGCAATACTGAAGGCTCAATGGCCTGAATGAATTGTGTGGCCGGTTTAAGAGTAAGGTAACTTGTGAGGTCATTTACGCACCATCCTTTAATTCCGAATTGAGTAATGATCTCCCGAACATCTTCTAATGTATATACACGTAAACAACCGGAAGAAACAAAATATAAGTGATGGGAAATCTGCCCAGGCCTTAGCAAGTATTCTTTCTTGGCAAGCTTTCTGATTTTAAAGGCTTCTTTTATGATTGCCAGCTGTTCGCTAGTGAAATCTGCTTTAGCCGTAAGGTTCTCAATTAAAGGGGTGTACAAATCTGATTTCATTCAAAAACGTGATTTAACCTAAAATTATAGCCTAGTTGTCAAAAAGACATTGTTCCCAGATAAGAAAATCTACTTTCTTTTCTTTTTCTATGGCACCATAGGCCCAATGCTTTTACTCAGTTGATGGTTGAGATCTGCAGAATATCGGGAATCATAAAGCCTCTTGTTTTCCATTTTATGAAATCATCGCTAAGGCCACCATAATTAAGGGCTGTTTTGATCTTTCACGGGAAAAATATTAGCCATCTGATCTTGTTTTTACCGCTCAGTTTCAAAATATGTGTTTTGTATCTTTATCAATAATACAGAAACATGGCAAAGGAAACGGGGTATGACAAAGTAAACAGTCTTGTAGACCATCTTTTCAGACATGAAACAGGAAAGATGGTTGCTGTGTTGACCCGGATATTTGGTATTCATAATCTTCAGCTATTTCAGCTCGAAGTAGTATTGGTATAATCAAGTATTTATTCGCTAAACGTTTTTTGACAGCGAGTCCGATTCAGTTGATTTCTGTCCGATCATTTTTTGGCGATGCTTTTTCCCCCATTCATGCATGGCAATTATCACCTCCGAAAGCGTGTTACTGTAAGGGGTAAGTTCATACTCCACCATGATTGGGCTAGTGTCCAGTACCGTCCGGGTAACCAGCCCATTGACTTCCATCTCCTTCAATTCCTTGGATAATATCCGGGGCGATATCCCGGCTTCCCTGGACAGTTCCCGAAACTTTAACTTACCACCTCTCAATATGGCGATCAGTACCAGTTTCCATTTGCCGCCTACTACGTCCAGTGTGTCCTGAAGGCTGAGTCTTGCCCTTCTACATTCTTCGTCGGTGGCGGGTGTTAAACAACGATTTTTGTTTGCCATAGTAACCTTTTTGTAACCGGTAACCTTAATGTAACAGATAATAAAGATATAGCATCTCCCCTGTAGTTTTGTGAGGAAATAAAAAACGATTAAAGACTCTAAACTTTTTAAAAAAAGCTCATGAACTCAACCATTACCGAAAATAGTACGGCTCGCGCTGAACGTTTATTTCGAATGCACCTTTCTATGTTTACCGACCCCGACATGCCTCGGGAAGCCTATGCCGACCTATGGACTGAGGACGCTGTGCACGAGTACCCATATGCGCCCGCCCCCTATTCCAAACAGCTAGAAGGACGAGACATTATTACGGCGTATATAGCTAATGTGACCCAAAGCGCTACCAACTGGAGTTTTACTAACTTCGCCTTCTCGGCCACGTCTGATCCCGATACAGTGTTTGTGGAGTTCGAAGGAAGTGCCCTGGTGACTGCTACTGGCAAGAGGTACCAGCAGATTTATGTAGGCCGCATTACGTTGCGAGAAGGGAAAATCGCAAACTATCGGGAATTTTGGAATCCAAGTTGGATCTTAGATGCCTTTCTGTAAGGTACTTCCGACAGGCAGTTATCCTGAACTGAGAAAATCATTGATAAACAGTAACCCGATGAAGCGTTTGGCTCAAGTGGAAGACGTGTCCAATATTGCGGAATTCTTTGCCAGTGACTTTTCTTCATTTGTTAACGGACAATATTTATAAGTAACTGGGGGCGCTACTCAATCACCTACCGCATTTTGGATACACTTTAGACTGGTAGAATTTCCTCGCCAACGGAAAAGAGCCATTTTGACAGCCGATTTATTTAGCAAATTCTAAATTGAGCAAGTTAGTATTATTATTTATAAGTTCATTTACAGCTTTTAAATCGTTTACTAACAGGTTAGAAATTCGTCCAGCCGACTAAAATTAAGAGAGCCTTCAAGTCGTTGGATTTGAAGGCTCTTTTAGTTCGAAGTATACTTGTTAAGTGTGCAGGAGAAAGAGGAATTGATTTAAATTTATAAGTTGAAGCCTATGATTTGCCTCAAAAAGACCGCTTTGCTGATCGTAAGAATCAAGCCAATCATCCACTTGATCCGCTGCTTGATTAAATCCATAATAAGTATCTTTTACACCAAGGCATAACAAGTCTACCAGGTAACCTGCATAAGTAAAGTTTCCATTAGTATGTCTGCGAATGACAATTATATGAGCAATCTTGCTCGTTTCCCAGTCAGTGTTTATCAGCGAGCGGTCTATTTTTTAATGTTCGTGCTCGCGATTTGATGTATTGTTCTGCAGAAAGAGGTTGCTTATTCATGTTAACAAAAGTAGCAGGGCAACCATTACAGTGAAAAGTGAGTTATCCACAGCACATTTAAATGAAATAAATTGAATAGTATATTTTTTATGGAGCAGTTATATTTCTTTGACGCAGTAATCGGCAATGTTCCTTTGTGCAGAAGAAAATTCAATGCCTATAGCCAGTTTTTTCCGCTCATCTCCAATATGTGGTTGCAAATACGCTTTTTCAATGATTTGATCCAGTGCCTCCCTGGCTGAAGCGTTCAGTTTCAATTCCAGTGCATAGATGAATCGCTTTGTTTTTACGATAATGTCAGCACGGCCTTTGCTGCTATGTACTTCTGCGGAGATATCTATACCAACATTTTTAAACGTTAGAAGTGTAATAATATGAAAAATAGATTCTGTATCCGCGCGCCATAGATCATAGGGGATGCTTCCAATTACGGCATTTAATTCGTTGATGATGCGGGGTGTATCGCCTTGTTCAAACGCGGCCCTGAGATCGGCAGTGACTGAAATTGAGGTGCCGGGAAACACTTCCCGGTAAGCGCTGAGCAAATTATCCAGCAGACTCACCTTTACCTCCCGGTTGGGATAATCCAGCGTATACAATTGTGTATCGGGGTTATAGCTTTTGATTGTAAGATAACCCGTTTGAAATAACAAAGGTCCGGAAACCGGATTCTCGATTTGAAAACTACCTAATGATATATCAGATTCACGGACGTTTTCGAAATCATATTCTCTTTTTTTCTTAAGGAGGTTCACCAGAAAAGACGGAGATCCGGTAGCAAACCAAAAATTTCTAAATGCTTCTTCTTTCATGAAAGAAAGCAACGAGAATGGGTTGTACACCGTTTCCTTTCCATCCCAACTATAACCATTGTACCAGTTCCTGATGTTTTCCAACAATTGAATCTTCTCTATGCCTAGTACCCGGGGTAACGTTTCCAGCTCCCCTGCAAAATTTGATTCCAATTCCTGCTGAGTAATTCCTGCTATATTATTGAAATGCTTGCTTAAGGTAATATCTTCTAAATTGTTAAGATCAGAGAAAATACTCACTTTAGAGAACCTGCTTACACCAGTAAGAATTAAAAGCCGAATGTGTTTATCTGCATCTTTCAATATAGAAAATAAATTCTTTAAAATAGCGCGGCTTTCTGTGGCCCTGGGAATATCATCCAGGTAATCGATTATGGGTTTATCATATTCGTCAATCAGGATTGCTACCTTGCCTTTTTGAGCTGCTTTGCCAATTAATTCTTTAAATAACTGATCGTAAGCGCTATCCCTTAGCTCAACTTGTAAACGACGAGCGTTTTCTTGTAATGCTCCTTCGATAGCACTTTGTAATCCAATTGTACCTGTGCCAATATTTGAAAAGGAAATTCTAATAACCGGATTATTATTTTCCCAATCCCATTTATCGTGAATCCATAATCCTCTAAAAAGTTCTTCACTACCACTGAATAGCTCGGCTATAGTGTCCAGTAATAGGCTTTTCCCAAAACGACGAGGACGACTCAGGAAATAATACTTCCCATAATTCACCATTTGGTGAATTATTTCCGTTTTATCGACATATACGAATCCACCTTCCCGTATTTCTCGAAATGATTGTAAGCCAATGGGATATTTCCTTGTCATATTGCAAATATAATCCATTGAAAATTAATGAACCAGATATAAGCCATGAGGGTGACACAGGGATTGGAAAGAATGTGAGATTATATTGTCAGTTGTTATGATTTTTTTCTACATATATCCCCCATTTAGGCTTATAAACTGCCTAATGTCCTTAAATCCGTTATTAACGGGTTAGACATTTGTTCAGCCGGCCCGACATTAAAAATGAACCCTTCAGATGGTTGGATTTGAAGGGTTTTTTAATTTGAATTATTTTTGATCCGTTTGCGCAAGAATACCCATACAAGGCATTGGTTATTGCGATAGAGCTTTTTACTTATTTTGTCCGCAAAACAGGTAAATGACACCGTTGTCTACCGGTGAATGTATTTATTTGTAGGCAAATACAATTCGTCCATATGAAATCAATTTTACTTTTACTCTGCATTTTTATCGGTAGTCAAACTACTTTTTCACAGGATGTTATGAGGTTGGAAGACGACCTGACCGCTACGTTCAAATTGACAAAAATGAACCTTATCCAGGTTAATAAGATCAGGCATGGCGATTTGGAAGGGAAAGATCATACATACTATGCTAAAGTAAAATTCGGAAAAAGAAGTTTTGATATAGAAATATATAAAACAACCACCGGGGAATTAGTATGGGCAGCTTATCCTTTACTGAGTGACAATGAATATTTCAAAAAAGACCTGCAAAGGTCTAATAGCGTTACGGAAGTTTATTCCCTGGATCGAAATGTAACCGGTGGCGGCACTGAAAAATGCGAGGTAACATTTTTTAAAGGAATGGACCTAACGGTAATGGTTTCTTACTCAGCTAAAAGACCAGGAGAAACAACGCGCGGAGAATATATTATAGGATCTTGTGATCTTTAACACCACTATATTTCGAATAATGAAGATTGCCACTTTATTTCTCTTTATTAGTCTCTTCTATGCCAATTGCAGTTACGACCCTGTCAATGATGAGACCGAGGAAGAAAAAGCATCGGACTGTTCATATGATGATGGTACACATTCCGCTACGGTTGACTATTATAATCCTGAAACCGGACATAACGCAACATATGATCTCGACGTGGAAGTTCAGGATTGTGAAGTGATCCAGATCGAATTCCCCAAAGGCGGATGGCTGGATGGCGATCATATTTCCCCTACAGCCCTGGATGAAGATGGAAATGCCACCATTGAAGATGACCAGGGTAGAACATGGGAGGTACATTTAGAGTAATAACAAAGTCGTAGACCGGAGTTATTGTAACTAGCTTTTATGTTTTTTTCTTTCGAGCAACCAGGTATGTAACTATTAAACCAACGATCAATATCGTAATTTGTATCTCTATGCCCACACGGTTAGTCAATACATTGGCATCGGGTGTATTCTGTTTCAGATGCAGGGTCCAAAGGGACGCTTTGCCTGCTTTCATTCCTGCCAGTACCTGCAGAAAATTCAAAGCTGCATGAAGGCCGGTTGGCAATGCAATTCCGCGCGACCAAAAAGCTGCCAGTCCAAATACAAACCCCCACGAACCAGGTCCTAAAAAGGCAACCTGCCAGCTCCATCCACTTACAACATGATACAGTGCAAAGGCAATGGCGACTATGATCTGTGTCCATAAGAGCCCATAAGTTTTTTCCAGCTTCAAAAACGTATAAGACCGGAAGACCAGTTCTTCCATGAATGCGAACGGAATAATGATCAGTAGCGCGTCAAGCAATGTTTGCATTGTAACCTCATTGGCGCTTCTTTTAAGCTCCAGACCGGTGCAATTTACCAGCACTAACAGAATCACTGCAAAAATCGCCGCGCCGGCCAAGAGGCCCAAAAGAAACCTTACAATGATATATCTATCCCATACCAAACCTATATCCGAAAATGTCCTTTTTTCATTCTTTAGAAAGAGCCAGATAAGAAAGAATCCGGCCAATGTACCCATTAAAGCCTGCAACAACTGCGACCAGTCGGGTGGCGCCAACGCGGTCAGCAAACTTAATCCAAATAATAAGGAAGTAAATAAGGTCCAGAAAAGCAAACTTCTTATAACAGCATTTTTCATAAGCAGGTTCGTTTTTGAATGGCGATTACCGTTTGTAGCGGTTTCTGGATAAATGTTACCGTTTTAACTTAATGATTTTGCTTTTTTAGCGTGTTAAGGGTAAAGCGCAGGACGATTCTTAAACTAAAAAAACGGTAGGGAGTTAACCAGCCGTTTGATTTCGTTAGGGCGCCAGATGGTGTTGAGGCCCGATTAAAATTTCATAATGGATTTCCGTTCGTCTATACTGTAATAAAACCGGACAATTCTGTATCAAAACCGCACTTTCATTTTCAACTCATTTATTTAGTTAGTTGATTTTCAAAAAAAATAAAAAATGGCATCTTTATTATAGAAAAAGAGACCATAATCATTTGTAATGAAAAGAAACTGTTTTCTAATACCTTTCCTTCTGCTTTCCTGGGTGAATTGCTTCGCTCAAAAAGAAGTAAAAATTTCGCCGGCCATAATTCTTTCTTTAAGAAAAACAATTGAATCGGATATCAATCCATACAAACAAGATATTTATAAAATTAAGTTGTCCAAAGGACAATTCGCCAGTATCCGCGTTTATCAAAAAAATGTCGGACTGAACATTTTGGTTTGTGATCCCCTGGATAGTTTACAACAAATTGTAGATGAAAACGGCATTGGACAAAATGAAGTAGTCACCATAAATGCAAAAATGACTGGTGACTATAAATTAAAAGTCATTTGGAATTTTAATAAACCTCTTTCAGGACAGTATGAGATAACGCTAGACAGAGTAGAAAAATCAGGCGGAAGCATTGCGCAAAAAGCACAACAACTATTTGATAGTTGGTATGAAAAAAAAGCACCGGGAGCAGCAATGGTAGTAGTGAAAAACAATGAAATCGTTTTGAAACTGGCAAAAGGGCTTGCCAATGTAGAGGAAAATATTCCACTCACCAATTCTTCTGTTTTTGAAATAGCATCCTGCTCTAAGCAATTCACTGCTTTCGCCATTGCCATGCTGGTTGATAAAAAAATAATTTCGATGGATGATGATATCAGGAAATATCTGCCTGAAATGCCAGACTATGGCAATAAAATCACAATAGCAAATCTGGTCTATCATACTTCAGGAATTCGTAGTACAGATGTATTAGAAGTTACAGGCTTTTCACCGGAAGATAATATTACCCTTCCTATGGCGGTACGATTTGCAGCAGCTCAAAAGCATTTGAAATTTAAACCAGGTGAACGATTCAATTATTCTAATACTAACTATAATCTTCTTGTAGAAATAGTTGCCAGGGTTACCAAACAATCATTTTTTTCATGGACCAGGGAAAATATTTTCAAACCTCTCGGCATGAATGCAACTTTTTTTAAAGAAGACCCTGGCTATGTATATAGGCATAAGGTGTTATGCTATAAACCTGGAAAGGAAGGTTTTGTACAACGCCCAAATAATTATGCGGCAACCGGCTCTGCAGGTTTATGTACTTCTATTGATGATCTGGTGAAATGGGTGAATAGTTTTGACACTAAGCATCTAATTACAAAAAACATGGAAGCTTTGTTGATAACGACAGGTAGTTTAAATGATGGTTCCAAGACAAAATATGCATTTGGTAACGAAATTGGAGAATTTCACGGCTTTAAAAGAATTGAACATTTAGGATTGGTGATTGGCTACCGAACGGCTATAGCTAGGTTTCCGGATGAAAAATTGTCTATTATTTACCTGAGTAATGATAACAATGATGCCACGTATCAACGATTCTATAAAGTAAGAGATATGTTTTTAAATGTTCCTGTGGAGAAATCGCGTATTAAAGCACTGCCTGACGTAAATGAAGTGATTACGAGACTGGAAAAGAAAGCAGATATAACAGCCGACCTCACACAATATAAAGGCATTTACTATTCTGATGAATTAAATGCGGCTTTGCCTTTGGTAATAAAGGATAAAAAATTAGTGATTGTGCACCCGCGTTTAAACGAAATTGTTCTCTCGCAAGTAAGAGATGACAATTTTGGATTTATTCAATTTTCGAGAAATACGTCAAATGAAATTGTTTCATTGACTGTATTGGGAGAAAATATACAGTTTAATAAAATTGAGAATTAGTCTTTTTAAGACTAACCTTAGCCTCCCCGTTCTTTTGATCAACGCTTTATGTAGTTGATCTATGTCAATTTAATTTTTGCCTTATATCAATTTTCTTGTTTGAGCAGCTTGGCGTTTTTTAAATAGTATGAATTGATCGCCGGAGTTGGAAACTCCGGCGATCTCTTTTAATATCATTTATCATTTACAAAAACATACAGCTTCTTTACCAGGTTATTGTCGAGTACGAACAAGTCCATTCCGGTAACCATATCCGGTTTATCTGCCGTACCGAATTGCCAGAACAGGCGGCCCAGGTTGGTGTGTGCATCGATGGCTTTCTGATGAGTGAAACGCGCAGCAGGATTTTTCTGTTGGAGATCCCGGATAAAAGAGTCGATCTTTTTGTGACCGACAGCTGTAAAATGCCGGTCTATAATGAAATAAGCTGCCTCAAATTACTTTTGAGACAGCTTATTGTTTGCTAATAATACTTATACAAATAGGTTTCTTGTAAAGTTGAGGGCGAATCAAAAAACTCGCTAACTATCGATTTCGGATCATCGCTAAAGCCAGGAGTATATACTTTTGTTTCAACAAGCCTGTTTAAATTATCGTACAAATAAGTCGTAATAGAAACTTCATTATAGTAGCCATTATTTTCATTTTTATAGGCGCGCTTAATCGTCCTGTCGACAATCAACATCTCCTTTGATAAATTCCCATTTTTATCATACTCATACATAATTTTATCGGCAGGGATCGGCTGGCCTCTTTCACAGCATTTATTTTTGAGGAAATACTTCCCGACCAATAAAGAATCCTTATAAATAAACCTGACAGCGCTGACAGTATCTTTATTCCATAAATAAACTTCGGTATCCTTTTTTCCCATGCTATTATAGGAATAAACATATTCACTCATAACTGCTACCGTGCCTGTACTTCCATCGTAATTTATCTGCTTTATAATGTTTCCTTTACCATCAAAAAAGCGCTCTCCTATCAACCTGGTGTTAAAATATTCTGATTCCTTGAGCTCGCTTCTTACTACATAAAAAACACTATCTGATTTTAGAAAAATCTTTCCAGTGCCTGCGGAGTCTTCTACATATACACTCGTTTTCAAAACTCTATTTCTAAAATAATCAACTGCTTTATGCAATTTGCCATTTGAATAATAATATTCAGCCTGCAAACTTGTATCGATCGACTTGCCTTTCTTAAAGGAGATCAGGTATTTCTTAACAACTTCATCTTTTTTCTTTTGACCGGAAGAAGGTGCCGTACAAGCGCTTACCAGGATCAATATAATACACACAAGTTTATTTATAAGCATATACCTTATTATCTATGATCATAAAATACGGTGCCCCCATAAGTTGACAAAATAACATACGGTGTTTTGTTTGGTACGGTTACATTTAGCATCAGCGGCAGTACGGCATTATATTCCCTACCCCCTACGCCAAATTTCTGCCCGATATATTCTTTTGCATTATTGTAAAATGTGGGAGCTAAATTATTAGGGTCAACAATTCCACCATTTGTTTGACGATAATGATTTGCAGGAGGATTGTGACCATTAGCCTGCGCTTTATTGGGAGAACCCTGTAAAACGTCAACACCATCCCATCCTTTTGCACCATTCGAATAATCCTTGCCCCAGGATACCATTGCATTAATTGCACCAGCCATTGCATCTTTCATGCCGCTGGAGTTATTTCTGGAAGCAGGAGTAGCATTTTTCAGCATCGTGTACCTGGTGTCCTTATTGGATTTTGCATAAGAAAAATGACCCTTTGTAGCTTGCGTTTCTGTTTTATTTTCAGCATCCATATTGTTCTTAATAACATTTGCGAATGCAAACGTCTCATCTTTATCACCTGAAGATTCTCCATACGCAATGGCCGCCATATCAATAAGCTCCGAATTCTTAATGTCCAGTTCTATAAGTACGAGTAAAATTAAATAAGCTTTATCATCTTTTTTGCCATCGCTAAAAAGCCAGGTACCATCTATGCCATAATAATCTCCCAGTGGCTTCATTCCATCCGGGTCAATAAACCTTATGGGATTATCAAATGCATAATTATATGGCGAATGTCTTCGCATTTGATCAGCCAACGGATCAATCACATGCCACCTGCCAATCTGTGCATCATACATCCTTGCCCCATAATCTAACCATTCCAGCCCACTACCATCCGTAAACTCTTTACTTTGCTCTTCCTTGCCGTTGTACTTGTACCTGTTTTCAGGACTTCCTGACAATAGAGCCCTCGAACTTATGCCCGCCATTGTTAATCCAAACGGATAATAGTGGCTTTCTTCCAGCACCGCGCCTCTGCTATGGATCACCTGCAGATTGTCGAAGTATACCCGCACCGGACTTTCATTACTAACAAATACATAAAGGTACCCATTTTGGGTAATTTCGATGTTACGAAGTGATGCATCTGCTTCGTAATGGCTCTTTACGCTGTTGGCATTACCCACGCGGCTGAAACTGCCTTTTACAAAATGGAAGTTCTCATCCAGTAAAATCCAGTTGATATAGGCTTTGGGCTGGGTGCCTGCGCCACGGCTGGGCTGCGTTAGGAAATTATCAACAGCATTGGCTATTGACGGAACGCCGTTTAAACCAGCGGCCGTAACATTTTTCCCTGCAATGGCGCCGGAGGGTGCTCCCAGCAAGCCGGCCAGCACATCCAGCACCGGTATGGGATAATTGGTTTCACCGGCATTGTTCTGGAAATAGTACGACTTACCGTAAATGTCAATGTAATCACCACTCATAACCTTTAGCGTTATGCCTAATCCTGTAACACCCGTATTGCCTGTTGCCTGTAATTTATACAGTTGCTGACTTACTGCTGTTGTGTTGCTGGCCGGGTTGTTGTTTACCGGCGCATCGGTAGCTGTTACGCCGCCGTTCTTATTGATGTAATCGGTGATGCCTGTTGCTTCGGACTTGTTAACCACATTGGCAGGATCTATTGTATAATACTTCTGTTCTTCATAGATGGCATTGGGTGTACCGCCGGTGGCCATGCTTCCTTCCAGCGTAGCGGCCGGGTAAATATCCTGTTGCTGTTGCTCTGTTAGCATTACACGAATATTACCGAGATAATCTTTGATAAAATAGTCTGTTTCAAAACGTGCAGGCGCATTACCAATCGCTGGTAAAAACCTGAAACGCCCTTCCTGGTGATTGATGAACAGCAAACGGCTGCTGTAATCGTCGTTAGGTGCATTGGCAGGACTGGTTGTTCGGCTTTCATAAACAAGGCCGTTCACGTAAGTAGTAGTGGTAGTAATGATTTTACCCGTTACACTTTGATCGCTCACCACTTTTTTCAACTTATTGCCTGCAGCGTCATATGCGTAAGTGACTGTTCCTTTAATACCATCGGAATTATGCACATTAACCACTGCCGGCAGATTCATATGGTTATACGTAATTCCATTAACCCCGGCGCTGCCGATATTCTTATTCAGGTCTTTCAGCAAATTACCATTGCCATCATATGTGTAGTCTGTAATGGCATTGATGTCTGTACCGTTTGGATTAGTGGTGTAGTTCTGCTTCTCATTCTTCTGTGGGTGAAAGGCAGAAGTTCTGAAATCGCCGAGCTTTGTTTGCTCGTCATTGAATAAGTCAACTACATTCTTCAGTTTATTGTTATTCTCGTAATAAGTGTATCGCAGGTCGTCTGTTTGTGCGCTGCCGGTGATTTTCGGTGCCCACTGCTGCATGCGTAATATATTGCCATTGGCGTCGTATGCGGTGGATGCATTTATGCCATCGCCTATCTTTACATCAAAATTCACTTCGCTGTTGTTCCAACTGCCATCCGTGTTGTGTTGTTCAAAATCGGCTCTCAGCAACCGGTTCACGGCATCATAAGCATAGTCATACTTCCGCTGTATGCCATCGCCGGAACTTTTCCATAACATACCGGCTATGTTACCATTGTAATAGGCGCTATCAAAGTTGCGACCGGTGGTATTGGCTGTTTTATCGTACCCCAGCTCATAACCAAAATACTTTTTTGTTTCGGTACCGCTAAGATAATCGCGGTTCATGCCCTTTTGCCAGCCGCGCACATGGTAATCATATACAAGTGATTCCAGCGGCTCGCCGGAAACATTGCCGGTACGGTCTTTTTTACTACCAATATATTTTGTTTTTAACTGCCCAAGGGTATTGTATTCGTTCTTTACAATGGGCGCTTCCTGTTTGTCTACGACCACCCCATTCACAATACTATGGATCGATTTTTTTACTGTTAACAACCGCCCCATTTCATCGTATTCCATTCTGGAAACAATTGCATGCGTTTGCGGATTACCGGCATCTGCATTTGTCTGCTTCTGAATGCTTACGATCGGTTGTCCGCTCCAGGTATACTGATTGGTGACAATATCTTCCCCACCGGTAACATTTCTTGTTTTTACCTGAATAAGCCGTTGCTTTTTATCGTATATGTTCACCGAATACAAATAGGTGTCCGGTCCCGCTCCCAGTACTTTTGTTTTTGTCCAGGTTTTGAGATCAAGCAACCTGGTAACAGGTGTCAGTTCCTGTGGATATAACGGCGCTTTGTTATAATTCTTATCCAGCAGGCTGTCGGCCGAACGATCCATGGTAGCATTCAATCCACTGGCTGCCGGCAGCGTGGCATAGGTGTCATAACCGGTTTGGATCAGCAATTCATAATCAGATCGTACACTTCCCGGAGCAAAGGGATAAACGGTATTGTTCCTTGCGTTTGCGTTGTGAATGAACCCATCACTGCTGTTGGTAAACAAGCCCGTTTCCACCGGCCTGCTGAAAACATCGTATAAACTGATCATCCATTTGCCATTGGCCCGCTGCTGGGCGTCCTGCGTCATTATCAGCCTTTTCAGCTTGTCGTATACCATCCATACTTCACCTTTGCTAGGTTCCTTTTTACGGATCAGCAGTTCGCGAAAATCATATTCATAGCGAAAGCATTGTTCGTCGAGCACCTTATTGTTCAATGCGTGCAGGTTCCAGCCGTTCTGGCTCAACAGCTCTACGCCGCGGGGTTGTACGGTCACCCGTAATTTATTGGCATAATCGTACAGGTAATAAGTGCAAAGCCAGCCTGTGTGGGCGGCTGTAGCAGGGGTGGCAGATAATTGCACTTTTTTCAACACCAGGTTGCCGCTTTTATCTTTAAACTCTACGGTTTGTTTCCCCGCTTCATCTATCGTGATTGTCTTAAACAGCTCTGCTGCTGTATAAGCGCCTTTAAAGGTATATGTACCCCAGTTGTTGTTTACGTCTGTAACATCCCATCTCTTCACGGAGTCTTCATCGGTATTAAAAGCATATTGCTGTTCTGTGCCCCTGTTACTGCCTGCCCAGTTAAAGCCGGGCGCCATGGTTTTGATTACACGGCTAAGTGGAGAAGATTCAAACTGGGTTTTGCTATAGTAATACTGTTCATTGGGATAAAGTATGGCGTTGAAATTTTGCTGTTCGTTCAATGCATTGGGTTTGAAGGCTCCGGTTGTGTCAACCGAAACATAGGGCATATAGCTGCGTTCTTTTCGCCCCAGAACGTCGTATGTAAAAGGAACAACCAGGTCTTTATGCGACTGGGTCACCTGCCGTTTTACGGTTTGCACCATTCGGCCTAACCCATCCATGTAGTCAACGGTTTGCTTCACTGATATCGGACGCACCAGGGCCTCTGCCTGCTCCGCGCCATAAACAGGCCTGGTAAATTCGCGGATGCGGATATAATTCATATTGCTCGTTGCCGACACATTTACGATCACGCGGGCCGTGCCGGTGTAAGCGACCGTTTTATTACAGGTTACTTTGCGGCGGAAAAAAGTAGTTGCATAAATACTGCCGGGCGTATAGTTCTGGTCGGTAGCGCCGGCGATATCATTGAACGTTTCATTATCGCCGCTTTGCTGCCATTGGTAAGTATAGCTGCTGCAGATACCACCAGATGGCAAAGAACCTGTAAATGTTCCAATGGTTGCTCCAACCGAAATAGAACTGGAAGAAGGCGAAATAGAACCGGGGATCACAGGCGGATCTACTGTTACAAGTGCTTTAGCGCTGTAACCTGTTTCTGTAGGTGTTTTAACCATTACCCTGTACCAGGTAGTGCTGTTTAAAACAGGCGGTGTATACTTTGCGGTATCGGTATGATTGATTGCCGTCCAGCTCGTTTGATCGGTACTGTATTGCCACGTATAGGAGCGTGTGCCCGTTCCACCTGTTACACCTTGCAGGGTTAACTGCGAAGGACTGGTGCCGCTGGCTATTTCCTGCGATGCCGGTGTAAGTGTACCCGCCACCAACGGCAGGTTGGTAACTATTACAGCCGACACCTGAGAATATACGCCTGCGATCACACCATCACATATTTCTTCTCGTTTGTAAAAGGTACTTATCGTTGACTGCAAGGGCTGATAAGTTCTGCCCGTAGCGCCAAAAATAGTGGTGTAGTTAACGCCATCCCTGCTTTGCGCCCATTTGAAAGTACAGGCGGTGGTGGGAATACGGGTAGGCGTGATGACGCCGGGCCGTGTGTTGGAGGTCACTAACTGGTAAAGCGGATTTACGGGACTAAACGTATTGGCTATTGCAACGGTTACCGTAATGGTGTTGTTAACCGAGCCGTTGGCATTTCTGATCCGAAGCGCTCCGCTTGGCCTTGTGTGCCATTGAACATACGCCTGGTTGGCATTCGAATAAATGATGGTTCCGTTAGCCACTTCCCAAAAAGCGCCGTCCGTAAGGGGTGCAGAAGAGGTATAGGGCCGCACTTCATTGAGCGGACAGGTAAGGGGGCCGGTGATCGTATAAACGGCTTGCGGATCACGATCGCCTGCCAGGCAAAAACTACCTGTTGTCAGCATGCATAGCATCCACATGCACACAACCTTTGTTATATATTGATGAGCCAGCATATTGTTTAAGTTAAACTTGATGGATGTTGATTTTCTATACCTGTTGGTATTTAGCGATTGCATGAATAGGTATTGATTATTCTCCCAAACTGTATTTGATGGTAGACTGTGTCCTGTGGGAAGAACACATCGCTGCTATGCACTTTGTAATATCCATCCGGTACCCGGGAGGTGAGTTGCGAATTGATGAAAAAGTCATTCGTATATAATAAGCCGGCATCAGGATCAGGTCTTTTTGTATATGCGAAGTACACCTGTAGTGGTACGCCGTTGCACATATCGGCGGCGGAAGTACTGTAGTGCAATTCATGCTGATGAAAGGGAAGTCCTGCATCGCAGTTCTCTACCTGACCGGCATAGTTGTAACAAAGCTTTCGCAGAATGTTCCTATCCTGGTCTTTTACCATGTTTAACCTGCCCATATAATCATAACCATAATAGGTATTCCTGTTATTGGGATCCGTTTCAGTGGTCATGCCATTCAGCAAATGGTAAGCGTATGTATATACCCTGGCCGCAGATAAAGCGGTGGCCGTGCGCAGTGGTTGCAGAAAGAGTTGCAAACTGCTTTCGGAAGGAATGGACGCGCTGAAATTATCGACCGCCTGTTGGCCACCCAATACGGCAACCACGGTAGCATAGTCGGCGTTTACGATCTTTGCCACCGGATACAGGTAATTATAACTGTATATATAACAGGTGTTGGGGCCGCCAGGCACAGCCGTACTGGCTACATTGCCTTTTACATCGTACTGTAAATATTCTCCGTTTATGATCTGGTTGCCACCTTTGAATTGTGTTTTAGCTGCCTGCGGCAATATGAGCGCTGTGTTGGGAGAAAGATTTTCGGCAAAATCAGTCTGATCTTTGTTGATCTGTATTCCATTGGATTGCTGTTCGGTTGACACCAACACGCCTAACAATCCCGCTGATACCATTTTAGGGTAAGGAGCCGTGGTTCCCATATCGGCAGGATATTTATTGATCCTGGTGAGCGTTTTGCCATCACTGGAAACTGTTTTAACCTGTTTTACCAGGCGATAGGCTGTGTCATATAAATAGTCGATACTGGATGTTAGCTGCTGGCCGTTCTCAAAAACGGTTTCCGTTTCCTTTTTTAAGTATGGATAATAAGTATAAATAAGACTGGCTGTAAGGCGAAGCGAGGGTATGCCGGCTTTTTTTATACTATTGAACGTTTGGGCAAGCACCCGTACATGATTTCTAAAACGGGCAGTGTCATCATTATATTCATATAGTGTTCTTTTCTTTATGGCCTTCGTGGCATCGTAATGCTCTTCCGAAAGCGGCTGGCCTCTTTCAATGTCCATGCTAATGCCTTCCTCTTCTTTCCAGAATTCTTTCAGCGTGGCATTGTCCGATACCTTTTCAACAACAGGATGGTCGTTGTAACCATTGTCGTAATTCTTATACTTATATACCGACGCGCCGCCATCTTCATAGGCTACAGTAACTTCTGAGTACGTAACATGATTGCCGCGGGTGGCGCCCAGTGGAAAAATAGGGTTGGAACTCCAGGTGGTCATCTCAATATTACCCCTGAAGGTGGAGGTCCAGCCTGAGTATTGGGCAGGCGGTTTTACCTCACCTGCGAGTTGTTCGTAGTAAATGGGTTGCCAGCTAAGTACGCCGCTGCTGGTGGTGCCGCCGGAAAGATAGTTTTTGACGTAATGATATCTTTTCGATAACGCTTTTTGTCCCGGGCCTGCATAATCAGTGGCTCTTTTAATGCGCACGCCACCGGTGATCCGGTTGGCGCCGGTAACTGTTGTAAACGGCCATGTTTGTACGGTAGTGCTGTACACATTCGGTTCATACTCAAACTCCGTGTAGCCGCCTGTTGGATAAGTGATCCTGTTCAGGAGCTCTGCCTGCACAAAGTTGGTGTCTGGTTCTTTACTGTTAAAGAAATCCTGCTGATTAAGCGTGGTTACATAATACCACTGATCATGTGTATTGATATAGGGATTGCGGCCATTGTAGAAGCCGTAATGATCTGTTTTGTAAGATAGATATGGCGGCAGCTGCATGCCATTGTAGCCGAAGTACCAGGTTGGCCCTTGTTTATAGTCGTTGCCATGCACCCGTACGGACATCAGTTTTAAACGAACATTGGTATTGGAAGTGTAATCAAAGCGAACTGTTTTGTACAGTTCGTTACGGGCATCTCTTATTACTATAGAATCCAGCTTTTTCGATCGCAGGTTTTCGGTAAGCGCGTAGCTTATATCATCGTACCAGGTAAACATATTTTCATTAACAGCCTGGTCTGCATATATACTGGGATCTTTGGGAAATTGCAGTTGTTCGGTGGCTTCTGAATAGGAAAGGGCGATCGTTTCTTTTGGTGTGGTAATCGTTTTGAGATAACAGGCATTTACCAGCGTACTTTTTTCTGCCATGGCAATGGGCAAAGGGGTTACATCTGTATTTGTTGTACTACCCACGCGCCAAATGGATCTGGTGACGTCGCAATAAGGCACTTTGGTAACCTCATATCCTCTTTCGTAATCGAGGGTTATGGTATAGCCATTGGGTGATATAATGGAGGTGAGGTGCCAGGTCATAGGTGTTATCATGTCGGCGAGGGCCTCCATAGGCAGTGAGCTGAAGCTGTGCCCCGGTCTGCTGAACTCAATGGAATTATCTGTGCCGCCAAAGATGTATTGGATGCCCATATCATCTGTGATGATGACCTTGTAGATCATTTTTTTCTGCTTCAATTTATTATTGTAAGGCCGTGCCCAGGGTATGGTACTACTCTGGGGCAATAGCGGCATAATAAATTCCTTGTTTTCCACTACCTGTGCGGCTACCTTGTAAAACTTATTAGCAGTGGATCTAACTTTGAACTCAGACAACTGGTTCATATAGAATTTGCCGGTAATGTCGTTGAAGTTGAAATAAAATTCATCGGGGTTCGTCCTGTCCTGGTCGGCGATAAATCCACCGCGCGATAAATGGGTATTTAATTTGGTAAGGGAACTCCAGTCGGCATCACCGGTAGGATTGTAGCCCACGGGAATAGTCGTTTGGCCATTATCATAAGATTCATAGTCTGGCATGCCCTTCACCACCCGGGTGATGGCGCCGCCGGAATTAAGCGCCCATGACAGGCCTACAATACCCGGGAAGAAATCGGGCTTATTGCCGGATGCATGGTAGCTGATGCCTACCGGAATTTGCAGTTCTTTATAAGCGATGTTGTGCAGCGGTAAGCTTACCACCGCCGTACCGGTATAATTGCCCACGGGTATTTGCCCGAATATGCCTAAACTGGCAGCCGAAGGCGACGCCGGAATGAAATCCTTATTCTGGCCATTGGTCGTTGGTACATTGATATTAACCTGATTTTGGCCATACGAATGAAGAATAGCGAGTAAACTTAAAACGATAAAGGTAAATGGTCTGGTCATACATTCAACATTAGATATGAGGTGTTTGGTAATAACTATTTTATGGAAGGATCGATATCCTCCATCCATTCATTAAGATGATGACATATGTATTCTATCTGAAAAATCAGTCGTTTGCGGTTGTCTACAAACGGGATTGTGCTTTCTTCTGTAACGAAAAAGTACAGTGAGGATGAATGTCCTGAAAGATGTGATTCTTATCAGAGTGAATAGCCCGACAGGCAATGTGAGGTAATAGGTAAGGTCTTGTCATAAACGGTTTCGGTTAGTGGTTACTTTGAGAGTACGAATGTAAGTGTAGTGTTTGTTGAAAGCAAAGATTACTTATCTTTTTTTGACACAGGGCGGGCCATAGAAGCATAGCTTACGCAAAGTATAGGTTATAATAAAAAGGTGCTGATGTTATCAGTATCTTTAAAAAAACAAATACTTAATTAACGTCAAATGGAGTAAGATTGCATTCAGGAAGTTAAATATGTTATCAATAACTACTATTGTTCAATTACGTACAATCGGGACGTACTTATTAGGTACAAAGGTTTAATCTATCACAAATAATAATAATGGAAAATATGCTCTTTACTGAATTGCAGGATAAACATGTAGCCGCCTGGAATGAAAAAAATGTAGCCAGGCGTAATGAATTGCTTAAAGATATCTATGCAAATGATATCAAGATGTATGACAGGGAGTTGACCCTTAATGGTTTACAAGCAGTGTCGGATTTTATCGGAAAGCTTATCGCTGAAGATCCGGTTTACAAGTTCTCCGTAGTTAAATCTATTGATCCATTACAGAACAGTGCAAGGCTTTACGGACAAATTGAAACTTCCGGCGGCGTCCTCAACAGTATGGATTTTTTCGTGATCGAGAATGGGAAAGTGGCACATTTATATGCTTTTTTAGAGCCTGCCCCGAAGGCTTCCTGATGCCGCAAACCGAATTATTAAATACGCCCTGATTGATAAGGAGGGGCCAACAGGTAAATTTTTCAGTGAAGAAACAAACCCGGCAACTGCGGAGATCAGCTGGTAATGCCTGTTGCCAGATGGTAAATGGAAATTGTTGGAGCTAAGTAAGCTGTTTACACCGTCAGGATTTCATCAAAACAAAATAAAGTACAAATGACAGAATTTTGGGAAGAAGCCTTTAAAGACAAACAGGAAATGTGGGGCAACGGTTATACCCAGTCGGCTTTGCAAACGGCCATGATGTTTGATGAAAAGGGGGTAAAAAAGGTACTCATTCCCGGTATAGGTTATGGTAGAAACGGTCAGGCTTTTCTTAGTAAAGGAATGGAAGTTACTGGTATTGAAATCTCAAAAACAGCGATTGAATTGGCGGAGAAGCGCTATGGTTCAGCAATGAAAATTTACCACGGTTCGGTAACAGATATGCCTTTCAGCAATGATCATTACGATGGTATTTTTAGCTACGCCTTAATTCATCTTTTAGACGAAAACGACAGAGCCGCTTTTATTCGGAAGTGCTATGATCAATTGTCCGATAACGGGTACATGGTATTTACCGCCATCTCAAAAAAAGCCCATACATACGGTAAGGGCACATTGTTGAGTAAAGATCGCTATGAACAGTTCGGAGGCGTGAAAATATTCTTTTATGATAATGCTTCCGTTCAAAAGGAGTTTGGAAGCTTTGGATTATTTGAGATTACTGAAGTAGCAGAGAATCAGCCCATGTATTTAATCAAATGTTTTAAACAAGTATCGTAAAGCAGTCATTGTGCTATGATCATCGTTGTTTGTGGTAGTCTATCCATGTTTCTGCGTCCACGCCACTGGCTCCTTTTTGTTCGGGCGTTAAAGCTTTCCTGTAGCAGTGATACATCGATAAACTCATGCAGGTTCGCAACGAAATCTTTAGATGAATTAAAACGGTATTTAATAATTGCCATGTACGAAAGCGGTGGATGGGATAATAATTACGAACTCAATAATCTCTATCACAATTTAAAAGCTTTCAAATAATAAAGCTGTCTATTGGTTTAATTTCATTTGTTGAACAAATGGTTCAAGTATAACATACCCTTAAACCTAACTTATGTGGTCACCCCAATACTATTATCTAAATATTTACCATGACGCAGAATTGAGCGTTCATTACAACACAAAAGCCTTCGGATTCGATCCGAAGGCTTTGATCCTTTTCAATGGTTTATCTATAACGCCATCCCGCCAGTTACTTCGATCCGCTGACCATTAACCCACTTCGCATCCTCACCACATAGAAAAGCAACCACACCCGCTACATCTTCAGGCACACCCACTCGTCCAAGTGCTGTAATACCTGTAACAAAGCTTCGCATCTCAGCAGTATCAACCATCGTGCCGCCGCCAAAAATAGCTCCGGGAGCCACAACATTGGCCGCAATGCCCCGCTTACCCAACTCCAATGCAAGGAACTTAGTATAAATATCAATAGCTCCTTTTACCATTCCATAAGCAGAAGTACCTGCAAAAGAATTACGGGAAATTGCAGATGAAATATTAACAATCCTTCCCCCATCACTGAGGATCTTGAGTACCTTTTGTGTGAGAAAATAAACACCTTTCATGTGGATATTTACCATCTCATCAAACTGTGTTTCCGTTGTTTCCGTAAGCAGAGAGACGATACTGGTGCCAGCGTTATTAATAAGAAAATTTAAAGAAGCACCCTTTAATTCAGTCTGTACGCGCTCTACAAACCTATCAAAACTGTTGACATTAGTTATATCCAGCTTTAAGCCAATTGCCTCACGTCCTTTTGCTTTTATCTCAGCTATTGTATTAGCAGCTTCCTGCTCATTACTCAGGTAAGTAAATATAATGTCTACGCCTTGCTGGGCCAGCTTTAAAGAAATTTCCTTGCCAATGCCACGGCTACCACCTGTTACTAACGCGATCTTTTGATTTTCCATTTTTGTTAAGTATTGTTTAAAAACAATACAAAGGTTACTTAAACAGCCACCAACAAAAATGGCAGATCAATCAATTTTATGTATAATTCAATCTTTCTATTTTGATTGCATGCGAAAGACCTTTGGAGAAAGTCCGGTTTCACTCTTGAAAAATTTCGAGAAATGTGCAAAATCTGAGAACCCAAGGCTGTCAGCAATTGCTGAAATAGTCCAGTTTGTTTGCAACAGCAATAATTTTGCTTCCTGTAATATGCGGCCGGCGATGAGTTCGGAAGTAGTTAAACCTGTCGTCTCTTTTAATACCTTATTGAGGTGATTGATATGTACAGACAATTCGGCGGCGAATTCTCCGGCCGACCTTAATCTGATATGCTGTTGAGGATTTTCAATCGGAAATTGCCTCTCAAGTAATTCAACAAATAAAGAGGTCGTTCTTGCAAATGCGTTATGGTTAGGATGCAGGTGTGTTACTGATTGCAGCTTTTGTCCTATGTGAATTAATTCAAGGGTGTAAGCCCGTAACAGATCATATTTATACGCATAGTCGGAACTGAGTTCCTCTGTCATATAGCCGAATATGGTCTGTATTTTTGCAAGATCTTTGTCGGCAGGGAAGAATACCGGATATTCAGGTGATTTGTAAAGCGGTAATTCGTCAAGCATCAACCCACTTTTTGTTGGATGAAGAAAATCAGCAGTAAAAATACAGCAGCTACCCGTTTGTACGCTATCAAGTGTCCATTTTAATGGCGTTTTAGGTGATGTGAAAACCAGTGCCGGGGAGGATATTTCTATTATACGGTCGGGATATTCGATCAGAGAATGGCTGGAAAGAAAACTAATCTTATAGAAAGTGCGGCATTGATAAGATACCGTGGAATTATCATTATAATTTTGTTTGATATCCGTAAAATTGAAAATATTGAAATGACCTATTTCCTGCTGGATACCTGTTGGTAATAATGCTGCCAGTTCAATGGACGATCCTTTGGATAAACCATCTGCAAACTCATCTATTGTTTTCATACTACTGCCAAATATGTAATAATCAAAGTTATCATATTATAACAGATTTTGAATTTTTATCCTGAACCGGCACTTTTAAAAAAATGACGCAAGGCGCTGCTGGTTTCCTTCGGAGCCGCCTCGGGAAAGAAATGACCGCCAGGCAGCGCTGAACCTTGCACATTGTGAGCCCAATTCCGCCAAATATTCAGCGGGCCGCCAGCCTCAGTATACCAGGTATCTAAAGGACCACCAGCACTCCATAAAGCTAAAACCGGACATTGAATACAGTTGCCTTGTCTTTGATCTTCCCTGTCGTGCATATAATCGATGGTAGCCGCTGCTCTGAATTCTTCGCAAATAGCGTGTACATGTAAGGGATCACATAATTGTTGTATATACGAAGCCTTTACTTCCCTGGAAAAAAAAATTTCATCAGTTCCCCAGTCAGAAAGTGCATTATCAATTATCGTATCAGGCGCTCCCGAAATGAGCCGTTCGGGAAATGGTGCGGCTTGCGATAATAGTGACCAGGGCCAAAAATCAATAATATGCCTGTCGGCCCGGTCCCATACTTCGGCAACAGGTAAAATATCAAGCACCGCCAGTGCTTTCACGTGTTCCGGATGATCAAGTGAGAGCCGATAAGCCACACGGCCTCCTCTATCATGACCAGCCACCATAAACTCAGTAAATCCTAATTGCTCCATCACTTGCACCATATCCCAGGCCATGGCCCGTTTTGAATAGGGTGAATGGTCTTTATCAGAAGGCGGACAGCCACTTTGACCATAGCCCCTTAAATCGGCACAAATGACCGTGAAATCATTTGCCAAAGCCGGTGCCACTTCCCGCCACATTAAATGGGTTTGTGGAAAACCATGTAATAGCAAAAGACCCGGACCACTTCCTAACCTGCGAAGAAAGATAGTTGTAGATTCCGTGTTCACCTTAATTTGGTCGGGATAACCTGAAGCAAATGCCATTTCATCTGATTTACTGTTCGCTGTATTATGATAAAAAATGATGCCATATCCAATTAAATTATTTGCAATTGCGTCAACACCAAATTGGCCTGATTAATATCTGAATAGCAAGTCGGGAGTGAAACTTTTCGCCCCCGGCTTGCTACTATTAAATACTACCTTTTCAGGAACTTCTTTGTAATGATCTCCCTGCCATTGTACAACTTGAGAATGTAAACACCTAATACTTCCTGTGTTGTCGTATGGAACATACACATTATTGTTAGGTGTTACCTGTTTGAAAGCTTTGTTCAGGATGCACCCTACCCTAACTCATTATTTGAAAGCTTTGTTCAGGTTGGAGCCTACGTAAACTCAGTAAATGAAATGTTTTGCGAAACACAGCCTTCTCCAACTCAGTTTTTGAAGTGGTTTTTTCATTATGCTACCTTTACCAGCTCAGTATCGGAGCATGTTAGTCAGGTATTGGGCTTTCCTTGTCGGGAATTAGGGCTTACCCAACCAGTATTTGATTTCGCTAATTACGTATTGACCTCACCCAGGTAGTTCTTTTGCACTCTTTAATAAGAAATCGTCAAAATCTGTTGAGAAAAAGTGTTTTCCCAATAAGGTGTAGGCTATTACCCGACAGGTGTTCACGATGACTTTTTGGGCGAAGGCTTTTACCTGATTGGCGATGGCCATTACCTGATTGGGTATAAGGTTTAACCTGATTGGTTTAAGGGTGTAACCTGTTAGTGAAAGCTATTACCCGACTGCCGAAAGCCATAACCCGACTGGCGAAGGCAATAATCCGATTTGGAAAGATCATAACCCGACTGGGAAACACCATTACCTGACTGGCGAAGGGTATAACCCCACTGGCGAAGACTACAATCTGATTGGCGAAGGCAATAACCTGATTGGTGAATACCTAAACCTGCGTTGGGTGACCCAAAAAAGAGTTGGACAGCTCATATTTTGCTCTGGTCAATTCAAAAAAAGAGTGATGGAAAGCAAAACCTGAGTTTGGCGCCTCAAAACCGAATTAGTGGCATAAAAACCGTTACTTAGCCGCTCCCAGCCAGGAGCGGCTTTAAGAATTCCCTTCTACAAGTACTTCGCATTCTGGTGAACCGTTCAGCACCATGGCTGTTCTGGAATAGGAAGACCAGTGACAACCCACCACATACTCGCACCTCGAAAGTAATAAAAGGTCTACCAGATCTTCTCTTGTCTCCTCGAAGTTGAATTGCTGTTTTGGCCATCGCACAGTAAGCGAACCTTCTTTTTCATAGGTAATAATATTCCCGGGGAATCTATTTAAATATTCAGACTGCGTTTGTTGATTATCTGTAGCCAGAAAGATCTTATAACCTGCCTGTATCAATTTTTCAATCTTTGAAATAAAAAGGTGGTCGGGCGACATTTGAATGCTATTGATGTTATCTGTGCGGCGAATGTGTACGCCTACAACCCGTTTCCCTTCAAAATGTTTTTTTGAAAAATCAGCAACCGTTGCTAAAACAGAAGTTGAAGGCTTAGGCAGGTAATCGATGAGGTCTTTGAGGGTTATTTTTGGTTCCCTGCGGTCATTGAATATCTGGCAAGCCTCTATGATCACGTTACACTGATCTCGGAAATCAAACTCCTGGGTTAAATGGCTTCCCATTTGCGATTGAATATATGTATTATAGAAGGTATAATTTCCCTGTTCTGTTGGTAATTCTGTAATTATATGAACATTTGGGTCTGGTTCAAATAACTCTTTAAGTTGTTCCCATGGCCACAGAATAGAACAGCGGGCATTATAAAGGGAGCAAAGTCTTTTGGCCGATGCAATGGCCCGTAGCTGGTTACATAAACCGCCATCTCCAATAGTGATAAGGTGTTTCATCTGGATATTTTAATTCTCGATCTGCTTTTGCTCACTGCTTTCACACTGAAATAAATGTATTATTTTCAAACATGAAAACCCCTTCTCTTATCCCCGGTTTGTTGCGGGAGCAAATGATCCTGCCAGCCTCGGCATTACCTTTGGAGAGAATACAATTGTGTAAATTCATTTTTTGATAACTCATTTCGGAGGCAGTGTTTTTAAGACTGTCTTTTTTCGTATTCTGAATGGCGTTATTATACTTTCGGTCTTTTACCAGTTCATAATTCAGCCCAAACAAGTGAAGGCGTTTAAGGATATCCAGGTCCTGGTAACCCATAGGCAGAAAGGATTCATCATAGCCGCCTACTTTAAGAAAAAACTCTTTTCTCATACTGATGCGGCCACAGCTTCCATCGTTAAAAGCACCACTAAACTGGTGCAGCAGTAAGTTGTCGCCGAATTTATCAAACTGTTCCATCACAAACTCCCCGCCCCTGCTGCCGGTATAATTGTCACAATCCAGGTTCACCACCACTTCACCATTTGCAAAATAATGCGCCGTGTTTTTAGCAATGGAAGCGTGCCAGGTGGTTAGGGTGTCTGTATAAAAATATTGCAAATAACCCGAGCGCAGCTCTTCACTGAAATTGGAAAGCACCCACTCTTTAAGTCCATCTTTACTTCCAAAATCAACCAGAATAAATTCTACGTCATTTTTGTTGGGTAAGTTATCGAATAAATTAGTTGGCAGTGTCTTGGATATCTGGTGGAACCTGTTCATACAGGTAATGCAAAAGGATACCTTCTTCATAAAATTAAATTTGAGTACGTATCAATATTCCTTTTTTCTCAAAAAAACTTATTTTCCGTTTAATGCCTTGTTTTGTCAATGAGGAATCGGCCGACCGTGTGGTCAATTCCATGGACAACTTGTCGGTTACGGCGAGCGCACTTACCGGTTTGCTGAATGCAACAAGGATCTTCTCGTCTGTTACGGTTAAAACTTCTTCCTTTACCCGGCGATCTATCATATCGGGATATACAAAAACCGTATAAAAATTCTCATCTGTAAGTACGGTCTCCAGAATAGTTTTCATAACACTGATATTATGATTTCTGAAAACTTTAAAAATTCGTCCTTGTGGTTGTAACTGCAGGTATTTATCTGAATCTGTGCCGGAGGTTAACGGAGTAGCCGGCTTTTTGTCAAAACAAAGAAAATACTGTTCCTGGTTTAATTTAAACAGTTCATACTCGTGTAATGCTTCAACTGTATTTAATTCTTCTGCGGTGAGGTGTTGTTTATAGTCCGCCAGAAGCGTACTGAAGCTGTCTTTGTCACAAAAAGACCTGAAGTCTGGGATGGTGAATGGTCCTGTTTTCTCTTCAATGATCTCTTTTAACGTAAAGTAGGTGAAATAGAAGTATTGCAATAGGCTTCTTTTATTGGTTGCGGCTAATTGCAAACCAATAAAGGGGTAGCTGCTGAGCAGCCTGTTATTATTATCGCTCTGGTTAAACAGTCCTGTGTTGGGGCGGCAAAGGTATTTTCCGGAAAGAATTCTTTTACCTATGTGATCGGGCAAAAGGGATAGTATGCTGGTTAACTGGTTTTGTAGTTTGTCGATGAAACTATTGCCGGCTTCACCGGCCAGTTTGGCAATTGTCATTCTCATCATCATCGCTTCGACAGGAAAAATTACTGACATAACAGAAGAAAGATCGTCATCGGTTGACACCGTTTCAAATATGTTTTGAAAACAGCGATCGGCGATTGTATCAGTAAGTTCAAGTACCGGTTTGGTTATGTGTACCAGCGACTCATTGCCAAAACAACGGCCAAGCTCATGAAAGGCCAGACAGTAAGTATATTGCAGATGAATAAACAAAATTTCATTTTGTATGCGGCCGTCTATCCAGAACATACCGGTTTTACAAATACGCATGTCGCGGATGATGCCTCCTGTGAGCGCATTGATCTTTTCAAGCACAGTTGTGTTACCCGAAGTATAGTAAAGCGCAATAAGCCGTATTAAAAGATTGGCCTTCATACCGGCTGAAGCATTTACCGAAAATGAATTTTCATAGTATTTTTCAGCTATCGACGAGGCTGCGGCGAGGGAATATTCATTCCCTTCGGCCTTTTCAAACTGTAGTAAAAGCGGGATCAGGCTGGCAACCGGCAGATTGTCATCCTCACGGAGGTCCGTTTCATTCAACTCCTTCCAAATGGCGGCAAGAGGCTGATCAATATTCAAATCCTGTGCAAACTGAAGCATAAATCG
Organism: Niastella sp. OAS944; assembly: GCA_024809215.1. Classification (GTDB taxonomy): domain Bacteria; phylum Bacteroidota; class Bacteroidia; order Chitinophagales; family Chitinophagaceae; genus Niastella. The sequence goes on along the minus strand of JANUBW010000016.1, from coordinate 31,793 downwards.
TTTTTAAAAGATTGGCAAAGTGGCTGACTTTAATAAACTAAAACTATTTATTCATAGGTTAAGGGTCAATACGGCATGCCACATTTCAAATGCGGTTATTACTAAAACGTGTGAGTTCCCATGTTAGAAGGTACTTAAAGCACACATAGAAGAGAGTTAAGGGTATTATGTTTTTGTACTGAGTACGCATTGTCGTGAGGTAAGAAGAAAACCAGCATTACTTTATAGCCTCATATAATCATATACCTTTAATTGTTTACCTTTAGGTAATTGTTGGCTCACTGGTATTTCAATTACTTTACCGGCTTTTGATTAGTGGTATTTAACAGGGTTATTCACGTAATACCTGTCACTATTTACATATCTAATCAAATCAAGCATCTATGAGGAAAGTAAAAGAATGTTTGCCAATAGCCCTGGTTTTCTCCTTTTTTTCTGCTTCAGCGCAGGTTGCATTTACTCCTGGAAATATTGTTGTATACCGGGTAGGTACAGGAGCTGCTACTTTAACAAATGCCGCAACGGCAGTCTTTTTAGATGAGTATACTTCATCAGGTACGTTGGTTCAGTCCATTGCCATGCCGGTGGCGGTAAGTGGTTCCAATAAAATACTAACGGCAGCTGGCACGGGCAGCTCGGAAGGGCTTTTGAATTTATCTATAGATGGGCAATATGTGGTATGTACAGGTTATAATATAGCCGTAGGCACCAGCGGTGTAGGCGGTTCGGGCAGCACTACCCGGCCCCGAACGGTAGGTCTTGTGGGTTATAATGCGGTTATTAATACTTCCACAGCTTTTACCGATCTTTCTTCGGGCGGCCCCGTTAGGTCGGCCATATCAATTAACGGTACCGATGTGTGGGCCTGCGGCGGTGGCGCCACTGGTGGCACAGGCGGCGTAAGATATGCAGCCGTTGGCGCTACCACTTCAACGCAACTTCATTCCACAGGGCCAACAAATCTTCGCGCAATAAGTGTGGCGGCCGGGCAATTATATGTCTCGGGAAATAGTGGAAGTCCAAGAATAGGGAGTGTAGGAACCGGGTGCCCTACTACTTCGGGCCAAACGGTCACCGGGCTGCCTGGGTTTCCTATAAACGGATCGCCCGGGCAGTTTGTATTACTCGATCTGAATGCCGCAGTATCGGGCCCTGATGTGCTGTATGTTGCAGATGATGTGAACGGTCTTGAAAAATATTCTTTTGTTTCCGGCAACTGGGTTGCCAATGGTATAATTGGAAATTCTGCTGATGATTACAGGGCATTGGGTGCTACCGTATCAGGAGGTACCGTTACTTTATATGCTACCCGCAGAGGCGCAAACAGCTCGACTATAGAAGGCGGTGAACTGGTAAAATTTACTGACCCTTTTGGCTATAATGGGACCTTTGTTGGTACACCTACCGTAATAGCAACAGCCGTAACAGACAGAACTGCTTTCAGGGGCGTTTCAGCCGTTCCCGTGCAGGTTGTTTTACCTATCAGTTTAGTAAGTTTTACCGCAGATAAAATGAATAATGATGTTCAATTGAATTGGGCTGCATCAGATGCCAGGAATTTTAGCCATTTTGAAGTAGAGCGTTCAATGGATGGGCTTTCTTTTTCTTACATAGGCCAGGGTAACCTACGTGCAACCACCCTGGGCACACTCAAATATGATTTTAAAGACGCGGGCATTCTACATTCATTAGCTCCGGGCCAGTTATTGTACTATCGGTTGAAAATGATCGATACAGATGGGCATATTCAGTATTCAAAAATGGTTAAGGTTGATACCGAATTCAAACCAGGAACAATAAGTGCATACCCCGATCCATTCATTAATGAGATCTTTGTAAGAATTACTGCTTTAAAAGAAGAGCGGGTTAACCTGTTAATGGCAGATGCTAAAGGGAATACGGTAAGTTTAATACAAAAGACCCTTCAGCCGGGAGAAAACAAGCTCACTTTACATCCACCGATTCATTTGCCAAAAGGCGTTTATTTACTTCGTGTATATGGCAATAACATAAATACCACTTTAAAGCTTGTAAAATAAAATTAGCCTCCAATGAGTTAGCCGGGCTGGCAACTCATTGGAGGCATTAATAATTTCTATTTATGGCGCTTTCAGATCAGCGGCCTCATTAAAATCTTCTATTTGATAATTATCTTCTTCACTTTCCAATGCATAAGTTACTACGTTGGCTATGGCCATATTATAATCATCAACCTTTGGCAAACCTGCATACGTACCAGAGCTATAAATATCACTGGCATCTACACATATTCCGCCCAACGCACCACCCTGCCCTGGCCATGAAGGTGTACCAACCGATGGCACATAATTCGCAGGATCAAACTCCTGACCCGGAGCGCCTACATAGTCGTACCAGGTACATGTGTATACTGTTGCTTTACGAAATGCAAAAGAAGCAGTAACAGCAACTAATAAAACCAACACGGGAACAAAATTTTTGATTCGTTTCATAAGTTTAAACTTTAATAATTAAATAGTCGGCTGCATTAATAAGGGCTGCAGACCTCGCCCCTTTATTAAAAAATTGAATAAAAGACCTGAAATGTTATTGCTGTTTTTTGTTCATTAAAAAGATGGCCCTGATCGTTATTGCCATATAGAACAGATTAAACAACAGGTGTACGGGCCACGACATTTGTGATATAACTCCGCCACAAACACATGGGAGATGGTGAGAATATACGATGAGTATATATGTAATGTAACCAGTGAATACCGCTAGTAGGCCAAGGGATATAAAATAACCCCATTTTTTTGTTTTATTAAAGATCAATAACAGGCAAACAACGATCTCACTTAATGGTATAAGGTACGCCAGTTCATGTACATATGGGCGAAGAACGGGCGATTTGAACATTGCCTTTTCAAAGTCTGCCAAATCGATTAGCTGAGAATTAGAGAAGAATTGCAGTTTACTAAATGCCGTGTAGGCAAATAAAAATATAAGCAGGTGGCTCACTTTTATATTCCGGGTTAGCCATTCAGATAGCGTATTAAAAACACTTGGTTTGTTCGTTTCAGGGTTGTGCTTAAACAATACTGTATTCAGCATAACAAACAGGTTTAATGGTAGAATATTGGCGTTTGTCATGACAAAGGTATTGCAACAAACATCCTTTTGGTATAAAGAAACAGCGTTAGTAAGCAAACTACTTAATTAATTTAGTGTGCCGTAAAGTATATTATGGAATGATGATGGTATCCCTTTAAGGGTTTAATAAAAATGGGGCTGGATAGACATCCTGCCCCGTGCTGCTTATGTGTTATATTGAATCCAGGTGTTTATTTGCCATCGTCTGTTGTCTGTGCTACTGGTTGTGCCCCTTTACGTAGCATCAGAAAGTGAATGATAGCACTTAGGTCTTCCTGCGACATGCCTATTGAATAAGCATGATTGGTAGAATCACGCAGCTCGTGCCGCGCTTTATAAACATCCAGCTGTTTAGCTGTAAAATTGGGAATGCCATCCTTTCCTTTTTTGAAAATGCCATGGCATTTTGAACAATTGGGTTTATATAACTGGTAGCCTCTTTCCAGCTTGATCTTCAGTTCCTCTTTTTGTATATCGGTGAGCCATGTTGGTATATTATACTCTATTTTAACCTGGGTGGCGCATTGGGCAAAACATATCATAAGTACTATGCAGGTTAGAATGTTTATTTTCCTCATAAACAAGGGTATTAGTGGTTTCAAAATAATTAATAAGTGCCGCCCACCTTTCGCTGGTTCAGCTCATGGAGCCTGGATGATGGAAGTTTCGCCGGCGGGCTTTCTAACGGAATATCTTCATTCAATGAATTAATAAATGCAATAAGCGCTTTCTTCTCTGCCCCTGTAAGCCTTAATGAATCGGATGATAAGGTTTGATTGTCAACTGCCAGCCCTTTACCAACACCGCCACCGGCATCATAAAAATCAATCACCTCTTCCAGTGTTTTAAATATGCCATTGTGCATATATGGCTTTGTGAACTGCGCATTGCGAATGCTTCCGGTTCTGAAAGCATGCAGAGTTTCTTTGGCCGCATTTATTTTATACCTGCCCGAATCATTGTTTATAGTTTTAAAAGTAGTGTCTTCAGGCACGCCTATCACTTCAAATTCGCTGCCTACATAAGGTGGTTTTACGCCGTTGAACAGCGGTACAAAATGACAGGTTGCGCATTGTGCCTTGCTCATAAATATATTGAACCCTGCCTCTGCTTCCTTTGAAAGAACAGCGTGGTTGTTCATCGCCTTGTCGAATGGCGAATAGTATTTACTGAAATCGCTGTAGTAAGTTGTAATGGCTGAAGCAAGATGATAAAAATTGATGGCCTTATACCCGGGCGTGAACTTCAACAGGCGTTTAAATGCTTCATTATAGTCGGGGCAGCTTAAAACTTTTTTCAGAATATCATCGGGCGTGCTACCCATTTCATCGGGATTCGAAGTTACATCTCTCGCCTGCCCTTCCAGTGATATATGCTTACCATCGAGCATTAATAAATGGTTATAGATTGCATTTACAAGTGTTGGTGTATTTCTTAATAAAAAATGCCGGTTGTCGAAATTCAGGTTGGTGGTCGTGGCCGTATCGTTAAAATATTCTGTTGGCTTATGGCAACTGGCACAACTACGCTGATTGTTCCCTGAAAGTATGGGATCGTAAAACAGTAAGCGGCCAACGTTCTTTAATTCTGACAGCGCGTTTGCATCGTTAACCCCATAAAAAAGCCCGTTGGTGTTTTGCCCTTTATACAGCGTTTTATCAAAAATTGAATTGCAGTTATCATTTAAAGTAAAGTCATTGTAACTGGTGGAATATACTTTGTATTCCCTGATCATTTGCTGGTTTAATGCAAATAGCGGATTAATATAGTTCTTGATAAAATTGAAATGGTCAAATGTTTCGGCATCTTTAGGTTGTTTGTCAATAAAAGCAATGGTACTGTCGTACAAACGCAGGTATGCCGGTTTAACGGCATAGGTGCTGAAGTTTTGGTCATAACTGGTGTAAATGTCTTTTACACTTTCAAGCATGTATTTTAGTTCCGGAATTATGTTAGCGGGTTCGGGGCATTCGAAACCGGTTGTGTATAAGGCCGCCAGGTTAAGCAGGAATAACCTGTTTGCCAGAAAGAAATGATGATAGGTGTTTAAGTTCCTTGTAATAGAGTCGGCCTGAAATGTGTTTTTTGCATCAATGGATGCCTGTATCAAATGCAATAAACTGTCTTTTATTATCTCCTTTTCATCGAGGTACAGTTCGGCCAGTGTAAGCCCCGCTCCTTCTCTTTTATAGGGACGCTCAAATTTTTCGAATACTTCGGTTTCCCATTCTACAGGCAGTGGTCCGTTTATTTTTTTATACATTACCGGTTCAAGGTATCGTAGCCAGAAATCTATTCCTTTTAAAGCCAGTCGTGCTTTCCTGATCTGCTCTTTCACGGCCGCAATACCTGCCTGGGTTGAAAGATCGTTTGTTCGGATGGCTTTCATCAGGTCTATTTCGCTTTCGGTAAAACGGTCCAGCTTATCGCGGTAGTAACTAATATACTGTTCAGCCACTCTCATGCGAAAAGAGAATGTGCCCAGTAAGGTAGCCGCAACAATTACAGCTATCATGAAAGCGATCTTGTTCATAACACAATATTTCAGCAGCCAAAAAAACTACCACCTTTCCAATGCCAGTTTATGCGTACTTACCAGAATATTCTTTTCGTTCAATATGCGTACATAATAAAATGCCTGTGCGGTAGCGGTAGGCACCTTCATAATGGTGGTTTGCGTTTGCCGGGTTACAGATACTTTTTGCTTTAATACTTTTCTGCCCAATGGATCGGCCAGCTCAATGGTGTATTTGCCCGCAGGCAGATCACTAAACTGAACAGTTACTTCATCGAACAATACAGGGTTTGGATATATTCTTGTAATGCCGGTTTTAACAACCGGCCTGTCAAATAATACAAGGGCTGGAATAGTTTTTCTTGTTTGTAAAACATTACTGCTTGCCAAATCGGCAATGCCATATACCTGTTGCTGTACCGGGGAGGATACTGCCTTCCAGGTTTTGTGATCGACAATAAATGATGCTTCTGTAAACATCGAGCTGCTAATGATGAGTTTTCCATGCTCATCAACTGCTGCGCCATTTGTGGTAAAACCGGCAGGTAACCCTGTAATGGTTGCCAGGTAGGTAGCCACCCTGGTATTTACATCTATCATAAATACGCGGTTAGCAGCTGTAATAAGATAAAGATTGCCGGCATCATCGGCCACCATATCGCCCCCGGCATTGGCGCATGGGTTCAGTGCCGTCATTTCTTTGTTGTGCGGATCATCAACCAGTTCGCCCAGGTTGGTAAGAACCGGTTTATCATTTGTTGTAAAACGGATCAAATGGTTGCCGTCGGTGGTTATTGTATATCCATACCCATCGGGCGTTATCACCAGCCGGGTAACCGGACTGGTACTTCTAAATAAATAATTACCGGCCTTACTAAAAGAGAGGGCTGCATCGCTGTATACTTTCATGGTGGCAAGATCGATGTACCGCAAATTGTCATCGTTCATGGGTACATAAAAAAGCCGGTTGGTCTTTTGATCATAAGCCAATGCGGCTACCCCGGTATTGACAATGGGCGCTGGCGAATTGTTGACCACTGTATTGCTTAAAACTACCGGCCCTGTTACTTTATCGAGCAACCGGTGTGTAGTAATGTCATATTGTGGCAGCTCCTTATTGTTCATGTTTAACAACATACTACTGAACTTACCGGTTCCCGTATTCAACCTACGCAACGCCACCCAGTCGTTGCTGCCTTTTTTTTCTGATGTAACAGCATAGGTGGCGCCATCTGACTGGCCAATAATTGAACCGGGGATCAGAATAAATATCAACACATACCTTAGCAGCTTATTCATAACAGTGCATTTTAAAGTTGAAAGGTCTTTAAATGAGGCCCGTAAATTCTGGAATTTACGAGCCTCTGGTTTGCCTGAAGTGACGGTGAGGCTTTTTTGACTCTTGACTCTTGGACGGATGCCTCTTCGTCGTTATTTTAAACTGTTACAATTTTACAACCTGCATTACTTTTACTTTGTTGCCCTGGTGAATTTCAACAATATAGCTGCCCTGCATATAACCATTACCGAAACGGTACGACTGAGCTGGTGATCCATGAAGCTGTTCTATTTGCCGGCCTACTATGTCGAAGATCTTTACCTGAATTGTTTCATCACTATTGCTCTTTATTTTGAGTGTAAAGAAGTTTTCCGTTGGCACCGGGGTAACTGTTGCTGTAAAATATGCCACATCGGGTTCTATAATGGGTATTATGGTCGCCGACGAAACATTGGGCACAGATGTTCTTGTTATCAGGTTAGCGGTTCCACAGTCAAACGAATTCCAGATAACCCTTTGACCGGTTGATCTTACCAGGGAGGCAATAAACTTACCGTTCATGAAGGAGTTATTGGTGGTACTTCCGCCTACACTAATATCGCCATTGGGCACATATATGCTGGCATTCACCGTAACATTACCACCAGCTGTTACATTAAAGTCTGGTGAGCTGTTACCTGAACTAACACCAATATAGAATACTACTTTATAATTATCAGGATTGATTGTACACAGGGGTGCCACATTGATATCGGCATTTGACTTTACAACGGTTGCCTGCGAGAAGGCCACAGTAGTTGGCGATGAAGCAGTGCCTTGCGTTAGGTTAATGCCGCCTATATTTATTACCGGCTGTGTAAACCTGATGGTACTTCCTGCGCCTACGGCAATCAGGCGGAAAATTGTTCCTGTAAGTGTAACATTACAATTAGTACCTATTGTAAGGTTCCGGAAATTGCCGTTTACTGTTCCATTCGTATTGTTTGCGATGCTTACGTTACCAAGTGCGTTGGTGTTGGTGGTATTGAATTGCATCATAGGAATAGATGCCCCTGCCGGTGCGTTGATCCTTACCGGAACATTGGCGCTTGCGCTTATAGTCAACGTCTGTGCTTTTACAAAAGCGCCCGATGCTGCTACTGAAGTGGTATTGCCTATTGTAATTGTGCCATTGCTCGCATTTGCGCCTACACTTCCGTTTTGAACGGTATTGTTAGCGAAAAGGTTAACGGTCTGCAGGCCAAGTATGGTATAGTTACTTGTAACCGCCTGCGGGTTGTAATTGTAGGTAGCCGTACCTGTACAACCGCCAACCGCTGTTACCGTTACGGTGTAATTACCTGCAGCATTTGCACCGCCCAGCTTTATTGACTGTGTTGTAGCGCTGTTCGACCACAGGTAGCTTTGCACCGGTACCGAAGCATTTGCTGTGAGCGTAAGGTTGTTGCAGAACTCGTTAGCCGCATCGGATGCTGCAATGGTCACTGCAAGCGAAGCACCGACGGTTACGGTAGCGATACCTGAATTCACCGTAGTTGCACAACCGCTTATCACTGCCCGGTATTGGGTGGTTTGGGTAAGGTTCGTGTAAGTTTGCGAAGTGGTAGTATTTGCGATGTTTGTCCAACTACCGCCACCATTGGTACTGAATTGCCACATGCTAACTGTACCTGAATGACCCGAGAGGGTGAGTGTACCATTATTGCTGCCCGAACAAACAGTTGCACTTCCGCTCACGGTTCCACCAACTGCACTGCCGCCCACGGTAATAATGGCTGCCGCTGAATTGGCCGATGCGCATACCCCGCTCAATACTACCGCCCGGTATTGCCTTGTTGCGGTAAGGTTGGTATAGGTTTGCGAAGTGGTGGTATTATTGATCGTTGACCAGGTGCCGCCGCCATCAGTTGAAAATTCCCAACGGATCACATTGCCTGTATGGCCCGATAATACCATGGTACCGCTGTTACTGCCCGAACATACTGTGCTGCTTCCACTAACTGTGCCGCCTGCCGATGCCGGTGTAACGGTGATGGTTGCTGCGCCTGAATTTACCGTAGTACATCCTGTGATCACTGCCCGGTATTGGGTGGACTGTGTAAGGTTGTTGTACGATTGTGAAGTGGTCGTATTCACTATATCTGTCCAGCTGCCGCCGCCATCTGTACTAAACTGCCATTTGGTGATGGTGCCTGCCTGGCCACTCAGTGTTACCGTGCCGCTATTAGTACCAGTACATACCGTTGTACTTCCACTTACATTGCCGCCTGTAGCTGTTGCGCTAATAGTAATGGTTGCCGCTGCTGAATTAGCCGGGGTGCAGGTGCCGCTCTGCACAACCGCCCTGTATTGGGTAGTTTGGGTTAGGTTGCTATACGATTGCGATGTAGTGGTGTTGCTGATGGTTGACCAGCTTCCGCCGCCATCGGTTGACATTTCCCAACGGACCACATTTCCTGTATGGCCGCTCAAATTCATAGTGCCACTGTTACTGCCTGAACAAACTGAAGTGGTTCCGCTTACTGATCCACCCACTGAACCGTTGGTTACTGTTATGGTTGCATTGCCTGAATTAACGGTTGTACAACCGGTTATCACGGCATGGTACATGGTGGTTTGGGTCAAATTGTTATAAGCCTGCGATGCGGTGGTATTGGCTATGTCTGTCCAGCTGCCGCCGCCATCGGTACTGAATTGCCATTTGGTAATAGTGCCCGATTGACCTGATAGGTTAACCGAACCACTGTTGCTGCCGTTACAAACAGCCATACTTCCACTAACCGTACCGCCTACTGCGCCATTGTTAACTGTTATTGTTGCTATAGCCGAGGTGGCCGATGTACAGGTTGCGTTTTGTACCACAGCCTGGTACTGGGTAGTTTGTGTTAGGTTACTATAAGTAAGCGATGTAGTGGTATTGCTGATGGTTGACCAGCTGCCGCCGCCATCGGTTGACATTTCCCACCTCATTACATTACCTGTATGGCCTGTTAAATTAAGCGTACCACTGTTGCTGCCTGAGCAAACTGAAGTGCTTCCGCTTACTGAACCGCCTACTGAGCCTGTATTAACAGCTACTGAAGTGGTGGTGCTTGCTGTACAGCCACCGGATGCTGTTACAATTACTGTATAGGTGCCAGCTGCTGCTGCCGTTACATTGGCAACGGTTGGGTTTTGCTGGGTTGAATTAAATCCGTTTGGTCCGTTCCAGCTATACGAAACACCACCACCGGCAAACAGGTTGAGTGTAGTGCCTGTACAAACAGGGGTGTTGCTCGATGCGGAGGCTATCACTCCTGTATTCACCGTTACATTAGTTGTTGTTGTTGATGTACAACCTGCCGCGTTGGTCACTGACAATGTATAGGTGCCGCCTGCTGCTGCCGTTGCATTAAGTATAGCCGGGTTTTGCTGGGTTGAACTAAAGCCGTTCGGGCCCGTCCAGCTATAAGATGTACCACCGCTGCCAAACAGGTTCAATGTAGCGCCTGCACATACCGGTGAATTGCTTGAAGCCGATGCCACAGGCGCCGCATTTACTTGAACAAATACAGTTGTTTGTGCTGTGCAGTTGGCAGCATTGGATACCGTTACTGTATAGGTACCTGTTGCTGCTGAAGTAACACCTGATATCGATGGGTTTTGCTGGGTTGAGCTGAAACTGTTCGGCCCTGTCCAGCTATAGGCTGTGCCGCCACTGGCGCTGAAATTAAGTGTTGCGCCTTCGCACACCGGACCGTTTGCAGATGCCGAAGCAATTGGCTGCTGGTTCACTGCTACACTTGTTGAAGCTGTAGACGAACAACCCGAAGCATAGTTAACCGTTACAGTATAAATACCACTGGCTGCGTTTGTAACACCTGTCAGGGTTGGGTTCTGCTGTATTGAAGAGAATCCGTTCGGGCCTGTCCACGAGTAAGATGCACCCGCACTTGCAAACAATGTGAGCGTACTTCCTGTACAAACAGGGCTGTTGCTTGCTGCTGAAGCCAGCGCCCCTGTATTAACTGTTACCTGGGTGGTGGCAGTTGAAGAACAACCTGCCGCGTTTGTTACCGTTACGGTATAGAACCCGGCTCCTGCTGAAGGTATATTGAAAATAACAGGGTTTTGTTGTAATGAGCTGAATCCGTTCGGACCTGTCCATGAATAAGACGTTCCACCGGCTGCACTCAGGCTCAATGTGCCGCCCTGGCAAACAGGGCCATTGTTGGCTGCCAAAGGTGTTGGAACGGCGTTTACTGTTACGTTGGTAGTTGCTGTTGCTGTACAACCGCCGCTGCCGGTTACGGTAACCGTATAGCTTCCGCTGGCTGCCGTAGTAGTATTGGGGATTGCCGGGTTTTGTTGGGTTGAACTGAAACTGTTCGGTCCTGTCCATGCATATGAAGTGCCGCCGGCCGCGCTCAGACTAAGCGTAGTGCCTTCGCAAAGCGGGCCATTATTGGCTGCAAATGCATTGGCTACACCCACTGATACGCTTGTAAAGGCCTGTGCCGTACAACCAGCCGCATTGGTAACAGTAACTGTATATATACCGCTGGCGTTATTGGTAACGTTCACGATCGTTGGATTTTGTTGTAAGGAAACAAATCCGTTCGGTCCTGTCCATGAATAAGAAACACCGCCCGATGCAGAAAGATTCAACGTGCCGCCTGTACAAACCGGGCTATTGCTGCCTGCGGTGGCTGTAGCGCCGGCGCTTACCACTACATTGGTTGTTGCTGTTGCCGTACAACCGAAGTTGTTCGATACAACAACTGTATAGGTGCCTGTTGCTGCTGTAGTAGCCAAATTGATCGATGGGTTCTGCTGGCTCGAGCTGAAACTGTTGGGGCCTGTCCATGCATAGGTAGTGCCGCCGGCTGCGCTCAGGTTCAGGGTATTTCCTGAACATATTGGGCTGTTGCTGGCTGCCACCGCATTAGGTGTTGGGTTAAGCGTAACTGTAAAGCTGCAGGTGGTTGTATTGCCGGCAGCGTCTTTTGCCGTATAGGTAACCGTTGTTACACCTGGTAAGAAGCTGGCAGGTGCGTCGCTGTTAAAGGTGGTAACACTGCAATTATCGGTAGCCGTAGGGGCTGTCCAGGTAACATTAGGATTACAGGTTACAATATTGGCCGGGCAATTATTAATAACTGGTGGCGTATTGTCAACCACTGTTACGTTGAAAGAACAGGTGCTGCTGTTGGTGCTGGCATCTGTAGCAACATAAGTTACCAGTGTAGTTCCAACAGGGAATACGGCGCCCGGATTATAATTTGACGTGAAGGAATTAATAACACTGCAATTGTCCGATGCAGATGGCGCCGTCCAGCTCACGGCTTTAACACAGGTGAGTGCGCCTGGGCCGGTGAACACGGTAATATCTGCAGGACAGTTGGCAATCACTGGGTTTGTATGGTCCTGTACCCGAACAGTTTGCTGACGTGTGATGGTGTTATTGCAGTCGTCTTTTATTGTCCAGGTAACAATGGTGTTACCTATTGGGTAAATACTTGGGTGATCGTTGGTAATAGTTACAGTTGGACTGCAATTATCCTGCGCCGAAAGAATGCCGAGGTTCACGCCTGTTGCCTGGCAATTAACATCTGCATCCACTATTACATCAGCAGGCATTTGTACAACAAATGGTGGGGTTTGGTCCCTTACGATGATCGTTTGCACAAAATTGGCGCTTGGGTTATTGTTTGCGTCGGTAAAGTTCCAGGTGCGAACGCGGGTATAACCATTAGGACAAAGCGGATCCTGGGTGGTAACATCTGTTAACAGGTGAATAACTGGTGTACCGCCGCAGTTGTCTGTTGCAGATGGTGCTAATAACAAGGCCGCATCAACTCCGGAAGTGTTGTCGCATTCCAGGGTGGCATTTAATGAATTGGCCGCTGTATTTACTGTTGGGCCTGTTACATCCTGTATAATAACATTCTGGTTTGCGGTGGATGTATTACCATGGCCGTCGTCAAAGCTCCAGTGGATCACGTGTGTGCCTGAAGTATAAGTCAACGGATCGGTAGTGGTGCCGGTAATGGTTCCTGAGCAATTGTCTGTAGTTGTTGGCGCTGTAGCGGTGGCTGAACATTCGCCGGTTACATTGGCTAATACTGGCGCGGCCGGTGGTGTTACATCACTGATAACCACGTTTTGATTGGCTGTTGAAATATTGCCACTGCCGTCGTCAAAGCTCCAATGAATAACATGGGTGCCCTGCGTTGTATAAGTTAACGGATCGGTGGTTGTACCGGTAACGGTGCCGGCACAATTATCAGTTGTAGTGGGGGCTGTAGCGGTGGCTGAACATTCGCCGGTTACATTCGCCAGTACAGGTATTGCCGGTGGTGTATTATCAGTAATGATAACGCTTTGGTTGGCAGTAGCAATATTGCCGCTGCCGTCGTCAAAGCTCCAATGGATCGTATGCGTGCCTTGTGTTGAATAGGTCAACGGATCGGTGGTGGTGCCGGTAATGGTGCCTGCGCAATTATCGGTAGTTGTTGGTGCTGTAACGGTCACTGAACATTCTGCGGTAATGTTATTGAGTACAGGTGTTGCCGGTGGCGTTACATCATTGATAATTACATTTTGATCAGCAGTTGAAATATTGCCGTTACCATCGTTAAAGCTCCAATGGATAATATGTGTGCCTGATGTGTAGGTCAACGGATCGGTGGTGGTGCCGGTAATGGTGCCTGCGCAATTATCGGTAGTGGTGGGCGCTGTGGCGGTGGCTGAGCACTCCCCTGTTATATTGCTCAATACGGGCACTGCAGGTGGCGTAATATCGTCAACTATCACATTTTGATTGGCTGTTGAAATATTGCCATTACCATCGTCAAAGCTCCAATGGATAACGTGTGTGCCTTGCGTTGTGTAAGTCAACGGATCGGTAGTGGTACCGGTAATGGTGCCAGTACAATTATCAGTGGTTGTTGGCGATGTGGCGGTGGCCGAACATTCGCCGGTTACATTGGCTAATGTAGGCACAGCCGGTGGTGTTACGTCGTTGATGACCACGTTTTGGTTAGCATTAGAGATGTTGCCATTGCCATCGTCAAAGCTCCAATGAATAACATGGGTGCCTTGTGTTGTGTAAGTTAATGGATCGGTTGTGGTGCCGGTTATTGTGCCTGAACAATTATCGGTAGTTGTTGGTGCTGTAGCGGTGGCCGAACATTCGCCGGTTACATTGGCTAATGTAGGTACTGCCGGTGGTGTTACGTCTTCGATAACTACATTTTGATTAGCGGTTGAAGTATTGCCATTACCATCGTCAAAGCTCCAATGGATAACATGGGTGCCTTGCGTTGTGTATGTCAACGGATCGGTAGTGGTACCGGTAATGGTGCCGGCACAATTATCAGTTGTTGTTGGCGCTGTAGCGGTGGCTGAACACTCGCCGGTTACGTTTGCTAATGTAGGCACTGCCGGAGGTGTTACATCTTCGATAACTACATTTTGATTAGCAGTTGAAATATTACCATTGCCATCGTCAAAGCTCCAATGGATGGTATGTGTGCCTTGTGTTGTGTAAGTCAACGGATCGGTAGTGGTGCCGGTAATGGTACCAGAACAATTATCAGTTGTTGTTGGTGCTGTGGCTGTAACTGAACACTCATCTGTTAAATTAGTGAGTACTGGTACGGCCGGTGGTGTTACATCTTCTATAACTACATTTTGATTAGCAGTTGAAATATTACCATTGCCATCGTCGAAGCTCCAATGGATCACGTGGGTGCCCTGGGTTGAATAGGTCAACGCATCGGTAGTGGTACCGGTAATAGTGCCTGAGCAATTATCGGTAGTTGTAGGTGCTGTTGCAGTAGCGGTACACTCGCCTGTTACATCGTTTAATGTTGGAATAGCCGGTGGTGTTACATCTTCAACCACCACATTTTGTGTAGCTGTTGATATATTGCCACGACCATCGTCAAAACTCCAATGGATCACAAAGGAGCCTTGTGTTGTGTAAGTTAACGGATCAGTAGTGGTACCGGTTATGGGGCCTACGCAATTATCTGTAGCAACTGGTGCCGTTGCTGTTGCTGAGCACTCCCCTGTTACATCATTTAATGTTGGAATGGCCGGCGCCGTAACATCCTGCACTATTACGTTTTGTGTAGCAGTGGATACGTTGCCATTGCCATCGTCAAAGCTCCAATGGATCACAAAGGTGCCTTGTGTTGAATAGGTCAACGGATCGGTAGTGGTGCCCGTGATGGGACCTTCGCAATTATCTGTGGCAACCGGCGCTGTTGCCGTTGCTGAACATTCGCCTGTGACATCGCTAAGCGTTGGTACAACCGGTGCTTCTGTGTCATTTACAGTTACATCAAAGAAGGTGGTTGATGTACCGCAATTGTTTTCTGCGGTTACGGTCACATTTGTTGTACCAATGGGGAACGTATGAGGCATGGTGATGGGGTTGCCATCTATTGAGAAGCTAAGCGTTCCGTTGGTTGTTACATTATTGCCAAGGGTAATAGAAGCGCCGCAAACGCCTGCTGTATTCGATACAACGGTGTCTGTAGCCACTGCTGTTGGCGATGGTTCAATAGTTACCACCACGTTATAAGTAGTGGGGTTCACGCAGCCGTTTGCCGATAAACTATATACATATGTAACATTAATTGGGTCTGGGGTTAGGTTAAACAGGGTCTCATTCGGATCGTCGGTACCGCTTTCCGGTGCGTTACTGATACCAGCCACGGCAGCCCTGCTCCAGTTAAAGGTTGCACCCGGTGTTGCACTGGTTGGTATGTACTGGAATGGGTTACCATCACATACGGCCTGCGGTGTTAAGGTGCTTGATAAAGTTGGAGAAGGATTTACTACAACTACTACATTGAATGCAGTAGGATTGGTACAGCCATTTGCTGTTACCGTATACGCATAGGTTACGCTCTTTGGCGTTGCCGTTGTATTAATAAGCGTTTCATTCGGATCTCCGGTGCCGGTTGCCGGGCTGTTGCTGATGCCTGCAACGGCCGCTCTGCTCCAGTTGAATGTAGCACCTGAGGTGGTACTGGTTGGTGTGTAGCTGAATGCAGTATTGGTGCAAATGTCTGGTGTAGTAAGACTGCTGCTCAATGTAGCCAATGGGGTAACATTTACCGTTACGGTATTGGCCATTTGCACACTGCATGAATTTGAGGCCAGTACATTAAATGTAGTGGCTGTGGTTAAATTACCTGTAGGCAGGTTAATAGTTGAGCCGGTTCCGGCTACAGCACTGCCTATATTAACGTTACCTGTATTATTCCGCAACTGGTAATTTACACCTACCTGAGAGGCCGGGATCTGAATATTGGTGCCTGTTCCCTCACATACCAGTGAAGCGGCTACCACAGGTGTTTTATCTGCCGGCTGTGTATAGATCGCCTGCATCTGGAAGTTGTCGATCAGTGTGGTGCCATTGCCGGCGTTAATATTCAACCGTATTGCTATAGACGTAGTTGGGTTATCTGCTGCCACAGGCAGGCTTAATAAACTTTCAACCCAGGTGCCAAGATTATTTAAACCCAGGTTGCCAAGTGAAACAAATGCGCCGCCATCTACACTATATAATATGTTTATGTTTTGCCCGGTTGTGCCTGAATTTCTTTGCCCCAGGAAGTATACCCTGAATGTTTTGTAAAACCTTACATCGTTACCGGTTAATGTAAACGTCCAGTTATTGTTGGCTACTGCTGCCTGACTAAGGCTGTTGCCTGCTGTACTGTTCACCGTAAATGCATTGCCGCCTGTTACTGTACTGGTAGTGCTGGTGGCAAAACTGGAGCCACTTGCTGTTGCTGTAATATTGGGAACTGCATTGGAGACCAGTGTAGCAAAACTGTTACCGGTATTAAAGTCATAGTTTACAATAGTAGGCAGGCTTACATTAATGGTCCTGTTTGCACTCAATGTGGGGCACGCATCGGTGGTTAATGCCAGGGTAACGGCGCCGGAGAAATTCGATGCCGGTGTATAGGTGACCGTTGCCGGTGACGCTGTAAGTGCGGTGGTGCTTAACGTTCCGCCGCCCGATACAATTGACCAGGCTGCGCTGGTTGCCGGGGCGGTAAAGCTGGCGCCGGTTAAAGTAATGGCAACCGGTGCACAGGATTGTGTTGCGGTAAGTGTTGGGCCAGGGGTGATAGTTGGCGCCGGGGTAATAGTTACCTGTATGGCAGTACCATTATCAGTACAGCCATTGGATGTTACTACCCTTCGGTACCAGGTAGTTTGTGTTATATTACCCGGTGGCGTATAATTCTGCCCGGTACTGGTGCCGGCCGCATTGGCAAAACCGGTTGTGGCACTGGTTGTGCTCGATTGCCACTGGAAGATATACGTGCCGTTACCGCCGGTTGGCGCTGAACCGGTCATGGCCGCCGGTGTTGTACCACTACAAATTGTTTGATCGGCTGCAATGGTATTATTAGCTATGGCCGGGTTTACTGTAATGGTTGCAGTACCGCCGGTAAATCCGCTGCTGCGTACGTCGCCATCATTATCTGTTACAGAAACAAGTGTATAGCTTGTAGTTACTGTAGGATTAGGTGTTACGTTGAACGGTGTGCCGCTTATAACATTGTTTTGCGTTACGTTACCTGTACCATCGTTATATACCACGGTAAATGGCGAGGTGCCGGCAGTTGCGGTAAATGTTAACTGTCCTGTTCCCACTTCACAAATAGAATTGGCTGTAAGTGTACCTTGGGGTATTGGCGTAAACGCCTGGTCTTTACCCAATGCAAAATACTGGGTGCCTGTTGTAAGGTTTGTTGGCGTGAAGTTGGCATTGGAAGTAAATGTAAATGGACCAGCGCCGGCCTGTGTGGCGGCATTTTCTGTCCATACTGTACCGTTATAGAAACCTATCTTCGGAATGATACCACTGTTGAAATTGGCAGCTGCTTCCCCACTGTTGTATTGGCCCACTACGGACAGGTTGCTTCCGCCCGAAACGGCTTCGGTAACCCGCCATCTTCTGTTCACGGTAAATGTTGCATCCAAAGCGTTTGGCACGGTGCCATCTGTTTCGATAATACTATAAACATCTGATGTACCCGTGTTGGTAAGTGTAATGGGGTTATAAGCCGTTGTGCCTACAGGGAAGGCAACAGGGCTGGCTGCCACTGTTCTTCTCAAAAAGCCGCTATTATTTGTATTTACGTAGGCTGTTGAAGAACCACCCGAAATAGAACCGGCTGCACCTATGGTAAGACTATTTGTACCTAGTGTAAGCAAACCGTTTGTTAAGGTAAGCGTTCCATTTACAGTTGTATTAGCCGTAAGGGTTACGCCTGCCGGATTGTTGATGGTTAAATTATTTGCAGTTGTAAGGGCATTGCCGGTAACTTGTGCTCCGGTAGCATTATATGTATAATTAGCTGCGGCATTAAATGTTTTTGTGCCCGTTACCTGAATCGATCCTGTACTGGCCGTTGTTGATAAACCCTGGGCGTGTGCTGTAATAATAGAGCCGCCTGCATTCAGGTTAAATGTACCACCCACGCTGGTAACTATACGTGTTCCGCAATCAAGGGTTGCATTGGCTGCTACTTGTAATGACGCAGCACCATTGCCGTTCATGGCCATATCGCTCAGCAATTGAAGGGTATTGGTGCTTGTGCCGGTTCCCACCGTTGCTGCAAACCGGCCGCCACTAATACCTGCAGCATTGGCTGATGAATATGTTTGTATGCCGCTTGCTTTATTAAAATTAAGAATAGGTGTATTATTTGAGCCTGAACGAACGATGGAGCCTGCTGATCCGATAGATATGTTGCCGGCCAGGTTCATGGTTGGGGTTCCGTTACCGGTAGTGGTGGTGAACCAGTCAAGCGAGGCCTGGTTTGTACCGCTGCCAACTATTAAATTGCCACCAATCGTAATGGTGAATGTGGTGTTGTTCATTAAGGCAACAATGCCTGTTGTTCCGGTGCTTAATAAACTGAAGTCACCCTGAATAGTTGTGAGCTGGCTATTCAGGTTCAGGGTGCCGGCACCCTGGCTGGTACAGTTCCAGGTAAAATTCCAGAAGGATTGACCCAATCCGCCGGGAACTGTTGTATTGGTGGTATAACCTATAATTGAGCAGGTTGATCCTGTGCTCCAGGTAGCCGTAGGTATGGTACCTGCTGCGGTTGTATAATTATGCTCATAAGTACCGCCACTGTTAAATGTTAATGAAGCGGCCGTACTTGTCATGGTGGCATTGTTTGCCAGGCGTAAAAAGCCATTAACGGTAACATTTCCATTTATGGTGAGGTCGGTACCTGTACCATCTGCCACATCGAGTCGTTGGCCGCTGTTTACTGTAATAGCGCCACCTGTGTTTACCGTGGTTTGATCGATGGTAACTGAAGTTACTACAGTTACTACATGCGTGTTCTGTATAAGAATAGAACTGCTGTTGGCACTGGTTGGCGTTACCGCTGCATCGAACCAGCTGGTGCCATCATGCGATTCCTGCCAGGTGCTCACCTGGTCCCAATCACCGGTAGTTTTTGATCTGAACAGGTCTGTTGTTGCAGGAACTATATTGGTAACGTTGAAGGTATTACTTGGCGGTGTGGCGGTAATAACGCCATCGGAGCCGGTTATTGTTACACCGGTGCCGGTTGTTGCAAAAACCGGGCTGAACGTAGCAATACCTGCAATAGCAGCTGCGCTTGGCGCTGCGCCGTTAAATGTTGAGCCGGTAACCGCCAGTGTAATGGTTGAAGTGTAATCTATGTCAAGGTTGTTATTTACATCCACTCCTCTAATGGTAAATGCCGGTGTCATGGCAACACCTACTGCTACATCGGTCAACGCCTGTGCGCCAAATATCAGTTTAGATGCAATAACCTGTATTCTGTTATTAGTACCGGTCACCGAAGAGTTGGTAGTTGCAAATGAATTGAATAAAGAACCTGCTGCTGTGGCCGATGCGCCGGCACTGGTGATCGCAAATTGAAGCCGCTGGCCGTCGGTATTGGCTGTTTTAAATGTAAGGTAAAGGTCAAGCGTTTTGGATGAATTATCATCTGCCGTTACGCCTGCTCCTCCATTAAGGCTGGTGAAAACAAGGCTTTCGCCCGATACAGTGATCTCCGCTACCTTGGTTGATTCATCGAACAACGCAGCTTCCTGTATAGAATTAGCCCAGCTGGCCACAGTATTACCGGCTCCTTTTGATATTGTTACGGAACTCAGTATGGTTGCAAGATTATCGGCATCTGGTGTACTGCCGCCATCCCGTACACTGAACGACCAAACCCTGATGGCGTCACTGGTGGTGTTTATTACCGCGCCTGTTTTCGAATTATAATCAATATTGGGCGTTTCGTTGCCGGCCGTAATAATGTCTGAAGTGGCAGAAGCTACTACATTAAAAGGCGCACTGGTGCCCGGCGTTAATGCGTCGCCGCCATTGGTATTATCGAGCGTTGCTGTAATGGTAGCCCCTGTGCCTAATGATGAAAGAATAACACCACTCACTGTTACCGAGCTTTGTCCGGCAGGTATTGAGCCGGAAGTTGTTCCGCTAAGAGCGCCGGCATTGCCATTTGTGCTCAGATTAAAGAAGGTTTGTGTGGTCACATTCGAGGCTTGATTTGATGCATTCTGTGCTTCAATGGTAACCTGAAAACCAGAGCCGGAGATAGCCGGGTTAGGTACAATGGAGGTTACTGCAAACTGGCCAGGGCTTGCTACAAATGCAAAATCTTTACCCAGGGCCAGGTATTGTGTTCCGGTTGTAAGGCTGGCCGGCGTAAAGTTACCCAATGAGGTGAACGTAAACGGACTTGATCCGCCACTGTAAGTAGCGGAATTTTTAACCCATGCGGTACCGTTATACAAGCCAATAATTGGATTTCCGGTACTGAAGTCGGCAGATGTTTCTCCACTATTATATTGCGCTGTTACAGCTAAATTGCTTCCACCCGCCACCGCTTCGGTTATCTGCCATCTTCTGTCAACGGTTAGGCTTTGATCAATGGCAGTAGTTACCGCACCGTCAATTACATTTATTCCATACACATCAGAGGTGCCTGAGTTGGAAAGTATAATGGGGTTGTATGCACTGTTACCCACCGGGAAGCTTATTGGGGAACCAACAACAGTTCGCCTTAACTGCCCCGTGCTGTTAGTTACTATATACACCGATGAAGAAGCTCCTGTAACGGCGCTTGTAAACCCAAGTGTTAGATTATTGGTGCCAAGGGTGAGGCTGCTGCTTACGCTAAGTGAAGTATTTACCGTAACTGCACCGCCCAATGCAACACCTGTTGTATTGGAAATATTAAGGTTGCTATAGATGCCTGTTACCACCGTTTGTGAGGCAGCACCGGCGTATATAAAGGTGCCGGCCCAGGTTTTACCCGAAGGCATTGGCGTAGCTGAGGTATTTGCCGTACTAAAAGTACCATTGTTCACAACGGAAGACAAGGTGCCTGTAAGGGCAAACGTTGTCATGTCGAGCGTGCCGCCTGCTGTTGTTGTCAATATGCCATTAACAACCAGGTCGCTTGCAGGTGTACTTGTGCCGCTGGTATTGCCAAGAGTTAAATTATTATAGGTGCCGGTAACAATGGTTTGCCCACCTGTTAATGCATTATAATTAATGGTACCACCCCATGTTAACCCGGTTGGTAATGGTGTTGCCGTGGTGTTTGCCGTGCTAATGGTGCCATTATTGTTTATTGTTGTTAAAGTGCCGCTTATAGTATTGGTGCCAAGGCTTAGTGTTCCCGACGCCGTAGTTGTTAAAATGCCATCGATAACCAAATTACCAGCGGCCGAGTTTATACCGCTGGTATTTCCTGAGGTTAAATTGGTGTAGGTGCCTATGACTACTGTTTGGTTACCCGTTGTTGCATTGTAATTGATTGTGCCGCCCCAGCTTTGACCCGATGGAATGGGGGTTGCGCTTGTATTTTGTGTGTTAATAGTTCCATTATTTGTGATGCTTGTACCGGCAAGCGTGAAGGTGCTCATATTAAGCGTTCCGCCTGCGCCACCGTTTGTAACCATGGCGCCGGTTACAGAAACATTTCCATTTGCAGTATTAGTACCCGAAGTATTATTTAGGCTGACATTAAAATAAGTTCCTCCAATAAGGGTTTGCCCACCTGTAGCAGCTGTATAGTTTACAGTATTCCCACTGGCTGTGGCATTCATATTTGAAAGCGTTGATGCGGCGCCTATATTGAGTGTTGCGCCTGCTGCCTGTAGCAGGGTGCCTGTTCCTGAAAGGGCCGTATTAACGGTGAGTGAGTTATTATTAGTAAGCGTTATAGTTGTGATTGTAACACTGGGGATGGTAAATGCATTACCCGAAAGCGCCTGGGCATTTGTGTCGAATGTATGTACACCCGTGCCGGCCGTGAATGTTCCATTATTGGTTATACCGCCTCTGAAGGTAACGGCCGAATTGCCGCTGTTGTTCCAGGTACCGCCGGTGTTGATGGTTACCGGTCCGATGAAAGTTTTTGTACCTGCAGAAGAAGAGATCGTAAGGCCGCCACTTACGCCGGCGCCCACAGTTGTTGTACCGGTTACTGTTAAATTAAAACCAGCCGCAGTGAAAGTGGTGCCATCGCCAATGGAAAGGCTACCACCTATTGTAAGGTTGGCCACGGTTGTGGTGGTTGCCGTTCCCGTAAGCGTAAAATTACCAGTGACGGAGGTGGTTCCGGTATTTAAGGTTTTGGCTCCACTGCCGGTAAGGGTAAGGTTGACGTAACTATTGGAATGCACAATTTGCACACCACCGGTATAGTTTACCGTGTTGCCGCTATTTGCGGCTGTTAAAGTAGTGATGCCCGATGTGCCGCCGATATTCAACGTTGCATTGGCTGCCTGTGTAAGACCGCCCGATCCTGAAAGAGCCGTAGCAACCGTTAATGTACTATTGTTGGTTAAAGTAACACCAGTTACTGTAATGCTTGGAATGGAGAATGTGCCGTTAAGCTGTTGGGAATTGTTATCGAAAGTATGTACGCCCGTACCGGCAGTGAATGTTCCATTATTGGTTATACCGCCTCTGAACGTGACGTTTGAGTTGCCGCTGTTGTTCCAGGTGCCACCGGCATTCACGGTTACCAATCCTGTAAATATCTTTGTTCCGGCGGTTGCGTTAATGATAAAATTGCCGCTTGTTCCGCCGCCTACGGTTGTTGTGCCGG
This sequence comes from Niastella sp. OAS944, assembly GCA_024809215.1. Taxonomy (GTDB): domain Bacteria; phylum Bacteroidota; class Bacteroidia; order Chitinophagales; family Chitinophagaceae; genus Niastella. The sequence continues at coordinate 8,728 of JANUBW010000016.1, read as the reverse complement.
AAACGGTGAGGTTAAAACCGGCAGCGTTAAAGGTTGTTCCATCACCTATATTCAAATTGCCAACAGTTAAATTAGCTACGGTGGTTGTGGTAGTAGTATTTCCGCTAAGGGTTAAAGTACCAGTGATGGATGTTGTTCCGGTTTGCAGGGTTTTGATACCGCCGCCGGAAAGAATGAGATTGCCATAAGTTTGGTTAGAAATTGTTTGCGCGCCATTATTATTATAATTAACAGTACTGCCCGAAGCTAGTGATGTGGAAGCAAAGCCCGAAGGGAAGTTGGAACCACCAACAAGTAAGGTGCCCGTTGCGGAAACCGTATTAATGCTGGTGCCGCTCAGTGTGAAAGTGCTTACATCCAGCGTTCCGTTTACTGTAAGGGAGTTTATGGTATTGGTATTGCCCGTGAGGTTAACACTTGTGCCGCTTGCAATAACAACGTTGCTTCCCGCTACTGGTACGCTGCCCAGGTTCCACGTGGCGGGGTCGCTCCATGCCCCGTTTGCAATGGAAGTATACGTCACAAATGACCTTGGCAGGCTTATGGCAGAAATGGAATATCGAATACTGGTAGTTGGAGTTATTGTTGACGTTGCCGCATTATCGGTTGTGTTGGAGACCGGTATAGTACGTTTTGCCGTTTCATTTTTCCATGCCTCGCCAGTGGCTGTGCCAACAGTTGTTCCACCGGATGTCCAGTTTGCGTTTACGGTGTAAGTAGGAGATGTTGTACTATTGCTATTGAAGATATTCGAGATGTATACCGCCTGCTCGCTGGCATTTACTGCCATGTTTGTACTTAGTTGCGCTGGTCCGCTGGTTTCGTTATTATTGAATCCATTGCCTGTTGTGTATGAAGCCGGGCTTTGGTCTACACCTGCAAACACGGTGTACCATACGGTCATGTTGGTAATTGTTTGCGAAACAGTACCCATGGTAACGTTAAGCGCCTGTGGCGACCCATTCATGATGGCATTGTCTTTTAGAAAATAAAGCCAGGTGTGCATACGGCCAGATGATCCTGCTGCATCGCCTACTGCTTTTGTTAGGGTAACTCCACCATAGGTGATGGTTGTTGGATCATTTGCCGTTCCTGAGGCATTGTTGAAATTGAGGGTAATGCCCACAACCAGTATCCGGTTAGAACCACTGGCTATTGCAAACGTACTGCCGCTGGCTGTGCCGGTAGCTACATTATATAGATTAGTCCAGCCTATTGGCTGTGTTATCTGGGCGTTCGAGTACCTGGGAATTACAATCAGGCCCCAAAGAGCTAAGAAGATGAACACTTTGTTTTTAACAACCGAAGGAATATTGCTTCTCTTATATACAAATGAAAATTGGTCCGGCTTGCAGGCGAGGGAAATTGCAGATTCACGGATCAGGGTAAAAATTTTCATATACAGTTGTTTAAAATGAGTGTTAGGGTTAACATTCTTGAATAACCTGGTTATAGTTGATCGGGACTCACAAGTGAAAAAAGATCTATGTGGAGACAAAAGCCCGCTGCCCGTAAAGAGACAGCTCTTTACTGCAAATCAATGTATGATCATCCCAACAGGGATGACTTATTCCAGCAGACATTTGTTTCCGTTAGTACGATTAATTACCAGTACAAATTCAGTCAGTAGATTGCGAAGCGGGTTCTGGGTTTCACATCCCAGGTTAACATTTAATAGGTATACTTAAAGCAAGGATTATCGAGTGGTTATTCGAAGGAATGTAGTGTTGGTTATTCGGAGAATAAATTGTGTTGTTTAAGACTTAGTTATTGAGAAACCACAATTACAACACACGCTCTGGGATTAATAGGTGATACTAAATTAACAGAATTTTTATTTCAAATCAAAAAAAATATTATTGCTTACATACATCTTGTCTGAATTCAATATTTTCATAAGCACGTTTGTGTGTTCAATGAAACGCTGATCTGTGCTGTATTTCGGGCTGTTTGTTTGTTTTTTGGATTGTTTTAAGTGTTGCATTGAAAGTTGTAAAACTCTTGACTAAGATCATGTATTGAATAAGTGTTAAACAAAATATTCATAAAAAATCTTTCACAAAAGTATTATCCCAAATCATTTATTTATAAAGAGTAATCGTTGAAATGGCGGGTTAAAAATGCCGGTGCTTTCATTGTTTGTTTTGCATGCACCTGAAACTAATTCTTTGTAAATTAAAAATCTTTCCATTAACTTCACACAACAATTACCAGTTATAATTCCATCGCCTTTCTCCTATTTTGTTTCAATCTTCAGTCAGTCGAGTGTTAATCCTTCATATCTTATTTCAAAATTTGCGCTGTATAAGCGCATTCCAACATTCCTCATAATTATCCGCTCTCCTTTTTAACTTGTTCTTCTGATTCACAACTACCCGTGCTGTTTTTTTGAAAATCCTCCGTACATCAATTACTTCAAGACCCCTGAGTCCAATTCATCCTAATTAAAATGCAATGCATACAATATTCATCCAGGTGAACATTGTAAATGCTTTATTCTGTCCGTAACAAAACTTCCTGTTTTTGTTTACCAATGCTATTGTTCAATTCTAAAGAGATCGCTTATAGAATAGATATACTCTTCATAATATGTTGACTGTATAGTCGTCGATCTGCTTAATGATGACAAGGGATGCGTCTTTCTTTTTTTTGAACGATCATGCTATTGGGGACTTCTTTTAAAATATTGCAGAACCCTGGCTATATTTTTTTAAGCACCAATGATCACGCAACCGAAAATAAATATAAAACTAACCGCCATCATTAAACCCCTCGGTCACCATGGGTTAAGGTTGCTTATTTCATTGCTGTTGTTTTTCTTTTTTCAAACAGATCTTATTGCCCAAACAGCTACTACTACAGCTGTTACTTCTAATAACAATCCATCATGCGATAATGAGAATATTACACTAACGGCAACAGTCACACCTAATTCGGCCACAGGTACAGTGGAGTTCTTTTTAGATGGCGTTTCGCTGGGGCCGCCAACCACATTGGTGGGCGGGGTAAGAAGCATAACTATTTCCAGTCCGGCAACCGGTTCATATGCGGTTACTGCAGAATATACACCCGCTAACCCGGCAAATTTTTCAGCCAGTACATCCCCTCCTATTACCGAGGTGGTGAATGCTGCGCCTAATGTAAATAACATAACAGGCACCACTTCTTTTTGCTTCCCGGGTTCTACTACATTATCAAACTCAACACCCGGTGGCGTGTGGAGTAGTAATGCCACAGGGGTAGCAACAGTAAATTCATCGGGTGTAGTTACCGGCGTATCGGCAGGTACTGCTGTAATTAGTTATACGGTAACCAGTGGCAATGGTTGTTCAACTGTAGAAACAGCAAATGTGACCGTAACCCAGGGCCCTACTGCAAACGCAGGCGGCCCTAATAGCGTATGCCAGTCGGCAACTCCTACTGCAATTACTTTAACAGGTGCCAGTGTGGGTGGCGGCGCTACAACCGGTGCCTGGTCTATTACTTCGGGTGGAGGTTCGCTGAGCTCAACGGCGCAAACCGCCAACCCGGCTAATATAACATATACCCCGGCTGCCAACTTCTCGGGCACTGTTACTTTAACACTTACATCAAATGCGCCAGGCGCCTGTGCGGCAGCCAGCGACACCAGAACGATCACTGTAAACGCTGCTCCAACTGCAAACGCAGGCGGCCCCAATAGTGTGTGCCAGTCTGCAACGCCGGCAGCTATAACTTTAACCGGCGCCAGCGTAGGTGGCAGCGCCACAACCGGTGCCTGGTCTATTACTTCAGGTGGAGGTTCATTAAGCAGTACGGCACAAACGGCCAACCCGGCCACTGTAACTTATACACCTGCCGCTAACTTTAGCGGTACGGTTACTTTAACCTTAACAACGAATACCCCGGCGGGATGTACGGCTGCAACAGATACAAGAACAATAAATGTAACGCCCGGTGCTACCGTAACTCCAGGAGGCCCTAATAATGTTTGTCAAAGCGCCAGCCCTGCGGCCATTACCTTAAGTGGCGCGAGCGTTGGTGGAGGTGCTGTTACTGGTGCATGGTCAATAACCTCAGGCGGCGGAACGTTAAGCAGCACGGCACAAACTGCCACACCGGGTACAGTTACCTATACACCTGCTGCCAATTTTAGCGGCACAGTTACTTTAACCCTCACTTCAAATGCACCAGGCGGTGGGTGTGCTGCCGCAAGTGGTACCAGAACAATTAACGTAAATGCGGCCCCTACCTTAAATAATACTTACCCGGCTAACTCAACAGATAATAATACAAACGTTGAAAGAATAGGAAGACTGTATTATCCGCAACAACCCTATCCTGGTATTTGCAGTGGAGATCTGTTCACTTATACGCCTACCAGTGCAACGCCAGGAGCAACATTTACCTGGACCCGCGCTGCTGTTGCAGGCGTTACTCCAGCTACTGGTTCAGGCAGCGGCGGCATAGCTGAAACCCTTACTAATGGCACTACCAGTATACAAAATGTTATTTATACTTACACCATTACCGCAAACGGATGTAGTAATACGCAGAGCGTAAGACTTGCTGTAGGTGATCTGCCAACATTATCAAGTACGCTAACTCCCTCCCCCATTTGCAGCGGAAATACGTTTAGTTATAACCCAACTTATGTTGGTGACCCGGGGCATATTTTGGCATGGACCCGTCCTAGTATTGCGGGTATAAATGGCGGCGCTGCGGCAAGTGGCAATGGTAATATTAATCATGTATTGACAAATACAACCGGTGCCCCTGTTGTTGTAACTTATATCTTTTCAATACAGGATGAGCCGGAGCCTGACATGTTCAAGGAAGCGGTTTTTGACCCTTGCAGCAATACCGTTTATGTTACTGTAACTGTAAATGTGCCGGCAACAGTTACCCCCGGCGGGCCTAATAATGTTTGCCAGTCAGCATCACCTTCTGCCATCACATTGTCGGGGGCTAGTGTTGGTGGTGGTGGCACTACTGCTGCATGGGCAATTGTATCAGGAGGAGGTACCTTAAGCAGTACCGCACAAACAGCCAATCCATCTACAGTAACTTATACACCCGCGGCCAATTTCAGCGGCACAGTAACATTAAGCTTAACATCCAATACACCGGGTGGTGGCTGTGCGGCAGCAACGGCAACAAGAACAATAACAGTGAGTCCGACAAATACTGTAACACCCGGTGGACCCAATACCGCTTGTCAGTCAGCAACTCCTGCTGCCATTACTTTAACCGGCGCCAGTGTGGGTGGCGGAGCAACAACCGGCGCATGGTCCATCACTTCAGGCGGAGGTACTTTAAGCAGCATAGCACAAACAGCCACACCAGCTACTGTAACCTATACACCCGCAGCCAATTTTACCGGAACAGTTACTTTAACACTGACCACAAACAACCCAACTGCATGCCCGGCTGTAAGCGGCACAAGAACAATAACTGTAAGTCCGGGTGCTACGGTAACACCCGGTGGCGCTGATAATGTTTGTCAGTCGGCCTCGCCTGCCGCCATTACCTTAACAGGCGCCAGCGTGGGCGGCAGTGCTACCACCGGAGCCTGGTCAATAACCTCGGGTGGAGGAACATTAAGCAATACGGCACAAACAGCCACACCTGCCACCGTTACCTATACGCCGGCAGCCAACTTTACAGGAACTGTAACATTAACATTAACAACAAATGCAGCAGGCGGCTGTGCAGCTGTAAGCGGCACGCGAACAATAAATGTAAACCCCACACCAAACCTGGTTATAACCAACCCGGCACCTGTTTGTTCCCCGGCTACTGCCGACCTTACTGCATCAGCGGTAACAGCAGGTAGCACTGCAGGGCTAACATATACCTATTGGACCAATGCAGCAGCAACAACGCCGTATACAACACCAACAACTGCAGGAGCGGGAACGTATTATATAAAGGGAACAGCAGCTACAGGTTGTTTTGCTATTCAACCCGTTACTGTATCGGTGAATTCGGCCCCAACTCTTGTTATAACCAACCCGGCATCTGTTTGTGCACCATCAACCGTGAACCTTACTGCGGCAGCTGTGACCGCAGGATCAACTCCCGGGCTTACACTTACTTACTGGACAGATGCCGCCGCAACCAGCTCTTATGCAACACCAACAACAGCTACGGCAGGCACTTACTATATTAAAGGCACAACAGCTTCAGGTTGCTTTGCAATACAGCCGGTAGTAGCTTCAGTAAATCCAAGACCCACTGCAACAATTACAGTAAATAACCAGGTATCGTGTAATGGCGGTAATAATGGATCTATTACGGCCAATGGATCTGGTGGAACAGGCCCCTATACATATGCCTGGAATCCGCCGGTGGGGCAAACCACCCAAACAGTTACGGGACTTTCAGCGGGCGTAGCCTATAGGGTAACTGTAACTGATGCCAATGGGTGTGTTTCTTTGCAGGCCAGCGTTACGCTCACACAACCTGCTACTTTATTAACTCCATCGATCAGTTCACAAACCAATGTGTCTTGTTTTGGCGGCAGTGATGGTTCAGCCACTGCTACAGCAACAGGCGGTGTAGGGCCCTACACATATAGCTGGAATACGGTACCTGTGCAAACGGGTACAACAGCCACCGGCCTGGCAGCAGGAACTTATACTGTTACAGTGACCGATACGAGGACTTGTGCAAGAACAGCCACCGTAACAATTACGCAGCCAGCATCGTTACCTACACCAACGTTTACGCAGGTAGGACCCATATGTTCAGGAGCAACATTATCTCCGTTACCAACAACTTCAAATAATGGTATTACGGGAACATGGACGCCGGCATTGAATAATACAGCGACGACTACATATACATTTACGCCATCGGCCGGACAGTGTGGTACAACAACAACAATGACCATAACTGTAAATCCTATTGTAACACCAACCTTTACAGCTGTAGCACCTATTTGCTCGGGCGCTACTTTATCGCCATTGCCAACTACTTCCAATAATGGCATTACGGGTTCCTGGTCACCAGCGTTGAACAATACAGCTACAACCACCTATACCTTTACGCCTACAGCGGGTCAGTGTGCTAATACAACTACGTTGACGATCACTGTCAATCCAAACATCACACCAACGTTTACGGCTGTTGCGCCGATATGTTCAGGAGCTACCTTGTCACCGCTGCCAACTACTTCTAACAATGGTTATACCGGTAGCTGGGCGCCGGCATTGAACAACACAGCGACGACTACTTATACCTTTACACCAACGGCTGGCCAGTGTGCGACTACGACAACCATGACGATCACTGTCAATCCGAATATCACACCAACGTTTACGGCTGTAGCGCCAATTTGTTCCGGGGCTACACTTGCACCATTGCCAACCACATCTAATAATGGCTATACCGGTACATGGGCACCGGCGCTGAATAATACAGCAACTACAACTTATACTTTTACGCCGAGTGCCGGACAGTGTGCGACAACAGCGACATTAACTATTACAGTCAATCCGAATATTACTCCGACGTTTACAGCTGTAGCGCCAATTTGTTCCGGGGCTACACTTGCACCATTGCCAACTAGTTCTAACAATGGTATCACTGGATCTTGGGCGCCGGCACTTAATAATACAGCAACTACAACTTATACATTTACGCCGGGTGCCGGTCAGTGTGCGACTACAACGACTTTGACAATTACCGTTAATCCGAATGTAACACCGACGTTTACAGCTGTAGCGCCAATCTGTTCGGGAGCGACACTAACACCATTGCCAACTAGTTCTAATAATGGTATTACTGGAGCTTGGTCACCGGCACTTAATAATACGGCAACTACAACTTATACATTTACGCCGAGTGCAGGACAGTGCGCGACTACAACAACTTTAACTATTACCGTCAATCCAAATGTAACCCCGACTTTTACAGCAGTTGCACCAATCTGTTCGGGAGCTACTTTATCGCCCTTGCCAACTAGTTCTAACAATGGTATCACTGGATCTTGGTCACCGGCACTTAATAATACGTCAACTACCACTTATACCTTTACACCAACTGCGGGTCAGTGTGCGACTACAACGACTTTGACTATTACGGTTAATCCGAATGTGACGCCAACGTTTACAGCAGTTGCTCCTATTTGCGCTGGGGCTACTTTATCGCCCTTACCTACTAGTTCTAATAATGGTATCACCGGTACGTGGGCGCCGGCTTTGGACAATACAGCAACCACTACTTATACCTTTACCCCAGCGGCTGGACAGTGTGCGACTACAACGACCTTAACAATTACCGTTAATCCGAATGTTATACCGACGTTTACGGCTGTAGCGCCGATCTGTTCGGGAGCTACATTGTCGCCATTGCCAACTACCTCTAACAATGGTATTACCGGTACATGGGCACCAACGCTTAATAATACCGCAACTACAACTTATACATTTACGCCGGGTGCCGGACAGTGTGCGACGACTACGACTTTAACTATTACCGTTAATCCAAATGTAACACCGACATTTGCGGCTGTAGCACCAATCTGTTCGGGAGCTACTTTGTCGCCACTACCAACTACCTCTAATAATGGTATTACCGGTACCTGGGCGCCTGCGTTGGACAACACTGCTACGACCACATACACCTTTACACCAACGGCTGGTCAGTGTGCGACGACTACGACTTTAACTATTACAGTTAATCCGAATGTGACGCCGACGTTTACAGCCGTAGCGCCAATATGTTCGGGAGCTACCCTGTCGCC
>JANUBW010000015.1 GCA_024809215.1 Niastella sp. OAS944 | reverse complement strand
ATCAATTCTTTTGCTGTATCCTGTCCTTGTGCTTTACTCATCTTGCTGCAAAAAAAATACTTTCTCCTAAATCCCCCAATTTTTCAACATGATCCCCAATCCCGCGCCTGAACAGCATTTCAGAAAGTGATAAAAATAAACAAGGCATCCGCAAACTAGCGGATGCCTTGTCCAATTTCGTCGGGTGGACTGGATTCGAACCAGCGACCCCTTGCACCCCATACAAGTGCGCTACCGGGCTGCGCCACCACCCGAACTTTCAGTGTATCATGCTAAACTTCGCTTTTCAGCTGATTTTCAGCACATCTACGCTGCTTTTGGGGTTGCAAATTTACATAAAAAATTGATTCCGTGAAAAATATGGGGTAAAATGATAAAAAATTTTATTTCTCTTTCTCTATCGGCTCATTGGCTAAAAAATCCGGATGGCTACTTGCCCAATCATCTAAATTGCGTTTTAATGACCGTAAAGTTGCGAAGATGATAAGCGACAACACTATTCCCAGCACCAATCCTACCCAAAGGAACAGAATAAAAGTCACCACTATCGCATATACACAATAGCCAACTTTCCTGTAATGTGATTCATACAAATCATAGTTCCCAATACACAACTTGTATGCAATAACACTTGACCAAAGCAAAAGCGACCAGGAAATGATACCTAAAAAGAAAGAGATGGCTGTTGTTTCACCATTTTCAATAAAAAATGCACCAAGAACACTTATTAAAAGACCAATGGTGCATAAAACGATGGATATAGCAGACGCGATTTTAAGGGTTTGTTTTTGAAACATATCCGCAAAATATAAAACACCTTTTAATATTGCAAGCAGTCAATGTCCGTGTTGTTTTGCCAATAACTGTGCAGTTTTGGGCCATAAACGTGTAGAGAATTTACCACTACACAGTGCACAACCCTGGCCAAAAAATTGCCATGCATATACAAAAGTTATATCATGAAAAAGATAACCAGAATTGTGGCCGTGTTGTTTATGCTGAGCTTCCCCGTTGCCATGTACGCACAGGATTCACCATCAACAGTGAAAAAGACAGGCAAAGCAATAAAAAAAGGCGCTAAAAAAGTGGGTCATAAAACGGCCGAAGTAGCATCAAAAAGTAAAGCCGCCGTTACCGATGAAAAACATAAAGATAAAGTGGGCCCCGGCGGACAAACCATTTACATAGACAATCACTCAAAATACTATTGGGTCGATGATAAAGGCCGCCGTCATTATGTAACCGAAGCCGATCTGAAAGACAAACCTAAAGATTAAATAAAACCACAAAGCATGATCCCGGCCATTGGCCGGGATCATTTTAAATTATTTCCAAAACCGCCACCATTTTTTGCCGGTGGCAGATTCACCACCCGGATTTCTTTCTTCCTTCTCAGTAAAAGCAGAGGCGCTGGTGTTATTTGAAGAATTATAGATCACATTTTCTTCAAGCTTTACAGTAACATTTACCGTTCTGCCCGTTTAGCCAATTGCTCATAGTTACTTTCTTCTGTCAAAAGTCTTGTTTTCACATAGTCTATCGGGTTGCCCTCGATCATTAACACACTCATTTGTGTTTTCTCACCATTCTGCAAAATTAAAAATGGCGCTATGTTGCTGTCCATATCGTGTCTGAGAAAAATGCCCCGGTCAACCGCAAACATAGCCAGTTCGCGTAGCCGGTCGTTGGAGCTAAAAATGTTCTTTATTTAAGGGTCTTTATGAACCACTCCATGGCATGAGTGACGTAAGATAGTAAACGCGGTCAGCAAATCAAATATGTTAGCACTTTTTAAAATGGCGGTTTGGCAGCCAAACATCCCATGAGAAGAAGGCCTTCGCAAAGGTTCGCCCGGCGCCACCGCTTACAGTGCTCATCGAAAGAAATAAAAGGCTCCATGTTCAGCCTGGCCGATTATAAAGCCAAATACGTTTTGCTCAATTTTTGGGCCTCCTGGTGTGCTCCCTGCCGCAAAGACAACCCGCACCCGTTGTCGTTGTATTCAAAATATTTAAAAAAAGCTTGAGATAATCGGCATTTCAGACGATGACGACAAACCCGAAGCCTGGCAAAAAGCAGTGGAGAAAGAGGAGACAGATGTATGGAATCATGTTTTACGCGGTTTTATAGACCCCAAGGACGTGATCGTTGGCCGTTTTGGTGGGGAAGAGCAGGAAATGCGTAATAACTGATTTAAGGCACCAGGCCAGCAGGGCATACCACCACCTTTGATATAGCGGCTATTAAAAAAGACTATGAAGCTAAACTGGCTGCTTCGGCTAGGTCGGGGAATGAAGTGAGCGCGATCTTTAAAGCCGTTTAGGGATACCGCTACCGTCAGAGATTTCAAAAAAGCGTTTGAGCAGGTTGATGAGGGTATTAAAAAAGTGCCCTTCTTCAATCTGATACAGAAAGCGGGAAAATTCAGAATCATACTCAATAATTTCCCAGGGCGGAAGCCCGGGCTTTTGCAAAAGAGTTGAAAGAAGGAGAGAACAAGTTGGTTATAGAAGCAGATAAAAAAGCCATCGCCGCTGCAAAGGAAGAAGTAAAAGATCCCAAATTTACCGGCCGGATATTGGCCGGTGTGTAATTGGTACAGGCCTTTTCTTTGACCCGATAACGGTACCGGTATTCGTTCATTTTTGTGCTAACCAATTCACTAAAAGAAACATACTTAAGATGTTGCTGAACGATAGTACAACAAAATTATCACCCTAACTGCTAACGGCATAGATGTACGGATATACCAAAAACAACCGTGGCAATTTAATTGCATAGTAACCTTGCGTTCTTTATCATAAACTGTTCTAAATAAACCAAAAGGGGAAATAGTTCCACTATCAATAACATGAAAATTATTAACCAAAACACCTTTATTTGATATTGATTTTTTGTTTTTATTAGATAAATATTTATAAATTTGATGAAGCTCTCAGCATGGTATTAAATCGTTAGATGAGATACCCACACTCCCGGTAGATTGAATGTTTAGCATCGGAATGCAACTCTGAACAACCAAAATAACTAAATCAACAGTATTATTATCAATCCATCTTCCTTGCTATACTCTATCTATCCATTATTCTAGTTAATACTATACTTTCTCATCCAATTATCCATTATTAGTAGCATCTTAAGCATCTAAATCCTCTTGCTTTGGATTTATGATCAACCTTCCCCTATGTCCCTTATAAGACCCTTTCCTTTGCATTAGTTCCGTGGCTATAATTATACTCTTGCCACGATCCGTTATCTACATTATAGCTTTAAATTTTTAAAACGTGATCTGTTAATGGGATTATGATCGGCGAAGCCGTGTACACCGAACAGCATATTCGCTGGTCATGTAAGTGGTATGTGACCTGATAGCGGTATAACTTAATTGACTTAAAGCAAATAAATGATAATCATGCTCAAAATAGTTGTTTAATAATTTAAATATTTCTATATTGAATCAACATTTACCAATCATCCACTGAATAATAACCTGCGCACCGCACTTTATAAATAAGCTCTTATAGAACAAGTCCGGTTCATTTAGATGCACGCAGACTCCAAAAGTGGTATTAACGGCCACCCGCAGCCGTGCTTATTTATAAATCCAATTACATTCTATTCATTGATGTACGAAATATTTTTCGTGCAAACGTGAGTCTTTTGTTTAGTACCGAACTACCCCTCCTCAAAATCCACTATCTCACTGTAATTCCATCTATCCAATAACCAACTACATACTGTACACCCTTTTTAAATAAAACCGACTAAAAACTGGGATTATGATCGGCGAAGCCATACCTCAAAGCAAAACTGACCCTAAACTGGCAAAAAAGTGGTACGCCCTTTACACACATGCCAAATGGGAAAAAAAAGTAGCATCCATTTTCACCAAAAAGAACATAGAGAATTATTGTCCCCTCAACAAAGTACTGCGCCAATGGAGCGATCGTAAAAAAATTGTTTATGAACCTTTATTTACCTGCTATGTGTTTGCCCACGTCTCCGAAAAAGAACGGATAAGTGTATTACAAACCGATGGCGTTCTTAATTATGTTAGCTGGCAGGGCAAACCAGCCGTTATTCGCGACTCAGAAATTGAGGCCATAAAGAATTTCCTGCTCGAACATTCAAACGTAACACTGGAAAAGCTTCACATCGATGTTAACGACAGGGTACGCATAACACATGGCGCCTTTATGGAACATGAAGGCACCGTTATGGAAGTACTGGGTAAAACCGTTAGAGTAGCATTACCATCGCTGGGTTATATCTTATCAGCTGAAATTTCCAAATCGCATGTAGAGTTAGTTGACAGCAGCACCAGGGGAACCTTTTGATACTTATTCCTACATTTTAATAAATATTACCGTGAAACTTACATGCAAAAGAAATAATGGCCCCTGGCTATTTACCATGCTGTTATTTGTAGTTGTGCTTGCCTCCTGCACCAATATGAAAAAGGTGGCATATATTAATAATATCAGCGATACCGAGATCAAAAACGCCATTACTACACTGGAACCAGTAATTCAAAAGAACGATCTCCTTAGCATCACCATTAGCAGCCCGAATGCAACTGCCAGTCAGCCCTTTAACACAGTAGTAACCGTTTCCAGCTCAACACTGGGTTATACAGCAACACAGGCAGCGGGTTACCTGGTTGATCAGGATGGCTATATCGATCTACCTATGCTGGGCCGCATAAAAGCCGCAGGGCTTACAAAACTTGCCCTGAAAGACAATATCACCAAAGTGATCGTTGATAATAAATACCTGTTGTACCCGGTAGTAAATGTTCGCTACCTAAATTTCAAAGTTACCGTGCTGGGTGAGGTAGCCAAACCCACCGTGGTCAATGTGCCTGATGAAAAAATAAACATACTCGAAGCCCTCGGATTCGCGGGCGACCTAACTATTTATGCAAGAAGAGATAACGTTGCACTAATACGCGAAGAACAGGGAAAACGCATAGTAAAAAGGATCGATCTGAATTCAGGTAACTTACTTTCGTCGCCGTTTTATTATCTCCAGTCGGGCGATATTATTTATGTAGAACCGAATAAAGCAAAGGTTTCTGCCGCAAGCAATACGCGCGGATGGCTTCCTGTTGTTTTAAGTGGACTCGGGTTAGTTGTAATACTTGCTGATCGTTTAACAAATTAATTATGCAAACAAACAAAAAGACCGGCAGTGAAATGAATATCATTTCAGTTGTCACCAACTGGTACCTGCCATACTGGCCTTTATTCCTTATACTGCTGGTATTAGGATTGGCCATAGCATGGGCTTACCTCAAGTATTTTTCTGTTCCCACATATGAAACGCATGCTACCATAATGGTAAAAGACGAGAAAAAAGGGGTTGATGAATCGGGAGTTTTGGAAGCACTACAAATTTATCCCACCAAAAACATTGTGGAGAATGAAATAGAGGTTATTCACTCCCGCAAACTGATGGAAAAAGTGATTGAGCAATTACACTTATACGCTCCCATATATGAAGACGCCGGCAATAAAGGAAAACTAACACCCACTTCAGCCTACACCAGCTCACCCATTACCATTATTTCCCGCAACCCCGATGAGTTGAAAGAAACGGGCGATAGTGACGTATACTTTTTGGTAAACTATTTTGCAAACAACAATGCGGGTGAGTTTAAAGAACTTAACAAGCTTAAGGTAAAAGATGTAGTTATAAAAAACAAAACATACCCCATTGACCAATGGGTTACCACTCCTTATGGCGAATTGAAGTTTGTAGAAAATCAAAAACAGGTTGATACGCCGGGCGGACAAATGTATTTCCAGCTTGTTAAACCTAAGAACATGGCGCCCAGCATAATTGCCGGCCTTGAGGTAAAGCCGGCCAGTAAACTTTCTTCAACCATGGACCTCACCCTTCGCGACGAAGTACCACAAAGGGGAGAAGATATCTTAAACAAACTGTTGCTTGTTTATAACAGGTTATCAATTGAAGAAAAGAAGGGAACAGCCGCCAACACCCTCGATTTTATTGAGAACAGGCTGGTTAAGGTGGAAAGGGAAATGGATTCAATAGAACAAAAGATCCAAAATTTCAGAACTGAAAAAGGCGTGGTTGACCTGAGCGCCCAAAGCCGCCAATACCTCGATAATGTAGGTAACAATGATCGCAAAATGGCCGATCTCAGTATGCAACTGGCCTCATTGAATGAAATGGAGCGTTTTGTAAATTCAAAAGATAATAGAGCCGACATGTTGCCCTCGGCTATTGGCATTACAGACCCTGTGCTTACAGATATGATGGGCAAACTCTACAACGCCAAAGTAGAATATGAAAAAATGATGAAGTCAACCGGTGAAAACAATCCTTTTGCCCTGGCAACAGCTAAAGAAATTGAACAGCTTCGTCCGCTGATATTGGATAAGTTAAAATCCCAGCGTATGAACCTGCAGGCCTCAAAGGACGATCTGGCTTCAATAAGTGGTGGTTATAACTCCATGCTACGCACCATTCCCCAAAAGGAAAGGGAACTAATGACCATCAGCCGTGAGCAGGCTACTAAAAAAAGTATCTACAACTACCTGCTCGAAAAACGCGAACAATCGGCCCTGGCAAGTTCATCAGCCATCAGCGATAGTAAGATCGTTGATATGGCCAATACCTCACCCGAACCGGTATCACCCAAAAAAATGCTGGTATATCTGGCAACGCTGGTAGTAACAATGGGCCTGGGAATTGGGCTGGTTTCAGCTAAAGAAATGCTCAACAAAAAGATCCTGTTCAGGTCAGAAATAGAAGGGTTAACGGTAGTGCCCGTTATTGCAGAAATTTCGGCCAATAAAGAAAATGAATCTCTGTTAAAGACCGGCTCAAAAACGTCTGTAGTGGCCGAACAATTCCGCCACCTGCGGGCCGCCCTGGGACTTATTAGCCGCCAGAGAGACATGAAAATAAAACGGATCCTTATCACCTCCAGCATTTCTTCGGAAGGAAAAACATATATAAGCACCAACCTGTCTCGCAGCCTGGCCCTGGCCGGCAATAAAGTGGTACTGGTTGACCTTGATATACGCAAGCCCAAAACATCATCTATAATGGGCGTGGTTGACAAACCGGGTGTAGCCGAATTCCTTGAAGGCGATAAAAAGCCCGAAGAGATCATTGGCAGAACCATGGATGAGAATTTGTATATTATAAGCGCCGGGAACGGACAGGATAATGCCAGGGAACTGATCTTAGGCGGCAAACTCAAAACGCTTGTCGCATACCTTACCGAAAAATTCGATTACGTGATACTCGATGCGTCGCCCATTGACCCGGTTTCAGACTCTTACATCTTCTCTGAATTCTGCGACCTCACGTTGTTTGTTATGCGCCACAACCGTACGCCAAAGATCATGGTCCAAATGCTCGACGATAACAACAAGTTCAAAGCATTGAAAAATCCGCATATCGTATTCAATGGCATCAGGTCACGAGGTATTATGAAAGGCATGTATGGTTATAGTTACGGCTACGGTTACGAGAACGTATACCGCGAAAAACAACGCAGAAGATCGAAGTTGCAAAGCGTATAACATCACATTACAATAAAACGGGTTTATGAAAATTCTTGTTACCGGTAGCGCAGGCTTTATTGGCTACTTTCTCACCAAAAAACTGGTAGAACGTGGTGACGAAGTAGTAGGCCTCGATAACATTAACGAATACTACGATGTGAATTTAAAATTAGACCGTCTTGCAGAAAACGGCATCGAAAGGCGTGGCATGAGATGGAATGTTATGATTAAAAGCCATAAATATTCCAATTACCGGTTCATTAAAATGAACCTGGAAGATAAGAACGAGTTACTTAATCTTTTTAGAAGGGAAAAGTTTGACATGGTAGCCCACCTGGCAGCACAGGCAGGAGTGCGATATTCACTAACAAACCCCGATGTGTATATACAATCGAATGTGAATGGCTTCCTGAATATTTTAGAAGCCTGCCGCCAAAACAAAATACGCCACCTGGTTTACGCCAGTTCATCGAGTGTATATGGATTAAATGAACAGATGCCGTTCTCAGTTCAACATAATACCAGCCATCCCGTATCCTTATACGCGGCAACAAAAAAATCGAATGAATTAATGGCGCATGTATACAGCCATTTATTCAATATACCTACTACGGGCTTACGCTTCTTTACTGTATATGGTCCCTGGGGCCGGCCAGATATGGCTTATTTCCTTTTCGCCGACGCTATTATGAAAGAACAGCCTATTGTAGTATATAACCAGGGCAAAATGAAACGCGATTTCACTTATATAGATGATATAGTTGAAGGTTTTGTTCATGTGCTCGATGAGCCTGCCACACCCGATGTTACGTGGAGTGGCACCGAACCCAACCCTGCAGCGTCACCAGCTCCCTGGCGCATTTATAATATAGGAAACGACAACCCGGTTGAATTAATGGACTTCGTAAAAGAAATAGAGACCAATTGCGGCAAAAAAGCAATTATAGAAATGAAAGAGCAGGAGAGGAGCGATGTACATACCACCTGGGCCGATATAAATGAACTGGTAAATAACTTCAACTACAAGCCCACAACAACCGTTCAAACCGGTTTATACAATTTCGTTCAATGGTTCAAGGAATATTATGGCATTAAGGAATTTGCTATGAACCCCGTAAACGTGAATAACGCCTTTTAATTACACAGCAAATGATTGAAAAACCAATAATAAAGAAACCCTCTGAAGATATTGGTGGGAAGAAGCACAAGGCGGAAGCCAAGGAGAATCTGAAACAACGTGCCTATTTGAACACTTTATCAAGTATGTTGGACTACGCAGCCAACCGGCTCACCGGTTTGTTTGTAAATCCATTCGTCATTGCCGGACTGGGCACATCATTATTTGGCATTTGGCAAATGCTAGGTCAATTCACCGGGTATGTGAACATTGCCGATACCCGGTCATCACAAGTACTGAAATGGACAGTGGCGCAAAAAAAGGACGTAGCTACTCCAGATGAATTAAGAAGTGAGGCAGGGGCTGCCTTTGCGGTAATGTTTTTACTGATGCCGGTCCTATTGATTGCCGGCAGCGTTATCGCCTGGTATTCGCCCTACATCACACACGCTGAAAAAGCACATTACATGTTGATAAGGATCACCTGTGTGCTGCTGATCTTTTCAGTACTTGTTTTCAAGATCTTCGAATTATTTGAAGCCATACTCAGGGGTATGAACCTCACCTTTAAACGCATGGGCAGGCGGGCAGGGATCGTTGTACTGGGCGGAGGTTTAAAAGTGCTGGCGCTTATCTGGGGCTTTGGTCTTATAGGACTTGCGTTTGTTCATTTATTGGAAACCCTGGCTATTGGTTTATCATTCTATTGGGTAGTTAAAAAAAATGTAGGCTGGTTTGGAATAAACAGGCCAAACCGCGCAAACATCCTGAGGTTTGGAAAACTAAGCGCCTGGTACCTGGCCGATGCGGGCGCCAATATGGTAAACACCAATAGCGACAAGCTGTTACTTGGTATTATCACAGGCCCTGTTTCTGTTGCTTACTATACTCTCACCAAATTCATTCCCGCCGCTTTACAGGGGCTTATAAACAGGCTGATACTGGGCATTATGCCAGGCGTTGGAAAACTTATTGGCCTAAAGGAATTTGAAAAAGTAAATCATGTAAGAAAGAACATCAACCGACTTTCTTTATTGCTCACTACTGCATTTGGTACTACAGTGATCTTATTTAACCAGTCGTTCCTGAATTTTTGGGTGGGAAAAGAACATTTTGCGGGCCATACGGTCAATACGCTCATCATGGTAATGACCATACAGGATACTTTCGTACGTAACGATGCCTGTATCATCAGCGCCACACTTGATATAAAGAGAAAAGTTTTTCTTACCCTTATTGCAGGTGTATTGTTTGCAGGCACGGGAGCATTATTAATATACAAAATGGGAATAACCGGACTTTGCATAAGCATGATGATAAGCAGGTTATTTTTATTTATAGGTCAACGGAGAGTACTTACATCACTCATTAAAACCGAAACAAGGGCAGCATCTGCTTCCAGCCTCAGGCCTTTTGTTACCACCCTGGCCATGCTTGGCGCAGCACTTTGGCTGGCAACAAACACAGGAGCCGTGGGCATTTATCAACTCATTATTCTGGCGCCGGCTGCTTTCGGAATTTCATTACTGCTGTTTTACTTTTTGGGTTTGAACAGCGAAGACAGACACGATTTTCAAAAGATCTTTTCTTCCATCAAGTTCTTTAAATCTGACGGCGGCTTCAGTAAAAACTAAACCTTTCACCGATGAAACTTCTGTTTGTTGCACCCCGTTACCACACCAATCAGGTACAACTGATCAAAAAACTATTGGAAAAAAAGCACGAGATCTCTTTTCATGTTGCCAGTATAGGACATACCGAAGATCACAGCCTGCTTACACCGGTGCAATTCAAACAAAGCAAACTATCGGTATTTTTTGAATCATTTTTAAAAGGTGCAGTAAGCCAGTATTATTTTCCTGCACCATACAGTTACTGGAAAGCCTTCAAACAACACAAACCCGACATTATCATCATCCGCGATCCGTATAAAATGTTTTCAATGATGGCAGCCTTTTATGCGCTGCTCACAAAAACCCGCATTGTGTTTTATACCCAGGAACCTCTAAGCCGACCCAGGAGCTGGAAAACGCGGTTAAAACAAAAAATGACCATCGGGTTCTTTAAAGCAGCCTGGATGACGCCTATCGTAAGCGACAATACACGCGCAAAAAGCGAACACCTGAAACATATGTATTACGTTCCATTACCGGTGAACGTAACCTCAGAAGAACACTTATGTAACCTTAATACAGAAGAGGGGCCCAAAATATTAATGGTAGGCAAGTATCACCAGGAAAGAAAAAAACACCTGCTGTTCATACAGGCCTTGAACAACTTAAAAAGCAAATACCGGTTCACCGCCACCATAGTTGGCGAATGCGCCACCAGAGAACAGCAAAATAATTTCAATTTTCTCAACCAGCAGGCAGCTCAATTTGGCATGAGCAATCAAATTGAGTTCAAACAGAATGTGCCTTATAAACAAATGGCCGATCTGTATACATTGCACCACATTTTTGTATTGCCTGCCATCAATGAACAATACGGCGTTTCGGTAAATGAGGCCCTGGGATATGGGTTACCGGTGATTTGCACCGATACCTGTGGCGCCAAGTTCAATATCAATAACGGGCATAACGGTTTTGTAGTTAAATCAGATAGTCTCGACGATCTGACCGCTTCACTGGAAAAAATGATCTCCGATTACCAGCAGCTTACACAAATGCGGCAGCGATCGTTACAATATGCCAGGGAAAATTTGTCGGCCGATGTTTTTTATTCAAAGTTTACTAACCTGGCCCGTGAACGTTTTGCCATTTCAATGAACCTGGCCACACTTTTAGCTATCGTATTACTTTAAACCAAGTAAAGACCATGAACACATTCCTTATATTAATAGAGATCATTTTCTTCCATGGTCTGGCATTGTACGTCATTGTCAAAAAGAACGAACGGGGAATCTTTTATTTACCAACCCTGTTTTTTGTCGACAGAATCATTTCATCGCCCAACCCGGCCGTTCTGTTTTATGGTTTTATTTCTCTGATCCTAATTCTTTGCATAGCCAGGAATGGCTTTTTCTTTCGCAGGAATATCGCGTCATTGCTGATTGTCATTTATTTTCTATTGCTGTTGAACAAATCAAGCGACCTGGTAACCATACGGCCGTATGTATTTTCGGTAAGCTGTTTATTTATACTGATTGCATTGATACCTACCATTTACAAAAAGTTTTCGGCAGAAGTAATATTCAAAGAGTTAAGCAACGCCTGTTTGCTCATACTTATACTATTTATATTAAATGCGCTGGCATCTACCTATTACAAATTTTCGCCAATGGAAATGTACAATATAACCTCAGGCGTTATGTTTGGCAATTTGTGGGCGGCCGCCTTTAATACCATGCCACTGGCCCTGTTTGTGGTATTTATGTATGGAGTAAGCAATAAAAAGCCATTGTATGTGATCATTTCAATGATCACATTCTTTTTCATCATGCTCACCTTAAGACGTACGGTTATTGTTTTAAGCACACTGGGCATACTTATAAGCCTTATGACACTGATGACCCGGGAAAAAGCAAAGATGCTGTTTACAGCCGGTGGTCTTATAGCGGTGATTGGGTTCTTTGTATATAACAACACCGACTTCTTTGCAGAATTCAAAGAAAGAATAGAATTGAGAAAGCTCGATGAACGTGAACTCGCCGAAGAAAAACGCTTTTTTGAATATTCTCTTTTATACGACGATATGTTTGTATACCATGCCTACAGCCCATGGTTTGGATACGAGCTTTTTAATAGTGCCGGCAATTATGGCAAAGGCGTACTGGCCGAAAGAAGTTTGCATGGTGATATTCCCAACATCTGGCACTCGAGCGGTTTAATAGGCGTATTGCTCTACCTTATAATGGTAGGCACTGCCTTCCTTCAGGCATTAAGATCGTCAAAAAGGTACCAGGATAAACTAACGTTTCTATTCTGCGGGATCGCATTTGCGGCATATACAGGCTCCGGGCGGTATACCGAAATAGGCGCTAGCCTGTTAATATACCTGATAGTTATGTTTCCCATGGCAACCCGTGAAGAGCCGGAAGTACAGGCTGAAGAAAGCAAAACGCCCCGGTTAAAAATAGAAGCAGCATAAGCAACAGAATGCCCTCAAAGCAATTTATTATAAACCAACCGACCAGTGAACATTTCATAAACCCTAACAACCATGGCAAGATTCCTATTCTACGACGACAAGATCATCAACCTGATGATAGAAAATGAAAAACCATGCGGTGGAGCAGCTGTTCAATCGTATGGCTGGATCAAAGGGCTGCTGGCTGAAGGACAGGAAGTAGTTATAATGACAGACACCAGCACCAAGGAAAAACTAAAAGAAGAATGCAAAAACATAAAGCTGGTTCCCTTTTTTGATCGTAAAAAAGGTATTCGCTGGCTACGCTGGTTATACTACCGTATACCCGATACCTATAAAAAAATAAAAGCCGTAAAGCCCGACTACCTGTATGTAAGTATAGCATCATGGTCAAATTTTTTAGTAGTACTAATGTGCCGGATGCTGAACATAAAATTTATACAAAGGATCTCAAACGATAACGTTATTAATATGGGCTACGTTAAGAACAGTTCTGCTGTAGGTCGGTTCTTTTTGTTCCAGGGGCTTAAGTTATCACATCATATTTTATGTCAGAATAATTACCAGCTGCATGGAATAAAAAAGCGTTTCCCTAACAAGTCTGTCATAAAGCTCTCAAACCCTTTATATTTAAAAGATGCGGCATTGAGCGATGATCATGAACCCGGCAATTATATAGCCTGGCTTGGTGTTTACCGCATGGAAAAAGGTCTCAAACGCCTGTTCGAGATTGCCAGCCTGATGACACAGGAGCAGTTTGTTATTGCCGGCAAGGAAGGCGCCAATTACGACTCCGAAACCAAGGAGTATGTTGAAAAGCTAAAGCAGCTGCCGAATGTAAAATTCTGTGGTTATCTAAGCCGTACAGAGGTACTACCTTACTTAGCCAAAGCGCGGTTCCTTTTAAACACTTCGATGTATGAAGGTTTCAGCAATACATTTCTTGAGTCATTGGCGGTAGGCACACCTATTATAACAGCCTCCCATATAAACCCCGACTCAATCATCTCAAACCACAATCTGGGCATAATTTATAACGATGTGCCCGACCTGTGCAAACAATATGCATCATTAACACCCGAACAGTATCAGCAGATGTCAGATAATGCCAGGGAATACGTAACCCGTAATCATGGCTACAGAGTGCTTGCCCAACGATTGCTCAGATACCTTTCTGAGACGGACAACATTATTTTAGGCCGGGATGGGCGTATAAAGCCACTGGTCGAACAAACACCTAAAGAAATTGCGACATGACGCTACAAAAACATCAAAATCGTATCCTGTTCTTTATCGGAAGTTTTAAAGGCGGCGGCAAAGAACGAAGACTGCTTGAATTGCTTACTTACCTGACTGGAAAAGACAATTACGAAATTATGGTTGTAGTTACCGACCCTATTATTGACTTTCCGGCATTTCACGAACTCAAAGTATTATACAAGGTCATTCCGAAAAAATGGAAACGAAACGACATTACAGTATTTTACAAATTTTACCGTATCTGCCGGCAATTCAAACCCCACCTTATTCATACCTGGGGGCGCATACAATCTTTTTATGCACTGCCGGCTGTCATTGGCCACCGTATTCCGCTGGTGAACGGACAGATCACTTCAGCGCCGCCACATGCAAACAGGTGGTCGCTGAATAAAATACTCGACCGTATCAACTTTAAATTCTCAACCGTTATTCTTTCCAATTCGCGGGCGGGCATAAATGCCTACAATCCCCCGCTTAAGAAAATAAAGATCATTTACAACGGAATAAGCCTTAGTCGTTTTGAGAACCTGCCGGCGCCGGAACAAGTGCGATCGAAGTACAATATCTCAACTCCATACGCAGTAGTAATGGTTGCCACCTTTTCGGGTAACAAAGACTATAAAACGTTTTTCAATATTGCAGAAAAGATAACTCAGGTAAGAAACGACATTACATTTATAGCAGTAGGAGATGATGCCCAGGGAATGGATCTGTGCAAACCGTTTCAGAAGCGCACCAATAATAATCCCAGGATAGTATTCACCGGCAGAATTACCGATGTAGAGGCAGTGGTAAACAGTTGCACTGTAGGCGTATTGTTCTCAAACATTTCAAAACACGGTGAAGGCATTTCAAATTCCATTATGGAATATATGAGCCTGGGAATGCCGGTGATGGCAAATGACGCCGGCGGCACCAAAGAAATAGTTCATCACAATGTGAACGGTTATCTGGTAACCCATCAAACCGAAAATGAAATTGCAGCACTGATCACTGAATTAATAGATAACCCAAATAAATGCAAAGCCTTTGGCAATGCCGGCAGAAAGTTGATAGAAGAAGATTTCCTGATAGAAAAAATGGGAAAGGCCTTTGAACAAACTTATGAAGATGTATTGAGCCAAAGGAGGAGAATGGTACCGAGAATTGAAACCCAAACTGACCTTATATGAAAGTGCTTTTTGTTTGCAGCGGTAATAACAAAGAATTCAATATTATTCCCTTTATTAAAGAACAGGGCGAGTCGTTGAAAAGTGAAGGCATTGACGTAGACTATTATCCGGTAAAAGGAAAAGGCCTGATGGGATATATAAAAGCAGGCATCCGGCTACGTAAACACCTAAAGCAAAAGAACTACAATCTGATCCATGCGCACTTCACTTATTCAGGCTGGACAGCCCTTATAGGCGCCGCAGGAAAAATGCCCGTTGTACTGTCATTAATGGGCACCGATGCCAATGGAGAATATAAAGGAAAGAACAAAATAGTACTGAGCAGCCGTGTTTCTTCATTTCTAACCTGGCTTATACAACCCTTTGTAAAAGCCATTATTTCAAAGTCGAACAATATTGAAGGATCGGTTTACCAAAAGAATAAATCCTTCATAATTCCCAACGGCGTGAACATGCAAAAATTTCAGCCGCTGTTACTGCAACAAAACGGCTACACATTTCAAACAAATGGAAAAAAGAAAGCGCTGTTCCTTGGCAGTAAAACAAAAACAGGAAAGAACTTTCCCCTGGCCGAAGCGGCAGTACAACAATTGGAAAATGTAGAACTGGTTTGTCCATACCCGGTGAACCACAGCGATGTGCCCAAATACCTGAACGAGGCAGATGTGCTTCTTTTCCCTTCGTTTATGGAAGGTTCGCCCAATGTTATAAAAGAAGCGATGGCCTGTAATTGCCCCATAGTATCAACCGATGTAGGTGATGTAAAATGGGTGTTTGGTGAAACCAAAGGCTGTTACATTTCTTCTTTCGACCCCAAAGACTTTGCTACAAAAATAAAAATGGCGATAGACTCCCCGCCAATAAACGGGAGAACGAACGGTAGACAACGTATTATAGAACTGGGCCTTGATCAGGAAACAGTTGCTAAACGCATCAAAGCCGTGTATCAAATGGCCCTTGATTAAAAACCCCCGAATGGTATGCGTATAAACTTAAGAAATGTGTTAGGATTTATAGCCGCTAATACATTCATCATGGCCGGGTTCGTGCGACAGGCAAGGCGAAAGGCATTGAACTCAAAATGCATCATTTCACTTTATTTTCACAAGCCCGACAAAAAAGAATTTGAATTCTGTATTCGCTGGCTAAAACAAAAAGGCTTCCGGTTTTTAAGCCCTCACGACATTGAAAAAATAATTAAAAATGAAATGCCTTTCCCCAAAGGCGGTGTTTGCATCACCGTCGACGATGGATGGCAATCAAACGTCAAGAATGTTGTTGAAGTGGCAAACAAACATGAAGTACCGGTAACCATTTTTGTTTCCACCACTCCGGCAGAAGAGGGCAACTACTGGTGGTCGTATGTGAAAAAGGCACAGCAGGAAGGCCTGATCAGCTTCTCAAAAGGAGAACTGAAAAAAATGCCCGAGGAAAAAAGGCTGGGTATTTTGCAGGAACTAAAAAAGAAGGTTGCTCCGGCAAGAGATGCCATGACCGTCGACGAGGTAAAAGCAGTATCAAGTTCGCCTTTTATCACCATTGGCTCACACACCCAAACGCATCCTATTCTCATCAACTGCCAGGATAAACAGGTGTATGAAGAATTAAAAACAAGCCGCCAAAAGCTGGAATCATGGATAGGGAAGGAAGTGGCTTATTTCGCTTATCCCAATGGCGATTTTGGCCAACGTGAAATACAAATATTGAATTCATTGAATTACAAACTGGCTTTCAGTTCACAACCCAGGTACCTAACACCCGAGTTATTGAAAGATAACTATACACTGCCAAGGTTCGGATTTTTGGAAGGCGCATCCTCAGCGGAAAATATCTGCCGCATGACCGGCATCTGGCATTCGATGATGACGAAAGTACCGCACCCGGCTAAACACTAGTAATGAAGATCCTTTTCGATATAAAACATCCTGCACAACTCAACCTGTTCAAAGGCATATCAAAAGAGTTGCAGGAAGAGAACTGGGAAGTAACCATTTGTTATTTGCAAAGAGGCAAACTGCCCGGCATCATCAAAAAGGAATACCCAGGTTTTAATACCGTACCTGTAGGCAGCAGCAATGGCACCAAATGGTCTATACTTTGGCATGGCAATATAAAACGCACGCTGGCCTTTCTTGATCTTATAAAAAAAGAGAATTACAATATATGCGTGGCAGCAAGTAGTATTCCGTTAGCGCTGGCCTGCAAAATTGCCGGCATTCCGGTGATACAGTTTTATGACGATCCCGAGCGTAAACGCATTAACCGGATAAATGCCAGCCTTTCAAGCCAGTTGTTCTTTCCACCCATTGTGGAAAAGAATAACAAAGTATCGGTATTTAATTGCCTCAAGGAGTGGAGCTATTTAAGCCCAAACCGGTTTAACCCGGCAGAAAGAACGCTTAACCAATATAAGCTGGCACCGTATGAATACATATTCGTAAGAGAAGTAAGCAACAAATCATTCAACTATTACAATCAGCAGGACGGCATCATCAGCAGCTTTGCAGGAAAAATAAATGCAAATACAAAAGTTATATTATCGCTTGAAGATAAAAGTTATGCCGAAAGGTATCCCAAACACTGGACCATTTTACAGGAGCCGGTAGAAGATATACACTCTCTTATTTATTATTCAAGAATGGTTATTTCTTCGGGCGACAGTATGGCCAGGGAAGGAGCGATGCTGGGAGTACCAAGTATATACTGCGGTATGCGAAAAATGAAGGCCAATGAATTACTGATGCAGGCCGGCCTGTTACAACATTTACCAGGCGAAAGTGCATTGCCTGTAATAAACAAAGGGCTCAACGAAATATTCGATCAGGAAAAACAATCCGGCACCCGTAACAGGTTGCTTCAGCAATGGGACGACATGACAATCTTCATGAAAGAACAGATTAACAGATATAAATCTTAGGCACCATGAAAATCTCAATTTTTGGACTTGGCTACGTAGGCTGTGTAAGTGTAGGCTGTTTGGCAAAGAACGGGCACGAAGTAATAGGCGTTGATGTAAGCGAATTTAAAGTAGAGCTCATCAACAGCGGCAAGGCTACCATACAGGAAAAAGACATTGACCGCATCATTGCCGAAGGCTATGCAAAAGGCAGCATTTCGGCTACCACCTGCGCAGAAGAAGCGGTACACAATACCGACCTCAGCATCATTTGTGTAGGCACCCCACCATCGGCACATGGCCACCTGAACCTTTCTTACATTTTTAAAACGGCCGAACAAATAGGAAAGGCAATCAAAACAAAAGATGAATTTCATACGGTGGTGATCCGTAGCACAGTAATGCCGGGCACCAATATTCGCTATGGTGAGATCGTTGAACAATTTTCGGGTAAAAAAAGAGGCCACCATTTTTCAGTGGTATCCAACCCCGAATTTTTAAGAGAAGGTTCAGCTGTATATGATTATTATCATCCCGCAATTACTGTAGTGGGCGGCGATAGTACGGTTGCCATTGAAAAAGTGGCTTCTTTATACCGTTGCCTCGATGCACCCATTGAAATAACCGATATTAAAGCAGCCGAGATCATAAAATATATCAACAACTCATTTCATGCCCTCAAAATTGCTTTTGCCAACGAAGTAGGCAACATTTGCAAAGCCCTTAAAATAGATCCCTTTAAAGTAATGGACCTGTTTTGTAAAGACACCCGCCTCAACATTTCGCCGGCTTACTTAAAGCCCGGGTTTGTGTACGGTGGCTCCTGCCTGCCTAAAGACCTTAAGGGACTGGTAACCCTGGGGCACGACAACTACCTGGACACACCCGTGTTGTCAATGATCAATTCTTCAAACGAACAACACCGTAAAAAAGCGGTTGATATGATCACCGAAACCGGTAAGAAGAACATCTGTATGGTTGGACTGAGTTTTAAAGAAGGTACAGATGATCTGCGCTTTAGTCCGTTTGTTGACCTGGCAGAAACCCTTATTGGCAAAGGTTGCCGCCTTACTATTTACGATGAATACGTTTGTTTGTCGCGGCTTATAGGCGCCAATAAATCGTATATCAATGAACGCCTGCCGCATTTATCAGAACACCTTAGCAATGACCTGGAAAATGCCATCACCGAAAACGATGTGGTGGTTATAAGTCACCGGAATTTCGACGCAAAAAACTATCACCATTTACTAAAAGAAAAAACCGCTATTATAGATCTGGTAAGAATTCGCGATCTGGAAGAACTGCCCAATTACGAAGGCATCTGCTGGTAGCGAACAAAATGTAACACCCAAACACTAAGCTGTAACCTGCAAACGAAAACAGAGAAATAAGAACTGAAATTGGTAAAGTCTGGATAGTAGCATATCTGATAAAAAGCTTATACCATGACAACAAAACAAGCCTCTGATTTTTACGACCTGATGGTCAGTAAAAAAATGTACTCGAGCAAATCGAAACTGAAATTTTACCTCAACAATCTTTTCGAAAATGTAGACTTCAACGATAAGGAAGTACTGGATGTTGGCGGCGGCAGGGGCCTGCTGTCGTTTTATGCGGCGGTAAAAGGCGCCCGAAGGGCCATATGCCTTGAACCGGAAGTTGACGGTTCGCGTAACGGGATGATAAACGCTTACAATGAAGTAAGAAGCGAACTTCCCGAATCGCTGCCCGTGAACCTTTTACCGCTTACATTACAGGATTACCTGAAACAAACAGGGCCCGAATCGTTTGACGTGATCATGATGCATAACTCCATCAATCACCTCGATGAAGAAGCATGTATTCACTTACTCGATAACGAAGACTGTTACAACCGGTATGTAGATGTTTTTAAAAACGTATACCGGATAATGAAGAAAAACAGCACATTGATCATCACTGATGTTTGCCGCAATAATTTCTTCAACGATATAGGCATGAAGAACATTTGGGGCCCCACTATTGAATGGCACAAACATCAGCAACCCAATACATGGGCCAGCCTCCTACAGGAAGCAGGTTTTAAAGAAGCTTCTATACACTGGCTCACTCCAAACCGGCTGGGCAATACCGGTAAACTCCTAATGGACAACTACTTCATTTCGTACCTCACCAGAAGTTACTTCAAAATGACGATGAAAAAATAATCTCAACTATCGTCAATTTGCTGCAAAACCAATATTCCCTGTGACTCATTATTTTTTTAACTTCTAAAGCAAGTGTGTATATGCCTGGTCAAAAATCGAAAAATGAGTTCTCTTACCTTGCAGTAGATATCCTCCCCCTCATCGTAGTATTCATTACAGTTCTTTATTGTTACAGGGATTGTAGTTTTTCAAGCCGGGATTGGGTTGCGTTATCAGTGATAATCATTCTTTGGTGTTTGGTTGAATATTTCGGAAAACACCGTTACGCAAGATTAACACCTAAATGGCAAAAGCGATTTGTACGTCATTTAAAGGTGTACGTAAGTCTTATCGTTATTGAAGCCTTTGTATTTTTCTGTTTACCGGGCGAGCCTGTGATCTTTTGGAAACAGATCATTGCATTGACGTTCGGCGTTTTTGCGCTCGACTTCTTTATCAACTTTCTGCTTATAGACCGAATAAACAGGGAGGTGCTTAGCCCCAAACATGTTATTGTGGCGGGCACCGGCAATAAAGCCAAGATAGTAGAGGACGAGGTGCTAACAAGCCATAACCCCGGTTATCTGCTAAAGGGCTTTATTAATTGTAATAACCAGGATACGTGCATGATCGAAAGCCAGAAGGTACTGGGCAACCTCGATAACATAAACATGTTCCTGCAGTCTAATCCGGTCGATGAAATTGTGATCGCATTACCCGATGACGAAAAGAAGAACATTCAAAAGGTATTATCGGTAGCCGACTACCATGGCATTAGGGTAAAGTATGTACTGGATTACCACGAGTTGTTTGGCAATCATTATAAGATCACCCGGTTTGGGCAAATGGATACAGTAAACATCAGGGAAATGCCCTGCGATGGAAAGTATGCCATCTTCTTTAAGAACTGCTTCGACAAAGTATTTGCCTCCATTGCATTACTATTCCTGTTACCCGTTTTTCTGGTAATTGCCTTACTGATAAAACTGGAATCACGCGGGCCGGTGTTTTATTGCCCAGTACGTATTGGTAAAGGCGGCAAACCCTTTAAGCTGTTTAAGTTCAGAAGCATGCGAACAAACGATGATGCAGCCACCGGTACACAATCCACATGCGAAAATGACCCACGTATAACCCGTCTTGGCAGGATCTTAAGAAAATACAGCATCGACGAATTACCACAGTTCATAAATGTTTTGTTCGGTTCTATGAGTGTGGTAGGCCCAAGGCCACACCGGAAATTCCTGAACCGTCAGTTACAGGAAAATGTTTACCACTACATGTTGCGGCATTATGTAAAACCTGGCATTACCGGCTGGGCGCAAATAAATGGCTGGCGCGGCCCCACTGATACAGAAGAACAACGCAGACAACGTACGCTTCACGACCTGTGGTACATAGAAAACTGGACGTTCAAACTCGACATGAAGATCATTTTACTTACCATATTTAGTTCCAAAGTACACAAATCGGCTTTTTAATGCTGGCTACTTCTTCCCATTGTGGGCCGACTCAAAGGTGGTGGGTAACACCACCACCTCTTTTAGAATTCCAAAACCTATAAACACTAACGTTTTAATTAAACCCTAAAAAAGTGTTTTATGCAACTTACACCCAACCAGGCCGAACGAATAAGCACCTCTTCATTTTTAGTGACCGGAGGCGCGGGATTTATAGGATCGCATATTGCAGAATTCCTGCTGGCAGCAGGTGCACAAAAAGTACGGGTACTTGATAATATGGCTACCGGGCACTTTCGCAATATGGCGCCCTTTGTAAACCATGCCAGGTTTGAATATATAAATGGCGACATTCGCGACATTACTACCTGTAATGCAGCTTGCAAAGGCATCGACTATGTGCTGCACCATGCAGCTTCAGGTTCTGTACCCGATTCAATTAATGATCCCATAACTACCAATAATATCAATGCTTCAGGTTTCCTCAACATGCTGGTATCGGCCAACGAGGCGCATGTGAAACGTTTTATTTATGCTTCCAGCGCATCAATTTTTGACGATGGCCACCAAACCCCTTATGCCGTTTCAAAATACATCAATGAGTTGTATGCCGATGTTTTTGCAAGGCTGTATGGCATAGAAACCATTGGGCTCCGGTATTCAAATGTATTTGGCCAACGGCACGATCCCCAAAGCGCATATGCCGCCGTTATACCCAAATTTGTGATGCAGCTTACCAAACACGAATCGCCCGTGATCAATGTTGATGATGAGTACAGTCACGATTTTATTTACATTGAAAATGTAGTACAGGCCAACATGCTAGCCGTTTGTACAAACGAGCCCAGGGCGGTGAACCAGGTTTACAATATAACTTTTGAAGAAAGAACATCATTGAACCAGCTGGCCAAATACCTGCGTGAGCTGCTCAGTTCTTTCGATGAAAGTATTGCCCGTGTAAAGATCCCCAATGCCTTTACCCAAAAGCACAACACACATCCGGTAGCATTTGTACAAAAATCAAAAAAACTACTTGGTTATGATCCTGCTTATTCGTTGCGTGCCGGTTTGTTAAAATCTGCAGGTTGGTACTGGGCTTATTTGCCCCGGCTTGCAGAAGAGAAAAAACTATTGAAAAAACAACCAGGCCAATATACTACTACAGTTTCCCTCGATCGCCAATACGAAAACAATCAATTCCTATAGTCAATGATAGCTACAGCAGCAATCCCAAAGTCAATCACCACCTATATACCACCGGGTAAAGGAACCACCGAACTGCTGATGGGCCCACCCGTATTGAAACTGTTGGAAGATGCCGCCTTTATACAGGAGTGGAAAAACCTGTATAATGCCTGCCCCTGGGCTACGGTGTTTCAAAGCCCGTCGTTTGTGGCAACCTGGTACCAGGTATACAGGTCATATTTGCCTATTCTTATAAAAACAGAAACCGATGGTAAACTTACCGGGCTGCTTACACTGGCAAAAGACAAAAAGGGGCTTATAACCGGCGCCGGCGCCAACCAGGCCGAATACCAGGTATGGCTTACTGCCGACGAAAAAGATGAAACATTTATTAAAGCCTCGCTAACAAAACTGTACAGGTTCTTTCCCCGAAACAGGATACAGCTTAAATACATTCCGGCAAGTGTTCCGTTAAGCTTCACCAAAAACGATACGCCCTGGAATAAACGTTGTTTTTTAAAATCTTCACCACAACCGGTAATGGTCATTAGTGAAGATCATTTCAACAGCGAGCTAAAAAAGAAGAACAGACGCGAAAAAATAAACAGGCTGAAACGGCTGGGCAACCTGAAATTTGAACGTATTAACGACTACAACGAATTCTATGAGATCTTTGATGAACTGGCCCTGCAGTCAGATTTCAGAAAAGGCGCCATGTACAATAAGGTTGCCTTTAAAACCGATGCATGTAGAAAAGAGTTCTTACTGTCATTATTCGAACAGAACATTCTGCATGTAACGGTTTTAAAGATAGACGATAGAATAATTGCAGCCAACGTAAGCATTGGCACTAAACAACAGCTACATTTATCAGGCATCAATTCCTTCGCAGCTGCGCTGGCCCGCCATTCACCGGGCATTATACATTTTTTAATGCTGGGTAAATTGCTGGCCGAAGAAGGCGCCGATGTATTTGATCTTACGCCCGGTGCAGATTCGTATAAAGAAATACTGGCAACCGACCACACAGTGGCTTATACGCTAAGCATAGGAAACAAAAACCATAAAATGTTTAACCGGTTGCAAACGGGCCTTAATAGTTGGTTCAAAAAAACCACCGCCCTTGCCGGTATAAAACCCGAAGCATTAAAAAAGGCGAAAAAGAACTATACGCTTTTTAAGAACAAGTTTATACATGTAGCCCGGCAGGGTATTTTGCAGTCATCGGCATTTCTTATTGACAAACTTAAGCCCGGCAATAAAACAGCCAAATGCTGGGCCGTACAAAGAGATAATACAAATGCCGGTGTATTTAGCCTGCAGTACGACGATTTGAAAGACCTGTTGAATTTCGATGATCGTGAGATCAGGTACAGTCAGCAGGAATTCCTGTCAGATGCCATGCGCCGTTTTGAAGAAGGCGCACATTGTTATACCTGGACCGACAACGGCCTGTTATTAGGCTGTGCATGGATAGGCAATATGCAATCAAGCATCAATGGTTATAATTATGGCAATGAAACGGAAGATTTTATTATGTCGTTATCCGGCATCTATTGCCACCGGAAAGGCCGCAAAGGTTTTCCTTATTTCTTACGGTCGGTAGCAAACGCATTGGCCCTCGATGCAGTTCAGAACAAATTATTTATAGTGACCGACTATAACGACGACCGGTCGTTTGAGCTGGCAGGCTTTCAACGACTGAAGTAACCCCAACATAATCTAAAAGTAACTGTATGAAGATGGCTCTAAATACCACAAAAGAACTAATTGAAAGTCCGGCCCCGGCAACAATAAACAAAAAGATAGTTGTAACCGGCGCCAGGCTTAGCGACAGCGACTCCATTGAGTTGGTAACTGGTGATGCAGTAATTACCCTTTTATGCACCAACGGCGGGTTCCAGCAAAGCTGGGACCTGCTTTTCGACGCCTGTCCCTGGGCCACCGTATTTCAAAAACGCAGTTTTATAGCTGCCTGGTACCAGGCGCACCGCAATGAACATTGCCCTGTGCTTGTTAAACTTACAGAACAGGGACAACTCAAAGGGATTTTGGCAATGGTAATAATGGATACGCCGGCCAACGGAAATCCAGGCACAATAAAAGGAGGGCGTATAACTGCAGCAGGGCATTACGATGGGTTGTACCAAACCTGGCTGGCAACACCGGCAAACGGCGATGCATTCATAAGCAAAGCATTGACCGAAATAATGAAACAATTTCCGGCACATACTATCACGCTCAGGTTCATACCGCCCGGCACACCTATGAACTGGTTGGAAAAAGATCCTAAATGGCAACAATACTGTATTGTGCAATCACATGCCCGGCCATTGATAAATTTAAAAACCGCCCAGGAAGAAAAAACATTTCAACGCAAAAAACATTTCAAACATAAAATGAACCGCCTGAAAAGGCTGGGCGAGGTAGAGCTGGAGACCATAACCGATCTGCAACGTTTTGAGACCGCGCTGAATGAAATGGCTATCATGTACGACTTCAGGCAAAGCGCGCTTTTTAATAAAAACCCGTTTGGTGAAAGTCCCGAAAAGAAAGAATTTCTGATCGAATTGTTTCGCCTGCAACTACTGCATGTTACTGTTTTAAAAGTAAACGAAACCATAATAGCCGGTATAATAGCCGTTGGCGAAAAAGACTGGATGTACCTGGCCGGCCTCAGCTGCCATTCGCCGGTATATGCCCGTTTGTATTCACCGGGTCTTTTACAATTCATTATGCTGGCGCAGCAACTGGCCACCGAAGGCTTCACCTATTTCGACCTTACACCGGGATATGATGCGTATAAAGAAGACCTGGCCAACGAGCACGATGAAGTGCTTGAACTGGTGATCAGCAGCAAAAAGGCATTTCGCCTTAAAAGACGAATGAGAAAATGGGTGCACAGCAGGCTTATTGCCTGGGGAAAACGCCCCATGTCGGTAGAGCTGTCGATGAAATTTTACACGTACCTGGCAAAACATCGCACACCGGCGTCATTAATAAAGCAGGTTTTTAAACGTATAGGAAAAAAAGAAAAGCTGCAACGCTTCTGGCTTCAAAATTATGCATTGATATCTGGAGACAGGATCTCATTAAAAAAAGACGACATCCTCGACCTGCGGCAATTTACCACTACTAAAAGATCGGCATTAACCCGGTGGGAATTTCTTAGCGATGCCGTGTATCGTCTTGAAAGAGGACAGCATTGTTATACCTGGGTTGAAAATAATTGCCTGATGGCCTGTGTATGGTTCAATTATCAGGATGCGCAGTTGGCAAATAAAGAAGAAAAAGAAAAACCGGAAGTGGATAATACATTTGAATTTTTGGGTTTATATTACCATGCAACTGCCCACGACCGCATAAACATTTTTATAAAAGAGGTAATAAATGCAGCGGTAAATAAAGAAAAGAAAAATTATATATCAAGTAAGGAAAAGCTGTTGAGTAAGGTGCTCGATCTTTCTGGTATCAACCTCGATCACTGAGTTTTAAAATTCCAAGAACCAAAACCCAAGATCCAAATAAAAAATACAAAATTTCAAATAGAAATTTCTGGGATTATTTGGTTCTTGCGATTTGTGATTTGCGTTTTTATTCTTTGGTTCTTGTTATTTGTGATTTGCGATTTTCATTTCACCATAGGAGGCCCGTTCATTACCTACCGAAATAGCATCGAAGTATATCACTCTTTTTTTAGCATCTGTAATGCCGCCTTTATTCCAGGCCGATTTGTAGATGCCCAGTTTCCAATTGGGGGCATGAAAACTGCCTGTACCAACATCATACATATTTGCTCCTTTATAATTTACAAGTGACACTCCGTTACGCCAGATCTCAACGAGACCATCGGCTGTGGCGGAGTGTTTTACATGTATAATAAAGTACTGCCAAACATCTTTCACAATAGGCCCCATTTCAACCACATCTTTGTCTTTAGGCCGCGCAGTTATGCGCAAACGAAGCCGGCCATTCTTTGTTCTTATGCATAGGCTGGGGGTGGCTTTTCCGCCCTGGTGCCATTGGCTTATAACTTCATCAGTGCTGTCGGTATCATATTCATTGCGGGGAAAATAAATGGCAAATGCATACCAGCGTTCGAGTTTGGGTGTATTATCAGGTTCGGGAAATGAGATCTCGGACCTTGTACCATTATTATTTTCAGGGTCACTGTCCCTCAACTCAAAGCGGGCGGCTTTTTTTCCTTCAAAAACGGGGCTATCTACGATCTGGAGCCCATAGGAGGTAGCAGTTTGGGTAGCTATAAAAGCGGGGAGGGGTTTGCGTTCTTCAAAATCAAGCCGGTAAAGAATATGCGGTTCATCATTATTATTGTGGCTGTACAGCAACGTTTGTGAGAATAATACAAGCAATATTATTATTTGCACTTTGGTGATCAAGTTGGTTAAATTTATTTCATTACTGAAGTTATTGATTATTTAACCCATAAAAAAATAAGAGCGGCCCCGGTATTCGCGGGGCCGCTCTTAATTAATCAACCACTAAAACCAATGCTTAATTCGTAATAGTAAAGGTGATTGTTTTTGCTGTACCGGCAGTAGTACCTGAGTAAGGGGTTGCCTTCAGCGTATAAGTACCGGTTGCTGGTGGATTCCAGTTTCCATAATAGAAGTTACCGTTTCCATCATCACCATGCAATGCAAATGGAGCTGCAGCATCGGTAGATGTTTTGCTTTGTTTGCCGCTTAATTCAAATTTCACACTTTTTGCATCAGTAGAGGCAACAGCACGAATATTTGCTTTGGTTAAACCCAATTTGCTAAGGCTGATAGTTGCTCCATTGGTGATAGACACAACATCTTTTTCAGTAGCTGAGTTAACCAGTTTGAAATCGGTAACGCTTAAACCTGTCGTAGGTGCGGTAGGCAAAGTAGTAGAACCATCACTGCCGCTGCCATCAGTAGGCGTGGTAGGAGTGGTAGTACCATTCTTTGTAGGCACCATATCAGCATAAGTTGCATTCTCATTACCGATCTTGATATCGTCTAAATAAAGAACTCTTATGTTAGTTGCAGTTGTTCCGCTGCCATTCCAGTCAGATTTATAGATACCCATTTTAACAGTAGGGTTAGTTATATCACCACCTGCTTTATACATATTGGCGCCCGAACGGTTCAGGATCTTTGCGCCATCTTTCCAAATTTCAATTAAACCATCAGAACCGCTTGAGTGTTTGATGTGCATTACATAAGCATGCCATGCATCCTTATCCCAATTGCCAAGTTCAACCCAGGTATCGCCCATAATTCTGATATACAGTTTATCAGATTTAACACGCAAACACAGTGCAGGTGTTAAGCCGCCGCCCTGGTGCCATTGCGTGATGATCTCATCTTCTGCATCAAATTTATAGTATGCCGAAGGCACATATAAGGCGTACGAATACCAACGGTTAAGGTTTGTTTGTACGTTAAAAGAAATTTCAGATCTTGTTCCACTGTGATTTTCAGGATCAGTGTCTCTCAATTCAAAACGGGCCGATTTAGTACCCTGATATACAGGATTTGTTGCTGTTGTGATTCCATAGGAAGTGGCAGTTTGTACGCTTGGTACGCTGGTGAAGAAAGTACTGCCTTCCAAATTATCAGACCAAACAAGGTTACCAGTTGCTTTTGTTGAAACTGTAGCATTCAGTGTGCTATCGTTATAGGTTTCTACGGATGGCTCCATAACGCCTTTATTACATGACGCAATGGAAGCTGCGATCAGGGACATAGCCAGCAAACGCTGGTTATTACGGATGAAGTTGCCAGTTCTGCGCATTGAAGTTTTCATTTGAGGTTATTAATTAATTAAGTGTTTTAAATAAATTATCTCCACCTGTTCTCAGACTAACGATTAAGCGCAAGGATCCCCCGTTCGCATCACAGGCACCTTTTTTACCTGCGATACGTTAGTCATAAAAACGCATCCTACTGTTTGTTTTCCTTTTCTTTAAGAGTGGGCCATACCTCTCCCAGGCCGCTTCCGGAGCTTATTTCCGGTAGGCGGAATAGTTATGTCCATAGGGTCAATGGTTCGTGATTAAGGAAAATTTGACTAAGTGTAGATAAGGCTTTTCAATAGGATAATGATAAGGCATAAAATACCCTCTTCACCGCAAGACCGTTTGCATCTTGCCACATAACTGCAGGTAAAGTATACGGGCCGTATTGGCCGGTATGCCTGAACTCCTGCGATCATGCAGCAGATCTTAATGAACAGTGCAAAACACTTTAGCTATCTTCCACAAAGAAGATGGTAAAGACAGTTTACTGTTCAGATGTCTTGACGTGAAAAAAACAACAACCGTGTAGTTGGGAAAATTCCTGATGGCGCTTTAGGGTACACGGGCTGCGCACACATTATGGCTTTGGTACGGATGTTTAGTTTTCCTTGAATGATTGCCTGAAGTGTCAGACTGGATCCGGTTGCAATTCGATTTGCAAGCCGGAGGCTTTTACCAAGTGTCATGTTCATCACAGGGATATTTTTCGTTTTCTTAAAGAGTATTTTCGCGTTGATAGGTTTCGCAAACATAATGCCGGAAATAGGCCAGGTTTTTAGCGTGCCAAATCGCAATCGGCAGTTTTGACTAAGGTAAACTAAGAGAAATTGCTTAGCGTAAATCGACATGTCACTGGTTAACAGAAACCTAGAAAATTTGAAAAAAAATGAGCTTTTTTATGCCTTCCCACAAAAAACTTTTCATTTGATGAAGATCATCTACAAATTTCGTGTTCAAATTACATTTGTGGCATATAACCCAGTCCTGTACAGCATTTCAACGCAGCAACATAGTTTATAATTCCCGCCTTTTAAAGGGCCGAAGTTGCCTTTTACAGTTAATAGCAGCATGCCAATCATACACCCCATGATGGAACGAAATTTGCATCACATTTCTTATACTAAAGGACCTGACAATTCTCCCATCTTTTTATTGTGTGTTCTCCCAATAGTACCCTTTTGAAGCAATACATGCTAAACTAATTGCGCACCCTATTAAGGTTGTCAAATGTCTTTCACAATCAAGGTCCGCAATTTCCACAAAACACCAGTCCCAATATTCCGAGTGAGACCCCAATGTGCATCTTGTTATTACTGCAGGTAATAGCTACGCCTATTGCTTTGCCCCAACCCAACTGTAATCATCATTTAAATTAATGAATCATGAGATGTAACTACTCTGACATTGCCAGCCGTTTAATCCCTGCCTACATTAAACCTGGTGCAATTGTATTATTGGTGCTGCTGCTGCTGCAAGCTTGTCAAAAAAGCAACGACGATCCCGAAAAAGAAAAGAAGAATGTAGATCTTGAATTAATTGCCGAAAATCTTGTATCGCCTGTACAGGCTATTGCCACGCACAATAGTAACCGCCTGTATATTGTTGACCAGATTGGAAAAATATGGGTCATAGACGGCAGCGGCAATTTACGGTCAACGCCGATGCTGGATATAAGCAACAAAGTAGTACCGCTCAATCCCGATTATGATGAACGTGGATTGCTGGGCGTTGCTATTCACAAAGATTTCAAAACAAATGGACGCATTTTTGTTCATTACCAATTGCCGCCACGGGCGGGTGGGCCGGTGCCCGGCGCCTCATGGAACAACATCAGCCGTGTTTCCGAATTCCATGTATCACCCGATGGCTCCCGCGCCGATCCCAACTCCGAAAAAGTGATCCTTGAGTGGGACGACCCGCAAAGCAATCACAATGGCGGCTCCATTGCATTTGGGGCCGACAATTACCTGTATATAGCCATAGGCGATGGCGGCGGGGCAAATGATGTAGGGCCAGGCCATGTCGATGACTGGTACACTGTTAACAGTGGTGGTAATGCGCAGAATATTGAAGCCAACTTCCTCGGTAAGATCCTTTGTATCGATATCGATCACGGCTCACCCTATGAAGTGCCGGCCACCAATCCGTACGTAGGTAAACCCGGGCTCGATGAGATCTTTTGTTTCGGGTTTCGCAATCCGTACCGGATGACGTTCGACGAAGGTGGCAGTCATCAAATGATAGTATCAGATGCAGGCCAGGAATTGTACGAAGAAATAAATGATATAGTGAAAGGTGGTAATTATGGCTGGAATGTGCGTGAGGGCAAACATTGCTTTAGCACGGTAGATAACAAAAAAGAACTGGCTACCTGCCCTACAGAAGACAACAGGGGCAAACCGCTGCTCGACCCCGTAATTGAGCTCAACAATTTCAAAAATCCCAAAGGAGGTAAGGCAACCACCATTATAGGCGGTTATGTATATCGCGGCACTGAAATAAAAGGCTGGGATGGCAAATATATTTTTGGCAGTTTTTCCCAATCTCCTACAACCGCCAATGGGGAATTGTTTATGGCCGACGTGAAGGACGACAGGGGAGCCAGCACCTGGGATTATAAAGAAGTTTCGCTTAAAAGCCACCCCGATGATCTGGGATATTATATCAGGGGTTTTGGTCAGGACGATGATGGAGAGGTGTACGTCTGTGTTTCGTCCATGAGCGGCCCGCAGGGTACCACCGGAAAGGTGTATAAACTGGTGGCCGTAGAATAAAAAAAGGCATTTTTACAGCAAAAGGCTGTCCCGGTAAATGGGGATAGCCTTTTGCTTTTTTAGGAGCCCCAAACCTTGAAACCCTTATCTGTTGGGGTGTTTAAAAAATGAAAGCTTCTTATCAACATGCTGTGTATTTCTTTGCGCCGCGAAAAATTAATTAATTATGATCTTTATCGCTCCACAGGGCCAAAACTTCCAGTTGAAAAACGTTCGACCATTTTCCTTCATTTAAAAAATTTGAGGGATGAAAGCCTTGTGTGTGCTCTAAATACTATTTAACTATGGGTCTATTTGATAAAAGAGTTCAGTATAAGCCATTTGAGTACCCTGAGGTACTGCAATTTACTGCTGCCATCAACAAATCGTTCTGGGTACATTCCGAGGTGGATTTCACTGCCGATACGCAGGATTTCCATGCGAATTTGTCGCCTGCCGAACAGAATGCAGTTAAAAATGCCCTGCTGTCAATTGCTCAAATAGAAGTAGCGGTAAAATCTTTCTGGGGTAACCTGTACCATCACTTCCCAAAACCGGAAATAAACGGTTTGGGCGCCACCTTCGCCGAATGCGAATTCAGACACTCTGAAGCCTATTCGCGTTTGCTGGAAGTATTGGGTTACAACAACCAGTTTGAATCGCTTATTGAAGTGCCTATTGTTAAAGAACGCATTCAGTATTTATCAAATGCGTTGCAACATGCCAAATCAACAGATCAAAAAGAATATACCATCACGCTTATCTTATTCAGTCTGCTGATAGAGAACGTGAGCCTGTTCAGCCAGTTTGCCATCATTTTGGCATTTACCCGCTTTAAAGGACTGATGAAGAACGTGAGCAATATTATTGCCTGGACCTCAGTTGACGAACAGATACACGCCAACGCGGGAATTTACCTGGTAAATAAGCTGAAAGAAGAATACCCGGAAATGTTTTCTTCAGCAATGAATGAAAGAGTAAGGGAAACCGTACGGCTTTCTATTGCTACGGAAGAACGCATGCTCGACTGGATCTTTGGTGAAGGAGAAATTGACATCATCAAAAAGCGCGACCTGAGCAATTTTATGAAGAAAAGGGCCGACGACAGCCTGCAACAAATAGGCATAGAGCCCATTTTCAATGTTTCTTCAAAAGAATATTCGGCCATGTTGTGGTTTGAAGAAGAAGTGTTCAGCAATAGCCTGGATGATTTCTTTGCCAAAAGACCGGTGGAATATACCAAGTTCGACAAGAGCATTTCGGCCCACGACCTATTTTAAGTGAATCAGTTTTTATAGCCTAATCAACAAAAAACCTGTTGCATGACGAATTTATTTGAAACAGTAGCCCCGCCAACCGCCAATCAGGTGTCGGACATTGCCGGGAAGTATGAGCAAGAGAAATTATGGTGGAAAAATGAAGAAAGCGAACAGATCCTGAACAGGGGATATCTGTTGAAAGGCGAAACCGTGGAAGGCGCCATAGAGCGCATTTGTGCGGCCGCTTCCAAAGTGTTATACAAGCCGGAATTAAAAGACTCTTTTAAAGAAATGATTGAAAGAGGATGGATGAGCCTTAGCTCACCCATTTGGGCCAACATGGGCACCGAAAGAGGTTTACCTATTTCGTGCTTCAATGTGCATATTCCCGATAATATAGAAGGTATTACCCATAAGCTGGGCGAAGTGATCATGCAAACAAAACTGGGCGGTGGTACATCGGCCTATTTTGGTTCATTGCGTGAAAGAGGAAGCGCGGTTACCGACAACGGAAAGAGTAGCGGAGCGGTAAGCTTCATGCGCCTTTTCGATACCGTAATGGATACCATTTCACAAGGTGGCGTACGCCGTGGCGCATTTGCCGCCTATATGGATATTGACCATGGCGATATTGAAGAGTTCCTTTCTATTAAAGACATTGGCCATCCCATCCAAAATCTGTTCTATGGTGTTTGTGTGCCCGACTACTGGATGCAGGACATGATCGATGGCGATATGCAAAAAAGAGAGATCTGGGCAAAAGTACTGGCAAGCCGTCAGCAAAAAGGATTGCCTTACATCTTCTTTACCGATAACGTAAATCGCAACAAACCGCAGGTATATAAGGATGCTAATTTAACCATCAATGCCAGCAACCTTTGTTCAGAGATCATGTTGCCATCGACCGAAGACGAGTCGTTCATTTGTTGTTTGGCTTCTATGAACCTTGAGTTGTACGATGAGTGGAAAGATACCAACGCCGTAAAACTGGCGGTGTTCTTCCTCGATGCGGTATTACAGGAATTCATTCAAAAAACAGAAGGCAACCACTACCTGGCTTCAGCCAACAAATTTGCCAAAAGACACCGTGCATTGGGTCTTGGTGTATTGGGCTGGCACTCGTACCTGCAAAAGAATATGATCCCCTGGGAAGGCATGCGTGCAAAACAGCTTACCACCATGATCTTTAAAGATATTCAGGAGAAAGCGGTGAAGGCAAGTAAAGACCTGGCGTGGATCTATGGCGAACCTGAATTACTGAAAGGGTACGACCGCAGAAATACAACCCTGCTGGCTATTGCACCCACCACTTCTTCAAGCGCTATTTTGGGACAAACCTCACCTGGTATTGAACCATTCAGCAGTAACTATTACAAAGCAGGTTTATCGAAAGGTAACTTCATGCGGAAAAATAAATACCTGAAGGAGTTGCTTGTTCAAAAAGGAATTGACAATGAAGATACCTGGCGCAGCATTATGCTGAACCACGGTAGCGTTCAACACCTGAAAGAACTGAACGAAAATGAAAAAGAGGTGTTCAAGACCTTTAAAGAGATCAGCCAGCTGGAGATCATACAACAGGCAGCTATTCGTCAAAAGTATGTTGACCAGTCGCAAAGCCTGAACCTTAACATACCGGCAGAACTTCCTGTAAAAGAGGTGAACAAACTGCTGATAGAAGCCTGGAAGCTGGGCATTAAGACGCTTTATTACCAACGCAGCCAAAGTGTTTCGAAAGAAATGGTAACTAACCTGGTTAGTTGCAAAAGCTGCGAAGCATAATAGTTTTCTACTAACCTACTAAGTTTTGG
Organism: Niastella sp. OAS944; assembly: GCA_024809215.1. Classification (GTDB taxonomy): domain Bacteria; phylum Bacteroidota; class Bacteroidia; order Chitinophagales; family Chitinophagaceae; genus Niastella. The sequence continues at coordinate 153,408 of JANUBW010000015.1, read as the reverse complement.
GTGGGTATCCGCCAGCTGGCGGATACCCACCCTTTTTTTATCAGGGAGAGACCCCTTGAGAAGGGGACCTCCCTTATTTATTTTATCACTGCTATTCACCGGCAGGTTCCCATAATTCAATTTTGTTGCCTTCTATATCAAGAATGTGAACGAACTTTCCGTATTCGTAGGACTCAACGTTATCCAGCACCGTTACGCCTTCCTTTTTTAACTCATCCACAAGGGCATCAATATTTTCAACGCGGTAATTGATCATAAAGTTGTTTGCCGAGGGCTCAAAGTATTTGGTAGTGTTGGCAAAGGGGCTCCAAAGCGTATATCCACCCTCTGTTGGATTTCCATTTTCATGCCAGTCGAATTTGGCGCCGTATTCGTTTGTATCGAAACCAAGATGGTTTTTATACCATTCTTTCATTTTGGCGGGGTCCTGGCATTTGAAGAAAATGCCGCCGATACCTGTTACGCGTTTCATATTCAGTTGAGCTTTAGTTGTGAGTAATGGTTGAATTTAATGAATATTTGGGATATGATCATTGCACGTTGTTTTATACCATCATAACCTGCCTCCAATGCAGCGTTGTATTGTATCAATATCATTATTCACCTGCAACAGATCATTGTTCGGCTGCAATGGTCCGTTGTAATCCTGCATCGTTTAAAGAACAGCTTGAAATGAATTGTTTTTAGTTGAAATCATATCATTGTTTTCCTGCAATGATCATTGCAAGCGGACACAAGGCCATTGTCTGCCTGCAGCGACCCAATACCTGCCTGCAATAACTCACTGTACACTGAAGTTACATCGTGCGCTACCTGCAATAACCCATTTCAAACCTGCAACAAACAAAAAGCAACTGAATTTATCTCATTGCAAGCTGGCATCGGTTCGCTGCATGCTTGCAATGGTTCGTTTTTTTCCTGCAATGACCATTGCATCCCAACTACGGACCATTGCAAGTTGAATTTTCGAAATTGAAGGTTGCTATCAGGCGTTGAGCCAAGTGCAACGATAACATTGCAACCTGCAGCGATAAAATATCACTTCAAAATAACACAAAAAGCAACCTGCAATAAGATAATAACAACCTGCAACGATCATATTTCAGGCAAACAACGATCATAATTCAACCAGCAATGATGTTGTTGCAACCAACAATGGTCATTGCAAGCAGATCATGTTGTAATGTCACTTTAGCAAAACGATTTTGTGAAACAATGTATAGCGATAGCCGGACTACACGATCCCATGTATAGCATTTTTGGGATTAAAACAGCTGACAGCGGTCAGTTTTTTCGCGACAAAAGACGACATTTCCCGCCAAAAGACGACACTTTTTGGGGTGCCTGATTAAAACATCAACCAACCACCCTACATTTGTTTCAACAAAGGCACACCGTTATGAACAACCGATTTCACTGAAGCTAGTTAATGGAATCCGACAGTGAATGAAGTGAACAAACAGTAGTCTTTGCGTTCAGAGATATTGGCCAATACACTGAAATTTGATCGTCCCTGTGTAACTATGAAACGAAACAATTTCTCTAAACAAACAAATTTTACAACAATGAAAAAGAAATTTATAATTCTAAAACAGTACAAACGCGATCGCGACAGCGATCTTTCAACAACCGCTAAAAGGGTGGTTGAAAAATCAAAGAACAATCCAAAGATCCCCAACCCGCCGGAGGCATTGGATAAGTTGGAAAAACTGATACCTGAGTACGACATAGCTGTCGTTAATGCCCGGGGGCGCGACAAGGAAATGGTTTCTATTAAGAAGGCTTTAAAGGCAGAGATCATAGGGCTGCTTAAGGAGTTGGATAGCTTTATTACCACTATCGCCGACGGAGATGAAACCCTGCTTTTAACCAGTGGTTTTGGTATCTCGGGTCAATCAACTGCGCAGCCAATGCCAGACATTGTAAAACTGGATGTGGTGTTAGGCCCGCCCGGCGAAGTTACCATCAGCGTAAAACAGGTACGTAGCGCCAAGGCTTACCTACACCAGTATACAACCGAACCGCCGACTTCTGAAACGGTATGGATCACAGAAGGCAGCAGCGATCCCGAATGCACCTTTCAGGGGCTTAAGTCCTATACGAAATACTGGTTCAGGATAATTGCCATAGGCAGGAATAATCAAAAGGTATATTCACCGGTTGATGCAAGAGTAATTCAGTAAAGTAACTGAATAACACATACAAATTGTCCTTTTAAAGGATTGCTCGGTCCTGGCTTTTGCCGGGACCGTTTTTATTCACCCAATAAAAAACCCCAACGACTCCGCCGGGGGTTAAAAAAACATTTATTAATTCATCTGCTACTTATCAGCTTTGTCGTGGCCCTGTTGTTTTACAAGTTTATTGTAAATACCAAATAACAGGAATGGCGCCGCCCACTGACCAATAAACAAACCCACATGCTTTTGCTTCATAAGCTGCAATACCAGTGATGCCGACATAGCGCCTATTGAAGCCCAAAGGAACACATCAGACGGCAGCTTTGAAGTTTGTTCCTCAATGTTCTTTGCAATTTTACCTTCCCTCTTTTCTTGTGTCTTGAACATCGTTTCCATATAATGTAATTTTTAGGTTCATGATATAGAAGTCGATGTAAAACCCGTGCCATACATGGCATGGCTTTTCGATATATATCAATAAATGTCTTAACAGTGGTAAACGAAACTCGCGATAGCATTAAAGACGTATGGGGCGAGCGAACTCCATATTATCAAAACTGGCCGGCAAGAATTGATGAACGCAAAGAAGAAGAACCCGATCATTGGGTGCAGTCGGCCTGTGTTTTATGTTCAAATGGTTGCGGTATGGATATAGGCGTAAAAGACGGACGCATTGTTGCCGTTCGCGGCCGCGAGGCCGATGCCGTTAATCATGGCCGGTTAGGGCCAAAAGGTTTACATGGCTGGGTGGCCAACAACAGTAAAGACAGGCTTACAACACCCATCATCAGAAAAGATAACAAACTACTTCCCGCATCATGGGATGAAGCCATGGACCTTATTGTTCAAAAGTCCAAAGAGATCATTCAACAACATACCGCACTGGGCATTGGCTTTTATACCAGCGGACAACTTTTTCTTGAAGAGTATTATACCCTGGGTGTAATTGGCAAAGCAGGCCTTGGTACACCACATATGGATGGCAACACCCGGCTTTGTACAGCTACGGCTGCCGCGGCCTTAAAAGAAACATTCGGCACCGACGGGCAGCCCGGCACGTATGCTGATCTCGATACTACAGAAACCATTATGCTTTGCGGCCATAACATTGCTTCACAGCAAACGGTTCTTTGGACACGCATTCTTGACCGCATTGCAGGGCCCAACCCGCCAAAACTTATTGTGATCGATCCGCGCGATACGTTCACAGCCGAAAAGGCTACCATTCATCTTACGCCAAAGCCCGGCACCAATATGGCGGTCATGAACGGACTGTTGCACCTGATTATACAGGCAAATGCCATTGACAAGTCGTTTATAGATGCACATACCGTTGGTTTTGATGAGCTGAAAAAAACGGTAACGAAATATACACCAGCATTGGTAGAAGAAATAACCGGCATACCTGCAAACAAACTTAAAGAAGCCGCTGCGATCTTAAGTACTACCTCAACGCTGGTGAGCACTGTATTGCAGGGCTTTTACCAATCGATGCAGGCTACCGCCGCATCGGTACAGGTAAACAATATTCATTTAATTCGTGGCCTTATAGGGCGGGAGGGCAGCGGCATTTATCAAATGAATGGTCAACCTACTGCACAAAATAATCGCGAATGCGGCGCCGATGGCGATCTGCCCGGTTTTAGAAACTGGGGCAATGCAGCCCATGTAAAGGAACTGGCCAACCTTTGGAATGTAGAGCCCGATAAAATTCCGCACTGGTCGCCGCCAACACATGCCATGCAAATGTGGCGATTTGCAGAAACGGGTTCACTCAAAATGTTATGGATCAGCGCTACCAACCCCGTTGTATCGCTGCCAGAATTGTCGCGCATAAAAAAGATATTGGAAAATAAAGACCTGTTTGTAATAGTGCAGGATGCATTTGAGACCGAAACAACACAGTATGCCGATGTAATACTGCCAGCCGCTATATGGGGCGAAAAAACCGGTTGTTTTACCAATGTCGACAGAACGGTGCATATTTCACACAAAGCTGTTGAACCGCCCGGTGAAGCGCGTTCCGACCTCGACATTTTTCTTGACTATGCCCATAGAATGGGGTTTACCGATAAAGACGGCGCGCCGCTTATTAAATGGAAAACACCCGAAGAGACGTTTGAAGCCTGGAAGGCATGCAGCAAGGGAAGGCCCTGCGATTACAGCGGCATGAGTTATGCAAAACTTAGCGCAAGCAACGGTATACAATGGCCCTGTAACGAGCAGCATCCCGATGGTTGCAAGCGCATTTATACCGATCATACTTTCAATACCAGCATAGATTACTGCGAAAATTACGGACATGATCTTGATACCGGCGGCGCTTACACGCAGGATGAATACAAAACATTCGACCCAAAAGGAAAAGCATTCTTAAAATGCGCCGATTATCAGCCACCACACGAACAGCCAACCGAAGACTATCCTTTGATGCTAACTACCGGCCGGGTAGTATATCATTTTCATACCCGAACAAAAACCGCCCGCAGTAAAGCACTGCAGGAGGCGGCGCCGGATTCCTATGTACAAATGTCGCAACAGGATGCAAAGAAATATGGCATAGAAGAAGGCGATGTTATTGAAGTGATCTCCAGACGCGGCAAAGTAGTGCAACCTGTGAAAATAGGCGGCATATTACCAGGCCTGTTATTCATTCCGTTCCATTATGGTTATTGGGATGAACCCGATCGTAAACGCGCAGCTAATGAGCTCACCATTACCGAATGGGACCCCGTAAGCAAACAACCGCATTATAAGTATGCGGCCGTAAAGATCAAAAAACAAGACTAAAGCTTTTAACTATGCATATCGGAAACTATATAAACATGGTGCATAAAAGCCAGCAGGATATGGCTAAAGCCTATATGAAAGTGGCCCAACATCACCAGGCGGAACCCGATATTCCGGCAACCTGTGAATTAATGATGAAATGGTGTAACCGGTTGGTAGAGAAAATAAAACCATTTGGCGAAAAATACGGGGAAGAAAAGAATCGCGAACCCGATAAATTATTGAGTGATCTGTTCAAAGGCACACGCAAAGGCAGTATGGGTCTGTTACGCGATCTGCACGACCTTTGGCTTATGGCCAATGAGGCCGAGGTAAGCAGCATTGTTTTGCAACAGGCGGCGTTTGGGTTAAGAGATAAAGAACTGATAGGTGTTTGCGATGAAATAAATGCCTATGCAAAACGCCAATTGACCTGGCTGCTCACCCGAATGAAATCAATGGCTACACAAACACTGATCGTTGCTAAATAATGTGCTGGAACGGTATTTGTGCCATTTTCTTTGAGTTTGAACCTAAAAATTGAAGTTATGGCAACAACTACATTACAGCTTGAGGTTTCGAGCCCTGCGTTTACTTATGAGCAAAATATTCCCCCCAAATATACCTGCGAGGGCGATGCGGTAAACCCGCCATTGCAAATTCATAATATACCCGACAACACCCAATCGATGGCCCTTATTGTTGAAGACCCCGATGCGCCCAAGGGCACTTACGACCATTGGGTGGTATGGAATATTCCGCCAACCAATCATATAAGAGAAGATTCAAACCCCGGTATTTCGGGCAATAACTCAGCAGGCAAAACAGGGTATCATCCGCCTTGTCCGCCCAGCGGCTCGCACCGCTACTATTTTCATATTTATGCGCTCGATGCCAAATTAGATCTGGAGCCCGGCGCAACAAAAGATATGTTGCAAGCCGCCATGAAGCCGCATATTCTTGCCAAAGCCACTATAATGGGCCGGTATGAAAAACAAACAAAACATTAGAAAACAATATACGCACCCGCATGTAGATACATTGAAACAGGCCCGGCGCCGGCAGCAGTTAGCTGCCGATATAGCTGCAAAAGGTATAACCGATGAATATGTACTAGACGCCATCAGCAGTGTGCCCCGGCACCTGTTTATGCCAGTGGGTATGGAAGACGATGCGTATGTTGACCGGGCGTTTCCCATAGGGGAGGGGCAAACGATCTCTCAACCATATACCGTAGCCTATCAAACGCAATTGCTGAACGTACAGCCACACGATAAAATACTGGAAGTTGGTACCGGCAGCGCTTACCAGGCCGCTATTCTGGCCGAAATGGGAGCAGAGGTATATACCATTGAACGGCAAAAGATCTTCTACGACCGCAACATGCATTTCCAGTTCCTGCGATCATTTCCCAATTTGCATTTCTGTTATGGCGACGGGTTCAAAGGCTGGCCGGCCGAAGCGCCATTCGATAAGATATTGATCACCGCTGCACCCGAAGAATTACCAATTGAATTAACCGAACAATTGCGCATAGGCGGTATACTGGTGGCGCCGGTAGGCAAACACGGCAACCAGCGTATGATTAGGGTAACCCGCCAACATAATGGACAGTTGCAGGAAGAGGTATTCGACTACTTCTCCTTCGTGCCTATGCTAAAAGGGAAAGTATGATCGCTTTTATTTAAAAGCAGTATTTTCGTTTCTCAAACTGAGCTACCGTTACCTTAAAAGAAAACAAAAATGAGAACATTTGTTATTGGCGATATTCATGGTTGTTTTGATGAATTTATTGAGCTCACAGAAAAGATTGGTTTACAAAATGACGACCTGCTTATTTCTCTTGGCGACATAGTTGACAGAGGCAATAAATCAAAAGAAGTGTATGAGTATTTTGTAAACAGGCCCAACAGCATTGTTTTAATTGGCAACCACGAACGAAAACACCAGAACAGGATACTTAGTTACGCCCAGGAAATAGTGAAAGTTCAGTTTGGCAACGATTATGAGCATTTCCTTATATGGCTCGATACACTGTCGTACTATTATGAAACCGATGAAGCCATCATCATCCACGCTTTTTTTGAACACGACAAACCCCTGACCGAGCAAAAACAGGAAGTGTTGTGCGGTTCCACCTCGGGCGACCGATATCTTGAAAAGAAATATCCTGAAGGTACATTCTGGACCGAGTTTTACACCGGCACCAAACCTATCATTTATGGTCATCACGTAGTAGGCGATGCACCTAAAATACGCAATAACACATACGGAATAGATACCGGCGCCTGCCATGGAAATTATTTAACCGCCATAGAGCTTCCCGGGTTTATAATACACCAGGTAAAAGCAAAAGCCGATCACTGGAAGGCACAACAAAAAGAATGGCAAATACCGGTATTAAAAGCAAAGAACTGGGACGAAATGCCGTCCGTGGAGATCGATAAACAACTTGAAAAACTAGCTTATATTGAAGAGGCAGAGATAAAGAATTACCTGGCCGGTATAAAAAAATGGAAACAGGAACTTGAACATTCTTATACAACCATTAAAGAACATATTGATAAATACACTCGGGAGCTTTTACACACGCATGCAGAAAGCTTTAACCAGGAGGCCAATAAACAAAGCTTTAAAACTTTTATCTTTAAAAGCCGGGCCAATAACCTTACCATAGAAGATCTGCAGAAAAGTTTGAATACACCCAATAAGGTTTTGAAAATTAAAAAGGAGCTGGGTATTTAAAGACAGTTGCAATGGCCTTATACAACCGTTGCTCACCATCATCCTGCCGCAACTCCCAAAGCAGCAGGCCATTTAGCTTTTTATCGATGGCATATTGGGCTTTCAGCGCTACAGAACGTTCATCGTCGAAGGTGGCATAAAGCTTTTGCGCAGCATTGAAACAGTAAGGCGCTTTTGCAGCTTCATCCCAATAACAGGTAAAACCATTGGCGGCCGAAAGGCGTTGGCTGTAACTTTTGAAAACGGCAAAACCGTCAAAAACGGCCGGACGGTACAACCCACTATTATTGGTATCGGCCACTTTATAGGTGCGGGCATAAAATGCGGCGCCAATTACCACTTTGTTGCGCGCTATGCGCAGTGAATCGAGAAAACGAATGGTGTTATCAATAGAAATTGACTGAAGAGAAGTTGAATAGAGTGCCGCATGATGACCCGTAAACGGGCTTTTTCGGTTCACCATATCATAGCTCATCAAATGCACCCTGTTTACCAATGGCATTACCTGTTGCCATTCTATAGAATTATATAAATATTTCGGGAACACCCCAGCTGCAAAGCTCAGTTCGTAACGGTTACCTAATTCTGCTCGCAGGGCTTTTATTAATTCGGTAAAAGTTTGTTTATCAGCCGGGCTATAGGCATGTCCTGCCGGGCCTTCATCAATGGCTGGGTACTCCCAGTCAATATCGATGCCATCTAATTTATATCGCTGCAATATGGCCAGTACCGATTGGGCAAAGACTTTTCTATTGGCAGCAACGGCAAATAATGGCGAACAGGGTTTGCAACCACCCCAGCCACCAAAGGCCAAAACTACTTTTAACCGGGGGTTCTTTTTCTTTAAAGCAACCAGCTTTTTCAAAATATTGCCGGCAGCAGCGCTTACGTATAGCTGATTATTCCTTAGCAGGGCAAAACTGTAAATAATATGAGTAAGCGCTTGTATTTGGTACCGGTCAATATCGGTTGCATTGCCACTGTAATAAGCGATAAAAGCAGGGCGGGGGCGGGTAGTATCTGCCGTTACCCGGGTAAAATACAAGGCGCCAATAAGCATCAAGATCAGTATACGCATGCCAACATGGGCTAAATTTCCATGCCAGCCCGTTTTTATATGCTTTTTTTATACAGGCATATATCAGTTTTTGTTAAATAGCAGTTATATAGCCTGACTGTACAGATCCTAATATTTGGGAAAACCAATTTTAAACCCTTTTGCTCTATGATGCGCAAACTATGGCTGTCGCTGGCAGCCTGTATGCCGATGCTGCTCGGAGTAAGTGCCCTTGCTTTTTACCGCCATCCGTAAAATACATATAAGCAGTACCTGGCTTATAAAAAACAGGAAAAACACCCAATTTTATTTCCCGGAATTTTATTTACTTATAGCCAAACCAGGAAAAGATTGAAAAAGTGGGTAAAAAAGTATTTGGTAAGATTAGGAAATAGCATAGCCATTGCCATTACAGCTTTGCTGTTACCCATTCTTACTAACCTGATCTCTTCGGAACTAACAATTCCTTCGCAGGAAAAACTGGGGAAAGAACATTATTTACTTATTATTACCTTAATAACAGTAGTAGTATTCATTGCAGCAACAGCCTTTGAGAAGTGGAAGAAAAAGCAGGAAGCAAATACACCCATTGACTTATTAAATAGTGAGCAAAGGCTTTTGCTGATACAATCGCTTGAAAAAAGATATCATGGCCGAATAGGCAAGCAGGCAGATAGCGAGTATCAGATAGATTTACAATATGCATATTCCGTTGAAGGATTAAATCATGTACAGCAATCATTATTAGATGATCATGCCCGCAAAGAAGGTCTTACCAATGAAACTTTACCCGACCTCTTTTTTAAACATAAATTTCTTATTCTATTAGGTGAGGCCGGCTCCGGAAAAACAACTTCACTCATTAGCCTGGCGTTGAAATTACTTGATAATGCCCGGCAGGATACAAACGCCCCTGTGCCGATATTATTTAACCTGGCTTCCTGGACAGAGGAATACAGCGAATTCGAAAAATGGCTTGAACAGATCTTGCACCAGTCTTACGGCTATTCGCTTAAACATGCCGCAGCCGTTATCAGGGAGCTGCAAATAATTCCGCTGATGGATGGGCTTGACGAAATAGGAAAAAACCTCCCCGACAATGAAGCACGCATACACATGCAGCAAAAATGTTTGGTTGCCATTGATAAGTACCAGCAGTTAAATAATACGCCCTGGTTTGTGATCTGTTCGCGCAAGCAGGAATATTTTACATTAACTGAAAGGGGAATGGCCAACATCAGTTTATTCGTTAAGGCGCAAATACGTATTGAACCTATTACCCACAACCATGTACAGCATGCGCTAATAAGGCTGAAAGAAAAAAATGACATATACTACGCTTCCGGCAAATCAGTACGTGCATTATTACCCCATTTTAAAGCCAGACGTGATATTCAGGAAGCCTTATGCAACCCGTTTTATTTTAACCTGGCCCTTCAGGTTTTTGGGCTGCAGGACAATGGCAAACAGTTTGATTTTACCAACCAAACCACTTCATTTAAAGATGAATTGGTTAAACTATATGCATCAAAAATTACCGACACACAGAAAACGAATGTTACCTATAAAAAAGAAGACGTTAACAAATGGCTTATATGGCTTGCCCAATGGATATCAACGCGCGGCGAGGATAGTTTTGAGCTTTCGGACCTGCAGCCGGATCAATTAAAAAATAAAAAAGCTTTTACGATCGGTATTTGCTTGTTATTTGGATTAACCTTGGGTGTGCTATTGGGCTCACTAATCAGCATTCCAACAAATATTAAAACAGGTGTTTGTTTTGGGTTGCTTGCCTCTATATGTATATCCTGGTTTGCTACCGTTTTGCACATCTTTACATCTGGCCACATAAAAATAAAAAGTTTGGCGCCAGATATGAAATGGAATTGGTGGCTCTTGCGCAAGAGAAAAACCTGGCTGGAGATCAGTATTAAAGCATTTCCACAGGCCTTAATCTTGGGCATTTTTATTGGTATAGTGTACAATAAATTAATACCAGGTATACTTGGCGGCTTTATCATTTTCATAATCTTTTTTATCACGGAAACTTTCAACAAAGTATCTCCTTATGCAAAATGGGGCGCTAATAATATAACAGAAAGAAAAAACTGGGAATGGCAATATTTACGCAGGCAAAAAACCTGGAAACGCCTTATTTACTTAAGTGTGCCGTCATCCATTGCAATAGCATTTTTATTGTATTTTGATAATATTTCAAGTAACCTACTTTACTCATTTATGTGGGCGCAAATTGTCATTTTGCCAATAGGTATTTTGGTTGTTGCGGCCCCACAACGTATTTATAAAAGAATAGAGACCCGGGAGATCAGGAAATGGCAATGGAAAATGATATATCATAGTAAAAGCTGGGACAATATTCTTCTTTACTGGATAATTTGCAGTTTTTTATTAGGCTCCATTGCATGGATCATTGAAAGATCAATACCTGTAAAAGGCCTCGAAATTACTTTACTGGTAGTATTTGGCACAACTGTATTAGTACTTCTCAAAGGAATAGCTGAGATCATTGACGCTTTTTCAAAAGAATTTGGCCTTTTTCTGGCAATCAAAGATCCATACCAACGGTTACGTGGCAGCCTTATTAATAATATAATGCGGAGCGTTTTTGGTTGTACTGTTTGCGCGGCAGCTTTGATAGTAGCCTATTCCAATCAACCGTGGGCGTACATCTTATTAAAGTCAATTTTGCTGGGTAGCATGTGCGGCATTTCTTATTCATTGGTAAGATCGCCCTTAATTGAACATTTTATTTTGAACTATTGCCTGCTTCTTGAAAAAGCGATGCCTTTTCCTTATGTGAAATTTTTAGATTATTGCACGGAGCTTCAAATACTGGGCAGCGATGGTGGAAGCTACAGGTTTCGTCATCAGATACTGCTCGAGTATTATTATGAGCTTGGAAAGACAGTACATGACAATGAAATTAAAGTGTAAAATCAACATAGACATTAATGTATATACGCTTTCTATTTAACCGCTGCTTTCTTTTGCATTGCAAAAAAAGGTGTTTTCACGGTATGAAATATATAAAATAGTTTCACTACCTTAGAATTCCTAAGCACCCCAGCAACTAAGCGAACAAATTCATACGATTGTTATTTTCATTTCACCCTGCCTGATTTTAGCTTCATCAACATTTAATGTTTCCTCATTACTGAGTATTTGTATTTGAACGAATACAACTATTAATCTTATAACACTACGATAAGGTTAAAAGAATGGGTATTCTATTATAACGGCACTGTAACCCAGTGAAGGTGGAGGTCAGCGACCACTTGAAAAAACGGTCTGTCCTGCTGCAGAATTTTCAGCGGGGGCATTACCCGAAAAGCCTTATGAGTAGGGGTAACTTAAAAACATTTCATTATGAGTACGTTCTTAGACCTTCAAAATGGATGGTACAATGGTTTCATACAAGGAATGGGACTAAACGCAAATTCATTTCAGATCATTCAGCCTGCGCCTCCTATTGCAAGTGGAACGGCCGCCAACCAAACCTTCTGGGCTTACTACAATAACATTCCCCCGTTCTCTCTTACACAACAGTTTCAGGCCAGTGGCGGTAACCAGTTCTATAGTGATTACAGGGCGTTGATGTCGGCATTGGTACCATCAAGGAATATAGACGTACAGGCAGATATAGGCGCTGATAATTTCAAAAAATGGCAAAAATATATTCTGAACCTGGCCACACCGCCAACCATGAACCAGATGCCTACTTTATTCAGGAACTGGGCCATGATATACGCGCCACAAGTTGCCAATATAGGATCTTCAGATTATGCTGCCATTTTATTAGACCCAATAGCTACTGCTCAAAACGAATTAACGTTGATCTATACAGACATGAATGGGCAACCGCTTGGTTTTAACTTTACACTGAACTACGATCAAATGGTGAACGATCTGCTTAATTCACCTAACAGATCATTTACATTCGATAGCCAGACAATGAACAGCAACGTTAGCACTTCCTGGACAAAAGGCGGCAACTCAGGTTTCTTTGGCCTTTGGGGCGGAAGCACTACTACTTCTTCTATCAGCCAGCAATTTGCCTCAAGCCGCATAAGAATAACAGCAACATTTGAAAATGTGCTTACTTATGCCAATACACCAGGACAGTGGTATAATTCCGGCGCCATGGGCCTTGCATTTGCCAATAAAACAGGTAACCCCTGGAGCCCGCAATCGAGCATCAATTGGGATAATACGTTTGGCACTAACGGCAACATGCAGCGTTTTGCCGCCAACCTCATCATTGCCTCAGGCATGAATGTTACGGTAATATCCGATGCAACTTATTCAACACTCGATCAGCAAACCATTACATCGAGCGGTCATTCCGGCTTCTGGCCTTTCTATTCAAGCGGCAGCGGCAGTTCTTCAACAAACACCGCAACGTTTAACGAACAGGGACAAATGACAATAAGCATGTCGAGCATAAAAGGTGTGCCTATCATACTTGGCGCTAATGTATTGCCAGTATCACAATTTGTAGGGCACTCTGCAGCTCCGGCCGCAGCAATGTTTGCAGCTTCTAAAAGCTTTAAAGCTGAAAAACCAGCAATGGCTGAAGGTTACGCTTAAGGCGTTTTAATCTCTCAACAGTTGTTTACAAAAGAAGAGGCAACACTAACGTGATGGCCTCTTCTTTTCTTTGCCCCATACAGACCTCTCCACCAGCTGGCGGGGGAGGCCAATGGCCCCCCTCCAATCCTCCCCCCGGTGGGGGGAGGCCAATTATAAATATACTTTTATGATGACTGATAGCTTTACAGGAATTACCAATGCCTGGTACAATCAATTATGCAGTAAGCTTAATTTGCCGGTAAGTAATTTTCAATTGATACAACCTATTGGAATACCGGCCAGCGATGAAGCCCTTTGGGCCTGCCTCAATATTGTTCCCCCGCAAACGTTGAAGTTCAATAACTGGTACTATAACCAGCCCACCTTTTTTAGTCAGTACGCAGCTATAGTAAACCAACTGCAGTTCCCCGATAGTTCATTTCAAAAAGATATTGGTAAGGCCACCTATACAAAATGGAATACCTACCTGAAAAGCTTACCCACACCACCGCCTGATAATACCTTGCCAACCGTGTGGTTTCAATGGGCCATGTTAAATGCACCCACAGTAGCCAATATTGGTCGCACCGATCTTAATAACCAGCTGCTCATCAATAGCGCACTGGCGGCATTGGCCCCATACCAGGGCACCAATGCAAAACTGCCCGATCTCTCGCCAACATTATCCAGCCTTACTGCTACTTTACAGGCATCACCTTCCACTGAATTTTCATACGCTTCTTCCGATGCCAATCCTAATGTATCGAACTCCTGGGTGCCGGGTAACGATCCTTCATTCTTTGGAATATATACCGGCAGCTGGTGCGGGTTCCTTATTAGTCAAAAGTTTGCCCAAAGTAATATTACCCTGTCAGTGGCCTTTGAACATTTTGCAGTAACGGCCGTTACACCCGGCGCCTGGTATAATTCGGGCCTGCTTAATTTGGCATTGTACTCAAAGGCAACGCCGCCATGGTCATCGGCTACAGGGTGGGACGGTTATTTTGGCGTTAATGGTACTTTCAATTATGCCATAGGTGCTTTTTTGGCTGTTGATGGTATTTCACTTACGTTAACCTCCGATGCTGACTTTACCAGTGAAGAACAGGCCAACATAAAATCGCAGCTGGGGGCGGGGTACTGGCCGCTGTATGGCGGACAATTATCACCCATTATAACAAACGAAATTTCATTCGATGCGGGTAACATGACAATTAAATGCAATACAGAAGCCGGGCATCCTATTATACTAGGCAACAATGTTGTTAAAATAAACCTGTATTTGGGGGGCAGTTAAATAAAAGCTGCGTTGAGATGAAATATTACCATACTTTGCGCGACACACGGGTAATATTCAATTAACCTCAACTTAGCATGAAAAGTTTACAACTGCTTGTATTTTCCCTTCTATTTATTGGTAGCTTATATGCGCAGCCATGTACCATCGATGGCACCATAAAAGGTATTGCCGTTAAAAAAATACAGCTATATCTTTTATATGCCGATTATGTTCCAAAGCAGCCTTCTGCAGAAGCTGTTCCTGATATGTACGGCAAATTCAAACAAACCCTGCAGTTACCTTACCCGGTTTTTGCAGAACTTACATTCAATGAACGCAAATACCGCTTATTACTGAGCCCCGGCCGTAACCTTCAGCTAACAATAGATTCTACTTCTATATTATTCGCCGGCAAAGCCGCTGCCGAAAACCAGTTGGTGCACAATTCTATCCTCGACAGCAAGCCGCTGTTTTCGAAAAATGAGAAAGAGATCATTTCTTTTAAAGACCTTACGAAAACAGGTTTTACCGACACTCTTCTACGTCATATTGAAGAAGAAATTGCAACGACAAAAACGCAAATTGAACAATCGGCAACTTCCCCTGCGCTTAAGCAAATTCTTATCAACGAAACAAAATATGCTTACCAATCGCATTTGAGCAATTTTGCCACGTTCGATTTGCGCAAAGCCAACAAAATGTTAGCCGATACGGCCCAGAATATCATTATGCAATGGCAACCACTGCCCGATAGCAGCATGCTCCAAAGCGGTTATTACGCCAATGTTATGCTTGAAAAAAGAAACCGGTACGATATTAACCAGGCATCTAAAAAAATTAATACTAACAGCATTGATACCATGAAGCTGCGGTTGGCAGAATTTTTCAGCATGCCCTTCACCACAATCGACAGCCTTATAAAAGCGAATGGCGAATTAACCATCATGGCATCCCGTTATGCCGAGCTTAACTGGCCGGCGTCTATATGCGACAAGGTATACTACAACCTGTTTATTTCGGCCTACGATCTTTCCAATACCAGCACCTGCACTTACCTGTTTAATAATATGCAGCAAAAATACCCGGCCAGCCAATATCTGCCCCGGGCAAAAAACCTTTTACAGCAGTTAACAGCTACGGTTAAAAAGAATAGCTCCAACGCCAACATAACCATAGAAGAGCTGGGCAATATAAGCTCGGTACTGCAGGTAATAAAGAAATATGAAGGCAAGGTAATATACCTCGATATGTGGGGCACCTGGTGCGGCCCCTGTAAATATGAAATGGCGTATGTGCCCGAACTAAAAAAACGGTATGCTGGCAAGAACATCGTATGGCTGTATATAGCACTTGACAATCCCGAACAGGATAAAAAATGGAAGGACTATATCTACATCAATAACCTGGAGGGAAAACATTACCGGGTAAACAGGGCCAGCACCGAAACCTTTTGGCAAGAGGCCGAAAAGACCGGAATACAGCCGTTAAATTCCGTTCCCCGTTATATGATTATCAACGCACAGGGAAAAATTGTGCATGATGTAGCCGAACGACCCAGCAGCCGGCAAAAATTATACAACCAGCTCGACAAATTGCTATAGCACTTGCAAATAATATAAAAAATGCGTTTCTTTAAGGCGTTAGCCGTACACTTATTATTTAATTCGTATATCTATCCTTTGAAAAATGCCCAACACCCTTACGCAAACCGAAAAAGACCAAATAAGATATAAGCTTACTACCAATACCTTTTCAGCTGACGCAGAAATTGCCAAACTGATGGAAAAAGGGTACGACGAAACAGAAGCAAAATCACTTCTTCTTAATGAAATACGCGAGTTCAAGCAGGTATTGTTCGAGAAAAAAATGCAGCAGAATAAACAGGGTGAAGTAGAAAGTATTGCCGTTGGTGTTACTGTTATGTTCACCCTCATAGGGCCTTTATTTGGCATAACATCACCAGTGTGGTTTATGGTGGCATTTTTAGCCGCTGGCATAGGCGGTTATTTTGCAGCCCAAGACAAACCTATTGCCGGTATAGCAGGCGGTATTGTATATGGTATTATTTTCCCACTGGCCCATCACATGTATTTCGCAGACAGAACAAGGTTTATACGCATTGAAATGGTGATCCCGATTATTATGGCAATGATACCGGCCTTTATACTGTACTTTATTCTGGCAAAAACAGTATACGCCAAAAGCGACAAAGAAAGTTACGACTACTAAATAAATCCTCCCTATGTATACAATTAACAAAGAAAAGAAAAGGCTGGAGCCTACGGATACTAAATGTCAGTATTGCGAAGTGGAGCATTCCAGCAATATGGAAGACAACTATTTTATTCCCCTGTTCAAAGAGAACGACAGAACAAATATCATTGTTTACCGCTCTGTTAAGTACAGCAAGATACCAGTAGGTATTCCAAGATGCAGGACCTGCCTTGAAATACACCAGCAGAGTGCCAATAAAGGGGCCTTACAGGCCTGGGGTATTGGCGCGGCCATATTTGCATTTTTCTTGTTAATTGGCGGTGGGGCGATTGCAATCGGTCTTGTCCTCTGTATCTTAATTGGTCTCTTTGGTACCGGGTATCTCACCACCCGCATTACTGTAAGCAGAGGCATCTTTACAAAAAAACAAGGCGCCGAGCGCAACCAAACAGTTCAGGAATTAATACTTGACGGCTGGACGTTTACGCAGCCTACGGCATAATAAGAAGTAAGAAGTCTGAAGTACGAGGTACGAAAAACCCGCACGTTCAGACTTCTTACTTTTTTTGTATTTCTTACTTCCTACTTCCTACTTCTTACTTCATAACTGGTTTACCTGGGTAGTTGCTCCAGTGGAAGTATAATTGAAAAAACCGCCCCATTACCTTCCTGGCTGTTTGCCGCAATAAGACCGTTGTGTTTCTCCACGATCTTTTTCACTATGGCAAGGCCAATACCTGTACCCTCAAATTTATCCTTTGAATTCAACCGCTGGAAAAGATCAAAGATGCGGGTCTTGAATTGTTCATCAAAGCCAATACCATTGTCCTTCACTTCTATATGACACCAGCGACCTTTGGCATCGGGCAGGGCAGTGGTTGATCTTTCATTTACGCGCCATGCCGAAATGGTGATCACCGGTGGTACATCCTTACGGCTGAACTTAAGCGCATTGCCAATAAGGTTTTGGAACACCTGCTGAATATGCGATCTTATTACCTCCAGCTGAGGTATTTCCGACACCCTGATCTCTGCATTTTTATCGCGGATCACCATTTCAAAATCTTCCCGCACTTCTTTTATGACCTGCGCTATGTCGGTCTTTTCGAAAGCCGAAAAGTCATTGGAGAGTTTGGTGAAATGCAGGATATTGTTCACCAGCGCTTTCATGCGCATGGCAGAGTGCATGATCTTATTCAGATACATCACCGTGTCTTCCCCAAGCTCGCCTTCGTGCCAGTCTTTTACCATTTTGGTAAGCATATGGATCTTGCGCAGCGGCTCCTGCAGGTCGTGACTGGCCACCGATGCAAACAATTGCAGATCGCGGTTGCTCGATTCCAGTTCCTGGTTCGTTACCTGTAACTGTTCGGTACGTTGTTTTACTTTTTCTTCCAGCACTTCGTTCATCATCTTGATCTCCCGTTCTGCCTTACGCAATGCAGTAAGATCGAGCATGGAGCCCAGCATGCGATAGGGCACGCCAAATTCATTATGCAGGATATAACCACGGTCGAGCACATTGGCATATTCGCCATCAGCTTTAAGGAATCGGTATTCCTGGCTCCACTGGTTGTAATTGTCGTGAATGGCGGTATGTACGCTCTCCTTCACTCTATTACGATCGTCGGGATGTACATGTTCGAGCCATTCTTTACGGGTCATTTGCGCTTCAGTATACCCAAAGGTTTTGCGA
The DNA here is from genome assembly GCA_024809215.1 of Niastella sp. OAS944. Taxonomy (GTDB): domain Bacteria; phylum Bacteroidota; class Bacteroidia; order Chitinophagales; family Chitinophagaceae; genus Niastella. The sequence continues at coordinate 134,878 of JANUBW010000015.1, read as the reverse complement.
AATGCATCGCTCCACCAAACCTTGTTGGCAGTAAGGTCCCAATCCCACAGTGAATCATTGGTGGCCTGCGCCACCAATCTGAAGCGTTCTTCACTGAACGACAGTTCGCGGGTACGGTCCTTCACTTTATCTTCCAGTTCTTTATTAAGCCGGCGAAGGTTTTCCTTTACTTCATTTAGTTCACTATAGTTTTTGCGGATCTTTTCTACCGCTTTCTTTTTATCGGTAATATCGGTGAAGGTAACAACAAGCCCATCGGGCATTTTTGCCGCCGTTAGCTCAAACCACATATCCATACTTTCCAGCATCACATCGCGGTGCAGCTTTACATCATCAAGCACTACCGACAAATATTCACCAAACAACTCCTGACTGGTTAATACGGGAACTGTGTTACGCAGGCTTTTACCGGTAAGCCCCACTTCTTTATTGCCAAACCATTCCTGCGCTTTTTCGTTGGCGGCATCTATGGTAAAATCAACGATCACACCGCGTGGGTCTTTTACCGTATGCAACGCGAAGATGGCACTGGTGGTGGCATTGAAAACGCTACGGATAATATTGTTCAGGTTGGTGATGGTAGTAATATCAACAAAGGTGATAATAATGCCTGCATATTTCTTTTCACGGGTAATGTAAGGCATTATTCGTAGCAGGAAGTTCTTACCCTGGTGCAGGGCAACTTCTTTTTCAACCACTATGCGCACTCGTTCTACATAACGAATATCATCTATCAGTTGGTTGTATTTGAAGTTGGCTGTAATATCGGAGAATGGCCGGCCAAGATCGCTCTCAATAAAATTGATGATCTCTGTAGATGCCGGATTGAATTTGCGAATATTCAATTGTGCATCTAAAAATATCTGGGCTATATTGGTGCTGCGAAAATAATTGTTCAGGTCATCATTCAGTTCAACCAACTCCTTTATCTTAACCTGGTGTTCCGTATTAAGCGTGTACAATTCTTCATTCAGCGACTGCAATTCTTCATTGGAGCTTTGCAGTTCTTCGTTTGAGGAAAGTAATTCCTCGTTAGAGCTTTGCAGTTCTTCATTGGCCGTTTCAAGGTCTTCTACCGCCAGTTGCAAACTGTTCTTGGTTTCGGCCAGTTCGGCTTCCAGGTTACGCATATAATCGTAATCGGGCTCCGTTGCCGGCGCCTCCACACTACGTTCCTGCTGCACAACGGCCTTACTGAACATTACCAGGGTATAATCGTGCCCGGTAGCCATTACCGATGGCTTTAGCAAAATATTTACAGCGCGTGTATTATCGCCTTTACCAAATGTAACACAATCGAGGTGAACCGCTTTATTACTCTTCCATGCCTTACGTAGCTCCCGGTTCACGATGAGTGAAAGGTCTTGCGGCAGCATCCGTATCAGGTTCAGGTTAAGCATCTTCTTGGGCAGCGAAAGCAGATCTTCGTAATTGCCCATGGTTTCATGGATCTCAAAGTTGCGGTCGATATAAAAAGCAATAAAACCGAGGTCTTCAAGGAAGGCCATGCGCATTTCTTTCCATAGGTCTTTCTGGCCCTTGGTGCCAATGTCAACATGCGCAGATGCGTTTTGCCTTGGCATTCGTACGGGTGTACTCAAATTATCGCTAAAGCTTACCCGCTGTTTTACATCGGCCAGCTTTTTAAAGATCTTCCACTTTACGCTTATCTGCTGCATAGAGCTGCTCTTGCTAAAGGGCGGGTTCTCGCTGGGGCCAAGAAAAAGAAAGCCGTCTTTGTTCAGCGAAAATTGCAGCATGGCATAGATCCTGTCTTGCAACACGTTGTTCATGTAAATAAGCATATTGCGGCAGGTAACAAGATCGTTCTTTATAAAGGGCGGGTCTTTGGTAATATCGTGCCGCGCAAATACGATCTGTTTGCGCAGGCGTTGGGCTACCGACCATCCTTTTGCTTTCTTTACAAAATACTTGTTCAGCAATGGTTCGGGCACATCACTTTCAATAGAGAATGGATACAGCGCATTTGATGCAATATCAAGATTGGCTGTATCTATGTCAGAGGCAAAGATCTTTACTTCTATTTCTTTCCCCGTTTGCTCCAGCACCTGGTCAATGGCCATGGCAATAGAGTAGGCCTCTTCACCGGTACTGCAGGCAGACACCCATACTTTAAGCTGTTCACCGCTTTCTTTTGAGGCTATCAGCTCGGGCAGCACTTTTTCTGAAAGCACCTTATAAGCATCAGCATCGCGAAAGAATTTGGTTACGCTGATAAGGAAATCATGCGCCAGCTCCTTGCATTCTTCCGGATCATTTTCAAGCAACTTTACAAAATCTGCCGGTTCCTCAATGCCGTGCTGCAGCATTCTTTTATTGATGCGCCTGATGATGGTGGGCGTTTTGTAATAATGGAAATCGTGCCCAACAAATTTATAGATCAGCTCAAAGATATGCAATAAGGTTAGCTCATCGGGCTCTTTGGCTTTTAGGTTTTGGTGTTGTTCGGTTTGAAAAATATCTTTTACAATGGCTTCGGCAATACCGGCGGGTGTATCAACCACATCGGCATAACCCGACGCAAGCGCGCTATTGGGCATGCCATCGAATTTGGCAGAATTAGGCACCTGTACCATTACACAACCGCCATTTTCTTTTATTGCGGCAATGCCCCTGGTGCCATCGGTGCCCGTGCCGGAAAGTATAACGGCAATGGCCTGGTCTTTTTTATCGATGGCCAGCGAATGTAAAAAAACGTCAATTGCGTTGTTGGGCGACTTGTCGTTCACTTTATCAGACAACAGCAATTTGCCCTTTTGCATACGGATCTGTTTGTTATTGGGGATCACGTATACACTATTTGGCAACACCGGCATATTGTGGGCAGCTTCCAGCACTTTCATATCGGTCCTTCGGCCTACCAGGTCAACCAGCAGGCTTTTGTAATCGGGCGAAAGGTGCTGAATGACAACAAAAGACATATTGCCTGTTTGCGGCATATGGTCAAAGAACTCCTGAATGGCCTCAAGGCCACCTGCGGAAGCTCCTACGGTGATCACATAATGTTTTTGGGTTGCTTTCATTTACTTGGCCAATGGTTCCGGGTTTATCAATTCATAAATAAAACTGCGCAAATTCTCCGCCGCCATCACCTCTTCCTGCAGCCAGGGTTTTGAAAACCCTTTCACATGCTGCTGCCACAATTTGAACGAGTGGCGCGGATGGTAGATCTTGGGGTCTTTGTCGAAGAAAATACGCTCTTCCGGATTACCGCCCCAACTGGTGGTGCGAATGAACTCTTTCCGGAAAAGAATGATGTATTCATCCTGTGCCGATTGTATAGGTATAACAAGAATGCCACTGGCAATGTGCTGGTATTCCGATGCAATGTCATATATATCCGACAGGGAATCGGTATAAAATACTTTGCGCAGTTGTTTCAGGTGAAGCCAAAGCACAAGATCTTCCAGCTCCGACGCATTTGGCGCTTCGCCGGCAACATGTGTTTTACCCTTGTAAGTAACCACCACACCCTGGGCGCCGAAAAGTTCCATTACATCTGGTTTTTCATGCAGCAGGCTTTTAACAAGATGGTTACTTTGATATATATTCTCTATAAGCTGGGTATACAGGCTGTTAAGCCGGGCACTCAGATCGAGGAATTTTTGATGATGCAATAAATTGATACGGGAAGAAATAACGGTGGAAAGAAATTCAAGCACCGTACAAAGCTGGCTGTCTATGCGCCGCGCCGTTTTATGATGGCAGGCAATAAGCCCCCACAATGCGCCATCCTTTATAAGCCTTACCGACATGGAGGCGGTCACATTCATATTTTTCAAATATTCCACATGCACGGCCGCAACACCCCGCAGGTTGCATTCGCTCATGTCGAGAAATGTATAGGAGATGGGATTTATAACCGGGTAAAGTTTTATTGGTTTAAATGCCCGGTTGGGAATAAAGCGGTAAGGGTTCTTCTGGTACATATCGCGCGCCGGTTTGGGAATATCCGATGCCGGAAAAGTAAAACCCAGGTAAGATCCCATATCGGGCTCCATGGCCTCGGCCATCACATTACCATTCCAGTCTTTGTCGAATGCATAGATCATTATTTTATCAAAACCGCTGATCCTTTTCAATTCAGCGGCAGCAATGGTACATACTTCATGAATATCGTGGGCCGTCTCTATTTTGCTTACCGTATCGCGGAGCGACTGGTACAGGGTAGAAAAAGAAGATTCGGCGCCCTCTGCCGGCTGGTTCTCTATTTCAAGGATCACCATATTGTCGGTTACATGTACCAGGGTGAAAAAGCGTTTGCCATTCAACACCCAGGCAGTAGGATACTTGCCATTTCCTTTTTCAACACAAACCTGTAATTCGTTAAAGGCCGGTTGGCCAATCACTTCCTGCACATTTTTACCTGCAAGGGATCTAAAAGGTGTTACAAACATTTCACCGGCGTTCTCGCTAAGCTGTTCTATAGTAAGCGTGTTACGGTCAAGCACCAGTAGTATGCCATAATCCTGAATGGTATTGATGATGTGAATGGGAATGTTACCGCAAAATTCAGAGTCGTATTTAGAAAACTGGCTCATACTTATCGATCCATACTTTAAATGTTAAAAAAGTTTTCCGGGCAGTTTCGGCAGCAAGGTCCTGATCTTCTTTGTGGGTAAGCGCAAGCAGATAAGTGCGGAATTTCTTCCACATACTTTGTGCGTCCTCCCCATAGCAGGTAAAAAATAAAAAGCCCTTATCGGCGGGAATGTCCGGTAATTGCGCTTTTATCATTTTTGCAATGATCAGGCCGCCGAGTGTTGATCCTTCCAGTACATATGCCGCACCCAGTGCCCGTGCATAGTTGTTTATAACTGGTGTATCTACTTGCATAGAGAACTGCATTTCGTTCCCGCCAAGGTCTTTTATATCCTGCAAAAGCGCATCAGATTTGCGACGTTGCTTTATATCGGGAATAAGCTGCTGGGTCAAATATTGTTCCATTTCAACTTCAAGTGCCTGGTAGAAGCCATAGAACATCCTGAGCAGATGGAGATACTGATCCTTTGTTTGAATTCCTTTGATGATACCGATCAAATGCTTTTCCAGTGCGGCATGTTCGAGCTTTGTGTAATTCTTTATGTGGTCGGGAAATGTAAGCGGTTCCAATAATATTAATTTATTCTGCAAGATAAAGGGAACACATCATTTCATGAAGAGTGGGAGCGTAGATATTGAAAGTTATAATATATCATTGATCTGTTGAAATACTTGACAACACTCTGTTATTTCACGAATTTAGCACTACTAAACCGGAGATGATCATGGCAAGCGACAATGACATTTTATTTTCCGAAAAACAACAATTCAGACAATGGTGGATCTGGCTTTTGCTGGTATGCCTGAACGCACCGTTTGTAGCCGGCGTTATAAAACAAATAGGCTGGGGGCAACCGTTTGGCGATGACCCAATGACCAATACACAACTTATTTGTGCTGCCAGCACAGTTGCACTGTTAACTATTTTTATTCTCAGCATTCGGCTTGAAACACAAATAAAGCCAGATGGCATTTATGTTCAATTCTATCCCTTTCATTTTTCATACCGGTATTATCCCTGGAACGCACTAAGGAAATCTTACGTGAGGCAATATTCGCCCATAGGAGAATATGGAGGGTGGGGCTTACGGCTTGGAGCATTTGGCCATGGGAAAGCATTTAACATTTCGGGCAGCAAAGGCCTGCAACTTGAATTTACCAACGGTGAAAGACTGCTTATTGGGACCAATAAACCCGAGGAATTGAATACCGTGCTGGCAGGTATTGGGCAATTAAAACAGTGATCTATGTCAACTGTGGTCGAACGCCCATGAGTTCAGAGATCGGGGAGCACGAACTCCTGTTACCTCGTTAACCTGTAAACGTGTTAACTAACAACTATTTCAAAGAACCTTCCGTACGAATCACAAATATAAATTAACTATCAACTGTATTTTGAAAAATGGGACGGGCATGTGTCAAACCTGGGACGAGCATGTGTCAAAGCAGGGACGAAATGTATAATTCATGCTTGAACCATGTGTAAATTTGGGACGAGCACACATAAAACCCGGGACGAATGGCTTAATCCATGTGTCAACCATGTGTTAAACATGTGTGTTCCCTTAGTAAAGTACCCCATTTGACACATGGATCACACAGGGTTCACACAACCTTGAGGCAAGGTTCACACAACAAGGCAGGAAGACCGCTGCTCACCGCAAAAGATAAACGAAAAGCCTGAAATTCAGTTTTGCACTAAAATCTCCCCGATAACTCCCATATGATGATCATCATGCTCTGCGGTAAAATAGGCAATATCAATTATGCGCATAGGCTGCTGCATTCGGGGGTGTAAGCTGGTATTCGTATGCCCGCTAATATTTATACTGTCAAGCAGCACTAATGTTTGCCTTCTTTCTACTGCAAATCGCTGTATCAGTTCTGTTATAGAAAGTTTATTAAAGCCAGCTTCACTCGTTGCACTGTTATTGAGATCGGTAGGAGTGAGCGTAGGCCTTTTCTCTATAATATCCTGTATACGTGCACGCCATAATGGTTCCAGCACCGAAAGATGGCCGGTATGCTCTTTTACCGACCATTTACCATCTGGCTGATAAGAAAGAATATCGTTCGACTTATTCTGTAATATAATTTCCAGGCTCTCCGGCGCCTGCAGCAGGCGCCGGTAAATAGTGGTATATTCATTTACATCGAAACTAAAATCGAACTTTCGTTCAAACCATTTGGAAGCGCTCATACTATTTTTATTTGGTTATAGCTTGTAATTCCTTACAAACCAGCTTTATTTCATCTTCTGTGTTGTAATAATGAACCGAAGCCCTTACAATGCCATCGAGCCCCCTGCGGTTCATATAGTAAAGGGTAGAAGGAGCCTTGCCTATATGTACATTAATATTTTTGGCTGCCAGTTTTTCCCTTACTTCAGCTGCAGGCACGTCAACAACAGAAAAAGTAACGATGCCACAAAGTACATCGCCCATATCGTGTATTTCAATATTGAGCATTTCCTGCATTTGCTTCCGAAAGAATGCGGCTAAATATTCCACCCGCTGCCATATACGTTCTACACCAATGTTCAAAGCATATTCAACGGCTTTTTGCAGCCCCAGTATAACGGCGGGATTTTTCTCGTACCATTCAAAACGCCGTGCATCGGGCCGCACTATAAAACCCTGTTCATTAATACTGGTAACGGTACGACCATCGAAGTACGATAACCTTAACCTTTCCAGCATTTGTTTACGCACATACAAAAAACCGCAGCCACGCGGTCCGCGTAAATACTTTCGTCCGGTTACGGCTAACATATCGCAACCAATTGCCTCAACATCTAAGGGAATTTGTCCGGCCGATTGACAGGCATCTAACAAATAAACAATATTGTGTTTGCGGGCTATTTCACCAATTGCAGCAACGGGCAATACATTACCGGCAGTGGACGGAACATGGGTAACGGCAATCAATTTTGTTTTATTGGTGATGGCCATCTCCAGCTCATGTAAAGGGAAAAACCCATAGGCATCACTGGCTATCTTTTTAATAACAATTCCATATAGCTTTTGCGCGTTCAACAACGCCAGCACATTAGATACATATTCCATTTCAGAAACGATCACCTCATCACCCGGTTGAAAGTGCAAACCGTTAAAAGCAATTTCCCACGCGGCGCTGGCATTTTCTACCAGGGCTATTTCATCAACATTTGCATTGATCAGTTGCGCAATCAGATGGTGCGTATAGTCTAACTGTTTACGATATTTAGCTTCGGTTTCATAACCGCCATAGATAGCTTCTTCCTGAAGAAAATCGACCATCGTACTCACCACAACATCTGGCGGCAGGGAAGCGCCGGCATTGTTTAAGTGAATACGATCAGCCGTTCCGGAAGTTTCGGCCCTGAATGTCTGTATCTCAGATTCGCTGAAGGGATTTGTTTGCATACATGCAAAACAACTGTTTTTCAGCAGAATAAAACAGATGCAGATCAGGGGATTTTTACTATATCAGATAATGATGAAAACAGCGTAAAAGCAAACATCTTTGCTTGCGGGAAACAGGTTATTCAAACCCTAAATTATAGCAGATAATTTCTTCCTGGCAAAGGTAAGCGCCGCCACGGGCGATTCGAATAATACGGGTTTGCCATCCTCGTCGGTAAATATTACCGCAGAACCGGCAAGCGACTCTTCGAGGTAGTATTTGGCAAAGAAATATTCGGTAGGTATAATATTGGGATTGCTTCTATTAGCAGGTTGTTGTTCCACTTCTATCCAAACATCTTTCCCGTTTATTGATTGTTTTTCAATCATAATATGTTTTGCCAGTAACACATGCAAAGCTGGGGCCACGGAGGCTTCCTAAAGTGCTTTTAGCCAATATCTAAGATCTCAATATCTGACAAACCCGTTACTTCCCTGATAATTTGCATGGCGGCGGCTTTGGTTAAATTATCACTGTTCTTTTGAATATACCGGGCTATGGTAAATTCTGTACAACCCAAAGCGTCCATTAAACGCCTTCTGATTGCAGGAGTATTTATAGATTTCAAGGCTATTTGACTGAGTTTCATGCTATAACAATTTAAACAACTGATAAAGAATAAAGACACTTTCTAATACATACTTAGGACACAAGTATGGTTTCGGACACAAAAATAGTACGATTCCTTCTATTTAATGATATATTTTGCACTTATTTATGTCACAAATTATACTTTTCTACAGAACTTCCAATGTTATCTCCCTTTCTTTGAAAGATGGCGAAGGACAGGAGATATACTACTGTGAAAAATTTAATTACCGGCGGCTACATTAAAACTTTTATAGAGATCTTCGATACCATTCCCAAAAGTGTGGTAGCGCATGATTTAGGCTTTAACAGCGTTAGAATGACCAATTTGATGAATAATGTAGATCGCTTTATTCTCAAGGATGTTATAAAACTTGCTTCCCTGATAGAAGTAGATACAATGGAAATTCTCAAGTTGATCTATAGCCAATATGTACTAGATAGTAAGATTAAACGAAAAAAGTGAGCCTCCTAAGTATGTTCTTCTACCTTGTGCTTACCAACGACCGACCGTAATTTTTTCTTTCCCCATTTTGTGATTACACTGAAAACGAAATTTTTATTAGAAAACAGTCGCTTTTCTTCCGGAAAATATGTTTTTTTATGCCCATATGTATTTTATAAAACAAAAATCCACCTCGATGAAAACCTTTAAACAGGTTCTTACCCTAATTTTACTGGTTAGTGTTTACTCAAATTCATTTGCTCAGGATGCTGAGCTTTTAGCGTCTTTACCCAAAGGAAAGAAGCAGTACCTCAAAAGCGAACCAAATGTGCTGGCAACAATTAACTGGCTTGAGAATACGCCATTAAACCAGGATGCCGAAAAGCATAAACAACAATTTTCACTGCTCACAGGCTGGGTTATGAACTCACCAACAGTAGACCTGACCTTAGATGAAAATGTTGTAACCTTTACAAAGGAAAACAAGGAATTACTTTCGTTCTTTATGGCCGGCTATACAAAATACGCATTGGAAAATAACCATTCTAAAGACGAAGTAAAAGGAAGTATTGCAGGCGTTCGTAGTGTTATAAAAGTTTATAAAAAGGGAAATGGCATTAAAAAGGATGAGTCAGTTGAAAAACTTGTTAAACTTGAAGCCAAAGGCGAACTGGAGAAATGGGTACAAGATCAGTTAGCTAAGAAGTAGTTACACTCAATATAGTTGAAAAAGCCTCCCGGTGCTACTGGAGGCTTTTTTTGTGCTATCAATTATATAAACGAAAACTCATAAACCTGTCCCTTTTTCGTATTCACATCATACACCCATGTCTTCTTCAACTCCAGTTTCTGTAGCGGCGAATCAGATACTATTAACGGTGCCGGCATATCAATGGCAGTAAAGAACGGGTTAGGAATAGTGCCGCTGGCCAACTTTATAGTTGGCAATGACTGCATCGCAATTTCATTAGGCACCTGTAAGCGAAGGTTGCCACCCAATGTAGATCGTATTTTCAGGGAGGGGACTGAAACTAAATGCGGCAATGGTGCCCGACTTGATAATGGAACGGCGCGAATATTTTTTCATACTTGCTCAAAAACTAAAATGTCAAATTTTGTTTCGACCTAAAAGTAGTGTATAATAGCGGTGTTAATTCAACTGAAGCAACACAATTTATTAAATGGAAAACTCAACCATGTTGACAAAAACAGCAGAAATGCTGAATGAAGATCTTTATTGGGCAATCATAAGAAACAGTTTACAGAATTCAGAAGACCAGGATGAACAGGAAATGTATTTAATTAGTGCATTGAAACAACTATCGCCTGTAGAAATAGTTGGATTCAGACTACGTACTGATAAACTTCTTTACGACACTTATAATTCGGAAATGTGGTGTGCCGGATTTATAATGAATGGCGGCTGTTCGGATGACGGTTTTGAATATTTCAGGAACTGGGTGATATCAAGAGGCAAGGAAGTCTATTACAAAGCAAAAGAAAATCCAGACTCATTAATTGATCAAACCGATTTAGAGCTGGAAGAATACGAATTTGAGAGTTTTTGGTATGTAGCATTGGAGGCCTTCAGAGAAAAGACCGGAAAAGAATTATATGACTTTATAGATGATGATAACTTTAAACTGAAAGAAGGATACTATCCCAACTTCGAGTTTACCTGGTCAGATGATAACCCAGAAAGCATGAAAACAATCTGTCCAAGACTGTTTGACAAAATGTGGGAGTAGTCTGGCAACCAGATTACCTTCATCGGATGCAGGATATATGTTCAAGCAATTTTATTTGATTGAAGCCGCAGACAAATAAAATTTAGCAATTTTACTTCATGCAAAATATTGGATCATTCCTCGATCGTTATAAACAGAACAACAAACTACCTATTCGCCTTATTTCACCCGATTTCGGCCACCTTCCGCCCGAGGTAATGGCCCAGTTTGGCCTTACCCACCGCAAACCGCACTACTTTTTCCTTTTTATGCTGGAAGGCAGCACCCATCACCGCGTTGACCTACAACAGTACAATATTAGAAGCAACGAACTTCTCTTTATACTCCCTCACCAGATACACCAGCTACCGACCACCAAAAAAGGTACTAACTATTTCAAGTTCGCATTTGATGAGCATTGTCTTTCCCTTTTACCAAAACAAATTCCCTTTCTCATCAATCCTTATAACAACCCAAAAATTAAATTCACCTCTTCGGCCGCAGCACGATTAACATCCATTTTCAATATGCTGGCGGAATTATTGAGCGAAAAAGACAATGACCCCGAGCTTATCCTTGCACACCTCAACAGCCTGCTTACAGAAATAAATGCAGCTTATTTTTCCACCGTAAAAAACCCGGCAGATGACAGGCTATCCAAATACATCCGTTTTAAACTCTTTGTAGAGAACAATCTCACAACTCACCCAACCGTTCAACAAATTGCTGAAGAACTTTCCTTCAACACCAACAGTTTATACAACACCGTTAAACACTACTCCGGGCTTTCACCTAAAGAGTTTATCATAAACCGGCTGATACTGGAAGCCAAACGCCGCCTTTACTATTCCGAAAGTTCTTCTATTAAAGAACTGGCCTATGAGCTTGGCTTCAACGACCCGGAATATTTCTCCCGTTTATTTAAAAAAGTTACAGGTAAAACTATAGCCATGTTCATTCAGGATTTGTCAGGGAACTAATGCGTTTTGTCCGGCCTCTTTTCTGCCTTTCGCAGGATTTTTGTTCCATAAAAAACAAATAATGAATAGAAAACTAGGAACAAATGGCCCTGTGGTCTCTGCAATAGGGTTAGGATGTATGGGCATGTCGGGCGTTTACGGACAAGGCAACGATGCAGAATCCATCGCCACCATTGAAAGAGCGCTGGAGCTCGGTCACAATTTCTTAGACACAGCCGATTTCTATCGTGTTGGCCACAACGAAGAATTAATATCCCAGGCCATTAAGGGCAAACGAGACAAAGCTTTTCTTTCTGTAAAAACCGGGCTGTTCCTTGCGCCCGCACCAAACAGATCATTGGGGATCGGTCCAGTAAACACCCATCCCGACTACCTCCGCAACGCCGTTCTTTACAGTCTCCAACGCCTTAAAACAGATTACATTGATCTTTACACACCGGCAAGAGTAGACCCTAAAGTGCCCATTGAAGACACAATTGGTGCATTGGCCGACCTTGTGAAACAAGGCATCATACGATATATCGGGCTGTCTGAAGCATCGGCAGCAAGCATTCGTAAAGCTGCTGCCGTACATCCCATTACTGCGCTGCAGATTGAATACTCGCTGTGGTCACGCGAAATAGAAGCTGATGTTCTTCCAACCATTCGTGAACTCGGCATAGGCCTCGTTGCCTATTCCCCGCTGAGCAGGGGTTTTCTAAGCGGTGAGATCAAAACACCCGATGATCTTAAAGATAACCGTATTCATATGCCACGCTTTCAGGGCGATAATTTTTACAAGAACCTTGAGCTGGTGGCAAAGATCAAAACCCTGGCCGCCGAAAAAGGTTGCACAGCTTCGCAGCTGGCCATTGCCTGGGTGCTTGCGCAGGGCGAAGATATTATTACCATACCTGGCACCAAACGCATAAAATATCTGGAAGAAAACATTGCAGCGGCAAATGTGCAACTCACGCGCGAAGACCTTCAAACAATTGAAGCCATCATGCCCGCCGGAATAGCATCAGGCACCCGCTACCCTGAAGTTTTTATGAAACTCCTGGACCAATAACCGGATACCCGCAAATAAAAAAGGTTCTGATCAGAACCTTTTTTTATTGCCCGGGCATGCCACCTATCCAATAATAACCTTAGCCTCCAGTTGTTCTTCCAATCCGTAAACGCCGCCTTCTCTGCCAATGCCAGATTGCTTGAACCCGCCAAAAGGAGCCAATGCATCATGATAGATTGTATTGATGGCCACTCTGCCGGCATTGATCTGGGCAGCCACCCGGTTGGCACGTTCTATATTCGACGAACTTACATAGGCATGTAAGCCATATATAGTATCATTGGCAATTGAAATAGCCTCCTCTTCGGTACGGTAAGTAATCACAGACAGAACCGGCCCAAAGATCTCTTCCCTGGCGATTGCCATATCATTGGTTACACCGGTAAACACGGTTGGCTTTACATAATACCCTTCCAACAATCCTTCGGGTCTTCCTAAACCACCAACAAGCAATTCGGCGCCGGCTTCAATCCCAAGTTTTATGTAATGTTGAATGCGATCAAATTGTTTACTGCCGGCCAAAGGACCAATAGCGGTTTTTTCATCACGGGGATCACCAACTTTTAGCTCATTAACAGTTTTCTGTACGATCCTTTTTACCTCAGGCAACAAATGTTCTGGTACCAGTAACCGGGTACCGGCAATGCATGCCTGTCCGTTATTCATAAAAGCGGCGTTCACAGCCATGGGGATTGCGGTTTCCAGGTTGGCGTCGTCGAGTATAATATTGGGAGATTTACCGCTTAATTCAAGCGTAACCCTTTTCATGGTCTCAATGGCATTGCGGGCAATGATCTTACCTACAGCAGTTGAGCCGGTAAACAAAATTTTGGCAACAGCAGGATGCGTTGAAAGCACAGAGCCCAATACATCGCCTCTTCCATGTACAACATTGATCACGCCGGCTGGCAAACCGGCCTTATCAAAACACTCAACAAGTACCTGAGTTTGCAGCGAACTCATTTCGCTTGGTTTTATAACAGTTGTACAACCGGCTGCAATAGCCGCAGCAAGCTTAACACATATAGATCCGGCATTGGCGTTCCAGGCGGTCATTATAGCTGTAACACCCACTGGTACCATGGAAAGTTTTGACTTGCCAATGCTGCGTTCAAAATCGAAATCCTTCAATATATCCTTAAAATATAAAAAGGTCTCTGCGGCGTAGCGGTTAGCCCAAAGTGAACGCTGTAGCGGTGCGCCATACTCCTCAATAGTTATCTCCTGAAGTTCTTCTACGCGTTCCATAATGGCGTCATGCAGCCGCTGGAGGTATTCCATACGTTGCTCTTTCGACGTACGGGAAAAGGCCGGAAATGCGTTTGCTGCTGCATCGATGGCAGCCAGGATATCACTTTCCTGTCCCAAAATCACTTTACCAATATGCTGGTTGTTGGCAGGATTGTAAATGTCCATGATCTCTGTACCCCTGGTTGGAATGAACTTTCCGTTCACGTAATTCTTATCTATCGTTTTCATCTTTGTTATGATTTTAATTTCTTATTATCAGAACAAAGTTCATCAATACACCAACCTGCAGGTTTGCTTTAAAGCTCAAAGTTCCTTTGTTTAATGGCTCAACAGTTTTTCACCCCATTCGCATTAAATACTCATTAATATTTCTGCAGGCACTGGTTTTAATAACGCTGAACCTGCAATATTGCCCCTGAAATGAAAACCAAACCACATTTTGAGAATTTAGACGGGTTAAGAGGAGTTGCAGCAATTGCAGTAGTGATCTTCCATTTTATGGAAATTGCCGTACCCAATCCCAATAACAATTTTATAGCCCACGCTTACCTGGCGGTTGACTTTTTCTTTTGCCTGTCGGGTTTTGTAATTGCCTATGCGTATGACGATAAAATGGCTGCCATTGGCATTGGTCAATTTCTAAAACGCAGATTAATACGTTTGCACCCGTTGGTGATCATTGGTTCTGTGCTCGGTTTGCTGACCTTTATATTCGACCCTATAAGCAATCTGTATCAATCCTATACCGGCAAAATAGGACTGATGTTTTTATTTTCCTTCCTCATGATACCTTTCCCCATAGTAAAAGAAAGATATCTCAATCTTTTTCACCTGAACCCGCCCACCTGGTCATTATTCTGGGAATACATTGCCAATATTTTTTACGCCCTTGTTCTTGTGAAACTGCCAAAAAAAATACTATGGGTATTAACTTCACTGGCAGCAATAGCATTGGTATATGAAGCCATTCAATCAAAACATCTTAGTGTAGGGTGGGGCGGCGATAATATCCGCGGCGGTGGCATAAGGGTAGCCTTTTCATTCCTGGCCGGTATGATGATCTATCGTTCGGGCTGGATAATAAGATCAAATTTGGGTTTTGTATCCCTGAGCTTACTACTATTGCCGGCCTTTTTGTTTCCGTTTAATGAATCATTCAGCTGGATCGCCGATCCGCTTGTTGTTATATTTTACTTTCCCTTTTTGATCATGCAGGGCGCAGGTGCAATGACGAAAAGATCAACACAGGCCCTTTGCCGGTTCTCAGGTAAAATATCTTATCCGCTTTACATGGTACACTATCCATTTATATGGGTCTTCTTTAGTTATATTGAAAAATACAAACCCGCTATGGGCACCATAGTATGGGTCATAATTATTGGCACCGCATTGTTACTGGCCTTTGCCTATTTGGTGATGAAGTATGTTGATGAACCGATACGTAAGTGGTTAAGCAGATAAAATTAGGGCGCCCCGGAATTGGGCGGCCCTGTTTATTTTCTGGCAAGTTCCTTCAGCTTGTTAAACCATTCCTCTCTGGTAGCATTTTGATAAAACTGAATATACTTAGGTAAAACAGCACAATAGGCAACTAAAATATTATACTCCTGTGTAAGCTCTTTTGCAAGCGGGCTAACCTCAGGAACTAATCTAAACCAATTGAACGTTTCAAAATTTTCCGGTTGTGCAAGGATGACAGGTGCTAATTCCCTCATCAGACTATCTTCATCAACTATTTCGCAACCAATACGCTCATGTAGGACGGCTGCAGCCCTGAGCCCCAAGTCAGTATGTTCAATTACATAACATAACTGGTCAAGTTCTGGCTCAAGTTCCATAAATAAATCCCAGGCTTCTTCTTTATAATCTGAATACTGCATCAGACAAAAGAGGTCGTCAAAACCAGGATGCTGCCTCAATAATGCTTTTGCCGCCTCTTCTTTACAAACTACCTTATGCAACATAAGACAAAGGTCCCAATTGTACGGATTTGATAACAACAATTGTTTTGCAGCCCGTTCCTTATAGGGTGTATTTTGAATCAGATAACGAAGGTCAGAATGGGTAGGATTACGCTTGAAAAGTTCATTCAATGCCCATTCGCTGTATTGCGTATAACGTATCAGGTGACAAAGATCGGTATTGCTCGGGTTACGTTCTATCAAAAGCTCCGCAGCCTGCTGCACAACGTTAATATACCTGGTTAAAGCCCTTACATCATCTCTTTGCAAAAAATCCGACACACTTTTCCTACCGCCAACCTCATCAATCACATTACAGAGCTCTTCATTTGTAAGGCCCCGTTTCAACAACAGCTCCCAGGCGTCTTGTATGCGATCAGTATGGGAAATCAGGAAATTCAGGTCATTGTAATCAAGATCTCGTTGCATCAGTAACTCCAACGCCTGTTGTTCAAGTTCAGGGAACCAGAACAATTTTTGCAGATCTTTATTGGTAGGGTCCTGCTGAATTAACTGCCTGGCGGCTTCCAGCTTTTGAACCTCGTCGATCGTATTACTGTAAGCAAGTTCGCGAAGCGCTTCTTTACTTATATCTTCAGGTTTATGCATTTCTTCAGGGGTATACACAGCAGCTGTTTTTTAAATATAATAATGTTATAACGTTCACCCCTATATTAATATTTTAAACGGCCTGTGGTATGTGGGTAATTATTTAAAACTGGAATTGAAATCGAAAAAAATTTAAGTAAATTTATCTAGTACCATTTTTTACCATTAAATCAAAAACTACATGAGAAAAGTTATACTTTTCGCAGCAGCATTGTTGTGCCATACAATACTGCTAGCCCAGGATTACTGGCGCCCACACACCGATAACGCCAGGATCACAACCGACAAAGCCATCGCCCGGCTTGCATTTCCTACCGACTTTAAATTATTCGATCTGAATTTTACGCCTTTGCGAAATGAAGTATTTAAAACCGTTGGCAATACTTCTACCCATGCTACCATTATTTCTTTACCTAACGCCGACGGACAAATTGAACAGTTCGAAATTACAGAAGCTTCGAATTTTGAACCTGCACTACAAGCTCAGTTCCCCGAGATAAGAGCATTTTCAGGAAAAGGCATCAACGACAGGTATGCCACTTTAAAACTGAGTGTATCGCCACAAGGCGTACAGGCAATGGTATTCCGTACCGGAAAAGAAAGTGAATTTATTGAGCCTTATTCTGCCGATCACACCATTTATACGGTATTTAAAAAACGCTCGCAGGCTTTACCGTGGAAGTGTACAACGCCGGAACAAATACTGGCAAACAATATCAGCAGCCAGTTACCTCCTTCAAATGCACGATCAACCGGTGATGCAAAAACATTGCGGCTGGCCCAATCGGTTACCGCCGAATACTCAAATTATTTTGGCGCAACAAGCGCATCACAGGTTTCATTGGTATTGGCCGCGGTAAATGCCACACTTACCCGTTGTAATGGTGTGTATGAAAAAGACCTGGCATTACACCTAAACCTGATCGCTGCGAGCACCAATGTATTTTATTACAATGCATCAACAGATCCTTATTCAAATGCCAGCACAGGCGCCGGCGGTGCATGGAACAGCGAACTGCAAAACACCCTCACCTCTGTAATTGGGGCCGCCAATTATGATATTGGCCACCTGTTTGGTGCATCGGGCGGCGGCGGTAACGCCGGTTGTATTGGTTGTATTTGTGTAGACGGTTCAAAAGGAAGCGGCTTTACTTCACCGGCCGATGGTATTCCACAGGGTGATAATTTCGATATCGATTATGTGGTGCACGAAGTAGGGCACCAGCTGGGCGCCAACCATACCTTCTCTATGAGCAATGAAGGTACAGGCGTTAATGTGGAACCAGGTTCGGGTATTACCATTATGGGTTATGCCGGTATTACCAGCCAGGACCTTGCCCCGCATTCTATTGAAATTTTTCATGCTGCTTCTATAGCACAGATACAGTCAAACTTATCGGGCAAGACCTGTCCGGTAACTACCGTTATTTCATCAAATAACGCAACACCGGTTGTAAGCGCCGGCAGCAATTATACCATTCCCATCAGCACCCCGTTTGCATTAACCGGTTCGGCTACTGATGCCAATGCCGGTGATGTGCTTACATACTGCTGGGAGCAAAACAACAATGCATCTTCATCACAAACAGGAAGCGCCAGCGTGGCCAGCGCCACCAAAGCATCGGGCCCCAACTGGATCTCGTTTTTACCTACTACATCACCAACAAGATATTTTCCTAAAATGTCAACTATCCTTGCAGGTGGTTTAATTTCTGGTCCGTTAACCGGTGGTGATGCAGGCGCCAATACCGAAGCATTGAGCTCCGTTTCAAGAACGTTGAATTTCCGTTTAACGGTAAGGGATAATGCTCCTTATAGCTCAACGGCACCCGTAACTATTGGGCAAACCAATTTTGCCGACATGACGGTTACCGTTACCAATACCTCGGGGCCATTTTCAGTAACGGCGCCCAATACGGCAGTATCATGGGCTGGCAATTCATCACAAACAGTAACCTGGAATGTGGCCAGCACAACCGCATCGCCGGTAAGCTGCGCCAATGTAAAAATATCCATTTCAACAGACGGCGGCGCCACCTTCAGCACCCTGGTGGCCAGTACCGCTAACGACGGCAGCGAGGCGGTAACAATACCGAATACACCCACCACAACGGCGAGAATAAAAGTAGAAGCGGTTGGCAATATCTTCTTTGATATTTCCAATACCAACTTTACTATTACTGCGGGCTCAGGCTGTGGGGCACCATCCGGATTAACCGCATCGGGCATTTCTACAACATCAGCTACTATAGGCTGGACAGCCGTAAGCGGTGCTACATCGTATGATGTGGATTACAAAGCCAGCACATCAGGCACCTGGACCAATGCCGCCACAGCCACTACAGCTATTTCTGTTGGCTTAACCGGGCTTACACAGGGAACTACATACGATTACCGGGTAAGGACCAACTGCGCCAGCGGCAGCAGTGCTTATTCATCGGCACAGTTCACCACCAATTCTACTGTAACCTGTGGAGCGCCTACCGGTTTAGTAAGTTCAGCCATCACCAGCTCCGGTGCTACGCTTAGCTGGACAGCCGTAAGCGGGGCAACAACGTATGATGTGAATTATAAAGCTGCATCTTCCAGCACATGGCTTAACCTCGCTTCAGGTATTTCATCTACTTCCGTTGCTATAACCGGTTTAACAGCAAATACATTATACGACTGGCGGGTTAGAGCAACCTGTACAGGAGGTAGCGGTAATTATACAACAGCCCAATTCACTACCTTATCAACAACCTGTGCAAGCACATTGGATAATACTACCAATGGCACTATATCAGGTGCTGCAACCATTCCTTTCAATACGAATGTTACAGGGCTTATTAGTCCGAGCGCTGATATCGACCATTATAAATTTGTGATCACTACGGGCGGTACTGCCACTGTTACATTAACGACGCTGCCATTCGATTATGACCTGAAAGTGTTGAACAGTTCAGGTACACAGCTCGCTATTTCACAGGCCGGCAGCACTACCAGTGAAACAATTACGAGAACCTATACTGCAGGTACTTATTACGCCCAGGTATATGGTTATAACGGAGCTAACAGCGCCACCTCATGTTATACATTACGGGTACAATTAGGTACTGCCAGCCGCGGAGGTGATCTTATTAACAGCGATGTACAGAAGATAGATATCTTCCCGAACCCCGTGAATAATATAGTAAACATTAACCTTACAGGTTATACAGGAAAATCGGACCTGAGCCTGTTTGATGTAAATGGCCGCATTGTAATGAACCGTCAGGTGAGTACCGTAAACACACCGCTTGATATTTCGAAACTACCGGCAGGCGTTTATATGTTGAGAATTAAGAATGGCGGAAAGGATGTGAAGATGGAGAAGATCATTAAGCAGTAATTACACATAGCATTTTATCATGAAAGCCTTCCCGATGCGTTGGGAGGGCTTTTTTCATGTAAAAAAGGGTGAAAATACGGGGTCATATTGCCCCTCAAACATTCGACCTTTAGCATGTTCCCTAAACTAATTACTTATGCTTAGCGTAGTCATGGATGTTGCTATTGGCCTGCTATTTATATTCTTATTATATAGCCTGTTGGCCACTTCAATTCAGGAAGCCGTTGCCACAATAATGCATCAAAGGGCCAATATGCTTTATAAAGGCATAAAAAGTATGCTCACCAATACCCGGAAAAGCAAAGGCCCGCTTGGCGATCTGGGATGGTACCTGTACCGTTACATTTGGAAAGAACTTTCTGCCTGGATGAACCGGCTGGTAGGCAAAAACCGGAGCTACACCCTGTACAATAACTTTTACCAACACCCTATTATCAAAAATTACGGTCAGAACCAGTTGTTTAAAAAGCCTTCTTACCTAAGTGCCGAGAATTTTGCCACCATACTTATTGAAACCCTTAAAGACCTGGATGGCAGCAACCGCAACAAGACAGCCACTTTTGCTATGTTACAGACCGTAATGGACGCCAAGCGCAACCTGATTGAACCGGAAACGCACAGCATCCTCACCTTTCATCTTAACGAGGCGGCCGGCGATATAGATGTGCTGAAGTTCAGGTTGGCCAAATGGTACAACGATACCATGGACCGCGTAAGCGGCTGGTACAAACGCGGTACCCAGTTCAAACTCTTCCTTATTGGCATTACCATGGCCGTTACCATGAATATAGATTCCATTGAGATTGCCGACTACCTCTCAGAGAACAAAACAGCCCGCGCCCAACTGGCCGAAATGGGGGCAGCAGCTGCAGGCAAATCCGAACTTAAGGGCGGGGATTCGTCGATTGCCAAAGAAGTGATGGATTCTATAAAAGCCGACCTGAAGGCCGTGAATAACCTGGTGGGATTGGGTTGGGGCGATTATGGTCGTAGCGACACTGCATTTATGAAGTACGCACTGGACATAAAACCGTGGCGTGACCGGTATAAGGCATATAAGGCCAATATTGATACCGCTACAACAATATACAACAACCTGCTGAAAGATGCACGTCAAAAACGCGATGCAGCAATTATGGGAAGCCCCGATTGTTTTCGCTATATACACATCATCGACAGCCTTCACACTTATAAAAAAACGATCATTGACCAGCAGGCCTTTGCTATGCTTTATGGCACAGATGAGTTCGATAACGGCCTTAAAAGAACGTATGTGTTGGGCTTTCGTTTGTGGGCCTTTCGTAAATGGCTCGGCTTCCTTATCACAGCTTTTGCTATTGGCATGGGAGCGCCTTTCTGGTTCGACCTTCTGAACAAATTTGTAAGTCTTCGTTCATCGGTAAAGTCTGTGAACAGTAGTGGCAGCACTACCCGTAACAACGATGCCGGCAATAATACTGAATTAGATGGATAACAAAATTGCCGTAAGAGTAAAATTGCCCCTGCGCATACGCAAAGGGCCTGGCACCAGCTTTGGCATCATCGGCGCTGTACAGCCCACAGGGAAGGTTATTGAAATGGATGGATTTGAAGAGAAAGAAAACCTGAAAGGGGTAAGCAAATGGTACTTTAAGATCAACGCAAAAAATGAGAAGCAATGGTACTGGGGCGGGCGTTTAGAGGAGGTAACAAACAAGGGAGTTGTTGCAGCTCCGGCTGATGCAGCAGTAATCGATTATTTTAACCTTCCATTCATACCCGGCAAAATGAGCTGGGCGCACGAAATGTTTGAGATCCCATTTATTTGGGAAGAGCTGCAAACAGCCGGCAGTGGTATAACCGTAGCCGTGATAGATACGGGCATCGACAAACATTTTGATCTCACGAATTTACACCCAAAGTCACAAAGTTTTGTGGTGGAAGATAAAGAGCTTATAGATCGCAATGGACACGGCACCAGCATGGCAGGTATGATCGGTGCTACGGGACAACATGTAGTATTCGGCGTGGCTCCGCAGGTTCAATTGCTGATCGCAAAAGGTACAAAACAAAGGTTGGGCATTAAGCCCAAGGAATTTGCAGCTGCTATTGATCATGCGGCCTCCATAGCAGAAGTAGACGTAGTATCTATCAGTTATTCATTAAATGACGACCCTGATATAAAAGCCGCTGTTAATCGTTGCCTGACCGCAGGTAAAATAGTGGTAGCAGCCATTGGTAACGATAACAGCAGTAAGGCTCGCTTTCCCGCCTGTTACAATAAGAATAAAAAAAATGATATAGGGGTAGTGGCGGTAGGCGCTTTTGATCAAAATCGCAACCGTTTTAGTTTATCAAACTTCAACGAACACCTGACCCTGCTGGCCCCGGGAGATAGAGAGGTATTAACGGCAGCCCGGGGAAATGGTATCGGTAAAGCATGTTGCACCAGTATCGCCACGGCCTTTACATCGGGGGTTATTGCTCTTATGCTTTCGTATCAAAAGAAACATCTGCCCAAAAAGATAAATTGTATCGATGCCCTTGTGGAAGGTGTAGATAAAATTAGACCTGACGTAGAGTTCGACAACGAGCATGGCTTTGGTCGTATTAATCTTCGCAATGCTATTTCAAAAATAAAATAACTGCTCATGAAAAAGATTGTCATTTTGCTATGCTTCTGCAGCCTGTCGTTTTCTGCGGCTGTAGCTCAAACGCCTTATTACGATGCGTTACAGGTCCGCAAGGAACTGATAACGGTAACCGGCAATAAATTTAAATTTAATGATGATGATGAATCTGTAAAAAACCTGCTAACTATTCTGAAAAGTTATCTGCCGGATTCAGTCAAAAACAACCCCGATCTATCAGAAGATTCGATTTTTAGTTTCTATAAAACCAATCCTTTTTTCGGTGCGCAGATTGATACCCTTATAGGTCCAGGCATTGGCGCCGAAGGGATGTTAGTCGGCTTGCCTAACATCCTGTCTGCTGCCGGCAACCTCGATGTAACCAAAATAGCAGATGGCTTTGCCAGGTTTTTAGTGAACCGCACAAAAGAAGAATTGAACGTTGCTTTTTTCTCCCGGTTTTACAGGGAGATCAATAAGAAGGAATATACAGATCTGCAAATACTGTTTCCCCAAACCTATAGATTGTTAACAGCTATTGGCGATGAGATCTATAATTATTCGGTTTACCTCAACAATCTGCGCCAGGCGTTTGAAAAAGACCTCGCCAGCCTGTTGCCTAACCTGCCCAAAGTGATAAACCGGGACGTATACTCGAATTACTTTAAAGAACATCCCGAATTAAAAGCTACAGTGTTAAGTGCCCTGTATGTGGGTAATGGATTGGTGCAGAAAAAACACCCGGGTCAGATCATTGGCGAATATGATGTCAACTTGCTAAATGCAGTGAACACAGACGTTAAAGCAGGTGTGCAAACAGGAATATTGTTTTCCGAATCTTTACGGTCAAACGGCACCGATCATTACTGGATCAGCGGCGACTCGCTGAAATTGTTGTTAGATGATGCTATTACTTTAAAGTTTTACTTTGGCCTGTTGTACCAGCAGGCTCATGTGCAACAGATCAAATTTAACAAAGATTCACTAACGCATATTTTAAAAAGGGAACTCCCAGACAATTTAACAGCTTACCATACTTTTATTAAAGGATTTATTGCCCAGGCCACAACGCTCACAGAAAACATAAAGAACCTGGCAGGCAAAGCGCCAGACAAACGCGACTTTGCCGATTATTATGGCTTTTATAACGAAACGCTCAATACCATTGAATATACAATGCAGGTTGCGGATCTCAAAGGTGTTAATATTACTATACCGCAAACATTTAAAGACCATGTGGCCAATGTGCGTACCGCCTGCGATATTGCCCTCGACCTCAACCGGCGCAACTATGGGTCTGCCATCATAAACACGTATACACTGTATAAACATACGTTTATCGAAGATGAGATAGAAACAAGCAAGCCGGGCAAAGTGGAAGAGCTTTTAATGAAATATGGTTCTTTTATGGCTGCTGTAGCTGAGGCCGAAAACTCAGAAGAAGTGGCCAAGGCCATTGAAACAGCTGTATTGCCGGTGGGCTCATCCAAAATAAAAAGAACAACCTGCTTTAATGTATCGGTAAATGCCTATACCGGTTTGTTTACCGGGCACGAGTGGATCAAAGGCCTTGAGAACAAGGACAAAATCACATTCAATACGTTTGGTGTAACTGCGCCCATAGGTATAGCATTCAGCGGCGGTCACCGGTTGTTGTTTTGGAAGAAAAAAGCAGAATGGAGCACCTCCCTGTTTTTATCACTGGTTGACTTAGGCGCCATTGCAGCCTTCCGGTTTGGCGATGATACAACCGCCCAGGTGCCCACCATACACCTAAAGAATATTATAGCTCCCGGTGCTTTTTTATCGTTAGGAATTCCAAACACACCATTATCGGCCAATTTCGGCGTACAAATGGGGCCTAACCTGCGAAAGATCGATAATAACAAAGAACTGGTGCCAAGCGAGGACAATAATAATAAGATCTACTGGCGACTGAGCGCAGGTATTTGTGTAGATATCCCGCTCCTGAATCTTCATACACGAACGAAATAGAAAAAAATAACCCCGACGGAACCGTCGGGGTTAATTATATATAAAAGTGCGTGTTAAGCAAACTGATGCAAATGCAACACTTCACTGGTATAATCACGGATCTCCTGCGCCAATGCAGCATCTTTACCCAGTGATTTTCCATAAGAAGGTATCATTTCTTTAAGCTTCTTTTGCCATTCTGCACTGTTCACCTCATTCTTGAAACACCTGTTTATAAGGTCTATCATAATGGAAACTGCGGTTGATGCGCCCGGTGATGCACCCAGCAGGGCAGCAATACTTCCGTCTGCAGCACTCACCACTTCTGTACCAAATTCAAGCACGCCACCTTCTTCCTCATCTTTCTTTATAACCTGTACCCGGTAACCAGCTACAGCCAGTTCCCAGTCTTCTTTACGTGCATTTGGATAATATTCCCGCAGCGCATCAAGGCGTGCATCGGGCGTTAACCTTACCTGGTCTATCAAATATTTGGTAAGGGGAAGATTGCGCGCACCGGCAAAAAGCATTGCCTTGATATTGCTGAACTTGATCGATTTAATAAGATCAAGCCATGAACCGCTCTTTAAGAATTTAGTGGTAAAGCCGGCATATGGCCCGAACAACAATTCCTGTTTTCCTTTTATCCACCTGGTATCGAGGTGGGGAACCGACATTGGGGGAGAACCCACTGCAGCAGCGCCATATACCTTAGCCGCATGCTGTTTTATAACTTCAGGATTGGTGCAACGTAACCATTGACCGCTTACAGGGAATCCGCCAAAACCTTTTGACTCAGGTATTCTTGACTTTAATAATAAAGGCAGTGATCCGCCACCGGCGCCAATAAATACGAACGGCGCGGTTATAGTGTAGTGGTTATGATTTTCTGCATTCACCACTTTTACATTCCATTTACCATTTTTCTTCTTCAGCCCCGTAACATCATGTTTGTAATGGGTATTCACATTTTCCATTGAACCCAGTCGCGCAAAAAGGTTTCTTGTGAGCGTACCAAAATTAACGTCGGTACCAAGATCCATTTTTGTAGCAGCAACCGGCTCGTCCTCTTTTCTTCCTTCCATAACCAGCGGCGTCCATTGACCGATCACATTGTGATCTTCGGAGTATTGCATGCCTTCGAAAAGATGACAGGTTTGCAACGCATCGTATCGCTTGCGCAGGTAGTTAACATTCTTATTGCCCCATACAAAACTCATGTGGGGAATAGGTTTTATAAACGAATGGGGGAGATCGATAATATTGTTGGCTACAAGGTAAGCCCAGAATTGTTTAGATACTTCGAAAGATTCAGCAATTTTAATTGCCTTCGAAATATCGATGGACCCGTCTGCTTTTTCAGGAGTGTAATTTAATTCGCAAAATGCGGAGTGACCTGTACCTGCATTATTCCAGGCATCGGAGCTTTCAGTGGCTGCACTATCAAGCCGCTCAACTATTTCAATTCTTATAGCAGGATTTAATTGCTTCAACAACATGCCGAGCGTGGCGCTCATGATTCCTGCCCCTACCAATATCACATCAGTTTCTACAATAGATCTATTTGCCATATATAAATTAATAAAATTATATACCAGGCAAGAATCGCCGCAAGTTATGAATTTATTTTTATAATCCGAAGCATATCAGCAGACAAAAAACTGTACCAGCGACGTTTGATGTTTCTGGAGGGGTGTAGTTCAGTTGGTTAGGGTCAAATTTTGAAGTTCTTGCCGTAAATTTACACTAAAGCCATTCAAACTAAATGAAACCTACAGATACCCATAATCAGAAAATAGCCAAAATGATCTTCGCCTCTGTTTATCCAATGTATGTTAAAAAGGTAGAAACGAAAGGCAGGACAATAGAAGAATTACACCAGGTAATACAATGGTTAACAGGTTTCAATAACAAACAATTACAGCAACTGATAAAGGAAAAGGTGACGTTTGAAGAGTTCTTTCAACGCGCCACCATAAACCCCAATGCACACCTAATTACGGGCGTAATTTGCGGCTACCGCATTGAAGAGATCGATAATCCTTTAACCAAAAAGGCCCGCTACCTCGACAAGCTGATAGATGAATTGGCAAAGGGAAAGAAGATGGAGAAGATTTTACGAGGTTAGTTCATATCACCAGCCTATTCTCCCCAACCTTCAACTCAAAAATTTTCCCCTTCCACACCAACGTCCCCGTTGTTCTCGCCGGCAAATGAATATCTATTGTCCATTTGCCATTTTGCAATTGATAGCTTACTGCAATCTTTCCATTGGGGTGGGGTATTTCGCCGGCAACGTTGGTGAGCTTTCCTACATGTGGTTCAATTTTAATTTTACTAAACCCGGGCGCATCACTATCAATGCCCAGCACGGTCCTGAAGAATTCAATATTCGGACTGCTGCCCCAGGCATGACAATCGCTTCGCGTATAATCAATATTGCTATCCTCCGTCCAGGTGGTGAGGCCTGCGGCTATGTTTTTATACCAAATGTCTAACCAGTTCAAATAGCCGTCGCCCAAGCCGGCTTTAACCATTGCCTGGTGTAAATAATATTTAAAGTAGATGGTGCATTGTGTAAGCGTGCTATCGGTGAACATGCGTTTCGCTACTGCCGCCATAGCACCCTTGTTTAACATACCTGTAAGGATGGCCAATGAATTGGTATGTTGCGAAAAACTGTTTTGCTCTTTGGTATCGGCATACAACCCACGGGCAGTATTCCAGTATTTACGTTGAATGGTTTGTTTTAACTGTGCAGCTTTTTGCAAATATAATTTACTATAGTTTCTCAAACCCAATTTGCTTTCCAAACCGGCAGCCCATTGATAGGCCCATAATAATTGCAGATCGAGAATGGCCGAACTGCCATCCGTTCCTTTGGGTGGTGAACCCACAAACCAGTTTTGTCCATTGGCCCAGTCTACAAACGTCCAGTAGGGTGTATTTTTTAATGAACCATCAGCCTGTTGGTATTTACCAAAGAAATCGAGAATGGCCCTTGCGCCCGGTAATTTGTTACTTATGAATGAGCTGTCGCCACGGTACAGCCAGTAATCGTGTAACATGCCAATGTACCATAACGAAAAGGTTGAAATGATCTGCGTGCCTTTTGATGGGTACCGGCTCAATGTAACGCCGTCTGTTAAGCGGCTATGGTCCATAAGTTCAATGGCATTGCGCGGCAGCCGGTTATCGGCACTGTTGTAATACGTGATCATGGCCTGTATACGGGTATCGCCAATGTATTGGAGCTGCTCATAGTATGGACAGTCCATATACGTTTCCCAGGCGTTTAAACGCGCCGTACGCCAGCCTATTTCCAATATTTTGCTAACACCGGTATCAGTAGTAACAAACCGTGACGGTTGTTGAAAGGGATATCCCGTAAAAGTTCCGTATAGATCATCGATAGTAAGTGGTTCGTTTTGTGTTTGCACCAGCAACTGAATATACCTGAAGGTGCGAAAGTTGAGGTTGGTATATACCTGGTCAATACTTCCGTCGGATACCAGGCTGTCTTTACGGCCCGAAAAGATCTTTCCTTCTACTTCGTTCCGGTTTCCCTTCCGGGCGCCATAGCTGGTAAATTCAGCCACCAGCGATTCGGCATAACGCAAAGAAATACCTGCATTTTTTCCTTTGCTGAAATGCAGGGTTACATAGGCATTGGTTAAATAGGTTTGATCGAGTAGTATAGTGGCCGTTGTATTAGCAGGTATGGTTACGGCGGTCTTATTGGCAGGGAAACCTGCCGGAATGGTAATACCCGTGGCTTTACGAACAACCGGTATACGTTGGTAAGTTAATTCGCGGGGTGGCAATGGAGAGGGCACCAGCATCCAGCCAAACCCGTCTGATAAACCTTTGGGCTGCCCGCTAATAAGATTATTGGCAAAAGGCCATGCACTGTCATCAAAGCCGGCGCTTGTCCAGTGATTAACGGTTTTATTTCTGTCGACCAGCTCGCCAACGCTGGCGGCAAAAAATCCGGCAATGGGTTCATAGGCCAGGTCGCGCTTACATTTCCAGCTATTATTGGTATTGAGTATTTGCTCGGCACCCGTGTTACCCTGTACAATAAATGCCGTGCGAAAACTCATTTGTGCTTCGGGTTTGAAGTCGGCTTCATTCCATACCACGGCCGATACTATATTTTTTCCGGCAACCAGGTAAGGCGCCAGGTCAACCGTTTCATAATTCCAGTTGTACAGATCGCCTCTTGCAGGGCCAAGTGATACCAGGCTATCGTTTACAAATAACTTGTAACGATTGTCTGCCGAAACATGAATTATGAAACCAGCCGGCCTGGCTGCCAGCTCAATCTGTTTTCTAAAATAATATACACCATATTCACGTCCATCATCACCCGGTGCAGCTATCCAACTGGCGTTCCAGGTAACAGGCAGGGGAGTGGCATTACCGGTCTTGTAAAAAAGAAGTGTTACTAATGTGATGATGGGAACAAGAAACTTCATTTGTATAATTTATTATTTGTAGTTGTTCATTGTAGCAAAACCTTGGTTACCTGGCTGTAGGTTTCATTATTCACCTGCAATACATAGGTACCATGTGGTAACTTATTTGGTAAGTTGATGGTTATTGTAGCCGCATTATTTATAGCCAGCCGGTTTGTATAAACAACCTGCCCCCTTGTATTACGCAGTACCACATTTGCCTGCCGGCCATTGAAACCTTCCAACAGTGCTGTAATGCAGGAGCGGGCCGGGTTAGGGAATACCGATAATCTACAACCTCGGGAATGAGATGCATTTTGCCTGCCCGTTAATGCAATGCTGCTATCGATCAACTGCAGCGGCACTCTTAAACCGCGCGGACGATAATAATCGGGATTAAACCCGTTGTTGATGCAATGCGGCACACAGGTACTAAAAGTGTTGATATCATACGTAATAAGTATTTCGTTGTTTGCATTGATGTATTCAGGATGCAGGGCCGGGGCATAAAAGAAAGGGGTATGACCTAACTCATTATCAGGTATCGTATACAACACTTTTCTGTTGGTGAATGGCCCTGTAATATTATTGCTGGTGGCTACATAAATACGGGTACCTGCATCGCAGCTCACACTAAATTCAGTGCTCAACGCTACATATTTATTACGCACTTTGGCCACGTACACACCATTGGAAGCGCCGGTGGTAATGGGCGCAATATGCGCAATAGACGTATCCCAGGCCGAACCATTCCAAAACGACCATGGTGCGCGGGGATTGTTTTTTGGAAAACGCGCCACCACAATATTGCTGGTGATAAAGGCGCCCTGTATACCCCAGGTGTAGATGTAGTTATCCGGCTCAGTGGTATGAAAACCCACGCCAAAAGTGATGTCATTGAAGTTTTGCAGAGCATCGTAGCCAACCACATTAAGACCGGGCATTATCATTTTACCAATAAAATCATTACCGCCCCTGGTAAAACCCAGTCCCTCATTTGAGTTTTTGATATTGCTGTTATATACATACACGGTATCGCCATACTGATAACCACCGGTTGGCCATAGCAGGTAATTGTCGTCGGTATTGTTCTTAAACAAACTGGGGATACCTGGTCCGGCACCAATACGGGTACTGGTAGCCGTCCAGTTCCAATTGCCCAACGGCTGCACAAGCGCGGCATTTCTTACCTGAAAAAGACAGGGAATGGTACCCGCCACGGTATCGAGGTGATCGATATAACTATCGTTCATGGCCCACAGCACGCGCCCATCCGAGAGCGGAATGGTAAGCGCCCCATCGCTGGCTATCCAACCGGTTTTCCTATCGAAGAAAGCAGTTACCTGCGGATCTTTATAAATACCGGCATTACCAGGAATGGTGGTATTAGCTCGGTACATCATAATGGGCACCGGTGAAACATAACCCAATGCATCCTGAGTACCGGTAAATAATAACCGGAATTGATAGGTACTGTCCTTTGATAAATTGGTTGTTGGTTTTATACACCATTCATATTCCTTTTTATTACCTGCGTTTATAGTATCGGGGAATTGCCAGGTACTTACCAGCACCTTGCCGCCAACAAAAGTTCCGGCGCCATCATCCCGTATTTGAGTAGTAGTTGGCTGTTTGTCGGTAATATAAGGGCTTGAACCGGCCATTACAAAA
This sequence comes from Niastella sp. OAS944, assembly GCA_024809215.1. Taxonomy (GTDB): domain Bacteria; phylum Bacteroidota; class Bacteroidia; order Chitinophagales; family Chitinophagaceae; genus Niastella. The sequence goes on along the minus strand of JANUBW010000015.1, from coordinate 104,178 downwards.
TCATGTCCCGTGCTGGTATTATTAATAGTGGTCCAGGCGCCCGAACCGCGTTGGTATTGCAGGTTAACTATACCTATTTCCGTATTGGTAAGACTGTTATATACTTCCATCCGGAGACGCAACGGTACACCTGCCACAAAGGGAAGGGTAGCAGGAAAATCCTGCGGACTTAACCAGGTGGCGTTTTTTTCAGAAGCATTGTCTTTACGCCAGCGCCAGTGCGCCTGGCTAAAGCTGGCAACAACATGGCTGCTGGTGACAAATAAAATTATACATAGTGCAAGTAATCGTTTTGTTCTCATGTTAATTTGGTTTTCTGGTTTATGATAATGATAGCGAGTACAATGCAAACACAAATGCAGGCGGGCAGAAAAGTATAAAGTACAGCAATGGCTTGAACCGCATTGGGGCGAATGGTAACAAGGTCTTCTTCTGTAATGCGGCCCGAAGCGCTTATTAAACCGCATCTTCCATTATTACTGTTAATGGCAACATCTTTACGGGTTTCCACGGCGCGCAAGCGGGCATTATAAAAATGACTGTTTACAAGCCAGGTATTACTGAACCAGCCATCATTACTGAGATTCAACAGAAATTGAGCGCCCTGCTTTACTGTAGAAGCTGCAGCAGCCGGCAGCGCCGATTCATTACAAATAAGGATACCCGCTTTGCCATAAGGGGTTGATAGCGGTAAATTGTTGCTGCCGGGTAATACCGAATAACCATTGGCTGAAACAAAGGGCAGCAGTAAACCCTGCCAGCATTGTTCTATAAACAACAATGGCGTTCTTTTATCGTACCGGCCGGCCAACTTACCACCGGGTAATAAACAATAGGCCGAGTTACAAACTACATCATTTGTAATTGCAGTGTTCATACCCAGTACATGCGAAATATTGGCAGCATTGGAATTACGCAGCAGTTCTTTAACCAGGTCGTCGTTAGGAGCGTACGTCCAGGGTATAACCGATTCAGACCACAATATGAGGTTAGGATGCTTTGCAATGCATTGGCGTTCCTGTTGCAGCAATTGATTCGCCAGGGCATTGCCATTAGCTTCGTCCCACTGTAGCTCAGGCGGAATATTTTGTTGTAATATGGCGAGTTTAAAACCGGGCTGTTGAGCAACGTTATTTGTGCGTTCAAATAAAACCAATGATAACCAGCCCCAACATATATAGCCAACTACTATAGAACCGGGAAACAATAATTGTTTGTAGCGGCCATTGGCAATGGCCTTTGCAATAAGCGCATTTACCCATACTATAATAAAACTAATACCGGCAACACCTATGACAGCTGCCGGCTGAATGGCATACAGGTTGGCCGAAACGGCATTGCCTGCATGAAAAAGAAACCAGGGCAAACCACTTGCCGCCCATTGCAACACAATTTCTGCAAGTGTCCATACCGCAGCAATATATAATGGATTGGGAATGCGAAACGCCAGCCATAACACCCCGGCGCAACCGAGGGAAAAAAGCATTACACATAAAAGAAAAAGCCCAACACCGTACCCAACAGATAAACCGGTGAACGCCTGTACGCCGGTGATCATCCAGGCAAAGGCACAGCAGGCAAGGGTGGCGCCCATAATAATACCAGCACGAAAAGGTGTAAAGCCCGAACCATTAAACAGTAGAATGAAGACCGGAACTAACGCCAGCCATGCAAGAAAAACCACCGTGTGTTGCATAGCTATAAACAGGCATAAGCCCGAAGCAATGGCTCCCACTATTGGTGTATAACGATTCATATGCAGGCAATCAGCAGTGAAGTATACACTAAAAGTAAGTGCTTAAACTTGATTTAAATACTTTTTTGTCGGCCCCAATTTGCGCTATGGTAAAATAATATTATTCTTTTTGCGCGAAGAAAGCAGGAGAACAATAAAGCCGGTAAACATCCAACCCAAGGCAATAACCTGTGCCTGGCTTACATTCCAGTAACCAATTGTGTAGCGTGGATTAACGCGGATAAATTCTATTGCAAAACGTTCAGCACCGTTTAGGATGGCAAAATATGCAAAAAGAATTCCTGAAGTTTTTATGGAGCGGCGCAGCTTCCACAACAATAAGAACAGGCCAAAGCAAATAACAGCCTCGTATAATGGGGTAGGGTACACGGGCAACGGTAGCACCGTGCAATTATTACCATTGCAGCCAGGAATATAAATACCCTGATGCACACTGTTATGTGGATAGTGCGATGCCCATAACCATTGCGGCAACCAGCCCGGCCTGGGTTGGTCATTAACAATACCCCAATCGCCATCACCTGCAACATGACATCCAATTCTTCCAACCGCATACGCCAGCATCATACCGCAGCTGCCGATATCCGCAGCAATTGCAGTTTTAATACCATAGCGTTTGTTGATGTATAAAAAAGTAAGCGACCCTGCAATGAGGCCGCCATAGTAATTAAGTCCGTTGAAAGAAAAGATTAGCCCATGTGCAGCAACATCTTCCAGTTTGGCAAAAAGAATGGCCCCGGCAAAACCAAACAAACCGCAATAGAGCAACAGATAGTCCATTAACTGATAAGGATGCATTACTTCAGCTGCAGTGCCGCGTGGTGATTGGCGTTTTGCTATTAGCCCGGCTACTATTGCTGCCAGTAAACCCGCCACCAGGTTACCACGTAGTGAAAAAATAAAATCCTGCGGTGTACCTATATATTGATGACGATGCAGCCACCAGTAAACCAATTTGGCGCCGGCCACTAAGCCTAACAATGCCCACAGCAATGGATGCACTACCTGCTTCGGCCCTTTAAATGGGTGAATAACGCCCTCAGCCTCATTTCGCCGGTATTCGAACCTGAAAGTAAGGTAAGCAGCCGCAAAACCCAGTAAAAGGAACAGTCCGAAAGGGTTCATCACTTATACTATTATAACATACACCATTTTCACTCAGGCAGAAAAGTATATAAAAAATGCTTTTTCTTTCTACATTTAATCTTGCAATAACGATTTGCCTTTTTACCAAAGTTAGCATTAAAAACATCGCATCACTTTAATATTTAAACGCTAATTGCTTGTATATGAGATTACAACCGTCATTCTTACACGCCCGGGGATGCAATCAAAATTACCTTTTTCAACTGTCTGTCACGCATCTTACCGCGTCATGCCTTCCGCATCATTTTTTTACTCCGGCGACCAAATTAACAGCTTCCGACGGGCCCATTTCTACCTGATCTAAAAAATTCTTTATACAAAACCGGCCTAAAAACCTGTACAATTTTACCATACGAAGTGCCTAAACGTGTTAAATAATGAAAAAACTTGCGATATCAGCGCTGCTGTTTTTCGGGTTGGTGGCTGTTCTTTCGTCCTGTAAGAAAACGAGTTTTCTCGATCAAACGGTAACCTCCAGCCTGGATGAAACTACCACCTTCGCCGACAGCTCAAACGCCATGCAGTTCCTGAACAATATTTATGTAAACATAGGCTTTGCAACAGACCCGCGCCGGTTTACACAACTTGGCGCTAATTGGGCCGGCGGGTTGGAAGCGGCCTGCGATGAAGCAGAAGGCCCCAATGCAGCCAGCACCAATGGCTTTATACAATTTGCCACCGGCTCGGTTAACCCGGCCATTGTTCCTAACGATGCCTGGAAAATTTGTTATACCAATATTCGGGCGGTTAACCAGTTCCTGAAACACATACCTGTAATACCATTCAACAGCGCCTTAAAAATACAGGTAAAAGCAGAGGCCCGTTTTCTCCGTGCCTGGTACTATACCATGCTGATGCAACACTATGGCGGTGTGCCGTTAATTGGCGATACCATTTATGCAACAGCCGATAAAATAGAGGTAAAACGTAACACCTGGCGCGAATGTGTAAACTATGTATTGACCGAGTTGGATGAGGCCGGCGCTGTACTACCGGTTACGTGGAGTGGTGCACAATATGGCCGGGCCAGCAAAGGAGCCTGCATGGCAGTTAAAGCCCGGGTGTTACTGTTTGCCGCAAGCCCGCTGTTCAATAATGGCGGGTTAGCCGGCGGCAATGCCGAGCTTGCTGCGCTTGTTGCCTACCCCGATGCCGATGCCAATCGCTGGAAGCTGGCAGCCGATGCAGCCAAAGCGGTCATTGCGCTGAATGCTTACCAGTTGGTGGTTGACAGTACTTCAAAACCCGGTGAGTTGGGTTTTGGGTTTCAGTCGCTGTTCACCAAACGCTATAATACCGAGTATATCCTCAACCGTATGATGGGCGATAACAAATACCTGGAGTCGCTGTGGGATGTGCCTTCCCGTGGCGGTTCGGGTGGTTCTTACCCATACCAGGAAATAGTTGATGCCTTTCCTATGAGTAACGGCTTAAACATTACCGATCCTGCTTCGGGATACGATCCCAACAACCCATATCAAAATCGTGATCCGCGCCTGGGTTATACTATCATGCACGATTCAACGCTGCGGGTAACCTTTGGCACCAACCAGCCTTCACCAATTCAATTATACATCAATACATCGGTTACACCAGCAGTGGCATCGAGCGGCGATGCAGTGTACAAAGGCACGCCCACCGGGTTATACATCTATAAAATGGTTGACCCCAATGTGATCAACAATAGTGTAGGTAACACCACCCGGGTGCTGCCGCTTATTCGCTATGCAGAAGTAGTATTGAATTTTGCCGAAGCTGCCAACGAAGCATATGGCCCAACAGCAGAAGTATATCAATCCATGGAGGCCATCAGGCAACGGGCCGGTTTGCGCCCCTGGCAATTGCCACCGGGGTTGAACCGCGATCAGATGCGCGCCCTTATTCAAAAAGAAAGAAGATTGGAACTGGCTTTTGAAGGGTTTCGTTTTTGGGATGTACGCCGCTGGATGCTGGCCGAACAAACCGAAAATCAGTTGATGCATGGAATGGAAGTGAACCGCGGCCCCGGTGTTGTGTACAAACCTTTCAACGTACGAAAACACAATTTTACAAAAGCCATGTACCTGTGGCCGCTACCGCTATCAGAAATAGCCAAATCGCCCGAATTGCTACAGAACCCATTATACTAACAGCGATAATCATATGAAAAAAATACTTGTATTGCCAATACTGTGTTCCCTGTTATTTTTTGCCTGTAAACCCGAATTGCTTATTGCACCATTGGAACCGGCTAAAGATCTTTCGGGAAGCTGGCAGATCATTAAAGCCACCCGCAACGGTACCGATCTTACCATGCGGTTCAACTTCTCGCAGTTTAGAATTCGTTTTACCGATAGCACCTATACCATCGACAGCCTGGTGCCCTTTATTGTAAACCGCAGTGGCAAATGGGCCTTTGATGATCCAACCTATCCCTTTACCCTCAGCTTTCAGGCTACAGACAGCAGCGCAAAAACTTCTCCCTTACTGTTCCCTGTAACCGGCGGGCAACGTAACCTTATAATCACGTTTAGTCCGGGCTGTAGTGCAAACACCTATCAATACACCCTTCAAAAAGCAAACTAATGCAAGAACTTCCCAAACAACATAAACCAAAGGGTAAGCGAAAAATAACAGCCGGTGTTATTTGGAAGATAGTGGGTGCCCTGCTATTACTGATCATTGCCAGTTGTTCCATTACCATTAATAATGTAGTAATGCCATCGAGTGTGAACGGTGGCGAAATACTGCCGGTAACCCTAAACGTAACCATTGAAACAAATGACAACCAAACTTCCAATTTTATGGTAGCGGTACTGGTACCCAAAGTATGGAAGGTGGCGCAAAATGCAACCATCACCTTTACCAGCGATATTACTTCGGGCGACCAGGGCATGTCGGTTATACCTGCAGGATCACCGGCGCCGCAGGGCGGGGGGCTCGACTGGCCTACGCTGCTTGCCAATAAAATAGGCAATGGCGGCAACCTGTTGCCCGACTATGAGTGGGTAGCGTTTTATTCAAATACCAGCTATTCGGTAGTAGCCAATGCCACCATACACGCTACCGTTAGTATAAAGATCAAAACAAGTACCGATAACCTGCTGTTCAAACCGGGCTTTTGCGTTGCCAACAGTACCGATGGGCTGAGCAGCAGCGATCGCTATGCGGCTTCATTCGCCAATTGTTTTAGGGTGAATGGCCAGGGCGATCTCATTGACTTTTGTAATCCCCAGATCTCAACAGTAGATCCACGCAACTCGCTCGACAATGATATCATCACCGTGACCTTCGACGGCGGCGTACAATCCACTGCATTGGATAACGCATCGCAGGTATACCTCTGCATAGCAGGTATTACCGCAACCGGCGACAGCCTGGTTGTTTGTACCCAAACCGATGACACCAAAATGACGGCATTGGGATTGAACAAATGGCAAAAAGACATTTGGCCCCATAAACTGTTCAACCTTACAAACAATCAGCGCCTCACCGGACTACGCTATTATTTCACCGATGGCGCCGGCGCCAATAAGGTGGGCTATGCCGGCGGCGCAACGCCATTTACGTTCACATTCAAATGCCAATAACAACAAACTGCTTAACTACTCGCTATGGTTTACCCCATATATAAACACATTGTACATACAGGCGGCATGCTGCTGATGTTGTTGTTCGCTATGGCACTACCGCATACCTGCCTGGCGCAAACAAACATAAAAGGAACGGTGGTCGATGATTACGGGTATCCCGTACAGGGAGCCATCGTACACCGTAAAGGCGAAAACACCGGCCCGCTTACCAACAAAGATGGCGGGTTTGAAATAGCGGCCACACCCGGCGCCATGCTCGTTGTTGAATTCCCGGGCTATAATACAACCGAAATAAAAGCAAAAAACAACCGGCAGCTGTACGTGCGTTTGCACAACCGGTACCTGGCCCAAACACCTGGCCCGCATAACACCGTAACACCCGCTGGTGATACCATTTATATACCCAACAGATCAGTGCCTGCACTAAATGTATTGTATGGTACAACAAACGCCACTTCTTTTTTAGGCAGTATTGCAACCGTTGGGTCAAATGAAATAAACACCACACCCGCTTCTTCTTACACCTACGCGTTACCCGGCAGACTGGCCGGTTTGAATGTGATACAAACCAGTGGTTTTTATCAGCCTTTAACCGGTAGCTTAACCTCGCGCGATATTTTTGTAGGTAATATTCCCAACAATAACAGCGGGGCAGGGCCTACAGATAATACAGAGTTCAATATTCAGTTAAGAGGTCATAACGCCAGTTTGGGCCAGAACCCTATAATGGTTATCGACGGTGTACAACGCGAGTTTTATTCGTTAGACCCCGAAAGCATTAGTTCGGTAAGCGTATTAAAAGATGCGCTTAGCACCATTTTATTGGGGCAGAACAGCGCACGTGGTGCGTTGATAGTTACAACCAAACAACCCGTTGTTGGTGCGCCCCGCGTTTCCTTTACTGCAGAAACCGGCGTGCAAACGCCTTTGCAATTGCCCAAACCATTACCTGCTTACCAGTACGCTTACCTGCTTAACGAAGCATTGCTCAACGATAACAAATCACCTGCATACACTGCCGCCGATTTTGCTGCATATCGCAACAATAGTGATCCGGCAGGGCACCCCGATGTAAACTGGTATAATACCATTTTGCGCAACCATGCAAGCCTTAACCGGTATAACCTGCATGTTACCGGCGGTGGCGCCACTGCCCGCTATGTTGTTGGTTTAAATTATATGAACCAGAACGGCCTGTTCGTAACCTCCGATGCCAATTCCTACAACACGAATGCGCAATTGAAACGGTATATGATCAATTCAAGGATCGACATAGACGTCAATAAAAATTTCAATGTAGGCTTGCAGCTCTTCGGGCGTTTACAGGATGGTACGCAACCCGGTGCTGGTACCGCCGGCATTTTACAAGGTTTGCTCACCACACCCAACAACGCCTACCCGGTTTACAATGCCGATAAATCGTTTGGCGGTACTTCTAACTACACCACCAATTTATTGGCACAAACCATTGCCAGTGGTTATATGACCGATCACCTGCGCGATGTAATGGTAAACCTTGACCTTAGTTACAAACTCGATAACTGGGTAAAAGGCTGGTGGGTAAAAGCAAAAGGCAATGTATCGGTGCAGGAAGCAAGCAATCAGGACCGCAGCAAACAGGCGCCGGTGTTTTCGCAAACCATTTCAGCGGGTGGCGATACTGCCTATCACCGCTATGGCAGTACCGTTAACCAGGTAAACAATTTCACCAGCACTTCCTGGGCAAGGTATCGCTTTGTGCAATTGTCAACAGGTTATAACCGCCAGTTTGGACATCACAATGTGGGGGGCATGCTATTGTTCGATCAAAAGAATGTGCTGTTGAATTACGATATTCCTTCATCGCTTACCAATTTTGCAGCAAAGGCTTCTTATAACTATGCGGAAAAATATTTTGCAGAAGGCGCCATTAATTATAGTGGATATAACCGTTATGCACCCGGTAACCAATACGGACTTTTTTATGCCGGTGGCATAGGTTGGAATATGGCCAAAGAAAACTGGATGCAGTCTTCATCCAACTGGTTAAACCAATTAAAATGGCGCGTTACTTATGGCCGTACCGGTAATGCCAATGTAGACATTTATGGTTATTATATCTGGCGACAGTATTTTAGCCAGGTAGCAGGTACTTATCCCATTGGCAGCAATTATCCCAATGGCGCTGGTTTGGGCGAACAAGGTGTGCCCGGCAGCCAGGTATTGGCCAATGTAAGCGCCACCTGGGAAAAAGCCGATAAGCTGAATGCGGGGGTCGACATGGCCTTTCTCAATAACCGGCTATTGATTACGGCCGACTATTATCACGAACGTTATTTTGATGTAATGCAAACCCGGGGACGCAGTATTGCGCTCATTGGCTCACAGTGGCCGGTAGAAAATATTGGCATTAATTTATATCACGGCGCCGAATTAACACTTACCTGGCAGCACCGTATTGGCAGCCTCAACTACTTTTTCACAGGCAATGCTTCCATGCAACAATCAAAAGTGATCTTTATGGATGAGCAATTCCAGCCTTATTCATGGAATGTACGCACCGGCCATCCTGTTGGGCAACGATACGGTTTAATGGCCGACGGGCTTTTTCAAACCGGCACAGAAGCCACTACCGCGGCTACTATTGCAGGTTATACGCCACATGCCGGCGACATCAGGTATAAAGACCTGAATGAAGACCATGTTATTGATCAGTTCGATGTAGCGCCCATGGGCAAAGAACGGCCGATGATCTATTATGGATTAACGGCAGGAATAAACTATAAAGGCATTGAGGCCAGTATATTGCTGCAAGGTGTTGCCAACCGCGAACAATATGTTGGCAACAACTATACCGACGCCGGTTTTCAGGGACAGAACAACGGTTATTCGCAGGCGTATGAACAGGCACTGGGTCGCTGGATCCCGGAGACCACAACAACAGCTACCTATCCCAGGTTAACTGCCGGCGGCAGCGGCTACAATTATTCGCCCTTATATATAGGCAGCTCGTATTTCCTGCGCAATGGCAATTACATACGCATAAAGAATGTGGCTATAGGTTATAACCTTCCTTATACCTGGATAAGAAAAATAAAACTGCGGGGAATAAAAGTTTTTGCCAATGCGCAAAACCTGTTCACACATGCAGGCTATAAAGGCGTAGACCCTGAGGTGCCATTCCCCAATTATCCCATGCAAAAAGTTATCAATACCGGTATCACTGTAAAACTGTAACCAACATGAAGCAATTTCTTTATATAACGATTGTACTTTGTTTTGTTGGCTGCCTGTTTAGTGCCTGCCGCAAAACGTATGAAACGGTTCCTTTAGGACAGCAAATAACGCTCGACCTTGCTTTTGATCCGCGCGATTCGTTGGGCAAGCAGGCTATGACCTACCTGCTTACTACTTACCAGCAAACTTTTTATAACGGTCATAACAGAATTGGCGGTAACTATCTCGATGCGGCTTCTGATGATGCGGTGGCATCTGCATCGGGTATTCCCGCCGTACAAACAATATCAACCGGCGGCTATTCAGCCACCCAAACAAATGCCGATGATGTGTGGGCCCGCTTTTATACGGCCATTCGCAATGCCACTGTATTTATAGTATACATAAACCGGGTGCCTATGATAGAAAAGTTGCCCAATGGCCAGCCAGCCAGGGCTGCTTACCGCAGCGAAGCACGGTTTTTAAGGGCCTGGTTGTATTTTCAGTTAGTAAAGCGCTATGGTGGCGTTCCGCTGCTGGGCGATTCCATTCGCCAGATAACCGACAATGTACAATTACCCCGTAACACATTTAACGAGTGTGTAAATTATATAGTAAGCGAATGCGATAATATAAAAGACAGTCTGCGTACAGCCGCCATGGTTAACAGCAATACCTATGGCCGCATTACAAAGGGTGCAGCTATGGCATTAAAAGCAGAAGTATTACTGTATGCAGCAAGTCCTTTGTTCAATGGCGGTAATATTGAGCCGGCCAATGCATTAACCGGTTATACCAATTATGATGTTAATCGTTGGAAGCTGGCAGCAGATGCCGCTAAAGCCATTATTGATGATGGCGCCTATAAACTAATGCCCAACTTCAACGACGTATTTACCACGCAGGCAGCGCCTGTTGGCGCAAACACCGAGATCATTTGCTGGATGCAAACCGGTACCCCGGCCAATGGGGTTGAATCGAATAACGCACCGGTTGGGTTTACTTCGGCTGGCGGCAATGGCGCAACCAGTCCCACCCAAAACCTGGTAGATGCTTTTCCTTCCGATTCCGGTTATGCCATCACCGATGCGGCAGCGCACTATAATGTAAATGATCCATATGTTCATCGTGATCCCAGGTTGGAGTTGACGGTATTTCACAATGGCTCATTATGGTTAAACCGCCGCGTACAAACTTATAATGGTGGGCTCGATAAACCCGGCGGTACCGTTCAACAAACAAAGACCTCATACTACATGCGCAAATTCATGGGTGCATTTGAAAACGTAAGCAATAACCCGCCATCTTATTCCGGCACTTACCACGACTGGGTATATTACCGGTATGCAGGCGTGTTGCTGAATTATGCTGAAGCGCTTAACGAATTTTCGGGCCCATCATCAGAAGTATACAACGTATTATACGCACTACGCAAAAGAGCAGGCATACTTACTGATGCCGGTAACACGTACGGAGTACCACAGGGTATGCACCAGCAGGCGATGCGCAACTTCATTCGAAATGAGCGGCGTATTGAAATGGCATTTGAAGAACAACGCTATTGGGACATAAGGCGGTGGAAAATAGCAGCACAGGTATATAACAGTGCCCCATTGCGCGGGCTCGACCTGCAACTGTCAAGTGGCGGTCAGCTTTTTTACAATCCTGTACAGGTGCTCAAAACGGTTTTCCGCGATCCGCAAATGTATTTGTATCCTGTTCCTTACAGCGAAGTGATAAAGAACAACCAAATGCAGCAAAACCCACAGTGGTAAAACAAACCAATACTAACAACCTAATTATTTTATATGAACAAGCTTCTCGTTCTTTTTTCAATAGCTGTTCTTTTACTGCCGGGCCTGGCTTTTGCGCAGGATAAAGTGATAACGGGTACGGTGAAAGATGCCAATGGCCCATTGGCGGGGGCAACCATAACAGAAAAAAAGGAACCGCGCAATGCCGTTGCCGCCGATAGCCGCGGCCATTTCAGAATTGTTTTACGCGGTACATCGGGCGTGCTGGTGATCTCGTACCTGAATTACCAGCAACAGGAAGTGAACGTTAAAAAGCAAGACGAGGTGGAAGTGGTGATGCAACAATCGGTACAGGGTATGGAAGAATTGGTAGTGGTGGGTTTTGGTAAAAAGAAACGTATAACCAATACCGGTGCTGTAAGCGCTATTAATGCCGATGAGATCCGCGATGTACCAACTTCCAGTGTACAGAATGCACTGGCAGGAAAACTGCCCGGCTTTTTTACCCAGCAGCGTTCGGGGCAACCGGGTAAAGATGCTTCCGATTATTTTATTCGTGGCGTTAGCTCATTAAACCCCGAGGGTAACCAGCCCCTGATCGTTGTAGACGATATTCAATATACCTATGCACAATTAGCGCAGATAAACGTAAATGAAATAGAAAGCATTTCTATTTTAAAAGACGCCAGCACCACAGCTATTTATGGCATTAAAGGCGCAAATGGCGTTTTGGTTGTAACTACACGCAGAGGTGCAGCAGGTAAGCCAAAGTTCAATGTGCGTATGGAAGGCGGTGCCCAGGCTCCGGTACGAACGCCCAAATTTTTAGATTCGTATCAAACGGCACAACTGGTGAACGAAGCGTATACGAACGACGGTCTTACCCCCATCTTCAATGAGGCTGATCTGGATGCATTTAAAACCGGCAGCGATCCGTATGGTCATCCCAATGTAAACTGGTATAAGGCCCTCAACAAGCCCTATTCAACGCAGGTCAACAGTAACCTCGATATTTCCGGCGGTACCAGTCATGTAAAGTATTTTATTTCAGGGGGTGTATTTACCCAAAACGGCAGCATAAGAAATTTCTCTACCAACGCCGACAATGTAAACAGCAACTATTTTTACCGGCGATACAATGCCCGTTCTAATCTTGATATACAGGCAACAAAGAACCTCAGTATACGGCTCGATGCAACGGTGCGCTTTGGCGACATCAACCAGCCTTATGCCATGAATGTTATCAGCAACATTTACGACTTCTCTAAAATACATCCTTATTCGGCGCCCGTTATTAATCCCGATGGAAGCTGGGCCTATGCATATGATACGCAAAACCAGTTGCCCACTATCAATGCACAGCTGGCAACGCAGGGGTATAGCCGCGATCGCCGTACAGATTATAACGTATTGTTAGGTTTTACCGAAAAGCTCGATGATATTACCCGCGGTTTATCGCTTATAGGGCGGATAGCTTATGCCAGTGTGCAACAAAACAACCTTACGTTGTTCAGGGGTTTTCCGCCCACGTACCGGTACAATGCCCGCGATGAAAGCTATCACCTGAACACAGGCGTAAGCGGTGGTGGTTATACCTATGCAACGTATAGAACACTGGGAAATACGGATCTCGACAACCAACGCACCAACGTACAGGTTTACCTGAACTACGATCGCGTGTTTGATGCCGACCACCATGTTTCTGGTTTGTTTTTATGGAACCAGGAAAGCTACCGGATAGATATAGATGCAACAGGTTTGTTACCCAAAGTAGGCCAGGTGCCGCATAAATATCGCGGGTACTCATTAAAAGTGGGGTACGATTACAAACAAAAATACCTGATCGATTTCAACGGCGCCTTTAATGGTTCCGACCGTTTTCAGGCGAAAAAAAGAAATGGTTTCTTTCCCGCCGTGGGCATTGGCTGGAACGTTGCCAAAGAAGAATTTTTCGGCGACATTTTTCCCGCTGCAAGTTTGTTTAAGTTGCGCGCCACCTATGGTTTGGTGGGTTCCGATGTGGCGCCGGGCGAACAATACCTCTACAACCAGATCTACAACCAGGGTGGCGGATATAGCTTTGGACAAACCAACCAGGGCGCAGGTACTATATCTGAAGGGGCGCTTGGCAATAACAATGTTACCTGGGAAAAAGCAAAGAAATACGATGTGGGTTTAGATGTAAACCTGTTCAATGATAAAATAACATTATCGGCCGATTATTTTCACGAACGGCGGTACGATCAGCTGGTGGCGCCCGGCAACACCCCGTTGGTGTTAGGTATAGGTGTTTCGCCAACCAACGTGGGTATTACAGTGAACAGGGGCTGGGAAGAAACATTTAACTATCACGATAAAATTGGGAACGTACAATATAGTGTAGGACTGGTATGGTCATATGCAAAGAATAAGGTATTGTTTAAAGCAGAGGCAGCGCCCCGTTATCCCTGGCTGGCCGAAACGGGCCATTCCATTAATCAGCCCCTTGGCTATTTGTTCCAGGGATTTTATAGCCAGGAAGAAATAAACGATCCTAAAGTAGCCAAACCAGTAGGCGCTGTAGCCATTCAACCCGGCGATCTTAAATATAAAGACCTGAATGAAGATGGTATTATTGATCAAAACGACATTACCGTCATTGGCCGGCCTAACCTGCCAAACACTACTATTGGTTTACCTATAAAGATCGGTTATAAAGGTTTTGATGCAAGTGTGCTTTTTCAGGGAGCGTTTGGTTATAGTTTGGGTTTAACAGGTACAGCCATTGAGCCATTCAAAGGCCAGTTTCAACCGCTGCATCAAAAACGGTGGACGCCCTCTACTGCCGGTTCTGCCCAATTCCCCAGGCTTACCACCAACCCAACTACCATCAATAGCCCCGGTGCTTACAATTCTGATTTTTGGGTCATTAATGCCCACTATATAAGACTTAAAACGGTGGAGTTAAGTTATATTATACCGCACCGCTGGTTACCGTTAAAAATAAATAACGGTCGCCTGTACCTGAGCGCGTATAACCTGGTTACGTGGAGTAATGTAAGTAAAAAATACCAGGCCGACCCTGAAGTAGCCAGTAATACAGCGGGCGATGCCTACCTGGCGCAACGCGTAATTAATATCGGTTTACAGGTAGGATTATAGTAAAACTCTTTGAATGATTAAAATGAAAAAGTATTTAATGGCGTCCCTGTTGTTAACCACCTTATCCGGCGCCGGTCAGTTACCACGGCAGGCAGTATCGTATGTAAACCCATTTATTGGGGCCAGTACCAATATTGATAAAGCAGGCGCCAGTCATGGTTTAGGTAAAACTTTTCCCGGCGCTACCACGCCATACGGAATGGTGCAGGTTAGTCCAAATACCATTACAGGCGGCGACAATGGTTCGGGCTATAGCTATGAACACACCTCCATTGAAGGTTTTGCATTTACACAATTGAGTGGTATTGGCTGGTATGGCGACCTGGGTAATTTTTTGGTAATGCCTTGTACCGGCGCATTAAAAACATCGGCTGGCCGGGCCGGTCATGAAGCCGAAGGTTATCGTTCGGCTTTTGCCAAACAAACGGAAGCAGCAAGCCCCGGGTATTACAAAGTGACCTTATCAAAATACCAGGTAAAGGCCGAGATGACGGCAGCGCCGCACAGTGGCATGATGCGTTTTACATTTCCGGCCAATAAGCGTTCACGCATTCAAATAGACCTGGCGCGAAGGGTAGGCGGTACTTCAACAGAACAATATGTGCGCGTTGTTGATGACCATACCATTGAAGGATGGATGAAATGTACACCCGATGGCGGCGGCTGGGGCAATGGCGAAGGGCTGGCCAGCTATACCGTTTATTTTTATGCGCAATTCAGCAAACCATTAAAACAATATGGAGTATGGAGCGCCGCTATCCCCAATGACTGGAAACGAAAGAGAGAAGACCTTGAAAGCCATAAATACCAGCAACGGATTGCAAAAGCGGCAGCAAACGGAGTAATTAAACAAGCCCCGGAACAACAGGGTAAACACCTTGGCTTTTTTACTGAATTTGCTACTACAGCAAACGAACAGGTTATGATGAAAGCCGGTATTTCTTTTACCGATGCGGCACACGCGAAAATGAACCTCGAACACGAGATCACAGGTTGGGATTTTGACAAAGTGCATGCAAATGCCCGGGAGTTGTGGAACCAGGCGCTGAATAAAATAAAAATAGAAGGCGGTACCGAAGAACAGAAAACTGTTTTTTATACCGCGTTATATCATACCATGATAGACCCGCGCACTGTATCGGATGTTGATGGCGCTTATACCGGTGGAGATGGGAAAATACATACAGGCCCTGCCAATAAAACCCGCAGAACGGTTTTCAGCGGCTGGGATGTGTTTCGTAGTCAAATGCCACTGCAAACGATCATTAACCCTGCAGTGGTGAACGATATGCTTGGGTCGTTAACTAACCTGGCCCATGAAAGCGGGAAAGAATATTATGAACGATGGGAATTATTGAATGCCTATTCGGGTTGTATGATCGGCAACCCGGCCGTATCGGTGCTGGCAGATGCATATGCAAAAGGTATTAGAAATTACGACATGGCAAAAGCCTATGCCTATGCCCGTAATACCTGCGAGCGGTTTGGCAATGGCGATAAGGGCTTTACCTCTACCTGCGAGCCAACCGACAGGCGTCGCAACTCCTATGGTAATTCACCATTTCCCATTTCCAATACTTTGGAAAATGCTTATTCCGAATGGTGCCTGAGCCGGCTGGCAGCAACATTGGGTAAAAAGGAAGATGAAAAGAAATATGCACAAAGGGCATTAAGCTATCAAAATGTATTTGATAAAACCAAACAATGGTTCCGCCCGCGCAAAGAAGATGGCAGCTGGGAAGAATGGCCAAAAGAGGGAAGGCTAAAACAATTCTACGGTACGGTTGAAAGCAATCCCTATCAACAGGGTTGGTTTGTTCCGCACGATGTACCGGGTATGGTAAAACTAATGGGCGGCCGTGATAGTGTGATCACCGACCTGCTGCATTTCTTTAACAATACACCGGCAAATTTTTTATGGAACGATTACTATAACCACGCCAATGAGCCGGTGCATCATGTGCCCTTTCTGTTTAACCGCCTCAGCGCGCCCTGGCTAACGCAGGAGTGGAGCCGGAAGATCTGTGCCAATGCCTATCATAATAAAGTAGAAGGACTGGTTGGCAACGAAGATGTGGGTCAAATGTCGGCCTGGTATGTGCTGGCCGCATCGGGTATTCATCCGGTGTGTCCCGGCGATACGCGGTATGAGATCACCAGTCCGGTTTTTTCAAAAATTGTATTGCAGTTAGACCCGCAATATGCCAGGGGCAATAGCTTTACAGTAATTGCAAAAAACAATAGTGCAAAAAATGTATATATTCAGCGTGCCTTTCTAAATGGAAAACCCTGGGATAAATGTTTTATCCATCATGCCGATATTGCCGCCGGTGGTGTGCTCGAACTGGAGATGGGCCCGGCGCCCAATAAAAACTGGGGGCATCAGGAGGATGCACAGGCGCAAAATAACAACAGTGAGCTGCAACTGGGCAGCGGTTTACAGGATAGTATGGTAATTCAGCAAAACCGGCCATTGACCATTTGGGGTAAAGCACAAGCGGGTAGTGAAGTAGCCATTCGTACCGACTGGATGAACACACCTGTTACCGTGCAGACAAATACTGATGGAAGCTTTTCAGGTATAGTTACCGTTCCGGCGGTTCAACCGGGTGATTATACGCCACACAGCATTGAAGTGAGTAATGGCAATACTGCTATCACGCTGCGTAACGTGTTGATTGGCGAGTTGTGGTTGTGCAGCGGCCAGTCGAATATGCAGTTTAGTTTAAAGGAGGCAACAGATTCAACGCGCGATGTGGCAGCCGCCAATCATCCCAACCTCAGGCTTTTAAATGTAGGGCTCAATTTCAGCGCTACACCGTACGAAGCTTTCTCTGGCAAATGGGTCACATGCCGTTCTGCTACCGCAAAAGATTTTAGTGCGGTGGGTTATTATTTTGGCCGTGAGCTGCTACAAACGCTGAATGTACCGGTGGGTATCATCTTCTCCGGTATTGGCGCATCGGCCGCGCAGGCATATGTACCGCAACAGGTACTGGCTGCCGATACTATGTTGAACCGCGTATACCTGCAACCTTATCTCAATAGTGCCCGGTCAAAAGAAGTGATCGATGGCGGCTTTAGTTTTGAAAAAGTTACCCGGCCATTTTTGCTGTACAATGCGCTTATCTATCCTTTACGGCACTTTTCGATCAGTGGTGTTTGCTGGTACCAGGGCGAAGCCAACCGCAAAGAACGGGAAAGTTATACCCGGCTTACGCAGGCCCTTATCACAAGCTGGCGACAAACATTCGGGCAAAACAACTTACCTTTTTATTACGTACAGGTAGCACCTTATTTCCTGGAAAAAGAAGACCCGGTTTTGGCGGATTATGCGTTCTTTCGTGAAGCCCAGGAAAAAGTATCAACGCTTGGTAATACAGCCATGATAACCACGGTTGACGTGGGAGAAGCAAAGAACCTGCACCCGCATAATAAAAAACCCATTGGCATCAGGCTGGCAAAAACAGCCCTGAACCGTACCTATGGGAAATTGAATATAACATGGCGCGGACCACAATACCAGCATATGGAAGTTAGTGGCAAAAAGGCTGTTATTTATTTTGAACCCGGCACTACCACTGGCGGGTTGTATACAGATGATAATAAGGCGCCGCAGTTCTTTACCATTGCCGGCGCCGATCAACAGTTCCATGTGGCAAATGCAACCATCGATGGCGACAAGATCATCGTTTCAAGTGATAAAGTGAAAAAGCCGGTAGCGGTGCGTTATGCATTTACTAATTATGCGGTCACCACCTTACATAACGGCGAAGGCTGGCCTGTAATTCCTTTTCGTACCGATAACTGGGCCGAACCCACCCCAAAAACTGATTAATGAAACAAGTACTGGTATCGATCTTAGTGTTTTTTGTATTGAAGGTTTCGGCGCAAACCGCTTATTTCATCGATGGCTACCATGGGGGCATCTATGGCCATCTTCCACCATGGCAAACAAAATTTATGGTGGAAAAACTGGCGCAATACCCTAATTGGAAGATCAACCTGGAACTGGAACCCGAATCGTGGGATAGTATTGCCCTGCAGGATGCAACAAACTATGCAGCGTTTCGCAAGCTGTTCACCGATCAATCGGCCAACGCACGAATTGAATATGTTAACCCGGCGTACGGCCAGGCCTATATGTACAATATCTCCGGCGAAAGTGTGATCAGGCAGTTTTATTATGGAATGAAGAAACTGCAACAGCATTTTCCGGGTATACAGTTCACCACCTATTCATCGGAAGAGCCTTGTTTCACCAGCGCCTTACCACAGATATTAAAGTCGTACGGATTTAAATACGCATCGCTTAAAAATCCCAATACCTGCTGGGGCGGTTATACCCGTGCTTTTGGCGGCGAGCTGGTGAACTGGATTGGTCCCGATGGCAGTGCCATACTTACTTCACCGCGATATGAAGTGGAAGCCTTTAAACCACTTTCCATTTGGGAAACCATAGCCAGTAGTAACAGTAAGGAATATGTTCAAAAAGCATTTGCATACGGTATAAAACATCCGGTAGGCATGTGTTTACAGGATGCCGGCTGGTCATTCGGTCCCTGGTTAAAAGGAGCCAATGAAACCGGCAACAACGGCGTGTATGCTCCTACAAAATATACTACCTGGCGTGGCTACTTTGCCAATATCTCCAATGGCATGGCCGAGAACAACTGGCATTTTTCCCAGGAAGATGTACAGGTAGGTTTAATGTGGGGCGCCCAGGTGTTACAACGAATAGCACAAGCGGTTCGGCATGCCGAGAACAACATTATACAGGCAGAAAAGCTGGCAGCCATGGCTAAGATCTGGAAGGGAACAGGCTGGCCTGAAAATAATTTCAGCGAGGCCTGGCGCACCTTACTATTATCGCAGCACCACGATTGCTGGATAGTTCCTTACAATGGTAAACAAGGCGATACCTGGGCCCATAAAGTGGTGAAGTGGACAAACTTCACTAACAACAAAAGCGATAGCATAGCAAAAACAGCCATGCAGAAATTGGCTGGCAATAGCGGCGAATATGTATGCGTATTCAATACTACGGCGGTTGAACGAAATGAATGGGTACGTTCTGGCGATCGGGTTTTTAGGGCAAAAGTGCCGGCCATGGGTTACGCCAGTTATAAGTTGAATACATTACCACTGATAAAAGGCGCGGCCGTAACAAAACTGAATAATGGAATTATACGGATAGAAACAGACCTGTATCGCATCTTAATTGATGCCGCAAAAGGCGGCACCATCATCAGCTGGGTAGCAAAGCAGTTGGGTAATAAAGAATTTATTGAAAAAGGAAAACGGTTAAATGAGCTGCGCGGTAATTTTTACAACAAGGGTGGTATAAGAAGCAGTGCCGATACAGCTGCCGAAGTAGCAGTGATTGAACAGGGTGGGGCAGAAGTAAAGCTGGCTATCAAAGGGCACATAGCCGGTTATCCTTTTACGCAAACATTAACCGTACAGCAGGGACAACCGCGGGTAGATGTTCATTTAAAGATAGATTGGAACGACAATACCGCCATTGGCGAATATTATGATGAACCCAAAGATACCCAGGTTAGAAAAGCGTATTATGACGACCGCTTTAAATTACTGGCGCTGTTCCCCGTAAACCTTTCGGCACAAAAGATATTCAAGAACGCCCCGTTCGATGTAACACAAAGCAAACTCCGTAATACTTTTTACAATCGCTGGGATAGCATCAAGAACAATGTATTGCTAAACTGGGTTGATGTAACAGATGGAAAAGGAGTATATGGCATGGCCTTGTTCAGCGATCATACCACCAGTTATACGCACGGTGAAAATTTTCCCTTAGGGCTAACCGTACAATATTCGGGCAATGGCATCTTTTACCGCAATTATACACTTGACGGGCCTACCGAAATTCATTATGCTTTATTACCACATAAAGGAAACTGGCAACAGGCCGGGTTGTGGGCCGAAGGCACCAAATGGAATGAACCGTTAATAACAATGGCAGCAAATAGCGCAGAACAACGCTCGCTGTTACAAACAGAAAAGGGTGTAGAGGTTTCGTCCGTCACGGTTTCCGGAAACACAATACAGGTGCGGCTGTTTAACGCCGCAGCACAAGGCCCGGCAGTGAAAGTATATCCCGGCTTTGCCTGCAAAGCAGCCGCACAGGCAGAACTGGATGACCGCCCAGTAAAATTATTACCCATTCATACCGATAAAACCGGACGCCGGTATGTTGAAATTTCCATACCTCAATTTGGCATACGCACCATAAAATTCGAACATGAATAAGAAGAACTTTTTTTCATTGTTACTCATAGCAACCTTATCAACTACCACTATAGCGCAGGTGCAACCCCTGGCGCCTTTTCAACCCGGTGAGCGCGCCTGTTTTGTTGGCAACAGTATTACAGAACAAGGTTACTACGAATCGTATATCTGGTTATACTATATGTTACATTTTCCCGGTCGCCGTATAACAGTATACAACTGTGGTATTGGGGGCGACAGGGCGCAGAACATGCTGGGCCGCCTCGATGCCGATGTGTTTGCAAAAAAGCCAACCACCATTTGTATGACCTTTGGCATGAACGACAGCGGTTATTTTGAATATCTCTCAGGCAATAGCGATTCGACAGGAAAGGAAAAAGCGCGGCAAAGCAAATTATATTTTGATACCATTGCGCAAAAACTAAAAGCCTATACCACTGCAAAGAAAATAATGGTCACCTCGCCGTTGTACGATGAAACCATGAAGAACCCAAAAAACTATTTTCCCGGCAAAAGCAAGTCGATGGAAATCATTGCGGCTTTCCAGCAGGAGGCGGCTAAAACACATCGTTGGGGTTTAGTTGATTTTTTACACCCAATGACAGAGATAACGCTTCGGGAACAACGCCGCGATTCTACTTTCACCCTTACCAGCAACGACCGCATTCACCCCGGCAATGCCGGTCATTTTGTAATGGCCTGGTTGTTTTTAAAACAGCAGGGGCTGGCAGGTAAACCTGTTGCCGATATTGAGATCAATGCCACTACCAGTAAAGTACAACGGTCAGAAAATTGTATACTCACCGCCTTGTCGGTAGCACCGGGCAACATACAGGTTGATTACCTCGCCGGTTCTTTGCCATTTCCGCAAGACACTATTTCAAGAATATGGGAAAATCCCCAACGACAGGCAGATGCACTGAAAGTGATCCCCTTTACTGAAGAAATGAATAAGGAAATGCTTACCGTAAAGGGATTGAATAACGATAACTTTCTGGTTTCAATAGATAATAAGTCCATTGGCAAATACACAGGTGAGCAATTGGGAGCAGGAATTAATATGGCGCTGCTGAATACACCGCAGGTTGAGCAGGCCATGGCAGTGTTGTGGCTGAACGAGGAGCGTATGGCGCTGGAATCAAAGCTGCGTCAGTATTACTGGCTACAATTCAATTACCTGAAAGAGATAGGGCTGCAATTTAACGACAATAAAGTAGCTATGGATTCAGTAGCATCGCGATCAACGCGCGACTGGTTTGTAGGTTCAAAAAAAGATAACTACCGCGCTGCGCGGTATGAAGCAGTAAGGGCAGCGTGGCAAAAGGAAATGGATGTATTGGTAAATGAGATCTACAAAATAAACCAACCCCGTAAACATACCATCAGGATAGTGAAAGCGAATTAAAAAATAAGCCGTTCGCCTACATTACCATGTTTGTGGCGGAAGTCTTTTGGCGTAAGCCCTTTTTGACGTTTAAAGGTGCGGTTGAAATTAGAGATATTGGTAAAGCCACAGGCGGCAGCTACTTCAGCAATGGAATCCTTGGTATCTATCAATAAACGTGCGGCATGTCCTAAACGGATGTCGTTTAAGAAATCGACAAAGTTCACCCCCGTTTTTGTTTTAAAAAAACGGCTAAAGGCAGTCTCGGCCATGTTCACCAGCGTGGCCGCTTCTGCCAGCCGCACCGGGCGGTTAAAATTAGCGTTCATAAACTCAATCAGTTTTTCCATTCGAACGCTGTCCATGTATATATAATCGGCATTATAGATCTTCTCGCCACTGAGGTAACGGGAATCCTTTGCTGCAGATAATTCGTTCAGGATGATCATTAGTTCGATCATAGAATCGAAACCCGTTTTATGTTCCAGCGCTTTAATGCGAGGTGCTATTTGTTGAATAGTTTCTTTGGAGAACAGGATGCCTTTTATGGAATGTTCAAACAACTCCCGTATACTACTAAGTTGTGTTCTTTTCAGCAGGGTTTCATGAAACAGGTCGCGGTGAAACTGAATGGTAACTTCAAATATTTTATCGCTTTGGCATTTATGCGTGAACCAGGCGTGGGGAATATTGGGGCCAACCAGTACCAGTTCCAGATCGTCAATTTCTTCCATACTATCGCCAACAACCCGTTTAACCCCTTTTGCATTTTCAATAAAGTTCAATTCATATTCTTCATGAAAATGCAGGGGAAAATCAAATTCGGTTTTATACCTGGCAAACAACGAGAAGCAATCCGACTTGGTTAATGGTGGCGCTTCTTTGAGTATGGATCTGGACATAGGTACTAAGTTAATTCAAATCACTTACTTTTACGATAGCCATATTAATCTTTCCATTTTGGGTGATAATCTTAAAAAAATGGTATTAACCATTGACTAATCTTACAAAACATGCCGGCATTCTCAGACGACACACTTATTGACAAGCTGAAAAAAGAAGAAAGTGCTTCATTTGGGTTACTTTATAAATTGTATTTTCCAACCATAGCCAGCTTCATTAAACAAAACAGTGGCAGCCACCAGGATGCAGAGGACATTTTCCAGGAAACGGTAATAGTTCTTTTAAACAAAGTGAGGCAACCTGAATTTGTGCTAACATCTTCTTTAAAAACATATCTGTTCTCTATTTCAAGAAATTGTTGGCTAAAAAGGCTGAGAGATAATAAACCGGCTGTTGTTCTTACAGATGACCATACTTTATTAGAGACACCGGAGGACCTCTTGCAGGAAGAAAATACAAATAATGAAAAAGTGGTCACCTGGCTCAAAAAGATCACCATCCATTGCCAGCGAATTTTAAAAGCCATCTTTTATTTAAATGAACCTATAGATAACCTGATGATAAAAATGGGTTGGAGGAACAAACACACGGCAACCAACCAGAAATATAAATGCATTGAACAATTGAGAAAAGAAGGTAAGAAATAGTTTTACCCGCCGGGGTGATAGTTTTCCATTTCGGGTATAAATGCTGGCAAAACATTTAAACAATGACAAAAAGAAACAAATTAATTCTTTGCTTCATCTCAATTGTATTGACTGCAATATGCATTTATCACTTCTTTGGTTAACTAAAATTTAACGACAATGAAAGAATACATGAGTTGCCCAATCATTCCATCCCATTTGCCCTGGTATAAAAAACTGGGGTTCATCTTTTTTAGGTTCGGGGTTTGTCCAATTTGCATAACAATGAGTGTTTCATATATCATAAGAAAGTTTCTAAAAAAACATTTTTCAAAAAACTATTGATACCCCTTTCCCCGTCAGCAGGCCGCTGCCTCCCCGTACATGGAAGCGGCCTGCTTATAATGGTATCTATGTATTTTACAAACTTTTTATATTTACCCCTAAAAATACCCCCTGGTTTATTTTTTGATGTATAAACAATTTAGGAAATTGTTATAATTAACCTTGAACGAGTGCTCGTAACCTACAACCATGGACACGCTAAAAGAGGAACGTCGATTACATGCATTGCAATGCTATAATCTGCTCGACACCCTTCCCGAAGAAGAGTTTGATCATATTACCCGCTTAACCGCCTCCATATTTAAAGTTCCTGTGGCCATTATTTCATTGATCGATAAAGACAGGCAATGGTTTAAATCAAAAACCGGTTTGCCAAATAATGAAATTGCCCGCGAACTGGCCATTTGCAATTATACCATTGAGCAAACACAGCTGTTGGAAGTGGAAGATGCTACCAACGACGAGCGGTTTAGTGGTGAACCCGTGGCGCTTGCCGATGAAGCCGTAAGGTTTTATGCCGGCTATCCCATCATTGACGATGAAGGTAATGCATTGGGCACTTTCTGTATCGTAGATTACGAACCTAAAAAACTCACCCCGGAGGAAAGAGAACAATTTATGTTACTGGCGAAATCGGCCACTTCGCTGGTAAAAAATTATAAAAAGATAAACGAAGCCCAGCAGTTTGAAAGGCTTTTCAATATCTCAACCGATTTTGTTTGTACGTTCACCCGCAATGGCGACATTCTGAAAGCGAATCCTGCATTTAATACAATATTCAACATAAACAGTGATCGCTTACTCCAGGAATCTTTCTTCCAAATGGTGCATCCCGACGACCGGTCATCAACCATCGCATGTTTTCACGATTGGTATACGTGTAACGACCATAACCATCTTACCCATCGCATCCTGTACCGGCATAATCAATACCGAACAGTTCAATGGACCATCACCATTGAAGAACCTTCGGGTCACCTCATTGCCATTGGGCGCGATGTAACGGAAGAGAACAGGGAAAGATCGATGTTGAACGCATTTGTTGAACATGCCCCGGTGGCGGTGGCCATGTTCGATACCGAACTGCGCTACCTGGCTGTTACCAACCAATGGCTTATTGAAAATGACCTTCAGGGCCAACAACTCATTGGCAGATATCACTACGAAGTAGTTCCCAATATACCCGATGAATGGAAAGCGGTTCACAGAAGATGCCTGGCCGGTGCAGTAGAATATCGTGATGAAGACATCTGGCGGCCAATTGGCGCCACCACCGACCGCTACATAAGCTGGGGCGTTCGTCCCTGGTATAACCTCGATGGCTCCATAGGCGGCATTCTGATACAAACAAAAGATATTACCGAAGCAGCGCTGCAACGAAGCGAATTAAAACGCGCCAAACTACAGGCCGAACAGGCCAGCATGGCAAAAAGCGATTTCCTGGCCAATATGAGCCATGAAATTCGAACTCCCCTTAATGGCATCATCGGCTTTAGCGATCTGCTACTGAAAACGCCACTTAACCTGGTGCAATCACAATATGGCAGCATCATAAACCAGTCGGCCAATATTTTGCTAAGCATCATCAACGACATCCTCGACTTCTCTAAAATAGAATCGGGCAAACAGGAATTATATACCGAAAAAACCAACCTGTACGATCTTATTTCTGAAACGGCCAATTTCATAGCCTTTCAAACTCAGCAAAAGGGCCTTGAAGTATTGCTGAATATCTCCCTGCAATTACCGGAGTATATTTACATAGATGCCCTGCGGGTGAAACAGGTGCTTACCAACCTGCTTGGCAATGCTGTAAAGTTTACCGAACAGGGTGAAATTGCCATTACCGTTGAACCGGTACGCATATACGGCAACGGTTTAATGGATATCCGTTTTGAAGTACGCGATACGGGCATAGGCATTGATAAAGAACACAGCGATAAAATATTTGAATCCTTTTCCCAGGCAGACCCCAGTGCCACTAAAAAGTATGGCGGAACCGGTCTTGGCCTCACCATCAGCAACCTGTTGCTAAAGATGATGAACAGCCAAATGCAACTAAGCAGCGAACCGGGTAAAGGCAGTACCTTTTCGTTTGTGCTTACGGTAGCAACAGAAGGCAAGCCCCTGTTACAGCTTGTACAACAGCCCGATATTCGTTCTGCGTTGATCATAGATGACAATGCGGGCAACCGGCAGTTAATTGCCGATATGCTCACCGCTAAAAATATTGAAACAACAACGGCAGCCAACGCAACCGAAGCCTTTACCCTTATTAATAAACAGGTGTATGATGTGGCACTTATAAACTACCATATGCCTAACATGAACGGCATAGAGCTCATTAGTCACCTGCGACACGACACCGGCGCCAATGGCAAAAAACAGAAAGTGATACTGCTTTGTAATGTGCTCGATATAGAACAGTTCTTATTAAACAGCGAATCACTCCATATTGCCAATTACCTGCTGAAACCGGTGCGTTTGCACGACCTCTTCTCAAGTATCAGCGGCGTACAGAAAAAAGCAGACCTTACAATACATCCTCCTGCACCTAAAGACGAAGCCCTTTCCCGCCTGAAACTACAGGTGCTTATTGTGGAAGACAATGCCATCAACAAAATATTTACCCGCTCCATCATTGAGCGGTTATTACCCGGCGCCGTTATTCATGAAGCCGGCAACGGACGCCAGGCCATCAGTACCTGCGAGCGCATTGTACCCGACCTGGTGCTGCTCGATGTACAAATGCCGGAAATGAATGGGATAGAAGCTTGTAAACATATTCGCCGGCAGCAGGCGATGCAAAACAAACCCATCATTGCTTTAACGGCAGGTAATGTAAAAGGCGACCGGGAAAAATGTTTACAGGCCGGCATGAACGACTTTTTGGTAAAACCATTTGTAGAGGACGATCTGAAGCAGCTACTCAAAAGATGGATCATTAAGGATGAACCGGCTTCCCCCAACCATCACTTTAGTATAAAGGCGATTAAGGAAATAGTAGGCGATGATAGCCGGGCCGAACAACATATTTTGGAACTCCTGCTGCATGACCTGCATACCTTCAGACAGCAATTTTCACAACATGTTGCCGCTAAAGCCCCCGCAGCCCTGGCAGAGGCAAAACACAATATGCTGGGCACCTGCGCCAATACGGGTTTAGATGCCTTAAAAGACCTGCTGATGCAATACAAGATCATCCATACAACCGACTTTGACAAGCTCAGGGGTTTGGAGAAAAAAATACTGGAAGAGGTTATGGCTATTATAAGTGATATAAATCAGTATTTAGGGGATGCGGTATCGTCCTAATAAAAGCACACAAATTCAACATTTTACGTATATTCGGATAACTAACTGGCAGCAATTGATCAATGAATTCGATTGCATTTATTGATACCGAAATTGAGCCCAAAAGCCTGAAGGTCCTTGATATTGGCAGTATCAGGGGAGATGGAAGTTCATTTCACAAATCATCGATAGCCGAATTCATTCAGTTTCTTAAAGGAACAGAATTCATCTGCGGTCACAACATCCTCAACCACGACATAAAGTATATTGGTAACGCATTAAACGATGCAGGCATAGCTCCTGCAAATATCATTGACACCCTGTTCCTTTCTCCATTACTTTTTCCTACCAGGCCGTATCATAAATTGCTAAAAGACGATAAACTTCAATCAGAAGAGACTAACAATCCTTTGAATGATTCAATTAAAGCAAAGGACCTGTTTTATGATGAGCTCGCTACTTTTAAATTCAACGATGAAATACTTAATCAAATTTTCTATTTGCTTTTAAAAGACAAAAAAGAATTTAATTCCTTTTTCCGTTTTATAGCATATGAAAGCCCGGGTACAGATCCTGAATATTTAATAAGAACAAAATTTAAGAATGAGATATGTGAGCAGGTTGACCTGAAGCATATAATTGCAGCGCATTCAATTGAGCTGGCTTACAGCTTATCGCTTATCAATTCATTTATAAAGGAACCCAAAATACATTCAATAACACCACCCTGGGTACTTAAAAATTATCCTGCAGTAGAAAGAATAATGTACCTGCTGCGAAATAAACCTTGTATAAGCGGTTGCGTTTATTGCAACACCGCATTGGATATTCATAGGGGATTAAAGCGCTATTTTGGATTTGATACGTTCAGAACATACGGCGGTGAACCGTTACAGGAAAAAGCGGTTAAAGCAGCAGTTGATAATAAATCTTTACTGGCTGTTTTTCCAACAGGAGGTGGAAAATCAATCACCTTTCAGGTTCCGGCTTTTATAAGTGGCGAAAGTTCAAAAGGTTTAACGGTAGTGATCTCCCCCTTGCAATCGTTGATGAAAGACCAGGTAGACAACCTTGCATCTAAAGGTATCACTGAAGCGGTAACAATAAACGGATTACTTGACCCGCTGGAAAGACAAAATTCTCTCGAAAGAATTGAAGAAGGCTCCGCTTCTCTCCTTTATATTTCCCCTGAAGCATTGCGTTCACGAACAATAGAACGCCTGCTTTTAGGACGAAAAATTGTTCGTTTTGTAATTGACGAAGCACACTGTTTCTCCTCCTGGGGTCAGGATTTCAGAGTTGATTATTTATACATAGGCGACTTTATTAAATCACTTCAGGAAAAGAAAAACCTCGAAGATGGCATTCCTGTTTCATGTTTTACAGCAACGGCAAAGCAAAAGGTAATTGAGGATATTCGGGATTACTTTAAGGAAAAACTTTCGCTCGATCTTGAATTATTCACGTCAAAAGCATCAAGAACAAACCTGCACTATAAAGTTTTCGAAAAAGGCGATGAAGAAGAAAAGTATCAGGCGGTAAGAGACTTAATTGAAGAAAAAAATTGCCCCACTATTATATATGTTTCAAGAACCCGAAAAGCATATGCACTTGCCGAACGGTTAGTAGAAGATGGTTTTAAAGCAAAACCATATCATGGAAAACTGGATATAAAAGAAAAAACGGCCAACCAGGAAGCTTTTTTATCGGGTAATGTTCCAATAATGGTGGCAAGTTCTGCCTTTGGAATGGGAGTTGATAAAAAAGATATTGGCATGGTGATCCATTATGAAATTTCCGATTCATTGGAAAACTATATTCAGGAGGCAGGAAGAGCGGGGCGCGATGAAAATTTAGAAGCTGATTGTTATGTTTTATTTAACGAAGAAGACCTTAGCAAGCATTTTATCCTTCTAAACCAAACCAGGCTTTCCATTAAAGAAATTCAACAGATATGGAAGGCCATAAAAGAGATCACAAAGTTCCGGTCAACAGTTTCAAACTCTGCCCTGGAAATTGCAAGAAAAGCCGGGTGGGACGATACTGTTGCAGAAATTGAAACAAGGGTAAAAACAGCCATTGCGGCGCTGGAAGAATCCGGATATTTAAAACGCGGGCAAAACATGCCAAGGGTTTTTGCCACCAGTATTCTTTCCCAAAATGCACAGGAAGCCATTGATAAAATAAACGCATCAGAAAAGTTTGAAGAAAAGCAAAAAGAGAAAGGGATTCGGATAATTAAGAAACTTTTTTCGAGCAAAAGCAGGAAACACTCAAATGAAGAATCAGCCGAATCAAGAGTTGATTACATTAGCGATCACCTGGGCATGGTAAAAGAGGAAGTCATTAATATCGTTAACCTGCTTCGTGAAGAAAATATACTGGCCGACGCAAAAGACCTGACCGCGTATATCAAAAAAGGAGAAAACAAAAACCGCTCTCTAAACATAGTTGAAATATACAGCAAAATTGAAAATTTCCTGCTCCCGGTATTTGAAGAACAGGCAGTGACCTTCCATATTAAGGAACTGAATGAAGCAGCCGCCGCCAAAGGTTGCGAAGATGCAGACACAAAAAAGATCACAACTATCATCAACTTCTGGGCAATCAAGAATTGGATCAGGCGACAGAACCAGGAATATTCAAAAAATCATTTTTCGGTAATTTGTTTGCACCCCAAAGCAACACTAAAAGAAAAACTGGTGATGCGGCATGAATTAGCCAGGTTTATTGTTGACCTTCTCTATCAAAAAAGTAATACAGGTACTTCGGATGATGACACAGAAAAAGAAGAAGTGCTGGTTGAGTTTTCAGTGCACGAATTGAAAAACGCGTATGAAAAAAGTCAAAACCTCTATAAAAAGAACATCCGGATCGAAGACATTGAAGATGCTTTATTGTATTTATCAAGAATTGAGGCAATCAAAATAGAAGGCGGATTTCTGGTTGTGTACAATCGTCTTACCATTGAAAGACTTGAACAGGATAACAAACGACGCTATAAAGTTGAGGATTATCAAAAATTAAATCAGTTCTACGAAAACCGGGTTAATCAAATTCATATTGTTGGCGAGTATGCAAAAAAGATGATCACCGACTATAAAGATGCTTTGCAATTTGTAGAAGATTATTTTCAGTTAAACTATCCATCGTTCCTGAATAAGTATTTCAAAGGCAGCCGGCAAAATGAAATTAAACGAAACCTTACACCAGCTAAGTTCAGACAGCTTTTTGGAGAACTTTCTCCAACTCAATTGAAGATCATTAACGATAACGAATCAAAATACATTGTTGTTGCGGCCGGGCCTGGAAGCGGAAAAACAAGAGTACTGGTTCACAAGCTCGCTTCGCTGCTTTTAATGGAAGATGTAAAACACGAGCAACTGCTTATGGTTACATTTTCAAGAGCAGCCGCAACAGAGTTCAAAAAACGGCTACAGAAGTTAATTGGCAACGCAGCCAGCTACATTGAGATAAAAACATTTCATTCATACTGTTTTGATTTGTTAGGTAAGGTTGGAAACCTTGATAAGTCGGACGAAATATTAAAAAAGACTATAGAAAAGATCATAAACAAGGAGGTTGAAGCAAGTAAAATCACAAAAACAGTATTAGTAATTGATGAAGCCCAGGATATGGACGAAGATGAGTTTAATTTGATAAATGTATTAATGGAACAGAACGAAGAAATGAGGGTAATTTCGGTGGGAGATGATGATCAGAATATTTATGAATTCAGAGGAGCAAGTTCAAAATATCTTGAACAGTTCATTCACGTGAACAAGGCAAATAAACACGAGTTGGTTGAAAATTACAGAAGCAAAGCGAACCTGGTTAACTTTACTAATCAATTTGTAAAACGCATCAGCCACCGGTTGAAAGACACGCCAATTGTTGCCCGGCAAACAGATTATGGGAAAATAAAGCTGATTCGCTATGAAAGCAACCATCTTATAACTCCGCTTGTACATAACATACTTACAACTGATCTTACAGGCTCAACCTGCGTGCTTACAAAAACGAATTCAGAAGCATTACAAATAACGGGGCTTTTTTTGAAAAATGGAATGCAGGCAAAATTAATTCAAACCAATGACAGCTTCAACCTATACAATCTTTTAGAAGTAAGGTATTTTTTAAGTCAGTTAAATTTGGCGGATGATGTTTTTGTGATCGGCGACGATGTTTGGGAAAAGGCAAAACGGGAATTAACGATCAAATTTCGCACAAGTACCAATTGGGATATCTGCAATAATCTGATCAGGGATTTTGAAGCAACTAATACAAAGAAGAAATACAAAAGCGATCTTGATGTATTTATTCGGGAATCTAAGTTAGAAGATTTTTTCAATGAGAACGGCGAAACAATTTTCGTTTCAACAATTCATAAGGCTAAAGGAAAAGAGTTTGACAATGTTTTTTTAATGCTCGAAAACTTCAACGCAGTTACAGACGATGCCAAACGATTATTGTATGTTGCCCTTACAAGAGCAAAACAAAACCTGACGGTTCATGTAAATTCAAACCTTCTTGATGGGCTTTCTACAGTAAACCTGGAACGAATAGATAATAAAGAGAAATATTTACCGCCCAATGAGCTTGCCATGCACCTGACTTACAAAGATGTTTGGTTAGATTATTTCATAAACAAACAGCACCTGATCTCAAATCTATTAAGTGGAGATGTGTTGACCTTGAACGGGGATGAATGTTTGAATTCAAGCGGACAGTCAGTTTTAAAATTCTCTCAGCAGTTCATTAAACAAATCGCTGATATTAAAAATAAAAACTATGAAATAAAGGGCGTAAAAGTAAACTTCATAGTGTATTGGTTGAAAGAAGGTACCGAAAAAGAGGTTAAGATCATCTTGCCCGAACTTTTCTTCGAAAGAAAGTAATTATCTTAGAACTGCATTAAGCGTGTAAAGGAACGCATGAACAGGGATATAAGGAAATAAATTACCCCTCACTGCACCACCATAGTAACAATAGGCGAATAAGCCAGCTGTACACCACTGCCAATAGCAATAACGCGAAACCAATAGCGCTTTTCGGAAGTAAGCCCTTTAAAGGTATGAGTGCAAAGACCACTGGGCTGGTGGTACCAATTGGTATCGGAGGTGGGCTGCTCTGATGTATACTCGTGAACATAAGCTCTGGCGCCGCTTACCTTTCTCACTTTTGTAGTAACCTCACCGGGCGGGCCTAATTTTACATCCAATATTTCGATAGATACAGGTAAAATACCAGGTTCATCTGTGGTTATATCAAAACCACTGCTAAGCAACAGTACTAAATCGCCTTTACAGATCTTTGTTACATATTCGGCCAGTTCCGCCAACAGACCCTGTACAAGATCTTTTTGATTGTTTTTAATAGCCATCATTTCTTTATCGCCACCACGTGCATTAACGAGTGCCGAATCCAGATCAGGTATTACCTTTTTTAAATTACCCAGGGCTGGGTGCGGGGGAAGAAAAACTCATTGTCCTCCATTTTTTCTACAATGCGACGGCTTACTACTACCAGATCAGATTGGTGTAATTTGTTAATTGGTGTTATCCGGTTCATAAAACGGCAATTTAATTTGTATAGCTACCAATAAGACCTAAACCGGAATTATCAAAATAAAAACGTAATAAAACTAATTGGGGAATCTGTTGTGAAGTAGGTTGCAGGCGAGAAACTAAAAGCACAGTAACCATTACAAATATAACGGTTAGTTGAAACAGAAGCAAATTCCTGCGAGCATTTCCTACTTTTTGCGAGAAAATCGCATATTCTGCGGGCTTTTCATATTTTCTGCGAGGGATTCTGTTTTCCTGCGAAAAACGCCAGAATCCTGCGAGCGTTTCTCATTTTCCGCGAGCGTTTCCTATTTTCTGCGAGCAAACCATAAATTCTGCGACCTTTTCTTATTTCTTGCGAGGAAACTCAAAATTCTGCGAGCTTTTCTTATTTTCTGCGAGGAAATCTTATTTTCTGCGGGCTTTTCTAATTTCCTGCGAAGGAATTTAAAATTCTGCGAGCGTTTCTTATTATCTGCGAGATAACCTCGTATTCTGCGAGATTTTCATATTTCTCGCAGGAAAAGCCAATATTCTGCGAGAAAAACTAATATTTCGCAGAAAAATATGATTTTCTACAGCATCTGCATCAAATATGTAAGAAACACCAGGTAGTAAAAAGACATGAAAACAATACATTTTTTCGTCTTCATTTTGAGCGTTCAGGCTGGTTTTGCACAAACCATTAAAAGCGATAAGCTATATCAATTCTATAAACATTTTAGCGAAGTGGAAGACTCTATTGCCAAAACGATCAATTTGCAAAACACCATAATTTACAAAATATGCGAAGGGTATAGTTCTTTCTATTTTATTCAGGAAAACTTACTTTGGAAAGGTTATTTCATTAAAAGCCTGCAGCCGATTGAAGGGATACCCTTTCCATCAACAATAGACACCTTAGAAAATGGCGCCATTGTTGAATTCAAACCATACAATTCAGAATTATTAGTATTCAATGCCGACAGCATCGTAAAAAGGCTTCTTCAAAATAACATCACCAACATTATTCAGATAAGTGAAGATGCCCTTCAGGCTAAACTTATCAAAAAAGGCAAAAAAAAGAACGAGCACATTATTCAATCGCTACCATATGCATCGCATGACTGCAACGGAACAATTATCATTTACGGCCCCAAAAATATTTCCGCAACCTATAGAGGGGCATTAATAGAAGCAGAAAATCTGCATATAATTCCGACACTAAGAATATTCTACGAAACAAAACAGATCTTATTAAACGCCACCCAAAACTACCAGTAGATCATTATTGGAAGCGAAGGCCGGCCGCCCTTTTTACAGTATTTTTTGAAATTGCTCATTAATTTATATTATTGTTCATAATTTACTTTCTTTTACGCCTTTATGCTGCCATTGAAAAATTACTTTAAGTTTGAAAATTCTAAACTGAAAAAAAGTGAATGGCTGCTGCCCGATCCAATAATGATCCCATCGATCTATCGGTCCTGGATAGGAAAGAGTATGAGTTATTGTTTCACCAATACTACCAGTGGCTATGCCTGCAGGCTTGTAAAATAACTGAAGACTGGCATGCCAGTGAAGATATTGTACAGGATTTCTTTATAAAATGCTGGCAAAACCGCGCCTCGCTTCATATAAAGCAATCCTTTGCCGCGTTTGCATTGGTATCGGTACGCAATGCCGCCCTGAATTATCTTAAAAAAGAAAGCATCCGCTCTAAACATGAAACGGCTTCTTCTGCCACCTTCCCCGGCGACGAAACACTACTTCCTGTTGCACAACCCGATGAAACTGACCAGCTTTATCTGCAAATAATTACAGCTGTAAACAACCTGCCCGAGCAACGCAAAAAGGCCTTTATCCTCAGCCGGCAGCATAATATGAAATATGCCGAGGTTGCCGCCGAGCTGGGAATATCTGTGAATACCGTTAAAATGCACCTTCGCCTGGCCTACCAGGAGTTGCGCAACCTCCTAAAGCTGTTGCTGCCCCTTTTCTATTTTTTCTTAAAAAAATAATAACACACATACACCCTATTAATTAACCCGGTTGTCATATAACTGAACTTATGCAAAAGGAGTCGCAAAATATTGATTGGGACAAATTGATAGATCTGCTGGAAAAGCCCGTAGATGAACAGCAGGTACTGGCCGGTGCGCTTTCTACCGAAGAGCAGGCGCTCTTTGCCCGCTTGCAACAGGTAAAAAATGATCAACTGCTCACAGGCGCACTGCAACTGGATGCTGCAAAGGCATGGGTGCATATAATGGAAAAAGAAGATAGGGCGGCCCCCGTTCGCCGTATAGCCATTAACTGGAA
This sequence comes from Niastella sp. OAS944, assembly GCA_024809215.1. Classification (GTDB taxonomy): domain Bacteria; phylum Bacteroidota; class Bacteroidia; order Chitinophagales; family Chitinophagaceae; genus Niastella. The sequence goes on along the minus strand of JANUBW010000015.1, from coordinate 68,942 downwards.
GAAATGGGTGGCTGCAGCCAGCCTGCTGTTCATTGCCGGTACTGCCTGGTGGTTATATACCAGGTTCAGTATCAATGGGGCCATAAATAACCTGCAAACTGTTGAAAAGGCAATGGCTAACCATGAGCCTGCCAGCAAGGTGCAACTGGTAACGGCCGGCGGACAAACCATTGTATTAGATACAGCCACACAACTCCGGGAAAAAGATGGTACGCTTATACACTTACAACAGGGAACAGTTGCTTATGAGAACAGCGAACATGCAAAAGGCGATGCATCCCTGATAAATACGCTCATTGTTCCCCGCGGTTACCTGTACAACCTTGTGTTATCCGATGGCTCAAAGGTTTGGTTGAACGCCGATAGTAAAATATCGTATCCGGTACGTTTCGATAAAGCAGAAAGAAAAGTGACCATTGAAGGGGAGGCCTATTTTGAAGTAGTGCATAACGATAAATGGCCGTTTGTGGTGCACGCCGGCAATACAGCAACAAAAGTATTGGGTACCAGTTTCAATATTAAAACCTATGGGAAAAAGGTCTATACTACGCTGGTTACGGGTAGCGTATTGTTCACTCCGCCGGGCAACGCTAAAGCAGTAAAGCTTACACCCGATCATCAAACTGTTTTCAACGTAGGCAACGGCAATACTGAAACAAGAAAAGTATTCGCCGGTGACTTTATAGCCTGGAAAGACGATGACCTGGTGATGACCAAAATGACACTTGCCGAACTGGCAGAGATGCTGGAAAGAAGATATGACGTACAAATAAGTTTTGCCGAAGAAAAACTAAAGAACATTGAATACAACGGAGCGCTTCACCTTACCAATAGTATTGCCGAAATGCTGAAGAATTTTGAACAAACCAGCAATATTCAATTTGCCGTAAAAGATAAAACGATCGTTATACTGCCTGCTAATGGAAAATAGCAACTGCTAATGCCAATTTCATAAACCTTTCCAGCCTAACTAACCAAATCAATTGTATTATGAGAACAAAACTTCTCATCAGGGATTCTTTTGCCCTTTTCTACAAACCGTTTTTGATTGTTACATTCAGTTTTTTACTGCTTGTGTTTAACCACCCTGTGCAGGCCCAAAATCAGCCCCTGGCTTCACAGCGGGTTACGGTAAAGGTCGACAACGCCTCGCTCGATGAAGTATTGCAGATACTACGCAGGCAGGTAAAACTGCAGTTCGTTATTGAGGCAAATGTTTCTGATAAAGCTCAGCACATTAGTCTCAACATGACCGTCGCTCCTTTGTCGGGCGTGCTCGATAAAATACTGGCAGGCACCGGCCTTGAATATGTGTTCAATAAAAATGTGGTCATCATTCGTAAGATCAGTGTTCCCATGGTGCAGGAAGAGTCCGTTGCGAAGATACAGTATGGTCAGGTGACTATTACCGTTAAAGGCGATGAGGGCTCCCTGCTGGGCGGCGCCACGGTTTCAGACCACTCCGATCTTACTAAAACAGGGCTGGTTGATAGTAAAGGACAATTGACGCTCACGCTTAAACCATCGGCCGTCTTACGCGTTTCGTATATCGGGTATGAAACACAGATAGTGGGGGTGAACAACCGAAAACAACTGACCGTAATATTGAAAACGGCAGGAAAATCGGAAGATGAAGTAGTGATAACAGGGTATCAGAACCTGCGTACCTGGGAGTCGGTAGGCGCCACATCCAAAGTAAAAGGAGAAGATATACGCATTGCCGGTATTACGCGGGTCGACGTTGCCCTGCAGGGACAAATACCAGGTGTGGCCATCAGCGTTCCTAATGGCACTGTTGGTTCAAACCCTAAAATAAGAGTTCGCGGTACATCAACCTTGTTGGGTAATCGCGAACCGGTATGGGTGGTGGATGGTATCATTAGGGAAGACCCATTCCCATTTAAGGACCAGAATTTAGACAACATCCTCAACGCCGCCGACAAAGCCTCCATGACCGCCGGCCTCAGTATTATGAGCAATGGCATAGCAGGCCTGAACCCCGACGATATTGAAGACATTACTTTTCTGAAAGACGCCTCTGCCACCGCATTATATGGCGTACGCGCCGCCAACGGCGTAATTGTGATCACCAGCAAAAGAGGTAAGGCTGGCAAATCAAAGATCAATTTCAGGACCGATCACAGCATTACTGAAAAACCAGGCTACAACCGGCAGGACCTAATGAATTCAGCGCAGCGTGTAGCACTCTCAAAAGAATTGATTGAGAAAGGGGTGAACTATGCAGCAACCGGTCCACAGGGAAATGTACAGGTAAAAGAAGGGCCGCAGAATGTGGGCTATGAAAGTTTGTATTATCTCTACATCAACAAGCAGATCACACAACAGGAATTTAACGACGGGGTTACCCGGCTGGAACAAAATAATACAGACTGGTTCAATGAACTGTACCGCTATGCCCACAACCAGAATTATACGTTAAGCATCAGCGGCGGTAGTGACAAAGCTACTTATTACGGCTCGCTGGGGTATAGCGCTACCGCCAACAGCGCCATTGGCAACGACCAGAAAAGACTGAACGCCCTTATGAACATGGAGTATCGCCTGAATAAAAGAATGCGCTGGCATATTGGGCTGCAGGCAAACGCGCTTAAGAACAATGGCTTTTATTCAAATGTGAACCCCGAGCAATATGCCCTGTACACCAACAGGGAGCTAACAGCCGATCAATATTATTCTACTGTAAACAGCACTACCTCTGTGCTCCTGGCCAATGGGGCTTACTCCACGCTCACCTCGAACCTGAAATATAATTTTATAAACGAACGGGCCCATACCGGCAATACCACCGACAGCCGCGGGCTTACCTTCAATACCGACCTGCAGGTAGAGCTAACGAAAGACCTGAATTTTCAAACCATGTTATCGGGAAGCTTCGACCGCAGCACGCAGGAGCGCTGGGCCGATGAAAATTCATTTTTCGTGGCACAGATCAGGGGCGCCAACCTGGGCGAACTACCTAAAGGAAGCACATTGGAACAAGCCTCGGTGCTGCCTCGTGGCGGCGTGCTGGAAAGGGAAGATATGAACCGCGACGGCTACCTGTTTCGCAATACACTTCAATATAACAGGAAGCTTGGCGACGGTATGCATAATTTTAACCTGATGGGCGGCTTCGAAGTACGCAACAATACCTACAAAGGCGTTGCTACCAAGAATTATGGCTATTTCCCCGATCGCGGCGATGTGGTCGATTATGATTATTCAATTGCCCATCCCGGTTCGCCCACCACCTCCTCAGATGCCTTTGCCGATAAATATTATAACCGGCGTACCAATACCCTTTCAAATTTTGTATCTTATTTTACGAGCCTTACTTATTCGTTCAAACGAAAATATACCATCAACTTAAACGGTCGCAGCGACGCCAGCAATCGCTTTGGCCAGTATACCAATGCCTCATTCAATCCGGTATGGGCCATCGGCGCCCGGTGGGATGTGCTGGCGGAAAAATGGTTTAAACACCGACTTACCTGGATAAATGACCTTACCGTTCGCAGCTCATTTGGCTTTCAGGGCAATATTGTAGAAGATGTAGGCCCTAACCTCATAGCCCAGTACACTTCACCGATATACAATCCATTGAACGGCGAATCGTACCTGGTTATTAAAACCATGCCTTATCCCGACTTGCGCAAGGAAAGAACACGTACCTGGAATATAGGCATGGACTTCTCGATGCTGAAGAACCGCGTTTCCTTTACGTTCGATTATTATTACAAATATTCCAAAGACCTCATCTCACAACGAACCGTGCCCATTGAATACGGCACCGCGCAGATGTATGTGAACGGCAGCGACATGACCAACAGGGGCTACGATCTGTCGGTGAAAGTAGTGCCGGTAAGAACGCGCGACTGGATGTGGAGCCTGCAGTTCAATACCAGCATAAATAAGAATAGCGTTGAGCAGCCCCGTTATACCCCCAATTTGAAAACGCTAACCAACGGAACGGCGCTGGTAAACGGCTACCCGGTAGACGGCTTCTGGAGTTTCCGTTATGCCGGGCTCAATCACAATTCCGGCCGGGCCATGTTCAAATACCTGGATGTTGATACCAACAAGGCTTTACTGAAAGACCCCGATGCAACCAAATACCTGGCATACAGCGGCAATGCCAACCCGAAGATCAGCGGCGGCATCAATACATCGCTGCGTTACAAAAACCTGTCGCTGTCTGCCATGTTCAATATACAACTGAGCTATTACCTGCGCCTGAATCCCATTATGCAGGCCGGCTCCAACGGTCAGTACCAGGCGCCGGCGCCCGACAAAAACGCCAGCCTGCAGTTGGTGAACCGCTGGCAAAAGCCGGGCGATGAAGCGTATACCGATATTCCCGCCATATATGCCACCGATGAGGGCATCAGCAATACGGAATTCGGCGGCGATAAGTCTATTGCGTTATTAGCCGGCTCGTGGTACCGGTATACCATGTACAACTACAGCGACCTGCGTGTGGTGAACGGCAGTCACCTGCGCTGCAACAATATCATGTTCTCCTGGAACATTACCGGTAAGCAGCTGGCAAAGCTCAAAGTGCTTAACCAGCTTACGTTCTCGGCCAATGTGACCAACCCGTTTATTATTGCCAGTAAAAAGTTGCACGGGCAGGACCCCGAAGTACTCACAACCGACGCCAGCAAAATTACGCCTACCCTCACCAGAATGAGGACCTTCTCCTTCGGCCTGAACGCAGGATTTTAATTAAAACCGCCTGTAAAAAATACAATCATGAACAGCAATATAATCATCACTTTTTCACTGATAACCCTGTTAGCGCTTAGTGGGTGTAAGAAATATTTGAAAGAAGCTTCGCAGGACGAACTGACCCCAACTTCAGCCGCCTCCCTGAATGAGCTGCTGGCTAAAGAAGGATATCCTTATGTAGCTACGGGGACAATCGCCGGCGATGGTTATTCCCTCTGCAATTACCTGAATTTGATGGACGATGATATGCACCTGCAGAATCTTGCTACGAGCACCAGCCTCCTAAACTATATAAAACCGTTCTATCTCTGGTCTGATAACGTATACGAACAGGCGGCCCTAGGTTCGGCCGGCGGTGCAAATAATCCATATCAAAACCTGTATAACCGCATCAGGGGCTGTAATGTAGTAATGGATATGTTACCCGATGTAAGCGGCACCGAGGCGGAGAAAGAGCAGATAAAGGGCGAGGCATTGGTACTGCGGGCCTATTATTACCTTATGCTTGTGAACCTGTATGGCTGGCCTTATAACGATGCCGTGCACGACCCGGGCGCCAGTTTGGGTGTTCCCATCATTCGCAATGGGAACATCTCCGATGAAGCTGTTCGCCGCAGTACGGTAAAACAGGTGTATGATCTTATTACCGATGATATAGAAACAGCCATAGCCCTGCTGGAGAAACAAAAAAAGATCTCTACAGTATACCGGGTTAACTACCGTACAGCCTGGTTGCTGGCCAGCCGCATTTACCTGTATATGGAAGAATGGGACAAGGTAATTGACTATACCGGCCGGCTATTGGCAGAATACCCCATACTGGCAGATCTTAATTCCCGTACCGTGCCGGTAGCGCAAGTGTATAATGGTACTAAGAACGGCAGTTTTATAGAGCCCTCCAACACAGAAATGTTATTTCTTTTCAGCAACTTAATAGGCGGCGACTGGAGTGCATTGAATATGGGTAACTATTCGTGTATAGCTTCTTCCCAGCTTATCAGCCTGTACGAAACCAATGACATGCGTTTTGGGGTGTGGAGTTCAAGCAACCCTGCCCCCAACTATTTTCTTACGAGGTTAAGCGGGTATTACATGAATTCAAAGATGTACGCAGGCAGTGGCGTGGCCAGCCGTTGTTTTCGTATGGCCGAAGCGTATGTGAACAGGGCCGAAGCATATGTACGCAATGCCATAAAAAATGGCGATGCATCGCTTTTGCAAAAAACGCTGGACGATCTGAACGCCCTGCGCATAAAACGTTTTAAAACCGGCGCGGCCAATGCCACGGTATTATTGTCTTCGCTGAACAACGATCCGCAACAGGTGTTGCAGTTTTGCCTCAATGAAAGAAGAAGGGAGTTCACTTTTGAAGAGTTCCGCTGGTTCGATCTGCGCCGTTATGGAATGCCTTCTATTGAGCACACGTTCAACCCCAATGAACCGATTGTAACCAATGCAGCGCTTCCCGTAGAAACCTATACGTTGCCGCAGGGCAGCAACCGTTATGTAATGAAATTTCCGGCAAATGCCATCGAAGCCAACACGGCCCTGGAACAAAACCCATAGAAATACCAGGCAAACAGTAAACCTCTTTTCAAACAATTAGTACAATGATCTATGCAACTGTTCAATAATATTTTCGAAAAAGCAGTCCTGGGGTTATCAATGGTATGTTTCTTAGCTGTAGGGATAGTAGCCTGCAGCAAAGACAAAAATCCGCCGCAGGTTTCAGAAAAATCAACACAGCGTTACCAGCTGCCGCAGGGTAATGCTTCCTTTGATAACGCCATACTTGATTATTTTAACCGGTACAATTCGTACATTCTGTATAAATTTTCCGACATCGATTTTAATTACCAGCTCAGTTATAACCTGGCCTCGCCGCCTGTTGGTGGCACCGCAGCATTACCCGGACCGGTTATCATGCGCAGCGGTGATTCCATTGCCATACAATCGGCGCTTGATTTTATGGACCAGTACTGGTTCAGCTTTTACCCCGAAGATTTTAAGAAAAAATACCTGCCCCAGAAAATATTGCTGGCCGGGCTTATATACAATACCCGCTGGAATAATAATACCAAAGTATATGATACGCCGTGGTTGAACCCTGTTATAATTCCCATTGAAGGCATCGATCATCTTACGCTGCCTAAAATTGATACGGCATTCAATACCTATGCGCTGGCTTCCAAACTGCAACTGAAAGCGCAACTGAACAGGTTATTTCTGAAACACCTGATGTACCCTTTGGTAAGCACCGTTCCGGCCCTCGTGCCCGTGCCGGCCGATTTTTTTAAGGTAAGCGATTATTCCGTAGGCAGCCTCACCAAAGCAAATCAATACAAGTATGGATATGATACCGTTGTTTCGGGCAGGGCGCCTAACCCCATGACAGATATCCTGGCATTCCTCGATACCATTTGTGCAAAACCAAAAGCCAGCCTCGATGCCTATATGCTTAATCCAACTGTTGATGTGCAGGGGCTTACCCGCAAAAAGTATAACCTGCTGGTGGATTATTTTAAAAAGAATTACAATATAGATATACAGGCAATAGGAAATAAACAAGATTAAAAACACATGTTGATATGAGAAAAGTACTCCGGCTGGTATTCGCGCTATTATGCCTTTCGCTTACCACGAGATCACAGGGCATCAATTTTGAGCACGGGAGCTTTGCGGCTGCCTGCGCCAAAGCAAAAGCAGAAAACAAACTGGTGTTTATTGATTTTTATACCGCCTGGTGCGGCCCCTGCCGGCAAATGGCCAACACAGTCTTTAAACAGGAGAATGTGGGTCAGTTTTTTAACGCCGGTTTCGTGAGCCTTAAAATAGATGGAGAAAAAGGAGAAGGCAAAGCGCTGGTTGCAAAATATAAAATAAAGTATTATCCTACTTACCTTTTCCTCGACGACAAAGGCGCCGTTTATAACAAAGGAGTAGGCTATTGCAAAGATTCTGTTTTCCTGAACATAGCTGCAACCGCCCGGCAGGAGTTTACCAATCCCTACAGCCTGCCGCGGCTGAAAGCGCAGTATGCGGCTAAGAAAAAAGATACTGCTTTCCTTCGCCTGTATATTGATAAACTAATGGCCAACCAAATGCATGTTTTTGGCGAAATAGAGCAATACCTGGCCGTACAAACCGCCATACGCCCCGGCAGCCCCGAAATGATGGCATTCCTTATAAAACATCCCCGGGAACTATACTATGGCGGCAGGGCTGCCAAAGTACTGGAACAATACAGTGAAGACTTTCGCCGGCAGGCCAACACCCTGCAACGCGAAGCGCTACAGTTTGCCAACGACATGTTGCTCAGCAATACACGCATTTATGCACTCGAAGCCGGCAATGAAACAGCCATGAAAAACTACATTGCCGCAAAAAATAAAATGGCTGTGTTACCGGGATCGTACGGAAAAGGGGAGGGCGACTGGCTTGAATTTTATTCAGCTACCGGCAACTGGAAAAAGTTTGGCAAGCAGGCGAACCACTGGCTCGACAGTATTTGCGCACAACTGAAACCGGTAGCGCCGGTGAAGAAGGGCGTAGTGCAAACACCGGAACAAAAAGCTGCAGATGCCGCCATGTACAACGGCGCATTTACGGTAAGCGAAAATGCCAAAATATACTACGAACATTTCAGGGATGAAAAGGAAGTGGTACTGAAAGCCATGCGATGGTCAAAAGCAGCGCTCGAGCTTATACCAAACTTTTCGCCCGCGCTTACTTTTTATGCCAACCTGTTGTATGAAAGCGGCGATACCACCAATGCCATACTCGTAAAAACAAAAGCACTGAACTGTCTTCCTACTATAAGTCTTCACCGCGATATAGTACAAAACAACCTCACGCATATGCAAAAAGGGGAACTGTTGGATGAGGAATAGGTAAGCAGGAGGTAAGAAGTAAGAAATAAAAAATGCATAATGAAAAAGATCATGATCATGATGGGCATGCTATTGCCCATAGGATTACTGGCTCAGGTAAAATATGTAATAAAAGGCAGGCTGGGTAATTTAAACGCACCTGCAAAAATTTATCTTTCCTTTCAGCAACTGCCCGATTATTCCTTTATAGAAGATTCTGCGATGCTGAACAATGGCCGGTTTGAATTAAAAGGAACAGCCAACTTTCCGGTTGAAGCAACACTTTACCTGCGGCGAAAAGGAGAGCCATTAAATACCAACGGGCAACATGAAATGCTCGATCTTTTTATTGAGAACGGGGTTATTACCATTACCGGCGATTCACTGCACACGGCAATGGTTAAAGGCGGGATAGAGAATCATAATTACCAGGAGCTTAGGGCCCTCTTGAAACCGGTTAAAGAAAAAAAATGGCAATTGTACACGGCAAAAGTTTCACGCGATGAGTATAATGAAAAATTAAAAGAAATAATGGCTGCTGAAAAAGCAGTAAATGCCCAATTTATTAAAACCCATCCCGATTCCTATGTAAGTTTCAGGTTGGTGCGGTATGAATATGGTAAAACGCCAAATGTAGACGAAGTAGGGCCCCTGTATCATTTATTATCTGACCGTGTCAAAAAAGAAGGACCTGGGAAAATATATGGTCATACAATAGCCATTTGGGAAAAAACAAAACCGGGTACGCAGGCGTATGATTTTACTTCAAAGGATACAGCAGATAAACCGGTTTCGCTGAGCGATTTTAAAGGCAAATATGTATTACTGAACTTTTGGTCAACCACCTGTGGGCCCTGTATGAACGAAAAGCGTCATTTAAGAAAAACCTTTGCAACGTTTAAAGACAGGGAGTTTAACATCCTTGATGTTTCTATGATCACCAAATCAACTAACCGCGATGATAAGGCCCAATGGCTAAAATTGTCGCGCGGTTTCAAATTGCCATGGGTAAGTGTGTACGGAAATGAAGCTGTTGACCTGTATGGCGTTGAATCGGTTCCGCAAAACTTTTTGATCAGTCCCGATGGCAAGATCATTGCGCATGATGTACACGGAGCGGCGCTGGACCATAAACTGGCTGAACTACTGAATAAGAATTAAACCCCATACTTCAAAGCTACCTCAACCAACCATTTAAAATTACAGCGTAACATCATGAAAATTATAAAACATGCCCTGTTCATGTTTGGGGCAACCATTGCCGCTACTGCCGGTATGGCCCAGGTGAAAACAGGCGACTCTACATCAACTCCCAGGCCGGCGGCACGGCCGGCCAGTGCGCCCAAGCCTTACAACGAGATTATAACCGCTAAAGCAAAAACACAGCAGGGTTTTTTCAATGTACACAAAGTAGAGGACAGGTATTATTTCGAGATACCCGATTCGTTGTTACATAGAGACCTGCTGGTGGTGAACCGGGTATATGCCGCAGCCGCGGAATTAAGGGTGAGCCAGATTGGTTTTGTAGGCGACGAAATAGGAGAGAGTGTGATAAGGTTTGAAAAGGGGCCCAACAATAAAATGTTTATAAAAAGCATTTCCTACCCCGACCGTTCTACTGATAGCAGCGAAAACGGTTTGTACCGTTCCTTCATCAACAACAATGTGCAACCCATTGTTGCGGCATTCGACATCAAGGCTTTTTCAAAGGGCGCCGACGGTACAGTAATAGATCTTACCGATTATATCAATGGCGATAATGAGCTGCTTTTCTTCAGCGGCATTAATAAAAAGAAGTACGGTCTGGCCGCTCTGCTGGCCGATCGCTCTTACACAGAAAGTGTAAAAGCCTTCCCGGTCAACATAGAGATAAGGGCCACCAAAACTTATACTAAAGGCACTACGCCAGCCACATTAGGCCTGAACAGTTCTATACTATTGTTGCCTAAAACGCCTATGCAGGCCCGCTATTACGACAGCCGGGTTGGGTATTTTGCTAACGGCTTTGTTGATTATGACGCCAACCCACAGGGCGTGAAAACAAATTACAATATCTCGCGCTGGCGATTGGAGCCCAAACCAGAAGACAGGGAGCGGTACAACCGCGGTGAACTGGTGGAGCCGCAAAAACCGATCGTTATTTATATTGACCCTGCTACGCCCAAAAAATGGGTGCCTTATTTGCTGGCGGGCATCAACGACTGGCAGGTGGCATTTGAGAAGGCTGGATTTAAAAATGCCATTTTGGGCAAAGAGGCGCCTGTTAACGATTCCACCTGGAGCCTCGAAGACGCGCGGCATTCTGTATTGGTATACAAACCCTCTAATATTCCCAATGCTATGGGCCCCTGTGTAACCGACCCGCGCAGCGGCGAAATACTGGAAACACACATCAGTTGGTACCATAACGTTATGGACCTGTTGTATAAATGGTATTTTATACAAACTGCGGCTGTTGATCCGCGTGCCCGCACGCCCCGACTCAGCGATTCACTGATGGGTAAGCTGGTACGTTTTGTTTCGAGCCACGAAGTAGGTCATACATTGGGGTTGCGCCATAACTGGGGGGCTTCTTCCACCGTTCCTGTAGAGAACCTGCGTAATAAAGCCTGGGTTGAAGCGCATGGCCATACGCCATCTATAATGGATTATGCCCGATTTAATTATGTGGCGCAACCTGAAGACAATATAGGAGAGAAAGGCCTGATGCCCCGTATTGGCGATTACGATAAATGGGCCATTGAATGGGGGTATAGCCTGATACCAACTGCCACATCAGCGGCATCGGAGGCCGATACCCTTAATAGGTGGATCATTCGTAAACTGGCTTCGGGTAAACAATACTTCTTTGGCAGGGAAAGCGACCGTAATGATCCGCGCAGTCAGAATGAAGACCTTGGCGATGACGCCATGAAAGCCGGCGCTTACGGTATCAAAAACCTGAAGCGTATTCAACCGCATCTTATTGAGTGGACAAAAGTTCCTGGTGAAGGGTATGAGAACGCAGGCGCCATGCATAAAGAAATTGTGAACCAGTATAGCCGTTATATAGGCCATGTGCTGAAAAACATAGGCGGCATAACAACAACACCCCGGAGTGTAGAAGAACCGGGTGTAACAATTGACTTTGTACCGGTGCAAAAACAACGGCAGGCCATGCAATTCTTACAGGAATACCTGTTTACCACGCCCACCTGGCTTATAGATAATAAGCTGTACCAGCTTTCGACCGAGGGCGATTATAGCGCCATTATTAAGCAACAGGAAATGTTTTTGAACCTGTTGTTAAATACGAACCGCCTTGAAAAGCTGATACAGCACCAGCTGATAGACCCCGCCAATGCGTACACGCCATCAAATATGTTGAACGATCTGCAAAAAGGCATTTTCAGCGAATTGCCAGCCAATAAACCCGTGGACATTTATCGCCGTAACCTGCAAAAGGTGTATGTGGAAGTTCTTATCCGGCTTGTTCCAGGTTCGGGAAAAGCCCCGGCAATGCTAACAATAGGTCCTTCTGTACCATCTGCAGATAAAAACAATGATATCATATCGGTGGTCAAAGCACAGGTAAGAACCCTTGCCGCCAAAGTTAAAGCAGCTATTGCCACGGCGCCAGATACGGCCACCCGTGAGCACCTGCAGGATATTTATGAACGTTTGGATGCGACGATCTATAAAAAAGACTAAATGCATTAACCGTTTATTCAAACAAAAGCGCCTTCAGATCTCCGGATTTGAAGGCGCTTTTTTGTACATCTAAAGAATGGATATTATATTTATCGCCATTCTAAAACCTTACATATGCATTTGCGTTATAATAAGTCTACATTTTACACTTTATTCCTTAGCCTCGCTGTTATTTCCTGCAAAAAAAGCGATAAAGGCCTGCGGCCTGTAGAAGCCGGTAAATTTGTTTTTGAAAAACTGGGTGATATCAGTTCCGTACGTATGTATACAAAAAATGGAGAAGTTAAAGACCAGGAGCTGATAGCGCAGTATAAAACTAAATATTCCAGTCAGTTCACGCCCACGAATATAACATCCGCCGACACTTTTCAAATTGTTGAAGAAAACACTGCACTGTATATTTCAGGTAGCGGCCAGGCAAGGAAGTTCGTTATAACCAAAATGGACGATCATTATGAGTTTAGAAGCAAGGATACCTCAAATTACTTTACCCAACAGCCAGATCAATTTTTATATAACCTTGTAAAGTATAAACCATACTATATCTCATTGCCAACCCCTATGGGTTATATGACCACTACTTTGCAATATTACTATGCTTCAACCGCTGCTAATAGTTTGGTTTTTCCATTTGTGAATGTGGTGCGTTTTGCCACCCTTCGTAACGGGCAATATTACAGTACGTACTCTTATAGCTATAAAATAAACAATTTGTTCGATGAAAAATTACCGGGCACATTAACAACGGATACTGTGCTGGTGCAAACGTTTAGTGTAACTTATAAACGATAGCCTAACGCGTTTCAAATACGCGTGACTGCGTTACCAGCCGGTGCCTCTTCTTTAAACTTGGGCAAATGCCATGATGAAAATACCTTATTCTGAAAATATTAATTATAATTACAGTTGATTTAGAACCCCAAACGTAGCGTATTATCACTTAGTAGTATTTATTAATATTAAGAATTAAACTACTTTAATGGGTTAGTGGGTTTTAAAACCACAAAGCTTATAATAATATCTATCACTTGCTTATATTATGGGCGAATTGGATAATACAATAGATAAAGGTCCTGGTTCAGCAAAAAAGAAAAGTTCGCAGTCGGTTCTTGATGAAAAAAAAGAAACGGGCATTAATTATATTATTGCCATAGGGATTGACAAGTATAAGAAGAACTCACTCAACCTGCCCAATTGTGTAAAAGACTGCGAAGATGTGATCCAAAGTTTTCAGACAAAGTTTGATAAGTTTGAGGTATATAAAGAACTTTATAACGACCAGGCTACGAAGAAAAACATATTAGAAGCCATCAAATCTTTCTATAAGGACAAATCAATTAACAATGTACTTAATAACCTGGTAATATATTATTCTGGTCATGGTGAATTTGTAAAAAAACCTGGCAGAAAGGTCGGAAGCTGGCTCCCATACGATTTTGAAAATGATGAGGATGAGGATGAATTTTTGACCGTTGAAGACCTGAAATCGAAACTGGAATATGTTGAAACGCTTCATTTGCTGGTAATAGCAGATTGTTGCTTTTCTGCAAGTATGTTTGAAAACAATACTACTATTTTTGCCGAATTTAATGGACTTAAAACCGACAAATTAGTTGCATTAGATTTCGAGCCCTCGCGATGGGGTATTGCTTCAAGCCGTAAAAATGAAGTGTCGGGTGCTGGACTAACCGGAGGAAATAGCAATTTTACCAAAGAACTTATAAAGGCCTTACAAAAGGTTTCGGCACAAAAGGTGTTTTTTAAAGAAATAGCCCTTGAATTAGAGAAGGTATTTAGTGCAGACCGAATGCAAAGGGTAAAATATGAGAAGCTCCATGTTTCGAATAATAACACGGGAGAATATACTTTATATGCAAAGGAAGAACCCCTCCAAGCCAAACTGCGGTATAGTTATCTTAAAAAGGAATTTATTAGTTTAAATTATGACGATCAAAGAAAACAGTTTAAAAAATTTAGCAGCGCCCAACCTGCTCTTGTTACTTTACTGTCGGGTACGCCCGATTGTGGTCTGAATTATGTGATCAATCAACTAAAAAATTCTAAATATTTTACTTTACCTAAACCCTGGCCTATTAATGCACAGTTGGTAGACGGCGACAATGAGCAACGGTTGATCAACCTTTTTAAATTGGCCGGAAAAGGCGAACAGGTATTCCATACAATTGATGACCTGAAAAAGCATTTAATTAAAAAATTACAGGATGCCGATCACGTTATCGAGATCAGATTTAATGCTCAAACTGAGTCATTAGGCGACGTTACCCAAAAGCGTAAAGATTTTATTGAAGAGTTGGTTAAATTTTCTGAAACGGTAAATAGTGAAGCGCGCGGGGATAAACGCCTCTACATTTTCATCATCGATTTTGAAAATGCTGACTATCCTGCTATTATACAGAATAAAAAAATCTCCCAAACGGAAGCTATCATTTTTGATAAAGTAAAAAAACTGTCCGACTCAGATTTTTTAGACTGGTACGATGAGGCACAGCAGCGGTGTAATATCTTCTCTGGAGAAGAAAAGGAATTTTGTGTTCTTTTCGATAAAATCCTTTATGACCAGGTAAAGGATATATTTCCTGAATCCAAAGAGATGCCTCCCGGATATGTGATCAGGCAAATATGCCTCCTTTCCGGTTGCCCTGAATTAGCTGATGAACTACTTAATTAATATTTGAAATATGCCAGATATGAAATTATACAAAGGCAATGCGCTGCGTACAAAAAGCGACATTAAGGAGAGGGAGTTGGATGTTGAAACCTATCTTCCTTCCATCGACCTGGTAAAGGCTGTGAATATGGCACAGATCCTTAAAAGACCATTGCTGGTAAAAGGCGAGCCGGGCTGTGGAAAAAGCAGGCTGGCCGAAGCCATTGCAGCTGAACTCTTCGGCAAAGAATTCAGGAATTATTATTTTGAATGGAATGTTAAGTCGGCCAGCAAAGCACAGGACGGGTTATATACCATCAACAACCTGCAACGCCTGAGCGATGCCAATATCAAATATCAGGAAGGCGACAAACCAGACCTGGATATTAAACTGCATATAGACGAAAATGGCCAAACCAAGGGTAATTATATTGAGCTGGGTTACCTGGGAAAGGCATTTATCATGAGCAACCAAAAAGGCTTAATAGCGCCCCCGGTAGTTTTGATCGATGAAATAGATAAAGCAGATATTGATTTCCCCAACGACCTGCTGCTTGAGCTGGACCGCATGGAATTTCAAATACCCGAGATCAGCATTAATGGTAAGCCGTTGGTCATTAGCGCTAATAAAGATATGCGGCCATTGTTCATCATTACCAGCAATGACGAAAAGCCACTTCCGGCAGCATTCCTGCGCCGTTGCCTGTTTCATTATATTGATTTTAAAGAGATCGCACTTACGGACATTGTACGATCGAAATTCCCAATGCTTGAACCAATGCTAGTAGAAGAATCGGTTGGTGCATTTAAATCGTGGCGGGAAAAAATTGCAAACAAAGGCACCACCAATAAAAACATTTCTACTAGTGAGCTCCTCGATTGGATCAGGCTGATAGATCACTATGTAAAACCGGGCGAAAATCTGGCTCTTGACCATGATGTGCGGCCTCCGTATTACCAGGCCTTACTTAAAGATGTGGAGAGTATTCAGCTATTTGCAAAAGAGGAAGTATCAACAGCAGTATAATATATGCACAAACCATTCCTATTTGATTTTTTTAGTGAAATAATGCAGGATCAGCAATGGATCAATCCGGGCATGGAGGAATATTTTTTGTTGGATACGTTAATGAAAAGTGAGCATTTTAAACCCACCAGCTTTAAAGACCTTGCCTTTGCCCTGGAAACCATGTGGTTTAAATCGCATAACTCGCCTAATTCAAAAGAACGGTTCAGGCAGATGCTTGAAGACCGCCGGAAGGCTATCACAGAAGCGTTGGAAGAATGGGTGAAAGACCTGAAAAGAATGGAAACGGCTGAAACTGTTGCGGCAACAATTGCACATCAGCCTTTGGAAGAGCAAGAAAAAGATAAAGATCAGGAGCGTACTGAAGGTGCATCACCAGCTGTAGTACAGAATAACAAGCCAACTGAAGATGCTATAAAAACAGCAACAGCACCGGCAGAGGAAGTAACTAACGGTGATGGGGCATTACAACCCGTGTTTTCCCTTACCATGCCGCTGAAAGTGAATAAGGAATCGGAAGAGTCCCTTATAAACAGACCTTATGTATTTACCAATGATTATTTCCCGGTAAAAAACCGGCACATGCAACAGGCATGGCGAACCCTGAAAAACAAACAGGACGCAGGAACTGATACCGCCATTAATTTCCCCCACACCATTACACGTATGGCCCGCCAGGGATATTTTTCCGGTTTTGTATACAATAAGAAAACGGTGAACCAGCTGCAATTATTTGTATTTATCGATCAGTCTGAAACTATGGTGGCCGAAGAAGAGTTTGGCCGGGAAATATGCGCCGCTGCCATCTCTAGTAATATGTACCCGGGCCTGGAGCCTTTATATTTTAACAAAGTGCCCGCTAAAGACAAGCAAAGAAATGATTATTTGCTTTTTAATGAAGACGTAACCGCTTTTAAGACCCTTGGTAAATTGTTCGCCCCTTATTTTAAAAAAGATATTGTTGTTCTGCTGTATAGCGATGCGGGGGCTTTTAAGAAAGAAACAGACGAGGACCGGTTAAAGGATACAAAAGCATTTATCAATCATCTCTATAGGAAATCGGGATACCTGGCCTGGTTAAATCCCGCTCCCAAAGAGCGCTGGTCAGGTACCAACGCCGGAAAATTGAATAAAGAGGTGCCTATGTTCGAAACGGGCAACAGTAAAACAGGCAGAAGCGAATTTGAGCGCGCCATGGCGGCATTGAAAGGAAAACTGATGTGTTAAACCAAGCAATATTGTATGTTACCGGTAAGAGCAGGAACAAAAAAATTAAGTGAAGAGTCGAAGCTGAAGCTCGACTTATACCACAGGCGTTTTTGTGAAGGAGAGAACCGGGCTTTGTACGGCCTGCAGCATATCGTATATGCCTGCCATGCAAGCTTTCCCCTGATCCTATCGCCCGAACTGGCTAATTTCATCTGGCAGAATTTTAATACCTATACAAGTGGAAATTCGCTGCAAAAAATAGAACGTGAGGTTGTTACTGATTTTTTGTTGTCGCCCCTGGTTCGGCCAGTGGCCAACAGGCAATATGAAGTTATACCCGAAGTAAGAAGCTATCTTTTATACCTGTTGCAGGATGGTCGCTGGTTTAGTCTTTTTGGCATTGAAACTTTTGGCAACAAACGGCTCCATGAGCTGGCCAAATTCCTTGAGTCGTATTTGCAGCATGCAGTAGCCAAACGTGAAAACAATGCGTCTGGATTCAAACAGTTGAACCAGTGGGCCGCTACGGCTTATCTCGATCCTGATAATCTTGCATTACAAATGGCCGACTCCTTAAAGCAAATGCAGAGCACCGCCAATGGGGCTAAAGAGAATGAGTGGGGTCAGCTTCGTTTAAATATAATGGCCGAGCGGTTGGGCCGGCAAATTGATCTGAATATTCATAATAAAGTTCCCAATGGCGGCAGATTGTTTTTGAACTTTCAAAAGTACAGCCGGGCCAACGCCGCACGATTGATAAACGAAGACCGTCCCGACCTGTTCAGTTTTTATGATGAAGTAGATAAGGATTTTATTGAGGGTAATGTGACGGATGAAAAGATCGTGCATTTACCCCTGAAAGTTAGCGTAGGCCAACGGTTACTCAGGAAAAAGAATAATGTGCAGCGGGTTATACCGTTGGCAATTACAATTGATGAAGATGGTAATTTTTTACCCTATACAGACGAAATGAATTCCATATTATTCAATATGGATCGTGAGGCGTTTGAGGTCAGTTATCCGCCTGAGCTTACAGGACAAATTCATGGTTATATTGAAATAGAAGATGCCATCAATGCAGCATATCAGTATGCCTTTGACGATGATATTGTATTGCTACTTTTTTCAGATCACAGAAAGGCTTATAATACGGATATTAAAAAAGAAACAGGGAGGGTAATCAACCACATGGTGTTCCAGAAATGGTTAAAAGAAAGAAGCGGAAATAAGGTGTGCCAGACTGTATTAATTCTTGATACCCGTGCAGTTGAATCTGAATGCTGGGTGAATACTGGTGACATACAGATAACCCTGAGGCACATCAATCAGACATCTGAGTTTTTTTCACCGATCACTTTGCTAAAAGAAATCCTGCAACTATCACGATTCAAAATCACATACAGGGATCTGCAGACTTTTTTAAAATCAGCCGTTGATTATAATAACAGGCTGCCATTTATTATTGCTTTAGACGATCAATGGGACAATCAATTCTTAACCAAAAACAGCAAACAGGCATATGATACCGGCTACCTGGCAGCATACAATAACCATGTTCAGTATTGGCAGGTCATGGACGAAGATTTTGATCCGGTACCTTTAAACTTGAACACTGTGGCATTTACTTATGAAGGTAGGCCGGTTGCCGATGTATTAGGAGAGGTATATATACACGATGGCGCGTTGCGCTTTGACGGACCATTAGATGCCTTAAAAAATGGTCAGCTCTATATAGTAAAGCCCAAGAAACCTTTGTTACCCGTGTATTTAGCCGGGGTGAGATTGGTTGACCATCCGGAGGAATTAGGACAATATTTAACGGAATTATTCCTGAAAATGCCTTTTAGTGGCTTTTCAAAATGGCTAGGATTTTTATTAGACAAAGTGTTTCGGGAAAATGACTCGGTTACGAAGGCAGACCAGGTAAAAGAAGATTCGCTTACAATTTATTTGTTACACAACGACGTTGAAGATAAGGTTGTTTACAATCTCAGTTACAATAAAAAAAATAAGTCTGGAGGCAAAGTGTTTTCTTGGAAGGTAAATAGTCTTGAATCAATTGGAGAATCGCTGCAGAAATTTAACCGGTACCAGTATGTAATGGACCTTGCACGGCCATCGGGTGATGGTTATTCCATGAAATACACTTCCTTTTCGGTTAACTACAGTTGCAAGTGGCACACGGCCTCCAGTAAGGCTACTCGCGGGAAACTAACCTTTAATGAAAATGCTATACTAATTGAAGACGGGCAGGTTAGGTTAAAACAGCTGGAGTTACGTATAGAATCTAAAGAGGAGGTGGATGTATTTTATAGTGTGTATTTACTTACTACTGATTTTGCCATTACGTTGTTAACACGGGATAAGATCGGCCCTCTTGGAATGTTTCACCAATCTATCCGGCTGAATCAGGCATTGCTGAATGTATTTTCATCGGGCGGCAGTGCACACCTGAAAGTATTGTTCAGCCTAACCCCGGTGATCGTTGATTTTTCACAAACCGGAATAAACTCAACGTCCAATGCAACAACAGGAAAATAAAAGATGGGATGTTGCTGATATCCCCGTACAAATGGATACCAATAGTACCTGGGGTATACCGGGTTTGTATATACCCGACATACTTAACAATCTGGTGGCCTTGAACCTGGTTAAAAAGACGGAAATAGAAACAGGTAAATTGAGTTTTAACCAGTTCAGACTATTTATTGCGCATTTGCATCAGCTTAAGTATAATACCAACGACCTACGGACTGCGGTTGAAAAATGGTGGCAGGTCCAGAAAAAGGATGAATCTTCAGCCGAAAATCACCTGAATAGGGAATTGCAAATGCAACTGGCAACGTTTGTTTCCCCGCAACTAAAAGAGCCATTTAGTATTACGGTTGATGGCATTTGGGGGCCTGAATCGGAACATGCACTACATTTTATAAATTCCACTTACAATGTTACTTCCCTTGAAAAAAGCCCGGAATTGCTTGAAGTATTAAGAAGTATTTCAGAACGGATAATAAGGATTTGCTGTTTCGATGAATGGCTTATTTCCCTATTGCCTTATAATCCCTTTTGCATGATCGATAACAATGCAATTGACCTTGAGCTTTTTCGCAAAGGGAATGGAGCATCATTATACGAACAGGCAACAAACAGGGAAATGGTACATTTTCATTCGTTAGCATCAGCAAGAGGCAATGTTATTAATACGCCGTTTTGGCAATTTACCAGCTGGTTCATGCTGTTGCGCATGCAATCTATGAATCACTATCTGGATCGGGTGTTTCAAATTAATATTGGGGATGAATGGAAAAGCATTGAACAACTGGAGAAGCCAAGCAAAACCGAGTTTTTTATACAACCGGATCGTACAATGACTTTTGAAGATTCTGCAGTCCGTATACCAATTCAATTTATAGCACCAACCCAGGAACCGTACTATATCATAGCAGCATTCTTTTCCCGTAATTTACAGGTAGCTATAACCCAGGAGCTTTTTATTGGCATGTCAAATATTTGGTCGCTCGATTCTAAAGGTTTGTTCAGTGATAAAAAAAGCCCGGAAGACGATGGTGAGGTGCACTTTATACAAAAAGCCGATTACTGCAAAATTTTTGTGGTTAATGAAGGTTTTGGTAATGACACGAAAGAAAGATATAGCAATTTCCCGGCTACAGACGTTCCACCTGAGTTTTATAAACTAATTACGGCCAATGCCGATGATATATTCTATAGTGTAACAATTGGGTTGGTCTTTAATGAAAGTAAGCAACCGAAGCCGTTTAATGAAAAATGGGTTTTAGTGGTTGGTACGGGTAATAAAGATGTAAGTGAAGAACAACTGCAGGTAGCCGAAGCGTTGGGAAAAGCGCTGGCCCATGCAGGGTATGGTTTAATCTCCGGCGGTTGGCCATATATAGACGAGGCGGTTACAGAGGCATTTAACGATCGCCTGGAATCATACGAGCTTAAAGTAGAAGACCGGTTATTGCAGGTTATAACCAACGATCAAAAGCCGGATTATTCCTATGGGAAAAAAATAAAGGTAAAAAATGATGAAGAATGGAATCACTACACCACCGAAAAGGCCATTGCTGTTGTTATGATCGGGGGAGAAGGAGGAACGTATACCAATGCGGTGTATGCACAATCAATAGGCGTTCCGGTGATCCCCATTCCATCAACAGGCGGGGATGCACAAAGACTATTTAACGAAACGCCGGTTTCAGCGTTTGAAAATATCGACATAAAAACATTAGGTACTCTTCAAATTCCTCTTAGTTCAAGGGAGGATGCTGAAAAAACTGCGATGGCTGTAATTGATATTTTGAATACCATTCCTGAAAAAGTGAAGAAAGGATTATCGCTACAGGAGTTTCGTATAGCGGTTGAAGACCTCTATAAGAAGAGGCAGGTATTGTTTGCAGATGATTTGCAGCGTGGCAGGTGGGGCCAGCAAGACAGGGACAACGGCAAGAGATTATATGTTGAGGTAAAGAGTACTAAAGACCCCGACGTTTTTAAGCTAACCTTAAGTGTTAGTTCATACGATAAAACAGAACTGAGTGGGTATGTGGCATTTTTTTTACATAATTCCCTTGAACAGGAGATTGAATATACCATTGCAGAAAAAGGAATGGCAAAACTGGAAATTACAACCCATGAGCCCTTTACTGTGGCCGCCTATACCGAAGATGGTACTGTGCTGGAACGGAATTTTAATGATATACCGCGCCTTGCCAAAGGGTTTAATTACATTTCTGAAAAGTTTAAAGAAGAAGCAGGACATGTAAACGAATCAAGAAAAATAACAGTTCCCGACGACCCGCAAAAGAACAGATGGGGCGGGCAGTCTGAAGCCAATGGCATGCAGGTGAAAGCAACCGTTAAAGACTCACTTATTCGGGGCTGGTACAATGTTACTTTTGAGGTATCATCTACCAATGACCAAAAACCATTTACCGGCGATGCAGCCTTCTTTCTTCATAATTCCTTTTATAATAAAATACTTTACCGCCGATCGTTCGACGGTAAAGTAAAACTTAGCATTGTTGCCTATGAGGCATTTACCGTAGGCGTTTATTTACCCGATGGCACCACTTTAGAGCTTGACTTGCAACAGCAGCAAGGGTACCCTGATGCTTTTTATTATAAGGATTAATTAAATAAGTTTTTGTATTGCCTGTAATGTTGTGAAGTAATTCATATGATCACATGCCACCTCAACTGATACAGGCTTTATTTTCCATGACTCTGATCCCTTAATGGCTATTATGCTTTCGTTTGTAACAGCAATGTCATTGGCTTTTCTAAACAAAATGGCATCAAGCGTAGTGTATAGGCCCCGCTGTTTTACTTTGGTAAACAGTTTTCGGATCTTGCCGGCAGTTTCATTGTACAATACAATAATGTGTTGGGTATTACCTGCAACAATGACATACGGTATGCCCGGATCTTTTCCTGTATTTAATGTTGAATAAATGCCTGTACTGGCATCCATTTGTTTTAACGTTATCTGGGTACCTTTAGCTAATTTACCAGCTAAGGATATAACAAACATCCAGGGTTTTAGGCATGCAGAACCGTTGATGGCAAAGGTTAACAGGGTTTCTGCAAGGTCTCTTACATCGGCCCAGGGCGTGCCATTGTTGGGAGTGCCCAGCATAATAAGTCTTGTAACAATCTTATTGCCGTTCAGTTGCTCAATAAAAACTCTGCTTACCAGTCCACCCATTGAATGGGCGGCAATTACAAGCTGTTTACCATGTCCCTCTTTCAATCCCACTTTCTCCATACATTCTTTTAATAAAGCTGCCGTTTTTTCAATCTCTGTATTAAGATTTTCATAGTCGAATGTCAGTATCAGGTCATACTTATTTTTAAGCAGAGCGCCATTTCCATCAAGGGACGTTTGTATGCATTTCGCCATTCCTTCAGTATCGCCAATGATGCCATGTATAAATAATAAAATTGAGCCGGCATTTTTTACCTTTTTGGTTATTTCAGCAGTATCTGATTCATAGGTGACAGTATCATCGCTCTGAATTGTTGGAATGGCAAGCCTTGGGTAGGAATAGCTGAACCCCAGTTTTTGCCCAATGATCTTTTGAAAATATATTTTTATGGAACCTGTAAAACTGCGTTGTGTAATGGCGGCATCAGAAGCTGTTTCTTCAGGTAAGGTGTCAATGTGAATTTTACCATCGTCATGCATTCTGCCAAGGAGATAGTATATTTTTTCCTTTTCATCGTACCCAATGGGCCATACGTTTTCAGCATCAAGGCCTGCTGTTTGAATGATCAGCGGCGTATCGGGTGTTACTACCGATCTGTCATTTACATCGAACAGTTCCAGCACATCCATTGTCGCACCAGAGCGGGTATTTGGTATAAGATCGAAAGGTTCCAGAAAAGAATTACCGTTGGCAGCATGCGGCGCAATAATGCCATCGGCGGAACGGGTAATATGTTGCGAACCTGAAATAAGCACTTTTGCTTGTAAGGCGCTATGCGGTTCAATTATAACGCCCCCTAGGCTACAACTTTTACCAGGAAGAAGATCTGTTTCACTTTGTGGGTGTATTATTGTAAAGCCGATCGTTTCTGTTTTCCAGGGAACTTGTGATCCTGGCTTTCTGGCACTACCAGGTCCTTTCAAAGTTACGTTCGATATGTTTTTTGTTTTTTGTGCAGGCATATCAAGCCCCTCCTGTTGCAGTGAGTGGGTATCGATCTTTTGTGTTGAAATGAAAAGCTTTAGATATTCAGTGATCTCATTGTATCCGAGTTTTTGATACTTATCATCAATATCCATGGATATTACATCATCTCGCAGACCCTCGTCCCTAACTTCCAGCCAGGCATCTTCTCCTGGACTTAATGTAATTGGTTCAAAAAAATCAGTATTAATGCCGTAACTGAATTGCAGGTAAGCGCTGGTAATATACAGTTCAAATGAACTGGTATTAGTGATCTTCAGCCTGAACAACGGTTTATACCATTCGCTGTCAAATTGCTTATAATAAAGCTCATTGGCCGGTTGCGTGATGTCAACCTGTTCAAAGTTTTCAGAATTATAATTATTTGCCAGCACCGACCTGTACAATTTGATATTATAATGTTGGTTGGTTAACGAACTGCCGGGGTTATTGAATTCATAAAGGTGCACCCACTTGCTTACCCTTTCTGTTTTTTCTAAAAAGTCAACAGCGCTTTGTTCATTTGTAACGGCCTCAGGTGTAAAAACAGGCTGCTCACAACCGGGCAGCGTAATGAAAACTTCATTATTGTTTTGGCAGCGGATTATATATTGTCCGCTTCCTTCTACGGGAATGGTAATAAAGGCTGGTTTTGATTTTTTGTAGGCATTTATGAGCAGTAGTTTTAGCGTATCAGGGAAACCGGTAGCAAACGACAATTTTAATTCCTGGTTTGGCTGGCGTTCTATAGTGGCTCTATAGTTTTTACTGGTGTCTTCCAATTCGGGTTTAGGGGCAATAACAGAAATATCGGCAGTAGGGGAGGCCGTTACAATAGTTTCACACAAACCTTTCCCGGTTTCAATAAGCACAACGTCTCCTTTTGTAATGCCCTGAAGAGCGCCGCCTTTTAAACACCAGCTGAATTTTGGGTCGTGATAAACAAAATAGCTGTCTGATTTAACAGTGGTTTCCTGGCTTAAGAATATTTTTTCCCTTTCAGAGCCCGGTAGTCCGCCGTTCACATTTATATCGGGACTTTGATCTTTGACCAGGTTTTTTACAAGGGCCGCTGTTTTATCTATCAGGTCCTGGTAGCTTATTTGTCCGCCGGAAGTGCACAGGTTTTTCAACAATGAATGGGTAAAGGCGCCTCTTTTTTCTCCATCGATGTATAATTCTTTGGAAGTTTGATTATCGGTTGAAGCTGCCAGGTGCAAATGTTTACCCTGCATTACCGTGTATGTTTTTTTTCCGGCAACGACTGATTCAACATATCCTCTTTTATTATTAATTATTTCAGAAAATCCTTCATAGTCGTTTACCGCAGCAGGTACATGGCCATTGCTACCTGAAACCATTCTTTCAGTAATACCACTATCGTCGATCAATGCCTTGGTAATGGTACCAGAATAACAACAATCGGTAATGGCCACAAAATTCAGGTCGGGTTTTCCTTCCAGTGTTTTCCATATCAAAAAGCTCATTTCTTTATCAACAAGGTCGAAGCCCCCAGGCGTTCGGCTGTCGAGGCAAACAAAAGATTGCACGTTTATATTACCGTTGTTGTCCAGATCGGCCGGGGCAGGAGAAAACGATCCATGGCCGCTATAATAAAAAAGACAGGTATCACCGTTTTGAGCCTGGTCAAAAAAATTAAAAGCATTTACGAGATGTTTTCGAGTAGGTTTTTCCGTATCATCATCTGTCAGGGTTTTAATTTGGAGGTCTATTTCCGAGCTATTGCCATATTGTGTGGTAAGGTAGTCCCTGAAAGCGACCACATCGTTTATACAGCCCTGTAAAGGCTTAACAGGATAATTATTGATACCAACAAGTAAGGCATAAATTGACGGCATGGGAATAGGTATTTAGTTAGTGGGGTTGGAAGTTAATATTAAAAATGGATTGAAAAAAAGTATAATGATATTTTTTTAAAATCACCAGTACCCACACACCCCATTTCGCCAAAGGCCCGTATGAAAAACATTAACGAATTTTAGCACGCCTGTATATTGCATACACATTAACTGATTGATACATTTGTGAAATGAAAAAACAACATTAGCGGATAAAAAATGACAATAAATAGCTATTTCAAAACCATAGAAGAGATCAACCGGCTTTTTCAAAAGGCCTATGATGCATTACAGCAGCAGCGCAATGATGTAATTGAGTCTCTTTTCGAAGACGCTTTCCGCCACGATCCTTACCGGCTACAGGCCCATTATAAATTGGCTCTTTATTATGCATCTACCAATAACGTTGATCGCTTTAAGGAGCATTTTTTCATTTGCTGGAATATTGATGCCGCATACAAAGAAAAAATATCAACCGATGCCATTGTGGTAAATGCCCTGGGAAACGCATCGATCGTCGAAATAGTGCACGCAAAGGATTCACAAACCAAGTGGTGCAAAAGGGAATTTGCATCGGTAGACCCGGCAGGTGGTAATACCCGGCTAATATTTAAGCCCGACAGCAAAAAAGCCGTCCACGACCTGTATGTGTCGCTGGATAAAACAACAACCGAATATTTTAAAAAGCACAAAAGGAACGGGGAGCAGTCAATCATTTATGAAGAATATTCCGAAACGGACTTTGATCAGCTCGATCATTTCGAGCTCGGCCATTGGTCAGAGTGGGAAGCAATTGACTGTTCACCGGAAGCATTGTATACTGCACTCGAACGTTTAAGTGAATATATCGACAATAATATTCGTTTTTTAGTGACCTCAGAATGGGATGAATTTATTGACGAAGTGATCATCCTGCATGGCACATTTCATATTTACCGCCATAAAACCAGCGCGCGGGATTATTACGACCGGCTGAAATATATTGAAACGATCGTCAATTCGTATCCGGAAGATGGTATGCTTCGGTTATGGCTGTGCAGGGAGTATCAAACCGTTATTCTTTACAGGATCAGTTATGACATGTATGATACAAATGCATTCCTTGATGAAGCCATGCGCCTGAGTACACCCGAAGACCCATGGATGCCTTATATTCTGGCATGTATCTTTAACAAGGAAGGGAGTGAAGAGGAAGCATTGGCAATGGTTAAAAAGGCCTTGTTGTTAGACCCCTCGCAACGCCACCAGATCGTAAACGAACCAGTCCTTATGAATTTGAAAGAAAAAATGCAATTGCTTTAAATGGAAAAACAATGGAAATTCAATGGATAATTTAAGTATAAATGCACGACTGGAAAGATTCTATAGCCTGGAAATACCAGCGGTTTTGCCGGAGATCTGTTCTGAACAGCAGATACCCAATATGGAAGCAGACAATCTGTTTGCCGCTCATTTGCATATCAACAATGCCTTGTCTGGCGCCCTGGATAAAACGCTGTCGGGCTTTGTTATTTTAGAAGTCGCTGGTGATGATTATTATTTATTTGATGCGCGTGATTCCGGCTGGGTCTATTGCATGAGCCATATTGATCGTAGAATTACGAATTGCTTCCAATCGCTGGAAGCATACCGGGCATTTCGGCAGCAAAGTTCCGGCCATCCAATATTAACACAAGAACCGGAAAGCAAAAGGGCTGTATCTACGTTGGAACTGGCCGAACGGTATCAATGGACGGTCTGGTTCTTTGGCCGTATGCCAGGCAAAACAGAAGATGCGGCTTTTGAAGAACGCTGGATGGCATTTGCCGATAACTGGTTTGCAAATGCTACCGGTGGTATTGACAATATACAGCCAATGTTTGATGAGGAGAAGCCATTTCTAAAAGAAGATGTGCATTTGGCCGTGTGGTGGCTGCTGGTAGCCACGGCGCTGACCGATGAGAATCTTATTAATGAGATAATTCAATTGGGCCCTGACAACAATGAGCTGTTTCATTCCTTTGCCCAGGAGTTAACCCCCCTTGGTTTTCATGGAAACCTTACGGAGCTTCCTGAATTTAAAAAGCGGCGTGCACGTTTTTTATACCGGGCAGCAAAACCAGATAGTAAATTACTTGATTTTGTCACTGACGCAAATACGTTATACCACTTCGTACGCGATCTAATGAGCAGAAGCCTTATCATAGACCCTGAAGAGGATCTTAAAGATAAAATACATATCCTTAACATTTGCTGTGAAGAGTTAAACGATCCACAATTTATGGATGGCTTGAAAGCGTTAATAATTCGATAATAAAACATGAAACAAACATTCAGACAACGTCTTTGGAAAACCGGGAAATGGTTCTTAGCATTATTCTTCCTGTTATTCTTATTCAGATTGATCTATGGCTATGTTACTACAGACATAACACTAGGCAACGACTATTCGAATAACTTTTTCAGCAGTGTAGATAATTTAAGAAAGAACTACGCAAGTGATAACAATATAAAGATGAAAGCAGATGTGGCCCAACAGGCAAGTATTGCATCTGCCCAGAAATATGAGAAAACGGCCACCGTTAAATCAAAAACGGCCCAATTCGAAAAAGATGTAGAGAGCGTTCAAATACTGACCACCGCTTTTGCCGGCGTTATACAGTACGAACAAAATACAGGCAATAAAGGCAACCGGCAAATGCATTGGCTCATTGGTATTAACCCCGCAAGGTTCGACAGTTTCTATATGAAGGTGCAGGGCATTGGGCAGGTTAGATCGATGGAGATCACGAAAATTGACAAAACAAATGAGTTCAGACAATTGAATGCAAAAAAAACTTCATTGGAGAAAACGCTGGCCTCATTAAATGAGTTGAAAACAAGGGGCGGAGCCATCAGCGACTATGTTTCATTGCACGATAAGATACTGGAAATAGAAACACAACTGCAGGAACTGGGTGTTGAGCTCGGCAATTTTGATACAGAGAATGAATTCTGTACGGTGCGTTTTTCCCTGTATGAAGGCGCCCCCGATAAAAAAATAAGCTTTATGCGCCGGCTTAAAGTGGCCCTGGAATGGACAATAAAATATTACGCTATTTTAATAATCTCCTTACTGGCACTGGTAGCAGCTGCATTTATTATATTGTTGCTGATTGACAAACTGAAGCTGATAAAAATGGTAACGAATAAACTGGAAGAATAACATGTTGCACGGTTCTACACTTGCTGAGCAAATTGAAACGCTGGTAAACAATGAAGACCTCGGCGGGCTTCAACAATTGGTCCAAAGTATGGATGCAGAAGATCTTCATACACATAAAACCCAATTGATTGAAGGCTGCCAGCAGGTTTTTTATAGCTGGTACCAGGACGTTGAGCTTGAAAAAATAAATAAGGAACATGAGGATGCTGTTATTTCAGACCTCTTTGCCATCCTGTTGTGTATTGAGAAAATAGATGCGGAAAACAGCCAGCATGATCTGCGAACATGGTTGTATGAACATCTTGCCCAATCGAAAACGGCGCCGGAGATCAGGCTACAAAATATTCAGCTTGCTATAAATGAATATAAGACCGCCCTGCAAAAGGAAACATCCGCCGAAATGCAGGCCCGGCTGGGCAGTGCCCTGTTGAAAAGGATGCAGATCACACAGCAATTTACCGAAGATCAGTTTATGGCCGCTTTTCAATTGTTTACAAGCGCCTTTGCTACCTGGTGTGAACCGGTTTTTAATGTTTTCCTGCATAGCAGCTTTAAGGTGCTTAATTATCCCTGTAAAGATAACCACCACTGGCATCTGCAGTTTATGAGACAATTGGAGGAATCGCTTACCGCATTTGCTCAAACAGATCCTATAATCTATCTCACCTGGTCAAACGAATTATCAAGAGCGCTTCAGTATAATCAATATGCCTTATCAACCGCCTACGCTGAGGAATTAAGCAAAAAATCAACTGAATTACTGGAGCATGTAAAAGACTATACAACCACCGATACAGAGCGCCTGAACCAGTTAGGGACTGCATTTGAAGGAGCGGCTAAACAAATGCCGGCCGATGCCACAACCGAAAAACTCCGCTATTTTGAAACAGCTGAAAAATATTACCTGCAAGGACATAGCATAAACCCGGCCGCCTGGACCTTTACCGTATATGCCACTAATGCTCAAATGGCCATGGCCCGCATTTATCGCCGTACTAACGACCAGGCAAAAGTGATCGCATTGTTTGAAGCAGGGAAAATGGCTTTTGCTACTACCTCTGTATACGATCAGGGATTTACCTTAATGAGCTACTGGGGCGATTTCCTGGTTGATTATGCCCGCGTGGCGTATAATTTTAACGCTCCCGAAATTCTGCAGGAGGCAGAATCAAAATTGCTGGCGGCCAAAGAAAAAGGGCAGGGGTTTTATAGTCGCCCGTTTTTATCATTGGCAAAAGTTGCGTTGAAGTTGGGCGACAAACAAAAATGCCTCGCTATTTTACAGGAATGCAAAAAGACGTTTACTACTGAATATTATGAATATGATTTTTCGGATGTGTTGAAAGATGAAGAATTTAGAGCGGTTTGGTTGGAAGTATTGCCGGTGCCGGAACATTTGCAGGTGGAATTGGATAAGGTAGATTGGAAAAACATTCAAACAGCATGGGGAAGAGGCGAAGAATTGCCGTCAGCCATCTATGGGTTGTTGTTGGACGATGCAAAACTTGGAAGTGAATGCGAAAAGTTTATTTGGTGGGAAATGGCCTACCATGGGCAGTTATACGAAGCCACCTATGCAACAGCCACCCTTTTTGCACGCATGTTGCCTTTTTATAAATATACGCCGGCTGTAGAAAAACGTTTATTGGGTTTACTATATAAGATAATGATACAAACGGGGCTTCGCAACAAGGGTTATAGCGAAATGATCGCCACCATGGAGTTTTTAATTCCGCAGCTATTTCAATGGGCCGGAGGTGCAGACCTGGAAACAGCACGTAAAGCGCAGCATATACTGATCCACGTTGGAAAAGACCTGCCTGAAACAGAAACATTTTTACAACGGGAATGGCAAAACACTACACATCCTGATGTAAGAAGAGGGTATGCGCTCTATTGCCTGGGGTGGTTATATTACCTGGCCGAAGACGATGAAAAAATAAATGCACAATTCATACCTGCATTCCATACAGAAACAAATACCCTGCTGCGTGTAATTCTGGCCATCTTTCTGATAAAAATCTCCGAAGACAATGCAGAAGATAGCTGGGTGACCGAAATAATAAACACCTTAGTAAATAAGGATGCCGCATTATTAGATCTTGATAGTATGCAGGCCCTGATAGGCGAGGATGGTTCGCCGGAATTCCTGGTAAATTTTCTTCAAAACACTGACCCGGCTGCAATGGCAAGGCACATTAGAACAGTAATAATGGCAATGCCTACACATGATCATTCATACCAGGAAACACTGTTGCTGGCCATACGCCTGGTAATGTTTGCTGATACATATATTGATTATAAAAAAGTACGAACAGAGGGAAGCAGGAATACCTTGCTGGCGTTGGCGGAACTGGGCGAAAAAGACCCTGATTTCCTGAAGCGCCATAGCAAATTGTTGTTAGAATTAGATGTGCCGCCAAATGCGCAACAGATCAGGGAACTGGCTGCCAACTAAAACAAAACATCATTTCAATTCCAAACTGTTTACTTTTCTGAACTCCGAAGGGTTCATGCCTTTGTATTTTTTAAACGTCCTGTTCAAATGACTTTCGTCGGTAAAGTTAAATTCATATGCAATTTCATAGCACCGGTTAATTGAGTGGTAATGCCTGAGGCGCTTCATCACCAAACTTCACTTTTATGGTGAGGTTAAAAGGAGCATAATATTGCGCAATGATCTTGCGGATCTTTTCTTTGCTTTGCTCACGGTAAGCGCTATTCTGTTCAATTTCCTGACGGGAAGTGGTATACAGTTTCTTTTGCACGTCGGTATATGTTTCATCGTCGGAGAACATGAACCAGCCTTTTTTGTTGGCCGTTTCCATTTGGTCGAGACGCAGTTCGTAGCTCAGTAATTGTGTTGCGGGTAAGGCTACCAGCACTTCTTTTTCACCCACTGCCACGGTAAAATTCTTTTCGTCAACATTTACCCCAAATTTGGCAGTGTAAGGCACCGTTACCCAAATGGTATTTTCGGCAAACATTTTACGCATGTTATCCGTCCAGCTGCCATCGTTGGCCAGGTTACTTCTTTTAATGGTGGCCGTTCCCTGCACTTCGAGGCTGGCGAGCTCAGCAATCTGGCGCACAATAAGGCTGTTAGCGAGCGTTTTATCATTTACTATGCGGGCGCCGGAGCGTTGGCCCAGCCAAAACACCAATACCAGGGTAAATACCAATACGAGCCAGATGATCAGTTTTTTCATAGATATGCTATTTGCGCCGGCAATTTAGGATCAAATAGCTGTTTTTTCCAATAAAGTTGTATATTTTAGGATGAAACGCCTAACCTCGTATTCCGCTCTTATCATTCTTCTGGCAGCTTGCAAAAACAACCCGCCTGCAAACAAACAACCATCTCAAACAGCGTCAACAACTGTTTATAGCTGTTATAATGCCAAAACAACCGACAAAGCCTGGTATAGTGAAGGGAAAAAGGCGCCGGTGTTAAAGGGCTTGCAGGGTATTGATTTTCGTATTACAACAAATAGGAAGGAAGCCCAGGAATATTTTAACCAGGGTATGATGCTCGCATACGGCTTTAATCACGCCGAGGCAGCCCGATCGTTTTATGAGGCTACCAGGCTCGATTCTACCTGTGCCATGGCTTATTGGGGTTTTGCGTACGTGCTGGGGCCCAATTACAATGCCGGTATGGAGGAAGACAATTTTGAACGGGCCTATGATGCCGCAACAAAAGCGGTGGCATTATCTGCTAATTCCTCCGCTAAAGAAAAAGCGCTTATCCGGGCCTTAGCCACCCGGTATGCAAAACCTGCACCGGCCGACAGAAGCCCGCTGGATATTGCCTATGCAGATGCTATGAAAAAAGTATATGATGCGTATTCGTCAGATGCCGATATCGGCGCCTTATATGCCGAAAGCATAATGGATGTACACCCCTGGGACCTGTACGACAAAAAAACAAAAGCACCGAAGGCATGGACACCGGGCATATTGGCTGTTCTGGAGCATTTAATGACAGTAAACCCCAGGCATCCCGGCGCCCATCATTTTTACATTCATGCAGTAGAAGCATCGGCGCATCCTGAAAAAGGGCTTGCCAGTTCAAAATTATTAGAAACGCTGGTGCCCGGTTCAGGACACCTGGTGCATATGCCTTCTCATATTTACATCAATACCGGCGACTATCACCAGGGCTCACAGGTAAACCTGGCCGCAATAGCGGCCGACAGCAATTATATTACTACCTGCCATGCACAGGGCGCGTATCCATTGTCGTACTATCCCCATAACTATCATTTTTTGGTGGCCACAGCCACGCTTGAAGGCAACGCCACTTTAGCCTGGATGGCTGCCGGTAAAATGCAAAAAGATTCCGATTCGGGCATCATGCGCATGCCAGGGTGGGGTACACTGCAACATTATTATACCATGCCTTATTACATTGGTGTGAAATTCGCCATGTGGGATACCATTCTACAACTTCCATCGCCTGCGGCCAACCTCATTTATCCCCGGGCCGTTTGGCATTTTGCAAGAGGCATGGCTTTTTTAGGAAAGAACGACCTAAGCAGCGCCAATAAGGAAATGAGCAGTTTAAGCACACTGGCCAAAGACACTTCTTTAAAACACCTTACGATCTGGAACATTAACACCAGCGCCGACCTGGTTCAAATTGCAAGCAAGGTACTGGCGGCAGAGATCGCTTCAAAACAAAAACAATGGCAACAATCGATCACGTTACTGGAAGAAGCCATTGCCATTGAAGACAATTTAAATTACAATGAACCGCCCGATTGGCTTTTTTCTGTACGTCATCACCTGGGCGCCGTATTACTAAAGGCCGGTAAATACAGTGAAGCCGAAAAAGTGTACAACCGCGATCTGCAAACCTGGCGAAATAATGGCTGGGCGCTTATTGGTTTATATAACGCGCAAACATTGCAGAAAAAAAATAACGAGGCAGCAGCCACGAAGAGCCGCTTCAACAAGGCATGGAAGTACGCAAATGTGACAATCGGGTCTTCATCGCCCCTGTAACGGTATTAATTCCAGCTCCAGGTAAATATCGGTGATCAGGAGCACTCTGAAAGTCCGGAGCAATTTTTTATTATCATCATAAATTCGAAGTAACCGGGTACTGCGATCGTACCTGTATGTACACGCAGGGCCTGCATGCTGGTAACTTTTGGTATATGCAGGTTTATTGTTAGAGGAACGGCTTCCATCGGTCTGGGGCAGCCGGTGTAAAACCAGATCGCTTTCGCGGTACAAAGAGTCTTTCACAGAAAGCAGATGAAATACCGAGTCGGAACGGTTAGGTATTGGCTCGTTAACTTCATTTAATACATAAAAAAAATAGTTGCCTGTAGAATCGTACAAGGTCCATGTTTGTTCCTTTTTGCCATCACCCCGCATTAAAAGATCGGCATATTGTTCGTAGTAACGTCCCTTACCTGCAATAACACTGTCCAGTTCCCTCATCAAAACGAAATTTTCCTTTCTACGCTGCTCATGGGTTACATAGGTATATTGTGGATGATGCAACTGTCCCGAAGAATTATAAATAATAATACCTTCTCTGGTCTCGCGCTCCAAAGCCCTCCAACTGGCAAGGCCTTCGCAATAAAGCACATTATTTAACTCCTGCTGCCCGCTAAAATATTCAATGTATTTAAATAATATTGCTTCCCAGTCGCTCCGGTTGCGCGGCTGAATACATTTCACGAATACAACATTTTTTGCACGATAACGCTCTTGTATTTTTTTTAGCCTGTAAATCTTCTGAGCCACATTTTCCTTTTCGAAGTAATGACTGAAAGGCACCATAACCACCGTTTTACCGCGGTAGGCCTTCAATGCTTTCTGTAATTCCAGCTCACGATCGATCTGGAGGAGATTGCCGGAATCCTGCATTGGCTCAAAAGCAGCTATTTGAAATTTCATTATCCTGGCTGTTTTAATTTGGGCTACCTGGTGATAAGGTAATCCCGAAAGCTGGCTATGATTTTCAAATATTGTTATCCGGTATTTTGAAGGCATTGCAATATCTTCCTGCAACAGGGAATTGCCGTGTAATTGCTGCAGGTTAAGGGCAAAACGCATGCTTGCATTGGGAATTAACCGCTCATATAATCCATAAGCAACGGAATCGTATACTTCCTTCTCAAATTCACGCACAATTTTGCTATGGAGATCCATGAAGCGCTCCGCTTCCTTTTTATTACCATTAAAAAAATTTTCAGTAATGACCGGTTCGTTTAACCGCTGATTGGGATTGGATTTCCAGTATTGCCGTATCTCATCATTCTTCTCTATAAAGTTAGGTGGTAATAAGAGCTTGTAATCTTTTTTCAGCCGGCCTGCAATATCGGTGTTTGCATCGAAGACCAGCGGGAAAGAACGGCTGCGACGCAGGTAATCATCAAAAGAGCCCGCCAGCTTGTAAAAGTTGTCGTGTATGAAGGCAAGCGGCGTTTCCTGAGAAAGGTATTGCTCATATATTTTCTGCAAGGCAGTGCTATCTAACCCCATCCTGCTGCTTTTAAGCAATTTCAATACATAATTGTAACGGGCATCTGCTTTTACAAAATCAATGAATCGCTGTTCGGCCACATGAGCAGGGTATACGCGGTCAATTCCACGAAGCACATTGTCGTATTGCTCAGTAACAGCGTCGCTTTTTTTCTCCTCATCATTAGTTACATACCGTTTAAAATACTGATATTGGTTATTGAAGGCAGCTTCTGACCCCATTAGGCAAACGCTTTGCATTAATTTGCTGTAATCCTGTTTATTTTCGTTAAGGTCAGTAACGAAATTGTAAGCCAGCAACAGTGTGTCACCCGGTTGTACCAGAAAGGCGCCCAGTTGCTGCCTGCCATTAATGAGGCTGCATATTACGGGCATGCGCAGAGGAATGGGAAGACTGAAGCGGCCCTGGTTATCGAGATCGGCATACAGGTATTCTTCCTCGCCGGTAAATACATCGGTGTAGGACAGCTGAACAAAATTTGTTTTATTTTCATTATCATTCTCTTTCCAATGCAACTGGCCCTTCAACAGGGCGTTGCCCCCTGTAAAAAGGGGAGAATGGAAAGTAGCCTCTTTTGGACGGTAGTTTGAATTAAAGGTGCAGATGTTCTTTAATTCCTGCTGAGCGATGTTGCCCAGAAGCAGCGTGGTACTATCTTTTCGCTGTATTGTGACAATGATCTTTTTACTGTTATCATTTTCCAGCTGTAGCTGCCATCGCTGCTGAATTTGCTTTGCAGCCTTTATACGCCAGGTTTCATTCTCATAACAAACAGCATTGGGATAAATACCAATAACAAAGCCGTTACTTCCATCCGTTTTTAGCCAGTGCCCGCACATGCTGGCAGGAACAGAAATGGCTTTTACAGCGGGTTGAGCAGCACTTTCAAGCGACAATAATAGCAGGCACAGATAAACGAAATATTTCATGCGTAGGGTAGGGATTGCGGCCGTGAAATTATATAACATATAGCAAAAAAGAAAACACCGACAGTGTTTGTTTTGCCCAGGGGCCGTTGTAACTCACTTACCTGAAAAAGCACTATTTTTAATTACCAGGCAGCATCTGCAACCTGCATTTTCTACACTGCTAAAAACCGTTCAGCATAGATCATTGATTGGCCCAATTATTAATTTCTATTACCAAAAACTTTTATCTATGCAAATTAAAAGAACCTTATCTGTGTTTTTTGCCGGCCTTATATTATGCAGCAGTTTTATACCGGTTTCATCTAATCAGGTTACCCCAACCGCCTGTGACCTGTGGGTTGAAAACAATACAGATCAGAATCTGGCTTCGGCTAATTTTAATTCAAATCTTGACGATGTAACATTATCCAATGTCGCTCCTTTCGGTGGCACAAGTGCGGGAATACTTCAGTTCGACAACGCAGATCCTGTAACCATTACGATCACCTTTAGTGCACCTCTTACAAGAAATGCCGTAGCAAGGATCTACAACAGTGGATCAACCAACCAGGTGGGTACTATCAATGTGGCGGCAGGCTCCACCACCGGTAAAACGCGTATTTATCCGCCGCTGGCCACTGATGCTTTTTGGGTAAGGATCAATTAATGAAATGCTGATCTGCCTGGTTTCACAAAAGGAATAAGTTATTTTACCAACAAAAAGCAGCAAGGCTGTTCAAAGCAATTTTGAACAGCCTTATTTATAGAATTATTTGTTGGTGCTGGCGTTTCTTTAAACATCAATACAAAATAGTAATATTTTGCGTTATACAATTATGCAATCGAAACCCCTGGAAATTATTGGTTATATTTTTTGTTTCATTGGCATTGGTGGAACATTATGGATTTCGTCGGTTAATTTGACTGAAATAGTAAAACGAGCAACCGGACAATACACCTTTTATTCTCAAAGGGCATATTTAAGCGATGGTGAAGCTGTAATATATTTTAGCTGCTGGACGCTTCTTTTCATTTTCATTAGTTATTTATCTGTAAAAAATTTGATTAGAAAAAGATACACCAGGGCTATCGTATATGCTTCAGTGGTTATACTAACAATTATTATATCGTTTTATGTAGACACGTTATTTTATCACAATCTGTACTAAGAACCAGAAATACCAATAGCCTCCAGATGAAATTTCTTTCCTACACGAAGATGCGGGTAAAAACAGTAATGTAATATGGTGCCCATGACAAAGACCGCCGATGCAATACCAAGACCTTTTAATTTTTCTTTCGAAAAAGGCGGTTCATTCCTGATGAGGTCATTGGCAACATTTAAACCTATATATCCTGCACTTGCCACCTGGAATATAAAACCATTACGTACCCATACAAATTTTTCGTGTCCCAGTATTACCCGCACCCGGTTGTTATCATGAACGATCATTTCTTTTTTTGTAGGCAGGGCGCATACGTCCTTCACGCTGAATTTATACCCCCGATAATGAGTGGTGTCTATCCCCGATAAAGTATACCTGATCATTTCACGGGTAAGAGAGAACGAATCATTATGAATACCAGTAATGATCCCATGTACCCATTCGCCGTCATTCCGCTGAAAGGTTATCCGCGAGTCTTTCCAGAAATAACGCAGCGGCCGGTTCCGTTTTTTTAAAACCAGATAACCGTTCTGCGAATAAGCACCAATCGGTAAAGAAAAGGCCAGGATAAGCAAAATAGTTTTGGTCATGGTTAAATAAATTATTCCCTTCGCAAAGCATCAACCGGGTTTTGTAAAGAGGCTTTGATAGATTGATAGCCTACGGTACAAAATGCAATAAGAACAGCTATAGCACCAGCCAGCATGAAGAGCCACCAGTTTACAGTAATACGAAAAGCAAAACCATTCAACCATTGGTTCATCCCATACCAGGCAATAGGCGAGGCAACTACAATAGCTATTAAAACCAATTTTATAATGTCTTTACTCAGGATGTAAACGATCTGCGCGCCCCCTGCGCCCAGCACTTTCCTGATGCCAATTTCTTTAACGCGTTGCCTGATCGTAAGCGTGGCCAACCCAAACAAACCCAGGCAGGAGATACTAATGGAAAGCACCATGGCGATGTTTATCAATTTGGCAGTTTGTTGCTCATTTTCATAAAACTTCGCAATTGTTTCATCAAAGAAATTATATTCAAAGGGCTCCTGCGGGTAAACCTGTTTCCAGCACTTTTCAATTTTTGCTATCGTAGCTTTAAAATGGCTCAACTGCTTTCCGCTGGTTTTTAATTTTATATTTATAAGCCTTGTAAATTCCCTGGAGGTAGTTAAAAAAACAGGCATTAACTGTTCGTGTAACGACTGTGAATGATAATCGGCCATTACACCAACAATGGGCCGTTTAACAATACCCGGTGGAATTATTGTTTCTACCATTTTGCCTACAGCATCTTCCGGTT
Organism: Niastella sp. OAS944; assembly: GCA_024809215.1. Classification (GTDB taxonomy): domain Bacteria; phylum Bacteroidota; class Bacteroidia; order Chitinophagales; family Chitinophagaceae; genus Niastella. The sequence goes on along the minus strand of JANUBW010000015.1, from coordinate 30,138 downwards.
TCGCAAAACCCAATGCTTTAGCACAGCTTTCACTAACAAGGAATTCCTTTATTGAATCGCTTGGTTGAATATTACGGCCTGCCAATATTTTTATACCATAAAGGGATGTAAAATGCTCATCACCCCATTCGAGTATTGTTGCCACCCCTTTTTCTTCTTTTCCTTTGTAGGTAAGGGGATTGAAAAAATGCAGTTTTGCTACAGGTGTGCCTTCACTTACACTTACTGCCTCCACATCGGTTAGCTGCCTGATCTTTTCTGCCAGTACCTCTTTCTTATCAGCTGCATATTCAAAATTTGTTCTAACAGTAATGATAGCATCTTTATTAAAACCAAGGTCTTTATGCAGCATATACCTGATCTGGCTTCCGGTGATCAGTGTTCCTATAATAAACACCAGGGAGATGGTAAACTGAAAGATGATCAATCCTTTTATAAAATAGCCACGGCGGTTCCATTTTTGCATACCGGCGCCTTTTAAGGTGATAACAGGTTTTGAAGAAGACAAAACCTTTGCAGGGTATAGGCCAGCCAACAAAGTAGTGAACAAACCAATTGCCAATAAAAACAACCATGTTGATGAACTAAAAAAAGAAAAGCTAACCCCTTCGGGTATAAATGATCTAAAAACGGCTAACAGGGGATAAATGCCGGCCATTGACAAAACAAGCGCTAACAGGGTTAAAATAAAAGTTTCAGCCAGGAATCTTACCACAAGTGCCCCCCCTGAACTTCCGCAAATTTTACGAATGCCGGTTTCCTTAGCTCTGTCAATAGATTGCGCAGTGGATAATGTAATGAAATTAATTACGGCAATGACCAGAATAAACAAAGCAATGGCCATTAACCCATACATGGTAGGCAAATGCACTTTTCTTGTGTATGCATCCCCATACCGGGCATCAAAATGCAGGGTTGATAAAGGCTGCAACACATAGGTTGTTTTAATGCCTTTACCTGGCTTGCAATGCCGGTTTCTAAGATCTGCAAGCTGGGCATTGATCTGAGCAGGAGTAACGTTGTTTGCCAGTTTAACAAACATTTGCTCATTCGTATATCCATCATCCCATGAGGCAGAAGCAATATCTTTTTTAATGGTAGCATAGGAAATAAAATCCCTGAAAAACAGGTCGGTATTTTTACCGGCATCTTTTACAATACCGGCCACTCTAACGGTTAGCGTATCATTGTAGACAATTGTTCTATTCAAAAATTCAGCCGGATCATGTGCTCCAAAATACTGCCGGGCCTTACTTTCAGTAAGAACTACTGTATATGGATCATTTAACACACGGGCATTTCCGGCCAGCCACTCGTAGTGAAAGATGTTGAAGTATTGCGGCTCAGCAACTATAATATCAGATTTTTGTTCTTCACCAAACGGCGGCTTTGCAAACTTTTTTACCTGTTCTTTATCCTGAATGGCAGCTGTTGCCTCGTAATTATAAAACAACGCTGCCGATTCAAAGCCGGGCACCTCGTTGCGGATGGCAAATTGAGCAGGCGTATTGATGCTACCCGTATGACTTTCGCCAAAATTTGTTGTATAAAAATCACTAACGACCCTGAATATTCTTTCTTTACCTGGATGATAATTATCGAAACTTAATTCGAACCTGGCGATGAGAAAGATGACCAGGCAGGCGCTTATACCCAGTGAAAGGCCAATAACATTTATAGCAGCAAACGTTTTATGCCGGGTGATATTACGCCAGGCGGTAGCAAGGTAGTTTTTAAACATGCAGAAGGATTGGTCTTTCAAAATAGGTCTTATATTTTTTTGAAAGAAAAAACCAGCTGGCGGGGAGGGTATTTTATGGATTATTTAACGAGGGATCTATTCTTTATCAATTGCCTCCTCCGTTTTACACGTATAATAAAAAAAACGAGCCTATCAGTACTTTGACAATTTAAAAGTAAAATCGCAACTTGCACGGAAATTAAATGAAACAGGATATGGACTCGAATTTCTTTGTAAAAATTCATGGGCTGGGTAATGAGTATATTGTATTGAATAGTCGCCATATTAGCTTTAAAATAGAGAATAAAGCCATTCAAAGAATTTGCAACGTGAACTTTGGTATTGGGTCCGATGGCATCCTTTTACTGGTTGAATCTGATAAAGCCGACATTGGGTTACGCATATTTAACCCTGATGGCTCCGAGGCCGAAAAAAGCGGGAACGGACTGCGCATTTTTTGCAAGTATGTTTTTGATTTTGGCATAGTTAACAAATCAGCATTCACCGTAGAAACAAAAGGCGGCATCGTAAAGGCCAATATTGATGAAGTAGTAAATAACAAGGCCAGAATTATAACGGTAGATATGGGACATGCCATATTCGACTCGAAACTTATTCCTACCAATTTTGAAATGCCCCAGGTTGACAATGAGATTATTTATGCCGGTGAAAGACCCTATGAGGTAAACTGTGTTTCCCTTGGCAATCCGCATTGTGTTATTCTTAAACAGGAATTAGTAATTGAAGAGATAAAGCAGTTTGGCCCATTATTGGAAAACCACCAAATGTTTCCCAACAGGATCAATGTACAGTTTGCAAAAGTGATCAACCGCAATGAGGTGGAGGTGCTGATCTGGGAGCGGGGCGCCGGATTTACCCTGGCATCGGGAACTTCATCCTGTGCAGTAGCCAGCGTGTTAAGAAAAAAGGGCCTGGTTGATGAAGATGTTACTATCAAGATGCTGGGTGGACAACTGAAAATTCATGTGGCTGCTGATTATGCCATTAGAATGACTGGAGAAGTTCGTGAGATCTGTACCGGCACGCTGAGCAAAGAGCTTATTGAAGATTTTATTTAGCAGCGTTGGCAATTGCCCTAACTTTGCCCTGAGGAATGATTAGTTTATGACTTATAAACTATTATACTGGATACCCATAATTGGAGTGTTTGTCTGCCTGGCAAAATATGAAAAGGAGAATGACATGGGTATTGTCTGGCCTTATTATCAGGCAGTAATGATCATTGCAACTATTTGGATTGTAACATATAATACGTTCTGAAAGTATTACCTATAAAAAAAGTCCCCCGATACATTGGGGGACTTTTAATTTACAATTGACTACTCATAGATAACAACCTTCTTTTATCGTCGAATGATGAGCTTTTTGGTTTGAAGCCCCTCCTGACTTGCAATTCTAAGGAAATATACCCCTGCCGTGCAGCTACCAAGGTCCACTGTTACCTGTTGCTGGCTAAGAGCGCAGACGAGATACTGCTCCTGCACCTTGCGGCCGTTTTGGTCCACAACGATGAGCGCCACTTTTCCAGCCTTGAAATTGTTTAGCTCCACCACGAACTGTCCATTAGATGGATTGGGATAAACCGCAGCCACAGAAGCTTCAGCACTTAGCGTTGGTATTTCACCAGCCCGGGCTGTAGCAGCAGTACCGCATGTGCCCAGGTAATCGCCGTGATTAAGGTGTTCCTGCACCGCAGCCGAAGCTACACAGATGGTATTGTTATTGTGACAGACCTTCACTTTATCGTTGTTGTTGCCACATCTTACATCCAGGATTTGCATAACGATCGAAGCTGTAGCCGTGCAAGCCCTGGTATCGGTTACAATAACCGAATATGTACTGCCCGCACTCACCGTTTTTGCCTGCGTAGTTTCACCCGTGCTCCACTGGTAGCTGTAAGGTAACGTACCACCATTTGCTGTAGCCTGAACACTTAAAGAAGCTGGCCCATAGCCAATGTAGATGGTATTTTTAGCGTCAACCGCCGGGTTCATTGCATATACATCGGCAATGGAAGCAATGATGGGCGAATTAACAGTAACCACCGTGCCGGCAGTTGTTTGATTACCGTGTACATCCGTTACAGTCCAGGTAATGGTCGATTGCCCGGCGTTAAACGTTCCGCTGGCATCGGCGCCATTACCGTTTCGGGATGTGGCTCCGCTTACAATATAACTTATAACCGCTATGCCACAGTTATCCGAAACATTGAGCACCGGCACGGCGTAAGAACCAGAAGGATCATAGCAAAAAAACTGGCCTGCAGGAGCAGTTAGCACGGGTAGTTGATTGTCAACAACTGTTATCTGTGCCGTTTCTGTGCCTGAATGTCCATCGGCATCTGTTGCTGTTAGCGTTACAACAACCGGCGTACCAATGTCTGCACAGGTGAAGTTGGTTTTATCCAAACTAAAGCTCAGGGCTCCGGAATAGCTTACAGAACTATCGTCTACCTGTTGGGCCGTAACAGATGCATTTCCACTTTCATCCAATAACACCTGAATGTTCTTTGTTTTAACCGTTGGCAGTTGATATACGATCAGTTGCATGGTATCCTTTACCGAGCCCAGCGTACCGGAAGCCGTAAGAATAACGGGGAATGTTCCTGCAGCGTTCAGGTTGCCCGATATCACACCTGTGCACGAGTTCAAACTTAATCCGTTCGGAAGACCGGCAGCGCTGAAGTTGTTTACATTGGTGGCCTGAATGGTATAGCTAAACGCTGCTCCATAGGGAAGTTTTTTTATTCCAGCCTTACTTGTTATTTGTGGTACGGCAGCGGCAGGTATTCCATAAAATTCAACTTCGGCCACATCGCCAAATCCGTTGTTTGGCGATAGATAACGAATATAACGGTATGCCCCAGTGTTTGTGATCGTTTGTTCTGCATAAACACCATTGGCAGGTGCTGCGGTAATGGTGAACAGGGTAGTTGCCGTGCTGAAACCGGCTACGTTAGAACCCTGAAAAACACCGCCCACCATACGTGAACCGAAACCTGAACGTGGCACATACCGCACTTTGTAAACAGCTTGTGTACTATCTGCGCCTAGATCATAGCCCACCCAAACACCGTTTGCGGTGGGGCCGTCAAAAAAAGTATTTATGTTGCCATCCACCGCGGCTGCCTTTGTTACAGCGGCGTTATTATTCCACGAACCATCGGTTCCAATAAGTGTCCCCGTTAGCTTCTTACTTACAGCCGTTGCTACAGAAGAATTAGCACTTTCTCCATTGCTGTTGCCGGCCGATACCGTATAAAAGTATGTAGCACAGCTTACAGCGGAGGAATCGGTAAAGCTTGTTGCGCCGGCTGTAGCAATAGTGGTGTAAGGCCCCGCCAGCGTGTTTGCCCGCTTCACATTATAACTGGTGGCGCCGGCAGATGCAGTAAAGCTTACAACCGGTTTGCTATTGCTTGTTGTAACCACCAGGTTTGTTGGTGGCAGCGGTGGAGCATATTGAGTGTACACTGATTTAACCTCCGTTGCACTCAGCGCCCTGTTGTAGATCCTGAATTCATCTACTATCGCATTCAAATAAGGGTCTGTGCTGAATTGCGATTTACCAATATAATTCAGTGAAGTGGCGCCCAGGGCAGATGGTTTGTTGCTCATGCTGCTGTTGGTACCTGCCGACACGCCATCAATATAAAGCGTACCTGTAGTACCCGATAAAGTTATTGCCACATGGTGCCATTCACCCGCCGGCAGTGGCGAAGCGCTGTTGATCTGTTGCTCGGTGCCACCATTCACTTTAATGGCATAGCGTACTGTATTGTTACCACTCACAGGTGTTAAGAACATGTAATTAGTTGTACCGGTGCCAAAGTCGAAGATCCTTGACCAGGAGGAGGCGGTATTTAATTTTACCCAGCCGGCGATGGTGAAATCGTTCACTGACACCATTAACCCCAATGGAAGGGCTACATATCCATTGCTGCCGTTTAATTGTACAGCCTTGTCCTGAAGACCGGTTACAACGCTGGTTCCGCCTGTAAGTGCACCATGACGGGCGCCCCAGGAATCAATTGCTTTTGTGCCGGAGCTGTCGTTAAATTTCCAATAATCCCATTGGCCCAATTTAGGCGTAGCTGCTACAGGAGCGCTTTCGGAATATTCGGTACTTCCGTTTACAGCTGCTATTGTATAGTAGTACGTAGTACCATTTATAAGCAGTGAATCTGCATACTTTGCGGTGGTGGTATTACCTATAACAGTAAACGGACCTGATGGCGATGTGGCACGTTTTATCCTGTAGCTGAGGTTCAATATTGAATTCCATTCAACCACAACCTTTGCGTCACCTTCTGCTACGGTAATATTGCCCGTTACATTATTCAATATCACCAGGTGAAGGGTATCTGTTGCCGATAATGAATCATTCGCTGCCATTACAACTACGTTGAAGTTGCCATATACCGCAGGTACGCCCGATATTACGCCGTTTGTTGTATCAACACTTAATCCGCCAGGCAATCCCGATGCATTAAAACGGGCAGGAGATTTAATAGCAGTTATAGTGTATTGATACAATTTTCCTATAAGCGCCGTATCAGTTTTGGCGCTGGTTATGACCATAGGTGTGGTCCGTTCATCCATTAGCATAACATCATTACCATCGCCACCTTTATAAGTAATGCGAAGATCATAACTACCCACTTTAACAACACTCATTTCGGGCAGGTTTTTGAAAGTACCGCTATTAGCCGCATCCCCGGTATTTTGAATAATGGTAAGGTTAGCTCCCAGGGCCAATGCGCCAGAGTCGATATCAACAACCGATAACACAGGATTGCCCACCAGGCTAACGCCGGCAGCTTTCATTTTATCGGCAGTGGCATTTTTGGTGCTTATCTGCGCTTTATAAATACCGTTACTGTTTATTGTAAGGCTGCTTGTAGTAGTGAATGTTCCAATACCATTATTACCTGGTTCCAGAATAGCGGTTGCTGCTGTTCCTGTACCAATGGTAACGGAGCCCTGGCTAAGACCAGTACCACCGAATGTACCACTGCTGTCTATCACCGGGCTGGGGAACGTACCACTGGTGGGGTTGTTAACTACCATGAATGTTCCGTTCTTAATAGTAGTAGTACCGCCATAGGTATGGTTGCCTGAAAACCACAGGGTGCCTGTACCCACTTTTTCAATAAGGAAATATTTATCAAAGATGCCCGAGAAGTTGCAGTCTGTATTGAGCGCACCAATGCTAACTACCGGTGAGCCGCCTGCATCGTTGCGAAGAAAACCTCTGCCGGTTAACCCGCCAAAATTCAGGGTGCCGGAGCTAAAAAGAATGCGGTGACAGTCATTACCGTTAGCATCTAACAACCAATGAGCTTTTGCGCTGCCCGACTCCGGCACTTCAAAACACGTACGGGAGTTGCCGCTGCGCAGCTTGGAAATAAAGGTGCCTCTAAAGTCGCTATTATCAGCAAACAGATGCAAACCAGCGTACACGTTTCCATCGTGAATAAAAGTACCGGTGCCGGTTAACTTTCCTCTCAGGTTAAGCGCATTACAGCATTCAAAGAACCAGCCGCTTTGTCCGGCAGGCACTTCTACATCATTGTATATAGTTACATCGCCACCTACTGCCCATAAACCGCCACCGTTGAAAGTGATCTTACCGGCGCCCAGGGGGCCTGAGGTAGCATTAGAAGGTGTACCGGTACCGTTACCGCTAACAGCAATACCATTGCTTGGCGGCCATGCGCCTATTGATCCGGCAATAGTGGTGCCGCCGGAATAGGTATTGTTTCCTGAAAGGGTAAGAATGCCACTTCCTGTTTTGCGCAGGCTACCTGTTCCACTTATTGCGCCGGACAATATAACATCTGCCGTATTGGTAGCTACACTTAACTGGCTGTTTAAAACAAGCGGTGTAGTAATGGTTTGCAATTTGGCAGAATTGTTCACCAGGTCATTGTTTATGGCCATGCTGTTTCCACCAATTGTATATTGGCTGGCATCAGTATCAAACTGTATGCGCGAAACTGCCAGGTTGGTAAGATCATTGGTGATCAAAGTATCGGCAGAAGATCTGAATGTGAGAATGGCAGGGCTTTGCGGTACACTGTTCTCTATCCAACCAGATGCCTGGCTCCAAATGACAGAATCCGGGTCTGCACTCCATGTATTAGAATTGGATCCCGGTACGGCATAAGCCTCCGGCGAATCGGCGCTTTCTTTGGTGGCGCCCACAGCAGCAACCACATAATAGTAAGGACTGCCATTGGTAACGTTCATATCAGAGTAACTGTTTGAAGTTACCGTAGCGATAGTCGTATAGGGGCCACCGCTTACAGTACCACGTTTCACCTTATACGATGAAGCGCCATACGCTGTATCCCATTTCAGATCAACCTGTGCATTCTTATTAGTTACAATGGGTTTGCCCGGTACCGCTGGCGGCACTGTGGCAAATACCTCGTTAGAGATGCCACTCTCCAGTTCATTGGCAAGAGCGGTTATCACATAATAGTTTTTCACCTCCGGAGCAGGAACGGCATCTGTAAAGCTGGCGCCGGTAATACCGGTTTGCAGCGTGGAATATGGCCCGCCGGAAGAAAGAGAACGTTTTACCGAATAACTGGTTGCATTGACAGATGGCTTCCACGTTAATTTAATTTGTGTGGTATTAACAACTGCAGCAACTGCAGAATCCGGCGCTGTTGGCGCCGTACTGCTGGTGGCATTGAGTATTAAGGTTGCAGTTCCTGTACCGTTGCCATTGGTGGCGCCCAGGGTTACTTCAGTTTTTCCCAGGGTGGAGGGTGTACCGGTAATAATACCTGTGGCAGCGTCTAAGGTCAACCCTGCAGGTAACCCGCTGGCACTATAAGTTGCAGGATTATTACTGGCCGTTATGCTGTAACTGAAAGAAGTACCGGTTTTAACTGTAGCCGTAGTGGCACTGCTGATCTCCGGAGAACCGGCAGGCGATGCCTGGCTGAAACCTACATTGGTAAAAACGGCGGTATTCAGCGCCGACGTATTGTTGGAAATAGTATAGAAGCCATAATAGAGATCAGTAGGGTACCCGCTGTCGGAATAAAAACAATTAAGACCGGTCCAGTTCACTCCATCCTGCGAGTGATAAGTAAAAATGCGTTTACCCACACGTTCTATCTTCAACCACCAGGGAGCCTTTGCCTGGTAGTGCGGGCCAACACCGCCTGTAGCCGCCAGGTAAATGTCCCAATAGGGCACACCCGGCGCCAGCGACTGACGGATCATCACACCACTGCCGGCGGAAGTGAGAGACATGCTGTTCACTTTCACCACCAGGCCCGCATCGCCGCTTATTTTCTTAAAAGTATAATTAACCGCATTGCTTCTTGAATTGCCCGACGCCTTTATGGTCCAGGCGCCGTTGCTATAGGTAGCACTGCCGGCAATACCGGGGCTGCCAATATCTGTATTGGTCAAATAGCTCACCGGCTGTGTATGTTCGGCAGGGTAAAATACCGGCGGTAATACGGTAGCGGTAGAAGTGTCGGAAGATTTAAGATATAGGAAACTACCGCCTGCTCCGCCAAGAACTGTTCGTAATTTATCGGTATACGGTGTTGGAATGCCTTTGCGTAATTTGTAAGCGCCAAGAATGATATTTGTCATATCACCTTTGGCGTAATTGGTTGGAATGCCCCAGCCTGTCCAAAAGGATGCATAACCGCCAAAAGGAATGAAGGCCATGGTATCGCCTTCGAAATTGTACCGGTGATACATTTCTGCTATGGCCAGTACGCGTTTGTCCAGTTCTTCATACATATCTATACCCTGCTTGTATGCTACTTCGGCGCCCCATGCAAGGGCTGCAGCCTGTACCCGCCAGTGATCATCGCGGCCGGCATCGCCCACTTCACCATTGGCCAATGAGTTGCGCATACCACCACCGGCATCCATACGATACACATCTATGGCCTGGTTAAACCTTACAGCATCGTCGCAAAAAGCTGCCGCCGCCAGCGCTATTTTCAACTGCAGGGCGCCTTTGTTGGCATCGCGTAGTTGATAGGGCACCCAGGAAGTAGGGTAGAGCACATTGAGGAAATAATTTTTTACATGCACCGTATTGGAATCTGACCAGCCGGGAAAAGTAGACTTAAGAATGTCGGCCCCTGTGGCCCAGTAGTCGGCATAATCGCCAATATCAAGCATCGATTCATTGCCACCCCACACGGTATTGGTCACAGCCCAGGCATCCAGCAGGTTGGTGGCTTTACGGGCATAGGCCGAATCACCGGTAAACACCCACATGAACGCCAGGTTACGAACTGCGATCATATCACTTATCCATCGTGTGTTGTTCAGGTTGGGAGCACGGGTCACCGTTGCAGACGGCCCCGGCGTAAAGTAAGAAAGCTTTGAGTGATCGTCAGCGGCAAAGGCATTATAGGCCGATAACCAGGGTTCTTTTGTAATGTTAGCCTTTAACTGGTCAAGGTCGTACCTGGTAAAAGGTATACCCGGATGTGTGAAGCGTTGTGCATTTACATTATTACAAACCAAAAGGGTAAAAATAACTACCCATAGCATTGGAGTTGGCAAGCATCGTGTCATCTGTTAGTTTCCGGTTTTATAAATGACTAAGTTAGATGACCCTGCAAAAGAAGACAGGGGTGGTAAATGCCAAAAAAGGGGGGTAAAGCTGTCATTACAACAAAACGATAACGGGTAAAATTCCGCTTTTCGCAACTTATTTTCCCGATTAAAGCAAATAAACAGTCGTTACCTGACCAATTTTGCGGCCAAAAGACGAAATAAAAACCAATAGGAGATGACCAGACTGTTTATGATTTTTTTTCTGCTTGTAGTATCGGCCCGTTTGTTTGCACAAAGTGATGTACAAACAGGAAGTATAAAAGGAACGATCACAGGCAGCGATAATACCCCTGCTGTATCCGCAACTGTACGATTAAAAGGGACCAAAAAGGCTGCCTTAACAAACAATGAAGGCTTTTTCACTATAGAACATATTCAACCGGGTAATTATACGCTCAGCATATCAAGCGTTGGGCATCAGCTGCAGGAAAAGGAAGTAGTGGTTGTAGCTGGTAGTTCAACCGAAGTCTCCGTTCAATTATCTCAGGCAAAGACCCAACTCACAGAAGTAGTTGTTTCAGCCGGGCGCACCAGGGAATCTATTGACCAGGTACCTTCTTCCGTTTCCATTGTAGGCATAAAGACATTACAACAAAACATTAATATTACCACCAATCTGGGAGATATTCTTGAAAACCGGATACCGGGCCTTGCTCCAAGCACAGGTCTTAGTAGCAATTTTGGCCAAACCCTTCGCGGCCGCAGCCTGCTTATTATGGTAGATGGAGTACCACAAAGTACACCGCTTCGCAACGGTGCCATGGACCTGCGTGCTTTGGACCCGGCTGTTATAGAGCGAATTGAAGTAGTTAAAGGAGCTACCGCCATATATGGAAATGGGGCAGCAGGGGGACTTATTAATTATTTTACCCGTAATCCGAAAACCAATAAACTATTGAATAGTCACACTTCGGTGGGAACAACGGGTTCGCTTATAAAACGCGCCAACAGCATGGGCGGAAGATTAAGCCAGCTTTTTTATGGCGATAAAGGGAAATTCAGCTATGTAGTAAGCGGTGTATATGAACAAACAGGCGAGCAAAAAGATGCTGATGGCGATGTATTGCCCCCGGTATATGGTTTAAGCGAAACCGATTCTTATAATGGATTTGTAAAACTTGCGTACGATATAAATGCCCGTCATAAGGTGCAGGCTACCTATAACTTTTATAGCAGCCGCCAAACGACCAATTACCTTACAGTAAATGGAGATTATAAGAATGGAATAAAAACTACGGCCGCTTTAGGTCAAAACAAAGGTGTTCCGCAAGGTGTAAAAGGCAATCATAACCTTGGTGTGCAATTCTCAGGTGAAACCGGGGTTGCCAATACCCGTTATGATGCCGATGTTTATTATCAGAGTGTTGACAATGTATTTTTCTACTCCGAAGCATTTGTTGATGGAGGGATCTCCCGCATACTTTCCAAAAAGAACGGTGCCCGTCTGGTATTGAATACCCCCTTTACGATGGACCACATGGCTTTCAATTTTACCTATGGGTTAGATGCGCAAAGAGATGTAACCTCACAACCTTTGGTAGATGGACGCATTTGGGTTCCCGAAATGGATATGTTTAACCTGGCTCCGTTTGCGCAGGCAAAACTTACATTATTCGATAAAATAGTGCTTAAAGGTGGGGTGCGGTATGAAAAGATAAATATCGGCGTTGATGATTATGCCACACTTCCAAGCAGAAATACAACAACAGGAGCCGTAACGCCCTCCATGAATGTAAAAGGCGGTGATATTAAGTACAACGCTGTAGTATCGAATGTTGGACTTCGTTATAATCTTTCCGATTATTTTTCTCCTTACGTGAGTTTTTCACAAGGGTTCAGTGTTTCTGATATAGGGCTGGTATTGCGCTCGGCAAGAGTGAATGATATAGCAAAGATCAATACAGAAGCTGTAATTGTAGATAACTACGAAGCAGGATTTGTAAGTAAAATAAAGAACTTCCGTTTTGAAGCTACGGGGTATATTAGTAAGTCGAGCCTGGGTGCAAACAGTGTATATGACAATGGTGAGTTTGTAGTGGTGAGAACCCCCGAGCGCATTTACGGGTATGAACTGGCTGCGGATATGCAGGTGACAAAATATTTACAGGCTGGTGTTTCATACACTTATACGGAAGGTAAAGTTGATGCTGACAACGATGGAAAATATAACGGCGAGAAAGATGAATACCTGCCCGGCCAGCGTATTGCACCTCCTAAACTTACCGGTCATGTTGATTATACCGTGATCCCCGGCAAACTAAATGTATTATTACAATATACAGGGATAATGAAGAGAAACCGCTTTGCCAGAAATAGCAGCGACTCGTACGACCCTTACAAAGCACCCGTAAAAGCATATAACCTGTTCAACTCATCGGTTGGGTACAATTTCAGTGAAACTACATCGCTGAACTTAGGTATTGAAAATATGTTCAATGAAGACTATTTCACTGCCCGTTCGCAGTGGGGTGCATTTAATGATAGTTATACAAAAGGTAAGGGCGCAGCCTATCGTCTTACCTTGAATGTGAAACTATAATATTGGATTTAAAAAGAAACAGGGAGCACAAAATTGGTTGTGCTCCCTGTTTCTTTTTACCACTCTTTGTCTTTATTTTGGGCCTGCAAAACTAATTATCCAAAAAAATAAGAATCAAATGTATCTGTGGGCAGAGTTAGCAAAAAACGAAAACGATGTTTTACCAGATGAATATCCATTCGAACCCAAAAATCCATTTGAGGATGTTTGTGACACTATTGAGAATATTACGCAAATTGTATTGGGGAAAAAAATTTATGCTGAATTTGGAGAACTGCATGAAATTGAACTGGAAAACTTCGTTGATCCCGGTTTATGATCTTCGTTGAAAGCCCCTTATATTTAATTTAGTATTATGACAGATTTACCTCATACCGACAATCAGATCCAATATGTCACTAATTTTCATGATCTTGTTTCTACGCCATTTAGTGGAATAATTAATGCCATTTGTTGGACTCGTAACCTAACAGGCGATTTTTCTGAGATTGTAAAAAAGGTAGAGCTAAGTGGAAATATAACGGTAGTTGAACAGGAAGACCTTTATGAACTTCAACTGAGTGAACAAGGGCATTTTGCCCGTGAAATTATTTTAAACGATTTTAAACTATTGCAAGCCCATGGCGCATCGCCGGTTCTTAATGTGATCAAAAACTACGATCGGGATGAAACTTACCCGTTTTTTCCAACCGATGTTTATTCCTTTCATGTAGATCGGTCTCCTGTACCAACCGATACCTTCTTATGTACTTACTATGGCGATTCAAGTGAAATACTGTCCAATTCTGAAGGCAAGCAAAAAATACTTATTCCGGAAATACGTGAAGAACTCAAAAAACTATATCATGGGACAGAAGAAGGTTTTGAAACATTCTTAAGTGAACATTTTTTTGATCTCCACTATCAGGCTGAACCTAATGCACATTTAATAAGCTTAGGAATTGGCCATCTGTGGAGGCTGGCAGTTGATCATCCCGAAAGTCAGGTTCCGCCTTGTCTTCACCGTGCACCAACAGAAAAATCCGGACAGTATAGATTGTTGATGATATGTTGAGATCAGTTTTTTATGACTTACCTATTTCACATGTTCAAAAAACACCCAGGTTTCTCCAGGCTTCGTACCGCTAACACCTTCCTGGTATTGGGCCATCAGCTTGTTCCAGTCATTTACACGTGGATTATTTTCAGTGGTCCTGCTATTCAGTTTCTGAAAATCAGCGCCCTTGGAAATGCTGATAACAAGCATCAACTGCCTGCCGTTTTTATAGATCAACAACTGTTGAAAATCGGCATTGCAAAAGCCCTTCGACACCTCGGGCCATTGTTCAAATTGCGTAGCATGATACTGTAAATACTCCCGCTGCTTTATAGTATCAGACACCAGGTTGGCGGTAAGTATAATATGCTCCCATTCCCCGGTCTGTGTTATTTTATCCTTGCAGTTGTTCTGACTACTGAAGATGTAAAAAGGATTTTCATACAATTTAACCGTTGCGTTGGGGAACAGCCGCTGCAAACGTTGCAGATTATTTCGAACATCGGGTATTTGACCAAATATGACCGCCCGGTTTTGCCATTGGTAAACCGACGATTGGGGAATATGAAGGCTCCTGCAAAAGTCTTTTAACTTTTTGATATCGGGGTGTGCAGCAGCTCCATATACTATTTCTATCGCTTGTGAACGATCACCGCCTGGGTAGGCCCCAATAACAGTAGCCTGCGTAAGGCATGACAGTGCCAACAGGAAGGAACAAAATATTAATTTATGTAAAGTAGTGATCATATGGCAGGTTTACGGTCAAAGATAAACCGCCCACAGCAAATCACCACGAACAATATATTACAGCGGTTGGCGATAAGAGATCTTATCCATAAGCAGCCATTTGCCGTCTAATTTTACCAGGTTAAACCGGTCAATAAACCGAAAAGTGGCAAAAGTCAATTGTACGTGAGCTGAAGCGGTGTCTCCATCCCAGCTATAAGAAAGGATTTCGGGCTGGCATTCCTGTAACGCAGCCGTTGCAACTGCATCGAGATATTGCGGCACCGTCCACTGAACCAGTTTTCCCTCCACCACCGCCCTAATAAAGGCATCTGGGTGGAAGGCGCGCCGGAGTCGTTCAATGTCTTTAACAGGACGGCCTTCAAGATAATCGTTTATGGGAATAAGGATCGCCTGGTTTTCCACGGTCTTGTTTGTTGTAGTTTCCATGTGTTTTATATTTACAATCAGGAAACAAAATTAGTGAGCCGAACAATGACCCAATAAAACTATTCAAACGGATACTTCTAAAATTCAAAGGGCATGCTTTCTTAGTTCATTTGGCGTTGTGCCGGCATGTTTTTTATAAAAACTATTAAAATAGCCCGGATACTGAAACCCAAGGCTGTACCCGATCTCCGAAACAGGCCAGTCTGTATTGCGCAGCAGATCATTGGCTTCCAACAATATTCTCGCAGCTATGTGTTCGGTAGTTGTTTTGCCGGTAATGTCTTTTACCGCCTTGTTCAAATGGTTTGTATGTAGTGAAAGTTGTTTGGCAAAATCCTTTGCAGAGCGGAGTTGCAGCACATGCTGACGCGAATCGATAGGGAACTGCCTGTTCAAAAGCTCTAAAAATAAACTGACTATTCTGGCAGCAGCATTCAGGTCCCGGTCATAATCCCGGCTCGGCTGCAACTTTAACGCATGGTGAACAATTAGATGAAGGTAGTTTCGCAATACATCATGTTTGTGAACATAGGTCTCCCTATTCTCTCTCATCATAGCTTTAAAGAAAGTCGCTATTTGGTTTACACTATCTGCATCGGGGAAAAAAACCTTGTCTGTGTCAAGCTGAAACATCGGCAGATCATTAAGCAATCCATCCCTTTGTTGAACGAAAGCCTGGTTGAATATACAAAACCATCCTTCCTGATCAGTTGAATGCGGAAGCCAATTATAAGGGATCATGGGATTTGAGAACACGAGCGCCGGGCGATCGATATTAATAGACTGACTGGCATAATCAAGCCTTCCGGTGCCCAATATCAAAGTCACTTTATAATAATCTCTACGACGAAATGGAACTGCTTTTATGCAGGATGCCCGCTCAAAAACATTAATATGAGGCATGTCTGCCCGGATCCTTTCCGCCGCCGAATAATCGATACGTGCATAAAAGCCAGAAATATCTTCCCGTTTGTTCATAATGTAAAATTACACAATACAAACAATTATTTGATACCAAGCCGGTCACGGAGCGAATCGCGGTAGGTGCTGCCAATAGGGATCTTTTCGCCATTTACAATAAGCTGATGAACTTCGATCATGCTGATATGCCTGATGCCAACCACATATGATTTATGTACCCGGATAAAATCTGAAGCAGGAAGGAGATCAAAAACGTCAGCCATATTTTCGCGGATAAGTATAGTCCCGTTTTTCAGATGAACGGTAAGGTAATTGCCGTTCTTTTCAAGGTATAGTATCTCGTTTACGTTAACCCGGTAGGTTTGCGGACCGCTTTTAATAAATACAGCAGCGCCTTCATTTATAGCTGCAGTATTTCTTGACGCCAATACAGTTATGGCTTTATTTACTGCCATAAGGAAACGCTCAAAAGTCGCTGGCTTCAGTAAATAATCCACCGCGTTCAGATCATAACTTTCTACGGCGTATTGGCTGTAGGCGGTAGTAAAAATGATGAGGGGCCGCGGCGACAAGGTTTGCAGCAGCTGCATTCCGTTGATGTCTGGCATATTGATATCGAGAAAGATCAGGTCAACCTTTTCGCGATTTAAAAACTCGATCGCTTTGAGTGGTTCCCGAAAGGTAGCCTTGAGGTTTACTGATCCTATCTTTTGACAATACCGTTCTATCACCTCCAGGGCTTTTGGTTCGTCGTCTATGGCTATGCAGGTTATCATTACATATCGATTTCAAGGTTAACCATAAATTTACCGGATTCATTCTTAATTCTTAACTGGTGTTTCCCCGGATAAACCAGCTGCAGCCTGCGTTTAACATTTTCAAGCCCGATGCCGTTTATCTCCATTTCCATTTTCTTGATAAAGCTATAATCTGTATTTACACAATCAAAGATGAGCTTTTGCTCTATAACAACTATGCCGATGTGTATTGTCGCTCTTTGCCCTATGGCAACACCGTGTTTAAAAGCATTCTCTACAAAGGGTATAAACAGCATCGGTGCTATGCTTGCATCGGTGGTGTGCCCGGGATGATCGAACTTTACTAACACTTCGTCATCGGCATAACGTAATTTATTAAGCGTGATGCACTCTTCAAGATAAGCGATCTCCTTGGCAAGCGGCACCTTTTCCTCATTGCTGTCGTACAGCATATAACGCATCATGCCGGAAAGTTTTAAAATACCGTCGGCGAGCTCGTCGTTTTCTTTGGCTTGCGCCATCGAAAACAGGTTATTGAGCGTATTGAACAGGAAATGCGGATTGATCTGCGATTTAAGGAACTTGATCTCGGTGCTCAACTGGTTGGCCTGTAGCTGGGTTTGCATGAGCTCGCTTTTTGCCCATGCTTTCAGAAAGAAATAGGCGATAGCTAAACCCTGAATAACAAGAAAAGCAAACGCTATATAGGGCTGCATGTGCAGCCAGTTACCAACGGTGAAGCTAATGGCATTGAAAGGGGGACGGGTGAAAACAGTATCAGCATGAGGAGCCTTCATTAAGCTGTCTATTCTTGCTCTCATTTTTGGGGGCGGCGGCACGGGGTCTGGGTTAGCCCGGGCGAAGAAGGGGCCATCGATAAGGTAGTTGGCACCAAAAACTACCGCAAACCATCCGGCGCAGATGGCCAGCCGAATGACACCACTTTTATACCGGATAACTTTCCTGAACACCCAAAATACATTGCCATAAAAAAGTACGGCCAGGGAAAGCAGAATAATATACACGTAGGCGGAGACGCCGGCCTCACCAACGTGATCACTGGCAATATGGGGCCCCGGTCGCCTGGCGTATATCTGGATATGCGAATTGTCCATTGAGGTAAGCACATAAAAAACGCCTGCCCAAAACATCAGATGGAGCAATATTTCTATCCAAAGTCTTTTTTTGGCTGAATGCATATTGACAAAGATAAAAGATCAGGTTTACCATCAAAACACAAGGTGATCAATGGGTCAGATTGATGACCAAACGAAGCGTTTTTGAAATCCC
This sequence comes from Niastella sp. OAS944, assembly GCA_024809215.1. Lineage (GTDB taxonomy): Bacteria > Bacteroidota > Bacteroidia > Chitinophagales > Chitinophagaceae > Niastella. Next base: position 12,047 of record JANUBW010000015.1, on the reverse strand, counting down.
CGATAACAAATAATCGGTTTTCAGGCCTCCCTAACCCTCATTCATACCAAAGTTTTCATAAAGTGGCGCCCCGGGAATAGTATTGTTGAAAATAACACGAACCATGAAAAAGCAATTACTATTGGCCGTAAGTTTATTGGCGGCATATATTGGCGCTGAAGCGCAAAAAACCGATACGGCGTGGTTGATGGTGCATTATAAATTTATACATATAATGGACACTACAAAACGGGCGCTCACCCGCACGGAAAACATGGTGCTTTTTGTAGGAAAAAGCGCAAGCGCTTACAAAAGCTATGATGAGATAGTAGCCAATCAACAATTTAAAAAGGCGTATGCCGAGGCGGTAGCCAGCAGTCCGGACGGGCAACCAAGAGGGATCAACCGGAGTTTCGGAGGTTCACGCACCCAATATTTTCAATATCCGGCTGAGCAGAAAATCATCACAAAGGATTACGTGATGGTTAACGCCTACCTGATCGAAGGAACAATGCCCGTCATAAACTGGACAATAAGCAACGACACGGCAACCTTTGGTGGTTTGCATTGTCAGAAAGCCACCAGTCATTTCAAGGGCCGCGATTACATAGTATGGTTCTGCCCCGATCTGCCGGTGCATACCGGCCCATGGAAATTAAACGGCTTACCCGGCGTTATTGTAGATGCCCGTGATACGAAAAACGAAGTGGTGTTTGCCTTTGATGGGGTAGAGAAAACAGTTCCGTCGCTACCAAAAGGCCATGGGGTAGGCAACAATACCGATGAAAAAGATCTACCACCCATATTGCAGGGATTGAATGTTGATCACAATTTGATTCAGCCACCGGCTAAGGCGATCAAAACCACACAAAAGGAATTCGATAAGCTACGGGCAGTCATGGAAAAAGATCCTGAAGCATTTGCTCAGGCCATTAACGCGGCCAATAACAGAACCGATGGACCTAAACAGGATCATGTTATAGTGAGAAAGCCGCCTAAAGGGGATAGCGGCCCTGTAATGAATAATCCCATAGAACTGCCCGAGAAATGACAAAAAGAAGCATAAAGGTCCTGCACCTGCTGGTTATCGCCTTATTGTTTTCAATTTCAGGCCAGGCGCAAAATATAAAGGGTAGGGTAACGGATAATGCCGGAAAGGCTGTTGCCTATGCCAGCGTGAACCTCATAAATTCCGACAACGATCGTATTATCGGTTATGCTGTTGCGGATGCAGGCGGCGCTTATACGTTACCTATCCCTGCAAACACGCCTTTAACTAAACTGATAATAAAAGTAACGAGTATCGGTTACAAAGCCATGAGCCGGCCAATAACAGACGTACGCCTTGCCTATGACTTTACATTGAGCGTTTCGGCAAACCAGCTGCAGACTGTTGAGATCAAAAGCAGCCGGCCTGTTTTGCGAACACATGGCGATACGCTTGCCTACAGGGTGTCGGCCTTTGCAGGCGCCCAGGATATGGTGATAGGTGATGTAATAAAAAAACTGCCGGGCATAACGGTAGGTTCCGATGGAGCGATCTATTATAATAACAAAGCGATCTCTAACCTGTATATTGATGGCGATAACCTGCTCGATGATAAATACAATATCGCTACTAACACTATTCCGCAAGGCGTTGTGGAGCAGGTGCAGGTTATACAAAATGACCAGCCTGTAAAAGTATTGCGAAACAAGGTAATGAGCGATGATGTGGCCCTGAACCTGACCATAAAAAAAGATGCAAAAATGCAAATGGTAGGGCAGGAGAGTATAGGTGGGGGCCTGCCGCACAATTATGACGTTGACCTGAACGCAATGATGTTTAAGGACAATTACAAGGCCATTAATTACCTGAAAGGCAACAATTCCGGGTTCGACCTGAAGCAGGAACTGGTTGCCCACAACGTAAGCAATCACGAACAACTTATCGATAACTATATGCCGGCTGCGCAGCTGTCCCTGGGTACGGTAAACAACCCGGCCTTATTGCGCAGCCGGTATTTGTTCAATCAAAGCGGGCTTCTCAACCTCAATAACCTCTTGAAATTACGTAACGACGTACAGTTAAGGATAAACGCCTGGTATTTTCATGACAATCAGCAGCAGAATTACAGCCGGTTAAACACCATTTTTTTACCGGGCGATACCGTTGAGTATTACGAGACCCAACACAACCGTTCCCGCTCCGATCTGCTGCATACCCAGCTTACATTGAACATTAACAGAGACAATTATTATCTTAATAATGCTTTAGTGATCGATGGCAACCTGACTGCTTATTATTCGGACCTGAACACGAATAATGCTACGGTGGAACAGGTACTTCATGATAAGCCGAAAAGCTTCTCCAATGAATTTAACCTGATAAGAACATTAAAGTCAAAACATATCATACAGGCCTATTCCTATATCATTCATTCGGCCCAACCGGAATACAGGACCATTGGCCGGAATTATAAACCGACCATTTTTAACAGCAATAACCCATATGCGCAACTGATTCAGCAAGTAAATACCCCAACCTGGTTCACTACTAATTATGTATCGCTTAAAATACCATCTAACCTCATCACCCAAAGCTTCAAGGTGGGATTTAGCGTACAATCTCAAAAGTTAGGTTCAGACCTTAGCGTAGCCCAGCTTGATAACATGATAGATAAGGTATCTGACAGCTCCATGAATAATTTGAGCTGGAACCGGACGAAAATATATGCGGAAGCTGACTATGACCTACCGGGAACTATCCTAAAGGCAAGTCTTAGCCTGCCTTTAAGCCTGCAGCAGATCAAATATTCCGATAGCCGCTTTACATTGAACAAACAGTTAACGCGTTTATATTGTAACCCGCAGTTAAAAATAAAGTACCAGGTTAGCGCCGAAAATCATCTTTATCTCTTATACTATTACCGAAATCAACCGGGGACCATAGAAGACATTTACCAGGGCTATATTTTAAAAGACTACCTCACGCTTTATGCAAACAGTGCAGAACTGACTGAAAAAGGCAACCAGAAAGTCTCAGCAGGCTTTAGTTACCGCAAATCGCTTCTCCTGTTGTTTGCCAGCCTGAATATTAGTTATGACCACTTTACCGCGAATAAGATTGCATCAGAGATCATTACAAATACCTTGCAGCGACAGATACTGCTGCCTTATACCAATGCTACCGGTTCATGGTCTGTAAGCAGCACGGCAAGCAAATATTCCTTTGCTTTGAAGACCACCTTTAGCACCAGTTTGCAATGGCAAAGCACCCGGTCAATACAATTGCAGAATGGTCAGTTATTGCCATACAATACCATCACAAAAACCGGTTCACTCGGCGCTAACATTAAAGTGGGAGAACATATGGCTCTTGATTATATGACCACATTTATTCAAACCACCAGTCATTCTTCGGCAGACGCATCTGACAATCATATCAACCAGCTACAACAGCAAGCCTCGGTTGAATACAATCCCTTAACCAATGTGCAATTCAAACTATTGGGCCAGCATTATCTTACACAACGAACAGGCAACCCCAACCTGAAGTATTTTTTTGCCGATGGCTTAATAAAATTCAAGCCCTATAAATGGAAAACCAGCTTCGAACTTAGTGCTGTTAATATTCTGAATGTAAAAGTCTACAGGTCGTTTAATCTTTCCGCAAATACATTTACGGCCAGCTCATATACGCTTCCCGGCAGGATCGTTCTGCTAAAGGTGATGTTTAAGCTCTGAGCCAGTTTATTTCCATGGACATGGTATATACCCATTTGCTTTTCTATCTCCCCTAAGGATCATTGACAATTCCCATGTATTGGGCTTTCTTTCTGCCTGGCTAAGTTTTGAAATGGTGAAATCATAGCTAAAACCGACCTGAAAACTTTGATAAGAAATGCCAATATAAGGCACTATTGCATTCTTCGACCAATACCAAACACCCCCTGTTACCAAAGTTTCGGCCTCATTGCTTCCTAAATAATAACCTAATGCGCCGCCAATGGAGAAGTATTGTGCCTTTTTCTGGAACTGATAAACACCATTGGTGTTAAATACCACCTGATCATTAATTATAGATTCGAAATTTGCATGCACTACTGCTCTTATTGGCACAAATTGATTTTCATCCTTCAAAAACGTTTGCCTGGGTTTGTTGAAGTGAAATGCAGCTACGCCCAGATCGAAGTTTGTTCTTTCAGTTGTGGCTGTATAAACAATGCCGGCATTTGTTGAAAAATAGGATTTCATATTATTCATACCCGACTCTCCGGTAGGAAGGTTTCTGTTAAATCCTACCCCTGTGAACTGATGTTCAAAATCGATCCTGCTAAAATCAATACGCCTGTTGCAATAAGTTGTTCCAAAACCAATGCCCAGCCTTTCTGTATAATAATCCGTTTCGGTAAGTTTTATACTATATGATAAATTCAAAGATCCATACGAGCATTTCACCACACCATTCATACTATGATCGAACATAAGCATGCCGCCAATTCCCATATAATTATCTTCCGGTACATTTTCCATTCGATTCTGGATCAGTTTAGTATCGAATGACAACGTTCCGGTGATGTAGGGGCTGGCCGGACCAATCCACTGATCTCTAAGGTTTGAAATAAGGCGCCAGTCGGCATTGATATTGGCTGTTAATGCCGGGTTTATATTTAATGGCGAGGAGAAGAATTGAGAAAAATTCGGGTCCTGTGCTTTTGCAACATGTACCGTTATCATTAAAGCGATAAGAATACTATATGAATTAAGTGTTTTCATGTTCATACCTTTTAACGTAGTAAAACTGCATTACCGGCTTCTTTATACACTTTTCCATCCATGCCAACAGCTTCCAGCGTCCATGTATAGGTATCAGAAACCTGTGGAGCTCCTTTGTATGTGCCATCCCAACCATCGTTAAGTATAGTTGTTTCGAACAACAGTTGTCCCCAGCGGTTGAATACCCTGAAGTATTTCAATTCCTGAATATTTACGGGCAGCGGTGTAAGTTTATCGTTATATCCGTCTCCATTAGGCGACCAGGCTGAAGGCACATATATGGCAGACTCAATTCGGGCCGTAGGTGTCGGTATTCTCACAAGCAATGTATCTACTGTGGTACAGCCGGCGTTCGATGTAATAGTGATCCTATATTCGGTTTGTTTATCGTAAGTGAAAATTGGATTATAAATAGTATAGGTATTTAAACCAACACCCGGGTTCCAGTTATAGGTGTAATTGATTCCTAAATTCCTTGCAGATAATTGAACCGGAACATTAACTTGAGTGGTAACAGCGGGATAGCGGAGCCCTTGCAAACTTTGTTCAACTGTTAATGCCAGGGTAGCAATAGAGTCGCAACCATTTGCATTGGTTAAATGAGCGGTATAAGAACCAGCTGAATTGATGGTTTGTCCGTTCCACCTATACGGCAACTGATCAGAACAAATAGTGACGCTCGATGAGCTTGCTGTAACCGGATTCACGCTCAGCACCAGTGTGGCAATAGAATCACAACCACTAATACTCTTAAGATTGGCAGTGTAAGATCCTGCCGCATTAATAGATTGTCCGTTCCAGGAATAAGGCAATTGGCTTGAACAGATTATTGTATTTGTTGTGCTTGAAAGCGCTGCAGACACAGTCAATACCAGGGTAGCGATGGAGTCACAACCGCTGGCACCGATCAGATTGGCTGTGTAATTTCCTGCAGCGTTAATACTCTGTCCGTTCCACGTATAAGGCAGCTGATTGGTGCATATGGTGGTATTGGTAGTGCTGGTTAATACCGGAGTAACGGTTAATATTAATGTAGCTATTGAATCGCAACCACCGACACTGGTAAGATTGGCAGTATAAGTACCTGCTGCATTGATGGATTGACCATTCCAGCTGTATGGCAATTGGTTTGCGCAAACAGTAGTATTAGTGGTACTGGTGAGTGTTGATGTTACTGTTAAGTTTAATGTAGCTATAGAATCACAACCGGCTGCACTTAGCAAAAAAGCAGTGTATGTACCATTGGAAACTAAACTTTGTCCGTTCCAGGAATACGGGAGTTCATTGCTACAAATGGTAATATTCGTAGTGCTGGTCACAGTTGGTACTATTATAAATATCAATGTGGCAATGGAGTCGCAACCGTTTTGACTGGTTAGGGTAGCAGTATATGTGCCAGCCGAATTAATAACCTGGCCATTCCAGGTATAAGGAATCTGGTTGGCGCAGACCGTGATATTGGTAGTACTGACTGCGGCCGGATTAACCGTCAATACCAGGGTTGCAACAGAGTCGCAGCCAACGGAGTTGGTGAGCATGGCAGTATAAGTACCGGCGGTATTGATCGTTTGAGCATTCCATGAATAGGGTAGTTGGGTGCTGCAAATTGTAGTATTGGTGGTGCTTGTTGAAACAGGGTTAATGGTTAGAATTAATGTAGCAATGGAATCGCAACCACTGATGCTTATAAGATTAGCCGTATAAGTTCCGGCAGTGTTGATAGACTGCCCGTTCCAGGTATATGGTAGTTGGTTGCTACAGATGGCTGTATTGATGGTACTGGTGAGCGTTGTTGATACATCAAGAATGAGAGTCGCAATAGAATCGCAACCCGATACACTGGTGAGATTAGCCGTATACGTACCAGCGGCATTAATGGTTTGTCCGTTCCAGGTGTATGGCAGTTGGTTGGTACAGATGGCTGTATTGGTAGTGCTGGTAAGAGTGGTTACTACAGTAAGGATGAGGGTTGCAATAGAATCACAGCCGCTAACACTGGTTAAGTTGGCAGTGTAAGTACCGGCAGCATTGATGGATTGTCCGTTCCATAAGTATGGGAGTTGATTTGTACAGATGGCCGTATTGGTAGTACTGGTGAGTGTTGGACTTACTGTTAATACCAATGTAGCAATAGAATCGCAACCGCTTATACTTGTCAGATTAGCGGTGTAAGTACCGGCCGCGTTAATGGTTTGGCCATTCCAGGTATATGGTAGTTGGTTCGTACAGATAGCTGTATTGGTGGTGCTGGTTAAAGTTGGACTTACTGTTAATACCAATGTAGCAATAGAATCGCAACCACTCACACTGGTGAGATTAGCAGTATAAGTACCAGCCGCGTTAATAGTTTGGCCGTTCCAAGTATATGGCAATTGGTTTGTACAGATGGCGGTATTCGTAGTGCTGGTTAGTGTTGGACTCACTGTTAATACCAATGTAGCAATAGAATCGCAACCACTCACACTGGTGAGATTAGCAGTGTAAGTACCAGCCGCGTTAATGGTTTGTCCGTTCCAGGTGTATGGCAGCTGATTCGTACAAATGGCTGTATTGGTAGTACTGGTGAGTGTTGGGCTCACTGTCAATACCAATGTAGCTATAGAATCACAACCACTGGCCGCAGTCAGATTAGCGGTATAAGTACCGGCAGCGCTAATGGCTTGACCGTTCCAGGCATATGGCAATTGATTAGTACAGATGGCTGTATTAGTTGTGCTGGTGAGTGTTGGGGTCGCTGTTAATACCAATGTGGCGATAGAATCGCAACCACTTACACTAGTTAAGTTAGCGGTGTAAGTACCAGCTGCATTTATGGTTTGACCATTCCAGGCATATGGCAGTTGATTCGTACAGATGGCCGTATTGGTAGTACTGGTGAGTGTTGGACTTACTGTTAATACCAATGTGGCAATAGAATCGCAACCGCTTACACTGGTCAGGTTGGCAGTATAAGTACCAGCCGCGTTAATGGTTTGGCCATTCCAGGTGTATGGTAGCTGATTCGTACAAATGGCTGTATTGGTAGTGCTGTTTAAGGTTGGGCTTACAGTCAGAACTAATGTAGCAATAGAATCGCAACCGCTTACGCTGGTCAGGTTGGCGGTGTAAGTTCCAGCTGCGTTAATGGTTTGACCATTCCAGGCATATGGCAATTGATTAGTACAGATGGCTGTATTAGTTGTGCTGGTGAGTGTTGGGGTCGCTGTTAATACCAATGTGGCGATAGAATCGCAACCACTTACACTAGTTAAGTTAGCGGTGTAAGTACCAGCTGCATTTATGGTTTGACCATTCCAGGTGTATGGCAGCTGGTTAGTACAGATGGCTGTATTGGTAGTACTGGTGAGTGTTGGGCTCACTGTCAATACCAATGTGGCAATAGAGTCGCAATCGCTTACACTGGTCAGGTTGGCAGTGTAAGTACCAGCCGCATTTATAGTTTGGCCGTTCCAGGTGTATGGCAGCTGATTAGTACAGATGACTGTATTGGTAGTACTGGTGAGTGTTGGGCTCACTGTCAATACCAATGTGGCAATAGAGTCGCAACCGCTTACACTGGTCAGGTTGGCAGTGTAAGTACCAGCCGCATTTATAGTTTGGCCGTTCCAGGTGTATGGCAATTGATTAGTACAGATAGCTGTATTGGTGGTACTGGTGAGTGTTGGGCTCACTGTTAATACCAATGTAGCAATAGAATCGCAACCACTCACACTAGTAAGATTAGCGGTGTATGTACCAGCCGCATTAATAGTTTGGCCGTTCCAGGTGTATGGCAGTTGATTTGTACAGATGGCCGTATTGGTGGTACTGGTGAGTGTTGGGCTTACTGTTAATACCAATGTGGCAATAGAGTCACAACCGCTGGCCGCAGTCAGGTTAGCGGTATAAGTGCCCGCAGAGTTAATGGTTTGTCCGTTCCAGGTGTATGGTAGTTGGTTGGTACAGATGGCTGTATTGGTGGTGCTGGTTACAGCTGGGCTTACAGTCAGTACTAAAGTAGCAATAGAGTCGCAACCGCTGGCCGCAGTCAGGTTAGAGGTATAATTGCCCGCAGCATTAATAGTCTGACCGTTCCAGGTATATGGCAGCTGGCTTGTACAGATAGCCGTATTAGTCGTACTGGTTACAGCTGGGTTCACAGTCAAATTCAATGTAGCGACAGAATCACAACCACTGGTCGCAGTCAGGTTAGCGGTATAAGTACCGGCCGCGTTAATAGCTTGTCCGTTCCAGGTGTATGGCAATTGGTTGGTACAGATAGCTGTATTAGTTGTGCTTGTTATCATTGGGCTTACAGTCAGAACTAATGTAGCAATAGAATCGCAACCTGATACACTGGTTAAGTTGGCAGTATAAGTACCGGTTGCGTTAATAGTTTGTCCATTCCAGGTGTATGGCAATTGGTTGGTACAGATAGCTGTATTAGTTGTGCTTGTTATCATTGGGCTTACCGCTAGAACTAATGTAGCAATAGAGTCGCAACCGCTGGCCGCAGTCAGGTTAGCGGTATAAGTACCGGCCGCGTTAATAGTTTGGCCGTTCCAAGTATATGGCAATTGGTTGGTACAGATAGCGGCATTGGTAGTACTGGTGAGTGTTGGGCTCACTGTTAATACCAACGTAGCAATAGAATCACAACCTGATACATTGGTTAAGTTGGCGGTGTAAGTACCAGCCGCGTTAATGGTTTGACCATTCCAAGTATATGGCAATTGGTTGGTACAGATGGCTGTATTGGTAGTACTAGTCAGCGTTGGGCTCACAGTCAATACCAACGTAGCAATAGAATCACAACCTGACACACTAGTTAAGTTGGCGGTGTAAGTTCCAGCTGCATTAATAGTTTGGCCGTTCCAAGTATATGGCAGTTGATTGGTACAGATCGCAGTATTGGTAGTACTGGTGAGTGTTGGGCTTACTGTTAATACCAATGTAGCAATAGAATCGCAACCACTCACACTGGTGAGATTAGCAGTATAAGTACCAGCCGCGTTAATGGTTTGTCCATTCCAGGTGTATGGCAGCTGATTCGTACAAATGGCTGTATTGGTAGTGCTGGTTAAGGTTGGGCTTACAGTCAGAACTAATGAAGCAATAGAATCGCAACCGCTTACGCTGGTCAGGTTGGCAGTGTAAGTACCAGCCGCATTAATGGTTTGTCCGTTCCAGGTGTATGGCAGCTGATTCGTGCAAATGGCTGTATTGGTAGTGCTGGTTAAGGTTGGGCTTACAGTCAGAACTAATGTGGCAATAGAATCGCAACCGCTTACACTAGTCAGGTTGGCAGTGTAAGTACCACCAGCATTAATAGTTTGTCCGTTCCAGGTGTATGGCAGCTGATTCGTACAAATGGCTGTATTGGTAGTGCTGGTTAAGGTTGGGCTTACAGTCAGAACTAATGTAGCAATAGAATCGCAACCACTCACACTGGTGAGATTAGCAGTGTAAGTACCAGCCGCGTTAATGATTTGTCCGTTCCAGGTGTATGGCAGCTGATTAGTACAAATGGCTGTATTGGTAGTGCTGGTTAAGGTTGGGCTTACCGCTAGAACTAATGTAGCAATAGAATCGCAACCACTCACACTGGTGAGATTAGCAGTGTAAGTACCAGCCGCGTTAATGATTTGTCCGTTCCAGGTGTATGGCAGCTGATTAGTACAAATGGCTGTATTGGTAGTGCTGGTTAAGGTTGGGCTTACCGCTAGAACTAATGTAGCAATAGAATCGCAACCGCTTATACTTGTTAAGTTAGCAGTGTAAGTACCAGCCGCGTTGATAGTTTGGCCATTCCACGTGTATGGCAATTGGTTTGTACAGATGGCGGTATTCGTAGTGCTGCTTAAAACTGGGCTTACAGTTAATACCAATGTAGCAATAGAATCGCAACCGCTTACGCTGGTCAGGTTAGCGGTATAAGTGCCGGCCGCGTTAATAGTTTGACCATTCCAGGTATATGGCAGTTGGTTGGTACAGATGGCGGTATTGGTAGTACTGGTGAGTGTTGGGCTCACTGTTAATACCAATTTAGCAATAGAATCGCAACCACTCACACTGGTGAGATTAGCAGTATAAGTGCCGGCCGCATTAATGGTTTGTCCGTTCCAGGTGTATGGCAGCTGATTCGTACAAATGGCTGTATTGGTAGTGCTGGTTAAGGTTGGGCTTACTGTTAATACCAATGTAGCAATAGAATCGCAACCACTCATACTGGTGAGATTAGCAGTATAAGTACCAGCCGCGTTAATGGTTTGTCCGTTCCAGGTGTATGGCAGCTGATTCGTGCAAATGGCTGTATTGGTAGTGCTGGTTAAGGTTGGGCTTACAGTCAGAACTAATGTGGCAATAGAATCGCAACCGCTTACACTAGTCAGGTTGGCAGTGTAAGTACCACCAGCATTAATAGTTTGTCCGTTCCAGGTGTATGGCAGCTGATTCGTACAAATGGCTGTATTAGTGGTGCTTGTTAAAGTTGGGTTTACAGCCAGAACTAATGTGGCGACAGAGTCGCAACCGCTTACACTGGTCAGGTTGGCGGTGTAAGTACCAGCCGCGTTAATGGTTTGACCATTCCAGGTGTATGGTAGTTGGTTCGTACAGATGGCTGTATTGGTGGTGCTGGTGAGTGTTGGACTTACTGCTAGAACTAATGTGGCGATAGAATCGCAACCGCTTACGCTGGTTAAGTTGGCGGTGTAAGTACCAGCCGCGTTGATAGTTTGGCCGTTCCAGGTGTATGGCAATTGATTAGTACAGATAGCTGTATTGGTGGTACTGGTGAGTGTTGGGCTCGCTGTTAATACCAATGTAGCTATAGAATCGCAACCACTCACACTGGTGAGATTAGCAGTGTAAGTACCAGCCGCGTTAATGGTTTGTCCGTTCCAGGTGTATGGCAATTGATTAGTACAGATGGCTGTATTAGTTGTGCTGGTGAGTGTTGGGGTCGCTGTTAATACCAATGTGGCGATAGAATCGCAACCGCTTACACTGGTGAGATTTGCGGTGTATGTACCAGGTGCATTAATTGTTTGTCCATTCCAACTGTATGGTAGCTGATTAGTACAGATGGCGGTATTGGTAGTACTGGTGAGTGTTGGGCTCACTGTTAATACCAATGTAGCAATAGAATCGCAACCACTCACACTGGTGAGATTAGCAGTGTAAGTACCAGTCGCATTTATAGTTTGGCCATTCCATATATATGGCAATTGGTTCGTACAGATGGCGGTATTGGTAGTACTGGTGAGTGTTGGGCTCACTGTTAATACCAATGTAGCAATAGAATCGCAACCACTCACACTGGTGAGATT
>JANUBW010000014.1:20336-222595 GCA_024809215.1 Niastella sp. OAS944 | reverse complement strand
TTCACCTCTTCCCATCCCGAACAGAGAAGTTAAGCCCCTCATGGCCGATGGTACTGCACAACAATGCGGGAGAGTAGGTAGCTGCCATATTTATTACAAAAAGCCTCTTGACTTGTGTTAAGAGGCTTTTTGCTTTTATACCTGCCCCAGCCGGACTGAATAATCAGCTTAATTATAAGCCAAAATCCACAACTTCTATTTCCATAAATTTGTAGCATGCGATACTTATGCGTGCTGTTAGTAATCTGTACCGCTTTCATTCAACAACCAGCGTGGCGAAAAATACAGATCAATGGTAAGGCCCAGGGCACTACTTACCATATTACCTGGTATGCGCAAGACAGCACTATAGGTCAACCCCAAATCGATAGTATCCTTGCAAGGATCGACACTTCACTTTCTATTTATAATCCCCAATCACTTATTACTAAATTCAATAATGGCAATAGCGTTGTAATGGATAACCATTTCCGCACCGTATTGAACAAATCACTCGAAACATATCACCAAACCAATGGCATCTTCGATATTACCGTTCTGCCCCTGGTTCAGGCCTGGGGCTTTGGACCCAAAAAAGTAAACGCATTGCCCGACTCGGCTACTATTAAATCAATAAAGGGCTGTGTAACCTCCTTAAACCTCTATACAAAAGGAAATACCCTGTATAAAAGGAAAGCCTGCACTGGCATTGACGTTAACGGAATTGCACAGGGATACAGCGTTGATGTAATTGCCGGTTTCCTGGAAGCACATGGCATAAGAAATTACCTGGTTGAAGTAGGTGGTGAGATCAGAGTGAAGGGACATAAACAACCCGGTAATGAAAAAATGAAAATTGGGATAGAAGCGCCCGGTGAAAATGATTTTGAGCTATCGATGATCAGTAAGATCATTTCGGTAGATAGTGGCGCCATAACTACATCGGGCAGCTACCGGAAGTTTTATGAAAGCGAAGGCAAAAAGATCACACATCTCATTGACCCACGCACCGGTTACCCGACCCAAAATGAATTGATCAGCGTTACCGTATTCGCACCCGACGCCATTACCGCCGATGCCCTTGATAATGCATTAATGGTTATGGGGCTAAAAAAAGCATTACAGTTTACCGAGCAGCGAACAAATATCGCAGCCCATCTTATATACCGTACCCCCGATGGCAAAATTGCCGATACGGCATCGAGCCGGTTTTACAAGCTATTACAATGATAATTGTATTAAATTGTTAGGGGGATGCAGCCGATAAACGGAATTTTTCAACTTATAAAAGGATGGGAGATCTGGTTCCATTTATCGATCAAATAAAAAAACTTTTGCATTTGCTTTATGAGCAGACGTCATTTTATTAAACAGTCTGGTTTACTGGCCGGTGGATTGTTGCTCAACAACCAATTGTTACAGGCCTTTTCCGGTACTACAGAAAAAATAAACATCGGCATAATAGGATGTGGCGACCGTGGCACGGGCATTATGAAAATGCTGGGCGAAATGCCAGACCGCTTTACCGTAACTGCTATATGCGATGTACTCGATTTCAGACTTGAAAGCGCCAAAACCGCCATTCCTTCCGTAACTCCAAAAGCCTATAAGGATTACCGTCAGGTACTGGATGATAAATCTGTACAGGCGGTGGTAATTGCCACCACGCTAAGCGAACATTATCGCATAGCCAAAGATGCATTGCTCGCCGGCAAACACATCTATCTTGAAAAGGCAATGACCTACGCCATCGATCAGACACTCGATTTGGTAAAAACGTCAAAAGCGCGGCCCAGTCAAACGGTACAAATAGGCCATCAATACCGGTCAACTCCCTTGTACTTTAAAGTAAAGGAGATGATCGATAAAGGATACCTGGGTAAAATTACACAAATTGATTCCCGCTGGGACCGTAACTGGAACTGGCGACGCCCTGTGCCTGCAGGTTATACCGATAAACAGGTGAACTGGCGGATGTACAGAGAGTACTCGGGAGGTTTACCTGCTGAATTGTTATCGCACCAGATGGATTTTGTGAACTGGGCTTTCAATACCCATCCCGATGAAGTGATGGGTACCGGTGGTATCGATTTTTATAAAGACGGCCGGGAAACCTACGATAATGTACAGGTGATGTTGCGTTATACAAAGGCAAACATGATAGGCAACTTTGGCGCAACCTGTGGCAATGCGCACGATGGCTATATCTTTAAAATAAAAGGTACAAAAGGCGCTGTGCACCTGCTGATGCACGACGGTATTTATTATCCCGAGGCAACAACCAAAAAAGACTTGCAAACAGTTGACGGTGTTACCGGTGCTACAAAAATAGAATGGAATAAAGAAGGCGGTATCAACATCATGAACGAACCAATGAAAGATGGCACCTGGTATGCCCTGCTTGAGTTTCATGATTGCATCAACAATAAAAAAACACCAGCCTCCAATATTATAACCGGGGCCACTACAGCTATATGTGTTGCCCTGGCCAACAATGCCATATTCAATCATAAAATTGAAGAATGGAAACCTGCATATAACTTAACGTAATCATTTTTTAACTGACATATGAAAAAACTTTCCTGCGCGCTCCTGGCATTATTTTCTGCAACAATTGTTACGGCACAGTCAGACAAAGGCTGGACGAATTTATTTGATGGAAAAACCTTTAATGGTTGGAAGAAGATCACCGGCACGGCTGAGTATAAGATCGAAGATGGTGCTATTGTGGGTATTACCGTACCTAATTCTCCCAACACATTTCTGGTTACCGAAAAAGATTATGGCGATTTCGTACTGGAACTGGAAGTAAAGATTGAGGACACTACCTCCAATTCTGGCATTCAGTTCAGAAGCCATTATGATCCTAAATTAAACAATGGAAAAGGCCGGGTATTTGGTTACCAGTTTGAACTGGACCCTTCTTCGCGCCGCTGGACGGGTGGGGTATATGATGAAGCCCGCCGCGACTGGTTATATCCTCTTTCATTAAACCCAGCTGCGCAGGATGCATTCAAACCCGGAGAGTTCAATAAAGTTCGGGTAGAATGTATTGGAAACAATATCAGGACCTGGGTAAATGGTAAAGCCGCTGCTTATGTTGTAGATACGGTTGATAAAAGCGGTTTTATTGCATTGCAGGTGCATTCTATAAACAAAGCTGAACTGGAAGGCAAAAGAATTCACTGGCGTAATATTCGTATTAAGACCGGCGATCTTAAACCAGAGCCTTTCGCAAAAGGCGTTTATGTCGCCAACTATATTCCCAACAGCCTGGCCACTTACGAAAAAAGCGATGGCTGGAAATTACTGTTCGATGGAAAAACTACCAATGGCTGGGTAGGAGCGTATAAAACCAGTTTCCCTGCCAAAGGTTGGGAAATAAAAGATGGTACCCTTACTGTGCAGTCTTCAGCCGGTGCAGAATCAACCAATGGCGGTGATATTGTTACCAAAGAGCAATACAGTGCCTTTGATCTGTCGTTCGATTTTAAACTTACAGCAGGCGCCAACAGTGGTGTAAAGTACTTCGTAACCCTGTCGGAGAAAAATTCAGGTTCGGCAATTGGTTTAGAATACCAGGTGCTTGATGATACGTTGCACCCCGATGCTAAACTGGGTCGTGACGGTAACCGCACCATGGCTTCTTTATATGACCTTATTAAGGCCGACAAACAAAAACGCTTCATACATCAGCCTGGTCAATGGAATACCGGCCGGGTAGTAGTACTTCCCAACAACCATGTGGTGCATTACCTGAACGGAGTTAAAGTACTGGAGTATGATCGCGGCTCGGCAGCTTTTAGAGAGCTGGTAGCCCTCAGCAAATACAAAGTATGGAAAAACTTCGGCGAGGCGCCTAAAGGGCATATCCTTATACAGGATCACGGTAATGAAGTAAGCTTTAGAAGTATTAAGATAAAAGAACTGAAATAGTAATACAAGCTTTAATGCTGGCACCCTGGTAAGCTATTGGTTTGCCGGGGTGTTTTATTTTGGGGAAATGTCGCTTTTGACGTTCAGGGGAGAAGTTACTTAAAAAAGAAAGGTCGCCTTTTTACAGGCGACCCTACACTAATCAAATACCATTAACCATTAAACCTTATCCTACTGCAAAGTTGCAACTTAAAACTCAAACAAAAAATAGTTGGGCATAAGATTTTGCCGGAATAAATAAATACTCCTAGAAAAAGGTGGAAAAAATTAGGATAATTACGATACTAAGCGGGTAGTTAAGCAAAAAAGAGGTACAAAATTGAGGGAGATTTGTGTGTGCTAAATAGTGCTAAATAATTGCAGTCGCATTTTACTGGTTAAAAAATGCGGGCAACCTTAGAGAAAGTAATGTTGTGAAAGCCTTGTGGAGAGTAATAAATGTCTGTTTTACAATGGTATTTTCAAAACACTGTCTTTGGCGACGTTAATTGTTACTCTTTTCGACTCATTGCTATAGTTAATTAGCAATGTATAGGTGCCCGGAACCTGTATATTAGGCAAAGAAAAATTGCCTTGCTCATCGGTTTGGGCGGCTATATCGGAGTGTTGATAACTTCCTTCGGCGATCATCACTATGGCGCCTTCAACCGGGTTACCGGTGGCTGATTTATATACAACCCCTCGTACACTGGTAGTGCTTTGTGCAGTCATATAAAAATTATTGCTTTTGATCACCCAGTAAGCGATCAAAAAAATGGAAAGGAGGGCTGAGATCAACAGCCATCCTTTCCTGTTTTGTTTATTTACATACCCTGATTTTTCCATGCCTGAATGTTGTTGAATACAGGCTGAACAATTCTGGTAGCTGAATTTCCTGAAACCAATCCGTTTGTATGGATGCCAACTGCATAGCGGGCATTGCCAACTTTTACCCAAACCGGTGAACCACTTTGTCCACCCATAGTGTCAATTTCATAATAAATAACTCTTGGGGCAACAGATTTTGCCTTGCGGGCCATAAACCATTGCTGATTGCCACCTTTGTCGCCTGGGTAGCCACTCAGGTTCAAATAAGCGCTAAGCAAATATGGGTTGTCTTTCACTGCAAATCCAAACACACCCGTTTTATCGCCTGGACGTGATGCGGCTGGTAAAATGATGCAACCATAATCGTATTCTCTTTTCTTATCGTTCACCCAGCCCGAAACGCTTCTGAATGAAGTGCCCACATAAGAACCGTATGGACGTGCCGCATCATTTAAACCAGGTATTACTTCTATGCTCTTTGGCCAACCGCCCTGGTCGTGCATATAAACACAATGGCCGGCAGTAATAACGGTGCGTGGAGCAACCAGCCAACCGGTTCCAATAAAGCGATTACCGTTTTGTGCTGTAATGCGTAGTGAACAAATAGCGCGCCATGGGAATGTTGTAGTTGGGGAAATGCGAACGCGGTCATCGGTCCCGATTATTACTTCAGACAAACTTTTCTCATATAATTCGGGATAGCTGGCAAAGAAAGCGTCACGCATGAATGCACCTTCTCCTTCATTTTCAGAAACCTCAGTACCTGATTCTTCCAGTCGGGATGAAGTAATAAAAGAAGATTCTGATTCATTTTCGGTACTCAGCCTGTTATACATTTCTTTATCTGATTCACCTGGTTTCGACATTTTAAAACCTTCTACCTGTTCAACTTCTGTTTCTGTATCAGATTCCATATATGATTGCCCAGGTAAATTCTCAATCAGGCTTGGATTGGGCGCACCGGGTAATAATGATTCTTTTTCATTGCCATTCTTGGGTGCCCGCAGTGTTTCAGAGAAAGTCTTTGGCTTCATAAATTAATTTTTTTGGTTATTGTAATGAATAGCTGAAGCGGGTAGGGCAAAGCAGTATACCTACGTGCCGGTATAGCGCATGCGCTATGACATCGCAAACAATCCTGTATGTACAGGAGTATGCAACACAAATCCAATAAATGATCGTTCTTAACCTTTCATTACAGTGAAACCTAACCTATAGGGATGCGGGAGATGATTTGTTGAGAGGTAATCAGTTTTTAACAGTTGCCATTACCCGAAATTATTAATTAGCGTGAGAGACTATTCAGAGCTGATATGTATTTCGGATAATGATGGGAGGTGCTTACCTCTATAATACCCCATAGGCCTTAATATGAGGTGAAATCAACACTTTGGACGGTTATGGTTTTCGTAAACTTAATATGCCTTGCAATAATACTACTACCCTCCACTTCTACCATTTAAAGATATAGAGTATATTTTATATTCTTTTGCTTTTCATATAAAATAATTGTGAACCGTAATCTTTTATAACATGTATTAAGTACTATATGGTTTGTGCAATCCTGTTTAAACACGAAAGCCTCCCGATAATTCAGAAGGCTTTCTATATCTAAAAAAACAAAACGAAGAAAAAATTAAGAGGATGGCTGTGATTGTGATGTTTGCTCACTGTTCTTGTCAACCGTAATGACGGGGATCTTTGATCCGTACGACAACAGCTTACGGGTAATTCGGTTCCACCAGCCCGGCATATGGAACTCTTTTAATGGATTGGCCATTATAAGATCGGCATTGATGCGTTTCGAAAAATCAAGCGTGCTCTTGGCCAGGTTCTTACCTTCTAATAAAAAACATTGAACGGGAATGGTGCTTAGGCTTTGTATCACTTCCAGCGTTTTATTCACCACCTGTTCAGCAGCGTTACCATCTTTACGTAAGCTAACAAGGTATACCGTGCTTTGGAATGTACGGGCCAGCAAAGTGGCAAACTTAATGCGGCGTACAGGTACTTCATCTGTTAATGGTAATACGATCTTTTTAAAGTGGCTTACCAGTCCGCTCGATCTGATGGCCAGGGCCGGTACGTTTGTTTTACGCGCCAGCTGGCTAATGGACACGGCTGATAGTATGCGATGTATGAGATTGAACTTCGACAACCCCACTACTACCAGGTCCATATCGTATTGCTCAATGTATTTTACCAATTGCTGACTTGGGCGGCCTTGCAATAAACTGATCTCGATCTTTCCTTCGCCACATAAATGATGTTGATAGGTTTCTTTCAGTACCTCCAGTTTTTTGCGGGCATTGTTAAGGTCGGCAGTAATATCGTAAGGAAGCAGCATACTGGCGTCAACTGGCACCAGCGGCAACAGGTTCTTCGATACCACGTGTACCAGGTGAATATTGCACTGGAATGTATTAGCCAGTTCAATAGCCTTGGAAATAGCCCATTTGCTGCGGCCGGAGAAATCAACCGGCACCAGAATGTTATATAATTTTCCTGGCATAGACGTTTGTTTTAGGTTTACTGATTAGAAATGTGGTTTAAATCGGTTGCTTCCTGCGGCTGGTTTAGGCCAGCGCCAGAAGCGATTGAAAACTGTTCTCCTTTATATTAGTCCCTGCTATCGTTCCAAGTAAATCATCTTTTGTGCGAAAGGCAACGCCTTTGCCGGCATGGCCTACCATACACCGGTCGTCGCGGCTGTCGCCAACCACTATACAACGTTGTAAGGGCACATTGTACTTTTCGCAGGCATATTGCAGGGCATTGGTCTTACAGTAAGAATGCCCGCATACGCTTTCGGGTGAACCAAAGAAATAAGAAGGGAGGTTTATTTCACCTGTTACCTTTCCTTCAAAGAATTCAAGTTGATTGGCATAAGAGAAATCGGCGCCTATTTTTTGCCGAACGAAATTGGTGATAAGCGTATAACTATTGCTGATAATACCAATTACGTAGCCACGGTTCTTTAATTCGCCTACTACTTCTTTAATATCGCTTACCATTTCTATCTGGCTGGCTACATGAAGCAGCTCATCCATTGTTCGGCCCTTTAAAAAAGCACCAATACGTTTCGTTAGAATGATGGCATCTTTTTCGCGGGCGCGCAGGTCTTCGAGCTTGGCAGTGAAACCAAAGGCGGCAGCACACGCATCAATGAAGCGGCCCTGAAGAATAGTATCATCCATATCGAATATGGCCATTTTATGAAAACCCGACAGCTTTTCGCGCAGGGTCTTGTTCATTTCACGGTTAATGGCTTCCAGCGAATGGATCTCTTCTTCACTGATAACATCAGAGTGTTGCAGCTGGGCTTTGCTGATGATGGCCTTGCTCACCTCTTTACTCATTTTACCCAGAGCCTGCCAGGGTTTACTTTTATTTTCTATATAACCAATGTTCACTTCGGTCACCCGCGCCTTCATCAAATACATATCTATCAGGATGCCGATATCGACCCCATAATCATTAAAGAATTCGATCTTTTTGAAATATGATTTTTTACCGGCGATCATACCGCTGAGCGGCTGAGCGAAATGAGAAAGCCCGGGGTAAAAGATGTTGAGCAATGGTTTGGCAACCAGTTCGGTTACCCGGCCGGCATTGCGGGCAAAGCTGCCTTTTACAAAATCAGCTTCGTCGGCCAGCAGTGGCGCTGCCAGATTGCTGATAGTGCCATCGGGATAAGGATCAATATCGCCATCGAGGAAAACGATCAGCTCATTGGTGGTTTTGGCAATACCATCTTTCATGGAAATTCCCTTCCCGCGTACCTGGCTGATTATTACCTCGGCACCGGTTTCCTCAGCTATTTTAACCGTATCATCTTCCGACTTGTCATCTACCACAATGATCTGCGTTACCAGCGGAAATTGCTGGCAAAAGCGGATTACATTGCCAATTGTTTTCCCTTCGTTTAAAGCAGGTATAATTACAGTTAGCATAATTTTCTCCGGTTTATTAAATTTCTACAATGTGTGTAAAGCGTTTGGGGAAAAATGTCTGTGAATGAAGCCTATCAGTATGTGCATGCCAATGCCGCACTAAAAAGGCAAAAGATGTGCCTTTGTTTTAATCAGGCATTAAAATCTGCTTATGTGGGGAAAAATCCACATGTGTGGGCATGGGCAACATAATTTTTCCTATGGTTGAAGGTGCAGTATAGATATTGACTGGGCGTTAAACTGCTATTAAAAGAGTATTAAATAAAAATATATGCCATGTTAACACGCTTTGGGGAGAAATTGTCGGTAGGGGTGGCGATAGGCGTTTTAAGGGGTTTTAAAGGTGGCTGGTGGGTAGTTTGACGAGTTAACAGGTTAACTAGTTGACAAGGAAAGGCAAATGAGTTGTTCAGTAATTGAGTTATTCAGTTCTTAGTTCCTGGTTCGCAGTTCATAGTTCATAGTTCTCAGTTCGGGGTTTCAAGTTCGCGAAGCTGTATTTGCTTACGGTTTGCAGCTGTTTTATTTTACGTTTCACGAAAGCAAGGCTCTGAAATAGGGAACCATTTGTGATTGCCGCCATGGGGGAGGGGTAGACACCACAAATAAAAAATCCTTCCCGACGCGTCGGGAAGGATTTATATAAGTCGATGCGTAGTGTATTAATAATCTCTGTTATATCCACCGCCGCCACCGCCGCGATTGTAGCCACCTTTTTTGTAGCCACCGCCGCCGCCGCTACCGCCACCGAAGCTGCGTTTTTTGAATCCGCCGCCGCCGCCACCTTGTGGTTTTGGTTGTGCTTCGTTAACGATAATCTTACGGCCTAAAACTTCAGACTCGTATAAGCTGGTCAGCGCGTTTTGTGCTTCGCCGTCCTCAGGCATTTCTACGAATCCAAAACCTTTGCTACGACCGCTAGTTTTGTCTTTCACAATTTTAGCAGAAGTAACTGAGCCGTACTGCTCGAACAGGGTTCTTAAATCCTCATCGGTCATTTGCCAGGAGAGGTTCCCTACATAAATGTTCATTGTAACGAAAATTTTAGTGTTCTGAAAAAAAGGATAATGGCAATAGTTGCTACAATGAACTGAGGAAACCGAAAAACAGGTAAGACACTGCAGAACATGAGAACTAAGACATTAATCTAAACATGAAGATAGGAGAAATAATTTGATTTAAACAATAAAAAAAATCCCGGTTCCAGCAAGGGTGCGGGTTTGCACAAAATACTGACATTATCAATGACAAGTACTTACAACCCAATAGGGGTATTTTCTAAAAACCGTATGGGCAACGGGTTTGGGCGCAAATATGGCGAATTTTGAGATGTTCAACTCCTATAAAAGAAAAAGCCTTTTCTACCCGAAGGCAGAAAAGGCCAATTTTATTGAAGCGGGAACAATTACTCAGCTACTACTTCAAATTCCAGTTCGGTTGAATGACCGTTACCGAAATCGATGGTAGCTTTATAAGCACCCAGTTCTTTTACTTCATCAGGCAGAGTGATCTTTTTACGATCTATCTCATAACCCTTTTGCTCGCGGATAGCGCGGGCAAGTTGTAATGAGGTAACGCTACCGAAGATCTTACCGCTGGTACCGGATTTAGCTCCGATTTTCAGGGCACCTTCTTTCAGTTTGGCGATTACTTCATTGATAGCAGAAAGCATTTTCTTTTCTTTCTTCTCTATCTGTTTTCTTCTTTCCTCTAATTGTTTGAGGTTAGAAGGACTGGCCTCTACCGCAAATTTGAAAGGAATAAGATAATTACGGGCATAGCCATTGCGTACTTTAACTACCTCATTGGCTCCACCCAGATTATCTACGTCTTGAATCAGTATTATGTCCATGGTGTCCTCCTCTTATTTTAAAAGGTCAGTTACGTACGGTAATAAAGCCATTTGACGGGCTTTCTTACATGCCTGTGCTACTTTACGTTGGTACTTCAAAGAGTTACCGGTAATGCGGCGGGGCAATAATTTACCTTGCTCGTTCAGGAATTTTTTCAGGAACTCAGCATCTTTGTAGTCAACGTACTTAATGCCATATTTCTTGAAACGGCAGAATTTCTTCCGGGGTTTCTCGGTTTTAATGGCGGTCAGGTACTTAATTTCATTTGCTTTTGCCATAGTACTATCCCTCTACTTTTTCAGTTCCTGTAGGTACACCACTTCTCTTTTTGTTATTGTACTCGACGGCGTATTTATCGAGCACAGTGAACATGTGACGCAACACATTGTCGTCACGCAGCAATTGAATTTTCAATTGCTCATTGAGGCTGGATGGCGCTTTGTATTCCATAACCCAGTACAGACCAGTGGTCTTTTTCTGGATCGGATACGCCAGTGATTTTAGTCCCCAGGGATTTTCGTGCACAATTTCACCGCCCTGACCTTTGATCAAATCGGTAAATTTTTTCTGAGATGCTTTGAAATCATCGTCAGACAGCACAGGGGTAAAAATCACCATCAATTCGTAATTGTTCATTGATCCCTGTTTGTTGGTTAAAAAATTAATTTGGGCTGCAAAAGTATGACAATTATGTCATAAGGGCAAAGAAGAAAGTTGATAAGTTGACGGGGTTTACGAGTTGACAAGGTAACAGGCTGATAAACATATAGATACATTTTTGCTTGTATGAAGAAAACCCCGTTCCGGCAAAGCCGGAGCGGGGTTTTATGAGAAACAATGGTTTTTATTGCACCATTATCTTTTCAGTATACTTTCCTTTGGAGGTGGTGAGTTTTAACAGATAGATGCCTTTACCCAAACCCCTTACATGAATTGGGGTAGAAGCGGTGGCGGCAGCCATATTCACCTGTTTTATAAGCCGGCCATTTACATCCATCAGTTCTATGCGTACCGGTTCGGTATTGTTTTGGCGGTAAATGGTTATGGTTGAATGGGCCGGGTTGGGGCCTGCAACAAAGCCACCCTGTTTATCGGTTATGATCTTAACAATACCCGATAAAGTTGCTTTTTCATCAATATCAACCTGTTTCAGACGATAATAGTTAATACCGTATACAGGTTGCTCATCGGTATAGTTATAATTTGTGGGGCGGTTTGAATTACCGGCGGCAGCTACTTTGCCAATGGCTGTATAAGTGCGGCCATCATTGCTTCTTTCAACAACAAACTCCCTGCTGTTACTTTCCTGCGCGGTGCTCCAGGTTAAATAAACTTTATTGGCAGGGCGATCATACGCTCCCTTAAAGCTGGTTAATGTTACTGGCAATGCGGCATCGTTACGTGTATACCAAATGGGGGCCGTAACTGCTTTATTACCGTCTTCCTGGGTTACCACTGCATAGTAATAAAAGGTGGTATTATCGGGTTGAATGTTATTGACGTCGCCGGCAGTAAAGGTGAGTGAATTACCACTGCCGGTTTTCAAAGTGGCAGCTGGTGATGCGGCGCCTACTTCGCCGCCCCATAGTTCAATAGCAGTTGTGGTTTCAGCGTCGAGGTCGTTAATGCTTAACATCAGGCTGGGTACACCGGCATTTACAACCTGGCTGCCCATTGGCTTACTGTTGTTTTTAAAATCCAATTTCAGATTACAATCGTTCGATGCGTAATAACGCATAGATCGTATGGCTTCCATCAAGCCTTCGCGAGTGTATGTTGAGCTTAATACTACCATGCGGTTTGAGTTGGCCGTACCAAACGTCATGTTATGGTTATCCTGGTCCATTTGCGGCGCTATGTGATAACCCTTCGACAACATATTGCGGTAATAGCTGAGAAAGCTTAATGAAGATGGAAAATCATTATAGGTAGTAGATATTGAAAAGGCAGGGCCGCTTTCAATGGCCTGGCCAACAATAGCGGCATCGGCGGCAGCATTGTATACCGAAACCAGTCCATTGTAATCAGAATTTTTAGGGTGGGCCAGTGTAGCAAAGGCGCCACTGTGATCATTAACCGTACTCCACAATGAACCATAATTGCTTTTTTCTACATAAACATCATAGTTGCCACTTTCCCAACCCAGCAGCTGATCATCGAAACCATAAACCAGTACATGACCACCGCCCGAGATGGTGCCCCATTCCATACCCCATAAGGTTACAAACGGATTACCGCTGGTGCCTATAGAGCCGTTAATAGTATTGGCATCTGCATAACCCAATGCATAATTGGGTTTGCTCATTCCTGCACCGGCATGGTTATGTTCACTTATACCCAGAAAGTCCATACACAAGGCATCGCGTGCAAATGTAAAATCGTCAATAGGCTTTTTGCTGAGGTTATCTTTATTACCATCTGAATAGGATGAGTGTGCATGCAGGTTACCAAACATATACACATAGCCCGATGCCGGGTCGTAAGGTATAATGGTTATTTGTACACCGGCTGAATAACTGGTGCCTTTACGGGTGAACGCTTTGAAATAATAGATGCTGCTGTTGGTAAGCCCGGTAACGGTAACTGTTGGTCCGGTACCACGGTATACAACCTGTTCGCCGCCGGCGTAAGCTGTATTGGCTGGTGCGGTATATGTATCGCCTGTGTTAACTACAGGTGCATTGGAGGCCACTACAATAATTTCATCAAAGCAGGAGGCTGAGGCAGGAAGCGCCCAAAAAACAGTAGCCTGTTGATTACCTGCCGTTCCTGATAATGCAGAAACATTTACCGGGTTGGTGCAAAGCGTTGTGAAGTTACCGGTAAGGGCTGGCGTGAGGTAACAATTATCGGCGCTGTTATATTCATACAACGCCAGGTAATAGGTAGTGTTCTGGTTTAATGAACCATAGGAAAATGATGCTGCCGGCCCATTATAAATGACTGAATTGCCGGTGCCTATTGTTGTTCCTGCCGGGTATGCCACACTGTTGTAGATAACTGCATCTACCGGTGCACCGGTACGCGCTATCACCAATATATTATCACCGCTACCGCGTGTCCACGACAGGTCCAATGAATTGCCGGTAATGCTATTGGCTGCCAGATTGGTAGCCTGTGTAACCGGTGATGTACAGGCAGGTGGTGTGGTGGTTGTGGTATTACCGGTTAATGGCGATATAACATTGTAACAGGTGGCGCCGCTGGTGCTGAATACATAAAAGTAATAAGTAGTAGAAGGTGTAAGCCCGTTGGCATTGAATGACGTTCCGCTTATTGAAACCACTTTTGCATTACCCACTTCATCGTCTATGGCATATACGGTACCGCTGGCGGGCATATCGATAAGGGAAGCTGAAGCAGACATTAATACCAGGTAGTTGTCTGCAGGTGTAGTGCCGCTTGCTGCTGCTGTAAAGCTGCCGCTGATCGATTGTAGCGAAGGTGAAAGATTAAGTGTAGTAGGCTGGTTGGTGGGCGGCGTACAGCCAAGCGTCATAGTGAAATCATCAATACCAAGCCCATCTTCACCCTCAGTGCTTATTAGATCATAGTCCTTCCAGCGAATGCCAAATGACGTTCCGTTAGGTATGGAAAGTCCACTGATCGTATACGTATAAATCGTGTAATTGCCAGGGGCATTACCATCCAGGTTGCTAATGGCACCTGTTGAATGGGGGGCAATAAAGTCAAGCCCGTCAATATCGGTCCAGGTGCCGGCAATCAAACTGGTGGTGTTCAGGTTTAATTGAAAATCGAGCCGGTCTGTTCTGTTAAGTCCGCCCAGTCGCCATTGTTCACCTTTATAGGTAATGGCCAGCGACGTAATGGTTTCGCCTGTATTGTTTATAAAGAACCCGCCTATAAGTGGAATAAGTGTATTGGATTGCAGGGTGCCGAAACTACGTTCTGTTGCTGATGTAATTCCGAAGCTGTAGGTATTACCGGCATTATTAGAACCGTTTGCTGCTGTATACATGCCGTCATTATTACCGCTGATACCCGTTTCCCGCAACGCCCAGCCTGCCGGTCGTGATGCTGAAGTGCCCGATGCTGCCAGCGTATTGAAATCCTGTGAATAACTGCCAGTGAAGGATACAGGCGTTACGTCATCATCGGTTAAAGTGGTTGCGGCAGCAGCTCCATTTACTATATAACCACCTGCAGGGTTCGAAATGGTGAGTGTAATACCCTCTGTTACTTCAACCGTGTTATCATCGGTAGGTATCAATGTAAGTGTAATTGTAGTTGTACCTGCCGGAACTGTAATAGTACCGGTAGCAGAAGATAAAGGAGAAGGTGTACCGGTTGAAAGTGTCGCTGTATAATCGGTTGAAAATGCAGCAGTGCCGGTGAATGCATAATCAAATGTTGTAGCGGTTGTTGTGGCCGGACTGAACGTAAGGGCAATACTGCCGTTAGTTACAGGTTCGGCAGCCGCGGTTGTACTGGTATTTACTGTAACAGTGCTAATGGGTGTATTATCGGCAGAGATAGAAAAATCATCTATGGCCAAACCGTCATCGGCGCCGCTGGCATCCAAATCATTCCACCTGAAAAAAATAGTAGCGTTATCAGGGATGGAAAGCCCGGTTATAATAAAAGAGGTGGCTTTGCTGTTTGCTGCAAGATTTCCATCTAATGCACCGGCAGTACCGGTTGTTATGGGTGCCGTAAAATCGAGGTTATTAACATCAGTCCAAACGCCGTTGGCAAGTGTGGTGGCATTGAGGCTATATTGAAAATCGAGCCGGTCAACGCGGCCGGCGGTGCCTAAGCGCCATTGCTCGCCGGTATAAGAAACGGTAAGTGTAGTAATGGTTGAACCAGTGTTATTGGTAAATGAAACGCCAAAAACAGGAGTAACGCTGTTTGATTGCACACTTCCCAAAGCACGTTCTGTGTTACCGGTAGCTCCATAACTATATGTATCGCCTGTGCCACTTGCGCCGTTATTGGCGGTATATGCGGCCCCGGCAGCGCCGTTCTCAAAAAAGAACCAACCTGTAGGAACTACAGCTGAAGTAGAGGAGGAGACCAGGGAATTAAAATTCTGGTTATACGGCGTATTCAAGGCCGTTATACCAATAGTTTGCGCGTATGTAACAGAGCAAAAAAAACTGGTTACACACACCAATAGAAAGTACAATTTTCTCATTGTGTATTTAAGTTTTGAAGAAACAATAAAGCTGTGTTATGATCAATGGTTTATCAAGCGGAAACTGGGGGCAAGCTGGTATCTGCCAGTTAAAGGATTTATGGGGTGGTGCGGTGTCAAAGGTAGAAGCCCTGTATTATGCAAATGTTACGTTTGTGGGTGCAAAAAAATTATACCAATAAACGTATGCCTAAATATAAGATATAAAAATTAATCTTGGTGTTTTTGTCGGCATTGGTCACTTATGGCGTATTTGTGCATTATTGATTTAACTTTTTTCACACTTATTGGCGAAAACTACACGGTTATTCTTATTTAGTCACGTCTATTCATTTTATTTGGTTTGTGTACTTACTTGTAATTATCTTTATCGAATAATAACTGATACATCTACGTTACAGTTATTTTTTATCAAATATCCTTTACTGAGAGGCCAGATACTACCCCAATTATTAAAACCCAACCTAAATCTGTTTTATGATTTGTAGTCTGGACAAACGCGCCCGATCACATCTGCTTCTATCAATTCCATTTTTTTATTTGCTCAGATAGCATGCTTCAAATAGCATGTTTAACTGTATAGCATATTATGCAATACAGCAAATAATACTATTGTTCAAACTTGAAATAGTATTATAAGGATATTACTTTGCCAAGCAGTTAACTCCATAATAGTATGAAAAGATTTCTATTTTTTGCTTTGTTGATATGTATTGTAAATGGCCTCAGGGCGCAGACTGAATACATATTGAAAGCAGATAGTGTAAAAGTAAAGGCCGGTGCACAGCCCGCAGAATTGATCATTGAAAACAGCACCCGAAACGTTAATGGGTTTTTATATAACAAAGGAGCCGGACGTACTGAGTTCAGAAGGGTTATAAAACTAAATGATTCAACGTTAATATTTGGAGGTGATACCATTGTTATAAAAGGCGCGGCTTTGCCCGCCGGTGCCCGACGGATCACCACGGTTACTACCAGTAGCTATACTATTGCGCCAGATGTGGATGTTGTATTTGTAAGCTATGCTGGCCGGGCAATTATTACTTTGCCAACCGGCATAACCGGCCGCGAAATAACTATCAAAAATTTAAATACTACTAATGACTTAAATATAGTCGGACTGGATGCCAGTGAGTTGAACTATATTAGTGCCCGTCGTGCAATTACTGTAATGTATACAGGCAGCGAATGGGTTGGTATTAGCAGATATTAAGCAATGTTAAAAAATGAGATAACAGGGATAGTAGAAAAATTTTTAAACATCGAGCGGGAATTAAATCTCCCTTAACCAAACTAACCGTTGAGAATACTTAATTCATCTACGTTTAGCAGTTGAATCTCGCCGGTTAATAAATCTTACATATAAGTTTGATCCTGTTTTATCGGATGATAGCTGCAATGGCCTGCAATGCTATTCAGGGGCTGCTGTGCTATGCTATCAGCTTTACTGGAATCAAACTACACTATATTATTATTGTTGCGCAGCTGAGTTTGTGCCACACCGTCAAATTGTGCCCGGTAAACCGGGTTCAGGGTATCTATTATTATATAAAAAGTCGTTATTAATATGTTTTGTAGAAACACCAACCTGCTCGCTAAGTCTGAAAGTTTGATGGCAAATAAAAAAGCCGGTAAAACAAAACTGATATCAGTTTTATTGTTTACCCTGTTGCTGTGTATCGGCAGCACTTACTCGTATGGACAAACTGACGACTCAGCAATTGTTGATTTCAAAACTGACACATCACATCATCTGGTTGTTACAAGAAGTGGCAAGGTTGGTGTAGGAACAGACAAGCCACAAGTGCAGTTTCATACAACTGGATATGCAAGATTTGCCAAGTACAGGAACAATATCCAGGGCGACTCTGTACTTACAACTGATCAGGATGGAAACCTGCGATTTGTTTATATGCCATATGGCAGCAGCGGTGGCGGCGGGGCCTCTTACAGTTTTCAAAACGGTGTTACACAAAACAACGGTAATGTAGCGCTTGGTGGTCAGCTTCAGGATTCTGTAAAAATTAACCTGAGTGGTAACCAGTTCAGTTTCAATAATGGAGCCGATAAGGTTATGCATATGTCGGCTGATGGCAATGTGGGTATAGGCGTCAGGGCACATGCGAACTACAAATTGGATGTATTTGGTGATCTGAACCTGGGGCACCGTTATGATAGTCTTGGAGGTAATGAAAAGTTGGTATTTGGTGGCACCAGCAATACAGACGCCCTGTATTTTCAACGATTCAATACTGCCTTTAATGCAACTGATCTGCGGCTGAATATTGGCGATGATGGCGGCTCAACAGACAGATTTATTGTTGGATATACGCCCTATGGGACAACCAATTGGGTAAATGCCATGGTAGTAGAAGCTGGCGGTAAAGTAGGTATTAGCACCGATCAGGTGACCAGCGAGTTGGCGATTGGAAGAGACCATGGTACTAAACTATCTGTTGGTAATGGTCAATGGGCGCAGGCGGCGATTATAAAAACTGCTTATGGCGAAGGTACAGGAGATTATACTGATATTCTGGTTCCCGGTGCTGCTGCCAATTCAGCTTATATGCGTATAACCCAGGCCGGCAATGTGGGCATTGGTGTACTTGTTCCAGATGCGCAATACAAGTTATCAGTGAATGGCCGCATCCGCGCCAAAGGCTTGCGGGTACAATCTGCCGGCTGGAGCGACTTTGTATTTGAGCCTGACTATAAATTATTATCTCTCCCTGAACTGGAAAAATTCATAAAAGCAAATAAGCACCTGCCTGAAATTCCTTCTACAAAGGAAGTAATGAAAGACGGTCAGGAAGTTGGAGAAATTCAATCAAAGCTGCTGCAAAAAATTGAAGAGCTTACCTTATATACCATTGAACTTAATAAGCAGGTAAAAGCGCTTGAAGATAAAAATAAAAAGCTGGAAACGCAGCAGCAACAAATTAGTACGCTTCAACAACAGTTAGATGAGTTGAAAAAACTTATCGGCAAGTAATAACCTTAATGCGGTAACCTGTCCCTGAAAAAGTATTGTGAAAGAATCCAAACCACACAGCCCCAATGCAGCGAACAGCAATATATAAACGTTTTACATTTATAATAATATTTGTCCTTTATGGATTGGTGTCACTTGCAACGGGTGGCGATTCTTCAGGAAGAACGGGAGCGCCGCTACCGTTTAACGAGATCCTTAAAGGGTATGCTCCAAAGCCTGCCAATATAGGTAACACAGCTAATGCAACCAGCCGGTCGTTTGCAAAGCTTGATGAGTATATAGCTGGGGAGCAATTTTCCTTTCAGGCAACCGGTACTGAGTTTACCGATCAGTATTTTGAAGAGGTAAATACTGCCAACACAACAGCTGAAGAGTATAAAGCGAAGGCCAGGGCTGTGCTGGCTGAGATAGAGAGCAGCAACAGCTATATTGATTACCTGGAGCCTTCGGATATCAATAAATTGCCGATCGGTTTGCGTAAAAGAGCGGGTAATTCCGAAATAACGATTGCCATCAGCAATGCGACTTTTACTGACAAGTATGCAAACCTCACCGTTTTTGCGCGGGTAAAAATTCCGCAGGCCCCCTATGAATTATTGTTTGGAATAAGCGGATTAAAGCTCTCCTATAAAGGCGGTATCATTGGTAACGCCAGCCTGGTGCTGTTGGGAGATGTTGCTATACCCATAAATGGCGATAATGCAGCATTGATCTTAAAAGGCAGCATGGATATGGCAACAGGTGGGTCCACATCAAAGACCTTTATAACTGTTAGTTGTAATGGATTTGAGCAGTTGGGTGTGAATGGAGAAATTCAGTTCTCCAGAAATATGATCGTGCCAAGTGATGCCGCCGGAACAATATTGAACGGGCGGGTAACAGCAGCGCTAGACCAGATATTAGTAACCAACTGGAATGATATGATCATCGATCTTACTTTCCAATCGCCTTTTCAGGTAAACGGGTTGCAGGGATTCAATTTTACTGTAACAAGAGCCGTTTTTGATTTCAGTGATCTTCACAATAGTGAGCATGTGGTGTATCCACAGGGATATCAGCAAAAATACCTCAATGCAGATAATCTTACAGCCTGGCGTGGTGTGTATGTTGAGAAGTTAAGTATTGGTTTGCCAAAGGCAATTAAGAACAGGGATAATCCAAATGCGATCGTAAGTTTTGGGGTAGATGATCTGCTTATTGATAACAATGGTATTTCCGGTGTATTCTTTGGTGAGAACGTTTTACCTATAAACAAGGGAACAGCCAGTGGCTGGCAGTTTTCAATAGACAGTATAAGAGTAGCCTTCGAAGCCAATAACCTGATCCGTGCCGGCTTTGGAGGGAAAGTAGGGCTGCCGGTAAATCAAAGTGATGATGGAAATAATAAAAGAAAGTTTCTGGGTTATTCTGCAGTTATATCGGCCAATTCCGAATATGTACTTCGCGTAACCACACTCGATGAAATGGATTTTGATGTATGGAAAGCGAAAGTATTCTTACAGCCTAATTCATGGGTTCAGATCTCAGGTAACTCCACTACGTTTAAACCGGAGGCCATGCTGCATGGCAAAATGGGGATAGTAGCCCTGGCTACAGATGAAAACCCTGGTCGTGATGCTTCCAAAGCGCCTGTGGCCGATTTTCAGGGTATTACTTTCAGATCGTTGCATTTAACGGTAGATAATCCATATATAGATGCTGAGTATTTAGGTTACGAAGGAGAAGTGAGGCTGGGTAATTTCCCGGTTTCCATCTATAACATTGCCATGGTGAAAGACCAGTCCACCAACAGGGTAGGTATTGGCCTGGGACTGAAGGTGAACCTGCATGAAAATGAATTCAGCGGCAACGCCGGTTTTAAGATCTGGGGGAAATTAAATACTGACCGCGAGCTTACGTCATGGAAGTATTCCAGTCTTGAGATCGGAGAAATAGCGATCAGTGCTAAGATCAAAGAGGTGATAAAACTCGATGGCAGTGTTAAATTCCTCGATGATCATCCAGTATACGGTGATGGTTTCATGGGGCATATAAAATGTGTAGTTGAAAAAGGACTGGGGCCCGACCCCATTACTGTTGAAGTGAATGCTACGTTTGGGAAAACAACTTTCCGTTACTGGTACGTTGATGGGCTGGCTGATTTAGGTACAGGTATTGGCGGCGCTGTTAAGATCCAGGGATTTGGTGGCGGCGCCTATTACCGAATGAAGAAAGAAGGTTTCAGTACTTCATTCTCTGCAACGGGCGCCAAGTATGTACCAGACGAAAACTCCGGCCTGGGTATAAAGGCTGCTGTGATATTCAGTGTAGGATCGAAAAAAATAGTTAAAGGCGAGGCTTCTTTTGAAGCGGCTTTCAACAAGAGTGGTGGCCTTCGTTATTTAGGCCTTTTCGGTTACGCCAAATTTATGGGTGATATACCAGGCCTGGAAAATGTGGCTGACTTCGCAAAGAAAAAATTTGAAGCTGTTGAAACGAAGTTGAATAGCCTTAATATAGAAGCGCTAAACAACATGAAAATAATGCAGCCTTCCAATGCTGCAAAAGAATCTTATCCAACTACGGAACGGCCAGGGCAAAACGGTTTGGCTGCCTATATAGGTATACAATATGATTTTGAAGCCAAATCATTACATGCCACGTTCGATATGTATGTTAATGCTGCAAAAGGGTTGATAACAGGTGCTGCTTCTGAGAACCGTGCAGGATGGGCTGTATTCCACGTCGATCCTAAAGAATGGTATTTGCACGTAGGAACGCCAACTGACCGGCTGGGGATGAAAATCGGAATTGGCAAATTTAACTTAAAAACCGGTTCCTATTTAATGGCGGGTTATAATATGCCCAAATTCCCTGATCCTCCGTCAGGTGTGGTATCTGCTTTACGCAATGCAGGGATTGATTACGAGAATAATATAAACAAGGGAGATGTTGAAGGCGGCCGAGGTATTGCCTTCGGAACAAGTCTCGAATTGGCTACCGGTGATGTACGCTTCCTGTTCTTCTATGCTAATTTTGCCGCCGGACTTGGTTTTGATGTAATGATCAAAGACTGGGGCAATGCGCATTGCGCGGGAAGTTCAGAGCAGATAGGTATCAATGGTTGGTATGCGCAAGGTCAGGCGTATGCTTACCTGCAAGGAGAGTTAGGGGTGAAGATCAAGATACTCTTCGTTAAAAAGAATATTTCCATCATTAAAGGAAGCGCTGCGGCCTTGTTACAGGCAAAATTACCCAACCCAACATGGGTGGGTGGCTACATGGGCTTCTCTGTAAATATTCTAGGGGGAGCTATTAAAGGCCGGTTCAATTTTAAATTCAGCTTTGGCAGTGATTGTGAGATTGTAAGGGATGAAAATATTAGTGAGTATGAGGATCTTGAATTTATTTCCAATATAACACCCGACGATCAGGCTTCAAACGTGAGTGTATTAGCTGCGCCGCAGGTGAAGTTTACGATCAAGCCAGGTGCAACATTAGATGCACCACGTGAAGATGGCAGTGGTAATGACGTGTTCATGCCAATGCTGGAAGCATTTAAGCTGTATGAAGGCAGTACAGAAGTTGCAGGTAGTACTTCATTTAACACAGGTGGAGATCTGTTGACCTTTAAGCCGGATGCTGTATTAAAATCAAAAACAAGTTACAAAGCAGTAGCCCGTATATCTATTCGTCAGTTGATAAATGGTTACTGGGTTCCAATAACAGAAAATGGCCAGGCAGTTGAGCAGATCAAAGAGGCGACATTTACGACCGGTGATGCACCTGATTCAATTCCATATACTTTATTGGACAAGTTATATCCATTCTTCAATCAACGTAATCTGTATAAGAATGAGAACAATAAAGGAGTAATATCTCTGAAAAGCGATTTCCATGAGTTTTTTGAGAAGTTTGGCCGCTGGAAGATAAGGGTGGAAGACCTGAGTGGAAATATGGTTACTACAGTTGATGCGACACATAATGGTTCTACGGTATATAATTTCACTGTTCCAACAGGTTTACAGTCTAATACTACGTACCGAATGAAGTTGATGGGTGAACAACCATTAAAGCCCACTTCTGATGTTAATAAACCGGGTCTTGTGCTTACGTTCACCACCAGCCGATTCAACACCCTGGCGGCTAAAATCCAATCGCTTCATGTAAATCAGGCTATTGTAGAAAAGGTATCATCAGATGTAATCAATCTGCAGGCTGCTGTTGACAAATATGAAGGGTTTGAATTGTATGAAATAACAGGTACTCAATATACAGGCAATAAGGGAATGATAGAAGGCGAGGCAGATTTAACAGATGATGTCTATTATCAGAACTTAATTAAACCAGTGGTCTATCCAAATATTCCTTTGACTGGCGATGACAAGACATTCAGAATTGAAGGTACAGAGGCGTTGTTATATGGTCTCCCTCCCACCAAAGCAATAACCCCAGCCTGGTTCTATATCAATATGCTTCAGTCGAAAGAATACAATGAAGTGCTGAATATGCGGATGCCTTTTGTTCATAATACTAATAAGTATATCAACCTGCAGTTCCTGGAGTATAGGAAGAAGATCATTGCAACGTACCTGGGTGCGAGTTATGGATTCTGGGTCGATCGTACTAAATACATCCAAATAGCCGAGCCATTTAGAAAGTTATGTAATGAAGGCTTCCCCTTTATGTTGAAGGGAAAATATAAAGTTCGCTTTACGCTGGTTCAACTGGATGGCACAAGAGGCACTACATCAGAATTCGTTTACGAAAACCCCATAGAATAATTGATATGAAAGCGTTAGTGAAAATTACCACGTTTATGATAGTGATCGGCAGCTTTGGGGTTAACGACCTGACAGCCCAGGTGAGAAAATCACCAGCAAAAGCCACCGTTCCGGCTCCTAAGAAAACAAATGCGCCAGGAAAAAAAAGCCTGGCGCCTATAAAGGCAGCACCACTCAAGTCGAAAATAGTTTCTGTAGCAAAAGCCACAAAAAATGAAATACTTATTCGTTGGGCTCCCGGCGATGAAGGCGCCTGGACGTTGGGTAACAAATATGGATATGCTTTAGAAAGATTCACTATAGCGCGTGACGGAAAGGTTCTGGACAGAATTCAGGTTAATGTTTCAAAAATGGTATTCAAACCACGCCCATTAGCTACCTGGGATACCATAGCCACTAAAGATGATTATGCAGCCATTCTGGCGCAGGCTATTTATGGGGATGATTTTGAGGTAACAACACCTGATACAAAAGGTGTTACCAAAATGATAAATAAAACCCAGCAGCTTACCCAGCGGTTTAACATGTCGATGTATGCAGCAGATCATAGTTTTGAAGCTGCAGAATACGCTGGTCTTGCCTTTCGCGATAAACAGGTTAAACTAAATGAGAAGTATTTCTATCGAATTTATTCTCTTATACCGGGCAGCCAGCGTATTACTGATACTTCCCTGTTGTATATAGGGCTGGCAGATTATGCGCCCTTGCCAAAGCCTTCTATGATCATTCCCGAGTTTGGCGACAAAACCGCTATTCTTAAATGGGACTTCGATGGGTTTAAGGAATATTATACTTCCTATATTATTGAGCGGTCGGCCGATGGTGGTAAAACATTCCAATCAATTTCTGATAAGCCGGTTACTAATCTAAACGAAACAGATCCAAAGAATGGTAACGGAAGTATGATGTATATAGATGGTTTGCCAGGTAATGATACGGTATATCAGTACAGGATAGCCGGTTTGTCGTTGTTTGGCGAAACAGGGCCATATTCTGATATTGCTCAGGGAAAGGGGAAGACAGAGTTGGCATTGACACCTCATATTTCCGGTGTTTCGCTTGATGAACAGGGCACGTTTCAGCTTGCCTGGGAGTTTGAAGATAGCCTGAACAACGCTGTGAAAGAATTTCAGATAAACCAGGCGCCCAGCATTGAAGGGCCGTATACCGTACAACAAACAGGTATTGCGGCGGGTTTAAGAGCAACAGAAGTGAAGAGTTTGTTTAGTTCCAACTATATAACTATTACGGTGGTGCCAAAAGAAGGCGAAAGCCGCACTTCACAACCCTATTTATTGCAGCCCGAAGATTCAATTGCGCCCGCAATACCAACTGGCTTTAAAGGCACTATTGACAGCAATGGAGTGGTGGTATTGAAATGGGACGCCAATACAGAAAAAGATCTGGCAGGTTATAAAATATTAAAAGCAAATGTAAAAGGGCATGAGTTTACTCCAGTACAGGATTCATTATGGAAAACAAATGAATACCGGGATACTGTAAATCTTAAAAACCTAAACCCTAAAGTGTACTACACTATCAGGGCTGTGGATACCAGGTATAATCAATCTGATTTTACTCGTACGTTGGAAGTTATAAAGCCAGATGTTATACCGCCATCAGCACCTGTATTGGCAGCCTATGATATAATGGAGAATGGTATTCGCCTGCAATGGGTGAACAGCAGCGATTCGGATGTGATTGTACACAAATTGTATCGCCGGTTGATCGCAGATACAGTAACTACCTGGATCCTATTACAGGAATTCAGGCAGGCCGCCACCACCGAGTGGACTGATAAAGACGGGCAGGAAGGCCGCCTGTACAGTTATACGATTATTGCAATGGACAGCTCAAAGCTGGAGTCAGAGCCGGCAAAACCATTAACCGTAAGAGTTCCTGAAAAGCGGGTGAAAGAGGTGGTTAAGAATATGGAAGTTGAGGTTGATCGTAAAGGCCGTACGGTGACCATTACCTGGGAGCAGCTTAAGACGGTAAAGAATATCCGCCGGTTTGAGTTGTTCAGGGGGGAGGCTAAAGAACCCATGAGCCTGTATAAACAAGTGGCTACTGCTGCCAGTAGTTTCATTGATACCGATTTGAGGGTAAATACTAAATATAAGTATGCCATTCGGGCGGTGTATACAAATGGCCAGTATTCCGATTTCGTAACCAAAAGTGTTATTTATTAAACAGTACGTATGCGAAAAGTTCTGCAAGCTATATTATTCTTATTGGTTACTGCACAATGGGCGCAGGGGCAGAGGATCAGGGTAGAACAGTATACTGTACTGATCGAAAGACATGTGTCCAAAACACAGAATCCTGCATATTACCTGAAATATGTATATCATCCGGATGATCCAAATACACCATGGGATGATGGTCCTCCTGATGCCTGGGCTTGTTTGAGATATCCAGGCGTTAGTGCTCCGCCTGAAGATCCCGCTATTGTAGCAGCGTGCCAAGACTATTGCGCAGTCCCGGATCTTGATCGTACAGGAGCTTCGCATAATGCTTTAATTAAATTGTCGTATAAACCAACGGGCAGCTCAAATGAAATTAACATAGGTTCGTCTGTTGAAATTCCTTATGAAACAATTAATGCGCTTCCATGGTATGAAAGCATTGACTATTATGATACACTTCATTTGGTGCAGGGGTTTAATATCGATTATTTTCAATCTCTAGTATTTGAAGAGACCTTTTATCTCTACGAATACTATAATATGTATCAATTAGAGCCCGGTTTCACTGTAAATAAATCCTGGTTAACCGGTAATCAAAACTATAGTAAGTTATATCCCCAGGGAGAGATGGGAGAATGGGTAAATTATTCTAATTCATATGATAATACGTATGTCGTTGAAACAAGAATACGGGTCGTTCCTGCCCAGGATGTTTCATTAAACTTGCCCAGTCACGACAAAATACGTATTGCCTGTACAACAGGTGAACGGGTGGGTTTATCTTTTCATTTTATTCCGGTTCAATGGCAATACCAGGATACAATTGACGCCAAAACAAATACCTGGCGTAATGTACCCAGTAATCTTAAATTGAATGATACTACGTTATTAGTTTCTGGTTACGACCTGTTTGGTGATAATTATGTAAGCCG
This sequence comes from Niastella sp. OAS944, assembly GCA_024809215.1. GTDB lineage: Bacteria > Bacteroidota > Bacteroidia > Chitinophagales > Chitinophagaceae > Niastella. Next base: position 196,030 of record JANUBW010000014.1, on the reverse strand, counting down.
CCTGAATTCAACTATTAACTTTAGAGCTACAGGCTTGTTAAGTTCAGTTTCTGAAATAGGTTCGTTTACCTTACGTCTCTCTTCACCACATATTACAGGTGTCACTAAAACCGATTTGAATTGTTATGAAAGGCATGAAGGAACTATAAAAATACAATTCGATCGTGCCCTGTTGCCCCAGGAAAAACTAAGTATACTATTATTAAATACCGATAAGCGACTTAACTACTCCGCTTTAAACCTTACTTCGCTGGCCAGTGATAACACATATACATGGCCGAATGAGTTAAGCAAGGGAAACTATTATGTTTCGTTGCTTGGGAAATATGCCAGTGGCATGTTATATGATCTGGATGTTAATACACGTGGGGCTGAAACAAAATATTTGGCCATGAACAGTGTGAATTTTCAGGACGGATTTGTTACACCTGAAACCGACGATTTTGAGTCATATACCGATTATACAGGTTATTCTATGGCCACTTACACCGGCTCTATATACCATACAGCGTTTCCGGAGCTTACACAGCCACGAAAGATCAATTTTGTTGCAGGGGTCCAAAACAATGTACTCTGTAAAGGCAGTGCTACAGGGGCTGTTATGATATATGCAACAGGTGGATTTAATCATAGAACCGGGACCGATATAACTAATTACGTTTATACATCAACATTTAAGTATAGCCTTAAGCGCGAAGGAGACACCGATTATTCACCATGGGTGGAATTTACAAACCACAATCTTACTTCTGGTTATATTGGTAATGTTAACGTAAATCTTACAACACAACTAGTAAATGGCTTAAAAGGTGGTAAATACACGCTAAGGGTACGTGATGAAGTTGATTGTTATGCGAAAGATATCGACGGTAATGAATTGACCTTTAGTTTTACCATCAAAGAACCCGAAAAAGGCATCACACTCGATCTGTATGAGGTTAGTCCAATTACAAGACACGATTTGGCAAATGCGCAGGTAAAAGTGCAGATAAGCGGCGGTACTCCATTTGTAACCACGCCCGAGGTTGCACGTAATCCATATATAGTGACCTTTACAAATAAGGCTACCAATGAAGAACTGCCTGTTACCAATACTATTTTAGAAGCTAACAAACGAATGCAATCTGTAACAGGCTTATTACCTGAAGGCGATTATATCCTACGCATTTATGATGCTTATTATGCCACAAATTCGGCTGATCCTGGCGGATGTAAATTCGAAATGGAAATACCCATTCGCAAACCTCAACCATTGTTGGTTACCATTAAAGAAAAGAAACCGGTAAGTTGTTACGACAGTACTGATGGTAAACTATTAGCAGATGCCACCGGAGGAATAAAGCTTGATAGTCCAAAGTATATGTTTAAATGGTACAAGGTTACCAACGAAGGAAATAGTGTACTCACTGATACTGATAGCCTGCTTGATAATGTAACAGCTGGTACGTACCTGGTTGAAGTAACAGATAAATATAATAACACAAAAGCATCTGAAACATTTGTGTTTGCCCAACCATCGCCATTGCTGCTTAATCCTACTGCTGTACCTACTAATTGCTATTCCGATAGTAATGGGGTACTGAAGGTGACGGTAACAGGTGGTACGCCTTTCGGCGATGGAAGTTATAAATACGAATGGAGCACCGGCGCCCGTACGCCAGTTGTAAATAAAGTACTTGGTGGCGACTATATAATAGTGGTAACAGATAGTAATTTCTGTATGGCACGTGGTAATGTAAGCGTAACCTCGCCTGTAAGAATATTGCCGAATGCGGTAGTTGCTCAGGTTACCTGTAAGGGTAAATGTGATGGACAGATTGCATTGAGTGCAACTGGTGGACAGGGTGTGTATACCTACGCATGGAGTACAGGCGCTACAACTGCAACTATCAGCAATCTATGCCCGGGAAAATACTGGTATAAGGTTACAGATATTGGTGGCTGCTCAGAAAGCGATACCATTGAAATAACCAACCCCGATGATCTAATAGTGAATATAGGACCTGATAGAAAGATCTGTATAGGTCAAACAATTAAGTTAGATGCTACCGCTGCCAGCACGCCGCCGTTAACCTACAATTGGCAAAGTGATAATGGCTTTACAGCAAATATAGCTAAGGTTGCCGTTACACAAGCTGGAACGTACCAGGTATCTGTTAGCAACACTCGGGGTTGCGTTGTGCAGGATGCTGTAGTGATCAGTGCACAGAACAGCATGATAAATACTGAATTTATTGTGAGTACCCAGGCATTCGTAAATGAGAGTGTAACACTGGTGAACTTAAGTCAGCCGCGTACTGATAGTGTTAAGTGGTTAATTCCGTCTGCGGGTAATGTAATACGGCCGGTGCTTGAAACAAATGATAAATGTGAATTGATCTTCTCCGATACAGGCAGGTATGCTATTACGATGCAGGCTTATTATGCCAGCGGTTGTGTAGACGATACTACCAAAAATGTGATTGTCTTAAATCGTAGTGGGGCCGTTACCAGTGGCAGTCAGTCCGATGCCTATTTAAAAGCAGCGGTGATTCGTCCAAATCCTAATAATGGAACGTTCAAGGTTGACCTGAACTTCAGTGAGATTACCAGGGCTCGTTTACGTTTAATAAACTCACTAACCAATGCAATTGTAGACGATAGGGTGATACTGGGACTAAAGGATTATAGCCTGGATTATAATGTAAATGCATTGAATTGGGGCGTATACATGCTGGTGATCGATTCTGCCAAGGGAAGTTTTGTGTATAAAGTAATTATTGCTCAGTGATGATGCAGAAATAAATGATGACCGGATTAGTAAAACAATTAATTAAAACCCGAGACCTTAACTGTTCATGAGACGAATACTCATAATAGCCGCCTTCTTATTATTGCCTGGGATATGCCTGGTGGCGCAACAGTATCCTGTTCAGGTTACACCGCAGCTGGTGCCGCCATATTCGCTACAGGTAAGCGATTACTATAGTGCAATTGGCAGTCCTAAACTGAATTTGTTATTGTTATTGCGTGACTTTAATAAGCCATCGTTACAGGTGCGGTTGCGCATGAGCATTACAAGCCAGAGCGTAGCTATTGTTACAAGGGAAGATGTTTCCTTTACAGCAATCGAAATATTATCGGGGCAGCCGAAGTATATTCAACCAGCCGATTTAACGGAATATTTTAATTCCAACAACCTTACGTTTAGCGGAATTACACAATCACAATACCAGCAAACGGGTAAGCTACCCGAAGGGTTTTATACTTTTTGTTTTGAAGTGGTTGATGTGGCTACCGGCCAAACGGTAAGTAATAAGGGCTGTACAATTGCGTGGTTAACGCTTAGTGAGCCACCATTGTTGAATTTGCCTCGTAAGTCAGAGGCATTGATCCCTGTTATTGAACCGGCGGCTCAGAACGTTTCATTTCAATGGACGCCACGTCATACAGCAAGCCCAACTGCATATACGATCGATTACAATTTCAAATTAGTTGAACTGCCGCTTGGGACTACAACGCCAGAGGCGGATTTTGCGAGTTATCCCGCTATTTATGAAGAAAGTACGGCTATAACTACAATATTGTACGATGGTATTGGCGCTAAACCAAGATTGAAACCGGGTTACACCTATGCCTGGCAGGTACAGGCCAAAGCGAAGAGCGGTACGCAGGATGTTGCTATGTTCCGTAATAATGGGTTTAGTGAAATATTTTGGTTTGTATATCAGAATAATTGTCCTGCTCCAACAAGTATTAATGCAACGGCCCAGGGGCAAAGGGTGAATATTACCTGGGCAGCCAATGCACAACACCTGGAATATAAAGTGGAATACCGGAAAATAAATACTGCAGGTGCTGAGTGGTTTGAGTTGGGTAACACCACCCCGAATGTATCAATAACAGATCTTGAACCATCGACAACATACGAGTATAGAGTTGGAGCAGCCTGTGAAATGGGAAAATACATTTTCTCTTCGTTGCAGCAGTTTTCTACTAATAGCGCAACTGCTACTACTGTTCCTCAGTGTGGCTTTGATCCTAATCCTGCTCCGACTACCGAGCCGCTTTTGCAGCAGTTGAACGTAGGTGACATTGTGAAGGCAGGTGACTTTGATGTGGTGGTTACGCAGGTAAGCGGAAGCAGTAGTTTCAACGGTCAGGGGTATGTAGTAGTGCCATGGCTGGCGAATATGAAATTGGGAGTAAGGTTTGAGAATATTGGGGTGGGTACTGATATGAAGTTGAAGGTGGGAGAGATTATGACGACGTATGATCCTACCGAGGCTGGAATTGTTGATGTGGATGAGGTCATTGCAAACATCCAAGGGCTGGCTGATCTGCTCAATGAATTAATAACAGTGAACATAACAGCTCAATCTTCATATATTAAAAAATTGACGGAGCAGGTAAACGAAATTATAAATGAAGAACTGCCATACAATTTGAAAAATGGGTTTGCTGCTGCCACCAAAACTATTGACAGTGCTAAAAATGCATATGATGCATTAGAGAGTACATTTAATTCATTACCTAACGGCCCTGAAAAAGACGCTGTAAAGGCAGATATGGATTTAGTAAAGAGCAATTTTGAAAATGCGCAAAAACAATTGTCCAGTTTAAATGCGAAAAGAGAAAAATTAGTAACAGACATTGTACAGGTGATTGTTACATCAGTGAGGGAATTGGAAAAAGATTATACGTACACAAGTACATCAAAACTGAAGTCAATTTCAGATAGCCTTAAAACAGAAATATACACTGAGCAGCAACTGGATTCTTTACCCAATACAACCTGGGAATACATACAGCTGGAATCGTTTGCCGACGATTTAAATTCTTACGATGAGGATTATGCTGAATTTAACAGAAAAGCCAACGCCTATCTGACAGAGAAGAAAGCGCTGACCAGCAAGAAATTATATGAAATGTTGTTTAACATTTTTGGAACTAATACTGCTGTTGAAGAAAATGCTAAAGATGATGAACTCTTTAACGGTAAACTACTGATACGGGCCCTGATGGAAAAGTTGGATAAAGGCGAGGAAACCGCTTCCCTGGTAAAATATTCAAAAAAATTCCTGATAGAAGCAATTAGCGAATCCGCTCAGTTATTAAATGATTAAATGAATCAAATATGAGGATAATATTAACGCTGTTATTTTGTTTGGGCGTATGTAATTATGCTATTTCGTCTGATAGCACAATTGTAAAGTATGGCAATACCCTTCATCGCGATATATTAGAACAAATAAATAACAAGGATGCAGGTAGTGGACGTATCATCCGTCTTTCCTATAACGAAAAGTATCGTGATGAAGTTAATGGGCGGGTTCTTGGTTTATTTAGAAGAGAGAGTGATGCAAAAACCTGGAACCAGGATAATATGGGGGTGGCCAAAACTTATTTGAATAAGTTTAAAGATAATAGTGATATAGATTTTTATGTAGTTCTCGCTTCTGTATATAAGTATTTCGATGTAAATGATAAGCCAGAGAATATATACGAGTATCAGGCTCTTAACACTCAAAAGAAATTAAGACAACAAGAGATTAAAGAACTAAAGTTAACCGATGATCTTGAAAGGGGCCGGGCAGGTGATTCAGCCGGATCGTCGAGGAAATTTAATGCGTTTGCAGATAAGGTGTCAAAAAAATATGGCGAATACTTTACTACTAATGCTACAAGCGGAAGAAAAGTTTTTGTACTCATTGTGATTTCATCATTCTATCCTAATGAAAAAGATGGGTCGGTAGGTAAGGTGCTGCATTCGTTTGGTGTTATGCACGATAGGTTTAATTACAATGGATATGAGTTTGAGGAATTTTCAGGAATGTTTTTGGGTACAAGAACAGACTTTAACCTGGGTGTTGTTAACAAAGAAGAAAAGTTGGGAGAGTACATCCGCCTGATGTATCAAATTAAAATGGGCGAGATTGTTCCTGAAAATGGTACTTATAAAAAGTTGGGTTACAGTATTCCTAAAAAAGAAATTTTACCCGGATCATATATCCAACAACTAAAAGATAAAGTTGGCAATCCCCATAATTACAAACCACATCCCCAACAGCCCAATGATATTAATCCTAATTTCTTTGATTATACAGGAGCCGTATCGCCAGAGGAAATAAGTAAAGCCTTAGAGGTATTTCAGCAAGTAAAAACAGACCGCGGATACATTTTGAAGGTATTTGTTACTGATTATGAAACGCCCTATAATATATTAAAGATAATAGATGATTATGTAAAGAGTCCGGGTGATAACGATATGATTATATGGCTGCATTTTAACAAATATGTGGACCCGGTATTTGATTTTTTTTATGGAAAAAATGTTCCTAATCAGGAGGAGTTGAACTGGCTGCAGCAATTTATGGTTCAACTTATGGGTGGGAGTGGGATACAGGTTAACCTGTTGACAATGATTTTGGATGGTCTTGCTCATTTAATAGGCGAGTTGAATATTCCCGCGCGTTATTATGATCCGGAAAGTAAAGACGAAAAAACACAAAAGGATAACTTTAATCCGGTACCAAGTGGATTATTCAACATAATAACCTTAAAGGTAGGAGTTCCTCCAATTCGTTTAGCATTACAAAGTATTCCAGGTTTGGATCCAATGGAAGATCCATATCAGCCTTACAAATGTGAATTTGCTTTTTACTGCGGAATCGCTAATGGGGTAGTAGATGTGCTTAAGGGTGTTCCCGAATTTTCGAGCTTCCTTATAAAATTATTGACTAACGAGAAAGGGAAGGTGAAAGGGGCGCGGACAGAATTTCTTGAAGGATGGAAAGCTATGAAGGATAATGGGATTTGGAAGTCTATCTGGCAAATGACTGTTAAAGCGCATACTGGTAATGCATGTAAAGTGTCTGCGCAAATAGGACATGATGTTATTGATGTAGTATCAGTGGCTATAGCATTTAGTAAAGCTGGAGTAGCAGCCAAAATAGCTACGTTTCTTGAAGTGATCGACCCTACAACTTATGCCATTAATTTCGCAACCAAAGCACTGTTAAAATTACCCAAGGTTGTTGTTGCTTCAGTTGACTACACGAAGGAATTTATCTTTAAGCTGAAAAATGGTTTCATTAAGTTGACTATCATAGACGGAAAGGAATTCATTCAGATTGCAAACGATGCCCTCCAACAGTGGCGAATCCCAAATTGGAATGATTACCCACCGTTAGCGATGGCAGGACCCGGTGGAACCAATTACAATGCAATATTAGATCCCGTAAACAATACTCCAGGAAATGGGGAGTATATTTCAATGATAATTGATGATGGAGCAGGTGGAGGACCTATGGCGGATGCAAATAATATTGTATGTGCTGTGACAAATGAAGGAAACCTTGCATTGCTTCAAAACGCCACTGAAACATTTCTGAAAAATGAGCTTGACAATCTTAAAGAAAGATTCCCTGCACTTATTGATCATTTGAATAATTTAAGAAGTACCCTTAATGAAAGTGATGAATTTTTTCAAGAATTTATAAAAGATTTCAAAAACAAGGATGACCTTTTGCGCCGTTTTCAAGCTGGACTCACAAACCCAGATGAATTACAAATTGATGCATGGGTGATATTATATAATGCAGGGCGGGGAAGACTTAGAAGTAATCCAGATATTCTTAAAAAACTTGGTGATTTATTGAAGGTTAATGAATTCGCTGGTCCCGGGCAGGCTTGGGGAAAGGCGGACTTTGAAAAATTATTTGTTAATCATGCAGAATTGGGCAGGTCTGGTACCATTAAAGATGAATTCGGTATAGCCGTCTCTAAGGCACGATCTACACTCAGTGCAGAAGCTCTTTTAGATGTGTTAATTCTCGCAAAGAAGGATCCCAAGCCTGGTATACAAGAGGTACTTAAAAGGCTGGCGGGTAATGATAAAAAATATTTAATTGGTTCAGAATGGCAACTCAGATATGCAAAAAGCATTTGGAATGATATAGAAAGGTTTGAAGTTAAACTTCCCCCGGAAGCAACCTCTGGTTATAGGATTGTTGATATCCTTTTAAAGAACGGAACAAGGGTAGAAGTAAAATCATGGGACGATTTTTTAACCTCATATGTGCCAAATTTTGTTGAGCAGTTTGCCAAAGACTTAAAAGATGGGGTTAATTTAGATAAAATTAAATGGGTATTTGATAGAAAAGGACAATTTGCTTTGGGTGATAAAATTGGAATTGGTTATTTACATAGTATGGTAATTTCTGCTTTGAGAGAGGAAAATAGTAAGAAATTATTTAAAGATATTCTCACTCCTGAAAAGTTAATTTCACGTTTTGGGACGGATAATATAGATGAAGCTATCGATATCCTTGAAAAGGAAGGGGAGTTTCTAAAAATGTTTAAATTAGCAGAATGAATTATATAGAAATATCTCAATTTAATAATGTTAGGTCTGAATATAAAGTCAGTGGAGATGACCTTTATTTCGTATCCATAGCCAATAATAAGCAATTGCAAAAACTGAATTTAAGTTCACTTGAAATAACTCCTGAATTACTGGAAGGTGTAGATGCTTTTCGAATTGTAGATGATTTGATACTTGCAGGACAGAATGATTGTAAAATCATGTCAGTATATGAATTCAAAAACTCGCGTGTGATTCAGAAAGTTGAGAACGTTCACGTCCTGCTTTCTGTTTTTATAGATAAGTGCAAGGTGTTATATCAAAATAATGTTGAAAAGGCGCTATATATTAAAGATACATGTTTAAGTTCTGATGTTTTTGTAATGCCTGGCAGGTTAGATTATTTTAGCACTTTATCTGAAGATATTTTGATTAGTTCATCGCCTGCTCCTTATCGCCGATCTATTATAGCTTACAACATAAATAGTCGTGCACTTGCATGGGAATTTAATTTACAGGAAATTGGAAAATATTACAGTACAATTGATAAGGAATGGGTTGTAGGTTATGCAATTAATGTTACTATCGCGAATGATAGAGTGTATGTATTAACTTACCCTAGATTAATATGTTTGGATATAAAGACCGGTAGCTTAATATGGCAGGTTGACGTAAAACCTGATACAATCTCAAAGTTTATATATTTAGAAGCCACGAAAGAAATTCTATTATTCGATTCTCATCAATTTCATTTTATAAATGCTATCTCCGGAGCTGTAGTAAGAAGCAGCATGTCAATTTACGAGATAGTTAAGGAAATGGGAATGACCACCTTCAATTCAACCAGTCCTGTTTTAGACGAGAAATACATTTATATCACATTGTGTTATTCTCATACAATGTTAATTTTTGACAAGTATACATTCGAAATGGTGCATGTTATAAATATGAATACCTGCAAAGATGCCATTTCCCCAAGCGATACACCCGTTATTTATGGCAATAAGGTATTACAAAGAAGTTCAGATGGCGTAATGCACGTTTACGCTGATATATAAAATGTTTAATAGAAAGTTATAACCCCCAACCCCTTGACCAAAACCCTAATAACCCTGGCCCTCCTCCTCACCGCCTGTCACCGCCCTATCACAAATGTGGAGGTCACAGCCGATTTCACCTACGAGGTACTGGATAATGATTATTCAGTACCCGTGCGTATTGCTTTCGATAATTCAAGCAAAAACGCGTATGGGTTTAAGTGGACTTTCGAAGGCGGTAACCCTGAAAGCTATGATAAAAAAGATCCGGGGTATGTAGAGTTTAGTAAACCGGGAGCGATAAAGATAAAGCTGGAGGTCTGGAACGATGAGCAGCGTAAGGAAAAAGAGATCATTATTGATCTGGATTCGGTTGTAGCTGCCGGGTTCGATATTCATCCGGTTGTTAACAACTACGGTCCTACGCAGTTTACAATTACCAATAAGTCTGTTGGGGTTAATACCTATAGCTGGTCATTTGAAAATGGAGTTCCGGCAACTTCTGGGGAAAGAAATCCTACGGTGCAGTTTAATACGCCGGGACAGTATGAAATAAAATTACAGGCAGCCAACAGCAGGGGCGAAAAGCAAACCATTTCTAAAAAGGTGTCGGTGCTGCCGGCACTTGAAAAGGCCGAATTTGATATCGTTCCTTCTTTCGATGATGAAGATTATGAAGCGCCGCTGCTTGCTACGCTGGAAAATCATACCACCAGCGCAACTTCTCATAAGTGGACTACAACCGGTGGTGCCATCAGTAACGCTGCTGATTCTATACCAACTGTATCGTTTACTAACCCCGGTACTTATACCATTACTTACGAAGCCAGCAATGGTAAGCAAACGAAAACTAATTCTCAAACCATAACAGTTAAACCCAATAGCAGGCTGCGCAGCTTTACCGATGTACACCTGGGTATCAATACGGCGCATGCCGCCATCGGTTCTTTTTTCAGCACCCAATTGCGGAAGGTTTTTAGGAAAGCCAATGTAACCGTTGCCAATGGGCCAGCCATTGATATTGTTTATTTCGGACTAAGCGAATCATTCAGCTATAACCAATTTATTTCACCTGGCGATGCACAGTCGTTTACATTTGGCGCCATTCCCGGCGCTACCAGAACCAGTTGGGTGAATTTACAGGAGAAATGCAGTTGCTCTTCAACTCTTTCTCCGGCCGCCTTTGACGCTATTACCAATGGTGCGGCATTGGACCCAATATCCTACACAGAAACCACTGCAGCCAACAATTCATTTAACAACAGCAATTTGCCGCGGGTTATTTTATTTCAAAATGCCAGTGGTAAAAAAGGCGCCATTAAAGTTAAACAAATGGTGCAGGCCGGTCAACAGAGCTATTTAGTTTGCGATATAAAAGTGCAAAAAGATTAGCACACACCCATATTATTAAACGTTATGAAAAAGCTAACTGCATATTGGTCCGGGATATCCTGGCGTGCAACGGCCTTGGGCCTTTGCTTTCTTTTGTTTACTTCCAGTATGCAGGCACAGCAGGTTGACCTTGAAAATGTGGGGAAAGACTTTAAGGGAAAGCTGAAAGAAAAGAAACCCATTAAAATAACAGGCGGTATAAGTGCCAATTCAATTTTCTATAAAGGAAATGCCGGCACCGGGCGCGACCCATTCAGCTATTTTATAAATGGTAATGTGAACGTGAATATCTATGGCATTAGTGTGCCTGCTTCGTTTACTTATACCAACCGTGGCTTTTCTTACAATTATACTTTACCAAGAACCCCTAACCGCCTTAGTTTACATCCCAAATACAAATGGGTAACAGCCCATCTTGGCGATGTGGCCACTACTTTTTCGCCTTATACATTAAACGGATTGTTATACACGGGCGGCGGTCTCGATCTTACACCCAAAGGAAAATGGAAATACAGTGTAATGGGGGGGCGGTTACAAAAGGCCGTAGAGTATCGCCCTGATAACGGGCAAACGCTGGCCACCTATAAACGATTCGGATATGGCGCCAAGGTTAATTATGATAACAATGGTTATAAATGGGGCTTTTCTATTTTTAAAGCAAAAGATGTGTTGGGTAGCCTTGAGTTTAAACCCGATAGCCTGCAAATATATCCACAACAAAATACCGCGGTAAGTATAGAAGAGTCTATGCCGCTTGTCAAAAACCTGGTTCTTACCAGCGAATACGCCATCAGTGCGCTTACCCGAGATATAAGAGCGCCAAAGTATGCCGATAGCAACAAGGTAGACTGGCTGGTAAAATTATTTAACGGTACCACAGCTACTAATATTTATAAAGCGTACAAAACCCAGCTCAATTATACAATAGGCAGTTCAATGGTAGGGGTGGGGTATGAACGCATCGATCCCGGTTACCAAACCTTAGGCGCCTATTATATGAACAACGACCTGGAAAATATAACGGCTAATTTTGCCCAGGCATTCTTTAAAGGCAAAATTAACCTGGCCGGCAACGTGGGGTTACAACGTGATGATCTGGATGGGAAAAAAACAGGTGGCAGCCGCCGTACTGTATCGGCAGTTAACCTTAATTGGAATGCGAGCCAGCGCTTTACTTCCAGTGTGTCCTATTCGAACTTTCAAACGTATACAAACGTAAAACCGCAGTTTCAGTATATAAACCAGCTTACTCCATTCGATAACCTCGATACCCTTAATTTCCGGCAACTGAGTCAGAATGGAAATGTAAATGTCAATTACGTGGTAAGCACCAATAAAGAAAGGCCACAAAATTTGAATGTCAATCTTAGCTTTCAGGACTCTTATGATATGCAGGGCGGAATAATAACCGAGGCAAGCGCATCACAGTTTTACAATTTTGCGGGATCTTATAATTTCAACAATATAAAAAAGGCCATGAGCATTACCGGGGCCATGAATGTTACGTATAACACCATCGGTAAAAATGAAATGATCACCCTGGGACCCACTGTTTCTGTAAGCAATCAGTTCTGGAATAAACAGATCAGAACAAACGGTTCCGTTTCATACAATACAACTCCGGCCAATGCTGTGAGTACAGGTCAACAGGTCATAAGCGTTCGGCTTACCGCCGGCTATGTATACAAAAAGAAGCATAATGTAAATATCAGTGCCGTAAGCATGAACCGTACAGCTGGTGGACAAAAAGCTATATACGATTATACGGGCACCATTGCATATAATTATAATTTCTAGCAGGAATATGAGGCGTGCGTACCTATGTATATGGTTGTTATTAATGCAAACAATAGCAGAAGCACAGGATTTTTCAAATAAAGGAAAAGATTTCTGGCTCTGCTTTCCTTCACATGTACCTAATGAAAAGGATGGCGTTTTCTATTATGCCAATATGAGCCTGTTCATTACTGCCGATAAAAATTCTTCAGGCACTGTTTCTATTCCCGGTATTTTTAATACTACGTTTACTGTTACCGCTGGGCAGGTTACTGAAGTGAATGTACCCTATAACCTGGCGCATATTACTTCGGCTGATGCCGCAAAGGTCATTCGAAAAGGTATACGGGTAAAGGTTGATGCAGGAAAGCCTCCTGTAGTTGTATATTCACATATCTATGCCGGCTATCGTAGCGCCGCTTCTCTTATATTGCCAGTGGCTGTACTGGGAAAGAAATATTACAGCATGAATGCACCGCAGGTAAGCATCAGTGGTTCAAAATCGCAATTTGTAATTGTAGCTGTAGATACCAACACTACTGTACTTATAACCCCGGTGCGGGACGGCGTTAAAGGAACGCCCATTACCATTCAATTGCCCTTGCCTGGCGATCTATATGAATTGCAGGATGGTCTCGATCTTAGCGGATCATTAATTGAATCTGTTTCGCCCAATAGCGAAACCTGTAAACCCATCGCCGTGTTCTCTGGCAGTTCGGCCATTCATATTATTACCAATAATCAATGTACGCCGGGCGACTCCTACGATCCGCTTTATCAACAACTGTATCCTGTTAATGCCTGGGGTAAGAGCTATGGCTTTATTCCATTTGAAGGGTATGTAGGTGGTAATCCTTACAGGGTAATAGCCTCGGAAGACAATACAAAAATTACGGTGAACGGTAACCTGGTTACTACGCTCAATGCTGGTCAATACTATCCGGCAAAACCATTGTTTGGCCAGGTTACAACGAACCCCGTTTTCATAAATGCCGATAAACCGGTAAGCGTGGCCCAGTATGCGCAAAGCTCAAGTTGTAGCGGCGCCAACATTCCTGTTGGCTCCGGTTATGGCGACCCCGATATGGTGTTATTGAACCCCATTGAACAACAGGTGAATGATATTACGGTGTTCTCATCCCAAAAAGAAAATATTTACAGCGATGCCAAATTCATAAATGTACTTATAAAGCAAAACGCAACAGCTTCCTTTACCATAAATAGCGTTGCGCCGGCAGCCGTATGGCAACCGGTATTGCCCGCCGGTTCTGGCTATGCCTGTGCTAAAATAAAACTGCCTGTTAACCTTAGTGCCTGTACGTTGAAGGCCGACAGCGCCTTCAATGCCATAGCCTATGGCTTTGGTAATTTTGAATCGTATGCTTATTCTGCCGGTACCAATGTAAAAGACCTGTATAGAACGCTTACGGTAGAAAATGAATTTGGCGCCGGCTCCATTCCCATAGGTTGTAATAACAGTGAGTTTTATATTTCTGTTACGTTCCCTTATCAACCGCAGGCGATCAGGTTTCTTTTCTATGGCCTGTTTGCCGATAAAACCATAAATAATCCGGTGCTAACCGAAACTTTTATGATGAACGGGCAGCTGGTATATCGCTACAGAATAAATGATGCATTTCTTGTAAACCAGGCCGGCAGTTACCCCGTTACCGTAATTGCAACAAACGCAAACAATACAGGCTGTAATAATGGACAAGATGAAATTGATTATGAGCTTACCATTCTTGAACGCCCGAAGGCTGAATTTACGGTTAACCACTCGGGCTGTATTACAGATGCTGTGCAGTTTACCGATGCATCGACAAGTAATGGCCCTATTACTAAATGGTATTGGGAGTTGGGCGATAATAATACCAGCGCACTTTCTTCGTTAACTCATACTTATGCTGTCAGTAATGACTATGTTATAAAACACCGGGTTATCAATGATATTGGTTGTGGCAGCGATACGGCTATCAAAACTATTGCCATTACCAATATACCGGTTGCTGATTTTCAAAGCCAGCTCCCATCTGTTTGTGCCGGTACTGCATTGCAGTTTAAAGATGCTACTACTTTTTCGGGCAATGGCTCAGTGGTTTCCTGGGCCTGGGACTTTGGCGATTTGCAGAACAATATCACCAATAGTGCAACCGATCAAATACATACTTACCAAAGAGAAGGTACATTTACCGCATCCTTATATGTGCAAACCAATTCCGGGTGTAAAAGTGCGGTAGTACAAAAACAAGTACAGGTGTATGCGGTGCCTCATGCAGCTTTTGAAGCCCCGGTATTTTGTTTGCCGGGCGGCACCGGGCAGTTCCTCAATACATCTACTATAAATAACAATGCAACGTTAAGCTCGCAATGGAATTTTGGTGATGGCTATTCTTCTAATATTGCAAGTCCGGTTTATCAATACAATAATGTAGGTCCTTATACGGTTACCCTTACTGTAACTTCACCCGACGGCTGTATTGATGATTCGGCTGTTGTAATAAATTCCATTTACCCTAAAGCGCCGTTGCAATACAATGCTTTGTCTGAAAATTGTTTGAACGATCCCACATCAATAGTGGTTACAACCCAATCGAATGCTTATACTTCGTTAAGTCATTTATATTGGAGCGAAAGCGTTGCGGGTGTTTTTAACGATACAGTACCCAATGTTGTGCTGAGCGAATGCCAGTTGCCGGTGGTTTTCAATACGCCGGGAAATAAAACAGTACGCGTGTTTGGCACTACTGCAACAGGTTGTAATACCGATACGGTAAATATACCAGTGTATATAAATCGATTACCTGTTGCCAATTTTCAACCATCCGCTCCTTTGTGCGCTGGTAAAAATATTTACTTTAATGATCTTTCTTCGGCTATTGATGGTACAATACAAAAATGGAGTTGGGATTTTGGGAATGGTATACTGTCTTCTGAACAACATCCGCAGCTTGCTTTTGGTACAGGTAACATTACAGCATCTTTAATAGTTGAAAGCAGCAAAGGATGTCGTTCAACAACTGCAGTTCAGGCGCTTCCCGTTGCACCCTTACCTGTGGCTGACTTTGACGCCCCGGTAACTTGTGTAGCAGATCCATATGTATTATTTACCAATAAAAGCGCGGGCGGATTGTTATATAAATGGCATTTTGGCGATGCTAATGCCACGCCGGCCAATCCTGATGTTAGCCTTTTGCAACAACCAACGCATAGTTATTCTATAGCGGGCAATTATAACGTTCGGCTACAGGTTACATCTATAGAAGGCTGTGAGGCAGATACAACTATGATTGTAAAGGTGAATGGGGCCAGCGTACAGGCTGCGTTTAGCAGTCAGGCATTTCCTGCCATTTGTAATGATAAGCCTGTTTTGTTGCAAGATGCTTCTTCTGTTGACGCAGGCAGCATTATTCGCCGGGAAATATATTGGAACTATGATAACGATCCTCTGCAAAAAACAACAGATAACAACCCGCAAGCTGCCAGTGGTTATCAATTTCAATACCCCGCAACTACTACAGATATTGCATATCACATTAAGTATGTAGTATATTCAGGCGCTGCCTGTTTACATCAGTTAGATAGCATGGTGATCATCAATAGAATGCCATCTATACAGTTTGACCCTTTAACAGGTGTGTGCGAAGATCACGCTGCTTTTTATGTAAATACGGCAAAAGAGACTTCAGGTATTAACGGCAATGGATGGTATGTTGGTAACGGTGTTTCTGTTGAAGGATTATTTACCCCTGCCCAGGCAGGCGCCGGTGTTCACCCCCTTTCCTATAGCTTTACTGCCAATAATGGCTGCAGTACTGTTGCCCAACAGCCCATTGAGGTATATGCTTTACCGATATTAGATGCGGGACCCGATAGAACAGTGAAAGCCGGAACGGCTATTCAGTTACCGGGCGTGGGAAAAGGGGAACAGTTACAATATCAATGGAGCCCGGCCTTGTTTATAGATGACGTGCATATTGCCCGGCCAATTGCTATTCCCGAAACCGATATTACCTATACACTCACCGCTACCAGCGGCAAAGGATGTATTGCTAAAGATGAAGTTACCATAAAAGTAATAGATAAAATTCCGGTGCCCAATGCCTTTACGCCTAATAACGATGGTAAAAACGATACCTGGAAAATCCCTTATCTCGAAATGTTTGAGAATTGTTCAGTACGGGTATATAACCGTTGGGGCGAATTAGTTTTTAATTCAAACGGATATTTCCAACCTTGGGACGGCACCCGTAATGGTCAACAATTGCCGGTAGGAACATATACCTACATAATTGATTGTAAAAATGGCGCGCAGCCGCTAAAAGGCGTTGTAATGTTGATACGTTAGTAAATTTTCCTTTAAAAAACAGTGCGATATTCGTTTGCACGTTGTTCCTGCAAACGAAAACGGTATGAAAATCGTTTGCACAATATAGCTGCAAACGAAAAACAGCGTGAGATCGTTTGCACAGTGTCCCTGCAAACGAAAAACGGCCTGAAATCGTTTGCACGGTGTCTCTGCAAACGAAAAACAGCCTGAAATCGTTTGCACGGTGTCTCTGCAAACGAAAAACGGTCTGAAATCGTTTGCACGGTATCGCTGCAAACGAAAAATGAGATGAATTCGTTTTATTTTTATCGAATTCTCAACCTATTCTATGGCTTTATTTAAATCGGGCGACCCGGAATACGACCAGTACTCCAGCTATACTACAGAACAACTAATTAAGATTGTTACAGATACAGACGGGTTTTATAATCAGGGGCCATCTGCTGAAACCGCACGTAAAATTTTGCTGGCGAGAGGGTTCGATTACCGCACCCAGGAACAAAAAAATGCGGAAAAGCAGGGAGGAGATTTTGTTCGGGAAACACAATGGGCGCAACAACAAACGCCGCGCGTAAAGCTAAACCGCCCCACTTCGGCCAGTACCGGGTTAAAGTGGTGGCAGTGGCTATGGATAATTTTAATAATTGTACGTGTAATCAGTTGCCTGGCCCGCAACAGACATTAAAAAGCTGACGTTCAACAGGCCCCCAGCCTGACAATTTTGCCGATTTTAAGGTCGTCGGGGCCAATGGCACTCTCTTTGGTGAGGTTCCTTCCATACTATTAAACTGCCAAAAAACGACAAATATGCAAAAAGGGACCATACAGGTACATACCGAGAACATTTTTCCGATCATTAAGAAATTCCTGTATAGCGATCACGATATTTTCCTGCGCGAGCTCATCAGCAATGCCGTAGACGCTTCACAAAAGCTGAAAACGCTTTCGTCAATTGGTGAGGCCAAAGGCGAATATGGCGATCTGCTTATTGAGGTAAAGCTCGATGAAGAAAAAAAGACCATCACCATTTCTGACCGTGGTATTGGCATGACTGCCGACGAGGTGGAGAAATACCTGAACCAGGTTGCATTTAGCGGCGCCGAAGAGTTTGTAAAGAAATACAAAGGTCAGAACGAGAATGCCATCATAGGTAAGTTTGGTTTAGGCTTTTACTCAGCCTTTATGGTGAGCGACAAAGTGGAGGTGTTCACTAAAAGTTTCAAAGAGGGGGTACCTGCTGTTCGCTGGGAGTGTGATGGTAGCCCTGAGTACACTTTAGAGGAAACTGAAAAAGGGGAACGTGGTACCGATATCGTATTACACATTAACGAAGATAGTGCCGAGTTTTTAGATGCTGAGCGCATTCGTGGCATCCTGAACAAGTTCTGCCGCTTCCTGCCTGTACCTATTTACTTCCGTCATAAAGACGAAGAAAAAGAGGCTGGGCCTATAAACAATACACAACCCGCCTGGAAAAAGAAGCCATCTGAGCTTACTGCTGAAGACTATCAAAGTTTTTATAAAGAACTGTACCCTTACAACGAACCGCCGCTGTTTTGGATACACCTGAATGTTGATTATCCGTTCAACCTTACCGGTATACTGTATTTCCCTAAAATAAAACAGAGCTACGAAATACAGAAAGATAAAATACAACTGTACAGCAACCAGGTGTTTGTTACTGAAGAAGTAAAAGATATTGTTCCTGAGTTCCTGATGTTGTTGCAAGGTGTTATTGATAGTCCGGATATTCCATTGAACGTTAGCCGTAGTTACCTGCAGGGCGACCCAAATGTGAAGAAGATCAATAATCACATTACCAAAAAGGTGGCCGACAAGCTCGAAGAGCTGTTCAATAAAGAAAGACAGGAGTTTGAAGGCAAATGGGATAGCCTGGGCTTGTTTGTGAAGTATGGAATGATGACCGATGACAAGTTCTTTGAAAGAGGTAACAAGTTCCATTTGTTTGAATTGGTGAGCACTGATGGTGGTGAAAAGAAATTCAATACGCTGGAAGAATATCGCATGGCTACCGAAACCCTGCAAAAGAACAAAGAGGGTAAACTGGTTATATTGTATACAACCGATATAGTTCAGCAGGATGCCTATATTAAAGCAGCCGAAGCAAAAGGTTTTGTTGTAACCAAACTCGATACCATTATCGATCCTTCGTTTGTTAATCAAATTGAAATGAAATGGCAGGATGTTCATTTCGTTCGTGTTGATTCTGATATTGCCGATAACCTTATTGACAAACAAGAAGACCAGGAAAGTGTGCTAAGCAAAGATGATGAAGCTACGCTTAAAGGATTGTTTGATATTAAAACACCCGGTCTTACCACAACGGTAGAAGTAAAAGGCTTAAGTGCCGATGCACCGCCTGTTGTAGCTACGCGTCCTGAGTTTATGCGTCGCATGAAAGATATGGCGGCTATGAGCGGCCCTATGGGTAGCTTTTATGCCAATATGCCCGATGAAGTAACGCTTACCGTAAATGGTAACCACCCCATTTATCAGCAGGTGTTAAAGAATGATAATAAAGATACCCAGGCTAAACTGGTGCATAACCTGGCCGATCTGGCTTTATTGTCGCAAGGATTACTGAAGGGAGGCAACCTGACCAACTTCATCAACCGCAGCGTTGATCTGTTGGGTACTGAGCAACCCACCAATGTAAAAGCCTAAGTTCAAAAAGCAATACAAACAAAGAGCCCCGACGATTACGCCGGGGCCTTTTTATTTTACCTACTAATCCAATTATCCTTTCGTTACAATTCCTTTCTATAATACTACATCTCCTTTCTATAAAAATCTTAACTGCCGGAACTGTATTTCATTATCACATTAGCCAATTATCACATTATCACATTGACTATTTCCAGCCGCCACCCAGTGATCTGTACAACTCAACCATTGCACTCAGCTGATCACGTTCTACGGTTACCTGGTTTAACTCTGCCTGTAACAGGTTGCCCTGGGCCGTGATAACTTCGAGGTAGTTGGCCATACCACTTTTGAAAAGTAATTCTGCATTGCCGATAGCGCTGCGCAGGGTATTTACTTTATCGGTAGTGAGTTGGTACTGGGTTTTCAGTTTTTCGAGGCTAACCAGTGCATTCGATACTTCGCCCATAGCTGTGATTGCCGATTGGCGGAAGGTGATGGCTGCCTGATCGCGTTGAAGTTTAGCTACTTCAAAATTTGTTTTTAAAGCCTTGCGTGCAAAAATGGGTTGGGTTAAACCTGCCGCGCCGGTTGCAAATAATGAAGCTGGTATGTTAAACCATTTGCTGAACTGGTAAGCATTGATACCGCCATTGGCAGTAATGCTTATGGTTGGGTACATACTTGCTTCGGCAATGCCTACCCGTGCATTGGCAGCTACCAGCGCCATTTCATTGGTACGCACATCGGGACGGCGGCTTATCATAGCTGCGGGTACACCGGTTGGTAAACTTTCCCAAACTTTATAATTGCTCAGTTGTGTACTGCGGGCAATAGTGCCAGGTTGATCACCACTTAAAATACGAATGGTGTTTTCCTGAATAGTTATTTGTTGTTCTATCTGTGGTACCAGTATAGCCGCTGTTTGTTGTTGTGCGGTTGCCTGTTGTACGGCCAGTTCGGTCACCTCGCCGGCTGTTTTTTGCAATTTGATGATCTGCACAATTGAATCGCCCAGGTTCAAATTACGTCGGGCAATGGCCAGTTGAGCATCGAGCATCAGCAGGTTGTAATAGCTGCTGGCGATGTTGGCCACCACGGCTGTTTGTACTGCCCGGCTGGCTTCATATGCCTGCAGATAACTGGCGCTGGCTACTTCACGCTGGCGGCGCAGTTTCCCCCAGATATCAATTTCCCAGTTCAATCCGGCGCCTAATGAATAGTCTTCGATATGGCTTTTGCCCAAAAAGTTCTTCAGGCTTAAACCATTCAAACTGTTCTCTGAAGGGAATGAGGAAGAAACGTTGAGCTGTGCCTGTATGGTTGGCGCCCAGTTCACCTTTGCCTGGTTGGCGTAGGCGCGGGCTTCATCAACCCGTTTTGCTGCCAGCTGTACATCAAAGCTGTTTTGCAATGCATGTTCTATAAGTGATTGCAGGGTAGCATCGGAAAAGAATTTTTTCCATTCCATATCTGCCACGCTGCTATCAGACGGTGCTGTGGTATTGGCAAACTGAGCCGGTAAAGCCAGGTCGGAACGCTGGTAATCTTTACCCATGCGACAGGCTGCCAACAGCGCCATTAATGCCAGGGTGGAATAAATAGTGATATTACTTTTTCGCATTATCTCCTTATTTAGGTTATTAAGTGTGCCGATTGGTATCGGCACACTTTGGTCGTTAATGTTTTACAGTTGCTACTTCAGCATCGGGTAAATTGGTTTGGTCGAACACGGGCCTGCTTTGAACCTTTTCCTGTAAGTACTGGAAGATCACAAACAGTACGGGTATGAGGAACACACCAAGTATTACCCCGGTAAGCATACCGCCAATGGCACTTACACCAATTGAGTGGTTACCAAGGGCGCTGGCACCGTGCGTCCAAACCAGTGGCAACAGCCCTACGATAAAGGCAAATGAGGTCATAAGGATAGGACGAAGCCTGAGCCTTGATGCTTCCAGCGCGGCGTCAATAAGTCCCATACCGCTTCTTCTGCGCTGTACTGCATATTCTACTATCAGGATCGCGTTCTTGGCCAATAAACCTACCAGCATTATCAAACCAATTTGAACATATATGTTGTTATCGATGCCTGCAAAACCAATGAATGCAAACACACCTAAGATACCGGTGGGTACTGTTAAGATAACCGCCAGTGGCAGAATGTAACTTTCGTATTGGGCTGCCAGCAGGAAGTAAACGAACAATACGCTCAACAGGAAGATGAACACCTGTTGGTTACCGGTCTTGATCTCCTCACGCGTTACACCCGTCCACTCATACGAGAAACCTCTTGGCAACACTTTTTGTGCGGTTTCTTCAATAGCCTTAATGGCATCACCGGTGCTATAACCTGGTTTGGGTGAACCGTTAATGGTAACGGCGTTGAACAGGTTGTTACGGGAAACGGTTTCTGGTCCGTATACGCGTTTAAGCGATACCAACGTGTTGGCCGGAACCATTTCGCCCTGGTTGTTCTTTACATATATAGATTGTAATGAATTTGGATCATTACGGAAGGCTGCATCGGCCTGTGCCATTACGCGATAGTATTTACCAAAGCGGTTGAAGTCGGTAACGAAGCTACTACCGTAATAGATCTGCATGGTTTGCATGAGGTCGGTAACCGATACGCCCAATTGCTTGGCCTTTGCATAATCTACATCAATGGTGTATTGCGGGTTATTAGCTGCAAAAGTGGTAAAGGCAAATCCGATCTCAGGTCTTTTCATCAGTTCACCAATGAAATACCAGGCGGTTCCACCCAGTTTATCGAGCGGGCCGTTGGTACGGTCCTGCAACATGAACTCAAAACCGCTCACGTTACCAAAACCCTGTACGGTGGGGAAGTTGAAGAAGAAGGCCTGTGCACCCTTTACCTGCGAAACTTTTCCTACCAGGCCGGCAGCGATCTGGTCGGGATCTTTAACCGCGCCTCTGTCTTTATAATCTTTCAACCGCATAAAACCAGCAGCATAAGGCGATGCGTTCGCATTGCTGATGAAGTTCAAACCGTCGATAACATACAGGTGATTATAAGCGGGGTCTTGTTTAATGATACTGTCAATTTGCAGGGTTGCCTCGTGTGTACGCTCAAGCGAACTTCCGGGCGGGGTATTCACTGCAAACAGTACAAAGCCCTGGTCTTCTGTAGGTATAAAACCGGTAGGGGCGTTTTTAACCAACATGAACGAAGTAGCAGCAATAAGTACCAGTGCGGTAATAGCTACCCATTTGCGGCGCACCAGGAATTTCAAACTGCGTACATACCTGTTGGTCATACCATTAAAGGCTGCATTGAAACCTGCATAAAAGCGGCCCATAAAACCTTTTTTAGGAGCATGTGCATTGCCTCCATTATCGTGTGGATTTTTCAGGAACAAGGCACACAATGCAGGGCTCAACGTTAACGCGTTAACGGCTGAAATAAGGATGGCGATGGCCAGGGTAAAGGCAAACTGCCTGTAGAACACACCGGCAGGGCCTTGCATAAAGCCAACCGGAATGAACACCGCGGCCATTACCAGTGTAATGGAGATGATGGCGCCGGAGATCTCGCTCATTGACTGAACGGTTGCCGTACGTGCCGGCAAGTTGGTTCGTTCCATTTTTGAGTGTACCGCTTCCACTACCACAATGGCGTCATCCACTACCACCCCAATGGCCAGTACAAGGGCAAACAGGGTAAGCAGGTTGATGGTAAAGCCAAACAGCTGCATGAAGAAGAAAGTACCTATAATGGCTACCGGAACTGCTATGGCCGGTATAAGTGTTGATCTGAAATCCTGCAGGAAGATGAACACAACAATGAACACCAGTATAAAGGCGATCACAAGTGTCTCTGTTACCTGGTCAATAGAGGCATCGAGGAACTCTTTCGAGTTGAACATTACGGTTGTTTTGAGCCCTTTAGGTAAGGTTTTCTCAAACTCTTTCAACAACCGCTCTACTTCTTTAAGGATATCATTTGCGTTTGAACCGGCTGTTTGGAATACGGCAAAACCCGATACGGGTGTGCCATCCATTCTGGCGTTGGTAGAGTAGGTATAAGAACCGAATTCAACGCGGGCCACATCTTTTAACCGCAACATAGATCCGTCGGCGTTGCTTTTAATGATCATGTTCTCGTACTCTTCGCCCTGGTTCAGTTTACCCTTGTACTTCAATACGTACTCGTATACTTCTTTGCTGCTTTGACCCAAACGGCCCGGAGCTGCTTCGATGTTCTGATCTTTGATTGCACTCAATACATCCTGCGGCGACAGGTTGTTGGCGATCAAACGGTCGGGTTTCAACCAAACACGCATAGAGTAATCCTTGGTACCGAATACCTGCGCCTGACCTACACCCGGTACACGCTGTACGGCTGGTATCAGGTTGATCTTGATATAGTTTTCGAGAAACAGTTCATCGTATTTGTCTTTATTGTCGCTCGAAAGCGCCACGAACATGATGATACTGTTCTGTACTTTTTGGGTTGAAATACCTGCCTGCACTACTTCTGCAGGTACCTGGCTGGTAGCTTTAGATACACGGTTCTGTACGTTTACAGAAGCGATATCGGGGTCGGTACCCTGCTTAAAGTAAACAGTAAGCGTCATACTACCGTCGTTGCTCGAGTTGGAGGTCATATAGGTCATATTCTCCACACCGTTGATGGCCTCTTCGAGCGGGGTAGCCACCGAACGGGCAACTACCTCGGCATTGGCGCCAGGGTAGAGGGCTGTTACCTGCACACTTGGCGGTGCAATGTCCGGAAACAGCGTAACTGGCAACGTGTACAACGATAGTGCTCCCAATAAGAGCAGTATTATAGAAACTACCGTTGACAGAACCGGTCTTTCAATAAATCTTCTTAACATGAGTGAATGAGTTTGAATGAGAAGAGTGAAATCTGAAGTCTGAGGTCCGAAATCAGAAATCCGAAGTCAGCTGTCTGAGATTAGAAGTCTGAAATCTGGATCCGAATTCGCAAAACAGAAACCGGAAATTTTTAAAGGAGAAAAAACACCCCTTCAGGCAGAGCCGATAAAGGATCTGACTTCTGACTTCCGACGTCCGACTTCCGATTATAATGGTTTCGCTTTCAACAAGCTGTCGGCCGACATTGGTTGTGGCGCAATGGCCATACCTTCCTGCAGGTTGCCAACTCCCTGGAAAACAATTTTATCACCGGCTTTAATGCCATCTTTTACAAAGTAATAGTTGGTTGATTTGCCGGTAATGGTAATTGGCCTGCTGGCTACTTTATTACTGTCGCCCACAACAAATACGAACACTTTATCCTGTACGTCGAAAGTCGATTCTATTGGTACAATAAGCGCGTTATTGTATTGTTGCGGAATACGCACTTTACCTGTATTGCCGGTACGAATGATTCCGCCGGGGTTAGGGAACGTAGCACGGAAAGTGATGGCTCCGGTTGTTCTGTCGAATTGTCCTTCAATGGTACCGATCTTTCCTTTGGAAGGATAGATGCTATTGTCGGCCAGCGCCAGTTCTACGGCAGGTACTGCTTTCACTTTTTCTTCGATAGTGTTACCGGGAAACTGGTTTTTGAAAGCGATAAAATCGGGCTCGCTCAGTGAAAAGTAAGCGTACATTTCACGAATGTCTGAAAGAACGGTAAGCGCATCGCTCTTGCTTACAAGGGCTCCGGTTTTAAACGGAATTCTTCCGATGTAACCATTAGCGGGTGCTTTTACCACGGTAAACCCAATGTTGATCTGTGCATTGCCAATGGCTGCTTTTGCCTGAGCTTCTGCTGCAACTGCTGCATCATAAGCGGCACGGGCAGTTTTAAGCTGCACCTCAGAGATCACCTTGTTATCAACAAGCGGAATAAGGCGGTCAACATCTACCTGTGCTTTAGCAACATTGGCTTTAGCAGCAAGCAGGTTTGAGTTAGCCGCATTCAATTGTTCGTTATAAACACGGGCATCAACTTTGAAGAGAGGTTGACCTGCTTTAACCCAGGCGCCTTCATCAACATAGATCTTTTCGAGATAGCCTTCCACCTGTGGCCTGATCTCAACGTTCACTTTTCCTTCCAGCGAAGCCGGATATTCTTTAAAAGTAGTAGCTGTTGTGGTGGTTACGGGTACTACTGGTAATGGTGGAGCCTGCTGTGGCCCCATTTGGGGGTTTGCTGTGGTATTGCCGCAACTGTATAGAACTGTTGCAACACTGATTGCTGTGATCATCTTTACCCAGCCGTAATTAGACCGATTGGTATCTAAAGGTTTCATCATACATGGTTTAATAGACATACAAATAAATCGTTAAAGACAAGCAAATCGTTCGTTCTGTAATAAACTACAGCGTGCGTCAGCATAAATCTGCGCAGGTTCAGAAAGGCGTAGCAGTATACCGGGATCAGTTGGCGTCAGGTACGTTGAACGATTCCAGGTTTCCGGAGATAATAGATTGTAGAATATTAATAATAATTACCAGATAGCCATAGCCATGCTGTTGGTTAATGCTAAACTAAGATCATAACCTGCCCATTTAAATCATCCAGTAAAAGTAATAACGATTGAGAAGCTGGGGATTTACCTTATTGGGGGATTAATTGTACTTTTCCCGGATTGTCTTTTGGAACAGGGCAGGTGTATTTCCAGTATGTTTTTTAAAGAACCGGTTAAAATAAGCGTCGTCTTCGAAGTTAAGGCGGCCTGCAATTTCTTTTACTGAATGTTCACCCCAGAATAATAACCGCTTAGCCTCTAATATTCTTCTTTCATCAATAATTTGTTTGGCCGTTTTACCGGTTACTGTTTTTATGAGGTCGTTTAAATGCCCTGGTGTAACATACAACATATCGGCATATTGCGTTACCTGGGTAGCGTTTACGAAATTTTCATCAATAAGAGATTTGAATTGACGTACTATGCGGTTTTGTGAGTAGTCCATATTGACAACAGTAGGCACAGGAGGTGCTGGCGCTGTTGCTGTTGTAGCCCTTGTTTCATTTTTACAATTTACCAAACGGCCGGCACAAATAATAAATGCATTTAAAAGGTTCTTGAGGATAAGGCCTTTTTGTGGCTTGTTATCCTTGAATTCCTGATACATCAGTTCAAGATAAACTGATATCTCACGCATTTGTTCGGTGTTCAATACAGGCAATACTACCTGGCTGAACATGCATTCCCAACAGGCAAGAACACCCTGAGTTTCGGTAAGCAGGAATTCTTTATTGAAAGAGATATGCATCATTTTATAATAGGAGTTACCTGTTTGCTGATGCACCTGATCGGGGGCCAGCATTAATAAAGCCGGCGCTTTTATAGTATATTTTTCAAAGTCGGTATAATGCGTTACTTCGCCTTCCTGCAAAAAACTGATCTTATAATCAGTATGACGATGCGGAATAGCCATATAGGATGGTACTGAATTACCTTCGGTTCTTTTAATAATAAAGTTGGTGCCTGGTATACAGGCTGCCATATCATATACCGGAATAAGTGCCTGGTTATTTTTCATACAATCACAACATTGGTAGCAGTGAAAACCAACCCTAAGGGTGGATAGTAAAAGTATTATAATAATGGCAAACTCTTAACGGCTAAAATATTATTGTACCATAAAATTTTAAACAGTAAACCTTTTGCGGGGATGGATTGTTAATGCGGATAGTTAGTGATAGATGGCTAAAAGCCAACTTGATACCTTAAAATCCAAACGAATGTTCATAAACAGGCTGTAGTATTACCTATGGGTAAAGTTACGAACCATTTGCCGGTTTTTGCAAGGTTTCCTGTTGCCCGGCCAGCCTGAAATCTATAACCCGGAGCTGTAAGTGTTTTTCATTGTTCCATTCGTTCTCGTCTAACGTAAATACAACATCAACGGGTTTCTTCGATTCCAGTATATGAAATTTTCGGGCCATACCAAAGCCAATACCATTGAAAAGGATGTTATCCTGGCGCAATGAGAACTTGATATGCTGCTCTTTTACCACGCGCGAATAACCAGAGTCGGTAACATTTCTTACTACGAACAATGGCCTCATATTCTCCGGGCCAAAGGGTTCCATTTGGTGAATGATATTGTAAAAAGGTTGCTTCAGGTCTTTGAACTCCACTTCGGCATCGATGATTATTTCGGGTATAAGCAGTTCTTCCGTTATGGTTGCTGCTACTACTTCTTCAAAGCGTTCGCGAAAGGCTTCTACTTTATCGAGTGCCATCGTCATACCGGCAGCATAAAAATGGCCGCCATAACCTAACAGCAGATCTTTACATTGATGTATGGCTTCGTATACATTAAAGCCGGCTACACTTCTGGCCGAACCGGCCACGTACTCACCGCTTTGCGTTAGTACAATGGTAGGGCGATAATAGTAATCAATAAGGCGTGATGCTACAATACCAACCACTCCTTTATGCCAGTGCGATTGAAAAACAACGGTTGATTTTCGCAGGCGAAGTCCATCGTTGTTCTCTATAATAGCAAGAGCTTCTTCCGTTATGTTCTTATCGGCTTCTTTTCTGTCGGTATTGTCGCTATGCAGCATTTCTGCAAACTGCAGGGCTTCCTGTGGCGTATTGGCAATGAACATTTGCACGGCTTTACGGGCATCGTCCATACGGCCGGCTGCATTGACCCGCGGCGCTATCATAAACACCAGGCTGTTGATGTATAACTCTTTTTGTACTCCGCTGAGTTCCTTTAAAGCCAGTATACCGTAGTTAGGGTTTTCATTGGCTTTCTTCAGTCCATAGAAGGCCAGCACCCGGTTCTCGCCGGTCATAGGAACAATATCGGCTGCTATGGCAGTAGCTACCAGGTCGAGGTATTCAAATGCAATACTATCGTCGAGTTGTAAATGCCGGGTGAGTGCCGAAATAAGTTTGAATCCAACACCACAACCACATAGCTCTTTATAAGGGTAGGGGCAGTTTTTTTGTTTTGGGTTAAGAATGGCTACTGCCGAAGGCAAAATGTCATCGGGCATATGGTGGTCGCATACTATAAAGTCAATACCGTTTTCACTGGCATATTGAATAAGGTCAACTGATTTAATGCCACAGTCGAGCGAAATAATAAGCGTGAAACCATTTTCAATGGCAAAGTCGATGCCCTTTTTTGAAACGCCATAGCCTTCGCGGTAACGGTGGGGGATATAGAATTCAACTTTTTCGGGGTTATATATTTTTTGCAGAAAGCGAAGCATACAGCTTACTGCAGTAGTTCCATCTACATCATAGTCGCCAAACACAAGTATCTTCTCCTGCCGGTCAAATGCGGTGGTAATGCGGGCAATGGCCTTGTCCATATCCTTCATAAGCCAGGGGTCATGAAGGTCGGTAAGTTGGGGGCGAAAGAATTGTTTTGCTTTATCGTAATCGTTTATAGTCCGTTGGGCGAGTACTTTACAAAGAACAGGATGTATTTTAAGGCCGGCATACAATTGCTGCACTTTATCTTCATCTGCGGTCAATATGTTCCATCTCTTTTGTAGCATAAATTGAATAAAATCTCAAATCCCAAATCTCAAATAACAAAAAATAAAATTCCAAATTTCAAATCGCAAGAACCAAATTGAATACAAATTTCAAATCCCAAAAACAAATAATCTCAATGGTTTAGTAGATGCCTGGTGTTTGGATTTTGGTTTTCTTTTTTTGGTTCTTGGTGCCTGGTTCTTGGGATTTAGTACTTTCTATCTGTAGTATACCGAACCAATTCTTCGAGGCCATTACGTATTTCTATATTATCAAATTCGTGTAAAATGGCCAGCGCTTCATCCCTGAAGCTAAACATTTTTTTCTCAGTATAGCTAATGCCGCCGGTTTGCTTTACTACATTAATGACTTCCTGAACCTTTTGGGGATCTTTATTTTGATTTTTGATAATATATATAAGTTTTCGCCGGGTGGCTGCATCTGTATTTTGTAGGGTATATATTAATGGTAGGGTAAGCTTTTTTTCCCTGATATCGTTACCGGTAGGTTTGCCAACATCTTCGCTGCCGTAGTCGAACAGATCGTCTTTTATTTGGAAGGCCATGCCTACTTTTTCGCCGAACAACCGCATTTTTTCAGTGATGGTCTCATTTTGAGTGGTTGACCATGCGCCGGAAGCGCAGGCTGAGGCGAGCAGGGAAGCGGTTTTACCTTTTATGATCTCAAAGTAAGTGTCTTCTTCGAAATTAAGCGACCGTGCTTTTTCCATTTGCAACAGTTCGCCTTCACTCATTTGCCGTATGGCGTTAGATAGTAGCTTTAATATACGATAGTCATCATGGTCAAGTGAAAGCAGCATGCCTTTGGCCAGCAGGTAGTCGCCAACCAAAACCGATACCTTGCTTTTCCACAGCGCGTATGTAGAGAAAAATCCCCTACGTTCAAGGGATTCATCTACCACATCGTCATGTACAAGAGTGGCTGAATGTAGTAGTTCTACCAGCGAAGCAGCACGGTAAGTGGTATCGTTAACGGGCCCGCACAGTTTGGCCGAAAGCAGCACAAACATGGGTCTTAATTGCTTACCTTTTCGGTTCACAATAAACCGCATAATCCTGTCCAGGAGCGGGACCTGGCTCTTTACCGCCTCATGGAATTGCTTCTCAAATTCGGGTAATTCTTCTCGTAATATTGCTAGTGATAACTTCATGCGGTTTATAAGGTGAGCAAATTACTATTTATTAATGTATAACGTAAGAGGCATTTAATTTGCTCTACAATGATCTTACTGTGTGAAAAACAGCAAGATAATGCACATTGTGTTGGGGAAAAAAATTTGGTAGTTAGCTGTCAATTAATATTTTTGCACAGATTCTGAGTTCAGGTTACTTAATCCTTCACATAAAATTTAGTTATGGCAAGCAAAAAGTACGTAAGTTTTCTAAGCTTATTGCTCCTGTTATCTGCTGCCTCCCATGCACAATTGGGAAGTGGTTCGTATGATGTTCAGGACTCTTCAGTTGTACCGTCTAAAAGACTCCCACAGCACACCGAGTTCATGGCAAACAACTATCCTTACCCTGCTAAACCCCGTAATCAATGGGAGATAGGTTTACAGGCAGGTGCGTTCAGCATTTCCGGTGATGTTCGTAATCGTTTCCCTGGTCTTGGTGCTGCATTACATGTACGTAAGGCCTTGGGTTATGTTTTCTCATTAAGAGGTCAATTGGGCTTTGGAACTACCAAAGGTTTGAACTTCCAACCATCTCAAAGCTACTCTAAGAACGATGCTTGGGCACAACAAGGTTATGTAGCAGGTACCGACCCTGTATTCTACAACTACAAAACCAATGTATACGACCTGAGCCTTCAGGGTGTAATAACACTGACAAATATTCGTTTCCATAAATCAAAAAGCAGCTTCAATGTATACGCATTTGGAGGTTTGGGTGGCATGATCTATGACGCCAAAATCGATGCGTTAAAAGATGGCAGTGGCACTTATGCGCAGGATTTCAAAGATGTTATTGCGCAAATCGGCGGCGGCAATCTTAATTACAAGAATAGAAAAGACATCAGAAAGGCTTTGAAAGACAAGTTGGACGGAAAATATGAAACTAAAGTTGTTCCAGATCCAGGCCAACCTACATTATTCGATAAGCCTTTCCGCCCGATCATCAACTTTGGTGCTGGTGTTCAATTCAAATTAAACAAAAAATTCAGTCTTGCACTGGAAGACAAGGTTACCATTCCTAAAACCGACCTGTTAGACGGTCAGCAATGGCAGGAAAATGGTCCTGGTCAACAAACTGCTCAATCAAGAGATTACGATACTTATAACTTCCTGTCTCTTGGTATCAACATGGCAATCGGTAGCAAATCAGTTGAACCTTTGTGGTGGCTGAATCCTTTGGATTACGCTTACAACGAGGTTAACAAACCACGTCACATGAAGCTCCCCAAACCAGTATTGGATGACGCTGATGGCGATGGAATCACTGACCAATTCGACCAAGAGCCAAATACACCTGCTGGTGCTCCTGTTGATAGCCATGGTGTTAGCCGCGATACTGACGGTGATGGTGTTCCTGATTACAAAGACAAGGAACTGGTTACTCCTACACAATGTCAACCTGTTGACGCTGATGGTGTTGGTAAATGTCCTCCTCCTGCATGTTGCGATTCTCTTGCTAGCATGCTGGCACATCAAAATGATTGTGGAATTGGCGACTTGCCAAGCATCACTTTTAAAGCAAAATCAATTACATTAAGCAACGACGCTAAAGCATTACTGGCTTCAGCTGCTACTAAGATCAAAGAAAATCCTAACTGTAAAATTGCAGTTATCGGTTACTGCTCTTCTAGCAAAGCTGAACAACAGTTAAGCTGGGATCGTGTAAATGCCGTTATCAGCTACCTGGTTGATAAAGAAGGTATTGGCCAAGATCGTTTCATCTTCAAATATGGTGAAACCGGTGGTGATTGCAACACAGTAGACCTCCGCGATGGAACTAAAGAAGAAGGTCCTACTACAGTGCCTGCTCCACACCCGAACTTGCGTCGTGGCAGATAAAAAGTACTTTAGCTTAAATTGCTTTAACTAATAGTATAACCTTCCCCCGTTTTGCCGGGGGAAGGTTTTTATATTTATCTTAACGCCTTGTTTTTGGGTTACCGCACCTTTCCATACATATTTGCAGGAAAACCTTAACTTTGCCCACTTTTATGCGTTCAGCTTTACTAATTGCAATAATTGCCCTAAGCGTAGTGTCATGCTCCAAATTTGCCAAGGTGCAAAAGAGTACCGACTATGACTATAAATTGCGCATGGCCGAAAAGTATTATGTAGCAAAGAAGTACAACTATGCCCAGCAATTATATGAGGAACTTTTCCCATTGATGAAAGGGCAGCCACAGTTTGAAGATCTTTTCTATAAATATGCTTATTGTTCCTATTATTTGCACGACTGGCTGCAGGCCGAAAACCTTTTCAAGCAATTTGTTGAGGTATTTCCCAACAGCCCCAAGGCAGAAGAAATGGAATATATGCGGGCTTATACGTATTACAGGCAATCGCCCAAACCCGAACTCGATCAAACAAATACACAGAAAACGATCGGGTTAATGCAAACCTTTATCAACACGCACCCCAATTCACCCAAGAATAAAGAGGCGTCGGAGATAATGGACAAATGCCGGGCAAAACTGGAAGAAAAGGAATACAGCAGCGCCACCTTATATTATAATATGGGGCATTACCGGGCAGCGGCTATTGCTTTTACCAGCCTGATGAACGATTTTCCTGATTCGCAAAAAAGCGATGCTTATAAATTGCAGATCATAAAATCATACTATTCATTTGCTATGAATAGTATTGAGGAAAAGAAAATAACCCGCTTTGAGCAGGTAATTACAGAGTGCCACGATTTTACTGACCGTTTTCCTGAAAGCACTTTTAAAAAGGAAGTGGAGAATTACGAGATATTATCTAAAAACAATATTAAAGCCAACAATAATGAGCAAATTACGAAGACAAATTAGCGCCAACACCGCTAACACGGCCGAAACAAAAGATTTGAATGCCATTAAAGCTAAAACCGGCAATGTGTATGAGTCAATTGCCATTATTGCCAAAAGGGCTAACCAGATCAACATCTCTTTAAAAGAGGAATTGCATAACAAACTGGAAGAGTTCGCCAGCCATACCGATAGCCTGGAGGAGATTCATGAGAATAAAGAGCAGATTGAAATTTCAAGGGCTTATGAGCGTATGCCTAACCCATCGTTGCTGGCTACTCAGGAATTTTTCGATGATAAAATATATTATCGCAAAAATGAAGATGACCTGTTCAGTTAATATGTATTGGTAAAAAATGTATGGAAAGCGACGGTGAACAACCTGTCGCTTTTTATTTTTATAGCGTTTCTCACCTTTGTTGTATTAATGTTATTGTTGAAAAACAGGCCCGGTAGCGAACCATATTGTTTAACCTAAATGACCTAATTTTAACCAATTATGTTCCAGGATAAAAAAATATTGCTGGCTGTTACCGGAAGCATAGCTGCTTACAAATCAATTTTACTGGTACGCCTGCTGGTAAAGGCCGGTGCCGAAGTAAAAGTGGTAATGACACCAGCTGCCGGGGCATTTGTTTCGCCGCTTACCCTGTCAACATTATCAAAAAATGCGGTGGTTACCGAACTGGCTAACAACGAATCCTGGTCGAATCACGTTATGCTGGGGCGCTGGGCCCATGTTATGGTAGTAGCCCCTTTAAGCTGCAACACGTTGGCTAAAATGGCCAATGGCCTGTGTGATAATATGTTATTGGCTACCTGGCTCTCCGCTACCTGCCCGGTAGTAGTTGCCCCTGCTATGGATGAAGATATGTGGCATCACCCCGCCACCCAGGCTAACCTGCAAAAGCTGGAGTCGTTTGGCAACCGAATAATTCCGGTTGAAAAAGGCGAGCTTGCCAGCGGTTTATATGGCGATGGACGTATGGCCGAACCCGAAGCCATTATGCAATACCTGCACGACCATGTTTTCGGTAAAAAAGACCTGGCTGGTAAAAAGGCGCTGGTAACGGCCGGCCCTACCTACGAACCTATTGATCCCGTGCGTTTTATTGGTAATCATTCTTCAGGTAAAATGGGTGTGGCCATTGCAGAAGAACTGGCCAACCGGGGGGCCGAAGTACACCTGGTGCTGGGACCATCGGCAGTGAAAACCACCATGCCCGGCATATACGTTCATAAAGTGCAAACTGCTGGTCAAATGTATGATGCCTGCCTGGCCGAATTCCCAACAGCCGATATTGCCGTGATGAGTGCTGCGGTAGCAGATTATACGCCGGTAGAAACGGCACCCGAAAAAATAAAGAAAACAAGTGGTAGCCTGGTTATAGAGCTAACAAAAACAAAAGATATATTGAAAAGCCTGGGGCAGGTGAAGAAGAACGGTCAATTGCTGGTAGGCTTTGCCCTGGAAACTGCCAACGAACGGCAATATGCACTTGATAAACTGGCTTCAAAGAACGCCGACCTCATTGTGTTAAACTCATTAAATGATGAAGGGGCCGGTTTTGGCTACGATACCAACAAGGTTACTATTTTTGAGAAAGGCGGTAATGAGCATGCCTATGACCGCAAGCCCAAACAACAAGTGGCTAAAGATATCGTTGATAGAATCGTAAACCTGCTATATGTGTAGAAAGATCGTATATACACTTTGCCTGATGATTTTGGCGCCGGTAATACTGAGCGCCCAGGAGCTTAAAGCCCGTATAAGCGTTAACACCCAGGCAGTGGGTACACCCGCTGATAAAAAAGCGTTTCAAACCTTACAGGCGGCGCTCAATAATTTTTTGAACAACCGCAAATGGACAAAGGAAACTTTTCAAAACAATGAGAAGATAGAATGCAACTTCTTATTACAAATTACTGAAACACAATCGGGTAATGTTTATAAGGCCAAGCTTACCGTACAGGCCGCCCGCCCTATTTACAATACCAACTATGAATGTCCGCTGATCAATTTTTTAGATGAGAACGTGACATTTAAATATGTAGAATACCAACCCATTGAGTTTAATGAGAACCGGGTATCGGGGTCAGATCCAATGGTAGGGAACCTGCCTGCCATTCTTGCCTATTATGTAAACGTTATAATGGGACTCGATTTCGATTCTTTTTCACTGCGTGGTGGCGATTTGTATTTTCAGAAAGCCATGAACATTGTGAACAATGCTCCGGAAGGCCGCGATATTTCGGGCTGGAAAGCATTTGATGGTTTGCGTAACCGGTACTGGTTAACTGAAAACCTTACCAATAACCGCTACAATCTTATGCATGATGCTATTTATAGCTATTACCGCCTGGGTATGGATTATATGTACGAGAATGAAACAGAGGCCCGTAGCGCTATACTCAATTCCCTGAGCCTGATCAATACCATGAATAATGATATTCCCAATACCATGATAGTGCCGTTCTTCTTTCAGGGAAAGTCAAGCGAACTGATCCGTATATTTAAAAAAGCTACTCCCGAAGACAAACAAAAGGCAAGGGAAATACTGCAAAAGATAGATATCTCCAATTCCAATACGTATAAACAGGAATTAAAATGAACCGGCTATTACTGGTATGTTTGAGCGCTATAGCATTGTGTGTGATAAGTTGTACAGATAAAGACAAGATCCCTTCCGGTGTGTTACCGAAGGACAAAATGGAAAAAGTGTTGTGGGACATGATACAAGCCGAACGCTACAGGGATACCTTTGTACGCGATAGTGCCAACGACCTCAAAAAAGAGACCTTTAAATTATACGCCCAGGTTTTTGAGATACATCAAATTTCAAAGGACGAGTTTGTAAAGAGCTATAAGTTTTACATGAGTCGCCCCGACATTGCACGCGCCATGTTCGACACCCTGGCCACCAGGGCCAATCGCCGTCGCGAAGAAATGAATAAGCCTCAACCGCTTGATACTGCCACTGCGCATCCTAAGGTTGATTCACTTACTAAAAAAGACTCAACAAATAAGCCTGCAGTTGATACCACAAAGACTGTAAAGCCTGTTAGTACAAATACTGCCAATCCACTATCGCCGTTGACGCCACGTACGTCGACTGAGGAACTTCGTAAAAGATTCAAGCGTGGCCCCATGAGGCGTCTTAATGACGATAGTTTACACCGCATTCAATTAAAGAAGCCGTAAAAAAATCCCCAGTACCATTTTGGCTTGTTGAGGGGTAGTTGCTTATTTTTATCAATAAATTGCTTGCTATGCAAAAAGTTGTTGCCAATGCTGATGAAGCCATTGCCGACATTCAGGATAATGCTACCATTATGCTGGGTGGATTCGGTTTATGTGGTATTCCTGAAAATTGTATCGCTGCCCTTGTACGCAAAGGTGTTAAAAATCTTACCTGTATCTCCAACAACGCCGGTGTCGATGACTTCGGATTAGGCTTACTTTTAAAGACCCGCCAGGTAAAAAAAATGATGAGCTCCTATGTAGGAGAGAACGCCGAATTTGAAAGGCAGTTGTTAACTGGTGAACTGGAGGTTGATCTTATACCCCAGGGTACACTGGCAACCCGTATTCAAATGGCTGGCATGGGCATACCTGCTTTTTATACTCCGGCTGGGTACGGAACCGAAATAGCCGAGGGAAAAGAAGTGCGTGAGTTCAATAATAAAATGCATTTGATGGAGCATGCGCTGTACGCCGATTTCTCCATTGTAAAGGCCTGGAAGGGCGATCGCTATGGCAACCTGGTATTCAGGAAAACAACCCGTAATTTCTCCACCTCTATAGCAAAGGCCGGTACAGTTACCATTGCCGAAGTTGAGCACCTTGTTGAGCCGGGTGAACTTGACCCCGATCATATTCATGTTGCCGGTATATATGTACATCGCCTGTTTCAGGGAACAAACTATGAGAAGCGCATTGAACGCAAAACGGTAAAGATCGAAGGGAAGTGAGCATACAGTCGCGAGTTATGAAGTTCAACGGAACTAAAAACTAAGAACTTAAAACTAAAAACTACATGGCTTTAGATAAATACGGTATAGCAAAACGCATTGCGCAGGAGTTACGTGATGGTATGTACGTAAACCTGGGCATTGGCATTCCCACCTTAGTGGCAAACTATATACCCGATGGCATAACCATTATGCTACAATCAGAAAACGGTATTCTGGGCATGGGTCCTTACCCAATTGAAGAAGAAATAGATGCCGATCTTATTAATGCCGGAAAAGAAACGGTTACCGTAATACCTGGCGGCGCCTTTTTTGATAGTGCAGAAAGCTTTGGTATGATTCGCGCGGGCAAGGTTGACCTTACGGTACTTGGCGCCATGGAAGTATCGGAGAACGGTGATATTGCCAATTGGAAAATACCTGGTAAAATGGTGAAGGGTATGGGAGGCGCTATGGACCTGGTGGCCAGCGCAAAAAATATTATTGTGGCTATGATGCATACCAACCCCAAGGGTGAATCGAAATTACTACCTGCCTGTACCTTGCCTTTAACCGGTGTGAAGTGTGTAAAACGTATAGTATCTGAATTGGCGGTGCTCGATGTATTGCCCCAGGGCGGCTTTAAGTTAATTGAGCGGGCGCCGGGAATAAGCGTTGAAGAAATTCGCAATAAAACATTAGGCAAACTTGTTATTGAAGGCGACATACCGGAAATGTCAATTAGCTAATGTGATAATTAGCTAATGTGATAATGAAATACAAGGGAATGGGTTAATATTTTATTTTGAAGGGTGGCCTGGTAGAGATTGGCGGAAGTGGAGGCGGCGCTTCTTCTATCTTATTGTTGTCTTCTTTATTGTTTTTTCCCGCCATAGTAGCTGCCACAATAAAGAACGCCATTCGTAACATATCGGCAATAGTAATGATCATTTCTTTTTCCTGTTGTATTTGTAAGGGCAGGCCTGTTGGGTTGCCGGCTACCGCTTCCATAAGCACTACCATTCCGTTATAACACAATAAGCCACCCGCGATCCAGAAACCGGGTTCATTAGCTATCATTATTTGCCGGTTGCTAATGAGCTGATACAGGGTTACAATTGCCAATACGGTAAGCAGGCTACTTTGTATTAATGTGATAATACCGGCATAAGCCGCTATGCCTTTTAACGCATAAATAGTTATGATCACTGAAAGAAATGATACCAGCCCCATTTTCATCAGGTCTTTTGTTTGGGCCGAGGTCATCAGTAATTTGAATAAATAAAATGCGAGGGTAAATTCTGCCAGCTTGAAGGCAGTTTGTAATGCGGCAACACCGGGTTGTATAAAGTAAAGAGTGAGGTATTGAAGAAACACAAAAAGACAGAGAGCCCTAAGTACGTTAAGTATGGCTGAAACAGTTACTTTACGAACAAAGAGAATGTACACGGGTAGTAATGACAGTAGCATTACTACCAGCGGAAGGGCAATAAATATACTTCCACCGGTTTTTACCATGGTCAAACAGTTCAGGGCCAAACCGGTTCTTCATAGGGGGCGATGGTGTTCTTAACGCTGTTAAGGGTATCAACATAATGCCGGCTGTTATTCGTTATACAAATTACATTTCATCCCTGGTTAAGGGTTGCCGGGAGTTTAATCAATCAGGTTATTTTTAACTGCAAAAAATACCAGGCCTGCCGTGTTCTTTGCTCCAAAACGTTCCATCAATCGGTCTTTGATGGCTTCAACAGTACGCGGACTCACCTCTAATTTTTGTGCAATTTCATGGGCGGTAAACTCCATGCAAATATATTTTATCACATCGCGTTCGCGGTCGCTCAGGGTTATTTCATTGTTTAAGCTTGGTACAACTTTTACCCGGGCGTGTGATTTTTTTAAAAGGATCCTGTTTACAAAGTTATTCAGGTAGTACCCCTTGCTCATAACCTCCATTATTGCTTTCTTTATTTCGGAGGGGTCTGCACTTTTAAGTAGGTAACCATTAGCGCCAATTTCCATCATATGGCTCACAAACCTTTCATCTTCATACATGGTGAGGGCTATAACGTGGATGTTGGGATACTGGCGGGCGATAACTTTAGTGGTTTCAATGCCGTCTTTTAAAGGCATACGTAAATCCATTAAAATAACATCGGGTTGTTCAGGGGCAGTTGGTAAGTTATCCAACAGTTCCTGACCGTTTTCTGCTTCGAGTACGAATTTTATGTTTGTATAAGGCCTTAACGACAATATTACTCCTTTACGGAATATTTTGTGGTCATCAGCTATAGCCACTTTTATAGGTCCCATCTGTTTATGATATTGGCAAAACTAAATTACTAAAAATCTTCAGTGTTTAGGCATTCAGGGGGTATTGCATCCGTACGTTAGTATAAACACTTAATCCGCCCCACTAATTTACGTTAGTAGCCCTTATCAAAATATGAACCAATTATTTATATCTGTGGTGCTACCGGTTCTTCCTCTACGCGGGGAATTTCGATAGTAACCTTATAATACGTTTGTGAAATATCCTTTTCGAAATAAATGCGTCCATGCAGGAGTTTCAACCTGCTTTGAATATTCTTTAAACCCAGGCCCACATTGCTTTTATTCAGTTTATCAAAATCGGCCTGGGTAATACCCCGGCCGTCGTGATGGAGGCGAATATACAATTTATTACCACTCAGGTTCTGGGTAAGGTGAATAAAACTGGCATTACTGTGTTTCAATATGTTGTTTACCAGCTCCTGTATCACCCTAAAGATGATCAGCTCCTGGTCTGCGTGCAGGCGTTCGCGGTAATCGTGAAAACGGCAGCTGGCATTCATACTACCCGAGCCGCTGATCTTTTGAAAAAGGTCGTTCACGGCCGATTCTAACCCAAAGTTCTTAAGGGTAGGGGGCATCAGGCTATGCGAAATATTACGAATGAGTTGAATGGTATCATCAATGATCTGTTTGGCATTGTAGATACTCTGCAGTTGGGTTGTTTTGTCGAGGTTTACCAGGTTTTCGTTCAGGTACAACCGCGCAGTGGCCAGTAGGGGGCCCGCATCATCGTGCAGGTCGGCGGCAATGCGTTGCCTTTCTTCTTCCTGCAGGCGAATAGAAGCATTGAGCAACATTTTTTGTTGTTCCTGCTCCATATGCTGCAACTGCATTTGATAGCGGATCACCTTTCGTTGGTGAAAAATAATAAAAACAATGAGGCCAATGGTGAGTACCAGCATACCTATTGTACCAAAGTAAAGTACCATAGGGAACTGACTGGTGCCATGATTGGCTTGCAGCAAGATCATTAGTATGTGAGAAGCGGGGTTTATAATGGGTTAAATGGGGTTTTAAAAAAATTATCATATGAGGACGACAGGCTGGAGCTGTTTTTATCCTTTGCTTCTCTCCGCGAAAAAGCTATGCTAAAGAAAATGTTTTTAATGGTATTAAAGATGAATGGGATGAACCAAAATTTTACCCGGTCATCTCTATCCAGATTATCAGCGAAGGTATATATAAAAAAAGACCCCGCTAAATACACCAGGAAACCAAGAATAATCCAGAACATGGAGGTATTATATATAAATAGCACTCTGGGTTTGTTTATTTGCTCGAACAGATAATAAAGGGAAAACGTAAAGATCAATATTGATTCACAGGCTACTGGTACCGAATCGAAAAAATTCCATTTTGTGGTAAAGAAGTAATAGCAGATAAATATAATAAACAGTGTTGAAACTGCAGCAATGACTTTTTTAAACTGCCGGTTGTCAATGATAAGCCAGATAAAAAAGCTGAAAAGGAAAAATTCAACCAATGTGTATGTACTAAGCAAAAGTCTCGTTGTGCTTTTATTGGCCAGGTAAAGTAATATTATATCATTTAAGAAAGAGTAAATAGAGTAAATAAAGATTACCCATAATTCCTTCCTTTTTGTATGCCTTAAAAAGGCGAGAAAGAGAATTACGGGTAATAATGAAGAAAATGTACTGATATGTATGAAATAACTCTCTATATCAGGCTATTTACCTCAAATATAGAGATTCAGGTTTATTTAATCAATATTAAAAAACCAGTCGTCGCCGAAACATGGATCGTCGCCAGAAGGCACAGCTCTGTCGGCAACAATACCTTTTTCAGTTTGAAGTTGAGCATCAGTTGTAACTACAGAATAGTTAACCAGTTGTTTTCCATTTTGATCGAGGCCTACGTAAACCAGGGTTTTTTGGCCCATTTCGTTGATGGCATTGAAGAACTGAATACCAGCGCAACCGGGTTGAGCCAGAATTTGGCTAAGGATCTCTTTTCCAACGATGAATGCTTTAACATCGTTCGGGTGAGCCTTGCGGTAGTTGCTAACAAGTTCAGCGCCTAATTCGTGAGTAATTTCTTCACCAATGGTAGCAATGTTACATTTAGTGGTGAGTTTCGTCTGCATCATAGTAGTAAGTTTTTAGAGGTTGTAAATAGTGGTTCCGGTTAGTAAGAAACCTCCAAAAAAAAAGATATACAACGGGTTGCGTGCAGGCATAAATGGTGTAATTTTGCCCGGAATGCTCTACGGGCCTGCGTTTCGGGGAAATTTACTAGGAAATATTACGATTTAAAATGGGGGAAAATTTCTCGTAGTTTACCGTATATTTACTATAGTGAAAGTTCGTGTGACTTCCGTTTACAGGACGTTTGTTCACAAATGTGGATAAGTGAAAATGCTTAAGTTATGCAGAATTAATGCTTAAGTAGTGTTCGGATTTTAAAAACGGGGCGCAGTTTGTAGCAGCTCTTGCAAAAAATTTCCTTTTCTTATTTACGGCTAACAAGATTGCAAATACAACTGATCAAAACAGTGATCAACTGTACTATATTTTTTACAAGGGTATGATTTCGTTTTGTAGGATGAGGTGGTTATTTGAAACAGGTGTGAATGATACAAAAAGAAGAAGTTGACTGATATTGGATTTGACAGGCGGCATTCATAAGATCGTTGGAAATTATTTTTTAGGACGGTAATCAGAATATTGGATGTTTTAAGGTTGCCATTCCTTACCAATCAACTTCTGAACAAAAGTAGTAGGCCACCCGCCAGTTCGCAATAGCGGAATTGCTCTTTTTTAAAAATTCGGGATTTACCGGTAAACACGTAAAAGCGTCGTAGGTAAAACTGGTACAATTTCTATTGATCCTGGTAAACTAACGTTTACAAAGTGAGTGGAATCGTTTTTTTATACGATATTGCCTGAAGGTTAAGGCCCCGCTAAGATCATACATTGATCGAGGGGTTAAGCGGTAGGGCGTATTGTACCAAAAACGGAACAACTTATAACCCATTAATAAGCCAACCTTACCCATTATGAGCACTGAACTGGTTATTAAAGTAGCACTTGCCGACGATCATAAGATATTTCGCGACGGCATTAAGATGGCTTTGAAAGGTAAAGAGTACCTGAAGATCCTTTGGGAAGCCGAAGACGGTAAAGATCTGATGCATAAGATGCAGATCAAAAAACCTGATGTTTTGTTGATGGATATTCGTATGCCCGAAGTAGATGGGGTGAACGCTATTGGTATACTGCGTAAGGAATACAGTGATGTAAAGATCGTTGTACTTACTATGTACGATGAACAGGAAATGATCACCAAGATGATGGAAATGGGCGCCAATGCTTACCTCACCAAAACCTCTGACCCTGAAGAGATATATCAGGCTATACTTACCTGCATGAATGATGACTTTTACTTTAATGATCTTGTTAATAAAGCTGTACTATCGAAACTGCAAACCAAGAAACAGGTACGGCAGTTTTACCCCAATCCCATAAAATTCTCCGAAAAAGAAATTCGCATACTAAAGCTGCTGGCTGCAGATAAAACCACCGAGGAAATTTCAAAAGAAGTGTTCCTCAGCCCCCGCACTATTGAAACCATTCGCCAGAATATGAAATCAAAAGTGGGCGCCAAAACCATTGCCGGTCTTATTATGTACGGCATGCGCAATAAACTCATTGATTAATAATGAATACTGAATGTTGAATTTCCAATGTTGAAGTAAAATCCCCTTCTACATTCATCATTTAATATTGGATATTCAATATTTAAAAGCTCACCAGCCCATGCCGTATGGCATACATGGCCAATCCTACCCTGCTTTTTACATCTAAACGATTGAATAACTGATCGCGCAATGCATCAACCGCCCGTGGGCTAAGCTGCATTTCAACAGCTATTTCTTTATACGTCAACTCTGAACAACTTAGTTTCAGAAATTGCAGTTCCTGCGTATTCAACAGGTTCTTTTTTTGCGAAAGATCTTCCAGCGTATTACGGAACAGGTTTACCAATTTGCCGGTAACATTATGTGAGTAGTAGTAACCCGATTCCATAACCGACCTGATGGCGAATTTTAATTCATCGGGGTGAACATCTTTTTTCAGAAAGCCCCGTACGCCTGCCTGTAATAGCCTGATGAGTGTAAGGTCGGTATCGTACATAGTGAGCATCAATACATGTATGTTGGGGTAATGCTTTGTTAACCAAACTGAAGTATCGTGACCATCGAGCAGGGGCATATTGAGATCGAGTATAAGTACATCGGGTATTTGATTGCTTTTGATCTTGGTAAGCGTTTCCTGTCCGTTCGATGCAGTAAAGATCACCTTGCAATTATCGAACGTGTTTATTAATGATGCCAGGGCATCGCGTAAAAGAATATGGTCATCGGCCAATGCTACCTGTATGGGAGAATCCTGATTGATCATAATAATATATCGGTCAAAGTCGCTTTAAAATTGTGCTCTTATTAATAAGGTATTTTCAATAGTACCGTAGTGCCTTTACCCGGAAAACTGTTTATCTGACAGCTGCCATCGATATATGCAGCCCGTTTAACAATGTTCATTAATCCTGTGCCCTTGCCGCCCTGGCCATCAGTAGGCCTGCGCGAGAAGCCCACGCCATCATCACTCAATTCAATTTCAACCTGGTTGCTTTGATAATGCAACAACAACGTAATTGCGGTTGCTTCGGCATGTTTTATACAGTTGTTCAATACTTCCTGTATGATCCTGAATATTACCAGTTCTTTTTGGGTTTTCATATACACCGGCGAGCCGGTAACATCGTACCGTATATTGTATATACCCAGTTTTTGAATTTTATTTATTTCCAGTTCAAGCGCTTTCAGTAATCCATTCTCTTCAATAAAGCCCGTATGCAATGCCTTGGAAATATAACTCAGATCTTCAATTGCCCGTGAAATAAAATTTATTGACCCAACTACTTT
Organism: Niastella sp. OAS944; assembly: GCA_024809215.1. Taxonomy (GTDB): domain Bacteria; phylum Bacteroidota; class Bacteroidia; order Chitinophagales; family Chitinophagaceae; genus Niastella. The sequence continues at coordinate 151,830 of JANUBW010000014.1, read as the reverse complement.
TTCTTGTGAGTGGGCTGTATTGTTCCAGTCAATGGTATTCAGGTTCAGTTTGGCAAGCGTAAGTGAAAGCCCGATGTTGTCGTGTATTTCGCGCGAGATGCTTTGAAAGGTTTGTTCCTGTATTTCGAGCTGGGTAGTAAGTAAGGTTTTTTCGAAATCAGATTTCAGCACTTCAAGTCCTTTTTGATAAGAGATATGCCGGCGTTGATACAGGAATAAAATGAATACAATAAAAAAGATGAGGATGAGAATAAACAGGCTGGTTATAATGATAAATATAATAATGTTATGTTTCTCCCCGGGCATATGCTGCTGGCTTGGTTAATTACATGTTTGTAACAAAGAAAATTAATGACTCACACATATTCTACCGTACAACTACTGATTTTACGATAGGATTGAGCGATCGTTAGCGGCATGGAATAGAATGACTTATCAAATTCAGTAAGCAGGTTGTCAATATTCAGCTTGATGAGGGCCATTAATAAAGTAAATTGCGGCCCTTAAACTAAGCTGATTTTTAAATTAAGAAATGTGAAAAAGCACAATACGTACTGTTGTTTTTCACACTAATATTGGATTTGCATTATATATTTAATTTTTTAGAAGAGTATGCAGGCGCCGGTTTCATATAAATTATTACGGCAACAACTTTGGTTGTCGGCTCACAGGTGTGTTTTTTGGGAAGAAGAGAAAGCATTGATCGTTTCGGACCTGCACTTTGGCAAAACCGGGCACTTCCGTAAATCGGGCATTGCTGTGCCCCAAGCTGTATATAAAGAAGATCTGCAACGGCTGGTACATTTAATACAATATTTTCAACCACAACAATTGATAGTGGTGGGCGATCTGTTTCATAGTCATCAAAATAAAGAACTGGAGCTTTTTCAGCGTTGGCGCGAAGATTTTTCGGGCCTGCCCATACATTTGGTGAAGGGTAACCACGACATTCTTCACGAAAACTGGTACCGCCAATGTGCTATTCATGTGGCCGATGAAGAATTGCATATAGGTGAGTTCAGGTTCAGGCACGACCTCGATGATGTGGCGCCCCGCAGAAGAGAATATTTTTTTTCGGGCCATATTCATCCCGGTGTTCGTATCAGGGGCGCGGCTAAACAATCGTTGAGCTTTCCCTGTTTTTATTTTGCGAAAGACTTTTGTGTGTTGCCTGCATTTAGCCGTTTTACCGGCATTGCCCTGGTGCAACCCGATTATGAGGAAAATGTATTTGCTATAGTGAACGATCATATTGTACAGTTACAATGAACCCAACGCCGCCTTTATTGAAAATAGCATTTGATCCTATTTATGCGCACCCGTTGCCCGAAGGGCACCGGTTTCCCATGCTTAAATACGAATTGATCCCCGAGCAATTATTATACGAAGGAACCATTACCCCAAACAATTTATTTACACCGTCTGCCTGTGCCGATGAAGTGGTGTTGTGGACGCACGATAAGGAATATGTTCAACGATTGCATCAGCAAACATTATCGGCACGTGAACAACGGCATATTGGGTTTCCGCAATCGCCCCAGCTTACCCGCCGGGAGTTTGTGATAACCCAGGGTACCATCGATTGCTGTCATTTTGCAATGGAGCATGGAGTTGCCCTTAATGTAGCCGGTGGTACACATCATGCTTTTGCCAATAGAGGAGAAGGGTTTTGTTTGTTGAACGATTTTGGTGTAGCGGCTAACTACTTACTTAAAAAAGGCCTTGCACATAAGATCATCATAATTGACCTCGATGTTCATCAGGGAAATGGCACGGCCAGTTTGTTTGAAAAAGAACCGCGGGTGTTTACCTTTAGTATGCATGGGGCACATAACTATCCGTTCCATAAGGAAAAAAGTGACCTTGATATTGGTCTCAATGATGGTACTGATGATAAACTTTATTTAAGTCTGCTTCAAAATACCCTACATACTTTGCTCGATCAGCTGCAACCAGATTTTGCATTTTATTTATCGGGGGTAGATATTTTATCGACCGATAAATTCGGTAAACTGAACGTGAGTATAGCGGGCTGCAAACAGCGCGATGAAATGGTGCTCGCTCAGTTGAAAGCAAAACGAATTCCCTGTGTGGTAGCCATGGGCGGAGGTTATTCACCAGATATTAAAACAATTGTTGAAGCGCATTGCAATACGTTTAGGGCGGCTAAGGACATTTTTAGTTGGTGAGTTGTTACATAGATACTGCAAGGGAGTTGCTATGGAGTAACCATGGAGTTGCCATGGTGCTGCCAGCTGGTTGAATCGCTATAAGGTCGCTATAACATCGCTATAAGGTCGCTATAAGGTCGCTGTAAGGTCTCTATAAGGTCATAGGGAAAATTCCCCCCAACAATTAATAACGAGTGCCGACCCCTATACTCACTTTTTATTCTTCATTCTTATACCGAGCTGCTGATAATTTAAGAAATAAATAAACCTAATAGTAAACTCATTGCCATGCGGCATGCTGAACATTCGGTGAATATTGGTTAAATAGAAGCTGTATACAATGCCATTGATGGCAGTTTCATAGTCTTTGCCCAGCCAGTTCTTCCAGCCAAGAATTAACCGGCTGCCTAACCGAAAATCCCAGGTATAAAACACATCTAAATTAAAGGCATTGTAATTTATATTGTATTTGGGAGGCAGCAGATCTGTTCTTTCCGTCCAGGAGCCATCGGTTTGAATATTATACAGGTTGGTGTTAAACAGGTTGTTCCAAAAGTGGCGGGCCCTGAAGGTAAGGTTCATACGCGAAGTGAAATTGTACACACCACTAAAAACCGTTGTTACATCGGCATATTTGCGCCGGGCCAGTATAGGCGATTTGGTAACCGGATCGCGAACGAACGCATAGCCAAACTGGCCATTATCATATTGGCGTCTGTAACTCAGTTCAAGCATCAGCCGGTCGCTGAACCGGTAGCGAACAGCGCCCTGAAGTGCATAGAACGGATCGTTGGGCAACGGCCCTTCGGCACCACCTATAAGCCAGCTTACGATCAGGGGGTTGCGGTTATCGGTACTGCCATCGATAAACAGACTGTAGTAAGACGAGCGTTTTAATGGTTGCCGTGGGGTTTCGAACAAACTCGATGGTGTTTGCATTTCAAAGAAATCGTTGAACCACCGTGGGGCAACATCGGCGCTTAGTGAAAGGCTCCAAAAGTTTTTTAATAACCACGAAGCGGAGGCTTCAATATTTGTTTTTTGCCAGGTAAATGGTTTAAACAGGTAATCCTGCCTGTACGCGACTTTATACACCTGGTTTAAAAAACACCGGTTGGCCTGGTAAATATTATAACTTACTGCCGCCGTATTTGAAAAAGCGTTTGGTGATAACTGAAAGCCCAGATCGTTGGGATCATATTGCGCCGAGCGTAATTCATTAGTAAAGGAATACTGTAGTTTGCCGCTTACTTTTCCTGCTTCAAAAAAATTGGCAAACCCATCATAGCGGCCCAGGCCTTCGTATACCACACTATACCGGGGTTTTATCATCAGTCCAAACCGGTTGGCTTTATCGTACAATGCCACATCTACAGCTGTAACATTGGCATCGCGTTCATAACCGTTGCGCAGCACATTGGTATTGGTAAGGGTTATATACGAACGGTTCTTTAATGCCTGGTCCAGCACAATAATATTGTAGTTGGTAAGGGGCTCGGTTGTTACTGTTGAATCTTTGCCTGTGTAGCGGTTACGTAGTTTGGCTTTGACATTTTCGGTAACGGCGTTAAAGATACCAATACCCAGTTTATTGCCTGTTCGCCCCGAAAACTTAACGGCATTATATAACCGGGTTACCGATGGGTTCTTCAGTAATTGATAACCATCTAATTCCCCTGAAGTTATTTTGTCCTGTATTGAGTCATAGTAGTCGGGCATTTTACCAATACGGCGCGAATAAAAGATGCCGGCTTTATTGAACAGTTCTGTGCCTTCGGTGAAGAAGGGGCGGTTTTCGCGAAACCTTATTTCAAACGGGCTTAGGTTGTTCACTACATTATCCGAGATCACCTGGCCAAAATCGGGTATTAAGGTGGCGTCGAGGGTAAAGCTTTCGTTAATACCAAATTTAACATCCATACCACCACTTTTCAATGTTTCATATTGCTGGGTACTGTTAATGTGTGGTGTTTGGCGATAGCCTCCGCTTACGTAGGGCGAAAAGCTAAGGCGTAAGGGCGGCACCAGGTTATTAAGGCCTGAAATATTGCCAAACTGGTTGGCAAAGCCATTTACGGCCGGGTTAACAGAATTCCAGAAAGAGGTTTCATTAAACCGGCGGCTAAAACGCATGAACTGTATGCCCCAGTCGTTTTCGGTTTTGCGCGAGAAGCGAATTGAAAAAAGCGGTATACGCATTTCAACTATCCAGCCATCGGTGCGCATTCCTACTTTACTATTCCACACCGCATCCCAGGTTACATCGCCATAAGCTCCATCTTCACCAGAGTAACTGGCGCTTACCCGTGCATCTGTTTGAACATTACGGGCGGTTACCAAAAACTGAAAAGCATTTTGCCGGTCTTTATATGTATCTAAGAAAACAGAGAAGAAGTCAACGTTCGCCCGTTGCTGATTATCGCGGGTTGTGTATTGTTGCCGTATTTCAGCAGGGTCATCGTATAAGTATGCGCCAATGTAAATGGCGTTATTATCATACACAACCTTTACAGCAGTTTTTACTGATGCGGGGTCGCCAAACACGGGTGTATTGGTAACAAAGTCGAAAGCTATGGGTGCCTGTTGCCAGGCGGCATCATCGAGGCTGCCATCAATGCGGGGCGCCTGGGCAACCTGTATGGCCTGCGTTCGTTTGGGCTGAGCATAAAGCCCGGCATAGGCAATTAGTGGTAATATAACAACCAGCCTTTTAAGCATAGGTTATTTTAAGGGGGGCAAAAATAGCCGAATTTAGATTTTGAACCAGAGTCATAAAAAAATACATACACTAACATCATCACTCGCCTGGTGATTGGTAGTCATTCTAATGTTTCATTGAATTTTACGCGCAGGCGGATTAACATACCTTTTTTTGCTAACCATTTTAAAGGGAAAGAATATGTATGGCAAATTACTGGCGGGAATGTCTGGTCGCGCGTAGACAGCCCTTGAATTATTTCCCAAGATAAGAAGTCGTGGCAAATTTGGCAAGGAAATAGTTGCCTGTGAGGGTTTTATTGTACCAACAATCGGGGAGAAGTTATTACTGCAAAGCGAAGACTGGCTGGGCAGATAGCCATTAAGCATGGCTCAGATTGAATGTGACCGGGATCAATCTGGGATTAGCGTCTCGTGAAAGTCCCTTTCAACAACCGGCATACGCCTATTAATTAGGCGTATGCCGGTTGTTGAAAGACTAATTTATTTTCTTCTTTAAATAGCTTACCTGTTCCTGTAATGTATTTACCACATTGGCAAGCTGGTTTACATTCCAGTGTGGTTGGGCGTTGGCTTTACCCAATATCATGGCAGCTTTCCATACTTCAATTATGTCTTCGCCATTTACCTGGTAGGGTTGGTAAGTGGGGTTATCGCTTACAAGTGTGTATTTGTTCTTTGAGCGATTGTTCTTCATTACCCTTTTGTACACAATGCCTTCATTGCGCGATACTACTATATATGTAAAGTTGTTCTTTACATCGTTGATGTCATCTACTTTTTCGCCCACAATAATTGAACCGCTTGGGGTGGGCAGCATAGAGTCTCCCACTATCTCAAATGCGCGGTACTGGCCCGGGGCCAGCATAGGCAATGTGAAGGTGTTCAGTTCATCAATAAATTCAGGATCGGCATAGCCGGCCAGATAACCGGCCGCAGCTTTTACCGGTACAAATTGTATCTCATTAGTGCCTGCCGCCAGCTTTTGCGCTCGTCGTTTGGCGAGGTAGTTACCTTTGGTATCTGCCAGATCTTTCAGCAACAGCTCATCGAGCGTGAGCTTAAACATTTCACCAACTGTTTCCAGTACTTCAATGCGAGGCTCTGCCCGCTCTTCTTCATAAGCGCCCAGTAGTGAACGTTTGATCTGCAATTTGGTGGCAAACTCTTCCTGGGTCCACCCGCGCAGTTTGCGAAGGTATTTCAGATTTTTACCGGCAGTAGACATAGACTAATAAGTTTAGCGCTAAAATACTAATTATTTTATCATTGCGCGCTAAAATGGTCATTAAAATTTCATTTGGAGCGTATTATTTAGCTATTATATCTTTGCACATGGCAACAAGAAATAGTGCTCCACAGAAGAAATCCCCCAATTCAAGTAAGTTTTTTGGTGAAGGCTTAACGTTTGACGACGTTTTACTGGTTCCCGCTTATTCGCAGGTACTGCCCCGAGATGTAGAAATCCGCACCTGGCTTACCAAATCTATTCAATTGAATATTCCCATGTTATCGGCCGCCATGGACACGGTAACGGAAGCCAATCTGGCCATTGCCCTGGCCCGTGAAGGCGGTTTGGGTATTCTGCACAAGAATATGAGCATTGAAAAGCAGGTTGAGCAGGCACGGAAAGTGAAAAGAAGTGAAAGCGGCCTTATCCTCGAGCCCATTACTTTACACGAAGACGCTACTATTGGCGATGCCCAGCGGTTGATGAAAGAAAATCGCATTGGTGGTATTCCCATTGTTGATAATAATAAGAAGCTGGTTGGTATTTTAACCAATCGCGATCTGCGTTTTGAAACTGATAACAAACGCATTGTAAGTGAGGTAATGACCCGCGAAAACCTCATTACCGCTCCCGAAGGCACCAACCTTAAAAAAGCGGAAAAAATTTTACAACAGCATAAGATCGAAAAGCTGCCGATAGTTAAAAAAGACGGTACCTTGTTTGGGCTGATCACCTATCGCGACATTCTGCAGGTGCAAAATTACCCCAATGCAGTAAAGGATTCAAATGGTCGTTTACTGGTTGGCGCAGCGCTGGGTATTACCCGCGACCTGCTCGATCGTGCCGCAGCCTTACAACAAATAGGGGTAGATGTGGTGTGTTTGGATAGTGCACACGGTCATAGCAAAGGTGTTATTGATGCATTGAAAACCCTGAAAAAGAACTTTAAAAAACTACAGGTCATTTCTGGTAACGTAGGTACGGCAGCAGGTGCAAAAGCTTTAGCCGAAGCTGGCGCCGATGCGGTGAAGGTTGGTATTGGTCCCGGTTCTATATGTACAACACGTATAGTTGCTGGTGCTGGTGTTCCACAGATCACTGCCATTATGGAAGCTGCTTCTGTACTGCATAAAATGGGTATTCCATTAATCGCAGATGGTGGTATTCGCTACACTGGCGATATGGTAAAGGCCCTGGCTGCCGGTGCAAACCTGGTAATGATGGGTAGCATTTTTGCAGGTACCGAAGAAAGCCCTGGCGAAACCATAATTTACGAAGGAAGAAAATTCAAACAATATCGCGGTATGGGATCTCTGGGTGCTATGAGCCAGGGTAGTGGCGACAGATACTTCCAGGATGTGGAGGCCGATATTAAAAAATATGTACCCGAAGGTATCGAAGGCCGGGTAGCATTTAAAGGAAGCTTAAGTGAGATCGTTTATCAATATGTAGGTGGCCTTAGATCGGGTATGGGTTATTGTGGCGCCAAAGATATCAAAGCCTTACAGCAGGCTCAGTTTGTACGCATTACCAATGCCGGTATTAAAGAAAGCCACGCGCACGATATTGATATTACCAAAGAAGCGCCGAATTATAGCAGAAGATAGATTCTGTAACATGTTACAAGTTACAGGTTACAGGGCTGCTATTTCTCCTGAAACTTGTAACCTGAAACTTGTAACTTGTATTTTTAAATTCTTGCCGATGAAGCTAAAGCTCCGTTGCATTTTATTGTTTCTTTTTCCGTTCTTCTGTTTAACGGTTGTAGCCCAATCCGGTTCAAGTCGTTTGCGCATTAGTTTACTTACCTGCAGCCCCGGTGCTGAATTATATACCACATTTGGACATACTGCCATTAGAGTTACCGATAGTGTAAGCGGTAGAGATATGGTGTATAATTATGGCACCTTCGATGATCGCGATCCCCGGTTTTATGTAAGGTTCACTGAAGGAATAATGGTGTATTCCCTGTCAAACTATTCCTTTCAGGATTTCCTGGCCGAATACCAATACGAGCAACGGTATGTTTTTGAGCAGAACCTGAACCTTACCAACGAAGAAAAACAGCGCTTATATGCCGCCCTTCGCGAAAATGCACGGGGGCAGAACCGATATTATAATTATTATTTTCATACCGATAACTGTACCACCCGCGCCCGCGATATAATTGTACAGAAGTCGGGCGCCCCGGTAGTTTTTAATAATATTTTACCCTCAGCAATTCCTTCATACCGTAATTTAATTCATTCCTACCTCGATAAAGGCAACCAGCCCTGGAGCAAACTGGGTATCGACTTTTTATTGGGAAGTAATCTCGATAAAAAGGTTACCAATGAATCGGCCATGTTTTTGCCCGATTACCTGATGAAAGGCATTGACAGTGCAACTGTAAATGGAAGACCTTTGTTAGAACAAAAAAGCGTTGTGCTGGCAATTACGCCTGTATCCCCACCGGCTACTTTGTTCACCCCCATTTTTGTTTTCGCAGCTTTGTTCACTTTGATCACTTTGCTTTCGTTTAGCGACAATAAATTTGCGCGGGGTTTTCTGAATGTTTTTGATGCTGTCTTTTTTTTACTTCTGGGTATCCTCGGGCTGGTAATGGTAACCTTATGGGCCATACGCATTGATACTGTTTGCCAAAATAATTATAATCTTGGCTGGGCATTGCCAACGCACTTCTTTATTGCCTTTGTTGTGTATTTAAAAAGAAACTGGATACAGCAATACTTCAGAGTGGTATTTGTGCTTACGTTGTTATTTGCCATTTGCTGGTTGTTCATTCCGCAGAAAATAAATATGGCGGTATTGCCAATACTGGGTATCGTATTAGTTCGCAGTAATTTCCGTGGCAATCTTTTTAAAAAGAAATTAAAATCGAAAAATACCACCAATGTGGTCTTAAGTACTAATACAACGAATATAGAACTTAAGTAACTTCAGGGCATGGTAAAAGAAAGCAGTATTGTTTTGAATGGTGAGCCGGTATATTACCGTGTAGAAGGGAATGGGCGGCCTGTGGTATTGGTGCATGGTTTTTCGGAAGATGGTACGGTATGGGAGAACCAGATAGCTGCGCTGAAAGATAAGTTTCAGTTTATTATTCCCGATTTGCCCGGAAGTGGCCAATCCCCTTTAAACGATGCTGTGTGGTCGATGGAGTATTTTGCCGATTGCATTCGCCTCATTCTTGACCAGGAGAAAATAGAAACTGTTAGTATGATCGGTCACAGTATGGGTGGGTACATTACACTGGCGTTTGCCGATGCATGGCCCAACCGGTTACAATCGTTTGGGTTGTTTCATTCTACTGCTTTTGCCGATAGCGAAGAAAAAAAGACAGCCCGCCGCAGGGGTATTGAGTTTATTCAGCAAAATGGCCCGGCTAAATTTCTTGAGCAATCAATTCCCAATCTTTTTTCAGAAGAAACAAAAAAGCACCAGTCCGAAATGGTGCGTAAAATTCTTGCCCGCTACACCAACTTTATTGGTCAATCTCTCGTAAATTACTATCAGGCCATGATGGTGCGGCCCGATCGTACGCATGTGCTAAAAAACTTTCCCCGCCCAATATTGTTTATTTTAGGAAAACATGATGCTGCAGTGCCCTATGAACACGGGATGCAACAGTGTTATATGCCCGGGTTTTCATATATTAATACACTTGAACATTCCGGACATATGGGAATGTGGGAGGAACCTGTACTTAGTAACAATTTTATTGATGCCTTTTTGATGCATGGTTAATTGGGCTAACGTAAATAACCTTGTGTACCAGCCTAATGAGAAAAGCAATTGCGATAGCTACATTGTTATTCTTTGTAACGATCCAATCCCTGTTTGCTGAGCATATTAAGGGGGGAGAAATGTTTTATGAGTACCTGGGGCCTGCTTCTTCCAGCACTTCGTTTTACCGGGTAACGCTAAAATTATACATCGACTGCAACGCCCAAAGTTCGGGCCAGTTAGATACTGAGATCAAATTAACTGTTTTTGATAAAGGCAATAACAGTCAGGTAGGGGGGAGCCCCTTTAATGCACCCACCATTGGCGACGAATGGTTACGATTTGATCCCGCTTCAAACCCCTGTATCAGTAACCCGCCCCACGATGTATGTTATCGTGTACGTTCTTTTTCCAATACCATCACGCTGCCTGTAAATAATGCGGGTTATGTTATTGCCTATCAACGGTGTTGCCGTATTGACAATATTGTAAACCTGGTACCACGCAGTAATTCGGCAGGTGCTACTTATATGTGTGAAATTCCGGGCACCAATACATTACCCGATGCTTATCAAAACAGTAGTCCGCGGTATTTGCCAAACGATGCCACCGCCATTTGCCGCGGCAGCAATTTTACTTTAAGCTTTGCTGCTACTGAACCCAATGGCACCGATTCACTGGCATATACATTTTGCAGTGGCTTTGTTGGAGCATCAACCAATTCGCCCAATCCGCAAACAACTTCAACTCCACCATTTTCCAATTTAAATTATCAATCGCCATACAATGGTAACTCGCCATTGGGCGGGCAGGTAACAATTGATCCTAAAACCGGTATTATCAGTGGCATTGCGCCTTATTCAATAGGCCAGTATGTAATTACAGTTTGTGTATATGAATACAGGCGGGGTGTACTTATAAATATACATCGTAAAGATGTGCATGTGAAAGTGTCGGATTGTATTCCGCTGGAGGCGCTGTTAAAACCAAATTATTCTTACTGCGACGATTTTCTGGTAACATTTAAAAATGAACAGGTGAACCCCAGCGGTTCGGTGTACACGTGGGATTTTGGTGACGGAACTGCACCTGTAACTACAAATGATTTAGAAGGCAGGGTACAACACCAATATGCCGATACAGGAACGTATACCGTAAAATTAAAAGTAGTGCTGGCTGGGCAGTGTGAAGATGAAACCGTGACGCTGGCAAAAGTATATCCTGGTTTTTGGCCTGCATTTAAAATCACAGGCACATGTGTGTTATTGCCGATACAATTTACCGATCAAACAACTTCGCGTTATGGCGCACCGGCAAAATGGACCTGGGATTTTGGCGATGAAACCACCAATGCCGATGTATCAAATGCACAAAACCCCGGTTGGAAATACAATACCACCGGTATGAAAACGGTGACCCTTACCGTTGAAAGCGATAAGGGCTGTGTGGGAACGGCCACCGCTATAGCCGATGTGCGCGATAAACCACCGATATATGTTCCGTTTAAGGATACATTGATCTGCAGTATAGATACGTTGATGCTTCAGGCAGGCGGGAACGGAATTTTTTCATGGAGCCCCAATTATAATATACTTAATGCAAATACGCCAACGCCGTTGGTATACCCTAAAACAACATCAATATATACCGTTACATTAAATGAAAATGGTTGTGTGAATACCGAAAATGTACGGGTGCGTGTAGTTGATTTTGTAACATTGGATGCGGGTGCCGATAGCACCATTTGCCTTACCGATACATTTCAATTAAACCCCCAAACCGATGGTTTAAAGTTTGAATGGACAGCCAGTTTGCCCGGCTATATCAGTAACCCCAATATAAAGCAGCCCTGGGTTACACCAACAGCAACTACCACCTATCATGTGGTTGCGCATATTGGTAAATGCTGGGCCGAAGATATTGTCACTTATCGTACCATTCCATATCCTACTGCCAGGGCAGGCGCCGATACACTTATTTGTTATCAGGATACTGCCAGTATTAATGCCAGCATGATAGGTTACCGGTTTACATGGAGCCCTGCCAGTACGTTAAGCGATCCCTATAGTTTAAACACCCTGGCCTGGCCATTGCGCACCACTTCGTATGTGCTTAGCGTGTATGATACGTTAGGTTGCCCCAAACCTGGGCGCGATACTATTGTGGTGAATGTTAAAAACGAGATCATTGCCAGGGCAGGAAGGGATACTTCCATTGTGGTTGGTCAGCCGCTACAATTAAATGGACAGGGCTCTGATTTTTATGAATGGCAGCCTGCATTACACCTTAACCGGAATGACATTGCCAATCCCATTGCCATACTTGATGATAATTTCTCGTACGAGTTAAGGGCATATACTGCAGAGGGTTGTTTCGACCTGGACACAATCAATATCAAAGTATTTAAAACTGCGCCCGATATTTTTGTTCCCAATGCATTCAGGCCGGGTAGCGGCCGTAATAATATGTTGCGGCCTATACCGGTAGGTATTGCTACCCTCGATTATTTCTGCGTGTTCAACCGCTGGGGACAAATGATGTACCGGGGCTATTCTTCTGAAGTGGGGTGGGATGGCACCATTAATGGAAAACAACAGGATGCTGGTACCTACGTATGGATGGCGCGTGGAACAGATTATACTGGCAAGCTTGTTATGAGAAAAGGAACGGCTATTTTATTGAGGTAGGGGGAATGGGCTAACAAGTTGACGAGTTAACGAGGTAGTTGAAAAGTTGATGGAGGTGATATCGTTGATAAAGGAATACAACTTGCAACTTCAGCAGGTTAACTAAATCTAGCTTAGTAAAGAGCCCCTCCTCCGCCAGCTGGCGGAGGAGGGGTTGGGAAGGGGGCTGTTTGCCGTTTCACGATTTGCGAGCCATTGCCGATTGCCGATTCACGATTCACGATTGCCGACTCACGTTTGCCGACTTTACTTAATTTTGCGGCCAAATAACCAGCGAAATGAGAACTGTATTAATCACCGGAGCTACTTCAGGGTTTGGAAAAGCTATGGCCGAAAAATTTGCCGCCAATAATTTCAATGTAATTATAACCGGACGCCGCGCAGACAGGCTTAACGAACTGAAAGCGCAATTAACTTCAACTTACAAAATACAGGTGCATACACTTGAATTTGATGTGCGTGACCGTGCTGCTGTTTTTAGCGCTATTGAACAACTGCCGCCGGCTTTCAAAAAAATAGATATACTTATCAATAATGCAGGTCTTGCGCTGGGCCGCGATTACTTCGAAGATGCCAATATCGATGATTGGGAAACCATGCTCGATACAAATGTTAAAGGTGTTATGTATGTAACAAAGGCGGTAATACCGGGAATGATAGAACGAAAAGAAGGGCACATTATTAATATGGGTTCCATTGCAGGCAAAGAAGTGTATGAGAAAGGAAACGGGTATTGTTCTTCAAAATATGCGCTCGATGCTTTGTCGCAATCGATGCGTGTTGATCTGTTGCGGCATAAAATAAAAGTTACCGGTATTCATCCCGGCGCTGCTGAAACAGAATTCTCGATGGTGCGCTTCAAAGGTAACGCTGATGCCGCCGATAAAATTTATGAAGGGTATAAACCATTAAGTGCCGGGGATGTTGCTGATGTTGTGTTTTTTGCGGCCTCATTACCTGCTCACGTGTGTATAAATGACCTGGTATTAACTTGTCTTGCTCAGGCGAATTCTTTCTATTTACACCGGTAAATTCTTTGTTAAAATTACTTAGCTGCGCTAGTAGATTTCCTGTACTGGTATATAAATTGTAATAAGGAATATAGGAATGCGATACATAATTCATTTAGATTATGCGATTTGTTGGTGAAACCATTTGCATCTACCATCATTTTGTGTAGTTTTATGATAGCTATCGAATTCCAGATCCCTATATAAAGCCAATTACTATGTACAAACCCCTATGCGCATGCCTATTAGCATGTTTTTGCGTCCTGTTTTCTTCGTCATTGCACGCGCAAAATGATGTAATAAAACTACAAAATTGCGAAGGAAATCCCTACCAGCACGCAGTTGACAGTATCAAAAAAGCCAGCTCAGAACAAGGATATGTACTACTACGCGAAACGTCGATTCAGATGGAGAGCGAGTATGAAATGCCTGTTGTTTTACCAATGACGGCCGGAACCGTATATCAATTTGTTTTTATTGGTGATCCTTCATCAAAATTGTACGAAGTTCGGATGTATGATTTCAACGAACGCCAGGTAGTGTATAAAAAAAATCAATGGGGCGATGTTGATGGTAGTATTATCAGCTATACTTACACACCTCAGTTTAGTGAATACCACATGATAAAACCCGTACAGGTTAATAAGAAGAAAAAGAATTTATGCGGTTATGTAATGCTGTTAAAGAAACCGGAACCTACAGCAAAGAAATAATTTAGAAAGCTTTATAGTTGAGGGTGAGTCATTCTTTATAGATGGCTCGCCTTTTTTGTTTGGTGCCTTTGCGTGAATCGGCAATCGGCAATCGGCAATCGGCAAACGTGAAACGGCAAACGCCAAATTTCGACGCTCGCGTTTTGTTGGCGATTAGCTATAAATTTAGGGCTGCGTAAGTTCGTAAGTAAGCATAGGAAATTAGCGAGCTATTTCACGTTTCACGTTTGCCGTTTCACGATAGACTGCTTAAAACAAAAAAGCCCTCCCAACCGGGAAGGCTTTTTTTATAACGATCATTAACATTCAACTTTCAAACTACTGCGCCAGTGAGATCCTTATCTGCACCCCGGCTCTTGTTGTGGTTATCGGCGGTGAGGTTGATATTTTCGGTTCTACTCTTCGTTGTTCAAAGTATAACTTAATGTTCACCCGGTTGCTGATAACGTAATCGACCGTTGGATTTATGGTGATCACTTTTTGTCCGTTTGTTGGTAGTGCCTGTGTTTGCTCTAAGCGGCTGTTGGCAGTAATGTCGTCGCGCAGGCCAAGGTCTAACCTAAAGCTGGCATCGTTTTGCAAGGGCTTGCCCTTTATTCTGATCCACGAGAATGCGCCCCGCTTTCTAAACCCGGCGCCAATAGTGAACTCGGTCGACCGTGACTCACTCAATTGGAAGTCGATCAAACTCAAACTCACCGTTCTTGATTTCTTATATTCAAAACGTGCAGTGAGCTGATTGGTGAATTGCATATCCAAATCGATCAACGGAACAAACTGCTCACTAATAGAAATGTTTGGTACCAGGAAGTAAGGAATATAGTTTCCTGTGAGCGAATCAACAAACGCCGGATAACCCAGGTTAAACGAGTCGCGGTACAACAGCGCCGAAGAATAGTTGTTCATACTCAACGTACCTGTATAACCATGCGTAATGGTAAAGTTGGTGAATATCTTTTCCATTCCTTTTATCCGGGTCAATCCATTATAGGTCAGTCGCCAGTTTGGTCTGGGCAGGAAGCCTGAGAACGGATTGGAGCGGATGTTCGGGTTATCCTGTTTTATTAATGAAACGCCCTCGGGGTTCTTACCCGTATAGGCTGCAATAAATGCTGGTAATAATACATCCTGTGCATAACGGCCATAACCCGCATAATAACCATCGGCGGTCATCTGTTTGTTAGGATCAAGCTTTTGCCAGTAAGGGTTTTGTTCTGCCAGCCGCTTCGATAATACCTCCCGATAACTCTGGAACTTCAGGAAGGTACTTGTTACCTCGTTTGGCCTTACCGGTGTGAACATCGTCTTCAGCGCAATATAACTTACACTAAAGCTACCTGACGTGTATGGGTTCAACCGCGCAAAGTGTTGACCGGTACCGGTAGTGTCTTTATATAACTCGCTGTACATTTTACCAAACGTTTTATCCCACGTAAGGTCAATGGTAAGGTCGCGTATGGGATTAAGCGTAGCTGTGATGTTTAACCGCTGCTGGTAATCCTGCCGGTTTTGGTAGTTGAAATTTGAATCGGCAGTAAGCCAGCCTTTGCTTGCCATCATGTTCACAAAGTTGGTATCGGGCTGGCGGCCGAATATAAAGCCAAGACCCGGTGCCATCGATCTAAAGTTCATACCCAGTATGCGGGTGCTATCGGTATAACCATAAATGGTAGCGCTGGCATTTTCTGAATATTGCACGTTCACCCGTTTCAACATGGTGAGTATACGGCCACCGAATTTTACAGGACCGCTTAATTCAAGCGGTGCGTTTTTGTCGCGTTTCTTCTTCTTGCCTGTTGAATCGGTTTTGGCGCCCGGCACTGGTGGCATTCCACCTTGCCCTGCCTGCGGGTTATCTTCATCAAAAGCCCGTAGTAATCGCGATTTTGCGTACAACCGGGTAAAGTCAAATTCGGCAGTAACGTTCTTTTGCTGCGTGTTTGAAAGCGTGTTACCCAATTCCCTGGCAATTAACGAAGCTGCTAACCAGTCGAAGGTGGCTGTATAACCTGCCCTAACGGTTGTCCAGTCGAGCGCAGGTATTTTACTCATGGGCAGCGTATAGGACATTGTTGCCTTGTGGTTGTATTGAATGGTGCGGCCACCTTTCCAGAAGTTATGCCACATACGTTTTTTCTCAGCTTCATCTAAACGACCACTGTCTTCATCGACCCACGCGCGGTTTAAAGCAGTGAAGTCGAGGTTTAGCGAACGGGTAAAGTCCCAACGCAGGTTGTATGTACGATCAAAGGTGAAGTACTTGTCGTAGGTTTCCGGTATCAGGTTTTTAGGTGTACCTACACTGCGTGGGCGGTAGGTGCCAAACTGGCGATTTACATCGGCCCTGAAACCAAGCAGGGTAGGCATGGGGTTAATGTTGAAATCTTTCACGGCCGTTACCCATGGCGATCTTGTTTTGATCATCTTCTTGGCCGGCTCCCAAAACTTAGGCGTGCTGGTATAGTTATAACCCAGGCCGGCACGGTGACGTACCACCTCATTGCTTTCAATAAGCGGGTTGTGCTGTTCTTCTTTATAATAAGAATAGCTTACATCCCAGTTCTCAATACTCCATATCTGCTGCTTTTTACCATTGGTATTGTTCTTCTTCACGTTGGTGAAGTTTATCGTTTTAATGGTTTTTACGTCAATAGCATCGTTACGTATTGAGTCTTTGGCAGCGCCGGAAGCGGCGTTAAGTTTGTCTTTCAGTTTTATATCCAGGTCGTATGGATCGTACTCTGGTGTGGTAACCGTTTTTGAATAACTGGCATATACTGGAATTGATATACCGGCTTTAGCAGGTAACAGTTTACCCAGCTCAAGGTTAGTAGCCACGTCTAACTGGGTGAACGATTCGCGTGAGCGTTCGTTTACACGTTGCTCTAATGTACCCCAACCTGCGCTGCGGGCGCTGGCTGAAAGATACAGGGTACCCAGGTCGGCCAGCTTAATGTCTAAGCGACCGGTAGCAGCCCAGGCGCCATGTTCATCGAGACCCGATAAGCGAAGCTCGTTGAACCAGATCTCTGCACACGCATCGGGACGTTTTACGTTTTGCACCCCAATAAAGAAGGTGCGTACTTCGCCAAGGTTGGGGTTACCCAGTATTGAAAACTGTTTACCGTCGCCATCGGTTTCCTGGTAGTATTGATAAGTGTTGCCATTGGTGTTGCGCGACACTTTTAATTTGGTCAGTCTGTCGAGCGAAAGGTCAAGGCTATTGTTTGCCGGCCATATAAGATCATCGTCAGCTGTTCCCCAGGGGGTCATTTCCAGCGGGATCTTTATTTCATAGAAGTTGCTGATAAGGTCGTTACCCAAACGAACAACAGCATATAATTCGCCATTCCTTACATCGCCGGTGCTTTTCACCGACTCGGCGTGTACATACATCTGCATTTGTTTGTATTGACGCAGATCGAGGTTCAGGGTTTTGAATACACCTCTTGCGTCGTTCTGTGCCAGGTTACAAACCTGCATGCTCAGAGATTGCTCGTTCTGCAACAGGTTCACGTTGTTGTTGCTTAACTGTTGCTGACGAATTACACCTGGCGGCGTTTTGTAAGGAACGGGGTAACGCGATGAATTCTCTTCCACATTCACAGCCAGTTGTTTCACTGTTGTTGGCGTGCTGGCAGGAATGGGAACGTATTGATTGGTAGTATCGAGCAGGTAGTTGAACTGGCGCCATTGGTTACGTACCAGTTCCAGTTTTGCAAAACGCAACACTACCGAATCTTCGAAACCGGTAAGGTACATACGAATGAACCGGATACTCTTAAAGTCGGGAATATTACCAACTTTTCCGTTATACTCCCTGATGGGAATGCGGAACAGGTACCAGGTTTCGTTTGTGCCCTGAACCTGAACACTATCAGTAATGTAGTTGGTGCCCACCTGAAAGTTGCTTTTCCTCAGCTCTACCTTGTATTCGAAATACTCTTCCAGCTCGTTCAATGTATTATCACGGTTAAATTCTTCCTGGTCGGGATACAATGTAAAGGCGCTTACAAATTTATCGCCGCTGCTGGCAACGGGTGAGTTGCCCTGCGGGTTGTTGATGTTCTTGTAACGGGCAAGAATACCGTCGGTTGCGCCGAACTGCGCATTACGGTAGTTGATGTAGTCGTCGCTCGATGGATCGGCAAGGGCCCGTTGATATGCGCCGGGAGCTACAGCTTGCAGCTGGTTTAGATAAGCCTGGAATTTTATTTGCTCGGCTTCATTTGTTAAACCATCAAAACCAGCATCCTGTAAAGGCCGGTCGGCGGGGTCGTTACTAAATGCCTGGGTAACCTGAATGGGGTTGGCAGGCACCTTTCCCCAGCGGGTAGCGGTATCTTCAAGTGCAGTTGTCACTGCACCACTGATACCGTTCTCAAAAAAGCGTTTGCCATCTTTCAGTACGTCTTCTGAAACGTTACCCAGGTTAAAGTATAATTGACCACCCGAGCTACCGGGGTTCAATATATATGGGTCCTGCATCCAGAACTCAATAAATTCTACGTTGCCTGTTTCAAAATCAACCTGGTCAATACCGCGCATAATACCACCCCAGCGTTTTTGCGGGTTCAGTAACCGGCCGTTGGCGTCAATGCTACCTGGTTGTGCATCGTAGTTGTAAGGACCTCTTTCGGTAGGGTAGTAGGCCATGTCAAAAGTTACCAGGCTACCCTGACCCAAATCGGGCGTTTTGTTCTTGAAGATATCTTTAACGTTTACCGAACGGGTGCGGGGGTCAATGGGTAAACCTCTTATTGGGTTATCGGCACTCGATTTATCCTGCAATACAGGCTCAATGTTATACCAGGCCAGCTTGGCGCGGTTGTAACCATAGTTTACGGTATCGCGCATGGAAGCTTCGGGAAACAAATTAGTACTGCTAACAGGCGTTGATGCCAGCCCCCAGCTTACCAGTGGAAAGCGCAGGTCAATGGCATTACGTGCACCTTCAAAATCATCGATGAACACCTGGCTGTTGCTACCCTTACCTATTTGTGGCGGGTGGCCTGGTTTTAGATAAGCCGCTTCGCCATATGCCGTAATGGTACTCATTTCGGTAGTATGGTAAAAGGGAAGTTTATCTAACCAGCTTGTAATGCGGGGCGCCTGGGTCATATAGTTAAAGTCGACGCCGTACATGGTATTGCGAATAGGATCTTCGTTGTAACTCGTTTTGGTAAAGAAGGGGCGTTCGCCCAGCCGTACCAGTGAGGCGCCTATCGACAATTGTTCGCGGGCCGTTTGTTTGGCCATATAGTCGAGCCGCAGTCCCATAAAGTTTCGCTGCTGCATGCCATAGCCGGCATTATTCTCAAACTGCACATTTACAGGCAGGCCGGCATTCAATATGGCCTGGTTAATGATCTTAACGGTACCCAGATTGTAATCCACCACATAATCCTGGTTCTCTACAAGTACCTGGCCACCTGCCGTTACGCTTACTGAACCCTGGGGTACGTTAAAGGCGCCCAGTGATATTTCAGATGTGCTTTGGCCTTTTGCATAACCGCTGATGATATACCTGTCGAGGTTGGCGTAGGTTTTTGCGATTTCTTTAATGGTATCGTAAAGCGGGTAGTAGATGTACTTCTGCTTAATATCTGGCGTACTGGTTGAAAAGGCAACAGAGTCCAGGTCGCGCCCGAACGGTTCAAGGTAAGGGAAAATGATACGTGCCTGCTGCGATTGTATGGTAAAGCCTTCAATATAGTCAAACACCCCATCGGGCAAAGGATCGTTTCGTGCATTTAACCGGTCGAGGTTTAACAGAGAGATTAAAGGAACACCCGGTTGATTGCCTTCTGGTAAAAAGCGTTTCTGGCCTAAGCTGGGTTCTTCGTACAATACGTTCAACTTAAAATCTGCCGGTTGTACTCCCGATAAGTAGCTGCCATCTTTTGTTTTGAGCGTGTACACGTTCTTCATCATCAGGCCCCACAAAGGCAGGTTGGTACGTTGCGAAGTCGCTTTCAATAATTTCAGGAACAGTACTTTTTGCGTTCCCGCAGTCCTATTGGTAGTATCGGGTGGTACATCCTGCGAAAACTCACCCACCTGGTATTGTCTTCCGTTATACGTGTATTGATAGGCTACCGCCAACACCTCATCGGGTTGCAGCGGTTGGTTGATAGATATGAAACCAACCTGCGGGTTGAAGTAGTAATCGCTGGGGTTGAGCTTACGGGCAAATGTTTTTTCAAAATCCTGCACCGGGCGCAAATTTAACGACGATAACTTGCTGGTGATGGCAGAAGGGCTGCGGCTGCTGGGGTCGTTAACGATACGGCGGTACAGGTCGTTGGCGTCATTATTTGGCAGGCCATTGGGGTTGCCCGGGTTGGGGCGTTGGTAATATGGACTTGGCTCGCCGAGGTCCATCAAACCTACCACGTCCCTTGTTTCGGTTGTGGAACCATTACGGTTAGTAACCCATACTTCCATGCGCAAGATCTGCACCTGTGACGAAACCACCGGCAGTTTCGACATGGCCTTATTGAAGTTATTCTTGAAATACTGTGCTAACAGGAAGTGCCGGTTCTCCTCATAGTCGTTGGCCTTGAACTCGAAATAGGTATTGGCCGAACCGCCCTGCAAACCAAGCGACTGTCGTTGCGAACGCTGGTTGGCAAGTACGCCGGTGATATAGAGCTTGCCGAACTGCAGCTGGGTCTTTATACCGAATATATTTTGGGCGCCGGGAATGAGCGTACCTTTTGATGAGAAGGAGATGTTCCCCGCCTCAATTTTTTTGATGATCTCATCATCGTTACCGGTATAATCGAGCTTGAGCTGGTTATCGAAATCGAAGTTGGCCAGGGTGTTATAGCTGATGGGTAGTTTTAGCTTATCGCCAATGTTGCCAATCACGCTCAGGTTGGCATTCATGTCGAAATCAAAACCACCATTGCGTCGGGCCCTTTCGGGTAGTGCGGGGTTTTTGATATTCTGACCCTGGTAGCCGGCAATGATGTTTACTTCCCCCTGGGGTTTGATCTCAATTTTACCATTCCCAAAAATGCGGTTGAACAAATTATCGCTCATGGACATCTTGGGCCGCAGCATTTTGCGGTTCAGTCCACTAAGGATATTTGCCCTTTTCTTAAAGTAGTCTTCTTCCTGCCTACGGGCCATAATAGCCATGAACTCATCAAAGGTGAGATAGGTAGGCTTACGATAGTAAGTATTACCTATTTTTTCAATGATGAAGTACTGTCTTGTTGTGGGATCGTAAACAATGGAGTCACGAATGTTGGCCGGGTCTTTAAGTCCCAGTGAATTTCGTTGAGGAAAGGTAAATTTATCGCCCCGTCTGTCGTGCAGGGGATACTTCAAAGTGTCAGAGCCGTGCTGTTGGGTAGAATCCTGCCTGGGAGCCTGAGCTTTTACGGTAGAACACATACCTACGCATGCAGCTACTACGAACACAATGGGTGTTATTCGGTTTCTGTAAGGTGCGCGTAACAATCTTCTCTCGAGAATTAGTTAGGTAGAGTTCCGATCCGATAGGCTTAAATGGTTTTTAAAGCTTTCTTAATAATTTCTTCAACTGCACTAAGAGAAGGTTCCGCTTTTATTACGCGTTGAATAGCCTGTTCTGCAGCTGAGCGGGCTATTCCCAGTGCAATTAAGGCATTTAACGCATCCTGCTCCAATGTATTGTTTATCAGGGGCGAAATATTCAGGCCTGGCTTGCCTTTGCTGAGTTTATCCTTCAGTTCCAGGATGATCCTTTCGGCCGATTTTTTTCCTATCCCCTTAATTGATTCCAACTGCTTCGTATTCCCCTGTACGATGGCCCGCGATAACTCATCGGGCTTCAAACTAGACAGCATCATACGTGCAGTAGCTGCACCTACCCCCGATATGCTTATCAGTTGTAAAAACAGCTCTTTTTCAGCCACTTCATAGAAGCCATACAACGTATGGGCATCTTCCTTTATGTGCAAATGCGTATATAGCAGCCCTTTGTCGAGCCCCTGAATGAATGAATAGGTATGCAGACTAATTTGGAGCTCGTATCCCACGCCGTTAGCTTCAATATGTACAACAGCTGGTGTCTTCAATACGAATTGTCCCCGTACGAATGCGATCATAAGGCGAAAATAATGAAAGGTTTCTGCTTTCTAATTGAAGATTATGGAATGTGATTAAAAGGTTGAAGTTGTTCCGCCGCCAACAGGTGGGTATATAACAATTACTTAATGAGAGCGTTATAGGAATACAAAATACAGCTTAAAGCTATAAGCCGAAAGCTGAAAGCAAATACAGAATGCACGTCAGTACGGCAACCTGAAACTTGAAACCTGTAACCTGTAACTGGTTTTCGCGAGGTTGGCAACGGGAAACAGGCGACTGGTACCCGGCTTTGCTTCGCTGAAGCTTCGCGAAAGCGCAGTAACCGGTAACTCCTTATCTTTGCCAGCTTATTTGCTCTTTTAGTAATGACTTTGAACTCAAAAATGATTCAATATCAAACTTGTATAATAGTAGCATGATGCAAAAAATTACTGCTGCCATCACAGCTGTTGGCGGCTTTGTTCCTGAAGACAAGCTGACAAATGCAGACCTCGAGAAAATAGTAGATACCAACGACGAATGGATCAGGAGCCGTACCGGTATTGAAGAAAGAAGGATTTTGAAAGGTGAGAAAGGTACTTCAGACCTAATTACCCCAGCCGTTCTGGAAATATTAAAGAAAAGAGGCGTTGCTCCCGAAGAGATTGACGCTCTGGTAGTTGGAACCGTTACCCCCGATATGATGTTCCCCTCTACCGCTAACCTGGTATGCCACAAAGCCGGCCTTAAAAATGCATTTGGCTTTGATATGCTGGCAGCCTGCAGTGGTTTCCTGTACGCACTTACCGTTGGCGCTTCCCTTATCGAAAGCGGCCGCTATAAAAAGGTGATCGTTGCCGGTGGCGATAAAATGAGCGCTATTGTTGACTATAGCGATCGTACCACCTGTATCATCTTTGGCGATGGCGGTGCAGCTGTATTGCTTGAAGCCAATACCGAAGGTTATGGCGTACTCGATAGCATCTTAAAAAGCGATGGCAGCGGATGCCAGCACCTGCATATGAAAGCGGGCGGTTCATTACGCCCCGCATCAGCTGAAACTGTTGCCAATAAAGAGCACTTCATATACCAGGAAGGCCAGCCCGTGTTCAAAGCTGCGGTAAAAGGCATGGCCGACGTAAGCGCCGAACTGTTGGAAAGAAATAAACTGACCGGTGATGATATCGCCTGGCTGGTTCCACACCAGGCAAATAAACGCATCATCGATGCTACAGCCGATCGTATGGGCCTTACCCACGATAAAGTAATGCTGAACATTATGCGTTATGGTAATACTACCGCAGGTACGCTTCCCCTGTGTTTGTGGGATTGGGAAACCAAACTGAAAAAAGGCGACAACATTGTACTTGCGGCTTTTGGCGGTGGCTTTACCTGGGGCGCTACCCTGTTAAAGTGGGGATACTAAAGAGTAATGTGATAATGTGATAATATGCTAATGTGATAATGCTTCAATTTCGGGGCTCGCTACTGTTGGCGGGTGCGTGATTTTGCGGGTGCAATAGCAATTACT
Organism: Niastella sp. OAS944; assembly: GCA_024809215.1. Lineage (GTDB taxonomy): Bacteria > Bacteroidota > Bacteroidia > Chitinophagales > Chitinophagaceae > Niastella. The sequence continues at coordinate 127,982 of JANUBW010000014.1, read as the reverse complement.
AAATATTCTTCCATGCCGGATAATGAAGTAAAGAAAGTACTTCATTATTCGGCATTTTTCATTCTATATTCAATATTTTTAACCATGGCAAAGAAAGAATTCCCGTTCACAGGCTTTACCTCACTGGCCATTCATGCCGGTCATGAACAAGATCCCAAATACGCGCACCTTACGCCCATTTACGCTTCTTCAACTTTTGTATATGATAATGCTGAACAGGGCATGCGCCGTTTTAGCAAACAGGAAGAAGGATACATTTACAGCCGTTGGGGCAATCCTACATTTACTGAGGCCGAAAAAAAGATAGCGGCCATGGAGTGTTTTGGCGTTACCGATGCTGCCGGCAAGCCATTGGTGGCAAAAGCATTGTTACATGCATCGGGCATGGCGGCTATTTCAACGTTGTTTATTTCAAACCTGAAAGCAGGCGATCAAATATTGTCGCATTATTCGTTGTACGGCGGTTCGCAGGAAATGATGGATAAGATATTACCGGGCCTGGGTATTGAAGCCGTAATTGTTGACTTGCGCGATTTAAGCAAAGCCGAAGAAGCTTTAAAGGCGAATCCCAATATTAAGATGGTGTACCTCGAAACACCTGCCAACCCCACATTACAGTGCGTAGATATAGAAGCGCTTACCAAACTGGCCCGCAAATACGGCAAGCTGGTAGCCTGCGACAATACATTTGCAACACCTTACCTGCAGCAACCATTCAGGTTTGGTGTTGATTTTATTATTCATTCTACTACCAAGTTCCTGAACGGTCATGGTACAGCGATCGGTGGTGTACTTATTGGCCGCGATCTTGAATTCATGACCAGCAGGGCCGAAAAAACAATTCAACTGTTGGGTGGTAACAGCAATCCCTTCGATGCCTTTTTGCTTATCAACGGTATGCGCACATTAGAGGTTCGTATGGAAAGGCATTGTAATAATGCTACAGAAGTTGCCAATTACCTCCAAGGGCATAGTGCTGTTGCCAAAGTAAACTATACCGGTTTACCATCGCATGCAGATCACCAGCTTACTTCAAAACAAATGCGGCATCCCGGCGCTATCATGAGCATTGAACTGAAAGGCGGTTTGCAGGCCGGTATTCAAATGATGGACCGCTTGCAACTATGCACCCGTACAGTGTCGTTAGGTACCTGCGATACCTTGTTGTGTCACCCGGCATCTATGACGCATTATGGGGTGCCAAAGGAGCAACGGGAAAAATATGGTATTACTGACGGCCTTATACGCATGAGTATTGGCATGGAGAATGTGCAGGATATACTTGTTGATCTGGAACAGTCTTTAAAAGGGCTATAATTCAAAATAAAATTCCAGTTGCAGGTTTCAGGTTGCAGGGCTTGTACTCTGAAAGCGTTTGTTTCCAGTTGTATTCCCTGCAACCTGCAACTTGTAACCTGTAACAGTTTAAAATCTGTAACATTTTCCAATATGAAGCACTTTCTTTGGTTATCCGCTGTTTGTTTTACAACGTGCCTTTCATGCAAACTTTCATCCGATAATAAGTATGAGCTTATCATTCGCAATGGAATGATCTTCGATGGCAGTGGCAAAAAGCCTTACAAGGGCGATGTGGCCATTAATGCCGATACCATTGCTTTTGTTGGTGATTTAAGCAATGCATATGCGCAAAAGTTTATTGATGCCAAAGGAATGGCTGTTGCCCCCGGTTTTATAAATATGCTAAGCTGGGCCAACGAATCGCTTGTACAGGATGGCCGCTCGCAGAGCGATATAAAACAAGGTGTAACCCTGGAGGTAATGGGCGAAGGAGAAAGTATGGGGCCATTAACACCAGCCATGAAGAAGGAAATGGAGCAGTACCAAACTGCTGTTAAGTATAAAGTAGAATGGAGTACATTGGGCGAATACCTCAACTATCTGCAACATAAAGGCGTAAGCTGCAATATCGCTTCTTTTGTAGGCGCCACTACAGTTCGCCGTTATGTGGTGGGTGAAGTTGACCGGGCGCCTACGCCTGCCGAATTGGATAGTATGAAACAGCTGGTAGCGCAGGCTATGCAGGAGGGGGCACTGGGTGTTGGTTCTTCCCTTATATACCCACCTGCATTTTTTGCAAAGACCAATGAGCTGGTAGCATTGTGTAGTGAAGCATCGCGCTATGGCGGTTCGTATATTTCGCATATGCGCAGCGAAGGCACGCAATTATATGAGGCGTTGGAAGAACTGGTCACCATTGCCAAACAGGCTAATATTCACGCTGAAATATATCACCTGAAAGCAGCCGGTAAAAGCAACTGGAATAAAATAGACAGTGTCATTAGCCGCATAGAAAAGGCGCGCGCCGATGGGTTGGATATTACCGCCGATATGTACAATTACGTTGCCGGTGGTACCGGACTAACGGCTTGTTTGCCACCCGCGTTACAGGATGGTGGTTTTGGAAAACTGCGTACCCGCCTGCAAGACCCCGCCATTAGGCAACAAACTATTCGCGATATGAATACGCCTACCACGGCATGGGAGAATTTTTATGTAGCTGCCGGTTCGCCCGATCGTATTTTGCTGGTTGGCTTTCGCCAGGATAGTCTTAAAAAATATACTGGTAAATCGTTGGCCGATATTGCCCGCATCAGGAACAGGCAACCCGAAGAAACGGTGCTCGACCTGGTGGTGCAGGATAGCTCACGTATTGAATCAATATATTTTTTAATGGATGAGGCCAATATTAAAAAGCAACAGCAGTTACCGTGGATGAGCTTTGGCAGTGACGAAGGTAGCTATACACCCGAGGGCGTTTTTCTGCAATTCAACTGTCATCCCCGGGCCTATGGCAATTTTGCACGTTTGCTGGGAAAATATGTACGCGATGAAAATGTGCTTTCATTGGCAGAAGCCATTCGCAAACTCACCAAACTGCCGGCAACAAACTTACGTATTGTCCGCCGTGGCGAACTGAAAAAGGGTAATTATGCCGATGTGGTTATTTTTGACCCTGCCACTATTGCAGACCACGCCACCTTTGATAAGCCGCACCAGTTTGCAACAGGCATGGTGCATGTACTGGTAAATGGGGTAGTGGTATTAAAAGATGGCGAACATACCGGCGCCAAACCTGGCCGGTTCGTGAAAGGTCCCGGTTACCGGTAAGCCGGTTACCAGGCCCCGGCAACTGGAAGCCGGTAACTGGTAACGAAAGACTCTTTAAAACGAAAAATGTCTAACATTCACTATTAAAACATATATGGATATAAAGATTCGTCGTGCTGTAAAAGAAGATTGTCCCCGGTTATTGGAGTTAATAAATGAGCTGGCTGTATATGAAAAAGCGGCTCATGAAGTAACGGTTAGTATGGAGCATTTTGTTGAAAGTGGTTTTGGAAACCAACCGGTTTGGTGGGCTTTTGTGGCCGAAGCCAACGGACAGGTTGAAGGATTTGCCATGTATTACATTCGCTATAGTACCTGGAAAGGACAGCGTATGTACCTCGAAGACCTGATTGTTACAGAAAAAATGCGGGGCAAAGGACTGGGTAAATTGCTTTTCGATCAGTTGATCGTAGAAGCTAAAGAAAGGAATTTCAACGGTATTACCTGGCAGGTGCTTGAATGGAACGAGCCGGCCATTAACTTTTATAAAAAGTATAAAGCCAGCTTCGATCCTGAGTGGATCAATTGCAGTATTACGGTTTAATTTAATAGAAGTAAGAAGCAGGAGATACGAAGTCTGAAGATCCTGAATTTTTGTATTTCCTACTTCTTACTTCCTACCTCATACTTCGGCCTTCTGCCGCCACCTGTTTTCCCATATAAAACTTAACTTTCACTTTTCACGCTGTTCCCCTAAATATTTGTAACTTGTTAAAGTTATCTGGTTTATGTTTTCCGCTCTATGAAATGTTCCATTGAATGATCATCTTTATAGCAGATAAGGTCACATAGAAAAAGTTCGGGTTATTGTATGAAAGCTATTGTAGCAGGAGCTGTAATTTTTATAGGGCTTTCTGTGGTAAGCTGCAGAAAAGATCACGACATAGTTAGCAGTGAAGTGAAGAACGACACGGCGGCAAACTATGCACGGGATATTTACCTGTGGCACAATAATATTCCCGGAACCTTCAATGCACACAGTTTCACAGATCCTAATGGCGTTATGCAGGCAATACGGGCCTTTAGTACTGAGCCCGGTTTCAATATGCCGGTTGACCGCTGGAGTTTTGCCATGCTTAAACGCGATTGGGACGCTCTAAGCTCAGGCGTTGGTGGCGATTTTGGAATGAACATCTTTTTTCTTACCAATACCGATCTGCGGGTGTCGTATGTTGAACCTGAGTCACCTGCAGGCAAGGCAGGTATCAGACGTAGTTGGCATATTAAACAGATCAATGGTAACCCCAATATAAATTCCACCAATGCCGATGGTATTGTACAGGCGGTTTATAACAGTTCCGTTGGTTCGTTTTTGTTCGAACGGCCCCATGCCACCGATACTACCATTACACTAAAAGCGTCTTCATACAAAGAACATCCCCTGTTGTTTGATTCAGTATATACAACAGGCGCCGGTAAAACCGGTTATTTTGTATTCAACTCCTTCCTGGGCGATACTGTTGAGATCAAAAATGAGTTTACCCGTATTTTCAATAAGTTCAGCAGCGAGCATGTGAATGACCTGGTAGTTGACCTTAGGTATAACGGTGGCGGATATGTTTCGGTACAAAATATGTTGGCCAATTACCTGGCGCCGGCAGCGGCAGACCATAAGGTAATGTTGACCGAGGAGTTTAACGATCACTATAGCTCCTACAACGTTACCCAGAACTTTACAAAAAAAGGTACGCTCGATCTTAACCGTCTTTTCTTTATAGTAAGTCAGAATACCGCTTCGGCCAGTGAATTGCTTATAAACAGTTTAATGCCTTATATGGATGTTCACCTCATAGGGCCATCGAGCACACATGGTAAACCTGTGGGCTTTTATCCTATTTCGGTATTCGATTGGTATATATTCCCCGTATCGTTTCGTACAGTAAATAAAAATGGCGAAGGCAATTATTTTAATGGGTTAAGTCTTAGTCACCAGCAAGCAGATGGTTTAGATAAAGACTGGGGCGATCAAAGTGAAGGATGCTTGAATGCCGTATTGTTCTTTATAAACAACGGCAACTATGCGCCCCGCATGGCGGTGAGCCCACAACAACGCATGGCATTAACCGAAGAAGTGCTTGGGTTGAATGAACGGGTTGGGCGGCCCAGGTTTAAAGGAATGATTAGATAATAGATATATTATAAAAAAGAAAAGAGCCGCGATTGTATCGTGGCTCTTTTCTTTTTAAGCATTTTAGGGGGTAACGATCTGTAAAGCTGTTATATTTCCTAGTTAACTCGTCAACTAGTTAACATGTCAACCAGCCTTTAACTTACTCCGTCGGTAGTTACTTTTTTGTCGATCTTGCCTATAAGGCCTTGTAAAACTTTACCGGGGCCGCATTCAGTGAAATGAGTGCCCCCATCAGTGATCATGGTTTTAATACTTTGGGTCCATTTTACTGCGCTGGTAAGCTGATCGATGAGGTTTTGTTTAATATCTTCTTTGTTGCCCACGGCTTTAGCCACAACGTTTTGATAAACAGGGCAATTAGGATGATAGAAAGTGATAGCTTCAATAGCTTTTGATAATTCGGCTTTGGCAGGTTCCATCAAAGGAGAGTGAAAGGCGCCGCTTACTGGTAATACCAGGGCGCGTTTGGCGCCGGCAGCTTTCAGCCGCTCGATGGCAACTTCAATACCTTTATTGCTACCACTAATTACCAACTGCCCGGGGCAATTGTAATTGGCCGGCACAACCACTTCATTGGTTTCTTCCTGAACAAGTGCGCAAATTTCTTCTACTTTGGCATCTTCAAGACCTAATACTGCTGCCATGGTCGATGGATTGCTTTCGCAGGCTTTTTGCATGGCCTGTGCCCTGATGCTCACCAGTTTTAATCCATCTTCAAAGCTTAATACTCCGTTGGCCACTAATGCCGAAAACTCACCAAGTGAATGACCGGCAACCATTTCGGGGCGTGCATTATCAATACTTTTAAACGCAATAACGGAATGAAGAAAAATGGCGGGTTGGGTTACCCTGGTTTGTTTCAAGTCTTCTTCAGTACCGTTAAACATGATATCCGAAATACGAAACCCCACAATCTCGTTCGCCTGTTCAAATAATCTTTTCGCAAAAGCACTGTTTTCATAGTGGTCTTTTCCCATCCCCGGAAACTGAGAGCCTTGTCCCGGGAACACAAAAGCATGTGTCATAATGTTAAAAGGGGTTTAAAAAACAAAAATGCCACAAAGGTTTTAACTATCCAAAAAGAATAAAGAAACCTTCGTGTTAATAATATGTCCTACTTTTTTTCTTACGCGCTGTGGCTGATTTCCAAAGGCGCACCGCTGACTAATAAATAATTATTAATGTAAGCGCGATGATATAAGTTTCATAAACTCACTTCGGGTTTCGTTTCTTTCAAACTCGCCCCAAAATGCCGATGTGGTGGTTACGGAATTTTGTTTTTGTACTCCACGCATCATCATACAAAGGTGCGATGCCTCAATAACCACTGCTACGCCAAGGGGTTGCAGGGTTTCTTTTATAGCATCCAGAATTTGAGTAGTAAGGCGCTCCTGTACCTGCAAACGGCGGGCATACACATCAACTACCCGGGCCAGTTTGCTAAGACCGGTAATATACCCATTAGGAATATAGGCAATATGCGCTTTTCCAAAAAATGGTAATAAGTGATGTTCGCACATGCTATATAATTCAATATCCTTCACCAATATCATTTCACTTACACTTTCCTTAAACTTGGCCGAAGCTAAAATAGCCCTTGCATCCATTTCATACCCTTGTGTAAGATATTGCATAGCCTTGGCCATACGTTCAGGCGTTTTTACCAGGCCTTCTCTGTTAGGGTCTTCACCCAGCAGCGATAATGTTTCGCGGTAATGATGCATCAGCTCCGGCATTATCTTTTCATCGTATTGGTCAACTTTATTATAAGCCATTTCCGTTGTTTTAAATATTTTCTTAACGTTTATGCGGAACTAAGCAGGATACTCTACAAAATTTCTTTCCGTTTCATACAACCGCACCTGCACATCGAGCCGGTGATCAATTTTTTCCCTCAGCAGATCATAGATCACCAGACAAATATTTTCTGCTGTTGGATTCAGGTTCCTGAAGTATTCAGTATCCAGGTTAAGGTTCTTATGATCGAACTTTTCAAGCACCTGGTCCCTGATAAGCTCACTTAGTATTTTCATGTCCATCACATAACCTGTTTCAGGATCGGGCTCACCGGTTACTTTAACCACTACTTCATAGTTATGGCCATGAAAGCTGGGATTATTGCATTTGCCAAACACGGCATCGTTTTTAGCCATATCCCAGGCAGGATTATATAAGCGATGGGCCGCATTAAAATGTTCCTTACGGTAAACAGCTACTTTTCTGCTCATGTTATTTTTAATAAAACTTATTCTCCAAAATACTCCACAAAAATGCGTGGTGTTTCATACAGTTTAATACCATGTAATTGCGCACCAGCCGGTATATGTGGTTGTAGTTGCTTCCAGATGGCAATAGCCAGGTTCTCGGTTGAACAAAGCTGGTCCTTCATGAAAGGCACATCTACATTAAGGTTTTTATGGTCTAATTGTTCTGTTACGTATTGGTTTATTATACGGCTTAATTCTTTTACATCACACACAAAACCGGTATCGGGGTTGGGCCTGCCTTTAACGGTTACATAAAGTTCGTAATTATGGCCATGCCAGTTCTGATTGGCACATTTTCCAAAAACCAGCTCATTTTGTTCCTTGGTCCACTGGGGGTTATACAATTTATGGGCTGCATTAAAGTGTTCAACACGAGTCAAATACACCATTGTTGTCGTGAAAATTTGCCGCAAAGGTAACGCTTACTTTAGTTTGGCAGTACTATTATAGGCAATTCTCCGCTTTGCAGGGTACCGGTTACCAGTTGCCAGGTAATAAGCCTGCTATTAATTGGCAGTCCTGGAGTTAAGGCCAGGCAACCGGTAACTGGTGACCGGCAACCTGTATTCCCTTAGTTTTGCACCATGGATATTTTGTTAATAGCTGCAACGAACTTTGAAATTCAACCTACTATAAACCTTTTGGCCGAACGGGACAGCATAATTGGCAACAACCGGTTCAATGTGCTGATAGCCGGAATTGGCAGTATGAGCACCACATACTGGCTTACAAAGACCATAGGCAATAAACGGCCCGATATGCTGATTCAGGCAGGTATCGGCGGCAGTTTTTCTGCCAGTTATCCACCGGGAAGCATTGTATTGGTAAATGAAGAAGTGACCGGCGATCTGGGGGTAGAAGAGAATAATGAATTTAAAGATGTATTTGATATGGGGCTGCCACAGATCACCGGCCCATATACTGGCAAAAGCCTTGTAAATAATAATCCTGAATTACTGCAACAACAAAAGCTGCCATTGGTGAAGTCTGTAACCATAAGTGAAATAAGCACCCGTCCCGAACGTATTCAACAATTGCAACAAAAGTACCAGCCGGTTGTTGAATCGATGGAAGGCGCTGCTTTTCATTATGTAGCGTTAACAGAAAAGATCCCATTTATACAATTACGCGCTATTTCTAATTTCGTAGGCGAACGCGATAAAACTAAATGGAAGATGAAAGATGCTATAGGAGTGCTTAATGAAAAATTAGCACAGATTGTAACTGAGAATTTTTAATTGACTATTCAATTGTTACAAGTTACATGTTACAGGTTGCAGGGAAAGAAAAAAAAGTTAAGAGAAAACCTGTAACCTGAAACCTGTAACAGATTATTAGAACCACATAATAAAGTAATTATACCGCTATGACCTTTAAAATAGGCTTTTCTCCGTGCCCGAACGATACATTTATCTTCGATGCACTTGTGAATAATAAGATCGATACTGAAGGATTGAGCTTTCAACCCGTGTTGGAAGATGTGCAAACGCTTAATGAATGGGCATTGCAGGGTAAGTTAGATGTTACAAAGATCAGTTATGGCGTATTACCGTTATTGCTAAATAAATATATAGTATTAAATGCAGGTGGCGCGTTAGGCAAAGGGGTAGGGCCTTTGTTAATAACCAAACAGACCGGTGCTGAAAATAAAGATGTGAATGAAATGACCATTGCCGTACCGGGTGAACATACGACCGCACATATGCTATTTTCACTGGCGTACCCCAAAGCCATAAAAAAGAAATTCATGGTGTTCTCTGCCATTGAAGATGCTGTGCTCAATGACGATGTTGATGCCGGCGTTATTATTCATGAAAACCGTTTTACTTATCAGCAAAAAGGGTTACATAAGCTGGTTGATTTGGGCGAATACTGGGAACGACAAACAGGTAATCCTATTCCATTAGGGGGAATTGTAATGAAGAGATCGTTCGATAGTGCCCTGCAACAAAAAGTAGATGGCTTAATAAAGCGCAGCCTCGAGTATGCATTCGAAAATTACCCGCTTATTACTGATTATGTAAAACAACATTCGCAGGAAATGAGTGAAGCGGTAATGCGCCAGCATATAGATCTGTATGTTAATAACTATTCTTTACAATTGGGGGCCGATGGTAAAGCAGCAGTGAATACTTTTCTTGATATTTACAGCCAATTAAAACAGGTAAATCCAACTACCGAAAATATCTTTCTATAGGTTGGGGAATATGGTATACCCTTTGCAGAATTACCGGGTTGCCATACTGTAAAAGTTATAATATGAAAAATGTTTCCCTTGGTTTAGCGTTTTTAACAATGGTCTCTTGTAGCAGTATCTCACACAAAAACAAAGGCAAAAAATATTTTGCCGACCTGTTAAAGGATGTAGATAAAGTTCAATTGAAGTTCTTTAATCATGGCGATACTCTGGCTGAAGCAGTTACAGATGAAACAGAAATTAATATTTATAAAGATCTGATCACAGGTAAGCGCGATCCCAAACAAAGGGTTAAATGTGATTCTACCGGCGAAATACTTTTCCTCAACAAGAATGAAATTATTTTGCACGCTTATTTTTCTTCCCGTGCATCGGGCAGTAAATATGACAAAGCCTGTGTTACTTATTCAGTTGAACCCGATAATTACGGTTCTGCACTAACGGTTAGGTCGGGGCAGGATATTGACGACTATTACTATAAGCTGCGTAGCACTGCCAATAGAATGGCGCAGCACTAGAAAATATCGAATGTCGAATACTAAATGTCGAATGTAGAAGTGAAAAACACTTTTGCATTCGATATTTTTTTGTTAGAATGATTATACTATTTATATTCGCGCCCCGATTTTAGTTCCCGGGAACAACCACTAATCGGTCTTCTGCACGCTGCCTATTCTTTATCAGCCTCTGCTCCAGATCCCGCTTCAAGGGATTTTTCTTTTCAATTAGCTGATATTAAAAATTAAACAATTATGCAACCTTTTCCCGTTGTGTGCTCAACACTGAGTGCCTCACATTTAGCTGCGTACCTGCAGCAACAATATCATTTGGGGGCAGGCACTACCTGTCGTTTATTGCGTGCAGCCATTAACCATGTTTATTTGGTAACAGATGATTTACAGAAATATGTTTTTAGGGTTTATAGTTTAAACTGGCGGTCTGAAAAGGAGATCGCCGAAGAACTCAGGTTGTTAGATCTGTTAAGGAAAAATGATATCCCCGTTTCCTATGCTTTGCCCGATCCGCAGGGTAATCTTATTCAATACATAACTGCACCTGAGGGTATGCGTATGGGTGTTTTGTTCTCCTATGCAAAAGGCGAGAAGACGCTTAATTTTTCTGAAGCGCTTCATTATAAGCTGGGCCAAATAATGGCGCGTATGCATCAGGTAACATTGGGCCTCACGTTAGAGCGGGTGCAATATACACCCCGGGTAATGCTTATCGATTCTTTTGAGTTACTAAAACAATACCTCCCCCCCGATACCGAAGAAGGGCAATGGATGCAAAAGGTGCAACCATATTTGTTACAGCAATACCTAAACGCACCGGCGCATTTATTACGGAAAGGTGTCCTGCATCTTGATATATGGTTTGATAACCTGAATATTCATAACAATGAAGAGGTTACCATCTTTGATTTTGATTTCTGTGGTAATGGCTGGCTGGTGCACGATCTGGCTTATTATATAATGCAGATCTACAATACCGAAAGAGAGCCTGGAATGTACGAGTTAAAGCTCGATCACTTTTTGAAGGGATATGAATCTATTACACCTATTCCCGAAGAAGAAAAGAAACTGATACCTGTTATCAGCGTAAGTTTTTATTTCTTTTACCTGGGGGTTCAATGCAGCCGCTTTGAAAACTGGACCAACTCTTTCCTGAACGAAACTTACCTGAAGCGGTATGTTAATTTGGTAATAAAGAAACTGTATAGTTTTCATCAGTTGCCCGAACCGGTATAATAAATTAGCGGCTCTCTTTGCGGAGAGCCCACCTTTTTTATTATAGCCTGGATTAATATATAGCTATTCATGTTGAAAACTACTCTTAGCTGGACAATGCATATAAACACTGATAAGCGGCGGTTTGAAGATGCGTTATATAAGGAGATTAAATACCGGAACTCTTTCCATAGTTTCGAGCATAGCGCTCATTACGAGGGGCGGATGTTTTCAGAGTCTTCATTCTTTATTAGTAAACAAGAAAGCTATAATAAAGTGGACCGGCTAAATGGGAAAATAATAGAGGATGCCGAGGGGCTTTTAGTTGAACTGGAGTTGCGTCCTTCATTTCACCGCGTTGGATTCTATACAGCTACTTTTGTCTTTTCTGTGCTCGCATGCTATGGAATTGGTGGGCTTATATCAGATTTAATACAGGATTTTTTTCTTTTAAGTATTGGGGTTATGCTTTTGCCGGTGTTCCTTGGTATTTTATGGTTGGCGCAAAAAGTAAGACGCATTACCGACCTTGGTTCAAAAGCCATTTTCATTGATATGCTGGCCGATATTGAAAAACAGGCCTTATAGGTATTACTTACTCCCCCTTCAACGCCATTTTATACGTCTTCAAACAACGCTTGCGCGCCATTTCATGATCAACCATTGGTTGGGGGTAGGTGAGCTCCTCAAATTCAGGTACCCATTTTCGTATATACTTTAATTCGGGGTCAAACTTCTTTGTTTGTAAATACGGATTGAATATTCTGAAGTAAGGCGCCGCATCGCAACCGCAGCCTGCCGCCCATTGCCAGTTACCATTATTGCTGGCCAGTTCAAAGTCGAGCAGCTTTTCGGCAAACCAGGCTTCGCCCCAACGCCAGTCAATTAGTAAATGTTTGGCCAAAAAGGAGGCTGTTATCATACGAACACGGTTATGCATAAAACCTGTTTCGTTTAACTCACGCATACCCGCATCTACAATAGGATAGCCGGTATTTCCTTTGCACCAGCGCGCAAATTCATCTTCATTGTTCCGCCACTTTATAAAATCATATTCTGCTTTAAATGCCAGCCCCTTACCTACATGCGGAAAATGCCAGAGGATCATTTGAAAGAAATCGCGCCAGATAAGCTCACCCAAATAAGTTTCATTCAATTTCATGGCTTTTTGCGCCAGCGCTCTTACACTAATAGTGCCAAACCGCAGGTGCATGCCAAGGTGGGTAGTGCCTTCAATGGCCGGAAAGTCGCGTTGTTTGTCGTATTTTTTAATGATGCTGTTATCAATGTCATCCGGAGGAAATAAGGCAGCTGTTTTATTAAACCCCATCGCTTTTAATGAAGGTATTGCCTTTGCTGCCACCTTATAAAAATTGTTATGATACTTTTCGGTAGGGTAGCTTTTCAAATAGAATTTATTCAGTGTGGCCTTCCACTTTTTACTATAGGGAGTGAATACAGTGTAAGGTTTGCCATCATCTTTCACTACTTCATCTTTTTCAAAGATCACCTGGTCTTTATAGGTATGAAGCGTAATGCCGTTCTGTAACAAAAAGCCGGCAATAGTATTATCGCGTTCAAGGGCGTAGGGTTCATAATCGTGATTGGTGAATACCTTTTCTATTGTATACTGCTGCACCAGCTTTTTAAAAGCATCCATGGGTGTACCATGAAATACCACAAGGGTTGAACCCAGTTCATTCAATTGTTGTTGTAGCGTAGTAAGGGTATTATGAATAAACTCAACCCGGCGATCGTCCTGTGAAGGCAGCTGATCGAGGATGTTGGTATCGAAAATAAAAATGGGCAATACCGGGTTGCTGCTTTTCAGTGCATGGTATAAACCCGCATTGTCAGTTAATCTCAGATCTCTTCTAAACCAAAATATATTAATGGGTGTGTTGGCCATTGTTCAATGGATTGATTATCTCTTTAAACAACCGGGCGGTAAGTTGATTGGAATAGGTTTTATTACGGAACTCACTTACCCATCGAATACCATAGAGGGCATTGGTAAGAAAAATTTCAGTGGCGGCCTCCAGGTCTTCGGCGGTGCATATTTTTTCCTGTACCGTATAGCCGGCCTTGGATAATTGCATAAGCAAATATCGCCTCATTACGCCGCCAACACCCCCTTCGGTAAGGGGCGGGGTGTAAATAGTGTTATTGTGTATGCGAAAAACGTTTGCAATGGTACCATCGCATATGCGGTTATGTATGTTCAACACCAGGCTATCGTTCAATTGATGTTGCCGGGCGTGTTGTGCAGCCATAACATAAGGCAGGTAGTTGTTAGATTTAATGTTGGCCAACTGATCGCAGCTTTTTTGTATACCCGGGCAAACATCAATCTTCAATCCGGTTAAATTAAAGGCCAGGTACTCGCTTGCCAGTGGTTCGGCCTGAATAACTATTGAAGCATGTGCATCATCAGTGGTGAACAACGTACCGTTACCCCGTACAATGGTTATACGAACCCTGGCGGCGCCATTGATGTTGTTTTGACTACACAGGTCGAGGATCATTTGGGAAATATAATCTGGCGTATAATGCTCTTGTAGCTTCAAACCCAAAATAGCCATTCCCTGGTTCATACGCTCCATATGTAAATCGAACAGGGGCATTCCTCCATGTACCACTTTAATGGTCTCAAACAATCCATCGCCAAATCGAAGGCCGCGGTTGCCGGCAGTAAAAATGGGCGTGCTATCGGGTATTATTTCCTCATTGTAAAACAGCCAGTTGTTCATATGGTGAAGTTCTGGAAAGAATACAAATGCACAAAAGGACAATATGTCTTATTTGTTTGATTAAGGTCAGCTTCGGGTCTTGTTATTGCCAGTATGCAGACAAATACATTTTTAACGAGTATGTTTCACATACAAAACAAAGCTCAAACAGAACGTTTCCCTGGGCTTGGTCTGCGTTTGGTCTGGGTTTGGTATGGGGTTGGTCTGCGTTAAACTATAAGAAGACCCAAAGAAAACTGCAAGGAGGTATGAAGTAGGGGCAAAAAAAATCCGATCCCGAGAATATCGAGACCGGACTTTTACAGACATTTTGACTGATGGAACGTGAGCTATTTTAGTCTTGGGCTATTATACCATTTTTAACCGCGTACATAACCAGGCCGGCCATTGATTTGGCGCCGGTTTTGGTTTTGAGTTTGTCACGGATAGCTTCCACGGTACGGGGGCTGATCTCTACGATATCAGCGATTTCCTTGGTGGTTTTCTCTTCGCACATCAACTTAAGCACTCTGATCTCTTTTTCGGATAAGTTTACATCCTGGGGCCCGGCCACATCAGTGCGTTTTGTACGCAAACCGGTGAGCAATGCCTTGTTGGTAAGCTCATTAAAAAAGAACTCCTGTTCGAAGCACGTTTTAATGGCCTGGTAAATGGTTTCCGAATCAGAGTTTTTGGTGAGGTAAGAGTTGGCACCAATTTCCATAAGCTTACTGATCATTGAATGATCATTGTGCATGGAGAGAATGATAACTTTTGCTTCTGGCCGAAGTTTGCGAATCTCAGGCAGTGTTTGAATGCCATCCATAATAGGCATTTGAATGTCCAGCAAAATAATGTCTGGTTCGATGTGTCTGAGCAGGTTTAAGAGCTGCATGCCGTTGTCGGCTTCGGCTATCAGCTCTACATCCCTTTTAGCAGCCAGGGCTGTACGGACTCCTGCCCTGAATAGGGCATGGTCGTCGGCAATGGCTACTCTAATAACGCCTTCGGTGTCAGGTTTTTTCATGCGGGTTGTATTTTTTTATAAGATAAGGGATTGAAAATGTCTGTTTACACCTTTCCAATTTCGCCCCCAAAGTCTTAAATTTTCGTGACAAATACTATAGCAGATTTACGAAATTATATTATTTCGGAATATACGTAAAACAAATTGCAAGGTAAGTTTACGACGTATATGTGTATTTCACCTGCTGCGAGTATGTGAATCTTACTAAATCCTTCGGTAAATACTGAATAAATTAAATAGGGCGTTTCTGCTCTTGTCCACATAGTTATACACACCTATTTTTGGATAGAAGTTGATTGACGGGGATTGGCAACCTCGTATCGTCCAAAGTCCTTATAATTCAACCGTCCAAAAGTCATTCTGATATCCAAGAAAAACCGGCAAAATCCAATGTCAATCAACTTTTTGCCTTTTACTTTTAGTCAATATAACGTCCCTGTAAAAACACGCGCACATCCGTTCTCTCTTTATCCTTCGTAAACCTTTGAAAACAGCGTACCCGTAATCAATTCCTGGAAAGGCCTGGCTGTTTTTGGCTCGTATTAATCCCTAGCTTATGGAATCAATTTCAGAGAACCTTGTCGAGAACCTTTTGATCCTCTGAAAAGTATTTTAACTGTTGTTGGTTAGAGCTGTGTGTAAAATTTACTATGCCTGCTTTTTTTTTCGTGCATAACGGTACGGCAAAATAAAGGCAGGCATTTTTCTTTCCTTTTGTGGGAAACGCTGTGAATAACGTTGAACGTCATAGATTTATTTAGAATAAATGTAAATGTGTATAAATATCAGGGTTTCATGTTTCACCGCTATTGGGAATTCAGCTGGGCCTGCATTCTTTTCACCCGGTCTTCGAGTTTTTCCGATGTAAGGTTTTCGCGCATACTATCTACCTTAATAGGAAAACAGAATGGGGTTAACTGCTGTGGAAATGTGATTATGATCTTCGATTGCTGTACCCGTTCTAACATATTGCGTAGTCGTACTTCTTCCATTTGTTGATCGAACACTTCCTGGTAGCTTTGGCGTAATAGTAGATTACCCGGTTCATATTCTGAAAATACATTGAATAACAACGATGCGGAAGATTGTAAATGCCGCGCCTTCTTTTGCTCGCCGGGGTAACCCTGAAATATCAATCCACCAATTACTGCAATATCCCTGAACTTTCGTTTTGCCATTTCTGTTGCATTGGCGCTGCGCTGAATATCGGCCAGTAAATTATGAGGAGTGAACAATTCGTAAACATTGGTGTCGTCGACCGGTATAGGTTGATCGCTCAACAGTTCGAACCCATAGTCGTTCATGGCAAAAGAAAAAGTAATAGGTGTTATTTTACTTATACGCCAGGCCAGTATGGCGGCCATAGCTTCGTGTACCAGCCGCCCCTCAAAAGGATATACGAATAAATGGTAACCGTCTTTGGTTTCAATGTGTTCTATTAATAGTTCATTGGCGCCTGGAACGTGTGATAGTTGTTCCTGAAGCTGGAATAAGGGTTTTAGAACCTGGAGTTCAATATCCGGCAATCGTGAATCGGTAATCGGCAATTGGTCGTGAAACGGCAAACGTGAAACGTGAAAGGATTCCCGCAGCGGCGTTTCCCCTACTGATGGCTTCTGATCTGTTTTCTTGGATTTTTTTTCTCTTATTTCTGATTTCTTACTTCCTACTTCTGCTTCATGACCTCGCCTACACTCTTTCAAATTCCTAGCCTCTTCAAATTTTTCACGAAGTTTCTTACCCAACTTAGCGCTCAGCGGCATACGGCCGCCCTGCCAACTGGGGACTATCGACTTTTTGGCGTTTGATTTACGCACCAACGCCGTCATATCTTTAATGGTCACCAGCTCCAGCTGCCGGCCCGCCAGGGTAAATACATCGCCGGGCGACAGGCGGGTAACAAACCATTCTTCTATAACCCCAATAAATCCGCCGCTTACAAATTTCACCTTCATCATTGATTCGCTTACGATGGTACCAATATGCATGCGGTGCCGCATAGCTATGCGGCGGCTGGTAATACGATACAGGTCGTCAATGATCTCTACTTTTTTATATTCATCATATTGCGCCAATGCATTGCCGCCGGTGGTAATAAATTCCAGAATGGCCATCCATTCGTTGTGTGTTATATCGCGGTAGCAGAAGGTAGAGCGTAGTTCTTCGAGAATTTCATGGGGCCTAAAGCCGTCTGAAATGGCCAGGGTGCTCAGGTATTGTATCAGTACATCAAAACACAACACCATGGGTTCGCGGCTTTCAATAAATGTTTCCTCCACGGCGCTTTTGAGGGCAGCGGCTTCAACCAGTTCGAGCGAATGCGTGGGCAGAAAATAGATCTTACTTACATCGCCGGGTGCGTGGCCGCTTCGGCCGGCGCGCTGTAAAAAGCGGGCAACCCCTTTGGGCGAACCAACCTGTATAACAGTTTCAACAGGCCGAAAGTCAACGCCCAGGTCAAGACTGGCGGTACAAACCACTGCTTTTAACTTACCGGTATGCAGGGCTTCTTCAACCCAAATGCGTAATTCCTGTTCAATACTGCCATGGTGCAAGGCTATGGCGCCTGCCAGATCGGGGGCCGCTGTTAATAATGCCTGGTACCATTGCTCGCTCATGCCCCGGGTATTGATGAATATAAGGGTGGTGCGGCTTGTATTTAATATGGGCAGCACTTTATGTATGAGCTTTAAGCCCAGGTGGCCGGCCCAGGGATATTTTTCAATTTCATCGGGGATGATAGATTCTATGACAATGTCTTTGCGGATGTTGGCTTTTACTGTAACGGCGGCCTCGTCCCGGCTGGCCTCCCCCCGGCCCCCTCCGGTGGAGGGGGAGCTGGCAGACTCGCCACTAATCTCTGTCTGTCTCTCTCTGCTTATTGCTGAATTGTTATTGAGTATTGGTGATAGCAAAACTTCTTTTGCCTGATCGAGATTACCTATCGTTGCAGAAATACCCCATACTCTTAATTGCGATTTGCAGATAGCCACCAATCTCGAAACCGCCAGTTCAACCTGTACGCCTCGTTTTGAACCAATAAGCTCATGCCATTCGTCAACCGCCAGTATTTGCAGGTTTTCAAAAACAGCTGGGTACCCTTTTTGCGCTAATAGCAGATGCAGGCTTTCGGGGGTAATGATAAGCACTTCGGGCATTTTGCGTTTTTGGCGCTGCCGTTCGCTTATGTCGGTATCGCCGTTGCGAATACCTACTTTCCACTCCATATTCAGTTCGTTGATCACTTCATCCATGGCTCGGCCAATATCCTTGGCCAATGCCCGTAATGGGGTTATCCATAACAATTGCAACCCATTATTGCCTTTTGATTGCCAGTTATCGGGGTGTTTATTAATAAAGTCAATGATGGCGCCCAGAAAAACGGAAAATGTTTTTCCGCAGCCGGTAGGTGCATTTACCAGTCCGCTTTTACCATTAATAATATGTTGCCAGGTTTCTTCCTGAAAGGTGAACGGATGCAGGTTTTTATTAGCCAGCCAATTAGCGATGATCTTATATCCGGTAGAATTTTGAAGCCTCATAACACAAGGGCATGTCAGCAACACGAACCGTGTATTGAATGCCTTTTCCTTTGCGAAGTAATTTAGCACTTTTTGGCTGGAAGGGGGAGGGGAGTTTATAATAGGGTAGTCTCTGATTGGGAAAAAATTTCCTGTACAGGGAATTAAATAGGTATTGGTATATGTTTTCCCAACATGCCTAAGTGTATTTCATTAATGATGGCAAATGGATGTAAGTGTAATAAATACAGATAATTAAGCGGTGGGGGAGAAAAGACAACCGGCTCAGGTATGCCCTGTAATTGTAAACTGGCCTGCGATTGGTTAATGTTTGCACGCAACTTAACCCCTGACCCGCATGAAACTATTTTGTAACCCGGCCAATATTCGTTGGTTATTGGCAATTAATATGGTGGTGTTTGCCACCAGGGTGGCTACCGCCCAATGCCCGGCCGGCAGTACGGCCAATGCTACCGGAACAATTAATAACGGACAAATCACCTGTATCACAACAGGTGTAACCAGTGACATTACTTTAAACAATGGCGCCAAAATGGTGATCATTAGTGGAGGCACTTACTCAGGAAACATTTCTACCAATAATGGATCTACTATAGAAATTCAAATGGGTGGGCAGTTCTCTCCTAACCAGGCGAATACTTTTTCTGCCGCCGTAACCAACAATGGCACCGTTACAATAAATAACATTTCGCTAAGCAACGGCGCCTCATTCGTTAATAATGGCACTTTTAACTGGAACAGTAATTGGAACCAGGGTAGCGTTACACTCGCCATGACAAATAGCGCTTGTGGCACCATGACCTTTGCGCAGGGTACAACGGTAGCCAATAACTCAACGGTTGATAACTATGGCGTAATGAATTTTACAAATAGTTTTGGCATCAGCAGCGGCTCTAAAGTCACTAACCGGGGAAGAGTAAACGTAGGGGGCGACCTTAGTTTAACCGGAACTTTCTACAATGAGAATATAGCTGTATTCAGGGGCAATAATAATAACATAAGCAGTAGTACAGTTTCTGATTCACTGGTAAATACCGGTAAGATCGTTATTACAGGCGCGGTAACTTCTTCTATTCGTACCCGTAACGATGGGTTGTTTAAAGTGAATGGTTCATATACCATCAATGGAAGTACTTTTAATGTTAATAACAGTACTGCCCAATTGCGGGTAGGTGGTTCATTCTCTAATAATGGAACACTAACGGGAAATGGTAGTTTATATGTGGCTGGTGGTATTGGTAACAACGGCGCTATTGCCGGCTACGGCGCAGGTGCACAACGACTCACGGTTAATGCAGCCAGTGTGCCTGGCACGCAGAGCAACCTGATCTTTAATACTTCACTGGCTGCTGTTGATACAACTTTGTACAATCCACCATTAGATAATCCGGCATCATGTGCTGTGTTGCCCATAAGACTATCATCGCTGCAGGCGGTTTATAATAACGGCCGGGTACAATTGAACTGGCAGGCCCTGATGCAATTTGATGTACGTTCTTTTACCATTGAATATAGCCAGGATGGCAGTTTGTTTACTGAAGTAGGTGAGCTGGCTAAAACCGGCGCCAATGATGCGGCCACACCGTATGTATATGCACATACGCCGGCTGTAACAGGCACCCTTTATTACAGGGTGCGCGAAACCACTGTTGATGGCGCTGTGTATTACAGTAATATGGTAACTGTAAAAACCGGGAATATGCTTTTGACAAACACAGAAGTGTTCCCCAATCCTTTTAAAGATAATTTGCAAATAAGTATGCAACTGGAGAAAGCCGGAATGATTCAGGTAGCGCTGTACGATGCCAGTGGCCGGTTGGTAAAAAGGTCTCAGCAGACAGGACTGGTGGGACGTAATACCATCGCTATTGGTAATTTGTCGGCGCTGCTACCCGGTGTTTATCTCTTGCAGATAAAAGCAGGCGAACATATTGCAATGCAGAAGCTGACTAAATGATGTTACACGAGGGTTATTTTGCACATCAGGCCCCGCTTATGGCGGGGTTTGTTTTTTGGGGCCT
This sequence comes from Niastella sp. OAS944, assembly GCA_024809215.1. Classification (GTDB taxonomy): domain Bacteria; phylum Bacteroidota; class Bacteroidia; order Chitinophagales; family Chitinophagaceae; genus Niastella. The sequence goes on along the minus strand of JANUBW010000014.1, from coordinate 107,212 downwards.
TTTCAACTCCTTGTCAACTTGTTAACCTGTTAACTCGTCAACTTCATCACAACGTCTTCATATATTCTATCACCGCCTTCCTCTCCTTCTCCGTTAATTTATCACCAAACGTATGACCATAATTGCCATAGCCGGGCAGGTTGGTATTGTAAATATGTTTGCCGCCTGGTTTTTCTTCTTTGGTATACTTCCAGCCAATTTTTTCATAATCATATTCCTGTTTGTTGAAATCGCGGCTCCAGTATTTGGGACGAAGGTCGCTGTTAAGCAGGGCTTCAAGCGTTGGTACAGATGCGTTGTGCAAATAAGGCGCTGTAACCCAAATACCATCGAGCGGTGGTGCAATGTATCCTTCAAATGGCTCCAGCCGCGCAGGGTGATCGCCAGAAGTAAACCAGCTTTGATTAAACCAGTTCACAAACTGCGGACTGCTATAATTGCTTTTATATAACAGCGAATCGGTTTGAATGATTGCTTCGGGAATCAGCAGGTTCGGATATTTTTCTGCAGCGCCATAGGTGCCATGGCAGCTTGAACATTTTTTATTAAAGATCTTTTCGCCTTCGCTGGCAAGCTCGGCATTTATAGTGCCGGGATATTTAGGAGGCTCCAGCGAATAGATATATGCGAGCAAATCGGGCATATGGCTATCTACTTCGTGCGATTCGGCAGTATCGTTCACCGTTAGCAGGTTTGAAGCCATTAAGAAGCGACCGAAATCGCCACGCCCAAAGCCATTATAGAACATGGCGTTCTTTTTCTTCAGCAACCACCATGGTGGTACATCGGAAGGAACAACCCCGTCAGGGATCTGCAATTGCGGTTCTGCATTCCATTTAAAAGTAACGGGGTCGCGATGCGCTACCAGCACGGCTGCCAGCCTGTCGGCTGTGTTAACACCCTGTACTTCGGCATGAAGGTAGGGAGTGATGGTTTTAGCTACGTCGAAAAATGGTTTAGCAGCTTTGTATTTATTGGGCGCAGTCAACTTTAACATGCTCTCTGCGGTCTTCAGCCGGCTGACGTTCAGCTTTTCGTTTTCTGTGAAATCACTGAAAGAATTACCAAGACCCATTATCAGTTTGTTGTCGAACACCTGGGCATGGCATTGCATACAATTAGGTGCTACCAGTATTTCACCGTTGGCAGAAGTAATAGCTGTGTATTCGTGGGAAATATCTTCGTTTTTCCCTGTGCGTTCAAGGTAATTGGTTCTGCTTTTACCCATACCCAGTTTGAACATGTTATACGGGATGCCCCCTTTTACATAATCGCCGGTTGTAAGGTACTCATAACCTTTTTGCACGTTGCCACCGGTGCGTTGTGCACTGGGCGGAACAGGAACAGGCTCATATATGCCATTAGTGAGCACAGTTGTAAATGCTACGCCGCTGATGACGATCAGCGTCAGAACTAACCATTTCTTCATTCGAAAATCCCCCTTAATTGATACTCTAAGTTACAAAGTAAGTTTTTTACATGCTGGTTACTGATTGCTTTTAAGAATAAGAAGTACGATGTAAGAGGTAGGAGGTATGAAATTGAAGTAAGAATCAAGGAGTTAGTGAGGTGCTTTGGATTGAAGAAAATGTTAAATGGTGAATTACGTGAAACGTGAATCGGCAATCGGCAATCGGCAATCGGCAATCGGCAATCGGCAATCGGCAATCGGCAATCGGCAATCGGCAATCGGCAATCGGCAATCGGCAATAAGTTTCGGGCGGTGCAAGGTCGTAAATAAATCTGAACACTCGCGAGCCACTCACCACTCACCATTCACGCCCTCACTTTCCATACAACTCAAGCATTTTCTTCAGATCCTCAAGCGTATTTATATCTGTAGGCAACTTATCAGTTCTCCAACGACTTATGCGGGGGAAACGTAATGCCACGCCCGATTTGTGGCGATTGCTGGCTGCTATTCCTTCAAATGCTATTTCAAACACCAGTTCGGGTTTTACGGTGCGTACTGGCCCGAACTTTTCGAGTGAATTCCTTTTTACAAATGCATCTACCTGTGCAAATTCTTTATCGGTCAACCCGGAATAAGCTTTGGTAAACGGCACCAGTTTGTCGCCATCTTTTACTGCAAACGTGTAATCGGTATACAGGTTACTGCGTCGGCCAGCGCCTTTTTGTGCATATACCATTACAGCATCGATGGTGAGGGGATCGATCTTCCATTTCCACCAATCGCCGCGGCGGCGGCCAACCTGGTAAGCCGATGCCTTTCTTTTCAACATCAATCCTTCGCTATTGATGTTGCGGCTTTGCCCGCGTTGGGTGGTCAATTCATCCCAATTGCTGAATGTAACAATAGGGGATAGTTGCAACCAGGGGATCTGCAAACCGGTGATGAGTTTTTCCAGTTTGGCGCGGCGTTCTGATAAGGCGAGGGCGCGCATGTCTTCGCCATTCAGTTCAAGCAGATCATAGGCGAACAATCCAACGGGCGCCTCCTGCAGATTCTTTTTAGTGATATTCTTACGGCCAATGCGGGTTTGCAGTACATTAAAGTTTAGTACCTGTCCGTCTTTATAAGGAAGAATTTCGCCATCGATAACAGTGCCGTTTGGCAGTATACTTTGCAATATGCTGTACTCGGGAAACTTGTCGGTAATAAGATCTTCGCCCCGGCTCCAAACAAACAGCTGATCATTTCTTTTTATTACCTGGCCGCGAATGCCATCCCATTTCCATTCAGCCTGCCAATCGGCCGGCTCGCCTAATTCGATGAGCGGCGTTTCAAGCGCATAAGCCAGGTAGAAAGGGTAGGGTTTTGAATGATCTGTTTGGGTAGCCTGCTCACTTAGCAATTGTTCAAATGTGGTGGTGGCGGGGTCCCAATTACCACTGATGCGATGGGCAATAATATTGGCATCGAGTTTAACCGTACGGGCCAATGCATTCACCATAAGCTTTTGCGATACGCCCACACGAAAAGTACCTGATAATAATTTGTTGAATACAAACCGCTCGCGGCTGCTCAGTTCCTGCCACGATTGTATGATAAATGTTTTCTTTTCTTCTTCGGTTGCTTTTTCTAATTGCTGGAATTTTTCAACGTAGTAGTGAAGTGGTTTGGCGCCCTCCCGGACCTCCCCCTGGCCCCCTCCAAAAGAGGGGGAAAAACAACCTTTTGTTTCTGGTATCAATAGGGCAATGGTCTCCGACAGATCGCCTACTGTATGGTAACATTCCTGAAATAGCCATATGGGCAGGTTCACCATTTCGGTGCACCACACTGCCAGCTGGGTGCCGCTAACGGTACGGCGTGGCCGTCGGCCACTGAAAAGGGCAATCACCCATACTTTATCTTTTTCATTACCATGCGTGAAGTATTCAGCCAAGGCCTGAAGCTTTTCATTTGTTTTGGTGCTACCACTTAGTGTGTATATTAGTTGAGCAAATAGATGCATAAGTCATAATGTGATAATGTGATAATTTGATAATGTGATAATGCCTCTGTGCGGCCTTCCATTTAAATAGGAGGGCCTGCAATTACTTAGCCTGTTGCACATAAGGAATTGTCACATTATCACATTAGCTAATTAGCTAATTGTGCTTCCTCTTCTTCTGTTCCAAACTCTGTTTTTACCTCCGCAGCCTCTATACCTATTTCATTCAAATACCTGCTGAACACCGATTGAAAGCCATGGGTAATAAATACTTTTTGTGCACCGGTGGCTTTAACGGCCTGTAACAATCCATTCCAATCGGCATGATCACTAAGTGCAAAGCCGGCATCGGCATTTCTGCGTCGCTGGTGGCCGCGCACCTGCATCCAGCCACTGCAAATGCCCGTGCTATGTGGAGTAAAGCGCCGCATCCATACACTGCCATCTGCCGATGGGGGTGCAATAACCACACTGCTTTTAAATGTTTCTTTAGGCATTTCGGGTGTAATGCGTTGTACAGCTGGCAACTTCCAGCCCGCCTTCAATAATGTTTCATGCACATTCCAAATGGCGCCGTGTACATAAATATTGCCGGTAACTTCTTCCAGTGCTTTTAAGATGCGTTGCGCTTTGCCAAGACTATAACCTATCAATACAGAAGTTTTACCGGCCACTTCATTGCTGCGCACCCAGTTTTGTATATCGTGAAATATTTCGTGCTGCGGTTTCCAGGTGTAGATGGGTAACCCGAATGTTGATTCTGAAATAAACGTATTGCAGGCAATGGGTTCAAACACGCCACTGAATCCGTCATCTTCAATTTTATAATCGCCACTCACCACCCAAACCTCGCCTTTGTATTCAATCCGTATTTGCGAAGAACCAATGATATGTCCGGCAGGATGCAGCGATACCGTAACCTCATTCATATACACTTTTTCGTTCCATTCAACAACCTGGTAGCTGTTGGGCCCTAGTCGCAGTTGTAATAAAGGCAGTGTGTTACGATGGCAAAGGTAGGCCTGGCTGCCGGGACGGGCATGGTCGCTATGGGCATGGGTGATCACCGCTTTTTCAACCGGTTGCCAGGGGTCTATATAGAACTTGCCCTGCTCACAATAGAGTCCTTTATCTGTAAAGGTTATTAGTGGCATGAGGAAGCCAGTTTTGAGTTCTTAGTTCTTAGTTCCTTGTTTCAAGTTACTGTAAAAAAAGTTGTGCCATCCCGATTTATCGGGATGGCACAACTATATATTTAACTAAGAACTTAAAACTAAAAACTAATAAACAGCCTTCAACGCCCCATCTAATTTCTTAACAAAGTACAGTTTTTTGTTTTCGAAATAATCGAGGGTCATGGTAGCTCTGTTGATCACTGGTTGTATATCAAACTCACCACCAAAGAGCATATATTTTTTATCGCTCAGGCTTGAACCCAGGTTGTGGCCGTACAGCTTTAATAAATGCGCAAAATGGTATAGGGTTTCGTAACCACGGAAAACCATATCCGATGGGCGTGAGTAGAACGTTGTCTTGAAATTCTCATATACCGTTGACGCCTGTTTACCAGCGGGTGCAATATAGAACGCGGTGCTGTAAACGATCTCCAGATTCTTGTATTGCGATTTGTCGAAGTCAACCTGGTCCCAGGTTGGCATACCAATAACCACATTAGGGCTACCGGCTTTACTTAACAATGCCAGCTGTTGACAAAGTGGTTGAGCAAAGGCAGGATCTATGCTTCCGGCCACACAAATATTCGGTTTTTCATCATCGAGATATATCGACAGTTTATCCTGTGTAAAGTTATCTTCGAGGGTTACGTATTTTATTTTCAGCTTTACTGCGGTTGTTTTTTCAAACTCTGTAAAGTAATTCTTTACGCGATCATCGCCTTTCTTTCTGAATACGATAATGTCCTGTAAAGAATAATTCTTTTGCAGGAACCGGTAAATGCCTACGCAGTGCGTTTGCAGGGTTGGGCTAAGAATAACATAGTACGGGTTATTTGTAATACCCTGGTCGTTCGGCAGGCTGGCATTGATAAACGGGATATTTAATGTAGCAGCAAGGGTTGCAAACTTTACCGCTTCTGTTGCGTCTTTTACCTGTCCGATCATAAGATCGGTTGTTTTGAATTCTTCACTGGCAACCAGGGAGTCGAACTGTTGCTGTGGCGCTCTGGTATCATATACATGAATATCGAGTTCGATACCTTCTTTTCTTAAAGAATCGATAGCCAGTTCTGCGCCTTCCCAAAATTCGAGGCCTGCGCTAGCAATGCGGGGAAAGGTTTTAGCGTCGTACCGGTAATTGCCAGCCACATCAAAGGCTGAGTCGAGATACAGTGGTGTAAAGATCGCTATGCGTTGACGACCGGTGGTATCTGTTGGCTGTGCCATTACAGGTTGCACCGTTGTTGTGGTTGTAGTAGTTGCAGGCTGTGTAGTTGGTGTAATTTGAGCAAATACAGGCGCTACCAGAACCATAACAAGGCATGAAAGCGATAATACGATCCATTTTTTCATCATAGGGAATGCTTTATAGACTAACTGTTGTAATGTCATTTATATATTCACACATCCCATAATACAGCATTGGTCATTCAAAGATGTGCCACGTTTATCTTAAGCAGAGCTGGAAAAACGTGGCACACATTATTATATTATATAAACTTAGACGTTTACTCCCATTCTATCGTTGCAGGCGGCTTACTGCTGATGTCGTAAACCACCCGGTTAATGCCTCTTACGTTGTTAATTATATCAGTCGAAATATGTGCCAAAAATTCATAAGGGAGGTGAGCCCAGTCGGCAGTCATACCATCAACCGAGGTAACGGCACGTAAAGCTACGGTGAACTCATACGTTCTTTCGTCGCCCATTACGCCAACACTTTTTACGGGCAGTAAAATAGCGCCTGCCTGCCAAACCTGGTCGTACAGTTTATGTTCTTTCAAACCCTGTACATAGCGGTGATCGGCTTCCTGTAGTAATTGTACTTTTTCGGGCGTTATTTCTCCCAGAATACGAATGGCCAAACCGGGGCCGGGGAACGGATGGCGGTTCAACAGATCGGCGGGAATTCCCAATTCGGCGCCTACGCGGCGAACTTCATCTTTGAACAGGAAACGCAAAGGTTCTACCAGTTCAAGATGCATGATATCGGGCAGGCCACCTACGTTGTGGTGCGATTTGATGGTTACTGAAGGACCATGTACAGAAACGCTCTCGATCACATCGGGGTAAATAGTACCCTGTCCCAACAATTCAACACCTTCAAATGATTTGGCTTCCTGCTGAAACACTTCAATAAACAAACGGCCGATGGTTTTACGTTTTGCTTCAGGATCGGTTTTCCCTGCCAGCTGATCGTAAAACATTTGTTTGGCGTTAACGCCTTTAACGTTCAGGCCAATGGTCTTGTAAATGTCGAGCACCTGCTCAAACTCATTTTTACGCAGTACACCATTGTCGACAAAAATTCCGTAGAGGTTGTTGCCGATGGCTCGGTGTATAAGGGTTGCGGCAACAGTTGAATCAACACCGCCACTCATAGCCATGATCACTTTGCGGTTGCCGATCTGTTTTTTCAGGGCGTTAACGGTGTCGGTGATGAAGTGGGCGGGCGTCCAGCTTTGCTGGCAGCCGCAGATATTTACGAGAAAGTTCTTAATGATCTTTTTACCTTCTACCGAATGGTATACTTCGGGGTGGAACTGTACACAATACAGTGGGTTGGCGTTTGCTGCGCCATTCTTTTTAAAGGCGGCGAAAGGAATGCTGTCGGTAGTGGCCAGTACATTGAAACCGTCGGGCATTTGCAGCACGGAGTCGCTATGGCTCATCCAAACCTGCGATTGGTCCATCACATCTTTCAGCAGAACGTCGTCGGTTTGCTTATGCATCAGGGCGCGGCCGTACTCGCGTTTGTTACTTTTGGCCACCTGTCCGCCAAATTGTTTGGCAGTTAACTGGGCGCCATAACAAACACCCAGAACGGGCAGTTGCTGGTGCAGGGCTTGTACGTCTACTTCCGGGGCATTGGGATCGTTCACCGAGAAGGGGGAACCCGACAGGATTATACCTTTCAGCGAAGGATCAATTTCAACTTTTTTGTGATAGGGAATTATTTCGCAATACACGTTGGCCTCCCGGACGGCCCTGGCAATCAATTGAGTATACTGACTGCCGAAATCGAGAATAAGAATCTTTTCCGTCATGGTGGTGCGAAGGTAAGAAAATACAGCTTAAAGCCGAAAGCTGAAAGCCGAAAGCCAAAGGCAAATACAGAATACGGCCTAAGGATGAAGGCTGAAAGCCAAAGGCCAATAAAAGCGTAAAGCGAATACGACTGCAAGCCGTAAGCCCAGGGAAAAGTGTCCGCTAATTGGTGAGGGATACATTGTACTCCTCGCACCAGGCATTGAACCATACTTCCACATCTCCTTTTTCCCTAAAGTTTTCTACAGGATTTCCATTTAAATTGAGCACACCATCTGACTCACGATCAAAAGTAAACCTAACGCCATACTGTCCGCCATTGCCATTTGTGCTACCATGGTAAAATGGAAAAGTGGGATTCTGGTATGTGGTAGTTATGCCCGAAGCAATGTTAATAACCTCTACATAAAAAACGCCGATACCGGCGGGGTTGTCGATGGTGATGTGCGGACCACATTTTTTAAAGGGCGCAGGTTTTCCAGAAAAGGACAACATGAAGATCCCAAGCAGGATGGGAAGGATAAGTTTATTCATAATTAAGATTTTGATTTCTATAAGGCCCGGCTGTTCCTGCCAGGCTAATTGGTAATGTTTACATCGTATCCTGAACCGCACCATGCATAGAAGGATGTTTCCACGCTTCCTTTTTCCCTAAAATTTTCTATCGGATTGCCATTTAACTGTAGCACACCATCTGAGTCATGATCGAAAGTAAATCTGATTATATACTGTCCCTGCATGCCCTGAATTTCAACATGGATAAGAGGAAATGTTGGATTATAGTACGTGTTACTTACACCCGCAGAAGTGTTTATTATTTCTACCATCCTAACGCCCATACCTGCAAGGTTATCAAGATTGATACCTGGACCGCATTTTTTTACGGGAGCTGTTGTGCCGGAAAAGAACATTGCAAAGATCCCAAGCAGAATGGGAAGGATAAGTTTATTCATAAATAAGGTTTGATTGAAAGTTACGGCAAACTATTAAACTGTATGTTAAGAATTGATATCTGTGCCAATATTGGCGATAAGTGTGCAGAAAGCGCCAATAACTGTGCATCTCCGTAACATTTTCTGCCTCTACTGCGTCAAATAACGCAAAAACCGGTTAATTTGAACCACTTAACAATTTAAACCTGTCACAATGAGAAAATGGACTTTACTTTTTGTATTCACCTCCCTGCTGGCCGCAAGCTGTGGTTCTATCGGTAACCGCGAAAGCGTAAACGGAAATGGCCAGGTAACTTCAGAAAACAGAAATCCGGGCAATTTTACAGGGGTATCAACATTGGGCAATTTAAACTTATATGTTGCTATAGGCAGCACCCCCTCGGTAAAAGTTGAAGCCGAGAGTAACATTTTACCTTATATAGAGACTTATGTTGAAAACGGCAGCTTAACGGTAAAGGCGAAAAATAATGTTAACCTGGTTAACATTAAGCCAATTAAAGTGTACATAACCGCACCGCAGCTTAGTAAAATACATTCCCAGGGCATGGGCGACATTGAAGGACAAACCGCCATAACCGACCCGTCGAAACTGGAAATTGAATTGCAGGGCGATGGAAATATAAACCTCGATGTAGATGCTCCGGAAATAAAAGCTGTTGTTACCGGAATAGGCAATATTCAGTTAAAAGGGCAGTCGAAAAACGTTGAATGTAAAGTGGTGGGCGAAGGAAATATAAAAGCAATGGATCTGCTAGCAGAGGAAGCAACAGTTAGTATATTAGGTGATGGTGATGTTGACGTAAGTACCAGTGTAAAGCTCGATATAAATATCACCGGCAATGGTAACGTAAAATATAAAGGGAATGTAACCCCCAGTAAAAGCGTAACCGGTAGCGGCAATATAACTCAGGTACAATAAAATATATTCAACAATATAACCAAACTATTTTATGAAGAAGATCACTGGAATTGTATTAGCCATCGTAATACTGGGCGCATCCTGTATGATGGATGGGCATAGGGTAAAAGGAAATGGTAACCTGACCACCCAAAGCAAGTCTATCAGCGATATCAATGGCGTTGAATTACATACCTCATTTGATGTAATACTTAGTGAAGGCAGCCCCTCAAATGTTAAGATAACGGCAGAAGAAAATATCATTCCTTATATAGACCTGCAGGAAGAGAATGGCGTTTTGAACATTCGAACGAAAGACAACACCTGGCTGCGTACACATAAGGGCGTGAAAATTTATGTTACCGCCCCTTCGTTCAGCCGGGTTGCCAATACGGGTTCGGGCGATATAACAGCCGAAACAAGAATTTCGAATGATTCGAGAATTACTATCAATTCAACGGGCAGTGGTAATGTGAAGTTGGATGTTGATGCGCCCGAAGTGGAGGCCAGTATTAGCGGCAGCGGCGATGTAAAACTCTCCGGAGAAACAAAACAATTCCATGGCAAATGTACCGGCAGCGGCGATATCAGGGCCATGGACCTAAGGGCAGAAGAAGCAAACGTTCGTAGCAGCGGTAGCGGCGATATTGATGTATTCTCCAGTGTTAAAGTAACTTCCAGCATCAGCGGCAGTGGCGATATTCGCTACAAAGGCGGCGCCCAGGTAGTTAGTAGTAGTAAGAGTGGGAGCGGCGATTTAAGAAAAGTTGATTAGCGATCATAACCGTGCCAGGGTTTCAAACCGTGGCACGGTTACTATAGATCAACATACTTTACCTTTATCCAAATATCCCTGTTCCTGCCTTTATCATCCGTACAGGAAATCTTCACCGGTCCTTCTTCCGGAATAAAGAACTGGCGGTTGTGCGCTTCATCTGCTTTATAGAACTGGTTATTTATATACCAATACACTTTATGTACATCATTGCCTACATTACAGGAAAGCTGTAATGGCTCGGGGTGTTTTTTACTAATGAAATATTCCGAACCATTGCGGGGCGATGTAATGGCAGGTCCGCCTTCTTTAAATACCCGCTCACAGGCGAGGTTATGCGGCGGCATCTTTTCATAAACAATGTGCCTTTCTTCATAATAACGTTGCATTTCGGGCGACACTGTCCTGTACCATTTCTTTTTATAACCACTGGCCGGCTGACAGGTTTTACAATACGAGATCTTGTCATCGGCCGATATAGCTACTTCCTGCATGTTATCGCATAGCTTACTGGTTGAGATCAATGGAATAAAATAATCGGTCACCGTATTGGGGCAACGGTCGCCAGGCGGCATACCGGTTTCGGAACATACCATTCGTATGTCGCAATCTTTGGGTTGGGTAAACCATTCTTCATCGCTATCATAATCAATTGTATTAAAGATCTTGAATAGTAATGGTGTGGCTATATTGGCGCCGCTTAATTCGGGAATACCAAGTGCCGAGAAGTTGCCCGCCCAAATACCTACTGTATATTTCTTATTATAGCCAATACTCCAGGCATCGCGGCGGCCATAAGAGGTACCGGTTTTCCAGGCTATCTTTGGCATATGCTCGGTGCTTGCCCAGTTCAAAGGAAAATCGGGCCGGTTTACTTTTGATAATATTTCATTGATCATAAACGTGGCGGCCGGCGTTAAGATCTTTTCCCCTTCACCCGGTTGGGTAAAGTCTTCCTTCAAATACTTTGGTGAAACAAAGCGGCCATTGCTGCCAAAGATGGAGTACATTCCGGTGAGTTCTTCAAGCGTGGCGCCGCAACCACCCAATACCATAGACAATCCTAACTTGCGCTGGTCTTTTTTCACCTGTTGAAAATTACAGGCGGCCAGTTTATCAATAAAAGGAGTTATACCCAGCCATTGCAATCCTTTTACTGCCGGAATATTCAATGAATGCTCCAACGCATATTCCATAGTTACATAACCGTTGAATTGTTTATCGTAATTCTCGGGTGCATAGCCGTTATAATTTACGGCCACATCGGTAATGATGGCCTTGGGTGTCATCAAACCTTCATCTATACAAAGCCCATATAACAATGGTTTTAAAGTACTGCCCGGCTGGCGAATGGCTTTGGCACCATTTACCTGCCCTGCATCGATGGTATCGGTAAAATTGGCCGAGCCTACATACGTGATCACATTATGGGTTTGGTTATCTATTATGATCACGGCCGCATTGCGAATATTTTTAAGGGTGAGAATGCGGGCATAGTCTGCCACCAGTTTTTCTGTTTTTAACTGGGTATTTAATTCAATATTGGTCTTGATAATATCGCCGCCCTGTTGTTTTAGTTTCCAGGCAAAGTGTGGGATCAGTTTTGGCACTTCGCCCCGGGTAGCAGTAAGTGGTTCGCTAAGGGCATCGGCAATTTCTTTGTGCGTGAATACTTTGTCGGTAGCAAATTGTTGTAACCAACGATTACGTTCCTTTACAATACGATCGTTGTGTTTACCCATTACCAATGATGAAGGGCGATTGGGTATAATAGACAATGCAGTGATCTCAGCAAGCGACAGGTGATCGGGGTTCTTTTTAAAGTAAAGAATAGAAGCCGATTTTACGCCTTCAATATTACCGCCATAGGGCACCAGGTTCAGGTAGAGTTGAAGTATTTCGTTCTTACTGTATTTTAATTCCAGCTGAAAGGCCCTGAATATTTCAACCAGCTTGTTTAAATAGGTGCGGTTTTTAGGCTCCAGGGCGCGGGCAACCTGCATGGTTATGGTAGAAGCGCCGGAAGTACGTTTGAAGCGGAAAATATTTTTTACAAAAGCGCGACCTACGGCCAGAGCATTTACACCGGGGTGGCGGTAAAAGTACTTGTCTTCTTTTTCAACAATTGTTTTACGAAGCAGAGGTGATATTTCTTCCAGCTCAGTTTTCATGCGCCACTTTTGGTCGCGGGTAAGAAATGCATGCACTACTTCACCCTTGCTATCGGTAATAATAGTTGAGTATTCTATTTTATCGGGAAGCGGAAATACCCAGTTAAGTGTAAAAAAAATAATGACCAGCGCTGTTACGGTGATCAACAGGCGTTTGCTGTATTTAAATACTTTTCTTTTTGCGGGTGTGCTACGGCTCCAAACCGTGGCGCTCCTAATAAGGGTTTTTAGCTTTTCGGGTATATACTTTTTCAACATTTATTCTTTGTGAATTGCTTCACTTTTAACTACCCCCAAATATCCTGTTTAGTAAATTATCATTATCTATTATTTTGTAAGAATCTTTATTAAAATATTCCGGGGTATGTTATAATAACTAAAAAGTCAACTCTTTATTACAAAGAGTTCCGTTTCGGACACCTAAAATAATTGCGGCTTTAATAACAAATTAACAGGTAGCATGAATAAAATGAATGTAACTTTCCTCCACAATTAAATATACGTATGGCTTCCTCAAGCCTGCCTCCGTAACGAATTTAAAATATAATGCAGCGTATTTAAAACGGTGCATACTTAAAACTTCCATATTTCATTCCTTTTTGTATTTTGTCGATTTATTACCAAAACCCTTTATAATAACTTTAACCCTATATGCGCAAGTCCCTGTTTGCACTGATTACGTTAGGGGTGGTTGTGTTGTTTGTAATAGCCGCCTGTAATCGAAGTGCAGTTTCTCTGAGTTATACCAATGCGAAAGGAGAGGTACAATCTCTCGGCAACCTGGTATTCCGTTTCGATAAATCCCTTGTTCCCGATTCTTTACTGAACCAATGGGATTCTACTGAGTATATTTCCTTTGAGCCAAAAATTCAGGGCCGGTTCCGTTGGGAACATCCCGATGAGCTGGTGTTTTCGCCGGCACAGCCTTTATCGCCCGCTACCAGCTATCAGGCCAGCTTACGGGGCGATCTGCTTGACCATAGTAAATATGGTAAGCTCGACAAAGGCGAAGAGATCAGTTTCTTTACACCTTACCTGGCACTGGATAACAGCAATGTGACCTGGATGTTGCCCGACCAACATTCCACTACCGCCTATCCGCAAGTTGACCTCTATTTTAACTATGCCATCAGCCCGGCAGTTATTAAAGACAAAATGAAGCTGGAACTGGGGGGTAAACCGCTTAGTTATAAAATTATAACTGAGGGTACCGATAGCAGGGTATCATTACGTATTTCGGGTTTAAAAATGGAAGACAAAGACCTGGATGCTAAAGTGAGCTTTGAAAAAGGACTGGTGCCCGATGGCGGTGTTAATGGCACTAAAGAGGAAATTGAAAACAAAGTGTTCATTCCTTCGCCTTACAACCTTACCATCAACGATGTGCATGCAGAACATGATGGGGTAACCGGTACCGTATTTGTTCGCACCAGCCAGCAGGTGGTAATGAGCAATGTGGCTTCGCTTGTTAGGTTTAGCCCGGCAGTAAAGTTCAACGTTGAACAAACCGATGATGGTTTCCTGATCAAGAGCGATGAATTTAATGCCGATAAAAGTTATGTATTCACTATTAATAAAGGATTGAAAGGCCGTATTGGTGGTGAACTGCGCGAACAGTATGATAATAATGTTGCGTTTGGTGAGCTGGAACCTTCATTAAAATTCGGTAACAGCAAAGCTGTTTACCTGAGCGCCCTGGGTAACCAGAATATTGAAATACGCGTTACCAATATTCCCAGGGTAAAAGTGATCATCTCAAAGATCTATGAAAGCAATTTGCTGGCCGCTCAACGTTATGGTTACAGTCCTAAAGATGACAGAGGTGAGAGCAGCGGCGATGGGGAAGAGTATTACGAGGGTGATTATTACGATAACAGCGATGTTTCTTTTGGCGATGTGATCTATGAGCAGGAAATAGATACCCGCTCATTACCTAAATATGGCAGCAGCCGGTTGTTCACGTTTAATGTTGAAGACCGCCTGCCCGATTTCAAAGGCATTTATCATATTAAGATAAGGTCGGCAACTGATTACTGGCTTAGCGACAGCCGCTTTATTTCAAAATCAGACATTGGTTTAATTGCCCGCGAAGGCAAAGACAAAATGTTTGTATTTGCCAACTCCATTAAAACCGCACAACCGGTAAACGGAATGAATGTAGTGGTGTATGGTAACAATAACCAGGTGTTGGGAACCGGCGCTACCAATGCCGATGGGGTGGCTGAAGTTGTTTTCTCCCGCAAAGAGTTTGCAGGATTTAAACCAGCCATGATCATTGCAAAAACAGCAAACGACTTTAACTACCTGCCTTTCAGCAGCACCAAAGTAAATACATCGCGGTTTGAAGTAGGTGGTAAACGTATTAACAGCACCGGGCTCGATGCATTTATTTATGCTGAAAGAGATATTTACCGCCCCGGTGAAAAGGTGAATTTCGCTGTTATCCTGCGCGACCGTCAGTGGAAATCGCCTGGTGAATTACCGGTGAAGATGAAGTTCCTGCTGCCAAACGGTAAAGAGTTGAAGAACTTCCGTAAAACATTAAATGCACAAGGCGCTACCGATGGCGATGTAGATATTTCTGAAGCAGCCATCACCGGTAGCTATACGCTGGAAGTATATACCTCAAACGATGTATTACTGGCCAGTAAGAACTTTAGTATTGAAGAGTTTGTGCCCGATCGTATTAAGGTGTCGGCAGCGCTTGATAAAACAGCACTGGAACCGGGGCAAAGCGCCAGCCTGGCTATCAATGCGGTTAACTTCTTTGGTCCGCCGGCAGCTAATCGCAATTACGAATCGGAGATACAAACAAGCGCTGCTTACTTTGGTCCAAAAAAATACAGCCGTTTCTCTTTTGCTATAGATAATCAGGGTATGTCGTTCGACAAAGTAGTGGCCGAAGGCAGTACCGATGAAAATGGTAATGCAAAGCAAGTATTTGAAGTGCCTGAATTGTTTGCCAACAAAGGTTTATTAAAAACAACCTTTTATGCTACGGTGTTTGATGAAACAGGCCGCCCGGTAAGCCGTAGCGCTACTGCAAATATCTATACGCAAAAAGTGTTCTTTGGTATTGGCAGCGATGGTTACTGGTATTATCCTTTGAACCAGGTGGTGAAGTTCCCGCTTATTGCATTAAATAAAGATGAGCAGGTATTAAGTGGTGCAAGGGCCGAAGTGAAAGTGATAAAACACGAATACCGTACCGTACTTACCAAAACCGGTAGCTATTTCAGGTACGAATCGCAGAAAGATGATAAAGTGGTGGCCGATCAAACCATTACTATCAGTGGTGAAAGCGCTTCTTATCCATTTGTTCCGCGTTCACCTGGTGAATATGAAATACGGGTAAGTATTCCCGGCGCCAACAGCTATGTAAGCAAAAGTTTCTATAGCTATGGCTTCTGGGGTGGCGAAAACTCTTCATTTGAAGTAAATACCGAAGGTAATATTGATATTGAAACCGATAAGTCTTCTTACGAGGCAGGTGAAAACGCCAGGCTGTTGTTTAAAACACCATTCAGTGGCCGCATGCTGGTAACCCTGGAAACCGATAAAGTGGTTTCGTACCAATATGTAAATGTTGAGAACCGTACCGCTTCGGTTGATCTGAAAATGACCGCCGATCATTTACCGAACGTATATGTTACTGCAACGCTCATTAAACCACATGAAGTAAGTGAAATTCCATTAACGGTGGCGCATGGTTATAAGAGTGTAAAGGTGGAAGAAAAGAGTCGGAAGATAAATGTAGAAATAGTGGCGCAAAAGTCGGTCCGTTCGCGCACGCACCAAAAGGTAACCGTAAAAGCAGCAGCTAATAGTTATGTAACACTGGCTGCAGTTGATAATGGGGTATTGCAGATCACTGATTTTGATACACCAGATCCATACAATCACTTCTATGCAGCCAAAGCGCTTGAGGTTAATGGTTACGATCTGTATCCGCTATTGTTCCCTGAGTTAAAAGCAACGCTGAGCAGCACGGGTGGTGACGGTGACCTGGAAATGAACAAACGTACCAATCCCATGCCGGCCAAACGCTTTAAGATCGTTTCTTACTGGAGCGGCACCAAAAAAGCGGGCTTTGGCGGTGATGTGGATTTTGAATTCGATATCCCACAGTTCAGTGGCGAAGTACGGTTGATGGCAGTAGCCTATAAAGATGAGAGTTTTGGTAGCGCTGAGGCCAATATGACGGTTGCCGATCCATTGGTGTTAAGCACTGCATTACCAAGGTTCTTAAGTTCGGGCGACACAGTGAATGTACCTGTTACCATTACTAATACCACAAAGAACTCAGCATCGGCCACTGCTTCATTAAATGTAAGCGGACCGTTAAGTGTGCTGGGCGATAAACAACAATCTGTTTCTGTTAACAGCAACAGCGAAGGACAAGCCATCTTCCAGGTGGTAGCTGCCAATGTGGTGAATGTTGGTAAAATAAAAATTGAAGTGCAGGGATTAGGTGAGAAGTTTACCGATGAAACCGAGATCAGCGTTCGCCCTGCTGCTCCGTTACAGGTTATTACAGGTAGCGGTTCATTAAATGGCGGAAGCGTTCAAAAGGTAAATATTCCGTTGAATGATTTCTTGCCTAACAGTACTGATTACCAGTTGGTAGTTAGCCGTAACCCGGGCCTGGAATTAGGCAAACAGCTTCGTTACCTGGTAGAGTATCCATACGGTTGTACCGAACAAACCATTTCAATTGCCTTCCCGCAATTGTACTATGGCGACCTGGCCGATCAAATGAAAGGCGATAAAGGAAAATCGAATGCCAACTGGAATGTACAGGAGGCTATTCGCAAAATAAAAATGCGTCAATTGTATAACGGCGCAATTACCCTGTGGGATGGCGAAGGTTCTGAACATTGGTGGGCTACGGTATACGCAGGCCATTTCTTACTGGAAGCACAAAAGGCCGGGTTTGAAGTTGATAAGAGTGTGTTAAGCGGTATTCTCAATTACCTCAACAACCGGTTGAAGAATAAAGAAACCATTCTTTACTATTACAACCAAAGTCAGAATAAGAAGATAGCACCGAAGGAGGTTGCTTATAGTTTATATGTGCTGGCACTGGCAGGTAAGCCAAATGTAAGCGCCATGAACTATTACAAGTCGAACCCATCGTTGCTGAGCCTCGACTGTAAATACCTGTTGAGTGTGGCTTATGCGGTGGCCGGTGATAAAGCGAAGTTCCGCGAGTTGTTGCCAACTTCATTTAGTGGTGAAGTATCTGTAGCTCAAACCGGTGGCAGCTTCTACTCAGATATTCGCGATGAAGCTATTTCATTGAATGCGTTGTTAGATGCTGATCCAAGCAATCCGCAGATACCTGTAATGGCAAAACATGTGGGTGATAAGTTAAAACAACGCCAGTGGTATAGCACACAGGAATGTTCATTCAACTTCCTGGCGCTGGGTAAAATAGCCCGTGCTGCAAACAAGGCCACTGTTTCTGCCGACATCAAAGTGGGTGGTAAAACAGTAGGTTCGGTAGAAGGTGGTGCTATTAAGTTGAATGCAAAACAACTGGGTGGAACCAATATCGAGATCGCTTCTAAAGGTGAAGGCCGCCTGTATTATTACTGGCAAAGCGAAGGTATAAGCGCAAGCGGTAACGTTAAGGAAGAAGATAACTTTATTAAAGTACGCCGCCGCTTTTTCGATCGTTATGGCCGTACGGTAGATGGTAATTCATTTACACAGAACGACCTGGTGGTAATACAGATAACAGTTGAGAAAAGTTATAACGGCAGTATAGATAACGTGGTGATCAGTGATATGATACCGGCCGGATTTGAAATTGAGAACCCACGCACAAAAGAGATCCCCGGTATGGATTGGATCAAGGATGCTACAACGCCAGTAGCCCTCGATGTGCGCGACGATCGTATTAATTTGTTTGATGATCTGAGAAATGGCAGGCAAACCTATTATTACGCCGTACGGGCAGTTTCTCCGGGTAATTACCACATGGGACCTGTAAGCGCCGAGGCTATGTATAATGGTGAGTATCACAGTTATAATGGAGCCGGAGTGATAAGAGTGAGTAAGAAGTAGAAAAATTTTGCATATAAAGAAAAGGGGCCGCCTCAACGAAAGTTTGAGGCGGCCCTCTTATTTAGGGCAATTGTAGAAAAATAAAATTATCATGACTTTGCCGTTGAAATGTAAAAAAAGTTAAATTGAGTGAACGATTGCCCGCCTGTTAAAAACACTTCATCGATTGCAAGCCGTATAGTTAGCTCGTTTTTACCCGTATCTCTTCTTATTAAAACCAAAACTAAAGTCACATGAGAAAAGCAAACTTGCTTACGGGCCTTGCTATGCTCCTATGCAATCTTCTCTTAGCCCAACAAACCGGTATCACCGGTAGAATTACCGATTCAAAAGACGGAACTCCCATTCCTAACGCCACAGTGAAGATCAAAGGCGGCGGCGCTACTGTTACCAATGCCGATGGCATATTTACGCTGCCCAATACAGCTGCGGGCGTAACACTGGAAATTACCTCGGTTGGTTATTTGTCAAAAATGGTAAAGTCTGTACAGGGCAAAAACATGAGTATCCTGCTGGAGTATGATCCCCGATCATTAAGCGAAGTTGTAGTGACAGGTGTGGGAGTGGCTACCAGTAGAAAGAAGGTGGGTATTTCGGTTGAGTCAATTACAGCCGATAAACTACCGGCGGTACCATCCGGCTCCATCGATCAGGCGCTGGTGGGCAAAATAGCCGGTGCGCAAATCAGCAGCATAGATGGTACACCCGGTGCGCGTACGAATATTCTGTTGCGTGGTATCAACTCCCTTCAATTGGGTACAAGGCCAATGATACTGATCGATGGCCTTGAGGTAAGAGCTACCGACCTGAGCGCGCTTGACCTTAGTAATGTGGAGCGGGTTGAAGTGGTGGAGGGCGCTGCATCGGCCACTATTTATGGCGCACAAGGCGCAAATGGCGCTATACAGATCTTTACAAAAAAAGGTAAGGCCGGTAAGATCAGCATCGATGTATCGAGCAGCTATGGTATTGGTTCCTATCTCAATACGGGTAACCTTCACAAACCTGCTACCCACGGGTTTAAAACCGATGCCAATGGTAATGTAGTTGATAAAGATGGGGTGATCATTCAGGTTAAACCCGATGGCACTTTTACGGCCGGAACGAATATAGATGGTATAAACCAAAGCGGCATTGTATGGAACAGCACTTCGCCTAATACAGATGGCAGTATACCCTATGGCCAGAACCTGAAATACTATGATCATTTTAAACAGTTGTTCCGCTCCGCGGCCACTATTAATAACAGCATCAGTATATCGGGCGGTGCAAACAGAACAGATTTTGCCATTACTGCTTCCCGTTCGTACCAGGAAAGCGCTATAAAAAAGAATGGCGCACTCAACCGCTACAATTTTACCTCTAATGTAGGTACAGAGGTTTTTAAAGGCTTCAAAATACGATCTATTACGCAGACAATATACCAGAAGAATAATTTCAATCCGTTCTATGCAGGCGGTAGCGACGCCATTTACCAAATGCTCAACAGTTCACCTTTCTTTGATCTTGATTGGAAGGATGCCAATGGCGACTATGCCTACAGGCTCAATGCATCGCCGGTAAGTATCAATGGCGCCAACCCCAATTATTATTTCCAGTATTCAGAAGGTAAGGATGAAATAGTAGATCTTATTCAGAATATTCAGGCCTCGTACCGTATCAATCGTTTTGTTGACCTGGAAGCGAAGTATGGCATCAACTATGAAAAAGAAGATATCGCTTACATTTATAAGAACCAATCGAAGAATATAAATGCGCTTAGCAGAAGCGCTTTTATAGGCAGCTTTAGTTCCAATGCCGGCGGGCTTAGCAATACCACTAACACCACTACCTTCCAGAATGCACTAACCTCGGCCACTGTTCATCTGGACTTTGCTAAAGACTTTCATTTGAAGGTGCCCATTACATCAACCACCTATGCCGCTTATGATTATAGAAAAAATGTATTTAAACAATACACTACCACGGGCGATGGATTACAGCTGTACCCGGTATATAATATGCGGCAAACCAATACGCAGCAGGTGACCGTTGATCTTAAAAAGCCATTTGTTACATTTGGCTGGCTTATAGATCAGGGATTTGATTATGGCAATATCGGCGGTATTAGAGCAGGCTTAAGAAGTGATTATTCATCAGCATTTGGCGGCGGTTCAGCGGCGCAAACATTTTACCACGGCAACGGGTATTTGCGCATTTCTCAATTTAATTTCTGGGAGGGCATTTCTCCCATTATATCTGAGTTCAAACTGCGCGGCGGTTATGGTGAAGCAGGTATACAGCCAGATGCGTTCGACAGGTATGTAGTATTATCTACAAAAAGTATTGGTAATGCACTCGCTTTCTATACGTCTTCAACCCTGAAAAACCCCGATCTGCGGGTGGAGGTATCGAAGGAAACCGAGATTGGAACAGATGTTACCGTTAACTTAAATAAAGGCGAATGGTTCTCCAATGTGGGTATAAGCTCTACATTCTGGAAAAGAAATAGCAAAGCTGTAATTTATGCAGTAGATGCACCGCCCACCTCTGGCGGCGCCAGCTACCTTAACAATGCATTCTCGCTCTCCTCCAAGGGATTTCAGTTCTCTTTGAACCTGAGTGTGGCTTCTACAAAAAACTTTACCTGGGACTTCACCACTACATTCGGACATCAGTCATCAAAAATTGATGATGTTTCAACCAATCAGGATATTGTTTTAACGGCTTCTGCCGGCAGTACCAACCTGGTGTTAAAAGCGGGTGATAAAATAGGTCAGATCTATGGCCTGAAAGCATTCACCAGTATAGAGCAAACCCGTAAGGATGGTACCCCATACATCAGTAAAAATGATGCAGGAAAGTATGAAATAGTAAATGGCAGGGTAGTAGATACTGCTACCCGTGGCATTATGTTCACCAACGAAACGTATGCTATTGGCGATCCAAATCCTAAATTCAATGCTTCCTTTATAAACAGCCTGCGATATAAAGATTTTCTCACCTTATCATTCCAGTTCGACTGGATCTATAAAAGCCATTTGTATAATCAAACCAAAGAATGGATGTACAGAGACGGTATTCATGGCGATTTTGGTGACAAAGTAACCGTGAACGGACAAACAGCCGCTTTTTCAAATTATTACATCAGCGCATACTCCGATATGTGGGGAAGTGTAAATGGTGCACGCAATTCAACAAAAGATTATTTCTACGAAGACGCTTCTTTTGTACGGTTACGTAACGTGTCTGTTGCAATAGATGCAGCCAGGTTTTTACATATCAAATATTTTCAGAAACTGCAGTTGGTATTGTCGGGCAGGAATTTGTGGACAGCTACCAGGTACACCGGCTTCGATCCTGAGATCAATGCAGGTACCAGTAACTCGTCGTACGAACGAGGCATCGATCATAATTCAATGCCCAATATTAAAACCTACCAGGTTGGCCTGAACCTTGGCTTTTAAATTAAAACTAATCTTACAATGAGAACAACAATATTATACTTACTCTGCGTGCTGCTTATTGTACAAACGGGGTGTAGTAAAAAAGAACTGGACGTGAAAAATCCGAATTCGCCTACACCTGAGAGTGCCAAAACAGAAGCCGGGATCTTATCGTTATCACTCGGTGCTGTTTATCAAACCGGGTTTAATGGCATTACTGATACAAAATATTCAGGTTCATTTCTTGGAAGCAGCTTCTGGTTCCTGGCGCCGGCCTATCACGATCTTATGGCTGATGTTATATCTGCCGAAGCTGCCAATAACATCATAAACCAGGTAAGCGTACCCGATTATGTAATATATGACGATGGTTCAAAAGTGATAAATTCAGCGCCTGCGAAACAGGTAACACGCCTTAATAACTCACGTACAAAAGCAGGTAGTAATATGTTCTATTTTGAATGGACCTGGATGTATTATTTAAACAATGCCTGTAACCTGGTACTTGAAACGGTAGATAATGTTTCTTTTACCGGCGATGCCACCACTAAAAAGAATGCATTAAAAGCATGGGCATATTTTTGGAAGGGCTACGCCTACTCCAGGATCGGCTCCATTTATTATGCAGGTATTATCAAAAGCGAATCTGCCAAAAACAATGGCCTGTATAAATCGAGCGCTGAAATAATTGCCGAAGCAGATGCCAATTACAACAAGGCAATAGAGGCATTGAATGGCATTACCACACTGGCCGATTACAATACGGTGGTAAAAGCACTGATCCCAACGCAATGCCAGGCGGGTAAAGGCGGTGTGCTAACACCCGCCATGTGGATCCATACTATCAATACCATGAAGGCGCGTAATATTCTTGTGAACAAAAGAGTGAAAGATATGACCTCCACCGACTGGAATAATATTCTCACGTTAGTGAACAACGGCGTTAGCAGCAGTGACCTGGTGTTTACCGGTCGTTCAGCATCGGCAGGCAGTTTTCTCAGCGCTACCACTGGCAGTGTAGCTGCCATGACAACCGGCGACCCTACCAGCACCACCTATAAGATCAGCGAACGCCTGATACAGGAATATACAACAGGTGATAAAAGACTGGCTAATAATTTTTCGCAGGTAACAGCCTACCTGAACCAAAAGGGTGGATTTACTTTCAGCACGCGCTACAGGCTATTAGATGGTGGCAACGCCATGAGCGGTGTGCAGGTTGTAGCCAGCAGAACAGTTGGCGCTTATGAATTATATGTTGCAGGCACCTATGAAGAAAACGAGTTGATGAAGGCGGAGGCTAATATAAAACTCAATAATATTTCTGCCGGTCTTGCCAGTGTGGATGCTGTTCGCACTTACCAGGGCGCAGGCGTTTCGGCCGTATCGGGTGTTATTACAGACCCCGCACAGGCTTATGAAGAATTACGCAGGGAAAGAAGAACTGCATTACTCTTCAGAAATGTTTCACTGTACGACTATCGCCGTTGGGGTTACCTCGATGATGTTGCATCTGGTGGGGGAAGGACCAACGCCGTAGTGGTAAGCAGTACGGGCGTATTGAATACCAAAGCAACCATCAATTATAATTTTTTAGATTACTGGGATGTTCCCGAAGATGAATTGGCATTAAATCCGCCTGCCGATGGCAGTGCGCCAATCCGCAACCCTAAATAACCATCATTTTTTCTCATGAGTATTTTCTCATATCTACACCGGGGTTGTATCTACAACCCCGTTTCTTTTATAGTGTAGTTTTCCCGATATTTGTTTGCACCCATACCACAAAAATGTCAGCGCCTTTACTTCAAATAAATAACCTGCAGGTTGATTTTGTTACCGATATTGGAACTACCACCGCGGTGAATAACATCACGCTCAGCGTACATCGTGGCGAAATTGTAGCCATAGTAGGTGAGTCGGGTTCCGGTAAATCGGTGACCTCATTGTCGGTTCTGCAGCTACTTCCCAAACCGCCGGCGCGGTATACCAATGGCGAAATTCTGTTTTCTGCGGGTGGCCAAGAACCGGTGAACCTGTTAACGCAAACGCCGGAGCAAATGCGCACCATTCGTGGTAACCAGATAGCGATGATCTTTCAGGAACCAATGACCTCACTGAACCCCGTGTTCACTTGTGGCCACCAGGTGCAGGAGGCATTACAGTTGCATTTGAAAATTGGGAAAAAAGAAGCAAAGCAAAAAACGATCGATCTGTTTAATCAGGTGCGGTTGCCTAACCCTGAGTTATTGTTTAAGCGTTACCCGCATCAATTGAGTGGCGGACAAAAACAAAGGGTGATGATCGCCATGGCTATGAGCTGTGAACCCGCCTTGCTCATCTGTGATGAACCAACCACCGCCCTCGATGTTACTGTACAAAAGACCATTCTTCAACTGATAAAAGAACTGCAGCAAACACGGCAGATGGGCGTTATTTTTATTACGCACGATTTGGGTGTGGTGGCAGAAGTGGCCGACCGTGCAGTTGTAATGTACCGGGGCGAAATTGTTGAACAGGGCCCGGTAGCCAATATTTTCACTGATCCCCAACATGCGTATACAAAAGGGCTGTTGGCTTGTCGCCCGGTTTTGCATCCCAAAGGCGAACGATTGCCTGTAGTAAGTGACTTCCTTGAAAATAACCGCACGTTTGATTTACACCGTTATGCCCGGCCCGCTGTGCAACCGGTTATAGAAGAAAAGCCAGGGATCGTTCGGCCGCCTTTTATTCAGGTATCGCGATTGAATGTATGGTTCCCCAGTAAGAAAAGCCTGTTAGGAAAACCGCTTGAATATACAAAGGCCGTTGATAATCTTCGGTTCGAGATCTACAAAGGCGAAACGCTGGGACTGGTGGGTGAATCGGGCTGTGGTAAAACAACGCTGGGCAGAACCTTGCTGGGACTTATTAAACCCACTTCAGGTTCGGTGTATTATGATGGTACCGACCTGTCGAAGATAGATGCGGGAACCATGAAGGAGATGCGGAAAGACATTCAGATCATTTTCCAGGACCCATATTCATCTTTGAACCCGCGCTTAACCATTGGATCGGCCATTGCAGAACCGTTAAAAGTGCATAACATCATTAATGGCAGCACACAGCGTAAAGACAGGGTAGTGGAGTTGTTGGAAAAGGTGAATCTTAAAGCAGAACATTTCAACCGTTACCCGCATGAGTTTTCGGGTGGTCAGCGGCAGCGTATTGTTATTGCGCGCGCCCTGGCATTGAACCCTTCGTTTATTGTTTGCGATGAATCGGTATCTGCGCTGGATGTAAGCGTTCAGGCGCAGGTGTTAAACCTGTTGAACGATCTGAAAGCCGAAATGGGTTTTACTATTGTATTTATTTCCCACGACCTGTCGGTAGTACGATATATCAGCGACCGTATTATGGTGATGAATAAAGGCAAGATAGAGGAAATAGGGGATGCGGAGCAGGTGTATTTCAATCCTCAGAAGGAATACACGCGGCAATTGATTGCTTCTATTCCCAAAGGAATTAGTTTGTAGTTTGTAGTTTGTGGTTTGTCGTTTTAAAGGCAACTATCCCTAAGCATTTTCATATAAGCATCTCCCTTCTCGCGAGCGAATTGAACATTGCGTTCAGGTATTTCCCCGGCATTGCCATAGAATTCCACGGCTTTGCGCACCTGATCTTCACGTAACAGATGCAGCATTGGGTAAATACTCCGGTTGGTGTAGTTGGCCGCATCGTTGGGGTCGCTTCCTTCAAACTGATATAAGGGATGAAAGGTGGCCAGCTGGTAAATGCCTTCGTAACCCTTTTGTTTTAACAGATTTTCGGCAAATGAAACAAATTGCAGATAGATGTCGAACTCCTGAAAGGCATTAGGAAAAATAAGCAGGGTAGTGGCAATATTTTTATCTCTGTCGAGCCGTTTGCATTCTTTTAATAAAGTTTCCCGCGCATCTACACGTTTAGGGCTATGCTCTATTTGGTAATGAATGGTGTTATTCTTAAACTCCCGGTTGGCAAAGGGACAGAAGTTGAGGCCTATTACTATTTTTTGTATCCAGTTTTTTGTTTGATCGATTATTTGTTCATCATTAACCATAATGCGAAGGTAAGTTGAAAAGTTGACGAGTTAACTTGTTAACTACGTCAACTAATCGCGATAGCGTTGACTCTTTACCATCTCCGATAAATAATTCCTATACAAACTATACGAGCGGGCGTCGTAAAATACCGAAGCGCTGGCGCGGCGGGCGTACAACATTTCTTTCAGCATTTTTTGCAACTGCTCTTTTACCGGTTTTTCGCTATCGAGTTTACGCTCTTCTTCTGCTGTTGTAAAATCATCATTCTTCACATCAATGGCATCTGCTTTTTCGGGCTGCATGCCGGCAGTTGCTATTTGCCAGTTTACATCATCGCGCAGGCGTTTGTATTTAAAGAAGTATACAAACCCTTTTTTATGTTCGTACGCTACCGGTAGTTTATCGAGGAAGATAAGGGTGTCTATTACCTCAGAAGCGCCAAGCGTTTTTACAACCAGGCTTCTTGCCATATCGAGCTGGTTCCTGTATTGCTTCGGAAATTTATCTGCCATCTTAATGGTGTCAAGATCGGTGTACAGTTCGCTGCGATACTCATCGAGCTTCGCATATTTTGTGAACAGCGAATCGGGCACCCGGTGATTATTGCGAAGCAATAGTATAAACGTGTTGTACATTAAACGCCGGTCCTGCGTGGTTTGCAATTGTTCAAAGAAACTTTGTACGCCGGTGTTTTTATTATAGAAAGGCAACAGCAGGATCGCATATCGATCGAGCTCGGCATTACCGGCGTCGGAAGCGCCAGCTTCTTCGTCGTCATTTGGGCCGGGGTATAATGAAATAGCAGGGGCCGCATCTTTGCGGGCCGCCTTTTCCATTTTTATTTTGTTCTCTTTAGCCAGTTGTTTCTTTAATAATTGTTTGGCTTCGAGATATATTTTCGGAAAGCTGGTCTCATAATCTGCCGCTTTTAAATAACCGCTGTCGACCATAGTTACCAGCAGGTTCATGATCTCGGTACGATAGTCGTCGATATTCATGAGTTGCAGAATATCGGGGAAAATAGCTTTGGTGAGCGACAGGGTATCAAACAATTGGTACCAGCGGCCATAATAACTGCTTTTCCTGTTGTTTCTTCCCGAAGGGTTATAATCGAGGTACAGCGATGATGCCCTGAATGGCCGGCTGTAAGTATAACCTTCATCCATAATGGGCGGTTCCTGCAACACCAGCTCTTTAAAGGTAAGGAACGATGCTTTGGTGCGTTGATTGAGTAACGCATTCAAAATAGACGCCTGCCAGTCGGCTGTATCCTTTACTTTCCAATATAGTTTTTGCAGGTAGGGGGTAATGGTAGAATCCTTCAACCGGCCCAGGTTTTCGATAAAGTATTTTTTAATGACCAGGTAATCTTTGATTTTCCAGTTGAGCGAATCGATGGCTTTTTTGAGTAACGGTGCATCGAGCGAATCGAATACCATTTGGGGTAATGCGCTACGAGCCTTTTTAACGGCCAGGGAATCTTTGCTGAAGAGGTCTTTTATAAACTGTTCCGATTTGCGGGCAAACAGCGATTCGCCTTTAAGTGTATCTGCCGGTTTAAAGCTGCTGAAGAAATTAGATAGTAATGCGCTTTGTTTTGTAAGTGTATCGGTTAAGGTTGAAATGCTAAAGAAGTGTCCCTTGTAATAAAACAGTTTGGCAATAATGAGGCGACTGCTGTTGGTATCGCTCAATTGCAGATCGCGGCAACTGATGCCATTGGGCAGAGTATATTCCTTGTTTTGTTTTATTATTAAAGTGCTGTCGCCAAACCAGGTGTTTACCGATGCGTTCTTCCAAAGTTTTAAGCTGTCGTTGCGGTAGCTGTATTTGGGTGTTTTAAAATGCGTTACCAGCACCTTCTCACCAATGGTATCATTACCTATGAGGCGGGTATTGAACATGGGTAGTCCATAATCTTCCAGGTCATCGTCAGTAATGCCGCTGGATAGTTGAGCCCATTCTTCCATGCCCGGCCCATCGCCTTTCTTATCTGCATCGGCATAGATAGGTGATGTTACCGAAATGTTCAGTAATGTATCTATACGCGCTTTAGGCGCAGGGTATATGAATGGGGTAATAGCAAAAGATTGCAGAAAGCGCTGCACATTGGGATTGTCGTTTTTATAATTTACAATAGCGGCATAGTAGAGTGGTCCCTGTATCACATATTTTACGCTGCTAAAGCTGCCGTCTTTGTGTTTGAATTTACTTTCAAGACCGGGATAACCGTTGATGTTTACAAACCGGCGGTTCAACTGTTTATCAATAAAATCAGAATAGGCGTAGCTTTCATCCATCAGGTTCAGCTCAAAGCTGTCTTCTTCAATAAATGAATAATTATGAATGTTGGCCTTCATAATGAGATAGCTATTGCCGGTGGCCTCGTCGCGGGCCGCATATTCAAGCCTGTTGGTGCCAAAGCCATTGTCTTTTAGCAGTGAGGGTACATGTGGCACCTGTACACTGAACCCGCCGGTAGCCGGTTGCCAGGTTTGCCAGTTGGTGGTGGTAAATTCTTTCAGCTTTATAGAACCGAAGAACTCCTGCGCCTCGTTGCCGGTATTTGTGTAGTCGCCGGTGCCGCTCATTTTAAACAGCACCACTTCAAATGGTGTAACAAATATTTGATAATGCTGATGGTCGCCGCGGCGTGTACGATTGATGATGTCGATCCCCTTGTACCCGTTCTTCGTAATGCTTGTTTTTTTCAGGATCTTTCCGGGCGTGTTCTCATACAAAAGGCTGTCTATTTTTTTGAACACCTGGTCGCTGCTATGGCCCCACGAAAGGCTGTTGGTCTTTATACGGGTCACCATGTAATATGCGCCGTTCACCATATCGGCATATTGTACAACATCCATCCCGTTCCAGTCGGTAAAGCGATAGAACTTTTTACCGGGGATAGAGACCGTGTAAAAGCCATCGTCGGTGGTTTGACTGGTGAAAGGGGCGTTGATCCTGATCTTATCAACAGTTTCTTTTTGCTGGCTGTTACGGTCGTCCATACGCACCGGGCGCATGGTATAGCCTTTTTGGCGTAACAGCTCTATAACGCCCCGTTTGCCGGGCAGGTGAGCGGCTCCCACGCCAACAAAAAGCGACATTTTCTTTATGATGGAATCTATGGAGTTGGCCTGGATCTCATTTCGTTTGTACAGGAATTTTTCCTGAAAGGCATCTGAAAAAACGGTGAGGCTTTCCAGTGAGTCCAGCAGGTCGAGATCGCCTTTGCGATAAGCATCTTCCACTTTTTTAGGGTTGGTCATCATGCCTTCATAGTCGTAGCTTCTTCTCTTCTTATTCTGATCGCGCATCATGGCCTTATAGGCTTCCATTACCAGCTTTTCGCTTTCCTGAAAGTTTTCTACCCCGCTAACCCTTTTGCCCAGTTTTTTACCGGTTTGAAAAATATACATATCGAGGAAGGTATCCTCTTCAAAGTCTTCGGCCTGCCGGCCGTAGGTGCGGTACAACATACCATTGATCATAGATGGTTCAACGGCCAGGGCTGCTTTTATAGCTTCTTCATAACGATCGATGGCAAAGGATGTGATGCGCATATGATCTGCGGGCCATTCCCAGCGGTTGGCATATGGGTTCAATAGGTTATTGCCATCACGGCGGCCGCGGTAGAAAACACTCTGGCTGTAATCATCCTGCCAGCTTTCGGGATTGGTTTCAAGCGCTACCACATCGGCGCTTTTAATAGCGGTGTAAAAGGAATCGCCGAGGTGAAAGGCCAGTTTATCGCTAACGTGCATGGTACCGAAGAGGTAGGAAGGCTTTTTAAGTCCGTTACCGCTTATCTCCCATAAAAGGCTATTGTATTTTTTGGGTGCGGGTTTGGGCGTGGGAGTGATTGCAACCGTACGTGGCGGCGCCAGTTTGGGCTTGTGGCCCGGCTGTTGTGCCAGAGACGGCATTACAATCGCCAGTAGCAGGACAGGCAGCATGGGGATACATTTTCTCATACTAGTTCAATAATTAATGACCGGTGACTATGTATTAAATTCCAGGCTATTTTAAAGGCGCGATGAGATATTGGTTGGCAGGTTCACATTTCCCTGTTATAAATTTCGTAATTATAGTTCATAGTTCCGCGGGAAGAAAGTTATTCTGAGAAGTTAAAATTGGGTTGCAGGTTACAGGGTGAAGGTTACAGGGTACAAGGCGCCGGTTACCGGTTTCCTGTTGCCGGGCTGGGAAGTCATTCTTTTTAAAAGCCGTTAAAGGTTACAAGGTACAGGTTACAGGGCCCCTCTGTTCAGCAGTCGTCACTTTACGCCACCTCGCCAATCACTGTATTCCCTGAAACCTGAAACCTGCAACCTGAAACAATAGTAGGTGCCGACGTATGATCCTGGTAACCTGAAACCGGCAACCGGTAACTGCTAAGCACTTCTATGTACTGCCCGGCAATTCTATCATATGGTCAATTTTTAAATTTGGGTTCGGCGTATTTTTTAATTACCTTTGCCCGCTCGAATTTTAGCTTACATGATATCAAACCTGGTGCCGTAAGACCTCGTTTGTGTCGGAATAGAACCCGATGTACCCTGATCTTACTCCCCCCTAGTTGAATCATGTGGCTTCTTATAACAGTTTAAAAATACACATGAAACTTTCGCAGTTCCGGTTCGATTTACCACTTAACCTTATTGCCCAACACCCTACAAAAAGACGTGAAGACGCTCGTTTAATGGTAGTGCATCGCGCCACCGGCCAAATCGAGAACAAACACTTCCGCGACATCCTGGATTATTTTGATGACAAGGACGTGTTTGTGGTGAACAATACAAAGGTGTTTCCTGCCCGTATGTACGGACGCAAGGAAAAAACTGGGGCAAAAATTGAGGTTTTCCTGTTGCGTGAACTAAACAAACCAAACCGGCTGTGGGATGTGATCGTGGACCCCGCCCGTAAAATACGTGTTGGTAATAAACTTTACTTTGGCGAGAACGATGAGCTGATCGCTGAAGTTATTGATAATACTACCAGCCGCGGCCGTACCATCCGCTTCCTGTGGGATGGCACCGACGAAGAATTCCGCAATATGCTGGAGTTCCTGGGTGAAACACCGCTGCCCAAATACATCAAACGCAAACCCGAAGCAGAAGATAAAGAACGTTACCAAACAGTATACGCAAAGCATGAAGGAGCCGTAGCCGCGCCAACCGCCGGTTTACACTTCAGCATCGAGCTTATTAAACGTTTGGAAATTAAAGGTGTTCGTTTTGCCGAAGTAACCCTGCATACCGGTTTGGGTACCTTCCGCCCTATTGAAGTGGAAGACCTGAGCAAACATAAAATGGATGCTGAATACTACAAGATAGATGATCTGAGCTGCAAAATTGTGAACAAAGCCATCGAAGGCAAACACCGCATTTGTTCTATTGGTACCACTACCATGCGGGCAATTGAAAGTTCATACACTGCAGAAAAGCTGTTGAAGCCTTCTGAAGGTTGGACCAACATCTTTATCCACCCGCCTTACCAGTTCAATATTGCCGATTCTTTGGTAACTAACCTGCACCTGCCTAAAACCAGTCTGCTGATAATGGTTTGCGCATTTGCCGGTTACGACCTGGCTATGGAAGCCTACAAAAAAGCTATTAAGGACAAATATCGTTTCTTCAGCTATGGCGATGCGATGTTAGTTATCTAAGTTTTTAGTTTTAAGTTCTTAGTTAGTTCCCTAACTTCTTAACATATTAAAAGCTGGCGACCTCGCGAGGTTGTCAGCTTTTTTGATTTTCTGCAGAACCTGCGAACTGTTTTAGTTTATAGCGAGTCTCAAAGCCAATGAACTAAAAACTAAGAACTAAGAACTAAGAACTGAATAACTATCTCTTAAACTTAAAGGTATAAGTTCTATTCCCCGTATTCACAAATGCCTTAAAACGATTGGTGCCGGTAAACTGCATATCGTCGAAATACTCTGAGATCATTTGCTGGGTTTGATAGTTGATCACGCTGATGTACAGGGTTTGCAGCCTGTTCTCACCCTGCCAGTAATTCCGTATGTCCCAACTGCCGGTAAAAGTTTCCCCCTGATCGTTTACATAAGTAACATCGCCCGACGACTCAAAGGTGAATTTCCCATTGGTAAACCGGGCATTGTAGCGGCTGCCAACGCCAAAGTTATTTATATCATATAACTCCCAGGTGCCGCCAGTAATACGGCGGTCGTATGATTTTAGAAAGTCTTTGCTACAGGAAGAAGCTATAAGTAGTAAGATGGGAAATAAAGTAATGTAAATTTTTTTCATATGATGGGGTGTTTGTTTACATCAAAGTTGGTTCTATTGCCGGGGATAGTAAGCGGGGCGGGCGCCCATTTAACTTAATATTCAGCTAAAGTGAATAGCTTCCGATAATTTGTTTACCATGTAAAAGAATGGTGGTAATTCTTAATGCAAACAAGTAAATTTGGTTATAAGTAGCCGTGTATGAAAAAACTACTCACTTTATTCGTAAACTTAACCTGTATTGCTTTGATCAGCACTTCACAAACCGTAATTCCTTTGTATCCCGATTCTATCCCAAATTCGAAAGCGGTACCGGATGAAGAAAAACAGGAAACGAATGCCGCCAATGGGCGCATCAATATCACTAAAGTGAGCCGGCCTGCACTCACTGTTTATTTACCGCCGAAAGAAAAAGCGAATGGTACTGCTATCATTGTAGTGCCCGGTGGCGGTTATCGAGCAGAAGCCGCAACACATGAAGGCAGCGATGTAGCCAAACGCTTTAATGAAATGGGTATAGCCGCTTTTGTATTGAAATACCGTTTGCCCAGTGATGTAACCATGGTAAATAAAGAAATTGGCCCCGTGCAGGATGGGCAGCGGGCCATTCAACTGGTACGCGAAAGAGCTAAAGAATGGGGTATTGATAAAGATCGGGTAGGCATTATAGGTTTTTCTGCCGGCGGGCATCTGGCTTCTACGGTTGGTACGCATTTCAATCACCCATATATTAATGTGGGCAGGAAGGTGAACCTGCGCCCCGATTTCATGATACTTATATACCCCGTTATAAGTTTTGCCGATACCATTGCGCATATGGGCTCACGCGAAAACCTGTTAGGAAAAGATCCCTCGCCTGAAAAGATAGCTGCATTCTCCAATGAACTGCAGGTAAGCAAAAAAACACCGCCTACCTACCTGGTTCATGCCGAAGACGACAAAACCGTAAAGGTGCAGAACATGCTGTTATTTGCTACCGCCCTTCAAAAGTATAAAGTACCTTTCGACTTTTACCTGTACGAACAGGGCGGACATGGTTTTGGTATGAACAACGCTACCAGTGATGTGAAGTGGATGGACCTGTTACAGGAATGGCTGGTTAAAAATAAGTGGATCAAATAGCTATAAATATTCATTATGGTCAACGAATATCAACTGTTGCTATTATGCAAATGTGATAATTAGCTAATGTGCTAATGTGATCATGAGAAATGGAAGTATAGTCAATAAGAAAGCCTGTAATCTCTTTCGAAATTACAGGCTTTTACTATTAATAGCGTTTGCTGGAAATTCGCGAGTCCACTCACCACTCACCACTCACCATTCACCACTCACCACTCACTATTCCAGGCCAAACAATCCTTTATTCAACAACTGTAAAGTTTGCGTTTTGTAAGAAGAGGGCACCAGCATAGATACGTTGTGTTTGCTGCCGCCATAACTTACCATACGAACGGGTATGGGTGTTAAGGTTTCGAACAGTTTGCTCAGCATATCTTTGGTTTGGGCAATTTCATTACCAACTACAGAAATGATGGTGTTGTTATCTTCTACTGTGATGGTGCCAAATGGTTCCAGTTCTTTAACAATAGAAGTTAAGTTGCCGCCATGGTCGATAGTAACTGATACCGCTACTTCCGAAGTAGTGATCATATCGATTGACGTGCGGTACTTTTCAAACACTTCAAATATCTTTCTTAGGAAACCGTAAGCCAGCAGCATACGGCTACTCTTTATATTTATTACAATGATGCCATCTTTTGCGGCAACGGCTTTAACGCCAACTGAACCTGCTTCCTGTGTAATGGTAGTACCCAGTGCTTCAGGCTGCATGGTGTTCAGCAATTTCACGGGAACTTTCATTTGTTGCGCAGGCCAAATACAGGTTGGGTGTAAGATCTTGGCGCCGAAGTAAGCCAGCTCTGCAGCTTCTTCAAAACTTAACTGTTCAATAGGCAATGTTTTCTTAACGATACGGGGATCGTTATTGTGCATGCCATCGATGTCGGTCCAGATCTCACAAACAGAAGCATTGGCAGCAGCAGCTACCAGTGAAGCGGTATAATCGCTACCACCACGTTTCAGGTTATCAACCTCACCACGTGAGTTGCGGCAGATATAACCTTGTGTGATAAATAATTTCTTATTGCTGTTCTGTTGCAGAATAGCTTTCAGCTTTACTTTGATGGTGCTCAGCTGAGGCTCATCCTGTGCGTCGATGGTCATGAATTCCAGTGCAGGCAACAGCATATGGTCAATACCTTTTTCTTCGAGGTATACGCTGAATAATTTGGTGCTCAGCAATTCGCCTTGTGCAAGTATGTCTTTGCTAAGGGCTTCGCTGAAAGAGATCTTTAAGATGATATTCAGAAATTCAAAGTGCTCAGATACGATGCTCTTCGCCTTGGCATAGGCCTTATCGGTCTTCACCAGTTCCTTTATAAATGACTGGTAGTGTGCTTCCAGTTTGTCAATGGCTTCTTTGGCCTGGTCGCGTTGACCGGCTGCCATGGCATCGCCAATAGCTACGAGTGAATTGGTTGTACCGCTTAATGCGCTTAATACAACAATACGGGGCTCACTCTCGTCTTTGGTTATCAGTTGCGCTACCTGGTGCATCCTTTCGGGCTTGCCTACAGAGGTACCGCCAAACTTCATGATTTTCATCTCTGAATATTTATTTATTAAGGGCTGCAAAGATAAGGCACAGAAATTTGTTTGGGCCTTGTATTTGCGCTATTCTGCGGCCGTTTCAGGACGCTACGGGATGGAGGGAAGCCGGTTTCAGGTTGCAAGTTTCAGGTTACAGGTTTTCCCTGCAGCTTGTAACCTGTAACTTGTAACTGGTTCTTATAACTTTACGCCAAGTTTTTCACCAACAGCCGATAGATCCGTCACCACCGCATCTAACAAAGGAATACCTTCCTTCATACGCAGGGCTTCCATATCGCGTTCGGGATCGCCGGGAATGATCACTTTCTCTTCACCCTCAATGGTTTTGGCGCTTCTGAAGCGGCGGATCCAGTTGTCCATATGTTGTTTGAAATCATTGGCCGGGCGAAAAGCATCCACCCGCATAGCCCCAAAAAAATGTCCAATGCCTTTGCCGGGCATACCGGTTGGCATAGGTACATAAGCTGGGAAGGGGGGCACCCAGGGCCCATAATTGGCGCCGCTTAGTACGGCGGAGAAAATATCTACTACCGCCCCCAGCGCATAACCTTTGTGGCTGCCATGTTCCCGGTCGCCACCCAGTGGCAGCAGGGCGCCGCCGGTTTTTAATTCATGGGCGTTGGTAGATGGGTTGCCTTCTTTATCCTGGATCCAGCCCAGGGGGGCTTCTAAATTCTTTCGTTGCAATATTTCCAGTTTGCCATTGGCGGCAGTAGTGGTGGCCAGGTCGGCAACAAAAGCCGGTTCTTCCCCAGCCGGTATGCTTACACAAATGGGGTTGGTACCCAACATGCGTTCAATTGAAAAAGTAGGGGCAACGAGCGGACTGGCATTCGTCATGGCCATTCCGATCATTTCATATTCCAGCGCCATCATGGCGTGGTAGCCGGCAATGCCGAAGTGGTTACTGTTTTGTACGCTTACCCAGCCGGTGCCTACCTTTTTTGCTTTTTCAATAGCTACCTGCATGGCAAAGGGGGCTACTACAAGGCCAAGACCACTATCGCCATCAACCACGGCGGTGGAAGGCGTTTCGTGAATGATCCTGATTAAAGGGTTGGCGTTCACCCTTTTGGCTTCCCACAGGCGAACATAACCGCTGAGGCGGGCAACACCGTGAGAATCAATACCCCGCAGGTCGGCGCTCAAAAGCACTTCCGCAGCAAGCTCGGCCTGTTCTGTAGGGCAACCTATTTGTTTAAATACCTGGGTGGTAAAATCGAATAAATGTTGGTACGAGTATATTTTTTCTGCCATGGTGCAAAGAAACAAAAGTTTGTAGTTCGCAGTTCTTAGTTTTTAGCTCACAGTTCTTAATGCATGACTCGCTATTGTTGGCGTTGTTTGACTGCGGCGTAGCGTTGTTGGCTTGTTATGTCATTGTTGCAAGCTGATGGTACCTGTCTCCTTGTAGCAATGTGGCATTGCGGTGTCGATAGGTGATGGCGCAGGCTTGTTCCGTCGCGTTACAGTGCTGCAACGACACATTGCCGCGCTGCAACGTCACGTCGCAGGCTTATCCCATTGCGTTGCAGTGCTGCAGTAACGCATTGCTGCGCTACAGGAACGCATTGCTGCACAGCAGGAACGCATTGTTGGGCTGAAACGTCACATCGCAGGCATGATCCGTTGCGTTGCAGTGCTGCAACGATGCATTGCTGCGCTGCAACGTCACGTCGCAGGCTTGTTACCTGGTGTACCCAACCTGCAAGAGCGCATTGCAGTGCCGGGCAAACG
The DNA here is from genome assembly GCA_024809215.1 of Niastella sp. OAS944. Taxonomy (GTDB): domain Bacteria; phylum Bacteroidota; class Bacteroidia; order Chitinophagales; family Chitinophagaceae; genus Niastella. The sequence goes on along the minus strand of JANUBW010000014.1, from coordinate 70,575 downwards.
AGGAAACGCGTTGATACGATGTTGTGCCGCGCTGAAACGTCACGTCGCAGGCTTGATCCTTCGCGTTGCAGTGCAGCAACGATGCATTGCTGCGCAGCAATGAGTCATTGCAGTGCGTTATTTGGGAGCACGCGCGCGGCTAAACACAGTAGCGTAACTGCAATGTCAGCAAACGCGTTGCAGCATTCACGTTCCGGCGCGATGACTGCCTTGTTGCAGACTGCGACGTCAGTTCCCGCGCCGACACGATGAAGTAACGCGCCTGCAAGCTCACGTAACGTGCCTGCAGGCTCAGGAAACGCGTCTGCAAGCTCAGGTAACGCGACTGCAACGTCGAGAAAACATCAAACAACGTCGCGGGAAAAAATACCGATAGGTATATTATGAGGTATACTTCAACGTTTTGTTTAGCAAAACGATTTTCTATCCCAAACTAAAAAAGGCCGGTAACCATATGAGGTTACCGGCCAGTTATTATGCTAAAAATTAGGCGGTTTTATGCGGACGCTTGCGGTCACGCTTTCAATCGCATATTCACCGGGTCCCAGTGAATTACTCTTTTTTGAAAATAACTGTCGTTGGCAGCCAGGCAGGGTGCTGCGGCCCTAAAGGCAAACTCGGCGCCTTCATTGGCCTGGGTGCCATTGCGAATGGCATCGAAGAAATTGGTGAAGTGATCGAGATGCTCATTGTAGCCATCGTGCATCTTATATTTTACCGGCGCTTTCTCTGGCCGTTTCTTATCATCGCTCGACCAGCGGCCATCGTATTGTTTTCTTAGTTCTTCCTGCATGGCAGTGGGGTAGGTGTTCAATGCATCGTAACCACCAATGCCCGGCGCTTTGGGCAACATGCTATGTGTTACTGTAAAACCATTGCCTTCCATTTCCATCATACCTTCGGTACCATATAATCTTATGGCGCTTTTGTCGCCCCCGCCACTGATGAAGTTCACCCGTAACATTACCTGAAACGCAGGATGTGCTTTGGTTTGCGGATAATCCATAATGGCCGTCATGACATCGGGTACATCTCTTCCATCTTTCCAGTAAGAAAGTTGTCCGCTCGAAACAATGCGCACCGGGCCAAACGAATCGGTGATCATATGTATACCCGATAATAAATGCACAAACAGGTCGCCGGCCATACCGGTACCAAATTGTTTGTAATTGCGCCACCAGAAAAACTTTTTGGGATCGAACGCTACCTGGGGCTGACCGGTAAGATAGCGGCGCCAGTCAACAGTTTTCGGCGAAGCATCGGTAGGCATAGTATATTCCCAGGCGCCAATAGCGCTTTGCCGGTCGTAAGTAGCCTCCACACAATTGAGCTGACCAATTTCACCGGCCTGATATAATTCTTTGGCTTTTATATAGGCAACACTGCTTACCCGCTGGCTGCCTACCTGCATCACTTTTTTGCTGAGGCGCGCAGCGCCTATCAATGGTAAGCCTTCCCATAATTTGTGTACTACTGGTTTTTCGCAATACACATGTTTGTTTTTGCGAAACGCATCGGTAGCAATACGGGCATGCCAGTTGTCGCTGGTAGCAACGATAACCGCATCGATGTCTTTTTTATTCAGTAGTTCGCGATAGTCCTGTGTAGTATATAATGTGCTGCCGTATAATTCTTTCATTCTTTCGAGCCGGCCGGTGTACAGGTCGCAGGCGCCGGCCAGTTCAACACCGGGCACTTGCAGGGCGGTCCTTAGGTCATTGTGACCCATAATACCGGTGCCTATAATGCCTATTCGAATGGCGTCGTTGGGGCTAATGGGCCGTTGATAACGAATGATGCGTTCTTCCAGCTTTTCTTCATTAGCTAATGAGGCAAACGGGCCTGCCGCCAGCATAGCGGTGGTAGTAGTTAGCTGCTGTAAAAACTTACGACGGGTTGATGCGTAATCTTTTTTTGACATAGAGTTAAGGTAAAGTTGACTGGTTAATAAGTTGACGAGTTGACAAGGCCTCACAATCGAGGCTCGCGCTTATTTCGCGGCCGGTCGATCAGGCACAATTCAGGGGTAATAAGGGCTGCTTTGACTTTTGATTCAACGGGGATATTGGGCACGGGCAGGGAGCAAAAACCAAACCACAAACAAAAAATATATTTAAACTAATTAAATTAATAACTGCACGTTTCTTGCTGAGTACCCGCCATTAAGCTATTTGAATCAAAAGCTCGTTGCCCAAGTTACAGATAATTAAAGATTTTTTTTCAGGAGGTAAAGTATATTTGACAACTATGAAGGTTAGGGCCGTACTTCTGTGTTTACTTATTTTTTTACAATATGTAACTGATGCGCAACCGCGCCGCGAAGATATTTATAGTGATTTTGTTCTATATAAGAAGCGGCAATCGTTGTTGAAAGACCTGCACGAAAATGTTGTTGGCAAAGCCTTTTTAGCTCCACTCGATAGTAATACCGAATACAGGTACGAAGCGGCCTGCCGGGCCATTGTTCAATTCATGATCGATAACGATACTGCGCAACAGGGTATTACCCAATTGTTTGTTCAATACGAAACATTACAATACGATACCAAACGCGCCATGTTGGAGACCATATATGGGTTGTACCCCGATCAATATATTCAAAGTATTCAATTACTGCTGGCCAAGGAAACCAATCCCATATTGTTTGCCATTGCTGCAGCCTATAGCATCCGGTACGATTCTTCTGCTGTAAATGCTGCAACCATCAGAAAAAGGCTCAAAGAACAGTTCCCTAATTATGGAGCCATAACTGTATTGCTGGAGTTAGATAAATACCTCACCGATTATACACGCTATAAACCGGTATCATCAAATAGTATCATCGAGTTATTCGGTTACCAACAGGTGCTAAAGAAAAAAGTGATCTATTCATTCCAACGCCATAACCGCGATTACCCGGGCCTGGCCATTGTACAAAATGCCGACGGCTCATTTATGCGTACTGCCGAAGGCCGGCTGCTGGTGTTTGAACAACTGGCTCGCTCTGCATCGGGACTGCCTTATTTTATACCCGATGGCAATACCCCGCAAGGTGTTTACAGTATACAGGGCACTGCTACTACTTATAATAAACTCATAGGCCCTACGCCCAACCTGCAACTGGTGATGCCCTACGAAAGAAAATGGACCACCTTTTTTCATGCCGGCGATACAACCGTGTGGGCGCCTAACAATGATATGTTATGGGCGTATCAGCAACTGTTACCTCCCTCGTTACGAAATACAAATTCATTTAGCGAATCTTATTATGCGGGCAAGCTTGGCCGTAACTCCATCATTGCACATGGTACTACCATTGACCCGGAATATTTTAAAAACAAACCCTGGTATCCGCTTACGCCTACCATGGGTTGTTTATGCGCCAAAGAATTATGGAATGTATCGAATGGAAAGTTGCTGGTAAGCGATCAGTATAATTTAATGAGCGCTTTTATTTCTACTGCCGGTAACAGAGGTTTTTTGTATGTGATAGATATTGATGATCAAAAGAAGGCGGTTAGCCGGTTGGAAGTGGAGAAGTTTGTTAAAGAGTTTGAGGCGAAGAAATTACAGGCTTCAGGGAGTAGGTTATAATTGACACGTTAACAAGTTGACAAGTTAACAAGGAGTTGAAAAGGTGATAAAGGTGATATAGTTGATAGAGGAGAAGACAAAAGAAGAGGTAGATGATAGGTACCAGTAAGAGGTGCAAGAAGAGGTAGGAAGAGCGCCGATTCGGAAATCCTTTCACGTTTCACGTTTGCCGTTTTACGACTCGCGTGCCCCTGAATTTCGGAAAATAATGTCCGTTCTTTCATAATTAAACATAAGATGACTTTAGTAAGGACAATTTTATCCGTATTTAGATGGTAAATTTATTACGCTAATTTTGTGCGTAAGAAAGCTTAGTAATATGTACGAGAAAAAAATACCCAAAAGTTTCGATTGCGGAATGTCCATACTTATGGAAATCATTGGTGGCAAATGGAAAACTTATTTGATTCATCTTATTAACAACGGTAAAATTAGACCTAACGAACTGCAAAAAGCAATTCCATCAGCAAATAGGCGAGTATTAGATCTGCAGTTGCGTGAACTTGAGTTTCATGGTATTGTAGAACGCACCATTTATCCGGAACTGCCGCCAAGGGTGGAATATCGTTTAACAAAATTTGGAAAAACTATGTTGCCCTTATTGGAAGCAATGGATAAATGGGGCGAATCTTATTTGGATGAATTTGAGCAATTAATGAAGCAAAAAGAAAGCGAGCTTTCAAATCAAAATTGATTGTTAGTTTTTTATCACCTCTACCAAAGCAGAAATATCATCGTCGCCAAATCCTTTGTTATTGGCCTGCAACAGCAAGTTCTTAATCGGCTGCATTAAATCCGTTTTTAAGCCCTGTGTTTTGCTTGCTTCTAAAATGTTTTCAAACGATACGACATTCATGGCTAAGTTAGAAACCACGCCGCCCAACTTATAGTCTTTAGCATCTATTTGCGCAGCAAAATGTGGAAGTGCCGTAATCATTGCGTGCAACCAGTTTGTTACCATCGGTATAAAATCTGCAGCGCTTATACTGCCACTTTTTGCGAGCGCAACGGAATGAAAATATCCGCCAAACATTCCGTACATCGCACTAAGTAATGCGAGGTCAATCAGCGAAGCTGTTCCGGCATTCGTTCCCATAAACTGCGCCGTACCAAATGCGGCAGTTACCGCTTGCGTTTTTTCAAATGCTTTTCCATAACCACTGTACAAAATAAAAGCTTCGGGCATACCAATCATTGGTGGAATAGCCATAATGCCGCCATCCAAATATTCTGCTCCTGCTTCTGTAGCAAATTCCGAAACGGCTGTTGCCTGCGCTGGGGTTCCGTTGGTAAGATTGATAATTGCTTTTCCTTGAAGTTCCGATTTAAATGGAAAGAGTATTTCTTTTACCACTTCATAATTCAGGACACATATAACTATCACATCACTCTGCCTGATGGCTTCAGCAATTTCTGACACTGCTCTTGCACCATTTTCCGATAACGCCTCTGCCTTCGAGTGTGTTCTGTTCCAAACAAAGGTTTCAAAATTCTTTTGCAGCAATGCTTTCGCCAATGCTGTTCCCATTGTTCCCAAACCTACAACAGATACTTTCATTGTTTCGCTTCCCATAAAATAATTTTTAATTTCTATGCAAAGCAAGAATTTATAATCAAACGAGGCAATAAAGGAAAATTTATTCGGGTACTGAAGATATTATCCGTAAGCAGGGCGTTTTACGAAAAAAGCCCTCCCGGTGTATCGGGAAGGCTTCCTAATTAGATTAATCTCAAAAATTAGAATGGCAAATCATCAACCGGCTCATTAAAACCGCCACCGCCAGAAGAAGCCGGTGTGCTTGGTCTTTGTGCAGGTTGTGAATATTGATTACCGCCGCTGCTAAAACCTCCTTCACCGCCGCCGCCTTCAGGACGACCACCTAATAATTGTATCGATACTACGCGCAACGTAAGTGAAGCGCCATATGTTCCGTCCTGTTTGGTAAATGTTCTTATTTCGGGGTTGCCTTCTACATACACCTGGGTGCCTTTGCGCAGGTAAGGCGCAATCCCCGTACGGTCACTCCAGTAAGCACAATCCACCCAAATGGTCTTGTCTTTCTGGTTACCCTGGGCATCACGAAACCTTTCTGTGTGTGCTACCGTAAAGTTCATTACTGTTTTTCCGTTCACATTGTTGGTAACACAATCCTTACCCAGGTTGCCGATTACTTGTAACTTAATCATACTTAATAGATTTAGCGTCGTACTTAATATTGTTTGGTCCGGCAAATTAAAGAATAATGTGATAATTCGATGATTAGCTAATGTGATAATGAAGGGGAAGTTTTCCTAAATTATTAACATTTTGAAATGCGTAGTGTGTACGAATTTATTTGATCGCTTCATCTGTATTTAATTATCACATTATCAAATTATCACATTAGCTAATTACGCCCTGAACCCGCTTCTATCAACCTTCCAAAGAAAATAGAATTCATAAACAACTTGGTGCCACCAAGCCAGAAGGCCCTGAAATTGGGATTGTCGGCAATGGAAATAACACGCCCGTTGCCCAGCGTATTCACCAACACCGCCGCTGAATTCTTAATAGCGTCATAATTTTCTTTTGTTACAAACCCGCTTTGTAATGGTTTATCGCCATATACCAGCGGATTGGAATATGGGTTTTTATTTCTTTCAGGATAAACTGCATTGGCTTTGAAAAGATCAACGAAAGGATAGTTGTAGCCGTAAGCAAGCGGATGACTTAAATCGGTAATGGCCCTGAAAATGGCGCCGTTCATTTTTTGCGCACCCAGCCGGTATTCGCGTTCAATGTATGGTATTTGTTTGGTGGTGTCTTCCTTTATCTTTTTAAATGTAACATTGGTAAGCCCGTTCTGCGCAGCCCATTGAACCGCTTCTTCGGTAACAATGAATGTACCGCCGCTTTGGATCCAGTTGCGCAGTTTTTCTTTATCGAGATTATTGTAAGCGGTGCCCCCCACCATAATAATGGTATTGTATTTATTGAGGTCGGTGCGGTTAAATGCCGGCACTTCAAGGTGGGTTGAAGGAATATTGAACTGCTGATCGAGCAGGAACCATATTTCCCCGGCATCGGTTGCATTTACACCGGTACCGGTAAGCATGGCAATGGATGGCTGCGGTACCAGGCGCATTTTATAACTGCCCAAATCGCTGCCGCTGCTGGCGTTGCCGGTATTGATGGCGTACACGGTAATACCGTTTTGTTCGGCAATGTTTTTTACAAGCTGATATATTTTATCGGCATCATGGGTTTGTGTTCTTACCGGAATAAAAATTGCGCCGTAGTTGAATTTTCGGGTGCCATCCTGCACGGCAATATCAAATGGAGCAGAGGCGGTGCGCGTAAGCACACCTGCTTCCTGCAAAGCATACAGGGCGCGGGGCGCATAATATTCATCCCAGTCAAACAGGTAGGCATAATTGCTTTTACCACCAGTTACTGTACCAATTGGTTTCGCTGCATTTTCAACCTTTGCTCCCATTAGCGTGGGCGCAAAACGAACGGCATTCAATTCTGCATATGGCAGGCCGAAAGCTAAAGGAAGTGTCCAGGCGGTAATGTCGTAAAACAAACTGTCTTTATAACTGAGGGTTTTATCAAAAATAGCCCTGATCACTTTGTGCTGGGTTTGATTGGCCGGCACTATAAAACTGCTGCCTTTTTCAAAAGTAAAACCATCGGCCTGCATCGATGTGCTCAATTCATAAACATCTATTTGCTGGCGGCGTAACATCTCAATAAAGATGGCTGTTTTGCTTTTATCACGGGCGCTGCCAAATACATAACCTTTTACAGTTGCAGCAGCAGCTTCGGTTTGTACATTTTTAAAGAAGTCGCGTTGATAGGTAAGAAATTCTTTCCGTAATGCTTTGGCGCCTTCGAGGGTAGAAAGGGTAGTGGTGAACTGGTTTTTGATGGTGAACGGAAAACGCAAAATGCCGTGTTCCGTTTTTTGCGCATGACCACGTGAAGAAGCCTGTTCAAACAAAATACCAATAGCGCCATTGATGTCGGGGTAGGTAGAACCTTTACCGTAATAAAAATCATCATAGTTCTCGCGGGTGAAATAGAGCGAGCCAATACGATCGAGAAAGGCGGCATGAAATGTTGCCAGTTTACCAGTTAATTCCTGGTTACCGGCCGGCGTTAATGGATTTACCCGCGAAGGCACGCCGGGTTGAAAAAAGAAAGTGGCGTTGGTATTCTGTTCGTGGTGGTCGGTTAAAATATTAGGTTTCCATTTATGAAACCATTGCAGTCTGTTGCGGCTTTCAATATGCACCAGGGGCAGCCAGTCGCGGTTAAGATCGAACCAGTAATGGTTGAACCGCCCGCCGGGCCATACTTCATTGAACTCGCGGCTATCGGCATCGGTTACCAGCGTTTTGCTTTTATGCTGGTTCACCCAGGTACTAAAGCGTTGCAATCCATCGGGGTTGAATGAAGGGTCGAAAAGGATCACGGTATTTTCAAGCAGTTCATCAATTTGTTTTCCCTGGGCGGCAGCCAGGTAATAAGCACTGATAAGGGCGGCATTGGCGCCGCTCGATTCATTGCCATGGATGGAATGGCCTATGTACACTACTATCGGCATGTGTTCTATATTGAGCGAGGCAGATCTTTGCGGGTCGCACAACTGCACATGTTGTTCCCTGATAGCTTCGAGCCGCTGGTGGTTTTGGGGTGAAGTAATGATCAACAATACCTGCGGACGGCTTTCATAAGTAAAGCCCATCACTTCCAGTTTTACCCGGTTAGGGGCCGCCGCTGCAATGGCCTGCATATAATTTACCAGCCGGTCGTGGGTAACATGCCATTCGCCGGGCTCATGATAAATAATGTCTTTGGGTTTGGGAATAGCCTGATTATAAGTGACGCTATCGGGCAGGTAGTAGGTAAGGTCCTGGGCAGTGGTAGTTTGCAAAATAAGCAGCAGGCATAGCATAAAGGGCCATACCCGGTTCAAGGAATCGGTTTTTCTCATAATGACTCTGTTTCTGTTTGGTTGTTAAGAGTTAAAATGAAGATAGTGTAAATAGGAGAGAAATCGTGAAACGTGAAACGGCAAACGCCCAATTTCGAGGCTCGCGTTTTATCTCTACAGCCTTAATTTTCGGGCGGCAAACAATTTTAAGGCATTTGTGTTGTTAAGTCTGCCAGGAATGCAGGGGGAAACGATCAGTTATCAGGCTCGATTTTTAGCGAGCTATTTCACGTTTCACGTTTCACGTTTTACGATTCGAAGAAGCAGCTTCCTTTTGGTTGAATAGCAACGTTTTATATGCGAGTGCTATCTGCTGAAGGCACAAATTCCCCTTTGAAGCATTAATTGTATATTTGCACTCTTATTTTAAAAGGTTATGAGCCGGAATGGAAAAGTTTTAGTGGCAATGAGCGGCGGTATCGATAGTACCGTTACGGCCCTGATGCTCAACGATCACGGATATGAAGTGGTGGGTATTACCATGAAAACATGGGACTATGCAGCCAGTGGCGGCAGCAAAAAAGAGACCGGCTGTTGTAATATCGATTCTTTCAACGATGCCCGCATGGCTGCCGTGCAGCACGGGTTCCCGCATTATATTCTTGATATCCGCGATGAATTTGGCGATTTTGTTATCGAAAACTTTGTTGAGGAATACCTGGCCGGGCGTACGCCCAATCCCTGCGTTATGTGTAATACACATATCAAATGGCGGGCGCTGCTGAAACGGGCCGATGCGCTGGGTTGCGATTTTATTGCTACCGGCCATTATGCCAACCGGCATCAGCACGAAAACGGCCGCTTTTACCTAAGCAAGGGAGTTGACGAAACCAAGGACCAGAGCTATGTGTTGTGGGGCCTGCAGCAGGATCTGCTTAGTCGCACCCTGTTACCTTTAGGTACCTATCATAAAACAGCCATTCGCCAAATGGCGCTCGATTATGGTTACCCCGAGCTGGCAAAAAAGAGCGAAAGCTATGAGATCTGTTTTGTGCCCGATAACGATTACCGCGGATTTTTAAAAAGAAGGGTAGAAGGGCTGGAAGAAAAAGTGACCGGCGGCTTCTTTGTAGATAAAACGGGTAAAGTGTTAGGCAAACATAAAGGCTACCCATTTTATACCATTGGGCAACGTAAAGGCCTGGATATCACGTTTGGTAAACCTGTTTATGTTACCAATATCATTCCAGAGACCAATACGGTTATGCTGGGTGAAGAAGATGATCTGAACCGCCAGGAAATGGTGGTAAGCAAGATAAACTGGATCAAATATGACGGCATTACCGATGGTACCGAAGCCATTACAAAGATCCGTTATAAAGACAAAGGTGCATTGGCCAGCCTGTACAACCATCCAAATGGGGTTGAGGTGAAGTTCTCACATTACGCCAAAGGCATAGCGCCGGGTCAAAGCGCGGTGTTCTATGAAGGGGACGATGTAATTGGCGGCGGCGTGATCCAACGCGGATAAATAGCCTGATTTTCAGGCAATAAATACTTATTAATCAACGTTACCAACCTCCCGGCTCAACCGGGAGGTTTTTTATAAAAGCAACAAAAACGCCCCCTGGGTTGTCCTGTAACAAAGTAGCTGTTTTTCAAATTGTTGTATGAAGAAATTTTTTATCTCCGTAATTACCGTTGGTTTACTGTTTGTTGGTTTTCAAATAACCAGTTGCGGTAAAAAAGATAGTGGATTTACCTCTGATAAAATCGAAGATTACCTGCAATTGGAAACAGGTAAATACATACGCTACCGGCTCGACTCACTTAGATTTACTGCATTCGGTCAAAAAGATACCATTGTATCATACCAGGCAAAAGATGTAGTTGAGGGACCAACCACCGACAATATGGGACGTGCGGGCTGGCGCATAATACGTTACCTGCGCGATTTTAACAGCACCAATGACGGCGACTGGAGCCCATTGATGACCTACTCCATAACGCCTACCAGCAATAGCATGGAGTTAAATGAAAATAACTTTCGTTATATAAAACTTACCACGCCTATAAAGGATGGCGCCAGCTGGCGCGGAAATGGTTATTTGCCCAACAATCCTTACCAGGACCTGTTTGAATTCAGTAACGATGAGGATATTCAGAAGTGGGACTATACTTACGAGAATGTAGGCGCTTCACTCACATTTAACAACATAACGTACGATAATACCATCTCTGTTTTACAGATTGCCGATTCGGCCAATACAACCAGCAACGATCCAAGAGTACCCGCTTCAAAATCTTATTGGATGGAAAAATATGCAAAAGGAGTAGGCCTGGTGTATAAGGAAGTTGAGATCTGGGAATACCAGCCGGCCACCACTTCCCAATCGGCATATACGCACGGATATGGCTTGAAACTGACTATTATTGATCATAACTAGCCAACTCTTTTTCATGAAAAGAATAACTACGCTGACACTGTTGTTGATTGTCTCTACCGGATTGATACAAGCGCAGTTCAGTCGTTACATTGTTCAATTCACCGATAAAAAAGGAACGCCTTATACGCTCTCGAACCCGTCGGCCTATTTGTCGGCAAAGGCATTAACCCGAAGGACCAATCAGAAATTAACCATTGATTCTACCGACCTGCCGGTGAACCCCGCTTACGTTGAAAGTATTCGAAATATAGCCAACGTTACTGTTATCAATACTTCCAAATGGTTGAACCAGGTTTGTATAAAAACAACCGACCCTAATGCGTTGACCACTATAAATGCTTTGCCATTTGTAAAGAAAACAAATGTCATTGCGCCCCGCGTTGGCCGCAATACGCTTACCACTGAAATGGCCGATGAAAACAACCAGTTACCCGTTTCGGTAAAACAAACCAGCGGGACTACGGCCTTTGATTACGGACAATCATTTACCCAGATACATATTCACAATGGCGATTTTTTACACAGGCTCGGATTTTCTGGCCAGGGTATGACCATTGCTGTACTCGACGCCGGTTTTGCAAATTACCTTACCAACCCGGTTTTTGATAGTGTGCGTTTGCAGGGCAGGGTTTTGGGCACCTGGGACTATATAAGCAACAATAATAACGTTAATGACGATCATGCGCATGGGGCCAGTGTTTTTTCGCTGCTGGCATCAAACCGGCCGGGTGTTCTCATTGGTTCTGCCCCACATGCCAGCTACTATTTATTGAGAACGGAAGATGCAGCCACCGAATACCCCATTGAAGAGCAACACTGGGCCGTGGCCGCAGAGTTTGCCGATAGCGTTGGGGTTGATATGATCTCTACTTCACTGGGATATGCCGATTTTGATAATTCCATGTTTAATTACTCCTACGCTCAACGCAATGGTAAAACCGCTATGATAACCATTGCAGCTAACCTGGCCGCCAAAAAAGGCATTCTTGTAATGGTAGCTGCGGGTAATAGCGGGGCCAATTCAGGGGAAGCAAAATACATCTCCGTTCCGGCTGATGCCGATAGCGTGTTCACTATTGGGTCTGTTGATAAAGACAGGAATATTGCCAACACCAGCAGCTGGGGACCCAATGGCGCCGGCTTGTTAAAACCCAATGTAGTATCACTTGGGGCCAATGCCTTTGTTGCCACTTCAACCGGAAACCCAACAACAGGCAGTGGTACATCGTTTTCGTGCCCTAACATAGCAGGCCTGGTTGCCTGTTTGTGGCAGGTATACCCCGAGCTTACGAACATGCAGGTTATGGATGTTATTCAGCAAAGCGCCGATAGAACTGCAAACCCCGACTTTAGGTTTGGTTATGGTATTCCTGACTTTAAAAAGGCAGTGGTACAGCTTACAAAACAAAATGCCACCGCAAGCAGTTCGTTCAACAATTGCATTGTTACCATAAACTGGAAGAGCAAGGACGATACCAGTACCGTATATTCAATACAAAAGCGAATGCCGGGCGAAACCAATTATATAACTATTGGCGACATAGCTTCTTCTTCGGTTTCGTTTAAGGCAAACAGCTATGTATTCAATGATACAATTAAAGCGGCGGCCAACAACGCTATTCAATACCGTATTGTGCAGAACATGCGCTCGGCCGATACCACTTTTGAAATTGCCAGTCTGCAGCAAACGCTCAATTCAGTTTGTTTTCCCGATAATACTTTACTGGCATTGCCCAGCCCCTTCGATCAGGAGTTAAATGTGGTAGTAAACGTGCCCGAAGCTATTTCGAACATGGGTATTCAAATAACCGATATGATGGGCAAGGTTATGTATGCAATGAAAACCAACAAGCCCGCCGGGTTTTACAGAATGCCTGTGTTTACCGGCAGCTGGCGTCCCGGTATATACGATGTTACTGTATACGACAATAGTAAACATGTGTACAAACGTAAAGTGCTTAAGAAGTAGCGGCCTTATTGTTTTTGAAATACTGCGCCAAACAAGGTATCGGCCTTCATAGTATACCCCGTAAATAATGTTGATTGTTTTAATTGCAGCGAATGCTGTTGCTGAATAAAATCTACCACTTCTTCATTTTCTTTTTTAAATACCGAACAGGTACAATACAGTAAAAAGCCACCTGGTTTAAGGTAGGGAATGGCATTGCTGACGATATTTTTTTGCAGGGCGCTGTATTTGCTTATTTGTTGTGGTTCGAAATAATACAACTGCTCAGGTGTACGGCTCCAGGTGCCGGAACCGCTACATGGAACATCGGTTATTATAATATCGAATGCTGAATTTCGAATGTTGAATGTAGAAGTTGAAAGATCACCTACAAATGCATGATAGTTTTTGATACCCGCAGTAGCGAACCGTTTCTCTAAATTGAAGAGTATAGATTGCCTTATATCGGAGACCGTAAGATCGATGTGTTTGAACGTATCGAATGCCAGAATTGATTTGCCACCGCTGGCTGCACATGCATCCCAGATTTTAGGAGACCTTACAATAATACCCTCCATTAACTCCCCAATTCGTTGCGAGCTATGGTCCTGTATCACCGCTTCTTTATCGATCTCAATCACCGCATCTATTTTCGAAGCATTGGGCAGGGCTAAACAGGAATTGCCTAACTCCTGAAATGTGATACCAGCGCGTTGCAGTTTTTCTTTTACCGTTGATGCTTTACCTGGTCGCATACGCAGAAAAAGATCGGGTTGGGTGAGAAAGGATGAACAAAAAGAGGTGTAGTCTATTTCACTGCTTAATTCTTCTTTCCAGGGGAATACATCGTGAATGGATTGGTCAATACCTAACAGTTGTACTTTTTCATTAAATGCAAGCCTGGTATTGTTGTTCCACTCAGGTCTTAAATTTTGCAGCAATTCATTGGGTTCATAACTGCAAAGGAACAGCCCGGTCAGTATCCGTTCTTCTTTCCCTAATTGCGGTAATGCTTTGCCCAGCCTGAAAAAAGCATAACATAAATGCGAAATGTTTTTCCGGTCTTTTGAGCCATATTTTTTATGCTGGCTGAAGTACTGTTTAATAAAACTCCCAAACGGCTGGCTTCCGTTGTATTGTTGCAATAGCTGTACTGCGGTGTTTAAATGGGAGTAATACTTCATAGGGTGCAAGATAACACAATGTGCTAATGTGCTGATGTGCTGACATGCAAATAGCTGATATGAGAATGATCCTCGATCTTAATAAAAAGGGCCCCGGTAGTATCGGGACCCAAATCGTATTTATTGTAGCCATTCGTTTATTACGGCCGCATCATACTCGGCTATGGCCGCGGGCGGGAGTTGATTATTATTTATGTTCCCTGCTTTGTCTATCAAAAATGTGCGGGGCAATTCATCTGCCTGATAGTCTTTGCAGATGGGAAGGTTGGTCCATCCCTTTGCTATTACATTAACACCGCCGATCTGTAGCTCGTCCACCTTTTTTCGCCATTTATTGGCATCTTCTTCAAAACAGATGTTCAGGAAAACGATGTTTTTGTCTTTATACTTTTCGTTGATGGCTGCACTATACTTCATAAAATCAATAATACAGGCGCCGCTGGTTACTGCCCAAAAGTCGAGATAAACCCATTTGCCTTTAAAGTCGGAAAGGGAAATTTTGTTGCCGCTCATATCTTCCAGGGTAAAATCAGGAGCCTGGTTGCCGTTCTTTAGTTTGGCGAATGACAGGTCCATTCTTTTTATCTTTTCCTTAATGGCGGCATCACGGCAAAGCGGTTTGTATTCGTCAGATAACCGGAGTGCATCATCAAAGGCCCCTTCGCGGTAAATATCCTTAATGTAGTTCATGATCAGCCAGTCCCTGATCTGTGGAATTTGAACTTCGCCAATGATCGTTTGGTAACGTGCCTGATGATTAACCGGGCGGGTACTGTCTGATTTTATATTTTTTGTAAAGCGCGGCTCTTTATTCTTAAAATTCAGCAGAAATGTGCGGTAGTGGTTCGATGCATAAAACAACGGTTCGTTGAGGGTAAGATATTCCTGTTCTGAAGGAATAAGGGACGCGAATTTGGTATAGAGTTCTTTACCAATTATTTTTTCATTGGGTTTTAGTGCGCACACCGGGTTATAACCAAGCCAATACGTAAGATGCCTGTAGTATATTTCCTGTATTGTTTCTTTAATATACGGCGAGGGCTGTTGAATTCGATGCAGAAAGTCTTTTAACTGCTGATTGTAAATTACATTCAGTAAACTGTCTGAACCTTTTTCGGCGGCAGCATTAATTTCCTCGAGCCGCCCTTCGAACAGGGCCGAATTGTCTATCACCGCTGTTATTTCTCTTTTTCGTTGCGCATTGTTCGATGTGAGGTTGTACGTCAAAAGCGATTCGTCGAGCGTAAGCTCTATGGTATCGCCGGGGGCCGCAGGAAAACGCAATTCCTGGCTTGCAAATGTAATTGTTACGTAGTTGCCTGTTCCTATGGTAATCTCCTGTTTGAAGAAGCCCTGATCGCTCACAAGCACTGAATCTGTGTTGTTTTGGAGCAAACCATCTACTGAAACGATGATGAAATCATTTACGGGGTGAAGTACTGTTCCTTTTATAACTGTATTTGTTTGGGCTATTCCGGAAAGCAATAATAGCTGCATGCCGGCAAGGAGCAGAAGGCATTGGGTACGCATATTTTCAATCAATTTAGGGGAATGCGATTGTGCATTTCGGATAAATAACGGAAATTTTTTACATATTCCCCCAGGAAATATGTGTTTTTATAACATTTAAAGTAAAAAAGCTTATTGTAAGTGTTAAAGACCGGCTTTAGTTCCATTTCCCAAAAAAATAATAACTTAATAGCTTAACACCGCTTTTTTCGGCATGCGCAAATGGTTACTGATATCATATGTGCTTTTAACGCATTCGATTGCACAGGGCCAGTCTGTGCCATTTTCCTTCCGCAACCTAAGTATCAATGAAGGCCTTTCGCAAAGCAGTGTAGTAGATATAGCCACCGATGAGGCCGGTTTTTTATGGCTGGCAACACAGGACGGCCTTAACCGCTACGATGGGCGCGAACTGGTGATCTTCAAAAAGAACTTCGACGATATTACCACCACAACCGGCAGCCGGTTGGGAAAGATCGTGAACGGACTGAATAATTCCCTATGGCTCATAACCAGTGGCGGGCGGTTGCAGAAGCTTAACCTGTATACCGATACGTTTACATCTGTTCGTATAATAGATACAATGGTGTTACCACCGGTTAGTTGTTTGTACCACGATCCTTCGAATATGCTTTGGGTAGGTACAGAAAGAAACGGTCTTTATTTATTTGATCTTACAGCTAATAAACTGATAAAACATTACGAAACAGGCCCTGTTCATTGCATTTTCAAAGACAGCCGGCAAAAGTTCTGGATCTTATCCGATCGTAAGTATGTTGTTATTTACAGAAAGCAGCTGCCGTATTTCGAAACTTCAGAAACCATAAATTTTGGTGCTTCGTGTAGCGCAATTGATGAGGGCAATGATCATAAGATGTGGATGGGTACTTATGGAAATGGGTTGTATGTAAAAAGAGACACACAGTTTGTTGCTTTCACTGGTTATGGTGGCCAAAACAGTTTGCCTGCCAACCTGGTAATTGAAACCGTAAAAGCCGATGGGGCCGGTCGAATTTGGGTGGGCACTTACGGCAATGGTTTGTATGTGATCGATGATGCCAAAGCCACCGTCAATCATTATGTGAATAATAAGGAAGATCCATTTGCCATCAGTTATAACGATGTGTTATCAATAAAGGAAGACAAACAGGGTGGCATTTGGATAGGCACTGATGGCGGTGGGGTAAGTCATTACGATAAACGCCTGAATAATTTCGCCCTGTTTACAAGTAACAATGTGCCCGATAAAGTTTCTATAGAACAGGTAAGGGCCATTACCACCGACCGGCAGGGTGGTGTTTGGATAGGCACCAGCAGCATGGGGCTCACTTTTGCCAACAGGCGAAGCAATACATTTAACACCTATCATTATCCACCGGCGCCCAAAGCTGCGGGTAACTATGACCGGGTAGTATCGTTGTACACCGATGCGCAGGACGATATTTGGGTTGGTACCCAGGGCAATGGTTTGCTTGTGGTTGATGCAGTTTCAAAAAAGGTAAAGACGCGCTTTTATCCCGATGGAGCCAATGCCCACCATATTCCTGATCACACCATTTGGTGTATGTTGCCGGCGCAAAACAACCAGGTATGGGCTGGTACCCGTAGCAGTGGTTTGTGTTTGATTGATAAACAAAAAGGACTGGTAAAGAATTATAATACCAATGATGAAGGTGATAATCGTACGCTTGAGAATAATGTACGCTCGCTTTCGCAGGTCAACGATTCAACGCTTTGTATTGGGTACGAAAAAAGGGGCATTCAGTTCCTGAATACCCGCACAGGTAATTTGTTTGTGCAGCCGAATGCAACCGTTGATAGTTTGATTGCCCTTGAAACTATTTTCAAATGCGTGTGGTTTCGTTATCCTTTATTGTGGATAGGTACGCTGGGGCGGGGAATGGTAGCGTACAATGTGAACACTGGTGAAACGAATGCCATAAATGATTTGCAGGGGTTGCCCAATAACACGGTGTATGGTATTTTGCCCGGTGAAGAAGATCATTTATGGTTGAGTACAAATAAAGGTATTTGCCGTTTTGATCCGCCTGTTGATCTAAAGACGATAAACCGTTCTAACTTCACGGTCTTTTTGGTTGAAGATGGTTTACAAAGTAATGAGTTCAATACCGGTGCTTATCATAGGTCCGCCGATGGTACATTGTTGTTTGGTGGCATCAACGGGCTTACGATCTTTCATCCTAAACAGGTAGCGCTGGCCAACCGACCGGCCCATGTGGTAATAACCCAGGCCATGGTGAATAATCAGCCGCTGGATAGTGATACAGGTATGGCTTATAAAAAGATATTGCATTTGCCGTACAGGCAAAACTCAGTTTCTTTTAATTTTTCGGCACTTGATTTTGTATCGCCCCGGCGGTTCAATTATTATTACAAACTTTCGGGGTATGATACCAGGTGGATAGATGCTGGAAATAGAAACTACGTAGCTTATACCAACCTGCCGCCGGGCCGTTATGTGTTTAAAGTAAAAGCTGCCCTGCATTTGCCAGATAATAGTGCGGTTACCGAACTTGTCATCATCATAGATCCGCCTTACTGGCGAACGGCCTGGTTCATTGCATTGTGCATACTGGTGTTGGTTGGGGTGTTGTATGCTATTTACCGCTACCGTATAAACGAGTTATTGCATTTGCAAAAGGTGCGCAACCGTATTGCTACCGATTTGCACGACGATATTGGTACCACCCTTACCAACATCAGTATCCTTTCTGAATTAAGTAAAAAGAACCTGCAGAAGGAAGAAGCCGGGACTTTTCTCGATCGCATTGCAGAGGAAGTCCATAATTCGAGCCAGGCGTTGGATGATATTGTATGGAGCATCAATACCAAGAACGACACCCTGGAGCAAACTGTAGCGCGCATGCGCCGGTATGCTGCTGAAGTATTTGATGCGGCAAATATTACCTATACGCTGCAGTTGGATGAGCAGTTTGAGAAGTATAAGCTCAATATGGAACAGCGGCGCGATTGTTTTTTGATCTTTAAAGAAACCATTAATAATATTTACAAACATGCGCATGCAAAACATGTTGAAATAAAGGTGTGGATCGAAAAAGGGCATTTACATATGATCATTCGCGACGATGGAAAGGGATTCGATACCACTACATCAACGCATCGTAATGGCATCAAGAATATTCATAACCGCATTGAAAAATGGAACGGGAAGATCGTTGTTGATTCGGTGCAGGGGCAGGGAACGGTGACTAAGGTCAATTTCCCACTGTCTTGATACCCCAAATGAGCTATATAATTTAATCATACAACCTAAGTACATTTGTATATGGCACCTAAGATCGTTTTATTTGAAGATAACGACCGTTTGCGTGAGTCGCTGGCCTATCTGCTCAAAATGAACGGGTACGATGTGGTGGGCGATTACAACCAGTGTTCCGATGCGGCCAATATTGCCAGGGTGTATACACCCGATGTGGTGCTGATGGATATTGATATGCCTGGTGATAATGGCATAAAAGGGGTGCGATGGATAAAGGAGGCGCGCCCGCAAACCTCGGTGATCATGTACACCGTATTTGAAGATGATGAAAAATTATTTGAATGTTTATGCGCCGGCGCCAATGGGTACCTGTTGAAGAAAACACCGCCGGCAAAATTGTTCGATGCTATACAGGAGGTGCTGGAGGGTGGGGCGCCCATGAGCCCGGTAATTGCCCGCAAGGTGTTAAATACGTTCCAGGTAAAAGAAACATCTAATAAGTATAATTTATCTCCCCGCGAAATAGAAGTGTTGCAATGGCTTATAAAGGGCTATAGCATCAAGATCATTGCAGCTGAAATGAACCTCGCATTCGATACTGTACGTTCACACCTGAAGAATATATATCAAAAACTGCATGTGAATTGTGGCAAGGAAGCTATTGCCAAGGCGCTGAGTGAGCGGATAGTTTAGTTAATGTGATAATTTGCTAATGTGATAATGTGATGATGAATACAGAATGGCAATCGGCGTAAAACGTGAAACGGCAAACGTGAAAGCCTAACATTCGGCCTCATAATTAATTGTAGATACTCTAAATGGGCATTCAGTAGTAATTTCAGGTGGCATCAGATTACATATTATACTGAACTATCGCGAGCCAATTTCACGTTTCACGTCTGCCGTTTTACGAAAAGAAAAAGCCTCCGTTATTCACGAAGGCTTCTTATATAACTACAGTTTCATTATTACAATTCCAACAACGCTTTCACCGGATCTTTTCCGAACAGTAACAATTCAGGATTTTCAAGCAGGTCTTTCACCCTTACCAGGAAGCTTACAGACTCGCGACCGTCGATAATGCGGTGGTCGTAGCTTAAAGCCAGGTACATCATGGGTTTAATAACTACCTGTCCGTTGATAGCCATGGGGCGCTCCTGAATTTTGTGCATGCCCAGGATGGCGCTTTGTGGCAGGTTGATGATAGGTGTGCTCATCAATGAACCAAACACACCACCATTGGTAATGGTAAAGGTTCCGCCGGTGAGCTCATCCATTGATAATTTGTTGTCTCTTGCTTTGCCAGCCAGCTCAATCACTTTTTTTTCAATATCGGCCATGCTCAGGCTTTCTACGTTGCGAATCACCGGTACGGTTAAACCACGTGGTGTAGAAACGGCAACAGAAATATCGGCATAGTCATGATAAACCAGTTGGTCGCCATCGATGTAGGCGTTTACTGCCGGCCATTCCTGTAAAGCAATGGCACAGGCTTTTGCAAAAAAGCTCATGAAACCGAGGTTTACACCATGGCTTTCTTTGAACTTGTCTTTATGCAGTTTGCGAATGTCCATGATGCGGCTCATATCAACCTCGTTAAAGGTAGTGAGCATGGCAGTGGTATTCTTAGCTTCTACCAGGCGGCGGCTGATGGTTTTGCGCAGCTGGCTCATTTTCTCTCTTCTTTCCTCACGGCTGAACAGTGGTTTGCCGCCAGTTACTTTGCCAGGGTTCGATAATGCTGCCAGCACATCGCTTTTCACGATCTTGCTGTTAACACCGCTGGGGGTAACCGATTTGGGGTCTACTTTTTTGTCGGCAATGATCGCTGCTGCAACCGGTGTAGCTTTAATATCGTTCGATACTGCTGTTACCGGAGCTTGCGATGTTTGAGCAGCGGCTGTTTCTTTTTTAGGTTCCGCTTTCTCTTCTTTCGCCGGCGTTCCGTTGGAGCCTGCTGCTTTTTCTGGTTTGGCGGCTGTTTCATCAATAGATGCCAGAATATCGCCGATCTTAAGGGTGTCACCCTCCTGGGCCGATTGTTTCAGCACGCCTGCCTGTTCGGCATTTACTTCAAAAGTGGCTTTTTCGCTTTCCAGCTCAGCTATCACTTCATCACGTTCCACATAATCTCCGCTGTTCTTTACCCATTTTAATAAAGTAACCTCGCTAATGGATTCTCCAACTGTTGGAACTTTTATATCTATCATAAAAAACGTTTCTTGTTTAACGTGTTAAGTCTGGCAGTCGTCGTTAGTTTGTTGGCCTTATATTGAAAAGGCAGTATCGATGATCTCAGCTTGTTCCTGTGTATGTACTTTAGCATAACCGGTGGCGGTAGCAGCGCTTGGCTGGCGGCTGATAACACCATAGTTAATGCTCTTCAGGTTCATTTGTAAGAAAGAAGCGGCACCCATGTTCAGCGGCTCTTCCTGTACCCAGAACCAGGTTGCTTTATTGTATTTGGCATACAAAGCTTCCAGTTGTTTAACAGGTAAAGGATATAACTGTTCAAGCCTTACAATGGCGGTATCTTTCTTGTTCTCTTTTTGCTGGCGTTCTGCGAGGTCGAAGTATACTTTACCGCTACAGAATAAAACTTTTCTTACGCGGCTTGCATCATCTGCATACGTATCATCGATCACTTCCTTAAAGCCGCCGTTAATGAATTCCTGTGCCGGTGAATAAGTTCCAATGTGGCGCAGGTTGGCTTTTGGTGCAAAGTTGATCAGCGGCTTGCGGAAAGGCCATGCCAGCTGACGGCGCAGTGCGTGGAAGAAGTTGGCGGCCGTAGTGATGTTGGTGATCACCATATTGTTTTCGGCGCACATTTGTAAGAAGCGTTCCATACGGGCGCTGCTATGCTCAGGACCTTGTCCTTCATAACCGTGCGGTAACAACATGGTTACGCCGTTCATGCGTTGCCATTTTTGTTCGCCGGCCGAAATGAACTGGTCTATCATGGTTTGGGCTCCGTTACAGAAGTCGCCAAACTGGGCCTCCCATAATACCAGGGCGTCGGGGTTGGCCATTGCATAACCATATTCAAAGCCCAGTACACCATATTCACTTAACAGTGAATTGTATATTCTGAACAAACCTTTTGCGTCGGGGATGGCGCTTAACCTGCTGTATGCTTTGTCGTTGTTCTCATCGCGTAAAACAGCATGGCGGTGCGAGAAGGTACCACGGCGAACGTCCTGTCCGCTCATGCGTACATCTTTTCCTTCAAGCAACAGGCTGCCGTAGGCCAGCAGTTCTCCGGTTGCCCAGTCGATCTTATTCTCGTCCTTATATAATTTTACTTTATCGTTGATGATCTTTTCTACCTTTTTCAATGGCTTGAAGTCGGCAGGCCATTTCATCAGGGCGTCGAACACCTTTTTGAAATCGCCTTCGCTTACAGCGGTAACAGGTGATTTGTCGAAGTCTTCGTCGGTAGACTGACGCAGGTTCTTCCACGCAATTTCCGGCTGTTGATAATGGTAAGGCAGTGGTTTCTGCTTTATTTCATCGAGGCGTTCCTGAAGGTCGCCCCAGAATTTCTTCTCCATTTCTTTTGCCAGGTCTTTGGCGTCAGATTCACCATGCTCCAACAGGTAGTTGGTATACACTTCACGCGGGTTGGCGTGTTTTTCGATCAGTGCATACAGGTGAGGCTGGGTGAATTTTGGATCATCGCCTTCATTGTGACCGTGTTTACGGTAACAAACCATGTCAATGAACACATCTGAGTTGAACTCCTGACGGTAGCGGGTAGCTATTTCAACACATTTAACTACTGCTTCGGCATCGTCGCCATTTACGTGCAGTACAGGCGCCTGTATCATAGCTGCGAGTGAAGTACAGTAGTCAGAGCTGCGGGCGTCTTCAAAATCGGTAGTGAATCCAATTTGGTTGTTGATCACGAAGTGAATGGTACCGCCGGTATAGTAACCGTCGAGGTCGCTCATTTGCAGTACTTCGTATACCACACCCTGGCCTGCTACTGAAGCGTCGCCATGGATGAGGATGGGTAATATTTTGTCGAAATCGCTATTGTACAGTACATCGGCTTTAGCGCGGGCAAAACCAACCACAACCGGGTCAACCGCTTCGAGGTGCGAAGGGTTGGGCAACAGTTTCAGGTGAATGGTCTTTCCATCGGCTGTTTGCACTTCACTGCCATAGCCTTTGTGGTATTTAACGTCGCCGCTACCCATGGTTTGGTCGGGTGTTGCGGTTCCTTCAAACTCAGTGAAGATCTGCTCATAGGTTTTGCCCATGATGTTGGCCAATACGTTCAGGCGGCCGCGGTGAGCCATACCGATCACTACTTCCTGCACGTCGTTATTGGCGGCGGTGGTAATGATCTCGTCAAGAGCGGCTATAGTGGTTTCGCCACCTTCAAGCGAGAAACGTTTTTGACCAATATATTTGGTGTGGAGGAATTTTTCGAAGATAACACCCTGGTTAAGTTTTTCCAGAATGCGTTTTTTCTTGTTGATGGCCAGCGATTTGGTGAAGTTGCGCTCCATTTCGTTGGTAAGCCAGTCAACCTTCTTTTGATCGCTGATGTACTTGAACTCGATACCTACATGCGATGCATAAGTTTTTTGCAGGTGCTCAAGGATCTTGCGCAGGGTAGTGGTACCCAGCCCAATCATATTGCCGGCATGAACGGTTTTGTCGAGGTCAGCCTCAGTAAAACCATAAAAGCCCAGGTCCAGGTTGGCACCACGGTCTTTACGCTGGCGGATGGGGTTTGTTTTCGCGATCAAATGGCCCTTATTGCGGTAGCCCAGAATAAGGCGGTAGGCGCCTACTTCTTTTTTCCAGTCGATACTATCGGCGGAGGCGCCGGTTGTTTCGGTAGCTACTGCGGTTCCGTTTGTCCCATTTTTGCCTTGTCCCACGGCAAAGTCAAATCCTTCAAAAAATTTTTTAAGGTCGGGATCAACGCTGTTCGGGTCTTGTAAGAAATCCTGATACAGGTTTTCAATAAAGGCCGGGTGGGAATTGGTGATATACGAAAAATCCTTCATGAGGATGCAATTGAAACTTAAAGTGTATTGAGTTATTTAAAATCGGGGTACAAATATCGGTCAAAAACGGTAGGAATAGAACTCAAATTATCTGAATTTGTGTTTTTTGACCTCATTTGTGAAAAGAGCCGGCTAAAACCTGCAATGGGCGGGCATTCTATGGTAAATTGGTGGAAAAAAGAAGTGTTAATGAATTGTTTTTCATACCTTGATGAGCCGGAGGAATTTTTTTCTGGTTTTATTTTTCATTTTATGGTGCAAATCCCTACCTTTGCATCCCCGAAAATTATTCGGGTCCTTTAAATTTTCGTAAAGAAATGGCAAATCATAAAGCTACCAAAAAAGACGTGCGTCAAGCCGCTAAAAGACGTGAAAGAAATAAGTATTATGGTAAAACTACCCGTAATGCTATTCGTGATCTGAAAGCTATTAAGACTGGCGCTGAAGCTACGAAAGAGTTTCCTGAAGTAGCTTCTATGATCGACAAATTAGCTAAAAGAGGTATTATCCACAGAAATAAGGCGGCTAACCTCAAAAGTAAGCTGGCTAAGAAGGTTAATGCCTTAGCGAAATAAGCGTATAATATTATTATTTTTTTTGTTTTTTTCCTCCCGTTTGCGCGGGAGGTTTTTTTATTTGAAGTAAGGTCTCCTTTTGAAGGAGGCATTCCGGTAAAGACATGCTTAGTTGATATTATACGACTGTTACAGGTTGCATGTTGCAGGTATTCCGGACTCGCTATTACCTTGTCACCGGTTGCCGGTTGCCAGGGAATATAAATGTAATTTCTCCATCTTGCAATCCTGAACACGAGACCTGAAACCCTTTTATCGCGAATACCGGAAAAAAGCCATGCAACCTGTAACTTGAAACCTGCAACAGTTCCTTCAGTAGTTATACCTGCCTTTTCCTGGCACCCGGTACCTGATACCCGGTAACTTCTCCGTATATTTAAGTTCCAACAGTCACATTATGAGAATATTGCTTCTGGTTTTATTCCCTCTTTCCCTCTTCAGCCAAAGTATTTCAACCAAATTTGAACAAACCCAGGGTAAGGAAACGCCCACCTACCAGGAAATTATTACCTGGTGGAAAATGATGGACGCCCGGTTCGCCACCATAAAAATGCAAACCATGGGGCCGTCCGATGCCGGCTTTCCCCTGCACCTGGTAGTAGTATCAAACGACGGCGATTTCGATATGGCCAGCCTGCGCCGGAAAAACAAACGCATCATACTTATTAATAATGGTATACATCCCGGCGAACCCGATGGTATCGACGCCAGCATGTTACTGGTGCGCGATATTGCCACCCGCAAAACAAAGCTGCCCGATAATGTGATACTGGCCATTATTCCGGTATATAATATTGGCGGATGTTTGAGCCGCAGTCCCTGGTACCGGGCCGATCAGAACGGGCCGGCTGAATTTGGTTCCCGCGGCAATTCCCAGAACCTCGACCTTAACCGCGATTTTATAAAATGCGATTCCAGAGAGGCCCGCTCCTTTGCCGCCATCTTTCACCAGTGCGATCCTGATATATTTATAGATAATCATGTGAGCAATGGGGCCGATTACCAACATGTAATGACCCTGCTTACCACCCAATACAGCAAACTGGGTGGGGTAATGGGTAATTACCTGCATACTGAGTTTGAACCGGCTTTATATAAATTGATGAAAGAAAAAGGGTACGACCTGGTGCCCTATGTTGATTTTGCCGGTAATACCCCCGAAGCTGGTATGACGGCTTATTTCGACGGCCCGCGGTACAGCAGCGGTTATGCCACCTTGTGGCACAGCTTTGCCTTTGTGCCCGAAACCCATATGTTGAAACCTTATGCCCAACGGGTGGCAGCCACCCAGGCTTTTATGGAATCGATGATTGCTTTTGCCACTAAGAACAGCGCCGTTATTCACCAGTTGCGCGAGCAAACCAAACAAAGTGTACAACAACAACCCAGCTTTGCGGTTAGCTGGAAGCTCGATACCACCCAGGTTGACCAGGTTCTGTTCAAAGGTTATGAAGCGGGGCATAAACCAAGCGAGGTATCGGGGCTGCCACGGTTGTATTATGACCGTAGTAAACCGTATGAAAAACAGATCAGGTATTTTAATTATTATGCCCCCCGCCTTGCTATTAATAAACCGGTAGGGTATATCATTCCACAGGGTTGGTACAAGGTGATCGACTTGCTAAAGCTCAATAAAGTGAATATGCAGTCACTGGCAAAGGATACCAGTATTGAGGTGGAGATTTACCGCATCGATGATTATAAGACCATGGCGCGTCAGTTTGAGATGCATCATGTAAATACCGATGTAACGGTGAGTAGCCGAAAACAGGTAATACATTTCAGAAAAGGCGATTATTATATTCCGCTTAATCAACCGGCCAACCGGTTTTTGGTTGAGGTGTTGGAACCGCAGGGCGATGACTCCTATTTCGCCTGGAATTATTTCGATGGTATTTTGGGCAGAAAAGAAGGGTATAGTGCCTATGCGTTTGAAGACCTGGCAGCACAATACCTTAATGAACATCCTGATGTTAGGCAACAGTTGAACGCTCGTAAAGCAAGCGATACGGCCTTTGCCAAAAGTGCTTCGGCCCAACTGGATTTTGTTTATAAAAACTCGCCTTATTTTGAACCGGAGTATTTACGTTATCCGGTGTATAGAGTTGTTAGGTAGGAGAGGGGCATTTGAGGTTATTAAAACTTCAAATGCCTTACTGTTAACCCATCGTTGATGAGCTGTTTCAGCGAATCTATTCCAATGCGAACATGGCGTTCAACAAAATTGGCAGTCACTTTTTTGTCGCTTTCTTCGGTTTTTACTCCTTCAGGGATCATGGGCGAGTCGCTAACCAGCAACAGGGCGCCGGTAGGGATCTTATTATAAAAACCTACCGAAAAAATGGTGGCTGTTTCCATGTCTATGGCCATGGCGCGGATCTTTTGCAGATATTCTTTGAAATGTTCATCATGTTCCCAAACCCGGCGGTTGGTTGAATACACGGTGCCGGTCCAGTAATCGACTCCATAGTCGCGAATGGTGGTAGAAACAGCTTTTTGTAGGGCGAATGCCGGCAGGGCGGGCACTTCGGGTGGAAAGTAGTCATTGGAAGTACCTTCACCGCGAATAGCTGCAATGGGTAAAATAAGGTCGCCGATATTGTTGCGCTTTTTCAAACCACCGCATTTGCCCAGGAACAAGGTGGCTTTTGGCTCAATAGCCGTTAAAAGGTCCATAACGGTAGCCGCAGTAGGGCTGCCCATACCAAAATTAATAATGGTAATGTTTTCTGCAGTGGCGCATTGCATGGGCCGGTCGATGCCGATAATGGGAACATTGTTCCATTCGGCAAACATTTTCACGTAACCGCTGAAGTTGGTGAGGAGGATGTATTCACCGAAATTTTCCAGGGTTTCGCCTGTGTAGCGGGGTAGCCAGTTTTTGACTATTTCTTCTTTTGTTTTCATCTTCTATTCTGTTTAATTGGATCAATCGTTATCCCGGTTGGGGGAGTTGCCGTGAGGGTAAACTGGTTATAATACCTGGCCGGTCAGTTGCGATGATTTAAGATAGTCAATAAATTTCGTTTATTTTAAGCAAACCGGGTTGTTTTTTAGTTACGGATAGTAGTTTTGACATTATGATCAGGATCGAATATCCCCGCTTCCCGTTTCGCATGAAAGAGGAAGAAGGGAAAGAGTTTATTTTTGATGAGCATCGTCGCCAGTGGTTAAGGCTTACCTCCGAAGAATGGGTACGGCAGAATTTTCTGCAATATTTATTACAGGTAATGAAGTATCCCGCTTCTCTTACCGCCGTTGAAAGGGAGATCAGGCTGGGGGAGTTAAGAAAACGGTTCGATATACTGGTATATGATAAACAACATCAGCCCTGGCTAATGGTTGAATGCAAGGGAATGGAAATAGCATTAAATGATGCTGTGTTACAACAGGTGCTACGGTATAACATAGCCGTTCCCGTGCCCTACCTGGTGATCACCAACGGTTCTTCCTGTTTTGCTTATATTAGAAAAAATAACCAGCTGCAACTGCTTGAGGTATTGCCGGAATTTGGAATTTAAGTTGTTGTTAACGATTTAATGCTTTTTTTAGCTTAACCAACAACCTGTTTATGGATAAAGCTATCCATGAGAAGATCGAAGAATTAACCCGGCGAATACAACAACTGGCGCAGCAACAAACAACCATCAGCAACCAGTTGGTGCAGTTGATCAATGAGCTCGACATCCTGAAACAACAGGTAAGCATCACCACTACTGTTACGCCGCAACCGGTAGAAAGGGCAATGGAAGTGATTCCATCACCCGTGCCACCAAAATTGGCAGCACC
Source organism: Niastella sp. OAS944 (assembly GCA_024809215.1). GTDB lineage: Bacteria > Bacteroidota > Bacteroidia > Chitinophagales > Chitinophagaceae > Niastella. The sequence goes on along the minus strand of JANUBW010000014.1, from coordinate 42,366 downwards.
TCCATTACCGCCCCGCACATCCTCTTCCTTCGAAGAATTTATTGGAAAGAATGTTGCCAGTAAAGTAGGTATACTGGTTACCATTGTAGGTATATTTATTGGCGCCAAATACGCCATCGATCATGAATTAGTAAGTCCGCTGGTACGGGTTATTAACGGATACGTTTGTGGTACCGCATTAATTGGGGTTGCCATTTGGCTAAAGAAGAAATACGAGGCTTATAGCAGTGTGCTAATGGGGGGCGGACTGGCTGTATTATATTTCATTACCTACATAGCTTTCGGTTTTTATGATATGCTGCCCTTAGAGGTGGCTTTTGCCATGATGATGGCGTTTACCGCCGGTACTGTATATGCGGCCTTGTTATACGACCGGGTTATTATCGCCCACCTGGCATTGATAGGCGCCTATGCCATTCCATTTTTACTAAGCGACAACTCAGGCCGCTATGCCGTGTTCTTTGGTTATATAGCTGTGATCAATACCGGTATACTGATTGTATCGTTACGCAAACACTGGAAATCGCTGTTCTATTCATCCTTTGCGCTTACCTGGATCATTTATATCACCTGGTTCTTTTTCAGTTTTCGATACAGTTCGCACCAATTTATAGCCTGGACTTATTTATGTATTTACTTCCTTGTTTTTTATACAACCTTTCTGGCTTATAAGATCATTAAGAAAGAACAATACGGCATCGACGACGTAATTGTACTTTTAGGTAATGCATTTATCTTTTATTTGGTTGGGTATAAATTGGTTGGTTATGAAACGGCCACCAACTATGCCGGCTTGTTTACGATCATTAATGCCATCATTCATTTAGGTGTGAGCCAGGCTATAAGGAGGTTGAAGCTGGCCGACAGATCGTTGTACTTTCTGTTACTTGGCCTGGTGATCGTATTTTGTACAATAGCGGTGCCGGTGCAGCTGGATGGCAACTGGGTTACGCTGTTATGGACCGCCGAAGCAGTACTGGTATTTTGGATAGGCCGTACAAAGCAGGCTTCTGCTTATGAGAAACTGGGTGCTGGTTTATCGATCCTGAGTTTTATAAGCCTGGTGCAGGATTGGTTCAATCATGCTGATCAATTCACTTACCCCGATGCGGGTGCAGTGCATCCTTTTATCAATATCGTGTTTGCTACCGGAATATTGGTAGCCGCAGCACAAGCGGCCATCATCTATTACAACCGAAGTAAAAAGTATCAATCGGCACTGAGTGCCATAAGTTCTTACCTGCTATTTTATAATTACATCCTCCCGGGTATATTTCTGTTTACCCTTTACTTTGTTTTTCAGGTTGAAATAAACGGCTGTTTTCTGCAGGTAAATAAATCAATACACCCAGCCATCAGTGGGTATAGCTTTCTCGACAGCGGCGTTGGCGCTTTTGGGTTTGTTGTTCTAATGATTTACTCAATGTTGTTTATAACAGGTTGTATGTGGGTTAACCTGCAATGGGTTCGCAATAAGATACTGGCAACATTTTCAACAACCGCTATTGTGTTAATGATGGTTGTATTACTTTTTCAGGTATTGGAGATATTGAATGATTTAACAATTAGCTATTTCAACAAAGGTGATGCTTATTTTGGTGCGCTGGAGTTTGCGATCAGGTATGTAATAATTGCCGTAGTAGCCATTTTATTATACACCGGCAGGCGAACCATACATGCATTTATAACCGATGAATGGGTGCAAAAGGGTTGGCCGCTGATGGTGCACACGGTTACGCTGGCTTTTTTAAGTACAGAATATCTGTGTTGGACAACAGTAAGAGGTTCAGATAATCAGTATAAATTAGGGTTGAGTATTTTATGGGGGTTGTATGCTATGATGCTGGTGGTGCTGGGTATAAGGAAAAAACAAAAGCACCTGCGCCTGGCAGGTATTGCTTTGTTTATGGTAACATTAATAAAGCTCTTTCTGTACGATTTGGCCGGCGCCGGCACCATTACCAAAACGGTTTCATTTATTTCGCTTGGTGTTCTGTTGCTGGTGGTATCGTTCCTGTACAATAAGTATAAGGATGTGTTGTTTGGTGAGGGGGACAAATAAAATATAATTTAAAAACAAAATCCCATCCGTCTTTTACAACGAATGGGATTTTCTATTTTAAAAGCTTTATTTGAACTACTATGGGAATATCCCCAGCTCAGCATAGCTGGTGCCCACCTTATTGATGGCTACCACGTAAGCGGCTGTACGCATATCGGGGATCTGTGGATTTTTCTTCCATACTTCCATGATCTCGCGGGTGGCGGTGATCATAGTTTCTTCCAAACCACTGCGTACCAGGTCAACTTCTTCAGGCCCGTGAAGGATCAGTTCTTTTTCCTTGCTCTCTACCTTTTTACCGGTAAGGTCTTCAATTTGTCCCAGTATATGTGTGTTCAGGTTTTCTGTAAAGCGTTTTTCCATGCGGCCATAACGCACATGGCTAAGGTTCTTCAGCCATTCAAAGTACGATACGGTTACACCGCCGGCATTAAGATACATATCAGGCACAACCAGAATACCTCTTTTTGCAAAGTTTTCGTCGGCTTCAGGTGTAAGCGGTCCGTTGGCGGCTTCACCAATGATCTTAGCTTTTACATTTGGTGCATTTTGTCCGTTGATCACATTCTCCAATGCTGCAGGGATCAGGATATCGCACTCCATTTCCAGTGCATCGGTGTTCTTGGCAAAATTGGTGCTGCCGGGGAAGTTCAAAAGTGAACCTTTTGTTTTCCGGTGCTCAACTACTTTGTCTACATCCAATCCGTCCATATTGTAAATAGCGCCTTCGTATTCACTTAAGCCTACGATCTTGGCGCCATGTTCCTGAAAGAATTTGGCAGTATGGTAACCCACATTACCCAATCCCTGAACCACTACGCGTTTGCCTTCTACACCAACTGGTAAACCGAGTTTATCCATTACGTCTTTCATTGACAGTACTTCACGTAAGCCAAAGAAAACGCCGAGGCCGGTTGCTTCGCGACGACCGCGAACACCACCTTGTGTAACGGGTTTTCCGGTTACGCAACCCAGTCCATCAATTTCGCCGGGGCGCATGCTGGTATAGGTATCAACGATCCAGGCCATTTCGCGCTCGCCTGTACCATAATCAGGAGCAGGTACATCTATGCCGGGGCCAATAAAATTCTTTTTAATTAATTCTGAGGTATAGCGCCTGGTGATCTTTTCCAGTTCGTAGGGCGTATACTTTTTAGGGTCAATGGTGATACCGCCTTTGGCGCCGGCAAACGGAACGTTTACGATAGCGCATTTGTAGGTCATAAGGGCGGCCAATGCCATTACTTCATCGAGGTTAACCGAAAGGGCAAAACGAATACCGCCTTTACAAGGCAATTTGTGATGCGAGTGTTGTACGCGATAAGCTTTAATAACTTCTACCTTATCGCCGATCTTAACGGGGAAATGCATGCGGTAAACGGCATTGCATTGTTTGATCTGTTCCAGGATACCGGGATCCCAGGTAGTGAATTGGGCGGCTTTGTCGAAACTCTTCTCCACCGCGCCAAAAAAACTGTAATCTGACATGACTAAGCTGTTTTTGTTTATGTTTTGAGCAGTATATGACAAGCTAGTAATAAATGGTTAGCAGTTAGCGGGGCTCATGTTGCACCCACAGCTGCCAATCATTTGCATCGTTAAATAGTTAAGAGCTTTGTTTCTCGATCATAGATATTTTTCTGTCGAGCCGGATTACATACAGGAATAAACCAACCAGTATGGTTATGGCAACCGCCATTACAACATATATCTTGTTACCTGCCGCTAAACCGGTAGGTGTTGGCGCTACATGGTTTGCAGAATCCTGGGCCTTTGCCAGTAATTGGACAAATAAAACGATCAGGGTTACAATTAGTTGCTTCATACTAAAAATTATACGGAATGTTTTTTCTCTTCTATTATTCGTACACGTAGTCTTAGGGTGGTGATCCAGGCACCTAACAGCAGCCAGCCCAATACCGCGGGCCAGAAAACAAGTCTCAGTTTTGCATCAAGGCTGTTGCCGCCCATGCCCGGGTTGCCTTCGGAACCCTGACCACCGGGGTGCAATGATTCAGTTAACCGGGGTAAAATGAGGATCATGGGTATGTAAATAAAATAAGCGAATATGTTATAAACCCCGGCTACCCTTGCTCTTTTGTCAAGATCGGGCATTGAATTACGTAATACAAAATAGGCTACATAAATAAGAAGGGCTATGGCCGCTCCAATTTGTTTGGGGTCGTTGCTCCAGGCTGCACCCCAGGTATAATTAGCCCAAATGGCACCAGTGATAAGTCCCAGTACGCCGAAAACAGTTCCCGTACGGGCAAACTCAGTGGCGTAAATGTCGTAAGTGGGATTGGGTTTGCGTAAATACATTATAGAATAAACCAGGGAGATAGTAATAAGCCCTAATTGAGCGAACCACATAGGCACATGAAAGAAGAAATTGCGCATGCTTTCATACAGGTTGCTGTTTAAATAAGCTGTTTCGTATGGAAGCGGAACTAAAAATCCTGCAATGAAGGTGTATATCAGTAATACGATACTTAGTATTTTCCACCAGTACTGGCGCATAGAGTCCTGTAGTTTGTTGAATGATTATTGGTACCCAAAAGTGATCGTTTGACCCAATAATCCTAAATAGGTGGGGCAAAATTAGGGGAAAAGAGAGTATAACAAAGGGAGAATGTCGTTTGCAGGTAAGTTATGTGAATGAATTGTTCCTTGCTGTGTCAATTTGTTACCGGTTTCCGGTTCCCTGTTCCCGGGGCCTGGTAACTGGCAACCCGGTAACCGGATCAATCCTTCCACAGAAAAGGGAAAAGTATGACAGCCAATGCTATAACCAATACATCCAGCGCCACCAGTAACAAAATAATTTGCACCAGGCCAGCCTGAATTACATCGGCAAAAGCGGTGTTCGACATTTTCATCAGCAGTAATACCTGCGGGATAATTAAAGGAAAGCCTAAAATTGCCATTAGGGCGGCGCCCTGACGGGCACGGGCGGCAATGGCTGCCAGAAAGCTGAATACCAGGCTTAAACTACAGCCACCCAGGCAAACAAAACCAATGAACCGAACAGGGTTATGCAATGGATTGCCCAATAGTAACTGAAACAGTAACAGGCTAACGATGCTCATGATGATCATTAAGCCGGCATTGAAAAGTAATTTGGAAAGAATAAAATCTCGTGCACCGGCTACTGTATAGAAATATAACATGCGGCCCTGGCTTTCCTGTAGAAAACTTTTGGCAACTGCATTTACACAAATGAATAATTGGATCATCCAAAACAGGCCATTCCATACTTTTTCTTCTGGCTGGCCCATGGCTAAGTATAACACGAATATGGTAGACGCTACATACAATACAATTCCGTAGAAGGTGTATTGTTGTCTGATCTCGAGCAACAGGTCTTTTTTTATCAGCGCCAGTATGTGGTTCATATTAAAGTCACTTCTTTGTATTTAACTCGTCAACTTGTTAACTCGTTAACCTGTTAACCTTTCTCATAATAACACTTCCTGCATCTTGGTTCGTACAGATCTTTTTCACCAAGCAGGAATTGTGCATTGTTATTCTGCTTTTTGCGATACGAATAATTGGCAATATTGCCGCATTTTACGCAAATGGCGTGTAGCTTTGTAATGTAATCGGCTTTAGCCAGCAGAAAAGGAATTTGTCCAAAAGGTTTTCCGGTAAAATCCATATCCAATCCGGCTACTATTACACGTATACCCTTTAATGCCAGTTGATCGCAAACATCGGGCAACTGATCATCGAAGAACTGGGCTTCGTCAATGCCTATCACATCGGCATCGCCGTGCAATAATAAAATAGTTTGAGAGTTATCTATAGGAGAACTCAAAATGGCATTAGTATCGTGTGATACGATGTTTTGAGCATCATACCGCACATCCAGTTTTGGCTTAAAGATTTCTACCCGCAGGTTGGCGATCTTTGCCCGTTTTAGTCTCCGGATCAATTCTTCCGTTTTTCCGGAAAACATAGACCCGCAAATTACTTCAATACTGCCCCGGCGCTCACCCGATATATTAGGTTCTATAAACATGTTAACGGAAATAGGTACAATAATTGTTAACTTTATCAATTAACTCTAACCATAAAAAAGTACCCGCTTATTATGGAACGTTTAGCACAACTTATTGGCAAATTAAATGAACAATTTGCACAAAACGCCGATCCTTTTCAACTATTAGTCACTACCCAATTAATTGAAACAGAATTGGTACAGATGTCTACGTCCACACATCGAACTGTACACTCTTCAAAAGTGGCAGTTGTGATGCCTGCGGCTACGGCGGCTAATGGTCATAGCTATCATCCATCTCGTAATATAAAGGAAGAAACAGTTACCCAAACACCTCCAAAAATAGTAGCCAAACACGTTGTAGTGGAAGCTCCGCCGGTTGTGGTAGAAGAACCCCCGGTTGTGGTTGAGCCTGCGCCTGTTGTGATTGAAACAGTACCGGAAAAAGAGCCTGTTATGGCAACAGCTCCGGTAGCAGGAGTGAATGGTGTTAATGGAACTGTGGATAAAAATGGCAATGGCCATCATCATCCTGAAATTGAACAAGCCGATAATGGTTGGAAGATAGATCCACTGCGTGAAGTGCCTACGCTTGCTCATCAACAAGCTGTAAAAGAGCTGAACGAAGTGATGGCTTCCAAAGAAGCTTCCCTTAATGAAAAGTTAAAAGCTGAGGTGAAGGAAGTTGCACATGTTCTTAACGATGCGCCTGTACGCGATCTGCGTCGTGCCATTGGTATCAACGACCGGTTTGTGTTTATCAGCGAACTTTTCCGCAACGATGAAGTAATGTACGAACGCAGTATAAAAACCATCAACAGTTTTCGAATTCTTCCCGAAGCCCAGTACTGGATCGAACGTGAGCTGAAAGTAAAACTGGGTTGGGATGAAAATAAAGAAAGCACCCGCCATTTTTATCAACTGGTTAAAAGACGGTTCTCCTGAATGTACTGCATAACACTGTCTGTTGCTCCTTTATTATTATATACATAGTTACGGGCGGCCTCACAGCTTTTCTGCCAGGCGCTCGTATCTTCCATTAAGTCATTAAAGGTTTTTTCAAGCTCCAACGCTGTATCTACTACAAATGCGCCACCCTGTTGAACCAGTTCAACTGCTTCAACATATTTATCGTACACAGGGCCAAACACCACCGGTTTGCCATAAACCGCTGCCTCAAGCACATTATGTACGCCATCGTCGCCAAAACCGCCACCTACATATGTAATAGTGGCATACTTATACAGCTTCGATAACATACCTATATTATCAATGATAAGCACATTGGGCTTTACTTCGTTGTCGAGTTGACGGCCTCTTGAAACAGGACGAGGGGCATCGGGATTGGCGGGTAACCGCGAAAACCGTACAGTATGTTTGAATAACTTCTCTATCCCTTTTAAATGGTCTTCGTTTATTTCGTGTGGAGCAATAATGAATTTTATTTCAGGATGCGTATTGGCATAGTGGTCCAACTCTTCTTCATCTTCGGGCCAGGTGCTACCGGCCACAACTACCGGGCTATCGCCACAGAAATGAGTAATAGGGTCAATGGGTTTAAATTGTTCGGCTATTTGCACCACCCGGTCGAACCGGGTATCACCGCTGATGCTTACGTTATTCGTAAACCTAATGGAACCCAGTAGTTCTTTTGAAGTTGGTGTTTGAACAAACAGGTGGTTAAAACTTTCCAGCATATACCAGTGCAGGCGGCCATACCATTTAAAAAAGGGCTGATCTTTCCTGAAAATACCCGAAACCAGCAACAGTGGGATATGTTTTTTCTTCAATTCGGTTAAATAATAGAACCAGTACTCGTATTTTATCCAAATCACCAGGTCGGGCTTAACAATGCTGATGAATTTACGGGCGTTGGCTTTTGAGTCAAGAGGCAGGTACATCACATAATCGGCCCCCGAACTGTTTTTTCTAACTTCATAACCGCTTGGGGAGAAGAAGGTAAGCAGCACTTTTATATTTGGGTATTGTTGCCTGATGGCCTCCATTACCGGCCTGCCCTGCTCAAATTCACCGAGGGATGAACAGTGCATCCATACGAGTTTCCAGTTCCCGGTTCCCGGTTCCCGGCTGATTTCTTCAGTTTGCGGTTCTTCGGCTGCGGGTGTGGCGTCTCCAATTTTAGGCTTTCTTACAACGCGCTTTGTATCTGGCTTTTTGTCTTCGCCATTGGGCGTTGGACGTTCAGCGTTCAGCGTTTTCTGCAGCTTCTCCCAGATATTTTTCCTGCCATTGCGCCATGCACGGGCCTTGGGGTTCCAGAGGGATGTAATACGGATACCTAATGAATATAAAAACAAAAAAATATTATAAATAAACAGGTGCACGGTAATAATTTGAATTCAAAAAAAACAAATGTCGTTTTTATACGAGAATTGTCAAAAGCGCAAATTAGCGGTTTAAAATATGTTTTATTGTGTGGTTTTAGAACCTTTTTTACTTCTACGCCCTTGCCGTATCATAAAGTGCAATTGTAAGGCCCCGGTTTTACAGCCCAATTTCCTTGAATATGTTGGTTGGCTGTAATCTGCTTGCTTACACCATTTTTTTGCTGTACGTTTGTGCCCGTTTTGAATAAAAAAATTAGGTATGCAGCCCATACAAATGGTTGATTTAAAGCAGCAATACGCGAAAATTAAAACTGAAGTTGATTCTGCTATTCAGGAGGTTATAAACAGTACGGCTTTTATTCATGGTAAAGCCGTGCAGGACTTTGCTGCCGGGCTGAGCAAATACCTGGGTGTTAAGCACGTAATTCCCTGTGCAAATGGTACCGATGCCCTGCAGATCGCTTTAATGGCATTGGACCTGCAGCCGGGCGATGAGGTGATCACACCTTCTTTCACCTTTATTGCAACTACAGAGGTAATTGCCTTATTGCGTTTGACCCCTGTGTTTGTAGAAGTTGATCCCAAAACATTCTGCATCGATCCTGCCGCTATTGAAAAGGCCATTACGCCTAAAACAAAAGCAATTATCCCTGTACACCTGTACGGCCAGGCTGCCAATATGGAAGCTATTATGGAAGTAGCCAACAGGTATAATATACCTGTTATTGAGGATAATGCACAGGCCATTGGTGGTGATATTCAATTAAGCAATGGCACTGTAAAGAAAACAGGCACCCTGGGTACCATTGGTACCACTTCTTTCTTCCCCTCAAAAAACCTGGGTTGCTTTGGTGATGGCGGCGCTATCTTTACCAATGATGATACGTTGGCAGAGGCATTGAAAATGGTTGCCAACCATGGCCAGGCAAAAAGATATTATCATGACCGCGTTGGCTGTAACAGCCGGCTCGATTCTGTTCAAGCTGCCGTTCTGAATGTAAAACTGCCTCATTTGGATGAATATATAGCCGCACGTCGGAGTGCAGCCGATTTTTATGACAAGGCTTTTGCCGGAAATGCAAAGATCACTGTTCCATACAGAGCCTCTTACTGTAACCATGTATTTCATCAATACACGCTATTGCTTGAAGGGGTTGACCGCGACGCCCTGAACCAGTTTCTTGCTGGTCATGGCATTCCTTCTATGATCTATTATCCGGTTCCGGCCCATCGCCAGAAAATGTTTGACGCTTTTGGCGGTGCAAAATTTGAGTTGAAAATTACTGACTGGCTTACCGAACGTGTATTATCCCTGCCTATGCATACCGAACTGAGTAATGAACAACTCCAGTTTATTACCAGCAAAGTATTGGAGTTTATTAATAAATCATAACCTTATTATAATAAGGCACTATAAAACATCCCAAAAATGAAAATCGCAGTAGTAGGTACTGGCTACGTTGGTTTGGTAACAGGAACCTGTTTTGCTGAAACAGGTAATGATGTTACCTGCGTAGACATCGATAAAAAGAAAGTGGAAAAACTTTCTTCCGGTCAGATCACTATTTATGAGCCCGGACTGGAAAAATTATTTCTTCGGAATGTTAAAGAAGAGCGTTTACATTTCACTACCAGTTTAAATGAAGGTATAAAAGATGCCGAGATCATTTTCCTGGCATTGCCCACTCCTCCTGGTGAAGACGGTAGTGCAGATCTGAAATATATCCTGGGTGTAGCCAAAGACCTGGGCGAGTTGATGACCGATTATAAAGTGATTGTTGATAAAAGCACCGTACCTGTAGGTACTGCTGAAAAAGTATATGCTGCCATTGCGAAAACCTATGTAGGTGATTTTGATGTGGTTTCGAACCCCGAATTCTTACGTGAAGGTGTAGCGGTGGAAGATTTCATGAAACCCGATCGCGTAGTGATTGGCGCTTCTTCTGAAAGAGCCCGCAAAGTGATGGGTGAATTATATGCACCATTTGTTCGTTCGGGTAACCCTGTTATTTACATGGATGTTCGCTCTGCCGAACTTACCAAATATGCCGCCAACTCCTTCCTGGCTACCAAAATATCCTTTATGAATGAAGTTGCCCAGTTGTGCGAACGCCTGGGTGCCGACGTTGATATGGTGCGCAGGGGTATTGGTAGCGACGAACGTATTGGCAAACGTTTCCTGTTCCCTGGCATCGGCTATGGCGGAAGCTGTTTCCCTAAAGACGTTCAGGCCCTTGTTAAATCATCAACTGAAGTAGGTTACGATTTCCAGATCCTGAATGCAGTTATGGATGTGAATGAGAAACAAAAGCTGCACCTGCTTCCCAAGATCAAAAAGTATTTCAAAGGCGATCTGAAAGGCAAACGCTTTGCATTATGGGGTTTGGCGTTCAAACCAAATACCGATGACATTCGCGAAGCGCCGGCATTATATATTATCGATGCATTGTTGAATGAAGGTGCAACTGTTTGCGCGTATGATCCTGAAGCGGTGAATAATGTACGTGCATTATTAGGCGATAAAATTCAATTCGCCGAAAACCAGTACGATTGTCTGGAAGGTGCCGATGCGCTGATCATTGCCACCGAGTGGAATGAGTTTCGCACACCGAACTTCCTGAAGATCGTAACTGCGCTTAAGAACAAAGTCATCTTCGACGGACGTAACCTGTTTGAAGCAGATGCTATTAAAGAATTAGGATTTTATTACGAAAGTGTGGGCCGGGCTATTGCTGATCCTGCTGTTAAACATAAATAACCCTTTTTCCCATGTCAAAGAAAAGAGTACTCATTACCGGAGCAGCCGGTTTCTTAGGTTCACACTTATGCGACCGCTTTATTAAAGAGGGTTTCCATGTAGTTGGTATGGATAACCTCATTACCGGTGACCTGCGCAATATTGAACATTTATTCAAGAAGGAAGAGTTTGAATTTTATCATCACGATGTATCAAAATTCATTCATGTTCCTGGTGAGCTTCATTATATTTTACACTTTGCTTCTCCTGCAAGCCCCATCGACTATTTGAAAATACCTATTCAAACATTGAAGGTAGGTTCGCTGGGTACCCACAACTGTTTGGGTCTTGCAAAAGCAAAAAATGCACGTATTCTTGTAGCCTCCACTTCCGAGATCTACGGCGATCCAATGGTTCACCCGCAAAACGAAGAATACTGGGGTAATGTTAACCCGGTTGGTCCTCGTGGTGTGTATGATGAAGCCAAACGTTTTCAGGAAGCAATGACCATGGCTTACCATACGTTCCATGGCGTTGAAACCCGCATTGTTCGCATCTTCAATACGTACGGTCCGCGTATGCGATTGAACGACGGCCGCGCCCTGCCTGCATTTATTGGTCAGGCATTGCGTGGCGAAGACCTTACCGTTTTTGGTGATGGTTCGCAAACCAGAAGCTTTTGTTATGTTGATGATCTTATTGAAGGTATCTATCGTTTACTGATGAGCGATTGTGCTCAACCGGTAAACGTAGGTAACCCCGATGAAATATCGTTGAAGGATTTTGCCGAAGAGATCATCGCTCTTACAGGCACAACACAAAAGATCGTATATAAACCATTGCCGGTTGATGATCCCAAGCAACGGCAACCAGATATTACACGGGCAAAAGAGATACTTGGGTGGTCGCCCAAAGTAAGCCGTAAAGACGGTTTGAAAGTGACCTACGAATATTTCAAGGCATTGCCAAAAGAAGAGTGGTTTAAACAGCCCAAGGAATTTGCGACTAAAAAATAATCGAAATCGCCAGACGTTTTACGCTATGACCAGCGTATGCGTCTGGCATTTTGCTGTTAGCATTAACATAACCTTCTATGAGTAAACATTCAAAGACGATCATGGTTACCGGTGGGGCCGGTTTTATTGGCTCACACGTGGTGCGGTTGTTTGTAAATAAATATCCCGATTACCTGATCGTTAACGCCGATGCATTGACCTATGCAGGTAACCTCGAGAATCTGAAAGATGTAGAGCAGGCGTCTAATTACCGGTTCGAAAGAGCCGATATTACCAGTGAAGCAGCCATTGAAGCACTGTTTGAGCAATATGCATTTGATGCGGTAATTCACCTGGCCGCAGAAAGCCATGTAGACAGGTCGATCATCGATCCGCTGGCTTTTGTAAAAACAAACGTGCTGGGTACGGCTAACCTGTTGAACATAGCCCGTAAATTTTGGGCCAAGTCGGAAACCAAAATGGAAGGGAAACGCTTCATGCACGTATCAACCGATGAGGTATACGGCTCCCTGGGCGAAGAAGGATTCTTCACAGAAGAAACTGCTTACGATCCCCGCTCACCATACTCCGCTTCCAAAGCATCATCAGACCATTTTGTAATGGCCTGGTACCATACCTATAAGTTACCAGTGGTTATGAGCAACTGTAGCAACAACTATGGTTCATATCATTTCCCTGAGAAACTGATCCCATTAATGATCAACAATATCGTAAATAATAAGTCGCTCCCCGTATATGGTAAAGGCGATAATGTACGCGACTGGTTATTTGTTGAAGATCATGCCCGTGCTATCGACACCATCTTTCATAAAGGAAAGACCGGCGAAAAGTATAATGTAGGTGGCTTTAATGAATGGAAAAATATCGACCTGGTGCATTTGTTATGTAAAATAATGGATAGCAAACTGGGCCGGGCCGAAGGAACTTCTGCCAAACTTATTACCTATGTTACTGACCGCCCTGGTCACGACATGCGGTATGCCATCGATGCCACTAAATTGAATAAAGAACTGGGCTGGACTCCCTCTCTTCAGTTTGAAGAAGGCCTGGAGAAAACAGTTGACTGGTATCTGAATAATGAAGACTGGATAAAGCATGTAACTTCTGGCGACTACCAGCATTACTATCAGGAGCAATACGCTAAACGCTAATTAGCTAATGTGCTAATGTGATAGTTGAAGGTCACTGTTAATGTAAAACTTTAAATCTTAAGTATCTAATGCCTTTTTTAGAAACAGGAATTCCTGATCTGTTGGTATTTGAACCAGTGGTGTTCGACGATAGTCGTGGATTTTTTTACGAAGCTTATAACGAGAAAATATTTGGCGGCGCAGGTATCATATGCCAATTTGTACAGGATAATCAATCCCGCTCAACATATGGCGTGGTAAGAGGCCTTCATTACCAGGTGGCGCCCTTTGCCCAGGCAAAACTGGTGCGTGCGCTGGTAGGTACTATACTCGATGTGGCCGTTGATATAAGAAAAGGCTCACCTACATTTGGTAAAGTATTCTCAATTGAATTATCGGCTGCCAATAAAAAGCAATTATTTATACCGGCAGGTTTTGCACACGGCTTCTCTGTGCTGAGCGAAGTGGCCGAAGTAATGTATAAATGCGATCAGTTCTATAGCAAAGCCAGCGAACATGGCATTATATACAACGATCCCACGTTGAATATCGACTGGAAGGTGCCGATGGACAAAGCCATTGTATCGGAAAAAGACCTGGTATTGCCTCAAATAGCTAATTGTGTAAACCCATTTGAATACAAAGGATAATAATAAAGTATGTCGCAACCAGTTGTTATAGTGACCGGCGCCAATGGACAGGTAGGACAGGAGTTACGTGTGTTGGCGGCATCATATCCGTCATTTGAGTTTATTTTTACTTCGCATGATACCATGCCGGTGAACGATGAAGCTGCGGTGCAGAAAATGTTTGCAGCCCACCGGCCGGCATATTGTATAAATTGTGCCGCATATACGGCTGTTGATAAAGCTGAGTCGGAGCAGGATATTGCCTACCAGGTAAATGCAGAAGGCACCCGCATACTTGCAGCTGCCTGTAAAGCCAATAATACCCGGTTTATTCATATTTCAACTGATTATGTTTTCAACGGTCAGTCGCCAGTGCCATATACTGAAGATGCGGCTACAGACCCGGTAAATACTTATGGCGCTTCCAAATTAAAAGGGGAGCAGCTGTGCCTGCAGTATGATCCGCAAGCTATAATCATTAGAACGGCCTGGGTATATTCTTCATTTGGTAAGAACTTTGTGAAAACCATGATGAAGCTGATGCAGGACCGACCGGCCATCAATGTAGTAAGCGACCAGGTTGGTGCGCCTACCTATGCAGCCGATCTGGCAAAATGTATGATGCATATAGTGGTAGAAAATGAGTTTTCTTCAGGTGGCAGTTGGGTGCCAGGTATATATCACTACAGCAACCAGGGCCGCATAAGCTGGCACCAGTTTGCGGTAGAAATAAAAGAGTTGACCGGCAGTAGCTGCACGGTGAACCCAATTCCAACAGAACAATATCCCACACCCGCAAAACGCCCTTCATTTTCATTACTCGATACCAATAAGATAAGAACTACTTTTAATTGTACCATTCCTGATTGGAAAGAGTCTTTGGTGCAATGTATTAAACTGCTTTCTTAGCGTAAAACGGTAAACGGCAAACGGCGTGAAACGTGAAACGGCAAACGTGAAAGTCCTATGCTCGTGATTAATAAGTAACAGCAAGCTAATAATCCGGTAATCGGTCCCGATAGAAATCGGGAGCAATCGGCTATCGATTTTTTGGCGCCGCAAATTAATTATTAATCTCAAAGCCCGCGAACCCTTTCACGTTTCACGTTTGCCGTTTCACGATTCGCGAGGCCACTCACCACTCACCACTTCCCATTCTAATCACCACCTCCTACAATTCAATACATCAATTCCGCATTCCATGTTGAAGGCTCTATAACGCCTGCCGTCAGCAGCTACATTTGCTCTCATTATAAAATTATAGTTGACCCATGAGACAAATATGTACACTGCTGTTTTTGTTATTAAGTGTATTGGTTAATGCACAAACCACGCCTACGGTGCCGGCCAGTAACATCCGTTTCACTTCCATCGATGGCGGCAGCTTTTCTTTAGCTTTCGATATAGGCAACGGAACAAATCGCCTTATTGTAGTAAAGGAAGGAAGCGCAGTTACCGGTTTGCCGGTAGATGGCAAGGATTATACTACCAGTTCAAATTTCGGTACGGCAGGCACTGAGTTTACTAACCCCGGCGAATATGTGATACAGAAGAACAACTGGAATTCTGCAACGGTAAGTAAATTAAAAGCCGGCACAACCTACCATGTAGCCGTGTTTGAGTACAATGGCACTGGTACCAATACAAAATACCTGGCAATTCCGCTATCAGGCAGTCAGGCTACTGTTATAGCGCCCGACGTTCAAACCAGTATGGGTGTTTTCACTGAAATAATAGGTAATTCGGTGAAGCTTAGCTGGAAGAATGGTAACGGCGCCGGCCGGTTGATATTTGCCCGTAAAGCGGCGGCGGTTAATGCAGAGCCCGAGGACCTGAAGTTTTACCAGCCATATAACAACGGTGAGTTTGGAACAAGCACTGCCATAAATGGCGACAATTATACAGTATACAAAAGCACTGGTTCAAGCGTAACCGTGTATAAACTGGAGCCCAATACTACTTATCATTTTGCATCATTTGAGTACAATGGGAATACCACCCCCGTATATTTAAAACCGGCCGCCACCTGGAATGTAACTACCAATACCGGCCCCACAAAACCAACGCAAACGTTACTTTTCGGAAGCATCGAAGGCAACCGGCTTACCACCAATTCATCTATAGGTAATGGAAGCAGAAGAATACTTATAGCCCGTAAAGGCGCACCGGTTACCGCTTTACCTGTAAACGGCACGGTATATACGCCCAGCGCGGCATTCGGTTCCGGTACTGAAATTAAACCCGGTGAATTTGTGGTAGGCAGTAGCGGCGCCAGCAGTTTTACAGTTACCAACCTGGAGCCGTCAACTGTTTATTACTTCCGCATAATTGAGTATGATATTACCAGCGATAATGTTCCCTATTACTTAAATACACCGGTTGATGCCAGCAGAATCACAGCTGTTGCACCCACTACAATAGCCACTAACCTGGTAGTGAAGAACATTACCGGTTCTACCGCTTCGGTAAGTTATACAAATGGCGGTGGCAATTATCATATGGCAATAATAAAAGAGGGAAGTGCTGTTGACGCCATTCCACAAGACCTCGTTTTGTACCCGGGAAATTCAAACTTCGGTCAGGGAACTGAGTTAACACCTGGTAACTATTCAGTTGCGGGACAAATGAATGGCTCTGGATTTTCGCTGGCTTCACTTAAAGCCGGTAAAACATATCACATTGCAATATTCGACTATAACGGTACCAACTATCCTGTTTATAATAAAACAGGGGCCGTTACCAGCTTCTCTGTTCCGCTTGAACCTACAGCGGCGTCTACTACCTTCTCGCAACAATCGAGAGATGGCGATCGCATGCGGATCTTATGGACAAGTGGCAATGGCGGCAAAAGAATTGTGGTAGCACGTAAAGACCAGGCAGTTACTTACAAGCCGCTTGATGGCAGCAACCATACCGGTAATTCAGTTTTTGGTACGGGTACCGAAGTGGCCCCGGGAGAGTTTGTTGTATACGATGGAACTGGTAATTATTTTGATTTAACAGGTTTGGATAAAGCCGCTACTTACCATTTTGCGGTGTACGAGTACAATACTTCCGATGCCGGTGTAAATGACTATTTAACTACTGCTTACTTAACTGGTAGCGCGGCTACCAATCCCTGGCCAACTGTACAAACAAGCGGGTTAAATGCAACGGCCATTCAGGGAGCGCAGGCAACGATCTCTTATGTGGCTGGCAATGGCAGCACCCGCATCTTCTTTATGAGGGCCAATGCGCCGGTAAATGCGCAGCCACAGGATGTATCGGTATATGCAGGTCACAATACGGCTTTTGGTTCTGCCCAGGTAGGTAGCAGCGATAACTATTTTGTATTTAAATCAAACGCGGCCAACGGAAACTTTACGGTAACCAACCTGGCGCCTAATACAACCTACTATCTATCTGCGTGGGAGTACAATGGTTCTGCAGCGCCTACCTACCTGGTGCCTGGTAGTACTTACAGCTTTACCACCACCGATTTGCCTGGCGCCACTACACCAACAGTTGCAGCTTCTGCACCGATCATTTCGGGAGTAGACGGCAATAAGTTAACTTTTAAATGGACGAATGGAAACGGCATCGGCCGCATAGTTGTAATGCGGGCAAATAATGCGGTAGCCTTTACACCGGCCAATGCTACAAATTATACCGCCAACAGCGCATTTGGCAGCGGTACCAACCTGGGTAGCGATCAGTATGTGGTGTTTAATGGAACGGGTAATACCGTATCGGTTACCAACCTGTTGCCGTCCACTACATATCACCTTACTGTTTTTGAATACAATGGTACTGGTTCGTTACAACGTTATCTTACCAGTAGCGTATTAGCCACAACGGGTGCAACCTCAGCAGCGCCAACTGTTGCTGCAAGCAGTGCAGTGGCTTCCACTTCTGCCACCAGCATGACGCTTAACTGGATCAATGGTAATGGCGAGGGCCGCCTGGTAGTTGTAAAGAAAGGAAGTAATGTGCTGGCTTCGCCTGCCGACCTGGGTGTTTATCCTGCCAATGCAGTATTTAAGAGCGGATCGCAGATTGCGCTCGATGAGTATGTGGTATTTGCAGGCACCGGAAGCAATGTTACCGTAACCGGTTTAAATGCAGGTAATGTATATTACTACAAAGTATTTGAATACAATGGTACTACCGCACCCGTGTATAATACCAGTGCTGTATTAAGTGGCAGCGTAGTTACCGGAACATTGCCTGTTACCTGGTTATACTTTAATGCCACTCAAAAGAGTGATAAGGTGGCGCTTACCTGGGGAACTTCGGCAGAAATGAACAGCGCTTACTTTATTGTTGAAAGAAGCGCAAATGGAATTGACTTTAAAGAAGCAGGCCGGGTTGCAGCAAGTAACAATAGTGTTGTTGATCAGCATTACAGTTTCAATGATGCAGTTACTGCCGATCAGAAATTATATTATCGCCTGAAACAAACAGATAAAGACGGTACATACAACTATTCGAAAATTGTAACCGTACAAACTGTTGATCAGGGAACAGCACGCATACAGCCTAATCCGGTTCAGCAAAGCTTCCGCGTTCAGTTGCCCGATAATACACAAAATGCGTTGCTGGCAATTTATAATGCAGCCGGTATTATTGTGCATAAACAAAACATCAATCACATGCAGCAGATAAATGTGCAACAGCTTGCTGCCGGAGTATATTACTTAAACATACAGCAGGCTGGCAAAAAATATAGTTTAAAGATGGTAAAACAATAGTCAGTTACATGAGATAATAAGTCATACATACACAAGTAAACACGGGGCCATTTTTATGGCCCTGTTTGTTTTTGGTGAATCGTCAATGGTGAATGGTGAATAATCCGCGATCGGCGAATTGACCATTGACCATTCCCCATTGACCAATAAAAAGTCCCCCATACAGGGGGACCTGGTTTCCGTACTGAGGATATTACTTATTTGATGGCCGTAATGGCTGTGCCGCCATGTTTGCTTTCTGTTTTTACAATGCCGAATCCCGGTGCAAACCATTCTGTTCCTTCAATGTTGAATGGCATTCCAATGCCCATCGTTTTTATTGTGATCTTGCTTTTATACGTGATCTTGAAACATTCCCAGGTTCCCGCAGTTGTTGTAACACTTTCTTTACCGGCCACAGTGCGATCGCTGGTAACCATATTTACGTTCTGTTTCATGCCAGAGTTGTCTATGTTCATATCTAAAGTGGCATCTTTTAATTTATCGCCCACTTTCATATCGTTCGGGTATTCTATATAGATCTTTTCTGCCTTCACATCGGCTTTGGCAAACTGCTCCTGTTGCGCTTGCGGTAGTTGCATGGTCATATCAACCATCATAACACCGCCAGTGCAGGCAATTTCGCTATGGCCTTTGGCTATAGATTTTCCTTTTTCACTGAACATTTCTGAATTAACGGTAGCTGTGGTGTTGCCGCCATTCTTGGTAACATTTGAAACTGTATACACCTGCTTGCCATTGGGATTGCCTTTTTTATTGTAGATGGTCATTTCAATGGTCTTGTTCTGTTGCAGGAAGTAGTAACCATTGCAGTCCTGGCCAAAGCTGGCATTGGTAACCAGGCCGAATAAACCGGCTATCAGGTAGGTTGTTCGCATAAACAATTTTTTGGTGTGTTACAGGATAGGGCAAAGTAACAACCAAAATAAGTATAGCGATATACCCTTTTCGTGGTAAAAATGAATTGATGAAACCCTTTACTATAGTGGGTTTTGGGTAGAACTAAATGCTTAAATGATTTAGTTTATTTCTTAAAAGTAGAGTCTCCCTGGCGGTTCCTACGGAATGGTGTCATTCTGTTTACGATCTCTTTAATGACCGTATCGAATTTTTGTAATTGATCGGGCCGACAAATAGCGCGTACGTTTTTGAAATGACGGAATGTAGCGATGTCGAGTTTCTTTTGCAGATCGGCTATTTCATTGCTGCGGGCAACGAGTATGGAATCTGTTGTTTCAGCCTGGTTCAACAGGTCGAAGAATCTTTTTTTAGCATTGCGAATAGAATCCATCACTGGCTTTTGAACAACCATCATAGAGTCTCGCAACTTCCAGTAAGCGGCTTCCTGGGTAGCATCGAACTTCATTTGATCAACCATGAATTGTCCCATTCTTTTTTCCCGGTTGCCACCATCGCGGCCCGGGCCACCTTCATGGTCGGGTTTTTTAAACCAGTAAATGGAAAGAGTGGCTATATTGGTCAACAGTAAGATCGCTACAAGTATCAACAGCCATTTTTGACGGGGAGGTCTATTCATGGTTCCAGGGAATTTTCATTATATACGGGGTAAATACCTGCCGGGTATTCGGCAGCTACTAACTGACCTGATTCTGTATTAGTATTTGAATGAGTGCTTTGCTCCCACATTTTTACTACGGTGGTGGCGTTTGCAATTAAGATAATTGCGGCAATCGTTAAAGCCAGCACGGGCCTGGTAAGCCAGCGGCCGAGTGGGCCGCCCTGGTCAAACTCCTGCTCCATTCTGCCCTTCAACCGGGTATACATAAAGTCAGGCGCTTTGGCCCGCTGTATACCCTCCAGGCTACTCAGCACCGAATCTATCCGGGAGTCGTTATTTGAATCGATTGACATATATCTAATTTACGATGTAAACTTATACATTTGACGCTAATAATTCGCAATTCCTTCGAACGCCTTACTTGTCTTGTGAATTATTCTGTTGATAATATTTTTCCAGCAGCTTACGCAGGTTCTGCCGGGCCCTGAATAACAGCGACTCCACCGCCGACACCGATAACTGCATAACGTCGGCAATTTCCTGGTAACTAAGTTCCTCCGTTTTGTGTAAAGTAAATGCTACCTTCTGATTTTCAGGTAATTGAGCAATCATTTGGAACAATAATGCGGCTTGTTCCTTTCTGTCGAGCGCCACTCCGGGGTGTTGAAAATCAACGGGTTCATGCACCAGCTCATCATTGGCGCCGAAAAGGCTGGTAATGAAGGCAAAGCGTTTTTTTCGTTTCCGGCTGCGAATATGGTCGAGTGCCTTGGTGGTGGTAATGCGGTAGATCCAGGTAGAAAGGCGGGCGTCGCCTTTGAACTGGTCAATGGACCGATATACCTGAATAAATACTTCCTGGGCAACGTCTTCAGCATCCTCACTGTTTTGAACGATACCCAGTGCCGTATTGAATACCAGGTCTTGATAGTTCGTTACCAATGATTTGAATGCCTGTTCGTCTCCTTCCCGGAGTTTTTGTATCAGATCCAGTTCGTTCAAAAAGACGGCCGTTTAATGTTTGAATTTGAGGCTACAACTTACGAAATCATTCGATATGTATATATAAAAGGAGACAGACCGGTGAAATGTGTAGATGAGGCTTCCATTTGTTGGCCGGAACGGTCTGTAACTACTCTGTGGGACGTAAGAAGTATGTTTTTATTTACATTAATTTTTCATTGATTCTCCATTCATCTTCCATTCATCCTCCATTATATAATGGAAGATAAATGGAGAATGGATGGAATTATGATATAGGTATAAAGGAGGTGAAGTAAGAAATAAGGCGTAGGAGGTAGGAAGAAACAGGTTGGTTTATATTACCAATGGCGCCTGCATGCTGGGCTGCTGCCAGAAATATAGGGAGGGAGCTAGATTGGCTAAGCCGATCCAATGCCGCTTTGTATTACCCAAAGGCCCTTCGCCCGCTTCGCGGTCGGGGTCTTTTTATTTGTCCGCTTTGCCGAGCGAGCTCGGCACGCTGGTAAATAGCGGAGAACTGGATTGGCTACGCCGATCCAGAAGCGCTTGATATTACCCAAAGGCCCTTCGCCCGCTTCGCGGTCGAGGCCATTTTGTCTGCGTCGTTGGGCGACTTCGGCGAACTGTTAAATAGGGGAGACCTGGATTGGCTCGCCGATCCAGAAGCGCTTTATATTACCCAAAGGCCCTTCGCCCGCTTCGCGGTCGGGGTCTTTTTATTTGTCCGCTTTGCCGGGCGAGCTCGGCGAGGTGGTATGTAGGGAGACCTGGATTGGCTTCGCCGATCCAGAAGCGCTTTATATTACCCAAAGGCCCTTCGCCCGCTTCGCGGTCGGGGTCTTTTTATTTGTCCGCTTTGCCGGGCGAGCTCGGCA
>JANUBW010000014.1:0-20239 GCA_024809215.1 Niastella sp. OAS944 | reverse complement strand
GCAAAGCGGACAAATAAAAAGCCCCGCACTTCGTGCGAGGCCTTTGTTACCCGACCTGGATTCGAACCAAGACAAGCAGAACCAGAATCTGCGGTACTACCGTTATACTATCGGGCAATTTGGGTAAGAACTGCCTTTTTCAAAAGGCGGGTACAAATTTACTATTTATCTTAATTGCTGCAAAAAAGATCTTTAGGAAGGGGATTATTTAGCAGTTGACTTGCTAAGGTTAGGTTAATAATTTGGGGGAAGGGCAGATGCAGGGGAACGGCTTTCCTGCAAACTGTATTCCTTTTTATTTTAAATTTTACATTTCTCATTCCTCATTCAAAGAAATAGGTGAGCCCTAAAAGACCCACCTATGACCTTGCCATAAGAAATAACACAAAAAAGCTTCAAGATTCAATCCTCAAGCTCCAAGCAATACAGAATACAGCCTAAAGCCAAAGGCCTAAAGCTTAAAGCGAATACAAATACAACTATAAGCAAGCACGGCAACCCGCTTATTCAGTTTTAGGTTTTACCAGCTGAAGTTTTGGCGCAACCACAGCAGACCGCCGCCATTAATCGCGAGTCTCAACCTGGAACCTGGAACCTGGAACCTGGAACCTGGAACCTGGAACCTGGAACCTGGAACCGAAACTCATCAGCCATTCAAACTACCAAAAAGGAAACTAAAAACTATTTATCCCACCAAACCCTATCAGTCAACCTCGCTGTTTGCAACGACTGCGGGTTCGAAGTGATCTCTACCTGCGGGTACAACAACCGGCGGGGAATATCCGAAAGCGCATTAGGTACCCTGGTTAGCTGAGGATAACCAGTGCGGCGCCAGTCGTTAAAATTCTCTATCGATAAAAAGTTGGCGATCTTCTTTTCTTCCATAATTCGCTGCAACGCATTCGCCGCAGTTAGTGTACCCCTGCTGGCCAGGTAATCATTCACATCACTATTGTCCACACCCAATTTGCTCATATGCGATTTGATCGCACTCTGGTAAACAGGCTCCGCTGCTGCATACCCCGATTTTATTAACGTGGCTTCTGCCTTTAAGAATAATGCCTCAGAATAATTAAATACATACAGTGGTGAACCGGTACCTCCATAGGCCGGGCCCACCAAAGAATATATATCAAGACTGCCACTGATATTTACTGAACCTATCGGGCGACCATTGTACAAACCTGTTTCTTTCGCAGTGTCAATTAAATACGGCAGCCGGGGATCATTGCGCATCACCAGCGTATCTACACAGGCAGATGATAGCACCAGCGTTTGTACCGGCAGGGTATTGGTATACCAGGGGCTTTGTTGTCCCGCTCCACCCGGATATTCCAGTTTCACATCGTCACTATTCGCTATCATGCCATTCTGCAAAGCCGTTAATGCCAGTTCTGCCTGTGCTTGTGCCGTATAGCCCGGCGCCTTGGTCAGGTGCATATAATAACGCGCTTTTAATGTATATGCCAGGCGTTTCCATTTATTCATATCACCACCATAGAAATAATCATCATCACCAGGCTTTATAGTAGCATTCTTATTAATGTCGGTAATGCCCTCATCGAGCAATTGCTGTATGGATTTATAAATGGTTTCCTGCGAATCGTATGCAGGTTGCAGAATGTTATTGCCATCAAGTGCCTGGCTATAGGGAATATCGCCCCAATAATCAGTGGCAACACCCAAACAAAAAGCGGTCAATATTTTGGCGATGCCCGAATAATGATAATTGCCATTGCTAGTGGCTTTATCGTTCATGGCCTTCAGGTTGTTGAGGGTGGTGATATAAAAGTTCCGCCAGGGGGCATCAAAGTCAACATTGAAGATCCAATAGGTGCCGTGGTTGGGCACTGGCTGGTTCAGTGCTACATTCTGCATAAAGTGATTCACCAATATCGCCGCCAGGCCATTATCGCCTGCTCCGCCTGCAATTACAGAGGAAATGTTTAGTTCAACAGGCGACAGTATCAACGCCTCCTGCACCGTAAGCGGATCGTTGGGATTATTATTTACATCTATGAACTTTTTACACCCGGTAATTTGAACAATGCAAAGTGCTATAAACAGTATATATAATGATGTGCGCATAATGAGTTGTTTAAATGTTTTGAACAGGTACTTATAAACCAACTTTTAAACTGATATTGAACGAGCGGGCAGTTGGGGTGCTGTAGGAGTATATACCCAATGATCCGTTCGATGAACCAAATGAGTTTGTTTCTGGATCACCACCGGTAAAGTGCGGACTGTGTATCCAAAGATTTCTTCCCGTAACTGTTAATGAAGCAGATTTAAGCGGGGTTTTCTCAATTAGTTTAAAAGGCAGCACATAGCCAATGCTTACATTACGAAGTTTTAGGTAAGTAGCATCCTGTATAACCGACTCCACCACGCCCGACATAGCGCGCCAGTAATCCTGTCCTTTTGCGGCAACCGTATTGACTTTGCCATCAACAGTGCTAATGCCATCCACAACACGTACATCGCGGTCTTCGGTTACTTTAGGTGTGCCATAAAAATAGCCGTATCCGTCAACGTTATTTTCGGTAACACCGCCTTTTCTTACATCAAAAAAGAAACTGAGACTTAAAGGTCCATAACTTAAATTATTGGTTAAACCGGCCAGCCAGTCGGGCGAAATGTTACCCAGTATGCCCTGGGTTTCAGCGGCAAAAGGAAGCCCGGCATCGTTGATCATCAACTTGCCCGTTGCACTGTCGCGGGCAAAGCGGGTACCGAATTTAACACCATAGGGCTGCCCTACAACAGCGTTGGTAAACCCAACGTTAACCATTTTCATGTCTTCGCGCAGCGTGAGTACCTTATTGTTTAGTTTGGTAAAGCTGAATATTACGTCCCAGTTGAATTTACCCGATCTTACCGGAGTGGCGTTCAATAAAATTTCAATACCCCTGGTTTGCATGCGCGCGGTATTAAGGGTGGTTTGATTGTATCCGGTTGATGGAGATATTTGAGCGGGGATCAATCCCTTCGATACCTTTTTGTTGAACCACGATATTTCGGCGCCAATGCGGTTGTTAAATGCCTTCAGTTCAGTACCTATTTCAAATTCGCGCACCAATTCATTCTTCAAATAAGGATTACCCAATACATCACTCAACAGGAAACCGTTTTGTTCTATAAATGGAAAAGAAATGCCGGCAATGGTATTGCTGTTTGTGCCGTTAACGCTTAAGTAAGGGGTGGTTAACGAATAGGTATTTACATTATCATTACCAACGGTTGCGTACGAAACCCGCAACTTACCAAAGTTGAGGACGCTTGACATGTTGGGGTTAAGCAGTTCCGAAAAAACAAAACCGGCTGCAACCGACCCGTACGGGTAAAAGTTATTGTTGGTGGCCAGCACCGAACTGCCATCGTACCTGCCTGTTACC
This sequence comes from Niastella sp. OAS944, assembly GCA_024809215.1. Lineage (GTDB taxonomy): Bacteria > Bacteroidota > Bacteroidia > Chitinophagales > Chitinophagaceae > Niastella. The sequence goes on along the minus strand of JANUBW010000014.1, from coordinate 16,841 downwards.
GCCAGGTTAAGAAAGCGGTTGTAGTCGATATTGGCCTGGGCATAAAACCCTGTTTTACGCGAAAGGTAATGTCGCTCACTATAGGTTTGGTTGCTGGCGTTTGCTACATTGTCGTACCCGCCGGTGATAGATAAACCAACTCCGCGGCCCTGCACATATTGCGAATACGATGAAAGTATATTGTTACCTAATAACAATTGTACATTGAATTTATTGAACTGTTTATGTGCGTCGATGATGAGGTCGTGGTTATATTGTCTGAAGGTATTCACCTGGTCAACTACCACGCCATTAAGATTAGCGGCAGAACCGCGGGCTTCGTAGTACTTCACCTGTTCGTTGTACGTATCGAGCCCCATGCGTTCGGTAATGTTTAACCAGTTGAAGGGAGCGTAGGTAAGCGTGATCACTGGTATAAATCTATTTACAGTACCATGGGTATAAATATTGTCAAGCACCCAGTAGGGATTGTTACGTGAGAACCTAAACACCCGTTGCGAACCGTCGGCATTTAAATAAGGATATGGGTTCCACGATACAGGTGCCGAATAAACAGTCCAAATGGGGCTTTCCAGTATATAGCCTTCGGGCATGCGGTTGGTGCGGCTGTTGGCATAATTGAATTGAAAGGTACCCGAGATCTTTTCCGTAAGCTTCGTTGTGAATTTGGTGAACACCGTATGTCTTTTCAAATACGTTGTAGGTACAATGCCTTTTTGATCGAAATAGGAATAAGAAGCAAAATAATTTGATCCGGGGCTGTTTGAGCCGGCAAAGCTGATGGTGCTATTGGAGCTAACACCTGTTTGAAAGAAATCTTTTACCTGGTTACGCTTTTGTACAGGAACGCCATTTACTTTCAGGGTGTCCATTAATGGGCCCCACGAACTGCTGGCCTTATCTTTATCACCATCGTAAAAAACGTTGTCATAAACTATTCCGCCAATTTCTTTTCTATCGCCTTGTGCATACTTGCTTTGTACTTTAGGAAAAATGCCGCTTTCGAACGAAAGGTCTTGTGAGAGTGTAATGCTCGGGCGTTTACTGCCGGCCCCGCTTTTGGTGGTTATCATTACCACACCTCTTGCTCCGTTTGAGCCATATAAAGCGGTAGCAGCGGCACCTTTTAAAACGTTCACACTTTCTATAATGGCGGGGTCTATATCAATGAGGCGGTTACTACCCGGCCCACTGTTTACCGAACCGGTCTCTGAATTGTTGATGGGAATACCATCTACCACTATCAGTGCTTCGTTATTACCAATAATAGAAGTAACACCTCTTATCACAATACGGCTCGATGCACCAGGCGTACCTGAAGAACTGGTGATCTGTACCCCGGCCACTTTACCCGTCATGGCATTAAGAACGTTCGATTCTTTGGCTTTCACTAGTTCATCGGCCTTTATTTCCTGCGAGCTGAAGGTGAGGTTCCTTTTCTCGCGTTTAACTCCCAATGCAGTAACCACCACTTCGCTCAATGCCTTGTTATCGGGCGAAAGGCTAATGGTCACGAAATCTTTTGCACTTGTTTTAACTTCACCTTTGTTGTAACCAATAGCCGTAATTACCAGGGTGGCATTGGCTGGGGCCGTTAATTCGAAGGAACCGTCGTCGCCACTGCTGGTGCCGGTGTTTGTTCCTTTTATCAGAATAGAGGCTTTGGGTAAAGGCAGTCCGCTTTCGTCCTGTACCTTTCCCTTTACCACTTTAGTTTGCGCCCATGCACTGAAATAAAGGAGTATGAACGCGACGATACAAAGCAATTTTGATTGCATGTTATGATGTTTTGGTTATAGGTGTAAAAACTACGGTGAGTGTCTTCGGTTATGCGAACAGTTTGTACATTTATCCGAGTACAGGACCAGGGCAGGCAAATAAATTGGGGAGAAAAAACAGTTCTCTTCCAACCTGTACGAATTTATATGGAGTACAGCTAAATGTGTTAATGGTTCTTGACGACTTGTTTACAGATTTTGATTAAAAATCACAAGCTCCAAGTTCCAAGTTCCAAGGCTTTGTATTTATTTGGATCTTGTGATTTGTGATTTCCTTTTGGAACTTGAGATTTGGAATTTGGAATTTATTAATCATTATTTTAGAGAAAAAGAATGCTACTGCAGATGAACATAAAACTAAAAGTAGATGACGACCTCGTACTGCATTTGTTAGATTATCCTCATGCAGAAACGTTGTACCAGTTGGTGAAAGCCAACCGGCAGCACCTGCGGGAATGGCTTCCCTGGGTTGATCAAATGCGCTCGGTAGATGATTTCAAAAAGTACATCAACAGTTCAAAACAACGCTATGCCAATCATACTGAAATGGGCTATGTAATTATGGCCGATAGCGTAATGGCAGGCAGAATAGGTTTGTACAATATAGATGTATTCAATAAAAACGCTTCAATAGGTTACTGGCTTGGTAAAGAGTGGGAAGGCAAGGGCATTATTACCCGTAGTTGTAAAGCGGTGATCGATGAAGGTTTTAAACGCCTTAAGTTAAACCGTATTGAAATAAGGGCTGCATTGGAGAATTTTAAAAGCCAGGCCATTCCCCAACGCCTGGGTTTTAAACAGGAAGGCATTATTAGGCAGGGTGAATTTGTGAACAATCAGTTTGTTGATCTATATGTTTATTCAATGCTAAAGGAAGAATGGGAAAGCAAACGCTAAACTTCTTTTGCAGTTTTGGTTCGTCTACAATGCGTTGAACATTTATGTATATGCCGGTAAGTAGAACTATGTAATTGTATAATAAACAAATATTTATACACAAACATAGCAGCGATATAAGATACTTATGCATGGGAACGTTTTTCTATTTGTGGGAATGAGATACCCGGTGCCTGATTTGATTAGCGTTGATTGTAAAGTGGTTACATATTGGCACAGTTTCGGGATGTGAAGTTGAAATGTTTCGGTGACTTTTAATATTTTATAGAGAGCCCTATGAACCCGTCTTTTACAACCAATTACCGTGAAATGGCCCCCTGGCTGGAAGCAATACTTAATGATTGCCAGGATGCCGTATTTATAACCGACAGGCATTTTAACCTGATGCATTGGAATGTGTCGGCCGAAGAATTGTGGTTTCGACAATCAAACCGGCCGGCAAAAAAGAATATGATCGACTTTCTCGATCTGTTGTTTCCCGGCCATGCCGAAGTGCATTCTCAATTGCAACGGGCTATAGCCCTGGATGAACCAGTGGAAGATATTTTTGTATCAACGCCCGACAACCGCACCTTCAGGGTTTCGTGTTATACGCATAAATTCCCCGGTACTTCTTACCTGCTCGATGTAGTGATCATCCTGCGCGATCTGCAGGCTACCATCCACCGTAAAAAAGATATAAAGCCAAACGTTTTGTATAAGAACCTGCTCAACTCGCTGGAGGAAGGCGTAATGTTGTTGCAGGGCGATAAAGGCACCATTATTTCTGCCAATAGCAAAGCCTGCGAAATAATAGGATTTACTCATGAACAAATGATTGGGAGGAACCTGCTCGATATAGGCGGTACCGCCTTTAGAGAAGACGGCACCACCATGACGGTACAGGAGTACCCGGCCATGTTAACATTGCATACCGGCGCCGTTATCAGGCAATCGGTATTAGGCTTTATAAATGCCCGGGGTAAACTCACCTGGTTATCGGTAAGTACCTGTATTCTTGAAGATTTTAATAATGCAGTACCCGGATTGATAGCCTGTACTTTTAATGATATCACCGCCTGCCGCGAAGCCGAGTCGCGATTGTCAGAAAGCGAGTATATGTTCAAATCATTTATGAACAATACCCACAGTCCGGCCTGGATCATTGACGAAGATGGTTACATCATTTACATGAATGATCTTTTTAAAGAAGTGTGGAAGCTGAACGACAGTCACCTGTATACCAACATGCGCGACCTGATGCCGCCGAACATGGTTGAACAATATCTGTATAATAACCGTCAGGTTATTGAATTGGGGCAGCCATTGATCACTATTGAGAACAGCCAGCGCCGCGATGGAACACCCGGCGTATACCTGGTGCATAAATTTCTGTTACAAACTTCAACGCCTAAACGGCTTATTGGCGGACAATCCATCGATATTACCGAAGAGAAAAGAGCACAGGAGGAGATAGAAAAAGGGAACGAACGTTTTTATTATACTACCAAGGCCACATCAGATTACATCTGGGACTGGAACATTGAAACGGGTTCTATTTACCGCAGCGAACCCTTTAGCCAGCTCACCGGCTATTTACAGAACGAGAAAGAATCTGATCTGTACTGGCTGCTTGAAAAGATCCATATTGACGACCGCCAGCGGGTGATGCAGCACATAAATGCCTGTTTAATGGCCCGCAACAATTACTGGCACGATGAATACCGCTTCCGTTGTGCCGATGGTAGCTATAAATACTTATCGGATAAAGGCTACATCATTTATAAAGACGGCGTTGCTGTAAGGGCCATCGGAGCCATTCAGGACCTTACCGAAAAAAGAAGACTGGAAGAAGAACTGGCGCAGCAAAAAGAAAAAGAACGCCTGCGCATTAGCCAGGCAATGATCACCGGCCAGGAATATGAACGCAATGAGATCTCGAAAGAATTGCATGATAATGTGAATCAGATCTTGTCATCGGCCATGATCATGTTAACCACCGCCCGCGGTAATACCGACGATCAGGAATTCCTGATTGAAAAAACAACGCAATACATTGACCTTGCCATTCAGGAAATAAGAAAGATCTCCAAGTCGCTGAACTCTTCTATTGTTAAAGAAGTGGGCCTGGTTGATCCCATAGAAGATATTATCAAGAACATGCAGTTGGTACGGCCTGTTACGGTCGACTTTGAATGCGATCCTTCGCTCGAAGATGAGTTACCACACGATGTGCAGTTGATGATCTACCGCATTATACAGGAGCAAACCAATAATATTATGCGGTATGCCGAAGCGGGCTATGTGCGTATTGCCATTGAGAAACTGGACGATCAGCTGACGCTGCTCATACAGGACAATGGTAAAGGCTTTGATGCAAGTAAGCAAACAAAGGGTATTGGGTTGCTAAATATTCTGAACAGGGCCGAAACCCTGGGCGGTACGCTCACCATAAATACCCGTCCCGGCGGAGGCTGCCGCCTGCTGGTACAGATACCGTTGGCATGACGAAAATCAGGTGGAATGTGCGGGCAAAGGGTTTAATTTGTTGCTAATTGATTAGCACAATCAGAAAGCCCGGTAGTATGATGCATTCGTTAAAAAAAATTGATGAGCAGGCATTGGTGTCTGAAATCCTGATGGAAGATTACCGTACTGCCGATGTATTTAAGAAATATAATATTGATTATTGTTGCGGGGCCCGCTGGCCTTTGCAAACTGCCTGCGAAATTCGTGGGCTCGATACGGCAGTGGTAAAACAAGAGCTGGAAGATGTTGTTCGCACCGTTCAGGTTTCTACTGCTTTGCCATTTGAGCAATGGCCGCTCGATTTTGTGGCCGATTATATAGTGCACGTTCATCATGCCTATTTACGTCAGAACTTACCGGCGTTGGGAACGCACCTGGCGCATTTCATTGCCGAGCACCAGAAAAAATTCCCCTGGCTCAATGAGTTGGAGCAACATTTTAAACGGCTGCATGCCCAAATGTTGTTGCTGATGATACAGGAAGAAGAAAGCATTTTTCCCTATATAAAACAAATGAACCGGGCATATACTTCAAACGATGCCCTGGCGGGGTTGTATACCCGCACTTTACGCAAACCGGTTGAAAAAGTAATAGAGCAGGAATATGGTTTGGTAATGGACGTATTGAAAAGTATGCGCCAGCTTACTGATAATTATACCCTGCCTGCCAATGCCTGCCGCAGTCATTATGTTGTGTTTATGAAACTGCGCGAGTTGGATAATGACCTGGTGCAACATCTGTTTCTTGAGAAGAGTATTTTGTTGCCGAGGGTGCTGTCTATAGAAAATGAGTTAAGAAAAATGTGATAATGACGGCGGCCATTATCACATTATCTCATTAGCTAATTATGGTATAGGTTCTGTAGCTCCATCAACCATCCACGGTAAATTGAATTTATGAAACTCAATTGAGCGATGGCTGTTACCGCTGTCGCCGGTATTCTCATTTATTTCAATAAGGGCGCCAATGGTATAGTCGGCTGTTTTAACCATGCTTGAATAACCGCCTTTCCCCTGGCTAAATGCTTCTGCATCGGTTAACCAGTCAAAGATCTTACGGCTAATAGGCCAGGTTACCCCGCCATCATAGCTTATGCGTACACGCATTTTACAACGGGTTTCTGTGCTGGCCGAGTTTAGGACCATTATACGGTCGGGCGAACCGGTGTACCTTACTATTGAACCCTGGCAGGCTGGGTCGAGCAATACATCGTCTGGAGCAAATGTGCTAAAGGTGCCGGTAAGGGAGCCGCGTGAAACCCAGCGACGTTTAGCTGTTTCCCATACGGTGCTGGTTGCACGATCGTTGCGCATAAGGCGGCCATCGTTCAGTTCAACAATAGCACCTTCGCTGGTACCGCCGGGTATCAGCTTATACTGCCAGGTAGCGCCATGGTCGGTGCTGTAAATGTTTCTGCCAATAGCGGGAATTACCAGAGTGCCATTGCTGGTTTGAATACCAACGCCGGGGCCCATAGCATCCCATTTGTAATTTGCTGGTAGCAATGTATTGGTCATATCGGATGGGGTAGAAAAGGAGAGGCCATCATCATCGCTATAAGAATAATAAACCTTTCTATCGCCCCAGGTATCTATTTTGTCATAGCCGTCTGTACCACCCTGGTTCTTGGTGGCGGAATTCCAGCTCATGAAAACCCAAATTCGGCCGGTATTGCGATCAACCACCGACGTTGGGTTGCCCCAGGTGCCCTGGCCTGCGCCTACTACTTCCAGCATCGACGACCAGGTGGCGCCATTATCTGTGCTGCGTTTATATTCAACATTGATATTGCCATAGTCCTTGTTGGCGCTCATACGGCCTTCAACAAATGCAAGTAAGGTGTTGGCATTGGTACGAACAATGGAAGGGATGCGGAATGAATGATAACCATCTGAGCCGCCATCGAAGATCTTTACATAGGTGTGGGTTTGTGTAGCCTCTGTTTCTGCCTTTCGTTCTTCATCGGTTGCGGCAGGTTGGTCGGCAACGCCCTTTTTACAGGCAGCGGCTGTTAGAATAACCAGTGCGGTGAGCGTGAACAGGTAAGGCAATCGTTTGGAGCCTCCTGTGTTTGGGATGTTTGTTTGTTTCATTTGTTAGGTTTTAATGTTAATGAAGCATAAGTGCCCGGCGTTCCCGGTGAACACACCGGGCACATGTAAATGAACATGTCTTCCTGTTGAAACAAACCGGTTATAAGAGCACTGGTGAATCCCTTTTTAGCGGTTGTATTTCTAATTGAAGAGTTTTAATAATTACCAGGTTGGTTTACGCACCTGTCCGTAACCACCACCTTTCGGCCTGTCTTCAAAATGAAGGTGTGGGCCAGTAACATTTCCGGTAGCGCCTACTTCGCCCAACTTTTGACCGGCCACTACTTTAGCGCCGGTGCTTACTGAACGAACGGAAAGATGGCAATACACGTAGTCGCGGCCATTGGTAGCGCGCAGTCCGATCCAGGTGCCATATGCGCCGCCGTTATTGTTCGACCACGCAATGGTGCCATCGAGTACAGCTACTACTTTACTACCCTTTGGCGAAGCGTAATCATCACCGGTATGGTAGCCCGCGGCATAGCGTGGGTCCTTTATACCATACTTATAACTGACGCCATAGCCTGGTACAGGCGATGCTACCCGGGCAGCAACTGCTTCTTCCTGTACTGGTACTGGGGTTTGTGCAATTTCTTCATCCTGCGCTTCGGTAGCAGGCTTCTCATTCTTGTTGCACGATAAGAACACGGTGACTAAAATGAGCACCGCAAACGACATGTTTCTTTTCATAGATGTTTGTTTAAAACCGTGTCACGGTTCGGGACCGTGGCACGGTTAGTTATCAATGTTTATTTAACTATAAATACTTTTTTACTGATTGCTTTACCCGAAGCGCCTAACCGCACGGTAACATTATACACGCCCGCCTTCAGGCCGCTTGTACTTATCGAAAGCCGGTTCATGCCTTGTTGTAATACCACATTGCGTTGTTGCGCCTGTTGGCCAAAGTTGTCGGTGACAACAATGCTGGCCGGTTGCGAGGCATCGGTAAGCGTATATTCAACTGTGATAGTACTACCCGTGGCCGGGTTGGGTGCTACCTTTAATGTGCGGTCATTGGTGATCTTACTATCACTGGTGCTGTTGTTAGCTAGTGTTGTTGTTTGAATGGCAGCTCCATCTGGATTGTAATAGTGGTCCAGTATCCAGGTATAGGTTTGATCGGTTCCCCAAAAGCTGCTGCCCCATTGGCACATACCGCGGCCTGCGCCGCTCTTTGTTCTGCCAACACAACGGGCATCGGCAAAACAGGCATAGTCGGTGCCAGTGCCGCTGAAGCCATCGCCACAACCTGCATTGTTCGATTCGGCACAGTATTCTGCTTTATAAATAGCGCCATTCTTAATGAGCACAATACCCGCAGTTGCAATAGCGGCATTCTTTACACTGGTAGCCCGGTCGGTTTGCCAGGTTTGGTGGCAGGCTGCTGCCGATAGATCGTAATTGACGGCAACCGGGTTCTGCACAAACCAGGCGCCGCGGCTGCGATAAGCAACGGTGCCAGCTTGCAGGGAGGCGGCATTCCAGCTGCTTACCCATTCATCGTCTACACCGGTTTGTACGTATGATTCCAGGGTCATTACCTGCACTCTCGGACTACTACATGCGGTACAGGCGCAACTGGTAGCTACGCGAATAACTGTTGGCACCGCCAGCGCAGCCAGCGTGGTGGCTTCCTGCCTTGCAGTAGTATGAGCAGGGTGGGCCGCAAATTCTAATTGCTCTGCAATGGTTTTATCAAACAAACCATGGCGGCGAACAATGAGTTCCTCTTTATTACGTATTGGCGATGCAGTGGAGGTGAGCGCTATCTGCATTTCATAGGTATCGGGTATTACATACAGGTTTTGTATGCTGTTGGTGAGGTAACCCTCTTTAACCGATTGTATTGAAATGCTGGCTGGTATTTTACCAGGTGTTATTGCGCCGGCAGGGAGCGTTAAGGAAAAGTAACCGCTTGCATTTGTAGTAGCGGTAACGTTGCCTGCCGTTATTTGAACGCCACCCAGTGCTTTATTCAAATCAGCATCGCGTACATAACCGGTGAGCACCATATTTCTGCCTGCATTGGTAAGCAGGGGAGACGTGGCTGCCCGTGCGCCGGCTGCATCGAGGTTGATATCGGCATATACACTATCATCGGGGCCGCCGGTAAAGGAAGTGCTCAGGCTGGTATAACCGCTTTTTGAGAAGGCGAAGGTATACTTGCCACTATTTAACCCATATACTAGTTGGCCGCTTGCATTGGTGGTAGCGCTTGCCGTAGTGCCATCGGGTTTGGTAATGCTTACGGCTGCGCTGGCAATGGCAAGCCCGGTGCTTTGGTCTTTAACGGCAAACGACATAACCGTCAATGCCGGTGTAGGCGGCAATTGAATATATACGCTGCCGGGGTTGTAATAATGGTTCAGGATCCAGGTATATGTTTTATCACTTGCCCAGCGGCTGCTGCCCCATTGGCACATACCGCGGCCATGGCCGTTCTTTGCATAACCGGCGCAACGGCTATCAGAGATACAGGGCCAGCCCGAAGTTGTTCCTGTGCCGCTATAACCATTGCCGCAACCTGAATTGTTGTTCTCGGCAGAATATTCTGCCCTGAAAATAGCGCCGCTTTTTGTTAACACAATGCCGGCGGTAGCCTTGGCGGCATTAACGCTGGCGGTGTAGGTATCGGCCTCCCAGGCCTGGTTACAGGTGGTGGCGGCAATATCGTAACTGCCGGCAACCGGATGTAATACATACCAGGCGCCATAGGTGCGATAGGCAACCGCCCCCGCTTGTAACGAAGCCGCACCCCAGCTGGCTATCCATTCATCATCGAGGCCGCTTTGCGTATAGGCTTCCAGGCTCATTACATGCACCACACTACAGCTGGTGCAGGAACAACTGGTGCCAACCCTAATGCTGGTGGGCACAGTTGCCGCAAGCACTGCTTCCACGCGGGCTTGCGATGCTGTTGGCGCATAACGTTGCTGCTCATCGGCAGCTGTTCTGTCGAACAGGCCATGCACCTGTTTTTCTTTTGTATTGCTTTGTACGCGGGCTGCGCCAGATGACGACAGTGCAACCTTCATCTTGTACGAATCAGGTATGAGGTATACGTTCTCAAGCGTGTAAGATGCATACCCGTTTCTGGTAAATGTGATATTGGTTGTGGCCGGCGCAACTCCTTCGAAAATAGCCGGAGCCGCAGCCGAAATTTCCATTTCGAAATAGCCTTCGCTGTTAGTAACTGCAGACGTAGCTCCACAGCTTACCTGCACACCGCCGAGTGGGCTATTCGCCGCCTCATCTCTTACATACCCGCTTACCACTGCCTGGTTGGGGTTAGTGCGTATTTTAGGTACTGATTGCACACGGACATTGTTATCTGCCGGTTCAAGGTCAATACGTGCCTCGATGTTTGTTTCGGTCCCCGATGAAAAATATGTGGACAGTGCTTTGTAACCGTTGGCAGCTATGGTGAAATCATACTTTCCATTTACAGCGGTAAAGGTTACTTTACCATTGGCAGCAGCTGTTAAGCTACTGCCTGCCCCATTAGGTGCGGTTACCTGCACTACAGCGCCCGGCACCGCAAACCCGGTGTTCTGGTCTTTAACTACAAAAGTTATATTGGTTGATTGTGCTCTTATTGATGAAACTATCAGCAGCGAAAGCACTGCTATTATTACAGTTCTTATCATAGCATAATTTTTATAGGATTGTTTATTTTACTATCAACAATTTCTTACTAACCGCTTTGCCCGAAGTAGCTAATCGAACTGTTACATTATATATACCGGCCTTCAATCCGCTGGTATTTAAAGAAAGGCGGTTGAGCCCTTGTTGCAATACCACATTGCGTTGCTGAGCAGCTTTGCCATAGTTATCGCTGATAGTAATGCTGGCCGGTTGCGATGCATCGGTAAGCGAATACTCTATAGTGATAGTACTGCCGGTTGCAGGGTTGGGCGCAACTCTTAACGGGCCATCACCTTCAATACGACTGTCGCTGCTGGTAATAGTGGTGGTGGTTGGTATGGCTGCGCCATCGGGATTGTAATAATGGTCCAGTATCCAGGTATAGGTTTGATCGGTGCCCCAAAAGCTGCTGCCCCATTGGCACATACCGCGGCCTGCGCCACTCTTGGTTCTGCCAACACAACGGGCATCGGCAATACAGGGATAGTCGGTACCTGTTCCGCTGTAGCCATCGCCACAACCTGAGTTGTTCGATTCAGCGCAATACTCAGCTTTATAAATAGCATTGTCCTTAATAAGCACAACACCGGCGGTTGCAATAGCGGCATTCTTTACGCTGGTAGCCCGGTCGGTTTGCCAGGTTTGGTGACAAGCAGCTGCTGAAAGATCGTAGTTGTCGTTCACCGGGTTCTGCACAAACCAGGCGCCCCGGCTGCGGTAAGCAACCGCGCCTGCCTGTAGTGAAGCGGCATTCCAACTGCTTACCCACTCGTCATCCAAACCGGTTTGTACGTATGATTCCAGGCTCATTACTTCAACTACCGGATCGGCGCAGGTGGTGCATGCGCAACTGGTGGCAACTCTTATAACGGCAGGTACTGCAAGTGCGGCCAGCGTAGTTGCTGTTGCTTCCTCGCGGGCTGTTGTAAGAACAGGTTGTGGGCGACTGAATTCCAATTGTTCGGCAATGGTCTTATCGAATAATCCATGGCGGCGAACGATCAGTTCTCCCTTATTCCCCTGTACTGTTATACCGCGCGGTAGCGAAGCTCCGGAAGTAAGTGCGATCTGCATTTCATACGTATCGGGTATGGTATACAGATTTTGTATGCTATTGGTGATATATCCCGCTTTGGTAGATTGTACAGAAATGGTAGCCGGTGTTTTACCAGGCTGAACAGTTGCGGCAGGAACCGAGAGCGAGAAAAATCCTCTTGCATCTGTAATGGCGGTATAACTTCCGGCTTGTATCTGAACACCGCTCAGTGCGCCGTTCAATTCTGCATCGCGTACATAACCGGTGAGCACCATGTTATTTCCTGTAGAAACCAGGGACGAACTATTGGTAGCCATTCTGGCTGAGCCGGTAGCGTTGAGATTAATATTTGCCGTGATCTTATCTTCTGCTGTACTGCCGGTAAAAAATGTACTTAACGCAGTGTAACCACTTTTTGTAAATGCAAAAGTATATTTACCGGCGTTCAGGCCGTACGTTAATTTACCGCTGGCATCAGTAGTTGCTGTTGCGGTGGTGCCATCGGGTTTGGTAACTTTAACCGCTGCACTGGCAATGGCCAGGCCGGTATTTTGGTCTTTTACGGCAAAAGAAACAGTTGTAATAAATGAAGGTGGATTTAGGAGATCATAATATTTTGCATAATTCCAGTTTATTCCCGGGTCAGTATGCTTATCATCGGTGTTTTGTGTAAAATGATGATGCCCCTTAATACGCACGGTTATAGGCAGCGGATCATAACCCGAAGTAGAGGCGCCGCGATAGGCTTTGGTAGGATCGATGTTATTGTCTCTGCAAATGTCACGCACCAGCGCAGCCGAACTATTGTACATGGCGTTGGTATACCACGAGGCGTCATTTACGAAACCTTCGTGCTCGATCCCTATTGTATAGTAATTATGGTCGGCTACATGCCAGGCCCTGTCTTTCTCCAGCACCATTTGTGTGATCTGTCCGTCGGATGAACGCACTACATAGTGTGCCGACACCTTTGCGGCCGGGTTGTTGAACCATGAAATACAACTTGAATAAGTTCCCTGAACGGTATGTATAGCTACATTCGTGATGGTATTTCCTCCGCGGCCTACGCCATAATTGCTTGTGTTAGCCTGGTCCCACAGGGCCGGTGGATAGTCTGTACTTTGTACGGCCATCTCATCATTGGTGCTCTCGGTTCTGGCATTACCGGTTGAACCGCCTGTATTGTTGCCTGTTGAATTCACCGGCAAAACAGCGCCATTGGCTTTTATTCTATCCTGCAGGTAATCTACCTGTACGCCTGGTGCGCTCAGGGTGCGCAGCGTTTGCGGCGCATAGATCTTTTCGAGCTGAATACTGCGGGCCGATTGTGACAACCGGGAAGAACGAAAACCCTTCTTCAGGTTATCGTAAATGTCATAAGTGTATAACGAATGCGCATATCTATTAACAGCGCTGCCATCCTCGGGAATGTTCGATAGCTTTTCCAGTACTTTCGAAAACGCTTCCGATGAGGTGTTGGCGGGCACATTTTGCCGATGCGCTTCCTGGCTTATAAATTTAGCCACCGCCAATATTTGCAGGCGCACATCTTTCTTGTATTGCTCTGTTGTAATACTGCTGAGCTCACAAACAGTTTTCAGGTTGTTTTTAAAATAATCCCGGCCATTTTCTACAAGGCCGAAAATGCCATAGTGTTGCGGCATGGACTCATTGTCGCCGTCACCCTTATGTTCATCGGCCAGATTGTTCATGTGCGAAGCCGAATAGGCTGCTGCTTCCAGTAATCCCTTTGGGATATTGGGATACAAACGATAGGCTTCGTTAAAATAAGGCTGGTAATTGTCTGTCTGCCGGGCAGTGACGTTTACACTAAACAAAAGGATAAAGAATAAACCAGTTAGTAGTCGTCGTTTACTCATCGTGTTTGATTTTTTAATGGTTACCGAATAAGTATTTAATGCAAATGGATTCCCGGTGCCTGCAGAAACAAAGTTTCCGGCAGGCAAAAAGGTTTAGGGTACAGTAAACTGGGTTTACTGAGTGCAGTAAAGGGACAGGCTATACGCTGGTGATAGGGAAATAGGTACAGATTAAGGCCAGAGGCCACTAAAAAGCAGCCCCGAACTAATGGGGGATTTACACCGTAATAGTTATGCTACGTATGCCAGTTAAGGAGTAGCTGTTGTTTCTTTACTGGTGAGGGAAATAAATAACTGACGAAACAACTACCCATGCCGGCGGTTCGGCAGGTATTGCTCTCATATGGCAAAACGAATGGTGTACAGGTTAAATTCATATGGATAAGGTTGTTTTTAGAATTAGGATACAAGAATATATGTGCTACATAATTATGCCAATTTTTTGAATTGGCAATACCTGTCATGAAAATATTATGAACATTTATGGCGCATGTTCTTTTTTGGTAACGTAGTTGTACACATGTAGTTGTGTAACCAATTCTGTTCTAGTTCATCGTATATCGCTATAGTATGTATGTGATGTATGTTTTAATTGGTTTACCACTCACTTATGCTTCCGGTTTAGTCGTTTTTAGCTACAAACTGCACCAGCACAAAAACGCAGTAAGTATAATTGATATAGATCAAGCTGCGTTTAAACGACAAAGCTTATACGATATTACATGATGATCATCAGTTATGTGAATAAGCAATAGTACCTATCGTTTAACGGTGATACTTATCAATAGTTAAATACACTCATTTTTTCTTTAATAGAACAGGGTGATTTTGTTGTTTAAATAGATATAATATTTATAACGCAAAATTCCCCACGTATGATTTTATCCAACGTCCTGAAGAATCGGAAAGATTATTACTGGCCGCTTTTATGGGTACCGGTATGCTGGCAAACGCCCAGCTGAAGGTTGGTGATAACCCCACCAACATTTGCCAACATTGAAATAAATAATGCCACTGGGGTAGAAATTGATGGCAGCTCAACCAAAATTCGAAACAACTTACATTTCGCTAATGGTCTTGTTTATTTACTGAACAATACTTTAGTGATAGGGGATGGAAGCCCGGGTACCATAACCGGCTACGACTCCGTTCGCTATATTGTAACAGGAAGTGCAGGGACCGGTTTACTGGTTAGGGAAAATGTTCGCAACAGCGATAGCTGGGTCATCTTTCCTATAGGCAGCGATGTAAATGCTTATACACCTGTATCTATGCGAAGCCATGCTTCGCAAGGCGACGATCTGCATGCCCGCGTTTTTGATGGGGTAAGAAAAGACCTTTTTACCGGCGACGACCTGCGCAACAATGAAGTGAACAGGACCTGGGAAATTGGCAAACGAAACAGACCGAATGCTGATGATATAGAAGTATCGATACAGCACCTTACTGCCGATGAGGGCCATGAGTTTGCCGCCAATCGCAGGTACTCTTATATTTCACAATATACTGCTGCCGGCTGGGATACATCTTATCCGCAAATAGCACCGGCTAATGGTTACCTAACCTCCGGAGCTCCCTATGCCAACAGCGCTGTAAATACCCGTTCGTTGAAAAACAAACTGGGCACTACATCTTACTTTACCAAATTCACCGGCAAAGGCGATACTTCGCTTCAGGTTACCAAAGTATGGCTAAGTGCATACCGAAAGATGCTAATACGGTGAACGTATACTGGACCACCAACCCCGAGGTTAATATCAGGTACTTCGTTGTAGAGCGCAGGTTTAGTAATGAAGCCAATTTCATTGGCCGCGACTCTATGGGGTCAAGGGCGTTTAATGGATACAGTAATACCTTCCTTAAATATATTAATGACGATGCCAACAACTATACAGGGATCAGCTATTACCGTTTAAAGCTGGTTGATTACAGTGGCGGTATATCTTATACTAAGGTTGTACCTGTAGGCGGAAAGCCTGGTGGTTATCAGTTGTTGGTATGGCCAAACCCAACCGCCCGAGATTTTTATGTAGGTGTCAATGGTGCAATAGATGTTAAGTATGTGGTTATATGGAATGTGCTTGGTCAAATGGTCCATCGCGAGCTGGTCAATGAGCGTGGCGTAATACCAAGTCACATAAACCTGCCGGGTACTTACTTTGTTGGGTTTATTTCAGAAGGCGGGCAGTTGCTGCAAACGAAGAAGTTGCTGGTGACGGGAGATTAGTTCATAGCTGTAAGCGTAACACTTTGCCCAAAGTGTCACACTTGCCCGAAAAAGTGCAACACTCATGCCCCTGGGTGCTACACTTGCCCGAGAAAGTGCAACACATACACCCCAACGTGTTACACTTTACTACAAAAGTGCGACACTCATGCCCCAGAGTGCTGCACTTGCCCACGCAAGTGTAACACTTTCACTCCTAAGTGTAGCACTTGCCCACCAAAGTGTAATACTTTAACCCGAATGTGTTATAGATACTGGTATAAGTGCTGCAGCAGACAGTCTAAGTGTTGCATCTGCTTATCTAAGTGTCACCTCTCGTTGGTTCGCTTCGGAACATTGAATTTAGAGACCTTTCAAAAAAAAATGCAAAAAATACAAAATAGATTTGGTGGGGAACCAAATCCGCTTACCTTTGCACCCCCTTACGAAAGGGCGGTGATAAAGAGGAAAGTGAGAGATGATAAAACGATGACAATCACTGCAAATTGCTCTTAGAAAGAAGAAAAGAAGAAAGAGAAAAAGTGAAAAAGATTTGGTGAAATGACAGAAACTCTTACCTTTGCACCCCCAACGAAAACGGGGCACGAAGAAAGAGAGCAGAGAGGAAGCAAGAGCAAAAATAACAAAGCAGATAGCAAGTACGTGAAGAGAGAATAGAGGTAAGGAAAACTTAATATAATTAAAGATCTTTGAAAGTTTGGAAGCAACAGCACTTGAAATACTTTCAAGTAAATCAAGGTAAGATTTAGCGACTCGAAAAAATTAACAGATTCA
>JANUBW010000013.1 GCA_024809215.1 Niastella sp. OAS944 | reverse complement strand
TCAATTCTTTTGCTGTATCCTGTCCTTGTGCTTTACTCATCTTGCTGCAAAAAAAATACTTTCTCCTAAATCCCCCAATTTTTCAACATGATCCTATAATTATTTGGGGGTATGTATATAAAGAAACAATCCCGGGAAGAACTCCGGGATTGTTCAAAAAGTTTGTACTAAACCTTACCAAGAAGGAACAGGGTTCATCAGGAGGTACAAATTTTACTTCGATTTCAAAGGATACATGGACTTGGTTTCTACGGACCTGGATTTTTGGATGTCTCGATTGAATGATTCAGAACTGGTTTTACATGAACATTTGGACTTTGGTCTTTGCTCGGATCTTGGATTACGCCGGTTGGATGGCCGGTTTGGTTTTTCTGGATTTTTTGTTGGTTTTTCCGGATCGTTGGATCAGGTTTTTCTTTTGGACATTGGTGTTCTTGTATCGATCAATCTGACGTATACAAACATATTGTTAAAATTTAAGGTTTGCAAGCGAACAAACGCTTGATTTATATATTTCAGAAATTACACATTAAATCGTAATTATACGAGCGTATGAATGGGCTTATACTTTTAGTTTCGGTTTAACGGTGAATTAGAATAACTTGTAAAGGCGCATTCAAATTGATTCACCAGAAAAAATCAGTCATTCTATGCAGTTCAAAGGAAGAAAAGTACTCATCACAGGAGGTTCACGTGGCATAGGAAAAGCGATTGCCTTACGTTTGGCAGCCGAAGGAGCCGATATTGCCATAGTTGGAAAAACAGCGGAGCCGCATCCTAAGTTGGAAGGGACCATTCATACCGCAGCTGAAGAAATTTTAAAAGCAGGAGCAGGCAAGGTTCTTCCTATACAGGGCGATATTCGTTTCGAAGAAAGCATTGAGCAAATAGTAAAAACAACCGTTGATCAATTTGGCGGTATAGATATCCTTATCAATAATGCAAGCGCCATTAATTTATCACCTACCGAACAAGTGGAGCCTAAGCGGTGGGACCTGATGCATGATATAAATGTACGCGGCACCTTTTTTATGAGCAGAGCGTGTTTACCCGCGTTAAAAAAGAGTACTAATGCGCATATCCTTAACCTGTCGCCACCATTGACCCTGAACCCCGAATGGTTTGGCCGTTTTTTGGCTTACACCATTAGTAAGTTTGGAATGAGCATGATCGTACTGGGACTGGCCGAAGAATTACGACCGCACCGTATTGGGGTAAATGCTCTTTGGCCCAAAACAACTATTGCTACTGCAGCCATTCAAAATATTGTTGGGGGCGATTTGATGGTGCAGCGCAGCCGCAAACCAGAGATCGTAGCCGATGCCGCTTACCATATTTTGCAACGCCCGGCTGCGGAATGTACAGGCAATTTCTTTATTGATGAAGAAATACTGTCACAGCAGGGCATTACTGATTTTACGCATTACGCCGTAAACCCCGGGCAAAAACTAATGCCCGATCTTTTCTTATAAAAAATAAAAAGGCCCCCGATGCATCGGGAGCCAAAGGCACAAGTCATGGCTATTGTAAAAAAGAGAGGAGGTTATTGTTTAACGAACCGGGTTGTGCCTATCCGGTTGAGTTTGTCGTCTTCAACAACAATGATATAAGTGCCGGCAGGTAAAGCACTGAGGCCTTGCACCGGAATATTATTTGATCCCACAATCAGCGAGCGCTGCAAATGTTGTAACTGCATTCCAAACTGGTTGTATATTTTAATATGTGCAGCCAGTTTACTTTCGCTATTGATATTTATACTGGCGTTGCTGATAACCGGGTTGGGATAGATCTTAAGGGCTAATTTTTCATTCTCCGCATTGCGAATTCGTATCATTTGCGAATAAGTGAAATTGCCATTTAGTTCAACCTGTTTCAATCGATAGTAATTTATCTGCCCTGCATTAAGGTCAACGGCATTGTATTCGTAGGCATTGTCTGCCATAACCGTTGTTAATGTTTGCCAGTTAACGCCGTCTGTGCTTTTTTCAACTATGTATTTATCGAGGTTTGTTTCCTGCGATGTCTCCCAGTTTAGTTTAACCGAATTGTTACTTAATGCGCCATTAAAAGACTTTAATGTTAACGGTAATATTATAGCGCGTTGGAAAGAAATATTTCCAATGGCAATTTCCTGTTCACCGGGATCGGTTGCTGAAGCGGAAGCCGCACGCAGGCGTACAAAGATGCAGAGGGTGTAGAGGTGTTTCATTGTCCGTGAGCGGGACTTGACGTTGGCGCAATAAAAAACCAAAGTAACACGCGGTTACTTTGGTTTACATATATTAGTTATGTTTATGTAGAATTACCCCTGCTCTGGCTTTTCTGCTGTTTTTTCGGGCCGCATTTGCGGGAACAGCAATACATCCTGAATAGAAGGCTGATTGGTCATCAGCATAACCAGGCGATCGATACCAATACCAATACCCGAAGTGGGCGGCATACCATATTCAAGCGCGCGAAGGAAATCGTTATCGATATACATGGCTTCATCATCACCACGTTTCAACAATTCGGCCTGTTCTTCAAAACGCTCGCGTTGATCAATAGGATCGTTCAGCTCACTGTATGCATTAGCGATCTCCTTACCATTTACCATCAGCTCAAAACGCTCAACCAGTCCGGGTTTGCTGCGATGTTTTTTGGTAAGCGGGCTCATTTCAATGGGGTAATCGATGATGAAAGTAGGCTGCACATAATGGCCTTCGCATTTTGTGCCAAACAGTTCATCGATCAATTTTCCTTTACCCATGCTGGCTTCGGTATGAATGTTCAGTTGTTTGCACACCTGGCGCAACTCATCTTCATTCATATTGCTTACATCGATGCCAGTATTTTCTTTAATGGCATCGTATATACTAATGCGCTTGAACGGCGCTTTAAAGTTAATTTCTTTATCACCTACCTGAAGGGTTGTAGTACCATGTAATGCAATGGCAATTTTTTCGAACAGGGTTTCGGTGATCTCCATCATCCAGAAATAATCCTTGTAGGCAGTATACCATTCCAACACGGTAAACTCAGGGTTATGGGTGCGGTCCATACCCTCGTTACGAAAGTTGCGGCTGAATTCATATACCCAGTCGAACCCGCCTACAATAAGGCGTTTCAGGTACAGCTCGTTGGCTATACGCAGGTAAAAAGGCACATCCAGTGCATTGTGGTGCGTGGTGAACGGCCTTGCAGCTGCACCACCGGGAATGGATTGCAATACCGGGGTATCAACTTCCAATGCGCCCTGCTCATTTAAGAAATCGCGAATGGTATTAATGAGCTTGCTGCGTTTTGTAAATGTATCTTTTACCGTTGGGTTAATGATGAGGTCGGCATAACGCTGGCGGTAACGGAACTCGGGGTCGGTTACTTCGTCGAATGCTTCGCCGTCTTTTACCTTAACAACCGGTAATGGTTTCAACGATTTGGTAAGAAAGGTGAACTCGGTAACGTGTACAGAGGTTTCACCGGTTTTGGTGGTGAAAACATAACCTTTTACGCCAATGATGTCGCCCATATCGGTAAGGTGTTTCCACACTTTATCGTACATCATCTTGTCTTCACCAGGGCAAACTTCATCGCGCTTAATATACACCTGTATATTGCCCGTACTATCCTGCAATTTGGCAAAAGAAGCCTTACCCATATCACGAATGCTCATGATGCGGCCCGCCAGGCATACATTGGCAAAGTCGGCTTTATTTTCTTCGCCCTTATAGTGCTTCTTAATATAGGCTGCTGTAATGTTAACAGGATACAAAGGCGCAGGGTAAGGATCGATACCCAGTTTTTGTAATTCCTGTAATTTCTCGCGTCGAATGATCTCCTGTTCTGACAAATGTTGTGTACTCATAAAATTGCAAATGCGGCTGCAAAGGTACTTGTTGTGGAGGATACAAACAACCGCGATACCAGTTGCCGGGTACCAGGTTGGTACCGGTTGCAAGTTCCAGGGTACAGGTTTCAGGGAAAACCAAAGCAGTCCATGAAACAAATTGTTGCCTGTTTTCCCCTGAAACCCTTAGTCCAGCGCCAGTAGTACCTGCCACGCTTCCCGTACTTTGCCTTCGTTCAGCAGTTTTTTGGCATACGTATGTAATTCGGTTTCCATATCGGCCGGGTTTACCGAGTAGTATTGAAAAATGCTTTTAAGCTGGGGATCGTCAAACGAGGGATCGATGGCCGGCAGCTCATGCACATTGCCCAGCTGACCCAGGTTATTGCCTGTGAGTATTTTGCTGTTCCTGATGGGATCTGGCAGTGCATCAATACCAATGCCCAGTTGGGTATTGGGTTTTTCTACCTGAAAAAGATTTGTTTCATCAACCTTGCAATACCAGTCGCCCCCCAGCCGGGCAATATGATGAATTTTACGCTGATCTATCATTTTGTTCTCATTCAGCAATTCATCGGCAATATGCATACGCAGTATTTCGCAAATGACCAGGTTGCCGGCGCCGCCTTCGGTACCCAGGGGTTTAACCTCCTGTACCCGGCATTCTAATTTTATTTTGCTTTCTTTTACCATGGGCGGCTGCACCAGAGTGGCTGGCTCGGCTGTAAAACCAGCCTTGGCAAATTCATTCACCTCTTTGGGAAATTCACAACTGGCCAAACTGGTTTGGTACACCATATCGTAATCAACAATATTGATCACCACTTCGGGCACTTCCAGCACATTTTCTAAAGTGTGCTTGGTGGTATTATCGCGTACCCGGCGTGCGGGTGAAAATATTACTATGGGCGGGTTCGATGAGAACAGATTGAAAAAGCTGAATGGGCTAAGGTTCACCTTGCCGGCTCTATCAACAGTGCTTGCAAAACAAACGGGCCGTGGTGCAATAGCGTGTTGCAAATAATTTTGCCGCAGCGCCGGCGCCAGTTCTTTCAGGTCTAAGATCATAGAAAACTAATATGCTAATTAGATAATGGGCTAATGTGCTTAAACCGATTTTTTCCGGGCCAGCAGTGAAAAATCATCCTCCTCCTGAATAATGGTATTGCTGAGTGTGCCCAGTCCATCCACTTCCAGTTCAACCACATCGCCGGGTTGCAGCCATTGCTCCTGATAGTCGGGATAGTTTAGTTTGCCGGTTCCATTCAGTTCTAAAAAGCAACCGGTGCCTACGGTACCACTGCCAATAACATCGCCGGGGTAAAGATCAACGCCATAGGAGGCGCGCTCGATGATCTCGGCAAAGGTCCAGTTCATATCTTTCATATTGCCATCGCTCACCTGTTTGCCATTTACGCGGCATTGCATACGCAGGTTGTAGTTTTTACCTGTATGGCCGGGCTGGGCTGGTACTTCAAATTGTTCCAACTCATCTAAGGTTACCAGCCAGGGGCCAATAACGGTAGAAAAATCTTTTCCTTTGGCGGGCCCCAGGTTCAGCAACATTTCTTCCATTTGCAGGCGACGGGCGCTCATATCGTTCATGATCATTAAACCACCAATATATTCATCGGCTTCTTCGGCCCTTATGTTACGGCCATGTTTACATACTACAATGGCTACTTCCAGTTCAAAATCGAGCTTCTCAAAATGATCGGGCATGCATTGTATATTGCCGGGGCCCTGTATGCTATGGTGATTGGTAAAATAGAAAATGGGGTATTGATCAAACTCAGGGATCATGGGCGCCTTGCGGTTACGGCGGGCCGCTTCTACGTGCTGGCGAAAAGCATAGCCATCGCGGCAGCTTGTAGGGAATGGAACAGGGGCCAAAATAGTTGCACTATCGTACGCAAAGCCCTTGCTTTTAGGGATCTTTCCTTCCTTTATCATCATTTCGCCACCCAGCGCCATGGAATAAGCATCTTCCCAATAGCTGAGGAATATGCTCATACTCTGAGGCAGATCGGGATGTAAAACTTCGGCATCATATAGTAATCCGTCAACGAGTATTGCTACACGGTCGTGACCTTCGCTGAGATAAGAAACAAGTTTCATGTATGGCAGTATTTTTTAGAGCATGCAATGTAATTTAAAAGTTGACATGTTGGTAAGGGAAGGTTTCCTGTTTATAGTTGTGCGGCTTAAAGCCATAAGCCGAAAGCTGAAAGCAAATACAAGCTGGTTTTCGCTTTTGGCTTTAGGCTTTCGGCTTTTAGCTTGCCGGATTCTGCGTGGTAAAAAATTATCCTGCTCCTCATTTTGTACGTAACTTTTGCCCATGAAACAATGGGTGTTTTTAATGGCATTGTTGGCAACAACCTATGTTGCTTCGGCGCAAAGCAAAACAGATGCATGGCTCGAAAAAATGATCAGGCAACAGGCCTCACCATTCCTGAATGAGATCCTGGATCAGCCCGATACATTTCATTACCAGTTCATATATACAAAGATCGATCGCGATAAAAATAATCAACCCCATTTTACCAATTACTATTACAGGGTTAACCGTAACGAGTACTTTAACCCTGCATCGATGGTTAAGTTGCCAACAGCTGTATTGGCCCTGGAAAAAATGAACACCCTAAACAAGTACGGCGTTAATAAATTCACCACTATGTTTACCGATAGTGCATTTAGCCGGCAAACAAAGGTGAAGCACGACAGCAGCGCGGCCAACTTTTTGCCTTCTGTAGCGCAGTATGTAAAAAAGATCTTTTTGGTAAGCGATAATGATGCCTATAATCGCCTGTACGAATTTGTTGGCCAGCAGCAGTTGAACGAACGCATGTGGCAAATGGGTTATAACGATACCCGTATTACCCGCCGTTTTGTGACCATGAATGAAGATGAGAACCGCCATACCAATCCAATCAGGTTTATGCAGGGCGATAGTTTGTTGTACAGGCAATTGGCAGCCTACAATGCTGACCCATTCAATTTTCAAAAGAAAATATTCATAGGCCGGGCGCATTACAACCGTTTCGACAGTTTGATAAAAGCGCCTATGGATTTTACCACCCACAACAATTTTCCGTTGGAAGATATGCAGCAGGTGCTGCAGGCAGTTTTGTTCCCCAATTCAGTGCCAGAGCAGAAGCGATTTAATTTACAGCCCGATGATTATGCATTCCTGTACAGGTATATGAGCGAACTGCCTTCTGAAAGCGATCATCCGCATTATGATACCGCCGAGTTTTTCGACAGCTATACCAAGTTCTTTATGTTCAAAGCCTGGCGAAGTAAAATTCCTTCCAACATACGGGTATTTAATAAAACAGGCTGGTCGTATGGTTTTCTTACAGATGTTGCCTACATAGTTGATTTTAAAAATAAGATTGAGTTTATGGTAAGCGGTAATATTTATGTGAATAGTGACGGTGTGCTGAACGATGATAAATACGAGTATGTTGAAACGGGCTATCCCTTCTTTAAAGAAATGGGCAATATTATTTACCAGTACGAGCTGAAACGAAAAAGAAAACATGCGCCCGATCTCAGCGCCTTTCAATTTGATTACCGCAATTAAAAAGAGTTTACAACTATGCATCATTATAAAAAGCAGGCTGGCTTGCCAGTGATCATTGTTTTACTGTTAAGTGTGGTTAGTTTAATTGTTAATGCCCAAACCAATAGTTATATACGCATAAATTTGTTAGGGTATAAACCAAACAGCAACAAAGTGGCGGTATGGTGCAGTAAAGAACAAAACATGATCGCTGATTTTAGTATAGTAAATGTTGCCAATGGAAAAACGGTTTATACCGGAAAGGCCGGCAAAGCCTTTGGCGCCTATGGCCCCTTTACGCAAACTGCGAGGTTAAATTTTTCAACCTTTACCACTCCGGGCAGGTATCTTATAAAAGCAGGCACGGCATTATCACCTGAGTTTAGGATTGACGCTGATGTATATAAAGGCGGGGCCGATTTTTGTTTGCGTTATATGCGTCAACAACGCAGTGGGTTTAATCCGTTTTTGAATGATAGTTGCCATACCCATGATGGTTATACTTTGTATGGCCCCATGCCCGATAGTACGCACATAGATGCAAGCGGAGGCTGGCACGATGCATCGGATTACCTGCAATATGTTACCACTTCAGCAAACGCCACCTGGCATTTGCTGGCTGCCTACCGCGATTTTCCAAAAGTGTTTAATGATGCACACCAGGCAAATGGGTTGCCCGGAAAGAACAACCGGGCCGATGTATTGGATGAAGCCCATTGGGGATTGAACTGGTTATTAAAAATGCATCCCCGCAGTAATTGGATGTTTAACCAAATTGCCGATGACCGCGATCATCAGGGAATGCGTATACCCAAAGAAGATAGCTTTTACGGCCGCGGGTATGAGCGTCCGGTTTACTTTTGCACCCCTACGCCACAGGGTTCTGCCAAATACAAGAACCGCTCAACCGGGCTGGCTTCAACCGCCGGTAAATTTGCCAGTGCATTTGCATTGGGCTCGGTATTATTTAAAGATACATTGCTTCAAAGCAGGGCATTATCGGCCTGGGCATTGGGTGTTGAAAAGCCAGGCGTATGCCAAACCGCACCGGGGCGTTCACCCTACTTTTATGAGGAAGACAACTGGACGGATGATATGGAGCTTGCGGGTGCATCCATTGCAGCCATGAAAGGTGCCTACAAAAAACATATAACAGCGGCCTACACGTATTCGCAACAGGAAGAAATTACTCCCTGGCTTGGTTCCGATACCGCACGCCACTACCAATGGTATCCTTTTATAAACATAGGGCATTATGAGTTATCTAAACAATTGCGCGGGCAGCAGCAAAAAGAATTAATGGGGTATTACAAAGAAGGTATTGAGCGCGTATGGCAGAAGGCAAACCGCAATGCATTTTACCGGGGTGTGCCATTTATTTGGTGCAGTAATAATTTAACCACTTCATTTGCTACGCAGTGTTACTGGTACCGAAAACTAATGGGTGATGCTACATATAGCGAACTGGAACAAGCTTGTTTCGATTGGTTGTTTGGCTGCAATCCCTGGGGAACAAGTATGGTCTATGGGTTGCCTTCCTGGGGCGATACGCCTGCCGACCCGCATTCGGCTTTCACCCACTTAAAAAAGTATTCTATTGATGGTGGTTTGGTTGATGGCCCCGTGTATGGTACTATTTATAAAAATCTTATTGGCATTACACTGAATGAGCCCGATGAATATGCGGCTTTTCAAAGCGACCTGGTAGTATACCATGATGATTATGGCGATTACTCAACCAATGAACCTACTATGGATGGTACGGCTTCGCTGGTGTATTTACTGGCAGCCAAAGAGGACGATCAATCAAAGATGTTCAAGAGCACAACTGCTGCATATACTTACGATCATGGTGCTATAATAAGGGGCGATACCAAACAAAAGAAACTGGCCCTGGTATTTACCGGCGATGAGTATAACAATGATATGCCTGGGATTGAGCGTGCCCTGCGTATTAAGAACGTTAAAGCATCCTTTTTCTTTACCGGCAGGTTCTACCGTAATGAAGCGAATAAGCTTCCTATTGTTACTTTGAGAAAACAGGGTCATTATCTGGGGCCACATTCTGATGCGCATTTGTTGTATTGCGACTGGGGCAAACGCGATAGTTTGCTGGTGACCAAAGAGCAGTTTGTACAGGACCTGACCAATAACTATAAGGCCATGCAGGCCTATGGTATAACCAAACAGCAGGCCCCGTTCTTTTTACCCCCTTATGAATGGTTCAATGATAGCATTACCGTGTGGACGAAGCAACAAGGTGTGCAGTTAGTGAATTTTACTCCCGGTACTTACAGTAATGCAGATTATACAACACCCGATATGAAGAATTACAGAAGCAGTACTGCTATATTGGATTCAATTATGGCATATGAGCAACGTAATACAGCCGGGTTGAATGGCTTTATTTTATTATTTCATGTTGGTGCACATCCGGCGCGCACAGACAGGTCTTCGGGTCAACTGCAAAGGCTTATTTCGTATTTACAGGAAAGAAAATATGTATTAACCACCATCAACGACCTGATAAGCAAGTAGCAAAATGTAGAAAATATTGCCCTTCCTGCTTTAATCAAAAATTTTCTTCAACCCCGCCCGAACCTTTATTTAAAATCAGGGTTAATATAGAGTTGCACCTACTTTTCCAACTACCCAAGGTACCCGGCAAGTATTTAATCAAGAAAGGATTTTATTCTAAAAGTGAATTACCTGATGGAAAAGGTAACCAAACCGCGCTATGCGAAAAGTGGCGATGATGTCATCTTTCAACAATTGCGTCAGGATGTGAGCGTCCTTGTTCAGCAATTACAATCTAAGCGACGGGGGAGTATACTACTAAAAGCAGTGTTGTTCCCTGCCCTGTATTTATTTGTTTATTTGGCCATACTGGCCTACGGCGAACATCCATTTATCTTTTATTCCGGATATTTCTTATTGGGTGTTTTACTCGTCATGATATTTTTGAATATCATTCATGATGCCGTGCACGGCTCCATTTTCAACCGAAAAAAACTAAATCAATACTATGTGCACCTGTTCGATCTAATGGGGGCCAACAGTTATGTTTGGCGGCAGCGTCACATTAGGTTTCATCATAATTATCCTAATGTAAACGGGTGGGATACCGATATTGAACAGAGCGGCATGGCTCGTATTTTCCCTAATGGTAATGCATTACACATTCACCGCTATCAACATATTTATTTGCCATTGCTGTACCCGTTATACCTGTTCAACTGGTTGCTGGTACGGGATTTTAAAGACTTTTTTAATAAGAAGAGGACCATCTGGAAGCTTATAACAATACCACGTATAGAGTACGTTAAGTTGTTTGCCTTTAAGGCGTTCTTTCTTTTCTATCTTATAGTGGCGCCCTGGTTTGTGTTGCATGTATCGTGGTTAATGGTAATTGCGGGGTTTGTGCTTATGCTTTTTACGGCCAGCTTATTCTCTTTGATGGTTTTGTTGAGCCCGCACGCAAACGATAGCTCGGAGTTTCCATTACCCAATGAGGAGAACAGCCTGCCCTATAACTGGATGATGCATATGTTGTATACAACCAACGACGTAACGCACGATAACTGGTTCGTGCGGTTTTTTATGGGCTGTTTTAATTACCATGTGGTGCATCATTTATTCCCTAATGTAAATCATATATATTATCCCGAAGTAACCGAATTGTTAAAGGAATATGCTAAAATGTACAACTGGCCTTACCGGCAGTACTCACTGGCTGTATCTTTAAGAAAACATTACCGGTTATTAAAGGAGAACGGGGTAACAGAAAATATTTTTGATGAAACTATGTAGGGAAGGAGTAGGCGCGTAAGTAAATGAATTTTGTATTTTTGCTACCAATCACACGGTTATGAAATTTGAGAAGATACATAACAAAGGACAGGCACGGTTGTTTCAGAACCAATACCTCGAGATGCTTACTAAGACGCACCCGCTGGTTATTTGGGGTATGTACGTGCCGGTGATCATTTATCTGTTATACTATAGCAATAATACGCTTGGCTTTTCGGGCTTGCGTATTACGCTTACATTTATTGGCGCCCTGTTTTTTTGGACCTTCTTTGAGTATATAGCTCACCGTTTTTTATATCATTGGGTTAGTGAAAACCCAAAGGTTCAAAAGTTTGTATATACCATGCATGGCAATCACCACCATTATCCCCGCGATAAGGAACGGTTATTTTTGCCCCCGGTACCCAGCCTTATAATGGCTTCGGCTATTTTTTCATTGATGTACCTGGTAATGCGTGAGAATGTATTTATGTTCTTCCCCGGCTTTATTCTTGGCTATTTATTATATGGCAGTATGCACTTTGCCATTCATGCCTGGAACCCGCCTTTTAAATGGATGAAACCGCTTTGGCGCAACCATCACCTGCATCATTATAAAGATGATAATAAAGGGTATGGCGTTAGCACAACTTTCTGGGACAGGGTTTTTGGGACCATGTTTGATTTGAAGAAAGAGAAAGAGGATAAAGAGAAAGTAAAGGACTTAATGTATTAAGAATACCAAGACCTGTAAGGTTCGCCATTGGGTCCTGAATAATCAGACTGTTGTTGCGATCCTGACAGGTCGGATTTAGGTAAGGCAATTAGACCTGTCAGGTCCAATCCAAACTAATAATTACTCAATCTCAAATGATGGACCTTACAGGTCTTAGAATACTAACCGATAGGTTCTATGTATTTTGTCTTGCGTGGCGCCGGTGGCTTCGTGAATGGCTAACATTTTATCGTTAAAATCGCCCACCCATGCCAGTTCAACGCCTTTAATGGTATTACGAGGTAATACTTCCTGTTGTAAACAGCGAATAAGTGCCGATTCAATTCCATGGTTCTGGAACTTTTTCTTACAGCCCATAATGATGATGCGTAAGCGGTCGACCCTGGTGGTTTTTGAATACCAGAAGAATTTTAGTTTACCCCACAGGTTTAGTTTGCCATTTACATGTTTCAGTATCTGGTTTACATCGGGCAGGCATAAAACCACCGCAATAGGCTCGTTTTTGTAATAGGCAAACCAAATGATCTTCTCATCCATAATGGCCTTCATTTGCCTGAAACTTTCCTTAATGGTGCCCATTTCAATGGGGGTAAAGTTCTCAAAATCGCTCCAGGCATCATTATAGATCTCACGAAAATCGCCGGCATATTTGTCGAACTGCGATTTATCGAAGTGCCGGAAGGAATAATCGGGTTTTTTCATTACCCAATCAGAGATTTTGGTAAATCTTTCCGGCAGGGGGGTAGTAGCATCTAAAAAATTTGTGAGCTGATCGTACAGTTTCGTAAAACCATACGCCTCAAAAATATCTTTATACCAGGTTGGGTTGTAGTTCATTCCCAGGCTGGGTGGTTTGAACCCATGGATCAGCAGGCCCCAATATTTGTCATTTTCGCCAAAATTAATAGGTCCGTCCATAGCCTCCATGCCCTTACTTTTTAGCCATGCTTTGGCGGTATCGAGTAAAAGAAAGGCAGCTTTTTCATCGTGAATACACTCAAAAAAGCCCACGCCGCCGGTTGGCTGCGGGTTCTTATGCGATTTTTCGTAATTTATAAAGGCGGCAATACGCCCAATGTACTGGCCGGTTTTATCGGCTAGTAACCAACGGGTTAAAATACCGTGCGAAAAAAAAACATTGCGGGAAGGGTCGAAAATTGCTTCCACATCACTGTCCAACGGGCAAATCCAGTGCGGATCATCTTTGTATAATCTCTTGGGCAGGTCAATAAAATCACGAGCCTGCTTTAATGTAGCTACCTCTGTCAGGTTCATGGAGCGAACTTAGGAATTATTCACCATTTATCGTCATCCGGAATGTTTTGCTGGGGTTTGAATTGGGCCCGCATTTTTTGTTTTTGTAGTTGCCGTTCAAGGATGAGCTCGGCAATCAGCAGCCCGGCATCCTGATCTGCTTGTTGTTCCAGGGTTTGTTTAAGGGTTTGTTCAGAAATATCGATGCGGTAAAGAATGTTGATAAGACGTGCAAAATCGGTCTGAATCAAATAATTAATGCCTTCGGCCAGGGCTTCGCTTAGCTGCTTTTTATTATTTGTGACAGGAAGGTTAAAATCGGTGCTCAGTTCCTGTTGTATAAGGGGTATATTTTCTTCAGGCATTTGCATACAGGTGAAAATAAATTCATTTTACATAAAAAAAATATTCAACGCAATTTGCTTTTGTACCGGCCCCAGAAATTTGTCACCGGCTCATTTCATGTGGCACCAATTAAGTATTTTTACAAAAGGGATGCGCCAGGAGCGAATGGCCTGTCCCTAAGCATTCATTGACCCTCACTTCATGTAACATTTTAACCTTATTCTCACGATATGCGTTGGAGTGCTGGGATAATTGTATGCTTTTTATTGTTTATTAGTACCGCTGTACAGGCGCAACGACCCCGTTATGGGGCCATCAAAGGTACGGTTATCGATTCATTAAGCCGCCGTACGCTCGAATCTACTTCGGTCACCGTTTTTCTTTCCAAAGATTCTTCTCTTGTAAATTATGCCATTACCTCCCGTAAAGGTGATTTTACTATAACCGATATACCGTTAAATACCGAATGCAGAATTGTTATAACCAGCAAAGGATACGATGAGTATTCAAAATCGCTTAAACTGCCGGCAGATACTAAAGAGCTAAGGCTCGATACAATTTTGCTTGTAAAAGCCTTTAACGAACTAAAAGCTGTTACCGTTACGGCTCTTCGGCCACCCGTAACAGTAAAACCCGATACCCTTGAGTTTAACGTTACTTCTTTTAAGACCATGCCCAATGCCATGGTTGAAGACCTGTTAAAACAGCTGCCGGGTGTTGATGTTGATAAAGACGGAAACGTAACTATCAATGGTAAAAAGATATCGAAGATAATGGTTGACGGGCGCGAGTTTTTTGGCGGCGACCCTAAAATTGCGCTTAAGAACCTGCCAAAAGACATCATTGATAAACTGCAGGTGGTAGATAATAAAACCCGTGAACAGCGCTTTAATAAAACCTCCAATGGTAACGAAGACCTGGCCATTAACCTTACGCTGCGAAAGGAAGTACAAAAAGGCTGGTTTGGCAGGGTGAGCGCCGGTTATGGTACCAATGAACGGTATGAAGGCTCGGGCATGATCAATTTTTTTAATGGCGCCAAACAGTTCAGTATTATCGGTAATGCCAGCAATACAAACCGTGGTAGTGTTGCGGGTGGCGACTTCAGTATTGCTAACAGCAGAAGCACCCTCGATGGCGGCGGTGGTGGACTTACCCGAGCCGCTTCGGGTGGCCTGAACTTCAGCGATAATATTGGCCGGCAAATAAAATTGAACGGCAGCTATTTTTATAACAATGCCCACACTGATAATGTATCAAAAAGCCAACGTGAGAATAGATTGCCCGACAGCATTTTCTTTTATAATTCCGATAATAACAGCATTAATGAATATAGCGGCCACCGGTTAACACTTAATGCCAGTTATACTATCGACACGCTGACCGAACTGCACATCAACTCAAATGTGAACACCAATAAAAGCGACAATGTAAATATTAAAAAGGCCATTTCATTAACCACAACCGGCGGTAAAATAAATACCAGCGAAAATAACTTTACTACTAATGGAGACGGTAAGAACATAAGTACGGAGCTCTTTTTTAGCCGCCGGTTTAAAAAACAGGGGCGGGGCTTTACCATTGGGTTGAATTATAACTATACCGATCAGTCGTCGATAAGCGATAATTTGGGTCAGAATGATTTTTATAAGAATGGCGCGGTTGATAGTATCGATGTGGTAAATCAACGCAGCAATCAAAAAAATAATAACAAGGTTGTATCGGTAACAGCTTCCTGGGCCGAGCCGTTAACCCAATACCTTAGTGCGATAATCAGGTATAACTATACCCGTAACCTGAATTATTCCGACAAGATCACCAACCGGTACAATGCGATCACTGATAAGTATGACCTGGAAGATACCGCATTTACCAATGCCTTTCGCAATATCAACGAAACACAAACACCCGATGTAAGCTTGTCGTTCAATAAAAACAAATACCGGGCTGCTATTGGCTCGGGTGTGCAATTTATGAAACAAGACAATCTTACAATAACCAATGGTGATCTGTTGCAGCAGCAATATATCAATATAACGCCTTCGGCTAACCTTGGTTATAATTTTAGTAAAACAGGTAATTTGTCAATTTATTATAATGGCCGTAACCAACAGCCTACTATACAACAGTTGCAGCCAGTGCCCGATAACAGCAATCCATTATACGTGAACCTGGGCAATCCCGATCTGAAACCTTCTTTTTATCATAATATCAACTTGCAGGTGCGGGAATCGAAAGGTAATAGTTACTGGTTTGCCGGGCTTACCTATAATACCACACAAGACCAGATCATTTATCAAACCTGGTTCGATGATGTAGGTAAACAGTTTAGTCAGCCTGTGAATATAAATGGGAATTTTAGCACATCGGGCAATCTGCAGTTTAGCCAAACTTTTAAAAAAAGGGATGTAATGTTGCGAATGAACCTGGGCGCCAATGGTTATTATAACCGCAACAATACCTTTACCAATAAAGTGGCTTTAGCATCCAACTCAATAAGCGTTTCGCAATCTGTTGGGTTGAACTTTACTTACAAACAGTTGCTGAGTGTTATGCCCTCCTTTAATATTCGCTATAACAAAACACAATATTCATCTGAGTCGCTACAGGATGTGGCGTTCAATACCAAAACATTATCGGTAAGTGCGTTTTGGAACAGCCCCAAATGGCTGATACTTGAAAACAACCTGCAATACAGTTATAACAGCCAGATAGCGCCTGGTTTTAATAAGAGTGTTACCATGTGGAGCGCTGCAGTAAATTGCCTGATGTTCAAGAATCAGCAGGGTATATTGCGACTGGCTGTATACGATATATTAAGGCAGAACGTGGGGGTTTCACGTACCGTTACGCAAAACTTTATTGAGGACCGCCAAACTGAGGTGCTACAGCAATATTTTCTGCTGAGCTTTATTTATAATCTAAGGAAGTTTACTGGTAAGAAATAATTAGAACTTCTCCATAACCCCAAGTCCAAACAATGCGAAATCATATTTAACCGGATCGTTGGGATCCAGTTTGCGCAGGCATTCCGTTAGCTCTACTGCTGCCTGCCAGTCAATTTGTTTACGGGGTAGCAGGTTAAAACGTTTGGCAACGCGGGCAACATGCAAATCGATGGGGCAAATAAGTTGTGCGGGTGAAATGTTTTTCCAAATGCCAAAGTCAACACCGGCTTTATCATTACGCACCATCCAACGTAAATACATGTTCAATCTTTTACATGTTGAATTTTTTTCGGGCGTTGCAATGTGTTTGCGGGTGCGGTTTGGCACATCTTCAAGCGAAAAAAAATAATGATGAAAGCGGGCCAACCCATTTTCAATGGTGGCATCTTTGGGATTCATGCCAAGTGTAAAAGCCGTTTCAAGACTGTTGTGTTTTGTATAATGGAATTTAAAGAACTCAATAAAATACAACAGGTCGGTGGTGTTGAATGTGCGGTGTTTGAATGATAAGAGCTTTTTTAGGTCATTATCGGCATGTTGCAGAACGAACTGATGCGGCGCCATATCCATCGCCTGCATCAGCTCGTGCGATTTTTTGATGATCGTTGTGCGATTGCCCCAGGCAAACACAGCGGCAAAAAATCCTGCTATTTCAATGTCTTGTAGTTTTTTAAATAAATGCGGTATTGAAACAGGGTCATCTTTAATGAACGAAGGTTGGTTATACTCCTCCGTTTTGCGGTTCAAAAAATCTTTTAAAGATGGTTGTTTCATTGTTGTAAGTTATTATCCAATTGCATTTTTAAGGTCATCAGTAAGATCTTCGGCATCTTCAATACCTACGCTAAGCCTGATGAGTGAATCACTGAGGCCATTCTTAATACGTTCTTCACGCGGAATAGAAGCATGCGTCATGGTTGCCGGGTGATTGATAAGCGATTCAACTCCGCCAAGGCTTTCGGCAAGCGCAAACACTTTGGTTGACGATAGCAACTTCATGGCTGTTTCAACACTATCGTCTTTAAGGGTAAAGCTAAGCATACCGCCAAAGCCGCGCATTTGTTTTTTAGCCACGGCATAGCCGGAATGGTCGTTAAAGCCACACCAGTAAACATGTCCTACTTTAGGATGATTGCGTAAGAAGTTGGCTACTATTTCACCATTCTCGCAATGGCGTTGCATACGGATATGCAGGGTTTTAATACCGCGTAATACCAAAAAGCAATCCATGGGGCCAGGTACTGCGCCACAGCTTTTTTGAATAAAGTACAACTGGTCGCGCAGGGCCTGGTCGTTCATAACAAGCGCGCCCTGAATTACATCGCTATGGCCGCCCAGGTATTTGGTGGCGGAGTGCATTACGATATCTGCACCCAGGTTGAGCGGGTTTTGCAGGTAGGGCGAAGCAAAGGTGTTATCCACACAAAGCAAAATGTTATTGCCTTTGGCAATGGCCGCAACCGCTGCAATATCAACAATGTTGATGAGCGGGTTGGTGGGCGTTTCGGTCCAGATAAGCTTCGTGTTCTTATTAATATATGGCTTTATGTTTTCGGGTTGCTGCATGTTCACGTAGTGAAATCGAATGCCGAACTTTTCGAAGATCTTGGTGAATAACCGGTAAGTGCCGCCATACATATCGTTGGCTGCAATTACTTCATCGCCCGGTTGTAACAATTTTATTACCGCATCGGTGGCTGCAACGCCGCTGCTGAATGCCAGTCCGTATTTTCCATTCTCAATAACTGCCAGGGCTTCTTCCAACGCAAAACGGGTAGGGTTTTGTGAACGGGCATATTCAAACCCTTTGTTCTTTCCAGGTGCTTCCTGTACAAAGGTGCTGGTTTGGTAAATAGGCGTCATTATAGCCCCGGTTGAAGGATCAGGTTCGGTACCGGCATGTATACATTTTGTTCCTGCTTTCATCTGTAGTTTTTGTTTGATTAATGTATGGCCTTTGATAAGATACAAAGATGCGGAAATAATAAGTGTCATTTGCCCTAATTCCTTATTTCCAGTTTAACAAAGGCTTAACCTTAGACTTGAAATTAAGTGAAACATTCTGCAAACCGTTACTGGCATTACCTTTTATGGAATCAATACTGATACTTATCATGGCGAAATGTGCGAAAATGTTCGTAGTTCTTGTCATGACGCCCCCGCCGGTACCAATTGTCTTGACTTCAGCTTCTATTCAATATACTTTTGGTTCATCATTCACGTATTTAAAAAGTCAGCCATGAAAAAAGTGATAGCCATCATGTTCGCAGCTCTGGTTACAGCAGGAGCTTATGCATTCGGTCCTTTCGATCCAAATGAAAAGGTGTTAAAGTCTTTCAATGAAACATTCAGCACTGCGCAGGACGTTAAATGGGAAGAATTTCCAAACTATTTTTCCGTTAGTTTTTTAAACGGGGGAGTAAGATCAAAAGTAAACTATGACAAGGAAGGTAATATGATGAGCGCCCTTCGTTATTATGCGCCTCAATTACTTCCGCTCAATATCCTGAACAAGATCACTAAAGAAAATCCCAAAAAGAAATTGTTCGGTGTTACTGAGATAACTTTCAATGGTACTATTGCCTACTATATTAAGTTAGAAGATAACACACACTGGTATACTTTGAAAGTAGATGTTGATGGCAACAGCCAGCAAACTGAGAAGTATAGGAAGGTATAAAGTTGACGAGTTAACAAGTTAACAAGGAATACAAACCTCGCGAGTCGGGTTTTATTGCCGATTGCCGATTCACGATTGCCGCTAGTGAGTTCAGTATAGTCGCGAGTCTTTTTACGATTGCCCTTTCACGTTTCACGTTAGCGCAATAACTGCCCTGCAACAAGGTAACGCCAGTCATAATTATCAGCCGCATGAGCATCTTGCGGCTGAATTTTTTTATGCAGGGCCTGCTTTTTTAACATGCCGTGTTTTACCAGTGCCCGTTTTGATTCATGAATGAATTCCTGTAGTTTTTGGTTGTTCATCCATTGTTGTTGGGGCGGTTCAAACCCAACTTTATCGGTTCGCCAGGCAAGGCCTTCGGGCAATTCGTTTTCCATACCTTTTCGTTGCAGCCATTTTGTATAACCATCCCTGATCTTATAATGGGCGGGAATGGAGAACAATAGCTTTACCAGTTCATGGTTCAGGAACGGCAATCGCACTTCTGTGCCATGCGCCATAGAATTCCTGTCGGCATAACGCAATAACTCTTCGAGCCCGTTTACAAAAGTGTTGTAGTAAAGAATATTGTTCAGTTCATCAAAGTGGGCTATGTCGTAATAAGATTTACCGTATTCATTTACAAACGAAGTATCGAGGTCGTGTACGCGAAGCTGTTGGCGGGCACGCTGGCGCCGCAGGTACCAGCTGGCATAGTTTGGAAATGCAGCAGCCAGTTTGTTCTTTAAACCCCAGGGTTCTCCAATGCCCAACTGACGGGCGCTTTGGAGCTCATGTTGCAGCATGCTTTTATTTTCTCTGAACAGTTGTTGCCAGTACCAGTGGTAATATTTATGATACCCGGCTAGTATTTCATCGGCGCCCTGGCCATCGAGCAATACGGGTACCCCTTCCTGCCGTGCTCTTTCATACACATAATACTGTGCTAATACGCTGGCCGATTGAAATGGCTCTTCCTGGTGATAACATATTTTTTCAAAGTCACGAATAACCTGATCGGCATTTGGTTGAACCGTATAATTTTCGGCAGCAAAATGGCCGGTCACTTTTTTTATCCAGGCCGACTCATCTTTTTTAAAGCCGGGAAAGATGGCTGAAAAGGTTTTATACCGGCGCGGCGCCATGGTTTGAATGCTGGCCAGTACACAGGAGCTATCGAGCCCACCGCTTAACGAAGTGCCTATGGCTACATCGCTGCGTAACCTGCGTTGTACCGATTGGTGAAACAGGTGATTGAATTGACTGGTAGCCTGCTGCGCCGTAATGGTTTCATCAACAAAATCAACATCTATGTTCCAGTATAATGAACGGGTTATATGTCGTTTGGGAAAGTGATAAAGTATAAATGAGCGGGCCGGCAGTTTACTTATGCTATTAAAAAAAGTTTCCTCGCCATTGGCCGGGTTTTGGGTATAGCCCAGTGTGAAGTAATTGAAAAACATTTTTTCGTTGAACTGTTTTTCAATTCCAATGGCCCATAAGGCTTTCATTTCGCTGGCAAATATAAATTGCTCGCCGTCGAAATAATAATAGAATGGTTTTTCGCCAAAGCGATCGCGGGCGGCAAACAGGGTTTGTTCCTGATCGTCCCAAATGGCAAAGGCGAACATACCATCGAAGTATTGAAGACAATCGGTTTTATAGCAATCATAAGCCGCCATTATTACCTCGGTATCTGATGTGCTGCTAAAAGCGTAGCCTTTTTGCTGTAGCGTTTCTTTTATTTCAAGGAAATTGTAGATCTCCCCATTGTGAATGATGGTGTACCGGTTAAGGTAGTGCATGGGTTGTGCGCCTGTGGGGCTAAGGTCAATTATGGCCAGGCGGCGGTGGCCGAAGCCGGCGGTGTGGTTTTTATTGATCCAGTGTGCTTCGCCATCGGGTCCGCGATGAGCCAGTACACCGGTCATTTTTTGTAGGTTATGAACGGATAATTGATCAGCGTTACTGGTTATAATGCCTGCTATACCACACATGATGACAAGATAAGGAAAAAAGCGAGTAGCTAGTAGTAAATGGCTATTTCCCACCAGCTACAAGCTACTTACCATTTACCATGTAATAGGCAAGCTGGCTTTCAGGCTATCCCATTCCATAT
Source organism: Niastella sp. OAS944 (assembly GCA_024809215.1). GTDB lineage: Bacteria > Bacteroidota > Bacteroidia > Chitinophagales > Chitinophagaceae > Niastella. The sequence continues at coordinate 285,633 of JANUBW010000013.1, read as the reverse complement.
TCAGTTGCATGCCTTTGTCGGCTTTTTCAAACTCCATGGTAAACAGCTCGTATGGGAAGCGTGTTTTAGCAACGGGAATGCTGAATTTATATTCATCTTTTGTAGAATCTATCTTGAGGCCCCATACATACAGATCGCTGTTGAGCACCACCGTCCAAACATCTGGTTGAGGAACGCAATAAACTACATAACGGCCTTTTTGTACTTTTTTGCCGGTGATGTTCACATCTTTAAAAAACTCAATTTCTGTGGCCTCATTGGCGCCCAGGCGCCATGCTGAACCATATTTTATAAGGTCGCCAAAAATTACACGGTTGTTCTTTTGTGGCCTGCTGTAAATAAGGCGGGCAATAAGCGGTTCAGAAACATTGCCAGCCATTTTCAGCTTGGGGTAATCAATTGGATAGTAGCACATATCCATAGGTGATTTATCAAGCCCTGGCTGTATATCTTTTTCAACAGGTTGGTTGGTAACTGTTGGATTGATAGTTACCGAATTACTGCCTGTGGAAGTATGATCGTCGCACGCTGATAAAAAAGCCAAAGTCAATACAATACAGCTAAACTTAATAAAGTGCCTGGTTTGGTACATGATCTTATTTTATAAAGGTGATCGGCAATGTGGCTTTTACATTGTCCCAGGCCATGATCATATTGGCGCCGGAATCGGTTTTATCGAAAAGCAAGGTAAAGGCCTCAATTGCGTCTTGTTGTTTTTCAAGCTTCAGTTCAGTGCGCAAAACGTCTTTTTTGTCGTCGTATTGAAACGCGCCCCAAATATCGGTTTCTCTGTTAAAGATCAGCGTCCATTTATCCTGATATGGAATGGCATACATACTGTAACGGCCTTTCTTCAACCGGGTATTATCAATTTTTGCATCTTTATACAGTTCAATTTCAGTGCATTCATTAGCACCTAATCGCCATACTTTTCCATATTCAATAAGATCGCCAAAAACACTGCGGCCATTTTTTTGGGGCCTGCTGTATAATACGCGGGCCAACAATGGATCGTTGGCTTTATTCTGGATCTTCAATATGGGGAAATTGGCCGGAAAATAGCTCATGTCCATGGGCGACTTATCCAGGGCCGGTGCTTTGAATTGTGCTTTTACGGTTGTACTTATTACGGTTATTCCCAGAAATAAAACCACCAACTGCTTCATTATCGTACTATTTAGTGTTAAGACGAGTTAATTCAGGCGATGCGTTGTAACATCTCCCGGCTTTGTAATTAATCGGCAAAAATAAAAGTTACACAGATTCCCTGCTAACTTCTTCTTCTCATTAAACGATCTGGAAATAAAAAATCCTTCGGTTAGGTTAATTTTTAAAGACATTTTAATTGCCCTTTACCCCTACATGCCTTGTAAAGTTTTGCGGGCATACTTATGCAGGGCCGGAAAGAAGTCGGCATAGTACTGTTGCAGCTTGTGGTAGTTTTCTTCGAATAACTTAAAGGCGGTTTGGCTTTCAGTTAAATAGGCCGCGCGGTGCACCACACCTTCAAAGCTTCGCTCGATGCCCGAACGGTTGCGGTAATTGTACAACCAGTCGTATTGTTTCATGTACGGGAACATGCGCCTGAATGGTTCGGGGAATACGTGCTGGTATTGATCGAGCGAGTTGTAAACTTCCTGGGAAAATGCCGATAAGGAATCGTCGGTGAACTGCTCCCAGTCGTTTGCCAAAAAATGATCGTACGAAACATCAATAAAGGCAGAACTGTATAAACGGTAATACGGTTTAAAAATATTTTTGGCTTCCCTGGTAGCGGGATGCTCATCGGTATAAGAATCGATGGCCCGGTGCAATAAAATTCCCTTACGCACATCATCAGGATACTGGTTGGCCTGTTTCCCTTTCACAAAATCGCTGAAAAGGTTGCCGGCCAGTATAGCAGGTTGATTAAAAGACAAATATGCGTGGGCCAAATAGTTCAATAGAATTTGATTTGTTGTAATGACAATATAACGTTTTACGCTGGCTTTAGGTAGAAAAAATGAAAAAAAGAATTAATAAAATTTTCATTTTAACCGCTTCTACTTTTCCATAACTATATTTTAACGATCGGTTAACCCTGTTTTATGAAATTTTTAAACAATCGGCTGTAAGGCTTAACCGGCGTGGGTTCTGCGTTATGCAATAACAATCGCGGCCGCCAATTGTTTAACGTGGCTTAACATTCAACTCCATTGATCATAATTTTCGTGATGCCAGTGTAACCTCTTTTACTTTTGTGTCATCTAATTGAAAAAGCGGCAAGGGCTGCATTCATAAATAAAAAGTATAGCCATGAATATTTTCTTTGTTTCACCTATTGTTTTGGGTTATCAATATGGGTGAATAATACCCAAACACAGTGGTAATGTAGTTTTCAAAAAAGAATTGTGTATTACCTGTAACAATTTTATCAAAGCAGCTACATATTAGTCATACCGCTTCAATCATTAATTTAAAAATAACAATCAAAAACGGGCAATGGTATCCATATAGCCAGGGTACATCAATATGCCCATATTAAATCAGAAAAGTTAAAAATAGCATCATGAAAAACAAGATCCTCATTGGCGCATTTATTTTTATAACTGGCATCAGTAGTGCCTTTGCCAATGACAACAGAGAAGAAGTGAACAGCAAGATCATCAGATCTTTTCAGAAAGAGTTCGCCGGCGCGCAAAACGCCCAATGGGTAACAACAAAAGACTTTGTGAAAGTTACCTTTACATTAAATGAACAGGTTGTATATGCGTATTATGACCAGAATGGCAGCCTGTTGGGGGTAACCCGTAATATCTTATCTGGTCAGCTACCTATTAATTTATTGACCGACTTTAAGAAGAATTACAGCAGTTACTGGATCACCGATCTGTTTGAAATGGCTGGTAATGGTGAGAATCTGTATTACCTCTCATTAGAAGACGGCGATCATAAGGTGGTGTTGAAATCGAATGGCACCAATGGCTGGGATGTATATAGAAAGGACAAAAAATAAACATATAATAAACGGTTTTTCTTATAGTTGGTTTTAGTTGGAAAGAAAGGGCTTCCCGATTCATCGGGGAGCCACTTTTTTTGTTACCGGGTGCCAGTTGCCAGGTGCCGGGGAAATGCAAAATACAAGTTACAGGTTACAAGTTTCAGGTTACAAGGGAATACAAATACAGGTTATAGTAAAAGTCATTTTGAATTTCGGCTAACCGAAGCTTTATATCGTTAATTTCGGAATTGAGCCCTGCAACCTGTACCCTGTAACCTGTAACTCTGTTCTTTTATGCAAAGTATGTACAGCAACCCTACTAGCCACTAGCCACTTCCTACTAGCCTTTTTCCCCTATCTTTGCCGCCACAAAAAAACAGATCATGAGCAAAGGACCCATTTCACAATTTATTCAACATCATTACCGGCACTTCAATGCAGCTGCCCTGGTAGATGCCGCTAAAGGGTACGAAACCCATTTACTGGAAGGTGGAAAAATGATGGTTACACTGGCAGGCGCCATGAGTACTGCCGAACTGGGTGTTTCTCTGGCCGAAATGATTCGCCAGGATAAAGTACATATCATTAGCTGCACTGGTGCTAACCTGGAAGAAGATGTTATGAACCTCGTAGCTCACGATCACTACAAACGCATTCCTAATTACCGCGATCTTACGCCACAACAGGAGTGGGAATTACTGGAGCAGGGTTTAAACCGTGTTACCGATACCTGTATACCCGAAGAAGAAGCATTCCGTAGCATTCAACATAACATAGTTAAACTGTGGAAAGACGCCGACGCCAAAGGCGAGCGCTACTTCCCGCACGAGTTCATCTATAAATTGTTATTGAGTAAGGTAATGGAAAGCAATTACCAAATTGATACCAAAGACAGCTGGATGATCGCTGCTGCCGAAAAGAACCTGCCTATTGTTGTAGGTGGTTGGGAAGACAGTACCCTGGGTAACATCTTCGCTTCTTATATTATCAAAAATGAAATGAAAGCTACCACTATGAAAAGTGGTATTGAATACATGGTTTGGCTGGCCGACTGGTACCGTCACAACAGTGGTGGTAAAGGCGTTGGCTTCTTCCAAATTGGCGGTGGTATTGCCGGTGATTTCCCAATTTGCGTGGTGCCTATGATGTACCAGGACCTTGAATGGCATGATGTGCCTTTCTGGAGCTACTTCTGCCAGGTTTCTGATTCAACCACCTCTTATGGTTCTTATTCAGGCGCTGTGCCCAATGAAAAGATCACCTGGGGTAAACTGGATATCAATACGCCCAAATACATTGTTGAAAGTGATGCCACCATTGTGGCGCCGCTCATTTTCGCGTGGGTATTGGGTTGGTAATAATAAATTATCGTTATAAAGAAAATGGCCCCTGGAACTCCGGGGGCCATTTTGTTTATTTATTTACTGGCGTCAGCGCTTTTCTCTTCTTTTCTTTCTTCAGGCTTTTTGTGGTCTTTCATGCGTTTATCATCGGGCTTACGTTTGTGATCTTCGGGTTTGCCTTTGTGATCTACGGGTTTCTCGCCTTTTTCACCTTTGGGTGGAGCAGGGCGTTCGCCTTTTTCGTCGTGTTTGTCGTCTTTTCTTTCTTTGCGGTCTTCTTTTTTATCGCCTTTTACATCTTCATTTTTCTCAAACTTGCCATCGCGTTTCTCGGGGTGCTCGGGACGTTTGCCGTCGTGTTTTTCTTTTCTCTCTTCTTTCTTTTCGGGAGTAGCGTCTTGAGCGCTGGCGGTTTGGGTAAAAGCAACAGCCAGGGTAAAAGCGGCACTCAAAAGGGTCGTCTTAATTAAACGGGAATTCTTCATAAAAAACGGATTATTTGTTTGTGGGATTATAAACGGCCGGTAAGTGATTTTCTTGTGTAACTATTTAATAGTTAGTGTGTTATGGCTTCTTTGAAAAGGGCCATTTTATCTTGTAAAAGCGGTAGTTGATCTATTGAATTAATGGGTTGATCTATTATATGGGTCTGAAATTTTTTTGTGACCAGTTAATTCAGTAAATCGGTGACTTGATGTTTCAAATGAATGATTTGATTTTTTGGACAACCGTTCAATCGGATTTAACGGCCATTTAGAGCAATTAAGCCATCATTCAATTCTTCAAATTGATCATTTTTAACTTTTGGCCGATCGTTCAATCTTTTGAATCGGCTATTTGATGCTTCAAATTGGTGATTTGATCTTTTAAAACCATAGTTCAATTGGATTTAACGACCATTTAAAGCATTAAAGCCATCACTCAATTCTTCAAATGGATGGGTTTGATCTTTTGAACGATCGTTCAATTGGATTTAACGACCATTTAAAGCATTAAAGCCATCATTCAATTCTTCAAATTGATGATTCTGATCTTTTGGCCGATCGTTCAATCTTATTGACCGATGATTTAATGTTTCAAATTGATCGATTCAATCTTTTAAGCCATCGTTCAATTGAATTAAATGACCATTTTGAGCAATTAAGCCATCATTCAATTTTTAAAATCGATGGGTTTAGTCTTTCAAACAACCATTTAATATTACAATACGAGGCCTTAAAAGCAAAAAGCCTGAAAGAAACTCTTTTGAAGTTGCTTTCAGGCTTTTTTATCGATGCTTTATTTCGTTTTAAACGCAGGCAATTTTATTAACCCTGGTCTGGTGGCGGCCGCCTTCGAACGGCGTTTCAATAAACAGCTCTACCATTTGTTTGGCCACATCCAAAGAAACAAAACGGGCAGGTATACCAATAATATTCGCATCATTATGCTGGCGGATGAGTTTGGCCACTTCGGGCTCAAAAGACAATCCGGCACGAATGCCCTGGTGTTTATTGGCTGTAATACAAACGCCATTGGCGCTTCCACAAAGTAGAATGCCAAATGCTACTTCGTCATTTTCAACTGCACTGGCAACTGGATGCGCATAATCGGGATAGTCTACCGATTTATTTTCATCAACCCCTTTATCTTCTACCTTATACCCTTTTTCGGTTAACCACTTTACAATTTCCACTTTATAATCGAACCCGGCATGATCGCTGCCGATGGCTATGGGTTTTGAAAGATCGAACATATGTGCTAACGTTATCTGTTTAAATATGATTATTAGTTCCAGTTATCATCTTCTTCCTGTTGTCTTTTATACACGCGTTTTGAAACAACAACACTTAACTCGTACAGGAATACCAGCGGCAAAAACACGATCATCTGGCTGGTCCAGTCGGGCGATGGTGTAATGATGGCTGCCACTATCAGGATCACCACATATGCGTATTTGCGATATAACGACAAAAAGCGCGGTGTTACAATGCCTATTTTGGTGAGCACGTATGAAAGTATGGGCAGTTCAAAGGCAATACCACAACCCAATACAATGTTGGTAAGGTTATCAATATAGTCGGCCAGTGATGGTTTGTATTCAAACAGTCCGGCTTTACCCAGGTTAAAATTGGCCAGAAAGTTAAAGGTGAAGGGGCCTAATACGAAATACCCGAAGGCTGCACCTAAAAAGAAGAAGATAGATACAAAGAATATGGCGTTGCGGCTATATTTCAGTTCCTTGGGCGATAAGGCGGGCTTTACGAATTTCCAGAACTCCCAAAAAACGTAGGGAAAGGCAGCAATCAAGCCACCTATAACGCCAATTTGAATGGCTACCATAAAGGGGCCGCTTACCGTAGTACCCAGTAATTTGTATCCGGGTGGAATGGGGGGCATACACAAGGCATCGCCAATATGCAGGGCATGGCTCAGGTTGCATAAACTGCGGTAAGAGACGAAGTCGTTACGTACAGGGCCCATAACTATATTGTCAAAAACCCAGTCGATATTTAAAAAAATGACCACTGCGCCCACTAAAATGGCGATCACTGAACGCATGATGTGCCATCTAAGTGCCTCCAAATGATCGACAAAGGTCATTTCGCTATCGTTACTCCTTCTTTCTAAAAAACTCGCCATAGGATCTCGTAAAGTCTTTATAATAGTAAAGCGCGGCAAATTTAAGGCTTAAAAGGCAGGGAGCAACTAAAAGGTTGTTAAGTGGATGAAAATGCAAAATCTCAAATTCCAAGCTCCAAATTCCAACAAAATTCCAAGCTCCAAATTCCAATCCAAAAAGTTACATTATGCCTTGGCGTTTATTTGACCTTGAAATTTGGAATTTGATATGTATTCTTTGGAAATTGTGATTTGAGATTTGGGATTTCCTTTTGGAACTTGCGATTTGGAATTTGGAATTTTTGAAAATTCTGCGGTTAACGCAGAATTTTCAAGCGCACCATTTCAATACGGGTGTCGCTTACGCTCATTATTTCAAATTCGTAATTACCAATAATGATACGCTCTTTTAACCGGGGAATGGTTTCGTGTTGGTGTATAATAAAACCCGACAGGGTCTCTGAATCGTTCTCGGGAAATTCGAGTTTGTATTTTTCTATAAGGTAATCGAGCTCGAGGCGGCCCGATAAAATGTATTCGTCTTCAGAGATCATTTTCTCCTCAAATTCCTCCACATCATACTCGTCTTTGATCTCGCCAAAGATCTCTTCCAGCAGGTCTTCCATGGTAACAATACCGGCGGTGCCGCCAAATTCATCAACCACCCAGGCAATGCTTTTACGCTCCTTGGTGAACTTATTAATGAGGTCGGTTGCGCTCATACTTTCGGGTATAGCCGGTATGGGCAGCAGGATCTCTTTGATATGCTCGGGTTGTTTAAACAGATCGAGCTGGTGAATATAACCAAGAATGGCGTCGATGTTACCGCCATACACGATCAGTTTGCTTAACCGGGTTGAAATAAATTTTTTACGGGCCTCCTCCACGGTGGTGTTCAGCTCAATGGCCTCAATTTCTTTACGGGGCACCAGGCACTCGCGCACCTTTATTTTAGGCAACGAAAGCGCATTCTCAAACAGTTCGGTGTTCATATCGGAACCCTCGCTGTTATACTCGCTGGTTTGCTGAAAAAAGTGATCGAGATCGCTGCGCGAAAAGGGTTCTTTACGCTTATCGATACGCATATCGAAGATCACATTCAGAATAAATATGGAAAGTTTTACAAAGGCGGCGGCTATCCAGTAAAATAACTGGTCGAAAAAGCCCAACAGGCCTACGCGGGCCGAAAAGGAAAGCAGGGAATCGCTTTTTGCCTTAAAAATGGCCCTTGGAATACATTCGCCCAAAAAAATGATGATCACCCAGGCTAACACTATTTCGGCAAGCAGGCGGAAAAACGTAATAAAAGAACGGGCCGAAAAGTCCATTGTCTTTTCCAGCTCATTCCAACACATGGAACCCAGCAAAACCACTACTGTTAGGAAAAAGCTGAATCCTACTACGTTGGTACCAATAAAGCGGGAGGGATTGTCGAACAGGTTTGATAATAAGATACCACTGCTGGCGCCCTGCTTCTTTTTCAATTCAATATTAAGCCGGTTGGCCGAGGTAAAAGCTACCTCAATGCCGGCAAAATAGGCGACCAACAAAAAGGCGATGCCAATGCATATGCCTATAATGGTAAGAAAACTCATAGTTCGACTACGAAAATATAAAAAAAGGCGGAAGTTACCAGTTTCCAGTTACCTGTTACCGGGGCTTTTGCTACGCCAGGTAACCGGAAACCGGTAACCGGCGCCTGAAACCTGGTAGCACCTGCCTTTACTTTTGGATAAATGTAACCTATATTATGAATTTAGGAATTCTGTAATTACTTCTTCGGCACGTTTACAGGCCTTATTGAGGTCGTCGTTAAGGATTATTTTATCAAAACGATGTTTGAAGGAGATCTCGTAGGAGGCTTTATTTACCCTCGTTTGAAGGCTTTCTTCGGTTTCGGTACCCCTTGAGCTTAAACGCCGTTTTAGTTCATCAACAGAAGGCGGTTCTACAAAGATCGATAGAACGGTACCGGAGTACTGGCCCTGCACGTGAATGGCCCCTTTTACATCAATATCCAACACGGGTACCTGGTTATTATCCCAAATGCGCTGTAGCTCCGATTTTAGGGTGCCGTACGATTTGCCTTCGTATACCATTTCCCATTCAACAAACTCGTTATGTTTTATCTTTTGATCAAAGTCTTCCTGAGAAAGAAAATAATAATCTTTTCCATCTACTTCATGTTTGCGGCGCGGGCGGGTAGCTGCCGATACCGAAAACGCCAGTTGCGGGAACTTTTTTAACAGGTAATGGGTAATAGATGTTTTGCCTGCACCCGATGGGGCGGTAATGATTATTATCTTGTTTTTGGGCTGAAAGGACATGTACGAGTTTGTGGTTTATGTTGGTTGCCGGTTACCAGTTACCTGTTACCGGGTGTTCAAATTTCGATCGGTCAGCAATTCATCGGGCTCTCCGAATTTTTTGGCCCGGAACCCGGGCCCCGGGAACCGGTAACTGCATTTAAACTCTCTTTATATCTGCACCAAGTGCCTGCAAACGTTTATCAATGTACTGGTAGCCCCGGTCTATTTGCTCAATGTTCTGAATAACGCTTTTACCATCGGCGCTCAATGCGGCTATCAATAACGATACCCCGGCCCTGATGTCGGGACTGCTCATTTGAATACCGCGCAGGTTCTGCCCACGGCCAAGACCAATAACAGCAGCGCGGTGAGGATCGCACAGAATGATCTGGGCGCCCATGTCAATAAGTTTATCAACAAAGAACAGGCGGCTTTCGAACATTTTTTGGTGAATAAGCACACTTCCTTTTGCCTGGGTAGCAACTACCAGTACGATGCTTAAAAGATCGGGCGTGAAACCGGGCCATGGATGATCGTAGATAGTAAGCACCCCACCATCGAGGAAGGTTTGAATTTCATATATATCCTGGGCAGGCACATGGATGTCATCACCTTTAAAATTCATTTGAATACCCAGTTGTTTAAACTTTTCGGGTATTATTCCCAGGTGCTCAATACCCGCATTTTTTATGGTGATATCGCTTTGCGTCATAGCCGCCAGCCCAATAAATGAGCCTATTTCTATCATATCGGGCAGCATGCGGTGCTCGGTTCCGCCCAATGCCTGTACGCCTTCGATATTAAGCAGGTTGCTGCCAATACCGGTTATTTTGGCGCCCATGCGGTTGAGCATTTTGCACAACTGCTGAATATAGGGTTCGCAGGCTGCGTTGTAAATGGTTGTAGTGCCTTCGGCCATTACTGCCGCCATAATAATATTGGCGGTACCGGTAACAGAAGGCTCATCGAGCATAAGGTAGGCACCTTTTAAATTAGGGGCCTGCAGTTCAAAAAAGCCGTCGCCACTGTAATTGAAAGAAGCGCCCAGTTTTTCGAAACCAATAATATGGGTATCCAGTCTGCGGCGGCCTATTTTATCGCCACCGGGTTTTGGAATATAAGCTTTTTTAAAGCGGGCAAGCATGGGGCCGGCCAGCATAACAGAGCCGCGCAGGCGACCGCTTTTTTGTTTATAGGCATCGCTGCGCAGGTAATCTACATTCACATCATCGGCCTGAAATATACAGGTATCACGTTGCGGGCGTTCGATCTTTACATTCAGTTCGCCAAGCAATTCAATAAGCAGGTTTACATCAAGAATGTCGGGAATATTGGTGATGGTTACTTTTTGGGGCGTAAGCAAAACGGCACTGATTATTTGCAATGCTTCATTCTTTGCGCCTTGTGGCACTATTTCACCTTTTAATTTTTTACCGCCGATGACTTCAAAAGAATTCATTGTTACTTTTTCCTGGTTTTTTGATATCCGATCAATGGTACGTTAAAATAAGGTGCAAATATAAAACCCCGGCAATAGGTTTTACTGCCGGGGTTTTATTTATTATTTATTATTCTGTTCTCGCGACTGTTGGCGAGCCGCCGAATTTCCGATTTCTGATTTTGCGATTGTGGGATTTTGCGATTTGTCAGTGGGCTAAACCTAAAACAAATCTCAAAATCTCTAAATCCCGAAATCTCAAAATTCTTACTTAAGATCCGGATTTCCCTCTTAGAAAGTACGCCCTTATTTATAGCGTTTCTTAAACTTCCCACCGCGATCATTGCGGTCGTTACGGTTATCGCGTCCACCGCCGTTATTACGATCATCGCGTCCGCGGCCCTGGAACTTTTGGCCGCCACCACCACGTTTATACCGGTTGTCGCCGTAGCCGCCACGGTCACGGTCGCGACTATCGCGGTCGCGGTTATCGCTTGGACGATGCTGGCGAACATATGGAGTATTGGTAAAGGTCAACTGACCGCTGGTAATATTGGTCAATTCGCCTTGAATAGCATCGTCGTGCACCGTTTCTTTATGCCAGTTATTATAAGCCAGCTTCATGTAATAAGCAATGGCGTTGGCAAAACCCTGGCGTTTTTCGGGCATATCTTCATTTAATGCCTTATTGATAACCAGCTCGAGGTTTTTACCCAGGTGCGAGAATTTGGGATAGCGTTTGGGATAGGGCAGTGGGCCTGGTCGTGATTTTAAAGTTTCCCGGGTAGGAATGGGGTAGGGTGATTCTACCGCCAGTTTAAAATCGGAGATCAGGAACAGGTGATCCCATAGTTTATGTCTGAAATCTTCAACATTCTTTAAGTGGGGGTTCAGGAATCCCATCAGCTCAATCACAGCGTAGGCATTACGTTGGCGGGTTTCCTGGTCTTCGAGTGTCAGCAAATACTCGATCATTTTCTGGATATGCCTTCCGTACTCACGCATCGCCAGGTGGTTCCTGGTCGTGTTATATTCCATTTTGTCTATGCTCATTCTATAAATATAAGGTTAACAAAAGTAACAAAGTAAGTTTATAAAAAGAAAAGGCCTTTTGCGGAGGCCTTTTCTGTAAAAGGATTGGTTTTTCCACAGGTAAATAATATATGACCGTACCGCCCAACAGTTTCGGGGTTGGGAAAGCAGGTGATTAATGGTTTAAAATATAAAATCAGGTCTTAAAAAATATGGTACATAGGTATGATAAGAGATTAAAAATGGTGCTCAACACAAACCTTTTCTAAATTTTATGGCTGCAAACAACACCTTAATGTGTGGATTTACCTTTAACAGAGGTTCGATTCGAAGGATACTGATTTGGAATTTGGGTAGGGTTCTTTTAATAAAACTGAGGAACTTTAAAGTGTAGGTCCCAAATTATCAAATAATCTTGTCTTTGCCAACGTGTTAGTACCCTATTTTTTGTACCGTATTTTATGCAAACCTTAAATTGTTAAAAAGATATATATATATGATAACATTTTTTCCCTGAAAGAGGTTTAATATACATTTACGGTGTTCTGCCAATAAACAGGCACAAAAACTATTAAAATCGGTGTACTTTTGCGGTTCCAAAATATAAAAAACTGATAATCAAAATAAAATGAGGCAATCGACTATTACAATTGATGTGACGCTTGACGAAAAAAACATTCCTGACCAAATATTGTGGAAGGCCACCGATAGCACGGCAGATGCCGGTCAAAAGGCAAGGGCCATGATGTTATCGTTTTGGGATGGGGCTGATAAATCGGCTTTGCGTATGGACCTGTGGACGAAAGAAATGATGGTAGATGAAATGGCCGATTTTTATTATCAAACCTTCATGACCATGGCCGATAGCTTTAGCCGGGCAACGCACCAGGCCGAGCTGGTTGATATGATGAAGAACTTTGCCAAGGATTTTTATGGTAAGTTTAGAGACATTCAAATGAAAGAAAATAAATTATAATACCAAAATAGCCGCGGTATGAGCTTAGAACAAAAGATCCAGGCTGAATTGAAAACAGCCATGTTAGCCAAGGACGAAAAAACGGTGCGTAGTTTGCGTGCCATAAAAGCAGCCATTATTCTGGCTAAAACTTCAGAAGGGGCGGGCGGTGAAATAAAAGAGGAGGATGAAATAAAGTTGTTGCAAAAGCTGGTTAAACAGCGAAAAGATTCGCTGGAGATCTTTACCCAGCAGAACCGCACCGATCTGGCATCGAAGGAACAGGAAGAAATTGAGGTGATCGAAAAATTCCTGCCTAAACAGATGAGTGCAGAGGAGCTGAAAGTAATTATTGCAAATATTATTGCAGAAACCGGTGCTTCATCACCTGCCGATATGGGTAAGGTAATGGGCGTGGCTACCAAACAATTAGCAGGTAAAGCTGATGGTAAAGCAATAAGTGCCCTGGTAAAGGAGTTACTGGCGAAGTAGGTTCGTTTGAAGGGGCTTGTTTCTGAAAGTGTAGCATTGGGGGCTTAAGATTTGAAGTAGGAAGTAGGATGTAAGAAGTAGGAGATATAACAATACGGAAGTAGGAAAAACAGAAAATTAGGCGCGAGGCTTTAAAATGGAGGCTCTTCGTACCTCGTACTTCTTACTTCGATTTCCTTGGAACCACCTCGTCACCCTTCAGAACTAAGTATGTTCATAGATATATTAGTTTTAATATTCCTTGTCATAGCCGTTATCAAAGGATTGCGGCGAGGCCTTATTGTTGCAGTATTCTCGTTTTTTGCGTTTATTGCAGGCATAGCGGCTGCCATGAAATTATCGGTTGTTGTAGCAGATTATTTAAAAGATAGCGTTAATATATCTGCCAGGTGGCTTCCATTCATTTCATTTGCAGTTGTTTTTATAGGCGTGGTATTGCTGGTGCGCTGGGTGGCCAGCATGCTTACAGCAACCGTGGAAATGACCATGATGGGGTGGGCCAACAAAATAGGAGGGATAATTTTATACACTATTTTGTATATGTTTACACTCAGTGTGGTGCTGTTCTTTGTGCAAAAGGTGAAGTTGATAAGCGATGAAACGGTTGCTAATTCCATAACCTGGCCAATTTTACAACCACTGGGCCCGTGGGTTATAGATGGTTTTGGCAAACTGATCCCGGTTTTCAAAAATATGTTCACTGAACTCAGTAACTTTTTTGATGGGTTGGCCACACAACAGATACCGCCCAGGGGTACGCCCTAATGCCGGTTCTGATGGGAAACCATAAAAAATCAGTAGCTTACATTAAAATTATTGGGGTGAAAACTGCAAGGATGTGTTATTTGCAGTAAAACGTTTATTTTAGCGATTAATTGACTGACTTGAACAGACATAGCTGATGAATTATACGATCAAACAAGTGGATAAATTCAAGTATATTGAAGAAGGTGAAGGCGAACCGCTGATACTCTTACACGGATTATTCGGCGCCCTCAGCAACTTTGGTGATTTGATCAATTACTTCAAGAACCACAACAAAGTAGTGGTTCCCATTCTCCCTTTGCTTGATATGGACCTGCTGCACACCTCGGTTGGAGGCCTGCAGAAATTTGTAAATAAGTTCATAGAATATAACGATTATCAAAACGTACACCTGCTCGGAAACTCATTAGGCGGTCATGTTGCTATTTTACATGTGCTGAAACAGCCCGAGCGTATAAAATCGCTTATTTTAACCGGAAGCTCCGGTTTATTTGAGAATGGTATGGGAGACACTTATCCTAAACGCGGCGATTACGATTATATAAAGAAGAAAACGGAGTTAACCTTTTACGATCCTAAAATTGCCACCAAAGAACTGGTTGACGAGGTGTATGAGATCGTAAATAACCGTTTGAAAGCCATAAAAATTATCGCGCTCGCAAAAAGCGCCATCCGAAATAATCTGGGCGAAGACATTAATCAAATCAAACAACCCACCTTATTAGTGTGGGGTAATAATGATTCTATTACTCCGCCCTTCGTTGGCCGCGAGTTTCACCGGTTGATCCCAAACAGCGAACTGCATTTTATTGATAAATGTGGTCATGCACCCATGATGGAAGTGCCTGACGAGTTCAACCGTATACTCCACAAATTTTTGACAAAATTAAATGAGCCTGCAGCGGTTGCCTAACTGCTGGCGTCATAATTGAATATAGTTGGTTAAGGTTACTGCCTAACAAAACATAAGGTAAATACCTATTAATTATTTTTATTGTTTTCGACGATAAAACAAACCAGTTACAGTTGTTTATCGTATATTACTTTTATAGTAGGTAAACTCTGATTCAGTGCTTAATAAAGAATTAATATCAGCTACGATTCCCACACTCAACCTGAGTGATACTGTTATTCAGGCACTGGACCTGATGTCGGAGTTCCATGTAATGCAATTACCTGTAGTAGCTGAAGACAAATATCTGGGTCTTGTATTCGAAGATGACCTGATGAACGCTGACGAACGAGCAACACTCCAATCTCTTGATACTCACTTTTCGAAAGTGGCCGTACACGCCAATACTCACTTTATAATGGCGGTACAAATGTTGATTGATTATAATCTTTCCCTGGTACCGGTTATTGACAAGGAAAATGAGTTTATTGGCGCCATAGCATCTATTGACCTGTTAAAAGAGCTGGGTAAAACCACAGGGGCCAGCGAACCAGGCGGGTTGATTGTGCTTGAAATGGAACAACGCAATTTCTCATTCTCTGAACTTAGCAAGCTGGTAGAAACGAACGACGCGCAGATAACGCAGTTAAATAGTTATTGGGATAATAACACCAGTTCCTTTTTTGTAGCAATAAAAATAAATAAATTCGAGATTTCCGATATTGTTGCTACATTTCAGCGGTATGAGTATAATGTGAAGTATTATTTTGGCGAAGAATCATATGAAAATGAACTGCGGAACAATTACGACCACTTGATGAACTATCTGAACATTTAGCACAACAGTTGAGGATCGGCCAGTTTTAATTTTTAAATTCTGTAAACACAAGCAACTGCTTGCCGGGGCATGTGAATGGGAAAGAAATTTTACTGTATAATAGCAAAATTGTTGTGTTGCGTGGCAATGGTATATGCACAACCTTCCCCTGTGGATTCTACTCAATCCACCAACATTGTTGCGTCTGCGAATACTAACAACGCTCCCACCCCTTTTGTTGTAGGAGAAATAATAATTGAAGGAAATAAACACACAAAACCCTACATTATTGAACGTGAGCTGCCTTTTAAACGCGGCGACTCTATCAATCTTCCCGAATTAGTTAAAGGTTTTGAGATCTCACGGCAGCAGTTGATGAATACTACCTTATTTAACGAGGTCATCATTTCCCTGAAATCGTTCCGTGGCTATATGGTAGACATTCTGATACAGGTTAAAGAAAGGTGGTATATTTTCCCCATTCCATACCTCAAACCTGTTGACCGTAACCTGAACGAATGGGCAAAACAGGGCTATAGTGTAGATCGCATCAACTATGGTTTTAAGTTTACTTATAATAATTTCACCGGCAGAAACGATAAGCTAAAACTATGGCTCATTACAGGCTATACCCAACAGCTACAGTTCCAGTACGACCAGCCGTATGCCAATAAATCACTTAAGCACGGTTATAAAATAGGTTTCACTTATTCGTTCAACCGCGAGATCAATTATGCCACCATCGACAATCAACAGGTTTTTGTTGATTCATTACAGAAAGGAATAAGACAGTGGTCGGGCCATATTGACTATACTTACCGTCCCGGTTTACGCACTACTCACCTCGTTTCACTATCATACTCCCACCTGTCGGTTGACCCACGTATAAACGAACTGAACCCGAAATACTACGGCGCTTATCGCAGCGAGGTTAGTTTTCCCGAGTTAACATACAACATCAGTTATGTAAACGTAGACTATAAACCCTTCCCGCTTACCGGCTGGCTGGCAGATGGTACCGTTTCAAAAAGAGGTTACAATCGTGAAATGAACCAATGGCAGGTGAGTGGCCGTGCAAGCAAGGGCTGGGCGCTGGGCAAAAAAACCTTTTATGGCCTGCAGGGTGTGGGCATGCTGCGCTTTCCGTTTAGCCAGCCCTATATAAATCAGCGGATGTTTGGGTATGGCGATATGTATTTGCGGGGGCTCGAAAAATATGTGATTGATGGCGCTGCCGGCTTTTTGGTACGCAATAGCTTCCGCCAGCAAATATTAAAGTTCAGTGTGCCTACCTATATAAAATCAAAATCGCACGACCGTATTCCATTCCGCATTTATGCCCGTTTATTTGGCGATGCCGGTTATTCCTATAATCAAAACTTTACCAATAATTCTCTTACAAACCGCGCTTTATACACAGGCGGTGTTGGTGTCGATATTGTGTCTTTCTACGACTTCGTGCTGCGGCTCGATTACAGCTTCAACCAATTAGGGCAAAAGGGACTATTTTTACACATCAAGAACGATTTTTAAACGACAGGTAAATTTTTAACCGCATAGTATGAAGGTAGCCATTTATAGCCGGGTTATTGATGAAGATCAGTATAACAAAGTGCAGCAGTTGCTCGATGAGCTCGACAAGGAGAATATTACACCGGTTATATACCAGCCCTTTTATGAAATGATTCAGAGCTCGGTTCGTTTTTCTGAGAAAACAACCGTTTTTTCTGATTCTAACGACCTCACAGAATCGATTGATTTTGCAATTAGCCTGGGAGGTGATGGTACCTTATTGGACACCGTTACTCTTGTGCGCGACAAAAACATACCGGTATTGGGCATCAATTTTGGAAGATTGGGTTTTTTGGCCAGCATAGGCAGTAAAGAATTGCACATTGCGGTACAATCCCTGGTCAAGCGCACAATACTAATAGACAAGCGATCGTTAATTCATTTGGATGCGAGCAAACCATTGTTCGGCGATGTACCATACGGATTAAATGAATTTGCTATTCATAAAACCGATACATCACCCATGATAAAAATTCATACGTACCTTAATGGTGAATTTTTAAATACATATTGGGCTGATGGAGTGATTGTAGCAACACCAACCGGTTCAACCGGTTATTCGTTAAGCTGTAATGGTCCCGTGGTTTTTCCAGAATCCTCCAGTTTCGTTATTACCCCCGTAGCCCCACATAATTTGAATGTTCGGCCTATTATAGTGCCCGATGATAATATAATATCCTTTGAAATAGAAGGCAGAACCGATCACTTCATATGTGCTCTTGACTCCAGGAAAGAACTCGTAGATAAAAAAGTGCAGTTGGCCGTACGCCGCGAATCCTTTACCCTAAGCCTCGTACGACTAAATGAAAACAACTTCCTGCAAACCCTGCGTAATAAATTATCATGGGGTTTGGATACCAGGAATTAACTTTTTAATACAAAGTAAAATTACCGGCAAATCCGGTTCTTAATGTTAAATTGCGAATTATGAAGAAATTGGTTGTAACAGCACTCCTGTTTAATTCCGTACTATGTGTGCAAAAGGTTACTGCCCAATATGAAAGTATTGTACAGCAAGGTGAGTTTGGCATATCGGCAGGGGCAGCACATTATTTTGGTGACCTGAATACAAGAGCAAAACTCAATAGGCCCAAGCCGGCCTTTGGTGTATTTTTTCGTAAACAATTCGGCAACTATACTGCATTGCGTATTGCCGCACATTATGCCCGCCTGGGATATTCCGACGTATACAATACCCAAAACGAATATCAACGCCGCCGCAACCTAAGCTTCAACTCAAATGTATTTGAGCTTACCCTGCAAGGCGATTTCAACTTTTATAAATTTGTTCCTTCCGATCCATATTACAACTGGACCCCATATGTTACACTGGGCGTAGGCGTTTTTAGTTACGATCCCTTTGCCTACCTGAATGGGAATAAATATTTTCTTCGGCCGTTAGGAACCGAAGGACAGGGAACAGCAGCCTATCCCGACCGGAAGCCCTACAACACCATGGCGCTGGTTGTTCCTATTGGCGTTGGGGTAAAATATGCTATCAACGACCGTATGAACCTGGGCTTTGAAGTAGTATACCGTTACACCGGTACCGATTACCTCGATGATGTTAGCAAAACCTATGTAGGTTCCGATAAATTTCCGCCGTTACCCGATGGATCTGCGTCGGCAGCCCAGCTGTTGCAAGACCGTTCCTACGAAACCGGCGACATTATAGGCATTGAGGGCCGCCAGCGCGGTTATTCAAAACAAAAAGACGCTTATGTGTTAGCAGAGGTTACTTTATCATTCAATCTTACTTCATATCGTTGTCCTTCGGCCAATTAACAATAGGCAACAGGCAATTGACAAGGGCTCGCTTTTAGCGGTTTTCCAATTAAAAGCTGGCCTCGCGATAACAGAATACAAAAGGCAAATTGAACACTCAATTTGCCTTTTGTATTTAACTCATTGAAGAACAGAGAAATAATTAAAGAAAACAACTACTGCCAAGGTTTTGTTATTGCCTATTGCTTATTGCCTATTGCCAATTGATTTCCGTACCTTTGTGCCCTTCAAAAAAAGGGTATGCAAAGCCTTCGGGATCAAATTGACCTTCAACGACTTCCTCGCCATATAGCAATTATTATGGACGGGAACGGCAGATGGGCGAAAGAAAAGGGGCAAGACCGCCTCTATGGCCATTTTCATGGCGTAGAAAGCGTGCGTAATATTGTAGAAGGTTGCGCTGAGTTGGGCGTTGAATACCTTACACTATATGCATTTTCTACCGAGAACTGGGACCGGCCTCAAATGGAGGTTACGGGCCTTATCGAGCTGCTGGTAGAAACCATTCGCAACGAAACCGAAACCCTCAATAAGAACAATATAAAACTGCATGTTATTGGTGACGTTAAAATGTTGCCCGAATATGCACAAAAAGCACTGAACGAATCGCTGCAGATAACCAGCCAGAATACAGGTTTGAACCTGGTAATGGCCTTAAGTTATAGCAGTCGATGGGAACTGGTACAGGCCGTACAGCACATTGCCGAAGATGTAAAAGCCGGGAAAATAGACCCTGCGGCCATTACCCAAAACACCCTGCAACAATACCTGGCTACCAGCAATTTCCCCGACCCCGAATTAATGATTCGGACCAGCGGCGAATACCGCATCAGTAACTTTTTATTATACCAACTAGCTTATGCAGAATTGTATTTCACCAATGTTCGTTGGCCCGATTTCCGGAAGGAGAACCTGTACGAAGCCATCCTGGATTTTCAAAGCCGTGAGAGAAGGTTTGGAAAAACGGGTGATCAAATTAAAAAGGAACATATAAACGGATAATTACGAACTGGTCATGAATTAATTATGATTCCGTCGATTAATGTCCTTTTTAACAAACCCTTTTAATAAATCCCCCTTAATTTGCTCCACTTTAAATTCCCCGGAATGCAGCGTTCGCGTACACTTAGTATTTTTTTACTGGTATTTGCATCTTTAACTGTCGGTTCACTCCGTGCTCAGGTCGTTACCGACACCGTTCCAACGTCTATTGATCCGGAATTAGAGAATATAGTTAACTCAAAAGTTCCCAAAGAATATTTTATTGGCGGAATTGTGGTTACCGGTACAAAACGGTACGATCAGCAGCTGCTTATATCAATTGCGGGTATTAATGTGGGCGATAAAGTGATGATACCGGGGGGCGATAACTTTAGCAAGGCCATTATTAATCTGTGGAACCAGCACCTTTTCTCTAACGTTCAGATATACTTTACCAAGCTCGAAGGCAATAAATTATTTATAGAGGTCCACGTTTCAGAAAGACCGGCCCTGTCGAAGTTCAATATTATTGGTGTAAAGAAGGCCGATCAGGATGAACTGAAAAATAAAGTATCACTGGTGCCCGGCCGCGTGGTAACTGAAAACACCAAACGCACAGCTGAAGAGGCCATTAAGAAATATTATACCGAAAAAGGTTTCCAAAGCGCCAGCATTCGTATTGAAGAAGTACAGGACCCCGCGCTACCCAACTCAATTGTACTGAACCTGTATGTTGAAAAAGGACATAAAGTACGTATTGATAACGTGAGCTTTTTTGGCAACGACCAGGTAACCGGGCTGAAATTGAAAAAGCAACTGAAGGGTACCAAGGAAATGACCAAAATGACCTTGTATGCCGATACTACTAAAGGTCCCTACGGTATAACCGATAAGATCTTATTTAAAGATTATTTGAGAGACGCCGGCTTTTTGTCGCTTACCAAAACCAAAGAATTCCTCGATCCATATTTTCGCTTTAAGTTATTCAGCTCAGCCAAATTCAATGAGAAGAAGTTTGAAGAAGACAGAGATAAAGTGCTTGAGTATTATAACTCACTGGGTTTCCGCGATGCCACCATTGTAGACATTCAAAAATATTATAACCAGAAAGGTAACCTGCGTATTGATATAAAAGTAGACGAAGGCCATCGCTATTATTTTGGTAATGTTACCTGGAAAGGAAATACAAAATTCCCCGATTCAGTGCTTGCCCAAATGCTGGGTATTACCAAAGGTGATATTTATAACCTGGAGATCCTGAATAAGAAACTGGGTAAACAAATGTCGCAGGAAGGTGGTGACATCAGCAGCTACTATATGGACGATGGATATCTCTTCTTCCGTATTGAGCCCGTTGAAACTGCCGTATATAATGATACGATCGATTTTGAGATCCGTATACAGGAGGGGCCCCAGGCTACCATTAAGAACGTTACTATTTCCGGTAACGAAAAAACCAAAGAGCACGTTATTCGCCGTGAGTTGCGAACGCTGCCCGGTGAAAAATTCAGCCGTCAGGACCTCATCCGTTCTCAGCGTGAAATTGCGCAGCTGAACTTCTTCAACCAGGAGAAGATCGGCATTAACCCTGTTCCCAACCCCGAAGATGGAACGGTAGATATTCATTATACCGTTGAAGAAAAATCTTCTGACCAGCTTGAGTTAAGCGCCGGTTGGGGTGGTGGTATCGGTTTAACCGGTACACTGGGTGTATCGTTCAACAACTTCTCTATTAAAAATATTCTCAACAAAAAGGCCTGGGACCCATTACCTACCGGTGACGGGCAAAAGCTGAGCATGCGCGTACAATCGAACGGCCGTGCATACCAGTCGTACAACTTCTCTTTCACCGAACCCTGGTTAGGTGGTAAGAAAAGAAATTCGCTTACGTTCAGCATGTATAAGAGCGTATTCCGTACCGGCGGTATTGATGCCAGCGGAAGATATTTCTTCAGCGATACCAACAGGCTGAAAAACTTCGGCGCCAGCATTTCATTGGGTAAACAATTGAAATGGCCCGATGACTTCTTTACCCTGGTATACTCATTGAGCTATACGCAGTACAAACTGCAGAACTATACCCTGTTCACACAGGATTTCAAAAATGGTACGTCAAACAACCTGAGCGTAAAAGTTGCGCTTAACCGTAACTCTGCAGGCCCCAACCCAATTTTCCCTGTAAGCGGCTCTAACTTTATGTTGAGCGGTCAGTTTACGCCACCGTATTCCTTATTTAAGCAGAACACTACCAATCAGGATGCATATAAATTACCTGAGTTCCATAAATGGCGGGTGAATGCCGAATGGTTCATTCCTATTGGCCGTCCGATGGGCGCCGACAGAAGCCGTCAGTTTGTACTGCGTGCTGCAGCCAAATATGGTTTTATGGGCCGTTACAACAACAAGCTCGATTACTCACCATTTGAGCGTTTTCAGGTGGGTGATGCCGGTTTGGCAAATGGTAGCTATATCTTAGGTTACGACATCATTGCGCATCGCGGTTACCCCGTGTATGAAAGCTCTGATCCTAAATACAATCCTGATCAGCAGAACGCACGTCAGTTCTTTACTATATTTAATAAGTATACAATGGAACTGCGTTATCCGTTCACTACTAACCCAAGCAGCACCATCTTTGGTATGGTGTGGTTTGAGGCTGCCAACGGCTGGTACGATTATAAATCGTATGACCCCTTCCGTTTGCGTAGAAGTGCTGGTGTGGGTATGCGTTTCTTCCTGCCAATGTTCGGTTTGCTTGGATTTGATTATGGCGTAGGCTTTGACCGGGTTACACAAGGCGGCAGATTACGTGATGCAACACGCTTTACATTTATGTTAGGTTACGAGCCTGAATAAACCAATAGGCAATGGGCGATAAGCAATGGGCAAAGAACATGTTAAAAATTGCCAATTGCATATTGCCAATTGCTAATTAAATATTACCATTGACCATTAAGGATACACTTTAAAAAATAAACACCATGAAAAAAGTATTTTTTATTGCCTGCCTGATGGTGCTAACCTTAGCCTCGCAGGCTCAACGTGTAGCTATAGTAGATACTAAATACATTTTGGATAAACTACCTGAGTATAAAGAAGCGCAAAAAAAGCTTGACCAGTTTAGTGAGCAATGGCAAAAAGAAGTAGATGGCAAGCAAAGCGCCCTCGATAAAATGTATAAAGATTTTGAGGCTGAGCAGGTAATGCTTACCCCGGAATTAAAGAAAAAACGGGAAGATGAGTTGTTTGTACGCGAGAAAGAAGTTCGCGATCTGCAGCGTAAACGCTTTGGTTTTGAAGGCGATCTGTTCAAAAAGCGGCAGGAACTTGTGAAACCCATACAGGATAAGGTATACAACGCAATTCAGAAGATGGCTGTAAACCGTATGCTGGATTTAATTTTGGATAAAAGTGAAGGAATTACTGTTATATTTGCCGACCCCAAACTGGACCGTAGCGAGGATATTTTAAAAGATCTGGGAGTTAAATAAAACATAAGACAAAAAGGGGAAACAACCAACTATAGGTTTTTTTCAACTTAAACTAAAAATAACCGTCCACCCGCAGGCAAAAGAAAACTGGCTAAGGGTGCTAAACAAAATCGAAATTAAATGAAAAAGTTTCTTTCCGTAACGTTGTTCGCCCTGGGTCTGGTAGCGGCTGGTGAAGTTAAGGCCCAATCAAAGATCGGATACATTAGCTCACAGGAATTAGTGAGCATTATGCCTGAAACCAGAAAGGCTGATTCTACTTTGCAAGACCTGCGTACTGTGCTTATTCAAAGCGCTACTGAAAAGCAAAATGCTTTTTATGCAGCCTTTGAAAAATTCAACAAAGACTCTGCTACTTATTCAGCTTCTGTGAAGTCTGTAAAGAAAAATGAGCTCACTAAAATGGGTCAGGAGTTAAGTGGTGAAGAAGAGCGCATTCAACAACAATTACAACAACGCCAACAGGAATTGCTGGCCCCTATCAATAAAAAAGCGTATGAAGCAGTACAATCAGTAGCTAAAGAAAATGGTTACGGATATGTATTCGAAAAAGAAGCGCTGCTGGTAGCTCCTCCCGGCGATGATATTCTGCCAATGGTTGCCAAAAAGCTGAATATTAAAGTGCCTGCACCCGGCGCAGCCCCCACAGCTCCCGGAGCAGCTCCTAAAACAGGCGCAAAACCATAATTAGACTAATAAGTTATCATATAGTGCCGCTTCGTTTTGGAGCGGCTTTTTTTATTTGGGGAAGGCTCGGCAATCGGCAATCGGCAATCGGCAATCGGCAATCGGCAATCGGCAATCGGCAATCGGCAATCGGCAATCGGCAATCGGCAATCGGCAATAAATTTCGGACGGCGCAAGATAGTATATCAGCCTTAACATTCGCGAACCCACTCACCACTCACCACTCACCATTGACCATTGACCATTCACCATTGACCCGGTAGGGTGTATATTTGCACCATGCAACCGATAGGAATTTTCGACTCAGGGTATGGTGGACTTACAGTAATGAAGGAGATTGTAAAAAAGCTTCCTCAGTATGACTATATGTATTTGGGCGATAATGCCCGGGCGCCGTATGGTAACCGTTCATTTGAAACAGTATACCGCTATACATTGCAATGTGTTGAATGGTTCTTTGAACAGGGTTGCCCGCTGGTGATACTGGCCTGTAATACTGCCTCGGCAAAAGCATTACGTACCATACAGCAGAACGATCTGGCAAGAATTGCGCCTGAGAACAGGGTATTGGGTGTTATACGACCTACCACCGAGATCATTGGCAACTTTACACGATCGCGCAACATAGGCATATTGGCCACCAATGGTACCGTACAATCAGGTTCTTACCTTATAGAGATTGAAAAATTTTTCCCCGATATAACGGTACATCAGGAAGCATGCCCCATGTGGGTGCCCATAGTTGAGAATAATGAGCACCAGCAACCTGGCGCCGACTATTTTGTAAAAAAACATGTAGACCATATTTTAAAAGCCGGAGCAGGCATTGATACCCTATTGCTGGCCTGTACGCATTACCCCCTGTTAAGAGATAAGATAAGGCAGTTTTTACCAGAAGGAATTACCCTGGTATCGCAGGGCGAAATAGTTGCCAACAGCCTGGCCGATTATTTGAACCGGCATAGTGAGCTGGAAAACCGCTGCAGTAAGAGCGGTGAGCGCATGTTTTATACCACCGACTCAACAGAAGACTTTGATAACCATGCAAGTATATTCTTTGGTGAGCCGGTACGCTCAAATCATATGAACCTTGATAATAGTATTCAATTAGCAGATCATATTTATTAAAACATTTTTGTTGCTCACGTTTCATACTTCAGTTTTCATTCTTTACCTTTGCGGTCCTTTCATCCGCTTATGGCGGGGCGGGCATGGTGGCTCGTCTGCAAAACTGGAACCTGATCCGCTTCTCCCGGATCATATTTCAAATTGTGTAAAAAAGAAATAAATTATGAAACGTACATTTCAACCGCACCGCCGTCGTCGTAAAACTGTTCACGGTTTCCGTAAGCGTATGCAAGATGCCAATGGTCGTAAAGTATTGGCCGCTCGTCGCAAAAAAGGACGTAAGAAACTGACTGTATCTGACGAAAGAAAATTAAAATAGTCTGTTAACCTCCCTTAACCGGGAAGGAGCAGTTTAAATACTTAATAGTCCCGTTTTGGCGGGACTATTTTTATTTTTGGCAAACCCTGATGGTGAAAAAGTTTACATTAAATAAAAATGAGCGGCTTAAGCGCCGAAAGATCATTGAGCAGTTGTTTAGTGAGGGCCGGGCTGTGAGCGCCTTTCCCATAAGGATACAATACAAGTTGGTTGATGAGTTGTTAACTGAGCCCCTGCAGGCAGGTTTTAGTGCAAGCAGCCGTAACTTTAAAAGGGCGGTTGACCGAAACCGCATAAAACGCCTTATGCGTGAAGCCTATCGCCTGCAAAAGGCGCCGCTGGAACAGGCTTTGCAAACAAAACAACGAAGGCTGGCGTTATTTTTAATTTACACAGGAAAGGAACTGCCTGAATTTGCCCTGGTAAAAGAAAAGATGGACGTGGTGTTGACGAAGCTGCTGCAAAACATAACCAATAGCTAGTGGAATGAAAATATTGCTGCGAATATTAAGTCTGCCCTTTATTGCCTTGATCAAGTTTTATCAATGGGTAATATCTCCTATACTGGGGCCTAAATGCCGGTTCACACCAACCTGTTCGCAATATTCCCTTGAAGCGTTCAAAAAGTATGGTGTATTTAAAGGGTTCTGGCTTACTGTAAAACGGTTAAGCCGTTGTCATCCCTGGGGCGGACATGGCTATGACCCACTCCCCTAATATCGAATATACCTTAAAAACGAAATGTCGAATATCGGTGTATTTCACTTCGACATTCGACATTCAATATTTGACATTCGATATTTCTTATTTCTTCATGCGCTCGATCAGTTCGTTCAGCGATTCCCTCTTTTGCTTGGCAGTAAAGAATTTATAGATCTCTGGTGCTTTACCGTCTTTATCAACAGATACTGAACCAGGAATATTGTTATAAGGATTGATCACCTGAGCATTTGAGTTAGAAGAAAGCTTTTTGATGGTTTTAGGAACGAGGAAATAGGTTTTCTTTTCGTCGCTCGCATTTTGACCATTAATAAGTTGTTGGGTACTATCAATAATATGCTCCAGTTGTTCAGTGCTGATAGAAGTAGCTCTGCCTTCACCGAAGTTTACCAAATTTCCGATAAGGGTATCGGCTTTCAGGTTCAGAACATATACACCGGCATCAGGTACTTCATAAACATGGTCGCCTTCGGGGCCTTTAACAGTAATGCCTTTATCTTTTTCAGAAAGAACGAGTTCAGCTTCGTTGTGTTGGGTTCCTGAGGTTTGGGTTACGGTTTTAGTAGCTTCATCAACCGTGATCTTACCGCTAGACATGATCTTTACTTTCTTTTGAACACCTGGAGAGCAGGCAGCGAAGCACATCACGGCAAACATTGTACTAAACAAGGTACATTTCATTGGGCTATAATTTGAAAGGTTAAAAAAAGAATCCCGGTAAAACCGGGATTAAATATAATAGGTAAGCTTCTTATTTCGCAGCTTTTGCAAAATTTTCAGCTACTTTATTCCAGTTGATAACATTCCAAATGTTCGTGAGGTATTCAGGGCGACGATTTTGGTATTTCAGGTAGTATGCGTGTTCCCAAACGTCTATACCTAAAATGGGGGTGCCTTTTACTTCAGCAACATCCATCAGGGGGTTATCCTGGTTAGGTGTAGAAGTGATTTGCAGGGTACCGTTGTTGATGATCAACCATGCCCAGCCGCTTCCGAAACGGGTAGCACCGGCAGCATTGAATTTTTCTTTGAAGCTATCAAAAGAACCAAAAACATCATTGATAGCATCGGCCAAAGCGCCTGTAGGCTGACCGCCAGCGTTGGGTGCCAACAGTTCCCAGAAGAAAGAGTGGTTCCAGTGACCACCGCCATTGTTACGAACGGCGGGGCTAATAGTGCCAGCTGCTTTTACCAGTTCTTCCAGCGATTTATTTTCATGGGGAGTACCCGCAATAGCTTTGTTCAGATTGTCAACATAAGCCTGGTGATGTTTTCCGTGATGAATCTGCATCGTCAGTGCGTCAATATGCGGTTCCAGTGCATCGTGTGCATAAGGAAGCGACGGTAGTGTAAATGCCATAACACTAAAATTTTAATTTTTGAAGATTTATGGTTGTAATCCCTTTCAAACGGTAACAAAAGTACAGGTCAATGGTTGATTAACCAATTCATTCTCTTTACGAAACGGAAAATTTTGGTGGTGGCTGTAATAATTTTTAAGTATTTTAGGTAGCTCTAGAGGTCTGCAAATCCTTACCAAATCAATCAAAAATGCTAAATATCATTAAAAGGAGAAACCTGATGCTGTTTTCTGCCACCATATTATCCACTGCTTTTCTGGGGTCTTCGCTACCCGAACAGGAAAAAACTAACGTTCTTACCACCCAGGAGCAAGAGGCTGGCTGGGTATTACTATTTAACGGTAAAAATACCGATGGCTGGCGGGGCTATAACAACAAAGCATTTGACAGCTGGACGGTAATTGACGGCCAGCTCTATTGTAAGGCCAATGATGTTAAACAGCGGGCCGATCTTATTACGGTTGATGAATACGATAATTTTGAATTGTCGATAGACTGGAAAGTAGATAAGGGCGCCAACAGCGGCATTATTTACCGTTCAAAGGAAACCAGTGGGCACAGCCACGAAACGGGTCCTGAATACCAGCTTATAGATGATGAAGGATATCCACAAAAATTAGAAGCCTGGCAAAAAAGCGGTTCAGATTATGCCATGTACCCTCCAAATGAAATAGCTGCCAAGCCAGCCGGAGAATACAATCACACCGTAATTCTGGTAAACGGAGCACATGTTGAACATTGGCTGAATGGCAAGAAAGTGGTTGAATATGAATTTTGGACGCCCGCCTGGCAGGAATTGAGGGAGAAAGGCAAATGGAAAAATGCCAAAGATTATGGCCTTGCCAAAAAAGGGCACATTGCGTTACAAGACCATGGCGGTGGCATTTGGTTTAAGAATATCAAACTGCGGAAGATTAATTAGCTAATTTGATAATTAGATAATGTGATAATTATTTCTGTGCAAATAATTTCATAAACTCCTTAATTCGAACTGAAGGCCGCGCAGGGGCATTATCACATTATCGCATTATCACATTATCACATTATCACATTCGCCATTAGCGTTTACTTCTGAAAAAGCTTTTCATCAGTTCGGCACACTCATCTTTCAAAATACCTTTTGTAACTTCTGTTTTGGGATGAAAGGGCCAATTAGGATCGGTAATATGTTTATGGCCGTTCTTCTCATCATCGGCGCCCCAAATGACCTTACCTATCTTGCTCCAGTAAAGCGCACCCGTACACATAAGACATGGTTCTACCGTAACATAAAGAGAACCTTCGGGTAGATATTTACTGCCCAGGTAATTGAATGCAGATGTAAGGGCGATGATCTCTGCATGCGCCGTGGGGTCGCTCAACCGTTCTACCTGGTTATGGCCCCGGGCAATGATGCGGTTATTCATCACAATAACCGCCCCAACAGGTACTTCCCCATCTTCATATGCTTTTTGAGCCTCTTTCAGGGCCTGTTGCATAAAGTATTCGTCGTTCATAACTCTTATTAATATTTCTTTTCTGATACCGTTCCTGCGCGTTAAGGTACATAATTGCCTTCAGATGTATAATGACGTTAGATGCCCGGGCTTTGGGAGTGTATATTTTGGCGCTTGGTAATAGGTACAGGTTTGTTATCTTAGTTCATCATCAATGCTAACGATTGACATATGACAGCTTCCTTTGCACAAGTCATGATTTTCTTAGCTTTGGGCATTGGCATTATTATTTTGCTTACTGCCGTTTTTCGTATTCATGCCTTCTTTGCCTTATTGATTGCCTGTTTTATTGTTGGGTTGGGTGTGCAAATGCCTGTAGCTACCATTATAAATGTTACTAAACAGGGCTTTGGCAACATTATGCAGTCACTGGGATTTATCATCGTATTAGGCACAACATTGGGTGTAATACTGGAACATACTGGCAGTACCCGGGTTATGGCTTCCTGGATATTAAAGCGAATAGGGGAGAAGCAGGCGCCGCTTGCTATGAGCATTACCGGCTTTATTGTTGGCCTGCCTATATTTTGCGATTCAGGATATATAGTGTTAAATGGGTTGAACAAATCATTAAGCAGGCGAACGGGTATTTCAATTGTCATTATGTCTACTTCACTTGCTACAGGATTGTATTCGGTGCATTGTTTAATTCCGCCACATCCCGGCGCTGCAGCGGCTGCCGGTACTATTGGCGTTGATTATGGCAAGTTAATTTTGTTAGGAATATTAGTAGCCATTCCAGCTATGCTTGTGGGGTATGCATGGGCACGTTATGCGGGAAAGAAATTTAAGATCAAAGACCCGGTAGCCCCGCATGTTGAAGAAATTACAAAAACGGCCCCATCAGTTCTTCTTTCTTTTCTTCCAGTGATCATACCCATTGTTTTAATAGGCGTAAAATCATTTCTTGCTATTGAAGCCGATAAAGCCATACCAGCCTGGATGCATCTTTTTATGGTCACCGGCGATCCGGTAATTGCACTGGCTATAGGTGCTATACTTGCATTATTAGCTGTACGATCATGGAAAAAAGGTGACATAGGCAAGCTGTTGCAGGAGGCTGCAGAAAAAGCTGGTGGCATATTGGTTATCATTGGCGCTGGTGGGGCTTTTGGCGCCATACTGGCTGCTACTAAAGTAGGTGAACATGTAAGCAGTGCTTTTAATTTACAAACATTGGGTATTTTTTTTCCTTTTCTATTAACTGCCGTGCTTAAAACAGCGCAGGGCTCATCAACTGTGGCTATAATAACTGCATCGTCAATTATATTACCGTTACTATCTTCGTTAGGTCTTGATAGTGAGATGGGAAGATTGCTGGCGGTATTATCGATGGGCGCTGGTTCTATGACTGTGTCGCATGCCAATGATGCTTATTTCTGGGTTATTGCAAAATTTTCTGGTCTCGAAATGCGGCCCATGTTACAGGTATACACTGTTGCAACGTTGCTGATGGGACTGGTAACGCTGTTGGTTGTTTATATACTTTCACTGTTCTATGTTTTATAAGTTAGCTTTTTTTAGAGGGGTTTAAATTTTTAAAAAATGCTAAAAAATTTGGGAAACCGAAAGGAATGAAATAACTTAGCATTCACACTCACACCTACATACAATCTACTAAACAAACATGGGCGCATCATTAAGGCAATATTAATTGCCCCTAAAGCAATATGCTTTAGTAAATGGTTATTGGTTTCAACTAAAAATAGGTTGAGGTTATAATGCTGTCAAAATATAAACCACATAAACCTTTTATTATGCGAACCTGTAATAATCACCCACTATGGTATAACCAACCATTACGCTTAACTGAAGAGCAAAGAAAAAATCCAATGTTAGTACTCTATGAATTTTTTGAGTGCTATCATCTAAACGATGTTCGTGATCTATTTTGGAAGTGGCTGGTAGAAGTATTATCAAGTCCCGGAAGTATTTCAGCTGAAGCGCTTGAACGCGGCAACAATATTTTCTTCTATGAAAAAATTGAATTGCTTATTGAGGCGTGCTTTTTAATAAGAAATCAGGCCCTTGAGCGTGCACAAAGTATTACACCGGTCATCCTGGCTACAGGGTAGCAGGGAAGCCACAATCCGTACTCAATAGTGCTGTGTAACACACAGCTAAAAATCAACATGAGTAATGAAAAGAACACATGCTTGTTGTGCGTTCTTATTTCATTGCTCATGTTTTGTGTTTTTGGGTAGCTTGAAATGTGTAACTTACCAATACAATCTTAATTCTCCGGAAATAGTATTTATATGAACCCTGAAGTAATGCAGCAAAAACTGCAACGATTGCGAGCTTTTTATGAAAGCGGCGCCACTCAAACACCGGCCTGGCGCAAACAACAGTTGCTGTTACTGAAAAATGCCATATTAAAGCATGAACAACAGTTATATGATGCATTGTATAGCGACCTGAAAAGAAGTGCTGAAGAGAGTTGGGTTACTGAACTGGGGGTAGCAATAGCCGAAATTAATGTGGCATTGCGCCATTTGCATTCGTGGATGAAACGGGAAAAGGTAAGAACCAACTTGGTAAATCTGCCATCTTCAAGTTTTATTATGCGTGAGCCATTAGGGGTTGTATTAATTATAAGCCCATGGAATTATCCCTTGCAATTATTATTTACTCCGCTAATAGGCGCTATTGCTGCCGGCAATTGTATAGTATTAAAACCTTCGGAACTGGCACCGGCTACAGCCAAATTAATGGGTGAAATAATAAAGGAAGTATTTTCAGATGAGTATATTCTCTATGTAGAAGGTGATGGCGCCCAGGCGGTGCCTGCTTTAATGAATGGATTCCGGTTCAATCATGTGTTTTATACAGGCAGTACAGCTGTTGGTAAAAGTATTTATCAAATGGCAGCCGCACAATTAGTGCCTGTTACTTTAGAGTTGGGGGGAAAAAGCCCGTGTGTGGTTGAGCGTGATGCCAATATTGAGGTGACCGCCCGCCGCATTGCGGTTACAAAGTTTTCAAATGCAGGGCAAATGTGCATAGCCCCCGATTATGTATTGGTACATACATCTAAAAAAAATGAACTTATAGCCGCTTTAAAAAAAGCCATTCATGCTTTTTATACAAATGATGCCGCTACCAGTTACAACTATGGAAAAATAATTAATGAAAGGCAGTTTAAACGGCTTACAGGTTATTTAAATCAGGGAGTTATTATACATGGCGGCCTTCATAAGGTTGAGGAATTATATATTGAACCTACCATTATTGAAAATGTGTTGCCAGATGCACCGCTGATGAAAGAAGAAATTTTTGGTCCTATTTTACCTGTAATTACTTTTAACACCCTGGAAGAAGCCAAAGCAATTATTCAAAACAATCCTGATCCTTTAGCGTTTTATATTTATACCTCCGATGCCGGCAGGGAAAGGGAATGGTTACAAACTATTCCGTTTGGTGGCGGATGTGTAAATAACTCAAGCTGGCATTTTACCAATCACCATTTACCTTTTGGCGGACGTGGTAACAGTGGAATAGGGAAGTATCATGGAAAATACAGTTTTGATTTGTTTAGCAATGCCAAGGCCGTAATGAAAACCCCCGCCTGGTTTGATCCGGCAATCAAATACCCGCCATTTAAAGGCCGGTTACGGTTATTTAAATGGATTATCAGATAAGATTGGTTAGATATTAGTAAAGTGTAATAATATTTTATGACAGGCCGACAAAGAATTTTAAAGATCGTTTATCCATTGTGGATCGCTTTTACCAGGCTATTAGGTAAAAACACAAAAATATTATCGAATGGTAAAAATACCAGGCCTGTACAATCGATATATGACCTTAGTGTTCCCCTGAACAATGGGAATGCATTACCCCTGCAAGCCTATAAAGGCAAGAAGGTATTACTTGTAAATACGGCCAGTGATTGCGGGTACACCAATCAGTATGATGATCTGCAAAAGCTGTATCAACAGTTTAACAATCAGTTGGAGATCATTGCATTTCCCGCCAATGATTTCAAGGAGCAGGAAAAAGGGAATGATAACGACATAGCCCGGTTTTGCAAAGTGAATTTTGGCGTTACATTCCCTTTGGCAAAGAAAAGCGTGGTTGTTAAATCAACTGATCAAAACAATGTTTTTAACTGGCTTACCCATAAAGCAAAGAACGGCTGGAATGAAAAGGCTCCATCGTGGAACTTTTCAAAATACCTGATCGATGAGCAAGGTACACTTACCCATTATTTTGATCCTTCTATTTCCCCTTTGAGTGATGAAGTAGTAAAGGCCGTTAAAAAATAATGGCTATTTAACAAATTTAATTGAGAATGGATACTTGTAAGGCTCACCGTTATTGGCCTTAATGCCCGCAACAACTGCAAGTACCAGTGCTACAAGGGTTATTATGCCAAGAAGGGAAAGTAATCCCAAGCCGCTGCCTAAAAACGTAAACGGACTACCCCATAAGAGTCCAATACCAAACGTAATTCCTGCAATAATTCCAAGAACAATTTGGGCAATAAAATAAAGGACCACAAAGGTTAATTGAAAGTTCAGTGCTTCCTTGCCGTGAGGATCTATTTCGGGTAATTCATTCTTCTTTATTTGCCATACAATCAGCGGCCCTATAACAATGCCAGGCCACCATAATAAACCGAGTAATGCAGATAAATGACAAAGCATTGACCAGGTGCGTACATTTTGATCGCGGGGAGTCATAATGATAATGGTTTGCGTTAAGATAAGAAAGATTGGCCAATGTTTAACCGCTTTTATTGCACAACCTCAAACCTGTCTAACTGCGAGGCAACAGCTGTTATCATGGTACAAACCTGGTAGTAAAAGCTTTTATTTACTTTATCGAAAGTATCGCCGGGCCGGTGATAGTCTGCATGGTCTTCAACCCCAAAATACAGGTATGGGATATTATTTTGATGAAAGGGAAAGTGGTCCGATTGGTTGGTCCAGTCGTGTATGCCGGGTTTTTCGCCATCGTGCCCATATAGTACATGTACCGGGGTGAAGTTACGTACACTGTCAACATACTTTTTTAAATAGGGGTAGTGGTAGATGCCTGTAGCATAAATTTCACTGCTATCGCTGCGGCTTACCATATCCATATTTACATTAACTGTAATAGCGTTTAATGGTATGGGAGAATTGGCTACAAAATATTTTGAACCTAACAACCCTTTTTCCTCGGCATCAAACGAAACAAAGAGGATGGAGTGTTTGGGTGGATTTTGTTTGAAGTAAGCGGCCATGGCCAGCAGGGCGGCTGTGCCTGAGGCATTATCATCTGTTCCGTAGTACGTTTGTCCATTGCGTATACCCAGGTGATCGTAATGGGCGGTAATGGCTATATAACTATTTTCATATTGAGAACCTTTGATAACACCAATTACATTAACACCCTGCACGGTATCATTTCCCATTGGGAAAGGCTGCAAATACGAATCGCCGGCTTTTTCAAGTTTAAGCGAATCGAAAATTTTTACAATATATTCCCGCGCCAGCCTGTTACCCGGTGTTGCGGTTTCCCTTCCTTCCATTATCCCTGATGATAAATAAGCCAGATGGGTGATAAGCGAAGTGCTATCAATATTGTTTAATATGTGTGTTTTTGCGGCCTTATTTTTTTTATTCTCCGTAGCGGGCGGGCATCCGGTAAGCAAAATAACCCCTGCGATAATTGCCAGTATTGCAATTATCGCCATGGTTATTTTTTTTGCACGGGACATGTGAATGTGCATCATATATGGAGAATTTAAAGAGCCTTTTTAACATGCGCAGGCTGGCAACTGATCATCCTGAAGGGGAATTACCTGCCTTTCCAGAACAACGTCTTTGAATTTTTCTTTTACCTCATTTAAAATTCCATCTACTTCAGCTAATGTTTTTACAGTTACCAGTTGCGTGCGATATTCTTTTACATGTGGTAATCCCTTCAGGTAATTGGAATAATGGCGGCGCATTTCGAGAATACCCAATATTTCACCTTTCCATTCAACTGATTTATGTGCATGGGTGCGGCAAACTTCAACCCGCTCATCGATGGTTGGCAGCGGAAGCATTTCGCCGGTTTGCATAAAATGTTTTATCTCTCTGAATATCCACGGGTAACCAATAGCTGCACGGCCAATCATAATACCATCTACACCAAACCTGTTCTTATATTCAAGGGCTTTTTGCGGCGTATCTATATCGCCATTTCCAAAGATTGGTATTTGAATGCGCGGATTATTTTTTACTGCTGCAATTAACGACCAGTCGGCTTCGCCCTTATACAATTGAGCGCGGGTACGGCCGTGAATGGTAAGGGCTTTAATACCTACATCCTGCAGGCGTTCGGCCACATCTTCAATGTTTTTGCTGTTGTCGTCCCAGCCAAGTCTTGTTTTAACAGTAACCGGTAAAGAAGTTGATTTTACTACAGCAGCAGTTAAGCGTACCATAGCGTCAACATCTTTTAAAACGGCAGCGCCGGCGCCTTTGCTCACCACTTTTTTTACGGGGCAGCCAAAATTGATATCGACCAGATCGGGTTGAACGGTATCTACAATTCTGGCGCTCATGGCCATAGCTTCTTCATCGCCGCCAAATATCTGAATACCAAAGGGGCGTTCAAATTCGTTAAAGTCGAGTTTTTGTTTGCTTTTGATAGCATCGCGAATGAGGCCTTCGCTGGAAATGAATTCGCTGTACATGAGATCGGCTCCGTTTTGTTTACAAACGAAACGGAAGGGCGGGTCGCTTACATCCTCCATAGGAGCCAGAAGCAGTGGGAAATCAGGGAGCAATATGTTAGCGATTTTTACCATTTTTCTTGAGTTATAGTTAAATGCGCTGTGCCCGACCTATGTACTTATAATTTGAAAGCAAATCACAACACCTTATCTTGCACCCTTACAAGGATTTGCGCGCGGCTGCAAATTTACACACTAATTCTTTGTTTATACCAGCCTATGAGAGGTCATTTACGTTTAGCATCGCCCTGGCGCCAATTAGGGGTGCTCTTTGGTTTTTTCTGCTTGACTTATGTTTTCATAATGTCCTTAACATTAATTGTTTATAGTGTAAGTGGCATCAATAGCGTTGATCTTAACAACCCTCGTGATATAGGTATTGCCAAAATTCTGCAGGCGCTTGCTTCAATTATTCTGTTCGTATTTCCTGTTTATATATTTGTCCGGTTCACTTTCACCGGTAATTATGGTTATTTTTTAGGTTTAAAAAAGGCTGAAAGATCGAATATGTATGTTTTGGGCATTGTTGGTATTTTACTTGCCATGCCTTTTGTTTTTTGGCTGGGCGATCTTAATTCACGTATTCCCCTGCCTAGTGAACTGGTAAAATTGGAAGAAACGTCATCGAAGCAAATGGCAGCTTTTCTGAAAGTGAACTCGCCACTTGATATCGTTATTAACGTGTTTATTATAGCCTTGTTACCAGCAGTTTGTGAAGAGCTTTTCTTTAGAAGCGGTTTACAAAGGATCATAATTCATATCTGCAGAATCCCCTGGGCCGGTATTGTAATGACCGCCATTATATTTTCAGCATTCCATATGCAGTTTGCCGGATTTTTACCCAGGATGTTTTTGGGCGTTGTATTGGGCGCTATGTACTGGTTTAGTGGTAGCATATACACAAGTATGATAGCGCATTTTGTAAATAATGCTGTGCAGGTGATAGCCGCTTCCTATGCCCCTAAGTATATTGATAAAAATCCCGAAACCCCGGTACTGGCTGCTATAGTAAGCGGCATTGTTGTTTGGGCCATTCTATGGTATTTTCAAAAACAATCTACAGTAACCTATTCCAAAGTGTATAATACTGATGAACTGAACACTACCAATCAGTTCATAGCCTAAAATATATTTGTTTTTGCTTATGGCGCTCAACGTAAAAACATTAAAAACCCGATCGCTTACAGCCGTGGTTTTTGTAGTGGTTATGCTTACAGGCCTGTTATGGAACCACTGGAGCTTTTTTATTTTATTCAGCATAATCCATTTCGGCTGCTGGTCCGAATATCAAAAACTGATAGGATTAATTGATCCTGATTATACTACTATTACGCCTTTTCACAAATATGGCGTGAAATTGGCAGGCTGGTGCATCATGCTTTTTTTTACCAGCGACAACATTAGTTTTTTCGGAATGCATTTGCATGAAATAGGCTGGTTTCTTGGGCTGTTGTTCTTTTTTATACTGCCTATAGTAGAGCTGTTGTTTGCAAAGGAAATAAAGCCAAAGAATATTGGTTACTCAGCGCTCGGGTTATTGTATATCTCTTTAGCCTGGGGGTTAATGATGAGCCTGCGAAGTACTTTTATTCCGCCTATAAAAGAAGATGTGTTGCTTTCTCCCGACAGCTGGGGGAAAGTGATCCCAATCGGACTTATTTGTTCCATCTGGATCAATGATACCATGGCTTACATAGTTGGCTCACTGATAGGTAAAACGCCATTTTCTAAAATTTCACCCAAAAAAACCTGGGAAGGAACAGTTGGGGGCGCAATACTTTGTGTTGCCGTGATTGCGTTATTAGGATACTTTACAGCACCCGCCAACGGGTATCATGTAATACATTGGATTGCTATTGCTGCTATTGCGGCCGTTGTGGGAACAGCTGGCGATTTGCTTGAAAGCAAGCTGAAGCGTGTTGCCAATGTGAAAGACAGTGGGCATATTATGCCCGGGCATGGTGGCTTTTTAGACCGGTTTGATTCATTACTGTTAGCTATCCCATTCGTTTGGTTATATATTCAACTGGCACTAAAATGAAATCTCAACTACTAATCATTATCCTGTTAACCACATTATTAAGTTGTACAGCGTCACCTAAAGAAACGCCGGTGCCTTTGCTTGATTTTAAGACCGACATGATCAGCAAAAAACTGTACAAAGGGCAGATAAAACAAGGCAAAAGATGGAACGATAATCGAGGTGAAAACATTGTTATACTTACCGCAACAGGTGTTTACTGGGCAAATGTGTTGGATGCAACCCGCGGCTCAAAGTTATTTGCTTACCATTTCATAAAAATGGCCGATAATACGTTTAAGGAAGTTGGAAAAATAAGCGAAGTGGTAGATGATTGCGCTTTTGATGTAAAGTGCGATTTTTTCAGCAATTCGCTCTCTGTCACCGATCTTGATAATGATGGTATTGCCGAAGTGGGTTTTGCCCTGGTTAAGGGATGCCGGCTGGAGCTGGCACCGGATGAAAAGAAACTGGTGTTTTATGAAGGCAAGGACTTTTATACAATAACAGGTACTACTACCGTAGCCAAAGGAGCGCAAACGCTGGGCGGCGAAAAAAAGGTAGAAAAGAAGTTTG
The DNA here is from genome assembly GCA_024809215.1 of Niastella sp. OAS944. Taxonomy (GTDB): domain Bacteria; phylum Bacteroidota; class Bacteroidia; order Chitinophagales; family Chitinophagaceae; genus Niastella. The sequence goes on along the minus strand of JANUBW010000013.1, from coordinate 247,161 downwards.
AAAAGGCGCCTGAAGCCTTCCTTGAATTTGCCAATAAACAATGGAATAAATTCGGGGCTGCCAGGATCGCCAAATAAAGAAATGCTGTGATGCATACTATTTTGTAATTTTAACCCCTAAAATTTTTAAATGACCATTCATAAAGAAGGCTATAAGAGTATATTGATCAGCGCTATATTGTTTGCTGTTATTAACCTGGTATCTTTTAATCTCATTAGTGGCTACATGGCCTGGTTAACCTGGTTGATTTTTATAGCTACGCTGGTTTTGTTTTTATTCATTATTTCTTTCTTCCGAATTCCCCGCCGGCAGCTGACAGTAGGCAATGATCTAATTGTTTGTCCTGCCGATGGTAAAGTGGTTGTTATTGAAGAGGTATATGATGAGGAGTATTTTAAAGATAAAAGATTACAGGTTTCTGTGTTTATGAGCCCGGCCAACGTGCATGTGAACCGTAACCCGGTAACTGGTGAAGTGGTATATAACCATTATCATAAAGGAAAATTTCTGGTGGCCTGGCATCCTAAATCATCTACTGAAAATGAACGTCACACTGCGGTGATCCGTCATCCGAAAGGCGAGGTGCTGGTAAAACAAATTGCAGGCGCATTGGCCAAAAGAATTGTAAACTACCTGAGTGTTGGTCAGAAAGTGGAACAAACTGCCGAACTGGGTTTTATTAAATTCGGTAGCCGTGTAGATCTGTTGTTGCCGCTCGATACAAAGATCACGGTAAAGCTGAATGAAGTAGTTAAAGGTGGTGTAACCGTAATTGGTTCGTTGAAATAAAAAGTGTAGAGCAATATAGAAAGGTGAGCTGTTTTTTAAGCGGCTCACCTTTTTCTTTTAGAATATATTCTCCAGTTCTTTCAATGAGTAAACAGTATATGTTGGTTGTATAGTAGGGGCAATGTTCAGGTGGTTAACATATATCTGATCAATGCCGGCGTTAATGGCGCCCTTAATATCGGCATCGATATTATCGCCTATCATTATGCTTTCCGCAGGTAATGCTTTTGTTTTTTGAAAGGCATAATCAAAGATCTCCTTATTGGGCTTGGTATAACTACTACCCTCAGATGTGATCACTTCTTTAAAGTAGCTGTCGATACCCGCATATTTTAGCTTCATATGTTGTACCTGTTCAAAACCGTTAGTGATCAAATGCAGGCGGTATCCCTTATTGGTGAGGTAGGTTAAAATTTCAACAGTATGGGGAAATAAGGTTTTACGTGTAGGCAGCAGATCAAGAAAACGTTTTGCCATTTCATGGGCCAGCTTTTCATCCCCAATTTTAAAATCGAGCAGGGTAAGCACCATACGTTTCCAGCGCAGGTCATCTAATTTAATAAAGCCTTTTCTGAAGCGGTCCCACAATTTTTCGTTGTGTGCAAAATAGCTTTGGTGAAACATTTCAAAGCTGTGAACGCCCCTTGATTCCAGATTATAGGTATGAAATAAGTCGTTGAGTGTTTGGCGGCTATTGGTTTCAAAATCCCACAGTGTATGATCGAGGTCGAAAAAGATGTGCTGGTACTTCATTCCGCAAGTTACAAAAAACGCCTGTTACGCGGCGGTGCTCAAATGCTTTGTATACCAGTTAATAATGCTTTGCCCGCACTGGTTTTGTAATTAATTTAGCAATTATGAATGTTGTAATTACCGGCGCATCGAGAGGTTTGGGCAAGGCTATTGCCCACGTATTTGCACAGAATGGGCATAATCTTATTTTAACTTCCCGCAACGACGTGGCTTTGTACAATGCCATGCAGGAGTTTATGACCGCGTATCCCAATATATCGGTTAAAGCCAAGGCGTTTGATCTTTCAATAAAACAAGAAGCGCAGGCTTTTGGAAAATGGGTGCTTGATCTTCAGGTTTCCATTAATGTGCTGGTGAATAATGCGGGCTTGTTTGACCCTGGTAGTGTTTACAATGAACCTGATGGAAACCTGGAGCATATGATGGCGGTGAATTTGTTCAGCGCTTATCATGTTACCCGTGCGCTGATCAACCAAATGATAACACAGAAAAGTGGTCATATTTTTAACATGTGCTCCATTGCCTCGTTAAAGGCGTATTCCAATGGGGGCGCTTACAGTATAAGTAAATATGCGTTGGCTGGTTTTTCGACCAACCTGCGCGAAGAAATGAAACCCCATGGTATTAAAGTAACAGCTGTTTACCCCGGCGCAGCCTATACCGATTCGTGGGTTGGAAGTGGCGTTGACCCTAAACGTATTATGGAAGCCGAAGATATTTCCCGCATGGTTTATACTGCTGCTCAATTATCGCCCCAGGCCTGTGTTGAGGAAATTATTCTGAGACCCCAACTGGGCGATCTGTAATCAATTTGCAACAGGCCATTGCCGTTTATCGCTTTAACGCACCTTTAACGCTAACATATTTACCAGCCTAAACTGGCAAAATTTATATTTGTTACTGATGAAAGAATGCAAATAATTTAAATAGAAAAGCATCAGGAAAAATATACATATCATTTTTTTAGGGCTGTTCTTTTGCCTGTATACCGGGGTGTTAAGCGCGCAGGTAAAATTTTATACGCGGGTTAGCGAACCTTCTGTTTACACGCGGCAAACGTTCCAGGTGCAATATATTGTTGAAGGTGCCCGCAGTATCCGCCAGTTTACGATACCTCAATTTAAGGATTTTGAAGTGGTTGACGCTTTTGATTATCCATTGGACTTTGGCAATGGCGGCGGAAGCTATGCAAAAGTAGTAGTGCTGATAACTTCAAAAAAAGGGCGGTTTACCGTACCCGGCGCCACTGCTGTTCTCAATGGAAAATACATGCGTGCCAGTACGGCCAGTATTTCGGTAATGCCCGATGTGCAAGGGCTCTATAATATCGATCCTGATGATATTGATACCGAGGAAGAATCAGTATTACATCCCGGCGATGATATAACAGACAAAATAGCGAAGAATTTATTCCTGCGGGTTGAATCAAGTAAGAACACCTGTTATGTTGGTGAGCCTTTGATGGTAGTGTATAAAGCATATTCAAGATTAAATGCCGCTATGCAGGTTGCCAAAAGGCCTTCGCTGACTGGTTTTAGTGTTATGGAAATGGTAGATAACTATGGTGGAAAACCGGAAATTGAAAAGCTGAACGGGCGCCTGTATTATACCAACCTGGTAAGAAAAGTTCAGTTGTTTCCCTTACAGGAAGGAACATATACACTTGACCCCGCTGAAATAGAAAGCCTGATCCATTTTATAAAGACCGACAAGCCGGCTGGTAAAAAAGGGATGTTACCAGGACAAAGCAGTACGCCCATGTTCCCCACGGCTATCAATCATCGCACACTACTGCGTTCTCAACCATTGACCATTACGGTAAAGTCATTACCTGCAGCCAATCAGCCTGATGATTTTTCCGGTGCAGTTGGGCAGTTTAATGTGACAGTTAAAGTGCCAGCAACTCCAATACACAAGGGCGACCTGGTAAAAATACAGGTAATCATCAGCGGAAGTGGCAACCTGTCGTTGCTAACGCCGCCGCATGTAAAATGGCCAAAGGGTGTTGATACAGCAGAGCCTTCTGTAAAAGAAGACATCAATAAATATGTTTTCCCTTTAACTGGTTCAAAAACATTTGAATATTCGTTTGCGGCCCCTGATACGGGCGATTATAAAATTCCTGCCATTCATCTTTCTTATTACGACCCGGTAGATAAGAAGTATAAAAAGGCATCAAATGATTCCATCATCCTCCATGTATTACCGGGTGTTACAAAAAGTGATGCAGAAGCTGAGGCCATGAAAGCACAAAAAGCGCCTGGCATTCCTGCGCATTATTATTGGTTTGCCATTATAGTGTTGGCGATCATTGGCAGTATTGTATACCAGGTTATTTCATTGAAAAAGGGAAAAAAGAAAGAGATTGCTAAAGTACAGGCCGCTGCTCCTGTGCAGGTGAAGCCTTCGGCACAAGTAATGGCTACTCAGTTATTAACTAAGGCAAGACTGGCTATTCAATACCAACAGGCGCCCATTTTTTATCATGAAATAGAACAGGCCTTGTGGCAGGTAGTTGCCGATAACTGGAAGGTATTGCCTTCTAAAATGAACAGGCATCATATTACCCAATTGTTAGCCGAACAGCAGGTGCCTGCTTACATTATTCAAAGCTTTTCGGCCATACTCAATGAATGTGAATGGGCTTTATACACGCCGGGTCATTCTGTTAGTAATATGGAGGCAACGATAGAAAAAACTGAAGGTTTATTAAAAGAATTACTTGAGATAAAAGCTTAAGGGTTTGTTATCGATAATTACGTTCTCTTTTACTGCAGTTCCCTTCCTTACACTGTCGTCGCTCTTCTACTCGGTGTACTTATAGCCAACGCCGCGAACCGAATGAAAGTACCGGGGATTGCGACTGTCGTGTTCGAAATATTTGCGAAAGTTCAATATGAAATTGTCTATGGTACGTGTAGTTGGATAAACATTGTAGCCCCAAACCGTTTGCAGGATCTTTTCGCGCGGCACTACATCATTCTTATTTTCAAATAACAGCTTTAGCAACATTGCTTCTTTTTTACTAAGCTGAATGCGTTCTCCTTCTTTTGTTACCGCTTCCTGGGCATTAAAATCAATAGTATGGCCGCCAAACTGATAGGTATCGCCCACTGAATCCTTATCCTGCATTTTTTTATTCTTCTCAATCAGTTTCATAACCCGCAGCAATAGCTCTTCGAGGTTAAAGGGTTTGGTGAGGTAATCATCTGCCCCTTTTTTAAGTCCCAGTACCCGGTCGGAGCTTGTATTTTTTGCGCTGAGAATTAAAATGGGTACCTGGTTGTTTTGAACGCGGATGGTTTCGGTTATGCTAATGCCATCTACATCGGGCAGCATAACATCCAATATAATGAGGTCGAAGTATTCGCTTTGGATCTTTTGAAGGGCTTCGCTGCCGGTGAAGGAAGAGGTGATCTCATAGCCTTCCAGCTCAAGGTTCAATTTGAGTGCTTCGTGCAGGTTTTCTTCATCTTCAACAAGTAAAATAGATGGTTTATTGCTCATGGGCATGTTTTACGGTAAAACTTACCATAAAATTACTGCCTCTGGGTGTATTATCAGCCACCTTGATGTGCCCGTTGTGATCTTCTACAATCTTTTTACAAAGGTATAACCCTAAACCGGTGCCTTTGGCTGTACGGGTGGTTTCGTTACCTATGCGGTAGAACTTTTCAAAGATGCGTTTCTTTTCATCTTCGGGTATGCCGGGTCCCTCATCTATAACATGGAACTGAATGGTTTTTCCCTTTTGAAACAGTTTGAAGGAAATAAGGCCTTCTTTGGGGGCATATTTAATGGCGTTCTCAATAAGGTTGTTCACCAATATTTGTAACAGTAAAGGATCGCCGTTGATATCTATTTCAGGTTCTATTTCACATTGCCAGTGCCGCTCGGGGAAACGGTTCTTAAAATCGGTAATGGAGGTTTTTATCAGGTCCGAGAGGTCGAGTTCTTCTTTGGCTGTGCGGTAGCGGCCGCCTTCGAGTTGTGATGATACCAGAATATTGCTGGCCAGCGTATTCAGCCGGTTGGTTTCCTGCAGGGTTGCCTGCAACATCTTCTGCTTTTTTTCTTCAGAGAGGGAATACTTCAGTAGTGTTTCCAGATTCAGCTTGGCTATAGCGATAGGTGTTTTCAATTCATGTGTTATAGCCATCATGAAGTTTTCCTGCTGATGTTGTAAGCGTATTTGACGCCGTACAGCCTGATATACGAAAATGGATGCAATTAGAATTACTACGAGAAAAATAGCGCCTTCGCCAATGTTACGAAAGTCGTGCCGGCGTTTTTCATCGTTTATTTGAATGTATTTGGCCTGAAAAGAGGGGTCATCCATTTTCAGTTCGCTGATCTTATAGTTTGCCATCTGGTGATTTTGCCGTTGAAGGGCAATAAACCACCAAACCAGTGCTACTACTATGTAGCCCAGTAAAAGCCAATAGGTGATACTGGCAATCTGAAGCCGTTTTTTAGTAAATACATCCATTGTAAAACCTACATTACTTTTTCCAGGCGTATCCCAACGTTCATTACGTTAAGTAAAGGGTCTTCCCGCATAATATTCTCCAGTTTAAAGCGATAAGTGCCTGCGCTTAACCGTTCGGGAGAATGCGGCGGTGTAATGAGGATACGGTGTTCAAAGATGTCATCCATACCACTGCCCAGCCAGCCTTTGTTATCGGTTGCCAGTTGCAGGTTCAGCGGCTGATTTTGTACAACCCCGCCTGGTGATTCGGTATGAATGTTTAACCAGATGTTTTTATAGCGGTAGGCGTCTGTATGCCTGATAACAATGTAAATATTGAACCGGGCAGTTGTATCGGTAGGTGCTATGTTAAATGCAATCTCGGGCTTGTAGCTGCTTTTCCACACTTGTTTGGGAATGGTGGCATTCTTTTCAAAAACATCTATTGTACCACAGGAAGGTAAAGCCAGGTACGAAACAAAAAGCAGGATGAATGAAGTATAATGCAGGATACTTTTTTTCAAGCGAAATTTTTTACAAAGATAGGGATCAGGGTAAAAGAATCAAGACACAAGGCCCTGGGTTGCAAAACCGCTGATCCTTGTGTCTTGTGTAGCTTTATAATACGTTTAGAACCTGTTCTTTGGCTTTTTCCAGCTCATCCTTCATGAGTACCACACACTTCTGTATGGATGAATCGTAAGCTTTGGCGCCGGTTGTATTTATCTCGCGGCCAATTTCCTGTAATACAAACGACAGCTTCTTGCCTTTTCCTTCTTCTGGCTCGTTCAAAATGGTCTTAAAATATTCGCAATGCGTTTTTAACCTAACCTGTTCTTCGCTGAGGTCTATTTTTTCAATGTAGTATATAAGCTCCTGCTCGAGGCGGTTAGGATCGTAGTTTTCTTTACCCACATTTTCTTCCAACACCTTGGTTAACCCTTCCCTGATCTTTTGTTTGCGTAAAGGCTCAAGGGTAGCAATTATTTCCTGTTGTTTTTGAATGTTGCTTATACGTAACAACAGGTCAGCTTCCATTATTTTGCCTTCTTCGAGGCGGTGAGTGGTGAGGTTTTCCATGGCTGCTTCTATAACACTTTGAAACCTGGCCCATTCTTCGTCGGTTAAGGTTTCTCCGGTAGGTGTTATTACTTCAGGCAGCTTAATGATAGTGCTTAAGATATGTGAGGGATCGAGATTCAGTGACTTCGATAATTCAGCAATTGGTTGGTAATAGGCTTTTGCCAGATCGGTATTAATGCTTACCGGTTTGGCGGCACCGCTTTCTTTAAGGCTTATGGTACAATCAATGGTGCCTCTGCCCAGCTTTTTAGATAACAACGATCGTATATCAAATTCAAAAGGCTTTATAAAAGCCGGTATCTTCAACGATAGTTCAAATTGTTTTCCATTCAGTGATTTTATGTCAACCAGGAAGGTCTTATCTCCCACGGTTTGTTCACTTCTTCCAAAGCCGGTCATTGATTTCAACATAACGTACCTTTTTTTAGCAAGGTAATGAAATAAAGGCACAAGGCACAAGGTTCAGGGCACAAGACCTTAATTGGAGCTTGTACCTTGGGGCCTGAGGTTTGTGCCTTACCCGAATAATCGGGTATAGATGTCATTTTTATTCATTTCACGCATTTCACCAGGCAATAAACCATCTAAAGTGATGCTGCCAATTCGATGTCTGATCAAACGAAGGGTAGGGAAACCAGTTTGAGCTGTCATTTTTCGAACCTGCCGGTTCTTACCTTCTGTTAAGATCAATTTAACCCAGCTGGTAGGAATCTCTTTTCGAAATCGAACAGGTGGGTTTCGTTCAGGAACATCCGGTGTGTTGGCAAAACGCGTTGCTTTACATGGTTTGGTCCTGTATTTTGTACCGTTAATGGTTATTGAAACACCTCGTTGTAGTTCCTGAATTGCTTTTTCAGATATATCACCATCAACCTGTACCCAATATTCCCGTTCATGTGCAAAAGAAGGGTTCAACAAACGATGATTTAGTGAAGCATCATTGGTGAGAAGTAATAATCCTTCACTGTCATAATCTAACCGGCCAACAGGATACACATCAGAAGGCACATTAAAGAATGCTTTCAATGTTTGTTTTCCTTCTGAAGAAGTAAACTGTGATAGTACCTGATATGGTTTGTAGATGATAAAGTAGCGATGCATACAAAAGAAAATCTCCCGGTGAGCCGGGAGATTCATTATGTGGATGGGTTAGTAAGTACCGGGAAATAAATTTCCCTCCACAATATTAAAAATAATTTTTTCTATCTAAAAAAAATTTCTAATAAATTTTATTCACATTTTTTTTATGTAATGGGGAAAAGCGAAGCCTTAATTCATCGTTAAGTGCAATGTTGAACATGTTTTCATCTTCATTTCATCATTCAAACAGGTTTGTTATGTTTTATATCATCAGTTGAAACATGCACTGGCAGCGAGTTGTATGCAATGCTGTATGATGCATTGTAACATGTTGTGTTAATCAGTGCAAGTTAAGTGAACAATATACCTGTGCATGCATCACAGTAAGAAAATCCATTGAATGAGCTGGTAACGTTCATTTATTTTTTGGCAAAAAGTTCATTGAAAAGGTTAAATGATGCCTTTAATGGCATCTTTTGAAGACATAAGAGGTTAGTGAAGCTGTTATCATCATCACTTTTAAGTAATAACGGGTTGTTATCATAGAAAAATCACGATGCTTATCGATAAACATGGAGGTAATATATCAGAAAACATGAAACTGAACTCAATAATTACCTAATCTGTGTGATCATCGTGCGTTACTTTTGCGAAAACTCAACGGATATGAAATTTCCCGCTCCCGTTTCGATAAAATGGATTGCCAATTTGATAGGTGCTGAGCTTACTGGTAATACAGAAGGAATAGCCACCGGCATAAATGAGATACATAAAGTTGAACCTGGCGACCTCGTCTTTGTCGATCATCCCAAATATTACGACAAATGCCTGCAATCTGAAGCTACCTTCATTATCATAAATCAAAAAACTGATTGTCCTGAAGGAAAAGCATTGCTTATTGTTGATAAACCATTTGAAGCATACCAAACAATTGTAAAACACTTCCGTCCATTTCGCCCCGCCAACAAGCCAATTAGCGATACCGCAACTATAGGCGAAGGAACTTATATAGCGCCTAACGTTTATATAGGGCACGAGGTAACCATTGGCAAGAATTGTTTTATTGCGCCCAATGTTTCAATACTCGATTACTGTGTAATTGGGGATAATGTGATCATACAGGCCGGTACAGTAATCGGTTCCGATGCTTTTTATTACAATACCAAAAAGGATAGGGAAGTGTGGTACAAGAAAATGGAAAGTTGCGGCCGGGTTGTTATCGAAAACGATGTTGAAATTGGTGCCGGTTGTACCATCGATCGCGGCGTTTCGCACGATACCCGCATTGGCCGCGGTAGCAAACTCGATAATATGGTGCATATTGGTCACGATACCGTATTGGGTGCAAACTGTTTGCTGGCTGCGCAGGTAGGTATTGCAGGCGCTACAACCCTTGGTAACGGTGTTATATTATGGGGGCAGGTAGGTGTTTCAAAAACGCTCACCATTCACGATAACGTTGTTGTACTGGCGCAAAGTGGTGTGGGTGGTACACTGGAAGCCGGTAAAGTTTATTTTGGATCACCGGCTGAGGATGCTTCTATTAAAAAGAGAGAACTGGTGTGGATCAAAAGGATACCTGAGATCTGGGAACGCATTAAGTCTCTTAAATAGTAGATTTTCGAAAATAGCAATGCGAAATAAGATGTACGAGGTAAGAAGTAAGAATGGAAAATCGATCATTTCATACTTCTTACTTCCTACTTCAGCATTCAGTACTACTTGAACTTCGATAAAAACTCATCCTTCTTTCGCATAGAAACTTCAATGGTGGTGCCATCTTCCATTTCAATTGTGCCACCTCTTCCCCGGTTGTATTTTTTTATAAAGTAGTGGTTGATAATGTACGATTGATGTACCCGTGAAAAGGTTTCGAATGGTAAAATATCTTCAAATTCCTTTAATGTTCGCGACACCATTATTTTTTGCTGGTCCTGCATATAAACAAACGTATAGCTGCCTCTTGCTTCAAGCCAAACCAGTTCATTGATGTTTACAAAAACCAACCCATCGAGGGTAGGGAGCGCTACTTTTTGCAAAACAGGTTTGCTTACCGACAGATTGAACAACAATGTGTCGATCTTACTGGTAATATTTTTTGTTTTAATACGTTCGGCCGCTTTTTGCACTGCGTTTTGCAGTTCTTTTATATTAACCGGTTTTAATAAATAATCAAGGGCGGAATATTTAATGGCATTGATGGCATAATTATCGAAGGCCGTAACAAATATGATCTCGAAATTAACGGGCGAAAGGTTGTTGAGCAGTTCAAAAGCATTGCCAAATGGCATTTCAATATCAAGAAACACCAGGTCGGGCTGGGTGTTTAAAATAAGGGTCTGGCCTGTGCGTATGTTTTCAGCATCACCTACCAGCTCTATCAATGGGCAATACTTTACTAAAAGCTGTTTTAGCGTTTCTGTGTTGTTAGGCTCGTCGTCAATAATTATAGTGCGTATCATTTTTTCACAGGTTTTAAATTAATGGTATAGGGAAAACGTATAATAACTCTTGTACCGAGTGCCTGTTGATATTCATTGGACAAATCGTTTATTTCAATGGTTATGGGATCTATTAATTGACGGTTTAAAATATTTATTCTTTCGGCGGTCAGCGACATTCCTTTCGATTGGTATTCAACCCGCACCTGCGATCTATACTCTTTAGCTTTTTTTCTACCGATGCCATTATCCTGAATAATGCATATAAAACCCTCCTCCGTTTTTTGAAATTTTATATCAATGCGGCCGCCGCCGTTCTCTCTATATCGAATGCCATGGCGAATGCTATTCTCTATATATGGCTGTAAAATCATAGTTGGAATACTAACCATATCGCTATCAATTTCATCATCAACATCAACGCTATATTCAAAGGAATGGCCAAAGCGCATCATCTCCAGCTCCAGGTATCTTTTCAGGTACTTTATTTCGTTAGTAATAGATATCGTGCTCTTTTCGCTATTATCGAGCGTTTGCCTTATAAGATGGGCAAACTCTGAGAGGTACCAGTTTGTAGCTTCGAGGTCGTTTGTTATTATGAAATTTTGTATACTATTAAGGCAGTTGAATATAAAGTGCGGGTTCATTTGAGCCCGTAAGGCCATTTGTTCCAACTCATTCAGCTTTTGCTGTACCGATGCCCGTTCCTGTTCTTCTTTTCGTAGTATACTAAAGCGCCAGGCAACCAGTATCCAGGTTATAAGTATGGCTATTGCAATAATAAGCACCTGAAAAGGCAAAGTTTGCCAAAACGGGGCTTCAACCATAAAGAAGATCTTTACCGGGTTGCTGATAATGCCCTTTTTATTTACGGCTATTATTTCGAACTCATAATTGCCGGTTGGTATAGATGGATATTCCAGCATGTTTTGCCCGGTTGAATCCCATTCGTCGCTCAACCCCTTTAATCGGTAACGATAGGAGATGTTACCGCCCGATTTGAATGAGATGCCGGCATAGGAAATCTTTAAGCTGTTTTCCTTATAGTGAAACTGATAGCTTTCCTGTAAGGGTTGCGGTTTATTACCTACCGAAATATCGAGTATTCGCAAATTACATTTGGAATAATTGGTCACTTTGGCTTCGTCAAAAAAGGTAAGACCGGAAGGAGTGCCTACGTAAATGATATTGCCATCAACATATAAGGCATTGATGATGTTGGAAGGTAATCCGTCTGATGTGCTATAAGTGGTGACCGGGTATGGGGTTTGACTGATATTTATTTTATTCAACCCTTTATCGGTACCCACCCATAAGTGATTGTTATTTACAAACAGGGTTCTGCAGATATCGCTTGAAAGGCCTTTGTGGGTTGTTATGTGATCGATGACCTTGCCGCTGTTCATACAAATGATGCCCGCGCCATAGGTAGCTATCCAAAGAAGGCCGTTGGGCGAACGACAGAAATAGCTGATGCGTTGACGTAATGGCGGAAAAGAATCGCCCATAAAGCGGGTTCGTTTGTTTTTCGATACAATATACAAGCCGTTAACGGTGCCAATGTAATATTCATTATCATATTCACATACACTGGTGGTCCTATGAGGCCAGATAGTATCTTTTACTGCTAAACTTTGTGCATCTGCCAATATGGTCCTTCGGGCCATGCCAACCAGAAGCTGGCCATTCTTTAACTCATCTATTGATTTTACTGCATAGATCCAGGGATTGAATATCTTCCCGGCAGGTGTTCTTTTTATAAGCAGGCCATCTGAGCCCATTGCTAATGAGCCATCCTGTATTTTTTTTAAGCTGATCACCCTGTTTGTAGAGTTATAGTTGAGCGATTTCTCAAACTCTTTATTGCAGTTTAGGGTGTCTAATATCCTGCCGTTCCAAACATATACCCGCCCAAAGCCGGTACCGGCATAAATTTTATCATTTATTTTCTCGAGGGAGAAGATCTCGGAGGTAATGTTCTTTGCAAAATAAAAGGTTTTGAACTCCCTGGATGCCAGTTTGTATACGCCTTCGCCAAGGGTGGCAAACCAAATGTTCTTTTCTTTGTCTACCAGCGCATGGCTTATTTGTTTTCCCTTAAGGAACTGATCTTCATAACGGTCGAAAGTAGTGGTATCAACCATCCACGAACCATACCAGGTATTTGTGAATAATACTCTGTTGATGTCGGGGGTAAAATCTTCAGCAGTGATTTTTAATTTGTCTCTTATACTACGAAGGCCGGGAAAATTGTGAAGTTTTCCGCCAACGGTACTGCAGGTAACATGGGTCATGCTATTTATGGATACTATAAAACATGAATCCCCATAGTTTAACTGAAATCCCCTGCCAAGGGGACTTGGCCGGATGAAAAAATGATTTCCGTCAAATTGATTCCGGGATACTTTTGTTACGGTATCGGGGCCAATAATATGCAGTTCATTATCTGATTGGAAGCCTATGTAATGATCAGCGCTTTCGAAAATGGTGCTTATAATCGTGGAAACCTTTATTTTTTTTAGTAGTGGGTCGTTTTCCTGGTTATATATTTTCCCATTATAATAATAACAGATAGTATTCTTAAACGGAGCCATCCATATTCTTCCCTTTGAATCAGCAAAAAGTTTTAATATTTCGGTTTCCGGTAGTCCATCGGTGGTAGTAAAGTTTTTGAAATGGGCGCCATCGAACCGGCTGATGCCGGCCTCGGTAGCAAACCAAATAAACCCGTCTTTATCCTGGCACAGATCATATACTGTTGAGCCTGCCAAACCATCTTTTACATCGTAGTGAATATAGTTATACTCCTGGGCATGAGTTGTACTAACAGTTAGTAAACCGGTTACAATTAACAGTGAGCCGATAAAGCGGTTAAAGATCACAGCGGGTTTATCTGCTATGATGGCAAGGATCCCCATAAGCTAATGGTTAATTCCTGTGACCGGTGATTATTTTACCGGTTATTGGAATTACGTTCCAAGGTATAAAAAAAGGATTGAGCCGGATATTTTAAAATGCAAAGATTTTATTAATACGCGTTAGTTTATAAACAAAAAACCGGCAGAAACGTTGTCTCTGCCGGTCACATATTATGAAGATATCAACTATCGATACTCGTAATCGTATGGCAATTGTTCAGCAAGCTTTTTCCAGGCCCAATAACCGGTATTTATTACGTCGTATTGCTCGTAGAAATAGCCGTTCTTTTCTATTACAAAACCGCCATCAGCAACTTCAAGTACGGTGATCTGGAAGCGGGTAGTGGCCGGTAACTTATATTCATCGAGGAATTGTTTATCTGGTTTAACATTTCCATAGCTAACACGGTAACGGCCATTCCAGTTTACCTCTACCAGGCCACTGTCTAACAAATAGTCCTGCTCGTTATACAGGTCTTTGATAAATGTACCTTTTACGCTTTGTGAATCTTCGGCCAGCTTTTCGATAATAAATCCTTGCTGGGTTAAGCTGCTATCGTAAAACGAGCGCATAAAATGCAGGCGGGAGCCCAGGTAAGAATGCGCGCGGTTCTTTTTCCATTGCGCTTTTACTTCTTCGGTACTATCCATTTCCTGAAAAAGCGGTGAGCCTGTATATTGGGTGATATTGCTGCCGTAATCGTAACTGAAAGAATCAAGCTGGTACCTTATTTTATAACCTAATGCATAGTTCACAATAATGAGGTCTTCGCGTGCGGTGATCTTTAGCCGGTTCCTTTTTTTAGAATAGAAAAATTTTAGCGCTTCCGGGTTTTGAATAGCCACCTGGTTTGAGTAGCCGGTATTGCCAATAAAGTTCTGTGAAAAGAACTTTCCGTATTTATTCAGGCCATCGGGGTCTTCTGTGCTGGCTACTACGGCTACCTCCGACAGTGATTTGTCTTCTTTGGCCAGTTCAATAACCATGGTATCGGTTTTTGCCTGGCTATTACTAATACGCATCAGTTTCTTTTCATAACCGGTATAGGTTACCACCATATCGTAACCGCCGTTAGGTAAACGCATAAAGAACATTCCTTCGCTATTGGTAATAGTTCCCTGGGTGGTGTTTTGGCAATATGCCGATGCGTTGGATAATGGTAGTTTGGTTTCGGCATCGAGTACTTTTCCCAAAACCGTGAACGTTTTTTCCTGTGCCTTAAGTGTAGAACATAAGGTAACGGATAACAACAGGATCATTAAATTTTTCATCTTGAATATTTATTTTTCAAAAGATGGATAAGATGTATTACCGAAATAACGAAAACCGGATTGTATTAATATGAATTAATTCAATTATACAACCGGTTTGGGTCCTTTAAAACGTTTTGTTCGTCGTGAAAGTATTGGCTTGCTGGTTTTCAACCACCATTTCCCGGTTAAATTTCTTTAACATATTATCTGCCAACGCATATATAACAAGTTTTTTGCCAGTTATAGCGGCTGCAAATTGGCCAGGTATAGTTCACAATTTTTTTGAATGGCTTTTTCGAGGGGAGTAAATGAGAAACCTGGCAGCGCTTTTAGAATTTTACTATTGTCGAAGTAGGTTACGCTTTGGGCTACCCGGGCGCTTTGGCGGGTAAGTAATGGTTTTTTGCCCGACATCATCGACTTCAGTTTTTCCATACGCCAGGCAATTTTACCAATAAAGGGCGAAGCTTCTTTGTGTGGGTGCTTTTTACCAAAACCGTCGGCAATGGTATTGAATAACTGTTGAAACGACCAGTTGTCACCGTTAACAATAAACCGTTCGTGCGACTGGTTGCTTTCCATTAATAACACGGCGGCTTTTGCCACATCGGTTACTGCAACAAACCCGTTAATGCCTTTTGTGTACCAGGGAAATTCTTTGTAAACGCTTTTGAAGATAGCGCAGCTCGACATGTTCCAATCGCCATAACCCAAAACGGTGCTTGGGTTTACGATCACCATATCTAAACCCTCTGCGGCGCCACGCCATACATGCAGTTCTGCGTGGTATTTGCTAATGGCGTAGGTGGTATGCATTTTACCGGCTTGCCATTTCTTTTCCTCATTAACTGTTTCGCCGGTAACCGTGCGGCCGATGGCGGCAACCGAACTTATGTGTACAAAGCGTTTGACGTTACTCTCAAGCGCCATATTCACTATATTGGCAGTACCATCAATATTGATCTTGTAAAGAGAGCTTTTGTCGTTATCGTTAAAGGAAACTTTAGCGGCGGCATGAATTACTGCATCTACACCATCCATAGCTTCTTGCAGGGAAACTACATCCAAAACATCGCCGGGCACCCATTCAACTTTTTCATTGATGTGAGCCGGAATAAAGAAGGGGGCATTGTTACTGTGCCGGATTGCCCGTACAGCATAGCCTTTTTCCACCAGTTCTTTTATGATGTAAGCGCCTATAAAGCCCGAACCGCCTGTGACGAGTATTTTGGTGTACAAGTGCAATAATTAACAGGGCACGAAGATAACCTTTCTAACACAAAACCTGTAAGTATAAACTCATAATGCATGTACCAAAAATAATTTATGTGCCCGAACAATGGAATTACCGACTTGTTCAGTACTCATAATAACCTTTTCCGGTCTTTCGGCCCAGATGGCCATTTTCTACTTTCTCTTTTTGAATGGGAGATGGTTGCAGTCTTTCTGGTTTCCCTAATGCTTCATAAACCTGGCAGCTTACTGCATAATTAATATCGTTGCCAATGAGGTCCATCAGGCGAAAGGGACCCATTTTAAAGCCGGTTGCCTCAAGTAGTGTATCGATGGTTTGAAAATCGGTTACTCCCTGTTCTGCCAGTTTTAATGCTTCCAAATAATAAGGGCGGGCCACATGGTTTACAATAAAACCTGGCGAATCTTCACAAAGCACCGGTGTTTTATCCATTTGCCGGGCTGTTTGTACTATTGCGTCAATAGTTTGTTCATTGCTGAAAGGGGTTTTCACTACTTCAACCAGCTTCATAATTGTAGCCGGGTTAAAAAAGTGCATACCTGCCACCCGCTCGGGGTGTTTAACCTTTTTTGCAATTTCTGTAACCGATAAAGAGGAGGTGTTGGTGGCAAGAACTGTTTCGCTGTGATTTACTTCGGCCAGCTGGTTGAACAACGCCACTTTTACTTCGGGTTTTTCAACAATGGCTTCAATGATCAGATCGGCCAAACAGTCGTTAATATCTGAAACAAACTGAATGCGGCTCAGGATGTCGGCGCTGGTTTCGGCAGTGATCTTATTTTTCTGCACCAATGACTGCAAATTGCTTTGCATACCTGCTTTGGCTTTTGCAAGCATCCCGGTATTCACATCGTATAAAATAACATGAAATTGGTGCTGCGAGGCTGCCTGGGCAATGCTGCTGCCCATTGTGCCTGCACCGCAAACGCAAATAGTTTGTACCATAGTAATCAATTGGCAATTGGCAATAAGCAATAGGCAATGCTTAAAAGGAATTTTTGCAAATTGCCTATTGCTTATTGTCTATTGATTTAAGTAGCACTGGTAAATTGCCGCAGGAACCTCACGTCGTTTTCGCTGAATAAACGAATATCGTTGATGCCGTATTTGAGCAGGGCGGGTCTTTCGATACCCATACCAAACGCAAAGCCGGTGTATTTTTCGGGGTCAATACCACAATTTTCAAGCACTTTCGGGTGAACCATACCGCAACCTAAGATCTCTAACCAGCCGGTGCGTTTACAAACGGCGCAACCTTCGCCATGGCACAGCTGGCAGCTGATATCCATTTCGGCGCTGGGCTCGGTGAATGGGAAATACGAGGGGCGGAACCGCACCTTCACATCTTTGCCATACATTTCCTGCACAAAGAAGTACAGGGTTTGTTTCAGGTCGGCAAAAGAAACATTCTCATCAATATATAATCCTTCAATCTGGTGAAAGAAGCAATGGCTGCGGGCACTGATGGTTTCGTTGCGGTATACACGACCGGGACATACAATACGAATAGGCAGCTGGCCTTTTTCCATATGCCGTATTTGGGTGTTGCTGGTGTGGGTACGCAGCAACCAGTCGGGATTTTGCTGAATGTAAAACGTGTCCTGCATATCGCGGGCCGGGTGGTGCTCAGGCAGGTTCAATGCAGTAAAGTTGTGCCAGTCGTCTTCAATTTCAGGTCCTTCGGCCACAGAAAAGCCAAGTCGGTTGAAAATGCTGATAACATGGTTCAGGAACTGATTGATGGGGTGACGCGTACCCAGGGGTAATGCATCGCCGGGAAGGGTTACATCAATAGCAGCCGCAACAGTAGTGTCTGAGCCTTCCAGTTGCTGTTTCCAGGTATCGTATTTGGCTTCGGCCAGAAGCTTGAATTCGTTCAATATCAATCCGAATTCTTTCTTTTTATCGGCCGGAACATTCCTCATTTCGGTAAAAAGGTTCTTTACAATACCTTTTGTACCCAGGAACTTAATACGATAGGCTTCCAGTGAATCAGCGCCGTTGGATGGCTGGTTCTCAATTTCCTGCTTATACGCTGCAATTTGTTGTAACAGTTCGTCCATGCGGCAAAGATAAGGATAAGTTGAAAAGTTGAAAGGTTGACAAGTGAACAAGGTTAGGGGAGAAAAAATTAGTCGGCGGGCTCGAAATTGAGGGCCTTGTCAACTCGTTAACTTGTCAACTTGTTAACTATATTGCACCCGTATGTCAGACAGCTTATATATAGGGGATTTTTTGCAGCCGATAAACCGGTACATGTATTCGGAAGATGAAGGGTACAAAGATGGTCAAATTGGCAAAAGAATAGTAGTGTATGAAGATGAGGAGTTGCCCGATATTACATCTGCCGATATCATTTTGGTGGGTTGTAATGAAAACCGGGGCAGCGGACCAATGCCCGGTGGCATGTCGGGCCCCGATGCCATTCGCCGCCAGTTCTATTCGCTCTATCAATGGCATTCCGATGTTAACCTGGTTGATATGGGCAACATCATTATGGGAGCCAGCCTGAAAGATACGTATGCCGCATTGAAAACCGTTCTGGCCGAATTGACCAACGCCGGCAAAACGGTTGTGGTACTGGGCGGTTCGCACGATCTTACCCTGGCGCAATATCATTGCTATACCAGCCGAAACTATATTATTGAAGCAACCTGCGTTGATTCTTTGATCGACCTGAGCATGGAATCGCGCAACCGGTCCGAGAATTTCTTAATGGAAATGCTTACCGGCGAGCCCAATTTCATAAAACACTATAACCACATTGCGTTTCAGAGTTATTATGTGCATCCGCATATGCTTGAAACGATGGATAAATTGCGTTTTGATTGTTTTCGCGTAGGACATGTGAAGGATGCCATTGAGGAAATGGAACCGGTGATCCGCAATTCGCAAATGTTCAGTTTTGATATTGCGGCCATTGCCAATGCATTTGCGCCGGCCAATAAAATTACGCCAAACGGACTTACCGGCGAGGAAGCCTGTGTGCTGATGCAGTATGCCGGCTTAAGCCCCACTATCAATACAATTGGCATTTACGGTTATGTGCCCAGTCGCGATAAGGACGATCTTACTGCCAAACAGATCAGCCATATGTTATGGTACATGGTTGATGGCTATAACCGCAGTTTGCGCGAAGCGAAACTGGAAGAAAGAGATTCGTTCAATGAATTCCATATAGCATTTGGCGAAATTGAAGCGGTGTTTCTGCAAAGCAAAAAAACAGGCCGCTGGTGGATGCAGCTGCCCGATAAAAAATACATTGCCTGCTCATACAAAGATTATCTGCTGGCCAGCAGTAATGAAATCCCCGAAAGATGGTTCCGCGCCCAGGAGCGCGATTAATGAGAGAAATAAAACATTTAATGCGCCGTTATTTGTGGAATTAACCGCTACTGCTTGTCATATATAATCTTTAAATTTCAGCATGAGCATAACAAGCAGTTTTCGTATTAATACCCGTTTTTCATTAGTAAAAAGTATCACTGTAAAAGGTATTCGGCTTTTTGCGTTGGGCTTTTTGCTTGTTTTTGCTTCCTGTTCAACCCAACGCCAAATATCAAAGGCGGCCAATACGGCGCTTTTTCAGGATTCAACCGTACAGCATGCCCATGTGGGTATTAGTTTGTACGATCCTTCAACCAAAAAATATCTTTATAGCCATAACGCGCAAAAGTATTTTGTACCGGCTTCCAATACCAAACTCTTCAGTTGTTATGCCGCGTTAAAATACCTGGGCGACAGTTTGCCCGGCATCAAATACTGGGAAAACGACACCGCATTATACCTGGTACCTACGGGCGACCCCAGCCTGTTGCACACCGATTTTAAAAAGAACCCGGTCATTGACTTTCTGCAAAAAACAAAGAAGTCGGTTTATATAATTGATAGTAACTGGAAGGAAACGGCCCTTGGCTCGGGCTGGTCGTGGAATGATTATAATGATAATTACATGGCCGAGCGAAGTGCTTTGCCTGTATATGGTAATATGATCCATTGGGTACAGGAAATAGCCGAAGGCGTTAGTAATGAGGCGCAGGAAGACCAAACACCTTCTATTTATTCGATACCCGAAATAAATTGGAAAGTTCGTTTTAATGCAGGTATTCAGCGTAAGGCCTTTTTTGTGCAACGCAACCGCGATGAAAATGTATTTATGATCACCGAGGGCAGGGAAAAGAAAAAGGAGCAGGATGTGCCATTTGTTACCTATGGCGTTCAGTCGGCACTTGAATTACTGCCCGATACAATTGGTAAACAGATCACATATTTGGCCGAGCTTAATAAAAAGCAAAAGCAACCGGTAAAACTGTCAACTGTTTATTCGCAGCCGGTCGATTCACTTTTGCAGCCCATGATGTACCGCAGCGATAATTTTTATGCTGAACAATCGCTGTTGATGGTAAGCCAGGTAAAACTGGGCGAAATGAATGATGGGAAATTAATAGATACCCTGCTGAAAACCGATCTGCGCGATCTGCCGCAAAAACCCCGCTGGGTTGATGGCAGTGGGCTAAGCCGTTATAATTTGTTTACGCCCAACGACTTTGTAGCGCTGTTACAGAAAATGCAACAGGAATTTGGCATGAAAAGGCTACAGGCGATACTGCCTACCGGTGGCAAAGGTACTTTGAGTAATTTGTACAAACAGGATAGTAATTATATATTTGCCAAGACCGGTACCTTGTCGGGCGTTGTAGCGTTGAGCGGATATTTATACACAAAAAAGAACAAGCTGCTGATTTTTTCGGTCCTCATCAATAATCACACAGGCAGCGCAGGGACTATCCGCCGTGGTATTGAAACCTTCCTTAAGGGGATCCGGAGCCGGTATTAACAATTTTTTTAAGTTTTCTCTTTTATTCCCCAACCGTATAAGCGTTAACCCCCGTATTATTATCAGCAACTGGCAATAGGCCGTTAAACTAAAGAGAAATTCAGCATTCTAAGCACAATTAAGGTTCAGGTAAAAACACCAAATAACAGGCTTGATTGTCCACTAATGCTACTGATATAGAACTGATCACCGGTTGTATAAATAACAACCGCAAGGCCCAGGAACACTTGTATAAGAAGTTCTATGGGCCTATGGCATCCATTTGTCTGCGATACACCCGTAACCAGGAAGATGCAATCGAAGTATTGCACAATGGCTTTTTGAAGGTTTTCAAAAACATTCATACCTATGATACTTCCCGGGCAAGTTTATACACCTGGGTAAGAACCATTATCATAAATTCGGCCATTGACTTTATCAGGCAACGCAGCAAATTCCATACGCACATTGAACTGGAAAAAGTTGATGAACCAGCCATTGATGCCGATGCGGTACAACGAATGTCTTCCCAAGAAGTTTTATTACTGGTACAGAAGTTATCACCGGCTACCCAAACGGTGTTTAACCTGTACGTAGTTGAGGGATATAATCACCGGGAAATAGCTAACCTATTGGGTATTAGTGAAGGTACCAGCAAATGGCACCTGAGTGAGGCCCGCAAACAATTGCAAAAACTATTACAAACCTTGCAAGTGTAAATGTGATGAACCTTAAACATCCATACGAAAAACACTTAGCGGAGAAACTGGTGCAACTTCCGCCACCAGATGACCCCGACCAAAACTGGCAGCAGATGAAAGCGCTGCTCGATAAAAACATGCCACGTGGTGGGGGCGGCCCAAGAGGTCCTTTCCGCTGGTGGGTTGCCGGCACTATAATAGTTGCCGTATTGGTTGGAACATGGTTCGGCGGCAGATCATTACTGTCGAAAGAACATAGTAATGAAACCGTTGCCGGCACCATAAAAACCGTTAACAATAAAAACAAATCGTCCGTTGCTTCAACCGAAAATAATGTTGGGCAAGGGAATAGTGGCCATGCAAATGGTTCGCGCAAAGATCTGCGCGGTGCAACCTATGCATCAACCCCCAACTCTGCTGATAATAATGAGCTTGCTGACAATGACGGGCAGCAAACTGTTACCAATAATACTGACGGTACAACTACAACTACCCCAACAACCGGTAATAGTTCATCAACCACTTCAACGGCTGAGAAGTCTCGAAGCAGCGGTAATAATGCTGCAAATGCAAACCCAACAATTGATCACAATAAAACTTCCGTAGATAGAAACAAAATTTACTCTTCCCCTTCAAAAAATAATAAGGTAAGCACTGGTAGTAACAGACCTGCCATTGATCATTCAGCCAAAACGGGTGCACGCCCAAATAAAATTACCGGCAACCGGGCAGTGGATAATAATGTAGAGGAGAATACAAACAATGCCAATAACAAAGGCAATAAGAGCAACACTAAAAAGCCGGTTAAACAATCGGCTTCAGGTATAAACAAACCATCTTATAAGCCAACGATCACATTGCCTTCTCAACCATCTTCTGGTTCGGGGTTAAAAGAGTCGCCGGTTACTTATAATATAAATTACACAGGAACAACGGTGGTATCGCCTTCAGGAGTAATACAAAGAGAGTTTACCTATTTGTTCCCTAATAGGGCTGACAGCAAAAAAGCTACCACCCGCAAATCGAACCGCAATGCGCGATCGCATGAGGACAGAACGTTTGCCATTGGTTTGTCGTTGCCATTGGGTTTCCCTGTGGGCGATCAGCAGGCATTCGCCATTAACAGAAATGCAGGTGTAAATACCATTTCCGATTATATTCCTTCGCCGCATTTTCAATATCATTTTAATAACAAGACGTATTTGCAGGCTGGCTTACAATTTTCGGCGCCACAGTTTATAAGGCCAATGATGTTGTACCAGGATAGGAAGGTGTCGCCGGGGCCATTTGTTCACGAACAAATAACTACCTTAACAGCCCGTAAATTGTATTATTTTAATCTTCCGCTTACGGTGTATCACAGTCCGCTTAAGAACTTTTATATGGGGGCTGGCTTACAGTATTCTTCATTGGTGAGCGGTATTGCTCAGTATGAATGTATAGAACGTAGTGTGATAGGGCCAATGCAGCAGTTAACGGTGGAGAACTACTTTACCAAATTCAAAAACAATTCACTTCCACACAAATTGAATGGTAGTGAGGTTCGGTTACTGATCGACATGAGCTATTATTGGAGCCGGTTTACCGTTGGTTTGCAATACAACCAGGCCTTCAACAACTATGCAAGCTTTCAGATTACACCTAATTCACCTTATACATTCGATAAAAACAAAAGCCTTCAGTTTTACCTGCGGTACAACATTTGGGAAGATGTAAAACGAAAAAAGCCCAAAGGCGAAGTATTAACGCTTAAATAATTGCTCCAGATAGTCTTTTTTAAATTCTATATAAGTGGGATTGCCGCCGGCAGTAACATTGGGTTGCGAGCATTTGAACAGGTCGGTTGTTAATGCGCGCATTTCATCCAATGCCAGGGGCGTGCCGGGCTTTATGGCGTTTTGCCATGCCAGTGAGCGAATTAATTTTTCACGACGTGAGAACTTAAGATCGCTGCTGAAATGTTTGTATTGTTCCAGCAGGTTTTCAATGGCCAGTTTTTCATTGCCTGTCGATACATCGGCAGGGGTGCCCTGTACTACAAAGGCATTGTTGCCAAATGGTTCAATTTGATAACCCAGTTGGTTAAGGTCGGCAGTTAGCTCCTGTAATAAAACAGCATCAGAAGGCGATAGCTGTAACGTAACCGGGAACAGGCTGCGTTGGGTTGGAATGCTTTTACCGTGTGCAGCACCCACATAACGTTCGTATAAGATGCGTTCATGGGCCAGCTGTTGGTGTATGAGCATAAAGCCGCGCGATGTGGGCGCAACTATATAAGCAAAATGTAATTGAAACAGCAGGGCATTATCATCAACCAGCTGTTTGGCAAATGGGGTATAATTATGGGCAGGCATGCTTGTATCGCTGCCGCCATCCTGTTTCTTTAGTTTGTCGAGAAGCGATTCAAACTTCTCATCTTTTTGTGCATTGAACGAAAAGCCGCCGTAGGCCGGGTTGGTTGTTTCATTGGCCGATGAACCGCCTGTTGAGGTTTGGCGGGTGTTATCGCCGCTTCCCGATTGGCTATTTGGTTCATAAAAATCTTTCCAATGCCTCAGCTCGGTTTTATCTGTTGGTTGAATAAAATGGGCTGAGTTCTTATTGGTAAAATCTTTGGCCAGGCCCGATGAAAGCGCAGCGTCTTTTTTATCGTCGGTGAATGGTTTATTAAGCGCATCCAGTTTTTGGATGTTGGGATCGAGGTCAAACTCAAGCGTAGGCGTTATGCTGAACTGGGCCAGGGCATGTTTAACCGCGGCCTGCACAAATGCATAAACGATCTTTTCATCTTCAAACTTGATCTCCTGTTTGGTAGGATGCACGTTGATATCGAGCTGGGAGGGATCCAGATCAATGAACAGGGCGTACAGCGGGAAGCTGTCGGCCGGGATCAATTCTTTAAAAGCGCTATTTACTGCATGGTTTAAATAATTGCTTTTGATGAACCGGTTGTTTACAAAGAAATACTGATCGCCCCGGGTTTTTTTGGCCGTATCGGGTTTTCCTACAAACCCGTAAATATTTAGGTAATCGGTTTTTTCCTGTACGGTTACCAGCCGGGCATTGTAATGCTGGCCCAGTACCTGTACTATACGTTGTTTTAAACTTCCTTTTTCGAGATGAAAAACCTGCTGGTTACCACTGGTAAGGGAGAAAAATACATCGGGGAACGCCAGGGCTACCCGCATAAATTCATCAACGATATGCCGCATTTCGGCGGCATTGCTTTTTAAAAAGTTGCGGCGGGCCGGCACGTTAAAGAACAGGTTCTTCATGGCTATGCTGGTTCCATTGGTGGTGGCCACAGGTTCCTGCACTTTTACCATGCTGTTCTCAATTTCAATATAAGTACCTGCTTCGTCTTCGGCGCGTTTCGACTTCAGTTCAACCTGGGCAACGGCGGCAATGGAGGCCAGTGCCTCACCCCTAAAGCCCATGGTCTTTATATGAAACAGGTCATCGATGTTGCGGATCTTGGAAGTAGCATGGCGTTCAAAACACATGCGGGCATCGGTTTCGCTCATGCCTTTACCGTTATCAATTACCTGGATCAGCGTTTTACCCGCATCCTGGATAATCAATTTAATTTCGGTGGCGCCGGCATCAACGGCATTTTCCAACAGTTCCTTTACGGCGCTGGCTGGCCGCTGGATCACTTCACCTGCTGCGATCTGATTGGCAATGTTGTCGGGCAATAAATTAATGATATCTGCCAAAAGCTACTCCTGATTTTGAGTGGGCAAATGTAAGACTATTTGATTGCATATAACAGCGCTCAAAAGCCTGCAATAAAACAATCCCTTTGTACACTGAACGCTGATGGCAAAATGGGTACAACATTTGTCTTTATGTGCTGAAAATTCAAGGGTTTACGGCCTTTCGTGCGCACAAAAACGCACCCAATATTAGAAGAATTTTAATGGCTCAAACCCCTTATTAACAGTACATTTGATGCTCATTTCTGCCTTACTAAAATCACTTCATTTACATGAGGAATAAGTTAAAAACTATTGTTTCTTTTCTCCTGATCTGTTCCATTTGTAGCCAGGGTATGGCCCAGCGTTCTTCCGGTAATCCGGCCGCCGATCATTGGGTCGACAGCGTTTTTAAAACATTATCAAAAAAACAAAAGATAGCGCAGCTTATGGTGGTTCGGGTGTCGTCAATTGGCGCCGACCGCAAGGTTGTGTTTTATGATAAACAGGTTGAAGAAGCCATTCGAAAATATAATATTGGCGGGTTGTGCCTTTTTCAGGGCGGGCCCGTTCAACAGGCAACCATTCTTAACCGGTTGCAATCAGCTGCCCAAACCCCGTTGCTGGTGACCATCGATGCCGAAAATGGCGTTGGAATGCGTATGGATAGTGTGCTGGGCCTGCCCCGGCAAATGATGATGGGGGCCGTGCAGGACCGGTCACTTATATACGAATATGGCCGGGTGGTAGGTGAGCAGTGCAAACGAATAGGTATTCAGGTGAATTATGCACCCGTGGTTGATATTAATAATAATCCCAATAACCCGGTTATCAACGACCGCTCGTTTGGAGAAGATAAGTACAAGGTGGCGGAATATGGTATTGCTTACATGAAAGGCATGCAGGATGTTGGTGTTATGGGTTGCGCCAAACACTTTCCGGGGCATGGCGATGTTGATGTTGATTCGCACCTCGACCTGCCGGTGATCAATAAAACAAAAGCCCAGCTCGATTCGTTGGAGCTATATCCCTTCAATCAGATCTTTAGAGCAGGGGTTGGTAGTGTAATGGTGGCGCATTTGTCGGTCCCTTCTATTGACAATACCGCGCATACACCTACTTCCATTTCTTACAACAATGTTACTACGCTGCTGCGCAAAGAGCTTAACTATAATGGCCTCACGTTTACCGATGCGCTTGAAATGAAAGGCGTGGCCAAATATTTCCCCGATGGCGAAGCTTCGCGCGAGGCATTAATTGCCGGTAACGATATGTTGTGTTTACCTGGCGATATTCCGGGTAGTATTAAAAAGGTTCGTAAGGCTATTCGTAAAGGAAAACTGCATTGGAGCGATATCAATGAACATGTGCGCAAAGTGTTGTATGCTAAATATGAATATGGGCTGGCTAACTGGAAACCTATTGATACTACAAATATCCTGGCCGATCTGAATAGTAAAGTAGCTACAACCCGCAGGGCTATTGCAAAAAGTGCGCTTACCCTTTTACGCAACGATGACCCCGCTATTTTCCCTTTGTATAAAGGACAACGTATTGCGTATGTAGGTGTGGGCCTTACCCAGGACAATGCCTTTGCCGAACATATACGCAGGGATTACGATGCGCAGGTTTTTTATTTTGACTATAAGAAAGACAGCACCGCAGTAGCGCCTTTGTTGCAACAATTGAAAGAGCAGTATGATGTAGTGGTTATTGGCGTGCACAAGTTTGCCCGATACCCGGCCAATAATTTCGGTATCAGCAAACCGGCGTTGCAATTGATACAGGGTTTACAACAACAGCAAAAAACAATTACGTTTGTATTTGGCAACCCATACGCCATCAAAAACATGTGCGATGCACGCGTGTTGGTGGCGGCGTATGAAGATGATGATATAACACAAACAACAGCCAGCGATCTTCTGCATGGCCGTTTTTTAGCCAGCGGTAAATTACCGGTAACGGTTTGCCCTTCCTTTAAATATGGCGATGGTATTATTGTAAAAAGATTATTACCCACTGTGCCTGCCAATTTGTTGGGCTTTAATGAGGCTAAGCTAACCACTGCCATCGATTCTATAGTAACCGATGCCATTAAACAAAAAGCTATTCCCGGCGCTGTAGTGCTGGTGGCTAAAGATGGTAAGATCGCTTATGAAAAAGCGTTCGGTTATCTTACATACGATAGTATTGAACCTGTGTATCCCGAAACCATTTATGACCTGGCTTCGGTTACCAAAATAATGGCTACCACTTTATCAGTAATGAAGTTATACGATGAAGGCAAACTCGATCTTCAAAAAACACTGGGCGATTATTTGCCTTATGTGCGTAAAAGCAATAAAGCGCCATTAAAACTATGGGATATTTTATTACACCAGGCGGGTTTAAAAGCGTTCATTCCTTTTTATCGCGAAACGCTTGATCCTGCTAATGGTAATCTGCCCCGGCCCGGATTATATAATTCCTCGCCCGATTCTATGTACACGTTCCCCGTTGCGGCTAACTTGTATATAAGAAAGGACTGGGAAGACACCATGATGAACCGCATTTTAAAAAGCGACCTGGCTCCGCTTGGAAAATATATCTATAGCGATAATGATTATATTTTCCTGGGCAAAATAGTAGAGGCCATCACGCATATGCCGCTCGATCAGTATGTAAAGAAAACATTTTATGATAAGCTGAACCTGGTTGAAACAGGCTTTAACCCCGCACAGCGTTTTCCGCTCGATTATATTGCACCCACTGAACGCGAAAAAGAATTTCGTAACCAGCTTATTCATGGGTATGTACACGACCCCGGTGCAGCCATGTTTGGTGGTGTAGCCGGTCATGCCGGTTTGTTTAGCAATGCATATGAAGTAGGCGTACTGGCGCAAATGTTGTTAAATGGCGGTGTATTGAACGGTCAAAACTTTTTCAGCCGCAAAACGGTAGATTATTTTAATCAATACCACAGTGCCATCAGCCGCCGTGGATTGGGTTTTGATAAACCTGAAAAAGATAATGCCACTCGTCAGGAGCCATATCCAACCCTTTCTGCTTCGCCGCAAACATTTGGTCATACCGGTTTTACCGGCACCTGTTTTTGGGTTGATCCCAAGAAGAACCTGATATTTGTTTTCCTTTCGAACCGGGTTAATAGTCCCGATGTAAATAAGTTCCTGCGTATGAGTATACGGCCTAAAGTACATGAAGCTATTTATCAGTCGCTGAAACCGTACTAACATATTTTCGAGTTAGTTTGAATGTTATTAGAACTTAGGTTTGTGAAGTAGGAGGTAAGAAGTAGGAAGTATGAAGATGCAAAAGGCGAACTCGCAATTTATCGCGAGTTCGCCTTTTTTTATGAGCCTAAGGTATAGTTATCTTCTTACATCTTACTTCCTACTTCTTTTTTCACATACCTATTACCTCAAAAGATTAATTTTATACTTACATCCTCTTTAAAAGAAACACATGGCACAATCAAAACCCGAAGTATGGCTGCGCGGGCCATTGACCAATATACCTGCATTGGTACAACCAGTAGCCCATGCTTTATTACAGGCGCAGGAAGAAATTCATGAATTAATGAACGACTTCCCTATGGAGTTGCTTTGGCAACGGCCTGCGGATGTGGCTTCACCGGCATTTCATTTACAGCATATAGCAGGTGTGCTCAACCGGTTGTTTACCTACGCGGCTGGTCAACCGCTCACTCCACAGCAGTTAGATCACCTGAAAGCTGAAGGTGTACAGGCGGATGGTATTACCATAACATCCTTATTAGCTCACCTGGATGCACAGATAACCTCGTCGCTTGAATACCTGAAAACTATCGATGAAACCAAACTTACTGAGCCAAGAGGTGTGGGCCGCCAGCAATTGCCTTCTACTGTGCTTGGTTTACTGTTCCATGGTGCCGAACATACCATGCGCCATACCGGGCAGCTGCATGTAACCGTTCGGGTGTTAAAGCCATAACTATTTTGGTGCTTTCACGCCCGGGTACTGACTGGCCACTACCAGCTCGTATTCTTCCCGCTTTTTTAATCTTTTGATAAGCTCGTGCAATTCGCAGCTGTCGTCAGAATCGTCGTATACCTGATCGTGTGCCAGCATTACCAGGTGTTCGGGCGTTCTTGTTTTGTTGTGGGCGAACAGGCTGTCGATCTCCTGCATTATGTCTTCACACCGGTTCTTAAGTGTGAATGTTTTGTGATCGTAATGCCATTCAAGGTCCCAGCCCATAATGGTAAAACCTGCCTGTTGTAAGGAGTCGGCGGCTGCGGCGCTTTTCTTCAGGTCGGTAAATGTGAGTGTATCAACCCGCCAGATGTTTCGGCCCGGCGTTCGTACAATAGTGTTTTCGAGCTGCAGGCTATCGTGACAACGCCTGAAGTCTTTAACAACAGAATCGGGTTGTTTGTAAAAGCGCTCGTAACGATTATGCGCATGTGTGTAACTGTGGTTGCACAGTTCAATAGAGTCGCAGATCTTCAGGCTATCCCAGGTAGCATGTTGCGAAGTGCTGGCAAATACATGTTCGCCGATGATAAAGAATGTTACCGGAATTTGTTCCTGTTGTGCAATACTTAAAACTTTGCGGGTGCCTTTGTTGGGGCCGTCGTCGAAGGTGAGATAGATCTTCTTTTTTTTCTTTTTTTGGGGCGATGCCCTGACCGTTTCTTTTGGCTGGTCGGTGGGCACATTGTTGTAATGATGATTGGGTTTACCCTCACGGGTGGTTTTGGTGGTTGTTACTAATACCAATAAGAGCATAAGGGGCCGATAAAAGAAGGCGGCGGTATTATTATCGCCTTCCTCAGCATTTGTTTCCATAAATGTTGTGGGGATTTTTGTTGTATGAAATTATAATTCGGGTAGCGTATTTAAAAAGCCGGTTTGGTTAAAGAATGTATAAATCGGCGAGTGGCTAGTGGTGAGTGGTTAGTGGGGGCGGATACAATAAAAACCTAATGTTTATAGTACGGATTCTGATATAAAAGGTAGGCCTACGGCCCAGAAATGACAGAAAATCAGGGCGATGTATCATTTTTCCGCTTATCGTAAATATGGCGCAAACCTATGCCGAACGGGCATTGGCGGCAAAAGTTAATGTAAAGAAGCCTCCTGTTTGAAGCAATTAAGTCAACAATCTGTCTTAACTTATAGTAATTTTGCAAATTAACTAGAACAACAGTCAAAAATGATTCGTAAAGAACAGGTCCTGCAGGATGTAGTGATCAAATTTGCCGGTGATTCCGGAGACGGGATGCAGTTAACCGGTACTCAGTTTACTAACAATACTGCGTTGCTGGGCATTGACCTAGCCACTTTTCCTGATTTTCCGGCCGAAATACGTGCCCCCCAGGGAACCCTGCCTGGCGTGAGTGGTTATCAGTTACGATTTTCGAGCGACCGGGTATTTACTCCGGGTGATGAGTGCGATGTACTGGTAGCAATGAATGCTGCGGCATTGAAAGCAAACCTCAAAGCGTTAAAGAAAGGTGGTAAAATAATAGCCAATACAGATGGTTTCGATGCAAAGAACCTGCGTTTGGCCAATTATCCCGATGGTGTGAACCCGCTTGACGACGGCTCCCTTGAAAATTATGAGGTCATTAGAATGGATGTTACCAAAATGACCCGCGAGGCGCTGAAGGAGATCACTATGGGTACAAAGGAAAAAGACCGCGCAAAGAACATGTTTGTGCTGGGCTTTTTGTACTGGATGTATAACCGCGATATGGATAATACCATCCAGTTCCTTACCGAAAAGTTTGGCAAAAAACAGGAAATACTCGATAGTAACGTAAAAGCATTACGCGCCGGGTATAATTTTGGCGATACTACCGAAACGTTTACCACCCGCTATAAAGTAGATAAGGCAAGAATGGAGCCTGGTGAGTACCGTTCTATTATGGGTAACCAGGCAACAGCGTATGGGTTAATAGCCGCTTCTCAAAAAAGCGGATTGCAATTGTTCCTTGGTACTTATCCCATTACACCAGCCTCAGATATTTTGCACGAACTGAGCCGTTATAAAAACTTCGGAATAAAGACCTTTCAGGCCGAAGATGAAATTGCAGGTATTACCTCTGCAATAGGTGCTGCTTACGGCGGTGCTTTGGGTGTAACAACCACTTCGGGCCCTGGTATGGCATTAAAAGGCGAAGCAATGGGTTTGGCAGTGATGCTTGAAATTCCTTTGCTTATTATTGATGTACAGCGTGGCGGCCCTTCTACAGGGTTGCCCACTAAAACCGAACAAAGCGATCTGTTACAGGCTTATTATGGCCGTAATGGCGAATGTCCCATGCCTATAGTATCGGCCAGCACGCCCAGTGATTGCTTTGGTGCAGTATATGAAGCTGTGCGTATTGCCATACAACATATGACGCCGGTGATCTTCCTGAGCGATGGTTATATTGCCAATGGCGCCGAACCCTGGCGTTTCCCTAAGAGCGATGATCTGCAACCGATACCTGTAAAGTTCAAAACAGAACTGGGGCATGGTGAAGATAAATTTCAACCTTATTTGCGCGATGAGAAGCTGGCGCGTCCCTGGGCTATTCCGGGTGTGCCTGGCCTTGAGCACCGGATTGGCGGGTTAGAAAAACAAAACATTACCGGTAATGTTAGCTACGATCCTGAGAACCACCAACTGATGGTGAAAATAAGACAGGAGAAGGTTGATAAGATCGCTGATTATATACCTGAACAAACGTTAGACAGCGGCCCCGAAAAAGGAAAGATACTGGTGCTGGGCTGGGGTAGTACCTATGGCGCTATTAAAAGCGCAGTAGCCGAAATGCAGATACAGGGCTATGCAGTTAGCCATGCTCATTTGCGGTATGTACGTCCCTTCCCTAAGAACCTGGGCACTATACTAAAGAATTTTGACCAGGTGCTGATACCTGAGATCAATAACGGACAACTGATAAAGATCATCCGTGATCAATATTTTGTTGATGCAAAAGGTTATAATAAGATCATGGGTGTGCCTATTACCAAAACCGAACTGGTAATGAAATTGCAGGAAATGCTGGGTAGAGTTAATTAATATACTTAGAAGTCTCACCAAAATAAACGCGCCACATTCTAATAAGTGTGGCGCGTTGTCATTTAACCTTGTTAGGCGGTGAGCGTTATTAGTCCTTCTTCGTCTTGGTTGGCTTACCTGCTTCGTCTTTGGTCTTCATATCTTCTGTTTTCATCTTTTGTTCATCTGCATCTGCTTTAAGCTTTCTATCCGCATCACCATCCTTGATCTTTATTTCATCTTCGCTCATCTTAAACTTCTTATTTCCTTCCTTGATCTTGATCTCATCTCCATCGATCTTTACCTTTTTGTTGTCAAGCTTATATTTGCCATCTTCGGTTTTAACAATGTAATTGTTCACAACAAACCTGCCTTCGCCATAAATGGTATCGCCGGTTGCTACATTAACATACAGGTCAACCGGTTCATCGTTGCTGGCTGAATAGGTCTTCTTCTTTTTTGAATCATAATACAAATCAACTGGCTGGCCTGTTTTCAGGTCAACATATTTTGAATTGTTTGTTTGTGCATTATTATCAACTGCTGCTGGTTGTTCTGTTGCAATAGAATCGCTTTTTAAATCGTTTTCATTGTTGGCTGCTTCCTGGCACGATGCAATGATCTATACACTGCCAGTAACTGTTAATAGTTGTTTGATCTTGGTCATAATAAATTTTTAGTACTATAAGCAATTATTATGCGCTGCTAGTGGTGGGGAAAAAGTGCAACAGCCCATGGTTTAAACAAAGTGATCTTATTACGCATTGCGAAATAAGATCACTCATATATAAGACACTCAATACTTAATTCTTTGTCTTCATTCCGTCATTGTCCATTTTTTTCTTCATGTCCTTTTGCTTCATCTTTCCACTGGTTGAATCTCCTTTCATTTTTCCTTCCCAGCCTTTCATCTTCATCTTACTTTGATCCATTTTAAATTTCTTACTTCCATCTTTAAGCTTGAGATCGTCTTTATCCATTTTTACTTTACCTGCGTCGAGCCTGTACATTCCGTCATTTGCTTTTACTATGTAGTTGTTTACAATATACCTGCCTCTTCCATAAACGGTGTCGCGTGTGTTCATATCAACATAAAACTCAACCGGCTCATTGGTCATTGAAGAATATGTTCTTCTTGTTTTAGCGTCATAGTACAATTCAACGGGCTGCCCGGTACTCAGGTCAACGTACCTGGGTGAGCTGGTATCTTTCATGGCCATTTGTACTGTATCGGGTTTGCCGGTTGTATCTATGTCGTCTGTAGGTATGCTATCGGCCTTTTTGGGAACAGTATCAGTTTGTGCTAATGCTAACTTGTTTAAAGCCGAATTGCTTTTGTGATCAATATGCTGGTAACTGGTAATGAGCAAAGCAGTACCAGTAAGGGCTAAAAATAGTTTGACCTTATTCATAACAATCGTTTGATAATATTATAAGCAATTATTATGCGATGCAATTATGTCAGCCTTACAATGTAATGGGGAAAATCGTCAACGCATGCAAATGTTAGAACTTCAATGCAATCAATTCCATAGCAGATTCTTTACCTTTTAAATCAACCAACCCCAAATTGACCGCATTCCAGTTCTTTAAATTTGTTTGTGCTGCAAAGTCTTTTGAAATGATCACTTTCTCGTTCAGTTCGCTGGTGGCCGAGCGCAGGCGGGCTGCGGTATTCATTGTGTCGCCACTCATGGCAAGGTCTTTTTTTATAACTCCAATTTCGCCAATGGTTATTTCACCCGTATGTATACCTGCTCTAAATTCCGGTACAACACCATACAGTCGTTTAAAGTAGTTTTTATTTCGTTGTAATATGCGTTTGCAATCGAGCAATGCCTGCAGGCATTTTCTGTTGGCGTTAGGCTTTTTTACTATCCATGAAACCACTACCTCGTCGCCAACATACTGATATATTTGACCATCGTTCTCCAGCAAGGCCACTGAAATAAAATAAATGAAATCTCGAATAAAGCGAAAATATTTTTTATGGCCCAGGTGCTCGGCAATGGCAGTTGAATCAACCAGGTCAATAAACATAATCGTTCTTTTTTCATTCTTGGGTGTTAAGTAACGGCCTGCAAGAATGTCGAAAAAAACACCGGGTGAATATTTTTCGTTCACCTCAATGATCATGATCGTAAATAAAAAAGTGATGAGCCAGCGTACCATTTGGCTAAGGAACAGCGATGTTTGAAATTGCCTGTAATAGTTACGGCCCAGCTCGGTTGTGAGCGGTTCTTTTTCAATTAGCCAGATGTATGTAAAGTGCAGGATGTAGTTGAGCAAAAAAGCTGCGGCAACCAGTAGAATGGTTTTTACCAGCAACCCAAGCCATAAAGGCAGGTTTCGTACCAGGTGCTTTAACTGGTAGGTTAACAAATAAGCCATTACCAGGCAAATGCAAAAGATAAGGCCCGAACGTAACAGCAACACTGCCGTTGAATGCATATCGAACGGGTGTTCTGCTTCGTTAACATGATCGCGGTAAAATTTATATAAGTATACACTCGTATCAATGATCGTCCATAGCAAGGCTATTACCAGCACCTGTTTCATGCGGTATTTATTGATGGCGCCTCTTCTTACTATTACACGATCAAATGGTTTCATATATTATGAACTATAGGGTGAAACATTTGAATTGATCACCGGTTGTTGTGGGGTATGCACCATAATGGCAATCATAAATGCCAGCACCGAAATAAACAACCCTATCATAAATACGGTATAGGCCAGCCTTATGAGTTTGTATTTTCTGGCCAGCACAACACCCAGTTGATGTATGTCCATAATTAATGAACTGTACAAATAATCGGGGTCGCGCATCATGGTGGTCATGGCCCATTTGTATTCATTCACTTTTGTTTTATAAAAGTTGCCAAAGAATAACAGGTTGGTTGATTTATTCAGAATGTCTTCGCGACTGAAATTACCTGTTGATACTTTGGGCCGTGTAGCCATAATGGCAATAATGATGGTAGTTAATGAAGATGCCAGAAAAATAAATGTTGGTATTGTTAAGTGTGTATCAACCTCAATACGGCGTATCAATACGGAAAGAATAACTGAGATGATGATGGCATTCACACTTATCAATATGCTGGCTTTACCATCTGCCATGTTACTTAACTCCACATGGTTTTCGGAAGTTAACCGAAGCATGGTTTGAATACCTCGTGTTATGAACGAGTTTTTTCGTTTGCTTGTTTCGTCTTCATCGCTTGCTGGTTGAATTAGGGTGTCGCTAACATTGGCCCCTTCCAGTTTGCCAATTTTTTTTGTGAGCCGGCGAATGTTCTTTTCTTTTCCTCTCTGTAACAGGTCAATACAATATGCAGTATAGAACTGATGTTTTTTAAGTAACTCAAGGCTGTTGTTTTCCCAATCCATAACCATGGTGTTCATGTTGCGCAACACCAGTTCTTTCTTCATGGCCTTGTTGGTTTGCTTAAATTCATCGAGGCCAAAATGATAGGTATCTGCATCGCAAATGATCATTTCGGGTAACGATTGTGGTGTGGGTGGAAATTTAGTAATGCGTATCAACGCGGCTACATTGTTTATCAGTTCTTCATCGTCGGTCCTGCTTTTTAAAAATGCTTCCATTAGTTCCACGCTTTTTTGTTCGTGGCCCGAAGGGTCGGCCATCAGGTGCCCGGTATCATGAAACCAGGCGGCAATTGACAGTTCAAGCAATTCTTTTTGCGGCAGCTGATAATGCGATGCAATTTCCTGTACCCTTTCAACAACAGTTTCTGTATGCTCAAGGTTATGAAAAACCAGGTTATCGAGGTTGTTCTGTTTGAACAGCGTTTTTACATAGCTTTCGGTATCTATTAGCAGCGCATTATATGTTGACATACAGGAATATTAAAATGTTAAATTCAATTTTGTGCCCAGTGTAAAGTTCACCAGTCGTTCTTCGCTCGATAAAGCAACAGTAGCAGATACCAGCACCATATTATAGGGCACATAATAAAAACCGCCACCATAGGCATAATGCCAGCGTTTGCTACGTTCACCATTTAACCATACACGGCCTATATCGTTAAATGCCACCAGCCCAACTTGTCCGGGAAATACATACGATTTACTGTCGAATAATTTAACCCTGAATTCAAGGCTTGCATAAGCGAGACCCTGCCCTGCAAAGCGATTTTTTCTAAAGCCACGTAAGTAGTTGTTGGCACCCAATGTAAGCGCCTGAAAATATTCAAGGCTATCGCTGTAAATGCGGCCGGCGCCTACTCTTAATACCGTTACCCAGCGGGCCGGAAAGCTCATACTGGCATATACCGTCATATCTGATTCCAACTTAGTTAATTGAGAACTGGTCTTGTTCAGTGGTTGCAAATGCGTGAAAGTTGTTAACCAGTTTATTCCCCGGGTAGGGAACAGTTCATTATTGAGGTTGTTGATCAGGAAACCCGCTTTACCGCCTACGTATGATTTTACGGAATACACGTCGTTTGAATCGAGGCCTATGAGCGATGGTTTACCCAGAATGTAATCTTTGTTGTTTTCGGTTTTATTCCAGTAACGGTAATAAGATGGGCCCGCAAATACACTGAACACAGATGCTACCTTATATCTTAATAACACGTCTGCCGCTACATCTTTATACCGTGCCCGGTAATATTTTATAGTTGAATCGGTATTTACCCTGGTGTTGTTGCCAAAACCAAAGAAATTATTCAGGGCGGGGTTCATTATTTCTGCATAGATCACTGCATCTGTTTTGGGCAGCACATTTACAAACAAGCCCCGGTATTTAACCTGCATGGCTTTTTGACCGGCTGCAAAAAGAGCCGACAATCGTTGTTCTGAAGAGTAGGGTTCTTTGCGGAAGGAATACCGGCGGTACCATAACCCAAAGCCAAACATAAATCCATCATCTGCATTGTAACCGATATTTATACGGGGGAAATGGAAAATGTTATACTGGTATTGATCGGTAAAATCATATTTGTTTACATCAGTGTTGGAACTGAAACGGTTTTTTGTATTCTTTCCTTTTTCTACAAAATTCTTTTCACCGGTGAGGTCGTATATATAGTTTTTGATATTACCATTTATATGAAAGGTATCGTCGCCTTTGCCTCCGATTATGCGAAGGAAACTTTTGTTAGGCGTGTTGGCCGATATATCAAACTTATCGTTGCCGCGAAGACCGTATAAACGTATTTCTTTTGTTTTACTAATATCGAACAGGCGGTCGTACATAACAAAGCCGCTATCCTTTCCTTCATGGGCTTGTACCTGCACCCGTACATTTTTTCCTTCATTGAATACTTTAAATAATTCAGTTTTGTTGCTACCTGTAACGGTTACCTGTTTGGCCAGAAAATCATAATACTTCAATGATTTTTTTTCAAGATCGTTGCGGCGGCTAATGAGTTTATCAGCGGTTTCTTTACCATTTAGCGCATAGATCTCGGGCGGCATTGTTTTCATTGCCCGTTGAATAGCTGTATCTGTCATTTCACGTCTGAAAACAGTAGTTACCGAATCCCATTCGGTTCTGTTGATCTGGTTCAGGAATACCCGGTCAAAATCTTTTGAAACGGCCGACAGGTGGTTTATATCATGAATTTTATATCTCAACCCTTTTAAGAAGGGCAGTCGTTTGCGCGATATCCAGGCAATTAACCAGCCATCTGAGTTAAAGAAAGCCTGATCACGATCTTTTGGAATGGGATAGTATAATTTGCCTTGCCCGGTATCCTTAACACCCCATTTCCACTGGTCTATGTGGCGGTCCCAATCGGCAATAAGTATATCGAGAAGGCGGGCTTTCAATACTTCTTTTTGCAGAATACGTTTGTTATTGTCTTCAATTAAATTATTCATAACTGTTATGGAGCCTTTGGTATCGGCGCCATCCCAGGAGGCATCCTTTTGTTCAAGCATACAAACCTGATTGGCAAACATGGGCCGGTACACGCCAAAGGCCAGGTCATCGGGCACCAGGAAGAACTGTGGGGTGGCATGAGCTATATGAGCAGATGCGGCCAATGAAGCAACCGGTAAGGGCGCATATGGCTGAGCAGCAGAGATCATATCCTGTACAATTTCTGCGGCCACTGTATTACGCAGGTTTTCGGGCAATGCCTGTTCAGGATCTTTATCAATGGTACGTAATGTCCATTCCTTACCATTTTTATCTTCGAGGGTAAGCGATTTGGTTTGCTTACCGCCGCCCATGCTTTTGATCTTAAAACCGCCATGTTCTTCTTTAAGCCGAAACACTTTCAGTTTTACAGGTTCGCCCCAGATATTCCGGTAATTGTTTCCCAGTATCAGCCGTTTTAAAGCAGATGCATTTTCTTTATAATGAGCGCCGGCTGCGGCCTCATAATAATCTGTGTAGGGAGGTATTTGTAATTTAGCCGTGTCTTCATTTAATGTGGGTGGTTTTGAGAAGTCGATAATGTTTTTAGAAAATGTTTCTTTCACTGTTTCAGAGTCAATATCAACTGTATAGAATTTCGCCCGTACGGTTTTATTTTTTGATATTTCCAGTGTGGCAAAGCCTAATGAATCGCCATTTACATACAGTGAATTCTTACTCTTTTCAACCCGGCTGGTATGGCAACCGCTGCCGCTTACAATATAATAATGGCTGGTGTCTTTGAGCAGCTGCAAGCTATGATCGTGACCGGTGACATAAATGACATTGGGATGTAATCTTGTTTCGGCGCGTATTGTGTTTACCATGTTGGTGTAGGCCGGGTAGCTGATGTCCTGCGGACTGCCAAACACACTGCGGCTGATAGGATAAATTGAACCTAATACCGGCAGGGGAATGTATAAATTCTTTTTCATGTCGGTAAAAGGAAAGATATGTTGTTTTAAACCAAAGTAGCCACCATGTATGCCATTGCTCATAAAAGGGTGGTGGCAGGCAATAATTACCAGCTTGTTGAGATTTTTGCGCAGCATCTCTTTAAGCTGTAGCATAAATTCGCTTTCTGTTTTGCAGGGGCAGTCCCATTCAATGCCGGGTTTATCGTTTTGGTGTAAAAACCACTGGCTGTCAAAAACGATCATCACCGCATCGTTGCCAATGGGTACTTCTACCGGTCCCGGACAACCTTCATTTGGAATGAATTCAACGTTTTTTTCTTTCATCAGGTTTACATAGGCTTCCTGGCGCAACAACGTTTCCCAGCCATAGGACCTGCCATTGGCCCAGTCGTGGTTGCCAGGTATCATGTATATATGGGCCTGTGTATTGGCTATTACGTTCATTTGCGAATCGAGCACCGTTCTTGATAATTCATAGTTCCTGCTTCCTTCATCGGGCAGGCCAAACTGGTACAGGTTATCGCCCAGATAAACAATGATTGTTTTTTTGTCGGGGTGCATGTAGTGTTTCACGGCTGTTGACACCGGGTGTTTGCCATTGACCAATGCACCGGCGTCGCCAATTAAAATAATCCGTTTATCCACCGAGTCCGCAACCGATTCGTTCGTTTGAGCTAACAGTACATGGCCGGCAAACATTATAAAAAGGACAAGCAGGTACCTCATGGTTTCACGTTCTTGTTGTATTTAAAAAATAATAAGTTAGCAACACCCCGCCCGGCGGCCTCATTTGAAATGATCATATCACCTTGCGGCGTAAATGTAATTCCTTCGGGTTGTTTAAACAGTACCGGATCTATGGGGTAGGCTTGTTTGGGATTGCCATTTTTATCACATACTACCACCAGCTTGTTGATCGATGAAATAATATATAGTTCATCGGTTATAGGGTGTAAGGCAGCGGCTGATGGTTTGAACTTGATCTTTTTTTCGCCCACCATATTGGCAATAGCTGTTACGTTGATGGAGGCTGAGTCGTCGAACTGTTTGTTCAGCAAATTGAAGTAGATCACCGATAAGGCTTTCTTTTTATCGGTTTCACAATCCTTACACATTAATACAAGTTTAAAGATGTGATGGTTAAAGTACAGGATCTCAAACTCATTGCCCGTGGCCGGAAACTCTTTTTGCTGGCTCAGGATCTGGTTATGGTCATCGAAAGTAAAGGCGGTTATATTACCATTGCTTTGCAGCACATAAAACACCTTGTCAACCATAACCAGGTCTTCATAATCGCCCTGGTTCGAAAACTTCCATTTACGTATCGGTTTGCCTTTGGTTAGGGGTATCTTATACAAATAGCCAAACTCGTCGCCTATGGCAAATACGCTGGTATCGTGGCTATAAAAGGCGAGCCCTGAAATTTCGTCGAGCTCAACCGGCAATTTCAGTAAGAAAGGTTTATTTAAATCGTATCCATCGGGGCTTTTAAATGCAGTACGTGCGTCGGCAGACTGGGAGCAGCGACTGGTAGCAAAAGCAATGAACAGGCAAAGTAAGCTGGCATATCTGTAAAGCATAAAATACTAATGGAATACCAGCTATATGTCAAAATCTGGTGCCATGCCAATTGGCTTGTAATAATTGATGCTGCTACATTCAAATATAAGTTGGTAATGGTTTAATTTTTACTGGTAAATGGGGAAAACTGTCTACAATGATTGGAAGAAATAATACCTGATCATGTATGCGTAAGTGTTGTTTGTACTCATTGGTGCATTCAGATCGGGACAAATACGATTCTTTATAAAGAACAGCCGTGCTGATGGATTTAAATGCCTGAAAATCAATTTATTTCTAATAAAGGGACGCTAATTCAATTGAAAAGAATGTAATTATTTTTTAATTGAAAGAACTTCTGATTGAAAAAAAACTGCATTCTTTTTAATTGGAAGCGCATCTGATTGAAAAAACTGCACATTCTTTTTAATTGGATGTGCACGCAATTGAAAAAACTGTACAATCTTTTTAATTGAAAGCTTATCCAATTGAATCAACTGTTCTTTTTTTTCAATTGAAAGAACTTCTAATTGAAAAAACAATTCATATTTTTTAATTATGAGAACCTCCAATTGAACAAACAGTTCTTTTTTTTCAATTCAAAAGACTTGTAATTGAGAATTATTTCCTCTTTTTTCAATTAAACCCCGCCCTAAATTCCAACGGACGGGCAATAAAAATGACCGTGTGTTAATAATTCTACTTCTTCTTTGGCGCAACATTCTTTTGAAAATACTTACAGGCCGTTGTAATTCCGCATTTATCGCATTTGGGGTTACGGGCAATGCAAACATACCGGCCGTGTAAAATAAGCCAATGGTGAGCTATATGGATCAATTCTTTGGGAATGTGGGCAATGAGTTGTTTCTCCGTTGCCAGTGGGGTGGTGGCATTAAGGGTGAGGCCAATACGTGCCGATACGCGGAAAACGTGAGTGTCTACCGCCATATTGGGTTGCTGATCAACTACCGAGGTTATTACATTAGCCGTTTTGCGGCCAACGCCCGGAAGTTGAACAAGCTCATCAACCGTAAGAGGAACTTCGCCATTGAACTGCTCCTGCAGCATTTTGGCCATTCCAATCAGGTGTTTTGTTTTGTTGTTGGGGTACGAGATACTCCTTATTAACGGGAACAGTTCGTCAAAAGTGGCTTTTGACAAACTGTCCGCGTCCGGATATTTTTCAAATATGGCCGGCGTAGTCATGTTAACCCGTTTGTCGGTGCACTGGGCTGAAAGTATTACCGCAACCAGCAGCTGGTAGGGATTATCATACAGCAACTCAGTTTCCGCATCGGGTGCATGATGCAAAAAAAAGTCAATTACGTACTGGAATCTTTGTTTTCTTGTCATTCTTCCTCTTAGAATGACTGCGAAATTAAGGGAGTGGATTAATGTAGCCCAATGATTGTTACATTATTGCTGGCTACGGGTTCTGCCGGAAGTGTTAATTATGTAGTTGCAATGCCGATTCGCGGGCATATTGCAATACGTTCATAATAACTTCAGTTCTGGGAGATTCAACGATCTTGTCCAGGTTTCGGGCAGATGCTTTTAATACTTCTAATTTTTCGCGAAGCGTCCAGTCTTCCTCCAATGCAGCTTCAATTGCGGCATTCATTGCCGGCGAGGTTTCTTTGTACAAATAGCGTAAAAGGTCCTCCGGTGTAAAGAGAATAGTCATAGGCAAACCATTTATGTCCTTTATGTCCTTAGTTAATTCCGAAAGAGTCAATTTCGGAGTCCGTCCGTGTTATAAAACGATATTAGGTTTCTCTTATTGTGCGGAAATTGGATGGGAGAGGGCTATTTCGGTGGAAAGATAGAAAAAGGCGGTGAATGATGCAATAGTGCACCCCAAAACAACTTATTCAGGTAATATGAACAAATCTTCGTTCTCTTTTTTCATCCAGTACTTTTCCCGGGCGTATTTTTCCAGCATTTCGGGGTTCTGCTTCAGGTCTTCGAGCTCTTTTTTGGTGGTATCTATCTGCTGAAGGTAGTAATCACGGCTCTGTTCCAGCTGTTTAAGTTCGTTGCGGTGCTTGAAGTGGGTGGTTATAATGTCGCGGTCGTCAAAGAATAACAGCCATACCGAGAATACCATAATGGTGAGCAGGTATTTGTTTTTTAGCCAGGCCGGTATGTTTTTAAATAATTTCAAATTACATTCTCAATTAAATTCCAAATTCCAAATCTCAGGTTCCAAATAAGTTCCAAATCTCAAATTCCAAGTTCCAAACCCTTATTGGTATTCATTTGGATCTTGGAATTTGGGTTTTGGAATTTCTTTTAACAAGTGGCTTCCCGCCTTCAGGCGGGGGCCAATTGTTAAAAGTATTATTTACCAAATTTAATTCTTCCTTTGGGATAAATGGCATTTTCACCCAGTGCTTCTTCAATACGGAGCAATTGGTTGTACTTGGCCATACGGTCGGTACGGCTGGCAGAACCGGTTTTAATTTGTCCGCAGTTGAGGGCCACAGCCAGGTCGGCGATGGTTGTATCTTCAGTTTCACCGCTGCGATGGCTCATGATAGACGTGTAGCCATTGGTTTGCGCCAGTTGAACGGCATTGATGGTTTCTGTTACAGTACCAATTTGGTTTACTTTAATAAGGATACTGTTGGCAATACCTTTATTGATACCTTCCTGCAGGCGTTTTACGTTGGTAACATACAGGTCGTCACCTACCAGCTGGCATTTGCTGCCAATTGAGGTAGTGTGGTTTTTCCAACCTTCCCAATCATCTTCTGCCATACCGTCTTCAATTGAAACAATAGGGTATTTTTTAACCCAATCGGCCCAATAAGCCACCATTTCATCGCTGCTGATAACTTTGTTTGAGCTTTTATAGAATTTGTAAGTTTTCTTTTCTTCGTCGAACATTTCGGTGCTGGCAGCGTCCATAGCGATACCAATTTGAGTACCTGCTTTGTAACCGGCAGCTTCAATGGCAGCCAATACGGTTTCAATAGCTTCTTCATTGCTTTGAATATCAGGAGCATAGCCACCTTCGTCGCCCACGTTTGTGCTGTAGCCTTTCTTTTTCAGGATCGATTTCAGGGTGTGGAAGATCTCAACACCCCAACGCAAGCCTTCGCTAAATGAAGGAGCGCCAATGGGAACGATCATAAATTCCTGGAAATCAATTTTGTTATCAGCATGTGCACCACCGTTCAGGATGTTCATTAACGGCATTGGCAGAACGGTTGCATTTACGCCGCCCAGATAACGGTACAAAGGCAGGTTGCTTTCTTCTGCTGCAGCTTTGGCAACAGCCATAGAAACGGCCAGCGTGGCGTTGGCGCCCAGTTTGGCTTTATTTTCAGTACCGTCGATCTTTATCAGCAGATCGTCGATGTGTGCTTGTTTTACTACTTCTAAACCAATCAGCTGGTCGGCAATAATTTCGTTTACATTTTTTACTGCCTGCAAAACGCCTTTACCTACGTAGGTTTTTTTATCGCCGTCGCGCAGTTCTACTGCTTCGTGTTTACCGGTAGAAGCACCGCTTGGAACGGCTGCTCTTCCCAAAAATCCGTTGTCAGTAACTACATCTACTTCAACTGTGGGATTACCGCGACTGTCTAAGATCTGGCGGGCATGAATGTCTGCAATGTAACTCATGATTGGTATTAGTTTTTAATTATTATCCTATGTATTCCCGGGCCAAATTGGTACGATGTGCCCGGCAATCGTTTATTAATTTCTGTGTTGTTAACTGATTCTGGTAACGAGGCCGTCCAGCACTTTGTTCCACTCCTCAAATTCTTCTGTTTCTTCCCACAGGTCTTTTAGTTCCGAATTGTGCTTTATTCTGTCGATGGCCTGTTTGCTGTTTGCGATCAGGTTGCGTATTGCCAGCAGGGTTTCTTTATT
This sequence comes from Niastella sp. OAS944, assembly GCA_024809215.1. Lineage (GTDB taxonomy): Bacteria > Bacteroidota > Bacteroidia > Chitinophagales > Chitinophagaceae > Niastella. The sequence continues at coordinate 202,626 of JANUBW010000013.1, read as the reverse complement.
TGCCGGTGTTAGCCATTCTTCGGCATCTTCAGGAAAATCTTCCGAAACTTTATCTTTGGCGGCAGCAATATATTCAATGGCTGCCAGCGCTTCTGAACACAGGTCCGAATCAAGGAAAGAATCTTCTTCCCTGCTGTTAACGGCTTCAATGGCTATTTTGATCCTGTTTGCTCCTTCTTCCTCAATTTCATATACGAGATCAAGAGCGGTGTCATTTTCAAAGTTTAAAGGTCCCCAGGCTCCCATAAAAAAGGTTTAATAAGATTAATAGGATGGCAAAAGGGCATTTGCCGAGGTGCAAAGAAACAAAGTTTGCAGTATAATCTTATCCCTTGGGCCCTATTATTTAGGGCAGAAGAAAAAACTTGTGTTATGCAGTTGTTGTGTTGGTTAAACTTCTAAACACATCCTCAAGGCTTTGTCCACCAGATTGCAGGGAAATTATATTAAGGTTATGTTGAAGGGCCAGTTCAAGCAATTGCCTTTTAGCCTCATTGGCATCGATGCAAACCAGTTCCCATTCATGGGTGCTGAGTTTGTTAACCGTTTGTACGCTGTTCAATCTTTCGAGCCAGGCCGCTTCCAGCGGTTCTTTGAACGTAACCTTTAGCAGGTTGTTATTATTTACCTGCTGACGCAGGTTGCTTAGTTTATCGTTAGCCACCAGTTTGCCCCGGTTAATGATGATCACGCGGTCGCAAATGGCCTCCACTTCCTGTAAGATGTGCGATGAAAAAAGAACGGTTTTGTTTTGTCCCAGTGATTTTATCACTTCCCTGATCTCTATGATCTGGTTGGGGTCTAAACCGGTAGTAGGTTCATCAAGAATAAGTACTTCGGGGTCGTGTATAAGTGCGGCCGCCAGTCCTACGCGTTGTTTATATCCTTTTGAAAGCTGGCCAACCTTTTTTTTGCTTTCCAGGCTCAAACCTACGGTTTGTATCACAGCTTCTATGCGGTCTTTTTTCAATTTGGCGGGCACGCTGTGTACATCTGCTATAAAATCGAGGTATTCGCGTACGTATTGGTCGTAATAAAGCGGGTTGGCTTCGGGCAGGTAGCCAATGGAAGCTTTAGCCTGAAGGGGTTGTTTTTTTACCGGTATGCCATTTACAATGGCTTCCCCCTCATCGGGTTGCAAATAACCGGTGATGATCTTCATAGTGGTGGATTTTCCGGCCCCGTTTGGGCCTAAAAAACCAACGATCTCGCCTTTATTGATGGTAAAGGATATGTTATCGATGGCCTTTTGCTCACCATATATTTTGGTAAGATTGCTTACTTCAATTGACATAATTACTACGCAAATTAGGGAATAGCATTAAAATATAAAAGCCCCAACGGTAAAGTCGGGGCCTTATAGGTCGCGTTATCTTATTAAAAAGCTTAGCACATGCTTATAAGTTGTCGTATTCGTATAGCGGATCAATATGGGTGCCGGCTTTCATTTCAAAAACGGGTTTTATGATGCCGTCTTTTAAACCGTATACCCATCCGTGTAAGTCGGGCGCATTTTTTTGTTGCCATGCACGCTGAATGATAGACGTTTTGGCCAGGTTATTTACCTGCTCGGCTACATTCAGTTCAACGAGCCTGTCTGAACGTAATTCCTCATCTTTAATACCATTCAATTCATCGCGGTGCAGGCGGTATACGTCTTTTATGTTACGTAACCACATATTCAAAACTGGTTTAAAATCGCTTTGAGTAGCTGCCGCTTTCACCCCCCCGCAGCCGTAATGGCCGCAAACGATCACATGTTTTACTTTGAGGTGGTTAACCGCATAATCGAGTACGCTCAACAAATTCACATCGGTATTCACTACCATATTGGCAATGTTACGATGCACAAATATTTCGCCTGGTTGGGTGCCTGTAATTTCATTGGCCGGTACACGGCTGTCGCTGCAACCGATCCATAAAAATTCAGGTGTTTGTATATGTGCCAGCCGGTTGAAGTATTCCGGGTCATCATTTGTTTTTTCAGATGCCCAGGCTTTATTTTCCAGTAATAACTTTTCGTATGATTCCATGTTCAGTCCTTTTGTTCTTATAAAATTAGTCAACCTTAGCTAAATGGCTTCCAAGAGGTTTATTTAAAAAAGCACAGGCCTTATTAATTAATGGTAAAGAGCTTTAAACAGCCACGGGTTCTTCTTCTTCAACTGCTACAGGTTTTGCCTGCGCTACAACACTGGGCCCGTTACCGGTAAATCCCTGTTCTTTATGAACGCTTTTTTTTAGCTCAACCGTAATACCCTTTAACGGAGCATGTTTTAAGAAGTCTTCAATTACTTCAATAATGTCCTTATCAATAAAATCGGCACGGGTAGCATCAATGAATACATAGCTATTAGCCGGAACCTGTTCCAGTTTGTTCTTGATGATAGGTTTATTGAGGAAAGATACATCCTTGCGCAAGCGGAACAAATATTTATTGGCATCGCTTACTACCAGCACAGCCGATTTAAAATTGCTGCGAATAACAAAGAACATTCCTACCACACAACCTATTAAAATACCTTTCAGCAGATCGGTTAGCAAAATGGCCACAATGGTAAGAACAAATGGTACAAACACATCCCAGCCTTTTTTGTAGAACTTGATAAACAAAGAAGGTTTGGCCAGTTTATAACCAGTATAAATAAGAATGGCTGCAAGTGCCGATAATGGAATGAGGTTAAGCAGTTTTGGTATAAAGGCTACCGAAAGCAGTAACAGCACACCATGGAAGATGGCCGACATTTTTGTTCTGGCGCCTGCGTTGATGTTTGCCGAAGTACGTACAACCACCGACGTTATAGGAAGGCCACCAATTAAGCCCGATATCATGTTACCGGCTCCCTGGGCCATCAACTCGCGGTTGGTAGGTGTAACCCGTTGATAGGGGTCGAGGTCGTCGGCAGCTTCAATATTTAATAATGTTTCCAAACTGGCCACAATGGCTATGGTAAAACCGGTAAGCCAGATCTGATAATTGAAAATGTGGCTGAAGTCGGGGAAGGTAAAGAATGAAACAAATCCGTTTACCGACGTTGCCACAGGAATGCTAACCAGGTGCGATTCTTTAATGGCAAATGCGGGTGAAGAGGTCTTGAATGTTTCATTGATGATTATACCAATAGCCACCACAATCAATGGGGCGGGCATCATTTGCAGGAATTTTGCCTTTTTGGCCACCACATTTTCCCAAACCACCATTATGGACAGCGATATAAGTCCAATAATAAGGGCGCCGGGAAGCAAATGACGCAAACCGTCGTACAAACCGCTGAAGGTATTGTCGCCATCGGCCTGTGTAAAGCTTTCGTCGCCTTCGGGGTTGGCATCATAACCTACCAGGTGGGGAAACTGTTTTAGTATTAGAATAACACCAATGGCGGCCAACATGCCTTTGATTACACTGGAAGGAATGTAGTCGCCCAGGATACCGGCTTTTAAAAAGCCCAGTATTATTTGAAAAATACCACCCAGTACAACTGCTACCAGGAAGGCTTCGTAAACATCTAATTTTAAGATGGCTGCGGCAACAATTGTGCTTAAACCGGCCGCGGGCCCGCTCACACTAAGCTGTGAGCCACTAAGGGAACCAATTACAATACCGCCAACCATACCGGCAATAATTCCTGAAAATAAAGGAGCGCCAGAGGCCAGGGCAATACCCAAACACAACGGAAGCGCCACGAGAAATACGACAACAGAAGACGGCAGATCATTTCGCAATGCGCCTGCGTATGATTTTACTTTTTTGACCATAACAAAATTTTTTATGAGAAGCACATGGCTTGCCCGGTTTTGACAATAAGGATATACCAGGTTGAATGAATACACGACCTACAACTGAATCAAATGTTAATTTGACCAGATGTATTATTCATATCAACAAGCGATCGTTTCCCGCAACGCATGCGGGCATTTAACTAAAGAACATTAACTGCAAGGGAAAATAATGATATGGTTACGCTTCCGGAGGGGGAGAAAAGCTTTCCGGATGAAAGATGCAGAGTTGTTCAGCTTCGTGAACTTTATGCTGAAAGAAAGTATTGATCCAATCGGGATTTACCGGATTGTGATATGTATGTATGTACTCTTCTGAAATAGTTATAGGCGCATCGGGCGATTTTTCGTCGGGACCGGCAGGGTTGCCATTATTGCAATCAACGCCGTTATCTTCATCGCCATCAACATCGATACAGGTAACCAGGGCCGAGCCCAGGTCTTTCGACAAATACAAAAAGTTAACACTTGTTATCCATACAAGTAAAAGCATCATGGCGCAGGCCACGATCCTTTTCGCAACGGACACAGTATAATAATCTTTTTGTATTCCTTTCTTCATCAGTTTAAATAACAGAGCAAAAATAAGCTTTCATTTGCCAGAAGACAAACGTTAAATTTTGTTAACAATTGTCAGGTTCCTTACAAATTGTACAATAATACAGTTTATAAAAAGCCCCGCTTGCATGCTAAGTCGTGCAAGCAGGGCTAAAAGTTGCGCCGGTGAAATTATCCGTGCTAAATTTCTTTTGAGCTTTCGGGCAATTGATCGTACTCGCCCTTGAAAGCATAATAACCAAAAATAACCATGCCTATTGCAATGGGAATGAATATGACAACGAAAACAGCCCATTGAATTTTAGTATCGATATGTGGCTTTCGGGCAATTTCTGCTGCTGCTGTTTTTAAAAGATAAAATATAGTAACAGGCCCCAACATCATCCAAACAATGCCAAGCCCTCTTTTTAAGCTATTCATGTGGTTCGCTTTTAATATTAATTAATCGTTAACGTCGGGGTCAATGCGGTTCGAAATATAGATAGCGCCAATAAATAAACATACTGCGCCAATGATGATCGTATACCACAAACCCGATAATTTATCGGTAACATAAATGGTGGTGAGCAGGGTAGCAATAAATGGTGTTAACCCACCAAACACCCCATTCCCAATATGATAGGGGAGCGACATAGAAGTATACCTGATGCGGGTGGGGAACATTTCTACCAGGAAGGCGGCTATTGGCCCATACACCATAGTTACATATAGTATTAACACAAATATCCAAACTATGAGTTTGCGATAAGCCCAGGTATTGAGCTTTTTGTCTTTATACTTGATAGATGTTTTGGTAACTGCAGCTCGGCTTGCGTCGGAAAATAAGGTATCTGACTTTACTTCTTTAAATACAGCGCCATCGTTATAATGTACTTCCGAAGTAACCAGGTGAATAGAGTCGGCCGGGTTTGCCGGGCTAACAATTACTTTATCTTCCAGCAATTTGCGGTGATCGGTAAGCTCTGTTTTTCCCTCGGGTGATGTTAATGTGAGGAATTGTTTGAAAATGTATTGATAGGAGCATATGGCCACCAGCATACCAATAAGCATGATCCACTTGCGGCCTATTTTATCGCTGAGGCCGCCAAACACCACAAAGAATGGTGTGGCAAACAGGATGCCCCAAATAAGTATCGTGCGCGACTGGTCGAAGTCGACCCCGCAAACGTTTTCAAGAAATGATTGCGCATAAAACTGGCCGGTATACCAAACAACACCCTGGCCCATGGTAGCGCCAAACAGGGCCAGCAATACCATTTTCAAATTGGCTTTATGGCCAAAGCTTTCTTTTAATGGGTTTTTGGCAACCTTGCCTTCGGTTTTAAGTTTTGCAAACAAAGGCGATTCGTTCATACGTAAACGAATATAGATAGACACTATAACCAATAGTATGGATACCCAAAAGGGTATGCGCCAGCCCCAGTCGTTAAAGCGTTGAATAGAAGTATTGAGATCGGGTGCCAGGAAATGGCGGGTAATTAATATTACACCCAATGAAAAGAAAAGGCCGAGGGTTGCGGTGGTTTGGATCCAGCTGGTATAATACCCGCGCCGGTTGGGCGGAGCATGTTCGGCAACATAGGTTGCGGCGCCGCCGTATTCACCACCCAGGGCCAGCCCCTGTATTAAGCGAAGCAGCAACACCAGCAGCGGGGCTGCAAAGCCAATGGTTGCATAGCCAGGCACAAGGCCAATGGCGAATGTAGAACCACCCATAAGCACAAGCGTAAGCAGAAAAGTATATTTCCTACCTATAAGGTCGCCTAATCGCCCAAATACCAGGGCGCCAAAGGGGCGCACAATAAACCCGGCGGCAAAAGTGGCCAGTGTTGATAAGAGAGCGGCAGTGGGATTTGTTTTTGGGAAAAACTGGTCGGCAATAACGGTTGCCAGACTACCGAAAATGTAAAAGTCGTACCATTCAATTAAGGTTCCTACTGATGAGGCAGCAATTACCTGCCAGATAGTTTTGGATTGCGTCATATGGGAAGCGGCGCTTTTGTTTAAGCTATAAATATAAGGCACAACAATCAATCAACAATAAGCAACAATCGATTGCGTATTAAGTGTTAAATAAAAAACGATTGTTAGTTATATCTGTAATCAATACATAGCAACTGTTACAAGATACAGGTTACAGGTTTCAAGGCCCTGAATATTTGGGGAGCTCAATCTGAATGCGGCATTCTGCATTATCAGCCTTGCAACCTGAACCTTGTAACCTGCAACCTGAATAACGCGAGGTGCAAACTGGTAACAGGAAACTGGAAACTGGTAAACTTTTTCTTCGTATTTTAACGCCCTAAATTTTTAAAGGGGATTTAAACAGATTGTTATGTCATATCCTTACCAGGTAAAATCAGCAGACCAATACAAGGCCGCGTACGAAAAGAGTGTAAACGATCCTGAAGGTTTTTGGGGAGAAGTAGCTTCTAATTTCTTATGGCGTAAAAAATGGGATAAAGTACTGGAGTGGGATTTTAAAAAGCCCACTATTAAATGGTTTGCCGGCGGCAAACTGAACATTACAGAAAACTGTCTCGACCGTCACCTCGACACTTTAGGCAATACACCCGCTATCATATGGGAGTCTAATGATCCGGAAGAACATCACCGCATACTAACCTATCGCGATCTGCACGCCAAGGTGATGCAATTTGCCAACGTACTTAAGAACAACGGCGTTAAAAAAGGCGATCGTGTTTGTATTTATATGGGCATGGTGCCCGAGCTGGCAATTGCAGTACTGGCCTGTGCGCGCATAGGCGCCATTCACTCCGTTGTTTTCGGTGGTTTTAGCGCACAAAGTATTGCCGATCGTTTACAGGATGCAAAAGCAGAATTTGTAGTTACCTGCGATGGCGCCTTCCGTGGTAATAAAGAAATTCCGCTGAAAAGTGTAATTGACGATGCCCTGGTTCAATGCCCCTTCGTAAAACGTGTTATTGTATTGACCCGCACCCGCACAGCGGTGTCAATGATCAAGGGGCGCGATGTATGGTGGGAAGATGAAATAAAAATAGTGGAAACACAAGGCAACCCCCATTGCCCTGCTGAAGAAATGGATGCGGAAGATATGTTGTTTATATTATACACCTCCGGATCAACCGGTAAACCCAAGGGCGTTGTACATACCGTTGGGGGCTATATGGTGTATACCAATTATAGTTTTGTGAACGTATTTCAGTACCAACCCGGTGATGTGCATTTTTGTACGGCCGATATTGGTTGGATCACTGGTCACAGTTATATTGTATACGGCCCGTTAAGCGCCGGTGCTACTTCACTGATGTTTGAAGGCATTCCTACCTGGCCCAATGCCGGCAGGTTTTGGGACCTGGTTGACAAATTCAAAGTGAATGTGCTGTACACTGCACCTACCGCCATCAGATCATTGATGGGTTTTGGCCTCGATCCAATAAAAGACCATAACCTCAATTCATTGAAAGTATTGGGTACCGTAGGCGAGCCTATAAATGAAGAAGCATGGCATTGGTACGATGAGCATATTGGCAAAAAGAAATGCCCCATTGTTGATACCTGGTGGCAAACAGAAACGGGTGGTATTCTTATTTCAAACCTGGCCGGTGTAACGCCCGCCAAACCAGCACATGCTACCTTGCCTTTACCAGGCGTGCAACCTATACTTGTAGATGAGAATGGCAAAGAAGTTACCGGTAACGGCGTTAGCGGTAATCTATGTATTAAGTTCCCATGGCCAGGTATGCTGCGCACGACCTATGGCGATCATGAGCGTTGCCGTGTAAACTATTTTGCTACATACGATAATTTGTATTTTACCGGTGATGGCTGTTTACGCGATGAAGATGGCAACTATCGTATAACCGGCCGGGTTGATGATGTATTGAACGTAAGTGGTCACCGCATTGGCACCGCTGAAGTGGAAAATGCCATAAATATGCATGCCGGGGTGGTAGAAAGCGCTGTTGTAGGCTACCCACACGATATTAAAGGACAGGGCATTTATGCATTTGTAATTTACCAGGGCAGCCATGGCGACGATACGCTGGCCCGTAAAGATATAACCGCAACAGTATCGCGTATCATTGGCGCCATTGCCAAACCCGATAAAATACAATTTGTAAGCGGCCTGCCAAAAACCAGAAGTGGAAAAATCATGCGCAGGATCTTACGCAAGGTGGCCGAAGGAGAAATAGATAAACTGGGTGATACAAGTACATTGTTAGACCCCGGTGTTGTAGACGAAATTGCCAAAGGAAGATTATAGCAGGCATCATGATAAAATAGTAAAAGGCGGGTCCCCTTTCAAAGGGGGCTCGCCTTTTTATATAAGCTATTGCAGATACGGATTGTATTATATACTTTTACTGCCCATCATTCCCACCACAAAGGCCAACCGGAAAAAGTTCACGCAGACACCAATCGCTTTAATCAAAAACCGATTATAATAATTCAACCTATGTTAAAAAATCAGCTCCTTGCACTATGCGCAATACTAACGCTGGTGTTGTCCTGTTCAAAAAAAGACGATGGCGGGAACGATTCGCCCACAGTGAATGAAGATGTTAAAGCCGTTCAGGAATATTTGTCGAAAACCGACAATGTAAAAACCTTTGGTAGTTCATTTCAGCAGGTAACCTTTACCGATGATGAAGTTAAAGACGGGTTCACGGTATTTGCACCTGTGAACAGTGCTATTGACAGCTATGATCCTAACGCCCGCGTAGAAGCTACTTCGTTATCGGCGGCCGAAGTAAAAGACCATGTTGTAAAAGGCATTATTAAAAAAGCCGATCTTACCAACGGTAAAAAACTTACTACCCTTACCGGCAAAGAATTAGTAGTTACCATTGATGGCGATAAAGTTTTGATCAACGGCGTAGTTATACTGGATAATGGTACCGGTGATGCAAAACATGTTGTTTTTACAATTGCCGGTGTTTTATGTAAGAAGCCAGGCAATGCAGAGATTACCGTGCTAGACGGATCATTATGGTCAACTACCGATACGTTAGGTAAAGCAACTGCCGGTGCCGATGTAGCATTGTATTTTACCCGTGCCGACTTCACCGCAAACCGCCCTGCGTTTACCGGACAAACAGATGCCAGTGGTAAGATCACTTTCAGCGGATTGCCTGCCGGTACCTATTACCTGGTTGTTAAGAAGGGAGAAAAATTAAATTACTTAAAGCCGGCCATAGTAAATGGCCAGCTGGTTGCCTTAAAACCAACAGGTATTTATCAGAATATAGATCAGGTAAACCATGGCCCGGTTCGCAATATTGATGGGTTTATAGGTGATTTTATATATCAGGATACAAATGGCGATGGGCAAACTGATGGAAACGACAGAACCGCTGCACCATTTGAAATAGTAATAGCCAGTAACAAAACGGTAAAAGTAAATTCGCTTATTGGTTATTATATTAACCGCCAGGGTGCACCATTTGCTAATAAAGCAGAAGCGGATATGTATCTTAAAGATCTTTATCGCTCTATTGGTGACGATTGGAACCAGGGATTGGTACTTGTAGATGGTGTGTTAAGCGATGATGGAGATTGCAGCATTCCGGGTTTAGACCGCTATTGTGCAATGGACCAGTTTGCCATAACGCCCACAAGCTTTCCTTTGTATTCCGTGTATGGCCAGGCGTATAAACACATAACTACATTAAACAGGATAATTCAAAATGCTCCCCTGCTCAATATGCCTGTTAATGACCTGAATCAAATGATGGGTGAGGCAAAAGGTTTACGGGGCTTTATATACTTACGGTTGGCAACTTATTTTGGCGGCTTGTTTTTGCAAAAGGGTATAGTTGACGATAACCAAATCCGTGCTTCACTAAGTGATACCTATACATTTATTAAGAACGATCTTAATTTCGCCAGGGCCGTTTTACCAATCCGCTTCACTGGTGTTGATAAAAACCGGATCAATTCAAATGCCTGTAGAATGTTATTGGCCCGCATAGCTATGGCAGAAGGTGATTATGCCGAGGCAAAACAATATACCAATGAGTTAATACAAATGGCTACTTATTCATTGGTGCCATCAGCAGATAATATTCTTATTAGTGATGAAAATTCAGAGATCATCTGGAATATAAACACAAATATTGCAGCGCAGAACGGCATCAAATATTTTAACGATGGTATTACTACCAGGAACTTTATTCCGGTAGCCCGTTATGCCGAAGTATTACTTGTAAATACGGAGGCGCGCGTAAACCTGGGTGAGGTAGATGCTACCTATAATTTAAGCCCGCTGGTAATTCGCCGGCAATTGCCTCCTTTTTCGTACACCAATGCCGAGCAGGCAAAAGAAACAATACGTTCTATTTGGAAAGCTGAGTTTTATCGCGAGGGGCACCGTTTTGAGAAGTTGGTAAAGTGGGGTAAGGCAATGGAGGTGTTGGGGCCTAAAGGGTACCACGCTTTTAATAACCTGCTGCCTATTCCGCAGGACTTCCTTAATGCAAACCCTGGTTTAACGCAGAACGCCGGCTATTAATAGCATTTGCATAAATGAAGAATGGGTGGGTCGCTCTCCAAGAGCGGCTCACCCTTTTTATTTGATGCGTTTGTTTGTTGTATATGTAGTAAAAGAAAACCCCACTGGCTGGAGATTGTGGGGTCTTCATAGAGACGGAAACATTGACCGTTTTCTAGGAGCCAATGTCCTTTATGGATTGTTTTTGTCTCACATGTTCGGATCCCGCCAAAACGGGATATATGTACATGCAATATACGGTTGAAATGCCAAAACAGGTTGGTTAACACCTGTTATTAATATCAACAATGACAACAAAATGCCACGTATAGTTGCGGCCGTTTTAAAAATATAAGGTAAACTAGTAATAGTACTATTGAATGCTAAGTAAAAACCTGAACGGAGTGTGATTAGCTGCACCCGGTTGCAGGATGTTTACGAGATCAATTTATTGCGCACTAATTATCTTTTAATGGTAACCTTGGTGCCCACTGAGATCAATTGGTCCAACTCATCGAGGTCTTCGTTTTTCAACGCAACACAACCATTGGTCCAGTTGGTAAAATCGTCAACCACCAGGTCGTCGTTTGGCCATGTACCATGAATGGCAATGCCGCTGCCTATTTTGGCGCTTTGAGGAATTAATCCTTTGGCTTTACGCTCTTTGAACTTACTCCAGCTTTCCTGCGTAGGAAAGTCGAGCAGGAACATCTTATGCCACTTCTGATGCGGCTTTCTGGAAACTATATGAAAAGTACCTTCAGGAGTGCGCCTGTCGCCCTCTGTCATTTTATCTGAAAGATCTTTGTTGCCAAATACAACCGGATAGGTGGCATACCAACCCTCTGCATCGTACACCTGCAACTCATAATCAGACTTATCTACAATGATGTACACATCACCTGCTGGTTTCGACCGCAATACGTTCTTTTTTATAACCCTTCTTTCAATGGTTTTAAAAGCCGCTAATGTGGTAACGGAAAAAATAATAAGACCAGCTAAAAGCCACTTCGATTTCATAAGTAAACCTGGTTTTAAGCGTAAAGACCAAGCAAATGATTAATGGGTTTAATAAAAAAATAAATTTTTACCGTCGTCTCAATTGTGGAATTCGAACACTCCACACAAGAAAACGCAAATATGCTGCAACTTATTTTTTTGTGAAAGTCCTTTTAACAGATTTTTTATCAACAGCAAATACAATACCGGATTGCTATTGAAAATCAGGCAAAAAATAAACCGGCATTTTTCAATGCCGGTTCAAGTCATGGCTATGTTACTTTATCCTTAATATCCGAAACGGAAACCGAAATTATAAGGTGTTTGATCGAGTCCTTTTTCGAACATGCTTTGTGATGCAAGTGAACCGTATAATTTCACCCAGCCCATATTCAGTTCTGCTATGTACGACAGTTTCCAGGGGCGCAGGTCAAAATCATCGCGGGTTTTTTGTTTGCCATCGGTGTTGGTTATAGTTTTTTGACGGCTGGCATACAGGTAACCAGCGCTGGCGCCTATACTAAAACCATAACTTTTTTTACGTTTCGGTGCAAAATTAAAGTTCAACATTACAGGCAGGGTTAGGTAATCGGCTGCCAGTTTGTTCTTTTCATAATTGCGCTTATCGTCATATTCAACTCTGGTTGGGCTTGTTGAATACTTAATGGGTTCTTTATAGCGGTAATTGTTTAGTTCTATTCCCAGGCCATACTTCAGGTTCACTACATTTTTAATGATATTCAGTTTTTGCATGAAGGCCCAAATATTTACGTTCACCGATTTGCCTGTGCGCAATTTAAAATCATCTTTATCGAGGCCGGGTGCAAAGTCGTTAACGGGGTAATTAGTATTGTCGGTGTAATTGGTAAAACCAAGGTCAACTATAAACCAGTTTGTGCTAACGGCGCTTGGTTTTTTCTTACGATTATGTATTTCTACTTCAATTTGTACCGATGTTGTGTCTCTGTTTTTATTCGATTCTTTGGTAATGATCATTCCGCCTACTCTAATGGTATCGGTCTCTGTTTTTGTGGAGTCGGTTTGGGCCATGCCGGTTATGAACATAAGTATCCCTGCCAGGAGTGTAATTCCCTGTTTCATATTTTCAGTTTTAACTTTTTTAATGGTATTAATTAAAGGCTATTTCGAGGTTGGCTATACGTACGCCTTTCTTGCCTTCTTCGGGGCTGGTTACCTTTTCAACAACCCGTGATACTTTGCGGAAGAACCCCCGCAAGGGTGTTTTCTTTATAGGAGCATTCAAAATGTATGTAGATGATTGATCAGTTTCTTCTACAGCTTTTGTTGCTACTGTGTGAGCCAGTACTGGTTCTACAACTGTGCTTTTGATAACATTGTTATTAACAGCTATTCTTTCAATAGGCACATCAATACGTTTGGGCGCAATTGCCATATCGGTTATTTCAGGATCCTGTTCCGGTATTGGTGTGCTTTCTTGTTGTACGTTTGGTGATATCTGTTTGTTACTTTCTTTTGAATTATTTTTTTTGTAACTGGCTGTTACCACAATTTCAGCAGGTTTTTTATTATCGGTAACGTTGTTGGCCGGTGCAGGTGTTTCTCGAACGGCTACTCCGTTGTCTTCAGTGTTGTTAGGCAATACAACCGGCGGTTGTGTATTACGCATTTCCTTAGCCACCTCATGTTTATTACCTGTATTGTTTACAATAACCCACGCCAGGGTGCCAATAACAAGTATGGCAATGGCTGCAGCGGAAAAACGCCACCAGGGCAATGCAATTATCCGGTTATCATCTTCCTCGGTCCGGTACAGGTATGTTTTATCGGGAAAGCTAAGCGCGTTGTCGGGTACTAATTTTATTTGTTGTATCAGTTCAAACTCGGCCTGGTATTGCGGGTGGTGATATACAAACTGCTCTACCTTTTCTTTTTCGGCATTTGTTAACTCATCATCGCCGTATAACACAAAATATTCATCACAGTTCTGTTCATTTATTTGTGTGTGCGAAGGGTCTTTGAACAACAATTCTTTTTGTTCAAACACAATATGGTCATCTGCTTTTAAAACCGATTGCTGCAGCATCACCATCTCTTCTTCGAGATCGGGATTTTGTTCAATGAACTGTTCAACCGCTTTGCGCTCCATGGCGCTCAGTTCATCATCGACATACATTACAAAATACGCCTCGTAATTATCGCGATTAATAACTACTCCGTGGCCGCCACCGGCGTGGGCAGAGAAGTCATCAGTTCTTATATGATAAAAGTTAAATGACATTTTCAGGTTTTACCAAATAGTTCTTTAATTGAATACGGGCCCGGTGAAGGTATACTTTTACCTGGCTTTCATTAAGCCCGGTAATTTGTCCTATTTCCTCATACGAATAGCCCTCATAATCTTTCAGCAATACCAGCGAACGGCTTGTTTCGTTTAACCGGCTCAGTGCTTCTTCCAGTATCTTACGGGTGTTGTACACGGGTTTGTCGTATACTTTCGTCTCTTCTTTGAACTCTTCGCGTAACGACACCCGTTTTACTTTACGCAGGTGATCTATCATTTGGTTATAAGCAACCGTAAACAGGTAACTTTTGCATTTGGCATTATCTACATCAGCCCGGTTCCGCCACATTTTCTCAAATGCACCCTGAACAACATCCCGGGCATCCTCTTCGTGACGAAGGTTTTTAAGGATGAACCGGTACACGTTGTCCGCATACTCAGTTACACATTGATTATATTCTTTTTCGGTCATAAGCAGAACCTGTCTGTTAAGCTGTTTTGTAGTGTTACGTTCAGGGGTACAAATAAGTTACAGGCAATTTCAAGAAAAATAAAAATCCCGCCATAAAGCGGGATCATTTATAATGAGATGTTGATTGTCATTAAGTTAGAATTGAGCATTAAATGCTATGGCGCGGCTAAGCGACTCCCAGATCAGGAAATCACTGCTCTGGTTCTTGCCTTCGCAACATTCTTTTTCCTGACTGCACGCCCGGCTGGCCGGTTTATTTGAAGGATGTGTTGTTGTGGCAAAAACGAATATACCAGCCAAAGCCACTACCAGTATGAGGGTTGAACGGATAAAGGTTTTCTTCCACATAATGCGTCGTTTTGTATTATAAGACGAAGTTATTGGGAATTTGTTACAGTTTATTTAATAAAAAGTTAGAATTACCACAAAGTAGTATTTGATATTTGGCAAATTGAAAAATTAAGTAATGCGTTATGAACGTGTTATGTGATAACTGTTTGAACAGGGAGCTTTGCCCGTGGGTAAAATAACATAGACGGGCGTGGAAAATAACGGGATGAAACCGTTTGCATTATTATCGCATTATCTAATTATCACATTATTACATTGACTTACATTTGTGGCATTACAAAAACTACATGCTCCATGAACGAAAAATTAGTTACACGCCTGGCCGCTGAACTGGCCGAGATAAAAACTGCCGGTTTATTCAAAACAGAGCGTATCATTGAGTCGCCACAGGGCGCAGAAATTATGGTGAATGGCAAAACGGTGCTAAACTTTTGCGCCAATAACTACCTTGGCCTTTCATCGCATCCTAAAGTTGTAGAGGCTGCTAAAAAATACGTTGACTTCAGGGGTTATGGCATGAGCAGTGTACGTTTCATTTGCGGAACACAGGATATTCATAAACAACTGGAAGAAAAGATATCTGCCTTTTTGGGTACCGAAGACACCATTTTGTATGTAGCCGCTTTTGACGCTAATGGCGGGGTATTTGAACCTTTGTATAACGAACAGGACGCCATTATCTCCGATGAGCTGAACCACGCCTCCATTATCGATGGGGTTCGCCTGTGTAAAGCCCAACGGTTCCGTTATAAGCATAATAACATGGCCGACCTGGAAGAGAAACTGAAAGAAGCACAGGCCTGCCGTAACCGTATTATTGTTACAGATGGCTCCTTTAGCATGGATGGCACCATTGCCCAATTAGATGCGATTGTTGAACTGGCTGAAAAGTATGATGCAGCCATTATGATAGATGAAAGCCACTCAAGCGGCTTTTTGGGTAAAACAGGTCGTGGTACCCATGAATACCGCGGAGTAATGGGTAAGATCGATATCATTACCGGTACGCTGGGCAAGGCCCTGGGCGGTGCATCGGGCGGTTTTACCAGCGGTCGTAAAGAGGTTATTGAAATGTTGCGTCAGCGTTCACGGCCGTACCTGTTCTCCAACACGCTGGCACCGGGCATTGTGGGCGCATCTATTGCCGTGCTCGATCTGTTGAGCGAAACCACTGAATTACGCGATAAGCTGGAATACAATACAAAATACTTTCGAAGCAAAATGACGGAAGCCGGTTTTGATATACGACCCGGCGACCATCCTATTGTGCCTATAATGCTGTACGATGCCGTTATAGCCCAAAATTTTGCCGCCCGCTTACTTGATGAAGGAATTTATGTTATCGGCTTCTTTTATCCTGTAGTGGCCAAAGGCCAGGCCCGCATTCGCGTTCAGCTAAGTGCAGCGCATGACCAGCAGCACCTCGATAAAGCCATTGCCGCGTTTACCAAAATTGGTAAGGAGCTTGGTGTGTTGGGAGAGAAGGTAGCTGGTTAATTGAAGGTTGTTTTAAAATAATAAGTCCGGGAGGAGCTTCATTTGACAGCGCTTCCCGGACTTTTTAACTTATCAACTTACTTCGCCGCTATCATACTTATCTCCACATTTACATTGCGGGGCAATCCTTTAACCGCAACTGTTTCGCGGGCAGGAAAGTTGCCGGTAAAATATCTGCCATACACTTCATTCACAGCATTGAAAAGCGACATGTCGGTAAGAAAAATAGTGGTCTTAACAACATGGCCGAAATCGTACCCGGCTTCAGTTAAAACAGCATTCAGGTTCTTCATAACCTGTTCGGTTTCGCCGGCTACGTCTTTAGCTTCAACAATGCCGGTAACAGGGTTAATGGGGACCTGGCCCGATATAAACAACAAATTGCCGGCTTGCACAGCCTGGCTATAGGGTCCAATTGGTGCTGGCGCCTGGATAGTATTGATGATGTTTTTTTGCATGGCGCAAAGGTAATTGTTTTCTTTGCGGGTAAATTAAGAAGCCCATGACTGTAGCCATTTTAGCCGATGAGTTATTAAAGCAGGAACTGCTTGCTAAAAAACTTCCCGAGGGTATTACGGTAGTTTGGGCAGATTCTATGCGGGCATTAACGATTGCAGATGCCGATGTGTATATTGATCTGTTGTTTGAGCCGGATGTTGAAAGAACACAACATTTAAAAAGACTGCAGCCCAAACCCGTGATCGTAAATGCTGTTAGTTATACAACAAAAAAGATAGGCGCCGACTTTATTCGTATAAATGCATGGCCCGGATTACTGCAACGGCCGGTGGTTGAAGTGGCCCTGCCTCCGGTTCTTAATGAAGCTATCGTGAAAGATATCTTTGATCAGTTGAAATGGAATTATGTGATAGCCCCGGATATTGCCGGTATGATCACTGCACGGGTACTGGCCACCATCATAAACGAAGCGTATTATACATTGGGCGCCCAGGTAAGTACGCGTGAGGAAATTGATATTGCCATGAAACTGGGCACCAGCTATCCTTACGGGCCGTTTGAGTGGGCCGCAAAAATAGGTTTGAAACGTATTTACGAATTGCTGGTTGAGTTAAGTAAGGTGGATGAACGTTATACGCCGGCGCCTCTGCTGAAAGCAGAGGCGAGTTGACAAGTTGATAAGTTAACGAGTTAACAGGGAGGTTGAAAAGTTGATAGAGGTGATAAAGTTGATAGTGATAGATTGATTTCACGAAAGCACCGTTAGAATCAAGAACACATAACCAAGAAAAAAGAATCTAAGAAGTAAGAATGATTATCTTAAGCATAGACACCGCCACCGACCAGGCCATTGTAAGTTTATCAAGAGAAGGAAGTGTAGTTGGTACGCTGGAAAACAACGCCCAGAAAGACCATGCAGCCTGGATTCAGATGGCTATCAACACGTTAGTACAAAAGCACGGGTACACCATGCAACAACTGCAGGCCATAGCCGTAACAGCTGGTCCGGGCTCTTATACTGGCTTGCGGGTAGGCATGGCAACTGCCAAAGGATTGTGTTTTGCTTTACAAATACCGCTCATAACAATTAATACCTTACAGGTAATGGCAAACGCGGCCATAGAACAGTACTTGTCAAAGGCTGCGGAAATGCCGTCTCCGCTGTGTTTTTGCCCAATGATAGATGCCCGCCGGATGGAAGTTTTCACTGCAGTATATGATGAGACTTTACAAGAAATTATTGCCCCTAAAGCAATGATACTTGAAGAATTATCTTTTAGGGAAGAGTTAAATGATCGTTCACTCATATGCTTTGGAAATGGCAGTTTTAAGTGGAAAACGGTAAGCAGGTATCCTAACGTTCAATTTATAGATGAAAAATTAGATATTGCTAAATCTCTTGCTAAACTAGCGTCCCACCTGTATTTAAGCCAGAATTTTGCCAACTTGGCGTACGCAGAACCCGTTTATCTAAAAGAATTTTACTCTTATATCAAAAAATGACCAAATGAAACTTTTATCGCCCTTTCATCCCTAGCATATCAATTTTCTTGTAAATTTGATTTTTAGCGTTATCCTATTAAATATCTTAAAAGCTCTGATGTGCACATGAACGTAACAACCAATTACTCCATGGTCTTAAATGCAGATGGTGGGGATGGTGAATCGGTAAAAGTTGACTTCCTGAACCTGAAAAAGGCTGCGATGATACTTCGCGCCTTGAACCACAAGCTGCGTCAACAGATCGTCAAACTAATCGATGAAAACAAGCGTCTTACCGTGACGGAAATTTATGTTCGTCTGCGGTTAGAACAATCCGTTGCATCCCAACACCTCGCAATTTTACGTAGGGCCGGCATCGTGAAAACTGACCTGGATGGTAAATTCATTTACTATTCTGTTAACAGTTCACGGGTAGCTCACATCATGAAATGCGTGGACGATCTTAACATCTGATAAGACGGAGACATCAAAAATTGTTTAAACAAGTTAACCTGTAGTCCTATGGGCTACGGGTTAACTTGTTATGGTGTACTTTTGCCTAAAATTGAACTACATGTTTATAAAGCAATTGTATACCAGCTGCTTGAGCGAAGCTGCCTATTACATTGAAAGTGATGGTGTTGCAGCTATTGTTGACCCCCTAAGGGACATTGACGGCTATGTTCAGCTTGCCAGGGAACGCAATGCTGAGATCAAATACATCTTCGAAACCCATTTTCACGCCGATTTCGTAAGTGGCCACCTTGATCTGCAAAAAGCCACCGGCGCCCCCATCGTTTACGGCCCTAATACCGAAACCAACTTCCCCATACATTTAGCTAAGGATGGCGAGCGGTTTACGCTTGGAAAAGCCTCTATTGAGGTTTTACATACGCCTGGCCATACTATCGAAAGCACCTGTTACCTGCTTCGTGATGAAACCGGTAACCCCAATGCTTTATTTACCGGCGATACCCTGTTTGTAGGTGAAGTTGGCCGCCCCGATCTTAGCAGCGGCGATTTGCCCAAAGAAGAACTGGCCTCATTACTGTACGACTCATTGAACAACAAGATAGCTACGTTGCCCGATAGCGTTGTAGTGTATCCGGCTCACGGGCCTGGCAGTAATTGTGGCAAGAACCTGGGGCCTGGCACCTCAAGCACCATAGGAGAGGAAAAAGCAAATAACTATGCGCTGCAACCTCAAACGAAAGAGGAGTTTGTAAAGGCTGTTACAGCCGATCTGCCAGCGGCTCCTTCATACTTTCCCATCAATGCAAGGATCAATAAAGAAGGCTACGATAGCCTTGAAAATATAATGGAAACAGCATTGACACCGTTGAGTGTGGTCGAATTTAAAAAGTGGATGGAAAATGAAGATACCATCATACTCGATACCCGTAAGGCCGGCGATTTTACCAAACAATTTGTGCCTGGTTCAATAAGCATTGGGCTTGAAGGCCGTTTTGCCGAATGGGCCGGTAGTCTGTTACCGTTTGATAAACCTATTATTCTGGTAACCGAAGAAGGGCAGGAAAAGGAAAGCGTGGTACGGTTAGCGCGGGTTGGGTTTTCACAAATACATGGTTACCTGGCTGGTGGGGTAGAAGGCTGGCGCCAGGCCGGTGAAGAAATTGACCTTATCATTGACGTTGAAACCGATGAATTGGCTATGGACCTTCCATATGATGATCATCTTGTAGCAGTAGACGTTCGGCGCGAAGCTGAGTTTGGCGATGGGCATGTACGCGGCGCCGTAAACATACCTTTAAACGAATTGACCGATCCTGGTTCTATGGCCAATATCGAAGAGCATCAAAACCTGTATATCTACTGCGGTAGTGGTTACCGTAGCGTTATAGCTGCTTCGTTAATGAAACGCCAGGGTATTCATAACCTGCGTAATGTATTGGGTGGCTTTAATGCTATAAGGGTGCAGGAAGGTATTGAGATCGTAAAAGATAGCAGCGTATTGAATTAGTTATAATGAACGAAATATCAAAAGCCTATAAGGAAAGAGTATTTGCTCAAACCTTATAGGCTTAATTTTTTGTACGCCTTCCTAATTAATTACTGTTAACTATGCACATTCGTACACGTTGACTATATTATTCTTAATTGCATACAGTACAAGACCTACTCTGCTTTTTACAGCCAGCTTTTCAAATAAAGCATCACGATAGCCATCAATAGTGCGTGCGCTAAGGAACATTTTTTCTGCTATTTCCTTATAAGTCATTTCAGTGCAAACCAGTTTCAAAAATTCTACTTCGCGGGGATTTAGCTGTGGAGGTCCTTTCGGTGAGTCGTTAGGTTCATCTAACTGGCCAGAGGCATGAATGAGTTTACCGGTAATAAGTTCTGAGTAATAGTATCCTTTACGCATTAATGAATCGAGCGCCCAGCGAAATTCTGTAGGTTCAATGTCTTTCAGAATGTAGCCTTTAGCGCCATTCTTCATCATACGAATGATTGAGTTTTCATTATCGAACATGGATAGTGCCAGGATCTTGATACCGGGATAATTACGTTTAAGCCATAAAGCAGTTTCATAGCCGTCCATTTCCGGCATATTGATATCGAGCAATACGATATCCGGTAACAGCCTGGGTTGTAATTGGTTGATAAAATCTTTTCCGTTATCGGCTTCAAAAAGAACAGCGTACGTTTCAAGCCCACGGATAAGATTGGCGAGTCCGTTGCGTAGCAGCGTATGGTCATCTACAATAGCCACGCTGGCATTAGTCTTTAGCATAATGGTTAAGGGTGTTTATGGTGAGGAAAAGGGTAGGGGGAACGACTCTTGTTCCTATTCGGGGGATACTGGGTTGGATTTGATTATGTGCACCGACTAATTGGGTACCGGCACTGCATTCCGGCACCTTATTCCAAAATTAAGATTTTCATTTATATCCTGCAACGTAAATAAAAACCTTTTCCAATGTCCGTTATAGTTATTGTTTACACCCTCATCAAGAAATTGATCTGGATTAAGTGTTTGACGACATTACTTGACTTGAAATTGACTCATTGTAAAACAAGAGTTGCAACAATGGGTTTGTAATTCATTAGTTTATGGAAAATAAAAAAGTCCATCATGAAAGATCATAAAAACATAACCTGTTAACGCATGTTTATAGTAGTATGTTAAGAATAAAAAGAATGACGTAAGTCATGAATGTTTAGGCAAAAGAACCCTCCCGATGTATCGGGAGGGTGTATGAGTTAAACGAAATTGAAATTATTTATCTACCCAGTGGTCACTGAATTTAGGATCGTATTTTACTTTCCAGCGGCGGTGGCTCCATAACCACATATCGGGTTGGTTTCTTATTGCCTGTTCAAGCTGGCGGGCGTAGCGTACCGTGATCTCTCCTTTTTCTAAAGACGCTGGCTCTTCTTCTGCCAGCGTAAGTACTACTTTGTAATAACCTCGTTTGGGCTTTTCAATATTGGCAAAAACTACAGGAATGTTACCTGCACGGGCACCTGTTTCGGGGCCAGGTACAAAACCGGTTGGCTTTCCAAAAAAGTTTAACCACAAACATTTTTCCGGACCCGATGGCGATTGATCGGCTACCAGGCCAATGCAATATTGCCGGTTGCGCCAGGGCAGCATAGCATTCCGCATGTTGGTAGCAGGCAATAATACGGAGCCCGATTTGGCGCGAAGTTTACGGAACAGCCTGTCCAATACCTGGTTTTTGATTGGCATATAAACACCCAAAAAAGTGTAGGGCATTACTTTACTGCCGGCCAGGTTTGCCCATTCCCAATTAAAGGTGTGGCCCAGGTGTATTTGACAGCTGCGGCCGGTTTTATATAATTCACTTAGCACTTCCCAATTGCCGCTCACCCTTTTTTGAATATAAGCATCGCTTGCCGAAACCATTTTAAGGGTCTCAATAAAGGAGTCGATGAAATTATGATAGAATTTACCGGCTATCTTTTTTCGTTCGGCCAGGCTTTTTTCGGGAAATGCAATTTCCAGGTTGTTAAGCACCACTTTGCGCCGATACCCTAACAGGCGATAGCCTATTAAATAAAGGATATCGGAAAGGATATATAATACACGAAGAGGTAGCAATGAGATCAGATACAATAAACTATAAACTATGTAATACATGGAGGGCAAAGATAATAGATTATAAACTGGCAGTTGCCAGTTGCCGGGCGCCAGGGAATACAAAATACAGTTTCAGGTTGCAGGTTTCAGGTTGCAGGGAATACAGAATACAGGTTAAATTGAGGCCCCTGTAACCTGTACCTTGTAACCCTAATTTTTACCCATTTACCCAATTCTTCGCTTCCTGCTCCACATGTTTTAGTTCAACCTTAACCTTGAACTTGTTGCGCAGGTGGCGGGCCAGCGCGTCGGCAGCATATACGCTGCGGTGCTGACCGCCGGTGCAGCCAAAACTTACACTCAGGTTATCGAAACCACGGCGAATATAATCTTCTACAGAAATGTCTACAATGTCGAACACGCTGTTCAGGAACTCGGCCATACGGGTTTGTTGTTCCAGAAAATCCTTTACGCCTTTATCGCGACCGGTTTGGGTTTTAAATTGTTCTAACCGGCCCGGGTTTAAAATACCCCGGCAGTCGAACACATAACCACCGCCGTTTCCAGATGAATCGCCGGGAATACCTTTTTTGAAAGAAAAGCTATGCACCCGTACTACCAGCGGCGTTTCGTCGTCGGCTGTTAATGGGGTAAACCGGTCAATGATCTCATCGCTCACACAAACCTGCAACACTTTATTGAATTCGGGTACTGCAATACCCAGGTTGTGGTCGTTGATGAAGCTGCGCAGATTCTTAAGCGCCTGCGGTATGCTGGTAAGGAACTGGGCTTTACGTTCAAAAAGGCCGCGGAAGCCATAGGCGCCCAACACCTGTAATAACCTTATTAGCACGTACCCGTTGTACTGGCTTTTGAACAGGTCGCGGTTAACCTGCTCGGCTTTTATTTGTTCAAATGAATCAATATAGTCATCCAGCAGGCGTTCCTTCCACTCATCGGGCAGGTTGGCCCGGGCCTGCCATATCATACTGGCCACATCGTATTGCGGGGCGCCCTGCATACCACCCTGGTAATCGATAAAATGTACCGAATCATTGGGGGTGACCAGAATATTGCGGCTTTGGAAGTCGCGGAACATGAAGTATTTATATTCAGTATGCGTGAGGTAGGTGCTCAGCGCTTCAAAATCATCGATCAGTTTTTGTTTGTCGTAGGGCTTACGTAATGCATCGAGGAAATAATATTTAAAGTACAGGAGATCGGCCATAATAGCCTGTTTGCCAAATTCCTGGTTGGTGAGGCAGCGGGTATAATCAAGCCCCTGGTGCCCTTTTATCTGCAATAGCGCCAATTGGTGCAAACTACCCCTGAACAGGCTGTATATATCTTCAGTAAAACCTTCGGCTTCGAGGCGGTTCAGTAAAGACACATCACCCATATCCTGTTGCAGGTAAATGGTTTTATCTTCACTCAATGCATAGATCTCCGGAACCGGAAGCTGCTGGTTATAAAAGTGTTGAGAAAAGTAAATAAAGGTTTCATTCTCCGGAACGTTATGGCCGTGGGTGGCAATACATGTTCCTTTTTTGGTATGGATGCGAAAATATCTTCTGTCTGACCCCGATTGAGGCAGAATCTCTATTCGATCACAGGCTGATCCGCTCCACTCTGCATAGAGCTTATTGATTCCGTCGATTATTGATTGCATAGTTGTTTATAGGTGAGTAAAAATAGTGTAATAAAGTCATGCCGGGATGCAAAAAAACGCAGTTAAATTTTCCCCAATCAGGGTAGTTTCCGATTGCTGGTTAAAGCCTCCGGCTGCCGGTGGCCTGAATTTAGGAGGGTAATTCTTTACCTTTTGTTTACCCTTTAGGTAAAGAGAAGGTAATGTTAGGGCATTGTTGGGGTTTAGCAAATACGAACAACGGGTAAACTTTAGGTAAAGAATAGGTAAGCAAAAGGTAACCGTTAGGTAAGCAAGAGTTAAGCAATGGGTAAGGTTTAGGTAAGCAAAAGGTAAACAAACTTGATCGTTATCTACTAACTTTAGCTGTTCGAAAGACAGCATACAAAATGAACGAGCTTTTACAATATATACATTCTCTAACGGCTTTCGATACCGAAAGCTGGGCGTTGCTGCAGCCTGCCTTAACACAACAAACGTTCAACAAAAATGAACTGTTGTTAAAGGAAGGACAGGTTTGCCGTTCCCTGTTCTTTATTGTTAAAGGATATTGTAAAAGTTATTACGAAGTGGATGGACTGGTAAAGAACACCGGTTTCTTTTTTGAGAACGAAATAGCTACCAACATCAGCAGCTTTGGCAGCGGACAGAAAAGTGAATTTAATATTGTTGCCTGTGAGCTACTAACTGTTATCATTATTGATAAAGAAAAGCTTTTTCAGGCAGCACAGCAGGCGCCTGAAATTGAAACCTTAGGCCGTCAATGCATTCGTTTGTTTGCCACCAAACAAGAGGAGTTTTCAAATTTATTTAAATTATATACGCCACAGGAACGCCTTGAATATATGGAAACCAGGCACCCCGCCATGTTACAAAGAGTATCACTTTCCCAACTAGCTTCGTTTTTAGGTGTGGCCCGCGAAACATTAAGCCGCATAAGAAAGCGCCGTTCGCATGTTTGATTTTTGTGACGATCGTCACAGGATGAAGCCGGCGCAGGGTTTGATTTTTGCAGAAAGAATACATTATGCAAAAGCTTCAGAAGATCAACGAAACAACCAATGTGCTTACGTGGTTCGAGATTCCTGTAACGGATATAGACAGGGCAAAAACATTCTATGAAACTATTCTTGATATTACTATGGTTAAACGGGCCGATGGTAACGATGAGTCTGTTTTCTTTCCGCACAACCCCAATGTTGTGCAGGCAACAAGTGGCCGTGTAACCGGCGTGTTGTCAAAAACAGCCAGGAACAAACCTGCCAGCCATGGAACAATGGTTTATATAAATGCGAGCCCCGACCTGCAATTGGTGGTTGATAAAGTTGAAAAAGCAGGCGGAAAAGTTATTGTGTCACGTATGGAAATACCCGCTGGTTTTATTGCCATCATCCTGGATACCGAAGGCAACAAAGTAGGCCTGCATGCCGAAAAATGATTGGCTTAATCATCCTCATCCTCTTCTTCTTCCTTATGTAGTTTTACAAAAGCCGCGCGTTTAGGACCGGGGAAGGGGATGTGATCACCTTTTAGGCCGTGCCACAGTACAATATTAAACTCCAGGTCGGGCACAGCATCTTCCTTTGTTAAGTTGAAAGTCTCTGACTGTTGCTGCCATTTGTTAACGGCAACATTTTTTTCATTTAAATCAATATTGGCGGGCAGCGCAGTAAAAGGTTTACTGTTTGGCGTATTGTTAAAGCACCGCCACATAGGTGTTGCGGCCGCATCATACTGGCTCATGGGCGCTATGCCCAATATTAGTTCTATGGTCCTCAGCATAGACGTGGTAGAGTACATGGTATGGTCAACATAATTGCGTTTAACCAAACCGCCAGCCACATAAGCAGTGCTGCGGTGCGCATCAACATGATCGGCGCCGTTCTGTGCATCATCTTCAATTATAAAAATGGCGCATTCATTCCATATAGGGCTTTTGCTTAAGTACTCCACAAACATGCCAACTGCCAGATCGTTATCGGCCACATGCGCATAGGGGGTAGGTTTGCCTTTGCGTAAACCTTCTGTATGGTCGTTACCAAAACGAACCGAATTGAATTTGGGCAACTGGTTGATGGCGAGCAAAGAATCGAAGTCTTTTTTCCATTGGTAAAAGCGGGTGGTGTCGCGGGTGCTCAAATCCCAGCCGGTATAAGTAGCACAAAAATGTCCTTTCAGTACAGGAATGTTTGGTTTTTGGTTATCGGCAAATTCGCCATAGGTGCGAAAACTTACACCTGCCCGGTTGCAGTGGTCCCAAATAAATCCTTTTTTATTATTGGCAATAGGGCGGTGGCCTTCTGCCGAATAAGTACCACCGCGGCCGCCATAACTGGTAGGCCAGGTTTTTTCGAGATAGTCGGTTGCATAGGCGCCCATCGTCCAGTTATGGCCATCGGCGCTTACTTCACCATCAACATAAAAGTTATCTAATAAAACAAACTCACGCGCAAGGGCATGCTGGTTTGGGGTATGTTTTTCACCAAATAAAACCAGCTTGCTATCGCCGTTACCTTCAGCCATATCGCCCAATACCTGATCGTACGTGCGGTTTTCTTTTATAACATAGAACACATACTTTATGGGCGATGCATCGCCCACTTTCATTGGCACGGGATTGCCAACCTCACCTTGCGATTGTAATTCTTTATCCTTATTGTAAGGTGTATTGTCATAAACCATTTTTGAGTAAAGGCTCATTTGCTTTTCAGATGGTTCATCAATAATGCTTAAGGTGCCTTTAAACAAACCGGCAATGTATTCTACAGCTGCCGGCTTTTTGTTATCGCCTTGTTGGAAGTTCACTTCTTCCCGCTTTTTAACGGGATTGGGGCCTCCGGGATTGGGCAGCGAAGAAAAGCCCTTACCATTAGCAACAAACAATTTTTTGCCAATCATTTTAACGCTGGTTGGGTACCAGCCTGTAGGTATAAAACCTTTTGATGAACTGGCTGCCGGCCTGGTTACATCAAACACGGCGAGGCAGTTGTTATCGGCATTGGCTATGTATAATGTTTTTTCGTTGGCGCTTAATGCAAGCCCGTTGGTGGTTGAGCCGTTAGGCGCATCGGCATATAAGGCCGTGTTAAAAGTTTCAATAACCTTTCGCAGCTTTACATCTATTACTGAAACTGAATTATCGTTGGCGTTGGCAACATACAGGTATTGGCCTTTTTTTGTAAGGCAAAGCTCATTGGGGTTATCGCCTACAGCAATGCTATCGGTAATGGTTTTGCTGTTGGTATTAAAAACAAGTAATTTATCGCCACCCCATAACGAAATATACAATTCTTTTTTATTGGGCGAAAGCAAACAGGTGTATGCTTCTGCTGACAGGGGTATGCGCTGTAGTGTATTTTTGGTAGTGAGATCAATTATATAAAGACTGTTGTCTTCACGGGTTACTACGTACAGTAATTTGCGGGCATCGTCAATATCCAGGCCGGCAGGTGATATTTTTGCAGGCCATTTTTTACCCAGTTTGATACTGTCTTTTAGAACCAGTTTTTTATCGGTAATGGCGTATTGTAAGATCCAGTTATCATTTCCGCCCGACGCGTACAGGTATTTTTCATCGGCAGAAAACCGCAATCCATACCAGCTTTTAGCAATTACCTCGCTGTGTAATACAGTTTCTTTTTTTGCATCGATGACTTGTAGCGACTGAACGCTTTGTCCGTTGTTGGTAACGGCCAGGTATTTTTTTGAAGGAGAAACTACTAAGTTCAGGGGCAGATCGCCCAATGGTAAGGAACGGCCGGCCGGTGATAAGAACCAGCCATTGGACAACTTTACCTTTTCTGCTGGTGCGCCGCTATATTTAGTAGGTTGGGCAAATGAAGCGTATGTACTGGTGAGTAATACGAATACCGCCTTGTAGAATTTTTTGATCATGTTCAGTAGCTATGCTAATAAAGGTACTGCATTGTACTGTTTATGATCGCATTTCATAATTTTTTAATGCAGGCTTATTTTTCAAATAATTGTTCGGCCTGCGCTACTGAATCGGGCTTGCCTACATCGATGAACTTTGAGCCGCTGTGATCGAAACCTTTTATGGTGTAATTAGCCGCCAGCTCAAGGTAAACATCAACAATGGAGAATTTTCCCTGACGGTTTATAAGCGTTAACAGCTTTTTGCTGATAACATGTATGCCACTGAATGCTTTGGGTATGTAAGTGGCGGCAGACCGGGCTATTTTTTCCTCACCGGTTTTGGTATTACGCCAGCCAACAAGCGTATTGTGCTCATCGAATAAAAAGTATCGGGAGGTTGTGCGGTTGGTAACTGCAATGGTTGATAGCGGCTGCTGCTGTTGATGAAATGTAATGAGCTTGCCCAGATCGAGATCGGTAAGAATATCAACGTTAATGACCACAATATTATCTGCCGTGAACAGCGGTTCGGCTTTCTTGAGGCCGCCGCCTGTTTCCAATACCATATCGGTTTCGTCGCTGATGGTAATGTTGCTGCCCCAGCCTTTGTTTTGCTGTATGGCCTCAACAATTTGATCGGCGAAGTGATGCACATTCACCACTACATTGCTAATACCGTACTGGTGCAGGTACTCAATATTACGACTCAGTAAGCTTTTGCCATTTACAACAGCCAGTGCTTTGGGATGTTTGTCGGTCCACGGTTTGAAGCGGGTACCTAAACCGGCGGCGAAAACCATTCCTTGCAAAGCTTCCTTAGTTTGAACCATATTGAATTTTTTTCTCCAGATCAATTAACCATTGTTCTACCGGAACTATTGTGTCTTCAAGCGTTATTCTGCCCGAACCATCTATGATCTTTTCTATAGAAAGTTCCAACTCGTTTTTTTTACCTTTTAATACCAATTGCATATTGGCTGCAGGTTTGGTTCTTATAATATTATTGGTAACAGTTATTTTCTGCAGCCATCCTAAAGTATCCAGTAAGGCAAGCTCGCCAAACTTCCAGATGTAAATGTTATGAGTTATGCGATCGATTAACGTAAAATATATTTCTTCCTCTACTTTCTGTTTAATGGGCTTTGCAACGATCCTGAAACAATAATTCTCGTTTTCTTTTTCTCTGATAATTCTTTCGTGAAAGATGCCCCATTCCCGTGCGTGATGTATTGCCTTGTCAATTTTAGTAACGTCTAAACTGTCTAAAGCTGCAATGTCTTTCAGCCCATTATTAATTTTTTCGAGCATCAATGCTTCCAGTTCATCGCCCGATGCATTTAGCAGTTCCTCTTTTGTCATCACAGCTATTCCAAATCTGTACCAATCTTCCAGTTCATAGGCCCGGGCAATTGCTTCTTCTTTGGTTTCGCCAATAGAAATATAAATATGACTATACCCCGGGCATTTAAACTCATTCTTCTGCAGAATTCTTAAAATTACCTGGGTAAATGTGAATAAGTAAAAATAAGTATTAGGTATGCTGTAAGTAAAATATATCCTGATATCCTGTAACAGGGTATCGGGCTCCGGGTATTGTTGCCTGCGCAACTCCCTTTTGGCAAGATTCGTTTTATATGTTTCCCTATTGAATTTATTTGCCATCAGCGGCAGTATAATCAATTTACAAAACAATGTTCTGCACCAGCGTACTCTTGTACGGATAGTCGGTGTTAAAATGCAATCCACGGCTTTCTTTACGGAACTGGGCACATTTTACGATGAGGTAACCCACCGTTATCATATTGCGCAGTTCGCATAGTTGAGGCGAAAGAGCGGTTGTTTGATACAGTGCTTCCGTTTCTTCCCACAACAGATCGAGGCGTTTGGCTGCACGTTCTAACCTGATGTTGGTTCTTACAATACCTACATAATCGCTCATTACCTGTTGTAGCTCTTTAAAGCTTTGGGTAATAAGGATCATTTCCTTTGGCTGTGTGGTTCCGGTTGCTTTCCAGTCGGGCATCGATTGGGCTTCAACCGACCAATCGATGGTTTTTATTTTTTCAGCAGCATCAGTAAAACAGCGATGGGCAAAAACCATTGCTTCGAGCAGGGAGTTACTGGCCAACCGGTTGGCGCCATGTAATCCTGTGCTGGCGCATTCACCGGCAGCGTATAAATGTTTTATAGAAGTACGTCCCCATTCATCGGTCTTAATGCCGCCGCAACTATAGTGCGCAGCCGGCGCTACCGGTATATAGTGTTTCGATACATCGATACCAATGGACTTACACTTTTCGTAAATGTTGGGAAAGTGCTCAATAAACTTTTCAACAGGTATATGGGTAACGTCGAGGAATACGTGTTCGGTACCATTTATTTTCATTTCACTATCTATGGCGCGGGCAACAATATCGCGTGGGGCCAGGTCTTTACGGGGGTCGTACCGTTCCATAAAAGCTTCCCCTTTCTTGTTGCGAAGAATGCCGCCATCGCCACGTACCGCCTCGGTTATCAGAAATGACTGGCCAATTACACCCGGTTCGTACAAGGCGGTTGGGTGAAACTGTATGAACTCCATGTTCTCAATACGGCCCTTTGCACGGTATACCATGGCAATGCCATCACCGGTGGCAATATTGGGGTTGGTTGTTGAGCGATATACCTGCCCGTTGCCACCGCTGGCCAATACCGTTATTTTGGAAAGGATCTTTTCAATTTTGTCGTTCTGCCGGTTTAAGACGTACACCCCATAACATTCAATATGTGGTGTTGATTTGGTTACCAGATAACCAAGGTGGTGCTGGGTAAGCAGGTCAACTACAAAACAATGTTTTACTATTTCAATATTGGGATAGCTTTTTACGGCATCAAGCAGGGCGCGTTCCATTTCCTTACCGGTAACATCTTTATGGTGCAGAATGCGGAATTCGCTGTGCCCGCCTTCTTTGCCCAATTTATAATCACCATCAGATTGTTTATCAAATTGGGCACCCCACTCAATCAGTTCCTGAATACGATCAACGCCTTCTTTCACTACAATTTCAACCACCTGTTTATTGCACAGGCCGTCGCCGGAAATAAGGGTATCTTCAATATGTTTGTCGAAGCTGTCTTTTTCAAAATCTGTTACACCAGCAATACCGCCCTGGGCGTACTTGGTATTCGTTTCATCGGCCTGGGTTTTGGTAATTACCAAAACCTTTTTATCAGGAAAACGTTGAGCCGCCTTGAGTGCAAAGGTCAATCCGGCAATACCGGAGCCGATAACAAGAAAATCAGTTTGCATAATTTATTGAGTTCCAGAACCTCAAACCTAGTTAAAAATGCTTATTAATCCAATGTTATGCCTGCGGCTTAGTACTGTATGCTGTAAGCAAACTTTTCAGGGTTTTCCAGTAACTCAAGCAGGTTGTACTTCATGGTCACTGTTTTTCCATCGGGCGATAATTTAATAAGCGGGTTATCACTCTTTTTGGCAGCGCGTGGTAATTTGATGGTGGTAGTGTACAATATTTCCATTCCCGAGCTGGTGAGTTGTTTCATTTGGGCCATTTCGGGGCGGGCCATAAACTCTTTGTATTTTTCCTGGTTTACCTTTTTTTCAATAAGGTCTTTCTTGATGGTAACATTGTAAATACCGGCAAAATCGCCCATATCGGGTCCTTTGGGTGCTGCTGCATCCTGATCGCCTTCTTTTTTACCGAATACATTTTTCAATGCTTCGCTCATACCTGTTCCGCCGCCGGCCTTGCCGCTCATTAACTGTTGCAGGCTGTTGAGGTCTTTGTAGGGGAAGCTCATATCGAGTTTGAATATCTTTTCCTTGATATTCATTTGCATTTTCATTTTGCCGTCTTTCATCAATACTTTTTGTTCGGCGGTAGCATCTTTGTTCGAATCGAGCAAGGATTTAAAAAGAACGGTGGTATCGAGCACTCTGTCGAGTCCTTCTTTTTGCAACTCTTCTTCACCGGCATAAGTTTGCATCATATCTATGAGAGCGCTCATATCCATTTTGGTAACATAGGTGCCGCTGCCATCGGCATTGATCTCGATATCTTCATTCACTTCATAGCAGCTCACAAAGAAAATGCTGATCGCTACGGTCAGGGCGTATTTAAAATACTTCTTCATCATTACAGGTGGTTTAATTACGGCAAGTTAATCGTTTTCAGCCACTCCCGCCTGGTACCAAACCGTAAAAGTTTGCGACTGTTTAGGGCTGAGCAGTACCAGGCCCATTCCGTTGTTAAAACAATCGGGTGCGGCGCTTAAGTTTTCAATGGCAATGCTTTTTCGATGTGGTGGGGTGTATAATTGTAGGTATGGGTACCGTTTATTGGTATAGATAGCAACAAATGCCTCATTTGCGGGATTATAGAGAAAAGCGGCCGGATTTTGATCAACTGGTTCAATTACGTAGCAATTGTTTAATTCCAGCATACCCAGTGGGGTTTGGTTAAACCATGAAGGATCGTGTATAAGCTTACCTGTAGGCAGCAACCGCTCATCAAATTCAACCATGGAAGTGGTGCTTACATCAATCTGGTAATCACTGATGTCATTACCACCCAATTGAAAATAAGGGTGCCAGCCATCGGCTACAGGTATTTCTACTGAATCGAGGTTCAGAATGGTGGTTTCTACCTGCAAAACGTTTTGCGGAATAAGGGAATAGCGTACTTCGCATACATAATCGAATGGATAGCCCGCATCTTCGCGGTTGTAATGATACCTGAGTGTAACACTTGCCTGGTTATCATCGGCAAATTCACTGGTTATTTTAAAAGGTTTATTGTACAATAAACCGTGAATGGCGTTGCCATCGTTTAATTTTTTGCTGATCTCAAATGCTTCATCGTCAATTTTGTATTTGCCATCGCGCAAGCGGCAAACGAAAGGCGATAACTTACTGCTTTTGTAGGAAATGCCCAGTTCCTGCTCCACCTGCTGCCGGCTCGAATAATTGTCGATAATATTGAGTGGTTCCCGGTTTACCTCCACTTCAAAGCTATGCAGCAGGGCGCCGTATTCAGGTAGAATGGTGATGATTGTATTTGTTGCATTATCTTGCAGCTTTACCAACGACAACCCGTTCTGGCTAATGCGGGAAACGCGAAAATTCATAGTGTCTATTTAGGAATTACGGAAATTTTTTAAAATTAATACATCTAACGATAGTAGCATGATCCAAAAATTACAACAGGCCTTCAGAGAACGGTATAACAAAGAAGCCACCATCATAGGCGCACCTGGAAGGGTTAATCTTATTGGTGAACACACCGACTATAACTATGGTTTTGTTTTGCCCGGAGCCGTAGATAAAAAGATCTATGTAGCCATTGCCCCAAATGGGACCAATACAGTGAATGTATTTGCCAACCAGTTCAACGAATCATATTCATTTTCTTTAGATGTTAGTGAGCCGCACAAGGGCTGGATGAACTACCTGCTGGGTGTTACTTATCATATTCAGCAGAGAGGAAAAAAGATTGAAGGGGTAGACCTTATCATCGATGGCGACATTCCAGTTGGTGCAGGCATGAGCTCATCTGCCGCTTTATGTTCTGCCTATGGTTTTGGGTTGAATGAATTGTTTCAGTTGGGGTTGAGCCGTATGGATCTAGCGTTCATTGGTCAAAAAACCGAACATACGTTTGTAGGTTTGCAATGCGGCATTATGGACCAGTTTGCCAGCCTGCACGGAAAAAAGGGTCATGTGATGAAGCTCGACTGCCGCAGCCTGGAGTATGAATATATTCCATTTGATTTTCCCAACTATAAGATCGTACTGGTAAACAGTATGGTAAGCCATACACTGGCCAGCAGCGAATACAATATTCGCCGTCAACAATGTGAAGAAGGTATTGCCATTTTGAAAAAGCATTATCCCCAAATAACATCATTACGCGATATAGAACCGGCTCAACTGCTACAACACAAAGACGAATTGCCACCAATTGTATTTGACCGTTGTTCATATGTGGTATATGAAAAGGAGCGGGTGCTTGCCAGTTGCGAAGCGTTGAAAAAGAATGATCTTACCACATTTGGTAAACTGATGTTCGCTACGCACGAAGGGTTAAGCAAAAAGTACTCGGTGAGTTGTACCGAACTTGATTTTCTGGTTGAATGTGCACAGCATATAACCGGTGTTGCCGGCGCCCGTATGATGGGTGGTGGTTTTGGCGGTTGTACCATCAATATTGTACAGGCCGATGCTGTTGATAACTTTACGCAAAAGATACAGTCGGCGTTCACTAACCTGTTTAAGAAAACGCCTGAGGTGTATGTGACGCAGATTGAAGATGGAGCTAAGATAATAGGCTAATGTGCTAATATGCTAATGTGATAATGAAACCGTGCAAGCCGCAAGCGGCCTGCACGGTTTTCTTAAATATACACTGGCACCAGCCGTTTTTTAGGCGTTATGCGGTTCTGTGCTTTTCCTGGCGATACCCCAATTTGTATTTCGGTCATGTTCTTTTCGGGTTGCGAAAAGTCGATATTTAAAAACACTTCCCGGCACTCATTGGTAACCGGTATATTGTGCTCGGCCAGCCGTTCCATGATTTGGGCATGACTGCCGGGCAATTGTTCCCACAACCCTTCATGCGGAAATGTAATGGCTTTAAAAAAGTCGAGTTCCTTTACTATGAATTTTGTTGATTGAATGGCCCTCCTGATGGGGATGGCTATCTCCAGGGTGAATACAGTATCAGGGTTTCCATCCATTCCATAATAGATCCAATGCAGCGGTCCATTGATAAAACTTTTACGGCCAGCTACTGCGTATAATTCAGCCATAACCGGACCAAACTGCTGTAATTGCGACATGGTGGTTTGATGTATACTGCTTAAAACCCTTAGCGGCGGATATGTTTTGATGTGCATATGGAAATCTTTAGGATTGTGACGATTGATCCTGGTGAGATCAGACAAAATATGAATATGTTCGTTTCAGCAATTGTTAAATGGAACGAAGCAAGAATTGAGGCATCTGAAGCAA
The DNA here is from genome assembly GCA_024809215.1 of Niastella sp. OAS944. Classification (GTDB taxonomy): domain Bacteria; phylum Bacteroidota; class Bacteroidia; order Chitinophagales; family Chitinophagaceae; genus Niastella. The sequence continues at coordinate 167,691 of JANUBW010000013.1, read as the reverse complement.
GAAATTCTCCCTACAAACTACCACTACGGAAGCGCTACCTCGCCCCATGCTTCCCATTCTTCTTTGCTGGGGCCGTATATGCCAGGTACCTTTAAACCAGCCATACGCATCAGCACCGTCATTTGACCACGGTGATGTGTTTGGTGTATGAGCAATACCCAAAGCGAAAAGCCTTTCTTCCAGGGATCGCCATACAGGTTATTTTCTTCTTCAAGCATATCATCGTCCCAATGGCTGATGATGGCACCTATTAATTGATTGCTATATTTTTTGTAATGTGTTATCAGTTCCTGTACAGTGGTATAATTGCTGTGTTGTTCTTCAATGGGCAAACCCAGTTTACTTGGCAGTTCGGTGACTGTTTCAACAATATGGTTTGCCAGCCGGCCCAGCGTACGACCACCAGGAATGGCAACCTGTAACGATTCGTTGGTTAGGCTGTTAAAGATCTTTAATGTGGCTTCGGTTTCTTCTTTCCAACGATCGAGAAAGTCGTGAATGCTGCGTATCATTTGATCTAATTTTTAATGTGAAAGTTATAAGACCAAAGTAACAGGCAGATTGTGACAACAGTATGTCAGTAGGAAACCGTCGTTCGTCGAATTTTTTTGAACCGGGTAAGATAATGGGCGTGTTTTCTATTGCTCAACGGGCAAATAGTGCAGTCGAACCTCTTCAGAAAGGTCTTTCATAATATTCACCAGCGCCTCGGGCGATTCAATATGCACATGATGGGTATACATTAATAACCAACGGCCTATGTATTCAAGGTGGGAAGTAACATAATACATATACACCTGGTCGTCTTTCACTTCTTCGCGTACGTAGCCATAATAATACTTCTGGTTACCCAGGTAGCGGGCCATCGATTTGGTGAACCGGATACATACTTCCTGTAGTTCGGAGGTATTGATCATCGATTGCAGGTACTCCTGTAGCGAGGGATGGGCATCGGGTTCAAAGTTATTGTCGAGTATTTGCAGTTGCTGAATGCGGCTAACCCTGAAATCGCGATAGCCGTTGCGTAGTTTACACCAGCCTATAAGATGCCAGGCCTGGCCGTAATAACAAAGGCCAATAGGTTCCAGGGTGCGTTCGGTAACGGCGTCCTGCCCGCTTTGGTAGCGAATATGAATTTCTCTTTTATCGCCCAGTGCTTTTTGCAGCTCAACCAGGTAACGGCCAGCAGAATCATCGGCCGGCAGGCGACTGAGTACTGCAATGTTATCGGCCAGTTGGTCCATATGCTCTTTATCGGTAGAGCGTAGTACTGCTTTTACTTTATATAAGGCGGCGTTGAAATGTTTTTTAATAGATTCATCTGCCAAATGCTCGGCCAGTTTGGCGCCAAGCAATAATGCAGAAGCTTCTTCCTGGGTAAACATTACCGGTGGCAGTCGGTACCCTTCCATTATGCTATAACCGCTGCCTGCTTCGCCGATCACCGGCACACCACTTTCTTCCAATGCCTTAACATCGCGGTACACAGTACGTAAACTGATGTTAAAGCGATCGGCCACCTCCTGCGCAGTAACTCTTTTTTTACTTTGCAGGTGAGTTAAAATGGCGTGTAAGCGATCTATTCTATTCATAGCAGATTAAATAACTGACTTTTCTACCCAGGCATTATTTTCCTTTAACAAATTTATCAATTCTTCAACGGCAATACCACTATCAACATTACGTTTAACCACTTCTTTTCCTTTATATAAAGTGATCTTACCCGGGCCGCTACCCACATAGCCAAAATCGGCATCGGCCATTTCGCCGGGACCGTTTACAATACATCCCATAATAGCGATCTTAACGCCTTTAAGGTGATGGGTTACCGAACGGATCTTCGCTGTGGTTTCCTGCAGGTCGAACAGGGTGCGGCCGCACGAAGGGCAGGAAATATATTCCGTTTTTGAAATACGGGTACGGGTAGCCTGTAAAATAGAGAACGAGGTATTGTTGATGAACTGGTGATTGTTCTTTGTTTCGAGGTATGTACGTCCGCTTACCTTTTGGGTTTGGATCTTACCGGGTTCATTCATTAACCAAATACCATCGCCCATACCATCGAGCAGCAGGGCGCCGCTATCGGTTGAGAAATGGATCAGTTGTTCATCGATGGTGGTATCGTTACTTTCAACAGCCAGTATAACCGGACAAGTAATACCCTGATTCGTTAATTCAATAATAAAACGGCGTACCGATGGCATGGCATGTGCGTTTGTACTATACAAACACAACACCACTGTTTTATCATTTTGAATAGCTTGTAATAATTCCTGTGAAGCAGCGCCATTTGCATCAACAGCTATAAAGTTCAACACACCTGAGCGATCGGCGCTCTTGAGGTATTCAATTGACTGATACAGCGGATAATATTTTTCTTTATCCGGTGAGTTTAGCCAGGTTGCATGATCGCAAATGACTTTCAATGTGCCGGGTAAGGCAAAATCGATCAGTTTTTTACCGCTGTATAGGTAATCGGCTGCAGCATCTGCAATGGTCCATTTATCTGTTTCGGTGTTATAGGTATAGCCAATGGCCTGTAAGTCTTCATGACTAATAGAAGTTGCTTTCATAAAATCGGCAACCACTACAGGTACAGTTTTACCGCCAATGTTTGAAACGGTATAGGTGTGTCGTTTTGTATATTCAAATGGAGAATACGGAACTTTAGAAATTGAAGGAATTGGCAATTGCTTATTGTCAATTGCCAATTGCCGATTGGTATAGCGTTTTACCAGGTCGCGGCAAACAGGTATTTCAAACTCTGGGTCTTCAGTTAATGAAACCCGAATAGTATCGCCAATGCCATCTTCGAGCAGGGTGCCAATACCAATGGCCGATTTTATTCTTCCATCTTCACCATCGCCGGCTTCTGTTACGCCAAGGTGTAATGGATAACATTCGCCAAACTCATCCATCATAACATTCACCAGCAACCGGTAAGCCTGTACCATTACCTGTGGGTTGCTCGATTTCATGCTCAGTATGATATTATGATAACTTTCGTTGCGTGCAATACGTAGAAACTCCATAGCGCTTTCAACCATACCCATGGGCGTATCGCCATAGCGGCTCATAATACGATCGCTTAGCGAACCATGATTGGTGCCAATGCGCATGGCTGTTCCATATTCCTTACAGATCTTAACCAGTGGCGTGAACCTGTCGCGTATGCGGTCTATTTCTTCAGCATATTCCGCATCGGTGTAATCTATTTGTTCAAATTTCTTTTTGTCGACATAGTTGCCCGGGTTCACCCGCACTTTTTCAATAATTCGGGCTGCTATTTCTGCTGCATTGGGGGTGAAATGTATATCGGCAATAAGGGGTGTTTTGTAACCTCTTCTCTGCAGCTCATTCTTTATATTCAATAAGTTTTCTGCTTCTTTTTTACTGGGTGCAGTAATGCGCACCAGTTCGGCGCCAGCCTCAATACAACGGATGGTTTGCTCAACGGTGGCAATGGTGTCCATTGTATCGGTGGTGGTCATAGTTTGCACACGAATAGGGTTGAAGTCGCCCAGCAGCAGATCGCCAATTCGTACTTCACGGGTTGCCAGTCGTTTATATTCCGTCAATGAGTCGCAGTAAAGCTGCATTGTATTTCTTGTGATTTAAGGATTTGTGATTGCCGGTTGGTTAAACGGCAAAATGGGTACAAAAGTACGAAATCGTAAAACGGCAAACGTAAAACGGGAAAGAAATGCAGTGGGAGGGGGAGAGAATTAACGAGTAGTTAATAGTATGGCGAATTCTGTGAAAATCAAGCTAAAGGAGTCGTGAAACGTGAAACGGCCAACGTGAAAATTGTTTCTGTGTTGCATCGGAAGTAATTGCATGCTTCATAAGTGAGAAAACGGCAATGAATTTTTGAGCATCGCAAGGTCTTCATTATGCTGATCCCTCGCGAGCCTTTTCACGTTTCACGTTTGCCGTTTCACGCAGTCCGCCAGCTGGCGGACTGCTCTACCAGTCTTTTTCAGGCTGTGTTACCGAGCGGGAGCGGTTATTTTGTATTTTCCGCTGTACTTCCTGCTCTTTTTGTTCAAGCGACTTCAGGTATTGCTCAATCTTTCTTTTATCGAGCTTATTTTGCTGAGGCTGTTTTTTCTGCTGTTGTTTTTGCTGCGGTTGCTTTTGCTGTTGATTCTGGTTTTGTTTCTTCAGTTCGGTCAATGCCTTTTGCAGATTGAAGCGGGTATCCTCATCGGTAGGATCGAGCTTTATGGCATTTTTGTAGGCTTCAATACTTTCAAGCAGTTTTTTCTCGTTGGTTAAGGTTACGCCTTTGTTATAGTAGCCTTTTACTTTATAATTCTTATCGGTAGTTTTTTCAATTAGCTCATCATACGACTTTTGCGCCTCTGGTATATTACCGGAACGAAACTTTGCATTGGCTAAGTTATAGCGGGCCGTTGCGCTTTGCGGGTTCTGCTCAACTGCTTTTTGATAGGCCGGCAACGCTTTGTCGTATTGTTTTTCGTGGTAAAGCTTATTGCCTTCGCGGATAGCCGCATTCTCATCCTGTGCATTTACCATTGCGGGCAATGCAAAGAGCAAAGGCATAAGCCATAATATGTTCTTCAATTTCTTCACGCTGCTTTAAATTTCCGTTCAGGTAATAGGAATTCGGCTATCAGTAATACAAAGGCAAAAGCCAGGAACCACTGAAAATAACTTCTGTAATCCCTGAATGCATTATCGTCGAGTGTTGAGGTTTCAATAGTGTTTAACTGCTTTGTAATGGCATCCACTGCTGCATCAACCTCGTTCAGTTTTACATAAATGCCTTTGGTGGCGCCGGCCAGTTGTTGTAATTCAGTTTCATTCAACCGCGATACAACGGTTGTACCATTCTCATCTTTTTTATATTCATTGGTGGTGGGCTCCATAATAGGAGCACCTTCGGCAGAACCAATGCCTACTGAATTGATCATGACGCCATCTTCGGCCAGTTGTTTTGCCAGGGGAACAGCCTGCGGATCATGATCTTCACCATCAGTTATCAATACTATTGATTTGAATTTTCTTTCCTTGCTATTGAATGCCGAATTACTGGCGCGCAAAGCCTCTGAAATTATAGTGCCTTGTGTAGGCACGACCTCTGGACCAGCTTGTTGAATATACATACGGGCGGCGCCATGATCGGTAGTAAGTGGCATTTGCAAATAAGCCCTTCCTGCAAACAGTACCAGTCCAACACGGTCGTTTGGTAACTGGTCCATAAGTTTATACACCAGCTGGCGGGCCCTTTCAAGTCTATTGGGTTTTATGTCTTCTGCCAGCATGCTTTTACTTACGTCCATGGCTATCACCACATCTACTCCTTTACGTTGAACATCGTCCATGGCGCCCGGTTTTTGCAAATTGGCCGAAGCGACAATAACGGCTCCCAACGCCAGTGCAAAGAACATGAATTTGAGCAGAAAATTAATGGGCGAATAGTTGGCAATAAGTGCCTGTACCAGTTTGGGATCCCCGATCTTTTTGGCAGTATTTTTCTTCCAGTATAATAACTGAAAATACAATACAACTATCAGCGGGATAGTGGCCAGGGCTATGAGGTATTCGATATGTTGGAAACGGAAGTTCAATGTGATAATTTGATAATTAGCCAATGTGATAATGAAAAACAGCACATTGGCTTTCAATGAATGCAAAGATTAAACCAAATTAGAATTCGTTACAAATTAAGTACTTGTGCGCGATTTTCATAGTTAAAATCCGTGGTATTCCTCCTAAAATAAAAAGCCCGCCGTAGCGTAAGCAACGGCGGGCATGCATATTATAAAATTCGGTATGCCGGCAATTAGTCAGGCTTTACAATCAGTGCCATTAGCACATTAGCATATTATCACATTAGCTAATTGTTCTATCTCTTTCCCTCGAAGAAATTATAGCTTTTCAGAATCGATTTTAACAGTTCGATCCTAATGGTTTTAAAGTCAACATTGGGATCGGGGCTTTCAACCTGTAATGCGAAAAAGTAAGGGTGGTTGTTTTCTTCAATCCAACCAACTATCCAGCCTAATTGATTGCCTTTGTCAGTAGTGTTCCAACCGGTTTTATAACTCAGTTTATAGTTGGCGTTGTTTTCCCACAGCATCATGCCACGTACCAGGCGCTGCGCTCTTTTTTGAAAAGGCAGTTGATCGAAATACAATCTTTTTACCAGGCCTAACTGTTCGTCGGCGGTTACTTTGGCGGTATTATCGAGCCAGAAAGTATCGAGGTTGTTCTTGATCTTAAAAGTATCGTTGCGGCGGGCATAACCCAGCGTATCGAGCCAGTGTTGCATTTTTTTCTCACCAACACGGCGGGCCAGCTCCTGGTACCATGGCGGGCACGAAATACGGAATGCATCAACCATGGTCATATCGCGGTTGCACTCGGTACGTTGGCGCACTACGCTATCCCATTTAATAATGGTACTGGTATCGGGTATTACACCGGTTTCTAAACCAATAAGTGAATTTACGATCTTGAAAGTTGAAGCGGGCGTATAGGCGCTATCGCGGTACCGGGGTAGATTATAAATGGTAAAACTTCCCTGTCCGTTATCGAAAAGGCCAAAGCAGCCGGTCACTTTATATTGGTCGAAATATTTTTTCAGGCTGTTATCAACAGTAACATTATTGGGTGAGCATCCGGCGAAGGCAACTAATATTACCAGTCCGGCTGTTATCCATTTTATCATAGTGGAAATTTGCGCAAATGTAAAGCCAATGAGCAAATGTGCAAACTATTGCTTTGGCATTCCATACTTATTGATAAGTGCCAGTAAAACTCCGTTCGTCCAACCGAAACCATCCTGGCCGGGGTATTCACCACCGCCGGCTTCTGCGTTCAGGTCAACCACATTGTATTTTTCCATCAGCTTACCGGTGCGTTTATACACCTCTGTATTCAGTTTTATCCAGCGTTCGGCAATGTCACGGGCCAGTTCGCGTTGACCGCAACGATCGAGGCCCCAAATGGTCATCCATTCAAGCGGCGCCCAGCCATTGGGTGCGTCCCACTGCTGGCCGGTATTGTAGGGTGAGGCTGTTATGCCGCCGGGTTGTAAAAGTTTTGCCTTTATTTGCTCGGCCGCCTGGCGCGCCAGCAGGCTCATATAATCGAGCTTTTTGGTAAATACGCAAAAAGGGTACATACCTGCGGGGGTAACAACATCCGACGCCTTACGGGTGCGGAAATTAAAATCCGTATAATATTTCAGGGTCTTGTTCCAGCAATATTTATCAATGGCCACTCTTCTTCTGTCGGCCTTACGAGCATAGTCGGCCGATGCATTATTATCATGTGCTATGAACTTGGCTTGCGCCAGAACGGTTTCAAGAAAGTACAACAGGCTGTTCAGGTCAACCGGTATCATATCGGTGACGTTGATGGTAGCGAGGGTCTTTTTATCTTTCAACCAGCGGCTGCTGAAATCAATACCGCTTTCGGCACCGGCGCGAAGGTGGGTATACATTTCTTTTTTATCGCGGCCACTGCGTTGTGCCGTTTCCACATCTTCTTTATAGCTTTCCTGGCGGGGAAAGGGATAGTCGTCCCAATAACGGTTCAATACAAGGGTATCGTTCAGTTTAACAACCCGCCTGGCGGCTTGTCCGGTTTTTAATTTGCCGGCGCCTTCCATCCAAAACTCATATTCTTTTTCCAGTGCGGGCATATACGTTAGCAGTATAGAATCGCCTTTTATATCGGCCAGCAGATCTACCATCAGGGCAAAAAAGGGTGGTTGCGAACGGCTGAGGTAATAGCTTCTGTTACCGTTGGGAATATGGCCATAGGTCTCAATCATGTAAGCAAAGTTCTTAATCATATTCTCCATAAGCTCGCCTTCACCGCTTGCCTGCAAACCCAGCATGGTAAAATAGGAATCCCAGTAATACACTTCGCGAAAGCGGCCGCCGGGAACAATATATGGGTTGGGTAATGCCAGTAGCGTACTTCCTATAACAACCGTATCGGGTTCACGGCGTAATACCCCCCACAGGTTTTTGATGTGTTTGGTAACATCTTTTTCCTGCATTATATAATTGAACTGGGGTGGTGCGGGCGGCAATTCAAAATTGTTCTGAACAAACTGTTTCAGATCAAATTTGGCGGCGCCTTTCTGCTGCAGGTAATCGGCAACAATATTTTTGGGGTTTCTTTTGGGAACGCAATCAACAAACGTTTTTCCATCGGGGAAAACCTTGCTCATTTGTACATCGCGGAATAAATCGCCATAAATTTTGTCGGGCGTGGCCGGCGGCTGGGCAATGGCACATACAAACTGCCAGCTTACCAGCAAACACAATAACAATTTTTTCATCCTTACTTCATTTAATTATCAGGGGTTATTCCAGAATCAAATGTATAAATAAAAAACCGTCCCAATAGAAATCGGAACGGTATGATTGACTTACTATTTATGCTCAAAAATGTTAGGATCGAATTAGAACCTGCACCCAACGGTTATATACAGCGAACGGCCATCAGAAGGCCAAATGCCGGGGTCAGGGTAAAAAAATGGTCTTTAAGTGAAATATTGATTGTCGGCAATATTGTTAATTACCTGCGCCATCGTTTTGTGCGCGTTGTACGGCATAGTTGCCTACCTTTTTGCCTGTTTCCAAACCCACTTCACAATCGGCGCGATAATGTATACCGGCCAGCATTCTCGATAACGATGCTTCACGCGCCATGGCGTCATAGGCCGACGCACGTTCGGGAATTATATGCGACAGCACAGTGGCGGCTGCACCGCTAAAGGTGGAGTGACCTGAAATATAGGCCGGGAAATTAGGCACACCGGTAAGCGTTTTTATTTTAGGGTTCATTTGCGATGGGCGTGGGTTGAAATAATACATTTTAGTATCCCAGCATACAATGGCTGCATCCATCAACGCCATGTTTAACAAGGCAAGATTACGCGCCCAGCGTACTTCACTAAAATCTTTTTTAATGAAATCATCAATGGCTATGGCATCCCAATGACCCGAAGGGGTAGATGTGCCAACGCCATCGGCCCAAAAATGTACAATACGATAATGCTCGCGCGAATCGTCTTTTATAAGTTGATATATTTCTTCGGTTTCATCTTTCATTTTGGCGCTGGCAGTAAGCGGGGGTGGGCCCGGGCGTAATGAAATGGCCGTTAATGAATCGAATAAAAATGCTTTTACTTTTCCAAATAAACAAAGCATGGGTGGGCGTTTGGGCACTTCAAGACTGTACCAGGGTGTTTCGCCTTTGGCCATACAATCGGTTTCCAGCTTGGCCCAGTCTGTGGGTGTACCGCCTGCTGCGCCGGCGCGGTCGCCACGGGCGCGGGTAACAAATTTTTGTGCTACTGCTTTACCCAGCGCTTCGCCTGCTTCAATATCACTACGCACATTGGCGCCGGCAATAATACGGGCGCGTTTATGTTCTTCTGCTTTTTGCTGAACATAATCCTGATCGCCTGGGAATAACAGTTTCAACATTTCTACCGCAGCACCGGCAACAACAGCATCTTCTGAAGGGTACGAGGGCAGGTCTGATTGTGGAACTAATGTATTGAGCGTAGCATCTACTTTATAAGGGGCAGGTCTGTTATATAATTTCTTATAATAGTAAGCGGCTACCAGCGCGTCGTATTGCGCGGCGCTTACATAAGCGTATGCACGGGACGCATAGGGCGGGTTGGCAAAGGGAAATTGCGGGTAAGCCAACGGGTTATTGGCATTGGGAGCCGGGTAAGTACCATCTTCATTTTGATAAGGTGGCAGGTTATGTTTAGCTACCAGCTCACGAAGAATTTCATTCCAACGTAATACGGCGCCGGCGCTCCAGTATTTTACAATGTTCTTTTCATTATCAGTTAAGTTGGCCTGCCAGGTTTTTATTTCATTTATCTGCGCTATATAATCTGGGGTATTGGTAGCTATGGGCGCCGATATTGAGAACTCATTAGGAGATGTAAGTAAAACAGGTTTCCAGCTTCCGGCATCTATATCGGATTTAGCAGGTTGCAGTGCCGGCAGATCGTCTGTTCGGCCTTTTTCATTTTTTGAGCAGGCAAAGGGAATAATGCTTGCCGCAATGATCAAAGATGGAATGGCGATATATAGTAGCTTATTCATTAAGTTATTTTTTAGGCGATGAAGAAGCGGTTTTCTTTTTATTAAAATCAAGTATTTGGAAGATACCGCCACCAATGGTTGTGGCCTGTCCTACGTTTCGCCCCTTCACCACATAATTACCGGTAGCAATAAATGACAATCCGCCTGGCTTTTTTAACTCATACTTCACCCAGGCGCCCAGGCGTGTTGCATTCATGGTATTACTGGGGAAGGGCATGTTGTTACGGGTAATATCAAAACCGCCCTGCGTGATCATATTTTCAATAAACGCTTCTGCTATAAAATTGGGTTGCCTGTAACCGGTGCGCACATTCCAGTTTATTACATTGGGCATTTCCACCTGGTTGGTGTAATGCATTTCAGTAGTGTAGTATGCATCGCGATCAATTTTAATATTGCTTCTGAAAACGTACGTGCCCGACGCGGTTACAAAGAATTTTCCTAACTGGTAATCGCCCATCGCTCTTAATGAAAGGGTTTTGCTTCTTAACCCTATAGCTAGTGGCAGATAATCGGCCACATAATTTGTAAGCGGGGCCGAAACACCTGCAATGCCATAAATAGAAAAATCGCCTTTGCCCAGCTTACGTTCAATGGGCATCCACTTCAACCATAGCGATCCATCCTGAACACCCTTCTGACTGTGCAGGGTACCTGCCGATGTTTTAGTGGTTACATAAGGTGCACCAAACAGCACATTCAGTTTATTGGTTATACCATAATTACCCATTACCGAAAACATTTGTGTAGTAACGGTGCCCAGGTTCAGGTTTTCCCTTTTAAGGGTTCCTTCCCAATAATTTTTCCAGCTGCTGTGGCTGTACATGGGACCGATACACAAATTGTTTTTCCCCATCATAATGCCATCTAACTCCGTTTGTGTAAAAGCAGGCATTGCGACCGAAGTAAAAAATAACAATAGTAAACAGAACTTACGCCAGGCCTTCCGGTGTTTTGTCATAACAGTTAGGTTTGGTAATTAAAATTTAAATGCACAGCCAATATTATAAAGCCTGTCGGCAAAGGCCGCATCACCTTGTGCATGTACACCTGTTGCCTCTGTTTTTAATTTATCGGCAACGCTTTGTACGCGGTTGCGTTTAATAGCCATAGGAACGTAAGCATACACAGTGACTTTTTTAAACTGATAATTCAAACCAGGTTCAAATGAAACTATATACCCTGGCCGCCTAAAGCCTGTACTGCCACCAATAAGATCTTCGGCCGGTTGACATTCTTTGCGAATACCGGCAGATAGGGTGAAGCCACGCAAGGTTGCAGTGGCGCCGGCACGAACCATCCATTGGTCGGGCACACTCATAACCGTTGTACCGTATTTAATAGCATCGGTTGAAGCTGTTCCGCCACGTGTGGTTGATACGCCATTTTGCTCGCGGGGGTTAATGAGATAATATAAATTGGTATACACACCAAATACCTTTGTGAAATTGTAATATGCATTTAATTCGGTAGTGAAACCGGTTCCACCATCACCTAACTGAATTGATTGATCGACGGGGCCCAATACTTTGGTACTATCGTTTTTGACAAAGAAATCCTGGTAGCGGTAATCGCCCGTTGGTAATTTAAGACCCAGGCCTATCTGAATATTTCCTTTGGGCATTTTTGTTTGGTCGAGCAGCCATTTGTAGCCAACTATACGAATATCGCCTATGCCAAATGAGTGGGTTGAATGGCGTGCGCTTTTGCCGCCGTTATTGCCGCCATGCTCGTACATCGATGAGCGGGCATTGGAAACAACAGGCACATCGAGCGCTAATGACCAGCCTTTTTTAAAACTACGGGTAAGGGTTAAATCAAGTGTATATGAGTAATTGATAACCTCGGTACCTTCTTCAAGGCGGTGCTTTTGTTCTTCTGTGCCTACAAAATGCCTGAACGATTTGAAGTACCGGTTACTGACCGATAGCATCCATTGATTGGCATCATGTGCTGTTGCCTGGTCGCGGGTGCAAAAGCCACCGGTACTGCGAATGGCTACACAACCTTGTGATTGTACCTGATGTGTACCCATCAGGTATAAAATTGACATAATAGCAAACTTCTTCATAACAGTTAGATTTGGTGTTGCAGTCTGGTTATTTATTTACTCGCGATCTGTTCTTTTCTCATGTTTAATTTCGACATAACATAATTGCCAACTTTAATGCCTTGGTCGCGTGCTACGAATATGGAAGGGCGATAGTGTATGCCACCATAAAACCGGCTCATGCCAGCTTCGTCAGCGGCCTGCCGGGGTGTTTGAAAACTTCTGTCGGGAAAACCCCAGGGTCGTTCGGTACTATCTCTAAATGGTGTTTGTGTACCATAAATATGTTCCAATACAGTGGCCGCGGCTGTTGAAATAATAGAGTGGCCGCTGGTATATTCAGGAAACGGTGGTGTTTGCAGAAATGGTTTCCAGTTGGCATCTATGTATTTATTGATCATTGTTTCGGGCCGAATAAGATTGAAAGTGAACTTGGCATCCCAACAGGCAATAAAAGCATCCATTACCGCAAATGAAACCGTTGCATAAGAGTAAACGGTTTTACTAAAACCGGCTTTCTGGTTCTGGCAAATGATGCCGGTAATACCCATCCAGTGGCCGCCGGGCGTCATGGCCTTGGTAGCATACTGCGTATGGCCAACCACGTTTAATTTAAACCCATTACAATCCCAAAAACTGGCAATGGCCCTTTGTTCTTCGGTAAGGTTAACAACAGAGTCCTGCACTTCTTTAGCCATTTTATAAAATGAACAGGCGGCATCTTTTCCAAATACACAAGGCGGCGGTGGGGCAAACTGGTTGCAGCTATCCATGGCTATGGTGCGAATGGTTCGCCATGCTGGTTCTACCGCCTGAAAATAACCCGGTGGTGTTGGTATCCATTTACCTTCATCAATAGGTACGGTGTATTTGGCCGCTGAGCGGGTTTGTGCATAGTTGTCTTTCTTGCTCCAGCCCAGTACGGCTTTGGCAACGGCAACGCCATATGCCTCTGAGTTCTTTCTCATTTCTTCAGGCATTCCATGATCTTTGGCCAGCGCCTTCAGGGAGTTAACAATTTCATCGGTGGTGTCTTTCGAAAAAGTGAGCGTTCGGCCTACTTCCATAAAAGACAACAGTGCTGCATATTCATAATCGATGGCTTTGCCGGCAGGTGGTGCCGGCACTTCAGCAAACCCTTTCAATTGACCTTTTAGCGAAGTGTAACTACTATCGCCATGTGCCATAGTCTCATACGCTGCCAAATGTGAATAGGCATAAATACGACTGGCCACGGGCGGCGAAAAAATATCGTATGTAATTACATCGGTAAGCCTACCGGTTATTGTACTATATAAAACAGGATCATGGAGTACTTGCTGATAATCGTTTTTTCCGCATGAAGAAACGATTACCATAATAATGGCAAACAAAAATGCACGCATGATAAGTCATCAATTATTTAGTAACTGAAAATCGAATGATAACAGGCTATAACTTTCCCCTAAAACCAATAGCGATCAGCATTCGGGAGGTTGTGCGGGTGCTGAAATGAGTGGAGTAGATGGGATAACCAGAGCATATCCAGAGTACGCATGCAGCTGTGTTGCCAATGCTTCCAGCTGCCAGTTATTTTCCTGCTGCCAGTACTCGGTAATTGGGTTCTTTATAGAACCGGCAGGTGTTGAGTTATTGTTTTTGGAAGACTGTTGCAGATCGTTCACCAGTTTAAAGAACTCATTACGGGCGTTCTGCAACTTCATTCTGCTCTCATTAGGTACGCATAACAGTACCAACTCACCGTTAGCTACTTTGCGTTGTACATATTTATAGTGTATACCGTTGTATTCTATTTCGCCATCATACCGTTCAAAGCCGGAAGAAATGTTTTGGTATGGCATGTTAAGGGGAATGCGAATTTCTATAAGGCTGGCTTCATTGTATTGATGCTGATCGAGTTGTGTTTCCAATTGCGTATCAGCCCGGTGTTGCAGATAATCGGAAAGTAACCGATATCCAAACCAGTTAAACAGGAAGATGATAAGCAGCAATATAGCAGCAGCTCGTTTCATCCGTGATACAATAGCTTTGAGTTACTACAAATTAAGACAATTAGGAGTATGAAAGTGCTGTAGGCCAAAATAATTTAGCCGGGTTTTGGTTACTTCAGCAGTTAATACTTATAAATACAAGTGTTGTGTAACGGTACGTTTGTAATGTGTAAAATCTGATATTAAGTAAACGTTCATAATATTATACATTCTACCTGGTTCGTATTTGGGCTTCGCTTTTGCTACATTTTTACAGCCATTTTACTACTCTTTTGGTAGCAAACAGGTAGCAAAAAAGTAGTAAAAAGGTAGCCAGAGGGTTAATGAAGAGTAGCCCAGGGGTAGCTTTGGGGTAGTAAAAGGGTAGTGTTTAGGTAGTAAACAGGTAGTGTTTGGGTAGTAAATGGGTAGTGAAAATGCGAAAAATTGAAGGCAATGAATTGAAAGTCAGGGGATTAAAAAATGAGGGGGTAGTGAAGGGGTAGTGATGTGTTGGAATTAGTTGATATAGAGGTGGTTATGGAGGCCATTTTATTGATAGGTTGCCGAAGTAAGAAGTATGAAGTAAGATGTAAGAGGCTCTTAAATTTCGCGAACTTCATACTTCATATCTCTTACTTCTTACTTCAACATCTTATATGTATTAACCTTCTTTTTAAGGAAGGTCTTTCTTATTAGTTATTCAACTTAGTGAACCCGCCATCAATAGGATAATCGCAACCTGTAATGAACGAGGCCTCATTTGAACAGAGGTATAAAGCCAGGTAACCGATCTCTTCGGGTTTACCCATACGGCCAATAGGCTGGGTCTTCGACAGCTTTTCAAACATCTCCGCTTCTTTGCCAGGATAGTTTTTGGCCAGGAAGCCATCAACAAACGGCGTATGAACGCGGGCCGGTGAAATACAGTTACAACGGATATTATATTTGAGGTAATCCTTGGCAACCGACAATGTCATGCCCACAACAGCGCCCTTGGTCATTGAATAGGCGAAACGGTCGGGTATGCCCACCAGTGAGGCAATGGATGCCATATTTAATATAGAACCGCCATTTTGCTTCATATAAGGCAATACGGAATGTAAACAGTTATATACGCCTTTAACATTCACATTTACCAGGCGATCGAAATCGATCTCAGCAGTAGTGTCGGCCGTACCAATGTGCGCAATGCCGGCGTTGTTGATGAGAATATCAATAGCACCGCTGGCGGCAATACCATCAACGATCTGTTTTACTTCGGTTTGTTTTGATACATCGCATTTGTAGAATTTGGCCTTACCGCCGTCTATAGTTATTTCTTTTACTACATTGGTGGCGCCCTGTTCGTCCATATCTAAAATGTGAACACTGGCGCCCTGTTTTGCAAATACTACTGCGATTGCTTTTCCTATTCCACTTCCTCCACCGGTAATGATGGCCGTTTTATTATCTAATCGAAACATAATGTCGCAAGTTATATATTAACGGCCAAACCTTGGGGGAATGGCCGTTATGATTTATTTGTTTTTAATGTACGCGTTTGATGTTATGCCTTTGCAGGTCTATAGCCTTTCCAGCCAAAGAACAATATCACAATAAAACAAACCAAAGGAATAATATATCCGTTTTGAATGTTGTGGGTGATATCAGAAATTTGGGCCATTATAGGTGGTAATAAGGCTCCACCCACAATAGACATAATAATAAGGCTTGACCCAATTTTGGTATCGGCGCCCAACCCCTGAATGCCCAGCGAGAAAATGGTTGGGAACATGATAGACATAAAGAAACCAACGCCTATCAGTGCATATACAGTGATCATACCACTGCTCACAATGGCTACGGCAGATAATACAATATTGATGACTGCGTAAATTGCCAGTAGTTTATTGGGACTGATATACTTCATAAAGAATGTACCGGCAAAACGGCCAGCAACAAATGCGATACCATACCCATATCCGAGGTACTCTGAAGCCACTTTTTCATCTATATGAGCCGCTTTCATGGCTATATTAATAAAGAAGCTGGTTACACAAACCTGTGCACCTACATAAAAGAACTGGGCTACCACAGCCCATATAAGATGTTTATGACGGAAGGCATGTGCGAAGCTTGATTCTCTGCCATCTTCTGCTTCCTCTTTTATTTCAGGCAGCTTGGTGAATGCAAAGATCAATGCCACCACCAGGATGATCAATCCCAGAATTAAATACGGGCCTTTAACCGTTGCAGCTTCCCCCGCCAAATACGCATCGAGCGCCTGGGGCGTCATGGCTGCTTTTTGCGCATCGGTTAAATTGGTACCCGATAAAATGAATTTACCACCAATGATGGGCGCCAATACAACAGCCAGTCCGTTAAATGACTGCGCCAGGTTTAACCGTTGTGTTGATGATTCTTTAGGGCCCAGCAACGCAGCATATGGATTAGCAGCCGTTTCAAGGAACGTCAACCCGCTGGCGATAATGAACAACGCGCCTAAGAACAACGCGTATGCCCTGGTGTTGGCTGCAGGTATAAATAATAAACAGCCAAGTCCAAATAACAAAAGCCCCAACAGAATACCCGACTTATATCCGTATTTTCTCATGACAAACCCGGCGGGTAATGCCATTGCAAAATAGGCTATGAATACGGCTGAATCAACAAGTGATGATTGTAAAAAACTTAGAGTAAAAGCTTTTCGCAAATGTGGTATTAAGATCGGATCGAGGTTATGTACAAAACCCCAAAAGAAAAACAGGCTGGTTACCAGAATGAAAGGGAACAAAAGTCCTTTCATTTGTTCTGGTTTCAGGGAGGAACTACTGGATGACGATGGTAGGGCCATGCAATCGGGAATTTTAAAGTATAGTTTGTAAGTTATATTATGTCAGAGAACGATCGAGATGCGTGTAACCACCATCTACATAAATGATCTGTCCGGTTGTATGGCTCGAACGGTCGCTAAGCAGGAACACCGTCATATCGGCAATCTCTTCCGATGTAGTGAACCGTTTTTCCAATGGTATTTTAGAAACGATCTGTTCCAGCTTTTCTTTCGGGTTGGGCAGGCTATTGATCCAGTTCTCGTATAATGGCGTCCATACCTCGGCAGGGATAACTGTATTTACACGAATTGAATAAGGGAGCAGTTCAACCGCCCATTCGCGTGTTAATGCGTTGATAGCGCCTTTTGATGCCGCATAACCAGAAGTATTACCCTGGCCTGTATCGGCTACTTTAGAACCGATATTAATGATGGTGCCTTTACTTTCTTTCAGGTATGGCAAACCATAATGGGCCAGGTTATAAAAATGGCTCAGGTTCTTTTGTAACGATTGAAAGAATTTTTCGGGCGAACCGCTTTCCAAACCCACACCATCATTTACGCCAGCGTTATTGATGATGCCATCGATACGGCCATATTCTTTTACTGTAAAATCAATTACTTCTTTGCAAGCTGCTGCATCGGCCAGTTCTACCGCAATTTGGGTAGCCTTTCCTTTTGCTTTTATAATTTCATCTACTTTAGCCTGGTTATCGGCTGCTTTTCTACCGGCAATAACGACAATACCGCCTTCGGCAGCAATGGAACTACTTATGGCAGCACCTATTCCCTTGGCACCTCCGGTAACAATGAATACTTTATTGGTGAGATGTAAATCCATGTTAGTTATAGATTATAAAATTGAATGGCATTTATTCCAAATACTTTTTCACGGTCTTCGGGCGAATGGTTCTCCATGTATTTTTCTAACAAACTTTTCCATTTCAAATAAATACCGCTTAGTAACATAACCGGCCAGTCGCTACCGAACATCAGTCTATCGGGGCCAAACGCTTCAAACACCACATCGAGGTAAGGATAGAAATCTGAAGCGCTCCATTCGTTCCATTTGGCTTCGGTAAACAAGCCCGAAAGCTTGCAACTTACATTGGGGAATTTGGCTATTTCCTTCATGTTTGTTTTCCATTCCTCAATGTTCTTGTGCCTGATGTCGGGTTTGGCGCAATGATCAATCACCAACGGCATATCGGGGAATGCCCGTACAAAATCAATGGCCGGTGGTAACTGGTTATGAAAGATGAGAATATCGTAAGTATAGTTGTATGCCTTTAATGCAGCAACACCGCGGCGGAAGTTTTCTCTTGCCAGAAAATCGAGCGGTTCGCCCTGCACTACATGGCGATAGCCTTTAATAATGGGATACTGCGAAAAGTATTGCAGGCGTTCGGCAATATTATCTGCCTGCAGGTCAATCCAGCCTACTACACCTTTAATGATGGGGTGTGTTTTGGCCAGCTCAACCAGGAAGTGGGTTTCTGTTTCGGTTTGCGTTGCCTGTACGGCCACTACACCATCTACATTATTTCTTCTTGCAACCAGCGACAGATGTTCGGGCAGATAATCCTGTTGTAAGGTCTTCATGGAATTATCTATCCAGTCGTAGGTTTTCTTATCGTATTTCCAGAAGTGAACGTGTGAATCTATCACTGCAGTGCGGCGGTTGGCGTCGCCACCAAAGGCGTCGTCAGGGGCAGCATCGTAATATTTTTTCAGGTTCATATAGTAAGACGTTTACATTATTCAGGAAGACCAAATATCTTATCCATCATAATCCATTTTTGCCCGGGTTTGGCCCACGGTAGCGCTTGTTGAAACTTCCACATCAGGGTTTCCCATTCCTGTACTTTAGGATTGGCAGCATCGGCCTTTGCTTTTTCCTCGGGTGAATACTGATCATTGGTTTCCATGATCATGAAAAGGCGGTTGCCCGTGCGGTAGATATCAAGCACTTCAATACCCGACGATTTGATGCTTTGCACAATTTCGGGCCAAATGTGATCATGATGGTGTTCGTATTCAGCAATCAATTCCGGATCATCTTTCAGATCCAGGGCAAGACAATATCGCATACCAGAGTTATTAAGTTTTTAGTTCTAAGTTTTGCATAGCAGAGAACTTAGAACTAAAAACTGTGAACTAAGAACTTATTTATAAGCAACAGCAACTTGTTTGCTGCTTCCCAATCCATCGATACCCAGCTCAATGATATCACCAGGTTTTACATAAAAAGGTTCCGGTTTTTGGCCTAAGCCTACACCTGCCGGTGTACCGGTACTAATAATATCTCCCGGGAGCAGGGTCATAAACTGGCTCAGGTAAGATACCAGGAACGGTATTTTGAAAATGAGGTTGCTGGTATTACCATCCTGCAGGGTTTTACCATTTACGGTAAGCCACAGGCGTACATTATGAATATCGGCAAATTCATCTTTTGTGGCTAACCAGGGGCCTAATGGTGCAAAAGTATCGCAGCTTTTTCCTTTTACCCACTGACCATTGCGCTCCAACTGAAATGCACGTTCGCTATAGTCGTTGTGCAGTACATAACCTGCTATATAATCGTTGGCATCTTTTTCATCTACATAAGTAGCTTTTTTGCCTATCACTACAGCCAGTTCAACTTCCCAGTCGGTCTTTTGACTGTTCTTTGGGATCACCAGTTGATCGTTAGGACCAACAATGGCTGTAGTTGATTTAAAGAACACGATCGGTTCTGCTGGTATTGCCGCACCGGTTTCTTTAGCATGGTCAACGTAGTTTAAACCAATGCACACAATTTTTGAAGGGCGTGTAAAGGGGGCGCCCAAACGCTCACTGGGGTCTACTGCCGGGCAGGTTGACTGGTTTGTTTTTAACCATGCTGCCAAACGGGCGATGCCATCATTGGTGAAAAACTGCTCGTTGTAATCTTCGCCAAACGCGCTGGTGTCAATTCTTTTTCCATCGGGCAATTCAACACCGGGCTTTTCCTGCCCTGATTTTCCAAAACGTATAAGCTTCATTTTACCAGTATAATTTTTTGTGGTCCGAAACTATTTCATTTTCACTGCAAACCAAACGAAAAATTCCGGTATCGTTCCCGGAAGTTTAGCATTTTATTCAGTTTTACAAGCAGATGAGTAATTAATACTAACGATCATTAGTATTTTTGAACTAACTTTAGTCCGATTTTGTAATGCTTGCAATTATGAGTTATACGCCAGTTAATAAAGTTAGAATAGTTACTGCCGCTTCCCTTTTCGATGGTCACGATGCTGCTATTAATATTATGCGTCGCATTTTACAGTCGAAGGGCGCCGAGATCATACACCTGGGTCATAACCGGTCGGTAGCCGAGATCGTTGAATGTGCTATTGAAGAAGATGCTCAGGGTATTGCCATTACCAGCTACCAGGGGGGACATGTGGAATTCTTTAAATACATGAAAGACCTGCTGGACGAAAATGGGTGCGGGCATATTAAAATATTTGGTGGCGGTGGCGGCACCATTTTGCCCCAGGAGATCACCGAACTACACAATTATGGTATTACCCGAATTTATAGTCCTGATGATGGAAGACGATTGGGGTTGGAAGGGATGATTGAGGATGTGATTGAGAAATGCAGCCTCCCCCCAACCCCCTCCGGTGGAGGGGGAGATGGGCAACAGCTTGACTATTGGCAGGCACCCAAAAGATGGAACGGAAAACTTCCTTTAGGAGAAAAGAGAGATATAAGAAAAATAGCTCGCGCAATTACATTGGCAGAGAATAAAATGGAGAGGGACATTATTTATGATGGTTCATCGATTACTGTTAATCAGTTTAAAGCTGACCCATTCATTTATAAAAGGCTTAAAGAATTTGCATTAGAACATAGAAAAGATGCCACACTTGCTGAGGATATATTGTGGGATAAGCTGAAGAATAAAAAAGAAGGCTATAGATTCCGAAGACAACATATAATAGGAAACTTCATTGCTGATTTTGTTTCTTTAAAGAAGGGTTTGGTAATAGAAGTGGATGGCAACTATCATCAGTTACCTGAGATGAAAATAAGTGATGAAGAAAGAACAAACGCGCTTAATAAGTTGGGTTTTCAGGTTATTAGATTTACCAACGATGAAATTACTTATGAATTAGATAAGACGCTTGACAAGGTACATCTCACACTGGCTCAACTGCCCGACAAAGAGATTGATGAAAATAGTAGCGAGGTACCAGACCCCCCCTCCACCGGAGGAGGGCGGCGGAAGGTCAGCCGGAGGGAGATCCCAGTTCTTGGCATCACCGGCACCGGCGGCGCCGGTAAATCATCTGTTACCGATGAAATCGTTCGCCGCTATCTCAATGCATTTCCTGAAAAAACAATTGCGGTTATTTCTGTTGACCCCTCCAAGAAAAAAACGGGCGGAGCCCTGCTGGGCGACCGCATTCGTATGAACAGCATTCATTCGCCCCGCGCCTATATGCGTTCACTGGCCACGCGTGATAGCGACATAGCACTAAGCGAACATGTTCAGGAAGCCATCGACGTTTGTAAAGAAGCAGCCTTTGACCTTATTATACTTGAATCGGCCGGGGTTGGACAAAGCGACGTAAGCATTCTTGAGTATTGCGATGTTAGCCTGTATGTAATGACGCCCGAATATGGTGCGGCTTCGCAATTGGAAAAGATCAACATGCTCGACTATGCCGATGTGATTGCCATAAATAAATTCGACAAAAGCGGTGCCCTCGATGCTTTGCACGATGTGCGCAAACAATATAAACGCAACCATGGTTTATGGTCGGCCAAAGATGAAGAGCTGCCTGTAATTGGCTCCATTGCCGCCCAGTTCAACGATGCTGGTATCAATGAACTGTTCGAAAAACTGATGGTGACCATAAAAACAAAAACAGGTGTTGAGTTTGGTGAGGTGGAAGTGCATGCGCATCTTAAAGACACCACTACCAAATCGCAGATCATTCCTCCTAATCGCATTCGGTATTTATCAGAGATCTCAGACGCTAACCGAAACTATGATGTTTGGGTAAAAGAACAATGCGCGCTTGCTTCGCAATTATACCAGGTGCAGGGAACGCTTGCTGCAGTGAATACATTATCTGCTGCTGTAAAGGATGAACTGGCTACTATAAAGAGATCACTGGAAGAAAAAATACATTCCGAGTGCCGCAAACTCATTGAGCAATGGCCGACAGTTGTTGCAAAATACAAGGCCGATGTTTTTGAATACCAGGTACGTGATAAAGTATTCAAACAACCAATGAGCACCCGTTCACTCAGTGGAACAAGAATACCCAAAGTGGTATTGCCTAAATACAACGACTGGGGCGATATTTTACAATGGCAATTGCAGGAAAATATTCCGGGCGAATATCCATTTACCGCAGGTGTTTTCCCATTGAAACGTGAAGGAGAAGACCCAACAAGAATGTTTGCCGGTGAAGGTGGTCCCGAGCGTACCAATAAACGGTTTCACTATGTATCGCTCGATCAACCTGCAAGGCGCTTATCAACTGCATTTGATAGTGTTACCTTATATGGTGAAGATCCGGCACACCGCCCCGATATCTATGGTAAGGTTGGCAACAGCGGCGTAAGCATTGCTACGGTAGATGATGCCAAGAAATTATACAGCGGTTTTGATCTTTGTGATCCAAAAACGTCTGTGAGTATGACCATAAATGGACCAGCCCCCATCATACTCGCTTTCTTTATGAATGCTGCTATTGATCAGCAGTGTGAAAAGTATATTGAAGAAAATAAAGCATGGGGATTGATCGGCGGCGTTATGCGGGAGAAGTTTGAACATTTGCCAAAGCCTACTTACTTTAATCCATCTGCACCAGAACGTTTACCTGATGGTAATGATGGATTGGGTTTAAAATTATTAGGTTTTTCAGGTGAAGAAGTATTGCCTGACGAAATATATGAAAGAATAAAAGGCGAAGCGCTGGCGCAGGTACGCGGTACAGTACAGGCAGATATATTAAAAGAAGACCAGGCACAGAACACCTGCATCTTTAGTACCGAGTTTGCTTTAAAGCTGATGGGCGATGTGCAGGAATATTTTATACAACAAAAAGTTCGCAACTTTTACAGCGTAAGTATCAGCGGTTATCATATTGCCGAAGCCGGCGCCAACCCCATTACACAACTGGCATTCACCCTGGCAAATGGGTTTACTTATGTAGAATATTACCTTAGCCGCGGCATGCACATTGATGAATTTGCGCCCAACTTATCGTTCTTCTTTAGCAATGGTATGGATGCGGAATATAGCGTTATTGGCCGCGTGGCGCGTCGGATATGGGCCAAGGCCATGAAATATAAATATAAAGGCAATGACCGTAGCCAGAAGTTGAAATACCACATTCAAACCAGTGGTCGCAGTTTGCATGCCCAGGAAATAGACTTCAACGATATTCGTACTACGTTGCAGGCGTTATATGCTATATATGATAACTGTAACAGCCTGCATACAAATGCTTATGATGAAGCCATCACTACACCTACCGAAGAAAGTGTTCGCCGGGCAATGGCCATTCAATTAATTATTAACCGCGAACTGGGCAGCACCAAAACAGAGAATTTTATTCAGGGCTCGTTCTTAATAGAAGAAATGACCGACCTGGTTGAAGAAGCGGTGCTGGCCGAATTTGATCGTATAACAGAACGTGGTGGCGTGCTGGGTGCCATGGAACGTATGTATCAACGTAATAAGATCCAGGAAGAAAGTTTGTATTACGAAAGTATGAAACACAATGGTGAATTACCCATTATTGGAGTGAATACATTTTTGAATAAAAAGGGAAGTCCTACCGTGTTGCCTGGCGAAGTTATTCGTAGTACAACGGAAGAGAAAGAACAACAGATACAGAACCTGCATGCCTTTTGGAAAAGAAATGAAAACAGATCGGCCGACATGTTGAGCAGGCTTAAAAATGTTGCCATTAACAATGGGAATATTTTTGCTGAACTAATGGAAACAGTTAAGTATTGTTCGCTGGGTCAAATAACCCATGCCTTGTTTGAAGTGGGCGGACAGTACAGAAGGAATATGTAAGTTGAGGAATTAATTCCTCATTAAAAATGCCATCTCGATTAAACGGGATGGCATTTTTATTTCCCCTTTTATCATGAGGCAAGGCCGTTTATCAGCCGAATGGGGAGTCTCGGTAAATGAAATGTTAAGCTGCTGATAAACCATTTAACTATCCACCAGAAATGTTTTCTAAACACTTCAAATACCTGTGAGGCATGAACCGATATAAACTATAATGTATGTTGAAATATTTATTAATAATAGCCGGCCTTTGGTTGGGCCAATTAACTACCGCACATGCACAGGATACTGTTGCAGCTCCTATGAAATGGGATTTGCAAGCCTGTCTGGACTATGCAAAAAAGTATAATATCACTATAAAGAATTTGCGCTGGGATGCACGTACCGGTGAGCAGAATTTATTACAGTCAAGAGCGGCTAAGCTGCCTAATTTAAATGCCACCCTTACGCAGTCGGTAGTAAATAGTAATAATGCCAACCCTGTGGTAGGTGGTTTTCAAACACAAGCTAATGCATCGGGTAATTATGGAGTAACATCTAACTGGACCATTTACAATGGCGGATATCTTAACAATGATGTGAAGCAGAAGAATGTGTTGCTCGAAAGCGCCAACTTAAATGTGCAACAGGCAGAAAATGATATTACCCTGCAAATTACCCAGGCGTACCTGAATATATTATTACAAAAAGAAAATATAGTTTACCTGCAGGAGTTGGTAGGTACGTCGCAATCGCAGCTGGAACTGGGTAAGCAGCGTTTTGATGCAGGCGCTCTTTCGCGAAAGGATTATTTGCAACTGGAAGCCACGCTGGCGAATGATAAATATAATCTTACATCAGCCATCAATGCACATAGAACCAACCTCATAACGCTTAAGCAAATATTACAATTACCTTCCTCAACAAACTTTGATATTGTACAACCCGATACAATAGTAACTAACCAGGCAGTTGTTTCATTACCTGAGGCGGAAGATGCTGCAGTAAAAACAAGACCAGAGGTAAAGATTGGCGAACTGGGTGTGCAGTCTGCACAGTATGAATTGGAGAAATCGAGGGCCGGTGCATTACCAACTATAAGTCTGGGGGCAGGTTTATCGAGCGGTTATTCAGATAACCAGGACCTTAAATACTTCTCCCAAATTAATAACAACTTTTATCAGCGATTGGGTGTAACTGTAGCAGTCCCCATTTTTGCCAATAGGGTTAATAAAAGCAATATTGAACGGTCGAAAATACAAATAGAGCAGGCAAAGCTTTCTTTGCAGGGAACAAAAACAACACTCGATCAGGCAGTTGAACAGGCTTATATAAACGTGTTGAATGCACAGGCGCAGTTAACTACAGCTGAATCGCAATGGGCCATAAATCAGGAGAGTTTTAAGATCACCAATGAGCAATTACGGTTGGGTGCCTTCAATACCATTGACCTGCTTACACAAAAGAACCTGTATACACAGGCATTACAAGCCTATGTGCAGGCCAAGTACAATACCATTTTAAATAAAAAGATCTACGAGTTCTACACGGGCGTACCTGTGACCTTATAAGATGAATAATTATAAAAGAACTAACAATGAAAAAATATAAATGGATCATTTGGACAGCAGTGATCATATTAGCCGGAGTTGGTATATGGTTATGGAAATTTAAAGAAAAAGAAAAACCTGTAGTGTTGGAAACCGAACAGCCGCATTACGGCACTATTGCTACCAGTGTTACTGCAACGGGTACCGTGCAGCCGGTTGATACGGTTTCGGTAGGTACACAGGTATCGGGCACCATTAGTAAAGTGTATGTTGATTTCAACGATAAAGTGAAGAAGGGGCAGCTGATAGCCGAAATTGATAAAACCATTTTACAGGCGCAACGCGATCAAATAAGCGCTAACCTGCGCCAGGCAAGGGCCAACCTCGATTATACAAAAAGCAACTACAGCCGGCAAAAACAATTGCTCGATGTTGGGGCTATCAGCCGCGCAGAATATGAAACTGCGCTAAACCAGTTTAATTCTGCCAACGACAATGTAAGCGGCATAACGGCGCAGTTAAAAGCAGCGCAACAGAATTTATACTATGCAAATATTTACTCGCCTATTGATGGTACTGTGTTAACGCGTAATGTAAGTGTGGGACAAACCGTAGCCGCAAGTTTAAACACACCTACGTTGTTTGTGATAGCAAAAGACCTTACTAAAATGCAGGTGCAGGCCGCTGTTGATGAAGCTGATATTGGCAATGTAAAGAACGGGCAGCGGGTTACATTCACAGTTGATGCATTCCCTGATAATGTGTTTGATGGCACCGTGCAGGAGGTAAGGCTGCGCCCCAGCGTATCGTCGAATGTGGTAACCTATTCAACCATTATAGATGCGCCAAATAGCGATATGAAGTTAAAACCGGGTATGACGGCCAATATAACCGTATTCACTCAGGAGATCCAAAATGCCATGCTTGTTTCGGAAAAAGCTACCCGGTTTAAACCAGATTCAAGCCTGCTTAAAAAATATATCATTGAAGGTGGCGGTTTTAGCGATAGAAAAGGCAATGCCAATATGCGTATTGGTAGTGCTTCACCAAAAGACAGCGCTAATATAAGCAGAAAAAGCAGAAGAGATTCCGCACGGGTTGATGGTTCTAAAACAGCTACGGTATGGGTGAAGAAAGACAGTACGCTTACCCGCAGGCGTATAAAGATAGGGTTAAGCGATGATACCAATGTACAGGTATTATCGGGGTTAAATGCCGATGATGTTATAGTAACAGGATCGCATACAATAGAGAAAGGGGGTAAAGAATCTTCAGGTGCGGCAAGGAGTCCGTTTATGCCGCAAAGAAGAGGCGGAGGTAGTGGAGGAAACAGAGGCAGTGGTGGCGGAAGGCCCGGTTAATAGAAATACGAAGTAAGATGTAGGAAGTATGAAGAACCCAAAAATTGAGACTCATGATTAATAGCATTTCCTACTTCTTACATCGTTCTTCTTACTTCGGTTACCTTGAATCTAAAAACACTAAACATGTCAAACAAGATTGTTTCTATACGAGAGCTTAAAAGAGAATTCAGAATGGGGGCCGAAGTTGTACGGGCTCTAAAGGGAGTAACGTTCGATGTAGAGCCCGGTGAATTTGTAACCATTATGGGTAGCAGTGGAAGCGGTAAGACAACCATGCTGAATATATTGGGATGTTTAGATAAACCCAGTGATGGTAAATATTTGCTCGATGGAGTGGATGTAGGCAGTTTATCGCGCAATGAACTGGCCGTATTAAGAAATCATAAAATAGGATTTGTATTTCAGTCGTATAACCTGCTGGCGCGAACTTCGGCATTGGAAAATGTTGAATTGCCATTGCTATACAATTCATCTATTTCATCAAAGATGCGGCATGAACGGGCGGTTAAAGCATTGGAAGCAGTAAAGCTTGCCGAACGACTCGATCACCTGCCCAATCAGTTATCGGGCGGTCAGCAACAACGTGTGGCCATTGCCCGCGCCCTGGTGAATGAACCGGTAATGATACTGGCCGATGAGGCCACCGGTAATCTCGATACCCGTACCTCCTATGAAATAATGGCCCTGTTTCAGGAGTTGAATCAGCAACAGGGTAAAACCATTGTGTTTGTTACGCATGAGCCAGACATTGCCGCCTTCAGCAGCAGAACTATAACATTGAAAGATGGAAAAGTGGTAAAAGATAACAGGAATACGCAGGTGCGTTCTGCCCGCGAAATGTTGGCCGCATTGCC
The DNA here is from genome assembly GCA_024809215.1 of Niastella sp. OAS944. GTDB lineage: Bacteria > Bacteroidota > Bacteroidia > Chitinophagales > Chitinophagaceae > Niastella. The sequence goes on along the minus strand of JANUBW010000013.1, from coordinate 139,925 downwards.
AGTAGCAGCAGACTATTAATTGAAACAACATGAAACTATTTAACTTAATACGAATAGCCTTAAAGGCGCTGCAGCGTAATAAACTGCGGGCATTTTTAACCATGTTGGGTATCATCATTGGTGTAGCAGCAGTAATTGCCATGGTGGCCATAGGGCAGGGTAGTAAACAAAGCATACAAGACCAGCTGAGCAGTATGGGCTCCAATATGATAACCATAAGGCCAAGCAGTAACCAAACCGTTGGCGGTGGCGCCCGGCTCGATGCAAGTGGTTTACAATCGCTTACCCTCGATGATGTAAAAGCCATACAAAAACAGGCAACTTTTATAACAGAAGTATCGCCTGCCGTGCAATCAAAAGGACAGGTGATCAATGGAGCATTGAACTGGCCAACGACCATACAGGGAGTTAGTCCGGAATATTTAACCATCCGCGACTGGCCGGTAAAAGATGGAATTTCATTTACGCAGGAAGATGTGAATGCTGCTGATAAAGTTTGTTTAATAGGACAAACTGTAGCGGAGAATTTATTCGGCACCGGTGAAGACCCGGTTGGTAAGATCATTCGCTTTAACAAAATACCATTTAAAATAATTGGGGTGCTTGCCGAAAAAGGAGAGAATGCGTTTGGGCAGGATCAGGATGATATTGTAATTGCGCCCTACACTACTGTACAAAAAAGGATTTTGGCCATTCCCTATATTCAAAACATTTATGCTTCTGCGATAGATGAAAACAGCAGTGCACTGGCAACCGCAGAAATAACTGATATACTGCGAACCTCGCATAAGTTAAAACCAACCGATGAAGATGATTTTATGGTGCGTACGCAGGCCGAACTTATCAATACATTCAGTTCAACCAGTCAGTTGTTGACAGTGTTACTTACTGCCATTGCCGGTATTTCACTGGTAATTGGTGGTATTGGTATCATGAACATTATGTATGTGTCGGTAACAGAGCGTACCAAAGAAATTGGGTTGCGTATGAGTATTGGGGCAAGGGGTATCGATATCCTTTTTCAGTTTTTGATAGAGGCAATACTCATAAGTATAACAGGTGGTATTATTGGCGTATTACTAGGCATTGGCGCTTCCCGACTGGTTACTTTATTTCTGCAGTGGCCAACGCTGGTGTCGGAATCGAGTATTATGTTGTCGTTTATGGTTTGCGCCATAACCGGGGTGTTCTTTGGATATTACCCGGCGCAAAAAGCGTCACGACTTGATCCAATAGAAGCATTACGATATGAATAAGCCTAATGTGTTATTTACGTGTTAAGCGTTTCTTAGGAGCTTTTCTCTTTATAGCTTTTGAAGGTTTGCTATACAATACCTGGCAATTATTGCAATAGAAAGTGCGGCGGTTGGTTTTACCCAGGTATTCTTTTATGATAGGAATATTGCAGCGTGGGCAGGTTTTTTTGGTATGCGCCAGCCAGTGTTTTTTGAGTACAAAAGCCTTTTTCCATTCAAGAAAATCGTAGCTGTAAATACAAGCTTCATTCACCATTTCGGTTAGCTTACGGGGTGGCAGGTCTTTTATAAGGTTTTTTGGATTAACACAAATGCGAAACAGTACTTCGTTCTTTATGATATTGCCCGAACCGGCAAAGATGTTCTGATCAAGCAAGGCATCACAAACGAGCTGATCGGGTTGCGCTTTCAGTTTTTTACGGGCCTTTTTGGCGTCCCAGTGCTCATTAAGCAAATCGCTGGTCCAGTCGTATACCTCATTCAACTTTTCTTCAATGAACCTAATTGAACAGGCATAAAAATACAGGTCGCCGTTGCCGAAGTGTAAATGAAGCCTGGGTTTTCTGTTCGGCCTTTGTTCGTTTATGCTATAAGAGCCAAACAATAAAAAATGAATGCGCAGGGCGAAGTTGGGAAAGCAGATCAAAAAGTGTTTGCCCCAGCTTTTGAAATCGGTTATTTTTTGATTTACCAACCGGTCTTTATCAATGGTGGTATTACCGCTTACAGATAGTATCTTTTTGCCATTAAATAATTGCACGGCTTCTTTTAAAATAACAATACTTGGCCCTTCTGGCATATGCGATGGGGGTATTTTAACAAATTATATAAATGCGGAGAAGGAGAAGTGGTAGCCGAGTACATATTTCCACATTCTGCTAGGTTGCCCTATCGCGGGTATTGCGAATAAGACCAACGCCGGCAAAGAAAAAAATAGCGCCTAATACTCCATAAAGTATGATTTGCTTTATGTTATGTGTGTTGGCGCCGCCATTTATAAAGTTGACTCCGGCGAGTATAAGTCCCACAACGCCAACCAGTGCGAGGATCATACCTAAAACTCGTTTTTCCATATAAATGCTTTTTAATAAGTATGGCAAAGGATGTGCCCCGGAAGGGGGTTTATACTTTGTTGATTTACATGGCCAAATTCCATTATATTTGCTATATATAATTTTATCTGCAGAGGACCATGCTCCGCAAACACCTAAATACCATTTCATCTTGCGCTTTACAGAATTCGGTTTCCACCCTGACTTATTAGAAGGCATTGAAGCCTCCAACTACGAAAATGCTACTCCCGTGCAGGAGAAGGTAATACCTCCCATCCTGGCCGGTAAAGATATAATTGCCTCTGCCCAAACAGGTACAGGTAAAACCGCCGCCTTTTTGCTTCCGGTAATAAACCGGTTGTTGAACCATCGTATTGAAGGACAGGTTGGCGCTCTTGTAATTGTGCCTACCCGTGAGTTGGCTATACAAATTGCCCAGCACCTGGAAGGGCTTTCTTATTTCACAAATCTTAGTTCCATTGCCGTATATGGCGGAAATGATGGAAGTAACTTTGTGGCCGAGAAAAAGGCATTACAAACAGGAACAGATATTGTGATTTGTACACCTGGCCGAATGATCGCTCACCTGAACATGGGTTACGTGCAATTTAAGCAACTGCAGTTCCTGGTTTTAGATGAGGCCGACCGTATGCTTGATATGGGTTTTACTGATGATATAAACAAGATCATCAATGCATTGCCTGCCCAAAGACAAACCTTGTTATTTTCGGCTACCATGCCCGAGAAGATAAGGCAGTTGGCAAGAAAGATCCTGAACGATCCTACCGAGATCAATATCGCCATTTCAAAACCTCCGGAAAAGATCGTACAAAAAGCGTTTGTTGTTCATGAGCCGCAAAAGCTTCCTTTGTTGAAAGATATTTTAAAGAACGTTCAATATAAAAGCGCGCTTATCTTTTGCAGCCGTAAGCAAAGTGTAAAATCGCTGACGCGGGAAATGGAACGGGCCAAGTTTAAAATTGCTGAAATACATAGTGATCTTGAACAGGCGCAACGTGAAGATGTATTGAATGGTTTTACCAGCGGGCGTATACCCATTCTGGTAGCAACAGATATTTTAAGCCGTGGTATTGATATAGATACCATTGACCTGGTTATAAATTACGATGTACCACGCGATGCGGAAGATTATGTGCATCGTATTGGAAGAACGGCCAGGGCCGAAGCCGATGGTATTGCATTTACCCTGGTTAGCCCCGTTGAGCAAAATAAATTTGCCGTTATTGAAAAGCTGATTGGCAAAGAGGTTGAAAAAGGCGCGGTGCCAGAAGAGTTTGGTCCTACACCTGAATACAAACCGCAGCTGCGTTCGAAAAACAGAGGTGGCGGCGGGGGCGGAAGAAGGCATTATCATAAAAGACCGAATAATAATAATAATAACAACAGACCACGGGGCAACAAATCGTAAAGGCTGTAAAAGGTATTGATCTCAATATTTGTAAAAACCAGGTAGTATCTTAATCCAATGTACCTTCAACAGAAAGCTAAGCTATTGTCGGCTGAGATCACGGAAGTTCCCGCCATATTTCAGCCAAAATATTTTCGAACACTAGATGGCCTGAGAGCAATATCTATTTTATTTGTACTGGTAGCCCATTTTAGCAGGAGCGAACACCAACCCGCTGTTACTTATATATTTGGGGGCGGAACATTAGGTGTTCATATATTTTTTGTTTTAAGTGGCTTCCTTATCACTGCGCTGTTATTAAAGGAAAAAATTACTACCGGTTATATTTCTTTACGCGATTTTTATATAAGGCGTTTTTTTCGAATTATACCTGTTGCGTTTTTATTTCTATTGGTCCTTTTTATAATGGACCTTTTTTTGCCGTTGAATTTGAAAGGGAAAGATTTCCTGCGGGTAGTTACGTTTACTGAAAATTTAAGCCTGACCAATAATTGGTATACACATCATTTTTGGAGCTTAAGTGTAGAAGAACAGTTTTATCTGATCTTTCCTTTCTTCATAAGGAAGAACTTAGGCCTTTACGTAAAAATGTCGGTCGTGTTGATCATTTGTTCGCCGGTAATTAGTTATATAGCTTATCATAATTCTTTTGATTCTGCCTCCCTGAAATATACTTTTACTATAGCCGACAAGTTTTTAAATGAGGGTTTATTATCCATACTGATCGGAAGCCTTACGTCCATTTTACTTTTTAAGCTAAATGCTTCGCATAGAAATAATAAAGGTGCTGTGGGCTATCTTCAGTTAAGTATCCTGTTACTTATTTGGCTATTTAATAAGCATCCATTTCTTTCGGGTATTAGTATGTTATTGTGTGCGGTATTGATAGCGTTATTTATAAGTATAAGTATGATCCATGAAGATACTTTTCTGAATAAGTTCTTAAACCTGAAATATATAAGGCTTATTGGCGTGCTTTCCTATAGTCTTTATATATGGCAGCAGTTGTTTACCGATAAACAGCCCTGGAAGGATTGGTTTATGTATGGCGATTCAATTATATTGAACACCTGCGCCTTGTTTTTAGTAGCCTATATCTCGTATTATTTCTACGAAAAGAAATTTATTAAGCTGAAGAACAGGTTTAAATCTGACAGGGTAGAAAAGTAATTAAAACAGCCTTAGCTGCACTCCCTTCGATCGTTTAGAAGGCGGCTTTTCTACACCCATAACCGTTCTGCCCCCATAGCGCCAGCTTTCGGCGCGTTCCTTTTCTATAAGTTGTTCGAAGTTGTTATTGGGAATGAAATTCACTTCAGCTTTTTGCGAAAGTTCGGTAAGTTTCTTTATAGCCTGTAACTTATCGCTCTGCCCAATCTTTGCTTTCTGAACTGCCTGTTGCAACGTATTAATGGTTTCATCATATACGCTGGTAGGCACAGGAAATGGATGGCCATCTTTACCGCCATGGGCAAATGCAAAACGGGCAGGATCTTTAAACCGGCTATTAGTGCCATGTATAACTTCGCTTACTAACGCCAGTGATTGCAGGGTGCGCGGTCCCATACCTTCCAGCATTAGCAATTCTTCAAAATCAGCAGGTTTTCTTTCATGCGTAAGCCACAGCATAGCGCCCAATCTTTTCAGGTCAACATCTTTTGCACGAACATCGTGGTGCGATGGTAAAATAAGTTGTTGCTGTATTTCGGGCAACAAATAATTAGGCGATTCTTTTGATAGCGAAACAATACCTGTGCGTGTAGATGCGGCGTCTTTATCAACCAGGTTTAAGATATTACCGGTTTGTAATCCGCAGATGGCAGTATGTGGTTCGTTTACGAAAGATTGTAATTGCTGAGAATGCCAATGATAACGCCGGGCAGTACCGGTGGCATCGTTCAATCCTTGTTGAACAACCGTCCACTCGCCTTCATTGCTAACAATGAAAGAGTGCAGGTATAATTGAAATCCATCCTGTATGGCGGTATTATCAACTTTAGCGCTGAGTTTGCTACAGTATACAAGTTGTTGTGCATTCAAACCGGTTTGTTCGCCAATGGCTAATAATTCATTGGGCACCTGGCGCGAATGTTTGCCTTTGCCGCCACAGATATAAATACCCAGTTCTTTTGAGAGTGGATTAATGGCTTTTTTCAAAGCACCTAAAACAGAAGTAGTGATACCAGATGAATGCCAGTCCATACCCATTACAGCACCCAGGCTTTGGAACCAGCAGGGATCGCTCATGCGGCGGATCCAATCGGCTTTGCCATATTCCATCAGCACCACCTCGGTAATGGCAAGACCCAACTTGGCCATCCGTTCTGCCAGCCAGGGTGGAACGGCGCCATAATGTAAAGGCAGATCTGCAGTACCGGAGCGTTTCATGTGCTAACAAAGTTAGTAATTTGTTGCTAATTATAATAATTGCAAAAGGGATGGTTGGAGGAAAATAGGTGGGTCGTGAAACGTGAGACGTGAAAGGGTCGCTCAATTTTGAAGCTTGCGATGTTTTCGGCAATCGGCAATTATCGGCAATCGGCAATAGATTTCGAACGACGCAGGTTCGTTTATTAGTTTCAAAGTTCTCGAGTCCTTGTACGTTTTACGTCTGCCGTTTCACGATTGCCGATTCATGTTCTAAAATGAAAGATCCTGCCTCTGAGCAGGATCTTCCTGGAACCCCGTTTTTACTTGTGTACTATGATTGAACTACTATTTACTTAATAATGATGCATAAGTAAGCGCAGGGGAGTGGCCAGCCCGGCCACTCATTGCTGCAATAATTTTTCATATGCTTGTGGTTCAGATAGGGGCCTTATTCGTTTTTCCGGTTTGGGTTCTTCAACAGGTCTACTATGTCATTCGCAACGCCCTGTGGCGAATGCATGTAACCAACAAGGATATTTGCTACCGGGGCCTTCAGCAATACGGAATTATGATCAGCAATTTCCTGCGCTATGTTTATGGGTTGAAGGTTGTGTCGTTCTTTAACAGTGATCAAAACTAATAAGTAGCCTCCGATGTTTTTGGGCAATGTGTGTGAACTGCGGATTTATGCATGTGAAAGTAAACATTAAGGTAGTGGAATGCGAAAAAAGCGACACGTATTGAAACCGCAGCAACCGGCAGTTCATGTAAAGATCAATTGCATACAAACAATTGTAAGTAATACTATTATCGTCGATGATCAAACATTTATTTGTGCTGCTTTGTAAATGAAATATTACAACAACAGATTATAAATTCAGCATGTTATAAGGCAACCGTTAATAGTTATAATTAACCGTTGGTGTATACAAAACAATAAGACTGTAACACACAGATACTTTTGCCGACTAAACTGCAAATAACACAATTCATGAAAAAGTTGATTTTATTAGCATTGCCTTTATTGTTATGTGCGGCTATAGCCAACGCACAACAAATAAAGGGTAATGTTAAGGATGATCAGGGTAAGGCATTATCGGGAGCAACAGTAGCACTTAAAAAAGTAAAAGATTCTGCATTGGTTAAACTGGCTGCTACCAATACCAGTGGTGAGTATTCATTTACCAGCATAACTGCAGGCAACTATTTTGTAGCTGTTTCTTATACCGGCCATGTTGCAAAGAACTCTCCTGCGTTTGAAGTAAGCGGCACCGGCGATTTTACCGCACCTGAGGTTTCGCTCGCAAAAGTTTCGGGTCAGTTAAAAGAAGTAGTAGTGGCTGCGCGTAAGCCTATGGTTGAGGTAAAAGCCGATAAAACCATTTTAAATGTAGAAGGAAGCGTAAATGCGGTAGGTCAGGATGCGCTTGACCTGTTGCGTAAATCACCCGGCGTTGTTGTTGATAAAGACGATAACTTTACATTAAGCGGCAAAAACGGTGTTCAGGTATATGTTGATGGCCGTCCTACACCGTTGAGTGGTAAAGACCTGTCAGATTATTTACGCACCCTTCAGTCTTCAAGCATTGAAGCCATTGAGATCATTACCAACCCCTCGGCAAAATATGAAGCGGCTGGGAATGCCGGTATCATTAATATCAGGTTGAAAAAGAACAAGTCATTTGGAACAAATGGTTCGGTGAATGCCGGTTTTAACCAGGGGTATACGCCTAAATACAATGGCGGTGTTTCATTGAACCATCGTAACAAACACGTTAACCTGTTTGGTAATTACAGCTATAATGATAATACCAATGAGAACAATATCAATTTGAACCGTGAAGTGACAGATACCCTGTTTGAAGGAAAAACCAAGCTTACTGTTGACAATAAGAGCCACAACTTCAAAGCTGGTATGGACTATTTCCTTAACAAGAGAAGTACAATTGGTGTAATGGCCAATGGTTCTTTTTCTAATATGGGTATGGCTAATTATAGCCACACCGATATCTCTTATTTTCCCACGAAGCAACTCGACAGAACGCTGATAGCTGATAATACCAATGACAATAAGAAGGACAATGTGAACGGGAACATCAACTACCGGTATGCCGATTCAACCGGGCATGAGTTGAACGTTGATGCTGATTATGGCGCCTATCGAAATAAAAGCAATCAATACCAGCCGAACGACTATTTTGATGCAAAAGGAAATTACCTGTATAGCAATATCTACAATATGATAGCCCCCACAGATATTGACCTGTATAGCGTGAAAGCAGATTATGAACAGAACTTCAAAAAAGGACGTTTAGGTTTGGGTGGTAAAGTGTCGTTTGTTGAAAGCAGTAATTATTTCGACCGGTATAATGTTGATCCTGCTTCGGGAAGTCAAACGCTTGACATTTTCCGTAGCAATGATTTCATTTACAAAGAGAACATAAGCGCTGGTTATGTTAACTACAACAGGCAGTTCAAAGGGTTTATGATACAGGCCGGTTTGCGGGTTGAGAATACGCATAATACCGGGCACTCAACAGGAAAAAGAGTAGATAATAATACCGGAAATATTGTTGATTACGATACAACATTTACCCGCGATTATACCAACCTGTTCCCCAGTGGCGCCATTACGTTTAATAAAAACCCAATGAGCCAGTTCAGTTTTACCTTCAGCCGGCGTATTGACAGGCCTAATTACCAGGACCTGAACCCGTTTGAATTTAAACTGGATGATTATACGTTCAGAAAAGGTAATACAGAATTAAGGCCCCAGTATACAAACAGTATCGGCATCACACATACTTATAAGTACCGGTTAAATACAACCCTGAACTATAGTCATATAAAAGACATCTTTGCCCAGCTGGTTGATGTTACAGAAAAGTCAAAAGCCTTTATGACGCAAAAGAACCTGGCTACCCAGGATATCATTAGCCTTAACATCAGCTATCCGTTCCAGTATAAATGGTACAGCATTTTCGCCAACGTAAATACTTATTATTCTCACTACAAAGCCGATTTGGGTGTTGATCGTAAAGTTAATCTTGATGTAGTTGCTGCTACTGTTTTTGCACAGCAAACCTTCCGTTTAGGCAAAGGCTGGACGGGTGAAATGAGTGGCTTTTATACTTCTCCCTCTATTTGGCAGGGAACTATTAAAAGCCGTACCATATGGAGTATAGATGGTGGTGTTTCGAAAACCGTATTAAAAGGAAACGGAACATTTAAAGCATCGGTAAGTGATATTTTCAGAACACTGAAATGGAAAGGTACCAGCGATTTTGCCGGTCAGCATACAATAGCCAGCGGTAATTTCGAAAGCCGTCAGTTGAAACTGAACTTTACTTACCGCTTTGGTAACAGCCAGGTAAAAGCGGCCCGCCAACGCAAAACTGGTTTGGAAGAAGAAACCAAACGTGCAGCCGATAGTGGTGGCGGCATGGGCGGTGGAAGTCCTAAATAAGTGTAGTCTCTATAATAAACGATCCTCTCCGGTAACGGGGAGGATTTTTTTTATGTATGGTTATCTTCCCCTACTTTGCAGACACAGTAAAAAATCCAGTTCGCTATGCGTGTATTTGCAGGTCAGTTATTGTTTGTGATAACAATTTGTGCTTTTGTATACAGTTGTGCGCATAATCCATATGCCAAAACAAATAAGAAGTATAAAAAGCAATCAAAACAATTAGCCAAAAGTTTGCGGCCGCTCCCAAATCAATTGTTGCTCGATTCGGCCATTATGCCGGTTTATGCGGTTGGCACTACCAATTTCGATCTGCGTAAGCCAAACTTTGTGATCATTCATCATACCGCTCAAAACTCCTGCGAACAAACGCTTAAAACGTTTACACTTGAGCGTACAAAAGTGAGTGCCCACTATGTTATTTGTAAAGACGGTACCATACATCATATGCTTAACGATTACCTGCGTGCCTGGCAGGCCGGTATAAGCAAGTGGGGTAATTTTACCGACATAAATTCAAGCAGTATTGGCATTGAGTTAGATAATAATGGCAGTGAGCCGTTCCCCGAAACGCAAATAACCAGCCTGGTAAAACTGCTCGATACCCTGAAAAGAAATTATTCAATTCCAACAGCCAATTTTATAGGCCATGCCGATGTGGCCCCCGGCCGTAAGAATGATCCCAGTGCTTTCTTCCCCTGGCAATCACTGGCACAACGGGGCTTTGGATTGTGGTATGATACAACTGCCGTTGTTGTGCCCGAATACTTTAATGCACCCCAGGCCCTGCGTATTATAGGTTATAATGTTAAAGATACTTTAGCGGCCATCCACTCTTTTAAAATACATTTTGTGCCACAGGATACTCTTGCAAAGCGTACATTAACCGCCGATGATAAAAAGATCCTGTTCGATCTTTCGCGACGTTACCAGTAATTAATGTAGTTCACCGGCGGGTTCATGATCATCGTATTGATCGCGCAGCTTCTTAAGTTCTTCTTTTAGCTGTGCGATCAACGACTGGTGTTTTGGCGATTTGATGAGATTCTTTTGCTCCTGGCTATCGGTTTGCAGATCGTACAGTTCCCATTCATTTACAGTATAGAAGTATATAAGCTTATATCGTTCGCCTCGTATGCCCAGGTGTGGCAGCACCGTATGGTCTTTGGAGTATTCGTAATAATGATAATACAGGTAAGGCCGGTTAAGACTTTTCTGTTTTACTGTTATTACGGGTACAAGGCTTTTGCCCTGCATTTCTGCCGGAATGGTCGTTTTAGCGATATCCAAAATAGTGGGCGCAAAATCAATATTCTGGGCCATTACATTCGTAGTGGTTTGTGGTTTTATGTGCTGCGGCCAGCGCATCAGCAATGGGGTTTGAAAGCTAACTTCATACATAAACCGCTTATCGAACCATCCGTTCTCACCCAAATAAAATCCCTGGTCGCTGGTATAAATAACAGCTGTGTTGTTTGTTAGTCCCCCTTCATCGAGGTAATTCAACAAACGGCCAACATTTTCATCAACAGAGGCCACACAAGCCAGGTAGTCCTGCATATACCATTGGTATTTCAGCTTTAAAAGGGCTTTGCCGGTTGGTTTTAATTGTTGCAGCTGTTTACCCCTTTCGGCATAGATCTCCTTCATGCGGCTTCTGTCGGGTTCAGGTATGCGGTCCATAAGTGTATTGTAACCGGCTATATCACTGGCATCGGGCTTTAGTTCGGGAATGTTTTGTAAATATGCCGGATCAACTTTTAGATCGGTGCATAATTGCATAATGTGCAAAATGCTCATGGTTTGTATACGCCAGGCGCTGCCATGGCCGGCAGTATCGTTATACAATGTAGCAGGTTCGGGAAATACTTTAGTATGAAACTGTTCAAGGTATTTCAGCGAAGGTAGAAATTGGCGGTGCGGGGCTTTATGATGTAGCAATAAAGCAAAAGGCTTACTGGTATTGCGGTTCTTTAACCAGTTAATGGCCTCGTTGGTAGTTACATCGGTTACGTAACCGTCAATAACGTTTGTATCGCCCTTCATGCCAATAAACCGAGGTGCATAATACAAGCCCTGCCCCGGAAGTATTTTCCAGTAATCGAAGCCGGTAGGGTACGAATGTAAATGCCATTTGCCAATTAACGCAGTTTCATAACCGGCCTGCTGTAACAATTTGGGCATGGTGGTGCGGCTGCTATCGAAGCGGGTAAAATTATCTTTAACTCCGTTCTTATGCGAATGCTGTCCTGTTAGCAATGTGGCCCGGGCCGGGCTGCAAATAGAATTTCCCACAAAGCAGCGGGTAAACCTGATGCCTTCATTAGCTATGCGATCGAAACCGGGCGTTTGTATAAGCGTTTTATCATATGCACTGATGGCCTGCGCATCATGATCGTCGCTCATAATGTAAATGATATTGGGACGTTGTTGGGCAAAGCCTGAAAGGGAAAGCAGGAGGTATAAAATGGGAAGAAACTTCATAAACGGAAGGTTTGATGCTTATGAAGTTACTATAAAGATCTTATTGTAGCTCTTCGCAATGGTAGCCTGCCTGTTGCAAAGTGGTTTCTACCGTACGGGCACACAGGTTTTCCGATTCAATACGCAGCACTTTATCAATATCGTCGAGGTCAACATTCCAACGGGAAATACCGTTCAGATTATTGATATGCGGTGTTACTGCAGTGATCTGCTTTTTGTCGTGGAGGTTGGTTTTAAATACAAGCACTTCCATATGTATGGGCTGTATCAATGATGCGGTTTTACTTGTTCTCACTTTGTTCGTTGGGTTCGGGGGTAGTAAAATTTCTTTCGCTGAAGCGGCTGCCCCAGCCTTTGCACCGGTTCTTCCATTCTTCTTTGAATTGTATTTTTTCTTCGGGCGTCATGTTTTCCCATTTTTCGCGCATGCGCTGCCTGAACCGGTTTTTGAATTGTTCTTTTTTATGGGCAAAACCGCCAAAACCGCTGAATAATATTTTCGACAATACCAGTATACCCATGGCCTGCCAGAATGAGATCAGCTTAACACCCAGTACATCGGGCAGTATGCCATTCCAAAGGCGCATTACTATATAGCTGAACAACATGACAAATGCTGTACAGAATACCAGTATCATTACAGCTTTGCCAAACCAAAATCTACGTTTCATTTTACACGTTGTTTAATAGTTTAATAATTCATCTTTCAATACACTAAGCCGGTTACGCAGGTGTAATACGGCATACCGTTTTCGGCTAAGCAGCGTATTTACCGTTTCACCGGTTTGTTCGGCAATCTCCTTAAATGGTACTCCTTCCAGTTCATTCAGGATAAATACCCGTCTTTGTTCTTCCGGCAATTCGCTCAGCGCATTGTTCAATTCTTCCCAAAATACCTGTCGCAGATAATCTTTTTCGGGGTTATCGCTGGCGTCGAATAAAAATTCAGACCAGTTAAGCCCGCTTTCTTCCCCTTCCTCTTCTCCAAACAGGTCTTCCAGCGCATCGGGCCGCTTTTTGCGTTGCCGGTCAATTATTTTATTACGGGCCACAGTAAACAGCCAGGCGGTCATTTGCTCAATAGGCTGCGTGTTACCAATAAACTGGTAAAAAACATCCTGCATAATATCTTCAGCATCGGCCTCATTGTTTACCCGTTTGCGAATAAACCCCATAAGGCGTTTGCTATACTCAGTGATGACCTGTGTAATATTGCGTTTCCTGTCTACCGCCATGCCTGGTGCTATCGTGAGCGTCTCCTTCATGTATTATATTCAGGTAGACGACCAGCAAATAGTAATATTTTAAAGTTGCATGAAAAAGTTGAAAAACCTTAACTTGTTCATATGAAATTTGGGAAACTGCCTGAAAGTGAATTGAATATGGTGGATTTTACCCTGCCGCCGGAACCGGCCGGGAATAAAAAAATACTGGGCGGGGTTAAAAACCCGCAGGTTAAAATACGTATTGGCTGCCCGCAATGGGGTGTGCCGGGCTGGCTGGGGAAGATATATCCGGCCAAGGCAAAAGACAAAGACTTTCTGACCAACTATGTACAGCATTATAACTGTATTGAATTGAATGCCACACATTATAAAATATACGATACCGCTGCCATTGGTAAATGGGCCGATAAAGGCGATGGCCGCGATTTCACCTTCTGCCCTAAATTGTACCAGGGCGTTACGCATCAGGGTAGTTTAATGGGTAAGGGCGGAATGATAACCGAGTTCTTAAATGGAGTATATGCATTCAAAGAACACCTGGGGCCGGTGTTTATGCAATTAAGCGATTCGTTTGGCCCGACCCGTAAAGAAGAGTTGTTTATGTTTGTAAAGTCGCTGCCCAAAGAGGTGACCTTTTTCCTGGAAGTGCGCCACCCCGACTGGTTTGCGCAGGAAAGTGTGCGTAAGGAGTTATTTAATACTTTGTATTTGCAAAGAACGGGCGCCGTTATCACAGATACAGCCGGCCGGCGCGATTGTGCGCATATGCACCTTACCATTCCTAAAGCATTTGTACGATTTGTAGCTAATAGCCTGCACCCTACTGATTATGTAAGGCTCGATGCCTGGATAGAACGAATAATAAATTGGGTAGAACAGGGTTTGCAGGAACTGTACTTCTTTGTACATATGGAAGATGAGTTATATTCCCCCGAACTCATCATTTACCTAACAGATAAGTTGAATGCTGCATTAGGATTGCAGTTATTGCAACCAAGGTTTATTGAACCGGAGGGGCAGGCGGAAGGTACACAAATAAAGTTCTTTGATTAAAAAGAAAAGCTTTTCGTTTAACAGGATGAAGGAAATGTGTGAAAACCAATTATATCGTTAAACGAAATGAACAGATCGTTTCAAAAGAAGAACATATCGTTAAACGAAATGAACAAATCATGTAACGAAAATTGTTTTCTGTTAAACGAAATGGAAGAATCGTGAAATGAAATTGACAAATCGCTAAACGAAATGGGAAAGTCGTGAAACGAAAAACGAAAATCGTGAAATAAAATGGGCGCATCGTGAAACCAAAAGTGTTTTCCGTTAAACGAAATGAACAAATCGTTTCAAAAGAAGAACATTTCGTTAAATGAAATGACCAGATCGTTTTACGAAAAATGTTTTCTGTTAAACGAAATGGACGAATCGTGAAACGAAATTGACAAATCGCTAAACGAAATGGGAAAATCGTGAAATGAAAAACGAAAATCGTTAAATGAAACGGGCGGATCGTGAAATGAAAAGTGTTTTCCGTTAAACGAATTGGACAAATCGTTAAACGAAAAATGTTTTTCGTTAAATGAAATGAACAAGTTGTTAAACGAAAAAGACATTAATTTGTTCATTTTCAATCGTTTTGTTCTGGGTCAACGCACTTCATACAATTCCTCCCACCTGGTAGTGTATCGTTTACTCCGTAATTCCTGCCGCATTTTCCAGTCGCGCGCAAGGCCCGAGGCGGCAAATTTCAACACATCATCGCGCATGCTGAAGTTAATATTATCCATCATATCCATTAATAATCGCTGATACTTCTGTGGCCCGGTGGCAAACAGATTGCCCTGTATACTTTCATCGGGTTCTAACCCGGCCAGCATAACCCCGGCTTTTTTATATGTTTTCCCCTGTTCGTATAGCCCTTCAACCAATTGTACGGCAGGTTTTATTAATTCATTGGTACTGCTGGTGGCGGCAGGCAGGGTGATATGCGAACTTACTGTAGCGCCCCGCCTAAAACTTACTTCATAATTCTGTTCCCTGGGAACAATAAAAACACTGATCACTTTAGCCGCGCTATGCTGGCGGCGTAATTTTTCGGCTGCACGGGAAGTATAGGTAGCAATAGCTTCTTTAATATCATTAATGTTGGTTACAGGTGTACCGAACATGCGGGTAGTAGCGATCATTTTTTTTGAGACCAATGGCTTTTCCATATCACGCGAAGGCAGGCCATTTAACTCCCTTACTAATCGCGTACCAACTACCCCGCCCATATTGTTATGGGCCCACTCTTCGGGCATAGTACTTAATTCCCATGCGCTGGTAATGCCCAGGTTAATGAGCTTTTTAGCGTATGCACCGCCTACACCCCAAACATTGGTTACCCTAGTTTGCTTCATGGCGGTAACCTGTTCTTCGCGAGTGGCCAATACTGTTACACATTGGGTAGCTGCTTTATTTTTCTTGGCCAGGTAATTGGCCAGTTTGGCCAATGTTTTAGTGGGCGCCACACCAATTGATACAGAAATACCGGTCCACTGTTCAACCGTTTTTCGAATGTTCATGGCTGCATCGAAAAGCGATTCATAAGGGATATCGCCAAGATCGATAAAGGCCTCATCAACAGAATATACTTCAACCTTTGACGCGTCGCCCATCAGATGACGTAAGGTTTCCATAACACGCCAGCTGAGGTCGCCGTATAAATTATAATTTGAAGAAAATACAGAGATGTTGTGTTGTAATATCAACGGCCTTGCTTCGAAGTATGGAGCGGCCATGCCTACGCCAAGCGCTTTGGCTTCATCGCTTCGGGAAACTATGCAACCATCATTATTGCTTAAGACCACTACAGGCTTTTGTTGCAGATCGGGCCGGAATAAGCGTTCGGCGGAACAATAAAAGCTGTTGCAATCAACAATTGCCTTCATAATAAATGATTTAAACAATTGCCCCGTTCAATGGGACTGAATGGTTGGGTTGTTGGGTTGGGAGTAGTCCCGGCTTGCGGGGCAAGTTGGGACTACTCTTAAATACATGGAATGGTTTAATGGAATGGTGTAATGTTATAAAATATTGAATGCTGAACACTCAATGCAGAACGTCGAAGTCAAATGCAAGTACAGCTGAAAGCCGAAAGCTGAAGGCATAAGGCTAATACAAAATACAGCTTAGCGCCGAACGCAAAATGCGAAATGCAAGTACAGCTGAAGGCCGAAAGCTGAAGGCATAAGGATAAGCGCGAGCCTCGAAAATAAACGACCCCTTTCACGTTTGCCGTTTCACGTTTCACGATGCCTTACACTGCGTGAATACTATAAGTTACTACCCCCCAAATGCCCAGCTCATCGCAGGATGCATCCACTTCAATGGGTGCATTTTTGCGTGATTCAGAAATAAGGCGCACTTTATTAAATGTTTTTTCGAGTCGCCTTATGACCATTTCGCCATTGAGCGATGCCACTACTATTTTACCGCTATCGGCTTTTATGCTTCGATCAACAATAATAGTATCGCCATCGAAGATGCCGGCGCCCATCATAGCGTCGCCGCGCATACGCATAAAGAACGTGGCTGGTTTATTTCCTATAAGTTGTTCGTTAAGATCAATGCCGCGTTCCATATAATCGTCTGCTGCCGCACCAAAGCCGGTAGCATCGGCTGTTTTAACATCCTGTTGCGAGAACTTTTTCGTTCCCCGGTACGATGTTTCGTTAAAAAATTCCCCCTCCATATAATTTAAATTTTGGTGTACTAAATTATTTAGTAAATTTATACTAAATTTATGATCAAATAAAAATTGTTTTATGAACACCGGGTTAGTAAAGAACGTTCCAATAGCATGGCCTGGCAACGGGCACCGGGAGTACAGGCTGGTTATTTATCCTGATGCTGTTGTGTATGAAAAGATTATGGCAGAGAAGCAACGATTTTTTGCGAATTATGGCGTAGAAGCTGCGGTGAATACGTTCCCAAGTATTATGGTGGCCGGCTTTTATGCAGGCGAAGGAATGGAAGAAACACTGATCCGGTGGATACATCGCATCTGCAGCCAGCTTAGCAGTTTTGATATAGCACTTAATAATTATAGCGGGTTTCCGCAACATAGTATTTATCTGCGGGTTCAGGACCCACAGCCCATAAAACAACTGGCTGCACAGTTTAAAATGCTCGATGGTCATGTGCACCCTATGAATACAAATTCATTTGAACGGGTGCCGCATATTGCCCTGGCCAATGAACTCACTGAAACTGTGTATCAACAGGCCATGCCGGTATATTCAAGAAAAACTTTTCGCGCCCGTTTTGTAGCAACAGAACTGGTATTACTTGGTCGCGATCATCCGTTTGCCACCAGTAAAACCATCAACGTTTTTCGTTTTTTACCAGCTAATCATAAATCATATAGCGAAGTAGCTTAACCATTTAACTCATCCTTAAAAATTCAAATCATGAAAATCAGTATTCAGTCTATACCAGGTTGCAGGGTCAATGAATATATGTTGGTGTTAAACCCGCATGAGGAGTTGCGTAATAAAATTACCAGGCTAAGAAATGAGTTTAGTGAAACCTATAAAAATTCAGCGGCGCTTATTAGCAAACCACATATTGCGCTGTCCCGTTTTACCCAACTTGAAATGATGGAAGAGCGGCTTATTACCCGCCTGAAAGTTATTGGCATGGGATATCAGCCATTTAAGGTTGCCTTAAAAGATTACGGAAGCTTTCCTGCGCATACCATATTCGTGAACGTAGCAACTAAGCTGCCTATACAAAATCTGGTACGCGAAATTCGGATGGCGCAGCGGCTGATGAAGCTGGATAATGAACATAAACCATATTTCATTGATGAACCATTTATTGTTATCGGTCGAAAACTGGTGCCCTGGCAATATGAAAAGGGCTGGCTCGAATTTTCGCACCGTCAATTTACCGGTTCATTTATCGCAGATAATATGTTATTGCTAAAACGCCGGCTGGGTGATAAGTCATGGATGATAGCCCAGCGTTTTGATTTTATGAATTTACCCGTTACGACAAAACAAGGGGAGTTGTTTGTATAGTCATACTTGTAGTGGTGTTGTTGTTTCAGTCATTCTTTCAAATTCGTGTTGCCACCTCCCCCCGTTTATCGGGGGGAGTGTCGTACGGGTAGTGTGAGAAAAATTATGAGGTAAAAATGAAAGAGAAAAAACAAGAAAGCTATCGTGTTACGCCAAAAAAAATGGCAGAGGGCGATAACTATCAAAGAGGCCGCGGAGCCCAGGTAAATACAAAGAACCGCTTTTTAAAAGACCAGCACGTTAGAGAACATGTAGAAGGTATTGACGACTGGTCCGAAAGCCAGCAACCTACCCAGTACATTGAGCAGGAAGCAAAAAGCCTGGTAAATAAAGTAAGCAGTCCCGATGTTGGTATGTCCTATAGCATGAACCCATATATGGGATGCGAGCATGGCTGTATATATTGTTATGCACGAAACAGCCATGAGTATTGGGGCTATAGTGCGGGGCTCGACTTTGAAAGAAAGATCATTGTGAAAATGAATGCGCCCCAGTTGTTGCGTAAGTTTTTAATGGACCCCAAGTGGCAGGGGGAATCCATCAGCCTTAGTGGTAATACCGATTGTTATCAACCAGCCGAACAAAAATACAGGTTAACCAGGTCGTTACTGGAAGTTTGCCGCGAATTTAATCAACCCGTTGGCATCATTAGTAAGAACGGTGGTATGGTGCGGGATATCGATGTACTGAAAGAAATGGCCAAAAAGAAACTGGTTTCTGTTATGGTTACCATTACATCATTAAACGAAGATCTGCGCCGTGTAATGGAACCACGAACAACAACCTCTATGCAACGGCTAAGGTTGATACAGGAGTTAAGCCAGGCAGGGGTTAGGGTAGGGGTTATGATGGGGCCAATGATCCCGGGCTTAAATGATCATGAAATGCAACGGATCATGAAAGCGGCCAAAGAGCATGGCGCTGCAACTACGGCTTATACTTTTGTGCGGCTCAATGGCTCAGTAAAGCTATTGTTCCATGACTGGCTATATAAGAATTTTCCTGACCGGGCCGATAAAGTATGGCATATGATAGAGCAAAGCCATGGCGGCCAGGTGAACGATTCAAGGTGGGGTGTGCGTATGCGGGGTGAAGGCGATATTGCCGAGATCATATCGCAGCAATATCGCAAATACGGTAAGCTTTATGGAATGAACGCTGAAGAACTTGATTTGGATACGACCATTTTTAGAAGGCCGGGTGCACAGGGACGATTATTTGATTGATGGCTGAGTAGATTGCGAACCCCCCTTTTTAATAATTATCTTCTGTAATACTTCTTTTGTACGTACAATGTCACGGCAAAGGCTTGCGATTTCCCTCGAATGTTCCAGAATATTAAGCTGGGCAAGTGATTGCTCAAGCTCCTGAATTTTGCCTCTGTAGTAATATTCCATTACTTCAACCGAATCGGCCATGATCATTTGAAAAGATCCCGGCACCAGGTCCTTTGGTGAAACCGGATTGAATTTGCTTGTGGATGAGTGTTGCTGTCTCATGGAATTAAAATTAAATGTTATAAATGTTCATTGGGCCGAAGGTTTCCTATGTGACTTGGGTACGCTCTGTTCGTTGCCTCAAAGATCACTTATATCACTTTGAACACCAAGAGATAAAGTACCAAAACTTTAAAGTAGTAGCTGTAGATAAAATAGGTAGTTCTACGGATTTTCGGGCAGGCATTAACAAATACCTTTAGCACCCCGTTTAACCAAAATTTTATTTATGGCAACTAACATGAAATCTTTGTTGATTTACCCTAAAGTAATTATTGTTTTTATTGGAGCATTGTTGATGGGCTCCTGCCAAAGTGAACCACCAGTTAAAGACCAGGTATGTATCAGTGTACCGGTTGACACCTCTGACCTTGGAAAAAAGAACCATTTTATTCCGGTGATGAGCATCGACATTTTTGAAAAGGATTTTCGTGCTACACGCGACAGTCTTACCAAAACTTATCCTGACCTGTTCATTCCAAACAGTGAGACCTTTAACAAGGCTTCTATTGTTGAGTTTTTCAAGCTTCCACAGGTTGTAGGTCTTAAGTTCTATTATGGAATTAAACCTGGTCCTGAGAAGAAAAAAGCATTACGGTTAATGATAGTAGGTGTTGATTCTGCCGGTAATAATGTGTACATAAAAGGTAAAGGAAATGCCCTTGCAGCACAGGGTGGCAGTGATGATGGAGGTTTGGAATATGGCCAGTGTAATCCTCCTTGTGATTTAACAAATGATAATTAAGATAGTGTGAGTGATTTTGTAATTCAATGACTGAGATTTTCTCAAACAATGGATTCTACCGTACGTTTTATTTTAAGTTTAAGCATTGGTTTAGCTGTAATAATCGGGATAGTAAGATTTCGAAGGATAGACTCATCTTACTATCCCTTCCTTTATAATGCAATTGCCGCATTAAGTGTAGAAATACTGAACAGGATACTGAACGTAACCGGCCATCCGCATGCGTTTACTTTTATGCTGAATGTGTTTTCGTACATTGATTTCTTTTTCTTCCTCTGGCTCTTTCATAACTGGGGGCTGTTCAATAGAAGGAAAACAACGTTTATTGCCATTGCGAGCGTATTCTTCATTATATGGTTAGTAAGCAATATAATTTTAACCGGCTTTATAAAGAATAACTCATACTTCTTCATATTGTATGCATTTGCATTGATCTTCTTTAGTGTAAATACATTCAATAAAATGGTAGTTAATGAACGCAGCAGTATTTACAGAAATCCGAAATTTTGGATTTGTTTGGGAATAATCATTTTTTATTCGTTCTTTATAGTAGTGTTTGCCACAGGTTTATCAGTTTTTTTTGAGCGTAACATGAGCCGGGTATTCAGGCGCGAGTTATGGGCCATTAGTGTGTATTCAAACTTATTGGTTAATTTGTTGTATGCAGTAGCTGTAATATGTATCCCCAGGAAAAAGAACTATACCAGTCTGTTTTGATAGTAGTAGGGGTAGTGGGCATAATTTTGCTATATTTCATTATCACCATTATTCGCTATCAGCGCCGCAGCCTGAAACTGCATAAGGAAAAAATACAGGCTGAAATTGATACATTGGAAAAAGAACGCCGGCGAATAGCTTCTGACCTCCACGATGAACTGGGCCCCCTTTTATCTGCCGTAAAACTTCAGATCAACAGCCTTAATACAACCGATCCCGATGATGAGCAGGTGATCAGCAAATCGAGCACCCATCTCGATAGCATCATCAGAAAACTACGGGAAATTTCAAATAACCTCATGCCCAATACGCTGGTTCGGAAAGGGCTTCAAAAAGCAATTAGCGAGTTTGTTGAGAATAATCGCGAAACATATGGATTAGAAATAAGGTTTATATGTGAGCAGGATGTGCACCTGAATCAGTATAAGGAAGTCAATATCTACCGCATCATACAGGAAATTCTTCATAACACTGTAAAGCACGCCCAGGCCTCCCTGCTTATTATCAAAATAATTACGGAAGGCGACCGTCTTTTGCTAATGACCGCAGATAATGGAAAAGGTTTTGATTATTTTGCGAAAGTAAGGGACAATCCAGGCCTTGGACTTCGTAACTTGCAAAGCAGGACCGAGGTGATGGGAGGTGAGCTTACCTGTCAGTCTGAGCCAGGTAAAGGCACCACATATACAATTGAAATTCCTATTTGACCAGAACCAGCTGTTTATATGAAAACATATGGCAATATAAAAGTTGCTATTGCGGACGATCATGAAATTTTTCGCGACGGACTGCGCGCAATGCTGCAAAAGCAGCCAGATATTTTAATGGTAGCCGAAGCTGCCAATGGAAAAGACCTCATTGAACAGGTAAAAGCACAAGAGCCAGACATTGTGATCAGTGATGTAAAAATGCCTGTTATGGATGGGGCTGCAGCCACCCGGCACCTAACGGAGCATTATCCGCATATAGGTATCATCGCACTTACCATGTTCGATGAAGAGGACCTTATTATCGATATGCTGGAAGCCGGCGCCCGCGGCTATCTTTTAAAAAATGCCGATAAGAACGAGATCATCGAAGCCATAAAATCGGTTTACCAGCAACAACCCTATTATTGCCGCCATACCTCTAACAAGCTGGCACAAATGGTTGCCAAAAGCAAGTTCAACCCATACAAACAGAAACTGAAACCCGAGTTCAATGAACGAGAAATTGAGATCGTAGCCGACATTTGTAATGGCCTTACCAGTAAACAAATTGCCGAAAAGATCTTTTTAAGTGTACGTACCGTTGAAGGGTTACGGTTAAAGATCATGGAAAAAATGGAAGTGAAGAACACGGCCGGCATTATTATTTATGCAATAAAAAATAACCTCTATAAGCCCGGTAACGTCTAACGTTATTGTATAAGTTTCCTACTGACTATCAATGTTATTCCTGTTAAATTAATCCTGATGCATAACCGAAGATTTCAGCTTCGGCTAATGGTAGTGAAAAATTATTTTAAAAAAACTTGTAAAATTATTTGGTGTAATTGAAAAATTATTAACACCTTTGCATAAACAAATCAACAAAACATGATTCGCAAACACACAAACATAGAGGCACAGAACGGTTGGAGTCCGATAGGTGACTTTACTGTTTGCGGGGCGTGTTACGCTGAAGAATAAGTTGAACAAACTAATTCAATATAACACAGGCCCCGCAAGGAATTGCGGGGTTTTTTATTTGTTGGCTGTTTAATAAAATAACAGCAAAATGGCGGCGCTTTGGCTAGTGTGGATGCGTGTGCT
This sequence comes from Niastella sp. OAS944, assembly GCA_024809215.1. Classification (GTDB taxonomy): domain Bacteria; phylum Bacteroidota; class Bacteroidia; order Chitinophagales; family Chitinophagaceae; genus Niastella. The sequence continues at coordinate 116,831 of JANUBW010000013.1, read as the reverse complement.
ATATTCATGTGTGTGTGGTAGTTAGTATTTCTTGTAAACAACAATTAAAGAACAAAATTCATTTGATGCCGATACCGATGCAGTACATACTACGAATGGACCTCAAAAGTTCAAGACGATTTAGTCAATGGGATACGTGTGCAAATGCGGAGGGAGCGGTATGTATTAATGGCGGTAAACAAGAGAGTGATCATATTCCAATACGACCAGGTTGTATTTATACGAAACTGTGATAAACAGGAATCGAATAAAAAAGCCCGGTCGACAAAACGACCGGGCTTTTTTATTGGTGTTATTCAAAATGAAAAGAAAAAGGAGTGTAAGTGATGAAATTATTAATGAGTGTATTTGTGATCAGGTTCATTGCGGCTTTGTTCGATAATAAAACAAAGCGAAATAAGAGAAACGGGCAGAAGTATACAGATGAAGTGGAAGAAAGACATCCTGCCGCATATCAGGTACGGTAAGAAGTAACTAAAGATAAATTGGTTCTAAAAGGCGGAGATAAAGCGTCCGTCGGCTGGCGGATGCTTTTCCAAAAAAACTTAATCATGAGAAAGCTGGCAAGTATACAAAGAATAAAAAGTATTGAGCCCATTGCTAATGCCGATTCAATTGTGAAAGCAACAGTGTTGGGATGGCAACTGGTAATAAAGAAAGATGAGTTTAAGCCAGGCGACTTGTGCGTGTATGTTGAAATAGATAGCATACTACCCGATAAACCTGAGTTTGAATTTCTTCGAAACAGGAACTTCAGAATTCGTACGATCAAATTGCGCGGACAGATATCGCAGGGAATTTGTTTTCCACTGAATATTCTTCCAAACAACATACAGGTTGAAGAAGGTGTAGATGTTACTGATGTATTGAACATTGTAAAGTACGAACCTCCTGTACCGGTTAATATGCAGGGGATAATGAAAGGAGGATTTCCTTCTTTTATTCCTAAAACTGATGAAACCCGTGTTCAGGTATTACAGGATTTACTCGATACCCATAAAGGCGCTGCGTGCTACATCACTGAAAAGCTGGATGGTACTTCAGTTACCTATTTTATAAAGGATGGTGTATTTGGTGTTTGCAGTCGCAATTTGGAGCTGGAAGAAAATGAGGACAATTTGTACTGGAAAACTGCACGTCAATTCAATATAGAAGAAAAGCTTAGACGTATTGGATGCAACATTGCCATACAGGGTGAACTGGTAGGTGAAGGTATACAGGGAAACAAGTTGAAGCTGAAAGGGCAACACGTATTTGTTTTTAGTGTGTTCTTAATTGATGAGTACAGGTACGCTATGTTTCATGAATGGATGAAGATGATGGAAGAGCTGGATCTACCAACTGTACCTGTAATAAACGATAATTACCGGTTAGAAAACAATATCGATGACATTTTAAGTATGTCGGAAATATTTTCACCAATGAATGGAAGTGTAATGTCGGAAGGTATTGTCATCAGGTTAAAGGAAAGTAAAGATCTGGTTTCTTTTAAAGCTATCAGTAATGAGTTCTTATTGAAATATGGTGAATAGTTAGGAGTTGTAAAAAGTTCATTGACCATTAAGCCTTACTATAATTAAACCCTTATGAAAACATGTAGCGGCTGCCATGACCGCTACAAAATATAGGAGTATTCCGGTTGGTCGGATACCCCGTTTGGATCGGGGAGGCTGCAGGTTCGAGTCCTGTCTCCTATACTTAGAAAAAAGCAGTACAAGCGTTGATGGTTGCGCTCCAGACTTCCAATCTGGAAGACAGAGTTCGAATCTCTGGTGCTGCTCTTAATGGTTCGTTGGTGTAACGGCTAACACTCCGGATTGTCTATCCTGAACTAAGGGTTCGATTCCCTTACGAACCGCTGAAAATGTTGTGTGGTGTAACGGTTAGCATCTCAGTCTTTGACACTGATGGTATAGGTTCGAATCCTATCTCAACAACAAATGGTGGCTGTAGCTTAATGGTAAAGTGTCCCGCTGTGAACGGGAAGATCAGGGTTCGAACCCCGCAGCGCACCCGATACTGACTTATAGTTCAACGGAAGAATACTGTGCTACGAACGCAGGGATGAAAGTTCGAATCTTTCTAAGTCAGCAAAAAAAAAGTTTTTAATACGCAAGTATGCTGCGCAGTTAGGTGTGCATCTTTGTAGTGTTGAAGAATAAGAGAGAAATTAAGAGAATGATCTTTATTGCGCAGTTCTATTGCGTAGTTAAAGAGTAGTTCAGTGGCCCGTAGCTTAGTTGGATTAAAGTACCCGGCTTTTACCCGGGGGATCATGAGTTCGAGTCTCATCGGGCCAACAATAAAAGATGACTTAGCTCAATTGGTAGAGCAGTATTCTGATACGATACAGGTTGACAGTTCGAGTCTGTCAGTCATCACTAACTGGTCCGTAGCTTAACTGGATTAAGCATCCGGCTTCTACCCGGAAGACTATGAGTTCGAATCTCATCGGGCCAACAAAAAAATGACCTGTAGCTCAACGGTTGGAGCAGGTGCCTTATACGCACAAGGCTATCGGTTCGAGTCCGATCGGGTCAACAGTAAATAAAAAATTGGATGATTAGCTCAGTGGTAGAGCGTGCCCCTGTTAAGGGCAGGGTCGAAAGTTCGAATCTTTCATCATCCGCAAAAATTGGTCTGTTCGCCTAGTTGGTTAGGGCACTGGTCTTTCGAACCAGGTGGATGAGTTCGATCCTCATACAGACTACCAGGTGCTTTGACAGAGATGGTTCTATTGCATCCCGTTGAAGCCGGGATCATCGTGGTTCGATTCCGCGAGGCACCACAAAATATGGGCTTAATGTAATGGCAGCATGTCGCGTCTCCAAAACCGATAGTCTTCGTTCGAGTCGAAGAGCCCGTGCTAAAACAACAGGTTATGCGCACTCTTGTAATGAAATAGTTAGCGGATACATTCTTTGTTGAACAAAGGATCATACATCTATTAACTATTTAATAAAAAATATGGAGAATTTATTTGCACAGAAGGTGATAAATACCAACAATGTGTTTGGGCGTCGCTATCTGGATAATAAAGTATTATACCTGTACTATTTTAACGTGTTACCCAGCCTGAGCTTTATGAGCCAGGTAGACGGGGAAAAGATATTTGAAGCGCTTAAGGAGCAATTGGGTGGTAAAATAAAGCACATACACCAGTATCGTTGGTACGAACGTAAGAAAAAGAAGTTTCAGTTCGATAAAACGATCGTTGTGCTGGAAGGCAATTGCCTTATTGAGTTCGATGAACATTACTGTGAGATCCTGCACGATGGAGCTAATCCTGAATTGCTAAATGCAATTACAGATCTGGCAGGCAAATTCAGGGAACGGCAAAGACGGCAACCGCTCGAGATCAATTTAATGGTGCAGGATGGGCAGGGGCTCGATCTGAAAGCTATGGAGATAAAACGCACAAAACTTGACCTCGATCTTTTTTACGAAGATGACTTCAAGGAAGTGGATAATGTGATCAGGCAGCGGTTGAATAAAAAGAATGATAAGGGGATTGTGTTGTTGCATGGTTTACCGGGAACAGGAAAAACAACCTATCTGCGATACCTGATCGGAAAGATCAAAAAGCGGGTAATGTTTTTGTCGCCCTCAGTAGCGGGCAATCTGATGAACCCTGAGTTTATTGAGATGCTGATCGATAATCCTAACACGGTTGTGATCATTGAAGATGCAGAGAACATTATCATGGACCGCAAATACAATTCGGGTTCATCAGTATCTAACCTGCTGAATATTTCAGATGGGTTACTGGCCGATTTTCTAAACGTTCAACTCATATGCACTTTCAATAATTCGCTCACACTGGTAGATAGCGCATTGATGCGAAAGGGAAGATTGATCGCAAAATATGAGTTTGGAAAATTGAGTGTTTCAAAAGCAAAGCGGTTAAGCAGTCATTTGGGGTTGAACACAGAAATTAAACAACCAATGACAATTGCAGAGATTGCCAACCCGCATGAAAAAGAACCGCAGGCAAACAGGGTAGAAGTGATTGGTTTCAGACGCAATTTGATTGAAAACTAAATATACAGAATGGAGGTAAACCATGGAACATCAGCATTGGAGGCGGTTAGACGGTACAATTATTAAAAAACCCATTGAAGATGAAGTAAGGGCCGTACTGGTTCGTGAAAAGGAGATGGGACACACAGTAAAGGTGTGTATAGGTACCGATAGCCAGGTTAAGGGTAGAGAAACCGAATTCGCAACGGTGATCGTGTTCATTCGCAAAGGCAAAGGTGGTTTTATGTTTATACATAACGAATCTACCATGCAAAAGATGAACATAAAACAACGTATGTTAACAGAGGTTTCAAAAAGTATAGAGATCGCATACGCGCTTTGTCACGTGTTTACTATTTACAACGTTGATATGGAGGTGCATGCCGACATCAATACCAACCCCAACTTTAAAAGTAACGATGCATTGAAAGAGGCCATGGGCTACATTATGGGTATGGGTTTTGAGTTCAAGGCCAAACCTTACGCTTTTGCCAGCACAAGCTGTGCGAATAAAGTAGTTCAATAAAAATACTTATCCGGGGTGTAAAAGCCCTGGGTAAGTTTCAAAATAATTAATCCGCTAAAACATTTTACAATGAAAAAGAGTACACAGTTCATAATGAAGAAAATGACAATGGAGCAATGGCACCGCAGTTTTCGATCGAAACAAAAAAGATCATTATGGACACAAAACTCGTTCGTGAATTCGGTACTGAAATTCTTTCGTATCGACTGCGTACTGTAAGGCAAAAAAAGCGCATGCAGTATGAGGATTTTGATAAACAATTGATACGCCTGCATAAGGAAAATAGAATGTTAAGGCGCCTGCAAAGAAATCTTGGCTGGGAACCGCTTACACCACCTGTTCAGAAAGGATGGAAACGAAATTTTGTATTACGTGAAGATGTTGCAAGAAGTAAACATGCTGAGTTCTTTGATAACATTTTGAAAAAGATAAACACGCACGATTGGAGTTATAGAAAAGATTTCAGGGTTCGTAAAAGAAGGTATGGCAGAAATAAATATGGAGTTAAAACGCAGTCTTTATTAAGGCCATATTCTTATCAGTTTGAGAGAATGGGGTTTACCGAGGTTGAAAGGCAGTTTTTCTATGAACACTGGGAATACACCTGGAAGCGTGAACTTATTAAACGATATGTTTTTTGCGAACCATGGCGTTTTGTATTGCGTGTTAGGCCTAATATGATCGATAAAGTAAGAAAAAAAGATGTTGAGCTTGAGAAAAGAATGCATGAGATAGATGATTACCTGGAATGGAATAATCATCGGTGTCGCGTGGAAAAACTGGTTTACGGAAAATGTTCTTATGGGAAAGGCTTTGACGATCTTAGGTTTCCTGTTAAGAACCCTTGTAAAAACCGCCCTGTTCATCTTCTTCTGAATGATATTGAAGAAGGTTTATTATAAAATATTAACTGCATCGGAACACGATGCAATAAAAAGCTTCCCTAACGGGAAGACAGGTATATAGCCGATTGAAAACAACCGTGGTTGGTGTTTCAATGAGGCACAACAGTGCAGACGTAGTAACTATCTGTATGCTGTGTTACAATCGGAGTATGCCTGCTATAACCTGTGGGTCAGGGGTTCGACTCCCTTTCTTGTCACATGACAGGATAGCTCAGTGGTAGAGCAACAGACTTCAATAATGTGGGTTCGAGTCCCACATCCTTCACAAGAGGGATTAGCGTAATTGGCAACGCAAAGCATTCCTAATGCTTGGATTTGAGGAAGTACACCGCTTCCTAAAAAATGGTGATCGCAACATAAAGCCGGGTTATTGACCCGCGGTTCCGCAAAGGGCGGCATCGCAATCTCGTAAATGCCTTGCAGGCAATCAGGAGTTGGCGGGGTTTATATCCCTTCGATCAAAGAACAGTTTGTTGAAGATGCTGCAACAAATGTTACAATGACGAACTGGTATAGCGAGCGCCGGTAAATATTGTTTCCGCAATTACGGGATGGAAGATAATACCGGCTTTATTTTTTAACCTTTAAAAAGAGTACCAATGAAAAATATTCGTGTGAACGCTTACCAGGTTGCCCTGGTATTTAAGCGAGGTGTATACCAACGTATGTTAAAAGAAGGCAGTTACTGGTTCTGGAAAAACGAAACAGTACATGTTTATAATATACTGCAACCATTTGTGGCGCCTGTTGAATTGAACATTCTGTTGCAGGATGTGGCTTTGGCAGATGCACTGCATGTGGTAGATGTTAAAAATAATGAGATCGTATTGCAGTACGAGAACGGTTTGCTGAAGCAGGTGCTTAATGCCGGGCGTTACACATTTTGGAAAAGTGCGATCGTGTACGATTTTGTACGTGCCGATATTAGTAAAGTGGAGATCACTGAGAACATCGATCGTGCCACTTTACAAAATAAACTGATAGCGCCTTACGTACGCAGCTTTACAGTGGAAAGCCATGAAAAGGGTGTTTTGTATGTAGATGGAAAATTTGTGCAAACCCTTGATGCCGGCGTTTACAACTGCTGGAAAAATGGAATAGCAGTACTGGTGAACAAACTTGATATGCGTCAGCAACAGGCAGAGATCAATGGCCAGGAAATTTTGACCAAAGACAAAGCAGCTTTGCGTATAAACGCCTGGGCGCAGTATAAAGTGAAAGATATTGAAAAGGCTGTGTTACAAAATAAAGACTTCAGCTACCAACTGTATGTGTTATTTCAGTTGGCACTGCGTGAATATGTTGGCCGATTACCATTCGATGAACTGTTAGAGAAGAAAGAAAGTATCACTCCATACATCCTTGAATCTGTAAAAGGCAATGCCGAAGCGCTGGGTGTGGAAGTGAGTGGATTTGGGATCCGTGATATTATTCTGCCAGGCGATGTGAAGGAGATCATGAACCAGGTGTTGGTTGCCGAAAAGAAAGCACAGGCAAACATCATTATGCGTCGGGAAGAAGCTGCGAGTACCCGAAGCCTGTTGAATACCGCCAAGCTGATGGAAGATAATGCCATGTTGTGGAAGCTGAAAGAAATGGAATATGTGGAAAAGATAGCTGATAAGATCAGTAACATCAGCATAAACGGCAATGGTGTATTAATAGATCAGTTGAAACAGATACTGGTATCACAGAAGTAACAAGCTTTTTTTGATTGTAAGTTGTATAGCCTTGAAAATTAAAGCAGGCCCCCGCAACGGCGGGGACTGCTTTATTCCCATTCGGTTAAATTAAAGTAAGTAACCCGTAAAAGAATTTTTTATGATGACCGAAGTAATAAATACAATTGAAATAGAGCTCACACAAACCTTTGATGAATTGTTCAAATGGTTTGATATTGAAAGTGAGCTGTTGAATTATATGCCCGATAATAAGGGATGGAGCATTCGCAAAATATTGGAACATGTATCACTGACTAACCATTATTTGCTGATGCTTATAAGTAAAGGCACCAGAAAGGCGCTTGAAAGATCAAAGAAATATGATTTTTTGGGCAGTCTGGCCGATTATGATCTTGATTGGGAACGTTTAAAAGTGATTGGTCAGCACAGGGCATTTGAATGGAGCCGGCCTGGTCATATGGAGCCACGTGGCAGAATGCGGGTAACTGAAATACGGCATGAGCTGGAACAACAATTGAAGCAATGCCATAACCACTTACTTGCCTTGCAACACGGCGAAGGTGTACTGTATAAAACCATGATGAGTGTAAATAATCTGGGTAAAATTGACGTTTACCATTATATATACTTTCTGGTGCAGCACGCAAAAAGACATATTACCCAAATGGAGCGTGTTGAAATTGAATTTAACCTGGGTGTTAGTTGAATAAAAAACAAACAATGGCTAAGTTAAAGATTTCAGGAAAAGAGTTACGGGCTATAGGTTATCCCGAAGGACCCGTGATAAGCATAGCGATGAATGTAATGGAGAAGAATTATAAGTATGAGAAAAAGGAGGATGTGATGGATTTATTGAAAAAGATTCTGAGCGCTCCTGTAGAGTATGAGAATGATGCCGTATTAGGGTTAATAGCCCAGCAACTTATACCACAGAAAGAACAGGAGCCGGGTGAAATAATTGAATTGAATAAAACTGGTATTCATTTTAATGTATTTGGCGCGGAGTATATTGAAGAAGCGGCTATGCATCAAATGAACCAGGCGGCGCGTTTGCCAATAAGTGTTGCGGGCGCTTTAATGCCCGATGCGCATGCCGGTTATGGACTGCCTATAGGTGGCGTACTCGCAACAGAAAATGCGGTGATCCCTTACGGCGTAGGTGTTGATATCGGATGCCGTATGTGTTTGAGTGTTTTCCCTATTGATCCCAAACAACTGGTACAGCGCGAGCATTTCTTTGCACGTGAATTGAATGATGCCACTTTGTTTGGTAGCGGAAAAATATTTGATGACCCCGTTGATCATGAGGTGATGGAACGGAAGGAGTTTGATGAATTGCCGTTATTGAAAGAATTGCAAACAAGGGCCTGGAAGCAACTAGGGTCAAGCGGATCGGGTAACCACTTTGCAGAATTTGGTTTGGTTGAGGTCACCGAAAAAGATGCTATCCTTGGTATAGATGCCGGCTTGTATATTGGATTGTTAACGCATTCCGGTTCAAGAGCATTGGGCGCTAATATCGCTAACCATTACACCAGAATAGCGCGCGAGAAAAGACGTTTGCCTGGCGATGCGGCCAATTTGGCCTGGTTGGGTTTATATGAAACTGAAGGTATCGAGTACTGGATGGCAATGAACCTGGCCGGTGATTATGCATCAGCATGTCATCATGTAATTCATGCAAAACTTGCAAAAGCAATAGGCGAAAAACCATTGACAATGGTTGAGAACCATCACAATTTTGCCTGGAAGGAAATGATGATCGGTGATGATGGAAAAATGAAGGAACTGATCGTTCACCGTAAAGGTGCAACACCTGCAGGTAAAGATGTTTTGGGTATCATTCCCGGATCAATGACCGCCCCGGGCTTTATTGTAAAAGGAAAAGGAGTGGCAGCTTCCGTTTCTTCTGCATCGCATGGTGCGGGTAGAAGAATGAGCCGTACGAAAGCTTTGAATTCCATTACACATAAAGAATTGAAAGAGCAATTGCAGCGCTTTGGCGTGAAATTGCTGGGTGGTGGATTAGATGAAGCACCACACGCTTACAAGGATATTGAAACGGTGATGAAAAGCCAGTCGTCACTGGTAGATGTTGTTGGTAAGTTCATGCCCAAAATTGTAAAAATGGATGGTACTGAACCAAAGAAATGGAAAGTTAAAAACCAATTGGACGGTGAGTAAATGATCTATGTCCGAAGTACCCTCACTTCGGCATAATCATTTAAGCTTATTGTGTAACTGATATTTTTTCGAAAACATAAGAAAGCGGGCTTTGCTCCAGTATAATACGGCGCGATTGCCCGTTTTCTTCTTTCCACTTGATCAAACTTATGTTATCGCCGTCAATTTCAATACCGGTAATATCCCCATCGGCAAAGCAACAGCAGCCGCTGTTGAAATAAGAAGGGATGACCATGGTTTTATGAAATTGCTTTCCTGCATATTCAGCTTTTCTTCTCTCCAACTGTTCTTCGAGACTTTGAATATTTGCTGTATCCTGTTTTGCTTTTGCTTTCTCCAGTTGTTTGGTAAGCCGTTCAATATGGTCGAGAGAAGCAAATACCGGCTTATGCGTGTGTCCTGATATAAACAGCAGGTCTTTTTGAGTGGCGCTCCATTCATACATTATGATATTATGTTTGTCGACCAATTCAAAAGAATCGGATGTGCTGTTGATGCTTATCTCCAGAAAGCGTTGTATGGGTGTCCAAACAGCTGCTACAAACCAGGTACTGAAAGCATTGCCATCGCTTTTTTGATCGCCCTGGTGACCATGTGTGCAGAAGATTGTGTATTCGCGGTTGTTGTAGGTTGTGGTAAGTGCTAACCCTTCATATATCTTTAGTTTATCGCCAAAAACGGGTTTTAGAAAACGCAAACGTGGAAAATCGAATTTCCATTGAAGATCGTGGTTGCCAAAGATGCGGTAATAGCGGTTGTCGTGCATAAAGCGTAATTCAGCCTGAAATTCATCTTTATTCTTCTCCATTACAATATCAGGCTTGTTCTCCCAAAGTTCTTCACAATCGCCCAGATTAATAAAGTAGAATCCGTTCTTATAATAATAGTCGAGTGCGCTGAGGTAGTTTTTTTCTGCCAGTCGAAAGTCATCGGCGAGGTCGCGGGCGCCTTTATGTTCATCGGAGAATATTATGAACTTGCCGGTATTGAGATCAAAGGGAACTTTAATGCCACCGGTTTCTTTAGTTTGAATATTCTCTAATAATGCTGTTAATGAGGCAAATACCTGGTCTTTTTTGGGTGAGGATGATAAACGTTCGGCCAGCCAGGTTACGGGCCTTTTAAATAAGCGTTGCAACAATTTTTTCATAGTTAAAAATCAGGTTTTTTTCAATTGCCTGAAATTTATTACTTTAGTAAGATAGCAAATCTCTCCCGAATCCCTGCCCAACTATTTCAAACAGGCAGTCTGCTTAAAATATCCAGGATTGCCTGCGAACAAAATACATGCTTCCATGAAACAACTATCGTTTGCGCCCCCTGCAAATTTGCAACGCTGGTTTTGGGTATTACTGGCCATTAATTGCCTCTTTATTATTGCTACAAAATGGTACATGGCGCCATTGTCGACCGGTGAAATAGTTCGATTCGAACTGGCTAAAGAACTGGCAGTGGCCGAAAGAACAGTTCAGTATTGGGAAACATATGGCAAGTTGAACCATGCCATTATTGGCATTTACATCGATTTTCTTTTTATAGTTTTTTATACGTCGGGGCTGTTGGTTGCCAGTCTTTATTTTGGCCGGTTAAGCGGTCATGAAATATTGATGCGTACCGGCAAGTTTGTGGCCTATTTGTTAATAGTAGCCGGCATATGTGATGTAATTGAAAATATTGCCATGTTAAAAAGCCTGCAGGGTACGCCTACCCGCTGGTCGGTATTGCTGGCATATGACATGGCCACTACCAAATTTTCTATAGTAATTTTGTCGGCGCTGTTTATTGCCATCTGCCTGGTGTTTCGCCTGCTGCGAAAAGTAGTTATTTAAGGATTTCGCTGGTTATTTAATAAACTTTTGTAAATAGGAAATTAGTTTTTCGGTTCTGTGCGTGCGTGTATCACAGGTAATGTGATATTCGGCATCAAAAAATACCGACTGTGGATAAACGTTGTCTTTTACACTATCAACCATCAGATAATGCTGATCTAATACTGATTTCTGAATGAAGTTTAGCCTGTTACCGAATTCCTTATAAATACGTTCTTGCGTAGGAGGAAATGCGAATATTACTTTATGAGTAAGCAAAAAAGGAAAGTATTTGGGAAATACGTCGAGCTTTAATGGCGTATTGTCTATTCCATAATATCTTGGACCCGGTCCTGTTAAATTGCATTGTGAAATGACATCGCCGTTTTTATTCAGACAATTGTAAATGTAGGCAGTGTTGTGGTTTTCGAGTTGGCCTATACCCAATTGGATCTTGGATAAATAAGATTTGATTTCGTATTTAACGTTGCCTATCAATTTCCCATATTCATAATTATACCTGTATAAATTTTCCAAAGTAGCAGTGTCATAATATTCCGGGCTGGTATAAAATTTCCATTCGGGCGAAAATACGATGATATCGTCGCTGGTTAAATTTTGCATAAGAAAGGGTTGAATTTCGGTTAGCCCAAATCCCATGCTATGACCAAGATTTATCGTTTTGATGCCCAGCTTGTGCTCAATCAATTCGGCCGAAAATCCCCATCCAACGGAAGAACCTCCAAATAAGATGATCTTTCTGTTGAGTTTATTTGCCTTGAGTATTTTAAGTTTATCTACAAAAGCAGAATTGTAATTTTTTTGCTGAAAATTTCTGAGTGAAAATTTCAGCAGAAAAAAAGCTGAGAAACTAACCAGGAAGAAAAAGAATATTTTTTTTAATAACGTGCTCATTAGAATTCAAAATAAATGAAGCTAGTTGGTTTTACGTCTAAATAGCCTAAAAAGTTATTGATAATAAAAAATGCCATAACTAACGCAATTAACCAATTTACAACCCGAAAATTAGTTAGTCGTACCACTCTCTCGTTTCTTCTCAACCACCAATCTATAAGCAATAAGGGGATTATGTAAATATAAATTGACAACCCAGGCGGCCTGCGAAGATATTGACCGGGGTCTTGTATTGAGTTAACTATGATCTGTTTACAATATCCGACAGCATTACTTAAGCCATCAATGCGGAAAAATATCCAGGCAAACGTTACGAATAAAAAGGTAGTTAACATTTGCCACAATTCTTTTACGTTTGGAAGCTTTCGGTCATAAGCTACAACCTCGGTAACATTTTTTCGATTTTTATTTAACAACAACAATGGCAGAAAGCCTATGGCATGTATGCCACCCCAAATTATAAAATTCCAGCTCGCACCATGCCAAAAGCCGCTTACTAAAAAGATGATGAACGTATTTCTGACGGCGGTTAGTTTGCCATTTTTTGAGCCACCCAGTGGTATGTATAGATAGTCCCTGAACCAGGAAGAAAGAGATATATGCCATCTTCTCCAAAACTCCGCAATATCGCGTGAAAAGTAAGGGAATCTAAAATTACTTAACAGTTCAAAACCGAATAATTTTGATGTTCCTAATGCAATATCAGAATAACCGCTAAAGTCGCAATAGATCTGAAAGCTGAAGCCTATAGCGCCTACAATAAGGCTATAGGCACTGTGAGAAGGATAATTTTTAAAAATGTCATCAACTGCGATCGCTATACCGTCTGCAATTACCATTTTTTTGAACATTCCCCACAGCATTAACCGGCAACCCTCTACCATCTGGCTATAATTAAATACACGTTTAGTTTGCACCTGTGGCAGCAGGTGATTGGCCCGCTCAATGGGACCGGCTACCAATAGCGGAAAAAAGCAAACGAATACTGCATATTCAAAAAAACTGGCAACTGGCTGTCGTACCCCCCTATAAATATCAAATACATACGACATGCCGTGGAATGTATAGAAGGAAATGCCAACTGGTAATGCTACATTGAGCAATACCGGATTAACGTGTAGACCAATTAGTTCAAAGCCTTGTTGAAATTGTAAAGCAAAAAAATTATAGTATTTAAAAACGGCCAGAATTCCCAGGTTATTTATAACACCCAGCCACAGGAATAATTTTGCCTTGCTTCTGTTCTTGGATGCTACCCCAAAGCCATAAAGAAAGTCTAACAATGTAGAACCTGCTAATAAGATAAGGAACTTCCAACTCCACCAGCCGTAAAAAACATAGCTTGCAACTAATATCAACAGATTTTGTTGTTTTAAATTTCTGTTGAATACAAACCAGTATAAAAGGAAAACTATTGGCAGGAATGCCATGAAGGCAAACGAATTAAAAAGCATCTTTCTCTTTGCTAGGGTTTATTGCAAAAATATTTTGGAGGCCGAAAGTAAAGGATTTTAGTAATATTAATTATTCTAATATACACATGGAACAAAGATAGCATCCATTTTTTTAAATATCTTGTTGATATCATTGTTTTAATAGCCCTGATAACAACCTTATACTTTGATGTAAATTTTCTTTTTATCCATTAAATACACAATCACCCAGTAAAAGGCGATCATACAAATGGCATACAGTAAAGATCCATTTTTCAGATTGTCAGAGACAGGTTTGCATACATGCTGGTAAAACCAGGGCAGGGCACTTGTATATACCTTCCTGCCTTCATCGTCGATATGATCTACCCAACGGAAAAGGGCAATTATGCGGGGTAAAAATCCACTCAGGAAAAAAATGAAGAGGGCGTTCTTGCCAAATACATCGAAAAATCGGCTCCATGCGCCTTTAGCTTCTTTGAATTCAATTAAGAAAATACACAATGAAAGTACCATTATGGCCAGGCCTGTTGTATAAAGTACATAAGAGCTGGTCCATATTTTTTTGTTAATGGGGAACAACATATCCCAGGCATAGCCGGTGAAAATCAAAATACAACCGGCGATCAACAGGTGGGCAAGCATATCGAGGTTCTTGCCTTTTTGCTGAATATAAAAGCCAACAAAGTAACCAAAGATCACCTGAACAATGGCAGGCAACGTACTGGTAATACCTTCGGGATCGAAAGCCACGCCTTCGCCATGATACATATGCGATTCGCCCAGGATGGCTTTGTCGACGCCTACGCCAAAATAGCCATTCATGCTGTATGGGTCGGCGGGATGGCCCAGGAACAGGCATAACATCCAATATGTCATTAATAGTACAAAGGCAGTTACAAATGCGCCGCGTATTTTGAAGAAGTAAATGATAAGTGAAGCAAATAAATAACAGCATGCAATTCGTTGCAGTACGCCAAAAATGCGAATGCCGATTATTGAACCATTTGAGCCTGCATATTCCCATGCTTTAAAAACAAGCCGGTCGTTTTCGTCGTACCGGATAAAAGGCGACCAGTTTAAGAAAAAGCCGATCAGGAATATAAGTGCCGAGCGGGTAAATACTTTTTTAAGAAAGGCGGCAGTACCTGCCGTTTCGAGCCGGGGCATAACAAATGATAATGCGTTGCCAACTGCAAATAAAAAGAAAGGAAAAACAAGGTCGGTAGGGGTACATCCATGCCAGGGAGCATGGGCAAGCGGGGCATATAAATTCGACCAGCTACCGGGGTTGTTAACTAAGATCATTAAAGCTACTGTTGCGCCCCGGAACACATCAAGGGAATAGAAGCGTTTTTCCAAAGTGGTACATTTATATAGGAAAGATAAGGAACCCACAAACAGTAACCAAGATATTGAAAGCGAAGCTGGGCTAACAATGGAAGTTAAATTCATGCGGTTTTTTGCGAACAAATGATAGCGTGGTAAAAAAAACAATATTTATGAAATCATATGCGTTTTTGCCATGATCTTTAACGTTGCCTGAAGTATAGGGAATAGCAAGTTTTCAATATCGTGTAGGTTTTTCTGAAATCCACCATCATAGGGGTATTCACATTTCTTCTGTTTATCATCCGGTTTAATAAATAGGTAAATAATACTTTATGTTTTAAAGCATGTCTAAAGCATATTATTGAAATGATTATTTACCTTGCGCCAATCGCGGGGGAAATTGAGTATGATATTGGTTTTTTACTTTAATGTGTATATTAAATTATTGATAACAGATTGGGACTGAGGAATTGGCATTTTTGATTGAAAAATAAGGGATTAAGATTTTTTGAGGAAGTGTACACACATTAAAAAACACCTATATTTGCACCCGTTCAGTAGGCATTTGCAGGCTTTTGCCGATGGAAGTACCGAAGGGTTAAAACTTCCATGCTTTAGAAATAAAAACATGGAAAGAATTCCTGTGGAAGAACTAATTGTTACGCTAAATATATTTCATAGTGGAAGGGTATAAGGAGAACTTCATTTGAAGTAACTCACTTATGCCCTTTTATTATTGTTTAAACTGAACAAAGGCGATGATTTAACTGGCTGATAGCCATTCGGTTATGGGAGATTTCCTGTGACCGAGGAGGCGAAGCTCTGCCTGGTTTTTGAATAAGCGCTTTGTTGACCATTACTACAGATTAGAAGGCACATTTGTTTTTCCTTGCCTTGTTTTTATGGCTGCACAAACATCAAAAAAATGGTTTGCTGTTTATACCCGACCCCGCTGGGAAAAGAAGGTGCATAAGCTATTGGAAGAAAAAGGAATTGAAAGCTATTGCCCGCTTAATAAAGTTCATCGCAAATGGAGCGATCGTATTAAGATAGTAGATGAGCCGCTGTTTAAATCGTATGTTTTTGTAAAAGTGAATGAAGATGAAAAAACACAGGTGCGGATGACGCAGGGTGTGGTAAACTTTATTTACTGGTTAGGAAAACCTGCTCTCATTAAAGAGAAGGAGATTGACACCATAAAGAAATTCCTGAACGATCATCATGATGTAGAAGTAAGGGCAATTGATATTAAGGAGGGTAAAAAGGTAATGGTGCAAAGCGGGATATTGATGGGCAAGGAAGGTACTGTGAAGAAAGTAATGAATAAGAAGGTGGAAGTGGTTATTGAAAGTATTGGATTTATACTTTCAGCCTATATTGATAAAACGAAGATCATAGTGCTTGAAAAATAGTTATTGGGTTAATAGTACAGCTGTATGAAGAAACTCCGGTTTGCTATTATTGGCTGCGGACGAATAGCCCAACGACATGCAGAACATATAAGTCGCAAAGGGATACTGGCGGCGGTTTGCGACATTGAAAAAGAGAAGGCCGATCAACTTGCAAAAGAGTATGAGGCTATAGCTTATGATAGCTATGAGGAATTGCTAAAAAGCAGTACTGATGTAGACGTGATCTCAATATGTACACCCAACGGTTTGCATGCTGAGCATAGCATTAAAGGATTAAAGGCTGGCTTTCATGTTTTGTGCGAAAAGCCAATGGCACTGAAAACCAGTGATTGCAAAAAAATGATTGAGGCTGCCGAAGCCGCCGGTAAGCGTTTGTTTATTATAAAACAAAATCGCTATAACCCACCGGTGGTTGCTGTAAAGAAGGCACTTGAGGAAGGGCGGCTTGGAAAAGTTTACAGCATTCAGCTCAATTGTTTCTGGAACCGTGGACTACCCTATTATGCCAACTCGTGGAAAGGAACGAAGACGTTAGACGGAGGAACATTGTATACACAGTTCAGCCATTTTATTGACTTGTTGTATTGGATGTTAGGTGACATAACCGAAGTTCGGGCAATGATGCAGAATTACGCGCATGGAAATGCTATTGAATTTGAAGATACAGGAGTTGTACTGTTGAAATTTGCGAATGGCGCCCTGGGCGGCATTAATTACACGGTGAACAGTTACGATAAGAATATGGAAGGTTCATTGACCATTTTTGGCGAGAAGGGTACGGTGAAGATCGGCGGTCAATATTTGAACGAACTGGAATATCAGAACATACAGAACTATACAATTGGCGATTTACCTGCTGGTAATACCGCCAATCAGTATGGCTCTTATCAGGGTTCTATGAGTAATCACGACAAAGTGTATGATAATCTGATTGATGTACTGCAGAATAATGGTACAATAACCACCAGTGCATTAGATGGTTTAAAGACGGTATCGATAATTGAAAAAATTTATTCCGCTGCCATTTAATATGAATCAGCCCATCATTTTATCATCGCAAATACGGGATGTTGTTTTGGGGAAGAATGTAAAACTTGTACAACCTGTTAACCTATACGAATGCAAAATTGGTGATAACTGTTTTGTTGGCCCTTTTGTGGAAATACAAAGTAATGTAGTTGTGGGAGATCGCACCCGGGTGCAGTCACACAGTTTTATTTGTGACGGTGTTAACATTGGGAACGATTGTTTTGTTGGGCACGGTGTAATGTTTGTTAATGATTTGTTTTCAAATGGCGGGCCGGCCGGTGATAGAAATGCCTGGAAGACTACCACAATTGGAAATAATGTTTCAATAGGCTCCAATGTTACTATGTTACCGGTTACTGTATGTGACGGTGCGGTGATAGGGGCCGGGGCCGTGGTAACGAAGGATATTAAAATAAAGGGTGTCTATGCCGGTAACCCGGCGAAGTTGATTCGGCGTTTATAGATTTTATTTAGATTCGTAGAGAATAGTTATTAACCTAGTCATTAATACTTAATAATATGTTGCAATTGCCCGTATCTCGTTTTATACAGGCTTGTATTTTTATGGTAGTTGTAATGTTTATGGGTTCGTGCGCCAGTGCGAAAAAAGCCAGGGAAGAATTGAAATACCTTGACGGAAACCTGAACATCCCAGATAATTTAAAGGTGGCTGTTAAGGAGGTTATCATCCAAAAAGGCGATTTGTTAAGCATCGCAGTATATAGCGATAATTTGGAGGCTACTACAATGTTCAATCCGCAAGGGGCTAAAGCAGGGGGGGGCGTTTCGGGATATCTTGTTGATCAACAGGGCAATATTCGCTTTCCAAATTTAGGTGAATTACATGTGGAGGGTTTAACCAAGCAGCAGTTGATACAAATGATGGATGAAAAGCTCAAGACATATCTTACCAATCCATTTACTGAAGTTCGGTTCATGAATTTTCATGTGAATATTTTGGGCGAAGTGAATAAACCGGGGCCATATTCAATACCGGAGGAAAAATTAACAATACTGGAGCTGGTTGGTTTGGCCGGCGACCTCACTATATATGGCAGAAGGGATAACTTAATTGTTGTAAGGGAAAAGGAAGGTAAACGTGAATTTGGTCAAATCAATTTAAAAGATCCCAAGATTTTCCAGTCACCTTATTTTAATCTTCAGCAAAACGATGTAGTAATGGTGCAGGCGAATGAAAGAAAGCAAACCGGAAGTGATCAACAAATGTATCGGAATCTCACTATATTATCTGCCGTTGCAAGTATTATATCAATCGGTGCAATTGTTTATAACATATTCAATAATTAGACAAACCCAATCCCCCTGTCTGTACAATAAAAACAACGGCAATTACCTTTACATACTTATTAAAAAGCTGTAATGAATCAGAAAGAAAATGAAAATGTAAAAATATCGGTTAGGGATCTTATAATGCGTTATATACGCTACCTGCCGTTAATTGTCATTTCTATAAGTATTGCGTTGATATTTGCTTATGCTTATCTGCGCTATACTACTCCCTTGTACAGCGCGAGGGCAACGCTGTTAATAAAAACAGACAAGTCATCGCCTAAAATGGGTGGAGAATTTGATGAAGTATACTTTTCCGGTGGACGTGGTAATTTAAACAGTGAGGTTGAAGTTTTGATGTCGCTGAGCCTGGCAAAGCGCGTGGCTGCTTCATTAGGGTTACAGAAAAAATCTTATGTAAAAGGTAATATTAAAACTACGCTTAATTATCCTGCCGGTCCGCTTTCGCTGCAGGTAATTAATCTGGCAAGCCCATCTCAGTCGGCCACTTTTGATGTTCACATTGTAAATGATCGTGAGTTTACGCTTGGTCAGGAAGGTGAGAAGAAGTACGCTTTTGGGCAACCGTTTCAATATGCCGGCACTACATTCAGTATTAACAAAAATGATAGCCTGTTCAAAGGAACACAATATAAAGAACAAATTCTTACCTGGGAACCGCTCGAGAGTGCCGCATTTGGTGTATTGGGGGGACTGAGTGTTGCTCCAACAAAAGATCAATCTAACATTTTAGCGATAACGTATTTGAGCCCTGATCCTGTTTTAGCAAAGGATATCATAAATCAGTTGATGAATGAATACAGCAAGCTGAATGTTGAGGATAAAAATCAAACAGCATCGCGTACTATTTCCTTCATTAATGAGCGGTTAAATCTTATTACCCGTGAACTGGGGGATGTGGAAAAGGACTTGCAAAAGTATAAGCAGGAAAACAATGTGATCAATCTTTCTTCCCAATCTGAAATATTTTTGAATAACCAATCAGAGATCGATAAACAGATATCAGAGTTGGAGGTAAAACAACGGATTACCACTTTTCTGCAGGAATATATAGGCGATCAAAAAAACGAGCATGAAATAGTGCCTACCAGTTTGGGTATAGATGATAATACATTAGCAGAGTTGATTACCCAGTATAACCAGTTTCAGTTAAAGCTGGACGCGCAACTAAAAACAACCACGGCAAGCAATGTTACCGTTAAGGTATTAGAGGGGCAACTGGAAAAATTGCGTAGCGACCTCCTGGAGAACCTGAAGAATTTAAAAACTTCACAGGATTTGCAACTAAATTCCATGAAGCAAAAGAACCAGCAGTACAATTCGAAGATCAATTCAGTACCTATAAAGGAAAAGGAATTGCTTGAAATTACCCGCCAGCAGGGCATTAAGCAAAATCTGTATTTATTTTTGCTGCAAAAGCGCGAAGAAACAGCTATCTCTCTCGCTGCAACCGTATCTAATTCACAAATAGTTGATGGCGCTATCGCCAGCGGAGCGCCTGTTAAACCGAGCCCGGGCAGCATAAAATTGATGGCAATTTTCCTTGGGTTGGTAATACCTATTGGCATTATCTATGTCAAGGAATTATTAAACGATAAAGTCGGCAGCAGGCCTGATATTACCAGGATCACTGATGCGCCAATATTTGGTGAGATCGGGCATTCGCAGGATAAAGAAGTGTTGATGGTACGAAAGAATAAACGGGATGTGGTTACCGAGCAATTCAGAATGGTACGTACCAATATTCAATATATGATAAGTAATACCAGTAATCCGGTAATACTGGTAACCAGTACATTTAGTGGAGAAGGAAAATCCTTTGTGAGTATTAATACAGGCGCAGTAATGGCATTGGCGGGAAAGAAAACAGTAGTACTGGAATTTGATATACGCAAACCGAAAATTTCCAAGAGCCTTGATTTATCCCGGGCAAAGGGGATCAGTAACTTTTTGGTAAGTGATATACCTGTTTCGTCGCTGCCTCAGCAGGTGCCGGGAGTAGATAATTTATATATTGTCGCTTGCGGACCTATTCCGCCCAACCCATCGGAGATATTGCTCAATGAAAAAATGAATGAGTTATTCGCATACTTAAAGCAAACATTTGATGTGGTGATCATCGATACTGCACCGGTAGGGTTGGTAAGTGATGCCTATACGCTTGGCAAGTATGCAGATAGTACTTTGTATATTGTACGTATGGGATATACCCTGAAAAAGCAGTTACACTTTATTGAAGAACTGTACAACAAAAATAAACTTCCCAAAATAGGTTTGCTGGTAAATGATATAAAGGCTTCTTCGCATTATTATGGATACGGAAATTATGGAGGTTATGGCTATGGTTATGGCTATGGATACGGCCAGTCGAACGGTTATTATGAATCAGGCTCCAATGGCAATGGCAAAATTGGAAAGTTGTTTAAACGAATCGTGAAATCAAAAAAATAGTTCAATCTCGAGCGTAATTACATGCTAATGGAAAATGATCTGGCCTATAATACCAAACATGGTGCTCCGGCAGGAAAAGAAACGGATTCAAAGAATAATGGTAGTGCAGTAACTGAACAGTGGGATTCTGAAATAAAACCTAATACCAATTTATTTAATTTACATATCAAAGAAGTTTGGCAGTACCGTGACCTGCTGATGTTGCTGGTGCGCCGCGATTTTGTCTCTTTTTATAAGCAAACCATATTTGGACCGCTTTGGTTTTTTATTCAGCCCATTTTCACAACTGTTATTTTCACATTTGTATTTGCGCGAATGGCGGGTATTGGTACTGATGGTGTGCCTGCGCCGCTGTTTTATTTAACCGGTACCATAGCCTGGAATTATTTTGCGGAGTGTCTTACAAAAACCAGTACCGTTTTTAAAGACAATGCCAGTATTTTCGGAAAAGTATATTTCCCCCGGTTAATAATGCCGCTCAGTATTGTATTATCTAACCTGGTAAAGTTTAGCGTGCAGTTTTTATTGTTTGTTGGTATGCTTTTGTGGTTCATGATAATAAAAGGTAAGCCCGTACATCCTAATGAGTTTGTACTTTTATTTCCCATTATCATATTGTTAATGGCGTTGCAGGGCTTAGGATGGGGATTGATTATTACCGCATTAACTAATAAGTACCGCGACCTTGCTTTCTTAGTAACCTTTGGCATACAACTGGCCATGTATGCAACACCTATCATTTACCCATTGTCGACCATTACCGATCCGTTTTATAAAAAAATTCTTACACTCAACCCGCTTACCGGTCTTATTGAAACGTTTAGATATGGATTTCTCAATAAAGGCCAGTTTTATTCATTTGCTTTTGCGTATAGTGTTATAGTTTCTTTAGTCGTTTTATTACTAGGTATATTTATTTTTAATAAGGTCGAGAAAAACTTTGTGGATACTGTTTAATATTGAACATTAATGGCAATAGCGATAAAAGCAGAAAATCTTTCCAAAGCCTATCAATTAGGAGAGTTCAGTACAGGTACTTTGTCAAGGGATATTGAAAGAGCCTGGTATAAACTAAGAGGTAAGGAAGATCCGTTTTTAAAAATTGGTGAAACCAACGACAGAACCACCAAAGGTGCAAGTGATATTGTTTGGAGTTTAAAAGATGTAAATTTTGAAATACAGCAAGGTGATGCCGTAGGAATTGTGGGACGCAACGGTGCGGGAAAAAGCACACTACTGAAAGTATTAAGCAGGGTTACTTCCCCTACAACAGGATCTGTAAAATTGAAAGGCAGAATTGCGAGTTTGCTGGAAGTGGGTACTGGTTTTCATCCTGAATTAACGGGGCGTGAAAATATTTTTCTGAACGGGGCGATCCTCGGCATGCGTAAACATGAAATTAAAAGGAAGTTTGACGAGATTGTTGATTTTGCCGGAGTGGAGCGATACATCGATACGCCTGTAAAAAGGTACTCTTCGGGCATGTATGTTCGATTGGCTTTTGCTGTTGCCGCATTTTTGGAGCCGGAAATATTAGTGGTAGATGAAGTTCTGGCGGTTGGCGACGCCGAATTCCAAAAAAAGTGCCTGGGGAGAATGCAGGATGTGAGTGTAAATGACGGTAGAACGGTATTGTTCGTAAGCCATAACATGGGTGCAGTAGCTAACTTATGTAATAAGGCAATTTTTCTTAGAAATGGTACTATGCACAGCATGGGTGCAACCAGCAAGATTATCGAAGAATACATTTCTTTTGGAAAGCAGAATACAGGTGAAATATCTGAAAGTGATATAGAGTATACAAGGTCTTGTGAATCTGCGTATTTCAATACCATCCGAATTATTTCGAAAAATGAAATAACCGGGAACATTGACAGTAAGGATGAAATTAAAATTGAGCTTGATTACACAGTTACACGTGAAAATGCTCTGGTATATCCAAGCATTCATATCCTTGACAATATGGGTACATGTATTTTAGCCTCTTTTACTGGACCTTCTGCAACTACAACAGTTGATAAATACTTTGGTAAACCACTTAAAAAAGGGCGATATAAATCGACTATGGTTGTTCCCGCCAATTTTTTAAATGATAAAACTTATCGCATAAGCGCCTTTTTAGTTCCGGAGAATAGTCAGGACTTAGCGATAGCGCAGGACGTACTGATGTTTAGCGTTACCGACACTGGCGATATGCGTAAAGAATTTACCGGAGAATGGATAGGCTTGATAAGGCCGAAACTGGAATGGAATACGCAATTTTTAAATGCATAGAATTATATGAAAGTAGTAATACTCGCGGGTGGATTGGGGACCAGGATTTCTGAAGAGACTGTTCTTAAACCTAAACCTATGGTAGAAATTGGAGGAATGCCTATACTATGGCATATTATGAAAATTTACTCCGCCCACGGGTTTAATGATTTTGTTATTTGTCTTGGCTACAAAGGCTACGTAATAAAAGAATACTTCGCCAATTATTTTTTACACAAATCTGATGTAACCATTGACCTGTCGAACAATTCGGTGCATGTACATGATTCACAAGCTGAGCCCTGGAAAATTACTTTGGTGGATACGGGTGTCAATTCCATGACCGGTGGCAGAATAAAACGTATTCAGCCACATGTAAACAATGAACCATTCTTTCTTACCTATGGCGATGGCGTAAGCGATATCAATGTAAAAAGCTTGCTTGATTTTCATAAAAAGCATAAAAAATTCTGCACTGTAACTTCAGTGCAGCCTTCGGGCAGATTTGGCGCCCTGACACTTTCAGACAATAACCAGGTGCATTCCTTTTTTGAAAAACCAAAAGGCGATGGGTCCTGGATAAATGGCGGCTTCTTTGTGTGTGAGCCGGAAATTTTTAATTACATCAAAGGCGATGATACTGTGTGGGAAAAAGAACCCATGGAACAAA
The DNA here is from genome assembly GCA_024809215.1 of Niastella sp. OAS944. GTDB lineage: Bacteria > Bacteroidota > Bacteroidia > Chitinophagales > Chitinophagaceae > Niastella. Next base: position 92,900 of record JANUBW010000013.1, on the reverse strand, counting down.
TTGCACATGAAGGACAAATGTATGCCTATAAACATAGTGGGTTCTGGCGTCCGATGGATACCCTGAAAGATAAAAATGATTTGAGTGAAATGTGGGAAACCAATCATGCGCCTTGGAAAATCTGGTAACTATGAATAAAACGCTGTTACATCAAACTTATAATGGTAAAAAGGTTTTTTTAACCGGCCATACTGGTTTTAAAGGCGCCTGGCTTTTAAAAGTTTTGAAGTTAATTGGTGCAGAAGTTAAAGGGTATTCGCTTGAACCTGAAAACAAGTTTGATCTTTACCATCTGATAGGTGGCGATCATTTGTGTGAGTCAGTAATTGATGATGTTCGCAACAGGAAAAGGTTGAAGGAGGAAGTGCTTTCTTTTCAACCTGATTTTATATTTCATTTGGCCGCACAACCCCTCGTGAGACTATCTTATGAGATTCCATCTGAAACCTTTGAAGTAAATGCAATAGGTACGGCCAATTTGCTTGATGCTGCAAAAGACCTGGAAAAACCTTGTTCTATTGTATTAATAACAACAGATAAAGTATATCATAACAACGAGTGGCATCACCCATACCGGGAAGGAGACAGGCTGGGCGGATATGATCCCTATAGCGCCAGCAAGGCCTGTGCAGAACTGGTGATAGATTCATACCGTAACTCGTTCTTCAATCTTAACAAGTACAACCAGCATAAAAAAGGTATAGCTGTTGGCCGCGCCGGTAACGTAATAGGCGGGGGCGACTGGGCCAAAGACAGACTATTACCTGATATTGCCAGAGCCCTGGGCAACGAAAAAACCATCATCATAAGAAATCCTTCATCAGTACGGCCATGGCAACATGTGCTTGAGCCTATTATGGGATATCTCTTACTGGGATCGAAACTGGCGGAAAACCCACTGGTGTATTCTCAGGCATATAATTTTGGTCCGTACACAAACGACGCGCTGCCAGTTGAGCAAATGGTAAAGATCGCTATCCAAAGTTGGGGAGGTGGTGAATATGAAAGTTTGGCAACGGGCAGCGAATTGCATGAAGCCGGTTTGCTGAAATTAGATATAAGTAAGGCATATGCCGAATTAAAGTGGACGCCTAAGATGAATGCTTACCAGGCCGTTCAACTTACTATGGATTGGTATAAACAATATTTTGAAGACGCTGCTGCTATTATAGAAAAAACAGACGCACAGATACATTCTTTTATTTCAGTTACAGAAGCGATTATCTAGACTTGATACAAAGGGAATCAATAATAACAGCCGACCTTCAATACATAACTGATCATACAGGTCATTTGTGGCCTTTGCTTAAAGGAAAAACAGTTTTTGTAACAGGAGGTACCGGCTTCTTTGGTATATGGCTGTTAAAAAGTTTCTTATTTGCCAATGCCAGGTTACAATTGCAGGCAAAGCTGGTAATACTAACCCGCTCGGCCGACAGTTTTCTCTCAAAATTTCCCGAATTAAAAGATCAAAAAGAGCTCCAATTTATCGTTGGAGATGTCAGGAGTTTTGAGTTCCCGCCAATGGAAGTGCATTACATTATACATGCAGCTTCAGAAACAAACATAAACCTGCACATAGAAAAGCCGCTTGAAATGCTTGACATCATTGTGCAGGGCACCAGGCACGTGCTCGACTTTGCTGCTTATTGTAAAGCCAAAGCTGTTTTATTTACAAGCTCGGGTGCCGTGTACGGAAAACAACCTTCAGACATTTCTCACCTTGAAGAAACATTCAATGGTGCTCCACAAACACATGATGCAGGAGCTACTTATGCTGAAGGTAAAAGAATGGCTGAACTTCTGAGTTCGTTGTATCATAAACAATATAACCTGGATGTTAAAATAGCCAGGTGTTTTGCATTTGTAGGCCCCTATTTGCCGCTGGATGGTAGTTTTGCAATAGGCAATTTTATAAAGAATGTTATTGAGCAAAATGACATTCTTATTAAAGGAGATGGAACCCCCGTACGATCTTACTTGTATGCGGCAGACCTGTGTATATGGCTTTGGACCATTTTGTTGAAAGGAAAGATTGCCTGTCCATACAACGTAGGTTCAGATGATGCCCACTCATTGCGGGATATAGCAGCCCTGGTGGCTGAACATGGCAATAACAGCGTGCATGTTCAGCATGGTAATACTGCGTCTTTAACCGGAACAAATCGTTACGTTCCTTCAATAGAAAAGGCAAAGAATGAGTTGGGCCTGGAAGTAGGTATCACGCTTGAGAAAGCCATTCAACAAACTGTTGAATTTTACAGGTTAACTAATTAAGGCAATCAATTGCCATTATTCGATAAAAAACAATATGAAAGTCTCTGATTACATAGCCTATTTTATCGAGCGAAAAGGTATTGAATATATTTTTGAATTGTCTGGCGGAATGATCACCCATTTACTGGATTCCATTGGACAAAAAACAAAAGTTCATATCATTACCATGCACCACGAGCAGGGTGCATCATTTGCTGCAGATGCTTATGGCAGAATAACAGGATTGCCTGGTATTGCACTTGCCACCAGCGGTCCCGGCGCTACCAACCTGTTAACGGGAATTGGTAGTTGTTATTTCGACTCTATACCTGCCATTTTTATAACCGGGCAGGTTAACCGTCACGAACAAAAGGGCGATAGACCAATACGGCAACTGGGTTTTCAGGAAACCGATATTGTAGCGATGGCCAGGCCGATAACAAAAGCCGCTTATCTGGTGAAAGATGAGCATCAGATCCCTGCCATTTTAGAAGAAGCATTTAAACTTGCAACGGAAGGAAGACCCGGGCCTGTGTTGATCGATATCCCAATGGATGTGCAGCGATGCCAGATAGAAGCGCCGGAGATAACGAAGAAAGACAAAACGCCCACTGTATTAAATGCCACAGACCTTGATAAAATAACAGAAGCCATTCAGCAGGCAAAAAGACCTTTGTTGTTGGTAGGGCGCGGCGTTAGGGCAGGATTTGCGATAGAAGAGATGCGTGCGTTTATTGCAAAAACCCAAATACCGGTAGTAACCTCATTGTTGGCCGTAGATGCTATAGAATATGATCATCCTTTTCGGATTGGCTTCATTGGCAGTTATGGAAACAGGTGGGCGAATATTGCATTGGGTGAAAGTGATCTGCTTATTGTTGCCGGAAGCAGATTAGATATCAGGCAAACCGGCGCAGACGCAAAGTATTTTGAGTCAAAGACAATTTTCCATATTGATTGTGACCCTGGCGAAATTAACAATAGGATTAAAGGCTGCCATCCGGTAGTGGCTGATGTAAAAGATTTCTTTGTTTCATTCTGTAAACATTCAAGTGAAGTTAGTTTTACAAAAAAAACAGAGTGGTTCGAAAAGATCTGGGAGTTAAAAGATAAATGGCCCGATACAAAAGAGTTGTCTGTAAGTACGATCAATCCTAATAAATTTAATCACCTGCTGTCAAAAAATAGCGACAAAGCAGGTGCGTATCTGGTTGATGTGGGAAGTCATCAAATGTGGGCTGCTCAGTCAATAGAAGTTACCAAAGACCAGTTGTTCCTGACTTCGGCTGGTATGGGCGCTATGGGCTTTGCTTTGCCGGCAAGCATTGGTGCGTCATTCGCACTTGGAGTAAAGCCGGTTGTAACAATAGTGGGCGATGGTTGCATGCAAATCAACATCCAGGAGTTACAAACAATTGTTCGCAATCAACTGCCTGTAAAAATTGTGGTAATGAACAATAAGAACCTGGGAATGATCAGGCAGTTCCAGGATAGCTATTTTGAATCGAGGTACCAGTCTACTTATTGGGGTTATAGTGCGCCTGACTTTCAAAAAGTGGCCGAAGGATATGGTATAAGTGCAAAAACAGTTTCAGATGAACATGAAATAGAAGATGCTATAAAGTGGATGTGGAATGATGCAAATGCCAGTAAGCCGGTATTGTTGCAGGTGATGATTGATCCACATACTAATACCTACCCTAAAATTGCGTTTGGAAAACCCATTACAGAAATGGAACCGTTTTCGAAACCGATTGATATGGAAGGAACTTAAAGGGATATAAAAAGTTTTGATTAAGAAATAACATACAATGTCGTCAACCATTCAAAGTTCAATACTAACACAAGAGGCTCAGGAAAAGCTAAGGCAGAAATTACAACGGCAAATTATTCCTGGCGAACACTATATACCTGTAACAGGAAAGATCATTGATGAGCAAGACATTATGATGGGAGTAGAATCTGTGCTGGATGCATGGCTAACTGCCGGAAGATTTGCCACACAATTTGAAAGAGAGCTTGCCCGCTTTTTTGGGTCGCGGTTCTCCTTGCTGGTTAACTCCGGTTCATCTGCAAACCTGTTGGCTTTTTATACATTAACCTCGCCCAAACTGGGTGATCGGGCATTGAAGCCTGGCGATGAAGTTATTTCAGTAGCTGCCGGATTTCCTACAACAGTAAACCCCATCATTCAATTTGGTTGTGTTCCTGTTTTTCTTGACATAGATATTCCCACTTATAATATCAAGGCCGAAGAAATTGAATCTGCCATCACACCTAAAACGAAGGCCATTTTTATAGCGCATACTTTAGGAAATCCATTCAATTTAGATATAGTGATGGAGGTGGCCAAGAAACACAACCTGTGGGTGATTGAGGATGATTGCGATTCATTAGGCGCTACTTACAAAGGCAAAAAAACAGGCTCGTTTGGAGATCTTGCTACCGTTTCATTTTACCCTGCGCATCATATAACCATGGGTGAAGGTGGCGCGGTATTGATCAACAATGCCAAATTGAAAAAAATAGCTGAAAGCTTCAGAGATTGGGGCCGCGATTGCTGGTGTGAACCTGGTAAGGACAATACATGTGGTGAACGTTTTTGCCAGCAGGTGGGTGATATGCCATTTGGTTATGATCATAAATATACGTACTCACATATAGGCTTTAACTTAAAAGCTACCGATATGCAGGCTGCGATCGGTGTGAGCCAGTTAAAAAAAGTAGATCATTTCATCGCCCGCCGCCGTGAAAACTTTGAGATGTTACGTAATAAGTTAAAGCCCTTTGAAGAGCATTTTATTCTTCCCGAGGCAACGCCTAATTCAGACCCAAGTTGGTTTGGATTTCTTATTACTATCCGCGACGGAGCTAAAATAAACAGGAATGAACTGGTACAGCATCTGGAAGCCAATAAGATTGGCACAAGGTTGTTGTTTGGTGGCAATTTGATTAAACAAGCGGCTTATAAAAATTCCAGATATAGAATATTAAATACGCTTGACAATACCGATAAGGTAATGAACGACGCGTTTTGGCTAGGTGTATGGCCGGGATTGCAGGAAGAGCATTATGATTATATGCAGGAGCAGATAGATACTTTTTTAAAAGCAAAATAACCAGCAACGTTATCAACAGAAATTTGAATGGAGCCCTTATTAACTATAGCAATCCCAACTTACAATAGGTGTACGTTTTTAGAAAGGTCTCTTTATTATCTACTGGGCCAAATTAATGATGCCGGAGGGAAGGTCGAAATAATCATATCTGATAACTGTTCTTCCGATGCAACTACTGAAGTTGTAAATAAATACATACAACAGGGTCTTGTCATTTCGTATATTAAAAACGAAACAAATATTGGCGTAGATAAAAATATTGTACAATGTTATGAGCGTGCAAAGGGAAGATTTGTATGGATAATGGGGGACGACGATTATTTGGTTCCGGGTAGCTTACCGCAGATAATAGAGATTCTGACACAAAACCCTACTGTGGGAATTTGTTATATCCGCAGTAAGTGGATGCTTAATCCTGACGAATATACGCCTGCACCCGTATCCAAACTCAATTGGAGTGAGGATACTAACAATTCAGCGTTCCTGGGCAAAGTTCATTACTGGATTACTTTTATTACTGGTAACATTGTAAACAAAGCAGTTGTTACAGATCTGAATATTAATAGTTCAAAATTTTTAGATACAAATCTGGTTCAACTTGGCTGGACCATACCCGCCCTTTTTCATGCTGAAAAAAATATCATTATTGATAATGAGTTGTTGATCTGCCAGGGAAATAATACTGGTGGGTATAGTCTTGTAAAAGTTTTTGCACACAATTTCAATCGCATAATGAATGACTTTGTAAAACAGGGTTATAATAAGCAGTTGAAGACTATTGTAAATACCAATTTATTAGACAGTTTTTTTGTATACTATTATAACAACGTTACTGTTTTTAAAATGAACAGCGTTGTGTTTTTATATGAAATGGGAAAAAGTTTTTGGAGGTATCCTATTTTTTGGAGAAAATATGTTTTAAATAAAAAATGGGCATTAAGTCTTTTTTCATAAAGCAAATCGCAAAACTTGTATATCGGATTGTGCACCATCCGGCTTATGTGAAGCTTGAGAAAGAGGAGATCGATAAACTAAGGCGATCATTTAAGTCATTTGGCGACCCTTATTTTATAATGGAGCCTTATATGATAAAGAAGCCGCAGTATATAAGTATAGGAAGTAATTTCAGTGCTTTATTTAACCTGAGGTTAGAAGCATGGGATGAATATGAAGGTCAGAAATTCAAGCCCGAATTGATTATTGGTGATAATGTGTGTTTCAATTCTGATTGCCACATTGGATGCATCAATAAAGTCACAATAGGTAACAACGTGTTGTTAGCAAGCCGTGTTTATATTTCAGATCATTTTCATGGAGAAATCAATGAAGAGTTAAAAATGATACCACCGACGAAAAGAAAGCTATTTTCTAAAGGGCCTGTAATAATAGAAGATAATGTTTGGATTGGGGAAGGTGTATGTATTATGCCTGATGTTACCATTGGTAAAAATTCTATTATAGGCGCAAATGCCGTGGTTACAAAAAGCGTTCCTCCAAATAGCGTAATTGCCGGCATTCCGGCTAAAATTTTGAAATCATTATAAAACCCCTGCTCGCAGCATTTAAAAGCAAGCACACTAATTTTTAACGTGATATTTTTTACCATTTGTTCTAATAACTACCTGGCGCAGGCTACAGTGCTTGGTAACTCAATTGCAAAACACCATCCCGGGGCCGGCTTTGTAGTTGTGCTTGTTGATGAGCGTACCACTGCTGTTGATTATAGCACTATCCCGTTTGAGGTACTGCCTATACATGAGGTGGAACCTAAACTGCACGAGCTGATCATTAAATACGATATTGTTGAGTTAAATACCTGTATAAAGCCACGCATATTCGAATATCTGGCCAATGAACGCAAAGAACAACAAATTATTTACCTCGATCCGGATATCAAGATCTATTCACCGCTTACTACCATTCAATCGGCGCTTGAAAACGGCTCGATAGTTTTAACGCCACATATTTATACACCTATTCCGCTCGATGGTAAATCACCTGGTGAAAACACTTTTTTAAATTTTGGTATTTATAATCTTGGCTTTGTTGCGATTCGTGTTACAGAAGAGTCAAACAAATTTATAAGCTGGTGGAAGGAACGCACCTATGAGCAGGGCTATTCGTCGGTGCAATATGGGCTTTATGTAGATCAGTTATATATCAACCTTGTTCCTGTTTTTTTCAGGGATGTTTGTGTGTTAAACGACAACGGGTGTAATATGGCGCCCTGGAATTTACACGAGCGTTATTTAACCTACAGCAATAATGAAATAATTATAAACGGAACAAACACCCTGAAATTCTTTCACTTCAGCTCCTTCAGGATAGATACCGGTGAACTACCTGTACACTATTATAACAGGTTTTACATGAAAGACCGCCCTGATTTGGTTCAGTTGTATAAGGGTTATAACGACGAGTTAAAAGCCGCAGGATACCTTTTTTATTCACCTCTCAAGTGCTCTTATATATTGAAGCGTGAACAATACCTGCAACAGAAATGGAAAAAGAAGCCACTTTTAAAAAGAATGGCTATTCGCACGCTCAGAGCTTTGCCAAAAAACTTTAGAACTGCCTTAGCTAATATTTAACATCCGACATGACAGACTTTCCCAAAATATCAGTTATCACGCCTTCCTATAATCAGGGACAGTTTATAGAAGAAACCATATTGTCTGTTATCGGGCAAAATTATCCTAATCTTGAATACATCGTTATCGATGGTGGAAGTACTGATAATACCGTTTCCATCATTAAAAAATATGAATCAAAAATATCATATTGGGTAAGTGAAAAAGATGGCGGGCAGGCTGAAGCCATCAACAAAGGGTTTAAAAAAGCCACCGGTGACATTTTCTGCTGGTTGAATAGCGACGATATGTTTATGCCGGGTGCATTGTATATCATGGCCGCCAAAATGAAAGAAAACAACAGCGCTATTTATTTTGGCAACTGCATACATTTTAAATATGCAAATGATGGCGTTGAGGCAATTGGCAGCAACGTAGTAGAAGCAGCACGGCTATATTCCCTGCAGCACGTGGATTTTATTATTCAGCCCTCGTCTTTCTGGTCAAAAGCTACCTTCGAAAAAGTAGGTTACCTCACTGAGGAACTGCATTTTGGGCTTGACTGGCAATGGTTTTTGCGGGCGAAACAATGCGGCGTGCCATTTATTGCTATTCAAGAATGTTTATCAATGTACAGGGCGCATCCCAATCACAAAAGCAGCCACGGTGGAAAAAAAAGACAATCGGAATTTGTTAAAATATACGACCAATACGCTCCTGAACGTACGGATTTGTATAAACAGGTTTGTGAAGACAGTGCAACGAAAGCCAGTGGTGTAAAACACACATTGCTTAAGGTATATTTCAAGTTAACAGGTAAGCCCTATAATAATGGAGAGGTTCTAAAAACATTGAAACCTGTTAAATACAGCAAATATTCAAAGCAGGCTATTCAGGAATGTACCTTGATGTTGTAAGGATTTAATAGAAAAATGAATTTAAAAAGCGCAATGGATCGTAGTTTGCCCCGTGTTTTAGTTGTAACAGATGTTGCAGTGGAATTGATGTCGGCCGGTTCAACATTATTATACCGGCTGCTTGAAAATTATCCTAAAGAAAACTTATATATTGTTCAAACTACCCCGGTTAACCAGGCACGATCTATTAAGGAAGTTACGTATTTTGAAAATAAATCCAGGTTAGCAACACGCTTAAAAAGAACCAGGTTTTATTTTATAGGTTCTTTAATAGAGTTCAAAAACTCACTGTTTATTGGAAAAGCAGAGAAGAAGATTATCTGCAATTTCCGTCCCGAAGTTATACTCACTGTTACTTTCAGATTTTCCTGGATAAAGGCATATTTTATTTCCAGAAAATGCAGGCTACCGCTTCATTTGATCCTGCATGATGACATTTTAACAGCCGAACGCCATGGCTCGCTGGTGAACTGGTTGCTTAAAAAGGGGTTTAAAAAGACATACCGGCATGCAACATCTCGCATGTGCATTTCCCCAAATATGGAGGAATATTATGCCAGTCTGTTCGGGGTAAAGGGTGATATATTATACCCTTCACGGGGAATAAACGATATCACACGGCCAGTACCAGAAAGAATTAAACAAAAGAAACCCTCGCTGCATTTTTGTTACGCAGGTTCGTTGCATACAGCCAGTTTTGTTACCATGTTGAACCAGTTGGCAGGGGTGTTATATAAAGAGAATTGTCGGTTGACCATTTTTTCAGATGCTAATAAATCACATTTGGAAAAAATGGAATGGCTTGGTAAAGACCATGTAACAATTAACGGTTTTGTTCATCCCGAAGAGCTTAAGGAATTTTTATACCAGCAAGTTGATGTTAATATAATGCTCAATTCTTTTGAAGACAGCACTCCTTTCCGGTATAACTTTTCAAGCAAAATGGTTGACTATTCAGCTACCGGGCTGCCTGTTTTAATGTGGGGACCTGAAGAATCGGCTATCATGAAATGGGCGCTTCAACAAAAATATCCATTGGTTTTAACCACTATCAAACTGGAAGACATTGAAGAAATGGTGCGTGGTCTGAGAAATGAATATGCCCGATATAATGCGGCCATGTGGATAAAGCAAACAGGCGATACCTATTTTTCATATGAAAAGAATTTCGGTGTACTTGCAAATAATCTTTGTATGGGAAATTTGGAACGCAATAAATTATTTTTAGCACAATAATATGACAGACTTTATAAAAGGAAGCTGGAGATTATTTCAACCTGTTCGGTACTTTTTTCTCAAGCATCCATTTTCTCTTCCCGGCGCTTACATAAAATATTTAAGATCGTATGCACGGTTTAAGCGTATGGGTGGTAATGCCACCTACCGGTACCTGGCGCCTTATTTACAGCTGCCTAATCACGATACCCAATCAGGAGGCGGGCATTATTTCTTTCAGGATATATGGGCGCTTCGCCTTTTAAAAAATAATGGAGCTGATGTTCATTATGATGTAGGCAGCAGGTTCGATGGCTTTGTTGGCCAGGCTACAGCTATCTGCAAGATAGTATGTGTAGACATCCGTAAGCCCGATTTCGATTTGGAAGGCCTTCACTTTGTGCAAGGCAGCATTTTATCGTTACCATTCGAAACAGCAAGTATACATTCTATTTCATGTTTACATACGGTAGAACATATTGGCCTGGGGAGATATGGCGACGAGATTGACCCGAAGGGATTCGAAAATGCAGTGCTGGAATTAAGCAGGATACTTGCAAAAAATGGCAATTTATATTTAAGCATGCCTATAGGCAGGGAGCGTGTTGAATTTAATGCACAAAGAATACTGTCTCCTCTTACTCCTTTACGGATATTAGATAAGCTGGTGCTGCAAGAGTTCAGTGTGGTAGATGATGAAGGTAAATTTCATCGTAACGTAGATCCTAAAGATTATACAAAAGCAAATTACAGCTGCGGACTTTATTGGTTTAAAAAACAATAGTATTTAAAAGTTAACAAGTTATAAATGGCAAAGTTACTGGTAACAGGTTCTTCCGGTCTTATAGGTTCTGAAGTATGCATGCACTTCGCTAACCTTGGTTATGAAATCCATGGAGTAGATAATAATCAGCGGGCTGTGTTTTTTGGAGTCCAGGGAGATACTCGCTGGAACCAAAAAAGATTGCAAACAACCATCGGCAATTTTCATCATCACGAACTGGACATACGTAACCGCGAAGGTGTTATACAATTAATTGCCACTGTTAAACCCGATGCTGTAGTACATACTGCGGCGCAACCTAGCCACGACAGAGCTGCGGCGATTCCATTTGACGATTTTGATACCAATGCTGTGGGAACTTTAAACTTATTGGAAGCCGTTAGACGATATAGTATTCAAATTCCTTTCGTTCACATGAGTACTAATAAAGTGTATGGAGATGCTCCTAATTCCATTGCCATGAAAGAACTGGACACCCGTTGGGATTATAGTGATACAGCATATGAATTTGGTATACCGGAAACCTTTACAATAGACCAAAGTAAACACTCCCTTTTTGGCGCCTCGAAAGTAGCTGCAGATGTTATGGTGCAGGAGTATGGCCGGTATTTTGGCATGCCAACCTGTTGTTTACGTGGCGGTTGCTTAACCGGTCCCAATCATAGTGGCGTTGAATTACACGGTTTTTTAAGCTATTTAATACGTTGTAACCTGGAAGAAAGAACATACACCGTGTTCGGCTACAAAGGAAAACAGGTGCGCGATAATATACATTCCTACGATGTGGCAAGATTCATAGAAGAGTTTATAAAAGCACCTCGCTCAGGTGAAGTATATAATTTAGGTGGCGGTAAAGACAATACCTGTTCAATTCTGGAAGCTTTTGCGTTAATTGAAAAGATATCAGGTATAAAAATGAAATATAAATATGATGAAACCAATAGAATTGGCGATCATATTTGTTATTACAGCGATTTGCGTAAAATGCGTGCACATTATCCCAATTGGAATATTACAAGGGATCTCGAAACAACATTCAGAGAAATCTACAATAGCTGGATAACCCGCCAGGCCTCGTTGGTTTAATAAGTAAATATGTTTGTCTTTCAACTAATGGGCGGTGTTGGTAACCAACTGTTTCAATATGCTGCCGCCCGGGCTTTATCTTTAAAGAGGAATATTCCCTTTAAAGTTGAATTTGATGATCCGTATAAATTTGTAAAACGCTCATACAACCTCGACTTTTTCAATCTGTCAGTGGAGTTTGCAACAAAAAAGGAGTTGGCAAACTGTAAACCCAAAAAACGGTTTGAAAAACGATGGTGGCTTTTAACAGGGCGTAATCCGGAAAATAAATTAGTGAAAGAGAAAGCTGACTATGTATTTGATGCGGCTTTTTTTGATATCCCCGATGGGTCGTATGTAACCGGTTTTTGGCAGGCAGAAAATTATATTCTTTCTGTGCGCGATATACTGTTAAAAGAGTTGCAGCCCCGTTTGGGCCCTTCTGAAGCAAATGCAAAAATTTTGCAGCAGGTAGCACAGTCAAATGCCATATCGTTGCACATAAGAAGGGGAGATTATGTTACAGTTGCACACACCAATAGTGCGCATGGCACCTGTGACATGGAGTATTATAAAAAGGCCATGGCTTATATGGCCTCTAAAGTGAGTGACCCGGTTTTTTTTATATTCTCCGATGATATGGCATGGGTAAAGGCGAATTTATCGCAGAATTATCCCATGGTCTTTGTTGATATGAACGATGCAAATACCAGTTATGAGGATTTGAGAATTATGAGCAGCTGCAATCATCATATTATAGCCAATAGTTCTTTTAGCTGGTGGGGAGCGTGGTTAAACAATAGAAGCAACAAAATGGTGATTTGTCCTACAAAGTGGACGAGCAAGCACTTGTCGGCCGAAATTGATCTGATACCGAAAAGCTGGATAAAATTATAGCAATGGCTAATTTATTGCCGATCTCAATTGTGATGGCCACTGCGAATAGGAGCACTATCCTTGCAAATACACTTCGTTCAGTAGGCCAACAGATTCATCAGCCCCAGGAAATCATCATCATAGATGGTTCTATAGATGAAAAGACCTTTTTGCTTTTGAAGGAGCCTATTCATGGGCTTTCCTCTCAAGTACTTTATCAACGAGCCGTTGAATTAGGCGCTGCAAAGCAGCGAAACCAGGGGATACAAAAGGCCACATGCGATGTTATCGGCTTTATGGATGATGATATTTTACTGGAACCGGATTGTATATTGAACTTATGGAATGCTTTGCAGCATAGTAAAGACGCTGGCGGCGTGAATGCCTTGATAACTAACCAGCATTACACTACTCCCAGATTTATTACCCGCTTGTTTTATCAGGCCATGATGGGTAAACGGGCGAATGATTTTGCTGGTAAGGTTTTTGGGCCGGTGGTGAACTTATTACCTGCCGATGACCAGTCGTTGGGCGACGTAGTACCGGTAGAGTGGTTAAATACAACCTGCACTTTATATAAAAAGGATCAATTACCCGATCCTGTGTTTGACAGGCACTTTGAAGGATATTCATTAATGGAAGACCTGGTGCTGTCGTTGCGTGTTGCACAAACATCCCGTTTGTATAACGTTAGAACTGCCCGCATTTTTCACGATACCCAGCCAGGTGTACAAAAGAACAATGTGCAGGTAATGTCCGAAATGGATTTGGTGAACAGGTATTATGTAATGCGAAAAGTGATGAAGCAAAAAGGGCTGATGCCTTACCTGAAACTCATTATCCATCAATTGTATTTTGCAGTTGCCACAAGGAATATTTATAAGCCTGCATTCCTTAAAGGAAAATTTAACGGAACAAAACAAATATTGAAAAGTACATAGATGAAGGTTCATATTGGCATTACATCCAAAAATAGATTTGAGATAATACCTAAAGCAATTCAGTCTGCTTTGGATCAAACATATACCGAGAAAGTAATTACCATATTCGATGATGCCTCCAGTGATGCCACTCCTACACTCGCCCATAAATACCCGCAGGTTAACTGGATTATCTCCGATATTCCAAGAGGATATTTATATGCAAGAAATCATTTTCTTGAAATAAGCGATGCTGAGTTATTTGCCAGCCTCGACGATGACTCGTGGTTTATGGATAACGATGCCTTAAAAATCGCTATCGACCATTTCAAAAAGGATAAATCCATTGGCGCCATCGCCTTTGAGATCGTTGGCCCTGAGAATCCTGACACTCCCAAGGTGGAAATAACTCCGGTTGTAACCCATATGTATATCGGTTGCGGACATTTGCTAAATGTAGAGGCTGTGAAAAAAGTAGGCGCTTATATTCCTACACCCGGTTTATATGGTGGAGAAGAAAAGGATCTGTGTATTCGTTTGATGGATGCCGGTTACAAAATCATCCTATTAAAAGGCCTGTATGTTTGGCACGATAAAACCAGCGTGGCCCGCAATATTCCATTTCAACACCGCTCAGGTGTATGCAACGATCTTATTTTCGCCTACAGGAGAACTCCTGCCATGTTATTAATTCCATTTATAACTGTTAAGCTCTGGAAGCTTTTTAAATTTTCTTATAGCTTTAAGGAGGTTCCGTTATTAAAACCATTCTTTAAAGGGTTCGGTGATTTCTTTAAGTGCGTGCTAGCCGGCAAAACTAAACGGAAAGCGGTATCAATGAAGACTTTCAAACATTACCTGCAATTAAAATAAAATGGCATTCCCTTCTTTAGAAGCGTTTTTCGTAAAATATCCTGTGAGTTTGAAAAGCAGAATAAGATTCTTCTTTTACAAATTATTTGGAATGCAGATAGGATCAGGGAATCGTTTTGAAAAGGGACTATTCCGTAGGGCAATCCAGATCCAAATAGGTAATAATAATGCATTTACAGAAGGCTATAAATTATGGCCTGCAGATGAGTTCCATAGCAAGAAAAGAATTATAATAGGGAATGGTAATTATTTTAACAGGGGACTGATCCTCGATGCATGCGGAACTATTACGATCGGTAATAAAAACATGTTTGGCCCTGATATATTTATAACAGACTCTAATCATACATATGGCCCCGGCTTGTCTCCCACCGATACGCCTATGCAAGTTGGTTCAGTTATAATAGGCGATAATTGTTGGATCGGCGCCAAGGTGGTTATATTGAAAGATGTAATCTTGGGTGATAATTGTGTAGTAGCCGCAGGGGCTGTAGTGACCAAAAGCTTTCCGGCCGGTTCCATTATTGGAGGGGTGCCTGCAAAGCTGATAAAAAACATATTTACGATAGAAAAGGTTAAAGAGTAATCCATAATATTTAGTTCAAATTGCAGAATAAGCAAATAGTAATTTCACATTCGGGTAAGCAACATTCTTATTATGTTGCAAAGGCATTATATGACCTGGGTAATTTAAAGAGGTTTTATACAAGCAGCTATATTACCAGTATTGTTTTGCAACGATTGATTGAAAAAGCAGGACTGTCGTTCTTGTCGCGCCGGTATTTGCAAGGATTAGGTGGTAAATACGTGGGATCGGCCTGGAAGTATGAAGTACGGGAACAGGTGGTAAGAAGATTGAAAGGTAACACGCCTGCTATTACCGAGCTTGTATTTAAACGGGATGTTGCTTTTGACAATGACCTTTCGCGTAAGTTGTCAAAGCTTTCTTTTGACGCTTATTGGGGCTTCCAGGGCAGTTGCCGCAATTGTTTAGCAGTTAGTAATGAAATGGGGAAACCAAGTATTTGTGAAATGACCATTGCGCATGTTCCCTTTGCAAAGCGAATTTTGCAGGAAGAGGCTGCGTTACATCCCGAATGGGCCGATAGTATTGATTTTGCATCCTTCCCTGCTTATTTTGAAAAACGCATGGTGGAAGAACCGGTTATAGCCCAAAAAGTAATCGCCATTTCAGCTTTTCTGAAACAAACCCTGGTGCAGGAAGGCATAGATGAGTCAAAAGTAACTGTAATTCCCCTGGGTTTCGATGCAAAGAGTGTTTCCTTTTCCGAAGAAAGCGAATCTATTGCCAACCGGCCATTACGGTTATTATATGCCGGCAGAGTAACCCAGCGTAAAGGCATTAAATATGCACTGGAGGCCATGCGGGCATTTAATAAAAAGGATGTTGAGCTTCATATTATAGGCAATCTGTACGGAAGTGGTAATGCATTTAAATCATATAAGGATAAATATCAGTACAGATCAGGAATTACTCAACAGGAGCTATTCAAAACCTATCAACAATACGATGCATTATTGTTTCCAAGTATACTCGAAGGTTTTGGATTGGTTACCGTAGAGGCCATGGGTGCCGGGTTGCCTGTTATTACAACGCCCAATACTAATGCTACCGAAGTGATTCGCGACAGGAAGAACGGATTTCTGGTTCCCATTCGGGATACACAGGCCATTATTAAAGCCATAGAAGAACTGCGCGGTATGGATAATATAACGTTTCAACAAATGCGGTATGAGGCGCGGAAAACTGCGTTACAATATACGTGGGACAGTTATACAAATCGTGTATCTGATTTTATAAAAGAAATTTAATCCTATATCCTGTGTCAAAAAAGATGTTCAAGATTCATTTATTTCTTTGTTTGGTTTTTGTTCCTGGAGTTTTGTTATCGCAGGGATTGAGTCTTAATTATGGTGCTCCCTGGGGTGTTCATCAACTTAGCTACAATAATATTGAACTTGTAAATTTGAATAAACACATTGGAGCACCCGTTGCTATTGAGGCTGTAAAATTAATAAACAAGAAGGGCAAAATAACCGACCAATGGTCGTATGTGACAAAACATGATTGGAATGACGAAAAACGAGAGTTTACTTCGGTATTTAATAATATATTATTAGCCTGTAATTTTAAACAATTGGCCGATACGTTATTTATACAAATTACGCTGACAAATACTTCTGCTGATACTTTAAGTGGGGTAAGCATTTGCCCATTGACTTTAAATTTTGGTAAAAAGCCAGATAACATCCAGCCTTACAATCCCTATTATTCAAACAATATAGCCGGCCCCTCAGTAATTATTGCTTATTTAGATACTTATAATTTAATGATTGAAAATCCTGACGTTACAAAGAAAATTTATACAGGGTTGCTTGAAGAAAACAATACAAATGGTACTACTTATAGACTCTGGACCGGTAGCCATCCATTTACAGGAATGCAGGATTTTGACAGCCGTTCTGAGATAAAGCTGGCGCCAGGGAGGGTATATAGTTATTCTGTATCCTTAAAATTTTGCAAAAAGGATAAGTTGCTATCTCAGGTTGCTTCTAAAACATATAGTAATTTCAAGAAGGCCAATCCTTTTTTATTTAAATGGCCCGACCGTCGGCCAGTTGGTGCTTTATTTTTATCATCCTATAATCAAAATAAGAACGTAGCAAATCCCCGGAATTGGGTTTTTCAGGGATCATCAAATGCACCAACGAATACAGAACATATTAAAGAGTTAAAAGCGTCACTTATGTCTTATGCCGATAAAAGTATAAGTATATTAAAAGATATGGACGCTCAGGGCATGATTACGTGGGATATTGAAGGGCAGGAGTTTCCCCATCCATTATCTTATATTGGATCTCCTGAGCTTATTGGCAAGGTTGCTCCTGAAATGAATAGTATAATTGATGAGTATTTTGCCAAATTCAGAAATGCAGGTTTTAAGACAGGTATTTGTATAAGACCCGATTCCGTTGTTTTTAAAGGAGGATGGATTGATCACCTTTTTGTTAAAGATCCTGCTGCTACCCTTATCAGGAAAATAAGTTATGCGCGTAAAAGATGGGGTTGTACTTTATTTTATATTGACTCAAATGTTGAGCCGTCCGGCAATCCTTTAAATCCTGATTTCTTTAAAAAAGTAAGAGAAAAATTTCCGGATGTATTGCTTATTCCCGAGCACGAAAGAACTATGTATTTTGCGTATACAACGCCTTACGATGAAATGAGAATGGGTACAACTGAAGTAAATATGTTTACTAAATATGTTTACCCAGAGGCATTCATGGTAATAAATGTAGCGGAAGGATTAAACAATAAGAAGAAGGAAGCGGAGAATTTAGAAACACTGATCAACAGTAGCAAAAGCGGTAATATATTTTTATTTAGCGGTTGGTATAACGATCAGCCGATGAATGGACTTATAAAAAAAGCTTACAAAATTGCCCACGCAAAATAAGGTTATAGGTGCGATTGCTACTTTTTTACGCAATTGTGCAAAAAATTGAATTAAATAAATTAATAATGAACATTTTTTATTCTTTAATCGGAGAAAAAATCAGACCTGTTGAATTGGCTGTTCTAATAAAAAAAGCACTTTTCATAAAAAGGCGAACAATCAAAATACGCGAACACCTCTTCTGCATTGATCCTATCTCAAATTTTGGACTTAGTCTGCAGAAAAATAATAACTATGAACCTGAGATGACTGCAGTGCTGAAAAAAATTTTAATTGATGGTGACATTTTTATTGACCTGGGAGCCAATGAAGGTTGGTTCTCTGTTTTAGCTTCAAAAGCGGTTGGTACATCGGGAAAGGTTTTTTCCATTGAACCTCAATCACGTTTATGGCCGGTTATTTTAAAAAACTTATCCATAAATGGGAGTTTCAACTGCCAATTGCTACCCTATGCAGTAGGCGAAAAAGAAGAAGAGATAAAAATAACATTGGCCCCTACAATAAATACCGGAAGTAGTTCCCTTATAAGTACTTTTCGAAGTAAATTTTGGCCAAAACAAGTAATAAGTGTTAAAAGATTAGATGATTTATTAAGCACAATCACTCAAAGTGGCAAGAATAAAGTTAAATTAATAAAAATCGATATTGAGGGATTCGAATATTTTGCTCTTAAATCTTTAGGTAATTTGTTGCAGCAGGGGATTATTGAAAATATATTGATAGAAATACATGGTACCATGTTAAGGCAATTAAATTTATCATCTGAAAGCGTGATAGACTTATTAATTCAGAATGGTTACGAAAAGAGTTCTGCCTATAATGATGTATATTTATTCACTTTCAAAAAAATATAGTATATAGAGCAATCTATTCACGTGCTATAATATGGTTGTAAGCAACGACTTTATTTTTCCAATCCTTAGTTTATTGGGATTGACGTTTGTTATTTTTTTAGGAACCGGACTGAAAAAAAGTCAATGGAAGAATAATTTTATTTTCATATGGACATTGATAGTTTATTTGCAATATCTTCTATTTTCTCCATTGTATTTTTTCCTTTCAGATAAGAAGGTTTTGAACGGGACCTATTATTATGACTATTATGCAACCGGATTTTTCTTTAGCTGGCTCGCTATATTTTTTCTGGGTATTGGCTTTTTTCTCAAAAAATTTCCAAGAAAAAGGGCCGCTCCTAAAATCGAAAAGGTTCTTATAAATCCTACAAAAAGCATTTCAATATTATTCTATGTAACCTACGGCATCGTGCTAATGAATATGGCGCTAGGTGGTATTAATGTTCAAAATGTATTTCTGGGATCTGATATTGTTGGTATGGGAGCTGAAGGCGCCAGTTATTATTTGCAAAATTTTACCGATTCTCTTATAACAATTTTACTGCTGGCTTTTTTGTACGACTTTCCCCGAAAGCAAATTATTATATGGCTTGCCATGTCTTTTTTCCTTTTTTCGATTTTAGGTTTTCGGTATAGGATTATTTTAACTCTTTTTGGTATTCTTTTTATTTTAATCCTGCGAAGAAAAATAACAACCCGGATGGTTATTGGGGGGTTGCTACTGGCTGTCTTTTTTTTATACCTGATCATGTTTTCAACAGAAAATAGAAGGGTGTTGATTAGCAGAAATTATGATAAATTAAAATTTGACCCTACAGAATATAAAGCTGAAACAATTTTTGACCAGTCGAGGGGAGCATTGGCTGATATGTGTGTATATAAGTTGTACGATGATCCCTATAAGTCGGTTAAGTATGATTATGGGGTATCTTTGTTCGGGTATATTTTCATACGAATGATACCTAGGGCTATCCTGACCAATAAGGATGATTTTTATCCACCACCGCAACTAGCAATTACCTTAAGCGCGTATGAAGCGTGGTGGGGTAAATACACCGGAGAAGCTACATTGAGTGTGGGAGCTATGTTTATTGCACTCGGATGGCTGGGTATTGTTATTGGGCATTTTTTCTGGGGAGTATTGCTGCGTAGATACTCTTTAAAGGTTGATTTTAATAATAACCTGAGTTTAATATCATTTCTGATACTATCCCTGGTTACATTTCAGTGGATTACAAGAGGGTACCTTCCCCAGGAAGTAGACCATGCTGTATATATGTTTATTCCTATATGGGTTTTAAAGCGGTTTTTTACAAAAAAGGTGGAAGTAACTGCACCAGAAAAAGCGAATAGAAATGAAGCCTTTACTTAGTTTTTATACTAACGTGCCAACACCTTATCAACTGGACCTTTTTGAAGAATTGAAAAAATATTATTCACTTCAAATTGTATATTTTTCCGATTCAGTTTCAGACCGTTATTGGAACCTTGACTCCTTAAACAAGGAATACAAAATAACTTTCTTAAGGAACACCGGGTTATTTCGTTTTTTAAACAAACGGTTTTTATCCTTTCATTTTTCTTTTTCAATAATCAATGTGCTACGTAAGGACAAAGCGGATGTAGTTATAATAAATGGCGCTTACTGGTCGCCCAATGGTGTGATGGCCCTTATTTTAAGCAAGCTCAAAGGAAAAAAAGTTTTTTTCTGGGGCGAACCTTTACAACCTACACCCAATAAAATAAAGTTTGCACTTAAGCGTATTGGATTATTACCCGTTAGGCTGGCCACTAATGGACTATTGGCTATTGGTGTAAGAGCTGTCAATAGTTTCAAACACTATGGCTACAAGCAGCCTATTCATAATATTCCTTATAGCATTGATATAAAGAAGTTTCAAAACGGCCAATTGAACTCCGAGAAGCTGCGAACAATATATAATAATTGCCGCAGTGCTGATGAGATCGTATTCCTTACATCGGGAACGTTAAGCCATCGAAAAGGCATCGATCTTGTAATTAATGCGTTTAATAAACTTTCAACGGAGTTTAATGTACGCCTGTTGATTATAGGAGAAGGCCCACTGCGTGCCGAACTGGAAGCGCTGGCGGCTGGCAATCAAAAGATCAATTTCCTTGGTTTTATTGAGAAAGAGGATGTCCCGTATTATTTTAATATATCGGATATTTTTGTTTTCGCCAGCAGATATGATGGATGGGCGTTGGTAATTAATGAGGCCATTGCATCGCACCTGCCTATCATTAGTAGCGATAATGTTGGAGCTGCTGCTGATTTGTTGGTAAACGGAGAAAATGCCCTGATTTGTAAAAACGAAGCAACCGACGAATACTATCAGGCTATGCGAAAGCTAGTTGCCGATGAGGCTTTTCGATTAAAGCTGAAAGCAAAGAGTATTGATAATATGGACAGAGTCTCATCTGCCTACAACGCAAAACAAATTTATAGCATCTGTTCGCACGGATGAGCTGGTTAAAATAAATCAAACTAAGTAATGGCGTTATTTACAGAAATAGTATTTGTAATTTTTGACATCACAAAACCTTCCGGAACCGAGCGTGCAGTTGTGAATTTATCGAACACATTAGCCCGGCATGGTAAAAGGGTAAGCGTTATCAGTATTTATAGTAAAGAGGGGTTGCCCTATTATGCCATTGACCCTTCTATCAATATCATACATTTAAACAGGCCTGCTACCTCTTCACTCTTAAAAAGAGTTTTAGTAGATAACCCCAAGACTGTAGGGTTGATCAATAAATATACACAAGGCGAAAAAAAGATCATTGTAAGTACCAGTCATGGTATAGGATTTATGCTTTCGCGGTTAAAAGGTCGTAACCCTTTAAACAGGTATTTAGCATGGGAAAACCTGGCATATGACGCTACGCCAGGTTATTCAAACTATGTAAGAAAGTGGTTATATAAAAAACTCGACGGCGTAGTAGTGCTTACAGAAGGCGATCAAAAAAAGTATTACCAGCTTGGAATAAATAAATGCCATGTCATTCCCTACGAGGTGTCGTTTTATCCCGATCAAACATCAACTTGTTTATCTAAGGAATTATTAGCCGTTGGACGTTATACACATCAAAAAGGATTCGACATTTTAATTGATATGGTTGAGAAGCCATTAAAAAAGTTTCCCGAATGGACACTTTCGATTGTTGGTGATGGAGAAATGAAGGAACTTTTGATAAATAAAATCAAAGAAAAGAATCTTGAAAAACAGGTGCAGTTGGTCCCTTATCAAAAAAATATAATTGACTGCTACCTGCGGTCTTCCCTGTTTTTGCTATCATCGAGGTACGAGGGGCTGCCATTTGTTTTGCTTGAAGCCCGTGCCTGTGGTTTACCTGTGGTTGCATTTGATTGCCCCACTGGACCCAAAGATGTGATTAAACCAAATGATGGCATACTGGTTAACCTGTACGATGAAGATAGCTTTGCGAAAGGAATGGAGGAGTTGATGGCAGATGAAAAGAAGCGGGTTGAATTTGGGAGAAATGCCAGGAAGGACACTTTAAAGTACAACTCAGATTCCATATACGAAAAGTGGAAGACGCTATTCAATAACCTGTAACGTTATCAGGTAACATAACATTTTCAAAAAAACACAACTATACAAGCAGTTCTAATTTAATGGGCGATTTCAGAGTCATTAACATCGTAGACAACGCGCAAACAGTAAATTTTGGCATATGGAACTCAGCTATTGCTACTGCCAAACATTTGCAAAATCACCAGGTGGTGTCAGAATTGTGGTTCCCAACTGTTCCCAATTTTAATGAGATTGACGCCATTGATCCGGTTCAGCTTTCTTCTATCCATATAACGGCGGTTGAAAAATTGATTGAACAACGGCATCTTGATATTCGTAAAACTGTTTTTTTTACCCATGGCGCCTGGCAGTTCCCAACAAGATGGGGAGCTTACTTCAGGAAGAAAGGTTTTAAATGGGTCTATTCTCCACATGGTATGCTTGAGCCCTGGAGCATGAGTCAAAAAAAACTTAAAAAAACAATATACCTCAATTTGTTTGAGCGGCGCATGGGTAAACAGGCAGATGTAATACGGGCGGTATCAAAAATTGAGATGGGTAATCTTAAAAAATATTTCCCAAAAAAAAGAATTATCCATATTCCCAATGGAGTAGATGTAGTGGAAGCGCCTGCCGCTAAGAAAAATGATGTAATTAACTTTTTATTCCTGGCGCGATTGCATTTTAAAAAGGGGGTACTGCCCATGGTAGAAGCATGGACAAAATCTTCTTTAAACAATTCACCTAGTTATAATTTGTTAATTGCCGGTCCCGACCAGGGAGAGCTGGAGCGTATTCAACCTTACCTTGATCAATCTAACAATATTAAGTACCTGGGATCTGTATATGGAGAAGAAAAAAAGGCATTGTTTGAGCGATGTCATTTTTATCTGCTGCCTTCTTATAGTGAAGGCTTCCCCACCTCTGTATTGGAAGCCATGCAGTACGGATTGATTCCTATAATTTCTTCAGGAACTAATTTTCCGGAAGTTCATGAAAATGGCCTGGCGCTTAAAGCTGAACCGGATACTGCTATGCTTATAGAAGTATTTAATAAAATAAAACAGGAGCCCTATACAAATCTGTCGTCAAACGCATGTAAATGTTTTGAGTATGTGCAAGCTCATTTCTCATTGAAAAATATTGCCAAACAGCAATTGAAATTGATGCATGAGCTATTAGATTAAGCAGTTGTTGTTACTGGCAAGAAGGGGTGCAACATAAAGTGATTAATTAAAAAAACTATGACCTCTGTAGATCACTCAACATATAACAACGATTGGTATAAACGGGAAATAGGCGCAGGTAAAATAAAACAGATGTCGTGGTACATAGTGAATGCGCTTTTTTTCACTAATCCGTTAAATATAAGTTCAGGTATAAAGCGATTCTGGTTGAAATTGTTTGGGGCGAAAATTGGCAAAGGCGTAGTGTTGAAACCTGCTATAAATATTAAATATCCCTGGAAGCTGGTTATCGACGATTATTCCTGGATAGGAGAGGGTGTTTGGATTGATAACCTCGCAGATGTACGCATAGGAAAAAGCGTTTGTATTTCACAAGGCGCTATGTTGCTTACCGGCAACCATGATTATACCAAGGTTACTTTTGACTTGATGGTGAAACCTATTATATTGAAAGATGGTGTTTGGATAGGTGCAAAATCATTGGTATGCCCCGGCGTAACCTGCGAAACACATGCCGTATTGGCTGCCATGTCAGTAGCCAGCCGTAACCTTGAACAGTATTCAATTTACCAGGGAAACCCGGCAACTTTAGTAAAGCAAAGAGTGGTAAGTGAGTAACATGACTATTTCCATTATTACTGCTACTTATAATAGTGCAAACACTATTAAAGATACATTAGCAAGTGTTGCGGCTCAACAATATCCATTTGTTGAGCACATTATTATTGATGGTTCATCAAAAGATGAAACTTTAGTCATAGTAGATGACTTTAAACATGTTTCCAGGGTCATCTCGGAGAAAGATAATGGCATCTACGATGCCATGAATAAAGGGGTGCAGCTGGCAACCGGTGATATTGTTGGCATTTTAAACTCTGACGATTTTTATACAGGGCCAGCTATCCTGTCAAAAGTAGCAGAAGCTTTTGAAGATCCCCGTGTAGAAGCAGTTTACGGTGACCTGCAATATGTAAGATCAGATAATGTACAGTCAATTACCCGTACCTGGAAGGCGGGTAACTATAAGAAAAGATATTTGTATTATGGTTGGATGCCCCCACATCCGACTTTTTTTGTACGCCGGCATATTTATGAACGGTGCGGTATGTTTAATACCACCTTGCGTTCGGCAGCCGATTATGAATTAATGTTACGGGTATTGTTAAAATACGATACTTGTGTACATTATATTCCGGAAGTGTTGGTGAAAATGCGGGCCGGAGGTATGAGTAATGCCTCATTAAAAAACAGATTAAGGGCCAATAAAGAAGATGTACTGGCCTGGAAATTGAATAATTTGCAGCCTTATTTTTTTACTACGTGGCTAAAACCACTTCGAAAAATTTTACAATTTAACCCGATCAACATATGGCAAAAGTAGCATTGGTTACAGGGGTAACCGGGCAGGATGGTGCTTATTTAACCGACCTGTTACTGAAAAAAGGATACATTGTTCACGGTATTAAGCGCAGAAGCTCTTTATTCAATACTGAGCGCATCGATCATTTATACCAGGACCCACATGAGAAGGATGTGCGCTTTAAGCTACATTATGGCGACCTTACCGATTCTACTAATCTTATTCGTATTATACAGGAAACCCAGCCAGACGAAATTTACAACCTCGCGGCTATGAGCCACGTGCATGTAAGCTTTGAAACGCCGGAATATACTGCCAATGCCGACGGTATTGGTACCCTGCGTATATTGGAAGCTGTTCGTTTATTGGGTTTAACGAAAAAAACAAAAGTATACCAGGCTTCTACCTCTGAGCTGTACGGTCTGGTTCAGGAAGTGCCACAATCAGAAAAAACGCCTTTCTATCCCCGCTCACCTTATGCTGTCGCCAAATTATACGGCTACTGGATCACGGTGAATTACCGCGAGGCGTATGGTATGTATGCTGTGAATGGTATTTTGTTCAATCACGAATCACCATTGCGTGGCGAAACGTTTGTAACCAGAAAGATCACCCGCGGCGTAGCCAAAATAGCACTGGGTCTTCAGGATAAAATTTATCTCGGAAATTTGGATGCTCAACGCGACTGGGGTCATGCAAAAGATTATGTGGAAGCTATGTGGCTGATACTGCAACAGGAAAAGCCGGAAGATTACGTTATCGCTACCGGTGTTACTACCCCCGTTCGTGATTTTGTTCGTATGGCGTTTAAGGAGGTGGGTATTGAACTGGAATTCAAAGGAAAAGCTGAGCAGGAAATAGGTGTAGTAAAAAGTTGCAGCAATCCCGAGTATCAGGTTGAAATTGGTAAGGAAGTAATTGCAGTAGATAAAAGATATTACAGGCCTACAGAAGTAGAGCTGCTGATCGGTGATCCTACCAAATCGCAAACACAACTGGGATGGAAACCCAAATACGATCTGCCCGCATTGGTTAAAGACATGATGGATAATGATGTGGAGTTGTTTAAAAAAGAAAAATTATTGCAGCAATCGGGTTACTATGTGCGCAATCAATTTGAATAAGCCCAAGTTTTTCAAAGGCAGATAAAATAATAATGAAGTATGAAGTGTTGAACAAAACGCTTCATACTTTGTATTTCATATTTATAATATTCAAGGTGAATAAGACAGATAAAATATACGTAGCCGGCCACCGGGGCATGGTAGGTTCAGCCATTGTTAGGAAATTACAAAAGGAAGGATTTACAAATTTATTGTTGCGTACGTCGGCCGAGTTAGACCTGCGTAACCAACAGGCGGTACAAACATTTATGCAACAGGAAAAACCTGACTATGTTTTTGTGGCTGCTGCAAAAGTGGGTGGTATTCTGGCCAACAATACTTACCGGGCCGATTTCATTTATGAAAATATAATGATCCAGTCGAATATTATTCATAACGCCTATTTGAATAATGTTAAAAAGCTCATGTTCCTGGGCTCTTCCTGTATTTATCCTAAAATGGCGCCACAGCCATTGAAAGAGGATTATTTGCTCACCGGGGAGCTGGAAGCAACCAACGAACCTTATGCAATTGCTAAAATTGCAGGTATTAAAATGTGCGATGCCTATCGTTCCCAATACGGTTGTAATTTTATTTCGGTTATGCCTACTAACCTGTATGGCCCGAATGACAATTATAGCCTGGAAACTTCACATGTGTTACCGGCGTTAATAAGGAAATTCCATGAGGCTAAGCTTAACAATACACCGTCGGTGGTAATGTGGGGTACGGGGCAGCCCAAAAGGGAGTTTTTGCATGCCGATGACCTGGCCGAGGCCTGTTATTTTTTAATGCAAAACTTTAATGATGCCGGCTTTGTTAATATAGGCACAGGGGAAGATATTACGATAAAAGACCTTGCATTGATGGTTAAGGAGGTTGTTGGTTATACTGGCAATATTGAACATGACCTGTCGAAACCCGACGGAACGCCACGTAAACTGATGGATGTTCAAAAATTGAATAACCTGGGCTGGAAAGCTAAAATAGACCTGCGGGAAGGATTGGAAAAGGTATACCGCGAATTTTCGCAATTGTATGACGCAGGTTTGTAGGTTTGTTTCCGGTATAAAAATTTTGTTAACAATCTGGCATGTTTTCTATTTTCAATAAAAAGAAAAAACCTCGTCTCGATCTGAGCGGCCTTGTGGCCGACATGCACTCGCATTTATTGCCTGGCATAGACGACGGATCGCCTGATACAGAGACCTCACTGGAACTGATCAACGGCTTACAGGATCTGGGTTACCGGAAATTTATTACAACCCCGCATATTCTGTGGGATATGTATAAGAATGATGCTACTACTATTGGCGCCGCATACCAGGAATTGCAGCAGGCGGCCCAGCAACAAAATAATTCAAATGTTCCGGTTACTGCGGCTGCCGAATATTTCCTTGATGAACATTTTGATGAATTATTGGAAAACAACGTTCCGCTCCTTACTATCCATAAAAACTGGGTATTGGTTGAATTTTCTTTTGTAACCACGCCGATAAATTTTAAAGACAAGCTGTTCAATATGCAAATGAAGGGCTACCAGCCTGTGCTGGCACATCCCGAACGGTATTTGTATTTTATGAGCGATAGAAAATGGTACGATGAATTGAAGGATGCAGGCTGCTATTTTCAATTGAATATATTGTCGCTTGCTGGTTATTATGGAAAAGCTTCTCAACAACTTGCTCACTATCTTATCGGCAAGCAGTATGTAAATTTATTAGGTACCGATTGCCATCATTTCCGCCATCTCGAAACGCTTAGAAACGCTCATAACATTATGGAGCCGGTTATGGGCCTTCTTGACAGTGGTCAACTTCTGAATCCCACACTGTAATTTCCCTCACTGAGATTTGTATCCTTTTTCCGTCTTCAAAAAGCTCTTGTAAAGGTTTGCCAGTGAGCAACTTTGGAGCAGTTTCATAAAAGCATTATAACTGCTTGTAAATGTTTTGCTTATATTGCGAAGGAAAAGCTGGCTTAAAAGGTTGGTTTAAGCATTCTTTGAGCATGTTAAACAAAATCCCTTTACACTTTGTAGTTAATTGTATATGAATGCGTTTACTATAAAGGACCTGGAAAATCTTTCTGGTATTAAGGCCCATACAATACGTATATGGGAGCAACGCTATTCATTTTTACGTCCGCAACGCACTTCCACCAATATTCGCTATTACACCAATGAAGAATTAAAGATCGTTTTAAACATCGCTTTGCTCAATAAATACGGGTATAAAATTTCCCATATCGACAAGATGAGCTCGCAGGAAGTACGGGAAAAAATAGTCTCGCTTTCGCATATAGAAGCGCAACAGGAGCGGCTGGTGAACGACCTGTTGCAATATATGATCGATCTTGACCTGGAGCGGTTTGAAGACCTGCTTGATAATTATATTATGGCTAAAGGAATAGATAAGGTAATCAGCTTTCTTATTTTTCCTTTTCTCGATAAAATAGGCATTTTATGGCAGGCCAGCCATATTCATCCGGCTCAGGAACACGTAGTTACCAATATTATAAGGCAAAAGCTCATAGTGGGCATTGAAAGTGTGGTTTCTCACATTACGGTAAACAAAAAAGTGATCCTTTTTCTGCCCGAAGGCGAATATCATGAGTTGGGTTTATTATACACCTACTATTTACTCAAAAGCAGGGGCGTACAGGTAATATACCTGGGGGCCAATGTGCCTTTTCATGATCTTGAATTTATAACCTCCTGCAAACAACCCGATTATCTTTATACTCACCTCACCTGTATAGCCGGTAATTTTAATTTCGAAAAATTCCTCAGTAAGATCAGGCAGCATACGCCACAGGCCCAGATCATAGTTTCGGGCCAATTAGCTAATTGTAATCTCAAAAAACTCCCTTCAGGTATTCTCCTTAAACGCACCCTGGGCGAAGTGTTGGAATTTATTGCCATGATTTAGCCCTTTCATTTCCTTAATATCTCCGCATTCGGCCAAATTTTCAATTCATTAACAAATATTTCAGGCTTTAAATCGTCAATCCATATAGGGGATAAATGATTCTGTAATGTCATACTCTTCGTTGAAGGCCAACGGATTTGCCGGCAGTGTTCAGGCGTGCAAATCAATGGTGTTTCAGCTAAACGCTTTAGCATCAAGGCCTGGTAAGCGTTTCGGGTGGTTTGATATTTTATTATAGAATTATTAATTACCCGGATTTTTCCCGTAAGCAATTTATGTTTAAATTTGAAGTGAAATTACTTAAACAACTTTTTTATGTCGACGGTGGAATTTAATCAAATGCTGGTGAACAATGCGGAGTTTTTAAAGCCGTTTGCAATAACATTGACGAGAGATTCTGAGGCCGCAAAAGACTTATTTCAGGAAACGCTGTTTCGTGCACTGGCAAATAAGGATAAGTATAGCGTAGGCACTAATATCAAGGCTTGGCTGTATACTATCATGCGCAACATTTTTATTAACAATTACCGGAGAAAAGTTAAACAGAATACTATCTTCGATAGTACTCCTAATGATTTTCTTATAAATCAAACTCAAAGCGTAGTTGCTAATAATGCTGAATCAAATTTGCGGTTAAAAGATATTCAGGAGGCAATTCATAATCTGCCCCAGATATTCAGAAACCCTTTCCTGTTATATTTCGATGGTTTTAAATACCATGAAATTGCAGATATGCTCAGTGAGCCCTTAGGCACTATAAAAAGCCGCATACACTTTGCCCGTAAACTGTTAAAAACACAAATAGAAAGGCATTAATTAGTGCCCGTTTATTTGCCACAGATCGTAGTAGGATATATTGTATATATCCATGATTGTTTGCCTTGGGGATAATTTTCATTTACATTCAGTAACTGGTATTGAACTCCTTTTATTTAAAAAGGCCCTGTTTTATTGTCCTTTTTCGGTTAGGCGATTTGAAAACATGATTTTGTAATTGCAATCATGGTTACACCGTGATTATTTAGCAACTTTGTATCATGAGTAAAGTAACCGATGTTATATTGGTCAATGAACAGGATGAGCCCATTGGAGTAATGGAAAAGATGGAAGCCCATCGCAAGGCGGTGCTTCATCGCGCCTTTAGTATTTTTATTTTTAATAGTAAGGGTGAAATGCTATTACAGCAACGGGCTCAGGGCAAATACCATAGCGGTGGTTTATGGACCAATACCTGTTGCAGTCATCCGCTGCCGGGCGAGGATACATTACATGCTGCCACCCGTCGCCTGCAGGAAGAAATGGGCTTTACTACTTTACTCGAAAAGGTGTTTGATTTTGTATACCTGGCCGAATTTGAACACGGACTTACCGAACACGAATTCGATCATGTATTTGTTGGGTTGTATGAGGGCAGAATGACGCCCGACCCTACGGAAGTAAAAGACTATTGTTATAAAAGCCTTGAAGAAATAGAAGCAACTTTATTATCACATCCGCAGAAATATACGGCCTGGTTCAATATTGCATTTCCTAAAGTGCAACAATGGGCTTCGGATAACCTGATGAAGAACTTTCCTCAAAAACTTTCTTCATAATTTTCTACAACACTACAGAAAACCCTTAGCGGCCTGTAAACATATTGATCATTTTATATAATTGATGGGTAAAGCTGGCCTATACCCGCTGTTTTGAAAGCTATTTTTGATTTTTCAAAGTCCAATAGCCTTCGAAAAGGAGCCCCCGTTTTTAAAACGGTATCTTATGAACGAAGAAATAGTGCTGTTACTAAATGAAACCTCAAAAAGGTTATGTGTATCAATAACTATGAGAAGCCGATAGGACATGCTTTTTAAGGTACATTAAAATTACCTGAATCCCTTCGCCAGCTGGCGGGGGATTTTTATTTCTGGAAATGCCTGTTCTTCAATTCCCTCTCCTGTATGTGATTACTACTGCTTAAGTAGCATATAAGCCGGAATATCCAAAGCTTCAGATAGCTGTGCCAGTGTGTTAAGCGTAACATTTACCTCGCCGTTCTCCATTCTGCTTATTTCGGCATTGTCAATATTACAAATTGCGTATAAATCGCGCTGGCTCAAGCCCTTTTCATTTCTAAAATGGCGCAAATTAGCGCCAAACGTTTTCAATATCTGATGGTTAGCAGCCAATGGTGATTGTATTAGACAGTTAAGATGAAGTTTTTTTTTAATTTTTTGGCTGTGATATAGTACATCATATTAAAAAATTTATTATCTTCGTTTGAGCATTATCAGGGGATTGCACGGTAAGACTGCCGATTTTAACAGGCTGCTTACCCTTTTTAAATTGAAATTTCCTTCACCATTAACTTTATTTGTTATGCGGTCCCTTAATAACCATCCTGAGTGGCATAATCAACCTCTTCGGCTAAGTGAAGATGAATTAAAGAACCCCCGGCTTACGATTGAAAATTTTTTTGAATGCTACCATTTACAAGAGGTTAGGCAAACGCTCTGGAACTGGATGGTAGAAATTGTAAGCAGCAGCCGTAGCATTTCACAAGATGGCCAACAGCGAAATGATCATATTTACTTTTATGAAAAAATGGAATCGCTGGTAGAAGCCGTTTTCTTAATTAATCAACGATCTGATCTGTGATAGTTTCAGTGTACCTGCACAGTTAGTTCCCGTTCAAAATATTTCCAATAAAGAAGGTTACAGATGGCTTAGCTTTTAGATGTATGTTTAGGTAAGGGGGATTCCTGCACCTCTTGCATGTACCTGTCCGTACCCTATATTTAAATTGTATGGAAGTATTATTTATCGTTTACATCAAACGTAAAATAATAACTGCCTGTATAACCCGCTTCATCCATGCCTTGTAAAACCGCCACATATTTCCCCTTTATGTCGCCGGTGTAAAATTCAACATTGGCTTGTCCGCTGTTGTCTGTTTGTACATTGGGCGACCAGTATAACAGGTTCCTGAAATCGGGCAACCGGCTTAATGCCTGTTGCTCGGTTTTATATACTGGTGAGTAAAACTCTCTTTTTAATTGCAAGCCTTCGTAGTCGAGGATCACAGCTTTGCTATCCAACTTCAGGTCTTGCATATCGCCATGGTATGTAGTAAAGTTTACAATACCCTGGTACATGAATTCTCCTTTTATAAACTTATTGGTCAATACTTCCAGCTTATTTACTTTCAACGGGTCATAGTTCAACAGTATTCTGTTATCAACTTTAACGCCATCCAATAATATTAATGGGTCGCTGGGGTAGAAGTCCCTGATATCAAAATCAAATACTTTCAAATGCAATTGACCGCCCCAGCGGCGGATGGCCACTTCGGGCACATACTCCCGCAACACTTCTTCCATGGTAGTGAAGCGGGTATAATCATCGAGTTTATAAACCTTATAAGGCTTGCCATAAAAAGGAAACGTATCGATGGCGGGAACTGCAAAACGGCTCAGTTTGCCCTGCTCATAGGTATTGAGCACCTGCATGCCTATGCTTTGTTCGTTGAGCATATATTGCTGTGTTGCAGGTAATGAAAATGCAGGCAGTATTTGGTCACTGTACCTTTCTGAGAAGGGATTCAGAATATCAACCCGGTAGTTACTGTCGGGCCCCTCGGTTTGCACAATGATCTCATTCTGCCCATAGTAATCTCTTACATCAAAATAAAACCTGCCCTCTTTATTTGTTCTGGTATTATAGAACTGTAACTGTATACCAGGTATCGATAAAAAAGCATCGATAACCGATTGTGCTTGCGGATTGGTATTGTGTTTTACCTGGCCGCTTATAATATGGCCATCAAACTCCGGCGCAAACTCAAAAGCCGGGTGTTTATCGTTCAACACAAGGTCCCAGTTGAACTTTCTCCAGCCATGTACCAATAGTAAGTTTTCAGTAGCTTCTTTTATTTCATCACCGGTTGCTGAAAAGTAGTAAGCAGGTGATTCAATATTACCCGCCAGTTCTGAGGTAAGCCATAAATAACCCGGCAACGAATTAGGATCAACCGTTTGTAATGAATCGAGGCGATATACAGCTAACGACAGATCGGCGGCCACACCGTTTTGTTCATTACCGTGTTTGGTATTTACTGTAAACGCCACCCGTTTACGGTTTCCATAACGGGGTGCGTTGCTGCTGGCTGTAACCGATAATACCTGCGCCGGTCTTTTAAAATATAAGCGTTCACAAACCGGCTGTTGCTGTTCATTAAAAACAGTAATGTTTGTAATACCATCTGCCAGTTTGTTTTTGTTTATAGAAAAAGTAGCAATGCCATTAGCGGGGGTTTGTTTTTCTGCTATCTGCATTACCTGCCGGCTATGCGCAAATAAAAATACCTGTTGATTGGGTGTGGCCTTGCCTGTAACGGTGATCTTAATGACGTCAGAAGCATCTTCTTCCAACTGCATTACATACCCCTGTTCATAAGCTGCAGGTAATTGTTGTGTAATGCTGCGGCCATCGGGCAGGGTAAGCACCGCTTTATAAGTTTGGGTGCTGGCAGGTGTGAACATAAAATGTCCCATGCCGAATTTGAACGATTGAAAACTTACCAGCGTATCGTTATTATCTGATAATACGATGCCCTTGCAATCAATTCCTTTTCCAAAAGCATCGGTAACCTTAAAGGCTACTTTGATGGCTACTTCTTTTACAAGATTTCCGCCCTCAGGGAAAAAGACAACCTGGTATTGTTTGGTTGTTGTATCGGCAGCTGCCGGACTTAATGTTTTTAAAGTGTTTACAATGGTTACCGGTTTTTCGAAATAATAAGCTGCACTAAAATTCTTCATCCAGTTGGTATACGCACGCAATTTATAATTGCCCGAATTAACTGAAACCGGTAAATAGAACGAGCCATTGCCTTTTCCTTTTATGAGGGCAATTTTTGCCTGCATCACCGGTTTGTTATCGCGATCGAGTATTTCTACATAAGCTATTTTGCTTAGGTCAACCGGTTGGTAGCGGGCGCCATCAACGTTATAGATCTTGAACCACAACAACTCACCAGCCAGATAAAAATTCTTATCTGTATGCACATATAGTTTTTCCTGCTGATGGCTGTTGGTATATTGTTTAAACCGTTCGGGTATAGCCGTAGTAGCATTCTGTGCGTTAGCTAACAATATAAATAATTGCAGCGATGCCAGTATGGTTGAAATATATATGTGATTGAATGGTTTCATGGAATTTTATTATGGCCAGAAAGATGGTTTTACATTTACGCCGCGCAACGTACAGTCAACACAAACCGGTGAAACACCCAAATAGGATTTTATTCTGCCATTTTCATATTCAACAGGATTTGTAGGCATCAGGTATGAATAATATTCCGCCGAATCTGTTGGTACGGTATAAGTATAACAATCCTGGGTGTAATTCCAGAAAGGAACTTCACTTCGTTTTATCCAAAGCCTTTTTTCCTGGCGATTGGCAATGCCAATAAAACCAATAACAGGTTCGTTTGGGGTTGTTATACATTGAATGTTGCCTTTAAGCTCCGATGGCTGCCGGCCAAAAAAAGAACCGGTTTCCTCAGAGTTCTTCTTCATTTTATCGAGAAACTCGTACTCTTCTTTTGATAGTGCATATTGTTTTACCAATACGCTGTAAAGAACGCTTAGCTTCCAGGAGTGGGGGACAATATCAATTAGCGGTTTATGAATGCTGTCTGTACTTAGTTTTTTTGAAGAGCCAAGTAAAAGGCTGGTTGAAGACTGATTGGCCCAGCAGGTAAAGATGCGGGTATCGAGCCCCTGATCGGGTCTGCGATATTTAACTCCAATGATGCGCTTTTCGGAGTTCCTGTCAAAATCGAGGCTGGTATAATAGGTAGAGTTAAACTCCCAGGTTTCTTCGGTTGTCCAGCGATAGTACCAGGTATTATTTTTAGGGTCGTGGGTATTTACGTAAATCTGTACGCCGTCATTCTGTCTTATCCAGGCCACGCTGTCAATTGGTGGCGCAACCCTTGGAGTAACATAATCCGATGCATATTCTTTACCGCTCTTTGATTTAATATATAACCGGTATTGCTGGCTGGTGTTGAGGTTAAGATTGCTGATAGTATATCTTCCGCCACCATTTTCAGTAAAACTATAAATTGTATTATCGCGACCCTGTAAACGTACCTGGGCCAGGGTTTCATTGATCATTTTAGCCGTATCATCGAGCGGAATGCTGCGCGAGAGCTGTAACTCCGCAGGCCCGTTGGTGCTAATATAGCCTTCTATTACAAGATAGCCAGTCACCGGCACATTTACGGGCGCATCATATTTTTCCTTGCAACAGAACAGCAGGATCGTCAGGCAGCAGAATACAAGCTTTTTCATTTTATAATGTTTAAAACCTGATATTAAAGTTTACAAATGGAATGGCGCTGCCGAAAATGGATAGTTTGTATCCATTAATGAGGCCGTTCTCAGAAACATAATATACCGAATACGGGTTCTTTCTTCCCGTAAGATTGTATACGCCAATCGTCCAGGAGTTATGGGTTTTCTGGTGCACCTTATGGTTACCCTCAATGTTCATCGACAGGTCGGTTCGGAAATAATCAGGAATGCGATAAGCATTGCGATCGGCATACAAAGCCCGCCATGAACCGGCGTAATAAAAACGCCCAATGGGTAATGTAATGGGCCGGCCGGTACTATAGGTAACGTTCATGGAAACACTGAACCGGTGACTAAAGCGGTAGTTGCCCACCATGGTTATATCATACGGTTTGTCGTAATTGGCGGGGTAATATTTGCCGCCATTGATAATTTCCCCTTTGGTTGAATCTTCCATTTTAAGCAGGATCCTCGACCAGGTATAGCTGATCCAGCCATTTAATTTGCCATTTTGTTTTTTAACCAGCAACTCAACACCATAGCCTTTACCCCTGGTGCTCATTACATCGGTTTCAATATGATGATTTAAAACCAGCTGCGCACCGCTTTTATAATCGAGGTAGTTCTTGATATTCTTATAATATACTTCAGCCGAAGTTTCAATGGTATTTGATTTAAAGTTCTTGTAAATACCAAACGATACCTGATCGCCTGTTTGCGGTTTTATATTGGGATCGCTGAGCTTCCAGATATCTGTAGGAGAAATAGCCGTTGTGTTTGACAATACGTGAATATATTGACGCAGTGAATTATACCCTGCTTTTAACGACAGGCTTTGAGTGAGGCTGTAACGTACCGCCAGCCTGTACTCGGGCCCCTGGTAAGTTTTTATGAATTTGTTTTTAGCATAGTTTTTTGTTTGCAGTATGTTGTCTTCGGTAACTGGCAAACCTGGCGAATATTCATTTACGGCTTTTGGTCCCAGGTAGTTAAACATGGAATAACGCAGCCCCGCCTGTAATGAAAGTTCATCGGTAATGTTCCATTTTTCACTTATATAAGCTGCGCTTTCCAGGGCATGCTCCGTTTCCATATCATCTTTCACCACCAGCGATGTTTTAGAATTGGGCTCATAAGTACCGGGGTTAAGGCGATAGCGGATGGAACTAATACCAAAATCAACGGTATGGTTTGCATTGATGTACCAGTTAAAATCGGTTTTGAGATTATACTGGTTGATGTCGAATTTCATTTTGTAGGCAAACAAACTGTCCTTATCGGTACCAATGCCATAATCGTAATGATCGAAGCCGCCGGTAATTACCATGGTAAGCTTGTTTGAGAAGGTATGCTTCCATTTCACTGATATGTTGCGATTGCTGTAACCGTATGTTGTATCGCTGTTGAGGTTAAACTTGTCTTTGCTCAAATATCCTGTAATGTACAGGTTGTTCTTTTTATTGAACTGGTGGCTGATGTTAAGGTTAACATCATAAAATGATGCCTTGCTATGTTCATATTCATCGGGTAAAAACTGGAGCAGCCAATTGGCATAGGTTGTTCTGGCGCCTAAGATAAACGAGGTCTTATCTTTTTTGATGGGGCCTTCGAGGGTAATGCGACTTGTTAATAATCCAACGCCCGCTACACCGGCGAAGTTTTTCTTATTGCCTTCGCGGCTGCTGATATCGAGTACCGATGAAAGCCGGCCGCCATATTTTGATGGGATACTGCTTTTGTATAATTCTACATCTTTTACTACTTCGGGACTGAATGCTGAAAAGAACCCAAAGAAATGCGAAGGGTTGTAAATGGTGGCATCGTTAAAAAGAATGAGGTTTTGATCGCTTGATCCGCCGCGTACATTAAACCCGGTACTGGCTTCGCCTACCGTTTTTACACCGGGCAGCATTAGTACTGCTTTTAAAATATCGGCTTCGCCAAAAGCAGTGGGTACCTGTTTAATAGCTTTTATAGTTAACCGATCGGTGCCCAGTTGCACGCTGCGCACATTGGCCAGCTTTTGTGCCGATACAATCACTTCTTTAAGCGAGGTAACGCGCTCATCCATATCAATATCAAAATTGCCGGTTGCATATACCATTACCTGCCGCTTAGTATCTTTCATGCCAATACCCTGTATGGTAAGCACATGACGCCCTTTGGGCAGGGTGATGGAATAATAACCATATTGATCGGTGGCTGCAGTTACAGCCGGGCTGGCCAATGTAATGATGGCGCCGGCAACCGGTTCACCTGTTTTTACATTTCGCACATAACCGGCCATGGCCACTGAACCGGTACCGGGATTGTTATTACGCACACCTACCTCAAATAATTTATTTTCTATAGAGGCATCTGTTCTTACTTTTTTTCTATCACCATAAAAAGGTGTTGTGCTTGATAGACTATCTAATGTAGTATTGGAAAAAAAGCCCGCGGGTAAATTGGTCTTTATAATAGCGCCCCTGGTAAGAAGCACATAAGTTTGTTTTTCGGGAATGGCGAAATGATATTCAGTATTGGCGAATACCAGCTCAAGTACTTTTTGCAGCGATACATTCGAAACCGAGATACTAACCTGCAGGCTGTCGAATTGAGCGGGGTCGTAATAAAAATGGTAGCCGGTTTGTGTTTCCAGTTCGGTAACCAGGCTATCGATGCGGACATCTTTTAATTCAAGGCTTACCACTTTGGTGCCGGATTGTGCGCTGGCCGTTATACCGGTAATTAAGAAAAAGAGGTTAAGGAATATAAGCAGTAGCAGGTTTCTCATATTACTTGTTTAACAAATCATAATAAACAACAGCTTTTACAATGGCATTTTCGTGGCCCTTGCGAAATTTGATCCTGTTCTTGCGCAGGTATTGTTTAACTTCCTTCGATCTGTCTTTTAATAAAGCCATTAATCCTTTGTAACTTCTAACGGAATAGTAAACGCCACCTTTTTGAATAAAGAACAGATCGAGTGAAATGAATTCGCGTTCAAGTTCATCCTTAACCGTTTCCTCGATCCATTTTGTTCTTTTTATCAAAACGTTCAGATTGCCTTTGTATACTTCATCATAAAACCCGGTGATAAGAGGCGTATTGGAAGTACTGTCTACTGTGATCCTTATGTAGTGATGATTAAGCAGGGTAAACTCCTTCACTTTTTGCGAAACCAGGCCCAGTTTTGAAAAACTGTTGCTGTGCTGAATAACCACCTGGTCTTTCAACAGGTCGTAGATCATGGGTACATTGGCAAACTCCAGTCCGTCGTAAACGATTGTACCTGTTGAAAGTTCTTTTTGTATAAAGTAAGCGTGCCCTTTTATTTTAAATGAATAGCCCTGGTGTTCTATACCATTATATAGCCTGGATTGTTTTTCAATAAAAGGATTGTAAACATCACCGGCATTTACAATTACCGGTAAAGTAGTGGAGATGTTTGCCGGGTTTTGTGCTTCTCCTGGGGTGAAAAAAGCAGCAAAACATAAAACAAGAACGGCATGTTTTAACATGACAGTTGTTTAGTTTTTGGTGATGCTTATACTTAATATATCAGACCGGCCACCAAATGGTTGGTAGTTTTGGTAAACTGTAATCATGACAAGAAAACAGTTACCTGTGTTGCTTTTGGGCCTGGTTAAATTGCCTGGCTCAACGTCTTTTTCCCCAATGAAATATGCGCTGGTTTTACAAGCTTACAAGATAGCCAATGTAGAATATGTATGCCCCGGTTTTAGTAAAAATTAATTTATTATTCATCATTTACCGCCTCATATTATTCTTTTTTAGAATTAGCGAACATAAACAAGGGATGTATTTCGGTTGTTAAACAAGGTTACAGCAATCGGCAATCGGCAATCGGCAATCGGCAATCGGCAATCGGCAATCGGCAATCGGCAATCGGCAATCGGCAATCGGCAATCGGCAATCGGCAATCGGCTGGAATTTTGGCGGCGCAAGGTGGTAAATAAAGTTCAAAATTTGCGAGCCATTCACCATTGACCATTCACCTTTCACGATTTTTTCGACCGGCTGAGTGGTGGATTTTTATTAACCAATTGATTATTAGTGAGATAGTTTTTGAAAATTATCTAATATTTTAACCGGGTGCACGAAACCACCCGTAAAGCAAGTAAATTTGCACGCCGCCATTGGTGCGGTCCCAATCAAAGGAGAAGATTCATGAATAATTTCTTACAGCAGTTGGCTAAGGACCTGGAAGGAGATTTGTATTTCGATAAAACCATGCGGGTTTTGTATGCCACTGATGCTTCGGCTTATCGCGAAATGCCCCTGGCTGTAGCCATTCCACGTAATGTGGATGACATCAAAAAACTGATAAGTTTCGCCCACAAACATAAAACCTCCCTAATACCCCGTACAGCAGGAACTTCGCTTGCCGGTCAGGTAGTAGGGAATGGCATTGTAGTTGATGTTTCCAAAACCTTCACCCAAATACTGGAACTGAATGCAGCCGAAAAATGGGTGCGTGTTCAACCCGGCGTAATTCGCGATGAGTTAAATATGTTCCTGAAGCCGCATGGTTTGTATTTTGGTCCCGAAACCTCCACCGCCAACAGGGCAATGATCGGTGGTATGGTTGGAAACAATTCCTGTGGCTCCAATTCTGTAGTATACCGCAGCACCCGCGAACATTTGCTTGAAGTAAAAGCGTTGTTGAGCGATGGTTCCGAAGCGGTATTTTCATCTATGAACATCGATGACTTTCACCGTAAGTGCGAAGGCACTACGCTGGAAGCCAATATTTATAAAACCGTTCGCAGACTGTTGAGCGATTACAATAACCAGGTTGAGATCAGGAAAGAATTTCCCAAGGCAAGCATCGAGCGCCGCAACACGGGTTATGCTGTAGATGTGATGTTGGAAATGGCGCCTTTCACTGCCGGCGGCCCTGAGTTTAATTTCTGTAGCCTCATTGCCGGTTCTGAAGGAACCCTGGCTTTTCTTACCGAAATAAAATTGAACGTAGTTCCGCTGCCACCCAAAGAAACAGGGTTGCTGTGTGTGCACTTCAATTCTATTGATGAATCGCTGCGCGCCAACCTTATTGCATTGGAATATGGTCCCAGCGCCAGCGAGCTTATAGACCATTATATTCTCGAGTGCACAAAAGATAATATTGAACAAAGTAAGAACCGCTTCTTTGTTCAGGGCGATCCCGGTGCTATACTTGTTGTAGAATTCAGTCGTAGTACCCGCGAAGAAATTATTGAGATAGCTAAAAAAGTAGAAGCTCAAATGCGGGCCGCCGGTTTAGGTTATCACTTCCCGTTACTGTTTGGCGCCGATACTAAAAAAATATGGACGTTACGCAAAGCCGGTCTTGGTTTGTTAAGTAACCTGCCCGGTGATGAAAAAGCCGTACCTGTAATTGAAGATACAGCAGTTGATGTGAATGATCTGCCGGCTTACATTCGCGATTTTAATGAGATCCTGAAAAAGCACGACCTGTACTCTGTGCATTATGCGCATGCCGGTTCTGGCGAAATACATTTGCGGCCCATTATAAATTTAAAGACCGAAGAAGGTAACAAACTTTTCCGCGTTATAGCAGAAGAGATTGCCACCCTGGTTAAAAAATACTCAGGCTCATTAAGTGGTGAGCATGGTGATGGCCGCTTACGTGGTGAGTTCATTCCGCAAATGGTAGGGGAAAAGAACTACCAGTTGCTGAAGCAAATTAAATATACCTGGGACCCTGAAAATATTTTCAACCCCAACAAGATAGTGGATACACCATCCATGAACAGTTTTTTGCGGTACACACCAGGACAAAAAACACCAACATTTAAAACGGTGTTCCGTTATCATAACCAGGATGTGTTGCAGCATGCTGAGCAATGTAACGGTTCGGGCGATTGCCGGAAAACGCATATGTCGGGCGGAACCATGTGTCCTTCATTTATGGCTACCCGTAATGAAAAAGATACAACGCGTGCCCGCGCAAATATCTTACGTGAGTTTTTGACCCGGTCAGATAAAGTGAACCGGTTCGATCATAAAGAGATCTATGAGGTGATGGACCTGTGTTTAAGCTGTAAAGGCTGTAAATCAGAATGTCCGTCGAATGTGGATGTGGCCAAACTGAAAGCAGAATTTCTGCAACAGTATTATGATGCCAACGGTGTTCCTTTCCGCTCAAAGCTTATTGCGAATTTTACCAGCTCAGCCAAACTGGGCGCCATTGCACCAGCACTATACAATTTTGCAGTTAAGAATGCGGTGATTGGAAAACTGATAAAGAAATTCTCTGGTTTTGCGCCCGACCGCTCAATGCCAACGATGTACAAAACCACGTTGCAAAGCTGGTACAAGAAGAATGTAAAACCGGCGCAGGGCAACCGCCGCGTTTACCTGTTCAATGATGAGTTCACTAATTATAACGATACCGAAATAGGCATTAAGGCCATTCTGTTATTGCAGAAGCTTGGGTACGAAGTGGTTATTCCTGAACACATTGAAAGTGGAAGAACCTGGTTATCGAAAGGTTTGTTGCGCAAGGCAAAAGAGATCGTCAATAAGAATATTGCGCTTTTACATCCGCTTATTTCAGATGAAACGCCACTTATAGGTATTGAGCCATCGGCTATTCTTACGTTCCGCGACGAGTATATTGATCTGGCAACTGATGAACAGCTGGAGGCAGCCCGAAAACTGAGCAGGAACGTGTTTACATTTGAGGAGTTCATTGCCCGTGAAATTGAAAAAGGCGCTATTCGTAAAGAACAGTTTACTACTGAAAAGCGAGTAATACAATTGCATGGCCATTGTCAGCAGAAAGCCCTGTCATCAACCACCCATTCGGTAAAAATGATGACGTTGCCGGCTAACTATTCAGTTGAAACCATTCCTTCGGGTTGTTGCGGTATGGCAGGTTCGTTTGGGTTTGAAAAAGAACACTACGATCTGTCGATGAAGATAGGGGAGCTGGTATTGTTCCCAACAGTGCGTAAACAACCTGCGGATGTGATCATTGCGGCTGCCGGTACCAGTTGCCGCCACCAGGTTAAGGATGGAACGGGGGTACATGCCCTGCATCCGGTGGAGATCATGTACAATGCATTGGCTTAGATAATATTAAATGATAAATACGGAACCCCGTCCCGGCTCAGCCGGAAGCGGGGTTTTTTATTTATTAAGGCAGGCTGCTTTTTATACAAAAACCGGCTTTTACACGTTCTGTATATACAACCAATATTTTTATGAAGACCATGTTACGCCGTGCCTCACAATCCCGAGCTTTTGTTTCCCTCTATTATTTTTTTTTAGCCAAAGGAAGACTTGCCAAATTAACAGAATCTCCGGCTGAGAGCCATTAATTGAGTTTTAGGGGTCGTTTAATGTTTCAAATTGATGATTTGATCTTTTAAGCCATCGTTCAATCTTTTAAATCTCCGATTTGAACTATTGAATTGGCGATTCAATCTTTTGAATGATCGTTCATTTTATTAAAACAATGATTTATTGTTTTGAATTGGTCGATTTAATCTTTTAGATCATCGTTCAATCTTTTAAACCGGCGATTTGAACTATTGAATTGGCGATTCAATCTTTTAAGCCATCGTTCAATTGAGTTAAACAACGATTTAATGTTTTGAATTGATCGATTTGATCTTTTAAGTCATCGTTTAATCCATTGGATCGACGGTTTAATGTTTCAAATTGACGATTTGATCTTTTAAGTCATCGTTTAATCCGTTGGATCGACGGTTTAATGTTTTAAATTGGTCGATTTGAACTTCCGAGCCAACGTTCAATCTTTTAAATCGGCGATTTGAACTATTGACTTTGCGACTCAATCTTTTGAATGATCGTTAATTTTACTAAAATGATGATTTGATGTTTTGAATTGATCAGTTTGATCTTTTAGATCATCGTTCAATCCATTTAATCGACGATTTAATGTTTTGGATTGGTCGATTCATCTTTTAAGCCATCGTTCAACCTGTTCTCACCAGCGTCTGCCCCCTCGTCAACTCGATAACCGCGTCAACTTATCAACCGTTCGTGGTGCCAATTGGTCGTTTGTCTAAGAACCCCCTTCATTTTGTTGATTATTAGGTAATTTAGGAATAGAATTCCTGTGGGTATGAATTTCAATAAAAGTAATGTAAGGTTTAGTGTTCT
This sequence comes from Niastella sp. OAS944, assembly GCA_024809215.1. Taxonomy (GTDB): domain Bacteria; phylum Bacteroidota; class Bacteroidia; order Chitinophagales; family Chitinophagaceae; genus Niastella. The sequence continues at coordinate 49,355 of JANUBW010000013.1, read as the reverse complement.
ATTCTGGCTGTTTTACTTCCTGTACGAATTTATAGGGCAGGCATCTGTTGCCGATGAATACCATCGTTATTTCATTAATGCCCTGGTAATTGTGCCTATAGCCGGTTTGGCCACCTGGTACACTACACAGGTGCTTATAAAACAATACCTGCTTAAAAAAAGAATTACCGCTTTTCGTATTGGTTTTATTGTAAGCGCCATCGTGTTCACACTTATCCGCCGCTCGTTCAATTATTACTACACTTACCCAACTTATTACCCTAATGGTACTTATATGCCATTTATATTTCCGCCAAAAGTTATTATAGAAGCGGTTAATATATACCTAATAGTGGCCCTGTATACCATGTTCTATTTTTTACGGGCCTGGTACGAACAACAACGGCTGGCTCAGGAGCTGTTGCGCGATAAAGCGTTTGCCCAGCTGGAACTTTTAAAAAGCCAGGTACAGCCGCATTTTATTTTCAATACGCTCAATAATATTTATTCGCTGTCGCTGAAAAACAGTCCGCGTACGTCGGACCTTATTTACCGGCTGTCATCACTGCTGAGTTATATGTTGTACGACAGCCGCCAGGAATTTATTCCGGTGAGCAAGGAAATGGAATACATTCATAATTATATAGAATTGGAAAAGATCAGGTATGGCGAACGGTTAGATGTGTCGGTGAACTGTTTCGATGCGGTTGATAAATTCACCATTCCGCCATTGCTGATATTGCCGTTGGTGGAAAACAGTTTTAAACATGGTGTTAGCAATGATGTAGGCAATAGTTGGATCAGGGTTGATCTTTCGGTAAAAGACGACTGGCTTACCGTTAAAATTGAAAACAGCCGCGTGGCCGACCAGGTGAACGGGCATGCCGTATACAAAGGCATTGGAATGGAAAATGTAAAAAAGCGGCTTGAGATCATTTATCCCGACCGGCACGAATTCAAATGTATGAGTGAAGGCCAGTCGTTTCTAACTATATTGAAACTTAAAAAATGCTGATGTGAAAATACAATGCCTTATTGTTGATGACGAACCACCGGCAAGGGAACTGCTGGCATCCTATATTGAAAAAATGGATGACCTTGAAATAACAGGGCAGTGCGGAAATGCGCTTGAGGCCTTCGCCTTTATTCAAAAAAAGCCGGTGAACATCCTGTTCCTCGATATTCAAATGCCCCGTATGAATGGGCTTGAATTAATAAAATCGCTGCAGGAACGGCCGCGGGTTATTCTTACCACGGCATACCGCGAGTTTGCGGTAGAAGGTTTTGAGCTCGATGTGCTCGATTACCTGGTAAAGCCGGTAACGTTTGAACGGTTCCTGAAATCGATTTCAAAATACCATCAGTATAATGTATTGAAACAACCGGCCGCTGTTGATAATAAAGAAGAAGCCTTTGAGAAAGCCTATATGTATTTTAAGGTGAACAAGGAGCTGGTGAAAATATATCTGAAAGAGATCATTTACATTGAAAGCATAAAGGATTATGTAAAGATCATTACGCCCGGTAAAAGTGTTATCACCTATCAACGTATTGGGTATATGGAAGAGAAACTACCGGAGAACAAATTTGTGCGTATTCATAAATCGTATATCGTATCGGTTGATAAGATCGTAAGCTATAATAATGAAGAAGTGAATGTACAGTCGTTCTCTTTACCAATAGGAAGAAATTACAAACAACAGTTCCTTAGAGTGCTTAGTGTTTGAAGAAGAAGTAGGATGTAAGAAGTAGGCGGTAGGAAATGCAAAAACCGAAGAAAAGGCGCGAGGTACTTCATACCTCTTACATCTTACTTCGGTTTCTTATAAATCAATTGTAAAGTAGCTACGGTATTATTCACATAGTTTAATCAAATCAGTACCATACGTACTGAACTGTATTATTCGTACTTTATTCGCTTTATTATAGTACAGGATCAACGTACCGTAATTTGTTTGATAAGCATCCCAGGTAGCATCTTTTATTTTAGGGTTACCCAGTGTTTTAAATAAACTTCCACGGGCGGCACCAAGTAAAGGCACGCTGAGTTTTCCCTTAAAGCCTTCCGTAATTTCCACATAATCTCTGCTGGTAAAAAATGTAATGCCTTTGTCTTTATAATAAACGGCTTCGCCGCATTTGGCGCTATCGTTAGTAACGCTGGTGAAACAGGGCCATTTCCTTTTGATCTGTCCCGCTATTACATCGGCTTTAAATCCATTTACTTTTCCATCGAGAATGTCTACTTCAAATGCCGGGCAGGCGGCTGTTGTTGTTTTTAACTGGGCCATGGAAACGGTTGCGAGGCTGAGGAACGCAATGAACAAACTGATCTTTTTCATATTATTGATTTTTAAGGGGCGCTACCTGCATTTTCAGGGGCGGTTCGCATACATAAGCAAAATCAATGCTAGAAAATTGGTCCATCCAAAATAACATGCATAATCAATTTATTTTCCTTAAATTAGGCTACTGTTAATTCCCTCTGTTGCGGTAAACGGATCGTGTGTTAGGTAATATCCGGCAACTACCTTCTGTAAAATTGCTTAGCCTATTTAATCTGTATCAGTTCAAAGTCCTTCCCCTCCCTTCCATTTGTTAAGCGTTAGCAATACAGTACTGGTATTAATAAACCTAATATAAGAACTGCTATGAGAAAGTACGTGCAAAAAAGCCATGCGTTTACGCTATTTTTTTTATTATGCTGCTCCCCGTTTTTATTTTCGCAGGTAACTACGGCCACGCTTAGTGGAATTGTAAAAGATCCCAAGGGGGTGCCTTTACCGGCTGCCACCGTGGTCATTGAATGGGCCGATGCCGGTTTTAAACAAACATTACCAACCCGGGGCGATGGCCGGTTCACCGTTCCCAACCTAAGGGTGGGCGGTCCGTACACTATAACGGTATCTTTCGTGAACTTTCAAACATCGGTTACTGATAATGTTTTCCTCGAGCTGGGTCAAAATAACTCGGTCGACATTCAAATGAAAGAGAAGGCCGGTGAGTTAAAGGAGGTGACTATTACCAGCAGGTCGGCAGTCTTTGACAATAAGAAAACCGGCGCCTCTACCAACATCAACAGCCGGGTGATACGTTCGCTGCCAACCATTAGCCGGTCGGCAGATGATTATATACGCTTAACGCCTTCGGCCTCATTTACCTATAACGGGTTATCGTTTGCCGGCCGAAATGGGCAGTACAATAACTTCTCGCTCGACGGGGCGGTGTTCAATAATCCATTTGGGCTCGATGCGCCTACGCCGGGTGGACAAACCGGCGCACAACCCATATCGCTCGATGCTATTGATCAAATACAGGTGAACATTGCGCCATACGATGTAACACAGGCCGGCTTTACCGGTGCTGGTGTTAACACCGTAACCAAATCGGGCAATAACAATTTTTCCGGAACTGTATATGCCTTTTACCGCAATCAATCGCTTACCGGTAAGAAGGTTGAAAAGAATAAGCTGGTATTACCCGATCTGAGTCAGTTACAAACCGGATTTTCGTTGGGCGGTCCCGTTATAAAGAACAAGTTATTTTATTTTGTAAGTTTTGAAACAGAACGGCGGGAAGATCAGGCTTCTTCCTACGTTGCGCAGAACAGTGGCAATGTTGGAAAATCAAATACCAGCCGGGTGTTGGAGTCGGACCTGCAACAGGTAAGCGCTATTTTAAAATCGAAATTCAATTATGAAACAGGGCCTTATCAGCAGTATACATTAGACCAAACAAATTACAAATGGCTGGTAAAGCTCGACTGGAATATTACCGACAATCACCGGCTTTCTTTTACTTACAATGGTTTGGATGCGCATAAAGACAAACCGGCGCATCCCAGCGCCATTGGCCGGCGCGGGCCCGATTTTACAACTTTGCAATTCAGGAACAGCGGTTATGAGATCGTGAATAAACTGCAGTCATTTGGTGCTGAATTAAAATCAACCTTTGGCGCCGATTATGCCAATAAATTAAGAGTAGTATATACCCGGTTCCGCGATAATCGAAATCCATTCTCTTCACCGTTCCCGGTAGTTAACATTACCAAAAATGGTGTGCGTTATATAATTGCAGGGCATGAACCGTTTTCCATCAACAACATACTCAATCAGGATGCTTTTCAGGTAACCAATAACTTCAACATGTTCTTCAACAAACATACGGTTACTGCGGGTGCTTCCTTTGAATCGTTCAAGTTTGCCAACAGCTTTAATTTAACAGGTTACGGCCCCGCTATTTTTTCGGATGCACCATTTGCCGATATAAAGAATTTTATCGACAGCGTACCGGTAGACGGTAAATTCGTTTTTGGCGCTTATCCTTTAAGTGCCGATGTGGCTTATGCCCGCAATCGTGCAATGGCCAATCAGTGGACATGGTATTATTTAACGGTGGGGCAATTGAGTGCTTACATACAGGATGAATGGCAGGTGAATGATAAATTCAGGTTAACATATGGGCTGCGGGCTGATATTCCTTTTTACTTCAACGCCAGCTATCGAAATCCCGGTATTGCTCCCGATGGAACCTTCCTTAATAAATATGATGAAGGCGAGCCAACATTTCCTAATACAGATAACCTGACCTTGTTTGATGAAAATGGCAAATCACTTACCAATGGGCCGGGTAAAGATGTTGATAACACGCGGTTGCCCGAAAAGAAATTATTGCTTTCGCCACGGCTTGGTTTCAACTGGGATGTTATGGGCAATAAAACAGTACAAATTCGTGGTGGTTCGGGATTATTTACCGGCCGGTTTCCTTTTGTTTGGCTGGGAAACCATATAGGTAATCCCTATAGTAGTTTTTACAACGTAACCGCCCGCGATTTTAAATGGCCCCAGGTATGGCGCTCTAATTTGGGTGTTGATTACAAAATACCGTTTGGGACCATTTTTACTGTTGATGTTGCGTATACTAAAGATGTGAATGGTATGATGGTACGAAATTATAAACTGGGCACTCCTACAGGTACATTAAATTCAGGTACTGCCGATAACCGCAAAGTGTACTTGCCTGCCAACCAGGGTGCAGCAAATACATACGCATTTACCAACACCAGTGTGGGTTATCAGTTCAACACTACATTCCAGGCGCAGCAATATTTTGCCGGCGGGTTTTATGCTATGGCAGGGTACAACTTTTTGATTGCAAAAGATGCCAGCTCTATTTCGGCTGAAATATCGAGCGATGCTTTTGATCGCAATCCTATATTGAACAACGCCAATGCGGCGGTTTTGTCGCGGTCGTTGTATGGGAATACGCATCGTGTAGTAGCGGCTTTTTCAAAGAAGTTTTCATATGCTGAACAATGGGCTACTACTATTTCGCTGTTTGGCTCATGGAATTCGGGCAACCGGTTTGCTTATGTATATGGTGGCGATATTAATAACGATGGAACCAATTCAAACGATCTGTTGTATGTGCCAACCGATGCCGAGATCAATACCATGCAGTTTGATCCGTTATTGACAGATGTAAATGGAACGCTTATAAGCGTAGCTGCACAGCGTCAGGGATTGCGGAGTTTTATCGCCAACGATAAATACCTGAGCAAACGGCGTGGGCAGTATACTGAGAAATATGCAGGTCAGAACCCCTGGTTAAGCCAGGTTGATCTTCGTATTTTGCAGGACTTCATTATTAATCCCAAAACCAAGCCTTCAACAATACAGCTAAGCCTCGACTTTGTGAACATTGGTAATTTGTTAAGCAGTGAATGGGGTGTGGTAAAATATGCAACCACCTCGGGTTATTTTCAACCATTGAGTGTGAGTTATGGTAACAATAACCCTGTGTACAGATTCGATCCTTCATTAACGTCTACATTCACTGCCAGTCCCGACCTTCCATCGCGCTGGCAAATGCAGATTGGTTTGAGGTATATTTTTTAGTTAACAAGTTGACGAGTTGACAAGGAAAGGGCATCCACTATCGGATGCCTTTTTTCATTCTAACCCATAATAATCCAATAACGCCAGGCAATGCAAAACAGCTAACTATTAATACGGGAATATAGCCAACCATATTAGAAGCTGAGGTTAATAATTGCATGCCGAGGGCTAAGAGTGACAGCCCAAGGCCGGCCCCTATAAAATATGATGTTGTACATATACCTGCTGCCACGCCTTGCTGATTAACCGGTATATCGCGTATGGCCAGTGATGTTAGGCTGGGGTAGCAAACCGACATACCGCTACCCGTAACACAGGCAATGGATAACAAGATCAGCGGCAGGCTATGGTTAAATAACATGGCTGTCATTAGTAATAAAGAACCGGTTAGCATCAGGCACATACCTACAATACCCGTTTGTAGTACCGTCATTCTTTTAAACAATGCAGGTACCAGATATCGCGATACCAAAAATGAACCTACACTGAAAGGGAAGAGAAGCAAACCGGCCCGGGCGGCGCTGAAGTGCATGTTTTGTTGTAACACCAGCGATAACAGGAACAGGTAACTTAAAAAGAAGGCGCCCAGTAATATGGTTATTATATTACCCGAAATGGTGCCGGTGGTACGGAACATGCTGAAATCAATTAAAGGCTGTTGTTTTGTACGTTCACGGCGTATAAAAATAAACCAGGCTACAATGATCACTGCCATGCAGGAAAGCAGCAGGACGTATTTTTGGGAGAAGTCGGCCAGGTAGTGCACTACATACGAGATCAATACTATGACCAGCGTAAGCAGAATGCTTGAAATCAGATCGGGGAACTTTTGTTTTTTGTCGGGTACATCTTTGTCAATGTAACGGTAAGCCAAGGTCAAAGCTGCGGTGATCACGGGAACATTAATAAAAAAGATCCATTGCCAGCCCAGGTAAGTAGCCACAATACCACCCAGTGCCAGACCGCAACCTGAACCAATGGCCGCAAATGAGCTAAAGATGCTTATCGACCGGTTTCGTTCTGCCGGTTCTGTAAATGTGTTTGTAATAATTGATAAGGCCGAAGGCATTACCATGGCTGCTGCCAAACCTTGCAGCGCCCTGAATGCGGTTAGCATTATAAAATTGCCCGAAAGCCCGGCGCCCAGTGATGTAAACAGGAAAAGCCCCGCACCGGTCATGAATATATTTTTCCGGCCAAGCGTATCACATAGTTTTCCGCCTATTACCAAAAAGCCGCCGTAAAAAAGAACATATACGGTTTGCACCCATTGAATGGTTTCAGCATCTAACTGAAACTCCTTTTGCATTAATGGTATGGCCAAATTGAGAATGGCAATATCAAGCGCCTCAAAAAAGATAGCTGTTGAAGCTACTATTAGTATGATCTGTTTTCTTCGCATCCTGCCCTCAATTGTTCTGCACAAAACTAGAAATATATTTACTTGTACGGTTAATCATTAAAAGTTTAGAACAAATGGTTAATTTTATGCTGTTTGTAAGAACAAACATATAGTTGTGTATGCGTATAAAAACGAAAACAGAACAACTGGCTACCGCGCCGGTGACATTGGATGAAAAAGACTATGCTATACTTCGTTTGCTTGAAAAAAATGCCAAGCTTACCGTGCGGGAAATTGCAGCAGCCATACATTTAAGCGCTACTCCGGTACATGAACGTATAAAACGTATGGAAGCTAATGGTGTAATTAAACAATACGCCACCTTGCTCGATCATAGAAAAATACAAAAGGGCATTATGGTCATTTGTTATATTTCATTGAAAGAGCATAATCGTAAAATTGCAAAGGTGTTTATTGATGCGGTAACGGGTTTTACCGAGGTGCTGGAGTGCTATAATATTTCGGGCGAGTTTGATTTTATGCTAAAGATCGTTTCGGAGAATATGGAAAGCTACCACGACTTTTACTTGCATAAATTAAGTATGATAAAAGGCATCAGCCACACCCAAAGCATTTTTGTAATGGGTATTCTGAAAGACACACATCAGCTATTGTAATTATTCCCGTTACTAACTTTATTTAGTAACGGTTATGGAAAAATTAATTATTGGCGTTTTGGAAAAAATATCTTTTCAAAGCGCTAATTTGCCTTCCGTAAAACTTCACTGTTTTTTGTTTGAATTCTTCTATAAAGATCATCGGCGACTACTCATTATTTAACCAGAAAGCTACTAGGTACAAAAGGGATCATTGTTTTTGCTGTGACTATCTCATAGCCGGAAATTCTATTGTTAACTTTTAATCTTTATCTATGGCGAATGTTTACCTCGCACTTAAAAGGAGTGTATTGTTTGTTTTGCTATTACTTTGCCAGGCTGCTTTTGCCCAGCCTGTTATTAATTCGTTTAGTCCAACCTCGGCCCGGCCCGGTACGCCGGTAACTATCAGTGGTTCGGGGTTTAGTCCTATTGCGGGCTTAAATATTGTTTACTTTGGTCCGGTACGGGCAACAGTGCAATCGGTTAATGCAACTAACCTTAATGTTACTGTGCCTGTTGGCGCTACTTATGCCCCAATAACGGTTACGGTGAACGGACTAACCGCCTATTCGCAACTACCGTTCAATGTTGGGTTTCAGAATTTCAACACAACTTTAGATACCAATGATTTTGGGTCCAGAAAAGATGTGTATGGTGGTTTTAATAATCCACGTTCTATAACATTGGCAGATCTTAATAGAGATGGCCGAACTGATCTTTTTGTTACCAACCAGGTTGGCAATGCAGTTACTGTGATAAGAAATACCAGTGTACCAGGCACAGTGAGTTTTGCGGCCAATAAACATTTTCCCGGCGGCCCCGGTGCTTTTGGCAGTGCAACCGGCGATCTTGATGGTGATGGAAAGCTGGATATAGCTTTTGCAAATTTCGTAAGTACTGGTACCGGTTCTGTTCAGGTTTTAAGAAACAACTCAGTTGGCGATACCATCAGGTTCGATACAACAAGGTATGCTACCGGCGCCGGTTCCACACGTGTTGCCATTGCAGATGTTGACGGCGATGGAAAACCAGATATGGTAGTAGCATCTTCCAATTCAGGCATCGTTTCCATTTTCAGAAATACAACTACAAGTATTGGGGCAGTCAGTTTTGCGCCAAAAGTAGATCTGACCGCATTTAATTCCAACGATATTGCAGTTGCCGATCTGGATGGTGATGGAAAGCCTGAGCTTTTAACTCTTTATAATGGCATATCTAATGGTGGTGTATCTGTTTGGAGGAACTTCAGTGCGCCCGGTATAATTTCATTTGCTGGGAAAACAGATTACCCTACTGGCAGTTATCCCAACTTAATAAAGGTTGGTGATTTGAATGTAGATGGAAAGCAGGACATTGTAGTTGTTAACTACATTAGTTCAAGCATGTCAATTTTCAGGAACAGAAGTACTTTGGGTAATATTATGTTGGAGACCAAACAGGATATTGCAACGGGTAGCAGCCCGAAAAGCGCAGCCATTGGTGATCTTAATGGCGATGGTAGACCTGATATTGCTATTGGTTGCGATACACCAAGGGCAATTTGTTTATACCCCGGTATTTGGAGTGATTCAATTAGGCTGGGCGCCCGGGTTGAATATAAAACAGGAACGCTGCATACTGATGTTGCCATTGGCGATATTGATGGCGATGGGGAAGTAGACCTGGTATTTAATCATAATGTTGGTATATATGCGGTGTCTATATTGAGGAACAAGCAAAATGGCGAATCGCCAATCATTACCAGCTTTACGCCAACAAGCGCAGCAAAGGGCGCCTTTGTAAATATTTTCGGCAAAAATTTAAGCACTACAGGTTCTGTAAAATTTGGTTCGCAATGGAGCGATAGTGTTCATGTAGTGTCTGACAGTGTGGTACAGGCCAGGGTTAATAATGGCGCTACCGGCGATGTTACTCTATACACGCAGTTTGGCTCGGCATCAAAACCCGGCTTTACATTTATTGGCGATACTACGCAAACGCCCGATACTTTGTGCCCGGTAATTACCAGCTTCAGTCCAACAAGCGGTCAACAGGGTACAGCAGTGTATATTTTAGGTTCAAACTTTACTGGCTCTACAGGCGTTCGTTTTGGTGGTGTACCTGCTGATAGTATTGTGATCATGTCAGATACTATGATCAAGGCTATTGTTGATACCGGTGCTACCGGAAGCGTACAGGTGATCTCGCCTTATTGCTCGGCATCAAAACCTGGCTTTACGTATATCGCTGATACTACCAGCATACCCGATACCACTGCGCCGATCATATCAAGCTTCTGGCCAACAAGTGGTACACGTGGCACAACCATTTTCATCTGGGGCTCAAGGTTAACGGGTGCTGTATCAGTTCGTTTTGGCGGTGTGTCGGCAGATAGTATAAGGGTAATGTCAGATACCTTAATAAAAGCAAATGTTAGAACCGGCGCCTCAGGGTATGTTTCGGTATTAACGCCATATGGTTTGGCAACTAAACCAGGCTTTACCTATATCAGCGATACTACCATTAATGATACGTTGTTTGTAAACGCACGTACCGCCAATGCTGATGGGGTAATACAAAAGTTGTTTAAATTGTATCCTAACCCGGCATCAAAGTATGTAACCTGGCAACAACCATTAACCAACCACAAAACGCGGTTGCAGCTGGTTGATATGTTTGGTAGAATAGTGCGACAAGTGGAAGTGGGTAGCAACACACCTCAAACAACCATACAATTGCATGGCTTACTTGGTGGCGTTTATAAGCTGGTTTACATTGATGGAAAGAATAAAGTTACGAGTACATTAATGATAAAATAAACCATACACTTAAAAAATACAAAAGCCTCCCGAATGCATTTGGGAGGCTTTTGCTTTATACAGCCATGTAAAACTATTGTTCATGATCGGTTGATGTAGCCAGCTCTTTTACTGCTGCCATATCTTCCTGTATCAATTTGATCTTTTGCTCAGCAAGTTGATATGAATCTCTGCCGAGAAACACATGTAATGGCGGTGTAGTTTGTTCTGCAATCTCTATCATTACTGCAGCTGCTTTAACCGGGTCGCCAGCTTGTTTATAGTTGATCTCATTCTGGTGAAGTGTTTGAACATCGCGTACCAGTTTGTAATCTGCTATTTCATTTTTAGGAACACCCAGTGAAGCATCGAGGAACTCGGTTCTGAAATACCCTGGTGATACTATTGTTACATGAACACCGAAGGGTTTTGCTTCTGCAGCCAGTGATTCTGAAAATCCATGCATTGCAAATTTAGTAGCAGTATAGCTGCCAAAGCCGGGGAAATTACCGGTGAAACCACCAATAGAAGCGATGTTAAAGATATGACCCGATTTTTGTTTGCGCAGAAAAGGCATTGCTTTTCTGATCACATTTAATACCCCAAAAACATTCACATCAAAATTCTCACGCACCTCTGCGTCTGTTAATTCTTCCAGACTGCCTACCAAACCATAACCTGCATTGTTTACTATTACATCAATGGAACCAAAATGCGATACGGTTTCTTTGATAGCATTTTCAACACTGCTTTCATTTTTCAGATCAACCGCCAGGGGCAGAAATGATTCGCTGCCTGCGTCCACCGCTTTTTTAAGATCGTTTACGTTACGTGAGGTAGCGGCAACGCGATAACCGGATGATAACAATTTTTTTACAAGAGCCAGCCCCAAACCTTTAGAGGCGCCGGTTACAAACCATATTTTATTTTTCATAAAAGTTTTTATTTGATTGTTGTAAGTTTTGTTTCGTTCATGAACTGATGACACAAAGATAGAATGAGTGTGAGTGTTGGTTATTATCGGTTTCAAACAAGTAATTGTATAATTCAAACACTTTGGGGTGAAGGTTAGTTTGTTTGATTAATGTAAGTAGGGAGTTGACAAGTTAACAAGTTGGCAGGTTGACCGGGAAGTTGAAAAGTTGATATAGTTGATGGAGTTGATAGAGGAGTTGTTCAGTTAGCGAGTTGTTCAGTTATTCAGTTGTGAAGAGCAGCGTACTAAAACAAAAAGGCCCCGCCAAAGGCGGGACCGACTATTGTATTTATACTTTTTAACTTATTGTATTTCCTTTATCAACTTTTCAACTTCACACACATCATTAGTTCCGATAAGCCGAAGGCGTCATACTGGTTTGTTTTTTGAAAAAATGATTAAAATGCGCCGGCTCCTCGAAACCTAAACTATACCCAATCTCTGAAATATTCCAGTTGGTATGTTTAAGTAATGTTTTCGCTTCGCTGGTAAGCCTTTCAAAGATATGTTCAGTAGTGGTTTTGCCAGTTGTTAATCGTATGGCGCGGTTGAGGTGGTTTACATGCACTGCTAACTGATCGGCAAAATCGCGGGCCGAACGTAAAGTGAATCGTTGATTGGGCGATTCAATAGGGAACTGCCGTTCAAGCAACTCCGTAAACACTGCTGTAATACGTGCATTCGCATCAATGTGTTGATACAGGGTTTCTGTAGGTTGCATTTTCAAAGCATAATGGATCATTTCCATTATGTAGTTGCGAATAAGATCATATTTGAAAACATAATCACCCTTTATTTCGTCGATCATCTTCTCAAATATCTGCGCCACAAATTTATCCTGCGTTTTATTTAATACGTAGCTGGGTTTGTTGCCTGCAATGAACATGGGCAGGTCTTTAATACCACCACGAATTTTTTCTGTAAAAAACGCTTCCTTAAAAATGCAAAAAAGCCCCTTGGGATCTTCGGTGAGCGGTTCGAATGTATACGGTACATTCGGATTGAAAAAGATGAGGGTTGAACCTGTCACCTCCAGACTTTTATCGGCATAGTGGTATGCATAGGGGCCCTGCATAAGGGCTATCTTATAATAATCACGGCGGGCATAAGCTACGGGCGTTTTGCCCTGTCCCACACAGTCTTCTACCCTGAATACATTAAAATGACCTATATCCTGTTTCAGGTTATCGGGTAACCAGTTCATTTTCTGGCGGTAAAAATCTTCCAGCGTCTCTGTTTTGCCCATATATTAAATTTAAGCAAATTGTATGTATTCACAAGCTCACTTTTACTGCTTCACCTTATAAAATTACAACAACCGCAAAGCCAATACTTTACACGAATCAAACAAAAACTTGCAAAATTCAAACAATTGCAAACGGGTTATTCTGCCATATCGCAATAATAGGCGTGGGTGCTGTCTTTTGAAAACAAAAGGATGAGGTCATGATTGGGGTCATCAGGGTTCCATTTACGTGCCCTTTTATAACCTGCACCCAGGTTTTTGGGTTCAAACCATGTTGGCCTTGGACTATAATTAGGAATTTCATCAATTACTGTTGCGCTATCTTTATCACCCTCATACCAGTTGCCCGTTTCTTCGGCTTTAAGTTTGTTGTAAGCAATAATACGTGCCAGCTCCTTGGGGCAGGTGATAAATTCAAGCCAAATACAACAGTCAATTCTGGGTATATACGCATCCTGGCTATTGATGACCGTTACGCAGTTTGTTTCGGGTTTGCCAAGCACGGCCGTATACATTTCCATTCCGGTGCGTTTGAACGGATTGTCAATTTTGGTAGTCTTTATTTTTTTGTAAGCTTTTTGGGCAAACAAAAAGCTGGTATAAAGACCGGCAGGTATGGCCAGCAGGAAAAAGACCAGGGATATATATATAGGCCTTCTACGCTTTTTTACAATGCCAACAAAGAGTAAAACAATAAATAGAAAAAACAACCCTGTGGTTAAAAGAAAGAAGAGTATCATACATTAGTTTTTGATCGACCTGATCACTTCCCCAAGATATTTATTTTCATCAATTGTTTTAACGCCCAGGCGTACAACGATCAGTTTTTTAGAAGGAATTATGAAAACGTTCTGACCGCCAAAACCGTCGGCAAAGTACATATCAGCCGGGGCATCGGGAAACCAGCGTTTTGATGGGTCTTTGTCATCGGCACCATTCAGCCAGATCTGGTATCCGTAGCGTTTTTGTTGGTTGGCGGTTGCGGGTTGAATGCTTTGCTGCACCCAGTTTTCGGGTAACAACTGCTCACCATTCCAAACGCCGTTGTTATAATAGAGTAATCCAAAGCGTGCAAAATCGCGGGCGGTAGCATAACTATAAGAAGACCCAACATAGGTACCGGAGGCATCGGGCTCAAGCAACAGCGAATACATATTTATTTTATGAAATAATGCCTTATAGGGAAAGGCCGAATAAACGGAGTCGCCCACCGTTTGGCGAATAATACGGCTTAGAATATTGGCGTTGCCGCTTGAATAGTAGAACAGACTGCCCGGTTGATACTTTAAAGGTAATTTAGCGGTAAATGCGCCCATGTCGCTTTGCTTAAACAACATATTGGTAGCTTCGCTGGGTGCGCCGTAATCTTCGGTCCAGTCGAGCCCCGTTGTTTGCTGTAACAATTCTTTCAGGGTGATCTTTTCTTTATCGGTGCCCTTCCATTCAGGCACGGGGGCCGGCGCATCGGGATTTAATTTGCCGGCTTTTACCAGTACGCCTATAACGGCGGCGGTCAAACTTTTACTCATCGACCAGCCAATTAATCGCGAATTCTTATCAAAACCGGGTGCATAGCGCTCGCCAGCAATTTTTCCATCATACACCACCAGGAAGGCACGCGTATAAGCCGGCTGTCCTTTTTTGCTGGTTGCCTGCATGGCATTATCAATAGCGCGATTCAATTGAAGGGTATCAATTGCTGCCGGTGGGGCATCTGTGATCATTTCACCATATGGCCAGGCAATAGTATCCCTGTTTTGTAATGGCGGCTGGGGTATAGCAAAATGTTGTTTCCTGATCTCCGCTTCAGAAAGATCATTTACCAGCGTACATCCAATACCTGTTCTGTAAATAGCTTTGCTTTTGGCCAGTCCCAATACCGAAGCGGTAACAGAACTGTCGGTTGTATTAATATCATAGCTGGCGTATGACACCGGGAAGAACGATAACTCCTGTTTAATTACACTATCGGGATTGCGATGTTGCAGAAAGACAGCGGAGGCCAGATTCTTTGCGCCAAAACCGCTGATTATCGGAAACGCCCGCCAGCAATACCAAACGCCATAAGCCAGGGTTACAGCCAGCATCAACAGAACAATACGAAGCACCTTTTTATACACCCGCATGTAGGAAGGTTTTAATGTGTAAATAAAATTCGCACATTAAAGGCTATTAATTGTAAGAATTTCCGATTAAGTTTATCCGTCTTCCCAAGTTTTCCCCGCATATTGCCGGTATTGGTAAAGTCTTTATTTTTATTGCCCAAATGATCTGCTGCTGATGATGAAAAAAGTATGTCTGCTTATTACCCTGTTGATATTGAGACAGATCGTATGCGCTCAAAATACCATTGGTATTCCTAATATTACCAACTACTTTAAACAGGAATACAATGCCGGTCGCCAAAACTGGGGCATTGCGCAGGATAGCTACGGTATCATGTATTTTGCCAATAACAATGGGCTGCTGAGTTTTGATGGTACCTTCTGGCGCACCTATCCAATTCCCAACGCTACCATTGTACGTTCGGTGGCTATTGATAAAAGCAATAGGATTTATATTGGCGGCCAACAGGAATTTGGTTATTTCTCACCCAATAATCGCGGCGAACTGGAGTATACTTCCCTGCGGAAACAGCTACAAAAGACCGATAACGACTTTGCCGATGTATGGGCTATTAAGATCGTTCAGCAACACGTTTTCTTCCACTCAAACAAAAGAATATTCGAATATACGAATGGCGTATTGAGGTCGTATGCTAGTGTTTACTGGGGCTTTTTAGGTTATGCCAATGAACAATTGCTGGCATATGAATACCAAAAGGGATTGTTATACTATAAGGATGGAACATGGGTGCCGCGAATAAAGGTTGGCGCCTTGCCCCAGGGCATACAATTAAAAGCGGTAGTAGATCTTGGTAACGATAGCCTGATGCTAACATCCGTTGCGCATGGATTATTTATTTTGAAAAAGGATACCGTAACAGCTTTTACAAGCCCCGATATTAAAGACATTGCCGCTAAAAACATTTTCGGCGCCTGTCTGCTGTCGCCCGATAAAATTGCACTGAACACCAATATAGGTGGTTGTATTGTTATTGACAGAAAGGGGAATTTTATACAACGCCTTACAAAAAGCGAAGGCATTCAGAATAACAATGTATTGAGCCTGTTTGTAGACAGGGATAAAAACCTTTGGCTTGGCCTCGATAATGGTATTGACCTCGTTTCTTACAGCAATGCTATCAAGAATATTTTTCCCGAACCCATCGACCGCAATACCGGCTACACATCTATTATTCATAATAATCGGCTGTACCTGGGCGTAGCTACCGGTTTGTACAAAGCCGATCTGGCCGGCGGTGATAATGACATCAGCTATACCAAAAGTTCATTTTCACTGGTTGAAAATTCAAAGGGCCAGGTATGGAATGTGTCGGAGGTGAACGGGCAGTTACTGATGGGGCATAGCCAATCGGCATTTATAGTCAATGATAACAAAGCCAGCTTACTTGATAAACGCACCGGCTTCTGGATCTTTGTTCCTTTATACGACAGCGTTCCCTCTTCGGTGATCATTGCCGGCACCTATAATGGGATTAATTTTTATAACTATAGCAACGGGCGCATCACCTCTTCAAACGACCAGGTAACTTTTGAATCGGCCCGTTATGTGGTAAAGAATAAAAATATCATATGGGCAATACATCCATACAAAGGCTTGTACATGGTTTCTTTCAATGAAAAGAAACAACCGGTTGTTACCAATTATCCCGATAAGAAAAAGATCCTTTCGCAAAACCACAACCACCTGTATAGAGTTGCCGGCAGAATGGTACTCACTACCGATAATGGCATTTTTGAGTTTGATGATGCCAGCAATGATTTTGTTCCTTCGGTTTATTTTAAAAAAATCTTTGGTGATACACCTATCGATTATTTAAAAGACGATAAGTTTGGCAACATTTGGTTTTGCAGCCGTAAAAGGGTAGGGGTTGCCGAACCCCGCAACGGGAATTACAATATCACGTACCTGCCTGAGCTCGATGATAAGATCATGAGCAATGGATTTGAGAATATCAACATCATTGATAGTAACAACGTATTAATAGCTGCCGAAAAAGGTTTCTTCCATATAAATTATGCACGGTATAAAAAAAGCAGGTATAAGCTTACCACGCTTATAAGAAAGGTACAGGTTGATGCCAAAATGGAAGACGTGATCTATGGCGGTTACGATCAGCCGGTTATTCCCGATATTGCGTACGCCGCCAACTCATTACATTTTGAATGCAGTGCCATTGCCTACGGCCAGCAAACAACCACGTATAGTTATTTTTTAAAAGGGTTCGATAAAGACTGGAGCGCCTGGGGCCGCAAAACCGATAAGGAGTATACCAATTTACCACCCGGCAAATATGTTTTTCAGGCAAAGAGCCGCAACTATCTTGATAACGAATCGCCGGTTGCCAGTTTTACTTTTACCATTTTACCGCCCTGGTATCGTACCTGGTGGGCATACCTGCTGTATGCTGTGTTACTGTTCGCTATTTTGTACTGGTTCTATAAAAATCAACAACACAAGTACCGCAAACGTGAGGCGCTTAAATTACTACAGCAACAACAACGTTATGCCGAAGAGCAAAAGCAGTTGCAAATAATGCACGAATTGCAAATGGGCAAAAGGGAAAAAGAGATCATTGAATTAAAGAATGAAAAGCTTCAGGCCGATATAGAACATAAAAATTCTCAGCTGGCCTCCACAGCCATGAACCTGGTGCGTAAAATGGAGATCTTTTCAAAAGTGAAGGACGACCTGAATACCTTTAAAAACAATGAAGAGCTGAAGCCGGCATCAAAAGAACTGCAAAAGATCATTCGCCTTATCGACAGCGAGTTGGATGTTACCCAGGAATGGGAGCAATTCACCGATCACTTCGACCAGGTACACTCCAATTTTTTGAAAAAGCTAAAGGAACAATATCCCGACCTTTCCCCCACCGAATTAAAAATGGCCGCCTACCTGCGGCTGAATTTAACCAGTAAGGAAATTGCCCACCTGATGAGCATTTCAATAAGGGGTGTAGAAACCGGCCGGTACCGCCTGCGCAAAAAACTGGGGCTAACAAGTAATGAAACCAGCCTGTACGACTTTCTGATATCTATTTCGGGATAAAAGGTCACCCAAACGGTTAAAGTGTCAAAGTGCGAACGCTGATGGCGTTCGCACTTTTTTTGCGTAGAACAATATCACGGGTTAAGCTTCAATTCGTTGATAATCATTGATAATGTTTTTCCATGTAGAGGTTTTGACGTAGTGCTAAACTTGGCTTGAGGGCTAGTTTGTTTGCATATTTGCGCTGTATACGTCAATAACGATTGTCTTGGGTTACACCGTCATGCCTGTTTATTACCCCCCTTTGCATACGCCCAAACAGATAGTGCACCACAAGCCACAAGTAGACGTAGAAATAAAAGAAGTTTTTAATACGGGACATCATCAATAAAATATATCAGCAACAGCATGGACAATTGTTTTCGCAGAGGTATTTGGTTGGCAGTATTTGTAATAGTAACGGCGCACACCAATGGACAGGGATTTTTAAAAGCTAGTGGAAAAACCATCGTAAATGAAAAAGGACAAACCGTGTTATTACGATGTATGGGTTTGGGTGGATGGTTATTACAGGAAGGTTATATGTTTCATTTAGGCAATATCGGAACACAGCATCGCATTCGCGAAAGCATAGCCGATGTAGTAGGTGAAGAAAGAACAAAACAGTTTTATAAGGACTGGATAGCAAACCATACAACAAAGGCCGACATAGATTCAATGGCCGCATGGGGATTTAATTCAATCAGGTTGCCCCTGCATTATAACCTGTTCACCCTGCCGGTTGAAGAAGAGCCGGTAGCAGGTAAACAAACCTGGCTTGATAAAGGATTTGCTATTACCGACAGCGTGTTAAGCTGGTGCCGTAGCAAAGGCATTTACCTGATACTCGACATGCATGCAGCGCCGGGTGGGCAGGGAAATGATTGTAACATCAGCGATCGAAATCCCGGTAAACCATCTTTGTGGGACAGCGAAGCAAACGAGCAAAAGCTAATTGCCTTATGGAGCCAGTTGGCAAGGCGTTATGCAAATGAACCTTACATTGGTGGATATGATATAATTAACGAACCCAATTGGGGATTTACCGATAGTGCCGATAAACGCGGAACGGCAGAAAAGATGAATGTGCCATTAAAACAATTGTTGGTTGATTTAACGAATGCTATCAGGGCTGTTGATACAAAACACATGATCATCATTGAAGGCAATGGCTTTGGTAATAATTACAATGGCATTTTACCACCCTGGGATAATAACCTGGTGTTGAGTTTTCACAAGTATGGCAACTTTAACTATAAAGCCAATATTCAAAACTATTTGAACTTCCGCGATACCTATAACATACCGGTATGGTTAGGTGAATCGGGTGAAAATTCAAATACCTGGTTTACTGAATGTATTAGTCTTGTAGAAGAAAATGGTATTGGCTGGGCCTGGTGGCCATTGAAAAAGATGGGTATAAACAATCCGTTGGAGATAAATGTGCCCGAAGGATATGATCAATTGTTGAATTATTGGCGCGGCAAAGGCGCAAAACCCGATAGCACAACTGCCGGGCGCGTGTTACAGCAGATGATCAGTAATGTTAAGATCCAGAATAATAAACTGCACCGCGATGTGCTCGATGCTATGTTTCGCCAGGTGCAGGCAGGAACAACGCTGCCGTATGCACAACATATAATAGGAAAGGGCACAACGCTGTTGCCGGCGGTTGAGTTCGATTTGGGTAAACAGGGCGCGGCTTATTATGATAAAGATTCGGCAAGTTATCATTTTACACCAGGTGTGCATACCCAGGGAAATAAAGGTTACGCATACCGCAACGATGGGGTTGATATTATGCGCAATGATTCAGGTGTATGTGTGTTCAGTATTGAAGATGGTGAGTGGTTGCAATATACAATACACGCGAAGTCGGCTGGTAAATATAAAATAGGATTTAAAACAGCAGCAGAAAAAGCGATAAGCCAGTTGTCGTTACAGGTAAATGAAAACTGGCAGGTAAGTAAACTAACGTTACCGGTTACAGGTGGTGATGCAAATTTTACTACCACATGGGTACAGCATATTGCATTACCAGCAGGGATAACCCGGTTAAAGGTATTGGCCGATAAAGGCGGGTTTAACCTGCAAAGCATTTCATTTATCAAAGAATAAAATAAATATACTATGGATTACTATTAACGATTTTTTATCAAACCATTAAATGAAAAAAATGCAAAGTAACCTGGTTACACTCAAAGCAGGTCTTTTGACCTTAACTGTTGGTTTGCTGTTGACTGGTTGTAAGAAAGCAACCATCGATACCAACGAACAGCAACAACAGGAAGCATCCGGCGCAACGGCGCATACGGAAGCGATAAACAGTACCTTTTCGGTTAACTGGAACGGCTATGCCGATGGCGTGTATACGAGCTCGCAGGCGGCGGCTGATTTTGGAAATATCAGTGGCTGGAACGACAGCCGCACCTGGATCTCAGGTGGTACCTGCCGCATTAAGTTGTTGGCAAATGCATTATCAGGCGCTGGTGGGGTAATTGGTAACGTCGACATTTCTGATGGCAGCGCTTATGAACTGGATTATGATGTACGTTTTCACAGTCAGTTCGATTTCAGCCGCGGTGGTAAAATTGGCTTTGGCTTTTTGGTGGGTGATGGCAACACCGGTGGCGATCCAGGTTGGGATGGTAATGGTGGCAGCTTACGTTTGATGTGGTATCAAACAGATGCGGGCCGTGTATTCTTTCAACCCTATGTTTATTATAGAGACCAGCCCGGTGAGTATGGCAACTCCTTTGGTAAATCATATCCATCGAGTGGTAGCCTCAATAAAGGGCAAACATACCATGTGCACATGTACATAAAGAGCAATACGGGAAGCAACACAGATGGCCGTGCAGAAATTGTGATCGATGGAACAACTGTATTGGATCAGGCAATCCGTTGGACGACCAACGATTCAAAACGCCTTATCAAACAATTAAGCTTCCATACATTCCGTGGTGGCAGCCAAACATACTGGCAGTCATCAACCGACGGGTATATTTATTACGATAACTTATCGGTACATAAAATTAGTAGTTAGTCGTTTCTCGTTTCTCATACAGCAATTGCTATCCTCTGTAAAAACACCACAAATGAAAAAGGACCGGTTGCCGCCGGTCCCTTTTTCGTATAATAGTGTCCCTGTTAATAAGGAAGTTTCTTGGAGAACAATTCTATTACGCCTTTGGCGCCGGCCTGGCCAAACTTTTTAACAGCTGATTCGCCTTTCCACACGTTTATAGATTTTATATCGTTGGGGTTGAGTTTGGTAACTTCTTCATAGGATATAAAACGACCATCGTAAATATAGAGCGCTTCTATAGGAATGTTTTTTGCAGCCGAGCTGTCAATTGGCCGTTCTATTTTTACCTCGTCAGCCATCCGTATAGACAGGTCGGGTTGCAAAGCGGTACCAGTTGGATTTTTAATTGTTATTTTATCTGCAATAAACTTTACGGTATCAGCACCGATCGACATCTCTGGTTTCGGTTCTTCCTTGTCAACTTTCTTAATTGCTACAGGCGACGCCTTTTTCTTCGCCGGGGTTGGTGTAGTGTCATTCTGCAAAACCTGGGCAGGCGCATCAATAATTGCGGTTGGCTTTTCAACCGGCATGGCTTTGCTCTCGGTGGTTGAAACCGACAATGCAGCAATGGCCATTGCAGAAATTGGCAATACCAATGCCCTCCGCAGGTAACTGAACTTTGTTCGGTGGGTTGTTGATAACATAATTAATCGACGTTTAATAGATGAATAATAGAATGAGTGAGTTGGGTTCAGGAAATGATTTCCGTAATGCGCCTGTAACAGAAGCCGCGCAAATTCTTCTACATCATTATTACCAATCGCTTCTTTGTCGGCAATGAATTCATGAATGGCCTTAAGCTCTTTCTGAATGATCCAGTTGAAAGGGTTCATCCAGAAAATGGCGTTTACAACCTGGGTAAAAAGAATATCCAATGTATGTTTTTGATGAATATGCGTGATCTCGTGTTTAAAGATCTTTTGTCCATAGGTTGAGTCCATGGAAATGCTTTCCTTCCAGAAAAGGTTATTAAGAAAAGAGAAAGGCGCATGTTCCAGATCGGTATAAATAAAGTTGATTCCGTCCATGTCTAAAACTGCAGCGTTTCGCTTCAGTTTATAAACCTTAAAAATATTGAGCATGAACATAGCTAACAAGGCTATGCTTACGCCAATAACAGCATAGTTAATAATGCTAAGCCAGGGAGTGGCAGTTGAATGGGAATTGTTGAGCTGTATTGAGAAAGACGAGATATTTTCATATGTAACCGGTGTAGTTTCTTTTTCGATGGTAAACCAGGTAAAATTGAACAGCGGAATTATAAGACTGCTAATAATGCTAAGCAAAAGATAGAACCGGTTGTAGTAATTAAAACTTTTGTTTCGTAAGGCCAGCCAGTAGTAGCCTGTAAACACCCCTGAAATAAAAATTGATTTCAGAATATACAGGAGAATGGTATTACTATTCATTGCCCTTCTTTTTAAGTTGTTTCAAAAGGAATTCCAGGTCTTCGATAGACATTTCTTTTTTATCAACCAGGAAAGATACCACCTTGGTGTACGAACCCTGGAAATAGCTTTCCGTTAGTGCTTTGATGCCGCTGGCACTGTATTCTTCTTTTGTAATTAAGGGATGGTAGAAGTTATTGCGGTTAGGGTTTTTTATGCCAACGAATTTCTTCTCAACAAGTATCTTCAGCAAAGTGCCAACCGTATTGTAATGAGGTTTGGTATCGGCCAGGTGTTCCAGAATATCTTTCATAAAACCACCTTCACCCAAACTCCAAAGTGTTTGCATGATCTGCTCTTCGGCAGCAGTAAGTTTTTTCATGATTATTGTTTTGCCTAAATCTTTAGGCAATATTATGCCTAAAGATTTAGGCAGACAAATATTTCTTGTAAAATCTTTTCATGTTGAAGATCAATGCACTTAAGGAACGTGCAAGCCTGAGCGAGTTTGCTCTGAGTGGGTGGAAGCGTTGAAGGGCTTATTCCGGCCCTTCAGTGGCATTAATTTTTGTTACGATATGTGGAGGTAAAGGATAGTAATTTTCAACAGGCAGCAGTTCCCGTGCCTGTTCTGTTTTCGTTTCAGAAAGAAGTTGGTAGATGTGTTTACAATTGGCAGTAATATCTTCAATATCGGTTATCCATTCACTTACGTATTTCTCAACGGCAATGCCCGATATGCCAATCTGAATAGAGCGATAAGGTAATTCCTGCAGGTTGATATCTTTCTCGGGGTCCCACTGAATACGCACCGGCGATCTTTTTAATTCCTGTTGCCAGTCGGCATTGGTAGCGTGCAGGTGGAGGTAATGTTTGGCAAGACAGGAATTTTCAAGCGCCCATGTAAGCCCATCGCGTTTTATTTTTATTGCCAGAATGCATTCCTGGTCTGCTTTGGTTGCCCAACCAGAGCGGTACATCATCCATAGGAATGATGGCTTTATCCAGGTCATTCGCTCCATTTTAAAAGGCGTTGCCGCAAATGTTTTTTTTCGGGCGGCAGCAAGCCCGATGCTATTGTTGTAAGCCTGGTATACAGTAATTGTATTATCGTCGTATTGTGCGCGGATGATTCTCTTGCTCATTCTAATTGTCAAATTTACTGTTCTTGATTAACTTTATTACATCAAATACCTAACTACATCCCCGGTGCTAAAGATCTGTACGATCTTTGCTCATGGCTTCATCTTTTGCGGAGGCATGCATGGATTTTTCCCGCTCCTTTTTTTAATCACCTTCAATTAAAATAAAGTTTCATATTGTCGGGTTGATATTCCTGTGGGCCGCTATATTGTACTTTGGTTTGTATGCATGGCACCACCCAGATTTTATATTACCTGTTGCTAGCTTACTACCTTTTGTTATTTGTACAATTATTACCATCGCCACCAAACCGGTAAAGGGGCTTTATACCCGGCTTTTGGCAAAGTAAAAGCATGTTTACTTTGCATTTTGAACATTTATTATACGTTTTTGAACGATAAGTATACCTCTTTTACATGTGTTTCAATCGCAGGAAAGCCTTACTTTGCTATGGCCATTAAGGCTTCTTGCATATGAAAAAAAGAATTTCCCTCATGTGTTATTTAGCATTGGTATGCTTATTCCTTTGCTTACGATCAAATGCACAAAACAGTAAATTTCCTTTTCAAAACCATACACTATCGTTCGAAGAGCGGGTGAATGACCTGGTGAGCAGAATGACGCTGGAAGAAAAAGTGTCGCAGATGCTCAATTCTTCCCCGGCAATTCCCCGGCTCGATGTGCCTGCATACGACTGGTGGAACGAAACCCTGCATGGCGTGGCAAGAACGCCTTACCCCGTTACCGTTTTTCCACAGGCAATAGGTATGGCGGCCACTTTCGATACAGGCGCCCTTTTTAAAATGGCCGATTTTTCAGCCCTCGAAGGCCGGGTAATATTTAATAAATCGCTTGCAGCCAGTAAAGGAACTGCACGTTACTTAGGACTTACTTACTGGACGCCTAACATAAATATCTTTCGCGATCCGCGTTGGGGCAGGGGGCAGGAAACCTATGGAGAAGATCCTTATCTCACCGCCATGCTGGGTGATGCGTTTGTACGCGGCCTGCAAGGTAATGATCCTAAATACCTGAAAGCCGCAGCCTGTGCAAAACATTATGCTGTGCATAGCGGGCCCGAACCATTGCGCCATGTGTTCAATGCCGATGTAAGCGCTTATGATCTGTGGGATACATATCTTCCCGCTTTTAAAAAGCTGGTGGTAGATTCAAAAGTAATAGGCGTCATGTGCGCATATAACGCCTTTAGAACACAACCTTGTTGTGCAAGCGACCTGTTAATGACAGATATCTTACGTAACCAATGGAGCTTTAGCGGTTATGTAACATCCGATTGCTGGGCCATAGACGACTTCTTTAAAAATCATAAAACCCATCCCGATGCGGCATCTGCATCAGCCGATGCTGTGTTTCATGGCACCGACCTCGATTGTGGAACAGATGCCTACAAGGCATTGGTACAAGCTGTAAAAGATAATAAGATCACCGAACAACAGATAGATGTATCGGTAAAGCGATTGTTCCTTGTAAGGTTCAAACTCGGTATGTTCGATCCGCCATCGCTGGTGAAATATGCACAAACACCCGATTCGGAACTGGATGCGCCGGCGCATGGTAAACATGCCTTGCAAATGGCCCGGGAGTCGATCGTACTTTTAAAGAATAAGAACAATGTGCTGCCGCTTTCAAAAAATCTGAAGAAGATCGTAGTATTGGGTCCCAATGCCGATAATGTACTTGCCCAGCTGGGTAATTATAACGGTATACCTTCAAAGCTAACTACTATATTGCAGGGAATAAAAAATAAGGTAAGCGCATCAACGCAGGTGGTATATGAAAAGGCGGTGAATTTTACCAATAACAATGTGCTTTCATTTACCGATATCAGCAATGAATGTTCTTTTGAAGGGAAGAAGGGCATTAAGGCAAGCTACTATAATAACAAGGACCTTACCGGTGAACCCGCGGCAACTGTTTATGAACAACAGATAGATCATGAGTGGCAGGAAGGCGAGAATGTGGTTGCAAATCTTCGCGCCAATAATTTTTCAGCTCGCTATATTACCGATTATAAACCTACCGGCAATGGCAGTATTACGTTTGAACTGAATGCCGACGATGGCGCCAGGTTTATCGTAAATGGTAAAACGGTATTCGATTCCTGGACAAGAAGACAAAGGAGTATTGCCACCTATACGCTTACAACACAAAAGGATTCTGTATACCATCTTGTACTTGAGTTTTGGCAGGGCGAAGGCAAAGCAACGCTTAAAATGAACACTGGTAATTTTGTAACTACCGATTTCAATGCACTGGCAAAGAAGCATAGTGATGCAGATGCATTCATATTTGCCGGGGGCATATCGCCGCAGTTAGAAGGTGAAGAAATGAAAGTGAGCGACCCCGGTTTTAAAGGAGGCGACCGTACAACCATTATGCTGCCGGCTATACAAACAGAGTTAATGAAAACATTGCAAGGCACAGGTAAACCTGTAATTTTTGTTATGATGACCGGAAGTGCTATTGCAACGCCGTGGGAATCGGAAAATATTGCTGCTATTATGAATGCCTGGTATGGCGGACAAGCCGGTGGCATTGCCATTGCAGATGTGTTGTTTGGCGATTATAATCCATCGGGCCGTTTACCTGTTACGTTCTATAAAAGTGATAGCGATCTAACTTCATTTGAAGATTATTCAATGAAGAATCGTACCTATCGTTATTTCACCGGAAAGCCATTGTATGGTTTTGGTTACGGGCTTAGTTATACAACCTTCCGTTATGATCAATTACAGGCTCCGGTTACAGCAGCCAGTGGAAAAAGTATTGCTGTTTCTGTACGGGTTACCAACACCGGCAAAAAGGAAGGCGACGAAGTAGTGCAGTTGTATTTAGTAAATAAGAATACAGCTATTTCAACGCCGTTAAGAGCGTTGAAAGGATTTAATAGAATTGCATTAAAGCCGGGAGAAAGTAAGCTGGTGAAGTTTACGTTATCGCCGGAAGATCTGACTTATGTAGATGCCAACGGAAAACGGTTGGCGCTGAATGGAAAATTGCAAATATGTGTAGGCGGAAATCAGCCAGATGAGCCAAATCCTATGAGTGGTAATGTGGTAAAGAAAGAAGTAACAATTAAATAGCTTGCAAATAAAACCCCGCCTGATGATGCGGGGTTTTTCTTTTTTGGCAAAAAAATCGAAGTATTAATATTTATAATGTGTTAATTGCCATTTTTGCTGCTTTTTCTTGAGTAAATTATGTATTCTTACCAATGTTTATAGGGAAAAACGGCTTTGAAATGCGTTTTTTATGGTGTTAGAAATTAAAGTTACCTCCGGAATTTTGCCATTTCAATTAACTATGTATTTTAGCGACCTGTTTCCTAAAAAGGCAAAAATTTTAGCATTCTTCGAAATAATCACATAAAAAAACATAGCAATTCTTATGGCCAAAGAAACCATTGTAAAAGAAAATCCAGTGACAGACGCATTAAAGAAACTTAAAGAAGAAGAACTAGAGTTGATGGCAAAATTGAAACCACTTCAGGAAGCTATCGGCGCCCTTGAAAAAATTCTTGACAAATCATCAAAGAAAGCCAAACCAGCTAAAGAAGCTGCTAGCGAAACTGCTGTTGCTGAAGAAGCAACTGAAGAAGCTGCTGAGCTTGAAAAAGCTGAGTAAACATTGTTTACGATGTTACAATAAAACAGGGTTGCCGTTAAGCAACCCTGATTTATTTATATGAGGCTTTTGAATAATTATTTTGTAATAGTAGTATTAGGCTTGTAGTTCGCATACCATTTGCCTAATTCGGTAAGGTTACCATTTACATCTATCAGTGCAGATGACCACATTTGCGGGCTTGTAGGGTCACCAGAGAACCAGGAGTATCTTTTTACATAATCCAGTTCTTCTAATTTAGGTAACAGTCGCTGCATAAAGGCAAGTACCTGGTCGGGTTTGTATGGGTTGGCATCCATTGTGGTTGCATTCCAGTCGGCCGGGGCAAACTCGGTGATCCAGATGGGAAGTTTGTATTTATTATATATATCCTTTAATGTATTGAGATAAACATTCTCATCGAGGTTTGCATACATGTGAACGCAAATGAAGTCAACCCGTTTATTTTGTACTTTGCAACTATCCATAAAGTCGTAGAACCATTGGCGGGTAGGCCAGTCGGCAGCGGGACTGCCTAAAGGCAAACCGATGCTTTCGAGTTGCGGCCATAACTTCAGCGCCTGCGAAACGGTTGTGTTCGATTGATCTGCGCGGTTAGGTTCATTAAAGCCAAGCACATATTTTATTTTGCCCTGCTCTTTAAGCTGTTTAGCTGTATTGATATTGGCTTGTGTTACATTCGCCTGCCCCCAGAACATGGGAACAAACTCGCAGTTTTTAGGAGAAGCATCATGCAAAGTATTTCCCCAGGTATAGTACCAGTGTGCTTTCAACGCAACGATATCATCGTTCCAGGCGCCATATTGCATATTGGTTGAGAAATCTGCACCTTTTTTACCAGAGGTTGGCGTGTCGTTTTTGTCGGTAGAATCGGAGTCTTTCGAACAGGCGCCCAGGGAAAGTATAAGTGCCAGGGCGTACATTAAATAATAACGGATCATAATGGATTTTTACAGGCTAGCGGATTATTAAAAATATTGATGATCGTTAGCTGCAAGATTGGTGCCATAAGCAAAAAAAAACAACCCCGGCGAATACCGCCGGGGCTTACCAATCAATCGAGTTGTATTTCAATTGTTTTGCTATCGACATCGATGAAGAACCAATTATCAAGGTCTGTTGATGGAATACTTAATAGTATGTCTAAATTCCGGGCATATCTGCTTAATGCTTTGGGGCCAAATTTTAAAATCAGTATGTAAGAGGTTTGTCCATCATAACCAACATAAGCTTTCAGTTTAGTCTGCCTGTTGTCATTGATAAATTTTTGAGAATAGTGGCTGTCTGGTTCAGATAACAATATACCATCGCACCAAAGTCCATTAAGTTTTTTATCGGCAAGATGGGCAAGTGCTTCAGAAACTTTGTGTTCAAGTGCTTCGCAAAAGTTTTGGTCTAACATGTTTGTAAAGATGGTCTTTTGTTTTATTTTAGAGACTATAATAATTGAATTTATGAAAATCTCCCAGCCATTCAATAAGCTAACACTAAAAGAATATTTCTTTTATATTGATAACCACAAAAAATATACTGATTTCAATACGCTTGGACTTTATCGATCTATTACTGAGAATAAAAAGCTCTCCCTTGCTGAAAGGATTGAAGTTAGAGAATATGCTTATACGAAATTTAAAAAGTTCTTTGAGTTTCTACAACTGAAAGACCCCGTTACTTATTACGATATTATTACTTTGGGCCAGGAACTTACAAAAGCAGATGAAAGCCAGATGTGGAAAGATATCAAACATAATCAGCAAAAGATCCTCGCCGAAAAAAGCATCAAACACCGGAACTTCGGCATTTATTCAAAGCATGACTGTGGACGTAATGATTGTAATCTTAATGGCTTAATGCTTAAAAAAAGATCCTACTTTGCCTATTCACATATGTGTTTTAAGTCAGACAAGAACGAACATGCCAGTAAGCATAAATCAATTCAAAGGAAGGCAGATAGAAAAAAGGCTAAGCAGATCATTAAGAAGGAATTGGATGAATGAATAATTCTTAACTTTAATTATCATCTACTTGTCATACAACCCTGTTTATCTCCCGAAAACTTTAAGGCGACTATAAATGGATCAATAAGAGCTGTTCGATTAACACTCCATCGGTAAACCAAATGATACTCATCCCGATTGTTGTACATTCCTTTTCTATAACCAGTTACTGTTAGTCCATCGCCATCTAAACCGCTATAACCATTGTATTTTTTCAGTCCCCAAAAATCTGCTCTTGTTAAGGCATTCTGTATCTCATTCCAGTTTTGAATTGTTAACTTCTTGTCATATTCATTAATGATCTTGCAGGTAGTTGCCCAATCCTGTTGATATAATATAAAATGAAAATTTATGCTGTCTCCTTTAATACTTATCGTAACATCTGTAGTATAAGGACAAAACGATTTATGATAGTTAAACCTGTATGCCTCATCAACTCCCAACGATGGTAATGTCGGTTGCCTGATGCAGCTATCCCTGACTTTACTCATTTCGTCTATTTTTATATAAGATTCGAGTTCGGAATCAAGGTTTGTAAAGAACGAAGTGTCGTTTTTTATGTAGCCTTTCAGGGTTTTATAGTTGGTGTCTGTTGTGTCGATCGTTGATGAAGATTCTGCAAACCTGAGATATTTGGCCAGAACTGAATCTTTATATGAAGCGCCAGATTTAGGGTGTGTATGATTATTGCAGGAGAATAAGAGCGGTAGCAGGAATAGAATAATAAAAGTTTTCAATTTCATAATCTTGATTGATGGGTTAAGGCTGATTGTATATCGCTGTGGGGTAGTTTTTATTGTATAAGAAATGTGAAGAAAGGAAATGGTAGTGTAGTAATACACACTTATAGCCCCAAACGTCACGGTTATGCCCGGGAACTGCACAGTTATCAATTATGCCATTCAGTTAGGTTTTTGAGATTAGTTTCTGTTTATATTTGGTGCAAGCTCAACGATAAAAAGAAATATTCAAATGAGTAATTTTTTGTTAACAGTTTTCCTGATAGTATTATTCACAAATTGCAGTGCACAGGCTGATCTTCCCTCCTGTATAAAAACATTTAAAGCCTCCCTAAAAGATATAGAAGAAGGAAAAAAAATTGAGTTTGCAAAAATCGACTGTGTGCAATGGGACACGGTATTGTTTGTAGGGCTTGCATTTGACCGAGAAATTGTTGAAACGAAAACTGGAGTAAGCCTGCCGCCTGAAGTTAATTATGACTGGATGGCTGATGGGGAAGGTTCAAAATGGTGGATCCTGTTTTTAAAAGACAAGAAAGTAATGGCCCGGTTCTTCATAAACAGAAACGATCTTGATTTTCTTAAATTATCTTATGCTCTTGAACCTACAAACTGGAGCTATTTTATGTTAGACCGCAAAAAAGCGATCCTGATGACCTACCATACCGGTGAATATTTTAGCGTCAACCATGAAAAAGTAATAGATGTTAAATTAGTTGAAAACTGATTAAACATATAACAATTCTGCTTCAAATATACTTATGCCCCCTGTACGCCAGATTCAATTGTTGGAATTCCAATAACGCATATTCGATTAATAATGCGAGAGAGTAAGTGTTGTTTGTACTCAATTGATGCTGGCAGACCGGGACAAATACGATTCTTTATAAAGAACAGCCGTGCTGATGGCTTAAATGACTGAAAATCAATTTTTTCTATTAAAGGGGTGCTTATTCACAATTGAAAAGAATGTAATTATTTTTTAATTGAAAGAACTTCTAATTGAAAAAATTCCTCATTCTTTTTAATTGGAAGCGCATTTGATTGAAAAAACTGCACATTCTTTTTAATTGAATGAGCACGCAATTGAAAAAACTGTACAATCTTTTTAATTGAAAGCTTATCCAATTGAAGCTACTGTTCTTCTTTTTCAATTGAAAGAACTTCTAATTGAAAAAACAATTCCTCTTTTTTAATTAAGAGAACCTCCAATTGAACAAACAGTTTCTTCTTTTCAATGCAAAAGACGTGTAATTGAATTATTCCCGCTTTTTTTTCAATTAAACCTCGCCCTAAATTCCAACGGACGGGCAATAAAAAAGACCAGGGCCAGCTTACGGAAAAGAAGAATATTAAATCTTTCAGGATCGTAAGACCGTAAGGGACATCAACTTCTTCTTATTCAGATTCGCTTAAATCAATGAGTAAACAAACAATCCCCTAATTTTGTGACTTGATCCAAGAATTGGATGAGTAGTAGTTGAAACAAAAAACCCATACAAAACCAAGTCTTATACGGGTCTAATGCTTTTCGTTACTTTCAAAATAAACGTGAGAGTGGTCTCGTCCAGAATCGAACTGGAATATCAAGTTCCGGAGACTTGCGTACTATCCATTGTACTACGAGACCAGTTTTGAAGAACTTTACGCTCGGCTTCCCGGCGGGCGGCAAATTTACAGGAAAATTGCCAAATCTCATCAGTATTGATAATTAATGCGATATTAACTAAAAAAGCCGGCTTAAAAGGTCTGAAGAGGTTACTTTTTGAATTTACTGGGCTTATGCTGCTCTTTTTCTGTTACAACACTATGCAACGCTTTATGTGTAAATCCGGCCGGGGTAGCGTTTAACTCTATTACACAGCCATAACTGATCTTAAAAGCCCCAAAGCTGTCAACCAGCGGCGTATTGGTAATATGCGCCAGAATGCTTCTTATAACACCGCCATGCGTTACAATGGCCACCGGTTTAGGCCCTTCAGCAATCCTGGTAAAACATTCGGTTACCCGTTTGTGCATTTGTATATAACTCTCACCGCCGGGTGTGCTCACATTTACAAAATCTTTCATCCATGGATCAATAACCTCGGCGGGAATAGCATCCCAGTGTATGCCTTCCCATTCGCCACAAGCCAGTTCCATAAGGCTGGGCTCAAGGGAGATCTCCTGCGTTGGAAATAAATGACTGGCCAACTTGTGACAGCGTATGAGCGGACTGCTATGCACTTGTTCAATTGCAGGCAACACATTTTTTATGAGTGCCGCTTCTTCATGAAAAGAATCAGTAACATCAATATCCAGCTGCCCGTAACACAGGCCCTTTTCAATGAGTGGTGTAGTATGTCGAATAAGATAAATGGACATGTGTGCAAATTTCAATCATAATCAAATAACATACCGCCAAATAATGATCATTCCCAAATAAAAGCACAATTCACTTACCTGCTGAATGGCGCCCAGGCAATCGCCGGTATAGCCACCGATCCATTTTTTAAAATACTTGGCCAGGCTGAAGGCTGCATAGACCACCGGTATCACTGCCAGTATAAACTGCCAGCTCATAAAAGCAAATGGCAGAAGGGCGGTAAGTGTGGGTACTACTAAAAACAATATCGATGGTTTACGGCTGGCAACAGGTTTCGATTTGCTGCCATCAGGATCGGTTACATAATCAAAATAACGCATCACCAACACCGGCATCAACCGGCTAACCCCATGGGCTGCAAACAATGTTAGTATGAAGTAGCGATAGTTATAGAAAATATTAATTGACGGACTATGCAGATCGGGCATGAATTTCGGCAGCTCTTTTAATAAGAGGAATTTGCACAATAGTATCGACATCATGCCTATTACACCATACGAACCAAGCCTGCTGTCTTTCATGATCATCAGGATCTTTTCTTTTGTCCAACCACCGCCAAAAGCGTCGCACACATCGGCAAAGCCGTCTTCATGAAACGCGCCGGTAGTTAATATGCCTGCAATAATGGAAGCTGCTATGGCAATGTCTTCACTAATGTATTTGTTGAAGATCAGAAAGGTTAATGCGCTTATGCCGGCGACCATCCAGCCGATCAATGGAAAGTATTTTACCGATCGCTCCAGGTAATCTGGTGAGTGGTCGGTAAAACGCGGTACGGGTAACCGCGTTAAGAACATCATGGCGGTGAAAAATATGCGGAGTTCTTTTTTCATTGTCTATTCTTTGTTACTTACACCGGCGCTTTCAAAACTGGCCATTTCATTGAGGACGTTTACGGCAGATTGTATCATGGGCATAGCCAAGGCAGCGCCTGTTCCTTCACCCAACCGCATCGATAATTGCAGCAATGGCGATACGCCGAGGTGTTTTAATATTTTTTCATGTCCCGCCTCATGACTGGTATGCGCAAAAATGCAATGATCTATGAGGGTTGTCCAGCCAGATACCAATGATTTATGTTTCTCGGCAGTATAAATGGCATTGGCCACTAACAAAGCGGCTGTGGTAATAAAGCCATCCACCACAACGATCATTTTTTGTTTTACTGCCTCCAGGTAAGCGCCAGCCATCATGGCAATTTCAAATCCACCAACCCGCGATAACAGATCAATAGGTTGCTGTCCCAGTTTACCAAGCGTATGTTTTTCATAAACCTGTTGCAGGGTGTTAACCTTTGTTTCCAGCTGTTCATTGTTCAGCCCGGCGCCCCGGCCTGTAAATTCTACAACGGGTAGCCCGGTTACAGCACTCATGATGAGTGTGGCTGAAGAGGTATTGCCAATACCCATTTCGCCAAAGCCTATACAGTTGCAACCAGAGGCAGCGATCTGGTTAACGATCGCTCTTCCTTTCTCTATGGCCTGAATGGCTTCATACACGCTCATGGCCGGTTCGGTAACATAGTTTTTTGTACCATGCCCTATCTTGGCATTTATAAGATCGATGGAATTGGGATCAAAATCAAAATTTACACCTGCGTCTACCACGCGTAAGGTTAGCTGATGTTGCCTGCAAAATACATTGATGGCCGCGCCGCCATGCAAAAAGTTCAGCACCATTTGCGCGGTTACTTCCTGCGGATATGCATTTACCAAACCGGTTTTGGCAATACCGTGGTCGCCGGCAAACACAACTATGTGTGGGTTTTGAATAACAGGTTTTGTTGTTTGTTGTATCAACCCTATCTGCAACGCAATTTCTTCTAACCGGCCTAAGGCGCCTAGCGGTTTGGTTTTATGGTCGATGATATGCTGTAACTGTTGTTGTAAGTTTGAGGACATGTATGCAATATGATGAATTTTTACAGAAGATCACAAAAGTAAAACCCATATTCCGAAGGCTGATCCATAGGGTTGCAGGTATCCTGTGTATTTTGCGGTGCCTGATACGTTCGATAAACTATTTCGCCCCTGGTAAAAGGAATGGGGTGTTTAAAAATAGGGCCGTCAAAAACAAAGGAATGGTATTCGCCGTTCTCGCCACAAACATCAACATTAGCGGGCAGGTCGCGTACAAATGATTCATCTATGAGCCGGCCACAAAAACTTTTATCAAGAAATTTCGTATTCACACAAACGATGATGGCCTTAAAACCCAGTTGTAGAAATTCCTGCATTAGTTGTGGGGTAGGAATTTTCCATAAGGGAAATGCACATTGTATATCAACTGTGGCCAGTTTTTCTTCGCGATAACGCTTCAGGTCTTCCAGAAAGATGTCACCAAAAACGGCTGTGTTGTAACCGTTGTTCTTTAGTGCGGTCACCTTGTTCATCATAGCCTGCTCATATTCCCGCATGCCTGGTTGTTCGGGCAGCTCTATGGTTTGCAAGGGCAAACCAATTGATGCGGCCTGTGCTTCGAGCAATGAACGTCGTACCCCATGCATCGATATGCGGTCATGCGCAGCATTTACACTGGTAAGCAAACAATCAACCTGGTAGCGTTTATCCTTTTGTATATAATGCAGGCATAGCGATGAATCCTTTCCGCCGCTCCAGTTCATGTAAGCCACACCCCCCGACCCTCTGAAGGGGGCCATTTGAGACTCGCTATTAATTTCTGATGTCATAATTGTTGATCCTTTTTCTCATTAAAGAGCTTTCATGTTCGCCAATTAGCGAGGCCTGAGTTTTATGAGTATTGCCGATTCACGATTGCCGATTGCCGGGCCCTTTCACGTTTCACGTTTGCCGTTTCACGATACGCGAGGCCATGAGTTTCGGACTTCATTGCCGATTGCCGATTCACGATTGCCGTTTCACAGCTCCTCTTTAGGGGTTATGGGCTCTTTATTATCATAGGAATTCCGCTTACCATAAAAATTACCTTATCGGCTTTCTGCGCAATATATTGGTTCATCCAGCCTTGCAGATCGGTGAACTTTCTTCCTATTTCTGTTTCGGCATGCATACCCATACCCAGTTCGTTACTGATGATGATATAGGTATTTTCTGTTGTATTCAGGTTGTCGATCTCCTGTTTGCCTTGCAGCAAACTGGCGTCAATGTCGTATTTGTTATCGGTAAAGAAATTGGTAAGCCACAAGGTAACGCAATCCACTACCACTACTTTGCCCGTTAAAGGCAGGCCGCTGATCTTCTTTTCTTCTTCAATGCTGGTCCACCGTTCATCGCGCTCAGCCTGGTGGCGTTGTATGCGTTTTTCAAAATCATCGTCCCAATGGCGGGCGGTGGCCAGGTATACGGGGTTATTGCTTAACTGCAGCGCCAGTTGTTGCGCATACCGGCTTTTGCCGCTTCGCGCTCCTCCTGTAATGAAAATAAGTCTATTGTTTAAAGCTCGCCCTCCACCGGAGGGGGCTGGGGGGAGGCCTTCATCTGGTACCATTAACATTAAATTTTTCCTTAAATAAAATATACCGTTGTTTTAGTTCGAGCAGGCAGTTACGGCAAAGGCAATCGGTATAACGCTCTTCAATAAATGATTTTTCTTCAGGCGTGAAGGTAATACCATAACACTGGCAATGCATTATATCGCCCACTTTACATTCAAATGGCGCCTGGCAGCGCGGACAGGTTTTTTGCTCATGCTTACACATAGGCAAGTGATGATTGATGAAGCGGTTTGTATTTATGTTGCAAATGTTCGGGAACGGTAAATATGTTCGGGTTAAATAACGCAGCTAACAATTCAATACCATCTGTTAAAGTGCTGGCGCTGGGTTGGGTGAACAGATCGTAGTCTGCCATAAACACGGCATTGTTACGTACTGCGGTCAACTGCGCCCATTCTTTTTTATCGGTAAGTAAATGAACTTCTTCAGCAGTTCGTGAAATGGTAAAGCCGCAGGGCGCTATCACCAATACTTCGGGATCGTATTTTACGATCTTTTCCCAGGGCGTTACAATACTGTCGCCGGCGGGGTTCGAAAGCATATCTATACCACCGGCATATGCCACCTGGTAAGGTATCCAATGCCCGCAATTGTAAACCGGCGCCAGCCATTCCATGATCATTACCCGTTTGGGTGGCGCTTTATGCAGTCGTAAACCATCTATAATGGCATCAATTCTTTTTTGTAAACCCGCCAGGTAGGTATAGGCCGCTTCTTCATTGCCCATAGCAGAGGCTATGGTTATGGCGGTGTTGAAAACATCGTGCAGGGTGTTAGGCGTAAGTGCTATAAGCTCAGGTTGTTTTTCCAGTTTGGCTACAGCTGCCGATGTGCAGGCCGTATCTATTTGGCAAACTTCGCACACATCCTGTGTGAAAATAATATCGGGCGAAATGTTTTGAAGCAGGTCCTCATCAACATAATACAAACTTTTTCCCTGTGCCTTGGAGGCGGAAAATATTTTATCTATTTCCATGCTGCTGTACGTATTGCCTTCCAGTACACAACGCACTACTTTTTGTTTTTCGGCCAACGCCTGTGGCGGGCATTCAAACGTAATGCCCTGCAATAAATGTTGCAGGTTCATATCGTAGATCATTTGTGTGGCGGCGGGTAGAAAAGAGCATGTCATGGGAAATAAGGATGTAATAACTTGATAAAAAGATAAATTATTTAACAACAGTTACAGGTTACATGTTTCAGGTTTCAGGGTTCTATTGTACACCCTTGTAACCTGTAACATGTAACCTGTAACTTAATACTATTATACCGCAGGCTTTAATACAGTATATTTTTTCTGTAAAATCTCAAACGCACTAAACAGCAAAACACTAAAGAATGCAGTGCCGCCCAGGAAACGTAATTCGTATGGAATGGCAGTGATCAACCGTTGCTGATAAACAGTGAACGACAAAGTGTTTTCTGCCAGGCAGCCACCAATATCGCTTACCAGCCAGTGAATGAGTGTAGATACAACCACGGCAATGGCAATATTTTTAACATTGATATCGCGTATGATCAGTTTTCCGGCAATGGTCATCAGTGCAAAGGCTAAATAGGTCCATACCCAGCCACTGTATAATAGACCGCTGCGGTATTCTGATCCTGAAAAGAACAGGTTCATCACTATTATGTCACTAATGAACAACGTCAGTAATGGAAAAGCGAATGGTTTTAAATTGCCATTGAAATAAGCGCCGCCAAATAATGCCATAGCACCAATGGGCGTAAATACGGTAAGGGGGCCCCAGCCGGTGAACGAGGCTATACGCAAAATGGCCATTGCCACAATGATGAGCAGCAGTACCGCATTGCGTGGGTTCATCTTCAGAACTGACATAGTGTGTTGTTTTTGTAATTATAAATTTACAGGTTTATACGGAAGCCGGCATTAACATTAAATCCCGGCGTTTTATATCCATATACCTCGGTATAATCGGTGTCTGTTAAATTTTTTCCATCTGCAAATATCCGCAGCCTATCGCCAAACAATTTATATTCAGCATAAGCGCTTACTAACGTATAAGCTTTTAAATTAACCTGGCTTTGCGCATAGGTAAAAGGATCAAAGTAAAGATCTGTTCTTTTACCCAGGCTTTGTGCCGATAATGAAAGATACAGATGTTTGGTTGCCTGGTAGCCAATAGTTCCTGTAATGGTATGTTTGGGCCGTCGCACCAGGTTGTAAAAGCTGGTGTCTTTACCGTTACGCGATTGGTGCAGGTCGCCTGTAACAAACATATAGGATGCCTTGATCGTTAAACCATCAACAGGCTTTACACTTGCTTCCAGTTCAACACCTTTATCTTTTTGTTGGTCAATATTAACACTGCGGGTACCAACATAAGCGATCAGGTTTTTAATATCACGGTAAAACCCGGTAGCTGTTACCTGCAGTTTATTATCAATGGCAGCAAACTGTGCGCCCACTTCAAAGTTGTTCGATGTTTCAGGCTTCAGATCGGGATTGCTGCCAAAATTAACAGGACCAAAAAGATCGTTTACAGTTGGCGCTCTAAACCCGCTCGACACGTTTGCAAATATTTTATAATTATCGTCAATCAAATAGGAGGCGCTTACATTATATGTAAAACGCTCACCAAACTCTGAATGGTGATTATACCGGCCACCTACTTCAAGGCTAACACCTTGCAGGTCCTGTATAAACAACGACAGGTACGGACTTACAATAGTTGTTTGCGGGTTCTTTTTTTCGAGCGTGGTATCGAGCAGGCGATAGGTTTGGTAGTTTACGCCGGTGAGAAATTTTACTTTACTTATAAGATCATGCACCAGGTAAATTTCTCCGCTGTTAAACTGTCCCCTGTAAAAGGTAGTGCCCCATTGGTCAACAACTTTTCTTTTGCTGTAAGAATAACCATAGTTGGCTGTGATGGTGCCATTGGGCAAAGAATAAGTGGCAATGGCACCACTATTGTTTAACATGGAAGTGAACACATTTTTCCCATCAGTAAAAGCATCGGCATCGAACTGACCATCATAAAAACTATAACGATAGTAGGGTGATATTTTAAGGTGCTTTCCGGCATTTAAAGTAAGGTTACCCTGAAAGTTATGGCGGGTAAAGCCGTCTTTATCGAACCCTGCTTTCTTTGTTGTATCCAGCGCATCTGAAATACCGTCGGTATGCTCGTAGTTATAATTAACGTTGTAGTCTACAATTTTTGTATGACCGTTAACACCTGCATTGCCGTTAAATGTATTGAATGAGCCATAAGTAGCACCGCCGTTGAAACCTATTTTTTTATTGCCTGGCTTACGGCTGATGATATTGATAACGCCGGCAATGGCATCGGAACCGTATAAAGTGCTTTGGCTACCTTTTAAGATCTCAATATGATCAATTTGATCAACCGGAAACAACCGCAGATCAACAGCACCGCCAAAACCAGCGGGGTCGTTTACGGGGATGCCATCTAATAAGATCAATGTATATTTATTGGCAGCACCACGTAAAAAAACTGATTTGTCTTTAGCCGGATTGCTATTGGCGCCATTTATAAGAAGACCCGTTTGTTCGGTAAGTATTTGTGATAAACTCTTTCCGTAGCTCTTTTCAATTTGCTCGTGATTTACAACAGTAACTACTTTACCGGTTTGGCTTAATTTAACGGGGTACTTGGTAGCCGTAACAACCACTTCATCAAGATGTTTTGTTTTGGTAGAATCCTGCGCCTGGGTTTGCATGGCTGCAAATAATACCGGAATAGGGAGTAATTTTCTGATCATGCTCATAGTTTGTTATTGATTAACTATGAACCTTCGGAACAATGAAATATAAACAGAAATGAAATTTGTCCAGGATAAGAAAGACTTATTTCATCCCGGCTTTTCACCCGAAAGCTCGTTGATGTAAAAATTGCAACTGGCAGGTCTTCTGGCTCGTTCTCTGTTGAATGCCTTCCCATTCGCCCTGGCGAACAGTGGTATGGAGTTTCAACAGTCGTGAGGTTTGCCTTTAGTTAGGCTGATGAAATGGCGGGTACTCGTTTCATCCGCCAACTGGCGGACCATTTCACGTTTCACGTCGTAGAACTTACAGCTACGGGGATAGCACCGGACTTTCACCGGTTTCCCTTTTAACTCCGATTATAAAGTCGAAGACCAATTACGTGGCAAAAATAGGGGCTAAGGGTGGTTTATAAAAATGAGTAAGTATTTGATTGTAAATCAACTTATTGATTGCTTCCAAACCGGTACCTGAATGAAATGCCCCCATAATAATTAACACCCGGTGCCGTATTGAAATACCGGCTTCCGGTGGCGTTGATATCATTGCCCAGGCTATAGGTTACGTCGAACACATTATCAACGCCGGCAAACACATCCATTATAAGGGTTTTACCAAGCGAAGTACGCCAGCCCGTTCTTCCACCCGCCAGGTTGTAAGAGGTGGCCATATCGGTATTGGCATCGTTCAATGCAGTAGGGTCGCTATAAAACCACGTAAGGTTTATATACCAGCCGGGGCGGGTAGTTACATCAACTCCGGCAGCCATGGTATGTTCGGCAATGCCGGGCAGGGTGTTGCCTGAGTAATCGGTAGTTACCACTTTAAAATCATGATAACGGAATTTGTTATAGGTATGGCTGGCCCACAAACGTGCATTACTTACAAAGCGGTGGCTGTTAGGTAGCAGCTGATAGCTGGCCTGCGATTCAATACCCCGTTGACGGGTGCTGCCGGCATTGTCAAAATAATCGGCCCCGCTGGCATCACGCCGTTGTACAATGGCATTTTTAAGCTGATAATAAAATGCATTCACTTCTACGTACAGGCGTTGTTGTAACCAGTTGCTTTTAAAACCGGCTTCATAGTTAACGCCATGCTCAGCCTGTAAGCTGGTATTGATAATACTTGTTGATGGTAATATTTCTGCCGTACCGGGTGGCGAAAAACCACGCGATACACTGCCATACAACAATAAACCTGGTAATATTTTTTTTGAAATGGCTACCCGCGGCGCCCATTCACTGTTAAAAGTGGCAGTAAGCTTTCCGGTTTCTGCACCGGTGAGGCGGGTAATGGTGATAGATGATTTATTAATGCTCACACCTGCGCTTACCGACCAGTTGCCAGGCAAATGAAGATCGGATTGTACAAAGCCCGAATAAATATAGTTATCAATATCATCATCGGTTTGCACAACATTGGGCTGGCCACCTGCATTACCAAAGGTTTTGGTGTTAAAGAACCCACGTTGCCCTTCGCCACCGAATGAAACCTGTAAACTGCTTTGCTGCCATTGTTTATTATAATTGAATACGGTGCGGCCGCCAAAATGGGGCTCCGTTCTTCTTTCATAATTGCGAATGGTTGGGTTTTTTATGTTGCTAAAAGCGCCATATACTACCGATGTATTCTGCAGGTTTTCTGAAAAACGGTATTGGTGGTTGATGCCGGCTAAAAATGTTTTCTGGTAAATAGCTGCCTGGGCATCTTCGGCGCTGGGAAATGCGCCTGCTGCGGGGCGCGACGCGCGTGCATTGGCATTGTATTGGGCAGGGGTTAATCCACCCGGTGTTTGATAATACAGGTCGCCATATAGCACCGAGGCCGACAGTTGTTGTTTGTCATTTGCTTTTATACGGGTTTCCCAGGTGGCCACATCGCGCCGCATATTGGTATGATAGCGGTAGCCATCGCTTGTTTGATGGGTGTACCCGAAAGTATTGCTATGCTCGTTATTACCTAGTATAACCTGTGCATTGATGTTTTGTGAATTAAAGCTGCCAGTACTGTATTGCAGGTTTATGCCTGGCTGTAATTCATCGGGCTGGCTGTTTATAAGTACGGCCCCGCCGGTGCCCGCGCCATACAAACTGCTGGCCGGCCCCTTCAGTACTTCAATAGAATTAATATTAAAATAGCTGAGTTGGTTGAGGTAGGTATTGCCGCCCGGGTCAGTAAAGGGTATGCCGTTCCAGTACACTTTTACATTACGAACACCAAATGGCGAGCGCAGGGTGCTGCCGCGTATATTTAACCGGTAGCTGCCGGGCGAACGTTCTTCCATATGCACGCCGGGCGTAGCATTTAAGGCAGGAAGTATATTGGTATTGTTATACCGCTCCAATTGGGCGGTGTTTATTACATTGATGGCGGCCGATACTTCTTTTAGCTGCCTGTTTTGATCGTAAGCTTTCACAATTACCGTTTGTAATACCGGGGTGGTATCGCGCGGCAGATTGGTTTGTGCACAAACAGGAGCCATTGCTAAAACTGCTAATGAAATAAGAAGCCAGGTTTTCATCATTATTGCGTCAATTATCCCTAAAGGTAAATGCAAATATTATTTTAACTTTCATTAATGAAGTCTTCTTCGCGGTTAAATTTATTCGATCTAACCATGATCGTGGTAAGCCTGGTAATAGGCATGGGTATTTTCCGTACGCCGGTAAATGTTGCAAAACAGGCCGGCTCGGCAGATATGTTTTTCCTGGCCTGGATCGCCGGCGGCCTTATAGCATTATGTGGGGCATTAACCTATGCCGAAATTGGGTCGCGTTACCCGGTTACGGGCGGGTATTATAAAATATTCTCCTATTGTTATCACCCTTCCATTGCATTTGCCATCAATTGCATTATTCTGGTTTCCAATGCGGCCTCCCTGGCCGGGGTGGCATTAATAGGGTCAGAATATTTGGCCAACGTATTATTTAAGGACAGCGAGAACATCAATTCTATAAAACTTACTATTTCAACCATTGCCGTCATCAGTTTTTACGGTGTTAACCTGCTGGGGTTGAAGATGAGCGCCCGTACCCAGAATGTACTTACAATAATAAAAATAAGCGTGGTGGTGTTTTTGATTGGCGCTTTGTTCACCGGCGACTATGCTACCCCGTTGACCACCGAGGCCGCGCCTAAGGCCGATTTCATGACTACCATCAAGGCCTTTGGCGCCTGTTTGGTGGCCGTTAGTTTCACGTATGGCGGCTACCAACAAACGATAAATTTTGGAGGTGAGGTGCAGAATCCGTCAAAAATTTTACCAAAAGGGATATTTTTTGGCATAGCTATCATAATGTTGCTGTATCTTACGATTAATTACACCTATTACAAAGTGATAGGTTTTAGTAACCTGAAAGGAGCACAATCCATTGCTGCCATCTTAGCCGGTAAATTGTTTGGGGAAAAGGGATTTACTATTTTATCGGTATTTCTAT
Organism: Niastella sp. OAS944; assembly: GCA_024809215.1. Classification (GTDB taxonomy): domain Bacteria; phylum Bacteroidota; class Bacteroidia; order Chitinophagales; family Chitinophagaceae; genus Niastella. The sequence goes on along the minus strand of JANUBW010000013.1, from coordinate 6,290 downwards.
TCCTTTCTGTGCTGGCCTATGTAAATGTTTTGTTGATGAGTAACCCGCGTGTTATGTATGCAATGAGTGATGAAGGCGTATTACCTGCAGTATTTAAAAAAGTGACCATAAAAAGAAACGTAATTGTGGTATCGCTCAGTGCATTTGCGGCGCTATGCCTTATTACCCTGTTTTATGGCAAAACCTTTGATGAAATTCTCGATCACACTATATTTTTAGATTCTATTGGCATGGCCACTTCAACAGCTACTATTTTTATTTTACGAAAAAGAGGCGTTGGGGAGGATGTAAAAGATAGTTATCGCATGAAGCTGTATCCCCTGCTGCCGTTGGTGTTTATTGCCGCATACATTTTTTTAGCAACCAGTATAGCAATAAATACACCTAAAGCGGCGTGGGTAAGCGCTTTGGTATTTGCTGTATTTTTTATACTGTATTTTGTTTTACGCCTTTTCAGGAAATCTCCTCAACCAAACTAACGTCACATGAACGAACTGTCGTATATTTTAAATGAATTAGGTGAAGATCGTGACCAGTATTTTCGTGCAATTGCTCCCCCTATTATGCAAACCAGCAATTTTGCTTTTAAGAAGGTGGATGAGCTGCGTAAGGTGTTTGAGGATGAATTCAGTAATTATTTATACAGTCGTGGTTTAAACCCAACCGTTGATATTCTTCGCCAAAAGCTGGCAGCCCTCGATGAAGCGGAAGATTGCCTGGTTTTCAACAGCGGTGCATCTGCTATTTTTGCTTCGGTTTTTTCGAATGTGCAATCAGGTGATCATATTGTATCGGTTCGAAGCCCCTATGCCTGGGCGCAAAAAATGTTCGATAATGTGCTGCCCCGGTTTGGTATAAGTACTACTTATGTTGACGGTACCAAAATAGAGAATTTCGAGCGCGCCATTCTTCCCAATACAAAGGTCATTTACCTGGAGTCGCCCAATAGCTGGGAGTTTGTTTTGCAGGACCTGCAGGCGGTGGCAGAACTGGCCAAAGCTGAAAATATTACAACTATTTGCGATAACAGCTACTGCACCCCGTTGTATCAAAAACCCATTTCACTGGGTATAGATATGGTGTTGCAATCGGCTACCAAGTTTATTGGCGGCCATAGCGATGTGGTGGCCGGGGTTCTATCGGGAACCCGCCAAATGATGAAAAAGATCTTCGACAGTGAGCTGCTTAATATGGGTAATGGCATTACGCCTTTTAATGCCTGGCTGCTCATCCGCGGCCTGCGTACCCTGCCCATTCGGTTAGAACGTATTACCGCTACCACTACTAAAGTGGTTAACTACCTTAAAAACCACCCACAGGTAGAGGAAGTGATCTTTCCCTTTGACTCCTCCTTTCCGCAGTACGACCTTGCCCGTAAACAAATGACCGGCGCCTGCGGACTGGTAACCATCGTAATGAAGGCAGAAAAAATGCAACAGATTGTAACCTTCTGCGAATCTTTGCGACACATACTTATGGCTGTAAGCTGGGGTGGTCATGAAAGCCTGGCCATTCCCCGTTGCGCTTCCATTTTACCGGAGAATTTCGATGCAGGCAACAGGGAGCATAAAATGATCCGTTTTTATGTAGGCCTCGAAGAGCCGGATTACCTGATCGCCGATTTTGAACAGGCTTTTGCCTCGTCTGCCGAAGCCTGAGGATCGAAGGGTGCCGCCAAACCGTATGTTAAGGAGCAATTTCCTGATATACGGCATTTTCGTGTACCTACCTTTCGGCCTTTGTTGTTATTCACTATTTTAACTGACCGCTTATCAAAAACCGGTTCTTTCGCTTTTCATTACAATTACTTTTGGCATATGAAAATAAGTAAGCCTCTATTCATAATTTCACTTCTTAGCGGCTGCATTGTATTTAATGCATCGGCCCAGGACAAATGGGACCTGCGCCGCTGTGTTGAATATGCTTTGGCCCATAACATTTCTGTACTACAAACCGATGTACAGGCACGGGTGGCCGAAGTGAACGAAAAGCAAACAAGATGGTCGCAGTACCCAAATGCCGATTTTAGCACTAATACTGGTTTACAATGGGGCCGGTCAATTGACCCTACCACCAACCAGTTTACCAGTAACCAGCTGTTATACCAGGGATATAGCCTCAATGCGGGTATAACGGTGTTTAACTGGCATCGCATTCGCAATAATATCATTGCCGCCGATCTTAATTCCGATGCTGCCAAAATGGATGTAGATAAGATCAAAAATGATATTTCCCTTACAGTAGCCACTTATTATTTGCAGGTGCTGTTAGCTTACCAACAGATCATTATAGCCGAACAACAGATGAAACTAACGCTGAGCCAGTTAGATGTTGTGCGGAAAAAGGTGAACGCAGGCGCTGTGCCCGAACTGGATGCTCTTACAATTGAAGGACAATACGCTACGGACAGCGCAAATTACATTACAGCCAGGGCAACTGCCGATCAAAATTTGTTGCAATTAAAACAGGTGTTGAATATCGATGCCGGTCAGTTCTTTGATATAGCACTGCCACCTGTTGAACAAATACCAGTTGAGCCCATACTGCAATTACAACCCGAAACGGTATTTCAAATAGCCATTCAAAACCAGCCGGCGCAAAAAGCGAATTTGTTAAGAATAAAGTCGCTGGAAGCTTCTCTACGATCGAGCCGGGCTGCTATGTACCCAACTATATCAGTAGGCGGTTCGCTGGGTACCAACTTTTCAAGCGCCGATAAAAAAGTGACCGGCGTTACTGTTACGGGTCTCAAGGCTAATGGCGACCTGGTTACAGTAGGGGGTACTCAATACCCGGTGTTTACACCTGATGGGTATGTTACCCAGTCCAAAAAAACATTCAGCGAACGTTGGGATGGCTGGGGCCTGCAAATGAACAACAACTTCAGGCAAAGCCTGGGCTTTAGCATTTCGGTGCCTATCAATAGCAGCGGCCAGGCTAAATTTAACTATCAGCGGTCGAAGCTCGATCTTAAAAATGCAGAACTTACCAGATCGCTGGCCGACCAAACGTTGAAGAACGATATTTATAAAGCTTATTATAATGCATCGGCTGCCCTTGAAAAATTTCATGCAGCCCAGAAAACATATGAGATAAACAAAAAGGCATTTGAATTTGCTAAAAAAAGAGATGAACTTGGATTGTTAAATTCATTTGATTATCTGACCATCCAAAACAATATGAATCGCTCCCAATACGATATGACCTCTGCACAATTCGATTATGTGTTTAAGATGAAAGTGCTGGAATTTTACAAAGGGCAGGGTATTAAATTATAAATGTAAAATAGTTCATGAGATTCTAAACCGCGACAACCATTCATTATGAAGAAGAAAAAATTATTGTGGATCACCCTGGCCCTTGTGATTGTGGTAATAGCATTAGTTGGCCTTAAAAGCGCCGGCGTTATAGGAAAAGACGAAGGCTTAAAGGTGGCCACTGAAAAGGTGGAGCTGCGTACTATTACCGAAACTGTAAATGCAAGCGGTAAAGTGTACCCGGAAATAGAAGTTAAAGTAAGTCCCGATATCTCTGGTGAAATAGTAGATCTGCAGGTAAAGGAAGGCGATAGTGTTCGCCGGGGGCAGGTGCTGGCAAAAATTTATGCCGATATTTATTCAAGCCAGCGCACTCAGGCTGCTGCTGAAGTTGACCGCCAACAGGCGATGGTTGATAACAGCAGGGCGCAACTGGCAAGTTTGGAAAGCGCCCTTAAATTGGCAGAAGCAACTTACAACAGGCAGAAGAAACTGGTAGCTGAAAAAGTTATTTCTACTGCCGAATTTGAACAGGCGCAAAACTCCTATCAAACAGCACAGGCAAATTTAAATGCCGCCAAACAAAATATTCGTAGTGGCGAGGCCGGTATTGCCGGTTCTCGCGCCAGCCTCGAAAGAGCCAATAAAGATCTGAGCCGTACAGCTGTTCTGGCGCCTATGAGTGGTGTGGTTTCGTTGCTGAATGTAAAGGCAGGTGAAAGAGTGGTTGGTAACTCTATGATGGCAGGTACCGAAATGATGCGTATTGCCGATATGAGTATTATTGAAGTTCAGGTTGAAGTGGGTGAGAATGATATTCCCAAAGTAAAACTGGGCGATTCGGCACTGGTAACAATAGATGCATACAATAACCGCAAGTTTAAAGGCCTGGTTACACAAATTGCCAGCAGCAATACCACCGCAAGTTCTGTAGCAGCTTCATCAAATGATGTAACGAACTATAAAGTACATATCAGGTTACTGCGCGAGTCGTACAACGACCTGTTCGACCCCGCCCGTCCCAGAAGTTTTCCTTTTCGCCCGGGTATGAATGCCAGCGCCGACATTCAAACCAGAACAAAAGCCAATGTGCTGGCTGCTAACATCAATGCAGTTGTTACCCGTGAAAAAGGTACCGATAAAGTTGTTGGCACTGATAAGGATAAAGAAGAAAAAGATAAGGAAAGCGGTAAACAGGAAGATAAAACATCCTCTTCAACCGATCTCGATGAAGTGGTGTTTGTGTTACAAAAAGATGGCTCGGTAAAAAAGGTAGTGGTTAAAACAGGTATTCAGGATATAACTAATATTGAGGTTACCGAGGGCTTGAAAGCAGGCGATGAAATTGTGGTAGCGCCTTATAATGTCATTAGCAAAACACTGAAGGATGGTACTAAGGTGAAGGTAGTACCGAAGGATAAGTTGTACGAGGTTAAGAAGTAAGTTGACGAGTTAACAAGTTAACGAGTTGACGAGGAAATACAAAAGGCTTCCGGTAATCGGGAGCCTTTTAAATTAAAGCCCTTGTTAACCTGTTAACTTGTCAACATGTTAACTTAACCTTACATTTGGGCAAACAAACAACTACATGCAACTGGGAATTATTGGTAGTGGAAGCTGGGCTACGGCATTGGCGAAAATTTGTACAGATAATAAGCAATCGTTGAACTGGTGCGTTCGGTCGGAGGAAATTGTTACCCACCTGCAACAACGGCATCACAATCCCGGTTATTTAAGCTCGGTATATTTCGATACAAACCTGCTTACCTTACGAACTGATATTGCCGGCACCATAGCTGCCAGCGATTGTGTATTGATAGCAACCCCTTCAGCATATGTAACGGCTTCGCTGGAAGGCCTTGCTGCTAATGCTTTTGAAGGCAAAAAAGTGATCTCAGCGGTAAAAGGTATTCTCCCCGATAATAACTTATTGCTGAACGATTACCTGAAAGAGAAATTCAATCTGCCACTGTCAGATTACTTTACGGTAATGGGCCCCTGCCATGCTGAGGAAGTGGCTTCTGAAAAACTCTCTTACCTTACCTTTTCAGGTGTTGATGTGGCAATGGCTGAAAAAATTGCCGCTGCTTTTACTACCCCATACCTCAATACCATAGTGAACAGTGATGTATATGGTGTGCAATATGCGGCCGTACTTAAAAATATTTATGCGCTCGGCGCAGGTATTGCGCATGGCCTTGAATATGGCGATAATTTCCTGAGTGTGCTTATTGCCAACTGCGCCGATGAAATGGCAGGCTTTTTAAAGAAAGTAGGTATTAAACATATTGAAGTGGGGGTGCATGATGGCGAAGACCCAATTACCCACCGTCAAACGCAAAACTATGCCGCCTCGGTTTACCTGGGCGATCTGCTGGTAACCTGTTATTCGTTGTATAGCCGAAACCGTACATTCGGAAATATGATAGGTAAGGGATATTCGGTAAAAGCTACCCAGCTCGAAATGAACATGGTGGCCGAAGGGTATAATGCCAGCAAGTGTATTTACCTCGTTAATAAGCAAATAGGCGCCGAAATGCCCATAGCCGAAACCGTTTACCGCATTTTGTGGGAGAATGTTAAACCCCGCAAGGGCTTTAATCTTGTTGAAAAAGCATTGGTCTAATAAACAATTGCAAGAGGCTGTTGTAATAATAACAGGCTCTTTGCGACGAATAAGAAATGTGTTAGGGAATGCTGTTTTAAATTAGCACATTAGCACATTATCACATTAGCTAATTAGTCTTATATGCCTTTTTCATTAGGAACATATGGTTTTACTGCAATGCTGGTGCTGGCCGGTATTGTGATAATTAACGAAGTGATCAAATTCGTAAAAAAAGACCACCATTCGGTGTAATTTCTTTATAAAGTATTGATTATCATTAATGCGTTCCGCCGGAACGCTTTTTTTATGCCATGTATGTAGTTGACAATATGCCTCGTCCTAAAAAAACTATACACTTTAAAATTAAAATGTATGGTAGAAAAGGATCACGAACAAACATTCAAAGGCCGTTACAGTGCTAAAGG
>JANUBW010000012.1 GCA_024809215.1 Niastella sp. OAS944 | reverse complement strand
TACGCTCCGCCTCACTTCGCTTCACCTGCCCGGGGGATTAATCTCTCTAATACAGTTACTTATATTTTATTTACACAAAGAATTAGACACTTCCATTTTAACTTATCGCCCGAAAAATAATTTTATAATAGAGTAATTATAAACTAATCTCTGCCATTCTAATTTATATTACCAGAAAATATGCTAAAAGACCTGGATTGTATGATATTAAGCAGTTATTATAAATAAAATACCCCTTAGCTGTAATTTTACAGGTCAACTGTATACTTATAGTTGTAGATAAAATCCTCTGAACCATTAAAATGGCGTTATGAAAAGAATTGTGCTGTTAACCGTTGTGTTATTTTTAGCATTTTGTATATCCTCCACTGCACAAACGCAGAATGCTGATTCCCTTTCCCTGGTATCAAAAATAGATGAAGACAAATCGAAACTGGCCGATCTGCAAACACAGTTAGAGGAAAGATTAAAACTTAAAGGCGAAGCTATCGCAAAAGCCCAGCGTTCTGCCAATGCAAACTCAACCGCAGCCGATAAATTAAGCGATGATCCCAAGAACAGAAAGCTGGCCAAAAGGGCCGATAAAAGCTCGAGCGCTGCCCGCAAAGATGCTAAAACTGCAAGGCGCGAAACCGACAGGGTTGATAAACTGAATAAAAATATTAAGGCTACCAAAAAGAGGATAGCAAAGAACGAAAAGCGATTAAAAAAATATACCGAGCCTAAACACCCCAAAGCCGGTTAGCTGAAATAAGCGCTTTTTCTTCCTTTATTAGGCCGCAGATAAACACTCGTTCGCTGCGCATCGATGATGATGTTGAACCGTTTTATGATGTCGCCACCAATAAAGCTCATTTTTTGGCGGCCAAGGGCGCCTTCGAAAAAGTTAGCCGGGGCATTCTGTAAAGTTGTTTTGCCAATGGTAAAACCTGGTAACACAGCCTTGCGGGTTTTTAGCGCATTGCCAAATGCGTCTTTCATTTCTTTGGTGTCTGTTATCTGTAAATATTCATTCAGTTTATGATCGGCTACAAATTGGTCATCGAACAATACCCCGCCCGAGTAACCGGAATGAATAAGAAAGCTATTGCTTACAGTGTCGTGGCCGGTATTGCAGGTTGCTTGTACAAACAGCTTGTTATGGTCAAATTTGGCCGGCAACATTGTATAACTTTTGACTTTTGGCGGCAGGCTGTTATGCAAAACGATTTGTTTTTTATCAAAGTCAATTTCAATCACTTTGTCTTTAAATAGGCCAAGTCCAAACTTGCCATCGGTAAAGTGACCTGAATATTTGTCTTCCCAAATAGGTTCCTGCTCTATGGTAAGCCCACCTATCTGGAGGGTATTGCCCGGGCTAAACCTCGATGTGTTTTCACTGCTGCCCCAGCTTGTAACGGTATCGGTGCCGCTGAAATTAAGGGTGCTCAATTTTTTTACACTTTCTTCTATCAACGTCACTGAACTGCTCGCGGTATGAAGCATCAAATGCACCGTGTCTTTCTTATTAATGACCACAGGTACAGAAAGATTGTTATATTTTGTTAGTTCAAAAGGAATAACGATTGGTTTTTCCTGTGCATGTGTTGCTACATGACAAGAAAGAAGCAGGGAAAGGATGATGGTGCGCATAACCAAATATAAGTAACTTTGAATGCTATGACAACTGCTTCTAAAAATATGCTCATTATTAATGGTTCCCTGCGGGGAACTGCCGGTAACTCCTATGCGGTGGCGAAACATGCAAAGGAAATATTAACCAGTCAACTGCAGCAACAATGTACTCTTTTAACGCTTACCGATCCCCAGCCTTCTATAAATGAGATGTATAACCTTTTATTTAATTGCGATGCTTTTCTGGTGGTCACCGGTGTTTACTGGAACAACTGGAGCTCACCGTTACAACGGTTTGTAGAAGTGACCACGGCTTTTGAAAATACCCCGGCCTTTTTCGGCAAGCCGATGGCCAGTGCTGTTACCATGGATTCAGTAGGCGGCATAGAAGTAGCCGCCAGGCTGCAGGCTGTTTTTGGCGGACTGGGCTGCTGGAGCCCGCCCTGTTCAACGGTGGTATTGTCGCGCACCGGGCAGGAAGCGATGGAGGCATCGGCGGGTAAAGAAGATGATCCCAATGAAGATGTATGGCGCTTAGCCGATTTGCATATTGTTTTGCAGAACCTGGTAACGGCGGCGGCAATGCCCCGCAATAACTGGATTGCCTGGCCGCATTCAGAACTCATTATTCCCAATGGCCCCTGGCCCGATAAAGGGCCGATAGATATGGGAACGCCGAAGTTTTTGCGTTAACTCGATTTCCTCACAATCAACTCTGTTTTTAAAACCCTTATAATCGATTTCCACTCCGAAACTTCCCGGTTTATCTGATCTATCAGCAACCGGGCTGCCGTACTGCCCATTTCCTTTACCGGTTGCGATACCGTGGTAAGCGGTGGGTCAATTAATTCCGACACATAATCATTGCTGAAACCCACTACGGCCATATCCTCCGGCACCCGCAGTCCTTTTTTGCGAATGATCTTAATAGCTTCAATAGCCGTAGGATCGTTGATGGCGAAAATAGCGTCGGGCGGGTTGTCGAGCTGCAACAAATGGTTCACATAGATCTTTACCTTGGCCAGTGTAAGATCATAGGGAATAATAAGTTCTTCATCGATGGGAATCTCATATTTCTTAAGCGCGTCGCGATAGCCACGCAGCCTTTTAACGCTTATGGGTAGTGAATCAGGCCCGGCCAGATGCGCAATCCGTTTTTTCTTTCTTTTTATAAGATGCTCCACGGCGCGAAAGGCGCCTTCATAATCATCCACCACTACCTTGGGAACACTCATGTCTTCACAAACCCGGTTAAAGAAAACAATGGGAATGCCTTTGCGTTCAAAAACTTTCAGGTGATCGAAGTTCCTTGTTTCCTTGGTAATGGATACCAGCACGCCATCAACCTGGTTGGCCAGCATCAGTTTGGTATTGGCCACTTCTGTTTCATAATTCTCGTTGCTATGACAAATAATAGTATTGTACCCTTCCTGGGCCGCAATTTCCTGTGCGCCGATGATCACCTGTGGGAAATAGGAACTCATAAATTCGGGAACAATGATGCCAATGGTATTGCTTTTCTGGTTAAGCAAACTTATGGATAACATGTTGCGCTGGTAATCCATTTTCTCGGCCAGCTCAAGCACCGCCTTACGCGTTTTTTCGCTTACACTCGGGTGGCCCGTCAATACACGGCTAACTGTTGATTTAGACAGGTTCAACTTGTTGGCAATATCTACAATCGTTATCTGGTGTCGCTTCATTAAAGAAGGATTAAAAGGTTGCTACAAAGAAAACAAATTAAAACAACATTGGGAATGTTCCCGTAAAATGGGAATGTTCCCATAATATTTTAATCTCAACTTTTTTTGTTCTGCTAATTGTATTCAGCATTTTTGTTATAGAACATAGCCGTATGAAACAAACATTGACTGCGATCTGCCTGACGATTGTAACTGCTTTTTTGCTAATTACCAAAGCTACTGCACAAAATGCACCACCAACTACAGCCAAAGTAATTACCGGTAAGGTCACCGATCTCAATAACGAACCGCTCGAAGGTGTTTCGGTTGAGGTAAAGGGAAAACCAATTACCGCCACCACCAATGAAGACGGATACTTTAGTCTTACCTTAAACAGCACTACCGGCGTAGTACTTACTATTTCTTCTGTGGGTTTTACACCTAAACAGGTACGGTTGAGTGCAACCGGCACCGTTTATAATGTAAAGCTTGAAACAAGCCTGAAGGACCTCGATGATGTGATAGTCATCGGGTACGGCAGCGTTCGAAAAAAAGACCTCACCGGCTCCGTAGGGCAGGTAAGAATGCCCGATGTAAAAAAAGCGCCCGTGCCTTCTATTGAAGATGCGCTTGCAGGCCGCGTAGCCGGTGTGCAGGTTTCTGCTGTTGACGGTCAACCGGGACAAAGCAACCTCATTGTTATACGGGGCGGCAATTCCATTACCCAAAGCAATGCGCCGCTTTATGTTATTGATGGCTTTCCCGTTGAAATTCCCAATAACAATATGTTCAATCCCGATGAAATTGAATCTATTGAAGTGTTGAAAGATGCATCGGCCACTGCCATTTATGGCGCTCGTGGCGCAAATGGCGTAATTATCATTACCACAAAAAAAGGAAAAATAGGCGTGCCCGTAGTAACGTATAGTGGCTGGTATGGCTGGCAAAAAGAAATAAAACGGCAGAAAGTGATGAGCCCATACGAGTTTGTGAAATACCAGTTTGAACTGAACCCCACTTCGGCCGCTACCACGTACCTGAAGAATGGTAAAACGCTCGATTCATACAAAGATGCCACCGGCGTAAACTGGCAGGATAAAATGTTACGCACCGCGCCCATGTGGAGCCATAGTGTATCGATCAGCGGCGGCACCGATAAAACCAGGTATGCGCTTTCCGGTTCTTTGCTCGATCAGGATGGTATTCTTATTAATAGTGGTTTTCGGCGTGCCCAGGGTAGGATAGTGCTCGACCAAACGGTAAGTTCAAAAGTTAAAGTGGGCGTGAACGTGAATTATTCATCGCTCAGGGCAAATGGCCAGATAGCTACCAATGGCGGCGACAATGGCATCAATGCCTCTTCCTATGCTTTTTACAGCGCCTGGGGCTACCGCCCGCTTACCGGCGACTCCATTGCCGATCTGTCCTTTGCGGATGATCCCTTCGATCCCAATATTACTTCAACCGTTGACCTGCGGGTAAACCCTGTGGTGCAGGCCGAGAATGCTTATAACATGGCCTTTACCAATGCCTTGTTTGCCAATACGTACCTTGAATATAAACTGCTGAAGAACCTCACGCTGCGGGTAACCGGCGGCATCACCCGTAATTCAGTTCGGCGCGAGCTCTTCAACAATTCAAAAACTTCGGCGGGAAATCCGCTTACCGTATACGGCCAAACCAATGGCATAAACGGATCTATAAACAACAATACCACCAGCAGCTGGCTGAATGAAAATACACTTACCTGGAACAAACGGTTCAATAAGGACCATCAATTGAACCTGGTGGGTGGTTTTACCTTGCAGGAACAAAAAACGGTAATAGATGGTTTTACTGCCAATAAAGTACCTAATGAATATTTAGGTATCAGCGGGCTCGATGAGGGTATGCCCGTTTTGAGTGCATCATCGATCTCGGAAAATACCTTGGCGTCTTTCCTCGGCCGGGCCATGTATACATTATATAACAGGTACCTTTTCACTGCTTCTTTCAGGGCCGATGGTTCCTCAAAATTTCCAACCGGTAATAAATGGAGTTATTTCCCATCTGGTTCATTTGCCTGGCGCATTCATGAAGAGAAGTTTATGAAGAACATAAAACTACTCTCCGAAGCGAAGCTGCGTGTGGGTTATGGCGTAACCGGTAATAACCGGGTAGGCGATTTTGCTTACCTGAGTGTATTGCGGCAAACCGGTTTTACCAATGGCAGCGCCAATACAACACCCGGCTATTATTTCAACAATACGCATATTCCCGGTTCTGCACCTGTTGAAGTTGGCAACCCAACGTTGGTATGGGAAAATACCGCGCAAACCAATGTGGGGCTCGATGTAGGCTTACTGAATAACCGCATTAGTGTAACGGCCGACTATTACTATAAGGTAACCGATAAACTGTTGTTGCTTGCTTCATTACCTTCCTCAACTGGTTATCCCGCTGCATATAAAAACATTGGTAAGGTAAATAACCGGGGTGTTGAGCTTACTTTAAATACAGTGAATATCGATAGCAAGAAATTCACCTGGAGCACCAACTTCAATATTGCATTCAACCGCAATAAAATACTTGAACTGAATGAAAATCAGCCCAGCCTTACCACCCGCGTAACCTGGAACGATAACTTCAATAATTCGCTGCCCTACCTGGCGCGCCCCAATATGCCGGTGGCCTTGTTTATGGGTTACCTGTTCAACGGGCTTTACCAGTATGACGACTTTAACCAATTGCCAAACGGCACTTATGTGCTGCGCGATGATGTGCCCAATAACGGGCTCGACCGTTCGCTGATAAAACCCGGTTACATAAAATACGTTGATCTGAATAACGATGGCGTGGTGGATGCCAATGATCAAACCTATATCGGCAACCCCATACCCGTTCACATTGGGGGCTTTTCAAATAACTTCCGTTACAACAATTTCGATCTGAATATTTTCTTTCAATGGTCATATGGAAATGATATCCTGAATGCGAACCGCATTGTATTTGAAGGCGCCGAAGCCCGGCAGTACCTGAACATGTTTAAATCATTTGAGGACCGCTGGACGACCGAGAATACCAATACTGATATGCCTGCTGCTGGTGTGCAGGGCCCGAATGTATATTCAACCCGTATTATTGAAGACGGTTCCTTTGTACGGCTTAAAACGGTGGCGCTGGGCTACAATCTGCCGGCGGCTTCATTAAAGAAAATAAAGATCAAAAACATCAGGTTGTATGCAGCGGCGCAAAACCTGATCACCTGGACGAACTATACCGGTGTGGACCCTGAAGTGTCTGTAAGGAACAGTGCGCTTACACCCGGGTTCGACTGGTCGGCTTACCCCAAAGCCAGAACGCTTACCCTGGGATTAAATGTAACCTTCTAACGATAAATTGCCTGTAAATGAAGATCAGCAAATTTAAATATAGCCAGCTTATTGTACCGGTGTTGGTAATGGTATGCCTTATAAGTTGTAAGAAATTTTTGGAAACAAAACCTACCGATTCCGTTACGCCTGAAAATTATTACCGCACCCAAAACGATCTCGACCGCGCGTTGAGCGCGGTGTACGACCGGCTGGGCGACCGCCGCACCTATGGTTCGGCGTTATTCGGATATCTTGCTTTTAGCGATGAGTTCTTTCTGAAAGGACAAACCACAGGGTATATGTCCAATACAATAGATGCCTCGATGCTTGACCTGAACCGTTGCTGGGAAGCCCTGTATACGGGCGTTGAACGGGCCAATATGTTACTGGCTAACATCGATAAGGCACAGGTAAGCGATTCGGCCCGCAATGAAGTAAAAGGACAGGCGCTGTTCCTACGGGCCTTCTATTATTTTGTACTGGTTGATAATTTTGGCGCTGTTCCGCTGCGCACCCAGCCAATGGAGTCGCCGGTTGAACCGCCATTGCCACGTTCATCGGTTGCAGAAGTATATGCACAGATAATACAGGATATGAAAGAAGCGGAAGGTCTTGTAAAAGATATTACCTATTATGGTTACAACAGCCGTATTTCAAAAACAGCTGTACAGGCCATGTTGGCCCGCGTTTACCTTACTATGGCCGGCGCCCCTTTACATGATGAGGCAAAATATACCGATGCAAAGAACTATGCAGCCAAAGTAATACAATCGAATGTACATGCCCTCAATAGCAACTTTTCGCAGATCTTCATAAACCATGCGCAGGATAAGTTTGATATAAAAGAGTGTTTATGGGAAGTGGAATATTATGGCAATAATACCGAGCAGATACGCGAAGGTGGTTACCTGGGTTCGTGGATGGGCGTGTATTGCCCCAATATAGATACCGGTTTTGCCTACGATTATGTGCACACTACCGGCAAATTATACAATGCTTATGGCGCAGGCGATACGCGCCGCGACTGGACCATTGCTCCTTACCGTTTTGTACCTACAGGCTCCGGCACTTCGGCGCCGGTTACCCGAACAAACTGGACGGCCACCCAGATCTATGAAAGAAGCGCCGGTAAATGGAGAAGAGAATATGAATTGTTCAAACCCAAGAGCCAGGATTTTACGCCCATCAATTTCCCCATGCTGCGGTATTCCGATGTGTTATTGATGTTTGCTGAAGCCGAGAATGAATTGAATGGCCCAACCACTGCAGCTTATGACGCGTTGAATATGGTACGCCGCCGCGGGTATGCCAAACCGGTAAATGCGCCTGATGCTACTGCCGATTTACCAGCCGGTTTGGCGCAGGTTGATTTTTTGGAAGCCATAAAAAAAGAACGCTTTTGTGAGCTGGCTTTTGAAGGAATTCGTAAACACGATCTTATAAGATGGGGTATGTATGTTACTACAATGCAGCAACTGGTGGCCGACTACCAGGCCACCATGCCGTCTGCTTTATCGGCCCCGGCTATAGCACAGGCAGGCCGCATAACATCGAGAAGCGTATTGTTCCCTATACCAAACAGTGAAATTTCAGTGAACCCGAATATTGCACAAAATCCCGGATGGTAAAACCAAACTACAAATTCATGCTGACCATAAAATATATTATACCATTTGCGCTTGGCCTTGCCATTATTTCCTGCTCAAAAAGAGACAGGGTTGATGCGCCGGCATTTGATGTGTTTACAAGCTCTACAACCTATAAAGCAGGCGATACCATAAACTTTGAGTTTACCGGCGATCCGCAGAACATTGTTTTCTGGTCGGGTATGCCCGGCAGTGTTTATGAATATAAAGACCGCCTTTTTACAACAGGTAATAAGCTGCTGATAAAGTTCAATACCTACCAGCAATTTGGCATCCGGAACAATTTATCGGTGCTGGTGTCGAATGATTTTAACGGTACGTATGACACCACAAATGTAAAAAAGGCTACCTGGACGGATATCACAAGCAGGGCTACTTTATCATCCGGGGCCGATCAAACGCAATCGGGTACGCTGGATATGTCGGAGTTTACCAATGGCAACAAATCGGTTACCCTGGCATTTCGTTATATAACAACTGCCATACAAAGCCAGAACCGCTGGGTGGTGCGGACGTTCAACGCCGATAACCAGGCTGCAGATGGCAGTGTTACATCAATGGCCACTATGGCAACCGCCGGTTGGAAAGCCGTTGATTTTAAAAACCCGGCTGCAGTATGGTCTATTACAAGCGCTCAATTACTGTTACAGGGCAGCGCTACTGCACTGGATGATGATTGGGTGCTGACAAAAAGTTTTAACCCTACAGCTGTTTCACCCGATAAAGGGGTGGCCATAAAAAACATCACCGTTAATTTGAACAAGTACGTAGCTGCCGGTGTGTATACAAAGCCCGGTACCTACAAAGCGGTGTTTGAAGCAACCAACGGATCTTATGAAAATATAGAGCGAACGTTAAGGGAAATTACATTGACAATACTCCCCTAACGGAACTGTATTTCATTATCGCATTATCGAATTATCACATTATCACATTGATCAATGATAGATACAACGGTCATTATAGTTTTCTCAGTCTTTATAATGCTCATAGGCTTTCTGTTTGTGCGAACAGGAAGGAACCTGAAATCGTTCTTTGCCGGTGGTGAAGCCGTACCCTGGTTCATTGGCGGTTTATCGCTTTTTATGAGCTTTTTTTCGGCCGGTACTTTTGTGGCATGGGGCTCTATTGCCTATCAGCATGGCTGGGTGGCTATCACCATTCAATGGACCATGTGTATTGGCGGATTGATAACCGGTTTGTACCTGGCGCCTAAATGGAAGGCAACCGGTAACCTTACCGCTGCTGAATTTATAAGGGAAAGGCTGGGTGAGAAGGTGCAGAAGACCTATATCTACATTTTCATGCTGGTGTCGTTGTTTATAAAAGGATCGGTCTTGTATTCCGTATCAAAACTGGTGGCTTCTTCTTTAGGTTTCCCATTGGTGCCCGCCACAGTTGTACTTGGTTTGTTTATGATCGCTTACACCGCCGTTGGTGGGTTGTGGGCCGTAATGGTAACAGATATATTGCAGTTTGTAATACTCACCGCTGCCATTCTTATTATTATTCCATTGGCGTTTAATGCTTCGGGTGGCGCAGAAAACTTTCTGCAGAAAGCACCTGAACGATTTTTTAGTGTAGTAAATGGTGAATATACCTGGGGTTTTATTCTTGCCTTTGCATTGTATCATATTTTTTATATTGGTGGTAACTGGACGTTTGTACAACGCTATACAAGTGTTGATACGCCTAAGTCGGCCCGCAAGGTGGCCTTCCTGTTTGCCGGCCTGTATATCATTAGCCCCATATTATGGATGCTTCCGCCAATGGTATATAAGACCATCAATCCGGCATTAACGGGTCTCGATACCGAGAATGCCTACCTGATGATCTGCAAACATGTATTACCTGCGGGGCTTATGGGCCTTATTCTTACCGGTATGTACTTTTCTACCTCTGCCAGTGCCAATACCGCACTGAACGTGGTATCGGCTGTATTTACCAATGATATTTACAAAGCCAATATAGATCCGCATGCATCGGATAAAAAACTGATGCGTGTGGCGCGCATCTCATCCTGGTTCTTTGGGCTGGGTATGATAGGCATAGCCCTTATTGTTCCATACATTGGCGGTATTGTAGAATTTACTTTAAGCATTGGCGCCATTACCGGCGGTCCGCTGCTGGCGCCACCCATATGGGCATTGTTCTCGAAACGGCTTTCGGGTAGAACAACCATGTATGTTACCCTTGTATCGCTGGCGGTAAACCTCATTTTTAAAATGTTATTGCCGCTTACTATTGGTTTTAAATTAAGCCGTGGTACAGAAATGCTGCTGGGAGTGGGGCTGCCATTTCTTATGCTGGCCCTGTATGAATGGTATGCATATAAAAAGGACCTGCTTAGCGATCAGTATATACAATTCAAACAAAAAAGCGCCCAGCGAAAGCAACAGGCATTGCAGGCAAGTGCTGAAGAAAAAAAGGAGATCAAACGACAGAACCTGTTTGGGTTACGGGTGATCGCTTTTTCACTGGTGTTTATTGCCGTATTGCTGTTTGTGTTAAGCGCACTCACCCCATCGAGCAAAGGAATAGTAGCAGGTATTGCTACTGTCATATTGGTGTGTGCACTGATCCCGTACCGGGCATCAAAAAAATTTAAGATAAAGACAGTATCCAAAGTTATAGCGACGGTTTTGCTGGCAGCTGTTATGCCGTATGGTATGCAGGGGCAACAAGCTACAAGCAAGGTGGAACTATCATCGGGGCGCTTACAATTGTTGTGGAATAAAGGAGCTAATGGCTGGCAGTTGAAACAATTGTCGGTGCTAAAGAATAATAAATGGTCGCCTGTTGGTGGTGTGAGTGGTGAGTATACCGTACTGTATTCCGCAACAAAACCCGACTCAACGCCTGTAACTATTTATAATGAAAAGCAAACACCGAAAGTTTTTCCCGAACCGCAATACCGGTATATAATTCCGTTATGGAACGAAGCGATGCAGCCTGTAGCTATGAACAGGGCTGGTGATGCCGTTTCATTTTTTCCCGCCGACGTAATAAGACATGATAAAACGCTTCAATTTACCCGGGATACAAAACAGGCAACAGTAAAAGCACTGTGGCAAATGGATGCCCAGTATGAAACCGATGTGCTGGTGCATCTTACATTAACGGCAAAACAGGATGGCTATTATTCCCTTGCTTCGCCTTCACTGGCAACTGTTGCAAGCAATGAATTGGCATGGGGAATAGTGCCGGGGCATTTTCAGGGAAATAGCGTTTCGAAGAATTTTATTCAGGCATATGCATACGGTCAGGGTATTCCCGATAAACCGGTAATAACCCACGACAGAACTGCTTCTACTTTATCGCCGCTTTTATCTGCTAAGAATGGCGTAACGATGGCCGTGATACCAGCGCCGGGAACCAGCCGCGATCCCTGGGTAGGGAACAGCAAAACGCAGGATGACTGGCAATTGGGTTTATCATTAATGGACCGCCGTTCACAATTAACGCCGGTTGCCTGGCATCCCGTGCTCGGGCAAAAAGGCTCTTACCTGAAAGCTGGCGAAAGCGTGCAGTTCTCATTCCGGTATTCGGTGCAGGTTGCCGACTGGTATACCGTATATAAACATGCAGTGAATGATATTTACCGGTTGAAAGATTTTCTGGCCTTAAAGCAGGCCAGTCAGTCGTTAACCGACCGCATTTTATCAATGCAACGGTATGTGGTAGACGACAGTACATCCAAATGGAAAGTTGAACAATATAAGGGAATGAATATTGGTGCGCAACACTACCTGGGCGGGGTGCATGGGTCACAGAAAGACGCCATTAAAAATGCCGATTATGGCGCTATGTGGATGCTTGCGAAAATATCGCACGACAGTGTGTTAACGCAAACCCGTTTGCCCTATGTGCGCAATTTCAAACTGGCGCAACAGGATACCGATGCCGGATTTTTTTATGGTGCAGCAGCAGGCCAATACTATCTTACCCAAACAAAAAAGTTTACCGAAGAGTGGGGGCCCTATGTTGAACCCATTGGAACTACTTATTACATGCTGATGGACGCGGGCAATGTATTGCTGTTTAACCCAACCGATACCGCTTTAAAAACAGAACTGAAACTGGCCGCCGATAAATTGCTTGGCTGGATGCAGCCCAACGGGCAATGGGCTGTTGCCTATGATCACGAAACAAAACAGGCTCTATTTACTGATATCGATGATCTGCGTCCCACCTTTTATGGACTGGTGATCGCTTATAAATTGTTAGGTGATAAAAAGTATTTAACGGCTGCCCGTAAAGGGGCCGACTGGTATATTACCAGTGCCGTAAATAAAGGCCATTTTACCGGTGTATGTGGCGACACGCGTTTTGCGCCCGACTTTGCCACCGGGCAAAGCGCCCAGGCCCTGCTTGATCTGTATGACATAACAACTGATAAAAAATACCTGCAGGCTGCAATAGAAGCGGCGAAACTATATACTACTTCAGTGTATACCCATCCCATACCCACACGCGAAGAAAAAGTTGTGAAAGGGAAAACAAGACAGGATTGGGAGATCAGCCAGGTGGGACTGAGTTTTGAACATGGTGGAACGCTCGGTTCGGCCAATCATGCCGGGCCCATCTTACTGGCCAGCCATGCCGGTATGTTTGTTCGCATGTTTACACTCACCCGCGATTCGCTTTTTCTTGTAATGGCAAGAGCGGCAGCGTTGGGCCGCGATGCGTTTGTAGATAAGAAAACAAGCGTGGCCTCGTATTACTGGGCCGCTATGGATAATGGGCCGGGTTCATTCCCACATCATGCCTGGTGGCAAATTGGTTGGATCACCGATTACCTGTTATCGGAGATAGAACTACGCACCAATGGTAAGGTTAATTTTCCGCGAGGATTTATTACACCCAAGGTGGGGCCGCATCAAACATATGGTTTTGCTGCAGGCAGTGTGTTTGGGAATAGTGCAGAGTTATTTTTGAAACAAGGCCTGCTTACCACAACAAATGCCCAGCTCGATCATTTTGCTGCGGTGAGCACCCAACAGAAAAAATTATGGTTGTTGTTGTTGAATAATGATGATGACATGATGAATACATCGGTGAGTATTGATTACAGCAAAGTGTTTAGTGGGGTGCCTAACAAAGTAGTAAGCATTGATGCTGATGGGAAGCAGGTTTCTTTGGAAAGGCTTAATGATCTTCAGGTGAGCATACCGGCTTACGGAATAAAAGTCTTAGAAGTAGAATATCCGTGAAACGGCAAACGTGAAACGTGAAATCTTTATACTTGAAATTCACAATTGTTTTCGGAACTCGCGAATGCGCAAGAGGCATACATATCGGAGGGCAAAAAGATTAGGTAGTGATCTCAAAATTAGCGAGCCCTTTCACGTTTGCCGTTTCACGTTTCACGAAAGGATCACACTCAAAAATAACGTATGTCATTCTATCAGAAACTATACATCCTAACAATCATCATGCTCACCGGCATGCGAGGCAGGGCTCAGCAATCCGTCCTGCTCGAAATGGAAGATTGTCAATTCAAAGGCGGCTGGGTAGTTGAACATATTGGTAAAACAGTGTCGGGTGAACGAATACTACGGGTAATGGCCGGGGGTAAAAGCAAAGCGGCAGATGCATTGACCGTTATTCGTGTTCAACAGGCCGGCACCTATTTTGTTTGGACACGCTCGGCCGATTATCCCAACGATCGCCCCGGCACGCGTTTATGCCAGTTGTATGTGAATGAACAGGCCATGGAAGAATCGGGCAAACATGGAAAGGATGGGTATTACTGGGAAAAGGTAGGACAGGTTACTTTACCTGCGGGAGAAACGGTTATAAGGTTAACAGACAGTAAAGGCAATTTCGCCCGATGCGATGCCGCCTTGTTTACGCAAACAGATAATGATCCCAACACCCAGGCTTTAACAGCGCTGGCGGCCTATAAAATAAAACCCCTGTTGCAAAAAGCAGAAGAGGCGAAGTATCCTGTACTGGCGCCGGCGGTAACAATAGATGCCAATGCGGCGGCTGTTGCCACTCTTGCAAATGCTTATATAAGACTTCGCGTTGTGCCGGTATCGGGTGATGCGAAACGACTGGCAATAAAAACCGAGATCAAACAAAAAGGCCGCTGGGTAAGTATGGACCCTTTGCAGGAAGATCATAAAGTGTATATACTGCAATCGGCCAATCCCCAGCCAACATTTGGTAATTTCTTTCTTTCATGGAATGGATCCAACGGGTTTACGCATTTTACTCATCAGGGAAAACAATTTCGTTTGTTGGAACCCGATAATGCCATGAACCCATTTATGGCAGGTGAATTGAAACAGGCGATGCCGGTGGCGGCCAAACAAATAGATAATAATACCATTGAAGTTGAATATGCCATTAGCGGCGAAAGAATATTAAAAGGCAAATGGCGGTTGGCGCCAAATAGCAGGCATGTTGGGATAACGCTACAATTCACGCCTGCACAAAACGGGTTTTACAGCCTGGGCGTCGCCGCCTTTCAAAGTAGTGTGCGCGACAGTGTTACTAATATACAATTGCCGCCTATGTTCCAGTATCAGCGGTTGTCGCCACAACCGGTGTTACTGCCTTCGGGTATGATGCCGCAGCCGGTAGCCATTGTTGAAGCAAAAACAGCACAGGGCCAATGGACCACATTTGCCAGTGGTACCGCACAATCATTTCCGCTGGAGTGGGGCAGTGCTTTTAGCAGTCCCATGGGTTTTGCCGTAAAGAATGAGCTGAACCAGGTGCAGCCGGTTGCCTTTGCACCGGTGCTGGGGCTCGATGGGTCAAAGATGAAAGCAGGCGCTACCATTCAGCAGGAATTTATTATTGGCGCCACTACAGGTAACTGGAATGATGCGCTTGAATATATTTCAGATAGCATTTATGCAGTAAAAGATTACCGTGCGCAAAAAGGTACTTCGTTAACCGAAGCGGCCTTTAATATGGTTGATCTTATTAAGAACGACAGCGCTGCCGGTTGGAACCCGCAGTTGAAAGGTTTTTATGATATCGAAGCCAACCCCGCCATTGTGCCAACGGTGGTGCATTCATCGCCACTTACGCTGGTGTCGGCAGCTGTACTTGCCCGCGATGAAGAATTTTATTTACAACGCGCACTGCCAACCATCGAGTATACTTTATCGCGCAGTGGATTTCGTTGGGCAAAAGCCGTATCGGGCACTACGTTCAACAGCGATAGCAGATCGCTGCGGTTAAGTCCGTTTGGCTCACAGTTCACCACTAATTATTTTGAAGGATTATATCAATTGTTAGGCGAGGCCAATCCCTGGCTCGAAGAGATTGCATTGCCCGATGGCGCCATTCGTAATGCAAAAGGATATTCGGTAGAAGTGCCCGATTACACGCAATACCTGGCTGCATATCGGCTTACGAAAGATGAAAAATGGTTAAACGATGCCAAAGCAAGCGCCAAAACATTTATCAATACACAGGTATACGGCAAGGTAACCAAACCTTTGTCGCGCATGCCTTTTTACAATGCGGCGTTCTATGCTTATTGGTGGGACCTGCTCGATCTGTACGAAGAAACAAAAGAACCACAATGGCTGAAAGCAGCCGAAACCTCCGCTTTTCAAACCCTGGCGGGTATCCGCTCATATCCATTGGTAAAAGACTACATGCAAACCATACATACCGGCGGTCATTTTGAAGGCAATACTACCTTATGGTGGAAAGGCGATAAAAAGTACAGGCTTGGTTTTCCCCGCACAGCAGGCGATGCGCCTGAAAAACAGGTGCCGCAAAGCGAGGTGTCACCGGTGGGACTGGGTTTTGAACAACCCTTCACCTATTTCGATGCAGGCAAAACGGTGCGGCCCGTATTTATGAGCAGTTGGGCGCCGCATTTGTTAAGGTTGCATAGTTTTACAAACCGCACCATCTTTAATACATATGCACGCAATGCGGTGATCGGTCGCTTTACCAATTACCCAGGTTATTATGCAACCGGTTTTACTGATATTACTTTGCAACCCCAGTTCCCTTATAAGGGGCCCGATGTAAGTTCCATTTATTATCATCATATTCCGCCGCACCTGGCATTTACGTTCGATTATGTGATCACCGAAGCCATACAGCGGTCGAATGGCAAAGTGCATTTTCCCTATGGAAAACAGGATGGTTTTGTATGGTTCAATAACCGCATTTATGGTAGTGGTAAAGGCACGGTGTACGATGATGAGCATGTTCGTTTGTGGATGAAGAAAGGATTGGTGACTATAGATAAACCCGAGGTGAATTATGTAACGGGTATTTCCGGCGACCGGTTTTGGGTGTTGTTGACCAATGAATCTGCTACTGCTGTACAAACTGCATTGCAAATAAGTGCTGACGTACCGGTAGGTGATAAAGCATCTGTTAGTGTTTACGGAAATAACGGAAAGAAAAAAGCGGCGCCATTAAGCGGTCGCGGTGTTAGCGTATCGCTCGATGCAAAAGGATTTACTGCGCTGTCAATCCCACTCAATAAGAAAATTGCTGATCAAAGTATTACTCCTGTCGATAACGGAATGAAAGTAATTGACCTGGGTATGCCCTGGGGGAAATGTTATGTGTTCAGGATCCGTTCACCATTTGGCTGGGACTCCATATATGGTTACCTGGAAACTTCGCCTTTGCCGGATGGTACAGTAACTGCTTTGTGTGGAGGAAAAACTGTAACACAAAATGCCTATCCATATGAATGGTCGTTTTATAAACTTGAAGCGGGCAAACCGCTGCAATGCACGCTTCAGGTGAAAGCGGGCGGTGAAACAAAAGATGTAACTGTTGATTTTGAATAAAGATATTACCATGAACCTTCGTTATTGTATTTTATTGTTTGCGGCCGGTATAACCACAACGGCATTCTCACAGCAAAATCGCGAGCAGTTGATTGCTGCGTCACAAGCAGGTGCATCTCCCTTGTTTTTTGACCCGGCGGCTGGTGAAATACCAGTTATACAACCGCCGGCGTTCGACAATACAAAAGAATGTACAGTACGCAATGGGCTGCCTAATTTCTTTAATAAAGTACGACCGGGTAAACCTGTAACTATAGCGTATATCGGTGGAAGTATTACCCAGGGGGTACATTGTTACCGAACAAGCTCAGCCCGTTTTATACAATCCATGTATCCCTCAGTAAAAATGCAGTTCATCAATGCCGGTGTGTCTGGTACGGGTACCGATCTTGGTGCCTGTCGCTTGTACGAACAGGTTACTCAACATCATCCCGACCTGGTGTTTATTGAGTTTGCTGTGAATGGCGCTTATAAAGAAGGAATGGAAGGTATAATAAGGCAATTGTGGAAGGCTGACCCAAACATTGATATTTGTTTGTTGTATACGGCGCACAATGAGCATGCCCGCATCTATGCAGCGGGGCAAATTCCCGATAATGTTAAAGGGCTTGAAACAATAGCTGATCATTATAAGGTACCCTCCATTCATATGGCGCTTCTTCCTGCATTGCTTGAGCAGGAGGGTAAACTGGTATGGAAAAGCGATAATAAAACGCCTGGTAAAATAGTTTTTTCAAACGACGGTATTCATCCGATAACCGAAGGCGGCGATCTGTATGCCGGGGCCATTGCCCGTAGTATGCAAACTTTGCAGACAGGTGCAACGCCGCAAAAGCATACATTACCTGCTGTGCTTTACAGTGCTTCCTGGGAAGAAGCAAAGATGCTTTCACCGCAGGAACTTGCCACATTCAGTAATGGTTGGGAAAAGATAACGCCTAAAGACAGTGTTTACCTGAAACAATTTGCCGGCTGGTTCCCCTATATCATGAAAGCAGAGCAACCCGGCGCTTCTTTTAGTTTCAAATTCAAAGGCACCATGTTTGGCATCTTTGATATCGGCGGACCTGAGTCGGGCCAAATGGAAATTGAAGTGGATGGTAAACCCGCGAAACTAAAACCAATGCTACCCGGCACCCGTTTGTCGGAAGTAACGGCGGCGGATGGCCGTGCTTTGCTGGATAGGTTTAGCTTCTTTTGTAACAACCGTTACCGCGGTCAGTTTGAGTGCATAAAAGTAGAACCAGGTGTACATACCGTAACGATGAAGATCTCTGCAGCAAAGGCCGACAAACGCAATGTCCTGGGTGAAAAACAGCTGGCCGACATTAGCGTCAATCCCGCGAAGTATGATAGAACGGTGGTTTATTTGGGTAAGATCTTGTTGTGCGGCACGCCGTTGAACTAAGGTGGGTGCCCTTTTAAAGGGCGCTCACCTTGCGACTCTCCAGCCATTAACTATTGCTTCATATGAAAAAAAACAAACCATTCCTTTTCTTCATCTGCCTGTTGAAGATGGGCATTGCCTTTCATGCACATGCCATAAATAAACCGGTATTGCTGGCTCCCGGCAACGGCAGTAGCGGTTATGTTCGCAATCCGGGCTTTAGCTGGTCAACGGTTACCGGTGCTTACAGTTATGATATTGAGGTGGCAATCGATACCGGGTTTACCCAGGTGCTGGCCAGTCGCCAGGGTTTGTATATTACCCGCTTTGTGCCGGTAAAAATATTACCTGTTGGCAAAGTATACTGGCGGGTGCGGGCAATTGATACAACCGGTAACGACATAAGCGACTGGTCGTCGCGATTCACCTACATTGTAACAACACCGGCCAAAGTGTACAATGTGCCGGCAGGCGCTACTTTTAATGCATTTAAAGATACCCTGCGCAAGGCCATTGCCAATACCCCGGCTGTGATTAAACTGGCCAACACTACTTATACTTTTGATGCTGGTATTACCGGAACATTTTGTATCGATACCATCAATGTAAATGATCTTATTATTGAAGGCAATAATGCCAATATTATTATCAGTAATCATCCATCAACAGGTTTTATAAAACTGCGTAATTCCAATCGGGTAGCCATACGGCAGTTGAAAGTTGACTGGGACCCATTGCCGCATTGTTTGCTCGATGTTATTCAGGTTAACAACGCCAATCCCAATACGCTCGATATCCGGGTACGGCGGCGGCAGGTGGTAGGACAAACAAATGCTTATTATCCCGACATTTTTAACAACGCATCTTTTACGGACCATTGGTCATGGGCTTTTCTGCTCGATGTTGCTAACCGCGGCAGTTTAAAAAGAGTGCCGCGCAATGTATTTGGGCTTGGCGTTAACGACGTAACGCCTTTAGTCGATATTGATCCGTATCAATACCATATAGTTCATCCGGGCTCAACCTCTGGTCAGTATTTTTCGGTGGGTGATATTCTGGCCATAGTGGCGCGTGACAATGTGGGCTCTTTTATAAGCACCTATAATTGTGTTGATGTTACCTGCGATAGCATCATCAACTACTCCAGTCCTATAGGTTGTTATTATAGTTATGAAGGAAGTGAAATGAAAGTGTTGAATTGCCAGTCTGCGTTAAAAGATACCTCGCGATGGGTGTCGGCCAATGCCGATGGCGTGCATTGCCGGGCAAATTTGATAGGGCCGTGGATAGAGGATTGCTCCTTTACAGGTAATGCCGATGACGGCGTGGCGCTTTATAACAAAGGGATGTTTGTAATGACAAAGAACAGTACCACCAGCTTAACGGTTAAGCCCGATTTTATGAATCTGGCTGTGGGCCATACGTTCAAGATGTATATTCCGAAAACGGGTTTTGTTTCTGACCCGGCGTATGTGGTAAACGCTGTTACCGCCAGCAGTGGTAATTATATTATTGATTTTTCACCCGCTATACCGGCTGCCGATTATGCTGCCATGACCGATGTAGGCCTGGCAGATCTGCAACAAAATGTGCAGTTGTTTAATGTGTCGTTACGCAATGAAAAGTTTATGGTGTATAATAACCAGTTCACCATTAGGGGTAGGGGAGCCATAATAAGATCGGCAAAAGGTATGGTAAGCAATAACCGGTTTTACCGTTGCTCATCGCCGGCTGTAGCATTTTATAATGAAGCGGCCTCGTGGTACAACGGTTTGTATAGCCGTGATGCATGGATCATGAACAACGATATTCAAAATTGTGGTTTCGACGACCTGGGCGTAAAAGCCGGTTCCATACATGTAGTGTTTCATAAGATAGCACCGGTAGGAAGTGTTTATAAGGATTCTATTTCGTTGTACCGGCAGCATGCCAACCTGTTTATTACCGGAAATACAATTAAGAATCTTTCGCAACATGGAATTACGCTGTTTAATGCGTCAACCAGTAAAGTGCTGAACAATAATTTTATCAGCGACATCACCACGTTCCCATTATCTGGTAGCCATTACGGCATTTTTCTAGATCGTACCAATGCCTGTACCATTCAGGGAAACCAATTTTCAGGTGAAATAAGAACATTGACATCCAATATACAGGTCATTAATAGTACGAATGTAACCAGTCAGTAAAGGGAATAATGAATTGGGAACATTCCCACTAAATGGGAACATTCCCGGAACTTTTTTGTAACAAAACCTTTGCACAAAAGCCATTGGCACAGGTAAATTTGGCCATCGATACATGCGTTTATTGCTTACCATATGTTTGTTCATCAGTTATACCGCATTACATGCGGCAGACACCCTGCTGTTGCAAAGTCCCAATAAGAAATTAAGGGCAACCGTATACTTAAACGATGGCCATCTTTTATACAGTTTAAAAAGTGGGAACGAAACCTTGTTGTCGCCTGCTCCATTGGGTATTCAGTTCAGTGATCGTACTATTGGCGTAAAGAGCAACGGGCTGGCCATGCTGCGGAGCTACACCATTCATGAAACCCGTTCTTCACGTATAAACAGCACCAGGGCGCTGAACCATTGCAAAGGTTATTTGCTTACAGTTCAGCATAACCACATTACCGACACTATTGAGTTCAGGTTGTTTGATGATGGATGTGCGTTTAGATATCTGCCTGCCTTAAAAAATACAAACACCGTACAACAGGAACTTACCAGCTTTACACTGCCTGCCGGCAGTAATGTTTGGTTTTTTGAAAGGAACAGCGATTGGAAACTGAAAAGCTATGCCGGGCTATGGATGCGAACAGCAGCCAGCCGTTTACCTGAAGTATCGGGCCAGGGCCCAATACAGGGAAAACCGCTGGTGGTTGAATTGCCTTCGAATAAATACCTGGTATTGTCAGAGGCGGCCCTTTATAATTACAGCGGGTTGCGGTTTAAATCCATTGGCAATAATACATTACAGGCAAACTTTACGGAAGGGACTGATGGCTTTTCGGTTCAACCCAATTGCCGCACACCCTGGCGTGTAATACTCTATGCCGCCAGTTTACATGAACTGGTAAATAATAAGATCATCGAGCTGCTTAATCCTGCACCTGATGATGGCCTGTTTAAAGATCAGACGTATATACAACCGGGCCGCAGTGTATGGAGTTGGATAACCCGCAATGAGCATTATCTGGCGCCGGCTGAAGAAAGGAAATTCATCGATGCTGCCAGCGAGCTTCATTTTGAATATACATTGATAGATGATGGCTGGGAAACCCAATGGCCAAACAAATGGCAACAGCTGCAGGAGTTGTGCAGCTATGCAAAAATGAAAAAGGTGGGCGTATGGGTTTGGAAACATTCCAAAGACATGCTCGACCCATTACAGCGCGATCGTTTTCTTGACAGCGTTCGTATGGCCGGGGCCGTAGGTATTAAGACCGATTTTATGAACAGCGAGGCCAAACCGCTGATCGAATTTGAAATAGGTTTATTACAGGCCGCTGCCCGGCGTAAGCTAATGGTAAACTTTCATGGTTGCCAGGCGCCAACCGGCGAAAGCATTACCTATCCCAACGAACTAACGCGTGAAGGTATTCGCGGGATGGAGCTGAATATTATGAAAGAGCCCATCCCGGCCTGGCATAATGCGGCCTTACCGTTTACCCGCTTTATATGTGGCCATGGTGATTATACCCCGGGCTTCTTTACCAATAGAGGCAATACAACTAATACACATCAGTTGGCTTTGTTATATCTTTTTAATAGTCCGTTCCAGTGCCTGGCCGAAAACCCGGTCACTTTGTTGCGCGATACCACCTACGCACCCATTCTTCCTTTAATAAAAACATTACCTGTAACCTGGGATGAGACCATTGTGTTACCTGGCAGCAAGATAGGTGCGCTGGCCGCTTTTGCCCGGCGAAAAGGGAACGATTGGTATGTGGCGGTTATCAATGGTGCCGATAGTACAACCTCCTTTGAATTGCAGCCCTCTTTTCTGCCCAAAGGGAAAAAGATGAACGCGACAATGATCACGGATGCATTGGGCGATAAAGGATTTATTAGCGAACCTGTTGAATTAAAAGCTTCAAACAAATTCATGTTGCAACCGGCGGGTGGACTGGTTATACAAATATCCCCTTCCCCCGCATTTTCACCTGCTTTTGTTGTGTTGTATAATGCAACCGATCCCGCCATGGAATTAAAACCAGCAGGTATAAAAAAGGTAGATTATAATGTGCTTACCTGGAAGGTGAGCGACAGTACCAGGGCCGATTTCAAACAAAAGAAAATAAATGCTTCCATGGCCGGCGATGGTTTCGATGATCGCATTTTGCGAACAAAGGCCGACTGGCGTACTGCTAATATTTATAATGCCGGCGAACGAATTGTGTTGCAGGTAAAGGAGGTAAGGCGAAAAGGCGATACGGTTTTCTATAGCAATGAACCCAATGAACGATTTGAATTACAGGCCTGGCTTATCACCAACGCAAAGCCATATCCTTTATTGAAATATTCATTCAAGGCGTTACAACCGGGTTACTACAGTGTTGGTTATACGGGGGCGCCTGCTTTCGATCAAAATAAAGTAGCGGGTATTTGGCAGCCGCTGATCTGGCAGGAAAAGCGTATTCCCGATGCCGCTTATTGCACGCCTGCATTTATGGCCACGCTGCCTACAACGCTGGTGTATGATGGTACAAAAACGGTTGGCGTGCTCGCTTCGCCTGAACAGGTCCCTTTTCAGCCATTGCCGGTGTTGAACAATAGCCGGTTTGGCGTATCGCTGATAAATGAACAAAAATTATTACAACCTCAACTGTATGCGCCATTACCCGGTGGGTATTTGTCGCAAATGGCGGCCGGCGCTACCTTCAATTTCTCTATGTACCTGGTAACCGAAGCGAATACTATTACGGGTACATACCAAAAGATCGCTAAGGAGTTGTTTGGTTTTGGTAATTACCGGCGCAATGATATTGCCTCGTTAAATACGGCTCTGGATAATATAGTCGATTACTCATTGTCGCAATACGCCTGGTTTATTGATAGCTTAAAGGGCTGCGCTTATTCAACCGATGTGCCGGGCGCTGTTAAGAACGTCTCCAGTTTAAACCCGTTGGAACTGGCGCTGGTGCGCGACGATTCAATGATGTTTGAAAAAAGAGCTTATCCGCTGATGGAGTTTATGCTGTCGCGTGAAAAGTTCCTGTTCAGTTTAGACAGTACCCAAAAGATCCAAAGCCCTTCACGTAAGTTAAAAGGCCCCATTGCGCCCTTGTCGGAGCTGGTGGCATTGTATAATGTCTTTGGTCGTACAAACGGGTTTTACCTGCAAATGGCGCAAAAGGAATATGGCAATACCCGCGTGCGCAATATGAATGATAAAGAGTTGGGGAAGAACTGGATCAATGCCATGATGCTGTACAGGGCCACTGGCGATAAAAGCATGCTGCAGGCGGCCATTGCCGGCGCAGATAAATATTTGCAACAAAGGATCAATACACCGCAGACAGCGTTTAATGATCCCCTGCAGGGTAGTTATTTCTTCTGGCCCACCTTTACCGGCCGGTGGATTGAATTTCTTCAACTGTATGAATTAACGGGTGATAAAAAATATCTTGACGCTGCCTATGAAGGCGGTCGTAACTATTGCCTGTTTACCTGGATGTGCCCGCGAATACCCGATAGTATGATCACGGTGAACAAAGACGGCAAAGCACCTATGTACTGGTACCTGAAATCTAAAGGCCACAAACAAATGTATTATGCCGAAGAAAAAGCGCCGGCCTGGCGTTTATCAGAAATAGGGTTAACGCCGGAATCTTCAGGAACGTCAACCGGGCACCGGGGAATTTTTATGTCGAACTATGCACCGTGGATGCTGCGCCTCGGTTATTATACCCGCGATACTTTTTTAATGAATGTGGCAAAAGCGGCTATTATTGGCCGGTACCGCAGCTTCCCGGGTTATCATATTAATACGGAGCGCACAACTGCTTATGAGCAATTTGATTTTCCCTTACATGCGCATACCGATCAAAGTGTAAATAGCTTTCATTACAACCATATAATGCCCATGGCATCTATGTTGCTCGATTACCTGGTGACCGATGCTTTTGTGCGCAGTAAGGGCGGTATTAGTTTTCCTGCCGAATATATGGAAGGGTATGCCTACCTGCAGAACAATATGTATGGGATTCAAAAGGGTAATTTCTATACACAAAAAGAAGTGCAGCTTTGGATGCCCGCCCGTTTGCTGAATATTGACAATGTTGAATTGAATTATATAGCTGCCCGTAAAGGCGATCGGTTGTCGCTGGCATTTACCAATCAAAGTGGTAAACCGGTTACAGCAAAGGTTACAATAAATCCTGCTCTTGTAACCTGTTCGCGTAACAGCACTATTGTAAGTTATACCGGTAAACAAAAAACGGTGTTGAAGGACAGCAGTTTTACAGTGCGGGTTGATGCCAATGGAATAACTGCTGTTGCCATTACACCGGTGCAAACAAGGTCTTCTTTTCAGGAGAAGTTGCTAACCGCCGATGCTGCGCCCGGTAACGATTATGTAAAGCTCGCTACGGGTAATGCCCATGCCATGTTGTTTCAGTTAGGTAAATACGATCGCCGGTTATATGTGTACCTCGAAGATGATGATAATTTGTACAAACAGGTATCGCTTACTTATACCATTCAGAACGGTAAGGAGCAGCAGATAGTTGATGCGGCCTATCCGTTTGAGTTTACGGCGCCTGTGCCGGCTAATGAGCCTGTGACGTTTCAGTTATCACTGGTTGATGTAAATGGCCAGGTTACAAAAAGCAATAAAGTAGAATTGGGAAATAAAACCCATTAACAATGAAACGTAAAACCTTATACTACACTTTATTGATGATGGTTATGTTGCCGCCGGGGCTGGCTGCACAACCAACACGTACACAATTTCTCAATGATCAATGGACCTTTGCCATAGACCCATTAAAAACAGGCGAGGGCAGTGGCTGGCATACTGCCGCGTTTGCTGCCGGCGGGTTCGATAAAGTACAGGTGCCGCATTGCTTTTCTGTTGATCCGCGTTATTTCTTTTATACCGGTACCGCCTGGTATTTTAAACAATTTGCAATGCCGGCCATGCCTACGGGTTACCGGGCCTGGTTGCGATTTGACGCAGTTTTTTATAAAGCAACTGTGTGGGTAAGTGGGAAAAAGGCAGGTATGCATGAAGGTGGTTATACCCCATTTGAAATAGATATAACCGATCATTTGCTGGCTAACAACCGCCTTACACTGGCGGTGAACAACGAATGGGATACCACTACCATCCCGGGCGCCAAAACCGCCGGCGCCTTACCGGCCAATGCCGCGCAAATGGTAGCCTGGATGAACTATGGCGGTATTACCCGGCCCGTGCAGTTGATTGTTCGCCCACCAGTATTTATACAGCGGATGCAGGTAATCACCGATGTTGCTAATAAAAAGGGTGATGCGCTGGTGCGCATAAAAGCAATTATAAATAACAATACTTCGCAGGCTGCATCAGCTTCAATAGTCGCCAATATTTATTACAATAAACAAAAATTGCCGTTTAGTGGTAAGCCAGTTAATAAACAGGTTTCTGCTAATGGTAATACCCTGATTGTTCTGGAAGGAAAATTGCCCGCAGCAGCGGTTAAACGCTGGTACCCCAATGACCCTCATCTGTACGAAGCCGAAGTGATCTGCAACAACGATACACTCGCCAGCACTTTTGGTATTAGAAATGTTGAAATAAAAGGCACGCAAATACTTTTGAATGGAGAACCCATTCGCTTGGGCGGTGCAAACCGCCCGCTCGATTACCCGGGCTATGGCTCCATTGACCCCGAACATGTATTGATAAAAGACCTGCAATTGATGAAACAGGCCGGTATGGAATTTTGCCGCCTCAGCCATTACCCCGTTTCCGAATCATTACTGAATAAAGCTGATAGTATAGGCCTGTTGCTTATTACTGAAGCGGGCAACTGGCAAATGACTTCTAAACAAATGGCTGATACGGCTATGCGTGCAAAGTTCAGGTCGCAAATGCAGGAAATGATAGAACGCGATTGGAACCATCCTTCTGTAATCGCCTACAGTTTGGGTAATGAGTTTGAATCGCAAATGCCGGAAGGGCAGGCCTGGGTAAAAGACATGGGTGCATTTGTAAAAACGCTCGATACAACCCGGTTGATCACTTTTGCCAGTTATCATGTTTGGCGCAACAATATAAAAAAACCGGAAGATGAGGCTTCACAATATGTTGATTTTATCAGCGCCAATATTTATGGCAGTCATTTAAAGAACCTGCAGCATATTCATGAGGTGTATCCCAATAAACCTGTTTATGTTAGCGAATTTGGTATACGGGTCACTGAAAGAAATACAGAGGAGGACCGCATTGCGCATTTCAAAAAGGCATTCGTTGATTTTCGGCAATGCGATTACCTCGCCGGCGCTTCGGTATGGTCGTTTAACGATTATATGAGCCGTTACCCCGGTACTGATGCAAGTGGTTACCGCGCCTGGGGACTGGTTACACCCGAACGACAAATACGCCCCGCCTATACAACACTGCAAACGGAGTTTGCACCGCTTGTTATACAAACAAAAAAAGAAGGAGAGCAATTGAGTGTACTGGTAACCGCCAGAACTGATTTTCCAACGCGTACGCTCAGGAACTGCCAGTTGCAATACGGTAATACTATAATAAAATTAAACACGCTGAAGCCGGGTGAAAGCCAGCAGGTAAAACTGCCTGTGCAGGGCGAAGGCGTTCGGTTGTCAATTATACAATCGGGCAAATTTGAAATACTAAAACATACTCCATAACCAAAACCTATTCTAAATAATAATTATAACGATGAAAGTTGATAACAGTACAGGCAGGCGTTCATTTGTAAGTAAAGAAATACAGGCCGACCTGGTGGTGACCGGTGGTGGTTTATCGGGCGTTTGTTGCGCCATTACCGCTGCCCGCGAAGGATGTTCGGTGGTGCTGGTGCAAGACAGGCCGGTATTGGGTGGCAATGCCAGTAGTGAAGTGCGGTTGTGGATATTGGGTGCTACATCGCATATGGGCAATAACAACCGCTGGGCGCGCGAAGGCGGTGTGGTTGATGAAATATTGGTTGAGAATACGTATAGCAATCCCGAAGGCAACCCCGTTATCTTCGACATGATCCTGCTCGATAAAGTGGTTGCCGAACCGAATATAACCCTGCTGCTGAATACGGCCGTGTACCATGTTGATAAGAAGAATGAAACTACCATTGCATCGGTAAAGGCATTTTGCAGCCAGAACCAAACAGAATATGTTTTACACGCGCCTTTGTTTTGCGATGCCTCCGGCGATGGCGTTGTTGGTTTTTTGGCAGGTGCTGCTTTTCGCATGGGGGCCGAAAGCCGGGAAGAATTTGGCGAGAAGTTCGCACCCAATAAAGAGTATGGTGAATTGCTGGGGCATACTTTATACTTCTACAGCAAAGACACGGGCCGGCCGGTAAACTTTATACCACCTGCTTTTGCTTTGAACGATATTACAAAGATCCCGCGTTTTAAAACTTTCAATACAAAAGAGTTTGGGTGCAAACTATGGTGGATCGAATATGGCGGCCGTTTAGATACCGTGCACGATACCGAGCAAATAAAATGGGAATTGTGGAAAGTGATCTATGGCGTTTGGGATTATATAAAGAACTCAGGCAATTTTCCCGAGGCGGTCAATCTAACACTGGAATGGGTGGGCACTATACCCGGCAAACGCGAGAGCCGTCGTTTTGAAGGCGATTATATGTTGCGGCAACAGGATATTGTTGAACAACGGCTCCATAATGATGCAGTAGCATACGGTGGCTGGTCAATTGACCTGCACCCCGCCGACGGCGTGTTCAGCGAAAAACCAGGTTGTAACCAATGGCATAGTAAAGGCATATTTCATATCCCTTTTAGAAGCTTATACAGTAAGAACATCAGCAACCTCTTCCTCGGTGGGCGGCTTATTAGCGCTTCGCATGTAGCATTCGGTTCAACCCGCGTAATGGCTACGGCGGCCTATGCCACACAGGCGGTAGGTATGGCTGCCGCGCTTTGTAAGGCGCATAATATACTGCCCGCCGACATCATTCACGATGATCTTATACAACCTTTACAGCAGCGATTGTTAAGTACTGGTCAGTATATTCCTGGTTTGAGTTTGCACGATAAAAACGACCTGGTGCAACAGGCCGCTATAACCGCTTCAAGTGAATTGGTGCTTACCGAACTGCCCGAAGATAATTTTCTAAAACCATTGGAGTTGTCGGTGGCGCAAATGGTGCCGCTGAACGAAGGAAAAGTAGAACCATTTATCTTTCATGCACAGGCAAAAACAGCAACCAGCCTGCAGGTAGAACTTCGTATTAGCAGCAAGGCGGGTAACCATACGCCCGATATTACAGTTGCTACGCTTACATTACCTATAGAGCCTGGTCGTAATTGTTTACAGGTGAAGTTTGATGCAGTGATGAAGGAGCAGGCATATGCGTTTATTACGTTCACCAAAAACCCATTGGTAGAACTGCATTATACACGCAAAAGAGTAACGGGTTTGCTGTCGGTATTCAATACCATCAACAAAGCGGTTAGCAACTATGGAAAACAAACTCCACCCGAAGATATCGGTATGGATGCCTTTGAGTTCTGGTGCCCGCAGCGCCGGCCCGAAGGGCATAACATAGCCTTTAAATACCCGGCCGGGTTACCATGCTTCAAAGCTGAGAATATTGGCAATGGCATCGACAGGCCGGTAAATACGCCCAATGCCTGGGTGGCCGACTGGAATGATGCTGCCCCGCAGTTAACTATCAGCTGGCAACAACCGCAAACCATAGGTACAATAGAGCTGTTCTTCGATACCGATTACGATCATCCAATGGAGTCGGTGCTGATGCAACACCCGGAAACCATAATGCCTTTTTGTGTGCGGAATTATCGTATAAAAGACGATGCGGGAAATATTATTGCTGAGAAAAAAGACAATCATCAAACCCGTAACAGGATCACATTATCCAAACCCGTACAAACCTCGCAATTGATCATTGAAGTAGAACATCCATCAGCTGATGTGCCTGCGGCGGTTTTTGCGGTGAGGTGTTATGATAAATAATAAAAGGTGGGCCACCCTTAGTTGCGACGCAATCAAGGGTGGCCCACCTTAATTAGTTTATCTTTCCCTCCAACGCCAGCAGAAATGCATACTGCCAGGCTTTGTCTTTCAGATAATCAAAACGGCCACTGGCGCCGCCATGGCCCGCTTCCATATTGATCTTGAAGAGGAGTAAATTCTTATCTGTTTTCAACTCCCGCAGTTTAGCTACCCATTTGGCCGGTTCAAAATACTGCACCTGCGAATCGTGCAGCCCGGTTGTTACCAACATATTGGGATAGGCTTTCTTTTCTACATTATCATATGGCGAGTATGATTTCATATACTCGTACTCTGCCTTTTCAGCAGGGTTACCCCATTCTTTGTATTCACCGGTAGTAAGGGGAATACTGGCGTCGCTCATGGTAGTGATCACATCTACAAACGGTACATCGGCAATTACACCGTGCCAAAGATCGGGACGCAGGTTTACAATGGCGCCCATTAATAAACCGCCGGCACTGCCGCCATTGGCGTACAGGTGTTCTTTGGTAGTGTAATGCTCCTTTACCAGGAATTCGCCACAGTCGATGAAATCGTAAAACGTGTTCTTCTTGTTAAACATATGGCCCTGGTCGTACCACTGGCGGCCCAATTCCTGTCCGCCCCGCACATGCGCAATAGCATATATAAAACCGCGGTCGAGCAGGCTGATGATGTTGCTGTTAAACGAAGGCGACATGCTGGAGCCATAAGAGCCGTATGCGTATAGCAACAATGGATTGCTGCCATCTTTTTTAACGCCTTTTTTATACACCATGCTAATGGGCACTTTTACCCCATCTCTTACCGTGGCCCATAAACGTTCTGAAGTGTATTCATCCTGCTTAAACCCGCCCAATACTTCGGTTTGCTTTTTTAGTTCCCGTTGCTGGGTGTCCATGTTAAAGTCATAGATAGATGCCGGGGTGGTCATGGATGTATATGAAAAACGAAGGATGTTGGTATTATAATCCGGATTTATATTCGGGAATGAAGTATACACTGCTTCGGGGAAAGAAATGTAATAGTCTTTTTTATTGGTAAAATTTATAACGCGTAACTGGTTCAATGCGTCTTTTGTTTCGGCCAACACCAGGTGATCGTTAAAAACCACCATGTCGGAAATGTATACGTCTTTTCGATGTGGTAATACTTCCTTCCAGTTCTCTTTTCCTGTTTTCGCTTCCGGGGTTTCCATCAGGCGATAGTTAGGCGCATTCCAGTCGGTAAGAACAAAGAATTTGTTTTGGTAATGCTCCAGCGAATATTGAAAGTTTTCCTTACGCGGTTCAAAGATCTTAAAATCACCGGTAGGGTTGTTTGCTTCCAATAAACGGTATTCGGTTGATACCTGGTTCATGTGGGAGTAAATGCCAATATATTTTTTCGATTTGGTGCGGTACACGCCAATGTAAAAGCGGTTGTCTTTTTCTTCAAATACCATTACGTCTTTAGAAGGGTCGGTACCCAGTTCATGCCGCCAGATTTGAAAGCCCAGTAATGTTACCAGGTCTTTTTTAACATAGAAGACCGTTTTATTATCTGCCGCCCAGGCAATATTACCACCTTCAACGTTTATGATGGTTTCGGGGTAAATAGCACCGGTAACCAGGTTTTTGAACTGCAGTCCATAGATCCTGCGGCCAACAGAGTCAACTGTAAAAGCCAGCAGTTCGTTGTTATCGCTTACCACACGGCGGCCTACGGAATAATACTGAAATCCTTCGGCCATTTTATTTTGGTCGAGCATGATCTCTTCGGCTGCTTCCAGGCTTTCTTTTTTTCGGCAAAAAACGGGATATTGTTTGCCTTCTTCATAACGAACGTAATACCAATAGCCATTGTCTTTAAAAGGCAACGATTCATCTTTTTCTTTAATGCGGCCTTTCATTTCCAGGAATAGTTTTTCCCGAAGTTCTTTTGTGCCGCTCATCAACGTTTCGAGGTAAGTATTTTCTGCTTTCAGGTAATTTAACACTTTCTCGTTCTCGCGTTGGTTCAACCAGTAATAATTATCAATGCGTTTATCGCCATGGGCAATAAATTCTTTAGGTTCCTTTTCCACTGTGGGCGCTTGTACGCCTTCGGGCCATCGAAATCCAGTCATAGTTGGGGAAGGTTGATTGAAAGCCACTAAGGTAGCGGCTATTAATAAGAATATAACACTTCTCATGTAGTAAGGTTTAATTTCCTTGAATTTACGACAAAAAGGTGAGCCTCCGCCATTGGAGCAACTCACCTTAAACCACCTAAACTTATTTTTATTACCAGCTTTTTCTTACCCTGAATTTGCCTTCAACGGTTGCGGTTTGCCTAAGGTTGTCGCCATAACCGGCAGGCTGTATTAAAAATGTGCCTTTTATAAAGCCGTCGTCATCGCCCATACTTGTAATAGTGACACCACCGCCGCTGGCCACAAATTCACCATCGGCTTTTATATACGCGCAGGTATAGTTGTTGCCACCGGTTATATGGTAATGTACATGGGTGCCCCATATGGCTGTAGGGTCTTTGAAAGGGTGTGTGCCTACGCCGCCAACAAACCTTATGAGTACATACCAGCCATTTTCATCGCCATCTGAATCGGCCATGGCAATATTATCGGGCCCCATTTTAACAGCTGGTGAAGCCGGTTGTTTTACCCAGGCGCCGCCCGCTACTCTTACTTCTATTTCACCATCATCGCCGGTTATGTTTATATGCTTTACCAGTAAGTATTTTCCGCGTTTATTAAAGTCGAGGCTAACGCTGATGGCCACGGGGTTAATAGCAGGTACGGTGGCCGGCGCTTTATATACGGCTTTGGCGCCGTTCGGTTGCAGGTTACCGGCGCCGGCCAGTTTCCATTCTTTTATATTGGTTGTGGCTACAGAGATCTTTTTACCCATAGGT
The DNA here is from genome assembly GCA_024809215.1 of Niastella sp. OAS944. Taxonomy (GTDB): domain Bacteria; phylum Bacteroidota; class Bacteroidia; order Chitinophagales; family Chitinophagaceae; genus Niastella. The sequence continues at coordinate 300,993 of JANUBW010000012.1, read as the reverse complement.
ACCTGCTGGCCCGGTACAAGTGGTTCCAGAATATCTTCAGTAGTAAATACTTCCAAATCGGCGGTACCATTTGTTGGTAATGTAGATGCTGAGCTAATGAGATAAAAGCTTTCAAACAGGCTCCAGTCGCTAAAGTGAGTAGTAGCTACTTTTACTTTTCTGTTTGCCAGGTCGGTGGTAACAGAACCCTGTGCCTGCCATACGCCTTTGTCATCCTGGTAAGCAATGCCCAATGCTTCGGGTATGGTGTTATTAAGGTCCTCTTCGGTATAGGTGAATTCTAAGGTTACTGGTTTGCTAAAGGTTACATTGTGCGGTTCCAGGCGATAGGCTTTTCCCACGGCCAAAGGATTTTGATTGCTGATTGGTTGAATGCTGAATTGTTGTGCGCTGCTAACAGCTCCTGCGGGGATGGTGAGTTTTATACGTCCGTCGGTGCTGGTAAGAGCGCCGCCTTCGGCCCCAATTGTTTTTTGAGTAGCTGTACCATCAACGGTCCCTACCGGTGTTGCTACGCCTTCGCGGTTATAAACGGGGTCTTCGGGGGTATCATTATCTTTTTTGCATGAGAATAACAGGCACGTAAATACACAGGCCCATAGGGCTACACTTATTCGTTGTAACATAGTGATGATAGTTTTTTACACGGTGAGTTTCAGTGCCCAAAACTATAGCCGGCAAAAAGTGTAAACCAGTACAGGGTGTATGAATTGAGGATAATGGCAGTTGAAATACGTTATTGGTTCGCTTCCATCAACCGCATATGGTAAGCCATTTTTGCAGTAAAACCCAGTTTGCGAATAAGGCGGTAATTTACTACGGCCCCAACCGGTGCACCAATTACCGGTATAAGTTGCGCAAGTTTGGCAATGTCAATATAATCGCGATACTCCTGTTGAAAGGGCCGCCAGTCAAACTGGTCCATATCGTTGGGCAGGCTTTTCGATCGAACATTCCAGTCTTTCATTTCCATAAATACTTTTCTTCTATGTTGGGCAGAAGAAAAAGCGAGTTGAAAGATGTGAAGTATATAAACACGTTCCTTGTAATCATTGGTGGAGAAGCCATACGTAGCCGCTATCTCAAATAGCATTTTTATCTTTATGGCAATAAGCAACGGAAAATCGGCAAGGCCCAGCCAGAAGCCGCCTGCGCCCGTAAGCGCACCTTCTACAGTAGCGGTAGTGCGATATCGCTTTATTATTTCCTCAACGGTAGCATCGGTTGCTTCCAGTTTAAGCTGTACCACTTTTTCGCGCGTGGTAAGTTTGGCGCCAAACAAAACGCCCCGCACCATTTGTTTAATGGCTACAGTAATGGCATTATGTACCTTTTCGGGTATAATGCTATTGAGCTTATCCTGTGCTCTTTTCGACAACCTGTTCAATATCCCCGGCTTACGCATCATCTTTCGCTGCCACGTAAACAACTCACGCCTCATTATCTGATCATAGTTTGTCATTGACCTAATTTACGATTATGACATTAAAAAGCCGTGCCGCCCGTAAATTCACCCCTTCCAACCCAAAAAAACGTGAAAAACACCTGTAATTAGTTGAGTAATTCATTGTACCTCTACAGTTTGATTGAACCATTAATTGTATTGCTATGCCAAACGCCTATTCACTCCACATTGGATTAAATAATGTTGATCCTACTCATTATGATGGTTGGAACGGTCAATTGTATTGTTGCGAGAATGACGCCCTTTTCTTTCATGAACTCGCCGAAAAAGCCGGCATCAAAAACCGTAAACTGTTATTGTCATCGGGCAGCCAGGGTGCAGAGATGCCCATTTCTGCCAACCTCGATAAATACCTCGAACAATTCAGTAAAATATTGAAAAGCGGCGACTTTCTTTTCATTACCTATTCCGGCCACGGCGGACAAATTGAAGACCTGAACTTTGATGAAGATACAGATGCATTGGATGAAACCTGGTGCCTGTACGACCGCCAGTATGTTGATGATGAATTGTGGCAGCACTTCAGTAAGTTTCAAAAAGGCGTTCGCGTTTTAATGATCTCCGACAGTTGTCATAGCGGTTCAATATCAAAAGCGGCTGATTCGCCCAAGGATATTGAAGTAGGTGGGTTGCTGGAAGAAATTACAAAAAAGATGAACCTGGTTACACGAAATGCGCCCAGGCATATTACGTTCAACGCTTATAAAAAGAATAAGGAACAATATTACAGTGCCACCCATAAACCAATAGTGATACGGGAAGATATTGCAGCCACTGTATTGTTGCTGGCCGCCTGTCGCGATGAAGAAAAAGCAAGTGAATGGGATGGTTATGGTTTATTCACCAGCACTATTAAAAAAGTACTGAGTACCAATAAGGCTATTACTAATTATGAAGACTGGCTTGAAAAGATCCTGAAGCAGATACCGGCCATTCAAACCCCCACGTTATTTACCTATGGCTCCGGCGCCGATCTGTTTCGTAAAGAAAAGATCTTTCAGGTAAATAGTAATGGAACAAACCCATTTACCTTTTTTGATCCTGAGCAACATGCCGTGCCACAGAAAGTAAAAGAAGGCCTGTTGATTGATTTGGGAAATGACGCAACTGTAAAACGCGATGTAACCGCAACACCTGCTATACAGTTGAAAGAAGCGGGACAGGATGCCACCAATAGCTGGGACGAAGCCTATAAAGAATATTTTTCCTTAAGGGCTACGAACCCCGAAGCTTTTGTTGAGCCCGATGCAAAAAGCAAATACCTGAAAGAATCGCCCATAGCTAAATCGGCAGATGGGAACAGTTATATGTCTAACTGGCCCAAGCCGCCCGCAACATTAGGCATCGATGAATTTATCTGGCATCTCGACGATATTCATTCTCAATTAAGAATGGCAGCCGCAAGGGTAAGAAAGAAATTGAAGATCACCGATGAATTGAGTACAGTGCCGGATGATATTATTAAGATCGCACACATCGATACCGGTTATATTCCCACCCATCCGGCAACACCCAGGTTCCTGGTAAAAGAAGCAGGCGTGAGCTTTGTGAATGGCGAACCAGATAACAAAGGTACCGATGTAATGAACCGCATAAAGTTTATGGAGCAGGATGGGCATGGTTCTGCCACCCTGGCCATACTGGCAGGCAATTACATAAAGAAAGACGATAGCTATACCGGTTATGAAGGATTTTTCGGCGGAATTCCCTTCGCGAAGATCATTCCCATTCGTATATGCGATACAGTATACAATGCATTCAATGCAAACGATGTGGCGCAGGGTATCGAATATGCAATAGAAATGGGTTGTGAGGTGATCACTATGTCGATGGCGGGTTACCCAACACGGCGGGTGGCAAAAGCCGTGAATAAAGCGTATGAAGCCGGCGTAGTGATAGTGACCGCTGCCGGGAATAACTGGATAAAAGGCATCAGCAAATTAACCCCAAAAGCAGTGATGTACCCCGCGCGGTTCGACCGGGTAATTGCTGCCTGTGGCGTTTGTTATAATGAAAAGCCGTATGATTTTGCAGCGAATGAAGAAGAAATGAAATTACGCTCCGAAGGTGGCGATACCATGCAAGGCAACTGGGGACCGGAAAAAGCCATGCAGACAGCGCTGGCAGCCTATACACCCAATTTAGCCTGGGCCAACAATAATCCCAATAACAATTACCGCTTTTCAAAAGCTGGTGGTGGTACTTCATCGGCCACACCACAAATAGCGGCAGCAGCTGCACTATGGATCGCTTACAATCGCCAGGAGTTGATAGATAAACAATACAAGGGCACGTGGAAGCAGGCGGAAGCCGTGCGGCAGGCTTTGTTCCAAAGCGGTGGCGTCGATTATCCCGGTTATAAAAAATATTACGGTAATGGCTCACTAAAGGCCAGTGCGGCATTGGACATGTCTGACAATATACTCGCCATGGAACTAAAGCCTGCAGAAGAAGCATCAGTAAGTTTCCTGGGTATTGGCAAGTTTGTATCGCAATGGTTCCGTGCATTACCCGAGAAGGGAGCCCTGCCCGAAACGGTGCAGCCAACCGATAAACAATTACAGGAAATGATGTCGGTTGAAATAATGCAGGTGCTGTATAAAGACCCTGCGTTGTTCGATTACCTCGATACGCTCGACCTTGATGGCGCCGACCAGGATTACTTTAACCGGCCTGCCGCCCGCGATAAATTTAAAACGCTTATAAAGGCATCACCCTATGCTTCAACCACCCTGAAAGCATTGTTGTAATAAAACGTTTACCATGAGCAAACCTACTTTTTATACGGCTTTTGCCAATAGTATCGACAACGTACTGCCAAACCTTACAGAAGAAGCGATGAAGATCTCTGAAACAATGCAGGACCTTGTTTTTGCCGATAAGCTCTATTATATAAAGGATGAAGCATTCAGTTTTGAACGGTTACAGGATATGTTTACAAAGTATGGAAAGCGCATCGATATTTTTTATTTTTCAGGCCATGGCGTAGATGGTTGTTTGCAGCTTTATAATAATTATAAAATTGAACGGGAGCGAATGTGTGACATTGTGAATACCTTCCTTGAAAATGCAACGCTCATATTTTTTAATGCCTGCGAAACCTTTATGCTTGCGCAGCAGATAATAGCTGAAAAAGAATTAGAGAAGGACCTGGTGATCATTTCGTGCAAGAGCAAGATCAACAGTATTATTGCCGCAAAATTTGCCACCCTTTTGTTTAAACAAATAGGCCAGCCCGGTACCTATCGCGATGCATACGAGCAGGCGAAAATACTGGTGCAGGCCGTGCATAAAGATTATAAGTTTAAAGAATTCTTTTGCAGAGAGGATGTAGCATCGTGTGTTGACGAGTTTGATATTGGTTACATTGAGATTAAAGCGGAATCACATAGTGAAAGTGGGGAAGAAGATTGTGCACCCGTGCTAACAGCTGCAACTACTGAGAAAAAAGCCAAAACTTCCATCATTGGCCAGGAAAAATTAACCCGAGATGCGCTAACAACTAACTATGTGGGCGAGGTGGTTGAATTCATTACAAGGGAGTCGCAAAATATAAATCCTGAAACGCTTCAGTTGTTAAAAAAAGCATTGGTGGCAGCCTATCAAATAGCCAGGGGCGAAAAGAAGAGCAAAGAAACCATAGAGTTATTTAAAAGGGCAGCTGAATTGCTGCCCGGGTTTAGTTCGGCAAGCGCATTCGATTCGCTCATCAATACCGAAAAGAATATCGACAAGCCTACGGTAAAGAATATTATCAAGTCGGAGGTGAGCGGGAATACTATTGGCGGGCTTATTGATAAGCTCACCAATATTAAATTGTGAGTGAGTTAGAAATCAAAAAAGAAGAACACGATCGCCGCCCATTCTTTCTTAACGCCGCTGGCATGGCCAATGGTGCTATATGAGCCGTTTTGTACAGTTCCATCTTTTTTTACATAGCCTATGGTAGAGTAACTGCCGTTTTGTACCCGGCCATCTTCTTTAATATAACCTACGGTAGAATAGCTTGCGTTCTGTACCCGGCCATCGTCTTTAAGGTAACCGATGGTTTGATAACTGCCATTTTGTATAGAACCATTACTCTTTATGTAACCCACTGTTGAATAGCTGCTGTTACGGATGGTACCATCGCTATTGATGGTATATTTGGTAGTATAATTACTGGCCCTGATGGTTTGCGAATAGGAGAGCACCATGAACAGTAAAGACAGGGTTAGGAGTAATAAATGTTTCATGGGCTAAAAATAATACGCAGCCTGTAAGATTGAAAGCGGTGGCATGTTTTTTATGGTTTTATTATATGTTTATCCCCGATGTATTGCAGCCATTGTGGTTCATGATAACATTTGTGGCGTTCTTTGCCATAATTGTAGGCAGGTACTTCCTGGTGTCGGGTTTATTTTATCTCATCTTTTATGCCTGGTTCCCTGCAAAATTTAAACAAAGAAAGATCAGTAAAAAGCCATATTCTCCCCGGCAGTTTAAAAGAGAAATAAGCCGCAGCCTGGTAACGGCGTTGATCTTTGCATTGATAGGAACAATAATGATCTTATTATGGGAGAAAGGGTATACGGCTATTTATACTGATATAAGTAAATACGGCTTGTGGTGGTTGCCGGCAAGTTTAATACTCTCAATGCTAATTGATGAAACTTATTACTATTGGATGCACAGGTTACTGCATAAACCCAAACTGTTTAAGTTGATTCATAAGGTACATCACCAAAGCAATATTACCTCACCCTGGACGGCCTTTTCCTTTCATCCGTTGGAAGGCTTGTTGTTGTCAGTTTCGCTTCCTGTTATTTTAATGATGGTTCCCATGCACCCGGTGATGATATTACTTCAGTTGACTTTTATGACCTTTAGCAGCGTCGTTAATCATCTTGATATAGAAATATATCCGGCGCGGTTTCATAAACATATATTGGGAAGATGGTTAATTGGTGCAACCCATCATGGGCTGCACCATAAACAATTCAAATATAATTTTGGATTGTACTTTACATTTTGGGATAAATGGAAGAAAACAGAAAGCCCGTTGTTTGATGAAACTTTTGAAAGCGCTACTACCGCGAAACCTTATTAAAGTAAATAAACGAGGCTGCCCAAATGCCAATGAAAATAATGGCGCTGGTGGTTGTACGAACGCCATCAACAGAAGTGTGGGCAATAAATGCAGATATAAAAACAATGGCGGTACCTATGTAGGCCCATTCTTTTACTCGCCCGGGTATCACAGGAAGCAACAGCACCACTGCACCAATGATCTTAGCCACTCCTAATTCAACTCTAAAATAAGCAGGAAAGCCCAGGTGGCTGAAGCCTGTTGCCATTACAGGCGCTGTTATATACATAATACCTGCCAGGGCCAAACTAAGACTTAATAAAATGGTTAGTACCCAGTAAATGATCTTGTCTTTTTTCATCTTTTGATTTTTTACAACCATAAGACTACTACCTGTTACTTTTGTGACAACCTTAGTTTTTGCGGGTTCGACATAAAATAGATGTTGCGTATTTTACTATCATCATCGGTATCAATAGCTATTAAAAAGGTAGGCATGCTTTTATCGGATACCGGAAAAAATGCCGCACCGCTTAAGCCGTTTATCGATAGGATCTCAATTTTTGCAACCGGTGTCCATTTATTCATACCACTTATAAGAAGGGGCATGATTGTTTCTCTTCCAAATAGCGGATGTAAGATAGCATTGCCATTGCCGCCGCCATCGGCATAAACAACAACGTCTTCCCGTAAGAGTTCTATGAGTGCATTCAGATCATTGCTTATACAGGCCGATAAAAATTCACGCAGTATTTTTTCATGCACATTATTATCAACCTGGAATTTGGTTTTCTCAAGCATTAACTTCTTTTTTGCCCGGCTAAAATGTTGGCGGCAATTTTCATAAGAGATATCAAAGATGGTTGCAATCTCCAGGTAATCGATATCAAATGCTTCTTTTAAGATCATAACGCCTCTTTCGACAGGCGTGAGCTTTTCAAGCAGGTACATAAACCCGATAGACAGGTTGTCTTTTAGGTCAATATTTTCAATTACCGGGGTTGAAAGCAATGGTTCCGGCAGCCAGGTGCCTTTGTATGTTTCCCTTTCTTTTTTAAGCTTTTTTAAATGGTTAATACATTTATTGCTAACCGTTCTAATGAGATAGAACTTGATATTCTCTACATGCGATTTATTGGTGTTTAGCCAATTGATATAAGTTTCCTGCACCATATCTTCGGCATCGGTGGTGGTGCCAAGCATATTGTAGGCAATGGAGAACAGCATTGGCCTGAAGGCATTTATGTCCTGATTGTTGTATTCCATACACTGTAAGACAGACTAATGATTGTTTTGTGACAAAATATGTAGGTAAAATTTAAAAACTTTGATAATCAGTAGTTTGCTGTTTGAGTAAACGGCGTCATAAGCATCTCTTTTAAAGCATTTTGTATAATTATGGAAATCCACGGCAATTGCATCTTAGAAGCCAACCTTGCCATATGCTAACACAAAACCTGCTGTTCTTCTTCAAAAAGTTTAAACGCTCCAAAGCTACCTACCTCATCAATCTGGTGGGCCTCTCTGCCGGACTGGTTTGTTTCCTGTTCATTTATTTATGGGTCTATGACGAGCTGCATATAGATAAGTTTTATAATAACAGCGACCGCATCTACCGGGTAATGACGAACGATAAGCAACCCGACCGCATTGTTACCGACAATAGCGGAAGTATTATATTAGGAAAGTCGCTAAAGAATGAATTTCCGGAGATTGAATATGAAGTAGCCACTACACCGGCAGGTTGGTTCAAAGGGTTTAGTATTTCCAATGGTAATAATGATGCAGTAAAGGGCGAAGGCAATTTTGCCGGTAAGGATTTCTTCAAAGTATTTCCGCGAACATTTTTACAGGGTGATGAAAATACTGCCCTGGCCGACAAGAATTCCATTGTGATTTCGGCAACATTGGCCAAAAAGCTGTTTAGCACAACCGATGGGGTTGTGGGCAAAACTATAAAATGGAAATGGCTTTCGTTTACCAAAGAACATGTTGTTGCCGGTGTATATGAAGATTTTCCAGCCAATTCCACTATGCAATTCGATTTCCTGGTGCCTGTTGCCAATTGGGGCGATCTTATAAATGCTACAGGCGAACCAACGCTGAACGGCGGTCCCTTTAGTACATTTGTGGTGTTGAATAAAACTGCGAAGGCCGGCGACCTCAATAAGAAAATAGCCGGTTTTTTAAAACAGCATATTCCCCAGGCTACCGCTACTTTATTTATTGATAAATATGCCGACACCTATTTGCATGGCGTTTATGAAAACGGTGTATTGAAAGGCGGTAGAATTGAATATGTAAAACTCTTCTCCATTATCGCCATTTGTATTATGGCCATTGCCTGTATTAATTTTATGAACCTGGCCACGGCAAAAGCGTCGGAAAGAATGAAAGAGGTGGGTATAAAAAAGACGCTCGGCGCCGAACGGCATGCGCTTACGTTTCAGTTTTTGGGTGAGAGTGTTTTGTTGGCATTTATGTCGTTGGTGATTGCCATCGCAATTGTCGTTTTGCTGTTCCCCCAATTTAAAGCATTAACAGGAAAGCAATTTGTACTATGGTTCGATCCCAAACTGATAATATCGGTCGTCATTATTACGTTGTTAACTGGTATTATCGCGGGAAGTTATCCTGCATTTTATTTATCGAAGTTTAACCCGGTAGCCGTATTAAAAGGAAAATGGGTGGCATCTTCACGAAGTGCATATATCAGGAAAGGGCTCGTGATCTTTCAATTCAGTTTATCGGTACTGTTTATTGCCGTGGTTATGATCGTTTTCAATCAAATAAAATATGTTCAAACCGTTAACCCGGGGTATGATAAGGATAATGTGATTTATTTTGAAATGCAGGGCAATGTGGCGAAGGACCTGAACACTTTTTTAACTGAAGTGAAAAAAGTACCCGGCGTTATACAGGCATCGAGCAGCGATGGTACTATCATTTTACCAACTTTTACCCCGCGCCCCGGCGTTTATTGGGATGGAAAGAATACAGATGATAAGGTTCGGTTCTATCAGTTGGGCGTAAACTATGATGCTTTACAAACGTTTGGCGTAAAAATGGCGTCGGGCAGATACTTCTCAAAAGAGTTTGCCGATAATGATGCGATAGTTATTAATGAATCTGCCGTACGGGCCATGGGTTTGCAAAACCCGGTAGGCAGGAAGATCACCGTGTGGGATAAAGAAAGGACCATCGTTGGCGTAGCGAAAGATTTTCATTTTAATTCTTTACATGAAGCTATCAGTCCGTTTATTTTCAGACTGGAAGATCCAAAATATACGATGTTGTGTTTGATAAGAATTGCCGGCCACAATCGCAAGCAAACTATTGAAGCAATACAACAATTTTATAAGGAGTTCAACCCGGGCATGTATTTCGATCACAAATTCCTCGATGATGATTACCAGGCCCAATATGCATCGGAAGAAATAATTATCACACTCTCGAATTACTTTGCCGCACTGGCCATTCTTATTTCCTGTTTGGGGCTGCTGGGTTTAACTGCTTTTGCTGCAGAGCAACGGTTGAAAGAAATTGGTATTCGCCGAACATTAGGCGCCAGTCGCCGGGCCATTGTTTATTTATTGTCCGTTGATTTTACCAGGATCGTTGCCGTATCAATTGTTATTGGATTGCCTGTAAGTTATGTTGTGGCCAGTAAATGGCTGAATGGATTTGTTTATAGAATACAATTAACACCGCTATATTTTATTGCAGCCGCAGGTGTTACTTTTTTCATAGCTGCATTAACGATAGGGATACAAACAGCCAAAGCATCGGGGGTGAATCCGGTTAAAACATTAAAGGCTACCTGATGTTAACCGGTAGCCTTTAGTCTTCCTATGCAAAATCAGCATTCAATACAATGCGGTATCTTGCTTTTCCGGATTTAAGATGTTCCATAGCTTCGTTCACTTTACTCATTGGGAAATACTCAACCTGTGGGGCAATTTTATGTTGCGCTGCAAAGCGGAGCATTTGATCAGTTTGTGTACGGTTGCCAGCGGGCGAACCGGATACTGATTTTTTACCCATGATCAACGCCATGGCATGTACAGGTATTGGTTCCAGTACGGCGCCAACAACATGCAACCTGCCACCGTGTTTTAGTAAAGAAATAATACTATCCCAGTCGAGTTTAACGTTTGCCGTTACTACAATAAAATCAAGGCTTCCGGCCAGTTTTTTCAACTCAGCCGAGTCGGTGCTCAATGCGGTATGGGTAGCGCCAAATGAACGGGCTTCTTCAAACTTATCGCTGGTTGAAGTGAATGCGGTTACTTCACAACCCCATGCCTTTAAGAATTTTAGCGCCATATGACCTAAGCCGCCAATACCAAACACACCTACTTTATGCGTGGGTAATATATTACCATCGAGCAGTGGTGCAAATACGGTAATGCCTCCACACAATAAGGGGCCGGCAGCTGCTGCATCAAGGCCTTCGGGAATAGGTACGGCCCAAACCCAATGGCTGCGCACCTGTTGTGCAAAGGCGCCATGATTGCCAACGATGGTAGCTTTTCCGGCGTTGGTGCACATAGCGTACTCGCCGCGTAAACAATTATCGCAATGTAAACAGGCTGAGTTGCACCAGCCAACACCTACACGCTGACCAATCTTCAGTCCCTTGGTTTTTGCTATCTCGCCCATGGCAACTACTCTTCCAATGGCTTCGTGACCGGGCACAAAAGGATAACTGGTAATACCCCATTCATTGTTTAACATAGAAAGGTCAGAGTGACAAATACCACAATGTTCCACCTGAATATCTACTTCCTCGGGCCCCAATGGAGTGGGCTCGTATTTAAACGGTTCAAATTTTGCGCCGGCGGTGTGTGCCGCCCATGCATTTATCAATGCCATTACTTTTTGTTTGAATTGTAATTAAATAAAACAGACGGTACGAAGGTCGTACCGTCTGTTTTATTACACTTTACCTGTTGGCTCAGATTTAGTTACTATTTGGCTCATTTACCGATTGCCGTACAGCACTGGGCGTATAACCGAAATGTTCTTTAAAAATACGGGAGAAATGCGAAGGGTTTTCAAAGCCCACCATATAGCATACATCCAGCACAGAAAGATCGGTGTTTGCCAGCGCCTCCCTGGCTTTGTTCAATCGCTTTAAACGGATCCACTCCGATGGTGGCATATTGAAGATGTCGTTAAAGTCGCGTTTAAAACTTGCCAGGCTGCGGCCACTAAGGTAAGCAAGTTGTTCAATGGTAATAGGTGAGGCAAAATTGGCTTCAACTATTTCGGCCAGGTTTGCTTTCACCGGTTTCTTCATTTGTAATAACTGCTGTAAAAGATCTTTATCGGTAGCCGCTACATCGTACAATAATTCCAGCATTTTTATCTTTAGTAATCCTTCATCTACATTGGCAGGTTCGGTGAAATAAGGAATAATAGATTCAAAGAATTTTTGCATGCGTTCATTCACCGGCTTTACTGCCAGCGGCGCCGCTTCGGTGTCTGAAATATCTTTTATATTGGCAATGCGAATAAAATCCTGCAGGAATTCATCTTTCAAAAAGAACATCATGCTTTCGTAAGCGCCGGACTTATTATATTGTATCAGGGTGTTTTTCTTTAGCAACAGCATCGAGTTCTCTTTCATTGTGTAACTCTGTTTGCCATATGTTACAATATTCTGTCCCGCCACTACATAAAGGATCATATGCTCTTCAAGCAACATGGTGCCTTGCGACTGATGAAGAATGGAGCATGACTCTACTACTGAAAGACCGTTTATGGTTAACGACCTGTTGAAGCAGGGCGCATTTATCAGTTCTGATGGAACGCGGGAATATTTCATGATACTAAGGTAACAAATTGCCCTTTGAAGGTCTGTTCTTTTTAGCTCAATTAAATGTACTAATTAGCTCTATTACTTCATCGAAGTTGGTTTCCAGCAGCATATGACTGCCCTCCAGAATATACACCCGGGCATTGGGCAGGTCTCTTTTGTAACAATGAGCTTCAGCTACACTGAAATACGGATCGTATTTGCCCCAAATGATAAGGGCGGGAGGCTGGTGCGTACGGAAATACGCCTGATAAGCCGGGAACATAGTAAAGTGGTTGGTAAAATCGCAATTCAGTTCATACTGCATGTCGAGATTACCAGGTCGTTTCATAAGGGCCCAGTCGAGCATCCATGTTTCCGGACTTACTGTAGATAATAATTTTTCGGGCACGCCGGCATAATATTGACTCTTTGTTCCTTCTTCACTTAAGAATGCATATACTTTTGCCTTCTTTTCGGGGGTAGGGTTTTGCCAGTAATCTTTTATTTCATCCCATTGCGGGCCAATGCCTTCATCATAGGCATTGCCATTTTGTACAATTATTCCTGCTATTTTCTCAGGGTGTTTTACACAAAGCTGCAGACCAATAGGTGCGCCGTAATCGTGAAGATAAATGGTGAATGATCGCAGGTTAATGGCGTCTGTAAACTTGTTTATGTAAGTTGAGATATTGCCGAAGGTATATTCAAAGTTTTCTTTGTTGGGAAAAGCACTGAAGCCAAAGCCGGGATAGTCGGGAGCTACCAAATGAAATTTGTGCGATAAAGCAATCATCAAATTCCTGAACATAACCGATGAGGTAGGGAAGCCGTGCAAAAGCAGGATGGAAGGGTTGTTGCTCTTTCCTGCTTCCCGATAAAAAATATCGATACCGTCAATATTGATCGTTTTGTTAAGAATTTGCCGGCTCATATGGTGCTGTTTAATTAAATGATCTTCTGAATTCCAGGGGCGAAAGATTTGTTTTTGATTTGAATAGTTTGCTGAACGATTGCGGATGTTCGAAGCCCAGGGTGTAAGCCACTTCGCTTACCGATAAATTGGTGGTTGACAATATTTCTTTCGCTTTTTCAATAAGTTTTATATGTATATACTGTTGTGCATTTTGCCCCGTTTGCGATCGTAGCATATCGCTTAAATAACTTGGTGAAAGGTTTACATGCTCTGCAAGAAATTGTACGGTGGGCAGTCCCTGTTGTAAGGAAGTATCACTGTTAAAATAATTGTTTAACAGATCATCCAGTTGTTGTAGTATATCGCTGTTCACCGCTTTGCGGGTAATGAACTGGCGTTTGTAAAAACGATTGGCGAAGTTTAACAGCAGCTCAATTTGCGCAATAACTATATCCTGGCTAAAATCATCTATCCGGCTGCTTAGTTCATGCTCTATCATTTGAAAAATAGAAATGATGGTAGCTTCTTCTTCTTCAGAAAGATACAGTGTTTCATTAGCTGTATAGGAGAAAAAGCCATACTGTTTTATCTTTTTCGCCAACGGGTGGTTCCACAAAAAATCAGGATGCATCAGCAGAGTGTAACGGGAACATTGGACTGCGCTGTTACCGGCATCGTCGTTGTTACCAATTACCTGGTTGGGCGAAGCGAATAGCAAACCGCCTTCGTCGAAATCATAATAACTTTGACCATACCTTAATTTGCTGCTGGATTTTGCTTTATACGACATTTTGTAAAAGCCCAGCACATGGGAGTAGGGCGGCGCCTGATGTGCAACCACCGGGTTGTTTACATGGTTTATAATGCTTATTAACGGGTGCTGTGGCTTGGGTAAGCTAAAGAACCTGTGTGCGTCTGATATAGAGTCGAATTTATAATGAGTGATCTCTTCTTTTTTCATAATGAAAATTTGTAGGATGACCTGTAAGGTCCATCATATGAGCTTGCGTATTTATTAAGTTTAGTTGGACCTGACAGGTCGCGCTTTAACCGAAAAGACCTGTCAGGATCGCATCTGCCAACTGCCTGTGCAACACCCGATGGCGAACCTTACAGGTCTTACCCATTCAATTACCCTTGCGCAGCAACAGACACCTCATTCCATGCCTCCCAGGTTGCCAATCGTTCTCTATAGGCTTCACGAACACTGGGCAGGTTATGGCTGCCAAGGAAGAACCGTAATGGCGGTTGTTCTGCGTCAACCACTTTGAAAAGCGCCTCGGGGGTTGCATTGGGGTTACCTCTTTCAAGGTTTCTTAAACCGCTTACAAACTGAGCTTTAAAATCAGTATAAATGTCGAGACCTTGTGAAAACTTCAATGACTCAGGGCTGCCAAACTCTGTTGCATAAGCGCCTGGTTCAATGATGGTTACTTTAATGCCCATGGCTTTCACTTCTGCAGCCAGGCTTTCGTGTATTGATTCAAATGCCCATTTTGAGGAGCAATAATAACCTATCACCGGGTAGGTTACATGGCCAAGATTGCTTGAAACACCTATAATATGACCACCACCTTGTTTGCGCAACAGGGGCAGGGCCGCCTGTATTACCGCAATGGGACCAAAAATATTTGTTTCATAAAGGGCCCGTACCTCATCGGCATTGGCTTCCTCAATTGTGCCAACAAGTGAATAACCCGCATTGTTTAGAATAATATCGAGTTTTCCGAAATGAGTATGCGCCTGCTCAAGGGCCGCCTTTACCTGTTGGGGTTTTGTTACGTCAAGTTCGAGGGTAAGCACATTTTCGCCATATTGCTCTTTAAGATCGGCTATGCTTGCCAGCTTGCGGGCGGTAGCCGCCACTTTATCGCCACGTTTAAGTGCGGCTTCTGTCCAAACCCGGCCAAATCCGCGCGAAGAACCTGTAATGAACCAGGTTTTGGGAACTCTTGTAACTGAAGTATCCTTTTGATGTACCATATTCTTTTGTTTTAAATTTTGGTAATTCAAAGGTCTTCCCTTGCGTAAAGGCTATTGTAGTCAAACTCAGGATAGTTGTAGCCAAAATGAGGAGCTCAGCGCTGTGTAAGGCTGTCGAGCAGGGGCGCATAGGCCGACGCTACAGGCAGGGTGATCTCATTGCAATACACTTTGCTTTTTTCAAACCTGTTAATATGCCGTCGCGATACAATATAAGAACGGTGAATACGAATAAAATCTGGCGCAGGCAGCAATGCTTCTGTTTCGGCCATCGTTAACCTGGATAGCAGTTTACCATCTTTCAACATAAACGAAACATAGTTGCCCGCGCTCTGTACAAAAAGGATGTCTTCCATGGCTACCCTTACCTGCTCGGGACCTGTTTTAATAAAAATGAATTTTTCAGCTGATGAGGCGGCATTTCGCAGATCAAATAATCCTTTGGCCTTTTGGCATGCTTTCAAAAACCGTTCGGCCGAAAAAGGCTTCAACAGGTAGTCGATGGCATCCAATTCAAAACCTTGCACAGCATGCTCGCTATAAGCAGTGGTAAAGATGGTCAAAGGCCGTTGGTGCAAACCCTGTAACAATTCCAGTCCTGAAATATCAGGCATTTGTATGTCAAGAAAAAGCAGGTCGGTATTGCCTTCCCGTAACCAGGAAACTGCTTCGTTGGGGTTAGTGAAAACAGCTTCCAGTTGTACAAATGGAATGGTGCGGCAATGTTGTTGTATGATCTGCAGAGCCACGGGCTCATCATCGAGGGCAATGGTCTTAAGCATGTATTAAAACTATAAAACTTTGTCGAGCTGAGCGTAAATTTTTCCACGGCTAGCCGGTCATTTGTTGTACCTGAAATTTTACAGGTTTGGGCAAAGGATGCCAGGGCCGCCAGGGAAAGGCAGAGTAGAATAATGTTTTTCATGACTATACTTTAAAGCGTTTGTTACATGTTAATCGGTTAACTGAATATGCAGGTGTACGGTGAAAGCCGTATCGTCTTCCTGTATTTGTAAAGTGTATTTATCGGGGTAGGTTAGTTGTAAACGTTCTTTTACATTTTGCAGGCCAACACCTGAGTGCTGGGGCATTCCCTCCTGTATTCTTTTCGGGTGCAGGCTATTCACTACATCGAGGTAAATGCCTTTATTATCGCAATAGAAATTTATTTTTATAAAGGATGGTGCGGTCAATCTTATGCCATGTTTATAAGCATTTTCAATAAAGGGCACCAATAGCATGGGAGCAATCAGGTGGTTGTATGAACAGCTGTAAATATCCGTTTCAATAGAAATATCTTTTGACGTAACAATCCGCAGCTGTTGTAATGCAATGTAATTGTTCAGGTATTCGAGCTCCCGCTTTAAGGGTATTTGGCGGCGATTGTTTTCGTGTAGCATAAAACGCATCATATCGCCCAACCGCTGTACACCTTCTGCCGTTCGGCTGGCATTTTCCTGCAGCGCTGTTCCGTATAAAGTGTTCAGTGTATTGAAAAGGAAATGCGGATTGATCTGTGAACGCAGGAATGCCAGGTCGGCCGTTGTATTGCCCAGGTCTTTTTGCAGTTGTAGCAGTACGCCCAGCTTATCTTTTTGTTGAAGATATACCAGCCACGATAAAGGTATGGCCAGCGATGTTACAAAAAACGTAAGCAGGGCAAATGGCTCAAAATGCCGCGGTTTGCTTAAGATGATAAAAGTTATAACGGAAATAACGGTTAAGATGATCGGCGGGGTGAGTAAAATGTACCAGAACCGCCCTAAGGATAATCGCATTTTTTCGCGGTACGGAAACAGGCCATATACATTGATAAAGATGATAATAATAACCGGCAGCAGTATAAACAAATATAGAATGCCTATTCTATCATTAAACACCTGGAAAATATATGCTGAGTAGAGTATGCCGAAATAGATAAAAGCGGTTGCAGCCGCTTTGTTACACAACATAATGCGAAATGAACGCCTGGGATGCTCCTGGTTGGTCCATTGTATAGCTATTTCACGTACACAGCAGTACAACAGGTAAACTACTACCATTAAACTAGCTTTACCCAGCGCCCGCTGACCGAGCCTTTGCCATATGAGCTCTGAAGGGAGGGTCGCCGTTAAATAAAATCCTTTATAAAAAAAAGCGATGGTAAATGCCAAACATAACACCAGCCAACAAATGACGGCTGCCACCGGCAGGGCAATAAATTGCTTTTTTGTATACAGGTATTGGGGAAGCAGCCAGATGTTTATAGCTATCAGCAATGCCAGGGGCAGCACATGAGTGAGTAGAAAAGGGATCAGGGTATGGAAGAAGAACGAGTACTCAATTTCATGTCGCTCAAATAACAGTATCTGCACTTTGGTGCCTGTAAAAGGGGTATTACTGGCAAGCAGCAGTAAAAAAATGGCAATCGCAAAAAAGAGTTCGTATTGTTTCCACCTAATGGGCATGGGTAATTATTGTTTATGCAATAATAACACGGGTTTGGGAAGCGGTAAAACGGGTGTGATGAAAAAGGGTATTTATGTGACGAATTTTAAGTAGTTTATGGAAAATTAGGTCAACCGCATCTAACAACATTTAACTAATCGCCTGCCATGATCGGAAATTACTTTAAAACAGCCTACAGAAGCCTTAAAAAGAATAAAGGCATTAGCTTTCTCAATATTTCAGGCCTAACCATTGGCGTGGCCGTGTGCCTGCTGATCATTTTTTACGTGATAGATGAAACCAGTTACGACCGGTATAATATTAATGGAAAAAATATATACCGGGTAAATACCGATACAAAATTCAATGGAAGCGCATCCTCCAGCGCTACGGCGGCGCCCAAAGTTGCTGAAGCTATGCGGCTCAATTTTCCGGAGATCGCAAATACTGTAAGGCTGCTGCCCGATGAAGATGTACGATTCAAAAAAGGCGATGAGTTGGTGTTGGAGAAAAAAGTGTTCTATTGCGATCCGTCGGTCTTTGATGTTTTTACCCTAAACATGCTCGAAGGCGATGCCAGATCTGCCCTTACAGAACCTAATTCGGTTGTTATTACGGAGCGGATGGCATTAAAGTATTTCAATACAACACATGCGGTAGGTAAAACCATTGAAAAAGCAGAAGACGGTAATGCCGTTACTAACTATAAGGTAACAGGTATTATTGAAAACCTGCCGGCCCAATCTCATTTTGATGTTGATTTTTTGCAATCAATGGTGGGTTTGCGCATCAGTACCAATGAGAACTTCACTGCTTTTTTCCCATTCTCTACTTACCTTTTATTAAAGCCGAATGCAGATCATAAGAGGCTTGAGGCCAAATTTCCGGCTTTTCTAAAGAAACATATCGACTTCATTGACGACCTGGAAAAAAAGGGTGACTATATAAAACTAAATCTCACCCCCTTGTATGATATTCATTTGCAGTCGAACCGGTTGAACGAACTGGGGGCTAACGGCAATATACAATACATCTACATTTATTCGGGTGTGGCCCTGTTCATTTTATTACTGGCCTGTATAAATTTCATGAACCTTTCAACCGCGCACTCGTCTACCCGGGCAAAAGAAGTAGGCATAAGGAAAGTTTTAGGCTCACCCCGCAAAGGGCTCATTTTGCAATTTATTTCAGAATCGATGCTCATTAGCTTTTTTGCCACCCTGGCGGCGGTACTGCTGGCATGGGCGTTGCTGCCTTTGTTCAACCGAATATCGGGCAAAAGCCTTGGCATTACCTTAAACACTTTTGCATGGCTGTTACCATCCATAGCAGGTATTACGCTTATAATTGGATTGCTGGCCGGATCGTACCCCGCATTTTTTCTTTCGGCCTTTAAACCGGTTAAAGTGCTCAAAGGCGAAACCCCGGCCGCACATAAAGGTAACGGGCTGCGTAGTTTACTGGTAGTATTCCAGTTCTCCATTTCCATTTTACTTATCATTAGCACACTGATCATATACAACCAACTGAATTATATGCAGCACAAAAGCCTTGGCTTCAACCGAAAGCAGGTGCTGTTGGTAAAGCATATGAATGCACTGAATAAGCAGGCAAATATTTTTAAACAGGAGGTGTTGCGTTTACCGGGCGTGTCGGGCGCCACGTTAAGCTCATTTGTGCCAACGGGTCACAGAAGATGGGCTAATTATGTTACAGCCAATAACAATATGCATCAAACGGAGTTTTGGCCGGTTGATGAAGATTATTTGCGCACCATGAATATGGCACTTGATAAAGGACGTGATTTTAACCCGGCGCTTTCATCCGATTCGTCGGCTATTATTATCAACGAAACCGCCGCCCGGTCAATGGGTTTCACCGATCCTATTGATAAAACAATTGCCTATGGGAACAATCAAAAACAATATCATATTATAGGGGTTGTAAAAGATTTTAATTTCAATTCCCTTAGGGATAATGTAACACCTGTTGTGCTCACTATGACAACCGCATTTGAGCGAAAAAAGCAGGGCGACCGGCCCGATGTGCTGGCCATAAAAGTGGGTAATGAAAAATTGCCGGTGCTGATGGGCATAATTGAAAAGAAATGGAAATCTTTATCAAATAACCAGGAGTTTGATTACTCCTTTATGGATGAAGATTTCGACAATCTTTACCACGCTGAACAACGCACGGGCAGGATATCATTATTGTTTACAACCCTTGCCATCTTTATTGCCTGTTTAGGCTTGTTTGGGCTTGCGGCTTTTACTGCCGAACAGCGTACCAGGGAAATAGGCATCAGAAAAGTGTTGGGCGCCAATGTGCCCAATCTTGTTGCCTTACTCTCCATGAATTTTCTTAAACTGGTGTTTGTTGCATTTATTGTGGCCGCACCAATGGCCTGGCTGTTTATGGAAAAATGGTTACAGGGTTTTGCCTACCGTCAAAACATTTCGTGGTGGGTATTTATTGTTGCCTTACTGGGGGCTTTAATAATTGCCATGCTTACGATAAGTTCTCAATTTATAAAAGCGGCAGTAGTAAATCCCGTGAAGAGCTTAAGAAGCTAGCCGGGTTTGTATTAAAGAAGAATAAAATAGCAGATCCGTACACTGTAGTGTTCGTTTTCGAACAGTTTGTATGCCTGGAAGTATGCAAACGTCAGTATCTTAACGCATTTTAGGATTGGCATATCCATTGATCCATACTGTCTTATGTTTAAAAATAATAATTTTAAGATCGCTTTCCGGAACCTTCGCCGGAATAAAGCATTTTCAATTATTAATATAAGCGGGCTTGCCATTGGTATGGCCAGCGCCATACTCATTTTACTTTGGGTGCAAAACGAAATGAGCCATGACCGGTTTCACACAAAAGTTGATCGTTTATACCAGGTATGGTCAAATGATAAAATAAACGGAACTATACGATCGCTCACTTATACGCCAGAGATCATGGCGCCTGCCCTTAAAACAGATTATCCCGAAATAGAAGAAGTTACCCGGGTACGGTACACCAGGAACTTACTGGTGGTGAATAACGATAAGAAATTATTATCAACAGGCGCTGTTGTTGATCCCGGCTTTCTTACCATGTTTAGCTTTCCATTACTGGCGGGGAACAGTAAAACCGTTTTCAATGACCCATACTCGATCATTCTTACCCGAAAACTTGCCAAAAAATTATTTGGTGATGCCAACCCGGTTGGTAAGATCGTACAGATGGGCAATACAGAAAGCTTTACCGTGTCGGGCATCTTAAAAGACCTGCCCAATAATACGCAGTTTGATTATATAGAATATCTTCTTGGGTACGACCTGCAAACGCAGCAGGGCAATATTGATAAAGACTGGACCAATATTTCGATCTCAACTTTTGTTTTACTGAAACCTAACAGCAAGGCTGAACAGCTTAACGGTAAATTAAAAACGATCATTCCCGCGCATACCAATGGCGCTCAAAAAACCGAAGAGTTTGTATACCCCCTAAGTAAATTGTGGTTGTATTCTAATTTTGAGAACGGCAAGGCTATTGGTGGTCGAATAGAAAGGGTAAAAACATTCAGCATTATTGCCGTATTTATTTTGGTTATAGCCTGTATCAATTTCATGAACCTTTCTACAGCAAGAAGCGAAAAAAGAGCTAAGGAAGTAGGGGTGCGAAAAGTAATAGGCGCAGGAAAACGGTCATTGATCATGCAATTTTTTACCGAATCTGTGCTTATGGCATTTATTGCCGGCATAATTGCATTGGTTATTGTACAACTCGCACTGCCTGCATTTAATCGTCTTGTACAAAAAGAACTGGTCCTTGATTATGCAAATATTTATTTCTGGCTGGCAGGTATTGCATTTGTCTTATTTACGGGTATCCTTGCCGGTAGTTATCCGGCCTTCTTTTTATCGGCTTTTAAACCTGTAACAGTTTTAAAAGGCACCTTCAAAAAAGTAAATGCATTGGTAACGCCAAGAAAAGTATTGGTGGTGATACAATTCACTTTTTCGGTTGTACTTATTATTTGCACCATTGTAGTTGCACAACAGGTAAAGTTTGCGCAAAACAGGAGTGCCGGGTACAACCGGCACCAGCTCCTTCACGTTTATCTGAACGATGAAATGAAAAGGAATTATAACCTCATCAGGAATGAACTCTTAAACACCGGCGTGGCTTCCTCCATATCCGCCGTTCAGTCGCCGCTGTCGCAAAACTGGAGCTCTGGCATTGGGTTAAACTGGGCGGGTAAAGACCCCAATGCGGTAATACAAATTAACCGCTTTACCGAAGACGGTGATCTTGTAAAAACTGCAGGTTTGCAATTAATAGCAGGGCGCGACATAGATGTGAAAAAATATCCTACAGACTCCACTGCCTGTATTATCAATGAATCGGCGCTGAAGTTAATGGGTTTTAAAGATCCTGTTGGGCAGATCATTTACGATGATCCCGTTAGCTGGCATGTGGTTGGGGTTATCAAAGATTTTGTGCAGGAGTCGCCATATGAACCTGTTAAACCATTGATCATCCGGGGCCCAAAAGAGTGGGTAAGCACCATGCTGGTTAAATTAAACAGCAGCAACCCTGTAGCAGATAACCTGGCGAAGATGGAACAGGTTTTAAAAAAGTATGATCCGGTGTATCCGATAGAATATGCTTTTGCAGACGACGAATATGCTCACAAATTTGCCGATGAACAATTGACCGGAACACTCGCTTCGCTCTTTTCGGTGCTAACGATCTTTATTTCCTGTCTTGGTTTGTTTGGTCTTTCAACTTATATGGCTGAAAATCGCTTAAAAGAAATTGGGGTGCGTAAGGTACTGGGTGCTTCCGTTATAAATATTACTTCATTATTGGGGGGCGATTTTGTAAAGCTGGTTATAGTAGCCATCGTGATCGCTTCACCGCTTGCCTGGTTTGCCATGCATAACTGGTTACAGGGATATAATTACCGGGTAGCTATTAGCTGGGCAACATTTCTTATTGCGGGTTTACTTGCGATAAGCATAGCTTTGGTAACAATAAGTTTTCAATCAATAAAAGCAGCCATCGCCAACCCGGTAAAGAGTTTAAGAACGGAGTGATAAGGACGTGTGCTCCATTCATTTTTATAGGTAAAACTGACCTATATTCCCACCAGTGCCCTTCTGCAGGGTAAATATGTAAGGATTTATTAATTTACTTTAGTAATTTTAATCTGTTGTTAATGACTGAATGACAACTTTTGTCCTGCCCGTTTGTCAATAACCAATAATTTTACCGACCGATTTTACTCCTGCCCGCCGTTTTTATTCCTGCCCAAACTTTAGCCGTTATTTGATCATCTTTTATTATTCAATCTATGAAAGGTGTTTTTACTCTACTGCTGTTGCTGATACTGTACCCTTTGTTATTGTACCCGCAGGCTGTTACCGATAGCTCGCTGAAGGAAGCGACCCTGTCCAATTGTATCCGGTATGGGTTAGAACATCAGCCTGTAATTCGGGCTTCGATGATCGATGAGGAGATCACCGAAACTACTATTAAGAACAAACTGGCCGACTGGTACCCGCAACTAAATATAACGGCCAACTTTCAGCATTACCTTAAAATGCCGGTTTCTATTTTCCCCGACTTTACCGATCCAAACGCACCCAAACGTGAAGTACAAACCGGGGTCCACAACTTATCGACGCCCCAGCTTATATTAACACAAACCATTTTTAATCGCGATGTATTGCTGGCAAGCCGAACGGCACGCGATGTTCGCCTGCAGGCCCGTCAAACTACAGCCGCTACCAAAATAGATGTTGCTGCCGCTATTTCAAAAGCATTTTACGATGTGCTGCTTACCCAGCAACAAATAAAAGTGTTGGGAGAAACCATTACCCGCCTCGACAGAAGTTTGAAAGATGCTTATTATCAATACCAGAGTGGGGTGGCAGATAAGATCGATTATAAAAGGGCTACTATTTCTTTGAACAATGCAAAGGCCGATCACAAGGCGGCCCAGGAATTGCTGGCTGCACGGTATGCCTACCTGAAGCAGCAAATGGGATATCCGGTTGAACAGCCATTGCTGTTATCATTCGATACTACCCATATGGAAGGTGAGATCGCATTTGACACGTTACAAAAAATACAATACGATAGCCGGATAGAATTTCAGCAACTGCAAACCCGGCAAAGACTGCTGCAGGCCAATGTGAAATACAACCAGTGGAGTTATATTCCCACCCTTTCGGCATTTGGTTATTATAATATCGTTTATCAGAATGATGAGTTTGGCAAATTGTATGATCATTCATTCCCCAATTCATATATAGGCCTGCAATTTGCATGGCCGCTTTTTCAGGGCGGCAAACGAACGTGGAATATAAGGCAGGCGAACCTGCAATTAAAGCGAAGTGACTTGGAGCTGGCCGATCTTAAAAATAACATCAACACCCAGTACAGCCAGGCAATGGCCACTTATAAAAGTAACCTCAGTGATTTTTATGCGCAGAAGGAAAATCTTGAGATGGCCAGTGATGTATATAACACCCTGCAATTGCAATACAAATCGGGTGTTAAAACTTATCTGGAAGTTATTATTGCTGAAACCGATTTGCACACTACCCAACTGAATTATTACAATTCATTATACCAGGTACTATCAAGTAAAATAGATATTGAAAAAGCACTCGGGACCCTGAAAACTAATTAGCTAATGGGCTAATTAGCTAATTAAAAATGCAGAACTGCTGAGTAAGCAGAACTGCCGAATTATAGCGGAGTACTGAAATATAAAGCATTATCACATTAGCAAATTATCAAATTAGCACATTATGAATTCTCAGCTTTCATGGGCAATAATTATTATCAGTGCCGCTTTGTTTTTGCCGGCGTGTAAAGATGATAAAGCCAGTACCCAACCCGCTGCGCCACCACCTGTTGCTGTAAATGTATATACGGTAGCCAAAGGCAAGGCTGCCTATTACGATCAGTATCCGGCAACGGTAACAGCGCTGAACCAGGTTGACCTGCGGCCACAGGTGAATGGATATCTTACCGGTATATTTTTTAAAGATGGCAGCCGGGTAAAAAAAGGCCAGAAATTATATGCTATAGACAGGCAGCAGTATATGGCTAATTACCAGCAGGCACAGGCCAGTTTACAGGTTCAGGAAACCAATTTAATGAAAGCGCAAAAAGACGCCGACCGTTATCATGAATTGGAAAAGCACGACGCCATTGCCAAACAACAGGTTGATTATGCCGATGCCGCTCTTGAAGCTGCAAAAAAACAGGTAACCGCTGCCAAAGCCAATGTGGAAAGTGTTCAAACCGGTTTACGTTACACCACTATATATGCCCCCTTCGATGGTACTATTGGTATTTCACAAGCCAAACTGGGTACCGCAGTTTCGGCAGGGCAAACATTACTTAATACCATTTCTTCCGATGACCCCATGGCTGTTGACCTGGCCATAGATCAAAAAGACCTTTACCGGTTTACGCAACTGCAAAAGAAAAATGCCAATGCAAAAGATTCTACATTCAGGCTTATACTGCCAGGCCAGGAAACATATCCTTTCCCCGGCCAGATCTATTTAATTGACCGGGCTGTTGACCCGCAAACAGGTACTATAAAAGCCCGGCTGGTTTTCTCCAATAAACAAAACAACCTCAAAGCCGGCATGACTGCCAATGTACAGGTGTTGAACAATGCGAATACCGAAAAATTACTGATACCACAAAAAGCCGTTGTAGAGCAAATGGGTGAATACTTTGTATACACTACCGATGGCAAGGCGGCCCATCAAAAAAAGGTAAACCTGGGTGCTAAAATAGGCAGCCATATTGTGGTGAATGATGGACTGAACGAAGGCGAACAGATCATTACCGATGGCCTGCAAAAGTTAAAGGAAGGGTCGCCGGTGCAGATTGGCCAGGCAACACCAACGCCACCTACCGCAGCGAAATAATATAGAGTATTGAACACTTTCAAGAAGCTACAATATGATCGCTAATACATTTATTAAACGACCGGTAACAGCTATCGTGATTTCTATTGTGATCGTAATGACAGGTTTGCTGGCGATGAGTGATTTACCAGTAGCGCAATATCCAAACATTACACCGCCGGTGGTGCAGGTGACCGGGGCTTTCACCGGCGCCGATGCCCAAACGGTTGAACAAACCACAACTACTGCGGTGGAAACGCAAATAAATGGTACGCCGGGTATGGCTTTTTTGCAAAGCAACAGTACCAGTGACGGCCGCACCACTATGAACGTAACTTTTGAAGTAGGTACTAACGTTGATATTGCTGCGCTCGATGTACAAAACAGGGTAAGCGTGGCCACGCCCGCATTGCCCGATGATGTTAAAAGGCTTGGACTTACAGTTCGTAAACGTAACCCCAGTATCTTAATGCTGGTGGCTATGTTTTCACCAAAAGGAACACACGCAGTTTCTTTCCTCGATAATTTTACCAATATATATGTAAAAGACGCTTTACTGCGCGTTAAAGGCGTTGGTGACGTATTTACCCGTGCAGATGATTTTAGTATGCGCGTTTGGCTGCAGGCCGATAAGCTGGCGCAATTAGGTATTACCGC
The DNA here is from genome assembly GCA_024809215.1 of Niastella sp. OAS944. Classification (GTDB taxonomy): domain Bacteria; phylum Bacteroidota; class Bacteroidia; order Chitinophagales; family Chitinophagaceae; genus Niastella. The sequence goes on along the minus strand of JANUBW010000012.1, from coordinate 274,752 downwards.
CAATGAAGTAGTTGCCGCCCTGCAGGAGCAGAACCTGCAGGTGGCTGCCGGTTCGGTAGGCGCACCACCGCAACGTTCGGTGCAGGCCTTTGAATATACCGTGTTCACTAACAGCCGGCTAAATTCGGCCGAGCAGTTTAAAAGTATTATTGTACGTTCAAACCCACAAAACGGTTCTATTGTTTACCTGCGGGATGTTGCCCGGGTAGAGCTGGGTAAATTCAATTATTCAAACAATTCTTATGTAGATGGTCTTAGGGCCTCGTACCTGCTTGTTTACCAGGCGCCCGGTAGTAATGCGCTGGAAACCGCACAGGGTGTGTATGATGTAATGGCGAGGTTAAAGAAATCTTTTCCTTCAGATGTGGATTATGTTATTCCATTTGAAGCAGTTTCAGTTGTAAAAGTTTCTATTCATGAAGTGGTTGAAACCCTGCTGGAGGCATTGGCGCTGGTGGTGCTGGTGGTATTCCTGTTTTTACAAAACTGGCGGGCTACGTTGATCCCGGTACTGGCTATTCCGGTTAGTATCATTGGTACTTTTATATTTTTTATTCCCCTCGGTTTTACTATCAATACGCTTACCCTGTTTGGGTTTGTGCTGGCAATTGGTATTGTGGTTGACGATGCCATTGTGGTAGTGGAAGCGGTACAGCATTATATGGATACGCAAAAGATGTCGGCCCACGAAGCAACCAAACATGCCATGGGCGATATATCGGGACCTGTTGTTGCCATAGCGCTTATTCTTGCTTCGGTATTTATTCCTGTGGGTTTTATACCGGGCATTGTAGGCCGGCTGTACCAGCAATTTGCCATAACCATTGCCATTTCGGTATTGATCTCGGCCTTTGTTGCGTTGTCGCTTACACCGGCATTATGTACACTGCTGTTAAAACCAAGCCATATTAATAAAGATGCAAGGGGGCTTAACCGGCTCTTCTTTAAATTTAATGAATGGTTTGCGCGTACAACAGCATCATATGGCCGTGGGGTGAAACGGTTTATTGGCGGTGCACGCTATGTGGTTATCTTTCTGCTGTGTCTTTTAATAGGCACCTTCCTGCTGTTTAAAGGTAAACCAACCGGTTTTATTCCAACAGAAGATGAAGGCCGGGTATACATTACTTACGAACTGCCCGAAGCATCTTCCACCACCCGCAGTATTGAAGTATTGAACACCATTCAAAATACATTAAAGAGCATGCCGGCTGTGGCGCACTATGCAGCATTGGGTGGATTGAATGTGGTTACCTTTTCAACCAAATCGAACGCAGGTACGGTATTTACACAATTAAAACCCTGGGACGAAAGAAAAGATGCACGCCTGCAGATAAACGGCGTTATTGCAGAAATACAAAAGAAATTATCTGCCATCAAAGATGCGAATATTGTTGTTATTCCACCGCCGCCCATACCGGGGTTAGGACAAACCGCCGGTTTTACCTTTGAGCTACAGCAACGCGAAAGCACCGATGATCTTAAAGCTTTTGAGCGGGTGGTGCAGAATTTTGTAATGGAAGCCAATAAACGGCCGGAGATAAACCGGGCATTTTCATTCTTTACAGCGCGAACACCCGGTTACAAGGTTGATGTAGACCGTGAGCAATGCAAAAAGCTGGGCGTTTCGATAGCCGATGTTTTTGGCACCATGCAAACGTACCTGGGTAGCCGTTATGTAAATGATTTCAATATTTATGGAAGGAACTTTAGGGTGGTTGCCCAGGCCGATACAAGTTTTCGTGGCGATATAAGTGAGCTGCAAAGATATTATGTGCGCAATACGGCCGGGAATATGATACCGCTAAGTGCTGTTACTACCTACACTACAACCGAAAGTGCACCGTTGGTGCAGCACTATAACCTGTTCAGGAGTGCCGAAATAAACGGCGGATCAAAAGAAGGTTATAGTAGTGGTGAAGCGCTTACTGCTTTACAGGAGGTTGCCGATAAAGTTTTACCTACCGGTTATGGATACGAATTTTCGGGCTTAAGCCGGGAAGAAGTGAATGCCGGTTCAAAAACAGTGTACATCTTCGCATTGTCTGTGGCGTTTGTGTTTCTGTTTCTTGCGGCGTTGTATGAAAGCTGGTCGGTGCCTTTTTCGGTATTGCTGGCGGTACCTATTGGCGCCTTCGGGGCCATACTTACCCTTACATTTATAAAAACACTTTCTAATAACGTATATGCCCAGGTAGGACTGATCACCCTCATTGGTTTGGCAGCGAAGAATGCCATTCTGATAGTGGAATTTGCCAAAGAACGTGTAGATCGCGGCCAGGAGCTGCTTGCCTCTACACTGGAAGCGGTTAAGCTGCGTTTACGGCCCATCCTTATGACGTCGCTGGCATTTATACTGGGTGTACTGCCATTGGTTTTTGCCAGTGGGGCAGGGGCTAATGCACGTAAAACCATTGGTTGGACGGTTTTTGGCGGTATGCTATCGGCTACCGTATTATCGATCTTTATAGTACCGGTATTATTTGTCATTATTACCCGTTTTTCATACGGTAAACGAAAACTGGATGAGTTGCGGAAGAAGGAGGCTAAGTTATCTGAATAGTTATTCTATATTTAGGTATAAAATTGTAAACCGATGGTCCTTGCCAAATATTTCCTGCTCCTGGTATTTTTACAGGCTATACAACCGCCCAAAGACATTCTGGTAACAGTAAAGACCATGGTACAAAGTATAAAGAACGGCCATGATGCAGAGGCATTGAAGCAAATTGATATCGCCAGTATGTCGGCCTTTTTGTTGGAAGATTATACCGGACCGTCAACAAACCAGCAGCAGGCTGAATTTGCCAGCCTCTTAAGCTCATATGTTTCGAAATATATCTTCTCAAAACTCCATGATAATTTTAAACAAGCCGTTTCTATTGATTATGGTGCTCCTGAAATAAATAAGGATGCAGCGGGCTTGTTGTCTACATTCAAAATTGATAATCCCTTAAAAAAGCAGGAAGTTAAATTGAAGTATTCCCTGATAAAGACCAAAAAGGGCTGGAAAGTAACAGACTTCACTTTTGCCGGCGACCGCCCGGTGCTGGCCAATCTTCGTGATGACAAGATAAGGCCATTATTAAAAGCAGGCGGCCTTAGCAATGTAATAAACGAAATGCGGAAGGAGCAATAGTTTTTTGGAAATATATGTTTAGACTGAATAATTTACTAAAACAGCTTGTACCTGTTATTTTAACTGCGCTTGTTTTGAGCTGTAAAAATAAGTATGAAAAAGCGGTAACAGGTAATTATGAGGTTTATGAATATAAAAATAAGGATACGGCATCCGCTTCGCCTTTATTAGTGGGTTCTAAACTAACATTGAATGAGGATAATACATTTCTATTCGTAATCGATAAAAAACAGTTGAATGGTAAGTGGAATGCGGGGGATGATGGCGATAGAACATGGATAAGGTTTGAATTTAACTCAATAACATCTGATGGTGTTATTGGCGGCGATTCGTTTAATATTATAGAAATAGTGAACCCGCAGGATTTTGGATGTCCTTCTTTAGAATCTTTATCTTATAAAAGACTAATTGAATGAAATATACAGTAACACTACTGTGTTTAACCGTTTTCCTTTTGAATTTCACTTTTGTTGCAACGGCGCAATTACCAATAACACCAATTAGAACAGTTAGCTTTCATACAAATGAATCAAGCTACACAGATGTTGATGTGTCGCCTGATGGAAAGACGCTGCTGGTAAGCTTTTGGGGACAGCTATACAGTTTGCCCGTTACAGGAGGAACTGCAAAACAACTTACACACGGGCTGGCGATGGTCAATTGCCCGGTTTGGTCGCCCGATGGAAAGTTAATAGCATATGTAAGCGATGAGTCAGGATTTATACGCACCCATGTTCGGGACCTTTCGGGTACGTTTCATAAAGTATTCGGGGAAAATGAACCGCAGAACTGGGTTATGAACCCCATTTGGCTGCCCAACGGTAAACAGGTGGCCGTGCAGCCGGCAATGTACACGCTTTCAGGTGACAGTTCATTGCTGTCAGATGATATAAAATATGTACTCGGGTTCTCCGCCGATAGTAGATATATGTATTATATAGGGGAGATGCCTGGAGATGTTTCTGCAGTCATCCGGTGTGATCGATTCTCGGGGGCCAATACCACATTAATGAATTTACACCGGCCATATACACAATATACCAACGCCCGAATTTCTCCCGATCTGCAATGGTTCACATTTATGGTAAGAAAGCAGTCAGGCTTATACGATAGCTTGATGACAGTTGATGTGGCCAGTGGTAAAGAAAAATTACTTCTAGCAATAAAGAACCCTTTTGTTCCAACCTGGTTATGGCGCGAACAGCATTATTCCATTACAAAGGATTCGCGGTATTTATTTATTGGTTATGGCGGAAAGATCCACCGTATAGAGATCAAAACCGGGCGAGACCAGGTTATTCCTTTTACAGCTTCGGCAAATATAGAAATGGGGCCGCTTAACTACAATACTTTCCCCGTTTCGTTGGATTCGCTAAAAATAAAATACATCCGTTCGGTTCAGAAAAGTCCTGATGGTAAACGTTTGATATTTTCCGCTTTGAGTAAAATTTATACAATGGACCTGCCAAACGGAATACCGAAGCCATTGATAGATCAGGCGGTCAATCAGTTCTGGCCTGCCTGGTCGCCCGACGGGAAATGGATAACGTATGTAACCTGGGACGATAAGGAAGGCGGGCATTTATGGCGTATATCTGTTCAGGATATGATCCCCGAACAACTTACTTCGGTTGCGGCACTGTATATGCATCCTGCCTGGTCGCCCGATGGAAAAAGGATAGTTGTGGCAAAAGGAAGGAACAGACTGGCGTTCCGTGATCATCCTGGTGATGGACAGATGGTGGTTGTATCTATCGCGGACAAAAAGGTACAGGTAATAGCAGATACCGTTCCGCTTTGGAATAACCCCGCTTTTTCAAGTGACGGTAAACATATTGTATATACGCCAAAGGAGGCAAGAGGGGAGGAAAAGATCTGGCCGGAGCTTGTTTCCTATGATCCGGAGAACAACAAAACAACTGATATAGTAAGGTCAAGAAATGTAGAAGAGAAATTCTGGCCCCTTCAACAGGTTGTTTTGTCGCCGGATGAAAGATATGTGGTTTTTTCGTTTAACCAGGACCTGTATTTGAGTGCAATGAACAATGCCGGTGTTGATACGCCGCGGGTAATTTTCGATTATGTAAATCCTTTTCCTGTTATCAGGTTTGCACGCGGCGCCACTGACCCGGTTTGGGATACGAACGGAAAAACGGTGAACTGGGTAGCAGTTGATCGTTACTGTAGTATTGATGCTGATAAAATAATAAATGCGGCAAAAACGCTGAAACCGAATGCTGTTTTAAAAGAATTGCCCGATACAAAGATCATCGATGTAAACATAGCTCCAGACCAGCTAATAACGATCGATTTGAATGCACCGCGTGCGTACGGTAAAGGAATGATCGCATTAAAAAATGTAAAGATCATCACCATGCAGGGAAATAAAGTGATCTCAGCCGGTACGTTGTTGATCAAAGACGGAAGAATTATTCGCGTAGGGGCATCTTCAAATATTACAATTCCGGCCGAAGCGGAGGTGTTTGACCTCAGCGGCCAAACAATTATACCCGGCTTTATTGATACGCACAATCATATGTTTGAGGCGGTGCCACCAGATGTATTCCTGCAACAATCGTGGCAGCGTCTTTTAACGCTTTCTTATGGTGTTACTACAATTCGTGATCCATCGGGCAGCTTTGATACATTTGGTTATGGTGAACTGGTAGAAACAGGGCAAATGATGGGGCCCCGGTTGTTCACTGTAGGACAAAAAGCGTGGCGTTATAGTCGCATAACAAGTGCTTTCGAAGGAGAGGTTGTAGTAGAAAAACGCGCTGCCATGGGCGCAACCGTTATTAAGCAATATTCAAATAAGTCGAGGTTAGAAAGGCAGTTGCTGCTGATGGCCTGCCGCAAGGCCAAAGTGAATATGACCAATGAGGTGGAAAAGGATCCGATGTATGCCCTTGGTATGATCAAAGACGGCAGTACCGGTGTTGAACATAATCCTATTTGGGGTGAAGTGTATGATGATGTAATTAATATGGTTGCTAAATCGGGATCATATCTTACGCCAACGTTGCAGGTTTGCTATGGTAGGGAAGAAGGCAAAAAGTATTTTAGAAAATTATATGGACAGGATTATTTGAACAGGAGCTCAGGCTTTATGTCGGGAGGCTTTAAAAAACAACTTGTAAGCCATATAAATGCAACCAGCCTCGACTCCGGTTTTTTATATCAGTCGAGAATAAATGCCAGGATCAAACATGCCGGTGGTAAAATAATTATGGGCAGTCATGGTGAAGACCCGGGCGTTGGTGCGCATTGGGAGGTGTGGGCGTTGCAGATGGGTGGGTTAACGAATTTGGAAGCATTGCAAACGGCCACCATTACCGCGGCAGAAGCGTTGGGAATGCAAAAAGACCTGGGTTCAATTGAAGTGGGCAAAATTGCAGACCTCATCATTCTCCATAAAGATCCTTTAGTTGATATTCACAATACAACCTCCATTAAATATGTGATGAAAGCAGGTGTGTTGTATGAAAGTGAAACATTGAATACCGTGTGGCCTGAAAAGAAGGAACGGCCGGCGAGTTGGCGGTAAATATTTTTTCAACAATTGGCTGTATTTTTGTGCGAGATATTACAACCACTTCGTTTCCCCCCGAAAATATTTTAATTATCCTTCCCGAAAGCTAATAACGCTGCTTTTCTTCACTTAAAATAAAGGAGGCGTTTATGGCAAAAAGAGGATTTTTACAATCAGGTTATGTCCTTATTGTTGTTCTTTCTTTTCTATCATGCCGTAAGGATATTGATAAGATCTGTAATTGCGACCAGGATGACATGGTGGCAACAGTTTCTGTATTCGCTACAGGATTAAACAATCCCCGGGGATTGACCTTTGGTCCTGATGGAAACCTGTATGTGGCCGAAGGTGGTATTGGCGGTACCAACTCAACGGCCGGACAATGCACCCAGGTAATTCCGGATGTAGGGCCGTATACAGGCAGCAATACGGGTGCGCGGATCTTGAAAGTAGACTGGGCAGGAACTGTTACCACGGTGGCCGATAACTTACCATCGAGTCAGACGGCTGTTACATTAGGCTCACTGATAAGTGGTGTTGGCGATGTGGCCTTCGTTGGAAAAACCTTATACGCAGTGCTTGCAGGTGCAGGCTGTTCGCATGGAGTGACTGGTATACCCAATGGCGTCATAAAAGTTAAAAGCGATAAAACCTGGAAAATGGTTGCTGATCTCAGCAGCTGGCAAATGAGTCATCCTGTAGCTGCCCCGGAGGAAGATGATTTTGAACCGGATGGCACCTGGTACGGAATGGTAGCCGTAGGTGACAACCTTTATGCCGTTGAACCCAATCACGGTGAGATAGTGAAAGTAAATGGGGATGGCAATATCAATCGCTTCATCGATATTTCAGCGAGCGAAGGACACAACGTACCAACAGCGATTGCTTACCATAGAGGAAATTTCTATATCGGCAATCTTGATGTTTTTCCAATTACGGGAAAGTCCAATGTGTATAAGGTTACGCCTTCTGGTAACATTAGTGTTGTTGATACCGGCTTTAGCACCATAGTAGGTATTGCTTTTGACAAATGGGGTGGAATGTATGTGCTTGAAAATACTACCGGCAATCTCTTCCCTACACCCGGCACGGGCGATATAATCAGGATCGACGCTTCGGGTGAACGACGCACTTTGGTTACCGGTTTGAATCTGCCTACCGCAATTGAATATGGTCCAGATGGTAATTTATATGTTTCTAACTGGGGTTTCGGTTCACCTGCAGTGGGTGGTGGTGAGATACTTAAAATTAAGATCGATTGTGAGAGAAAAAGTATGTGGAAATAATATATGAGAGGTAATTATACATTTTTATAAAGGCGTTCGCATTGAACGCCTTTATCATTTCAAATATCTTTTACCAACTCATTATTTGACATACCCAACTAAGTATTTGACTTCACAAGTTAGTTTTTGACCTCCCCAACTCAGTAATAGCCTCCCCCAACTCATTATTTGACTTATCCAACTCAGTATTTGACTTCACAAGTTAGTTTTTGACCTCACCAATTCAGGTAATAGCCTTAGCCAACCCGGTATTTGACATTTCTAATCGAGGATTTGACTAAACCAACTCAGTTTTTCATTAAACAAGTTTGGTCATAGTTATTACCCGATTGGATGAAGCTGTTACCTGATTGGGATGAAGCTATTACCTGATTGGGTTGAAGCTATTACCTGATTGGGATGAAGCTATTACCCGATTGGATGAAGCCATTACCTGATTGGATGAAGCCATTACCTGATTGGATGAAGCCATTACCTGATTGGATGAAGCCATTACCTGATTGGATGAGGCCATTACCTGATTGGATGAGGCCATTACCTGATTGGATGAAGCCCTTACCTGATTGGATGAAGCCATTACCTGATTGGATGAAGCCATTACCTGGTTGGATGAAGCCATTACCTGGTTGGATGAAGCCATTACCTGATTGGATGAAGCTATTACCTGATTGGTTAAGCCTTAAACTTAATTGGTAGAGGCTTTAATTTGCTTAGTGAAGGCTAAAACCAGCCTGGTGAAGGTATAATATTGATTGGAGGAGGCATCAATTTGAAAAAACATGTCAAAACCCTGATTGGTACGCTCAAATACTGGGAACCAAATATTGATTGGTGAACCCCGTAAATGAGTTTGGAGACGCTGAAACTTACGCTGAGGAACCCCGAAAATGAATTGTGGCACCAAAAACTGAGTTAGGGTTATGGAAATTCAATGCGTCTGCATCTAGCGTTGATACCAGCCATAACACCTTTAATATGAAAAAAATATCATTTCTGCTGATTGTCCTCTTGTCTCAAATTGATAAAGTAAATGCCCAGGCGCCGGCCGATAGAAATGTAGTGATGGAGTTTTTTCAGAATATGCAGTATGAAGATGCGATCACCTATTTGCTTGCCACTCAAAAGACAGACAGTTTGAACCTGCAAACACTTGGGTATTTAGGATATGCATATTATATGGATGATGATATGACCAACGCTAACAAGTATTATCAAAAAATGCTTGATATTGATTCCAATAATATATCGGCAAACCAATACTTTTCCAATTTTTATAACAATAGTGATCCCGATAAGGCCTGCATATACACGCACCGGTTGATCAATAGCAATCCGCAAAAAGCAATTTATTATAGAAAGATGGGCGACCTGCTCAAGCGCATTAATCAAAAAGATTCTGCCTTTGTATATTATGAACAGGCATTCCGGTTGCAGCCTTCTGATAGTAAAAATGGCGGTGCCCTGGCTGATCTTTTAATTGATCAAAAAAATTATGAGCGGGCAGATAGTATAATTGATGCGGGACTTGTGAGGGATTCTTTAAATATCAATTTTTTAAGGTTGCGAATAAGATCATCTTACGAGGTGGGGGCTTATCAAAATGTGATAATACCCGGTGAAATATTAATACGTTTAGGTGTAGGGTCATCTACCACGTTTACGCAGATTGTTTTGTCGTACTATAATTTGAAACTTTACAGCGATTGTATCAGGGTTTGTGATATTTTAGGTGAAAAGGGTATGGCAGGCGAAAGTATATTTTATTACGAGGCAAAATCGTATGCCAAGTTGCGTGAGTTTGATAAAAGTAATGAGCTGCTAAAAACCTGTCTGGGACTGGCTATTTCAAACACGGCAGAATATTATTATCATGCGCTTGGCGACAATTATGAAGAAATGAAACAATATAAAAAGGCGATCGCCCATTATGATACCGCCTATTATTTGTTTAAAAACCCATTGATGCTTTATGATTGCGGCCGGATACTGGATGGGAATTTAAAGAATGTTGAAGCCGCTAAGAAGTATTATACTAAATACATTCTTCTTGCAAAGCCAGCGTCAACCGATGAAAAGAAGGCATATGAGTATATCAGGAGGAAGTATGGGAGGAATTAGCCCCAAACATCTCCATCAGCTTCTTAATCGATTCTTCGCTGGGTGAAGAAAAATTTTTTATTCCATCGAGCGCTTCCTTACCCAATACAGCAGCTCTTGCCCGCATACGTTGTTCATAAGCTGCTATGGCAGCTTGTAGGTCAGTATGTTCATCACTGGTAAGGCATTCACTAAGGTCCAATGCGTCTAACATGGCTGTATTAACCCCTTCGCCCGATGGTGGCATTAAGTGAGCGGCATCGCCAAGGAGCGTGACATTTGCTTTTGCTTCCCAGTGTTGATCTATAGGGAAATAGTTCAATGGCCGTGGAACAAAACGGTTGCAGGCTTTGAAGAGTGAGTGAAATACAGGATTCCAATCGTTAAAGAATTCAACTAAATAATCATACACTTGCCGGCTGTTACTAAAATCAATACCGCTGTTTTTGATCCAGTTTTCAGGATATAGCGACGTAGCATAAAAGGTAAGACCGCCATCACCTCTTGGTTGCGCCGCAATGGTTTTTCCCAAACCCATGGCAATAAGATTCGCTTTGTTTACCAATGTATACATATCCGGGCAGGCTTTCTCAGGATCGTCAATTTCGCCTTGTATAATGATGGCGCCCGAATAGCGTTCTTTGATGTCTGTTACATAAGGGCGGACCTTTGACCGGTAACCGTCGGCCCCAATTACAAGATCAGCAACAGCGGTGGTGCCGTTTATAAAACTGATTATCCAGGTATTGTTTACCTGTTCCATACTCGCAAACTGGCTATCCCAAACCACCGTATGGGGCTCAAGTGAATTTAATAGCAGATTTCGAAGCGCCCCTCTGTCTATCTCCGGTCTAAAGCGCTCGTCATCAAAATTACCTGAGGATTGGTCTGATTCGTCAAAAATGATACGCGCGTCTTTATCAAGCAAACGGAAGTTATCCGCCCCGGGCATATAGTTCGCTTTAAACGCATTCATCAAACCTGCTGCTTTTATTACTTTCAATCCAGATTCAAAGTGCAGGTCAACTATGGCGCCCTGTACACGCGCTTCCTGGCTAAAGTCGCGTTCATAAACTTTTACATGTGCCCCTTTGAGTAGTAAAAGCCTGGCCAGTGTTAACCCGCCAGGTCCACCACCAATAATAGCTATCTTTTTGTTCTCTAATAAGTCCTTCATCTTTATATCATTTTTACCTGATGCAAAGGAACAGACTCTCAAAAGTGTAAACAATATCTATAGGCAGTAAGTGTAGGACTAATCGTGGTTTTTTGTGCGAAAGGCTAATGGTGTAATGCCTGCAATTTTGGCAAAAAGCCGTACAAAGTAAGAGTGGTCCTCATACCCCAAATCACCTGCAATTTCTTTCACCGATCTATCAGAATGATGAAGCAGCCGCTTTGCCTCCAGCACAATGCGCTGTTGTATGTGATAGGAAACAGAAAAGCCCGTGGTGTTTTTAACACATTCATTCAGGTAAGGGGTTGATATATTCAGTTGTTTGGCATAGTCCATCGGACTTTTAATTGTTATAAAGTTATGTTCCAGTAAAGACCTGAACGCTTTTGTGATCACTTCGAACCGGGAGTGGTTTTGCGTTGGTTTAGATTTGGCCAAATACTGGGAAGCCACCAATGCAACTAAGGTATTACAGCTCTCTTTTAGAATTTGGTGATACAGTTTCTCCTGCTTTCTTTCAGAAAGTTGTATGCATAGGGAAGCCGTTGTTGAAAGAAGAGTTTGTGTTTCTTTATTTAATGATAATGGAACAACAGGTGTAAGGTCTTCCAGTAATTGCAACAATTCCGGATGAAGATTTTCATTGGTGATGATCCAACTGCTGATGGTAGCTTTTTTAAACCCAATGACCCGATGCACCTGGTTAGGATGCATGTACATGATGGCCGGCGCTTGTATTTTATATTCTTGAAAGTCAATTTCAATACGGGTGGCGCCTTTTTCCTGCAATATAAAGGAATGCCCGCCATCGCGATGGGAGCGCTCCACTTCTTTGAAATTGGGTGAACCATCAACTGAACTTCTGGCAATGATTATTCCTTCACCTATTCCCGCAGGCAGAGTGATGACAGGAATATGTTTGTTTTTTTGGGGCATTGTACCGCAAAGATAAGGGCCGGTCATTTTTGACCGGCCCCTGTTTTCATAGGAATAAATTCAAACGGGTTTATCCTTTACTTTCTTCGTTAAATTTTATGGTGATCCTGGTCTCCAGGTCCTGCAGATGCAGGCGGGTATATTTGTCAACCGCACCGGCTTTAGCCTGTTTTACCAATGCCAGTATCTGTTTCAGGTTATCGCGTAACAAGGCATATGCATCAGAGTTTACATAGTTGTAACCAAAAGGCACGATCATAGTAGAAATGTCGCCATCGTTTATTTGCGTAAATACCTGTTGCAATAAACGGCTTACATAAGCTTTTTGCAAACCACGGCGGTAAACGTCTACGCTTTTACCTGCATATACTTCGGTGAAGATGGCTTTGTTCAGGTCCTGCAACATATCGCTTAGCGTATATGCTTTTTTACCAGCCTCATTGTTTTGTTCCATCCACAACATACGGCCCATTCTGTTCCTTGAAAGAAGGGCTGTAAGGATGCTGCTTTGCAATTGATTTACCTCTGTAGGAAAGTTGGTGGCAGTTTTGTTAAGCATGTCGTCGTTCTTTAACCACATAGGCGTTGTGAACACGTTACGGGTAAGGAACTGTACGGCACTTTTTTGCTTTTCGTAGCTGGTGCTTTCGTATACTGCGCCGGGTTGTGCGCCTACTTTATCGGTTCTTTCAATACTGCCTACAATATTAGTGGCATGGCCCAGGTACAGGTTAAACTGGCCAAACAGGGTCTTGTACATATCGAAAGGCTTTTCAAAATCCTCGTTAGGTACGGTAGCCCATTTAAGGATATTGGGCATTAGCCTTTTCAGGTTCTTAATACCATATTCACCTGCTTTTACCACATCATCGCTCAGGTCTTCGTTCTGGCAACGGTAGTCGGTATAACTAACTTCGCTGCCAAACCACAGGCGGTTGTTTTTAGCCAGGCTATCGCTTACCACTTTGGCCAACGCTTTCTGCTCGTCGAACTCATTTTTAAATTCAGGGCGCCAGGTATACCCCCACTGAATAGCCCAATTGTCGTAATCATTGATACGGGGGAATAAACCTTTTTCTGAGATATGATCTTCTGGTTGGGCCACATAGTTAAAACGGGCATAGTCCATAATAGAAGGGGTGTGGCCATGTGCTTCTACCCAGGCTTTATCGCGCAGTTTTTCAACCGGTACGGTTGAGCTTGAGCCAAAGTTGTGACGCAAACCCAGGGTATGACCAACTTCATGGCTCGATACAAAGCGAATAAGCGTACCCATTAAGCTATCGCTCAGTTGCAGGTGCAGGGCGTTGGGGTCTACAGCGCCACACTGGGCCATATACCAGCTGCTGAGCAGTGCCATTACATTGTGGTACCAGAAGATGTGACTTTCAATGATCTCACCACTGCGGGGGTCTGCTACGCTGGGGCCCATGGCGTTGGCGATCACTGAAGGGCGGTAGATGATGGCGCTGTGCGTAGCATCATCAATGCTCCAGGTGCTGTCTTCTTCTTTAGTGGGCGCTTCGCGTGCATAGATGGCATTTTTAAAACCGGCTTTTTCAAATGCTTTCTGCCAGTCGTTCACCCCTTGCATTAAATAAGGTACCCATTTTTTAGGTGTTACGGGGTCAATGTAAAATACAATTGGTTTGGCTGGTTCTACCAGTTCGCCGCGTTTGTATTTCTCTACATCTTCAGGTTTGGGCTCCAGCCTCCAGCGTATGGCAAATATTTTGTCTTCAACGCCCTGTGTGTTGGTTTCAAAGTCGCGATGACCTACGGCAAAATAACCAACGCGTTTGTCGAGCAAACGGGGTTGCATGGGTGTTACGGGTAACAATACCAGTGAGGAGTTCAGCTCAACGGTATAATTGCTCGCAGTAGGATTCATGCCAGCGGTGTATGTTTTTACTGCATGTATTTCCAGGTTGGTTGCATAGGAATGAATGTAGTCGATATAACTGCGGTCGTTCTGCTGCGCGCCCATGCCGGCGCGGTCTTTCAATTGTTTTTTCTGGAAATAGAGTACGTCGTTATCACTATTCAGGAATTCTGTTACATCTACTACCGTAGCCGATGAATCTGGTTTATAAGCCGCCACCGGGAAGGCGGCAGAGATAGCCAGTACGTTGTTCTTTTGTACGCTGGCAAACATGGGTTGGGTGCTATCCTTTTCATACTCCATGTAAAAAATGCGGCGCAGGAACAGTTTTTTATTAGGGCCTTTTTCAAAACGGAATACGGTTTCACCAATCTGGTCGCCGGCATAACCGCTGCTGCCATTGCGCATTTCGGCGCTGGCTTTTGATACGCGGCTTACGATAAGAATGTCGCGGCCAAGGATGTTGTTAGGTACTTCAAAGAAGAACTTGTCGTCTTTTTGGTGTACGGTTATAAAACCCCGGCTCGACTTCATATCGGCCGTGATCACATCCTTGTAAGGTTTAATGGGTGCGGGTACAACAGGAAGTTTACGGGTAGTGTCTGCTTGTTTTACCTTTGCTGTGTCTGCCTGATGTTTACGCTGTGCCTGTACATTCATTGCCATCAATAAACTGCAAATGGCAATAAAACTCATCTTACGTTTGGTAATAAACATAGTATTGTTTAATTAAAAAACTTGTTATAAGGCCCTCCCTCCCCCAGGCGGGGGAGAGAGGGTGGGGGAGGCTATACTTTCCTTTCCTTATCGGGGGTTCTGTTCTATTTCGGGGTTTAGAAGAATATATTTATCTGCAATGGCAAACGTATACATATTACTGCCGGGTGCAAGTGTATAAGTAACGCCTTTGAACGGGCGGCTAACGGTTGTGATAAATCCATTGTCTTTTTGCAAACGGCGCTGATCGAACCATCGTGCGCCGGTGCCCATCAACTCTTTTCTTCTTTCGGTGATCACCAGTTGCAATGCTGTTTGTGCATCTGCAGCAGTAAGGTCGGTATAACCGGTGGTGGTCAACCGCTTTTTACGCAGGTTGTTCAAGATAGTTACTGCGGCCGCTGTGTTACCGGCGCGGGCTTCGCTTTCTGCTTTAATCAGCATCATCTCCGGCACATTGGGACCAACATAAATGCCCTGGTTTACCAGGCGATGTTTATAATAACCACGGTTGGTAAAGTTTGAGGCCAGTATATCGGCGCCCGCTTTGGTGAACAGCGTATAACGCAGATCATTAACGGGGTCGAACAGGTTCATGAGGTCATTGCTGAATGGTATAGTGGTAGGAGAGTTGGTAACGGTTTTAGAGAATATATTCTCCGGGTCGTTCGTCTTGCCGGGATAACTGGCAGGTGATGCTGCATAGGCATTCAGATCAACCAGTGTGTTTTTAAGCTGCAGCGTACTGTCGGCATACAGACCGGCTTTTATAAAGTCGCGTTTATGCAGGTATACTTTCGATAGCATGGCATATACGGCTGCTTTTGATGGGTTGGTTACCACATCGGGCGTAGCTGCCAGGTTAGGCAGTGCAGTTTGGAGGTCGCTTACTATCTGGTCATATACACCAGCTACACTTGCCCGTTTAAGATTGGCCGAAAAGTTGGTCTGCAGCACAACGGGTACTCCGGGGTCGGTATCGGCGGTGGTGGCATCGTATTGTTTGGCGTAAATATTCACCAGGGTATAGTACGCATGAGCGCGATGTACCAGGGCTTCGGAATACGCTTTTATCTTATCGGCATCGGTGCCGCCTTCGCTGCTCATAACCTCGTTCACTACAATATTGGTATTGTAAATGATCGTATACTGGTTGGCCCAGTCCTGGTCTTC
This sequence comes from Niastella sp. OAS944, assembly GCA_024809215.1. Lineage (GTDB taxonomy): Bacteria > Bacteroidota > Bacteroidia > Chitinophagales > Chitinophagaceae > Niastella. Next base: position 258,813 of record JANUBW010000012.1, on the reverse strand, counting down.
CTGCGTTTCTGTCCATAATTTGGGTAACCAGCAATAGGCATAACCTGCATTGATGTTGAGGTTGGTTTGCCATACGGTATTATCGGCGGTCCATACTTCATCGCTGGCGTATAAAGGATACAGGTAGGTTTTTTCCATTAACAGGAAGCTGTTGTACAGCAGCCCCTGGTAATCTTTGGTATATTTTAATTCCCGAACGTTTACGGGCGATATTTCAACATACTTGCGGCAGGCAGTAGTAGCTAATACTGCCAGCGCTGATATGGTATATAATAATTGTTTCATTAATTACCGGTTGTTAAAATGAGAAGTTAAGGTTGAAAGTATAATTCACACTGGGCGGCAGGTTGGTATAGTTGCTGTTGTTTGCATAATCGGGGTCAAGCCCTTCTTTATTGGCGCGCCACAGGATACCCAGGTTGCCAACCGTAGCATTGGCCGTGATTGACCGGAACGCTTTTATTTTGCTCATCACTGTTTGCGGTAATGAATAGCCGAGGGTTAATTGCTGAAAACGAATATTGCCGGCATCGAGCACATTCATGTCGGCATATTTGTACCAGTCGAGACTATTGAAGTTTATTTTAGCTAACCCGGGCACTTTGGCGAACGCTTCATCACCCGCCTTGCGCCATCTGCCTGCCAGTACCTGGCTGTTGTTTACCATACCGCTTACACCACCACTGCTGGTGGGGTAACCAGTGGTAATATCATACCTTCTGAATACGTAACCCATATAAAAGGTGATACGGGCTGTAAGTGTGAAGTTTTTATACTGAAGGGTATTGGTGAACCCGCCAAAATAGGGAGGGGTTGCACGCCCCATATACTTCATTTGTTTTTTGCTGGTATTACCTGCTAAAGAGTTCAGCGCTTTACCGGTTGAATCGTATAGCTGAGTTTGTCCTACACTGTCGAGGCCAGCCCAGGCATATGCCCATACATTGTCGTTAGGGTAGTTGTTGTAGATCTGGCCGGCTGCAATGTTACCGGTATTGTTGGGAAAACGGTTATCGGTTACTTTATTGGTATTAAAGGCAAAGTTGAAATTGGTGGTCCAGCGCCAGTCCTGTGTTTTTACCGGAACAGCAGTAAGGGCTACTTCCACTCCATGGCCTTTTACGGTTGCAGCATTCACCATTAAAGTGCTGGAGCCATAGGTTGCGTTAACAGGCATGTTATACAGGATGTTATCGGTTACCTTTTTGTAAACGTCTACTGTAAGGCTGATGCGTTCGTTAAAGAAGCCCGCATCTAAACCAAAGTTGGTAGTTTTAGTAGTTTCCCAACCCAGCAGCGGATTGGCAGGAGAACCGATTGAAGCATAAGGCAGCAGGGAATAGATATCTGTTGAGCCAATGTTTACCGTAGTATAATTTTGACCGCCGTTTGGCGCATTGCCACCAACACCATAGGTGGCGCGCAGGCTCAACCGGTTCAATGGATAACTATGCTGCATGAACGATTCGCCGGTAACGTTCCAACGACCACCTACCGACCATAATGGCTGGGCGCGGTTCCTTCTTTCAACACCCACTAAATTGGCATCGTCATAACGTAAGCTACCCGATACAAAGTATTTGTTCTTCCATCCATAATCTACCATGCCGTAATACGACAGGTATCTTCTGATGCTTCTGTAAATAGAGTTATCCTGTGAGCCAATGGTAGCGTTACCGCCGCTTAAGGTAGTGTAAGCTACCAGCGGGTTAACCACTACCGATGAGCCAAGATCTTCATCGTACCCATAAAACGTTTGTTGCGTTCCGGTTACTTTATTCTGTCTTATCTCAGAACCAACGATCGCATTTACGCGATGTTCTTTAAACGTTTTGAGGATATTGAACTGGCCACGCAAACCATAGTCTTCTCCTCGTACATTTGACATTTTATAAATACCGCCTACAGGAATACCGTTCACTACTTTTTTGGTAGTAGTATTATAGGTAGTGGCCATATTTAAGGCCTGGCGGGTAAGGTAGCTGTCCCTGTTCTGTAAATTATCCTGCTGGTCGTTGCTGCGTTGCAACTGGCCCGATACTTCCATACTTAACCAGCTGGTGATAACGCCTTTGGCCGATAACCGCATACGAATGGTGGTTTTGGCATCATTGAAATTGTTGTATCGCAATTCGTCAATGGGGTTATAGGTCCACGGCAGGTAGCCGAGGCGGGTAAAGCTATCTGTTACCTTGCGGGTGAAGTCGATACTCCTTTGAATGGGAACGCCATTTTCATCAACCAGCATATCGTAGGGGCGCAAGCCTGTATTGCCAATGCTCATGGCACTGGTGGCGGCTGTATTTACCTGGCTTTGCGCATAGGTATAGTTAAGATTTGTACCAATAGTTAAGCGTCTTTTAAAGAAATCGTTGGTGGTATTGGATGTTATATAGTAGTTCTGATTGACGTTATTCTTAAATACGGGTATGCTACGGGTATAGTTGCCCGCCAGGTAATAGGTACTGTTATCGCCACCGCCCGAAAGGCTCAGATTGTATTGCTGCGTAACGGCGCGTTGCAACAGGTAGTCTTTTATCTGGCCCTGGTTATTACGGCTGCCGAGCACATCCAGAATGGAATCGCGTTGTGCATTAGTGATCTCGCCGCGTTTTGCGCGGAACATGGTATTGATGGCTTCACTTACTTCTGAATATCTCCAGTTGGTGGAAGGGTCGGCATACATGTTCAGGTCATACATTTCTTTTTCAAGATCAATGTATTCAGCGCCTGTCATGGTTTTAAGATATTTGAAATTGGCAGGGTTTGATACGCTCAGCGTGGTGTTCAGGTTTACTGAAGGTAAACCCCTTTTACCTTTTTTGGTGTCAATAACTATAACACCGTTGGCTGCCATAGAACCCCAGATGGCAGCGGCGGCTGCATCTTTCAAAAACGTGATGCTTTCAATATCGTTGGGGTTAAGGGTGCTGAGGATAGCATTACCAGTTGCGTTTACAATTTTGCTGGTTAGCGGGTTTCCTCTGTCTACCGATGCACTGGGTATGGTAGTAAGGTTTTGATCAATGGCGGGAAAACCATCAATAACAATAAGCGGGGCAACCAGCCCAATATTGTTCAAACCATTGGTTCCCCTTACCTGTATGCGGTTGTTACGAACATCGAACAATACACCGGGTACTTTACCTTCGAGGCGTTCCATAATATTGGTGGAAGGACTGGCTTCAATGTCTTTTGCGGACATTGAATTATAGCTGCCAGTGGTTGAGGTTTTGTTCTTTGACTGGTATCCGTTGTTCACCACTACTTCCACTTCCTTTTGCTCTTCGGTAAATGGTGCCATGCTCAGATTCACGGTAACAGGGGCGTCGGTTACTTTTACTCTTCTGTCAACGCGGTTATAGGTAACGTGTGTAATGATGATAAGGTAGGAGCCGGGTGTTACGCCCGGAAAGGAAAATTCGCCCTGCTCGTTGGTGTAGGAGTACCGGGTATCATTCTTATTTGGGGTGGTAAGTGATACTGCTGCGCCGCGAATGGGTTTACCGGTGTTCTCAAGCAAAGTACCGCTAACGGTTTGCGGTGCGCCGGCGGCCTGTGGCACGGTGTCTGTGCGAATAATGGAGCGGTCTTTTTCTTTCTCCTGTATCACCACCGTTCTTTTCACAATGCTCCATTTTAAAGGCTGGTCTTTTAAACACAGGTCCAGCACTTCTGCAAACGGGCGATTGCTTACTTCCAGTGTTACTGGTTTGGCATCGCGCAGCGCCGCATCTTTGTAAAAGAACTGGTAGCCGCTTTGTTTTTTTAACTGCCCCAACACAAATTCCAGGGGACTGTTCTTCACTTTCAACGTAATGCTTTGCGCATACGTGTTGGCCTGTAACTGTAAGCAGGTGGCCAGAAGCAATAAAGCTGTAAACTTCATCATCAACAGCGTTTTTAGTGATGGATACGGCAATATTTTGCCGTTCGCCTGTAACTGCATAGTTTTGGTTGGTTTAGGTCATCCCGGATGAACTCCGTTCAGACGGTTTACAATAAATAAGTCTGCCCGACTTTTTATAAAAAATGACCTCGACTTACTCACCGCTCCGAACGCCAATTCGGGGCGGTTTTTTTTCGGATCATTTGTCTCCGTTTGTTATTTGCCGTTTAGCACGGTTAATTTTCTGCCCTCCAGTTTAAAGCGTAATCCTGTCATTTGTAAGATCGTCAACATTTCTGTTAAGGTGGCTGTACGGTCAATGCCACCTGTAAAAGTGTCGTTCGGACGATTGCCTGCATATACAATTTCAATATCGTACCAGCGGGCCGCGTCGCGTAATACTTCTGTTATATTGCTGCGTTTGTAATCGAACAATCCGTCTTTCCATGCTATTACCTGCTCAATGCCTGGTGAATGGTCAATGGTGAGTGGTGAGTGGGCTCGCGACAATACAGCCTGTTCGCCTGGCTTCAGGATTGCTGAAATTTCATTAGGCCTTTCACGTTTCACGTCTGCCGTTTCACGTTTCACCACCTTCACGCTGCCTTCCAACAAAGTCACTCTGGCATTCGGTTCGTCATCATACGCGTTAATATTAAAGTGAGTGCCTAATACCTCAACACTAGCCCCTTTGGGGGTATTAACAATAAAGGGCTTTTTTGTATCCTTCGCCACTTCAAAATAAGCTTCACCGGTTAACGCTACTTTTCTTTCATTGGCAGCGAATGCAGTAGGATAAGTAAGTGAGGTACCTGCATTCAACCAAACCCTGGTACCATCGGGCAGGGTAAGCGTAACCACGCGGCTGCCCCTCGGATTATTCAATGTATTATAGGTGGCTATTGCCGATTGCTGATTGCCGATTGCCGATTGATATACTAATTGCCCATCTTTCTCTTTTACCACACGCATACCGTTTTCTGTTGCCAGCGTTCCGTTTTGTACCTGGTCAAGTAAGATCTTTTGTCCGCCGGCCAGGGTTAAGGTTGCTTTGCTTTTATCGGGCGCTTTCACATCATTGCTAATTGCGGCAACATTGGGTTCAAACGGTAACTTTGCTGTGGGCAGCATAAGACGGTAAATTCCCAAACCAATCAGCACTACTACCGAAGCTGCGGCGGCCATATACGGCCATAGCTTTCTTTTTCTGCGCAGCGGTACCGCCTGGTTTTCGTTCAGTATATTTTTCAGTATGGCAGCCGAACTGTCTTCTGCAACAATATGACTGGGTTGGTCATAGCGCATCCATGCGCTTTGCAGCACAGCCTGTAATTGTGGATCATCTTCAACTGTTTCAATGAGTTGAAATAATTCCTGTTTCTCGGCGGCGGTGCAATCGTTGGCTAATAGTTTATCAAGTAGATCTTGTAGTCTTTGTTGAGACATGGCTTAAACTTGTTTCGGAAAGGTTACAAAAAGGTTATGAAATTGTGATGGTGTATATGTGTGACAAACCGCGGGAAAGAGAAGTCTAGTGGTTCGGAAAATATTTTTTACGCCATCATCATGGCTAACATAGGGACCAGGTAAATAAGAAGGGTAGGGAAGTGGAGGGCGATATATTCACGAATAGCTTTCAGGGCCTGCACCATATGATTACGAACGGTGGAAGTGGTAATGCCGAGTGAGCTGGAAATTTGCTCATAGGTAAGCCCCTGTTCCTTACCCAACTGGTACACTTTACGTTGCTGGGGCGGCAGGTTGTTTATGGCCTGTTGCAAGGCGGTTCGCACTTCCTTGGCGGCTAGCAATTCATCGCCATGGACCCCTTCCGGCGCCAGCCGTTGCACTTCGTTCAACAGCAGGGCTTCGCGGCTTTGACGGCGCAACACATTTATAGCCGTGTTTTGCGCCATGCGGTACAGGTAGGCGTTAAAATTGTCGATGCCGGTGAGCTGGTCGCGGTCGCGCCACACCTTTAAAAACACATCCTGCAAAACATCTTCAGCAATGGTGGCACTGCCACTAAGGTGGAAAATAAAAGAGTAGAGCTTGTTCTTGTATTGCCTGAACAATTGTGCAAAGGCGATGTCATCGCCCTGCACTACCCGCATTATTAATTCATTACCGTTGATTGATTGTTGCATCAATGCCTTTCTAAGGCCATAAAATTAATAAAAGCAGGTTGTAATCAATCAATGAGTGGCCGGAATATGCACCCGCATGTTGTATACTTCATTCCTTACACCACTATGTTCAGGCATGGTACCAATAATGTAAAAGTTGTTTTCGTCAATGGTAGTATTCGTCCAGCCATCGGCACTTAAGAATATAGGATAAGAAAACTGGTTCTGTTTAAAGTTTGGCGCGCGGTATATTTCCTGATCGCCGGTCCAATGCAGCAGATCGTAAGAATATTTCAATGTAGTTACCATTGGGCTATACCAGTTGCCCTCATCATCCTTCCATCTTTTTGCCGGGTCTGGGTCGGGGTAACTTCCTAATCCCATATAATAATTAGTTCCGGCTACTTTGGCTACAGCAAACCGCGTATAGTCACGGTTGCTTTCAAGTACCGGGGTTCCCTTGGGGCCAGGCGTTGTATAATAGCTTTGAATATTGCTTTTGGTAATACCGGCAGGCAATGACTGGTTCCAGTGAATGCCATTGGAATCTTCATAAAAAGTTTGATAGGCATTTGGGTTCAGTGCATCTGTAACAGGCGCCCTGGCCACTTTAATGCCCGGAAGCCGTCCGTCGCCCATTTGTAAACCAACGTGGTGGTAACTTTGGTCTTTATAAAATACATACAGGTATGCGTCTCCGGCCTGTATAGAAGTGTTGTTGCCACAGCCATAGCTGGCCCCCTGGCCGTTGGGGAGTAAATAGCCGGTGGCCGGCCATATAATGGGGCCCAGATCAGTAAAATACTGCTGCCCCCAATTGGTAGCCTTGTTGTTGGGCGTCCATGCCAGGCATAAAAAAGTTCTGTTAATATCTCCCTCATTATAACCACAACCGGAAACGGGGTCGCCCTCGCCCGGCAGTTCATAGTTTTCTCCTTCTACAAAACCCAGCGAAACTGTACCGGCTGCAGGGTGATTTATATATTGGGCCGAATAGGCGCAGAAATACTCCAACCGCCATGGCTCATTGCCCTGGCAGCCCGACGGTGTTGAAATGATGGCTGGAGCGCCGCCATTACTTTTAAAATTGAGTTCGCTGGCCGATAACATACTATTAGGATGTGAGGCTACAGATGATCCGGTGCCATCGGTGAGAATATAAGTTCGCCAGCTGCCACCTATAATATAAGGCGGATACTCTGTTTTAACTTTCCTTTTTTTAAAAGGGCAACCAGAGGTTGGAAACCACTTGCTGGCGCCGGTGCAAGGCCATGAAAACCTTGTTGCGCCTATAGGTTCAGTAACATACGCTTTGAGGTTTTGAGCGGGTAGTAAATTCTTTATTAATAGCAGGACTATAAAAAGGAAGAAATGTTTTTTCATAATAGGGTTGGGTAACTCGATTAAGACTACCAGTGTTCAAAAGTATATAATAGTACGGCATTTAACGAAAAGAGGCGCAACTTTCGATTGCGCCCCTGTGACCCCAAGATACAATTTTCGAACTTTTACTTAATGGATTTAAAGCGGCTGGTGAACATTCCGATTTGAAACCCTTTGTATTTGGCTGTCTTCCCGTTTTATAGCTTGTTTTGTAATTTGTTCTTGCTTATAGGCACCTTATGCCCTTTTTTATCGATCCAATAATATTTTGAATGCTTATTGATATAAATGGTTTCACCATTCGGGCCTTCTTTATCCTTGTAAATTTTGTCGGTAATACCATTCTTGCCTTTTGATGCCAGTTCAGCCGTTTTATTACCCACTTTCGTAGCCCCTTCTTTGACTGTTGTTGTTACCTTCTTAGTTGTGTCCTGTGCATTGACTGAAGTAATACCTATCAACAGAGTAAGGATTGAAATTCCCAATAACTTTTTCATGATTTTGTTGTGCTGCAATTTTCTTTTGTATGATTAGTTTTATTCATTACAACATAATGCAAAACTGAGTCTTTTAACCTTGGTAACTGTTATACAGTTAAATAATTAAGTTATAACATTCACACATCTACAAAAAGCAGTCGGTTAAAACTTTAAGATCACCCTCACATCCGTAAAACCCGGTGAACACCTTATAAAAGGTGCGTATGATGTAATTCATTTGTATAATCACGTAACACTTATAAACAAAAATTAGCTCACCTTCATGTTGGTAAGTCTTTATTTGAAAGAATACATATTTTAAATGATCTTAAAAAAAAATTATGAGAAATCTATTATATATCGTTGCTGTCATCCTGGTTGTTGGATGGTTAGTTGGATTTCTTGGATATCATGCCAGTGGTGCTATTCACCTGCTGCTTGTACTTGCAATTATTGCTGTGCTAGTAAATATCCTCCAGGGTAAAAAATCCGTATAGGATGCATTCGGGTCTATTTCTTCTCCTTAAATTCCGATGGCGTTACCCCAAACTTTGATTTGAACACGGTAGAGAAGTATCCCTGCGATGAAAAACCCACTCTGTACGACACTTCCGAAATGGTAAGGTTCTCTTTAGCCAACAGGAACCTGGCCTTTTGTAACCGTACATGTAGTATATAATCGTTTACGTTATAACCTATAAGGGCTTTTACCTTGCGGTACAGCTGCACCCGCGAAATACCGATCTTTTTACAAATATCATCCACCGCAAAATCTTCATTCGATAAATTGCTTTCAACCAGTGCAGTGAACTCATTGATAAACTTGCGGTCTATTTTATTGGCAGAATTCGATTTTGATTCGGTTGGCAATTCACTGGTATAATGTTCGCGCAGTACGGCACGGTTCTTCAACAGGTTGTTGATTGTTACTTCGAGATATTCCAAGTTAAATGGCTTTACAATAAAAGCATCTGCCTGTGATTTAATGCCGGCAATTTGTTCCGAGATGCTGCCCTTCGCCGTCAATAAGATGATGGGAATGTGTGACGTTCTTATATCCTGTTTCAATGTTTCTGTTATTTGCAGGCCATCCTGCCCCGGTAACAGTATATCGGAGATAATAAGATCGGGAACAATATCAAATGCCCCGGTTATGCCTTTTTCACCATTGGCCGCTTCATGTATTTCATAGCTTTCGCCTAATCTTTTCTTTAGAAAGGCGCGCAGATCGTCATTGTCTTCTATTATCAAAATTGATCTGTCTTTTTGCTGAACACCTTCGGTTTCTTTTATTAATTCAACAGGCTCCACATTGGTGGTGTAGATCTTTTCATCTTCATAAATGTTATTAAGCGATGCTTTTTCCGCCTGTATTTCGTCGGGGCGCAAATGCGATTTCCCAATGGGAAGTTTTATTTCAAAAGAAGTGCCTTTGTTGGTCTCACTGTTAACAGTAATAGTTCCATGGTGAAGGTCTATCAGTTCCTTTGATAATGACAAGCCCAATCCACTACCTCTGAAACTGCTTTGTCCCTGGTAAAACAATTCAAAAGCATGGGTAGTGTCCATTCCAATGCCGGTATCTTCTACTTTGATGGATACCATGTTCTCATTGGGCAGTTTGTCAATGGTCACTGTAATGACGCCGTTCTCTGCCGTGAACTTGAAAGCATTCGATAATAGGTTGAACAACACTTTATCAAGCATGTTTACGTCGAACCAGATCTGAAGGTCCTGCGTTTTGCTGATGACCTTATATGTGATCGATTTCTTTTGAGCGATGCCTTTAAAAGAAATAGCAATGTCTGATACAAACCCGGCAATGTTATTTTCAGAAGCCTGTAGTTTCATTTTTCCTTCTTCCAGTTTGCGAAAGTCCATCAGCTGGTTGATAAGCCGTAACAGCCGCATGGAATTCCGTTGAATGAAGTCGAGGTTGTTCTTGATGGTAAAATGAAGTTTGGGCGATGACATGGCATCTTCCAGCGGACCCATGATCAACGTTAATGGCGTTCGTAGTTCGTGCGAAATATTGGTGAAGAAGTTGAGCCTGGCATCATTGGCTTCCTTCACCTCAGCCATTAATTCTATCAACTGGTTGCGCTGTGCGGCAATTTCTTCTTTTTGCAAAGCCAGTTTTTTATTGATCTTTTTATTTTCAAGCAGATAATAATATAGTATACCGCCAAAGATCAAGGCCAGGGCCAGCGTAGTGGAAATGGTTAGTATAATATTGGCCTGGTTTTCGGTAATGGCAATTTGTTCTTCTATCTTTTTTTGCCGGGCATCTATGTCATCCTGTTGCGCCAGTAGCTTTTCATTTTGCAGGCGCATGATCCTTACGTTGGTGGAGTCAATGACGGTAGTTGTTAATTCCGTTTCTTTCTGGTAAGTCTTTTTGTTTAAAATATTGACGGCCGTTTGTATGGCTTCTTTACCGCCGGTAGGATATAGGATGGTTGCTTTTAAAATTCCTCTTTCAACCAGGTCAATACCGCCATCTTTACCGGGCAATCCGTCGATGCCGATGATCTTTATTTGATGATCGAGCCCCAGCTGCTTACATACTTTATAAGCAGCAAAACCCAGGCGATCGTTTTGCGCAAAGATCAGATCCATATTATGGAGCGACTGCAGCTTTTCGGTAAACTGTTTTTCCCATTCAAGCGGATACTTGTCCAGGTCGGCACTAAACCTTGGCGATACCTGTATGCCCGGGTATTTCTTTACAACATCAGAAAAGCCGGTATGGCGGCCAATATCGGCGGAGGAACCTTTATCGGGACCGGCTATTTCGAGCACATTGCCTTTGCCTTTTAAAAGGGCGTTGGCATAGGCGCCGGCGTCGGAGCCTATTTTATAATTGTTGGCGCCAATAAAAGCCGTATAGTTTTTTGCGAGGGTACTTCTGTCTACCAATATCACCGGAATGCCTTTGGCATAGGCCTTTTCAATAATGGGGGCAATGGGTTCCGCTTCGGCAGGGATGGCTATCAGCAGGTCAACCTGCTGGTCAATCAACTCCTGAATTTGGTCTACTTGTTTGGCCGCGCTTAGGTTGGCGTCTTTTACGATCAATTCAATTTCCGGATGAAAGGAAAGTTCCCGCTTTACTTCTTTTTGCATGCTTTGCCGCCAGGCATCGCCAAAAGTGCATTGAGAAAAACCGATGCGATATTGTTTTACCTGTTTGTGGCCGGTGCATGCAAATAACACCATGGACAAACTCAGCACCAAAAACACCCATGCATTTTTTTTCACCCCGCGGGCATAAGCAATCATTTGACAAAGCATACCTGCAATTTGGCATATTTTGAAGGATTTCCTTTCTAATAATGGTTGCCTTTTTTTCAAATTCGTTCAGCCCTTATTTTTTGAGGCCATCCAATGATATTTTTTTAGAAAAAGCAGGTACAAATTTTGAAAAAGCCATGGGCCAACGGCCAATGATGGTTTTGTAAATGTTTGAAAGTCATTTAATTGATGTTTTGAATGCGCTGATACAAATTCAAACCTTTTTGAAACGATAATGGAAGGCAAAAGGGGCTGGCGACCGCCATATTTGTGGCAGAAATTATTGCCATATGCATAAAAGGAAAGTGTTTCTTTGGTCGGTTGTTATTGCCCTCGGCGGCTTTCTCTTTGGATTTGATACAGCGGTTATTTCCGGCGCTGAACAGTCCATACAAAAATACTGGGCCCTCAATACCGTTCAACATGGTTTCACCGTATCCATTGCTTTAATAGGAACTATCATCGGTGCTCTGCTGGGATCTGTACCCTCTGACAAACTGGGTCGTAAAAAAACATTGTATTTAATTGCTTTTATATACCTGGTATCTTCTATTGGTACAGCCATGGCCGGCAGCTGGTATATGTTTTTAGCCTTTCGCTTTTTAGGCGGCCTGGGCGTTGGCGCGTCATCTGTTACCGCACCTATTTATATTTCAGAAATATCACCGGCCGAAAGAAGGGGAAAACTGGTGGCTTTGTTCCAGTTCAATATTGTGTTTGGCATAGTAGTGTCTTACTTTTCTAATTATTTAATTGGCCAAACAGGTGAAAACGCCTGGCGGTTGATGCTGGGCATACAGGCGGTTCCTTCCGCTGTTTTTTGTATCCTGTTGCGGTTTGTACCCGAAAGCCCAAGATGGCTCATCATGAAAAAGAACAAAGTGGAAGAGGCCCGTAAAATATTTGCCATCATCAATCCTGCAACGGCCGATAAAATAATTACCGAAATAGAGGCGACAGATAAAGAAGAAAAAGCTGTTCTGCAAAAAGATCCTTTGTTCTCTAAACGATATAGAACACCCGTTATGCTGGCTATATTGTTTGCGGTGTTCAACCAGGTGTCGGGCATCAATGCCATTATTTATTATTCACCCCGCATTTTTGAAATGACGGGCCTGGGCGAAAGCTCCTCTTTATTATCAACAGCAGGGTTGGGGCTCATCAACTTTACGTTTACGTTATTGGCCATGAACTTTATCGATCGCATTGGCCGAAGAACATTGATGCTGATCGGGTCGCTGGGATTGATCTTTACCCTGGCCATGGTTTCCTGGTCATTTTATGCCGAAAGTTTTAACGGCTTTATGGTACCGGTGTTCTTATTTATATATATCGCCTTTTTTGCTTTTTCGCAGGGCGCCGTTATATGGGTTTTTATTTCAGAAATATTTCCCAACCAGGTAAGGGCTAAAGGCCAAACACTGGGAAGCACTACCCATTGGGTAATGGCGGCCGCAATTGCATTTTCCTTTCCGTATCTCGCTGAAAAAGCCGGTGGTGGTAATACTTTTCTTTTCTTCTGTATCATGATGTGCATCCAGCTGATTTTTGTGTGGAAGGTAATGCCGGAAACAAAAGGCAGATCGCTGGAGCAGATAGAACATACGCTTGTGCTGCATTAAACAGACTGAATAACATCAAAAACGATTGCTATGCCCGATACAAAAAAAGTTGTTTGTTTTGGTGAGATCTTATGGGATATACTTCCTGCAGGAGCGGTGCCTGGCGGCGCTCCTATGAATGTAGCCTATCATCTTCGCAAACTGGGGTTAAACCCCGGAATTGTAACCCGTGTGGGTATCGATGACCGCGGTAAAAAACTAATTGATCTGTTGAATGAAAATGGTATCAGCACCGATCATATTCAACTCGACTACGATATTCCTACCGGTATTGTGAATGCTGTTGCTAACGCGCATGGCGAAATGCAATATGATATTGTGGCGCCGGCCGCCTGGGACTTTATTGCGTTAGACGATGCTACGCTTGACCTGGTAAAAGAGGCCAGTCATTTCATCTTTGGCAGCCTGGTGAACCGCAATGCCGTTAGCAGAAATACACTGTTTACCTTATTGGAAACCGCACAACAAAAAGTACTTGACATCAACCTGCGCCCGCCACATTTTGATAGGCGCCTGGTAGAAGACCTGTTGCGCCATGCTGATATGGTTAAGATGAATATTGCAGAACTGGAACTGATCACCGGTTGGTTTGCCAGTTATAAAGATATTAATGACCGCATTAATGTTATACAGGACCGGTTCAAAATTCCTTCTATCATTGTTACCATGGGTGGCGATGGCGCCATAGTTGATATAGCCGGAGAACGCTATAAACATAACGGTTACGTGGTTGAGGTAGCCGATACTATTGGGAGCGGTGATGCATTTCTGGCTGCTTTTATTTTCAAACAATTAAATAACGACGGGCCCGCAGCGTCGCTGGCATTTGCCAGTGCACTGGGTGCATTGGTAGCTTCTAAAACCGGTGGCTGGCCCGCTTACGAAATAGCCGATATACAAAACCTCGCTGCTTCACAAAACGCTGCTTTTATATAACGATCCTAATTTTTCAAGCTTTAAATTAATTGCCATTATGAGACGGTTGATCTTCATGCTTCCAATGCTATTGCTGGCAGTAATTTCTACTGCACAGCAAAAAACAGTGACCGGTGTAGTTACAGCAAAATCAGATAAAACACCATTGCAAGGTGTTTCTGTTCAATCAAAAAACAAAACGGTACTTACTGACGAAATGGGGAAGTTTTCCATTGAAGCGGCGCCGGGCGATGAGCTCACATTATCGTTTGTGGGAAGAAAACCCATAGCACTTAAGGTTACCAGCGGCACGCTGCACTATGCTGTTGAGATGGAAGTAAGCTCCGTTGAACAGGATGTGATAGTGGTTACCGGTTATACCTCGCAACGTAAAAAAGATTTAACAGGTGCGGTAGCTGTTGTTGACCTAACACCTGTAAAGAACAACAGTTCGGGTAATACCATGCAGGCATTACAAGGGCGCGTGGCTGGTTTGTATATTGAAAAGAACGGGGGCTCGCCCAATGGAAGTAATTCCCGGATCCTTATAAGGGGATCGAACACATTGGGCGTAAATGATCCGTTATATATTATAGATGGCATACCTACTACCAGGCCCGAAGTATTTCAAAACCTCGATCCGGCGGTTATTGCTTCGGTACAGGTGTTAAAAGACGCTTCCGCTGCTTCGGTATATGGCGCACGCGCCTCCAACGGCGTTATCATTGTTACCACAAAAAATGGCGGTAATACAAACGGCAAAGTAAACCTTCAGTTTAATAGTAGCATTTCAGCACAGTCAGAAAAATCCGTAAGGTTCAATATGCTGAACTCGGTAGACAGAGGCCGGGCTTTATGGCAGGCTTCGGTTAACGATAAGCAAGACCCCGTTGCAGCCTATGGTGAGATCTATGCGTTTGACTGGAATAACGACTATAATAATCCCGTTTTAAATAATGTAACCGTTAAACCCTTTGTAGGCGGTGATCCTAATACACCGGCAGGCAATACCGACTGGCAGGATGTAATGTATAAAACCGGTATTGTAACCAATAACAGTTTAACAGCTTCTGCCGGTAACAAAAATTCATCGCTTGAAATTAACGTGGGTTATTTAAAGAACACGGGTATGTTGCGTTATACCGGTTACGAGCGCATGAGTGGTAGTATAAACGCCATAACAAAGGCGTTTGATGGCAAGGCAGTGTTTGGGGCAAACATACGGGTGGCCAACTCAAATGAAACATTAACCTCGCGCGATATTGGTGGCGCCACTACAACCGGCCTTGCGGTAACGTTAGCGCCTACCATCCCGGTATATCAAAATGACGGTGTAACCTTTGCAGGCGCATCGGGCGGTGGTTACTCCGACAGAAATAACCCATTGCACATGCAATATTTGTCGCGGTGGGATAATGCCAACAGACTCTCTACATTCGGTAGTGTGTTTGCAGAAGTACAGCCCATCAAAAACCTGTATTTCAGATCAACACTGGGCGCCGACTATGCAACCTATTTGAACAAAACCATTTTGCCTACTTTTACAGAAGGCGCTTTTAACAGAACTACCAATAGCCTTACATTAGATCAGAACAGGTATTTGAGCTACACCTTTTCAAATACTATTCGCTACAACTGGAATGTGAACGATCGACACAGTTTAAAATTCCTGGCAGGTACTGAATATATAAAAACTGATCTTAATTATCAGAATAACAAAAAAGAAGGTTTTGCTATTCAAAATGAAGACTACTTTACCCTGAGCTCAGGAACGGGGAACAGCTATATGTCGGGCGGTTCAACCGGCAACCGGTTGTACTCATTATTCGGGCGCATCGATTACAATTTCTCTGATAAATATTTAGCTGCCGTTACACTTCGGCGTGATGGATCATCCCGTTTTGGCGCCAATAACCGGTATGGTATTTTCCCCGCTGCATCGGCCGGCTGGCGAATAGATAGGGAAGCGTTCATGAGCAAACAGAAACTATTTACTGAATTAAAACTACGGGCCGGTATAGGCAGGGTAGGTAACCAGCAAATTGGCGACCTGGCGCGTTACTTACTCTTTGAACCAAGATATGGTACGTCACAAAATCAATTAACACCCGGCTTTTGGGAGCAGTATATGAACATAGGCACTGCCTATTCTTTATCGGGCGCCAATACAGGTACACTACTTTCAGGTTTTGTACAAACACAGGCCGAAAACCCTGATCTGAAATGGGAAACAACCGATGAAGTAAATGCGGGCATTGACTTTGCCTTCCTTCAAAATAAAATTTACGGATCGTTCGATTACTTTTCACGCAAAACAACCGGCATTTTAATTACGCCACCCGTAGCATCGGCGTTGGGCGAAGGGCAAACCAGGGCAGTGAATGGTGCATCGAAAGCAAACAGGGGCTGGGAAATGGTGATAGGTTATCAGGGCGAAAGAAGAGGAGATCTTCGATATGATGTAAAACTGAATTTCGCTCACTTCAGAGATAAGATCACAGAGTTGCCCGAAAGCGTACGACCTGCTTATGCCGGCAACCTGGTAAGCACCATTATCGGTCACTCACAGTTTGATCTTTTCGGTTATAAAACAAATGGCATTTTTCAATCGCAGGAAGAAGTAACCAAGGCGCCCACACAAATAGGAGCCGGCCCCGGAAGGATCCGGTATGTAGACATTAACAACGATGGCGTTATCAATGATCTCGACAGGACCTGGATAGGTACTACCCTCCCTAAACTGGAATATGGCATCAGGATCGACCTTACGTATAAACAATTTGATCTGTCGTTATTTGGTTCGGGTATAGCAGGCCGAAAAGGGTACGACGTATATACAGTATTCAATAACCTGATGAAGAGTCGCGAGAATGTAGGCCCCGGTGTATTTGATGCATGGACACCGCAACATACAAATACAAGTATTCCCGCTTTAACGCTTAAGGATAATAATAACGAAGGCCGCACTTCTGATTATTTCATGGTTAGCACCTCGTATTTCAAAATGCGGAATATTCAACTGGGCTATAACCTAAAGGCCAAAGCCATTTTTACATCGTTACGTTTATATGCAATGGCTGAGAACCTGTTCTGGTTTAAAAGCAAAAGTTACCAGAGCCCCGATCCTGAAAGGATAGATCTTGATCCTATACCAGTGCCTAAAACATTTACATTCGGTGTAAACGCATCTTTTTAATTAACCACAAATCAACTTAAAAATGAACAACAAATATATACCGGCCTGTATAGCCCTGGCCTTATTGTTTTTCGGTTCCTGCAAAAAGCAATTAGATTATGTGCCAACCGGCGTATTGTCGTCTGCCGATCTGAAATCGCCAACCGCTGTTGAGGGATTGGTTACAGCAGCCTACGCTGCCATAGGTAATGGCGATATGATTGGCCCTATTTATAGTATGTGGGCTTATGGAAGTGTACGATCTGATGATGCCTATAAAGGCGGGGGCGGTACAGGTGATGTAGGCGAAGTAGATGCGATGGAACATTATAACCTGGTAACACCAACGATGGAGTCGTTTGTTTCGCGTACCTGGAAGAATTTATTCAAATCTGTTTCCAGGGCTAATGTGGCGCTGCGTGCAGTTAATAACCTTACGGATGCCGAATTTCCGCAAAAAAAATCAAGACTGGCCGAGCTGAAGTTTTTAAGAGCGCATAGCTATTTTACCATGAAACTCTTATACGGCAATATTCCCATCTTTGATGAAAGCGCCACGGCCGATGATATTTTAAAAGTATCAAACGATCTTTCATGGGAAGAATCGTGGAATAAGATTGCCAGTGATTTTCAGTTTGCAGTTGATAACTTACCTGCAACCCAAACAGAGATCGGCAGACCAAATAAATTTTCAGCACAGGCTTACCTGGCAAAACTAAGGCTGTTTCAGGCGTACGAGCAAAACACCGCCCATAAGGTAATTAATATCAATGCTGCAAGATTACAGGAAGTGGTTGATCTGTGCCAGTCGGTTATTTCATCGGGCAAATATTCATTAAGCGCCGATATTGCCAATAATTTTTTGCCTGAGACTGAGAACGGACCAGAATCGGTATTTGCCATTCAATTCACGATCAATGACGGTACAACAGCCGGAAGGTTGAATTATGAAGATGGACTGAACTATCCACATGGCGCGCCGCAATATGGATGCTGCGGTTTTCATGCGGCCAGTCAGAACCTGGTAAATGCTTATACAACCAATGCAAGTGGTTTGCCTAACTTTACTACCTTTAATAACAGCATCGCTAATTTAAATACGGCAACTGTTGATGTACGTATTGATCATACGGTTGGTATTGACGGGCATGTTTATAAGTATGATAATACAAAGCTTTTCAGCAATAGCTGGGTACGCGATGCCGGTGTATATGGTAATTTTCATACCATGCGTAATCAACAGGCGGCAACCAGTTCGTCTTATTTCAAAAACGGCCCATTCATGGGTGTTGCAAAAAATTACGATATTCTGCGGTACGATGAAGTGTTGCTGATACAGGCAGAAGCCTACATCGAGTTGGGGCAGCCAGATAAGGCCCTGCCGTTGATCAATCAAATAAGGACCCGTGCCGCTGCCAGTACCGGCAAACTGAAAAAGGTGGATGGAACGTTTGCTTCAAATTATAATATTCAACCTTATTCTGCTGTAGGTTTTACGCAGGGGTATGCACGTACTGCATTGCAGTGGGAGCGACGTCTTGAATTTGCAACCGAAGGGCAACGGTTCTTTGATCTGGTAAGATGGGGAATTGCCGCCCAGGTTTTAAATGACTATATAAGCGTTGAAAAAAGCCGGAGAACATTTTTAGCAACCGCTGTATTTACAGCAGGACGAGATGAATATTTACCCATTCCACAATCAGAAATTACGTTCACCAAAGGTCTGTATAAACAAAATCCCGGGTATTAAAGGGAATAAAGTACAGACCTGTAAGGTCCATCATCGGGTCTTGCACATTTGGTATGATGTCTTGGACCTGACAGGTCTTATATTAAAATAGCAGACCTGTCAGGACCGCGTATACCAACTGTTAAGGCTAACTCAAATGGCGGACCTTACAGGTCTTGCGTTAGGTCTAAAAGAGGAATAAAGCTTGCTATATGAATAAAAAAAGATCGTTTTTTGTAACAGCCATCTTTATCTCAGCTGTTTTGGTGCAAACATCAAACGCGCAACCATTGTATAGAGAAATGTATCGTCCGCAGGTTCATTTTTCGCCCAAAGAAAAATGGATGAACGATCCCAATGGTATGGTGTATCATAACGGCGTGTATCACTTGTTTTACCAGCATTATCCCGATAGTACAGTGTGGGGGCCCATGCACTGGGCCCATGCCACCAGCAGGGACCTGGTCCATTGGCAACACGAGCCCATAGCATTATATCCCGATAGTTTGGGGTATATTTTTTCGGGTAGTGCTGTGGTGGATGTTAACAACACATCTGGTTTTGGCAAAGATGGTAAAGTGCCCATGGTAGCCATATTTACCCATCATGACCCAAAAGGGGAGAAGAATGGCAGCGATGTGTTTCAAAATCAAAGTATCGCTTATAGTTTGGATGAGGGAAAAACATGGACGAAGTATGCCGGTAATCCTGTTTTAAAAAATCCGGGGATCCGCGACTTTCGCGATCCAAAAGTGAGTTGGTATGAAGATGGAAAGAAATGGATCATGACCCTGGCTACGCTCGATCATATAACTTTTTATTCATCAAAAGACCTTAAGGGTTGGGTTAAGGAAAGTGAGTTTGGAAAGGAGGCCGGTGCGCATGGCGGTGTGTGGGAGTGCCCCGATCTGTTTACGCTCGATGATAACGGTAAAAAAGTGTGGGTGCTCATCGTAAACCTGAACCCGGGCGGCCCCAATGGCGGATCTGCAACACAATATTTCCTGGGCAATTTTGATGGTAAAACCTTTACTGCTTCGCATGCCGATACGCGATGGTTAGACTACGGCCCTGATGAGTATGCAGGGATCACCTGGGCAAATACAGGCAACCGGAAAATATTTTTAGGGTGGATGAGCAACTGGCAATATGCAAACGTGGTTCCCACAAAAACATGGCGCAATGCCATGACCATACCAAGGGACCTGAAACTAAAGCATGCCGGAGATAAAATTATTATAGCCTCACAGCCGGTGCCGGAACTTTCGGCCATTCAGTCAAAGCCCATTGTTGTGCAAAATGTCAATGTGACCAGGCCTGTTGATCTTGCTTCAAAAACGGGAAAGATCACGTTCCCCTGCAGGCTTAACCTGGCGCTGGTTGAGGTAAAAGATCTTTCATTGGCAATAGCTAACGATGCCGGTGAGGAGGTAGTGATAGGTTATGATAAAAAGCAGAATCAGTATTTTATTGATCGCAGCAGATCGGGTAGATCTGACTTTCAAAAAGATTTTGCTTCGCGGCATATTGCTCCACGTTTTAGTGACAAGGGAAAAATGGATCTTTCATTAGTGATAGATGTAAGTTCTGTGGAATTATTTGCCGATGACGGATCAACGGTAATGACGGAAATTTTCTTTCCCAATAAACCTTATAGCAAAATACGTCTACAGTCAACGGATAACGCTGTCATTAAAAAGCTGGAATATATAAGCTTTAAAAGTATCTGGAAATAGATTAATCAAAAAAATGTATTAATTTATGATCCAATCCCACAAAATATGAAATGCCTGTCATGCCTGTTGTTATTGGGTTTTGTTCAGTATGCTGTATTAGCCCAGGATCCCTGGAAAATAAAAGCTTCAACCGTCGATCCCGCTAACTATTATGGTATCACTGTGGCCAATGGCATGATAGGCATTGTTTCTTCGCCCGAACCTTTTAAAGTAAAGGATGTAGTATTGGCAGGCGCATATGATCTGTATGGACGAGGCAGGGTGAGCAACTTTTTGAAAAGTTTTAACCTGCTCAATATGTCCCTTGACGTTGATGGTAAACGCATCGGTAGTAAAGAAGTTACCAATATGCAACAGGAGCTGGACATGCAAAGGGCCAGCTTTACCACCCAATTTGATTATACCGGTAAAGCAGCTGTTTCCTATACCTACTATTCTTTACGCCATTTACCATATACGGTATTGATGGACATTAGCATTACGGCGAAAAAAGATATAAACATCACCGGCGCCAGTGTTATGGAAGCACCCGATGCGTTGAAGGATGTACAGAACTACTATAATGAAATTGACAGACCGCATGTAGTTATCAGTTTATTGACATCTTCAGCTAAAAGTCCTACCGGAAAGTTGCTGATGTGTGCCAGTAATACGTTTTTATTCAGCGAGCCGCACGGACAGGAGCCAAGGGTGATTCACGAAATGTGGGACAATAACATGCACCTGATGAAGTTCAGCAAGCAGATAAAAGCCGGTGAAACCTATCGTTTTACTATAGCCGGTTCATCAATTACCTCTGCGCATCACGATGATCCTTTGAATGAAGCAGAAAGGGCCACCATTTTCGCGAAGCTGGAAGGCAGGGAGCGACTGATCAATTTTCACAATAATGTCTGGAATGAGTTATGGAAAAGCGATATACAAATTGATGGTGATGCACAAAGTCAGCAGGATATCCACAGCATGTTGTATCATCTGTATTCATTTACCCGCGAAGGAACAGCCTTATCACCTTCACCAATGGGCCTAAGCGGACTTGGTTATAACGGACATGTGTTTTGGGATACGGAATTGTGGATGTACCCGGCTGTATTGGTATTGCATCCTGAGATGGCAAAGAGTATGGTAGAATACAGGTTTCAACGCCTGGAGGCTGCAAAACGAAATGCATTCAGCAAAGGATATAAGGGGGCTATGTTTCCGTGGGAAAGCGCTGAAACGGGTGTTGAAGAAACACCTGTTTGGGCATTGAGCGGGCCTTTTGAACATCACATCACCGCCTGTGTAGCCATAGCCGCATGGAATTACTATTGTGTAACGCAGGATAAAACCTGGTTGCGCGAAAAAGGCTGGCCCATACTTTCTGCAACGGCCGATTTTTGGGCCAGTCGTGTTGAAAGAAATGGCCCGGGGAAATATGATATTAAAAATGTTGTTGCTGCCGATGAGTGGGCCGAGAATGTAGATAATAATGCATTCACCAATGCAGCGGCCAAAGTAAATCTTCAACTAGCTACAGAAGCGGCGAAGATACTGGGTATAGCACCTAATGCCGATTGGATGCATGTAGCCGGTAATATCCCCATATTAAAAATGGAGGATGGTGTAACAAAAGAGCATGCAGCCTACAAAGGAGAAGGCATAAAACAGGCGGATGTGAATTTGCTGGCTTACCCGTTAAAGCAAATAACAGATGCTGCACAGGTAAAAAAAGATCTTGAGTATTACGAATCGCGGGTGCCCGATGAGGGAACACCCGCTATGACCCAGGCCATCTTTACTTTGTTGTATGCAAGATTGGGTAATAAGGAGAAGGCCTTTCATTGGTTTAAAGATGCTTACCTGCCCAACCTCAATCCGCCATTCAGGGTCATTGCAGAATCAAAGGGTGGAACCAATCCATATTTTGCTACAGGTGCAGGCGGCATATTACAAAGTGTGATGATGGGGTTTGGCGGATTGGAAATAACACCCAGGGGAATTATACAGGTAAAATCAACCCTGCCGGCAAATTGGAAGAGCCTTACCATTACAGGAGTGGGGCCGGAGAGAAAAACATATATGGTGCGATAATTTTAACATTATTATCTACTTGCGGTATTGAAGATGTTCGATATTATTTTTACCTTTTGTTTATCATTTAATGCCTAAACTTTTATCGAATGAAATATTTACACGCTGTACTAACAGTGATAGCTGTTTGTCTTGTTCTTATTACCCTTGCCGTAACCGGCGTATTGCCTGCTGCCCATGCCCGCGAATCAAATCCGCGCTTTGTTTCTGTTCCTGTTAATGCGGATGGCTCAATAAATGTAAAAATTGTAAAAGCGCAAACAATGGATGTTAATATTAAAGAAGTAAATGGTTCCAATGTTTGGGGGTCAGCGCTTCCAATTACAAGCAGCTCGCCTTTAGATGTGAATGTTAAATATATAGGCGGTAGCGGGGCTACGGTCCCATTGAGTGTTAGGGTGGATAGATGATTGGGTGGAATACATAATTGTATCATTATATATTGCCGGGCTGTTTTGAACAGCCCGGTTTTTTTATTCAAAAGCCGTAAAATAATTTTTATGATCTACTATAAATGTAGTAGATTACATTAAAATATAGTAACCGATGGAGGAAATAACCAAAGCTCAGGAAGAAATATTGCGGGTGTTATGGGAGATCAATGAAGGCGCTGTAGCAGATGTTGTGGAGAACCTGCCTAACCCCAAACCGGCCTATACTACAGTAGCCACCGTGATAAAAGTGTTGGAGAAAAAAGGGTATGTAGCCCACCGCAAGTATGGGAACATCTATGTGTATTACCCGGTTGTTACCAAAAAAGCGTACGCAAAGCACGTAATGAAGGATGCTTACAAAGGGCTTTTTAATGGTTCGTTCCATCAACTGGTGTCTTTTTTTGTAAAGGAAAAAAGCGTGCCCATAAGTGAACTGGAAGAACTAAAGAAACTGATTGAACAGGAGATCAAAAAACAAAAGTAGTGATCATGCAATCATTCCTGGTATATATATTACAGATAGCCGGCTGTGTTAGCGTTGCCTGGCTATTCTATAAAGCGTTGTTGGAGAAAAAGACGCGGGTGAAAACGGTCCGGTTATATTTTATAATTGCCATGGTGGTTTCGTTGCTGGCGCCGCTTAGTCCATTCGCTATTCACACATCACTTCTTACCCAATCAACCCCGGCGGTTACAGATAATTTAAACGGCCCGGTAAATGATGATGCAAAAGGAATTACAAGAGGCCATCAGGTGACGGTGCCCGCGAATTCCCAAACAGGGGAGGGGTGGAGTATGGTGACCACATTATTTTATATATACCTGGCAATAACCGCCTTTTTTTTATTGCGAATTGTGCGTGAGGGGTATTCCCTTGCCCGATGTTATCGAAAGGCAACAAAAGAAAAGTGGAACAATTTGCAACTGGTATGGAATGACAGGTATAAAGCTTCGTTTTCTTTTTTTGGATTGATATTCCTCAATAAAAAGTATTTGACTGCCGACGAACTTGACAAAGTGCTGGCGCATGAAAAAGTACATGCCACCCAGTATCATTCGGCAGATCTGTTGCTGGTGCAGTTGATGTGTGCACTTCTTTGGTTCAATCCGTTTGTTTGGCTAATGCGTAATGCGGTACAATTGGTACATGAATACCTGGCCGATGAAGGCGTGTTGGCGTCGGGCATCGATAAAGTACAATACCAGCAATCGTTGCTGGACCATATAACAGAATCGCGCTTATTTTCTGTTACCTCAACCTTTACACATTCATTAATCAAAAAACGCTTTCTTATGATGTCAGCACAAAAAGCAGCTCCTGTGAGCAAATATCGTTTACTAATACTGATGCCTGTTACCGCACTTATGTTGTTGGGCGTAGCCTGTGTAAACGGGCAAACGGCTTCCGATGCCTCCAGGGTTGTAACAGCTGTTGCGCTTACAAAAGCCAATGTGGTATACATTGGAATTGAAAATCCGGTGAATATTTCTGTATCAGGTTATCCTGCCAGTGCAATAAAAGTAGCTATAGACAATGGCACTATTGAAGGCGAGAACGGCGAGTATATCATTAAAGCAGCCAGACCCGGAAAAGTGCTGGTGACCGTAAAGGCAGATGGAAAAACAGTTCGTGAAAGGGAGCTGAAAGCAAAGTTCCTGCCAGACCCTGTTGTTGCTTTGGCGCCGGCGCGGGAAAGCAGCAATCTTATAAAAGGCGGACGTATATCAAAAGAAGCTTTGTTGCAGGCGGGTGGTGTTATTATCACAGTTGAAAATGCCGATATTGAGGTGCCCATAAAAGTGTTGTCATTTGATCTTAGTGTAATTACCAATAACAATGAGCAGGGAGCATCGGCTGTAAGTAATACAGATAAGTTTTCTACTGACCAGGTTAAACTGATACAATCCCTGAAAAAAGACCAACGGCTTATAGTCGATGATATTACGGCTGCCCTTCCTGATGGAAAAGCGCGGAAATCACCGATGTCGATGGTGTTTACCATTGAGTAGCTACCCAAAAATGAACATTGAATGTATCGAAAACGAACAACAGGTGAATTTGACTTATTAATAACGAAATGAGTGGCAGTTATTTATGAAAAGGAACGGTCCTTGCCAGTTAGCCCGTAACCAATAACTAATGAAGTAATGATAAAAAATTATCTGAAAATAGCCTGGCGTAATATGGCCGCCAATAAGCTATTCACTTCACTAAATATTGCCGGGCTTGGTATTGGAATGTGCGTATGTATAACCCTGTTTGCCTGCATTTCGTACGAGCTGAGTTTTGATCGCATGTATAAAAACTCAAAACATATTTACCGTGTTAACATGCAAACCACTGAGCAATACAATTACCAGGTATGGGCACAGTTACCCAACTCGGTAGGTCCGGCTATTGTTCAAAGCATTCCGCAGGTAAAGTCCATGACCAGGCTTATTAAACATGATTTTGGCGCCAGGGTCTCACTGAAAACCGACGATAAAAATTTCACCGAACAAGGGTTGTACATGGCCGACTCAACGGTGTTCAATCTATTTGATATCAAATTCACAGAGGGCAGCGCACAATCGGCATTTGAGCAACCTAAGTCAATAGTTCTTTCACAGTCGGCAAAGGAAAGATTGTACGGTAAAGGACCGGCATTCGGAAAGATCATCTATGTAAATAACCGCGACACGCTGTATGTTTCGGGTGTGTATGCCGATCTGCCGGCTAACAGCACCATTGATTGCGACATGATCTATAACATTATGGATTCATGGGCCGGTAAATATGTTTATTGGAGTAATGCCAGCTATGAAACCTATTGTCAGCTTCAGCCGGGTGCTAATATAATGCAGGTACAGGCCCAGGCCACAGCGCTGATTGATAAAAACGTAAAAAAGGAAGATAAATATTTCGATAGGTTCATATTTCAACCACTTTCTGATATTCACCTTTATTCCGCAGATATACGTGCAGGTTATTCCGGCAGAATGGGCAACATCACCACCGTAAAAGCATTACTGTTTTTATCGTTGCTGGTATTGATCATTGCCTGTATTAATTATATGAACCTGGCTACTGCGCGTTCACAAAAGCGTGCAAAGGAAATAGGCGTTAATAAAGTTTTGGGTGCCGATAAGGGGCGTTTGCTGGTACTACTTTACACTGAAACCGGTTTACTTACATTTATTGCCATTGTTATTGGCTATGTACTGGCCTTTGCAGCTTTACCGGTTTTCCAAAACGTTACCGGTATTATAGTCAATACTTCGGCATTGTTTGCCACACCTATTATAGTAAGCTTACTGGCTACATGGCTTGTTGTAACCATTCTTGCAGGCAGTTACCCGGCTTTTTCCATGGCGCGCATTTCGCCGCTTGTTTTAATGAACAAGCTTAAGATAAAACATTCCATAGCCGATTTTATTCGCCGGTCGTTGGTGATATTTCAGTTTGCATCTTCCATTATCCTCATTATTTCTGTTATTGTTATTCTTCAGCAGATCAACTATATCAGGAATAAAAACTTAGGGTATAATCCTAAGGGGGTTGTGGCTGTTAGTATAAAAGCAGCAAAAAATGAAAAGCAGGTTGCTACGCTTACGAATGATCTGTATAGGATAGCCGGTGTTGAAAGTATATCGGCTGTTCAATCCATTCCGGGCGATATTGAAAGCGGCAGAAGTATAAGAAGATTGTCAACAGATAAGGAGGGCATGCCGGTAAAAACCTGCAGTACAGATGGGGCAATAGTAAATACCCTGAAGCTAAAGTTACTGGCGGGTAGTTCATTGCCGCCAGCCCTTGCTGCCAGCGATACCAATTGTTATGCCTTGATCAATGAAGCGGTACTTAAATATCTGGGATATAGATCGCCGCAGGATGCCGTTGGAAAATACATTGGTACCGAAATGCTTGATAAAGCCATTGTTACCGGTGTGGTTAAAGATTTTAATTATCAGTCGCTCAAAAATGAAGTAGGTGGCTATGTTTATTATGCAATGAATAAAGCACCAGAGCCGAAGCGAACCTTATTGATCAGGTACAATGCTCAGGAGCTTACCCGCTTTCTTCAACAGGTACAGGATGTGTTTAAGGCCGATATGCCGTATTCAAGTTTTGACTATGAGTTTTTGGATAGTCATGTACAGAATTTATATACCTCTGAGCAGCATACGGCAAAAACGGTTACCGTGTTTTCGATGTTGGCCATATTTATAGCCTGTTTGGGGTTGTTTGGCTTAGCTGCATTTATAGCAGAACAAAGGAAAAAAGAAATAGGCATTCGGAAAGTATTGGGCGCAAGTGTGCCCGGGATCACGAGATTATTAACGGGCGATTTTCTAAAACTGGTGATCATTTCTATTTCGATTGCCTCGCCAGTAGCGTGGTTTCTAATGAATAAATGGCTGATGTCGTTCAGCTACCGGATAAATGTAAATGCCTGGGCATTTGTTGGTGCGGGTTTAACGGCAGTTGCATTTGCATTACTTACCATTAGTTCGCATGCCATAAAAGCGGCTGTGGCTAACCCGGTAAGGAGCTTAAGAAGCGAATAATTTTTCAGTTTGTTTAATTGTCAATAAAAAAGCCTGGAAGATTCTTCTTCCGGGCTTGATTTTGTTTTTCAGATGATGATTATTTTTTCGTATTCGATGCATCCACATAACCCGCCAGCTTCCATATGCTGCTTTGCTTCATAGTTCGGTTGGTTTCAATTTCGTTAGATATAGCATTAATATCTTTTTGAGGGAATACTTTTTTAACCGATTCAACATAGCCATTGCCTAATTTGTTAAGGTCGTCGTAGAAATTTACGGTTACATATTCATATTCCATTTTGGTATCAACCGGCAATATTTTTTCGTATAAACCCCAGCCTTTCAGTATGCCCATGTTCATTCTTTCTTTATGAAGCGGTAAAATTGTTTCTTTCTCCATTTTTATGTAATCTTCTGTTTTACCAGCGGCAGGGTGCATTAGATCTACTTCCATGTATTTGCTGGGCGGGGCATTGGGCGCTTCGTCTGTATGAGCGCCTTGTACGGGTGTGTAAATTTCGCGCCGTACAATATGGCGGCATTCATCAAATTGCGCCTGTACATCGCTGATCATTTTATCGGTCATTTCAGGAAATACTTTCTTATACACGTCTTTGGTAGACATGGGGAAATCGAGCAAAGAAGCCAGGCTACCGGTGATATTTACTGCTGCATAATCAAAATCAGCAGAGGAACCTGTAGGCAATAAAACCTGGTACCAATACCAGCCCAACAGGTTTTGGTTTTTAAATAAATATTCATTCACCTTTTTACCGTATTTCTCAACCAGTTGCCGGTATTGCTCCTGCTTGCCCGGATGCGTTTTGATAAAGTTAACGCCTACATAAATTTGTTGTGGAGGTGTTTGCGAAAACGCTCCGATAGCGGGCAATAACAAAGCAATCATAATAAAAGCAGCAACCAGTTTTGGCAGTCGCCTGCGCGGGGGCAGGGCTTGGTGTTTAGTGTACATATAAGTGTTTTTTAGCTGAGGGAATAGTAACGGGTAGGATTTTGTTCAATAGGGTGAAGGAATGAGCGGCAAGTTAAGGACAAGTCGTTATCTGAACGAGAAACATGATAAATGTCAATTGCTATAACGATCTAAAAAAAAGGCCGGACTAAGCCCGGCCTTTTTTATCTGTTTGGGTTGGTTTAACTAAGCCCATCATGAAATATAATTCCGAGGCTATGCCTGTTGCCATTGTGGAGTGGACTAACGCCATGTTTCATATTTACGCGGTAATAGCCGTGGGTTCCTTTCACCGGGCGGAAATTAGTTGTAAAGATGATCATATCGCCACGATTGGGTTTTAATACATTTGCTTTGGATTGAGCGCGGGGTATTTGTTCTGTTATTACAAATTCACCACCGGTATAATCCTTGTCAACCTGGTCAAGCATAAAAACCATTTGCATGGGAAAGTAAATATCACCATAAAGGTCCTGATGCAACGTATTAAAACCGCCTTCGCCATATTTTAAAATAAGCACTGTAGGTTTTTCCTGTCCGTGTTCCCAGCACAATTTCTTCATTGCCTGATGTGTATCGGGGAATTTCTTACCAATATTCAACTCCTGCATCCACTGATTGGCAACCGGCGCTATTTCTGCATATACTTTTTCCCGCATTGTTGTGATCAATTCCGGCAATGGGTACTGAAAATATTTATACTCGCCCTTGCCGAAACGATATCGCTCCATGGTGATCGTTTTACGGTAAGTATCGTCTGCGTCATATTCTGCGATCAACGCATTGCATTCCTTTTCGTTCAGAACATTTCTAACAATAACAAAACCTTTATCATGTAACTCCTTTGTGATTGCCTGCCAGTTCTTAGTTGATAATCGCGTTTCTATATTTTCCATAATAATGTAATGAGTGGTAAAATTAGCTTTAACGTAGAACCCGAAGAATCCGAAAATTGCGATCTTTTTCAATACACAGATCGTGTATGCATGCCGTTTTTTGCTTATTTTGAATAGAATTGTAATTGACTGGAATGTAAAATAATAAGCAGGTGTATGTCATTAATTATGGTTGATATTGAAAGCGATGGGCCAATTCCCGGCGATTATTCGATGGTTTCATTTGGGGCCGTTATTGTAGATGAGCAGCTGGATAAGACCTTTTATGGCAGGCTTAAACCTATATCTCACCAATATTTACCCGATGCCCTGGCCGTATCGGGGCATTCAAGGGAAGATGTATTGACATTTGATGAGCCGCAGGTTGTAATGACTGAATTCGAGGCATGGATTACAACCAATAGTAAAGACCGGCCTATTTTTATCAGTGATAATAATGGGTTCGATTGGATGTTTATCTGCTGGTATTTTCATCATTTTATTGGAAGAAATCCATTTGGCTTCAGCTCTCAGAACCTGGGCAGTTTATATAAAGGGTTGCAAAAGGACCTGTTTAAGAATTTTAAGCATTTACGAAAAACAAAGCATTCTCACCACCCGGTAGATGATGCAAAGGGGAATGCGGAGGCATTGCTGACTATGAAAAATGAAATGGGGCTCAACTTCAAAATATGAAAAAGCTGCATAGATATAAGTTATCTATGAAGTATGAGCGAAGAGCAGATCCGCTTATAATGCCCGTTACCGGCGAGGCTGCGCAAGATCGCCTCGAACGTAGTTTGCCGTTAGCAGGTACGCCTGCCCAGCTGTATGTTGAAAAAAGATGTATTCCCATTGATATTGCACATGAAGCAGGTGTTCGTTTTGATCCCGATTGGAATGGGAGGCCGGCGGTAATTGTTCCTATGATGAACCAGGAGGGGGCGCTTTGTTCTGTTCATGGACGCTATTTGAGCCAAACAGGCAGGCAGGATAAGATGTTTACCATTGGGCCGGGAGGCGGTATTTTAAGTGTGCGTGATGGTTATTATGCCGAACCGATCATTTTGGTTGAAGGACTGTTTGATGCATTATCGCTGGCCGTTTGTGGATATAGTTCGTTAGCTACTGTGGGACGTTTAGCACCCTGGCTTCCGGAAGTTTGTAAGGAGAAGCTGGTGCTGCTGGCTTTCGACGCTAATAAGCCCGGAGAGGCGGAAGTGGGTTTCTACAGAAAATTTCTTACCGGTGCAAAGGTGCATAGGCTTTCACCGCCTGGCCATACCAAGGATTGGAATTCGGCGCTAATGAAACGGGGCCCTTTAACCGTGGCTAATTGGCTGGCGTATAATCTTCGTTGTATTACCCATTAAAACATTTCTACTTATGAGCAAAGGGATAAACCTGCCTTCCATGATCTGCTTTCGTGTTACGCGCTTTTGTAATGCGCGGTGTGGCTTTTGCCTGGCGCCGCCCGATGGCGGGGTGCATCCGGCAGTTGCTGTGTTGCGGGAGCGGATAAACTGGCTTTTTGCAAATGACGTAAAGACCATTCATTTTTGCGGCGGAGAGCCAACGATCCATCACCAGCTTCATGAATTAATTGAATACGTTCATGCACAACACCGGAAATCGAAACTTACCACCAACGGAATTGCACTTTCAGATCGTTTGGTTCGGGCGCTGTTTACAACCAAAACCCAGGTAAAGGTAAGCCTTCATGGACCCAAGGCGCATCATAATGAAGTGGTTGGGTGCGATGCTTTTGATAAAACCGTAGCGAATATACGCCGGTTGATGGCGGCTGGTATTTCCACTTCTATGCAAACAACAATTGTATCTGGCGAACTGGCTGTTGTGGATTGGACGGTACAATTTTGTATTGACAATGGAATAAAACGAGTGAGCTTTTTGCCTTTTATTCCACGTGGTAATGGATTGGCGCAACGATCAAAATATGAATTGTCGGGTAGCGAGCGACGTAATTTGCAGGAGCTGGTAAAACAAAAAAGACGTAAACTTCTTAATAGGATGGATATCCGTTTAAATGATTTTAATATCCGCCCTATACATGTGGTAGAACCGGATGGCAGTATTGTATTAGAAAAGGCAACTGAGGCAATGGACGAATTGCTTTGCCGGATCCCTCAGTCGCCATCATTCATTTAGAAACTTGGCTATGGCAAGTTTATTTTATCATCCCTGTCAGCCATTTGTCAATCGAGTAACGGCCTCCCCCTTCTGTAAAAATGGCTATGCATAAGCCGAGCACCAGTAAATGGTATTCAAAACCCTCTTTGCCTGAAGTAAGTTTGCCGAACCAGTTCATAAAAAATCCATGCTTGTAATGCCAGGTGGCTATCATGCCAACAAATAAACCGAAAATGCCAACTGCTGCAATTCTTGTAGCCGTACCTGTTAGCAACATAAAAGTTCCTGCGCATTCAATCGTAATGGCAATAACCGCAGTGAATACAGATAAACCTGCCTGTGTTGTCATAAAATTCATTTCGCCCGATAATCCGGGGCCGTTAAACCAGCCGAACAATTTTTGAACTGCATGCGGAAAAAGAACAATGCCAAGCGTGATCCGTAAAATAAAACCTGTTAGATTGCCATCGGTAGCAATGATGGAATTGATCAGATCTTTGTACATCATTAATAATTTTATACAAAGTTGAGGGTAGCGCTATCGACAATATTGTGAGATTTGGTAATAAATTATTGTGACAAATATCACATGCTTAACTGCCGGGTTGTGCTGCCTGGTTCCTTAGCCTGCTTAGGCTCTCCCGTGTAATGCCTAAATACGATGCAATGTGTTGCTGCGATAACCGGTTTTCAAGGTGTCCATATAGATTCCGGAAATGCGCATACCTTTCAGTGGCGGATTTTTGTAAAACAAGTATGCGACCCTGCCAGTAGGCAAAAGCGTGTTGTAATACGATATGGAAATACCTTTCAAGGTGGGGAATTGAAAAAAATAATTGTTCAAGGGTATCTTTTTCAATTTGAAGTACCTCAGTGGGCTCCAACGCCTGAATATTATAAATGGAAGGAGAGCCGGTTAACCAGCTATATCTGTCAGTTATCCACCAGTCTTCAAAACCAAAATGCAGGATCTTTTCCCGTCCTTTGTCGTCAACTTCATATTGCCGAACACCTCCTTTTATAACAAAATGATCGTGCCTGCAAACCGTTCCCTCCTGTAGCAGGTATTGATTCCTGCGTAAATTTACTTTTTTCAGGGCCGCGAAAAAGGATTGCAGGTCCTGCTCGCTAACCGTTACGTATCGTGCTATGTGATTCGATAATAGTGGATACAAGTGATTTATTTTTTCGGTCAGGCGATCTCTACTGACAATGATGTCATTAATATTCCTTTCCCGCCTGCCATGATCTTTGTAATTTTTCCGTTGTTCAGTAATAAGTCTACAATAATTAAACTTGGAGATGGTTGCCCCATAAACCATCCCTGTTCAATTAGCATCCGGTCTTTTTTTATTCCAAGTATGTCATAAAGGTAACAGGCAAGTGGCCCCGCTGCCATACCTGTAGCAGCTTCTTCTTCTATTCCATATCTCGGTGCAAACATTCTTGTAGAAGCTTCTCTTGCAGGGCTACTGGCTTCAGTACAAAAAACATAAAAGCCTATCAAATCCAATTCGTCGCTTATTTGCGATATTAAGGCATAGTCTGGTTTGATATTTTGTAAGATCTTCGCACTTTTAACAGGAACTATTACAAATGAATTTCCTGTATTGACCAGTAAAATTGGCGCATCTTTTAAAATGTCATTTTTGGTTAGCCCCAATGATTGTAGAATTTGTTCTTCCTGTTTGTTGGTATTCCCGTATATGGGTGCTTTTTGCTCCATAAACGCCAGCTCTCCCTGTAATAAAATTTCTCTTATTCCGTCAATCGTTTGTTTCGAAGAACGCGGGTTATTAATTAACCCCGACTGGGATAAATATGAAAATGTTGCTATTGTGGCATGTCCGCAATGTGCAATTTGGCGGGTAGGCGTAAAAAAATCAAGTTTAAAGGCGGCAATTTCTGATTTTGAAACAAACGCGGTTTCTGATAATCCTATTTTTGATGCAATTTTTAGTTTCTGTTCATTGGTAAGATCATCTGCGTTTAAAACAACCCCTGCCGGATTTCCGCCCTTATTATTATCAACAAAGGCATTAAGGATCTGCACTTCAACTTTTTTAGAATTGTCCATACATGTTTTTTAGTTTGTTAAATATTTATCTCTATGGACGCGGCGAAGTCAAAAAAGACGCATTTTATTTTTTGGGCGGCTCATATGCAATAAGATTTCCTTTATTGTCTGTTTCAACATTCGGACAATCTAAGATAAGGTCTTTCAACTTTTCTCTGCCTCGTTGTACCCTTGTTTTCGCTCCTGAATAAGATATATTTAGCTTTTCTGCTAATTCAAGTTGAGAATAATCGTTTAAATATGTAAGTAGTATTGCCTGCTGGTATTTGTCAGGTAACATATTTATTTTCTGATTAATACAATTGCTTAAAGAATGATATAATGGCTCTTCGATATGTTGTTCTGCCAGATCAAAACCGTCAATCTTAACATCTAAATTTGTTTTACGGTAATGATCTGCAATTGTGTTTCTTGTTATTTGATAAACCCAGGCTGTAAGTTTAGTGCAGTCTGTAAGCGTGTGGATATTAAGTTGAAATTTCACGAAGACGTCCTGAAGAATATCTTCGGTAGCGTTAATGTCCTTAACCTTGCTTAAAATAAATTTTTTCAGCTCCTGGTATAAGTCTGTCCATATTTCCTGGATCTGTGTGTTCATAGTATTGAATTAATTTGGGGATTGGGCGGGTTTATCAATATCGCCACTTCTTCACAATGTGGGCACCAACAATTTCAGAAACTATTTCTTCTGTCCAGTATTCAATGTTATCATCGGTACCAAGGTCCATTTGGGCAAAAATTAAACAGCCTTTTAAATAATCGTCAACGGAGTCAAACATTTTGATTAAATAAGGCCGGGTGTCGTGGTCGTAATAATAAATTTGTTTTGTTTCACTATGAAAGCAGAACATATTTCCGTTTCCCAGATAGTCGCTAAACGAAATTAAAAATGGCAGATGTTTTTTGTCATCTTCTGTAAAGTCGGGTCCATATTGTGGTTGGTCTGCCCAAATATCTTTAATCCACCCAATTTCTTTTAGGTCTTGCAATTGTTCGCCGATGTCTGCAATGCCAAAGGTTTGGTAAAACAATTTTAAATTGTCGGGCAAGGTTGTACCCAGCTTTTTTTCAAGTACAGAAATTTCGTTTGCCGGAATTGGGGATCTAAGGCTGTCCCCGAAGTTGTCTGCAATAGATTCAAGTATTTTTCTTGTATTGATCTCCCAACCGGGGTTTCCAATTCTGTCAAATGGGATAATAATGTCTTCCTTGTTGTTAATTTCTATCATAGAGTCTGTCGATAATATTGTTACCCAAAAAATTTCGAATATACGCAACATTCTTCCCCCTATAACAAAAAAGCTCCCCGAAGTTATCGGAGAGCAAATTGATATTTTCGAAAAAAAAGTAATTGACCATTAACTCTTTTTGCTGATCCTGCCCGAGCCGTGCACTTCTAATTTGGTAACCTGGGCATTGCCACGGTATTCTATATTGCCGGAGCCGCTTATGAAAGCTTCGATCGAATTGCTTACGCTTACTTCAATATCGCCTGAGCCAGATACGGTAGCGGCGCAGGTTTCAGTTTTCAATCCATAGGCACTTACGTTACCAGAACCACTCAGGCGGATGGTTTGTGTTTTAGCGGCACCGTCGCTGACCTCAAAATTACCGGAACCCGAAAAATGCATATTTGAACGGTCTGACTGCAAACGGGCAAGTTTTATATTGCCGCTGCCGCTTCTTGCGATAGATATATTAGTTCCTTTAACGGTCCCTTCTATGGTCATATTTCCGGAGCCACTTAAGCTAAGATCAAAGTCGCCGGAGCCACCAAGATCAGATTCACACGTGAGGTTACCGGAACCGGATTTATCAAGTGCATCAAGATCTTTATAGGTTATCTCAAGTTTTATTTTTATGTTTTTATAAAAACCTTTTTCAAGCGAGACCCTCAATGTGTTGCCGTTTGTTTCGGTAAGAATTTTTTTGGTATCGATATTCTCCGTAATAATTTTTACCGATGTTTCGTTGCCCTGCCGAAGTACAGCGTCAAAACTGCCGCCAATGTCAAGTTTAGTAAAGTCAGTAACTTTCCTGGTTTCTGTTTGCTGTGCCAGCACGGTGCCTGCTGCCAGCAACGAACCCAACAGCAAAACGGTTGTAATAATTTTCATATGTTGTATTTAAGGTTATTTTATAGTTTTCATCGGGTTCAACGTATGTGCCAATCATTAATACCTTACGGGTCAAAGGTTTCCGGTACTAACATTCGCTATAACTGTACGAAAGCGAACAACCTGGTGTACGGATTCGTTAAGTAAAACCGGGGACTATCAATTTTTTTAGTTATCTTACTATTATGTCAAAATATAAAGATGTAGTGGTGACACTATCTAAGAAACATCCCGAAACCTGCGAAACGGCGCCGGCCGGACATACCTATGTAATTGGTGTATTAGGTAATAAAAAGAAATGGTATGAAATTGATTCGCAGTTATTGAACAAGTTGTCTGACGAAGATCTGCAAAAGGAGCTGTTTAAAATATTGCATCCGCAAACACATCATTAATAACAAGCTTCCTGCACATTTTCAATGAGGCGGCTCGATCCCGTCGCCATATCTATACATATTTCCCCAATACTTTTGTCTGCTACCATAGAGCTGCTCTTCATTTACAGAAATTGAGGATGGTCAAGAAATTGGGGAATTTACCAATATATAATTTTATTATTTCTAATTGTACTACCTTCAGTATCTCTAACAATAGAGACGCCAGGAGCGAATGGCGTTTTTCTAAGCATTCATTGACCCTCACTTCAAGTAACATTTTAACCTTATGGATTATTTTGCTCATCGTAATTTCTTTGAGCTAACATCATCATGTCGTAGGTTAAAAATGTACGTCTAATTAACTACTGTTGTGGATTTCATGGTAACCACACCTCCTTGGTTAGCACCAATGCAATTTACGGTGACATTCAATTAAACAATGTTACATCTAATCGGACTAAGGTTTTTGAAACCTTGTGCTATGGTTATTTATCTGCATCTAAATGCTTCGGAGGCCAGGCGCTTACTGAAGCTGTTAACAACATTAGGTTTGTTAACAAAAATCGCCTACGATATTATACTCCTGCTGTCAAACTGGGTAGTATAAAAAGTAGGCGACTGGAATTCGAAGACCGGTCTGTTGGCCGGTCTTTTACATTTCAAATATATCAGTTTTTAACTTGGGATACTTCGAGGTCTACGGACTGTACGTAAATATCAATATGAAACCAACGTTGTTATACTGGATGCAGGCAGGTTAATGCCAAAGCTGTTATTGGTAATGGCAAAATTGCTGGTGGCCAGGTTCGATGTGCTTGTAGTTACATACCGGTTGAAATTATTAACGGTTGCTCCCCCAATGCTGAATGGCTGATAGGTAATGGCTGAATTGGTATTGATGGCAACGATCACTATTTGGTTTCCACTTTTGTAAGCAGTGGTGTAAATTCCCGTTGTTGGATTGGCTGTGCAGGAGATCTTGCTGTAACCCGGGCGAATGTAACGGGCAAAATGGGCCATTACATATCCCAGTTTGGTGATAGCACTATTCTCATCTATAGGGCCATAAAAGCGGCGAATATACCACCACACATAAGCTGCCCATCCTGCATTCATACAGTCATGGATCTCTTTAGCGGCTGCCATAGCATTGTTCCAGTCGTTGCCGCTGATGGAAGAATTGGTGTAGTGTTCCGTCATCCAAACCGATTTCCCAATATTGCCCAGGTTATAGGGCGTTTTTCCATAAATATGCCCGCATACAAACGCCGTTTTTGACGCGGCTGTCGCATTGCTCAAATAGGTGTTTATGAATGTTTGGTCCATATTAAGCGGCTCCGGGGCCATAATAGGAGCGCCGCAATTGCTGCCTTGTTGTGCAACAAAATTGGCGATCTCAGTGGCTGTACCATGCATCCAGCCCGATGGCAAATAATTTGGTTCGTTCCACGGGCTAATGGCATATACACCGCCAACAGCCGTATTATACGCTCTTAAGTGTGCAGCGTAGTCTGCATAGGAACTTGTTTTCAGGTACAGGTTATTCATCATGGAGGCTGGTGCGTTCCAGGCTGTTGCAATTACCCGGGCTCCATAACTTTTGGCAGCGTCGATGGTTGGTTTTTCGGCAGCAAACTGGGTACTGTTTTCGGGTACACTAACGCGAAGTATGCTCATCCCAATTCCACTGGTGGTAGAAAATGCTTTGGTTCTTTGGTCACTTGTTAAATCTCCTATCCAGATAGGGTGGCTCATACCACCAAATCCCTGAATGGTTTGCTGAATTGTACCGGCATTCACAGCGGCTGTAGCTTCCTCGCGGGCCAGAACGCCGGCGGTGTTATCGTTTGTTCCGGATGTATTCTTTTTGGAACAACCGGTCAGCAATACAAAAATGGCAAGAAAAATCGTCAGATCTTTTTTCATTGATAGTCTAATTTTAATGGTTGATAATTATTGGTAAAAACAGATAATACATTTCCCTTTCACCCGGCAACGGGTGTTTATCTGCACGTGGTCATACCAAATAAGAGGGTGAGAGGCCGGGAAGGTTATAACGAGTGGCGGGTTACAGCAGTGATGCAATCTGTTTCAGCTGAATCCTAAATTAAGGATAAGTTTGTAAACATGCAATCGATTGCATAAAAAATGCGAAATTAATTTCAAAAGCGGGTTTGTTTTATGAATGGCATCGCGGGAGACATTATTATAACTACTATTGTTGTATTTTTATTTATATTTTCATATAACCCAGTTGCTCACAGTATGGATAGTCAGAAGGAAATCACCATTTATGATATTGCAAAAAAGGTAAAACTGTCTGCGTCAACAGTTAGCCGGGCTTTGCAGGATCACCCCGCCATCAATAAAAAGACAAAGAAAAAGATCTTTGATGTGGCCGAGCAAATGGGTTATCGCTCTAATTTGTTTGCCCGTAACCTTCGGCAACAAAGAACGATGACCATTGGGGTTATGGTGCAGGAGCTGAACAGTGCGTTTATGACCTCCCTGCTATCTGGTGTCGAAAAGGTGGCTAATGAAGCCGGTTATGGGGTTGTTATTATCGATTCGTTGGATGATGTGGAAAAAGAAGCGGCAAATGCCCGTAATCTCTTTAACAGGCGCATAGATGGGGTGATTACCTGGTTGTCCTCCGGGGCCAAAAATCTCGATCATTTTAATGTATTTGTTGATAAATCCATACCGGTGGTGTTGATCGACAGTTTGCATCAACAGTCGGGCATCACTTCCGTTGGTATTGATAACAGGGCCTGCGGTCATATGGCCGCGAAACACCTGATAGAGCAGGGGTGCCGTCGTATTGCTCACATTACGTCCAATCTGAAAACACCGGTAAATGCAC
This sequence comes from Niastella sp. OAS944, assembly GCA_024809215.1. Classification (GTDB taxonomy): domain Bacteria; phylum Bacteroidota; class Bacteroidia; order Chitinophagales; family Chitinophagaceae; genus Niastella. Next base: position 219,995 of record JANUBW010000012.1, on the reverse strand, counting down.
TTCGTTATAAAGGTTTTCGCGATGCGCTCGCTGAAAACAAAATAGCTTTTAATGAACGTATGGTAGTGGTGGCCCCTGTTACCGAAGAAGATAGTATAGAAGCCGCCAAAAAAATAATGCAGATGAAACCTTTGCCCGACGGGGTATTCATCAATAATGATTTTACTGCTGCCGTATGCATTCGCACATTTTTGGAAAATAAGGTCAAAGTGCCGCAGGACATAGCCGTAGTTGGCTTTAATAATGATCCTATAGGCACTTTCATCAGGCCATCGCTTACCACCATCAATTACCCGGGAAAAGAAATGGGAGCGGCTGCGGCCCGTACATTGATCAATCAGCTGAACGGGGTTGGTACAATTGAGCAGGCCAGCAACCTTACTTTACGTACTGAACTTGTAGTACGTCAGTCATCCGTCAAAAAGCGATAACGATCCTGTTTTATTCCATTTGTCTCAATTTTTCGTCCAATCGTCTTAAACTGCTATGTATGGCCGTTCCGTACACTGTTTCTTTAAGGTAAAAACCTATTTTAGAGAAAACAGTATTGCATGCCAGCAGGAAAACGTGCTACATCAAATGAAGGGACCTGGAAGACTAAACTGTCCTCACTCAACAATGGAAGATCGCTCAAAGATTTTCCTTACAAAAGCCACAAGGTTCCCGGCAGGAACCGTTTATCTGTTACGCACCGGGGTGATCAATCGGGATATATTAAAACAAAAACGGGAAATAGTACCACCAAAACAATTGGGGTAATTGTGCATTCATTGCAAAGCGACTTTGTTAAATCTGCATTGATCGGTATTCAACAAGTGGTTTTTGGGGCAGGATATGAAATGATGATCATGCACTCGCAGGAAAATATGAAAAAGGAGGTAGCCAATGTTCAATTGCTTTTAGATCACGGGGTAGATGGGTTATTGGCGTCGCTTTCATTTGGCACCGACAATATGGACCATTTTAATGTATTTTCCAGGGAGGGAAGGCCCGTGGTTTTTTTTGACCGGGTAGATACAAGTAGTGATAACTGCAACGTAGTAATAGACAATGCCGCAATGGGCTATGCCGCTACACAGCATTTGATTCAACAGGGTTGTAAACGTATAGCCATGATCACCTCGTGTCTCGAAAGAAATGTTTATAGAGACAGGTATGCCGGTTTTCGTAAAGCCCTCACCGATCATAATATTCCATTTGAAGATGATATATTTATTGTGAAAAACATCACTGAGCAGGCAGGTATAGAAGCTGCGACACAAATTTTGGCAATGCAGGGAAAACCTGATGGGTTATTTGTTACGAGTGATCTGATAGCAGCTGCCTGTATGCGTAGCCTGATGGAACATGGCTTACAGGTTCCGGATGATATTGCGATAGTAGGTTTTAATAATGATCCCATTTGCAGGCTGACCGTACCTGCTATTACAACCATTAATTATTCCGGTATGGAAATGGGGCGTGTAGCCGCTCTGCAACTGATCAATACCCTTACAAAAGGCGAAGTTTGTTTATCAACAGAAACCACCATTTTGCCAGCTGACCTGATCGTTAGAGCGTCTTCTTTAAAACCGCGATCCTTTAAATAATATAAAATGATCAGTTATTGATCTGTACGGAAGGGGGAGGCAGGCAACCCTTCTTTATTGTATAAATTGGCGCCATCAGGGTTGTCGGCCCATGCATATCTTACATACAGCGGCGCGGCAACCCGATCGCTCCAAACAACTATTTTGTCACCTTCGATCTGTGCGTTGGCCCAAACAAATTTCTTATCGGCCCCTGCAATAGCAAACTGACTAAGCGGCTCGCCGTCGATGGACATAAGCCCGGAGCCGGTATGATTGAAGCTGAGGATAATTTTATTGTTTTCAATGATTGCCGAGCGATATATTGGTCCCGATGCTACCAGGTCATTTTCATTGTAAGCCAGTTTCCAGGCAGCCAGTGCAAGGCGGTCGCCTACTGTTTTTTTATTATCCGGATGTATATCGTTCCATTCACCTGCATCAATGGTTACTGCCATTGCAGTATTAGGCACCGACAGGGATTTTAATTGTGATTCTCTGAACGCCGCCCACTGACTTTCTGCCGGTAAATAAGAAACATCCATAAAGTTAGGAAGCTGTACAAACAGGAAGGGTAGTTCGCCCTGATGCCATTGTTTTCGCCAGTCGGCTATTTGTGCCGGTTGTAGTTTTGCATATTCTTCGGCCCGGCCGGTATTCGATTCACCCTGGTACCAGATAAACCCTTTTATTGCGTAATTCACCAATGGCGCTATCATAGCGTTAAAAAGAGCCGCTGGCTGGTTTTGTGCGGCAATACCAAAACTTCCTCCGCGTGTGAGCGGCTCAAAAACTTCGCCCACTTTATATTGCCAGTATCCTTTAAGATCAACCGTGTCGTTACCTGAAAACAGATAATAAGGTTTGTCGGGCACAAAACCTCCCTTACCGCTGTTATTAGTTACACGAACCACAAACAGATTCTTCCCTGCTTTTAACAGGTTTGAAGGAATATGGTAGCGTCGCTGAGGGTACATATACGTTGTATTACCCACCTGTTGCCCATTAATATATAAAGCATCCGCATCAACGATCCTTCCCAAAAATACACGGGCTGCTTTTCCTGCCATCGATGCAGGTACCTCCACTTCTTTCCTGTACCATACTACGCCATTAAGGTCCTTTATACCCTGGTCTTCCCAATAGCCGGGTATGGCTATGTTATGCCAGCCTTTGGGAGAATAGTTTGGATCGTACCAGGTAAGCGGTCCTGTTAGTCCTTTGTCATGTATAGCGGGTGCCGTATTGTTGTTACGGTTTGCAAATGCCCTTCTGCTTAAGCCAGTAATATAAGCTGTGTCTTTATTTTTTTGAATGGTTGACATTATTGACGGGAATGCTGCCAGTGCTTCTTCACTGGTCCATGCTTCTATGGGCGTACCGCCTATGCTGGCATTGATGATGCCAATGGGTACATGATATTTCTCCCAGGTCTTTCTTGCAAAGAAATACGCAACAGCAGAAAATGCTTTTACATCTTCGGGGTTGGCCGATTTCCAGGAGCCAGTGGTTAAATTATCACGTGGCCCATTCAGGTCGCTTTTATTTTCAACCCAAAATTGCCTGATCTGCGGATAATTGGCAGTTGCAATATCATTGGCATAAGTAACACCATGTAATTCCATTTGGTGTACCATGTTCGACTGGCCGGAACAAAGCCATACATCGCCAATCAATATATCTTTAAGCGTTATTTTATTGCTGGCCGAAATATTCATGGTAAATGGTCCGCCTGCTTTCATAGGAGGCAGCGATATAAACCATTTGCCGTCGGGGCCGGCTTTTGTGGTAGCTTGTTTATTATTAAAGGTAATACTTACCTTTTCGTTTTTTCCTGCCCAACCCCATATCCTGAGCTTTGTATCCCGTTGCAGTATCATGCTATCCCTGATCAAACGGGGCAGTTTTACCTGGCAAAAAGAAATTTCAAATGCAATGGTGAAGAACAGTAGTAACGGCACATAGCGCTTCATGGTTAGCCTTTGTATGGATTAACGGTTTGGATAGTACCATCTTCGTTATAGAATAACTCTGTCATCTTTACGCATCTTAGATGTGTAACCCCGCGCGATAAACTGGAGTCGTGATAAAACAGGAACCACCTGCCATCTGTTTCAACAATGGAATGATGGTTCGTCCAGCCTACCACCGGAAGTAATACAATGCCTTTATAGGTAAACGGTCCATAAGGGTTATCGCCCATGGCATAACAAATGAAATGTGTATCGCCGGTAGAATAGGAGAAATAGTATTTGCCATTGTATTTGTGCATCCAGGAAGCTTCAAAGAATCTTCTGTTGTTGTCGCCGGCCGGTAAGGGTTTGCCAAATTCATCAAGAATGAGAATTTCTCTGGGTGATTCTGCAAATTGTTTCATGTCTTCTGTCAGCAAAGCAATACGAGGGCCTAAAGCGGGTTCCCCAGGCTGCGGTTCTCCCAATTCAACATTGTATTTGTTGTTTCTGTACGATTGCAACTGACCGCCCCATAGTCCACCGAAGTACATATAATGTTTACCATCGTCATCGCAAAAAACGGCGGGGTCAATAGAATAACTGCCATGTATTGCTTCGGGCTCGGCTAAAAACGGGCCCTCAGGTGACGATGAAACTGCTACGCCTATCTGGAAGATGCCATCGGCGCGTTTTGCAGGGAAGTATAAATAATACTTTCCATTTTTATAAGCTGCATCGGGCGCCCACATTTGCCGGTGGGCCCAGGGCACATCTTTAACATGCAGGGCAATACCATGATCTGTGATGTTAGCGCCCGTTTTATCTATAGATAGTACATGATAATCTTCCATAGCGAAATGGCTGCCCAGGTCATCGAATGGAATGCCTGCATCAATATCATGCGAAGGGTAAATGTATATTCTGCCATTAAATACATGTGCAGAAGGATCGGCGGTATACATATGTTTTACCAGTGGTTGCGAGATGGCCTGCTGGTTGAGTTGTTCAAAATCTATATGTGCAATATTATCTTCCGGCATACAAAAGTTTTTTTATGATACAAGTGGTTTCCTCTTTTCCTTCAATGCTTTTTCAATTTCCAGTTCGGCTTTTTTGTTAATTGAATAACCAAATAGCAAACAGGCGCCTGCAATGAATATTAACCCTGGTATAAGGCTTATCAGTAATTTAATGCCATCTGTAGCGGCAGTGGTTTGCGCCACGGCATCTGCCTGGTAACCGAAACGACTGAGAAGCCAGGCCGATAATGCGCCCCCGATACTCAGTCCCAACTTCAGGCCAAAGATCATGGCAGAAAAAATAATGGCCGTAGCCCTCCTGTTGTTCTTCCATTCGCTGTAATCCGCTACGTCTGCTATCATTGCCCACAACAATGGGATCGTTATTCCATAAAAGAAACCATGGAGCACCTGGGTAATAAAAACAGGCCAAACAGCACTGTTATTGTAAAAGCATATAGCTATGAGGCAAATGGCTGATATGGTAACAAACAGGCCAAATACATTTCGTTTTCCAAACCGGTCGGCAAGGGGTTTGGTAAAGAATATTCCAACGATCATGGCTATGGTACTAAAAGCATTTGCAAAGCTGGCGGCTGCATAAGGTGCGCTGTCTGGCTGGCTGAATGCAGAGAAGGAGTCAGCGCCAAAAATATTACCAAGCGCCTGAATGATGTTATTAAACCCAACGCTGTTAAGGAATTCGGTCTGGCTGCTATTTGTAAGATAATATTTATAGTAGTAGATGTTCATGCCGCCTTTCAGGGCAAGCGTAATAAATACAAGTACAGTAACGATAAGCATAATGATCCAGGGCCTGTTGTTTGCCAGGTCTTTCAGGTCCTGCGCTACTGCGGTTTTTTGTTCTTTGGGTGGTACAATCCGTTCTTTGGTAGTAAGGAAAGTGATCAAAAAACAGATTATACCTGTGCCGGCGAAAATGAGCATTACTTCTTCAAATCCCTTTGCTTTATTACCATTACCCAGTGAAAGCGCCAGTGGTAACAGGAATACCTGAATGATAAACTGCGCTACCATTACGGCAACAAAGCGGTAGGAAGATAAACTGTTCCTTTCTTTCATGTCACCTGTAAGCACACCGCTAAGTGCAGAGTAAGGAAGGTTATTGGCGGAGTATACAATAACCAGCAGAAAATAAGTAAGGAAGGCATAAAGCACTTTACCGCTTTCGCCAAAATCGGGCGTAGAAAATGCAAGGAGTGAAATGATGCCGAAAGGAAGGGCTGTCCACAAAACCCATGGACGGAATTTACCCCACCTGGTATTGGTTCTGTCGGCAATGGCGCCCATTACCAGATTGAAACAGGCGCCTAAAATACCGCCGGTAAGCATGACCAGGCTAGCGGCCGAGGCAGGTATTTTATAAATATCAGTATAAAAAAAGGCGAGAAATGCCATTAACGTCTGAAAAATGAGGTTAGCGGCCAAATCACCAAGGCTGTAGCCGATCTTTTCAACTACAGATAATTTTCCCGGGCTGGTGTTCATTGATGTTATGAATTATGATCAGTAAATCATTATGCAGTAAACTATTTCTTCGTTGCAATAACAGCATAAAAGGCCGGCTTGGCTGTATAGGTCCTGTCAAACAGGGTAGGGTAGTTGGTCCTTCCGCGAATTGGAAAGTTGTTTAGCCAAGACTGGCCATCATTTACTCCCCAGAATGTAATGCGGCTGATCTTGTCTTTGTGTTTCAGGAACAGCCTGAACAGATCTTCATAACCTTTTGCCAGTATGGTTTGCATGGAGTCGGGCAAGCCATTGGGGTAAGGGTCTTTGCCCTTACTGTTGCCCGCTGTGGCGCTTACGTCGGCATTGTCGCTGTCCCATGGATTGGGCAGCACACTGAGGTCCAGTTCTGTGAACATCACTTTCACCCCAAGGGCCGAGAAGTCGAGAATGCTTTGTTCTATTTCGGCCAGGGGGATCTTTGACGCGCGCCAATGCCCCTGGATACCTACCCCGTCAATACGTACACCTGCTGCTTTTATCTTTTTTATTATTTCTATTGCGCCGGCCCTTTTCTTCGGTTGCTCAATATTGTAGTCATTGTAATACAGTTCTGTATGGGGCGCTGCTTTTTGCGCGAGCCTGAATGCTTCTACAATATAACCTTCACCTAGTTGCTGCAGGAATATCGATTTGCGTAAGGAACCATTTTCTTCCAGCGCCTCATTTACAACGTCCCATGAAAGCACCTTGCCATCATAATGGCTGGCAATGGTGGTGATATGATCAGCGAAGAATTGTGCGAGTGAATCGGGGCTTTTTATTTGCCGTACAAAGCGCGGCAACTGGCTATGCCAGATAAGGGTGTGGCCATTTATTTTGATATTGTTCTTTCTTCCATATTCAACCAGTTTATCGGCCAGGGTAAAATCAAACTGGTTCCACGTGGGGTGTATGATCTCAGCCTTCATGATATTTTCGGGAGTAGCTGCATTGAACTGCTGTGTTATTAGTTTGTTTGCAGTTACATCCTTTTCCAGGATCTGCGAAGTATTTAATGCGGTTCCGATCAGGAATTCATTTTTAAAGGTTTCTTTCAATGAAGGGATCGGCTGCTGATCCTGTATTTGCGCCTGTATTTGTATGGGCGCAAAAAAGCAGGTGGTTGTAATGGTTGCGAAGGATATAAATATTTTGATCATAGATGAGTTGGGCCATTTAAGTTTTTTCTTAATGAAGATTGTCTGATAACGAGGTCCGACCGTACAATAACCGTTTTTGTGTGATGCAGATTAGCTATCCCCTGCAGGTGATTGATGAGGTTTAACGCGGCCAGTTCGCCTATTTCTGTACCCGGGTACCTGATGGTGGTAAGTTGCGGTTCAATGATCTTGCTGATGGCATCGTCGTTGAACCCAACAACGGCAATGTCGTGTGGAATGCGAAGGCCATGCTCTTTTAAGGTTTGCATGCAAACCGCAGCTGAAAAATCGTTAGTAATAAAGGCGCCATCGGGCCTTTTATTCATGCCAATGATCTCCAGTGCCGCCTCTACGCCGCATTGTTCGCTCAGATCCTTTATCAATACCAGGCTTTCATCATAGGCAATGCCGGCGGCTGCCAGAGCGTCGGCATAACCCTGGTGCCTTTGGCCATATACATTGCGCCTTAGATCGGCTGTTACCAGTACAATTCGTTTGCACCCCTGTTCAATAAGGTGTTGTGTGGCCCGGTAACCGCAGGTGTAATTATCTATGATGACTTTGGTGCTGTTTGAATTTTCCTCTACGCGGTCGAAAAAAACAACTGGTATGTTCTTTTCTTCAAATGGCGTGAAATGGTCGAGGTTTTCGGTGTTCGATGCAAGCGATGCAATGAGCCCGTCAACCCTTTTATGAAATAAGTTCAGTGCATTGGCTGCTTCCTTTTCAAAACTTTCCGAAGAATGGGCAATGATGAGGTCGTAACCCGCTTCTGTGGTCACTTTCTCAATACCTGCCAGTACAGAAGTGATGAAGTTACTTTTCAATTCATGCACCAGCACGCCTATGGTATTGGTACGCTGGTTCCTGAGGTTGCGCGCAAAAGTGTTTTTGCGATAGCCAAGCTCTTTTGCGGCTTCCAGAATAACCTTGCGGGTTTTCTTTTTTACAACAGGGTCGTCATTCAGGGCCCGGCTTATAGTTGCAGGAGAAAGGTTTAGTCTTTCGGCAATATCGTATATCGTGACTTCTTTATTGAGCATAAGTTGTATCAATGCAATCGCTTGCATAAAAATCGTAAAAAAAATAGTACAACCAAATTTTCTTTTATAAACGGGCAATATATATATATATATGAAGGGAAGTGGTGTGCTGCAGGTAATGCAACAAAAATTATAAAAAATATGCAATCGGTTGCAATATTTTAAAAAAAGACCTACATTCGAACTGCCAATTGTTTATCATGCTTGCCGATTTATTGTATATCAACCGTCTCGCCTTTGATCGCCTTTCATTTACAAAGGCTATAAAAAGTCATTTACACATTTTATTTAGTTGTTACAAACTGAAGTGAACCTTTACCCACGGCTGGCAGAAAAAACAATGCGGTATCATTACTTAAAACTGCTTTTATGAATGCTTTATTAAAAACGATTACAGCCAATTACAGGCTGAAGGGCCATCCGGCACGAAACCGGTTCCTGCTTTCAACCTTTTTTGCATTACTCTTTTCTTTACCTGTTTTGGCGCAAAACAATGTGCGCGTGCAGGGCAGTGTTCTGGATGAATTGGGAAAACCTATACCCGGTGCTACCATTTCTCTTAAAGGTTCGAGTGTTGGTGCAAATGCCGATGAAAAGGGGCATTTTTCCATCACTGTGCCATCAAACGGCATTCTCGTTATTACTTCGGTAAACTTTGAGCGGCAGGAGATAGCTGTTAATAACAGGGAAACCATAGAGGTGAAGTTGCTGCCACTGGCGAAGTTGGAAGGTGAGGTAATAGTGGTAGGGTACGGCACCCAGCGGAAAGAAGCTGTAACAGGATCGGTAGCTTCAATAAATGGTGATAAAATGCGGGAGGTACCGGCGCCTAATATCTCACAGGCTTTGCAGGGCCGTTTACCAGGCGTGGAAATGGCGCAAACTTCTTCTAAACCCGGCGCTGCCATGCAGATCCGTATCAGGGGTACGCGCTCACTTACTACCGATAACGACCTGTACAGAAATGACCCGTTGATAGTACTTGATGGAATTCCCTTTCCCGGGAACATCGGCGATATAAACCCGAACGATATAAAAAGTGTTGAAGTGCTGAAAGATGCCTCGGCCACTGCTATTTACGGCTCGCGTGGCGCTAATGGCGTTATTTTAATAACCACCAACAGAGGACAAAAAGGTGGAAAACCAAGAATATCATACAACGGCTATTACGGCGTGCAGAAATTATTTGCCAGAGTGCCTATGATGAACGGCGCCGAATTCGCTGCACTTCGCAAAGCATCGGGCAGGTATACTACCCAGCCGGGTGGTGATGAAAATGACAGCACCAATACCGATTGGCAGGACATGTTTTACAAAGACGGGGCCGTTACAAGCCACGATCTTAATATCTCAGGCGGGGCTGAAAAGGGTAGTTACAACTTCGGTGTAGGTTACTATCAAAACCAGGCAGTAATTCCCACGCAGCAATACAAACGTTATTCCATGCGCGGATCACTTGACCAGGAGGTAGGTAAATATGTGCGTATCGGTTTTACTACAAACAATAATTACAATCTTACCCAGGGCAACCAGATAGGGTTATACGGAGTATTAAGCATGTCGCCTCTTGCAAACCCTTATAATGCCGACGGTACACTGAAAAGAACAATAAAGATGCCGTTAGATGAGCAGTGGGTGCTTACAGAAAGCGTAGTAGACAAATACAAAAAACAATGGTTAAACGAAACCCGCGGATTCGCTACTTATAATTCAGTGTATGGCGAAGTAAAAATTCCCTGGGTTGAAGGTTTGAAGTACCGTACCAACCTGGGTCTCGATTTCATTCAAACCAACGATGGTAACTACACAGGCCAGGGCATCGGCAGCAGTAATCCGTTAACCGTTTCCACAGCGGGTGTTGGTAATTCGCATACGTATCACTGGGTAGTTGAGAACCTACTCAATTATGACCGCACTTTTGCCCACAAGCATACCCTGAATGTAGTAGCCCTGTACTCTGCCGAGCAAAACAGGTATACCAGGTCATCTATGGCGGCGAAGGACATTCCTGCAGATGCATTTCAGTTCTATAACCTGGGCCAGGCTGTTGGCGAAAAAACCATCGACCCCAACAACCAGGATTATCAGTTAACGGGACTTATGTCGTGGATGGGCCGTGCAATGTATACGTACGATAACCGCTATATGTTGTCGGCTACATTGCGTTCTGATGCTTCTTCAAGGCTTGCTCCAGGCCATCAATGGCATACTTATCCTGCCATCTCTGTAGGTTGGAATATAGCGAATGAGTCTTTCATGCAGCCGGTTACCCCTATCAATGCACTAAAATTGCGTGTAGGTTATGGTCAAACCTCTAACCAGGCAGTTGCGCCTTACGCTACGCTGGGGCGGTTAGCTGTGCGGCCTTACAACTTTGGCGACAATTACGCAGTAGGGTCTTATGTGAGCCAGTTACCCAATGCCAATTTGGGCTGGGAGTATTCGGTTACCTGGAACTATGGTCTCGACTTCTCGCTGTTGAACAATCGCCTGTCGGGTACCGTTGAATATTATATAACGAACACCAAAGATATTCTACTGCCCCTGAGCCTGCCTGCTACATCGGGCGTGAGCAGCATTACTTCAAACATTGGGGAAACTCAGAATAAAGGGATTGAACTGACACTTAACGGAAGCATACTTAAAGATCATAACGGCTGGAACTGGGATGCAGGCGTAAACTTTTATGCTAATCGCAACAAGCTGGTAGCCCTTGCATCGGGTACACAAAAGGACGAGGGCAATGCCTGGTTTGTAGGTCACAACATCGATGCTATTTTTGATTTTGAAAAAGTTGGATTATGGCAGGACAAAGATCAACACCTGAATATTCTGGAAGGTCCGGCAGGCAAGGTAGGCATGATAAAAGTGAAATACTCCGGCGAATATAACCCCGACGGCACGCCGGCTCGCGCCATTGGCGACAAGGACAGGCAGGTTATTGATGTAGATCCCGATTTTCAGGGTGGCTTTAACACAAGGGTATCTTATAAAGGATTCGACCTGGGTGTTGTGGGCATCTTCAAAAGTGGTGGCGTATTGGTAAGCACATTGTACGGCCCAGCCGGCTATTTGAACATGATGACCGGTCGCAGGGGCAATATTAAAGTGGATTACTGGACGCCAGATAATACAGGCGCAAAGTATCCCAACCCCGCCGGCCCTCTTAGTGGCGACAATCCTAAATATGCAAGTACCCTGGGTTATTTTGATGCTTCTTACGTGAAGATCCGCACCATTTCGCTGGGTTATAATTTCAATGAAAGACTGATGAGGTCCTCAGGTATAAAAATGCGCATGTACTTTACTGTTCAAAATCCGTTTGTAATGTTTTCGCCGTTCCATAAGGAATCGGGCATGGACCCTGAAACCAATTCATACGGCAATGAAAATGTTGCAACAGGCGGTTTTCAGAAACGCATTCTCACTGTAGGTTTTAACACGCCTTCTACCCGCAATTATGTGTTGGGCGTTAATATGTCATTTTAAATTCCGGTTAACATGAAACGCATACAAATAAACGTTTTTATAGGATCAGCGCTGGTCCTGGTATTGGCAGCAGGTTGTTCCAAAATACTAAAAGAAGAACCCCGCAGTATTTACACGCCTGAATTTTTTAAAACCGAAAAAGGTATCCAGGGAGGAATAACATCACTATATGCCCACCTGCGCTATATTTACGGCCAGGCTTATTATTATAACGCTTCCGAAACAGGCACTGATGAAGCAACATGGGGGCAGCAGGCCGATGGAAACTTCAAGGACCATGATCTTTCGGGAGTTGGGCAATTGACCCCCTCAACCAGCCGTTCAGATGTTATTTGGGGAACTGCATTCTCCAATATCAACACTGCCAATGGTATTATTGAAAATGCCAGTATTGTAGGCCTTTCGGCAGCCCAAAGCGCCGAAGCCAAATTTTTCCGTGCATTCGATTATTTTCTGCTTGTACAAACATTTGGCGGTGTTCCGTTAGACCTTGGTTCAGGAGAACTGAAGTTCAATACCTCAAGCATAAGAATATCTACCCGTAATACTGTACCGGAAGTATATACGAAAGCCATTTTCCCCGACCTGCTCACAGCGGTAAACGATTTGCCGGCAACACCGCGTATTACCGGTGCTGTTACAAAAACTTTGGCCCGTTTATACCTGGCCAAGGCTTACCTAACATATGGCTGGTGGCTTCAAAATCCCGGTAATATTCCTACTTATCCCGAAACGCCGCGCACTGACCCCGACGGGCACAATGCGCAGTGGTACTTTCAGCAGGCATATGATATAGCCACAACGGCCATAGAGAACCCCGGCCCCTTTGCATTACAGCCCACATTCTATGATATACATGTAGGCATCAAAGACCGTAACCCTGAAATAATGTTATATGCAGACCATACTGAGAAAAGTGAGTTTTATAATGCAGGCAGTCTTACGAATGGCAGCGGCGGCGCGCCCGATAATTTTGCCGGTTGGATGATGACCTGGAATTATACCGAGATCCAAAGCAGCGCTTCCCCTTCAGCACCATGGACATCTAAAAACACGGTTATCCGCGAAGCGGAGCAACACCTGGGTCGCCCATGGACCCGTATGTGCCCGCCGATTGATGTAATTAAAAACACCTTTGCCGACAAAACCAACGATTCGCGTTACGACGGCACTTTTACTACCGTTTACCGCGGTAACTGGAACAAAGCAGGTGACGCTACGGCAGCCTACTATAATGCAAACTTTATGCAGGTTAAACCAACGGATGCGGTTCTCACCTTCCTGAACGATGAACCGGCAACTCCTATTGATTACAGCAATACGACTTATAAAAGCAATATCGGCGCAGGCGTTTTACCGGGAAGACCCGATTTTGTGATTTCCCCAAATGGTATAAGCAGAATAGTATATCCGGGGCTTTGGAAAATGGGACCCTACCGTACCGACAATGCCGGTGGTCTGGGACAACCAAACGCAGGCTCTACCCGCCCTTACAACATTGCTAAGTTTTCTGAATTATACTTTGTAGCAGCAGAGGCAGCCGTGATGGGAGCAACACCAAAACCCGGAAAGAACGCAAAGGAATTGATAAATGTAATTCGCGCCCGCGCCGGTAAATGGAGCTGGGATAACAATGGCAATGTGGCTAAAGTGCAGGACAATAGTGCCGCTATGATAGCAGCTACACCGGCTACTATAGACATTTATTATATACTGGCAGAACGTTCACGCGAGTATTTTGGCGAAGGTTACCGATGGTTAGATCTGGTACGCACCCAAAAATGGGCTGAACTGGCCGGCTCTTTCAAAATTTGCGGTACCGCAAAAGGCGACCATACACCTGTTACATATACACGCACAATTCAACCATACCTCTATCTGCGCCCAATTCCAAGCGGACAGATACAGGCAATGGATATGACCGACGATCAGAAAAAAGCATATCAAAACCCGCAATATCAATAAGAAGGTTCCTCTTAATAATAAAAAAATGGTTACCCAACCGGGTAACCATTTTTTTAAGATGTTTGTTATGAACGGCTGCTTTTTTAATAAACTTATGCATACCCATCTTCGATTCTTTACCTACATGTTAATTTAAACATTTGGACTATTATCTAAGTGATTTCTGCCATACGCTTTTATGGTGTGAAACTACTTTTGTATTGCAGTATGTGAAGCAGGATTAAGTGAAAGAAAACTTAAAAACACAATAATGAAGCATGTAAGATTCAGGCTAACAGCATGGCAAAAGAGAGGCGTGTATATCGTCTTCACGGCTTTATGTGTTCATATGAACGCTTTTTCTCAAAAAGACGGTAATGAAAAAAATGAGCCGCTCTTTACCCAGTTTACTTACAAGGGCAACGACCCCATTTACAAGGACAATCCATTGCAGCCGGGTGAAATTTACAGTCCAATTTTGCAGGGTTGTTACCCCGATCCGAGTATTACCCGGAAAGGGAATGATTATTATCTCGTCAACTCTTCCTTTTCCATGGTGCCGGGTGTACCCATCTTTCATTCCAACGACCTGGTAAACTGGAAACAGCTGGGTCATGTGCTCGACAGGCCGTCTCAACTAAAGGTAGAGAAGGCAGGTATATCTGCCGGCATCTATGCGCCGGATATCAAATACAATCCGTACAACAGTACCTTTTACATGATCACCACACAAATTGCAGGTGGTATTGGTAATATGGTTGTGAAAACCCAGGACCCGGCCAAAGGCTGGAGCGATCCCATTAAACTTAAGTTCGATGGCATCGATCCCTCCCTTTTCTTCGATGATAACGGAAAGGCATATCTCGTTCACAACGATGCGCCACCAACAGGAAAAGCGCTGTACAACGGGCACCGGGTCATTAAATTATGGGAATATGACCTGAAAAAAGATGAGGTCATTGCAGGTACCGATAAAATTATTGTAGACGGCGGGATAGACATCACCCAGAAACCCATTTGGATCGAAGGCCCGCATCTTTATAAAAGAAAGGGCCGTTATTTCCTCATGTGTGCTGAAGGGGGTACAGGGGGCTGGCACAGCGAAGTGGTGTTTGTAAGTGACAAACCAACCGGGCCTTTTATACCTGCGCCTAACAATCCTATTCTTACGCAACGGTATTTTCAAAAAGACAGAAAAGATAAAGTAGACTGGGCAGGGCATGCTGATCTTGTAGAAGGTCCCAATGGAAAGTATTACGGCGTGTTCCTGGCCGTTCGTCCCAATGAAAAGGGCCGCGTAAATACCGGCCGCGAAACTTTTTTACTGCCTGTAGACTGGAGTGGCGAATTCCCTCAGTTTGAAAACGGCCTTATACCATTGAAGCCAACAATAAAAATGCCTGCAGGCGTTAACAACCAGGCTGGTCAAAATGGCTTTTTACCCAACGGAAATTTCACCTTCACCGATAAATTTACCGCATCAAAGCCCGACTTTCGATGGATTGGTGTAAGAGGGTCCCGCGAAAATTTCATTGCTACCACTCAAAACGGTTTAAAGATCAAACCATTTCCGGTAACCATCAAAGCAGCAGAACCTACTTCCACGCTTTTTTACCGGCAGCAGCATGCCACTTTCGAGGCCACGGTGTCTTTGAAATACATTCCGCAATCTGAGAAAGACCTGGCTGGTATGGTATGTTATCAAAAAGAAAGTTTCAATTATGTATTTGGAATAACAAAGAAGGGCAACGATGATTATTTAGTACTGGAAAGAACGGAAGGCGGTAAGTCAACTATAATTGCCAGCGCGAAGGTGGATGTAAGTGGTGCTGTACAATTGAATGTTACAGCCAAAGGTGATAGCTATACATTTAATTATTCTATCGATGGCCAGCGTTTCACGAACCTCGGCGGAACCGTATCGGGAGATATTCTCTCTACTGATGTGGCAGGTGGCTTTACGGGAGCGTTAATCGGGTTGTATGCAACATCTGCCAATGATATTGTTATTCCATAAGGTAATAAACTATAAATGCAACAGCTAAAAAGCCAGGCAGCGAACCGGTCGCTGCCTGGCTTTTTTATTGTTGATTAAAGAGGCCGGCTATTGCGGTTTGTTTGGGTTTACTTTTCTATTCTTTGCAATGAATTCCGAAGGCAGCATGTTGAACTTGCTCTTGAATGATTTGGCAAAATAATTAGAAGTTGTAAAGCCAACCTGGTAAGAGATCTCCGAGATGGTCATGGTGCTTTTTTCCATCAGCGCGGCAGCTTTGTCAAGGCGGAACGAACGGATATACTCTACCGGTGTTTGACCGGTCAGCTCCAATAGTTTGGTATATAACGTGCTTCTGCTCATTCCAAATTGTTTGCTTAAGTTCTCTACAGACAATTGCGGATTGGTGAGGTTGTTTTCGAGATAGGTGGCTATTTCGGTTAATAATTTCTCATCAGCCGATTCCACAACAGGGTCAGTGGCCATTACCTTGATCTGTTTCGAATAAGTACTTTGCATGGTGTTCTTTAAATAAAGCAGGTTCTTTATTTTGGCATTTAACACCTCAAAATTGAATGGTTTGGTAATATAGTCATTGGCCCCGGTTTCCAGTCCCTTGAGTTGTTGTTCCTGGCCCGTTATGGCAGTAAGCAGGATCACCGGAATATGATTTGTTCTTTTATCGGATTTTATTTTTTTAATAAGTTCAATTCCATCCATTTCAGGCATACTTATATCACTTATTACCAGTTGCGGATGAGTGGATAGTGTTTTCTGCCATCCCTCTTTGCCGTTAGTAGCCTCAATTACTTTGTATTTATTGCGGAGATTGTCTTTCAGGTAAAACCTGAAATCATCATTATCTTCTACCAAAAGCACAGACACAGCATTGTCCATAGAATCTTCTTGTTGCGTTGCCGATGAAGCGTTAACGCCGATGTTCGAAATTTCCTCTTCTGTTTGCATGATGGGCTGTTCGGTGATGGTTGTTTTATTCACCCGTTTAAGCGGAACCTGTATGGTGAATGCACATCCTTTTCCTGGTTCGCTTTCTACCTTTATGTTTCCTCCATGTAATTTGATGAACTCTTTCGTGATCGACAAACCGATGCCGGTACCCTGGTTAAGTATAGCCGCGCTGGTATCGTTCTGAAAAAAGCGATCGAATATCATATCTTTTTTATCAGCAGGAATGCCGATGCCCGTATCGATCACGTTGATCGATACCAAGGTGTATTCCTGGTCGTCTGAACTTTCAGCCTTTTGCAGATCCACGGTGATATGGCCGCCGGCTAACGTAAATTTGAATGCATTGGATAATAAATTGAACAGGATCCTTTCCATTTTATCGCGGTCAAAATAAGCATCTAACCGGTCGATGCAGGTTTTAAATGTGAAGCGGATATTTTTCCTTTCCGACATATCGCTGAAAGACTCTGTTACTTCTTTTAAAAAAGAAACAAACTCGCCTTTCGATAATTGTAATTTTAATTCATGCTCTTCCATCTTTCTGAAGTCGAGCAATTGATTCACCAGGTTTAGCAACCTTCGGGCATTACGCCTAACCATACTTAGTTTTTCAAGCTTTCCCGGATTTCCTTCACCTTCCATCAACTGGTCAACCGGACCCATGATCAACGATATAGGCGTTCTGAAATCATGACTGAGGTTTGTAAGGAATTTCAACTTCATACGGTCAAGTTCCTGTATACGTTTAACTTTCTGCCGCTCCTGTTCCAAAGCAAACTTCTTTCTTAGTCTTGATAAACCTCTGTACCTGCTATACAGGAGTAAGCCGCCAATGCCAAGTATATAAAATACATAAGCGTAGGTGGTGCGCCAGAAGGGCGGCTTTACAAATATTTTTATTGTAGTGTCTTTAGTGCTCCAGATGCCATCGTTGTTGCTGGCTTTGATCCGAAAAGTATATTCACCGGGATCCAGATTGGTATAGGATGCCATGTTCCCTGGGCCAATATAGTTCCAGTCTTTATCAAAGCCATCCAGTTTATAGGCGTAGTGGTTTTGTTTTGGTATGGTATAATTGAGGGCTACAAATCCCAGCGCAAAATTTTGCTTATAATTCAGCCTTATTTCATTTGCTACAGAAATATGTTCTTTAATAGGAGCATCATTACCGGCAGTAACAGATTTGTTGGAGATCTTAAGATCGGTTAAAATTACCTGTGGTACATTTCGATTAATAGTGAGCTGGTCGGGATAAAAATGATTAAATCCTTCCAACCCGCCAAAAAGCAGTTCACCATCAGATAACCGCAAACCCACACCACGAACAAAGTTCGAGTTTTGAAGTCCATTTAAATGCGTGAAGTTCCAGAAACTATTTGTTTTGAGGTCGAACCTGCTTATACCAGTATTGGTTGACATCCATAGTTTACCTGTTGCGTCTTCCACAATTTGGTACACCATGGTGTTTTGTAATCCGTCCTTTTCGGAAAAAATTCTAAACAGGTGTTTATTCGCATCGAATGCAGCCAGGCCACTAAAAGTACCAATCCACATTTTTCCTTTACTGTCCTGGTGCAGGCATTGTATTTTATTGCTGGGCAGCTGGCTGTTCTCCTGGGTGTATATGGTCCATTTACCTGTGGCAGGTTCATATACGGCAATACCGCCGCCATGGGTGCCTATCCATATATTGCCATTAACATCTTCCTCAAAGGCCCTTATGTAGCCATTGATGGGTAAATGCACTACGCCATTAGGCTGGGGCAGGGGCGAATACCTGGCAACCACCCGATCATTATTCATTACAATAATGCCGTCGCCATTGGTGCCTATCCATACATTACCTTTGCTGTCTTCAAATAAACTGAATATATCATTACTGGTAAGGTCGTTAGGCCCTGATCCCTTTACCATTTGTTTATACGTTCCTGTTCGCCGGTCTGCAATGATCAAACCTTTAGAAAAAGTTCCTATATAAAGCTTATTGGTTTTTGTGCGAAGCAAAGCCAGTACCGCCAGGGAATTGGCTGACATGTTTTTCACCGGCAGATTTACAGGATATGCCAGTTCTTTTTTGCGATCGTATTCATATAAACCGTTACCATTTGTTCCTATCAAAAAATTACCATGCTCATTTTCAGTCATAGAGGTAATAACGGCAATATTGGTCCTGTTTTCCTGGAAACTGCTGTTAAGGGTAATATTGAACAGATTAAGATTTTTATCGTATTTGCAAACACCGCCCTGGTAAGTGCCAAACCAGTAAATACCGTGTTTATCAATATATATACACCGCACTCCATTACCGCTTAAGCTTTGGTGGTTGCGGTTTTCATGGGTATAAACCGAAAAGCTATCAGCCTGTATATTATAAACGTACAGGCCGTTGAGGCTGCCTATCCATAATAAACCCTGGTCGTCGGCGGCTAAATAATTAAGCTCAATACCTTTTAGATAATTGTAATGAATAAATCCCGACCCATCTGGCTTCAGTTTGCTTAACCCGCTTGCAGTTCCCACCCAAATATTTCCCCATTTGTCTTCTGTCACCGCTCTTATCCTGTTTACGGCCAAACTGGAAGGATCTGCCTTATCGTTCTCGTACAACCTGAAAGTGTTTGTTTGAACATTATACTGAAAAAGGCCGTTATCGGTTGAGACCCATAACCTTTGTTTACTGTCTTCATAAATAGAAAGCAGGGTTGTTTTTACCGGTCTGCCCTCCCCATCCCGCAACAGGTATTTAGAAATGGATTGGGTTGCAGGATCAAACATATATAAGCCCTCATATTGTGCGATCCATATTTTACCGCGATAGTCACTGCATATGCCCCTGATGACATCGCTTCCCGACAGACTGGCGGTGCCGGTTTGTTTAGGGTAATGGAGGAAGCGGTCTTTTTTCCGGTCGTAAAGGCTGAGGCCGCCACCGCTGGTGCCAATCCATAAATTTCCCGATCTGTCTTCATGTAATGCAAGCACTTCGTTGGTACGCAGGCTGGAGCTGTCGCCTGGTTGGTATCGGTATACAGTAAAATTTGTTCCATCAAATTTATTCAAACCGTCATCGGTAGCAAACCACATGAGCCCATAGCGATCTTTTAGAATAGCATTTACTGAATTGGATAACAAACCGTCCCTGGTTGAAAGCGAAGTAAAATTGATATGGCCCGTTTGGGCGTGCACGCTGATGTAAGAGATTAACACATAAACCAAAAATATATAACTATATTTTCGCATGTCTTGCAATCGTTTTGGTAAAGTAATACAATATCTCCTTCCGATCGAACAAAATTGCTACTATTTCCGACAAAGTTGGCAAGCCCGCCATTAACGACAGGGCTAATTTTGTCTTTAAATGTACGACTGACGTTTTTGATTCACGTACAAAATTTTGACTGCCTAAAACGAAGCTGCCATGCGAAATAACGTCCTTTTGATAGCAGGGACGCAAAAGCCCTGTCATGCCCTGCACAAAAACCTGATCAATGCGTACCAGCTTTTTGTAGCCTGCAGCCTGGAAGGAATATGCCAGGTGTTTGAAAAAGCTTCTATTCAATTAATTATATGCAGCGTACAGCTGCCGGCGCTGAATGGTTGGAAAATATGCACACAAATAAAAGCTTCATCGCGCCATGCACACATCCCGGTAATATTACTGACGGTCGAAGATTCCCTTGAAGAAAAAATAAAAGCCCTGGAAGCTGGCGCCGACGCCTGTATGCCCGTTTCTACACCCTGGAATTACCTGGAAGCTCAGATCAACAATTTGATCATCAATAGAATAAAGGTTTCCCGGCACCTTGGTTCTTCAAAACCGGTTTACAACAATTTTCCTGAAGCAGACAACGAAGAAGAGTTTGATAAAAAACTGAACAGTTGCATTGCCAGCCATCTTCACGACCCATTGCTTGATGTACATCTGCTTGCCAAACTTTTGAATATGAGCAGGCCCACCCTGTATCGAAAATTAAAAACCATTACTACCCGTACGCCGAATGAACTGATCAATGAGGCCAGGCTAAAAAAGGCCGCCGAACAATTAGAGATGGGTGGGTACAAGGTATTCGAAATTGCCAAAATGGTGGGGTTTCAATCTCAAAGCAGTTTTGGAAAAGCCTTTTTGAAGCATTATAAAGTAACCCCTGCAACCTGGCAACGCATTAAAAAGAAAGAAATGCAGGATAGCAGCCAGTTACCAATAAACTCTTTAAAAGCGATGAAACAATTGCCTTTAGCTGTTGCTGTGTGATTGGCGATCCGATATATAAAAAAGCTATTTGAATAAATGAAACGATTTATTAGTGTTTTATTGGTATCTGTATCAATGATAAACGGTTTTGCGCAAAACCTGCCGTATCAAAACCCCAACCTGCCTTCAGAAGAAAGGGCCAAAGATCTGATAGCGCGATTGACATTGGAAGAAAAGGCCTCGTTAATGTTCGATCAGTCACCAGCTATACCCCGGTTGGGCATAAAAAAATTCAATTGGTGGAGTGAGGCATTGCATGGCCTGGCAAATAATGATAATGTTACCGTTTTTCCCGAACCTGTTGGCATGGCTGCTTCATTCGACGATTCATTGGTATATAAGATCTTTGATGCTACGTCCGATGAGGTGCGTGCCAAGTATCATGAGGCCATTCGGAATGGAAAAGAAAACCGGCGCTTTCTGAGTCTTTCCGTTTGGACGCCCAATGTCAACATCTTCCGTGACCCGCGCTGGGGCCGCGGTCAGGAAACCTATGGCGAAGATCCTTACCTCACCTCGCGTATGGGCGTTGCAGTAGTAAAAGGCTTACAGGGGCCTGCCGATGCGAAATACCGAAAGCTATTGGCCTGCGCCAAACATTACGCCGTACATTCAGGTCCTGAATGGAGCAGGCATACGCTGAACCTTTACCAGGTAAATCCCCGCGATCTGTATGAAACTTACCTGCCTGCATTTAAATCGCTGGTGATCGATGCCGATGTGCGGCAGGTGATGTGCGCTTACCAGCGACTGGATGATGAACCCTGTTGCGGCAACAACCGTTTGTTGCAAACCATCCTGCGCGACAATTGGGGCTTTAAACATGTGGTGGTTTCAGACTGTGGGGCCATTACTGATTTTTTTACAAGCCATAAAGTATCGTCCGATGCTGTACATGCTTCGGCAAAGGGCGCTTTGGCAGGTACCGATGTAGAATGCGTGTGGGAAGGGTATGCATTTAAAAGCCTGCCGGAGGCCGTATCAAGAGGTTTGATAACCGAAAAAGAGATAGACAAACATTTGCTTCGGGTATTGATTGGCCGTTTCGATCTGGGCGATATGGATGACGATGCATTGGTACCCTGGGCATCCCTTCCAATGTCGATCGTCAATAATGAGGCGCATAGAAAACTGGCGCTGGACATGGCGCAGGAATCGATGACATTATTGCAGAATAAAAATAATATCCTTCCTTTAAACAAAACCGCTAAAAAAATCGCAGTCATTGGCCCTAATGCAGATAATGACCCCATGCTTTGGGGGAATTATAACGGCAAACCGGTTAGAACAATCAATATCCTAAATGGTATCCGCTCTAAAATGCCAGCCAACAGGGTGTTGTATGATAAGGCATGCGACCTGGTAGAGAACAAAGTAACGCAAAGCTATTTTTCACAATGTGCCATGGATGGTAAAAAAGGGTTTAAAGCTACGTACTGGAACAACCGCGAAATGAAAGGCGATCCTGTTATTACAGAGCAAATAGCCAATCCGCTTAAACTGACCACTGGGGGTCAACATGAATTTGCATCGGGTGTTGCACTGGAAAATTTTTCAGCTTTGTATGAAACGGAATTTGTTGCCGCCGGTACAGAAGAAATAGTGTTTAAATGCGGGGCTACAGGTTCTATGCAGTTGTACGTAAACGGAACAATGGTTAGAAGGACCGATAACTGGCGAACCCTGCTATCGAGGGTCCCTTACAAAGTTGAAAGTGGCAAAAAATATAAAATAGAACTCCGCTTTGCACAGTTAAACAACTGGCAGGCAAATATCGAATTTGATTTTGGTAAGGAAGTAGATATCGACTTTAGCGGCCTCATCAATAAACTTAAAGGAATAGATGAAGTAGTATTCGTTGGTGGTCTTTCCACTTTGCTGGAAGGGGAGGAAATGCCGGTGTCATATCCTGGGTTTAAAGGCGGCGATCGTACAGATATTCAATTACCCGAGGTACAACGCAATTGTTTAAAAGCATTGAAGGCCGCGGGTAAAAAAGTTATTTTTGTTAATTGCTCCGGCTCAGCCATTGGGCTGGTGCCTGAAACAGAAAGTTGCGATGCCATTCTGCAGGCCTGGTATGGTGGCGAATCGGGCGGCCAGGCTGTAGCTAATGTGCTGTTTGGCGATTACAACCCTTCCGGTAAATTACCTGTTACCTTTTATAAAGATACCACGCAACTGGCCGATTTTGAAGATTATTCCCTCAAGGGCAGAACATACCGCTTTATGAGCGACCCGCTTTTTCAGTTTGGTTTTGGTTTAAGTTATACCACCTTCTCAATAGGAAATGCGCAACTCGGCAAAACCAACATAAGCAACAGGGACAGTATTACTATATCTATACCAATAACCAACACAGGCAGGCGCAACGGAACTGAAATAGTGCAGATATACGTGCGTAAAACAGGTGATACTAACGGGCCGATCAAAACGCTGAAAGGATTTAAAAGGATAGATGTTCCTGCAGGAAAAACGGTAAAAGCGGTCATCACCCTGCCGCCATCGGCATTTGAGTTTTATGATACCAGTTATGGGAAAATGACGGTAGCGGCTGGTGAGTATGATGTATTGTATGGAAGTAGTTCTGCCGAAAAAGACCTGAAGGTGGTAAAGGTATCGATTAAGTAATACACAATTAGAATGAAAAACGTCGGGAATTTATTTGAAATGAAAAAATCAGTTCTACAGAGATTCAATGCACTTGCAGGTCTTATTACTATTTTTTCCATAATTGGTGCGCATCAACTGGTAGCCCAAACGGTATGGCTCGATCAACTGGATCTCAATGCTGCTACCCAGGGCTATGGCACACCAGGAAAAAACAGATCTATTGATCGCAAACCAATTACTATAGCCGGAAAAACATTTCAACGGGGCTTCAGCACGCACGCTGTTAGTTCATTACAGGTGCTGCTGGAAGGCAAAGCCAATTCGTTTTCTGCGCAGGTTGGCATTGATGATGAAGTCACCGGACATGAGCCCGCTGTGGAATTTGAGCTTTATGGTGATGGCAAAAAGCTATGGTCGAGCGGTATAATGCGTTTGGGTGATGCTGCCAGGCCATGCTCGGTAACACTCATTGGTGTACAAAAACTGGAACTGGTAGTAACTGATGGCGGCAATGGCAATTATTATGATCATGCAGACTGGGCTGATGCCAAATTTGAAACAACGGGAGGCGCCGCTTTGTCAACGTATAACCCGATCTCAGGTGAGCCGTATATTCTTACCCCGAAACCACCAGCGAGCCCCCGCATTAATGGGAGCAGTGTATTTGGTGTACGCCCAGGTTCACCATTTCTGTTCCGAATCCCCGCAACAGGCGAACGACCGATGTTGTTTTCGGCAAACGAATTGCCTGCTGGGCTGAAGCTCGATGAAAAAACCGGAATTATTACCGGAAAACTATTGAAGGAAGGTACATATGTAGTTACCCTTGGCGCAAAAAATGCCAAAGGCAAAGCCGATAAAAAACTTCGCATCGTTTGCGGTAACCGTATTGCACTTACACCACCGATGGGATGGAATAGCTGGAACTGTTTTGCAGGAGAGGTATCAGCAGATAAGGTAAAACGGGCTGCAGCAGCCATGATCAAAAGCGATCTGGTAAATCATGGCTGGACCTATATTAACATCGACGATTTCTGGCAGAACCATCGTGACCCGAAAGACTCGACGATCCGTGGTCAGTTGCGTGATGACCGGGGAAATATTGTACCTAATGCCCGGTTTGGCAACATGAAAGAACTTGCCGATTATGTACATAACGCCGGTTTGAAGATCGGCCTTTATTCCAGCCCTGGTCCCTGGACCTGCGGCGGCTGTGCAGGCAGCTACGGTTTTGAAAAACAGGACGCTGAGCGGTATGCTTTATGGGAATTTGATTACCTGAAATATGACTGGTGCAGTTATGGTGGGGTGATTGATGGGATGCCGAACAATGACCCTTATAAAATATCCTCCCTGTCTTATAAAGGTGGCAACAATCTAAACGCTGCGGTAAGGCCATTTAAGATCATGGGAGCATACCTGAGGCAGCAGCCTCGTGATATTGTTTTCAGCCTGTGCCAATATGGAATGTCGGACGTATGGAAATGGGGCGATTCGGTGGGCGGCAATTGCTGGCGTACCACCAACGATATTACCGACACCTGGACAAGTGTAAAAAATATTGCCCTTGAGCAGGACAAGGCAGCTGCATGGGCAAAACCCGGCAACTGGAACGATCCTGATATGCTGGTGGTTGGTACGGTGGGATGGGGCAACCCTCATCCCAGCAAGCTGAAGCCCGATGAGCAGTACCTGCACATAAGTCTTTGGTGCCTTTTTTCGGCGCCCTTACTAATTGGCTGCGACATGGAAAAACTGGATGATTTTACATTGAATTTATTGACAAATGATGAGGTGATCGCTGTAGACCAGGATCCATTAGGCAGGCAGGCTACCTGTAAGCAAACAATAGGCGATTTACGCATATATGTAAAGGAAATGGAAGATGGAAGTCATGCTGTTGGTTTCTGTAATCTCGGACTGGAACGCGCCACCCTCAGTTATAAGGATTTTGATAAACTGGGGATCTATGGCAAACAGCAGGTTCGTGATCTCTGGCGGCAGAAGAACATCGCGCATATTGACGGGAACAATAAGGAGCTTGCCATTACAGTTCCGGCACATGGCGTGTTACTTTATAAATTCTCAGGAGTTAAATAAAAATATTAATAAAAATGAAATAATGAAAATGCCATTATAAAAACCTGTCTCAAATGAAAAAAATACTTTTCACTTTAGTGATCGTTTTGCCAACACTGCTTGTTGCGCAAAATGCCACTATAAAAATCGACATCGAAAGAAGCATTGGCGATATTGACCCGCGGATCTACGGGGTGTTTATGGAACCTATTCAGTTTAGCGGTAAAAGGTTTGGCCTGCCCGATTCGGTGCAGTTTAATACATTGTATGGAACCTTATATGATCCTTCATCACCACTGGCCGATGAGAATGGCTTTAAGAAAAATTATATTGAAGCGATGAAGGAGTTAAAGATCACCAATATGCGCTGGCCGGGCGGGAATTTTTTGATGGGTTATAACTGGCAGGATGGCATTGGTGCCAAAGATCAACGGCCGGCCCGTATTAATCTGGCATGGGGTGGAATAGATAACAATCACGTAGGGACAGATGAATGGATGGCGCTGAATAAAGCAATAGGAAGTGAAAATGTAGTATGTGTTAACCTCGGTCTTGGCGATATAAAAGACGCTGTTTACTGGCTTGAATACTGCAACTATCCTAAAGGAACTTATTATGCAGACCTTCGTGCAAAGAACGGGCATAAAGAACCCTATAATGTTAAGATCTGGGACCTTGGTAATGAAGTAGACGGTTATCCATGGGAGTTGGGCTACAAAACAGCAGAGGATTATGTAAAAACAGGAAGGGAAGCAGCAAAAGCCATGAAGTCTGTCGATAGCACAATTAAACTGGTAGCCTCGGGGTCTTCATATTATGAACCGACCGGCATTTGGATCGACTGGAACCGGAAGGTGCTTGAAGGCCTGGGCGATAAGATCGATTACTTGTCGATTCACCGGTATTGGGAGAGATCCGATGATTATTATTCTTACATGGGGCAAAGTGCTATGGATTTTGAAGAAAAAATTAAAGTACCTGCGGCTCAAATAGAAACAGCACGGGCAAAGAACGGCTTTGTAAAGCCAATTTATCTTTCGGTAGATGAGTGGGGGCTTATGTCGCGTAATACATTATCTGTGCTGCCCGTTGCTCAGTGTTTTAATTCTTTCCTGCGTCATGCCAATGTAGTTAAGATGGCGAATTTTACCCTTCTTACGTCGCTGTTGGGCAATGACACAAAAAAGGGAACTTTTAAAACCCCGTTGTTTTATATCTTCAAAGCATACTCGAACAATTGCCGTGGATCTTCCGTTGATACCCATGTTTCCTGCGACCTGTTTAATACAACAAAGTTCAGCGATATTCCTTACCTGGATGTTACCACTACTTACTCTAAAGAAACAAACACTGTTTTTATCAATGTGGTAAACCGCCACAAAGAGAAAGCAATAACTGCCGATATTGTAACCACTTCAGCAAATTTTGCCGGCAAAGCAGAAGCAAGCCTTATTGCAGGTGCTGCATTGAACGAAGTGTATGAATTTGATAAACACGATCAATATGTACCTGTTAAAAAAATGGTAGACACCAGGGGAAAACAACTTACCTATACATTTCCACCTCATTCTTTTACTCAAATTAAAGCAGGTATTACCGCAAAATAAGCCATTACCTTTTATCAAAATTATCATATGAAACAAATATTGTTTGCCATAGCCATCCTGTTCGTGAGCGGTTCATGTGCCTACTCACAGGAGTTGGTTAAACAGGCCCCAAACGGTTTCGATTCATTGCATACCGATATTCCACATGGCAGGATCGATACCATCGGCTATGCCTCAAAAACTGTTGGGGTTACCCGAAGAGCGCTCATTTATACGCCGCCCGGATTCTCAAAAAAGAAAAAATACCCGGTTTTATACCTGTTGCATGGAATAGGCGGCGATGAGAAGGAATGGTTGAATGGCGGAAAGCCGCAGGTGATACTCGATAACCTGTATGCCGAAGGCAAAATTGAACCAATGATAGTAGTAATGCCCAACGGCAGAGCTATGAAAGATGATCGCCCCACCGGCAACATTATGGCGCCCGATAAAGTACAGGCGTTTGCAGATTTTGAAAAAGACCTGCTGACCGATCTCATCCCTTATATCGAAAAGAAATACCCCGTACTTACCGATCGGGAGCACCGCGCCATAGCTGGATTATCAATGGGCGGCGGACAATCGCTGAACTTTGGTTTAGGCAACCTCGACAAATTTGCCTGGGTGGGCGGTTTTTCTTCAGCCCCCAATACCAAATCCCCGGAGCAACTGGTACCAGATGCCGAAGCAGCAAAAAAACAACTGAAATTGTTATGGATCTCCTGCGGCGATAACGACAGGTTGATCACGTTCAGCAAACGTACCCACGATTATCTGTACGAGCATAATGTTCCGCACATCTATTACATAGAGCCAGGTGTGCACGATTTTAAGGTTTGGAAAAACGGATTGTATATGTTTTCCCAATTCCTGTTTAAGCCGGTGGATACTTCCTCCTTTATGAAGTATACTGTTTTGGGAACACCTGCCTCAACAAATGTACGATCGGCCAGTTACCCGCAGGTGCTTCCCGATAACCGGGTTGTTTTCCGTATCAAAGCGCCCAATGCGCAAAAAGTGCAAATAGACCTGGTTAAGAAGTATGACCTTGTAAAAGACACCGGTGGATATTGGGGTGTTACTACCGACTCTGTTAGTGAAGGTTTTCATTACTATTCTTTACTCATAGACGGTGTTGCCCTGGCAGATCCGGCCAGTGAAACGTTTTATGGTATGGGACGATTGGCCAGCGGCATTGAGATACCGTTTCGTGGAGGCGGCTATTATGCCGTTAAGAATGTGCCACATGGCGATATAAGAATAAAAAGATATTATTCAGCAACTACCAATACCTGGCGTAGAATGTTCATTTATACGCCGCCCGGTTACGATGTAAATACCAATGAAAAATACCCCGTGTTATATCTTTTACACGGTGGCGGTGAAGATGAAAGCGGTTGGGCTACACAGGGAAGAACTGATCTCATTTTGGATAACCTGATTGCAGCCCAAAAAGCAAAACCCATGCTGGTGGTTATGATGGATGGAAATTTCAGCACTGGTATCGCAGGCTTCAACGAACAGGCATTAAGAGCATTTGAAGGCGAACTAAAGCAGAACGTTATCCCATTTATTGAACAAAACTATCGCGCCGCCACCAATGCTTCAGCCCGGGCCCTGGCTGGTTTGTCGATGGGCGGTTTACAAACCCTGTATGCCGGAATAAAAAATACAGACATGTTTTCTTACCTGGGTGTATTCAGTTCCGGCTGGTGGAACAACCAGCCAGCTCTTTCAGGTCCGCAGTATGAGTTTATGAAAAATAATGCAACCACCATCAACAACAACCTCAAAAGTTTTTGGATCGCCATGGGCGGCAAAGAAGATATTGCATACAATAATTGTAAGATCATGCTCGCGAAATTTGATGAAATGAATATCAAATACAACTACAGCGAGTATCCCGGCGGACATACCTGGCCGGTATGGCGCAATAACCTATACAATTTTGCACAGGAGTTGTTCAAGTGATCATTATAAATAAAAAAAATACAACCATGCACATACGGTTTAACTGGTTGGCAGGAATAATTACTTGTTTCATCTGTTACAAAGGTGAAGCGCAGGAAGGAATAACCCAAAGGAAAAGCAGGCCAGCGCATAATCCCGTTATTTTTGCCGATGTGCCAGATATGTCGATCGTTCGCGTAGGTGGCACCTACTATATGAGCAGTACTACCATGCACATGAGCCCTGGTGTTCCGATCATGAGATCCCAGGACCTTATAAACTGGACATTGGTAAACTATGCATATGATACCCTTGCCAATGTCGACGAGTTGAACCTGCAGAATGGTAAAAGCACATATGGCCGTGGATCTTGGGCAAGTTGCATTCGGTATTACAATGGGCTGTTCTATGTTTCTACCTTTGCCCAAACTACCGGTAAAACATATATCTACACAACAAAAGATCCTGAAAAAGGCCACTGGAAGGCCACATCATTTAAACCCGCTTATCATGACCACTCATTGTTCTTCGACGATGACGGCCGCATATATATGATCTATGGCGGTGGCAAATTGAAATTGATAGAGCTGAACAGCGACCTCTCCGGAATAAAACCAGGCACCACCGAACAGGTGATCATCGACAATGCAAGTGCCCCTTCAGGAAATAATATTGGGCTGCCTGCAGAAGGTTCCCAGTTGTTTAAAATAAATGGCAGTTATTACCTGTTCAACATCACCTGGCCAAAAGGCGGCATGCGAACCGTTGTTGTTCACAGGGCTTCTAAAATAAGCGGTCCATATGAAGGAAGGGTAGCACTTCAGGACCTGGGAGTGGCTCAGGGTGGATTGATCGACACGCCTGAAGGTAACTGGTATGCTTATTTGTTCCGTGATTTTGGTGCGGTGGGGCGTATCCCTTACCTGGTTCCGGTAAAATGGGAAGATGGCTGGCCTGTATTGGGTAAAAATGGTAAGGTTCCTGATACGCTCGATCTGCCTGCCGGGAGCGGATTGATCCCTGGTATTGTGGCTTCAGATGAATTTGACCGTAAAAAAGGTGAACGGGTTTTGCCGTTGGTTTGGCAATGGAACCACAACCCCGATAATAAATTATGGTCGGTTACCAAAAGAAAAGGATACCTGCGGCTGACTACCGGCAGGATAGATACCAGTTTTTTATTGGCCAGGAATACCTTGACACAGCGAACCATTGGTCCCGTTTCTACAGCTTCTGTTGCGCTTGATGTATCCAACATGAAAGAAGGTGACTTTGCCGGTTTAAGTTTGTTGCAAAAGAACTATGGGCAGGTTGGTGTTAAAATAATTAACGGCAGCAAGAATATTGTAATGATCAACGCAGGCGGCGGCATTCCCATAGAAGCACAGTCAGTGCCGCTTACCGGAGAAAAAGTATATTTAAAGGCAACCTGCGATTTTACCAATCGTAAAGACACCGCTCATTTCTATTATAGCTACGGCGGAAAATCCTGGACGGCTATTGGTTCGCCGCTAAAGATGACGTATACACTGCCTCATTTTATGGGTTATAGATTTGGGTTATTTAATTATGCTACAAAAAAGGTTGGTGGATCTGCTGATTTCGACTTTTTTCATATTGAAGATCAAATTGGATCTACGGCTGAATAAAAACGATTTGACCATAAAATAAACCCGCTGCTATGCGAAAACATATTTTACCGGTATGCTGGTATCTTCTTCTTGTTAGTATTACCATTCAATTACATGCACAGAATCCGTTGGTCCGAAACCAATACAGCGCCGATCCTTCTGCCCGGGTTTTTGGCGACAGGGTATACGTATATCCATCTCATGATATACTGGCTACAGAAGGCCGTGGCCGTGTTGGCTGGTTCTGTATGGAAGACTACCACGTGTTCTCTTCAGCTAACCTCACCGATTGGACGGATCATGGCATGATCGTTCATCAGCACAAGGTGCCCTGGGTTAAGCCAGACAGTTATAGCATGTGGGCGCCCGATTGCATATACCGCAACGGAAAATATTATTTCTATTTTCCAACCACGCCAAAAGATACCAGTTATGCCCGGGGGTTTACCATCGGGGTGGCCATTTCCGATAAGCCGGAAGGTCCTTTTGTTCCTCAACCAGCGCCCATCCTGAATGTGCGGGGTATTGATCCCAATGTATTTATCGATAAAAACGGGCAGGCCTACCTGTACTGGTCACAGGGAAATATTTATGGTGCCAAGCTGAAAGAAAATATGGTGGAGCTTGCTTCAGATCCTGTGGTATTGGGCGAGTTGCCAAACAAAGGACTGAAAGAAGGGCCTTACCTGTTTGAACGGAACGGCATCTACTACCTCACTTACCCGCATGTAGAAAACAAAACAGAACGGCTGGAGTATGCCGTGGGTAATACGCCACTCGGGCCTTTTAAATTTACAGGCGTAATAATGGACGAGTCGCCAACCGGCTGCTGGACCAATCACCATTCCATTATACAATTTAAAGATCAATGGTACCTGTTTTATCATCATAACGATTATTCACCCACGTTCGACAAAGCCCGGTCAATCAGGGCCGATAGCCTGTTCTTTAATACCGACGGCACCATACAAAAAGTATTACCTACCTACAGAGGTATAGGGGTAACAAACGCCCAAACACAAATACAAATTGACCGGTACAGCCATATAAGTGATAAAGGTGCGTCTATTGCTTTTCTCGATACAGCTAATAAATTCCAGGGATGGAAAACGGTGCTGGATGCGGCAGGGGCGTGGGTACAATACAACAGTGTAGATTTTGGAAAAAAGAATCCTAAATCGGTTATGGTACGGGCCCTTTCTCAGGCCGGTAATACCTTGCAAATTCGTGTACAGGGTATTAACGGCCCGGTGCTCGCAGATATACCGGTTACTGGCGGTAATGATTGGCAGGTGGTAAAAATGTCGTTGTTACAATTTAAACCAGGTAGGCAGAATCTGTTTGTTATCTCTAAGGAAAACAATCGAATAGAAATAGACTGGACAAGTTTTGAATAATTGAAAAAACTTTCAGCTGAACATTTTTACCAAAGGTTCAGACAAATGAGCCCTTGTTTTTTTTGTTGCTTCACTAACTTTATAAGAGACGATTGTATCAATTCCCGGGAATTCGTATTGGTTCGCTTTAACGATCATAACGCCAAAACCATCTTTTAACCATTAACTGCTGCTATATGAAAAAAGTTACCTGAACATTACTTCACATCGTTTTTTAATTACTGCTTCACATTTATTGCGAAGAACTTAAGACACTATTTGCTGGCCGGGCGCCATTCTGCAGCCTGAACCAGGTGATCTCCTATTTAATACTTTAAACTACGATATGAAAAATTATAATCGAGGCTTTTTGTCTCGCAGGGCTTGCTTTGTCTTAAAAAGACCGTTGGCGATTACCCTGAAAATACTGGCGCTCCTACTGGTATCGCTTTCCTCTTTTGCCTTTGGAGTGCCAGAAGGCAAATCCGCAAACGACCGTTTTTCATTGATCATTACGGGAAAAATAACAGACGATAAAGGTCTTCCCCTGGGTGAAGTGACCATCGCCGAAAGAGGAACCAATAATATTACCATGTCGAAAGCAGATGGTACGTTTACCATTACCGTTGTAAATGAAAAATCGGTATTGATCATTTCCCACATCGGCTATACGGCGCAGGAAGTGGCTGTTAAAGGGCGGCAGCGGATCGATGTCAGATTAGTGCTTTCTTCCCTGTCAATGGACAGCACCATAGTTGTTGGCTACGGCAGACAGAAAAAACAGAGCCTGGTAGGCGCCATCTCGCAGGTAAAGGGCGATGTGCTGCAAAGAACGGGTGGCGTTTCGAGTTTAGGTGCTGCATTGACCGGAAATTTACCCGGGGTAATAACCGTTGCCACGCAGGGAACTCCGGGTGGGGAAGATCCGAAGATCTTTATTCGTGGGCAGAGTACCTGGAATACCAGCGATCCGCTGGTGCTTGTTGATGGTATTGAACGGCCAATGACCAGTGTTGACATTGGTTCTGTTGAAACCATTTCAGTTTTGAAAGATGCTTCCGCTACCGCTGTTTTTGGCGTTAAAGGCGCTAATGGAGTCATCCTGATCACCACCAAACGAGGTCGGGAAGGCAGAGCTGAAATTCGTTTTACCGGCAATGCTACGGTGAAAGTTCCTTCCAAACTCGCCAGTAAATATGATGCATATGATGCAATTAAAGTTCGTGATCAGGCTATTGAAAGGGAACTGGCCATTACTCCTTCCTCCTGGTATAGCTATGTGCCATATGCCGAACTTGAAAAATACCGTCATCCCGCGAACCAGGCCGAAGCGGAGCGTTACCCAAACATTGACTGGCAGGACCAGTTGGTGAAGAACCATGTAATGTCTTACAACGGCAGCCTGAATATCTCAGGCGGTACTCAGTTGGTAAAATACTTCACCGCAGTAGATTATTTGCATGAAGGCGATATCATTAAAAAGATAGACAACGGAAAATCGTATAAACCCGGCTATGGTTTTGACCGTATAAACGCCCGTACCAACCTTGATTTCAATTTAACAAAATCCACTGTTCTCTCGGCCAACTTAGCCGGTTCTTACGGTGTAAAGCAGGATGCTTATGGCCAGGACAGTTGGGAATACCGCATCTGGCAAAGTATTTATAATAACGCACCCAATCTTTATTATCCCCGGTATTCAGACGGCGGCTGGGGCTACTTTCCACTTGAAACTGTGTCTACCATAAATTCGCTGGCAGTAATGGGTAATAATGGGGTGCGCAAAACTACCACTACCCGCATTACTACAGATTTTACCTTACGGCAGGACCTGAGTGCGATCCTGAAAGGACTGGCTGCAAAGGGCACGATTTCTTTCGATAATTCATTCGTATCTCAGGGCGGTATTTATGATAATGGCAATATTCAACAGGAATATATTGACCCCGTTACCGGTGAAAAAAAGAATAGCCAGTACCTGGGAACAAATCAGTTCGACTGGATACCACCACGCTGGAATCCTAATGTGGATGCTGTTCAAAATGGTTCAACATACCGAAAATTATTCTACCAGTTACAGGTTGATTATGCCCGCAAATTCGGCAAACATGATGTAACTGCCATGGGTATGTTCAGCCGCGACAAATTTGCCGCAGGTAGTGAGTTTGAACATTACCGCGAGGACTGGGCGAGCAGGATTACCTGGAATTATGACGTCCGGTATTTTGCTGAATTCAATGGCGGTTATAACGGATCTGAAAAATTTGGTCCAGACTACCGCTTTGCCTTCTTTCCTTCTGCTGCATTGGGATGGATGATCAGCAATGAGAAGTTTCTAAAAAACCAAACCGTTTTAAATACGCTGAAGCTGCGTGCATCTTATGGGCAGGTGGGTGATGACAATGTAAGTGGCCGCTGGTTGTATATGACAACCTGGACCTACGGCGGTAATACGCCATTGGGGTCATCCGCAGGCCAGAACAGCCCTTATACCTGGTGGTCAGAAGCAAGGGCAAGCGTTGGTAACCCCGATATTCACTGGGAGAAAGTAACAAAGGCCAATTTCGGGCTCGACTATGCATTGTGGAATGGCTTATTGTCGGGTAGTGTAGAAGTGTTCAACGATCATCGCACCGATGTTCTTTATAAAGGCAGCTTCCGTTCGGTTCCTTCTTATTTTGGTGTTCAACCCGCTACCGCTAACGTTGGTAAGGTTCGTAACAAAGGTTATGAAATTGAACTTCGGGTTAATAAAACCTTGCCCAAAGGGGTAAGGCTTTGGGCAAACTTTGCCATGACGCATGCTAAAGATAAGGTCATAGACCAGGAAGACGCCCTGTTATTGGATGATTACCAGAAGAAGGCAGGGAAATCAATTAACCAGGCTTATTCCCATGTAAGCAGCGATTTTTATAACACCTGGGACGAGGTGTATGGCAGTACAAAACTGAATACAAACGACGACCAGAAATTGCCTGGTAACCTGAATATGATAGACTACAACGGTGATGGTGTTGTTGATAATAAAGATATAGTGCCTTATGGCTATCCCGAACGGCCACAGAACACTTATAACGCTACCATTGGTATTGACTGGAAGGGATTCAGCGCCTTTGTTCAGTTTTATGGGGTAAATAATATTAACCGCTATCTGCAACTGGTAAGTTTTTCCGGCCAATATCATTACGATAATGTTTATAAACAGGAAACATACTGGACAAAAGACAATCCAAACGCCGATGTGCCCATGCCGCGTTATGCCAGTGCAATGCCTTACTACGGCACCACCTATTTATACGATGGGTCTTATTTGCGATTAAAAAATGCCGAGGTTGCTTACACTTTTAAGTTATCCCAATTAAAGAGTATCGGTATTAACGCCTTGCGCCTTTATGTAAATGGCGATAACCTGATTTTATGGACGAAAATGCCCGACGACCGCGAAGTAAGTATGGGCGCCGCCACTGCATACCCAACCATCAGGCGTTTTAACCTCGGGTGTAATCTAACTTTTTAAATGCTTGCTATATGAGAAGGTATCCACATATAATTATTACCTGTATTTTTTTAGGGATAACGGTGCTGCCTGGCTGTAAAAAGTACCTGGATAGAGCGCCTGCAGCAGACGTTTCTCCTACAGATGCGTTTATAAACTTTACAAATTTTCAGGGATTTACTGAAGAAATATATTCGCTGGTTCCAGAATATACAAGCAAAACCTGGGCTTGTGACTGGATCCTGGGCGACGAGATCATTCATAAGACCGGTGTAACCTGGTTAAATGAACAATTGGATAATGGTGATTCCTGGTCGTGGACTACAGGGGAATGGATCTCCTGGCTGGATGCACCTAATTATAATCCCGACCCAACCACAGGTTTTGGCAAAGGTTTGTGGCCAAACTCCTGGTATGGCATTCATAAAACCAATTTAGGCCTGGCCAATCTCGATAAGCTTGATGGTACACAGGAAGAGAAAGATCTGATCAAAGGCCAGTTATTGTTTTTCCGGGGCTGGTTTCATTTTCAGTTAATGACGTATTGGGGTGGCCTCCCATATATAGATACGGTTTTGTCGCCCAGTGCAAAATTAGATATGCCACGCCTGAGTTACCAGGAAATGGCCAATAGGGCTGGTGCAGACCTTAGAGCAGCGGCAGACCTGTTGCCCATTAACTGGGATAATACAGAAGCAGGCAAGGCTACCCTTGGTAAAAATCAACTCCGCATTACGAAAATAGCGGCGCTGGGCTATCTGGGTAAGAATTATTTATATGCAGGCAGCCCGTTAATGAACAGGGCGTCAACCGGCAATGCAGAATATAATGGCGATTACTGCAAAAAAGCGGCGGATGCATTTGCTGAGTTATTGAAGTTGGTT
This sequence comes from Niastella sp. OAS944, assembly GCA_024809215.1. Lineage (GTDB taxonomy): Bacteria > Bacteroidota > Bacteroidia > Chitinophagales > Chitinophagaceae > Niastella. The sequence continues at coordinate 183,473 of JANUBW010000012.1, read as the reverse complement.
GATAGTCGCGCCACGTGGATAAAGTTGATTGATTTTGCCCATTACAGCGACCTTTTCTTTACGAACGGAGGAAGTTTTATTCCCGGCTATCCCGAGGCTATCTTCCAGAACCCGGTATACAGTTCGTGGTTTGCCGGTTGCCCCTGGGGGCCAAGCTCCATTTTTGCCGAAGGAAATATCGGCGGAGGGTATGCATCACCGAATGCAAGGTTTGTAGAAAATTACGGTATGGCCAATGGTTTACCTATCGATGATCCGCAATCGGGTTACAATCCCGCAGATCCCTGGGTAAACCGCGATCCGCGTTTTTATCACGACATCGTAATAGATAAAGATCAGATAATAAAAGGATCTGCACCGGCCGACAAAGAAAAGTTTCGCTATGCCAGTCTGGCTAACAATGGGGCTAGTCGTGATAATACGGCAATAGGGCGTACCGGTTATTTGCTGCGGAAACTTACTCCAATGACAGCCAATAATATCGACAATTTTCCCAACAATTACATGCACCTGTCGTATATGCGCCTCGCCGATGTTTACCTTATGTATGCAGAGGCTGTTTTGCAAGGTTATGGTGCTGCAACAAGTACAGGGCCAAATTATATTACCCCTGAAGATGCGCTTAATAAAATAAGGGACCGTTGCGGCGCGGGCAAGGTTGCAGCGAAGTATGTAGCTGATAAAAATAAATTCATGAGTGAGATCATTCGTGAGCGTGCCATGGAGCTTGGGTTTGAAGAAGAATTTCGTTATAACGACCTGCGCCGCTGGCTGCTTGCCGGGCAACAGAAGTACAGGGAAAAAACATCCATAGATTTCGACCGAGATGGCAGTGGCAAACCGATCAATATCAGGGAAAAAGTATTGGTGACCCGCAGGTTTGAAGACAAAAATTACTGGTTGCCGCTGAAGATAAACGATGTAAATCTTTACCTGTCGTTCAGCCAGAACGCCGGTTATTAAATGCTTAAGTTCTTACAACTTAAAAGGAAAATAATGAAAATAAATATACTGGTTGCGTTGCTGATCGGCTGCGGATTGAGTTCTGGCATTAAAGCACAGGCTCAGGAGCAGGCGGCAACCACCAACAATAATTCCTCACAAACAGCCAGCGACACAACAGTGCACCTGGCATATAGGACCGTTGACAGAAAAGACATGCCCGGTGCGGTCTCTATTTTGAACCCACCACAATACCTGGATAAACATTACGGAACCTACCCGCTGGAAGGTACAAATGCTTTTATTGGCGGAAGCAATTTCTGGAATATTGGCACAGCACTCGTGCTTATTGATGGGGTGCCCCGTTCAATTAATGATATTACAGCAAATGAAATTGAACAAATAAGTTTTTTAAAAGGCGCTAATGCCGTTGTATTATATGGTAGCCGTGCAGCAAACGGCGTAATGCTGATCACCACCAAACGCGGCAGCCCGGGCGTTAGTCAAATCAATGTACGGGCCAATAGCGGCATAAATGTACCAAAATCGTATCCCGATTATTTAGGGTCGGCCGAATACTTGCGTTATTATAGCCAGGCCCTGCAAAATGATGGCCTGCCCGCGTTGGATGCCGATTCCATTGCACGGTATGCCGCGCATACTAATCCATATCGGTATCCCGATATAGACTATTTTTCCTCACAATATTTGCGCAAACTGTATAATACGCATTCTGCCAATGCGGAGTTTTCAAGTGGTACAGAACGGGCGCGTTTTTATGCATTGGCCGGTTTTCAAAACCAGAATTCGTTGCTGAATTTTGGGGAAGGCAAAAATGAGCATAACACCCGCCTGAATTTAAGGGGGAATATCGATCTGAAATTGAACGATTTCATTAGCACCTACGTCAACGTATCTACAGTGTTTTATACCAATAGAAATGCGTTGGGTAATTACTGGCAGCGTGCAGACAGCCTGCAGCCGCACCGCTTTGCGCCGCTTATTCCTATCAGTGCCGTTGCAGAAGGTTCAAAAGATGCACAGGCCCTGGTAAAAGGCAGCCGGAATATTATAGACGGAAAGTATTTGCTGAGCGGCACGCAACAGTTCCTTACCAATCCCATTGCAGATGTTTACGCGGCCGGCTATAATAAGTTTACCAGCCGCCAGTTCCAGTATACAAGCGGCATCGATGTTGATCTGAAGAATGTAACAAAAGGCTTGTCCTTACACGGCCAAATGAGCATCGATTACTCGAATACTTATAATGAATCTGTTAATAATACCTACGCTATTTATGTGCCTGTATGGAGTAATGTTGCCGGACTTGACACAATCACGAAACTGTCAATGTTAAATAAAGACAGCAAAACAGGTAACCAGAACCTGAGTAATACCTGGAGTGACCAGCTGATAGATTTCAACGTACACCTTGATTATGTAAATACTTTTAAGGAAAAGCATAACCTGTCGGTTATTTTAATGGCAGACGGCATGCGCCGCCGACAAACGGGCGATTACCAGTACCGCACCAATGCCAATGCAGGTGTGCAGCTGGCATACAATTACAACCATAAATATTATGCAGACCTTAGTGGCGCCATAGTTAATTCAACTAAGTTACCGGTTGGCAAACGTGTGGCCTTTTCGCCAACAGCAAGCCTCGGCTGGCTACTGAGCGAAGAAAATTTCCTGAAAGGATCAGGTGTGGTAAACCGGTTAAAATTAACGGCAGCTGCAGGCATCGTGAATACCGATCTTGATTTTGGAGTTAACAGTTACTATTTATACAACGCCGTTTATTCACCAACAGCTTATTTTTCGTGGGCCGATGGCACTTACACCAACCGCACTACCACCATCTCGCGTGGAGAGAATTTAAATCTGACCTATGCAAAAAGAAAAGAGGTGAACGTAAGCATAGAAGGTTCTTTGTTTAAAAATAAGATCGACTTTCTTACCAGTTTATTTTATATTAAAAAGGATGGAATTCCGGTACAGAATTACAGTTTGTACCCCAGTTACTTTTTTACAGGTTATCCCGAAACATCCTTTGTTCCTTATACCAACTTCGCCGCCAACCGTTACCAGGGGTTCGACTTTCAGCTAAACTTTCATGAAAGGGTAGGAGCGGTTAAACTTACTATCGGTGCGGCCGGTACTTATGTAACAACAAAAGCCTTAAAACGCGATGAGCTGTTTACTGATGCCTATCGCAACCGCACAGGCAAACCGGTTGATGCAATCTTTGGTCTGCGAAGCCAGGGACTGTTTGCCGACCAGAATGACATAGATAAACAGGCTACACAAAAATTTGGGACAGTAAAGCCAGGCGATATCAGGTATATTGACCAAAATGGCGACAATGTAATTGACGAAAAAGATGAAGTGATGATCGGCCGCTGGGGCAGTCCCTTTACCGGTGGTTTAAATGTGACGGCGCAATGGAAAGCTTTTACCCTTTTTGTATTGGGCACCGGATCATTTGGTGGAACGGGCATCCGAAGCGGCGACTATTACTGGGTGACCGGCGCCGTTAAATATTCTGCAGTGGTGCGCGATGCCAACTATCCCCGTCTAACTACGCTGGGCAGCGTTAACAACTTCAGGTATTCCGATTTCTGGACCTACAGCACTGACCGCATCAATATTTCCAAAGTGCAGTTAACCTGGTCGTTCCCCCAAAAATTATTGAAGAAAGCTTTTGTAAAAGAATTGAACGTATACGTTAGTGGCAATGATCTGCTCACGATTGCCAAAAACAGGGCCATCCTGGAATTGAACATTGGTTCCCTGCCACAAACACGCTTTTACAATTTTGGGATCAAAAGTGAATTCTAGGGTTTTACTGAAATAAACAATTATATGAAAGCTATAATAATGTATATATCGGCGTTGGGCATTCTTTTTTGCAGTTGCAAAAAGATACTTTCTCCCGCCGATGAAAATAATCGTGGATTAAGCGATATCTATAATGATGCTGCTTTTGCTGAAGGGCTTGTGCTGAACGGCTATGTAAGGCTTCCCCTTGGCAGCTATACATTCAATGACGTGGCTACTGATGATGCCGTGTCGAACAACCCTAATAATAATTTCAGGTTAATGGCTACGGGTAACTGGTCATCAATAAACAACCCCATGGACCAATACACCGGATCTATTGCCGCCATACAATACCTGAATACTATCCTCAGCGAAGCTGACCAGGTAAACTGGGCAACATCGGGCCAATACACGAAAGAAATGTTCAATGACAGGGTAAAAGGAGAAGCGTACGGATTGCGGGCATTGTTTATGTATATTTTATTACAGGCGCATGGTGGCTGGTCAACAGATGGAAGGTTGTTGGGAGTGCCAATTCTAACGGCGCCGCTCAATAGTAAGTCTGATTTTAAATTGCCGCGTAATACATTTGCAGAATGCGTTCAACAGATCTATAAGGACCTGGATATGGCAGAAAGCTATCTGCCGCTTGATTTCGTAAATATAACTTCAGCCAGCGATATACCGGCAAAATATGCAGGTAAAACAACCCTTTCTGATTATAACCGTGTGTTTGGTGCCTATAATGCACAACGACTAACCAAACGCATTGTTAAAGGCATTCGGGCCAAATTGTCTTTATTGGCCGCCAGTCCCGCTTTTAACCAGGGATCAAACGTTACATGGGCAAAGGCTGCAGATGATGCAGCAGCCCTTCTTGACCTCATTGGTGGTGTATCCGGTATGGCCAGTAATGGGGTTTACTGGTATGCCAGTCGCAACTCCGGTGAAATAAACGGGTTGGCAGCAGGACTTAACCCGAAGGAAGTACTCTGGCGGGGCAATGTAGGCGATGGCAATAACCTCGAAAGAGACAATTATCCCCCCACGTTATATGGTAACGGACGGGTAAACCCAACGCAGAACCTGGTAGATGCTTTTCCTATGGCCAATGGCTATCCGGTTACTGATGCCGCCAGCGGTTATGATGCCAGCAATCCGTATAATAACCGCGATCCGCGTTTGGCGCTTTATATCGTAGTAAATGGAAGTAAGGTAGGACCGGGCGGCGCTACCATTTATACAAGGATAGGCACTTCAAATGATGGGTTGAATGCAATTTCCACTTCTACCCGAACAGGGTTTTATATGCGCAAGTTGTTGCGTGAAGATGTAAACCTGAACCCCGCAAGCACTAACACGCAAAGGCATTATGTTCCATATATACGTTATACCGAATTGTTCCTGGCTTATGCCGAAGCTGCCAATGAAGCCTGGGGGCCTGAAGGTAAAGGATCACATAATTATTCGGCCCGTGACGTTATTGCCGCTATTCGCAAAAGAGCGGGCATTACACAGCCCGACAATTACCTGTCGACAATTACCAGCAAAGATGAAATGAGAAAATTGATCCATAATGAAAGACGCCTTGAGCTTTGTTTTGAAGGGCTGCGTTTTTGGGACCTGCGGCGATGGAAAGAAAACCTTACAGAGCCCGCCAAAGGCGTTAGCATAAATAACAATGCATACACGGTAAGTGCTATAGAAAACAGGCAGTATGCTGATTATATGTATTATGGTCCCCTGCCTTACAACGATGTATTGAAAGAAGACCTGTTACAAAACAAGGGCTGGTAACGTGTATTAAAACTATAAAGTAAATACAATGAAAAAAATAATATTGCTGTTATGTATTATCCTGGTGATCTGTTATTCCTGTTCAAATAAAGATTCCGTATTTCCCGACTATAAATACACCACTGTTTACTTTCCCTATCAGTCGCCCATAAAAACACTGATACTGGGAGAAGATATATATGATAATACGCTCGATAACCAGCATAAATGTCTCATTATGGCAACCATGGGTGGCGTGTACGAAAACAAAAAGGAAGTATCATTAAGTGTGGTGGTTGATACTGCGCTTACACGCCGGCTCAAATTTGATGCCGCTACCGGCGATAATGTAGTGGCCATGCCCGATAACTATTATTCACTGCCGGCTGGCAAAGAGCAAAAGATCATAATCCCTTCGGGCAAACTAATGGGCGGATTGGAAGTACAATTAACAGATGCTTTCTTCCAGGACCCGCGTTCCATTAAAAACACGTTTGTAATTCCTTTACGTATAACCGGCGTAGTAAATGCCGATTCCGTTCTCAGTGGAAAAAGCGATCTGAAAGACGCAGACCGGCGTAATGCAGGTGACTGGATCACGCAACCAAAAGATTATATTCTTTATGCTGTAAAGTATATTAACCCGTATCATGGTACGTATTTGCGCAGAGGGATCGATAATGTAAAAGGCGCCGGCGGTAATTCTTCACTCGATACAACGGTAGTATATCATGCTCAGTACGTGGAGAAAGATGAATTATGTAGCATGGTAACAACATCAATGAACGAAGTAGCTGTTTCGCTCAAAACAAAGAACCGTGGCAATACCGATGTGCCCTTTCAATTGCTGCTGCGGTTCAACGACCAGGGCAAATGTACAATTGTTAACCCCGCAGCTGCCACTTATACCGTTACCGGAGCAGGTGAACTGGTAAAAAAAGGCGATATGTGGGGTAATGAAAAAAGAGATGTGTTGTACCTGCAATACCAGGCAAATTTTGGTACAACTACCCATGCGTTTAAAGACACCATTGTATTGCGCGACAGGGGCGTTAAAATGGAAACATTCAATCCTTTTATAGTTAATTGATAAACAAAATTGTGTTATTTATAAAATCATCCGTACGGGATATGAATCGATATTATTACCGGATCGCTGTATTAATTAGTATAATATCATTGAGCGCTATTAATGCAGGCGCGCAGAACAGCATAGTTGATTCAGCAGCTTATTACAACCAGGTAAGAACATACGTAAATCCGGTTTTGCCCGGCGATCATCCCGATCCAACTTTACTAAAAGTTGGGGACGATTTCTATCATTGCGGGTCAAGTTTTCATTTTACGCCCTATCTGCCGGTGTACCATTCCAAAGACCTGGTTCATTGGCAGGCGATCAGTCGCATTGTTTATCCGGTTGCAGCAGGTATGGTATCGGATAAACCTTCCGCCGGCATCTGGCAGGGCGCCATCACGTATTTTTATGGTTCTTACTGGATCTATTTTTCGGCCAATGGCCAATGGTTTTGCAAAGCCAGCTCGCCAGAAGGGCCCTGGTCGGCGCCGGTACAGGTAAAAACAAATCCTGTAACCGGGCCATTAGGGTACGATAATTCCATATTTGTAGATGACGATGGTAAACCCTATATGTTGATCAAGAACGGGCAAAAAACAAACCGTATTCAGGCCATTGGGAAAGATGGGCAACTGACGGATACAGTGATCAATCTTGACTGGATCAATGCAGGTTTACAATACAGCTGGGCAGAAGGACCGGTAATGTGCAAACGAAACGGTTATTATTTTTATTTTCCGGCGGGCGATGTGTCGGGCGGGCAGTATGTATTGCGGGCTTCCGCATTGACAGCGGATTCAACAAAATGGGAGCGGCTCGGTAATTTTTTTAAACCCATAACAGATGCCCGTACAGGGTTCAGAAGCCCAAATCATATTGCAGCGCCGGTGCAATTAGCCGATGGCAGCTGGTGGACGATTGGTCAAAGCTATGAACGGCATGGCAGTGACGATTGGTCGGGCATGGGGCGGCAAACATCGTTGTACCCGGTTATTTGGGAAGGGAACCGGCCATGGGGAATGGCGCCTGTAAGCACGCCGGTTGAAAAACCCGATCTGCCGCAGTCCGGTATTTTGTGGCGAAGTGTTCATGCAGATTATTTCAATAATGATTCTTTGCAAATTTGGTGGCACTTTTTAAACCGCAAAGCCGCAAACCAATATTCCTTGTCGGCAAAAAAAGGCTGGTTACGTCTTACACCCGATAGCAACAGAACGCATGTGCTGCAAAAGGAAACAGACCATTACTATACAGCAGTTACCCGGGTTGATGTGAATGCAGGCGATTCTTCAAACAAAGCGGGCCTTTACCTCACCAACGGAAATCAAACAGTTTATATAAGACTCTATAGCGGGTATGATAAGGGTAAAAAAATCATTTTTCAGTTAGACACTGCATATCGCAGTATTGTAAACGATTTTGGGAATACGGTTTGGCTGAAGCTGGAGAGAAAGGAGCACAATTTAACAGCCTGGTGCAGCCGTGATGGAAATACCTGGGTGCAGGTAGGAGCACCCATAAGTTCGGTTAAGCTTGATAAAGTACAACCTGGTTATAATTCGTGGGTAGGTACAAGTGTGGGTTTGTTTGCCGAAGGCCGGGCTGCCGATTTTGACCTCTTTGTGTGCAAAGATGGATTTTCTTCTCTTTGCGCTGCCGGGTACAGCAATTACTATGGTGTACAAACGATACAACAGGGATCAGAGAAAGTAGTGACTGCAAATACGGCAACGGGCGGATGGTTTATGGTGTCGGGCGTAGAATTAGGAAAAAATGATAAACCGGCCAATCAAATACAACTTATGGTAACTGCGGCAACTGCATGTAAACTTGAAATTTGGCTTGATGATTTAACCACCGGCCAACTGATTGCTACAATACCAGTTACTGCCACCGGTGCATCAAGCAATTGGAAAGCATTTAGTAAGAAGATAAGGAAGGTTACTGGCCGTCACGATGTATTTGTAAAATATCCGGCAGGCGCTGCGCGTTCTGCATACATTAAAACCATTCGGTTCAAATAAGTACCATCGGCTGCGGGTCGGGGGATTAGTTACTTCTTTAAAAAACTGTATCGTTATGCTGTATGCGTACTTAGAATAAATGGCCGGTTAGTTAATAATGCGGGAGGATAAGTGTTGTTTGTACTCAATTGATGCAGGCAGACCGGTACAAAATACGATTCTTTATAAAGAACAGTCGTGCCGATGGTTTAAATGCCTGAAAATCAATTTATTTCTATTATAGGGGCGCTTATTCAATTGAAAAAAATGTAAATTCTTTTTAATTGTAAGAACTTCTAATTGAAAAAAAACCTCATTCTTTTTAATTTAATGAGCATTTGATTGAAAAAACTGCACATTCTTTTTAATTGAATGTGCACGCAATTGAAAAAACTGTACATTCTTTTTAATTGATTGGGCTTCCAATTGAAAGAACTGTTCTTTTTTTTCAATTCAAAGAACTTCTAATTGAAAAAAATCCTCATTCTTTTTAATTTAATGCGCATTTGATTGAAAAAAATGCACATTCTTTTTAATTGAATGTGCACGCAATTGAAAAACTGAGAGTGTAAAAACTGTACATTCTTTTTAATTTTATGGGCTCCCAATTGAAAGAACTGTTCTTTTTTTTCAATTCAAAGAACTTCCACCGCACTTATGGCCTAAAATTGCCCAACTTTTAAATTACGTTGTTGCAAGGCTCGCCTCGTTTAGTTAAATTTGGCGAATTCTAAATCCACTTGAAAAATGCCCCAACTCTACCCCCGTGCCAAATTCCCGGGAATTTTGTGTTTCAGAAGTTTGTTTGTCTTTATTGCTTTTTTGTTTTCCACGCAAACGTTTGCTGGATTTTCGCCCGCGTCTTGGGCAATACCAAACATTATATCCTTTACGCCCACCAGTGGCACCGTTGGTACAACCGTTACCATTAATGGTTTTTATTTCACAGGGGCTACGAGTGTAACCATTGGCGGTACGGCGGCTTCCTCGTTTACCGTTGTTTCCGATGGGGTTATTAATGCCGTAGTAGCGGCGGGAACCAGTTCGGGTGAAGTAACCGTTACTACTGCAGGCGGAACCGCTTCGCTTGGTGGGTTTACCTATGTTGCTCCTGATGTAAGGCCAGATATCAGTTCGTTTACCCCAGCCAGTGCTTTGCCACGAACAACAATCACTATAAAAGGAACCAACTTTACCGGCGCCACGCAGGTGTATTTTGGGGGCACACCAGCCAGTTCATTTTCTGTGGTGTCTGATACAACGATAACAGCAGTGGTATTTTCCGGTTCAACGGGTGCAATAAAAGTAACCACACCGGGTGGAGTTGATTCGCTGGGAGGCTTTACTTACCTTCCGGGAAAGCCTGAAGTTACTTCAATCGCAGGCGCATATGACAACTATACTGCAGTGGGAGAAACCATTGTTATTACCGGTAACTTTTTTACCGGTGCTACGACTGTTTTACTAGGGGGCAATGGCGACACGCCCGCTGCTTCCTTCACGGTTGTTTCCGATAAAGAAATCCGGGCAGTTGTAGCCAGAGGCACCCAGTCTGGTTGGATTAGAATAACTACCCCTGGAGGAACATCCACACCAGGTCCACAGTATATCTACGTAAGGCCAATTCCGTATATAGATTCAATAAACCCAACCAGCGGTACAGCCGGCACCGTGGTAACCATCAAAGGATTTAATTTTACCGGTACCAAAGCCGTAAGTTTTGGCGGAACGGCAGCTGTTTACTATACGATATTGGGCGATACAATAATACGGGCAGTGGTTGGTTTAGGTTCAACAGGACAGGTGCGTGTTGAGAACAGCACAGCGGGTAAACTTTTTGGCAACTTTACTTATATAGCGGCAACGCCAGTGCCCAGTATTACATCATTTACTCCAGTCAATGGAACCACAGGAACTATTGTTGCCATCAAAGGGAACTTTTTCACCGGTGCTACAGCTGTAACCATTGGCGGTACGGCGGCTTCCTCGTTTACCGTTGTTTCCGATGGGGTTATTAATGCCGTAGTAGCGGCAGGCACCAGTTCGGGTGCAATAAGCGTTACCACCGCGGGTGGAACCGCTTCGCTTGGCGGGTTTACTTATGTTGCTCCTGATGTGAGACCGCATATCAGTTCGTTTACTCCAGCCAGTGCTTTACCACGAACAACAATCACTATAAAGGGTTACAACTTTAGCGGCGCTACGCAGGTACATTTTGGCGGCACGCCGGCCAGTTCATTTTCTGTGGTGTCTGATACAACGATAACGGCAGTGGTATTTTCAGGTTCAACGGGTGCAATAAAAGTAACCACTCCGGGTGGAGTTGATTCGCTGGGAGGCTTTACTTACCTTCCGGGAAAGCCTGAAGTTACTTCAATCGCAGGGGGATATGAAAACTGGACTGCAGTGGGAGAAACCATTGTCATTACCGGTAACTTTTTTACCGGCGCTACGGCTGTTTTGTTAGGGGGCAATGGCGACACGCCGGCAGCTTCCTTCACGGTTGTTTCCGATAAAGAGATCCGGGCAGTTGTAGCCAGAGGCACCCAGCACGGCTGGGTAAAAATAACAACCCCCGGAGGAACATCCATATCAGACCCGAAGTTTATCTACGTAAGGCCATTTCCCTATATAGATTTTATAACCCCAACCAGCGGTTCTGCAGGCACCTTGGTAACCATCAAAGGATTTAATTTTACCAGTACCAACGCTGTAAGTTTTGGCGGAACGGCGGCTGCTTCCTATACGGTAGAGGGCGATACCATAATACGGGCAGTGGTTGGCTTAGGTTCAACAGGCCAGGTACGTGTTAATAACAGCGAAGGCGATTATGTAAAGTTGCCACCCAGTTTCTCGTATATAGCAGCAACACCATTGCCTAATATTAGATCTTTTACTCCTGTTAATGGAACTACCGGAACGATTGTCACTATTAAGGGTAATTATTTCACCGGAGCATCGGCTGTAAGCATTGGTGGTACAGCAGCCTCTTCGTTTACCGTTGTTTCCGATACTGTTATAAATGCCGTAGTAGCGGCAGTGACCAGTTCGGGTGCAGTAAGCGTAACAACGCCTGGCGGAACCGCTTCGCTTGGTGGGTTTACCTATGTTGCTCCTGATGTAAGGCCAGATATCAGTTCGTTTACCCCAGCCAGTGCTTTGCCACGAACAACAATCACTATAAAAGGAACCAACTTTACCGGCGCCACGCAGGTGTATTTTGGGGGCACACCAGCCAGTTCATTTTCTGTGGTGTCTGATACAACGATAACAGCAGTGGTATTTTCCGGTTCAACGGGTGCAATAAAAGTAACCACACCGGGTGGAGTTGATTCGCTGGGAGGCTTTACTTACCTTCCGGGAAAGCCTGAAGTTACTTCAATCGCAGGCGCATATGACAACTATACTGCAGTGGGAGAAACCATTGTTATTACCGGTAACTTTTTTACCGGTGCTACAGCTGTTTTACTAGGGGGCAATGGCGACACGCCCGCTGCTTCCTTCACGGTTGTTTCCGATAAAGAAATCCGGGCAGTTGTAGCCAGAGGCACCCAGTCTGGTTGGATTAGAATAACTACCCCTGGAGGAACATCCACACCAGGTCCACAGTATATCTACGTAAGGCCAATTCCGTATATAGATTCAATAAACCCAACCAGCGGTACAGCCGGCACCGTGGTAACCATCAAAGGATTTAATTTTACCGGTACCAAAGCCGTAAGTTTTGGCGGAACGGCAGCTGTTTACTATACGATATTGGGCGATACAATAATACGGGCAGTGGTTGGTTTAGGTTCAACAGGACAGGTGCGTGTTGAGAACAGCACAGCGGGTAAACTTTTTGGCAACTTTACTTATATAGCGGCAACACCAGTGCCCAGTATTAGATCTTTCACTCCAGCTAATGGAACTACCGGAACGATTGTCACTATTAAGGGTAATTATTTCACCGGCGCCACGGCTGTAGCTATTGGCGGCATTGCTGCTTCCTCCTTTACCGTTGTTTCCGATACTGTTATAAATGCAGTGGTGGCGGCAGGGACCAGTTCAGGCGCATTAAGCGTTACCACCGCGGGCGGAACCGCTTCGCTTGGTGGGTTTACTTATGTTACTCCTAACCTGCAACCGATTATCAGTTCGTTTACACCAACCAGTGGCAGTAGCGGTACGGCCCTCACTATAAAAGGTTTGAATTTTACTGGCGCAACAATTGTAAGCATTGGTGGCACTTCAGTTTCATCGTTTACAGTTGTTTCCGACTCAACCATTAATGCGGTAGTAGCGGCAGGCACCACTTCTGGGGCGGTAAGCGTTACCACCGGGGAGGGAACGGCTTCGCTTGGCGGGTTTACTTATGTTACTCCTAACCTGCAGCCGATTGTCAGTTCGTTTACACCAACCAGTGGCAGCAGCGGTACGGCCATCACTATAAAAGGTTTGAATTTTACTGGCGCAACAATTGTAAGTATTGGCGGCACTTCAGTTTCATCGTTTACAGTTGTTTCCGACTCAACCATTAATGCGGTAGTAGCGGTAGGCACCACTTCTGGGGCGGTAAGCGTTACCACCGGGGAGGGAACGGCTTCGCTTGGCGGGTTTACTTATGTTACTCCTAACCTGCAGCCGATTATCAGTTCGTTTACACCAACCAGTGGCAGTAGCGGTACTGTGGTGAGCATTAAAGGTTCCAATTTCACCAATGTAACAGCAGTTAGCTTTGGCGGTACACCAGCCGCCTCATATACGGTAACTGATTCTATCATTACAGCTGAAGTAGGGTCCGGCGCAACAGGAGTGGTGAAAGTAATTACTAACAATGGATCAGATACGCTGGGTGTGTTTACTTTTACGCCTGGGATGCTCTTAGCTGCTCCAAACCCTGCCACAGGTTATGTAATGGTAGCTCATCCTGTTAGTTCCAATAATGCAGTGATCAAACTCACTAACTCCATGGGAAATTTAGTGCAGAATGTGAAGATAATTCCCGGCAATTCCCAAACAAGGCTGGATCTATCAGGTGTAGCGCCGGGTATTTATATGATCTGGTGGGGTGATGGTTCAAGTTCGTTCAGTAAGACGGTGCTTATTAAATAAAAATAGGTAAATTGTTATAATACAACGGCCGCCTCTTTAATTAGGGGTGGCCGTTTTTTTAGGCACTTGCAGGAATTTTTCAGAAACTGTATCAACTCACCCTGCAAGAGGCCTGGAACGAGCAGACAAATCATTTACAGGACGACAAAAAACAAATTTCCAACCAGATCACCGATTTGGAAGGCAAGGTTAACCTATTTACGTGATCTGCTTTCAACGCAAAAAATAGAGCCGGAAGATTACCGGAAAATGAAAGCAGAATACACTGAAAAAATCGAAAAGCTATTGGGAAAACTGACCAATTCAACACAAACACCGGTAGACTTTGACGGCCTTTTAAATGCAGGATTACAAAACCTGATGAATCTTGAGCAGCTATACAAGGACGGTGACATTATAAAAGCGGGAAATAATTGGTTCGATGTACCCCGAAAATTTGACGATTGACGGATTTGGAGTTCGAACCGCCCGACTGAATGAAGCCGTTTCGCTGATATACAGTCTGGGCGCGGGGTCCAGGCTAAAAAAGAAACAGGACAAGAGGAAGAATTCCGTCTTGTCCTGTCTGGTGACCCTGTCAGGATTCAAACCTGAAACCTTTTGATCCGTAGTCAAATGCTCTATTCAATTGAGCTACAGGGCCTTTTTCCCTTTTTCGGATCGTTTCGTCTACCTTATCTCTCCGAATGGGCGGCAAAAATAAAGACTTTATTAATTCGCGCCAAAAAGAAATAAGTGAAATTTAAAAAAATATTCAAAAAACTGAGTTTCTGCGTCTCAGGGCTGTTTGAGTCTTAATTCCCTTAAAAAATAGGTGCCCCGGCTTGCCGGGGCATAAAATAACCTTGTGGTGTTACCGAAGGCGTCCTGTTGCCTATATTAAACCTGTATTAGCTTTTATCTTCCCCAATACCGGCCATTTCATTGCACCCTGGTAAAAGGAGTAAGGTGCTGGCAAACTTGCTGTAATTAGTTATTAGAGCCATCGATCTTTTGAATAATTACATTGTCATTATTGTCAACAACTATTTCAGGAAAGCGAAACTTGCCACTCGAAGGGGCAATCGCTAAAGTATTGCTTTGTCAGGGTTTCAAGCCTGTGTAAGGTTCATTTGGTTGATAGTATGATTTAGTGAGAAATTGATTTCAATTTCAGTATCGAATTGTTAGTTCTGCTGTATAGTTTTGTGACGCAAATTTGCTGCGGTATACAAAAACGTTAGTTCAGGCAATTATGCTGGTTTGATTTGCTTTTTTGGAAAATACAAATTATTTAAGCTGATGTATTCATATTTGTTTACTGAAATGTTTATATATTCGTGTAGTGTTTAGGACATAGGCTTACGGGTTAGTATTGATCAACGATCTTCAGATAACTTCACTCAGAATTAGAAAGCTCACTCTTGCGTTACTTCCTCCATTGTTTATTTCAATTTAAAACATAACCTATGCATTCCCTTTTAAAAAGAATGAAAAAGTTCTTTTCCGGTAAATTTAAGATTGCCATATTTAGAGAAATAACTTTCTCCCGTGGCAATTACAGGTTTGGTATTATTATAGAATGCGGAACATGAGCGTGGTTTCAGGATGAATTATTCGGGAGGTAGATATAATTTCCTCCCGATTTGCCCCCTACTAATATAATTCTATAAATGTCTTTAAGTTTTTAAAACTTATAAAAATTTGTAGATGTCTATTCATATTGGGGAGCTAATTCAGAAAGAAGTAGAATTTAAAAGACTTACTTATAAAGAGTTTGGTGCATTGATTCACCGGAACGAAAAAACTATTCCAGATATCTATGATCGCGCTTCTATGTCAATAGACCTGCTGGTCACTATTTCTGCAGCGCTTAAAAAAGACTTCCTCAACGTATATTATACCGAGGAGCCTTTGAAAAGCTTACGCAATGATGAAGTGGCTCATTTAAATATTCAACTTCAAATATTTACCGAGCAAATACAAAAGCTTACCGAAGAAAATAAATCACTTCAAAAAGAGCTGGTGCTAACCAGAGATCTGAACGAGGCGCAGAAAGATATTATTTCATTTGCCAAGGCGCAAATTGAAGATTATAAGATCAAAGTAAAAGAGCTTACAAATAATACCAATAACCCAGCCGTCAACCAGTAAAATAATGCCTGCCCAGTTCTGATTAAACATTATTCGGCTGGTAATGGCAAATAGACCAAATTTGTATAAAATTTACCAAAGGGTATGAAAATTCAATGCTGGTCGATCGGTAAAAATCACGAGTCCTATGTGAAAGAAGGGGTAGAGGACTTTACCCGCCGCCTTTCAAAATACTTTCCTGTTGAGTGGAACCTGATCCCTACGCCAAAGAACGCGGGTATGCTTAGTGAAATGGACCTAAAAAAGAAGGAAGGGGAAACTATTTTAGAATGGCTAAAGAAAGATGATTACCTGGTTTTGCTCGATGAACGTGGAAAGGCTTTTACCAGCCCCGAACTGGCCGATTTTATACAGGCCCGGGCCAATGAAAGCACTAAAACAATTGTTTTCCTGATCGGTGGCGCTTACGGGGTAGATGAATCTGTTGTAAAAAGGGCTAACGCAAAATGGTCGCTCAGTAAACTGGTATTCCCGCATCAGCTGGTACGGCTGATACTTGCAGAACAGTTATACCGCGCCTGTACCATTTTGCGTAATGAAAAATATCATCATAACTAAACCAGGCAGTTCATCTTAACGTGATGCTACAGCAGGCTGTCAAAATAATATACTCTTTCACGTTTAGTGCTTCCCCCAAAAATGCCCAGCCCGTTTTGGATGTTGCCCGTTGGTGATACTAATTGAGAAGTAGGAACAGAACCGAAATCGGTTTTATATTTCTCATACAACATCAGATAATCATACAATTCCTTGTTCACCGATTTTAACTCAAGTCTTATGCGGCCTTTCTGTTTTGGATCAACAAAGAAAAGTTTATCAATATAAACTCTCGTAGTACGTATAACGCCATTGAAGGATTCATCGGGAAAGAAAATGCGCCTGAAAGGATTGGTAAGTTTGTCAATGCGGGCATTTTCTGAAAGATCATCTTCTGTATATAGGTTTAGCCGTACATATTTGCCCAGGCCTACAGTGTCTGTAAGCAATTTTACACCGGGGGTATTCTTTATCTGTCCATAAAATTCTTTTCCTTCCGGTGTATCGTAACTATAGCGCTTACCCTGGTAAAAATAAAAATGATTGTTCTTTACCAGTTCCTTTACCGCTTCAATAATGTAAAACTCATCATAGTTCAGCGAATCTTTCCAGCTAATAGTGGTGGCAAAAACTTCTTTATCGTTGAATAGACTAGATGAGGTGTCTACACTAAGTAGTTTGGGTAAAGTTGGTATATGGGTAGACGCCTTTACCAATCCCAGTGTAGGGTGGTTGATCTCGATCATATAAGAAGTGTTGGCTTTGAAGCGCTTCTTATTAGTGAACATTGAGGTGGGATTATTGGCGTATTGCGGCGAATAATTGGGTTGCAATACCCAGCTCATGGTGTTGGTTTCAGTAAGCGTTACCGTGGCATCGTTCACTTTTTCAAATCGTATCAGGTTGCCGTTCTCCACTTTTATGGTTTTGCCAATGGGTATCTTCACCGAGTCGCCGGCTGTTATTTCTGCCAGTACCACCAGCTTGTCGTCTTCGAACTGATCGCTCGAGAAATTCTTTTTACATGAACAAACCATAAGCGCCAGCAATAAAAACAGGGGCCAGTACCGGTTGCCGGTTAATAACTTATATGTTGGATGGTTTTTCTGCATGTGCTTTAAAATGACACGGTATACGATATATAGGGCGTTACCTGAAAAAACTGGTACCTGGTTTTTACAATTAATGACCGTTTTCCCAGGGTGCCTTCCAGGTCGTAAACATACTGACTGGGCGACCCATAAATATTATATATACCTGCCGTTAATCTTGATTGCAAATTTTTACTCAGCGAATGGTAATTGCTCACTGAAACATCTAACCGGTGATAAGGTAAGGTGCGGTACATGCGCGCAACGGATGAGTGATAGATCAACCGGTATTCTTTGGGTGCCAGCGGATCGCTGATCTGTTGTGCATCGTCAAAATCGGGGTATACCTGGTTGGGTAAGCTGTATACGTCGCCGGTTGCAAACATCCAGAACGATGAAAAACTCCAGTGCTCGTTATATTTGTAAGTAGCGGCTACATTGAGCTCGTGCCGGCGGTCATATTTAAAAGGAAATTTCAAGCCATTGTTCAATGCAGCAAAACGGCGCCAGTTCCACGATAACGTATAACTCAGGTGTAGATACCATTTGTCGGTTACACGTTCCGCTTTTGTTTCAAGCCCATAACACCAGCCCTTGCCCAGTTGTACGTTTTTACCCCAGTCGGCCGTGTTCAAAAACAGGTTCTTGCCTTCGGCATAATTGGTTACGTTCCGCATTTGCTTGTAATACACATCGGCATGAACAATGAGTTTTTTCCCATTGCGATAACTATAACCCACGTTGATCATATCGCTTGTTTCGGGCTGCAGGTCGCCTGTACTGGGCACCCAGGCATCACTATTAATACCAATATAGGGATTGGTTACCAGATGCAGGTATTGCGTCATGTTATTGTATGAAACATCTACCTGGTTATGTTGATCGAATTTGTACACCGCATATAAGCGGGGCTGCCAACTGGTGTAATTAAAACTGTTGTGGTTGTAGAAAGAAATATGCAGTCCGGGCCTTATGTACAATTTTTTGGTAGGCCTGATCTCGTTCTCAAAGAAAAGCACCGTTTCGCGGAACGATAATGGCGGAAAGGCATTGAAGTCGCCGGGGCGGTCAATAAAGGAGGCCCCCACATTGCTATCGAATGGGCGAATGTGCACAAACGACGCTTTGCCACCTACATTGATACGGTAATTGTTGCTTACCGTAAGTTCCATGGCAGAGCGTACATTATATTGCCTGATGGATGAATAGGTGTTGTACACCCTGTCCTGCACCCGGCGGCCGGTACTATCGTACAAATTATACCTAAAGCCGGCAAGGTTATCGTAGTTGCTGAAGTTGAACGATGAGTTGATAAATGCCCGTGAGCTCACCACCCGGTTCCAGTTGATGGTTGCGGCCTTGTTGCCCCAGCGTTGTTTATTGTTGGTATAGTTTTGATGTAATTGTAGTTGATCGTTACCTGCATAGCCGTTCACCATTATCTTATCTTTTTTTCCAACCCACTGGGTATACTTAACATGCAGATCGTAAAAGTTGATGCCAATACCCGAATTCATCATCCGTAGTATGGGATTGATCCAGCTATGGCGAAAGGAAACCATGAGCGATGAGCGGTCTTTTTTAATTGGCCCTTCCACTGTAACTGAACCTGCCAGTAACCCGGCATTGGCTTCACCTTGCCATTTCTGCATATTGCCATCTTTCGTCATTACATCTATCACCGATGAAAGACCGCCGCCATACCGGGCCGGGAAATTCTTCTTGTACAGGTACATCGATTTTAGCGATGTTTTATTTACTATAGAAAGGGCGCCCAACAGGTGAGTGGGGTTGAAGATGGTATTGCCGTCGAGCAGGAATACATTCTGGTCGGGACTGCCGCCGCGTACCAGCATTCCATAAGTGATCTCAGGAATGTTCTTTACGCCAGGGTCCGTATAAAAAGAACGAAGCGCATCGCTTTCGCCCAAAATGATATCGTATGAGTTGGCCTCTTTGGCTACTTTGTTTTCATCGGTTTCGGGTACTTTGGGCGAGGAGGTTACCGTAACTTCTTCAATATTGCTTTTAGGAGTAAGGTGAACGTCCATGCGGATGGTTCCTTTCAGGTTAAGCTCAAGCCGTTGGGTTTCGTAACCGGCATAGGAAAGAAAGAGCACATTTTTGCCTTCGGGCAATTGTAATGTATAATAACCGTGATTGTTTGAATAACTGCCTCGTTGGCGGCCGGGGTTCCAAATGGTAGCATCGGCCAGGGGCTCGCCGCTGACGGTTTCTTTAACAATGCCGTAAACAGAATACCAGGTTATAAAAAAATCATCGGAAAGGGGAACAGGCGAGGGAACAATAATGAGTTTGTTATTCCTTTCGAGCAGGTTTATCTTCTGGTTGTGCAACACCTGCTGCAACACCATGCCAATAGTTTCGGGTGAACCGGAAAGACTGATCACCTTGCCGGTGTCTATAGTGTTGGTGGCGTATTCAATGATAATTGGGCTGCGTTGGTTTATATCTTCGAGAAAAGACTGAACGGAACCAATGTCAAATGATGGGGTATAGGGGCGTGCGAACAAACTAACCCGCTGAGCCTGGGTTAATTGCGCAACAATTAACAGCAAAAGTATGCAATACAATTTTTTCATGCTATAGTACACAAGCTATAGCCCGCGCGATCTCATGGTTTTATAAGCCCAAAAATTACAAAGAACTAATTTAATTTCGATAAAATACTGCTTTATCTTTTTCTTTTCGAAGGATAAAACCAGTGATCAGCTTTATTTCTTCCAGTACCTGTTCTAAAGGTTGATCTTTGAACTCTACAGTAATTTGAATGGCCGCTGCGGCAGATTGAAGAGCGGGAGCCACTTCTACCTGTGTTCCGTAGAAATGGGTGATGTCTTCCAGCACTTTAGGTAATGCTGTGTTATTAAATACAAGTTCACCTGTGTTCCAGGCAATATAGTTTGAGCCGGTTACCTGCTCCTGGTAAAAGCGTTCGTTTGAAAGTACGGCCCGTTGGCCTTTGGTGAGTGTAACCTGGTTTTGCGAGCTTTTTTTATCTGTTACATTTACCTTTCCGGTTTCCACAACTACTTCATCGGTACTGGAGTTGGAGTTTACCAAAAAGGAAGTGCCCAGCACTTTTACTTCGGCATTACCCGTAGTTACCAGAAAGGGCTGCGCTTCGTTATGCTGAACTTTGAAGAATGCTTCACCAGTTAATTGCACCCGGCGTTCTTTGGCATTGAACGATTTAGGGTAAGCAAGGGTACTGCCTTTACGCACCAGTACAACCGATTGATCGGGCAGGGTTAGGATTTCATTTTTATTGGCGGCTGTAAATGTTTGCCATTGCGATTGTTTATACCACCAATAACCACCCAGCGCTACCATAGTAAATATTACCACGGCTGCGGCCACAGTTTTGGTGTTGGCAAACAGGTTTGAAATAACGTTGTAAAATTGGTGCCGGGGCCGGGGGCTTACCAGGGCTATTTTGTTGTCGAGTTTCGACCAGGCAATATCAGTATTGAACTCGGGATTGGCTAAAAGAGGGCCGCTTTTTTGCCAAATACGCGCCATATCATCATATTCCTGCCGGTTCATAGCGTCTGTTTGCAGCCATTGCTGCAGTTCATCGGCTTCCTCCGGTGTTGCCATTCCTTGTAGTTGTTTGGCTATCAGGCTAACTATATGGTCGTTTTGGCTCATGGTTATATTCTCAATAATAACATTAAATTGATGTATACCCCTATTTAGGACGTCAAAATCATAAAAAATATGCTGATTATAGTAGGAATTCCTTGTTTTTGTTTAAGGTAGGCCCGAAGAATCTTTAAAGCCTTACCCATTTGGTTTTCAACGGTTTTTATTGAAATTCCCAACGAGTCGCCAATTTGTTTGTAGGTAAGGTTGCTTACCCGGCTTAATACAAATACTTCCCGGCACTTGGGCGGCAGGTTGGTAAGGGCCTCTTTTAAAAGGGTATCGTAGTCGGCTTCTTTTGCTGTAGGTGACGGGCGTTCGCCGGGTGTATCAGTAATTTCCTGACTATCGAAATCGCCCAAAACGGTCTTTTGTTTTTTTTCTAAAAAGCTGAGGCAATTATTGCGAATAGCGGTATACATGTACCAGGTCAACTCCTCGGAGCCAATGAGGCTTTGTTTTTTTTCCCAGATGCGTAAAAATGTTTCCTGAACTATATCTTCACAGCTGTGCGGCTCTTTTACTATGGTAAAAGCATATTTGCAAAGCGGTTCGTAATATTTATAAAAGGTTTCCTGGAATAACCGGTATAATTGTTCAGGCTCCTGCATACGTACGTAAGGGAATCATTTCATTAAATGTAATAAAAAGATGGTTTGATTAGTGGTTGAAATATAGGATGGTGTCACAATATACACGTTACCCGCCAATACACAATGGCCGCATCGACGGGTAACTTAATAAAATAACTTATATATGGTTGTTACCTGCCAGGTTGTAGTAGTTTTTTAAACTTATTTTGGACATTTGCTTTAATATTCGATATTCGTCGGAGTTATAGGCTTAATTGGGGATATTAATAACTGCACATAAATTTTTTAGTCCCTCCTGGTAGCGCAGGGAATAGGGGATAAGTTTTTGAGGAATGAAACATAATTTAGATAAGTCTCTTTTACAGGAATTTAAGAGAGGAGATACGCACGCTTTCAGGGCCGTGTATGATATGTTTTTTCCTAGCCTTTGTTTTTTTGCGAAACGATTGGTTGACAATGACGGCGAAGGGGAAGACATAGCCGCAGATAGTTTTGTGAAATTGCTACACCGTCACGACTCCTTCGATAACATGGCTAATATCAAAGCATTCCTGTATATCACTACCCGAAATGCCTGTTTGAATTATCTGCGTTTTTCCCAACGGCAGTCTTCCTCAAAACGGGAGTTAATGCGCATACAGGATAAAACCGATGAACATGCACTAAGCTTAATGGTGCATGCCGAAGTACTGCGCGAAGTAGAGCATGAAATAGAACAGCTGCCCAATCGCTGTAAAGAAATTTTTAAACTGATCTATTACGAACGCCGCTCGGCCGATGATATAGCAGAAATGCTGGGTATTTCAATAAATACTGTTTGGGTACAAAGGGCCAAGGCCATTCAATTGATACGAACTAACTTATTGAAAAGAGGATTGCTGTCTGTTCTTTTGTGTTTTTTGGCAATGACGGAGGCGGAGTTAACGAGTTAACTGGTACAGGGGAGGAAGCCCCGTAAATATGTCCCCATCTTATAAAGGTATTGATAGGTTATAGTGTTTCTATAAGTTACAGGCAATTGTATTATGGACACTGAAATCAATTTATCGGGAATGGATGAAGCAGATTATCTGGCTGCGTTGCTGCTGAAGCAGTTACGGCAGGAGATCACTGCTGAGGAATTGCAATACCTTGAACGCTGGAAAGCGGCCCACCCTTCAAACGCCCTGGTATACGACCGGGTAAATGACAGCGAAACATTACTGGCCGACCTCACTTCCATGAAACAGGTTGATATGGAAGGCTGGTGGCAGAAGATCAGTTCAAACATTACTCCCATTACAAGAACGGTCCCTTTCTATCAACGGTGGTATACATATGCCGCTGCAGCCGTTGTGTTAATAGTGGCCGGCGCCATTACATGGCCATACTGGCAACCAAAGAAAATGCAACCTGCTACCGTTAACGGCACATATGTGCCGGCAATTGTTGATGTACAACCCGGTGGAAACAAAGCAACACTTACGCTGTCAAATGGTAATGTAATTAACCTCAGCGATGCAAACAGCGGTAAGCTGGCACGGGAAGGAAATGTAAATGTGGTGAAACTAAATGAAGGAGAGATCAGGTATGAACGTACCGGTGAAGTGAATATTCAACAGGGGGTTGTATGGAATACATTAAGTACACCCCGTGGCGGACAATACAGTCTGGTACTGCCCGATGGTAGTAAGGTTTGGTTAAATGCCACTTCAACAATAAAATATCCCGCACAATTTTCAGAAACTGAACGGCGCGTTACTATTACAGGGGAAGCATATTTTGATGTAGTGTCAACAAATACACAAAAGGTGCCGTTCATTGTTGAAATAAAATCGGTGTCTGGAGCCAGTTTGGCCGAGGTTGAAGTGCTGGGCACCAGTTTCGATATCATGGCCTATGATGATGAAGCTGATATTAAAACTACTTTGCTGAAAGGGAAAGTAAAACTATCGGTGGCAGGTGAAAACAGCGATTATAAGCTGTTAACGCCAGGGCAGCAGGCACAAATGCCACATATGGCCATTAATGGGAAAAATCTTATAAAGATCGTCGATCTGGAAGATGCAGAAGACGCAATGGGTTGGCGAAATGGGCTGGTATCGTTACAAAATGCCGATATAAGATCTATAATGAGAATGGTCTCTCGTTGGTATAATATTGAAGTAGGTTACGAGGGACAAACACCCGCCTATACATTTACCGGAACACTTCCGCTAAAAGAAAATCTCTCCGCTGTAATTAAGGTGCTTGAATTTAATGGCGTTAAGTTTAAAATGCAGCAAAACAAACTTATTGTACTGCCATAGTTTCCCGCTATAAAAACACATGCGCCGGTAATGAACATATAATATTTACCGGAATGTAATTTAGTAGGAGCGATGTGTTATGAATAGCCATGCAGACCCTCACAAAAGTATGCATTGGCTTAACCAATTTTTCCGGCAATTAAAATATGCGGTCACTACCAGCGCAGGAGTTACACTAATCAACCAACACCATGATAAACCTTATCTTATGAAATGTAGACGATGATTTTTTACGTTGTTCCTGAATTTTTGGCAACCTCTTCAAGTAGGTGATAAGTGGCTTTAGATAGCGACGGATTGGAATTTGGATTATGGATCATAACATAGATCATCACCTGCTACAACGTCTATATAAAGTTACTAATAGATATACAATGCTTCCAAATTTCCCCATCATAAATATTTTGCCAAAAAAGTGAAAACTCAATATTTTTTTTACCTGTATGTATAAAAGCGATAAATGGAAAACCCCCTTTTGTAGCGACCTTTCAGCGACCTTATAGCGACCTTATAGCGATGTTATAGCGATGCAGGCCCATGGTAACTCCATAGTAAATCCATGGCAACTTCTATGTTGTTTCTCCCTTTATCAACTCTATCACCGGTATCAACATATCAACTCCCTCGTCAACTCGTTAACTCAATCCGCATTCTCCTTACTCCTTTCCCTCGCCGTTATATTATAATATTTCTTGAACGCTTTAGAAAAAGCACTTAAGTTGGTATAGCCAACTTCTTCGGCCACCTGCGATACCGAAAATTTTTTGCCCGATAAAAGCTGCCAGGCTTTTTCCATTCTTATATCGCGTAGGTAATCGGCACAACTGCTATGGTATAGTTGCTGAAACCCCGTCTTCAGTTTATAATCGTTGAGACCGGTTAGCTGGGTAAGCTCTTTAAGCGTCCATTCGTGTTTTAAATTTTCTTCCATATGGGTGCGGGCTAAATAAATGGCCTGTGCCTCCTGCATGGAAAGTGTTACCGGTTCCCATACAGGATGGTCTGAAATGTTTTCGAGGCAAAGCGTTAACAAGGCCAGTGATCTGGAGTGTAATGATGTTGTAGCGCGTTTGCCGCTATATATCAATTGGTGTACATGGGTTAAAAGGGTTCGGCTGGCTACCTGGTTAACCGGTGCTAACATAGCCGGTTGCAGGTGCATAACTTTTTTCTGAAAATCATTC
Organism: Niastella sp. OAS944; assembly: GCA_024809215.1. Taxonomy (GTDB): domain Bacteria; phylum Bacteroidota; class Bacteroidia; order Chitinophagales; family Chitinophagaceae; genus Niastella. The sequence goes on along the minus strand of JANUBW010000012.1, from coordinate 158,268 downwards.
ATTAGAACTAAAGGTGGTAACTTTTGACACAATGTATATGTTGGAAAATGTACATCAACAGTAAAGTATATCCCGGGATGTTGACAGTGTACCCGGTTGCTTTGAAAAGGAATATATAATAAGTTATACCCCTGTTCATAAAAAATAACATTGCCCAATCCCTCTAAATGATACTGTATATGATTTGTTAAATGAAAGCGCAATTTTAACATTGGTTCATCTTCCTGCATGGTGAATGTGCAGCTCCGGTTCACCAAAAAATGTTGTAATCGTATGAATATCCCATTGCTTTGAAGCTGCTGAAACAATATATGGCCGAAATTTCCCGAGGTGGCAATGGATGTTGCTCCCTGCACTACATACGCATCCAGCGCGTTGGGAAGCTGATCGGAGAACGCCAGTTCTTTGTGATTATCTGCAATCAATTTTATTTGCATACCTACCAATAATTTAATGGGCCGTTATTTGTTACGCCGAGCCTGAATTAATGTGATAATGTGATAATTTGCTAATGTGATAATGTAAATACAGTCGCGGCCATTTCGTTAGGCAACGGAGTATCAGGGATGCCGAACAGAAAGCATTATCTCATTATCACATTATCTCACTAGCTAATTAACAATGGCAATAGCATGCATTTTACAGGTGGCCTGTTATGTTAGGGAAACAGGATACTGTAAATGAAAACCAATAGGCGAACACGTATTGCCAAACGTTAGAGAAATAATTACGCTATGCAGTGCTATCATCAGGCCCTTGTGGGAAGTTGTAGGTATGCTATATTACGCATGTAGAGAAGGCAGCTGCACCGGCTAAAGATAAGGGAATTTAATACCAATCATTTATGAAATCGGATTTAAATGCCACCCTTACAAAAACATTTTGTCGCTTTTGGCGCATGCCTGCCCGCTTTGCGAGGTGAAATTTTATTTGTGCTGAAATACCACCTTTATCGTAACCCCCGGTTTTTTAAAAAAAATGTCATTCTTCTTATCTTAAATGGTTATCCGAAGAATATCGCGAATGCACCTATGCGCAGGCATTTATGATATTGTTAAATGATAATGCACCTATTGGTCAGCTTGAGGTAGTACCGGCCGCGGAAGGCGATTACCGGATTTACGTGCCGGTGATGCCTGTTATTGAACCGGTTTCTGACAGTGCCATACAGATCGTTCAAACCTGCTTCAGGCTGCTAACATTTATTGCTATTCATTTGGCAACATTTTATAATATATCGACGTTGGTCACCTGCCTTAGTTGCTGCTAAACTGGCCCTGGTCTTGTAATTAGATATAGGATTTACTTTCGCTAATAATTTGATTATGAATAGTCATTTGGGCAATGAGTTGCCCAATTTGGGGAGGCGTGGCCTAAATGGGGATAATGTATATGAATAATTTGGCTAACTGTCTATAAAAAGCAGGTGAAAACTGTATGAATTCCTACCAAAAAATCGGAACACTGTTTGAAATTAAAAACGGCGTTGTATCGGCTGCTATTGGTGAATATGGAACATTGATTGTTCGACGCCGTTACAGCCCCTTTGTAAACTGCTTTTCAAAAAAAAACTGTAAAATCTAAAATACCTGATTATGGCGCGTTCAAAACCCAGTACTACCCGCTCAAACCGGCAGAATGTACCAGCTGCAGTGCCTGCGAATGGCAAACAAGTTCCTCCCAAAAAGCGTCCCAAAATAGTAAGTGAAGAAGAAAGTGACTTAACAGATCGACAGTTAAGCGGATACCTCGATTCGCGTGAACTGTTACATGTATTAACGCAGGTGAAAAATGGAAACTTTAGTGTACGCATGCCCATTGATCAGGTGGGGTTAAGCGGAAAGATCTGCGATACACTCAACGAAATAATTTCTCTTAACGAAAAAATGATGATGGAGTTTACCCGTGCCGGTAATACCATTGGTAAACAGGGTAAACTTAATCAGCGTATAGAGCTGCCCAATGCCCGTGGCGCCTGGCGTACGGGGGTTGAATCACTTAACATCCTTATCTCTGACCTGGTGCACCCCACCATTGAGATCGCCGATGTGATCAGTTCGGTGGCAAAAGGTAACCTCTCAAAAGAAATGCCGCTCGAAATAGGCGGTCACGTTTTACAGGGTGAATTTGCCACCATTGCCAAAGAAGTGAACGACATGGTGAAACAGCTGAACCTGTTCTCCATGGAGGTAACCCGCGTGGCGCGTGAAGTAGGTTCTGAAGGTAAACTGGGTGGCCAGGCAAAAGTAAAAGGGGTAGGTGGTGTATGGAAAGACCTTACCGACTCGGTAAACCAAATGGCCAGTAATCTTACGGGCCAGGTGCGTAACATTGCCGAGGTAACTACCGCTGTGGCAAAAGGTGACCTGTCGAAAAAGATCACGGTTGACGTAAAAGGGGAGATCCTCGAGTTGAAGAACACCATCAATACCATGGTGGACCAGTTGAACTCCTTCTCCTCTGAGGTAACGCGTGTGGCGCTTGAGGTAGGTACCGAAGGTAAGCTGGGTGGTCAGGCACAGGTAAAAGGGGTTGCCGGAACCTGGAAAGACCTTACCGACTCGGTAAACCAAATGGCCAACAACCTCACCGGTCAGGTACGTAACATTGCCGAGGTAACTACCGCGGTGGCAAAGGGTGATCTTAGCCGTAAGATCACCGTAGACGTAAAAGGTGAGATCCTTGAATTAAAGAATACGATCAATACGATGGTTGACCAGTTGAACTCCTTCTCGGCCGAGGTAACGCGTGTGGCGCGTGAAGTAGGTTCCGAAGGTAAACTGGGTGGCCAGGCAAAAGTAAAAGGGGTAGGTGGTGTATGGAAAGACCTTACCGACTCGGTAAACCAAATGGCCGGTAACCTTACGGGCCAGGTGCGTAATATTGCCGAGGTAACCACTGCGGTGGCAAAGGGTGACCTTAGCCGTAAGATCACGGTGGATGTGCGCGGTGAGATCCTTGAGCTGAAGAATACCATCAATACCATGGTGGACCAGTTGAACTCCTTCTCCTCCGAGGTAACGCGTGTGGCGCTTGAGGTGGGTACCGAAGGTAAACTGGGTGGGCAGGCACAGGTAAAAGGAGTAGCCGGAACCTGGAAAGACCTTACCGACTCGGTGAATGGTATGGCCAGTAACCTTACCGGCCAGGTGCGTAACATTGCCGAGGTAACCACGGCGGTGGCAAAGGGTGACCTTAGCCGTAAGATCACGGTGGATGTGCGCGGTGAGATCCTGGAGCTGAAGAATACCATCAACACCATGGTGGACCAGTTGAACTCGTTTGGTTCTGAAGTAACGCGTGTGGCGCGTGAAGTAGGTTCTGAAGGTAAACTGGGCGGACAGGCTGATGTGCCGGGTGTAGGTGGTACCTGGAAAGATTTAACAGATAGCGTAAATAAAATGGCCAGTAACCTTACCGGCCAGGTACGTAACATTGCCGAGGTAACAACGGCAGTGGCAAATGGTGACCTTAGCCGTAAGATCGATGTGGATGTAAAAGGTGAGATCCTGGAGTTGAAGAACACCATTAATACGATGGTGGACCAGCTGCGTGGTTTTGCATCGGAAGTAACGCGCGTGGCGCGTGAGGTAGGTAGTGAAGGTAAACTGGGTGGCCAGGCGGAAGTACGTGGTGTGGCCGGAACCTGGAAAGACCTTACCGACTCGGTGAACATGATGGCCAGTAACCTTACCGGCCAGGTGCGTAACATTGCCGAGGTAACCACCGCGGTGGCAAAGGGTGACCTTAGCCGTAAGATCACGGTGGACGTACGCGGTGAGATCCTGGAGTTGAAGAATACCATCAACACCATGGTGGACCAGCTGAACGGTTTCGCATCGGAAGTAACGCGTGTGGCCCGTGAGGTGGGTAGCGAAGGTAAACTGGGCGGACAGGCAGATGTACCTGGTGTGGCTGGTACCTGGAAAGACTTAACGGATAGTGTAAATAAAATGGCGAGTAACCTTACCTCGCAGGTGCGTAACATTGCCGAGGTAACCACTGCGGTGGCAAATGGTGACCTTAGCCGGAAGATTGACGTAAACGTAAAAGGTGAGATCCTGGAGCTGAAGAATACCATCAATACGATGGTGGACCAGCTGCGCGGTTTTGCATCGGAAGTAACGCGTGTGGCGCGTGAGGTGGGTACCGAAGGTAAACTTGGCGGACAGGCGAACGTGCCTGGTGTGGCCGGAACCTGGAAGGACCTTACCGACTCGGTGAACCAAATGGCCGGTAACCTTACCGCCCAGGTGCGTAACATTGCCGATGTGGCCATTGCGGTGGCGAACGGCGACATGTCGAAAAAAATTACGGTTGACGTACGTGGTGAAATTTTGCAGCTTAAAGAAACGCTCAATACAATGGTTGACCAGCTGCGTGCCTTTGCATCGGAAGTAACCCGTGTGGCGCGTGAGGTAGGTACCGATGGTAAATTGGGCGGACAGGCGTTTGTACCTGGTGTGGCCGGAACCTGGAAAGACCTTACCGACTCGGTGAACCAAATGACTGGTAACCTTACCGACCAGGTGCGTAACATTGCCGAGGTAACCAAGGCGGTGGCAAGTGGCGATCTGTCGAAAACAGTGGCTATCGACGTTAAAGGTGAGATCCTTGATCTGAAGAATACGATCAATACGATGGTGGACCAGTTACAAGGCTTTGCATCGGAGGTAACGCGTGTGGCCCGTGAGGTGGGCACCGAAGGTAAACTGGGAGGGCAAGCGGAAGTACGTGGTGTGGCTGGTACCTGGAAAGATTTGACCGACTCGGTTAACATGATGGCCAGTAACCTTACCAACCAGGTGCGTGGTATTGCCAAGGTGGTAACCGCGGTGGCTACCGGTAACCTGAAACAAAAGCTAACCATTGTATCGCGCGGTGAGGTGGCGCAACTGATTGATACCATCAATGAAATGATTGATACGCTGGCCACCTTTGCCGATCAGGTAACTACTGTGGCCCGCGAGGTGGGTGTTGAAGGCCGCCTGGGTGGGCAGGCCAGTGTGCCCGGTGCGAGTGGTATTTGGAAAAACCTTACCGAAAACGTGAACCAGCTGGCGCAGAACCTTACCACACAGGTACGTTCTATTTCTGAAGTGGCGTCGGCGGTAACAAAAGGTGACCTTACCCGAACCATTAGGGTAGAAGCAAAAGGGGAGGTGGAAGCGTTGAAAGATACCATCAACCAAATGATCACCAACCTGCGCGAAACAACCCTGCGTAACCAGGAGCAGGACTGGTTGAAATCGAACCTCGCCAAATTCGGTCAAATGTTGCAGGGGCAACGCGATCTGAAGACCGTAACACAAAGGATCCTGTCGGAGCTGGCGCGGGTAGTAAGCGCACACTTTGGCGCCTTCTATATTTTACGCCAGGATGAGGATACCAATAATGAAGTAAAACTGAACCTGTTTGCAGCGTACGGCTACAAATCAGATAGAAATATTCAAACCGAATTTAGCATTGGCGAAGGCCTGGTAGGGCAGGTGGCGTTCGAAAAAGAACGTATCATTCTCTCCAATGTGCCGGCCAATTACATTCGTATAAGTTCGGCATTAGGAAAAGCAAAACCGGCCAATGTGATCATTTTGCCGGTGTTGTTCGAAAACAACGTAAAAGCGGTAATTGAGCTGGCTTCGCTCGATACCTTTAGCCAAACGCACCTCGACTTCCTAAGCCAGTTAACCGAAAGTATCGGTATCGTGCTGAACACCATTGAGGCGAATACACGAACCGAAGAACTGCTGTCGCAATCGCAATCACTGGCAAGTGAGTTGAAAGTGCAACAGGAAGAGCTGCGCAGAACGAACGATGAGCTGCAGGATAAAGCGCTGTTGCTGGTAAAACAAAAGAACGAGGTGGAAGCCAAAAACAAGGAGGTGGAAGAGGCCCGTCGCTCACTGGAAGAAAAAGCAGAGCAGTTAACACTTACTTCAAAGTATAAGTCGGAGTTCCTGGCAAACATGTCGCACGAGTTACGTACGCCGCTGAACAGTTTACTGATCCTGGCGCAACAACTGTACGAGAATGCCGAAGGAAACTTAACCGAAAAGCAGATCCGCTACGCCAAAACCATTCACTCCTGTGGTGATGACCTTATTCAACTTATCAACGATATCCTCGACCTGTCGAAGATCGAATCGGGTTTCATTACCGCCAATATTGCACCGGTACGTTTCTTCGAGATCACTTCGTTTGTGGAAACAACCTTCAAGCCAATTGCAGAAGCGCGCCATTTACGTTTTACAATAGAAACAGATACCCGTTTGCCAGAAACCATGGAAACGGATATTCAACGGTTGAACCAGATATTGAAGAACCTGCTGTCGAATTCATTTAAATTTACTGAGAAAGGGGAAGTGAAGCTGAAGATCTATGATGCCAACAGGAACTGGAAACCGGGTAACGCCATGCTCGACAATGCGCAACGTGTTGTTGCCTTTGCTATCAATGATACGGGTATTGGTATACCGCTTGAGAAACAAAGTATCATCTTCGAAGCTTTTCAACAGGCCGAAGGAAGTACCAGCCGCAAATACGGCGGTACCGGTTTGGGTTTGTCAATCAGTCGCGGGTTGACCGAACTGTTGGGTGGTACCATTGAGCTGGATAGTACACCAGGCCAGGGAAGTACATTTACCCTGTTTTTGCCAATAGATAATGTTTCTGGCGTGGTAACCCGCGAGGCGCCCGCCAACCTGAACGAATACCAATATCAGTTAGGCAGTGATAGCGGCGAAATTGATACCCTGTTAAATTCAATACGGGTAACCGGCGAAGGGAACGATTCGGGAAGTATGCATATCGTAAATGAAATGATTAATGATACCGGTGATGATCGCAATAATGTACAACCAAGTGAAAAGGCCATTCTTATTGTGGAAGACGATATAAGGTTTGGGAAGATCATTATTGAGAAAGCGCATCAATACGGTTTGAAAGCTATTGTGGCCACCAACTATATTGAAGTGTTCGACTTTATTAACCGGTTCACACCTATAGCCATTACGCTCGATGTGAAGTTGCCCGATACCAGCGGCTGGAAGGTGATGGAGTTATTACGCAACGACCTTAGTTACCGGCATATACCAATTCATTTGATCTCAGGTGAAGAGAACAAGGCCCTGGCACTAAAACGTGGCGCCCGCAGTTTTAGGTTAAAACCGCTCGATAACGAATCGCTTAACGATCTGTTCGATGATATAGTTTCATTTAACAAGAAAGATGTAAAACAGATACTGGTAGTGGAAGATAACGAGGTAGACGCTTCACAGATAGTTAAATTATTGAACACCGACAATATGCAGGTAACGCTGGCCGAAACCGGCGAAAAAGCCATGCATGAGATCAATAATAAAGATTTCGATTGCATCATTCTCGATTATTCGCTGCCCGACCTGCCCGGTAGTGAGTTGGTGAACCAGGTGGCCGAAAGAAAACCAAGGCTTACACCGGTGATCATGTATTCGGCAAAAGAGTTCAATAAAAAAGAACTGCAACAATTGAACAATGTGAGCAGCAAGATCCTGCTGAAAGGCGTAAACTCACTGGAACATTTGTTGGAAGAAACCATTCTTCACCTGCACATCAACCATAAAGACCTGCAGGCCGAAAAACGGAAAGTGATAGAGAATATCAGAAAGAAGGAAGATATTCTTACCGGTAAAAATATTTTGGTGGTTGATGACGATGTACGCAATTTATTTGCACTAACTACAGTTTTTGAACGTTATAATATTAATGTTATTACGGCCGAAAGTGGTAAGGAGGCGATAAATATTATACGCGATGATAATCCGAAAATAGATATGGTTCTGATGGACATCATGATGCCGGAAATGGATGGGTACGAAACAACACAAAAGATACGGCGCGAACATAAGAACAGCACATTGCCCATTATTGCGGTAACGGCAAAAGCGATGAAAGGCGACAGGCAAAAGTGTATTGAGGCAGGAGCATCGGATTATATCACAAAACCCTTGAAAATAGATCAGCTGTTATCTCTTATGAGAGTATGGTTCTATAAATAACAGTTACTAGTTGAAAAAGAAACCCTAACATAATGCGTCCAAAAATTTTGTTAGTTGATGATCGCGAGGATAATTTAATGTCTATGGAAGCCATTCTGGCTCCTGATGGCTATACTTTTGTTAAAGCCAGTTCGGGAAGCCAGGCATTGAAGATCCTGTTGAATGAGATTGATTTTGCGCTTATCCTGATGGATGTAAAAATGCCCAACCTGAATGGATTTGAAACGGCTGCCCTTATCTATGAACGCGAGAAACTCAAACACATTCCAATAATTTTCATCACCGCCAATAATTACGGTGAGGAGAATGTTTACAAAGGCTACCGCATGGGTGCCGTAGATTATATTTATAAACCCATTAATAGTGAACTATTACGTGCAAAGGTGAGCGTACTGGTTGACCTGTACCGCAAAAATCACCGCCTTATTGAGCAGGAGAAGCGGCTTATTATCATAAACCGTAACCTCGAAATGGAGGTCACCGAACGTAAGGCTTCTGAAGAACGGGTAAAAGAACTGAACCGTCAGTTGTTGGAAAATATAGCGCTGCTGGAGTCGGCTAACCGCGATCTCGATCGTTTCGCTTTCATGGCCTCGCACGACCTGCAAGAGCCTTTGCGTAAGATCCGCACGTTTAGTGATCTGTTGTTTGTAAAATACCAGCAGGTGCTCGATACGCCCGCTATAAATTACATTAACCGTATACAAAATGCCGCGGTGCGTATGCAAACGCTTATCAGTGATATACTGGCATTTTCACGTATCAATAATGAGAAGGACACTTTTGTAAATTATAACCTCAATATTGTTTTACAGGAGGCTATAGATGAGCTGGATTCTACCATTCAGGAGAAAAAAGGCAGGTTGGAAATACAGGAGCTGCCAGCCATAGATGTAAACCCCGGTTTAATACGTCCGCTTTTTGAGAATCTGTTAAGCAATGCGCTTAAGTATTCTAAAAAAGACGAACCACCGGTAATAAACATTCGTTCAGAAATAATTACTGCCACCACCTCTAATAAAGAGCCGGTGCAATATTGCCGTATTTATGTACAGGATAACGGCATTGGCTTCGACCAGGTATACGCCGAACAGATCTTCGATATGTTCAGACGGTTGCATGTACATAGTGAATTTGAGGGAACAGGCATTGGTCTCACCCTTTGTAAAAAGATCGTTGAAAAGCACAATGGGTTTATTTCGGTGCAAAGCAAGGTTGGTAAAGGGTCTACCTTTATTATTTCGTTGCCGGTTCACCAGGCTACAGTTGAGAACACGCCAGCCACGCCCAGTGCGGATGCCGATACATTACTGATGTTTGGGAAAAAATAAAAGGTCTCTATAATGATTTTAACCGTGTCACAGTCCGAAACCGTGACACGGTTACTTTTTTATTGTGGGTTAAGAACAAACATAGAGCGGGGAGGGAAATACAATACTTTTTTCCAGTCGATACTGAAGATCTTTTCAAGAATGGTTTTCAATTCAACCAATGTATGCGGTTTAATGGCATACAGGTTTGAACCCTCACGATAACAGAACTCAATATTTTGCAGATCGTTCAATGAAGAATATACAATAATGGGAATGGCGTCGTATTTCCTGTTAGCCCTTATTTCACGTAAGCATTGACGCCCGTCTTTGCACGGCATTAACAGGTCGAGAAAGACTATATCTGGATTGTTTTCGTCCAACAGTTTAAAAAGGAGGTCGCCGTTCTCTGCCCTTGATAATATCACTTTGAAAGACAGCTCTTCAATGGCCAGTGAAAATATCAGGTAGTCCTCGTCGTCATCCTCTGCAATTAGTACGTTTGTTGGATACTGATTAGAAACATTCATATATATACTTTTTTTTGCCTGCTTCCCCCGCCCATTTAGTTGGGAGACCTCAAAACATTAACATCACTTTTTAAAACGAATATAAACCACAAATAAAAGCAATAAGAATACCGAAAATACAATCAAAATCCCAATGATGGAATACAATTTTTAGACTACTGCTTTATAAAAACAGTAAAGTATGCAGGAGAATACCAGGTATATTGTATTGTTTTACGACCACAGCGACAGTATCCACTCTATGAAACATTTGTTGTATGATCTGCCGGTCCCTGTAATAGTAGATTGTGTAGAGAATTTTCAACAACTTTTAGATCATCTTGACAATAGGCTTCCGGACCTGATAATCGTATATGTTAATGCTCCGGGAAAAAGGTATATAGATCACCTGAAAAGCCTGCGGGTAAATATCGGGATAGATGAAATTCCGGTATACGTGTTCAACGAGTTGCCCGAAAAACAAACACTGATAGATCTTATGAAGTGATGCCTTTTAGAAGAGTTGTAAAAGGCATTATAATGAAAAAGGGAAGGCCCCGTTTTAAGGAGGCTTTCCCTTTCTTATTTGAAGGCGCTCACCTGTTTGAGCTATTCCTGTAAAGCACAATTAAAAATGCCAGCGTACGAAGGCTTCCATTGCCGCGTACTTGGTAAGCCCCAGCTGGGCGTACAAATTGGCGGTATTGGCGTTTCTGTCTTCGGCGCGCTGCCAGAATTCGCGGCTGTCGCTTCCCTGGAAGGGAACCATGTCTTTTTGCGACTGGTGAATGAAAATGCCAAAACGCTTTTTCATTACCTGGTCGGGGCTCATAGGAATGGCCATTTCTATTTCACTAAGGTCCCACTCCTGCCAGGCGCCTTTGTACAACCAAACCCAGCAGTCTTTTATCCACTCGTCGCCAGCTTCTTTTATGCGGCGTAACGATTCGAATACGATATCGAGACATACTTTATGAGTGCCATGCGGATCGGCCAGGTCGCCGGCGCAATATACCTGGTGAGGTTTTATTTTGCGCAGCAGCTCCATGGTAAGCTTTATATCCTCTTCGCCCATCGGTTTCTTTTCAATGGTACCGGTTTCGTAGAAGGGCAGGTTCTGAAAGTGGTAGTTATCTTCTTTTATGCCCACATAGCGGCAGGTAGCTTTAGCCTCACAACGGCGTATAAGCCCTTTTACCGCCCTGATCTCCGGGGTGTCTATCTGGTTCGACTTCTTTGATTTAAGGTACTGACGGGCCTGTTCCAGAATGTCCTTCGATTTTTTGCTGTCAACCCCAAACATATCTTCAAAACCTACGGCAAAATCCATGAAACGGGTAACAAACTCGTCGGTAACGGCAATGTTACCTGAGGTTTGGTAGGCTACATGTACATCGTGCCCCTGGTCGTGCAAACGCTGAAAGGTACCACCCATTGAAATAATATCATCATCGGGGTGGGGGGAGAAGATAACACAACGTTTGGGATATGGCTTGCTGCGTTCGGGATGGTTAGGTAAATTAACATCGGGTTTACCGCCGGGCCAGCCGGTGATGCTGTCGCGCAGCATATAATACACCTGCAGGTTGAGCTCGTAAGCGTCACCTACTTCAACAAGCAGATCGCTTAAGCCGGCATCGCGGTAATCAACGTTTGTAAGGCTCAACAGTGGTTTGTTCACTTTCAGTGCCATATTCACCACAGCCTTGCGGATCATTTTAGGTGTCCACTCGGTATCGCCGGTAAGCCAGGGCGATTTAAAGCGGGTAAGATCTGCAGCTGCGATCTCATCGAGAATGAACAGCGTGTCGTTATGTTGTTGTAATAAAGAAGCAGGAATTTGTTCGGTAACATTATCCTCAACCGCTTTTTGTACTACAGCGGTTTTGGCAGGGCCCCAGGCCATCAGTAAAATGCGTTTTGCTTTTAAGATGGTGCTGATACCCATAGTTACAGCCAGGCGGGGTACTTCAGAAATGTTCGCAAATTCATGTGAATTGGCGATGCGGGTTGAAGTATCCAATGTTATCAGGCGTGTGCGTGAAAGAATGCTTGAACCGGGTTCGTTAAAACCGATATGCCCATTGTTACCAATGCCCAGTACCTGCAGATCGATGCCACCGGCATTATCGATCATGTTCTCATACTCCAGGCAATGTGCTTTGATGCTTTCTTTAGGTGTTTCGCCATTTGGAATGTGAATGTTCTTGGGGTCAATATCAATGTGATCGAACAAATGCTTGTGCATAAAGCGATAATAGCTTTGCAGCGCATCGTTGTCAATGGGATAGTATTCATCCAAATTAAAAGTGATCACATTCTTAAAGCTTAAGCCTTCTTCTTTATGAAGGCGTACCAGCTCGGCATACATGGAACGCGGTGTTGAACCGGTTGCCAGGCCTAATACACAGGGTTGGCCGGCCGCTTGTTTACTGCGGATGAGATCGGCTATTTCCCTGGCTGCGAATTTTGATCCTTCTTTCTGATCGGGATAAATACGTACAGGTATCTTCTCAAACGAATCAACCATGCTCATAAATAATCGGTTTTTAATAGTTGCGCGAAATTAAAGCTATTTCCAGTATTCGAAAGGAATTGCGGTTCTTTTCGGGTAATTAAGGGCAAACGATTGCAAAATGCTTACTATAATAACTATTCAAACGTTTTATTGTAGTCGGTGCCCCACAAAGTATAACGTTTACATTGTTCCTGTAAGCGTTTTTCAAAATCGCTCCAGTTGCGTTTTTCTGAAGGGCTCCATAAAACTTCACTCAATGCACTTGCCCGCGGGAAGATCATATACTCAACTTTTTTAGGATTGGTTACATATTCCGTCCATAAATTGGCTTGCGCCCCCAATATATGTTTGGCTTCCGCTGGGGTCAGTTCTTTTGACAATGGTTCATAATTGTACACCTTGTTAACGGGTACATACCCGCCAATTGTTAAAGAGTCTTCTTTCTTAGCCTGTGAATAATCGAAATAAACATATGTGGTAGGCGTCATAATAACATCATGATTTTGCTTGGCAGCTTCAATACCACCTTTCTCACCACGCCAGCTCATGACAACTGCATTGGGGGCAAGACCACCTTCCAGTATTTCATCCCAGCCAATGATCGTTTTGCCTTTGCTGTTGATGTATTTTTCCATGCGCTGCACAAAATAACTTTGCAACTCATGTTCATCTTTCAGTTTATTATCGGCCATTCTCTTTTGGCACTTAGGGCATTTCTTCCAGCTTTCTTTAGGACATTCATCACCGCCTATATGTACATATTTTGAAGGGAATAAAGGAATAACTTCATCGAGTACATTTTGCAGAAAAGTAAAAACAGAATCATTGCCTGCACAAAATACGTCGTTGAATACGCCCCATGTTTGTTGCACTTCATAAGGACCACCGGTACAACCCAAATTGTTATATGCTGTAAGCGCTGCTGATGCATGACCAGGCATTTCAATTTCAGGCAAAACAGTAATATACCTTTTGGCAGCATACTCCACTATTTCTTTTACTTCTTTTTGCGTATAGAAGCCGCCGTAGCGAATGCTGTCGTTACCGGTGCCGGGGTGGTGGCCTATGATAGTGCCATTGCGCCAGGCGCCTGCCTTTGTAAGGTTGGGATATTTTTTTATCTCTATGCGCCAGCCCTGGTCATCTGTTAAGTGCCAGTGAAAATAATTCATCTTATGCAGCGCTATATAATCAATATAACGTTTTACAAAACTTACCGGAAAGAAATGGCGGCTTACATCTAAATGAAGACCGCGATATTGAAAGCGCGGATAGTCTTTAATAGTAACATACGCTACAGGTAAGCTGTTTGTTTTTACAGTAGGCAGTAACTGAAGCAAGGTTTGTACGCCATAAAAAGTACCGGTTTCATTATCGCCACCAATATATACACCCTTGGCATTTACTTCCATATTATACGCACCGGCAATTGGATGGTCCAGGCGATCAAAGTTCAGTCGAATGCCGGGTGTTGCACCTGCTTTTTTAACTATTGGTAAAGTAAAACCATATACCTGTTTCAGATAATCATTCAGAAAACGGGCTGAGTTCTCGAGCCCTGAGCCTTCCAGAATAATAGGTGTTTTGGCCGTAATGGTAAAATTACCGGCAGCTTCCGGCAGCTTTAATTCAGCAGGCTGCGGAATAATGTTTACCTGTGCATACATGTTGATGGTCAGGAGCAATGAGGCAATAAACCAAACTTTTTTCATAATGTTTAAAATGTTAATACCCTTTGTCACTCAACTAAATAGTGTCAATGGTAGATGTTTTGTAATGAAAATAAAATGAGTATACCGCGCCTGCGCGGTACTGTGTAGCCTGGTTTTAAGTGTTGAGAGACAGTGTGCGTATTATAAGTGCATAGATCCTGAGAGGCTGCAATATAAGTTGAAAAGTTGATAAGTTAACGAGTTGACTAGGGAAAAGCCCGACTATTGGCTAACTCACGAAAGTGCTGTTGGTCATTAAAGCAAACAGGTTGACAAGCGATTGTCAACCTGTTTTCCTCGTCAACTCGTTAACCCAATTTACTTCAATACCGGTAATATTATACTACTGCTATTAGTTCCATCGTGATAAATTCTGATCGCCGCCTTCTGAAAATCGCTGTCATCGCATTCGTAAATATTTACAAACTTTTGCGGGTTGCGGTCGGCCAGCGGGAACCAGCTGCTTTGAATTTGTATCATCAGCTTATGGCCTTTTTGAAAAGTATGGGCCACATCGGGCAACTCAAATTTTACCCGTTCAATTTTGTTTGGCTTAAATGCTTCGGGTATAGCAAAGCTTTTACGGAAACGGCCGCGCATTATTTCACCACGTACTAACATTTGATAGCCACCCATTGGGTAGGGGCCACCTGCATCGCGGCTTTGATTTGTGGTAGCGCCGGCATATTTGAAATCGTCGGGGAACACATCTATTACCTTTACTACAAAGTCGGCATCAGTTGTTGAAATGCTCGCAAGCAGGTCGGCTACAACCGTACCACCCAGGGTAAGGTCGCTGGTAAGTACATCTGTTTCAAAACTTATTACATCGGTACGGCGGCTGGCAAAACGCTGGTCATCGGTCATATAGTCGCGCGTACGGGTAAAGTGTACATTTTCTGTATATGGCACCGGATGTGCAGGGTCACTGATGTATTCGGTGAAACTGTTTTTGGAGGCAGGTTTGGTGTAGCTCAGTTTTCCACCGGCCTGCAAATAAATAGCTTCGTCTTTTTTATCGGCAGGTGGCCAGGTTTCAAATTGCTTCCATTCATTGGCGCCGGTAAAAAAGATGTTGGCTTCTGCCAGCTTTGAAATATCGCCCTTGCCTTTCAGATAATAGTTAAAGAAAGGTATTTCAATATTGTTCTGGTACCAAATGCTGGTGTTTGACCCAAAGCGTACGTTGCCCATATGGGTGCCATCGGTTGAAGCCCACTGGCCATGATACCAGGGGCCCATTACGATCCGGTTTTTGTTCTTTGCTTTTTTCTCAATGGCTTCGTACGTACGCCAGGCGCCAAAGCAATCCTCTGCATCAAATGTACCGCCTACAACCATTGTTGCAGTGCCGGCAGGCACATGATCAACAAAATTCCTGATGTTGCGGGCCTGCCACCATTCGTCATAATTAGGATGCGCATACATATCTTTCCAGAATTTCAGACTATCACCGGTAAGCTTCATAAAGTTCTTCAAAGCGCCAATGCGTAAATACGATTCGTAATTGTCGTTTGAAGGAATGCGAATGTTATTGGGCGGTCCAAATCTTGTTGGTGTGGGCCGGGGGTAACCAAATCCGCTTGCATAAAATGAAAACCCATCCAATATAAAAAAGGCGCCGTTGTGATGGAAGTCGTCACCAATAAACCAATCGGTTACCGGCGCTTGCGGACTTACCGCTTTTAATGCCGGGTGGCCGCTTAATGCCGCCATGGTTGAGTAAAAGCCCGGGTACGAAATACCCATTACGCCTACATTGCCATTGTTGTTTTCGAGATTCTTTATCAACCAGTCGATGGTATCGTAGGTATCGCTGGCTTCATCAATATCCTGGTTTGTTTTTTTATTCGGGTTGAACGGGCGTACATCAACAAATTCTCCTTCGCTCATCCAGCGGCCGCGCACATCCTGAAACACGATGGTGTAATTCTCACGTGTATAGTATTTGAAATAGCGTAACCACAGTCCGGCGTTGAAATTGCTTTCACCATAAGGATTGCAGGAATATGGTGTTCGCATTAACAGAATAGGGTGTTTTTCGGTTGCATCTTTCGGCACATACATGGCAGTAAACAATTTTATGCCATCGCGCATGGGGATAGACACTTCTTTTTTTATGTAATTGTCACGAACGAAAGCCGAATCCTGTTCATGTTGAGCGTAAGCAAAACAGGCAAACTGTATTGCAAAAAGTAAAAACAGTAATTTTCTCATGATAAGCGCTTAATTTAGATTTTTAAAAATAGTGAATTAGCGCCATCGAAAAGCATTACAGATCCGTGAAAGTGTAACACTTATACTTCAGCGGCATTAAACCATCGAAATAGTTCGGGTTTAAGTCACATTAAAATTGTTATCATGTCAACAAGGAGAAAATTTTTACAAACATCGTTCCTGGGTTCAATTGGCCTGTTTAGCGGAAAAAAAATAATGGCGCAATCAGATGCAGATTATCCAACAATAAAGAACGAACCTATTGTACTATCTACATGGGATTTTGGTAAAGCAGCGAACACAGAGGCCTGGACAATCCTTGGCAAAGGCGGCCGGGCATTAGATGCGGTTGAGGCCGGCGTTAAGATCCCTGAAGCCGACCCCAACAACCAATCGGTTGGTTATGGTGGTTTACCCGACCGTGATGGCCATGTTACGCTCGACGCCTGTATAATGGATGAATATTATAATTGCGGTTCGGTAATGGGCCTCGAAAATATCATTCATGCTATTTCTGTTGCCCGGTTGGTGATGGAAAAAACACCACATGTGGTGCTGATTGGTGAGGGCGCTTTTCAATTTGCATTGGCCAATGGGTTTAAAAAAGAAAACCTGTTAACACCCGAGAGCGAAAAAGCCTGGAAGGAATGGTTAAAGACCTCGAAGTATGAGCCCATTATGAACATCGAGAACAAGCTGCATAAACCCGCAAGCGGCGGTGACATGCCGGGCGGGCCCAACAATCATGATACCATTGGCATGATTGCCATGGATGCCAGCGGCAATTGCAGTGGCGCCTGTACTACAAGTGGTATGGCATTTAAAATGCGTGGCCGGGTAGGGGATTCACCCATCATTGGCGCCGGATTATATGTTGATAACGAAGTGGGCGCTGCAACTTCTACCGGTGTTGGTGAAGAAGTGATAAGGATCGTTGGTTCGCATTTGGTGGTAGAGTTAATGCGTCAGGGGCTTGAGCCGGAAGCTGCATGTAAGAAAGCTGTAGAGCGTATTATTAGCCGCAACCCTGAGAAAGCTAAAAAGGTACAGGTAGGTTTTCTTGCATTAAATAAAAAAGGCCAGTACGGCGGGTACGCGTTGCAGCCAGGATTTACGTTTGCTGTGAAGAGTGGCAAAGAAGAGCGGATCATTAAAGCGAAGAGTATATATTAGTTTGTAGTTTGTGGTTTGTTGTTTGTGGTTCATTAATTTCGTGAATTCACTATTAAAATGGCGCCTCGCGAGTTTCAAAGCGCGGCAGCAACCACAAACCATAAACTACAAACCACAAACAGTTTTAATATAGGATAATCTATGTTATTAGAAGTATGCGCGTTTAATTTACAATCATCAGTTATCGCAGAAAGGGTAGGGGCAAAACGGGTGGAGTTATGCGAAAACCCGGCAGATGGGGGCACTACACCATCTTATGGCACCATAAAACAAACCCGTGAGAAGATCGGTATTGCTTTATACCCCATTATAAGACCACGCGGCGGCAACTTCTTTTATGATGAAGATGAGTTTGCTATTATAAAACAGGATATCCTGTTGTGTAAACAACTGGGCTGCGATGGTATTTCAACAGGTGTGCATTTGCAAAACGGTGAAATAGATACAGAGCGGTTAAAACGTATAGTAGAATGGGCTTACCCCATGGGTGTAACCTGTCATCGCGTGTTCGATGCTACGCCTAATCCGTTTAAGGCGTTGGAAGAAATTATTGACTGCGGTTGCGAGCGCATATTAACGAGCGGACAAAAAAGCGCAGCGCCTGAAGCCATTGATATGCTGGCCGATCTGGTGCAACGGGCCGCGGGCCGCATTATCATAATGCCGGGGGCCGGGGTTCGTTCTTCCAATGTTGAAATGTTGATGAAGGGTACCGGTGCTACCGAGTTTCATACCTCGGCCCGTATGGCAGCGCCCGACCCGGTAACCTTTCGTAACCCGGCCATTGCCGATGCTACTGACTGGTATATTGCCAACGAAGGAGAATTAAATAAGATAATAGATATTTTAAAAAAGGCCTAAAGCCAATAAATATTAAAGCCCGGGCGTTTGCAATAAACGTTCGGGCTTTTTATTGTTCCTTATTTTAAATAACATACCTATATGGCCAAACCAGGGAAACACCCTTACGCCATTGCTCCATTCGCCGGTGTTTTTGATGGCCAGTCCCTGCAATAGTTCAAACCGAACATTTTTACCGCCTATTGCTATACCAAAATAGGGTTGATAATACCACAGGTAATCATTGAATGGCGAGCTTTCTTTAGTGCCTTTATAACTGAGGTAGTTTACCTGTAATCCAATATAACCATCGAGGCGGGCGCCACCCAGTTTTACGTCTACGGCTGAGTGTTGTAATTGAAAGAACGTACGGTTGAAATCGCCCGTTAAGCCGGTGCGTTTTTTTTCGTTACTGCCGCCACTGTGACCTATATAAAAACTGGTTACACCATCATGCTTTTCGGCATCGGTTTGAATGCCTGCAGAAAACTCAAATTCTTTACTGCCATAATCATCATTGCCCGGGGGCAGCGTACTTACCCAGGCATTTACATTAATGTTTTTTGTAATAGCAAGGCCGCCCTTGGCACCAATGCCTGGTGAGCCAAACATAAAACCCAACTGCCCTTCTCCTGTACGGCTATAGGCTGTTGTGTTCATGGCGGCAGGTACATAGCTGTAACTGGGTGGTTTGCAGCTGTAAATAGAATAACAGGCACCTATAAGGCAGGCAATTTTTTTCATATGCAGTATTTTGCATATGAAAGATAGATACATTATGAAAATTGAACAAGCTTGTTTTTTACTTCACTTTCGTGCCCAGCCAGTTGTTACGAAATTCTTTCATTTCATTGGTTAGGGTTAAACCTGCCTGCTCATAAGTAGTAAGCGAATAAGCGGGGTTTTCACCCAGGGTAATAGTAGCGGTTTTTGTTTCCTTGCGGTGTTTGTATTGTATGCTTATGGCATCACCGGGTTTGTGGCTGCTGAGGACCTCATTTATATCGGCTGCACGGGCTACCAGTTTACCATCCAATTGAGTGATGGCATCTTCAACATCCAAACCGGCATTGTATAGCGGCGTTCCTATAATGGTGTTAGAGCTGATGATAGTGGTGTTTTCGGCATATTGTACATTGCCCAGCCAGGCTTTGCCGGCATATTGCTTTTTCAATGTAAGCCCTGCTTTTTCCAGTAGGGGAGTATAGTTAAACGATTCATGGCCATTAACGTAACGGCTAAAGAAATCGGCAGCAAATGTTTTGTCGCTGGTTACTTCAGCCAACACATCTTCCAGTCCCTGTACGGTATAAGCTATTTCGGGTTTGCCAAAGCGTTTCCACAAGCCCGTCATATAATCATCTAATGTAAGTTTATATTTAGTGCGCAGTGTAAGATCGAGGGCCAGGGCAATAGCGCCACCATAAGGATAATATGAGCTGTACATGTTGGGGTAGTTCGTTCTGTCAACCGCAACACCAGCATCTACAAAAACGGCATGGCGACTTACGTCAGCTGGTGAAAAGCGTTTAGCGCCCATTGTGTTTTCCTTAGTGTTTATGAGCCCGGCCATTGATACCAGTGCACCCTCAATGGGTTTTAACCCGGCCCGGCATAATATTAGTTCGCCGTAATATTGCGTAAACCCTTCTGCACACCAAAGTTCATTACTCATGTTGCTTTTTTCAAAGTTGAAGGGTTCCAGTGTTTTGGGACGAATACGTTCTACATTCCAGCAGTGAAAGAACTCATGCGAGAAAACGCCCAACAGGTTATTGCCACCGTTAAATTCATAGGGAATGCTTATCATGGTTGAGTTACGGTGTTCCATGCCATCACCTTCTACGTATGGGTTAATGCTGGCAATGAAGGTATAACCGCCATAATCGTATGCTGGTACTTCGCCAAATACCGCCTGTGCTTCCTGTGTAATGCGTTTTACCCTGGCGGCAAACGAACTTACCAGGGTATCGGGCGCATCTGCTTCCAGCGCCAGTTTAAATGTATAATTGTTGCCATTGGGATTTTTAATATGCCATTCCTTCCAGTTAAGCAGGCCTATTTTGGTAGGGCAATCCATAAAGTATTGCAGACCTGGTGCGCTAAATTCAGTGGGGTTGACGGTTGGTTTTAACTGGGTAGCGATGGTCCATCTTTTATCAAGCGCCGTGGTATTGAACAGAACGGTAATGGGGGCTTTATCAAACCCCTTGATCCACATAAAAGCGGAAGGCATGTTGAGGTGAATGCTGCTTTGATCAATACCCGAATAAGTGCCATCGGGGTAAGCTGCATATAAGGTGTAATTCAACTGAACGGTACCTTTCTGTTTGGGCACTTCCCATACATCGCCATCTATACGGTTAACGGTTATGGCATTTCCTTCACCATCTAATGCTTCTACATCATATACATTCTTTCCAAATTCGTGGGTAGCGTACCGGCCCGGTGAGGAACGGCTCATACGAAAGGTGGCTTTACCGGCTGGTATACCGGTTACGGTCATGAAGATCCTGGCTTCATGATGTTGAATGTTGGGAAAGGTTACTGTATAATGGATCTGTTGAGCATAGGTACGTGACATGCAAAGTACGGCAAGGAACAGGCATATTTTTCTTGTCATAATCTTGTGTTGATATTACCGGGTTACAATATACTGAATAGTTCAAATGCTCGCCTTTTTCGATAAATTTGATAAAAATGGAAAGTATATGAGCGATCGTGAATTAAAGTTTATGCAGCAGGCCCTTGATTTGGCAAGGCAGGGGATGAACAATGGAATTGGCGGGCCTTTTGGTTGTATTATTGTAAAAGGCGATACGATCGTAGGGCGGGGTTGCAACAGCGTGAGCAGTACAAACGACCCTACGGCGCATGCTGAAGTAGTGGCCATTCGCGACGCCTGTAAAAACCTGCAAACCTTTCAGCTTACCGATTGTGAAATATATACTTCCTGCGAGCCTTGTCCCATGTGTATGGGCGCTATTTACTGGGCCAGGCCAAAGAAGGTATACTTTGGGGCCAGCCGCCATGATGCCGCAGCTGCGGGTTTCGACGATTCGCTTATTTATAAGGAATTAACTGCGTCGCTGCACGATCGCATTATTGAAATGGTTTGTTTAGGAAGCGAAAAGGCCAATGAAGTGTTTAGCGAATGGAAAGAGAAGCCTGATAAGATAGATTATTAAAAGCTCCAAAACCCAAAAACCAAGTTCCAAACAAATTCCAAAAATACAAATTCCAAATACCAAAAAAATCAATATATACTCGTTGATATTGGGAGCTTGAGATTTGTGATTTGAGTTTTATTATTTTGGTTCTTGTGATTTGTTATTTGGGATTTACGGCTTTATTCTACTAAGTACCATATAAGCAAGAATAATAATAATGAGAATAAAAGCAATAGCAGTGTATGTCCAGAAGCCGTTATTTATTTTTCTTTTTTCGCGGCGGTCTTTCTTTTGTTTTATGTACTGGGTTAATTCTTTATTCAGCTGATCAACATAGCCATCCAGCTTTTTATTGCCGGCCATTTGTTGCAGCCCTTCCATAGCGTCGTTCTCAAATTCATTGTCAACCATCCACATTTCTACCTCGTGTTTCTCCTGTTCGCTGAGTTTACCACTGAGGTAATCCATCAACTTTTGGTTGTCAATGTCTTTATTGCTATTAGATAATATGTTCAGTAGATCGTTATTCATTGTTCATGTCGTCAGTATCGATCATTAGACCACGTAATTTACGGTTGGTTTAGTTTTCGTTCCATTAAGATCTTCAGGTTGCGTTTACCGTTCTGGATATAGCTTTTTACCTGCATAAGCGAAAAACCGGTTATATCGGCTATTTCGTTGTACGATCGCTTTTCAAGATAAAACAAAGTTACGCACTGTTTTTGTTCTTTATTCAGTTCCTGCAGGCAAACCTCCATCATTTCAAGCTGGCGGTCTTTTTCGAGGTGTGGCGCTACACCCGCATGTTCTTCCTCGGCAATGGTCATTTCCTCCTTTATTTCGGCAGGAGTACGGCCCTGTTTATCGCGCAACTTCATAAGACAATGGTTCTTGGCCACCATATACAGCCAGCTTTTGAAATACTCCACCTTATACTTATGCAGTTCGGTAATGGCTTTCAAAAACACCTGTTGAACGCAATCTTTAGCTTCTTCCTCATTTTTCAGGTATTTCATGCAAACCCCTAATAAAAGCAGGGTATAGCGTTGCAATAGGATCCCCAGCCAGTGGTTATCGCGACTGGAATAAAAGGAGTTCAGTAACTGCTGATCGCTGATATGTGAATTAGGGTCTTGTTGCACTATGCGAAAATGCGTTTTTCTTTATACTAAGATGCAAGGTGTTCAAATTTCCACAAATAATTTAACGCCACCCTTAACGGAATAATTGTTTCTTTATTGAACAACAGGGAAAAATTTCAAATCACAAATTCCAAGATCCAAATAAATTCCAAATCACAAGATCCAAATAATAAAACGCAAATCTCAAGTCCCAAAAGCCAATTAGTAAAGTCTTTGGAATTTGTATTTTGAGATTTATTTGGATCTTGGTGCTTGGTTCTTGGAATTTCTTTTATTCATGATCTATGAATTTTATGATTTAGTAATTTGTGACCACTATTTTTATCTCAAACATTTATCTATGGCATATGCCGTTTGCAAAGTGCCGGTAGCGCCTTTACGGGCCGAACCAGCACATAAAAGTGAAATGATCAGTCAATTGTTATTGGCAGAGGCAGGGCTTATTTTGGAAGAAGCAAAGGACTTCATCAAACTGCAAAGCAATCATGATGGGTACGAAGGCTGGTGCCAGCGCAGCCAGTTGGTGGTTGTTGATACCTTTATAAAAGAAACTACTCCGCAAACATATACGGCCGGTTGGGTTGATATTATAGCCATTAATAACGCACCGGCCCACGTACCAATGGGTATTCCCGTGCTTAGTGAAGCTAACGCAAAGGAATTATCGGCTGTTTTGAAAATCGATTACCGCAACGCAGCTACCTGGAATGCTGCACAGGCCAAACCCGATGCCGCCGCAATAAAAGAAAGGGCTGTGCCATTTTTAAATACGCCTTACCTGTGGGGTGGCCGAAGTGTATTTGGTATCGATTGCAGCGGGTTTACGCAAATGGTGTTTCGTTTTTTTAATATCCCCCTGTTGCGCGACGCTTATTTACAGGCAACCCAGGGCGAGGTAGTTGGCTTTTTACAGGAAGCCCGTTGTGGCGATCTTGCCTTTTTCGACAATGCCGAAGGGCGTATAACCCACGTAGGTATATTGTTAAATGATCACGAGATCATTCATTCTTCGGGCAATGTGCGAATAGATAAAATAGATAACGCGGGTATTGTAAATGCCGAAACGGGTGTACGCACCCACCAGTTGCGAATTATAAAGCGTTATTTTTAGTTAATGTAATGCAGTAAAGCGTTAATTAGAGCGGCAACATTTTTTTCATTTTAGTCACGGCCTCCTTGTTTTTGGTGGTGGGAAACCCCCATTTTTGTAAAAGGGCAATGGCCTCTTCTTCCAGTTGTACCGCCTGGTCAACCTTCTTTTTATCAACCTTATATAGCAGGCGGGCCCAAATATCGAGTACATAAGGGCTTTCTTTAAACTGCCAGGCGTAGGCGGCCCATTGTTGGGCTTTTTGCAGGTATGCCGGATCGTTGGTCATGTTGTAAAACGAGCGGGCGCCATTGATAAATTTTTGGCTGTAATAATTGCCCAGTGTGGTATTGAATTCAGATCTTCTGATAATATGGCTTCTGCCGCCAGTTGTATCGCAGGGTGGTTTTGAAGAAAATAGTTGTTGTGCAAGCGAGGCCATCTGGGTAGAATCATACATTTTGATGTCAGCTGCATTAAGGCCCTTTAGGAAGCGTTCGTAATACTCAACTGCCGATTGCAGGTAGGCAGCTGTGTCATTGGTATTTTGGAAAAATACCATCAGGTGACTATAGTATTCTTTCTCACCCTGTGCCTTATCGCTAAAAGATAATTGGGCAAACCGGGCGGCTTCCGTAGCCTTTGATACATTCTTTTCTGCAATGGCCTGCTGTAGGGATTTTAAAGCAATGTCTTTGCTTATGAGTGCCCGGTCAGTTGAATTAAATTTATTATTCCAAAGTTCATTGAACAGCGCTGCATTTTTACGCATGGCCAAATCGGCTTTCGATTGTAAGATGGGGCTTAGGTTAGCTATGCGTTTTATGGTAGTAATTCCGTTGAGGCTGTCTTCGGGTAGTTGGCTCACATACTGGTTGAGCAGAGCGTCAATGGGCTGGTCAATAGCTTTGCGTTTATTCATCAATTCATATATCTGGCCGGTTGTAAACTTGCCGGTTAGTGCTTCCTGCTCCAGTGCTCTCAGCCTGCTTGCTTCTGCTTTTCGTGCCATTGCGTACCCGCCCTGTGAAGTGTATTGCCTGTGATCAATAGCGCTCATTTCGGTGCGAAACACCAGCGTGCCAAAGTTGTCGAGGAACAATACGGAGTTTCCGCCATGGGTGTTGTATTTTTCTTTCAGGAAACTAACGTCTGGGTGTTCGGCGGGAATACGAATGGCAATGAAGTTCTCTTTGAGATAATTCTTTAGTATATCATTTTGAAGGGCTTTGTCGGCCACATCGGCGCATTGCTGGCAATCGGCCGCTTCGATCATTAAGAAAATAAGCTTATCCTGCTGCGTTGCTAATTTATAAGCCTCTTGCAAGGATGTATTTGGGGCGAGAAACTGGGCGGTTGCCAAAAATGGTGTTAATAAGGTAAATAGCAGCAAACGGAGGTTCATTAGATAAAGGGTTATTTGTACAGCTAAAATAACCTTAAGGCTTCAGAAATAAAAACCGGAAGCCAGCCTTATTAGTAAGATAATGCTGACTTCCGGTTGTATAATAAAAGACTATTTTCTGAAATTCTCTTTGTACAATTTCATGGCGTCTTCGATAATAGTAAGCGCTTTGGCTTTATCACCAAACTCGTTCACCTGTACGCTTTTGTTCTCAAGCGTTTTGTACTCCTGGAAGAAGTGGCGTAATTCATCAAAGAAATGCGGTGGTATTTCTTCAATGTTGTTATAGTGTCTTACGCTGGGGTCATTGGCTGCTACAGCAATGATCTTGTCATCGGCATCGCCGCCATCGATCATTTGCATAACGCCAATTACTTTGGCTTCCATAAGGCAAAGCGCCTGTACGGGTTGAGAAGTGATAACCAATATATCTAGTGGATCTTTATCATCGCCGTATGTTTGCGGAATGAAACCGTAGTTACAAGGATAATAAAAAGATGAATAAATAATACGGTCTAGTTTTAATAAACCGCTATCCTTGTCGATCTCATACTTAGCCCTGGACCCCTGCGGAATCTCAATAATTGCATTTACAATCCGTGGAGCCTGATCACCAGGAGGCACGCCATGCCAGGGATGGGAAACAGTTATCATATTGTTTTTAAAATTTAAGCAAATCTATAATAAAAGTCATATTAACTTAATTAATACTGCACCCATAATGGTTTTGCCGGTTAGCCGAGGATGATACTGGCGCTGGTAGTGCAGTAACAAAGCACATTAAATTGCTGCTTTTTAAGCAGGTTAATGTTTATGGAAGCAAACGTTTGAATTTATCGGCCGGGCGCAAAGTAAACCAATATTAAAATAACCGGCAACATTTACTGTCATGGTCGGCAATTCATATTACCTACATTTTTATAACTGACTTTAGATCAACGAGCCATGAATCCTGATTACGTACAATACGCAGGGTAGTGGTATCGGCCGGGTTCGATGTGTGGTAGTATTTGTATTGAACGGTTGAATCGTTATCGGGCGTAATGGCAACCGGCCTGATGGTGGCCGATTTATATTGTTCTTTTTCTTTGCTACTCAACTGTTTATAGTTGGCTTGTTGCTTTTCGAACAACAGCTGGTTAGTTGAATCTTTCAAAAGGTAAAATGCTGCTTTATCATAATCTCCATCCAATGAAGCGCGAATGAACTGGGTGCCGGCATCCTGTGCATTTTCTGCTTTTTTATATCCGCCTGAGCCCGAATTACAGGATATGGTAGCGAGGATGCAAAAACTGGCAATTAATTTCTTCATAATCAACAAAAATAATTACAAAGGGGCATATATAGGTTGGTTTTTTGCTCGATTTGGCCTGATTGGGTTTGGGAGGGCTGGTTGAAAGGTAGGGGTGGGGAGTTGACGAGTTGACAGGTTAACGAGTTGACGAGGTAGTTGATAAGTTGATAAAAGTTGAAAAGATGATAAAGGATCCCCAAAGAAAAGGGTCCTGCCGTAGGCAGAACCCGTGTAATGTATTTTACTAGTTAACTCGTCAACTCTACTTCTTGTATCGAAGATTTTACTTTTTATCCTCGGAACTCTGTTTCTTATCTTCTTTTTTCTCCTCCTTCCAGTCGTCCCTGCGCACTTTCTCTCGCCAGTGCGTTTGCGGATGCTGGTCTGGATGAGGGTTTTCGCGATTATCGCGGTCGTAGGCCTTAATGATGGCTTTTACGAGGCGGTGACGTACCACGTCCTCTTCGTCGAGTTCAATATGAGCAATACCATCGATGTTCCGTAAAATACGGGCTGCCTTTTCCAAACCACTGCGTTGATTCTTCGGCAGATCGATCTGCGTAAGATCGCCGGTGATAATAGCTTTGGCATTGGCACCAATACGTGTAAGGAACATTTTTAATTGAAGGTCCGTTGAGTTCTGTGCTTCATCCAGAATGATGAAGGCGTTATCGAGCGTACGGCCACGCATATAGGCGAGGGGCGCAATTTCAATAACCCTGGTGCTCATATAATATCCCAGTTTGTCGGCCGGTATCATATCATCGAGCGCATCATATAATGGGCGCAGATACGGGTCAATCTTTTCTTTAAGATCGCCCGGCAGAAAACCAAGGCTTTCACCGGCTTCTACCGCAGGACGGGTAAGAATGATCTTTTTGACCATTTTGTTTTTTAATGCCCGAACAGCCAGTGCTACCGCAGTATAGGTTTTACCGGTACCGGCAGGTCCAATGGCAAATACAATGTCATTCTTTTCAGCCACCTGAACCAACCGTTTCTGGTTCACCGTGCGGGCCCGTACTGTTTTACCGTTGGGGCCAAATACAAGTATGTCGTTGGGATTGCGGTCGATGAAATTATCAACAGTTTCAGCATCATCGCCGCCGAGAATTTGCTCAAAATAGTTCTCGCTCATATGGCCATTACGCTCAAGGTATTGAACAATAAGTTCAATCTTTTCTTTGGCGCTTTCAACCTGTTGGGGCTGGCCGCTCAATTTAATTTGTGTACCTCTTGAAAGGATCTTTAAAAGCGGGAATTTCTTTTTGAGAATATCCAGTTTTCCGTTGTTTACACCGAAAAACTCAATCGGGTTTACAGTTTCAAGGCTAATTATAGTTTCTGTCAATGCGCATCAATTTAAGTTTCACAAATGCAGGATTAGTGTCCTGATATCCGCTTGATTTTCGTCTATTCCAAATATAATTATTTAGAACAGCATTTTCGTAAAGTTACTTATACACAACATGTGGAAAATCGTAATTGTTGTGGTGTTTTCGTTAAATAATTACAAGGGTTTTCACTTGTTTTCCCCAATGAAGAAATAGTGCTTTGTTTAAATGTATTGTGCGGTGAAAATTGAATTGTTGTATATGCCTTAAATGAAAAATGTCCCGATACTTCGGGACATTTTTCATTATGATAGTAAGTGATTTAATCACTTATTTACTTCTCTTTGTTTCTACTATTTTTATGGGAATTCCATTTTTATCATAAGTGTACTCTGTGCAATGCTCCAGAATGTTTGGCTCACTTACATCTTTAGAACAAATGCGCACCAGTTGGTTGGCATCGTTATAGAAATATTCGTTCAAAGGAGCGCCTGTCATATAAGGCAGGGTAGCCGTTTTTGGTTTTGAACTGCCATAGTAATCCCACAGCGGAAAAATAAAGGGGATCTTCTTTTGTTGGCGGTTATCTACTTCCCAGTTGTCGTTATCGAACTGCAATACTCTGCCGGGAGAGCTGATCTTTTGCAGTTTATCGCCGTTGTATGCATACGTCCATACATCGGTTTCCTGACCCACACCGCTGGGTATTACCTGTACGGTAGTGATCTGGCCGCTTCCGTTGAAGTTATAAACCAGCTCATATTCTTTTTGAACTGAAACAGCTCCGCTGCCGCTGATACGCGCAAAGAACTTTTCAATCTTTATAACACTTGATCTTCTTTTAGCAATAAAAGCCGGGTTAGGCGTAAAGGGTAAGCCTGGGTGCGATGACAGGTAAAAGTTGATACCTGCATAATAATTTGTAGTGCTGAAATCAAAGAAATCATCGGCACTGGCTGGCACTGACTTATAGTTAACCGGTGAAGTTGTAGATACTTTGGTATACACTTTCTTAGAACCGCTGCTGGCATCGGTAATGGTTTTTCCATCGCCCGACAAGGTCAATGTTATTTTCGAAGCATCTGGTTCAAAATGCACCATCTCTTCTCCACTAAGTGTGAAGGGCAGGAATTTTGCTTTAGCTGGAAAATACACAAATACTGCAGGATTGCTTTGTCCGCTTTGACTAACTAACAGGCTATCTTTTTGGTCCTGGGTTTTCCATACTCCTTCAACTTGCTTTTGGCCGAAGCTAACTGCGGAGATGATGAGCAGAAGTGTGGTTAGGGAACACTTACTTATCATAGAACGGTTTTTAAAATTAATTGATAAAAATAATTGAAACTACCATATTGTTTTAAAAGTTCACATTAGTCGTTTAGGGGCGCCGGTGTTATCCCGCCTGAATGAATTCTTTCGGGCAGGCTGGCGGGGGCATCGTTATTTTTTTATGATCCCCGGTTGCACTTATCATGGACCATTTTTCACTTTGAACACTTGTTACAAATTTTGTTTATGACTATAGAATATAATTTCTACGGTTTATAAGTAAATAATAAGTCTGGTGTAAAAGAGCTTCCGTTGAACAGTATAAATGTCATATCACAAAAAACTGCTTCGCCCATTTTTTATGCGCGTCCAATTCCTATGTTGAAATAAAATTCCTGATTAAATGATAAACTGAGAGCTTGTTTGCCAGGTAGCAGTAAAACCGCTAAACAGGGCAAGGTTGTTATACATACGAAAGAAAGTAGAATTATATTCATCATAGGGTATTAGTATACTGCGGCAAATTAGTAAATTAACTAATTTAAAAAATAGGTAATTGGGTTTTTATTATAAAAAGATACTGTTATTAATAATTGATTACATACAAAGTCTACCGAAATAGTACTTATTCCGGGATAAAGATATAACGCAGAATTTAAATCGGCAGTATATTCGATTTGAAATATGTTACAACATTTTGCAGTATGTAAGCGCTTATTGTATTCGTTTTGAATAAAGTCGGAAGTCGGAGGTCAGAAGTCGGAGATCTGAAATTCGGAAACTTCGGACTTCAGACATCAGGCTTCGGACATTTACCAGTCTTCTTTGTTTTGTTTTCCTTCCCTTATCATTTTACCATAATCCCAGCCTTTACCCAGTGCTACCAGCGTTTTGGTGAGACGGTTTGTTTTGGTAGCTTCGGTTTTTGCACTGTCGATCCATTTGCTGAAATATGATTTATGACTGTTTGAAAGTGAATTGAAATAGGCTTCGGCATCGGGATCGTCCTTCAGGCATTCAAGTAATTCTGCGTTTATTGGTATAGTAGCTTTATCTTCCTGTAATTGTATTTTTACCATAGCGCCTTTACGTTTTCCAATCCCTTTTCGCATTTCTGCATTTACAGCCAGTATAAAGCTGCCGCCACCCATGGGCATTACCGCCACCGATTTAATAGAAAAACTGTCGAGCTTACCTTTTACCCGGAACGACTTTTTGTTGTTGGGCTTTATTTTTTGGGCTATATCAGCCGGAATTTCAATGTACGTCCAGCCGGTTTTTTCACCCTGTTGGGCAAACTGTAATAAAGTTGTTGTAAAGCTTACTGCCATAATGGACAGCTAATTTATATAGAATTTTCCTTACGTTTCATGGTTAGCAATTTCTGAGTTATTCAGTTGTTCAGCGGCAATGAAAAAGGCGATGCTAATCTTAATTAGCACCGCCTGCGCATTACCGGGCTCTACGATTTTAATCGCGAGTCTCGAAATAAGGCCTGGGAACCGGGAACTGGAAACTTGCACCTATTGTTTCATGATCTTCATTGACTGTATTTTACTTTCATACTCAATTTGCAGGGTATACGTTCCCTTCATCAGCCTTTGCCCAAACTGCGCTTTCTGTTGCCCGGTGCCTCTTTCAACCATGCGGCCTAACTGGTCGTAAATGGTATATCTGAAACTACCCGGCGCCGTAATGGTAAATAAACTGGTGCTGGGGTTGGGCGCTATGAGAATGCCTTTAGCCTGTGCAACTGCGGTGGTCGTTGTTCTTGCCGCCGTGCAGGCAACAGCCGTTACGGCCGATGAACCATTTATATTGATGTTATCAATGTTGGCCAGCCCGCCACTGCCTGTGGCTTGCAGCCGTATATCGGTGGTCCCGGCATTCAGGCCTACAACGGCCTGGGCAGCTGTCCAGGTGGTCCAGTCGGTGGTGGCGGGGAAGCTGATAGAGGCTACGGAAGTAGCGCCATTTATCAGCAGGCTGCCCGGTCTGTCGGTTCCACCACCATTCGAATAGCGCCAGCTGATGGTATAGCTGCCGGCAGTTGGTACCGATACTCGCCAGCTGATGCCGCTGCCCACTGCATTACTGGTATTACAAAAGCCGGTACCGGTATAACCGGCATTATCGCTATCAACGGTTCCGTCTAAGCTGCAAAATCCGGCTGTATTTTCCTGAATGGTTACGGTTGAACCGCTGCTGGTGCCCGGGAAATAAATATTGGGTGTTGGCGGCGCGCTCATATCGCCTCCCAAATAAAAACCCGGATGCGGCGGTTGGTTATACGCTGCGTTTTGCCAGGCTATGGCCACACGGTATTGCGGATCGTGCATGAGGGTGTATATACGATTGGTGGCAGTAATGGTTGTAGTGAATACACGCAATGCACTGTTATCACTTGTTCTAAGTATCACTTCTTCGCGCCAGTCGCCCAAAATATCGGCCGATAAATTAGGCGTGGCTTTCGTGCTGTTGTTAGAAGCGCAACCGGTAGCGGTTAGCAGGGTAGAGGCGCTGCTGCTACTGTAATTCCATTTGCTGATGGTGATGTTATCGAGCAGTTCGCGTTGCAGATCGGCATCCCACCAAACGGCAAAGTTTATTGATGGTTTTGAAGTGGTGATGCTGGTGCCGGTACAGGTATACAGGTTGCCGCGCGATGCCCAGGTTTCATATCCTTTGTAACGCGGATCAATATCTGCTGCCATACCGCGGCCCACATCGGCCGATGCTTCTGCAACAGTGAAAATGCGTGCACCTGTTCTTGCATCAACAAGGGCGGCGCCCACCTGGCCGTTACTGCCCGGCGATTCGTATGGTTGCCATATTTCCAAACCCGAACGGTCGGGGTTCATATCGCTCATGTGTAAGGCATCGCCATGGCCCATGGCGTTGGCCCATAAGCCGGTGCCGTTATCATTGATAACGCTTGATCCATTGATGATCTCATCTTTACCATCGCCATCAACATCGCCTACGGTCATTTGGTGATTACCCTGGCCGGCATAGGCGCTGTTGCCACTGGTATTGCTGTCGAACGTCCAGCGTTGGGTAAGCGCCCCATTGCGGTAGTCCCAGGCAACGCGTACCAACCGGGTGTAGTAACCACGGCCAAATACCATACTGGGACGTGCGCCATCGAGGTAGGCAACGGCAGCAATAAAACGGTCAACACGGTTGCCGTAACTATCGCCCCAGCTCGATACTGTGCCTCGTGCAGGCAGGTAATTGGTGGTGGCCATAGCGGCGCCTGTTTGCCCGTTGAACACGGTGAGGTATTCGGGCCCGCTTAATACATAACCACTTGAGTTGCGATAGTCGGCGCTTGAGCTGCCAATAACGGTTCCTGCCCCGTCAATGGTAGCGTCGGCTGTTTTACAGGCCACTTCGGCTTTGCCGTCGCCATCAAAATCATACACCAGGAATTGGGTGTAGTGAGCGCCGGCGCGAATGTTGCGGCCCAGATCAATACGCCACAAACGGGTACCGTTTGTTTGGTAGCAGTCGAGATACACATTGCCGGTATAACCGCTTTGCGAATTGTCTTTGGAATTAGATGGGTCCCATTTAACAATGAACTCATAATCGCCGTCGCCATCAACATCGCCTACGCTACAGTCGTTGGCGCTGTACGTGTAAGCTACACCGTCGGGCGTGGTGCCGCCACCGGGTATCTGCAACGGAATGTTTAAATAGTTTTGTGCCCACACACTGGCCAGTTCTGAAGAAGCCTGTTCAACTCCATTTATTACGGGGCGAACCGAATACGTGCTGTTGGTGCTGATGTTGTCGACATAATTGGTTGAACCGGTGATAGGAGTAGCGTTCAACAGGGTTGAATTACGGTAAACGTTAAACCCTATACCCGAAGGGTCGTTGCCAAAAAGACGCCAGCCCACGTACACCTGGCTGGTGCTGGTGCGAACGGCAACTACGCCGCGGTTAAGGCGTTCCATTTGTTTTTGCGCGGACAACTGAACGGGCGCAAGAAAGAATAATAAAGTAATGGTGAACAAACAACGGTTGGTTGTGTTGGAAAGGTGGTTGCGTAAGGTGCATGGCATTGCCCTTATCGCATTAAACGTAAATGCGAGATTCATATGGCTGAGTTTTAGTTAGAAAATCATGGGGATGATCTTTTCCAACTGGTTGGGTTGCTGGCAATCGTTGAAGGCAGGGAATACGGATAGTGTAGGAAGTTAGTTGTAGAAACGGGCAAAACCATCCTGAACCTTCCGGGCCTAAAGCCTAATTCTTTATAAAAGCATAATGCGTACTAGTTTTTACCTGTTTAAATTTGCAAACAAAAACACATGAGATCATACGTTGCGCTTTTAATCCTGCTCCTGCCTTTATTATCGGTGGCACAGGTTGATACCACCCAGTACATAGTGCCGGGAAGAAGTAACAGTGCATTGCAACAGAAAAAGCCATACGTAATATTGATCTCTGCCGATGGTTTCCGCTATGACCTCGCCGATAAATACCAGGCTAAACACCTGCAGCAACTTCGCAGCAATGGGGTGCAGGCAAAGTCAATGGTACCCTCGTATCCTTCGCTAACATTTCCCAATCACTATACAATAGCTACGGGTTTGTACCCTTCGCATCACGGATTGGTTGACAATAGCTTTTACGATAAAAAAAGAGATGAGTTATATCGTATTGGCAATCGCAAAGCGGTGGAGGACAGCAGCTGGTATGGCGGTACACCCTTGTGGGTGCTGGCAGAACAACAGCAAATGGTAACGGCCAGCTTTTATTGGGTAGGCTCAGAAGCTGCGGTGAAAGGTGTTCGCCCTACTTACTATTACCGGTTCAACGATTCCATTGATATAGAAACCCGCCTCAAAGCAGTAAAAGACTGGTTAATGCTGCCCGAAGAAAAGCGCCCGCATCTTATTACATTTTATTTGCCCCAGGTAGATCATGAGGAACATATGTTTGGCCCCGATTCAAAACAGGCCGAAGAAGCAGTGCACTTTATAGATGAAACCATTGGTAAAATGGTACGCATCACCGATTCGTTGAAGCTGCCCGTTAATTTTATTTTTCTTTCAGACCATGGTATGATCACTACCGATACTGTTAATCTGCTGGCTAAGCCCGCAGCAATAGATACCACCAAATTTAAAATGCCCGATGGCGACGTGCTGGTACATATGTATGCGTACAATGAAAAAGATATACAGCCTACGTATGACGCGCTAAAAAAAGAAGCGGTTGATTATGATGTGTACCTGGCAGACAATGTGCCCGCCCGATGGCATTATGGTGCTGCCGACGATTGGTATAAAAGAATAGGAGATATTCTTTTGGTGCCCCGGGCGCCCAAATCGTTCAACTTCCGCCGTCGCAGGCCCCTGCCGGGTAAGCATGGGTTCGATAATGCCCTGCCCGAGATGCATGCCACATTTTATGCCTGGGGGCCGGCCTTTAAAAAACAGCTTACAATCGATTCGTTTGAGAACGTGCATGTGTATCCGTTGATCGCGAAGTTGCTCGGACTTGCTATTACTGAAAAGATAGATGGGGATTTGAAGGTCCTTAAGCCGATCTTAAAGTAAGGAGTTTCAGGTTTCAGGTTACAGGTTGCAGGAGTCGCTGTGCAGGCCTTTCCATGTAACTTGCAACCTGAAACCTGTAACAGCTTTTTATTACCACCTCGCATTCTTTTTGCATCTAATGCTACTTTTATAACACCATGCAACATTCCATTATAATCATAGGCGCCGGTGCAGCCGGGCTCATGGCCGCCCGTATATTAAGTGCTGCCGGCCATACAGTGACCGTGCTGGAAGCCAACGACCGCCCTGGCGGAAGAATTCATACCATTCAACCCGCAGGTTTTACCATGCCAATTGAAGAGGGCGCTGAATTTATGCACGGCAAACTGCCTCTTACCATGCAATTGCTAAAGGAAGCCGGGGTACAATACCAGGCGGTAGCCGGTAAAATGATACAGGTAAAAAATGGCCGTTGGAGCGATCAGGAGGAGTTTGTAGAAGGATGGGACGAGCTTATGGACCGTATGGCCGACCTGAAAGAAGACATGACGCTGGCCGATTTTCTGCAACAATATTTCCGCGACGATAAGTATGCCGCCCTGCGTAAATCGGCACAACGGTTTGCCGAAGGTTTCGATGTGGCCGACCAGCAAGATGTGAGTGTGTTCAGCATTCGCGAGGAATGGATGAACGAACAGGAGGAACAATACCGCATACCCGGCGGGTATAATCAACTCATAACTTATCTTCAAAATGCCTGTAAGGCCAATGGCTGTGTTATTCATACATCCAGTGTGGTTAAAACGGTACGTTGGGAGCCTGATAAAGTGCAGGTAGGTACAGCCAATGGGCAAACCTTCACTGCTCAAAAACTCATCGTTACAGTGCCGTTGGGCGTATTACAGGCCCCGGCCGCACATTCAACTGCTGTTGTGTTTGAACCTGCTATAGATACCCAGCCATTTCAGCAAATAGGGTTTGGGGCCGTGGTTAAGGTGGTATTGCAGTTTTCTGCCCCGTTCTGGCTCGAATACCGTAAAGACATTGGTTTTCTGTTAAGTGAAGAGGCCATTCCTACCTGGTGGACTCAGCTACCCGATTCCGTTCCGGTTTTAACCGGTTGGGCCGGCGGGCCCCAGGCTGCACGCTTTAAGGATACCGATGAGCAAACGATTATTGAACAGGCATTGCAATCCCTTGCCAACATTTTCAGCATGCAGGTTGAGCAGCTAAAAGGCTTACTCACCGCGTCGCATGCGGTAAAATGGCAAACCAATGCATATAGTTTAGGGGCCTATAGTTATAGCAAGTTGCATACAGGAACTGCGCGCCAGATGCTGAATGAACCTGTTAATGACACCATTTATTTTGCAGGTGAAGCATTGTACAATGGAGAAGCTGGCGGTACAGTAGAAGCGGCTTTGAGTTCAGGTTCGTCTGTTTGTAAATTATTGAGTAGTTGACATGTTAACAAGTTGACGAGTTAACAAGGCGACGCATTTTCGGGAGGCTGCAAATCTTCAGTAAAATTAGGCAGAGGTATATTTAAAAGTGAAACAGTAAATGCTATGATAAGCTCAACTATAAATCCTTGTCAACCTGTCAACTTTTCAACTTGTCAACTATAGTAAATATACTACTTCAACCAAATCATTTATCATTTTACATAGTGCGCTGGGTATTAATAAGCAAGGCGCTATAAAAAATTGCACTGCTTCCTTTAACATATCATTACAAGTGGCATTATTTTGGATATAGAGTGGTCGACTAATTGTTACCTATGAAGAAGATTGGTGAGGCAACCTTTCTGATTGTAGCGGATGTTTTACATCGTGTTTCATTATCCATCCGTTTTTTACTTTACTGTAGCAGATCTATTGTTTTTGAAGAACAATCTTCTTTAAGAAGAACTATTACATAGTGTCTTCTGTAGTCACGCCTATTTTTTGTTTATCCCCTTTAGAAAGAATTCAACAGGTATTTCTTGTATTGCACAATCAATATTAAGCAGTATCACGGCACCTCTTTGTTTAATCCATACCCCTTATCTCGGGCGTAGCGGCCTGAAATGTCGGCAAACTGGCTTGCTACGCCCATTAAGTTAATTGTATTTAGTACAATAAACCTGATCCTTTTTTGGTACTACCCTTTAGCTACGAACATGAAAAAAGCAGGGAGTTTAACCTCTCTGCTTTTACTGTTTGGTTGTGCGCTGCTTCGATTAGTGTAAAGTATAATTCATTTATTTACTTAAAAAGCCATCAATGCCAATATAAATACATGAGGCTACGAAAGTTATTATCAAAAACACCACAAAGGTGATCAATGCTATATTTTCCGAATTTCTATACACGTCCTTATTTCCACTTATTCTAATATTAGTTGTTGCCGGTTTCATAGCTTAAAGTTTTATACTTACTATAATTAAAAAGCAATGCCACTGGCTGTGTGCTATTGAAATTCAGCTAATTAGAGAAAAGAAGTGTGGAACATAATTGTTAAAAGCGGGGAAAGAAAGGCACAATTAGATAATGGGCTAATGTGCTAATGGGCTAATGTGCTAATTCGATAATGGGATAATGTGATAATGCGTGCGGGATAATTATAGCGCCAATACACTGATCCTCTGGCCATTCAGTTTAGACCCCGTCGTTGCTCGCGATGCGTTACATTAGGCCGGCAACCCGGTAGCCAGAAAGTTATTAGGCCTTTATCGGCTCTTTCACCTTCATTAACCTTTCAACTCAAAGGCAATATACCGCCTTTAGCCCATCCCGACTGGGTCGGGAAGAGCAGGCTTGAGGGGAGAATAGGAATCCCGATATTCACCGGGACCCATGGAAATAGTTCTGTAATTACATACTACGCAACTCTTCCTCAATAAGATCATGGAAAGTGCTTTCTTTTTCCATCACCCAAGTAGGTAGTTGCTGGGGCAGTATTTTCCAGATGTCTGATTCTTTTTGCATGCGAAACAGGATCCTATTACCTCTGTCATCGCTTACATCAACTGTAAACAGGCCTTCATTAGAACCGCCCAATTTCCTGAAGTTAAACTCCTTCAACCTTCCATTCACTTTCACCAACTTGGTGAAGTGTATATTTTTCTTTACTTCAATTCGCATAGTCCAAAAATATGTAACAAGTGAAACACAAAGTTAATCGCAATTTGCGTGCTATAAATACAAAAAGATATGATTTAGTAAAAATTTATACGTGAAAAACCGCTTCCGGTCTGCATTTTACACGTTGCGTATAATTTTTTGATCATCCTCAGGTAATATATAGTCACAAATTTATTGTAAACATTTTTACACAAACCAGTGAACGTTTATTGTAGAACGCGCAACGCTCAACGCTTACACCTTCATAAAGAATGCATAAAGACCTAATTATTTCTATTTATACTTTATCCATGTTTTTACACAAAGTGGTATTCAGTTCCCCTTTTAATGAATAAACAATTGCGCCTTTACCTTTTTGTCGTGCCCATACACATCATCTCTGAAATTTAGTCTTCCTTCTTCATCAACCCAGGCGGTATAATAGGTAATAAATACTTCTGCTTTGTTTTTCAGCTTTACCACTTTTTGTTCCTTGGAGTTCATGGCCTCATCAATTTTTGCTACATCCCAGTCGGGATCGTTACGCAACAGGTATTCGGCCATCTTTTTCGCATCGGCCAGTCGTATACAGCCATGGCTGAACGCTCGTTTGTCTTTGCTAAATAAGCTCTTCGCCGGTGTATCGTGCAGGTAAATATCGAAGCTGTTGGGAAACAGGAACTTTACTTTACCCAATGCATTTTTATCTCCCGGTAATTGACGAATATCATTAATGCCATCACCATCTTTATCACCCTGGTCTTCCATATCGTTCTTCTCCAGGTAATGGGCATCTTTTTCAATTTCGGGCATTATTTCCTTAGTAACAATGTTGGGTGGTATATTCCAGTAAGGTGCAAATACGATCTGGTTCATGGTGCCGGTAAACTGCATGGTGCTGTGGCCTTCTTTTCCTACAACCACATTCATATCAAATTCCTTTTTACCATCCTGCAGCACATGCAACATGAATTCGGGAATATTTACCACTATAAGTGTGCCGTTGGGTTGCGAAGGCATCCAGCGCATACGGTCCAGGTTAATAAGTAATTGTTCAATACGGTCGCTAACCGGAACATTCATCGCAGCAATAAGGTCCTTACTCAATGTGCCGGTAGCCTTCATTCCAAATCGTTGTTGTATACTGGTTATGCCTTGTGCCAGCGTGTCATTAAAAACAGCCGATGTGTCGCCGGCAGGCATATCACCGGTTTTGGCCAGGTATTGCTTTATAAGCACTACCTGTGGCGCCGAAGCGCCTTTCTTTAATGGCTTTTGTAAGGTAGGTATGGTGGGCAAACCGCCTTGCTTATGTATATCGTAATATTTTTGAAGTTCACCCTTCAGTGCTTTGTACGCAACATTGATGTCTTCGAAATATTTATTGTCTTTATGCTTTTTGGTAAGTAATGAATCGGCCAGTTGAATGGGATCCGATTTTTTAAAGGGAACAAACCGCTCCAGCTCTTTCCGTTTTACATATCCTTTTTCAAAGTTCTTCGAGGCATAAGCAATGAGGCTTTGGGTAAGCCGCCATTCGGTTTGCTTTACATCTTTATCTTCAGCGTTTACGGTAAAACTGTCTTCGCTCAGCAAACGGTTCATTCGTTTTTCGAGCTGTTTATTTTTTAGCGTGGTATCGCCCGAATAAGTGAGGTAATGATCGAACAGGTTCCAAAAGGCCTGTGCCTCCTCAGTAAATCCATCGCTGGTAAACCAGGCAAACTGGTAGTTACGGGCATTATAAAAACTTATTATGCGGTTGCCAATGCTATCGGGCACATTGTTGTTGGCTAAATAATTACCCAGCGAAACACTGTCGAAGAACAGGTCCGAGTAAGAGTTGGTTTTTGAAATACTGTTGTCGCGCGTTGAAATATTCCTTTTTTGGGTAGAATCGCCGCCTACTTCGCTTTCACCTTCCTCATTATTTAAACAACCTGCCAGCAGTACGGCCCCCAGCAATAGATACATGATGTGTTTCATGATGTTAGCTAATGAAAATCTATACCATAATTCAAGAAGCTCGATATCAATGATTTAGGCTAAGATTTGAACTTCCCGGCTGTGGATTTCTTTCTACACCAATAATTCATTGACCTCTCTTCCTTCTCTAAGCTTATCTAAGCCACCTCTGTTCCTATGTTTATAAATCGTTATACATACATGATTTCTCCATTCATCCTCCATTATATAATGGAAGATGAATGGAGGATGAATGGCCAATGAACGGAAAAAGTATGTAAAACCGGACATGCCATCGACATACCATAAACATGGAACATAGAACAATGAACTGAGTTATCTTTAGTTATCAAAACACATCACAATGAGAAGATTCTTCGCACTGCTTTCTATTGCCGTGTGCTATTTGCACTATGCACAGGCGCAACAGACCCAAAAACCACCCCTGCATGGTAAAAACTGGATGGCCATTACCGGTAAGCCCCTGGCTGCCACGGCCGGCGCCGCCATTTTTCAAAAAGGTGGCAATGCGGTTGATGCGGCCTGCGCCATGATTGCGGCCACCTGCACTATGTGGGATGTGCTTAGCTGGGGCGGCGAAACCCAGGCCCTTATTTATAATCCGCATACGAAAAAAGTAATTGGCATTGATGCCCTGGGTGTGGCGCCAACGGGTGCAACCGCCGCCTTCTTTAAAAATAAAGGCATGCATTACCCGCCCGAGTATGGTCCGTTGTCGGCGGTAACGCCCGGCACGCCCGGTGGCATTTGCACTATGTTGGCCGAATACGGCACCATGAGTTTGAAAGATGTGTTTACCCCGGCCATGCAACTGGCAGCCGGTTACCCTATTGAAGCACAAACGGCCAATGCTATGGAACGTGGCAAAGCGCAAATAAAGCAATGGCCTTATTCAAAAGCTGTTTTCTTACCCCATGCAGGGCAGGAACGGGAAGCGCCGGAAGCGGGTGAGATCTTTAAACAAAATGACCTG
The DNA here is from genome assembly GCA_024809215.1 of Niastella sp. OAS944. Classification (GTDB taxonomy): domain Bacteria; phylum Bacteroidota; class Bacteroidia; order Chitinophagales; family Chitinophagaceae; genus Niastella. The sequence goes on along the minus strand of JANUBW010000012.1, from coordinate 117,673 downwards.
CTGGAAACGCTGCGTAAAATGGTGGAGGCCGAACAACAGGCTTTGAAAAAAGGGAAGAACCGTAAAGAAGCCATTTATGCTGCAAACGCCCGTTTTTATACGGGTGATATAGCTAAGGAATTTGTACGCGGTTGTAAAGAGCAGGGCGGATTGATTACTGAAGAAGACCTGGCAAAATGGAAACCGCTGATTGAAGAACCCGTGAGTGTGAATTATAAAGGCATTGAAGTATATAAACTCACCCAATGGACGCAGGGGCCAGCCATGTTGCAGGCGCTGAACATACTGGAGAATTTCGATCTGAAGAATATGGGTTATAATTCTGCACGATACATACATACCGTAACTCAGGCCATGCAATTGTCGTTTGCCGACCGCGATTTTTATTATGGCGATCCTTACTTTGCGCCACAGGAGCCATTGAAGGGATTACTGTCTAAAGAATACGCAAAGGAGCGGGCAAAGTTGATTAACCCCGCTAAAAACTTAACCCCCGCTTTACCGGGCGATCCTTATCCGTTTGAAGGGAAAGAGAACCCATTCACCCAATACTTACAGCGCTGGAGCAACAGCAATCCGCTGGCATCTTCGCCGGTTGACGAAAAATACCTGGAGCAACTGTGGCGTGGCACTACATCGGTAGAGGCGGCCGATTCGGCCGGCTGGGTTGTAAGTGTAACACCAAGCGGTGGCTGGCTGCCTGCCTGTATTGCCGGCAAAACCGGTGTAGGTATGAGCCAGCGTATGCAAAGTTTTGTGCTCGATTCGGTTTTCAACCCATTTAATGTGGTGGAACCGGGTAAACGGCCCCGGGTAACGCTAACCCCCACACTTGCGCTAAAAGATGGTAAACCGTTTTTGTCGTTTGCAGTTCAGGGTGGTGATACCCAGGACCAAAACCTGTTGCAGTTCTTTTTAAATGTTACCGAGTTTGGTATGACGGTACAGGAAGCAGTGGAAGCCGCCAATGTAAATACGTATCAGTTGTATTTATCATTGGGTGGGGAAGACCGTAAGCCCAAACCGGGTTCAATTTTAATAAATAGCAACACGCCCGATTATGTTCGCCGCGAACTAATAAAGATGGGTTATAAGCTAAGTGTTGAAGATCGTACATCCGGCCCGGTTAATGCCATTTACTTCGATAGTAAACATGGAACATTCTGGGGCGGCTCAAGCAATCATGGTGAAGATTATGGGGTGGGGTGGTAGTAAATTCGTGGAAAATATACTACAGATCATTGTGTTACATATGTTAATTGGCCTTATAACGCGTGGCACAATTTTGTTAATATTATTAACAAAGAAGCAAATTATGGGATGCGTTGGAAAACGTGAGAATGACTACAAAATGGATGTTTGAAAAGAAGTCAATTCGAAAATAACGCATGGAAGAATAGAGATGTGGTAGCACGCCGGGTGTCTTGATAGACATCCGGCTTTTTTTGCCCCAGCCGCACCCCTAAAAGGGGAGAAAAGTTGAAAGGTTGAAATAACTGCAACTGCAAACCGAATACTGTATTGCCATTGTCAACCATATCAACATTTCAACTTTTCAACTCTAACTAGTTAACTCGTCTACTTGTCAACTCGTCAACTGGCGCTAAAACTCCTTATCAACAGTCACAATCTTTCTTTGGATCATAAGTCTCTGAATCAAATCTTTCTCAGTATCCCCAATATTCAACAACCTGGCAATACGGGTAAGCAAAGCATCTTCTTCAAAACTAACTTCGCCATCGGCGGTGCACAGTTCTACACACCAACTGAATAATGCCAAAGGCTGTAGAGGTTTAATGATGCCGATCAAGTATTGCAGATAAATATCTTCATCGGTAATGGTATTGACGTACGATTTGTACTTTTGCATTTCATCTTTGAAGTTGAGCTTTTTGTGCAGGTTTATAGACACAAGTTTATCGGAGATGGTATCGAGCTCAGTTTCCTTAAATGAACCATCTTTCATGCAGCAATGATAAAACAGGTGACATACTCCCTCTTCGGGGGCTTTAAGCAAACCAGTATACATATTATTGATCTTTTTGTTTAATATTCAACTATGGTGCCATTGAAGGTGTAGGGGGCCGGTTTCCAGTTACAGGTTGCCGGCAATACAACCCCAATAGCGAGTTCGCAAAAAGGGCCTGGAAACAGGTAACCGGCAACTGGTAACACTATCTTTGAAAAATGCAGCATCGATTATAAGCTCCCTGTAACCTGCAACCTGTAACCTGCAACTTTATAAAGAAATTTACGATTTTTAAGGTGAAATTTCTTTTAGGAATATATCAAAGTGCTATATTTATACCTACTCCTCATCCCAACCTTATCCGTCTGATTGTAATTACTGCGAACTCATCTATCTACGAAGCTTTATCCGGTTATAAAAAGTATTTCAATCACCAATTATGCCCATGACCCTATCTCCCCGTAACCGAAGCATCGTTGACGAATTTCAACGTGGCCACTATGCTATTGTAAAAGAATTATACGATGAGTATTATGCCTCCCTGGTTGATTTTGGTTCACAGTTAATAAATAATTCGTCCGAAGCGCACCATATTGCCCAGGAAACATTTGTGAAGCTTTTCCAAATGCGCGACCGGTTCAATAAACTGCCCGACATCAAGGCTTTCCTGTACATAACGGTACGGAACATTTGCTTTGCCTTTATAAAATCTGAAAATGCAAATTTCCCGGGGCCCCAGGTTACCTGGTTTGAACAGGATGTTAAAACAACCATTAGAAATGAAGACGGCGCTGAACGCGAAAAAGCGCTTCAGCAAATGGCGGCCATTGTAAAAGAATTACCCCAACCGGAGCAAACTGTTTTCAACTCGCTTTTTTACGAACGCCTCACCATACCCGCAACGGCAGAACAACTGAAACTTACGCCGGTAACGGTTACCCAATACCGAATAAACGCCATTAGAACAATGCGTGAAAAGCTGGTAGCAGCCAATTTATTTTCCGTACCGCTCTTTATTTATTTCATTGCGGTTTTTTGCGGCGAACAAAATTCCTAGTACTATATAAATATTATAATAGACGGTCTTCAATAAAAAGAGGACCGGCTTTTTATTTTCCAGCCTGTTAAAAACAATGATATTCAGCAAGTATGAAATAAACACTAATGGGTGAACGCTTTGAAATGCCCACCGGTATTAGCTTACAGCCGTGCTAAAAAATATGCTAACCTTACTTTTTAGCATAAACGTTTGTAAGTTTCAAAACTTTTTCCTTACATTAGGCATCCAATCCGCTGTTAAATAATCCAGTACAAGAAAGAAAACCTGAATGAATGTGACAATTTGATAATTCGGTAATTTGATAATTCTTCAAAGGACGAACAGTTCATCTAAAAGCTGTATTTCATTATCACATTAGCACATTAGCTAATTATCGCATTAGCAATTCGTACCGGTTAATTGCCTTCTATTGCTTGTTAGTATACCAAACGGAATGCACGAATTATAGCAACTCATTTCCGCGCCCGTCTTAATAACGTGTGCACCTGCTTAATGGCAGATGCCGAACATTTATGTACCTGGTTAACAGCCGGTGCGTAAAGCTTAACTATTAATGGCCTAAACTAAAAACGAATGGGTGCTGAAACAGACCATATCCTACTGCAACTGCTTAAAACCTCGGACCCACAAGGGTTTAAAACGTTATTCCAGCGCTACTACAAATCGCTGTGCATACAGGCCTATCTGCTGCTGCAAGATGAAGGCGAAGCCGAAGACCTGGTGCAGGATGTTTTTGTAAAATTCTGGCAGGAACGAAAATTCGAGATCATACAACAGTCGCTGGGATCTTACCTCACTACCATGGTAAAGCATGCTGCTTTAAATTTATTAAAGCATAAGAGCAGGCTTAACCGAAAAGAAATGTCTTACCAGGAGCGTATAGACATAATTGAAAATACCCACGTAATGGAAATTCAGGAAACAGCCCAAATGGTACAAAGTGTTATTGCCCAGTTGCCTGAGCAATGCAAACGTATCTTTGAACTGGTTTGCGTGGAAGGCAAGAAGTACCAGGATGCTGCCGTTATAGCCGGTGTTTCCGTTAATACCGTTAAAACGCAGCTCCGGCGCGCATTTGCAAAACTTCGTGAAAGTCTGCGCGACTATTATTATTTTACCGGCTTGTCACCCGTTTTATATATTTTATTGTCTTAATATATTTAGCACCCCCTGATGTTTGATTTAGCATACTTGCCATGAACAATTATATTGATATGAATGATGTCGAGCAACTCATAATAGATAAGCTGACGGGCCAAATTGGTGAGGAAGATGATTTACGGCTTTCAGATCTCATCGCCCGGCACCAGGAGGTAGAACAATTATGGCAGCAGATGCAGCAGGTGCATGCTATGCGTAAAGCAATAAGCTTCGATCAGGCATTTAATTTAGATGATGCGTGGTTGGCTTTACAACAAAAAGTAAATATTCCCGAACGGGTGCCTGAACCTGTTACCGATACTGTGGCCATGCCTGAACGCAAAGCAAATACCCGCTGGCTTCGCTATGCAATAGCGGCTACTGCTACAGGTATTATAATTATCTCCGTGTTTTTCTTCAGTGGTATTTTCGGTTCAAAAGAAACAGATGAAAAGGGCATTCAAATAAAACTGGCCAATGGCAGTGTTGTACATGCCTCTGCGCAGGATTCACTGGCCAACTGGATGCAAAATGCCCGTAACGCCAAAGTTGATCCCGGTGCATGGAACACACTGGTGGTGCCTGCGGGTGAAAGTTATTCATTTCAATTGGGCGATGGCAGTAAGGTTTGGATGAACTCGGTTTCGGAACTGCGGTTCCCGTTGTTGTTCACGCAACCCGATCGTATTGTAGAATTAAAAGGAGAAGCCTTTTTTAATGTAGCGCATCAGGCCAGTCAGCCATTTAAAGTTCAGGTGAATGGTTTAACGGTAAAAGCGTTGGGAACAGAATTCAATATCAAATCATATAATGGGGAGTCAACCTATATTTCGCTGGTAAACGGTTCGGTATCTGTTGAGAACGCCAAAGGCGAAAGCATTATATTACAGCCCGGCGAAGCGGTGGTAGTTGATAATAGTGAGAGCCCGTTGATAAAAGAAACTTTCGATGAAACCTTTGTATTGGGCTGGCTGCAAGGCATGTATTATTTCAGAAATGAAAAGCTGCAGCAGATAGCCGTGGTTGCCGAACGATGGTTCAATATAAACGTACAAATAAAAGATCCTTCTCTGCCCGGGCTGCATTTCTCCGGCGCCCTCGATCGCAATAAATCAGTAAATGCTTTCTTCAATAATCTTGCTTCCTCCGGCGACATTCTATATAAGAATGAGAATGGTACTGTAATTATCTCCCGTAATTAAAGGAACCTTAGCACGGTTAGCCAGTGGTCGCCGGTTCCCTGTTTCCGGTTACCGGCCCTTTAATGCATTACTCAAAACTATTTTCCCACCTCTTGCTGTTCCTGGTTTTTGTATTACCCGGTAACTGGTACCCGGCAACTGGTAACAGTTTCTTAGTTAAAGGAGCTTCGCATTTAATATACAGTTACCTATAACCGTAAATTAATGTAATTAGCTATAACCGTATTTTCCGCACTTATTTCAAATTGAAATACAAAAAATAAAAATTAGTTAATAGCTGTCACCCGTTTTAAAAGAATACTTGTCTTAATAGTATAACAGTTATACAAAAACTAATTGTATTATGAGATTACCCTCCGGACGTTGTTCCCGCAATATCCGGGTAATGAAATTGTTTTGGATATCCCTAAGCATTGTGGTTATTCTATCAACATTACCCTCTGTCGTATTGGCTGCCGATCCTATACAGGAATTTAAAATTACCATACAGGCTAAGCGTGCGGCGTTTAGTGAAGTGTTCAGCGAAATACGCCGCCAAACAGGTTTTGTGGTCTTTTACAGTAATGATATTTTTAATGATAAAGAAAAAGTAAGTGTAAATTTTGTTGATGCAGGTTTAGATGACGTGATGAAGAACTTACTCCGCGGCCGTTCGCTTGGTTATAAAATAGCAGAGAACTTTATAATTATTATAAGGTCCATAGATAAAAAGAAAGAAGGCAAGGCCGTTATAATAAATCCACTACAAGGCGCCAGTATAGATACAATACCCGCGTATAAATTAAAAGGAAAAGTGACCGGCAAAGAGGAGGATGCCCCGCTTGGACAGGTTTCAGTGGAGAACCTCGGCGACCATAAAGGCGTATTCACCAACGGCAAGGGCGAGTTTTTGATCAATGCGCAACCGGGTGATAGCATCCGGTTTTCGTACGTGGGAAAAGCGTCACGCGTGGTCCTCTACAAAGGACAATCGTTTCTTAGCGTTGAACTCATTAACGAAGAAGAACGTGTATTGTCTGAAGTGATTGTTACCGGTTTTCAAAATATAGATAAGAACAAGTTTGCCGGTGCTGCTACCCGGTTAAAAGCCGATGAAATAAAACTACAGGGAGTGGCCGATGTAAGCCGCATGCTGGAAGGCCGCGCTGCCGGTGTTTCCATTCAAAACGTTTCGGGCACCTTTGGTACGGCGCCCAAAATAAGAGTGCGCGGCGCCACTTCTATCAATGGTGATAATAAACCCCTGTGGGTGGTTGATGGTGTAGTGCTGGAAGATATTGTGAACATATCAAACGATCAGTTATCGAGCGGCGACCCTACTACCTTGTTGGGTTCTGCTGTAGCGGGTTTGAACGCTAATGATATCGAGAGCTTTGATATCTTAAAAGATGCATCGGCAACCGCTTTATACGGCGCCAGGGCCATGAATGGGGTAGTGGTTATCACTACCAAAAGAGGAAAGGCCGGCCGCTTCTCGGTTAATTATACCGGTAATTACAGCACGCAGTTCAAACCGGTGTACAACGATTTCAACATCATGAACTCGGCCGAACAAATGTCGGTACTTGCAGAGCTGGAAAGAAAAGGAATACTTAGTCCAAATATACTCGATGGCGCCAATTATGGGGTGTACGGTAAAATGTACGACCTCATGAACGGCGTAAATGGCAATTTCTCATTGGAGAACACACCCGAAGCGCGAAAGGCTTTTTTAACGCGTTATGCCATGGCCAATACCGATTGGTTCGATGTATTGTTCCGTAATAATTTTGTACAGGAGCACTCGCTCAGCATTTCTACCGGAACTGAAAAATCGCAATCTTATTTCTCAACCAGCTATTATGGCGATAATGGCTGGACGATTGCCGACAAGGTAAACCGCTATACACTTAACTATCGCAATAACTATAAGTTCAATGAACGCTTATCGGCCGGGTTTGCTACTGTAGGTTCAGTACGTCAGCAGAAAGCGCCGGGCGCCCTGGCGCGCAACAGCAATCCGGTGGAAGGAAAGTTTGATCGTGATTTTGATATCAATCCCTTCAGTTATGCATTAAATACCAGCAGAACAATTACGCCTTATGATGAAGCGGGCAACCTGGAGAATTTCAGAATGAACTTTGCGCCGTTCAATATCATCAGCGAGCTGAAAAACAATTACCTCGATCTGAATATGATCGATCTGCGGCTGCAGGGCGATGTATCGTATAAGATCTTAAAAGACCTGAAGTATGAATTTGTAGGTGCCGTTAGGTATGTAAAGTCATCACGTGAGCACCAGATCACCGAACATGCAAATATGGCGGAAGCATACAGGGCAGCGGGTAATTCAACCGTAAGACGAAATAATAAATTTCTTTACCGTAATCCGGATGATCCGGAGGCGCAGCCCGAAGTGGTATTGCCGTATGGTGGTTTTTATAACCGTACCGAAGATATGTTGCTGAACTACGACTTTCGCAACAGCTTAACCTGGTCGAAGATCATAAAGGAAAAACATAGTATTAACATTCTTGGTGGTCAACAGGTAAAATATGCCGACAGGCAACGTTTCTCCAATACCGGCTATGGTTATCAATACGACAATGGCGGTACTGCCTTTGTTGATTATCGTATTTTAAAACAAACTATTGAGAATAATTTCCCTTACTATGGCATGAGCAGGGATTACGATCGTTTTGTGGCCCTGTATGCTTCGGGAAACTATTCATACAACCTAAAATACAATTTTAGCAGCACCATTCGCTATGATGGTTCAAACAGGCTGGGACAATCGAAAAAGGCGCGCTGGCTGCCAACATGGAGCGTAGCCGGTAGTTGGAACGTAGAGCAGGAAGCATTTATGCAGGACGTGCGCTGGGCCGATTATCTTACCCTGCGCGCCAGTTACGGCCTTACCGCCAGTATGGGACCTGCTACCAACTCAAGCATTGTTCTGAAGAATATCAATTCACGCAGGCCTTTTCTATCGGAAGTAGAGTCGGTGATACAACTGGCTAACCTCGAGAATAGCGATCTTACCTGGGAAAAATTATATACCACAAACCTTGGCTTGGATGCCGGTTTCTTTAAACGCCGGCTTACGATGAGCCTGGATGTTTATCAACGCCGCAGCTTTGACCTTATCAGCAAGATCAAAACTTCAGGTATTGGCGGCGAAACGCCTAAAGCGGCCAATTATGCCGATATGGAATCAAAAGGAATGGAATTACTGGTGGGCGGTGAAGTAATAAAACATAAAGACTGGGGCTGGAAGGTAAATGCAACCTTTGGTTATAATACCACCGAAATAACCAATGCAAAAAACAATCCGCTCATTTTTGACCTTGTAATTGCTGAAGGCGGTAACAGACAGGGCTACCCGGTGCGTAGTTTGTTCTCGCTCGATTATAAAGGCCTCGATCATAAAACCGGTAAACCCACTTTTGTTGATCAAACCGGTAAAAGCAGCTCTGATGTGTATTTGCAGGATGATAATATAAGTTACCTCCATTTTCAGGGGCCGGTTGATCCTACCATTACAGGCGGTTTCTCCAATACATTCCGGTATAAGGACCTGTCACTAAATGTTTTTGTTACCTACCAGGCCGGCAATACCATCCGGTTGTATCCGGCCTTTAATACAAGCTATTCCGATATGAATGCCATGCCCAAAGAATTTGCCGATCGTTGGATAACACCGGGCGATGAACAATATACCAATGTGCCTTCTATACTCGATGCGTTTACACGTGCGCAGTTAGGCGGCGCCTATCCATACAATAATTACAACTATTCAACCCAGCGCGTAGCCAAAGGTGATATGGTTCGGTTGAAATCAGTATCGCTTACCTGGCAGGTGCAAAACAGCTTAATAAAAAAGACAGGCATCAACAACCTGGTGATCTCCGCAGCAGCGGTAAACCCCTGGCTTATTTATTCCGATGATAAACTGAAAGGGCAGGACCCGGAGTTTTTTAACTCGGGCGGTGTTGCCCAGCCGATACAGAAACAAGTGACATTGTCGGTTAAAGTGGGAATTTAATCGTGAAACGTAAAACGTGAAACGGCAAACGCCCAATTGCGAGGTTGGCGTTTGATCGGCGATCAGCAAGAATTTTCGGGCGCCGCAAGGTCGAAAGTGAATCTCGGAATTGGCGAGTCCTTTCACGTTTGCCGTTTCACGTTTTACGACTCGCGAGGCGATTCACGAAACGGCAACCGAAACAAATAACCTGAAACCTGTAACAAATTGTGACATGAGAAAGTTATTGCAAATCTTATTCTGTTACACGCTGTTGATAACAACAGTTAGTTGTAAGAAATTTTTGGAACAACCACCCGATAACCGGGCCGTGTTGAACTCCCCCGAGAAAGTATCGCAGTTATTAGGCACTGCATATCCCCAGGCCAATTATATGGCTTTTTGTGAATCTATTTCAGATAATGTGGCCGATAAAGGTATTGGCCAGCTCGATCGCACTAATATTGATCCCTTTAATTTCAAAGACGTGGCCAATAACCAGGAAGATTCGCCTGAGTTTTATTGGAACGCCTGTTATAAAGCCATTGCTGCCGCCAACCAGGCGCTGGCGGTATGTGAAAAAGAACCGGAAAAATATGCGGCACAAAAAGGAGAGGCGCTGGTATGCCGTGCTTATGCGCACTTTATGCTGGTTACCTTTTTCTCAAAAGTATATGATGCAAACACTGCCGGCAGTGATGCCGGTATACCATATGTATTAAAACCCGAAAAGGTGGTGTTTGAGCAGTATGAAAGAAAAACGGTGCAGTATGTATATGACATGATAGAGAAAGACCTGCTGGAAGGTATGGAATTGATCGATGACAAAACCTATGGTGTTCCCCGCTATCATTTTACAAAAGCGGCCGCTTATGCCTTTGCTTCACGGTTCTATTTGTTCAAAAGAAAGTACGACGAGGTAGTGAAGTATGCCTCAAAAGTATTCCCTAATAACAATGTTGTTTCTATACTTCGTCCATGGAATACCGAATACCGCATTCTTACCTATAATGAATTATGGAGCCGGTATGCAAAGGCTACAGAACCTGCTAATTTATTGTTAGTAGAAACAAAATCGATCTGGGCACGGAACTACATCGGGGTGCGGTATGGACTGGATGCTTCGAAAGCAAATGAAATACTGCTGGCGCCCAATGTAACCGGCGGTACCCGCATTTTCAGATACCAGTTATACACCGGCGGAACCAATAACTATTTTATTCCTAAAGTGAATGAATACTTCGTTCGTGAATCGGTGAATGCCGAAATAGGTGATGCTTATGTGATGGTGCCATTGTTCACTACCGAAGAAGCGTTGTTCAACAGGGCCGAGGCAAACGTGTACCTGAATAATATCAATGATGTTGTAGCTGACTTAAACGCTTACGCCAGCACCCGCATTTACAATTACAGTGCTTCTACTCATAATATTACTGCCAGTAAAATAAGATCATTTTATCGTACAAGCGATGCCCAGGCAGGGGCGCTGGCTGCGGTAATGGATTTTAAACGCGCCGAGTTTGTACAGGAAGGTATGCGCTGGTTCGATCTGTTACGGTATAAATTACCGGTTGTTCATGAAACAGTAGATGGGCCAAAGCTTACCCTGAAAGCCGATGATCCCATGCGGGTGTTTCAGATCCCCGATGTGGCAAAACAGGCGGGTATAGCACAAAACCCCAGGTAAATGAGAAATGAAAAATGAAAAATGAGAAATGAAAAAGTGAATACAGGTAGGTTAGAACAAGGATAACCACAAACAACAAACCATAAACCACAAACTGCTAAATAAAATGCGGATCATTGTAGCATATCTATTAGTAATCTTATTAGGCGTCAGCTGCAAAAAAAGTGAGGACCTGGGCAGTGTTGATGATATCCCTGGCCTGGGTGGCGATGGCTGGAAAAAAGGCCCCATCGATAACTGGATCTATTCCAACTTAACCAAACCCTTCAACATATCAGTAAAGTATAAGTGGGACCAGTTTGAACTGGAATTGAACAAGAACCTGGTGCCGCCGCGCGAAGAAAAGATAGTGCCTGTAATGGAAGCGGTGAAAAAGGTTTGGATAGATACCTATATCGCCGAAGCCGGTGAGGTATTTATGAAAACGTATTGTCCGAAGTTCTTTGTGTTGTGCGGTAGCGCCAGCTGGAATACCGATGGTACCATTACGCTGGGTACTGCCGAAGGCGGTCGTAAGATCGTATTGTATGTGTTGAATGATTTCAGAACGAAAGTGATGCCCGATTATCAACCTTCCGATTCAATGGGCATCAAACAAATGTTCCATACCATTGAGCATGAGTTTGGTCATATTCTTCACCAGAACGTATTATACCCTGACGATTATAAAAGGATCACGCCTGGTTTTTACACCGCCAACTGGAATAATGTGTCTGACAACGCTGCCCGGCGGGATGGTTTTGTAACGGCTTATGCTATGTCGGCTCCCGATGAAGATTTTGTAGAAATGATCTCTATGATGCTAACAGAAGGGAGAGCCGGTTTCGATAAGATCGTGAATTCCATTCCGGCCGGTTCCAGTCAAAACGGAATTACCCAGGCCGATGCCAAAGCAAAACTGCGTAAAAAAGAAGCAATGGTAGTGGCGTATTATAAAGATGTGTGGGGAATGGATTTCTATCGATTGCAAACGAGGGTTCGCAAAGCGGTTGATGATCTTATAAAATGAAAAAGATGAATAACGCTTTAAAAATACATATCATTTGTTGGTGTTTCCTCTTTCTGATAGTGTTCATTAAAAGGCGAAGGGAGAGAAGGGGAAGTTAGTTGATGAGTTAACAAGTTGACGAGGAGTTGAAAAGTTAATAGAGTTGATAAAGTTGATACAGGTAAAGAATATTGAGCCTTAAAATGATGCCCCTCCCCCTACCGGCCTGTTTCACGTTTGCCGTTTCACGATTAAGTAAAATGATTATGAAAAAGATACTATACACACTTATTCTATTCACAACAGTTGTTTCATGTAACAAAGAAAAAGCCGCCTTCAATAAAGATGTAGACGATCGCATCAATGAACAGCTGGGAAATTATGAGTCTATAATAACGGGTTCTGCCAATGGCTGGACGGCCACATTGGTAACCAAGCTGGGCAATACCTATAGCTTTTATTTCCGCTTCAATGAAAGCAATCGCGTGTTCATGAATTGCGATTTTGATACTACCACTGCAGGCGTACAAAAGGAGAGCAGCTTTCGGTTGAAATCGTTACAACAGCCCTGTCTTATTTTTGATACCTATTCCTACATCCATATGCTGGCCGACCCTGATGCAAGTGTGAATGGCGGCTATTATGGCGGTGGCCTGATCTCTGATTTTGAATTTTCAATAGATACCTGTACCGTAGACAGCATTTTGCTCACCGGACGCTTTAACGGCAGCAAAGCCATTATGCGTAAGGCTACTGTGCAAGACCGGGCCGCCTGGGAAAATAAACAGGTGCGTAATAATATGACCGGACTGGCAAACCTGGGAAAGATCCTGAACTATTTTAAACGCCTCACTTATAACGGTACAGAATATGAGATACAGATCAATACAATATTTAAAACGGCAGTCATTACCTGGAAAGATGCTTCCGGAACAGTACATACGGTTACCACACCTTATTATTTTTCACCTGCGGGTATTCAATTCACTATTCCCGTGGTTAACGGAAGCACAACCATTACCGGTTTTACCATCACCGGTTTTAATTCCACAACCAATACCATACAGGTAAAAGTAAATAATACCGATGCTACAATTGCCGGCGCCATCAAACCAATAAATCCCGATGTACAGGCTGCACGCCAGTGGTGGAACTGGGGCGCAGCTGCACAAAGCTATTGGATCTCTGTGGATGGTTTTCACGTAAACGGCGTTGATGACGCATTTGACGTACACTCGTTGCGCACCGATACATCGAGCTATTATTACTTTACTTACTGGCCGGGTATACAACCTTCATCCGGTTCATCGTTCGATGCATTGGTACCCTTCTATTATATACCAGCCATTAATGACATTGATTTTCATTATGGCACTGCTGCAAAACCTGCTTTTCAATCAGACGGCCGGGTTGTCTTTAGTTCATTGGGCGACCTCACCGTAGGCCCGTACCCAACTACAGGACCCGCTTTTAAAACAAAAGACCTATTGTACAGCACAACCAGCGGCTGGTGGTTTGTTCAAACCGGCGAAACCAGTTACGATATGGTAAGTGCTAAAGACGCCAAGGCGTGGATTAGTTGGCGGAATTAATACAAGGTCGCTATAGAAACATATTGTTTTCTATGTAAAACCATTCGCTGATTCGGCCCTGTGAATACGGCAATCGCGAAACGTAAAACGGCAAACGTGAAACGTGAAAAAAGGCGCTCAATTTCGAGACTCACGTTTGTAATGCAATAGGCTATAAAATTTTGGCTGCGTAAACTCGCTTGGCATTTTGAAAAATTAGCGAGGCCTTTCACGTTTCACGTTTGCCGTTTCACGACAAGTGGCTGGTTACCGGCCTGGGACCGCTATGCCCCTAACAGAAACTAAGAAAGATTCTCAATAATACTAAATACTGCTCCATGAGAAACGGCTACTCATACAGGTTTGTAAAAAAAATAGGCGGGTTGTTGCTGATGCTGTTTACAGCATTTCAACTCAATGCCCAGGTTGATATTAGTATAGGGAACGGCACTACCGGTAATGCCGATAATACGTATCCCTGTCCCATTCAGGATTGGTTTGAAGGTAGCCGGGCGCAATACCTCTATCTGGCATCTGAATTGTCAGCAGCAGGTATGGGCCCGGGTACCATTCAGTCAATTAAATTTAACGTACTAAACGTGAATGGGGCCGGGCCAACGGAAAAGCTGGTGATGAAAATAGGCGGCACCACGGTAGCCACGCTTTCCACCAACTCCTGGGATGATTTTACCTCGGCGCCCGTTGAAACCGCATCTGCCGATTACCAGGCAGTGGCCGGCTCTAACGAGTTTATATTCCCTACGCCGTTTTTCTGGAATGGTACTGATAATATTCTTATTGAAGTATGCGATGGCGATCCTGGCAATACTTCAGGCACCTGGTTTATTGAGAACCCTACCATTGCCTGGACAACCGGATTATCTTTTAATGGCTCACATACTTTTAATGCCGATAACCAGGGTAATCTTTGCGGCACCACAAGCACTTCCAATTCGGGTAATCAAACTACAAGGCCCGATATAGTTTTCTCCTGGACACCCGCCAACGCCTGTACCGGAAAACCAAAAGCCGGTACCGCTTCTACCACAGTGAGCAATGTGTGTATGGCGCAAAACTTTACATTAACTCTTACAGGGCAAACCGTAGCGTCGGGTATTACTTACCGGTGGCAATCGGCCCTTACCAATAATGGCACCTACACAGATATACCGGGGGCCACACTGCCGTCTTATACGGGTAATCAAAGTGTAACGCATTGGTACCGCGCCATAGTTACCTGTACCAATGGCGGGCAATCCGATACTACGAATCTTATTCAAATAACATCACCGGCATTAGTGGGTGGTGTATATACCATTAACAGCCTGCAGCCAACCGGTGGTACCAACTTTCAAAGTTTTAACGATGCAGTGAACTTTATTAAGTGTGGTATTAATAGTGCCGTTGTGTTTAATGTAGTGCCGGGTAGCGGGCCTTATTCCGAAACGGTTACCATTCCATATATAGGCGGTTCATCAACTGCCAATACCATTACCTTCAACGGTAATGGCGCTACGCTTGCGTATAATACGTCCGATGCCAATAACCGAACAGCCATTATCCTCAATGGCGCCAGGCATATTACAATTGATAGTTTGAATGTAGATGTGTCGGGCGGTACATATGGCTGGGGTATTGTGCTTACCAATAAAGCCGATAGCAACACTATTAAAAGATGTACAATTACGTCAAGCACTTCATCAACTGCTACCAATTATGCCGGCATTGTAATAAATGGTTCTGCTACCTCAACGGCAGTTTCAGGTAATAATGGAAACTATAATAAGATCACTGGTAATACCATCAACGGCGGTTACTATGGTATTTATCTGTATGGCAGCACTTCTGTATTAAATACTAATAATGTCATTGAGAAGAATATTGTGCGTGATGCTTACCTGTATTTTATTTATGTGTATGGGAATACCAATGTGCTGGTAACAGGTAACGATGTGTCGCGGCCGTCACGCTCAACCGTGTCAACCGCGTATGGGGTATATGTGAGCTCAAGTGTAAATACGCTGATTGAAAAGAACCGTATTCATAACCTGTTCGATGGGGCTACCGGCAGCGGTTCTACAGCCTATGGTCTTTATCTTGTTGCTACCGGTAATTCGGCCACACAACCAAACCGGGCCGAAAATAACCTGGTGTATAATATTAACAATGGGGCAGGAGATGTGTATGGGATCTATAGCCCGGGTTATAATAACTGGAACTATTATCATAACACCATTGTGCTCGATGATGCTGCGGCCACCGGCGGCACTACATACGGCTGTTATGTATATGGCGATAATGTAAATGTGAAGAACAATCTTATTTATATAACGCGCGCCGGTACGGGTACCAAATATTGTTTGTACTACTCAAGTACCGGTGTAACTTCTTCAGCCAATAACGACCTGTTTATAAATTCATCGGGTGGTACCAATAATATTGGCTACTACAATGTGGCCTGGTCAACCATGGCCGGCTGGCAGGGTACTGGTTTCGATGTAAGCAGTGTATCGCTCGACCCGCAGTTTGTAAATATTGGTGCGGGTAATTTCAGGGCTGCCAATGTGTTCCTCGATAATATGGGTGTTGCTGTAGGTGTTACAACCGATCTGCTGGGTGGTGCACGCAGTACCACCACACCCGATATTGGCGCAATTGAATTTGTAACAGCAGCCTGTACCACACCACCGGTGCCTGGCACGGTAGTGAGCACTGCCAACCCAATATGTGCGGGGCTTACGTTCTCCTTAAGTCTTAATGGCGGCACGGCCGGGTCGGGACAAACCTATCAATGGCAGTCATCGCCCGATAATGTTACCTATACAAACATAACCGGAGCAGTAAGCGCTGTGTATGCCACTTCACAAACAAGCAGTACCTGGTACCGGGTGTCTGTAACCTGTGGTGGCTCAACAGTTTTGTCGGCTCCATTGCTGGTGAATACAACTGCGGTAGCGTATGCAACGCTGCCATTTACTGAGAGCTTTGAAGATCCCTGGATAAATGGTTGCGATACCCGCGATATACCCAATAACTTCTGGCGTAGCCAGCCTGCTACCGGTAACAACAGCTGGCGCCGGTTCGATGATGGGGCATCGGCTGCATGGTCTACACCTACCGGCGGCGCTTATAATCCGCCTGCAACGCATGGTTCTTACTCAGCGCGTTTCCATAGCGCCTGGGCCTCCAGCGGTTCGGTGGGTGCGCTCGATTTCTATGTGAATTGTAATACAGGTATACCAACCAAACGCCTTCGGTTCGATTATATAAATACATCGGGTAACGATACCATACAGGTATTGTTGTCAACCGATGGCGGTCTTACTTTCACACGGCTGAATTCATACCAGGTAAACAATGGCTGGGAGCGAAAGGTGATCAACTTTACTTCTTCCTCTGCAACTACCGTTATCCGGTTCCGCGCAACGGCCGATTTTGGCTCTACAGATATTGGCGTAGATAACCTGATGATGTACAACCTGGAGAATTGTTCAGGAGCACCGGTGCCTGGTACTACGGTATCGAATAATAGCATGGTGTGCCCTGGTTCGCCGTTTATATTGAGTGTAAACGGGCTGCCATTACAAAATGGCCTTACCTACCAATGGCAATCATCGCCCGACAACGTTACTTATACAAATATTTCAACCGCTACCAACGAAACACTCAATACTTCTCAAACTGCGGCTACCTGGTACCGCATGTTGATCACCTGTACCAATGGTGGTCAGTCTGCTACTTCAGTACCGGTGTTTGTGCCTTTACGTACACCGCAGTATACAACCCTGCCTTACCAGGAAAGTTTTGAGAATACCTGGGTAAATGGTTGCGATACCCGCGAAATACCCAATAATTTCTGGATAAATAACCCGGCTACCGGCGATGATTCATGGCGCCGGCACGATGATGGTGCCTCTGCCGCCTGGGGTGGTGTTAATAATGGTGCATATGCCCCGGTAGCAGCACAGGGTTCTTATTCGGCCCGCTTCCACAGCTGGAATGCAGATGATGGTGCGCAGGGTAATTTCGATCTGCATATAAATGCCAGCGTTGGCGCGCCCAATAAACGGTTATCCTTTAGCTATATAAATACCAGTGGCGACGATAGCCTTACTGTATTAATATCAACCAACGGCGGCGCCACCTTTACCCGAATAGATAGTGTAGGGCTGCGTTCGGCCTGGGCGCAAAAAGTATTGTTCTTTAATTCAACTTCTGCCACTACGGTTATCCGGTTCCGTGCAACGGCCGATTTTGGAGCCACCGATATTGGCCTCGATGATATCTTCATTGGCGAATGGCCCGATTGTACCGGCGCACCCAATACCGGTACGGCCGTTTCAACAACAAGTACGGTTTGTATAGAACCATTTACGCTGAGCGCTACCGGCATCAGTACCGGAAATGGTATTACTTACCAGTGGCAATCTTCATTAGATAGCCTGGCCTGGACGAATATTCCCGGTGCCACCGGTATTTCATTGACCACCTCGCAAGTGGGCACACACTGGTACCGGTTAGTTACCACTTGTACAATAGGTAACACGTCGGCCAATTCGGCAACGGTGAAAGTGATATCGCCCACACCGGTGCATGGGGTGTTTACCATTAATAACCAAAAGCCAAATCAACTGCCCAACTTCATCAGCTTTAACGATGCCTATAATCATATTAAATGTGGTATCGACGGTTGGGTACGGTTTGAAGTAGAGAATGGTACCGGCACTTACAACGAACAGTTGATCATGACACCGATTCCCGGCGCCTCAGCTACAAATACCGTAACGTTTAAAGGTGTGGGCAGCGCCGTACTTGGTTTTGCGGCTACCAATACCAATGAGCGGGCGGTAATAAAATTAAAAGGAACGCGATATGTTATATTAGATAGTTTGATCATTAATGCCAGTAATGGCACTTATGGTTATGGTGTACAGCTGATGAGCAATACCGATTCGAACGTGGTTCAGCACTGTACTATTAACCTGTCAACCACATCAACCACGCAAAACTTTGCCGGTATAGTGGTGAATGGCGCCGATGCAGGGGCTACAACAACAGGTAATGTATTGAGCGATTATAATGAATTTACTGGTAATACCATTACCGGTGGTTATTATGGCATTACCCTGGCCGCCACTTTTGCCAATGGCGCCAATGGATATAATAAGATCACCAATAACATAATAAAGGATTTCTACTCTTATGGTATTTATGTGGCTGGCAGCTATGGTACGGTGATAGATAAGAACCGCATCAGCCGGCCAACACGTACTTCGGTTACCGATTTCTATGGTATTTATTTCACCACCGAAAAGAATGCAGGTTGTTTTGTTACAAAGAACCGCATCTTCAATCCATTTGGTGGTGCGCCAACCAGCACAGCTGCATTCTATGGTATTAACTTTAATAACTCAAGCGGTTCAACCGGTGGCGCCAATAACGAGAACATTGTAAGTAACAACGTTATTTACGATGTAAATGGTAATGGCCTGGTGTATGCGCTGGCAAATACCGGTTCAAGCTATGCCTGGTATTTACATAATACCATTTCGCTCGATCAAATTTCTTCAACATCAACCGTAGCTACCAGAGGGTTTTACCAAACAACGGCAGCTGCAGGTATCTTCTTCTATAACAACAATATTTCAATAACCCGCGGTGGTACAGGCCCCAAGTATTGTATTTACCTGGCCACCAATGCCCCTGCCGGTGCCGATAATAATAACTATTATCTCAATTCGGCAGCAGGCACAAACAACCTGGGCTTCTTTGGTTCGGCCCGTAAAACCCTGGCTGACTGGCGGGCAGCTACCAGTCTGGATGCAGCATCATTAGCCATTACGCCGGCCTTTGTTGATCCCATTGCCGGCAACTTTACGCCAGGTAATGCAGGTATCGATAATAAAGGTATAGCCATAGGTGTTAGCGATGATATCAACGACCGGGTACGCCGTACTACCACACCCGATATAGGCGCTTATGAATTTACGCCATTGCCTTGTGCAGTACCATTGGTGAATGGTAAAGTGGATGTAACGCCCGATACTATCTGCCAGTACAAACCCGTATATCTCCATTTAAATATTGGTGCATTCGGCAGCGGGCAAACCTTCCAGTGGCAACAGGCCAAAACATTAGCAGGGCCGTTTACCAACTTGGGTACGCCCATGCTTACGCCCGATACAACCGTTATTGCCGATACCACTATTTACTTCAGGGTATTGATCACCTGTGGCGCCAATACCGTATATACCGATACGGTGCAACTGGTAGTGAACCCGGCATTGCCCAATGGAACATATACTATTAACAAGGGCGGTTTAAGTACCTACGAGCCTGGTAAACCCGGTGGTAACTTCCTTTCCTTTAACGATGCCAAAGCAGCCATGGGTTGCGGAATTGGCGGTGCTGTCGTATTTAATGTAGTGGCAGGTTCGGGGCCGTACAACGAGCAATTGGTGCTCGATAGCATCAGCGGAACCTCTGCCATAAATACCATTACATTCAATGGCAATGGCAATACCATCACATTTAATGCAAACAGCAATAGCCAGCGGGCAGTAATAAAACTAAATGGCGCCGACCATATTACTTTCGACAGCCTGGTAATTGAAGCCGGCGGCGGCACATATGGTTATGGTGTGCAATTGGTAAACAATGCCGATTCAAACACTTTCCGTAAGTGTACCATCAATACTTCGGTTTCTTCAACCAGCAACCAGTATGCAGGTATTGTTATCAATTCATCGGAATCGGGCGCTACCACCACCGGCAATACGTTGTGCGATGGCAACGTGTTCGACCGCAATACCATTAACGGTGGTTACTATGGCGCTACCCTGGTAGGTAGTACAACGGCCACCGCCTTCTTAAACAATAACAGCTTTACCAATAACATTATAACCGATTTCTATAATTATGGCTTGTACATAGCCGGTACCAACTATACGCAGGTGACAGGTAATACATTTACCCGTGCAACGCGCACCAATACCGCCACCAGTGTATATGGTATATATGTAACTGCGGCCCCAAGCAACAGGTTAAGTATTTCTAAAAATAAATTCACCCGTTTCTTTGGCGGCCTCTCAGCTAATACGGCCACACTCTATGGTATTTATCATAATGGCGTATCTGCTGCAACGGAAGATACGGTGAGCAATAACATCTTCTATGAGCTCGATGGTAATGGTCCAATCTATGCCCTGTATAATACAGGATCCAGCAAGGTGTGGTATTATCATAACAGCATCTCATTAGATAATGCATTGAGTACAGCCACCGGCGCAACAGTAGGTTTTTATCAAACCACTACCGCCACCGGTATTCAGTTTGTCGACAATATTGTAACCGTAAGCAGGGGTGGAAACGGCGCCAAACACGCCATTTACCTCAATACAACAGGGAGTGAAATATTGTCGGATTATAATAACTTCTTTGTATCTGGTTCCAATGCGCATGTAGGATTTTATACCGCAAATCGCACTACGTTGTTCGACTGGACAACTGCATCAACCAAAGATGCCAGCTCGCTTAATCATAATCCGCTGTATACCGATGTAAGTATTGGTAACTTAAAGCCTATGCTGGCTGCCCTGGATAACAAGGGTACGCCGGTGGGTATTGCAACAGATATCCTCGATGTGGTGCGTTCAACCACCACGCCCGATATAGGCGCTTATGAGTTTGCTCCGTTGCCATGCCAAACGCCACCGGTGGCAGGTACGGCAATAGTTACACCTAATACAGGCTTGTGTCTTGAAATGCCGATAGAACTGGATGTTACCGGTCATTCACCACTGGGGGCTATTACATTCCAATGGCAATCGTCGCCCGATGGGGTAACCTGGACAGATATTAGTCCGGTGCAATACTTCCCTGAATACAAAACAAAAGTGACCCTGAATACCTGGTACCGTGCAGCAGTTACCTGTACGGGTAATACAGTATATACAGCACCGGTACAGGTAACGTTGAATAATATCTTACTGGCCGGCAGGTATACCATCAATCCGGCGGGTGGAACTACATTGCCCAATTTCGTTTCGTTCCAGGCAGCAGTGGATGCATTGTTGTGTGGTATCAGCGGACCGATCGTATTTGATGTAGCAGCCGGTACCTATACCGAGCAGATCAGGATACCGTATATTCCCAATACTTCAGCTATCAATACGGTTACCTTCCAGGCAGAGAATGGCGTTGCCAGCTCGGTAAACCTTACTTATAGTGCCAACGGCACCTCAAACTATACCCTAAAGCTTGATAGTACCCGTTACTTCATCTTTAAAAACCTGACCATTTCCGGTAGCAATGCAACCGCAGGCAGGGTAGTGGAACTGGCCGGTACAGCTTCGTACGACAGTGTTGTGAATTGTATAATAGCAGCACCTGCAGTTACCGTTGCTTCCAATACCATTGCCGGGGTGTATGCTTACCAGTTAAAAGGAACAAACAACGTAATAAAGGGTAATACCATCAACAATGGTTCAAGTGGTATTTACTTTACCGGTACAGGCACCGCTGCTGGATTAACCATCGATCATGTGATCGACAGCAATACGGTAACGGGTGCTTATCAATACGGTATTTATGCCGCCAATCACAAACGCCTGCAGTTAAATAAAAATAACGTGACCCTGAACGGTGCAGTAAATGCATCGGCCTATGGCATCAATGTAACCGATGCCGACTCATCGTACCAGGTTACAGGTAATAATGTTACGCTCAACGACATCACTACTATTGTATATGGTATAGCGCTTATCAATTGTGATACCTCATTAACGGTTCGTGGTAAGCTGGCCAATAATATAGTGACTGCTGTTAATAATAATGCCGGCACCCTGTACGGATTGTATTTGACCAGCTCACCCGGTGTGCTTGTTAAGAACAATACCGTGGCCATAAATACCAGTGGCGCCGGATCGTATGGCATTTATCATAATAATTTCAGTGTGGCCGATTATTTCAATAATACCGTGCATAGTACGTCAACAGCAGCAACCAATAACCATGCAATGTATTTATTGAACACGGCGGCCACCAGCGTTCAGTTACGTAATAACATCTTCTCAAATAAAGGCGGTGGTACCGCGCTGTATGTAAACAACAGCAGCCAGTCGCTTACCAGTGATTATAATATGTTGTACACAACAGGCAGCTCGCTGGTACAACGCGCTAACCCCGCAGGTACATTTGCTACACTCACCGACTGGCGTGCAGGTTCTTATTGGGACAGGTATTCAATAGGCTACGCACCTGCCCTGGTAAGTGATAACGACCTTCATCCTGACCTTGCCAAACCCGATGTGTGGGCCATGCATGGTCGTGGTGTACAGATAGCCGGTAATAACCGCGATATTAACGACAGCATTCGTCCGGTTACATTAACACAGGGTGTGCCCGACCTGGGAGCGTATGAGTTCTTCCCAACAGCATTGCCAACTGTGTTAACGGCTACACCGGCAGCGCCTGTGGCCAACCAGGTTCAAACCTTTATGTATGGTACCGATACGGTAATGAAGATCAACTGGGGGGCAACCGTGCCTGCAACGTTGGAAGCAAGACGCTATTCAGGTGTAGTGCCCGCCAATTTGCAACCGAGGCCCGATAGTATGTTCTTCTATACTAAAGTTGATATCCCCGGTGGTGGCAACTACGATTATGGTATGGAGTTATTCTATCTCGATCCATGGCAGGGCTCTATTCCCGATCAAAACCAGCTGGGGCTTGGTAAAACAACCATCTCCAATGCATGGATAGTAGGCTTTAGCAGTCGTGTAGATGTACTGAAGAAAAAGATCACACAAGGCAATGTAAATTATATAGATCGTTTTACAGGATTAATAAATCCATATGCGCCACCGGTGCTGCCCGAAAAAGACAGTTCGAACAGGGGCAAGCGCTTCTGGGTAGGCTATCAGCGTAGCTGGGACTTTACCAACGGTGGCAATTTGCAGGAAATGGTATTGTATATGAGCACCACCGACCAACCTGCGAATGTACAGGTGCGGGTAAACGGTACCAACTGGGTGCGTAACTATGTGATACCGCCGTTCACCACAAAGGCTTCTGATTATTTACCGAAGGACGGACTCGATGATGCCCGCCTCACCGATGAAGGTCTTTATAACCGCGGTATCAGCATCGTGAGCGATGTGCCCATCACTGCCTATGCACATATTTTTGCCAGCACCAACTCAGGCGCTACTATGTTGTTCCCGGTTGGCGTTTGGGGCTATGAATATTATTCTCTGAACAACCGGCAGAATTATACAGCCACCGGCGCATATACTACTATTATGGTGGTGGCCGATAAGAACAATACGGAAGTGGAGATCACCCCATCGGTGCCAACGCTTGGCGGC
Organism: Niastella sp. OAS944; assembly: GCA_024809215.1. Taxonomy (GTDB): domain Bacteria; phylum Bacteroidota; class Bacteroidia; order Chitinophagales; family Chitinophagaceae; genus Niastella. The sequence goes on along the minus strand of JANUBW010000012.1, from coordinate 93,686 downwards.
CGGCCGGCCAATGTACCATTCCGCATAACCTTAAACGCCGGTGATGTGTACCAGGTGTTGGGTGCTATGCAAAGCGGAAGTGAAGGCTACGACCTCACAGGTTCAATTATAAAAGCAGTTCCCAATGCAAATAATGAATGTCATGCAATTGGCGTATTCACGGGAAGCTCCCGTACCGCGTTGGGTTGCGGTTCTGCCGCAGGCGGCTCGGGCGACCTCTTCCTGCAGCAGACGTTCCCATACTCGGCCTGGGGTAAAAAATACCTTACGGCGCCAACGTCAACCAGTGCGAATATCAGTACGCTTATGACGAACATCTATCGTGTACTGGTGAAGGACCCGGCTACGGTAGTGAAACGGAATAATATACAATTGCCGTTGTCTTCATTGATCAATAACAGGTATTACCAATACGAAAGCAATACGGCCGATATTATTACCTCAGATAACCCTGTTACCATGGTACAGTATATGTCATCATCATTCAGCTGTCCTAACACCAGCGGTGATGGCGATCCGGAGAGCAATATTTTAAGTCCGGCCGAACAAGCCGTCGATGGATTCTCAGGGTTCTATCGCAATAACCTGAGCGGCATTAATATCAACTATTTAACCTTGATCATTCCTGATAATGGTATGGCTTCGCTGAAGATCGATGGTATTCCATGGGCCGCCATACCGGCGGCTGATAAACACAGCTATGCACACTCGCAGCCCGGTTATACCGTAGCCATTAAAAAATGGCCGACCGGGGCAGGACAAAGCTCAGTAGAAAGCGATTCGGCTTACCTGGGTCTGGTGTATGGATTGGGTAGTGCAGAAAGCTATGGTTACAACGTGGGTACCATGGTGAAAACACTGCAAGGTTTGGGAACCATCAGTAATACAAACAATGGTAGCAGCAAAGCCGATTACACCTGCGCAGGCACACCTTTCCGCTTTACCGGTTACCTGCCATTCAAACCAACTACACTTACGTGGAAGTTAAGCCGCGTTCCGGGATTGGCACCCAATGCCGATGTAACCGTGAACAATCCGGTTGCTTCAGACAGCATAATGATAAACGGTGTTAGGAATTACCTGTTCCCGCTTAACCAGGATTATAAGTTCGCTGCACCGGGCGTATACACCATAGAGATAGTATATGATCACCCCGATATTGAAAGCTGTGATCACACCGGCCGCGACCTCATCTTCGTACAGGTGGTGCCGGCGCCGAAAGCCGACTTTGTTGTGAACTTCTCGGGTTGTGTAAAAGATGTAGCTGAGTTTGTTGGTGAGAAGACCGCGCAGAATGGTATTGCCGTAAACCAGTGGAAATGGGAATTCCACGATGGCAGCAAAGCCAACGGACAAAGAGTGACCTTCTCTTACGATAAGCCAGGTACTTATAAAGAAAACTTACAGGCGATCACTGCCGATGGTTGTGTGGGCGATTCAACCAAAGAAATAGTAGTGAACCCGATACCAATTGTAAATGCGAAATCAGTGGTGGTGTGTACCGGTGGTGATACCACGCTGCGGGTAGAGAATCCGGCCGCAGGCGCTACTTATACCTGGTACAATGCAGTAACCGGCGGTGCTGTGGTAGGCACGGGCCCAACCATGAGGATAACCAATGTAACAGCCGGCGTTGATTACTATGTGCAGGAAAGTTCAACAACGGGTTGTAGCTCCGAGCGGACGAAAGTATCGGTAGCTGTGCAAAGCGCCATAACACAACCGGTGGTATCAGTTGACTCCGTGACTTCGAACCTGGTACGGTTCAAATGGAATGCAGTGCCCGGTGCTGTTGGTTATGAAGTATCGATAAATGGCGGCGCAAACTGGTCGGTTCCATCGTCGGGTGCAACAGGGCTTACACATACGGTGGCCGGTTTGCAACCTATGCAAACAGTGACCATAGTGGTAAAAGCGAAAGGCGTATGTGTTGATAATATAAGTGCACCCGTGTCGCAACAGGTATTGCCCGATGGTGTGTTCATCCCGAACAGCTTTACACCAAATGGCGATGGGTTGAACGATATGTTAAGAATATACGGTTACAAGATCAGGGAACTGAAACTGGTAGTGTTTAACCAGTGGGGTGAAAAACTGTTCGAAACAAGTGATCAAACAAGGGGCTGGGATGGAACCTTCAGAGGCAAAGCGCAACCAAGCGGTGTATACATGTATGTGTGCAGAATGGTGCTTACCGATGGAACAGTGATGGATAAGAGAGGGGCAATCAACCTGATTCGATAACTGATGTATTCATGAAAAAGGAGACTTTATGAAGATCAATTTAAAACATACTTACAGGGGTTATATTCAGGAACAGTTGTCTGGATGCATAGTGCTGGTGGTATTTATACTTACCAGCCTGTGCTCCCGGGCACAGAATGTATCGAACCGGGGTACGGAGTTTTGGGTAGGGTATGGGCACCACCAGTTCATGGAGCAGCTGACGAACGATATGAACATGGTGTTATACCTGAGTGCAGAAGATCAACCTGCTACTGTTACTGTAACTATCGACAGCAGTGGTCTGGTTCCCGCAACCTGGTGGCGAAAGACCTATACCATTCCGGCATATACGGTTATCTCAAGTGATATTATACCCAAGGGCGTTGTGAATGTGCCGGCAGCAGCGGGTGATCCGTTCAGCGATCCTAACTACGATGCACGGTTGTTTACCGATCCGCCACCGGCGGGTACAGGCGGCGCAGGTATATTTAGAAAGAAAGGCATTCATATACAAAGTAATGTGCCCATAGTAGCCTATGCGCATATCTATGGTTCTATGTCTTCCGGCGCAACAATGTTGCTACCTGTAACTGCCTGGGGTTATTCCTATGTATCGTTGAACAGCAGGCAAAGCTATGCCAGCGACTGTTATAACTGGATGTATGTAATAGCCAGTAAAGATAATACGGTGATACAGGTAACACCTAAGGTGGTAACAAGAGCGCAGAATTTAACAGGGCTTAGACCCAGCCAAACGTCTACCATTACCTTAATGAAAGGCCAGATCTACCAGGTAATAGGCGCCAACGACGGCGCCGATGCTAATGGGAATGGCGGTAATTCAGGAACCGGTAAAGATCTTTCAGGCACCATTGTACGATCCATGGCCAATGGCGCCAATGATTGTTATCCCATTGCGGTATTTGCGGGTAGCAGCCGTACCGCTAATCCCGCTTCCTGCGGCAGCGGTGGGGGCGATAATGATAACCAGCAATTATTCCCGCAACATGCCTGGGGTAAAAAGTATTTAACGGCGCCCTTCTCGGGTTCTGCAACCGCCAATTCATTTGCACGAAGTACTTATAAAGTAGCGGTGCGCGATCCGGCAACGGTTGTTACGGTAAATGGCGCACCCATACCGTCGCCACTTTTAGCCGGTAATTTCTATATATATGAAAGCAGTACGGCCGATTTAATAGAAGCCGACAAGCCTATTGAAGTAATGCAGTTTATGACCGGCGGCGGTTGTTTACCCGGTTTGGGTGATCCTGAAATGGTGGTGTTAAGCCCCATAGAGCAGGCGACTAAAAGCGTTGGCTTCTTCCGGAATAATAAAGAGTCCATTTCTGTGAATTACTGTACGTTGATCGTACCAACTTTGGGACTTACCTCGCTGAAGTTCTGCGGTAATCCAATGCCCACGCATTCATACGCACATCCTAACATGCCCGGTTATTCGGTGGTAATAAAACGGTGGGACAGTCCCTTACCGCCGGCCGCGCCATTAGGGCAATGCCTGGTAACCTGCGATTCTGCATTTACCGGTATTACCTATGGGTTGGGTAATGTTGAAAGCTATGCATACAACATTGGTACCTATTTGAACAATCTGAATGCAGTAGGTAGTGTGCACAATGAGCCCGATACCACCAATGGTGGTAAGAACAGCCATAAGTTCACCTGTGTAAATACGCCTGTGAAGTTATCGGCCCTTATTCGCTATCAACCGCTGAAACTGGTATGGAATATCAGTTCGCTGGGCGCTGTTGTTACCCCTAATACCGATGTAACCTTAGACCCTGCATCAGCTGCCTTTGATGGCACCGAAACGGTAAATGGTATAACCTATTATAAATACACGTTACCTGGAACATATAATTTCAATACGCCGGGTACCTATACAATTCCAATACGTTCAACCAGTTTGTCATTAGACAACTGTAACAATACGGAAGAGTTAAAGATAACAGTAGAAGTAAAACCAAGGCCTACGGCCGATTTTACCTTCTCGCATCCTACCGGTTGCGTGAAGGATACGGTGTTGTTTACGGGACCCGCTTCAACAGGTTCGTATACCATTGGTCAATGGAAGTGGACCTTTGCCGATGGCAGTAAGGATAGTGTGCAGAACCCGCATAAAGCATTGGCAGCGCCCGGCGCACAAAATATAAACCTGGCCGTAGTAACCGGTGATGGTTGTATGGCAGATGTTACCAAATCAATAACCGTATATGCGCCACCGGTAACAACCCTCAATGCTGCACCTGCAGCTATTTGCGAAGGTGGTAGTATTACCTTTAATGAAACTTCTTCTTATGGCGGTCCCGTACCCCTTAATAGCTGGTATTGGGACCTGGGAAATAATACCGTCATCAATGCTACGAATAATAGCCAGCAATCGGCTACATATACTACTTATGGAACGTACACGGCAAAACATGTGGTTAAGGTAAGCGCGTTATGCGTAAGCGATACCGCGCAGGTTCCGGTTACCGTATATGCCAATCCAATAGCGGGCTTTAGTTATCCCGCAGGGTGTTTGCCCGATAATGGCATTGTACAGTTCACTGATACTACAAAAGTACCAGATGGACAAACCCTTAGCAGTTGGGGCTGGACGTTTGGCGATCCCAACGCTACACCGGCTAACCCGAATACTTCTACCCAACAGAACCCAACGCATACTTATTCCTTTGGCAATTACACTATACAGTTCAGTGTAACTACTTCCAACGGTTGTACAAAGAATATTACGGTGCCGGCTACCTTTAGCTTGCGGCCAAAGTTGGTGTATGCATCATTGCCTGCTGTTTGCGGCAACATCAATTCCTCGGTTAATGTTGCTTTTGCATCAGTTACCAATGGAGTGCCGGGTACAGGAATATATAGCGGCCCCGGTACAACAGCCGCAGGTGGTTTTACGCCATCTGCAGCAGGCGCAGGCACGCATACCATTACCTATACTTTTACTACCACTGCTGGTTGTACGGAATCAATAACAAGCAGCATAACGGTATATCCCAAACCCACAGCCAGTTTTACCGCAACACCTGATATTTGTTTAGGCGAGTCGGCAACTATTACCGATCAGTCGACCATTACATCAGGGTCTATTACTTCATGGCGATGGAATTTTGGCGATGCTGCCTGGACGGCCCTTAACAATGCAAATGCGTTCCCACACACATGGCCTACATATAACACGTATTCTGTAAAGCTGGTGGCAGTGAGTGATCAGGGGTGCACCAGTGATACAGCAACCCGGATAGTAACAGTACATCCGCTGCCGGTAACTGCATTCAGTTTGCCAGCAGCGGTATGTATGCCGGGTGGTTTGGCTGAATTTAAAAATGCAAGTACAGTGGCCGATCAAAGTGCCCTGAGCTATACGTGGAACTTTGGCGACAACAGCACAGTATCGCATGTGAAAGACGCCGGTCATACCTATGCGGCTTCCGGTTCATACACTGTTAAACTCGATGCGGTTTCTTCGTTTGGCTGTGCTGGTTCGGTATCAAAACAGTTATCATCTTTCTTTGATAAACCAGTTGCGGCCTTTACTGTAACGCCCGATACATTATGCCAGGGTTCAGATAATGAGTTTCATGATGAAAGCACCAACAGCAACGGCACCATAACACAATGGAACTGGAGTTTTGGCGATGGTTCGGTAAGTACAGAACATAACCCAACAAAACGTTATCAGCAACCGGGTAACTATACTGTTCAGTTAAAAGTCACCAATAATGCCAATTGTACTTCGCAACCTGTTACCAAACAGGTGGTGGTATACCTGCAACCGGTTATTGATGCGGGTACTTCATTTACGGTGCCACAGGGAACCGTAGTGCAATTCAACCCAACAGCCAATGATTCAACGTCGCTCTCATTTATTTGGTCGCCGGCTACGGGTCTTAGTAATGCCAATAAATTAAGACCGCTGTTACAGGCGATGATCGACGAAACGTATACGCTAACCGCCACCGGTGAAGGACAGTGTACTGCTGCCGATTTCCTTAAAGTGAAAATATTGAAACCGGTTAATGTGCCGAATGCCTTTACTCCCAATGGCGATGGGGTGCACGATACCTGGAATATCACTAACCTGAGCGATTACCCGGGTTGTACCGTGGCTGTCTTCAATAGGTATGGTCAGCGGGTATATTATTCTTCTGGCTATGGTACCCCCTGGGATGGAACGGTGGGCGGTAAGCCGCTGCCAATGGCGACTTACTATTATGTGATTCATTTGAAGAATGGGTTTGCGCCATTGTCGGGTTCTATTACGATAATTAGGTAAGAATGGTTGTGAAAAGTGTGCGAGATGATTCTAAGAATATGAAGTAAGAGGTAGGAGGTAAGAAGTAGGAAGTATGAAGTTGAAAAGTTGATAAAGGTGATATAGTTGATAGAGGTGATGAAGGCAAATAAAAATAGAGTTAAAAGGTGGCCTCCCCCCTTCTGGGGGGAGGTCTGGAGGGGGGCCAGGGTTGGGGAGGGGCCATTTGCCGATTCACGATTGCCGAATTCACGATTGCCGATTCACGAAAGCATTAATCATAAAACGAAACGTTATGAGAAAGATATTGATACCATTACTGTTGATCTTCCTGAGTGCCCAACTACACGCCCAGGTAGACCCCCATTTCTCACAATATTATGTATATCCTGCCTGGTTGAACCCGGCATTAACGGGTGCATTTGACGGCGATTACCGGGTATCGGGGATCTATCGTTCGCAGTGGGGAAATATAAGCAGTCCGTTCACTACACCGGGTGTGGCGGTTGATTTTACAACAAATAAGAACTCCAATTTTGGCGCCAGTGTATTGAACCAAACGGCTGGTGATGGCGGTTATAATTATCTTACCGCATATGCCAGTTATTCTTATACGGGTGTACGGTTGGGGCAGAACGAGAACCATCGCATAGCCATGGGAATGCAGATAGGTGTTATACAACGGCGGTTCAACCGGTCGAAGCTTACGTTTGGCGATCAGTGGAACCCTATCACGGGTTACAACCCCGGCGCTACTTCTGCCGAGGCCTTTAGTAAAACATCTGCCACCTCTTTTGATGCTGCTGCCGGTATTCTTTATTACGATGCACAGCCCGGTAAAAATCTGAATATATTCGGTGGCTTCTCTGCAGCGCATCTTACACGTCCCGATGATAAATTCAGCGAAACCGGAACAGCCCGCTTGCCCTTACGCTATACGGTCCATGGCGGTGTTCGTATAACCTTATCTGATGTACTAAGTTTAACACCCAATATATTATACCTGAAGCAGGGAACGGCCACGGAGAAAATGGCGGGTGCTTATGCCCGCCTTGTTGCCGCACCCGGCACCGATGTAATGCTGGGCGCCAACTATCGCTTTAAAGATGCATTATCGCCCTTTGTAGGGTTTGCCCATAAAAATATTGTGCTGGGAGTGAGCTACGATATCAATACTTCCGATCTGGGAAAGATGGCCAATGGCTCAAACAGCTTTGAAATATCATTGTCCTTTATTGGTAGAAGATCAGTAAGGACGCCCGAAGTAGATTTTGTCTGTCCGCGCTTATAGTCATAGGTACACCAATGTCCTGAAACCTTCGCGGTTGGTTTCTACCAACCGCCATTTTTCTCGCTCATAACCTTATTAAAAACGTAGTATGAAGAAAATAATTGCCACCGGAATATTAGCCTGTAGTTTGATAGCGGCCAATGCGCAGTTTACATACGATTACCTGCGGGCTGCAGATAACTATTATAAAAAAGCCGATTACTATTCGGCTGCCCAGTATTATGAAAAATACCTGGGTACTGCCAAACAGAAATTAAAGAAAGAAGAATATAGTCCATATACAGTGTCTTCATCGGCAGTGAAAAAGAACAATGTGCCGGTAAGCAGTAAACAGTTGGCCTTGTACCGTGTGGCGGAAAGTTACCGGTTGTTGCACGATCATACCAGGGCGGCGCAGTATTATGCGCAAACCTTAGAAGCCAATGCCGGCGAGTTTCCACTGGCCCGTTATTACTATTCTGTTGAATTGCGGGCGCTGGGTAATTATGACCAGGCGGAAAAAGAATTCAATCGCTTTCTTGATGAACATACATCGGAAGATCAGTATACTGAATCGGCAAAAAAGGAATTGATGAGCCTGCGTTTTATTCAGGCCCAGTTAAAAAAGAAAGACCTGAAGCTGTACAATGTGCAAAAGGCCGGTACACCGTTGAATATGGAGGGTGCTAACTATGCACCGGTATGGCTGAACGAAAATACGTTATTGTTTACTTCAACCCGTATTGACAGTACCAGGGGAAAAGACCAAAGTCATATTAACCGGGTATATACCACACCGGTAAATGACGGCCTTACTGGTGAAGTGAAGTTATTGCCCCTATCGCAGGCCAATACCCAACACCAGGGGGTGGTAAGCCTTACGCCCGATGGTAATACGCTTTTCCTTACCCGCTGGATGATAACCGGCGGTAAAAAAGTATCGGGTATTTACAGCAGTAAAAAGAATGGGAACGATTGGAGCGAACCGGTGTTGCTCGATAGCCTCATCAATGCATCGGGCGCCAGCACCCAGCAGCCTTTTGTAATGCCTGACGGGAAATACTTGTTGTACGCCAGTGATAAAGCCGGCGGTTATGGCGGTTTTGACATTTGGTATGCTGAGCTCGACGGGAGCGGTACACCAATACGCACAGAGAACCTGGGACCGGTAATAAATACTATTTATGATGAACAGGCGCCTTATTATCATGCGCCCTCTTCAACGCTGGTATTTTCGGGTAATGGGAGGGTAGGCATGGGTGGTTATGATTTCTTTTACAGTAAAGGCGAGATTGATAAATGGGCTTTACCCGTAAACTTTGGTTATCCTGTTAATTCGGTAAAAGACGATATCTACTTTGTGAGTAAAGGCAACGCCAGAAATGTGTTGGAAGATGTTTGGCTTAGCAGTGACCGGGAGGCTGTGTGTTGTTTGGAATTGTTTTACCTGCGGAAAGTATTGCCCCGCAAACAGATAAGCGGTAAGGTGGTGGCTTGTGAAGATCAGCTGCCATTACAAGGCGTTACAATCAACATCCTCGATACGGTGCAGAATAAAGTGGTGTATACCCAAACCACAGCCAGTGATGGTAACTATTCATTTACGCTCGATGAGTATCAGCCACTCAAAGCCGTTGCTGCCATTAGCGGTTACGGCAATGGATCATTACCGTTTTATACACCGGTTGATGAAGAAGCAGATCTGTTGGTGAACCCTGCTATTTGCCTGGTTAAAGATGTGCCGCCGATTGATGAAGCCATTGTAATGGATAATATTTATTATGATTTTGATAAAGCAACGCTTAAAAAAGAATCATATGCCTCGCTCGATAAACTGGTTGGTTTGCTGAAAGCGCATCCTGAGATCACCATTGAATTAAGCGCCCATACCGATAATAAAGGTAATAATGAATATAATCAGCGCCTGTCAGAAGCACGCGCCCGCTCATGCGTAGAATATCTTATTAGTAAGGGAATTGATAAAGGTCGTTTACAGGCGAAGGGTTATGGTTCGTTACAGCCCATTGCACCGAATAGCAATGATGATGGAAGCGATAATCCCGAGGGTCGTCAACAGAACCGTAGAACTGAATTTAAAGTTTTGGGGAAATAGGTTGATGGCTAGTGGTAAGTGGCGAGTGGCTAGTGGGAAATAAAGGGAGAAACGGAAAACAGCGAATGCCGCATAAAAGCCCACTAGCCATTTACTACTAACCACTAGCCGGTCACTATAAAAAACGTAAGCACCATGAAAAAGACAATTATACTATTGTGGGTAATAGCATCCTATATAGATGCAAAGGCCCAACAAAAGCCACACTATACACAATACATTCTTAACCAATACATCCTCAACCCCGCATTAACGGGTATTGAGAATTATACCGATATAAAGGTAAGTCACCGTCACCAGTGGGCGGGGGTGCAGGATGCGCCGGTAACTACTTATTTAACCGCACATACGCCACTTAATAAAAAAGATTATCGCACTACGGCCACATCTTTTGAAGTGCCGGGTGAGAACCCGCGCGGTGAGCGGTATTGGGAGCAATATACAGCGGCCGAACCACATCATGGAGTTGGCTTACAGGTGATCAATGACCGCACAGGGCCTCTTAACTATTTTTCCATGTATGGCACCTATGCCTATCACATAGGGTTAAGTGCAAGAACAAGTTTAGCTGCCGGTTTTGGCGCCGGGTTTACGAGTATCGGTTTAAATAGTAATAAGCTGAATTTTGGTAACATACAGGTTGACCCCGCTGTGTATAACAACGGGCTTGTAAATACTACAAAGCCCGATTTTATGGCCGGCGTTTACTTATACTCCGCCGATTATTTTTTAGGTATTTCCGCTCAACAGATCATTTCACAAAAAGTAAGCTTTTCAGACAATGCCGTAAAATCAACTGACAGTAAAACAGTGCCACACCTGTTTGCTACAGCCGGTTATCGCTTTTTAATTGGGGCGGATTTTAATCTTATTCCTTCGGTAATGGTAAAGTATGTACAACCTATGCCCACACAAGTCGATCTCAATGCCAAGTTGCAGTATCGCGATGTAGCCTGGCTGGGCGCCGGCTACCGGATCGATGATGGCTTTGCCGCCATGGTGGGTTTGAATGTTAGTCATCGCTTCAATATTGGCTATTCATACGATTATACAACCTCGGGTTTAAATATTGTGAGCAAAGGTTCGCATGAAATAATGATAGGCTTTCTGCTCGGTAATAAATACGATGATAGTTGTCCTAAAAATGTTTGGTAAACTCTTTTTTTCATAAACAAATACCATAAACCAAAAAAAACATGAAACGCACAAAACAATGGAGCCTGCGCCATTTCTTTTATTACATGCTGGCTGTTGCTTTAACCGTTACGGCCTGTAAAAAAGGAGATCCGGGGCCGCAGGGTGAAAAAGGCGACAAAGGCGACACCGGCGCAACAGGCGCAAATGGCGCCACAGGCGGTAAAGGCGATCCCGGAACCGCTAATGTATTGTACTCCGACTGGCTCGATCTGGGTTATTCGCTTGACCAGGCCAGTGGTATCTATTTTACCCAAATAGATGAACCAAAGCTTACCGATCAGTTCCTGACAACCGGTGAAGTAAAGGTGTACATCAATCTGGGAAGCCAGGCTGAAAAAATAGTATCTGTACTGCCTTACCGCTCAGGCAACGCTCAGATCACCCCTTTCTTTATTGAAGGATTGATTGAGCTCGATGCAAACGTGAATGCATCTACCGCTACCGATCCTTCTACAGGTGCCAAATTCCGTCAGTACCGGTATATACTTATTCCCGGCGGAGCACATGTTCGCCGCGAAACAAAGGTTGACTGGAATAACTACTCGGAAGTGAAAGCCTACCTGGGTTTAAAGGATTAATGTTTTGAATTTATTACTGCAATTGATATAAGCTATTTCATCACTACATAACGTAACCGCGTAAATGCATTAAAATAGGTATGGGCAGTGCTTTTTCTCGTGCGTTACGTTTGGACCCCGGCAAACCGCCGGGGTTTTTATTTTGATGTTATGTCGCTGTGTTTAGCCGGTTGGTCTCATATCCAAAAATCACCTCCTGAAGCAGAGCATCATTCCTATAGAATCATTGCGGTATGAATAGGTATAGTTTATTATGTAAGTTTGTATGCCATTAACTATGAACAATTCTAAAAATATTCCCTGGCGTAAGCTCGTGTTGCATATTGCGGCATGGGCTATCGTTTTATCGCTCCCTTTATTAACGCGCTATGATTCAGGCCGGCCCAAACACCCGGATGATCACGGGTTTCTTTTGCTACACATACTTACCAGTGTTCTGTTTGTTCCGGTATTTTATTTCAATACCTCGGTGCTTACGCCACGGCTGTTGTATACCCGCAGGTATTTTGCTTATGCCGGCACTGTGCTGGGTTTGTACGCTGTATTCATGCTGATCCATGGCGGGTTGTTCTCCTTGCTTATTTATAGCCGCCCTTTCAAAATATTTCCCAGTTCGTTCTTTAACCTGATCCCTTTTCTGGCGGTACTGGCGGTAGGAACAGCCAGCAGGCAGGCGCAGGATAAGGTAAAGTCTGATAAACTGTTGCAGGAGCGTCATGAAGAAACGCTGAAAACGGAATTGTCGTTTTTGCGGTCGCAGATCAGTCCGCACTTTATGTTCAATGTGCTTAACAACATGCTGGCCATGGCGCGCCTGAAAAGCGAACAACTGGAGCCAACCATCATAAAACTCTCCTCACTGATGCGGTACATTCTGTACGAAACCGATGAAGAAACGGTGTCGTTGAAAAAGGAAACGGAATACCTGCAAAGCTATATCGATCTGCAACGGCAACGTATTGGCAACAAGGTGAAGCTGAAAGTGAATATGGAGCCCGGGGAGGAAGAGTATTGCCTTCCACCCATGTTATTGATCCCGTTTATTGAAAATGCTTTCAAACACGGGCTTAGCGCCATTAGCGATCCGGTGATTGAAGTGGAGCTGCACACCAGTGGCAGCATGCTTTATTTCAGGGTGGCCAATAAATTCAATAAGAATACCGATGAAATAAAAGATAAAACTTCGGGCATAGGATTACAGAATGTAAAAAGACGGCTAAATTTATTATACGGTAACCGGTACAGCCTGTTGATAAATGATATTGATAACTGGTTCACGGTGTCGTTACAACTAAACCTGCAGCAATCATGATGAAGTGTATAGCTATAGATGACGAGCCTTTTGCATTACAATTGTTAAAGGATTACATCAGCCATGTGCCTTACCTTGAGCTGGTGGCTTTGTGTGAAGATGTGTTTGAAGCTAATAAAGTGCTGCAGCAACAGGATATAGATCTGGTGTTTACCGATATTCAAATGCCGCGCCTTACCGGGCTGCAGTTTATACAAAGTCTTACCGAGCGACCCATGTTCATCCTGATCACTGCGTATGAAAAATTTGCATTGGAAGGGTTTAATCTCAATGTGGTCGATTATTTATTAAAGCCCGTTGAGTTAAGTCGCTTTATGCTGGCCTGTAATAAGGCATATGAATTGTTCCAGTTAAAGAAAGCTGCAAAGCAATCGACCGATACTGGTCCGCCTTATTTCTTTGTAAGTGCCGAATACCGCCAGGTGAAAGTGATCTATAAAGACATTACTTATATTGAAGGATTGAAAGATTATATTAAGATCAATTTACTGGCGCCCGCCAAACCTTTACTGGTACGCATGAGTATGAAATCTATTGAGGAAGAACTTCCGTCGTCCCAATTCATTCGTATACATAAATCTTACATTGTATCTGTCGATAGCATCACTTCTGTCAGGAAAAGCAGCGTATTCATCGATCAGCTCGAGCTGCCCGTTGGCGAAACTTATCAAGGTGTAATAGAGCAATTGACTAAAAGAAAAAGCTAGTAAAGCCTTAATCGTGAGCTCATAAAATTGCGGAACAGTAAACTGAAAACTGCGAACTGTATTCTCTTTTTGGGATTATTCCCGTTTATATATGTTTAACTACATCTCCCATGCGAACCTAGGTGCTTTTATTTATTGTTTTATTAACCAGTATAATCCACATCTGAATACCATAACATTACACGTTTTTTATAATTAATCAAAACAACCTGGTTGAGAAAGATAAGAGGCAATAGCCGGTTGTTAAGGTGAAATCTTAATGAAAAAAGCAGGTTATGAGTAATCCGCTTTTTAAAAGGATCAATATATTCCTAAAGGTCAACGAGCAAACCATCGATGGTTACTTTAATGTGAATGATCCGGGAATTTAAAAAATTTAAAAAGCGCAACTGGGTACTGCTGATATTCAGTTTAGTTATTGTAATGTTCTTTCAGGGCTTAATGCCGTTGATCTTTAATGTAGAACACCGTATACATTCTGCCTTCAGCAATGCATTGGATGTGTTTAGCTGGGTAATACTTTGGAAGCCTATTGAAAAACTGATCTTCTATTGGAATCCTTTTTTAAAAGAGATCTCTATTTTCGATAAACTCATTAGTGCCCCAATAGTTGTTGTTGGTGCAAAGAAAGAATTGGAGCCGGTGGAACACGAATATGCATGATTAAAAGTTGTTCCATATTATTAATTATGCTGGCGATTATGTGCGGGCCAATATTTGCCCAGTCTAAAATTACCTTTGAACAGTATAGGATCATCAATACAGGTCAGTCCCCTGGTTATATGCCCATAATGCAGTATCAGCATCCCAAAAACTGGTATGCCGAGGCACGATATAATTATGAAGATGCCGAAACATTTTCATTGTACCTGGGCCGGGCGTTCACGGGAGGAACCCATACGCTCAATTATTCCATAGTGCCCATGTTGGGCGGGTCAATGGGCCGATGGCAGGGTATTTCAACCGGACTAAACATCAATGTAGACCTGAATAATTTTTTCTTTTCTTCTCAATCACAATACAATATTCACGATCAACCGCCGGGTATGGCGATCACTTCGTATATGACTGGAGCGAACTGGGTTTATCAAAGCCTGAAATGGTTGTATGCGGGGCTTTCGCTACAACATACACACGACAGGTTGATAGGTCATGACGTACAGCCGGGTTTTATGGTAGGTTTTACCTTTAACCGGTTCACCATACCCGTATATACGTTCGAGCCATTTAGTAATGGCCGCAATTTTATTGTTGGCGTTACTATGGAATGGAAGAACAAAAAGAAAAAACAACCAGTGCTGGTTAAAAGTGAGTACATAGATGCATTGCCGTAGATAGGGGTTGTTATGTACCGGATAACATCAGTTGATATGAACGGGCAATATACTTTCTCAAAAGTAGTTTTTGTGTCGGAAAGCAACAATGCAGCAGCAACTTTCCTGGTGCTAAATAACCCGGCTCACAAATTTTTAAAATATTATAAACTCGTTGTTAATAGGGAATAGGTACAGGACAACACATAGGATCAAGGACAAAACAGCCATCCGTCATCAGGCGGATGGTGTTTTTTTGTGATATAGGGTCGTTGTTTCGTTACAATGGCGGGTAGCCTGGCTGCAAAGCTCCTCTGCACAACAGTAATGCCGCAGATGTTATTACTAAGGTGGGTTGCTTTTTCTGTATGATGCTTTGCAATATAGCTCCGGATCGTTGTTTCGTTACAATGGAGCGTAAGTAGCTGACATTTATATAATGTTAGCTTACAATGGAACGTAAGTTGCTGACTTTGGCACGTAGCTCGCTTGCAATGTACCGTTGCTATGTTGCAATGACCCTTGCAGCCACAGCAATGGCCATTGCAACCCAACAATGGACCATTGCAACCCAACAATGGACCATTGCAGCTTGCAATTGGCTTGCAAATCACTTACAATGACGGCTATCTCATTGCAATAATAAATTGTAAGCGACTTTGATGTCATTGTAAGCTTGCAATTGTCAAATTACAGCGAGCAACGGTTCGAAGTAGCGTAGCAATGCTCCGAAGTAAGCTAGCAATGGACCGTTGTTGCGAAGCAACGCTGAAATTAAAAATACCGATAGGAATATTATGGGTTAAAGTACCTCGGTTTGGTTAGCAAAACGATTTATTGAAAATAAAAAAAACGTTCCGCCGTAGCGGAACGCCCCTGTTGCATATAGTATTGGTTCGGTAAGCGATGTTAGTTAATCCCCAATCCTGATTTTACCTTGTCAAAAAAAGACTTTTTAGCATTCTTGCGAGGCGGCACATACGATTGTTCTGCCCGTTGCATGGTAGTGGCCATTTTATCGGGGCTAAAGCTCGATTTTATTACATAATCCATGGCGCCGTACTGGCGGGCTTCCATGGCTACCTGTTTATTTTCCTGTCCTGAAATAATGTATACAAGAATATGCTGGTCAAAGGCTTTGATCCTGCGTAACGCTTCAATACCGTTCATTCCTTCCATATTATAATCCATAAACACCAGGGCGGGTTGTTCCTTTATCTGCTGCAAACAGTCGTCGGCCGTATTGAAAGATATTATATTGGTATAGCCCAAATTGCGCAGGAATTGTTCATATAATGTAATACAAAAGATGTCGTCATCTACAACGAAGATCTTCATATCGGGATACAAGGCCATGATTCTGGGATTTTATAGGTATTAATGATTGTATTGGTCAGGTGGCCGGCATTGCCGGTTTTGCCTGTGGTAAAAAAAACGTGCAGGGGCGCGCGCTATTGCAGCCAATAGAAAGGGGATGTGGAAAACAAATACTTGTATTGGCAGGCCGGTAAGGGTTTGTGCTTAATGTTCAGTCAATGACAATAGGCTGAACAAAATGCTCATCACCAAACCTGATGGCTACCTTGTAAATACCACGGTCAATATGCCGGGGAAGTTGCACCGTATGGATTGAATGAAAATCGGCGTGATACAAAAAATGTTTATAAACCTGCTGGCCGGCTAGGGAGTATAATTGTACAGTAAAAACACATTTTTCAATGTGGTACAATTGAAGCCAGAATTTTTGCTGTGATACCAGGTTGGGGTATACAGTCACGCGTTGTAAGCGTTTTTTTAAACGGTTGGTTAGTGGCAAGGTATTCATAGGATTGGTAAACCGGATAATGTTAATTGAAAGTGCGCGATGAAGTTAAGACTTATCCTGATAGGTGACAATAGTATTCATACGCTGTTTGCTATAAACGTAATTCTAACATCTTATATATTAAAACGCTATTAGAATATAGTTAATAAGTTCGGTTAAGCAAACATGGTATTTACCAATCGCTATGTTCTATTTACTGAAAATCTTTGTAAAACACCCTGTGTTAAATGCGTACAAGTTATAATTTTATTATACGGATCTGCCTCTTGCTTACTTTACGGCGTAGCAGATACTGTTCGAAATTGCTGATTAATGTTTCGCCACCAGATAGATAGAAGGTTGCATTCTGCCAGGCCATCCAGCAATTGGGGTGCATGTCATCCATCCATTGAATGGCACCTTGTGCAGGTTTTTCCGGAACCTCTGGTACCGCATCTACCAACAGTTTCAACATGGCTAAAACTGCTTCATAATCGGGATGCAGTTCCAATATTCCAAAATATTCATGATCGTTTTGCAATGCAATTTCTTTTAAGGCGTTGAATATCTCAACCGTTGATTCGTCGCCTGCAAAGAAGTGATGGGTGGCCTGTTTATTATACAGTTCTTTTGCCTGAACCATTATTTCAGGATCACTGTTGTCTACCGAATACGTTAATTCAAAATTATCAGGTTCGTCCGGTTGCAATTGTGTTGTGTGTTTAGATATGTGAAACATTCTATATGATTTAATTGCGAAGCAGATAATTTACCTTTACAAAAGTATAAAGCGCGAACCGGGTCATATTTATATAATACGGATAAAGATTTACATTAAACGGATTATATGGGCGTTAAAGTTTACGATGAATTGGGGCGGAAGTATGAGGTGGGTGATATCTTCACACAGGAAATGGTTGAGCGGCCCCTTGTTACCGAACGTAGGGATGTATATAGTTTTCCCATTGGCGATGCCGAAATGGTGCAACTGGCATTTTCGGGCATCTACATTGTATATGGCGATCTGTTGATGAAACAACGCCAGCGATTGAATTATGAAGTAACCGGCCATGTTGATCTGGTTGAAATGCACTTCACCTTACAGGGCAACGGCACCATGAAGAACATTCACTCCGGTAAGGAACATCACTTCAAAGCCAACGAACATAATATGCATTATACCCCGGTGTTTTCAGGCACCGGCGAATATGGGGGACAGGAACGTTACAAGTTTATGGAAGTGCATTTTACCACCCGCTTTTTTCTTGAGCTGGCACAGGATAGCTGTCCGTCGCTGATGCGCTTTGCCGAAGTAATAGCGAAGGGCAATGAAAACGACCTGAGCCGTGAGAACATGCCCATTTCCATTGCCATGCACCAGATCATTCATGATATTATGAATGTAAAGCTTAAGGGTGGGTTAAAAATGTTATACCTGCAATCGAAATGTATAGAGCTGCTGGCCCTGCAGGCACAGATGTATGATGATTCTATCAATGCCGCCATCTATAAAGCGCCCCTGATCATAAAGCCCGGGCACGATACCGATAGTATTTATTTTGCCAAAGATTACCTGGTGCAGCATGCTGCGCAACCACCATCGCTTAACGAACTGGCAAAAATTGCCGGAATCAATGAGTTCAAGTTGAAACAGGGTTTTAAAACCTTATTCAATAATACCGTGTTTGGCTACCTGGCCGATTATAAACTGAACCAGGCCCACGAACTGATCCGCAGCAATGTTCCCATTAAAGAGGTGGCCGACCAATTGGGCTATTCTTCCGTACAACACTTTAACAGCGCCTTTCGTAAGAAATTTGGTGTTCCGCCGGGGAAACTGAAGAAATGATAATGGCCTTTGTTGAATAGATGGAGAGTATGTTCTTACGGTCTGTTACAGGTTACAAGATACAAGTTACAGGGGTTTAATTTCGAAGCTCAAACTTTTGTTCAGGCAGCCTTACTTGCTTCGCCTTGTAACCTGCCATCTGAACCTGCACCCTGCAACTGTATTTTGTCTTTCCCTGCAACCTGTACCCTGCAACCTGCAACTGTATTTTGCCTTTCCCGGAAACCGGCAACCGGTGCCCGGTAACTGTATTGTCTTTCCTGCAACCTGCACCCTGCAACCTGCAACATACGCCATGAACAACGAAAGCCACAGTTTAGTATATTGTATCTAAAAAGATGCTATGTCTGTAGTTGTAAAAAGGATCTACGAACCAGTTGCTCCGCGCGACGGTTATCGCATTCTGGTAGACCGGTTATGGCCACGCGGTATTAAGAAAGAAGATGCTGCCATAGATACCTGGTTAAAGGAAGTGGCGCCCTCTACCGAACTACGTAAATGGTTTCATGGGGGCGAAGGAAGTTTCGCCGATTTTAAAAAGAAATACCTCGCTGAGTTAAAGGAAAATCCTGCACTGAAAGAGTTGAAAGCGCTTGTAAAGGAGAATAAGAAAGTAACCCTGTTATTTGGCGCAAAGGATGAAGAAGAGAACCATGCAATTGTACTGGCGGGATTGTTACATTAGGGCGCCTGCAATCTCCATATTTGAATGAACGGAAAACAATTTCCTGCACAACAATCATTAGGTTTTTGGGCGGGTCGTCCACAATCGCACCAAAAACTTTTGTTAGCGTACAACATATAGTTATCGAGCCCGCGGGGTGTGCCTTTGCCTATCGTATGCGGACCGCTTGCATGCATTACTTCCCATCCAAATTTACCCGCAACCTCTTCCAGTTTATTATTGTTGTTGTAAAAGCGCCAGGGATGTTTATGGGTTTGATCGGCCCAATATACCTTCAGGTTGGCCGGGTTGCGGTGGTCGAGGGTTAACAGGGCTGCATGATACCCATCACATACCGAAACCAGGAACACGCTAAACCCCCGTTCTTTACCAACCCGCGTAAGCAGGGTGTTCCACAGACTTTTTTCCATAGCTTCCGGTGGCAGTCCGCGCGATACAGGATCTGCCTTTGAAATAGATACCCATTGGCCTTTACGTACCGCTAAAAAACGAACGGTGTCGTAACTGCGTACAAAATGGTTATCCTGCAGGCGTTTGGCCAGTGCGCCGATATCGTTGTTAAGAAAGCCATTAAATACATGCCGGCGGCTATACAGGCTATCGGGTATGCTGCTTTCGCCATAGAATAACATTTCAATGGCCGCCCTTACCGTATTAATGCATTTATGACGGAAGCCGGGGCGCCAGTTTGAGTCTTTGGGTTGCTCTTTAAGCGAAGCGTTGGAAATGAAAAATTGTTTCATCCGCTCAACGTCCTCTATATGAAATGTGGTAGCGCGTTTAAAAGAATCTTTGGATGGGGCAGGGGCCTTGCCTGCTTCTTTGGGTGTATTAAAGGCCTCATGTAATGAGCCCGACAATACAGCTACAATAACAGGAAACACGATCAACAAATGTAGTTTCATAAGGTAATTGGGGTACGGTTATTTGATCACCATATCATAGTTCAAAATGGGCGTAAAATTAATAAGCAGTTAGTTTCCAATAAGCGAAACCGGTAAAATATTTTTTATAACAGCTGGTTGATCTTTTCCTGTATACCTTGTTTTTCGGTTTGGGTCTTGGCCAGGGTGTAAGCTTTTTGATAATGGGAGAGGGCTTTTTTGTCGTTGTGTTTGATGTATAGCTCACCCATTAACAAATGATAGAAATGACTGTCGGTAGAAGGGAGGTTGGCAGCTTCGTGCAGGGCTATATCTCTGCCTTTTGCCTTATATAATGCAAAGAGGCGGTTCAATGCTACCGCGGGTGAATAATTAATAAGCAATAACTGATCGTACAGTTGTAATATGTTTTCCCATTTAACGGTTGAATCTTCTTTTATACAATGCCAGTAGGCGATGCCTGCTTCAAGGTGGTACGAGCTTACTTCATTACCATTGGCGGCATTGTTTAAAAAATGAATGCCCTGGTTTATAAGGGCCATGTCCCATAGCGAAGTATCCTGCTGATCGTATAATACCATGGTGTCGTTATCGCTTATTCGGGCATTGAAGCGCGAGCTGTGAAAGCTCATCAGCGCCAGGAGGGCATTTGTTTTTGGTTGATTGGTGCGGTCATATTCGGTAAGTAATGCACCCAGGCGCATAGCTTCAACGCAAAGATCTTTACGCAGAATGGTGTTTTCTGTTTGTGAGTAATATCCTTCGCTAAAAAGCAGGTAAATAATATGAAGTACGGTATCGAGCCGGTTCGAAAGTTCCTGGTCGCTTAGGGTATCGTCAATAGGTACCAGTGTTACATTCCCTTCGCGCAGTTTTTCTTTTGCGCGGAACAACCGTTTATTGATGGTTTCTTTATTGGTAAGAAATGCCTCGGCAATTTCATCGATCCCAAAACCGCAAAGAATGCGTAATGCCAAGCCTATTTGCGCTTCACTGGCAATGGCGGGGGTACAAATGGCGAACAACATTTGCAACTGGCTATCGCGAATATTTTGTTGCGAGAAGTTGATAATGTCAGTTTCCTCCTCGTGGGGTGATTGTTGCGCTTTTATTTCAGGCATTACTTTTTGTTCATAGATCTTATGGCGCCTGAAATGGTATAATGTTTTTTGTTTGGCAACGCTGTACAACCAGGCATTAGGGTTGGGCGGTATACCTTTCATACCCCAGGTTTCTGAGGCGGTAAGAAAAGTATCGCTCACTATGTCTTCTGCCATTTCAATATGTTCCAGGCCGAACTGTTTACTTATAACCGCCACCATTTTGGCAAACTCCTGCTGGAACAATTGTTTTAATGATTCAAATTCTTTTTCCATAATTGATAAGGTGGGTAGCCCTTTCAGGGCTGCTCACCTTTGTGTTTAATAGGGCGAGCTCTCCGCCAGCTGGCGGAGAACCCGCCCTTATACTATTTATATACTGGCCTTACTTCAACACTTCCATCAGCATCCAATGCCGGGCAGCCATGCGCCAGGGTTATTGCTTCGTCAATGTTTTCGGCCTTAATAGTTGCAAAGCTACCAAGCCTTTCTCTTATTTCAACAAAGGGACCATCGGTTACCACACCGCCTTTTCTCAAAACTTTTCCTTCGGTAGCCAGTCGGGTGCCGGTGGCAACCAGCTTGCCCTGTGCTGCAATACCACCTACCCAGTCTTGCCATTTTTGAGCAAGGGCCTGCATTTCTTTAGGTGAAATATTGCTGTAATCATAACTCGGTTGGCGGAATATTAACATAAACTCTTGCATATAGTTGTATTTAATGAATGATATAAAATGGATCGTACATGAGAAGCTGTTACCAGTTACCGGGGTGCCGGTTGCCGGGGCCCGGAAACTGGTAACCGGTAACTGGCAACTAGTTTGTCGCAAACATTCCCGGAGTGTAAGTTCCCACAGCCGCCGGATTAGGGAAAGCAATATTTACCCTGTTATAACCATTGATAGTGATGATGGCAAACGTTAGATCGATCAGTTCTTCTTCTGAAAATTGTTTTAATGCTTCATTATAAGTTACCTCATCAACCTGGCCATTATTGATCTTTGTTAATGCTTCGGCCCAGGCCAGCGCTGCACGTTCGCGTTCGGTATAGAACGGGGCTTCGCGCCATGCATCCAGCACAAACAGGCGGTGGCTCTGTTCGCCGGCGTCTATCAGGTCTTTCGAATGCATATCTAAACAAAAAGCGCAGCCATTGAGCTGTGATACGCGAAAATAAATAAGATTCAACAGCGATTGTTCTACCGGTGATTTATGGCAATAAGCGCCCAGTGTGTTCAATGCTTTGAACGCGCGTTGTCCCTTCTCAAAAATGTTTACTACTTGTTTCATTTTGTTTGAATTTATAAGTATTGAAATATGTTTTATACTTCAATAATGACTGAAGCGAACCGGATTGGACAGGCCGCACAAAATATTTTTAAATTTTTTTTGGAGGGGACAGGCGCGGGCGGTAAAAAATTAAGGGCGGGTCCTTCTTTAAGAGTGACCCGCCCTTTGATATTTAATGGGTAAGTGAAAACTATTTTGTTGCAGAGCAGTTGGGTTTGTGCTTTTCCTATTGTAATATACGAAAAAAATAGAAATTAATTACTTCTTATAAAGTTTCCTTTTATTACATATACGGGCGAATCAAGGTTTCTGCACCAGGCCGTAAAGCTAATTGGTTTACCTGTTTTATCATACACTGGTTTTATTTTACCTGTATGGGTGAACCGGTACAATTTTCCTGTGGTCATATAACATTGGTATTCGGGCATATGTTCGTTAAATGAGTTCATGTCAATAAATACCAGGGTATTGTTTTTTTTATCGTACCCCTTATTAAAATCACACCTGAATTGTTCAAGTATCATCGCTTTCTTTATAGCCGGGTCGTATAACAGGTAGTACGAAACGCCACAGGCCATACCAGTACACATTTCTATGTAGCCTTTTAGGAACAGGTATTCTTTTGTGCCGAATGTCATCAGTGAACATTCAGTTGGGTCAATATCAATGCGGTCTGCAAACTGTGTGCCCGACAGCGATATATCGAGCTCAATTCCGTAACGCAGCTTATGTCCATTGATAATTATTTGGCGGCGATCTTCCAGGTTTTTTCCGGTGGCAATAACTTCTACCTTAAACCGGTTGTTTTTGAGGATATGTTGTTGGTATATAATATTATCTCCTTTTTTATCCAATTTTGTAATGGTTGTGTCAGCAAACACAAGTGGAGTGGTGGTTACGCTTGCAGTATCAATTACATCGGCAACCAGGGTGTTATAGTAATACCCATGTTTGGCAGGGGCATAAATGGCAATTGGTTTTATTGCGTAAAAGCTATCAAGTTTATGCCGCCATTCCAGCGAATCCCGCAGGTGGTCGGGTGCCGTGTAAGGTAAAATAGCCGTATCTCTAAGCGGGATGATGGTATCGGTTTTGGCAGTAGAAGCAGCGGGTTTATTTTTGGGCTTACAGGCTATAAAAGCCAGCAGCAGCAAAATGGCAAAGGGTTTATACATAGCGTTACCTAAGTTAGAAATTAGACAAGGCATTTCATAGTTAATGTTTTTAAAAATTGCAGTATTGCAATTCTGTTGTATATGAAACAACTGACTTGTAACTGTTAGTTGAATGTATTATTTTGTCAAAATGGAACAAAGTATTGACGCAAAAGCTCAAAAGCTTCACCTTGAAGCAAGAGAATTAGGTCAGGCAGGAAATTATGAAGCCTCTGTTGCTAAACTGGAACAGGCCATAGCCATTCAGCCCGATTGGGCATATCCGTATTACGATCTTGCCTTTACTTATTTATTAAAGGGTGATTTTGACAAGGCGCTACAGTTTTATCAGAAGACTGACAGCCTGCAGCCTAAAGGTTTTTTCACCACAAAAACTGCTTTGTACTCCTTGCAGGGCGAGGCTGCCGGAAAATTTCCGAAGGGGCTGTACGGTTATTATTTGCAAATTGAGTGGACGGAAGATGCTGACAAAAAGTTTGAAATAGTAAAGACCATTCTTGCCAACGTTCCTGATTTTGCACCCGCCTGGAAGGAACTGGCGCTTTTAACAGATAATATGGAAACGAGGGAGAAATATATTGATGAAGGGCTTTCAAAAGACCCCGATGCAGATACACAGGGAATTCTTTTGCTCAATAAAGCAGTTATTGTGAATGAAGCCGGCAACAAAGAGGAAGCGTTGCAGATACTTACCACACTTATCAATGATCCATACACAACAACAGGCAATGTTGAATTGGCTAAAATGGTAGTAACACAAATAAAAGGCTAAGGTAAAAGCAGGTTATAGTTGTTTCTCCATATAAATAGCGCCTTCAATGGGGTTGAACCTGTACGGTTCAATTTCATAAAACCCCGCCGCCTTGTATATATTAATGGCGGCCTTCATATGAGGCACCGTGTCGAGCCTTATGCGCTCATAACCCAACCGTTTTGCTTCATCGAGCGCCTGTTGTAAAATTTGCTGACCCAGTTGAAGTCCACGATAGTTTGGGTCAACAAACATCCTTTTCAATTCGGCAATTGCGCCATCAATTTTACGTACACCTGCGCAGGCGATGGCATTATCATTATCAAAAGCAAGCAAAAGCGCACCGGTTGGCGCATTGTATTCTGTAGAAATTTCTGCCAGCTCGCGGTCAACATCCTGAAAGGTTAGGGCAAAATTGAGCGATTGAATATATTGAAGAAAAAGCTGTTTGCCTTTTTCAAACTCCGCTTGTGTCGATGCTTTGCTGAACGTGATCGTTTTGCTGGTATTCATAATTGTCTTTTCCTCACCGCAAAGATATTATGAATGCCAATTTGTAAACAGGTGCAGATGTGTTGAATACAAGGGTATCAGATCAATTAATATTTATAAACAAGCTTGTACAATTGTGGTAATGGGTAGTCGGCCGCCAGGCCATAATCGTTGAACTGGAGTGTATTGTTGTTAAAATAGATGGTGGTTTTTGAGGAGGGCTGATCGGTTTTGGAAACGGAATATTCCTTTTTTAATTTGCTTAGGTCGGTTTTTTCGATCAGGGAGGCAATGATCAGCATTTCTGCTTTTGAAAGGCTGTAAACCGAATCTTTATATTTTGGATTATAATACCATTTTTTGCAATGGCTTGAATCGGCCGAAAAATCAATGTAAACGTCTATGAACGGAAAACTGTCCGATTCAACCCCAAAAGCGCTTAAATGCATTTCTATTCGCTGAACCCTGCTTGCGCCGCTGCTGCGGACCTCGTAATTTTCTTTTGTTATTTCGGCCGACGAACAACTTAACAAAAAGAATATTATAATTGTATATAAATAACGCATAGGCATCATGGCAAGAATGTAAAATTACAGTGCCATCACCTTAAAAATAGTATTAAAATTGGGCCGGGCAAATGACCCTCATAATATAGGGCCAGTATTAACGTTTTTTTGGAGGATGGCGCAAGGGCGCCGGTTGCCAACTAATATTCTATGATACACTCAGGACTTATTTTAGATATTTTGAATTTATTGCTCGATGGCGATGATGTAGATGGCCAGGCAAAAATGCAGATTGAAACCCTTACCGAAAGCGACTATCATTATACCAGCTCCGGACTTTTTGTAAGTTTCTCCCACGACGAAGATATTATTAAATACAGGCTCACCGAAGAATCGTTGGTATTGAACGGGGTTGAAATTAAATCGCCCGACCTGGCCATTGGGGCCGATGCAACTGTTTTCTTTAAAGACGGATTGATAGATCATTTAGAGATCTGGTCGCACGATGGCAATTATCCCGAAAAAGAACTGACCGATTATTCCCTTAAACGTACCTCAATATAGGCTGCCGGTTATGCGTAGTACTTAGCCGGCAGGTATGGGCTCACCCGTCACATCCTTCACTTTCCATGGTAGGTAGTTTTTGTTAGTTCATGTTAAGTAAGCTGTAGGTCAATTGCGGTCTTTCGTGATAATGGCTAAGTTCAGCAGCATCGTCAATTACACGGGCTATTGCTAAACCCTCACAATGAATGTTCGATAGTTCATGGATCAGCTCTACATAAAAAGTGTTAATGGCATACAGGAAGTACCGGTCGCCCGAAATAACTTTATCGGCCAGGAACACCCCATGTTCTTTAATGACCTTTATTTGATCGTATTTGCTTAGTTGTTCAAAATCTTTACTGGTCATAATTATACATTCATGTTACTGCAATATTAACGAACAAAATTGTATACTATATAAAAATAGTGGACTAAATGTGTAAATAATTCTTTAACTTCAAAACCAGTGCTGCTGCTGTGTTTGTAAAGTCTATAATAATTGTGGAGAATGTGTATTGATTAATAGCTGTTTACCTACGGATACATTTTTATTCTATCATAAAATAAACTGTTATGGCTGAAGAATTAACAAAAAAGCAAACCGCCCTTGGCGATGTGGCGGCGCGGCAACTCGCAATAGCTACACGTACTGTTCCGCAAATGATCACCATTTCACCCCGTTGGCTTACCCATTTATTGAACTGGATACCTGTGGAATCGGGTATATACCGGCTTAATAAAGTAAAGGATGCCAGCAGTGTTCAGGTTGACTGTTCGGGTCGCGATGAACGGGAACTGCCGCAAACTTATGTTGATTATATTGAGTCGCCGCGGGAGTACATGTTGAGTGCCGTTAATACGGTACTGGATGTGCATACGCGTGTGTCTGATCTGTATAGTAAACCATACAATCAAATAGGAGAGCAGTTACGCCTCATCATTGAGACCATTAAAGAACGTCAGGAAAGTGAGTTGATCAACAACCCTGAGTATGGTTTATTGCATAGCGTAGCGCCGCAACAACGCATACGTACCCGCAGTGGCGCGCCAACACCCGATGACCTGGATGAGCTGATTACAAAAGTGTGGAAACAACCCGGTTTCTTTTTATTGCACCCCGTTACCATTGCTGCTTTTGGCAGGGAATGCACCCGCCGTGGTGTACCGCCGCCAACCGTTTCATTATTTGGTTCACAATTTCTTACCTGGCGTGGTATTCCATTGATCCCTTCTGATAAGGTAGCTATTGAAGATGGCAGATCAAAGATCCTGTTATTGCGTACCGGTGAAAGCCGTCAGGGCGTGGTAGGGTTATATCAACCCAATTTACCAGGAGAACAGTCGCCCGGCTTATCGGTTCGTTTTATGGGTATCAACCACCAGGCCATTGCTTCTTACCTCGTTTCATTGTATTGCTCGCTGGCCGTATTGGTCGATGATGCCCTGGCCGTGCTCGATGATGTTGAAGTTGGCAAGTATCATCAATACA
This sequence comes from Niastella sp. OAS944, assembly GCA_024809215.1. Taxonomy (GTDB): domain Bacteria; phylum Bacteroidota; class Bacteroidia; order Chitinophagales; family Chitinophagaceae; genus Niastella. The sequence continues at coordinate 66,120 of JANUBW010000012.1, read as the reverse complement.
ATTATTAATTATGAGTACTAATAATGGACATACAAACGGTACGCCCGATATAAAATGGCTTGAGCAACTGGCCAACCAGTTCTTTAAAACAGCGCCCAACGATGCCAGTAGTATTCCCACTTACAATATCGATAAGCCCGCCAGCGGTGTTTCACCCTCTGCGCCAGACCAGGGAAATGTAAAGGATATCAGTCATCCGCAAACCAGTTTGCCCGATCCGCATTTTGTTGATGGACAAATTCCCAAATCGGTTGCGGGCAGTGGTGGAGTGGCAAGCTTTGACGAGCAGTTACAACAGGCACTTAATTCCATTCAAACATTTACGCCCGGCTCGCAATTGCCGTATGTTCCCAATTTTTCAGAGCCGGCTTTTTATTTCCTGTCGGGCAAGCAATCGCTAAAAGACGGGAATGGCCTGCCGGCCAATGTGCGCGCACCATTTGATGTAGAAAAGGTTAAAGCCGATTTTCCCATACTGGCTGAAAAAATAAATGGCCGCAACCTTATTTGGCTCGATAATGCAGCTACCACACAAAAGCCAAAGCTGGTCATTGATAGAATAAGTTATTTCTACGAGCATGAAAATTCAAATATTCATCGAGCAGCACATGAACTGGCGGCACGGGCAACAGATGCGTATGAGAACGCCCGTAAAAAAGTACAGTTGTTTATAAATGCGGCATCGCCCAATGAAATTGTATTTGTACGCGGTTCTACCGAAGCCATTAACCTGGTGGCGCAAAGCTGGGGCGATGAACAGCTGCGGCCGGGTGATGAAATAATTGTAAGTCATCTTGAGCATCATGCCAATATTGTTCCCTGGCAACAGCTGGCCGCTAAAAAAGGATTGGTGCTTCGTGTTATTCCTGTTGACGATGATGGCCAGGTATTGCTGGATGAATATGCAAAACTATTGAATGCCAAAACGCGGCTGGTATCATTTACACAGGTTTCCAATGCGCTGGGTACTGTTACGCCGGCGAAAGAAATAGTAAGTATGGCCCATGCCATTGGCGCCAAAGTATTGGTTGATGGCGCCCAGGCTGTATCACATTTGCGGGTAAACGTACAGGAGCTTAATTGCGACTGGTATGTATTTTCGGGTCACAAAGTTTTTGGGCCAACAGGTATTGGCGTACTGTTTGGTAAGGAAGCATTGTTGAATGAAACGCAACCCTGGCAGGGCGGAGGTAATATGATCAAAGATGTGACGTTTGATAAAACAGTATATCAGCCGGCACCCGGGCGTTTTGAAGCAGGCACCGGAAATATTGCCGATGCAGTAGGTTTAGGAGCTGCTATCGATTATGTTACGCATATAGGCATCGATCTTATAAATGAGTACGAACATTATTTGCTTGTATACGCCACCAATTTGTTAAAACAAATAAAAGGGTTGCGGTTAATTGGCACTGCTGCCGATAAAGCAGGGGTTTTATCATTTACGCTCGATGGATTTAAAACCGAAGAAGTAGGCGCCTGGTTAAACAAATGGGGTATTGCCGTACGATCGGGCCATCATTGTGCGCAACCCATTTTACGCCGTTTTGGGGTAGAAAGCACCGTACGCCCATCCCTGGCTTTGTACAATACCTGCAGTGATATTGATGCATTGGTAGAAGCATTGTATAAAATCCGGAACAAAGTTTATTGACCATTATTCCCCTTTTGGTAAAAGCAAAGAGTTAATGCTCTTTGCTTTTTTTTTGAAATTCCGGGATGGTACAGGGTGGTAAATTAACTGGCCGGTTTATATTTGAAAAGACATTTGCTCAATATAATTGCCATATGAACCAGTTTTGCCGCTGTTATTTGTTTTTGTTGCTTATAGTACCCACCGTTTCGCTGGCCCAGGACTTTCCATTTACTGATAAGGAAAACCCTCTGCAGATCGTATATAGTAAAAACGGCCCAAAGCTCGATTCCATAGCAGCCCATTTACTGGCAAATGATATTAAACTGGCTACCAATACCCAGGCGCAGGTGGTTACTGAAGCTGCCGGGTTAAAAGGAAATGTAATTGTCATCGGTAATATTGAGTCGCCGCTTGTAAAGCCGTATTTTAATAGAACCACTGCTGCTTATAAAAATGTAAAGGGTAAATGGGAAGCATACGCCTTTAAGGTGATCGACAAACCAAAGCCCGGTATTTCAAAATTGTTGGTCATTGCCGGCAGCGACGCCCGTGGTACCGCTTATGGCGTTTTTAGTTTGTCGGAAAAATTAGGTGTATCGCCCTGGTACTGGTGGGCCGATGCGCCGGTAACGCAGCAAAATAATTTGATCCTTACATTAGGCGAACAATATGCTAACTCGCCCAAAGTAAAATTCCGCGGCATTTTCATCAATGATGAAGACTGGGGCCTGCAACCCTGGGCTGCCAAAACATTTGAACCCGAAACCGGCGATATTGGTCCAAAGACCTATGCAAAAGTGTTTGAACTCATCTTGCGGTTAAAAGGGAATCTTATTTGGCCCGCCATGCATCCTTGTACAAAAGCATTCTTTTCATATCCTGAGAATAAAAAAGTGGCCGAAGATTACTCCATCATTATTGGTACTTCCCATGCCGAGCCAATGATGCGTAATAATGTGGGGGAATGGGATGAAAAGACCATGGGGCATTTTAATTATGTTACCAATAAAGAAAAGGTATATAATTATTGGGAAAGCCGCGTAAAGGAAACAACTGCCAACGATGTGCTGTATACAATGGGTATGCGCGGTGTGCACGACAGTGGCATGGAAGGCGTAAAAAATAATAATGAAGCTGTTCCTTTGCTTGAGCAGATCATGAAAGATCAACGCGCACTGCTTTCAAAATACCGGGGCAAACCGGCAAAGTCTATTCCGCAGGTATTTACTGCATATAAAGAAGTATTGGATATTTATGACAATGGCTTAAAAGTGCCCGATGATATTACCCTGGTATGGCCCGACGATAACTACGGTTATATAAGCCGGTTAAATAATGACGCGGAAAGAAAACGTTCCGGCGGTTCAGGGGTTTATTATCATGCATCGTACTGGGGGCGTCCGCATGATTATCTTTGGATCGGTAGCACACCACCAACATTAATGAAAGAAGAATTGCTGAAGGCTTATAAAATGGGGGCCAGCAAAATATGGGTGCTGAATGTGGGCGATATAAAACCACTTGAGTTCATGACCGATTATTTCTTTCGCCTGGCTTATGACCCGGAATCTGTAGCTCGTCAATATCTTTCGGGCATCCTCGATGAATTTGTAAGACGCACCATTACCAAAGATCCTAAAGAAGTTAATTCCATTGGTAGTACACTGATGAGGCATTATAGGGCCATGTATGAAAGAAAGCCCGAGTTTATGGGCTGGAGCCGTACGGAGCCCACAACACAAACAACCAATACAGAATACAATCATTTTTATTACGGCGATGAGGCCCACATGCGAATTCTTGAATACGATCGATTGGAAGAAGAGATGAAATTGCACAGAACAAAACTGGCTGGCAAACCGGGCGAAGCTGCATTTTATCAATTGGCTTATTATCCTGTGGTATGCGCCTCATGGATGAATAAGAAATTCCTTTACCGCGATAAAGCTATGTTCTATGCAAAACAAAACCGCTTAAGCGCCAAAGAGTATGCTGCAATGTCAAAGGCGGCATATGACAGTATAGTTAAGGAAACGGTCTATTATAATGATACACTGGCGGGCGGCAAGTGGAAAAATATGATGTCGATGAAACCGCGCGATCTGCCGGTTTTTAAAGAACCTGCTCTCCCTGAAATTTCAATTGATGCAAGTGATGGCTGGAGTATTGCGCCTGAAGGTTTTGTTACAAAAGATTCTTCATTAATTGGTGAGGCCGGCAAATTGCAGTTACCTGTTTTTAATACAATTGGGCTACAGGAATATTTCATCGATCTCTTTTTATGTGATACCGCAGCGGTTAACTGGACAGCCACCGCCGATGACTGGATCAAACTAACCCGCACCAGTGGTACGCTAACCGCAGAACCTGGTATGAACCAACTGAGCAATTGTGTTAGTATCGACTGGAGCAAAGCGCCGGCAAATAAACCATTGACCGGAAAAATTATTTTCAAGGGCAATCAGAAACAAATAGAAGTATTGGTACAGGTACGCCCTTTGACCTGGCCAAAAGTATCGAACCTTACTAAGCTTGAAAACTATGGTTACGTATCTATTGATGCAAGCCGTTATGCGGTAATTGGTGACAGTACCGGCCCATTTCAGTGGAAAAGGTATGTGGATATGGGGCATAAGAGCGCCGTATTGAGCGCATCTCTTCCAAAAATAGGAGATAAACCCATGAAGCCCGACCCGGCAACAATAAAAAAAGAAGCGCATTTTGTGGAGTATCATTTTTATACGTTCGCACCTGCCACACCAACCATGACCGTGCTTTCGGTACCTACCCACCCGGTAAATAATAACTTTAGTAACCGGTATGCAGTATCGGTAGATGATGGCCCTTTAACCCTGGTTGATTTTAAAACGGAAGGCCGAAGGGAAGAATGGAAACGGAATGTATTAAGTAATCGTGCAGAAAGAAAAGTTCAATTACAATATCTCGATAAGGGGCTGCATAAATTAAAAGTATATTGTGTTGACCCGGGCGTTATGCTTGAAGAGATGCGTATAGACCTGGGTGGGTTGAAACCAGGTTATGGTAATTTGTAAAATAGTTTTAAATAATAAAATAGAAAATTGCCATAATGAAGAATACCGGAATAGCTCTAATGCTTGTATGTGCTGTTATGTTCTTTTCATTTCAGGAAAAGAAACCCTGTGTTGCAGTAAATGAAATAAAAGTAAATGCGCCCTTTGGCGTGGTGAAGATCAAAGTGCCGGATTTTAGTAAATGCATCCGCATAAATATTACAGAGCTGGGCGCCGTTGCCGGCGATAAGGTAAAAACAGGTGAGGCCATTGCAGCTGCCATTGATAAAGCCAATAAAGCGGGCGGAGGCGTAGTGGTTATTCCCGAAGGGGAATGGCTTACGGGTAAGGTGCATTTGAAAAGCAATGTAAACCTGCATTTAAATAAAGGCGCGGTGTTATTGTTTTCGGAGGATCCGGCAGATTATTTACCGGCGGTGCATTCAACCTGGGAAGGCATGGAGTGTATGAATTATTCTCCGCTCGTATATGCTTATAAATGTACCAATGTAGCCATTACCGGCGAAGGTGAATTGAAAGCGCAAATGAATGTATGGAAAGAATGGTTTGCCCGCCCAAGTGCGCATATGGAAAGTATAAAACGTTTGTACAACCTGGCCTGGGACCGTGCACCGCTTAAGGACAGGCAAATGGTTAACGACACCGCTCACCTGCGGCCACAGTTCATTCAGTTTAACCGGAGTCAAAATATTTTGCTGGAAGGGGTTACAATCACCAACAGTCCCTTTTGGACCATACATCCCTACCTGGCAAAAAATGTGGTGATCAGAAATATAAAAGTATATGCGCATGGCCATAACAACGATGGGGTAGACCCTGAAATGAGCCAGCAGGTATTGATTGAGAATTGCGTGTTCGATCAGGGTGATGATGCCATTGCCATAAAATCAGGAAGAAATCCCGAGGGCTGGATCCTGAAAACGCCTTCAAAGAATATTGTGATCAAAAATTTAACGGTTAAGAACGGTCATCAGTTGGTAGCAATAGGAAGTGAATTGTCGGGCGGTATTGAAAATGTTTTTATCGACAGCTGCACGGTGGTAGAAGGCGCCAAATTAAATCACCTGTTATTTATAAAGACCAACGAGCGAATGGGTGGTTACGTGAATAATATTTATGCAAACCATATTAAATCGGGCAAAATAGACCTCGGTGTATTGGGTATTGAAACCGATGTGTTGTATCAATGGCGTACGCTGGTGCCTACTTACGAAAAGCGATTAACGCCAATAAAGAACGTCTTCCTTAAGAACATAACTTCCGGCGAGGTGAAATTCGTTTCCCGCATACTGGGGCAAAAGGAGCTGCCGGTGGAAAATGTATGGCTAAAGAAAATTACCACCGGTACCGTGCAGGAGAAAAAGCATATTCATGAGAATGTGAAGGGGTTTATGGAGAAGCCTTAAATTTGCTGCATGCAAATTCCCCCACATCCTGCTTTAGCGCACCTTGTAAGGCATTACCTGGTGCTGAATGATTTGCAACCGGCCGGTAGCATACACCGCCTGTTTGCAGACGGTAATACCGGGCTTGTTTTTAATTTGGGTAATGCCGCTTTTAGCGCTTCGGATAAAGCTTCAGCTGTTCATTCCTGCTGGTTATATGGGCAAATAAAAACATATCATGATCTTACGCTTACCGGTAATGTTAATTGGATAGTAGTTGTGCTGCAGCCCTATGGGGCTTATCATTTATGGGGCGTTCCGGCCGATGAGCTGTTCAATTGTTTTTTTCCTGTAGAAGAAATAATAAAACACCAAATGCATGAGATAACGAATGCATTGCTGCGTGTTACACAGGTTAATGAACGGGTGCAGTTGCTCAATAATTTCCTGCTGCAACAGGTGGTAAAAAGCAAAGGGCCCGATCCCATCATAGTACAGGCCGTAACGTATATTGTACAGCACGAAGGCGTAATGACGGTTGAGTTGTTATTGCAAACGTTGTTTGTAACAGAAAGAACGCTTGAACGGAAATTTAAACAAACAGTAGGTATTACTCCAAAACGTTTTATTGAAATTGTACGGCTCAACGCCAGCGCAAAAAGAATGCAACGGATGAATGAAAAGCAAAGTCTGGCCGCCGTTGCTTATGACAGCGGTTATTTTGATCAGGCGCATTTTATAAAGGACTTCAGAAAGTTTACCGGTTTTACTCCACAACAGTATCATGAACAGGTGCACGCGCTGGCACTGAATTTTCTTCAATTATAAGATTGTCGGTTTTTTACAATCAGCTGTAGTATGCCGGTTTTAATTTTACATACTATGGAACCTATAAAGATCGCTACGGCGCAATTTGAGAACCGCAATAATGATAAAGCGTATAATCTAAGTGTCATTCGCAAACTGGCTGCAGAGGCAAAAGCTAAGGGAGCACAGGTGATCGCCTTTCATGAGTGTTCTGTTACGGGCTACTCATTTGCGCGCCACCTGACCCGGGATGAACTCGCAGCAGTTGCAGAGCTAATACCCGACGGCCAAAGCGTACAGGAGCTGATTGCCATTGCCCGGGAAATTGATATTGTTATTTTAGCCGGTTTGTTTGAGAAAATGGCCGATGGTACCCTGTGCAAAGCCTATGTATGTGTAGATAAAAACGGGCTGGTGGCTAAATACCGCAAGTTGCATCCATTTATTAATCCGCATCTTACCCCGGGCAATTCATATGTGGTGTTTGAACTGTTAGGTTGGAAGTGTGGTATATTGATCTGCTACGATAATAACATCATCGAGAACGTACGGGCTACTACGTTACTGGGAGCTGATATTATTTTTATGCCTCATGTTACCATGTGCACACCTTCACCAAGACCGGGAGCGGGTTTTGTAGACCCGGTGCTTTGGGAAAAGCGGGAAGAGGATCCTACAACGCTACGCGCAGAGTTTGACGGCTTAAAGGGACGCAGCTGGTTAATGAAATGGTTGCCGGCAAGAGCTTACGATAATGGCGTTTATGTCGTTTTTTCAAATCCTATAGGAATGGACGACGATCAGTTGAAGAACGGCTGTTCAATGATCATCGATCCTTTTGGTGATGTGCTTAAAGAATGCAGGCAATTAGGTGATGATATTGCTATTGCTACCCTTGTTCCGCAGAAATTACAAATGGCAGGGGCTCACCGGTATAAAATGGCCAGACGGCCGGCATTATATGGTGCTATTATTTCCGACCCGCATAACGGTGTGCAGCAGGTGGCCTGGATGAAAAAGGAGTAGGGGCTCAGGCAAGCTTTCTTATGTTTTCATCAAAATCGTACCTAAGCTCTTTTTTGATCTGTTTTGATAAGACGTTGTTTTCTTTCAAAATGCGTACAATGTCTTCTCTATGGCTGCTACAATTTAATTTGTCATATATCGCTTCTAAAGGTTTCTTACAGGTGGTCGTTTTGTTAGCACGGTAAATATTTACTATTCCCCATACTATAGCATGGGTGTCATGTTCGTTTTTACAATTCCGGGCAATTTCAGTCAATAATTTACTGTCGCCGATTTTAAAATTTAATACCAGTAAGTCCAGGTAATCCCATGGACTTTTTGTTTGCTTTAATGTGTCTATTGCAAATTTCCTGATATCTGACCCCGAAAAGTATTTCAATGCACCGCAGGCAAACTCTACCAGCCGGTCGTTTTTTTTGTTTTTGCTTTTTGCGAGTTCAAGTATCGGTTTATAATCGTAAGGATATTTAACCTTGTCGAATACCCGGCAATATTTTTCGAGTTTCAGGCGGTCGGTTTCTTTCAGAAAATCATCCGCCAGTTTTTTTATATCGCTCTTCAATAACTTATCCTTGCCATAGTAAGGGACCCTCAGTTTGCTATTGATGTTTTTTGTTATAGTATCATAGTTTATTTTGGAACGGGGATTTTTCTTCACCCACTCTTCTCTGCGTTTTTCTGTTTGGTCAATATTGTGGAGATAGAGCTTTATAAATCGATTGGTTTTGCCGGCTTTTTCAAGTTCATTTCGGGCTTTTATTGCCGGATGTTTTCGCTGAAAGTGATCGATGATCATATTGTCCTGCCAGGTTTCAGGGTCTTTTTCAATCGCCTGCCCAATGGTGGTTGCAATGAATAGTAATCCCTGCAGGCCATCCAGGTCAACGATCGAATTATAACCACACCAGCCGGAACCCTCGATGATCTTTTTAAAAAATCGGTCGTATATGGCTTGCCGGGCGGTTTTGTCGCCCTGTTTGGCAAAGCAGGCTGCCAGATCAAAAAGCTGTACCAATGCCCAGGTGTCTTCCTGTTCATTGGCCAATCCATTGAGGATTGCAGTACGAATTTTGTCCTGTTGTTTTGACAATGCAATAAGTTCCCAAAGGTATGGGCCCCTGCTGCCTTCAGATTGCGGGTCGTAACTTAAAGGCGTTAATGTCGCTTTAATAATTTCAGCAGAGAAATTAAGGTTGGGGTTCTTTTGCATTAGCAAATACGCTTCGCCTGTTCCTCTTTCGATAGAACTTTTGAAACGTTTTTTTAACTCTTTTGTATCAGTCATTTATTCAGGTTGGTTATAGATTCTTCCGCACAAATGTAACGCGTTCTTCAACGGACGCAAATGGAAGAAGGCACAATTCATACTGCAGTTCGAGATATACCGCCGATAAAGCATTAAAAGTGGCCTGGGCTTCATCGAATGATTGTTTACGTTCGGCATCCTGGGTGAAGATTTCCTGCCACGGCGGGGCTAAAAACACGCGTTGGTGATAGCGATAGGTATGCGCTGCTTTTACAATATGAGGTGGTACCGGTAAATTACACAACCGCAGGTAGCCCATTACGTCAGGAATGCCTCTGTCGAACAGTGCAGGTTTGTTTAATTCCTGCGCATCATAATAGGACCGGATATCCCAACTAAGCATAAGTTCGGCAAAAAGGTTGCGATCGGCCCAAGGCAGGGCGGTGCCGCCGATGGATAGTTGATGTTGAATAATGGCGCGGCCAGCTTCGGGCATACAGGGAAAGCCATGCTGAGCAAGGGCTTTCAAAAGCGTTGATTTTCCTGAACCGGGACCGCCCGAGATGATATACAGGTTATTCATGTACGATTTCCCATTTAGAAATGATGATCACATAATCCCCTTTCTCTTCCGGATTGCCTTGCGAGATGGTGAGAATGCCATCGTTGGCCTCCAGCTTGAGGATTATTTTGGTGGTGGTGCCGTCTTTTTGATTTATGTATCCGTGGTAAAGGGCCTGGCCAACTGTATGGTCGGCGTTAAAGTTGCAATCGATACTTTCAATTACCACGGTAAAAGCAACTTTATCCTGGTTAGGCGGTTCGCTCACCAAATTGATGAGCTTGTTTAAAGGGTTTATGGTGACCTCGGTGTTAAAGCTGGTTTCCTGTCCGTTCGCGCTTCTGATCTTTTCCGAGTAGTATTTAATTGGCTGGTCGCACTTGCTGGTTGCTTCTGTTAGGTTAGGGCGGGCTTGTGGCGTTTTTGTTGATTTACAGGCAGATAACAGGATAATGCAAATGCCTGATGCCATCAGGGGCATGAAGATTCTTTTCATAAGAGCAGCTAATTTGGTATAGGTAAAGTTATTTAAGTCAAAGGTCTGAAAATCAATTGAAGTAGTAAGAAAAAATGTGGTGGGCTTTGGACAGAATGGGCGGTGGACTATAGGGGAATGGTAAGGGGGTGCTCAGGGAGTTGTCTAAGAATGGTCTTGCGCGCATTAGGGCCCTGTACAATAACCAGGCAATGCTCAGGCAGTACGGAGACCAGTAAGCTACCATTGTGGTACAATTGCGATACAACTCCGCTGCAATGGCAATAGCTGAAGGCGAGCTTAATTCAATGCCCGATTTAGGAGGCAATTGTGGCGCTAAAAACACTTCAATCCCTCGCGCGGATATTACTGCAAAATATTGAAATAGTAATCGTTACGCTGAAAAAATATTCTAACTAAATTTTTCAGATTTTTTTGTCAGTTTAAATCCTCGCCCTACATTTGCCCCGGAGAGATGGCAGAGCGGTCGAATGCGGCGGTCTTGAAAACCGTTGACTGTCACAGGTCCGGGGGTTCGAATCCCTCTCTCTCCGCGTAAACCCTTGATAATCAATGAATTATCAAGGGTTTTTTGATTTTTACTCTCTACACCCCGGAACTACTCCGGAACCAAAAAGGAATCAAAACGGAACATCTCTTAATCTGAACTTTCTCATATATTCGCATAATAAACGTTCGTTAGTTGTAACATCTCCTTTCACAAAAAGCTAAGGTTTAATTAATTATACTAAGGCTGCGTAGAATTTGAGATAGTAGTTTAATTCTGTAATAAGGTATCAATTTGAATTTATACTCCCTCGATATAATAACCTGACGGCACCAAACAAATTAGCTTCATGAAAAAATCAAAACTTGACATTGTTTTAAGAAAATTAATGCCTAAGGTTGTTCCTATAGGCTTTGCCATTTTGGGGATAGTTCTTTTTTCTATTGGTATTTTTAAGCCTCAACTTCTGGAAGAAAATCCAGCCAATATTGCAGAAAGGAATCAAATGTTTGCAATTCTATTTGGAGCACTCATTTTTACAGTGGGTGTTATTGTGCCATTGATTACAAAATTTCTAAGCTCAGATTCTGACATTGACAAAACAAGAAACAGGTTGTTTAAAGACAGAAGTTATTTAATAAAATATGTTAATGCACGAAGCCTGAATAATGACCGGGATATTAAAGAAAAGCTCACACAGTATATTGAACAAAATGTCACTGTTAAAGAAATAGAGAATGTTGTTTATAATAAAACTATTTCAAATCTTGAAGCTAATCTAATCAAAAGGTTTAAAGACCAATATAAAGCTCTGTACGAAAAAGATGGATTGTATGAAAAAGTAAAGGCAATTTTGGGGCCTTTAGAAAACAACACTGAACAATACATAGCTAAACTCCAAAGAAATTCGATTGTTAATCTTATTATCGGAATAATAGGCACTATTGCAGCGATAACAATTTTATCGTATACTCTATTCGTTAACAAGGATTTTAGTGACCTTACCAAATTTCTGATTCATTTTTTGCCACGTTTTGTTTTTATTGTGTCTGTTCAGGTTTTCGCCTTTTTCTTTTTGAGGTTGTACAAAAATAATCTTGATGATGCAAAGTACTTCCAGAATGAGCTAACGAATATTTCCTGTAAAATATCCGCTCTCAAAGTTGCATTTTTATTAGAAAATTCAGAGATGATTTCTAGTATACTTGAAAAGCTATCAACTGTAGAGCGGAATTTTAAATTAAATAAAGACGAGACTCTTTTCAATATTGAGAAGGCTAAAATTGAAAAGGAAGTTGATTTAGATATGTTATCATCGTATAAAGAATTTTTAAAAGTCTTTAATAAAGAAAATAACGGTAAAACTAATTAAAACCGATGCTTCTATTTTTGGGGTAATCCTATTAAGGACAGCATAAAGAGTTGAAGTGGAATGTAAAAGCTATTTTAAATAGTGCATAACTTTAATTAAAAATCAACCAGCTTCTTTAAGGGCATATTCAAAGCTCCTGCAATAGAGATTAACGTATCCAACGTAACACTATACTTCGCATTTTCTATCCGCTGAACTGTAATCTTCGATATTTCTGCCGTATCGGCAAGTTCCTGTTGGGACATACCGGCTTTTTCCCTAAGAACTCTTAGGTGTGTTGCGAACGCTTTTATAGATGCCGGATTTTTCACCGGCTCAAAAGTCGGCTTCGGCTAAAATTTAATGGATACATATGTGTATCCAAATGCGTATATTTGTATATAGGGGGAGGAAGAAATGTCTTTCGGGAAGAAGTGCTACACGAAGCCGGTCATTTGCCAGCATAATAACCACCTGTCAAAAGACTGGTATGTTTACTTTCGATTTAAACATGAAGGGAAGGTGCACTGCTACAAAAGGCGGGAAGGTATCAACAGAATAGAAGAGCTTAGTGCCCGGCTTTCTGCAATAGTAGAACTTAGAGAAGACATAGAATTTGATTTAATAAATGGATGGAACCCAATTAAAGATTCCAAAAGAGCACTTGTATATAGTGAAAGTAGAAGCCCCCAAAAGCGAAAAAGTAAAGAGGACTATTATTTGTATTATTTAAATAACAGAGGTTAAAATACCGAAAAAAAGCTGGCCAATGGATACTTTAAATCAGCTGAAACCCATGCCAGGTAAGGCTTTCAGCCAAATTAAAAAACGGAACAAAACACGGAACAAAGAGAACCAAATTAAATAAAAAGAATTGCGAAAAACGTTGATAATGAGGTGGTTGTAGGAGCGTATTTGAGTGACCGCAAATCCCTCTCTCTCCGCTCGGCTCAGTTAAATGAGATAAACTTAAAGTAATAAAACCTGCAAAATCAATGATTTGCAGGTTTTTTGCTTTTTAGGCATACCTGCTTTTACTGCACTTTATGGGCGCGTTTTCCGGAGTCATTCGTTGCGTCATACCTAACTTTATAAAGACGCAATGATCTTTGCATACGGCGCTGTTTATTAACACTTTATAAGAACTGAACTCAATTTTTAACTGCCCCGTCGGGGTAATTTTAAACCATTAAATGCGCGTCATTATGGAAAAGAGTTTCGGTTTGTTTTTCTTCATCAAGAAGTCAAAAAGCAGCAAAGCTGTTGAGCATTTTATTTATCTGCACATTACGGTCGATGGGGTTGGTCGTGATATCAGCACCAAGCGAAAGTGTGATCCGGCCAAATGGAATAGTGATGCCGGCAGGGCCGATGGAAAGACGGAAGCGGTAAAGTCGCTTAATTCTTATCTCGATCTGTTACAGCGAAAGGTGTATGAAGCCCGGCAGCACCTAATTCATCATGGCCACCCGGTAACTGCCGAGAACGTAAAAACCGTTTTTTATGGTAAAGAGGTGCAGACACACAAGTACATGCTGATGGAAGTGTTTAAAAAGCACAATGAGCAGATGGCGGCGTTGGTAGGTCTGGAATACGCACCAGGTACTCTGGAACGGTTTCAAACGGCTTACCGCCATACCCATACCTTTTTGCAATGGAAGTATAAGGTAGACGATATTGATATCAGTAAGCTGGATTATGAATTTATAAGCGAGTACGAATTCTGGATAAAGAGCGTACGCAAGTGTAATCACAACTCCACCATAAAATACCTCACCAATTTCCGGAAGGTGATCAACAGATGCGTTCGCAATGGCTGGCTATCAAAAGACCCCTTCGCCAATTTCAAAATGACCTTACGAGAGGTAGAACGCGTAGCGCTCACCGAAACCGAACTGCAAACCCTGATCGCCCAACAATTTCCAACTGACAGGCTCAAGGTAGTGCGCGACATTTTCCTGTTCAGTTGCTATACCGGTCTGGCTTATGCCGATGTAAAGAAGTTAAAGCGCTCGGAAATCATCATCGGCGTTGATGGCGAACAATGGCTGGTAAGCCGTCGGCAAAAAACAGATATCAGCGCCCGCATTCCCTTATTACCTGCTGCCCTTACCATTATTAGCAAGTACAAAGATCATCCGCACTGCCAGGAAAAAGACCTGGTGCTACCGATACTCAGCAACCAGAAGATGAATGCCTACCTAAAGGAAATAGCAGACGCATGCCGAATACAGAAAACGCTTACTTACCACATTGCCCGGCATACGTTTGCTACGACAGTAACACTCACTAACGGAGTGCCTATTGAAACGGTATCAAAGATGCTGGGGCATCGGAACCTTCGAACTACGCAGCATTATGCGAAGATTTTGGATAAGAAGATAGGGGAGGATATGAAGGGGTTGAGAAGCAAGTTTATTTAGAGTTGAGTTGTTTAGAGCAGATGGGCAAACTAGCTGCGCTAAATCGCTCTACCAAATTGTGCTACAATGATTGCACACTTCGTTTACTAGGAGCTGTGGATAAAGTAGGATGGGTTTCGGTTAGTACAGAAGGGTAGTCAAGTTGTTTTAATTAATAATACCAATAAATCAATAATATGGAAACTAATCAGCATTATACTCAATTATTACAAGACCTCAAATTTCGCATTTCCCAAAGTCGATTCATTGCAGCTCGGCTTGTTAACAGGGAGCAACTGTTGTTATATTATTATATCGGCAAATCACTTAATGATAAAATAACTGAGCAAAGTTGGGGTGATAAAGTATTGTCACAAATAGCAACTGATTTAAAGGAGCAAGTTCCTACTCTTCGAGGATTTTCAGCCAGGAATCTCAAAAATATGCGACAGTTTTATGTTGCCTATGAAAATACTCCAATTGGGCAGTTACTGACTGCCCAATTACAAGGCGTTGATTTAGAATGTAATATAATTGGGCAGTCGACAACTGCCCAATTGCAAGGTGATCAGATAATGGATGATTTTTCATCGACTATACGATTCGATAACCCTGTTCTGTCCAATTTTTTCTCGATTACATTCACGCATCATTTAATACTGCTGAATAAATGTAAAGCGCTCGAAGAACGAATGTTTTATATGAGAAAGGCTGCAGAAGAATACTGGTCGGTTTCTGTAATGGAGCATCATGTAAATGAGAACTTGTTCCAGCAAATCGGAAAACTGCACCATAATTTTGATACAACAATTGAATCCATAAATAGTAATGCGACTGCGGAACTTTTTAAAGATAAATATCTGCTAGACTTCCTCCAGTTAGGTGATGATCATAACGAAAGTGAAATTGAGCATCGCATTGTTTCCAATATAACCGAATTTATTCTAAAGATGGGGAAGGGGTTTACTTTTATAGGTAATCAATTTCGCCTGGATGTTGACGGTCATGAATTTTCAATTGACTTACTTTTCTACAATCGTATCCTACGGCGTCTTGTGGCTTTTGAGATTAAGAAAGACCATTTCAAGCCAGAGTATACAGGTCAATTACATTTTTACCTGAATGTGCTGGATGACAAAATTAAACTACCAGATGAATTACCAAGCATTGGTATCATTCTTTGTAAGGAAAAGCATGATGCAATTGTACAATACTCAATCAGAAACATGAACACTCCGATGGGCGTTGCCACGTTTAGGAATACAAGTGAACCGCCAGCAGAAATTCAGCAGGTGTTGCCGGATAGTGATCAATTAAGAAAATTAATTTAAAAGGGATAATGATGGAAAGAATAACTCAAATGAAAATACCTGGTATGGTAAGAGTAACAAATAAAAGGGTAATACAACGATACATTAAAGATCCTTACTTTGTTAAGAAAAGGGAAATGGCGTCAGCGTTTCTTAAGAAAGTAGGATTGCCTAAATTGTGTAAAAAGTCCCAAGCTAAATAGAAAAATAGCTTTCAATCATTGTAAAAGCCGGTCTATCCGGCTTTTTTTGCAAGTATGCTTTTTCTTCTTTGAGCCGGGACCAAGGTCAGGCGAGCAAAGAACGCTATTAACGTGGAGTATATCGATATTGTTATTCTGTCCACTTATACCATGTTGTAATTAACTCATCTTTTGTTTTAGTGAACGGTTTAGTTATTGTCGAGTATTCCATATCTCGCCAGTCGGCATATTCGTTGTAGTAAGTTTCGTTAGTTTTGTCTTTACATAGCCTGGTAACAGTGATATTTATACTTGAATCAAAATGAACGAATCTTGAAAGTCTTGTTGTGTCAGTTTGATAATTCTTGATTAAGCTTTCGATGAGCTTAAAATTATCTTTTGGGTGTTGATTGTAAACTGCTATGTGAATGGTGTCATAATACAAGAGATAAGCATTACTTAATTGCTCTTTAATACAACCCAAAGCTTTTGCAGGATCAATGTATTCTACGTGCCCATGAGAAATAGGTTCAGTTATTACCTCGTCATCATAAACCAGGCAGTCGCTTATAGATATAAAATCTCTATGCTCTGTTCTGTCGCAAGAAATTATTAGTGTCGTCAATATTATTATTGCAATGTGCCGCATTGTAATTTTTCGAATGTTTTATTTTTAATCAGATTGCCAAAAGCATTTTCTATTCACGTCCATTATAGTCAATTTTCCACCTTTGCTTCCACCAGTGTCAATGTTATAAATATTCGCAGCTATTAACGGCTTATCTATGCCCCATTTCATAGTATTCGTATGCCCGATGAATATATTATTGAACTTCGTCACTATTCCAAATGGTTCGATGTCGCTGTTAAGTTTTGCTTTTGTTTGCCAATTCATTGCAGTTTGCCATAAGATTCTATCCCAATAAAAAATAGGGGCGGGTTGTTCATGGAAAGGTTGAAACGGATTAAAGCCAGCATGTACAAAGCAGTTGTTGTTTATATCGATATAATATAATTTTTGGCTTTCAAAAAAATGCCTGTGCGATAATGGGATGTCATCAGAAGTGAGAGAGGTTTTGTAACCCTGTCGTGTTTTTTTTATAATGGGTGTTTTGCCGACATTTGATGCGTATGATTTTACAGTATCAATCCCGCCATAAGTCCATGCAGCCGGATGAAGCCCTGTTCTTATAAAATCCAGGAACCAATCATCATGATTACCTTTTAAGGCAATAAGGTTTTTTATTTTTAAAAGTTCTTCCACGCACTCAAAGGCTTCCCCTCCGCCATCAATTACGTCTCCAAGTTGGATTAAAGTATCTTTGTTGTAATCGAAGTTGCACTTAGCCAGGCATTGTTTAAGTGATTGAAATTGCCCATGTAAATCTCCCATGACGTAGGTGCTCATAGTATTATCAATAGAACGGATTATTTAAAATTTTAATTTTGCAGTTCATTAATAAAAGCCTGTTCCACTTTGGTAGGCTCTTCCATTTTATAATTCTTTATCTTTTTGACTGTCATTAAGTCAAGTATATCTAAAGTGCTTTTGTAGGAACTTTTACCGCCAGGTTTTATTAAAACAAAAAAATCCGATCGTGATTTCTTTGTTGCCAGGAACAAGCCAAGTTCTTCATACGTGTATTTACTTCCATTTTTCACATTAGTTCCATTATATGCATACGCTTCATGTTCATCTATGATAAGAACAGTAAGCGTTTTGTCTGAAGGAACAGTAATATGTTCGTTTTCTTCCCTGGGTAAAAAAAGTTTCAAAAATTGTTCATGTTCTTTCAGCCATGGAATTATCGATGTTGTATTAAATAATTTCTGTTCCTTTTCGTCAAGAGTGTCGATCTTTGTGTTGTTATAATTATTTATTTTAAACAACGTGTCAAGGTGCTGCCAGTTTCCAAGTACACCAGCGCCACCTCCTGGTTTTAATAAAATTTGATCCGGTTTTCGGTCTCTTGCTTTAGTTAAAATCGTATCCATGAATAGTGAATCGGTTATATTCCCATATCTCAGATCCGCCAATTCAGTACTGTTTCCATAATAACAGGCGATAGAATCGTATCCGAAAAGGATAATACTCAATTTGACTGTTTCTTTTTTGCCGGAGTAACAGCCTGTCACGAGTCCAAGTGTCAGTAATTTAAAAACCCATTTTTTCATTAATAAGGTGTATATCTTTAATTTAAAAATCTCATCAATTTCCGGCCTGTGATAGTCGACAATCCAGTTATTTCGGTTGATATAAATGTCATGAATTTTATCTGCACTGTTACTCCACACTTAGCAACCTCTGTCGTCATACATGTGGAATCCTTTATCAGTTATGACAAAGAGCCCTACATAAAGAATGGTTGGCGGCATTAAAACACGACCGTTTTGTTCATTGAAGTGACGCATTCCGTTTCCAATAAGAAGTAATTGGTTTATTCGTTTTTTTCATCTCCCAGGTGATCCTTACGATAACTCAAAACCTAGATAGGATATCTCTTGAGTTGATAACTAAAAGCCCGTTAATCTGGCTTTTAGTTATCCTTGCTAAGAGTGTGCCTGTTAGACTTTTTTTCAGGAATTTTCCAAACAAATTTTAATTTTTGTATATCTGATTGTGATAGTGTGGTGGCTCTTGCTGTAATATTTTTTTCAAGCGCAATGTTTTTAATCATTGATTGAAATTTCGTCCACGATATTTTTCTCTCCTCTGCTTTTTTATCTTCATGATAAAAGTATGTAAAGCCATTGGTTACCTCTTTTTTTAAAATTACAGAAGGTGGGTATATATAGCTACGCGTTTTGTCTTCATTATTGAGTTTAAGTATAATCTGGTCGCCTTCCTTAGCATTTTTTGTAAACTTTGTTTCACCCCTCCAGCGAAGAAATCTAATATTTTCTTCATCAATTTTTGTTTTTTGGGAGATAGAGCTCGTTGTTTCTTCCACTTTATCCTTGATTTTATCATATGTTTTATCTTTCAAAGGAGAGGCTGAAATAAACCAATACCGATTGCCAAATATCTTTTGTCTTGTCTCCGATTTAGTTACTGGTTTAAAAGGGCGCTTTATCACTTTTATTTTAAGTAATGTTTTAATGTCTTTGTCATTCAGTGGATGTGATTCTTGCAATAAGTTAAAACAAAATACTTTTGCTTGAGCAATAAGAACATCGCTGTCTGTAAGTATTGATGATTCTGTAAGTTTTTCAGCACTATTTTGGGAAAGATTTGCGGAGCCTATGATTAGAAGCTTTTCCGTTAATAACATTTTAGAATGTAATGCCCCATTTGAAAATACCTTAACGCCTTTGTTATAATATGACATAATTATCTTGGCAGATGTTTGTCCATATTTTATGGCATAGTCTGAGGCGTCACAAATTAAAGAGTCGCCGTTAGATAACTTTAATTTATTTGATGTTATATACGCAATGCACGCTGTTTTTTCATGCTGATTAACTAAATACTTGTTGGCTTGTTTCCATATGTCGCCTGTAAGAAATTGCTCCATAGCGTAATGGTTTATGAAGAATTAAAGTAGATTTTTCTATGCCGCTTAAATGCAGCAATCAAAATGTTCTATCAGGTTTTAATGGGAATATCTTTGTTGTATTTTAGGTCCAATATGTAAAGGATGCGGTCCATTTCTGAAAATTGCCATGAGTATTCGTAAGCTGTAGCTCTTAATTTTTCCAGATAGTCTAAATAAAGTATAATTTGTTGATCAATCACCTTATCATTTCTAGGGTCGGTTACTCTTAGCTCTTTACCAAACAAAAGCCTATAGGCTCGTTGATCAATTATTTGGTAAACATTTGGGTTTCTAAATCTTAATATTGTAGATGCCATGGGAAGACGAATTCCTGGCATTTTTAAAAGTTCTTTTAATACTAGTTTCGTAAATTCAAGATCTAATTCGTTTCCGCGCAAAAGATTGGAATTTAGAAGATCAAAAATTTCTGCTGTAAGATTTGCATAACGATTAACCTTCCACAGTACGATTTCATTAATTAGCTCTTGAGTAAAGTTTTGTGTATGCGATTGATCTAGTTTGGGTGTTAATAGCGGTTGATAATCGTAGTCTTTATTTATGTATGAAATGTCATCTAAATCCTTTAATTCTTTCATAGCATTGATGTATTATTTAAGTTGTTGTTTATGCCATTCTGAAAAGCATCGCCTGCATAAAGGTTTATTCATACTGGTGCCTTCTTCAGATCCGCAGCAATGGCATACGTTTTCCAGGAAATGCAGATTTTCATACTCTGACCAAATATCAAAGCAGTCAGGGCAATAGGGCTTATTGGGATTGTATGTTATTGGACTTTCACACCGGATACAATATCCATGGTGAGAAGGTAGGGACGTGTTTCTGTGCTCCTTAGTATTTTTATTGAGAGATGATTGTTTAGGAAGTCTTAACGCGTTGGGGATGGCAGACTGTAATATAGATTTCGTTTCTTCCATCGCATCCTCAAACAACTTTTTGTCATTTGTTCGGTCGATGAGCACACCCATTTCACGATTGTTAATTTCAGAAAATTCGTACATGTTCATTGATGTGATTACCATTTTAACCTCATTGAAATAGCATTTAGCGTGTAAGTCCTGGCAATAAAATACTTGGACATTTGGCAGTTCTTCAAGTTTGGTCTGCTCCTCTTGGCTCAATTTGTTTTTTCCATATACTATAGTGATTTTTACGCCTCTTATTGTAGCGTCTTTTAGGCGTTGAAAAAATGGTCGAGATAATTTGAGGAAAGGGGATATTAAGATTAGTTTACTTTTACTTTTAATTATTATATCTTCAATATGGTTTGAGACACCACGGGTGGTTAAGAACTCAGGCATAGCGCAAGCAATTTGATTAATGAAATCAAAATTAATCAGCTAAAGGATATAAACAAATTGTAGTCATTATGTTTGGTTTCCGCCCGGATCAACAGTCGTTGGATAATGCCAAATCCGATGTGTTTGTAGGACGCTTTTATTTAATGAAAGGCTGCGAGTAATACGTTATTGGTTATTTTTTTTAACGAAGTGCCATACACGTTGTGCTATGTCTTTTGCATTTTCACTCAAGTCGTCAATCGCTTGAATATGCTTGATCGCTGTCTTGCAAAATTGAATTTTATTGGATATGGTTCCGGACTGAGCCGCATAATTTTTTTTAAGTTCACTAATTGAATTGTTTATATAGCTTCCTAAATATTGATTATTATAATCTTTTTCATTTACACTTTCGAAATTTAAATTTTCATTATTTTCTAACTCCTGAATTGTTTTCAAGAGGATATTTTTTGATAAAGTATTTTCAATTTCGCGGCAAGGAAGTACTATCAGATTCTTTCCTAAATGAGTTTTTAGTTCATCAATTCTTTTGGACTTTTGGGAGGTAGGATTTTCGCTTGTTCCGTCCTCATCCATTATTAATAAGATCTTTGAACTAATTTGAGAAGCTTTTATTTTCTCCCAATTCTTCTCATTGTCAAAAGAGTAGTGAACAATATTGGCTCCGCCATATTCTATATATGAAAAATGAAGGTCTTCTTTCAGTCTATCAATATCATATCTATCACCTAATTCATTTACCTGGTAAATTTCCAAATATTTATTTATGTAAAGACGGTCACATATTCCTTCTACCCAGATTGTGCAATTACTCAAAAAAACAGAAGAGTTTCTCACTCCAATTGAATCCAACAGTTTAATATCTTCGTTACTGGTATTAGTAATTAAATGCTTTTTGTTTTTTGATATGCCATCGTTTTCAAAATTGTAGATAGAGATTTGACTATGGTCTAAAATCATATCTAATAAATGGTTAGAGTGGGTTGTGATAAAAAACTGAAAATGGTTAAATTGTTGATTAATTATTGTATCAATGAATAGGCGCTGCATTCCAGGGTGAAGAGAAAGTTCTGGTTCTTCGATAAAACACAGAATTGGCTTATCTGAGTTGAAAAAGATGGGATATAGAAGAACGATGAGGCTTTGAATACCATCTCCCAAGCTATGTATAGGTCTTTCTTCTTCACCAAGTGTAATATTCAGACAATCACCTTTCCGGTTGGGAATTAAGTTTATGGTTTGTCCATTGAAGAATGTTTTACTTAAGAATTCTTCAAAATCTTTAATTTTTTTTCTTTCTTCAGATGATCCTAAAAGCATATCAGTTGTCTCGTCATACAATGATAAGCCTGTGAAAATATCTAAGTTTTCACTTTTATTAGATGGGAAATAATCATGAATGGTGCGGTGCTTGT
Organism: Niastella sp. OAS944; assembly: GCA_024809215.1. Lineage (GTDB taxonomy): Bacteria > Bacteroidota > Bacteroidia > Chitinophagales > Chitinophagaceae > Niastella. The sequence continues at coordinate 43,907 of JANUBW010000012.1, read as the reverse complement.
AGTTGTCGAAAGACTTGTTATAAGGGGAAATGGAATCTTTTGTTTCACTCTGTAAAGGTCTTAACCCTCTTAATATAGGAATGTAAATTTTTTTGTGTTTTAAAAGTTCAACATTGCTTGCTTCAGTAATACTGTTTCTAAAGCTTAGGCCTATAAAGCCAAGCTCTGAATTTAGTCCTTGATAATTTGAATTAGTTGATAACACATTTTGGGGTAGTGTTACACTCTCGACCTGAATTTGAGATAGTCGGTCTACAAATTCTTTAAGCTCTAGTAAAGTTGAATAATCATCTGGAAGTTTAGCAGTTTTGAGTTTGTTTTTTATTGTTGTTATCGTATTAAGCACACCGTTTATTCCACTTCCTTCTACATCTACTAATCTTTTGGCAACAATTTTTTTTTCGATTAACTCACTAATTCTATGTACATCTTCATTGAGCTGGTTAAAGTCTATTGAGCTTTGTTTAAAATCAGTGTTATTAATAAATAAACCTCGTAAGAATCTACTCTTCCCTGAATTATTAGGCCCAATGAATATGTTGATTCGGTTTAGTTTACTTATACAATCCCGTTGGTCCGGGAAATAATATTGGCTTTTGAATTCTTCAGGGATATAAATATCGGTGATCATATGCAAGAAATATGGTTACCAGAAATTGCTAAGGCTACTTTAATTATGAAATTATTCTATTCCTCGTTGTCTTTAAGTGATTTTATGGCAAATCCCAAAACATCCTTATGAGTAAGCTTGTATGTAACAGCAATCTCCAACAAATTATCAAACCCAAAATTTATCTGCCCTTTCTCAATTTTACTCAGCTTGCTATTATCAATAGTAGATGTAAACGACAATTCTCTTACACTTTTTACCTTAAGCACGTTTTCACGGTGCCGCTGAAGGTATTCTCCAAATTGTTTCCTGATTTCTTCTTTTGTTTTTGTGTCCATAGTGTTTCTTAAAAAAGAAAGATGGAAACATTTGTGGAAAACAATTTGGTCGAATTCGACCAAATTGAGATATTTTTCTCTATCTTGTGTATAATTGGAAACTACCTCTTGTAAAAGAGGTTTATTCACGAGTCTCGCCACACGAACCTGAGAAATTCAACAAATGCGAGAGTAAGTGAAGCCCAATCTCTATATTTACAATATAGGGTTGGGCCTATTTTGCTCCTTCGCATTTGCCTACCATTCGGTAGGGGGCTTCTCAGGGCCTGTGTGGCAGGGGCGGTAGGCACCAACCCTTTTATATACGTGTTTGGCCGGTTTTTAATCGTTTTCAAACCTACCTCCTCAAGGCTCATCAAACCATATCATGTAACCTAAAATTTTTTCACATGAATGAGCCATTAGTCGCCCGCCCTGGGATATCATTTTCTGGCAAAACCTATAACAAGCATCCACACTGTACAATCAGCCGCTTCGGCTCGATGAGGACCAAATACGCAATCCTTTGGAGGTTTTTGAAGAGTTCTTTCAATGTTACCATTTAAACGAGACCCGGCAAATATTTTGGGATTGGCTTACTGAAGTCGTTTCCAGCGCACGTAGTATTTCCAGCGATCCCCATGAGCGTAGTAATCATATGTATTTCTATGAAAAGATGGAGGAATTAATTGAAGCTGCATTTGTATTAAGGAATCGTGTTCATAAACAGCGCCGGAAAAAAGAGAGAAGAAAGCTAAAAAAAGGTATCCACACTAGAAGAATTAACTAACCGTCACCCGCCTCAATTATTTGCTAACCTAATGCGCTTAAAATGGAAACTCAAACAAAGCCTTCCATCGACACCGAAAGGGTAAAAGCTGAGGAGAAGCTAATACAAGTAATTGATGAGTTCCTGGAGTTATCTGACCAGACTATTAATGAGGAAGATATTGCCAACTCTGTATATTTCTTTTTCTCTTCTCATGGTGTTGACGTGGGAACGACAGTCTTTTCAGATGCGGCCGCATCGGCCTTATATTTTTTTGTTACTGATAGGAAGGTAGGTGATGATATAGAAAAGCTTTTTGGAGACAATTTTTATTTTTTATGCGAATTACTTCAGAAGGTAATTGAGTTTTGTAACAATATCCGGTTTTCTAAGGCGAATCTGGCACGTCTGGATAAATCAAAATGGGAGTGTGGCTATACAGATCATTTGTCTTTAGGAGATATACTTGAAGAAAAGAACAGGTATGAATAGATGTTAAAACATCTCAAAGAGAAAATATCACGTATCAGAAATCAGAAGTAGCATCTGTTTACCTTCCTCAAAATCTATTTCAAGGCCCGTTTTTAATCCTACTGCGATTCCAATAATCAAGCCGTTAAAACCTTTCCACTTATGAAACTTACTCAAAAAGCACTCAAAGCAATAAATAACCCTACCACCCGCCGCCGATTGATGGATGTGCTAGGATGTACTGAATTTACCATATCACGGTATATTCAAAAGAATAGTGACAATTTAACAAAAGCGGCAGCCATGCAGGTGATCAGGGAGGTAACTGGTTTGGGTGATAGCGAAATATTTGAAATGACTAATTATTAATATCAGCTATGATAGACAAAAATAACATATTTAAAGATGGTTGTTTTTTTAGTAAAAAAAATATCGAATCGCCTGAAGAAGTGATAAAATTATTCTATGATATATGGACACAGGAAGATGTGAATATTACCCTTTGGCGATTATTCAAAGGAGCAATGGGTTCAGAAAATGCAGCATTTATTAATCCAGATAAGGAAATTGGCGAAATAATATTCTTTCTGGAGACCTTTCTAATGCTCAATATGGCCGTATATGAACTTAACCTAAGAATAAGAAAACAATGACGGGTCATGAGTGTACACATTGGAAGCATCATTCAAGTGGAGGTAGAGAGAAAACGACTCACTTATAAGGAATTTGGCGCATTGATACACAAAAATGAAAAAACGATACCTGACATATACGACCGAGAATCGATGTCAACTGAATTGTTGATGACTATTTCCGAGGCGCTTAAAATAGATTTTTTTAATTTCTACTATGTCGAAGAGCCACTTAAGAGCCTGCGCAATGATCAGGTTGCCCAGTTGAATTTCGAGGTAGATATTTTTAAAGAACAAATTCAAAAGCTCACGGAACAGGTTAAGCTCTTGCAAACAGAGTTAAGCTTAACTAAAGATCTAAACCAGGCGCAGAAAGAGATTATTTCGTATGCCAAAGCGCAAATAGAAGATTATAAACAAAAGTTGGCCAGTATAAGCCGCTGTTAAAATTGCTAATCAGAGCCATTATACCATAAAGTCCCGGTGTGTCGACACTGGGACTTTTTTTAATTGCTAGTTTATCAAAGTATCAACAAAATTTCCTTTTTTGTCTATCCAACGATATTCACCGTCCAACATAACCATCGTACTATCACCATCAAATAATTCGGCCATTTCAAATTTATAGTCTATCACAATATTTCCTTTTTTGTCAACGTAACCCCATTTTTCTTTCAGCATTACAGGTGCCATCTCTTCAGAAAAACTTCGACAATCATCAAAGATAAAGCCTTGTTCTGTTTTGCCAGTTGTATCAATAAATCCACATTTTCCGTTCGAGCAGGCAACAGCTTTGTTCTCGAAAAAAGGTAAAGCCCTGTCATAAATTAAGGGAATAACAATATTGCCAGCAGTGTCAATATAACCGCACTTGTGACTATCCCACACTAAAGCCAGGGAGCTTGTAAAATGTAAAACACCGTCAAAGTGAGGCGGTATTTTGATTTTTTCTGATGAATCGGCAAACCCCCAACAATTGTCAATTAAAATGGGACTTAAATGAAAAATGGTGTCTGCTGGACGGATTTTTTCAAATTTCGAATGGTACTTAATTCTTTGATCCTTGCAGTTCATCAGAAATGAAACAATAAAAATAAATATTAACAAAAGTCGCATAATTGATAGATTCTTTAATTCGATATTTCCATACCTATTTCATCTTCTTTTTCAATTCCTTCACCTCTGCTTCTTTTACATCCACCTGCATCTGTATCATATTACGAATGGAGTCTTCTCCTTGCAGAACTGCTTTAGAAAAATCCGGCTGGGTCTTGTATAAGCTGTCGGTGATAATAAGCAGTTGTTGTAAATTGATTGCTTTTTAGTTTAAGGTGGCGGTATTTAAAATCGTTCGCCTTATGTATATCCAGCTTTTGGGCAGTATTATACCAGCCGCAGCATACCAGGCATAGCAGAATAAATAATACTGCAGAAATTAGGATGATCTTATGAACATGGTGATGATGTATTACTTTATTTTCTACCGGCTGTTTTAATAATGCAACACCAGTAGCCATATTCCCCGACAATTCTTCCATTTGTTTGGTGGGGAATTTTATAGCAATAATGGCTACCTTAATTTCTGTTAGCTGTTTTTTTATTTCCAGTAAAACCGGTGAAGTGTCGGCAACTGTCTCCAGCTTTTTCTCAATTGCAGAAATTTGTTCCCCCTGTTTTTGTATTTTATTTGTTACCACCTCTGCAAAAGGGGTAGATATTTCACGATTCTGTTCCGTCATATTCATACATTTTTAATGGTTCAATACTTACCGTTTATGCTTGTGCGACTGTTTCTTTTTCTTACGCCGATATCCTTCCTGAGTAAGTTCATAGGGTAGATGATCATCCGAATGTTCAGGTTTAACAAGATCATCAAATGCTTTATTCATTTGTTTGAGAACATCGGCGGCTCTTTTGTATCCGCCGTCTGAGAACGTATTTTGCGAATTACTTTTTGATAAAGAATGAATTTTCCTAAAAGTTTCTTTGGTGCTCGTGTGTTGAATCGTTTCTTCTTTTTCGTCGGGTACAGTATCAAGATTTTCTTTTATTCCATCTGTAAGCGCTTTCTGTAATCCCGCAAATGAAAATTTTCGGTCAACCTGGCTGCCTTTAAAGGAGTAATTACCTGTTTTAAAACTTACACCTTGTATCTCTTGTGTTTGTCCCTTGTATTTAAATTGCGTGTCAATACCCTGATGTTTCAGCCGCGTTACGAGATCATTTAATGAATTACAATTCGGCAGATTTTCTGCAATGGCCATGTATATCTTATACCGGACAACCTCATGCTCGTTCATGTTTTCCAGGTTGGTAAGGGCCAAATCCTTTTTTATAGCGGGTATTAATTTGTATTCCTGTGTAAGCTGTTGGGCTACTTTCTTGCCCCGCATTCCTGTGAAATTATCTTTTATGACATTACCATTATTGTCAACCATATTGGCAACAACATGCAGGTGCAGGTGTGATCTATCGGTATGTTTAACGATTGAATACTGGGTGTCTACAATTCCTAATCGATCCAGGTACTGTGCGGCAATTGTCGTTAATGTTTCATTTGATGGTTTTTCTGTGGGATGAAAACTTAGTATACCGTGAAAAAATGCTTTTTGTTTTCCCGGACGTAATTGCTGCTGGCGGATAAAATCCTCTGCCATCAACTTGTAATCAAATTCTCGCACACCATCGGTTGCCAATACTTCTGATCCTGGTTTATTGCAGATGTAGCGGCAGGTATGATAAACAGAATCGGCAGGAACTACTTTGCTGATCATGATTTCAATTTTTTAATGATCTCGTTTAATTGCTGACGGTATTTCTCAAAAATGACCATTGATTGAAATAATCCTTCCCGGTGACAGGCCTTTGCCATTTGATTCATGTTGTTGGTCATGCCCACTAATTGCCTGGTTAAAAGTTGTTCTTCGGCCGTTAAACGCGGAGTTATTGTTGAATGAATAGATGCCCTGCGGATATAATTTGAAACTGAGAAGCCACAGCTGGCGGCTTTTTCTTTAACTATAAAATACTCGACCCGACTAAACCGCACACTGGCATTTATCTCCTTTTTGATATTTTTAGCCGGTCTTCCGGCTTTTCTCTTTTTCTTTTCCTCATGATTCATACACTTCAGTTTAATGTATTTTGTATTTCTTTTTGCGACCAGCGGGAGCAAAAAGCGAGCGTGTGTTTGGCCATCAGGCAATTTTTGTTCTACAAACACACCGCTCGCCATAAAAACTGGCCAATGGTATTAATGGTTTTCACCTTCGTGCTGTGCTCGATGTGGCATTAAAGCAAACACGATTGCATAAAGCTGTTATAGCCGTCGTTTAGGCTGTAGATTTTGCTGTAATTGGGTTTGGTGATGTATTAACCAATCGTTTAAATCCTTGTGGCCACGATAAAGTTCACTTCTATCGATATACTTATCCCGGTTCCAGTCCAACGCTTTTTGCGTATGGGTTTTACCTGCGGTGTCCTGGTCTAAGAGCAAGTGAACACGCAGATGTTTGTCGAGTAATTCCCGGCTTTTGTCAAGAAATGAAAGCGAATTAAGTATCAGGTTGTTTGTAATGGGAGAGGTGCCACTTTTATTGATTGCGCAAAATGAAAGGAAGGAAAAGAAACCTTCAAATACGGTGATGTGTTCCATTTTGTTGTCAATAAAAGTGGTGTCTTTTGGTGAACTGCTACCTTTAAAATTTTCGTTTCGAAGCTCGAATCCTCCGGAATTGTTCGGAAAACCAATTACGGTATGCTGTTTTCCATAAAGACTAAAATCAACTTCCTGACAATATTTGCTGGCAATTTCCAGCGGGATATGTCTTTTAGCCAGGTATTCTACCAGGCTGTTTGCTGCCAATGGACGGATGTCTTGCACCATAATTTTGGAGTCTGTGGCCTCCTTTTTTTCACCAGCAAGGCGGAGAGACGGCACCATCGGCCCGCCAAAGACAGTAGGCGTTTGAAAAGAAAGGGTTGGCTGATTTTGAGAGCTTGATAGTTTTAAAAGCGCTTCGCTGATTGTGCAATTATGGTATCGGGTCGTGAAATCAATAATGTCGCCACCCTTGCCGAGTCCGAAATCGAACCATACATTGAGCGGTCTATTTACTTTGAAGGAGGCTGTCCGTTCCTCACGTAATGGCGACAGATACCAAAAATCCTGGTGATGCACCCTTTGTGGGTGATGGTTTAATGAAGACAAGTAATCGATCATATCAATCTGCTTTGCCTGTTCACACGATAACTGTTTCATACTTTAGTTTTAAGATTCTTTGTTAGAATTAGGTTTTTCCCGTTTGTATTTTGGGATAGAATCAGCGATATTATTATCTGTCCCGCGAATAGATTCCCGGCTGAAAACTTTGGGATTATTGATGCCACTGTTACGGATACTATCTTTTAGATCCAGCCAGAGCCGGATATTGTAATCCGCCAGCTCGCCCAGCTCCTCAGGTGTTAACTTGTGTGGGTTTGATACTGTGGAGGATGGTTTACCGTCCGATTGCTCCTCGAATAAGGAAAAGACATTGGGGACAAAGCCTTCGCCAATCTCCAAATTCCGGTTAATAAAGAAACTGTTTCCGTGTAACCTGATCTGCTTTCCGGTACTTAGCTGGAATGTTTGCCTTTTAAATTCAGCCATAAGAATTAAGTTTTAAATGTTATAAATGCGTTTTCAATTGAGCTGGTGAAAAGAAACGGTTACGCATCCGTGTCCTGGGATTCCGTACTCATAAGTTTTTGTACGTCCTGGAACAGGAAATAAACCCTTGACCTGACTTTTACCGGTTTCAATTTGCCGACTTTGATCCAGCTGTAAATGGTTGGTTTGGTGACCTGGAACAGGGTACACAGTTCCGTGATCTTCAAAAGTGGTTTGTAGATTAGTCCGGGTGTTTCCAGCACATTGCCTTTTGGCGTGTCTTTTTCTATTTTGGCTACTTCTTCCCGGATAATCTGGCGGATGTTTTGCCAGTATATAGTCGGCTCATAAGGAAACAATATGGGCGTGTTGCCATGTTGCGATAGTTCTTTCATACACGTTACTGGTTTAATGGTGAATTAATAATGTAAAGATGCTTTAGGGAAAAAGGGAAATAGCAGAGTGTGGGGCGAGGCTCGTATAGAAAACGTTGCCTTGCACCACAGAACGGGTGACCCATACAAGAAAAGCATGTAGGTAACAGCGTTACCGTTCTGCACAAAATCTTTCATACACTTATCTGTTTTAGAATTGCAACATACGAAGTGGGGTAAGCGGAAAAAAGCCAAGTATACTTAGAGATTGAAAAAATGCCGTTTTAACAGGTATATTTGACCTAATAAGTAATGATTTAGATAAAATGGACACAAATAAGCTGTATGTAAAGTGTAAGAACTGCGAAAGAATTATTGCCGAAATAATTGAAGATGCAATGGTGCCGGCAGCCGAAGATTGTTATAAAATGGGCAATGTGCCTGATCCCAACATGGGCTGGCTATGCAGCCAGGAATCTGCGAATGAATTCGAAAAGAAATATGAAATCACATTTGAACTGACCCAGGATGGGAAAGTTGATTATTATGCTTCTTGATGGTCGACTTTTGCAACATTTCCACCAAAATAAAATTATGACATGCACATAGTAAAGTCAACATATAAAGTACTTATAAATAAAGTATTGCCGTATGAGTCGGTTGAAGATTGGAAGGATTGGGCTTTGGAAATGATGGAGGCTGGTTTTGAAACAGAGCATCTTATATTATTGGCAGGATTGTCCGCAGATGTTAACCGTTTTCAATTAGAGGAAATCATCAAACATACCCTAAAGGAGCTTACTTTAGATGCAATGCCGGAAGAGGAAATTGTTTATGGTTACGTTTATTATTTAATAGACCAAGCGCTCAGTTTAAAGATGTCAACAAAAGTGATCTTAGGTACTCTAAGGGAATTGTGTCGCGATAGAGACTATGACAAAAAGTTGTTTGATTTTTACTTATTGTCCTTTGCTCGGCAGGATTTAGAAGAGGCGGGAGAGCAGTTTTATTGGGAAGGCGCAAATGCCGATAACATTGATACGATTATCAATGCCCAGTTCCTGGAGTGGAAAGGTAAATATGAGTCAATGCAGGTAAAGTAGAATAAACCGTTTTATGGTTTGCTTAATTTCAATTCAAGTTCATCAAGGATTTTTGCTGAATTAGTATTGCCTGTCTCTTTGAAAAATGATCTTGCATATTCAACTCCCTTTAACATTTCAGCACGCTCTTTTGCAGAAAGACTGGGTAACCTATATAGCCTGGAAAGGTTCTGTTTTAATTTGTCTTTGTCCGAACCATAGAGCTTATTAAGGAGTGCTGCCGATTGATTATTGGCAGGAAGTAACGGCGCGTTGCTAATTTTAGAATTGACGTAATATATAATTATAAGGGTAGGCGATTGGAACTGGGTGCGTTTGCACTTGGTGGTTTCCGCGATCTGGATTGCCAATTTTTCTTGTTCACCAGTTATCACTTCGAGTTTCGGCAAAAAGTTCCAATAAAAAGAGGGAAAGTAGATAAATGCCGTTAGGCTAAACAAGGCTGGAAGACCACCAATTAAAATGGCGGCAAACAGTGAGCGCCAGCTATTGCAATGTGTTAGTGTTAGTAGTACGCTAATTGCCATGATTAGCGCAAAATGCATCAAAACCTCTCTGAACCAATAAGTTCCGATTACTGATATTCGGGTCGCCTTAAAATTCCAGGTGGGATTTAGCTCAAGATGTTTCTCATTTTCCGCTATAAACAACGATCTTATGGTGTTAATGTCTAATGTGTGCTCCCTCGTTATGAAGGATTTCATGTTCCTCAAATTCACTCTTCGCATATACTAACGGTTTCTACTTAAAGATAGAAAAATTGATTCATATCAAGTGGCTAATATTTCATATAGGGATGAAATTTATTAAAAAGCAATGTTTTTATTATAGATGAATTATCATTCTAAGGCTTTTTCATGTTTTGAAAAAAGAGTAAGACGACCGAATTGTTGTTTAAATTATTGTTTGTCAACATTTGATTTGGTCTTATTTCATATATTTAAAAAAGTAAATCTTAAAAATAACCCTATATGAAATTGAAAGGTTTATTTATAGGTATTGACAGGTTCGAGTCTGTAAGTATACCCTGGTTAAATTGTGCAAAAAGAGATGCGTCAGCTCTTCACGCACTGTTCTCAGATACACTGGGAGGTCAAACAACTTTATTGACTGATCAGCAAGCCACAAGAATTAATATTGAAACTCAGATAAAATCACTGTATGATTGTGACAAAGACGATATTGTTGTGATCACGTTTTCTGGGCACGGATCTGATACTCATGAATTAATAGCTTATGACACAAATTTGGAAGACTTGGTGTTTTCAGGTATTCCTTTGAGTACACTTGCAGAATGGCTAACAAATATTCCTTCAAAACAACTTGTCTGTATACTCGATTGTTGCTTTTCAGGTGGAATGGGAGCAAAAGCTATTCAAGCGCCACATAAGTCTAGATCTTTGGTATCTACTCAAACTCTCTTGGAGCAACTGTCCGGTAAAGGAAGATTAATTCTCACAGCTTCGGGAGCGACTGAACCGGCTTGGGAGACAACTAAACATGGACATGGCTTACTTACATATCATTTGCTCAATGCAATGGAGGGTGCTGAAGAAGTTCTTACAAACGGTCGTATATCTATTTTTAAGCTATTGGAGTATGTTACAACACGTGTTAAGGATTATTCGTTAAGTATAGGTAAAATTCAACATCCTGTTTTACTGGGCCATATCGATGGAGGCCTGGAATGGCCGGTTTTCATCCGTGGAAAGTGTTATCAAGCAGTATTTCCTGAACGGTGCGCAGCAAAGGTCGATCCTTCTCCTCAATCATTACTGGCACATGGTTTCCCTCAGACTATAATTAATGTATGGCTAAAACAATTCTCCACATTCAATCAGCTACAACTTGATGCCATTAATGAATTTGGCTTATTTCAGGGGAAAAACCTGCTTGTCTCTGCACCAACTTCCTCGGGCAAAACGATGATCGGAGAACTGACTGCGATAAATCATGCGTTAAATCGAAAAAAAAGTATTTTTCTTTTTCCTTTAAAAGCTTTGGTCAATGATAAACTGAATTATTTTCGAACCTCTTATGGTGAATATGGTATCAAAACAATAAAAGCTACTGGAGAAAGCACAAGCGATGACATACTGCCTCTGATGCGGGGACAATTTGATATCTGCTTAATGACCTATGAAAAATTTTCCGCGTTAGCCATAGCAAACTCTCATATACTTAGGCAAATTAGTGTTGTGGTTGTTGACGAAGTACAGATGGTCACTGATAAAAGTAGGGGTGTTAACCTGGAATTTTTAATGACCCTTTTAAAAGTTAGGCGCCAGCAGGGTATAGCGCCTCAACTTATCGCACTTTCCGCTGTCATAGGAAATACCAATGGTTTTGAAAACTGGATGGAAGCAGAACTTCTGAAAAGAACAGAGCGACCGGTGCCTCTTGATGAAGGTATTATTAGGGCTGATGGCAGTTTTCGCTATATCGCTTCTGATACAAAAGAAGAAAAAGTTATTCCCAATTTTATACAACCTTTTTATCGAAAAGGCAGCAGCCAGGACTTGATCATTCCGCTTGTAACTAAATTGATTAGTGAAGATAAAAAAGTGATCGTCTTTAGAGAGACCCGGGGTGAAGCAAGTGGTTGTGCTGGATATCTTGCAACTTCTCTACAGCTTCCACCAGCGAATGAGGCACTGAAGTCAATGCCGCAGGGAGATCCTTCACTTTCATCCCAGAAACTTCGTAAGGTGTTGGCCGGAGGCGTGGCTTTTCATGTGTCTGATCTTGATGCCGAAGAACGATTAATTGTTGAAGAACAATTTCGTAAATCTTCTTCTGAACTTAAAGTAATAGCCGCAACTACTACACTTGCAATGGGTGTCAACACTCCAGCAGAAGCCGTTATTGTTGCGGGGCTTCAACATCCAGGGGAAATCCCGTACAGTGTTGCTGAATATAAAAATATCATAGGTCGTGCGGGGCGTTTGGGATTCGCAAATAGGGGTATGTCGTTTGTGGTTGCCATGAACGCGCATGAAGAATATTTTATCTGGCAGAACTACATTAAGGCTGACCCGGAAGATATCCAGTCGCTTTTCCTTTCCCAGTCCACCGATCCTAAAACTCTTATTTTACGAGTGTTGGCAGCAAACTTGGTAAAAACCGGATTATCAGCAGAAGATATATGCTTGTTTTTAGAATCAAGTTTTGGAGCCATTCAAAATAAACGCAAACTAGAAACCTGGAAGTGGAGCCACGAGTTGTTATCGAAGGCATTAACAGAATTGCGATTAAACAACCTTGTAACAGTAACAAATGGTTTATATCTGCTTACCCCACTTGGCCGCCTTACTGGTGAAGCTGGTCTGGAGGTCGACTCTATGCTAAATGTGGTTTCGGCATTAAAGCATTTAAAAAAAGAAGAAGTCAGCGAGTTAAGTATGATCGCACTTGCTCAACTGACCACCGAGCTTGAACAAGTCTATTTTCCAATGAACAAAAAAAGCACACAGAAAGAACCCCAAACATGGTTTGCAGAAATAAGCCGTCAAGGTGTGCCGATACCAATTATCAATATGATGCGGGGAACCGGCAGAGAGGCTTCCACGATTGGTACCTTACGTGCTAAAAAAGCGGTTGCATCTATATTATGGGTATCAAATACGCCAATGAATAAAATTGAAACTGTAATGACTCAATTCGGCGGAGGCTTTGATGGTGCAGCAGGGGCGATCAGAGGCATCACCTCAAGGGCCTGTGACGTACTTCCTACTATTGGGCGTGTAATAGAAATATTGTTTCCTGGTATTAGTATACCGACTCAACTATCTCGGTTGCTTGTTCGTTTAGAACTCGGTATTCCCTCTAAACTCTCCCACATTGGTTTTTATATTGGAAGAAATTTTTCCAGAGGAGATTACTTGAAGCTTTACGCGGAAGATATACATACTATGGATGCTCTAGCAAACACAGATTCGAATGTGTTGTTCGGTTTGCTAGGTCGTAATGAAACAAAATATAGTTTCGCCCTGCAATCAATAGCTAAGTATAAAGAGATGCAGCAAAATAATGTACAAGTGATGGAAGTACTTCCAATATTTGAAACATAGTTTTGCAAACAGATTAATTAATCCAATTGCATGCCGTAATATTCTTCCATCATGAAAAACTTATCGAATGACTTTGGAAAAATTAAAAGAAATGATCCGAAACAAAACCTTCCGATCCAATGATCAGGGATTTCGATATCGCTTTATTGAGGAGACAACATTGCAGGTTAATGGTCGGTTGGTCGATTCCGTACAATACCGGCTTGAAGAACAGGATGGCCAGTTTATTCTTGAACATAATAGTCTGTTAGGCACTGAGCCTTTAATTGTCGAACTTTTTACAGAAAAGCCGGTGACGCTTGTATTAAACAAAAAACTGTCGCGAAAATATGTTGGTACTTGGGTTGAAATGACAGATGACTACTAACATGCCTGACTCTTTATTTCTAAATATCAATCGCTTTTTTGATGTGGACTTTATATTAATCCGGCTAATTTTTCTTGAACAGTTAACAGCTGTTTGTACGATCCGGCATATTGATAGAGTATTAAATGAATGATTTAACTTCATTTGATATTATTTGACATTGAATACTGTCGGGCTACTCGTTTGTATTGCTGTTATTTCGTTTTGCCAATACTAGGCTATAGCTTCATTGTCCTTAACTTGAGAGCTATCGAATATTATTTTATGCGTGTAGCATATATCAAAGTATAGAGACAATACCTAAAATACAAATGGTCCACTTTGAACAACGTGAAAAACACCTTTTTTGTTTGAAGGTAATAAGATTTGGAAGCTGAAGTGTTGCAATATTAATATAAATTGACTAGGTTAGCGTTAGTTCAAGTAGAATGGTTTTGTGAGTTATCATCTAAGTAAATACTTAAAGATTATTAATTAATATGTTTAATTTATCAGTTCATAATTATAGGAGTTTTCAAAATCAAACATTCAATTTTTCTAGAATAAATATTCTTATTGGAGAAAATAGTGGAGGGAAAAGCTCTCTGTTGAAATTATTACTTGCTCTGAAACAAACACTGGATTCGCCTACGGAAGTCAATTTAAAACTAAATGGAGACTATACGAATTTAGGGAATTTTGAAGAAGTTGTTTATTATAACAAAAAAAATCGAAAAATTTCGATTGGGTTTAACGTCGGTGAAAAATATTTTGATTATTTCCTTGATTTTTTCTCCGATATTTCACACAGAGACGCAAATAAGTCCAGGTTGGCAGGAATAAAAAGAATAGTTAATGATTACAAGAATTCGGTTACTCAAGTGTCATTTGATTTTTCCTCAAAATTAAATGATCATAGCTCGATCAAAACTGTCTTTAGAAACGATAGGATTGGGAGTTTGGAAATTGTTCAAAAGCGGTTTAAAGACGAAAATAAAAATTTCAGAGACTTAAATTGCGATTTAAGGTTTTCTTTTAAGGAGCATAGTGGATTAATTGAAAATTGCTTCTCGTTTAAAGATGGTTTTTTAACATTAGTAGCTGCAGAATTTAAAATCAAGTGTGAGGAACAATTTGGAGACAAAGGGTCGTATGTTTATCATTCTATTGCATATTTATTAGTTTTCCAGAATTATATAAAAGATCAAATTGACAAAATTAGATTTGTAAATCCAATTGGGACGTCACCCAGACGGTTTTATTTTCAAGAAGATAAAAAATCAACCTATAAATTAATTGATATTGAAAAGTTTATAAACACACTTAGTGATAATACTTTATCAGTTAAACAATATAATGAACGTATTAGACTCTTAAACAGTACTATTAAGGCGTTTGGAATTGCTGAGGAAGTAAGCATAATTAAAGAAAAACAAATACCGGTTGTAGCCTTAAAAGTTAAAACTAAAGACTTTTGGTCTAATATTACAGATGTTGGTTATGGCGTATCTCTTCAAATACCTATTCTTTTTCAATCCCTGCTTTCAGAACATTATACAAAGTATGGTCAGACTATATTAATTGAACAGCCAGAAGTACACCTTCATCCTACATTACAGGCCAAGTTTATTGAAACCCTCTTGAGTATTGGCGCTAAAAATACTTATTTCATTGAAACACATAGTGAACACATAGTCCGTAAACTCCAGGTTTTAGTGAAGAACAAGGTGTTTAATATAAAGCCTGAAGACATTACTATTCATTACTTTAAAAGGGAGCCGCGAAAGTTCAAGGTAACTGAACACAAAATAATTGATGGTGGAAAATTAGTTCCTGCATTTCCATCTGGTTTCTACGATTCATCTTACTCACTCGTAAAAGAACTTCTATAATGGTTTTACTTCCTAATATTGACGTGATTGAATCTTGCGTTCAATTTAATAATTATAAAAACAATAGAAAGCTTTTCAATATTATTTATAATAGTACCACATCAATTTGCCTTTCAAGAAAGTTTATTGACCTCATTGAAGAAAATGTTTCAAATAGAGATGCCTTTCAGGCATTAATTAAAGAATTACAGGATGAAAATAGATTAAAAATAGAGAGAACAGTACCGAAGAATACTTTAATGCAAGAATTCATAGAAATTGCAAAAACGGCTAAAGTACCACTGCTAATTCCTGTTACAATAAAAGATGTAAACAATTTGATCGGAATTATTCCTTTTTTAACCATTTTTGAACATGCGACACCAATTAATCGGCATTGGTTAATTATCGAACTATTATCCAAAAATATTTGTAATGTTTCTTATCAAAATTTTAAAACAGATAAAGAAATAATTAAGTTTTTTAAAGAAGTATTTTCAATTCCTAAATATATAACCACTGTCAGTATTTTTGATAGAGAACAGAATACCGTATATCTATCGAGTATCAAGGGTAAGCATATAGAATTTTATACAATCCAAAGTGGAGGAAAGCAAAATGAGCATATTAGAAAACAAACAAAAAAACAACTGATTAATTCCTTAGGTGGCAAGGTAAAGTTGTTTTATACAAGCGATCCAAGAAAATTGCATGAAAGGAAAGTAATCTTCGAAAATATTATATTGACGATTGATAACTCACTAAACAATATAACAGTGGCCGAGCCCACTTGGGAATTAACAATTACATATGATTCAGAAAAGGCAAAAAAATGGAAAGATAAATGTTGTACTTTTTCGGAGGTTAATTAATAAAAGAATATCCTTGCCTAGCGTTTGACCTGTTAATGATATTAAATTTTAACCTGTACGAAAAGACGTTACTCGGCGGATGCTAACCTTCTCCGTTTTCCCTTCGATTTGTATCGAAATCATCATAAATCAAATTGGTTCTGCCTGGCATTATTTATCTTTACCAAATATTATCAATTCTTATAGTGTCAAGAACCACAAGTGTCATCCACTGAGTATCCCATTTTCAGAACTAAACTAACTCACTAATAATAAGGGTTAGGGTAGGTTCACAGCCCTCTCTCATTTGTATCATTATTATGAAATTGTCTGAACACTTCAAAATACTCGCAGAAAGCCAAGTCTATATTCTAGGTAATGAATTTGAATATGGTTATATAATAAACAAGAAAATCTATTCAAAAATCTATCTTGGCTCCTCCTGTGGCGACCCTACTTTGGGTATCATTGATCAAAAGGAGCAATGGGCTTTGCTTCTAGGTCATACTTCTTATTTATGGACACCCATCGAAACATTCAAATTGAGTGAAATCCACTCAACCTGTGAAGAAATATTTGAATGGCCCTATTCAGCCAAGCAAATCAATGACTTTGAAGTAGAAATTTTAGAAGATCCTTGGTCTGATAATCCAGGCATTTACATTATTAATGTAAAGGAGAAATCTGTTAAGCGAATAAGGGACTTCAAAAAGTTAGAAGTACCTTTTGATGACAAATTGAATATAGAATGGTAATATAGCATCGATATATGATTTCATTTGAAGAATACAGAAAACAATTCGAGATCTTTGGAAAAATAGATACGCCGGAAAAACTGGCTATTTGTGAAAGTCATTATAAAAGTCAACTTTTACATATTGAAGCGCAAAAATATTTTGAGCCCTTTGAATATGAAACGGGCAATGATGTTTCAAGCAGGTACGAGAACAACTTGGCAGAGTTATTGCCATTCGATAAAATATCTGAAAGTGAACTTTCATTGATTATAAAGCCGGCTTTTGAGCCGGAAAGTTTATTAGTAATTGATAAGAAACCCGGCAAATATTCGATTACCTATACTGCGTTGGTTACAAATTATTGGTATCTTTTTTATCAAGATAACAGCATAACTGAAGTAGAGAAAAAGATTGTAGCTGCGGAATTGAGAGAGGAGATTGGCGACAAGCTTTACTCTTTAATAGATACCGCTATTTTAGAAGCCAGAAAACCTGAAGCGGGTGGGTTTGTACTTGATGGTGTTGTTTATGTATTTTCTCGAATCCTAAATGGTAAACAAGTTTCGGTATTCAAGCATTCTCCAAGTGAAGGTTCGAAAACAGCAAATATTATTAATGTTATGGAATGGCTGGTCGAAAATTTGGAAACTTTAAATGAGGCCTCATATTCAGACTTGGGGAACATGATAGCGGCCTGTCAGGATAAATAAAATAAAACCTACCTTTATAAAGCCAACGTCTACCTGCACTAACCCAGGTAAGAATAACCCTCCCCAGCTCATTGAATCGACCAAAAAATCGACCGAAAAATTAAATAGCTGATTTTCCTGAAGATATAAAGACCGCACATATCCCGTCCGGTCCATAATAATCCTTAGGCGTTGTTTGAATATGGAAATGCCATATCAAATATTTTATGCAACCGAACAGAAGATGATAAACTAAAGGGATTATGGTTGCTTAGTCCTAAGTCATGATTATTATTATCAGATTTGTTTTATATCTTCAACTCTAGTCCGCTGCTTAACTTTTGTTCCGGCTGAACTAACACGGAATGTCAGCCATGCAGCTCATCGTTGATATTAGCGTAAATTATATGACGACTACTCGAATTATAGCCACATTATTTACTGTCGCTTTGACTGGTTGTGGTCTTGGTGCAGGGACGCTAGGAGGTTTTGCAACTATAACATTTCCCGCATCAAAGAAAAAAGTAATTATTGCGATTGATTCTCTATTTGCCCAATATCCTGAATACAAAATACCTGACAAGTGGAAAAAAAGAGATGATTGGAAAGAAAGAGGATATAATTTTTTAGACAGTAGAATTTTTTATTTTAAATCAGAGCCAGAAGAAATGTATTATGTTTCATTTTATGGTGACGCTAATGATTCACTTCAAGTTGACACAACTAAGACGGGTATTTCAATAAGAGCGGTTGATAACGGTGCAGATTATGTTTGGACAAAGGAAAGTGATATTAGTACTTCCGAAGAACGGCGAATATCAGAACGATTTCAAAACGAAATCGTTTCAAAACTTGAACATTATATCAATGCTAAAGCTTTTTACGGACAATAACTATGCAAATCCGTTAGTAGAATTTTAGAACATTCACAGGTAGCATTTTTTACTCAATTTTATTTTATAAGAATTGAAAAATTACGGTAAGACGTCGATTGTAATGGTTTTGTAAGGCCAATTGTTGATTGGTTTGTTGGACACTTTTTAATACATACATATAGAACGTAATAGTAAGACTTGTTTTTTATTATCTTTATATAACGATATCAGTTCTTATAAATTAAAAAATTCCCAGCGTCATCCATTGAGTCACCCATTTTGCAGCACTCAACTAACTGACTAACAATAAGGGGTAGGGTAGGTTACAAATCCTCTCTCTCCGCTCGGCTCAGTTAAATGAGATAAACTTAAAGTAATAAAACCTGCTAAATCAATGATTTGCAGGTTTTTTGCTTTTTAGGCATACCTGCTTTTACTGCATTTTATGGCTCAGGTTGAAAAGTTGGGGATTTAAGGGGGCATGTTGATTGGATAGAGGATTAGGAATCAGATGAAAAGTTGGGAGTTGATGATTCAGGCATTCATAACAACGGACAGCTTTACTCTTCCGATCTTTAATTCCGGTAGACACATTGTATTGTTACCGCCAGCTAGTCATTCTGTTTTCTTTTGTTGCTGTTGCCTCATCCGGCTTAAGGTTTCGCGAGATACACCCAGAAAAGAAGCGAGCATATGCAACGGAACGCGGTTGTATATATGCGGGCACATGTTAACGAAATTGTTGTATCTCTCTTCGGTAGTTTCACTGATATTGCTAAGGATCCTGTTCTGGGTTATTTCGAAATTTTTATTGTCTAATTTTTCTCTGAGTTTTCTAAACCGCGGAATTGTTTCACACAAGGCATCGAACCTTTCTTTTTCAATCAGCAACAGCTCACTGTCTTCCAACGCATCGATATTAAATTTAGAAGGAAGTCCGGAATGATAACTTTCATAATCACTGATCCACCAATCTTCTACGGCAAATCGAAGGATATGTTCGGTACCGTCGTTCCCTACGTGGTACAACCGAAGGCATCCTTTGGTAATAAAAGTATTAAAACGACTGACATCACCTTCCTGTAGTAAATACTGACGTTTACGAATCCGTTTTGGTATCGTTACCGCCTCTACAAGTTTCAGATCCTCATCGGTCAGCCCTCCATTTACCCTCAGGTAGTTGGCAAAAACTTCGAACATTTTAAAAAGCTTTTGCCAAAGCTATCCAAAAAACGCGTAGCAACAAACGGCAGCCTGCTATCACAAAGGCAAGCTGCCATTTACTAAAGCTTTATTTCATCAGACTGATATTTGTCATACCGCCATCCACCAACAGCTCGCTGCCCAAAATAAAGGTTGATTCGTCAGACGCGAGAAATACAGCCGCGTTTCCGATATCAGCAGGTTGGCCAAGCCGGCCCACAGGGATCTGGTTCACCCAGAACTGTTTAATCAGGTCAACCTGTTCGGGAGGTGCGAATTTGTCAAACACCGGCGTATCGATACTGCCGGGCGAAAGCACATTCACCCTGATCCTACGGGCTAACAGATCCAGTGAAAACCCTTTTGCGAAGGAAACTACAGCAGCTTTAGCGGCGCTGTAGATAGACATGCCCGGGGCCGCCCGATGAGAGGCTGTAGAGCCTATTAAGATAATCGAACTACCATCATTTAAATACGGTAGCGCCTTTTGAACCGTGAAATAGACACTTTTCAGATTCAGGTCCATGTACTTGTCAAATCCATCCTCTCCTACATCCGACACTGATCCCATTGGCGTCCCATCCACCACGCCGCCTGCATTCACCACTAATGCATCAATCTTACCAAACTTGTTGAACGTTTCTTTAAAGATCAGTTCCAGATCATCCAGATTTGTTACATCACCCTTAATTCCAATAAAATTTGTTCCCAATTGCTCAACAGACTTGTCTATTGTTTGCTGGTTTCTTCCGGTGATAGCACCTTTTGCCCCTTCCTTACTAAAGGAAGCAGATATGCCGAAACCGATACCGCTGTTACCGCCGGTAACCACAGTTACTTTGTTTTTTAATTTCATTCAACAAATGTCACCCACACATGTCCTTTGCTACAAGGACTTTTGCCACAAAATAATGGTGATAAATGTCACGTAAACACAGCGACTATTGAATGGCCTTTATTGTCGCCGGATACGGTTGGCTGTTAAAAGACCCGTTTGCCAATTCAAAATGACCTTACGGGAAGTCGAACGAATAGGCCTAACAGAAGCGGACTACAAGCTTGACCGCACAATAATTTACCGCCGGCCGACTGCGATTGTACACGATATTTTATTGTTTAGTTGTTATACCGGCCTGGCCTATGCTGATGTAAAAAAGCTCAAACGCTCCGAGATTATCATCGGCGTTGATGGTATTTCTTATATTCCTATGTTAGCGTGGTATCTTTCCTAAATCTAAATCAATTTTGCTAAAAACGAAGTTCGTTACAACCTGCAGTTGGTTTTTTTACCTCTTTGAATATAGTTAACTTAATGGTAACAATTACTTGCTATATGAGAAAAACACTGCTGCTGATATGCCATGTGCTATCCTCCTGCCTGCTATATTCCCAGAAGATGGTCACCGGCAAAGTGGTCGATGCTAAAACAGGAACTCCGCTGGTGGGTGCTACGGTAAAGAGCGGCATCGGCAAAGTGGGTACCTCTACAAATAACGATGGCGTTTTTAATATCAAGGTAGGGGCGGCCAATGATATTTTGGAAATAAGCTTCATCGGGTACAGTACGCAATCCTTCCCGCTCAATGGCCAATCCGAGGTTACACTCGCCCTTCAACCCGCCTCCACCACTTTAACTGATATCGTCTTCGTGGGAAACCGTGGCGCCGGAAGGGCTAAGACGGAAACACCTGTTCCGGTGGATGTCATCAAAGTGAATCAGGTGGGTTTGCCTACGGGTAAAATGGAGCTTACCTCCCTGCTGAATATGACAGCACCTTCTTTCAATTACAATAAGCAAAGCGGGGGCGACGGCGCCGATGCCATCGACCTGGCAACCCTTCGGGGCCTGGGACCCGATCAAACCTTGGTCCTCATCAATGGCAAACGCCGCCATCAGACTGCATTCGTAGCATTGTTTGGCACGCGCGGCCGCGGCAATTCAGGCACCGACCTGAACGCCATTCCGGAGGCCTCCATCGACAGAGTTGAGATCCTGCGCGACGGGGCCTCCGCGCAATACGGGTCCGACGCCATAGCAGGGGTAATGAATATCATGTTGAAAAGGGATGTGGATCACCTTGCTGTGACCGCCGGCTATTCCGCCTTTTATGACCATAAATACAATTCGCTCAATAGTGTTCAACCTGATCAATATGTTACGGGAAACCGGTTCGACGGACAAACGTTCTCATTTGGCCTGAATCACGGATTTTCCATAGGCCCTAATAAAGGATTCCTCAATTATTCCCTTAATTTCCTGAGCCAGGGCAAAACTTTTCGTCAGGCGCCCGACACCAATATATTTTCCAATTCGAAAGCACTCCCTGTTAACAATGTGCGCAGGGCCATGGGCGACGCCTCCGTCACTTCGGGCGGGTTCATGCTCAATTCAGAGATCCCTCTCACCACCAAGACCAGCTTCTATGCATTTGGCGTTTACAATTATAAAAACTCCAATGCCTTTGCTTACTCCAGGAATTTCACCGGGCATCCCGAGCGGTTCCCCAACGATGGCAATGGAAACCTGATCTTCGTACCGGGTATCATGCATTTTTCCGGGCCAGCCTCTATCTCTTATACCGATCCGGTGAGTATTACTCCGGATGCTGATATCTATTACAATCCCATCGAAAACGTACATATAACCGACGCATCTTTGGCGGTGGGCTTCAGGGGAACAGCCAATGAGTGGAATTGGGACATCAGCAATACGGCAGGCGGCAATAACTTCCACTACTACGGTGATGGGACCTTCAATTCCTCGCTCGGAGCAGCCGGTGCCACCAAAAACCATTTCAATGACGGCGGGTTCTATTTTTTACAGAACACGACCAACCTTGATATAGATAAGCGATACAACGACGTTGCAGAAGGAATGACCCTTGCCTTTGGCGCTGAATTCAGGCATGAGCAGTATGCGATTTACAAAGGAGAAGAAGCCTCCTACGCGAATTACAGCATTCAACCAATCGCCTATCCAAACGGAGATACTACCTATCCCGCTACAGGCGCGCAGGGTTTTCCGGGTTTTCAGCCGTCAGATGAGCACAAGGCCAGGCGTTCCAACATAGCCGGTTATGCAGATGTAGCCATTGACATTACAAAGGCCTGGCTGGTAGACGGCGCCGTTAGGCTGGAGAACTATTCAGACTTTGGATTCGTGAATACCTATAAACTGGCCACACGTGTCAGGCTATCCAACAGCGTCAACCTCCGGGGCTCCGTGAGCACGGGTTACCGAGCGCCTTCCCTGCAGCAGATAAATTTCAGCATTACAGAAAGCAATGTGGTGGCAGGAGTGCCCTCTCTGGTGAAAATCGCCCCAAACTATAGCCCCATAACCCGGGCCGCAGGCATTCCTGATCTTAAACAGGAGAAATCGGTGAATGCCAGCGTGGGCGGCACCTGGAAGCCGGCGAATAACTTTACCCTCACCATAGACGGCTACTACGTAAAGATCACGAACAGGGTCGTTCTTTCCGGTACCTTCCAGGCAACAGACATTACGCTCAATTCAAAACTTACCAATACGCTGGAGGCATTGAAGGTCAATAGCGCGCAATTTTTCGCCAATGCCGTCAATACCTCGAATTACGGGTTAGATGTTGTGGCCGATTGGAAACAGAGTTGGGGCAGGAACAAATTCAGCGTTCTGCTTGCCGGAAATCTTCAGCATATGAAGATCGACAAGGTCAATGTGCCTGCGGTACTGAATGATACTTATCTTCATCAACAGACGTTTTTCAGTGGAAGGGAACAATACTTTGTAAAGGCTTCGGCTCCGCCCGCCAAGATCAGCCTCAACCTGCAGTACGATGTCAATAAATTTACGGTAGGCACGCATTTCACCTACTTTGGAAAGATCAGTCTAAAAGGATATGGCTATTCAGGAGACAATTCATTGGCAGGAACAGGGAAGCAGGGCGACCCCGATTTGATAGGGACGGGGATCACGCCGGTTGTTAACCTGGGAGCGGACCAATCGGGCCCGCTGGTGCCTGAGATCTTTAACTATAATGGCAAAGTGGTTTCTGACCTGTTCTTTTCGTACAGGTTCTCCAAAACCGTCAGCCTTTTCTGGGGAGCTGACAATATCTTCAATGTGCATCCCGATCTGGGCATCGTACCCGCCGCCAATGCCCAGGCATATGACGGTGAAACAGGCGGCCCATGGGATGCCGTGCAAATGGGTTATAATGGAATGCGCCTATTCGCAAAGCTGGCTGTAAATTTCTAAGGCGGTCTTAACTATATATAAAAAACAAACCCCGGCAGAACACCGCCGGGGTTTAGCTTTATATCCATGCACTGGTTGTACTGAAGAAATCTGCAAAAAATGCGATTTGTTTCTTCCGTTTCAGCCATTTTACCGCATTTGTATACACTTTTGATACCATTATGCAAATTATTTGCAATTAATTTTTGCAGATTTGCATGATAGGACTAAATTAGTGGAAGGAAATGTAACCACTTCTTACCATCATTAACGCTTTAAAAGAGAATTGCAGATGATAACTGAACGCAGAAATGCCCTGAAAAAACTGTTTGCCTCCGTTGCCGGAACTGTAGGACTGGGCTTATTCGCAAAAGCCGGAATTGCCGACAAGCCCAATGAAAAAGAAGTCTTTAATGTAATAACTGACGACCAGGATGTGCCGCTTTTTTCCGGTGTCACAAAGTTTAACGGAATGGTATTTATTGCTGGCAAAGGCGCTCATTTTGCCGGAGATATCAAAGCCCATACCGATCATGTGTTGAAAGAACTGGAAAAAGAATTGCTGGCAGCCGGTTCCTCCATGGAAAAAGTATTGAAGGTGAACGTATACCTCAACGATATCAACGATTACAAGGCAATGAATGAAGTGTTTAAAGGCCGTTTTGGAAAAAAGCCGCCGGTTCGTACTACCGTGGCGGTTGCCAAAGGCGGCGTGCCTGGTGATTCCTTAGTTGAAATGGATTGCATTGCCTATGTATAAACCCGCGGCAACATTAGGTTAAGGTTCGATTACTCTACCGCAGTGTCGCAGTTCTTATTCTCTTATCACTTTGTCACTGCGGTTCTCAATGTGCTTATTCTTTCTGGCCCGTTTTACCATTGCCCTGTTGAAACAGGTGTACTCACCCAACCAAACAGATTCCATAACAATCGCTCCGTCCGGTCCTATTTGCGGGCGGGCAGTAACCACCAATTAACTGTATGCAACGGAGAGAATTGATCAAATTATTTGCACTGGTACCTTATGCCGGCAGCGTCTCCATTATTCCCTTTACCGCTGCCGCCGCACCCGCATCCGCACCTCAAAATGCAGAAAAACGTTTTCTTTTTAAAGAACTGGGTGTTCGCACCTTTATCAATGCTGCCGGCACTTTCACAGCCATGACCGGTTCATTGATGCACGATTATGTACTGGATGCCATACAAAGCGCCGCCTCTGAATTTTGCATGCTCGATGAGTTGCAGGATAAAGTAGGAGAGAAGATCGCAGCATTGGTGCATTCCGAAGCAGCCGTGGTTACCTCGGGCGCCTTCTCGGGCATGACCCTGGGCCTGGCTGGTATATTAACCGGTATGGACCAAAAAAAAGTAGAACAATTGCCGCACCTCGATGGTACAGGCATGAAGTCGGAAGTGATCATTCAAAAAGCACATGACATAGTATACAACCACGCCCTGAAGAATACAGGTTGTAAAATAATTTATGTTGAAACCGTTGCAGAAGTGGAACAGGCTATTAATGAGAAAACAGCCTTGTTACACTTTTTGAATATAGAAGCCGATAAGGGCAAAATAAAACATGAAGAGTGGGTAGCCCTTGGCAAAAAGCACAATATTCCTACCTCTATTGATATTGCCGCCGACGTGCCGCCGGTATCAAACCTGTGGAAGTTCAATGATATGGGTTTCAGTTTTGTAGTCATCTCCGGTGGTAAAGCAATACGCGGCCCGCAAAGCGCCGGCTTGCTGATGGGTAAAAAGGAGATCATTGCTGCAGCCCGCCTGCACATGCCGCCCCGTGGTTTTAATATCGGCCGCGGCTTTAAAGTAAATAAAGAAGAAATACTGGGCATGTATGTAGCCCTTGATAAATATATTAAAGATGATCATGACAAAGAATGGAAAGCGTGGGAAGCAGCCACTGCAGTAATTGACAATGCTGCCAAAACTGTAAGCGGCGTAACTACCAGTATCACCGTGCCGGAACTTGGTAATGTAACGCCCACTTTACAGATAGCATGGGATGCAGGTAAAGTGAAATTGTCAGGGAAAGACCTGCAGGAAAAATTACGCAGTGGCGCTCCTTCTATCGAGATCGGTGGGGCAAAAGAAAGCAGCATCACGGTTACCGTTTGGATGTTGAAACCGGGCCAGGAGAAAATTGTTGCCGGCCGAATTAAAGAAGAATTGATGAAGGCAGTTGGTTAAAAAATATCCACTTTCCATTACTAAACTCCAAACCAATGGCAAAAGCGGGTATATTATTGGCGCTGTTAACGTTTGTATGGCACATCTCTACTGCGCAGAATTATGCTATAGTTATAAAAGGCGGACATGTAATTGATGCGAAGAATAATATTAATGAAGTGATGGACATTGCCGTGAACGATGGCAAAATTGTGAAGGTGGCAAAAAGCATTGATGAGTCGAAGGCCGCGCAGGTTGTTAATGCTAAAGGACTATATGTAACTCCCGGACTTATCGATGCGCATGTGCATGTTTTTTATGGAACCGATCCGGAACGCGCTTACAGCAATGGCCCCCTGGCCGTAATTCCCGATGCTTTTACTTTCAGAAATGGCGTCACCACGGTGGTAGATGCCGGCAGTTCGGGCTGGCGTAACTTCCCCCTCTTTAAAAAACAGGTGATCGATTTGTCGCAAACCCGGGTGCTTGCCTTTTTAAATATCGTGGGCGAAGGCATGCGGGGTGGCGTATACGAACAGGATACAAAAGACATGGATGGCAAACTCTCCGGCATCACGGCCAGGCGCTTTCACGATTACATAGTAGGCATTAAAGTAGCGCATTATGTAGGCAGTGAATGGACGCCGGTTGATGAAGCGGTGAAAGCCGGCACCATGGCCAATACGCCGGTGATGATCGATTTTGGCGGCAGCAATCCGCCGTTATCTATTGAAGAATTGTTTATGAAACACCTGCGGCCCGGCGATATTTTTACGCATTGCTTTGGCCAGTTGCGCGATCGGGAACCTGTGGTTGATATAAATACACAAAAAGTTAAACCCTTTGTACTGGAAGCAAGAAAGAAAGGGATCTTATTTGATGTAGGCTATGGCTCCATCAGTTTTGCATTTTCACAGGCTATACCCGCCATTAAGAACGGGTTCTACCCCAACTCCATCAGCACCGATATTCATACCAATAGCATGAATGCATCCATGAAAGATATGTTGAATGTTATGTCGAAACTTATGAGCGTAGGTATGAACCTGCAAAGTGTGATACAGGCCGTTACCTGGAATCCGGCGCAGGAAATAAAACACGAAGAATTAGGGCATTTATCCGAAGGCGCCATTGCCGACATTGCCATCTTCGGCATTCGCACGGGTAAGTTCGGTTATTTCGATTATACAGGTTATAAAGTGGAAGGCACCCAAAAGCTGGAATGTGAAATGACCATCAGGGGCGGAAAGATTGTATATGACCTCAATGGCATTACAACACCTGTTACAATTGTTAAACCAGGTGCCGGTGGCCATTAAAATAGTATCATGAAACGGATCCTTATTTGTACGATAGTTTGGTTAGCATGTCTGTTCCCGATAGTTATACAGGCGCAAACAATTCCACGCGATGAACTGATTTTTTTAACGGCCGAATGGAAAGGGGAGCGGTTTGCCGATGGCCGCCCGAAGATTCCTGATGACCTTATTCGCAGGGCCCGCAGTATTGCTATTGAAGATGCCTGGACGATCCTGAACAATGAAGGTTATACCTGTCAGTATGAAGGCAACTGGAAAACGGTGCACACCGATACGCCGGTTGTAGGACGGGCTTTAACGGCCTGCTTTATGCCCAGCCGGCCAGACGTGGAGAAGAATATAAAAGAACGGGGCAAAAAGGATGGCCGCGTAGGGAATACCAATGCCTGGCCCATCGATATGCTTACAAAAGGTGATGTGTATGTGGCCGATGGCTTTGGGAAAATTTCTGGTGGTACATTGATAGGGAGTAACCTGGGCAATGCCATCTACAGCAAGTCGGGCAATGGTGTCGTTTTTGACGCAGCCGCCCGCGACCTGGAAGGCCTGTCGGAAATAAAAGGTTTCAATGCGTATGTGCGTGAGTGGCACCCATCGTACCTGAAAGAGGAAGTGTTGATGGGGTTGAACACTCCCATTCGCATCGGCCACGCCATGGTTATGCCCGGCGACCTGGTGATCGCGAAAAAAGGCGGGGTGCTGTTCATTCCGGCCCACCTTGCCGAAAAGGTGATCGTAACAGCGGAGTTTATTGTTCTTAAAGACAAATTTGGCATCAGCATGTTAAAGGCCGGTAAATACACGCCCGGGCAGATCGATAACCAATGGACCGATAAAATAAAACAGGACTTTCTGGACTGGTTACAAAAGAACCCCAATGAGATTCCCATGACCCGCGCCCAACTGGATGAGTATATGAAGAACCGGACCTGGTAGCATAAACTCAAAACATCTTTTCCTTTGAAAATTGACTTTTGATCATCCACATTTTAGGACGAACCATGACAAAGATTACCTTGCCTATCGCTGCTGTATGTTTAATAGCGTATATTGTATTCAGTGTAATTGATAGCGTCGCATTTGCAGGCCCCTGGCTCATCGGCTGCTTTCTAAGTTTATCCATTGGTGTCAGGTCATACGCAGCATTGAAGGGATTTTCCTTCACGCTTGTGATCTTTGCCGCGGTGACTACCGCGTTATATTATCCGCAATACTTTTCAACCTGGCATGGGGTAAAGCTGGCGTCGTTTTTTACTCCTTTGTTACAGATCATCATGTTTGGGATGGGCACCGAAATGGGCGTTAAAGATTTTGCCGGTGTTATAAAAATGCCGAAAGCCGTGCTCATTGGTTTATTCGGGCACTTCACCTTTATGCCGCTGGCTGGTTATGCGTTGGCGCGCCTGTTTAATTTTCCCCCCGAAATTGCAGCCGGTGTTGTCCTCATCGGCAGCATGCCCTGTGGCATGGCCTCTAATGTAATGTCGTATCTGGCCAATGCGAACCTGGCGCTGTCGGTTACACTAACGGCCATCGCCACGCTGTTATCGCCGTTTTTAACACCGTTGTGGATGAAAGTGCTGGGCGGACAATTTATTCAAGTTAACGCACTGGCTATGATGTGGGAGATCGTGAAGATAGTGGTAATACCCATTGGCGCCGGTTTGTTGTTCAACAGGTTCTTTAAGGGAAAGGTAGCCTGGCTCGATAAGATCATGCCGCTGATCTCGATGTTTGGGATCGCATTCATTATTGTGATCATTGTGGCTGCCGGTCGTGATAACCTCATCGTGATCGGTCCGGCATTAATAATATGCGCCCTTATTCATAATACCACCGGTTATTTGTTCGGTTTCTGGATAGGAAGATTATTTAACCTGCCCGAACGGGACGCACGAACGATCGCTATTGAAGTAGGCATGCAAAACGGAGGACTGGCGTCGGGGTTGGCGAAGGCAATGGGCAAGGCGGCTACATTGGGATTGGCGCCTGCCATCTTCGGTCCGTTAATGAATATTACCGGTTCTATTTTAGCCTCTTATTGGCACAGGAATCCGCCGCCGGTTGAAAAAGAACGCAATCTGCTGAATACCGATGCTGGTTCTTAAAACTTCTATAAAAGCGTAAGGTTTTTAGCTTTGTAAGCCTGCAGTTCAGGATGATCGGGTGGCAGTTCTGTAATTAAATAATCGATCTCATTCAGATCGGCAATTTTCATTTGCATTGCCGAATTCATTTTTTCAGAAATGGTGAGCACAGCCACCTTATCAGCAGCGTTGATCATGGCTTTTTTTACCTGAATGGTTTCCCAGTCAGAATCGGTAAGGCCGCTTTTGCTGTCAATAGCATTTATGCCCAGCACGCACAGATCGGCTTTAATATTACTGAGGTATTGAAACACTTCGCCGCTTACGGTCATTTGACTATAGGTAGAGATCTGGCCGCCGATGACAATGGTTTTGATCATTGGTTTATCAAGCAGTTCCACTGCCGTAAGCACGTTCACGGTAATGAACGTAGCACGTAAAGTGGGCGGGATCTTTTTTATAAACTCTCTGATGGTAGTGCCGCCGCCGATGAGCACGATCATATCTTCCCTTAATAACTGCAGGGTTTTATCGGCTATGATCTCTTTGTGTTGTTGTGAGTAGGTTTGTGATTCATGGCCAATATGGTAGGCTGCAGACATTACCCCGCCTTTTATTCTTATCACCTGTCCTTCTTCGGCAAGTTCGTTCACATCCCGCCGGATGGTATCCTCTGATACATCTATAAGTTTTACCAGGTCGGTAAACATTAAACGGGTATGTATATTCACCTGTTTGATGATCAGTTTCTTCCTTTCCTTTTTTTGCAAGGCAACCGGCGCTGGCGTATTTGGGTTATTGTTTACCATAATCTGTTAACGCATTAATGAGATTGGGATAGGTCTTCAATTGACAAAATTCAAACTTTTAGCACGAAATAAGTAAGCTTATTCAAGGGTTGCAACATTTTATTTTCACAAAACGATCCTAAGGGCCACAAATCTTAGTGCGTCTGTTTCTGCAACCCTTGCAATAATGCGGCAGGTGCAAATATTTTGCAAATATAATTACACCCTTCTTCAATGTCAAATAATTTACGACACCTTTCTTGCCACCATTGACTTACAGCTAGATAAGCGATCTTTTGCAATTGGTATGTACTCGCTATTACAAGATTTAATTATTCTAGCTATTTGCAGAAATAATTTCATTTAATGCAAATAATTTGCAGTTTGTATTCTTTTTGTTATTAAATTGTAACAGAATTTGCAACGTAACCAAACATTTCTACTCAACTCAAACGCTTATGAAACGAGTCAACACTATTGCTTTGGGCAGCCTGCTGCTATGTTTCCATCTGCTGATCTCGCTTACAGGTCTGTCGCAATCTGCCCTGTTAAGAGGGGTGGTTAAAAATGAAGCAGACCAAACAGGCATCCCCAATGCATCGGTAACCCTCACTTCCGGTAAAAGTTCTACTTCAACTACCACAGATCTAAAGGGGAACTTCGCTTTGAACATTCCTGTCAGTCTTCAGTCTTCCACATTTCAATTATCTGTTACGTCGGTAGGCTATGAAAAAAAGCTCATCACCGTTGATCCCACGCAGGGGCCGGTATCTGTAACCTTAAAAGCAGGGACCGGCGATATGCTCGATAATGTGGTGGTAACTGCATTAGGCATGAAGAAAGACCGTAAAGCGGTTGCTTACGCCGTATCAGAAGTAAAAGGAAGCGAATTCACCCAGGCTCGTGAAAACAATATTGCCAACGCCCTGTCTGGTAAAATTGCAGGGGTAAATGCGGCAGGTTTGTCAACCGGTCCGGGCGGTTCAAGCCGGGTTACCATCCGCGGTAATGGCTCCATGATCGGCGATAACCAGCCTTTATATGTAATTAATGGTATGCCGCTCGATAATACCGTGCCTGGCGGCGCCCCCACGGTAAATGGTACCACCAGCAACGTTGATAAAGGCGATGGTATTGCAGGCATCAATCCTGATGATATTGAGTCTATCACGGTGTTGAAAGGCGGTACTGCTGCCGCATTGTATGGTTCACGCGCCAGTAACGGGGTCATTCTTATCACTACTAAAAAAGGAAAGGCGCAACGCGGCCTTGGGGTTGAATATAATTCCACCCTCACCATGGATAATGTAGCCGTAATTCCCGATTTTCAGTATCAATATGGCCAGGGGCTCGATGGGGTTATGCCCACCACTTTGTCTGATGCGCAGGCATCGGGAAGAAAATCATGGGGCGCCCCCATCGATGGTTCTACCAATTATATGGGCGTAGATGGAAAAACCCATCCCTATGTTGCCCAGAAAAATAATCTTCAGAATTTTTATCAAACCGGTACCACGTTTACCAATAGCCTGGCCTTTGTAGGTGGCAGCGATAATTTCAATTACCGCTTTTCAATGGCCGACCTCAACAGCAGGGGTATTTTGCCCGGCACCACGTATAAACGAAAAACGTTTAATGTGGCCCTCAATGGCAAAGTGGGTTCCAAAATAAATATCGAAGCGCTGGCGCAATACAACCTTGAGCAGGGACATAACCGTACAGGTGCGGGCGACGCATTGGGTAATCCCAACTGGACGCCCCTTGAAATTGCTAACACTGCTGATGTAGGCTGGCTAAAACCCGGTTACGATTCAGCCGGTAATGAAACCATCTGGAACGATGCCGCCATTGCCTCCAACGGTTATTTTGTCATCAACAAATGGAAGGAAGATGATGTGAAGAACCGCTTTATTGGCCAGGCATCTATTTCATATGAGCTTATAAAAAACCTGGTAATAAAAGGAACTGTAAGTCGTGATTTTTATAACTATAATTATACAAACGTGCTGCCAACCGGTGCGCTGTATACGCCGTTAGGTGAATATGTGGGGTTGAAATCGGATCTGTCTGAAACCAACAGCATGTTGAATGTTACTTACCGCACCAGGTTTGCCCAAAATTTTGGGTTGAGCGCCATGGTAGGGGGCAACTCCCGCAGGTTTGCAAACAAAGAGCAAAATATTACCGGTAAACAATTTATCATTCCGTATTTCTATAGTGTTTCAAACTTAGCATCTTCTACTACCAGGCCCGTTACACAGCGATCTACTACCAATTCGGTTTTTGGTTCAGCCGACCTTGATTTCAAAAACCTGTTCTTTGTGACCTTTACGGCACGTGAAGACTGGTTCTCTACCTTAAGTACAAAGAACAACCATATCTTTTATCCCAGTGTTGGTAGCAGCTTAATACTGTCCGATGCATTTGAACTGCCCGGCTTTATTACGTTGGCCAAATTGCGCGGCTCATGGGCGCAGGTGGGTGGTGGCGCGCCTGATCCCTATGCCATCTATCAAACGTATAGCAATGTGGCCAGCGCAGGCCAGCCCCTGCTGAACGTAACACAGGATGTAAACCAGCAGAACTATATCCCTAACCCCGACCTGAAACCGTATACATCTACTACCTATGAAGGCGGCTTTGAATTGCAAACATTCAATAACCGGTTAGGGCTCGACTTTACTTATTACAACCGCCAAACCACCAATGATATAGTTAAAACAAGTATCTCTGGTACCTCGGGCTATAATTCCGTGATCATGAACGTTGGGGAATTAAGGAACAGGGGTATTGAAGTATTGTTGACCGGCAAGCCGCTCAGCCGCCCTAATTTCAGCTGGAATGTAAGCTACAATTTTGCCTGGAATGAAAGCAAGGTAGTGGACCTGGCGCCCGGCTTAAGCTCAGTTCAAATAGCCAACTCCGTTGGTAACTGGGCCTTTTTACAACACATCAAGGGCCAGCCGTATGGAACTATTGTGGGCACCACTATGAAAAAAGATGCGCAGGGCAATGTGATCTTTAACCGGGGCAATCACCTGCCGGTAATGAGCGACCTGATGCCATTAGGGAACAGCGTGGCGCCCTATACTATGGGTATTACCAATGAATTCAAATATCATAACTGGGGATTGAACATTCTGCTCGATGGAAAATTCGGCAACAAGATCTTCTCTGTTTTCGAAGTATATGCTACGCGGATGGGCAAGTTAAAAAGCACGTTGCCCGGTCGCGATAAAGGCCTGGAGTTAAAAGGTGTTGACCAAAACGGCGCGCCGTACGATACTACCATAACGCAGGCCGGCGGCGTATTGCGCAACTACTACGATAATTATAAAGTATATTCAGATCTGTTCCTGCACGATGGCAGCTTCATAAAACTGCGCCAGGTAATTCTTTCTTACAACATCCCTGTAAGCAAAATAAAGTTGGCTAAGATTCAGGCGGCCAGCATTTCATTTGTGGCCCGCAACCTGTTCATTTTGTATAGGGATACCAAAAACTTCGATCCTGAGCAAAGCTTTACCAACAGCAATGCGCAGGGCTTTGAATCAATTGGGTTGCCCCGTACCAGATCGTATGGCCTTAACCTGTCCATTAAATTATAATTACCTAAACAGAAGAACAATATGAAAAATATAATAAAATATGCAGGTGGTTTACTGGGGTTAATGGGCATGTTGTCACTGCAATCGTGCGACAAGAATTTTGAAGACATCAATACCAATCCCGAAACTACGGCTAAAGTATATCCACAATATGTGTTTACAAAAGCTGAGTATGATGGTACCGCCAATATGCTGAACTTTTTGTTAGGCACTATGCAGTATACCACCAGTTATAACGATGTGGCTGGTTTTGGGTCAAAATATAATGCCGCCCAGATCTCACAAACGTATAAGGCATTTGACGATGCCTATCCCAAAGAGATCAACGAACTGGGCATTGTGATAAAAGCAGTTAAAGATGAACCATCGCAGGTGAATCTGTATGCAGAAGCCAGGATCTGGCGGGTATATTGTTACAGCCGCCTAACCGATCTGTACGGAGATATTCCATACTTTCAGGCGGGGTTGGGCAATGATTCTTTTCTCTTTAAACCAGCGTATGATCCGCAAAGCGCTATTTATGCCGACATGTTATCTGAACTGGATGCAGCAGCGAAAATGCTCGATGCATCTAATAAAATAACTTTTGGCGCATCTGACCTCATCTATGGCGGTGCTACTGATAAGTGGAAAAAATTCGCCTACTCCTTAATGTTGCGCCTTGGTATGCGCATGACAAAAGTTGATGCCAGTGCCGCCAAGAACTGGGTCACCAAAGCCATTGCCGGTGGCGTGATCACAGATGATGCAGACATTGCCAAAATGAGTTATTTGGCTGCCGGCCAGGATATCAATAAAAACCCATTGGCATTTAACCTGTGGAACAGCGATTACATTGCCCAGGATGGCAACAAGAATACGGAAGGGGGCAAATACCACGATGTTTTCATTTCTTATTTGAAAAGTACCAACGATCCCCGGTTACCGATGATGGCTGTTGTATGGAATAACAAGGTGCCCGATACATCGGTAACGCTGGCGAAAGGTATGCCGGCCACCCTGGCCAATGCCAAGCCTGCTGATTTTATTACCTATTCAGAGCCTAACCCTAAAACACTGTTGTTAATGAATTCGCCGCGCCTGGTGTTTACAGCTGCAGAATCATATTACCTGTTAACAGAAGCAGCGTTGAGAGGTTGGTACAGTGGCTCTACTGCCACCTCCCTGTATCAAAAGGGTATTCAGGCTGCCATGCGGCAATGGGCTATTATTGGTGGCAAGGACGGAACTATTGCTCAGGCTGCTATCGACAATTATGTAGCGGCCAATCCGCTGAACACCGGTGGCTCTTTCGATGATCAAATGAAACAGATCTATACCCAGTTCTGGGTGAGCATTTTCCCTGATGCGCAGGAGGTGTTTGCCAGCTTCCGCCGTACGGGTTACCCCGCATTGGTGCCCAATAATTATGCAGGCAATGCAACGGGGGGCAGGTTCTTTAGAAGAATGTTGTATCCAACCACCGAGCAAACCCTTAATGGCGATTCTTATCAGGCTGCTATAGCCCGGCAGGGAGCAAATGATCTGTTAACCCATATCTGGTGGGATAAGTAAGTCAAATGGCAATAGGCAATAAGCAATTGGCAAAACTAAGCCCTCTGAATCATAATTGCCAATTGCCAATTGTCTATTGCCTATTGCCTATTGGAAAGAGTTCTCATACAAATTTCAAGTAGATTTTAAGTGTAACAAAGAGGGTATGTCTATGCCCTCTTTTAATAAGCATTCAAAAAAGAAAAGAGTTGCATGAAAAGATCGATCGTTGTTTTAATCTGTATCGTACAATGTATAATGGCATGGGCACAGCACGATGTGGTGAAGGATGGAGAAGCCAGTGATTATAATCTGAATAAACCGGAACGCGAAGAGTGGTTGCGCAATTCGGCGGGCGGTTTGTTCATTCATTTCAGTGTAGATGCGCAGCTGGGTATTGTGATCAGTCATTCGCTGGTAGGCGCATCTGACGACTATGTGAACCGGTATTTTAACGAGTTGCCAAAAACATTTAATCCGTCAAAGTTTAATCCGGAAGAGATAGCTGCCCTTGCCAAACTGGCTGGCATGAAATACATCATGTTCACTACCAAACACCATTCGGGGTTTTGTATGTGGGATACGAAGACAACCGCTTTCAACATCATGAATACGCCCTACCATAAAGACCTGTTGAAAGAATTTGTTGAAGCTACGCGCAAGGCGGGGCTACAGGTAGGTTTTTATTTTTCACCCGAGGATTTTAATTTTCTGCATACCCATAATATGCTTATCAGTCGCGATAACGTAGTAATGAGCGATGCAGTAAAAAAGGAGTTTGACGAGTTCACCCGTACTCAATGTGAAGAGTTGATGACCAACTATGGAAAGATAGATCTGCTGTTCATAGATGGCGAACCGAAAGAAGTTGTGAAAGCCACCTGCTGGAAATTGCAACCAGACATTTTGATAACCAGAGGCGCGTTAAAAACAACGGAACAAATGTTGCCGGGTGTAACCATTCAAAAACCCTGGTTATCGTGTATTACCATTGGTACGGCCTGGCAGTTTCAACCTACAAATGAAAGATACAAATCGGGTACTAACCTGATTGAATTGCTGATTGAAGCCAGAAGCAAAGGCGGTTCCTTATTATTGAACACTGGTCCCAAACCCAATGGAGAATTGGCAGGGGAGCAGGAGGACAGATTGCGGGAGTTGGCGGCCTGGTATTTTATAAACCGGGAAGCGGTTGACAATGTGCACCCATGGGTGATCAGCCGGGAGAAGAATATCTGGTTCACTACAACTGCTAACAAACAAACGCTGTATGCCCTGGTTACCGGTTTACCTGATTGGATAGAAGGGGATCAAAAAAGTTTTACACTTCATTCGGTAAAAGCAACAGCCAATACGGCAATCAGTGTGCTGGGACAAAATGGTATTATTCAGGAATACAAACCCGGTAAAAAGGTGAGCCCGTCATTTAGGCAAACAGATACCGGACTGGTAGTGTCGGTTTTTCGTACCCAACGCATTTACGACGATCATAAATGGCCCAACCCGGTAGTTATAAAAATTGAAAATATACAACCTGCCATTGAACCCGTACAGGTGGTAACGTTAGATGCCCGTTCATCCGCAACAGCCATGGTGTTGTCGGGTAAAGTGCTAAACTTTAAACCGGGCACGCCAGTGAAGGCCCGGTTTTATTACCGGCCGTATCACGGTCAAATTGAAGACCTGTACACCGGCCCCTGGATAAGATCGGCTACCGTACCCATTGATAAAAATGGAAATTTTTCAGGTACGGTCAGTGGGTTGAAAAAAGGACAGTATGAATATAAGGCCGTGGCAGAATACAGCGGCATTGAATTAGATGGAGATAAAAAATTGGGGCACCCCTAAGTTATGAAGTGTATACGTACATACCTCTTGGCGAAGGTACTATTGATTGCAATGCCATTATGGGCGCTGGCACAGGCCGGCAGCCAGGCATTGCCCGCTGTGATCCCTTTACCAGTAACAATGACACCTTCAACAGGATCATTTATAATAGATGGCACTACAAAAATTGTGGTAACTGATAGCGCATTGAACAAAATGGCCGGATTGTTAAACGGCTATGTGCTGGCCTATGGAAATAAACCATTATCAAAAACTACTATAACGCCCGGCAATAACTTTATTTCCCTGTCCATCGACTCCACTGGCATTCCACATAAAGAAGGATACCTGCTTCATGTAGATAAAAAATCGATCCGTTGTATTGGGCATGATGCCAGTGGCGTGTTGTATGGATTGCAGACCCTACGACAATTGTGGCAAGCCGGAAAAGGCAGTATCGAAGTCCCGTGTTATACCATAAACGATGATCCGCGTTTTGCATATAGAGGAATGGCGCTTGATGTAAGCCGGCATTTGTTCCCGGTTTCCTTTATAAAAAAGTACATCGATTGGCTGGCCCTGTACAAGTTCAATACTTTTCACTGGCACCTGACCGACGATCAGGGCTGGCGGATAGAAATAAAAAAATATCCCAGGTTGCAATCAGTAGCCGCCTGGCGCAATGAAACATTGATAGGCCATAAAAAAGAATTGCCTCATCGTTTCGATGGCAAACGGTATGGCGGTTACTATACACAACAACAAATAAAAGAAGTGGTGCAGTATGCGGCAGACCGGCATATAACCATCATTCCTGAAATTGAAATGCCCGGACATGCATCCGCTGCACTGGCGGCGTACCCAACATTGGGTTGTACGGGTGGGCCTTATACTACCGCTACATTCTGGGGTGTGTTTGATGATGTGTATTGCGCAGGCAACGATAGCGCCTTTGTGTTTTTGCAAAATGTGCTCGATGAAGTTATGACGCTTTTCCCATCAAAATATATTCACATTGGCGGTGATGAATGCCCCAAAACAAGATGGAAGGTTTGTGCAAAATGCCAGCAGCGTAAACAAACCCTGCACTTACCCGATGAGCATGCGTTGCAGAGCTATTTCATTCAACGCATGGAGCAATACGTTAACAGTAAAGGGCGGCAGATCATTGGCTGGGATGAAATACTGGAAGGCGGATTGGCGCCTAACGCTACTGTTATGAGCTGGCGTGGCGAGGAGGGTGGCAAGGCAGCTATAGCACAACATCATTCCGTAATCATGACTCCTGAAACGAATTGCTATTTTGATTACTACCAATCCTTATATGCTGAAGAGCCACTGGCAGCCGGTGGTTTTACGCCGTTGCAAAAAGTATATGGGTACGAACCGCTGGCCGGAAATGCAGATAGTGCAACAACAACTTATTTAGCGGGAGTAGAAGGGCAGGCGTGGAGCGAGTATTACACCAGTGAAGCGCAGGCTGCTTATATGATCTTTCCCCGCGCGCTGGCGCTGGCCGAGCTGGCCTGGACACCGAAATCAAAACGCAATTATGAGAATTTCCTGAACCGGTTACGTGGAGAAGCATCGCTGCTGAAGCACCAGAAAATTAATTACGACCCCCATTTTGATGACATCACCTACACTGCGGTACCTGTGCAAAACAATGTTTTGCAAATAAATTTGCAAAGTGCTGCACGCGGCAGCGACATCAGGTATACAACCGATAATACGGTGCCTACTATACAAAGTTCATTATATACCAGTGCAATTGAAATTAAAAATACTTGTACAGTAAAGGCATTGCTCTTTAACAGACAACATCAACCTACAGGTCGGTTGTTTCAGCAATCATTTCGTATACATAAAGCAGTGGGCGCCACCGTAACTTTGCTGAATAAACCTATTGACCGGTTCAACCCCGGTAATACAACCCTTGTAAATGGATTGTTTGGCAGCAACCGGTATAACGATAATCAGTGGCTGGGCTTTAGCGGAAATGATCTGGAGGCAGTGATCGATTTGGGTAAGCAGCAAACGGTGCAACACCTGGCATTGCAAGTGCTCAATTATCACTGGCAGCGTATGTGGGCCCCGGTTACCCTGCAGTTGCTGGCATCAAAAGATGGCGAACATTATACGGAACTATACCGGCAAAATTCATTTCCTGTCAATGGCATCAATAAAGTGGATGTACCCGTAACACCAGTACAGGTGCAATATATAAAAGTGATAGGCACCAACAAGGGCGTAATACCTGCGGGTGAATATGGCGCCGGGGGTAATGCGCTGTTGTTGATCGATGAAATTGTGGTTGAATAAAAAATAATAGTAAGAAATGTCCATACTAATCGTATTGCTTTGTATTGTTATACTCATCCTGCTTATAACCTGGGGAAAGGTGAATGCTTTTCTGGCCTTTTTGATAGTTTCCCTGTTGGCAGGTTTGTTATTGAAACTGCC
This sequence comes from Niastella sp. OAS944, assembly GCA_024809215.1. Classification (GTDB taxonomy): domain Bacteria; phylum Bacteroidota; class Bacteroidia; order Chitinophagales; family Chitinophagaceae; genus Niastella. The sequence continues at coordinate 4,310 of JANUBW010000012.1, read as the reverse complement.
GGCGGAAAAAATTATGTCGGCTGTGCAGCAGGGTATGGGCGATACATTGGGGTCATTGGTAAGCATCATTTGTTTGGGTGCCATGCTGGGCAAGCTGGTAGCAGAAAGTGGCGCTGCACAAAAAATTGCTACCGTGTTGATGCACGCATTTGGCGTTCGCTATCTGCAATGGGCGTTAATGATCACCGGGTTCATCATTGGCATTCCCTTGTTTTATGGGGTAGGATTTGTGTTGATGGTGCCGCTGATCTTTTCCGTTGTATATCAGTATAAATTACCTGCTGTATATATTGGCCTGCCTATGTTGGCGGCTTTATCGGTAACGCATGGTTTTTTACCGCCACACCCGTCGCCAACTGCACTGGTAACACAGTTTGGGGCCAGCATGGGTATTACATTATTATATGGATTGCTCATTGCCATTCCGGCCATTATCATTGCCGGTCCACTGTTTTCAAAAATTGTGGGGAATATAAAGTCTGAACCATTGGAGCTGTTTAAGCCGCAGGCAATTGATAAAACACAGTTGCCGGGAACGGCCAATAGCTTTTTCACTTCCTTGTTGCCGGTGTTTTTGCTTACAGCTACCACTGTGTTGAATTATTTCTTAAAGAATAATAATTCAGTAAAAGGGGTACTAGCCCTTATCAGCGAACCAGCATTGATCATGTTGGTGTCTGTGTTAGTGGCTGCTTTTACGTTAGGCATTGGCTGTGGCCGGTCAATGAAATCGGTGATGGCCATTTATGCCGATGCGGTTAAGGATGTTGGTATGATCCTGCTGATCATTGCCGGCTCAGGTGCATTGAAACAGGTGTTAACAGAAAGCGGCGTAAGCAAACAAATAGCGTCTGCATTGGAAACCTGGCCTGTGCACCCGTTGGTACTGGCCTGGTGTATGGCAGGTATCATTCGCATTTGTGTAGGCTCGGCTACAGTGGCGGGATTAACAACAGCAGGCATCATTGCGCCTTTGTTAGTTAAAACATCGGTGAATGCCAATCTGATGGTATTATCAGTAGGCGCCGGCAGTTTATTGTTTTCGCATGTAAATGATGCGGGGTTCTGGCTTTTTAAAGAATATTTCAATTTGAGCATAAAAGACACCTTAAAGACCTGGTCGGTTATGGAAACAATTGTAGCTGTAGCCGGACTGGTTGGTGTAATGATCCTGAATTCCACAATAGGTTAATATAAATTACAAACACCGAACACATGAACGCAGAAGAAAGATTCAAAAAACTGGGATTGAAATTACCTCCTGCCCCCACACCACTGGGAGTGTACAAACCTTTTCTTATCGATGGTAAATACCTGTATTTATCTGGCCACGGGCCCGTGCGGGACGATAAGACCCTTATTATTGGTAGAATAGGAAGTGAGTTGAATATGGAAGAGGGTAAGCTGGCAGCGCGGCAGGTTGGCCTTACCATGTTGTCAACGATCTGCACGCATGTTGGCAGTCTTGACAAAATAAAAAGGGTTATAAAAGTGCTGGGTATGGTGAATTGTACGCCCGATTTTGAACGGCATCCTTATGTCATTAATGGCTGCAGCGAATTGTTTGCCGCCATATGGGGCGAAGAGAACGGCATCGGCGTTCGCAGCGCCGTGGGTTTCGGTTCTCTCCCTGATAATATTCCGGTGGAGATCGAAGCTATGTTTGAGTTGGTAAGTTGACAAGTTAACAAGTTGACGAGTTAACCAGTTGACGCGAGGTTGAGGATGAGCGAAATTGCCGATTGCCGATTGCCGACTGCCGAATTTGGGTTATAATTGTTGAAAATGCAATGAATGATGATGACACCCAGTCCTGTTCAGTTAACCGCATTTGGCGAATTTATGATGCGGTTGCACAGCGCCGGATCGCAACGTTTTTTACAGACCCAGGAGTACAAAGCATACTATGCAGGAGCAGAAGCCAATATGTGTGTGTTGTTATCGCGCCTGGGTGTTACTACCAGGTATGTTACCCGTGTTCCGCAAAATGATCTTGCACTGGCCGGTATTCAGCAATTGCAAAGTCATGGTGTAGCTACCGATCATGTTATATATGGGGGCGAGAAGCTGGGCCTTTATTTTACCGAGCCGGGTAATCATATCCGTGCAACGCGGGTGATCTATGACCGGGCTGGCTCATCTTATGCAGAGCTGCAACCCGGTATGATTGATTGGAAAAAGTCGCTTAGCGATTCGCAATATTTTCATTGGTCGGGCGTGGCGCCTGCAGTGTCACAAAGTGCCGCGGACGTATGTGCTGAAGCAATTACAGCAGCCAAACAGAACGGCGTCATCATCTCAGCCGATTTCAATTATCGCAGCACTTTATGGAAATATGGCAGGAAGGCGGCCGATATTATGCCGGCCTTATTAGAGCCCAGTGAAATTGTAGTGGCCGACCTGGATTCCGCAGCCGTATACTATGGCATCAATACTGATGTAAATGATTCATTGGAAGACCGGTTCAAACAATGTAGTGAAGCATTGCAAAAACAGCTGCCGAATATGAAAACGCTGGGCATGAGCTTTCGAAAAACAGATGGACCGGTGCATATTTATTCCAGCGCTTTTATGCTCGACGGCCAGTATTATTTTTCTGCTGCATACCGGTTACCATTTATCACTGATCAAATAGGTACAGGCGATGCATTTACCGCCGGTATGTTATATGGGTTGATGAATGGATTGCAGCCACAGGCCATTATTGAATTTGCCACTGCCTGCGGTGCCTTAAAACAAAGCATTCATGGCGACTGGGCGATTGTCTCTAAGATGGAGGTAGAACAATTTATACAGACTGGTTCGTCGGGAAGAATTATTAGATAATGATAGAAGCGGGTTACCAGTTACCGGTCGCCGGTTTCCGGGCTTCAATTCGAAACTCGCTATATAATTCATGATTACCTGCCTGGCCGCGAACCTGGCAACTGGTAACCGGCGACTGGTAACAACAATTTTAGAACTCAAAATCCACAAGCAAGAACTTAGCATGTTTACTATAGACGCACACCTCGATCTGAGTATGAATGCCATGGAATGGAACCGCGATCTGCGGCAGCCGGTTATGGACATTCGCAAACGTGAGACCGGATTAACTGATAAACCAGATAGGGCCAAAGGCACAGTGGCCTTGCCCGAATTACGACAGGGAAATATTGGATTGGTAGTAGCCACACAAATTGCAAGATATGTGGCGCCCGATAATCTTTTGCCCGGCTGGCATTCGCCCGAACAGGCATGGGCGCAAACGCAGGCACAGCTGGCCTGGTACAAAGCCATGGAAGCCGCGGGTGAAATGGTAATGATAAAAAACAAAACCGGTCTCGAAAGCCATCTGGCTTTGTGGCTGAATGGCGAATCCAATGATAATAAACCCATCGGCTATATCCTGAGCCTGGAAGGGGCCGATTCCCTTGTTACACTAAAACACCTTGAAATTGCTCAGGCATACGGATTGCGCGCGGTTGGTCCGGCCCACTATGGCCCCGGTCGCTACGCCAACGGTACCGATGCTACCGGTGGGTTGAATGCCATGGGCAAAGAACTTGTAAGGGAAATGGACCGGTTAAATATGATCCTCGATGCCACGCATTTGTGCGATGATGCCTTTTGGGATGCGCTGGATATCTTTAAAGGGCCGGTATGGGCCAGTCATAATAATTGCCGGGCGCTGGTTGATCACAACCGCCAGTTCAGTGATGATATGATAAGGGCATTGATAGAAAGAGATGCCGTTATTGGCGGGGCGCTCGATGCCTGGATGATGGTGCCTAACTGGGTACGGCAGCAATCTACCCCTGAAGGCATGCACTGCAACCTCGAAAAAATGCTCGACCATTTGGACCATATCTGCCAACTGGCAGGCAATGCCCGGCAAGTAGGCATTGGCACCGACCTCGATGGCGCTTTTGGTAAAGAACAATCGCCCTACGACCTGGAAACCATTGCAGATCTGCAAAAGATCCCCACATTACTGGCAAAACGCGGCTATGCCCCTGCAGACATTGAAGCCATTATGCATGGTAACTGGTTGCGCTTTTTGCGGAAAGCGTGGGACACTTTGTAGCAAAGCTTTACAGCTCATCTTTGTTCGCAAATTGTTCGTACTTGCTTCGGGAATGCTTAGGGGCTTCTTCGCAAATTTGCGAACAACTTGCGAAGAATGTACGAACGTGGGGCGAAGAAGGATAAACTCAGTCCCGAAGAAAAGACACGTGTCTCGTCCGGAAATAGCTATACACGTGAAGAATAAATCCTGAAGCAACTATACATAGGTATTTGGTAATCCTGAAGTTGCTTTACAGGTTGAG
>JANUBW010000011.1 GCA_024809215.1 Niastella sp. OAS944 | reverse complement strand
ATGAGATGGCTGCACGGGATATCTGTACGACAACCAACCTTATTTGCTCATTGGAAATTACTCAAATCTATACCAACGGTAAGATAATCGGAGCCGTGTAACGGGAGACTGTTACGCACGGTTCTAACAGAATCTCGGGTTGCAATACCCGGGTTTACTTACCAACCATTATTAACGCTAAACCATTTTACAATGAAACCAGGTAAATATGTTATAACAGGTTGGCTGATGTTGTGTATGCTTGTCAGCGCCTGTAAAAAAGATGACAGAAATCCGCTTTCAACTGATAAAACTGCGCCCGGCGCCATCAGTAATGTAAAGGTGACCAATTTGGCCGGCGCCGCGTTGATCACTTATACCCTGCCCGATAATGAAAACCTGTTGTATGTAAAGGCTGTGTATACATTGAAGGGGCAACCGAAAGAAGTGAAGGTGTCTATGTTTCAGAAAAAATTATTGGTAGATGGATTTGGGGATACCGAAGAAAGAAATGTTGAACTGTATGCAGTAAGCAGAGCTGAGGTGGTGTCGGAACCGGTTTCTGTAACAGTAAAACCATTGACCCCGCCTATTGTGAATGTATTTAAATCAATAAAGACCGATTCAACCTTTGGCGGCATCAATGTAAAATATGTGAACGTTGATTCGGCCAATATTGTATTTGAAGTATTGACCATTGATTCGGTGGGCGACTGGCAGCATGTTGATTTCAATTATACCAGTATGAAACAGGGTAGTTTCAATATTCGCGGCTTTCCACCGGTTGAACGTACCTGGGGCATTTATGCCCGCGACCGCTGGGATAATCACAGTGATACATTGCGGGTTAAGATCACACCTATTTATGAAGAGGCATTAGATAAAACAAAGTTCAATGATGTAAGGACCAATTTTGCCAATTTCATTCCACAGTTCGACCCAAAACCCAACTCCGGTTTGAACATGGTGAATGCCGTGGACTATAACAATACCTATGTGATGAAAAATTTGTACGATGGCAACGTTACCAGCATGTTCCATACCAAAGAGAAATACGATCTGCCGGTATGGATACCCATCGATCTTGATAAGAGTGGTGCTTCAAAGTTTGTATTAAGCCGGTTCAAGATCTGGCAACGTAAAGACAACTATATTTTTAATCACGGTAACCCGCACCATTGGGAAATATGGGGCACCAATAAACCTAATGTAGTAAGTTCCAACGCCAATAATACCGATCCTAATGTTGGCTGGGTAAAACTTGGTGAATGGACAATGACCAAACCTTCAGGTTGGGAGGTTGGACAAAACTCCAATGAAGATATACAGGTGGCAAACGATGGCCAGGAGTTTGAATTTCCAAATGGCGTACCACCTGTTCGCTATATTGGCTGGAAGAATATTGATAGCTGGGGATCTATTGATGGGTATACCGGATTCTTTCACCTGTTAGAGCTATCAGTATGGGGACAGAAGAAGTAATGCCATTGCCCTGAATTGTTTTATCAGTTAAACCTAATGTATGCGTTTAGAAAAATATAATATATACCAGGCTATTATTGCTATTTGTTTTACCTGCCTGTTGGCATGTAGTAAGATGGACGATAACTATGATGATTTTATCAAAGACGGGGAAATAGTTTATATCGCCAAAGTAGATTCTGCACGGGCGTATCCCGGTAATGCCCGTATGGACCTGTCGATGCTCCTGACAGCAGATCCCCGTATAAGTAAAGTAAAAGTGTTGTGGGATGCAGGTGGGCAATCCGACTCAACCGAAAAGGACGTACAACGTACTGCTGATGTAGATACCGTACGGTTCTCTTTTAATAAGCTGGCCGAGGGCACTTATACCTTTTATATTTATACCTATGATAAGGCCGGGCACCGGTCCGTAAAATCAGATGTAATTGGTACTGTATATGGCGAAAAATATATTGCCCAGCTGGTGAACCGGGCAATAAAAAGCGGTACCTATGATGACATTGCGAAAACTGCGACCGTTAAATGGTTTGGCGTTGGTACCGATGTAATAGGGGAAGAATTTATTTATGACGATGTTTTTGGCGCGACAAGAAAACAATTCAATAAACATGAAGGGGCGCCGGATAGTGTTACAGTATTGCCCGATTTTAAAAAGGGGAACAAATTTCAATTCCGTACTTTATATAAACCGGCCCCGAATGCAATAGACACATTTTATTCTAACTATGAGAACCGGCAGGTACCATAGCTGTTAAGCACGTTTTTTCCTATACAGTAAGTCAAAACGGAGGCAGCCGTCGTGCTGCCTCCTCTTATTTACGCAATCGTTCCCGGAATTTTTTCTGCCAAAATAGTTGAATAGATAGTGAACTGTTTATAGAAAGCCTGTCACAATAATTGGTTAGTTGCATTATGAAAACCAGGCATGTATTTAACTGGTTTCATTTTGTACGATGCATATGAAAATGATTGCTTTAGGTATGGGCTTACTGATCAGTGCGATAAGTGTATTTGCTGCACCGCCGGTTGAAGTTGATATTACCCGTTATGGAGCAGTTGGTGATGGCAAAGTGCTGAATACGGTTGCCATTCAAAAAGCTATTGACGATTGCCATCAACAGGGTGGTGGCAAAGTGGTGCTTCCGGCCGGAACCTGGCTGTCGGGTACCATTGTATTGAAAGATCATGTTATTCTGCAATTCAAAAAAGATGCACGTTTATTAGGAAGCACTAATATCAACGATTATCAGAATATCGATCCCTTTACCGATGGCCTGGGCATTGATGTAGGCTGGGCATTGCTGGTAGCTGTTGATGCAAAAGATATTGGCATTGAAGGTGAAGGCGCTATTGATGGACAAGGCGCTAAATTAAAAGAACAACAAATTGCAACCGATACCCGGCCCGAAGGTGAGCGCTGGGGACGCCGCCCGTTTTTAGTACGTATTGTGCGGTGTGAGAACGTAACCGTAAAAGGCATAACCCTGAATTATGCTGCGGCCTGGACCTCCCATTATTTCCAAAGCAAACAGGTACGAATAGAAAATATAAAGATCGTAAGCCATGGTGTGGCACATAATGATGGTATTGATATAGATGGTTGCCAGGACGTACGTATTAAAGATTGTGATATTTACAGTGGCGATGATGCGCTTTGTTTTAAGACCACCAGCAGCACAATGGCCTGTAGCAATATAGTTGTTACAGGTTTGCGGCTAAGAAGCAACCAGGGCGCTATAAAAATGGGTACCGAATCAATGGCCCCATTTGAAAACATTACCATCTCCGGCTGCTATATCTACGATACCAATAACGGAGGTATAAAATTATTGACAGTAGATGGCGCTCATTTACGCAATGTTCAGATCTCGGATATTGAAATGGTGAACGTAAGAACACCCATGCTTATTCGCCTGGGATCGCGCTTAAGTGTTTTTAGAAAAGGGAAAGATAGCCAGCAAACCACCGGCACACTGGAAAATGTGGTAATAAGAAATGTAAAGGCCCAGGCTGCTGCCAAGGCCCAGTTAACGCCACCCTCAGGCATTCTTATTACCGGTGTGCCGGGACATTACATTACCAATCTTACACTTGAAAACATAACCATCAACTTGGCTGGGGGCGGCACTGCCCTCAATGCACGGCAGCAGGTGCCCGAAGCCGTTAATAAATATCCTGAAGTAAAAACCTTTGGCCCATTGGTGCCGGCTTATGGCATTTGGGCCAGGCATGTAAAAGGTTTAAAACTGGTGAACATCACGTTTACACTTGACAGCAATGACCAACGGCCGGCCTTTGTTTGTGAAGATGGAAAAGAGATTGAGCTTACAGGCTGGAAAACTCCTGCAACTTCCAACGCCCCATCTATCATTCGCCTCGAGCATGTTGAAAAAGCCAGCATCAGTAATATGAATGTGCTGGGAACGGCAGACGCATTCGTAAGTGCGGAGGGCGATAGTAAAGACATACAGCTGAGAAAAAATAAAACGCCTGGCGTTAAAAAGAAATAACCAAAACAATAGCTTATATGAGAAACGATATCATTCACGATAAAGCACCTCCTGCTACATAGGACCTCGCACCCTTCTACGATTGTTTCTATTTCGTAATAGTAAAATAATGCTGTATGTTAAAACGTAACACCTCGCAACATTGCGAACGGCATGGGCTACCCTTTTTTAAAAGGCAGGCATTCATGTCTTTTTATTTATTATGTTTTTCACTACTGATAACGGCTGCAGCACTGCACGCGCAGGATGCGGCCACTGTAAAAGGAACAATAAGAACTGAAAATGGCGAACCCCTTTCGGGTGTTTCCGTTGTAGTTAAAGGAACGTCCAATGGCACCACTACAAAGGCCGATGGGGCGTTTGAAATAAAAGCAGCCGTCAATAGTATACTTTCCATTTCAATGGTGGGCTATGTGAGCAAAGAAATAAAGGTGAGCAAAACGGGCCAGGAAAACCTTGCCGTTACTTTAAGCGCCGATAAACTGGAGATGGATAAAGTAGTAGTGGTTGGTTATGGTACCCGCCGTAAATCAGATATAACGGGTTCAATAGTTTCTATCAGCGAACAATCAATTAAAGATGTTCCTTCCTCTAACCTTGCTTCTGCCATTCAGGGCCAGGGCGCTGGTATCGACGTTCAACGTAGCGGGGGCAATAGCAAACCCGGCGCAGCACCTAATATTTTGATCAGGGGTACCCGGTCATTAGGCGCCAGCAACAATCCGCTCATTGTAGTTGATGGAATTCCTTTTAATGGAAATATCAATGACCTTAACCAGGATGATGTAGCCTCTGTTGAAATATTAAAAGACGGTTCCTCTACTGCTATTTATGGTTCACGTGGCGCCAATGGTGTAATACTCATCACTACCAAACGCGGTAAAACAGGTAAGGCGGTATTTTCTTATAGCGGGTATGTTGGCTCAAGCCGGTTAACCAAAAAGTTCCCAATGATGAATGCCGCTGAGTTTACCGAATTAAAAAAATGGGCTAACATAACCAAGGATCCGGGAAAATATACAGGTCTCGATGATCCGCTTTTTTTGACCAATGGAGTTTTTGATCCTGCTGAAGTAGAGGGAATAAAAACGGGCCGCAATACCGACTGGCAGGACCTGATCTATAAAACCGGTATTATTACCGATCATCAGTTGTCTGTTGCAGGTGGTACCGACCAAACACAATATGCTATCTCGGGCGGTTACTTTAACCAAACAGGTATTTACAATGGTCAAAGTTTTGAGCGGTATACAGTTAAATTAAGTATAGATCAACTGTTGGGAAAAATATTCAAGGTAGGCCTGAACTCATTGAACACTTATTCGCTCCGTAAAGGGGAGAGCGCTAACCCCATGGGGCAGGCGCTAAGGGCCAGTCCGCTCGTGTCGCCCTGGGACAGCGCGGGTAACTTAATAAATGATTATGTTCCCGGGAGCGCCAACCAGGTTTGGAATCCGCTGGCAGATATTATTCCCGGTGCGGCCATAGAGAACAGAAAGAGACTGGGTACGTTTACCACCTTATACCTGGAAGCGAATTTGTTCAAAGGATTGAAATACCGGTTCAATGCCGGTGCAGAGATTAGATCAGATATCTATGGTAATTTTTATTCAGCCAAAACAAGTTACCGCGTTAACCAGGGTGGGTCCGGATCTTCTAACCGTACCAGTTTATCAAATAATTACACCCTTGAAAACCTGTTGATCTATGACGCAACAATTGCCAGCCGGCATAAAATAAACTTCACCGGTTTATATAGTTTGCAGGAAGTAGGCACCCAAACGAATCAATTTGATAATACAAATGTCTTAGCCGATTACCTTGGATATTGGAATCCAACCTATGCATCGAACCTGAAAGGACAGGGGAGTTCTTCGCGCGCCGATATTCTTTCTTACATGGGAAGGGTGAACTATGGTTTTGACGACAAATATTTATTAACCCTCACCCTTCGTGCCGATGGATCATCACGGCTGGCCGAGGGAAATAAATGGCATTCGTTCCCATCCGCCGCTTTTGCCTGGAACGTAAGCCGCGAGAATTTTATGCAGGGTGTGTCAGCAATTACTAATCTTAAATTGAGGGCCAGCTATGGTAGCGTTGGTCAACAATCTATCAATGCCTATCAAACGCTTGGGCAGTTGAACGGGTTGGTATATAACTATGGCGGCAATATGGTTACCGGGGCTTATCTCAGTTCAACGGTTAATCCCACATTAACCTGGGAGTATACCAAAACTGCCAACCTTGGTATCGACTTCGGGTTGTTAAACAATCGCATTACAGGTTCAATTGAGGTATACAAGGCAATGACCAATTCACTATTGTTACCTCAGGCGCTGCCGCCAACAACCGGCATACCCAACCCGGTAGTTGCCAATATTGGTAAAACTGAAAATAAAGGACTTGAGGTACATATCAATACAAGTAACATACAGGCTCAGTCGCGGAACGATTTCAGTTGGACAAGCGATTTCAACTTCTTTATGAATCGGGGAAAAATTACAGAACTCGCGGGTGGCGTTACAAAAGACGCTGCCAATGGCTGGTTTGTTGGTCAGCCGCTCGATGTATATTATGATTATAAAAGATCGGGCATTTGGCAAAATACTGCTGAAGATTCTGCAGCAGCAAAAGCGCTGGGATTGTCGGTAACAGGTACCGCATCTGTAATAGGTACCATTCGTGTAGCTGATCTCAGCGGTCCCGATGGTAAACCCGATGGCAAGATCGATGCAACATACGACCGCATTATAGTGGGCACCAGCCAGCCTAAATGGGAAGGCGGCACCACACAGCGTTTTGGCTTCCGCGGTTTTGATCTCACAGTAGTGGCATTTGCCCGGTGGGGTTATACCATGAACAGCAGTTTGTATGGCGGCGGATTTGCCAATACTTACCAGGGCACATACAACAATGTGAAAACAAATTATTGGACGCCGTTAAATCACGAGCCCAATAATCCCAAACCCGATGCCAATGCAACCAATCCATTGAACCGTTCGGTGATGAGTTATTTCGACGGCTCATTTGTAAAGATCAGAAGTTTAAGCCTGGGTTATAACCTCGATCCTTCATTGGTAAAAGCCATGAAGGCAAAAAGTTTTCGGGTATATGCAACCGCATCAGATCCATTCATTCTGTTTTCGCCATATCGCAGGGCAGGTGGTATAGATCCTGAAGGCACAGGCACCGTAGGCCCCGATACGCCGCCTACCTGGTCATTGATCTTTGGTGTAAATATGTCGTTTTAATTTATTACCATCAAAAAAGAGAGAAATGAAAAAGCTGTCAATATACTGTTTTGGGTTACTGATTGCATTAACCAATTGTAATAAGAAGCTAAAGGAAGAACCTAATTCTTTGCTGGTACCTTCTTTTTTTCAAACCAGCCAGGGCTTGCAGGCCGGGTTGGATGCCTCATATGCAGGTATGCGCAACTTCTGGGGCGCACAGGAATTGTTTACCGCTACGGTAATTGGTACCGATGAATTTCAACGCGGTACCGATGGCAACAAGGATATAAACTTATATAGTTATACTTCATCGCATGGCACTACTACCACCCTTTGGAGAGCTGCTTATGTATTCATTAATACCTGTAACGGTATTATTGATAACGCCGATAAAGTAGATATGCCGCTAGCCACAAAGAATGCCATAGTGGCTGAGGCCAAATTCTTAAGGGCTAACTATTATTTTATTCTTGTACAGTTTTGGGGCGATGTTACATTGAACAAAAACTTTATTTCGTCGTCAAGTACAGCCGCCAAACGCGATCCCATGACCGATGTATATGACTTTATTGTTCAGGACCTGAAAGATGCTATTGCCGTTTTGCCTGCAGGCCCTAAAAGTTCAGGCGTGTTACCCGGCAAAGCAACTGCCGCTGCCGCAAAACATGTACTGGCAAAAGTATACTTAACAAGAGCAGGGTCGAAAGCAAAAAAAGCCGACGATTATCAAAATGCCTATAATACGGCAGTTGATCTTATTAATAACAGAGCATCGCTTGGGTTGAACCTGGTGCCTGATTTTGGTAAAGTGTTTGCCGAAGGAAATGAAGATAATGAAGAAGTGATCTGGAGTGTGCAGCACACGGCAAATATAGCCTACAACGGGCCCAATAACAGTGGCATCAGCTCAAGCAATGGCATTAGTACCTATAGTGCCGACAATGTGCTGAACCATATGTGGGTGGGGCAATATGAAAAAAGACCAGGTATGATCCGCAGCACGCCATATGGCCGTCCATATATCCGTTGCATTCCTACTCGTTGGTTAACCGATACAGCTTTTAAAGAAAGAGTGAACGACACCAGGTATAGCAAAACTTTTCAAACGGTGTGGTATGCCAATAACCCCGATCCAAAAGGGTATCCGGTGTGGACGAGTCCGTTACCTGCCGGTGCACCAGCAGATGCCGTTGTAGGGCAGCCGAAATTTAAGTTTGGCGATACGGCTATCTATATGCCGGGCGTTCCTGCTACTGCTGCAAAAATAGCTGCTACAAGATATTTGCTCATTCCGCCTGCTAACTACGATGCTACACTGTCTGCAACCATGATGAAATATTTCGATACCAAACGGGCCGATCTGAATTCACCTTCAATAAGACCCACCATCGCTTTCCGGTTAGCAGAAACCTATCTTATAGCGGCCGAGGCGGCATTTATGCTAAACAATACAGGCGATGCAGTAAAATACATTAATGCGGTACGTGAGCGGGCAGCATATCCAACCGGCAATGCAACGGCCATGGATATTAACGCGTCTGATCTTTCAATAGATTTTATTCTCGATGAACGTACCCGCGAACTGTGTGGTGAAAATGTGCGTTGGTGGGACCTTGTGCGCACCAGTAAATTATTGGAGCGGGTACGAATGCATAATAAAGAAGCTGCGCCTAATATAATCGATAAACATATATTACGCCCCATACCACAGGCGCAAATAGATGCCACAACAACCGGCGATCCGTATAACAATAGTTTATATTTCCCTTTGTGGAATTAAGTCCAATATCCATCCTGTTTCCCTAGCGGCAAAGGTGGGCGTCGCTTCCTGATGTTAAAAATTGCGCCCGTCTCGATGGCGCTCACCCGACCCGCGAATTCATTTAAGAATTTTGTTTATGAAGAAATTGTTTGTCGTATGGCTGGTTTGTATTGGTAACCTTTTATATGCCCAGAAAGAAGAAAGTGATAACCGGTTTGGCGCGAATAAAAATAAACCGGCACGCCAGGAGTGGTTGCGCGATCTGGGTTTTGGCATGTTCATTCATTTTAATGTAGATGCGCAATTGGGAATTACCATCAGTCACTCCCTGGTAGGCGCCTCAGATGATTATTTAAAAAGGTATTTTAATGAATTGCCTAAAACATTCGATCCGGCAAAGTTTAGTCCCTACGACATTGCAAAACTGGCTAAGCTGGCAGGTATGAAGTATGTAGTGTTCACAGCAAAACATCACGCAGGTTTTTGTTTTTGGGATACCAAAACAACCAGTTTTAAGATCACCAATACGCCGTATAAAAAAGATCTGCTGAAAGAATATGTTGAAGGTATTAGAAAGGCCGGGTTGGCAGTAGGATTGTATTACTCGCCCGAAGATTTTAAATTTTTGTACGATCACAAGATCTTAATTAAACGTGGCGATAATCAGTTCGATAAAACCATCACGGTGGCTTATGACGATCTGGTACGAAAGCAAACCGCTGAGTTGTTCACGATGTTTGGTAAAATAGATGTGCTGTTTATTGATGGCGAACCTAAGGGGCCATGTCGCGAAACAGCCTGGAAGTTACAGCCCGATGTAGTGATTACGCGGGGTGCAGTTAATACGCCCGAACAAACATTGCCGGGTATTGCGCTTGACGAATTTTGGGAGTCATGTGTAACCATGGGTACGCAATGGAATTACAAACCAACAAATGATAATATTAAAACTGCAGGCCGCTTAATTGAGTTGTTGGTAGAAGCACGGGCCAAAGGCGGTAACTTTTTATTGAATGTAGGGCCGCATCCCGATGGTTATATTCCTTACGAACAGGAAACGCAATTGCGCGAAGTGGCAGCCTGGCATTTTATCAATCACGAAGCAATAGAAGGCGTTCGTCCCTGGATCATCACCAATGAAGAAAATATCTGGTTTACCGCTTCCAAAGACAAACGAACAGTATACGCCGTTATCACAGGCTGGCCCGATTGGGCAAAGGGCGATCGCAAAGAGTTTGTATTCGGTTCTATAAAAGCAACACCACAAACAACCATCAGCGTATTGGGGCAAAATGATAAAGTGACCGAATACCAGAACCAGCTCGATGTACATTCCCGTTTTGAACAAAAACAGGATGGCTTGCATGTTTCTGTCGTAAAGGCACAACGCGTGTATGACAATTACAAATGGCCCAACCCCATTACCATTAAACTTGAAAATATAGAGCCCGCACTTGATCCGCCCCAGGTTGAAACAGGGAACGCGGTTATAAACAATGGAAATGTTGAGCTGAATGCCCGGGTGCTTAAAAAGGGGAATGCCGATTCGCTGCAATTGTATTTTGAGTATCGTCCATATGCCGGGTTTGCAGAGAACCTGTATGGCAAAGACTGGCTCAGAACGTCTTCAGTCTCTATCAACGATCTGGGTCGTTTTATGCAAGTATTGCCCGAAGTTGAAGGGGGAAAAGAATATCAGTACCGTGCGGTGATCGTTCATCCCCGGTTAACTGTGAGGGGCGATGTAAAAAGAGTAATGGTTAAATTGAAATAAATTTATAGGCAAACTGAACTTACTGTATATAAAATAACATAGACACATGAACAGAACGATTAAATGCTTAATACTGGGAATTGGCATAATGCAAATGCAGCCCATTATTTGCGAAGCGCAATCAAAGGAAGGCAACGCACAAGGTGAAAGCTGGCCGGTAGGAACATCGCCGCAGGAAGTTGGTAAACGAATAGCGGAACATTTTGTAGCAACCCCGCATACCAATTTCGGCCGGTCAACACCACCGAAAGTGATTACCTATCCCGAAACCTGCACGTGGTATGGCGCACTCACCTTTGCCAAACAAACAAACGACAAAGATCTTACCCAAAAACTGGCGCAGCGTTTTGAACCATTGTTGGGGGCGCAGGATACTTTGATCCCAACACCCGACCACGTTGATTACACTGTTTTTGGTTCTGTACCACTGGAATTGTACATGCAAACAAAAGACAAACGTTACCTTAAAGTAGGGCAGCGTATTGCTGATAAACAATGGGGCCCACCCGAAGGGCCACGCGTAAAACCAGAGTCGCATGAGTTTTATAATAAAGGTTATACCTGGCAAACCCGTATGTGGATAGATGATATGTTTATGATCACGGCCGTACAATCACAGGCTTACCGGGCCACAGGCAAGAAAAAATATATTGAACGTGCTGCAAAGGAAATGGTGCTGTACCTCGACTCGCTGCAAAAGCCCAACGGATTGTTTTACCATGCACCAGATGTGCCTTACTTCTGGGGTCGCGGCGATGGCTGGATGGCTGTAGGTATGGCCGAACTGCTTCGCTCGCTGCCAAAAAATAATCCTAATCGCGAACGTATAATGAAAGGTTATAAAATCATGATGGCTTCATTACTGAAATACCAGGCCGAAAGCGGTATGTGGCGTCAGTTGATAGATGACGAAGGATCATGGGCTGAAACAAGCTGCACGGGTATGTTCACCTTTGCCATGATCACGGGTGTAAAGAATGGCTGGCTCGATGCTGCAACTTATGGTGCTGCAGCCCGTAAAGGCTGGCTGGCATTGGTAACCTACATCAATGAAAATAACGATGTGCGCGAAGTATGTGAAGGCACCAATAAAAAGAACGACCGCCAGTACTACATCGACCGCAAACGCCTTACCGGTGATCTGCATGGACAGGCTCCTATTTTATGGTGCGCTACTGCGTGGTTGAGATAAAATAATTTAAAAGATTATTAGCAAAGAAGGCCCTCCTCCGCCAGCTGGCGGAGAGGGGTTGGGGAGGGAGCCAAAAGCTTTTTATGAAAAATAAATTATTACTAGTATTAACTTGTTGCATTGCCGCTGAAGTATACGCGCAGGGTACATCATTGCCAGCCCAACAAGACCGCTGGAAGATACAACCCGATGGTAGTATCGAATGGGCGATAGATAATCGCGTACCGCATAACGATCATTTGGAAATGAGCGGCGAAAAAATATCGTTATGGGTGCAGTATGGAGTAAATGAAAAAGGGCAGGCAACACTAGATCGCACTATGGTGTTCCCCACCTTTAGGTTATTACCTGTGCGCACCATTGCCAGTATGATGTACAATGTTACCGATGGTGAATTGCCCAGGTTTCTCATCAACGATAAATTGTTAAAGACCGGCGTATACAATGCAGCTGTGGCGCCCGATATGCAGGAGAAAGTGATCAGCATTAAACAAAAGGGCGTTTTACAAATAAACAGCGAGTTGGGGAAAGATGGCAATGTTACATTACAACGTACGCTGTTCCCTTCTACGGATAAGCCGGTGGCTATTGAAAAATGGGTATTCATCAATACAGGCAAACAGCCAGTTAAAATTGAAATGGAGTACCTGTATCGCGAAGTAAAACCGGCTGCAGAACGTACTACGCCCGTGCAACACAGCTTTGTGGTTAGCACCGTAAATGAAGGATTGAAAACTGTAGCACCGGGCGATTCGGTACAGTTTGCTATTCTGTACCAGGCCATCAACAAAAACAATCCGCTGGCAACCGTGGATGTGAATGGGGAGTTAAACACCCGGCAACAAAGATTGAACGGTATTTTATCACTGATGCAATTGGAAACACCCGATCCAATACTCAATACTGCCTTTGCTTTTGCGAAAATGAGGGCAACGGAAAGTATTTATAAAACAAAGGGCGGTTATTTACATGGCCCCGGTGGTTTACGTTATTATGCAGCTATTTGGGCCAACGATCAGGCTGAATATATTAATCCATTCTTTGCCATGCTGGGCGATGAAACGGGAAACAGATCGGCCATGAATGCGTACCGCTGGTTTGCGCGGTATATGAATGGTGAATATAAACCCATTCCCAGTTCTATCATTGCAGAGGGCGATGCTACCTGGCATGGCGCCAAAGACCGTGGCGATATGGCCATGATAGCCTATGGCGCTGCCCGTTATGCATTGACCTATGGTAATAAAGATTCAGCCAAAGTATTATGGCCGCTTATTGAATGGTGCCTTGAATATTTAAACAAAAAGCTCGATGCAAATGGTGTTGTGGCCAGTAACAGCGATGAGCTGGAAGGCCGCTTCCCCGCGGGTAAAGCCAATTTAAATACCAGCGTTCTGTATTATGATGCATTGAAATCAGCAGCCATGTTGGGTAAATTGCTGGCTGTTCCCAAAGCACAAACAGATAAGTATACAAAGGACGCACAAACAATGAGAGCAAATATTGAAAAGTTCTTTGGCGCCACTGTAGAAGGTTTTAAAACCTATCGTTATTATGAAGGCAACGATACCCTGCGCGCCTGGATCTGTTCACCATTGATCGTTGATATTTTCGATAGAAAAGAAGGCACTATTGCTGCCCTGTTCTCACCACGTTTATGGACGGCAGACGGGCTGGCTTCGCTTGCCGGCAATACAACCTTTTGGGACCGTTCAACCTTATATGCATTGCGTGGTGTACTGGCTGCCGGTGAAACTGAAAAAGCAATGACCTTCTTACGCTACTATTCGCAAAGGCGGTTGTTGGGTGAACATGTGCCTTATGCAGTAGAAGCATACCCCGAAGGTAACCAACGGCATTTATCGGCCGAGAGTGGTTTGTATTGCAGAATATATACTGAAGGGTTGTTTGGGATCAGGGCTACCGGTTTCAACAGTTTCAATTGCACACCCAGGCTGCCCAATGGCTGGGACCAGATGACCCTACGTAATATGCACGCATTTGGGAATGTGTTTGATATAATAGTAAGCAGGGCAGGAGCAGGTAAGCTGGCTATCACCATAAAAAAGGATGGAAAAGAGAAAAAGATGGTGATAAAAGAAGGTTCAACCCAGGCTATACAGCTTTAAAGCTTACAGTAAAATTACTGTGCTGGTTAGTATGTTAACTAAAGTAAGGCCGCTAAATATACTTATGTGCGTTTGAAACAATGAGTAGTGAATTGAGAAACAATAGTGGCCTTGCTTTTAGTGTTACAGGTACAATAAATAGGCATCATTTTTGGATACTTCAATAGCAACCATTATTCAATAACCGCTATTGAGAACACTTTGCCACTATCTGATAAGATATTAGTATCGAAAATTATTGCAACAAACGAGTTCACCAGCTTCATCGATGCTGCGCGAAAGTATTGTTCCTTCATTGAATCTCACGAAGCGGAAACACCACGACAGTTTATCCTTCTTTCACAAAATCATTTGCTGAGCCTGTATAACCTGGGCAACTGTATGATATTGATGGAAGAAAAAAGCGATAAGAAGTTTGAGATAAAGCTGGATGAACAGGAGTTTCAAAAATCACTTCACTTTATTGCCGATCGTTTATGGGACTACCGTTATTATTGGTACGTATTCGATCCTACGGCAAAGAAAAAAGATACCGGCATTGTATATGGCGATCTGTACGAAGACCTCGGCGCCATATATAAGTATCTTAAGAATTCCCTCTTGTTATATGGGCATAAATCGTCAGATGCCAAGCAGAATGCAGTGTGGGATTTTAAATGGAACTTCGATACCCATTGGAGCGGACATTGTGCTAATGCTATTTGCGCCATTCATTACTTTCTTCAGAAGGGGAGGTAATTTTACCACTGTAACACCGGAATGCTTTGCAGTACAACTTTGGAGGTTTGCTGCGGCACTTTCCCCCAAAGTGTGACACTTTCCCACCAAAGTGCAACACTTGCGCTCTAAGGTGTGACACTTTCTTACCAAAGTGCAACACTTTCACTCCAAAGTGTAACACTTGCCCACCAAAGTGCAACACTTGCGCTCTAAAGTGTGACACTTTCTTACCACAGTGCGACACTTTCACTCCAAAGTGTAACACTTGCCTACCAAAGTGTGACACTTTCCCACTAAAGTGCAACACTTTCTCTCCAAAGTGTGACACTTGTCCCCAAAGTGCAATACTTGCGCGCACAAGTGTGACATGTGGCCACGTAAGTGCGACTCCTGGCCGCATAACATGTAACTTCATCGACAATCCCCACCCATTGGTAAAAATTAATCTCTTTATTTAAGCGCGATTTGTAGATTTGGCTTACCCAACAACCCTAAATGTTTAGAATTTTACCCGCGTTTTTTGTGCTATTGATTGCCGGTCAATCATTTGCACAAGGTTATAAAGCAGATTTTGATAAGGTTTTAGAAGAAAATGATACCGCCGCACAACGGCAATTACTCTATAAATGGCAGCAAACCAGTCCCAAAGACGCTGAATTATTTATTGCCCGGTTCAATTACTATTTTTTAGCCAGCCGTAAAGAGATCGTTCAATTTACAAATGATGCTGATAAATCCTCAGCGTTTGAAGTAAAAGACAGCACGGGCGCAGAAACAGTAGGTTACCTGGGCGATCAGGTTGAATACGATCAATCCCTCCTTAAAAAAGCCTTTAAAAGCATAGACTCGGGCATTAGCGCCTGGCCAGCCCGGTTAGATATGCGTTTTGGAAAGATCTACGCGCTTGGCCAGCTTGAAAATTATGAAGCCTTCACCAAAGAGATCATAAACACCATTGAAGTTGCCAATAAGTTAAAGAATAACTGGCAATGGACGGCCCACCAAAAGTTGGATGCCCCTGAAAAATTCATGTTGGGCAATATTCAAAGTTATGTGGTACAGTTGTATAACGTTGGCGATGATCAGCTTACCCGCATGCGCCGTATTGCACAGGCTGTATTAAAATATTATCCCCGCCATGTTGAAAGCCTTTCTAACCTTGCCATCACTTATGGCTTGCAGGGCAATTACGACAAAGCGCTGGAAGCTTTATTAAAAGCCGAAAAGATAATGCCGCAGGATGCTATTGTGCTCAACAACATCGCCACCATGTATGAACGTAAAGGCGATAGATCAAATGCCATCAGGTATTTTGAACTCACCGCTAAACATGGCGACCAAAACGCCAAAAGCGAAGCCGCTAAGAAATTGAAAGAGTTAAAGAATTAGATCTTCTAATTATATAAAAGGTCTATCAGCGTATCATCAACTTCATTATCCAGTTGCTTTGCCAATGCAGTATACTTTGGATCGTTATAAGCAACGGCAGCCTGTAACAACAGCGTATAGATATTATTCTTTTTGTATTCACCTATTTGCTGGTAAGTCCAGGTTTTTTGACCCAGTGCGTAAGGGGTGAGCCAATCCAATGCGGTACGAATGCCGGCGCCCTGCTGGTTTACATATTGCCATAAGTTAGTGCCGGTTAGCTGTGCCAGCGTTGCTACCTTAAACCAGGCCTGCAGGTTAAACGTGCTATATCCAAGCCCGTTGGTGCGGTCGAGCTCCAGTTGCATTTTACCTTCCTTATTGATCTGCGAATCCATTCTTTTTTTAGCTTCATCAATGAGCTCTTTAGCTTTTGCATTATTGCCGGTGAATAATGCAAAATCAATTGCCTGCACATAAAACCAGGTGCCATGATTGTTTTTAGCGGCGTGTTCTTCATTGCCATTCTTACTGGTCAGCATCCAGTTGAGGTATTGGGTATACCATTGTTGAATTGAGTTGTTGTCTTTCTCAGTTAAAGTATTAGCGCCTTTTAAAAGAACTACAGCATCGGCTATGCCTGTTAATGCTATGGTTTCAATAATACCAATGCCTCTGCCATTGTTAATACCCGGAATTGCCTGGGCATAATTTAAGTTAGGATTCATTTTAGTGGCTTCGTTAATGAACCAATAATGTAAGAGGGCAGTTGCTTTGGCTGCATATTTCTTTTCACCTGTACAAAACCAGGCAAGGGCTAATATTCTGCAGGCATTGTCCAGTTCATTTAAACAGCGGTGATCGGTTATTTTATTGATCTCAGGATTCCGAACACCATCTTTTCGCATATATGGCAGGCCATTAGGTTTGGTACTGTCGTACCAGAAATAGGGGGCCTGGCTCATATAATCGTGTTTATCGCCACTGACTGGTGTAAAGGCTTTGTCTGTTACCGATACCGGTTTCTTATTTAGTAATTCATCGGCCTGTTTTCGTAATGCTTTTACCAGTGCAAGGGTTGTTGCATCATGTTGTTGTATCTTTTCTTTTATAACTGCCAATCGTCCCGCGTCCATTAATAACATACGCGATGTTTGTGCTGAAGCGCTGCTACAAATAATAATAAAAATAAAAAGGAATGCCGCACGTAATAATGAATTTTTCATATGTGATTATTCTTCAGTTATCTCATAAACGTTGCTTGTTAACGATGTTACCTTTCCGGGGTTGAGGTTCAGCCCAATATTCATCAGGTATTCGCCCGTGAATACTTTATCATTATCGGGGTGGGTTACTTTAGTGCCGGGAAACAGGTTGATCTCTTTGAACCGGTATTTCTTCTGCGCATCGAGCCCCTGCAATTGCACCTTTATGAAAATATCCTTTCGGCGAATGTTCAAATTATAATTGAATAAAATAGCCTTGCTTTTATTTTCATTCACATACATAGTAACAGCGCGTGGTTCATCATAAGGTGAAATAAGGCGATACAGATCGCCGAACCATATTACATCACTAATGCGTTTGTAGGTTTTAATTGCTTCCTGGCTAAACTGCATTTCCTGCGGCGTAAATTCATTTACCCTGATATCATAACCCATTCTGCCGGCCATGGCTACATCGGTCCTGAATTTAAGCGACTGGCCTTTACCCATACTGGTTATATGGGCAGCCATAGTGTTCGCCGGAAAGAAGTAAGAATAACCCCATTGAATAAATACCCGTTCCAGTCCGTCGGTATTGTCACTTGGCCAGAATTCGGTAAAGTATTTAAGTGCGCCATAATCGGTTCGGCCGCCGCCGCCGGAGCATAACATAATAGGAAGATGCGGGTATTTTGCCCTGAGTCTTTCAAGCACTTTATATAAACTCCGGGTATATTCAATGTACAAATGCGATTGTTTTTCTTTCAGGTAAGCAGAGTATGCATTCGTCATACTGCGATTGCAATCCCATTTTATATACGCCACGCCGGGATTTTTGGTAAGCATGTCATCAACGATCGAATACACAAAATCCTGCACCTGCGGATTGGCAAGATCTAATATCAATTGGCTGCGCGCCAGGTTTTCTGTTCGGTTGGGAAGGCGTAAGATCCAGTCGGGATGTTTTTGATACAGTTCACTCTTGGGGTTTACCATTTCGGGTTCAAGCCAGATGCCGAATTTTATACCGCGGTTTGTTGCTTCCTGTACCAGTTTACCAATACCGTTGGGCAATTTGGTTTTGTTTTCCTGCCAGTCGCCCAGGCCGGCTTTATCGCTGTCTCTTGGGAATGCATTACCAAACCAGCCATCGTCGAGCAGGAACATATCAACACCCAGTTGTTTGGCGCCATCGAACAGTTCTATCAGTTTTGCTTCGTTAAAGTTAAAAGCGGTGGCTTCCCAGTTATTCAACAATGTGAGACGCGGGCTTTTGCCATCTAGCACGGCGTAGTTGCGCGCCCAGCGATGCAGGTTGCGGCTGGCTTGTCCTTTTCCCTGGTTACTGTAAGTGAAAATAAATTCGGGCGTGGTAAAAACTTCATTGGGTTGTAGGGTATAGTCGGATGCGAAAGGGTTGATGCCCGAACGTACACGGAGCTGGTTACGCTGGTCTATTTCAAAGGTGAATTGAAAATTGCCTGTCCAGCCCAGGGTGCCGGCAATCAGCTCGCCACTGGTTTCAGTAGCCGGGTTATTCAGCGAAAGAAAAAAGGCGGGTGTTTGGTAGAAATTAGCACGTGCGCCCAGTTTGCTTTCAAGGCTTTTAATGCCATTGGTTAATTTTTCTTCAACCAAATTCACTTCGCGGGCCCAATCGCCATGAAATTGCGTTAACCAGTAATTGTCGGCGCTAAAGTGTAACATGCCTGATGCATATTGCGTTAATCGCACCGGTTTCTTTTCATGGTGCTGAATGATGCTATTACAGGTAATAACATCTTCATTAAAATATACCTTGTATTGTAAGGTCACTTCAACCGGGTAGGCCGGGTCTTTCAATATGATATTTGTATAGGAAACATCGCCTTTTTGTTCTGATTTATGTGAAACATATTCCAGTTCAAGCGATGGGTTGCCATCGGCATGCACTATTCGGATGGCAGGTTCAAACTGGTTTTCCATACCGGCGGTAAGATATACCTCCCGGCCGGCCGATAGTTTTTCAATATCAGCAGTATTCGTTAACCGCGCGCCCAGGTACGATTGGTACAACCGGTGATTGTTGCCAACAGTCAAAACCAGGTGCGAGTTTTTTGTTTGAAGCACAATAGGGGCTTGCGACAAAACGGCCAAAAACGAACAGTTTAAAATAAACAAGAGTGCATATTTTATCATAATACAAATAAAGGGAACCAGCTATTACTGCATAGGCGGCAGGTTGCCTATTTATTCAACGATTTTGGCAGGGTGAGCCACTAACTGCCCTGAAAAATAAGGTGTAGATTTGGGCTAATATTTATAACCATGGGCATAGAAATAGAAAGGAAATTCCTGGTAAAGAAAGATAAATGGGCGCAGGTTGTTAAACAGGAAAGATCCCTTTTTCGTCAGGGATATATTTTATCAGATCCGCAAAAAACGATCAGGGTGCGGCTTACCGATACAGAGGCTTTTCTAACCATAAAAGGGCAAACCGTTGGCGCTGCACGGCCCGAGTTCGAATACAACATTCCAATGGAAGATGCCCGGCACATGCTTGACAATTTTTGCGTTTCAGAGCTCAGTAAAATAAGATATTTCATTCCATACGATGGGCACACCTGGGAGGTTGATGAATTTCTGGGGCAAAATGAAGGGCTGATCGTTGCAGAAATAGAATTGTCGGCCGAAAATGAACAATTCTCCTTACCCGATTGGGTTGATAAAGAGGTAACCAGTGAGAAGAAATATACCAATTCGAATTTGGCGGTGAAGCCCTATGGTGAATGGTCAATCGTGAAACGGCAAACGTGAAACGTGAAAGAGCTCGCTAATTTCTCAAACTCACTAATGATCTTTAATTGCCTAAAAATTTTTTGCCAATCGCCGACTGAACGGGAGCCTCCGAAATTGGGCGTTTGCCGTTTCACGTTTCACGTTTTACGATTTTGCGAGGCCATTCACCATTGACCATTCACTATAATCATTTCTCCTCATCATCCCTTCCTTCATTCAACGCATCCTTGTCGCCACCGCCTAAGCTATAGTAATCGTTCTCCTCATCATCCATTTCCTTTCTGGCATCTTCGTCTCCGCTGTCGGGCATGTCCAAATCGTCGCCGGTGCTGTCTTCATCAACAGCTGCTTCATTCAGGGGATCACCATCAAAATCAGTATCATCGAGTCCTTCTTTTCTTACCAGTTCATCTTCATTCATATCCATATCCTGGTCTTTATCGCCCAGCAGGGCCAGGTCTTCTTCAGTAACATCGGCTTCGGTACCCATTACAATATCAACATTATCATCTTCAGCTAAAATATCCTTTCCATCGCGAATGCCTTCCTCATCGTCTGAAGAAATGGTAGTATCGCTCATGGCGCCGGGCACACCTGCATTGGTTATTTTTTCCTGTCCGGGAATATCAGATACATCGGGAATTTCAATATAGGCATCGGAATCCTCTTTTAGTTTATCTTTTTTTCTTTTACTGGCAGTGGAATCTTTTGCCGGTGTTTTTTCATTATTAAAAGACCCTTTATCATTAAGCTCCTCATCGCTGAGCTTGTTTTTTATTGTTGCTTTTGCCATAACCGTGAATTTTCAGTATGCATAAAAAAACTATGCCCAGGGTGGGAAACCGATGTGGTAAAATAGCTTATCATATTACCAATTAAGCAAAATTAAACATACCAATAAGTTACGTAATTGCATTTGTTACGCAATTAACCTCTATTGTTAAACTGACTACTTGTCATACCGTAACGGTTGGGTATGAAGTGTAAAAACTTAACTGCTGTATGGAAGAGAAAAACATTTCTTCAAGGCGTTTATCCGTCCCTTTTCGCCGGGTACTTTGGTCCCTCATGCTATTTATTGGTTGTTTACAGGTTATGCCTGCTATGGCACAAACTAAAACTGTGGAAGGAACAGTAAAAGATGAAAAAGGAATAGGCCTCAATGGCATCACTGTAAGTATCAAAGGAGGCACGGGCGGAACGTCTACCAATGCCAATGGTGCATTTAAAATTATGGTTCCCGGACCTAATTCCGTTCTTGTATTTACTTCTGTGGGTTTCACCACCAAAGAAATTACTGTTGGCTCTCAAACCGAGCTCAGTGTTGTTTTAACGGCTGGCAACGCCTCTATGGATGAGGTAGTTGTAGTGGGTTATGGCACTCAGCGTAAAAAAGATGTTACCGGCGCTATTTCTTCTGTTTCGGCAAAACAGATCGAAGAGCGTCAGGCAATTGATGTGCTGGATGCGATGCAGGG
The DNA here is from genome assembly GCA_024809215.1 of Niastella sp. OAS944. GTDB lineage: Bacteria > Bacteroidota > Bacteroidia > Chitinophagales > Chitinophagaceae > Niastella. The sequence goes on along the minus strand of JANUBW010000011.1, from coordinate 314,926 downwards.
CCAGGCGCCTGGTTTACAAATTGCACAGGAATCGGGCCGTCCCGGTGCCGGCAATTCGGTACGTATTCGTGGTATTGGTACGCTGCAGGGTGGTGCCGATCCATTGTACATTGTAGATGGCGCCCAGGGGGTAAATATCGATGGTATCAACCCCAACGATATTGAATCAATTGAGATCTTAAAAGATGCGGCATCGGCAGCTATTTATGGTTCACGCTCGGCAAATGGCGTGGTGATCATTACTACCAAAAAAGGTAGGGAAGGAAAGCCAACACTCGACGTACGGTACCTCACCAGCTTAAGCAAATTATCGCATAAAATTCCACAGTCAAATGCGGAATTACGCCGTTTGCTTGAATATAAACGGAATGGTAATACCGGCGGTGGTTTCAATACCGACTCATTGAACCCTTCTTTCAATGCCGATAACGACTACCAGGACATGCTTACCCGTACGGCCAATCGCCAGCAGGTAGATGTTAGCCTCGGTGGCGCTTCGCGCAATTTAAACTATTATGGAAGTTTGGGTTATTTAAAAGATGAAGGAATTATCATCAACAGCTGGGCCAAGATCATGCGTGGCCGCTTTAATATAGATTATAAAGCAACAGATAAACTTACCTACGGTAACCGCATACAGTTTTCGTATCAAACCGAAAACCGTATCAATGATGGAAATACCCTTAACCAGGCTATACAACGGCCACCAAACTTTAGGGTGTACTTACCTGATGGCACGCTGGCCGGACAGATCGGTGGCCGCAGAAATCCTGTAGCGGAAGCACTGTTACGTAAGAATGAATACCAGATCATGGATGGTAACTTCTATAATTATGTTAGTTATCAATTTTTACCTGAATTGAAGTTGACGGTAGATGCGAATGTAAAAGCCAAATACACCCATCACCTTACGTTTGCTCCAAGACTGTTAAGCAGCAGTAACGACAATGACGGCAGCGATGAAAATGACCTGAACACCTACTGGATGACACAGGCTTATTTGAACTATAACAAAACCCTGGGTGGTGGTCATACATTAACCGGCTTATTCGGTGTAAGCGCCGACCGTAACTTTAACCGTGGTGCAGAGATCTCAGGTACCAATTATGTTACTGAAGAGGTTACTACCCTCAATTCTCCACAGGTATATGGCGTTCCTAATAGCCGGGAAGAAAGATATACTTCTGTTTCGGCATTTGGCCGGTTGGGCTATAGCTACAAAGGAAAATATCTTTTCAACAGTAACTTCAGAGCTGATGCCTCATCGAAGTTCGGAAAACAAAACCGCTGGGGTTACTTCCCTTCAGCTTCAGTAGGCTGGCGCTTTAGCGAAGAGCCCTTTATGAGATGGGCCTATGATTATCTGAGCGAAGGTAAAATTCGCGCCAGCTATGGCGTAACAGGTAATGACCGTATTGGTGAATATGATGCCATTAGAATTTATTCATTTGGTGAAAGTGATGATAACGATAATGGTAACTGGTATAATGGCGTTTCTGGTGTGGCGCCTGCTGCCACATTCGGTAATCCTGCTTTAAGCTGGGAAGAAACAAAACAAACCAATATCGGTCTCGACCTCACCTTCCTGAAGGGCCGCGTTACTTTTACAGCCGATTATTATAATAAGATAACCGATAAACTGCTTTATCAGGCACCGTTGCCATACGAATCTGGTTTTAATGAAGTAAATGTGAATATTGGTTCTATTCAAAACAAAGGTTTTGAGTTTGTGATCAACAGCTACCCCGTGCGCAATAAAGACTTCTCATGGAACCTTATTTATAATATGTCGTTCAATAACGCTACCATTAAAAGTCTGTATGGTGGTATTCCCATTACTTCTACTAACTGGATCACCCAGGAAGGGCAGCGCTTAGGTAATTTCTATGGCTGGCAGGCGCTCGGCGTATATCAGTACGATGAATCGAATGCTTACACCGACAACTGGGAACAACTGACCCCCGTATTTGTATCTGGTACCTTTACCGGTTATACACTCGATGGAAAAGCTTACAATGGCACTGTGAACAAATTGAAAACAGCGGGTAATGTTTTAAAAGGCGGTGATATGATCTGGCTGAATAATAACAAAGACAGTGTAATAGATGACGCTGACCGTATTCCTTTGGGTAATGCCCAGCCTAAATGGATAGCTGGTCTTTCGAACCAATTTTCTTATAAAAACTTTAGTCTCTCGTTCAGTGTGTACGTTAGCTGGGGCGGTTTGTTGTACGACCGTGGCCGTCAGCAATTGAACCAAAACACTATTTCCAACGTAACGCCCGATCCTGAATATATTCGCGATGCATGGGCACAACCTGGTGATGTTACAAAATGGCCTACTCCCAAAAACAATGGCATGGGTAATGGCCGCGAATTAAGCAGCCTGTACCTCGAAGATGCTTCGTTCATTCGCTTACGTAATGTTAGGTTAACGTATAATTTAGCAAAGAACATCGCGAATAAAATGAAACTGAAGGGCGCTACCGTGTATTTGTATGGAAATAATTTGCTTACCTACACCAATTACTTCTGGTACGATCCGGAGATCGCTTTCAACAATGCGTTGGAAATGGGTCAGGATAGTGGCCGTTATCCACGGAAAAGAGAATTCGGCGCCGGTGTTAATCTGAACTTTTAAAACGTACAAGCAATGAAAAAATTAATCTATTATACATTGGCCCTGGGGCTGTTTGCAAATGCAGGGTGTAAGAAATTTCTCGATCAGCAACCAATTTCCGATCTCGCACCCGAAAGTTTCTGGAAAACGGCCGATGATGCCAAAACAGGTGTAGCGGCTATATATGATGGTATTCAAAAAACACTGAACGGTAACTATACCGATTGGGGTGATGCCCGCTCAGACAACTTTACCTATGGTGGTACAGGTGAAAACCAGATCAACGTAACACTGAATGGACTGAATTCACTTACCGGGGCTGCAAACTGGAATAATCTTTATTATACCATTGGGCGCGCCAACCTGGCCATTAAGCATATACCCGAAATTCCTTCATCAGCTACATATACCGAAGCAATACGTAACAATTACCTGGCGCAGGCTTACGGTATAAGAGCGTATATGTATTTTTATGCTATCAGGTTATGGGGTGCGGTACCCGTTCGGTTGGAACCTTATGAAGACCTGAATGAAGATCCTTTAGCGCCAAGAAACTCGGCAGACTCAATCCTGAATAATGTTATTCTGCCCGATCTTGCCAAAGCCTATACCCTGGTTACTAAAACAAATACCAATGTTTGGGAAATGACCCCCGCCGCCATTCTGGCCTTGCAAACAGATGTGTATATGTGGAAGAAGGATTACGCAAAAGCGTTGCAGTCTTCCCAGGACCTCATTAACCTGTCGTACAAATATGATGTGAGTGCCAATAATTTTACCGACTTTAAAAAGATCTTCCTCGACCCGGCCGGCACTAAAGAAGCCATCTGGAGCATGCATTGGGATTATACCCGCGATGGTGGCAATGGTATCTCTAAAATAGGATCGGGCGGTAATACCTCTCAGTATTATATCGACAGTTCGGTGTTCCTGCGTTTCGAAAGCAATAAGAACGATATCCGCCGTTGGGCTACTTACGACACTACGGTGCCGCTCACCACTACGCCCAGAATTATACAGATAGGTAAATTCTATCCGGTGAACAGTTCCAACAAACCGGTACCTCCGGCCAATGCGCAAAACGATGCCAAGTTAACACTGTATCGTATGGCCGATATCCTGTTATTACGTGCTGAGGCCCTGAATAAAACAAGTGCCAATAAAGCGCCGGTGTTTACCATTGTTAATCGTATACGTACACTAAGAGGCGCAACGCCGCTGGTGGCAACAGACTATCCTACAGATAGCGATGTTGAAAAGGCCGTTTTGGATGAGCGTCAGTTAGAGCTTTTTGCTGAAGGCCGCCGCTGGTTCGACCTCGTTAGAACAGATCGTGTTATTGAAGTGATGGACCCAATGGTGCGTTATCGCCAGAAATTGCTGAACATCAGCCAGACCGGCTTTGATGATCCGCGGAAAATTCTGTGGCCAATATCACGCCAGGCGTTAACACGGAATACATTGTTGAGGCAAAACGAACCTTATTCAGAATAAACCTATTGGTAAAATGAAAGCGACAAAAATGAAACAACAAATTATATATAGCACCATTTTCATTGGTTTGTTAATGATGGGTATTACCGGATGTAAAAAAATTGCCGGTTTGCGCCTGCAGGAAGATGCCGAGCATACAACCGCTACACTCGATGCGCATATCAATAAAACTGCCTGGCAGTATTTAAAGGAACGAAGTGTATTAAGTTCTACCGATACCATCTTTAAACGCATGTACGAAGCGATCGTTTATTCGGGTATTGATACCGCGCTTTATCTGCAACCGGGCCAAACATTTATTTTCCTGCATAACGATGCAGTTTTCAGAACGGCAACTCCGCAGCCTACTGATAATTATTGGTCGCGTTATAAGGTCAATGGCCAGATCCCCAAAAGCTGGTCGGCATATACGCCGCAACAGGTGAAGAACTGGTTATTGTATTTAATAGTAAAGGGGGAGTATAGCTACGATAACATAGGGCCCGAAAATGTAGAGGTAAAGACACTTTTACCAGAAGGAGCAGATCCGGCCAATCCAAAAAGCATTATGACTTTCATATTGTCGAATGACAGGGATTCAAGAGTGCGGATAAATGATTTTCTCAACAGCGTTCGCGCCACTGCAGGCCGTACATCTGGTATCCTTAGCGACAATGGCCCAATACATGTGTTTGACAGGATGGTGGAGTATGGTGTGAAACCATAAATAAATTAATTAATCGTATAGCGGTTACTACAATTGAATTCTGGCCCCTGGAGAGCTTTATTAGTTCCAGGGCCAGAATTTTAAGTTTTAACAAAGTCAATGCAACCCGGAAACGATTGCGTACAATCTGGAAATAGGAGAGATGTTCTTACTTATCTTTCGGAGGAAATATAAAAATAGAAAGTAGCATAATGCGGATACTCAGATTGTTGTCTTTATTGTTGATCATTGCTTCATCAACACAAGCCCAGCAAACAAGTCGTTTAACTGGTAATTGGGAGTTTATTAAACAGGATGTTGGTGGTATTTGGGAAGTGGTACGCCCGGTAGGGAAAGGAAACCCCGAGAGTGTGCCGCTTTGGCAAACAGTACAATTGCCACATTGTGTGAACGCCGAAGATGGTGTTGATCCGGATGTAAATTATTACCAGGGCCCGGCCTGGTATCGTACTCAACTCGATATTAAGAACCCGTATAGTAATGGCCGTACCCTGCTTTTTTTTGAAGGTGCAGGCCAAAAGACCGATGTGTACGTGTATACAACAAAAGTAGGTTCGCATGTTGGCGGGTACGATGAGTTTGTAGTGGATATCACAGATGCCGTTGAAGCCTTTAGTAAAACGCCGGTTGCGCAAAGCCAGTTCAAAGGAAAGGTGCCCATTTCAATACGCACCGATAATTCGCGCGATCTGGAAATGATCCCTTCCGATCTGTCTGACTTTAATATCTACGGCGGCATTTACCGCTATCTGAATCTGGTGTATGTGCCACCGGTAGCTATTGATAAATTGTTTGCAAAAGCTGAAGTTGATAAAGCGGGCAAGGTTGGTACTGTACAGGTATCAGCGCGCTTTTATCAAACAGTGGCCGCTAACGCTGCTGTTACAATAAAGCTCTTTGACCCCGCTGGTAAAGTAATGCAACAAAAAGAAGTCGCTTCCACTGCGCTGAACGGTGATGTAAAGCTTACTGACTTTACTATCAAATCACCCCAGTTATGGTCGCCGCAAAAGCCGGTATTGTATTCGGTAGAAGCAACGGTAACTACACCAACCGGTAAACATGTTCAAGCCGAAAAGATCGGCTTCCGTCATTTTGAATTCGTTGATCATGGCCCATTTATGTTGAACGGACAGCGGTTGCTGTTACGCGGAACGCATCGCCATGAAGACCATGCAGGCGTAGCTGCTGCCATGACCGAAGAAATGATGCGCCGGGAGATGATCATGATGAAAGAGATGGGCGTAAACTTTATTCGTTTGGGCCATTATCAGCAATCTCGTATTATCTTAAATCTGTGCGATAGTTTGGGGATCCTTGTTTGGGAAGAAATTCCCTGGTGTCGCGGCGGTTTGGGTGGCCCTTTTTACCAGAACATGGCAAAACGCATGCTCACTAATATGATAGAACAACATTACAACCATCCGGCGATTATCATTTGGGGCATGGGTAATGAGAATGACTGGCCGGGCGATTTTCCCGAGTTCGATAAAGAGAAGATCCGCCATTTTATGAAAGAACTGCACGACCTGTCGCATAAATTAGATGCCTCACGCAAAACGGCTATCCGTCGTTGTGATTTTTGTAAAGACATTGTAGATGTATATTCTCCCTCTATTTGGGCCGGCTGGTACCGCGGCGTGTACACCGAATACAAAAAGGTATCGGAAGAAGAGTTTAAAAAAGTAAATCATTTCTTACATGTTGAATGGGGTGGCGACAGCCATGCCCGCCGGCATTCAGAAAATCCCGATAAAGCATTGCAGGTAGTGAAAACAGGCAACGGCGCCGATGAGCGGGCCGGTGACGCCAGTTTGTACGGCGGCACTGCACGTGTATCAAAAGATGGCGACTGGAGCGAATCGTATTTGTGCAACCTGGTCGACTGGCATTTGAAAGAACAGGAAACCATGCCCTGGCTTACAGGTACAGCCCAATGGCCATTCAAAGATTTTTCTACTCCTGTACGGCCTGATAATCCTGTGCCTTATATGAACCAGAAAGGTGTTGTAGAAAGAGATCTTACAAAAAAAGAATCGTACTACGTATTTCAATCCTATTGGACAGCGCAGCCTATGGTGCATATTTACGGGCATAGCTGGCCGGTACGTTGGGGAAGTGAAGGCGAAGATAAGATGATAAAAGTTTATTCTAATTGCGCCGAAGCAGAGTTGTTTGTAAATGGGAAAAGCTATGGTGTTAAAAAACGCAATAGCCAGGATTTTCCCGCTGCAGGTTTGCGTTGGAATGTTCCATTGAACAAAGGAATGCAACAGATAAAGGTGGTTGCACGTAATGGAAAAATTATAGTAACTGATTCACTTCAATTTCAATATCAAACGGAAAAATGGAGCAAGCCGGCGAAGTTGTTGTTAGAGAAAACAGGTGAAGAAAATGGCATAGCTACCATGCAGGCAACCATGCTCGATGATAAAGGCGTGCCTTGTTTAGATGCCGCTAACTTTATTCGGTTCGGTTTGGCCGGCGATGGCAAACTGATCGATAACCAGGGCACATCGAGCGGTTCGCGCTATGTGCAGGCATACAATGGCCGCGCCATCATTCGGGTGCAAACAAATAAAGGTCACTCAGTGATCAGTGCAAAAAGCGAAGGATTGGAAACTGTATTTAAAGAATTATAAGACGAGCATGAAACTATCAATAACGATCTGTTGCTTTATTCAACTGGCTTGCATTGCTGTGTATGCGCAAAAGGCCAGTGATCCTAGTTTAAAGTTATGGTACAACAAACCTGCGCAAGCCTGGGAAGAGGCCCTGCCATTAGGCAATGGAAAAACCGGCGCTATGGTATGGGGCAGCCAGGATGAGTTGGTTCAGTTAAACGATAACACCTTATGGTCGGGTTATCCTGATGCAGGGAATAATCCCAACGGCCCAACTGTTTTGCCCCAGGTGCGGCAGGCAGTATTTGATGGTGATTATGAAAAGGCGGCGGCATTATGGAAAAAGATGCAGGGGCCTTATTCTGCCCGCTATTTACCACTGGCCGATCTGTTATGGCTTTTACCAGCGAAAGATGTAACGCCGAAAACATATTATCGCGATCTGGACCTGAATACTGCAGTAGCCGCGCTGCGATACCAACTGGGTGAGGTAAATTACCAGCGCGAGGTTTTTATTAGTTACCCGGCCAAAGTATTGGTGATGCGGCTTACCGCCGATAAGAAAGGCGCTATCAGTGGGCGGTTACAATTGCGCAGCCAATTAAAGTTTAAAGTAAAAACTGTAGCAGCCAATTACCTGGTGCTGCAAGGTAAAGCGCCCAAATTTGTTGCGAACCGTGAATCTGAGCCACAGCAGGTAGTGTATGATTCTGCAGGTGAGAAAGGCGAAGGCATGAACTTTGAAGTACATGCAAAAATAAAAGTAGAAGGCGGCCGCGTTGAACAAAAAGATGAAGAATTAAGCGTGGTAGGCGCCAATTCCGTCACTATTTATTTGTCAGAAGCTACCAGCTTTAATGGCTTTGATAAATCGCCGGGCCTCGAAGGCAAAGACCCTTCCATTGAAGCAAAAGCCATTTTACAAAAGGCCCTGGCGCGTTCGTATGAACAATTAAAGACGGAGCACATCAACGACTACCGGTCTTTGTTTAAAAGGGTTGAATTTAAATTAAGTGCCGATGAGAATGTGCTGAAGCTTCCTACCGATGAGCGATTAAAGAAGTATGCATCGGCGCCAACCGATCAGCAGTTACAGGTTTTGTATTATCAGTTTGGACGATACCTGCTCATCGCCAGTTCACGGCCAGGTTCAAGACCAGCTAATTTGCAGGGCATTTGGAACCATCACATAAAGCCACCATGGGGTAGTAACTATACCACCAATATAAATACCGAGATGAATTACTGGCTGGCAGAGAATACCAATTTGAGTGAATGCCATCAGCCATTGTTCAGCTTTTTAAAAGAGTTGGCCATCAATGGCGCCAAAACAGCCAAAGTAAATTATAATATCAACGAAGGTTGGGTGGTACATCATAATTCAGATCTGTGGGCAAAAACTTCACCGCCCGGTGGTTATGAGTGGGACCCTAAAGGAATGCCGCGTTGGAGCTGCTGGCCAATGGCCGGCGCCTGGTTGAGCACGCATTTGTGGGAGCATTATTTATTTACAGGCGATAGAGATTTTTTAAAGAATAACTGGCCCTTGCTAAAAGGGGCTGCACAGTTTATGTTGCATTGGCTCATCACCGACCCGGCGAATGGTTACCTGGTTACCAATCCTTCTACTTCACCGGAGAACACCATGAAGATAAAAGGAAAAGAGTTTCAGGTTGGTATGGCCACTACGATGGACATGAGCATTATTCGCGAATTGTTCACTGCGGCTATAAAAACCAGCAGCATACTAAATACCGATGAAGCATTTCGCAATCAGTTGATACAGGCCAAAGAGAAATTATACCCATATCATATTGGTCAGTATGGTCAGTTGCAGGAGTGGAACAAAGATTGGGACGATCCTAAAGATAAACACCGGCACTTATCGCATTTGTTTGGCTTGTATCCCGGTAGTCAGATCAATGTGGCCACTACACCTGAGCTGGCAGCGGCGGCAAAGCAATCGCTCATCTTCAGAGGTGATGTAAGTACCGGTTGGTCTATGGCCTGGAAAATAAACTGGTGGGCGCGTTTGCACGATGGCAATCATGCGTATAAGATCTTGAGCGATGCGTTTACTTATATCAATCCACTCGAAACAAGAGATGCTATGAGTGGCGGCGGAACGTATGCCAATTTGTTCGATGCGCATCCGCCCTTTCAAATAGATGGCAATTTTGGCGCAACAGCCGGTATGACTGAAATGTTGTTGCAAAGTCATAATGGCGAGTTGGCTTTATTACCCGCATTACCCGATTCCTGGAAGAATGGTTCCATTAGTGGCATAAAGGCTCGCGGCAATTTTACTGTAGCTATTAATTGGAAAGAAGGAAAATTATCGAAGGCTACTATCACCTCTAATTTAGGTGGGCCATGCCGGGTAAGCGCGCCATGCCCCATTAAAGTAGTTGAAGTAACGTCAAAAGCGTCAGCCGGTACGAACACAAATAATTTAAATACTTCCTACGGATTACCACCTTATAAAAAAGATGAGCAGGCAAAGTTGGTTTCGCTGGAGGTGGCAAAGGAGTATACTGTTGAGTTTGATACGAAGAAGGGGGAAGTGTATACTATTGTTGCTTTGTAGGTTGACAAAGAAGTTAAAAAGGTGATAGAGTTGATAGTGTTGATAAAGGAGTACAAAATAATACTTTAACAAATTAACGAAATCTGGCTAGGTGAAAAGCCCCTCCCCCTTCCGGGGGAGGGGTTTGGGGGGCCAATTGCCGACAAAGCGTGAGCTTCAAAATTGAGCGGCCCTTTCACGTTTCATCCGCCAGCTGGCGGACCGTTTCACGATTAGCGAGGCCAAAAATATGGAGTTTCATTGCCGATTCACGATTGCCGATTCACGAAAAACATTCTAATATGTCTGGAGCAAAAATTATATTACTGGTTATTGTTTTAATAGGTAACGTAGGTCGTATACACAGCCAGATCTCCTGGAGCGAAACCGCCCCGGGCGTTTGGAAGGCAACTGCGGGTGTGCCGGAAAGTTATGATCTGTTAAAGGCATCGGGCGCCACACCCAATCGTGAAGCCTTATCTGCCATTACGCAGGCGGCATTTCCTTTATCGCAAACAGATATTTCTATAAAAGTAGTAGATGGAAAAACGTACCTGCGTTTCCCCTTGCAAAAAGAGGAGCAGTTGTTTGGTTTTGGGTTGAATTTTCAAACCATTCACCAGCGTGGCAAGATCTTACAATTACATGTTGATCATTACGGCGGAAAAGATAATGGAAGAACGCATGCGCCCACGCCGTTTTATGTTTCGTCAAAAGGGTATGGTGTGTTCATCAACTCAGCGCGGTATTTAACGGTGTATGCCGGAACAGGCGTACGGGTAGAAAGTAAGAATGCCCCGGTGGCCAAAGACCGCAATACTGATAAAAGCTGGAGTTCCCGTCCATATTCCGATGCGGTTGAAATATTGGTGCCGGCTGCCGGCGTGGAAATATACGTGTTCGGCGGCCCCACTGCGTTAGATGCGGTAAAGCGTTTTAATCTGTTCAATGGTGGCGGCTGTTTACCACCTCGCTGGGGATTGGGTTTTACGCAACGAGTGAAATCATTATATACTGCTGAAGAAGTAAAAAAAGAAGTAACGGCATTTCGCGAAAAAGGTTTCCCGCTCGATTTTATAGGGCTTGAACCAGGCTGGCAAAGCAAAAGCTACCCCTGTACTTTTTCATGGGATAGTGTGCGTTATCCCGATCCTGCTGGTTTTGTACAAGGATTACTGAAGGAAAACATTCGCGTAAATCTCTGGACGAATCCATACGTATCACCCGAAGCGCCATTTTATAAAGCGATCGTTCCATTCAGCGGTTCACATACGGTATGGAATGGACTGGTGCCCGACTTTACACAGGATCAGGCACGCAAGTTATTTTTCGATCAGTTGCAACGAGATCAGGTATCCAAAGGTGTAAGCGGGTATAAGATAGATGAGGTAGATGGTTATGATCATTACCTGTGGCCCGATGTGGCCAGTTTTCCCTCTGGCATTCCTGCAGAACAAATGCGCCAGACCTTTGGCTTACTGGTTCAACGGTATAGTGAAACAATCTTTCATCAACAGAATAAAAGAACGTTTGGGTTAGTGCGTGCATCCAATGCGGGCGGCACTTCCTTCCCTTATGTTATTTATAACGATTATTATAATCATGAAGATTTTATAACGGCGCTTATTAATAGCGGTTTTGCCGGAGTGTTATGGACACCTGAAGTTCGGGCCAGCAAAACAGGAGAGGAGTGGCTGCGGCGTTTTCAAACGGTAGTGTTTTCGCCAATGGCCATGATCAATGCATGGGCCAGTGGTACCAAGCCATGGTCGTATAATGAAGTGGCTGAGCCTATAAAACAGCTGGCATTGTTACGTATGCAAATGATGCCTTATTGGTATAGTGCATTTGCGCGGTATCATTTTGAAGGGTTGCCGCCATTTAGGGCTATGAACCTTGAGGAAGGATTTGTACAGGAAGCAAAAAAAGAGAATGGTAATGCCAACCTCGAAGAGAATCCATATGCTGAAGCGGTATCGAAAGAAATAAAAGATCAATATATGGCCGGCGATTATTTACTGGTAGCGCCATTATTTGCGGGACAGCAAACCCGTAAAGTGGTACTGCCAAAAGGTAAATGGTACGATTTCTTTACCGGCGCTTTTGTCGGCGATGGACAGGTTATAACTGTTACGCCAGGGTTAGATAAAATTCCGGTGTATGTAAAAGACGGGGGCATCATTCCTATGATGAAACCTATGTTACACGCGCCGCTGCCAGGAGAAAAAGTTGATCTTAATGTTCGCTATTATGGCGATAAGCCCGGAAAGTATATGTTGTACGACGATGACGGCGAAAGCTATAACTACGAGAAAGGCGATTACTGCTGGCGCGAAATAAAAGTAGAGCGCGATAAGAATGGTAAATTAAAAGGAAGCATTTCAGCACCGGTAAAAGGAAAGCCTAACACCGTAGGCAATGTATTATTTGAATATATGACTAATAGGGAACCCTCCCCCCACCGGGGGAGGGCAGGGGAGGGGGGCCATTAACCGAACTCCATGACCAGGATACTTTAATATTGCCCCTCATCCGCCAGCTGGCGGAGAGGGGTTTGGGGAGGGGCCATAAGCCTCAACCACATTAAAAGAAACTTATGAAACCAAAGAAAATATTCATCTGCTTAATAGTAACCATTCTCGCTAATGGCCTGCTATCATTTAACAAAGAAGCACCAAAAGACTACAAACCCGAAGTCCTAAAGACACTGCGAAAGCAAATTCTACAGGAGGCGGCATGGGCAATGCAACAACAGCCGGTTACCGTAACGGTGCAAAGCTCGCCACGAAGTGCCGGCGGCAAACATGATTTCTTTTCAGAAGGCGACTATTGGTGGCCCAATGAAAAATTCCCTGATAGCCCATATGTGCAACGAGATGGCATGACGAACCCTGAGAATTTTGTTGCGCATCGCCATGCAATGATCAGGTTAAGCCAGATCGTTGGTGCGCTGGCTTCTGCTTACCAGGTAACGGGCGATGAAAAATATGTAAGCAGGGTATTAATGCATTGCAAGGCCTGGTTTGTTGACACAGCAACACGCATGAATCCTAACCTGCAATATGCACAGGCTATAAAGGGCAGGTTCACAGGTAGGGGTATTGGCATTATAGATACCATTCAATTGATGGAAGTAGTGCAGGGATTATTGGTAATGGAAAATGCAAAAGTTATGGATCGCCAGGCGTTGGAAGCCATCAGGCGTTGGTTTGAACAATACCTGCAATGGTTAACTACCCATCAATACGGTAAAGATGAAATGAACGCTACCAATAACCATGGTACCTGCTGGGTAATGCAAACGGCCGCTTTTGCCCGGTTCACCCATAACGAAATGCTGATGCGTTTTTGTGCCGACCGGTATAAGAATGTATTACTGCCAAACCAAATGGCTGCCGATGGAAGTTTTCCGCAGGAATTGCGTAGAACAAAACCTTATGGTTATTCGATCTTTAACCTCGATGCCATGACAACCATTTGCCAGATCTTATCTACAAAAGAAGATGATCTGTGGGCCTATACCACCCCCGATGGACGGAATATTAAAAAAGGAATAGAATATTTACAACCCTTCATAGCCAATAAAAGCAAATGGCCAAAAACGCCCGATGTAATGTATTGGGAAAACTGGCCGGTAGCCCAGCCTTTTCTTGTATTTGGCGCCAATGCGTACGATAATAAAGAATGGCTAAAGACCTGGAAGGGATTGGAACACAAACCAACAGTAGAAGAAGTGATAAGGAATTTGCCAGTAAGGCATCCTTTAATATGGCTTTAAACTGAACAACCCAATAACTGAACAACTTGTATCCATGATACGAAAACAATACTTAATTCTAATAATCTGCTTAGTATCACTGAGCGTCTTTTCTCAAACAAACGGCGATGAAGATAAAGAAATGTTTAATCGGGGTAAAGAACGAGATAAACAGGCCATTGATGAAGCTGTAAATGGTTGGTGGAAAGAATCCATGAGGAACCATGATGAGCGAATTCAATGGTGGCAACAGGCGCGCTTTGGTATGTTCATACACTGGGGTATTTATTCATTGCCCGGTGGTGAGTGGAAAGGTAAAAAAGTAGATGGGTATGCCGAACATCTGATGCGTAAGGAAAAAATTACGCGAGCCGATTATCTTCAGTTGGCGCATCAGTTCAACCCCGTGTTGTTTGATGCCGATGCCTGGGCACGTCAGGCAAAAGAAGCGGGTATGAAGTATATGATCATTACATCAAAACACCACGATGGTTTTGCGATGTTTGATTCGAAAATAGGCGACTTTAATATCATGCAACAAACGCCCTGGAAGCGCGATCCTATGGCGGCACTTTCGGCGGCTTGTCATAAATACGGTATTAAGTTCGGTTTCTATTATTCGCATGCCTTCGACTGGGAGCATCCCGATGCGCCGGGTAACGATTGGGAGTATAATAATCCCGGTGGCGATAAAGGATTACATGGCGCCGTTAATTGGTTTAATATTCATCCCGAGTTATTGCCCAAAGCGCAAAAGTATGTTGACGAAAAAACGATCCCGCAAATAAAAGAACTGCTGGCAAAATACCATCCCGATATTCTTTGGTTCGATACACCTTCAAAGTTGCCCTTATCAGAAAATATACGCATTCTGAAAGCCATTCGCGAGGCTGATAAAAATGTAGTGGTAAATGGCCGCTTGGCAAGAAGTGCAGAGATCAGTTTTGGCGATTATAAGAATACGGCCGACCGTCCGCTGGAATTCTTTCCCGTAACGGGTGATTGGGAAGCCATTCCTACAACAAATGAATCATACGGATATCATAAGTTCGATAACAGCCATAAGCCTGTGCGCGACTTTGTGCATCTGCTGGCCAAGTCGGCTTCGCGCGGTGGAAATCTGTTAGTGAATATTGGCCCTAAAGGCGATGGCGTGTTCGATAGCAAAGACCAGGTTATTTTAAAAGGCATTGGCGCCTGGATGAAAATAAACGGCGAAAGCATTTATGGTTCGGTGGCCAGTCCGCTGCCGTTGCAAAGCTGGGGTGTATCAACGGTAAAAGGAAATAAGCTATATCTGCATGTGTTCGAATGGCCGGCCAATAAAAAGTTATATGTGGGCGGTTTAAAAAGCGATGCAGCCAAGACATACTTGCTGGCGAATAAAAAGACATTAACGACACGCCGCCTTAATGAGAACGATATAGAGATCGACCTGCCTGCACAAATGCCCGATACCATGGCTACCGTGATTGTTCTTGAATTAAAGGGAGCATTGAAAACCGATAGCGTGCGTGTACTGGCATCAAACGTACCACAACAGCGCCTGCTGGCTTTTGATGCACAGTTACATGGTAAGGGCTTTAGCTACGGCGATGGAAAAACCGATAAATATTATGTTCAGAACTGGAAAACAAACGATCAGTGGTTAAGCTGGACCTTCCGTACAACCCAACCGGTAAGTTTTACCGTCAATATGAAATATTTGGCCGGCGAAGGTAATGGCGGAACGTTCGTGCTGCAAACCGGTACTTATTCCAAAGAAGTAAAAATTACCGGCAGCGGGTCTGTCACAAAAGTGCTTAACGAGGACCTCGGAACATTAACTTTGCCCGCCGGAACTCATGAACTTACCATTAAACCTGTGTCTATTGATAAAGGCGAGTTAATGAAGTTGCTGGAACTACAACTAACACAAAGAAAATAAAACAGGATGCATAAAAAACTCTATGGTGCTTTTGCTTTAATGGTTGCCGGCTTCATGGCCGAAGCGCAGGCTGTAAAAACAGCACAGGTATTTGCCGATGCCGAAAAGCAAACCCAGGTAATGCTTACCAATGTGGCTGAAATAAGAACAACCAAACCCGAACTGGTAGCACCCCGTACCCTCGAAAATGGCGAACTGAAAATGGTGCCTTCCAAAGACTGGACAAGCGGATTCTTCGCCGGTGAATTGTGGATGTTATATGCATTCACTAAGAAACCCGAATGGAAAACTAAAGCAGAGACCTATACCGCACTTATTGAAAAAGAAAAGTTCAATGGCGGTACCCACGATATGGGTTTCAAAGTATATTGTAGTTACGGTACCGGTTACCAAATTACAAAAGAGGCTGCGTATAAAGACGTGATCATTCAGTCGGCCAAAACATTAAGTACCCGCTTTAACCCAACGGTAGGCTGTATTCGTTCATGGGACCATCATAAAGAACAATGGGGTTATCCGGTTATCATCGATAATATGATGAACCTGGAATTGTTATTTGCAGCTACCAGGCTCACCGGCGATTCTTCTTTTTACAAGATAGCGGTAAGCCATGCCAACACCACCATGAAGAATCACTTCAGACCCGACTATAGTTCATATCACGTAATTGATTATGATACGCTGACGGGTAAAGCGGTAAAGAAAAATACACACCAGGGTTATGCGCACGAATCTGCCTGGGCGCGCGGACAGGCATGGGCTTTATATGGCTATACCATGTGTTACCGCGAAACCAAAAACATAGCTTACCTGCAACAGGCGGAGCATGTTGCGAAGTATATTCTAACCCATCCAAATTTGCCGGCAGATAAAGTACCTTATTGGGATTTCAATGCGCCTGCTATTCCCAATGAACCACGTGATGCATCTGCTGCAGGAGTAATAGCGTCAGGTTTATTGGAATTGGCTAAATACAGTAAGAACAAAAAAGAATACCTGTCTGTAACTAATACCATTTTACAAAGCCTTACCAAAAGTTACCGTTCGCCAATAGGGGATAACAAAGGTTTTCTCTTGTTGCACAGCACCGGTTCAAAACCTGCGAATAGTGAAGTAGATGTGCCGCTCAATTATGCTGATTATTATTATTTGGAAGCATTGTTAAGACAGAATAAGAAATAGAAGATAAAAACAGATGTGCCACGCTCTTTGAGACGTGGCACATCTGTTTTAAACCATACATTAACCAACAAAAAACCTGTTCCATGTTAATCAAAACGATTGCTGCTATGCCAGGTGTGCTATGTGCATCCTGGCGAAGGATCTTTCTTTTCTCTACACTTTCCGCTCTCTTTTCTATTCTCTGTTTTTCTCACGCTACCGCACAGGCCCCATTGGTATCATTACAAAATGGTCAGCTGGTGTATAACAATTACGCGAATGCGCATCAGACCAATGCGGTGAACAAAGTGCCCGATTTCTCCAATTGCGGCTACCGGGGTGGTGGTGTAAGTCTTCCAAATGTGCCGGTAATAAAAACTGTACAGGCGGTACAGGGTAATTGCCGGGCGCTTATTCAGTCTGCTATTGACAGTGTATCTGCATTGCCGGCCAACGCCAATGGCTGGCGCGGCGCCATCTTATTAAAAGCCGGGGTATACCAGGTTGATAGTTCCCTCACTATTAAAGCGGGGGGCGTGGTGTTACGGGGCGAAGGCAATGGTATTACCGGTACCGTATTAATTGCTACCCGCAGTGTGCAACATAACTTTATTGTGTTACAGGGCGCAGGAAGTGGTTATGGCGAAATAAGCGGAAGTAGGGTGCACATTGCCGATACTTATGTGCCAACGGGTACAAAAACAATTACCGTTCCTGCCGGACATACATTTGTGGCGGGCAGTAATGTTGTAATTCAACGAACGCCCAATGAAGCCTGGATCGACACCCTCGATATGCGCCAGTACGGGTGGACAACCGCACAATACCGCACTACATTTGAACGGCAGGTAGTAGCGGTGCAGGGGAATACACTTACGCTAAACATTCCCATTGTTGATCCTGTTGAGCAGGCATATGGCGGTGCAGATATTTACCGCTCGAATGTTACCGGCCGCATACGCGAATGCGGTGTAGAAAACCTGCGCCTGGAATCGGATTTCATCAGCGATACCAGCGAAAACCATGGCTGGGTGGCTATCTACATGGCCCGTGTTGAAAATAGCTGGGTGAAGAATGTAGTAGCAAAATATTTCGGCAACTCCTGTGTAAGCATATTAGGAAATTCCCGGTTCAATACAGTGGAAGATTGTGCCATGATAGATCCTAAGTCCATAACAACAGGCGGCAGAAAATATTCCTTTAACCTCGATGGGTATGCTACCAGTAATTTATTTCAACGTTGTATGACCTGGGGTGGCCGTCATGATTACGTAAGCGGCGCCCGGGTAACTGGTCCAAATGTGTTTTTGGATTGTGTGGCTGAGAATACGTTCGATGATATAGGCCCGCATCATCGTTGGAGTACCGGCCTGTTGTTCGATAACATTTATGGTGGCCGAATACGGGTGCAGAACAGAGGTGCATCAGGAACGGGGCATGGTTGGGCAGGTGCGCAAACCATGTTCTGGAATTGCCGCTCGGTAAAAAGTGATTTTGAAGTAGAGAGCCCGCCCACTGCACGCAACTGGGGTATAGGCTGTATTGGGCTTGTGCAGGTAAATACAGGTTATTGGGAAAGCTGGGGAACACCTGTGCTGCCACGTAGTTTGTACCTGCAACAACTCGAAGAGCGAATGGGTGCACAGGCGGTACAGAATATTGCTACCACGCAACAATTGCAAAATCAGTTGCGCGATTCATTGCGGGCAAGGGCCATCCAAATTGCCGGTGAGCCACGCGTATCGTTTGGAACAGTGCCCGGCACTTCGTTTGATCTTACTGATAATGGCGGCATCATTACCGCGCAGTACGCTAATACCAATGCGAATGAAGATTATCCAAAGCTTATTGATAATAGTTCGCAAACAAAATATTATCGCAGCGGACGTACTAATTTGTGGGTGCAGTATCAGTCAACAGTAGCCGCTATAGTAACTTATTATACCATAACGTCAGCCAACGATGTGCCCACCCGCGATCCAAAGAACTGGACGCTCTCCGGGTCAAATGATGGCGTCAACTGGACTGTTATTGATACCCGAAACGATGAGGTATTTGCAACGCGGTTCCTGAAAAAAACTTATCTCATCAATAATAACAGTACAGCGTATAGTTATTACCGACTTATGATAACAGCCAATAATGGGAATACGGGTACGCAGTTCGCTGAATGGGAGTTGTACGAGCGGCGGCAGCAAACGATCGCCATCAATGAGATCCCCGGGCAAACTTATGGTGATGAGCCGTTTGAGCTGGTGGCAAGCGCAAGTTCGGGGTTGCCGGTAACAACAGAACTGGTTGCTGGTCCGGGTACGTTGAGCGATTCAGTGGTGACCATAACCGGAGCGGGCACCATTACGTTACGCTTCACCCAGGCGGGTGACGACAGGTACTTTCCTGTGGTGGTAGAAAAAACAGTGGTTGTAAATAAGGCACAGCAAAGTATAACATTTGCGGCTATTGCGCCTAAGATAAAGTACGAACAGGTAGCATTGGCATCAACAACAACGTCAGGCTTACCAGTTGCATTTACAGTGGCATCGGGGCCGGGAACAATAACCGGCAATACGGTGAAATTAACAGGCGAGGGATTGGTAACGGTTCAGGCAGGCCAACCTGGTAATGAAAATTATGAGCCTGGTATCCCGGTACAACAAACGATATTGGTATTAGGGCTTGAGTCGGTAACAAATGAATTCTTTTTACGGGCGTTCCCTAATCCCACGCGCGGTAGTTTTACTGCGCGCATTGTTCCGGTAAAGGGAAAGAATTATGTATTCACTGTATTGGACAATAAAGGAAGTGTTGTTGGCGTCAATTCACTTTCAGCTGAAAGCAATGAAGTGCAATTTGATCTTACGAGCAAACCCAATGGATATTATTTTTTGCATGTAACGGATGGTAAATACAAAGTCGTACGCATTGTGGTAAAGTACTGAGGTCGGAATGCATAAGACATCAACAAAAAAGTACTGCTCAACCGGGCGGTACTTTTTTTGTCTGTAATTGAATTATACATATATTTGATTTTATCACTGCGTTAAGTATCTCTGATTTTTTAGCAACAACATCTACAAGGCATCTATTAGTTAGCACCAACCATTCAGCGTATTAGGCAATTGTTCCGCGCAAGGCATGTGTCTTGGCATGACTATAAATTTCATATTGTGAGTAAACCAGCAGCAAGGCTAGGGGATGGGCATAACTGTCCGATGGTACAACCAAACGGCACATCACACGTTGGTGGACCGGTGATTGGTCCCGGATGTGTAACTGTAATAATAGAAGGCAAACCAGCAGCAACCGAAGGCGATGACTGTATTTGTGTAGGCCCGCCCGATAAAATAATAAGTGGATCAGGCGGTGTATTTATCGGCGGTAGACCCGCCGCCCGTTCGGGCGATAGCTGTGAACACGGTGGAGTAGTAATAGGAGGGGGTACGACTGTGTTGATTGGAGAAAGTATGGGCTTGAAATTCCTGGTGCCTACAGATGGTTTCAAAGAACCATCAGACAGCGAGAAGATTGCTATTGTTGGCAAGGTAATAAAAGAATGTATTGTTTTGTTACAACACAGGTTGGCATTATTGGTGAAGGATGATCCAGAAACAATGGAGAGGTTTGTGAAGTGGTTTGGCCTTTTCACAGATGAAAGAAAAGCTGTTATTGTAGAGCGGATGGAAAGGCAGATAAAGTTTTTCAAGGAGGTGACGTTACGAATGTTTGATAAGATATCGTACGAAGGAGATTATCAGAAGTTGTTTGCCATGGTATATTCAACGGACGAGCTCAGAACAATTTATTTAGGAAGCCATTTTTGGAATGATAAATCATCGAAGAAATATACCAAGGCTACTGTGTTAATTCATGAAGTATCACATTTTAAAAGTATAGGGAGTACAAGGGATCACGACTATGATGGCTTTTGTGAGAATTTACCCAATATTAGCTTACGTAAAGCATTGTATAACGCCGATTCGTATGCTTTTTTTATAACAGAATACAAATAGAAATTTTATGGACGCCCATGTTGTAGAAGTTAAGTTGTCAGTTGAAGAAAACGAAACAATGACAGCTCACCTGGTTTTTCGGAATAAATCAGGTAATAGTATTTATTTGAATAAGCAAGTAGTTTATTACGATGGACAAGTGCGAAACAATTATTTTGAAATTGAGAATAGTAACGGTGATGAAATTGATTATTTAGGAATGATGGCTAACTGTACAAGAACACCCGATGAATATATACTGTTGCAACCAGGTGAAGAAATAAGTTCAGCTATCTCATTAAAAGAGTTTTATGAACTTAATAAAGGTAATAATTATAAGGTTCAGTATGATGCAATTAATCCCGGTTTTAAGGATCAGCACCAGCCTTCGATGGAAATGCAATCCAATAAGGTGGAAATATCTTATTAAAATGTAAAACCTTAAGTGAGGATAGGAGATAGTTAGATGCACACCTATAGCATTAATTCAGACGAACGTAAAACCGTTATTGGAGTTTTAGGGATATTAAGTATCTCAACAATACTGATTTTGAAGAATTATATAAACACACCTTCATGGATGCCGGTTCCCTCTGCATTCGCTGTATTTGGTACATTCTATTGGTTGTTTGATCAGGTTCTTTGGAAGTTGCCCTGGCTTAATAGGTTATTAAGTACGCCAAATCTAAATGGTACCTGGACAATGCTTATGAAGTCCTCAATAGACAATTATGCCACAGAATATGAGGGTATACTAACTATAACACAAACCTGGACGAAGATTTATATCTTTTTAGATGGAGAAAAAGCGACATCAAGATCAATAATGGCTGGGATTGAAGTTCAGACCTCATCGCTATTTACGCTTAAATGGGAATACTTGTCTCAAAGAAAACCCGAATTTGCAAATAATGAATATATGCATCATGGAATGACTAGTGTAATGATTAAACCTTGTATAAGTCCATTAATGTTGAAAGGTGATTATTACGCTGATCGAAGTAGGCATAGTTCAGGACCTGTAACAATAATAAAAAAAGCTTAGTTTCATTACTTGCGTAAGAGGAGTTACTAAGCTGTGTGGGGTATAGTAAAGATAATACATTTATGACATCTGACAATAAAAAAAAAATTAAAAGTGGTAATAAGGATAGATTGCTTCACCTTAGTTTGGATTTGTACGCTACTTTCTATCCGAAGTACTATTTGGTGGAAACTCTTCTAAAGAATCGGTTATTTCAATTGTTTAAAGAGAGGTTAGGGGCTAACTGGTTTACGCTTCAAATTAATTCAAGCGATGACAGTAATCTTATTAAACGGGAAGCGGAATTTATATTACAAAGAAAACCTAAAGGGTTTATATTAAATGAAAAAGGTTTTTTGATTGAGGTTGGGTTGGCATTATGGGTTGAGTTTTTCAGTAAAGATTTTTATAAAAGTGTTAAAGGATTACCAATACAGATATTTCCTCTGTTACCGCCAACAATTAAACGAAAAGATCTTTATCAGAAGTTAAATGAAGTAAAAGACCTGAGGAATCAGTTGTTTCATCATCGATTATTACCCATTACTGAGCCGGAGCAACTTAAATATCTTAATGAATTAGGTGATGCCAATAATACATTAATTGAGCTGCTGACATGGCTTGATGCACCCATAAGTGGCTTAGAATTAAACGAATTTGAAAATAAAGCAGCAGAAATAAGAGAGCTGCTTGCGTAATATGCTTCCACGCTAAAATAACTTAATAATTCCCCACCCTTCTCGGTCATTCCAACCATATTTTTCCGTTAGTTGCATAAAAAAGAACGTCTCATGAAAAAAGTCGTTTCTGCAATCGTGTTGTTTGGTTTACTGCAAACTGCACTGGCGCAAAATGCTGCTCAAAGTGTAAATCGCGATAAACGCATGGAATGGTGGCGCGAAGCCCGTTTTGGTATGTTCATCCATTGGGGTGTTTATTCGGTACCTGCTGGCTATTACAATGGCCAGTCCATCAAAGGCATTGGTGAATGGATCATGAACCGCGGAAAAATCCCCGTTGCCGAATATCAGCAATTTGCTTCCTCTTTCAATCCCGTTAAGTATGATGCTGATGCATGGGTAAAGCTGGCTAAAGACGCTGGCATGAAATATATTGTGATCACCGCCAAACATCACGATGGATTTGCCCTCTTTAAATCAAACGCCAGCAAATGGAATATGGTTGATGCTACGCCTTATGGCAAAGACCTGTTGACGCCACTGGCTGAGGCCTGTCGCAAATACGGAATGAAGCTGGGCTTTTATTACTCCCAGGCACAGGACTGGTGTAACCCGGGCGGCGCGGCATCAAAGAAAGCGGCCAGCGAAGGTTGGGCTAATCCCGATTCTGCAACCATCGATGCCTACATTGCCTCGCACGAAGGTCATTGGGACCCCGCTCAAACCTCAAAAACAATGTCGCAGTATATTGATGAGGTGGCTGTACCACAGGTAAAAGAGTTGCTTACCAATTATGGTGATGTAGCTGTATTGTGGTGGGATACACCTACGGGCATGACCGATGAATTTGCCGAAAAGCTGAATGCGGTGCTGGCAATGCAACCCAATATTATCACAAACGACCGGTTAAAGCGTCCCAATTTTGCGGGTGATTATAAAACGCCCGAACAAAGGATCCCGAAAGAGAGTGAGCTGGATGGTAAAGATTGGGAAACCTGCATGACCATGAACAATACCTGGGGCTATAAGAAAAATGACCACGAATGGAAAAGTGCAGAAGTAATGGTAAGGAACCTGGTTGATATTGCTTCTAAAGGTGGTAACTACTTAATGAACGTAGGGCCAAAAGATGATGGTACCATACCTGCTGAAAGCATTGCCCGTTTGCAACAGGTAGGCGCCTGGATGAAAGTAAATGGCGAAGCTATTTATGGAACAAAAGCCAGTCCGCTGGCCGCCGTTACCTGGGGAAGAATAACAAAGAAAGAACAGAAAGATAACACCATCCTATACCTGAGCGTATTTAACTGGCCGGCCGACAAAAAGTTGGTAGTGCCAGGATTGACACAATCTGTAATATCGGCCACCTTACTGGCCGGCGGTAAAAAGCTGGCTGCCGCCACTGGTAAAGACGGATTGGTAATAACCGTTCCCGATCAGGCGCCCGATAAAATGGCTACTGTTATTAAGGTGCTGGTAAAAGGAAAAGTGTCTGACAAACGATTTACCGGCACTGGTACCAGCGGGTTATAAAATAAATGGTTTGAAATAGGTGACAACAGCTATTCGTCAGAAGGTGGCACTTAAGGTCCTTGTCAACTTGTTAACCCGTTAACTTGTCAACTTTTTACGCCTTATATTTACACCATTATAATTTCTGCACGTATGAAAAAAGGTCTGGTACTGTCAGTTTTATTAGTTGCTTTTTCTGTTCTGTCGGTAAATGCCCAGTTGACCGATACTGCTATCAGCAAATCGAAAGCGGCCAAATGGTATAAGAAAAAAGAATGGTTGAATGGGGTGGCGCTTACGCCGCATAAATCTATTAATAAGGAAGAGTTTGCCCGCCAGTATGCTATCAATAAACCGTATTGGGATAAGGCCTTTGCTTTTTTGAAAGAACACGACCTTAAAACCTTGGCCAAAGGAAAATATCCTGTTGATGGCGATAATGTATTTGTGTCGGTAACTGAAGATCCAAGCAAAGATTTTGATAAAACCAATTGGGAGTCGCACCGCAAGTACATCGATGTGCAATGTATTATTACCGGTGATGAAAAAATGGGCAAGTGGCCGGTGGCCGAAGTTACTTCTACCACAAAGCCTTATGATGAAGCAAAAGACGTTGCCAACTATACTGCACCCGGTAAATTCTATGTTATACCCGGCGGATCATTTATCATCTTCTTTCCCGGCGAAGCGCACAGACCTAACATTTCACCTGATGGGAAGAAGCAGGTTGTAAAGAAAGTTGTGGTAAAAGTGAGAGCTGTACCAATTGCCGGTTCATAAATTCAACATAATAACTGAACAACTGAATAACTAAAAAGGGAGAGCCACTTGTAAAAAGCGGCTCTCCCTTTTTTGTCTGTGAATTATGAACAGTGAACTGTGACTATTTTCTGTGTCGTGCTTTTAGCTGCGTCATATACAACGAAACAGGCGACAAGCCAGGTTTGTTTTGTCCTTCCCATTCGCCATCGAGGCGGCCCCCTAAGCGGCCGGCATACTTGGCGCCTTTCAATCCTATACAATAATTCTTTCCACTAACCCAGGGGCTTTGTACAGCAGCACGTTTGGCGGTACAGTTCCATAACACCTGCGTAACGCCGGCCCAGCCATGGCCTGAGCCCCAGTTGCCGCGGTCCTGGATGCATATTTCACCATCAGTAATAATATTATCGTACAGCGTGCCCGACGACCAGCGATGATGCGGACCAATATCTGCATGCGCATTTCGTGCAGTACAGTTATAAAAAACGTTGGGGCCGCAGGTGCGTGCGCCGGTAACATAATCATGACGCCCTTCGGTAGTGTGGCAATTCATTACCAGGTTCTGTTGCCCGTCGTTATTGAATGAGTAACGGCGGCTGCCGGTGATCTTTGACTTGGCATCGAGGCAGCGGCTGTCGGTAACAGTGATCCATTTGGCCAGTTCGTTTAAATGAACACAGGCATAACCAAAATAGCGCGAAGTAACATGACGCACCCAGCCATTTTCAATTTTATTGAACTGAATGGCTGTCCAGCCATGATCTTCTGCGGTATCACTGTCAAAGGTCGATTCGCAACGCAGGTTCTCGATGCCCACTTTCGACAGGCGTTCTTCAAAGGAATATTTAAATATAGAACCGCCGCCGTATTGCTTCTCCAACGGCATCATTACCGGGCAATCTATTGTTATGGTATTGCCTTTTACTTTGGTGATCACGCGTTCATAATACAATTCATATTCGCCTGCACTCCATTGTTTGGTTCCTTTACGGGCGTCAATAACGTCCATTTTCAGGTCCTTTATCCACTCTTCAGTGGCCGGGCGAACCAGTACTATTTTATCGCCAACCTTATATTTATCTGCAGCGTTAAGTGTTAACGTAGTTGCGCCGGTAGGTACATAGGCATCGGTAACAGAAGCGCGGGTGCCGGCAACTTCTTCCAGGTAGCCATCGCCCATAACTTCAATCAATGACCGCTGCGTGTTGCCGGTGGCAATCAGTTTGGTGCCTTGTTCATCTTCCCCTTCGCCGCGTAAAACTATACCGCTGGCGAGAATGTAAAGGGTGCCCGGAATTTTATAGGTGCCTTTCTTTAATAAGATAGTTCCGCGGAAACCGTTTGCATCGGGTTTTCGTTGAGCAACCTCATCAATGGCCTGCTGAATAATGGCCTGGCTATTAGTATCGCCTGGCGAAACGGTTTTTACAACCGGTACATCGGGTATCGGTTGATCGCCCTGATAATAACCAACACGGCTGAAGTCGGGAATGGTATTACCGTGTTCGTCGGCATGGTAACGTAAAACCCCGTTCGGGGCCATCGTAACAAACCGCGACTCCCACTTATTGATCGGGGGGCTGAAACTAAATGCAATAACCAAGGTAGCGCTTATAACTACCTTCTTAGGTAAACGTATGCTCATAGGCAAGGGTACTACTGTTTTTGAATGAACTCTTTCTGGTAATTCAACGGACTTTTGCCAGTAATTAGTTTAAAGTACTTATGAAAACTGGTAAAATTGTTGAATCCGCTCTCAAAACAGAGCTGTTTTATGCTCATTTTATTTTCTATGAGCAATTTACAGGCATACCCAACCCTAACTTCAATAAGAAATTGCGAAAAAGTCTTACTTGTTTTTGACTTAAAGTACCGGCAGAATGAATTGGGGCTAATGTTAGCCACAGAAGCTATTTCATCGAGCTGAATGGGACGTTTGAAGTTTTTAAGCGAGAAATCGTATATGGCGTTGATGCGATCGTGCTCCGCATCGGGCAGTTCGTGCTTGAAACCAATAGAGCTTAATGGCTCCGCTTCCTCACATTCGGCAATGGCGTTCAATGCCTGGGTAAGCAGCATAATACGGTGCGGCCCTTCGGTATGTAATAATACGTCAAGGAATTCCGCAACCACCGTGCGGGTTTTACCAGTGATCTGCAGACCGCGTTTGGCCTTTTCGAGCACGTTTTTGATCTTAATGTTTTCCGGCAGTTGTAAAAATTGTTCTCCCCAGAAGTTCTCACAAAAATGACATACCCTAATGTCGACCGTTGACCGTTCGTTCTCACTGAAAAAAGCGTCGTTAAAGCGCCAGTAATGGGGAAGGCCGGCGCCTACCAAAACCACATCGCCCGATTTAAAGTTCCTGATGCTGTCACCCACAAACTGGGTGCCTTCGCCTTTTTTAAAATGAATTAGTTCTACCTCCTGGTGGTAGTGCCAGCGGTTATTGATGTAGGGAACGAGGTCCTGCCGAACGCTAAATGAATGGCGGATCTCACGTGATACTTTTAAAAGCTGTGGCCTCATGTATTAAGCTACTTTTACTTCAAATGGCAATTAATGATGCAATCCGAGGTAATTTAGCTTAGTTTTTAGGGCTGGCGCAATTTTGTTACGCTAACGTTTCCGTGAAAATATCTTGTTTTCCATTCACGGTTTACCGTTTGCAGCCTGTTAGTTACCTTTTACGGTGGTTTTATTGTCGTCTCTATTCAGCCTCATTTATTACCTTAATTCCACCTCATTTCAACCTCGGCCCATGACTATCATAAATATACCAGGTATGCTTAAGCAGTACGCAATGTATAGATGTGCAAAAGCGTGAACGGGTAGTTGGTATGGAGTTGCCGGGGACATGCCAGGGAGCTACCAGGGAGTTAACCGGGAGGCAGGTCGCTATAACATCGCTATAAGGTCGCTATAATGTCGCTATAAGGTCGCTGTAATGTCGCTGTAAGATGGCCGAAGGCCGGTGTGGAGTGATGGTTTATTTCCTGTTTACGAATGTAGCAATAGTTGTTATTAGTTCAGTACTAATAGGGTCAGCTGCAATGTAAGTAGCCAGGTTGGCTTTTCTATCCCCTTCAACTATTCTAAAAACATGGTTCATGTTCTTTATAAGTACCAGCGTCGCTTTGGGATGCGATTTGGCCAGCAGGTTGGCATCATCAACTGTAACCTGGAGGTCGTTTGTGCCCTGGAGTATTAACACCGGAATGGTGAGTTTTTTGATCTCCGTTTGCGGGTCGTAGTGAAACCACGATATAATGTAGGGTTGTACACTGGGTCTGAATAAAGCAAAGAGCATTTTAGGAACATTGGCTACTGTTTTTCCCATTACAAGGCTATCGATAATGGGGTAGCTGCTGTCTTTTACCATGGCGGGTTGAACAGCCAGTTGCTCTTTTAATATTTTATCTGCCGAACGGCCCGCACCGGCAATGGAAACAAAACCATCTGCCATTTTATGCGCAGCAATCATGCCTATCAATGAACCTTCGCTGTGGCCGGCCACTATTACTTTGGTAAAACGCGGGTCTTTTTTTAAGGTATCTATCCAGCCGCGTGCATCGTTAATGTAATCTTCAAATCGCAGGTCGGCTTCGGTTTTACCTGAAATTCTGCTTTCGCCAATTCCTCGTTTATCGAACCGAAGTGATGCAATATTATGCGACGCTAACCCATGCGCCAGCAGTTTCAGGCTCTCATTCTTCATCATAGGGTTATTGCCATTGCGGTCTGTTGGGCCCGAGCCGGCAATGATCAACGCAACAGGCATTTTACCTGTGTGGTCGCCGGGAATGGTGAGGGTGCCGCTAATATCACCCTTTGCTGTATGTAAAATGATAGTTGTTTCGGTAAGAGTGGTATCTCTTTGCGATGCAGCCAGTAATGGCGCATAAAAGAACAGGGTAACAATGGCAGCCAGCCAAACTTTCTTCATAATGTAGGTTTCGGTAAACGTATTGGTACTGCGAAGGTGGTTATTTCTTACTATAATCCTTCAACATTTGTTTTTCCTTTTGGCTAAGGCTGTTAATGCCGCGTTTGCTTATTTTATCGAGGATGCGGTCAATTTCCTGTTGCTGGCTGTATTTGCTTTCGTTGTATTTGTGATCTATGGAGTAGTGATCAACATGTTTATTGTAAAACAGATTATCTACCAGTAATATGTGCGGTCTTGTTATAATGAGGTATATGAATGCTATGGTTGGGATGGCAATAATTAAAATGGTAATATAATTCTGAACCAGTGCTGCGGGGTGCAGGGCGCAAGCTAACAGCATACCAATGATGGCGCCGCCCAAATGTGCTTCGTGCCCAATATTATCTCTTTTTGAACGAACGCCCCAAATGGTGAAACCAATGTACACAAGGCCAAATAACCAGCCGGGCATAAACATAACTCTAATGCCGGGTTCAAGTGCAATGGTGGCGAAGATGATACCGTTCACCGCGCCCGATGCGCCTACTGAAGAATAATCGCCCTGGTTCTTATAAACAAGCAGTGTAAGCAGATTGCCGCCAACCATACTGGCAAAATAGATCAATACAAAATCAAGCGGGCCCAGTGATCCGCCGAAAAAGAACAAACCGATCATGTTGAAAATAAGGTGCATCCAGTTCACATGCAAAAAGCCCGATGTGATGAGCCGTTTGAAATCCCGGTACAGCTTCACTTTGTCAACACCAAATTCATACTTCTCAAAAAAGAAATGATCCTGAAACCCCCTGTACGAAACCAACACGGTAAGCACTATAAGTAGAAAGCTAATAACTTCAGTTCTCATGAAAATAATTTCATTATAATAAACATACTAACGATAATAGAAAGTTGCAAATAATTGTTAAATACGGAGCGTTCGTTACACAAGTGGCGAACGCCTTTTACTTAACTGCCGGTTGCCGTTGACGCCCGCTCAATCAGTTGTGATGGCAGTATCATTTTTTTCTCGTACGGCATCAGCATTTTCTTTTCTATTAACTTAAATAAAATGTTTGCTGCCTCGCGGCCGATATCATATGCGGGTTGAATAATAGTTGAAAGGGCGGGATCGAACAGGGCTGCTGCCTGCAGATTCGAAAAACTGACCACTTTTACGTCTTGCGGAATACGCAGGTCTAATTCTTTACAAACCTCATATGTGTTCACCGCAAATTTTTCAATGGCGGCAAAAACGCCATCGGGGTGTTGCGGCTGTTGAAAAATGGCATGTAAGGTTTCGCGGTTGATATAATCTTTCGCCGTTAATTCAATTACCTGCGGCGGTGTTGTCACTTTATGTTTTTCAAGGGCAGAAAGGTAACCTGCCTTGCGCCGATTTGAAATACTGAGATTTCCGGCCATGCCTAAGAAGGCGATGTTTTTACAACCTCTTTTCAACAAATGCTCGGTTGCTTTAAAAGCCATTTCGGCATCGTTGGTCATAATGTTTGGCACATCGAGCTCGTCGCAGGTACGGTCGAAAAGCACCAGGGGAATGCCCGCCTGCTGCCAGGCTGTAATATGATCGAGGTTGGTAGTGGTGTTTGATACCGAGATCATAATACCATCAACCCGGCCATTGCGCAGCAGTTGCAGAATATCGCGTTCTTTATTGTAATCTTCGTGCGTAAGGTAAATAAGCACATGGTAGCCCTTATTGGGCGTTACCGATTCAATGCCGTTTATTACCTGGGAGAAAAAGTTGTTCTCAATTTCAGGAATGATGACCGCAATGGTCTTGCTTTTGTTCTGCCTTAAGCTACTGGCATGGGGGTTGGGCTGAAAACCTAGTTTCATGGCCAGTTCGCGCACCCTTTCTTTGGTTTGCGGGCTTATTTCATGACTGTCTCGCAAAGCGCGGCTAACCGTTGAAACGGCCAGGTTCAGTTCTTTCGCCAGCTGTTTTAAATTCACTTGATCCATAGAGGAGTTCCCTGGCAAAGATTAGCAATTGCTGGCTATTTTCGCAACATTTTTCGAAATCGTTTGCAAAGAATTAAGGAAGGCAATTTGTGTATTCTATCCATACAAATTGTAACCTTGTGAAAAATTGTTATAAACAATTACATTATGTATCAATTTGAACAAACAATGCGCTGGTTCGGCCCCGCCGATCCGGTTAGCCTGGCAGATATCAGGCAGGCGGGTTGCACAGGTGTTGTATCTGCGCTGCATCATGTACCCAATGGCTCCATTTGGACCAAAGAAGAAATTCTGAAACGCAAGGAAACCATTGAAGCGGCAGGCCTAGCCTGGTCGGTAGTGGAAAGCGTGCCGGTGCATGAAGACATTAAAACGCAAAGAGGAGATTACAAAAAATACATTGCCAATTATTGTGAAAGCATTCGTAACCTGGCAGCCTGCGGTATTTATGTTGTTACGTACAACTTTATGCCCGTGCTCGATTGGACGCGCACCGACCTCGCTTACACCGTTGAAGACGGTAGTAAAGCCCTGCGGTTTGAACGCGCAGCCATGGTTGCATTTGATGTGCTGATGTTGAAAAGACCAGGCGCAGAAAAAGATTATACACCCGAAGAGCTGGCTAAAGCAAAAGAACGCCTGGCCGGCATGAGCGAGGAAGAGAAAAAACTGTTGCAACGCAATGTTATAGCTGGTTTGCCTGGCAGTGAAGAAAGTTTTACCCTGCAGCAGTTTCAGGCTGCGCTTGATACCTATGCAGGCATCGATGCCAAAAAATTACAACAGAACCTAATTGAATTCCTGCAACAGGTGGCGCCGGTTGCCGATGAGGTTGGCGTTAAATTGGTGGTTCACCCCGACGATCCTCCATATGCTATTTTCGGTTTACCCCGTGTGGTAAGTAATGCCGAGCAGGTACAACAGTTGTTCGATGCAGTGCCCAATGCCAGCAATGGCCTTTGCTTTTGCACCGGTTCATTTGGCGTGCGTGCCGATAACGACCTGCCAGCCATGGTATTACAATTTGGCAACCGCATTAATTTTATTCACCTGCGCAGCACGCAACGCGATGCCGACGGCAATTTTTACGAAGCCAACCACCTCGAAGGCGATGTAGATATGTACAGTGTGGTAAAGAACCTGGTGAAAGTAATGCAGGAGCGTAAAGTGAATTTGGCTATGCGCCCCGACCATGGTCACCAAATGTTAGATGATCTGAATAAAAAGACCAATCCAGGTTATTCGGCTATTGGCCGCCTGCGCGGACTGGCTGAATTACGTGGTTTGGAGCTGGGGATTGCGCGGTCTTTGTCGTGAAACGGCAAACGTGAAACGTGAAACGGGCGTTCAATTTTGAGGCTCGCGTTTAATCGGCAATCGTGAATCGGCAATGGTTTCCGAAATTCCTGGCTCGCTAAGCGTAAAACGGCAAACCTTAACTCAGGATCTATACGCAAATTCTGCCGGCATTAATAGCGAGTTCCGAATATAAGCCCTTGAAACTTGGAACTTGTAACCTGTAACTGAATATAACGAGGCACGAACTGGTAACCGGCAACCCGGTAACCGGTAACAGAGAAGCAACCTTTTTCAGGACTCTTACTCCCTGAAAAAGGTTGTTTTATTTTGATAAGCACTGATATGACCCCTCGCTGTTTACACATTATTAATATGTAGTTCTTCGATCGTTGTATGTAGTTAATACGAATTGTACGCCAGGTAGTTATGCTGAAGATAAGATGATTGGGTATTTTACCAGTTACCACATTATGGTATATAAAAATCGACCGCCGATATTGCATAATATCAAAAAACTTTCTACTTTTGAGCGTCTTCAAAACCCTCTGATCGTCCAACATCCCTTGTAATTACCGATCGTCACCCGATTTTCCTTTCGAATCACCCCATAGGCCCGATTTCCTTCGAAAGCCTCTGAACCAATCCTTTCGAATAGCCTCTGGATTACTATTTACTTGTGTACTGTTATTGCTTTATTGGACCTCAATAACCTCATTACGATCTGATATTCCTCGTGACGAACGAAGAAGAGAACGTGAAATTGGTATTGATGCAAGTAGACTTTTAATTTATAAAAAATTGATTCTCAGTTAAGCGTGTGACTGGGTGTAGCGGGAGCTTTGCGCTGAGACGTAAGATAACCTGAATCCATGGATGATAATTTACGTTGGTACGCTCTTTACGTACGGTCGCGATGGGAAAAGAAAGTATCGGAACTGCTCGATGAAAAAAAAATTGAGAACTATTGTCCGGTGCAAAGACTTGAGCGCAATTGGAGCGACCGTAAGAAAATAATACTGGAACCATTATTTAAGTCGTATGTGCTGGTTCGTTTAGCGCCCAAAGCACACATTCCGGTGCTGCAAACCGATGGAGTAATAGGTTTTGTAACTTTTCAGGCAAAACCTGCCGTTATACGCGATGAAGAGATTGAAGCGGTGAAACAGTTCCTGCAGAATTATGAACACATTCAGGTAGAAAGAATAGATGTGAATGTAAATGATGAAGTGACCATTATGCAAGGACCTCTTATGCAGCAAACCGGACAGGTGATGGAGATCAGTAATAGAATGGTGAAAGTGATGTTACCTTCACTTGGGTTTGCCCTGGTGGCCATTGATAAAAATAACCTTGCAAAAGGTTCATCTCAATAAACTCTTTAATAACAATAGAAATGGAAGAGACAAAGCAGTATCACATAACGGTAATCGGATTAGGATATGTAGGATTACCACTGGCAGTTGAATTTGCGAAGAAGTACGCTGTAATAGGCTTTGACATCAACAAAGAACGTATAGCCGAATTGAGGTCTTGTAACGATCACACCCTGGAAATTAGCAGCGATCAGCTTACCTCCGTTATTAAGAAGAAATTGGACAGCACAGTTGGTTTATGGGTGAGCGATCAGATAGAGGATATTAAAACAACCAATGTTTTCATTGTAACGGTTCCCACCCCGGTCGATAAATATAACCGCCCCGATCTTACTCCATTGGTGAAAGCCAGTGAAACAGTAGGTAAGGCATTAAAGAAAGGCGATATCGTGGTTTATGAATCTACTGTATATCCCGGTGTAACAGAAGAAGAGTGCGTACCTATTCTGGAAAAAGTATCGGGACTGAAGTTCAACGTAGATTTCTTTGCCGGTTACTCACCCGAGCGTATAAACCCGGGCGATAAAGAACATACGGTTACAAAGATCAAAAAAGTAACTTCCGGTTCTACACCCGAAGCTGCACAAAAAGTAAATGAGATCTACAAAAGCATCATCGTTGCGGGCACACACCTGGCGCCTTCGATAAAAGTAGCAGAAGCGGCCAAAGTAATTGAGAATGCACAACGCGATATCAACATTGCCTTTATAAATGAGCTGGCCAAAATATTCAACCTGTTGGATATTGATACGCAGGAGGTTTTGGCAGCAGCATCAACAAAGTGGAACTTTTTGCCATTCAGGCCCGGTTTAGTAGGTGGCCACTGTATAGGCGTTGACCCTTATTACCTGGCGCAAAAAGCCATGGAAGTAGGTTATCACCCCGAGATCATTTTGGCGGGCCGCAGGTTAAATGATGGAATGGGCGCATATGTAGCAGGGGAAGTGATAAAACTTATGGTGAAAAAAAGTATACCTGTTTCAGGAAGCAAAGCGTTGGTTTTAGGTATTACCTTTAAAGAGAACTGCCCCGACGTTCGCAATACCAAGGTTATTGACATTATCCGGCACTTGCAAAGCTACCACGTAGAAGTCGACATCTATGATCCCTGGGCCGATCCTGAACATGTATATGAAGAGTATGGTGTAAGAACAGTGCAGGATCTGCCTGCTACCCAATCGCAGTACAATGCAGTGGTACTGGCTGTAGCGCATAAGCAGTTCAGCCATGAGACCATCAAAAAGTTATGCAGCAACGCATGCGTTCTGTTTGATGTAAAATCCCTTTTGAGTAAAGAATTAGTTGATGCACGTTTATAACTTTTAATTATGTACGATCAAAAATACCATAGCATAGATATCAGCAACGCCAGCTTTTTAGTAACGGGCGGCGCCGGCTTTATAGGGTCGAACCTTGTAGAATATTTAATGAGCCATGGCGCAGGTAAAGTGCGTGTGCTCGACAACTTTAGTACGGGTTCAATGGAGAATATTGACCAATGGTTTGCCCGGCCCGAGTTTAGTTTGATTGAGGGCGATATACGTGACCTAGATACCTGCCGCCGCGCGGTTGAAGATGTTGATTACGTGTTGCACCAGGCTGCGCTTGGTTCGGTGCCCCGCTCCATCAACGATCCTATTACCAGTAACGAAGTGAACGTAAGCGGTTTCTTAAATATGCTGGTGGCTGCACGCGATGCCGGTGTTAAAAGAATGGTGTATGCAGCCAGCTCAAGCACCTATGGCGATCACCCTGGATTGCCTAAGGTAGAAGATAAAATCGGTAACCCGCTTTCACCATATGCAGTTACCAAATATGTAAATGAATTGTATGCACAGGTGTTCAGTCGCACATACGATTTCCATACTATTGGTTTGCGTTATTTCAATGTATTTGGCCCCCGCCAAAACCCACGCGGTCCGTATGCGGCCGTAATTCCCCTGTTTGTACAAAGTGCGTTGAAACAGGAAGCGCCGTTCATTAACGGTGATGGCGAAACGAGCCGCGATTTCACATACGTTGAAAATGCTGTTCAGGCAAACATAAAAGCCGTTCTGACGCCTGACATTAAAAAGCATGAAGTAGTGAACATTGCAGTAGGCGAGGCAACCACCCTGAATCAATTGTGGCAATACATCTGTGCAAATACCGGTACAACCCTGGAACCTCAATACCGGGAAGAGCGTAAAGGCGATGTTCGCCATAGCCTGGCCAATGTAGGCAAGGCGCAACAGCTGTTCGGTTATCAACCAGCTGTAACAATTCAAAAAGGATTACAAACAACCGTGGAGTGGTATAAGCAGTCGTCGTATTTAAAATTAACCTCTTAAAAGCTGCTGGCTTACCAGCAACTGGCATTATATAAATTATCGCACAATGAATAGAAACCACATCCATCCGCACACCCTCATACTCTGTTTTGTAGCGTTCGTATCAATTCTTACCTCTTCCTGTAGCACCAGTAAAAAATTAAATTACTTTAATGATTTACCCGACTCAGAAGCTTACGAATTAAAAGCAATGCCTGTGCCAGAGCGTATTATTGAACGCGGCGACCGGCTCGACATTACTTTTATCGTAAAAGATCAGGAAAGCGCTGCGTTTTTCAACAAACACAGTATGGACGGTGTAGCCAGCGCTGTTGGTGCTGCCACTGGAGTGGGCGGCTCAGTATCAAATGGCTCCGATTTCCTGGTGAACCCCGATGGCGAAGTTGAAATTCCGGTTGTTGGCAAAGTACAATTAGCAGGTTTAACACTAAACCAGGCAAAGCAAAAAATAACCGGTATAGTTAGCCCGTACTTAAAAGATCCATTGGTTGAAATGAATTTTCAATCTTTTAAAGTTACCGTACTTGGTGAGGTTAGGAACCCCGGCACTTTCGTTATCTCAACGCAACATGCCACCCTGTTGGAGGCATTGGCGGCCGCCGGCGATCTGCCACATACCGCAAAAAGATATGATGTTAGATTGTTACGTGATTATAACGGAAAAAGGGTTGTAAGAAAGTTCGATCTCAGAAAGGGTAGTTTTTTAGAAGATCCGGATATTTTTCAAATGCGGCCGAATGATGTGCTTTACGTTCAGGCTCGTTCCGGTTCATTGTTTAAAGAAGACTTTGGGTTGGCGACCTCGATTGTCACTATTCTTATCTCCGCCATAACACTTGGATTCTCTATTCAAAATAATAAAAACTAAAACTTTCACCAATGGAGCAGAAGTATTTTGACGAGCCAGAAGAAAGTAAAGGTTTTGACGCAAAACGGCTTTTCTCGAAACTGGCAAAAGGCTACTACTGGCTTATCTTATCAGCTGTTATTTGTATAACAGCTGCGTGGTTGTACATACGTTACACGGTACCATTGTACCAGGTGTCAACATATATTCAGGTACAAACATCGAGCGAAGTAACAACTAACATTCTTGGCGGATCGGCATTTAGCCAGGGCAACGCCGCTGCGGCACAAGCACAACCTGATTTAAACAGCGAAATCTTTAAAATTGAGTCTGCTGCTCTTATACAAAAGATAGTTGACTCATTGCATTTGAACATTGAAGTGCTTACAAATGGCCGGGTACGCGATAAAGCATTACACCTCGATTCATTACCGTTCGCCATTAAGGTTAAACGGTGGGATGTAGATGAAACCACGCCCATGTATAAACTGCTGGTAAGTGAAGAAGGTTATAAAATTCAGCTTGAGAAGGAAATAGTAAAAGGCTTTTACAATGTGCCGCTGGTATTCAAACACGATACCATTACTATTGAACCCAAACCATTCCTTACTATTCAAAAAGGACAATACCTGCTTCGCTTTCCTGGTGAAGATGGCGCTGTAGCAAAGTATTCATCACGTATTTCTGCCAGCGCTGTGCCCAAAGGCGGTATGGCCATGTTACAGATATCAGTAAGCGATGAGATCCCTGAGCGGGCTAAACAGATAGTTGATGTGTTGTTGTACAATTACGACGTAGCCAACTTTGAGCATAAAAGCAAGGCCCTGCGTACTGAGATCGATTTCCTTGAAAAGCGGTTGGCAACAGTGTCGGGCGAATTGTCGCAGCAGGCCAATAAAGTAAAGGATTTCAAATCGAATAACAAGGTGAACGATGTAGGTACTTCGGCAAACCAGATACTGGGTAACCTGGCTACACTCGATGGCCACAAAACCGAGAACGTATTTAAAGAAAACCTGCTGGCGCAGGTTGAAAATAGCATAACACAAAGTGGCCAGGAGCAGATCATTCCCAACGTAGCCGCACTGGCCGACCCGGGTTTGACCGCTTTTGTTGATGGCTATAATAAACTGGTATTAAGAAAGAAAGAGATCCTCGACCGTGGTACGCCACAAGATATACGGTTGCCCGAAATAAACTCTGCATTAGCCACTGCCAAGAATAGTATTTATTCCAGCATTGGAAGTATTCGCCAGCAACTGAGAACAAGCAATGCGTTGATTGCTTCACAGGAGCAAAGCCAGAGTGGCCGTTTTTATGGTATGGCAGAAAAAGAGAAAGACCTTAACCAAACCAACCGGGTACTGGGTGTAAAAGATGCCTTGTATACTTTCTTGCAGCAAAAAATAGAGGATAAGAAAATGGAATACGCTTCGGCCGGTATTGCCGGTTCGCGTGTCATTGACTGGAATGTAAGTAAAAGTGTAAACCCAAAACCGTACGTGGTATATGCCATCGGTTTCATTTTAGGTATAATGATCCCCGTGCTGATAATTGTTGTACAGTTTATGCTCAACAACAAAATTGAGACCAGGGAAGATATTCAGGGTATTACAGCACTCCCCATAGCCGGTGAGATCATTCTCGATAACAGCAAGGCCGATCTGGTGATAGCTGAAGAAACAGTGTCGCCCATTGCCGAACAGTTCAGGACCCTGCGTACGAATATTTCTTACATGGGGTACGGTCCCGATCATAAAGTGCTGATGGTAACTTCGAGCATGAGTGGTGAAGGAAAAAGTTTTGTGAGCCTTAACCTGGCAAGTTCGCTGGCCATCAGCAGCAAGAAAGTGATCTTGCTCGAGTTTGACCTGCGTAACCCAAGCCTGAGCGAGCGGTTAGGTTTCAAAAAATCGCCCGGTATTACAAACTTCTTACGTGGTGAAAGCCAGGTTGACGATCTGGTACAAGCGGTGCCTGAAATGGAGAACCTTACTTTCCTGAGTGCAGGCACACCGTTACCGCTTAACCCCGGTGAGATAATCCTGAACCCCCGCATGAAGCTGCTGTTCGATTACCTGCGGGCGCATTATGATTATATAGTAATGGATACGCCGCCGGTTGAAGCAGTATCAGATGCATTGTCATTAGGTAAAATGGCCGACATATCATTCTTTGTACTGCGCCATAAGTATACATTACGTCCGTCGGTTAAACTCATCAACCAGTTACATACAGATCAGAAGCTGCCACATATTTCTCTGATCATAAATGGTATTAAACCTGGTTATGGCTTCCAGCATGTGTATGGCTACGGTTACGAATATGGGCAAATGGGCAAAGGGAAAAAGAAGAAGAAAAACACAGAAGGTAAATTAAAAATAGCATAATACGCAAAACGCATAAGGGATAAGGCTTAACTGATCGGTTAAGCCTTATTCTTTGGGTGTAAAAAATAGTGCACGATGAAATTATTCACGCTGAAAAGCAGTTTCCTAACGCATTTCAAATATTACTACAGCATCATTGGTAAAAGGCTGTTCTTTTTTCTGGTGTTGTGCATATTCATCAGTTTTCTGGATGGTATGGGACTGGCTATGTTCATTCCGTTGTTAAAGGCGGTAGGGGATGGTCAAACGCAACAGGCTGCTGCCGATAACCATGAGTCGATGGGGCAAATGCAGCACATCATCAGTCTTATTAAGAAAATGGGATTTGAGTTAACTATTACTACTGTGCTGGTGGTATTGGTGACGCTGTTTGTGTTCAAAGGTGTAATGAAATATTTTCAGATGAAATATTACGCCGGTTTACGTGAGCTGTTCATCAAGAAAGTACGCTATAGACTGGTGAATAATTTGGAAGGGTTATCGTACAGCGCCTTTTTGAAGATCGATTCTGGTAAGATACAGAATACGCTTACGGTGGAAGTGCAGCGTTTGTTTTCTTCGTTCCACTTTTATTTTATTGCAGCCCAGGCATCGGTTATGTTGCTTACCTATATGTTCCTGGCATTTTTGGCCAACTATCAGTTTGCCGTGCTGGTTTGTGTTGGCGCCGTGGTATCTAACCTTATCTACAATAAAATATACAGGACCACCAAGAACGCTTCGAACGAATTGTCGAAAAAAGGAGCCGATTTCAACAGCTTCCTCATACAAACTACACATCACTTTAAATATCTCAAATCAACCAATACCTTCAACAGGTATTCAAGTAAGCTGAGGAATGTTATTAACCAGGCCGAAGGGTTGAACAAGAAGATAGGTCATATGACGGCCATTGGTACCAGTATAAAAGAGCCCATCATTGTTATAATTGTGATGGCTGTAATATTTGCCCAGCTCAACTGGATGGGCGCCAGTTTGGGTAGTATCATTTTGAGCTTGTTGCTGTTTTACCGCGCGCTTAGCTACCTGGTAATGACGCAGAACTACTGGCAGGGTTTTATTGAGAACAGCGGCGGTATCAACTCCGTAACTTCTCTTACCAATGAAATGGCGGCCTTACAGGAAGTACACGGTCCTGTTGCGTTTAAAACCATTCAGGATAAAATAGAGCTCAAAAACGTTACGCTTTCCTACGATAGTTTAAAAGTGCTCGATGGAATGAGCATTGAGCTGGAGAAAAAGTCAACAATAGCCCTGGTGGGTGAAAGCGGCGCAGGGAAAACAACCGTGGCCAATATGATTGCCGGGTTAATTAAACCCGATGCCGGTGAGCTGTATATCGACGGCATTCCAATGGACCAGTATAACCTCAATACCTATCGCGATAAAGTGGGTTATATTTCACAGGAACCGGTAGTGTTTAACGATACCATCTTTAATAATATCACCTTCTGGGCCGAGCCTACGGCTGAAAATCAAAAGCGCTTTAAAGATGTGTTGCGGATGGCTTCCCTGGGCAGCTTTGTTGATTCGCTGCCTGAAAAGGAAGATACCCGCCTTGGTGATAATGGGATCCTGATCTCGGGCGGACAACGGCAGCGTATTTCCATAGCCCGTGAGTTATATAAGAACACCGAAGTGCTGATCTTTGATGAAGCTACTTCGGCGCTCGATTCAGAAACGGAAAAGATCATTCAGGAAAATATTGAAGCACTGCGCGGTAACTACACGATTGTATTGATTGCGCACCGCCTGTCGACCATAAAAGAAGCAGACACTATTTACTTACTTGAAAAAGGTAAGGTCACCGCATCTGGTTCTTTTGATGAAATGGTAAATAAATCGACCCGCTTTCAGAAAATGGTTTCACTGCAGGGTATATAAGATTGCTCACTGGTTAACAGATCGCTTTTTAAAAGATTGTAAGGAAGGCATTACGGAAGTAATGCCTTTTGCACGTCAGTTACATAAACCTTTACCTAAATCAATAACATTAGCTGTTAAGCATTTAAAGTATTTCTATGAGCAATAAAAGATTCGCTGCATTTATTGTGACTTTCAATCGTGCAGAAATTTTGATGGATACCCTCCATAAGATCTTTACCCAAACATTACCGCCCGAAAAGGTATTGATCATTGATAACGGGGCAACAGATGAAACAAAGAAAAAGCTGGAAGAATTATACCCCGAAGTTGAACACGTTTACATGGGTTATAATGCAGGCCCTGCGGGGGGCGATAAAGTGGGATTGGAAATGCTGGCAAAAGAAGGCTATAAATGGATCTTCTGGGGCGACGATAACGATCCGCCACAAACAGAAGATACATTTGAGAAGCTGGTAACACTGGCCGAATCGTATGGCGATAAATGCGGTCAGGTAGGAATGGTAGGCAGCCGGTTCAATAGATACACCGGTTTGTTACAACGCATAACAAACGAAGAGCTGCGTAAAAATCCTTACATAGAAGTTGATACAATAGGTGGCGGCCAATGTAAGATCGTAAACGGTAACAGTATACGCGAAGGCATTATAACCGAAGAGAAACTGTTCTTTGGTTTTGAAGACCTTGACTTTGACCTGTCGCAAAAAGAAGCCGGTTACAAAATACTGGTGCATAGCGGACTGTTCCTGGGCTGTCGTGAACGTTGGAGCAGGTTGAATGTTGAACGCGAAATAGTAAAGAAAAAAGATGAGAAGGTATTGTGGCGCGACTATTACAGCATTCGCAATGCCCTGTTCATTATGAAAAAGCACAGGCTTCCCCTGGCCTGGCTATCGTTCCTTACCGTTTCCATTGGCAAAAGCCTGTTGAGTTATAAACATGGCAGGCGCTACGGCGGCCTGGTAGTAAGAAACACCTGCAGGGCTGTTCGCGATTATAGTTTGAGAAGATATTACAAAAGATAAACCCCGGCTATTTAAACCCTACAATTTTTGTAAACCCAAAGAGCACCGACCGACCAAGCGGCTGCCTCAAACGTAACATTTATGAACAAGAAGTTTGCTGCATTTATTGTGACCTTCAACAGGCCCGACATCCTGATGGACACTATTGAAAAGTGCCTCGATCAAACCAGGCCGCCCGATAAACTGCTTATTGTTGATAATAACGACAATGACCTTACGAAAAACAAACTGGCCCAGCTTTACCCCAATGTGGTGCATTTAAAGGTTGGATATAACTCCGGTTTTGCAGGTGGTGGAAATATTGGTTTGGAAACACTGGCTAAAGAAGGATACGAATGGATACTGTGGGCCGATGACAACGATCCTCCATATACAAATGATACGTTTGAAAAATTATTGCAGCTGGCAGATTCGTATGAAGGGAATTGCGGTCAGGTTGGTGTAGTTGGTCATAAAATAAATACCCGTACCGGTTTGTTGCGAAGAACTACCAATGAAGAATTGGAGAAAGGCGAATACATTGAAGTAGATACCATTGGTGGCGGAATGATAAAGGTGATAAAAGGCGAAAGCGTATTGAAAGGCATAAAGCCAACCGCAAAACTGTTCTTCGGCTTTGAAGACCTCGATCACGATCTGCAACAAAAAAAGGCCGGGTATAAAATACTGGTGCACTCAGGTTTGTTCCTCGACCTGCGTAGAAAATGGAACCGGATGAATGTTAAACGGCCGCCCATTCAAAAAAAGGATGAAAGTGTTTTGTGGCGGGATTATTACAGCATTCGCAATTCGTTGTTTGTAATGGCAAAGAACCGGTACTACACTGCCTTTTGGTCAATTTTGTTTATTTCAATAGGTAAAAGCCTGTTAAACTATAAACATGGTTTCAGGTATGGCACCCTGGTAACTAAAAACACCTGTAAAGCCATACGTGATTACGGTATGAACAGGTGGTATAAAAGATAAGCCTCAATACTAAAAAAATAAGTTTTAATTCATCTTACCTCTTATGAACGCAAATGTGTGTGCAATATTGGTTACTTACAACAGGCTCGATACGCTTAAAGATGCTTTAGCCCATGTATTGGCCCAGGAGTTGAAGCCTGCAACAATTATTGTTGTAGATAACAAAAGTACCGATGGCACAATTGAATACCTGAAAACAGTTGATGGCAGCAATAACATCCGGTGCATTTTTATGGAAAGCAATACCGGATCGGCAGGTGCCATTGCTGCTGCAATGAATTCGGGTTTAAAAAATAAAGAATGCCAGTACTTCTGGGTGTTGGATGATGATACCATGTATGCACCACATGCGCTAAAAGAGCTGGTTGAAAATATTGAGCAAAGCAAGTTTTCGCTGCTCGGTTTACATGGCGCACACCTTAAAATGGGAAAGAAGTTTCCGGTGCGGGAAGATATAAAACTGCAGGAAGCCGATTATGCCATGATAGATGGCGCGCTGATAAAAGCTGAT
This sequence comes from Niastella sp. OAS944, assembly GCA_024809215.1. Lineage (GTDB taxonomy): Bacteria > Bacteroidota > Bacteroidia > Chitinophagales > Chitinophagaceae > Niastella. Next base: position 271,568 of record JANUBW010000011.1, on the reverse strand, counting down.
GTGGTTCGTAAAGTAGGTCCCGTTTGCGAAGAGTTTTTTATGATGTGCGATGATCATGAGTATTCGGTTCGTATACAACGCAGCGGATACAAAATAGGGGTATTAAAGAACGGCGCCGATAACCGCTTATACCTTGGCGGCGGCGGTCAGTTTACCCGGGCTACTTTATGGCGGGGCTACTACTCGGCCCGCAATCACATGTTTATTGTAAAGAAACATTTCTCTATAGGAAATTTAATAGGCTATTGCTATCTGCAAACAAAAATGCTGATCTCAGCAGCCGTTCTTGCCCCAGACAGGTTTCAACGCGTAAAGCTTAGGCTAATGGGTATTTGGCATGGCATCACAGGTGTTGGTGGCAGAACACTCGATCCTGGAACACTAAAATTCATTAAACATTAAACCTTAATTCATGAAGAGAGACAAACTAAACAAAAAAGTGTATTCCGTTATGCGGTTTATTTACCGCTTCGGAATAGTGAAATCGCTGCTTATTGGTATGGCAATGACTGCTGCCGATGCTGAAGCCGAAGTTGCAGTAAAATGGAAAGGGCGGAGGGTACATATCAGGAAAGGAAGCACGGATTTTAAAGTTTTTAAACAGGTGATGGTATTTGACCAGTATAATTATAATGGTCTCAATGGATCGCCGGTGAAAACTGTTATTGACCTGGGAGCGAATGTTGGTTTGTCTGCACTATACTTTAAAACAAAATACCCCAATGCACAGGTGATTGCTGTAGAGCCCGAGAAACATAATTACGAGCAGCTGGTAAAGAATGTGTCGGGGTTTAGTAATGTACATGCCCTTAATAATGCCATCTGGTACGAAAACAAAGAGCTGGAAATGTATGATGGCGGCCGCGGCGAGTATGCATTCAGGATTGTAGAGGCTACAGGTAAAAAGGTTGGCACAACCACATGCATTACTATCAATGACATTGTTAAGAAGTATAATCTTACATCGATCGATCTGCTTAAAATAGATATTGAAGGCGCCGAAAAGGAACTGTTCATGTATAACTATAAAGACTGGTTACCCATGGTGCGGTGCGTAATGATAGAATTGCACGATGGTGATCACCCGGGTTGTACATCTGCCTTTTTCAGAGCCATTGCCCATCGCGAGTTTACTATGTTTTGTAAAGGCGAAAATGTAACAATATTATTCAATGACAATTAAAGCACCGTTGCCCAGTATGGATAACAATACGCTGGCTGTTGCCGGGGAAATAAATACGTTCGTAAGCAAGAGCAACAACGCTTCGCAGCCTTATAAAGTGCTGTTTGTAATTGATACATTGCAAACCGGTGGGGCCGAAGAAAGTCTTTTCAACAACCTCATCCGGTTTAAGAATATTCAACCTGTTGTTTGCCATTTATACGCCGGCGACCTGCTTAAGCCCCGTTTTACCAGCAAGGGTATAACCGTGCATTCGGTGGCATTGAAAAAGAAGTATGGGTTTATGACTGCCTATAAACAATTGAAACAAATAGTGCAGCAGGAGCAGCCGCAACTGCTGGTGGCTTATTTAACCAGGTCTGAGTTGGTAACGAGGCTGGTTAGCCGGTTTACCGGGGTACCTGTAATAGGTACTTTCATAAGCGATCTGTATGCCAGTACATATAATGCCGCTTTGTCGTGGAAGGCTAAAACTGCCGTATCTTTTTTCAAATGGGCCAACAAGGCAACCGCAGGTTATTGCAAAGGATTTATTGCCAATTCGCAAACGGTTAAACAATCGGGTGCAAAGGCGCTGCGAGTGGCTGCTGATAAAATTGAAGTAATAAACAGGGGCCGGGATAGTAAAGTGTTCCGGTTTCAGGTTCCACAGACATTTTCTGGAAAACCACTCCATTTTCTAAACGTCGGTCGATTAGTACCGGTGAAAGGCCAGCGCGACTTAATACTGGCCTTCAATGATTTTTTACCAGCATGTCCCAATGCGGTTTTACATATTGCCGGTGATGGTACTGAAAAAGAAGCTTTGTTGGCGCTGATCAATGAACTGGGTTTACAGAACAATGTGGTTTTGCTGGGAAACAGAAGCGATATCCCGCAAATTATCAATAACTACGATTGTTTTGTTTTTCCCTCGCATAGTGAAGGATTTAGTGGCGCTGTTGTGGAGGCCATGTTTGCCGGACTTCCCGTGCTGGCCAGCGACATTCCTGTGAACAAAGAAGTAATTACACACCTGCAAACAGGTTATATGTTCAAAACAGGATCGGTGCAGGACATTACCCGCGCATTGTTGTGGTATAAGGATAACCTAAGTACTGCAAAGGAAATGGCAATAAACGCGCACAACCATGCCATACAGAACTTCGAGTTGGGAATGATTGCCGACAAGCTGGAAAATTATTTACTCAATATAATTATTGAAACAAATTGATAATACTTCAACTGGTTCAAAAACCGCAATTACGCGGGGCAGAAGTGTTTGCTTCGCAACTGTCGACCCATATCAATAAGGAAGGACATAAAGCGATCGTCGTATTTGTTTTTCCGGGCAGCGCGCCCTTGCCTTTTTCGGGCGAAACAAGGCATTTGAATGGTACGCCCAAAAAACGCATGTGGGATGTGAAGGCATGGCGGCAGTTGGCGCAAATAATTAAAGAAGAGAAACCCGACATAGTGCAGGCCAATGCCAGCGATACATTGAAATATGCGGTGTTTTCGAAACTGTTTTTCCGATGGAAACAACCCATCGTATTTCGAAATGCCAGTACAATAAGCTTATATATAAAAACTGCACCGGCAAGGATGCTGAACGGTTTCTTTTTCAGATATGTGAGTAAGATCGTTTCGGTGAGCGGTACTTCGGCAACTGATTTTGGCAGAATGTTTCCGAAACTCAAAGAGCGTATTATAAAAGTGCCTATTGGTATTGAGGAAACTGATTTCAATGGGGCCGAGAATCCGTTGCAAGGCGCTTCGAAACCGATACTGGTGCATGTAGGCGGGTTTACTTATGAAAAGAATCATGTTCGCCTTATAGCCATTTTCGAAGAAGTGCTAAAGCGGCAGCCCGGCGCCAGTTTGCATTTGGTTGGCAGCGGACCGCTTCAATCGCAAATAGAGGAGCTGGTTAAACATAAAGGGCTTCAGCAGCAGGTAAGGTTCTATGGGTTCAGGAACGATGCCATGCAGTTCATTAAAAATGCCAATGTGTTGTTGCTGCCCAGCATTATTGAAGGATTACCCGGGGTATTACTGGAAGCTTTTTATTGCAAAACACCAACGGTGGCTTATGATGTAGGTGGCATTGGCGAAGTAGTGATAAACGATAAAACCGGTTACCTGGTGCCAAAAGGAAGCGAACAGGTATTTGCCGATAAGGTGTTGGCAGCGCTCAATAAAACACCATATAATGAACAGCTGGTACAAAATGGCTGGCAAATGGTTACAAGCGAATATTTGAATACAAAAATTGCCGGCAAATTTTTGGATGTATACAATGCTGTTTCATCCCCCCTTAACAACTAATACATGGATACCTTGGATAAAACATATGTGCGTAGAATGTACCAGGAACAGGAAGCTGTTCAGGTATTACACATAATTAAATCACTGGGCCGCGGAGGAGCTGAGATGTTATTGCCCGAAACCTTGCGTCAGCACGATAAACAGAAGTTTAATTTTCATTATATCTATTTTCTGTCGTGGAAAGATGCAATGGTTTCTGCTATTGAAAATGAGGGAGGCAAGGTAGTTTGTATTCCGGCAAAGAACAACGCAGCCATAATGCTGGCGGTGCGCAAAATAGCAGTGTATGTACGTAAGCATAAAATTCAGCTGATTCATTGCCATCTTCCTTGGGCTGGTATGGCCGCCCGCCTGGTTGGCAAACTCACCGGCGTACCGGTTGTTTATACCGAGCATAATAAATGGGAGCGATACCATAAGCTCACTTATTATATGAACAAGCTGAGTTTTTCCTATCAGCAGCTGGTAATTGCCGTTTCGGCGGAAGTTGCCAACTCCATTAAAATAAATTATGGTAAGGCAAAACCGCAGGTACAGGTAGTTGCGAATGGTGCTGATACTACCAAGTACGCCCGTACGCAAACTTTTGAGAAAGACATTCGTAAGGAGCTGAATATTCCGGCAACCGCTACAGTTATAGGCATTACCTGTGTATTCAGGGTACAAAAGCGGTTGGGCACCTGGCTTGAAATTGCCAAGGCATTGCATGCAAAGCATCCGGATACTTATTTTATTATGGTAGGCACCGGGCCGCTAAGCGAAGAAATTCATGCCAAAGCAAAGGAATTGGGAACTGATAAGTATATATTCTTTGCAGGATCGCAGGCCGAAACCCGGCCGTATTTCACTGCCATGGATATATTTATGATGAGCTCAGAATTTGAAGGGTTGCCCATCGCACTCCTTGAAGCAATGAGTATGAATTGTGTACCTGCCTGTACAGCCGCGGGCGGTATACCCGAAGTAATTAAAGATGGGGTGAATGGCGTATTGGTGCCGGTTGAACAACCCATGCAACTGGTTGACCGCTTGTCGCAATTGTTGCAACAACCCGATGTGGCAGCGCAAATGAAACAGGCTGCACGTGAAACAGTTATCAATTCGTTCAGCATGAAGAGAATGGTAGCTGAACTGGAAGATATTTACCACAATTTGATTAATAAATAAAACTCAGGCTTGTGCTAGGTGGAATACTTTTGATGGTCTTGTTCTTTGTAGCATCGATACCAATGCTGCAAATAATGAAACGGGGTAAGCCCTGGTTTCAGCTAGGCATGATGAAGAACCTGTACTGGTTCCATTGCCTGTTTTGCGTTTTTTACTATGTATTTCAGATATTTTCCCGGTCAGACTCGCAAGAGTATTTCCTGAGGCCTCAGATGGCCTATGCTAACTGGATGAGCGCATATGATACGGGAACCCCCTTCATTGATTTTGTGAGTTACCCGTTTATCAACTACCTCGGCTTTTCTTTTGAGATGATGTACGCGCTGTTTGCGTGGCTGGGCTACTGGGGGTTCGTTTTCTTTTATGTATACATAAAGGAGAATTTAAAATACAAGCATAAGTTGTACGGCATAGATCTTATTGGTTTATTGATCTTTTTGCCCAATATGCATTTTTGGACAGTGTCATTGGGTAAAGGGTCCATCATCTTCTTCGGCCTTGGGATGGCGATGTATGGCCTTAGCCAGTTAAAAACGCGGAAGATTGCTTTGATCCTTGGTCTGCTCGTTGTATATCATGTACGGCCACACGTATTCTTATTTATGGCTGTGGGTATTGTGGTGGGTTTGTTTACCGGGCGGCAAAAAGTGCCTTTATGGCAAAAGCTGTTTGTGTTAGGCGCCAGTGTGGGCGCAATGGTCTTGTTGTACGATAAGATCATGGCGTTTTCAAAAATAGATGGTGATAACGTGCTGGAAAGCTTTAACCAGTTTTCGGCTTCGAGGTCATATGAATTGTCGAAGAATGCGGGGTCGGGGATCGATATCTCTAACTATCCGCTTGTGTTGAAATTGTTCACCTTCTGGTTCAGGCCCTTGTTTGTTGATGCATCCGGGCCTATGGGGCTGGTGGTTTCAATTGAAAATACGCTATATCTCTACCTGGCATTTCAACTATGTCAGAAAGGATTTATAAAGTTTTTTAGAAAAGGGTCGGCGCTCTTGAAAACAAGTGCGGTAACGTTTTTGGCAACTTCATTTGCGTTATCTGGCACCATGTCGAACATGGGAATTATCATCAGGCAAAAAAGTATGATCATGTACTTTTTGTTGTTTGTAGTTCTTTCGTTCATGGATTACAAAAAGCATTTGCAGATAATGAAGCGGCAACGGCGGGCCATGCAGGCGCAGGAAGAAGCAGAGCCGCCTGTAAAGGAAATTAAGCTGGCTGTTGCTGTGAAGTCGTGAAGCGGCATCGCCAGGAACTAAAAACTAAGAACTAAAAACTAAGAACTTTTAATATGCAAGGAATCTTCACCATATCACTCGATTTTGAATTACACTGGGGAGTTTTTGATAAAAGAGACCGGAAGCAGCGTGAGGCCAATTATAAAAATACATTGCGCATCGTTCCGCAAATGTTGCAACTGTTTGCAGAGTATGATGTGCATGTTACCTGGGCAACGGTTGGCAGTTTGTTTGCCGCCAATCAGCAGGAGTGGGAACTATTCAAGCCTGCCATTGAACCTGATTATGCCGAAGAACGCTATTCGCCTTATAAATGGATACGACAAAATGGAATGCCTTCAGAATATAACTGGGCGCACTTTTGTCCCGAAGAAGTAGCTATGATTGAAAAGTATGCCGGGCAGGAATTAGGTACACATACTTTTAGCCACTACTATTGCCTGGAACAGCAAAGTGAAGCGAAGGCTTTTGATGCAGATCTGAAAGCAGTTCAAAAGGTGGCTCTGGCAAAGTTTAATGGTCAGTTGCGTTCGCTGGTATTTCCAAGAAACCAGGTGAATGTAAAATATTTGAAAGTGTGTTATGATAATGGGATCAAAGCGGTACGGTCAAATCCTTCGGGCTGGTTTTGGAAGCCGGTTGACGAAGGTGGTGCCAGTAAGTTGCGCCGATTGTTTAGAACAGCTGATGCCTACATTCAGGTGGGCACAATACGAACTACTTATCCGTTAAATCGTATTCAGGTGGTACCAGGTGAGCCACTGCAGTTACCGGCCAGCCGCTTTTTGCGACCCTGGCAACCCAAATATGAATTTGCAAATAAAATGCAAATAAGACGTACATGCGAGGAAATGCGTTCGGCAGCCAGGCGGGGTGAGGTATATCATTTGTGGTGGCATCCTGAAAATTTTGGCGATTATCCCGAACAGAACCTGAACAACCTGCGCATTTTGTTAGAGCAGTATAAGAAATGTAAAGAGAAATATGGTATGACGAGTTGGAATATGGGAGAGTATGTTGATCATTTTATGGGAAAGAGGGCTGAAACCAGCAATACGAAAAAAGCAGGAAAGATCTTACAATAAAAAAACACACAGGAACATATTCCGTGTGTTTTTAAGCAGTGCACCAGCTAAGTTCCTTTAAAGGAAGCAGGCGATTAAAATAATTCCATATCGCCCAACGAATAGCCCCAGTTTTTAATGTCCAGTAATTCGGGAAATTTTTCATTCATATTCAGATCTCTAAGGGTAACAATGGGACCACGGTTTTGAACAGGGATCATCCCCATCCAGTTTAGAGCTGATCGATATGTTTGATACTGCTGACCCGAAAATGAAATGACCTGAATTTTATTGTTTTTGCAGTAGGGGAGAACCGCCTTACTTATCTGTGAGCTAATGCGCCTGTTTGTTGATGCGTTATTGAAAAGCATACAATCTACCAGGCGCAGCTCTCTGGTAAATGAATGTGATTTTATACGGCCAATGAGCAGGAAGTTCTCGAAGTCGGTAAAATAGTTATATCTGAATAACGGGTTGTTGGTGTAGCGCCAGCGGATATACGAAGGAGAAATAATGGTATTCAAATGTTCGTCATGTACCTGGTAATTGTTTATCAGGTCAAATACGCGTGGGTCCCAGGTTTGTGTAGGTGTTGGATCTGCACCGGCTGCGCTTTTGTCTTTTTTGAAGGCAATGGCATATGCAAGTGCAATGGGGTTTACCACTTTAAATTTTAAAGGCATTCTGCCTTGCTCTACCCAGCCCATTTTTAAATTCCCGGGGCGGCTTAGGTCGTTAGGTGTATTGAATATGAAGTGTATTCCCTGTTGTTTACAGGTATCAAGTTGTTGTTGGTTGAGCTTTTTGAAAATACCCTTGCGCTGGTGATCGGGATGGGTTGCTGTATCAACTGCCCGAATGGCTTTGTAAACAGTACCGCGCCACTGCCATTGCCATTGCATAAACACCCGTAACCCAATGAGTGTGCCGTTTTCTTCGGCTACCAAAACAAACGAAGCGCCAAAGGGATTCTGCTCATGTTTCCAGTTCCAGAGTGTTTCTGATTTGGGGATAAGGCCTTCACCCAGGGATTTTTTCATCAACCCGATAATGGCGGGTTTGTCCTGGGGGGTAGCTGGTCGTATTTGCATGGTCATTATAATATAATTGATTGAAACTATGTAAAAGTACTTGTAGGTTCAATATAGAACAAATTGTGCAACATGAAATCATCTAATAAATTGATCCGCATAACCACCGTACCATTGTCATTAAGCGTATTGCTTAAGGACCAGCTAAGGTATATGTCAGATCATTTTGAAGTTCTTGCAATTTCATCGCCTGATAAAATACTCGAACAGGTTGGTGTACGTGAAGGAGTGCGTACTGCACCGGTTACCATGACCCGCGCTATTACGCCGGTGAAGGATTTAAAGGCGTTGTGGAAACTGTATAAACTGTTGAAAAAAGAAAAGCCCGCCATCGTACATACGCATACCCCCAAAGCCGGTTTACTGGGTATGATGGCAAGCCGGCTGGCCGGTGTACCCATTCGTATGCATACTGTGGCCGGGTTGCCATTAATGGAGAATACAGGAATAAAAAGAAAGGTGCTCGATTTTGTGGAACGGTTAACCTACAGCTGCGCAACCGGTGTTTATCCAAATTCAAAACACCTGAGCGATTTTATCATAGATAACAGGTTTTGTAAAACCAGCAAGCTGAAGGTGCTGGGTAATGGAAGCAGCAACGGTATCAATACCCGCTTTTTTCAACCCACCGAAGAACTTGATAAAGCAGCCTGTGCGCTTAGAAAGAAACATGGCTTAACTGATAAGGACTTTGTATTTGTTTTTGTGGGCCGCCTGGTAAAAGATAAAGGGATTGAAGAATTGGTAGAAGCGTATAGCGAACTCAAAAAGAAATATCCGCATATTAAGTTATTGCTGGTAGGGCCTTACGAACCTGAGCGCGATCCGCTGGCTGCTGAAACACATGCGATCATTGAAAAAGATGATTCTATTATCAAAGCAGGCTTTCAGGCAGATGTACGTCCGTATTTAATGATCAGTCAGGCATTGGCGTTCCCTTCATACCGCGAAGGTTTTCCCAATGTGCCTATGCAGGCTGGTTGTTTTGGTTTGCCTTCCATTGTTACTGATATAAACGGGTGTAACGAAATTGTTGAAGATAGAAAGAACGGGTTGATCATTCCTGCAAAGCAGGTGCATGCGCTGCAACAGGCCATGGAAAAGTTACTGGCCGATACGGCTTTATATTCTGCTTTAAAGTCGAATGCGCGGCAGATGATCATTGAGCGCTATGAACAGAAATCCCTTTGGGAATTGTTGTTAAAAGAATATAACGACCAGTTAAAGAAATATGCAAGTGTATCGTAAATTTTTAAAACGCTTTATTGATCTTATAGTAAGCCTGGTGGCCTTTAGCTTACTATTGCCGTTGTTTATCGTTGTTACGGCATTACTATATATGGCCAACCAGGGGAAGCCTTTTTTTGTTCAACAACGCCCCGGGAAAAACGGTCGCATATTTTGGCTGGTTAAGTTCAAGACCATGAACGATAGAAAAGATGCTGCGGGAAATTTGTTATCAGATGCCGAGCGGTTAACACCGGTTGGGAGTTTCATTAGGAAAACATCACTTGATGAAATACCGCAACTCATAAACGTTATTAAAGGTGAAATGAGTTTAATTGGCCCACGGCCATTACTTGTTGAATACCTGCCTTTATATAACGATACACAAAAGAGACGGCATAACGTACGGCCCGGCATCACAGGTTGGGCGCAGGTTAACGGCCGTAATGCCATTGGCTGGAAAGAAAAGTTTGAACTGGATGTATGGTATGTAGATAACATGAGTTTTTGGCTCGATTGTAAGATTATGATTTTTACTTTATTGAAGGTTGTTAAGAGCGAAGGAGTTAGCCAGCAGGGGCATGTTACCATGACAAAGTTTGAAGGAAACTAAATAAAATAATCAAAATTGAAAGGCATAATGGTAAATGGGGATTTACCCATTTATTGATTATTAGCAATGCCTGGTTTATATAAATGTTATGATAATTATTATAGTTTAGTCATATAAAACCCTAAAGACCATATATGATTCGTTTTTCACCGCCTTATATCGATGACGATATAATCAAGGAAGTTACAAACATTCTGCAAAGTGGCTGGCTTACGACCGGGCCCGCTACCAGGCAGCTTGAAAAAGAAATGGCTGTGTTTTGCAACGTTGGGCATGCGCTTGCGGTAAACTCTGCCACCTCTGGTATGATACTGATGCTGCATTGGTATGGTATTAAGCAGGGCGATGAGGTTATTGTACCCGCATATACTTACTGTGCAACTGCGCTGGCTGTAATGCATGTTGGCGCCAAACCAGTTATGGTTGACGTGGGCCGCGATTTTAATATCGATTGCAAAAAGATAAGGGAAGCCATTACAGAGCGAACAAAAGCAATTATTGCCGTTGACTTTGCAGGCTGGCCTTGCGACTATGATGGTATTTACAGCATAGTGAACGATGAAGAAGTGAAAAAGAAATTCAGGCCTTCGTCCGATGCGCAACACCAGCTGGGCAGAATTATGATCATGGATGATGCAGCACATGCGCTGGGTGCTACTTATAAAAACAAACCCATTGGCTCATGCGCCGATATTACAGTGTTCTCATTGCATGCAGTAAAGAATGTTACCTCTGCCGAAGGTGGTGTAATTGCACTTAACCTGCCGGGGCCTTTTAATAATGAAGAAATATATAATTTACTTCGCGTGTGGAGTTTGAATGGGCAAACAAAAGACGCCTTTTCAAAAGCCAAAGCAGGCGCCTGGCAATACGATGTTATATATCCCGGTTTCAAAATGAACATGCCCGATGTGCTGGCAGCAGTAGCGCTGGCGCAGTTCAAGAAGTATGAAAACCTGTTGCTTATTGAAAGAAAGCGCGTCTTCGATTTTTATACAAACATCTTCTCTCAGTATGACTGGGCAATTTGTCCGCCATACCAGCAAACCGGATGCGCTTCTTCATACCACCTGTACCCTTTGCGAATTAAAGATATTGGTGAAGAAGAGCGTAACAAGATCATTGAAAGCATAGCTGGCCGTTCAGTGGCTGTAAATGTTCATTTTACACCGCTTCCCATGCTTACTGTTTTCAAACAGGCAGGTTATGATATAAAAGAATATCCTGCTGCTTATAATTTATTCAGCAACGAAATATCGCTGCCCATTTACCCGCAATTAACAAACGATGAATGTAAAACGGTAACAGAGGCTGTTATTGAGTCGGTAAAGGAGTTTCGGCCGGTAAAAAAATTGTTGTACTCAATATTGTTCCCTGTTATGATCCTGATGGGAAGTTTCGATAGCTCATTTTTGTCGGAAGAAACTGAAGAAGAGGCATACGAATATTCCGAAGCTTTTGTAAAAAGGAAAACAGGACGTTTTTACAAACTTACCGGTTAGTGGTATACATCATTTATTTCTGCATTTATATATAGTCGTGAATTACGGGCCGGGCGTTTGCACAATATTAATATGGTACTTTAAGTAGAAGCCTTTATTTTTGTGGGAAATGTACTAAGCCCGCTTTTTCTGCTTGCCTCGTTGAATGATTACTTGTACTCTAATATCTTTTTTTGAAGGCCTTATTTTATTATGTCGCATACCAATCGAATTTTTTTGTATGGGGCCAGTGGCCATGCGAAAGTGATTTGTGAGATATTAGAGACCCAACACCACATTCCCCACGGATTAATTGATGACAATCCGCTTGTAAGATCGCTGCTCGACTATCCTGTGTATAATACATTGGAACAGGCAGCTATTACTGCAGATGATCGTTTTGTGATCTCTATTGGCAATAACCGAATTCGTAAAGCAGTAGCCGAAAAATTGAATTGGGTACAATTTGTCAGTGCTGTTCATCCTTCGGCCATAATTTCGCCACGCGGAACTATTGGCGAAGGAACAGTTGTGATGTCGAATGTTTCTGTTAACGCACTCAGTAAAATTGGCAGGCATGTGATCCTGAATACCAACTGTTCTATCGATCATGATTGTGTGATCGATGACTTTGTGCATATTTCCCCCAACGCTGCACTGGCAGGTAACGTAAAAGTAGGGGAGGGTACGCAAATTGGTATTGGAGCATGTGTTATGCAAAATATTACCATAGGCAAATGGGCTACGGTAGGTGCGGGCGCAGTAATTATTCGTGATGTTCCGGATTATGCAGTAGTAGTAGGGAATCCTGGTAGAGTAATAAAAATAAACCAGTTCTGAAAATTTTAGAAAAATAGTTTGTCGCTAGCAATAAGGAACCTGGTCGCCAGGGCTTGCATTATCTGCAAAAGCGTTATAATTTGCTAATTTAAGTTGTAATCCATGAAAGAGAAAATCTGGTTGTCGTCTCCTCATATGGGAGAAAAAGAGATGGTTTATATTCAGGAAGCATTTGAGTCAAACTGGATTGCCCCTTTAGGTCCGAATGTGAATGGTTTTGAAAAGGATCTGGAAACTTTTTTAGGAAACAATGTACATGTGGCAGCCCTGAGCTCAGGCACAGCGGCCTTGCATATGGCATTGATACTTTTAGGAATAAAAGCAGGTGATGAAGTTATTTGCCAGTCAATGACATTTGCTGCATCGGCTAACCCTATTGCTTATCAGGGCGCCACTCCTGTGTTTGTTGATAGTGAGGAAAGCACCTGGAATATGTCGCCAGAATACCTGGAAGAGGCAATACAGGACCGTATAAAGAAAGGGAAAACGCCTAAAGCAATTATTGTAGTTCATTTGTATGGCATGCCGGCTCGTATGGATGAAATAATCTCCATTGCCCGCAGGTATGAAATCCCCGTGGTGGAAGATGCTGCCGAAGCATTAGGATCTACATACAATGGAAAAGCGGTGGGTACTTTTGGCGATATTGGTATTTTATCTTTCAATGGTAATAAGATCATTACCACATCGGGTGGCGGAGCGCTTATTTCAACAAATGCCGAATACGTTCACAAGGCGCGTTTTTTAAGCTCTCAGGCGCGCGATGCCGCTCCGCATTATGAGCATTCGCATATAGGTTATAATTACCGCATGAGCAATGTTTGCGCCGGTATTGGTCGCGGGCAAATGGAAGTATTGCCATTGCGGATTAAACAACGTCGTAGTAATTATCAATATTATAAAAAGGCATTTGCAGCTATAGAGGGTATTGAATTTCTTGAGGAGCCGGGCAAGAGCTATTTTTCCAATCACTGGCTTACAGCCATTCTTATCAAGAGCAGCAATTTTACCCGGGAAGACCTGCGGATGTGTTTAAATGAGAATAATATTGATTGCCGCCCGCTTTGGAAACCCATGCATTTGCAACCGGTATTTGCCGATGCGCCTTACTATGGAAATGATACATGTGCCAGGCTTTTTGATATAGGATTATGTTTGCCTTCAGGTTCCAATTTAACCACCACCGATCTGGAGAGAATTGTTTCCACTATATATGATTATGTTGGGGTGCCTATTTAATAAAACCTTTATAATCCTTTTAAACGCTTAACATGGAAAAGAAGATCTTAATGTGCCCCTTGTTCGATCCCTGGTATTATGAGTTTTATATAAAAGGGTTGCATGATTTTTATAAGGACTATACCATAGAATTTTCTTTCGAAGACAGGTTCCTGCGGTTTAATGAGTTTGTGAACGGAGAGTTCAGAAAGGAATTTTTCTATTATGAAATATGGAACAATGGCAATGTTTCAAGAGTATGTATTGCGGCGAATGATAAACCCAATGTAAACGAAACTGTTTACGAGTGGGTAGATGTGTATGCAAAGGTGAATGTAGATGAGGCTGCCATGCAAAAGTATCCTAAGGTAATTTCCCTTGGGCCCAACTTTGGTATAAATTATTTTAGCCTTCCGGCCTATCTTAAATTAACCTGGAGGCTTTATAAAAATGCAGGGATAAAAAATCCTTATTTCAGGGTATATACACATCAGTCAATGAAAAGGTGCTCATATGATGTATATGCCAATAGAAAAGCTTCGGCCGATAATTATTTGTTTTACCTGAACTATCCCTGGAAAAAACATAGCACGGTGACCAATCTTCGCAAGGAAATCATCACCCTGTTAAAAGACCTTGATAAACAAAAGGTGATTTCGTTCGAAGGCGGATTTTCAAGGGCGCGCTTCGGGCCTTTTGAAGGGCTGGAAAACTATTCGGCGGCAAAAAGGTATAATCACAGAACCTATCTTGAGCATCTGAAATTATCTACTGTAGTAATAAATACGCCGGCAGTGCACGATTGTTTGGGATGGAAACTGGGCGAATACTTTGCACTTGGAAAGGCTATAATCTCTACACCTATTAACAGGGTGCTTCCTGGTAACTTTATGGCAGGTAAACATTACCTGGAGATAAAAGATATTCATACCGAATTAAAAGATGCTATAACCTCACTGGTTGCGAATAAGGAACAACGTATGGAGTTAGAACAAAATGCACTGGCTTACTGGGAGAAGTGGCTGGCGCCTTCTAAAACCATTGCGCATATACATTCAGTAGCTTTCAAGAAAGAGCTGGTAGTGGCTTAAGGCTGCTGTCTTTTCTTTACAAACCCTACTGGGCGAGGGTTTTGAATGGATGCTCCCGGTAACTGGGGAGCGTATACTACTTATAGTGTATTGTGAAAATGATTTTGAAAAATTGTATTAAAAATCAAATATCTTGTGTACTTTCGTCCTGATTCCAATTATTCTCAATGATCCTTTGAATTGTCCAGCCTGATTAAGAACGTAGCAATCCTTTCTGATAATAGACCACGAAATTGATGTCCACAGGATTCTACTCCTCCAATGTGTCCCGATCCTTTGAAATAATCTTCAATTACAAATCCATCTTTTGTCCTCTATTTAAGTTTACTATATATCTAATATATATCAATATCCTTGTGTAAAGACAATTATATTGTTGTTGTTGATGTGTTAATCCTTTGAACTTCCTGCTGTTTACAATCCATTTTTCTGTGCATGTTTTAACCCTGGATCCATTTTTCCTGCGTAATATCCATTTCGCCGTGGCCATCCTGTGTTCGCTCATGGTAGTTCCATTTAATTCCTGGAAAATCCGCGTTCGAAACAACAACATTGTAAACATATTGCTAATAGCATGAAGAAGTTTCTGTCATTCTCCAGGCCTGTACCCAGATGGGTCATATTGATCTTGGATCTGGTCATAACCGGATTCTCCTTTACGTTATCATACTTTGTCGTAAAGCAGTTTCAATTCTCAGAAATTCTACGCGGTCACTTTTTTGTTTACACCATATTATACTGTTTCATTTCGTTGCCAGTATTTTATTGTATGCGCATACATACAGGTATGCTCCGCTTCTCAAATGTATACGACATGATGCGGATCTCCCTGGCTGTATTGATCACTGGTGTATTATACCCAATTGCCGTAGTATTTCTTGTTAATCGCGAATACCATATCAATTCGTTGAACATTTCAGGTGTGCTGCTTATCAACTTCTTTTTCAGTTGTACACTGCATATGATGTTACGTTCTATGGTGCGTGGTTTTTATTATTATGTAAAACAAAACGCCATTGTTTTAAAAGAGAACGTTTTGATATTCGGCAGCGATACCGAGGCAATGCTGGTAAAACAAGCTATTGAATCAAGTATCACCAACAAGTTTGTGATTGCCGGTTTTGTTGAGAACGATATTAATAAAGCAAACGTTTCTATTCAGCAGAAAAAAGTTTACCATATCAGGGAACTGCCTTTGCTGAAAACAAAGAAGAAGATCGATAAGCTGATCCTGATGAACGAACAGCTCGATAGCAAAGACAAGAAAGTGGTGATTGAAAAATGTTTGCAGTTCGGGATCAAGGTACTTACCGTTCCGCCTTCCGATCAATGGATCTATGGTAAACTAAGTTTGAAACAAATTCAGGAGCTGCGTATTGAGGATTTGTTGCAACGCGAACCTATCATTATCAATAACGAACAAATATCGGGCGAGCTTACCGGTAAAAGAATATTGATCACAGGCGCCGCCGGTTCTATTGGTTCCGAAATTGTACGCCAGGTATTATCATTCAAACCCGAAATGGTAGTGTTGTGCGATCAGGCCGAATCGCCATTGCATGAGATACAGCTCGAAATGGAAGAAAAATTCCCTGAGTCTGATATCAAGATCTTTATTGGTAATATTCGCGATCGCAATCGCTTACAGATCCCTTTCCGGGAATATCGTCCGAATTTTGTTTTCCATGCTGCTGCTTATAAGCATGTGCCCATGATGGAAAAGCATCCGTCCGAAGCCATCCTTACCAATGTAATGGGAACAAAGATCGTTGCCGACCTGTCGGTTTTATACAACGTTCACAAGTTTGTAATGATCTCAACCGATAAGGCGGTAAACCCAACCAATGTAATGGGCACCTCTAAGCGCATTGCTGAAATGTATGTACAGTCGTTGAGCAGTGTGGCCGATAACCTCGTTGATCAAACTATTATGGGCCTCATCAATGGCGATGCCAAAAATGCTACCATTGGGAAAACGAAATTCATCACTACCCGTTTTGGTAATGTGCTTGGTTCAAATGGTTCTGTGATCCCACGCTTCAGACAACAAATTCAACAGGGCGGGCCCGTTACGGTAACACACCCAGAGATCACCCGCTATTTTATGACGATCCCCGAAGCTGTACAGTTGGTATTGGAAGCTGCGATCATGGGTAAAGGCGCCGAGATATTTGTATTTGATATGGGCAAACCGGTTAAGATCGTTGACCTGGCTTTGAAGATGATCCGTTTGGCCGGTTTAACACCCGATGAGGATGTGAAAATTGTATATAGCGGATTACGCCCCGGTGAAAAGTTGTATGAAGAGCTGTTGAACGAGAAAGAGAAAACATTACCCACTCACCACGAAAAGATCAAGATTGCCAAAATAATACCCTGTTCACATAAAGTTGTAAGAGATATTGAAGAGTTGATAAACATGAGCCGCCTCGAGGACAACTATGGCATTGTAAAGAAGATGAAAGAGTTGGTCCCTGAATTCAAAAGCAAGAATTCTCAATACGAAAAACTCGATCTACAACTTAATAAGGCCTATACAGCGGCCGCCGATTGAAACACCAACCACCTCAGGCAGCAACCATAGTATATTGAAGAAACCCGTTTTACAATGTATTATAATGGTTGTTGCCTGTTTCATTTGCCCCCACACAACCCTAAGGATCGCACTCACCTGATATTGGCCTGATAGGTTTTGGACTAAACTTCCGGGAGGTCCATTTCTTAAAATTTATTATTCATCAAAATAACCCAGTCCATGGTATATATTATAATACCAGTAGCGTTCCTGGTAATAACCTTTATTGTTATGTACTTGTATGCGGGCCCTTTTTTCAAAGGTTTGCCCGTATTGGTTTATCATAAAATAAGTAGTACAAAAAAGCCCGATTTCTTAACGGTTGCCACTTCTCGGATGCGCGAGCACCTGGAGTATATTACCAAAAAAGGGTATACTACCATTTTTTTGAGCGACCTCGTCGATTACGTTGAAAATGGCAAACCTTTGCCAAAGAAGCCGCTCATGATAACCCTCGACGATGGGTTCAGGGATAATTATACCGATCTGTATCCTTTATTAAAGGAGTTCAATTGTAAGGCGAATATTTTCATTGTGGCCGGTTTTGTTCAAACCCCCGGTAACATGGGACCCCGTGCCGAGGGTGAATTTATGTTGCAGGAAGAGGCTAAGACCATTTGTAAAGACCATGTTCAGTATGGGTTGCATACCATGTATCATAAAAATTATCATGATCTTACTTTGCAGGAAATTGATGAAGACATGCGGGTATCAAAGCAAAAGCTCGATGAACTTGGTATACCCTATCAGCCTGTGTTTGCCTATTCGTGGGCTTATTATTTTAAAGACGACCTGGTAAAGCAGGCAGAGGTGTTTGGTATTTTGAAAAAACATGGTGTACGGTATGCTTTTAAAGTAGGCGACAGACTGAACCGGTTACGTGTACACAATTCAAGCCGGCTATTATTGAACCGTATACATATGAATGGAAGTTATTCTATGTGGCAATATGCAATTGCCTTGAATGGCTTTATAAGGATCTCACAACGGTTGAAAAAGATATTGAAATAGAAAAAAGCTAAAGGAATAAAGATGATCTATTTGCTGATTGGAATCATTACACTGGTTGCGTTAGTGTTGTTCTTTAAAATGGGTTCCCTTTTTAACGGACTTCCTGTTTTGAATTATCACAAAACCAGCGTCAATGATTCTGATTTTCTTACTGTAAGCGCCGCGCAGTTACGCCAACAGTTTGCCTACCTGAACAAGAAAGGGTATAAAACCATTTTTATCAGTGAGTTGCTCGGGCACATTGAACAGAAAAAGCCACTCCCGGCCAAACCGGTGATGATAACGCTCGATGATGGTTACCGTGATAATTATACCGTTCTGTATCCACTGCTGAAAGAGTATAATATTAAAGCGAATATTTTTTTGGTGGCCGGGTTTATTCAATCGCCCGATAATAAACATATAGCTCCCAACCCCATGGGCGAATTTATGCATGTTGAGGAAGCGGTTGAAATGACTAAAGATATGGTTCAGTTTGGTTTACATACCTATACCCATCAGAGTTATTCCAAACTGAGCCTGCCCGAAATTGACGAGGATATCAAAAAAACAAAACACCGGTTAAAAGAATTGGGGATTCCTGTACAACCTTGTCACGCCTATACTTTTGGCGCTTATAACCAAAAGGACGATAACAAACGGGTGGCAATGTTTGAGTTGTTGAAACAAAATGAGATCAGGCTGGCGTTCAGGGTAAGTAATTGGGTTGATAAACTACCGGTCATAAATCCGTTGTTTGTTAGCCGCATACACCTGAGCGGCGTATTTCCTTTCTGGAAATTCAAAGTGTGCGTTTGGGGATTTATAAAAGTATTTAACCGCTTCGAAAAGATCTTTAAGTAGAAAAAGGCAGTGCTGTTAGCGCTCGCATCTTCTTAATATTATTAATGTAAAGCCAGTTCTATTAAGTTTACTCTTAATGGGACTGACTTTTTTTATTTTGTGCGCATCGTACTATTTCGAACCTTGACTCGTTGCCGCATTTTTTCAGACGCTTATTATTTTCCACATTTAACTAAGTACTAGTGCTCTTTATTTTGTAGTAATATTTCTATTGTTGTGTAGTAATAGTAGGGTGTAATTATGCGGAACATTGCTGGTTTTGGGGATCTGAATTTTTCGCTCATACTTTTATCATTGCAATACTGTTTATTATGAAGTCGAGTAGGGAAGGCAGTTGTAGTAAGTAACGGATGAGGAAAATGTACGAAATGCATATTACATATTTTAATTCCTGAAGATGTGTTTGACTTAAGTCTATTTTTTTATGATTCTTTTTATGATCAATGTTCCCGGCATCATAATTGTTGTTTAACTCGTGAAACTACTCTTTAAGAAAAACGTAAAAATATCCCTATGATCAACACTACACGAAGGAAATTCCTACGGGATGCGTCTATGACTGCAACCGGTTTAGTCGTGACTTCGCAATTGGGAGCGAAGAAGCAAGATGTCCGTGCCAAAACAATAGAGTGTGCGCCGAAGCAAACCTTCGCGCTGTTAGGAACAATCTCCACTGTTCAATCAGGTAATTGGTCTAATCCCGGCACATGGGCTGGTGGTAAATTACCAACACCTTCTGATATTCCTCTTATTTCTTCAGGACACATAGTGACGTACGACATGGCTTCAGCAAGCTATGCAGGTGTTAGCGTTAGTAGTGGGGCTACATTGGAATTCGATAGTGCCCGAAGCGCTACGCTACAAACTTCAGGCAATGTAGTGGTTGAAGGGAAATTGATCATGCGTCCTTCAAGTGCCAGCGTCATTCATTTTTTACAGTTTATTAATATCGACGAAACCAAATTTGTTGGTGGGGGTATGGACCCCGTTGCTAGCGATGTTGGTTTGTGGGTGATGGGTGCAGGTTTGTTAGACCTGGTAGGTTCTTCAAAAACTTCTTTTGTACGTGCTGCCGGAAATATTGCGGCAGGTGCAACTTCTATTCCATTGAACACCTCACCTACAGGTTGGCAGGCAACTGATAATATCACCATTGCGCCTACCCAGTCGCCAACAGTTGGCGATGCTTATCTTACCGGATTTGAAGACCGTACTATTAATAGTATCTCAGGATCTACAGTTACTTTAAATGCTGGTACGGTTAGGCAACATCCGCAAATAAATGGCCAGTGGTCGGCCGAAGTGATCAACCTTACGCGCAATGTGCGTATTGAAGGTACAGCCGGTGGCAGAACGCATGTATTTATTCGTTCCTCTGTTCCACAAAATATTCAATATGTGCAAATTCGCTATGCAGGCCCACGCAAAAAGACCAGTCTTGCATCTGAATTTGTATTGGGGCGATATGGCATGCACTTTCACCATTGTATGGATGGCAGTGTAGGAACAACAGTACAGGGATGTGTTATACGTGATTGCGACAGTCATTCCTATGTACCACACGTTTCGAATGGTATTACCATGAAAGGCAACGTAGCATACAATGTTACTGAAATTGCGTTTTGGTGGGATGTGCTGGACCTTACCCATGGTGTTGTATGGGATAGCAACATAGTAGCTTTGAGTAAATATGTACCAGGGTCTTCCAACTCATTAACGGTATCTTCTTTTTTACTGGGTATAGGCGATGACAACGTGTGTACTAATAATGTAGTTGTTGGAAATCCTGGTGATTTTCGCCTGGGGGGTGCTTATTTTTGGGATGAGGGATTAATTGAAAGTCCCTGGATCTTTAACGGTAATATGGCCCATAATTGCTCGGGCGGTTTGGTATCATGGCAAAACAACGAAGCACACCATATCATTGAGAAATTTGTTGTATATAATTGTGAAACGGGTATCTATGGTGGCGCTTATGTGAATTCATACATCTATCGCAACGGTGTTCTGTACAATGCCCCAATAATGGTTAAAGCCGCTTCTTTAAGCAGCAACCGGGCTAAGTATGAAAACCTGGTGATCGATGCGGCCGGATTGGATTACGGTGTGATCCTGGATGAAGGTCCTCTCGACGGTCCTTTCCCAGTTTTTATCAGGAACTGTACAATTACCGGTCATAAAATAGCAGGTATCATAAATCAATCGCCGGCCGGTGCAAAAAGGTTGGATGTTGTACAATGTAATATTGCCGGTACCGCAGGTGGTACACTTTCCAAACCAACAACCCAGGTTGATTTTTATCTTAGCAGCGATGCCACCTCAAAGGAAAATTTTAGAGTGCAACCGATAAGCGGTCAGCCTTTTATGCTTACCAAGTCGGGTAAAACAAATATTGCTCCTTTTGCTCCTACTGTTTGGGGCGATGGAACCGGGTTGAAAGGCGAGTATTATAAAGATGACACCTTTTCAAACCTGGTATTTACAAGAATAGATCCGAATATTTGTTTTCAGGATTGGATGCGTTTGGGAGTCCACTATAAAATTCCACTTTCAACTTTAAAGTATTCAATGCGGTGGACAGGACAGATAATGGCCCAGTTTTCTGAACCCTATACATTTCAGTTAAACGCGGGTGGTGGTCATCGTCTTTGGATAGATGGTAAACTGGTCCTCGATAAGTTTACGGAGGTGTATCCAAACTCGTTTAACACTTCTCCCATAAACCTGGTAGCAGGGCAGAAATATGATATTAAGCTGGAATATTTTAATTCAGATGATCGTAGTGTGTTGGAACTGTATTGGTCGAGTCCCAGCACCGTACTCGAGTTTGTTCCGGTGAGCCAGCTTTTTCCTTCTCCGGTTGGTCAGCCAGGTAACCAGTCACCCATTGCCAGTGCAGGTTCTGATATCACCATTACCTTGCCTAAAAATTTTGTAGACCTGGATGGAACAGCTTCACGGGATACAGACGGAAAGATCGTTACATATGCATGGACAAAAATTGCTGGTCCTTCGCAATTCAGCATTGTAAATGCAGGGGCTGTGCAGCCATCAGTAACTGGTCTCTATGCTGGTGTTTATGTTTTCCGCCTAACGGTAACAGACGACAAAGGCGCCACTGGTTACGATGACGTTACTGTAACTGTAAATGCTGCTAATCTGGGGCCTGTTGCAAACGCAGGCGCTGATATAAGCATTACACTGCCAACCAATACCACAACCCTTAATGGGGGTGCTTCAAAAGATCCGGATGGCACCATTGTAAAATCTGTATGGTCAAAAATAAACGGACCTGCCTCATACGCAATAAGTGATCCAAATGCACTTGCCACGTCGTTAGGTGGCCTGGTTGCCGGTACTTATGTATTCAGGCTTACCGTTTATGATGACAAAGGGGCTTTTGCTTCAGATGAAGTAAATGTTATAGTTAATAATGCCAATGTGCCGGTAAATCAACCACCGGTAGCCAATGCCGGAGCTGATATGTCTATTACATTGCCAACCAATAGCGTTAAATTGAGTGGTTCGGCTTCAAAAGATAGCGATGGGTATATTGCACAATATGCCTGGTCAAAAGTAAGCGGACCTTCCCAGTACATGATCTCCAGCCCAAGTTCTCAGGTTACCATCATTAATAACCTGGTAGCTGGTACTTATGTGTTCAGGTTGACTGTAACTGATAATAGCGGGGCAACAGCCAATGATGATGTTACAATTATTGTACTTAATGCTACCTCGCCCGGTAATCAACCTCCGGTAGTTATTTTGCCAAAAGATTTTTCAGCACAGCTGCCTATCCCCAGTATTACACTGGATGGTTCACAATCTTATGATCCTGATGGACAGATCGTTTCCTATAAATGGACTAAAGTAAGCGGTCCTTCTACCTTTACGCTGGTGACGCCCAATGCGGCCACTACCGAAATGCGCAACATGGTACCTGGTGTTTATGTTTTCAGGTTAACAGTTATTGACGATAAAGGAGCAGGTAATAATGAAACAATGGCTGTGACGGTGGTAGATAGTAAGCTGCCAAATCTGGGCGTACTAACCGTGAAGCCGGATAGAAACCCATCAACCAGTGTATTTGTGCTCACTATTACAAGTGCCAATACAGATGATATCTTCCTGCACGTATATGACTCGTCGGGGCACAAGGTTACCTCTATATATAACATAAGCAATAATTTTGCACAGGTAACGGTAGGTGCACGCTGGCGGCCGGGAGTTTATACGGTTGTTGTATGGCAGGGAAATAAAACAGCTGTAGTGAAATTGATAAAAGCGTAATTAAACAAGCAGATTATTTAATAGGATAAAAACACGGCTGCTCCTTTCAAGGGGCAGCTTTTTTTTGAGGCGGGCATAAAAATGGGCAGACCTATAGCCTGCCCGGATATGGTTTCATTGGATAAACCAGAAATCTTACATTTCGGTTTGAATCCGAGAAGAGGCTTTTTCGGCAGTTTTTTTACCATTTTGCCACATGTCTGAAAGCTTGTCGCTCCATTTACCTGCAGAGTCTTTTATATTCTTTCTTAAGTCACTTCCTTTTTCGGGAGCCAATAACATACCTACCGCAGCGCCTACAGCAGCAGCACCCACCAGGCCCAAAATAACTTTAGTCGTTGTAGTCATGATTATAATTTTTAAATAAGTAATAGATATTGTTGTTATATATCTTCAAATACTATTCCGCAATTAATACGTTGACTTATAAGTCTATATCTGTTTGTTACTGTCCATAAAAATCCCCATAGAGGGAAAGCCTGCCGTTAAGTTGTTTTACGGGTTGAAGTAACCAGTATTACTACGCCGGTGACTGCTACGGCAATGCCAGCATAGGTTGGCCAGGCAACCGCTTTCTTTTCTTTCTTATTTATTTCAACAGGCCCCAGGTCAACTACCTCTTTTTTTGTTGTGAAGTTTACTCCTCTTATCAGTACCATGGCAATGCCTATAACAATCAGTATTATTCCAAATGCCTTCATAAAAATGGTTTAAGTGTTTACAATTTCGCCACCGTTAGGGTGAAGTACCTGACCGGTGATGTATGATGATTCATCAGAAGCTAGAAAAATATAACTGCTTGCAATTTCAACCGGTTCGCCGGCACGCCCTAACGGCGTATCGGAACCGAATGTTGAAACATGCGAAGGCGGAAACGTGGCCGGAATGAGTGGCGTCCATACAGGGCCGGGCGCTACTCCATTTACTCTTATATTAAGCTTTGCAAAATAGGCCGACAGCGAGCGGGTAAAACTTACTATGGCGCCCTTGGTTGCCGAGTAGTCTAATAAATGTGAGCTGCCCCTATAGGCAGTAACAGAAGTGGTGTTTATGATCGATGCGCCCTCCTGTAAGTATTCTTCCGCAGCCTGCACCATGTAGAACATTGCAAAGATGTTTGTTTCAAAAGTTTTTTTCAATTGGTCGGGTGTTATGGCCGACAGTTCTGTTTGTGGAAATTGAATACCGGCATTGTTCACCAAAACATTCAACTTGCCAAACTGCCTCATCGTTTTTTCAATGATCTTTTTACAATGTGCCGGTTTGCCAATGTCGCCGGGTATCAATAAGCATTGTTGTCCTATGCTTTCAATACGTGCTGCTGTTGAGCGGGCATCTTCATCATCTTCATAATAAGATATCACCACATCGGCGCCTTCTTTAGCAAATGCAATGGCAACTGCTTTTCCAATGCCGCTATCGCCGCCGGTAATAATGGCTGTTTTATTTCGCAGGCGCAACACGTCCCGTTCTTTTTCAAAAACCGGTTGTGGCTCCATTTGCTTTTCTTTCCCCTGCTTCTTCTTAACTTTTTGTGCCGGGCGTACCTTTCTCTTTTTTTGTCCGTGTTGCATTGAACCCTATTTAAGATAGGTGCTAAAAATTCATGCCTGAAGAAGGAGGGCTGGTGTAGAGATTAATCTACAGGCCGGTAATAAGCAAGAAATAGTGAGAAATAAAAAAGGAGGAAACCGTAAGGCTCCCTCCTGAATGGGTTTAATAATTCTATAAAATTCTGCTTCATAGCCCATGGCGCATCCCATGGGGGATAAGGTATAATAAGGATAAGGTAAGCATCACGAGGTGCATTAGTGTCGGGAGATATCACTACTATCGCCTGACTTAGGGATGAAAACTCATAGAACAAGGTTGTTAGCACAGAACAAGGTTAGTAACAACCAAGAGCGTGAAAGGAGTAAAAGAGTAAAAAGAGGTTTATGGAAAGCGCTTAATATCTCTCTTACTCACTTTAAGCTCTTAGTTTCAGGACAAGGCTAACAGTAACGGCTAAGAACATGTAAAAGCAAATTGCGTTACTTTTTAACGTGCTTGGTTAGTGTTTCGGACAAGGTTTATTTGGACAAGGTTGTAATGGTATCGCCAGCTATTGGCGAAATAAGGTTAAAGAGAAATGTGGTAGCTCTTTATCTTTATTTCATCAATTCTGACCTTTATGCAGCTATAAAGCTTTCTCGTGTACATATAAACAGGTTACAAACCGAATAGTGATTGTGTACCTGTTCTTCAAACTGAAATCCTGCTTTCAACAAGGTGTCGTTGAACACTTTGTTTTCGGCTTCGGGTTCTGCAATGATCTGCCTGATCTCCGGGAATAAAAAGAAATATTCCACAAAGGTTTGAAGGGCTTTGAGGTGAAGCGGACGAAATACATTTCTGTTGGTGTTCATCACTAACCTGATAATGTAATCGCCGGTTGTGGTTGGATAAGCATCATAAAGTTCGTCTTTGTCAGCTGCACAAATATCAACCTGGCAAAGAGCCCTTCTGTCATTAAGCATTATCATAAAAGAGCGAATAAAATCAGAACTGCCGGCATACAAATAGCTTGTTGCTATTGTGTTGGGCGAGCGGCTCTGCTTCCATGCCCAGCTATAAACAGCAGGCATATCGAGAGGTATGCAAAAAGGGCGTAAGGACAAGGTAATAGAAGGATGTTGAAAGTGTTTTGAATAAACTACTTCCTTTTTTTTATGCAGGCCGGTAGTAGCAATGAACCCATCCTTCTGGCCTGTAAATCCTGGTGTAGTGCATAAAATTTCCATAACGAAATATTAAGCTCCCGGTTTTTATCGCCGGGAGCTCTTAGTGCCTAACCAGAGCCTTTGTGTTTACTTTAAGAAATTTGAGACGCAGTAATCGCTAAAAATTTACTGCTGCTATATAGAGCAACACTAGGTTATAAAACACCCATTTGTTATTAAATGACAATAAAAAAAGTGCAAAACTTGTTAATATACGTTTCAATATGTAGAAGGCGATACATAGAATCACTTAGTGAGTCTCTTTGCTGTAACTTAGTACATTCGTTATCGGTAGGAATCCTGCTGTAAGTTACGATTTGACGCCAGAATTAATTGTAATATATAACGTTTTATTTTATTGAACTAATATACATTAACAGATTTTTGTTGGCTATTGGGTTTCCAACAATAGATCTATATCGGTAACAGGGCCTATTATGATCAATGCCGGATGTGTTATTTGTTGTTCAGCTGCCAGTTTTGGTAAGTCTTTAATTTTACCCTTAACCAGTTTATGATAAGGCAAAGAAGCATAATGAATGATGGCAGCAGGCATATCGCCATAACCTTTATGAATGTATGTACCGGCTATTTCAGGTAGTTTTTTCATACCCATATATATAACAACAGTTGCCTTGCTTTGAATGGCCAGTTGCAGATCGGCAGATAATGACCCGTCTTTTTTAGTACCGGTAACCACCCAAATGCTTTCACTTATATTGCGGAACGTTAAAGGAATATCATAAAAACCACTTGCCTGCATACTGGTAATACCGGGTATGAAGGTTGTTTTAATGTTATGTTTACGTGCAAACAAGATCTCTTCAAATCCTCTTCCAAAAATAAAAGGGTCGCCACCTTTCAGCCTTAATACTTTTCCTTTCGCATAAGCCTTCTCTTTAATGAGCTCATGAATTTGTTCCTGTGGTGTATAATCGCCATAGGGTAGCTTACCAACATAAATATTCTCACAGCCTGGTTTGGTATATTCAAGCAATGATTTGTTCACCAGGTTATCATATAACACTACAGGTACTTCCTGTAAAAGTTTGTATGCTTTTAGTGTTATTAGTTCGGGATCGCCGGCACCGGCGCCTGCTACAATCAGTTCGGGTTGAATAGGAGTATCTGCCACAGAAATAAATATTTTGAATAAGCTCAACTGTATTTACATATAATATATGTATTGCTGAGACTTTAATAAGTTAATTAATTGCAGTAGTTGATGTCATAAGTTGACAGCTGCTATGTCACTCACCTGCATGTTCGTTCAGCTTATTGCTATCAAGTATGCAAATGTGTTTGCCCTGTAATGCTATTGTTCCTTCCTGTACCAGTTCGTTCATAAGCCTGAACACAGTTTCGTATGTAGTACCGGTATAGGAAGCCAGGTCCTGACGACTTAAGTTGATATCAATAAAGCCGTCGGCATTAGTGCCAAACTTAGCATGCATTGAAAGCAGCGCCTGGGCTATTCTGCCTTTTACCGGCATATGTGCCAGGTTGCGCATTTTTTTCTCCGACTCTTTTAATTCACCGGCAAAGAACATCATTAATTCATACAGGAACTGATAATTCACCTTGAGGGTGCTCTGAAAGAAACCAAGATCAATAAAGCAAACCTCCGAAGGTTCCAATGCTGTGGCCGAAACAGGATAAAACACATCATTACCCAAACCGCGGTGACCTAAAATGGCGCCGCTCTTAGCCAGGCGAACGATCATCTCCTTATCATCGGTCCATTTTTTATGCACTTTAAAAGTTCCTTTATATATAAAGTATATACCGGTAACCTCGCTTCCTTCGGTGAAAAGCACTTCACCTTTATTAACATGAAAGCTTTGGCGATGGACATCTATGGCCGGAAGCCATTCCTTTGAGCATAGTCTGCATAAAAAGCAGCTCTTCAGGTCGCAACCATGTTTGTTTCTTTTCATGGTAATAATATATATGTAAAAATATTTAATGTAATGTCTTTGGACTAATATGACTTGCAAAACCGCATTAGCGCCTTTACAAATTCATACGAGCTTTTGTTACCCTCAAAATTGAGGTAAAATCTTAATAGATTATACATGTATAAAATAAATATATCATGATTCTAGTAATTATGAGTAAAAATAATAACAAAAAGAGCTTATTTTTATTACACAGATCACAAAACAGCGGTAAATTTTTTAGTGAATTGCCATTTTGATATTACATGTGATTTAATTTAATGTTTAACGATTGCCTGCGAATTAATAATGACCTAAAAACGCAGATTATGAAAATAGTAGTTATTGGCAATGGAATGGTTGGTTACAAGTTTTGTGAAAAACTAACAGCCAAAGCCCAACCCGGGCAGTTCGAGATCGTTGTTTTTGGCGAAGAAACCCGTCCGGCCTATGATCGCGTTCATCTTAGCGAATATTTTGCCGGAAAAACAGCCGACGACCTTACAATGGCCGGTCTCGATTGGTATGCTGAAAGAAACATCAGGCTTTACCTGGGAGATCCCATCTCTTATATAGACCGCGAACAAAAAACCGTTCGCTCTCACCATGGTATTAATGAATCATACGATTACCTGGTGCTGGCAACCGGTTCAGCAGCTTTTGTTCCACCCATTCCCGGTGTTGAAAAAGAAGGCGTTTTTATTTACCGCACTATTGAAGATCTGGAAATGATGACGGCCTATGCTAAAAAAGCAAAGACCGGTGCGGTAATTGGTGGCGGTTTACTTGGGTTAGAAGCTGCCAAGGCTATGATCGATTTGGGCGTTACCAATACGCACGTAATTGAATTTGCTCCCCGTCTTATGCCCCGGCAAATTGATGAAGCCGGTTCTAATATATTAAAGTCAAAGCTCGAGTCTTTAGGACTTAGCATTCACACCAGCAAGAACACTTCTGAGATCCTCGGCGATCAGTGTATTACCGGTATGCAGTTCTCTGATGATACAAAGCTTGATGTAGATATGCTGGTGATCTCTGCCGGTATCAAGCCGCGCGATGAGTTGGCAAAACTGGCTGGGTTAGAAACTGGTCACCGCGGTGGAATTGTAGTGAACGACAGACTGGCTACTGAAGATCCCTTCATATTTGCCATTGGCGAATGTGCCTTACATGGTGGTATGATATATGGTCTGGTGGCGCCTGGTTATGAAATGGCCGAAGTGGTTGCTACCAACTTAATGGGTGGCGATAAATCGTTCACCGGTTTCGATATGAGCACCAAGCTGAAATTGATTGGTGTTGATGTGGCCAGCTTTGGTGATCCTTTTGTACCTGCTACCGAAGGTCGCAGCATTGTGCTGGAAGACCGCATGAAGGGGGTTTACAAACGCATTAATATTTCAACCGACGGAAAATATTTATTAGGTGGCGTTTTGGTAGGCGATGCAGATTCATATAATATGTTACTGCAAACCACTAAGAACAAAGTAGTTCTGCCCCCAAACCCTGAAGATGTAATTCTTGGCGCCCGCGGCGGTTCAGGTGGTGAAGGCGGCGCTGGTATAACAAGTTTGCCCGATGACGCTTTGATCTGCAGTTGCGAAAGCGTTTCAAAAGGCGATATCTGCCAGGCCGTATGCGATGGCAACGAAACCATGGATGCCATTAAGAAATGTACCAAAGCCGGTACAGGTTGCGGCGGATGTGTTCCCATGGTAAAAGACCTCATCACACATACACTTAAATCGCAAGGTAAATACGTACGTAACGTATTGTGCGAACACTTTAACTATAGCCGTCAGGAATTGTACGACCTGGTTAAAGTTCATAAGCTTATGACCTTCGATGAAGTGCTGAATAAGCTGGGCACCGGTGATGGTTGCGAATTGTGTAAACCTCCGGTTGCTTCCATTTTGGCCAGCTTATGGAACGATATGATCCTGGCAAAAGGCAACGATACGGCACAGGATAGCAACGACCGCTTTTTGGCCAACATTCAAAAAGGTGGTACATACTCAGTAGTGCCTCGTATCCCCGGTGGTGAGATCACGCCTGAAAAGCTGATCGTAATTGGACAGGTTGCACAGAAATACAATCTCTATACAAAGATCACCGGCGGACAACGTATTGACCTTTTTGGCGCACACGTAAACGACCTGCCGGCTATTTGGGAAGAGCTGATAGCAGCCGGTTTTGAAAGCGGTCATGCTTATGGTAAAGCATTACGTACAGTAAAAAGCTGTGTGGGCAGCACCTGGTGCCGTTTTGGTTTGCACGACAGCGTTAGTTTTGCTATTCAAATTGAAGAAAGATACCGTGGTTTACGCGCACCGCATAAATTAAAGTCAGCCGTATCGGGTTGTATTCGCGAATGTGCCGAAGCACAAAGCAAAGATTTCGGCATCATTGCTACCGAAAAAGGCTGGAACCTGTACGTATGCGGAAACGGCGGTTCGAAACCACAACACGCGCTGTTACTGGCAACTGATATAGATTCTGAAACATGTATTAAATATATCGATCGCTTTTTGATGTTCTATATCAAAACGGCCGATCCGTTAACCCGTACCGCTACCTGGTTAAACAAAATGGAGGGTGGCATCGATTACCTGAAAAATGTTGTAGTGAACGACAGTTTAGGTATAGCCGAAGAACTGGAGGCAGAAATGCAAACCCTGGTAGATAATTACAAATGCGAATGGAAAGAAGCGGTTGAGAATCCTGAGATCCGCAAACGTTTCAGCCATTTCGTAAATGCACCCGAAACAAAAGATCCTTCGATAAAGTTTGAGCCAATGCGCGAACAGAAAAAAGCGAAGGAGTGGAAATAGCTAATTAGCTAATGTGATAATGGGCTAATGTGCTAATGAATGGCGAAAGCCAAATGATAAAAATGCAACACACTTAATTGGCAAACGTGCACCAGATCGAAAGATCATTGTCAATTTCTTCTGATAACATTCTGATATACTAAAACACTCACACAAACACTTGCTATGTGGCTTACCGGCTATTGCTGGTACCGGCTGCATATACTAACGATTGCTTGTCTGCATCACACGATGCAGCAAGATCTCTATTTCCCCTTTTTGAATGCCATTTGGAAAATCAGTGAAAGCTGAATAGGGAATCTTTTTGTAAAAACACAATGCCCATATTATGATACAAGAAAACGTACTTACCTGGTTTTTAGCCTGCCGCACTACTGATGTACCTGAGAACGGAGGCGTATGTGTAAAATATCAGGACGATCAAATTGCGCTGTTCAATTTTACCCGTCGTGGTGAGTGGTATGCAACCCAAAATATGTGTCCGCACAGAATGCAAATGGCCATCAGCCGTGGCATGATAGGAACACAAGGCGATGAGCCTAAAGTGGCATGCCCCTTTCACAAAAAAACATTTTCACTTGCTACCGGAAAATGTTTGAGCGGCGACGATTGCGGCGATCTGAAAACATACGCTGTTAAAATTGAAAACGATCTGGTATATATAGGTATAGAAGATAATGAGTAGTTAACAGAGAAGTGAGCTATAGGTTTTAAGAGATGATTCCGACGATTGCCAGCTTATGATTAAGGTAACAATTGCTTGCCGCTTTTTCTCCTACATTGTTCACCAAATTCACTGTATGGTCACATCGAAAAATTCGCCAGCCAACTAAAAACCCCGGCAGATGGCAGTCTGGCCGGGGTAAGCAAATTTTAAAATGAGACATCATCTTAAAAAAACCAAAACAAAAGTATGAAAAATTTAATTTTCATGACAGTAACCGGAATTGGGTGTTTTTTAGCTAAACCTTTCAACAGTGCCGCGCAATTTTCATTGCAGGGGCAGCTGCGGACCCGTTCAGAAGTACGTGACGGGCTCGGAACACTCAATGCTAAAGGTACTGATGCTGCTTTTTTCACTTCTCAACGGACCCGTCTCACTTTCGGCTACAAATGGGACCGTTTAAACTTCAACTTTTCCGTTCAGGACGTGCGTGTGTGGGGACAAGACGCTTCCTCAATTACTAATTCCGATGGCAACAAACTGATGGTTCACGAAGCATGGGCCGAAGTTACGCTTATGAATGTGGCAGATACCACCATTAAAACAAAAGGTATCGACAATCTCTCCTTTAAGATCGGCCGCCAGGCCCTTATCTATGATGATGTTCGTTTACTGGGCGATCTCGATTGGTTACAACAGGCGCGCCGCCATGATGCCTTATTGGTAAAAGCTTTACACCATGGCTGGCAGGTTGACCTGGGCGCCGGCTTCAACCAGAACTCCGACGCCTTTGGTATTACCGGAACTAATTATACAGCCGGCAATGTGCCTGCTTATGTTACCAATTCGGCAGGAGCCCTGGTAGCTACTCCCGCAGGTTTTATACCCCTGGCACCCAATGGCTCTACTGCTGCCGCCAGCAATAAAGCAGGTGCACCGGTATTAAGCAATACCGTTAGCACCAATGGCATGAACCAGCAATACAAATCATTTCAAATGTTGTATATAAGCCGCAAGTTTGGGCAAACGAAATTTGCGGGCCTTTTCTTTAAAGACGATTTCTCTAAATACCGCCTCGATTCAGTAGGCACCGCTTCTTCAGGTTATGTTTTTGGCAGAAGATATGACGTGAAGGGCGTAAACAGCCGCCTTACCTACGGCTTAATGATCAATGGTACTATTGGTAACGCATCCGGACTGAAAAAAGCATGGCAGGTTGGCGCTTATTTTCAAAGTGGTAAAGACCGCGATGGAAAAGACCTTACCGCTTCGCATTACACAGCTATGCTGACCTTGCAAAAAGGTAAATTCAGCTTTGGCCCCGGTTATGATTATTTATCAGGTAACACATCTACAACGCCGGGCACAGAATCGCGCCGCTTCGATCCTCTGTATGGCACACCACATAAACACTGGGGCTACATGGATTATTATTATGTAGGCACCGGTTCACCCGTAGGTGGTTTGCAGGATGCTTACTTCAAAGTAAAATACCAAACCAATTTATTCTTTGTAAGTCTCGATGCGCACAATTTCAGATTGGCAGAGGATATAGCCAATGCAGCCGATCCTGAAAAAGCTAACATCGATAAAAATTTAGGCTACGAGTTTGATTTTATAGCTAACTATTCATTGAACAAGTTCACCACACTGGAGCTCGGTTACTCCTTTATGAAGGCAAACAACAGTACCGAGTATGTGAAAAGATCAACTATGGACCAGGCGCGGCACAATGCCAACTGGGCTTACCTGATGATCAACATCCGCCCGGATTTCTTCTTCACAAAACCAGTGGCTATTAAACAATAATGATGAACTATAAAATCTAACTGCAATGAGAATTTACAACATATCTAAAATATTAATAGCGTCGCTGGTTGTTTTCATTATCTCAACCTCGTTTGTAAATCGCACAACAAACCGGCCCGCAAAAGTTATTAAACTGGGGTTTATTCCTTTAACCGATTGCGCACCGCTGGTGATAGCAAAAGAAATGGGGTTCTTTCAAAAGTATGGGCTCGATGTTCAGGTTACTAAAGAGGCCTCATGGGCCAATGTACGTGATAAAGTATTGAATGGCGAACTGGATGGGGCACATTGCCTGTTCTCTATGCCGTTCTCAGTATACGAAGGCATTGGTGGTAAGGCTGGTTCCGAAATGCGTATTGCCATGATGTTAAACAATAATGGCCAGGCAATTACGCTGTCGAAAGATTTCTGTGGGCTGGTTGGGTTTAAAGACCTGAAGAAAGTAGCGGCTGCAGTAAAATCGGTGCAATCGAGAAAAGAAGTCACGTTTGCTCAAACCTTTCCCGGCGGTACACACGACATATGGTTACGCACCTGGCTGGCGGCATGTGGGGTTAATGCCAAATCGGTTGGCATCATCACCATTCCGCCACCGCAAATGGTAGCCAACATGCGGGTTGATAATATGGAAGGTTATTGTGTAGGTGAGCCCTGGAATGGGGTGGCTGCATCACAAAACGTTGGCTTTACGCATATTGCCACACAGGATATTTGGAAGAACCACCCCGAAAAAGCATTGGTAGTAAATAAAACATTTGCCGATGGCAGCCGCGAAGACCTGAAGAATGTGATGAAGGCCATACTGGAAGCCTGCAAATGGCTCGATAACATGGGCAACCGAAAAAAAGCTGCGGCTATACTTTCAAAGCCTAATTATGTAAATGCACCGGTAACTGTGCTGGAAGCCCGCCTTATGGGTAGCAACGATTTGGGTTGCGAACTGGGCGTGCAAAAATATAAAGATGATTACATGTTGTTCCATAATAATGGCTTTGTAAATGCTCCGCGAAAAGCGCATGGCATCTGGTTCCTGGCGCAATATGCCCGGTTTGGTATGATCGGTGCTTTGCCTGCTAATTACAAGGAGATTGCCGATAAACTTATTATGGACGATTTGTATGCCGAAGTGGCCAAAAGCATGAACATACCGGTTCCTGCCGATGATATGAAGCCCTTTAAGCTGAATATCGAGGCTGCAACATTCGACCCTAATAATCCGAAAGCATATATCGTTGCTTCGCCAAAGTAAACCCGATTTATTAACCATTCAATTATCAACAAATGAAAGCAAAAGCAATAAAGTTAGGTTGGTCGTTGGTGTATTTCGTGGCGGGCATGTTGTTGTTACTGGGTATGTGGGATATGGTTTCGCGTATAACCAAAGGCGAAATTCCTTCACCTATTGCAACATGGGGTACGTTCAAAGAGGTTATGACCAATCCTTTTCAAAACGATCCCGATTATAAAGGTATTGGAACAAAATTACTGAGCTCGCTGGCCCGTGTGGGGATAGGGTTTGGTTTGGGAAGTTTAATTGCCATTCCATTAGGATTTGTTTTGGGCAGCAGCCGTATTGCAATGAATATCATAAACCCCATTGTGCAAATATTACGACCGGTGTCGCCACTGGCCTGGTTTCCACTGGGGCTGGCCATATTTCAGGATTCGCCCAAGGCAAGCATCTTTATGATCTTTATTTGTTCGCTGTGGCCCACGCTCATCAATACGTCGTTTGGTGCATCAAGCATTCCGCAGGATCATAAGAATGTAGGCAAGGCATTTGGTTTTTCGGTTTGGAAATACATTACCAAAATAATGTTGCCTTATACTTTACCACATATATTCACCGGTTTGCGTTTGTCGATAGGTGTGGCCTGGATGGTGATCGTTGCCGGTGAAATGTTGTCGGGTGGTATTGGGCTTGGGTATTTTGTTTGGGAAGAAGGATTTAATGGCGGAAGTGTAGGAAAGATACTGGTGGCTATTTTGATCATCGGTGCGGTGGGATTGTTACTCGATCGCTTATTTACCAGTTTACAAAAGCGATTCACCTATGCGGTGTAAACAATTAAATTATTAACGCATTAAATCGGCAAACGATGAACTCAGCAACCACTAAAACAGTAACACAAAATATTGCCGACTCCATTTTGGAGCCGGTACTAACACCGTCAACAGCTATTGCAGTAAATAATGTTACGGTGAGTTTTAAAACGCTTAAAGGCACATATACCGCGGTGAAGGAAATTTCCCTCACCGTTCAAAAAGGTGAGATCATATCATTGATCGGTCACTCAGGTTGTGGCAAATCAACCCTTATGGGTACTATCAGCGGTATGGTAAAACCAACAACAGGGGAAGTGATAGCCAATGGTAAAAAAGTAGAAGGTCCGGGACCCGACAGAGGCATTGTTTTTCAGAATTATTCATTGCTGCCCTGGTTAACTGTATACAGGAATATATATGAGGCAGTGGACTCTGCTTTAAAGAATTTATCAAAATGCGAAAAGAAAGAACTGGTTGAGCAAACGCTGAAGACCGTGCATTTGTGGGACCATAAAGACAAACTGCCCGGTCATTTATCGGGTGGTATGAAACAACGGGTGGCCATTGCAAGAGCATTCGCCATTAACCCAACCATCCTGTTGCTCGATGAGCCTTTTGGTGCGCTCGATGCACTGACCAAAAGCAACATGCACGTAGAGTTGCTGAAATTATGGAACCTCGATAATCGCGAGAAGACCATTGTAATGGTTACCCACGATATTGAAGAGGCTATTTTCTTAAGCGACAGGGTAGTGGTAATGAATAACGGGCCCGAAGCAACGATCAAAGAAATAGTGCCGGTTCCCCTGGAGCGGCCGCGTAACAAGAAAGACATTGTGCATGACCCGGTTTACATGGAAACGCACGATAAGTTGTTAAACTTATTAATTGATAAGTTTTCAATTGACGATATAAAGGAGTAGGTTGACGAGTTAACAAGTTGACGAGTTAACAAGGAAATAAACCCTAAGCTAATTTTTTTAAAAGCATTAATCACTGAAGTATGAATCAACCACTGTCAAAGCTGAACATTTTCTCAGGCAAGGGCATTCAGATGCGCACTTTCCACATTACCTGGTTAACCTTTTTCTTTTGCTTTTTTGGCTGGTTTGGCATTGCACCGTTGATGCCGCTGGTACGTGAGCAATTACATTTAACAAAAGAGCAGGTTGGTAATATTACCATTGCATCTGTTTCTGCCACCATTATTGCCCGGTTGATCATCGGCCGTTTGTGCGATACGTTGGGCCCCCGTTTATCATATACAATCTTACTTGTGTTGGGTGCTATTCCCGTAATGTGTATTGGTTTTGCCAATAGTTACGAATCGTTCCTGCTGTTCCGTCTTGTGATCGGCATCATAGGTGCTTCGTTTGTAATAACACAGTTTCATACTTCAGTAATGTTTGCTCCCAATGTAATTGGAACAGCCAATGCGGTTGCCGGTGGTTGGGGTAACCTGGGTGGTGGTGTTACTCAAATTGTAATGCCATTGGTTGCGGCCGCTTTTGTAGGCGCCGGTTATATTGACAAAGGCAATAGCTGGCGCGTAGCTATGATAGTGCCCGGCGCTATTTTGCTGGTAATGGCATTTGTTTATTACCGCTTTACAAAAGATACTCCTAATGGTAATTACAGCGAAATAAAACGCCAAACGAAAGAAAAGAAAAAAGGCACTTTCATAATGGCTATGAAGGATTACAGAACATGGGTGCTGGCCATTGCTTATGCAGCCTGTTTTGGTGTTGAAATAACAGTTGATAACGTAGCGGCTACCTATTTTGTAGATAATTATAAAGCAACCCTTATTATGGCCGGTGCGCTGGCGAGCATCTTTGGTTTTATGAACCTGTTTGCCCGCGCCCTGGGTGGTATTGTAAGCGATAAAGTAGGTAAAGCCTACGGTTTGCGTGGAAAAGGATTGTTGCTGGCGGGCTTCCTGGTACTGGAAGGTTTGGGTATTGTACTGTTCTCAAAAGCAGGTAGTTTACCTGTAGCTATTTTCTCCATGTTGCTGTTTGCCCTGTTTCTTAAAATGGCAAATGGCGGTACCTACTCAATTGTACCATTTGTAAACAAAGAAGCCATAGGAAGTGTGTCGGGTATTGTAGGTGCAGGTGGAAATATTGGCGCCATGCTTATTGGATTCCTTTTTAAATCAAAGAACATAACCTATTCACAGGCTTTCTTTTACATAGGCATTGGAGTGGCTGTGGTGGGTTTGGTTGTACTGTTAACGCATTTGCGTACTGCACGTGGCGTAGAAGCTGCTACAAACCTAAAAGACGAAGCTGCTTTGGCAAGAGCCTAAGAAAAACAGATGAATATTGAATGTTGAATGACGAAGTGAAAAGAAAGCATTAATTAAAGATTGGTAACCATGAATAATCAGCATCCCGAATCGGTGACAACAACCTGCAGCTATTGTGGCGTGGGATGTGGTATCGTTGTAAACAAGGACAAAAGAGGGAATATTACGGTTGAAGGCGACAAAAATCATCCGGTCAATAAAGGCATGTTGTGCAGCAAAGGCATGAACATTCATTATACGGTGAACGACAAAAGCGACCGCCTGTTCTACCCACAAATGCGCTATAATAAAAATATGCCATTGCAGCGGGTAAGCTGGAACGATGCGCTTGACCGCACTGCCGCTGTATTCAAAACCTTTATCGATAAATATGGTCCTGATTCCGTTGCTTTTTATGTATCCGGACAGTGCCTTACCGAAGAGTATTATGTTATCAATAAACTGATTAAAGGGTTTATTGGCAGCAACAATATAGATACCAACTCGCGCTTATGTATGAGCAGCGCCGTGGTTGGTTACAAGATGTCGCTGGGTGAAGACAGTGTGCCTGGTTGTTATGATGATATTGAACTGGCCGATTGTTTTTTTGTAACTGGTGCTAACCCGGCCTGGTGCCATCCTATTTTATGGCGCCGTATTGAAGCGCATAAAGCTGCCAACCCCAATGTAAAGATCATTGTTGCCGACCCGCGTAAAACCGATACCTGTTCACTGGCCGATGTTCATTTACAATTGAACCCAGGTACAGACGTTACACTGAACCATGCCATTGGAAGGTTGTTGATAGAGAACGGTGATGTTGATCTTGATTTTGTAAAGAACCACAGCGAAGGATTTGAACAATATAAAAAGATCGTTTTTCAGCGTACGCTTGAGGAAGCAGCTGAGATCTGCGGTGTTGATGTAGTTTCTATTAAACTGGCTGCACAACATATTGGCAATGCCAAAGGGTTTATAAGCCTGTGGACGATGGGGCTTAACCAAAGCGCCGTGGGTGTTAATAAAAACCTCAGCCTTATTAACCTCAACCTCATTACAGGCCATATTGGCAAACCAGGCTCTGGTCCGTTTTCGTTAACTGGTCAGCCCAACGCCATGGGGGGCCGCGAAGTAGGTGGTTTATCGAACATGTTGCCGGCGCATCGGAACCTGGCTAATGCCGAACACCGCGCTGAAGTAGAAAAGTTTTGGGGTGGTACCACAATCAATCCCAAGCCGGGGCTTACTGCTACCGAAATGTTCGATGCATTGAATGAGGGTAAGTTAAAAGCCATTTGGATCATCTGTACCAACCCATTGGTAAGTTTGCCCAATGCCCGTGTTGCAGAGGAAGGGTTGAAGAAAGCGAAGTTTGTGGTGGTTCAGGACGTGAGCAATAAACCTGAGACGCTCAAATATGCTGATGTAATTCTGCCCGCCGCCAGCTGGACGGAGAAAGAGGGCACCATGACCAACTCTGAACGAAGAATTACCTACCTGAATAAAATTGTTGATGCACCGGGTGAAGCATTGCCCGATGCGGAGATCATTTGCCGTTTCGCACAGAAGATGGGTTATACAGGTTTTGATTATAAAGATGCTTCAGCTATTTATGATGAGCATGCCCGTCTCACCGAAGGCACTAATATTGATATAAGCGGACTTGACTATAGTACTATAAAAACCAGGAGGTCGGTGCAATGGCCCTTTCCCAAAGGGGAAACGGGTCAGGGCACTGCGCGTTTGTTTACCGACAAAATATTTTATACCCCTTCCACCAAAGCCATCATTCACCCGGTATCCGATGATCTTACCAGTGAAAAACCAGATGGCGATTTTCCGTTCATTCTAACTACCGGCCGTATTCGCGATCAATGGCATACCATGAGCAAAACCGGTAAGGTAAATAAACTTAAACAACATATTTCACAGGCGTTTCTTGAAATACATCCCGAAGATGCCCGCCGCCTGCATTTGAAAGAAGGCGATATTGCCGTGGTAACTTCACGCCGGGGCGAGGTACAGGTTAAGGTAAACGTATCAAACACCATCAAAAAAGGCGTGGTGTTTTTGCCCATGCACTGGGGTAAGATCCTGAACAACGATCTTAATCGTGCAAACAACATTACCAGCACCCTCATAGATCCCATTTCAAAAGAGCCCGATTTTAAATATTGTGCCGTACAGGTAGCGCCATTTAAAAAGCCGCGTCAAAGAATTGTGATCATAGGAGCCGGCGCCGGTGCCTTTGGTTTTGTGAAATCGTACCGCGAAATGAACAGTGAAGATGAACTGGTGATCTTTAGTAAAGAGAACTTTCCTTTTTATAACCGCGTGATGTTGCCCGACTATATCAGTGGTACCCAAAGCTGGGACCAGCTGGTAAAAATGAAAGATTCAGAGGAAATAGGTTATAATATAAAATTATACAGAGGTGTAAGTGTAGAAAAGGTAGATCGCGAAAATAAATGTGTCATTGACTCAACCGGTCGTACCACATATTATGATGTGTTGCTGATGGCCACGGGTAGCCGCGCTGCGGTTCCACGTAATGTGCCTGCGCTGAAAGGAATTTTTACCATGCGCAGCCGTACCGATGCCGATGAATTTAAGAACCACGTACCGGCCGATGGCAATGTGGTAATTGTGGGTGGTGGTTTATTAGGGCTTGAGCTGGCAGCGTCATTACGTGAGGTAGGAATTAAAGTAACCATTGTACAACGTATTTCGCGTTTTCTCGACAGGCAGCTCGATCCACTAGGAAGCCAGATGCTGCATGAAGAAATGGTTGATCAGCAATGCGATGTTTATTACGACGATGAAGTGACGTTGTTCTACGGTCGTAGTGAATTAACAGGTATTCGGTTAAAAAGCGGTGTGGTTATAGATTGTAATGCCCTGGTTTTTGCCATTGGTACCGTACCTAATATTGAGCTGGCCCGGGAAACCGGTTTGCATTGCCAGCGCGGGGTAATTGTAAATGAACGCCTGCAAACCAGCGACCCCAATATTTTTGCCATTGGTGAAATTGCCGAATTTGAAGGTATACTGTATGGTATTACGGCAGCGGCAGAGCAACAGGCGCATGTAGTAGCCCGCTATTTACAGGGCGATATCGCCAGCTTTTATAAAGGCAGCCTGTTCATGAATATTATTAAGATCCATGGCTTTGACCTTTGTAGTATTGGTATACCCGAATGCCCCAACGACGAATATGAAGAGATCATTTTCTTAGATAAAGCAAAGCGCTATTATAAAAAATGTATCATTCACCAGGACCGGCTTGTGGGCGCCATTTTAATTGGCGATAAAAGCGAGTTCCAGGAATTCAGGGAACTTATTGCCAATAAAATTGAGCTGAATGAAAAACGCCTGCAGCTGTTACGCAACGGCAAAAAGGCCGAACCGGTATTGGGTAAACTGGTATGTAGCTGTAACAATGTAGGAAGTGATAATTTGAAGAACAAGATCAATGAAGGTTGTACCGATTTCAAACAACTGTGTTCATTGACCGGCGCCGGTACAGGTTGCGGTTCGTGCAGGCCTGAAGTGCAGAGAATATTAGAAGAGACTTTGTCAAATGCTACAAGTAGTTTGTTGGTTAAGTAGCATTTATGTCGTGAAACGTGAAACGTGAAACGGCAAACGCCCAATTTCGAGGCTCACGTTTTGTTGGCAATCTCAAAGTTCGCGAGCTATTTCACGTTTCACGTTTGCCGTTTTACGATCGGTAATAGAACGAAGAAGCATAATTTAAGAACAAAGAATTAAAAGAATGAGGAAGTATCATCATATCAAAATAAACCTTCCCGGTGGCATTGTTCCCGCCGGTGACCTGCATGCATGGATGGAAGCGGCTGAAAGATGTGGGGTAGACCAGGTGCAGTTTGGTAATCGCCAGCAATTGTATTGCCGGGCCGATAGCGCCAGTGAAAAAGAGTTTCGCAAAGAGCTGGATCAGCTGGGTGTTGTTTATGAAGTAAATAAAGATGAGTATGCCAATATACTTACCTCATATGTGGCGGAAGATGTTTTTCAAAATGCCAACTGGTTAAGCGAAGGTGTTTATAAAGATATTCTGGGGTTATTCGATTACCGCCCGCAACTGAAGTTGAACCTGGTTGATGCCAATCAAAGTTTCATTCCCTTCTTTACCGGTAATATCAATTTCATTTCATCGCCGGTAAATAATTATTGGTACTTATACATTCGCTTTCCAAAAACTACGGTTATTTATTGCTGGAAGGGACTGATCTATTCAGATGATATACCCCGTATAACCAGTTTGCTGGAAGGTTTCATTATAAACAACAAATCGCTCACCGATGGCGATGCGTTGTATGAAATGGTGCATAGCAAAGAACAATTCATTATGCAGCCGGTTAGCGCCGAGTTGAGCATTCCAAAATTTGCATTGCCCTATTACGAAGGTTTTAACCGTTATGGCGAAAAAACCTGGTTGGGTATTTATCGCCGCGATGAGTGCTTCCCGGTTTCTTTCTTAAAAGATATTGCTTCTCTGTGTTTGAAAACAAAAGTGGGGCAATTGTACATAACGCCCTGGAAATCGCTTATTGTAAAAGGTATTGCCCAAAATGATCGCACTGCCTGGGAATATGTGTTGAATACGTACCGCATAAACGTACATCATGCTGCCAATGAATTGAACTGGCAAATTGAAGATCTGAGTGAAGAAGGGCTGAACCTTAAACGATATATTATTCGTCAGTTTGACAAAGATGATGTTCGCACGCATGGGCTCAGCTTTGCTGTTAAAACAAAACCCAAATCGGGTTTGTTTGGTTTGTTTGGCGGGGTGGTAATTGCCAAACAGAATAATACAAGCCGTAATAAAAGCGCGGCCATGAACCGGTACGATATTATGTACACAAAAGATTTTAACCCCAACAGCCGGGAGTATATTTTATTTCGAAGCGGTGTGCAAAAGGAAGAGTTGGGCGCTTACCTGATATCGCTGTGTAAATATTTTTATGACCTTACCACCGAGGCCGATAAAATATTACATAGTGTTTACCGGCAGGAAGTGGTGCAGAACCCGGTTGCCAAAGCGTCAGTGAATGTACCTGTTGTTTATCAATGCAAACACTGTTTTACAGTGTACGACGAACAGTATGGCGATAGTATCAACGATATAGCGCCGGGAATACCTTTCGGTCAATTACCTGATACATATCAGTGTCCGGTATGTGAGTCGGAAAAATCGGAATTCCAGGCTATGAGAGGGGAGGGGATTAAGGTTTAACGGCCAATTGGCAAAGGCAGTCGTAAAACGTGAAACGTGAGACGTGAAACGGCTGTCCAATTTCGAGGCTCGCGTTTTGTCGGCGATCGCCAATAAATTGGGGTTGTGCAAGTTTGTGAGCGGATTTGGGAAATTAACGAACCCTTTCACGTTTCATCCGCCAGCTGGCGGACCGTTTCACGATTCACGAAAAATCATCATATTTAACTTCGTTTTTTTTCTACCGTGTGTAACAGGGTTTGGTTGCCGGGCGCTTGCGCCTTGGCTGCTGAACCCTTATCTTTGTTACATGAAACCGACTATTACGATAGAATATTGTCCAAAATGCAATTGGTTATTACGAGCGGCTTATATGGCACAGGAGTTGTTGACCACCTTTACTGATGAGTTAGGGGGCGTAATGCTGAAACCCAGCGAGGTTAGTGGGCGGTATACTATTTGCATCGGAGAGCAAAAGGTCTTCGATCGTAAAGAAGCAGGCGGTTTCCTCGAAATTAAAGAAGTGAAGCAATTGGTGCGCGATGTGGTGGCGCCGGGTAAAAGCCTGGGTCATGCCGATCGCAAGGTGCACGATTAATTGCTTTGATTGATCACCTTCCAGTATATACAACTATGGAGAACTTGTTAGGTGTTATATTATGTGGTGGCCAAAGTAAACGCATGGGTTCCGATAAGGGACTGTTGCCTATTCGCAATACCATCTGGGCCAAACATATGCATGAGAAGCTGGCCATGTTTCACCTTCCGGTGATCTATTCGGTAAATGAGCAGCAGGTGCATACCTATG
Organism: Niastella sp. OAS944; assembly: GCA_024809215.1. Classification (GTDB taxonomy): domain Bacteria; phylum Bacteroidota; class Bacteroidia; order Chitinophagales; family Chitinophagaceae; genus Niastella. The sequence continues at coordinate 227,931 of JANUBW010000011.1, read as the reverse complement.
TTGAAGAAATTTCTCCCGAACTTTTAGTGGTTGATAATGCTGAAGTGGAAGGCCCGCTGAAGGGACTGCTCAGCGTTCATCAGCAATACCCCGATAAAGACCTGTTGTTGCTGGCCTGCGATATGCTCGACCTGGATGCCGCCACCATCGACCATCTGTTGCAGGAATACATGCGCGATAACCAGTTTGATTTTTACGTTTACCAGGATGTAGAATATGCCCAACCCTTTTGTGGCATTTATACCCGCACCGGTCTTGAAAAAGTAGCCGGCCGCATTATGATCGGGCGCCTGAATAATTACAGTCTGCAATCTGTTTTCGATGAAGGTTGTACGCAAAGACTAGCCATACGCACACAACATGTTTTCCGCAATTATAATTCCAACGCCGATATAGAGGCTTATTTTGAGCACCCCATAAATCCAATTTGCTAATGTGATAATGGAAGGCAAGTTGGCGAGTTAACAAGTTAACGAGTCAACTAGTCAACTCGTTAACCCATCTTCTTAACAAGGTTACCTATAATTCTCAACCCCCGTTCAACTTCATCACCCCAGGGTCTTCCATATCCAATACGGATATAATTACTATAGCGGTCGCGCATAGAGAAAATACGTCCCGGCGCAACAGACACCTGGTACTTCATTGCTTCCTGGTACAGGTGAAAGGTGTTCACCTTTTTATTCAGTTCAAGCCATAATACAAAACCACCTTGCGGCCGCGATATTTTAGTGTCTGCAGGAAAATGATCGAGAATGCCCTGCACATAACGCAATTGTTGGGTGTGCAACGCCGTGCGCAATTTTTTCAAATGATAATCAAAACGGCCTATGCCCAGGAAGTGCGCCATGGTATGTTGGGTAATGGTAACACCCGAAATAGTATGTCGCATTTTAAGACGAATAAGTTCTTCTTTAAAGCGGCCGGGTATCGTCCAGCCGATGCGGTAACCCGGCGCCAGCGATTTACTTATAGAAGAACAATACAGCACCCAGCCTTCAGTATCATAAGTTTTACAACAGCGCGGGCGATGATGACCAAAATACAACTCTCCATAGATATCATCTTCAATGAGGGGTATGCGATGTTTGGTGATCAGTTCAACCAACGCCTTTTTATTTTCATCGGGCATACAACAGCCGAGCGGATTGTTGAAGCTGGGCACAAACACACAAGCCCTGATATTCGATCTTTTGATGGCTTCTTCCAAATAGTTCAAATCAATTCCGGTGACTGCATCTGTAGGTATCTCAATTACATGCAGTCCCAGCGTTTGCATTACCTGGTAAATGCCAAAGAAGGTGGGCGTTTCAATCGCAACAGTATCTCCTGGCCGGGTAACCGCCTGTAACGAAAGCGACAATGCTTCCATGCAACCGGCTGTGACCACCACGTCATTCTCATTTATTTTTCCGCCCCAGTTAAAAGCCATCCGAGCAACCTGTTTCCGCAATTCGGGATTACCCTGTACATCTTCATATTGAACACAACTGGTAGGGGAGTGACGAAAAGCATGCACCAGCGATTTGTTCAGTTTGGCCAGGGGTAACAACTCAACACCTGGGGCTGCCAGGGCCAGGTTGGTAACATCGGTAGCGCTTAGTTTTTTAAAAACAGCGGCAATCATATCATCCACGCTGATGGAATCGGCCAATGATTCAGGCCTGGGCGCCGCGGGTAAAGCGGGAAAGCGTTTTTGCGTAAAGCGAACATAGTAGCCCGATTTTGGTCGTGATTCAATAAGACCTTTTCCCTCGAGATAATAGTAAGCCTGAAAGGCGGTGCCCATGCTAATGCCATATTCATCGCTCAGCATGCGAACCGAAGGCAGCTTGTCGCCGATCTTTAGGATCTCATTCTGGATCATCTGTTCAAGGTTGCCCGCGATCTGCAGGTACAGGTGATCTGTGCCGCTCAGTTTGTTTTTGTGCATTGGTTGGGTGAATCTGATATAGTTGAAGGTACGAAAAGTAAATCTGATCTGGAACAGGCTCTCCCTTCAACATATCAACATTTCAACTCCTTGTTAACTTGTCAACGTGTTAACTTGTCAACTCCTCGTCAACCAGTCAACTCGTCAACTAACGATGCAGCGTCTCTGTTCTACCATCCCCATACCCCACCAACACCAGGTCCGCCATATTCACAAACAAACCATTATCAACCACGCCGGGGATGGCGTTGAGGTCATATGATAAAATATCGGGGTTTTCAATTTGCTGAAAGGGGCAGTCGAGAATGTAGTGGCCGTGGTCACTTACAAAAGGCTGATTATCTTTAATCCGTAAGGAGGCTTCAATATGATATACTTCTTTTATTTTCCGTTGTACCTGTTTCCAGCCAAAGGGAATTACTTCAAGGGGCAGGGGGAATTTGCCCAGCTGTTTAACCAGCTTTGTTTCGTCGGCGAGGATGAGGAGTTCGCGGGAGGCAGCCGCTACCATTTTTTCCTGTAACAGGGCGCCGCCGCCGCCTTTTATTAGTTGCAGGTTGGGGTCAATTTCATCGGCGCCATCGATGGTAATATCTATAGAAGTAACGTCGTTCAGTTCGGCCAGTGGAATATTTTGTTCGGCAGCCAGGGCGGCTGTTCTTTTTGAAGTAGGAATGGCCCTGAAGAACAGGCCTTGTTTTACACGTTCGCCCAGCTCCATAATAAGCCAGTAGATCGTTGAGCCTGTACCAATACCAACAGTCATATTGTTTTGAACCAATTCAACTGCCTGTTGCGCTACTAATTTTTTAATCTCATCCTGCGTAAGCATAAAGTGAAGATAATTTGAAAAATCGTTATTAGTGTAATTTGAAACATTAAGTGTGACATTTAATAGATCAACCGATGGCTTAATTCAATTAAGCCACGGTTTAAAAGATCAAATTGATCAATTCATAACACTAAATGATCGGTTTGAACAATTGAACGATCGTTCAATTGAATTAAACGATGGGTAAATTGAAAAAGATGACCATTTAAAACATCAAAAGGCAGGCTTAAACAAATTGAACGATGGCTTAAAAGATCAAATCGACCAATTTGAAAAATTAAACGATGGGTAAATTGAAAAAGATGACCATTTAAAACATCAAAACGCAGGCTTAAACAAATTGAACGATGGCTTAAAAGATCAAATCGATCAATTTGAAAAATTAAACGATGGCAAAATTGAAAAAGATGACCATCCAAAACATCAAAAGGCAGGTTTAAACAAATTGAACGATGGCTTAAAAGATCAAATCGATCAATTTGAAAAATTAAACGATGGCAAAATTGAAAAAGATGACCATTTAAAACATCAAAACACAGGCTTAAACAAATTGAACGATGGCTTAAAAGATCAAATCGACCAATTTGAAAAATTAAACGATGGGTAAATTGAAAAAGATGACCATTTAAAACATCAAAAGGCAGGCTTAAACAAATTGAACGATGGCTTAAAAGATCGAAACGATCGATATGAAACATTAAGTCGTGGATTGAAACCCGGAACCCGAAACCCGAAACTCAAAACTGAGAACTTAAAACTAAGACTAAGAAGCCGGTGGATGTTCCGAACTCTCCCTTGTAAAAAGTTCCGTATCCAGTATCCTGGTTTCAAACTCTGTAACCGGCCGTTTGCTTTCAATAATAGAAATGAGCAACTCGGTAGCCGCCTGGCCCATATCAAATGCCGGCTGGCGCACTGCCGATAATGGCGGGTTAAACAACTCGGCTATATTGGTATTGGTAAAACCAACCACCGAAATATCTTCAGGTATTTTTTTGCCGGCAGCCTTTAACGCTGTAAGGCAGGAAGTTGTAATACGATCGCTGGCCGTTAAAATGGCATCGGGTTTTTGGCGGCCGCCGAACATTTTCTTTATCTCATCCTCAATTTCCTCATATATCATACCGCCATGCAGGGTATAATGCACCAGCTTTTCATCAAAGGGCAGGTTATTCTTTTGCAATGCCTCCTGGTACCCCTGCAATCTTTCTTTGGTAATACTTAGGTTTTGCGAGTTGGTAACATGCGCTATACGGGTAAATCCTTTATTTATCAAATGTTGGGTAGCGTCAAAAGCGCCCTTTATATTATTGGCGGTTACCTTGTGTGTATTTATTTCATTGGTAATGCGGTCGAAGAAAACTACCGGCAGCCCTTTGTCATGAAGCTCCTTTAAGTGCGAAAGATCGATGGTTTCGTTACTCAGCGATACCAACAACCCATCCACCGATCGCGAGGCCAGGTGTTGAATGGTCACCTTTTCCCGCTCGTACGATTCGTGGCTTTGGGAAATAATAACATGGTACCCGCGGTTGTACGCAATGGATTCAATTCCATTGATCGCCTGCGAGAAAAACGTATTAGCAATCTCGCTAACTACTACCCCAATCGACCTGCTTTTGCGCTCTTTCAGGCTTAAAGCGATCGGGTTGGGCCGGTAATTAATTTTCTCGGCGTATTCAAGTACCAGTTTTTTTGTTTCGGGGCTTATTTCGTAGCTACCGCGCAATGCACGCGAAACGGTAGAAGTTGAAAGTCCCAACGCCCTGGCAATATCCTTTATGGTTACAGTCTCAAATTTCACAGTGTGGCAGCAAAGTACAGATAAAAATAGTCTTTTTCAATAAGACTGTTGATCAATTTGCAATTTGCAATAGGTCCCGGCTTGCCGGAAGCAAGGGTTGCCGATTTTCGGGCCCTCCTAATATTCCCGAGTCTCTTTGCCTATTGTCTATTGCCAGTTGTCAATTGGTACCGGGAACGATTGCACAGAAAAAGCCATGTGGAAACTGTAATATTCAAAAATATCTGGTTAAAATTGAATTAGAATATTGGACGTCATTTATTCCCGATAGGACCTAAGTATTGTTATACCGGCTTTTTGTACCTCCCTTGTTGGTAGTTATTCTCCCATAACTATCAGCCCTTTCTCCGAACCCACTGATTTTGAGGCGGCCCTGTATTTGGGCGTAGCAAAGACCTTCGCATACCCCGTACTGTGCATGTTATGCAGTTGACCACCCTTTGGCTGGTGGTTAAAACGATTGCCTGTTAAACGGCTTTTCGCAAAGCCTTCTATTGCTTAAAACCTAAAAGTGTCGCCATATGAGTAAATTCAAACCATTACTAGCGCTGCTACTATTCATTCCATTTTTTCTTCAGGCTCAAACGAGGCAAATTTCTGGTACTGTAACCGATGATAAGGGACAACCGGCATCGAACGTTACAGTAAGCGTGAAAGGGGGACGCTCGGCACAAACCGATGCCCGCGGACATTTTTCCATACCCATCACCGGTTCGGGAAATGTAAGTGTAACCTTGTCGAGTGTTGGGTTCAAACCCATAACCGTAACCGCCGATGACAAGGAAGAGTTAAAGGTTCAGCTCGAACGCGATGCCACCACACTGGCCGAAGTGGTGATCGGTTACCAAACCGTTCCGCGTAGTAAAGTAAGCGGTTCGGTTTCATCGCTGGCAGGCCGGCAAATTAAAGATGTGCCCCTTTCATCAGCTGCCGAAGCATTACAGGGCCGGTTGGCCGGGGTACAGGTGACTGCATCGGAAGGTGCACCCGGTTCCGACATCATTGTTCGGGTACGTGGCGGCGGCTCCATTACGCAAGACAACTCACCATTATATATAGTGGATGGAGTGCAGGTTGAAAATGCGTTGAGTGTTATTTCGCCACAGGACATTGCATCTATCGACGTACTCAAAGATGCATCAACCACGGCTATTTATGGCGCCCGTGCTGCCAATGGGGTGGTCATCATAACTACCAAGGGTGGCCGTTCGGGAAAAACGCAGATCAACTACAACGGTTCTTTCGGCTGGCGCGAACTGCCCCAGTTCATGGACGTTATGAGCCCTTACGATTTTGTGCGCTGGCAATATGAAAGAAGCCGCGGTAACATAGCCGATAGCACCAGCTTTGTACAAACCTATGGTCGCACCTGGGATACGTTGAATGTGTACAAAGATATTCCAATGATCAACTGGCAAAAGGAAGTGTTTGGCCGCGATGCTAAATTCAGCAATCAAAACGTTTCGCTGAATGGCGGCAATGATAATACACAATATAATTTAAGTCTTACCGCCAATAAAGAAGATGGTATTCAAATTGAATCAGGTTTCGATCGTTACCTGGTGAACTTCAAACTCGATCATAAAGCCTCGGATAAATTAAAGATCGGGTTCAATGCCCGCTATCTCGATCAAACTATTCGAGGCGCAGGCACCACCAACAGCGGCACCCGCGCCACTAACCGTATGCGCCATGCCATCAATTACCGTCCGTTCGAATTGCCAACAGCTACAGGTGGTATCGATGATTTTGACGAAGCTTATTTTCTCGCTTCCAGTGGCGCCATTAACCCGGTAATATTAACAAAGGCTGAATACAGGAAGCAATTTACAAAGGCTACTTACCTCAGCGGATTTTTCAGTTATACCATTGTGAAGAACCTTACGTTCAGATCAACCTTTGGTTATGATAATTCGGTAGTGGAATCCGATCAGTTCTTTAGCAAGATAACCTCAACCGCCCGCAACTTTGCGTCGCTGCCAACGGCATCAATAGGCGAACAATACAACAATACGCTCAGCAATTCCAATACGCTGCAATATAATCTCACCAATTATAAAGGTAAACACGATATCAGCGTACTGGTGGGGCAGGAGGTTGTTGACCAGCGAAGCCGTCAAAGCACATTTGAAACGCGCTATTTCCCATCGGACATTACAGCAGAAAAAGCATTGGAGAATATGGGCGCCGGTGCTGCGCCGCCCGGTTCGTCACAGCCATTGCCAACTACCTTTAAACAACCGCCCAGCCGCATCTTCTCATTGTTTGGCCGCGCCAGTTATGAATTTGATGATAAATATTCAGCCACCTTTAACCTGCGGGCCGATCGTTCCTCAAAATTCAGCAGCGATAACGGAACGCTGGTGTTCCCATCAGGTTCGGTAGCGTGGCGCTTTAGCCGGGAAGACTTTATGAAAGATATTACATGGCTCAATGATGCAAAACTGCGCTTCGGTTACGGATCGGTGGGCAACAATCGCATTGATAACCTGCTGTACCTGCAATTATACGGCGTAACCGGTCAGTATGCCTTCAACCATATTATACAGCCCGGTGTGGCCCCAACCGCACTGCGTAACCCCGATTTACGTTGGGAACGCAATACTACTATGAACCTTGGCCTGGACCTGGCCTTGTTGAACAACCGGTTAAACTTTACGGTAGATGTTTATAAGAACTCGGCCAAAGACCTGTTGCTGTCGGTGAACATTCCACCAACTTTAGGATATACCACACAGTTGCAGAATCTGGGCGCTACCAGCAACCGCGGGGTTGAATTCCAGGTAAACGCAATACCGGTATCGCAAAAAGATTTTACCTGGAACACCAGTTTCAATATCTCCTTTAACAAGAACAAGATAGAGAATTTAGGTGGCCCCGATTTTCTTACCCGTAACTCAGGCTGGCAGGGTAGCGATGGTGTAGATGACTACCTGGTAAAAGTAGGACAGCCTGCCGGTTTAATGTATGGTTTTATAACCGAAGGTTTTTACCCGATAGATGATTTTAATTACAATGCCGGTATATACACAATAAAACCAACTGTTGCCAGTAACAGTGTATATGGAACTCCTCAGCCTGGTATGTTAAAGTGGCGCGATATCAGTGGCCCCAACGGCGTGCCCGATGGCGTAATAACCGCCGATTACGACAGAACCGTTATCGGTGACGCCAATCCGAAATTCACCGGCGGCTGGAACAACCAGTTCTCTTATAAAAATTTCGACCTGAGTGTGTTTGTGAATTTTGTTTACGGAAATGACATTTACAACGCTAACATACTTGAGTGGACCGACGGCGCTTTTCCCAACCTGAATATGTTGAATATTATGAAAGACAGGTGGACAAATATCAACGATCAGGGTGTGCGGGTTACCGATCCTAAAGAGTTGGCGGCGCTTAATGAGCACGCTAAAATATGGACACCTGTACGGGTACAACGCTGGTGGTTGCATTCATGGGCTGTGGAAGATGGTTCTTACCTGCGTATAAACAACCTTACAGTGGGTTATTCATTGCCAAAAACGGTGATCAATAAAATAAAGCTCTCCACCTTCCGCGTGTTTGCTACTGTGAACAACCTGGCAACACTCACCAGTTATTCGGGCTTCGATCCCGATGTAACGGCCCGAAGGACTGATCCGTTAACACCGGGTGTTGACTTTGCCGCTTATCCCCGTTCACGTACCTGGGTGTTTGGTGTAAATGTTACTTTCTAACAAAAAAACGAATGACGTATGAAGCATATACGATTGCATAAAATAATTACCGCCTCTATTATATTGGTTCTGTTATCCGTTGCATCCGGTTGCAAAAAGTATACTGAGGTTGAACCGGAGTCGGGTTATACCATTCCTGAAGTGTTTACAGATGTGCCCAACGCCACCATGGCCGTTGTGGGTGTATATGATGAATTACAGGGCGACAATGGATATGGTATTCGCATCAGCATGTATTACCCTTATGATTCTGATGAAGGCATTGTAAGTGGCGGTATCGACAACGGTCGCCGCGGAGTTGGCCGGTATCAATTGTTATTGACCAATGCAGAGATCTCTAATCCCTTTCGCCAGTTATACCGTGGGGTAGAAAAGGCCAATTTGTGTATTGAGCAAATACCGCAAATGAAACTGTATACCGATGGCACCGATACCGAGAAAAAAGAATTGAAAAGATTGTATGCAGAATCGCTTACGCTGCGGGCGCAGTTTTTATTTGAACTGATCCGCAACTGGGGCGATGTGCCGGCGCCAATGATACCCTCGTATAAACAAACAAGTTTGTTTATTCCACGTAACGATCGCGATAGTACATACGATAAGATCATTGCCGACCTGGCAACCGCTATTGACATGTTGCCCTGGCGAACAGAAGTTGCCCGCAACGAACGCATAACAAAAGGCGCAGCCAAAGCATTGCGTGCCAGGATCGCTTTGTTCAGAGGCGGTTATTCATTACGTGGCAATGGCCAGATAGAGCGCCACAGCGACTATCTGAAATATTATGAAATAGCCAAAAAAGAATGTGAAGAGTTGATGGCGAGAAGAGATCAGCATACCCTGAACCCCAGTTATGAGGACATCTGGCGTAAAGTAACAAGCTTTGCATATGACCCACAGGGTGAAATACTTTTTGAAGTAGGCGCCGGTGGTGGTAATGGTAACAGCGACAGCCGTATGGGCAATTACGATGGGCCTGTGCTCAACAATGCATCGCGTTATGGCGCCGGTGGCGGCGGTATTACTATGTTGCCCAATTATTTTTATGCATTCGATTCGGTAGACCTGCGTCGCGATGTAACCATTACGTGGTACGAGGTGCCCAATGCAACCAATGTAAAAAGAGTACGCCGCATTAGTGAATTGAACACCGGTAAATACCGGCGCGACTGGCGCGTGCCTTTACTGCCCGGTACTGTGTTGAATGTAGGCTACAACTGGGCGATGATCCGTTTTTCGGATGTGCTGTTGATGTATGCCGAAGCGGTGAATGAAATAAATGGCGGCCCAACCGCACAGGCTATCAGTGCATTTGAAGAAGTTCGAAGAAGAGCCTATAAAGGTAATGAAAGTAAAATGGGTACTACGCCAACTGCCAAGGCTGCATTCTTTGATGCGGTTGCCAATGAGCGTTACCTTGAGTTTGGACATGAAGGCATACGCAAATACGATCTGTTGCGTTGGGGCCAGCTGGCAGCTAAACTTGCCGATACACGAAAAAAGATTGATGATATGCAGGCCGGCGCCGGTGTATACGCCAATGTGCCCGATACTATTTATTATAAAAACGTAGGTGAAGAGGTACAGTTTTATAATGGTTCAAATACGTCGGTAACAGCGCAGCCTTTCTGGCAGCCCAAACAGAAACCTTCACCCCTTACGGGTTGGACGGCAGTGGCCTGGCGGGGTTATTTAGCAACTCCAATTATTGATAACAAACCTTTGAGTACAGGCTTCGCCAGCTTTTTTGTTTCAGGCAAAAGTGAGTTATATCCCTTCGATCAGGCAACACTGTCGGCCTACCAGGGACAGTTGACGCAGAATCCGGGGTATCAATAATCAATAGACAATAGGCAATGGACAATTACAGGGTGGGTCTCCGTCATGGGGGCTCACCCTTTCAATTTTCGCGGCACATACGAAAACATTTTCTTAAAACTTGTCATGGTCTTTCCAACTAGTCTCCGTCATTTACAACGTTGCCGGGAACGATTGCATAGAAAAAAGACTGACGATTGTTAGATTTTAAGAAATACCTCGCTATAATTGACATTGGATTCATGTTAAAAGCGATTGTTAATTATTAAATACGCCAGGTTCCGGCTTGTGAAAACGCCGCCTAAGGCTGTACGAAACCCCAAAATGACCTAGCCATATGAGTATGAGAATTACTTTGGTAGTCCTTCATTTCTTCTTTCCCATTTTCCTTTTTGCCCAAACAAGAACAATCAGAGGTACTGTAAACGACGACAAAGGTGTTGCTATCACCGGCGCAAGCGTGTTGGTAAAAGGTACCAACAACGGTGCACAAACCGATGGTTCGGGAAACTTTAAATTAACGGTTAACAGTACATCGGGTAAAGTGGTGCTAACCTTCACTTATTTGGGTTACCAAAAAAAGGAGGTAGCAACCGATGGTTCAGCCGACGTTACTGTGCAGCTGGAAAAAGAAGAAAGCAGCCTGGAAGATGTAGTTGTTATTGGTTACGGTAGCAGTAAGAAAAAGAACCTTACCGGCGCAGTAGCTATTGTTAGTGGTAAAGAGCTGATGAAAACACCGGTGGCCAATGCGGCTGAAGCCCTTACAGGTAGAATTGCCGGTTTGCAGATCACCACAACAGAAGGCTCACCCGATGCCGAAATTAAAGTACGCCTGCGTGGTGGTACTTCTATTTCACAGGACAATTCACCGCTATATATAGTAGACGGATTTCCTGTTAGCAATATCAACAATATTGCCATGTCGAGCATCGAAACATTTACCTTCCTTAAAGATGCCGCCTCCACCGCTATTTACGGTTCCCGCGCCAGTAATGGGGTATTCCTCATTACAACCAAAGAAGGTAAGGCCGGTAAGATCAATGTTAACGTAAATGCTTACAATGGCTTCAGAAAAATAACCAAAGAGCTGGAAGTGCTGAACCCGTATGAGTACGTGCGTTATCAACATGAGATCGATCAGTCATCCACATTCGAAAATTACTATGGTAATTTTAAAGACCTTGATATTTATAAATCAATAAAAGGAAGGGATTGGCAGGATGAAGTATTCGGCCGCAATGCCAAACAACAATATTATAATGTGGGGTTGAGTGGCGGAGCCAAAAACGCACGTTTTAGTTTGAACCTTACCCGTAACAAGGAAGAGAGTGTTATGATCGGTTCTGGTTATGAACGAAACAATCTCGATTTTAAACTCAATGGCGAGATCAATCCTAAACTTACTTTCGACCTCAATACCCGCCTTGGCTGGATGAAGGTTGATGGGGCAGGGGTAAACGTAGGCTCCGGCGCCACTACCCGTTTACGTAACTCTATTAAATATGCACCTACCCGCGGTATAAGTGAATTTGATCAGGGTGTTATTGATGATGATGCCATTACTGCCGAAGATCAAAGTTTATTATACGATCCACTTGCATCGGCAAACGATGAATATAAAAAACAAAGCCGGTTGAACAGTACGTTCAACGGCGGGCTTACCTGGAAAATATTTCCATTCTTAAGTTTCCGTTCAGAAGGCGGCTTTGAATTCAGGAACGAACGTACCGATAATGTGTGGGGCCCTCATACCTCACAGGCCCAGCAATATGCTGGTCAGCCCATTGCCAATATTTATACGCTGAGCGGCTCTTCTTATCGCATCTCTAACTTTTTCACATTTGATAAAGCCGGCATTTTTCCAAGACATAATCTGAATGTAGTAGTAGGGCAGGAGATCTTGTCGAGCGGGTATAAAACAATAACCAACGAATCGCGCTTCTTCCCTACCAATATGAAGTATGAGGATGCGTTGGCCAATATGAATTTTGGTACGCCCATACCAACGGTAACTTATATTGCTGCAGACCAGCGGATGCGTTCTTATTTTGGCCGTGTTAAATATGAAATAAACAACAAATACATTTTTGATGCCACCGTTCGTGCCGATGGTTCAAGCAAATTTGCAGAAGGACACCAATGGGGGTATTTCAGTGCCGGAACCGCTGCGTGGAAAATTTCTGAGGAGGAATTCTTGCATGACGTTTCCTGGTTAAACCAGTTGAAACTGCGTTTGAGCTATGGCGAAACCGGGAACAACCAGATACCGCCCGGCCAATGGCAAATGAAATATATCACCAGCAATGAAAATAAACCGTATTACCTGGGCGAAGCGGAAGCACGTAATTTTATCCCTGACAACTTACTTTACAATCCCGAGCTGAAATGGGAAACTTCTGTAATCAGAAATGCCGGCGTTGACTTCACTGTGCTTAACAACCGCCTGAGTGGTAGTGTTGAACTTTACCTGACCACAACCCGCGATCTGTTGTTGCAACAGCCTGTACCAACAAACTCGGGTTATACCGGCCAGTTAAAAAATGTAGGACAAACAACCAACCGGGGTATTGAACTCACCCTCAATGGTAGTATCGTTAATACAAAAGACTTCAGCCTGAACGCATCATTTAACATTGGCTTCAACAAAAACCGGGTTGATGATTTTCCCAATGGTGATCTGAATTATAAATTATATTCGTCTGGCTGGAATGGTACTGCCCAACCACTGGAAGACTATTTGATAAAAGCCGGAGAGCCTACCGGTCAAATGTATGGTTATGTAACCGATGGCATGTATACGTTTGATGATTTCACTTTCAACAACACCACAAAGAAATGGGACCTGGTTGGCGGTGTGCCCGATAATAGCGCAGTGATCTCTCCATCTTATTTCGGTCCTGGTATTTTGAAGTTTAAAGATATTTCAGGTGGTGCCGAAGGTAAACCCGATGGCAAGATCGATGCGAACGACAGAACGGTGATTGGAAATGCCAACCCCAAACACCAGGGTGGGTTTAGTTTGAACGCCCGTTATAAGAACTTCGACTTTATGACGTTTTTTAACTGGACCTATGGCAACGATATTTATAATGCTAATAAAATAGATTATACAACCTTTTTGCTCAGCCGAAAATACCAGAACATTCTGGCCGATATGGACCTGAACCATCGTTTTACGATCATCGATCCTGAAACCGGTTTGAATGTGGCCCAGGGCGCCAATGCCAATCCGCAACGCCTGATGGACATAAATCAGAATGCTTCTATCTGGAGTCCTTTAATGACAGTAACACCCCTGCATTCATGGGCTATTGAAGACGGTTCTTTCCTGCGTTTGAATACCATAACCGTAGGTTATACCATCCCTAAAAGTATTCTGGAACGCGCGCACATTGGCAGCGTACGGGTATACGTAACGGCATATAACCTGCACACCTGGACCAATTACACAGGGTTCGATCCTGAAGTTGATGCCCGCAGAAGCCCGCCGGTAACACCTGGCGTTGATTATTCCGCTTATCCAAAAAGCCGCTCTTTTGTAGGTGGTATTAACGTAACATTTTAATTGACTTGCTATGAAAATGAAGCTATCTATTTTATCCCTTGCCATATCTGGTTTAGTTATTACAGGTTGTAAAAAAGACTTTTTAAATACATCTTCGCCTTCTGAATTTACCCCCGACCTGGTATTTTCATCAACTGCATATACCGAATTTGCGATTACCGGTACATATGCATTGCTTACTCAGGATTATTTGTACTCTGCCCGTTTACCGCTGAACTATGCAACCAATTCTGACATAGAGGTGGTAGGCGCCGACAATGTATCTTATAAAGAGAACACCAACCGGGGCTTATCTAATTATTTGGGAACGCCCGATAATAGTGCTATTGCCCGTGAGTGGACAACCATTTACAAATTGATAGAGCGTGCTAATTTGTGTGTGGATGGTATCAGGAACAGCGCGGTAATGAAAACAAAAGATTCAACAGTGATGAAGGCTTTTTTGGGCGAAGCGCTTACCTTGCGTGCGCTGGCTTATTTTGAGCTGGTGAAGAACTGGGGCGATGTGCCATATAAAGCCGAGCCAACCAAATACGATCTGTCGAATGTATATCTTGAGCCTACCGATCGCGATGTGATCTATGATTACCTTATCGCCGACCTCGAAGAAGCGGATGCTTATGTTCCCTGGGTAGGAAGTGGTACATATGGAACGGTAGAAAGGATTACAAAAGGTTTTATAAAAGGGTTAACTGCACGTATTGCCCTGTTTCGCGGTGGTTATTCTTTACGTAACCGTAACGGAAGTTATGTAACCGAAAGAGGAAGTAACTGGGAAAAGTATTATACGCTGGCGCGTAAAAAATGCCAGGAGATAATGGCCCAGAATGTACATAAGCTAAATGCCAGCTATGTAGATATCTGGAAAAAATTGTGCTCTTATCAAATGGATGCGGCCTACCAGGAAAACCTGTTCGAAGTGGCCAATGGTTTGGGCCGCAGCGGCGAAATGGGTTATTCAATCGGAATTCGTTTTTACACCAATTCAAAATATGGGTTTGGCAACAATGCCAACGTGGTAAATACAACGGCCTGGTATTTTTATATGTTCGATCAAAAAGACCTGCGCCGCGATGCAACCATAGCCTATTATTCTTATAGCAATGGTTCCGCAGAAGTTAAGGAAGTGTTTCAAACCAACCCCATGTCGTTCAACTTTGCCAAATGGGACCAACGCTTTATGAATTCAACCTGGGCTGCTATGAACAAAGCCGCCGGCGGTAAATTTGGTTATGGTGTTAACTGGTCTATCATGCGTTATGCCGATGTGTTGCTGATGTTTGCTGAAGCTGAAAATGCCCTTAACGGCCCTACCGGGCTGGCTAAAGATGCATTGAAGCAAGTGCGTAACCGCGCCTTTGCCGATGCCGATAAGGCAGTAAAGGTAGATGCGTATGTAAATGCACTAGGCGATCAGCAGTCATTCTTCAATGCGTTGGTAAATGAACGCGCTTATGAGTTTGGCGGCGAGGCCATTCGTAAATACGATCTCATCCGCTGGAACCTGCTGGTAAGTAAGATACAGGAACAAAGGGATGGGTTTAAACAAATGCTTTCAGGAACAGGTGCATGGAACACCTTGCCTACCTACTTGTTCTATAAATACAAATCAGGTAATGAGATCATTGAAAAAGACAGTATAAATTTCTATAACGATAAAGGAACGGCCGATATAGCCGGTTATACAAAAATTCCCTGGCTGTCAACACAAACCCCGGCCAACAAAACCCTGTACTCTGACCGTGTTGATCTGTTCAGCAGTGGGTTGAACCCTGCCGGTGTACCAAACCGGCACCTGTATCCCATTGCCAACTCTATCATAGCCGAGTCGAATGGAACATTAAAGAACGCATACGGATTTTAATAACCTTTAATCATCGTAGAAATGAAAATAACATCTTTATATAAGATCTCTTTAATAGCTGTGCTGGCTGGTATTATTGCCACTGGTATAGTATCATGTAAAAAATATAACGACTGGGATACCGATGAAAGCGCCAGTCGTTTGTTCAGGCCTACCTCTGTAGGCGCTGTTGTAGATGGCATTGCAGTAACATTACGCTGGAAAGCGAAATCAGGCACTACCTCTTACACCATCGAGCTGTCTAAAGATAGTTTGCAATTTGCCCCGATCATATATACTTATTCAGTTAATAGTGTAACACAGGATGCAGATGGGTATAAGAATTTTATAATTCCCGAAAGGCTTAAAGCGCTTACAAGATATTCGGCAAGAATTAAGGGGCTTGATACCACTGGTACAAAAACTGAATCACAATGGGAAGTAGTTACTTTTAAAACAGCTACCGAACAGCTCATGAGCCCGGTAACCGACGCTGATAAAACGCCTTATACGGTAACCCTGAATTGGAAAACGCCAAACGAAGTAAGTCACTTTATATTGGTGAATTCCCAGGGCATTGGAACAAAGTACGATATCACCGCTGCTGAGAAAACGGCAGGTTCAAAAACGATCGCGAACCTTACGCCTACCAAAGCTTACACGGCCATATTGTACAATGATACCCTCATTCGTGGCACCCAGGCATTCACATTGCCGGCCGATTTGCCAAAGGGCAAAAATGTCATTTATGTAGCTGCCACTGATGACCTGGCAACTTTGTTGTTGACGGTTAAAGACAGTACTATATTTGTGTTGCGTCAGGGAACAAAATATACTACTGTGAATACAAATACGGCAGTAACGCCTATTATTCTTCCCAATAACGTGTCCTTTACCATTTGGGGCGAAGCCGGGGCTAATAAACCCATCCTGGCTTTTAATGGCATAACATTACCAGCTAATGCCGGCACTATTAAATTTGAGAACCTTGATATTACCGGGTATGAGAATGGTGATGCTTCTGGTGCAAAACGCAATTATATCTTTAACCAGTCAACAGCCTCAACTACCAACGAGATCATTTTTGAGAACTGTACCATTCGCAACCTGGTGAACACGCCCATGCGTATTCAGGCCGCATCTATCACAATCAATAAATTTACGTTCAACAATTGTTTGATCTACGATATTGGCGACAACAATGCAAATGGTACTTATGCACTGATCCATAATTCCACAACCAGTACAATTAATAATATAACAATTACAAATTGCACCATTGCCAAGATTGGGTACTCAATTATATTACATGGCAGTGCAGCCTCTCAATCGGTAACAGTAAGTAATAATACCTTTTACAATGTAGTAGGTAATGGCCGGTATTTTATCGATTGTGGAACCTTGCCCATGTCTGGCGGGTTTACCTTTACAAACAACATTATCTCAAAAATCCTGTCTCCTTTAGGCACGGCAAAAGGAATACGGTCGGGAACGCCCCAAACTACAAGCAATAACTATAAAACATCAGATGTAACGTTTGCATCTGACCAAATTAATGGGATAATTGATTATACCAAACCCGGTACAGACCTGTTTACCGATGTTACAACTAACAATTTCCTTATAAAGGATATTACATTTGCAGGTAAGTCAGACAGTGGCGATCCCCGCTGGAGACAATAATTATAAAGATTATGAGCGATAGTTTAGTTAAAAGAGCGTTGAGATATTCTTTACTGCTCACAGGTATTTGGATGGTAAGCGGCACAACATTGAAAGCCCAAACCATTGCCTTTCCCGGTGCTGAAGGGTTTGGCCAGTATACCACCGGCGGCCGTGGCGGTAAAGTGATAGTGGTGAATACTCTCGATGACGACGGGCCCGGAAGTTTGCGAAAAGCCGTAACAGCAAAAGGTTCACGCATTGTCGTATTCGCAGTATCTGGGACCATTCATTTACAATCGAAGCTTGAAATAAAAGGCGACATTACCATTGCCGGGCAAACAGCGCCCGGCGATGGTATTTGTTTGGCCGACTATCCCGTTGGGTTAAGCGGCGACAATATCATCGTTCGCTTTTTGCGTTTCCGCATGGGCGATAAGAACCAGAATAAAGGCATGGTTGATGGTGGCGGCGGTGACGACGCTTTTGGCGGCACCCGGCGCAGAAATATTATCATCGATCATTGCTCTATGAGCTGGAGCACAGATGAAGCGTTTTCGGTATACGGCGGCGATAGCACCACCTTACAATGGAACCTGATATCGGAACCATTGAACTACAGCTATCATTTTGAAACAGGCGATAAAGATTTTGAGCACCATGGGTATGGCGGCATTTGGGGTGGTAAACATACCTCGGCCCATCATAACCTGTTTGCGCATTGCAACAGCCGTAACCCCCGCTTTGATGGTATAAGAAATATACCTGAGGAGAATGTTGATTTCAGAAATAACATCATCTACAACTGGGGCGGCAACAATGCCTATGCCGGCGAAGGTGGTAATTACAATATCGTGAACAACTACTATCGCAGTGGCCCCGAAACAAAAAAGAACGTAATGTACCAGGTAGTGAACCCCTGGAGCAAACAACCCAAAATACCCTATGGTAAATGGTTTGTTGATGGAAATTATGTGGATGGTTCTCATGAAGTAAGCAGTAACAACTGGCAGGGCGTACGCCTGGGTGAAAAGAACGCCGATGATCCCGCACAGGCAAAAGCAACATCACCATTTGCCAGTGTACCTGTAACAACCCAGTCGGCTAAAGACGCATTTGAACTGGTTTTGAAAAGTGTTGGTTGCAGTTCGCCCAACCGCGATACGCTCGATGAACGCATAATAAATGATGTAAAACACCGCAAAGGCCGCTTTATAGATGTGCAGGGCGGCTATCCCCATGGTACAGCTTATGAGGCTACTGTAAAGGCCTGGCCGGCATTGAGGAGCCTTCCTGCATTGGCCGATAAAGACCAGGATGGTATACCCGATGACTGGGAGGCAGCCCATAAATTAAACCCTAATGATGCGGCAGATGCTGGTATGTATACGATTGATAAACAGTATACGAATATAGAGGTGTATGTTAATGGGTTGGTTAAGTAGGTGAGGAGTTAACAAGTTAACAAGTTAACAAGTTGACGAGGAAGTTGAAAGATTGACAAGTTGAAATGTTGATAAAGGTGATAAAGTTGATAAAGGAATACAAGTTGACGAGTTAACAAGTTGACAAGTTAACAAGGAAGTTGAAATGTTGATCGAGGTGATAAAGTTGATAAAGGAATAGAAGTTGACGAGTTGACTAGGGAATTGATGAAGTTTGGGGTTTCGAGTTTTGTAGCGCCGCGCTGGCTTGTAGCTTATTGCTGTATTTTATTTCACGTTTCACGTTTGCCGTTTCACGATTAGCGAGGCCAGAAAATTAGGGAACCATTGCCGATTGCCGATTCACGATTGCCGATAAGTTTTTAAACAATAAACCATGAACAGGATATTATTCATAGGACTAATGATACTTGCCGCATTTGCCTTGCCGCCAAAAAAGAAGATCACTATATGGCTTATAGGCGATTCAACCATGGCAAAAAAAGATCCGCGTACATATCCTGAGAATGGCTGGGGCATGCCCTTCGTTTATTTTTTCGATTCAACCGTAACGGTCGATAACCGTGCACAAAACGGCCGCAGTACCAGAACGTTTATGGAAGAAGGCCGTTGGACACCCATAGTTGAAGCCTTACAGGAAGGCGACTATGTGTTTGTTCAGTTTGGCCATAATGATGAAGTAAAAACAAAAAAGAGCTATACCACCGAAGAGCAGTTTAAAGCAAACCTGGTTAAATATATTACCGATACACGCAGCAAAAAGGCCAACCCCGTTTTACTTACGCCCGTGGCCCGTCGCAATTTCGATTCAACCGGCCATATTGTAGGAACGCATGATGTATATGCGCAAATAGTGCGCAACGTAGCCAAAGAACAAAACGTACCCCTGATAGACCTTGATAAAGAAGCACAGGCATTGTATCAGCAGTGGGGGGTAGATAAATCGAAGCTGTTGTTTAATCACCTGGCTCCCGATGAGCATCCAAATTATCCCAAAGGAAAAGAAGATAACACCCATTTTAATGAGTTGGGCGCGCGTATGATAGCGCAAATTGTGTTGAAAAACATAAAGAGCTTACAACCCGAGCTTGCAGAAAGAGTGAGAAAATAACAATAGACAATTGGCAATGAACAATAGGCAATTTTTGAAGCAAAATTTGCTTAATGGCTTGCTATTGCCCAGAATGAAGCGAGGTAAAATATCGTTCCGAGTCTTGAAATTGAACTTTCTCGTTTCACGTTTGCCGTTTCACGATTTCCGAAAATTGATGAATGCTGAAGTAGAACGTTTAAATGAAAAAGTATTACTGCGCTTTCTTAAGCAGTAGCAACTAAAATAACGTGTGAATCGTCTGTAATGAGTGCTATTCCGATTCATCGGGATGGCACATTTTTGTGAGATAAGTGATAACTTCGACACCTCGAAAAACTCTCTTCATGTTCAATAAAACGATTTGTTTGTTTTTTGCCTGTTTAATTGTCACAATGACAGGAAGCGCGCAGGAGTTCATTCCGCTATGGCCGGCAGGTAAAATGCCCAATACCAAAGGCATGCGTTTAAAAGATAGCATCAATAACGAACGGGTGTTTCAGGTAGGCGCGCCGGGTATGTTTGCCTTCTTCCCTTCATTACAGGAAAATAAACAATGCGCCGTTATCATTTGTCCCGGCGGTGGTTATCATCATTTATCCTACCAGATCAGTGGTTTTCAATTGGCTAAATGGTTTAATACCATGGGTATAAGCGCTTTTGTGTTGAACTATCGCTTGCCTAACTCACCCGATTTAGCACAACGCGAGTCAGGGCCTTTGCAAGATGCACAACGGGCCATCCGGCTTATTCGTGCTAATGCCGGCCGCTGGGGACTACAGCAAAACAAGATCGGTGTTATGGGCATTTCGGCTGGTGGGCATTTGGCTACTATGTTGGGAAATGTAACCGATGATGTGGCCGCCATTGGCGATTCGCTCAATGCTGTTTCGTTTCGTCCCGATTTTACGCTGCTTGTTTCGCCCGTTGTAACCATGGGGCCATATACGCATAAGGGCAGCCGCGAAAACTTATTGGGAAAAGAACCATCCAAAGAAATGGTAGACAAATACTCCATGGAATTACAGGTTAAACCCACAACGCCACCATGTTTTATGGTACACGCATGGGATGATAAAGCGGTTGACCCACGTAATAGTTTGAACTTATACCTGGCAATGCTTGAGAAAAAGATCTCAGCCAGCATTCATATTTTTCCACAGGGCGGTCATAACATTGCGCTTCGCAACAATCCCGGTTCAACCCAACAATGGACCACTTTGTGTGAACAGTGGTTAATGGAGATGGGGTTTTTGAAATGAGAAATGAAAAATGAAGAACAGAGAAATGAGAAAGTTAAGCATCATATTAATCTTACTACTTCCTGTAATAAGTTTCGCCCAACAAACCTATCCAACGCATTTAGTAGTAGCGCAGGATGGAAGCGGTAATTATAAAACCATTCAGGAGGCGGTAAATGCCATGCGCGATTTTTCGCAGGAGCGGGTAACCATCTTTATTAAGAAAGGTGTTTATAAAGAAAAGCTGGTGATCCCCTCCTGGAAGACAAACATTAAATTAGAAGGCGAAAGCCGCGACAGCACCATCATCACCAATGATGATTTTAGTGGCAAGCCATTGCCGGGCGGTAAAGATGTAACCTCGGGGCGCGACAAGTTCAGCACCTTTAATTCCTACACCGTATTGGTAAAAGGCAATGATTTCTGGGCCGAAAATCTCACTATTCAAAACTCATCGGGTAGGGTAGGGCAGGCCGTGGCCTTGCATGCCGAAGGCGATCGCTGTGTGGTATTTAACTGCAGTCTTTTGGGCAACCAGGATACGCTGTACGTTGGTATCGATAGCAGCCGCCAGTATTACAAAGATTGCTTTATTGAAGGGACCACCGATTTTATTTTCGGCCCGGCTACGGTGTTGTTTGAACGGTGTACTGTTAAAAGTCTTTCGAACAGTTATATAACAGCGGCATCAACTACGCCCGCGCAAAAGTTTGGATTGGTATTTCTTGATTGTACATTGATGGCCGATACGGCTGCCAAAAAGGTGTTGCTGGGCAGGCCCTGGCGGCCACATGCCCGCACCGTGTTTATCAATACCAATATGGGTGAGCACATCAGTGCTACCGGTTGGGATAACTGGCGTAATCCCGGGAACGAAAAAACGGCTTATTATGCCGAATATAATAGCAAAGGGCCAGGCGCTAATGCCAAAGGCCGTGCTGTTTGGTCGCATCAGTTAACGAAGAAGGAGGCGAAGAGTTATACGTTGAAGAATATCTTTGGAAATTGGAAGCCGGAGAAATAAAGGTTGATATGTTGAAAAGTTGATAAGGCTGATAGAGTTGATAAAGATAAATGCAGTTCTTAGTGTTCAGTTTTTAGTTCATAGTTCTTTATTTGAGACTCGCATTAATTAGCGAGGCCAGAAATTTCGGCAGCTATTGCCGATTCACGATTCACGATTGCCGAAGAAGCGAGTTTCAAAGTTCGGGAATACTTTCACGTTTCACGTTTGCCGTTTTACGACAGAATATTTTTAAGAAAAAGTAACATATAGTAATGAAAAGATTGTTTGTATTAAGTTTCTCTCTCCTCAGTATTTACGCAACCGCACAACAACCCTACGTATCAAAAGTATGGGTGAGTGATAACAAAAACGGAACTTACAAGAACCCGGTTTTGTATGCCGACTATTCAGACCCCGATGCCTGCCGGGTTGGCGATGATTATTATCTCGTAGCATCCAGCTTTGATGGCATTCCGGGATTACCCATCCTGCATTCAAAAGATCTGGTGAACTGGACCATCATTGGACATGCACTAAAACGTCAGCCGCCCTACGAGCATTTTTCTCAAACCCGCCACGGTATGGGCGTATGGGCGCCCGCTATCAGGTATCACAACGGTGAGTTTTACATTTATTATCCCGATCCGGATTTTGGCATTTATGTAGTTAAATCAAAAAGCATTAACGGCCCCTGGACGGACCCCATTCTGGTGGAAGGTGGTAAAGGATTGATTGATCCTTGTCCGTTATGGGATGATGATGGTAAAGTATATCTCGTTCATGCCTATGCAGGAAGCCGCGCCGGAATAAAAAGTATCGTAGTGGTGAAAAAGCTCGACGCTACCGGTACCAAAGTCCTCGACGGTGGTGTTATGGTATTCGATGGTCACGATCAGGACCCAACGCTGGAAGGCCCCAAGTTCTATAAACGCAATGGCTACTACTACATATTTGCACCTGCCGGTGGTGTTGGTACCGGCTGGCAGCTGGTGATGCGTTCAAAAAATATTTATGGCCCATACGAAAGAAAAGTAGTGATGGACCAGGGCAGCACCCCCATCAATGGTCCGCACCAGGGCGCCTGGGTTGATACTAAAACCGGTGAAGACTGGTTCCTGCACTTTCAGGATGTTGATGCCTACGGCCGTATCGTTCACCTGCAACCGATGAAGTGGGTAAATAACTGGCCGGTGATAGGTGTTGATAAAGATGGCGACGGAAAAGGCGAACCGGTATTGGAATATAAAAAACCAAATGTTGGTAAAACATATCCGGTACAAACGCCACAGGAGTCTGATGAATTCAATGGCAACACGCTGGGATTGCAATGGCAATGGCAGGCGAACCCCAAACCGTTTTGGGCATTTCCGGCCAATGGCAAACTGCGGTTGTTCTCGGCCATGTGGTCAGATACTGCAAAGAACTTATGGTTTGTGCCCAATGTGTTAATGCAGAAATGGCCGGCAAAAGAATTTACCACTACGGTGAAGCTCGATTTCAAACCAAGGCTGGCAAATGAAAGAACAGGTTTGGTGATCATGGGTTCCGACTATGCCTACGTGGCGCTTACCAAAAAAGAGGATGGAATATACCTCTCATACGTGATCTGTAAAGGCGCCGAAGCCGGCAAGCCAGAGCAGGAAAAAATGATTGGCAAAATTTCAGGTGCCACTACTTATTTGCGCGTTAAAGTAAGCGCAGGGGCCAAATGTAGTTTTTCGTATAGTGAAGATGGAAAGGAATTTATCCCGGCCGGTGATGAATTTAAGGCATTGCCGGGCAGATGGATCGGCGCAAAAGTTGGATTGTTCTGCACCCGTACAACCGTTACCAACGATGCGGGCTTCGCTGATGTCGATTGGTTTAGAGTAGAATAGTTATCTACAACCCGTGACACGGTCCCAAACCGTGCCACGGGTATAATAGCTATTTCATTATAACCAAAAAATGCCTACTTTTATCAGCGTTAGCTTGCTTATGAAAAAAGTATGACCTTTAGCCTGCCACATATTCAAGATGGTATACATGCCGGAAATGAACAATGCCTGGCAGAATTATACAAACTATTCAGCAAACGGCTGCACCATTTCGCCCGCGCTATTACCCGTTCGGCAGAAACTGCTGAAGAAGTTGTGGAAGATGTGTTTGTAAAGTTGTGGAGCAATCGCGCTCGCATAAACGAAATAGAGAACCTCACTGTTTATTTATATGTCTCCGTTAAGAACAGGTCGCTGAACGCCATTTCACAAAAAGCCACTGAGCTTATCAGGGCGCCGTTCGATGATCTGGATATTGAAGCCGGCCAGGTAGCAACCGATCCCTACAACCTGCTGGTAACTGCCGAAATGATGAAACGCATGCAACAGGCAGTTGATAATTTACCTCCCCGCTGTAAAATGATCTTTAAACTTGTACGCGAAGACGGCCTCAAACACCGCGAAGTAGCCGAAATTCTCAATATTTCCCTCAACACAGTTGATGTGCAAATGGCTATTGCTATTAAAAAGATATGTGCTGAACTTAATGTGAACCGCGTTTCAAAAGGATTCGATGTAAAAGTCAACGGACAATAGTTGCCGGTTACCAGTTTCCGGTTGCCAGGGTAAACCAATCGAGCGCTTGTGTAATCTGAATCCTATAACGTGTAACACATTGTTATAATTCGCAATCTGCCAATTTTGAGCACCGGCAACTGGCATCCGGTAACCGGTACCTGCCTCCATTTTTTGAAAAAAAATCTTCTATTACTTTAATGGTCTTTTCAAAAACGCCTGTCTTTATATACATAAACGCATTTGGCGCAAAATGGAAACACCCGAAAGAATCTGGTTTTTACTGTCTCGCAGCTTGAGCGGAGATGCTACAGAACAGGATAAGGATGAATTAAACAACTTATTGCAACAGCATCCCGAACTGATGCAGCAATATGATATGCTGCACCAATTATGGTCTGTAAACAGTTCTGCCTACGAAGAGCCTGCAGCCGATGACAAAATAAACCGCATATTACAATTAGCGGCTGCCGAATCGGCCGTAAAGCAGGATGTTGCTCCGGTGGTGCGTATAAAAAAATGGCGAAAATTATATTGGGCGGCGGCGGCCATAACGGCCATCATTGCCGGCAGCTGGCTATTTGCTGTATGGCATAAAAAACACAATGAGCTTGCTGCCAATGAAGTAATAGCGCCAAAAGGAAGTAAAACAAGAACAATTTTGCCCGATGGCTCAACTGTTTGGTTGAATGCCGGCTCACGCATAGTATATGCTAATTTCAGCGGCCCCGTTCGTGAAATAACCCTCGAAGGCGAAGCTTATTTCGATGTGGTGCATGTTGAAAATGCCACCACGCATCAGCGAAAGCCTTTTGTTGTTCATGCCGGCAGCATCGATATAAAAGTACTGGGTACCGCATTCAATGTAAAGTCGTACCCCGACGAAAAAACAATAGAAACTACTCTTATCAGGGGTTTGGTACAAATCACCCGCAAGGGCGATAAAAGCGGAAAGCCGGTATATCTGCATCCCAACGAAAAGATCGTGTTGCCCGTTAACAGTTCCGATGCAGGTATAGCGAAGAATCCGGCTTCCACCGCTTCTTCCCAAACAGCCCAACACATAATCAGGATCGACAGTACGGTAAAAGATAATGAACATCTTGAAACAGCATGGGTGTATAACCGGCTTGAGTTTCGTGGCGACAATTTCGAGCAGTTGGCCCTTAAGCTGGAAAGATGGTACAATATCAGGATCTATTTTGAAGATGACGCCGCCCGGCAGTTGGTTTTCAACGGTTCCCTGCAAACCGAAACAGTTGAACAGGCTTTTATGGCACTAAAAGAAGCTGTTCACTTTGATGTATCGATCAGTAATAATGAGGTATTTATAAAATCGACAAAATAAATATGCATCCTACGTAGGCAAAAAAAAACGGAGAATGTTGGCAGCATTCTCCGGGCATTACAGGTTAAAATTTTCGGTGTTGTATAATCCCGAACCCGCTGGCAGGCGGGAAAGGGAAGTGATTTCTTAACCCATAATAATACTAATGTATGAAAACTTTTAGAACGGGTGAAAAACGCCCGTTGCTTTCCAATGCGCTGCTTGTTATGAAAATGACTTCTTTCTTATTACTTGTTTGTGTGCTACAGGTTTCAGCCAGGGGATTTGGCCAGGATAAGTTGAATCTCCGGTATAAAAATGCCGAAATAGCCGGCATTTTGATCAATATCGAAAAGCAAACAAACTATCGTTTCCTCTACAACAACAAGTTGTCAGACATCAGGCAAAAAGTGACCATCAACCTCGAAAATGTTGATATTCGCCAGGCCTTAGACAACCTGTTCTCCCAAACCATATTGACCTACCGGTTCATGTCGAACGGCCTCATTGTGATCAATGAAGATGCCGGCCGGCAAACGGCAGAAAAAAAGGTAACGGGTAAAATAACTGACCCAAACGGCGTTCCCCTCTCAGGCGTAACAGTGAGCATAAAGGGAAAATCAAAAGCCACCACCACCAATGAGCAGGGCGTATTCAACATTACTGCCGATGATGAGGATGTATTGGTATTCTCCTATGTTGGCTACGAAAGCCAGGAAATAAAAGTGGGCGATAAAACGCAGATCAGCATTTCCCTGGTATCTGCCGCTTCGAGCCTTGAAAATATTGTAGTGATAGGTTACGGTACAGTAAAGAAAAGAGACCTTACCGGCGCTGTTGTTTCACTCAAAGGCGATGAAGTAAAAAAGGTTCCTGCCGGCAACGTAATGGAAAGCGTACAGGGTAAAGTGGCTGGCGTTGATATCACCCGTACCAGTGGCGGCGCCGGATCAAGCGTGAATGTTACTGTGCGGGGTACCCGCTCTGTACTGGCGCAAAACACACCTTTGTTTATTGTTGACGGAATTCAGTATTCCAACTTCCAGGATATTAACCCCAACGATATTCAGTCGATGGAGGTGTTGAAAGATGCGTCTTCCACCGCTATATACGGTTCGCGCGGCGCCAATGGCGTAATTATCATTACTACAAAAAGAGGGGCCAGCGGAAAAATAAGAGTAGGCGCCAATGTTTATTATGGCGTTAACGAAGTGGCAGGTTATCCCGAGCCGATGAACGCGCAGGAGTTTGCCGATCTGAAGCGCCAGGGCGCCCGAACAGCAGGCGCATGGAATTCAGCGGCAGACGATGCCAGTTTATTTAAAGCCGACCTGGCCGCAGTACAAAGTGGACAAAATACCTACTGGCCCGGACTGCTTTTAAAAAAAGGTTCACAGCAGGACTATGGCATAAATGTGGCCTCGGGTAGTGAAAAAACAAAAGTGTTCTTTTCGTTCGACTATTTTAAGGAAAAAGGAATTCTTAACAACGATTACAGTGGCCGGTATACCTTACGCCTGAACATCGACCAAACGGTTATAGGCACCTTTAAGGTGGGATTGCAAAGCCAGTTAACTTATTACAATGAGAACAGGCGTACCGATAATATTTTAAATGTTGCCAATAAAGTAATTCCTTATTTCATTCCTTATAATACAGATGGCTCTATAGTAAGAATTCCCGGTAATGCCAACCAGGTTAACCCTCTGTTGGAAGAATTGCCCGGGGCTTATATCAATAAAACAAATACCACCCGCATCTTATCTTCTGCCTATGCCGAGTGGAAGCCATTGCCCAATCTTACATTACGCTCGAACCTGGGTATAACAAACAGCAGCAGCCGTAATGGATTGTTCCTGGGTGAAAATACCATTACCCGCTTTACTGCAACCGGTTCACTGGCAAAAGTTACCAATGCCACCCAAACCGACCTTATTTGGGAAAATATAATTACCTGGAATAAGAAGTTCGGCGATCACAATATTGATGTAACCGCTGTAACCAGTTATCTTTCTAATAAAACTGATAGCTCTTATGCACAGGGTACGGGGCAAATTGTTCCTGGTCAGGCCTGGAATGCATTGTTGAACAACCCGGCAAACCTCAGCATCTGGAGTAACTACATTGGCAGCGACCTGTTGTCGGGCGCCTTCAGATTGAATTATGGGTATAAAGGCAAATACCTGTTAACATTAACCGGCCGTGCAGACGGGTCTTCGGTATTGTTAAAAGAGAACCGCTGGTCGTTCTTCCCTTCTGCGGCTGTGGCCTGGCGGGTGATCGATGAAGGTTTTATGGCTGACCAACAATTGTTCAGCGATCTGAAATTGCGCGCCAGCTATGGTGTGGCAGGTAATGCAGCTGTTAAACCATATTCTACCACCACCAGTTTAATTCTTATTCCTTTTTCGTGGAATGATGTAAGTATGCTGGCATATGGCTATGACCCGCAAAATGGTAACCGCAACCTGAAATGGGAGCTTACAGGTACCCAAAATATCGGGTTAGACTTCGGCTTGTTCAAAAACCGTATTACAGCAAGTGTGGATTATTACGATTCAAGAACACGCGATCTGTTACTGCTTCGCCCATTACCCGGCTCATCGGGCCACACCAAAATAATAGAGAATGTGGGAAAGACCCGCAACAACGGGATAGAAGTTTCATTACGTACAGTGAATGTGCAAAAACAGGTTACCTGGTCAAGCACCATCACCTATACCCGCAATAAAGAACGTATAACCGACCTGGTGAACGGAATGAATGACGTAGCCAGCAGTTTGTTCATAGGCTCGCCGGTGAAATCGTTCTATGATTTCAGAAAAGAAGGTATTTGGCAAACGGCCGATTCGGCCCTGGCCAGGAGTTTTGGTTACAAACCCGGCGATATTCGGGTGGCCGACGTTAACGGCAGTAAAGGCACGCCCGATGGAAAGCTGGATGCTACTTACGACCGAGTAGTAGTAGGTTCAGCCGTACCCGATTATACACTTGGGTTCAGCAATGATATCAGCTATAAGAATTTCGATTTGAACATTTATGTATTTGCCCGGGTTGGACAAACTTTTGTTTCGGATTATGCCAACAAGTATGAGCCTAACGCTATTGAGAACGGCGCCAAAGCAAACTACTGGACGCCCGAGAACCCAACCAATGATTATCCACGGCCGAACAGCAATATATCAAGGGCCTCGCTGCCATTTGCTTCCACACTCGGTTATAAGGATGGTTCATTCGTAAAGATCAGGAATATCACCCTGGGGTACACGCTTCCAAAAACGCTAAGCCAGAAATTTCATATAAACAATCTGCGCTGGTATGTAAGCGCTAAAAACTACTTCACGTTTGCAAAAGAGAAAGATTATGATCCGGAAGGTGAAGGCTCTTTTGACAGGCCGTTGACAAAGCTGATCGTTACAGGGTTAAATATTGAGTTCTAAATTCTAATTAATTATTGATTCAATTACTGCAATATGAAAAATAAAGTAAATAAAATATTGCTTTGGGTGCTTACGGGTGCTGTGGTGTTTTCGTCATGCGATAAAAAATTAACAGAGAATAATCCTAGTGGTTTAACACCCGACGTAACCTATACAACTGCCAAAGGTTTTGAAACACTGGTTAACGCAGCATATACATATACCCGCTTTTGGTATGGCAAAGAGGAAGGGTATAGTCTTGCAGAAATGGGTACCGACATCTGGACAAATGGTAGTGGCGATGTATTAACGCAACTGTCGCGGTACGATAACCTGCAGGGCAGTAACACCGCAGCGCTTAACCTGGAGTGGGATAATTTTTATGCGGCTATTTATTTGATCAATGATGGCCTGGCAAAAATTAATGATGTTACCGACTATACCGCTGCACAAAAAACAACGCGTTCTGCGGAGTTACGTTTTTTACGTGCCTTTTATTACTGGCACATTGTTGAAACATGGGGTGGCGTTCATCTTACCACCGAAGCTACGCCTGGTGGGGTTGTTGAATCAACCGCCAACAAAGCACCGGTTGATAAGTTCTACACGCTGATATTCGAAGACCTTGATTTTGCGGTAAAGAATTTATCAAAATCTTCTACTGATTATGGCCGGGTTACCATACCGGTAGCCAAAGCCTTTCTGGCACGTATGTATTTAACCCGCGGAATGAACGCGCAGGCGTTGGCCATGGCCACGGATATTATTACCGGTAATAAGGATTATAGCTATACGCTTGCACCAAAGTTTGGCGATCTGTGGAATATGGGCAACCTTAAGAACAAAGAGGTGATCTGGGCTATTGACTATTCAACCAACCTGTCGAACAACGACCTGGCAACATCTGCCTTCCCAACGGGGCATAGCCGCGGAAGCAATAGCGGCCATATGTTATTCCTTCAGGTGTACGACCAGGTTAACTCAAGCATTCTGGTGCGCGATATACCCAATGGCCGGCCTTTTAACCGATATATGCCTACCAAAGCGTTGCTCGATATGTTCAATGAAAGTGACGATAGCCGTTACCAGGCTTCGTTTCAAACGGTTTGGTATGCCAATAAAGAAGCAACTACTGCCGGCAATGCGTTTACAAAGACCGTTTCCAGTTTCAAAGTAGGCGATACGGTTTGTTATACACCTAAAGTTGCCATCGATACCAATATTTCGAATGCCAAACCTTATACTACCTACGATATGTCGAGGGTGTATAACGCCAAGGGTATCCCCAGCCAAAGGAAATGGTATGTATCGCTAAAGAAATTCAAAGATTCAACCCGTGCCTCGTTCAATGAAGCGCAAAGCGCCCGGGATGTATATATTATGCGACTGGCCGAAATGCATTTGATAGCCGCAGAAGCTGAATTTAAGTTAGGCAACCCCGGTAATGCAGCTGCGCACCTGAATAAGCTCCGTACCCGGGCAGCCATTCCGGGCCATGAGGCAGCTATGCAAATAACAGCGGCCGATGTAACCCTCGATTTTATTCTGGATGAACGTGCAAGGGAACTGGCCGGTGAACAATTACGTTGGTTCGATCTGAAACGTACCAATAAGCTGATTGACCGCGTTACCAGGCTTAACCCCGATGCCGCACAGTATATAAAACCCTTTCATACAGTACGGCCAATACCACAATCACAAATTGACGCCGTTACCAATAAAGGCGAGTTTACACAAAATGAAGGATATCAATAATAGGCTTTGTTTGCTCTGATAGTGTAATTACCGGCTGGTGAATATGGCAGTTTTGGGAGAACCTGCCATGTCCCGGCTCCGGGTATCTTCCTGCTGGCAGTCGCGTAAAGGGGTATGGTTCTGGGTAATTTTACGTTGATTGCCAGCATTTTATTCCAATCCGTATGTTATCGTTGCCGGTAACGTTTGCGTAAATAAAATTCCTTATTCGTTTCGGTGGGTACTAATATCTGTGTACAATTGCCCTGAAAAACAGGTATTAAATAGTTACAGGCTGCATCGTCGTGTCCCGACGGGTCGGGTTTGCAACTTGCAGCCTGTAACTTACATCTATTTAAACGATTGTCTTGCTAAGCGCTGAAAGCACAAAACTACCTTTTCCAAATACTATACTGCCGGCGTACGCTTACATCTCGTTAAATCATCGGATTGGTCCCCGAGGCTCAATACCTTTGCATTTTAATATTATTGAAGAAAATAACGTGTAATGAACAATTGGTTTAAAGCAGCAGCAGTAATTGGTTTAATGGCATCTTCTTCTGGTATATGGGCCCAGGGCAAATTACCGGTGATACAACAAACCAGTTTTAAAAAAGACTCTACTTACATCACAAAGTTTGGAGCCGTAGCCGATGGTCGCACGTTAAATACGAAGTTCATTAATGCCGCCATTGATGCCGTTAATAAAAAGGGCGGTGGGGTAGTGGTAGTACCTGCCGGGTTATGGCTAACCGGCCCGCTGGTGCTTAAAAGCAATGTGAACCTGCACCTGAAAAAAGGCGCTTTATTACAATTCACCAAAGACAAAAATGAATATCAGCTGGTAGAAGGCAATTGGGAAGGCTTGCCGCAAATGCGCAACCAAAGCCCGGTTTCTGCTACCAATGCAACCAATATAGGCATTACCGGCCAGGGCGTTATTGATGGCGGTGGCGAAGTTTGGCGTCAGATAAGAAGAGACAAGCTCACCGAAAGCCAGTGGAAAAGATTTACCGAGTCGGGTGGGGTGGTAAGTGAAGACGGTAAAAGCTGGTACCCCTCGCAGCAATGGCTTAAAGCCACCAAACTGAAGAACCCCGGCGAAATTTCGCCCGAAAAAACGCCCGAGTTCTACCAAAGCATAAAAGATTTTCTGCGTCCCAACCTGATTGTGATCACTAAATGTAAAAAGGTGCTTCTTGAAGGCGTAACCTTTCAAAACTCTGCCGCCTGGTGTTTGCACCCCCTCATGAGCGAAGACCTTACCGTGCGCAACGTTACCGTGCTGAACCCCTGGTTTGCGCAGAACGGCGATGGCATTGATGTAGAAAGCTGTAAGAACGTACTTATCGAAAATTCGGTGTTTGATGTTGGCGATGATGGCTTATGTATGAAGAGCGGTCGCGATGAGGCCGGCAGAAAAAGAGGTATGCCAACCGAGAATGTGATCATCCGCGATTGTAAAGTATACCATGCCCATGGTGGTTTTGTAATAGGCAGTGAAATGAGCGGCGGCGCCCGCAACATGTGGATCAGTAACTGTACCTTCATAGGCACCGATATAGGCCTGCGTTTTAAAACCACCCGTGGCCGCGGCGGCATTGTAGAAAATATTTATATCAACGACATCACCATGATCGACATTCCGGGCGAAGCCATTTTGTTCGATATGTATTATATGTCGGTTGACCCGGTAGCGCTGGCGGGTGAAAAAAGAGAATTGCCAAAAGTGGAAACCTTACCGGTTACCGAAGCCACGCCCCAGTTCAAAAATTTTGTAGTAAAGAATGTGGTTTGTAATGGCGCAGCAAAAGGCATCTTCATAAGGGGCATACCCGAAATGCATGTGAAGGATATTCTGCTCGAAAACATGCAGTTGCAGGCCGAAAAAGGCATCGATTGCCAGGAAGCATCGGGCATTACCTTTAAGAACATTACCATATTGAGCAATCAAACCAACCCCGTTGTAGATATCATTAACAGTGATCGCCTCACCTTCGATAAACTGATCTATAAAAAAGATTCAGACCTGTTGTTCCGTGTGGCCGGCGAAAGAACAAAGAACATTAATATTCAAAATACCGATGCTTCAAAAGCTAAAGAGAAGATACAATATGAGTTTGGAGCATCTGAACATAATATGACAATTAAATAATTAAGAAACCTTAATCAAATAAATAGCCGTTACAGGTTACAAGTTACAGGGTCTTTAAAACCTGTAACCCCTGCAACCTGAAACATGGAACCTGGAACCTGTTCAAAAAAACAACCATGAAGATTTCACACGTATTGTTTGTCATTAGCAGTGCAGTTTCAATTAATGCCTACTCCCAGCAAGGTACCGCCGCAAAAGGGGTAGTGCCGGGTAAAGAAAATTGGTCGAAAGGTATGGCCGCCTCGGTTATGAGTTGGTGGAACGATTCACTGGCCCGGCAGCCTAAGAAATGGAGTTATGATATGGGTGTTGTTTTAAAAGGTATGGAAGCCTTGTGGTATGCCACCGGCGATCCTGCTTATTACAAATACATTCAAAAAAGCATCGATGCCTGGGTAAATGAAGATGGTACTATCAGAGGTTACGAGGCCAATGAGTACAATATTGACCACGTGAACAATGGAAAGAATGTATTGCTATTGTACCAGGTTACAGAAAAAGCAAAGTATAAAAAAGCGGCTGATCTCATGCGCGAGCAATTAGCGCATCACCCGCGTACAAAAGAAGGCAGCTTTTGGCATAAACAAATATATCCCTGGCAGGTTTGGCTCGATGGCTTGTACATGGGACAACCATTTTACGCCCAGTACGCCATGTTGTTTGGCGAAGACACCGTTTTTAACGATATCACCCGCCAGTTTGCAGACATAGAACGGCATGCACGCGATCCCAAAACCGGTTTATTATACCATGGCTGGGATGAATCGAAAGAACAGCAATGGGCCAACAAACAAACCGGTAATTCACCCCATTTCTGGGGCCGCGCTTTAGGCTGGTATGGAATGGCAATGGTTGATGCGTTGGATTTCTTCCCCGCCAACCACCCCGGCCGCGATACCATCATTGGCATTTTAAACCGCTTTACCAAAGCGGTTACCAAAGTACAGGACCCCAAAAGCGGTGTGTGGTACGATATCGTTGATATGCCCACCGCACCAAAGAACTATTTAGAAGCATCGGCCTCGGCAATGCTGGTATATACCATTGCAAAAGGTATTCGTAAAGGCTACCTGCCCGCTACTTACTGGGCCAATGCGCAAAAAGGATATGCCGGTATATTAAAAGAGTTCGTTGACAAAAATGCCGACGGACAGGTTCAGCTGAAAGGTACCGTATCTGTATCGGGCCTTGGTGGCAAACCCTACCGCGATGGCAGCTTTGAATACTATATGCGCGAAAAAGTGATCGTGAACGACTGGAAAGGTATTGGCGCATTTTTATTGGCCGGTGCTGAAATGGAGAACATGCCGGCTACCCTGGTAGGTAAAGGAAAAACGGTAACGGTAGATTACTATTTCAACCACGAAGACAAAAAAGAACTGAACGGGTTTAAATACCCCACCCACTATACCTGGAACGAAATGAGCTATAATGGTTTCAGCTTTTGGGGCCAGGCGTTCAGCAGCTATGGCGCAAAACTAAGCACCCTTGAGGCAGCGCCAACAGCCGCCAACCTGTCAAAAACCGATGTATACATTGTTGTTGACCCGGATGGTTTAAAAGATAACAAGAACCCCAACTATGTAAACGAAGAACATGTAAAAGCCGTTAGTGAGTGGGTTAAAAAAGGCGGTGTGCTGGTATTGATGGCCAACGACAGTGTAAACTGCGACCTGGCCCATTTCAATAAACTGGCCAATGCTTTTGGCATCACCTTCACCAACCGCGGCCGTAACTTCGTACAGGGTAACCAATACGAAACCGGCGCCGTGCCCATTCCCGCCGGTAATGAAGTGTTTAAAACCACTAAAAAAACGTACCTGAAGGAAATAAGCATTATTGACACCAAGACGCCCGCCAAACCATTGGTAAAATTGGAGAATGATATTGTGATGGCAACAGCCAAATATGGCAAAGGAACTGTGTTTGCGGTAGGCGATCCCTGGTTGTACAACGAGTACACCGATGGCCGAAAAATACCAGCAGAGTATGAAAATGCCAACGCAGCTTATGAACTGGCTAAATGGCTGCTGCAGCAGGGTGCGAAGAAGTAATACATTAGCCGCTGGCGATCACTACACTAAGTGCATTTAGCCGGCAGGTAACAAGGAAAGTGCAGGATAGGTATTAAGCCTAAACGATAGATATTGCAAAGTTGAACCCATGTGGCCGGTCAATAAAACGATCAACCAATTATTAAAAAAGAGATTTTTAAATTTTTAAAGCGTAGTGTATGATCCTTTCGAGGTATAACCTGAAAAATATCAGTGCGCAGGATGTAATTACACCTGCTGAGTCAGTATTTGATCTTCCAGAAAAAGTGTTACAGTTCGGCACTGGCGTATTGTTACGCGGGTTACCTGATTATTTTATTGATAAAGCCAACCGCCAGGGCGTTTTCAATGGCCGGGTGGTAATTGTTAAATCAACCGACAGCGATTCTTCTGCATTCGATAAACAGGATGGATTGTATACGCAATGCGTGCGTGGCCTTGAGAATGGTAAAACCATTGAAGAGAATATTATCAACTCTTCTATCAGCCGTGTACTGAGCGCAAAAGACGAGTGGAGCGAGATCCTTAAATGTGCACACAACCCGCACATGCAGGTGATCATTTCAAATACAACCGAGGTGGGTATTCAACTGGTACAGGACGATGTACATCGCCTGCCACCCGTTTCTTTCCCCGGTAAACTGCTGGCCTTCCTGTTAGAGCGTTACAAAGCGTTCGACGGTAGCCGCCAAAGCGGTATGGTGATCGTTCCTACGGAGTTGATCCCCGATAACGGTAAAAAATTAGAGTCTATCGTACTGGAGCTGGCGCACCTGAACGGCCTCGACGATACCTTTATTCAATGGCTCGAGAACTGCAACTACTTCTGCAGCTCACTGGTTGACCGCATTGTTCCCGGCAAACCAGATGCCGCCTTCCGTGAAGGACTGGAAAAGAAATTTGGATTTAAAGACGACCTGCTCATCATGTCTGAGGTTTACCGCCTTTGGGCCATTGAGGGCGGCGAGCACATAAAATCGGTGCTTACTTTCGCTTCGGTTGATGAAGGCGTTGTAATTGCACCCGATATCAACCTTTTCAGAGAACTGAAATTACGGATGCTGAACGGTACGCATACATTATCGTGCGGACTGGCCTACCTGGCTGGTTTTGGTACCGTTAAACAGGCTATGGACGATGCCCAAATGCAAACATTTATCAGTCAGCTGATGTTAAATGAAATAGCAACCGGCATTCCCTACGACGTTGAGCCTGGCGTATCCGCATCTTTCGGATCAAAGGTATTAGACCGCTTCGCCAACCCGAATATTGAACACCACTGGATAAACATTACCATGCAGTATACTTCAAAAATGAAGATGCGTAATGTGCCCGTGATCCTGAAATATGCTGAAAGGATAAAAGCAGTGCCCGAGAATATTGCTCTGGGATTTGCTGCTTATCTGTTATTTTTGAAGCCCGTAAGCAAAAAACAGGATAAATTTTACGGTGAATGGCAAGGTAAAGAGTACCATATCCAGGACGACTTTGCAGCCTATTTCTTTGAAAAATGGAGCAAGTTAAAACCGGCGCAACTGGCCGATGAAGTACTGGCCGATACCTCACTGTGGGGTGCCGACCTGAGTGCCATCCCTGGTTTTGCACAAGCCGTAAAAGATAATATGGCCTCTTTGCTGGAAGCCGGCGTAGCTAAAACAATTCAAACACATCAGACCAAAAAAGTATTGGCGTAATGAAGAAAAAGGTCTTAAAAGTTCATGAAGACGATAATGTGGTTGTAGCATTGACCAACTTATCAAAAGGTGAAACCGTTTCATTGAACGGGCAGGAATATACCCTGCTGGAAGATATCACTGCAAAACACAAATTCGTTGCTACCGATCTGAACGCAGGCGACTCTATTTTCATGTATGGCGTACTGGTAGGTAAGGCGCAATCGCCCATTAAAAAAGGCGGCCTTATTTCAACCGCAAACGTAAAACACGCAGCCAACGATTTCGTGATCAGTGACGAGCGAAAAACCAACTGGAAACAACCAGATGTATCGAAATTTGCCGGCCGCACGTTCATGGGCTATCATCGCGCCAATGGCGAGGTAGGTACTGCCAACTTCTGGCTCGTAATACCCATGGTGTTTTGCGAGAACCGTAACCTCGATGTACTGCAGGAATCACTGGTACGCGACCTCGGTTACGGCCGTAACAAGAAATATAAATATCAGGCACAACAACTGATAGAATTATACAAAACCGGTAAAAGCGTTGAAGATATTCTGAACGCTGATATTCGTTCTGAAGCCGGTGATGAACAGGCAAAACGTTTGTTCCCCAACGTAGATGGTATTAAGTTCCTCAACCACGAAGGTGGTTGTGGCGGCACCCGTCAGGATGCACAGGCATTATGCGCCCTGCTGGCTGGTTACATTACGCACCCCAACTGCGCCGGCGCTACCGTGCTGAGCCTGGGTTGCCAAAATGCACAGGTATCCATTCTCGAAGAGGAGATCAAAAAACGCGATGCCAACTTCGCAAAACCATTGTATATACTGGAGCAACAGAAGATTGGTCTTGAGAGCGATCTGCTGGCTGCAGCTATAAAACATACATTCGCCGGGTTGATCCTTGCCAACCAAACCAAACGCGAGCCTGCTCCGCTGAGCAAGCTGTGTATTGGCCTCGAGTGCGGTGGCAGCGATGGCTTCTCAGGTATTTCGGCCAACCCCGCCATCGGTTATACATCCGATCTGCTGGTAGGTTTGGGCGGTTCTGTAATTCTGTCTGAATTCCCCGAGCTGTGTGGGGTAGAACAGGAGCTTAGCGACCGTTGCGTACAGGTAGATATTGCCAAACGCTTCTCGCACCTGATGAAAACCTATAATGCCGCAGCTGTGGCTGTAGGTAGCGGTTTCGATATGAACCCTTCACCAGGTAATATCAAAGACGGCCTGATCACCGACGCTATTAAATCGGCCGGCGCTGCTAAAAAAGGTGGCACCTCACCGGTAGCAGATGTACTGGACTATACCGAAAAAGTAACTAAAAAGGGTTTAACCCTGCTGTGCACACCCGGTAACGATGTGGAATCAACCACCGCCGAAGTAGCCAGCGGCGCCAATGTGGTGTTGTTCACCACAGGTTTGGGAACACCAACCGGTAACCCCATTGCACCCGTAATTAAATTATCGAGCAATACCGCTTTATATAACAAAATGCGTGATATCATCGATATCAACACCGGCACCATTATAGAAGGTGAAGAAACAATTGAGCAGGCTGGTGAGCGTATACTGGATTATGTTATCAAGGTGGCAAGCGGTGAACTGGAGATCAGTGCCGTTCGCCATGGCCAGGATGACTTCATCCCCTGGAAGCGAGGAGTATCGTTATAATGTTATTAAGCGTCCCGATCAAAGATCGGGGCGCTTTTGAGTTTATATTGAGTTTCGAGAATTTAACCTTTTAAAAAATAGTAGGGGACCACCCCACCAAACAGGCCAAATGAAAAAGTTTGTTGACGAGCATTTCTTATTGCAAACACCCACTGCTCAAAAGCTGTATCATGAGTTTGCCAAACAAATGCCCATAATAGATTATCATTGCCACTTACCTCCCGATCAAATTGCCAATGATACCCAGTTTGAAAATTTAACCCAGGTATGGTTATATGGCGACCACTACAAATGGCGTGCAATGCGTACCAACGGTATCAACGAAGACTACGTTACCGGTAAAAAAAGCGATTTCGAGAAGTTTGAACAATGGGCCGCTACCGTTCCTTACACCCTGCGTAACCCTTTATACCACTGGACGCACCTCGAACTGCAACGCTACTTTGGAATAAATGATATTCTTGATTCAAGAACAGCAAAAAAAATATACGAAGAGGCTACTGCCAAACTGCAAACAAAGGAATACTCTGTTCGCGGTTTGTTGCGTAAGATGAATGTGAAAGTGGTGTGCACCACCGACGATCCCATCGATAACCTCGAGTTCCATAAAAAAATTAAAGCCGATGGCTTTGAAGTAAAAATAGTGCCTGCATTCCGTCCCGATAAGGCGATGAATGTAGATGGAGCTGCTGCATTTAACGATTACGTAGGTAAAGTAGAAGCTGCTTCAAATACTTCAATTGGCAGCTACGGCGATTACCTGAAGGCGTTGAAAAAGCAACACGACTTTTTTGCCACTATGGGTTGTGGCGTAAGCGACCACGGTCTTGAGCAGATCTATGCCGAAGATTATACCGAAGCGGAGATCAAGGCCGCCTTTGATAAAATAAGAAGTGGTAAAGAACTGTCGCTTGAAGAGAACCTGAAATTCAAATCGGCTATGCTGGTTGAATTTGCCCGTTGGGATTGGGAAAAAGGCTGGGTACAACAGTTTCACCTTGGTGCGTTGCGTAACAACAACAGCCGTATGTTGAAACAGCTGGGCCCCGATACCGGTTGGGATTCAATAGGCGACTTCTCACAAGCCCGTCAATTGTCTAAATTCCTGAACAGGCTCGATACAGATAATCAACTGGCTAAAACTATTCTTTATAACCTGAACCCTGCCGATAATGAACTGATGGCTACCATGATCGGTAACTTCCAGGATGGCAGCGTAGCAGGTAAAGTTCAGTTTGGTTCGGGCTGGTGGTTCCTCGATCAAAAAGATGGCATGACCAAACAGATCAACGCCCTTTCGAACATGGGACTGCTGAGCAAGTTTGTAGGTATGTTAACCGATTCAAGAAGTTTCCTTTCATTCCCCCGCCACGAATACTTCCGCCGTTTGCTGTGTAACATGTTTGGCGATGATATTGAAAATGGCGAATTACCTGCCGATATTGACTGGGTAGGTAAAGTGATACAGGACATTTGTTTTAACAACGCTAAAACTTATTTCAACTGGTAATGGGGAATGTATTAAGCTTTGGAGAATTGCTCCTCAGGTTATCACCTGATATGGATGGTCAATGGCTGGCAAATTCAGCAATGCCTATACACGTAGGTGGCGCTGAGCTGAATGTGGCCCGTGCGCTGGCCCTTTGGAAAATACCGGTAAAGTACTGTACAGGCTTACCTGATAATTATTTATCGCAACAATTAGTAAAACAACTGCAGCAATGGAATATCGATACTACGGCCATTCAATACGGTGGCCAGCGTGTTGGTATTTATTATTTGCCGCAGGGGTTGGATGTTAAGAATGCCGGCGTTATATACGATCGCGCTGAATCGTCATTTGCGCGTTTGCAAAAAGGCACCATTAACTGGGATGCATTGCTCGAAGGAGTGACCTGGTTTCATGTAAGCGCCATTTGCCCCGCGCTGAATGCCGATGCCGCCGATGTATGTGCCGAGGTAATGCAGGTATGTAACAAAAAAGGCATCACCGTTTCTATTGACCTTAACTACCGCGCCAAATTATGGCAGTACGGTGTTCCGGTACATGAAGTAATGATGCGTTTGGCCCCGTTCTGTGATGTTATTATGGGTAATGTGTGGGCGGCTGAAAAAATGTTACAGATACCGGTTCACCCCGACCTGGTTACAACCGATACAAAGGAAATGTACCTTGAACAGGCGCTGGTAACTTCAAAAGAGATCATAAAGCAATACCCCCGCTGTAAGGCGGTGGCCAACACCTTCCGCTTCGATCATAAAGGCATTGTATATTATACCACTTTATATACCAACGACAAATTGCATGTTTCGCATGGGTATACAACCGAAACCGTGGTTGATAAAGTGGGTAGTGGCGATTGCTATATGGCTGGTTTGATCTATGGATTTTACAATAAGCATACGCCGCAGCAGATAGTTGAATTTGCCACGGCAGCCGCTTTTCAAAAATTGTTCATTAAGGGCGATGCAACCAATAAATCGGTTGAAGACATAAAAGCAACTATAAAGCAATAATGAAGAACCAACAGGATATATTGAATCAGATACAGCAGCAAAAAATGCTGCCATTATGGTTTCATAAAGACGCCACTGTTAGCATTGACGTATTAAAGGCATTGTATGCTGCCGGCATTAAAGCCGTAGAGTATACCAACCGTGGGGCCGAAGCTGTAGAGAATTTCAAGGCATTACGTAAAGTAGTGAAGGAAAGCATGCCCGGTATGCTGTTGGGCATTGGAACAGTAAAAACTGTTGAAGATGCACAAAAGTTCATTGACGCCGGTGCTGATTTTATCATCAGCCCCGTGGTGTTTCCGCCTGTAGCGAAACTGGTACAGGACGCCGGTTTGTTATGGATACCCGGTTGTTTAACACCAACCGAAGTTTTCACGGCCGAAATGAACGGCGCTAAAATGGTGAAGATCTTTCCCGGTAGCGTAGTAGGGCCTTCTTATATTGCAGCTATTAAGGAATTGTTCCCCGGGTTGTTGTTTATGCCCACAGGTGGGGTAGATACAACCGCTGAAAATATTAAAGAGTGGTTCGATGCTGGTGTGGTGGCTGTAGGTATGGGCAGCAAGCTCATAAGCAAAGCTGTATTGCAGAACAAAGAGTACGATAAGCTCACGCAGCAGACAAAAGCAGTATTGGACATTCTAAATAATATCAAATAATAATTAACGAACCGTGCCACGTTCCCCTAACGTGGCACGTCTTTGTTCCCTAAAAAGGACTGACATGCAAGCTATAGGAAAATACCGGTGGACCATTTGCGGCCTTGTCTTTTTCGCAACCACGATCAACT
The DNA here is from genome assembly GCA_024809215.1 of Niastella sp. OAS944. GTDB lineage: Bacteria > Bacteroidota > Bacteroidia > Chitinophagales > Chitinophagaceae > Niastella. Next base: position 186,073 of record JANUBW010000011.1, on the reverse strand, counting down.
ATCTCGATCGCGCAGTTATCAGTTTATTAAAAGACACTTTCACCACTGAAATGGGGTGGAATGATGGCGATTATGCAAATGTGGAGATCGCTTTTAAAATTGCTTATGCCATTGGTTTATTGCTCGCTGGCCGGGTGATAGATAAAATGGGTACAAAGATCGGTTATGCAGTAGCTACTACCTTATGGAGTGCTGCCGCGGTAGCGCACGCAGCCGTTAATACCGTAACTGGTTTTGGCGTTGCCCGCGCTTTTTTGGGTGTTTTTGAGGCAGGTAACTTTCCTGCCGCTATTAAAACAGTGGCCGAATGGTTCCCTAAAAAAGAAAGAGCGCTTGCAACAGGTATATTTAACTCCGGCGCCAACGTTGGCGCTATTCTGGCGCCTATCGCCGTTCCGTGGATAGTGGTTACTTTAGGCTGGCATTGGGCCTTTATTATAACCGGTGTATTAGGCTTTTTCTGGTTGATCTTGTGGTTCATGTTCTATGAAGTGCCCAAAAAGCAAAAGAAATTATCACAAGCCGAGTATGAATATATTCATAGCGACAGAGATGAAGCCCCCGCATTGGAGCAGGTTAAGCCAAGTGTATCATGGGCAAAATTGCTTACTTACAAACAAACCTGGGCTTTTGCCATTGGAAAATTGCTTACCGACCCTATTTGGTGGTTCTATCTCTTCTGGTTACCCGATTTCCTGGGCAGTGAATATGGTTTAAAGGGAACAGCTGTATCATTACCCGTAGCCGTAGTATATACTATGTCTACAGTAGGAAGTATCTTCGGTGGATGGTTGCCAATGAAATTCATCAATGGTGGCATGGCAACTTACAAAGCCCGTAAAACCTCCATGCTCATTTATGCCTTCTTTGTTATTCCCATCATATTTGCGCAACTGGCAGGTGGTGTTGATATGTGGTTTGCCGTTATCATTATCGGTATTGCCGCATCGGCACACCAGGCATGGAGCGCCAATATTTTCACTACAGTGAGCGATATGTTCCCCAAGCACACTACTGGTTCTGTAACCGGTATTGGCGGTATGTTTGGTGCATTAGGCGGTATTTTGCTTTCTGCAGCTGTTCAAAAGAACCTGTTTGTGCACTATCGCGCTATTGGAAAAATTGAAGTAGCATATTATATCATGTTTGCAGTGTGTGGCGGCGCCTACCTGCTGGCCTGGTTGATCATGCACTTCCTGGTGCCAAAAGAGAAGAGAGTAGAATTAGCATAGAATAAGCTTGTAATATAACTGAACGGGGAAGATTCCGCTAAAACGGTTTCTTCCCCGTTCGCTTTTATAAGTTTATTTATTGTGTTCAGGGTCAATTAAATTCCCGAAACCCATTTTTAATCCCTCTGGCTAAAAATGCGTAAAAACACCGCAGAAGGGGCAAATTTTGACCCAGTGCAGATTTAATATGCAAAAAAAATAGAAACAATTGCCATTTAGTGCTCGTTGTGTGCCGAAATTTTGTAAATTAGAAATATTCCAAAATCAATATTCCTAATCTAAAAATCGACTGTTATGGAAAGAGCCTACAAATGCTGTCAATCCTGCGGTATGCAAATGAAACGGGATAACGGTGGAACCCATGCGGATGGCACCATAAGCAAAATGTATTGCAGTCACTGTTTCCAGGATGGAAAATTCACAGTGCGGAACATCACAGTTGATGATATGAAGGAACGGGTAAAAGGAAAATTAAAAGAGGTTGGCTTTCCTGGTTTCCTCACCGGCTTTTATACCCGTAACATACACAAACTGGAGCGCTGGAAATCACATCCCCTTGCTGTTGAATAATATAGCTTAGCAAGGCGTTACTTATGGACACTGATCTATTAAAATCTTACACCCGTAATACATATAGTGCTGTTCAGTCAACGAACAGCACTTTATATCTGTACGTAGTATCAAAGCCAGTTTGATACCCCAGCTACTTTTGGGTTTTCTTAACCACATATTGTTTTATATTAGTGTTCACAACCTTTTTAAGTGAAACACTATAAAATACGGCTGCTGCTAACGGTTGCCCTTATCGCTTCTTTCAGTGTAAATGCCCAGCAAAAAACACCAAAGTTCTTTGCTGAAGTTGCTGCTGGTCCTTCTTTCCCCATAGGGCAGTTTGGTGAAAAAGAATATCCGGGTATCGATGCCAAAGATCAGCCCGGTATGGCCAAAACCGGAATGGCTGCTAATATAACATTGGGTTATTATATAAAGGAAAATGTAGGGTTGTTGCTAACAGGTGGTTATGCTGCCTATAAACAAATCCCCGAAGGGCTTGAAGAATATATAAAAAGAAACTTTTACGTAAGCGCTACCGATGTTGATGTAAATGCCGATGACTGGAAACTACTAAAGGTTATGGTTGGTGGCTTTTATATTACACCACTAACCGAAAACAAATTGAACCTCGTTACAAAGATCAGCGCCGGGATCTTAAAAACAGCTGTGCCTGCATTTAGCTGGCGGGCCTACAACGCAACCGGTCCCGCATTTGCTGGTGGTGAAAATGAAGAAGAAAAACTGCCCACCTCATTCTGTTACCAAATAAGCCTGGGGTTGCAATATAAATTGAACGAAAGATTTCATCTGCTCTTCGATCTCAATTCCTTTAATGCAACGGCAACCGATAAGGCGCCACCGCAGCCAATTGGCAACCCACCCGGGGTACCTGCTGAACCCGATAAAAAGTACAGGTTTGGTTCGGTAAACGCGCTGATAGGCGTGGGCGTAAGCTTTTAAAGCATGTAAAATGTGCTAACAAGTGAACCAGTTACGCTTGCAAGCGTGCAACGTTAGCAAACACGCAAACCGTCAAAGCAAATAAGCTTACAAACAAAACAAACAAGGTAACCGCCTGCACAAATATGCGTGCAGGTGAGGCCAACAAGGTAACTGTCAACTTCAACAGGCACGCTGGCATGGCCAACAAGCGGGCGGGCATCACCAACAAGTGAACCAGCAACACAAACAAGCTTGCAAACGAGGCAAACAAGCTTGCAAATGAGGCAAACAAGCGTGCAAGCAAGGCCAACAAGCGAACCGCTGAAAAAAATGTGGTTATCGCCATTGAAAATATGGTTATCGGCCATGCCGGCATAGCCTATCACCGAAGTAAATCATGTTATGGCTGAAGAAAATATGCCTATCGGCGATGTAAATATGCTTACAAGCCATGCAAAACAACCTACAGGCGTTGCAAACATGCTTACAAGCGATGTAAAACAACTTACAAGCCATGCAAATCATCTTACAAGAGATAATTGCATGATTATGTATGTGTTGTGATTTCTTAAAAGCCTTCGATCAATGTTCTCACCTTCAAATTCTCATATTATTCTAATGTGCGATAGCTTACCCCTGTGCTATCTTTGCGGCCGAATAAGCCTGTTTGCTTAGCCTACGATCTTTCTGCAGTTTTTTCCATACCAGTAAACCCACAAAGAAGACCGACCAGCTGGTGAGGATTGTTATTACTGTAACAGGCAGCGTAATATAAATATGAACAAGATCATCAATCCACTTCGCAGTCGTTTAAAACGGGTGTACGACCGTTTGCATAACGAACGCTTCAAGCACAATTTATTGCAGGCTATTCCCTTTTGGATAGCATCGGTGATTACCGGACTTATTGCTGTGTTATACGCCAAATTATTTGCCTGGGCCGAAATGGGTACCGCATGGGTGCTGCACCATGGTGTGTGGTGGCTGTTCATTATTACCCCTATAAGTTTTGTTGTTGGCTGGTGGCTGGTATTTAAGTTTGCACCCGCTGCCCGTGGAAGCGGTATACCTGCAGTAATAGCTGCTGTAGAACTGGCCACACCAAAGTATATTGATAAAGTAGGAAAGCTATTAAGCGTTCGCATCATCATCGTGAAAATAGTATCGAGTATTGTTATGGTGTTTGGCGGTGGGGTAGTTGGCCGAGAAGGGCCCACCATTCAAATTGCCGGTTCGGTGTTCAGAGCCATCAATCAAATACTACCATCGTGGTGGCCCAAGATCTCAAAGCGCAATATGATAAAGGCCGGCGCAGCTGCCGGATTGGCCGCGGCATTTAACACACCGCTGGGTGGGGTAGTATTTGCTATGGAAGAAGTAACCCGTACGCACATCAGTTATTTTAAAACAGCGTTGTTCACCGCCGTTATCATTGCTGGTTTAACCGCTCAAATGTTACTGGGCCCTTACTTATACCTGGGATATCCCGATGTAAGTAATTTATCGGGCTATATTTTCTTTGGCGTAATTGCCGTGGGCATTGTTACCGGCGTATTGGGAAGTGGTATGGCCCGGGTAATATTGTCTATCATGAAGTGGGTGCGTTCGTTCAATATTTCAAAACGCATTGTTTATAACGTTCTCTGCGCCCTGGGACTTGCCGCCATGGCCTATTTTATCAGCGAGCAGGTGTTGGGCAGTGGTAAAGAAATAATGACACATACATTATTTACTGCCGATAAACATTTGCCCTGGTATATGCCTATTGCCCGTATGGTTGGGCCTGTTATATCATTTACCAGTGGAGCAGCCGGTGGGGTGTTTGCACCCGCATTAACGGCAGGCGCCAGCGTTGGCGCTGTTATGGGTGAATGGTTTGGTTTTGCAGGTACTAATGTAAACCTGTTGATTCTTGCCGGCATGGTTGGTTTTTTAACCGGCGTTACCCGCACGCCATTTACTTCGGCCATCTTAGTACTTGAAATGACCGACCGCCATAATGTGATCTTTCATCTGATGCTTGCGGGCATGTGTGCTACATTAGTGGCCTATCTGGTAGACAGGCATTCATTCTACGATCATTTGAAGATGCAGTTCATTCAGTATGTGCATCATGAATCTATTCCTGAGGAAGAAGTTGAAAAAGTTGATGAAGTTGATAGCGTTGATAAAGGAGAGAATATTACTGAGGTTAAGTAATTGAAAGCAGCAAATAGTTGACGAGTTAGCTGGTTAACGAGTTAACTAACTCATTTCTTCTTAGGATCCCAGCCTTTGAATTCAATAAGATCATCAAATTCGAGATGCAATCCTTTCTTTACAACTATGGCAGAGCGCAGGTAAAAATAGCGGCGTAAAATAGGCATGTGGTGCCAGTTGCGTACGCGTTTTTTAAAGTTATGTTGAAGTTCGGCAACGAGAAATTTTTTATCCAGTTCGCCTTCTTCACGAACCGACCTTAGCAGTTTCATACTAAGAACGCCTACAACGGCGCCAGCCATAAAGAACAGGTTCCATTGGCCACGCCCAAATAAGTGAATAACAAAATGGCTGGTAAAGAAGTCGGCCAGCAAACCACCAATTAATGGGGCGGTGGCAGAAAATACCGCTGTTACAATATTTTTGGTAACTAGGTATACAATGCCTTCCTCGGCCGGGGCCAGCTTTAAACCAATATTTTGAAGCGCCAGAGTGATACCGGCGTTGGATGCGCCCATTAGTATATGCATTATCACTAGTACAGGCAGCATAAAGGCTGCGCTCATAATTCCCACTATTGACCAGGCCATAATACAGGCAATATAAACCGGGGCGCAAATACGAATGATGGTCTTATTGCTATAACGGTCTGAACAACTACCCCACAATTTAATGGAGGTGATACTGCTTACCTGGCTAACAATGTTCAAACAAATTACATACAACAATGGCAGGCCGAGCGTCTTCATCATATAAACTGCGAAGAAAGGCGTAACCAGGTTGAAGGCAAAGATCCAGCAGGAATTGAACACCAGCAGCTTTCTGAAATTAGGCACGGTGAGCGGTTTGCCGAAGAGCTTTGCAATATTATTGTGAATGGGTTTCGACTTTGGTTCGGGTGTGCGGGCCAGGGCGTAAGCACCCCACATACCGGTTATACCGCTGATAATGAACATACAGGCATAAGCTGTGATCTCATGTTGGGGGTAGTGTGCTTTTATGTGATCGATGCTCATGGCTATAAGCAGGCTAAGGGTAACACTTAATATTTGCATCAGCCGGCTGCGGTGCGAAAAGTAACTCCCCAATATCTGTTGCGGAATAAGATCGCGCATCCATGAGTGCCAGCTGCCACCTGCAACAGCGGCAAACAGGTATTGGAACGATAACAAAAATATAAGTGCCCCAACACTTGCTGTGTTAGAGAACAATAAAGGCAGAATGCCTATAAGTAATAATGGAAAGCGGGCGCAAATAGCGCCGGTAACGGTTATGGCGCGGCGGTTATTGAACTTTTGCACCAGCCATACTGAAATAAGTTGAAAAATACTGGTGAGGGTAGGAAGCGCCGCCAGCACACCGATTTGCACGTTGGAAGCGCCCATATACAAGGCAATGGCAACCAGAAAGGTACCTGCGGTGAGTGTGTTCATGGTCTCTGTAGCCAGACCGTCCTTTAGTATCAAATGCAACCCGGTTTTTACCTGGGCATTGGTTAATTGATCTGATGGTTGAAGTTTCATCACGCTGCCTCGATTAATGGTACTACAATATTAACGCTCAAAAAGAGAACGCATTTCATTTGTGGATATTATTGCGGCATTATACATATTGTTCTGTAGTATGGTTTAAAACCATTATTTATAATTTCCTTAACGCAATGGTCTTAAAAAAGAAAAAGCTGTACACAACATTGAATTGTGTACAGCTTTTACATTACACGATCGCCTGCTATTCCTCGTACTTTTCGTTTACTGCATTCACATTTGCTTCTTCTTCAGCAATACGGGTAAGTAAGCTGTCAGTAACTTTTTCTTCGGCCAATGTTTGATCGAGCAACTCTGCAGCGTCATCATGACCCATGGTTCGGGCTAACGTTACCAGTCCACCGTAAGTGGCAATTTCATAATGTTCTGCTTTTTGTGCTGCGAAAATTAAACCAACATCGCGTTGAGCGCTGCCATTATCAGTTTCGTCAATGATGTCTGCGCCTTCATCAACAATACCAGCCATGGCCGGGCACTTCAATGCTTTGGGTTCTTCATTAAAAAGGCGAAATATATTTTCAAGTCGTGTTACGTGATTGATCGTTTGTTCAAGATGATCGTTAAAGGCTTGTTTTAATCGTTGTGATGTGGCTGCATCAGCCAGTTTGGGTAATGTTTTTACCAGTTTCTTTTCGGCCCAGTAAACATCCTGTAGTTGTTGAATGAAGAACTGGTGCAATTTTGAATCGGGCATAACCGAGGAGCGGGCTGTTGTTTGTGGGCCTGCGTTGCTTTGAATAGCCATAGATAGTGTTTTTAGATTAGTTATTGTTTTAACAGTGGGCTTGCCTGTTGTAGGGCTGCAATTATCATTCCTTACAAAGTTGTGGATCAATGTTGAGTGAAATGAATTGTTGGTAATGTTAAGTTGAAAAGTTGATAAAGTTGATAGAGGGAATACAAGTTGACGAGTTCACTGGTTGACGAGTTAACGGGAAGTTGAAAGGAAGGCGTAGCGAAGCCAAAAACTAAGTTGGTGGCAGCCAGTCCACCAGGCACAGAGCGAGCGCAGCGAAGCCCAACGAAAACTGAACAACTCAATAACTGAACAACTCAATAACTCGAAACTAAGAACCAAGAACTAAAAACTATGAACTGTGAACTTCTAAGGAGCATAAACCTTCCCCTTATCAATATGCAACTCGCCTTTATCATGCAAGTGACGCATGGCCCTGATAACCGTTTCAACCCGAAGCCCCGTCATATCGGCTATTTGTTGCCTTGTTAATTTTATTTGATGACAAACAGGGCAGGTATGTTTATGGTTCTTCTTTAAATAATTCAGCAGTGTGCTAATGCGGTGTTCCGGACTGTAATATGCCAGCTCGCGAATGGTGAGGAATTTGAACCGCATACGTACGGCCAGTAATTTGGTAAATGCAAAATGTATGTCGGGGTTATCTTTAAGTAATTGCAGAAAGTTGCTTTTATGCAGCCTGATGATAACGGTGTCTTCTTCGGCAATGGCGGTAGCTGCATATCCCCCATCATCGAACAGTGGCAGTTCGCCAAAGCTTTCGCCTTTTTCAACCATTAGTTGAATAAACTCGCGGCCTTCTTCATTTATACTTACCCATTTTACCGAACCACTAACTACCTGGTGGTAGAAGTTGGCGCATGCCCCTTCCTGAAAAATGATTTCATCGCATTTCACTTTCTTATAAGTAGCGCCCCAGGTGAGCAGCAGGTCAATATCGATCATCATAGAATGGTTGATTAACAGTCTCAAAACTAACGCGGGTGGTCTGCGGGCCACATGATCTTATACAGCAGTGGGGATGATTTATATCAGCCGGCTATGTTGATGTATAGCGAAAGAGAATGATGTGAAGTGTGTGAAAGTCGTTGCCACACTGGCTTTTATCGCGAGCAGTTATTTATGATCCCTGTCATGTGTTGCTGTTGTAACCAGCGTGTTAAAGTTTTGTCATTACCCCGTATGACTTCAATCATAAAGGCCCCTTTTGTGGCAGCGTAATCTTGTACTGTAAATCAATTAAAATAAATCACCTGGTATGAAAAAAATGTTCTTGATCCTGAGTTTGGCTGTGGGTTTATACGCCTGCTCAGGTAATGCTGCAAAGCAGGAAACACCAACTAATGGATCAACGCCAGCCACTGCAGAATCAGGCAATCCTTCTTATGATCCTGAAAGAGGCGCAGGTAAATTCAAAGATGTTGCTGTTAGCCCAACCCTCGACACTAAAATGGCCGATGCTGGTTTGAAAGTATATGAAGTGAAATGTGCTTCATGTCACAAGCTTACCGACGAAAAGCTGGTAGGCCCCGGTTGGAAAGATGTTACCAAACGCCACAAAGCCGACTGGATCTTAAACTTTGTTACCAACACAGACGAAATGCTGGAAAAAGACTCCAAGGCGCAGGCCATGCTTGAGTTATGTTTAGTGCGTATGCCTAATCAAAATCTCTCCGATGAAGAAGCCCGCAATGCGTATGAGTACATGCGTAAGAACGACGGTGTCAAGTAGCGGAATAGTCAATTAAGAGAAGCAAAGTTATAAATAGCATACTGTTACAGGTTACAAGGTACAGGTTGCAGGGAATACCTTGCAACCTGCAACAACCTGGAACCTGGAACCCGGTAACCGGCAACACGCTCTTAGAATCTCTATGTTACAATCAATAAATACACTCTCCTAATAAAAAATTTATGAAACCCTTCAATCAAACTTTTCTCCTGCTAACTGTAGCTGCTGCCAGCTGGCTTCAGGCCTGCAAACCCAACAATGCGGCTACAGCAGTTAGCGGAGATGCAGCCGCGAAAACCTATGTGGCCCCCGGTAAATATGATGAATTCTACAATTTCGTTTCCGGTGGCTTTAGCGGACAACTATCTGTATACGGTTTACCCAGTGGACGCTTGCTGCGCGTTATTCCCGTGTTTTCGGTAGACCCTGAAAAAGGTTATGGCTACAGCGAGAACAGCAAAGGCATGTTGAACACTACGCATGGCTTTGTTCCGTGGGATGATCTGCACCATACCGAGCTTTCTCAAACCAATGGCGAAGTAGATGGCCGCTGGGTGTTTGCCAATGCCAACAATACGCCCCGCGTTGCCCGTGTGGATCTTAAAACCTTCCGTACTGCCGAGATCATCGAATTGCCCAACAGTGCGGGTAACCACTCTTCGCCATTCATTACAGAGAATACGGAATATGTAGTAGCAGGTACCCGTTTTAGTGTGCCCATTGGCGATAACCAGGATGTGGCCATTAGTTCTTACAAACAGAACTTTAAAGGTTCGCTCAGCTTTATCAGCGTTGATAAAACCAGCGGCGCCATGGATATTGCCTTCCAGCTGCAAACACCCGGCGTTAACTTCGACCTGAGCCACGCCGGTAAAGGCCCAAGCCATGGCTGGTTTTTCTTCAGCTGTTATAATTCAGAACAGGCCAATACCCTGCTTGAAGTAAATGCTTCACAGCGCGATAAGGACTTTATTCTTGCCGTTAACTGGAAGAAGGCAGAAGAATATTTGAAAGCGGGTAAAGGCATTAAGAAAGCTTCGAAGTATAGCCGCAGCCGTTACGATGAAAAAACACACCAGGCCACTTCAGAGATCCTGAACGAAGTAACCGTGCTCGACCCGGTTGTGTTAAAAGATATCTGCTACCTGATACCCTGTCCTAAATCGCCCCACGGTTGCGACGTTGACCCCAGCGGTGAATACATTGTAGGTAGCGGTAAACTGGCTGCGCTGATCCCCGTTTTCTCTTATGCAAAAATGCAAAAGGCCATTGCCGATAAAGCATTTGATGGCGAGTTTGAAGGCATTCCTGTTATTAAATACGAAGCCGCATTGTATGGCGAAGTACAAAAACCAGGTTTAGGCCCCTTACACACCGAGTTCGATGGCAAAGGCAATGCATACACTTCATTCTTTGTGTCATCAGAAATTGTGAAATGGAATATCAAAGACCTGAAAGTGCTCGACCGTGTGCCTACTTATTATTCAATTGGTCACTTGTGCGTACCTGGTGGCGATAGCAAAAAACCAAATGCCAAATATGTGATCGCTTATAACAAGATCACAAAAGACCGTTATCTGCCCACTGGTCCCGAACTGGCGCAAAGCGCCCAACTGTTCGATATCTCCGGCGATAAAATGCAGCTGATACTCGACTTTCCTACCATTGGCGAACCGCACTATGCACAGGCAATTGCCGCCGACCTGGTATCGAAGAACTCAGTTAAGCTCTTCAAGATCGATGATAATGCAAACCAATATGTAACAAAAGGAGAGAAGGAAGCAAAAGTGGTGCGTGAAGGAAATAAAGTACACGTATATGCTACCTCTATTCGCAGTCACTTTGCACCTGATAATATCGAGGGCGTAAAAGTAGGCGATGAAGTATATTTCCACGTCACCAACCTTGAGCAGGATTGGGATATACCCCACGGCTTTGCAGTTAAAGGCGCCAATAATGCCGAGCTGCTGATAATGCCCGGTGAAACACAAACGCTTAAATGGGTGCCCGAAAAAGCAGGTGTATATCCATTCTACTGTACCGACTTCTGTAGTGCCCTGCACCAGGAAATGAGTGGTTACATCCGTGTATCGTCTCCTGGCAATAATGTACCTATAAGTTTTAGTTTGGGTAAAACAAATGATGCCGAACCGGCTAAGTAGATTAAAGCCGTGGCACGGTTCCGATCCGTGTCACGGTTACTTAAAAGAACAGTTATGAACAACAGGTTATCCACAGCTTCAAGAATTATAACGGTCATCTGCGCCCTGTCGCTGATTGGTATGCTCATTTTTCCTATCTGGCGCATTGAGCTATCGGCCCCGCAATATCCCGAAGGACTTGAGTTAAAGATCTATGCCAATAAACTTGGTGGCGATGTAGAAGTGGTGAACGGGTTGAACCATTATATAGGCATGCGTACCCTTCATGAAAACGACTTTTTTGAATTTACCGTTTTGCCTTATATAATAGGGGTGTTTGTGCTGTTTGGCCCAGTAGCTGCACTCGTTAACCGTAGATGGTTATTTATTACCTGGGTGGCATGTTACCTGTTGTTTGCCCTGGTAGCCTTGGTTGATTTTTATTACTGGGAATATAATTATGGACATAACCTCGACCCGGCAGCGCCTATACAAGTGCCCGGCATGACCTACCAACCGCCATTGATCGGCTTTAAACAGTTGCTCAACTTTGGCGCATGGTCGGTGCCTGGTACCGGTGGTATTATATTCACCGGTGTAGGCCTCGTGCTGGTGTTACTTACCTGGCGGGAACTACGAAGAAAAAACAGATCGTTTATCAATGTAAGGACCAAATTGACCACCGCTGCCATTATTACAATGGTGTTTGTTAGCAGTTGCAGCACCGGCCCACAACCTATTCAGTTTGGAAAAGAGGCCTGCGACTTTTGCAAAATGACCATTTTAGATCAGCGGTTTGGCGGTGAGGTCATCACCCAAAAAGGAAAGGTGTATAAGTTTGATGACATACACTGCATTACCTCGTTTTTAAGATCCGACAATTCAGAAAAAACCAAAAATGCAGGTATCTACCTGCTCAATTACAACACGCCGGCAAAGTTTGTTAAGTCCGGTGAAGGTTTCCTGTTGCGCAGCAGCGAACTGCACAGTCCTATGGGAAGCAATACCGCAGCATTTGCCACAGAAGCGGACAGGGAACAAAGTAAACAACAAGTGAACGGCGAAAATGTGTTATGGAATAATATCAAACAATGATCTTATGAAAAACCTATGCATGCTAATAAGCCTCGTTGTGTTTACAATTACGGCGCATGCCAAAACATGGATCGTTCGTCCGGCTACACCGTTGCAAAAGCTTCAGGAGGCTATCAACAACGCAATGCCGGGCGACACGATCATTGTTGAGCATGGCGTTTATCGTGAGCCAACGATCGTTGTAAATAAACCGCTTTATATAAAAGGTGTTGGTTGCCCCGTGCTCGACGGGCAAAAAAAGAACGAGATCATGGTGATCAAAAGCAGCCATGTAGTGATAGAAGGATTTTCGGTGCAACACAGCGGCTATTCAGGATACAATGATATTGCTGCCATTCGAATAGTGAACAGTCGTAACGTTACCATCCGAAACAACAAACTCGATGATACTTTCTTTGGTATATATAGTCAGCATGCAGTAAGCTGTACGATTGCAAATAATGAGCTTCGCTCAAACGCCATAAACGAAGTTACTTCAGCCAATGGCATTCATTGCTGGAAGAGCGACAGTATGCAAATAATGAACAATACCATTACCGGCCATCGCGATGGTATTTATTTTGAATTTGTGACCCATTCTACCATAAAAAATAATGTAAGCACCGGCAATGTGCGTTATGGGTTGCACTTTATGTTCTCCAACGACGATGCGTATGTTGGCAACCAGTTCAGGAATAATGGCGCCGGTGTGGCCGTCATGTTCTCAAAGGGCGTTACCATGGTGCAGAATATATTTTTTGAGAACTGGGGCAGCGCTGCCTATGGTATTTTATTAAAAGAAATCAGCGACAGCCGTATACAGCACAACCGGTTTGTACGCAATACCACGGGTATTTATATGGAAGGAACCAACCGCATTAATGTAACACAGAATGTGTTTTATAATAATGGCTGGGCCCTGAAGATACAGGCCAGCTGTAATGATAATACTATTACCCAAAACAACTTTCAGGCAAACAGTTTTGATGTGGCAACCAATGGAACATTGGTGTTAAACACTTTCAATAGCAATTACTGGGATAAATATGAAGGCTACGACCTCAATCACGATGGGGTAGGAGATGTACCCTACAGACCGGTAAGTGTATATGCCATGATAGCCGAGCGCAACCCGGTAACCATGATGTTGTTTCGCAGTTTCATTGCCAGTTTGCTCGATAAAGCCGAGAAAACAATTCCCGGTTTTATTCCTGAGAACCTGAAAGACGATCAGCCACGAATGAAAGCATTTAAATAATACTGTTCCCGGTTACCCGTTACTGGTTACCGGGACTAAAATTCGGAGACCCCGATTGCTGGCAGGCTGATCAACATTCAAGGCCTGGCAACCGGAAACTGGTAACCGGTAACTCTTTATTTTATGATCATAGCAACTAATGTTACGAAAAGATTCTCTAAACTTACAGTGCTCGACAACGTAAGCGCCACCTGCAATAAAGGACAAACTATTTCGCTTATAGGTCCCAATGGTTCGGGTAAAACTACTTTTATAAAATGCCTGTTAGGTATGGTGGTGCCCGATAGTGGTTTTATAACCTTCAACCAGCAGAACATTGCACATAACTGGCTATACCGTAGTAACATTGGGTACATGCCGCAAATTGGCCGCTATCCCGAGAATATGACCATTGCACAAGTGCTGGATATGATGAAAGATATTCGCAAACATTCGGCCGGGCCCCTGGATGAAGAACTTATTCAGTTGTTCAAACTTGATGGTATGATGAATAAAAGAATGGGCACATTGTCGGGCGGTACCCGCCAAAAGGTAAGCGCCTCGCTGGCATTCTTATTCAACCCCGATGTGCTGATCCTCGATGAACCCACGGCCGGCCTCGACCCATTATCAACAGAAATATTGAAAGACAAGATCAGGAAAGAAAAACAACAGGGCAAGCTGGTATTGATCACTTCGCATATCTTAAGCGACCTCGATGATATAGTTACCGAAGTGATTTATATGGAAGAAGGCAAACTTCGATTTCATAAATCGCTTACCCAGTTGCAGGAAGATACCGGTGAAAATAAATTATCACGCGCCATTGCACATGTAATGGCGGCCGCTAAATAGAATAACCATGAAAAAGATCATTAAATATGTTTTGCTCGATCTGTTACGCAACAGGATCATCATTGCTTTTACGGTGTTTTTAGCGGTGATCTCATTCAGTGTGTTCAATCTTGAAGACAATCCATCAAAAGGGATCTTAAGCCTGTTGAACCTGGTATTGATCATTGTTCCGCTGGTGAGCATCGTATTTTCAACCATCTATGTGTACAATGCGGCCGAGTTTATTGAACTGTTGGTGTCGCAACCACTAAGGCGGGTAAATATCTGGCTAAGTATTTTTACAGGGCTGGCTTCATCAATGTGTGTGGCATTTTTAGTGGGGTGCGGCCTGCCGGTGCTTATTTATGCACCAACCGATGTTGGTTTAATGATGACGGCCATGGGCTTGCTGTTGACCATTGTTTTTGTGTCAATAGCCCTGTTGGCTTCGGTACTTACGAGGGATAAAGCAAAAGGAATTGGTGTTGCCATTTTATTATGGTTCTATTTTACCCTTATTTTTGACGGCATTGTATTATTCTTATTATTCCAGTTCATGGATTACCCAATGGAAAAACCAATGGTGGTGTTCAGTTGTTTAAATCCTGTTGACCTGGCGCGCATTCTAATTTTATTGAAGCTCGATATTTCGGCTTTAATGGGCGCCACCAGCGCCATATTTAGTAATTTCTTTGGTAATCAATGGGGTATGGCTGCCACTGTACTCATTATGATTGCCTGGGCCTTTACGCCGCTGTGGTGGTCGGTAAGAAAATTTAATAGAAAAGACTTATGAAAAAGGATATTAGTAACAGAGCGGATATACAATTACTGGTTGATACCTTTTACAACAAGGTGAAGCTCGATGAAACCATTGGCTACCTGTTTAACGACGTTGCCAGGGTGAATTGGGAGCAGCATTTACCCCGTATGTATGATTTTTGGGAGAATATTCTGTTTCAAACCGGTGGGTTTAAAGGCAATCCGATGGTAGCGCATGTGCAGTTACACCAGAAATCGCCGCTTACTGCCGCCCATTTTGAACGTTGGCAGCAATTGTTCCTGGCAACGGTTGATGAACTGTTTGAAGGCGATAAAGCCGAATTGATAAAACAACGGGCACGGTCCATAGCAACAATGATGTTGGTTAAAGTGCATCCCTCCAACGATCCTAGATCAATTTTATAATAGCCTGTAAATAAAAAAATCTCCCGTCCCGATGGCCATCGGGATGGGGAGACAATCTCTTTTGGCGTTTCCAAAAGGCGTTTTCATTGATCTTTCATTGGATTTTTGGACAGGGTACTTGTACTTTGTTTTCTAAGGTCTCTGTGTACGGATTATAAACGGGCTTAAGGTTGGGAACTGCAAGGGTACGTTCTTACCTACGGGTTTTTTAAGGATACGGTATGGATAAAGGTTTCAGAGGTAGTCTAAGGTTTTTGTTTGCTTGCTTTCTGATGTAAAAATAACATAGCCAGGGGGCGGTTTGCAAATAATAGACACACTGATTGTGTATAATGCCCGTATTGTTTAAACAGCAATAGGGGGTAGTATGTAGGGTTAGTTTTAAGTTCTTAGTTTTTAGTTCATAGTTTTAGGGTTGTTGGTTACATCACCTTGTTAACTTGTTAACTCGTTAACCAGTTAACTAAATTTTGTCATATGATGCCCAATTGCTAAATTTAACACATAAACGCCTCTGATTAGCAGCATAGCTTGTATATAGCATACATATATTATCACCTCAAAACTAATTGAGCTATGCAACGTTACAGCCTGCAGAAACACCTGGGCCCTTACACCATTGACAAACTATTGATCCAACGCATTGAAACTTACATTAACCGGAACATTCCCCGTATTCTGTTGTTGAACCTTGAAAAAGGTAAAGAAAACCCACTTGGCCCGTTTATTACCGTTACCATTCAAAAACAACACGCTAAGGAGAAGTTACGCTCTATTGATGAGTATGGTTATGAACTGTTTGATGAGAATGTTGAAGAAGTTACGCTTGAACTGGTGCATAATAATGCCTTCAATTTCTGGGGACAAAAGATCATTGTTCTCATTATGACATTCAATCCGCAAAGCGGTTATTGCGATCTTTCGCTGGCGTTGAATGAAGAAGATCCCCGCGATAAAGTATATGCAATTGAAAAGGGTTTAAAGGCAGTTATGAACCGTAATAAGAAGTCTATTCCTCTGGCAAGATTTTTCAGGTAGAACTGCTTGTGTTGTTTTGAGATTAACAATTAAAAAAAAGGTGGGTCTCCCGATGCATCGGGAGGCCCACCTTTTAAAGTTTCTCAAAATCCTAAATCTCAAAATCAGAAATCACTTATTTATTCTCCAGTGCATTCTCAATAATGAACTGCAGGTTGGCGCGATGCGCCTTGGTTTCTTCGTTGGTTGAAACTGCAGTGGCCAATTGTGTTTTTATCTTTTTCAAAGTATACAGGGCCGATGCTTTTGATACATCATCAAATTGTTGGTTTTGCACGCCAACCATAGCCACCAGTTGCCGTACAAAATAAGTTTGAAGGTACTGGCGGTATACGTTTACATTGGTTGCTATATCGGTACTAAAGATGCCTTTTTGCAAATCGCTCATCATGCTGGCAACACTGTATTGGTTACCATATAAACGGCTATTGGTGAGGCGTTGCAAAGTAGCGCCATGTAACAGGTGCGATAAAGCGCCGGAAGCCTGTACCTGCAATAAGTTATCAGTAATGCGATAATCTTCACCGGTACCGTTCTGCGTAAGGCCACGGCGTTGTGGTTGCAAATAAGCATATACCTGTGCATCGGCATCAAAGGCATTGGGTGCAAATACATATTTTGTAAGCACATCCATAGCCCGTTTTTGGGTGGCAAGGTCAACCGGGGTAAATGGTTTGGTAGCTGATTTCTGTTCGGGGAAACTTCTGTCAACATATACACCGCCTATATACCGGCTAACAGCCGATGTCATGGCAAAACGTTGACTAAGCAGTACGCCATAGCGTGAACGCAGCTCGGCATATGACTGGCCTTCCTTGGTATATTTCTGCACCAGTTTGCCCATTACCTGGTTTACTATTTTATAACGGTCTTCGGCATAACCGATGGCATCGCTGGTAAGTTCATTTACATTAACCCGTGGGTCCATGGCCTTACCAGGTGCACGCATATCGTCGCCATCGTTACCAAAATTGAGTTTGGGATCGGTACTGCGGCCAATGATCTTTTTCAGGCCTTCTGCTTCTTCGGATTCACTAAATGGGGTATAACCGTATTCAATAGCCCACACATCGTAAGGGCCGGCCATAGTGGTGTAGTAATCGCCCTGTTTGCTTTTGTCTAAAGCAATATTGATGGCCGGGTAATCCATTACAGAACCTATAAGCCCTATTTTATGTGTGATCTCTGTATTGTTTATTTCGGCAGGCGACAACATCTGGCTGGCTTTCATATTGTGGTTCAGGCCCAGGGTGTGGCCCATTTCATGCATAATGAGATAAACCAGGAATTGTTTGTGCATTTCTTTTACTTCCGTGGCCGATGCGCCGCTGGCGTCGAGCACAGTCATACCTGTTAGTAACTGGCCCTTTAGTTCATTGGCCAGTGAGCAATTGGCTTCATGTTGCGGGTCCATACCCGGGTATTGTAAGTTACCGGTAGCGGCAAAGCCTTTGAACAGTTCATCAAAGATAGGCGTTGAGCTGCCCGAGAACCATTCTATGGTTATGTCGGCGCCAATGATCTGTCCCGTCTTTGGGTTTACAAAGCTGGGGCCTATTGCGCCATAGGTAGGTGATGCAGAAGATACCCAGCGGATGACATTGTAACGGATATCGGCGGGGTCCCAGTTGGCATCATCGGGCATTATTTTCATTTGAACGGCGTTCTTAAAACCTGCTTTTTCAAATGCTTCATTCCATTTTAACCCGGCATCCATAATGATCTGGCGATATTCAACCGGTGTGGTATTTTCTATCCAGTAAACAATGGGTTCAACTGGTTCGCTAACGGCTGCATTAGGGTCTTTCTTCTTCAAATACCAGCGATGAATAATGTCTTTATATGGAACGTTGCTGATGCTCGTTTGGTCGTTTATGAATTGTGAAAAGTAGCCAACCCTGGGATCGTCGCGGCGTGAACGGAAATCATTTTCGGGCATGGCAATAAGGCTGTGTTGCATACGAACACGTACATAACGGGGATCAGTAATGTCGGTGGTGCCTGAATTATAAGGGGCTGGATTATCGTAAGCCAGGTCAACTGTTATATCTGAGTTGTTGGGGAATGAGCGAACATTGGCGTAACGCGATTTGGCGGTGTTCAGCATACCCAGGTTAAAGATGGCCGTTGGTGGAATGCCGGGCGGGAAAAGCGGCTTTACAGGATCGAGCTTTTCGCTGATGAATAATCCGTCGGCGCTTATCAGGTAACCATCGGCATCTTCACTAACGGTTTTTTCAACCAGGAAAACCGCTTCGGGTTTGTCAACCGATGCCGTTTTGCTAACGGGGTTATTTTTATCGTACCAGAACCGGGTGTTCACACGTGAGAACTCCAGCTTATCAAATGCTTTTTCGATCTTGAAAACCAGGGTAGCACGGTGCATGCTCTGGTTCAAATACAACTGGTTGGGACCACTTATTGAAAAGCTTTGGTAGATATATTCTTTACCAAGCTGGTTCTTTTTCACATATAGTTGTACGCTACCGTTAGTGGTATCCTGGTACAGGGTGAACAGGCCTTCAATTTTACGGCTGCTTTTAACTTTATCGGTAATACCGGCAGGTTTCTTTTTGGCAGTATCGGTCACTGGTGGGGGGTAGGCGACCCCTTTTTTATCCTGTGCATGGGCTGCAGTTAGCAACAAGCCCGGCGCTACGATCAGGACCTTCAGGAAATTTTTCATACATGTGTTTTTAGGTATATCAATATACTCACGGTTTTATGTATGCCGGCTTGTTTTGGGATGGAAGGAAGAAGAATGTGCTAATTGGCTAATGTGCTTATTTGCTAATTTGAATACAAATGGAAATGAAGTATTTTTGTAATAGATTAAAGCGACATTAACCGTATGGGAATCTGGAGACAACTACAGGAGTACTTCTATCTTAAGAAACGTGACCCCAATGCACCACATACGCCCTGGATGCGTTATATGCATGGCATTAACAGGATCTCCCTGTTTATGTTCCTTGTTGCAATAGTGATTATTATTGTTAAGCTGATACTGATGAAGAAATAAGAGACAGTTACCAGTTACCGGTGGCCGGAAACCGGTAACTGCTTCTTAAATGCTCAGAGGCTATTTATTTCCCTGTAAATATTCTTTGATGATCTGCGCCGCCCTGGCCGAGGCATGTCCGCCCTGACCAAGCAGTTGGCGCAAGCTGGTATAGTCGGTCTTTAATTGCTGCTGCGTGGCTTCGTTGTTCAGCAGGGAGTCGAGTTCTTTACGCAAATTGCCGGGTGTTAATTCATTCTGAATTAATTCTTTCACCACCAGCTTATCCATAATGAGGTTCACCAGTGAAATGTATTTCACCTTAATTAGCCTTTTGGCTATTTGGTAAGAAATATTGCTGCCTTTATAACAAACCACTTCGGGAACGCCAAACAGCGCGGTTTCGAGTGTGGCGGTGCCTGAGGTCACTAATGCGGCGCGGGATTGTAATAACAAATTGTAGGTAGAATCGCGAACAGCCGAAACATTGGGATACATGGCAAGCACCGATTCATAAAAGCTGTCTTCCTGTCCCGGCGCTTTGGCCACAATGAACTGATAGGTGGGGAACATGCGGCTTACTTCCAGCATGATGGGCAGCTTTTTCAGGATCTCCTGTTTACGGCTACCGGGTAATAAGGCAATAATGGGTTTTGTTGCCAGGGGCTTATTTCCAGGAGCCAGTTGCGCTTCTTCCACCACTTCAATCAACGGATGGCCTACGTATTCAACATCCCAGTTCCATTTGTCTTTGTAATAGTCTTTTTCAAACGGAAGTATCACCAGCATTTTATCAATGCATTTCTTCATTTTGATAACGCGGTTCTCCTTCCATGCCCACACTTGTGGTGAAATATAATAAATGATCTTATAGCCTTGTTGTTTGGCCCATTCGGCTATGCGTAAATTAAAACCCGGGTAATCGATGAGAATGAGTGCGTCGGGTTTGTATTTGGAGATATCGTCTTTGCAGAATTGAAGGTTTTTGAGAATGGTGCCAATGTTTTTGGCCACTTCCCAAAAGCCCATGAAAGCCAGTTTACGGTAATGCTTTACCAGTTCGCCGCCTGCCTGTTGCATTCTATCGCCGCCCCAGCACCGGATGTTGGCTGTGGTATCTGATTTCCTGATCTCTTTGATAAGATTACTGCCGTGTAAATCCCCTGATGCTTCACCGGCGATTATATAATAACGCATGGGGTAAAGATAAGGGATTGTAGTTGAACAGTTGACGGGTTGACAAGTTGACGAGTAACGCAAGCGAGCCAGGTAGATATCCCCCTCCCCCTTCCGGGAGAGGGGCAAGGGGAGGGGGCCATGTATCTTCTATAGTATAAATTTCAACACCAAAGATGCTATCGCATATATAAGCGTAATAGCAAAAATTCCCTTGGCGGTTTTGTCGCGGCGGGTATTGATGTAAAAAGTGAACAGGGCTATATTTGCTACCAGACAGGGAACAGAAATAGCGGTGATCTGGTTTTTGTTTGAGCCTACAAATTCCAGAAAGTCCATGAAGGAATATGCTCTGAATCTGACGAAATAATAGATAATAAGGCTTAATAAGGGGGCAATAAAGCCCAGCAACATGCCAAAGCGGAGGTTGTCTTTTTTGAACATTACAGTTTCCAGGTTTTTTCTAGCTTTTCTTTCAGTTGATAATGGGTTAGGTCAAATTGCACCGGTACCAGACTCACGTAATTATTTTTAAGGGCCCACACGTCAGTATCTTTTCCTTTGTCGAAGTTCACAAACTCGCCCGTAAGCCAGTAATACTTGCGGCCGTTGGGGTCATTACGTTCAACAAAGTCTTCTTCATATTTCGCATACGCCTGCCGGCAAATGCGAATGCCTTTTATAAGTTCGGGTGCAACCGGGGGAAAATTTACGTTCAATACTGTATGTTTTTCCAGCTTCGTTTTCAACATCTGTTCAACAATAATACGGGCATATTTTCTGGCGGCGGTAAAATCGGCCTCTATGCTGTAGTCGAGTAGAGAGAAACCCACCGAAGGAATGCTTTCGATGGCTGCTTCTACTGCGGCCGACATAGTGCCGGAGTAAATAACATTTATTGAGTGATTGGCGCCGTGGTTAATACCGCTCAGGCACAGGTCGGGTTTGCGCCGTAATATCTTGTCTACAGCCAGCTTTACACAATCTACCGGGGTGCCTGAGCACTGGTAGGCTTCCACTCCATCGAAAAAAGTGCTCACCGCACTCAGGCGTAAGGGTTGGCCAATAGTAATGGCGTGTCCCATACCCGATTGAGGCTTGTCGGGTGCAACAACAACAATCTTTCCGAGGTCTTTTACTGCTTCAACCAGATTGTGTATACCCGGTGCTGTTATACCATCGTCGTTTGTTATCAGAATAACGGGTTTAGCCGCTTTTACTGCTTTCTTCTTTTTTGCCATATCTTATAACAAAAATGCTGAAAAAATCTATCAAATGCGTGAAATACATGAAATAAGTACATGGTAAGAATGGACCATTGTCACATCCTTTTTGCCATACATAAAACATGGATAACTAGAACGCTTTTATGTCAGGAACATTATAAATACGAACACCATTTTCTGGCGGATGAGTGATGGCGTAATGAAGAGTGCCTGTCATTTGTTTGATGGTAACAAGACCTTGCTGCCGGCTTTGTTCACGGGTAATGGGTAGTAGCCGGGCCAGGGCGTAAAGTGGAGTTAACAATATAGGCCACCAATGACCGGGGCCCAGTACATACCAGGGTCTTATGAAACTACATTGAGCGCCGGTTGCTTGTAACAGGGCTTCGCCTTTTGCCCGTACGGAGCGGTAGTCTTTCATAACCCGGCTGGGGTACTGGCTTACGCTTAAGTAAATAACATGGGGCAGGTGGTTGCGTTGCACTACTGAGGCGGCCTGTTCAACCGATGCCAGGTCAATGGTCACAAACGCATCTTTTTTGGCCGGGGAAGGGTGGTGAACACCTATGAGGTGAATAAACACATCGGCCAATTGGGCCTTGGCACTATAGGAGGCGGCGTTAAGCGCGTCGCCGGTAATAATTTCAACGCCTTTAGGGAGTTTATGCTCCGAACCTTTGCGCACAAGGGCTTTAATATGGAAATTGCCGGTTTGCAGCAGGGCGCTGATAAGCCGGGAGCCTATATACCCGGTTCCGCCGGTTATAAAAATGGTTTGCATGCGTGAAGGGTGTTACTTCTAATATATACGAATTGTTACATATAGTGGATTTTGTGAATAAAGAAAGAGCTTAAAGCTGTAAGGCTAAAGCAAACCCGCAACCCGGGACCTGAAACTCGAAATTACGAACGACGCGAGGTAACAATTAATATCGAGCTTCGAAAGAGTAAACTGAGAACTAAAAACTAAGAACTTGAAACTGCGCGCAGGCCTTGCGCGGGGTAAAATTTCGTGGAATTTTGGCCGCTTTCCGCTACCTTTGCAGCCGATTAAAACTACAGGTAGGTTAACTGATTGTATTTCGTTGATTATTAATTAATTGTAGAGATAATTTACCTGGTAGTGGTCAACTATTCAACTTTTTCAACATGGCAGGTCAGTTAAAAGAAGTTCGTAATAAGATCAAGGCTACACAGAATATGCAGCAGATTACCAAAGCAATGAAAATGGTAAGCGCTGCCAAATTGAGAAAAGCCCAGGATGCTATCATCCAAATGCGTCCATATGCCCGTAAACTTCAGGAAGTACTTAGCAATATCGTAAGTAACTCTGAAGGTGATGCAGGCATGGCCCTCGCTGTGGAACGCCCCGTTGAAAAAGTGTTGCTGATCGTTATCACCAGCGATCGTGGTTTGTGTGGTGCTTATAATGCCAACGTAATTAAAGCTGCCCGCAACGTTATCAATGAAAAATATGCCGCCCAGCAAGCCAAAGGCACATTACATGTGTGGGCTATTGGTAAAAAAGGCTATGAGTTTTTCCAAAAGAACAAATTCAAGGTTAGCGATACCTATAAAGATCTTTTCCTGAACCTGAAATTCGAGAACGTACAGGCTGCCGCTCAGGCTGCTGTAAAAGCTTTCGAGGCTAAGGAATATGATGTAATTGAATTAGTATACAGCGAATTCCGTAATGCTGCCGTTCAACGGTTTGCGGTAGAACGCTTCCTGCCCATTCCTAAAGTTGAAAAGAAAGAAGGAGCTAAACAAAGCGACTTTATTTTCGAGCCCGCCAAAGATGAGCTGATCGCCGAGCTTATGCCAAAGATCCTGAACACCCAGTTGTACAAAGCAGTGCTCGATGCCAACGCATCGGAACACGGCGCCCGTATGACTGCTATGGATAAAGCCAGCGAAAACGCCAACGAGTTATTAAAGAACTACAAAATTTCATACAACCGGGCCCGTCAGGCTGCCATCACTACCGAACTGACCGAGATCGTGAGCGGCGCCGCGGCATTACAAGGTTAAACTTTACTGATGGAAATTTCCAACCTGATACCCCATATTGAAGCGTTGATCTTTGCCAGTGAAAAGCCATTGACTACACTGGAGATCACTGACCTCATCAATAATGCCTTTGGCTTTATGGAGGATAAGATCATGCTCGATCAGATTGAATCTGCCATTGAAGGGATACTTGAGAAATACAAAGCAGAGTTCTATCCCTTTGAAGTGCGTGAGAGCGGGGGCGGTTGGCAGTTCCTTACCAAAAAAGATTTCCATAAGACCGTTGCCCAGCTGAACGGTGAAAAGTTCCTGAAGCGCTTATCTACAGCAGCGCTGGAAACGTTGAGTATCGTTGCTTATAAACAACCTGTTACCAAGTCTGAAATTGAGGCTATACGCGGGGTGAGCAGCGACTACGCTATTCAGAAGTTACTCGAAAAAGACCTCATTGTTATTACAGGTCGTAATGAGAACCTGCCCGGCCATCCGCTGGTGTATGGCACTTCAAAGAACTTCATGGATTATTTCGGTTTGAACACAACCGATGACCTGCCCAAACTGAAAGAAGTATTCGACGATAATATAGTAGTGCCTACCGCTATTAGCGAAGAAGGTGCTGCCCAGCAGGCTGCTGAAGGCCGGGGAGTTGAAGAAGCAACCGAAGAAGAAGCAACGCCTTCTGTTAACGGCACACACCTGAATGGTACTGAGCTCACATATAGCGAAGAAGGAACTGAAGAAGAAGCTGCTGAAGGCGGCCTGGAACAGGAGACCGATGAAGAAGCTATAGCAGAAGAAGCCGAAGCACTTGATGAAGAAGCGGGTGAGGTTTTTGATGAAATAGCTGAAGAAGGTTTTGATGAAGAAGAGGTTTCGGATGAGGAAATTGAAGAAGAAGGCGAAGAAGCTGAAGCCGATGACGATTCTACTTCCTTTGTGGTTGATGAAGATGGTGAGCTGGTAGAAGAGCACAAAGACGACGAAGAGCAGGAAGAGGAAGAAGGGGAGAATGAAGAAGAAGAGGAAGAGGCTGATGAGGAAGATGTTGAAGAGGAAGAAGAGCTTGAAGAAGAAGAGGAAGAAGAAGGTGACGACGAGGAAGAAGCCGAAGAAGAAGAGATAGAGGATGAGGAAGATGCTGAAGACGCAGAAACCGGCGATGATGATGAAAATGAAGCCGGTGATGACGGGGATGAAAAAGACGAAGAAAAAAAGTAAGAACAACATTTTATATAGAATATGCGCATTAGCCGGTTGGCCGATGCGCATTTTTTTTAGGGCTGCCTGCCCGTTTTTGCTTTGGGCTTTTGGCTTTAAGCTTTCACCTGTATTTCTGCATTTGCTTGCAGCTTGTGGCTTGGAGCCTGGGGCCTGGGGCTGTATTCGCCTTTGGCTTTTAGCTTTCAGCTTTCAGCCGTATATTCGCATACTATGGCACAGCAATTATCAAGAGAGTTTTTAATTCAGTTAGCGAACGAATTCGGTACACCCCTGTATGTGTACCATGCCGAAAAAATAAAAGAGCAATACGAGAAACTGAAGAAGGGTTTTGAAAAGATCAATGCCCGTTTTTACTATGCGTGTAAGGCCCTTACCAATATTAATATTTTAAAGTATGTCAATAGCCTGGGCGCTGGTGTTGATTGTGTGAGCATTTATGAAGTAAAGCTGGCCCTGAAGGCAGGTTTCGATCCCAAGAATATTTTGTACACCCCCAATTGCGTAGACTTTCAGGAAATCGTTGCCGCAAAAGAGCTGGGTGTAAATATCAATATCGACAACATTTCTATCTTAGAGCAGTTTGGCAATAAGTTCGGCAGCAGCTATCCTGTTTGCATCCGGCTTAACCCCCACATTATGGCTGGTGGTAATTTCAAAATATCAACCGGCCACGTCGATAGCAAATTTGGTATCTCTATACACCAGATCAGGCATATTGAACGTATTGTAAAAAGTACCAAAATAAGAGTTACCGGGGTGCACATGCATACCGGAAGCGAGATCAAAGATATAGGTGTGTTCCTCGAAGGGTTGGAAGTGATGTTCGAGATCACCAGCCATTTCCCCGACCTGGAGTTTATTGACCTGGGCAGCGGGTTTAAAGTGCCTTATCAACCCGATGATCCCGAAACAGATGTGGCTACCCTGGGTGCAAAGATGGCCGTAGCATTTAAGAATTTTGAAAAAGAAAGCGGTAAAAAACTACAGGTTTGGTTTGAACCAGGCAAATACCTGGTAAGCCAATGCGGTTATTTTGTAGTAAAGACCAATGTGGTAAAACAAACCCCGGCCACCGTATTTGCGGGTGTTAACAGTGGTTTTAATCACCTCATCAGGCCTATGTTCTATGAGGCATATCATCATATTGAGAATATTACAAACCCCAATGGTCCCGAAAGGATCTATACGGTGGTAGGTAATATTTGCGAAACCGACACCTTTGCCTGGGACCGTAAGCTGCATGAAGTGCGCGAAGGCGATTACCTGGTGTTTTATAATGCCGGCGCATATGGCTTCGAAATGTCGTCGAACTTTAACTCAAGACTGAAGCCTGCCGAAGTGCTGATAAAAGATGGTAAAGCACACCTCATTCGCAAACGCGATGAGTTTGATGACCTGCTGAAAAATCAAATTGAAGTTTTATAAAATTATCCCGACGGTTTCCGTCGGGATTTTTATTTACATTCATAACTGAATAACCTTACCACCATGCCAAATAAATTCATACAACGACTCAATAATCCTGTATTATTCAGGTTATTTCTTTTGTGGAAATTGCCCGCGGCTTTCTTTTCGGGTGTTCGCATCAGGGAGATCGATGAAAAGCATTGTGTGGTGACGGTGCCGTACAAATGGTTCTCGCAAAATCCTTTTCGTTCAACTTATTTTGCCTGTTTGGCCATGGCTGCGGAAATGAGCACGGGCTCACTCGCAATGGCAATTGTAAGCGAGCGTAAACCAGCCGTATCGATGCTTGTTGTGAAGTTTGAAGCAGGGTATTTTAAAAAGGCTACCGGCGGAACGCGTTTTGAATGTAAAGATGGTGATCTGTTGTTGAGTGTTGTTGAAAAAGCTATTGCTACCGGCGAACCGCAAACCTGTGTAACAACTTCTGTTGGTACGAATGCGCAGGGTGAAAAGGTTGCTGAATGTTTTATTACATGGTCGTTTAAGGCAAAAACCAGTTCATAAGTTATTCAGTTATTAAGTTCGTAAGTTTTAAGTTAACTTTTGAGCAAGAGGTTTACCTGAAGAACCAACCAACTAAATAACTGAACAACTGAATAACTCAAAAACTCAGAAATAATGAAGATCGCATTTCACGGTGCTGCACGTACCGTTACCGGATCAAAGCATTTGCTAACATTGAATAATGGCAGGAAGTATTTACTCGATTGTGGAATGTTTCAGGGATTGGGGCAGGCAACCAGTAATTTGAACCGGCACTGGGGATTTAATCCATCTGAAATTGATCATCTGATTTTATCACACGCCCACATAGACCACACCGGGCTTATTCCCAAACTTACCGCCGATGGTTTTACCGGTAACATCTATTGCACACCGGCCACCAAAGAGCTTACCCAGATTTTACTCACCGATTCGGCCGAAATACAGGAAGATGATGTTAAGTATTTGAACAAGAAAAGAGCAGCCGAACGGCAGCCATACCTGCAGCCATTATATACAGTGGAGGATGCAGAAAATTCATTTCAATTTTTTAAAGCTGTTGATTATGGAAAATGGCATGCGATCGATGATTTTGTAGAAGTGATGTATACCGATGCCGGTCATATCATTGGCAGCGCCGTAGTGAACCTGAAAGTAAAAGAGAATGGTAAAGAAACCCATATTACCTTCAGTGGTGATGTTGGCCGTTACCGCGATGTGATCTTACGTTCACCCGCTGTGTTCCCACAAGCTGATTATATTATTCTTGAATCAACCTACGGTAACAGTCTGCACGAAATGAATGTTACCACGCCCGATCAATTGCTGCACTGGATTGAAAAAACCTGTCTGCAAAAGAAAGGTAAGCTCATCATTCCGGCATTCAGTGTAGGCCGCACGCAGGAATTATTATATCATTTGAACCAGCTTGAGCTGGAACGCCGCCTGCCCGATCTGGATTATTTTGTAGATAGCCCGTTAAGCGTAAAAACAACAGAGCTGGTTAAACGGTATCCGAATTATTTCAACAAAACAATTCAAAAGGTGCTTGAGTCCGATTCAGATCCGTTTGGATTTAAAGGATTGAAGTTTGTAAAAACGGTACAGGAATCGAAGCTGTTGAACTTCCGTAACGAACCTTGTGTCATTA
Organism: Niastella sp. OAS944; assembly: GCA_024809215.1. Taxonomy (GTDB): domain Bacteria; phylum Bacteroidota; class Bacteroidia; order Chitinophagales; family Chitinophagaceae; genus Niastella. The sequence goes on along the minus strand of JANUBW010000011.1, from coordinate 157,863 downwards.
TTTCGGCAAGTGGTATGGCTGAAGCCGGAAGGGTAAAACACCATATTAGTAACAATATTGAGAACAGCCGCAATACAATATTAATGACGGGTTATTGCGAACCCGATTCATTGGGTGGCCGCCTATTGCAGGGCCGAAAGGAAGTGCATATTTATGGTGTAATGCATGAAGTGCATGCCGAAGTAGGTTCTATTCATAGCATGAGTGCCCATGGTGATTATGAAGATCTGAGCCAGTTTCTTGCCTGCCAGGAACCGCGTGATATTAAGCGATTGTTCCTTGTTCATGGTGAATATGATGTACAGCAACAGTTCAGACAGCGGTTATTGAAGAAAGGTTTTACTGACGTAGAGATACCAGAGTTGCATTATGAAATTGGGTTGACATAGTTAATAAGTTAACACGTTGACGAGTTAACAAGGAGTTGAAAAGTTGATATAGTTGAAAGAGTTGATGGAGGTTATACATGAGTGGTGAATGGTGAGTTGTGAGTGGGGTTCGCGAATGTTAAAGTTAATAAGCAAAAAAGGCGGAGCGAAGCGATGTCAAAATAGTTGGCGCAAGCCACTCGCACTTAGCCCAATTAGAAACTCGGAACACTAAACTTAGAACTCAGGCGGGCCTATTACCATTAGCCCATTGGCCTATTAACATATTATGCAAAAACCGCCTCACGGGGCGGTTTTTTAATTCAATAATCTTTGGGTAGTCTCTAAGTAAAATTTAATTCATCTATAGGCTCAGATTTTTGGGCTCTCCTTTCAGATAATGGATCTTAAATGTTTGGTTTTTTCATCGGATCGGATCGTTTAGGGTTTTTTCTCGAGGAGATTTTTTTGTTGGTTTTCATGGATTGTTGGATATAAAACGGGTTTGGCTTTTCTTCGGTAATCAGGCTCCGTGACGCCTTTTTACTGGATTTTTCCCTTTTACGGGGTCTTTCGGTTTTTGTACAGGATATTTCGATCGTCAACAAAGATGGCCAATCTTTGACCCGTGATCAACTTTATTCGACTAATAAATAGAAACCTTCGATTTTTAGGTAGAAAACCCTGGTTGAATGGGGTAAATATGTAATATGAGTGTGAGGGTATATATATAAAAAAGAAACCGGCCTCTTTGGGAGACCGGTAATGAAATCCGTATCATGAGCAGGCTGGAGATTTAGTTCACACTAGTTTTCATAGCTAAGGATTCCACTTTTTGTTCTTCCGTTTTAAGGATAGGGTTTATAATTGATAACCGTCACAATTAATAAGTTACACAGTATATATAGTTCTGCTTTTAGGGGTCATTTTTCGTGAGAACAAAGATGGGTACACGAACCGGCAAAGAGAAAATTATTAGCTCTTTGGGGGTATAATGCCGGTAAATAGAAAGAAATTTTCGACGAAAATTATATAATGTTTAAACGCTTTAATACATCAGCCTTGTGCGCTTTACTTACAGGGATCTCGTTCCCTTTGATAAACAGATCGTTCTCACGAATGTCGTCGATCTTGTTGATGTTGATGATGTAGGAGCGATGTACTTTGATAAAGGTTAGGCGGTTAACCTTTTCTTCGAGGTTCTTGATGGTATTGTGGGTAATGTACTTTTTGTCGGGGGTAACAAATTTCACATAGTCACCCATACTTTCAATGAATAAGATATCATCATTGTTTAACCGAACCAGTTTGCCATCGCATTTAATGAAGATATGGTCGGTAGCGGTGCTGCTGATATTATTATCGCCGGCAGCGGTGGTAAGCTTGTTCAACGCCTCCTGAAAACGTTGATACGTAAACGGCTTTTTCAAAAAGTCGGTAACGTTGTACTCAAAAGCATTATAAGCGTATTCCGATTTGGAAGTGGTGAGAATGACCTTGGGATAGTAGGCGAGTTGATCGAGCAGGTCGAACCCGGAGGCGCCGGGCATTTCCACATCCAGGAACAATATGTCAACAGAATTTTTATTCAGATACTCAAGCGCCTGCTCAACATTGGTAAAGTGGCCTTTCACTTGTAACAACCCACTCTTTTCGCAGCATTTTACCAGATAGTCAGCGGCTACCTGCAAATCCTCAACAATGACACAGGTCCATTTCATAAAATATTGGAATTGAATTCTTTCAACTTGTTGTACTCCGATGCGATCAGCTCCTTACTCTCTGCTAATGTAACTACAATTTGCTGATATTCTGACGTTAATTCATTTGAAGAAGTTGCTTTTTGGCAAAAATCCTCAAAATCCCTGCAAATATTTTGAACTAACGGCAATCCAACAAATCCAAACGTTGGTTTCATTTTGTGTATTGCCTTTTTAAGGTCAGATAAATTATCAGTTTCGTATGCCCGTTGTATTCCTTTGAAATCTTCATCAAAATGGGTAAGGGTCGTTTGAAAGATCTCCTCTATGTACTGGTAATCATCTTCATATAAACTATAAAGGTACTCGCTGTCAATTTTTTCGTTGAAAATGAATTTTTTAGAGAAATTTGATCCGTTCATTAGAAAATAGTTTGTCCATTTTTTCGTTAAATTGTCATCCGTAAATAGAACTTTCAGTTCTAATCCAATAACTCTATGAAGGAGAAAATATTATATCTGATCTACTCTATTTACAGGGAGATAGTTCATTCTGGCTTGCATGAGGGTGTTTCCAAGGAACTACGTAAAAGGATCATCCGCTTCAACCAGTTCATACTACTTGCCCTGCTGCTTAACTTTTTCTCCGTATTCTCCTACTTTTACCATAAGCTCTATATAAGTGCGTTAGTAAATATTACCTCCGCTTATTTCTTTTTATTGGCATTTTATTTTGGGTCGCGACGAAAACTGGAGACGGGGCGCATTATTGCGGTCATAAATATAAATCTTTACTTAATTGTTATATGCTATATTGAAGGGCTAAGGGCGGGGGGATACCTGCTTTACTTTCCTTACTTCGTAGTGTTGACGTTTGTTGTTAGTATTCGCCGCAACTTTAAGGAACTGTTATCTGTATACTCCATTACTGTTATCGCATCGCTGGCCTGTGTAAAAATTTGTCCATACGTAAACGATATTCAAAAAATAACAGAAGCCCTGTATGCTCAGTTATACAGTGGCAACCTGGTGATATCACTGGCCATGACCATCATCTTCTCTTATTCAATATTGCAGGTGAATAAAGACAATGAGGTGGCCATTTTACAGGAAAAGATCTTTGGTGATACCATTTTCAATACCTCGCTCGATGGCGTATTTATTGTTTATCATCAAACGAACATCATTGCCAGTTGTAATAATCGCGCCCTGGAGTTGTTTGAGGTAAGCGAGAAACCCGAAATTGAAGGCACCAATATTGAAATGTGGTTCGAAGAGCATCATGTACAACAGTTCAATTCAATAAAAGAACAATTATCGGGTGAATCGCGGCCCTGGCAGGGTGAGCTTACGCTTACTGCAAAAACGGGTAGAACATTTTATGGTTTTGTAAGCGTAGTGCCTTTTAATTATAAAGAAACAGGTTATACCAAGATCAGTATCCTCGATGTATCGAATGTGAAGATGGCCGAGTTTGAGCTTATGAAAGCTAAAGAAAAAGCCGAAGCCGCCGCCCGAACGAAATCACGTTTCCTTAGTAACATGAGCCATGAGCTGCGCACACCGCTGAACGGTATTATTGGCGCCTCAAATTTATTGTTGCAGGAAGAGCACATGCCCACGCAAAAGCAACACCTCGACATTCTGAAATTCTCTTCTGAGCACATGATGATGCTCATTAACGATATCCTGGATTATAATAAAATGGAAGCCGGCAAAGTAGAACTGGCCGATGTGCCGGTGAACATAAAAGAGTTCATGCAAAAACTGGCCGGACAGTTCTCGCCTCAGATAAAATCGAAAGGGTTGGAATTTAAAATAGATATCGATGACCGCCTTGACCTGGAATTTTATACCGATGAAACCAGGTTGAACCAGGTGCTAAGCAACCTGCTGGCCAATGCCCTTAAGTTCACACACCAGGGCGCCATTACAATGGCGGTTCGCCGTTTGTTCTCATCAAGTGCAAAATCGACCCTGCAGTTTATTGTGATGGATACGGGTATAGGCATACCTAAAAACAAACACAAAGAGATCTTCGATAGCTTTACCCAGGCAGATGTAAATACAACACGTAAATATGGTGGAACCGGCTTAGGACTGGCCATTACCAAACGTATAGTAAATATGTTCAACAGCGATCTGTTGTTGGAGAGTGAAGAGGGGAAGGGAAGTGCGTTTCACTTTACGGTTGAACTGAAGATCTGTGAGAACCGCAAACGCTACATCAATGATGAAAATATAAAACACCTCGATTCACTGGAAGGTATACGGTTACTGATAGCAGAAGACAACCCGGTGAACCTGTCGATAGCCAAACGGTTCTTAACAAAATGGGGCATTAAGGTAAGCGAGGCCACCAATGGCCGTGAAGCGCTGGCCCAGTTTAAAAAAGGTTCTTTCGATCTGTTGCTCATAGACCTTGAAATGCCCGAAATGGATGGCGCCACTGCGCTGAAAGAAATACGCAAGATCAATGCAACAATACCGGCCGTTGCCTTTACTGCTGCGGTGTATGATAATATGCAGGATGATCTGCTTCAAAAAGGATTCACCGATTTTATTCATAAACCATTTAGACCCGAGGAGCTGCATTCGAAGATTTCTTATTTAGTGTCTGCGTTACGCGCGTAGTGTGTACGCTTTTAAGTGGTAGAAGTAGGATTTTCAACTTCCTCGTCAACTTGTTAACTCGTCAACCAATATAAACCTATACCCAAAAAGGGTTAAAATTGTCATGCCTCTCCCCATTTACAACTAAATTTCCATTGTCTTAATCATAGTTCGGGTTTTATCCCCGGAGCTTTGTATCTTGCATACCTGTTCATTTGTATAGCATAGTTTAGTATTAGCCGAAAAAACAAAGCCATGAGAAAGATTCCATTGAATGTTTCTTCTATAAGTATATATTTACAGCCAATTCAGGCAACACCATTAGCCTGTCAACACACAGATTTTCAGTATTTAGCGAGCTGTCCTCTGATTAATCCAAAATTTATTGCACTACAATCTTATACTTATACCGGGTAACCTGTGTGTCTGAGGGGGCTTTGGGCAAACCTTAACTATACCATCAACCTATCCTACGTTTACATTAACGATAATTATTTTATCATATATCTTTTCCGGGTAAAACATAGCCGCAGCAATCACCCGGAACGACTACGGTTGCTGCATAATTTTCTCATGTGACTCGCAGCCCCTATTCTTAGGGGCTGCCTTTTTTTGTGTGGGGGAACACCAAAACGCTAACATTTCATTAAGCATACTTTCACAAAGCCTTATACACCGGCACATTCTTTTCAACGTAAATTATAGAGGTGATTTTAACCCAAAAAGGAGGAATGAATATGCGAGTATTAAAGGCAATTCCGGTTCTGATTTTACCCATTATACTGGCGGTTGGCTGTGCTGCCCCGGCCTACGTTGAAAAAGACGAAACGGCCGATTTCAGCCGGTATAAAACATATGCGTGGATAGATACAGATAAAAAGAACGACAAGAACAGGCACAATGAGTTTATGAAAAAGAATGTGCATGAACTGGTGAACACAAAGCTGCAAAAAGAAGGCTGGCGGGAAGTTAAGACCAGACCCGATGTGTTGATCAGCTATGACCTGTTGGTTGAGAAAACAAGCCGCGAAACATCGAACCCCGTTTACTCGGCGCCATACCAGCGGATGTTCTATAACCCATTCTATCGTCGCTGGGGTACCATTTACTATCCATCCACATTCATGGGATATGATTATGGTACTGCAGAAGTAAGGGAAGGTACATTAACCATTACCATGGTTGATGCCAATACCGATAAAACCATCTGGCAGGGTTGGACGACCGATGATGTAAACAGCAGGAACCTTACCCGAAGGGAAATTCAAAGCAGTGTAAATTCCATCTTCCGCAAGTTTGATGTGGTAAAGAAATAAGTTTAGAACTGATGAAAAAGAAAAACCTCCCGGCTTGCCGGGAGGTTTTTTTGTTTATTGCCAATTGCCTGTTGACTATTGATAGTTCAGGTGCAATTCAACTCTTCTGTTTTTAGTACGACCGGCAGGTGTGGTATTAGGAGCAACCGGTTTTGAATCACCAAAGCCCTGAGCAGCGATACGATCAGCAGAAATACCTTTTTTGATCAGGTAGTTCTTAACCGCATCAGCACGTTTGGCCGATAATTTCAGATTGCTTACCGCATTACCTTTATTGTCGGTATGACCTTCAATGCTGATGTGCAGTGCAGGATCAGCTTTCAGAACTTTAACTACTACATCGAGTTTAGGATACGATACTTTTTGAATAACGTCTTTGCCCGACATGTAGTAGATGCTCTTAGCAGCAATAGCTACTTTCTTAACTACATCCTGTTTAATTTCAGGACAGCCATTGTTGGCGGGTTTACCAGGTGTAGAAGGACATTTGTCTTCTTCATCGTTAACACCATCGCCATCAGTATCTGGGATGGGGCAGCCATTGTATTTGGCGGTACCTGCAGTTTGCGGACATTTATCTTCTTCGTCGTTGATGCCATCGCCATCGGTATCAGGAATTGGGCAACCATTGTATTTGGCAACACCAGCTACATCAATACATTTGTCGTCTTTGTCGGCAATGCCGTCTTTGTCCTTATCGGGGCAACCAGCCAGGGCCAATTCACCGGGAACATCAGGACAAGCGTCTTTTTCATCAACAACACCGTCGTTGTCTTTATCGCGATTTACTTCTTTAATTACCTCAACGCTTTTTACAACGGTATCAACCTTTGTTTCAACTATTGTTTTTGTTTCAACAATAGGTTGAGGTGCTACTTCAGTTTTAGTTACTTCCTCTACAGGTTTTTCTTTTTTATGCCGTTTTGTTTTTACACGTTGGTAAATAGGCAGGGTAAAACCTAAGTGAACATCAGCCTGGCTAATATTCTGGTTTCCGAACATATTCGACAGAATAGAACCTGAACCCAGGAACAGGAAACCAGCTCTAAGACCTGCACCCCATGAGAAATCCTTATTCACAGCATTGTAATAAATGGGCGAATAAAGGCTGAACCATTTTTTCTCAAGGCGTGGTGTGATGGTAAATGAAGTTGCGTAATGTGCGCTTACTTCATTTTTATCTTTACCCACCATGTTCACAATAGTACCAGCATTAATGAACAGGCGTTTGTAAATATGGTAATCTACATCGAAACGGAAAGTAGTGGGCAACTTAACTTTCATATCGGCCGCACGGGTAGCGGTTTTAAGAATACCCACGGTTTCGAGGCGGCTAAAATACTCATCGAAAGTTTCCCCGTCTTTTTTGTCGAGGTCATCGGTAGTTTTACCAGAGGCGTCAATAGTATAGCTGTTGCCGTGCGCTGAGTTTTTGTATTTAACCGAACCGAGATCGTTGATAGAAGCGTTCACCCGCACTTTATAAGGGGTTTGGTCCCTATCGAGCCAGGTACCGTTCTCAGGGCGCCATTCGTATGAAAAGCCCAGGTCGAGGCCGAGGCCATGGTTGCCAGTTGCTTTATCAAGAATGTCTTCATAATCATCATCAACTCCATCGAGGTTATCTGAATAGCGTACGTTCAGGTCACCTTCGAGTTTATTGATGAAATCGTTCTTTTCAAGATTCACTCTTAATTTCTTAGAGTAAACAGAAGCGGCGGCCATTCCTACCACATATTTACCTGTGATACCCATTTTCAGCAAATGTTGGGGTGTGCTGTAAATGATACGGCCATAGGTTAAACCAGCTTCAGCAAAGGCGTGTGACTTTAACTGTAAGCCTTCCTCATTGATATCCGTGCCATACAGGGCGTCGGCGTCGCCTTTACCCAAAAACCGGAAAGTTTTGTCGCTAAGGTTAGAAACATTCAAGAGCGTACGGGCGCGGGTGTACAGAGCTACACCGCTTTTTTTACCCGATGTGAACATAAAAGAGGGCCCCATGATGTCGGTATTGAACCACAGGCTCTTTTTATCGGCATTATCCGATTTAAAGTAATCCACGTTCTCTTCGGGATCTGAGAAATCAAAGCTTTTGAACTTGGAATTCTTGTACTCGTAGGCGTTATTACCCGCCAGAGCGCTCAATGAGAAGAAGTTAATGTTCACTTTGTATTTGCTGCCCGCAACATTGGCCGGGTTTTGCAAAACTCCATGAACTCCTGAGTAATTGTCGTAAGTAAATCCTGTAAACTGTTGAGATAAGCCAAACAAGGGTACACAACTCATCAGGCCTAATACAAGGCGTTTTTTCATGACTTGGGGTTTGCTAAGTGTTTTAAGCGGTTAAATTGAACTTAATTATTGTTATCTAAAACGCCGCAAGGTAAATTAAATTATATGTATTTTGAAATGTAACGGATTATATATGCGGTAAATTGGTTTTTAAAGCCTGTTTTTTAACGGGTTATACTTATTTAGGCGAATAGGTGATAGTGTTACTTTAACCCTATTGTGTGGGCCGGGCAGTAATAACGAACGCCCGTTATGCGGTATAATTTTGATTGAGCGATAAGAATTCTTTTACATATTATATTCCTGCCATTACTACAGGGTTAATTATGAGGGTTGTTCATATTCATATGTCTTCGCTTTATATACATGTAACGAATATGCGAAAACTGGAAAACTTCCTACATTTAACGTTGCATCATTAATGAAAACCCTGGACCATTTCCTCGTACGTTCCAGCCACCATTGATCAATTACCTCTTTTGATTGAATATCAAATACCCAACCCATTTAAAACAATTCCGTTCGTATGAAAACCTTTACACTCGTTGCCTCGCGTTCACATTGGAGGCTTTTACTCAGGATCATCATTTGTACATTATGGCTTTTATGTATTGTATCGGCTGCGTTTTCGCGTAATAAACGATTGCCGGTACTGGGGCAACAGCCAGTTTCACAAACTGTATGCAGCGGCAGCAATCCTTCTTTTACCATTGGAAGTGTGTCGGGCACATCAGGTACTGTTACCTTTCGGTGGCAGGAGAGCACTAATAACGGGGGCACTTATATCGATGTTGCAGACGGCGCCACATACAGCGGAGCAACAACTGTAACATTAACCATTCCTAATGTGTCTACCGGGCTCAACGACAGGTTGTACCGGTGTGTAGTAACTGATGCTACCGGTACAATCATTTCAGGCGGGGCCAGGCTTACTGTAAACCAATCTCCTGCTGTTGAAAATTCTCCCAAGCGGTTATTTATTTGTGTAGGCGCCCAAAACAACCCACGTTCGGTAGGCCTGGTTGCCGGTTATACCTATCAATGGCAATTGAGTACCAATAACGGCGTATCATGGAATAATATAAGCGCAGCCGATGGTTATACAGGCTTTAATACCAATGCGATCTTATACCCTACGATAACGATGGGTATGAATAATTACTTAGTTCGCTATACAGCTACCCTTGGCACATGTTCCAATACAAGTGTAGCATTAGATACGTTGAATGTATCTCCGCTGCCAGTATGGAAGGCGCCTTATCCGGGGCCGATAGCTAACCAAATTTGCCCGGGGGATGATATTACTTTTACTGATACGGCAACCGGTGCTGCTGCAATTATTTATAAATGGCAAATGAAGCCCCTTGCTTCTTCTACGTTTACCGATGTTGTTGATAATGCTGTTTATAGCGGTAGTCAAACGCAAACATTACAGATCACAGATTTTAATGGAGCCCAGGGAAGTTCTTATCACGTACGCCTTACGGCTACTTACCCTTCTCCTTATGTTGGCTGTGCAGCAAACACAAATTCAAGTGTTTTGCAGGTACGAACATTGCCGGCTGTTACCAGCCCCCCAACTGATGTTACCATCTGTGCCAATACCGACACTGCATTTAGGGTGGCTGCCTCAGGAAGTACTGTATTGAACTATCAATGGCAAACTGACAACGGTTCTGGCAGCACCACCTGGACTAATGTAGGTACAAACTCTACCAAGCTGTCGCTTATCGGAGTAACAACAGCTATGAATGGCTGGAAGTACAGGGTAACCGTCAGCAATGCCTGCAGTCCGCCGGCATCATCTAATGCGGTAACGCTAACTGTTCGCAGATCGGGTACCTGGCTGGGGACAAAGGATATTAAATGGGAAGAACCATTGAACTGGTGCGGTGGTGTACCGGATAATACCATCGATGTGCTGGTGCCTAACTGGCCGCCTAATATGCCAAACATCAGTGATGGAACGGGTACCGCTTTCTTTAAAAGTATTGCAATTGAAAATGCAGCCCGGTTAACTATCAGCGGTGGTATTGTTGATAATATGACAGGTCCTTACAATTTGTTGGGAACTGTTGCTTATACAGCCCCACGTGATCAAACTGTTTTCCCTGCCAATCATGGCTCGCTCGAGATCAATGGCAGCGGTAATAAATATTTAAGCAGCGCCGTTGATGTAAGCCATAACCTGGTATTGGGTGGAACCGCCAAATTGGTGACCCGCACAAATATCATTACCATGAAAACCGGTAGTAACACCATTACCGCCGCTCCTTTTACCGACCCTGCCACCAGCTGGATAGTTACCGGCAATGGAAGTACAGGCGCCGCTAATACCGGTTTGGGCGGTTTACGTATTGAACAGGTTGATGCGGCCGATGGCGCTGTGTTGTTCCCAATAGGGCCAACTCCCACGGCTTATAACCCCATTCAACTCACCAATGCCGGCACCGTTGATCACTTTACCGTTGCAGTAAACGACCAAATGATCCCTGGTGGCATATATGCTTCAGGCGTTTCAAGAACATGGTTGGTGTCTGAGAATGTGAACGGCGGCAGCAATGTTATGCTGGCGTTGAAATGGCAGGGTAATGAAGAACAGGCATCTTTTGATAGAACACAAACCAGCATCATCAGATCGAACGGAACGCAGATCGTTGAAATGAGCGGCCGTGCGCCAGCCAGTGGTTTAAACCCCTATGCACGTGCTGATGGCTCTTTCAATATTCTCACCCAGTTTAGTGTATCGAGCAGCTCGGTGGTGTTGTCCATGGAATTAAAAGCATTTACTGCACAAAAGACTGCCAATGCAACGGTGGGCTTATCCTGGAATACAGCAGGAGCTACAGCACCGAAATATTTTGAAGTACAACGGTCTGTTGATGGTAGCCATTTTGTAAGTATAGGCAAGGTAAATGGCGAAGCTGGCAAGGCATTGTATAACTATACCGACAACCTGCCCGGCAGCGGTACTGTATATTACCGGTTGGTGGTAACCGGTTCGCAAAACGAAGTACTATACAGCAGTATACAGTCTGTTGTGTTGAACAGCAGCGAATTTGTACAACTGCGGCCTTCTACTACAACAGGAGCTACTACTAATGTTTATGTACATGCATCAAAGCAGTCGATAGCGAGCCTGTATGTAACAGACATTGCCGGCAGAATATATCACCGCCAGTCGTTGCAATTAAATAAAGGTGAACAACTGCTGCCCTTATGGATAGGCAACCTTGGTAAAGGCGTTTATTATGTGCATGTGAAAGTGGGGCAGGGGAATGCCAATGTGCTTACGCTTGTTAAGTGGTAGATGAGTTAAGTTACTTGCATCAAAAAAAAAGCCCCGTCAAAAACGGGGCATTTTTTTTATAAGCAAAATATTTATTGAATAAATAACTTGCCCGACTGCTCGTATCCTTCACTGGTAAGTTTGAAGATATACATACCTGGTTTGAACTGTTGGGCAGGTGTTACGGTAATAATACCACCGGCGGGTTTATATATGTTAGTATACATAAGCTTACCGGTAAGATCGGTAATAACAACCTGGTGCATTTTGTTTGCATACTCATTGCTCACCTTAATGCTAAAGTGATCATGCGCCGGGTTAGGCCAGGCCACAGCCAGGCTTTTTTCTTCATTCATATTTACCCAAACCACACTTGAGTAACTTATACGGCTGGTAGCATCGCCGCTTATTTGCAGTTGGTAATAGTTTTTACCGTTAACTGCATTGGCATCGGTGAATGAATAGTTGGTAGCCTTACTGGCATTACCTGTTCCGTTTACAATACCAATGGATTTGTAATTAACGCCGTCTGTGGAATGTAAAATGGTGAAGCTGATATTGGCTTCGTCGGTGGCCGTCCAATTCAATACAGCCTTTTTATTGATATTCTCAGCGGCAAAATGGATCAACCGTACAGGCAGTACAGCGCCTACACCACTGATAATTGAACCGGGGGTATTGGCTCCGCTGCCGGCGCTGGTGGCGTTAGATGCACTGCTGTTTTTTCCGCCGGTTCCGGGCGCGGCGCTATTGTTTATGGCTGCCGGCGGAATAGCTACTCCATATATGATGGCGCCTTCTCCACCGCCACCACCACCGCCATGCGTGTCATTATTTGTTACATTCCCACCGTTACCTCCATTTGCCTGAACATTCAGGGTGCAGGTGCCTGCTATATTGAAATTGCCAACATGTAAAAGAATAGTGCCGCCTGCACCTGCACCGCCTACGCCATCGGCGCCGGAGCCGGTAGCGTTACCCGAACTGTTGCCATTGGCCGATATTCTTACAGATCCTGAACAGCCGGTTGTAAGGGTACTGGCGTGAATGATAACAATACCGCCGCCATTGGCGCCTGCTGTTGATTCACCATCATTTCCCTGGCCACCACCGCCGCCGCCACCCATAAAAAAACGGGTTGCTGCCAGAATAGGGTTTTTAAGTTCAATGCCACCCAAACCACCTGCACTATTGGGGAGTGTACAAGCCCACCCAGGGCCGCCTGCACCACCAGCTGAAAAATTACTGCCGCCACCACCGCCGGCATTACCCTGGCTTCCGCCGCCGCCGCCCGTAAGAAGCTTACCGCGGCCATATGTGTAATTGGTAGTTGAATTCAAATAAATGCCTTCTCCTTTAGCACCATTAGTATTGGAGCCGGAGGCATAGGTGCCGGAGCCACAGGTACCATCCTGAGAATTGGCCGACCTTGCGCCGCCACGAAAACCCTGCCCATCGGCAGTTATGTTATGATTGATGGTAAATGTGCCTGGTACATTTAATGCAACTACGCCACCTACAGTGCCATTCCAGGCCACAGCACTAATATTGCCTGTTGTAGAAAAGGTGCTGGAGAGCAGCTGAAAACTTACCAGCTGTACATTGTTATTAGCGCCAGTGGTAAATTTATTTGGCAGAAGGTCTTTGAGCACAATAGTGCTGCCCGCAATGCTTTCAATGACAGCCACGTCAAAATTACCTGCGTTACCAATACCAGCAGCCGCAAGATTACCAAAGTTCACATTGTCGTTGGTATTAGTGCCAATAACATTAGCCTGCATTTGAATTACAATAACCGGTTCGTTTGGTTGAAATGTGTGGTACGTTTCATTTTTGTTCGATACTGTTAATGTTGTTTTGGTGGCGCCATTTGAAATATTGGTAACTCTTGCATAAGAGTTATAGATCTGCGCCTGCGTGGTAACTGATAACAGAAAGAAAAAAGAAAACGAAATGACTGATAAAATGGGAATACGAATTCTCCGCTGGGGAATACCGTATAAACGGTAATACTGTTTCATCGGTTCGGATTTTAAGTGGGTTGATTGGTTTGGGTCGAATTACAGGAACAAAATACGTTAATACTTTAGTAAGTCGTACTATCCTTTTTTTGAATATGATCACATATTTGTTAAAACTACACTTGTATAGTGTCGTGTTTGTCGTTTATGTAATCAATTCATATGTATTTGGGCATTAAAAGCATATTAAATGAGAAGGCCTTTATATATGTACAACATATATAAAGGCCTTCTTATCGAGTGAGCGGTTTTCTTATTTAATGATCATCAATTTTCCGGTAAACGATTTACCATCTGTATTAATGATAAAATAATAAGCGCCTGCTGGTAATTGATTCGCTGGTACGGGCACGCGGTTCACACGGTTGCCGGTTACAGCGCCTTTAAACAGTACTTTTTCACAAGTGCCCAGCGCATTGTAAATACTTACCGTAGCAGTAGTGCTATGCGGCGATGTAAATTCAATAACACCATTGGTGCTTACCGGGTTGGGGTATGCTTTAAACACAAACTTAGTAACAGCTTCGTTCGGCAATGTGGTGTTCTGTGCCCTGGCAGTGCCTGTAGCTTTTCTTGCACATTCAGAAAGATCGCCGGTTACTGTGGTAAACTCCGTAGTTGAACAGCCATTGCCCGGGTTACCTATGAGCACATAGTATTCGCCGGGAATATTGGTGGTAGTGCTTCTGTACACACTAATAAAATCAGGCCCTACCCACAGGATCTCAGGATTTACTATGTTCGTAACAACCTCCAAGGTAACTACAGGGTTTGAACAGCTCAAGGGGCTTGTGTTAATAATAGTTACAACCGGTGGTTGTGCATTATCTACTACGGTTGTAGTAAGACTGGCCGAACAGCCATTGATCGTATCCGTAACTGTAAGCGTATAATCACCGCCTTTGTCAACGTTTATTTGGGTTAAAGAAGAAGTATATCCATTTGGACCTGTCCAATTATAAGTAGCATTGGGCGTAATTGAGAAGCCTGTGAGTGGTATACTTGGAATTAAACAGGTAATGCTACCCGGGTTAGTGATAGACAGCCCGCTTGGCTTTGCTGTGTTCTCTTCTACCACTGTACTTGAAGAAGTGTAACAACCGTTAGCGGGGTCAGTGGCCGTAAGCGTATAGGTTCCTCCTCTTGTTACTGCCGTAGTGAGCGTATTAGCTGTAAATCCTTGTGGTCCGCTCCAGCTGTAATTTAACCCCGGCGTTGAAACAGTACCGGTGATAATAGCATTGGGAGAGTCGCAGGTTACACGTCCCACATGGCTTACCGTTATGGCTGGTGGTGGTGTAATGTTCTGAGTAACGATCACTTGTTTTGCTGCTGTACAACCATTAACCGGGTTCTTAACCGTTAATGTATAGGTGCCGGGGTTAACTACCGATGTGCTGGCTGTAGTGGCTATTACACCATTTGGGTTGCTCCAGCTATAGGTAACGCCCTGGGTTGTTGAACCGCCGCTTAAGATAGCTGGCGTAGCGGTGCAGGTAAGCTGTACCGGAGTTGCTGATGCCGTAATGTTTGGTTTCGCTGTATCTATGCTTACGGTAGCTGATGCGGTTGCCGTACAACTACCAGCTGCAACTGTTAAGGTGTAGGTGCCTGGTACTGTTACAGCCGGGTTTTGTGCAGTGGACGTATAACCATTCGGCCCGCTCCAGGCATAGGATACGCCTGATGTCGCAGAGCTTCCCTGAAGTGTAACCGAATTGTTAATACAATTGATGTTGCCGCCAGTTGCGCTGGCCGTTATATTGGAGGCTCCGGTTGCTACTACCTGCATATTGTCTACATAATAGAATTCATCATTGCCCGTCGCCCTTGCTCTTACCACTACCTGCATGGTGCTGTAGTTCCCATTGGGAATAGTAACAGACACGGGTGTAAGTGTGGTGCTGTGATTGTTAATGCCGGCCGTTTTTTCGGCAAACAGTATTTCATTGCCATTGTTCAGTTTATAATAGAACCGGATGTAATCCCCATAAGTAGGATCGGTATTCATTACCGCGTTGTTGATAATGGAACTTTTTACGCCTGCTGAAATGCTGATACTGGTTTTGCCGGTCATGTCGAGCGGGGCTGAGGTCCACACTACATCACCAGTAGTGGTGCAGTTGGTTATCCTGAGCTCGTTATTCTGCACCGCTATCACAGCCGCCGATACCGTTTTAGAGGTAGTCCAGGCTGTGGCGCCGGCATCGGATGTAGTACCATTGGCCAGCGTAAAGTCCTCAAGCCAGGTGCTCGTAATAGCATTGCTGGTTGTAACCGTTGCGCTTGCAGTACTGGTGCAACCGTTCACGGGGTTGGTTACAGTAAGATTATAAGTGCCTGCTGTAGTAACCGCCGGGTTTTGCGCAGCAGAGGTAAAGTTGTTGGGGCCCGTCCAGCTATAACTTACACCCGATGTTGATGACGACCCTGAAAGCGTAGCCGAAGAACCTGTGTTGCAGGTAAGCGGTCCGCTTGCCGATGCAGAAGCGCCGGGGGGCGTATTGTTCAACGATACCAGCGCTGTATCACTACCTGTACAACCGGTTGACGGGTCTGTAACGGTCAATGTATATATACCTGCAACAGTAGCCGATGGATTCTGTACAGTAGAAGTATAGTTGTTAGGGCCTGTCCAGCTATAACTTACAGGCGATGTAGCCGAGCTGCTGCCTGTAAGCCCCACACTGTTTTTAATACAGGTAAGTATGTCGGTAGCCGTAGCCACTGCATTCAGTGCAGACTGGGTGGTGGCTACAATCTGTAGGTTATCTACATAATAGAATTCGTCATTGGCTGTAGCTCTGCTTTTTATTATTACCTGCAGGGTGCTGTAGTTACCATTCGGGATAGTAACAGACACGGGGGTTGGTGTAGTGCTGTGGTTGTTTATGATGCCTCTTTTCTCTGCAAACAATACTTCAGCGCCGTTATTGAGTTTGTAATAGAACCTGAGGTAATCCATTAATTCACCGCTGTCATTCATCAGAACATTGTTGATGACAGAGCTTTTTGTTGCGGCAGAAACAATAATATTGTTTTTGCCGGCCACGTTGACCGCGCCTGAGGTCCACACAACTTCACCGGTAGTAGTACAGTTGGTAACCCTAAGCTCATTATTCAACACAGAGATCACTGCGGTTGACGGATTTTTAGAAGTGGTCCAGGCAGTAGTGCCGGCATCGGAGGTTGTACCGTTGGCCCACGTGAAGTCTTCAAGCCATATAGTGCCTGTACTGCTGCTGCTCATGGTAACTGTTGTATTTGCAATGCTGGTACAACCATTTACCGGGTTGGTAACCGTTAAATTATATACGCCTCCTACAGTAACTACGGGGTTCTGCTCTGAAGAAGAAAAGTTATTCGGGCCTGTCCAGCTATACATTACGCCCGAAGTGGGAGACGAGCCGGAAAGCGTAGCGGTAGAACTTCCGCTGCAGGAAATCGATCCGTTGGCACTGGCGCTGGCGCCCGGCGCGGTTTGGTTCAACACAACGATTGCCGTATCTGTACCGTTACATCCGGTAGCCGGGTTGTGAACCGTTAGAGTATAAATACCTGTTGCGGTTACAACGGGGTTTTGTGCTGTAGAGGTAAAGTTACCGGGCCCTGTCCAGCTATAACTTACACCACCTGATGTTGCATTGCCCAGCAGGGGTACTGAAGAATTGATACAGGTAATAGCGCCGCCGGTTGCTGTAACGCTCTCGCCGGTAATATCGCCTCCTGTGATCGTGATATTATCGAAATAATATCGCTCTGTAGGACCGGAGTTGTTTGTTTTAATGATCACCTGTAGGGTGCTGCCGTTGAGCGCTTCAGAAGTTATGGTAGTAGAAGCCGTACCGGTGGTGGAAGACCCTATTCCTGCGAGATCTTCATACACCAGGGTTTCGGCGCTGCCGTTTAGTTTATAATAAACGCGAATGTAATCGTTGTTTTCCCAGCTATTTGAACTGGTGACTTCACTGCGCAGGTCAACAGAGATGGTTACATTCGATTTACCGGAAATGCTTACTACTTGTGAGGTCCATACACCCTCGGCTTGTTCGTTAAATGAGGTTTTGAACTCATTGTTTTGCACCGAGTAGGTGCCGCTGCCACTGGTAGAGGATGTCCAGGCGGTGGCGCCTGCATCTGAAGTGGCGCCATTGCTCAGTCCGGTAAAATCTTCCAGCCAGAAGTTGGCGGGAGTAGAGGAGCCGGACGTTACTGACACTGATTGCTGGGCAGTACATCCATTGGCCGGGTTGGTTACGGTGGCGGTATACGTACCCGGTGCAGTTACCGTTGGATTTTTTGCGTTGCTGCTGAAGCTATTCGGCCCCGTCCAGCTATACGAAGCGTTGGGAATAGTTGAATTTACATTTAGTGTAACGCTTGGTAAACAGGCCAGGGTTCCACCGGTAGCCGTAATATCAGGCGGTGTTTTATTTTCAGGAACTGTAATAGTAGCAGAAGCTGCACAGCCTGAAGATAAAGTGGCGGTTACTATATATTGTCCGCCTGCATTCACAACCGGGTTTTGCTGGGCGCTGGTAAAGCCATTGGGACCGGCCCATGACCAGGCAGAAACGGTACTACTGGCCGTAGCCGACAATTGCGCCGTTGACACACAGGTTACTGTTCCGTTTACAGCTGGTGTAACGGTAACGGTTCCTGTACTGGAGGTGGTGCCGGTTGCTTTGATATTATCAAAGAAGTAACGTTCTGTAGGATCTGAATTACTTGTTTTAATAATGATCTGCAATGAGCTTCCGTTAAGCGAAGACGAATTGAACGTGGTAGAAGCTGTGGTATTCGTGGTGCCGCCAAGGCCGGCGAGGTCTTCAAATACCAGAGTTTCGGCGCCGCCATTCAGCTTGTAATATATCCTAATGTAGTCGCCGTTTTCGAAGGCGTCGCTGGAACTGGCTACTTCACTGCGCAGGTCAACCGAAAACGTAACATTTGTTTTAGAAGAAATATCAATTACCTGCGACGTCCAGGTACCAATGCCCTGGCTGCCGCTGAATGATACTTTATATTCATTGTTTTGAACAGAATATGTACCCGAACCGGTAACTGATGTTGTCCAGGCCGTGGCGCCGGCATCGGAGGTGGTTCCATTGCTTAAACCGGCAAAATCCTCGTGCCAGAAGGTGGTGGCAGCAGATGAGCCGGCTGTTACTGATACTGATTGCTGGGCGCTACAGCCGTTGGCCGGGTTGGTAACAGTTACCGTATAGGTGCCAGCTGCACATACTGTAGGGTTTTGTGAAGTGGATGTAAAGCCACCGGGTCCGCTCCAGCTATAATTGGCGCCACTGACGTTCGACGAGGCGCTAATACTTACACACGACCCGCAGGCCAGGGCGCCGCCGGTAGCAGTGATCACCGGCGCAGTTTTGTTTTCTGTAACCGTAACGCTTGCCGAGCCACTGCCAGTGCTATTGGTAGCTACTACAGTGTATGTACCTGCGGCGGTAATTACAGGGTTTTGCGCTGTGCTGGTATAGCCATTAGGGCCGCTCCAGCTCCAGGTAGTAGTACCGGTACCGGTAGCTGTGGCCGAAAGCCCAAGCGATGGGCTGGCGCACGTTAATAGGCCGCCATTGGCAGCCGCAGCCGTTACACTTATTGCAGAAACCGCGCAGGGGCCTTTTTCTTTGAACACACGGTATTCTTCAATATAGTATTTAGAAGTTTGGCTGCCGCCATTGTTATAGTTGTAGAGTTTTACAACCAGTTGCACATTGCTGCCTGTAAGTATACCCGACGTAAAATCTATGGTGCCAAAATTACCGGTGCGTTGGTCAAGCAGCGTTTCTGCACCACCGTTAATTTTGTAATAGATCTTTACATATTCGGAGCTGTTCATATCTCCTTCAGATGAAACTTTTACAGCTACCTGAAAATCGGAATAGCCAGTTGTTGAAAACACCTGTGAGTACCAGATGCCCTCACCACCCAGTTCCTGCGCATGCAACCGGTTCGATTTAACGGCAAAGTAACCGGTAGAGGCAACATTTGTTGCATTCAGGTACCAGCCTGTTGCCGATGCATCTGAGGTGGTGCCATTGGCTAAAGGAAACCTGCCCGTTATAATGGGGCACTCAGGCGTGGCGGATAAATAATTACTAAGAAAAAAGAAAATAAGAAATAGCGTAAATGGTTTAGGTATACGTTTTTGCATATATAGGGTATTTGTTCACTTTTTACAGTTATGAGCATGGCATAGCCGCTCCTTGCCGCGTGGGCAGGAGAAAGCAATTACCTGTAGGTTAAATTAATGGCGGGGATACAATGAGGGCTTTATGAACTTGTAGGAAAAGGTGATTGGTTTATTGCAGGCGGTCAAATTAAAAACAAAGTTTTGGGGAATACACATTTATTTTGACCTTATCCTTTTAACGGTGCCTGTCAACCGATGATAAGTTATGATTATATACAAAATGAAATAAATTGTTATAAATTCCAAATCTCAAATTCCAAGCTCCAAAAGGAAATCCCAAATTCCAAATCACAAGAACCAATTTCGTTTGCATCTTGGAATTTGGCGTTTATTGTTTGGAACTTGGGTTTTGGTGCTTTTTTGGAACTTGGAATTTGGAACTTGGAATTTTTTTTAGTTCACTTTTTGTATATACTCAGTGAGGAACTTCTTGGGAGGTTGTCCGGTGATCTTTTTGAATACCCGGTTAAAAGTAACAGCATTATTAAATCCGCTTTGATAGGCAACGGCAGCCAGGCTATCGAAATTTTCCGATACTATTTTCTTACACGCTTCATTGATACGCACTTCATTTAAAAAAGCCACGTAGGTCTTTAACGTATGTTTTTTAAAGTAGCGGCAAAAAGCCTGTGGGGTAAGGTGCGCTACATCAGCAATTTGTTTTAATGTAATATTCTCGGTGTAATGCGCCATGGTGTATTGGTAAATATCGTTCATGCGCAAGCCTTCCGATTCGGTAATGGAGCTTTCGGTATGGGTGTTTGAAAGTGATTTGTATTGTTTTATCCTGCTAAGGGTTTGCAGTAATTGTATAAAGAATGCCAGCCTTATACCGTTCCTTGCTTCCTTTACCAATATCATTTTTTTCATAATGTCGTGCTGTTGCTCGGGCGGAACCTGCAATCCCCTGCGGGTGGCTTCCATAAACTTCTTCACATTGTTCATTTCCGGTAGTTCCATGATCTTTCCAAATGGGCCGCGCAGATCAACAAATAAAGTAAGGGCATGAATGTCTTTATCGCTGTTCTTTTCAAAATAGGCCGGGTCGCTTTTAAACAAATGGGGTTGATTTGCGCCCAGTATATAAATATCGCCCGATTGAAAGCGCTGCATACAGGTGCCGGCAATAAGGGTGCCCTCGCCTTTGATGATCCAGGTAAGCTGGGTTTCGTTATGACGGTGCAGGTGATTATAAAAATGTGGTAACTTATCCTCCTGAACCATGATCGAATGTTCCTGGGAAACAGGTATGGTAAATTGAACGACTTTCATGTGCAGTTGGTTTGGTCTTTAACCAATATTACCAATTTTTTCCCATAACCCGGTGCAGAAGGTTAATATTGGTAAAGAAGTGATTAATTGCAGAAGGAGGCCAGCTTGTTAATATTGGTAACAAACTGATTAAAACAGGCTACGAGCAACTAACTGCTTCATAATACCTTTATTAAAAATTAATACGAATGAGTATATTATGGAAAGGTGTTTTTCCTGCCTACACTACCAAGTTTACAGCCAACGATACCCTCGATCTGCCATTGTTTGAAAAAGGATTGCAGTCGCAACTGGATGCCGGTGTAGATGGTATTGTGCTGGGAGGCAGCCTGGGGGAAGCCAGTACCCTTACAACCGAAGAAAAGGAAACGCTGGTAAAACTCGCCATCGAAATAGCAGGACCGGTACCGGTGGTATTAAACATTGCTGAAGGCGCCACTAAAGAAGCTATCAGGCAGGCGGCATTAGGTAAAAGCTGGGGCGCCAAAGGTTTGATGTTATTACCGCCCATGCGTTACAAAGCCGACAGCCGTGAAGCATTAACTTTCTTTAAAACAGTAGCGCAGTCAACCGATTTGCCAATTATGATCTATAATAACCCGGTTGATTATAAAATTGAAGTAACGC
Source organism: Niastella sp. OAS944 (assembly GCA_024809215.1). Taxonomy (GTDB): domain Bacteria; phylum Bacteroidota; class Bacteroidia; order Chitinophagales; family Chitinophagaceae; genus Niastella. The sequence continues at coordinate 136,149 of JANUBW010000011.1, read as the reverse complement.
TCGAGATGTTTGAACAACTGCTGGAGTGTGAAAATATACAGGCCGTTAAAGAGTCAACCCGCGATGTATCGAACGTAACGCGCATGATCAACAATTTTGGCGACCGGTATAAGATATTATGCGGCGTTGATACCCTGGCCATGGAAGAATTGGTAATGGGCGCCGATGGCTGGGTAGGCGGACTGGTAACTGCTTTCCCGCGCGAAACGGTAGCCGTTTACCGCCTGGTAAAAGCAGGTATGCTCGATGAGGCCCGCGCCATTTATCGTTGGTTTATGCCATTGCTTGAATTGGATATTCATCCCAAACTGGTACAATATATTAAGCTGGCCGAAGCGCAGGTTGGCCTGGGATCAGAATACGTTCGCGCGCCCCGCTTAACGTTAGTAGGCGAGGAGCGTGAGCGGGTATTGAAAGTTATTAATGAAGGTATAGCTAACAGGCCGGTATTGCCTGAGTATATGAAAATGGCTCTATAAACTGTGAACAGTGAACTATGAGCTGTGAACTAGTAAACCAAAACCATTATGAGAAAGCTACTTATTCTTATCCTCTGCTTGCTATCTACAGCAACAGTCATTAGTCAAACAACTTTATACCAACAATCGAGCGAAGTAAACAACCTGATGGTGCAATACGAAGCCGACAGGGGCAGTCTTACCCGCTTTTATTTTGTTGAGAATTCGCCTTACCGCCGCGAGCGGCTGGTAACACTATACTCCGGTTACCTGAAACAATTGCAACAATTGAATTACGAAAGCCTGCCAACCGGCAGCCGGGTAGATTATATTCTTTTTAAAAGAAACCTCGATGAGCAATTGCGTTTGTTGGAGGTGGAGAAAAAAGAATGTGACCAGCTGAAAATCTGGTTTACTATTTCTCCCTGGATCTATACGTTGGAAAAAGGACGCACACGCGCCGGAGCTGTAGAAGGACAGAAATGGGCCTACAATATGAAAGCCCTTACAAAGGATATTGGCGACCTGATGAAGTCATTGGAGAAAGATTCCTCTATCCCCATCAACTTAATACGTAGGGCACAGGGTACGGTAAAAGGATTACAGGCTGCGCTTAAAAGCGTACACGATTTTTATAATGGGTATGATCCTGAATATACCTGGTGGCTGCCTAATACTTATAAAGGGCTCGATAGCGCGCTTACTGCCTATGCTCAACTATGGCAAAAGAGATCGAAAGCGGCGCCCGGCGGAAAAGATGATGGCAGCGGTATTATCGGTTATCCCATTGGGAAAGAAGAGATCGTTCGGCAGTTACAACTGGAGTTCATACCCTACACGCCTGAAGAGTTGATAGATATAGCCAATAAAGAATTTGCCTGGTGCGATGCCGAAATGCTAAAGGCTACAGAGCAAATGGGTTTTGGGAAAGACTGGAAAGCTGCCCTTGAAAAAGTAAAGAACACGTATGTGCCGCCGGGTAAACAACCAGAGGCCATCATGAAGTTGTATAACGAGTCGGTTGATTTTTTGAAAAAGAATAACCTGCTCACCATTCCGCCTGTGGCCGAAGAAACCTGGCGCATGATCATGATGACGCCGGAGCGGCAGTTGGTAAATCCCTTCTTTACGGGTGGTGAAGTGTTAAGTGTCTCTTACCCCACCAACACCATGGACGAGGGCGATAAAATGATGAGCATGCGGGGTAACAATCCGCATTTCTCACGGGCAACTGTACATCATGAACTTATTGCCGGCCACCACCTGCAAGGCTTTATGAGCAACCGGTACAAAATGTACCGCAATTTTGAAACGCCGTTCTGGATCGAGGGCTGGGCCCTGTATTGGGAAATGTTGTTGTGGGATAAGCAGTTTCCGCAATCGCCCGAAGATAGGGTAGGTATGTTGTTTTGGCGAATGCACCGGTGCGCCCGCATCATCTTTTCGTTGAATTATCACCTGGGTAAATGGACGCCGCAGCAATGCATCGATTTCCTGGTGAACCGGGTTGGCCACGAACGCGCCAATGCCGAAGGCGAAGTACGCCGTTCATTTGTAGGTGGCTACAGTCCGTTGTACCAGCTGGCATATATGATTGGCGGACTGCAATTCTATGCCATGAAAAAAGAATTGGTAGACAGTGGTAAAATGACCTTTGCCCAATACCACGATGCCGTGTTGCAGGAAAACGCCATGCCGGTATCAATGGTTCGGGCTATCCTTACCAATCAGAATATTCCGAAAGATTATAAAGCGGAGTGGAAGTTTTACAGGTGAATGGTGAATCGGCAATCGGCAATCGTGAATCGGCAATGGTTTCCAAATTTCCCGGCCTCGTTATTCGTAAAACGGCAAACGTGAAACGTGAAATAAATACAGCTGTAAGCTATAAGCAAATTCAGTTTCACGCCACGCCGTACACTGTAACGGTAATCCGAAACTTGCAACCTGAAACTCTTACTCGCGAGCCCTGAAGTTCAGGCTATGAACTAAAAACTTAGAACTAAGAACTCAATAACCTTTCCCAAAAATGAAAAAGCACCTCGTATTCACAATTTTTCTATGCCTGCTAAGGTTTGTATTAGAGGCCCAGAGCTATGTGCCCGAAAAGCAACAACCCAAAATGAAGGTAAAGCCGGTTGTTCCGATAAAGGCATATGGCTTTCACCTGCAGGATGTACAATTGCTCGATGGGCCATTTAAAACAGCTATGGAGGCAGATGTGCGTTACCTGCGTTTGGTAGAACCCGACAGGTTACTGGCCGATTTTAGGGAGCATGCCAACCTGAAAGCAAAAGGCGCCCGGTATGGTGGCTGGGAAAATAGCGGACTGGCGGGCCATAGTCTTGGCCATTATTTATCTGCCTGCGCTATGCATTATGCCGTAACCCACGATAAAACATTTCTCGATAAAGTAAATTATATAGTTACCGAACTGGCCGAAGTGCAGCCAAAACGAAACGGGTATGTAGGCGCCATTCCCAAAGAAGACAGCATGTGGGCCGAAGTGGAAAAAGGAAATATCCGTTCACGTGGGTTCGATCTTAACGGCGCCTGGTCGCCCTGGTATACGGTGCACAAGATCATGGCCGGGTTGCTCGATGCGTACCTGTACTGCGATAACAAACAGGCATTGGCGGTAGAAAAAGGCATGGCCGACTGGACGGCCCACATCATTCGCAACCTGCCCGATAGTTCGTTGCAACGCATGTTGTTTTGTGAATACGGTGGTATGAACGATGTGCTGGTGAACACCTTTGCACTCACCGGTGAAAAAAAGTACCTCGATCTTTCGTACAAATTCCACGATAAACGCATTCTTGATTCACTGGCACTGCAAAAAGATATTCTTCCCGGTAAACATTCCAACACCCAGATCCCAAAAGTTATTGGTTGTATTCGCCGGTACGAGCTTACTGCCAGCGAAAAAGACAAAACCATTGCCGATTTCTTTTGGAAAACAGTGGTAACCGATCATACCTATGCGCCTGGGGGTAATAGTAACTATGAATACCTGGGGCCGGCCGGCAAGCTCAATGAAACGCTTACCGATAATACCATGGAAACCTGCAATACCTACAATATGCTGAAGTTAACACGGCATATGTTTGCCTTGCAGCCATCGGCCCAACTGATGGATTATTACGAGCGTGCTTTGAACAATCACATCCTTTCTTCTCAAAATCATAACGACGGCATGATGTGTTATTTTGTGCCGTTGCGCATGGGTACTCAAAAAGAGTTTAGCGATTCGTTCAATACATTTACCTGCTGTGTAGGTTCAGGTATGGAAAACCATGTTAAGTATGGAGAAAGCATTTACTACCAGGGTGTGGATGGCAGCCTGTATGTAAACCTGTTCATAGCTTCAAAATTGAACTGGAAAGAAAAAGGCGTAGTGATAGAACAACAAACACAATTGCCGCAAAGCAACTGGGTACGGTTTGCTATTAAAGCAGCCAGGCCGGTATCGTTTCCCTTGCGTATACGCAATCCATATTGGGCAAAACAAAAGGTATGGATAGCGGTGAACGGAAAAGGGCAAACGAATATTCAACCCGATGCCAATGGATATTTCACCATAACCCGTACGTGGAAGACCGGAGACGCAGTTACTTTTAAACCCGATCTGCAATTGTATACCCAGTCAATGCCCGACAATCCCAACCGCGTGGCGGTATTTTATGGACCATTGGTGCTGGCAGGTGTGTTTGGTAATAAAGAACCCGATCCGGTTACGGGTATTCCGGTGCTGGTATCTTCAGAAACTGACCCTGCCAAATGGCTGAGTGCAGATAATAACAAACCCCTGGTTTTTCACTCCCTTAATGTAGGCCGGCCACAGGAGGTTACGTTGGTGCCATTTAACCAGGTGCAAAAGGAATTTTATAGTGTGTACTGGGACTTGTTTACACCGCAAAGCTGGGCCGAACAGCAAAAGGTATATGAAGCGGAGCGTAAAAGGAAACGTGAGATAGAAATAAAAACGGTTGATCTGTTACGCCTGGGTGAAATGCAGCCTGAGCGTGATCATGGTTTTACCGGCGACAAAGTAAACACAGGCGAAGAGCATACCCGCAAGTTCAGGGTGGCATATCCGGGTGGTTATTTTTCATTCAACATGAAAGTGGATGCTGAAAAAGTGAACAGTTTAATGTGTTCTTATTGGGGAATGGATAATCGCGGCCGCACTTTCGATATCCTGGTGAATGATGTAAAGATCGCCACAGAAGACCTTAACAAATACAAGTCAAGTAAATTCTATGAAATAGTATATTCCATTCCTGCCGAAATTACAAAGGGAAAAGATAAAGTGAAAGTTACCTTCAAACCTGCAACCAATAACATGGTAGGTCCGGTGTATGGTGAAGTGAGGATGATGAGAGAGTAAGTCGAAAAGGTAATAAAGTTGATATGGTTGATAAAGGAAAGGCCTCCCGGTATATCGGGAGGCCTTTTTATGTAACCTTGTCAACTCGTCAACTACATTTTGTTGAAGGAGTTGCCGAAGTTGAGGTAGCATCAAAGGTGGTGTGATTATTATTATCAGTAAAAGCGATATTGGTAGGCCAAAATGTAACTGGCTTACAATTAACATTTTAGCAAGCTGAGCCAAATGGAAACTTTCCCTGGTGATTAAATTCCGTGAAGGGTAGGTGGGAGAAAACCGATGAGTGAAGTGTGTAAAGAGCGGTAAGTGTAAATTTGTATTGATGTTCGTGGGGTAAAAGTCTGGATCCTATCGTTTGTGGCCCGCCAATTGAAAGGTGTAAAGCTATTGATGTAGGTATGGTCATAATTGGCGCAGATCAAATTCCGGGAACGTTGCCGGCAACAAAACGCAGTATTTTTTGTCTTGAGCAAACGATGTTGCCTGAAACAGAAATTGATCTTTTTGCCGGTAGTGGATGAGAATATGCAGGTTAGATAATTACGGCATGTAAAAAATTTAACTTTAGTTCTTATCTTCGGCGCCTGTTAAATTTTTAGGATTTCGGTTACTGGCAAACGGAATATTATCGTAATTCACACAATAAACCAATATATAGTACGGTTAATGGCCTGTTGGTTTTGATTTATAGTAAAAGCATCTTTTAAACTACTTATTTATTTATTGAATGGCATTCCTGGAGAAACAGTTGTACGTTAAAACATCCACCTTACCCAACGCTGGAAAAGGATTATTTACCAAAAAATTCATTCCTAAAGGAACCCGTATTGTAGAGTATAAAGGCAGAACAAGGACCTGGAAAGAAGTGCAGAAAGACGAAGACGAAAGCCCTTATATCTATTATGTTAAGCGGAATTTTGTTATCGATGCTTTGAACGATAAAAAGGCCCTGGCCCGCTATGCCAACGACGCACGGGGTTTGCAGCGTGTTAAAGATTTAAACAACAATGCTGAGTATGTAGAAGAAGGGGTGCGTGTATTTATTGAAGCAACTAAAGATATTCCAGCCGGTGGTGAGATCTTCGTAGGCTATGGTCCCGAATACTGGCAGGTGATACGCCATAACATCCGTATCGATGAAAAAGAGAAAAAGAAACTGCTTGCTAATGGTGCTAAAGTAAATGGTACAGCTACCAACGGCAAGAAGGTAAATGGTAAAACTACCAATGGCAAGAAGGTAAACGGAAAAGCCACCAAGGTGAATGGAACGAAAGTGAATGGTAAAAAAGTGAACGGAAAAGTGGCAAAGAAAAAGGTAAAAAGTAAAAAAGTATTAGCATAAACAGAGAGCCCCGATGATGAATCGGGGCTCTTTTTTTTTAGCAGGAGACTGTAATGATGTTTCGTCGTTTCCGGCTATTTCATAAGTTTCTCAATGAATAAATTGATCACTTCTACCAGTATCAGTATTATAATGATCCACTCCAGCACTATGCTATTCCTGTATTGAAGCAGATCTTTAAACAGGTCGAGGTTTTCCTTAACAATTTCCAACCCTTCCCGAATAGTTCTAAAACGGGCCTGTAAGTCGAATGTCTTTTTAAGGCCAAGATCGAGCCGGTTCAGTTCTTCATCTTCCCAGGTTTCTTCTGGTGAATCGAAGATATACAAATTGGCTTCGATGCGGTTTTTAAGATTAAGCGTACGTCCAATGAATTTTTTCAGATTGGTGCCCGAAAGATCGAGCCGCCCTTTGCGTTCCAGTATTTGGGTGTGCCGGGTTGTTTCTTCTAACAATAAATTGGTTTGCTGACTGAAATGATCTAATGCAACCGATTGCGAAACATTCAGCATAATAAGCCGAAGACTATCGGTGGTAGCGTTCTCGATCTCAATTTTATTATAACCAAGTTTATTGCGGCCTGCATTTACTTCAATGTCAAATTCATCGCTTATATGCTGTTCAAGCGGGTTCTTACAATAGGGGGTAATGGCCTGAATAAATGCCATCGTTTCCACCTCGTTATAACTTAACAGGCTTACAATGCCGTATTTAAAAATATAGGCAAACTTTTGTGGGTTCGACTTAACCCGGTAAAACAATTCGTCAGAATCCTCGTGCAACAACTCGGCCTTAAACACAGTCTTAAATTGTTTAATATCAATGCTGTCGGCTATTTGTATTGATAAAACTTTCAACATATGCATCCTTTTTATCCATTTATCCCATTCTATCCTTAAAGGTACGAAAGCTAAATGCTTAACGCAAAAGGCTTCAAAAACACTTAACACAGAATATGTAAGGAAGGAATTGGGAATAAAGGATGCCTGGCCCCGCGGCTATTCATATATGTTGTAGAATTTTATAGCTGAAGCAATTGTATCAGATTACCGCAGGTGTCATCAAACACGGCTTCAATGCCCCAGTCGGTATTGGTAGGTTCTTTTGTAAATACTACCCCTTTACTTTTAAGGCGTTCGTACTCTTCCTCTATGTTGTTTACACTAAAAATGATCACCGCAATATTTGCATCGTACAAAGCTTTCTGGTAAGTAGATGCAATGGGGTTGCTGTTTGGTTCAAGCAATAGACCGGTGCCATTGGGTTCCTCAGGTGAGGCCACAATAGCCAGATAGCCATCTGGCAAATAATAACGTTGCATAAATCCCAATACTTCCGTGTAAAAGGTAAATGCCTTAAACGTGTCCTCAACGTAAATGCTGGTTAGTCTGATTTTCATACCATCTGATTTTTCTGGAAGCAAAGCTTTAGCCAGGCTTCCGGTGTTTGATTTCCGTTTTAAGAATCAGCGTACAAATCAGGGAACCGTGCAGGTTAATAGATAGTATAAAAGTACGGTAATTTATGAGGTTGATAGACTCCCCAACCCCTCCCATCCGCCCCAAACCCCATTTAATCGATTTTAGGAACAACTTAGCGCTCCGGGGCAAGTGTTTTATGCAACGTTTTTGTCAAGGTGTGGTATACCTGTCTAAAACAATAAAACATTTTACTCATGAAAAGTGTGTACGTGAAACCTGTACGCTATGCATTGCTTTGCACTTTAGTGATCTATTCTTCTTGTAAAAGAGATCCATCTTCTTCTACCGAACTTTCTGGTAACTGGCATGTTGCCGCCGATTTCAAAGGCGACACACGAAGTGAAGCCGCAGCCTTTGTTATTAATAACACGGCATATGTGTTAACGGGCACGTCGACATATAATGGCGGCGCCTATAACGATATGTTTGCCTACGATGTTGATAACAACAACTGGACCCAGGTAACATCTCTGCCCAGCCAGCCCCGCAATGGCAGTGTTGCTTTTGCTATTAATGGTAAAGGATACATTGGTACCGGGTACAACGACAAAATGCTTATGCACGATTTTTGGGAATACGATCCCATTGCCAAAACCTGGATCGAAAAAGATGCCATGCCCGGCGATGTTCGTTATGATGCAACAGCTTTTGTAATCAACGGAAAAGCATATGTGTGCGGCGGCACCAATGGCCGTAAAGCTTTTAACGATACCTGGGAGTTTGACCCTTCGCAGCCTAAAGGCCAACAATGGACTGAAAGAGCAAGCTTCCCTAGCAAAACCCGCGCTGCAGTTGCCTTTACATTAGACAATAAAGGATATATGGTTACCGGCATTAACAGCAGTAGCGAAATTCAAAAAGAGTTGTATCAGTACGATCCGCCGCCGGCCAATAAATGGACAACCAAACGTCCGCTGTATAATTACAGTAATGAATCGTACGACGACAGGTATACTTCCATTATTCGCCAGAATGCAGTGGCTTTTGTGCAAGGTGGTTACGCCTTTATTGCTACCGGTGAAAACGGCGCTTATGTTACCAGCACCTGGGGATATAAAGCCGATACCGATACCTGGACTGAATTTACTGGTTTCGAAAATAAACCCCGCACCGGCGCGGTGGCCTTTGTGGTAAAGGACCGTTGTTTTGTACTAACGGGTAATAATGGTACGCTTTATATGGACAATATGTTTGAGTTCAATCCCTTTGTTTCAAAAGTAGAAGGCGATTAACACAATACATAAACAAAGAACCCCGCTCATTGGCGGGGCTCTTCATTTATCATGACGTAATAATTATTCCATTGTAACAGGAATAAATATCAGCGGAGTAGGTAAGCAGGAGGCGCCTGGTGGCGAATAAGTGAGCTTGATCGTTTGCTCTTCGCCGTTTGCAGCCGGTGGAAATACCTGTACCAGCACCGCTTCCGGCGCTTTTTTCGTTACCAGTTTATCGGAAGGTAATTGTATAATGCCGTCTTTGAATTTTCCTTTGCTAACCACCATAGTATTGGCCATAGCGCCACACCACTGGCCGTTATCGCTGCGTGAGTTCCAGGTAACCAGTGCAAGTCCACGTCCATCGGTGCTTTTCCATTTTATCTCCATATTATACATCACACCATAGTTACCAGCCAGCGTTGCTATTCTGCCGCTGGTGCTTTCTTTACCCAATACCCAGGTATCTTGTTTGCCATCGGCTACAATGATCTGCGATACGCCATTTTTTGTATCGATTGTGTTTTGGGTTAACAGCCGATAATTGCTTACACCAAAAATACCACGGCCGGCACCGCTTTGACTTTTACCGGGTAATACATTGGTGATGCGGGCAAAAGCCGCTGTCGTTGATGTTGACGGGCTCGTTTGCAACACACTCACTTCACCGGGTTGATCAATTACAAATTCATAAATGCCATGTACCAGTTCATCGTATTTCACAGTGAATTTTTCCTGTGCAGGGTCAATGGCTACAACACTACCAGGTTGAATGGTGCGGAAAGTGGTTTGAGGAGTTGATGCAAAGAAATCGGCCAGTCCCTGTTTGCCGGCATAGAAATAACTGGTGGTTGGTTTTTGAGAAGAGAATTTAAGCATGCGCAGGTGCATGGGCGCTTTGCCGGTATTTTTTATAACTGCTATTATTTTGGTGTTGATCTTTTGCGGCTCTTTTACACCGTTTACATTATATAAATAGAAACGAACGGTGCCAGGCTCTACCGCCTCACGAAAGGCAATGGCCTCGGGCACCCGAATATATTCAGGATCATCGGAGATGAGGTATTGCGGCCCGGGCATCACTATTTTCTGGTAAGAATTCATAGGCAGTTTCTCCGTCAATATACTGCCGGGCAGATCTACTATGGCGCCTTGCGAAGCATTCAATAGTTTCTTATTTGTTTCAGCATCCAGGGTTGGCGTTTCCTGCGCTTTTGCCGCAGCGTGGGCCATCAGAGCAGCGACTAAAGCCAACATATATGGGGAAAGTGATCGTTTCTTCAGCAGTTTCATAATAATTAGGATGAAATAGAGTGAGTAAATAAAAAATATTATTAACTATAACAAACTTAATTATAATATTTATGAATAAGTCATAAGTGAAGAAGAATTTTATGAGAAAGCGATTAAAATCTACTGAAGGGTAGTGAAGGCCGCGCATTTGTCAACTCGTAAGTTTTCCCACCCGTTTCCTGACCTTGTTGAAAATGGTACAATGCAGATACGAACATTCGTGCCTTCGCGGTGGGGTGGATCCAAACAAATGGTAAGCCCGGAAGCCAATAGTCGCGAGCTCCGGAATTGAAGGACCTGGGAACGGCAAACCAAAAACCGGAGCATGATCGCGAGTCCCGAAATTGAATACCCGGAAACAGGAAACTGGTAACTGGAAACCTGCCGCGAGCCCCGACTGTGAACTATAAACTGTAAACTATGAACTATGAACTGTGAACTGTGAACTGTGAACTGTGAACTAACTCATCGACAACAACTTATCCCGGGCAATCAAACACCCGCCAATAACACCTGCCTTTTCATGCAGTTTCGACATAACCAGCTGGGTATCATTATTCACCAGGCTGAGGGAGTATTTGTTCAGTGCACTGCGTATGGGCAGCCGTATATAATCGCCGGTTTCGGCAAGGGTGCCGCCGAGAATTACCAGCTCTGGATTGAAAATATTGATGATCACCGATATGCCCCGGCCTATTTTTTCGCCTATTTCGGCAATAAGCTCAATGCTCAAAACATCTTCATTTTTGGTGGCCTGAATAATATCGGCCAAACGCAAATCATCGGGCTGTTTATGATTTTGCAGCAGGGAAGACGACGATCCCTGTTCTATTTTTTCTTTGAACAAACGCAGCAGCGCCTGGCCGCTGGCTTCAGTTTCGAGGCAGCCCTTCTTACCGCAATGGCAAATGATCTCGTTCGCGAATAATGGAATATGTCCGAACTCACCGCCAAAACCCGATTTGCCGCGATAGATCTTTCCATCGATCATAATACCCAAACCAATACCGTAATCGAGGTTCACAAACAGCACATTCTTTTCGTCGCACACAATACCATTGTGAAATTCGCCATAGGCCATGGCCCGCGAATCGTTTTCGATAAAGGTGCGAATGCCCGTTGTTTTTTCAATGGTAGCGCTTAACGGTTCTTCATGAAAATGAAAGAAACTATAACTGTAACCGCTTTCGCTGTTGATGCGGCCCGACAGGTTCACGCACATTGCCAGGATATTCCGGCTTTGCACCGACAGATTTTCTATAAAACGTTGGATGATCTTTATAAGCTGGTCGTACGATTCCTGGGTGTTGGCCAACACAAAAGGCACATGCATTTCGCTCGATACCAGGCTCTTTTTAAAATCGAGCAGGCCCAGGTTCACATAGTAATTCTTTACGTCTACCCCAATAAAAAAGCCCGACTCAGCAACCAGTCCGTACATACTGGCCCTTCTCCCTCCTTTCGAATCCACCTTACCGTAATCCTTTACCAATCCATCATTAATAAGCTCATTTATTAGGCTGGTGATCTTAGGCACGCTGATGTTCAATGCCTGCGCCAGATCGGTAATAGTGGTGTTGCCGATAACATCGAGGTGATTGATGATCGTACGCTTTAAAGCTTTGTTCTTAAACGCAACGCCCGAGGTGGTTTCATCCGAAAATAGTTCAAAAATGCTTTGCTGGCCAGTCATGGAGGTATAAAGCTTTTAATACTTTTTTAATTATCTAAGGTAATTCAGTGATTCTTAATAAGAAAAAGATGTTCTAGGTATCTTGTAAATAAAATATTTTAGTAATTAAGTTCTATTAAATAAAAATAATTATAAATTTACTCAGCAAAGATAAAATAAATTAAATACTACCGAACTATGACTGCTGATGAAAGGAATGTTGATTTAGTAGCAGAGAAAACCAAAACCGACCTATCGATAGGACAATACGCTGAATTATACCGTAACGAATTGCTTGAGAGTGTGTTACCTTTTTGGATGAACCACAGTAAAGACGAGCAGAACGGTGGTTATTTCACCTGTTTAACCCGTGATGGAAAAGTGTATGATACCGATAAATTTATGTGGCTGCAGGGACGCGAAGTGTGGACGTTCAGCTATATGTATAATAATGTAGCTAAAAACGACGCCTGGTTAAAAATGGCCCTGCATGGCGCCGATTTTATGGAGAAGTATGGCCGGGATGATCAGGGCAACTGGTACTTTTCACTCACGGCCGAGGGCAAACCACTGGTTCAACCTTATAATATTTTCAGCGATTGTTTTGCAGCCATGGCCTTTGCTTCGCTCGATAAAGCACTGCCTACAGACCGCTACAAAGAAATTGCAGTAAATACTTTTGAGAACATCATCAGAAGGCAGCATAACTGGAAAGGTGTTTATAATAAAGCCTATGCTGGTACCCGCGCATTAAAAAGTTTTAGTTTACCCATGATCCTGTGCAACCTTTCGTTGGAATTGGAGCACATTATAGGTACTAACCGCGTAAATGAACTGGCGCCTGTTGTGATACATGAGGTGATGGATGTTTTCTACAAATCAGAATACGGTCTCATCCTCGAGAACGTGTATGCCGATGGCAGGTTCAGCAACAGTTTTGAAGGAAGAACTATTAACCCTGGCCACACCATTGAGGCCATGTGGTTTATTATGGACCTTGGCAAACGCCTGAACGATGAGGCGTTGATACGCAAGGCATGTGACATTATGTTGCATACGCTTGAGTATGGTTGGGATAAAGAACATGGCGGCATCCTGTATTTTATGGATGTGCTTGGTTTTCCGCCACAGCAACTGGAGTGGGACCAGAAGTTATGGTGGGTGCATGTGGAAGCGCTGGTTGCATTGGCAAAAGGATACGCATTGACCGGTGATGAGCGTTGCATGAAATGGTTTAAAAAAGTACATGATTATACCTGGGCGCATTTTCGCGATGAACAATTTGGCGAATGGTTCGGCTACCTGAACCGCCAGGGCGAAGTGCTGCTGAATCAGAAAGGGGGGAAGTGGAAAGGGTGTTTTCATATTCCGAGGGCGTTGTATCAGGTGTGGAAGACGCTGGAAAAGAGTTGACGAATGACCTGTTAACGAGTTGACGAGGAAGTTGAAAAGTTGATAGAGGTAATAAAGTTCCGCTTTCACATTGCCGTTTCACGTTTCACTACTCGCGAGGCCTGAAGTTTCGGACACTATTGCCGATTCACGATTGCCGATTGCCGATTCACGAACAACGATTTGCTTGCTTGCAGCTTAAAGCTTGCGGCTTGCAGCTTTACATTGACCATTCACCATTGACCATTGACCGTAAAAAGAATGAATGCTGCAATGAAATATAAACTGATACTATTACTGCTTATGAGCAGCCTTTCCATGGCGGCTCAACCTGTTACCAAAACAGATGTGCTCATCATTGGCGGCGGCGCCAGCGGCACAATGGCTGGCATTCAATCGGCCCGTATGGGCGTAAACACGTTGATAGTGGAAGCTACCAACTGGCTTGGCGGTATGCTTACTTCTGCAGGTGTGTCGGCCATCGATGGCAACCATCGCATGCCCGCTGGTTTATGGGGCGAATTCAGACAACACTTATATAATTATTACGGCGGCGCCGATTCTGTTGAAACAGGCTGGGTAAGCAATACTTTGTTTGAACCACATGTTGGCAATCAGCTATTGCAAAAAATGGCTGGGGCCGAAAAGTCATTGCAGATCTGGTACAACACCAACTGGGTAAGTGTTAAACGCGAGCAGCAACAATGGACAGTTATTGTAACCCAGGGCAAGAAGCAACGCATTATTTCAGCTACTATATTAATTGACGCTACCGAACTGGGCGATGTAATGGCTGCCGCTGGTGCAGGCTATCGTATTGGTATGGACAGCAGGCACGATACCGGCGAAGAGCAGGCTCCCGAAAAAGCGAACGACATTATTCAGGACCTCACTTATGTAGCTGTTTTAAAAGATTATGGTAAGAACGCTGATAAAACAATTTCCAAACCAGCAGGATATGATCAGCATGTGTTCGATTGTAGTTGCGATGTAAGCGATCCCGCATCATTCGACAGCCCTAGCAACAATTGCTACAAAATGATGCAGTATGGCCGGTTGCCAAAGAACAAATACATGATCAACTGGCCCAAGTGCGGAAACGATTATTACGTAAACCTTATTGAAAAAACACCGGCCGAAAGGGAGCAGTTGTTAAAAGAAGCCAAACTGCATACGTTGCGGTTTGTATATTATCTGCAAACAGTATTGGGTTATAAGAACCTTGGGCTTGCCGATGATGAATTTACCACGGTCGATAAGTTGCCGATGATCGCGTATCATCGCGAATCGAGAAGACTGAAGGGACTGGTTACTTTTACGCTGCCACATGTAGCCAAACCTTACGAAACCGCCGACCCATTATACCGTACCGGCATAGCTGTAGGCGACTACACTATAGATCATCACCATCTTAAAAATATATCGGCGCCTACCATAGATTTTGTAAAGATAAAAGTGCCATCGTACAACGTGCCCATGGGCAGTTTAATACCACAGGATGTTGATGGATTAATAGTAGCCGAAAAAAGTATAAGCGTAAGCAACATTGTAAATGGCGCTACACGGCTGCAGCCGGTTGTAATGCAACTGGGCCAGGCCGCAGGTATTATGGCGGCGCTGTGTGTGCAACAACAGGTGCAACCCGCTAAGTTGAAAGTTCGCGATGTACAAACTGCTTTATTAAACGCCAACGGGTACATTATGCCGTTCATAGATGTACCAACTACCGACCCGCAATTCACCATCATACAAAAAATAGGCGCAACCGGAATTCTTAAAGGAACAGGTGTGCCGTATATGTGGGCCAATCAAACATGGTTCTACCCCAACCAACCAATGCCGGCTTATGAGCTGGTGCAGGGACTAAGGTTGTATTATTCTTCTTTAAAAAATTACTGGTCTGCTTCCGGCGCCTTGTGCACGGTGCCGGAGATCGTAAAGATCATAACGCAGGCTGGTGTGGTTATATCAGAGCAACAGGTGTTTAAGGATCTGAAAAGTGCCGGCGTGCAAATCGCCGGTGCTGCAGATCCATTAAGCAGGCGGGCCATTGCCGTTCTGCTTCATCAATACCTTCATCCTTATGAAAAGCCGGTACTTATTTCAGGAAGTCTTGAATAACCCGGCGAATAAACCAGCAACCTCCACTTTTTTAACCAATGTAACTGTATGAGACATTTGAGGCATTTTTTGTTGGCAGTACGCGCAATGAGCGTTTGCGCATTCCTACTCCTGTGTCACCATTTTTCTTACGGCCAGGCACAATTGGTGTCGGGTATTGTAACCAATACAGATGGTGCGCCCCTTGAAAGTGCATCTGTAGTAATTAAAGGCACATCCCAGGGAACGGCTACTGATGCCAGCGGTAAATTCACTTTACGAATTCCCGGCGACAAAGCTACCCTTGTTATTTCCCGAACCGGTTTTACCGACCTTACCATTGTAGCCAAAGCTGGTATTCAGGTAATGGCGAAACTGGCCAATAACACCAACGATATGGAACAGGTTGTGGTGGTAGCTTATGGTAAACAAAAGAAAGGAAGTGTAGTAGGGTCTGTTGCACAGATCAATGGCGACGAATTAAAGAAAGCACCAACCATGAACGTTACCAATATGCTTGCCGGTCGCGTTCCTGGACTGGTTGCCGTTCAACAAAGCGGCCGGCCTGGTAACGACGATGCCATGCTGCGTATTCGCGGTGTAAGCAGTTATGTGAGCAGTGGGCCATTGATCATTATCGACAACGTACAACGCCCTTCGTTCAGTAACCTGGACCCCAGTGAAATTGAAAGTGTGACCTTTTTAAAAGATGCCGTGTCAACCGCCGTATATGGATTGCAGGCCGCCAATGGTATTATTCTAATCACAACCAAAAGAGGTAAGAACCAAAAGCCTTCTGTAAGTTATGATGGCGCTGTAACCGTAAACAGTAATACCCGTTTTCCTAAATTTCTCAATGGCCCCGATTACATGACCTGGTATAATAAGGGCGTTGAAATGGATAACGACTATAATATGCATACCAGCGCCAGTCCTGTGGCGCCTTTATATACACAGGAACAAATTGACGCTGTACGAAACGGTACCAATACCAACCCTTTATTGGGAAATACTGATTGGGTGGGCATGCTGGCCGGTAATAATGCCACTTCGCAACAGCACAGCATCACGGTTCGTGGTGGTAGTGAAAAAATAAAATTCTTTTCAAGCCTCAGCTATTTCGATCAGGATGGGGTAGTGAAGAATACCGATTATAAACGGTACAATGCACGCACCAACGTTGATGCGCAGTTAAATGATATTTTTTCTGCATCGCTCGATCTGGCTGTTCGTCAACAATTGGGCAATACGCCCGGTATAGCGCCAGATAACGACGCTTATATGAACCCGTTCTATCAGGCTGTTCGTATGTTGCCTAACCTGCCTGAGTACGCCCCCAATGGATTGCCGGTGGCCTATCGCGCCGGTGCCGGCTGGGTAAACCCCATTGCTGCTGTAGAACAATCGGGTTATCAAAAAAGGCAGGAAAACGTTTTTCAGGGTAACATGACCTTTAATGTGAAGGCGCCCTGGGTAAAAGGCCTGGAAGGAAAATTACTGGTAGCGTACGATAGAAATATAACAGAGACCAAGAACTGGCTGAGCCCTTATCAGATGATGGGCCGCGACCGTGAAAAGGTGACCGGTGATTTTGAACTGGTTCCCAATCCGCCCGGTATCACAAAAACTACCCTGCGCCAGGCATATAGCCAGTACAACCGCAAAACATTCCAGCCAAGTATTACTTATAACAATACATTCGGGGATCATAATGTGAACGCATTGGCTTTGTATGAGTGGTCGCAATACCAAACCAATAATTTCTCTACCGGCGCCAGCAATTTTGCCATTGCCGATCTGCAACAAATAAATTATGGAAGTAAGGATCAACTTGATTGGATCAGTCCAACCGGTTTTGATTCCGTAGAAAGAAGAGCTGGTTATGTAGTTCGCCTGAACTATTCATTTAAAGACAAGTACCTGTTTGAAGTGGCAAATCGTTGGGATGCATCAATACGTTTTGCGCCAAAAAACCGTTGGAAAGCGTTTCCCGGTGTGGGTTTGGGCTGGGTGATAAGCAAGGAGTCATTCTTTGATGAGCTAAGCAAAACAGTAAGCTTTTTAAAATTAAAAGCATCGTATGGTAAAATGGGTGCCGAGTGGAATGTACCGCCATTCTCTTATATGGCAACTTATGGTTTAACACCCAAACCGGTGTATGTGTTTGGCGGAAGTCCCGTAGCTGGTCTTTATACCAATGCGGTGCCTAATCCTGATCTGAGATGGGAAACATCATCCATGATAAATGGTGGTTTTGAGTCGGTTTTCCTGAATGGTTTATTAGGTGTTGATCTTGAGTTCTTCTATAAAAAGACCGATGACATTCTTGCAGACGTTACAGCATTATACCCCAGTTCATTGGGTGGTTATTATCCGTCACGGCTTAACTACGGTAAAGTAGATAACCGTGGATTCGATCTGCAGATAAGACATAATCATCATATTGGAGAATTCCAATATGGCGTAACCGGTAACCTCAACTGGTCGAGGAACAAGATCATTCGTAGAAATGAACAGGCTGGTTTGCCTGAATGGATGCGTACCGTTGGCAGACGTGTAGGAGAAAAAGTGGGTTTTGTAGTTGAAGGTATGTACCAGAACTGGGAAGAAGCTTCCAATGGTATATCTCCGAGCGGTGGTGATGTTGCACCTGGCTTTTTCAAATATAAAGACCTCAATGGCGATGGCCGTTTAACCCGTACCGATGATATGACCTTTATTGGCCGCGCCAATACGCCCGAGCTTATGTTTGGTTTGAACATAGATCTTAAGTATAAAGGATTTGATTTTTCTGCTTTGATCCAGGGTGCAACCCTGTGTAATGTAAGCCTGGCCGGAACCTATGAAGGTTCAAGCAATGTGTCGGGTATTGATGATAATACACCATTTACAAAAACGTTCTACAATTTTGGTAACTCTCCTTATTACCTCGTAGAAGATTCATGGACGCCTGATAATCCAGGTGCAAAATTCCCCCGCCTTAGCTCTTACAAAGCAACCTTAAGTGCGCATAACGCTCATGCTAATTCGGGCTGGGTGCGCGATGGTTCATATGTACGTTTGAAATCGGCGCAGTTGGGTTATACAATCCCTGCAAAATGGCTTAGTGCAGCCAAACTGAAACAAGTACGTTTTTATGTTTCAGGCTTTAACCTGTTTACCTGGGATAAACTCAAGTACCTCGATCCTGAAATGCCCAACGTGAACAATGGTTTCTATCCACAACAACGCATGGTGTCAGGTGGCGTAAACATTACTCTCTAATCAAAAATTGAAAGAAGGCTATGAGCAAAATAATCTCTATCATAAAAAATACAATGCTGGCGGCAGGTGTGGTAATGATGACGCAGGGGTGTGAAGTAGACGTTATGCCCACCAGCAGATATTCTGAAGAATCCATCTGGAGCAACCCGGCAAATATTCCATTATACCTGGCTGAGAATTATGGAGAGTTCAACAGGTTTAAGTTCGGGCAGTTTCCTATTGGGTACGACAATGCCACCGATGCATTGACCGACATTATGAAATATACTTCAGCCGTATCGGGTAACGGCACGGTTAACATTCTGGCCAGCGACGCTTCGCGGGTAAATGCTGCAGGTCCGCAGTTAAATTACTGGGGCAATGGGTATGAGCGTATTCGCCGCCTGAATGAATTCATCGATGCTATTTATAAATATTCCAAGGTTGACGATGCAGCCAAAAAGCAATACGAGGCCGAAGCCCGATTTATAAGAGGTTATGTATATTTCTGGCTGGTGAAATTACATGGCAGTGTAATTCTGTTCGATAATATGGGCCAGTACACCAGCAAAGAGAACAAGCGTTCATCAGAAGAAGATTGCTGGAAATTCATTGCTGCTGATTTTCAATATGCCGCAGAGAACCTGCCTGTGCAATGGGGCACGGCCCAAACAGGCCGTGCCACCAAGGGCGCCGCCTATGGTATGTTGGCCCGTACCTGGTTATATGCTGCATCAATTGCAGAGTACGATAAAAAACAATTCAATGGCGATGAGCTTACCGGTGTAAATGCTGCAAACGCTCAAACCTATTATCAAAATGCTGCCAATGCCGCCCAGTCTGTAATTGACCTGGCCAACGCAGGCTATTATGCGTTGGAAAACAATTTTGCCAATGTGTTTACCAATAAGGCAACCAAGGAATCATTGTTTAGTTTGAATTTTGTTGCGCCACAAGTAACGCATACGTACGACCTGGGTTTTGTGCCACCGTTGGATGCAAGCAGTCAGGCCCTGGTATATGGTGTGCCTACTGCCAACCTGGTTGATGAGTTTGAAATGAATGACGGTACAAAATTCCTATGGAGCAATACTACACATGCTGCCAATCCGTATGCAGGCCGCGAGGCGCGTTTCTATGCTACTATTCTGTTTAATACTGCTAAATGGAAAAATGACAGGATCATTAACACCACCCCCGGCAGTGCCGAAGGTTATGTTGAATACGGTACAACACCCGAGCCCCGCAAAACAGTGACCGGGTATTATGTAAGAAAGATGCTCGATTCGGCCAATGCAAATTTTGTTATAAATGGCAGTACGCAGCAATGGATTGAAATGCGGTATGCCGAGGTATTACTGATACATGCCGAAGCCCTTACCAAACTGAATAATATTTCCGGTGCCCAGCAATCATTGAACCAGGTGCGCAACCGGGCAAAGCTGCCTAATACACATGCTTCAACTGTTGAGCAATTGATGGAGGCAGTAGAGCATGAGCGTAAAGTAGAACTGGCGTTTGAGGGGCATCGTTACTGGGACCTGAGAAGATGGCGCAAAGCACATACGGTTTTGAATAATGTACGTTTTAAAGGACATAAAATTACACCGGCCGGCGGAGGCTATACTTATGAAGTAGTAAATGCCGATAATACCAACAGGCAGTTTACCGGCGCCCTGTACTATATTCCTATTCCAACAGCTGAATTGCTGAATAATACAGCCCTTACACAAATTAAAGGCTGGTAAAATCAATAAGCAATAGGCAATAAGCAATGGGCAATTCACGAAAACCAAATACACAACGCAATGAAGAATTTACTAGCATATATAATTATCCCTACAATTGCCGCCGGCATAGCAAGCGGTTGTAGAAAAGCAGATGCTGTGCCCCGCGCCGGTGGAAATGTTATCAGTGATATGTTTATGACATTGGAAGGGAAGGGCAAAGAACGTTTATTTGAATCTCGTTTCAGCAACGATACCTTCTACTTTTCCATTCCATACTTTCAACCCGAAGAATCTGATAACGCCACTGATCTTAAAAGGCTCATTGTAAGAGCTACAATTCCCACCGATGCAACATTGTTGCCGGGGTTAGGTGAGCCTATGGACCTCAGTAGCCCTGTAAATTTAAAGGTTACTTCGGGCGATGGTGCTGTAAGTTCTTATGTACTGGTGGCCAAACAGGTTGCCGACCTTGAACTGGATAAAGCAACCATCACTTATACAGAGAATGGCGCTGCACAACAGGTAGATGCTATTATTAATAATATCACCAACGAAGCCGTTTTTTACATAGTACCAGGAACAAATGTTTCGTCGGTAACGCTTACATCTTCCATGAGCCCCCATTCAAAATGTTCTATTGACAATGGAACAGTGCTTAATTTAAATCAATCTGTACCGTTTACGGTTACCGGCATTGATGGTACCTCTAAAACCTATACGCTTGTTGCAAAAGAACCAGTTAAGCTGAGTTCCGGTGCAGGTATCAGCCGTATGTTATGGAAAAAGACCGCTTCTGAACTTACAGGTCTTACCAGTAATGATGTAAATCGCGCCATGGCGGTAAGCGGCGATTACCTGGTGGTAGTGCTAAGCAATACGCCATCTACCTATAAAATATACAATCGTAAAACCGGTGCGTATGTACAGGATATGGCCGTGCCTCCCGGTAGCCTGCGCAGCTTTGCCATTGCTAACGATTCTGCGGGTCATATTCTCGTTACTTCTTACGCGGCAAAAGGCAGTGGTGTGTTCTATGTATATCAATACAACAACGTGTTTGATAACGCGCCTGTAAAACTTATACAATGGACTAATAACAACCCGGCTGCAATTGCCGGCGATGGTGGCGTAGGCAGAAGAGTGAATGTATATGGCGATGTAACCAAAGATGCAGTGATCATGGCTACAGCTGGTGTATCGAATGTGGTGTTTAGCTGGAGAATTTCAAACGGAACGCTGGTAAGCAATACGCCGACCACTCAGGTTTATCAGGGTGCATCACCCTGGTCGTTCTATGCAGAGGCGCAACCAATTGGTACAACTGCCACTGCTGATTACTTTGTAAACTATCCTGCCGAAATAGCTTTGGTAAACGGAAGCAGCAATGGACGTTCTGTTGCCTTCACAACCGAAACCTCAGTTGTTGGTACGCTGCATATGCCCATGGATTATTTCAATTTCAACAATGCGAATTTCCTGGCGGTGGTAACTTTTAAAAATGTCAACAGCACCAAGGCGGGTTTAAGTGTGTTCGATGTAACAAGAACATCTAATATAGGCCTAACCTCTGGCAGTGCCGGATTCAACAGCTTCCGCATATTTACTTCTGCCGATGCAAATGATCTTACTGCTGTATCAAACGGTAATGGCGTGGCCGATGTTTGCTCAGTATTGAACGACGACCGCGAAAGAATATGTGTGTATATGTTGCTTACCAATGGCGGTATTGTTGGATACGAATTCACTAAATACGCTCCTTAATACCCGCTTTTTCAACTCCAACCAATAATTATCGTATGAAAAAATATATGTCACTCATTCCCGCAATAGCAGCATTGAGCCTGCTATTTGCGGTAAGCTGTAAAAAAAGCGGCTCATCAGATGGCGGCAATGGCGGTGGTGAAGGAACAGGAAATGCCGATACAGTGCGGGCGCGCAATGTGCTGGTGTGGATCGACTGCCGATCGAACGTATACAGCAGCAGCGGCCGGTTTAACGATACGTCCCAAATAAGAAAAACACTCGATACCTTAAAGAATGTAGGCGTAACCGGACTGGTACTCGATGTAAAAGGCAGCGCCGGTTATACCATGTACCCAAGTGCATACACTACGCAGTATTCTTCTATCGGTGGCATTAGCTTTACGCCTAATGTAGATTATGTAGCGTTCATGGTTGAGGAAGCGCATAAACGTAACTTCAAGGTATATGCTTCTACAGTAACATTTGTTGAAGGCGATGCCAGTAGAGGTATGGGCACCCTGTATGATAATCCTACTTTTAAAAGCAATTACGAATCTATTGTTTGCGATGTAAATGGCAATCGCGTGCCAATTACCAGCACCGGCCGTAATGGATTTGTAAACCCGGCCCAACCGGCCGTACAGGAAAGAGCGCTGAATATTGTAAAGGAAATTGTAACCAAATATAATGTTGACGGGCTTATTCTCGACTATGCCCGCTATGCCGATGCATATGCCGATTTCTCCGATTTCAGTAAAACAAAATTCATTGAGTTCTTAAAGAATAAATACAATGATAACACCGCTTCATCTATGAATTTCCCCGGCGATATTGTTTCATCGTGGAAGAACAGCAGCGGCACAATATTGCCCAACACCACTGGTAAATACTGGCAAAAATGGTTGCTGTATCGCTCAGGTGTTATTTACGATTTTTTCAAAAAAGCAAGGGGCGCAGTTAAAGCCATAAAACCCAATGCAAGCTTTGGCGTATATGTGGGCGCGTGGTACGGAACCTACTACCAGGTAGGTGTTAACTGGGCCAGCCAGGATTATGATCCGTTTGCCGATCAAAGTATTAGGTTCGACTGGGCTTACCCCGGTTACAATGAAACCGGTTATACCGAGCAGCTCGATATCTTAATGACAGGTAATTACTACACTCAAATAATGTTGTCAGAGAATAGTGCTACCGCCAACCTCAAATACCACTGGTGGAGCATTGAGGGGTCAATAAACGGTATTAAGTATATAACAAAGAACAAGGTGCCGCATTATGGAAGTATAGATATGGGTAATTTATCGTGGTCGTCAAAAGCAGAGATCACCCGGGCTATAAAATACATTATGGCCAATACAAGCGGCGGCGTTATGTTGTTCGATCTTATACATGTATATGCTCCCAACACCAATTTGTTAAAACAACCGTTGTGGGATGCCATTGCGGATGGGATTAAGAAGTAGTTGACGAGTGGTGGAATAATGACAAAGGAAAGTTTGATGAAAAGAAACCAAAGTCTTGACGCATTAAGAGGTATCTCCATCCTGGCAATGGTCCTCTCAAGCAGCATTGCCTTCGGCATTTTGCCGGCATGGATGTACCATGCGCAAACGCCGCCGCCCTCGCATGCGTACAATCCCGAAGTGCCGGGCATCAGTTGGGTAGACCTGGTATTCCCTTTTTTCCTGTTCAGCATGGGCGCTGCCATTCCACTGGCCTTGCATAAAAAAGCAAAGGAAGGAAAAGGATTGTGGGATATATTATCTATTGCCGTGCGCAGATATATTGGACTGGTATTCTTTGCCCTGTTCACCGTGCATGCTCGCAGTACTATGATGACTAGTGAACCTGCTGCCTCGTATTACGGGTTGTCAATTATCTCTTTTATCTTATTGTTCTTTCAATGGTACAGTCCGGCCAATACAGAAAACAAAACATTTTGGCTGGTAATAAAAGTGACTGCATTTGTTGGCGCCGGTTGGCTGTTATTCATGTTACCATTTAAAGATGGAAAAGGATTTTCATTCAACCGGCACGACATAATAATTATTGTACTGGCAAACATGGCATTGTTCGGCATCATCATTTGGTGGTTCACAAAAAACAATCCCTGGTTGAGAATAGGCATTCTGCCATTTGTAATGGCTATTATATTGGGTGCGCAAATCCCTGGCAGTTGGAATGAAGTGGTGTTTAAATGGTCGCCGCTGCCCTGGATGTACAAGTTCTATTACCTTAAGTATTTGTTCATCATAATACCTGGTACCCTCGCGGGCGACTGGCTGGTAGCAGAGGCCGGTGAAATAAAAGCCCGGAAAGAACAGACGCCGCCGGCCACGGAAAAAATTATTGCCGCCCTATCGGGTGTAATTATAGCGGTGAATATTATATTGCTGTTTGGGCGGCACCTGGTAATTAATTGTGTGCTTACCGTTTGTTGCTGTGCCGCCAACTATTTTATCCTACAGAAAATACGCAGGGAGCACCCTTCACTGATAACAAGGTTCTTTACAGCAGGTACATACTTATTATTGCTTGGGCTTTTTTTTGAAGCCTGGGAAGGCGGTATTAAAAAAGATCCATCAACGTTCAGCTATTATTTTGTTACTGCCGGACTGGCCTTTTTTATGATGCTGGCTTTCAATGGCCTTCAATTAACAAAGCCGGGCGAAAAGGTGGTGAACTATTTTAGCCTTAATGGAAAAAATCCCATGGTGGCGTATGTGACCGGCAATTTATTGTTGTTGCCATTGCTCCACCTTACCGGCGGATTTGCGTTGTATACAGGTATGCAAAAGAATGTTATTGGCGGCGTGTTGAGTGGCCTGCTGTTCACCGGTATTGTTTCATTGGTAACAGTATCATTTACAAAGAAAGGCTGGCAATGGAAAACGTAACTTGAAAACTAGTGTAGCGAAATAAAATACTCATGAATCTATCTACAATTGACATAGTGATCATCATCCTGTATTTACTGGTGATCATTGGACTGGGGTTCTGGATCTCGAAGAAGGCCTCGAAGAATATGCAGTCGTACTTTTTAGGCGATAACAGCATTAAATGGTATTGGCTGGGGTTCAGTAACAGCAGTGGCATGTTCGATGTAAGCGGTACCGCTTTTTATGTAGCGTTGTTATTTATCTATGGATTTAAAGCCGCCTGGCTGCCCTGGCTATGGCCCATTTGGAACCAGATCTTTGTAATGGTGTTCCTGGCAGTTTGGATAAGGCGAAGTAATGCACTCACCGGCGCCGACTGGATCATTAAACGTTTTGGTGACGATCGTAGCGGCCGCCTGGCGCATATGATCGTAGTGATCTTTGCCATTGTAAGTGTGATCGGTTTTATTGGTTATGTATTCGTAGGCATTGGAAAATTTGCTGCGAACATTCTGCCCTGGGACCTTTCCAACGCTGTGCTTACCAATCAGCAAACTTATGCGTTCATCATTGTTACATTAACTACTTTATATACCGTAAAAGGCGGTATGTACAGTGTGGTGGCAACAGAGGTGTTGCAATATGGAATTCTGGTAGTGAGTTGTATACTGGTTGTGATCTTTGCCGTAAAAGGCGTTAACTACGATCAGCTGCATCAGCAATTGCCCAGTGGCTGGGCAAACTTCTGGCCACAATGGAAGCTCGATATCAACTGGGGTAACTTCTCGCAGGTAAATGATAAAATTTCGGAAGACGGATTTATTTGGTTTGGTGCGCTGGTGTTGATGATGATCGGTAAAGGTATCTTTGCAAGCCTGGCCGGTCCGGTACCCGGTTTCGATATGCAACGTATACTCAGTGCCAAGAAACCCTGGGAAGCAGCCAAGCTTTCAGGTTTCACCAACCTGGTATTGTACATTCCGCTGTTTATGATGGTAAGCGCTTTAACGCTCATCGCTTTCAATTCCTTTATGCCTGTATTGAAGGGACAACCAAAACCCGATTTTGAAATAATATTAAGCCAGGTGGTAAGTAATTATTTGCCGGCAGGTATCAGGGGTATTGTGCTGGCGGGTTTACTGGCTTCATTTATGAGTACTTTCTCGGCGTTTGTAAATGCTGCACCTGCTTACCTGGTAAATGATTTCTATAAAAAATATTTCAAACCCAACGAGTCGCCCCGTCACTATGTAAAGTGCAGTTATCTTACTTCTGTAACCATCATTCTAATCGGCTGTTTCTTTGGCTTGTTTGCCAATTCGCTTAGTTCATTAACCTTGTGGATCTCTTCGGCCCTGTATGGTGGTTATGCGGCAGCCAATGTACTTAAATGGATCTGGTGGCGCTTTAATGGGTATGGTTATTTTGCCGGTATGCTGGCTGGGTTACTATCAGCCACCTTTGTTCCAAAACTAATGGCCTGGTTAAGTGCAACTTATTTTACCAATTACCAGGAACTGTTTGGCAGCGGTATAGGTACTTTGATCTCCTTCTTTATAATTCTGGTTTTATCGATAAGCGCCAGTATCATTGGTTGTTTGGTAACACCAATGCCCGATAAACAGGTATTACAAACATTTTATACCAACACCAAACCCTGGGGGTTCTGGAAACCCGTATTGCAATGGGTACAAAAGGTAGAGCCTACATTTGAACCTAACCGCCAGTTTAAATGGGATATGCTGAACGTGCTGGTTGGTATTTGCTGGCAAATGAGTATGGTGATAATGCCAGTGTTCTTTGTGTTTGGTTTTGTGAGTTATGGCTTTACCGCCATGGGCGTATGGCTGGTTTGTATGGTTATTTTAAAATTTACCTGGTACAACAGACTTAAAATTACAGCGGCATGATACAAAAAATGGTCCTTGTATTGTCGATGATGGCTACGTTGGGTGAAGCTGTTGCACAAACCGAACCGGTTGACAGCAGTTATGCTAACAACTACTACGTTGAACGCACTAAATTTTTCGATCAATTACACCCTGCCCCCAGGCCCATTGTGTTTTTAGGAAATAGTATTACCGAAGCAGGGCCCTGGAGCGAAGTGTTGCCTGGTATTAATGTAATAAACCGTGGTATCAGTGGCGATAATAGCTGGGGCGTATTGAACCGCTTGAACCAGGTTATTGATGTAAAGCCGGCAAAGATCTTTTTGCTTATTGGCGTGAACGACCTGAAGCGGGGGGTGCCGGTAGAATATATTGTAAAGAATTACGATCGCATAGCCGCTGCTATCAAAACCGCATTGCCCAAAACAAAATTGCATTTGCAAAGCGTATTGCCGGTGCATGAGCCCATGCTGGCAAACATCTATGCGAAGATCAGTAATGAAAAGATCAAGCAGTTGAATGAAGGCTTGAAGCAGGTGGCTGCAAGGTATAATGTGCCTTTCATCGACCTGTACAATCAAGTGTTTGTTGACGAAAAAGGACAAATGCGCCGTGAGTATACTACCGATGGCTTGCATTGCAAACCGGCGGGGTATTTGGCATGGTCAGACTATTTAAAAAAGAAAAAGTATTTATAAGATGATTTCACGAATAGGATTTTTGTTATTACTTGGTCTTCCCACATTTGCACAAGACGCTCCTAAGAAAATAGACAGTAACTATAACAATACCTATTATCAGGGCAGAATGGAGCTGTTCAACAGTTTAACCCCGCCAAAGAATGCTACCGTATTTTTGGGTAACAGTATCACCGAACGGGGCGCCTGGGGCGAATTGTTAAGCGGGCAACCCATCATGAATCGTGGTATTGGTGGTGATAATACATTTGGCGTACTGGCGCGGTTAGAAGGAGTGGCAAAAGCAAAACCCAAAAAAATCTTTCTGCTGATAGGTATAAACGACCTCAGTCGCGGATTACCAAAAGAGGTGATCCTGAATAATTACAACCGCATCCTTACATACCTTACTACGCATACGCCTAAAACAAAGATCTACATTCAAAGTGTGCTGCCTTTGTATGAACCATATACCAAAGAAGCGTACCTGAAAAATAAAAAGGACAGTATTCTGAATTTGAATGTGGGTATTAAACAGGTGGCAGCCAAATTCAATTTAACCTATATTAACCTGCATGAGATCTTTGCAGATGAGAACGGTGATTTGAAGAAAGAGTATACGGCTGATGGCATTCATTTGAAGCCAGCTGCTTATGTTTTGTGGGTTGATTTTCTTAAAAAGAGAAAGTATTTATAATGAGGGTAATAATTACAATAATTGCTTTTCTATTTTGCCGGCCTATAGTAATGCATGCCCAGCCTACACGAATAACCTACGCCGTAAAAGATACCAGCACCCTGTGGTTCGATTGGTATAAGCCAACCACCACCTCAAATGGAATGTCGGTACTGTTTATTCATGGCGGCGCCTTTACAGGTGGTGATCCGGTAAATCAAAAACCAATGGCCGATGGATTGACCAAATTGGGTTATTCCGTATTTGTGATCAAATACCGGTTATACCTGAAAGGCAAAAGCTTTGGTTGCGATATGGTTCTACCCGAAAAATTAAAAGCCATTCAGCAGGCTGTGGAAGATGGGAGAGACGCTACCACTTATTTAGTGAACCATGCCGGCGAACTGCAGGTAGATACCTCAAAGATATTTTTAGCGGGCAGCAGTGCAGGCGCCGAGGCGGTGCTGAACCTGGTGTTCAATCCATTCACCCGTAAAAACGATACTACCTACAACATGTACAAAACATTTCGTTATGCCGGTGTGCTCTCATTTGCCGGCGCTGTGCTCGATATAAATACAGTGTACGATCACGCGCCTTTACCGGTGTTTATGATGCATGGTACAAACGATCAACTGGTGCCCTATGCCACTTCGGCCCACCGCTTTTGCAAAGCCGTTGACCAGGGTTGGATGATCATGTTTGGCGCCCGTACCTTATACGATGAAATGCTTAAAAGAAAATGGCCGGTGGTATTGTACTCTTATGAAGGCGGCGGCCACGAAGTAAGCAATTATATGTTTCGCCGGTTTAAAGAAATGGATGCGTTTATGCAGCAAGCCATAAAGCAAAAGCTAAAGCCGGTCCATGTGCTGGTAAAAAAAGACGATCAGAACCTGATAAAATAAAAGCGTATTATGAAGATCACAGGTACTTTTTTGGATGAGATCAGTCACGATATTCCCCATCAGAACTGGGGTGTAGAGGAATGGCGGCGCGATTTTGAGTATATGAAAGCCATTGGCATAGATACAGTAATTCTTATCCGCAGCGGCTATCGCCGGTTCATCACTTATCCTTCTGCATATTTAATAAAAGAACATGGGTGTTATACCCCGCCCGTTGACCTGGTTGATATGTTTTTACAACTGGCCGATGAACTGGGTATGAACTTCTACTTTGGTTTGTACGACAGTGGTAAGTACTGGGATACCGGTAATATGCAACATGAAATAGACAGCAACCGCTTTGTGATAGATGAAGTATGGAACCAATACGGTCATCATAGAAGTTTTAAAGGCTGGTACCTGAGCATGGAGATCAGCCGTAAAACAAAAGGCGCTACCGAGGCATTTAAAACGCTGGGTATGCAATGTAAAGAGGTGAGTGGCAATTTGCCCACCCTTATTTCGCCCTGGATAGATGGTAAGAAAGCCGTAATGGCCGCTTCGGGTACACTCACCAAAGAAGATGCGGTTTCATTAAAAGAACATGAGCAGGAGTGGAGCGAGATCTTTGCTGGTGTAAAAGGCGCCGTTGATGCAGTGGCCTTCCAGGACGGACATATCGATTATCATGAGCTCGACGATTTCTTCGCCATCAATAAAAAGATGGCCGATCAATTTGGTTTACAGTGCTGGACAAACGCCGAATCGTTCGACCGCGATATGCCCATAAAGTTTCTGCCTATCAAATTTGAAAAGCTACGCCTGAAGCTCGAAGCCGCCCGCCGGGCCGGATACGATAAAGCCATCACGTTTGAATTCTCACATTTCATGAGCCCGCAGTCTTCCTATTTGCAGGCGGGGCATTTGTATAATAGATATAGAGAGTATATAAGTAATATCTGATTGTATAGGGAATTAAGAAGGAAGTAAGAAGTGGAAAGTAAGAAGTAGGAAGTCTGAATTGAAGCGAAAATGAAAATAGTTATGAGTCTCTATTGCCGATTGCCGATTGCCGATTCACGATTGCCGAAGAAGCGAGTCTCAAAGCCCGGCAACTATTTCACGTTTCACGTTTGCCGTTTCACGATAAAGTATTACATCTATGATAACCGTATTAAACAATAAACGAACAGTAAGTTTCGAAAAGATCCACGTACAACAATATGCCACCGCTGCCGAAGCATCTGTACAGGTGGCGCATGAAATAGCCGCACTGATAAAAGATAAACAGGCAAAGGGCCAACGCGCCGTATTGGGTTTGGCTACCGGTTCTACCCCAAAAAAAGTATATAAAGAATTGGTTAGGCTGCATCGTGAAGGCGACCTCAGCTTTCACAATGTGATCGCTTTTAACCTCGATGAATATTTTCCCATTCAACCCATAGCCTGGCAAAGCTATAAGCGGTTTATGAAAGAGAACCTGTTCGCTCATATCGATATCGATCAGGATGATTGTCATATTCCCGATGGCACCGTGCCACAGGAATTTATGAAAATGCATTGCGAGCAATATGAAAAGTTTATTGAAGATGCAGGCGGAATAGATTTTCAATTGCTGGGCATTGGCCGTAACGGACATATCGGGTTCAACGAGCCCGGTTCGCACAACAGTTCTGTAACAAGATTGATCACGCTCGATATAAGCACCCGCCTCGATGCGGCGCCTGAATTTGGTGGCACAACCAATGTGCCCAAAAAAGCCATCACCATGGGTGTTAGTACAATTCTTAAGGCGAAGAAGATTGTGCTATTGGCCTGGGGCGAAAATAAGGCCGGCATTGTACAACAGGCTGTTGAAGGTGCAGTGACTGAGTTGGTGCCGGCTTCTTATTTACAGGCGCACAGCGATGTAAAGTTTGTAATAGATGATGCCTGCGCCCTTGAACTTACCCGTAACAAAGCACCCTGGTTAACCGATACGGTTATGTGGCACCAGCAGATGATAAAAAAAGCGGTGACGCATTTGGCGTTAACGGTTAATAAACCCATTTTGAAGTTAACCAATAACGACTATAACGAAAACAGGTTAAGTGATCTGTTGGCGCTGTATGGCCAGGCCTACGATATTAATATCGATGTGTTTAACTGGCTACAGCATACCATCACCGGCTGGCCGGGTGGTAAACCAAATGCCGACGATACCAACCGCCCCGAACGTGCAACGCCGCATAAGAAGCGCGTGCTGTTGTTCAGTCCGCACCCCGATGATGATATTATCTCCATGGGTGGCACCTTTCAGCGCCTGGTCGATCAGGGACATGAGGTGCATGTGGCGTATCAAACATCGGGTAATATTGCTGTGGCCGATGATGAAGCATTCCGCTTTATTCAGTTTGTGCTCGATTTCAATAAGCAATTCAATATCACCAATACAGAAAGCACGGCCCTGTACGAAAAGGCGGCCCGGTTTCTGAAAACAAAAGCCAAAGGCGAGAAGGACATCGATGAGCTGCGGTATGTAAAAGGCATCATTCGACGTGGGGAAGCGTTGAATACCTGCCGTTATACCGGCGTGCCCGACGAACAGGCGCATTTTTTGAATATGCCTTTTTACGAAACCGGACTGGTTGAAAAGAAACCATTGGGGGAAGCAGATTACGAGATCATTATGAACCTGATTGAGAAAGTGCAGCCCCACCAGGTATATGCAGCTGGTGACCTGGCCGACCCGCATGGTACACATAAGGTTTGCCTCGATGCTATTCTCGAAGCCATGAAGCGCCTGAAGCAAAAAGATTATATGAAAGATTGCTGGCTATGGTTATACAAAGGCGCCTGGGCCGAGTGGGACATTCATCAAATTGAAATGGCAGTGCCGTTAAGTCCCGACCAGGTGTTGAAAAAGCGTGCCGGTATTTTTAAACATCAGTCGCAAAAAGATGGCGTGGTATTCCAGGGAAGCGATAGTCGCGAGTTCTGGCAACGCGCCGAAGAAAGAAATAAAGCGACAGCCGACCTTTACAATCAGTTAGGTTTAGCCGAATATGCTGCCATGGAAGCGTTTGTGCGCTGGCAGTATTAGTGTTCTGTAAATGCTAAAGGGTGGGCCGTTGCTAAGTGGGCCTGCCCTTTTTTATTTCGGTATAATAGCCGTGGCTTCAATCTCTATCAACACATCTTCGCGAAACAATTTACTTACCTCTACCAGCGTGCTGGCCGGTTTGGTTTTAGTAGTAATGAACTGATCGCGAATGTTACGAACATCCTGAATGCGCGATACATCTCTTGTAAAATAACACAGCTTCACCAGATGGTCCATTTTACCGCCGGCTGCTTCTACAATACTTTTAATATTGCGGAACACCTGTTCTGTTTGTTTGGCAATATCATTGGCACCAATCAAATTCCCTTTGGGGTCCAGCGCCACCTGTCCGCTCATGATCACCATTTTGCAATTGCCTAAATCAATGATCGCAGCATGCGAATAACCGCGTGGTGTAGATAGAGTCTCGGGGTCAATAAATGTGACGTTGGGAGCTGTTTGTGCTTTCGTTGTAAGGGCAAGTGAAGTAAAAATGGCCAGGATGGAAATGAATTTAATCATGGTTAAGGTATTATTTATGGTGTTTGAAATACTTATAACTATGCCTGAAGTAATTATAGCCGCACCTGTTTTGATGAGTGATGCTATGATTTCTATTATTGGCATCATGAGTTTCATTGGCGCTGTCTTTGAAAATAATAAGGCCATTTTAGATGCAGGAATGGCCAATTTTGAATTCATGATGGCGACAATTAAAACCATTATAGGCATAATGAATTCAAAAATGCCGATAATTGAAACTATTATAGCTATAATGAAAACAAAAATGGCGACAATTGAAACCATTATGGCCATAATGAAAACAAAGATGGCTATAATGAAAACAATGATAGGCGTAATGAATTCATTATTTAAAAAAGTGAATTCATGAAGGCTATAATTGAAACAAAGATGGCGACAATTGAAACAAAGATGGCTATAATGAAAACAATTATAGCCACAATGAATTCAAAATTTCAAATTTTGAATTCATGATGGCCATAATGAATTCAAAAAAAGGTGTTCTACATACGCTTTCCGGGTTATTAAAAACTTTTAATCCTAGTGCTATTTCATGGATAATTTGCCTGAGTATCAATTCATTAATTGCAGTTCTCACAACCACTTTCTGTCATCTGTTTAAAATTAATTTGGTTTAGAAGTTATATCGCTTAGTTTTGGTCAACCAATTATTGGTTAACCAATTATTGGTGGCCCGACCAAAAGATTACATAACGATAGCAAAACCCATTGCCAATGAAGATTTCCTTTCATTCGCCGAAACTTCGGCGCAGGCTAACCGCAAAACAAATTGACTGTCAATGTTTTAACGTTCCATCCTCTTTCTTTCTTGCCAATTGCCTATTGTTCATTGCCCATTGATTTAACGATAAACTGCTTATATGAAAAAAAATTTGGGAAGCCTCATCGTGTGTCTGCTCCTAAGCGTGGTAGCGCTGGCGCAGAAGACCATTGAGGGCAAAATTACAGATGCCAAATCGGGAGCGCCGTTGGCGGCCGCATCGGTAACGGTGGTAGGCGCCAAAAACGCCACAGGCGTCAGTTCCGATGAAAAAGGAAACTTCACAATTAAAGTCAACAGCGCTAAAGCCAAATTGATGATCAGCGCGGTAAACTATAAATCGCAGATCATTGAACTGAATGGAAGAACCAGCATTACCGTTCAGCTGGAAGTACAGGCAGCAGTGCTCGACGATATTGTTGTA
Source organism: Niastella sp. OAS944 (assembly GCA_024809215.1). Taxonomy (GTDB): domain Bacteria; phylum Bacteroidota; class Bacteroidia; order Chitinophagales; family Chitinophagaceae; genus Niastella. The sequence continues at coordinate 102,271 of JANUBW010000011.1, read as the reverse complement.
ATTGGTTATGGCCAGCAACGCAAGTCGCATTTAACGGGTGCCGTTTCGAAAGTAAAGAATGAGAACCTCGATGAAATTCCAACATCCAGTTTAGATAAAACCCTCATTGGTAAAATTGCGGGGGTAACGATGCAGAACACCAGCTCTGAAGTGGCATCGAACCCACGAATACGGGTACGTGGGTTAAGTTCCATCAGCGCCAGCGCCGATCCGCTGGTGGTGGTTGATGGTCACCCGGTGCCCGATGGTTTATCGATGGTAAATGCATTTGATGTGGAGTCGGTAGAAGTACTGAAAGATGCTGCCTCTTCGGCCATCTACGGTTCGCGTGGCGCCAATGGCGTTATCATCATTACCACCAAAAGCGGTAAAACCAACAAACCCAAATATGCGGTAAAAGCGTACTACGGTCAAAAAGCGCCGTACAAGCTGCACCCTATTATGAGTACCGGCGAGTACACCACGAAAATGTATGAAGAGGCGGCAATGCGCGCAAAAGACCCAACAGTAACGGCTGCCAATCAAAACCTCACTACACCACAGGAAAAAGCGCGTTACCTGGTTGAACAGGTATTGCGTAATGGCGATGGTACCAACTGGCAGGAAGAAGCTTTGCAAAACGCATCTATCTACAATGTGCAAATGGGCGTTTCGGGTGGTAAAGACCTTCGATATTATGTATCGGGTAACTATCAAAGCGATGAAGGTATTATGGGCCATAGCGGGTTAGATAGAATGAACTTCAAAGCCAAAATAGATGGTGCGCTTAGCCCTAAAGTAAAGTTTGGCGTTAATTTCAATCCATCGTATTCCCGTTCTGAATCACCAGCAGTGAACTTTACCGATTACTATCGCTTTTATTCAGGTTTACCCGTTAAACATACTGCCGCCACTGCCGCTTTTGTAAAACAAAATCCGCAATGGGCCAACCTGCAACCGGGCGACTGGGCACAGGCCGGGCATTTCAGCAATCTCGTTTACCAGGGCTATATGCCCGATGGCACTTATTATAACAGTGCTACCGATGCCAGTGTTACCGATGGAAAAGTGATCCCATTCAGCAGCAGTAACAATACACCAAAATCGATAGCCGAGCGTCAAAGCAGTTTTACCGATAACTATCGGGCATTGACCGGCGCCGATATCACAATTGACCTGTATAAAGGATTAACACTAAAAACACAGGGGAGCGCTTACTTTAATTATATAGAATCAAATAGTTTTTCGAAGAAGAATGCCAAAGCCGATGGCGATGTGAACAGAGGCGTAAACTATTCTAAAAAGTTTATCGACCTGTTGTGGGAGAATACGCTGAACTATAACACCAGTATAAAAGGCAAACATAATATTTCTGCCTTAATGGGTTTCACTGCACAAAAGACCAGCATTAATGAAAGTCAGATAACAGGTATGAACCTGCCCAGCGACGATATTCAAACCCTAAACCAGGCATCGTCTATTGATCTTTCAGGTACGTATACAAAGAAAACCCCCATAGGTTTGTTGTCGTACCTGGGCAGGCTCACCTATGATTATGAAGGCAAGTATCTTTTTGCCGCCAGCCTGCGTACCGATGGCAGCGGTTATTTTCCAGAAGGACAAAAATATGGTTGGTTCCCCGCGGTATCTGCCGGTTGGCGCATCAGCAGCGAGCCGTTTATGGAAGATGTTCGCTGGTTGAGTAATTTGAAGGTGCGCAGCAGTTATGGTGCTACCGGTAATAATAAGATAGAACCCTTCTCGTACCTCGAACTGTTGAATATCGCTAATTACGCTTTTGGCGCTGGAACCGGAACGCTGGGTAGCGGACTGGCGGCTAACAATGACGTGTTGCCCAATGTGCTTACCTGGGAACGTACCTTTCAATATGATGCAGGTATTGATATTGGTTTGTTTGGCGATCGTTTTACTGCAAGCATCGAGTACTACAATGGGGTTACTGACAGGTTATTGTACAAACAGGCAACCATGAGCTTCTCCGGTTCAAACCAATACTGGAATAACATTGGCAAAGTGCGTAACCAGGGTTTAGAGTTGGAATTGTCGTCAGTGAACGTGCGTAAAAAGAACTGGCAATGGTCAACCAATCTTAACATTTCGGGTAACCGCAATAAATTATTACAAATGGGTGGCGAGCCGTACCAATATAATTATGGCGAACGCAATGAAATATATGCTTCTATTGTAGGCAGTCCTTCAGTACAGTTCTTTGGTTATAAAACCGATGGCGTTTGGACAAGCGATCAGGAAATTGCCGATGCAAAAGCGGCCGGTTATACAAGCGCCATGTCGAAATACTTTGTAGCCGGCGGGTTGAAGTTTGTTGATGTAACCGGCGATAAGGTCATTGATGAAGCCGACCGTACGATACTTGGCAAACCCTTCCCTGATTTTACCTGGGGGGTAACCAATACCGTTAAATACAAATCGTTCGATCTCACTTTTGTGATCCAGGGTGTACAGGGCGCCAGCATTTTCAATGGCGATGCTTATTACAACGAATCGAAATGGTATAATAGAAATTACAATACACCCGGCCGCTGGATAAGTGCCGCCAACCCCGGCGATGGTAAAACGCCGTACGCTTCCAGCGGCAGCGACTGGATGCTGACCGATTACGTAATTGAAAATGGATCCTATGCCGCCCTTCGCAGTTGTATGTTAGGTTTTTCTTTGCCGGCCAAACAGGTAAAACGTATGCGGTTGAATGGTATCAGGATGTATGCGGCCGGTGAGAACCTGTTTTATATTATGTCGAAGAACTACCGTGGTATTAATCCCGAAGCCAGAACTACATCGGGCGCCTATTCTTCGCCATTGATAGATGGGTATCAGCGTGGTGGTTTCCCCATCGGAAGGACCGTGACCCTGGGTATTGATATTAATTTTTAACGATTGCCATAGAAAAATATTCGTCATGAAATTGCTTAAACAAACTTCCATCATACTACTTGTTGCCAGCTTTGCGGCCTGTAACAAGATCATTGACCTGAAGCCGGAGTCGAATGTGACGGTAGAAAATTACTATCGTAATTATGAAGAAGTGAAGGTGGCGCTCACCGGTTGTTATAACGGTTTGCAAAAACCATTGGAAACCGAATGGATGATGACCGAGTTGCGGGCCGATGTTGCAAAACAAGGCTCACCGGGTAGTACATCGGTGCCAAATATTGAATTGAATGATCTGAACACCTACCTGCAAAACTCATCGCACGATAAGGTATACGATTACTGGTATTATACGTACAAGAATATTCGCAGCGCCAATTATGTTTTGAGAAGTTTGGGTATTGAATATGCCAATGGACAAATTACCATGGGCGAGCCCATTGCGCAAATGGACGAAGCGCAACGGAAACAACTGGCCGGAGAGGCATTGTTTATAAGAGCCTATCACTATTTTAACCTGGTGCGCCTGTATGGCGGGGTGTTCCTGCTTACAACAAAAGAAGATCCGGTTGCATTGAAATCTGTCAATCGCTCTTCGGTAGAGGATTGTTATAAACTGATAACGGCCGACCTGGAAGCTGCGCAAGGGTTTATGCTAAAGAAAACCTATAGTGCTATGGCACAGGAAGACCTGGGCCGGGCCACTGTTTGGGCTGCCAAATCATTGCTGGCGAAAGTATACTTAACCCTAAACCGTAAAACCGATGCATTGCCCTTGCTCGATGAGGTGATCACAAACAGCGGGCATGATCTGATGTCGGCCTATGCCGATGTGTTCTCTATCAGCAATGAAATGAACAAAGAGATCGTTTTCGCGGTTCGTTACAAAGCGGGTGGTCTGGGGCTTGGTAATTATATGGCCAATTCATTTGCGGCACTCAACAGCGGGAGTGCCATTGTAAATGGAAATGGCTCGGGGTTGAATTACCCAACCGATAATATGGTGGCCAAATATATTGTGCCCACTACCGGTTTTGCCGATAAACGCAAGGATGCCACCATTGCGCGGTACAATTCGCTGAACTATGTAAAGAAATTTTTATCTGCCGTGATGGTAAAGAATGATGCCGAGAATGATTTCCCCGTACTACGTTTTGCCGATGTATTGTTGATGAAAGCTGAAGCGCTTGGATTTGATCAGGCGTCTGTAGATCTAATCAACCGCATCAGGGCCAGGGCCGGGGCTGGTGTATATCCTGGCACAGGAACATTCTCTGCGCAATTTTATCAGTATCCTTCATCTGGCGCCGAAGCAATTACGGCCACAACCTTCCTTCCTAAGCTGCTCGATGAAAGAAGATTGGAGCTGGCGTATGAGAACCATCGGCTGTTCGATCTTATTCGCACCGGTCAGTTTGTAACGGCCATGAATGCCTATTACGCGTCTGAATACGATGCACATTATAAAAGATTCAAACCGGCATTGTTGTTGACCGAGTTGCAGGCTAATATTAATATACGGCCGCTATTGCCGATACCGCAACGTGAATTGGATACGAATAATGAAATAGCGATTGAACAGAATAAAGGGTATTAAAAGGCGCGGTGCCTTTACCAGATGGCTGAAATTGCTTAACATTCTGCAAAAGGTGCCCCATCTTGAAACTCCTTAATTAACTAACTATGACTTGCCTTATGATAAAAATATTCAAATCATCAATAATTACCGGGTTAGCCATTATGGTTTTGGTAATGGTAGCCTGTCATAAAAAAGACTTTGTACAGCCTGAGGGCACTTTGGAAAGCCAGGAATTTGTATATAACGTGGCTTTAAAAAGTTTTCAGCCACAGGCCACCGTTAGCGGTAACGTTAGTTCGGGCATTAATATGGAAGTGATCTATTATTATTTACAACGCGATGGCAAGCAGGATACACTTATTCAGGTTGATTTTCCTGCTGCAGAAAACCGGCGCGACTACAAGTTTGAGGTAAAGGCCGTATCCTGGGCAGGTATCAATCTGGCCACCGTAAAAGGGCTGAAGCTGTTGTGCGTACAGGATAATGAGGCTTCTTTCGAAAAAATAATCAGGATCAGCTACTTTGATCCCAATGCACCTGTAATAACCGGCTTGCCCGATAAAATAACTCCTTCGTTAACGGGCACAACGGCAATCGGTGCCAGGGCCACTACCGAAACGGGACTGTCAAAGATCTATATCTCGGATAACCGCAACGGTAATTTCGAAGCTCTTGATAGTATGGCCGCCAATGGCGCAAAAGAGTATACTATTAATTATAATTATACCTATGGCGATGGCGCCGGGCAATTGAAAGTAACGGCGGTTGATATATATGGATTGAGAACAGAAAAAGTGATACAGTTTATCAACATTCCATTTAAACCTGTGATCACATTCAATGCTACTGAGCTTAAAGCTGCCCTGCCCGACGGTAAACCTGAAATAAGCGGTACCCTCAAATCATATACGCCCTTAAGTACAGTTACGGTATATGCCCTTACCGGCAGTGGCGAAACCATGCAGGGAACGCTTACGCCAACGCTAACCGGATCTACGACCAATGAATATAATTATACATTCACCTATTCAACATTTGGGTATGGCGCTACAGTAACGGGGTGTAAGTTGGTAGCTAAAGATGCCAGTAATAGTCAGAATTCGGCCACCGTACCGGTTGTAATACTGCCGTATTATTACTGGAAAAATCTTACCATGATGGCGCAGGGACTTACCGGCACCAATTCAACCACCTGTTTCTTTACGGGCGAACCTTCGGCGCCGGTGGTTGGGCCGTGCGAAGCAATTAATGATGCCAGTTATAATGCGCGTATTGATTTTGCCATCTTCTGTAACAGTACGCCACTGATAGCCTTTAATAACCCGGCGAATATTTCGGCGGGTACTTTATCGACCTTTAAATGCAATGGTGCCAGCTGGGCGCCGCCTACGCCAACGGCAAACACCCTGAAGAAAACCCTGTTCAGGGTATTGGGAACAGGATCGGCAGAAAGTAATATTATCACTAAGTTCAATGCCAACACCATTACCGAGTTGAACGATGCATTTTTCACCGGGGTGAGCGCTCCCTCTGCCAATGCACCAAACAATAGTACCTTTAGTACTTCTTCAGTGATCTGGGCTAAAGTAACACCTGCAGGCGGCACCGGAGCAACTAAAAATATATTGATCAAAGTTAATGCGATCAACGTGGTAGCGGTACCCTCACAGGGAACTTCTACATTAACAATCGACATAATGAAAGAGCAATAAAAAAAATCATTAACCTTACACCTGTAAATAAAAGTAACATTATGGATACCGCAGATATAATACAAAGTATCAAAAGCATAGAAGTGGAAAGTCCCACCGATAAGATCATACAGCAATTAAAACAGCTGATCACCACAGGACAACTAAAACCTGGTGACCGCCTGCCGGCTGAAAGGGTACTGGCCGAAAGACTGGGCGTTGGCCGCAGTTATGTGCGCGAAGCTATTCGCAAGCTGGAGTTCTTTGGATTGCTGAAGACCTCGCCGCAAAGTGGCACCTATGTATCGGGTTACAGTATCAAAATGATCGAGGGCGTACTAACCGATATCATCAATTTCAATAAAGATGATTTTTCTGCGCTGATAGAAGCCCGGTATTATATGGAGATCAATGCTGCCCGCCTGGCGGCCATCAGGCGCACCGATGAAGACCTGGAATTGTTGCGGTCGGCCGTTGCTGATTACGATAATAAAGTGAACAACAAACAGGATGCGGTGCAGGAAGACATGTTTATTCACCTGCGTATAGCCAATGCCACCAAGAACTCAGTGTTTGAGTCGATGCTGCTGATGTTGTTGCCCGATATTATTAAGAATATTATTGATCAAAAGATCTGTGGCGACAACCGTGGTGTACAGGCTATGGCAGAGCATCATGAAATATTACAGGCTATTGAAAATAAGGATGCCGATGCGGCGGGGGCTGCGATGGCGGCGCATCTTGATGATATTTTGAGAATAAGCATGGAGAAAAAAGGTTGGTGAGTTGTTCAGTTCTTAGTTCTCAGTTTTTAGTTCTTAGTTCGCGGAGTTTCTGTGCGGCAGCTTAATAAATGGCAAACCTCAATCACAATGATTTTATAAAGGGAAGCCCCTCCCCCCACCGGGGGAGGGGTTTGGGGAGGGGGCCTTTAGTTTCAAATCAGACAAATACTAATGAAAAAGATACGATACATATACTTCCTAGTTATAGCTCTGCTCGCGCACGGTGCACAAGCCGCTTCCATATTAGTAAGCAACCCCCAACAACTAAACAACGCCCTCACAAACGCCCAGCCCGGCGATACCATCTTGCTTGATAAAGGCAATTGGAAAGATGTAGCGCTTACCATTGAAACAAACGGTACAAAAGAAAAACCTGTTGTAATTGCTGCTGCCACGCCGGGCGCTGTACAATTCACTGGTAACTCATTTATAAAATTTGGTAGCGATTATGTGGTGGTATCGGGCATTCATTTTGTGGATGGGTTTGCCGAAAAAGGCGCCGTGATTGAGTTTAGAAAGAATAATGATAAACTGGCTAACCATTGCCGCCTTACCAATTGCGTAATTGACAGCTATAATAAACCTGGCCGTTTCGATAACGAGAACTGGATCATTTTATGGGGGCAGTACAACCGAATCGATCATTGCACCATTGGCAATAAACTTACAGGCGGTACTACTATTATTGTTGAATTGAATGATGAACGCAGTCAGCAGAACCACCATGAAATAGACAGCAATTACTTCAACGGAAGATTACCCCTGGGCTCCAATGGTGGCGAAACCATCAGGGTGGGAGTGTCACGCTATGCATTGACTTCTTCCCGCACCAATATTCATCATAACTATTTTGAACGCTGTAGCGGTGAGGTAGAGATCATTTCTATAAAAAGCGGTGACAACCAGATTAACTGTAACACCTTTTTAGAGTGCGAGGGCGGACTGGTGCTGCGACATGGCGAACGCAACACCGTAAGCAACAATGTATTTTTTGGTCGTAATAAACCATATACTGGTGGCGTGCGTGTTATAAACCCTGGCCATACCGTAAGTAATAATTTTTTTGTTGATCTGGCCGGCGAGCGATTTCATTCCGCGTTCAGCGTACTGAATGGTGTGCCGAATTCTTTACCTAATCGCTATGTGCAGGTAAAAGATGTACAAATACACCATAATACTTTTATCAATTGTAAAAGCATTGTTTTTGGGGCAGGCAAAGATCCTGAGCGTACAGCTGCTCCTCAAAATGTGGTTTTTAGAAACAATTTTATTGCATCCAAAGGAAAGCGCCTTTATGAAGATGCCAATAATGATGGCGGTATTTTGTTCTCAGGCAATACCTACGTTGCACCAGGTGTTACTACAATTGTAAAGGGGTTCACTGCTGGCAAAGGACTTGATACGCTTATTAATATATATCCTATGATAAAACATGATAAAGGGATAGATATTGAACAATTGCCGGTGATGAATGCAAAGGAAACCGGTGCAGCCTGGTACACTCCCTCAAAGCCAACACTAACTGCTTCTGTAACTTATTCAGTATCGGCCGCGCAAAGTAAGCAACTGGCAGCCATTGTTGCCAAAGCAAAAGCCGGCGATATTATTCAACTCACCGATACAGGGCTATACCAAATCGAAGAACCACTGGTGGTCCGTACCCTATTAACTATTAAAGGTGCAAAATCACAATTAGTAAATGTTGGTGAAAAAAGTTTGCCCGCGTTTATCGTAATTGAAAATGGTGGCAGTGTAACTGTAGAAAACATTCAGTTCAATAGCGCCTATAAAAGTTATGACGATGTGCAGGCTGCCATCAGCACCACGGTAAAACCTATGAACAGTCATTACCGATTACAAGTAAACAATTGCGAGTTCTTCAACTTCAATGAAAGCAGTTTCGCCTGTATAAGGGGTACAAAAAGTACATATGCCGATTCGGTGATCATCACCAATAGTTTATTTCATCATAATTCAGGTACGGGTATCGATTTCTCCAGCGAAAAAGATGATAAAGGTATTTACAATGTAGCCCACCTGGTTGTAACAGGTTGTGTGTTCACCAATATGCTCAGCACCGCCATTAATGTATACCGCGGTGGTAATGATGAAAGTACCACAGGTCCGGATGTGTTGATAGATCATTGCACTTTCAACGAAGTAGAGAACCGCATGCAGGGCTGTGTGGTAAAACTGCTGGGTGCACAAATAGCTACCGTTACCAATTGTGTGTTTAATAAAAGCGGCGCCGGAGGCCGATGCATTTGGTTTGAAGAAATGAGTTGGGACAAACTGAAAGTTGATTACTGTAATTTTTATAAAAGCGGTCGGGTAAGTTCGTTCTTTAATAATGTGACCGGTAAACATATTTTTTACAATACCCCTGTATTTAACAATCCGTCCCTGTACGATTTCAGACTGGCTTCCGGTAACCTGGTAGCTGCCGATGGAAAAAGATTGGGTGTAAATTAATAACGCATGCTACGAATAGAAAGATTGTGCTTAGTTGTATCGATGATAGCCGGATTGTTGCAAACCACGCGGGCGCAACAACAGCATCCCTCTTTGTTGCTTACCCGGCAAAATATTGAGACCGTTCGCAATGGCGTTACAAAATATCCTTTGTTACAACAGTCGTGGAAGGAGTTAAAGAAAGATGCCGATAAAGCTATTAAGGGAGCTATTGATGTACCTACGCCACATGATAGCGGCGGTGGTACCACGCATGAGCAGCATAAAAAGAATTACCAGAATATACTGGCCTGCGGCATTGCCTGGCAAATAACCAAAGATGAGCAATATGCCCGTTATGTAAAGGACTTGTTGTTGCAGTATGCGGCAGTGTATAATACCTGGGGCCGTCATCCAAAACGTAAAGATCAACCCGGTGGTAAAATGTTCTGGCAAAACCTCAACGATTGTGTGTGGCAGGTATATGTAATACAGGGGTACGATTGTGTGTACGATTACCTGAAACCGGAAGAAAGAAAAAAGATCGAGAGCGAATTATTCGAACCCATTGTAAAAGAGTTGTCGGAAGTGAATGGTGAAATATTCAATAAGATCCATAACCATGGCACCTGGTCGGTAGCCGCAGTTGGAATGACTGGTTATGTGTGCGGCCGCAAAGATTGGGTTGAGATAGCCCTGCATGGCGGCAGGAAAGATGATAAAGCTGGTTTTCTGGCACAGTTGAACCAGTTGTTCTCACCCGATGGTTATTATACTGAAGGGCCCTACTACCAACGCTATGCAATTTTACCTTTCATAATGCTGGCTAAAACAATACATCAATATCAGCCGGAGTTGGGTATTTATGATTACCGCGGTGGGTTGTTAAAGAAAGCGGTGAACACGGCATTACAATGCACCTATACCAATAAAATGTTCTTCCCGCTGAACGACGCCATGAAGGATAAAAGTTTAGAGACCGAAGAAATGGTGTATGCTGTTGATATAGCTTACAGCGATATGCAATCGAACGACGATCTGCTTGATGTTGTTCAACAACAAAAGAAGGTGATCATCAGTGATGCCGGTTTAAGAGTAGCCAAAGCCATTGCAGAAGGTAAAACCAAACCATTCGCCTATCAGCCCATGTGGATAAGCGATGGGGCCAATGGTAAAGATGGCGGATTGGGTATTTTACGCGACGGCAATAACGATGACCAGGCTTGTGTAGTACTAAAAGCAGCTTCGCAGGGCATGGGGCATGGCCATTTTGACCGGTTGAATATTTTATATTACGACAATAATACCGAAGTGTTCAGTGATTATGGTGCGGTACGGTTCTTAAATATCGAAACGAAGAACGGCGGCAACTATACTAAAGAAAACAATACCTGGGGTAAACAAACCATTGCCCATAATACCATAGCGGTAGATAAACAATCGCAATACAAGGGTAATGAGAAAGCGGGGGAGAAAGCTTCGCCCGAATTGATCTACTTTAATGCAACCCCGCAATACCAGGTGGTGAGTGCAAAAGAAGATCATGCTTTTGAAGGCGTGCAACTGATGCGTACAGCCATTCTTTTTAAACCCGATGGCGCTACCATGCCCTTACTGATCGATGTGTTCCGAGCAAATAGTTCAACCCCGCATCAATACGATCTGCCATTCTGGTACCAGGGGCATCTTACAGATACTAATTTCCCTGTTACTACTAATAATAACCAACTGCTGCCGGCCGGCGATAATTTCGGGTATCAGCATATGTGGGTAAATGGCGAAACCAAACTGAGTTCGGCCAATGGCGCTATCACTTTTATCAATAACAAACGGTTCTATACCACTACTTTCCTGGCCGATACCGCTACCCATGTTTCCTTTGTGACCTGTGGCGCTAATGATCCTGAATTTAACCTGCGTAGTGAAAAAGCATATATCATTTCTGAAAGAGGCAAGGCTGCACATACGTTCATAAATATTACCGAACCACATGGTAAAACCAACCCGGTAGCAGAATATACGGTAGGGTTTAAACCGCAAACAAAAGAAATAAAGCTGTTAAGCGATGGGGCAGAAGTCACCGCCTTTGAATTTACTTATAATAAGAAGAAGTATACCATCGCGCTGCAGTACAACAATAAACAATCATTTATTACTATAAAATAGGCATATATGTTACGTAGCAATGAGTTTCAGTTTGAGCAGGAGATACCCTGGGAAGATGTAGGTAACGGCATTCAACGACAGATATATGGGTACGATGATCAGATCATGCTGGTAAAAGCAAAGTTTGAGAAAGGTGGCGTTGGTTCACTGCATCAGCATCCGCATGTACAGGTAACCTATGTTGAAAGTGGCGTATTTGAAATGACCATTGGCGATGAAAAAAAGATCATTCGCAAGGGCGATGGTTACTATGTGCCACCAAATGTTATTCATGGTTGTGTATGCCTCGAAGCCGGGATGCTGGTAGACGTGTTCTCACCCCATCGCGAAGATTTTCTGAAATAACCTTACACCACTTAAAGAACATAAACTTGCTCTAATGAAAAAAATGTCATTTTTAATGGCAGGGCTATTCGCTTGCCTATTCGGAAACGCACAGGAAGATACTGCGGTAAAAAAAGTTAATTACCCTGTAGGTTATAATGCACTGTTTAATGTTGTGTACGCTTCAGGCCCTGGTTGGGAGCAAAAGCTCGATCTGTACCTGGCGCCAAAAGATAAAGGACCAGTGCCCATTGTTATAAATATTCATGGTGGTGGCTGGAACCATGGCACCAAGGAATCGCAAACCGGGTTTAGTACATTTTTCAAAGCGGGTTTTGCCGTGGCGAATATCGAATACCGATTAACTCCGCAGGCTACCGCACCCGCTGCCGTGGAAGATGCAAGATGTGCATTGGCCTATATTGTAAAGAACGCAGCCGCATTGAATGTTGATGTAAATAAAATTGTGATCATGGGCGGTAGCGCCGGCGGGCACCTGGCATTGATGGCCGGTTTATTGGCCAATGATCATCGCTTTGATGGCAATTGCAAAGGCGTAGAAAATATTAAAGTAGCAGCTATTATAGATAAATATGGTATTGCCGATGTAAACGATTGGGCTTATGGCCCACGCATTACCAGCAAGTCGGCCACGCGTTGGTTGGGGGATAAAGCTAAAGACGCGGCTTTCATAAAATCAGTTTCGCCCATCAACTATGTAACTAAGAATAGTCCGCCCACATTCATTGTACATGGCGATGCCGATCCGGTTGTACCTTATCAACAATCAGTTGACCTCCACAAGAAATTTGAAGAGGCAGGTGTTAAAACAACCTTTGTAACCATCCCCGGCGGTTTGCATGGCAACTTTCCCCAGGATAAAAACTCGGAGCTGAATAAATCGATCATCGTTTTCCTGAAGGAATTAAACATAGCGAAATGATAAAAGCAAACAGCTTGTTTATTGTTGGCGGATTGATAGCTTGTATGGCTGGTAAGCCGGCTACAAACTATCCGGCCAATGTGTTAGACCTCACCAACTGGAAATTGAATATTCCACTGGATGAAGACAACGATGGCCGGAGCGACGAAATAAAACAACCTAAACTGAATACCTATTCCATTACACCCTGGTTTCAAAACAACGAAGCAAATTCCGGAGTGGTGTTCAGGGCCAATTGCGGTGGCACAACAACCAGCGGTTCGGGTTACCCCAGAAGTGAGTTGCGCGAGATGATCAATAATGGAAAAAGCAACGCCGGCTGGTCGTCAGATGCCGGTACCCATATAATGGAAATAGAACAGGCCATTACGCATTTGCCAACGGTAAAACCACATATAGTGGCCGGTCAAATTCACGATGCAAATGACGATGTGATCGTATTCAGGTTGGAAGGCAGGAAACTGTTCATCGATCACAATGGCGATGATGGCGCTGTACTTACAAATAATTATGAATTGGGCACTAAGTTCAAAGTAAAGTTTGAAGTATCGGGCAATCAGGTGAAAAGTTATTACAACGATGCGCTGGTAGAAACATATCCTGTTCATTTTTCAGGCGCTTATTTTAAGGCAGGCACTTATGTGCAATCAAGTTGCCAGGGTAAAAAGAAAGTGCCGGGCGAATTGTGCGATGCTTATGGTGAAGTAGTGATCTATAAAGTATCGGTAACGCATCAATAACAAAGACGATCATTCAAAAAACTTGTCATTTTGAAAGTAACACAAAACATACAACCCGTGGCTGAGTTACCCGTACCGGGCACAGCCTTTAAAGTAAAAGGGCTGCGGTGGTGGATAGTGGGGTTAATAGCCTTAGCCACTATTATCAATTACATAGACCGGGGCGCCATTAATTTCATGTGGCCCTACATCTATAAAGACTTTGGTATTGCCGATGCCGATAGCAAAACGGCGCTGGCATTTATTACTACTTTCTTCATGGTGGCTTATGCTATTGGGCAAACCATTACTGGTAAAATGATGGATGCCATTGGTACGCGGTTGGGCATGACGGTATCGATAGTAGGCTGGAGCATTTCCATTGCCTTGCATGCCCTGGCAAAAAGTATTTTATCGTTCAGCGTGTTTCGTTTTTTGCTGGGCATAAGCGAAGCGGGTAACTGGCCCGGTGCCACCAAAAGCAATGCAGAATGGTTCCCTGCCAAAGAGAGAGCAATAGCGCAGGGAATATTTGGCGCCGGCGCTTCATTGGGAAGTGTTGTGGCTGCACCCGTGATCGCCGCATTGTACCTGGCCTTTGGTTGGAAATTTACCTTTGCCGCCATTGCGGTGTTGGGCATAATATGGATTGTTCCCTGGCTGCTCATCAATAAACAAACACCCGACAAACATCCCTGGATCACTAAGGAAGAACAACAACATATTCTCGAATGCCATACCGATGCGGTGAATACGGTTCCTGAATCAACCGTGTATTCCTGGAAACAATTGTTACATTTTAAAAATACCTGGGGCATTATTACATCACGGTTTTTTATTGACCCCGTATGGTGGTTGTTTGTAACCTGGCTGCCCACCTTTTTAAAAGAGCAATATCATTTCGATATGAAACAGATTGGTGCCTTTGCCTGGGTGCCTTACCTGTTTGCCGCAATTGGCGGACTGTCGGGCGGTTTCTTTTCTTCTTATTATATCAAACGCGGAATGCCGGCTGCAAAAGCAAGAAAACGGGCTATGGCCATAGGTTCAGTACTGATGCTGATATCGCTGGTTTGTATTGCCGGTTACCTCGATCATTTAAAGGATAATATTTCAATAGCCATTACTTTGATCAGTATTACCTTGTTCGGTTTTCAATTTCTGATCAACAACCTGCAAACATTACCCGGCGATTATTTCAATGGTAAGAACGTAGGAACGGTTGCTGGTATGGGTGGTACCGCCGCCGTGCTTGGCACACTCATCACCACCTGGATAGTACCGGTGATCACCAAAACCAGTTACACTTCTTTTTTTATAATGGGCGCGGCCATGGTGCCCATTGCCTGGGCCTGTATAACATTTATAACATCAACGAAAAAAATTAAGTAAATACCTAAAAACATCCATAATGAAACTTACAGGAAAAGTAGCAATAGTAACCGGCGGAGCAAGAGATATTGGCAGGGCCGTTTCGGTAAAGCTGGCACAGGAA
This sequence comes from Niastella sp. OAS944, assembly GCA_024809215.1. Taxonomy (GTDB): domain Bacteria; phylum Bacteroidota; class Bacteroidia; order Chitinophagales; family Chitinophagaceae; genus Niastella. Next base: position 87,229 of record JANUBW010000011.1, on the reverse strand, counting down.
GGTGCAAAAGTGGTAGTAAACTATAACAGCAGCGAACAGCTGGCCCAGGAAACCCTGGCATTGATAAAAGCAGCCGGTGGAGAAGGCATTCTTGTAAAAGCAGATATAACCAAACGCGAAGAAGTAGTTCGATTGGTAACAGAAACAAAACGCGCTTTTGGGCACGAGATCCATATTCTTGCCAACGTAGCAGGCGGTATGGTTGCCCGTAAGTTGATCACCGATATGGATGAAGCGTTTTGGGACCAGGTGATGAACCTGAATATAAAATCGGCTTTCTTAATGACAAAAGAAGTGGTGTCGTATATGCCGGCCGGCAGCAGTATCATCAACTTTGCTTCACAGGCGGGCAGAGATGGTGGCGGCTTTGGCGCATCGGCCTATGCTACCTCAAAGGGCGCTATTGCTACATTTACAAGGGCTATGGCAAAAGAACTTGGGCCTAAGGGTATCAGGGTAAATGCTGTTGACCCCGGTATGATAGCCACTACATTTCACGATACATTTACCAAACCCGAAGTGCGCACCGCGGTAGCCAATGGAACACCATTACGCCGCGAAGGACAGGCAAGTGAAGTGGCCGACCTGGTTGCTTACCTCGCAGGTAATGAAAGCAGTTTTATTACTGGTGCTAATATTGATATTAATGGGGGGACTTATTTTTCATAGTAGGAAGGCGAAGTAGGAGGTATGAAGTAGGAAGTATGAAGTGTCTTAATTTTTCAAGTTCACGCGCATTTCTTACTTCCTACTTCTTACTTCAGACTTCTATTATACGAAATAGATACTTAATAACAATAATGCTACACTAACCGATTATCTTCCTTCAAATTATTCCGCAATACCTGCAGCGCTTTCCCTATATGTTTCTCCACTGTTTTAACCGAAATGCCCATTTCATGCGCAATGTCTTTATAACTCATGCTTCCATAATGGTTCAGCATAAATGCCTGGCGGCACTTCTGTGGTAATGTTTCAATACTTGCCCTGATGCGGGTCTTTAATTCATTATGTTCATAAGGGAATGATTGTGCAAGCGATTCCCGAAGTTCGCTCTGTAATATAGTAGTGTGATGCGTATTGCGCGAAAGCTGGTCCCTGAGCTGCGTAGATACTTTGTATTTAACGGCATTGGTTAAATAACCAATAATATTCATATCGGCGGGCAGTTCGTTGCGCCGCGTATACAAGGTTACAAACACATCCTGTATGATGTCCTTTACAATTTCTTTATCTTTTAAGATGTTGAATGCCTGGTTTGAGAGGGATATAACAGTATTGCTATACAACATTTTGAAAGCGCTTTCATCGCCCTGTTGTATGGCTGCCCATAATTGATGGCTGGTATAATAACTAGTATTATAGTTAGTTGGCATGGCAGGCAAAAGTATTTGCAATATAAAAAAATGCAAGGTTATCTTATGATTAAGGTTTAATAAACTTAAAAAGAATTAAAATTTCTTTCAAACATATGGGGGGAAATGATGAGTTGTGCGATAATGATAAAAAGCACCAGTGCATTCCATGACAAATGACCGGTTGAAATATTTGCTCAATAAGTACCTGTCCGGCGCCGCAACGGAAGAGGAACTGCAGGAGTATGCCAACTGGTATCGACGGCAGGGTGAGAATGACACGAAACTCTTTGAAGGAGCGGAAAATGAAACGACAGAAACGTATAAAACGGAGCTGTACGGTTCAATAGTCAATAATATACAATTTGTTGAATATGAAGACCGGCAGCGGAAAAGCCGGCTGCGCAGAATATATATTAATATAGCTGCGGCTGCATTGGTGGTCATTGCCGGAACCTGCGTATTATATTATGGTCTTTCGCCCAAGCAAACAACGGTTGTTGCAAACAAAACAACCGGGGCGCCCGCTTCAAAACAACATATTGTTGCTGTCAGGAACCGCACTGACAAAAACACCGCTGTGCATTTACAGGATGGTTCTGCGGTGGAGTTGAGTGCCGGAAGTGAACTGCGTTACGATGAACCATTCAGTGCCGTAAACCGGCATGTTTACCTGAGTGGAAAAGGTTTTTTCAAAGTAGCAAAAGATGCTGCCCGGCCGTTTACGGTGTACAGTAATGATATTGCTACAACAGCATTGGGCACATCGTTTACTATAACAGCCTTGCCAAATAACAATAATGTTTCCGTAGCACTGCATACCGGTAAAGTAGTGGTGCAGCAAACCGGAAATACAGCACACATGAATGATGTGTTCCTGACGCCCGGTCAGGAAGTAAGCTGTAATATAATAACAGGTAAAGCAACCATGCAACATCCTGTACTGGTAAAAACTGCGGCGCCTTCATTAGGATCACGTACCGGACTGGAAGCTGCTTTTACCGACGAACCCATTGTTAACGTCTTGAATGCAATAGAAGAAGGATATGCTGTTCAGCTGCAATATGACAAAGACGCATTAGCCGATATGATCTTCACTGGCCGCATACGGGCCAAAGACTCCTTATCCCAGGTTTTGAATCGTATGTCCCTTTTGTACAACCTGACCGTCAAAGAAAAAGGTAACAAGTTCATTATTCAGAAATCTCATTAATTAAATATTAAGTAAGATGACACAACGCTACATCGTAGTGAAGGGGTTTGCCATGCCCTTTATGAAACGGCGTTTACCATTAACATGGTTACTGCCGCTATTGATACAAATTATATTGGTAATGCCAGTGCATGCCCAGCAAAAGAATCCGAACATCAGGGGATTGGTGGAGAATGAAAAAGGGGAGGCGCTTGAAGGTGTAACCATCGACATTAAGCAGGAGACGGGCGATATAAAGCGTTCGGTTACCACCGATAAAAAAGGCGTGTTTGCATTAGAGCTGCCAGCCGATAAAGGCGCCTGGATGTTCACAGTTTCGCACGTAGGCTATATTACACAAACAATAAAAAAAGAAAAGCTCGATCCACAAAAAGAGGAAGCTATTTATGTTGTAATGAAAGACAACGCAAACCTCGAAGTAGTAGTGGTGAGTTATGGTAAACAACGCAAACAGGAAGTGACCGGTTCAGTTGTACAACAGAATGCATCGGAGATGAAAGATATGCCGGTAGGGCAATTTGCACAGCAACTGCAAGGTAAGGTGGCGGGTGTGCAGGTTGCACAAAATGCCGGTACACCGGGAAGGGGAATGGAGTTCCGCATTCGTGGCGCCGCTTCTTTATCGTCAGACAACCAGCCATTGTTTGTAGTAGATGGTATTCCAATTACAGGGAGTATCAATAATATCAATCCTTCAGAAATAGAGACCTTCACCATCTTAAAAGATGCCGCTGCCAGTGCGCTATACGGTTCAAGAGCTGCCAATGGCGTGGTGTTAATTACAACCAGGCATGCAAAGAACGGTGATGCCAAAGTGGAATTAAACAGCTGGTATGGTACGCAGGTAATTCCCCAAAAGGGCCGGCCCGATATGATGACAGCCCGCGAGTTTGCTGAGTTTCAAAATGAATATTATGAGGACAAGCTAAAATATGAGCCTCTCACTAACCCAACGCTGGCGGCTGAATATAAAAACCCCGAACGTTATGGCGATGGCACCAACTGGTTCAATGTGCTCACGCGTAAAGCGCCCATCCAGAATTATGATATCACTGTTTCATCGGCCAATGGTAAATCATCATCAACCGTAATGGCCGGTTACCAGGCGCAGGAAGGGGTTATTTTAAACACCAGTACCAAATTGTTCTCGTTGCGTTATAACCAGGATTTCAACCTGGTTAATAATAAATTAAAAATGGGTTTTGGTATTGCACCCAGCTACCGTATTGATCATAATAACCGGTTAACAACAGAAGGCGTGGGCGGACTAATTGAAAAGATCGTAGAGGCCAGTCCGTTAATAGCACCAATAGACAGTGCCGGCAATATGCCATTGAATGTGCAGTCGGCAGGTATGGTAACGAATGTTAACCCGTATGCGCAGTTCACGAAAACAAAGGATGATTATAAAACCACGCGCATTTTGGGAAGCGGTTATGTAAGTTATGAATTGCTGCAGGGTTTGAATGTGAAAGGTTACATAGCAATGGATAAAGGCGCTGAAACCCGTAATCGTTATTCGCCCGGTTCCCTTGTAGCCAATGGTATTGCCACAGGTATCAGCAGTTCGGTTGATAACTATTCCTGGACGGGGGAAGCAACGGCAACCTATACAAAAACACTTTTCAATGATCATCATATTGAGTTGCTGGCCGGTTATTCGGCCCAGCAGTTTAAACAGGAAAGCAATACGGTAACAGGTACCAATTTCCCAAGCGATGATGTGGAATACCTGAGCGCAGCAACAGCTTTAAGCGCAGGAGCCAGTAATACAACCGCCTATTCGCTGGTATCTGCATTTGGCAGGTTGAATTATAACTATAAAGGTACCTACCTGTTTGGCGCCTCTATACGTCGTGATGGTTCATCGCGTTTTGGCGCTGATACGAGGTATGGAGATTTTCCTTCGGTTTCTGCCGGCTGGATCGTAAGCAACGAAGCATTTATGGAAAGGTTCCGTGCCTTCAGCTTTTTGAAAGTACGTGCCAGTTATGGTATCACCGGGAATAATAACATTGGTAACTATACCAGCATTTCGCACGTACCGTACAGCAATTATGTTTTTAACGGGGCATTGGCCTATGGCGCCACTGTAGCCACCTTAAGAAATCCGGTGCTTCAATGGGAAAGAAACAAACAATGGGATCTTGGTGTTGATGTTTCGCTCTTCAACAATCGCCTGTCTTTTACGTATGATTATTACCATAAGCTTTCTGATGGACTTATACAGGACAGACCTATTCCGCGGGCATCGGGCTTTGCAACCGTAACAGCCAACGTAGGTGTGCTGGAATTCTGGGGACATGAGTTTACCGTAAGCGGCGCCATTCTTACCGGTGCGCTAAAATGGAATGCTACGTATAATATGTCGTTCGACAGGAATAAGATCAAAACCCTGTTGGCGCCAGGCTTTATTCGCCGCAATAATACCATTACTTCCGATTATTATCGTAACCAGGAAGGGCATGCGCTGGGTGAGTTTTATGGGTTCGTGTTCGACGGGTTGTATAAGGATGCGGCCGACCTGGCCAACTCGCCCAAACTGAATATCTCAGGTATGGTTTCAGATATAGGAACTATAAAAATGAAAGACGTAACGCCCGATAAGGCGATCACAGAAGCTGACCGTACATTTATCGGCAATCCCAATCCCGATTTTCTGTTCGGCTTTACCAATCAGTTAGACTATAAGAATTTTGATCTCTCTATCACCATGGCCGGTTCGTATGGCGGCAAAATATTGAACCCTTCCAAATGGGCTTATCTCACCAATATAGATGGCGCCCGGGGTTTGATCTCCGCGGTAAAAGACCGCTGGCGTTCAGAAGAGAATCCCGGTTCAGGCATCTATCCAAGAACAAAAAGCGGCACTACTGCCATTGGCCGTTCAGTGAACAGCCAGTGGGTTGAAGATGGCTCTTATCTCGCAGTAAAGAATATTACGCTTGGTTATACCCTGCCTTTGAAAAGTAACCTGGTACTCAAAAACCTGCGGGTGTTTGGCTCCATTCAACATGCGCTCATCTTTACCAACTATTCCGGCATCAACCCCGAGATCAGTTTGAATGGCTTAAATGGTACCGGTATTGGTATCGATGAGAACGCTTACCCTGTGCCCAGAGTATTTGCCATTGGTTTATCGGCAAGCTTTAAATAATTAATACGAAGTAGGAAATAGGACGTAAGAAGTAGGAAAAGCTTGAATTTCAAAACAGCGGCAGCGATCGCGAGCCTCGAATATCAGGTTCTTCGTACTTCCTGCTTCTTACCTCTTACCTCCTGTTTCTTTAATGGAAACATAGATATAAAATAGAATTATGAACAAAATATTTATCATAGCGGTTCTGGCATGCACCGTTATATCATGTAAAAAGGATTTTATTGAATTAAATCCCGAAGACGAAATTGGGATCGATAATTTCTATAAGACCGAAGCGCATTTCAGGATGGCGCTCACCGCAGCCTATGTTCCCCTGCGCGACCTTATGGACAACGACTATTACATCAATGAAATGCGTTCCGATAATACGCATTATGAGTTTTACTCCAGCAATCGCGGTACCGCATATACCATGCGCGAGGCTATTGCCGATTTTACCGACGATCCTTCAAATAACTATAGCAATGCGGTTTACTTTCATTGTTTTAAAACAATTTCCCGGGCTAATATGATCCTCGATCGTATAGACGGAATTACACTTGCTGATGCCGCAAGGAATGACATTATTGGACAGGCAAAATTCCTGCGGGCATGGAACTTCTTTAAACTGGTGCGTTATTTCGGCGGAGTGCCTTTGTTTTTACATGAAGTAACAGAGGCCGAACAGGCATTTCTTCCCAGGTCATCTGTTGATGAAGTATATGCTCAAATTATTGATGATGCAAAAGACGCTATTGCCAAACTGGCCAAACCCGTGTTTGCTTCGGGTAAACAGGGCGGACAGGCTACCAAGGGGGCTGCTACAATGTTGCTGGCCGAAGTATATATGGAGCAAAAGAAGTACGCCGATGCGGAAGCTTTGCTCAATACGCTCGCGGGTATGGGCTATGACCTGCTGGCAAAATACAGCGATGTATTTTCAACAGCCAACAAGAACAGTAAAGAATCAATTTTTGAAATACAATACCTCGAAGGCTTACTTGGCGGTCAACAAAGCAATTTTATTTATGTGTTTCTGCCCCGCTCTAGCAACACCACCCTCATTACAGGAGTTAAAACAGATAATGGCGGTATAGGCGGTTGGAATACACCTACGCAGGATATGATAAACGCGTATGAAGCGGGCGACACCCGCAAAGATGCTTCCATTGCTGTTGCAGAAGGTACCTACAATTCAAGTAATATGTTTATTTTCTCTGCCAACAAAAGCATCATAAATTATACACCGGCTGCTGGTAAGGTAGGTGTACCTTATATCAAGAAATACCTGAACCCACACACCAACTCAAATAACACCAATGACAACTGGCCAATATACCGCTATGCCGATGCCTTATTGTTACTGGCCGAGGCATTGAACCTGCAAGGCAGATCTGCAGAAGCATTGGTGCCGTTGAACAAAGTACGTGTACGGGCTTTTGGTAATGCAAGCAATAATATTACAACTACCGATGCTACTGCGCTCACTGATATCATTGCCCACGAAAGAAGGGTAGAGCTGGCGTTTGAGAACCACCGCTGGCACGACCTGGTGCGTACCGGTAAAGCCATTGACGTAATGAATGCACAAGGAGCTAAGCTAAAACAACAGTATAGTTATTTGCCTGCAAACTCATACCAGGTAGATAAGAACAGGTTATTGTACCCCATCCCTCAATCGGAGCGGGAGTTGAATGTTGATCTTACCCAGAATGACGGCTATCCGCAGTAAGCAGTAAGCAGGAAGTAGGAAGTAAGAAGTAGGAGGTAAGAAGTTCGCGAATGTCGTACTTCCTACTTCTTACCTCTTACTTCTTATTTCGGGCGGGTCCCCTTTCAAAGGAGGCTCGCCCTTTTTTATTTGTTAAGGAGTCCCGGCGTTCCCTATATTTGTGTCGTTATTTCCAAAAGGAAATAACGATAGCCAACTGCTGTTATGAGGGAAAATTATTATAAGATCGGTATTGCAGGTTTAATAATGCTGGCATCACAATTACCAGCTAATGCCCAGCAGAAAGTAGAAGAGCAGGATACTGCCCGCAAGGTGCATGTATTACAGGAAATAGTTATTTCCGCTTCCCGCTTACAGGAAAAGCAATTGACTGCGCCGGTAAGCATTTCAAAGCTCAGCAGTTCACAGGTACAGCAAACGGCTGCGCCCGGTTTTTTTGACGCTATTGGCAGTATGAAAGGCGTTCACATGATAGTGCCGGGTATGGGTTTCAAGATCATCAACACCCGCGGGTTTTCAAATATCACCAATGTTCGGTTTGTACAAATGATAGATAACGTCGATAATCAGTCGCCGCATATTGGTGCGCCTATAGCCAGCGCCTTATCGCCCGGCGACCTGGATATCGATCATGTGGAGGTTATACAGGGCGTTGCCTCTGCATTATATGGCATGAACGCCACCAATGGCCTCGCCAATTTTACTACCAAAGATCCATTCACTACACAAGGGTTCAGTATACAACAACAGGTTGGGGTGAACCATGTGAACGATCCCGGCGATGTTTCGGCCAGGTTGTATAATGAAACCAATATCCGTTGGGCCAAAGCCATAGGAAAGAAATGGGCCTTTAAACTAAATGCAGGGTACAATCGCGGTTACGACTGGATTGCCGATAACCGCAACGATCTGAACCCAACGGCCAATCAATTTGTTGGTCTGACAGACGCCGACAATCCTGCTTATGATGATGTAAACAGATATGGTAATGAATCCAGTAACAGAAAAACATTAACCCTTGGCGGAAAGAATTACGTGGTGTCGCGCACCGGGTATTATGAGCGCGAGGTGGCCGATTATAATTTGCAGAATGTAAAGGGTGATGTATCGTTGTTCTTCAGGCCAACAGAAAAAGCAGAGATCTCGTATACTTATCGTTCCGCCTACCTCAACAATATATATCAGCGTTCGAACCGGTTCCGTTTAGAGGATTATAGATTACAGCAACATATTGTGCAATTCAGAAACGCGCTGGTGCAGGGCCGTGCATATATTAATTCAGAAAATACCGGGCATTCGTATAACCTGCGTTCGATGGCCGAGAATATGGATGTTAATTTTAAAGACAATAATAAATGGTTTCAGGATTATACCAACTCTTTTAATAAAACCATTGCGACAAATGCTGATGTAGCTGTTGCACATCGCAAGGCACGCGAGGATGCAGACCTTGGCCGTTATCAGCCAGGCACCAATGAGTTTAAAGAAAAGTTAAAACAATTACAGGAGATCAATAACTGGGATGTTGGTGCAGCATTAAAAGTAAAAGCGCATTTGGTACATACAGAAGCATCACTTGACCTGGGGAAATTATTTCACACAAATTATAATTTACATATAGGCGCCGACTTTAGAGATTATATCATTGTGCCTGATGGAAATTATTTTATCAATCCAACCGACTCAGGACATAATTTAAATTACACCAGTTATGGTTTTTTTGTACAGGCATCAAAAAGATTTCTGCACGAAAAATTACAACTCAGCGCTGTGCTGCGTGGTACCGGTTATGAGTATTTTAATTTAAAATGGAATCCCCGCCTTACGGCAGTATATGAATTAACCAGGAATAATGCAGTGCGATTCTCTTACCAGAATGGTTACCGCTTCCCCAGCATCTTTGAAGGCTTTTCGAATATCAATAGTGGTGGTGTGAAAAGGGTAGGCGGGTTGAAGGTAATGTCGAATGGTGTATTTGAAAATTCCTGGTTAAAAAGTGGCATCGATGCATTTGTGGCTGTTGTGAACAAAGATGTAAATACGCAGGGATTAACGCAGGCCGCTGCCATGGAAAAGAACAAAGGCGTGTTGGAACGCAATACTTATTCTTACCTGCAACCAGAGCAAATGCATTCTTTTGAAGTAGGGTATAGAAGTACTTTGCTTAACAGCCGGTTGTTTGTAGATGGTGATGTGTATTACAATTTCTATTCAAATTTTATTGCACAAATTGAAGCCAGCATTCCCAATACCTCCGATGAATCGCAGATCCCCGCTTATTTGTACGATCGCAACAAACAGGGTCGTTACCGCTTGTGGACAAACTCAAAGACCATTGTTCATAACTATGGTGCCGAGCTCGATGTGTTGTACTTACTCAGTAATAAGTATTCCGTTTTTGCCAATGCCAGTTACCAAACCCTGAAAAGAACAAAGACCAACGACGGATTGGAAGATGGGTTCAATACGCCCAAATGGATGGTGAATGGTGGTATACGCGGAACGAACGTATATAAGAAGCTTGGGTTTAATGTAACTTTCAAATATCAAAGCAATTTTTACTGGCAGTCGTTCCTGGTGAATGGCAATGTGCCGGCCATATTTAATGCCGATGCTATGTTACAGTATTCATTTGCCAACCCTTCGCTTACTGTTAAAATAGGCGGCGCCAATGTGCTGAACCACTATTATTACTCCATGCTGGGCGGACCGCAAATTGGTGGGTTTTATTATACTGCTATTACATATTCTCTTTAACACAATTATTGGCGAATTAAGGATTTGGTCCATGTTGCACGTTACAGGTTTCAAGTTTCAGGGAAATACTAATGCGAAGCAAACACCCTGCACCCTGTAACATGTAACCTGTAACTTGTATTTGCGGTAACTGGTACTTCTTTTGCCTATTTTTGAGAAAAAAAGATGGTATTTCCCATTGGTGATGATAACCGCGACCGGAAAACGGTCCCCTATGTAAACTATCTTCTAATAGCGCTTAATATTTTTGTATATGTTTACTGGCAGGGATTAGGGCGTAACGACAATTTTACGTTGGCCTTTTCTACAATTCCTGCCGAAGTACTCAGCGGCCAGGATATTACAACCAAGTCGGGCCTGGGTATTACCCCGCAGCCAGTTCAGCTTACCCTCATTACCTCTATGTTCATGCATGGCGGGTTGGCGCATTTGTTAGGAAATATGTTGTACCTGTGGATCTTTGGCGATAATGTTGAAGATGCCTTAGGCCATGTGAAATACCTGTTCTTTTATTTGTTATGTGGTGTACTGGCCAGCTTAAGCCATGTGTTTAGCACGGTTGTTTTTGGCGGCGGTATGTATGTGCCCAGTTTAGGTGCATCTGGCGCTATCTCAGCCATTCTGGGTGCTTATTTGCGATTGTACCCCGGTAAAAGTGTACATCTCTGGATCTTCTTTCTCATTATTTCAGTACCGGCATTTATTTCAGTGGGTATTTGGTTTGCCTTTCAGGTGGTGAATGGTTTGGGTGCGTTGGGTGGCCAGGAAGCCGGTGGTGTTGCTTATGCCGCACATATTGGTGGATTTGTATTTGGCTTGCTGTTGATTGGAACGTTCGCGAAAGGATTTATAGCGAGGCGGCGGGCTGCCAAGAATAGAAATAGATGGATTTAGGAAGATGAAGTAGGAGGTTTAAAAAGGTTCTTCTTATTTCTTACCTCCTACTTCTTATTTCAAATTATTTTTCAAACACAACCAAATCCGGTTTCGCTCCCAGTTTCTCCAGTGTAGCATTAATATCACTGATCATCTTATCCGGCCCGCACACATAAAAATGTTTATTAAAATCAGTGACGTGTGAGCGCAGGTAGTCTTCATCGATCATTCCATTTTCATAACCTTCTTTTTGTTCGCGGCTGAGAATATATACCGCATTTGTGCCAAGCATAGACTTTAATTCTTCTTCATAAATAACATCGGCAGCGGTCTTATTTGAAAAGAACAAGGTGTTACCGGCAAGCTGGTTATCGCGGTGCAATTGGCGAAGGATAGCAATGAAGGGTGTTATACCCGCGCCGCCGGCAATAAAATATCCAGGCCCTTTGTATTCAATAGCGCCCCATACATCATGTAATATAATTTCATCACCGGGAACCAATTGGTGAAGTTGATTGGTTACCCCATTATGATCGGCATATCGTTTTATTGTAAACTCAAGTGATGGTTCGTTATTCAGCGAAGTAAAAGTGAAGGGCCGCCGTTCATTTTCCCAACCCGGTTTATTGATGGCTACCTCCGTAGCTTGTCCGGGTACAAACTTATAACCCGCAGGCTTTTCAATACGAAAGCTCTTTACATCATGCGTAACCTGGTGAATGGCTGTTATTTTAACAATATGCGATTCCATGACTTATAATATTTATTATTAATGGCAAGCTACAGATTAAAAATGAAAAACGAGCTACTTGCATTTATGCCATATTACTTCTATACTTGTACAAATTAGCACTACTATATGCAGCAATCCGGTACCAACCTCATTGAGCTTGATATAAACAGAATAAGCAGATCGACCGCTTTCTGCACAATGCATTAAAAGAAGCGTATGAGCGCTTTGGTTATTATCTTGAAAAAGTAGTGATCGGTAAGATCGTTAATAATATTTTCAGCGCATCAGTGTTTACAACCACTAAGCTACTCTGATTCCACAGTGCGAAGCTTCTAATATTCAATAGTTTAAATTGTAAATTCCACATAAAACGGCTGGTATTCACTTTGCAATACTGTATGCGTATTGTTAATTAAACCAGCATTATGAAGAAGATCATTATTTCGGCAGTTATGTTCCTGCTGATCAAGGGTGCCTTCGCACAACATGTTGAATATGGTATTAAAGGCGGTGTTAACTTTGCAAATCTTTCTAACGATGCCGCTGATACTAAAGCAGACACAAAAACCGGATATCATCTTGGCGGTCTGGCTCATATTCATCTTACCCGCTCATTCGCCATTCAACCAGAGATAGTTTATAGTACACAAGGTGCTAAATATGGCGATGATAAATTACGACTGAATTACATTAACGTTCCCATACTTGCCCAGTACATGTTTGCAAATGGATTCAGACTGCAAACAGGTCCGCAGGTAGGTATTTTAACTACCTCTGAATACAAGAGTGGAAAAACAGAGACCGATGTTGACAATTTCAGCAATGCCGACTTCTCCTGGAGTTTTGGCGCCAGCTATGTAGGACGTAGTGGTGTAGGTGTTGATGCCCGTTATAATTTAGGGTTAACGGATGTTACAAAAAGCAATACCACCGACTATCAGAACCGGGTTTGGCAGGTAGGTCTTTTTTACCAGTTCCATAAACACTAATAACGCTTTTACTTTTTTCAAAGAGCTAAACTTTAAAACAAAAAGATCCCTCCGGCTCAGCCGGAGGGATCTTTTTGTTGGCTAGTAGTAAATGGGACGTAGCGAGTAGGGAAATACAGAGAGTACGGAATATAGTGAGTTTTGAATATAAGCCCCACTAGCCACTTACCACTAGCCAATTAGAATCCGCAACGAATTCCAATTTGTATTTGCCATGGATTACCACCAGGTGTTATTACGCCTGTATTGCCATTTACATTGTAATTGTAATTTTGTGTGGCCTGGTCGAAGCCTTTTGTAGTGGCACTCGAAGATGCAATTGTATATATGTTTTGTTTACCCAGGTTTCTGCTGCCGCCCCAGGTTTTATTGATCAGGTTCTCTACGTTGAAGATATCGCCCGATAATTCAATGTATTGCTTTTTCCATACATTGAACTTCTTGGCAAAACGCAGGTCCCAGGTGCCATAGAAGCGATTGATGCCGCCATTGCGCTCGGCAATTTTACCCATGTTTTTATTGATATAATCCTTTATGCTTCCGCTGGCGTTGGGATTATTCAAAATGTTAGTGATAGCTGTGCGGTATTTTTCCGGCACTTTGGCATCGTTAACATCGAAGATATAAGCGAGGTCGTTGCTGGCTACAAAATCACCATTGATATTTCCATTCACTGCCATCGAATAGCGGGTGCCGCCAATACCGGAATATCTTACGCCAACACTAACGCCGAAGAATGTAGGCAACGTTCCATAGAACACTACTTTATGACGGAAATGTCCATCGCTATATGTCATTCTGCTCAGGTCGCGCGGGTCATCATTCACCATAAGATTCAATGTGGCCGTATTGGCTACGTCGCCATTATAAGTGGTGTTGTCTTTTGTATCGTTCCAGGTGTAGCTGAAAGAAACTTCACCATCTTTGAAATAGCGCCAGGTACCGTCAAATACAACGGCAAACTGGTTTACTTTACCTTCGCTGTTCAATTCAAGCACACGTCCAACACTGTTGCTTTTGCGGCCTTGCATCCAGTCGGCGATACCATTGGAGTCAATGGCTTTAGCTGGAACATATACGCCGCGGTTGCCTTCGTTGCTTAAACGGAAGAATGGCTCGTCAACCATGTTGCGGTCAACATACATATAGTTATTGCGGGCAAGTGTAGCATAGAATGTAACGCCCAATTTCAGGTTATTGGTAATAAACCGGCTGTAAGAGATATTGGCTTTATACACAACCGGTATGCGGGCATCTTTACCATTCATGTTGATGGTAGGAACGCCACGGGTAAGCAGGTCTCTGCCGGGTGCGCTGGATGGATCATTGCGATAGCCGGGAAAATTAGGCGTTGGTATATCGGTTTGAATATCTACCGATTTCACTTTAGTTCCGTCAAAAACCATGTTATTGATCATGGCATAGTTGTTAATATCGGAACCGAATACGCCGGCGCCTAAACGAACATAATCGCGGTGCTTTTCATTAATATCCCAGTTGAACTGAATACGGGGCTGCACCTGGAATGTTTTCAGCGAGCGGTTGGTTGTTAACCCCAATTCATCGGATACAAGCTGATTGAAATTTGGTTTATTGAAATAGTTGGTATAATCGGCCCGTAAACCCGCGGTCATATCAAGACCAGGCATCAGTTCTGTTTTCATTTGGGCGTACAGGGCTGCATTAAGAACGTTCTGGTCAACGCTTGGGTCGTCTAACAGAGCTACTTCCCTGGCATATCGGTAAGGTTTAAGTGCGTCAAAATTCTTCATTCCGGTAAAATAATACCGCCCGTTCATTTCGCTGCCGTACAAAGAGTTCATATGCGTATACTGAACGTCGGTACCAAACGTGTAGTTGAACTTGTTGGTGTTGAGATAAACGTTGTTCACCAACTGGAATACATTATTGTAAAAATGCTCGGGAGAATATCGTTGTCCGCCCAATTGAATATTGGTTGTGAGGTTAGTGCCTTCCGAGGTGCTGGAAATGCGTTCAACAATACCACGTGGAATATTAGCTTTGGGTAACTGACTGCCCGGTGTGCTTTCTTCAAAGGTATACAGGTGTTGCAGCTTCAATTCATTGGTGAGTTTGGAGTTTACTACGGTACGAAGGGTAGCCAGGAAGCTGTTGTTCCAGGCATGTGCATCGGCGTATACTTCGTACAGATTGATGGAGGTATTATCGTCGCGGCCCAGTGGAGCGCGGTCGTTCACATAATTGTTACGAAGTGTAAGCAGGTTCTTTTCATTCAGTTGCCAGTCAACCCGCAGGAAAGCGGCATCAGTATGCCTTTTCTTATCAAATGAGCCGGTTTGGTTGGCATCGGAAACGCCATATTTAGTTCTGGCAATATTAAGAAAACGGTTCAGGGTATCTTTTTGAATGCTAAAGCGTCGTTCATCAGCGGTTGACTGAATATCGGCGATCTGTAAAGGCCGCGCATCATCCTGCCGGTCCCAGGCTATAAAGAAGTGCGCTTTGTTTTTGATGATGGGGCCGCCTAATGAAAAGCCATACTGGTTGGTTGAGAAATCGTTAATGCGACGAACACCGCGCATGTCATATTTGCTCGATAACCAATCGGCCCGGGAGAACATAAACACGCTTCCTGAAAAAGTATTGGTGCCCGATTTGGTAACGGTACTAATGGTGCCTCCGCCGCTTCGGCCATAAGTAACATCGTATTGGTTGGTTACCACTTTAAATTCCCTGATGGCTTCCATAGAAACAGCATAAGGGCCGCCAATACGGCTGTTGGTACCACTGCTTGAAGTAGGGTTTTTAGCCGATGTACCGTCAATGGTTATGTTGGTAGAAGAACCCAACTGGCCTGCCAGGTTGCTGCCACTGCTCAATGGGCTCAGGTCTATAAGGGTGGTAAAGTTACGGCCGTTTACTGGTAGGCGCGAGATATCGCGCGCTGTTACCGATGTGGCGGCGCCAAAGTTTTCCGATTTCTTCCGCTGGCCTGTAGCTGTAACGGTAACCTCGCTCATGTTGGCGGCAGAAACCTGCATGGCGATGTTAACTTTCAACAGATCGCCTTGGTTTAATGAATAGTCGGTACGCTTTTGTTCACCATAACCAACGGAAGTGGCTTTAATGGTATAAGGGCCGCCTAAGGGCAATTCTTTAAAAATATATTCACCTTTTGCATTTGTTAATGTTGCAGTGGTGAAACCGGTTGACTCGTTGTACAACTGCACAGTGGCGCCCTGTACCGGTTTTTTGTTTTCGTCGGTAATTATACCAACGATAGACGCCTGGGTGGTTTGTGCAGAAAGCTCGCGGGCTGCTAAACATGCAAATAGCAGGAATAACAGTTTGGTTAAGAATGATCTCTTCATTGCAGGGTTACTTTTAAAATATATAAGAAAATGTAATGATCGAGGGGTGGGTACTATAAGGACGCACAAAACAAACAATCGGTACTATATATGTAGCGTGATAATTTCATATAATTACTCTAACGCATATTGATTTTTGCGACGCGAAAATAGGGCGTGACCATATGAATGGATACAATGTTCTATTTGATAACATTAATTTCATTTACCGGTAACACGCTCATTATTGCAAACAGTAATGTTAACAGTGGTCTGGGATTTGCAGCCTTGTTTATTTAGTATTTAAATTGTTTGTATGAAAGATCAAATGAAAAAGCCGGGGAACATCGATGCTGTAAATGAAAAGAAGAACAAAGATCAGCAGGCGGTTGATAAAAAGCCGGGTGAGGAAAGAGGCAAGGGTGAAATGGTGACGAATAAAGATCTGAAAGGTAAACAAGTAGATGCGGATCCTTCAAAAGAAGAAGGAAAACCTTTAAATCAATAATTGGTTTATATGAAAAAAAAGCAGGCAGGTAACTTATATATAAGCTACCTGCCTGTTTTGTTTTTTGATCTTATATGGTAGGCATTCCGCCCGTAACCTGTACGGTTGCGCCCGACATATAACTTCCATCTTCCGATGCCAGTAAAACATATATAGGGGCAAGCTCTGCAGGTTGGCCTGCTCTTTTTAATGGTGTTTGACTGCCAAATTCTTTTACTTTATCGCCCGAAAAACTGCCTGGTATCAGGGGTGTCCATATAGGGCCCGGAGCCACGCAATTTACCCTGATCCCTTTTTCGCCCCATAACTGTGCAAGGGTTGCTGTGAAGTTTTGTATTGCCGCTTTGGTTACTGTATATGGCATTAAAGAGCGGTTAGGTGTATACGCGTTCACTGAACTTGTATTTATTACCGAACTGCCAGGCTGTAAATGAGGCTCTGCCGCTTTGCAAATATGGAACATGGCTGTTACGTTCGTTCTGAAGGTATAATCCCATTCTTCCGACGATATTTCCTGTAATGATTTATGCTCCATTTGGTAAGCTGCATTGTTCACTATTATATCAAGCTGGCCAAATTCTGCAATTGCTTTTTCTACCAGTTGTTTGCAATGTGCTTCGTTGCTTATGTCACCTGGCACCATAATGGCTTTTTGGCCGGCAGCTCTTATATGATCGGCAACTTCCCTTGCATCTTCTTCTTCGTTCAGGTAAGATATTAATACATCGGCGCCTTCGCGGGCAAAGGCAATGGCCACTGCTTTCCCAATGCCAGAATCGCCACCGGTAATAAGGGCTTTACGGCCGGTTAACTTTCCGCTTCCTTTATAAGTAGTTTCACCATGATCTGGTTTGGGGTCCATTTTCTGCTCTGTACCCGGCATTTCCTGCTCCTGCTTTGGATAGGGAGGTGCGGGATATTTTTCAACCGGGTTTTCTTTCTTCGCTTTTAGTGTTGTGCCCATAACATATCATTTAATACATCATAGCACGTATTATTATGCCATAGTGTTATGGTATGTATGGAATGCAGATGCAGGAAAAATATTTACAATTAGTGTAGGGTAGGGAATCAAATTGCCCAAAACAGCATGGTTACCAGATCAATGGTTGTGGTTCATTTTTCCAGAAGATAACTCTGAACTCTTCATAATGATCTCCATTGCCAATGGTATGATCGTCTCGTTGCCCCTGGTTCAATTTAAGCTGATGTATCATGCCCGAACAGGCGGCAACCCACAATGTGTTTTCATCGTCAGAGATCGTCATGCCTGTAATGGTAGAGCCCAGGAAATAGCGCCACATCAGTTTGCCTGTAAAATCGTACGCTTTTATATAACCACCAACGTCACCCATTATGTAGTACGATGTAGTGGCAACAGCTGCATACACGCGGCAGTTTTCATCAATAACTGTATACCTGTTATCCTGTGTATGCGCCTCAATTTTCAAACCATGAATGCCGGTGGTAGAAATGCCAATAGTAACGCCATTGTAAAAATGGCAGGAGTTTAAAACCACTTGCTGGCCATTCTTTGAGAACAGGGCATAGTGTGGATAAGATGATTGCGGCCCTATCTCTGCAACCGCAGCGCCCTGGTTATTTAATATTCTATGTACAGATGATTGATCGCCAAGCGCAATAAAGGAATTGTCGGCCGATAAGGCGGCATGTTCCATATGAATGCTGGGTGTCCAGTCAAGATCTTCCTGGTCGGGAACAGGATGAATAAGCGAATGCCCATTCGTGTTAAGTAAATAAATACCTTCAGGCGAAATGAGTATAACTGCAAGCCCGTTATTAAAAGGGATTATTTGTGAAATTGATTGTTCATCAACAGGTGGAAGTTTAAATACCCACACTTTATTTCCTTCCCAGCCTTTGTAAGTTGTTATAGCGCCGTTTTCTGCAATGGCGTAGATATTGTTTTGTGGCGACCTGCCAATTGATTGTATATTGTCCCTAAGCCTTATAATGGAGCCTTCTGATAATAAATAGGCCCTTCTTTTTTCATAGGCCGAGCCAACTATAAAAGCAATTGTATTATTGCTTATATAACATAAGTTTTCAATATTCTGTCCTTGTTCGTGAATGATGTTTACAAAAGGCGCATAAGCCGGTGGGAAACTTTTCCTGAACGTGGTAATGGTGCCTTCTTTGTTGGCTTTCTTTAAAAGTGTCAATACTTCATGCGCTGCTTCCTCCCGGTTGTCGGCAGGCTCATCACCTTTCCAGTTATCCCAACCGAATTGCTCACCAAAATCAATCATTGCATTTACCTCTTTGGCATACGATTGCCCCAGTGATTGCCATTCTGTTTGCAATGATATATTCTTATCTGCCAGGTTCATGCAGGTGTACACTTTTATATTTCGCACAATATGTAACTATTTGCCACAGCTCGGACCGTTCAGTTTCTATAAAAATTGAAAACTGGGTATCCTGGCAGGATAGTGTCAGGCTGTAAAACTATAACAGATTTTTAGATTAATAAATATACACTTGATAAGCGTGTTGATTTGGGCAATAAACGTGTTGATTTGCCTGATAAGTGTGTAAAAGAAATTGGGCAGAATGAGCTAAAGCTCCTTTATGTGAAACATGTATAAAATAATAAACCCACGCCAACCGGCCCGGGTTTATTAATGCAATTATAAAATATTTCCTTTACTGCTTTGCCAGTTTTTGCGTTGCCAACTGGGGAAGGGAAGTGTTGCCGCTTTGCTTTTCTAAATTAAATTTATGTTCAACTATGAGCCAGTTATCATTATTGGTGCGTACCAGTTTTGTATCATACGTTCCTTCTACCGTCCAAACTTCGGCATCGAGAAAGTGATCGGCTTTTCCGAAATAATGCGCTGTGGAAAGAAGACCATTGTTCTCAATATTGAACTTTGATAACTCATGGTGTGTTCTGTCAAAGCCTGGTAAAAAGGCGGCCCATGCTGCAATTATTTGTTCTGATGATAAAAGCGTGGCAGCATTGCCGGTCATTGAAGAATAGTCGAGCAAAACATCTTTGTTAAAAACAGATCTGCATTTCTCCCAATCCCTTTCGTCGGCGCCTTTAAAAAGTAAACGTACCTGTTCGGTTATTTTGTTTTCCATTTTTAGCATGGTTTAAGCGAGTAAAATTAAGCTATCACTTTCTCATTTCTCTCAATAACATCTTTTATGAACTGATTGTACTCATCGCGCATGGGTAATTCGTAATCTACAAACAATTCACGTTTGTCAACCCAAATTGCCTGATTGGTTTTAGGATTAAACCCTTCCTTCTTTACGTTTTTCCAATAAACGCCTATGCCACGTTTCTGCCAGTTGGGCACGTCATTAAAATTGATGCCATATTGAAATAGGAGTTCGTTTTTGGCAGCAATACTTAATCCTTCAATTTTTGAAGTAGCTTCGTTTTGGGAATAATTATCCTGTCTCAATCGCCAGTAGCAATGAGCATTTAACGCATTTCTGTGCGCGTCTTCATTTCTCCACCTGAAATAATCTTCTACAAGTTTTTTATTGGGAAGTTCAGATAAACGGCAATCAAAAGCGCCTACATCGCCCAGCATTGAGGAGAACTTAGCGCTTGCTTCACCCGCCAGTATTGAAATGAATTTTCTTGTTTTTCGGGAGAATGCACTCTCATTATGGTGAAATAATAATGAAATTTCATCGCTTTCTGTAAAGCCATAAATTACATTGAAACCACAGTTCATAAGGTGTTTAACGGTTTCTACCATAAGGTCGCGAAAGCGCTCGTCGAACGGAGCTTTAAACTTTTGAACTTCCTTGGTTAGTTTGGTAAAACTGCGTCCATCTATTCTTGCCACCAGGTACATATTGGGTAAAACACAACGGTCGTGCGACGTTTCGTATACCCGCATTTTAAGGTCCAGATCGTCAAATTTCATTTGTCCATTTTTTTATTCTGAATTCATCGTTCCCGGTCTCAACGTAATAAAGTTCATCAAATCCCTCTTCTAAAGAAGGTAGTGTTAATTTATTGAATGTTCCCTTTATACCAATTTCAGGTATATTTTCCTTTCCGGTTCGTTGGCTGTTACGCACCAGGGCCTCGGCAAGTTTCGATTGAAAATAATAACCAATAACTTTAAACTTGTTGGCTTTTGCAATAGAAATATATTTAGC
This sequence comes from Niastella sp. OAS944, assembly GCA_024809215.1. Lineage (GTDB taxonomy): Bacteria > Bacteroidota > Bacteroidia > Chitinophagales > Chitinophagaceae > Niastella. Next base: position 66,446 of record JANUBW010000011.1, on the reverse strand, counting down.
CCTGTCTTCTTTTGTTGGGTTTGTATTGTCTACCACAAAAGGATGCCGGGTTTCAATACAGGTGTCAATGAATCTTTGTTCTTTGTTCCGGGTATTAAGCTGGTCAAGGGAAATGCGGATGTGGGTTTTAAAGAATCGCTCTTTAAAAAAGGTTGTTTTGCCTGTAGCCTGTATTCCGCAAAATATTATGGTTTCCATCACCGTATTGTTAATTGCGCCTCAATATAATAAAGTTGCCGGTCATTTATAAATGTTACACACTTATTGCCAAAACCAACACGGCTATTGCCAAAAATGCACGTTTATCAAATTGCCCGGTCATATACAATAAAGCTTGTTAACTTAGTTCGGTAAGTGATAATCTGGTGAAAGAAACTATATATTGAATTTGCATAGACGGTTCTATAAGGGGTCCCGTTTCGGCGGGACCTTTTCATTGAATTTATAACCTTTGCCGGCTGCTTCACTTTCTTTCTTCAAAGAAAGATCACCAGCAGGTGCATTCATAAACAGTGGGTCTTTACCAATGACGCTACCGGTTTCTTTTACGGGAAGAACAGGGCCAGCCCATGCAGCGTTTTGCGAATGGTACCACAGGTTGTTCGAAAAGCTGAAACTGGGTGCATTGGTATTAGGCCCAATATTACAGTCAATAATTACGCGGTTATCGTGATAGATAATGTTGTTGCTGAAAATATTATTTCCGCAGGGGTAAAACCGGGCGCTGTCTGCCGTTTCCTGTAAGATCCTGATCACCCATTTTTGAGGTAAGTAAATGGTGTTATTCAGCACACTGGTTTGCACACAACCTACATAGGCAATGGGAACATCAGAACCAATGAAAATGTTTGAGTATACGGTTAACTGTGCTGCTTCATAGCGCGCATCGGGCGGACGAAACAATTGCATGTTAGTAGAACCGCCCAGGTTAAGCGTACGCTCGCCACCGTTGTTAAAATAGTTGTATTCAATTTTGATGTTCCTTGATCCGCCTTTTGCCTGAATGGAATTACTGCCCAGGTTTTCGAACCGGTTGCCACTGATAGTTCCATCATGACAGCCAACCATGTCAATGCCACTGCCACCGGCTGCGCCATTGAGAAAATGGCAATTTCTGATGGTAAAGAAATCAACGCCCGACATTTTAAGCAGGTCGTTATTGCCTGTTGCATGTATATTGCGAAATGTACAGGAATCGAAAATAATATGGTGCGATGGGGTGTTATACGTTCCCCCATCGTCAATATTAAAACCGTTGCCTGTTTGCTGTTGAAATGTGAAACCTTTTATATATACATGTGCAGCGTCTACCAGGTGCCAGGCATCAACACCGCCCTGAAAGACAACCCTTTCATTTGGGGCGCTAACAAAATGAATTGGCCTGGCAGCCGTTCCCTGCAAACTGGCTATATAATTACCGCCTTCGTAATTTCCCTCGTGTACCATTATGGTATCGCCGGGTTTGGTTACAACCAATGCATGATTGATTGTTGCATACTGTTGCCCAGCGCCTACATGGTGCACTTTGGCCTGAAGGTGAAGGCAGCTGGTAAGTAATATTATTAAAGATAAAAAGGTTGCTTGCATAATGATATATTAAGGTATTGATTTTTTTAGAATTGCGTATATATTTGAACGCGATGCAACGTTTATATGCAGATGGAAGATCATATTGTTGCCAAACCCTAACTTATGCGCCTGATTGCTATAGTATTTTGTTTATTTACGGCTTACAGTGGCTTTACTCAGGTACCATTGAAGTTCCGGAGGTCTTCAAAGCCTTATAAATATTATGACTCCCGCCTGTTATTTAAAATTGCGCCCCTTGCCCTCATCGACGAAATAGAATTCCCGGCTATACAGGGTGGTTTGGAAATTGCTCTATCAAACAAGATGAGCTGGTATAATGAATTTGGTTTTAGGTACAGAAAGGCTTTGTATGAAAATGACGATACCGGTTTTGTTGCTCGCCGCGGGTATAGGATCAAATCGGAAGTACGATATTATTTTAAAGACCCTGATAGTAAAATAGGAGGCAGACTTACTGGGTATTATTTAGCCGTCAATCTTTTCTATATAAAGAATGTTGACAATAAATATGTTGGATATTATTACCAGAAGGATACGAGTGCTTTTACCCAGGATGATTTTGGCATGACAAAGAAAGTTTTGGGTGGTAATTTTATAATAGGTAACCAAATGTATTTGGGTAAACGGTTTTTGTTTGAATGTTATGGTGGTTTAGGTTTGAGGTTGAGAGATATAGTTACCGTGGGTAGAGAATTTGATCATGAGCGTGACAGAGAAAGCAGAGGTCATCACTGGACGTTTACTGACCTTACTGGCGGCAGGCCCGAATTAAAAGACGGTAAAACAACAACGATCAATATATCCATTGGTGTTAGGTTTGCTTACCGGCTGTTTTAGCGCGTTATTGGCTGGTTTGCATAGTTAACAAATAACGTATATATTTGGGCGAAACGCAACCGCTGTAAAGCCGTATTGCTGCTTAAACCCTTAAATTATGCGCTCCCTACTTCTTGTGATCTGTTTAGCAACAGCCTTTCATAGTTATGCCCAGGTGCCTGAGAGATGGCGTAAGAACCGAAAATCCCAGAGCCTCCCTGATGTCCGGCTTTTAATAAAGTTAGCACCCCTTGCTGCAATCGATGTCGTAAGTTTTCCTACAATAACAGCTGGTGTGGAGGTGCATCTGGCCCCACAGTTCAGTATGTATAATGAAGTAGGCATTCGATACCGGAAAGGATGGTATGAAAAGCCTGATACCAACTTTGTTTCACCCAGTGGGTTTAAATTGAAGTCGGAGTTCCGTTATTATTTTCGCGAAGGCAATTTAGGTTATAAGAAATTTCATGGGCATTATATTGCCATGAATGGTTTTTATACCAATCATAAATACAATACGGTCATTGACTATAATGCAGGTGATTATAGCGCCTACGATCTAAAAGACGGTATTGGCGTTACCAAAACAGTTTGGGGCCTCAATGCCTTGTGGGGCTGGCAGGATGATATTGGTAAACACTTTATGTTTGAAGTGTATGAAGGCATAGGCGTACGGTTCAGAAATTATAAAACAACGAACCAGCAATTTAAATATGATCGCGATGCATTCGTTGAGCCAGATGATGTAAATGCTGTTTTCAGAGGTGCAAATATTGAGCGGGCAGCTAAGGGCGGCAAAAGCGCCGCATTCAATTACACCACTGGTATAAGGTTTGTTTACAAAATACTTTAACTATAAGTTGTAACATACTCTATAGCTTTTTCGCCAAAAGACCTGATCTGCGGTTCAACCCGTTTGTTCAGGTCTTTTCGTTTTGTCATATCAATGGGGTAATTCTTTCGTACCCGCTTAAAGCTGTAAAATGAGTTCATAAAAAATGACATCAGAAAAGCGCCCGGTCTTAATGTGAATAGTCCGCGTGCAATTCGTTTAAATGCATACAGTGGCGAGAACGACTTTTTCCACAAGGCTCTATGCGCGCGTAATAATTGATCTTCGGTAATTTGTTTTGGTTTGAACGCTACATTATACCCATTGTAATAATTCCAGTTCCTGTCGTGTAATATGCGGCCCTCCTGGTTTAGCCTGGTGTAAATAGGAGTACCCCTGAATGGTGTCATAATGCTTAGGAAGGGAACGTCGATGCCTATTTCCATTAGCTGATCGGCCATGTTGATGATGCTTTGTTCATCGTCATGATCGAAGCCCGCAATAAAACCAGCCATTACCGCAATGCCACGTTTTCTTATTTCTTTTACAGCTGTTTTGTAATTAGCGATCTTGTTTTGCCGTTTGTTGGCATCGGCCAGCGAATCAACCCCAAATGATTCTATACCCAGAAATACACCTATACAGCCAGAGGCTTTCATAAGATCGAGCAGTTCGGGGTCTTTGGCAATATCCATACTGGCCTGGGTAAGCCACCATTTTTTTAACGGTATCATTTCAGCAAGCAGTTGCCTTATGTAGGGGCGCTTTATGGTAAGATTATCGTCCCAAAACCAAACGATCTTTCGTTGCCACCAATGGCTGAACTTATCATACGAAGCATCGCGTATTACATCTGCAACCGGCCGTAACCGAAAGCCGGGGTTTAGGGAAGGAACAGTACAAAAGGAACAACTAAAAGGACAGCCTCTTGTTGCCTGAATAACTTTCTTTATAAAGAATTTGTTGGGCAGCAGATCGTACCGTGGTGTTGGCAAACTGGTCATATCGCAAGGCGAACCTTTATATACCTGTTTCAATTGGTTAAGTTCAATGTCCTGCAACAGTTCAAGCCAAACGTTCTCCGCTTCGCCGGTTACAATAGCATCAAAATAGGTGAGGGCTTCCTTCTGGCAATAGGTAACATGCGGTCCGCCTGCTATCACCATTTTTCCCCGGCTTCTGAATTCAACAGCCAGTTTGTAAGCCGCCAGTGCAAAACCACTAAAGAAGGAAATGGCTATTACATCTGCATCTGAGTTCAGTGGTATTTTATCAATTTGCTGATGAAAGATGCGCACCTGGTGTGGGGCTGGTGTTATGGCTGCTAAATGAATGCCGGTTATAGGAGGCACAAAATCCCGCTCGTGCCCAAATTCATATCGCTGAACATAGGCAATAATGATATCTATTTTCATTATATGGTATTTGAAGAAGTGTTACATTATTTGAATCCAAATAAGAATGGGAATAAAAACGTTACAACTGCTGCCCATATTAAATATACAGGCAGGTAACGGGTGATCACGTTACCAACACTGGTTATATCATTTTTCTTTGCCAGTGTTCTAATAAGTTGTACAGTTACCAATAACAGGTTTATCAGTATTATAATATTGCCGCCCAATACGGCTGCGCGATTTGGCGTTATACCACCTTCGGAAATTCGGAACAAAATGGCCGACAGTGCAATGCCGTTTACAATTATGGTCACAATTGAAAGAAGCGTAAGTATCCAAACCTCCGCCTTGTGTTTGTATGTTCTGGTTGATTCGGCAACAGAAAAGAAGATAAGGGCCATTACCGCAACCTGCAGGATATTAAACACCAGTAAAAAATCCCTGTCGTTATAAGGATTGCGGCCCGAATATATTATTGCTGTAAGGTAAACAACCAGCATTACTAATACGAGCGGACTGAAAATTCTTGCAATAACCGGCGATACTCTGCCTACCAGTTGTGGATTGCTTTGTATAAGCCAGGTGCCTAAAAGAGGTGCAGCCGGAAAACCGAATTGTACTATGTACCTGAAATAAAACTTTTCAATATTTAAACCGATCAATGAAAAAAGTCCAACGGTTGCAGCACTTAACATACCGGCAGCAATAACAATAAGTGCGGTCATCACAGCCAGGTCGCCGTTATAGCTTAAGAAGCCAAGCCGCTTTTCCGTATTGTTATTCGCCCCGTTCACAAAAGCAAAACCTAATAGTGCCCATAGGAATACAGGCATATGAATGCATGTTAATTGTACGGTGTCGCTATTGCTGTTATTGGGAAGCAAATTGATAAATAGTAAACCAATAATGGTCATGCTGGTAATAAATATTATTTTACCAACAGGCATTTTATTCTTCCAGGCAAACCACGCATACAAGACCGGGAAAATGAGGAAGCCGGTATTTCTTGCATAAAAGTGTTCTTCATTAATATGCAGAATGTCCTGTAGTTTGGAAGCTACCCCGGCGATCAACCCGGCAATTATAACAAACAATAGGTCCTTACCAGTAGCCCAATTAAGCTCTGCGCCCTCATAATTCAATCTTTCGTTCCAGCAACCGGCAATGGGGCTGCCGCTGATCTGTGGATACAGCGTGTTGAACTCGCGCCTGAACAAACTCTTATTCGATCTGTACAGTTTCTCCAATTCGGAGGGATTGTTTATGTAGCTGAGGATCTGGTCTTTCATAATTGCTCGGTTGATGTTTATTGTATTGTTATGCAGGAGTTAATTCCAATAGGTGCCATCAAGTCCTAAAATAAGCCCAAGCCATAGGCCAATAAGAAAGATCACCGCACTCAGTATCATGGCCACGGTTTTGTTTACACCCATCAGGTTATGAAAATAAACGAGATAGTAATTGCATAACCCACCCATGGCGCCGGCAAATGGAACTATGATCAGTGGTCTTAAGAACCAAAGCTTTGGCCAAAACGGGTTGGGGTGCCCTGCCGAGCTAAGGAACAGGCATATTAATAGTAAGCCAATGCCTGCACCCATCAGCATTCTTTTGCTTAGTACGCCTTTGTTCGTTGGTATTGCGTTATTTGTTTGTGTCATCGTAAATAGATTTTATAGTGATAAGTTATTTTGAAAGAACTTTGTATTTCAAAGTATAAAGACAAAAAAATATAACCACCTCATCAGCTCAAATGCAGCTGTAATCTTTTTTCTTTTATTTATTATGTACTTATTGGTGGTCATGTTTATTTCTGCGATTTTAGTAATTGTTCCAATGCTTTCAGGTGATCGTCAAACGCCTTCTTACCCTTTTTCGACATATAATACCTGGTATTGGGCTTTTTACCTATAAATGATTTTTTAACGTTTATAAACCCTTCCTTTTCCAACGCTTTTATATTGCTGGCCAGTTTGCCATCGGTAATATCAAAAAAGTCTTTCAGTGAATTGAAGTCAAGCATATCATTAACAGCCAGCACCGACATTATGCCGAGCCTGATCCTGTTCTCAAATGCTTTATGTAATCCATCAATTGATATTTTCACCGTTCGTACTTGTAATGCAAATAAATGCCATAAATAATGTGCACAACGCCAAAGCCCAAAGCCCAACAAAGTAAGCCTAACCCCACAAAGTAAGTGCTTATTAACCCTAGTGCAATTTCAATAAGTCCCATGGACTTTACCTCGTCGTATGTGAACTTGCTGGTATTATATAGTGCCAGTCCGTAAAATATTAAGGAGCAGGGCGCCATTAACCCGGTAAGGCCCTTTGTGAATAAAGCAAGCATCAACACGCCGCCGGTAACCAGGGGTGCCAGCATAGCGCTTATGACCCTTCTTGTGGTTGCGTTATAGAATTTCTCTCCGCTTTTAACAGCCTTCTTCCACGAAAGATAAATAGCAGTGCCAAGTGCAAGTACCAGAACAACAACGGCCACCCCAACGATCTTCCATAATGCACCATCAGTTTCGGTGTTGCCTTCGGCAAGCTTATCAGGATTAAAATCAAGCACCTGGTACGAAACAAAGGCGCCGGCCAATGCATATATACCAGCCATTATGCCGGCCAAACCTGATAGTGACAGGAATTTGGTCGATCGCTCCATCATAGAGCGGATCTCAGTTATATCACGGGCGTAATCAGGTTTTTCATTCATGATGAAAGTACTTTGCATTTCAAAGTTAATGAACGGTATTGATATCTGCAAGTTCTTTTTAAATCAAATTGAGTGGGTAGTGTTAATCATGTTATATACAGCTAAAAGCCTAAAGCTGAAAGCCTAAAGCAAATACAGCTATAAGCTGCAAGCTTTAAGCTGTAAGGAAATACAAGCGAGGACTGCATTTAATGATGAGTTTGGGTATAAAGATTCGATACCTGGAACTTGAAACCGGAAACCGGAAACCTGAAACCTGAAACCTGGAACTCGAAACTCGAAACCGCAGCGAGGTAGCCATTACTCGTGAAGGATGGAATGAATGAACTGAGAACTAAAAACTGAGAACTAAGAACTTTTTTATTACAATAATATCTTTTCAAATCCTCGTCAACTTGTTAACACGTCAACTCGTCAACCTGTATTACTATCATTGAAGTGAATTCATTCCCTCCTTCATCTCCGAAGGTCCTTTCCCAAACCTGTTCTTAAAAGCGCGGCTAAAGTGCGAGGGGCTTTCGAAGCCGCTTTCAAAGGCTGCTTCGCTAACGGTTTTCTGCCGGTTGGTTAGCAGCTGCATGGCAAAATGAAGTCTTTTTTCCAGCAACCATTTGCCCGGGGTATTCTCAAATACCTTTTCAAAATCTCTTTTAAAGGCCGATAAACTTCTGTTGCTTAATTCCGCATACGCTTCCAGTTTCAGGTTAAAGCAGAAATTATCTTCCATTACCCTTCTTAAGGTGGCGGTTTGCGGATCGTGTAACAGCGCGCAGAAGTAGGACAGCAGTTCTTTGTTGGCGCTATTGTCGGCAATGTTCAAAATGAGCTCTTTGAACTTGAGTTCGAGTAAGATGGGATCGGGGTCGCGGGTTTCGTTAAAATACGAAGACATCGATATAAAAAAGCTTTTCAGCGTTTCATTTGATTCAATGAGCATTACGGGCTCAAAATGCTGTTCCTGCCTGGCAAGCGGTCTCGATCGCATTTGCAGGGTATCGCAAATAAATTCATCGGGAATAAAGAACAGCATAACGCAAAAACCTGCATCGGTAATTTGTTCTAATATAAATCCACCTTTTCTTACAAATACACAGCTATCTTTTTGAATATCATAAGTACCCCGTGCAGTATGCCATATTTTGCGGCCATCTATCACATAAAAGAGGTAATTGTATTGCGTCCACAGATCGGCAAAACGGGTTTTCATCAAACGGGCTTCCATTGGGCAGTTAAAAGCGGTGATCAATGAATTGCCGCAATTGAACTGCCGGTAAAATTGTGGATGCTGCAGTACGCGTTCGAAGAAGTTTTGCATTTACCCTAAAGTTAAGAAATTTCCTACATGGGTACGCCGGGCTTTTAAGTCATGCTTTTGAACTGCTGGGGCAAGTGCCGGCATATTAAAGTGGGTAATATTGTTGAAAATTATTCATTTCAAAAAAGCAAGCCATTATGAGTACGAACACAGTATTAGTGAACCCGAACAAAGTATTATGGGAAAAAGGTGATTTTACAAAGATCGCGGAGAGTATGCGTAACAGTGGTACTGACCTGGTAAATCAACTGGGTATTACAAAAGGGATGAAAGTGCTTGATCTTGGTTGCGGCGATGGAACAACAGCCATTCCTGAAGCAAGACTGGGCGCTGATGTGCTGGGTGTTGATATTGCCAGTAACCTGGTTGCCGCAGGTAACAAAAGGGCAAAAGAGGAAGGATTATTAAACTGTACATTTCAGGAAGGCAATGCCGCTAACTTATATGAACTGAGTGCAAAAGGTTTTGATCTGGTGGTTTCTATCTTCGGCGCCATGTTCTCATCGAACCCTTTTGATGTGGCCAAAGAAATGGTTCGGGTAACACGCCCGGGCGGAAGAATTGTAATGGGCAACTGGATCCCCGGCGACCCAACATTGGTAGCGCAAATTTTAAAGATCAGTTCTGCCTATACACCGCCACCGCCCGAGGGTTTTGTAAGCCCCATGTTATGGGGTGTTGAAAGCCATGTTGTCGATCGCTTTACGGCAGCCGGCATAGCAAAGGAAAACATCTCTTTTATTAAAGATTCTTTTGTGTTCCAGATTGCCTGTTCACCTGCTGAGTTCGTAAATATCTTTAGAACGTATTATGGCCCAACTATGAATGCGTTTGATGCAGCGGAAAAAAATGGTAAGGCTACTGAGCTGCAACATGAACTGGAGGAGTTGTTTAAAAGGGAAAATAAAAGCGGCTCCAATGATGTAACGTTCATTCCCGCAAATTTCTTACGGGTAACTGTGGTTTGCTGATTAAGAAAGAAGAGGGCAAATAAAAAGCGCTCTGGTTATTTGCCAGGGCGCTTTTTTTGTTCATAGTTCACAGTTTATAGTTCCTTGTTCCCCGGCCGAGGCCCAGGTTGCCTTTGACCTGCATTTCAATTATCACATCATCACATTAGCTAATTACGCCTTAAATTGTTTACAAAATTTGTGTACTTTTGTTTTGTAAAATTACACCTACCTCATGAAAGAGAACTCTCTTGCCAGTTTTGTATATGGTGAGATCCGTAAAAAGATCCTTGCCAATCAGTTAACCGGCGGCTCCCGCCTGGCCGAAAACACCTGGGCCACTAAATTAGAGGTGAGCCGTGTGGCTGTACGGGAAGCCCTCATCCGCCTGTCGGGCGAAGGGCTGGTTGAATTTGGTGAAAAGGGTGGGTGTTTTGTACGCTCCATTACTACCGAAGATGTGAAGGAGATCCGGGAGCTGCGCGAAGTGCTTGAACTGGGCGCGCTTAAGCTCCTTTTCCGCAACCGCAACAAGGAGGTAATTAAAGAACTGGATCAGATCTGTGATGACTTTAGTTCCATGGTTGAACGGGGTTACCACAGCGGCGCCTGCGAAGCTGATGTAAAATTCCATGAAACCCTTATAAAAGGCGCTGGTAATGTTCGCCTCATGAACATTTATACCAACAGCAACATTCCCCTGTTTCACTTTAAGTTAAGCTCTTCGGGCCATGTGAACGATTACTCCGAAACCGATACCGAACATCGCCGCATAGTGGAGTGTCTTAAAAACAATGATCTGGAAGCCGCTTCTCAAACACTGTTGCAACACCTTAACCGGGGCGAAAAGCTGATGCTTGAAATGGTTCCCCTGGAAAGTTAACAAGTCCATAGTTACCGTTCTGTCACAATAGCGGCCGTTCACAATTTGTGAGCGGCTTTTTTTATGCCTACGGGCCTTCTTTATGCCCTGTTTATGCAACCTCTCTTCTTGGGGTTTTCCTGGGGTATTTCTAGGGTATTCCTGGGGTCATCCTGGGCTTTAAACCCTAAGATAACCCCAGGATGACCCTAAGATGACCCCAGGATGACCCTAGGATGAAAGGTGCCACAGAGTTGGCAAAGACCAGGTTTTGACCACCAATTTACCTGCTTGCTTGTATTTAGCCAGGATAAATAGTTTACAGTTTGTCTTTTAAATTGTATACATAATAGTTGATTTCTTTGAAGTTTAAATCGCTGTAATTTCATTGAATTGCTAAAACAGTTAGATTGCGTTCTGCTTGAAACCAATGATGGCCACTGCGCCCCAAACAGGCAGCATTTGTTTTTAAACCCATAAAAACCCGTATTTATTGAGAAGCCTGTTGGCGTCAATCCCAAGGGGGGCTTTTACCTTTCGCCTGTAGCATTTTGAGTGGATTGATATGTTGTTTGCGGTTATGCTGCCCGGTTGGAGTGGTGAAGTGCAAACGGTTGCGTGGAAAAATGGTGCCGTTGCAACGATTTTGATTAATATACATCTTCAATTAATAAACTTCAGCTAAGTATGAAAAAAGGATATGATCGTCGCGGGTTTTTAAGGAACCTTACGCTTGCTACCGGCGGAATATTAGCCGGCGGGGCTTTAACAGAGGCATCTGCCGCACATATTGAAAGTATAAGAAGAGAAATAGAAGGTGAAAAGCGTTATTCAGCTAATGATAATATTAATGTTGCATTAATTGGTGCAGGCGGAATGGGCACTTCAGACCTTAATACAGCCCTTAAAGTGCCGGGTGTAAAAGTGGTAGCCGTTTGCGACCTGTACGATGGCCGCCTGGAAGATGCAAAAAAGAAATGGGGCAAAGACCTGTTCACTACAAAACATTATAAAGATATTCTCGACAGGAAAGATATTGATGCCGTTATTATTGGTACACCTGACCACTGGCATAAACAAATATCCATAGATGCCATGGCTGCCGGCAAACACGTGTATTGCGAAAAGCCCATGGTGCATGGTGTTGATGAAGGCCCCGCAGTAATTGCCGCGCAAAAGAAATATGGTAAAGTATTCATGGTGGGCAGTCAGGGTTTGTCATCGCTCGGCAATGAAAAAGCACGTGAGCTGTTGAAAGATGGCGCCATTGGTAAATTAAATTATGCCGAAGGTTTTTGGGCACGCCGTGCACCTGTTGAAGTTTGGCAATATCCCATTCCTGAAGATGCAAATGAAAAAACTGTTGACTGGGATACGTTCATAAGCAACACTACCAAACGTAGTTTTGATAAAATGCGTTTCTTCCGTTGGAGGAATTATCGCGATTACGGTACCGGTATGGCCGGCGATCTGTTTGTGCATTTGTTCTCGAGCCTGCACTTCATAACAGAATCGGAAGGACCAAACCAGGTATACGCAACCGGTGGTTTACGTTTTTGGAACGATGGCCGCGAAGTGCCCGATGTATTACTGGGTACTTTCGATTATAATGAAAGAGCCAATTCACCTGCCTTTAACCTTTCGCTGCGTTGTAATTTTGTGGATGGTACCAGTGGTACTACTTACCTGCGTTTAATTGGCAGCGAAGGCGCCATGGATGTGGAGTGGGATAAAATTACTTTGAGAAGAAATAAAAGCTTCGATTCAAACGATCCTTTTATGAAAGCTCAAATGGCAAAAGCAGGGAACGGAAATGATACCCGCAAGAAAATGCTGGCACCTGAGAATTTTGTTTTCCAGGCCGAAGAAGGATATAAAGGCGCGCATTACGATCACTTCAATAATTTCTTTACCGCTATTCGTAACAATGGTACTGTTGTAGAAGATGCGGTATTTGGTTATCGCGCTGCTGCACCGGCGTTAATCTGTAACGATAGTTACTTTCAGCATAAACCCATTAAATGGGATCCCGTTGGCATGAAAGTGATAGGCTAATTGTATTTTTAATTTGAAACACTGAGATAATGAACATACAAAAAAACATAGCGGTCGTTTGTATAGCACTGTTGGGCCTGGCGCCACAATTGGGCCATGCACAGGTATCGGCCATTAATGCAAAAACAGTAACCGGTGGCGACCTGGTTGGCCGCTGGGATTTAACAGTTACAGAAGACGGAAAAGAAAGAGCCAGCTGGCTTGAAATAGAAATAAGCGGATTCAAAACACTGGTGGGACGTTTTGTTGCATCGGGCGGAAGCGCCAGACCTGTTAGCAAGATCATTCTTGAGAATAACAAATTCACCTTTACCATTCCCCCGCAATGGGAACGGGAAGAAAAAGATATGGTGTTTGAAGGCGAACCTGCAGGGGAAGGTATTAAAGGCGTTATTCATGCCAGCAATGGAAAAGACTATCCATTCACCGGAGTAAAAGCACCATTGCTCAATGAGAACAAGAAAATAGTTTGGGGTAAACCTATTAAGTTGTTCAATGGTAAAGACCTCACCGGTTGGGAGCAGGATGGTAAAAAGCAGCAGTGGTTTGTTAAGGATGGTGAGTTGATCAGTCCGGAGTCGGGCAGTAACATCATTACCAAAGAGAAGTTCCGCGATTTTAAATTGCATATTGAGTTTAAGCTTAAACCCAAAAGCAACAGCGGCGTGTATTTAAGAGGCAGATATGAAACACAGGTGATAGATAATCCGGAAGGAGCACACCCCAACAGCCACTTGTTTGGTGGTATTTATGGTTTCCTGGTGCCCAGCGAAATGCCGGCCCTGGGACCCGATAAATGGCAAAGCTTTGATATTACTTTAATTGGTAGAATGGTTACCGTGGTTGCCAATGGCAAAACTGTTATCAGTAATCAGGAAATTCCCGGTATCACTGGTGGAGCCTTAGATAGCAAAGAAGGCGAACCCGGCCCTATTTACCTGCAAGGTGATCATGGCCCTGTGTCGTATAGGAATATAGTGTTGACACCAGCTTTGTAAGAGTAAGCTTATATGATTAAGGGAGGTTCTTTTTAAAGGGGAGCCTTCCCTTTTTATTTTCACGAGGTAGGAAGTAAGATGTAGGAAATGTCCCAACTTTCAAACTCATGCATTTACTCGGTCCTTTCAACATTCGGAAACTTCTTACTTCTTACATCCTACCTCTTACTTCAACATATTCTAAAGAATCCCTCTCATCATAATAGGAACACTAATAAGAGAACCTTTCTCTGCCTCCGTAACCACCAGCCCCCACCGTTGAAAAGGATCAAAAGCACAATTGGTTGGATTCTTACCAGGTACCTGAATATCATTAACGTGTTTTCCTGCAGGGTCAAATACCCGAACACAACCATCGCCAAACACTGCTACATATAAATTGCCATCTTCGTCAAGCGCCATGCCATCGGGGCCTATGGCACCACCGGTGTTGGCAAAAACTCTTCTGTTGGTCCAGTTGCATTCTTCAGCATTCCAGTCGCCAATCCAAATTCGTTGTTTACCAGTCTCAGCCACCAGCAATTGCTCACCGTTTTGGGTAAAGGCCAGCCCGTTTGGATAATAAAACCCGGTAGCAACCTTATGTAAGTTTTGTTTAGAATTATAAACACAAATATATCCTTCAGCTGAGTCAGGTTTTGGGCCCGGGCAGGTAAAGATCAACTGGTTCAGGTGATCAAAAGCCAGGTCATTGGGCATATTAAGGGGTTGGCTGTCTATCGTTTTGAGAATTGTTGATGTTTCCCCCGTAGCAGGATTATGCGTGCGAATGCTGTTCTCACCCGAGTCGCAAAACCACACCAGTCCGGCTTTGTCAATAGCAATGCCGTTGGGGCCACCGCCTACCTGTATTCTTTTCACCGTATGGCCATTTATGCAAAGCAGTGAAGCGCCTTTTTGCTCAACACACCAAAGGTTTTTATTACGGTCAAAAGCGGGCCCTTCGGGAAACTGAAGGTCAGCCATTATAATAGATGTTCTCATATTATTAAAAAGAGATAAATTAAAAATATCCGTGAGCGTACAAACCGCCTGGGCGTAATTACTATGCTTAAAAAGCAATGCCATGGGCGAAGGGGTAACGGTATGCGTAAACGTTTGCGTGAAATTGCCTGTGGTTTTATTTTGGTCCATGTGCCGGTTCCTTTATTTTTATACAGTTGCTGATTAAGGCATTATTAACTGATGCCGGTTCTGCAACCGGAAACTGGTAAAACCCGTCATTGGTCAGAATTAAAAAAACACTTTAGTATGAGTGAAAATAAAAAGGGCGCCAGCCGGCGCCAGTTTATTCGAAACGGCGCACTAGCTGCAGCCGGTTTTATGATTGTTCCCCGCCATGTGTTAGGAAGGGGGTATGTAGCCCCCAGCGACAAACTGCTGATAGCCTCTGTAGGCGTAGGCGGTAAAGGCGCATCTGATATTGCAAATTTTTATAAAGGCGGTAAGTGCGAGATCGCTTTCCTGTGCGATGTGGATGACAATCGCGCTGCCGAAACAGTAAAGAAATTCCCGCAGGCCAAGTATTATAAAGACTGGCGCGAGCTATACGATAAAGAACATAAAAACTTTGATGCCGTTTCGGTATCAACACCCGATCACAACCATGCCATCATAACTTATCATGCTATGCAGCTGGGCAAACACGTATACGTGCAAAAGCCCCTTACGCATGATCTGTATGAAGCCCGTTTGCTTACCCAGGCCGCAAAAGAATATAAAGTAGTTACGCAAATGGGTAACCAGGGCGCTTCGCACGATGGCACCCGCCAAATGGCGGAATGGTACGATGCAGGTTTAATTGGTGATGTGCATACCGTATATACCTGGACGAACCGCCCCGTGTGGCCACAAGGTATTCAATGGCCTGCCCTTCGCGCCGATGTTCCAAAAACACTCGATTGGGACCTGTGGCTGGGTACGGCCCCATATAAAGATTATATTGATAAGCTGGTGCCCTTTAACTGGCGTGGCTGGTGGGATTACGGTACCGGCGCCCTGGGCGATATGGGTTGTCACCTGTTGGAAACGCCGTTCCGTGTGTTGGGTATTCAATATGCAAAAGACGTACAGGCAAGTGTGGGTACGGTGTATGTAGATGAATTTAAACAAGGCTACTTCCCCGAAAGCTGTCCCCCTTCGAGCCATATTACGCTTACCTTCCCTAAAACGTCAAAAACGAAAGGCGATGTAACCGTACACTGGATGGATGGTGGTATACAACCCGAACGCCCTGCAGAACTTGGCGCTAACGAAGTATTTGGCGATGGTGGCAATGGTATGTTGTTTATTGGCACCAAAGGCAAGATGATGGCTGGTACCTATTCAAGAAACCCGCAATTACTGCCTACCACCCGCACAAAAGATGCAAAAGCAAAACAACGTTATGCCCGCGTAGTTGGACAGGAAGATGGTCACTATACGCAATGGGTAGAAGCCTGTATAGCCGGTTATGGTAAAATTGAATTAAGCTCACCATTTGAAACAGCTGGTCCGCTTACCGAGGCGTTGCTGATGGCCAACCTGGCCATTCGTGCACATGATGTACGCAAGCCAAAAGATAATGGTAAATTCAGTTTCCCCGGTCGTGGCATCAAACTGCTGTGGGATAACGATAATATGAAAGTGACGAATTTCGATGAGGTGAACCAATTCCTGAAACGCGATTACCGCCAGGGCTGGAACCTGAAAAAATAGTGTTGAGTTACAGTGATGGTAACTCTATGGTCCTGGACTTTTCAGTCCGGGATTTTTTTTGCCACCTCCTTACCACTTCTTCATTAATTCATTAAGCCAGTTACCATCAAGATTAAGCGGAATGTCGGGTTGTATACCTTTATTATCTATAGCAAGCCCAACATCTATCCTGCGCGAGCGGGTAGTAGGATAATGCAAAACAAACGAGGGGTTTGAAAAGCGCCGCGGTACTACATTCGAATAATCAAGCACACCCAGTGAATGTGCGCCCGCCATGATCGTTTTCTTACTCTGCCGGGCAAATAACAAAAATTCTTCGGTACTGCTGCCGCAGCCGCCATTGATAACGATAGCTACCCTGGCAGGATTTGGCCATACTTCTGGTAATGTGTCTGTTTCGTCTGCTGCAAAATTTACCATGGTGCTGCCCAGGCCGTCATATTGATGTATTCGTTTCGAAATGTTATCAAGATAATCTTTGGGCAGGTCGTTGCGATATTGATCGAGAAGAGTATCCCATGCGGCCGTATTTTCGGGTGTTGTTAATATATCAACCCCAATGTTTTTGACAGGGTTGGTATATAAAATGGGTTTAAGGAACGACATGCTTCTATCGCTGCCCCCGCCATTGCCACGCAAATCGATAATAAGCCTTCGCTTCGCTTGCAGGTACGCTTTATTGGTATTTATAACTGAATCTATATTTTTTGCATTGGTGGCGTTAAACGTTTTGATGCGTATGTAACAGGTGCTGTCGTTTAGGAATTTGAAGAATGTATTTAGTTTGGATTCTTCAGCAAATAGTTGAAAGGAGGCTTCTTCTACTTCGGGTGATGAACCTTGTTTGTACCAACCCTGATCGCCCAGCCCGTTACGTGGGTTAAACCGCACCGATGAAAAAAGTAGATTATGCGCGCGGTTGTACCATATGCCCATAAATTGATTGGTACCTGTTTCAATAAGCTCAAATTTTACCTGGCCTTTTTTCCAGCCGGCAGCCTGGGATGTAAGAATGATACCTGCATATGACCGCAATCCCTTTTTGCTTTTAACCAGGGCTACTTTATAAACAGAATCACCGGTATAGTAAATACCCTCTATATTGTTCCTGGTTGAATGGCGTAGCTGTTGTATTCTCTTGTCGTCAAGTTGTATGTTTTCAATATGCGTTGTGTCGGGTGGTGGATTTATATAAAGATGTTGGTCTTTAAAGAATGTCAGATAATGATTAATAGCAAAATATTGCTCAGCAGGTGATGCAGCCTGCTGAGCATACTCAGCCGATTGTTTTGCATGCGCCAGATAAGCATTTTGTGTTTGCGCATTCACTTTATCGGCAAAGCCCGCATAGTTCCTTTCCAGGTACGCTCTTACGCTGTCGAGCGTTGCCGTGTTTGCAACCTGCTGGCCCAACAGGGCCGGGGCGTATAATAGAAAAATAAATATAAAGGGTACTAATCTCATACACATAATTAATGAAGACTGATAACCCGGGTAATTCTCCATTGCCCGTTCTCGTTATGCCAGATATGAACAAACCGGGCATAATGCGACGTGCTTTTCTCATTCTTATTATGGAAGCGGTGGTACCCCATTTCAACAGCGCCATAGTTTTTAATGGGGTACACCTCTATGCTTCCCTTTAATAATTCGCGGGTTACTTTGCCACAAATATTGTTCTTTAGCGCTTCTATCAATAGTTTTTTTGATGTCATTACGCCGCCGCGGTCGTGGTAAAATTCAAGATCGTCTGATATGAGTTGCTCCTGTACATCCATTTTGCAATTGTTATACGAATCTTCCCAGGTGCTGTCCATACGCGCAATGCTATCGTACAGCGCCTGTGATTCGGGTTTATAAGCCGGCGCCTGGTACTTTGCCTGGCCTTTGGCTGGTAAGGAAAGTATGCTTGCCAGGAATGCAATTGTTATCAGATGTTTCATGTTGTTTCAGTTTATTGAAGGTATTTATCTAAAAACTCCAGTGTTACTTTCGCCGCTTTCATTTGATTTTCCTTTTTTCTAAAGCCATGGCCTTCGTCGGGGAAAAGCACATATTCAACGGGTGTGCCGTTCTTTTTTGCGCCGGCAACAATTTCATCGCTTTCTACCTGCAATACTCTTGGGTCGTTGGAACCTTGCAGCACTAATAACGGGGTTTTTATTTTGTCGGTATTGAAAAGCGGTGATATAGAACGCAGGCGAACGGAGTCGGTGGCCGGGTCGCCCATTTCATCGTACAGGGCTTTGCGAAAGCTTTCCCAATAAGGCGGGATACTTTTTAAAGTACGCAGCCAGTTGGTAACGCCAAAAAGATCAACGCCTACTTTAAATTCGTTGGGGTATTGTATAATACCGGCCAGTGACATAAAGCCGCCATAGCTTCCACCATAAATACCAATTTTGGCCGGGTCAATGTACGACTGTTGTGCCAGCCATTTCTTGCCCCATACACAATCCTTCAGGTCTTTATCGCCATGGTTTCTGTTATCCATTTTGTAAAAGCTTTTGCCATAGCCACTGCTGCCTCTGTTGTTTACGGCAAGAATGGCATAACCATGGTTCACGAAATATTGAATAGATTGAGAATAGCCGGCAACGCTTTGTCCGCCCGGGCCGCCATGTACCCATACCAGGGCAGGTACTTTAGTTGTGGCCGAAGCATTCTTTGGCTTATAGAAGATGGCAGGTATCTGCAATCCGTCGAATGATTTAAACCGAACCACTTCGGCATCAACCAGGTCGGCGGCATCAATTTCGGGGTTAAGTGAGTTGGTAAGCTTATCAAACTTTTGCGAAGCGAAGTTGAATGAATACAGGTTTACGGGTGAACGATCGCTGACAACGTACACGATCATATTTTTTTCGGTAGGTGAAATGCTAACACCCTGTACATACCCTTCCTGCAGTTTAGGGAACGGTAATGGTTTGCCGGTTTTATGATCAAACAGCAGCACTTTATTTCTGCCATCGGCGTTCACCCCTATTACACGGTACTTGCCATTCTCGCTGGTGTACATATAATTCACATCCCATTTGTCGGAGAAGATCTTTTGTTTTTTGCCCGAGGCAATATCATACTTTACCAAATAGGTGAACTCGCTGCCATCGTTGGTACCGTAATAGAATGCACTATTATCCAGTTCAAAGTTTTGGGGGCCGTAGGTCGCTTCTGTTTCGCCCGATATTTTTTTAAGTTCGTTGGTCTTCCTGTTAAATAAATACATTTCATTTTTATCAGATGTAATGCTTTTGGTTAACAGCAACCAGTTTTCATCGGGCGAAATACTGCTTACATCCATCCCTGTTTCATTTTGGTAAAGCAGGCTGGGTTTCCAGTTGCTGAGCTCCATTTTATAGATATCAAAAAACTTGGGGTCGCGAAGATTGCTGGAATAATAAAAAGCGGTCCTCGGGCGGTTCCAGCCAACGAAACTTGCTTTTTCTTTTTCACCAGGCGTGAGGTCGGTTGCCGATCCGTCGGCATTTTGCAAATAGATGTGCGAATTCTCGTTCCCGCCTTTATCGGCCGAGTACATAAAGCTGTTGCTGCCGGGTATATAATCTATGGCGAAATAAGATTCTTTTCCGGAGTTGGTCAATGGCTTTTTTTCTTTAGTGGCCAGGTCAATTTCATATACATTAAAAATACCTGTACTGTTATCGTGCAACAGCACCTTGTTTTCCTGATTATTGAAATCACCGCCACCGAAAGCTACCGTTTTATAGAATTGTTCAATGGTATATTGTTTAACGGCTTTTTGTGACCAGGTAATTGAGATAAGGCCCAGCAAGGCTGAAACAGTTAATAGTAATGGCTTCATGGTTAATAGTTTGTAGTTTAAGTTACAAATAAGGCTCGAGAAAAGGAGAGGTTGTGTGGTTCAAATATGTGATTTGTCCACCAAATGATGTGAAAAGTAGGATAATTCGGGTGTTGAATGCGATAATTTTGTGATGTAATTAAACTGAAAAGGATGAAAGGCAAAATACCCGTCTGGCAATTAAAGGAAAATATTTCCGGCGTTAGAATTGAGCGGTTCAATGATGCCTTTATATCTTCTCTTATAAACGAGATCACTCAGCTTCATCGCAATGATCATTTTGTATGCCTGTTGTTGTCGTCGGGTAGTGCAGAACTGTTGGTTGACTTTAAGAAGGTGCTTATTGCAAAGGATACGCTGGCCTTCCTTATTCCCGGTCAAATACAAAAAGCGGTAAAATTCAGTAATAATAGTAAGGGATGGATCTTGTTTTTAGATAATAAACTGGTTGATGATCAGTCGAGAATGATGATAGAAGATTCGTTACATAAGGGTCCGCTTTTATCACCCTCACAGGTAGACCTTACATGGTATAGCCAGTATTTTGAATTGCTTTTTCAAACGTACCACGATAATAATTTCGGAAGCCTGAAAAGATCGGCCGTTAATGCATTGGCATTGCCATTTATATTTAAGGTGGCTGCCGCCTTTCAGGCAAATAGCGATAAGCTCACCGGGCAGCACTCTCAAAGAAGTATTGAGCTTACGAAGAAGTTTAAACGATTGGTAAGAAAGAATTACCTGGAGTTAAAGAAACCGAGCGACTATGCGGGCTTGCTGAATTTTTCGATAAGTTATTTGAACGATACGGTTAAAGCTGTAACCGGGTTCACTACGTCGTATTTTATTCAACAGGAAATGCTAAGGGAAGGACAAAGATTGCTCTGCTATTCTGATTCAAGTATTAAAGAGATCGCATCGCATTTGGGGTACGATGATCCGAAATATTTCAACCGCATCTTCAGCAAGCTGGTTGGCATTTCACCGGGCCGCTTTCGTAGCATATTCAAATCGAACAGGCAGTAACCCACTGAAATACTAAAAGGTAAAGATTGTTTCCATGGCAAGGGTTGAGTTCTCAACCTAAAGGCAGCGTATTGCCTGTATGTATTATTAATCTTATAAAAATGAAAATATACAGTATTGGGTGTTTGGTAAAACCAGGCATTTGTATCATGTTATTATGTGCAACAGTTATCGGGCTCAATGCACAGCAGGTGGAAAGTTCCACCGTTAAATTTTCGTTGGAAGGAGCAATCCGGTATGCAAAGGCGTCCAACAAATTGATAGGCGTTATGAAAACAGAAGAGAATGCTGCTCAGTTAGATCTGGAGGATGCGAGAATGGGCGCTTTGCCCCGGATTGCAAGTAATGCTACGTATCAGCGATTCACAAAAGTAACCTTGTATAAAGATGTGCTTGGCGAATCGCACACGATCACAAAACCACCCAATGCAAATGCCGGTGGCCTGAATATCGAAGCCGGTTTTAATTTATATTCCGGTGGCCGGCACCGGGCAGTGATCAACGATCTTAAACATAAAGAAGAACTGGCCGGTATAAATACAAAAGAGCAGGAAGCAAATATCGGGTTACAGGTAGCGCTTCAATACCTCGATATGGTTAGGGTGTATTACCAGGAACAACTAATAAAAGATCAGATTGAAAGAGCGCAAACCCGATCTAAAAATATAAACGCTTATTATGTAAATGGCAAAGTTACAAAGAGCGATCTGCTAAGAGCTGAGGTATTATTGGCTAATGCGCTTTTGAGCGAAACGGCAAATAAAAACGATTATTTAATAAGTAATCAGCGCCTTAATACGCTTTTAAATTTGGATGAATGTACAAAGATCATTCCGGTTGATACCGCCTTGTTGGTACTGCCCGATAGTTTGGAATTTGAAGCTATGTTGAAGGACCTGTCGGGCACCTATTCTATTATAAAGGCCGGCAAGAATATAGAGCTTCAGAAAAACAGAACAGTATTGGCTAAATCTTCCAATCTTCCCACGGTTACCTTGTTTGGCGGTTATGGATTCAATTACCCTAATACACTTGTGTTTCCGCCCCAGGCCCAAACAGTTGCTGTTGGTATGGCCGGCGTAAGGGTTACGTATGAGATCTCCTCATTGTATCAAAACAAAAACAAGGTACGGGCGTCGGCTATACGGGAAACCGAATTAAAACAGCAGAAAGACTGGATAGAAGATAATATTGTGCAGGAAGTAAAGGCATTGGCAATTAAGTATAATGAAACGGCCAAACGAATGTTGGTCATTAAAAAGAATATTGAACAAACCGAGGCGAACTATAATATACAAAATATGAAATATGCCAATCAACTCAGTTTGCTTACCGATCTGTTAGATGCCGATAACCTTTACCAGGAATCGAGATATAATTACATACAAGCTCATATTGCTGCCTTGTCAATTTACTACCGCATGCTTTTTATTACGGGAAAACTCTAAACAACATATAATGGAAACGAAAAAAAAGAAAAGCACGGGCTTTATGAATAAGCTTACCGTATGGGTAGCCGTGCTGGTTGTATTTGTTGCATTGGCTTATCTTTTTAAATACCTCATAGATGCAGGTGATTATGAAGAAACGAATGATGCGCAGGTAGAGTCTTTTATAAATCCGGTTTCTGCACGGGCCGGTGGTTTTATAAAGGATGTATTGTTTAACGAGCATCAAAAAATAAACCGGGGCGATACATTGGTGGTCCTCGACGACAGGGAATATATTCAGAAAGTAAAAGAAGCCGAGTCTTTACTGGAAGATACAAAAGCACAACAGGTGATACTGGAAGCAGGTATCAGATCGGCGCAAACTTCTACACTGGTCAATCAGGACCAGATCAATGCAGCGCAGGCAAGGCTTTGGCAACAGGAGCAGGATGTTAAACGATTTAAGAATCTGTTGAATAATGAAGCAGTGACATTGGCCGATTACGAGCTGGTTCAAACAAAATACGATGTATCGAAAAGTGATTACAGTGCTGCCCTTAACAGTTTAAAAACCGGTAATAGCAAAGTGCTTGAATTGCAGGCCCGGTATAATTCGCTTTTTGCGGCCCGCAAACGTGCAGAGGCATTGCTCGAACTTGCAAAGCTTAACCTGAGTTATACAGTTATAACCTCTCCTTATAGCGGATTTACAGGAAGGAAAAATATTCTTGAAGGGCAGCAGGTACAGGCCGGGCAACCGCTTGTATCGGTAGTGAATACAAATGATAAATGGGTTATTGCCAATTTTAAAGAAACCCAGGTAAGTGGAATGTATATAGGGCAGCCCGTTCAAATTGAGGCCGATGCCATTGCCGGTAAAATATTTCATGGAAAAATTGAGGCCATATCCGCTTCTACCGGTTCAAAGTTTTCCTTATTGCCTGCAGACAATTCAACCGGGAATTTTGTAAAGATCGTTCAGCGTGTTCCTGTTAAGATCGTATTTGGTGAACATTCTGTTGATGAACTTAAAGCAGGTATGAACGTAAAGGTTACGGTTAAGAAAGCAACAAAATAATACAAGATGGTGCAATCGATATATTTAAACAGCCGCATCAGCCGGTACGCAGGCTTACTGATGGTTATGCTGGTGCTGATCTTGTTTTCGGCAATGGCCCAGTTTGCTTCGTTTGGGCTTATTCAGGCACATGTTGTTTCTTTTTATGGGGCCCAGGCCGAAGACATTTCCTTTGCATTACAGATTGCTTATGCGGGTATAATCACCACCTTGCCGGTACAATTCAGATTGGTAAAGTATTTCAATACCCGCAGTTATTTGTTGACCGCTTTTTTAGTGGGCATACTTATTAATATCGGTTGCCTGTTTGTTCATGATCTTTTTCTTTTTGCCATTCTACGATTTTTAACCGGGGTTGTAACCTGTGTAATTGCAGGCTGTTTACTTCTTGTGCTTTTTTCAACATTGCCCGAATCGAAAAGGATGCTGGTTGGGGTATCGCTGTTCTTTACATTGATACTTACCTGCGGACTTATAATTGGTGTAGGCGCTTCATGGATGGTACTACGCACCAATTATACAGAGTTCTATTATGTATTGATAGGGCTACAGGCAATGGCCATGCTGTTTTGTATCATCGTTTTTAAACCCAGGCCTGCCATGAAACCATTTCCTTTGTATCAAATTGACTGGGCGGGATGTGTTTTATTTATGTTTGGGTCCATTGCAACCTTGTTTGTAATGATATATGGCCCCAAACGTTACTGGCTGGCCGATAATGAAATAAAATGTGCTGCGGGGTTTGCGTTTGTTGCTCTTGCCTTGTTTCTCTACAGGCAAGCAATGCTTAAAAGACCATTGATCGATCTTGCAGTATTCAGATCGGGTAAATTTATTTTCGCCATCTTGTTAATGCTGTTATTCTGGGGGGTAAAGGATAGTATCAATCTCATTTATGGTTATTCTGCGTTGGTGCTGGGTTGGAATTCGGCCAATGTAGTGAACGCAGGTATGTTCAATATTGCAGGGGTAATAATGGCAACTTTTATAGCGGTAAAGGTAATTCAGGCAAAAAAGCAAAACCTGCCTAAACTGCTATTGACCGGTTTTAGCCTACTGTTCTTTTATCATTTATGGGTGCACGTTAACCTTACACCAGATCTGTCATTCGCCCAGCTTTGTATTCCCATATTCCTTCATGGTTTTGCCTGTGGTTTATTGTTTGTACCAGTTAGCATCTTTTGCATGGCATCTGTACCGCAAAGTACAGGAATGACCGGTATTGTTATTCTTACCTATGCCCGTTTTATAGCAACATTAAACTCAATAGCCGGGTTTTATACTTTACAATTAAATTATAATCAGCAGTACAAAACGAGTTTTTTGGATAAGCTTATACCGGAAAGCGCCGTTTTTTCGCAGCGGCAGGAGCTGTACAAAGGTATCCTTATTTCAAAAGGGTACACGGCGGGTGAGGCTGCCGGAATTACAAACATGCTGATAGCAAAGGCGATGGGTATACAAAGCCAGTTGTTGACAATAAGGGCAGTTTTTTTTATTGTCATGATATTGGTAATGGTTGCTATAATTATTCTTTTAATTTTCGCGGTTATAAATAAGGTTAAAGAAGGACGATGATAGGATAATTGCTTTGTCCATGTGAACAAAAAAGGTCTGCAGCAATGCGGGCCTTTATAAATTTAACCTTTTGAGTTTTTAGAATACGGGGAGTTTGTCGTATTTCTGTCTTATGATAAATAACGTAAAGATCCTGAAGACCGAAATACTTTCCGACAACTGGTATATCCTCAAAAAAATAACCTACGAGTACACTAAAAAAGATGGTTCTGTTCAAACCCAAACCCGCGAAGCGTATGACCGGGGAAATGGCGCAACCATTCTTCTCTACAACCAGGCGCAGGGTACCGTAATTCTTACCAGGCAGTTCCGTTTACCTACATATATCAATGGTAATGGCGATGGTATGTTAATTGAAGCGTGTGCCGGGTTATTGGATAAGGATAATCCCGAAGACTGCATCCGGCGCGAAACAGAAGAGGAAACAGGTTATAAAATAAAAGATGTTCGAAAGGTTTTTGAAGCTTATATGTCGCCCGGCTCGGTTACCGAGATCCTGTACTTTTTTGTTGCCGAATATTCAAAAGAAATGAAAGTGGCCGATGGCGGTGGTGTTGCGCATGAAGAAGAGAACATAGAAGTTATGGAAATTGGTATTGACCAGGCTATGGCTATGGTACAGGCAGGCGACATCAAAGATGGAAAAACCATTATGTTGTTGCAGTATGTTAAGCTGAATCAGTTATTATAATGCATTAGGGAATGCTACACCTGTCATCTTTTCGCATAGGTGTAACAATTCCTCCTGCAGCTTTACATCGTTGGCCGTGCTGTTGTACGGCCTTTCTTTTTTATGATGAAAATACCGGCCGCTAACAGTGGCTTTATCATCATTACTTGTAGCCAGCCATACCTGTGTTTCGTATCCTTTTTGCAGATCGTCGGGAGCGCCATGGCCACCCATTTTGGTAGGCACCCAACCCGGGTTAACGGTATTTGAATAAACACCCGGCCACTGGCGCGCCACAGCTATGGAAAGCATCAGTACATGAAGTTTCGAGTCGGAGTAACTGATACGGCCGTTTTCGAAGTTCTCAAAATTAGGCCGGCCCTGCATATGCATACCAGAACTCAAATAAATAAGGCGTTTGGGTTTATTTATTAAACTGGTAAGAATATACGGGGCCAGCGTGTTTACGGCAAATATCAGTTGTGGTGCAGCCTGGTAAACGCCTGCATTATGAATTACGGCGTCGAATGTTCCCAATGCATTGGCTGTTGCTGCCAGTTGATTCGTTTCTTCAATGCTCTGTAAGTCGGCCGTTAGCACAGCTTCCGCCTGCGGTAGCTTTCTTTTTGTTTCTGCTGTTCGTTGGGCATTACGTGCATGCAAAACAACCTGGTGCCCTTCATTGATCAACTCCCTGGCTGCCAAAAATCCCAGACCGTCTGCCGAACCGGTTATAAATATTCTTGCCATACGATTATATAGTTAACAACACCTATTCCCTGATACTTGTTTTATCGTGCAGGGCCATTTCTGCAATTTCATCCTTTCTTTTAAAAGAAACTCCTTTGTGTTGTTGCATATACCGGATCAGATCGCCGGTTATTTTCACCATTTGTGGTGTTCCTCCTATGCGGTCATGAAAACTTATCGACAATTGCCTTCTTTTAAATTCACCTTCTGCATATAGCTGATCGAACTCCTGTTTTACCTGGTTAAAGAACTGGTCAACAGAAAAATTTTTTCCTTCTATTAGTAGGATGTCATTGTTGCGCAGTGTATAAGGCACCACAACAAAATCGCTGTTATTTACCTGTATAATAAATGGTTCATCCCTGCTTAAGTCATCGATGTGATAACTGAAACCGAGTTCCTGCAGGATCTTTAAGGTGTTCTCTCCACGGCGCAGCCAGTTGGCATTATACCCTTTGGGTGTTGCGCCGGTCACTTTGTAAATAGCGCCTGCTCCGTCCTCAATGAATTTTTTTTCTTCGTTGTAAGGAAGGTTGTACTGCGAGCTCCAGTTCATTCCATGCGCCGCTGCTTCATGGCCGCGCGCTACAATTTCTTTTGCCAGCTGCGGGTTGTTTAACACCGCCGTACCTACCATGTGCGAAGTGACCTTGATGCCATATTTATCCCAGTTATCTAACATTCGTGGAATGCCTTCTTTATAACCATATTCGTACCACGTATCTGCCGGCAGGTCTTTGTATCCTTGTTGAAGGTTGGCAGGGAACGGACTTTCTGCATTTACCGGCTGGCCGCCTGCTTCAAACTGCATTGAAACAGACACTACCAATCTTGATCCATCGGCCCACTTTGATTGTTTATTCATTTGTTGAGGTATTGTATTTTGTTGAAATAAATTATTGAAGGGCATTATGCCGCCGATACCAACGGTGCCGGCCAGTTTCATGAATTTTCTGCGCGATTGCATTTGTATCTTTATTTTTTTAATAATTGGTCCAATGCCAGCGAATTTGCATCAATAAAATGCAGGAGGAAAGCTAACAGCGCTATGTGAATTATTTGCGAAGGAATAGCATCCCAGTTCTCGATCATGGTGGTGCCAAAAAGTAATAGTAACATTACAAGGCTGCCGGCTATCAATGCGTATTTGGTAAATAAACCGGTAAGCAGCAGCAGGCCTATAGCAAATTCTGCAAAGGGAAGCACCATGCTGAAGGGTACAACCAGCGCCTCAGGCAATAATGATTTCTTAAAATTGCCAACCATCCAATTGCTGAAAGTTTGCAGCTTGGGAAAACGAACCAGACCATGCCCGAAAAAACTAATGCCAATGGCAAGGCGCAGAAGTAAGAAAGAGATTGTGTTCATTCAAGTAAGTTTTGCTGTTTTGAATTATACAAAACTCGGCCGCCGGCATTGGATAGATTTGTACTTTTAATTGAAAAATTTGTATTTTAAAAGGATGCAGGTCAGTAATCTACATAAGCCCTTCGAGTTAGGTGTATTTGAATCGGACAATTACCTGGCTGCCGAGCATAAGAATACATATTTTGAATTGGTATTTATTCTGGAAGGCAAAGGCATTCAGGTCATTAACAGGCATAAGTTACCTTATGGCCCCGATAAGTTGTTTTTGATCTTTCCCCGCGATACGTATGGCTTTGAGATAGAGGCGCGAACGCGGTTTTTCTTTTTGCGCTTTAATGAAAGTTATTTAAGAACACAGTCTAAGGAATGGCTGCAGAAGCTGGAATATATTTTTCATAACCACAACCACCTTCCGGGTTGTATTCTTAAGAATGTTGAAGATAAACCGTTGATCCGGGCATTGGTACAGGCATTGGTGCGCGAGCAGGAAAGAGGGCATGATGCCCGGCTGGAAGTACTTCAGCAATTACTGAACACGATCATTACCATAGCTGCAACCAATATCGAGTTGCAGCAAACTGTTACACCCCGGCTTGCGTCTCAACCTGTGTCGGTGCTGGGTTATATACATCTTAATATTTATACACCCGAAGCATTACGAATAGAGAAGTTAGCGGAATATTTTAATATGTCGCCCACGTACATGAGCGATTATTTCAAACGCCAAACGGGCGACACGCTACAGAACTATATCAACATATACAGAATGCAATTAATTGAAGCCCGCTTATTGCATACTTCTTCAAGACTAAATGAAATTGCCAGTGATTTTGGTTTGGCCGATGTAAGCCACCTGAATAAACTGTTCAAAAAATATACAGGAATGAGCCCTACGGAATTTAGGAAGAAGAGAACAGGAGCGAATAATGCGTAGTTATTTACAGGACTCAGGGTGTCTTTTACAAATATCAACCATGTCTGCTGTATATATCCAGGTAGCAGTAACCTGTTGTAATGTTTTTTGAATACGGTCGTACATAAGCCCTCTTACTTCAAGTAATTGTATATAATATTTGTGCGATGTTTCATGGTTGTCGAGCACTGCATTATAACCTCGTTTATTCATATAGGCATTTGTTTCAACAAGGACCTGTTTTACTTTCCTGATGTGGCGGGCAATTTCTTTACGATATATTTCCAGCTGCAACGCAGTTCTGTCAACGGCGGGATAATTCAATTTGTTTATAGAGTCCAATACATTCCCGAGGGCGTGGCTTAGGTTATCGGCTTCCCTGAAATAAGAGTTGTTAAGGTCCCGCATTTTATTTTCCAGCTCTTTGTCGGTAGGTAATTCGTTGTGAATGCGGTCGAATTTCCTGTCATCCTGCCGAAACCTGTCGCTCATTGCCATTAGCAGATAGCTTTTGCCGGCTGCTTCAACAGCCATTGCTTTAATGATGGCATTAAGCGAGTCGCTGTATGGCTGGTAGGGCGGTTTCTTTGTTTTTGGGTACATGGCCTTATATGCTTCGTCTACTGAAGCTGGTAGTGCGGGCATTCTTTCGAGAAAGCCGGGAATTTCGGCGCCTTTGAGTGTTGTTTGTGCATTACCTGTTGCAAACAACAGTGCCAATGCCATGCAGCTGAATATAGAACGCATATGTAATTTGTATTAGTAAGCATAAAGCTACTCTCGTTCCTTTTGCGTAAAAATATCTGAGTTCATCAATTGAATAAAAGCTTGCATGAACTGGGAATAACTTAAATTACCGTATGAATTATAGAAGGGCGGGCCAGTTTTATGGGAATACAAATGATACCCTTGTTTTAAACGGCATCATACTTAATGACGCTGACTATACCCATGATCATGTTGACTGGCATTATCATGAAAATGCCTACTTCACTTTTTTACTTACCGGCCGGGTGCTCGATGGAAATAACAAAGTGACTCATGAATGTTCTGCCGGCAGTCTTCTTTTTCAAAACTGGCAGGAGCCCCATTATAATGTTGGCTCAAAGCAATATACCCGTGGGTTTCATGTTGAACTAAAGCCTTCGTGGTTTGCTTATTTTGATATGCCTGTAAACCTTGTTGAAGGAAGTATAAGAATAACTGATCCTGCGCTCATAACGAATATGTATAATGTGTTTAAGGAAATGAAATTGCATAATGGCAAAAGCCAGTTGGAAATAGATGCATTACTGGTGCAATTGTTTGGCGCCTTTACAAAGGAAAAAGTACTAATTAAAAGCCAGGTGCCGGCCTGGGTGAAGGTTATTAGAGAAGTGCTGCATGATTCGCCAGACGGATGGAAATTAATAGAATTGGCAAAGCTCGCCAACGTACATCCCGTTCATTTATCGCGCCATTTTTCCAAATACTTTAAAGTTACCCTGGGCGATTATATTAGAACCATTAAAGTACAAAAGGCGCTTTCGCTTTTGCCCAATAAACAGCTTTCGCTTACAGAAATAGCCGCTGAATGTGGTTTTGCAGATCAAAGCCATTTTATAAGAAGCTTTAAAAGCTGCCATCAACTTACGCCATTACATTATAGAAAATTGTTCCTGAAATAAACACCACGTTAATCTGGTTCTATTTTGGCCATTGGCTTTCGGGTAGTTTTGTGAAAAATGCACCTCTACGTTATGCGTTTATCTGTCTTCATCTTATTACAATTTTTTGTGGGTACGCTGTTTGCGCAAACAACAAATGTTGTTACCAATCAGGGTATCACTTCAGCCTTTCACCGGGCAAACATGGGTAAGGTTCTATTTACGGCTAAAAACATTTCAGTTTCGGAGCTGCGGCAGGCCGATGTATTGCAGGAATATGTGTTTACAAACAAAAGCGATCTGTTTATAACCGTGTTCATGGCTAACTCCATGACCAACTATTTGCATGAGCTGGCGCCCGATTTGCCGGCCGACAGTGTGGTAAAGATGGGTAACTACCAGTTTGCTTTATATGTTGATGGCCGGCTGGTATATGAAAGCAACCTGTATCCCGGCGCGCCCAACCGGAACGTGCAGGACACCGCTACCTTTATAAGCAAACCATTGGCTGATTATAATCATGAAGGCGTTTATTGGACCCAATATTATTGGAACCGGTTTTTGGCAAATGGGGGCGACAGTGCGCTAACTGATGGCAAACACCTGCTTCAAATGCAAATAAGACCCTATGTTAAGTTAAATGAGGTTGTTAAGGTTGGTAATATAATCGCCGAAGGGAGTGTAAACCTTATGGTGCTGCGAAAAGTGAAGATAAACCTGGCAAACATCAGGCTTAATACAATAAAACCATACGCCGGTTTTGGCATTAGTAAAGAACCATTTGACCGGGATAAGATACGTGCCCTGAAAGGGAATATAGAAGAAGGTGTTTTCAAACACATAAACGGGGTAGTGGTTGTCAGTAACGGTAAGCTGCTTATTGAAGAATATTTTAATGGCGCTAACCGGTATAGCCTGCACGATCCCCGGTCGGTTGGAAAATCGTTTGCCTCAACAATAACAGGTATGGCTATACAGGATGGTTACCTGAAAAGCGAAGAACAACCGTTGAAGGAATTTTATGATATGCACCGGTTTGAAAATTATGCAGCAGAAAAAGAAAGTGTCTTTATTAAAGACCTGCTTACCATGAGCCCGGTTTTTGATGGCGACGATAATACCAATTCGCCGGGTAATGAAGAGAATATGTACCCAACCGAAAACTGGGTGAACTTTACATTGAATCTGCCGGTGAACCGCACCAGGCCGGAAGGTGAATGGCATTATTTTACAGCAGGTGTTGTTTTATTAGGCGATATTTTAAACAGAACTGTTCCGGGCGGGTTGGAGAAATATGCCGATGAAAAATTGTTTAAACCACTTGGTATTACAGATTATAAATGGCAGCATACGCCACAGCATGTTGCCAATACCGCAGGGGGCATACAATTGCGGGCAGTTGATTTTGCCAAATATGGGCAGTTGTATAAGAATGAAGGAAAGTGGAATGGCCGGCAGCTATTACCTGTGCAATGGGTGCAGAAAACTTTCAGCAGGCATAAAGCTATCCCGCGCAGGGTAGAAGAGTATTACGGTTATCTATTCTGGAATAAAAAATACAAAGTAGCAGGTAAAGAATATGAAACTTACTATTGTGCAGGTAATGGCGGCAACAAGATCTTTGTTTTTCCCAATCATCCCTGGGTTATTGTAATTACCGCCAGTGCTTATGGTGCATCGTATGCGCATTCGCAGGTCGATAAAATGATGACGGAATATATTATACCGGCGTTGATTGCGCAGGATGGCAAATAATTGCCAGTGGCAAAAGTTCATTGCCACCGGGCAAAAGTATTTTGTCCATAAACAAACCATCGATTTCTTATGGACAATTTTACCCTGCCGCCAGGCAATGACTCGTTGTCCATCGGCAAACGTTCATTGTAAATGGACAAAGCATTTTTGTTTGTTGACAATGAATAATTGCCCGGGGCAAAAACAAAATTGTCCAAGGGCAACAGTTCTTTGCCCCCAGGCAATTATATAACTGCAAGGGCAAACGGGTAATTGCCGGGGGCAAAAATCCAATTGCCCGGGGCAATTATCCAATTTCAATGGGCAATTATACAATTGCCCCTGGCAGCGATATAATTGCCCGGGACAAAGACATATTTGCCCCGGACAAAGAGTAATTATCCAGGGGCAAAACAAAATTGCCCGCTGGCAATGAATCATTGTCCGCGGGCAATTTTGACTATAATGGTTGATTATCAGGCTTACTGATCAAACCAACTGCGGGCTTGGATACTTTACGTCCTTAACTCCTACCATTGTATTCGTTTGTGTACACCACACTTTCAATCGAAAACAGGCAATGATATCTGCAGGGTTCAGGGTAGTTGTTTTTGCTTCCTGTAGTTGCGGAATTTTAGCCATTGCTTCGGGAAGACGATAAAACGGAATGCGTGAATTGATATGATGAATATGGTGATAACCGATGTTGGCGGTAACCCATCTCCAAAAAGGATTCATGACCATGTAGCTCGAAGATAACATGGCTGCATCTTCATAGCACCAGTCGTCTTTTTCGCGGAAGACTACACCCGGAAAATTATGCTGCGCATAAAATAGATATGCACCTATCATAAAAGCCACCATAAAGGGTATTACGGCTGCCAGCAGCCAGGTAAACCAGCCCAGGTAAACAAACACCAAAATACTGATAGTAAAATGAACGATCAGCGCTACCAGTGAATCCCAATGACGTTTGGGCGCACTGACAAAAGAGCGTACACACATGCCTAAAATAAACATGGTAATATAACCGAAGAAAATGGTAAGCGGGTGTCTTATGGCCAGGTAGCTGCGTTGCTCTGCTTTGGACGATTGCATGAACCTGTGTTTGGTCATAACCGGGTACGACCCAATACTGGCCGTAAATAATTTGCAGTTATGATTGTGGTGGTAATCGTGCGAACGCTTCCAGATGCTCACCGGCGCAAGTATGAAAATGCCATACAGTTTGAAAAGAATGTCTGCCGGCAACGAGCGGTTCAGAATACTATGATGCTGGTGATCGTGAAAGATCACGAACATACGGACCATAGTAAGCCCGGCTCCAGTGCTGCAGGCAATTCGCAGGTAGGGATTATCTAAAAAATAAATGCCAGCGAAAAGCGCTGTAAGGATGGCAAGCGTCGTAAGGGTGAAATACCAGCTTTTCCAGGGTATTTCTTTGGCGAATGGTTTGGTAGCAAGGATCAGTTCCTTTCCCGGGTTTTTTTGCATGTCTGGTTTCTATAGGTGTTTTTTATACAGTTGATTTACTTTGGGCCGGGCGTTTGTGCTTCCATCGTCTATGTGACCAAAGCCATAATTCTGGTTGCTCTCGTATGTCTTTTTCCAGTCTGGCGGTGTGTAACTGAGAGATCTGTCCATCGGCGGTATTTTTCGAGTCTTCCGACAATACTTCCGCCAGGATGTTGTAATAACCTCTTTTCTGTCGCTTTATTGTTATATATACAATGGGGTATCCCATTTTTTTGGCTATTTTCTCTGTGCCCTGAAAAACGGGTGTATCCTGGTTAAGGAAGGTTGTCCAGAATGCACTTTCCGGCGATGGCGTTTGATCGGCAATAAATGCAGTGGTGCTGATCATCGATTTGTTTCTCACCATGTCTTTATAAGTATCTTTCATGGCAATAAGCCCGGTGCCAAAGCGGGTACGCATGCGGTACATTAAACCGTTGAAGTACTTGTTGCCGAATGGGTGATAAACCACAAACAATTTTTGTTTACAGGTGAGGCTGTAGGTATTTCCTGCCCATTCCCAATTGCCATAATGCCCCATTACGAGCATAATGCTTTTTCCCTCCTGGTGATAGCGATCGAATATATCTTTTGCACCCGCACTTAAGGTGCATCGTTTTAACATTGACTTGGGGCCAATCGTAAGCGTTTTAAAGCTCTCAAGGAAAAGATCGCAGAGATAGTGATAATAGTCCTTGCACAGTCTTTTTAACTCCTTTTCCGATTTTTCGGGGAAAGAATTGCGGAGGTTTTGCATGACCACCTTTTTGCGATAGCCAAAAACGTAGTAAAGAATAAAATAGAACCCATCGCTTACCCTGTATAATATTGGAAAGGGTAGGATGGAGAGAAAATAAACGAACGGTAGCGAAACGTAATAGATCAGGCCTTTCATGAATGGCTAAGATAGTTGTAAATGGGCCCGAAACAAAAAAACTCAGGGAATGTTCACAGAAAAATAAGTGTATTTTCTACCCCGGACACCCCCTGACAAACATCGAAACCCCAAAACCGCATTAAATACGGCGAACAAGGGCACTCATGAGCTTATTATTGGCTTTTTAAATGGTAACCGCTATGGCGATACGTGCCCGCGGAATGTGTGGTAATGAAAAAAAGCTGATCTTTCGAACAGCTTTTGAAAATTATAGTTCTATGAAATGCGCTATTATGGTTTATTCGTAAGTAGCAGGGCAGCTATTTCATTAAATCCTTTAATGGTAGCGTAATCAAGGGCCTTTTGTTCTTTCGCGTTCACAATAGACGCATCTGCACCTTGCTCAAGCAGGTATTTCACAATGTCCTTTTTGCCGGCAGAAGCTGCATAATGCAGTGCCGTATTTCCCGACTCGTCGCTGATGTTCACATTGGCGCCACGTTCCACTAAAAGTTTTACCATGCTCAAATGTCCGTTCTTGGCGGCTACATGCAACAGGCTTTCACCACCATAGCTATAGCTGTGATTAAAGTTGAAGCTTGCTTCCAGCGTTATATTATTGGCCTGTTCTACCCAGGCAAGATAACCATACATGCTTTCCGTATTGCCCGACACGGGCTGACTGAAATTCACGTCCACCCCGTTATCGAGGAACATACTTACAATTTCTTTCTGGTTTTTGGCACAGGCGTACCAGATCGGTGAAAGCCCCTCCTTGGATGTTACCAGTACATCGGCTCCATTTTGTACCAACAGGTTGGTGAGCGCCCTGTTTGTATCGTAGCAGGCAATAAGCAATGCCGAATCGCCGGCATGGTTGGTATGGTTTACATCGGCATTGTTTTCGAGCAGAAAACTTACCATGGGCTGGTTCTTGGTGCGAACGGCCATCAAAAGCGGCGTGTCGCCCACTTTGTTGGTGGCGTTCACATTTGCGTTGCGTTGTAAGAGCAGTTCGGCAATATCTTTATTGCGTGCGTTTACGGCTATCATCAGCGGCGTTTCGGCATTGTTGTTATTCAGGTCTGCGTCCATATCAAGCTGCAGCAGTTTATCTACCAGTTCTTTTTGCCCCGTTTGTGCTGTAAGGTGCAGCAGGCTGTTACCCTGGTTGTCGTTGATGTCGATACGGGCATTATTTTCAAGCAGGTAGAGGGCCGTTTGCTTTTGTTTTTGCAGGCAGGCGAAATAAAAGGGTGTTTCCCCATTATGATCTTCGTAGTCGATGTCGGAGCCTGCTTCTATTAGCAGCTTCACCAGGTCGAGGTAACCACGGTGTGCAGCATAATGTAATGCGGTGCGTCCTTTTTCGTCTGTGTAGGTTACATCCACTTCTTTATTGGCGATCAGTATCTCTGCTATCTTTCGTTTGCCGCTTTCACAGGCAAGTATAAATGACATGGACATAGGTCCTATATTTTATGTTTTAATAATAGTTCAACTGTTTTTGATTTGAGGTTATCCTGCACGGCCAGCATCATGGGCGTTTGCTCCATGTCGTTGGTGGCATTGGGATCGGCGCCTTTTTCAATAAGCAGCTTTACTTTCCGGTACAACTGCCGGGCAGCTTCCTCCTCATAGTTCACATTGTACGCGCATACCTGGTGCAGCAGGGTATTGCCGGCATTGTTTTTCCGGTTAACATCAATACCTGTTTCCAGTACGGCCTCAAGCATACCGGCCGGCTGTTCGCAGATCCAATCCAACGCCGACTTTTCATTACCATAATGCGGCGAGGTTTGATAAACATCTGCCCCATCATTGAGCAAAGCTTTCAGCAGTTCTACGTCCTTGTCGGTTCCCTTGCGGCGCATACGTACAGCGCCTAACAGCAATGTTTCTCCATTCTTATTAGCTATGTTGAAGTCGGGTGCGCCGTAAGCAGTCAGCTTCCTGTAAGTATCAGCGTCACATACCTGGTGTACCACGGCGGCATAAAAAGGCGTTTCCCCTTCTTTGTTGGTTTGGTTCAGGTCTGCACCCTGTTGCAGCAGGAATTCTATATAACTCTTTTTGTTTTTGTTTATAGCCAGGTGCAGGGCCGTTTCACCTACAATGTTGCCGTCGTTAACATCCAGTCCCTGTTCAATGAGAAGTTTGAAGTATTCAAGCCCTTTTTCTTCGCGGATGTTGAACTCCTGCACGATCTTATACAGGTAGCCTGCTTCCGAGTTGTCTTTATAGTGTACGTCGCAACCCGCATTCACCAATGTGGTGATTGTTTCTATGGGCGCCTGGTTTACAAAGGCAAGTTCAAGTATGGTTTTATTCTGGACGGCGTCGCTGATGTTGTCCAATTTTGCAACAAAATTGCGCAGGAATTGCTGATGCTCTTCTGAAGCGGTCACGTTTCGAAAGAGGCTTTCGAAAATGGTGCCATCCAGTTTTTCGTATTCGTAAATATCTGTTTCTATGGAGCCGCCGCCTGCCAGTTCAATGATCAGGTCATAGGCTTTAGCCTGCAACAGTCCCTCAAAAATTTGCCTTATTAAATAGCCGGGTACATCGCGTGGTATTTTTTCTCCCTGCTGTATAAGCGTTAAAGCTTCCTCCTGGCTGTTCTTTTTCAGGGCGTTCATTAATGCATTCATGTGAAGTAAGATACAGTTTATCAGTTTATATAAATTAACTAAGGTAGAATAGGAGGCTTTTACGGCCAAATGGGGATTGTTAAATACCCATATTCCTTAGGCTAATTAACTGTTACTTCAGTATCAACTTTATTGTATTGTTTTTTCGCATGTCTGTGCTTAATCGCAGCACTTGTGTCTTCTGACCATAACGTATGCGAAGTTCTGCTGTGTTCGGCGTTATCGATCCAAGATTGTCGGCCATGAACAATAATTCATTTTCTCCAGGCTGCAATTGAATGGGGATCTTTTGCACCGCATTCATAACGGGAAAACCGGTTGTTACCCATTTCCCATTAAGCCGCAGGGAGATGCTGTCGCCATCCTGCACCTCGCCATCCCATAGCTCTAAAACAATTGCAGCGGTATCAACTGTAATAGTGGCCACTGGGTTTGTCGTTCTTTTCGCTACCCGGTCGTTAAGATCATTTTGTGCTGTGGGTTTATAATAT
Source organism: Niastella sp. OAS944 (assembly GCA_024809215.1). Classification (GTDB taxonomy): domain Bacteria; phylum Bacteroidota; class Bacteroidia; order Chitinophagales; family Chitinophagaceae; genus Niastella. Next base: position 28,663 of record JANUBW010000011.1, on the reverse strand, counting down.
ACATCTGCTACTAAAAAGGTTCCCCATACGTTCGACCGGTTACTGAGATCAAATCCATATTCCTTGTTGTCGGTCTTCATATATAAAAAGCCGGTATTAGGTGGAATGCCGCCATAATTATCAGCAAAGAATATGAACAGGTTTCTGCCTGTATCCAGCGTTGCCTGTAACTCGCGGTTATGGTCGTTGATCTCATTTTGGTAGAACAGCGGTTTGCCATTGTGCAATAAGGTCACGGTATCCTTATCATATTTTTCCTGATCTTCTATTTTCATTTTGGCAATGGCATCTCCTGTAACAATGCGGTCATAGATGCCCAGGTAAATGCCGCTTGTTTCGGGTTGAAGAATACGCCTTACACTTGAATCTGCGAGGGGAGTATTGTTGATCTTCTTCAGTGTGATGCTATCCCGATAAAGAAATTCACGCAGGTTAACCTTGGTAGATACCCATATTTCATCTCCATCGTACAGTCCACGCATCCAAAAGTCGGCCTTATCGATCCACTTCCGATGTAGCGAAAGATTATTGTTCCGGAAATCCAGTGTTCCGTTAAGGTACCACATCCAGATGCCCAATTTAAAGGGAGTTTCCTGTAATGGGTATTTGCCCCGGCTAATGCCTAATTGACCGTCGTTTTTGCGCACTAGCAACATTTCATAAGTTCCGCTAAACTGGCCATATTGCAGTTTTACTTTTGCCGGATACAATTGCTTCTGGTCAGGAATACCAATCTGAAGGTTCATGATAATAGAAGTTGATGAACCCGCGTAAGGTTTTCGGCTCATTTGCCAGGTACCTGTAAATTTATCGGCCTGCGCCTGCGCCTGGGCAACGGTAAAGAACAATAAACAAAGCAGCCCCGGATAGTTACGTTTCATTGTTGTAAATTAGGTCAAACATTACACCAACATGCTCATGTATATGGGTATCTTTTATATTTTTATACATTCAAAAGACCTTCCGCCTGGAATTTTGTAATAAAACCGACAATTAGTGTTATTTAATTCAGTTGAATTCTTATTGTTTCTACCATCCGTTTTTATACTGTATTGGTTTGTCTTTAACAGGTCGTTACATTGGCAAAATATATTAGTTTTAATAGCCAGTTATTTCTTTTATGGCTGGTGGAGCTGGAAATTCATGGTGCTACTGGCGTTAAGCACTTTTCTCGATTACTTATATGGTTTTGGCTTGGCATTGCAAAACAGAAGAAAAGCCAGGTTCTTTTTATGGTTGAGTGTTTTAAATAACCTGGGTATACTGGCGGTGTTCAAATACTATAATTTTTTTGCATTACAATTTCAGCAGGGGCTGGCCTTACTGGGCTTTCAGGCAAATGCTGTTTTACTACAGGTGGCCATTCCCATAGGCATTTCGTTTTACACCTTTCATGGCATGTCGTATGTGTTTGACATATATCGGGAAAAACAAAAGCCTGTAAGGAATTTTATTGATTATGCCGTGTTTGTATCGTTCTTTCCATTATTGGTAGCAGGCCCTATTGAAAGGGCCAGTCACCTGTTGCCACAGATAAGGAAGAAAAGATTTTTTAATTATACGCAGGCGGTAGAAGGTTGTAGATTGATATTGTGGGGCCTGTTTAAAAAAGTGGTGATTGCAGACAGTCTGGCGGTGATCGTAGATAAAATATTTTCCGATTATGGCCACCAGCATAGTTCTTCTCTTATTGTGGGAGCTATTGCTTTTTCGTTTCAGATCTATGGCGACTTTAGCGGATATTCTGATATTGCATTGGGTACAGCCAAGTTGTTTGGGTTTGAATTGTTGACTAATTTCAGGTTCCCCTATTTTTCACGAGACATTGCCGAATTCTGGCGCCGCTGGCATATCTCCCTTTCATCGTGGTTCAGGGATTATTTATACATTCCACTGGGCGGTTCTAAACAAGGGAAATTAAAAGCTGTGAGAAATACGTTTATCATTTTCCTGGTAAGCGGTTTCTGGCATGGTGCCAGTTGGAAATATATTGTATGGGGAGGTATACATGCCTGTGGGTTTTTGCCATTGCTGTTGTTAAACCGTAACCGGCAACACACAACCGATGTTGTAGCCCAGGAACGCAGCTTGCCTACGGTAAAAGAACTTTCACAAATGACCCTCACTTTTGCTTTTGTAACATTTGCCTGGGTATTTTTTCGCGCCGCAGATATGAAAGAAGCAATCGGTTATTTAACAGGCTCCGTTATCAATTTTAAGCAACCGAAAGATCTTTTAATGTGCCTTAATGTATGCTGTTATGCTATTCCATTAATAGTGTGCGACTGGTATGTGCGAAGAGATGAGCGAAGCTTACAGGTCCCAAAGGGTATTAAACCTGTTGTATACATTGTACTGGCGTTGCTGGTGCTCTTCTACTTTGGAAAGCAAACCAATTTTATTTATTTTCAGTTTTAGGCAATGAAGCAATTTTTAATAAAGACCACGCTGTACTTTCTGGTAACGGTATTGTTGTCAGGGGGAATTATTTATACGTTCATTTCCCAAAAGCCCGAGTTTTTCTTAGGGCCTGCTGTGGATTATTTTCAATGCCAATATCAATACGGTCAAATTAAGAAGCAAACCGGCTTCTCAAATATTATCATTGGCGACTCACGGGGAAATGCATGTGTTAACCCGCGCCAGCTTGGGGAAAAATGGATCAATTTATGTATTCCGGGAAGTGATTTGTTTGAGGGGTATATTACATTGAAGAGATACCTTCAGCATAATAAGGTGGATACGTTAATAATGATTTATGGAATGGGGTATATAAGCGAATATTCTCCCTGGTTTAATCATAGGACCATCCCATTCCGGTTTGTTAATTATAGCGAGTTGAAAGAGCTGGAGCAACTGGAAAGAAAATACAACTATGTTTTTCATGATCAGGATGAAGATCATGGTAACCTTCGGTACGATCAGTTTACCAGAAGGCTAAAATACTGGCATTCGCCGTTCTCTTATCGCGAAACATTTCTTGATGGCTTAAATAGTTTCTGTTTTTCTCAAGCTCAGGTGGCAGTTGACAAGCAAAGAGTAATTACTCAATTGAGCAAATACCGAGGTTATACAAACTTTGGTGTAGCTGATTCTAATAATACAGACAAGATAAATCCTAAACTTCGCTTTGCGCCGGGAAAGATCAATCAGTATTATCTTGATCTGGTGATGCAGCTTGCGGCTAATCATAATATAGCTGTATATTTAATTAGTCCACCTATGAACCAGGCATCTTATAAGAGCTATAATAAATCGGTATATGAATCAACTACAGATCAGTATCTGGAAGGGTTGTCCAAAAAGTATTCCCGGTTATGTATTTTGCCAACTGCTGTATGGTTACCGAATATTATGTTTGGCGATCCGTTACATGTTAATAAAAAGGGCACTGCCTGGTTTTCAGCAATGGCCAGGGATTGTTTGAACAGGTAAACTATTTTGAATTTTGGTATATTGTAATAAATTGATCATTATATGGCTTATGATATTAAACTTGCAGATAGGATCAGGGAATATCTGGTACAGTTTTCCAAACTAAAGATTGAAGAAAAGACAATGTTCAGGGGCCTGGCGTTTATGGTGAATGGTAAGATGTGTATTAATGTAAGTGGAGATAATTTGATGTGCCGTTTTGATCCTGCATTGCAGGAAGAAGTTGCTGAGCGGAATGGTTTTTTGCCAATGATCATGAAAGGCAAAGAATTAAAAGGGTACTGCTATGTTGAACCGGAGGGGTTTAAAAGGAAAGCAGATTTTGAATATTGGGCCGGTTTGTGTTTGACATTTAATGATAAGGCAAAGTCGTCGAAGAAGAAGAAGAAATAATTGTAAGGCTTATTTGATAAGGTCAATCAATTCATTTCTAACGGTTGGTAAATATGTTGGATCGATCTGAAATTCAACCTTTAATTCATGAGAATAATTTTTATTAATTCTGTCTTCTTTTTTAAAATAAAGTCCCACTGAAAGATGCCCGAGATCGTCAGTTGCCTGGAATGACAATTGTAATTCTCCAGGGCTCATGCTTTCCAAAACGGCCTCGCCTTTTCTGTTTTTAACAAAGCTTTCCAGGTCGATAATAAACCGGTTTATATCATCTTCACTTAGCCATATATAATTATCGTAATTGGCTTTAATGTTTTCCGTTTCAATTTGTATTTGTATCCTGTGGCTGGGCAGGTGTTCTTTTACGGATTCTATTTTAATGAATTCAATCCTTCTTGTTTTAAACTCGTTGGTGATCTTCATGTAGCTATTATTAAGTGCAAGTTACTTTCCAATGATCTTTTTACGATGGGCTAAACCCCAGAAATGAAGCTCATCCAATACTTTTTCCAGTGAAAGGCCGTGAGCCGTAATGCTATACTCCACTGTGGGTGGAAAGGTATCGTATACGTTTCTTTCAATAAGACGGTTAGCCTCCAGGCTTTTTAATTCCTTTGAAAGCACTTTATCGGTGATGCCGCCAACGTCCTTGGATATTTGCCGAAAGCGTTTAGGCCCTTCAGATAAAGTAAATAAAATAAGTAGTTTCCATCTTCCTTCCAGTGCTTCAAGTGCATCTTTGATGGAAAGCATGGTTTTAGGACAGCCGCCTTTGGATAACATAATCTATAAATTAAGATACTTTCCCGTTGGATAGTGCTATCCAATGGGATATTACTATCTAATGGATAGTAAAGGTAGTTATTTTCGAGCCGTTAAAATATTACACTATGAAAGCATCGAAAATGCTACATGTATCGCTTTGGATTGTACAGATCGTATTAGCCATTGGTTTTATTTGGGCAAGCGCCATGAAACTGTTCCTGTCTGCAGATAAACTGGCTGCCATGTGGCCCTGGACTGCCGGTAATGGTAAACTAACAAAAGTTACAGGGGTGCTTGACCTGCTGGCTGGTATAGGGCTGGTGTTACCCGCACTATTGCGTACCCGAAAAGAGATTACCGTTTATGCCGCCTGGGGAACTATTCTTTTGATGGTTGCGGCCAGTATATTTCATATTATAAGAGGTGAAGCTTCTTTGATAGGCGTAAACATTTTCTTTGCGGTGATGGCAGCACTGGTTGCATGGGGGAGGCGGTATCCCTCTAAAAGATGATTTTTTGACAGATGATTTTTCGTGTTTTTTGTTTTCGGCCTGGTGCCAGTGTTACTGGTACCAAATCATTTAATACATATTAAAACAAAGAACGATGATTTATTCTGTTAATCAAGCGCCAACAATTAGTAAGGTGTTTATTTCCTCATTAATGCTCATGGTTGTATTTGTTTGCTCCTGCAAAAAAGGCGACACGGGCCCGAAAGGCCCCCAGGGGCCCGCAGGCACAGCCAATGTGATTTATTCAGATTGGTTTATACCTGCCTCTTACACCATGTCAACCATTTTCGGCATAAAACACTTTGATCATACCCGGCAAACGCCGGCAATTACGCAGGCAATAATTGACAGCGGCGTTGTGCTTACTTATGGAAAGCTGGCAGGGTACAATCCACAAGTGTGGCCTGCTGGCCAAATAGCGCAACTGCCAATATCACTCACATATGTGCAGGGCAATACAACAACCGATACCTGGTCGGCTTTCGACAGCGTAGGTAAACTCCGGATCAATTTTGTAAATAACCTGAATATTTACAGCTCCATCAGTACGCAGCATAGTTTCCGTTATATCATTGTGCCCGGCGGCGCTAAAGTCAGCAATGGGCGGCGCATCGATCTGCATTCAATGAGCTATAATGAAGTGTGTGACCTGCTAAAAGTTCCCCGGTAGTTTTTAACGTGCTTTTACAAGAAGGGCCTCCTGGAAAATTCAGGAAGCCCTTTTCAATTCGTTAGTGGTGTGTGATGCCCCACACCTTTGGCGTTTTTATTCCTCTACTGCTAACAGCGATAGCTTTTTCTTCCCTGGAATTGGGCGTTAATTTCTTTCCCAATACATAGCCGCAAGCAAAATTACGCACGTGATAAAAGTAAACGCCTTCAGATGTTTGTATATTGAGATAAAAAATAGCTGTGTTTGGAAGGTCGGGTAGAATAGCGCAGCCATTCAGTGTAAGAGTTAACGTTGAACCCGAGGTGCTGAGGCTGGCATTTGAACAATTGATCAGGGGGGCGCAGCTGGCTGATGTTTCGTCGTAATAACTGATCGTAATTGAACAGGTGCCGGCAACAGGGACCTGCCCTGCATTATCGAGGGTTATGGTATTGGATGTATTGGATATGGTAGTGTTAACCATAGGATTGCACAAATTATGGCTGCCCTGCGGAATAGGAAGCTCGCATTGAGCGTACAGATGTTCATTTTTAAACAGTATCACTGTTAAAAAGAATAAGATGGCAATTGATTTCTTTTTCATATTGAAATAGGTTTTTGGTTAATTTGTAATATATGTTCTTTTTCAGCAGAACGCTACACAAATTGATGGGGATGTGGATTGTCGTTATAAATGTATAAATATGAGTTATAGTCGTGCCGGAGCTAACGCCATATCATTAATTTCACCTACAATAAGTGTTATTATGCAGAAGTTGCTATTATTTGCTTTGCTGCTTCCATTGTTTTCTGTTGCTCAAACGCCTGCGCCCAACAACTCAATTGAAGTATATCCTGATATGGCCTGGGACAGAATTATCAATCCCGGCGACTATGGATGGGATAACACGTTGCTTAAACAACTCCGGCAATTTATTATTGACAGTGCTCATACAACAGGGTTTATGGTAGTTCAAAGTGGTAAAATATTATTTGACTATGGAGATGTGCAGGAACTTAGCTATCTGGCATCCTGTAGAAAAAGTGTTCTTTCTATGTTATATGGACCTTTTGTTGAGAACGGAAAGATAAAGCTGAATACCACCATTGAGCAACTAAGGCTTAATGATGTGGGTGGGTTATTGCCTGTTGAAATGAAGGCTACCATAAAAGATTTACTTACGGCGCGTTCTGGAGTTTATCATCCGGCAAGTAATGAAGGTGATGCTTCTGCTATGGCTCCCAAAAGAGGCAGCGTACAACCTGGCAGCTTCTGGCTGTACAATAATTGGGACTTTAATATAGCAGGTTATATACTTGAGCAGCAGACAGGGAAAAGTATTTATGAACTAATTGATTCTATACTGGCTAAGCCACTTCATATGCAAGACTGGAAAATGGACGCGCAACGAAAAACCGGCGATACAACCATGTCCAAATATCTGGCTTATCACATGTGGTTCTCAACCCGTGATATGGCACGGTTAGGCTATCTAATGCTTAGAAAAGGGAAGTGGAAGAACCAGCAGGTACTGCCGGCAAACTGGGTAACAACTACTACTGTACCTGTTACTACCTATAAGGAGGCCGAGCAAAACAAGACTGCTTATTTTCATTTTGGTTATGGTTATCTGTGGTGGGTTTGGGATGCGCCCTTTGATAAGGATGTATACGAAGGCGCTTATACTGCAAGTGGGGCATTGGGACAGTTTATTACTGTTATCCCAAAACTTGATCTGGTGATAGCTCATAAAACCAAGTATGAATACGAGCGACAGGTGCCAACGGAGCTTTATTTAAAAATAGTTGACAAATTGGTAGCTGCCCGAAAAGATAAAAAGTAAAATGAAATATCATTGTTTCATTAAAAAATATCCATCATCTCATCATCAATAAATTCGCTTCCAGGCTCAACGTAGTAATCCCGTATACATCGACTGACTGTAGTATTTGTTTTTTTTCCAGTCTCCAGTTCTTGAATATCCGTTTGTATTTTTTTATTTATTTCCTTGTAACTAATACCTGCATATTTAATTTCCCGGCTGGCGCTTTTCAGATCCTTACGCCCAAAAGGGAGGATGGCTGTATAAGCAGGATTCATATATAACATTTGAAGTTCCGTTTCCAACTCTTTTGCCTGATCTGTCAGCAAATGAATATATGCATTTAACGTAGATGCCTCAAGGGTATTAATATTTTTATCATGTTCTCTCATCCACTGTGTTTCAAGTTGCAATAATTGCATTAGATCTTTATTCTCATATGCAACTGTAACCTTCTTCATCATTTCTTCTTTTTCTAATTTTAATGCTTCATTCTGCTCGGTGTCTGGATGCAATATTTTAGCCAATGCAACATAAATGCTTCGAATGCTTTTATTTTTCAACGCGGCCTTTTGTTTTTCCAATTCCTCTTTTGCCTGTTGCTTTTTAGTTTTAGGTTTTGCCTTTTTTCCGTTTTCTTTTTGCTCCCACTGCTTTTTTAATTCTTCCTCAATTTTACTAATATCGGGGTTGTCTGTAAGTAGTGAAGGGTCAAGCTTTAATCCAAAACGGCTATATAACATATCTATAAAATCTTCTTTCATATACCGTTCCTGGATCGAAAGCTCTTCGGCATAGCTGGTATTGCTATATCTTGAATAAAGCTCTTTAGTTGCCTCGTCAGGTTCTATCACACTAAAAGCATCGTCTAAAAAATCAAACAGCAAGTCATCCAACTTATTATTCTGACTGGCAGACAACTTTATCTCCTGTCTTTTTTTATGCAGCAGGTGGCATAACTGTATTTTTAAGCTGCCCAGTTCTTTTACATTTGGGTATACCTCAGCGTTATACAAGTTGTTCAACTTCTCCAGCTTATCTGTTTCGTTCAGGATTTGATTTTGCAATTTTTCAATACGCTTCACGATTCTGTTGAAGTTCTGTTGCTCCTTTGATAAAGGGGCATTGCCTGGCTTAATATATACAAGCTTATTATCCATGAGGGGGGGTAATGTGTTGTCTAAAATTGTTTTGATATACTTGGTGACTGGAACATTGTCGTAAAAGTACTTAATAGCGGATTTTCGGGGTGTAAAATTTATGTATAGGATATAAAAAAAAGGCTGAGGTATAATCGAAGCCTTTTGCCTGTACCGGGTATGGCAGTGGGAGCGAACACTTGGGGAATTTGTGGATTTTATGTGTATTCTTGAATGATATAAAGAAGTAACTTAAATCAATCTGAAAGAACTGGCTAAAAGGGGCGTCGTTAGTCTTTGATGGAAAATATATGCCTTACAATCAATTCTTTATAGGGTATTTTAAAGTTTTATTACATGTTATATAGCAATTAATGTTTCTCAAAATTGAAAATTTAGTATCGTTGGTTTATTAGTGGCAAAATTGGGGGTAGAAATAATTGAAATACAATCAAATACCCCATAAGTTTGCATTCTAAAGCAAAATATAATCTTTGGGCAAAGTAATAAATGCTAATATTGTTAGTATTTTTATGCCAAAACAATTATCTTAATTCTTTATGACCATTGCCAATTTTTATAAAGATTTTGGTTTCACGGAGGCATATGATCTTCAAGAAGAAGATATTTCACAAGACTTGGAAGACTTTCGTCTTTTAGGAGTGGATAAAATTTATTTTTCAGGGGATTATCCGGCTATTTTTTTCAAGGAAATTGCGCAGTTTGACTATAACACACTGAAGGAAATTGCTCAAGTTCAACACTTAGCATGGAATTATAGAAAGGTGATGTTTTTGATTGCTGTTTCACCGACAGAAATTAGAATATATAACTGTTGCAAGAAACCTTTCAATTATGATAAACCAGGAATTGATATTCAAGAACAGACCGCAAAGTTAGAGCTTATAGGTGCATCGCAAAGAGACAAAAAAGCGATGGAAACAATTAAAGATCTTTTTTCCCGAATTGCGGTTGACTCTGGTTTGTTTTGGACTTCTGAAAATGAGCTTCGTAAACAAGTTGATATACAACAAAGGATTGACAAGTATTTGGTGCAATCTCTCCTTACAGCAGCAAAAGAACTAAAGCGGTTTGATTTAAATGATAATTTTATTCATTCCCTTTTGATGCGTTCTATTTTCATTATGTATCTGGAAGATAAAGGGGCAGCGAAGGAGACAAAATTATACTCACAAATAAGTAAAGGGGCTCAAAGCTACCTTGATATTCTTCAAAATAAAAGCGACACTTATACCCTTTTTAAAAAAGTAGAAGAACACTTTAACGGAAATGTTTTTCCAATTCTTAAAGGAGAAGAACGGCAGGTAACAGAACAACATTTAAATATAATTAAAAAGTGTTTAACAGATGGGGATTTATCACATAATCTTAAACTGTTTGAATGGCGTCTGTTTAGATTTGATTTAATTCAAATTGAATTACTAAGTGAAATTTATGAGAATTTTTTAGAGGAGTTTAAAGTAATAAGTAAACAGGAAGCCGGACAATATTATACACCGCCTTCATTAGTTGAACTTATTCTTAATGAAAAGCTGAAAGTAAAAAATGAAACTAACTGGAACATAAAAGTTCTTGATCCGGCGTGTGGATCTGGTATTTTTTTAGTAGAAAGTTTCAAACGCTTAGTAAAAAGATGGAGGAATGCTAATCCAGGTAAGAGAATAGAGTTTAAAGATTTAAGGGAAATCGTTAGGTCTAATATTTATGGAATTGAATTGGATAAGTATGCCATTAGAGTTGCGGCCTTCAGCATTTATTTGGCTATTATTGAGCAATTAAATCCTAAAACATTATGGATTAATCGGTCATATAAATTTCCATATCTGATTAATGATCCAGAAGATGAATTGTTAGAGAATCAAGGGAACAATCTTTTTCGCGCAGATACTATAGGAGAAGTAAATCCTTCTAAGTTGCCATCCTTCGATTTGATTGTCGGAAATCCACCTTTTGGAACAAAGATTAAACTTGATTCTATAAATAAGTATATTGATAAGTATGGTTATGGAAAAGATTTAGTAATTCCTTTTCTTCATAAGGCAATTGATTTTACTAATCACGGGTCTATCGCCTTAATATTTAACTCTAAATTATTAACTAATACAGAAGGTTCATTTCAGAGGTTTAGAAAGTGGTTAATGAACGAAACTTATGTAGAGAAAATTTACAATCTCTCTATTTTTAGAAAAGCTCCCAAAAGTTTTGGTGGGCAGCTTTTTACATCAGCTGTAGGACCTGTGAGTATTGTATTTTATCAAAAGGAAATTCCTAAAAAGATTTCTCCTACAATTGAATATTGGGCTCCTAAAACTTATGTGAAAAATAATTTAGTTGAGGGCGTAATTATTGATGCAACCGATATTAAATTTTTGCCGAGAGAAGAATGTCAAAAGCCGGATACAAAAATCTGGAAGATTGCGATGTGGGGAACTATTGAGGATTTTAAATTCATTAATAAGTTAAATGAATACTCGCGACTAAAATCATTTTTAAAGGAAGGAAAGATCAATAAAGCTACTGGTTTACAGTTTTTAAATAAATCAACTACAAAGCCTTTGTTTGATATTGAGGTGTCAAATTTGCCTTATATTCAACCTGAAAAAATTGAAAGATATTATACATCAAAAGATAAATTAGATAAACTTTCGGAAGGGTTAACGGAAGAATCAATTTTATTGTATAAAAAATATTATAAAGTACAATTTAATGAGCCCCTTAAAAAAATTGATGCTTTTCGACGAATTAGCAAAACGGCAAAGAAGGCATTTGTAGGGCCTCATGTTTTAATAAAAGAAGGATTGACCAACAAAAAGCTGGGTGCATCTTACATTGAGGAAAGTTGTTCTTTTAATAGTACTGTCCTTGGAATTAACGGCGCCAAAAAGGAAATTTTAAAATCGCTCACTTGTTATATTAACTCGGAACTGGCAACTTATTATCTTTTTCTTATTTCATCCTCGATTGGAATTGAAAGAGAAAGGGTAAAGCCCAATGAGCTATATGAGCTTCCTTTCATCTTTGAAAAAGACTCTGCTAGTCATTTAGAAAAGTATCTTGATGAAATAAAAAAACTAATCAAGAAAGACTTTTTAAAACACGTAGATATTAGCGAAATTGAAGTAGCTGTCAATGAAGAGATTTTCAAAATGTTTACGTTGTCGGGGAATGAGCGGATTTTAATTTCAGATTTTATCACGTATACAATGGGGATGATGTTTGATGGAAACAATGCTGTTGCTCTTAAGGCAACAAATGAGGATGAGAATTTTCAATACGCTGAAATGCTTTGTAAGGAACTTAATAAGTTTCTTGGTACAACCTTAAGCGCAAGTGCAAATATTTATTCCGTTGATAAACGGCAGCCGTTAAATATGGTTAAGCTTACTTTCAATGGAGTTAAAAATAGCGTCAGGAAATCGGGGGTTGAAGACTTCAAGCAATATCTTTCTGATATTGATAAATCTTTGCTAAAGCAGGAAGCAACGAACATATTTATCCGGAGACAAATAAAGTATTATGACAACAATGACATTTACATTATAAAACCGAATCAGAAAAGATTTTGGTGTCGCTCAATGGCTATTAACGATTCAAAGGAGTTAATCAGTGATATATTAAAGATGGAATATTCAGAATGAGCGGCTTTCTCAATAAAAATATAATTCATTCTTTCAGGATGCAGTTTGAAGATAACTGTGTCCAGTTACTGCTTGATAGCCATAAAGAGTTATTGAAAACAGGGAAGAGTTTTAAAGAGTCAGACGAAAATGCAATTACTGTTCAGTTGATTGGATGTATGAAGAAGAACCCAATAAGTGATGATTATAAGATTGATATAACTAGGGAACAATATTTTGATTCTGATGAAGTTTACTCCGGTTTGAAAGATCCTGACAAATCTCCTCGTATTGATATCAGACTTATGAATTGGTCAAGTGCTGAGAAAGTTGAGTATTTTTTTGAATCCAAAAATCTTTACGAAAATAATTTTACAAAAGTAGGTCACAAAAGTTCAGTCGATGCTAAGTATTACCAGAAGAGATACATTAATACAGGCATTCAGAATTTTATAAAAGGAATATATCCTCGTGGTTGTCTTGTAGGTTATATTTTGGAAGGGAATCCTGAAGCGGTAGTTGAAAAAATAAACAATCTTTTAAAAGCGGAAATGAGGAATGGAGAATGTTTGTCAAAGAAATTTGTAAATGAAAAATCTCAGTACTGCTTTGTTTCATTCCATAATGGCGGAAGTTTAGATAACCTTTATCATTACATTCTTGGCTTTACTTAGAACTTTCTCCTAGTAATAGATTACAATTTCATCAAGGAAATTCTCACAATGGCTTCTCCGGCCAAAATCCCGCGGCGAACATCCGAACAGTTTAGCTAGCTCATTTAGGTGTAGCGTTTTGTACTTTGCCCGGAAGTTCGGACTTTCTACCTGGCCAATATATGCGGCGCTAATGTTTAAATGGGCAGCAAGATCTTCCGGACTAATTCGCAACTACAATAATATCAAAGAAAAAGGGCTGCTCCTGTTAGAACAGCCCTCTGTACATTTTCCTCTTTCGGAAGGTTGTACCGCGTACGGGATTCGAACCCGTATCACCACCGTGAAAGGGTGGTGTCCTAGCCCTTAGACGAACGCGGCTCGTTTTTGGGAGTGCAAATATAGGGATCATTTTTCCATTATCTACTAAAATTTCTTCCTGATCCTATATTTAATCGCCTCTATATATACTAAATAAAAAAAGCTGCTCTTTTCAGAACAGCTCTTCCAATTTTGCCAAGGTTGAACCTTTGTACCGCGTACGGGATTCGAACCCGTATCACCACCGTGAAAGGGTGGTGTCCTAGCCCTTAGACGAACGCGGCTCGTTTTTGGGAGTGCAAAAATAGGAAACTGTACTGTATCACCAAAAAAAAGCGTACATTCTTTTTAAATATTTTTCAAAGCCCATCCGTTGGCTTTCGGCTATAAAGACACTGTTTTGCCGGTGGCGCCCCTGGCCAACCGCAATATTCTAAGGAGAAGAAAAGGTTCATCATAGCATTTTAAATACTTTATTACTTCCTCCTTTGTCTTTACTTCCTCACTAATGCTTCGCCAATACATTACAGAAATGATCTTTTTATTTTGAAACCTAAACAACATAACAGGGCAATATTGCCAGCAAATATTATCGCCTATATAAGCAATTAGCATATACTGCTTATTTAAACCCAAATACATTAATCGCCTTTCGGGACGCTTACTGAAACGTTTACCGCCAGGGCAATACTGAATCTTCTGGATTCCTGAGTAGCATGCGGGCAGTATCAATTGTAAAAAGGGGGCGGTTCCGCATTAACGATTGTCCATTCATCATTCCAGCAAAGAAATGCTTCTTTGATAAACGCAGGAATTTTATCAACCTCGTAATATGTCTTTAAATCAAGCGCCGTAATTGTTCTCTAATCAGCTAATGGGTTTTCGTGCTATCGGGTCTGCTGATCAATTTAGGGTGAAACGGACACTCTTTTTTCTGCCCATATCCCGGGCCCCAAACAAAAAACAGACAGAAGATCAATAAAAAATATCGCATGCCGCAATTAACGATTTGTTAGCACGCTTTCTTGTTTCTGCCCGTTTTCTTTCACTCTGCTCCATTTGCTTTCAAATTGTTATAAAGCCCCCTCAAAAGCTAGGGTAATTGATTTCATAAGTAAGTGTATGATACCTGTTTAGCCCATTTGGGTAGAAATGCCTCAACGCAACCGGTTGCGGCCCGTTTTGAACACAAATTTCAGCCATTCATTTACAACCAAAATTGTACCTTAGCCCCCGCAATTTTTAACTAACACAAAAATCCAGATCATGAGCACAGTCAAAGTGGCGATCAACGGTTTTGGTCGTATCGGCCGATTAGTATATCGTCAGATTTATAAAATGGACGGCATAGAAGTAGTAGCTATCAATGACCTCACTAGTCCTAAAGTTTTAGCCCACCTTCTTAAATATGATAGCGCTCAGGGTCGTTTCGACGCTGAAGTAAAAAGTACCGAAAACTCAATTATAGTAAATGGTGATGAAGTAAAGATCTACGCTCAAAAAGATCCTGCTCAAATTCCCTGGAAAGAGCATGATGTTGATGTAGTGCTGGAATGTACTGGTTTCTTCACCGATAAAGCAAAAGCAGAAGCGCACCTTACTGCCGGCGCTAAAAGAGTGGTAATTTCTGCTCCTGCTACCGGTGACCTGAAAACAATCGTTTTCAACGTTAACCACAGCATCCTCGACGGTACTGAAACTGTTATCAGCTGCGCAAGCTGTACTACCAACTGTTTGGCCCCAATGGCGCAGGTACTCGACGAAAAATTCGGTATCGTAAACGGTCTTATGACCACCATTCACGCGTATACCAACGACCAGAACACCCAGGATGCTCCGCACCCCAAAGGTGACCTGCGTCGCGCCCGCGCTGCTGCTCAAAACATCGTTCCCAACAGTACAGGTGCTGCCAAAGCTATCGGCCTGGTATTACCTAACCTGAAAGGTAAATTAGATGGTTCTGCTCAACGCGTTCCAACCCTCACTGGTTCTTTAACTGAAGTTACTGCTGTATTAAGCAAAAAAGTAACTGTTGAAGAGATCAATGCCGCAATGAAAGGCGCCGCCAACGAAAGCTTCGGTTACACTGAAGACGAGATCGTAAGCAGCGATATCATCGGTATCTCTTACGGTTCTTTATACGACGCTACGCAAACACGCGTTCAAACTGTAGGCGATGTTCAACTGGTTCGCACAGTTAGCTGGTACGATAACGAAATGAGCTATGTTAGCCAGCTCGTTCGTACTGTGAACTACTTTGCAAAGCTCATCAACAAAGGCGCTGCAAAAGAAAAAGCAAAAGCTTAATAAATAACCAACAGGTTTAGTACACGCTAATACCTGGATTAACCACAAAGATGTTGAAAGCCTGAACCGCGATCAATACCCTTTGTGGTTAGTTTTTTTAAAACATTCCTTCATGTCTACATTCAGCCAATATAACTTCAAGGGTCAGAAAGCCCTGATCAGGGTTGACTTTAACGTGCCGCTTGACAAAAAAACATTTGCCATTACCGACGATACCCGCATCACAGCGGCTATTCCCACTATTAAAAAAATACTGGGCGACGGCGGTAGTGTTATTCTCATGAGCCACCTCGGGCGGCCAAAAGAAGGTCCCGAAGAAAAATCTTCACTCAAACACCTGGTTAGCCATATCTCACAACTGCTGGGTGTTAACGTACAGTTTGCCGATGATTGCATTGGTAAAGAAGCTACTGATAAAGCAGCTGCGTTAAAACCAGGTGAAGTATTGTTGTTAGAGAACCTGCGCTTTTATAAAGAAGAAGAAAAAGGCGATACTGGCTTTGCTGAAAAATTAAGCAAACTGGGCGATGTATATGTGAACGATGCCTTTGGTACCGCTCACCGTGCGCACGCTTCTACTGCTGTGATCGCTCAATTCTTTGCTGCCGGTAAAAAAATGTTCGGCTTGCTCATGGAAAATGAAGTGGCCAGTGCTGAAAAAGTGATGAACAATGCCGAGAAGCCTTTCACTGCTATCATTGGCGGCGCCAAGGTTTCTGACAAGATCCTCATTATCGAAAACCTGCTCGAAAAAGCTACCGATATTATCATTGGCGGTGGTATGGCCTATACGTTCGAAAAAGCACAGGGCGGAACCATTGGTAACTCGCTGTGCGAAAATGATCGCCTCGATATGGCCCGCGAACTATTGAAGAAAGCAGAGGCAAAAGGTGTATGTCTGCATTTCCCCAGCGATTCAGTGATCGCCGATAAGTTCGATGCAAATGCACTTACTTCAAATGCACCCAGCAATAATATCCCCGATGGCTGGATGGGGCTCGATATTGGTCCAAACGCCTGCGTACAATTTGCCAATGTAATAAAACGCTCAAAAACCATTTTATGGAATGGCCCTATGGGTGTTTTTGAAATGGAAAAATTTCAGCACGGTACAAAAACTATTGCAACCGCAGTTGCCGAAGCAACACAGGATGGCGCTTTCTCTCTCGTTGGTGGTGGCGACTCTGTGGCTGCTGTTAACCAGTTTGGTTATAGCGATCAGGTTAGCTATGTTTCAACCGGTGGTGGCGCCATGCTCGAATTCTTTGAAGGAAAAGAATTACCCGGTATAGCTGCTATAAAAAACAGCTAGTAGCTAGTAGAGAGCGGCTAGTAGGGAAAGGCAAAGAGTGGTAATAAGTTAAAAGGAAATGCTGACTGTAGCGGAAACTACGGAAAATAGCGAGTCTTAAATAAAAGCCCCACTGGCCATTTTCCATTTACCACTAGCCCATAACTAATATTCACATGCTACATACTTAAAGCGTAACTTCGTTATATAGTTGATGCCACGTACCCCAAAAGTGCGTGGCATTATTTTTTAGCACATACTCGTAGCCTGAAAGATCAATTATATGAGAAAATTTTATTATTTGCTGCTTTTCGTTGCCTTTGTGACAACTGTTATTTCCTGTAAAAAAGAAAAAAGCAATGAGGACGGAGTTACGCAACCTCCGCCTACAGCTGGTGGGCCTATACCTACAGACACAACACCAACCGGTAATACCGAGGTAGGTGTTTGGAAATTTGTAAATCTCACCGGCACCATGGCCAATACCGCCGAATTTTCTCAGGCTGGTGTGGGCGGAAAATTAGAGAACACCGGTTCATTTACCTCACAAAACAATGGCGGTACCGTTACTTTTAATAATTCAACCATGACAGCCAATGGAATTACCATGGCGGTCAATGCAACTACCACTACCAAAACATACCTCAATGGTGTGTTGGTCGATACCAGGCAAACGCCCCTTAACGAATCATTTCCTGCACAAGATGCTACTTCTGCCTATACCAAAGTGGGCGCCGACTCGCTTCATTTTGCCGACGGTGGTTTTTTAAATGCCCTCACAGGTGGTTTATTGCCAAGCACCCCAACAGGTTGCAAACTGAAGTTTGAAGGCAACCTCATGAAAATGACCATCATATTCGATACTGTTACAACCCAGGATTACCAGGGTGTTCCGGCAAAAATTAAGGTGCATACCGAACTGGTAGCCACATTACAGAAAAATTAATAACTGCCTTGTTGTATTAGTTTGGCGCAACTATCATAATTGTCGCTACCGGAGTTGCATATGCTGGGTGAAATATTACTTTTGTTATGAAAGTAACCCGAATGCGATATTTCACCCGGCTGATGTTTTTCGGCACCTGTTTGCTGCTATTCGTTTCCTGCGGAAAGGATGGAAGTGTTGATACCACCAATATAACACCTGGCGGCAGCACGGGTAACGGTAATGGAAATGCCAGCGGGGCCGAAGCAGGCAATTGGAAATTCATTTCTTTTCAAGAAACTACTTCCCAAATAGTTGAAGTAAATACGGGGAGCGATGCAATAAAAACAATTACCACCAGGGAATATACTTCAGAAAATAATACCGGTAACATCAGGTTCGATGGTAACGCCATGTTCTTCACCAGTGTGGCGTTTACCGCAAATGGTACCATGCAGGTCTCTTATTATACCAATGGCGTGTTCAATGTTACCCAGCAGGTGCCGTTTACCGGCGCGCTGCCTGCTACTACCTCAGCAGCTTATTACAAAAAAATAGGTGCCGATTCATTATACTTTGCCATAGGTGTTGTTACTGGCATAGGCCTCAATGGGTCTGTTGAAACAAAGCCGGCCGGTTACAAGTTGAAATCCGATGGCAATAAATTGTATCTCACGCTGGCAATAAATGAGACCACCACACAAACCGATGCCGGCATAACGCAAAAGGTTACCACAAACACAACCAACGTTACCACTTTGCAAAAACAATAGCAGCGGTTGTAATTAAAGTAATAGTGTTGCGACTAAATAAGGTAAGATCCACAATGTGGGGCGTTAAAGCCCGGCGTAATGAAAGGGCTGTTCTTAACCATTTGTGAATCATAGGAATTATAGATGAGGTGTAGTGAAAAATTGTATATTTATAAGACATAAAACTCTAAATAGTTATGAAATCTCGTAATCTGGTGCTGATCGTTGTAGTTGTATTCATATTGATATTGGGCGGTTGTGGTTGCAATGGATATAATAAAATGGTAAATCTTGATGAAGATGTAAAGAAGAGCTGGAACAATGTACAGAGCGATTACCAGCGTCGTGCCGACCTTATACCAAACCTGGTAAGCACAGTAAAAGGCGCTGCCAATTTTGAAACAACAACGCTTACCCAGGTAATTGAAGCCAGGGCAAAAGCTACATCGGTTAATGTGAATGCCGAAAACCTCACACCTGAAAAAGTTCAACAATTTCAACAGGCACAAGGCCAGTTAAGTGGTGCATTGAGCAGGTTGCTTGTTGTTGCTGAACAATACCCGCAGTTGCAGGCTACACAAAGCTTCAGAGATCTGCAGGTACAGTTGGAAGGAACTGAGAATCGCATTAAAAATAGCCGTAACGATTTTAATGCCACTGTGCAGACATATAATACTACAGTGCGTCGTTTTCCTAATAACATCTTCGCCGGTATGTTTGGCTTTAGTGTAAAACAAGGTTTTACTGCCGATGCCGGTTCAGAAAAAGCGCCTAAAGTAGCATTCTAAAATAATATCCATGGCATTTTTCCCCTTCTCAAAAAGGAAAGAATTTTTTTCGCACGACGAACAGGAACGTATCGTAAGTGCTATCCGTAACGCCGAGCAACAAACCAGCGGTGAAATAAGAGTGTATACCGAAAGCCGTTGCCGTTTTGTTGATCCGCTCGACAGGGCCGCAGAAATTTTCTGGGGTTTGAAAATGGATATGACAAAAGACCGTAACGGAGTGCTGATATACGTGGCCATGAAAGATCACCAGTTTGCTGTGCTGGCCGACCAGGGTATTCACGAAAAGGTAGGACAGGCTTTCTGGAACCAGGAAGTATCGGTTATGAAAGCGCATTTTTCAAATGCACATCCGGCCGAAGCTATTGAAGCGGTGATAAATGATGTGGGGCAGGCCTTGAAAACGCATTTCCCATACGACCGGTCGAACGATAAAAATGAATTACCCGATGACATTGTGTTTGGCAAGTAAGCGGGTTACATGTTACAGGTTGCAAGTTGCACGGGTAACCCCTGGAACCTGAAACTTGTAACCTGAAACAGATACAACGTGACAGGAATTATACCTACAGTAATGAGTAAATTAAGAGTCCTTCTTCTTTCGTTGTCGTTATTCGTGTCGTTTTTGGCGGTGGCGCAAAACATACCTGCCCGGCCAAACCCGCCCAGGTTGGTAAATGATTTCGCCAACGTATTATCACCGCAGGAAGAACAACAGCTTGAACAACAACTGGTAGCTTACGACGACAGTACGAGTAACCAGATAGCTATTGTACTTGTTAATACCCTCAACGATTATCCCATTGAAGAATATGCGACAAAGCTGTTTCGTGATTGGGGCGTTGGTAATAAGAAGAATAACAATGGAGTGGTGATTCTCGCTGCTATTGAAGATCGTAAGCTTCGTATAGAGGTTGGCTATGGATTAGAAGGGGCCATCCCTGATATTATTGCCAATCATATTATAGAAAACGATATTAAACCCAATTTCAGATCGGGTGATTATTATCAGGGCTTATCAAATGCGGCAGCTTCAATAATTAAAGCTGCAGCCGGTGAATATAAAGCGCCTGCAAATTATAGAAAGAAGAAAGGCGGCGGTAGCGCCCTGCCATTCGGCTTCCTGGTATTTATCATCATCCTTATTGCCATCTTCGGTGGCCGCAATCGCGGCGGCGGTGGTGGCTTCATGAGTCGTCGTGGTTCGGGCTGGCTTGGCCCCTTTATATTAGGTAATATGATGGGTCGTGGCAGCAGTGGCGGCTGGGGCGGCGATAGCGGCTGGGGCAGTGGCGGCGGCTGGTCTGGCGGCGGTGGTGGTGGTTTCGGCGGTTTTGGCGGCGGCAGCAGTGGCGGCGGTGGCGCCAGTGGAAGCTGGTAGTTGGTAAGTTGTTCAGTTAGTAAGTTATTGAGTTGCCTTCAACTGAACTTACTAACTGACCAACTGAATAACTGGTCTTTTAATATCTGTAACTAACCCCTATGAATCGATTCCTCTTATTTGTAGCCGTATTCCTGCTGAACATAGTTTCTTTTGCCCAGGAAAAGCGATCTACCTTTATTAAAGATCAGCCTTTGCCTGCGCAGCTGGTGAACGATTTTGGTAAGTTCCTTACAAAGGTCGAAAACGTTAACCTCGAAAGAGAGTTAAGGTCCTTTCGGGATAGAAAAGGCTATTCTGTAGTTGTGATCACACTTCCAGGCTTAACCGATAATAAGGGTACCGAATTTACTATTGAAGAAACGGCACAGCTCTATTTCAATAAATGGGGTATTGGCGATAATGTAAAAAATGATGGCGTATTGATCTTGCTTAGCAAGCAACCCCGCCGTATAAGAATACATACCGGTTCGGGTATGGCATCCCTGCTTACAAACGCCAATTGCGCAAGCATCATAAACCATACTATGGTACCCAACTTCAAAGCCGATCTGTATTTTACCGGGTTGAAAGATGCCGTTAAAGATATTGAATCACATATCGATGATAATGAAGCAGCCAATAAAGCACAGGATGTAGCCAATATGTCTGCGGGTCAAACGCAACCCGCTTATACCAGTGAGGGGGTAGCGCAGCCGCGTGAAGAAATGACGTTTGCTAAATTCATGTATGGATTTATTCCCCTGGTTACGCTGGCATGGCTGTACTTCAGGTACAGGTTAAAGAAAGCGGCACTTGGCAGGCCGGGTGTTTATTCCGGTAACGGGTATAATAGCGATGGTGTAGTTGTTAATAATATAAACAGAATAAGCAATAATAACTGGGGCAGTGGCAATGGTGGTTCAAACCGCAGAAGAAGTTGGTTTAATTTTGGTAGTTCGGGCAGCAGCAGCTGGTTTAGCGGTAGTAAAAGTTCTTCTTCAGGTTCATCCGGTTCTTCTAATTCGGGTAGCAGCAGCTCATCGTCTGGTGGTGCTTCGGGTAGTTATGGTGGTGGAAGCAGCAGTGGTGGCGGCGCCAGTGGGAGTTGGTAAGTTGCAAAAAATAAGCGGTAGGTGCTCTTGAATTTCATTTGTAAGGCTTGTAAATGCCTGTTGTTCACAATGTGCACGGTTGGTGTTCGGTATGCAAATAAGTTTAAAAAGCACGCTTATGTTTATATTTATTGTGTTTATCGTTTTGATCATTTTCTTTGTGGTTGGCCAGTCGATATTTAAAGGATCTTCAGGAGCTGCAAGTAGCACAAGAGCTTCTGATGATAATACTCCCGACAGCTCGCCTGTATTTTATGCTGGCAGTAATGACGATTGGTCATCAAACAATAACGCAGCGGCATCAGTTTCTTCATTTAGTTCAGATTCTTCCTCATCTTCTTTCGACTCATCGCTGTCTTCTGGTGATAGCGGCTCTTCGGGTGGTGGCAGCAGCGATGGTGGCGGCGCCTCAGGAAGTTATGATTAGTGAATTATTAAGACATTCATAAAAGTAAAAGGCCACCCCGTTATTGGGATGGCCTTTATTAATTTAATTAAGCAACTACTTAGAAACTCTTCTTATCGTCGCCTTTTATTTTCGAATTGATATAATCAGTTTGTTCTTTCGCTTTTGCTTTATCTGCTTCGGCAGTAAAGGCGGCATTCTTTTTATTGATCACCGTTTGCAACATATTATTTACAAAAGGAACAGCGCCATACGGAGCCAGCTCATCTCTGAAATCAACTACCAGGTCAACACCCTCTTTTACTTTTTTGGTGTCTTTTACTATAGTAAGAAAATCGCAGAAGGGTTGCAGCAGATTGAATTTCGCCTGTGAAATAGGCATGTTCTTAAACGCTTTGGCTATTACGTCAAAACTGTTTTCGTCGCCCGATTTAACCAGGATAACAGTGATGGCTTCCATCAGCTTGTTCTTGGCTTCATATTTAGTAAGGCGTTTTGCTTCGGCAACAGCGGCTGCGCTATCCAGTTTGAAGAGTGATTCAAGGGCTGTACCAGCTACAGTATATGATGAGTCGTTAACGCTTTTGGTGAAAAGCGATTTGTAAGTACCATCATTATACAGGGCAAGTGCTCCCAGGGCATTGGCGCGTACAGTTGTTTTTGGGTCGCGTTGTGCTATTTCAGCAAGAGCAGGCTCAACTGCTTTTCTTACTGTTTCATTTTTTAAATCGAGCTTGCTAATGGCAAATGAACGTAAGCCATGGTATTTGTCTTTTAACGCCAGGGCCATCAGCGCCAGTGCTTTTGGATTATCCTGGCTTTTGCTTGCGAATTCAATTGCTTCGCGGCGATCGAGGTACTGGCCTGCATATTTATACTGATGTATAAAGTTCTCCAGCGTCTTATTATCCTTTTTCTCGGTCAGCAATGTTTTTTGGGCATCTACATTCACCAGGTCGGGGCGGGCGGTGTAATTAAAAGTGAAAGATTCTTCTCTGTTCTTCACCCAAACCTCATGACGTACTTTTTCTGCCCCATTATAAATATCTATAGCAATGGGTAAAGTAAAAGTTTTATCACTGGTTTGTGTTTGCGTAATAGTAACTTTTACTTTTTTGGCGTTATCGTCGTATGCATAGTCTATTGAAAGTTTGGGATGACCGGCACCAAAATACCATTGGTTCCAGAACCAGTTAAGGTCTTTACCGGTAACTTCTTCAAAAGCCAAACGCAGTTGATGTGCTTCGGCCGATTTGTATTTATTGGTAGTTAAGTACAGGTTAAGTGCTTTGAAGAACGCGCTATCGCCTACATAACTACGCAGCATATGTAAAATGCGGCCGCCTTTGTTATAGCTAACTGCATCAAACATCGCTTCTTTGTCATTATAATAAAAGCGTACCAGGTCTTTTTTGTCGCTTTGGCTGCCAAGGTAGCCTTGCATATCGCCAAAGTTCTGTGCATCGCCGGCGTCTTTACCATATTTATATTCATCCCACAGGGTTTCACTGTAGTTGGCAAACGATTCGTTCAACGTAAGATTACTCCAGCTTTCGCAGGTAACCAGGTCGCCAAACCATTGGTGAAACAGTTCGTGAGCAATAGTGCTTTCCCAGCCATTGCCATCGAGCAGTTCGCGGGCATCTTGTTGAGCGCTTTCCTGGTGCAGGGTAGCGGTGGTATTTTCCATAGCGCCGCTCACGTAATCGCGACCCACTATTTGTGAATATTTTACCCAGGGATATTCAACACCCAGTGCTTTTGAAAAGAAGCCCATCATTTCAGGGGTATTGCCGAAAATTTTTTTGGCAACGGGTGCATATTGTTTTTCTACATAATAATTAACCTCTTTGCCTTTATAGCTGTCTTTTATGATAGCGTAATCGCCAACACCCATAAAGAACAGGTAGGGGGCGTGTGGCTGGTCCATTTTCCAGGTATCGGTGCGGGTACCATCGCTGTTGTTCTTTTGCAAGGCCAGTTTACCATTTGAAAGCGTAACGTATTTGGCCGGAACGGTCATGGCAAATTCGTTGGTAGTTTTTTGGTCGGGCTTGTCAATAGTGGGGCACCATACCGAGGTAGCTTCCGTTTCGCCTTGTGTCCAAATTTGTGTAGGCTTATCTTTTTCTTCACCAAGCGGGTTAATGAAGTATAAACCTTTGGCGTCGGTGATAGCCGCGCTGCCCTGTACTTTTACTTCATCGGGTTTTGCAGTATATTCTATATATACAATATACTTTTCGCCGCCTTTATAGGTTTTATCGAGTTTGATATCCAGCTGCCATTGGTCGTAATCAAATTTCAAAGGTTGTGAAGAAGCTCCTTTTACGATGGCCACTTTGTGAATATCCATGCCTTTGGCATCGAGCGTAACCGAATCGGTAGGGTAGAAGTGAGGGGCCAGGGTTATCCAGGCTTTACCATTCATTTGTGATTTGCTGTAATCGAACTTAACGTCTAGTTTGGTGTGAACCAGGTCGTTAATACGTGGAGCGCTTTCCCGGTACAGCTTTTTCCAGGAGGTGTCCTGAGCAGCCTCTTCGTGCTGTTGAGCCCAGAGCGAAGGCAGAATTCCCAGGGCCAGAAATACTAACGAAAGCTTCTTCATAATCAATTTTTAGAATTTAGGCGGTAAATATAGGCAAGGAGGTGCTTAAGAAATGTAAAAAAAAGTATAAGTGGCTGTCATGAAAAGGCAATTAACTAGATTTGCCTTTATGAGCAATCGTTACCGCGTTATAAAGCTATTAGTTTTTGTAACAGGGTTTTGTATAGTTTCATGTACAACAGCACTGGCACAGCAGTCTTTATTTGTCTATTTGCAGTCGGAGAACTGGCAGCCATTCTATGTGCAAATAGGCGATAAAGTATATAGTTCCTCCAGCATTGGGCATTTGGTGATCAGCAACCTGCCCGATCAAACCTGCAGTTTTGAAGTTGGTTTTCCACAACACGCCATTCAACCGCAGCGCTTTGCTATTCCCCTTCAAAACCGCGATCATGGCTATCAGCTTATTAAGAACGGTTCAAAGGGGTATGCCCTGCAAGACTGGCAAACCGATGAAATTATAAAGCCTGTAAAGGAAACCGGTAATACAACTATATTATATGGTGAACGCAAAAGCGATGATGCCTTTGCCAATTTGATGGCTGCTGTAGTAAACGATTCCTCGGTGCTGTACACGTCAATAGTTAAGAAAGAAAATACAGCTGTGCCTGCCGTGGCCGCTAATGTAGAAAAGCCGGCAGAAAAGCAGGAGGTTAAGGTAGAAGAAAAGGCAGCAGTAATTGTGGATAGCACTACTGCCGCACTGCCTCCCAATACGCCCCAGGTGGAAACCGCTAACCTGGCCAAAACGCCTGTCATTGCTGATTCGGCACAAACTAAGGCCGTAACTACGATTGATTCGGTGGTAACAAAATATGACCCCAAAGAAAAAGGACTGAGCGATAAGCCTGAGAAACCGGCCGGGGTAGCCAAAGTTCAACAGCAGACAAAAGATGGACAAACCAAAATTGTTTACGTTGATAGCAGTGAATCGCCGGCGAAATTTGTGACGGTTTATATTGAAGATGATAAAAAAGCGGCTGATAGTGCTGCTGCGGTAGAAGTGGCTAAGCCCCAGCCCAGGCAGGAGACGGTTTTGCCTTCGGTTAAACAGGAGTTACAGGTGGAAGTGGTAACTAATGCTACACCGCCTGTTGCGAAAGATACAGTTAAAACAGCCCCGGTTACTAAAGAAGCGGTGGCTGAGCAAATTAAAAAAGAAACGTATTCTGCAGCTTCGGTCCAAGAGAAGAAGACTTTGGCAAAAGATACCACCACCATTATTTTGGAATCGAGCCAGTTAAAAAAGGCAGCTACTGCCGAGCCACAGCCTTTATACCGGCCAAAGGAGGAAACAAAAGCTGAAACGGCCAGGCCTGTTGTTGAGGAAAAGCCAAAAGCCGTGCTTACTCAGCCAGAAGTAAAAGAAGAAAAAGTAGAGCCCGCGGTGGTAAAAACAGAACCGCAACCATCGGTTGAAGTAAAAAAGCCGGAGCCCGAAAAGCCCCAGGTGGTTGAGGAAAAGAAACCAGAGGCCACCAAACTGGTAATGATAAATTCAGATTGTATAAAACTGGCTACCGATAATGATGTAGATAAAATGCGGGTTAAAATGATGGCCGAAAGCGACCTGCAAAAGAAGCTCACTGTTGCTAATAAGTATTTCAAAACCATGTGTTTGTATGCAAAGCAAATAAAGGGTTTGTCCGAACTGTTTACCAGTGATGAAAGCAAGTATAAGTTCCTGGAACTGGCTTATCCATTTGCAGCCGATACGGCCAATTTCAAACAATTGTATGAACTGTTGGGCGAAGAAGCCTATGTAACAAAGTTTAAAAAGCTGGTGCGTTTGCAGTAATACGCAAAATGGCTAAAGATAATGGGAGCTCTCTCGATTCGTCGGGAGGGCTTTTTTGTTTTAAAACACTAGGTAAAGGCAAGGTTTGGGTGTGTTTATGGTACATTCAAACTAAGACGAAACAAAGACCTAACAAAGACCAAACAAAGACTAGATAAGAAGATTTCCTTTGCTTGACCTTAGTTTTTTCTTTTTTAGTCCTTAATTAAGTATTTTCTTTAATATAAGTTAAGCTACACAAAATAAGACCCAAGGCAAGTTGAAGGGGCTGGCTTTGGTGGAGGCCCGCGCAGAAGCCTCGTCAACTCGTCAACCTGTCAACTCGTCAACCAATTCTCCCGACCTTGTTCTGACCTCGTTCAGGACTTGTCCCGGATTTCTCCCGGGTTTTCGCAGGTTTGCCTGGAGAAAGTGGGAGAATCCCGGGAGAAAGGTGCCATGAGATCAGAAGGAGAATAAGAGGAGATTAGGAGGAATGATGGAGCCTGTCGCTTTGAAATTTGGGGTGATAGCCATTAGTTGCGAGTCTGGAGTTATAGAACTGAACAAACTGAATAACCTGATTTATTGCGAGCCCCGAATAAGGGAGAACTGTAAACTGAGAACTATGAACTAAGAACTATATTCGCCCGATGAACCGATATTTTCTCGAAGTATCATATCATGGCGGGCGATATGCAGGGTCGCAGGTGCAGCTGAATACCTTAACGGTGCAGTCGGAGCTTGAAAAGGCCATGGCGGTGTATTGCCGGCAGCCAATTATCCTAACCGGCTCTTCCCGTACCGACGCCGGAGTGCATGCCAGTCAGAACTTTTACCATTTCGACCTTGAAAAGCCATTGAATCCCAAGGCCATATATAATTTCAATGCTATTTTACCACACGATATTGCTATAAAGCAAATTGTACCGGTGCCCGAAACGGCGCATTGCCGCTTTGATGCTATAGCCCGTGAGTATGAATACTTTATACATCAGGTTAAAGATCCGTTCCAGGTTGACCGGGCCTGGTTTTACCCCTATACGCTAAATTGGGAGGCGTTGCAGGCGGCGGCCGGGGTGTTAAAGGAGTATACTGACTTTACCTCGTTTGCAAAACGCAATTCGCAGGTGCATACTTTTAACTGCAGCATTGTGTACAGTGAGTGGAAAGTGTTGGAGCAGGGGGCTGTTTTTAGGGTAAAAGCGAACCGGTTTCTGAGGGGTATGGTGCGGGGTTTGGTGGGTACTATGTTGCAGGTGGGAAGGGGTAAAATAACGTTGCAGGAATTAAGGCATGTTGTGGAAGCGAAGGACTGTACAAAGGCCGATTTTGCGGTGCCCGGGCATGGTTTGTTTTTGCGAAAAGTAGAGTATCCCGAACATTACTTTTCAAAAAGCTGAAATGTTAAAAGCGGTTAAGCATGATAGTGGCGTTGTTGGATGTTTTTTGTAAAATAGTAGAAATAAGTTGTGAAATTATTGGGCAGTAAGTTAAACACTCCTATCTTTGCCGCCCGCTTTACAAAAAAGCACACATCACACAGCTCTTTTCATACAAAAGTTCACCAACTGCACAGGTAAAATAAGCGCCATTTTGAGAGGAGAAACTGGAAGAAAAAGATCGAAAAAAGTTTGGAAGTGAAAAAGAAATGACCTTATCTTTGCAGCCCGGTTTGAACGAAGCTCTTTACAGAATATTGCGACAGAATATAACGAAAACGGTGGAAAAGAAATTGTGAAAAACGAAGAAAAAAATTAGGAAGCAATATTCGAAAAACACTAACTTTGCAGCCCCAATCGAAACGATGGGATAGCGAAGAAAGAAGAAGAGGAGAGAGCAAAAATAACAAAGCAGATAGCAAGTAAGTGAAGAGTGGATAGAGGTAAGGAAAACTTAATATACTTAAAGATCTTTGAAAGTTTGGAAGCAACAGCACTTGAAATACTTTCAAGTAAATCAAGGTAAGATTTAGCGACTCGAAAAAATTAACAGATTCA
>JANUBW010000010.1 GCA_024809215.1 Niastella sp. OAS944 | reverse complement strand
ATCAATTCTTTTGCTGTATCCTGTCCTTGTGCTTTACTCATCTTGCTGCAAAAAAAATACTTTCTCCTAAATCCCCCAATTTTTCAACATGATCCTTTATAAATCATAAGGGGGCTATAAAAGAAAAAAGTCCGCTGTAGAAACAGCCGACCTCTAACGATTGCTTGCCATATGAAAAAAAATATAAAATCTATTTGAGTTGAAGCGCTTGCTTCGTGGGTAGCTTCTTCTCTTTCTTTCCTCTTTTACCGTGCTACCGTTGTTGATGATGCAAATGTACAGCGTACAATACTTTCAGCATAATCAGCTTTGTCACGAATTTATTATGGCTAACGTTACAAAATAGTTGCCAAACCCGCGGCCACACTGCAATAGAAGCATTATTCTTCATGATGTCCTAAGCACCAACATCGCCGGTTATAATTTCGCCATCCCGTTTGTAATTGGCTATAATAACGCCTTTTGTTGTTACATGGCTTTCTGTTAAGGTAAATGCGGCCGGCATGGAACCCTTATCGAACAGCTTTTTTCCTTCGCCAAGAATCACCGGGTAAATTTTGAGGCGAAGCTCGTCAACCAGGTCGTGCTTAAGTAACAGATGAATGAGCTCACTGCTGCCCCAAACCTGAAGATCGACGCCTTCGGTATTTTTAAGCTTTTCAATAGCTGCCACACTATTAATGAAATTGGTATTTTTCCAATCTGATTTGTTTCTGGTCTGCGAAAGAACATATTTATTACCCTCATTAACGCCCGGCCAAAAGTCGGCATGCTTAGGCCAGTAAGATTCAAAAATTTCAAACGTTTTTCTGCCCAACAGATAATCGGTCTGCTTCAGCTCTTCCATCATGAGATTGTTAAACATTTCGTCGCCATAAGAGACCGTCCAGCCGCCATATTTAAAACCGCCTGAGGTATCCTCTTTTGGTCCACCGGGCCCCTGCATAACACCATCCATACTGATCATTGACAAGACAATTATCTTTCTCATTTTATTTGTTTTTTTGTTTGTCGTTATTGACAATACAAAACTAACATTCATTGCAGGATCTGAAGCGGGGTAAAAATGACTAATTAGGGGATGAATTGTGACAAAGGAGGGCCTAAAAAGAAAAAAGGCCCGCTGTAGAAACAGCCGACCTCTAACGATTGCTTGCCATATGAAAAAAAAGGTAAAATCTAATTGGGGGTGAAGCGCTTGCTTCGTGGTAGCCCTTATGTTGCTTTCTTCTTCTTGTGCCTTGCCTCTTGAACCTTGTGCCTTTCAGCGCTACCTTTGTTGATGATGTAAAAGTACAACGCGCATTACTTTCTGCATAATCAGCTTTTTCACGAATTCATTATGGCTAACGTTACTAAACAGTTGCAAAACCCGCAGCCAGTCTACAATTGCAACATTGACCTTTATGATCTCCGGCTATGTTTTACCAATGAAAACAGATGAAATAAGCAGATATTGATAGGGGTGAGTAGGTAAGGTTGCATGCGTGAAAAAAAAAGTTCTTAGTTTTTAGTTCTTATAGCTGTATTTAAAAAGAAAAAAGGCCCGCTGTAGAAACAGCCGACCTCTAACGATTGCTTGCCATATGAAAAAAAAGGTAAAATCTAATTTGGGGTGAAGCTTTGCTTCGTGGTAGCCCTTGTCTTGCTTTCTTCTTCTTGTGCCTTTCAGCGCTACCCTTGTTGATGATGTAAAAGTACAGAGCATTGTACTTCTTACATAATCAGCTTTTTACCGATTTCATTATGCCAAAACCTGCTATACATTTGCAAAACCCGCTACCAGCCTACATTTCAGAAGCCATAACCTATGATGGTTACCACTTACAAACAGGATAGTACAGGATAGTACAGCATTACTTAAGCCGGGGGAATAAATTTTGCTGTAACTTATAGCCTAAACATTCATATTATGCAGAAAGTCAGCCCTTTCCTTTGGTTCGATAATAATGCCGAAGAAGCCATGAACTTTTATTTGTCCATTTTTGAAGATTCAAAGGTGGTAAGGGTTGCTCAGGTTCCACCCGGCGGGCCCGGCACCGAAGGCAGCTTTTTAGTGGCTACCATGGAATTGGAAGGGCAGGAAATTCATTTAATGAACGGCGGCCCCGGTCACCCCTTCACTGATGCTATTTCGCTTACCGTAAATTGCTACTCCCAGGATGAGATTGATTATTATTGGAACAAGCTATTGGAAGGCGGTGGCAAAGAGATAGCCTGTGGCTGGTTAAAAGATAAATACGGGCTTCACTGGCAGATCACGCCGCTCATAATGCTGCAGCTCCTTAGCGACCCAGACAGGGCCAAAGCCGGCCGGGCTATGCAAGCCATGATGAAAATGGTAAAACTTGATATAGCGGCTTTAAAAGCAGCAGCAGAGGGTTGAAAAGTTGATGGAGTTGATAAAGGAATACCAATTGACTGGTTGACGTGTTGACCAGGGATGGCCTTAAAAGAAAAAAGGTCCTCTGTAGAAACAGCCGACCTCTAACGATTGCTTGCCATATGAAAAAAAAGTAAAAATCTCTTTAGTGTGAAGCTTTTGCTTCGTGGTAGCCCTTGTCTTGCTTTCTTCTTGTGCCTTTCAGCGCTACCGTTGCCGATGATGTAAAAGTACATCGCATTTAATTGCTACACTAACGAGGTTTTTCATTGTTTTATTATGTCAAACACCAATAAATGTCAACGAAACCCTTGTAGCACAAGCCTTTCAAGCTGTTTTATGTGTAATAGCCAACCTTAAAAACAGGCGAATACTTACCTGATCATTTACTTTTCTTTAACATTAACAACCAGAAAACCGCCTGCACCCAGCGTTTTAGGTCGCACAGAGTAAACCCACTCACCACTCACCATTCACCACTCGCCTTTACTCACCACTCGCCTTTACTCACCACTCGCCATTCGCCATTGCAAATTAGTTGTTAAGGACTTTTATAAATCACTATAGTTTTTATTTTTGTGATCGCATGTTACGAAAGTTACTGGCATTCATACTATTGTTAAATCACCTTAACACATCTATGTTTATACCACAGATGGCAGAGGTTGATGTGTATGATCCCAGTGGCCAACAGGTTGACGACATTAACACCCTTGTTGAGTTTATTGATCAGGAAGTAATGGGCCACTACGATAGCACGCCCGAAGATGAAGATGATGATAGCGGTAACCCCTATCACATCATAAAGATCGTAGACTTTACCTGGCATCCTTATGTAGCAGAAATTCAAACCAAACCCGCTGCTACCGAACAACCTGTAAAATGTTTTACCGGTTATATTGAGAACAAACTCACACCCGGTTATCCCAATTTAGTTTCTCCTCCACCCAAAGTAGTTTAAAACAGCTGCAAGCTTCAAGCTATAAGCTGCAAGCAATACAAACGTATTGTTTGTTGCCTTCAGCTACCCGTTATTCTTTCAAACTGACATTTTATTATTCAACAAGATTAAAATGAAGATCACCCTATTCATGCGCACAGCGTGCGTGTTAACAGGCATACTATGCACTGTTATTACCTGCACCGCTCAGGATACGCTGCGCGTTACATTATCAGAAGCCGAACAACAGTTTACCAGCAAAAACCTGTCATTAATGGCCGAACGATACAATATTGATATCGCCCGCGCCCAGGTTATGCAAGCCCGTTTATACAACAATCCCAATATTCAAATTGCAGCCAATGCTTATAATCCCGACAGAAAGAAATGGTTCGATGTAAGCGACCGAACCGGTGAGTATGTGGCCAGCTTTCAACAACTGATCACCCTGGCCGGCAAACGCAACAAACAGATAAAAATGGCCGAAACCAATACCCTGATGGCCGAAAACCGCTTTTACGATTTGTTGCGCACTTTACGCTACACCCTGCACAGCGATTTTTACCAGGCCAGCTTTCTGCACAATGCTATCACCGCCTACCAGGTGCCTATTGCCGCCCTGGAAAAGCTAACTGCCAACTATACCGAATTGCAGCAGAAAGGTGTGATCACCCTGAAAGAAGTAGTGCGGGTAAAATCGTTACTCTACAGCCTCAGGGCCGAACAAACAACCTTACAAAACCAGTTCAATGATGTAGAAGCCGAACTGCAATTACTGCTACAGAATAACCATACCTGGTTTATTCCGGTAACAGCAGCTGCTAACAACCCGGCTTCTATTAGAAAATACCTGTTGCCTACGCTTATCGACAGCGCCTATGCCAACCGGTACGATCTGCAACTGGCAGCCAATACAGTGGTATTTAACCAACAAAACTATAACCTGCAAAAAGCAATGAAGGTGCCCGACCTTACCGCCGGCGCCCAGTTTGATAAACGCGGCAGCTTTGTTAACAATGCCTCTTTTCTTACCCTGGCTATGGACCTGCCCTTTTTTAACCGCAACCAGGGTAATATAAAAGCAGCTAAGATCGCCATCGATCAAAGCAATACCACACTCACCCTGCAAAAACAAACGGTAGAAAATGAAGTGCAACAGGCTTACAGTAAAGCATTGAATACCGAAAAGATGATCACAAGCATTGACCCCGGTTTTCAGCAGGACTTTGACAAACTGCTTAAAAGTATTACCGAGAATTTTGAAAAAAGAAATATCAGCTTACTTGAGTTCACCGATTTCTACGACAGCTATAAACAAAACGTGTTGCAATATAACCAGCTGCAGAACGATCGCATACAGGCTATTGAGTCGCTGAACTTCACCATTGGAAAACCCATTGTAAACCTTTAATTAATTCAACATGATCTCCTATAAAACAAGCATCATCCCCATTCTTCTATACATAG
This sequence comes from Niastella sp. OAS944, assembly GCA_024809215.1. Taxonomy (GTDB): domain Bacteria; phylum Bacteroidota; class Bacteroidia; order Chitinophagales; family Chitinophagaceae; genus Niastella. The sequence continues at coordinate 344,628 of JANUBW010000010.1, read as the reverse complement.
CAACTACGGCATGTAACAGTCCCGAAGCGGCCCCTGTAACCAACAACAACCCGCTAGACAGTATTATGCAAACGGTGCAAACGGCCCCTGTTACTATGGAAAACGCCGCTGAATCATTTAAGCTAAACGGAAAAATACAGGCCAATGAAGACCACCAGGCAAAAGTATATGCCCTTGCCAGTGGTAAAATAAGAAGTGTGAACGTAGCCCTGGGCGATAAAGTAAAACAAGGGCAAACCCTGGCGGTGTTGCAGAGTATGGAAGTGGCCGGCAGCTCAAACGACCTGTCGCTGGCCGAAGCCAATGTGGCCATGACAAAAAAGAACCTCGAAAGCACTAAAGACCTGTACGAAGGTAACCTGGCTACCAGTCGTGAATACACTACCGCCCAGGTTGATTATAACAAAGCGCTTTCTGAATTGAACCGCGCCAAACAGGTGCTGGCCATCACCGGCGGCAAAAACGCCGTTTACGAATTAAAAGCGCCACTTACCGGTTATGTTATTGAAAGAAATATTACAGGCAACTCTGAAGTACGACAGGACAATAACAATTCATTGTTTACGGTGGCCGACCTTAGCACCGTTTGGGCTATAGCCAATGTATATGAAGCCGACATCAATCGCATTCATTTAGGCGATACAGTTAGAGTAACCACCCTGGCCAACCCCAACACGCCTTTCTTTGGCACTATTGATAAAATATACAATGTGCTTGACCCGGCCAACCGTACCATGAAGGTGCGCATTAGTATGCCCAACCCCAACAATGAGCTGATGCCCGAAATGTTTGTTACAGTTAAAGTGTTTGGTAAATCGGCCGATAACATGCTTACCATTCCCTCTCAAGCCATTGTGCTCGACAACAGCAAGAACTATGTAGTAGTTAAAGATGCCAAAGGACTGCATATAAAAGAAGTGCAGCTTATTAAGAGAGTTGATGATAAGGCGTATGTGCAGGGATTGTTAGAAGGCGAGCAGGTTGTTACCAACTCGCAGGTATTCATTTATCAGGCTTTAACTGAGAACTAAAAAACTTAGAACTAAGAATGAACAAACTCATAAAACGAATAATAGCTTTTTCGTTAAAGAACAAGCTATTTATATTCCTGGCTACCATCATACTAATAATCTGGGGTGCAATTGCTTTTAAGAATATTCCAATTGAGGCCTTCCCCGATGTAACTAATACTCAAATAACAATCATTACCCAATGGGCGGGGCGTAGCGCCGAAGAAGTAGAGAAGTTTGTGACCGTTCCCATTGAAGTGGCCATGAACCCGGTGCAAAAGAAAACATCGGTGCGCAGTACCACGGTGTTCGGTCTGTCGGTTGTAAAAGTTATTTTCGACGATCACGTTGACGATGCCTTTGCCCGTCAACAGGTAAACAACCTGCTGCGCGATATTGAACTACCCGAAGGCGCCGACCCCGATATTCAACCCCCAACAGGGCCTACCGGTGAAATATTCCGTTATACATTATCAAGCACTACCAAATCGGTGCGTGATCTTAAGACCTTGCAAGACTGGGTTATTGAACGGCAGCTGCTGGGTGTACCCGGTGTTGGTGATGTAGTAAGTTTTGGCGGCGAAGTAAAGACCTATGAAATAAAAGTAAACCCGCAAAAGCTGGCTTCGTATAATATTACGCCGCTCGATGTATTTAATGCGGCATCAAAAAGTAATATCAATGTAGGTGGCGATGTGATCGTTGACAATTCACAGTCGTACGTAGTACGTGGCATCGGTCTTATTAATAACGTGGAAGAAATAGGCAATATCATTGTTGATAATATCAATGGTACACCGGTACTGGTAAAAGATGTGGCCGATGTAGAGATCAGCGCCCTGCCCCGCCTTGGCCAGGTGGGTCGCGATAAACAAAACGATGTGATTGAAGGCATCATTGTAATGCGTAAAGGCGAAAACCCCGGCGAGGTAATAAAACGGGTACAGGAGAAGATCGATTACCTGAACGAAAAAGTGTTACCATCTGATGTTAAGATAAACACCTTTTACAATCGCAACGATCTTATTACTTACGCCACACATACCGTTTTGCACAACATGCTGGAAGGTATTGTGTTTGTTACCGTGATCGTATTCTTATTTATGGCCGACTGGCGTACCACCGTAATAGTTGCCATTGTTATTCCACTCTCGCTGCTGTTTGCATTTATTTGTTTAACCATGCGCGGCATGAGCGCCAACCTGCTTTCCATGGGCGCTATTGACTTTGGTATTATCATAGATGGCGCAGTGGTGATGGTAGAAGGCATCTTTGTATTGCTCGATCAAAAAGCGCATAGCTACGGTATGCAGCGGTTTAACCGGCTATCGAAACTGGGCATGATAAAAAATACCGGCGGCGAACTGGGCAAGGCCATCTTCTTTTCAAAACTCATTATCATTGCTGGGCTGTTACCTATCTTTTCTTTTCAAAAAGTAGAAGGTAAGATGTTCGCTCCACTGGCCTGGACATTGGGTTTTGCATTACTGGGCGCACTTCTTTTAACCCTTACATTAATTCCTTTACTGAGTAGTATTCTGCTACGCAAGAATGTTCGCGAAAAACACAATGTGTTTGTGGAAGGGCTTACAAAAGGCGTAATGCGGTTGTTCAACTTTACTTATGCAAAAAAACGCATTACTATACTTATAGCCACTGCAGCAGTTGCCGTTGGTTTGTTCTCGTTTAAATTTTTGGGTACCGAGTTCTTACCCGAGCTTGATGAAGGGGCTATTTACATCAGGGCAACCTGTCCGCTCAGCGTTTCCCTCGATGAAAGCCGCGAGCTGGCCAACAAAATGCGTAAGATAGTGCTTAGCTACCCCGAGGTGCGGCAGGTAATGTCGCAAACCGGCCGGCCAAACGATGGTACCGATGCTACCGGTTTTTATAACATAGAGTTTCATGTTGATATATATCCCAAAAGCGAGTGGAAAAGCGGGCTTACCAAGGAGCAGTTGATTGATAAAATGCAAAAAAGCCTGTCGGTATTCCCCGGCATCGATCTTAACTTTTCGCAACCCATTATGGATAATGTGGAAGAAGCCGTATCGGGTGTTAAAGGTAGTTTATGTGTAAAGATCTATGGCGACAGCCTGGCGTATACCGAAAAGAAAGCATATGAAGTATACAATGTAATGAAGAAGGTGGAGGGGGTCGAAGACCTGGGTGTTATTCGCAATATTGGTCAGCCCGAATTGCGAATAGACCTTGACCAGAACAAGATGGCCCTGTATGGCGTTACCACGGCCGATGCCAATGCCATTATTTCTATGGCCATTGGTGGTAAAGGCGTATCGCAGATCTATGAAGGGGAGAAGAAATTTCAATTACGTTTGCGGTACCAGGAGAATTATCGTAACAATGCCGAAGCCATCAGTAACCTGTTAGTGCCTACTTTGCGCGGCGCCCAGGTGCCTATAAAGAATATTGCTACCATTGAGCGGCTAACGGGGCCCAGCGTTATTTTCCGCGACGATAACCGCCGTTACAGCGCTATCAAGTTTTCGGTACGCGGCAGGGATATGGGCAGCACCATTGCCGAAGCGCAGGCAAAGGTGAACAAAGCGGTGAAATTGAATAAAGGCTATGAAATGCAATGGGCCGGCGACTTCGAGAACCAGCAACGCGCCACCAACCGCCTGGGCCAGGTAGTGCCGGTGAGTTTGCTTATCATTTTTTTGATACTGTTTGTAATGTTTGGTAATGTAAAGGATGCCGGCATGGTGTTACTGAACGTACCCTTTGCCATTATCGGCGGTATTGCCGCCTTACTTATTACAGGCACCAACTTCAGCATCTCGGCCGGTATTGGCTTTATTGCATTGTTTGGAATATGTATTCAAAACGGGGTGATACTTATCTCGGTATTTAAAAGCAACCTGCAAAAGATAAAGAAACAGGAATTTGACCACCATTCGCTGGAGCAGGCCATAAAACAAGGCGTGCAAAGCCGGGTACGGCCGGTAATTATGACGGCCCTGATGGCGGCCATAGGTTTACTGCCGGCAGCTTTATCGCATGGCATAGGTTCCGAAACCTCGAAACCGTTAGCTATTGTGGTAATCGGCGGACTTATAACGGCTACGGTATTGACCTTACTCGTGTTTCCGTTATTCTTTTATGCAGGTTATAGAAAGATGGGACAGAAGATGGATTAACATCGCTCCCCTATTGGCGTTCGACTAAATTAACAAACATCAAAGTCATTGTATTATAGTACATTAACGTTCCTAAACTGGGAAAAATATCAACTGATTAGGATGAAAATTACAAGCATTGAGGAAATTAATTCACATTGCCCGAAAATAGATATACAAAAGTTAGTTTATTATGCGATTGGCGTGTAATTTGAACTAAGTTACATTAGTTTTTCAAAGAGTATTTTTGGATTAAAACGGGGGCGGATGTCTATCCTGCCCCTCTTTTAACCCACTTGTTTAAACGATACACTACTTATACAATCGTTATACCACTTAAAGATGTATTTTACCCCACAAGGCGTTGCCCAATTTCACCTATAATACATCATTTAAACGCCTCCTTTCCTCCCAACCTTCTATTATTTAAAAGTTAAAAGTGTTCGAAGCTAACGGTAGTAATAATTACCGAACATGAAACCTGAAACATGGAACTTGGAACTTATTCCTACTTTTGAAAACCATTCACATTACCAAACAGCTTCATCATATGAATAAAATTCGTTGGGGAATACTAAGCACTGCCAAAATAGCCAGAGAGAAAGTGATACCAGCCATGCAACGTGGTAAATATTGCGATATAACTGCCATTGCATCACGCAATATTGACCAGGCAAAAGACGCTGCGGCCAAACTGAAGATCCCTACCGTATATGGTTCGTATGAAGAATTGCTGAACGATGCCAATATTGACGCCGTATATATTCCCCTGCCTAATCATATGCATGTGGAGTGGGCGTTGAAAGCCATACAGGCCGGCAAACATGTGTTGTGCGAAAAGCCTATTGCATTATCCTCTACCGAAGCCAGGCAATTACTAAAAGCATTGCAGAACCACCCGCAGGTGAAAGTAATGGAAGCTTTTATGTACCGCTTTCATCCGCAATGGGTAAAAACAAAAGAGCTGGTTGATGCAGGGCGCATTGGCGAGTTAAAAACCATTCATTCTTTCTTCTCCTATTATAACGCCGACCCCAATAACATTCGCAACCAAAAAGACATGGGCGGCGGCGGTATGATGGATATTGGCTGTTATTGCGTTTCGCTGGCGCGCTTTATCTTCAACAGCGAACCGCTGAAAATAACAGGTCATGTAACCATTGATCCTGTTTTGTTAACCGATACCATGGCATCGGGCATTTTGCAATTCGTAAACGGAACAGCCACCTTCACCTGTTCAACCCAATTAATGCCTTACCAACGGGTACAGATACTCGGTACCGAAGGCCGCATTGAAATAGAAATACCATTCAATGCACCGCCCACAGAACTTACCCGTTTGTGGCTGCATACAAAGAACGGTTCAGAAGAAATGACATTTGAACCGGTTGATCAATACACCCTGCAGGGCGATCTGTTTGCACAATCCATTTTAAACAACACACCGGTACCTACTCCATTACAGGATGCCATCAATAATATGAAGGTCATTGAAACAGTGCTGGCAGGTAGCCAGCATTAACAATCTTTAGATGCTGTAAGACGATTTTCAATAGCGGAATCATGTAAATACCGCGCTGTGGAAATAGTTTGCTGAAAGCGGGCCGGCTTTTTTATAAAATCAGCCGCCCCAATTTCAAGACATTTTGCTTTTTCTACCTCATGCACCGAGGTAGTGAACATAATTACAGGAATGTTTTTGTAAACATTGTGAGACTTGAGGCGTGATAGCGTTTCCATGCCATTAAGAATTGGCATATTGAGGTCGAGCACTATCAATGAGGGCATGACTGACTGCTCTATTGAGGTCTCCAGGTAAGAGAACACCTGCAAACCATTTTCAACCAGGTAAATATCGTTCGAACGCCCAATCTCTTCAAATGCAGTATGCAACAAGTAACGATCTTCCTGGTCGTCGTCGGCAATCAAAATAAAAGGTTTTTGACTCATTATTATTAGTAATAACAGTAAACAATACAAATCAGGTAAATACACGAGGTAATTACTCTTCTCAGAAACTATTGGGTTTTTCATCCAATAGCGATTCACAATAACAGTGTTTCTTAATCCGGTACAGGATACTAATAATCAGAGAGAGAACCGTGATCCTTAACGCAAATGAAAGTGGTCTTTTGGGCTTTTGATTTCAATCGAGGGGAAAATTAAATATTTCAAATGAAAAATAAAAATGTTTAACAACATTTAGTTGCAAATCCCGTCATTTTACGGTGTATGTCATATGGTTAAAGTTAACCACTGTTGCATCATTGACCGTAAAAACCACATCAATTAATCTATACAATAAGCTGGTCATCTGCCATACACAATTGATTATAATGACCATGATCATAACTATAAAATAAAGCTTTATTGCTTAACATATATCGCTTTTAAAAAGTAGTATATTTAGTAGTGCTGCTTATAATATCTTATCTCAACCATTCTTTCTTATCTGTAAATGCTCCGCTCCCCTCTTCTGAGCTCTTTTGAAACAGTATACCTATTTTTTTAACCTCTCAAAAAAAATTGTTTATGGAAACGTTAGTTCATTATGGAATGAAAGTAAATGACATGTACGATGCCTTTAACCGGCGCGACCTGAATACCATTCTGAATTCATTGAGCAACGACTGCATTTGGGAAGTAATGGGTCAACCTGAAATTCCCTTTGGCGGTATTTACCATGGACGTGATGATGTAAAGGAATTCTTTGGCAAACTAATGGATACGCTGGATATGCAGGACATGACGGTTGAACATATTCTTGAAAACGGTAACGTGGTTATTGCAACCGGTCATTTTACAGCGCTGGCCCGAAAAACAAATAAACGCTTCTCTACTTTGTGGTCAATGACCTGGGAATTTAATGACAATGAAGAGGTGGTCCATTTCAGGGATTGCTTTGATACGTTGACTTGTGCGAGGGCGATGAGGTCGTTGTAAGAATAACCTTCTTAAAATGAGCGCTTTGATGTAGTAGGCTTGAGAAGTAAGAGGTATGAAGTAAGAAATAGGAAAAGTTGACGAGTTAACTGGTTAACTCGTTAACTCGTCAACTTCGTACTTCGTACCTCCTACTTCTTACTTCGCTCGCTCAAAACCTCAAACCATCAATCAATCACTTCTATTTCTTAAAGACAAGGATTGCCGACCCACCTAATTCGATCTGATCACCGTTCATCAACTCGTGCGACACACCTGGTACATTCAACGACTTCACTTTATCATCTGCAGTATAGATCTTCGTTTTGTTACCATTCTCGGGTAAACCGCCCTTATCGGGGAAGAGAAAGAATTTATCTAATTGCGGATTATATACTATATAAGCATGATTACGGCTCACATGCAAATTGGCAATACCTGCCTGCGCATCGAACAACGCATCTTCACTACCCCAAAATACAATATCATTGGTATGTATTCTACCCGATGTCAACTGCGGGTTCTTTGTTCTGCCTATATTGAACTTTAGCTGTTGTTGCGGGTTCAGTTCATACTCGGGCAACTCTGCCTGGCCTACCAGCACCTGTAACTTTGCAATAGAATATTGTTGTACAAAATCCTGTCCGCGCCTTATTACCTCAAGCCCCATGGAGCCATGCGTTATGCAATAGTCAGGTACTTTATCTTTAACCAGGTGATGTTCAAAGAACCAGTCATGGGCAAGCTGTATAAAATTGTTCACCAGTTTGCGCTCAAGATGATCTTTTTGAAACATACCCGGCGTATCGCTGCACAAAGCTACCTGCAGCGTTTCTTCCAGTTCTTTATTATTGCATACCACGTATAAGCGCAAACCGGCAATGGTATGTCCCTTTTCATCAATATAGGGTTTTAGTCCGTTGATGATGAACCGTACGATCTCCTCGCGCTTTGCACGCGTTGCCGGAATAGATAATGCCGGCTGCACATTATTGGTGGCCGACGATGGTTCGCCCTGCTGTTCCGGGGCCGCGGGAGTTGGGTTGGAAAGCAAACGCTTCAAAAAATTCTTCATACTACTTTATTGTAATGATGTATGATTTTACCTCTACGTTTTTATTTAAACTGTTACCGGTTACCAGTTACCGGATACCGGGCTTTATATTTCAGGATTCGCGATTTTATTTCGGTGCTCCGAAATTCAAGGCCTGGCAACAGGAACCCGGAAACCGGCAACTTATTGTTAGCACCATTAAGTTGCAATTTAAAATTAGAATGATACTATATACCCCCTCTTCTCCAACACCTTCGCAATAGCATTCGCTACCAACACAGCATTGGAAGAGCCTTTACCTCTTTCTATACGAATACAGGTTACGGTGCGCGACTTACCATTTGGTGTTGGCGCAAAGAACACATACCAGCCGTCTGATTCAATTTCCCCATTAATAACGCGCTCGGGCGTACCCGACTTACCAGCTACCACCAGGTTCTTTATTTTCTGTTTGTACGGTTGATTACTTTGATCTATCATATACCGCGTAAGAATACCTGCATAGGTTGTATCCTCTGCTACATCTACACCACTGGCTACAGGTTGTTTTATACCCGCCTCTTTAAGTATATAACGCGATGGCATCATAACCCCATTATTGGCAATAGCGCCCGCCATACGGGCCATGGCGGCCGGTGTACTGGTAAGCGTACTTTGCCCCCAGGCCAGGCCACTGAACGGACTGCGATACCGGTTTTTGGTACCTAACAAACGCGGGTTGTTATACGCCCGGCGATCGTGGTTCAACACCTCCTTTTGCCAATAGGCCAGCTCTTCCGATTGTTTTTGTTTATTAAGCGTTGGTGCATAATCATACCCACCACGCTGACTTATATTCATACCGGTTGCCTGGTATAAGGCCGCCAGCTGATCTTCCAAATTGTTCTCATTGGCCATACGTATAAAGAAGATGTTGCTTGAGTTTACAATGGCCTCATGCATATCAACATAATTCACCTTGGGTATAAAGGGCTCCTGCTCGGTGGGGTTATCGCGGAATATCTCATTACGATAAATATCCTTATATCTTACCCTGGCGGCATCGGTACCCATTTTATTAAAGGCTGCCATACCCGTTAATATTTTTGCGGTAGAACCGGGCGCGGTAGCATACGTCATACCCAGATCGCGATCAGTTACCGGCTTGGGCAGTTTGTTACGCTCCCTATCGGGCAACATCATAAGATCGGGCATTTGCAAATCAGGCAACGGGTTTAATGCAGAGGCCAGCAGATCGCCAGTGCCGGCATCTATTACCACCACTGCAATACGATCGTTTTTGAAATTGCTTTTATGTAATGAATCCTGAATTTCTTTTTGCAGGGCCGCATCGATGGTTAAATGAATATCGCGGTCTTTGTGTTTTATTTTTAGCACCGCTTCGTTGGTGGTATCAATGCCCGATTGCAGGCTTTCAACCAGTGGCGAATAATCATAACTCACCAGTTTAATTGTCTTTTGTACGGGCCTGGTAAATTTATCGGGGCGGTATTCGGTACTTACATAATCCCGCTTTTCGGGACTGGTTGCATAACCACGCAGTGATGTAAGATGGCGCGCTTCGGCAAAATAACCATTGCTTTGTCCCCAGAACAAACGGGTATTATAATCGCCGGTCCAGAAGAACAGGTCTTCTTCGAACGGATAAAAACGCACTACCCTTTTCTGCATCAGATCTTCTAACTGTGTTGTATCGATACCGGCAGCCAGATAAGCGTTCATATTCTTTCTAACATCATTGGGCTCACTGGTAGCTATGGCCAAACCATTGCGATCGTAAATAGAACCGGCCGCCAGCACGCGGGTGAGTTTATCAATACGCGGGTTGTAACTATAAATAGGCAAGCCATTACGATTTATAACGCGGGCACTCTTTACCAGAATTTCTTTACTATGCACCACCTGCACCTGGTACAGTTTTACCATCAGCACCGCCAATCCCGACAGGAAGAACAGAATACCGGTGCCCAATACAAAATCATAGTATTTGCGTAAGTGTTCTGTTTGAATGGCAAGACCGGGCCGGGAAGAAATACCAGCTACTATTCCCATAGCAGCTAAGTTTACGATCAGCGATATTTTTCCATAACTCAGGAAAGGAACGGTTACACCGGTGAGGGGCAACAGGCCTATAGAACCACCGGCAATCAACAGGAATTGAATACCTGTTGCAATGGCAATACCGGCGCATAAGTAAAAACTAAACGGTTGCCCGGCACGGCGGGCATGCAGGAATGAACGATGAATAAGAATACCAAATAACAGGAACACAGCCACCAGGCCTAACCAACCCAGTTCTTCACCAATACTGGGCAGTATCATATCGGTATGTGCGGCGGGCATGGTGTTGGGAAAACCACGGCCGGGGCCCTGCCCTGTTAAACCACCCGAAGCCAGCGTCCAATAACTATGGGCCAGGTGATCGCCGCCAAAAACGTCATTATCCCACTGGCTTAACCACATGGCTTTACGATCGGCCAGCCGGTCGCCAATGCCGGGCAACTGATCGCCAAAAGCAAAAGCGGCAATCACGAGCAATACAATTAATGGTGCATCGGCCAATATCGCTAAAGTACCATACCACTTCACCGTTTTAACCTGGCGTAGCGCGATCATGGTTACAATAACAGCAGCAAAACTTATAGCGGTTGCCAGCCAGCCGGGGAGGTAATTAAGCAACACACAATACACCACACCGGCTAATAGTGTAATTAATAAATTTCCACGCGCTATGCTATAGAAGAATAAGAAAGTAAAACACATTACCATGGCCGGACCCATATCGCCCATTAACAGGTACAGGGCCAACACAACACCAACACCCAGTAACACGCCCATGCTTACAATAAAACGCCATCGGATGTCTGACAGGTTCCTGATGTTTTCTTCATTGGAGGCAAAGAACCCGGCCAAAAACAGCAACAACAGGTACTTGGTTATTTCACTGGGCTGAAAGGTAAAACCACCCAACTGTATGTTCACTTTTACACCACTGCCTTCGGGCCCGGTGCCTATCAACAGGGTAAGTAATGCCATGCCGATGGCAAGGGCCAGCCACGTCCACCCACGAAGGCCATATACACTTTTCTTTTTGAAGTTGAACAGCGCATCGAACCACCAGCGGGTATAGAGTTTACGAATATCTATAAGCGCAAATGCAACAAAGCCAACTAAACCAACTATTACTCCCTGTAATGCCTGGGCAGCATGCAGCGTATCGGTAAGCGGGTTTTGTATACTAAAAAGTAACAGGATCGAAATGCCGCATAACAACAACAGCAGTGGCAGTATAAATACATCGGGTTCTTTTTTACGCAACCATAAAATAACGTACGATAAAAAGAAAGCCAGTATACAACCGCCGGCTATTAGCCAGTATGAGGTAATGAACTCTTCGGGTGTACGCACCAGCAACACGCCATCTTCTTTTATTTGAGCATATGCAATGGGGCCTATCAACCTTATCTTATGCGGTTTGGCGTTGAAGGTATACGACTTGTTCTTACCCAACTTAGCGGTTCCCTGGCGGGCGCCAAATTCATAACCGGGTTTTAATGGCAGTACGCTATAACCAGAATCCTGCTTCAGCCCGGTAAAATGAAATTCGCCATCACTACCGGTGCGTGCATATACCACATGATCGTACAACGAATCTTCATCGAGTGTAGCAATATGTTCGCGCAATTGAACCAGCGTACCGGCCATTGGTTCGCCCTGAAATACAATGCGGCCACCCATTTCGTAATTACCGGTTGAAACATTTACGGTTGACGGGTAATTGGTGGGGTCTTTTAATTCTTTTTGATACAGCACCGAATCGAAACCCAGCCGTTGGCGCGAAGCTTGTAACCGGCCCTGAAAATCAACGCCCCCTTCAGGCGCCTTCCAGCTAACGGGTGCGTATAAACCAAATGCGCTTTTATTGATGGCGCCCAGGTTATCTATTTCACCACCCGTCATTAAACGGGCAGCTAAAGAATCTACCAAAAGGTTTACATCGCGCTCGTCTGCGAAGTAATTGCCGCTGTTTATTATTTTCCTAAGAGAATCTTTATTAAGAACAGCTTCCACTTTTATGGCCCGGCCGCTTTGCAAGGCTTCATTGGCGCGGGTTAAATTGGGATAAAGCGTAAAGAATAGTTTTACGAAGAGAACAAGCATTAATATGGCTGACCCAGCTAGTAAGATCCAGCCTTCGGTTTTTGAGGAACTATGTTTTGGAGGGTTGTCCATCAATTTTTAGTTCTTAGTTCTTAGTTTTTAGTTCTCAGTTTCCTCATTCGAGGCTCGCCAGTAATAGTTGCAAGTTTCAGGTTTCAATTTCCTTTGCTCGGAACTCCGCTGTATTTGCTTGCAGCTTGCAGCTTATAGCTTACAGCCTTTTGTTTTATGGTATAAACTTGTAGCATTCAACCATGCTACTTAGTTCCTTTAACAACCAACTGATCAAACGCTACCGTTTGTGCGCCATCTACCCGCATGCCAAAGCAATTGCCATAGCCGCCGGTAAAGGGCAATACATTTTCTACTTTATCATTTATATAAAAGAAGATAGAGTTATTTCTTTTCTCGATGCTAAGCGTATTCATTTCATTATGCCTGTGAATATTATCGGTGCGCGTCCAGTCTATGATGGGGTGCCAGTCGCCATTGGTCATGGCGCCAATAGCGTAATAACCGCCGGCCGTTATGTAATAAACAAAATAGGCATCGCTGTCGGTATTGCCCAGGAAGTTTATACCATAGGCTTCATCGGGTTCATTACCCCATTGGGTAGCGCTGGCCGAAACACTAAAGTTCCGTTGTATATCCAGATCGAACTTTACGGTAGCATGATAGGTGAGTGAATCGGTTAGTCCTTTGATGATATATTTTCCCCGCTCAAATTTGAACTCGCTGTTCTCATCTTTACCGGTTTCCCAAATGGTATCGGCCCCATCACTGAAATCATCGTAATACATTCCATTTTGTAAGCTTACGCCGGCATCGTTTTGTGCAGGAGTACTGGCATTAGACACCAGTTCTGTTTCGGGCACAGGTGTTTCATGTACTGCCGGTGATACCAGCGAATGCTGATTGGGCGGCGTGCCGCTCTTTCGGTTTACCTTAGCCACGTTTACCGAATCAACAGGCAGCACAGTGGCTGTATCTTCTTCACCCGATGCATTTGTTTGTTTATGCGGGAACACGGCCCACATACCCATCATAAACCCGCTGAACAGCAACACACCTAATATGGTAAATACAATTTCTTTCTTTTTACCGGCCACCGCTTTTGGCGCAGCCAGTGGTTTAGTAAATACTTCGGTAACCTTTTTTACATTCGGCGCCTGTAATGTTTTTTTTCTAAACCGGCCCTGTGCATTTTCAAGAGCGGCCTTTTGTAATAATTGCCTTACCACATTGGTATCGCTCAACCGGTGCATGGCCTGTTTGCCAAGCAACGAATGCAGCAAGTGTAACAGGGCCGGCGGCATATACCGGTCGTCGGGCAACACAATTTCGGGTACCGGGCATTCAATAACCCGGTTAATATGCCACAACAGGTCTTCGTCATTATAAGCAAACGGAACCGTGCCCGTTAAACATTCATACAACACAACACCTAATGAATAATAATCGGTGGGTGTTGATACGGTTCGGGCATGACTGAACTGCTCGGGCGAAGCATACTCATAAGTGAGCATGGAAGAACCGGTGACCGTATTGGTTTGCTCGCGTAATTTGGCAATACCAAAATCGGTTAGCAAAAAATGCAGTTCGCCATTGGGCAAACGGCGGTACATGATGTTCTCGGGTTTTATATCCCGGTGCACCACGCCTTTGGCGTGAATGGCATCCAGGGCATCGGTCATATGTTGCGCCAGTTGTATAACCGTATCTACTTCCAGCGTGCCGCGTTCTTTTAGCAAACGGCGCACATCACCACCTTCTATCAATTGCATTACGATATAGGGCAGTTCGGCATCAAGATGCACGTCGACTATTTTAACAATATGATCGTGCTGTATTGATTTCATGATCTCCGATTCGCGCTGAAAGCGGCGCAGTGTATCGGCATCGGTATTAAACGCAAAATGTTTAATGGCAACCAGGTTACCCGAAACCAGGTGCCTTGCTTTAAGCACGCGGGCGTTGCCCCTGCCTATTTCACCCAGGATCTCGTATCCTTTAAAATATTCTCTAAAAATGGATGTTGCCATATATTACTGGATCTCTGTATTGGACATTTGTACAGAGAGACCTTTATTTGTAGTATCAGGTTTAACCATGTTACTCACTGGATACTTAACGTTTTCAAAAAATGTGTTCTCCAATTTTACATGAACCGGTATGCTTATCTTAATACCGGTTTCAAAGCCTTTTAGCCGCAGGTTTTTGATGACAATTGTATCGCCTGCCTTGCCCGATGATTTGTTAATTTCTATTGCCGCAAACTTATTCACCTTCTCTTTGGCTGGCATCAGCAGCAGGTTGTTGCCTACACTATCGGCATAATGTTGCACATCAACAATGTTCTTTGTGGCCAACAACTTTATAGTATCCGGCGCTTTGGTTACTACCGGTCCTGAGGGCGCTGCATGCTGACCGCTGAAAATGGAAGATGGCTTTTTGCTGCCGGTATCTTCATTGGCAGGCGCAATTGCTTCGTCATTCTTTTCAGGCGTTTTTGTTTGTGAATCTTCACGCGAAAAGAAGAACCAGCTACTGGCTGCCAGCAACACCACTACGAGTATGTTCCATTTTACCCATTTGTTACTGCCGCCGGTCTTTTTAACAATTATAGTGTCCTCTGTTGGTAATGGTGTGGTTTCAGTGGAAGCTTTTTCAATAGTAGTAGTTGCAGCAACGACTTCGGTTGTGTAGGTCTTTGCTTTTACCGTCTTTTTAACTTTTGTTCCGTTGGCAGGTTGTACCGTTTGTTTGGCGCGGTTGTTCTTTAACAGTACAACGGTAATATTATCGTGGCCACCGGCTTCATTAGCCAGTGCTATAATGTTATTCACCTTTGTATTCAATGCGGCAGAGGTGGCCAGTATTTCGGCCACTTGTTTTGCGGTGACCATATCGGTAAGTCCATCGCTACACAACAACAAGCCATCACCAGGCAATAATTCTTCCCGGCCATATTGCATAAAATCTTCATCGTCTATACGATGAATAGCAGAACCTACTTCGCGCAGGATCTGGTTCCGTTGCGGATGGCTCATGGCTTCGCGTTCGGTTATTTCACCGGCATCTTCACGCAAGCCAACAAATGAATGGTCTTTGGTAAGTTTTTGCAGTGCGCCTTTGCGATAGCGATACATGCGGGTATCGCCCACATGTACAAAATGAACGGTGCCGGCAGTGGCATCGGCCACAGCGGCAGTAAGCACACAGCACATTTCGCTGTACTTTGGATTTAGCGCACGCTCTTCGGCTATACGGTTGTTGGCAAAGATCACCGCTTCGCGCAACATGGTAAGCGTATCGCCTTTGGGCGTTTGCATGTACTGGTCAATAGATTCCCTGGCAATAGCCGCCGCCCTTTTTCCACCTGCATACCCACCTACCCCATCAACTACAACCAGCAGCGCCTTATCGGGCGACCATAGCTGACGGCAGGTATAGGTATCCTCATTTTCCGTACGCCGCATACCGGGATGCGTATTGCCACTGAGCAAAATAGTTTTCATATTATCGTGGCAGATTTTTAAAATGCCGAATTAGTAAAATGATCACAAAAACAAATAACGATATTGATGATATGGTGTTTAACATTGGCTATGAAGATTCTAATACAAAATTCCAAATCTCAAATCACAAGTTCCAAATAAATACCAAATCACAAATCTCAAAATGACGGAACATTTGGAACTTGGAATTTGGAATTTGAAATTTCCTTTTACAATTGTTTGAACGTAAGCGTTACCATGCCATTCAGCAATACCTGGCTTTTATCGCGCAAATCGAACCAGCGGGGGTTACCAGCTTCACTTTTCTCTATCACCGTTTCATTTACGCGGGTTTCGTTGTTACTGAAAGAGGCTATCTGAAACGACTGCTGCGCTTCGTTCCATCTGATACGAGCATGCGGGTTTGATACAAAACCCGATTCAATTAACAGGTAATTACTGTAACCCAGGTTCTCCGGTTCTTTACGGGCTATCACGATCTCGGTATCCTTCATGATATAAACAGCATCTTTACTGGTGTCAGCGGTATAATATTCAA
Organism: Niastella sp. OAS944; assembly: GCA_024809215.1. Taxonomy (GTDB): domain Bacteria; phylum Bacteroidota; class Bacteroidia; order Chitinophagales; family Chitinophagaceae; genus Niastella. The sequence goes on along the minus strand of JANUBW010000010.1, from coordinate 328,285 downwards.
TACGCGCCAGCCCAGCATCGTTACGCACCGTTCTTTGCACAGCATTGTTGGTAACGGCCACATTTGTTACGTTTAACTCGGGATTGAACTTGACCGTAAAGGTGCCATTCTCGGCAAAATGTAAATGACGCAGCACATCGAGGTTGATATCCATTTTATCAAAAACATTGGTAGCCTTTGATTTCATGGTAACCCTGGCCGTATTGTGTCTGTCGCCGCCGCCGCTGCCAATGGGTTTCAGGCCCGTAAGCATACCAATAACCCGTACATCTTCAACCGTTATTCTTTCCTGGTTGAAATCGGTACCGGGCGCAAACCTGAACTGCCAGTGAAACGACACGGGCGAAAGTTCATCATAATTCTTTTGATAACTTTTAAGCTTACCGTAAAATGCCTTCAACGCTTCTTTTACAATGATGGGAAGAGATGGTAAGCGTTCCTCGTATACTTCGGGATGAAGAATGATGAGGTAGTGCATATTGAACAACAAACTTTTGCCAACCGATTCACGTTTGCAGGAATTGTCGAAACAATCGAGCAGCTCCTTTAAGATAACGTTGTTGGTAACCGGGCCGTTTGCTGAACGTTGGTCTTTGCTTTCCGGTAGTATTATTGATTTGAGGGCGGAAAAAAAATCCCCTGATTTTTTCTTCATGGAATTTCCTGTTTTAACCTGGTTTACAGCGATCATTTGTACGAATTAAAAATAGTTGATTTGCGAATGTGCGCTTCGTAAAGAAAACATAAAATGGAATGCTCTTTGTAGGGGAGAAAACCCTGCCAGAAGTTATTTAACAATTCATCTATATTGGTTTAACGATATGTTAGGAAATGATGAGTTTCCGATCCTAATTCGTGAATCGGCAGTCGGCAATCGGCAATAATAATGCAGCAGTCGGCCTATTGGTAAGCTGCTGAAAATGCAAAAGCCCTGAGGTTTATACTCCTCAAGGCTTTATAATTATTTTGAAGCTGCACAATCGGGGGCATTGCCGATTGCCGATTCACGATTGCCGATATTGCCGATTCACGATTGCCAATTTAAAAGGCGAGCTCCCTTTGAAAGGGAACCGCCTTTTAACATATTTACAACTTCTTAAACAACACCTTCCCCTCCACCATCGCCGGTATAATAAGCTGCTTCTTCGCGGCATCGAAATAAAAATCTGCCGGGCCGGCGATCACTGGCCAATTGAGTTTGGTGGCTTGCTTTGTGTTTAAATTGATTGTTTCTACAAAACCAGCGGGTTTGTCTAACGCGCCCCAGTCAGATACCACCAGGGTATGATCGTTAATAAGTGCAAGGCCGTCAAAAGCACCTTGTATGTCGCCGATCTTTTCATATACCGGACTGTTGTTCTTCCAGCTTATAACGCCCACTTCACCGCCCTTCAGGTTGTCGAAGCTGAAACTACAGGAGTATAAACGTTGTTTGGCTTTATCGTAATAAACACCATTGGCGCCTTTTACGTCAATAACTGCTTTGTTACTTCCATCTTTTACATTCACTTCAAGAATTTTACCTATATCGGTAGCTGAAGCAAACAGGGTATGATCGTCTTTAACGGTAAGATCGTTTAAAAAAGAAGAGCCGGAGCCGGCCACATTAACTTCAACGATCCGCTTTCCTGTTTTTAAATTAAACCCAATAACCTGGTCAATATCGGCCACGTATAAAGCGCCTTGTATAATGGCTGAGCCTTTGGGCGCATTCAGTTTTCCTTCGAAAAAGGTGGTTGAGATCAACTTGCCATCTGGCGTTAGTTTGCTGATAAAACCATCGCCATTTTTGCCCGTAGGGCCTCCATTTCCGATATTGCTAACGTAAAGATATTTGCCATCGGAGATCACGCTTTCAGGATAGGACAACCCGGTTGAATCCTGCGCCAATACGCTGCCTGCCAGCATTATACCAGCTACAAATGAGATCATTCTTTTCATCCTTAATAGTTTTAATACCGCTAAGGTATTTCAGCAACTAACTATTGAGGTAACGGGAAAAGCTCAAATAATTTCGTTTTTAGCCGGGGATGATCTCCGATTCTTTGCCCCGCAAACTGTTGGGCGTGAAACCAAATTTCTGTTTAAAGATCTTTATAAAATGGGGAATATTCTCAAAACCGCATTCCAGCGCTACTTCGGTAACATTATTCCCTGAATGCTGAAGCAACATGCGGGCATGCTCAAGACGCTGCTCATTGATCCACTTTTTGGGTGCGCAGTTATATTGTAGTTGAAAATCGCGTTTAAACGAAGCCAGGCTGCGGCCCGATAGTTTGGCCAGTTCTTCCAAAGAAAGTGGTTGCAGTAAATGTTTGCGAACAATAAAATCAATATCGAGCGGTTTGCCATAGGCAATACCCTGCATAAACGACAATGCCTGCTGTCCCTGCGGGCCACCCAGCAAAAGCAACATCAACTCCTGCAACTTTAATTGCAGAATGCTTTCGAGCCCCTGTATGGTTTTACCAAAGTAACCCATGAACTGGGTCTTAAATGAATTCAGTAATTCATTAACAGGAATAACCAAATGAGCTGTAGTTGCGGCACCGCCTGTTGTTGACAACTGATGTGTGTGCAGGAATTTCTTTACAAAATCGTCGGTAAAGAATATCAGTAGTGCTTCATAATCCAATCCATCGGGCACAAATTCACTCAAAGCATAAATACCTCGTTTCAACAGCACCAGTTGACCGGTCTCTGCAGTATGTGTTTGTTCCTCAATATGCAGGTATTTATGTCCCTGCAAAACAAAGATCAACGTATGTTCCGTAATAAAGCTGGTTCTTTTACCGGCAGCAGTTGCTTTTCGGTAACGCGCCAGGGGCGTATTACCTAATTGAAGAACGCTTAAATCACTTTTATCAACAGTTGAAGTGGGAAACCGTACTAACATAACACAAAGTAAAGAAATCCTTTACAAACACAGCAGCAGGTTATTCTCCTACATCTAACCCTGCATGTATGATATGCCGGCGACAGATCATTTGCCAGGCATCGTTATAATAAAACTTTTCACCGTTAGTACCATTATTTTATTTTATTTCTGATAACGTTAACAATATAAATAATACCCTCATTCGCAGTAGGTTAAAACAACTGCCAATTGAGCTTACATTAACATGTTAAAATGGGGGTTCGCTGCCTCCAATAATTCAGTTGTTTTATAGCGAAAAATTCAGTAAATTATAGTGAACATTTTTCCATTATCCTCCGCATAAACATCAATTGCTTCCCGCTACAGGCAACCACAATACTTTAAAAACATACACTATATGACAATGTCTATTGCCAACCCCGTAGTTTTTTTTGAGATCGGCTGTAAGGACCTGAGTAAAACGGCCTCTTTTTACTCCGATCTTTTTGGCTGGACGCCCACCGGCGTTCCCATGGCATCATTGATAAACACCAACTCCGTAGATGGTATTCAGGGCCAGATCACCTCAATGGGCCATGAACCAAACAATTATGTGCTATTCTATATTCAGGTTGACGACATTAACGATAGCCTGACGAAAATTATAGAAGCTGGCGGCAAAAAACTGTTTGGCCCGGTAATTCTTCCCAATAACAAACAATTCGCCTGGTTTACCGACCCCGAGGGCAACATGGTAGGTTTAGTGTCGCGATAGGTTCCGATTTATACAATTTCAGCCAGCGGGCGCCTGATAATTTCGTGTATCAACCTTTTGTATCTTTATCTACCGTCATGACCTACCATGAAATAAAACCAGGCAAGCCATTACAACCATACGTGAAATGCTATTTCGTGTATGAAGCTGATACTGCTGTAACGTTCGAAGACACGGTATTTCCGAGTGGCAGTACAGAGATCATCTTTAACCTGGGCAGTGGTAACTGGCATACACTTAACGGAGAAACATTTGTTACCACACCCCCTATTGAATTATGGGGTCAACTTGCCCGGCCACTTTCAATTAAGTCAACCGGCCGCAACATTATGCTGGGCATCCGGTTGCTGCCGCATGGCGCGGCTGCCATATTAAACGACAATATTAGTTTATTCAACAACCAGGTAAGCAGCTATAGCGACATTAACGGCAAAAACGTAAGCGGCTTACATAATCAACTGCTTGAAACCAGCTCGTGGAGCAAAAGGATAGCGCTGGTAGAAACATACTTACTGCAACAACTTTCGCTTTCAACCAAAAGGTTACCCAAACTGGCCGTTGTTAACAACCTCATGTATGCACTACGGCACCAGGATATACCGCTCACTATGGAAACCATGGCTGCCAGGTATGGTATTACAGCCCGGTATATGCAACAACTGTTTTTACAACATACAGGGCTTACCCCCAAATTATACAGCCAGATACACCGTTTTCAAAAAAGCCTGCAGCTGGTAACAACGGGTGACATTTCGTTAACATCCATTGCTTACGAATGCGGTTATGCCGATCAGTCACACTTTATAAAAGAATTCAAAACATTTACCGGTTATACCCCTTCGGCCTACACCCCAGCCATTTCACCGTTAACCCTGGCATTCAACCACACTACACAAGAACACACCGAAACAATTTAGTTCCGTTTTATACAATTTCCCGCCGCATAGCCCCACTAATTTTGTTCCTGCAAAGCATAACAGCAACGCATACATATTTCAAACACCATAAATAAATTTAAAATGGCTACTGCATTTCAACAATTCAAACAATTACATCAGTCAGGTTCATTATTTGTTTTACCAAACGCATGGAACGCTAAAAGCGCACAAATTCTTGAAAAGGAAAATTATGCTGCCATTGCCACTTCCAGTGCAGCTGTTGCCAATGCGCTGGGCTACCAGGATGGAGAAGACATGCCCTTTGAAGATTACCTGTTTATCATTAAAAGAATATTAGCCGTTGTAAAAATACCGCTTACGATAGATATGGAAATGGGCTATGGCAAAACAAACGAAGAAATTTATGCCAATTGCAGAACCTTGGCCAAACTGGGCGTTGCGGGCATTAATCTTGAAGATTCTACCATAATACCAACAGGCAGAACATTAAAAGACGCCAGCACCTTTGCGCAAACAATTGCATTTATAAAAACCAAACTGGCAGCCGAACAACTTGAACTGTTTATCAATGTTCGTTGCGATACCTATATTTTAAACATTGCCAATAAACAACAGGAAACAGCAAAGCGCCTGTCGTTATATGAAACTGCCGGCGCCGATGGCATTTTTTTACCACTTATTAGTGAACCGGCAGATATACAAGCGGCAGTAAAACATACAAAGCTTCCCATTAATGTAATGAGTATACCCAACCTGCCCCATCTTGATACTTTACAAAACCTGGGTGTAAAAAGGGTAAGCCTGGGCCCCTTCCTGTTCAATAAAGTATACGATAACATTGCCACATTGGCCAAAGCCATTACTGCGGCCAATGAGCTCACGCCCCTGTTTGCTTAATATTTCAGTCAATTTATTCATCATTAATAAAACAAACACCATGAACTTACCTACAAGAGCCCAGGATGCGCATGCCACCTTAGCCGCGGCTTTTAATACAGGAAATGTAGATACGGTTTTAAGCATGTACGATTTCAATGGCATTATTGTTCCGGAACCCGGTAAACCGGTTTCGGGCAGGGAACAATTTGAAGCAGCCATCAGGGTCATTTTATCGATAAAAGGTAAAATGGAGATCAAAACCGTGTACTGTTTGCAAACAGGCAACCTGGCAGTAGGCCGGTCGGAATGGAATATAACCGATGGCCAGGAGGTAAAAATCAGCGCCAAAGGTATTGAAGTAATGAAAGAACAGCCCGATGGCACCTGGAAAATTGTGATAGACCATGCTTTCGGAGCACTGGAGAATATGACCAGCTAAGCTGGAACCGGGTATAGCCATGAGAACAGGGGGACCTCGCCTTTAAGGCGAAGCCCCCTTATTTTTTATCCCCTGTATTTAACATTCGAACAACGTTTAGGGTATTTGTAATACCTAAATATTCGTATATTTAAGTAACACTTATTGTCTCCTGGATTGTAATACTTGTTATGGTATAGTAACATTAGAATGGCCATAACTTCTTTCAGCATCTTTATTTAATAGCATTGTTCGCATTTATTGGAAGTTTAAAAACTTAAAACTGATTTATTATGGTTATAGATGCACATGTTCGTTTTTGGAAATATGAAGCCCCGGCAGACTGGATCAACAAGGATATGAGAGTTCTTCACAAAGACTATCTTCCTGAACACCTGGAATTAGCAGAAAAAAGAAATCATATTGACGGACTGGTAGCTATTCAGGCCCGGAAAACGGAGCTGGAGACCTGGTTTATGGTTGAAATAGCTAAAACTCACCCCGAGATAAAAGGCTTTATCGGCTGGATAGACCTTAAAGACCCATTGGTAAAGCAAAAACTGGAACATTTTTCACAATTCCCAATAATAAGAGGCTGGTGTTATTCAGCAGGCGAAGATGAGAATGGTGATATATTTCTTGACGAAGAATGGCAAAGAGGGCTGAGTTATTTGGAGAAATATAAATACACATACGACTTACAAATGAATCCCCGGCAATGGTCTGCAGCAGCTGCGCTGGTTGAAAAGTTCCCTTACCAAAGGTTTGTAGTAGATCATTGTGCGCGACCCGATATTAAACACAATCATATTGAAGACTGGAAAAGCTGGATAAAAGATTTTGCCAGCCATCAGAATGTGTGGTGTAAACTATCGGGTTTGCTTACCGAAGCAGCCTGGCGCTTATGGCATGCCAGTGATTTTTACCCCTACCTCGATGTGGTGTTTGATGCATTTGGCCCCAACCGCCTGATCTTTGGCAGCGACTGGCCTTCGATGCTGTTATCGGGAAATTATGTACAATGGAAAAGCCTGGTAAAAAAATACATGGAAGACAGGTATACAGTTGAAGACCGGGAAAATGTATTTGGGGTAAATGCCGTTCGCTTTTACAGATTGAACATCGCAGACCAGCAACAATAAAATTTTATACATAGAAGTTTATTGATAAAAGACTTTTCCAATACGAAAAGTCTTTTTCTATTTCAGACCACCACGCATTTCGTTATCCCTTATCGACATTTCAGGTTTCGCAAAAGTTGACGTATCCGGTTTAAGGTTTTTAGCTGTAGCCCGCATTTTAATTTGCTACCCTAACACTATTTCAATGCAAAAGAAACAATCATTCGGTCATCGTATTTTATTTGCCGTCATTTTGTTAATAACACTCTCCCTGGTAAGCTGTCACAAAAACCTTTACAAACGGCATCGGGCGGCCTGCAATGAGAATATACAGGTTAACAAGGACCATCCTATGAAGGATTCTATTCAGAAGATCATTAATAAATATATAGCACAGGGCATTCCGGGAATACAGGTAGTTGTAAAGAACAACCAGGGCTGGTATTTCACCAGCGGTGGTTATTCGAATACAGAACAACAGGAAAGTTTTAAATCCTGTACGCCGGGTTGGTTGTTTAGTTTAACCAAGACCTATACCGCCGCTTTAATAATGCGTTATAAAGAAAAAGGGCTTATTAACCCCGACAAGGTTATTTCTACCTACCTCACAGCTGAGGTATTGGCCAATATTGAAAACCCTGAAAAGATAACGGTACGCATGTTAATGAACCATAGTTCGGGCCTGGTGAACTTTACAGGGCTTCCGGAATTTCAGATGGACCAGTTTAACCACCCTTATGATCAGCCAACGCCTATGCAGGCTATAAAGTACGTACATGGCAAGGCGTTGGAATTTGAACCGGGCACAGACTATTTGTACAGCAATACCAATTATCTGTTGCTTTATTTTATACTGGAAAAGACAGGTCGCAAAAAGTATGAGCAGCTTGTAAAGGAAGAGATCGTACAACCGCTACATCTTGAGCATACCTGGTGTGTACTATCGCAAACGGCCATTGACAAATTAGGTTTTCCCAACTATTATTTTGACAGAAAGGGAAATAGCCAGCTGGAAAACGGCACACAATGGAATAATCATTTGGCCAATGCCAGTTATGGTTATGGGAATATAGCTGCCTCTGCAAAAGATGTGATCTTATTTTATGAGGCATTGCAACAGGGTAAAGTAGTAAATACCACTTCACTAAAGGAAATGAAAACCTGGGTACAGGGCAGGGAATCTACACAGCCCGATTATGGGCTTGGGCTTGAATACTTTCAATATGCACCTGGCAGTGAACCACAATTTGGGCATGAAGGAGATGGCGTTGGAAATTCGGTGCAGCTGTTGTACATCCCGGCCAACAATACTTACCTGTACACTCAGTGTAATGTTGGCCGGCAAATACCCGGGCCTTATCTATTTAAAATAACAGATATGAAAAATGAGTTATGTAGATATGTAGCGAGATGGAAATACATAAAGGACGGGGGAACAAAAAATTGATCTTATATTGCCAGTTTGTTAAACGATCGATCTTTTTTTTCATTAAAACACTACAGATCTGAAACATTTTCTTTTTTGCACAGCATTAGTTGCTGCATTGAGCGCAGGCGCCAGGCCTAAATTGCCTCTGGTATTTGGCGATCATATGGTTTTGCAACGCAATAAACCGGTACCTGTTTGGGGTAAGGCAACGGCAGGTGCTCCGGTAAAAGTGATCTTTGGTAAACAGGTAAAAGAAGGCGTAGCCGGTGCAGATGGCTCTTTTCAACTCTCGCTCGATGCCATGCCTGCAGACAGCATTGGACAATCGTTATTTGTAATTAGTGAAGATACCGTTGTATACAAAGATGTATTGGTAGGCGAAGTTTGGCTTTGTTCGGGACAAAGCAATATGGAATATACCATGAACAGAAGCGGCCATTGGTATAATGCGAAACGATCGCAGGGTTTAGATTCGATACAGGTGACCAAAGAAAACAATCCATCCATACGGCTTTTTCTTGTGCATCGCGATCTTAACAAACCCGGTGATAGAAATAAAGGCTGGCAAAGGGCTGAAAATCCCTGGGTAGGTCAATTTTCCGCAGCCGGTTATTATTATGCAAAAGAATTGCAATCGCGTTTGCATGTACCTGTAGGTATGATTGCCGCCTCCATGCCCGGCTCGGCTATTGAGCCCTGGTTACCGGCACGTTCTACCACACCAAAAACCGATACATCAAAATCAACAGAAGAAACGGCCGGGAAATTTTTCACCGGTCTTATTCAACCCTTAGCCCCATACGCATTAAGCGGTTTCCTTTGGTACCAGGGTGAAACCAATTGTATGTTGAACCAGCGGGAAGAATATACGCAGAGTATGTTGTTGCTCATTAACAGCTGGCGAGGGCTTTGGAATAATAGCAACCTTCCTTTTTATTACGTGCAGATTGCCCCTTACTACTATAGTGGTTACAAAGGTAAAGTCAAACTCAATGATCGCAGCCTGGCTTACTTTCGCGCGGCCCAGGATAAAGTGCTTACGTTAACAAAGAACACTGCCCGTATAATTACCACCGACCTGGTTGATAAAGTGGAAGACCTTCACCCTGCTTACAAATGGGAAATTGGAAAACGGCTGGCCTGGCTGGCGCTCGACCGCACCTATCATATAAAGCAGGTATCGGAAGGTCCGCGTATTGCAGGTGTAAGTTTTAACAACCATGTGGCCCGTGTAAATTTCGTGAATGCTCATTTAGGACTGATAGCACATGACAGCAGCAAGGTAACAGGTTTTGAACTGGCGGGAGCAGATGGCAGGTTTTACCCTGCTACTGGAATAATTAAGGATAATAAGTATATTCAGGTAAGCGCAGCTGAAGTACCCAGGCCAAAGGCGTTACGATTTGCCTGGAAAGAAGATGCACAACCCAATCTTTATAATAAGGCCGGCTTACCGGCAGAGCCCTATCAAACAAATGTTCCTGAAGGTACTAATTGATAAAATAGAGGCCCGCAATTTAGATGGAAGATAGTAGCAAGTTTTGTTGAAAAAAATGCCGTTCAGGAAATATTGGATAAAAGCGGGTCGACCGTTTAAAAATAATCCCCTGACGTTTACTCATTAGCCAAGAGAAAGATCATTCTTTTTGTAAAACTCTTCAATGCCTTCGGTATCGTTCAGCTTGCGCACATGAGGCATTGATTTGGCCAGGTTCGCTTTGGCTATTTGAGCTATTGCAAGCAGGATATCTGCGGGTGGATTGGAACCGTATGTACTTTGCACCTGCTCTAATAAGATGCGCATTTCCAACATGGCCCAGCGTTGCTCTTCTATGCTATTGTGAATAGTGTTCATTTGAGTTGGGATCAAGTTTATGCCTCAATTTACTTCGTTTGAAATTGAGCCAGCCCAAATGTTTCACGGTTTTTAGTTCCGTATTTTTACGGGTACGGGGTGAGATAGGGATATTTTTGGAGATATAAGTTGAAATGCAGCTATTATAAGATAAGAAATTACCATTATAAGTTCTTTTATGGCGCTATAATCACAATTTGGGCTTTTCTAAACCAAAACCCTGACATCATAAATTAATATGCAGGGATTATAGCATACAATCACCCGGTTATAGCATCATTTTCCTGCTATTAAGCTTAAACCCGGTTATAATAATGATTATTTGACCGTTATAAAGCTACAATCGGGAATTTAAAATAAACTTTTCCCAAAATAACCCTCATGATCGCAACAAAATTCTTACTATAGGTAATACTAAACTTAGTATTATAAAAACAGGCTTAATAATGGCAATCAAACGGGTTGTTGCTATGGTCATAAGCTTAGTGACTATGATCATAAACTTAGTAACTCCGATAATAAGCTTTATCACTTCGATCATAAGCTTAGTTGCTACGATCATTAACTTATGGTATGTGATAATTAATCTAATTTTTCTATTCCATAACCTAATAATCGCTAAAAACAAACTAAGTGTTGCCGATTTAATACTAAATGCTACACATTTAATACCAAGTGTTCTCGTTTATACGATAACCAGGCTCCATTTTAATCTAACTTTTACGAAAAATGATCTATAGCAGATGAAAAACAAATTACAAGCGAAAATTTAAAGCTAATTGGGGCAAAATAACTATTAATTACTGCCAGACCTACAGCAACTTTAATCCGTAATGTCCAACCATTGTAAATACAATACAACGGGTAATAACACCAATGCAGCACCAGGTAACCAGCTTTTTGATATTTGCATTTAACCCAATACCCACAGCCAGACTTATTGGTGCGCCAACAGACATTGTTCCTATAAAACCCAGTCCAATTATGCCATACTTATTCCATAAACGAAGCATCATAGGATGCTTTTTTTCTGCGGCATCTTTAGTAGGCTTCTTCTTGTGAAAAAACGCCCTGATCTTATCGCCTAAAAAAGCTGCGACAAAAGTTCCAATTAAACCACCCGTAATGCTTGCGAAGAAAATTGTCCATGGTGATAAACCGAAGGCAAATCCGGCGGGAATGGCTGCATAGATCTCAAAAGTGGCAAGGCCGGCAACGGTAAGTGCTTTTAGTAACATATCTTGATAGTAAAACCCGATTTTTCGATTAATAATTAACGTAGGAGCCATCCTTAATATTCCAGCACCTGTTTACGTAATGCAATATTAGCCAATCTTCTGACGTGGAAAAGATTTAATGGAGCCTATTTGCCGGTCTTTAGTGTTTAATTCTTAACCTTTACCTTAGATGTTTAAGAACTGTTAATAAAGTCAGGAAAATTTGTAATATATGAACGAAAGGTTGAAAGAAATAACAGTCAATGGAGCCAGTTATTCATTCCATTTTGAGAAAGAAGCAAATACATGGCTGGTTCTTGAAAATATTTCGCTGATAGGCACCTATGACGTTGACCTGAAAATTGAAGTAGAACATACTGGCGAAGCGATAAACTGGAACGAAATAACCGGCTTTATTGATTTTATCACCGGGAGCAGCAAGCAGGTAAATGAACAGCTGGACGATGCAAAATTTGTTTTGGAGACATTTTTTAAGGCCACACATAAAAAGTATTATTCTGACGCATTTTTAAAGGATGTTATTTTTGAACCATCCGGAATTACATATAAGGGTTGTTACAAAGCAGGCGATCAGAAAAATGTTTTCGGGTACTCGTTTTTATATTTCCCTTATTACGCACACTGGGGTGAAGATTTAGGCTCCAGTTCATGGGAAGTAAACTTCAGGGGCGATCAGCTCTTAAACGTACAATATAATCTACAGTAAGGCTCATTAAAGACAGGTTTCAATTAAAATAAAATTATGAAGGAAGAAATAATGGAATTGTCAGTTAACGACACCCTACATAAATTTTTCTTTGATGGGCAGTTAAATAAGTGGCGGAGCACGGACAATAAGTTCCTGGTGCCTGACCATTCAATTGACCTGGTGATTGATGTGGCCGAAAAGAACAATGCTATAGACTGGAAAGGCGTGACTGATCTGATTATTTTTTTAAACTTTACAAGCCATATGACAGGTAATAATGTAGAAAATTGCAGATCTGTGCTTTGGGCATTTTTCAAGGTGAAAAATAAAAAGGTTTACGAGAATGATTTCTTTCAGAATATTGTTTTTAACCTTTCATCTATTCACTTCAATGGCAGCAAAAAACATACGCTATTTTATGATTATTATTTTTACCCATTGCATTCAAAAGGTCAAAAACCAGAGCCGGGTAAAGTTATTTATAAAGCCAATTTTAGAGATAGATATTTTTTAGGGGTTTCGTGTGATGAAACTACTAACGGAACTCAGTTTAAAGGAGAGCGTTAATTATTAGGATATGGAATTATATACACCAAGGAAATTAAGGGGAAGCTGGCATTTTGATAGTAAAAAATATGGTTATGACTATGACATAGCACCGTATCCAGAGATTGTGTCAGATCTAAAAAAAGTGTTGTTTATTCTAATAGAATCTAAGATGTTGCTTCCAAGATCTTTGGAAGGCAAGAACGAAGAACTGAAATATAATAATGTAGACGAGTTGGTTACTTTAATTGAGGCAGATAATTTTCTGCACAACTGTTTTGATTTTGGGATAAAAGGAGATACAATTATCTATACAGAACAGGGCGAAGAAATTCATTCTGATATATTTTGTTTAGATGGTTTTCGGACATTCCAGCAATCTTTTGCATTATCAACAAAGTCTGACATTTGGCTACCTATGTCTTTTGATGAAGATAGCTATTCATTTGTTTGGAATTTGGAGCGATATAACTTAAACCATTACAGAGTTCCATCTGTGCTAAAAAAGATAAATGATATTTTAGGCTGGGAAAATAAATATCTATTGGCCAAAGAATATAACGAAAGAGGATGTTTCCAGAGAGGGTACGATTTCTTTCTATCTCAACGAGTGATAACAAGAGAGTACAACGATAATCCTAATCCTGCTTTTAATATAAAAGAGTATTTATTAAAGCTAGAAGGAATAAAGCAAAAGGTATGAGCGATACCCTTCATCCATTTGTATGAATATTTTCTTTTGGGTTAGGTTTTGTAAGCCATAAAATGGTGAAGGATGTGATCAATAAAGAAAAAATCAAGGCTATTACAACTTCTATCAACAGCCAAAGAATCTGCTTAATAAAAAATCCGTCCAGGACAAATCCGATCAGTCTTGCCATAATAATACCAAAGGTCAATGTTGCCAATATTGCCCATGTTGTTGGTCCCCATTGGCCCCAGCGCTGAAAGACAGTTAGGAAAATACCAAACCCGATAAGTAGGCCCCACTTGACCCTGCTTTCTATCATCTCATAACCGGTATATTGGGACGCGGATGGACTTACCAGGTCGGGCTTGAACGACAATACAATGCCGGCAGCAATTATGATTAGACCTGAAGCTTTAAGTGTTAAATTCATTGCATTACCAATGGTTTCCTAAGGATCGATCAGTATTCCAGTAAGTAAATCTTGTTATTGGCGTAATTCCAAATCGTTTTAAATTGCGAAAAGAAACGATAACCCAAATTCATCAGGTTCGGTTCGCTTATCGCAAGCTCTCTTCTTATGACCTGCGTTCCTTTCAAAGAAGAGAGTTCTACACCTTTTAAGGTAAATTTATATTTTCCGTCAATGATCAGATTCTTTACGGTCAATATTGTATCGCCTCCGCTGTCAATACCGGAAATTCGAACAAAACCACGCCCTTTCAATATCTTGCCGGATGGTTCATCCAATTGCAGCAAACCATTCTGGCCCGTGTCAAAGGCCCCTAAAACACTGATCCCTTCTATCGATAGTTTGACCATCGGGTGATTCGGCAATTTTCTGTTCTCAAAACTGATAACCGCCAATACCTTCTCGCCCTTGAGGAAATCCTTGTGTTTGTTCCTTTCAGCAGAGCTTTTATAGAAGGTGACCTTTCTGTGGATATAGTCCAGCTTAAAAAGATAGCCGGTAAAGAAATCATGGCCTACGTAGCCAAGGCAATCAGGCGTTATATATTTTTCCAGAAAATCATAGTTTCCACTGCTGATGTTTTCAAGATTTCGATAGATAATACCGTTTGTGAATGTGACTTCCTTGATGGTATCATTTGTATTGGTCGTGAAGCCATGCCCGCTGCCGGTGATACCGGTACTTTTCGTTTTTTTGTCGGGGAGATTGATCAAATTATCATTTAGCGATATTGATGTCCCGTAGCCTGTATCGAACATAAATTTGCCGCTTACACCGTTTACGGATCCTGTAATGAACGGATATCCGTTTATTAGTATCAATGGAAAGACAATAGAATCCCCATGTAGTATAGGTTTTTTTTCAAAGATCTGGGCGCTCGCCCGGATCCCAAAACCTATCATTGAAAGTATGAGCGACAAATAGGCTAAGTGAAAAGATGTCATATAAATTAAAGATAGGTCTTTTCTTTTTTCTAATGATAGTGGCTTCGGCTATCTCACCAACGACAAGCGCTACACCATTCATGGAGCCTGCTCTATGTCGACTGCAGCAAAACGCAACCGACGGATCACTGGAGCTCAATGCCGATGATTTTTTTTTAGCTGGACGACTTCGCAGCAGCAATCTGCAGATCCGGATCATACGGCCGGCCGGGATAAAGCGATACTCGCCTGAATCGTTAGCGTCGTTATTTTTTACCATATGGTAAATGTTTGCCCTGAAATTATTGTGATCTTTATTGTATGCAAGAACTCCTTGATTATTTACAGCAATTCGGTACACTGAATGAACAGCAGGCGCAACTGGTGACCAGCAAAGCCAACCTTCTCGAACTTCCGAAAGAGGCTTACTTCTCCGAAGCAGGCAAAGTGCCAAAGCAGGTCGGCTTCATTCTGGAAGGCGTACTTCGGTTTTGCTATTACAATAATAAAGGTCAGGAGGTCACCCACTATTTTGTCGGCGAAGGCCAGTTCATCACGGATTTTCCAAGATTCGAGGCGCAGATCATTTCGGCTGAATACATACAGACCGTCACCGATTGCAAACTACTCGTATTTACGAGGAAAGACTGGGACGAACTGCTGGCGACGATCGTGACCTGGGAGGCCATAGAGACCAAAATGGTAAAAAAATGCCTGAACGAATCCATATCGAGACGCAGTCCGATGGTATCCAACGATGCTACCGAGCGTTATTTATCATTCCTTGAAAGCTTTCCCACTCTGGTCACCCGCATCCCGCTGGCCTACGTCGCTTCCTATGTCGGCGTTACCCAGCAATCGCTCAGCAGGATCAGAAAAAATCTGCGTTAGCTCATTTTTTACCATATGATAAACAGTTACGAGTAAAAGATTCCAACATTTGTATAAATGGTAAAAAATGAGTAAAAAAGTCGTACTGATCACAGGTACCAACAGCGGGTTCGGCTGGCTGACGGCTCAAAGTGTCGCAGCCCTGGGGCATAAGGTCTATGCCACCATGAGAGATACAGCAGGTAAAAATGCGGAAAAGGCACAGGCCTTGTCCCGGGTGGAGAATGTTACCGTCGTGGACCTTGAGGTGACCGATGAAGCAAGTGTCAAAAAAGCTTTCGACAGCATTATCGCCGCGGAAGGAAAGGTCGATGTTCTGGTGAACAATGCGGGAGCAAGTATGTTCGGCGTAGGAGAAACGTCCACCCCCGCCGATCTGCAGCGCATGCTGGACATCAACGTAATCGGCCCGTGGCGACTGATGAAACTGGCCCTGCCCGGGATGCGTGAACGGTCTGACGGTCTGATCATCAACGTGACCAGCGGTTTTGGACGGGTCAGCTTCCCGTTCTTTACCATGTATTGTGCTTCAAAGTTCAGCCTGGAAGGGCTGAGTGAGGGCCTTTATTACGAGCTCAGGCCCTTAGGCGTTGATGTGGTCATTCTTGAACCAGGTGGCTTTCCCACCGAAATGGGTTCAAAAGTACAGACGGGTACTGACATCGCAGTCGCCGAAGGCTACAAAGCGCTTGACGATTATCCCGGAAAAATATTTAGCGCCATCGGCCAGCTTTTTGAGACCCATAAGCCGGACCCACAGGATATCGCCGACGCGGTGGTCGAACTGATCGGCGCGCCGAAGGGTGAGCGACCGGTAAGAACCGTGGTCGACCCGACCACCGGGCAGTTCATCGGCGCCATCAACGAAGGCACGCAGATTGAATTCAACAAGACCATGGAAGCCTACGGACTCAGGGAGATGTTAGCTTAAGCCGTTTATCATCACTGGTCTTGATCCTTTTCTGATCCCCGGTGCTCGTCCGATACGAACACCGGGGTTGCATATCCACAACGACCTGCGGTATAAATTGTAACAAGGTCAAATTCGTAGCAAACGTGTGACAAGCGACGTGTGTAGTCAGCACCTTCGCAATGTCGCAAATAGCAGCGAGCTCTTTAAGTCAGTCGTTGTATTTTGATGTTTTCGATTTCCTGCGTCGTTGCTCTATCCAGAGACAACCATCGATACCAACGGTATGTTCTGCCGACTAACTCCTAATTGTAACTGAAGTAGTTTTAGATACAATTTTGTATCTGTATGTCAACATATTTATTGACCAGCACTTTAGTCAACCTGCCTGACTTGGATTTAGTAGTTTTTGAATATCGTCCCACAGAAAATAAAGCCTTGAACGTATTTTGTAAGGTTTGAGCTTTTCAAGCTTGATGCACTTTAGTAAAAGCATGGGCAATGCACTATTGGGGCGCCTACTTGGGTATGTCATCACAAATTGTGATGACATACTTTTCTGTGAACTCTCCATCTGCATTCTTAAACTTTCCCTTTCGTCTCTTGTTAGTTGAAACATAAAATCGGCGGGAAAACGCTTTCCATTCCGCTTAACAGACTGGTTAAATATTCTTGTTTCTACATCGTAAAGGGCTGCCAGATCCCTGTCAAGCATCACCCTTTCGCCTCTTATTTCATAAATTCTATATTGAATACTTTGAATTATTTCCATTTTATTATATTAATGGTTAATGTCTTTCTTTAAAACAATTGTAGTATCGGTTTGTACCAACCGCATCCCATCCCTCTTTATCCACAACTCCTTTATTTTATTAGCTGCCTCTTCCGGTGAAATGCGGATGTACTTGTAAAAGTCTTTCGTTCGCTTATGGCCGCTGATCTTCATGATCAGTTCTACCGGTGTACCAGCCAGGAATTCATTAGTGCAGAAAGATCGGCGGGCAGTATGCGAAGTTATCCAGTCATATTTGGGCTTGATGACCTCTATGTTTTTGTTTCCCTTTTTGTAGGAGAATTTAATAGAGCGGTTCAATCCAGCTAGTTTACCAATGGTTTTAATATGGCGGTTAAATTCTGGATTGGTTAGCGCTGGTATCTTTTCTTTGAACTGCCGCGTGAAGATGTGTTTTGCTTCTTCACGTAAAGGTATGATCACCCAGTGATCTGATTTCCCCTGCTTCTTATATAGCATATACCGTTGCAAATCTTCGGGCTTTAACGAGAGAAATCGGAGAAGCGTAAGCCGGTTAAACAACCCAACACAAACAGGTCGCGGTATTCGATGAGATGAGCATGAGCAGAGAGATCAGTTTGATAAATGGCTATTATTTCCTGATGACTTAAATAAATAGCATCGCATTCTTCTTCGGGTATTTTGAAATCGGTAAGATCAATGGGTGTAATGATCTTTCTTTTCACCCGGTCTTTTATAAAACCGCGCAGGTGTTTGATGGTTTTACCAATGGTGTTCAGCTTTAACCCAGTTAATACTTCCTGGCGACGCATATGCACATGCTCAAAGGTGAGGTAGTCAATAAAGTCGTGGTAGAAGTTAAAATCGAAACTGGCGAAGCTGATCTTCTCCTTCCGGTACTTTTCAAATGCCTGTAGATGGCCCTTAACGTTTGAATAAACTGTCAATGTAGCTTTACTTACTTTTCTTTCTTTGCTTTCTTTGGCTTTAATGTACTCGTCAAACTGATAATAAATATCCTGCTTGGCTTCCTTCTTTGCCATTTCCTGTTTAGCGACAGTAACAATGCGTTCATCGAGGACGCTTAAATCGAGTGTTGGAGAAAACGCCTTCTTTACAAATGCCCCCTTATCGGCAATTTGTTTTCTGGTCGCTTCAGCAACCAAGTCTTCGACTAATCTTTTTTGTCGATGTAATTCATCATTCAATTTTACCGGACTACCATACTCAGGCGGTAGCTGTAGCGATACTCGTAATTGTTTGGGATGCCAGTACTGTGGTGGGATGTAAATGCCGGTGTTTAATAGTGTACGTTTCGTTGCACTAAAACAGTACTGTAAAAAAAATCGGTGCAGTTCCGTCTTTTCGAATTCTTTTTGCTCTGCAAATTGGCTTGATCGGTAACAACATTTTTTGGTCGATTTAACAATGTGTCTACCTGAATTAAAAGGTCGGAAGAATAAAAGCGCCGCGCTGTTATGAAAGACTGAAAATCAGGCCGGCTGGAAGTAAAGTGGTATAAAATGCAAAAAGGATCACCATTGCTGATGATCCTCTTTTGCGGACCGGACGGGAATCCATATCCGAAATGCAGTATATTGAAAATGAAGCGTATAATCGTTGGGGTTTCAACGCTTCCTCGACGAATCCTGATTTTTTCAAAAAACTTACATGTCTTTACATCTCTTGACATGACTTGATAAAGATAAACAAATTAGCGCGGTTCTCAATTAATTAAGCCCCCAATTTATACAATAGAGACTAAAATCGAAGTCTGGAAGTGATCACAGGAAATTGATGATAATACAAGCCGATAATTAGACTACGGAAATAGTAGTGGCTTAATTGACTCGTAAATTGGGGATGCTATTACATTTGCAAAACATTAATCCCAACATCTTTGATCAAGCTTCCAATATTTCCCAATTGTTCTGCAGGAGACTTTGAGCGTCCAAGTTGTTTTCGTGCATAATCAATTTCAGTTTGAAAATCGGCTTGAAAAGCTGAATCTACCTTTTTAATATCTTTTTCTAGTTGAGTTAAAAGCTCTAAAATTGCTTCCGAATTCCCTCCCATAACCAAGTGCTGGTTTGATTGAGAAGATGCTTGTTGCAATTGAACAGGTGAATGGATATTGCCTAATGTTATAGAATTGATCTGAACTGGAATCGACGACGGGTTGTTTTCTAAGTGTCCTAAATACATGATACCCTTTTGAGTAATGTGAAATTGTAAGTGTAAATTCCAAATTTGTTGCAGCCTCGAAGAAATTCCTGGAAGAAGGAGTGACCAAAAAGCAAGTGGCATCGAAGTGTTTTTATCATTCTCAAAGTTCGTTTGCCGATGCGTTCAAGGTGGAGTTTAAAATGACACCATCTCAATGACAGTCTTCATATGCAATGAAACGGTTATGAATGTTACATTTTTCGATAATAATTCAACAATTATCTACAACATTCTTACAAAAATCAACAACAAGGCGATGTAACTTGCATGTAGAATGAATGATGCTCCGGACAATTGCCACCGGAAGATTGCAAAAGCTGGTTAAGGCACATCATACGATTTATTCCTAATCATCTGACAATGTAATTCAACAATATCAACTTTCAGGTTAACTATCTGCAAAGTCCAAATAGCTATAAGAAACTACTATACTTTCTACCGAAGAGTAGATGAAGATTCTATCCTTTATAGGATAAGGTTTCCGCCGGTACGCGCTGATTATCTAATTAGATTCAAGACGGATCTTATTATTTCTGATGATGAATACGTTTTTTTATACTTGCTTGGAAAAGTATCTAAGGGTGTGATATCGCATTTTTTTCGTAACCATGCATGGATTTATCCCCCTGTTCTTTTTAGCTTACACCAATACGTTGTTAGATCAGATTAAACGTAATTCATATAAAAAATACATGTCGGGAGATTCAATAATAGTGCATCGCATACTAACATACTAACATACTAGCTACATTTAAAGAAAAATGGGCATCTAATATTGTATAATGAATAGATGGATAGTTTTTGTAAAATTTAGATTGTAGCTAACAAAACAATCAATATTATGAAAAGAGCAAAAGTAATTTTGACATCGCTTGTTGTACTTGCAGTTGTTGGCGGCGCATTGGCATTTAAAGCCAAAAACCCATTATATTGTCTCTATAATACAAATGTTCCAGGTGGAGCAGTTACTTGTCCCAAAGTTGAAACCATTGAAAGTACTCAACCTGGGGTTAACGTAAAATGGGCAACCATCAGGCCGATTATAAATTGTCCTACTGCAGTTCCTACATCAAATTGTACATTTACTTTCAACATATTTAAAGACGGGCCATAGTTCTAAGTTATGAAGATTTTACTCAATGTTCGGATTATGAATTGTGTTAATCTGGCGATGTTGTCATCGGATCACAGAGCCACGTTTTCTTGCACAACCTTCATTGTTGCTTAAGAGAGATCTGATGCAGGAAAATGAGGATGGAGAACTTTCTCCAGTTGAACTTGCGATACAAATGGGGATAAGCAGTTAAAGAGATTTAAATAAACTAAATGATTTTTATAACAACTGAGCCAGCATATAAAGGTTCAGTTGTTTATTCCATTCCATCATTCCCGTTTACCTTTAAAATAGGCTACCAATACCATAGCATGTCCATGACCGCGATCATAATCTTCTTTCACCCATTTTATGATCTCCTGCTTTTGTTTCTTCGGTCAAAGCATCTTTCTTTACGAATCCTTTCTTTTTAGCTAGCTTTTTGAACTGATTGGCGAAATTACCACTTTTCGTTTGATATTGTCCAGATATGCTTGAAATGATTACTCTTTAATATTTAAATGTTTTGACAAGTCAAAGCTGCGGATATTACATCGACGTTCAGATGTGCAAATGTGACTATTACAGGGGTAAATATGCCATAAGTCGTTTTAAGCAATAACTGTAAACGCCCGGGAGTCTGTGCAAAAACTAAGTAATATGCGAGTTTATAAATTTCCTGACAATTCAGGTAGTGCGTATTTAGTACAGTGTATACAGATGCAGTTATTTGTGAAATTAACATTGGTGGGGAACCGGTAGCAATTTTTTGTTGAGTGATTTATCACGAAAATCCTTGTATTTGGCAAGGATGCTTGCAACGACTGGAAACATGGGCACTCGTTCTGAAATATTAGTCTTTTGTCGATTTTTGATTAACCAATCTTTGCCGTCTATGTCAATATGAAGATCATCGCTTGTTAAGTTTACAACATCAACATAAGCAAACCCCGTATAGCAGCTAAATAAAAATATATCGCGCACTACTGCAAGCCGTTGTATTGAGATTTCTTTTGATTGCAAAACTTGAAGTTCTTGCGCAGTTAGGTGTGGCACTTTGGGATCGATGTGCTTAACCTTATACCGAAAAAACGGATCGTTATCCAACCATTCTTTATCTACACAATCGCGAACAATTTTCTTTAGGTTTTTGACCATTTTGGCAGATGAATTTACACCCATTCCATTTTCAGCTTGTAGATAATAAACAAAGTGTGCGGCAAACGGAAGCTTTAAATCTTTTAATAGTATATCACTGCCAGTGTTGCGCCACGCAAGAAAGTTGGCAAGGTGTTTTTCCATTGTTTGGTATTTCGTAAGCGTTGATTTTTTATAAATACCTTTAATTACCTGCTTTTCCAAGTCAAGGATATTTAAACGAACTGCCCCCAGAAGTGTACGTAAATTTCGATCCTGGCCAAACCATTTTTCGCGAAGTGTTTGGACACTAAACATGCGCCCTTCCTTTTCAATGCGTTCTTTATAGTCATACACTTGTCTGCGAATTTCATCAAGGGCCATATTTGTTTGACTGACAGAATCAGCATTGCCTTTGACTTTCCCAGCAACAGGCAGCCATAGTGAAGGATCACAATGTTGGTGCGTAGCTATTTCGAAACGTTTTCCATTAATGACCACACGCAGGTAAATGGGAAGTAATTGGTGATGGGTAAGTCTGGCTTTTTTACCGATAAAATAGACAGCCATTTTTGTTGCCATAATTAAGTCTCCTTTCTTGTCACGGG
Source organism: Niastella sp. OAS944 (assembly GCA_024809215.1). Lineage (GTDB taxonomy): Bacteria > Bacteroidota > Bacteroidia > Chitinophagales > Chitinophagaceae > Niastella. Next base: position 305,878 of record JANUBW010000010.1, on the reverse strand, counting down.
CAGGTGGTTCCTGCCTACAGATAAAGCAGCATAAACTTTACCAAACTAATGGAAGCTAAACATTTATATATTTTGGGATACCAAGAAAAAAAATAATTTATGCCTCCTGGCAAGCACCCTGTTATTTTATTCAAATGAAAAATTCCAGAGTATAAATGATTGATTAGAAATTAATAACAAAATGGAAGAAAATAGTAGCAGACCTAAGAAATGAACCTAAACGACAAAACCCTCTGAAACAGAGGGTTTTAGATGACTTATTAAAGCGGACCGGACGGCGTCTAGCCAAATATATACAATTTGAAGAAGTATTGTCAAAAATTAACGAATACTCGTAGATTTTTGGCTTGGCATTCCGCCTTACTTACAAATGTGACGAACTTAGGAGGAAAAGCCGCAAAAAAAACTTATAATGACAGTATATTTGAGAAACCCAACCCTACATGCGTTTTATTATTGCACTATTCTTTCCATTTACTGTAATTGCTCAAGATCTAACGTTAGATTCGCTAAAGCCTTATTCTTACCATTTATTTGGCGTTGCAGTGGATGGCGATGGTTCCGCCCAAATGCACGGCGGCTCTTGTTTTTTCATTCGGGCAGGAGATTCATTATTCCTGGTTACGGCTAAACATGTGCTCTCAGGATGTTCCAATAGCAACGCAGATGAAAACTTTCCCACATCGATGCTGTTAGCAGTCTCTCAGGAGAGTGTTTACCCTTTGCTTTTGGTAAACATAGCACCATATCGTGCAACGAAACCTTGCCTACCTGGATGGGAGGAGCCGGACTGTGTCATTGTGCCAATATCGTCACCATACGCCAAAAACCTGCGATCCGTGGAACACATGTTACTACCACCGTTCCGAAAAGTGATCAGGACAAGCATAATTGGATTCCCGGGAATTCAAAATATTTCCGAGGATACGTTGAAAGCGCTTCGGCCAACAGTGCTGGATTTTCGACAAAACGAATTCCAATTTGTTCGTGCGATGGGTGACACAATCCGACGCTTGGAGGACACAATCAATTATTGCATGGAAACGAATATTGAGGGTGGCTCCACTCTTGGTGGATTTTCAGGCTCGCCATTTTATGTACTAGACGAATTAAGCCGCAGATGGAGAGTTGCTGGCATATTAGTCGGGAGTAGATCCTCGCAAAATGGCAAATCTCCCATTTATTCGGTTAAAATTGATTACGCATTAGCAGAAATAGAACGAATACTTGCCAATCAGAAACACTAGACGATTCGAGCGTTTTTGTTGCTATGCAAGAATCTCTACAGACTCTTTTATATTGCCAACCACAAGATTAGTTTTGCCAATGAATACAAACGAGAATATCACTTTATCAAAGATTACTGTGCGGCTGCGCCATGGAATTTCAAAAGAACTGATAGGCACAGGGATTATATACTCTAACAGCAACCTCCTTGACACTATCTACATCCTTACTGCTGCCCACAATCTTTACGATGAACCCGACTCCTTTACAAATCTTATTAACGATCTGGAAATTGATATTTTAAACCCTAATATAAACCGCTATCAAACTCTTTCGTACTCTACATCGACTGCACTAATAAATCCCGACAAGGATAATGATATTGCCATCTTGTTGCTGGACAGGGCACAAGTAGAAAATATTTTAGGTAAAGTTCCTTCCGTGCAGATATTAAAATCACGGGAAGCCACCAATACTTTTATCATCAAAGGATTTCCCGCAGCTGCCCTTGGGCAGGAATTAGTCACTATACATCCAGTATGGAAACAGCACATGACCGCCGTTGATAAGTTTCAGCTTGAAATGCGTGAGGACTATGACGACTGGAGCATGAACGGCTTCTCGGGCAGCGGCGCGTTTCTTCAGACAGACAATCAGGCTTATCTGTTTGGCTTATTTACTCGCTATCGGGAAGAAGGAAGGGGAAGAATTATTTATTGTCAGTATATTGCTGCTTTTAACGATCTGCTCAATGGTCATCACAGACCACTGCTTACCTTCACCTTTTTTGGTGACTACGGCTTAAGTACGCATTTTTTTGCTCAACATATTTCCGTTGCTGTTAATAATCTTGGTCCACGTTTTAACAGGGAACTTAACTTCAGACTGCCTATTGCGCACATCTTCAATGACCTGGCAAAAGATAATCTGTTTAAAAAACGTCTGCTAATTGCCTTCGATCGGTGGCTAATCGGCCGCAACTTTTCTTACTACCGTACCGATCATGCAGAAATGGTCGATATCGAGGAACAGTACCTTAAATTAAGGGAAAAGACAGTTGCTTTTGTGGAAACCCTAGGCTGGAGTCCAGAGCAATCTATAATTATTGATCCCATCGTAACTGATTTTTTAACTTTCAACCAGCAACTCGATGAGAAAAGGTCATCATTATTTGATTTACAATATGCTGAAATGGCCAAACAAACGCCACAAGAAAAAAAACATTATTCCTACCGCCCCCCTTACGATGAGCAGATAGCAAGAGTAAGAGAAATTATAAAAAACAATAACTTATTGCTAAATGACCTTAGTAAAATCAACATCAAGCTTTCCAATAACAAATGCATTGTGATTTCCGGTGAAGCTGGTTGCGGTAAGTCACACTTACTGGGTGATGTAGCCACCCGACGGATTGCTGAAAATAAACCAACAATATTATTGCTGGGCCAACTGTTTAAAAACACCAATGATGTTTGGCGCCAGCTGTTATCTCAACTCCATTTGACATGCACTAAAGAACAATTGCTCACTAGTCTTAATAATATTGGCAAACAGATAGGATCTCGCTGTCTCATACTGATTGACGCACTTAACGAAGGCGCGGGAAAAGCGTTATGGTCTGATGAACTGGCCGGTTTTATCGAAGAAGTTAAGCGGTATCCTTACATTGGATTGGTCACGACGGTAAGAACAACTTACGTGAAGTCGACGATCCCTCCGCAGGTGCGGGAAAATCCTTCTATTGTGCAGCTTACACATGAAGGCTTCAGGGGTAACGAGTATGAAGCACTGCGCCGTTTCTGTGAATATTTCAAATTGCACCAACCTAACTTCCCGATACTGGCGCCCGAATTTGCTAACCCGCTTTTTTTACAGCTCATATGTGTTGGCGTAAGTGGTAGTGGACAAAAGACTTTTCCCCAAGGCTTCCATGGCATCATCGACCTGTTTTCTTATTATCAAAGAGCCATATCGATGAAACTCTCCAAGAAAAGAGAAGAGTATGAACTTGTGCCCAACTTATTACAACAGGCCGTCGATGCAGTCGCTGAAGTCTTTTTAGAACGTGAGAACGGTTGGATGATCACTCTCCAAGAAGCTATTGAGTTGTTTGACACCCGCTTTCCCAGATACAAATTTATTCTGAACGACCTAATTCACGAAAACGTATTCATACAAAGCTCGTACAAGGATAGTAAAAATGAAGATGATTTGGAGGTGTTATATTTCAGCTATGAAAGATTCGCAGACTTTTTTATCGCCTTACGATTGTTGGAACCCTTGAAAGATCAAGTGGAAGTTAGAGCCGCTTTCAAACAAGATCAGCGGTTAGGTAAATTGTTGGAGCGTGCGTCTTGGTATAATCAGGGTTTGCTTGAAGCAATGGCCGTTTTGTTGCCAGAAAAATTCAAACTAGAAATTGTGGAAGTGTATGACTGGGCTTTTTCGGCAGAAGACGACAGACTCATTGGTAATATAGACGATTGGTTAAACCATTTTCTCCTCGATAGCTTAAAATGGCGCACCTTACAAAGTATTGACAACGATAAGTTGACCGATTGGGTGAACGGAGACCATTTCAATATTGACTACCATACTTTCTATAACAGGCTAATCGAACTTACTACCATACCGGAGCACCCATTTAATAGCGACCGTTTTTTCGCGATTCTTGAGAGCTCTGATATGCCTGAAAGGGACGCCCAATGGCAGATTTTTTTTCGATATTATTCGCATAATGCGGATGACGGAGGTGCCTTTCCACTCAGACGACTGATCGACTGGGCATGGCAACCGGGAATATCAAATATCGTTGATGCAGAAACGGCGAGATTAACGGGGCAAACCCTTGCTTGGGTTTTATCCTCGACCAATTGCAATCTACGGGATGAGACTACTAAAGCCATGGTGAATCTACTACAGGAACAACCAGTAGCGTTGTTGGATATACTTAACAAATTTGAGAATATTGATGATCTGTACATTGCTGAAAGATTAATGGCTGTAGCGTACGGGTGCATGCTGAGAACAAAAGAAGCATCTGCGATAGCCTCGGTCGCCCAGTATATTTATGATACCGTTTTCAAAGACCGCATTCCACCTGAACATGTGCTGTTGAGGGATTATGCCAGGAATGTGGTTGAGTTTGCTCTCTATAAAAAAGCAGATATAAAAATTGACGTGAAATGTATACGTCCACCGTATGGAAGTATAATGCTATCAGACTTTCCCACCCTAGAAGAAATGAAGAACTATGAAATTGACAACGAAAGCGCTGAGTTCAAAGAGAATCATGGCCGCCTGTTCAATTTTATCAAATTTGATATTTTAAGGTGGGACTTCGGAGAAAAAACGGTCGATTATGCTTTTAGTGGTTTCAGCCCGATCAGCTTCAGGGCTGACGAAGAGTATAAAACTTTTCTGAAAACATTGAAGCCGAAGCAACGCGCACAACTCAAATTATTTGAATCGTTAACAAAAACTAAATCACAAATACAATCGCGAAAACATTCTATTGGTCGAGAAGTGGCTGACTTGTTGAAAGCTGGTGTTGAAAAGAACCTCGCTCAAATACCTGCCATTTTAGAGTTAATTCTCACAACCGAACAATATAAATATGTGACAGAAAAAGTCATTCCTTATATAATCAACAAAGTTCAGCATTGGCACCGTGGCGCTTTCGATACCGAACCTATCAAGAGGTGGATGGTGAAACGGGTACATGAGATGGGATACAGTCTTACTAATCACACAACATATGATTTTCAGGTAGACGAACTACGATACCATGGAAGGGAAAAAATTACAACCATTGGAAAAAAATACCAATGGATAGCCTTCCACCAGGCATTCGCGATAGTTGCAGATAATTATAAAATGTGCGTTGATACGTACAGAGGAAAGAAGTTTAAATTTTATGAAGGTCCTTGGCAGCAAAATTTGCGAGATATTAATCCTTCTTTTATTACAAAGAAAGACGATTATGATACTGAAGAGGACGAATTGATAGAAGCTGAACAATCACCATGGTGGGCATTTGAGCCTTATCATTATTGGAATAATGGTGGAGACGCTTGGCCGACGATTATACAGGATTTGCCAGATCCACGTTTTGTAATCGAAAGAAAAGACGATTCAGAAGAAATATGGGTATATCTGAACACAATGGCAAAATGGGAAGAGCCAAAGCCCGTGGGAAAAGATAAATACTCGCGGGATGGAAAAGACATCTGGTACTTATGCCAAGCCTATATTATACGTGAACGAGATAAGGTCAAATTCCACAAATGGCTTGCTGAACAAAATTTCAAGGGCCGGTGGATGCCGGAAAGTCATTCGGCAAACCTGAGTTTATTCAACCGTGAAAATTATTGGTCACCTGCTTATAAGAGTGAAGGCGAAGAAAAATGGAAAGTACTGGAAGATTCCGGAGTAAAAATAATGGTAGCGAGTTCTGAGGCTGTTGGTGAGCTAAGTGAAGATAAGTCCGGTGCACACGTCCGTTATGAAATGCCGTGTCAGTTGTTGTTTGAAGGAATGCAACTGCAGTATGGCGACACTGATGGTGAAATATATGATAAGCAGGGCATATTGGTTGCATTTTTTACCGATCAAAAAGGATTACTAATACGCAAGAAAAATCTTGGACAGTTTTTGCAGGAGCAAGGTTATGAAATATTTTGGACAGTTTTGGGAGAGAAGAGAAGCCTACTCCGGGATGACAATCAATTTGGTAATTTTTATTCTACAATCTCTGGTTATTACTATCTGGATATCGACAAGATTACTGGCGTATTTAATATTATAACATCAGACGATTAACCTTCCTCATGAAATTAATTATTTACCAGGCTGAGTGCGGTGATGCTGCTCGGATTGAGTACCAGGGAAGTGATGGGCGCCTTCATCATATTTTCATCGACAGTGGATTTGAACGCACCTTCCGAAACGCGCTTGCGACTGATATCAGGAGTATTGTAAAAACTACAGGATGTATCGATCTGTGGCTAATCTCTCATATCCATGATGATCATATTGGGGGTGCAATTGCCTATTTAAAAAATGTAAAGAAGGGACTGGTTCCTGATATTGTTCATTCTTGGGCATATAATCCTCCACGCGGAAATATGAAAAATTCCATATCTCTCACCGGTGAAGTGAGTACTGCAAAAAGTGTTGTACAGGGAGATCAACTTGCCAACTATCTATTCGCAACCAGGGCGCGAGTCCACAAAGAGGTTACAACTTCCACTGGCTTGCTAAATATCCATGGCCTGGAAATCACCTTTCTTTCGCCAGATGACAATGCATTAGCGGCTTTAAGAAAGAAATATGCACCGGAACTGTATAGGCCCTTTGAACGGGAAGAAGACTTTGTTGTGAGTGCCGCTAAAGCTGCAGTTAACAATGACTATGCCACCAGACTAAACGACTTCGAATTGAACAGCCACATCGAAGATAATTCTATTGAGAATGGTAGTTCCATATCGGTATTGACCAACCTAAATGGCAAGCAAATCCTCTGGCTGGCTGATGCACATTCCTCATTAGTAGTTCGATCTTTACAAGCACTTGGTTATACTATAGCGCATCCATTGGTTTGTGATTGGGTAAAACTTTCACATCACGGCAGCAGTGCCAATAATTTATTGCCATTATTTGAAATTGTTCGTTGTAACAATTATCTGATAAGCTCAAATGGCGAGAACAAGCATCGATTGCCAAACAAGGAATGTATTGCAAGAATTTTGCGCAACCCGTATCGGACTACTGAAAAATACCATCTGCATTTTACTTATGACAATCCAACATTGCGCGGTATTTTCTCTGCGGATGGTCCTGAGATTTTTGACGAATTGAATTTTGAAGCGCATTATTTTTCTATGCCTTCAACTAGCATTGAATGCTAACGTATTTGATGAGCATGTTTAATAGTTGTCGGTGGTAAATGGTTCACGGAAGGCGGAACTCCCCGGTGCTAGATACACGTCCGGTTCCGGAATGCCTTAAAATAGGTCAATAGCTGCATACAAATTGTCGTATCAATCAAAATTGCGTTTAAAGATGTATGTATTTTTAAGCGGCGATTCGTTTAATTATTATTTCATAAGCGAGAGATTCAATCCACCTTTTAACAACCACAGGTACTACACTATTTCCAATAAATTTTACTCGGTCGCCTGCACTACCATCAAAACGATAAATGAAAATCTAATAAGGTAAGTGTCCAATCAGAAGATAAACAAATAATATTATCAAACTTTGCCCTGGATAGGCCCCCTCAGGATCATACAGTCTTTTAAAGTATTTACCCTAAGCGTGTAAAGGAGTGCTTTATATGCTGTATTAAAATCCAACCATTTACAAAATATTGAAATATTTCTTATTTCATATAGTATATCCGGTCGTTCCAGTCGTTATAAATATTAAGACGAGATTCAGATATGGCAAAAAAGAATGTTTGGAATTGCTTCCTAAGTGACAGAAGGCGGTTAGCTGGGTAATTGCAATAAAGAAGAAACATAAATTATTATATAATCGTCAAGGTTGAATAATGCCCCGTATCTTAAATGATAGTAATCGTTAGTTCGTAATTCATATAGATCAATGTTTTGAAAATGCGCTTATTATACTACTGTTTGTGTGCCTGTTTAATAAGTAGTTCTATTAAGGGACAAGCCCGTACAAATAGATTATTTGTACTTCCTGAATCATCACATTTTTATCAGCCAGCGGAGATAATTGATACTAATGGATTTCACGTGTATAAAAGAACGAAGAGCTATAATATTGGAGAATGGGGAGGTTCTAGTATTCTTTTGTACGGCGATCATCTTATTAAAAATAATAAGCCATTTAGTTTTGTCATAAACAATAAACAAAAAACAAGAGTATCGTTTGCCAACCATCTATTTGTTTCATATCATTCTGAATTAAGGCAAACCAGAATCACGAACTATGCAGGAAATATTGTGATAGACGATAGTCACAAAACTTTTACTTTAAAGAAAGGGGAAACAATCATTATCTATGATAATTTATCTGTTCGCAAGTACCATAATGAAAATGCTTCCAGCGATAGTTTATGGATGACGAATGGTTCTTTTGATCTTGATGATTTGGAAATAGACGTAATTTTAGGGCGACTTGCTCATGCCTTTAATTATAACATTTTGTTCAATTATTCCCAACCGGTTAGCGATTTCCAAGGAGGGATAACTTGCAATAATTATATTTACGATGAATTAGCTCTCTTTATCAGTATATGTGCCTCTGAAACCCGATTCTGTTATAACATTGTTGGGCATTCAATAGAAATTAATAAAGAGGATCACAATAATAAATGAAATTGAATATGGAAGGCGTGTAATTAATAAAAAAACGAAATGGGAAGTTGTTCAGGGATGTAACAACCTCAGCAGCAGCTGTATTAATATGTAATAATACTGGCTGCTGCTACCTTTCGTTATGCTCTTTTAAATTTGATATCCACTACTGGCGCCACTTACACTTTAAAAATTTATGCAGATGCACCAGATAAACGTATGCGACAAGAAAAAGCTTTATGAAAAGACCTGTGCCACAGGCAAAGTAATGCGTATTTAGCGGCAGAATGCTAGCGGGGAAATTCACGATCACAACTAGCCCAGGGGTTATTTACGGAAAATAATATATTCAGAAGCTGATTAATTACATTCGGCTGAGGACTTTATTGTTTGCCGTAATTAATTTTTTATCGCTGATATTTTCAAACAAATCGCCAACCTTTTCTAAACGGCTAATGGTTTTATTCATCCTGAATGTTCGAGGGTCTAGCTTAGAATTAACTTCTTTCCATGCCAGTGGTGTAGACACCAATGGAATATGATAGGGTCTAACACAATAAGGAGCTGCGATTGTATCGGCATAATCATTCTGTGAAAAATCAATAAACACTTTATTGCCCCGACCGGATTTATTTATATTTATCGTCGCCTCCTCAGGAACCAGTTCATGAATGTCCCTGCAAATCTGTTCACCAAGTGATCTTGCCTCAGGACAAGTGAAGCCGCTGCATGGGATAAGAAAATGCATTCCCGTTTTCCCTGAAGTCTTAACAAATGCTTTTAACTTGTTTTCGTCGCAGTAATCTTTGGCAGCAATCGCAGTATTTTGTAAACGTTGCAATCCCTTTACCGACAGCTTATCTTCGGTTGGATCTAGGTCAATTACAATATAATCGGGTTTATCCGGTGTTTGCATTCGCGCGTTCCAGGGATTAACATCAATACATCCTAAATTAATTAACCACAGTAATGTCGCCTCATTGTTACATATGAGATAATCGATAACCTTGCGTTTTCCAGCACCCACATGTCGTCTTCTGTCACTAAATATTTGTGCGCAATCAGGCTGACGGCCTTCCATATCCTTTATATATAAGCCAGGTGCTTGGGGACCATTCAACTTTACATGCAGAGATAGCGCCCTGTCTTTTACATGGGGCAAAATGTATTCATGCACATTATGATAATAGGTGATCAAATCCGCTTTACTCACGCCTTTCCATAATTCACGATCGACATTAAATAGATCAATTGAACAGTCGTCTATTTGAAAAGCGCCCTTATCCTCATGGTTCTGTTTTTCCACTTCCGGCCAGTTGCTTTTCGCAGAAGTGGATAATTTTCTATTTCCAGCAGTAGTCTTTTGGGGAGTCCTTCCTGTGGACGATTTCTTGTCCGGCGCAATGTCTTCAATCAATTGCTCAGTATCACTTTCACGAATTTCTTTCGGCACCTCCAGTACAACCTGTTTTGCTTTTTTATCTTTTCTGAATCCCAAAAACGTAGCTGGCTTCCTTATCCGGCCTGATTTTGTCCAGGTAGCGAATTCAAAATTAGCCACCAATTCTGGCTTTACCCAGTGTATAACAGCTCCTTTTGTATCAAGTACCCTATTGACAAATGGCGATTCAGTAACTTCTAGTGCCTGTAATTGCTTCAATATCCCAGGCATCTCATTTTCTTTATACCCTCCACCGCTCCTGCCAATCCATTTCAATTGTTTACCATCATAAGCTCCAAATAATAACGATCTGAAGGCCCGGGACTTATCAGATTCTGCCCAACCGCCGATCACAAATTCTTGCCGTTTTCTCGTGGGAGTTTTCAACCAGTTGCTGCCGCGGTTACCTTCAATATATTCGCTGTTTTTTTTCTTTGCTACAATACCTTCTAAATTTCTATCAAGCATTGATTGATACAAGGCTTTGCCATCTTCAAAATGCTCGCTGAAACGAATAATTGCATTATTCGCTAATAGGCCCTCCAATATCTCTTTTCTTTCAATTAGTGGCAATTCCTTAAGCACATAACCATCAATCCACAAAATATCAAATACGCAGTAAGTGATAGGATGATCGTGTCCGTTATACAATTGCAGTGCATCGAAGTCAGGTAGCCCTTCTTTATTAAATACCACGACTTCCCCATCAAGAATCACGTCATGTTTTAGTTGCTGGATCGCTTTTACAATTGGTGGATATTTATCCGTATAATCAAGCCCGCTCCGCGAATCCATCCGGACATTCTTTCCTTTTGCGTAGCTGATGATTCTATAGCCGTCCCATTTGACTTCATATAAATACTCTTCACTTTGGATAACTTCTTTAGTGAGTGTGCAAAGCATTGGTGAAATCCTACTCGGCATCTTTGCCTTTCTTCCTCTACTTGCAATCGTTTTTACTTTTTTAGCCATGATCATTATTCAAAGTATCGTATCTATCGGGGGGTGATGCTATCACAATAGCTATGCAAACTTTAAACCGTCTGAATAGTCTGGCATCATTTTTTAATCATATTTAGAAACTGTAAAATTATGCCAGATAATAAAGAAGATCGCGGCGCACGTGATCGTAACCGCGTGAATATTAACGAAGAGTATGAGCTACAACATATCGCAGAAAAATTGGGCGTATCGACCGACGAAGTAAAAAAGGCAGTAAGCGAGGTAGGTGAAAATCGGGAAAAAGTCGAAGAATATCTTCGGGGTCGCGCTAAAAGTAATCACTGACTGACCTTTGTGCCAAGTCAGAGAATTTCCTTGAAAAAAGGTGATTTAATTATTAATCTGCGGCAGTGTGCAACATGTATGCTCGTGCATGCTTACAAGACCGTCGGCCATGTACTGGCTGATTCACTCAGCTAGTGCAGTGAAACTTGGAATAGCGGATTTCAATTGGACTGACGCAAGCCAATGACGGAAACTCCTGGGAAAATCAACTGTCTTCCCATTTAAATGACAACAATCTTTCCACTATCTGATCCTTGTAGGGGCTAAAAACAGAACCCTCCAACCGCCATCCTTGGTTTTCTATCTCAATCAGTTGGCCGTCGTAATACCATCCCACGCCAGTGTTGAGCTTACCGTTCCAATACCTGTAAACATGGAAGTCCCTTGGCGGAAACCCTTTATGATGGGGACATATCTTGCCAATTAATTTTCCTGACTCAAATTCAAAATGCATTTCGTTCATAACGGAAAAGTATCTCTCACCATACATTAAATACAGCTATCAAGAATAAGATAAAAATTCACATGATATTTTTGAAAGAAGTTACATAAATCGCTTTTTCAAGCATATATTGATTCAGTCGACAGCAATTTAAATATTTGAGTGCCCAAGTCTGCAAATCTGCACAGCAAAATCACTGCACTAAAATAGAAATTAATTATATATTGAGTTTGGTCAATTTTATTTTTAAAAGACATTTTTGATATTTGTTGATTAAAAGGAACAATATATTTATGACTACACTGTCACAAAGTTATTCTAGCTCAATTAATATGAGTTTAGAGAAATTGGCTTTAATAGAAACAATGAGTCACCGTGCCAAATGTTTGTGTTCCTTTTATGGCCTACTCACGTTACAGCAAATAATTGGCTACTGGCAAACACATCACACATTTAGAACGCTAAAGGGTTGTAGTATTACAACTGATTTAGAATTAGCGACCATCTGTGCGAAATACCTTTTAAGACAAAATGAAAGCGAAGCCCATATTCATCCCGCCATACAAAAGTCAACCCCGATACAAAAGATAATGTTTTGTCAGCTTTTGGCTGTTTCTATCCTGGGAATTAGTAGAAAAAGTCTAAACCTCCTTACCGCGGAACTAAATGGAACAATACCGGTTCGTGATATGTTTGGTGTGGTTTACAAAACAATTTGGAGTCAAAATATAGCTCCCAAGAAGAAGAAATGTGCAAACGAATTATTAGATCTCGATATGTGCATTTTCAAATTCATCTCCGCTGTGAAACATGATGAAGAGCATACTATTTCTAAAATGTATGATAAAGCGGTACAGCTATTTAGTAAAAAAGGTCCCGGCACGAACCTATTTAATCCTGAATGTGTGCTCAACACAGATGGCACAATTCGTTTTTTTCAACTCATAGATTTGCTTATTCAAAATGGCCTTGTCTTCAGTGATAAATACAAGCAGGTATTCCTTTCGTATTTTGCCAATCCCAAAAACATCAATTCGGCCTTGTACCGGCGAAAAAGAGATGTGGAACTATATATAAAATTATATTCATGGTTATTTTCTTTTCTGTTTCTGCATGCACCCCATCATTATCACCCCGACTCCGACTTTATTATTCTCAACAAAGACTACACCATCAAATTGAATACTGCTGAGGGTGTAAATTTTAATGATGGATTTTATTCAAGAATATTGAGGGTCATGTTGCAATCTAGTCACTCATTACTATGTGAGGCAATCGGTACACTTGGCGGCCGTAAGAATTTAAGCGCTGTTTACTTTGTCAAAAATGATTTACTCAGCTTATATGATTGGAACAAATTCTTTGAATTTATTATTAAGACTACCTGTGAAAAAAGAGACAGTAAATATTTATTGAGCTTGGATCATGTAGTGAAATTATACACAGCAACTGAAGATCCGGATCAAATTAACCGAATTACCCATTTTTGCAAAATTCTCCTGTTAAATGAACTTGAGTTGTCAATTGATGATCAAGATAATATCGTTTTCTTTTGCAATGAATTTCATAGTGCTCTTTTCTATGTGAAGAAATTTTTAAACGAGTGCGGAACCGCAAAAACTTTAGACGAGATTATTGATGAGTTAAGAAATAATGCTCCACATCTGTCAATAAAAAAAGCATCGCTCCAAGCTAGAATTCGTTCTAATGCAGAGACTTTTATTTTTTTTGGTAAATCAGGAAAAATTGGTCTCAAAATTTGGGAAGAAACTGATGAATCTGTTAAAGGGGGAAGTTTAACAACGGCCGCAAAAAAATGTTTAGAAGGATCACCTGAGCCCCTGCATAAGGATGAGATTTCCAACAAGTAAAGAAATATCGGGAAATATCCTCTGCCATGATGCTATGCACACTTAAGAATACACGTAACAGAAGCTTATTCGTATTCTTTGAAGGCGATCTTATCGGTTTAAAATCCAAGACATATGATCCTAAATTTGTTATTGTTGGGTAAGTCGAAGGCAAATTGCAAATCTGTACAACAAATGTATTGCACTATAATAAACTTGATTTTTTTTGGTTCAAAATAATCAATGAGGTGTTTTAATAATAGTTGTAATTTGAGATATACCCTTTCTCTAAAGGGTTATCAAATATAATGGGTTATTTCATTTACTTTATTAGTGAATGTTGTCGAAGTTGTCTCAAAAGGAACTGAGACGGCTTCTTTTTTTAATCGTATGCACATATGATGAAATATTTACAATCCTATAAAATAAACACTGAAAAAAGGTTTTCTTACCATGTCAGTTTTGTAGCAAGCGTGGTTGCATTATTCAGTCAAAGTTCCATTTTTGATGAGGCGATAGATGCAATTAAGAAAAGGAATATTCGAGAATCTTTTAAAACAGATGCACAACAGCTTCGCAAAGATTTTGATAATACCCTGAGTAAAACTTATAGGGTTTTCGAATGAGATTCATCAGCAACTAACTAACATAGTCACCTGCCGCTGTTGTTTTATTTAAAAGAAAATCGTCTTTTCCGTGGTAATATTTAGGCTTCGACTGTTTCTATATTATCCGGGCTTCCGGGCATTGGTTTCTAGATGTAAGGTTTAAGGTTGGAAACCGGGAGGCGTCCGGTTTCCATTTTTACCAGATCAAGACTTAACAATAGGCGAAAATATTAAGTTGTGAAATTTCGCTCCAGAACTCCACCAGGAAACTTTTCGTATGCAGGTGACGGCCTTTGCATGTATGGCATCCAAATTTCAACCCTTACACCATGCCCCTCCTTACTCCGGCTGCGATCAATAACAGACAACTTCGCCTTGCGCCCCGTCTGACGAGATAGAATATTTAATCGCTTCTGGGTAATTACTGTTGAACTTGGTTTTACTCTAAAGCCATTGGCAAAACCCTGACCATTATCTTCAATTAGACAATAAACAAAATTATCTACGGTTTTTAAGGCAATGTTTATCATGCCTCCCTTTTCAGTATTTGCAAATCCATTCATGATTGCATTTTCAACGAACGGCTGGATAATCATTGGGGGAACCAACACTGCATCATGAGGGAGGGAGGTTTCAATGTGATAGTCAAATTTTCTATCGTGCAGGAGTTGCTGAAGAGATAAAAAATTCTCCAGTGCCTCTACCTCATCGTGTAGGCTAACTAAGTCATTTTGGGAATTAGCGAAATTCAACCTCATCAAGCGTGAAAATTTATTCAGATAATCGGCTGCTATTTCCGGTTCGCTATGCCAAATAAAACTTTGTATGACAGACATAAAATTGTACAAAAAATGTGGCTCCATCTGTGTGCGAAATAACTGTTGTTTAAGAACTGTCTCAGCTCGCTGCATTTCTAACTTTCTTCTATTCCATAATAATAGTCCAATGGTTCCTAACAACAAACCTCCGATTATCATTCCCGCCATCAACAAACGTTGCTGATTTCTAATTTTCACATTAGCCTCATTGCTTTGCTCCAAGGTCTTAATTTGGTTATCTTTTTCACGGACTGCATATTTCGTTTCCACTTCTCGCGCATGATTGCGAAGTGATGAATCCATTAGCAACATGTAAGCAGTATGGGAAGAATCTAACGCCGTATATGCATTCCTCAAGTGATCTTGTTTCAAATACACTTCCGATTTAGTTCGCCAGGCTAGTTCTAAAAGATGATAGTTTTTTATCTTCTGGCCAAGTAGTATGGCGGAATCAATGTAGTCGTAGGCTTCGTCAAACTGACCTAACTGCCTATATGCTTCGCCCAAGTTGTTATAGGTGTAACCGCTGCGGTTTCCCACACTATCTCTAATCTTTTTTCCCATCAACAAGCTTTGCAACCCTTCCTTAAATCTGCCTTTCTTTAATAAATGTACGCCTACCGTTTCGTACCAACCGGCACGGGAAATGGGTTGCCGACTTACGTCACCAGGAAGATTGCCGTAGGCATTCAAAAAATAACTTGCTGAATCCATATCATTCATGGCTTCATAATAGTCGACAAACAACCGTGCGATTTGATTGATTTGTCCTGGTTCTTTGTCTTTGAGTTTCCAGGCTTGTGTTAAATATTTGTATGTGTTAGGTAAGTCTTCAAATGATATGTATGCATGAGCTAATTCGTAACAAATTGAAGCTAGATATGTGGAGTCTCGTAATATGGCGATATTGTAAGCCTGATTAAGGGGATGGATGGCACTATCATACAACTGCTGTTTTTTGAGCAAATGCTGCCAGACTAAATAAAAATGTATGCTGTCTTTGGTACGAATTCCTTTGAAGTTGCCAAACTGTAAAGCAGTATTAAAATAATAAGTAGAACTATCATATAAACCTTCAATAGTTGCCTGTTGGGATTTACATAGGTTCCACATATAATTTAGCTTGCCATAATTTAATTTTTGCACACTATCTCTCACCTGGTTCAAATATAGTCCCGCGGAATCCCACAGATCCTTATCCCAATGGGCCTCTACCGTTTTGTATATTCGACGAGTTATTGTATCTAGGTTTGTCTGAGATGCTGGTCCAATTTTATTCGTTTGCTGACAGGCTGCAAATACAACAAGTAAAAAAAGAAAGTGTCGCATAGCGGTTACTTGGATATTTATTTACAAATTGTTGATATATTCCAGAATACTTTCTTTTTTTCTACTGGCCAGAGGGATTTCCATTCCGTCACGTAAAATTAAAAAACCATCTTTGCGATATTTTTGCAAATAGTGATAGTTAATTAAATAGGATTTATGGGGGCGAATAAACACATTTTTGGGAAGGCTGTCTTCATATGCCTTGAGATGTTGAGACGTTAGTATGGCCTGACCATTCGATAAGTAAAACGTTGTATACCCATTATCACTATGACAATACATTATATCGTCAATTTTTACTACATGCAAACAATCAGCATCAGAAAGGACGATGATGTTTTTTTCTTTACCAGTAAAGTTTGTCGCTACCCGCTGTAAGAGGTCAAGTAGCTCATTTGTATTCACTGGCTTAAGTAAATAATCCAGCGGCCCAAACTTGATCGCTTTCAAGGCATATTCCTGGTGAGAGCTGAGAAAAATAATTTTGAAGCTAAAAGGCCCAATAATATTGAGAAGATCGAAAGCAGTACCGTCTTTTAAGCGGATGTCTAACAACATCAAATCCGGTTGGTACTGTTTTAAAATGGCCAACGTTTCGACCACTCCGGCACTTTCATTTATACTACCGACGTTAGGACTTTTTTCCAATATCGAGCGAATATTACGCCGGATGGCGCTCTGATCTTCGACAATCATTGTGTTTAGCCCTTTCATGGTTAAGGATAATTACTACTTAAATATATGGCATTTTAGACATATACCATGGCGTTAGTACCCCCATCGCCAACGGTTTTTTCTGGCAAGTGGCTGGAATTGGAGCAGCCTAAACGGGAATGGATCAGTTCTCTACGGGGATTGATTGGCACTTTCTTAAGCAATGATTTGATGTATTTTGCCCTCCCCGACACCCATCACTATCACATAAATCAGCACCTTATGCTACAGGGAGAAGCGATTCGGGAAAAGCTGCACCAACAGCTTCTACAGTTGAATGTAACTGGTTTTACTTTTAAAAACATTTCAGCAAGTATTGATATAACTAAACGATCGTTGCATCAATTGAACGAGTTGGTGTTAACACAGGGATTTGGGAACAGCGAGGAAGAAATATATTATTTTAAGTCGGTTCTTCCTGACGTGTTTGGTCATCTCATTTTCTACCTACGTCTAATCCATATTGAAAGCAGCATATCCGCCATTGGGGGGCTAATGTCGGCCCAGTTCCATGAAAAAGAAAAACATAGAATTCAGTCTTATTTTGAACGCCACCTGCACTTATATCGATATTATCGTTTAGGATTGACTTATTTGGACGATAAGTATTTTATGAGGCCCATCCATCAGGAACAATATCTCGCAGATAATTGTGCCTTGCTCGATTCACGGCTTTCTACACCGATGAGTCAACGGTTTGCTCGATTCAAAGCATACGATATGTTAATGGAATTTCTTCAGCCTTCCGCTAATACAGGGCAACTGGGTGCGACTAATCTCGTCTGGGCGGCTCAAAAAGTTCAGTTGGCAGAATTAATTTATGCATTGGACAGTATAAAGGCGTTTGGTAACGTAAATACGATGGTATTAACAGACATGATATGTAAATGCTGGAACGTTCACCTGAGTTTTATACATAAAACGTTCGAAGAAATTAGACTGAGAAAAAAGAATAGAACACCATTCCTGGACCATTTAAAGCTGTGTTTGCTTCAGCGAATGGAGCAGGATGATGATAAGTGATACAGGTATCTCGATTAATTACCGCCCAATAAGTTCTTGCTTTGCCAAAGTATTAGGAATATCACCAAGGCCCGAATATCCAGTACTTTCATGCGCAGCATTCTTAAGGCGGTCCCTTTCTGATTAGCTACTGTTTGGGCGCTTATCCCCATCAACCCCGCAATTTCGGCCAGACTCAATCCCTCCAAATAAAACAACTTGAAAACAATTTTCGCACGATGTGGCAATTTTTCTATTTCATCGTAAATATGCTGTAGCACGTCCGCTTCGATGTTAGTATCAGGAAATACTGGTATTTCGACTTCATCGCCATTTAGAAGCATATATTCTTTCTCCAGTGCATAACCTCTTTTACGAGATTTCAACAGGTCAAACGAACCATTTTTCGCAGTAATAAATAAAAACGCTTGAATTTTGTCAAAAGATGAAAAATACCTTTCCTGCTGGTGCAATTTTACAAAGGTATCTGCGGTTATTTCCTCGGCGACCTGCTGGTCATTCACTAATTTCTTCACGAAATAGAATATCCGCATGCGAAAATGGTCGAAAACAATTTGAAAAGCATTCGCATTACCCGCGTTAAAGCTAACCAGCAGTTCATTAGAAAGCTGTTTCATCAGGATGGGTTTATTATGAATTATTTTTGTGATACAATAGCCGAAAGGCAAATAAAGGCATACCGGTGATTTAGTCCGGAACGCTCTTTAAAAACAAATAAATTCATCACTTTACTAACAAATATACGAAATTGGATACATATATGTATCCAAATCTTATTTTTAGTAGCCGATTTTTGGCGCGGTGAAAAATCAAGTGATTATTAAAAATTTTGGACCGCACCTACGGGCGCTAAGGGAGAAAGCCGGAATGTCTCAGCAGGAGCTTGCTGATACTGCTGAATTATCAAAAATCACCATTCAGCGCATAGAAAACGCAAAAAATGACCCTACGCTGAGCACCTTATGCGCAATTGCCGGTGCCTTAAACATTCCCTTAAAAAAACTAACAGATTTCTAATTGACGTTATTGAAAGCTGGAAATTAAAGTATAAGCTGCAATCCCCCCTTAACAATCAATATTAATCCTGCAACTGAGGCAATGAATTCAAAAAACCTGACGAAAAGTGCTACTGGATAGGAACTAAAATGCTGTAAACCGCCAGCGCCTCGCCTGGCAAAGCGATTACCTCCCACTATAAAACGAATGACTAATCCGCCAAATATCAACCATGGCGCATACTCTTTGGATGAAAATAAGGTTTCCCATATATGGTGTAACATAGTTTTAATTTTTAATTATTATACAATAGATCACTCGAAGCAGATAAAAAGGCTGCCGGCTCTATACAACCGGCAGCGAGAAATTAAAAGTTTAAGCGTTTCAATGATTCTCTTACTTCCGCTTGTTGAGCATCTTCCTCGGCACTAGCTGCATAACATGAAAACAAAGGTTCTTGTATGATCTCTGGTTCCAGCGGCACCGATATTGGATGTAACCCCTTATCTAAATCATCATAATTAATAATGACATATTGAATAGCTGCACTTGCAAAAACAAATTGAATGGTGTGATTTTTAATTTCAATCACAATTTTTACTGGTTTCATAATGTGATATTTTAGGTGAATAATTTCTTTCCTTTACGTAGGTAGATTTACTGACTATCGTTGTCTTCTTCTGTCCCTATCAGATTGACGATATATTCCTTTATCCAATCTTCGATTGTCTTTCCCTCTATCGTTTTAATATTTTGCATCCCGGCGGCCATGCCCGCCTGAATGGCTTCATACATTGCATCCCATAACATGGTGCGGGATATATCCTCAGCATGTGCCATATGCGCTTATTAATTGCTATTAGTTAAAAAGTTTGATACAGGTGCTGTTGGCAGTTTTTACCGTTCGTTTTTTTTCCGGCGGCACAACGCGATCTCCATTCACTGGCCCACTTCCTGCCATTGGAGCCTTCGCTAAATATTTCTTCGACTGGAGATAATAGGTTGAGTATTCGCATCGGGCAGTTGCATTCGTAAGGCCCTACTTCCTCGCTCATATCCTTATACCCAAAATTGTTGTGGGCCTTATTGTCGATTGAAGTGAGATAAATCAAGCAGGTTACTTTACCCTGTACAGGGCCATGCTTTTTCCCTAGCCTTACGGCTGCATAAATAACGGTGCCTACTACTGCATGATCGACGAGCGTAGCCCAGTCAGGATCGTATGAAAGATGTTCTTTGATAAAGTCGGTTCGTGAGCCTTTAAAGTTGAATGTTGTCCATCCCATACAATATATTTTTAGATGAGTAATGAATGATATAGTAAGAGCAGTGCATGATAGAATGAGAACTGATAGCTATTATTGCCACCACATGACTAAGCGAATGTTAAAGGCGCCGTCAGGTAGGGCATCTATTTGCAGTCTAAAAGTGTAGGCATTACTAGATTGTTGTACATGCTTTACCTGCTCGAACCACAGTTGTATAGCTTTCAGTTGCTGCTCATGGCAATATTCAAAGCGCATGTAGATGTAGTCACTCTCCATGCTCCATTTGTGCATGATTTGACCTGTATTTGAATTGTTAATGCCGTAATTTTTACGTGGCGCACTATTATGAAGAAAGTTGATGGCACGCGATACTTTGGTCACATCAAAATCATTGGAGTGATGACGAACAGCAATAAAACCTAACAACTGACCTTTAGTAAGATATAATTCACCACTAAACTTCAATTGCTTGCTGGCTACGTAAATCTGAACACCTAATTCATAATGATGGGCGTCTGTTTTAATTATCATCTGTTGGTGATGCTCCACTAACCGGGTAAATACCGTTTTCAGCGCTTCATCAATTTGGTCTTCCGTGGTTAGGCTATTGAGTTGATCATAACTATAATAGTCAGTAAGTGGTTCAAAAAGATCTCTATCAATATCATTATTATAAGGTGAGTGTCGTCCCCATACCTGAATTCTGTCAATAGCCAGTCTTTTACTCTCCACATCAAATTGCAACAATTCCGCTAAGGATAGCGATGGATTAATAAATCCATTAGTATATAATAGTTTTCCGTTGACTTGATTTTTTGTTGTCATGATAAATTATTTTATGGTGATGAATTATTTTTTGAGCCTTCATTTAGCTTCCCTGGAAGTATACCTGCGCTACTTGTCAAGCACAGGTATACTTATAAAAGATCGTTAGCTTAACATGGTGTAGGCGGCAATGATCTTTTTGCTCATGGCTTCTGCTTCCGGCAAACGATGTTGATTTTTGTCAGGATGCCACTGTATAATCATTAGACGAAACGCCTTTTTGATTTCTGCTTTTGTGGCGCTGGTACTTACTCCTAAGATAGCCCATGGTGTTTCCTGCTGCTCCTGTAGGATAGCCGTTGCATCCTCTTTACTCATACGTTCGCGGAAAGCATTATTCCATTGCTTGGCGTTGCCAAAGCCCTTTGAGGTGTCGTAGGTTTTGTAACCGTCTAAAAATCCTCTAGCCATATTTTAGTCTTTTATAAAATTTACTTCGTAAGGTTGTTCGTTGCCCAGTATGCCCATAGCTTGCAGGTGTTTACAATGGCGATGCCTTTTCCATCCGGGGCAATCGCAGCCCCAGTGTTTCTTTCTTTTGTGTTGGGCAATGGTGTACAGACGGTTGGACGTTTGGCTTTGAATGTGGAAACGGAATTGCCATTGTTCATTATCGGGCAATACAAGGTCATGATGTATATGAATGGTGGGTAACATAAAAATGAATTTTAATTAAGCATTTGTAGATTGATGTTCAGATAGCGTGAGCACTGCTTGCCCGCAATTATTGAGAATAAATTCACAAGCTGCTCGTGCTTGTGAAGCGGCATTTAAAAAAAATCTTTTATCATCGCGCAGTTTATGCAGCCACCCTTTGATATATGCCGCACTGTTATCAATAGTGGCTTGTTGAATGCCGGTAACTCCAGACAAATAGGCAGCTGTCAATTCAGCCGTTAATTCTTCTTTGCTGTAATTTTTACCGCCGAAACTATCGTCGGTCATTAATTCTTCGCGGTTCAACCGGCTGATGTGCCCGGTACTATGTGCCAGCTCATGGAACAAAGTGCTATAATAACCTTCGTCGTTGTGAAATAAGGATTGGGCGGGCATAAATACTTCATCGAGTGAAGGAACATAACACGCCTGATCACCTTTGTGTGTGATGGGCGGGCGCTTAGGCATACCTGCAATAATCTCTTCACAGGCTGCGATCTTTTGTATGTGGGTGCGTTCGGTGGGTTTATCGACCTGAAATTCGATACCTTCCGTTTGCGCGATATTAAAAACGGTGTGCATCTTAGGTACGCGAATCATTTCAGGTACTTGTCTTTCTATGCCGGTCGCTTCATCCCTAACGGTACGGGAGTGGTACTTACTTTTGACGGGTGCCATGAAAATAATGCGGTAACCTTTTTCTCCTTTACGAATACTACCTCCTAACTGCTGCGCTTGTAAAAAGGTGATATAGTACGGTGTTGCATATTCTTTGAACAGCGAAACGAAATTGAGTAGGAACGCGTTCCATCCGCGGTATGGTGTTTCTCCGGTAATGTTACGGGGCAAGCCATAGCCATGCCATGGCTTTTGCCAAATAATATCTCCTTTTTCAAGGGCGGCAATAACGTAATCGTTTACTTCTGAATAAATGTCTTTGTGGTCTGCGTTTGCTGCGCGATAATTAAATGTTGCCATAACGAAATGAATTTTTGTTATTGAATAATTCGGCTTCGCCTCATTCGGCCTGCCGATAGGCAACCTTTATCGCGCGTGGGCGGGAAACGTCAAAAAAATACAACCGCCAAAAATTGGTGAACATGGCCGCCGTAGGGCAGCTGTTGACAAAGACGGGTAATGTATTTCAATATAAGTGTTGAACTGAGGTGGAAAGTGTGTTGTCGCCGATGCCCTACGGCGGCCATGGCCTTTTGCGGTGGAGATTTTTTTCGACTTTCCCCTGTGTGAGCAAATAACTTTGCCTTCCGGCAGGCCGAATATTCCAGGAGCTTCTGTGAGCTGTACACTGCATCAGATTTGTCTCACACATCAATGCTAGTATACCATGAGTTTTTTAGCCATCAACACATGGATAAAAAAAAGGGCCTTCCACAATGGAAAGCCCTGGGTTATCCCCGTGTCTAGCCGTATTGCTGACAGGTTGCACTCCTGCAGAGCCTGTTTCCTCTTCGGGCTAGCCTCTTCTAATGCGTTTACATATATTATTTGTATCACTGAATACTGATCTAGTTTTGATAGTTCGCTTGGGGGCTTTGATATGGGCGTTAATATTATTACCATATTTAACAAACAAATCCCAAGCGTCGGTGGGAGTAATTGCAAAACAGCTTTTGTTGTACATTCTCACTTGACAAGATTCTTCTGTAGGAGATAATTGCAGATAATTGGCAAAATCGGCACTTGGTTGTTGGGTTTGATTGACATATAGATAAATACCCAGTTGGCTAGGGTCGCCGTTCATAGTAAGGCCACGATTGGCTTTTAAAGTTAACAATTCATTTCCTATTTGATCAGTTACTGAAATATGATGGATGAGTTCATGGACATGCTTACCATACATCCGCGCATAATCAAGTTCGTTCAAATCAAACGATGATAAATGTTGAATAACTTTTTCCCAGCCGTAATGAAAATATTCCTCTATCAACGACCCGGAATAATTCGATCCGCTATATACGGGTTGTCCAAAAGCATCGGAATATTTTGCAATTTTAAATATGGGTGTATGTTGATTTACTTCATCCATATAATTTAGGGAGTGACGGTGTAGTTCTAGCCAGCTTTCATCCGGCATTACCTCGCCGGTTTGTTGATCATATTTTCCGACCTGCATGATAATGTTTTGCGGATCAAACTGTTTACACCTGTTCAGCGGAAAATTACTTTCTTCTGTTAATAGCCCAAGCCGCCGTCCCGATATATAATACATGCCGGAAGGGAAATGACTAAATCTAACATCGGCCTTCACAAAAACATCCAGCATGGGTAAATGATCATAGCTATTTCCTACCATTCTAAATAATCGCATACTTTCAAAATGTTCATTGCTTTTATCCTGAATAGCCCTGCTTTCTATAAAGTATTGCATATTAGTTGCACAGAAATATGCCAATGCATGTTCCAAATTCTGAAAACGCGATACGCGCAGCGTAGAACAATTATCCTTAATCACATCGTTAGTTGGCGTGTAGCCTAGTGGCCGGAATTTAGTATATATCGTATACGACAAGTAAGCCATGGCTTCTCTTAATTTTATATGCCAAAAGAATTTTTCTTTAACGGTTCATTGTCCCGGCAGGCAGGATTCTTGGCTTTAGCTTTTCGTTTTATGTGTCCTAGAGGCTTGTTAACCAGGGCGATATAGTGATGCGGCGATCCCAAATGTTCCAGCGGTGTGGTATGACGTTCTATCGCTCGTAATGCCTTAAATGAAGCAGCAGCCATATTTACTTTTATCAAATCCTGTTTGTCCTCAGCAAACCGGCGAAGTACCTCGCAGCCACTGTTGTTATCCATTAGCACCACATTCTTTATATGAATGAATGCACCATGGGCAACCGCCTGCTGCCTGTCAAATAAAGCATCATGTAAACCCATGATATATTGCACCGCATTTTCAATAGTAGCAAACGAACGGTGATTGTCCTGATAACCGGAAAGGTGATCGTTTCCTGCGAGGCTTTCCCTTTCCATAGATACCTGATAACCTTGCGGCAAGCCTTTTAATTGAGCTGAATGATATTGATTTGCTAACCTTTTACAAGTTTGATACGCCGGTTGGAGCCGTATTGTTTTGGTCAAATCATCATATTGAGCCAACAGGTGGGTATTTGTATTGATATCAAAGCCTGCGTTTTTCAAGAAATGGTTAAGCTGATATTTATATTCACTAGAACCATTATAAAATTGGAGATGCAGGTCTTCGTTTGCTGAACGGGAACCCACAAATTGAGACTGATCTTGCATTTCAATGCCTACTATCTTCGACATATGCGGGCCGGTAATATAAGCATCGGTGATGTGCTGATCTAAAGCGTTTGAAAAACTTATATAACGATGACAGGTAGCTATATTAGTTTGCATCAAATAGGCAAAGGCATCTGCTATGGAAGAATAATGATAAACCGACGAAAATTGCCAGCCTAACCGATTCCTGGCATCGCTCATCAGGTCTGGATTGTTATATCCTTGAACATATACGGCGAAATTTTGGGCATTATTTTTCGGCCACAATTGGCCTTGTCGTTCTAAAGAGAATCGTAATGATGTTATTCCGTCGGAAAAGTACATGTCCTGGTTCTCTGTACTTAAATATCCATATAGCAAACATTTAGCGTCCGGCTGATAGCCTACATATTCTTGAAGCGGTATACCGGTAATTTCTTCAAAATGTTTAATACCTCTGGGAAAATGCAAAAATAAAGGTCGATCAATATTTTCCGGTAAATTGATGTCGTGTGCGGTCCTTTGCAATTGCACGCATATACTTTCTGAATGGTTCTCTTCGATAATAGCAGCTTCTTTGATATGCCGCGCAAACTCTGGCCCAATATGCTTGGCAAATCGATAATCCATTTCTTCGATAGACAATCTCAATAGCGACAGAAATGCATCCGATAGGCTGTTATGATAATGTGTTTCGTGCTGGTATTGCTCACCCAGTCTGCGAACAGGAAGCAGCGTTTCTTCAAGTATCTGTAATCTATAGTTCAATCCACTAACCATGCGCTGTAGTAATTTAATTAACCTTTATATTTTCAATCCACCTTCTTTATCGTCTCTTAACTTTTTGGAACCATAATGTATTCTGCGTTGTAGTTCCCGCTGCTGCCCATCTAATGGAATTGATTGACCAATAGAAGTATTGGGTACCAGATAATAATCCAATAAAGGCCCTTTTAAGACGAGGTTGCCCAGTTCATGCCCCGTCTCTTTTTCAAAGCTTTCCTTAGAAATTAATTTATTATTGAGTTCAATATATAGGCCGTCACGAAGGTTACTATGTTTGTAATCTTCAATATACCTGTTCATTAGCAGCATTTTGTCATCTTCCATGATGAATGCTTTAGTATACACACGCGGACGCAGCTCCTTTAGGCAAAGCGCTTCATTAAATGCTTTGGCATCCAGTAATTTTAATTCATCAAATGCTTTCTTGAGCGATGGAAAATATTTCATCACCGCTATTCGCATAGGTCGGGAATTCATTTTCGGGTCCCATCCTGATAGTTCAATACTTTCGTAGGACAGTATATATTCTTTTTTATCTTGCTGACTCATACACATATTTTTGGTTCTTGCTTATTTGGCATCAAGCAAGCGACTAACAATAATTTCGAACGCTTCAAAGCAACAGGGATAATCCCTTTGGAAAAGTAGGTTGGGTTTGTCTGTTATATTTTTTTATCCTGGGCGTATATAGCTGTCCATCGATGTTTACTATTCCCAGGTTACTTTTAGAGGCGAGCAAATAGAGCGCACCATATGTTTTTTTAGGTTCATACAGCGATAGATCGATTCCAGCTCGTTTTTCAAATTCCCTGATTGAAATAGCAGCGGTGTTAATATGCAAGTAGGTACCGGCAGAAAACTTAAGAGCAGCATTTTTGTCTATCGCGTATTTACGACAAACCAAGCCGAGTTGTTTTGATAGAATTGCTGCACTTCCGATCGTAAAGAAAAAGCCATGGTGCCAGGCAAGATCTTTAAAGTACATACGGTTATCCATGTTCATGGCGTGAAATGCGTCCACTAGATAATCAAAAGGTTTTTCAGTTTTATACCAAGGTTGATTATCACGCGGCTGTTGATCAAAGAGTAATTGGTATTTCACTTTTACGATATAATTATTCATCTTCTACAGGCTTCCTTTCTCACATAATACCTACCGCTGTAATGGACCGATTATTCATCTACGGGGTCGACAATTCATTTTCTTTGGACTGCATTCATCAACATATTCTACTCGTTGGTGATCATTGAACGGTTTTCTATTCAGCATTTTTTTTTCTAATTCGCGTTTTGTGGCTAGAAGCAGTGTTTCTCCATGTTCCCCGAACCGCTTATAACAAGAAAGATATAATCCGGTTTCTTCCAACCTTTTAAAAGAAATCACTTTCGGGTTAAAATAGAGATAAACGCCGGCAGGAAACTCTGGCCCATCATCCTGAGACCTTGGATACCTAACTGCCACGATTTCATTTTTGGGAGAGGTGATAAATTTGACGTGAGACATCCATATATGACCGCTGTTCCAGCCAAGATCATGAAAAAATTCACGGTGATCCCTTCGACACAATATCTGAAAGGCATCCTTAAACTTGTCAAAGGGCGTATGCAGCCAGTAAGGTTTTGCCCGCTCCATTCCAGGATCAAGCATGAGTTCTGATAGACTATGCAGTACGTATTTTCCCTTTTTGTTCGCAATATCACCTGATGATCGCTTCATAGCATTACTAATCCTGAACGGAGCGTCGCCATTGCAGTGTAATAGTAGTAGCGACGCTGACTAAATAATTTTTATCTCCTTTGTCCTTTGCGACTTCCATTCTCCCGTACGGTACGGGCATTTCGTCTATTGATGCCAGCGGTGTTATCGGCTGAACGTTTATGCTCAGGAACCGCCGGTTTGTCCACGACGTTTTTTGTGTTATGGGTCGGATTGTCCTTAAGGGAAGCAGCTATTGCCTCTTTCTTGGAGTTGTTAAATTTCTTAGCTCGTTCGTCGGGAGGATCAATTGTTTTTTTTTCTTCCTGAGGCGGCGCAACCGACCCTTTTTTTAATTCGACATATGCACCAACTTCCATGCGGCGGTCCTTCAAGTAAAGCCGGTGGTTAGTGATAGGCTCACCATCCAATTTGAACAGATCCATACCTCGGTAAATTGGATTTACCTGACCAAGCACTTGGCTTTCCCCGTTTTGATTGCCATTGTTAAATAGAACAAGGCTTCCTTTTTCTAAAAAGTCAATCATGCGGCCCCGATCATACATATTACGTAGTTCAATAAAATTGAGTTGTGCGAGCGTGGGCCGTATGTCAAAATCGGAATGCAATATGATTTCACATGCGCCATCGGGCCGCCTGGGCCGATCAAAGGCGACTTCTACCCATGAGGTAAACATATCATTGAGCTTTCTGACTTGGTTGGACTTCTGGACATGGTTCGCACCTACCGTATCGCGATCAGCAGATGCTTTTTTAAACAGGTTCTTGCGGGCAAATCTGCCTTGCATGGTATTGGCTATTTCCAACGCCGTCAAATTATAGTAGCTGGAAAAAATATTATACCTGTTTTTGTCCAGTTGAAGCGCTTCGGCTTCCTTTACAATAGCATCGGGAATGGTAAAATGGATAGGTGGATTGTATTGAATGAGTAGCGCGCTAAATGTATCAGGTGCATGTTCAAGCGCCCATTTCATGCGCTCATCGATCTGATTAACTACTGCTTCCGGTAACTGTTGTTTGTTGGCTGTAGACTGTAACGTTTCAACAATGAATGATTCAACTTCACGCGTATTTACCCCTTCAATAACCCTATGCGGAATAAAAATGTCGCGGGTTAAAAGCGATTCAATCGTTTGCAAGTACGAGGAATTGTTATCGTTGGCAGAAGGAGCAAAATTTAACTGGTATTCTACCACATAATTCCCTATGTTATCAGGGTTTTTAAAGGTTCTGATGTCACCAGCAGAAAACTCCAAAAGCCCCTTTGCTCTCGCTTCGTTAATCTGATCCTTTACCTCTTGGCCATACCCTAAATTTTCCACTTTTGTTAAAAGCTTACTCGTAATTTCCATCGATTCCATAACTCACTGTATTTTTTTGCTTAAATAATAATTACTTCTTTATTCCTTTTCCTTTTTCAGCTTGGAGCACTTTACGTACATTATTTCTAAAGTTGCGTTGAATCACTTTTGCTGGGGCAGCTGATTTGGTAACAGTGGATTGCTGACCGTTATTCTGCGTGCCATTAGCCATATGGTTGGACCCATTTGTTAACTGTTGCTGTCCATGGCCAGCAATAGTCATCGTTGCTGAATGTGCGAGTGCCGGTTCGCGTGGCTGGGAAAGTGCATTATTGTTCGCAGCTGGGCGACGACTGGCAGCTGGTTGTATCGACTTGACGGGAGAGGAGATAGACTTTGTCAGGGCATTGACTATCGATTTTAATACTGCATACATATTTCTTATTGCACGTACCGGCCGCGAATAGAGTTGTCGATCCATCTGGTTGAGCTGCCCCTTAAGCACGCGCAGGTCCATTTTTTCAGCAGTTGTCAAATTCTTTTTATTCTTGTTGTCATTATATACCTGCATCAGCACATCTCTTCTGACCTTTTGATAATCTCGGTCCTGCAATACGTCCCTTCCATAACGTTGTATATATTTATCGTTTTGTTGATCCCACTGCGCTAAGGCAGCATCAATTCGATTGATACCTCTGTTATCAGTATGATGTTCCATAATTTGTTATTTAAATAATTACTTACAATTTTTTTGCGCGAAGTATTTTCTTTCCCTTCAGCACCAATTGTTGTCGCCTGTCTCCACCCATTTCGCCAATATGTATAACAAACCGCTTTTTATGGGCAATGGTGAACTGATTAAATGCCGCTACAAAAGTGACCGGCTGATATCGAATGACTTTACAACCTGGTGTAGCAGTGGTAAGCAGCGGCGGCATTTCCTGTTGTGCGCGAGAACTCAATTTTTGGGCTTTGGCATCCTGTTGGAAAAAGCGCGTATACTGGATAGTAAATGGAATATTAGATGAGTTGAATAATTGAAAAACAAAATACATTTTACCGGCACTTACATACATCTGCCGTAACAATAGATAAATGCTTTGGCTTTTTGTTTTGGCAACAATGTCACGATGATTCACTTTGGAGAGAAAATCAGCTTTCATTTGTACATTGGCCGGCGAAAGTGTATCGGGATGGTATGCTATAGCAGGTATAGTGGCAGGGTCAGCGTACAGATATACCTGTTGCCCAGGCTCATTGTTATACTGAACATTTAAACTATACAATCGACCATCACTGGTAAAGACAGTTAGATTCGTGGGGTCGAATGCTTGTTTAGCCGCTTTTACTTTGAGCACATTCGACCCTTTCTTCACCACCTTTCCCAGTATGTCCGAAGAACCAAAATCGGCTGCTTCAATACCGGATGGGAAAACCAACATACTCGTCTTTCGGTAACAAACCTCAACATTTGCAGGAGATCGGGCAGTGTCCTGCGCATGGCTAACTACTAAGCCAGCAAATAATAATAGGGCCAATACACTCACAAACCTTTTCATACACATATCCATTTTTAATTTTTGAGAATTGGGTTATAGCTATTTACCATTGCTGGAATTTTTCAGCAAAACAGGATGTCCATCCTTCAAGGTGACTTTAATTAATTTGGCTTTTTTACTCAATAAAGATTTGGCAGATTCAATTCCAGCTGATGCAGCTTGTGCCGCCAGTGAAGGAGATAAGCTGGTAATTTGCAGGCTTTGCGCGCCTCTGTCCATGGCCAGTTTCGCGGCTTGATGACTCATAGCACCCGAAATCGGTATCCCGGAAATGCCATCCCGAGAAAATACTTCCATATCAACGGGAAAGAAGGAGTTTTTAAAACTGATATTTTTAATGGTCACCGCAAACCGGTCCTGCACTAAATGCCCTTCTCCCCAAACCAAGGTTCCTGCCGGAATGGTTTGATGACCCAAATACACTTCCTGGTCAAGTCGGAGGGTTACTGTCATTCCATTAGTCACCTCTTGAGTACCATAGATGGTAGCCGCGATAACATTGGCGGTGTCTTCTATAGAAAAATCTTCCAATTCATAAAAGCGATTACGTGTTGGTAAAGGCTTGCTGTTTTCAACACCACCAAAATCTGTATGCCATAATAAACTATCTGCACCCGAGCGATTACTGACAAATAATGGTTTGATATCATTTTTAGTAATGGGGCCGGTATATTTTTCTGCTATGCGCTGCGGATACTGAATATCGAGGATTTTGTTGAGTACACTGTCTATTTGAACCAGGTCAGGGTTCGCAGCGGGCGGTTGTTCATAATGATGCGCAGCTGTAGGAAATTCATCGGGTAAATTACTCAGTGAAATTTTATCCGGCTGCTTAGTGGATAAGGTAGCCGAATTATTGTCGAGTTGTTCACGTAACAAGTTTAGTTTATCCTGCAATAACCGTTCATTTTGGGTTTGTGTTTGTTGCCAGGAAAAAGAACGTATATCATCTGGCTCAGCGTTTGGAAATTTAACCTCGCGTGATACATGCGGATTGGAATCCGATAAATTCCGGAAAAATGGATCTTTGATGATTTGCTGCGCCTTTTCTGCTGAATCTTTTTCAGCTTGTAAATAAATACTGAGCTTATCCAACGGACGTTGATCTTCGATGGCAGGCGACGGCAGTTTGGTATTTATCCCTTGCGCCTGTGCCTGATCACTTTTACCGTTTTCAAATCCATTTATACCAAAGTATGCCACGGTTAACAGTAGGATAATAATCGCAGGCAATCCAACAAATAGCACTATTTTTTTTTGTTTCTCTTTCGTCAAATTCATACATCACGTTTTTTAATTATTGAATCGTTCTTTCCATTTGGTAAAAGCTGTCCAGTAATCCGGGCCTAATTGCTTGCAAACTATCCAGCGCAGCTTTACCCGCATTTGTTTTCAGCATACTGTCTATCGCTGACCGAAAGCCACGGATGGCTACAGTGTCTGCGGCAGACAATTTCGAATCGGACAATGGATCAGGCTGCCCGGATTTGATAAGCGGTGTAGTAGGTATTGGAGAGTGTGGATGTGGTTGACGGTTAAAGGCGTGTAGTCCAAGTGAAATACAATAAATACATCCGGCAGTGCAAAAAATAATTAATATCACTTTTTTCTGACGCAGCGTGCACTTATTATCCAAACGTTGCATGAGATGTACCCATTTTCTTTGTAATGATAAACATGCAACGCGAAACAAATTACTGGTCACCTGTTGTACCTGGTGAGGATGTTTTCTTCTTCTAAACAACCGCATACTATCGTTTTTGTACTTCGAGATCTTTATTGTCTAGTATTTCCCAACGTTCAATTAGAAAACCGTTGGAATTATTATCGGTTCTCACTTGTAAATCGCGTAAATATCCTTCGCTAATCAGGCTGCGTAAAGTGGTGGTCATCGGACGGATGATACGGACCTTTCCAAAGAACTTAAAATAATACGGGTAAGAGGTGATATTGACATTTACGCTGTCAACAATGATATGCTGACTGGTATTGGAACTAATTAACTGAGAAAAGAAACCGTTTTCCTTCAAATCATTATACACCCGTTTAGCAGATTCATCAGCGAGGTACATGGCTTTTTTCATCGTTTCAGAAATTGCTTTATCGTCTGGCGACAGTGTAAAAAATGCAGCATGAAAATCCTTTACATGACGCCGGGCTTCTACCGGAATATTATCTTTACGTGTACCGGAAACGGCAAGAATGGCTTTTCCGTCAGGAAAGATGACCACCTGCTGCCGTTGATTCTCTGAAAAGGAATAGCCTTTATAAATACTAAAGCAGGTGATGGTCATGCAGGCAATAATAATCACTACAGTGAACAGCCTAACATGCTTAAATGCAGTTTCGATATTACTCAATTGTTTAAACATATCCTTCGTTTACATCTTCAATTGTCTTACTATCAATTTCTTCAATCTTATTTGTTTTATCGACTTCCTACTTACCAGATATGCGGCCACGCATAGAGCTATTGGCATCCGAAAAATAATCCCCTGAACTGCTTCTAGCCATTCCTCCTGCCATGTTACTGCGGATGTCACTATAAATGTCGCCGGCCATGCCAGAAGCCGTAGAATAAGTACCATAGGTAACAGTATTCCTTGCATTTGAAAACATTTGCGTCACTTTACTTTGCATACCGATGCCACCACCTACAAAAACAATTTCATCCGCGATCGACGGAACAGTAGTAAAACAAATAATGCCGATGATCATAAAAATAATATAACCCAAATCGTAAGAACTAAAAAAAGTATCACCAGCATTAGCAATCTGCGACAAATCAAGTTTAATCATGTTCTCCTGTATTTTACCGAGTAACGCAGAAAGAATGTTACAGATGGGTAACCACAAAAACACGTTGATATATCGCGCCAGGTAAACTTGCAGTGTGTGATGAAAGCCGTCAAATACGGACAAGCCAAGAACCAGCGGACCAATAATCGCTAAAATGATGAGTTTAAAAATGCGCAGGGTGTTGACACATAAAGCGGCGGCTTCGTACAAGATCTGAAGAATAGTAGCAATGACTTTTTTAATAGAGTTCCGAAAATTGTAAGACATTTTTGCCAAAGCAAACTCAACATCATTGCCTATTTTCCCGAAGATGCCTTCATCGTTCACTTCAGAGGGATGATAGTAACGCATCCAAACATCTCGGTCACCTTCACCGGTGGCACCGACAAGCGCTTCCCATTTTTTTGATTTCTTAATTTCTGCTTCCTTCTGTTTTAATAATTCTTCTACCGCTTTATTCGAATTTTTTACTAAAGCACTGGTGCCAGCGACGGTTGGTTCTAATACTGAATTAAAAGTGTGCAGGAGTGAGGGAAAGAGCATAATAGCCATACCGGTAGCGAATGGCCGAAACAAAGGATAAAAATCAACAGGTTCAGCCGCCGCTATGGCGCGCCACACGCGGTTGCCAATATAAAATATCGCTGCAAACCCTGCCAGTGCACGACCAACGTCTCTAAGCTCGCCGCACAATGGCAGCAGCTCTTTGTAAAGATTGTTCAACACCTGCTGCAGTCCTTTGATTTCTGTAGCCGTATCCTGGCCAAATGTAATAGCGGGCACGCATAACATCACCATCATCATCAACAACCATCTTCCTCTTTCCATACTTCATCTTTTATTTTTCTTACTCTATACCATACATCCGCTTCACGCTGTTCAGTTCACCGGATTCTTTTAACCGCTGAAGTGCCAGCACCTGGTTATCCTTATTGAAATGCCGCAAAAAAGATAACTTAGTTTGCATTTGATCATATAACTGATCAATAGCTGTTAACCGTTCATCATCGGACATGCGTAGTTGACCAGCCGTTACCACCATTAATAATGCATTTAAATTCTCAGTGCTTTCTTTAAATAATTTATTGTAGACATCGGAAATGTATTGCAATTCGTTTGTCGTAAACATATTGCAGTCTGTGAAGGACTTAAAAGCAGCTTTGTATTCTTTAACGAGCAGTAATTGGAATTGAATGATTTCGGCTACCTTATAATACTTTTTCACTTCTGGATTAACCAACAATAAGCCATCCAAGAATACCTGATGCAATTTGTAATTACCGTTAGCAATATCTCTCACCTTATTGTACCCCTGTTCCAGAATACGATACCCTTCATACATGTTTTGTAAAATCTTCTTTAACTCGGCCAGCTTTTCTACATTCAGTAAGAGTTGCTGAATTTCGTGTTGCTGGGCGCTTGCCCGCGGGGATTGCATTAACAATAAACTAACGATTACCACGACGACTGTCCAATTCTTCATAACACCTCCTTTCTTTGATACACCTGAACATTTCTACTCACTACTTTGCATATAACCGTCTGGCTAGTTCTATTTCAGCCTGCTGCATCACCCGCATATTTGCTGTACCCCTAATGTCTTTTTCCATAGTGCGCAAATCGGCGACCTGTTGCATAACGTTTGCTTTTAATAATTCAATACGTTTAATGCGCTCATCATCGGACATTTCCAGCTTATGGGAAGACGTGACGCGAACGAGTTCATCGACCGTGTGCGTAACATCATCAATAAATGCGGAAAATGTATTCTGAAAAAGTTGCAGGTCTGAGCTGGTAAATAAACCACAAGACTGCGCCTCGGCCCACACTTTTCGATATCTTTTGTAAATAGAGGCTTGTAGGGCAGCAATTTCTGCCACATGTGCAAACTCGGTGATAAACGGATTAACCTGCTTTAAAGAAGTAAAATATTGGTTATGTAAAGAAAACTCTCCATTCTTTATATCACCCACCAGTTGCCAGCCATCTTTGGCAACTGTATATCCTTGCTGTAGTAAATGGGCATATACTTTCAATTCACCAATCTGCGTCACCAGATACCTGATCTGCGTGCGGCTTTGGCGAAACCATTCATCCCAGGTTTGCGCGAATGTTATTGAACACGACATTGAAAAAACAACAACCGGCAAAAAACGAATTACGATCTTTCTCATCATTTCCCTGCTACTCATAAACCAATTTTATTTTTAACACCTACATCATCACGAATCATTCGCGGCCGCCGCTTTATAGCTTTTGGACGCACCAGTGCATTCATTTCCTTTTCGGAAGGACAATCTTGGGGCTTAATGAACACCATCACTTTCCAGAGATCTTTGTAGTGCGCTTCCACACTTCCGAGCGACAGCTCACTGATACGTTTATCATAGCAATAATTGAAATTATAAGTGATGTCATCCGTTATATATAGTTTACCCTTTAATTCCGTGCGAAACCATTTAGAAGGATTACTATCCGTCACCGCGCCTATAGCTTCGGATAATTTTTTCTCCAGGTCATTCATAAGAGCACCCGGTGGAGAACCTGATTTCACCTGATCTTCTGAATATCCTTTGGCATACAAGACATCTTTATGTCGAGCCAACATTTCCTTTACGTTTAACATATCCTTCCAATTTTTTATTCTAATCCATACATCATTTTCACCATGTTGATTTCGGCAGCATCTTTTGCGCGCTGTAAACTCAAGACAGTATTGCTATTATTAAACCGGCGTAGATCCATTAAATTTTTATCAATATCATCAGCAGCATGAGCGATGAGTTCCAAACGTTTGGCATCACTCATTTGTGTCTTAAAGGAATTGACAATTAAAAATATTTGTTCGATGTTTTGTATGCTGGCATCCAATATGCCAGCATACACCTGACTGATGTAGTTGGTTTCTTTCGGTGTGAAATTCTTATCGCGCCGAACAATCGCACTGGCGCGTTTATATTCTTCCACCAGCTGGAGCTGCTGTTGGACAATACCGTTAATTTGACGGTAATACGTTATCGCTTGTTTAACCTTCCATAATTCGTCATAGTAATCGGCATATAGTGCCCGTTGCTTTTCCACCCACTCGGTAATCTGTTCAAGCTTTAATTTACTGAGTGTGTTTTCTACCGCTCGCTGCGCATTTTGCAGGCGAATCGTTTCATTTTGCAAACGTTGTATCTGCAAATCAACGGCTTTTATTACTTTGATAACAGCCGCTTTAATAACCTCTTTAATCGGGTCTTGTGCGTGAGCTTTGCCTAATGGTACAAATACAAGCAGCACAAAAGACATGCAACAAATCAGGCTCCTAACTCCACTTTCCATACTACACTACTTTTCCAATCTCACAATAAATCCAATCTATCACAAATCCATCAATTGTTACTTCACACGGTCAAAAGTCACCTTACCATTCGTCAATTTCCCATTTTCAAGATCAACAGAATAATAACTCCCTTTTTCTACTAACTCCAATAACTTTTTATCCGCGTGGTAGATGCCGGTAAACGATTCCGTTTCTTCAGGCTTTTCGATAGGTTTGTTATTATCATCCAGTCGCCTTTCCAAACTTTTACTTTCAACAGTAAATACGTTGTCAGCTTGTCCGGGATTTTTAGCGATGGTAAGCGTTTGTTTAAACGAAGCGCTACTATCGCCGCCTTCTCTAAAATACTGTCCGGGAAGTGCGCTCTCCACTGTTGTACTTCCCGATGAACAGGATGCCAAGAGCCATCCCATAAAAAATACAGCAATAAGTCTGTTCATAAGTGATAGGTTTTATGGTGAATAATTAATTTTTATTATTCTGCCGCTCGGCTACCAATGCGGTTATCCCTTTTTGCATGGAACCGAACTTCTCCGCATATTCCAATACTTTCACTCGTTCACGTCCTTCTGTGGTATAAGTAAAATATTCTTCGGGACATAGTTCATTCTTGAACACCTTCATGATCTGCCCGCCTATCTCAATGTATATTTCGCGATTATCTTTGTTGACCGATAAGAGAATATTTTTCCCTTTCTCTGACATTCCTAACGTCTCTTGTAGCTTGTCAAACTTGTTCATAAATTTACGCATATCCATCAATATTTTAATGTCTGCGTTATTGATTATCGCATCTTTTATAATTGGTGAATTAACCAGGTCGTCGAGTTCTTGCGTGATGACAATAGGGATGCCATTGAATTTACGAATCGTTTTAAACGCATACTTGATGAATTCAGCGGTACCTGATTTAGCAATAGCCTTCCACGCTTCATCAATGGTTAATACTTTTCTGATCCCGTGCAGCTTACGCATTTTGCTTAGAAACAATTCTGTGAGCAATAGCGTGCAAACCGGGAATAAAATGGGGTGGTCCTTAATATTGTCCATCTCTATGACAACAAACCGCTGACTCAATAAATCAAGGTTCTCTGTGGCGTTCAATAAGTAATCAAATTCGCCGCCGGCGTAGTATGGTCTTAAAACATATAAGAAGTTGTCAACACTGAAATCCCGTTCACTTACTTTATGCGATTTAAGCACCTCGACATATTTTTGTTCTAAATACTCATAAAAGGTATTAAAGCATGGAAATATGTGTTTATTTTCTTCGATAAATTGGTAATAGCCTTGTAGTGCATTGGATAAAGCCACATATTCAGACCGGTTGAAACGTTCATCTTCCTGCTTCCACAGTGCAACCAATAGTGATTTAAGGCTTTCTTTTTTTTCAGTATCCAATTTTTCGCCAGTGGGCAAATAGAAAGGATTGAATTTTATGGGCTTTTTTTCATTATAAGCAAAATAGTAGCCGCCCAGCAGTTCACATAGTCCCTTGTAGCTACCGCCAATGTCTAGGGTAACGCAGTGCGCTCCCTGATCATACAAAGACCTTAGGATATGATTGACCGTCATCGACTTACCCCCACCCGACGTTCCGCAAACCAGGGTACCCATATTTGAAGAAATTCCTTCCCGACGTGGCCCATCGAATAGATCTACTTCTAGTGGCACGCTGGACAATCGATCGGCAAAGCGGATGCCGGTACCAGGTGCAGCTGATCGGTAATTGGTTTCCGCCAAAAAGAAACAGGCGGCCTGTTCAGCAAAGGAAAGAAAGGTTTCGTTTACGGGCAGATCTCCTGCATTGCCGGGTAGTGCTGCCCAAAACAGTTGAGGGGCACCCTTTATTTCTTGGCGAGGTACGGCATCCATTTGAGCGATAGCGGCTGAGGCCATATTGCGTAAGTTATTCAGTTCTTCGGGATCGCTAGTCCACGCCATAATATTAAAATGTGCACGTACCGGCAACCGTTGCTGACTAAACGCTTCATTTAAATAAGCGTTAGTAGCATCCCTGGATATGGCATTTTCTCTGGAATATGCCGAGAGTGATTGCAGTCTTCTCCGCTTACTTTCCATTTTTTTTAAGGTTTGCTGTGTGTCCTCG
This sequence comes from Niastella sp. OAS944, assembly GCA_024809215.1. Lineage (GTDB taxonomy): Bacteria > Bacteroidota > Bacteroidia > Chitinophagales > Chitinophagaceae > Niastella. Next base: position 267,222 of record JANUBW010000010.1, on the reverse strand, counting down.
ATCACTAAAAACTGATTATAGACGTGATTGCAAGATAGTAGCAGACCAACTGGTGCAGCAAAGCCAATGCTAAATTTTGATTTATCGGTGCTGAATTTATCGTAGGTGATCCTGGGGCCGCATAGAGAAGGCAAATCTTCGATGTCACTCATGGTATACATTTGCAAGTAATGTTCACCGATCCTCAGTTCCGGTTTAAATAAAATATCCTTTACAACAGGCTGGCTTGTCGGTGGTAATAAAAAACAATATTGCTCCAATATCCCTGTCAGTTCTTTATTACCCACTATATCATTATTGCTGAGTTCATGAACCTTAATGTAGTTATTCTCGGCCAGCAACTTTTTAAACTGTCCTGCCTTATTCAAAAATTCCTGCAACAGATCCTGGTTGGTTAAATCCTGCGGAACGATAGAGGGGCGAAGGAGATTCGAGAAAACAGAGGTCGAAGGTTTTCTGCCATTGGCACGCCGGGTAATCATCAGTAGCGTATGGTGCTCCAAAAACTTTCTACCCGAAAAAAACCGTTTACCGCTCTTCGCTAAGAAACTGTCCTTCTGCTCGTCGATGTCAGGGGAATACGTTGACTCCAAACACCAGTCCTGTTTATGAACAACTGTATTGGCTGGAAGTACCTTTAATGCCCTGGTCCAGTTGTGATGTATATTTTCATAATCCTCCGAGCTAAGTGTGAAAATTTCCGGCAACTCCAGTTTGTACGTAACAGTAATGTCACCATTTTTTGAAAGTATGCACCCATTTTCTATTCTAAATATCGGTAATATAGCTTCCATAGATTTAGCGTCTGATTTACTTACCCTTAACTGAAGAATAACTCCTGCCAGTACGACTAGTGCGATCATTATCCCTACTATCATCTTTCACCTCCCGTTTGTTTAGTCCGATAAATGTCTTTCGAGAACGGCAGACAATAGCTACCGGTACTCTTTTATATGCTGCTTGTTTCATTAACCCATATTCCCCATATTTGCGACTCACGTTTGATACCCATGAAAACAAAAAAAATCCCAAAACCAGCACCAGCAGCAATGTGAAATAAGTTGGAATGCCGATGAAATAGCAGACGGCAAATAATATGAGCAACCCAACCAAACCTATTGCCAGGAATGTGATATACTGTGCTTTGATGCCCCGGAATTCAATCGCTTTATTAACGCCTTTATTGATTTCAAATACTAATGACATATTATTTTATTTTAGGCTTTTGATGATGATCACTAACAGCAGGAGCAATTACCCGCGACGCGACCGCCCTTCGGTTGATAGGTTGTCGGTGTACTGCCGCCGTTTCGCTCCCAACCGCTAGTGCAATATCTTCTGCTACTGGTACCTTTTCCTTTTTCGGTTGCTGCTTTTCTATTGGGTGGTCAGGAGTAGTATCACCTGGTTGCTCTTTTATTGTAGCCGCTTCATTACGCTCTTTTATTTTAGTGGCTATAGTGCGTTCTATACCGGATAATTCCAGCCGGAGAGCGTCCAGTTCCTTTTCTTTGTCGAAGGGCTTCATAATAAGATCTTCCAATAAGGGAATGTCGCGCTCGATTTCCGCTAACTTCTTTTGATGCTGATCGAGCAAGGAATCTATGCGGTCGATGGCATTGAGGAAATACCGGGCTGCTAATTTGGGATTATCAATATTGATAAAGCCCTCGTTATAGGTGTATTTTATTAAGGTTTGCGGACTTTGCACGAAGAAGTTGCAAACCATGGGGTCATCATTCTTGGATCGATAAATCGGAATTAATCGAATATATAGATCGAAACCATACAATGAACCGATTTTTGTTTCACTCTCCGGTTGAGCTGTTTTTTTCGAACTATGGTACAGCTGAATCAAATATTGGCCGATTTTCTCGGCATCTTTACTACTGCAGGTGGGTATCTCAATTGGATTTAATTTCGCACCATCCTTATCATGCTTTAATTGGCTGTGATAGGTTTTCTGGTCTTCCATTAATTTTCCAATAATACCAATATTTTCTGCCTGACGAATTTTTAAAAATTCCAGTTTGCCTTTTGATTGACTTAATTCCCGATAGTGAACACCTCTCAAACTCTCCAGTACGGCTATTTTCTTTTCGATGCGCGATTTTTCCAATAAGGAATTATCACCTGATAAAATAGCGATGTATTCACTGAAGTTCATACCGGACTGTTCGTCTATACCTCCTTCATCAATAGTACGCACGTGAAGCGAAGAGTTTTTCATCTGGCTGATGAACGTCTGTTTGTTCTTGAGCAGATTGAATTTATAATTATCAAGCGTCTGCTCAACGGCATAAATGAAGTTTTTAACTTTATTATTGTAATGTTCTTTTGCCAGCCAATTACCCTGCCGGGCACCTCTGCCATTACGCTGCTCCAGTTCAGAAGGCTTCCACGGAATATCCAAATGGTGCATGGCCACCACTTTGCGTTGCACATTATTGCCGGTTCCAAGCGTATCACTTCCCCCTAATAGCCCCCGTATTTCACCTCGATTCATTTTACGGAACAACTCTACTTTCTTTTTCCCTTGCCAATCATGAATAAACTGAATTTCTTGTGCTGGAATATTAAAGTCAGTGACGAGTTTATTTTTAATCGCTTCATATATATTAAATCCGGCAGTTCCAGGTGTACCCATATCGCAGAAAATAAGCTGCGTCCCTTTGTGTTCAGCGCTTTTATGGTACCATTCAACAAATTTCCGCACGCATACATTAATCTTGCTGTCGGGGTGGTCGCCATATACATTTGGATCAATCAATCGCATATCAAGCGACATTTTTTTCGCATAATTCGTAGCGATTAACATCTTCCCTTTCTCTTCTTCTTTGGACAAAGGCCGGTGACCAATTAAAGTAGCATCTCCGTTTTTAGCAAACTGCATGAGTTTGTCAATAAAACTGCGTTGATCTGGCGTCGGTGATATGTTCACTAACTCTTCATCCAACTCCGGTTTATCCAAACGTATATGTGCAGCTGTTTTGTAGTCTGTAATTTCATTATAAAACAAGGCCAGTTCCGGTACCTTAATAAAATGCCTGAACCGCTCCTTGGCAACAATTTCATTAGTGACGCTAAATTCAAAATCGGTGGTTTTACGAGCAAAAACTGCCGCCCAGCCATCAAAGTTTTCTATGCTCTGGCGTTCCAGTTCTCTGGGCCGTAAATATTTAAATAGGAGATACATTTCCGTTAGGCTATTGGAAATGGGTGTACCCGATAAAAAGGTGACACATAAATCGGAATGAAAACGTTCCTGCAAAGTGCGCACAGCAAAGAGCATATTGAGTGCCTTCTGGCTACCTTCCATATTGCCGAGACCAGCCACCCGATCATGCCGGGTGGTGAAAGTGAGATTTTTAAATTTATGGGATTCATCTACAAATAAATGATCGATGCCTAAATCCTTAAACGAAATATCTTCGTCTCGTTTTTCATTTAACCTATGTTGTACTTCCTTGAGTTTACCGGAGAGGTTTTCCTTTCGTATTTCAAGACCACGAAGCATTCTCTTGTTCACGTCCTGACCTTGTTCCTTTAAGGTTTGAAGATCTTTTACCAGGTTGTCTATTTCGGCTAAGAATATCTTCTCCTGTATTTCCAGCGACTGCTGTATCTTTCCAAATTGATCGTGCGTGAGGATGATAATGTCCCAATTATTATTTTTGATTTGTAGAAATAATTGCTGTCGCTTGGAAGGTGTAAAATCGTCTTCAGCGGGAGCGATGACACGACTACCGGGATATGCTTTACGATAAGTTTCTACAATTTGCCGGACATTTGCCTTCAGCGCAAGTATTGCAGGCTTGCGGATAATACCTAACCGTTTCATCTCTCTGGCTGCGACAATCATCGTCAGTGTTTTTCCGAGTCCCACTTCATGGTCAATTAAAGCGCCACGGTTTTGTACTATTCGCCAAATAGCATTTTTCTGAGAACTATACAAGTCTGATATGCCCAACCCTTCTCTATTTAAACCAGGAAATTGTTGATGGCTACCATCATACTCCCTGAGCACATAACAATTATAGGTGTCATTATATAGCCGTTCCAGCTTTTTGGCCTCTTCAAACGGTAGTGATCTCATCCACTCCGTAAATTGCTGACGGATGGATTCTATTTTTTGGTTGGCCAGTTGTATAGCTTCGGCATCCTGTACACGAATCTTACTGCCATCAGGCCCCGATACTTCATAGGTAAAATAGGGAGAAGTATTTTCCATGGCGTGTTCTAACAAAGTCGTGCCGTACATATCATGGCCACTTTTCGGCTTAATTGCATACTCTTCGGTAATCTTTGCATTTCTACTGGTCGCCGTAACCCTAAAACTGTCAGCAGAACGCAGGAAGTTCACATCAACACGCTGTCCAAATAAATGTTGGGCAAAAGAATTATAATAGGCTACAGGAATCCAGCGCTCACCTAAATTAAAATCCAATAATTCAAAGGGAATGGTCTCCGGTTGTACCCTGCGGATAGCCTCTATACTTCGAACAACCTCCGCATCTTTATTGCCCTGCACCGCATGCTGTGCTACTACGAGCTTTTCGACCACGTTTCCACTGAGATATTGGTCGGTTGTTTCCCATTTGCGGGTTTGCGGATTCAGATAAATATGATCCCGCAGGTCAGCAATTGTTTCTTCAATCGTTTTACCGGTTGCCTCACTAATAAATTCAAGATCCACTTTACCACTATCATTGAGCGATCGGGCTAAAGCCTCTGTGGGAACATCTGTGGTATATTTCTGCTGTTGTTCATGCAGGGCATCTTTTAGGAAATCTGATTTAACGTAGGCGCTGTTTTCCAATCGTTCAAGCGAGAAAAGGATAATGTTACCATAGGCCTCATCTTTTAAGATTAATCTTTTATTTCCGGTAGCATTGAGTTCTCCATATGCTCCAATGAACTCATCGTAACTGTTATTTAACTGAATTTTTAATGGGTGGCTCAAAGAAACATCTTCGATATTAGCCATTAAGTTGCAATAGGTATCGCGCAGCGCGATATAACGTTCATAAAATTTACGGTCTTTTTCGCTTACTGGAAAAGCAGTAAAGATGGCCTGGTCATTTTCTTTATCTACATCTTTTAACGTTCCTACCTTTGAATCAAAGAGAACAAGGATCCCGTTTTTATAAAAATCTTTTACACTACCTACAACATTAGGATCTGTATTCGTCAGATTAAAAGTGTGCTCAAGGGTCTTGTCGCCCTGGTAATTAAAATTATAAGGATACTGTCGTAAGGAGGATGACAATTCTTTTAAACAATGGGTCAGCAAACCAGCATCCATCCACTTCTGGGGAAATTGCAATTCCTCTACATTCGCATAGAGCTTATAGAGATATTGTCCACCGGCTTTGGTTTTTGCGGTAAGCAGTACAACAACATCATGGTCTGGGCGGTCTGTTGTTTTTATACTACTAATCAGGCGTGCCGTTTCTTTTTTAACCACTAATTCATCATCGCTTGAAATATAATCAATGGCGCGGTTGGAATTATCTGCCATCCCAGCATCGAATAGTCCCATCTGAGAAGATACCGCTTCCAGTTTTCTGTCAGGCATGGGCCGAACCGTAAATAACTTTTTTTCTTCATTGATTCCTGGTGCAAAAGAACGTTGCAGGCGATCAAACGCTTCTTTGTTAAAATTGGCAACAACATCGTCGGTTAATAAAGCTGATAAAGCATCCGCCACCTCGTTTATATTTCCTTTTTGCCAAACCTTTAAATGTGCCTTGCCATATTGATCTTTATCTTCCGTCATTTCATTACCAACATATCGTTGCTGCTCGCTGAGGGCAATAAATTTGTTGATAGTGTAAACGCCGAATTCGTTTTCACGGGTACTGGTTTCGACAACCAGTTCCTCAGAAGCAGATAAATTCGTTTTGAAAGAATTCTTTTGTACGAGGACCAGGTGGCTGGGCGCTTCCGTATTTCCTGTTTCTTTCATCAAATTATCCGGCATGACCACGACGCTAACTAGATCCGAACGTTGAAACAGGTATTCACGAGCATTTCGATTTGATGGGCTATCCAGAAATGCATTGGTGGTTATAAAAGCCAACAATCCACCTTCCCCAATTTTTTCGAGTGCTTTTACAAAGAAATAATTGTGAATTTTCGAAGTGAGCGATTTATCTGCAAAAGTTTGATCATATACCTGGAAATTACCGAAAGGTATATTACTGACAATTAAATCATACTGGTTGTTATCACCGGTCGGCGTTTCCTCAAAACCACAATTGTGCACTTTACTTTCTACTGGCCAGCTGGAGGAAAGGGCATTCAATATTGTTCCAGTTAACAGATCTTTTTCAACAGCCGTAATGCGCTCAAGTGTCGGGAAGGCTTTAATGGCTTCGGTGATAAAAACACCTGCACCTGCACTTGGCTCATATATTCGCTTAGGAGAAATGCCTTGTTGTTGCAGGATGTTATACACCGTTCTTGGTACTACGTTAGGCGTGTAAAATGCTGTAAGCACACTACTTTTTAGCGAATCAATCGTTCGTTTGTACGCTACATCATTGAAATAGTTTTGAAGCATCTCGTGAAAACCCTGAACAGGGTAATACAGTCGCATATCATCGGAAGATGCTTTATGTTTAACCCATTCCTCTTGCGAAGCGTTAGGTAACAATACCGCTTTAATACCACCAAAACCAGAATAGTTTTTTAGCACGTGCAATTCCGACGCTGATAATGTCTGACCTGGCATCCATTTTAAAGCTGTATGTAAAGCGGTAATATTATCACTCAGTTTCTTCGCCACGTTGTATGCCATAACACCTCCTATACTTAAGCTATCTTCCTTTCGAAATATTCTTTAATCGCACCAGTAATTTCATAATGTAGATACCTGTTCTCTTCTTCTAATGAGGAAAAGTTATATTTATCAAAAACCGGATTACAAGCGTTGATGAGATTGATTATTTCATATAGTAAAATGCCTGATTCATTTTGCAGTTGCAGTAGTTGCGGCTCAAATTCCTCTTCAAGAACAGATCGGATATAATGAAATTTTGATGGCCGGAGTTCTTTGGTTACCTCTTCGAGGCAATATTCCTGCACCAGATAGGGCGGTTTGCCATCGAGTAGCATCTGGTCAATGGTCGGCTGAACCAACTGGATTAGCGTGTCCAGGTAATCCCCTAATTTACTTTCTTCCTGAAGGGAGATAAGTAGATCAGGATTATTCTCTACCAGGTAAGCGTGTAATTTTCTTCTTAATACCTGTTCCATAATTATTGATTTGAGATTAAGATTACGGTAAAAACAAATTGCCATTACTTCTTTATACCCTTGTTTAAACCAGACCGTACAAGACGTGCCTGTTTGGGACGCAGTCTACGTCCCGGAAAGATGGAGTTGACATCAATTTCTTCAGCTTGCCGCAAATCAACGGCCGGAAAAAGATGTAAAAACGCATTATCTGGCTGCCCCATTTTCCTCGCATAAACTATCGGGTCCAGCGCTAGTTCATGGGGGATTTTTAAACAAACGACATGTTTGGGAAGTAGTTCAACATTACTATTATTGGTAAATAATGTATTCTTCTTTTTATTAAAGAATAGTAGATAATGCTCTCCATCCCTGGTAACATCAAGTTGGTTAAGACTAATGCGATTAAACCACTGGTCTACTTGCCGCATCTCCATCAACCGAATGTCAATGTAAAACTCTGTACCGGCCAGGGAGATACGTGGCAATACACTCCGTTCCTTGATATTTTGCATAAGCGCTTTTTAAGACACACCAAAAAATCCACGCAGGACGGTTGCGACTACTACTAAAAAAATGCATGAACCAAACCAACTAGCCGCCACCTTCGACGTGTCCTGGTCACCCGCGTTCCATTTATTATACACTTTAATGGCTCCGACAATGCCCACAACGGCGCCAATACTATACATTAGCGTCACGCCTAAACCGAAATATTTTGTTACTTCAGTCGTCGCGCCAGTGAGCCCTTCGCCGGCAGCTTGTGCAAGTAGCTTCTGTCTTACCGTTAACAACACGAGTGTAAAAAATCCTATACATCGTCCACCTCGGTTCATTTTGAACCGTTTAACCATTCTACACATATTCATACTTCACGATTTTTCCAATAGAAGGGAACCCTGTTTCATTAACCCACCATTAACCATTCATCACACAGGGTTCCCATAGATCCAACCTTAACCACTATCCTATCCTTCGAACATTGCCAACTTAGGCGACTAGCCACAAAGCTTCTACCTCGGCATCGCTAACATCAATGCCACAGTGTTGTTTCGCTCGTTTTATGATAACATTATTAATAGCTACACGAAAGGGAAGTTTATTTAATTGAGGGTAAACTTGTAATACACTTTTCAAGTCAGTAAGAAGCGTTGCTTTGTCCGTGCCAGGCAATCCCTGTAACAATACTTTTTCAATACGAGACGCGAGTTCTTCTAAGCTGTCAAACGCACCATCATCATCCTCTGGCTCATATTCTTGTATATGGTCTTCATGGCCTTGCTTCGTGTTATATCTCGGCCCATTCTCTTGTTCGGATGTATCATCAGAAAAGTCTTGTCGATCGGGATCGGCTTTTGCCGCTATATTACTCTGAAAATTTGATGTACTGCTGTTGCCAGTGGAAAGGCGCTTTTTCCGAGAGAACAAAAAGAAAAGTATCAGATAAAAAACGCCAAGCACTATAGCTAAAATTAGAAAGTATTGTTTCCACGATGCATTAACAAATAGTGTATCCATTGTAATAGCTTTATTTGTTCAAATCACATCACAAATATGCTATTACAGGAAGGCGGCACTTCACATCTTTTCCCATATGGGAAAAAGAATTTACTTGGCGGCCAGATCATCGTCATCCATCTTCCGTAAGAGACTGGATCGTAAATTGTCCAAAAATGCAGTTCTATTTTTTTGTCGGAGTCTGATTTCCTCCCACACCTTGTAGATATTATTTAAGGGGAGATTGAAGAATTGAGAGAAAGCTTCCGCTATTCGTTTAAGATCAACCTGTGAGTGGTTAAACACACCACTGGCATACAGTCCGTATATTAATTCTATCATGGCGACCTTTGGTGCCGTCCAGGTAAGGACGAAGCGCGGCTGTTGTTGGTGGTCGGTTGATCCGGACTGCTTGAGGCGTGTAATTCGCTGATTAAGCTCCTGGCAGAGCATTTCATAGGCGATGATTTTCGCCAGCAGGTAGTCATATCCCGTAGAGTAGCCTCGATCAAAATCTATAAATTCTTGCAGGGCAGTTTGGCCGTTATCCGAATGCCTGGTAAAATAAGAATGATCTAGGTAGTTTAACCCGCTTTTATAATATTGATAAAATTGGGCATAACGTTCCATAAATATTTTCACCCTTTGTAAATGCCTTCGATAGTAGCTTTCCTCTACTTCGGGGCTGATGGTAAAATTGTTGAGAAGAATATGGTACAACTCAGCGTAAAAAATGTACCGAGCAGTGAACCGGGGCTTCACTTCACGAAAAAAGTTCACCTCCTGTTCAGTGGACTGAAACGACGGTTGTGTAGATCGCAGATTCACACAATACTGTAAGCAAATTTCCATCGACATCCTTGCTTGTACGATTTCCCCATATTCATCTTTCGAAATAGCGAGTAGATCATCTTCAAGTTGTTTCAGAAGCCCTTCGCAAAAGACTTCATCGCGCTGTTGGAATTCCATATTGTAAGGTTTTAGGTGACAATAGAAATGGCTACAAGCGCAAACAGGCCAAAGGTGTTTTGCATCAGCAAGTAAACTACATTCAGTCAGATAATTTTGATGGGATTTAGGAATTACAATCTAATTCATCCAAGGTAAATTGCGATGAGAAATAGAACATACATTTATGTCTTTTTTCTGGTATTGTTTTATGTAAAGATACCTTTACAACAGGTACTGTCAGTTTAACGTTTGTTAAGATTTTGGCTACCCATACGGCTAAGAGTTACTTCAGATACTCCAAGAAATGAGGCTATATGCCGCCGCGGAACGCGAGTGATAATTTCCGGAAAACTATTCATAAACCATTCAAAGCGTTCCTTTGTAGTTGTTCCCTTTTGTAATTGATATGTATGCTGTGCCTTTATAACATAATACTTTTGTATCAGCTCTCTGATAATATAATTAAATTCCAGATATGTTTTATAGGCTGTCTGCATCTCTTGATAAGTTAAATAAAAGATTTCGCAAGGTTCCATCGCTTCAATACACTCAACACTTGGAGTTTGTGAAAAAAAACTTTCCACGCTGATAGCCATTTGTCCTTTTTGTAAGAACCAAGAGGTGACTTTTTTGTCATCATCACCCAGGTAATAACAGTGAAGTAGACCCGCGTTTAAAAAAGATCCTATTGTGTTAATTTCGTTCTTTTTCACCAGTAATTCCTTTCTTTTTAATTCTCGTCTTTTGAGGTGAGTAAAAATATAGTCTTGCAATCCGGAACTCATCGGATAAATGTCATTAAGTAGTTTAAAAAGAGCCTCCATAAATGATAAGGTGTTTATACGATTATCTAATTTAATATACTAACGGCAAAAAGATGAATTTTTAATAATTTTTATTACATTGCATATACCCCTACTAACGGTTAAGCCTGTTCAATATTTTTTTACACGCAAACCTTTACCTATGGCCATTCTTCCCAAAAATTTTATTGCCATTGACGCTGAAATTACCATAGCAGGAGGTGCAAATGGAGTACCGTTCTCCTTATTTGATCCAAACCATCCATTTGCCCACCAAAACCAATATCGACCACTTCCTTATTACCAGTATGAAAATAAGTTCAATGACTACAGTCAGTTTAATAGAGAACGACATTTGATTATTGAAGAGGAATTAACGATTACCCCGCCCCCCTTAGACCTTAAAAAAGCTTTTAACTGTTTTAACCAGGTGCAGTCAGCAGGGGCAAAGTATAGCATAAAGCTATGCCTGGATGTTCCAAACAATAAAAATCCGCTGGCCCTTCCGCCGGAAACAGGAAGTCAAACAGGCCATACGTTTATTGTGATTACAAAATCAAATGCAGGAAAAACAATTACGCAGGTGTTTGGGTTTTATGCAAAACAGCACCCTGGCTATCTCTTTCCATGGCGGGCCATGCCTTCCATTATTCTAAACAATCAACTTAGAGAAATTAACGCAAGTCTCGAAATGAGTTTAACTCAGGATCAATTTGATAAATTGAGACAAAAGGCTTTCGACCTTGCTAAAAATAAATACGCCGCGGATAGTTACAATTGTACCAATTTCGGAATGGATCTATTTAATTCTGTGAGAATAAAACCAATAGTCGTTGAAAAATTTACCGTTTTTTTACCTGTCAATCACATAGGTCCTAACTTGCTAGAGCTAACCAAAACCCCTCAAATGCTGTTTAAAAAATTGAAATCGATGAAAGACGGAAAAGACGCGGAATCGCCTAACATTATAATTGACACCACGGGGAAAACAAAAGCTCCTTTATCTCATGGTGAATGCAACTAAGAAGCTTATATGAAGAAGGTAATTATTTTAATCATTATTGTCGTGGTTTTATCAAATTTGCCACCACTAAAATGGATTGTTGGACCTGATGACATCTTATATAGTAATGCGTCAGGCTCATTTACATTTAATGAACTAAACTATGCGGGAAGAAATTATCAATTATGTATAGTTAATTTTGAAGCGTTTAAATCAGTACACAAGGAAGACACATTGCTATTTAGAATTACTCCGATTAATATTTTTAAATTTTGGCGTTGGAATGAATATCTAACCAATGACAAGTATAAACTACATTATAAATCCTGGAAGGAAATTGAGACAAAGCGGGGGCCATTAGTAAATAAGACGAATTGGCAAGCTTTTTAAAATTTACTAACCAGATACAGGTAACAGCGGGGTAAGCTATGGATTACTTCTGCTGGTTTGCTACAATACGAGTTGAAGCGCTGCTTTTGGAAAAACGGATATTACAAACCACTGATAGAATTAAAAGCAGGAATAAAAATGAATAAGCGATATAATTGATACTATATAAATAATAGAATATCGAAGGGAAGGTATTATGTAAGTAAGTTTCAATTAAAAAAAGGGGAATATTGATGGATTGTACACAAAAAATTCCTGTAAATATCCAAAAGTGGCTTTCCCTGGTAAGGTTTTCAAGGGGTGGCTCAGTTAAAATTGTATAATAGTAATAAATAGTAGCTACAATTTGTAGCAAGGATGAACTCGCGGACCAATAGCCTTCAAATAGCCGAACCTGAACTCTTGTAGCACCATAAAAAAAATAATAAGCAGTCGCGGCAACGAAAAAGGCCCCAAATGTAAAAGTGGTATACATTATTATGTGCTGTATTCTTTTTTGTTTGAAGTGGAGATAAAAAAGAACATAAAAAAGCACGAACTCAGCTAAAAGATAAGGCCCAACCGTGACATTGATGCCTTTATGTTTGGGTGGGTTGAGAATGGGTTGAAGAAGGCCATGGAAATCATTAAGTAAAGTAATGACAGCATATACAATCAGCACCTGAAAAAGTCGGCACCTACGCTTGAACCGTACTGCAAGAATCAAAAAAACTAGATTTAGCAAAATCATTATCAATACAGGATAAAATGATTGCCTTAATGCGTCTCGGATAATCCCTATTTCTATTTGCAGTAAAGTCATTTCTTATAGGATTAGGAACTACAAACTAGTTCATATAATTAAATTCCCCATGAGAAAAAACACAGCATTTTAGGTAATTTTTCCATAGGGTTATTGGTTGTTGAAATATTAAATTAATATCCGCTCAGCAAAATGGTGGCACCCAACCGCGCCTCCTGGAAATTAGAATGTGAATGGGAGAGAAGTTTCAAAGCAATATAACTCATTGCCTATGTAAAATGAGAAAATACATTCTGTACTTTGTTGGGATGATTTGTCCTTTATATACATTTTTTCATATATTTTATTTTACTTCACGGCTGAATTTAATCCCACAAATACTTAAAATCATAATAGTATGACAGATCTTCCACTGTACAAATGTTTTGCAGGGTATGATGTACGATTTCTCAATAATAAATTAACAGTAACTGCAGAGGATGCTGCTTTTTATGACTACGAAATTGCAAAGCTGCAATCGGGAAATGTAGAATACGGCCTGTACCAATATGATCATGTAGCCTTTCTCCTCATTGCCATAGATGATTGGAAATTTGATTTTGATCTCAACGCTTTTGAATTGCTTCCTAGCGCTATGTATCAGCTCCTACACTCATACAATGGAGATATTTGTTTTAAAATCGTTACCACTCGAACGCGTCAATTAATCACCGAACGAGTATTTCAATTCAATAGCTTGTTTACACAACACTTGAAAGACGTTTTAAAGTGTCAAGTGGAAAACTATAAAACCTCTGAGCAAGTTAATAAACAAGTAATTATGTTAACAGATGCACTTTCTACCGAAGAAATGTTTCAGGAGGCTACTGTATATACGTATTCTGGCGATTCGCGATAACCTGAAAAGACGGATTGCGTTTATTCAGAATACATGAGTTGATAAATGAAAGGTACTATTTGACTTTTAATTTTTCAATATATAGCGCCAGATGTCTAAGCCTAAGGCATAAATCATTACAGACAGTATTACAACCATACCGACTAATTGCGCGTATTCCATGACCTTATACTGCACTGCACGGCCAGTGATGATTTCGTAAAGACAGAATAGGATGTGTCCTCCATCCAAGGCAGGGATAGGTAGCATATTTGTAAAAGCTAATAAAATACTTATCATTGCGGTGATATGCCAGAAATGTCGCCAATCCCACTCAGAGCTAAACATGCTACCGATAGTAATTATGCCGCCTAACGATTCATTCACTTTTATATCTTTATTTGTCAACAAAAGCTTGAACCCTTGGGCATTTTCTACAAGGATACCCCAACCTTCGGTTATGCCAGCAGGCAATGATTCCAAGAATGAATACTTCTTTACTTCATATTTTAGGAACTTGTCAGGCGAATAGCAATAGAACCCGATGTAAGAACGATTACCCAGCTTTACACGCACTTTTACAGTATCATATTTATTACGCAATACTGTTAAAGCAACCTCTTTGTTGCTCAAATCTTTTTTTAAGTCTCGTAGCTGAAAAAATGAGCTTACAGGTTGATCGTCCAACCCGATAATCTGATCTTCAACCTGTAGTTTTCCTGATATAAATTGAGCACCTGGCTGTAAACCTTTTACGACAGCCGGAAACTTGGGATAAGCCAATAGGTGCCCTTGCAGATTGACCAGTTGGCTGATTGTTCGATCCGAAATTGGAACATCCATTTGCTCACCTTCCCGGATAATAGCCAAAACCCTACATTTTTTTTCCAGGATTAGTTGAGTGAGTCCAGCAAAGTCATTAATCTGCGTACCATCTGCTGCCATTATCTTGTCTCCCTCCTTCAATCCAATTGACTTACCGAGGCTATCGACATATACGCCATATATGAGATTCTTGGCTGGCAGGTATTCTTTGCCCCATACCCATGCCGTCATTCCAAATAAAAGAAAACCTACAACCAGGTTGACTGTAACACCGCCAATCATAATAATTAGGCGTTGCCAGGGTGTCTTGCTGCGGAACTCCCAAGGCTGAGGCGGCTTTTGCATTTGTTCTTTATCCAGACTTTCATCTAGCATACCTGCAATTTTAACATATCCACCAAGAGGTAACCAGCCAATCCCAAATACAGTTTCGCCAACTTTTCTCTTAAGTAAAGAAAATCCGGCGTCAAAGAAAAGATAAAATTTTTCTACTCTGCATTTAAACCATTTGGCCGGCAAAAAGTGGCCAAGCTCATGAAGTAGAACAAGGATTGTCAAGCACAACAGCAATTGCCCTGCTTTTACTCCTACAAGTGACCATTGTATGGCAACTAGTGCGATCATATAAACTATATATTACTTGTTTAAACAGATTGGCCTTATAGCTGTTCAATTATCCAGATGGCCGTTGAACGAACATATAGGCTATTTTCCTTCGAGTATCTCGTTGTCCGGTAGCCCGGTATGTTCTCTTATTACTTGTAATGAGGCAGCTTTGGTGAGATTATCGCTGTTCTTTTGAATATACCGCGCAATAGTAAATTCTGTACAACCCAGCACGTCCATTAATCGGCGACGGATAGGTGGATTGTTTATTGCTTTCAATGCTTTTTGCGTAAGTTTCATAAAAATCGTTGATTAATTTATTTGTTTTCTACCTGTTCTAGTAATGCAAGCCTTTTCAACAAAGGTGGGTGTGAGTGATTAAACCATACATATAGTGGATGAGGATATAGGTTCAGGAGATTGGTGGAATATAATTTTTCCAGTGCACTAGCCAGGGCGACACCACAAAAGGTTTGTTTAGAAAATTGATCGGCTTCCAATTCATATTTTCGTTTGGTCATGTAAACAAAAACCTTCAGAAAATTTGATAAGGGCGAAAGGGTTATTAGAAAAACCATCAGGTTTACTTCCAACGCTAATCCGGAGCAACCTAGGGAGATGGATAATTGCTCATTAAATACAAACAGGGAAAGTATATAGCAAAGTAACGTAGTATTCATTACCATTATTCCATACAGCCGCCTTACATGATTCATTTTATAATGACCCACTTCGTGGGCGAATATGGCTACTAGTTCTTGGTGGCTATGATCGTTGACTAAGGTATCGCTTAAAACTATCCGCTTATTTTTGCCCATGCCACATAGAAATGCAGCTCCTCGATCCGAGCTTTTGGAACTGTCCAAGATAAATACGTTATCTATCGAGAAGCTGACTTTGTAGGAATAATCTATGATCAGCGATTTTAATGCTCCCTCCGCCAGTGGTGTAAGATGATTTATCCGGGGAAGTATCCAAATCGGGTACAGATAGTTGGTAATAAATTCATAAGCGGAAAATATAACCGCAAACAATAGCCAAACCGCTGGGCCAACGATTGGGATAGCATAAACGGACGCGGCTATAACTGCCCCACCAATAATGGATATTAGCAGCCATCGATTTACATGCCCGATGATAAAGAATTTCTTACTTCTGGTGGCCACCCCGTATTTCTTATCTAAAACGAAATTTTTGTACCACCTAAAGGGAACCATCGTTAGTTCGTTACAGAGTAGCAATAACCAAAAGAGTAGAAGGGACAGCACGATAGGTTCTTGAGTGTACTGAATAAAATAATCGTTAAGAACTATCAAGCCCTTAGTTAATAAGATGATCCAAACAAACAAAAATCGAACGGCAGAGCGCAGCAGCAAAAATTTCGTCCATTCTATTTGATACTTAGTAGCCATCCGATACTGTTCTTTATTATATAATCGTTCGACTTCTTTCGGAAAACTGAATCGAAGATTACGAAGATTTAACAAGCCCAGCATTTGGTGTACTAAAAAGTCAAGCGTGATAATAGCGATAACAAAATATAAATAATTCATACCGTGCTGTAAGTAGCTATGCCTGGTTCTTTGTGTATTGAAAATTTACTTTTAACAGATAAGTGGCCTCAACAAGCGCTTCCACCTGCTCATAAAAATAAGCATGACCATTGCGTATATGTCCTTCCTGGTCTGCGAATTCCGGGCTGCTCAGCACCGCTTTAAACCACTCCCAAACAAATTTTCTACATTGAACCAAGTCGTAATTGTTGAAAAAATCATTCACGACTTGAATAGGATCTTGCATCTCTTTTTCAGATAAACGTATAGTTTGATAGTGTTCATCGCATTGAATTGGGTTATTTTCTGTCTTCATGAAGATTGTTTTTAGAAGTTACCATTACACAAAATTTCATTGTTTGGATTAAAAACGGGCCTTCACTTTATCATCATCCATTGGTTGAACCAGGAGCTGTAGTATTATGCATCGCCTCAATTTTACTTTTCAATTCGCCTATTAAATCCTTGGCCATCGCCAGCGTATTCATGTTTGCCTCTGTTACGATCTTAAATTGCTCATATTCCTCTTCTAAGCGTCTCTGTTTGTCAGTTAGAGTTTGAATTTCGCTTTTCAACTTAGATACTACATCATCCCTGAAATATTTCATGGGAGGTTCGTCGTAATAATAGGATAAAAAGTCTTTTTTTAAGGCAATTGAAATTATTACCAGCAGATCTATCGCCATAGATGCACGATCGTATATATCAGGTATTGTCTTTTCATTCCTGAAAATTAGTGCACCAAACTCTTTATAGGTTAGTTTCTGCCTTTCTACCTCTTTCTGAATTTCCTTTCCGATATGAACGGGCATAAATCATTTTTGAAGAATAGGGCGTTAGTAACGAAGGCACCTTTCCTTGGTTTTTATATAGCAGTTCCTGTAAGCTTATCCTTCACAAAGCAATTAACACTCCTGTAATTTCATAAATATCCATTTCACTTATAGTCGAAATAATTGGTGGGTAGTCCGGTTCGTTTTTCGATAACAACTTAATTTGTCCTGGCTTTTCACCCTCCAGTACCCTTCTGATTACCCCTCTGCTACTATTCGGCATCTTAAAATAATAGGCTCTACCCCAGATCAGCAGGTGTTTATGTACTACTTTTCGTATGCATAATTTCCAACCGGGTTTATAATCAGGTACCATAGCATCTTCTGTTATGGTTACCACATCATGCAAGGGCGATCCGAAAATTTCTTTAAGGGTCGTGTTTTCTGCCGAAACCGAAGGCACAAGCGGTAACCCCTTCATACTGCCATTGTTATTTTCCAAATTCAACCTGGTCTCCTCTGTTAGCATATACTCTTCGAGCGTAGCTACCGCATCAAAGTCTGTAGGGTGGGTCCCTTTTTCCCACTTGTACAACTTTTCCTTTTTTATCCCGGTTGCTCCGGCTATTTGAGGCATTTTGATTCCTGTACGAATTCGAAATTGTTTAAGCTTTTGTCCGATTTTCGAACCCATATAGTATATATTTCTTGACCAAATTATACGCAGAATTAGGATAAGGGCTGTCCTTAGAAAGCCATAAACTTTCATTCTGCTTGTGCATGGGAAATTTGTTGCCATTGCATGACTGATCATGCAGTTTTTTCTGATTACTTTTTAAGTTCCAGTCATCAACAACTATATTATCTATTATATATAACTGTAAAAAGAGTAGAACATACTATTTGAACTCAACTTTTTTTTATAATAAACGACTACAGTAAATCATTACAGCAAAAATGCTGGAGAAATATTCTCGTATTCACTTTAAATACAATTACATTTCCTCCAAAAGGTTGCACCTTTTTTAATCTTTATTTTTGAATTAATCGAGGCGACCGACATTGAAAATAAATTTCGTTTTTCAATAAAGGTGTCATTTTCAACTTTTTGGCAAAAATATTTAACCGCCTTTTTGCTGAATTTCATCAGTGTATATAAAATTGAAAAATAAATTTATCATTAATGATCCTTGCCAATAAATTTGAGTTCTTACTTGTACGTTGATAAAACCCCAGCCAGCCCGTACTTTCAAGGATGGCAATTGAATCCATCGATAAAGAATCTGATACATCTGCAAACAATCATTTATTCCGTATCAATTATCAAACTCATTTTGTACGTTTAAATTGACCACTATGTTCCAGAAAGAAAGACCTTATTCTAATTACATTGTCAATGCCATTAAAAAGATCAAAGATCTTATCGATCAAAATCCCTTTCAGTATAAAACAGCTGCTGAATTACGGGGATGCATTACGATTCCCCACAGAGCCACAGTTGAAAAGGCTTTTAAAGAAGTATACGGAGCAGGTATCAAAGAGTATCAGGTTAAAACGCGATTGGAAGCTTCAAAAAGGTTTCTTGAAGAAGGAATGTCAAAAAAAGAAGTAGCAGCAAAATGTTTCTATACCTCGCAGAGTTCGTTCGCGGCTGCCTTTAAGAAAGAGTTTAAGATGACGCCTACCCAATGGCAATTATCATATGCCATCTAACGTGTAGGAATGTTGCATTTTTCTACAACAATTCTACAATTTCCTATAACAATCTTACAAAAATAGACAATGAGGCTATGTAACTTGCATACTGAATGAATGATGCTCCGGACGATTGCCTCCGGAAGATTGCAAAAACTGGTTAAGGCCTATTCTTTCGATATAATCTCTTTCTGGCAATGAATTTTAATTACTAATAAGCTAAGCACATAAATTACTATAACTCCCTACCGAAGGGTAGCTACAAATTTCTATCCTTTAACGGATAAGGTTTCCGCCGGTACGCGCTAGCTTTCAAGCCGGGGCCAAGACGGCAGGTACAAACCAAAATCTTAATAAGTCATAAGATATCTCTTATTGTGTTAGCTGTTGGGGGTGCGTTGGCATTTAAATCTAAACTGCCAGTATATTGTCTTTATTTAACAAATCCAGTTGGAGCAGTAACTTCTCCGCGGGTAGCGACAATTGAAAATAAACTACCTGGCACACAAATCAATGGACCACTACTAGGCAGATTTTAAATTGTCCAACAGCGGTTCCAGCATCAATTTGCACATTTACTTACGACATAATCATTGATGAACAGTAGTAGTAAATGTTTATTTCACTGAATATTCATTGCAATGTTTATAATTCCAACATAATGGATAGATAGATAGATAGATAGATAGGAAGTATGTACCCGAACTGGCATTATGTTAGGAAATGGGGTAGCCGAAAACCATTATAAACGAGTAGGCAAGTTTAATCAAATAAATTTTTTGCTTTTTTTTAAAAAAGCAACCATTATTATGAAAAGAGCTAGAGTAATTTTGACTTCTCTGGTTGTGCTAGCAGTAGTCGGTGGCGCATTGGCTTTTAAAGCCAAATCTCCTGTATATTGTCTCTATACAACAAACGTCCCAGCCGGAGCAATAACTTGTCCTAAAATACGAAATATTGAAACTACTGAACCAGGTTCGAATATTAAATGGGCAACTACCAGAACAGTTTTGAATTGTCCAACAGCAGTTCCAACATCACATTGCACATTCACATTCAATATAGTTACTGATGAACCTTAGTTGTTTAATTCTATTTATTAGATATTCGTTGCAATGATATGAATTAAGCAAAATAAAAGGGAAGGCAAGGGTCCACCTGAACTAATATTTTGTTAGAAAATGGGGTAACCGAAAACCATACAAAAGAGTAGGTAAATTTTAATCAAATAATTAAGTTTAGCTTTTAACAAAAAAAGCAACTATTACTATGAAAAGAGCAAAAGTAATTTTGACATCTCTGGTTGTGTTAGCAGTTGTTGGCGGCGCTTTGGCATTTAAAGCCAAATCTCCAGTATATTGTCTCTATACAACGAACACAACTACAGCATTTACATGCCCTAAAGTAGCAACAATTGAAACTACTATCCCTGGGACAAAATTCCAATTTGCTACTACTAGGCCAATTTTAAACTGTCCAACAGCAGTTCCAGCAACTGATTGCAAATTTATATTTGAAACAGTAACTGAGTAATAATCATTGGCTCATTTCAGAACTGCAAGTACTGAGTTAAGTAGCTTGCAGTTCGCCTTTTAATACCAGGGTGAATTAACCGTCCAAGAGAATTGCCCGACTTTAAATTTTCGCTTTGCAGGAGCGCCTGTAAAATAAATCAGCATGCTGTTAATACTATCAATAATCTATGTCGTTTGCAGTGAGTGAACCGCCTTACAAAAAAATAATCCACTTTAAGGAAGTAGGGCAATAAATACTTGGCAGGTAATTGTTCGCCGCTTGCCTGGTCAATAACACCCGTCTTCGACAACTCCGAAGCGCTTTGATTAAAATATAATTGTAACTGAGTATATCGCTGCAGATCGTGTTCATATACATCACTGCAATATACTTTATGGGTAAGTTGCAGTTCAGATGGTATATTATTATTTTCAATCGATTGAAGATATTTACGTACCGTATTGCGGCTGATGCCTGTGCGCCGAACAATCTCCCCGGATTTTAACACCAACATCTCTGAGTTGAAGAATTTGTTTTAACTGCTCCATCGCTAAAGGTTTTTGGGACATGCATTCTAATCTGTTTGAGAAAGCAAAAATCACTTTTTAGCACTTAACAGCTATTACCTGAGGTGGGTCAACTTACCAGCATGACACTAACAAATAGTAATTAGCAGTTGAGGCAGCCTCACGGAATAATTAAATACCTGCATTAAATTGTTACTTAAAACAGGGGGGGGTGAACAAAATTAGCGGACCTTAGAGTTGATTACTTAGGTACTCATGATGCTATTTTTATAAGTTCAGTGTTTCATCTCCCAAAACCTAAGAACTTATTTTTTTTTGGCCAAACTTCATTTAAGGTGTTACCATCATACAATATACCGTCTTTCATTATATACTGTATTTCTCGGCTATTATGAATGTCATCTAATGGGTTTTTATTGAGTATAATTAGATCAGCAATTTTACTCACCTCTAATGATCCGACATCTTCTTGTATGCCTAAGGCTTCGGCACCTGTTAGTGTTGCAGCTCTTAATGCCTCAAGATTTGTAAGCCCCCCCATTTGAAGTGCCCATAACTCATTGTGCGCACCAATACCCTGATCATTTCCATGACTTCCTAATCCTACTTTTACGCCAATTTTTGTCATGCGCGCGTTAATGCGTGCGGGTGCAAGGAAAGTCATACCGATCGTATCCTTTGCAACAGTATTTTGAATATTCTCTAAAGACTCAGCACCACTGCCTGACCAAAACAAACGGTCAGAGTCGCTCTTTATAAACTGTTTCATTTTATCATCTGGCACTCTCCAGAATTTATACTTAAAATATTCTTTAGCTGGTTCTTCGGGACCTAAGGTTACTTGAATTGTAGGCGTGAAAAAAACTCCAGAATGGGCAATCAATTGAAGCACATCATTATAAACTTCACCCCATACTGGATTGTGTTCAATGCCAGTACTTCCATCCTTTATCATAGCTATTTGATCCAAAGGATCTAATGGGCCTTCATTGGTCATATTCAAACCGGCTTCCCTACAGGCGATCAAAAGCAATTGCTTTTGTCGGCGATCATGAAGCATGTATTGTTTTACAACAGTACCACCTAAGGCTGAACGCTTTTTAGCAAAGGCCCGTGCATCTTCCAAATTATCCAACTTAATTAGTCCGTCGCCAATCCTAGCTGCCCTTCCTACAGAATATAATCTTGGACCAAGCATTTTTCCAGAATGTAATAATTCAGTATAGCCAAACGAATCAAAATTAAGTGAAGGATCCCGGGCGGTAGTTACACCATAAGCGAGATTAGCCAAAAACATCCACGATTGTTGGGGAAAAATATCAGGAGATAACCGCATATGCAAGTGGAGATCGATAATTCCAGGCATAATTGTTTTTCCTTTCGCGTCAAGAATTGTGATTCCTTCAGGTATAAATACCTCGTCAACTTTACCTATATTTATAATTCTTCCATTTTTAACTAAAATGGTTCCATCTTCAATTACTTCTTTACCTTTCAGAGTAATTATTCTTGCACCCTTAATCGCAACAACACCTTTACCATAGTTGGAAGGAACCTCAAAGGAAAGTTTTATATCTTCAGTCGCTTTAATACTTTTTTCATCCTTTTTTATTTGCTCGCAGTCTATACTATAAAAATGATTACTGTAGGTCCAGCAAAGTTTTCGACCATTTGATTCCCAAACTGGATCCACTCCTGGGCCAATCTTTATTGCTTGAGGATTATTAGTGGATAATTGCAATACCTTACCAGCTTCAATTGGAAGTAAATATATGTCTTCCCTTGCAGAATATACGAGATATTTTCCATCTGAAGACAATGTCCGCTGTTGAATATAACGGTCTTCGAGACCTTCAGCAATCACCTCTAATAATGAACCATCGATACTTTTTGCAACTAACATATCACAGTTTTTATGATCATCCTTAGTTCTAAACTTAGGTTGGAAAATCACTTTCTTACTGTCACTCGAAAAAGAAATACAGTTCCATAAAGGAACTGAATCCTCTATCACTATTGGCTCACCATCGCTTGTCGGTATCAGTTCAAGAGTTCCAGTTCCGGGTTCATCGCGGTCATTTAATGTAGGTTTACCCCTTAAAATCGCTATCCACTTGCCATCTGGTGACCAGGCCGGTCGTTGATAATGACCGGGAATTTTTGTCAACTGTTCAGGTGGACCACCAGCGCTATTGACCTTCCAAAGCTGGCCGCCATATTTGTCGTTCCAAGTGACATACGCAATCCACTGGCCATCAAAAGAATATATTGGTTGAAATTGCATTGCGTCCTGCTGAGCAATAAGTTTAGGGGTACCCTTTAGCAAATCCATGACAAAAACTTTTCCTAGTCCTGAGAAAACCAATTGTTTACCATCGGCGCGGCGATTTATTGAACGCATATATTTCAATTCAAAACTGTCATAAGAAATGCGAAACTTATTATATACAAATGCTCCTAAATCCGATTTAACATTTGCAGAAAATGGAATAATATGGTTTTTTCCATCCTGTATGAATACTTGATGAATTTTTCCACCATATCCGATATAAATACTTTTTGAATCAGGAGAAAAGGCAAACTGAGATAAAATTGTATACTTCGTATAGGAATAAGGTTTTGATAATAGTGAGCTAATCAGGATCTTCTTACAATCTTTTACAGAATCATATAAAATCAGGACTTTTGTATTATTGGTATCTCTTACATAGGCAAAGTAGCGCCCATTAGGAGACCTGAGATCAGTTCTTTCCTTAATTGAAATATCTGAAGACGACAACATCGTAATTATCTCTCCACTGATTGATTGTTTGTACATGCGTAACTCTCCATTGTCATCGCTTATATAGTAGAAAGCCTTACCATCATGCGACCAGACAGGTTTTGATTTTACTCCTAACCCATGAGTTAATTGACGTGTCTTCCCCCCCTTAGACGATACCAGATGAATATCACCTACCAGATCGAACAACAACTGCTTACCATTGGGTGATACGTCAATATTCATGTACGAGCCTTCGTTAGTAGTAAATTTAATAGTACGTTCTGGTTTGATCGGCAATTGAGAATAATCTTTAGTAAAAGAATTGATACTTAAAGCCTTCTTATCGTTATAAAGCTCAACATCTGCACCATTTTTAATTGTTTGAGCAAACGCAAAAAGACAATTTAGGAGGCAAAAACAAACCCCCATCGGCCCATAAATTCGATAAAGCATTATAATCAGTTTTTCATTTTAAATATGCCCACGGTCTACTAATATACAACACCATAACACAACACTACAATTATCCAACTAAGGAATTTTTATGATGAGATCATATTATCTATTCAATTTTGCTTGAGGACTTCTGAGAAATCTCATAATATAAACCTTCTTTTATTATAGAAGTAAGCATAGGGTCTAACCATTCCTTTTCCGATAATTTTTGATAAAGGCCAATTTGACCAAGTTCTCATAACGTAAAACAACTTTTTAAAACCGAATCTCTAATTACTCCTAAAAAAAAAGAAACTTTTTTTAGGAACAGCACATCCCAATAAATGCAACATTCTCTTAAAATTGACGTAGCAATTTCTGGTCTATCCTGACTGTTTGTCTATATAATTCCTGATTATGGGAAAACTGGTAACCTGGTCACATAAAGCTGATAAAATCACCCCGCTAACAAGAAAGAGTTAAAATGACGCCTTCAAAATGGCAGTCGACATATTCATTATAACGGTCATGAATATCACATATTTCTACAACAATTCAACATTTTTCGACAACAATCTTACAAAAATAGACAATAAGGCTATGTAACTTGCATACAGAATGAATGATGCTCCGGATGATTGCCTCCGGAAGATTGCAAAAACTGGTTAAGGCCCTATTCTTATGATATAATCACTTTCTGGCAATGAATTTTAATTACTAAGAAGCTAAGCACACAAATTACTATAACTCCCTACCGAAAGGTAGCTACAAATTTCTATCCTTTAACGGATAAGGTTTCCGCCGGTACGCGCTGGCTTTTAAGCCGGGGCCAAGACGGCAGGTACAAACCAAAATCATGATAAGCCATAATATAACACCCTGGCTGAAAGCCGGTGAGACAGTTTGTTGACTAAATGAGGGTCAGTGAAATTTTTATTAACTGTTTCCGACTTAATGGAGAAATGGACGCTACCATTTTTCACCAGCTTTCGCCTCCGGGTGCGACTTAAACAACCATTAACCATTATCAACTATTAAAGATGGAAAAATCATTTGTTCAAAGAGACAAAAGAATGGGGCAAGGCTTTAAGCAAAGTATACTATCAAAATCCAATATAACTGAAATAATTTCTATACTTGTTGTTATACTCTTTCTATATACCGGATTAAGTAAATTAATAGATATTTCGATTTTTAGAAAGCAGATTGGTGAATCCCCAATCTTAGAGCCAATCGCTCCTTTAATTGCATGGGGATTACCACTTTTAGAATTTATTATTTCACTGTTGCTGATAACACCTCGATATAGATTAAAAGGACTATATGCTTCTCTTTTCTTGATGATAATATTTACACTCTACGTTGCCGTCCTAATGATTTTCGAAACAAACCTGCCGTGTAGTTGCGGAGGTATAATTGAATTACTTTCTTGGAAAGATCATTTAATATTTAACATCTCGTACATTATATTAATCATAATCGGAATTATACTTTACAGAAAAAATATTGTCGTCTACCAAACCGATTAAATTCATTCTAACAGCATTCAACACACTATCCCATCAGACTAAAATTAGGCAACAACTAACTCAACGTAAAATGAAACTCAATTCTATTCAATGCCTGCGCGCAGTTGCAGCCCTCCTGGTAGTTTATGTCCACTCGATTGATGTACAAATGGAATTTGGTGTTTCCAAGCAGCAAAATTTCTATCATCTTCAAAACTTTGGGGCAATAGGTGTAGACCTTTTTTTTATAATATCTGGATTTATCATAACACTTGTTGCTAATAATTACAAAGGGAAAGAAGACGGTGTTTACTTTTTGGCAAAACGGTTTAGACGAATTAATCCTGTGTACTATATTGCCAGTTTTATTTACTTAGGTGTAATTGTTATACCGATATTATTGCAAGGCGAGGCGGCGAATATTTCGCTACAAAATTTAATTAGTTCATTAATTGATACGGTTTTCATTCTGCCGCTTAGTGGCTTACCACTATCATACTCTCCATTTTTGATAATTGGATGGAGTCTGGCATTTGAATGGTTTTTCTATATTCTTTTCTTCCTGGCTATTGTGACAAAGGCTAAAAATAAAGCTCTCCTATTTGTTGTCATAATTATGGCATTAGTCGCGCTAGGATATTCTTTACAAGGGTCAGATTTCAGATATTTATTTATTACCAACTCTATTATGTTAGAGTTTTTAATAGGAGTTTGTATTTGCAAGCTTTATTTAAATGGCACGAAAGTTTCTAACACGCTCGCGCTCACGTTCTTAACGATTGGACTAGCGAGCTATATATTACTCATCATTTTTGGATTTGGATTGGTTTCTGAGTTAGGAGGAGTATTAAGCGGGACGTTAAGCATGAAACGTGTTTTGTTATTTGGGTTGCCAAGTGCATGCATTGCATTTGGCTGCATATTCATGGAAAAAAACAATCTTTTTGGAAAGATCTGGAATAACAAATGGCTCCTTCTTTGTGGTGACGCCTCTTACTCAATTTACCTGATACATCTAACAGTATTTGAATTATTCAGGATACTGTATAAATATGCAGGCTTTTTTATGCCGGCCGATCTGGCAATCATTGTACAAGTAGCAATTGCTACCACTATATCGATAAGATTTTATAAATGGGTTGAACAGCCATTAATTAAAGCAACTCATAGAATTGCAAAGCAGAAACGAAAATCGGCACGAGAGCCTATGGCTTCTGCAGCACCTGCACCTATTCCATAATAATAAGAAAAGTAATCTTAAATCAAAAATTATGCTCGAGGTTTTTCATTTAGCGACTTAGCTATAACGCACATTTCACTAAGAACGTAGTTCGGGGATTCACTATTGACCAATTTATAATTCACAATTGACTATTATGAAAAAGAAAGCAATTATAATAGGTGCAGGCCCAGCGGGACTAACAGCTGCATTCGAGTTGTTACAAAGAACTGATATAATACCCATTGTTTTAGAAAAGTCAGGCGACATAGGCGGCATTTCAAAAACCATCAATTATAAAGGAAACCGAATGGATATTGGCGGGCATCGCTTTTTTTCCAAGAGCGACCGGGTAATGAACTGGTGGTGTAATATCATGCCTACCCAACCAACTGGTGATACCTACACTACAATAACCTATCAACGCAATCAACGTACCATAAAACAGGAAGAAACACATTCAAAGGTAAATCCGGAAGATGAGAGAAGGATGATGCTTATACGTAAACGTTTATCACGTATATATTTCTTACGTAAGTTCTTCACCTACCCAATTCAGCTATCAATAGACACCCTAAGAAAACTCGGAGCACTAAGAACGCTTGGCATACTTACTTCTTATATTAAAGCACAACTATTTCCACGCAAACCCGAAAAGAGCCTGGAGGACTTTTTAATCAATCGATTTGGTGTTAAATTATACTTACTGTTCTTTAAAGACTATACAGAGAAAGTATGGGGAGTACCCTGTAATGAGATCTCAGCAGAATGGGGTGCTCAACGGATAAAAGGTGTATCTATAAGTAAGGCGATACAACATGCGACACAGACTATTATGAAGAAAAAGAAGAGCAGTGATATATCACAGAAAGATACGGAAACGAGTTTGATAGAACAATTTTTATATCCGGCATTGGGCCCAGGTCAGTTGTGGGAAGAAGTAGCGCGACAGGTACAAGAAATGGGTGGAACGATCATCATGCACGAAAGTGTTAAAGAAATCCTCGCCACTAATAAAGAAGTGACAGGCGTTATCACCGAAAATAAAGAAACTGGCGAACAGACCGAATACAAAGGAGACTACTTTTTTAGCACAATGCCTGTACAGGAATTAATAGCGGGCATGAATGGCCAAGTACCTGCAGATGTAAAAGAAATAGCGGCAGGTTTACAATATCGTGATTTTATTACCATAGGTATATTGTTGAAAAAATTAACGCCAATAGATAATCAAAAGACCCTACCCGACACATGGATCTATATTCAGGAAAGAGATGTAAAAGTTGGAAGGTTACAAATCTTTAATAACTGGAGCCCCTACATGGTTAAAGACCAAAATACAGTTTGGTTGGGTATGGAATACTTTTGTAACGAGGGGGATGAATTCTGGAGTTTGACCAATGAAGAAATAGAGCGCATTGCAATTATCGAATTGACAAAAATGGGATTGGCAAAAGTAGAAGATGTTTTAGATAGCACTGTACAGCGCATGGAAAAAACATATCCCGCGTATTTTGGCACTTATAATCAATTTGATACTATCCGCAATTATGTGGATCAATTTGAAAATTTGTTCCTTGTGGGTAGAAATGGAATGCATAAGTATAACAATAGCGACCATAGTATGTTAACAGCAATGGTGGCGGTTGACAACATTTGTGAAGGTGTTACGAGCAAAGAGAATATTTGGTCAATAAATACAGAACAGGAGTATCATGAAACGAAGACTGGTTCAACTGGTCAACCTGAATCACAAACAAAAGAAAGACAATTGGATAAAATAAATGAAGCTGATGAGCATTCTATATCACCTAAGCCAGCTATATTGAATGGGCCTGAGACATTTAAGGACTATATATTTCACAATAAGCGTAACAGAATTTACTTATTAATTAGTGCAGCAGCTATATTAATTCAATTCGCCATATTTAAATATCTGTATCCATTTGCCAGTTTCATCAATGGCGACTCTTATGTGTATTTAGAGACAGCATATCATAATCTATCAATCAATACATATCCAATCGGCTATTCCATGTTTTTGCGACTCTTCAGTGTGTTTACGAAATCAGATACAGCTTTGGTAGGTTTCCAGTATATTTCATTACATACTTCGATACTATTTTTTCTATTCACCATTTTCTATTTTTATCGTCCCGGCAAATCTGTACAAATAATTTTACTTGTTTTTTTTCTACTGAACCCTGTATTCTTGTATCTCGCAAATTATGTCTCCAGCGATACACTATTCTTAACTCTAAGTATGATATGGTTCACACTATTATTATGGATAGTCCATCGATCAACATTAAAAATTGTGATTTTTCAGGGTGTTGTGATGTACTTGGCTTTTACAGTACGTTATAATGCCTTGTTTTATCCTTTGGTAACTGCGTTAGCATTTATGTTATCGCAACAAAAGCTTTTGCTTAAGCTATTTGGTACATCTTTAGGAATCTTTTTAATTGGGCTATTCATAATCCATTCAGGCAATAAATATAAAAGACTTACCGGAATTAGACAGTTTACACCTTTTAGTGGATGGCAAATGGCTAATAATGCGATGTATGCCTATCGGTATGTAGACAGCGCAGATCGAAAACCTGTACCTGCAAGATTCCAAGTAATCGATAAAATGATAACTACATATTTTGATTCAACCAGAAATCCAAGAAAATACCCCGAGGAACAGATCCAAGCCGGTACAGCATATATGTGGACCTGGTATATGCCCCTTCAAAAATACAAATCCAATAGGTTTAAAAATGACAGTACATCAACTGAACTGAAACAATGGGCATCATTGGGGCCGTTATACGCCGACTATGGTTGGTTTTTAATAAAGCAATATCCCCTAACTTTTATTAGGTATTATATATGGCCCAACACAGTTAAATACTATGCGCCTCCAGTCGAGTTTCTTGAACAATACAGTACCGGAAAAGATAGTGTGAACCAGATAGCGAAAGCATGGTTTGGCTACAAAAGCCTAAAGATCAGTAACCGCACCGGAACGTTTAAAGTAGAGGTCCTTGGCTTTCTTCCTATTCTCGCAGGTTCTCTGAATGTTGTGTTTCTGTTTGGAATAATCGGATTTCTTTTACTGAATGGGTACAAGGAAATAATATATCGAAAGGGTTTATGGTTAATAATGGCCTTATGGTCGATAAACTTTTGCTTTAGTGTTTTTGCCTCACCAATTGCTTTGCGTTTTCAGCTCTTTCCGATAATTACTTCAATAACCTTCGCTTGTTTATATATTGAATATATAGCCACAATGGCAATGCAACGAGAAACAAAGGCATCATCAATGGAAAATATCACAAAACAGTTAAATATTTCATCATAACAGCAGTGCTAACCATGGCAAAAATAAAGAACAGATTAAAAAACTCAATAGTATAATTAAATTTATTTTATATGAAATCTCTTATCGCCGTAGCATTAATAATTTTAATTGCGGGTTGTTATAGTCGAAATCCAGAAAAAACCGGTTTAGAAGGAAAAGCCTTACCATCATACGATTTCCTTTCGGTTGATAGCGTTACTCATGTTAATACCGGTAATACTGTAGAGGGTAAACCAATAGTTTTATTTTTTTTCGGACCTAGTTGCCCCTATTCTCATGCACAAATGCAGGAAATAATTGAAGATATAGACAACTTAAAAAATATTCAGTTTTATATTCTTACGATATCTCCATTTAATCAAATGAAACAATTTTATACTCATTATCAGCTAAATAAATATCCTAATATCGTAATTGGTCTAGATTATAAGAACTCCTTTGATGAATATTTCGCAGTACCTGGAGTGCCATACACCGTTATATATGGAAAGGATAAAAAAATGCGTGGCGCCTTTGTCGGCAAAATCTACAGCAGACAAATAAAAGAAGTAGCAGAAAAATAACGCTTTACAGAAATAGGTTATCGATTGCTGATTGATATGGTATGTACCATTAAATTCATATTAAACGATTTGGAATATTTAGTCAAATAATAACATCAACGTTTATATAGAAAAATAAATACTATGAAAAAAGCAAAAGTAGTTATAGCATCCCTTATTACATTATCACTTGTCGGAGGTGTACTGGCATTTAAAACCAAACTGCCTGTATAATGTCTCTATACCTGAATACCGTCAATGGTACTTGTGTTAGAGCAGGAACCATCGAAAGTACTTTGGCTGGCTCAAATTTTAAATCGGCTTTCACTATACCTATTTTGAATTGTCCATCAGCTTTTCCAACCATCATTTTGTGTATATACATTTAACTCAATTGTAGATGAATAGTAAATATAGTGTTGTTATTTATTTCTTTATTGAAATGAAAAAACTTTCGAAGAGGAAGAAAGGAGAAAGGAACCGCTGTAAACCTATGTATTGAAATTAGATGAGGTAGTCGAAAACAATTTAGAAGAGTATGCGCATTTTCTCATATAGTAAGATTTGGGCTTATTATAAAAAGGTAACAATGCTATGAAAAGCAAAAGCAATTATAATATAGTGACCACGACTTGTCCTAAACCTTACTATTGAAAATACGAAATCTGGCACATCAAAGAATGGATAAACTGCCAAACCGATTTTAAATTGTCCAACATCGAGTCCAACATGAATTTGCACATTTACTTACGACATAATCATTTATGAACAGTAGTAGTAAACGTTTATTCTATTGAATATTCATTGCAAAGTTTATAATTCCTGCATAATAGACAGGTGGGATAGTATCTGCCCGAACTGACGTTATGTTACGAAATGGAGTTGCCGAAAACCATAATAAATGAGTAGGCATATTATTTAATAATCAGATTTAGCTTTTTAAATTAAAAAAGCAACCATTTTTATGAAAAAAGCAAAAGTAATTTTGACGACTCTTCTAGTATTGGCAGTGGTTGGTGGAGGATTAGCATTTAAAGCTAAACTACCAGTGTATTGTCTTTTTAAATTGAACAACCCAGTTGGGGCAATTACTTGCCCTAGAGTAGCAATCATTGAAACAACGCTACCTGGTGCCGCAACATCCTGGGCTACTACAAGGCCGGTTTTGGCATGTCCAACAGCGGTTCCAACATCAGACTGTACTTATACGTTTAATGTACTTATAGATCAATCTGAGTAGAATATTTCTGTCTAGATTTTTACTGCAAAGAATGTAAATCCGGCAAACAAAGGAAAGGATGCGGATACACTCAAACTAATTGCTTTGAAAGGTAATGGGGTGGCCGAAAACCATTAAAAAAGAGTAGGCGTATTTACTCAAATATTAAAACTTAGTCTTTTGATAAAAGACAACAATACTATGAAAAGAGCAAAAGTAATTTTGACATCCCTTATTCTGCTAGCTGTTGTTGGCGGTGCGTTGGCATTTAAATCTAAACTGCCAGCATATTGTCTTTATTTAACTAATCCAGTTGGAGCAGTAACTTGTCCAAGAGTAGCGACAATTGAAAATACATTACCTGGCACACAAATTCAATGGGCCACTACTAGGCAGATTTTAAATTGTCCAACAGCTGTTCCAAAATCACATTGCACATTTACATTTAATACAATTGTTGATGAATAAACATTAGTAACATAATTCTAATTGTTAGAGGTTCATTTACATTATTATGAACGCAAAGTGGAAGGAACAGATATTTTTTGGGTATAATGTGGTATTGTATTGGTGTACAAATAAATATCTCTTTTTTAAAAATAATTATAATGAAAAAGGCAAAAATAATTTTAATATTTCTTATTGTATTTTCGATTGTTGGCGGCGCATTAGCATTCAAAACCAAAGCGCCAATATATTGTCTATATACCAAGAACACTGTAATCGGGACTACGACGTGTCCTAGATATCTTACTATTGAAACTACTGAACTAGGTTCGAATATTAAATGGGCAACTACCAGAACAGTTTTGAATTGTCCAACAGCAGTTCCAACATCACATTGCACATTTACATTCAATATAGTTACTGATGAACCTTAGTTGTTTAATTCTATTTATTAGATATTCGTTGCAATGAATATGAAGCAAGCAAAGTAAAAGGGAAGGCAAGGATCCACCTGAACTATATTTTGTTTGAAAATGGGGTAGCCGAAAACCATACAAAAGAGTAGGTATATTTTAATCAAATAATAAAGTTTAGCTTTTAACAAAAAAAGCAACCATTATTATGAAAAGAGCAAAAGTAATTTTGACATCTCTGGTTGTGTTGGCAGTTGTTGGCGGCGCTTTGGCATTTAAAGCCAAATCTCCAGTATATTGTCTCTATACAACGAACACAACTACAGCATTTACATGTCCTAAGGTAGCAACAATTGAAACGACTGTCCCTGGGACAAAATTCCAATTTGCTACTACTAGGCCAATTTTAAATTGTCCAACAGCAGTTCCAGCAACTGATTGCAAATTTATATTTGAAACAGTAGTTGACGTGCCATAAGCTAACTACTGTAGTTAAACAAATAAAAGGTCAATTGAATGTTGCTGGGCCCAGCAGCATTCAATTGACCTTTTTAGCGACGGGACATTTTTTTAAAAATTAATTAAGCGCAATGTCGCAGTAGTATTTTTTTAAACTATCTCAATTTATATGAGCATAGTGTTTATACTTGCATATTTTACAATCTAAACCACAACTACCTTGTGGATCTAGTTCAAAACCAGTTTCTATTCCTTTTAATTTCGCTGGTATTCCTTTTGTCATCCACAATGGTGGTGGTTCTTCTTTCAAATAATGATTATAGAATTGAGTTAAACGAGTGTTATAGTCAACAGCATCATTACCTTGAACAGCATGTCCTCCCTCATCATATTCCAACATCCAGCATCTTTTACCTAGTCTCCGGAAGGCCAAATATAGTGCAATACCATCTTCCATACGAACATTATCATCTAATGGACAGTGCATGATTAACAGCGGTGAAGTTGCTTTATCTACATTCAAAACAGCGGAATTCTTGATATAAAGATCAGGTCTTTCCCATAGAGTAGCTCCATACCTTGTACGTCCCACAACATACCCCCCTGTTGACTCACGTGACGCGAATTTATCATACAGGCCTTTAGCTGATAGTTTTAAGTAACCGCTAACAGGATCAGTAAAACCTGCAGCCTCACATGCCGCTGCAAAAATATTAGTATGTGTTACAAGATAGGATGCTTGTGCTCCTCCAAAACTAGCTCCATGTATTGCCATTTTGTCGCCATTAATAAAAGGCATTTTAGACAAAAACTCAGCAGCAGACACAACAGAATTATAAGTATACTCACCGAAAGGTTTACCCGTTTTAGCGGCAATATCAAAGCGAACGTCTGGGGTAAAAACAAGGTAGCCGTTACTCAAGAACCAGGGAATGTCAATTTCTGCCATCGAATAGTAAGGAGTAATAAAATCATTCAATCGTTCCGCGCGAGTTTCATAGAACTGAAATATAATAGGATACTTTTTTTGAGGATTAAAATTTTCAGGCTTATATAATGTCCCTTGGTTAGTCTCCCCATCGAACATTTTCCATGTAATTAATTCACTTGTCAACCAATTATATTGTTTTTGAGGATGCAAATCGGTGATGGCTGTAAATGTTTTAAAATCTCTCGTAACAAAATAATTTGGATATTCATTTGCGCTTTCCCTCCGTATAATCCAACACGCAGCATTATTTGCTTTGATAGGTTTCATACCAATACTGGCGCCACCCGATAAAAGATGAGAAAAGTCTTTATAATAGACATATCTCCCCATGGTCAACAATGTTGGATCATGACTTCCATCTAAGTCGGCTATGAAAAACCCGTTATCTTTAGTCAGATCAGATACTCCAGTTAATAACAAAGAACTCTTATCTGAATAAACAGAAGGAATTCCTTGTCCATCATCTCCATTAATTAGCCGTAACATAACTTTGTGTTTCCTTCCATAACCATGGGTCAGATTAATAAATTTATTCTTTCCCTCCGGGTCAATTTTCCAAATATCATATTTCCCATATACAATTAAAGATTTGTCGTTTTCGTACCAAGCGGCAACAACACTTGAAACAGGCTGCGGTTCCAGCCGCTTCACATAATCTTCAGTAAGTTTATCGGGAATGGATTGAGTAATATTGTTTAGCATCTTTGTATTCATGTTAAAACACATAAATGCAAGCGAATCGCTATTCCAATAGATAAAGTATTTTCCTAAAGGAGAAAAATACCCAAATCTTGCCCCTTCACAAATCAGTCTTTTCTTTCCATCTATTAAAGAAATACAATACGTTGATGGCTTTTCACAATTCGACCACCAGTAAGGTAATTTACCTCTATGATTATTTGTCATTACAACGTAATCTCCGGTTATGTAGTTAAGATGATGTGCAGGGGCATCATCCTCATCCTGCAATTGTAGTACCTGGCTATTGTTATCAAGACAAGTGACCACAGAAAGAAAGGTATTTAGATTACCCAAATCATTTCTCTGGGCAGGTTGAATCTCAATATCATTATAACTCCATATATTTACTTGTGCATAAGTGATATTGGGTAATCTTTCCTTTACCTTTTCCTTTTCTTGCAAATAAAAAAATAAATACTTTCCGTTTTTGCTGAAACTATGTAGGCTGTATACCAACATCTTCGCGTTTATTCCCGGAGATCCGTTATGCACCTTCAACACAGCACTATCCATTCCTTTCTTAAAGTAGCAAATTTGAACACCTTGAGAATCATTGAAAGTAAAAGCACATTGCTTGCCACTATCATCATATATGAACTTACTGATCTGAAAAGAAGAATTTCCGAGCTGCTTTCTCTCCCAGATCTGGTGGAAAATTCTATCTTTTAAGTTCATCCATTGAATTTGATCAACAGAGCCTTGGCCTGATCTTTTAGAACATTTGACAACTAATGTATTTCCTCCCTTATCAAAGAAGTAATCAGTAACAAAAGAAATACTATTGGTTTTTCCCGACATTAAATTCAATAACACAAGTTTGTTTTCATCGCCTTTCAACCGATACGCTATCCATTCCCCAACATTAGCAACGGGAACCTGAAAAGATTCAACATTTCCTATAGAGTTTACTCTTCCTCCGTCAAATGTTACAAACATTAAAGAATCGCCCCGCTGAAATATCAACCGCCGGCTGTCAGTGCAAAAAAAGAAAGACTCATTTGCACCTGCAAATTGCTTTTGAAAGGAATGGTCTAAACTCTGAATGAATAAGGTACTTTCATATGACAGTGGGTTATTGATGGTGTAGGCAACATACCTACCATCATTACTTATAACCGCTTTTGGGCCAAGAGCCGGCCATTTACCAAACATACTGGTATCGAGATTTGGTTTCGAAGGTGCTTTAAATTCAGTAACACTACTAAGTTGCTGTTGAGCAACAGAACATAACGAAAATAAGATGAAACAGGTAAGGTAGCTAATAGGATTTTTGATAAATGATTTCATTTCTATAAAGTTGAATTAATTATACGAAAAAGAATTACATCGTCATGGATTGAAATGGCAGGAATAATTGCCACAACAAAGAAAATAGTATCATAAAAAAAGCTATACATATACCCTTTATTAATAATTCATTTTCGGTTGATTATGTATTTTTCAATTGATTTTATCAATGCTTTTTAAAAGGATGACATGGAAATCAATTTTTCTATTAATTGTGGGTATGGAAAATTTGCTACCATAGCTGGCCAAAATTCCGTATAGGTAAGATATTAGGACAAGGCAACGATCGGAATAATATATTAAATTCATTAGAATTTGAATTAACGAGTTTCAAAACTGACTTCAATAATAAGACACCGAAACATACAGTTATGATTATCCATTTATCACTATTTTTTGCAAATTTTTAAATCATTCAAATTAAACACGAGTTATAACTATTGCAGCACCCATTTCGTTCCGTGCTGAACCACCGACGACAATTTGTATTAAGTATACATATCAGTGCCTTTTTTATTTTTTATCAGTTATTAATCCTCGTCACATTCTTGTCATTACAGCGCATGCTGAAATACTGTTTCGATCGTTTGTTGCATTATCCGTTTCGGTCCATATTGAACCAACAGGTGATGATGCGTATCACCTATACTTAAACGTGCTTATTTATTATTTAGTCAATAATTAACGCCATCCCTTTCCTGTCATTACGGCGCAAGATGAACCAGTTCTACCAACTTGAGATGAGCGATATATTAGCCACTGCAAATTCTGTTGGCTAATAATAATAATTTTTAATATCTCAAAAAGTCATCTCTACGCTCATCATTCGAATGATGCTTCAGCTTTTACAGCGCTCCAGCTCAGAACGTAGTATCGCTGCAGAGCTCAACATCTCTCGTAACACTTTGCGCAAATACGATGTTGTTTTTAAAGCGAGTCCAAATTCTTACAAGGATCTTTTGGCCATGGACGACATAACAGTCACCAGTCAAAGACTGACGCCTGAAGGCTTTGAAGCCTTGCGAGACCATTTTTAAAAAGAGCTTAAAAAAACCGGTGTAGCCAAACAACTGCTTTGGCTGGCAAGAGTATCTGATCCAACATCGGATGGATTCCGCTATATGCAATTTTACGAGCGACTAAGACGCTATGACCAATCAACAGATGTTTCACTACATATTGCGTATAACCCAAGCGACACACTAATGATCGATTTTGCAGCGACAAACTCTCTTATATACAGATCTCGAAAGCTGAGAACAGATTTCGAGATCTCTACGAAAGAAATAATTCTATTGAAATTCTCTGTATAACTTTTCCTTTTTTAAAAAATCTAAAATAGGATTCAACCACTCGTTAACTGGTTGGCGCTGAATAAATCCATGATTGCCTCTTGGATAGATATGCAACTCTGCGTCTACTCCTACTATTTGTAACCATTGATACATTTGTATACTATTTTCAACATCCACAATTTGATCATCTCCCGTATGTGTAATATAAGTTGGTGGGGTTCTGGAATTTACATTATCTTCACTGCTAAAGAATTTAACTTTCTCCGCAGTAGCTTGACTGCCAATTAAATTTATTCGTGACCCAACGTGTGTGATTTTCTTTTTCATACTGATAACGGGATAAATCAAGAGCATAAAATCTGGGCGAAGGTTGATTTTATGTTCGTTTGGAATATAACTCGTATCATAATGAACACCCAGACTAGATGCCAAGTGACCACCAGCTGAAAAGCCAATAACGCCAATCTTATTGTTCTCTAGGTGCCATGAAGATGCGCTGTCTCTTACAATTTTTATTGCTTGTTGTGCATCTATCAATGGTCCCATACTTTTGTCAGGTAGATTTGTTTGTTGGGGAAGCCGATATTTAATAACAAATGCCGCAATACCTTTTTGAACAAAAGCCTCTGCAATAGGAGTTCCCTCAGTTTCTGTTGCCAAGAATCCATAACCCCCACCAGGAAAAATAAGAACACCTGTACCTGTTGCTTTTTCTTTAGACGGTAAATATGCCGTCATGGTTGGTATAACGTTGTTTTTACCGATCACTTTAGACGTACTGTCGGGATATAATGCAAGGTTTATTTGAGAAAAAACGCTAAATCCTATACCGTGAGTAACTAATAGAAAAAATATTATTTTATTAATCATAATAAATTATCAATTAAGAATGGATGTTAATTTGAAGGCCAAGTGGGGTGTCCCTTCTTCATTTTATCCAGTACTGTTTTATTTTCAGGGAGAATTGATACAGCTTGTTCTTCTAAAACAATGGCTTCATTAATCTTTCCCAACTTATATAAAAGATTAGCTTTTGTATCAATTAATCGAGCATCTTCCCCAAGCTTAGTACTGTTAGACATGATATAATTCATCCAATCAACAGCTTTCTCAAGTTCATTCTTATTATAACTTCTCTCAAAAATTATCCAGGCAACGTTGTTTAGCCAATAACCATTTTCATTTTGTACCCCCCTCTTGTCAATACGCGCGATTGCTTCTGAAATTAAATTTTTCCATTGATCGTTTTCAAGATACCAAGATAACTTTGCATCACTTAAAACCTCAAAGCACAGTTCCTCGGAATATTTCTTTTCAATAGTAGCTTCAATTTTTTCCCATTTGATGACACTATC
Source organism: Niastella sp. OAS944 (assembly GCA_024809215.1). Lineage (GTDB taxonomy): Bacteria > Bacteroidota > Bacteroidia > Chitinophagales > Chitinophagaceae > Niastella. The sequence goes on along the minus strand of JANUBW010000010.1, from coordinate 228,202 downwards.
CCCATTAGACTTCGCCAGTTTTACAAATGGTTCAATTTCTTCCCTTTTAACAATTGAATGTATCAGCTCTTTAGAGTATCCCTTCTTCTTCAAAATAGTATCAATCCTACTAGAATTGTTTTGATAATAGGAAAAGATTCGATCGTGCGAAGTAATTAAAAAGGAATATGTATCAATAAATTTAATATTCTCTTTGCTTAACAATTCATCCTCACTAACCATCTCGAGACGATGTATATAATCTTCGGCAACCTTGCAAGACAGATCTGCTTCGCTTGCGATGGCCAAATCATTAGCTAAAGAGGGCATCATTTTATAATTCAATTTTCCCGCCTTCCAGCTAGCAATTCGGGGATAAATTTGTTTTGCAGGATCACGAGCGTCAACAGCTAGTTGAACAAAATCTCGTCTGCTTTTTGCACCCATATTTTTATGCAAAATAATTCCTTCAGAGGAAAAGAATAAGAATGTTGGCATTCCTCTGACTTCGTACTTTTTCTGAAATCTTTTCGCAGTACTATAAAGCAATTTGATATTTTTATCATCATTTTCAGTTGTATCCAACTGAAGTCTAATCGAAATAAATTTATCATTCATAAAACTTCCTACCGTATCATCGGTGTATACTTCTCTATCCATTAATTTGCAAGGCTTGCACCAAGTAGCATAACAATCAACAAATATTAGTTTGTTTTCTTCTTTTGCCTTCTTTACAACCTGTTGCCAGGAAAGACCTTCGGTCCATTTTATGCCAGGCTCTACGGGAGACTTATTTCCATTTATGGTTTTTATTTCATCATAAACATCGCGTACAGTCTTATTTTTATTTGCTGCCAGTTGGAGCGAAATCAACGCAATCAAGGTTATTAACTTCATTTTTCACTTTAATTTAAATATCGAAATTGATGTTTGTATTTTGACAATCCTTATAATATTAATATCCTGAATTTTGAACTAGGTTAGGAGCCTTTTGAAGTTCAGTTAAATCTATCGGATAATATGCTTGAAAGGGTTGCCAAGTTCCTCCCTTTTGTGTCGTAACAGAATTCATAACATCATTAACTTTATTAGTTCGTTTTAGATCTAACCACCGTTGGCCCAATTCTGCAAATAATTCAACTCTTCTTTCTTGCATTACGGCTGAAATGACATCATTTTGGGAGAGGTTGTCGGGCAAGGCAGGTAATGGATTAGGTACAGTGAGCGTACTGATCGCTCTGGCTCTGTTGCGTATAGTATTAAGATCATTAATCGCCAAGTTTAATTTATTCTGACGGGCGTTGGCTTCTGCCCGTATCAAATACTGTTCTGCCAACCTCAAGACCATATAGTATTCATCAATTGGTTCCCCAATAAGAGAAAGCTTATATTTATAAGGGAAAAAGTAGGTAGTCGAACCAGAAGTATACTCACCGATCCATTTAGTCTTTCGGTCATCTCCGGCCTCGAATGCATTTACCAGTGAACTATTAAGGTAAAAAGGTTTAAAGTCACTAAATCCAACAGGATCTTCCGTCAGCACAAATAATTTCGCATCTTCGGTATTACTATTCGGTATTACCGGTTGCAGCTGCCAGATAGCTTCTTGGCTATTCTTTAAAAATATGTTGGTCAAACCAGTTAATCCATATAGAGAATTATCAATAACAGAAGTCGCTTCCATCTCTGCTTTTGCAAAATCGCCTATATATAGATAGGTTCGTGCTAGTAATGCAGAGGCTGCCCATTTGGTTGGCCTCACCCTTTCAATGTTTCCCACATAGGGCTTTAATTTTCCATCAAGATAGACAGGGCTAAGTAAAGCTTTAGCCTCATTTAATTCAGAAATAATAAATGCGTAAACATCGCTTATTTGAGATCTTTTAAGAAGTCTGTTGACTTTGTAGTCAAAGGTTGTTACTAGCGGAACTTCGCCATACAAATTAACTAGGTAAAAATAGAATAATGCCCGTAGGAATCTTGCTTCACCTAATAATTGTTGCTTGGTACTTGAACTCAGCGATTGTGATTGGTCCAATTCTTCTATGGCTTGATTGCATTTTATAATTAGGGGATAAAGATTCAACCATGTTTCACTTCCTGGACTAGACGTGAGAGTAGTAAAAAGTTTGTTTCTATAATAAGCCAATCCACTTTCTGAACTATAACTACCCCATACATCTAATTCATCTGCAGAAAGACCAGCATAACGTGTAATAGACATAAAACCACTTCCAAAATATGGAGTACTACTTAAGATAGAATATAATCCGGTCAATACTGCTGTGGCTGTAATATCGTTGTTGTAAACAATTCTCTCATTGATACTTGTAACAGGTGCATCTATTTCCACAAATTTTTTGCAACTTGGTATAGTTATGAGAAGTATGGCAATGATCAAGTGATAAATTAGTTTCATAATCATTTTTTTGAACTTATTAAAAAGTAAGCTGCACACCCAAAGTGATAACTCTTAATGGAGGTAAAACCATATTACTTCCACTCTCGGGATCCAGCCCTTCAAAGTTGGTAATAGTGAATAAATTCTGACAATGAGCATAAATGCGACAGGTTTGCATAAAAGCTTTTTTTGTCAAATTCACTGGTATATTATAAGAAACGGAAAGATTTTTTAATCGTATAAACGAGCCATCCACATTTACCAATGTAGACCCCTTAGAATAAAGAAACGGGAAATATACACTGAAGTTTTGTGAATACTTTTGGTTCGCAGATTGATCATCAGTTTTTTGCCAATGATTAAGGACACTCACTGGTTGATTGTTTTTCCCTCCATCAAATCTTCCTGGTAAACCAACGGAAGGGCTATAGGCTATTGATTGTTTATGAAACTGTATAAACAAGTCAAATTGAAAATTCTTAAATTCTATCGTATTACTTAATCCTCCATAAAATTTGGGATCGTAATTAGTAATGACATTTAAAGCATCCATGCCCGGATCGTCTGAAGTTGGGTTCCCGTGGGCATCAGCAAATGAAAACGCGCCTGTAGCTGCATTAACGCCTAAAAATTGATACTGTTTGAAAATATTGAGTGGCTGTCCTACTATTAGTGTTGTGTTATAAGAAGATGTTTGCAAGTCCGGAAAGGAAACCAACTTATTCTTAGGAATCGTCAGGTTAATACTACTGGTCCATTTAAAGTCTTTTCCAGCTAGGTTGACAGTATTTAGTGTAAACTCCCAAGATGTATTCTCGACAGTTGCTGGGAAATTAGTGGGAATAGATCCTCCAGCAATAATGGGTAAATTGTAGAGCAAAAGCTGATTGGAACACCTGTTTCGCGCATAGGTAGCTGTCGCTCGTATTCGATCCCTAAAAAAGCCAAGTTCTAATCCGAATTGTATCTTTTTAGTTTCCTCCCAAGCTAAGTATGGATTAGAAATTGCATTGGCTGAAATACTCGCAACTCCCTGATAAGGGCTTAAAAAACTAGATATTGAACTATAGGTGCTCAAAAAAGCATAATCCCCTATTTGATCACTACCAGTAGAACCGTAACTACCTCTAATTTTTCCAAAACTTAAGAATGAATTATTTCGTTGAATAAATTTTTCTTCAGAAAAAATCCAGCCTAGGCCAACTGCAGCAAAGTTATGAAACTGATTACTTTTGCCGAATCGACTGCTGCCGTCCCTTCTACCAGTTAAATTAATTAGGTATTTGTTTCTATAGCTATAATTTACCTTAGCAAAACCTGCGCTATACTTATATTCAGAAGCGACAGTACCAGTAATTAACAAAGTAGTAGCAGCACGTTTATCCCTCATAGATTCATCTGTGGGATAATCAGCTCCTTGGAAGCCTTCTCCGCTGCTGGTTCTTCTTTGAAAAGTGGTTCCAATCAATACATCTAGATCTCCAAAAACCGCATGCTTTCTATAATTTAATTGGGGTTCTATAACCCACGACTTACCTACACTATTTGAATAAATTGCGATACGCTGAAAATTGGATCGATTTTCCGGCTTTTCGCCGTCAATCAAATTTCCCCTAAACTCATGAGTTTCCAAATTAGTATATCCAAAACTGCTTTTAATTTCTAAACCTGGTAATATCCAATAACTGACAATTGCATTGCTGACCAGATTGCTGGTTTTATTTTCATACAAGCGATATAAATAAGCAAGGGGGTGGTCTCTCCAAGACGACGCGCCGGAAGGTCGTGGAGCCCAATTAAGATTGCCTATTGAATCATATAAAGCGGGTGCATTGGGGGCTAAACTAGTGGCAACACTTGTAAGATCTGTATTGGGAAGTAAATTTTTTCCCACAAAATAATTGCCTGAAAAATTTATCTTGAATTTTTGATTGGCGCTTGCGCTATTAAGATTAAAATGCAGACTTCCGGTTTTATTTGCGAAATCACCAGGAAAAACACTTGTCTCCCGCTGATAAGTTCCACTGACCAGATATTGCATATTTGAAGCACCGCCAGAAACGCCTGCAGTTATTTTGGTAACTGTTGCTGCGCCGCCTATCAATTCTTTTTGCCAATCCGTATTACGGGTGGTATCCCAAAGTCCGTTCACATCATAGTTTCCATCATTGGGCCTTGTAATAATTGAGGGTATGGGGACATTATCATTCTTAAATGCTTCGCGACGCATGGCAAGATATTGATCGGTATCCATAAGGTCTAATTTATTGGCAACCTTACCCCAACCCGTTTGAAAATTTACATTGACACGGGTATCGCCAGCCTTTCCTTTTCTAGTAGTGATTAGAATAGCCCCGTTAGCAGCTCGAGAGCCATAGATTGAAGTTGCATCAGCGTCTTTCAATACATCAATGCTTTCAATATCGGCAGTATTGATATAAGCGAGTGGGTTGGTATTAGTTGTACCTAATATACTGTTCCCAACAGTAGTTACAGGAAGTACCTCTGAAAAAAAAGGAACTCCATCAATAACATAAAGAGGTTCGTTTCCTCCTGCAATACTGTTTTGCCCTTGAATTCGAACTTTAATAGATCCCCCAGCTATGCCGTTCGCTTGAGTAATTAATAGTCCTGGTACTCGTCCCTGTAATGCAAGTAACACGTTGTTTACTGGTTGCTTCTCTATGTCTACAGATTTTATAGTCGCTACGTTTCCAGTATTAAAACGTTTCGATGTTGTGCCATAAGCAACTACCTGCATCTCATCCAGATTTCCGATTGCTATTTTTAATTGTAAAGAGATAAATAATCTATTCTTTACTTGCACTTCCTGTCGATCATAGCCTATTGAAGTTATAATCAATACAGCATCTTTATCCACTTCTGGCAGTGCAAATTCTCCTTTCCTGTTTGTGGTAGTTCCTTTATTAGTTCCTTTCACGCTAACATTCACACCCATTGCTGGTGCTCCATTTTCATCCAAGATAATTCCCCGTAAATCTGGAAACTCTGGTAAAATTACATAAGGCTTCTCTTCGAAATCAGAAACTGCCCTCAGTTTCACAATAACTGTATTGCCATTTATTTCATAATCTAATTTCCTTTGCTCCTTGAAACAATAACTTAGAACCTCTTCTATGTTAGCATTTCTAACACTAATAGAAATTTTCTTTGTGCTACGAAGTAATTCCGACATGTATAGAAACTTATACTTTGTACTTTTTTCAATTTTCTTGAATATCGTTTCTAAATCAGCATCCTTCTCATAAAGAGTTATTTTCTGACTATAACCTGCAGCACTTACTTGTAAACACGCCGCCAGTAATATAACGACAGTTATCTTCATAATTCTCACTGCATTGTGCAGCCATTTTGTATCGGCATTTCCGATATTTAAGCGTTGTTTTGGTTCACCCGCTTTATTGCTCTTACAAGGCAATAAAAGTGAGTGTGTGCAAACGAAAATTTGCATACATTTGATTTGAAGTTTAAGAATAGTGATACCTTGGATTTCACAGGTTTAACTATTCACCTCCGGCAATGCAGCCACATTGCCGGATTTCTTTATCCCCGCTTATAAGGTTATAGATGCCATCCCATAGGAGTGTTGCATAAGGTTAATGCTTAATGGCGCAAGTTAGATGCAGCCAGGCCTTGGAGGTTTGGCCAATAAATCAGAGGATGAAAAGGTTGTTAAACTAATCAAGGATATTTATGGACTATTAAATCTTGTTTTTGGTTTTTAACTTATTCTGAAATTTCTTGAACGCATTTTGTATACTGATATCGAATGGCCCGTTGCACTTTTCCGATTGATTTATAATGTAGTCAATTAATTTATTCCTATCATTGAGAAGCTGCGTATAAATCTTCTTATTCACTATTTCCTTTTCAATCAATCCACCTAAAAGATTCTCTTGCTTTATGCTTAGGCTATCGAATTGCCGTTTTAAGATCAAACCAAGAATCCTTTCTTGTTTCATCAAATTTATCATCGGTATGGGTATATATAATGGTTCACGGCTGTGACACGAACACCTTCTTGCCAACTATTCGAAAGCGTATAAAACCTGTTTTTCCCAATAAGTCCAATACTTTTGAAGCGGTATTATATCTTGAAATCTCACCACTGAACGGTAATTTCTTTACAATATCGCTTTCATACACAGTTTCAACATCATACCAACGTTCTATTTGTTTCATAATAAGTTGGATATTGGTTTTATTGAATGCAAACTTGCCATTCTTCCAGGCTAGCACCTGGTCGGTATCAACGTCCTTGTCAACGTCTAATTTACCATTTAATGAAATTGCTTGCTGTCCCGGTTTTAACATCTTCTGAACATGAGCTAATTGAGGGATTGTTACTTTAACGCTTCCTTCTAATAATGTCACCCTTATGCTTCCGTCGTCTTCATAAGCATTAACATTGAAATGAGTTCCTAAAACGGTAACATCCAAATTCTCTTTACTCACTATGAAAGGCTTGCTGTCTTCTTTATGTACAACTTCGAAATACGCTTCACCGGTAATTTCTACGCGGCGTTGGTCACTATTGAAAGTTACAGGGTATCTAATCGAAGAGGCTGCATTCAACCAAACTCTGCTACCATCACTTAGCTCAAGATCTATAACATTTCCGCCTCTTGGTACTGAAACCGTATTATAAATCGATGCTCCTGAGCTTAGCGTCTTACTTGCATTGTAACTTATTGTCGTACCACTCTTAACAATTTGTGCTGCTCCCTGACTTACAAGTAAACCATTTTTCACGCTATCAAGTACAATAGTCCGTCCATCATCAAGGGTAAGAATAGCATTTTTAATATTGGGCTTTACATCAGAAGGAATCTCAACTTTTGTCTCTGTGATTTGAACAGGTTTCTTTTTCGGTATAAATCGAAGGTAAGCACCGAATCCCAGAAGCAATAGTGAAGCTGCAATTGCGACCCATGACTTCCAGCCAAAATTCAAGTATTTCAACTTGGCTATTTCTTCAGAGGATTGCGCTTCCCATCCCACGGCTTTCATATTATTCCATGCCTGTATAAGATCTATCTTCCCTGCGCTTTCATACGCATGTACAATACTCATTAGGTCCGGAATATTGTTGATGTCATTAAAGTACTGCTGATTAACTTTTGAAGAATCGACCCAATTTTGCAGCTGGGTGGCTTCATCTGGGCTTAATTCTTGCCGAAGATGTTTTACTATCAATCCTGTTATCTCTTCTATATTTTGCACAAGGTGTAATAGGTTAATGGTAGTCTTCTAGACTATAATAAATTAACAATTTCAAAATGTTCTCTTAATATATATAACAACTTTTTTTCATCAAGTCTCTAATTGGCTGCAAAAAAAGTGTACTTTTTTTTAGAGCTATACTGTGCAACACAAATTGGTGGAATCTAACGACAAAAGATGGCAACCTGCACTAACCAAGCTAGGGCAACCGAATTTTCCGCAAGCAGGAGGCGAAGTTTTTTAATAGCAAGACTCTTGTGATTATACACTGTATTTACAGATATCTGTAGGATCTCCGCAATTTCTGATGGCTTTAAATCTTCATAATACAACATCTTGAAAACCCGCTTAGACTCAGGAGGGAGGGCCTCTATTGCAGCCTGAATAATTTCTACCACATCTTCTGTGATTGAGTACGCATAACAGACCCTGGTGTCATTTGACAGTTTTTCAAACAGTGTCTTTTTTTTACGATCTAGCCGTTTTTTAGCCTTGAGATAGTTCAAGCTGTTGTTTCGGGCGCTTACATACAGAAAGGCCCTTATATTGTTTTCCGAGTTGAATAATTGACAACGCTTAAACAAAGTTTGAAAAGTACGTAAAGAGATATCTTGAGCCTCCTGTTCGTTATCTGTAAGTTTAGAAACAAACCCCACCAAACGACGATAGTAATGATCAAATACCATTTGAAAAGCTTTTTCACTACCCTGCTGAAAATCCTGGATCATATCGTCTTTTAATATCGCAATCATGGCATGAATCTATAGTTAGTTTGGATTTGATGTACTAAACTACGCCAAATCACGGTCATAGACAACGAAAGTATTGAATAAGGAATTAGTACAATTGGAGAATAGGATGATACTACAATTTTACTCAAAAAACGCCATAGCTCATAATATAGATTAGCGCTTTTTATTAATTAGTTGGCGGCGGTCAATATCTTTTTTTATTTTTTTTGTTACCTATAGACAATTTGAGGTAATTCAAAGAAAAGGCACTTAAGCTAGTATTATATTCATTTGAACCGTAATTTCTTTATGAATTCTTCAATCAATAATCCGTATATTTTTACAATCTATTGGTGATAGATTAAAAAAATGTATCATTTTTATTAATTTACACTTCCAATCAATTACCTGTCTCCATAAACGGGTTAAACTTTCAAATTTGTCAGATTCCCGCCGACTAAGATTTATACCATAGCGGTATTTGAATTGTGTATTGTTAAACCCTATTGAATGATTACTTCGGATACAAAAGTATTTGAACAACTATTCCAAACATACTATTCAGGATTAGTTAAGTTTTGTAGATACTTTATTGAAGATCTTCAAGAAGCTGAAGATTTGGTGGTGGACATTTTTGTAAAAATCTGGTTTAAGTATAACACTGAGTTTTGTTGTTTTGCTGATCCAAAGGGGTATTTATTTAGAGCGGCATACAACGAATGTATGCTTCATTTGAAAAAGCGAACTCGAACAAATCGGAAATCCAGACAGTATTTTGAGTATATTCAGAAACCAATTCATGAAAATCAAGTTGACCATGAAAATCAGACGAATATTCTAAAAGAAGTTGAAAAACTCCCTCCCCGACACAAGACGATCATTGAATTATACTACTTCAAGAAATTGACATTGGAGAAGATTGCAGAAGAACTTAACATTCCATTAAATACAGTAAAATCGCACAAATCACGTGCGGAGTCAAGGATTGCGAAGCACTTCTTAAAAGCTTAATAGAGCTTATGTTAGGATGCAGTTGTTCATATAAGTGCTTCGATTAATAAATACCTACAGTTAGTTATTTCGCCTTTTTGGCAAAATGTTTTTTTTTTAGGTTTTACGATTATTTCTGAAATTCGTCTCATCTAGTAATTCTTCTTACTCAAGAAAGGCCACCTACCCCTTGAACCGTTACATGCGAACATTTTCTGCTTTTAAATGAATGAATTGTATTGTCAAACGAAACCTTACTCCAATGTTAAAGTCTTTAAGATTAAAAGAAGACGATCGCAATGCCTTGCAATCTATCCATGACAAAATCGCTTGCGATCCGACTGCCAATCACACACTAGCAGATCTCGCGTATGAAGCAGGAATCAACACTAAAAAATTAACTTATGGTTTCAAGCAACTTTTTGGAATCACAGTGTATGAGTATATGGTAAATCTTAGGATGAAATATTCAGAATCTCTATTGTTTTTTACAGAAAAGGATGTGCAAACCATTGCCCGGCTATCAGGGTATAAAACAAAAGCCAGTTTTACATTAGCATTTAAAAAGAAAAATGGCATTGCGCCATATAAATGGAGGCAAAAGAATTCACTGATGGCTATATGAAAGCCATGCTGAGTTTGTGCATTTATTGTCAATATAAAACCTTATCCAGATGGCTAGGCAGTTAAACCTCAAACGAGAGGACCGCGATTACTTGTCGAAAATCCACCAAACAATTTTAAAAGACCCCAAAACCCATTTTACTATTGAAAGTCTTGCCGCCGATGCCGGCGTGAATCGAACAAAACTTAAATCTGGCTTCAAGCAACTCTTCGGGCTTGGTATATATGAATTCCAGGTGAAGCTGCGAATGGAAAAAGCCGAATATCTTCTATTAGAGACTGACAAAGACATCAAGGAGATTTCGTTTCTTACTGGCTATCATACGCTAAGTAGCTTTATCACGGCATTCAAAAAAAGTCATGGCGTATCACCCCTTAAATGGAGAAAACGTCAATTGATGGCAGAGTCAAAATAACTTTGCTAGTTGCCCTCTTTTGCCAAATCAATTAACTGACCTCTATTGCAATTGACATTAAATACGAAACCGTGCAAATGCGATAAATAATACTGCCAAATGGTAAACAATTGCTGCCAATTGGAAAATTTTGATATCATAACTTGCATACATAACAAACGAAGAAATATGCTTGCAGTACCCGGAAGCCTACAGTTTAAAAAAACATCGGTTTATAACGATTACTCAATGCTTGTAACAGAAAAATAAAAGTGATGCTTGTTTACAATTCATAAATATACTGAACTCAAATTAGCCTGTAGCGAGTTTCCTACGCTTAGTAATAGTACGCTCCTTTCAATTTATTGTAGAAATTGGGCAACACCAACTCCATAGGCAAGTTGTAAAAACATTTTGAGATGAAAAATACAGCCGAAGGTATACTTGATTATCGTGATCAGAAATCTAATCATTCAATAGACAAAGGGAAACTGTATATTGAAATTACTTCATTACTTTTTATTTTGTTATTCCTTTATACAGGATTGTCCAAGCTCTTAGAGTACGATGTATTTACTGTTCAAGCGGGCTTTGCCCCTATATTACGGCCATACGCTGAGACCATTGGTTTGGTGGTACCTATCATTGAAATTGTTGTAGCCGTACTTTTTTTTATTAAAAAAACTAAGGTTATCGCGCTATATGCATCGACAATTATGATGACAGGCTTCACCATTTATATCGCCGGGATGCTTTTGGCTGGCAACCATCTACCATGTATTTGCGGAGGAGTTATTAAAACCATGTCGTGGGCACAGCATCTCATATTTAATATCGTTTTCTTGCTACTATCGGTAATAGCCCTCGTAATTCATAAAAAAGGATCGGCGAATCTAAAGTATTCTTAATAAGCTTCAGGCATAGTTTTTCCCTTAAAGCAATTTATTCATTTATCCCGTCACGGGTAACTAATAAGTCTTTATTGCAATAAACGGGGCAAGCCGAAAACCCGTCAAAAAGAGTAGGCATTAATCATTTAAATATTATCTTTTATGAAAAAGGTTCAATTAATTGTAGCTTCTATTGCAGTTATGTTTGCAATTACAACTACCGCATTCACAGGTTCTAAATCATCAAAATTTGTGAACTACTTTTCTTCTGTGCAGGCAAATCCAGTAACAGGTCAATTTGATCAATCAATCTCACAGGATGGAACAGTTATTAAAAACAATCTATGCCCAGGAGCCAACAATCAATTTTGCCGTAATGCTTGGCTGCCTTCACATTTAACATTCAGCGGTACCACACCAACCGGCGTTGCAATTGACCCTGGTACTGGTTCGCCTTATACTCCAGATTTAATCATAAGAAAACCTTAATTGATTATAATGATAAGAGGCTGCCTTAATTTGGGCAGCCTCTTTTACAAAGCATACTGTATGCGAACATTTAAATATTTAGTTGCTATTGTTTCAGTTTTGCTGGCTGTTACTACATGCGCACATTCAAGAGAGGATAGTTCAAGTATTTTTGTTTCTTACTTTTCTTCTACTTCTATGGTGCCGAATCAGCAAGGTGATTTTGATTCGTCAACTCCTCTATCGGAAAGTTATTTGAAAAGTACCCTCTGCCCAGGTGCAAATACGATATACTGCAGGTCCCTATGGCTTATTTCACATGTACTCCTAAATGACGTAGGTCATCCCATAGGCCTGCAGATTGATGCTGGTTCTGGCATGCCATATCCACCAGATAAATTCTTATATAAACCTTAATCCGTCAGCCCATTGTATAAAGCATAGTTTATGAAAACCGATATGGCTTATTGGTTTCACTTCGCTTCACTGAATACTTGATATCTTCAGGGGACATTATTACCGGCGTTGCAATAGACATTTTCCAGATTTAATTTTAGAAAAACCATAATCTTGGCTGGATCAATGCGATTTTTTTTAAATGATAGTATCGTGCGTGCTAATTGATGACAGATTTAATGAGAATCGGGTATCAATTGGATGTCCGATTTCAAATGTTTTAATTTCTTATAACCAGCATATTTAGTTCTCGCATTTCCTCATGAATCGAGAGACCATATGCCGATAACTCCTCTTTTAAGCGGGGCAAATCTGTAAGCGCACAATTTATATCCATGTCGACATTCCCTTTATAAGACACATCGATAACAAGAGGTAACGGCTTTGTCTCATTGTAATATTTGACACGCTCTAAAAAGGCGTTGAGGTTTTGATTTCGAAGGGTAAATTTAGTTTCATCATCTAGTTCTTCTAAAACAGGGGCACCACCTTTCGTCTGTAATCGTGACGACGCCTCTTTTGTTTGGCTGATGACGATACATTTTACTTTCCTCTTTTCTACTTTGGCAGAATATCCGAAATTTCTCTGCAGGTCTTCTTTCATGTAACTATACAGTCCTTTCGCTTTGTCTGGAGGTAATCTGAGTTCATAGCAATAATGATAGTTCTTTATGAACCAGTCCCATAATGTGCTGTCTTTAGGAAACTGGAAGGCAGTGGGATCTTTAACTTCCAGGATGATTCTGTTATTAAATTGTTCAATGTTAGGGAAAGCCGTCATAAACAGCGTATTTAAAGTAATATTAGTTGCCTTAATGCCAATCTGATGACGCTCTGACTTATCCCAAATCTTACCAATCATAGCTGGCTGCCCTTGTTGATAAGAGGTCAGATAAGACAAAAAAAGTAAGCCGTTGGTTGAATCTGTTGGAGCGACATTGGCACCCACAATTTCGTCCTGTATTCTTTCATCTTTAAGAGGAAGTGTTAACTCTTTACCCATAACAAACTTCCCTATATTCACCTCATTAACGTGCCATCCTTCAGTGATATGGCGTACAATCCCAGAGGTATCAATCCAGATATCAGTAGGCTGTGATCGGAAAAAAAATAGATTTGAAAATACTTTATCATTAACAATCATAGGAAGACTCACATTCCTAACAATGGCAGACCTTGCTTTAAGCTTGTTGACCATTTCCGGACTATCCTTGGTTACTAATAACACTTGCAGTTTATCCTTATACTTTTGTTGAAGCGATTCAAGATGGGGAAAAGCCTCTATGCAACTTTTGCAGTAGATGCCCCAAAAGTCTATTAAAATGGATTTCCCTTTATATTGCTGTAAAAGGCTGTCGGGCAACTTGTCACCTATTCCTAAATACTGCTGGGCATGTGCTCCTCCGGTACATAAGACAAAAAAAACAACAGAGATAAAAAACTTTTTCATACAAATTTATTTATAACCATCATTTTGAGAAAGCCCCTTAAACTTTAATATTTCTGCAACGGGAATGGGATAGTAAATGTCGGTTCCCTGCCAGCTAGGTCCTTTTATTGGTGCTAGTACCGTAGTTGCATCACCGTTTCTTTTTAAGTCAAACCATCGATGCCCCCATTCCCCAAATAGCTCAACCTGACGCTCATGTTCAATTGCAGACAGTATAGAAGATTGATCAGAGAATGTAATGGTAGTTAGTCCGGCTCTTTGTCGCACAGCACTAAGGTCATCTTTCGCTTCAAGCAATTTGTTTAAATGCGCCCTGGCCTCAGCCCGGATGAGATATTGTTCTGCAAGACGCAAAGGCATTGGAGCTTCGGTAACCGAGGTTGACCCGCCAATATCCTTATATTTATTAAGATAATTAAAATCAGTAGGTACACCGTTAACATCAATGGTTGTCGTGCCAATCCAGGAAGCTTTTCTTTTATCTCCAGTTTCAAAACTAGATAGAAGTGATGGCGAGATTGTATAAGTTGGGATCATACCATTATAGGCCGGAACAAAATACATTGGGTAAAAACTGGTATTAAAGTATGTGTTAGAGGAAAACAGCGTCCAAAGCGACTCTGTATTGCCATCGGTCAAAAATGTATTATCTACATCAACAAGCTCGTACATACCGGCGTTGATAACAGCTCCGGCTTCCGCTTCAGCTCCAGACCAATTTTGTTTATATAGATACACCCTCGCAAGTAGCGCCGTTGCTGCCCATTTATTGGGTCTCGCTTTATCCGTGCCATAGTAAACTGGTGTTAGTAAACTTTGAGCATCCTTTAAATCAGTGATGATTTGATCAATGACAGTAGAACTGGCGGTGCGGGCTATCTTCGAGCTTACCTTACTATCGGTGGTTAGGACGAGGGGAACATCACCGAAAAAATTAGTCAGATAAAAGTAATTCAGTGCCCTGTTGAATTTAGCCTCACCAAGCAACTGATTCCTCGCACTGTCCGTTAAGCTCGTAGATTTTTCTAACCCTTCGATTAATGCATTGCATGTGTAAATATAAAAATAGGGTTGTGCCCAAAAGTTTGTTTGAATAATAGTATTATCGGATTTTATAGCATTGTTTCTAAAATCATCCTCTAAGTTATAGGAAGTGGTATTGTCCCATTCATCGGCGGAAAGACCTGAATATATTTCAATATAACCACTATAAAAAGAATACGGGGTTGACATCATCTGGCTATATAGTCCGGCTACTGCAGAGTTTGCCGTTGCATTGCTTTCAAACACCTGGTCTGTAATAATCCTATCTATGGGAGGATCGATTTCTATACTCTTTTTGCAACCCGGCAGTATAATAGCGAGGACTATTACATGAGCAGATATAGTAAGTATCCGTAATAAAAATTTATATTGAGTTATCTTCTTCATGGTTTATAATTTAAAGGGTTACCTGAATGCCTGCCACAATAGTTCTGAGAGGTGGCATTTTATATAAATTTTGAGTTTCAGGATCTGTCCCTCTGTAACTTGTTATAGTTAATAAATTGTTTCCCGTAACGTAACATTTTAAATTTTTAACATGAATACGTTGTAGAAGAGCAGGGTTAAAACTATAATAAATGGCGGCGTTCTTTAACCGTATAAAAGATGCGTCACTATACCTGGCGGAATTGGTGTACACACGGCTAAAAAAGGTAGTGGCTGCATCGTAGGCCGGTGAACCAACTGCCCAGGAATACCTTTCAAATTCAGTCTGATCTCCTGGCTTTTGCCATCTGTCAAGCACCGTTGTCGGATAATTCAAAAAAGATCGGCCTATTCCCTGAGATGGTAAACTGTTTAAATAATTCGATCCCGGCTGCTTTCTGAACTCAAAGAATATATCTATTTCAAATCTTGATATAGTAATAGTGTTTCTAAACGAGCCATAAAACTTTGGATCAAGACTGCCAAGAGGCACCTGGTCTTTTAATGGGTCAGGAGTGGTAGTAGGTTTGCCATCAATATCTAAAAATGTGTAAACGCCAGTCTCAGGGTCAACGCCATTATATTTATATCCCCTTGCCTGGTTAAGTGATTTGCCTATTTCTAAATAAGATGCATAACTTGATGTACTTAGTTCAGGAAAGGCAATAAGTTTATTTTTGGGAAGCGTCAGTAGGACGGAGGTTGACCATTTAAACTTAGGTTTATTAATAATCTTTGAATTAAAATCAAATTCAAATCCGGCATTTTCAATAAGTGCATTCAGATTTTGTATAAGAATGGGAAACCCGGACTGTGATGGCATGGGATAATAAATCAATTGATTACTGCTCCGGTTACGATAATAACTGGTGGAAAATATTATTCGGTCTTTCAAAAGACCAAGCTCCAGGCCAGCTTCCAATTTGCGGTTCACCTCCCAACTGTAATCAGGATTAAATAAGTTCTTTGGCGTTAAACCCGGGGTGCCCTGATAAGGGGCATCAG
Organism: Niastella sp. OAS944; assembly: GCA_024809215.1. Taxonomy (GTDB): domain Bacteria; phylum Bacteroidota; class Bacteroidia; order Chitinophagales; family Chitinophagaceae; genus Niastella. The sequence continues at coordinate 212,099 of JANUBW010000010.1, read as the reverse complement.
TTGAACTCCATGCAGGCAGGAAAAGATAATTGGGCAGTTTATCATTACCTGTTATGCCATAACTTGCTCTGAGTTTACCAAAGCTTAACAGCGGGAAACCATCAAGAAATTTTTCATTGGAGAAAATCCATGCCGCTCCTACCGCTCCAAAATTGGCAAATTGCTTTCCAGGCCCAAACCTGCTGCTACCGTCACGTCGTCCGCTAAAATTGATTAAATATTTACCATCATAGTTATAATTTATTCTGCCAAAAGCGGCAGCATATTTATATTCATCGTTTAAATTGTTGGGCGGTGAAATAGCTGAAGCGGCATTCACATTATTTATTAAAGCATCATTTACAAACCCCGCTGCTGATATGGTCGTTGCATCTGACAGTAATTTTTGCCATTCATATCCTGCCACGACACTCATTACATGTCTGTTGAAATCCTTTTTAAATTCTATTTGTGGCTCGAAAATCCAGGTTTTAAAATTGCTCTTACCCAGTTCTAAACGACCTTGTGGATTGTTGACTGGGTTTTCGGACGATTTGGGTATTGTTTTAGTTTCGTTGACAAAAACCATGTTAAGCCCACTGTTTGCAGACACTGTCAACCATGGAAAGATTAAATAAGAAAGCCGGACATTATTTAGAAAATTTTCAGATTTCGCAAGATAACTTTGTTTTAAATAGCTATAGGGATTTGCGAGAATTCTTCCATTATAGGACCACACCAGATTTCCATTACCATCAATTAACTCAGGATAGTTAGGCGCAAGGTTTATACTTGTCGTGAGGTCCGTTTCTGTAAGCTTATTATAGTCTGATAAAATGATGCCGTTATAGGAAACACTTAATTTTCTGTCGACGGAACTGTGGTTTATATTTAAATGCAGAGACCCTTTACGGTCAAACATGTCACCTGGATAAACAGTAGTTTCTCTCCTGTAACTTACGCCTAACAAAAACTGCGTATTAGCATTTCCACCAGATAAACTGGTTTCAATATTTGTCATTTTTGCAGTACCACCAATTAAACTCTTTGTAAAATTGGTATAGCGGCTGGAATCAAAAACCAGAAGATCAGGTGCATTTATAGGATTGGGAACTACATTATCGTTGGCAAATGCTTCCTTTCTAAAAGAACGGAAGTGTTCTGTGTTTAAAAAATCCATCGTCCTGGTAACCTTGCTAATACCCGAATAATAATTCACCTGCACCTGTGTTTTACCGGTTTTACCTTTTTTTGTGGTGATTAAGACTACTCCATTAGCACCACGGCTTCCATAAATGGCGGTGGCATCAGCATCTTTGAGGACATCGATGCTTTCGATTTCACTAGGGTTAAGTAAACTAAATGGGCTGAGGCCAGCATCTGTACCAAGAGCAGATGTAAGTTTGCTGACCGGCAGATTATTGGGAGCAAAAGGTATTCCATCAATAATAAATAACGGATCGTTAGAGACACCGAGCCCGCTGACGGAGGCGGGCAAGGAAGTTCGTCCCCTTATCTCGATATTAACAGGAGATCCCGGTAGCCCCGAGTTTTGAGTAACGGTCATCCCTGCGACACGCCCGGATAGTGCGGCGAGAGGATTGGAAACGGGTTGTCGCTGAATCTCCTCTGCCTTTACCGTCGATACGTTGCCAGTATTCATGCGCTTGGTGACTGAACCGTAAGCTATGACTTGCATTTCGTCAAGAATACTGATCTTAGACTTTAAGTTAATAACCAGATCCTTTTTACCCGAAACTTTTAATTCAAAGGTTTCCATGCTCACATGTGTAAAAACCAAAGTAGCATCATCGTCTCCAGCAAAAAGCGTAAACTCCCCATTAGCATCGGTAACAGTAGACTTGTCTGACGCCTTGATTCTTACCGTCACTCCTTCAACCGGATCACTTCTTTCATTGACCACACGTCCTTTTATATTAATAGGAGGAAGAGACTCATTTACTTTTTTTTCGGTCTCTCGCGTTTTAACAAAAACACGTTTGTCTTTGATTATATAGGACAAAGGCTGGTCTTCAAATATTTTATCAAGCGCTTCTATTAATGGAACATTTTCTACGTGAATAGTAACCGGCTTGGCATTTTCAAGCTGATCACTTCTAAACCAGAAAACCATTCCAGTCTGACGCTTAACCTTTTCGAAAATGGTTGAAAGAGGAGTGCCTTTTTCATTTAAAGTCACAGCCCCTTGGCTGAAGCCATTTGCAAACACGTGCAAACACGAGATTAATAATATAGTCGCAGTCAATTTCATAATCCGCAGTGTTTTGGTTATAGGCGGACATAGATAATAAATTACCATTACCTTTGAGTGTTAAGGTTAAATAATACGATACCAAACGTTTTTTCCTAACCTTGATTCGGCCATGCGGTTGCGCCCGCATGGCTTTTAAATGCCTGAGATGGCAAGAAGTTAGTCGGATGTGGTCAATGGCCATGGCTTGGCAAAACAATCAATGATAAGGGTGATCGGTTGGCTAGCCAACATTGAAACATTCGGATAGGTAATAGTTTAATTGACGCAGATTGGTGATTTACCGTTTCAAGCACAGGCACACCAGAGTGGATGTATTAGAGATTAGTTTTTCAAAGGATTGAGATAGAATTATAAAGGGTTCGTTACTGTTCCGGAATAATCAGGCGGTTTCCTTCAATTCGACATTTTATGTCACTCATCTGTAATGACTTTAATAATTCAGCTAGTGGCATTGATCTACTTGCCTCACCATTTAATTTGAACGAGGGAACCGCACCTTCATAAACTATCTCAATATTGTACCACCGGGCAACTTGTCTAAGTACCGCAGATAATGGCGTGTTATTAAAATAGAATTTTCCATTTTTCCAGGCCATCACTTCCTCCAAGTCCGCTTCTTTATAAATAGCGACTTGCCCCATTTTTGATATCGCCTGTTCTCCTGGCTTTAGTATTTTTCCGTCACTATTGACTGACGTGGAGACGTTTACTTTTCCTTCCAGAAGTGTAATTTTAATATCCGTTTCATCGTCATAAGCGTTGATATTAAAATGAGTACCAAGCACCTGCACCTTAAGATCTCTCACCTTCACATTAAAAGGTATTTTAGCTTTTGATTGCGAATTCTTTACAATCTGAGCTACTTCAAAATAAATCTCACCGGAAATTTCAACATTTCGGCCATCGCTATCGAAAGCCGTAGGGTACCTTATACTGGAACCGGAGTTAAGCCAAGCTTTCGTACCGTCCTTAAGAACGAGTAAATATTGTCCGCCCTTCGGTACAGTTAACGTGTTATAAATAACTTCATCGCCCTCGCCTCCACTGTAAATAAGGCCTTGTTCATCTTGAGAAACAACAACACTACCATCTGAGGCTATTACTCCTTTTTGGCCGTTATCTAAATAGATTCTTTTGCCGTTAGACAGCGTCAAAACGGCTTTGCTACTGCCTGGCGCTACGTCATTTAATACAGTTTCAGTAGCGGCCTTTTTTGTAGCAGTGCGCTTTCCGCCCACTTCTATAAAGACAATTGTAGCAAAAGCTCCCAGCAGGACCGCGGCTGCGATGTACCGAAATATTTTTACATCTAACTTCCGAACGGATGCCTTTTGAGGAGCCGATAATTGCTCTTGCAGTTTTGCCCAAGCAAGTTCAGGGTCCCCACCGGCCTTATCCCAAGACACTACTTTTTCGTTTACCTCGTCGATATCCATAAGCTGTCTTATCCGGCGCTTATGAACGTCCGATTTTGCAGCCCATGCCTCTAAGAACTGCTGCTCTTCTTCGGTAATCGTCTGATTAATATACTTTAAGATAAGGCTGCCTATTGCTGGTATATCATCCATAACGTTTCAATCGTTATACAAATTAGTAAAATCTTCATAACAATTCCATAACACACTTATACTATAGAAACGACACTTAGATGGGTTTGTCTAAAGAAAAATCTATGATTTTGAAACTTTTTTTCAAGAAACAAAAGGACGCAGGACATATTGTAAAACTCCACCATGAACTAACATAACGAGTAAAAGGAAGTTTCGATCGCCTAGCTTTTTACGCAATAAGACCATAGCTCGGTGCTTTTGATTGCGCACTGTTGATTCAGTTACTCCTAAGGTGGCGGCAATTTCAGTATACCCTTTTTTCTCATAATACAGCATTTCCACAACCTGGCGGCATTGGGGTGGTAAATCTTGTACGGCCTCATAAACTGCTTTAACAACACCGGTTTCCGCTTCTTCGATTTCAAGGAAAGTGTTATCATCCAGCCTAAAAATGTCATCTTGAAGGTAACTGAACTCGTGTTTTCTTTTCCTATCTCTTTCCTTGGCTTTTAAGTAATCTAAACATCTGTTGCGCGCCGATATATACAAAAACGCCCGGATATTGACCAGCGTAGCAAATTGAGTATGCATTCGAAACAACTTTTCTAATGAATCAATTGCTATCTTTTGCCCTTCATCTGTATCTCCGGTTAGCCTCTCAGTGAAATAACAAATATCTTTATAGAACTTATCAAAGACCAATTTAAAGGCTGTCGCATCACCAGCTTGGAAACGGATTAAAATTTCTTGTTCGTCCTTCATGAAGTTCATATCGCAAATTGCTAAAAATATTTAGCTTAAATACCATTGGATTTATAAATCAATATTTTTGGATGGTTTATCTGCAATGATAATTCAAAAAATACTGGATTGTCAGATTCTCAATGAGAAAGGCCGGTTACTCGGCGCACTATGCAGACTTTCAACTACTTATGTACAAGTTACTAAATATGATAAAAAAATACAAATCTAGTTTCAACAGCTTTTTGGTATAAACTATACGTAACTGAAACATGTTTGTACCATCGGGTGTATTATATTGCTGATAGTTTTATGCACGTCCTATAAACTCTTATCCTCATGACCACGCTGGCAAAACGCATATACCTGTTCCTCGACGACCAATGCGGTCGGTATCTAAATTCTAACCTGATTGAATTCAATTTAAATATCGATAATACCATATTCGTCATGCATTGCATTAATCCACCTCCAGAAGAATATGCAGATTTCGGTTTGTACTATCCACATAACACATTAGACGATTTCGCGCGGGAATTTGAAGTGACTTCAGTGCGGCAATTGAAGACTATAACTGCCGAACAGTTTTGGATACTATATAATAAAGGAAAGGCAGAGGTTTATTGCTCAATAGTTGCTGGCGTTATCTTCTATGCAGTGTATTTTCGGTTAACCAATAATCAAACTATGATTGTTAGGGACGATTATAATAGACAAAAAGAACTTAAAACTATATTAACTACACCCAAGCAATTCATAGAGTATGCGCAAGGCTTCTTTTGGGAAAATGAAGGATAGCACTGGTTCACCGCAAGTGGACCAAAAAATAAGAAATCAAAACTCACAGGCGAATTAGTCATTCCGAACTCCCTTTATTTGAATCAGCCTTTACAAACAACAAATGGGCTAAATCCGGATCGTTTTTTATCCGTTCAATTTCAGTTTCAATAATCTCAATGACATCATTTTTGATCTGTATATAGTTATTTTGAATTTCGATAGGGGGGATATTTCGCTTAGGCAATGCTCTATAAGCATCTTCTTCAGCTTTAATTGCAGCGTGGTCATTTTGAATTTCAGCATGAAAAGCTTTTAGTTGCATTTGCTGATCAGGATTATCAGCCAATACTCCCACAAACTCACCTGCGGATAACATTGCAATCTTGGCCGGGGGCACAGCACTATCTAGTTGTGTACTTCGGCTAACGTTAGTTTCAGTTCTATTAATCGATACGCTCTCACGCTCTTGTATAATCTTGCCTATGATTTCTGAAACCCCTTTTGCTGTATCACCGGTCGCCTGGCCACATAGAATATTACCTGCCAAATTGAAAATGACATCGGCCTGCTCACGCCCGTAGCTCTTTCTTAATTGAGCGATGTTTTGGATTGCCAGATAGACAAAAATTCGATAGCCGCGGGAAATTGCCAGGAAATTTTCGATGCCATTGGCGAATATGCTGGAGAATTCATCGGCAATGATGCAAGATTTTTCCATACCCTTTTTGGGAAGTATGCGAAACACACGGTTTAAATACAGGGAGATAACTGCACCATAAGTTTGCGTTTTTTCCGGATTATTGGCAAGAACAACGATTTTTGGATCAGTAGGATTATTAATATCAAGTGTGAAATCGTTTCCAGATAACACGTAATATAGTAACGGGCTTGCCAAACGTGCTAATGCAATTTTCGCTGAGGCAATCTGCCCTTCTAATTGCTCCATGGCGCGGTTACAGTACGCCGTAATAAATGGGTTTATCAAAACTTCTATCTCCGGTTCGGTACCTAGGACCGGAAATAAATCTTCATATTCCATTTGCATCAGTTCAATAACATGAGGAAGCGTGCAATACTTTCCATCTTTATATTTCCTCAAAAACCAAATGATTGCTGTAACAAAATTTATTGGAGACTCAACAAAAAAATCTCCGGTTTTCTGAATCCATTGCATGTTGAGACCCAAAAGAATTGTCCGGCTGCTTTCTGTTGCATCGGTAATATCTCGCATACTTGAAGGTTCAAGGGGGTTGCATCTATTGATAGGTTCATCGAAATTGATGATGAAAAATCGGGGAACAACTTTATATAAATGTTTTGCCTTGAGCCACGAGTTGTAGGCAATCTTTGCGAGATCATCGTACTTGAAATCATACAGCAGCATGCCCGGAAACTGCCGACGTTCAATCTTCTGTTTTATTATATGTCGAATAATAAAGTACGTTTTACCGGCACCGGGAGAACCTAAAACGAGGCACATGCGTGCACCATTGATTAAATTGATCCACATTTGCCGGACCTTTCCTTTGTATCGATACTTTGCTGGAAGATTAACACTGTAAGGGTTTTCAAGCAATCGTTCCTCTTGGGGAAAGGTTTCATTTTCTTTATTAAAAATGTCATCTCTCATCCGTACTTTGATGAGTCGACTAATACGAGCGCCACCAGAAAGAACGAATAAATACCCCAAACTTGTAGTAACAATATATAAAACTGCTGTTGCGGTAATCGAAAAGTCGAAGTAAAACCAGATAACACCTCCCCAGTAAAAAGCAATTCCAAAAACAATATGTAAAATGACCTTTGCAGCTTTAGCCTTAATGTCCTTTTTGCCACGACTGCCTACCAACGATACAATCAACAAACCTAGGGCTATTAGTTTTGACAGGTAGTTGTTTGCAAAAATCCCTGAATTGGCGAGGTTTAATATTAGCCTCTCAATCATAGGATGCGTCAAGTGCCATTCCTTAAATGCGGCATAACAGCTGACTAAAAAATGCAACCCCAAAATCACCACACTTACTTTTCTAAATAAGTCAATTATAGCCCTCAGGCTCTGTTCATTCTCTCCCGTACTCATATACACCTCCATTCTTTTTCACATTGCCAACTCTACTTTAGTAACGTCTTCGTCTACTTTTCTTCTTTGCCTCTCGTAACAGAGCGGACGAAACTGAACGACCACTTTCGGCTACTTCAAAACAATCATCAACAATTTTAATGAGATGGCTAATCGCCTTCTCTCTGGTTATATCGTGCACGTCATTAAGAATTGATAATATCAAATCCGGCGACGAATTCTTTAATTGGTCTTGTAAATACTTAGTTCGTTCAGGGGAGACACCATTCACATGCAGGTATCGTGCAAACTTGTATGGTAACAGGAAATCATGGGTAATGGGTGATGCTAAATGCCGCATAATATAGCTTGGAATTTCGCCCTCAACTGGTTCAGCGCTCAATAACAATCCCTTACTCAACCATTGTACCATAACGGAGTTTATTCCGGCGTCAAATTTTGTTGAAGAAAGAGCTTCTGTGATGACTTGGTTATTTTTTGAATTATTTGAGTCGTCATTTTTCCGAAGCAGATTTGATAACAGAACTGCTCCAGGATATTTTTTTAAGTCTGACGCATTAAAAACATGAAATGTTTTTCGATCCACATATGTAATTCCATACGTTCTTCCATCCTTATTCTTGCGAACAACTACTGAAATTTCATATTTATCAAGTTCATTTAAAAGTTGCGTTTCGCTACCACCCTTCGCTAAGACATCATCAATAACCCTGCATACGCGTCCCTTGTAATCATCCTTTTTCAAGGCATTTTTTACAAACCTTTCCTTCAATTTTTTAGTCGTAGGCTCATCGAATATTGCGCTGGCTTTTATACCTTTTCCAATTTTATTTCCTGCCGGGTCTAATAAAAAGTAAAGCAATCCACCGTATTCATGCATTCGCATTCCCGGTTGGCCGGGATCAGCCGTAACATTAAATGCGTTCAATACTGCATTAAATTCTCCAAATGAAGTGTATTTGAAATGATGAAACACACTCCGAACAACATTGCTGATTTCTGCTTTAGTGTGGCGCCTACCATATTGCGCTTTTGTCAAGTCAGCTGGCCGTATTACCGCCCGGTCAATACTGTTGCGGCCTTTTGCCCGTACCAAATTAAAATCGCGTTCTATTTTTTCTCTAACAATAGAAGAGGTAGTTTTGCCCAGGTTATGCAGCCGGATCAGATCGCCATCGGCCTTTATCGGAGTGCTGACGATGTGCAAATGAGGATGGGCAGCATCTAAATGACTATATACAAGATACGGCTGGTAGCCAAAACCAATTCCTTCCATATACCTTTCTGCGATTTCCAAGAGTTGCTCGTTGGAAAGATTATCAGAGGAATCAAAATTGACAGAAATATGAACACATCGATGATCTACTGACGGTCGCAAATCAGCTAGGCGTTGCAAAACATTCAACTTTTCTTTAAATGAAAGTTGTCCCAAATCTTTGGGATACCTGACTGCAGCCAAAAGCTTTGCATCACCATCTTTAACTTTATTTTCATTATATGAGACTGCCCCTCTAATCACTTCTCCACTACCAATTATTGTAACCATTTATCTGAAAACAAGTCTATTTTGTTCTGAATTTGTTGAATGCGTCTCAATAACTCTTGCTGCATCTCTAAGCTATAGGGCACCCAAACATTTGCATCAGTTTTGGGAATAGTATTTACCTTTTTTACAACCTGATTGAAATTTTTACTTAAAGCGTGAAGATCAACACGTAGCTGTATGAGTATCTGCATAAGCTCATCCAGCGATTTATCGCGTGTTAGAATGGTAATGGGTTTGTCGAAAATTGCACTTCTTGCATACTCACTAACCATGCGAAACGTTGTCGTCTTCAATCGTTCGTTCAACAAATTATGTTCAGCTTCAGTAAGACGAATATGACACCAAAACTTTCTTGGTTCACCCGTCTTTTTTTTAAATTTACCCATAGACACCTCCCGATTCAGTGTATTAACTGCTGAGTTCCGAAGCAGTCTTTTTCATGGCTACACGACTTCGGAGTGAGTAGCCAAAACCCGTTGTGTGATACAACGGTACATCTTGCTGGCGACAAACGACAGTCGCCGGTATGTCCCCGTAGATATAGAGCTTTTTAAGAAAGCTTATATATTCAATCTGTGCCTACAAGGCTTACCTGTGCATAAAACGATACCATTTTATAACCTTACATTGAATATTTCCGGATTGTCTACTCCGTACCTGCGAACATTATCTTTTAGGTCAATCCAAAGCGCAATCATACAATCGGCAACCTCAATAAGCTCTTCCTTAGTTAAGTTATAAATGTTTTTAACTGAGGTAATTTCTTTATTGTTTTTTGAGTCGTGATCATAGAAAAAGACTAACCTGGAATAATAGTCAGCCAATTCAAGAGATGATATTATAGTAAATATTCCGCCCGGCACTTTGATTTGTCGCCCGTTACTGAATGTGATAATGTCTTTCTTAAATACTGCCATAGAAAATATATTGCATTAAAGTTTCCTGCTTCCGCCAAACCATTTCTTTATCAGTCTGGGGCACTTAGTTGATTTCATTTGCAAGGGCTGGATTGAAGCTTGATACACGTCTTTGGGTTCTGGTAATTTTCCATTCCGGCTATAAGGATAAAAAGCGTTGTGATCGCCTTTGCTAACTTGTAGTCCAGAAAGTTCAGCCGGATATTCATACTTCGGATCAAATTTTCCCTTAAACGTAAACTGTATAGGGTCACTGTTGAAAGTCGTAGTTATCGTTAAACTAAAATTCGAATTTTCGAGGTCTTCACCGTACCAAACCATTGACACGCGATCTCTGGCCTGCTCGTGGAAGGCAAAAAGGAGATAGGATTTTAATTGAGCTTCGAGCGATCCGGTTGACTTTTCACGTGGCAGATTTGTATAGCCGGCGTCCTGTATTGGCTTCATAAATTCGGTAACATTCCTCTCAATGAATTCAGGCAGTTCCATCGTATCCTATATTTTGTAAGTGACTACTTTGCTTGCCAATTCTTGCAAAACCCGTGGTTTGATGCGTCCAGGATGTTTTTGCAAAAAGTTGGTCGCTGTTTCAACTGCTGCCATGAACGTGTGCACCTTCGCGTTTGGACACACCCGCCCGTCTTCCATCGACCTGTTTCTAATAAAGTCCATAAGCGTCCCTTTGTCATTTTTATCCGCGAAATTTCTGAATACAGTTTGGCCGTTTCGTTTTGACAGTCTAATGATTTCTAATGGCTCTTCCTTCAAAAACAGTCTTGTACTTAATGGGGTATACCCTGATTTCATCAGATAATTTTCAAAGGAAATTTTTGAATTAAGATCGGTGCCCTGTACTGCCAATTCATCAATAAGCTCTTTCGTAAACATTATGTATTCTCCCATGTTTCAAAAGTTTTATAGTTAAGATGTTTGAGTTTTAGAAGCCATTTACACAAGGATAAGCGTTCACATTTATTTATTACCGGCTTATGGTGAAAGTGATTGTTTTAGAAGTTCCGGCGGAACCTCTCGCGTAATCTGACTGGAAAGGCGTTGCTGTTAAAGAATAAACTCCTACAGCCGGAGGATTCCAACTACCATAATAGAAGTTGCCTTTTCCATCATCCCCATGTAGCGCATAGGGGGCGTTGCTATCTATAGAAGTCTTGCTTTGCTGACCACTTAACTGAAATTTTATACTCCCAGTTGTTGTTGTATTTGCTCGAATGTTTGCTTTGGTAAGATTAAGGCGACTCAGACTAATAACGTCACCATCTCTAATTGTCAAAACATCTTTTTCTGTAGCAGAGTTAACGAGAATAAAATCTGTTATCATGTTCCCGGTAGATCTGGTTGATGGTGTTGCTTGATTTATTGTGTCGGTTACATCATCTGGTGGTATACTGGCGGTTGGGAACATATCCTCATAACTTGCATATTCATTTCCCAATTTAATTTCATCGAAGTAAAGAACGCGTCTACTAGTCGCTGAAGTTTGACTACCGTTCCAACTGGATTTGTATATACCAATTTTCCAAAAAGGGAGATGAAATGTACTGTTAATTGCATAAGCATTGGGACCGTTACGATATAGTATTTTTTGGGCGCCGCGCCATATTTCAATCAACCCATCAGAGCTGGCGCTGTGATTGACGTGCATGATATAGGTATGCCATGTGTCTTTGTTCAAAGCACCAAGATCAACCCAGGTTTCACCAAGTATCCTAAGAAAAAGATGGTCAGATTTTGTCCGCAGACAAAGTGGTGAAGTAACGCTGCCGCCCTGGTGCCATTGCGAGACAACTTCATCTTCAGGATCAAATTTATAATCGGAGCTAGGGAAATACAAAGCAAATGAATACCAGCGTTTGGGACTGGTTGCCATCGGAAACGTAAGTTCTGCTCTTGTTCCACCTTGTACTTCGGCATCGGTGTTTCTCAATTCAAAACGTATAGACTTTGTACCGCTGAAGTGTTGAATTGTCGAAGCTGTTATAGAATAGTAAGCTGCTGCTTGAAGTTTTGCGTAAGAATTATTGAACCAGCCCAAATCCGCATTTTCATAATAAAGAAGGCTGCCCACAGCCTGGTTATTGACGATCTTGTTGATAGGCGGTAAGCTTTTGGGCCTACAATCAGCGCCTTTTTTTCTACAGGAACACAAAGACACCACAAATAAAAACAAGGCGATTAACCGTAGCCTTTTCGTTGGCCACCTATTTTTTTCAAAAAAAGGAAAATAACATCCAACCGCTTTGGCCACGGCTTCGCCATGATAATTCCCTCTCACTTTCTTCATTAATCTATTACCTCCTAACATTTCAAATCCCTCCATTTGTTTTAATTATATATCATTCTCAAGGTCGAGGCTTTAACATGTATAACTGCTCAAGCCTTAACATTAATCATATACTTTTTCCTTTTCCGATTGAAACAGAAATTCCCTTTCTTGATGCTCGAACCTTATTAACTCTTTTGTTTTTATTAGCCTGCTTTTCAATTTTTTTTAAAATGGTATTTACACCAGCTGCAGGCGCCATATCAGTCATATTAGCATTCATTTGCGCTAGCAACCTACGCGATTCAAAACCGGGCACTACCGGTTTTAAAGGGGACAAGTCAATTCTGTCGAGATACGACGAATGAATGGAAAGAACCGCTCCATTAACATCAGTTTTGCCTTTAGGATGATGATAAGTTGTATGTTGATAATTTACTGCGGCAAATGTTTTATACCCTGTGCCATCTGATTTTATTTCGCTTAAATGAATACCGGAAAAATATCCATTGAAACCTTTATCCCACGCTAAACTTTCTTCCATTCGAGCATAAGTGATATTGAGCATAGCGTGAAATGGCGCGACAATATCCTTGTAATGGAAAACATCCTGGTTAATGATGTCTACTAGTTGCCTACTTCTTATCTTGCCATCGCTCACAAACAATTTATTGTTAAACGAAAGCTGAAAAGGCAGATTTTCCTTTTTAAATGACGGAATACCCTCGCGCATAAGTTTTAAGCCAGTACTCGGCAACAATAGGTCGGTTGGTTCCTGTACAGTATAAGCTGCTAAGACATAATTGTGTTCGGAGCTATAACCTTTAAGGGATGCCAGCGAAGCCGATGCTTCCTGCTCGAACGCTAATACGCCCTCTGGAAATATATAAAACTGCCCAAACACATTTATTCCATCTTGCTCTAAAGTTTTGCTGCCGATTTGAACAAGTAGTTTATTGATGCCATATCGATCAGTAATAGATACATTTTTTATTTGTGGAATATTTAGATGTTTAGCATTCGAAGAATAGCAATCCAGATCGTAGTCAACCAATGCATATAAAGCAGACTTAAGATCGATAAAATGCATTGTCCGGTTGAATTTCCAACCGTCTGAACTCACCTCCATATTCAACTTATATTTCCATTCATCGTAACTCATAAAACATCAATCAATGCATCTTTTTATTGCCTCGCTTTTCATTACCGATCTTTACAGTTCTGCTTTTCTTATCCCTCGTACTCTTTTGCAACTCAACTAATCGCTCGAAGAACTCTTGCAAACTTGCGGGATTCGTTTTGCTAACAGCGACAAAGTCCTTTTTAAACGCATCATCAGCCTGGCCATCATCTTCTAACGTTAACAACTTGTTTCCTAAACGAATTGAAAAATTGTTCTTTGTCATACATCATCTTTTAAACATATTCCATGTACGTAACCCATTCAACATAGTCAAAACGCCTCGCAAGATTCAGCGCATCCACCGCCTTCGCAGTCCAGGCACGGATCTAGCCAGTAAGTCATAAAGGCGCTTGTTCATCCACCGGAAAAACTGATCATTAGTTTATCTTTCATTACGAATCCCTTTAGAATTAACGCGCATATTATTGAATAGATGGATCTTTAAAGTATCGCTCTATCTCGCTAACAGGCACATAAATTTTCCTTTTCTTTTTAATTGTTTTTATCTTGCTCGCACCAACAAGCTCATCAAACTTTGATCTTCGAATTCGTACTGCGTCCATAAATTCGATAGCAGTAACATAATTTTCAGGTATGTCTGTTTTATATTGTACTGGCTGAGTAGTCAGTACATTTAATCTGTCGATAATAATCTGTTGTTGAGTTTTTATTAAGTTTAAGTCCTCAGCAGGAATCATCAACACTATCGTCGAAGCACTCAAATCCATTCAACCACATTTTAAGAACCAAAAGTAATTTCCCGAGTAGCTGTTAATTCACACATTTTCCCATATGGGAAAAATTCTCTTATTACGCTATTATATTGCATTACTAAATAGATTGAGTATGAAAAAGTGGAAGCAAATGATAATGGATAACATGTTTTTAAGAAATGCTTGCTCAGATATATTTGGCCGTTATTATTTTATTAAGGAAAGGGGAAACTTCAAGCCTTATATTCAATATAAAATCGGCCCACCAGAAAATGACTGGTACTTGTATTTTCGGAAGTTGCCTTATCCCCGCCAGTATAATAAAGCGTTTATTCAACGGTTAGTAGCGCTTGATCCATCACAGGCCATCAACTTTTTGTCATTTCATTACAAAGCCTATCCAAATAGGGAAGAGTTTATCAATTGCCTAAAGCTGACCTTGATTGAATCGAGTTGTCAGGTGCGCGACTACCTACAGAGGCATAAAATTGCGAAAGCAATAATGTGGACCCAGCTTCAAAGCGATTTGCTTCAATTTGACAAATCCTTAAAAGCCGAAATTCAAAACTTACTTCAACCCACATTCAATGATCCAGATGATATAATGGAGCATGAAGTTCATCAGATTTCGGAACTCGTTTCTTCTGGTGTACGTGAAAGGTTAAAGAAGTCGATTTAAAGCAGAAGTGATAAAGTAAGAAGTGATGAAAGAAAATAATGCAAATACACCGGTTTTGATACCGATGGAGCAGGAAGAGTTTTGGGGTCAAATCCGTCTTATCATACGTGAGGAACTTGCAAAGCTGCAAAAGGGGCAGGTAAAAACAACAACCGCAATAGATGTCCCGGGTCTAACGTATAAGCCACTTTATAAGATGAGGGAGGTATGCCAGTTGTTTGGTGTGACCAGGCAAACCATTTATGACTGGATTGAACATGGCAAACTTAAACCGTACCGGATGCGATCACGCGTGTATTTTTTGCATAACGATATTATTAAGATACTTCCCATTTGATGGATAAATAATTGCTGTAAAATTTTAACGGGAAGATGTGGAAAAAGACCTTGTTTTTTATACAAGGCCTTTTTTTATTTCCATTTCAGGATGCAACTTGCAACGCAGCAATGAAGGCCTGCATTCCTCCTCGCTCTTCCCACAATTTTTTAATTAATTGTGCACCTTCTTCAGCGGTTATTCGAATGTATTTATAGAAATCTTTTTCCTTTTTATGACCTGAAATACTCATAATTAATTTGATCGGCGTTCCAGCTAAAAATTCATTGGTGCAAAATGAACGGCGACCCGTATGTGAAGTAATCCAATCACACTTCTCACGCGTTTCCCCAATGGTTTTACCTCCCTTTTGATAAGAAAAAGTAATAGGATGCGAAAGTTTAGCGAGTCTCCCAATAGTCTTGATGTTTTCATTAAAAGTACTGCTATAGGTTTTAGGAAATCCAAAGTTGATGAAGTATTGCAAAATTTCCTTCGCTTCATCGCGTAGCGGAACGACTGCCCATTTGTTTCCTTTCTCCGTTTTTTTGTACAGTTTACCATCGCGGTAATCTCTCTCGGGAACCAGTTCGGAAAAATCTGAAAACCGGAGACCGGTTAAACAAGCAAGCACAAACAGCTTTTGATCATTAATAAGATGCGGATGTTCACTCAGGTCACAATAATAAAATTGTGAAATTTCCTGGAAGTTCAAATAGATAGCGTCGGTTTCTTCCTCCGGTGCGGAAAAATCAGACATATCAATGGGAGGGATGATCTTTCGCTTTGCCCGGTCCTGCACAAAAAGCCGCAATTGTTTAATGGTCTTACTAATGCTGTTGCGCTTCATTCCCTTGATCATTTCTTTTCGGTGGGTATGTACATATTCGTAGGTCAGAAACTTTTTGTATTGATCATAAAAATTGAAGTCGAATGAAAGAAAGGTGACCGGTTCCTGCCGGTGCTTTTCAAATTGCTTCAGATGTTCGCCCATGTTTTTATACACCTGAAGAGTTTTAGGATCTACATCTCCCGTTTTGTCTCTTATGTAGTGTTTAATTTCATCGAATACATTGGGCCAGGGGCGACCATTTTTGGGTGAATCTGCTGGAAGGTTGGGAAAGATCATTCCCTCTTTGAGAGGCGATTCAGTTCGTACAATAATGGCTTTATAGGGCGCTATTTGCGGAAGTATATTACAGGTATGGCATACATTGCTTTGATTGGTTGGGGATGACCGCTCACCTGAATATATACCCAATTTAAGCTGGTTTAAATCGAGATCAGGTCTAAACGTGTCCTTGACAAATACACCGAGAGGCGTTTTATGTTCCTGCTCACCCCATTCTATTAAGTCTTCGGTCAGCCTCAGTTGCCTGGTGATTTCTTTGTTCAGTTCAGTATGTAGGCCGTAGTCGATGGGTAACCTATCGGTAACGATGCGTTGTTTTTGGTTCCAATATTTAGGAGGAATAGAAAGGCCGGTATTCATTCTTCGTTTACCATCCTTTGCATAGAATTGAATGTAGATAATGCTTGTGCCGTTTGCTCTAATGTCTTTTGCCTCGCAAACCGCCTTGACTGGATATGCCATCGCCTCAAATCATTTGAGCGAAAAAGCCATTCAAAAACCAGCGGTTATCCGTTAATTCTTTCCGCGACTTTTCCGCGATTAAAAAATCGTCAAGCGATGTAAAGATATAAGTGAAAAAATCCGAGAAACGTTATAGAATACTAAAGGTCAAGGTGTTATCTGTGGAGTTTCGTGGAATTTTACATAGTCCTGTATAATATTATTACACAAACTCATTTTTTGACTAAAAATACACTGTTATTTATTTAGTGCATTCTTCTAAAACCCTTGCTGGGTGCGGTTTTGATAGACCCGCAGGTGGGCCTAAAAATACAAAACCCGCGACTAGCGCGGGCTTCATTTCCAAACAAAAAGCGGACCGGACGGGACTCGAACCCGCGACCTCCGCCGTGACAGGGCGGCATTCTAACCAACTGAACTACCGATCCATTTGCTTACCGTTTCGGTTTGCAAAGTTATATTGAAATTACTTTTTTAAGAACTTTTTGAACCGATTTATTTTTTTCTAACTCACTGACCTACCGATTCTTATCCTTTGAACGTTTTCCCTTGAGGGTGCGTCGTTTTTGGGATTGCAAAGATAGGATTTTTCGAATACGACCAAAATACTTTTTCATGTTTTTTGAAAAAAGTTTTCAGCTAATCAAAATACACCAAGGGTAAATCCCTGGCCACAGCCAAAGCATTAAAAGAGCCTGTTGCTTTTATATATGCCCGCACCACATGTGCACCCGGGGTTAATCTTTTATCACCAGTAGCTAAATAAGATGCTACTATCGTTCGGGAACTTAGGCAATTTGGAGCCTTCAACTGCTGAACACCAACAGTACCTACATCCTCCCCATCGATATTCAACCAAAGTTTTACATCCCCACCGGCATCAGCATCTGCACCCTGTAATCTTGTAGCTGTTTTGATAAAAACCACCCCATTATGCCCATTCGGTATGTTGATCGTTGTTTCGGCAAAAGTGTAATTAGTTCCTGTAGCCGGACAGTGAGGTGGATTATAATTGGTAGAAGTTTGCGAGCAAACCCAATTATCTCTCCTGCACGATTCGTTACTAAGCACCGCTGATCCCGACACGCCCATTCCCCAAAGCGTTATAAGCCTTGCATCCTGCCCCACTCTATATTGAACCAGATTAGGCATATCAACTACCCATGTTAGTTCAGATGCTTTAAAGGAGATTGTGTTATTCCCTGTAATAGTATGCATGGCAAAACAATACATAGGTGCCCCCAATTCTGCTTCATTGAATAAATCATTGACTGTAAGGTTCGATGTGCTGCTTTGTGGGCATTGATCATTAAGATATATTCCCCATAAAGCGTCTCCCTGGCCTCCTGCACAATAAGCTCTACCCGATAGCATGGTAACAACATTTGTCGGGTTATCAGTATAAACGGAATTACTCAATAAAGTAGTAGCAGGAATATCACCTGTATTACCATAAGCCTGCGTTTCATGATCTATGATCTGGGAGTCAGAATTAAGGGTTGAGGTTAGAAAATTAGGCGCAGGATTCGTCATAACCGAAAGTCCCGAGTAACCTCCAATGACAAAACTTGCCGAAGGCGTGTATACATGATTGAAACCGACCAATTCAATAAGATGTGTGCCGGGTTGTAAAGTAGCTAACGCAATACAATCAAAACTGTGCTGAACGGCATTTGAGGTATTGGTCCAATCCATAGTCGAATGACTGCCATACCATTCATTACCATCAATGCGAATATTTACCACAGCTATTCCATTGGTTATTACAGGGTAGTACCGGCCATTGGCGGCAACCAAAACGGTTTTTGCCTGATCTAACGTTAATGTATAAGATAAAACTGCAGTTGGACATGTTCCAAATATTGCTTTATCGGCAGTAGTCAAAAAAAAGCGAGAATTATCATCAGCACAAAAAACAGAAATTGGCGAGGCGAAGAGTATAAATACAAGAAATAGCCGAAGTATAATCTTTGTCATATGATAGGTTTTTTGGTTTCCAACAAATTATAAACAAAAAGGAATATTACAAAATCCCCGCTATTTATCTTTCCTTTTCAACCACTCCGCCGGCACCGGAATAATACAAATGTTCATCGACCGGTTATCGGCCGATAACATGGCCGATTGAATTTCTATTTTTGTTCCATCGGGGCTCATGGTAGGGTGCGGATGATCGGCTGCAGTAGCCTTGTGCCCCGTAGTGAGCATTATCATTTCGCCGATATGGCGATCGATCAAATATACGCTGCGCGAAAAATCATCACCTACTGCAAAGCGGCCATCGGCTGAGCCATGTACATGCCACAATCCGCTTCCGCTTTTTGTTTGCCCGGCAATGTGCATTTCTCTTGTCCTCAAATTTACAATAGCCAAACCCGTTGGTTTTTCGCGGGTACCTGATGGACCCCAGGCCGCTTCCTGCCCCGGATTTACACCACTCCAATGAGTTCCGCTTGTGTCGGCATTTGCAATTTTACGATGGCCCATGATCGCCATCGCAACTTCGTCTTTGGTTATAACAGCTTCATGGGTTACCCATTCATATTCCGACTCAGGATACAATGGACGTAACCCCGTGCCATCGGCCATAACCGTCCAGGTACGTTGAGGCGATTTGCCACCGGTTTCCCAGCAGAAAACAATTTCACCGGGCATCCAGGGATTGGTTTGAATATGGCCTATTTGAAAAGGGACTGAAACAATGTATTTGATTTCGCCGGTTGTAATGTTCATACCCGCCAGTCCCGATGGACCGGCGCCCATATTACGCGGACCGAAATTGCTTTCTATTTTAGCGCCGGGCGCCATATGTTTGGCCGCTTCAGAACGGCTAACGCGAAAGTATACCCACTTCTCTTCTGCATCGAGCGCCATATCGCCACCACCATTCAGCGAGTCGGAAATAGTGCCGCATACACGTTGATAAACGGGTGCAGCCTGCATTTTACCAACCTTACTATCGGCCAGTACTTTTGCCAGGTCAGTTTCTATCACCTGTAAAGAGCCTCTTTGCTTGCTGCTGTCAACAGCGCGCATGTAATACAACTTCATGGAATTTCTTGCCACACACAACATACCCGTATAACCGCCCTCGGTCACCTGCACCTGGTCACCTGTTTTTTCATTCACGGCCAACACCTCGCCTTTTGCCCGGCCGCTGCGAAAGATCAGCCACTGACCATCGGAGGTCCATTGATTATGCGTTTGGTAAATTTTAGCATCACCGGCGGGCGTGCTTGTTAAAAACGTAAGCATAACACCGGTCACCGGGTCTTTGATCACCTTGCGTTCAGAGGCGAACCGTTTGCCAATTTGCGCTTGTAGTGAAAGCGCAGGCAATACCGCAACAAAGTATGCGGACAACAGAATTTTCATTTTCATACAGCAATACAATTAGGAAGCCATTCAAATATAACAGGGGCACCTTTCACAACCATCCTGTTGCATGCCGTTACCAGCTTATAAAACAATATTATGCCGGGGTTGTATGTTGGCAGGCAATTCTGTTTCGCCAAGCATTTCTCTTATGTCTATCTCCGCTACCCTGCTCATTTGTGAAATGGGCACATCGTTCGGGCTGCCTTCAAACGGGTTCTCCGTGCTTTCGCCCACCTGTTCCAGTGAAGTGTAGATCCAGGAAATTAAAACACTGAACGGAATTACCAGCCATACCATATTGCCTTGTAAAATACCTGTGGCGCCCGCATTGAGTTTATCAAATTCACCTAACATAGCAAAGGGCAACAGAATGCAAAACAACTTTACAAAAAGCAAATTTATGGTAGCGTATTGCCTGGGGTAAGGAAAATTCTTAATGCGCTCACTCTTGCCCTGGTGACTGGTAAATTCAACAAGCGCGCTATGCATTTCGAGATACCTGAAGTTTTCCAACACACCCTCTTTATATAGTTTTTTCAGCGCAATACTTTGCAGGTTCAATAACTGCACCGCCTTATTGTTCTTTGGCAGAATGTTTTCCAGTTCTTCCCTTGTAATGTATTTTAATAATTCATCCTCCAATGGCACCTCCTTTTCAGGTATGGAGTAATACTTTTGATATTCTTTGTTGTGCAATTTACTACTGGTAGTTTCCCAAACCTTTTCAGCCCTGAGTTGATATCGCATGGCGGTAAGCCAGGCAAAATGGCGATAGATCATTTCCTTTGCCTTATCGGCGTCTTCAATAAAATCGCGACACATAATGGCCCATGCGCGGCTTGCGCTCATAGCAGCGCCCCATACCGTTCGGGCTTCCCAGGTACGGTTATAGGTTTGTACATTTTTAAAACCAACAATAAATGCGGTAGCTGTTCCTAATAAGGCAACAACGGGCCAGGGAATAGAGATCCACTTCAACCCCAATACCTGGTACAATAGGGTTGGAATGGTGCCCACCACAATAAGCCAAAGTATATTCCTGCGTGTCCAGTTAAGGAATTCAGAAAGCTTGTACGATTTACCTGCATGCATATTTTATCGCTTTAAAATTTGATCCCACGGCGCCATATGTCCAATTCACCAGCCAGTTTGCCTACTCCCCTGTTTCATTTATGGCCACCGGGGTTAATGCTAATACTTTTACAACATAAATATTTAAATCATGAAAACGAAAACAAACTTTATAATGAGCGTTATGCTGGTTTTTGGACTGGCTACTTTCTTTACTCCAGAAGAAGTATGTGCACAGGCGCCGGGCATACAACGCACCGATCTTCAACGCCACGATCTGAGCACGCCTGGTAAAGAAATGATACAGGTACGGGTTGACATTGCCCCGGGTGTACTGGCGCCTAATCACTCCCACCCCGGTGAAGAGATCATCTATGTGCTTGAAGGTACATTTGTATATGAAATAGAAGGAGAAGCGCCAAAAACGCTGAAAGCGGGTGATGTGTTGTTTGTTCCTGCAGGTAAAGTCCATTCGGCAAAGAACATCGGCAATACCAATGCGGCAGAACTTGCCACTTATATTGTTGAAAAAGGAAAACCGCTTGTAGTTCCTAAAAAGTAAATAAAAAATATAGGAAGAAGTAATAAGCACGTCTGCTTTTCCTCCTTCCTGTTTGCTGTATGAGAGACTCTTAGGTTACATTATTAATTGTTTATTAGTTCCAGTCATCTTTTACGCTTGCCTTTACATTTGGATTATAATCCTTTTCTGCAGACGGAATGGGTAGTAATACATGTTTTGGCTGCACCACTTCCGACAAGCCTTCTGCTTTTCTTTCAGCGTTGATCGCCTGTACATATTTTCCCCATCTTATTAAATCAAAATACCGCAACTGCTCACCCGTAAATTCCAACTGCCGTTCCAGTTCAATAATGGCCATGGCAGCCTGCTGATCACCTAATGAGGTATACAACACTGCATTGGCCCGGCCTCTTACTTTGTTGATCAAATCGAGTGGTGCAGAACCTGTATTACCTTGTTGTATATATGCTTCGGCCAGCATCAACAACACATCAGCATATCGAATAACCTGTCCGTTTACACCCGTGATATATGGCACCGCCCCGGGGTACGCGAAATTCAATCCGTACTTTCTTAACTGATATCCCTTTGTTGCAAATGGAAAATCTTTGGGCGTAGCCGTTTTCTCGGCGTATCTAATTGCACCGGCACTTGCTGCATCGCCATAAAAAGTAACTTTCCCCCTGGGGTCTTTATATAAAGTATCCATACCGGGCCAGGGATATTTGAATGCATTGGCTGCAGCTGTGGTCATAATAGTGTTGTTCCAACCAAGGAAATCGTATTCTTCGGCCCTGATGCTCATACTTACTTTACCGGCCGATTCAGCACCGCCAAATACCTGCGACCATCCATTCCCTTGTGCCGCATCATTAGGCACCCATGTTTTGTTCATTACCTGAAACACGGTTTCTTTATTACCTGAATGCGCCGCCACATCGTCAAAAAGAAAATCCCATTCAGCCATTGGCAGCAGATCATAGGTATAAGGCGCTTTGGTTAATTGCTCCAATGCATTTTGCGCTTCAGTCCATTTTTTCTGATACAGGTAAACCCGTCCCAACAATGCAATGGCCGCACCCTTTGTTGCACGACCCAGGTCTTTATCAGTATACGTTACCGGCAAAACGGCGATGGCATCATTGAGGTCTTTTTCAGCTGCAGCCCATAATTCAGCAACAGGCGCACGCTCAGGGAACTTATTATTATAACTTTCGAGGTTGGGCCGCAGTGGTGCATTTCCCCAAAGCATGGCAATATGATAGCGGGCATACGCACGCAGGAATTTTGCTTCCGCAACATTTCTTTTAAGTGTAGCAATGGCATTTGCATCGGTCAATGAAGCTATAACAACCGGCGCCCTGTCTTCAACCAGGCTGGCGCGGGCTACCATTCTGTATAAACCAGTCCACAGATCACTAAGTTCCGTATGCGTTGAGTTATGGCCCCAGTTGGCTAACTGCAGGTAAGTACCCAACAAACTGGGGCCAGGCTTTACATCAAAACCCAACAAGTCGAAGTCGTAATAATATTCACGCGGCCATAATCCTGTATTGTTCAACACAACATATACCGCATTGGTGGCCTGCTGTATTGACGAGGCTGTAGTAAAGTATTCGGTATAATTATACAGACTAACATTTTCTACTTCCAGTTTTTTCTTACTGCATGAGAAAAAAGTGAAAGCGGTAATGCTGAGCAATAATTTATATGTATTCTTCATTATTCATTTTTTAAGGTTGTAATTAAAGACCTACCTGTAAACCAAATATAAAGGTGCGTGGCTGCGGCATGCTTACCCCCGCATCTATACCTCTATTGAGAATATCGGCCGCATTACCATCGGGATTGGTTACCTCAGGATCGTATCCATTATATTTCGTAATGGTTAGCAAATTTTGCGCGGCTGCAAATACACGCAGGCTTTGGAGCGTATTTCTGAAAAAGCTTTTCGTTCTTTCTACAGGCAGCGTATAACCGACGGTTACATTCCTCAGGCGCAAATAATCACCATTCTCAACAAACCATGCCGAAGGCACCAGATTAAGACCGGCATTTTGACCCGGCCGGGGATTGTTAGTTACATCACCATCATTTACCCATCTGTTTAGCAGATCTGTGGAAGCATTATGCATTGAAGACTGCAATGCGGAAAGAAATATTTTGCCTGAGCGGAAAAGTTTTACACCACTAACACCACTCCATACCATATTCAAATCAAAGCCACCGTAATTCAAAGCCAGGTTAAAGCCATACATGAATTTGGGAATGGGATTACCAAGCATCACCCTGTCTGAATCGGAGATCTTTCCATCGCCGTTCACATCTCTGAATTTAAAATCACCAGGTTTTGTATTGGCATCGTAATAAATACCACCGGGTGCTTTTGCATTTAATGCGGTCAGCTCTGCTTTTGAGGAAATGATGCCGTCTACCTCAAAGCCATAAAAAGAAGCGATAGGCTCTCCTACCCTCGATAAAGTAGTATTCTTCAATGGCGCATATTCGGTAGGCCAGTATAAACCGGCGGCAATCACCTGGTCGGCCAAGTCATCTGCAACCCTGATCTTCTCTACCTTATTTTTATTATAGCTACCATTTACACTGATATTGTAACCGAGTTTTCCGGCATTGCCATGATAACTTACTATACCTTCAATACCGGTATTAAGCACGTCACCAGCGTTGTATACCATGCTTGCCTGTTCACGATTGCCCGTCCAGCCACTATTGGGGAACAACACGGTGGTCAATAATTTTTTACTGTTCTTTTTATACCAGTCAAAACTCATAGTGAGTTTGTTGTTAAGAAAACCGAGATCGAGACCAATATTGGTTTGATCGGTTGTTTCCCAAACCAGCGGAGCCACGGAACTGCGAATGGTAGCAGCCGGCCCGTTTGCATGATCTTCGGTTAACCCAAACGGATAACTGAGGCTGCCGGTTGGGTTGGCGCCATTCCATACGGCAATAATGGATGCATTTTGCGAGATAGAATTATTACCGGTGCGGCCCCAGCTTGCCCTTACCCGGCCATCAGAAAGGGCGTTGAATTTTTGAAGGAAACGCTCCTGTGAAAAACGCCAGGAGAATTGCGCGGCAGGAAAAGTGGCCCAGTTACGCGTGGGGTCGAGGTTGGAAGCGCCATCGCGTCGAAAACTGGCAGTAAAAAAATAACGATCGTTGAAGTTATAACTTACCCGGCCAAAATACGAGATCAGGGCAGAACCAACGGGGTAGGTTGAAGCATCGATTGTTTTGTTTGGCGCTACATATACATTCTGGATACTATCGTGCAAATAACCTGAGCCCTTTACCACTTCAGAAGTACCGCGGCCCTCATTGATGTACGTATTACCTGCCGTAACTGCCAGGTTATGTATATTATTAAATGATTTATTATAACTGAAATAATTTTCTATTGTATACTTTGAACCTTCACTCACCGATGCGCCGCCTTCGCGGTTGATATCGATATTATTTCCCGACCGGTAACCTTTTTGATAATATTCACTTTTATTATTACCTACCTGCGCATTGAATTGTGAGCGGAATTTCAACCCTGGTATCAATTTTACTTCGGCATACAACTGAGGCAGCATAATAAAGGCTTTTGAACGTGCCGGCCGGGTTTCCAATGCAGCTATGGGATTGCCAACACCGCTATAATCGCCGGCGTTTGTCAATATAGAATAACCGCCAATTGTATTGGGATCATAAACCTTCTGATAATTGGGCATGTATAAATAATCTCTCAAAGCAACAGTGCCACCCGAGCCCCAGTCGTTTCGTAACAAAAGGCTTTGGCCAAAAGAAAAACGGCCTAACGTTTGGGTAAGCGCAATGCGGTTAGTCCAGCGTTTTAAACGGGTTGTACCTGTGATGGCTTCCTGGTCAACATAACCACTATAAAAATACCAGGTCGATTTTTCGGAACCACCGCTCACCGAGGCATTGATGTCGTAGGTGTTGGCAGAGTGAAAGATCATATCACTCCAATTTGTATTATCTGTTTTAAGTGTATCGGCGCCGTTGTTCCTGAACCTTGTTGGCAATACGCCGCTCTTGTCCACTTTCGTCCAGTCAACCATTAGGTCGTAATACTGGGAGGCATTCATCATATCGATGGTTTTCCAAACATTAGCCGTGCCGTATTGCGCATTCACCGTTGCCCTTGGCACTCCGCTCTTTCCTTTTTTTGTGGTAACGACAACTACGCCGTTTGCGCCATTACTGCCATAGATGGCCGTACTACCGGCATCTTTTAAAATAGTGATGTCTTCAATATCCTGTGGCGGTATGGCGCCAAACATGTCTTTGGTAGACTGTATCCCATCAATAACATACAGTGGATCAACCCTGGTAAATGAACCGGTACCCCGAATGATGATCTGGGGTGTAGACCCCGGCGAACCATTCCCCTGCAATACCTGTACACCGGGCGCTTTACCAATAATAAGCGATGCCACATTGATGGCCGTATTGGCCCCGGCTGTTTTTGGGTTTACAGAAACCACGGCACCTGATACCTCTTTTCTTTTCGCGGTGCCATAACCGATAACCACCACATCGTTTAAATCGGTAGCCATTTGTAAAAGCTGTACATCGAGCACAGACTTTGTACTTACGGTCATTTCGCGGATAGCATATCCGGTGTAAGAAAATACCAGCACCTGTCCATTACCTGCTTCAATGGAATACTTCCCCCCTTCATCGGTTGTAGTGCCTTTGTTTTGCCCTTTGATCATCACACTGGCATTCTTCAGCGCATCACCCTCGGGACCGGTTACCTTGCCGGAAATAGTTTTGGTTTGTGCAAGTAAACTCTGGGAACATGATAATATTAGCAGAGTCAATATCCAATGCAGTAAATTGGATCTTTTCATAAGCAGCATTTAAATGTTAGAGAATAGAAGTTTTGAAAGCAGTCGTTGAATTTAACAGTATAGCTTGATTATGCGCAATTAGTTGTATTATTTTTTTTGAAAAGAATAAAGCTTCCCCACGAGCGGGGAAACTTTATTTTGACTATACCCCATTACTTTTTCACAATCTTGATAGTTTTATTTTGAGCGCCCTGTTTCACCTTAACATGATAAATACCCGCTTTCAATTTTTCTCCAAGCAGATAAGTTTGGTTGGCATTCACCTGTTTTGAATAGATCAACCGGCCATAATTATCAACAACCGTAAGCAACACTTTTTCAGCCGAAGGCGATGTTATTTTTATATTAAAGCCACCTTCTGCAGGATTAGGGAAAACATCGGCCGCCAACGACAGCACGCGGCTAATAGTATTGTTGTTCGCTGTTTGGCCTATACGGGCCATGGAAGGTTGTTGTGCAAGGGTGCGTACTTCCAGTGCCGCCAGCGATGCGCTATATGGGTCGTACATGCCCGTCTTTGGATAAAACCATACAACAATAAGCCCATTGGCATCGGCCCTGGCAGTGAGCGTACGAATAACGGCGGTATTCAATTTGTTGCCGGCAGCCGCGTAAGGATTGAAATCGGTAAGGCTATCGATACCGTTGGTAGCTTTTACCGAGAAGATGCGGTTGTTCTTTTGAACATTATCGGGCTCTACAAAATGCAACCGGATGTTATAATACGTATTGGGTGTAAGATCGCGCACATAATAACGCATAGGTGTCATGTTCACTTTTGAAATGCGCATGTATTCGTACACCTGGGGCGGCGCCGGGTCTTCAACACCCGTTACATCAACCGGCGAGGTAATGTTCTGGATCCAGGTATAACCTCCATGCCAGCGTGCATAGGTTTGGCCGGGGCCTTCGGGCAGGTATTGAGCAAAGGTTGTATTATAGTAAGGCGTTTGCGGTAAACCGGTATTGTTTTGCTGGGTGCCTGCATTTACCGCATATATAACCGAGCGATTGGTTGTTATAACCTCTATGCAAAAATCATCGAACCATACAGTGCCGGGTCCTTCTTTGGCTGCCCAAAAAGTAAGGCCACGTGCGCTATCGGGCAGGGTCACTGTATCGCGAATCTGCGCCCATTGGCCCATATAGGCAGGCACACCGGTAAGGTTCTTTTGATAATCTGCATTACCCGTTGGGGCCCCCAAAGCATCTACAAACTTAACGCCATAGCCGGCCCACCATGGATAACCCGTAGCGCCCTGTTCAACTTTCACCCATTTTGTAAATACGATAACGCCACCGCCGGGTACAGGTACTGAGCCTTCTATGTTTAGTCCGGTTTTATCTTCCGTAAAACCCATAGTCACTGCTTTATCACCGGTATGTCCCTTGCCATTCATGGTATATACGGCACCGGGTGTGGGTGTATTTTTCCAATAAGATACCCAATTCACCATACCGCTTTCAAAGCCATTGTTCTTAATACCACCACATGAATCAAAAGGGACAATGGTAACAGGCAATGTTGTTGAAACGCCCGAGGTATCCTGGGTAATAGCAGTGATGGTGGTTGTGCCCTGCTTAATAGCTGTTATTTTACCCGTGTTATTTATTTTGGCTACCGTAGTATCGGAGCTGCTCCAGGTAAGTGTTTTAATAGAAGTGTTGGCCGGCGTAAATGTCGCTTTTAGCGTTACCGTATCCCTTTCGCCAACTATGGCAGGCGATGGCGTAAGTGTAACTGAGGTAGCAAGTACATTGGCCACATGAACAGAAGCCTGCGCAAATTTTGTAGCATTATCGGCCGAAGTAGCTTTGATGACAACGTCACCTTCTTTTACCCCGTTTACAAAACCCGTGGCACTTACCTTGGCAATGGTAGTGTCAGCGGAAGTCCATACAATGGTTTTGTTACTGGCCTTTGCCGGAAGCACGGTAGCGGTTAATGGAATAGTGTCGCCAACAAAGATGTTGGCGTTTGTTGTATTCAATGTAACTGAAGTTACCGGTGTATATACTACTGTGTAGTTTTTGGTAGAAGCGTAATTACCTTCCACTGAAGTTGCCGTTATGGTTACGGTGCCGGCCGCCTTACCAGTTACCACGCCGTTCAGGTTTACCGTAGCAACAGATTCATTGGAAGTTTTGTATACCACGCTTCTGTTACTAGCGTTTACAGGGTTGGTAACCAGTTGTAACGTATCGGTATGGTTTACCGAAATGGTATCGCTGTTTGACTGAATGGCAATACCCTGCAATGGAATAACCCGCAGTTCTACAGCAGCAACGGTTGCACTGTGCGGATCGTTTGTTGCCATCTTTGGATAAAAAGTTACGGTAGCCACACCATTGTTATCGGCCTTTACACTTAATGTACGGGTAACAACTGTATTCAGTTTATTACCTGCGGCCGCGTAAGGATTGAATTCGATCAAACTATCGCCATTAGTGGCTTTTACCGAAAAGACGCGGTTTGTTTTTTGCGCATTGTCGTGCTCAAAGAAATGTAACCGTATACTGTAAGTAGCGCCAACAATAAGATTACGGAAATAATAACGCAGCGGCGTTACGTTCACTTTGGAAATACGTACATACTGATATACCTGCGGCGGCGCCGGCTCGGTTATTCCGCTTACATCAACAGTTGCCGTAACATTATTGGTTGATACATACCCACCATGCCAGCGTTTATCGGTTCCGCCAACACCTTCCGGCAAAAACTGCCCAAACGTAACATTCGCATAAGGCGTAGGGGGAAGCGAAGGATGGTTTTCGGTGCCGGCATTATACGCCGTAATGATGTTGGTTACTTTTAACTGAACTGTTTTGGTTGAGCCGCCATCAGCAGCCGTTATGGTAAGTGTGGTTGTGCCCAGTTTCAATCCGCTCACAATACCATTGCTGCTTACTTTAGCAATGGCAGTATCGGCCACCGACCAGTTCAATATTTTATTGGTAGTATTGGCTGGTATTAGCGAGGCTTCAATTTGTTTTGGCGTTTGTACCGTACCATATACCACACTATCAACAGCAATGCCTGTTGAGATGGTAGGCGGAATGATCAACAAATTATGATTGTCGGTTTTGCCGCCATCGACCGTTGTTACAGTAATGGTAACCGGGCCGGAATTAATACCCGTTACATTTCCATATTGATCTACTTTTGCTTTTGTGGTATCTGAGGTGCTCCAGGTAACCGCTGGATTGTTGGGATATGCAGGTGTTAGTTTTGCATTGAGCCTGATGGAATATCCCACTATCAACGTATCGGATTTAGGGTTTACTATTTCTACAGCCTGTACCGGACCCCTCACCGGTGCTCCAAAGAATATACCATTACCCGAACAGCTGATGATCATACGGCCACGATTATCTGCTGTAATATTTGGTGCTGTACCCGGCATGCGGTCGAGAATGGTATTCCAGGTACGGCCGGTATCGTCGGACCTGAAAGCGCCAAAGTAAATATCATTGATGGGGTATACAGCGCTTGTGGTATACAATACCAGGTGTGCATTGGGCGTGGTATCGCTCATGGCAACGGCTATCCATTTGGGTGCGAAGGTGGTACCGCCCACGCGGGTAAATGTTTTTCCGGTATCGGTAGTATGAAATAACCCGCTTGCAGCAGCCGACGATTCAGTATGATGACAGATCCACACATCACCGGTTTTGCCCGGCGTTACTTCTACGTTTGTAAATGTGGCATAACCGGTTCCGTTAGGATTGGAACCATTATTAGCACTTAACCCTGTAGCAGTTGTTTTTTGAAACGACACGCCGCCATCGCTGCTTACATAAAAACTACCGCGGTCCCAGATGTAGAAATAATTTCCATTCACTTTATCGGCAACCAGGTGGTTCTGCCCATGTGTTGCCGTCCATTGGCTACCTTTTGGCAAAATACCTGTAGGCGCATTGAGTGATCTTGTCCAGCTGCTGCCCAAATCATTCGACCAGTACACGCTGCCTACACCATTGGGGTTGGTTGGATCCCATTGTGTTAACCACACAATGCGTTGCGAGTTGGCCGATACGGCCACCCGCCCCCGTAAGCCCGGTGATTTAGGGAACCGCGTATAGTGATCGCCGCCGTCGGTAGAATATCCGGACCGGGAGTCTGTAATACTATCATACAATCCCCAGCCATTGCTGCCAACACGTATCACAAATTCGGGATTGGTATATTGAAAAGCAACTCCCTGTGAATTCAATCCCTGCCATGTATTTACATTTAGGGCGGTTTTAGTAACTGCACCCTCCGCCAATGGTTCTGTAAGTGAACGGTGATGAGCGCCGGCTACATCGGCAGTAACAGTAAGCAATACATTTTTTCCACTTGGCGGGCAAACCATGGGACCCGTTACCATAATTTCTTCCAATCCCACAACCCTCACCTTCCAGTCTTGTGTCTCAGCAAAAATATTATCGGTTGATACAACATCAAGCAAGTCGGTGAGCCATATTCGCTGCGGGTAAAAGGGGTCCCAGGTGTATCCAAAAGGAGCATGACCGGGTGCATTATACGATAAACCATCATTGAACGAATGCGGCGCTTCAGTATTGTCGCGGCTGATCTTCGCTTTGGTGTATTTACCGGGTGCACCGCCCTCCTGCGAGATCCAGTAAGTATCTGTTTGCCAACCGGCAAATGTACCTACGATGATGTTTTCCGAGTTGGCCGGATTAACAGCTACTTTTGCAAAGCTTCTTTTGTCTATGGTATCATTGGGATTTATATAAATAGGCGAAATATCCTGCCAGCTTCCATTGGCATATTTGAAAATACCTTTCTTAACCATAAAGTGATTGGAAGTAACATACATAGTGCCATTGCCATGAATGGTGGCACGTACAGGTCTGGTTGGACTGTTGGCCATTAACTCCCATGATTGCCCGCCATTATCCGATACTTCAACCCCGTTCGGGCGGCCCAGGTAAATACGTTTTGTAACCGTTTTACCATTCACCGTTATTGTACCTGCACTGGTGTCAAGAATAATAAAACCTATATTGCTGGTAGGGTTATTGATGGTGCTAATGCTGGTCCAGCTGGCGCCGGCATTAGCACTTTTCCAGGCGCCGGTTGCATCAGACACTGCATAAACAACATTGCTGTTGCTGGGATCAACAACCAGGCGGTTGTCATAACTTTTTACTTCATTGGGATGAGAAGCTATGGGCACATGTAGATCGGTCCAGGTATCGCCCCTGTTGGTACTTTTTAAAATGGTACCAACATTTTTATTTCCCTGGCCGGGCAAAGGCCCTTCACTGTTTTCTACAATAGCATACAGAATATTACCGGTGGCATCGTTGGGGTCAACGGCAATGCTACCGCAGCGTTGGTTGTATTCCCATCGCCAATAGTTGACAGGAATTTTTTCAAAAAGCATCATATGTTCCCATTTCTGCAGATTTTTGTTCCACCGGTAAGGTGTGCCCACGTCGGTGGTGACAAAATACAGATCGGGAACTTTCGGGTGAGCGACGAAGGTAGGTATGGCACCTGATCCTCCTATTCGCACCTGATTCCAGGTATAAGCCTGGCCTTTTACCATGCCACACATGAGGAGGCAGGCAATCGTCAATAAGCAGTAGCAATCGTTTTTCATCGTTGAAGGTTATGGTGGGAAAATGTTAGTCATCAAATTTATTTTCACCTTCAACAGAATCTTAATATTATTTTGCCTAAGAACTGTGAGTTTTTATTCAAATATTTTTAAATATCTTAATAGGATACATTAAAAAATTTGCGCAATCGTTTGCATTAAAAACCAACTCAAAATCAATGTACAGGACAGAATTAACGGGAAAAGACTTTGAGTTTTTAATAACACCGGGTAATATTGAAATAAAACCAGAGGATTTCGATACCCTTATGACACCTGATTACACATCATGGAAAAAGGAGTCAAAAAAAGACCGTATCTGGTACCAGGTAGGCAAAGATGAGTTCAGTTATTCGCGCGAACCAAGAGGTATTAGAATGAGCTTTAACCGTACGATGAGGTTTGAAAAAGCCAGGAAGATAGTAGAAGAAGTTGAAGTAAAACTCAAAGCATATACCGGAATAGAAATAGAAGTATTGGTTGTTTATACAGAAAACGATCAATAACCATTATAAATAAACCATATGGCAGAACTAAATAACAACGGCACTATGCCCGTTGAAAAATACCTGAGCCACCTGGATGCCATCTTTCAGGCCGAGCCTCAATTTTATAAAGAAGAAAGCCTGATAGAGGGACTGCCGGGGGTAACTATAATAGTATATAAAGACATACCCGAGCCTGGCTACATTACCGGCATAACGTATGGATTGTCGCTGGTAAAACATCCTGAATGGAAATTTGGCAGGCCGGAATTGTGTATCACTACCGAATCGTCATCACTCGACTGGCCGGCGGCCATGGGCTACTTAGCCAACAACCTTCGTGGTGAATTTGATTTCAGCTATGGCCGGGTACTTGAGTTCGGACAAATAAGTGAAGACAGTGAGATGGATGCCTTCTTTATTTTTGCGCCGGCTATTTTAAGAAAAGAGGATTATTTGAATATCGATATCGGGCTCGACTATAAAATAAATATTGCCGGCCTGTACCCCATGTATTCCGATGAGCTGGAAACCTTTCAGCAATTGGGTCTTGAAAAGTTCTGGCATCACCCTGATTTTGATATTTACAGTGTTACGCGAAAGCGGATAACGGTTTAGTAATAGAGCATTTACCCTATTAAACATAAAACCTTTCAAATGAAAAAAACAGCAAAACTCGGCGCTTATCTAGGTATTACTTTAGGCACATTTGGTATGTGCTTCTGCCTTCCGTTTTTATTCTCCGCAAATCTTGTTGACGTTGTTGGTGCCGGTTTTCCTTTTGTAGGAGGCGCTGTAATTGCGAGTGGCGGGCTTTTAACATTGGCTTATATGTCGAGATATGAAAAACAAAATTCGGAAGGTGTATAAGTCTAAAGATTTCCGTCTACTGGCTGAAAGTAAAAACTATGTCCTGGGTCATGAGTTTGAGTATTGTTATTTATATAAAAAAATGACTGGACATAGTATTTACCTTGGTGACTGTTATGGAGATCCATCTTTTGGATTAATTGACAAAAATGAAAATTGGGCATTGGTCTTAGCGCATCCTGCTTATTTATGGACACCCTCGCACATATTCAATTTGAATGAAGGTCAATCATCCGCTGCGCGGCAACTAAATTTTCCATTTACAGCCAGACAGATTGGAAATTTCGAGGTAGAAATATTAGACGATCCCTGGAGCGATAACCCAGGCATTCATAATCTTAATGCCCAAACCGGCGTCATACAACGAATCAGAGATTTTAAAAGACTCGAAAGTCCTTATGATGACAACACTGAAATCGAATGGTAGTATAAGCAACAACTCACCTTCATGAGCACAAACTACGACAACATACAATGGGTTATTCAACGCAACCTTACCAATACAGATGATTTAAAGGAATTGGTACGGGGTTGCGAAAAGATCGGTGTTCCTTATATGGAAATTGATATCATTCCTTTCACCGATCAGTTGCCCGATTTTGACAAAAGCCGGCAAAGCATATTCTATGGTTCTACCACTATGGGACAACTGGTGTATAAAGATAGCAGCCTGAACAAAGGTTTCTTTTTCAACCAGCAGTCATTCTCCATTGAGAACTATTTTGCCAAATGGGGCAGCCATATGTTGAACCATGGCGCACTGGTAACCTCGTTCCGCGAATTGATATCAAAGGGTTATGATGCCGACAAGCCGCTCTTTATAAGGCCCGATGATGACAGCAAATCTTTTTCGGGAGAGGTAAAGAAATTTAGTGAAATCAAAAGTTGGTACGACCGACTTAAGATGTTCGACAATACAAGCCTTTCACTGGATAGTAAGATCGTTGTATCTGAACCATACCACCTGCGCTATGAATGGCGGCTTTGGATTGTTAACAATAAAGTGGTAACTGCCTCCAAATACCGCGAAGATTTTAAACTTAAAAAAGAAAGGGGTTGCCCGCAGGAAGTGATACAATTTGCCGAACAGCGATGCCTGGAATACACACCCCATGATGTGTTTGTGATGGACATTTGCGAAACAGGCGAGAATTATTATATAGTAGAATGTGGCTGCCTGAACAGCGCAGGATTTTATCATGCTGATATTGGAGCGATTGTAAATAGTGTTACTGGGTATTTTTCAAAAATTGTTTAAGTCAGGTATAATGACAAAACACAAAACCATACTTGACCTTATTGAGAAGCTAAAACATCAAACCGACTTTGACAAGGCGGAGATCATTGACCACTGGGATGCCCTTTTATGCTCTATAGGTATTAAAAAAGGGATCAGGATGGTATATATTGATAGTTCAAACTTTAGTGATGGCAGAATAGACGGCTATGATTATGATCTTGAAATATTACACGAAGAACAACCCGATAATATAAACGTAATTAAAGAAGGTAGAAATGTTACGGAGCAAGAAATCATCTCCGTTATAAAAGCATTTCTTGCTATTTAACTTAATTACCGCATAAACATCAAGTATATACAACATCACCTTACCGTATCCTTACGTGGGCTTATTCACACGTGTGAATAAAAATTAATGTACGATTCACATATAATCGTATGCAACTATATAAAGAATGTGCGTATATTTGCAATATCAATTAAGCACATAAATTACTGACGAGCAGTAAAAAGCTAATAAGTAATTGTTACGATACGAGCACCGTTTAGTCCTTATGAAGTCCGTTTTAAAATCCTGATCATCCTGAGAAACCAGATCCAATTGTCCTTGAAAAATGAAATCCTATGGTCAACCGAGATCCAAAACCTATGAAAGAAAAGTCCAACCAACTTTTCACGAAACTCTTAAACGTCCGTCCTTGATCCTATTCCTCTTAAAAACCGTGTAAGGGTTCGCCTGTAAAAGTCATTAAAACCCCGCTGTATGGCGGGGTTTTGTTTTTTTATCCCCACACACCCGTAGCCGCTGTTTTCTTTACATACTCACTGAAATCAGTTGCCTTTCTTCCCAATGCCTGTTGAACCCCATCGGCTATCGATTCATTTCGCCCATCCAGCACTTCTGTAAATAAATAAGTCACCAACCATATAAGGTCTTTGGGTAGTTGATATTCTACAAGAAGATCGGCATAAGCCTTCATAGGTATCTGCTCATACTTAATATCCCGGCCAGTGGCTTTGGCAATTTCGGAAACGGCATTTTCAAAAGTTAGCAAACGTGGACCAGTAACCTCATATATTTTTTTATTATGTCCTTCTTCCGTTAATGCCGCTACGGCCACGTCCGCAATATCATCGGCATCTACAAAAGGTTCGCCCACATTACCTGCCGGTAATGCTACATGCCCGGCCAATATTGGTTCCAGAAAATTTCCTTCGCTGAAGTTCTGACAAAACCAGCTTGCCCTAACAATTGTCCAGTTAGCCCCGGCATCCATCACTACCTCTTCACAATGTTGAGCTTCTGCTTCTCCCCTGCCCGATAACAAGACCAGTTTTTGCACCCCTTTCTTTACAGCCAGATTTGAAAATTGCGCTATAGCATCAACGGCGCCGGGAATACACAGATCGGGATAGTATGAAATGTATACTGAAGAAATATTATTCAGTACTGCTTCCCAGGTAGCCTTTTTGTTCCAGTCGAATGAAGGTATAGAGGAAAAAGATACGCCAAGTGCCGGCACCTTACGATCGTTGAGTCTTTGTAAAACGCGACGGCCTGTTTTACCGCTGGCGCCTATTACAAGAATTTGCTTGTTTGTTGTTGTTGTGTTGACCATAGTTTTAAATTTTTATCAAAACTATTGTGGGGTCAATTTTTAAAATTGTATAAAACCGACACGGCAACAGATTACAAAAAAGCCTACTATCTTCTTCACTAACAAAACTTAAACAGAACAAAAAGTTAAGTTATTGCACAGTGATAATCAGAATACTTTACCCCATCTATATTTGATACAAAATCTTATCGTCATGAAAATACTTCGACACACAAATTTTTCATTCCTCCTACTGCTTTGCGTCGTAACACTTTTTTCGTGTACGACTGCACAACTATACACTTATGATATAAGGCTTGAACGGCCTACTCCATCACAAAACTTACAGTTTGAGAACGATACGATCTCCATTTCGTTTGCATTCAATTACGATTATATCGACTTTGAGTTGTATAACAAACTGGATGAGGCTATAAAGGTGAACTGGAAAGATCTTAGCGTTTCTATTGATGGAGAAACACAGAGAGTGATCCCCTCTAATGCATATTTTGTAGGATTTCCCGGTAAAGAACCGAGCATTATGGTAGCACCAAGATCAAAAATAAAAGACATCATTCGAACCTCAGACAAAGCCGGCATGTGGGACTCTACCTCTTCAATACAAAAAGCAACATTGAACACTTTTCCCGATAGAGACTATGGCATACCATCGGAGCGCAGACGTATACAGGCGCTAAAAGGAAAGAAAATTATTATTTATCTGCCCTACTACCTCAAAAATGTATATTATTCAAAAACATTCGAATTTATAATTGCAGACATTCAGGCGAAATATACACCTGAAATAAGTGGGCCGGCCAGCTAATGCCGGCCAGCCCATTGTTTCTGCCTATAGTGAATCCTTATTTTGCTTTTTGCACTTTCACCCGCTGGTGATAATCGCCACTTGAAATATCGAGCACATATATTCCTTTAGGCAGCTTGCTGCCATCAAGTGAATAGGTTGCCTGATTGCCTTTTACCGAACGTTGCAATAGTACGCGGCCCGACAGATCATACACTTTTACAGTATGTGAACTGTATTTTTCGGGCAATGTATAAAACAGTTGTGCAACAAACGGATTTGGATAAGCCGTCGCTTTTGTCGCCGGCGTTGCGAGCGCTATTGATTGTTGTGTACTTATTCTGGCGCCGGTTACAGTTGCATAGTAAAAGCGCTCCCAACCACCTGATGTAGCGCGGTTACAGGTCATTGGCTCTTCACCGTTCTCAGAACTTACATACAATCCATTATTGCCACGCAAAGAAATAGTGCCATCGGCATTTGTGATCCAGTCAAACACTTCCCAACCCTGTATAGCCGTACGGCTACAGGTAATAGCCTGGGTACCATTTTCAGAAGATACATATTTACCCATGCTGCGAAGGGCTACCTTACCGCCACCTGCATCTAGTACAGTGAACTGCTCCCAACCCTGTGGTGCCGTTCTGGTACAGGTCATTGCCTTGGTGCCGTTCTCTGAGCTTACAAAAGATCCGTTATTGCCTTTCAACGTAATTACCTGGCCAATAGGTGCGGGGTTTGAAGCTGAGCTAAACCCGATCCAGTTGAGATTATAACCACCCACCGGGACAGCTATACGCAATGTTTGTTCTCCTGCTGTCAGATTAGCTGTAGCATTTACAGTTACCCAGGTTTGCCATGCGCCGGTTGATGGCACTGCCGTAGTGGCCAACACAGTTGTATCAGACTTTAACTGAATGCTTCCACCACCATTCAGGCTTGCTACACGATATTGTATATTATAAGTACCGGCTGTTTGAACGTTCACTTTATAATCGAGCCAGTCACCCGCATCTATATAGCCAACATTCGAGCCACCACCCGCATCGGTTGTTGCTTGTGTTTGAATGCCATTCATAGCTGTGTAGCTTTCGGCCTGCACAGTTCCCGGAATTGGTATAGCCGGAGCCGGACCGGTGCCCTGGCCACCGAGCCATAAAAGACCATCGATGATAAACCGGTTTTGAATTTCACTGCCAAAGGTCGAAGACTTGGGCGTGTTATTCGAATAGTTCATGTCGTTATGCCCGAAGTTGGCATATAACATTTTGTAATTCCTGTTCGTCCAAACAATGGGATAATAGCCGCTATACCAGCTTTGATTAGGGTCGGTGCCTAAGGGAAAGCTAACGGGATCAACTGAGCAAAGGATACGGATATTGCTGTTATTGCGCAGGTCGTTTGTCCAGCCGTACCATTCACTTACAGCAGAAGTAAATGTTTCGGGCAGGCGTGTGGTGCTTGGATGTGTGCGGTCTTCACATTTTAAAACAGCAGTGGTTGGTCCCCAGGTGTTTGTTCTGAAATTTCCTGAGCCCAGGAAGGTGTTGTGGTACCAGCTCCAGCCACTTGCGTTTGTTGTGAATGCAGAAACGTGAAAACCCATCCAGGCGCCCCCATTTTCAACATACTGTTGAAAAGCGGCCCGCTGGGCAGCGCCTGTAGGCGCATCGTCGAGGAAAAGCACTACCTGGTAATTAGACAGGAAGCTTGCGTTGAGGTTGTTCCAGTTAGTTGTGGATTCGTATGAAAAACCATACTGGGCCGCAATACCAGGAAACCATTGGTTAGCTTCTTTTACAAAACTTATATGCGCAGCATCCCAGGTACCGTTGTAAAAGGCTATCACCTTGAACCTGGGCGTTTGGGCCATTGCATTAAAAGTTGTTGAAAAGAGTAAAATGAGAAAGTAACAGCATAGCAATAGCTGTTGACGAACGATGTTCGTTTTCATGAGGGCATGTTTTTGGTGTTTTCAGATAAAAGTTAGCGCACCTAAAATAGTTAAAAGAATACCGCTTTGGCATATTGTTAACAAATTATCGAATGGTTAACTTCGTATACATAACACCGGTTAAATGCGTTCTAATTATATATTATATACTTTAATAACAAGAGTGCCGCATTTTAAACGCGGCACTCTTTTACTTTATAAACAATTCTCTTATACTATCTCTTTTTTGCCGCGACACCGGCACCCGTGTTTGATCGTATAACAACAGGTAACCACCATCTTCTTTTACCCAGCTTTTTATAAATTTCTTATTTACAATGTGCGATTGATGGCAGCGGATAAACTGGTAATCGGCCAGCAATTCTTCGTATTCATAAATAGGTTTCGATACCATTATCTTCTCCCCCGAAACAAGATAGAACGTTGTATAAATATTAGATGATTCGCAACGTATGATCTCCTCTGTTTTCGCAAACCTTGTTTCTTTGGCGGTAGGCAATGCAATGCGATGCTCACTTTTTGTATGTTGCTGGTGCAGGATCTGTATGAGGTTTTCCAACTGCAGGTTGCGATTCTTCTCAACCCGCTTTTGTATGGCTTTGGCAACTGCCTCTTGTAGTTCTGCTATATTAATAGGCTTTAACAGGTAATCGATCGCAGCAAACTTTACCGCCTGGATGCCATATTGATGATAAGCCGTAACAAAAACAAGTTCAAAATTCGGGGCTGGCAAAGATTTCAACAGATCGAACCCGTTTTTGCCGGGCATTTCAATATCAAGAAAAACAAGGTCCGGTTGCATTTGGTTAATAAGCGCCGCCCCGGCATCGGCGCTGGTTGCAGTGCCCACTACCTTTACTTCGCTACAATATTCCTGTAGCAGTTGCTGCAGGTTGTCGATATTGTTATCCTCGTCATCAATGATCACCACTTTCATTTGCAAATATTAAAGCCAGTTAATAAAGTTAATAGAAACGCTGGTACCTGCCTGAACTTTTGAGCGAGTAGTTAGTGTAATGCTTTGGTCCTTTAAAAGCTTGTTCAAAGCCAGGATCCTTTCCTCCACCATGGCATTTCCCCGCCCTGTTTTTATTGCATTTACATCATAGCCTTTGCCGTTGTCTTTTATTTCAATATGCAGATCGTTATTGCTCCTGCTTATGGCAACTTCAATTTCACCGGCCTCTTTCTTCTCCACAATACCATGTTTTATGGCATTCTCAACAAAGGGCTGCAGCAGCATGGTTGGAATACTGATCTCCGTTGTATTTACATTACCGGCAACAGCTAATACGTATTTAAACTTAAACCTCAACTGCTCCAATTGTAAATAATATTCCACCTGTTTTATC
Organism: Niastella sp. OAS944; assembly: GCA_024809215.1. Classification (GTDB taxonomy): domain Bacteria; phylum Bacteroidota; class Bacteroidia; order Chitinophagales; family Chitinophagaceae; genus Niastella. The sequence continues at coordinate 171,694 of JANUBW010000010.1, read as the reverse complement.
TCCGTTTCAAGCGGCTGCAATGTCTTATCGTTCTTTCCAATCACCTCATGCAACAAGGCCCCGAATTTGGAGATATAAATATTCGCTTCTACAATATTCCTTTTATTAATAAGTCCCTGAATTGAATTAAGCGCATTAAAGATAAAATGAGGTTGCAGCTGGTTTTGCAAATAAGAGATCTGATATTGCAGCTGGGTACGTTTATCAACCTCCTCTTTTAGTTTTCTTTTCTGGCGCGAAGATTGGACCAGGAACAATAATGTGCCCAGTAGCCCGGTTAGTAACACTCCAGTAATTACTTTGAAAGCTGTTGTTTCAGTAAACGCGGGTCTTATTTCAAATTCATATTCAAAAACGGCGGGCTGCATTGGATAGCGTACCTGTAATGTATGTTTTCCGGCCGGCAGGTTTTCCAGAATTACATGGGGATATGCTTTATTTGCGGTAGTCTTCCATTCCTCGTTCCCTAATCGATATTCCAAATAGTTAACCGTTTTGTAATTAAGCTCCTTAAACATAAATAAAAGCGTACGAATGTCAGACTTCAGCACCAGGTGCGATGGCACATCAGAAGTGTCATTTGCAAGTACAGGTGCTAAATTTGCCTTTGCAAGCTCTCTGTTATTGCGGTCGTGGAAAACCCCTGCGCCATAAATTATTTCAGCCGGGCGGTCTTTCATCATTTTTATCAGGTCCTTATTTATATAGATCTGATACAATTGAGGCTTGGGGAATACGAATTTAATAGTTAAGCTTGCAACTATTCGCCCGCTTTTATCTTTAATACAATACCAGATAGACTTTATGAAGAACCTGGCTTTTTCATCATTCAGCTGATCTTCCAACAGCGTTGTTGGATTTATCTTTGACAACTGAAACGTTAAGGGATATACAAATGAATCAACCTTAACGTCGCTATTGTTGGGCAAATATTGTTTATATGCAGAGTAATCTTTGTAATTGCCGGCATTAATACCATGACAAATGATACTGATATAGTCAGTATTCACATATACCCTTGCATACTTATCTCCTTTTGTTTTTTCTTCGATGGAAATAACCGGGGGTGGTGTTTCAACAAAATCCCGGCTGCCCCTTTTCAGGAACCGCTGGTTTTCGCCAACCAGCAGATCCAGACTTATTTCCTTATGTTCTGAAGGGTTGTACCGGGCAACGGTATCGATATATACATCATCCTGTACTGGTGTAGTTTGGGCCACACAGGTATGCATGAAAACAAACCAACCTATCAACAATGAGATCAATTTTTTCATGGTAGCAGTTTTGAACAAATCTCATTTATACCGGACAATCGTTTTCCGGAAAGTATGAATATGGCTGGTTTAACTATGAATTTGGCAGTATTGGGCAGGGTGGGTATCATGATTGCTAATGTAAGAAAAAGCAACCGGCAGGAGATTATTCCTTATCCAATTTAAATACGATATCGCACTTCTTTAATGTTTTAACCTGGCGCCCACTTTGTATACGAGGCCACCATTTGGGCGATCTCATTACCACATCAACGGCGCTTTGGCGTAACTCTTCAGGGCCATTAAGGGCTTTGGCTTCGGTAATAGTTCCATCAACACCAACTATAAACTCTACTGTTACTACTCCCTCGATCTTTTTACTTTTAGCGTCCTGGGGATAAACCAAATTCTCATCAATATACTTTTGCCAGGCAGAATCGCCGCCCTTAAAGAAACCTTCGAAACGTTGACGTATAAAACCCTTTTCCCAGTCATCTTTTACGGTATCTATTTTCGCTTTTGTTGCAGCCGAATCCTGCGCAGCGGCGCTTTTGTTCAGGAATAATATGCAAATGAATAACAGGGATAGAATTAACAGGTATTGTTTCATAAGTTTGGCAACTATTCTTTGTTAGATCCCAACTTTCGATTTTTCCATAAGAACAGGTAAATTGCCTGGTTAAATATTGTCACCTGTATAATGACCAATGAAACCTTTTATAGCGGCCGTATTATAGTACCTCCTTTGTTCGAAGAGGTATTCTCCCATTTTTACTTTGCCGAAAACAGGTCCGATAGTCCCATCAGCCAAACGCTGTTACCATCTTACCAAACGCTGATGGTCTTTAATTTTGGCGCCCCGGCCGTTTTTATTACCAAACAACAGGATGAGATAGCAATAGAAAAATGCCTGGTTGTTGGGCCCATTAAACAAGCGTTCCATTATACCCTGCCGCCTAAAGCAAACATACTGGTTGCCAATTTTAAAGATGATGCATTTTTTCGCTTTTTTGGGACCGCTGCCATTGCTGAACATTTCCCTGTACACCCCGATGAATTAATGAACGAAAACTGTTTTACCGTACTATGGCAGGAATTGAGCAGAATGAACGATACAAACACCAGGGTGCAATACATACTCGATTTTTGCAAACCCTATTTGCAACATCGCGATCCTATAAGCGCACAAATCGCCGGCTTTGATGATAACAGCCAAAGCCCCGTTAAAGCAATTTCCGAAAGCAATGATCTAAGCGAGCGGGCCATTCAGCTACATCACAAAAAACACCTGGGCTATTCTGCAAAGGAGCTTGGCCGTTACCAACGGTTTTTAAAAGCAATTCGACTAATACAGGCTATGGCAACAAACACAGCTAAACCAGACTGGTTCGAGATCATCAGCGAATGTGGCTATTACGACCAAAGCCAGCTTATTCATGACTTCAAACATTATATCAATTTAACGCCATCAAAATACCTCAAATTTCAACAGGGTATTTGCCATGCCCGAGGCTGAGTTTTCGTTTTCTTACAATTTTAACCAGTGGGCGTAAACCATCTTTGTGTCATCAAAAAAATAATATATGACACAACCAACAATCCTTCTCACAGGCGCTACAGGTACCGTAGGCACACAATTAGCAATAAAATTGAACGATTTACATATTCCTTTCCGCGCACTGGTACGTAATAAAGGTAATAATGGGCTGCTAAAAGATCTGCCCATGGCACAGATCGTTACCGGCGATCTGGCGAATGCCGAAAACCTGGGCCCTGTTTTTCAGGGAATTGAAAAAGCGTTCCTGTTAACCGATTCCTCAGCCCAGGCCGAACAATTGCAGTTGAACTTTGTGAATACCGCATATAGCGCCGGTGTAAAACAGATTGTAAAACTGTCGCAATTGGCGGCTGAAGAACAATCCCCCGTTCGCTTCCTCCGGTACCATGCCAAAGTTGAGAACAGGATCAAAGAACTGGGTATTACGTATACTTTTTTACGCCCTAATTTATATATGCTGGGATTTATTGCATTGAAAGATCATATTAAGAATGACGGAAAGTTTTATGCAGCCGCTGGCAATGCCGGCATCAGCATAGTTGATGTAAGAGATATTGCTTCAGTTGCCGCCATAGCACTCACCGAAACAGGCCATGAAAACAAAACGTATACTATTACGGGTGAGGAAACGCTTACGCATTACCAGCTGGCCGAAATATTATCAACTGTTTTGGACAGAAAAATTACGTTTATTGATGTAAGCCCCGAGCAAATGAAAGGAGCATTGCAGGCTGCCGGTTTTCCGCAATGGCAACTAGACGGTTTAATTGAAGATTATGCCCATTATGCCCGGGGAGAAGCGGCAGCAATATACACTACTGTAAAAACTGTTACCGGCAAACCAGCCATTAACTTTTCGCAATTTGTTACTGATCATAAAAAGTTTTTTCTGTAACCATACTTCACCGCATTGACAGCCTTAATATAACCGGGCTGTCGATGCAACGAATTATTTTTTCGCCTTCATACCCAATACGACCTGGTATATAAAAAGCGGTACCGACCAGCCCATCCAAAACAGCGAGGGCGAAATAGCTTCAAACGATCCAAAACCAACAGACAGCAGGAACTTCAACGCCAGTCCTGACACAATAAATGCCAGTGTTACAATATAACTGCGCATCATCCATTCTTTATGCAACACAAACTTCTTTTTCAACGCAGCCCAGTAAGCAAGAGCGGTAGTAATGATCCAAACACTTACCCATACCTGCAAAGAAAAAGCATAGGCCCAGTTAACTTCATACGCCGTGGTAAAACTCAGGATCAGTGCGCCAATAGCACTTACAAACATTGCCAGCAAATATATAACCCCTACCCAGCGGTGCAGTTTTATATAACGGGCCCTGAACCGGCTCCAGAATTGAAGCGGACCAAGCACCAGGGCGCCACCACCGGCGGTAATATGCGCTATCAATACAAAACGTAGGTTAAAATATTTACCCAGCGCCTCTTTTGTCATCTCCAGAAAATGATCGGCGCCCCGCATAAAATGATGGGTTATGGCAAAAATGAAGATCCAGAATAATAGTTGACGAACACTGATAAGGCGGTACCAGGGCGTACGTGGCGGTTGCAGAGGTTCAGACATAATTAAAAACTTGAATAGTAAATAATGACTGCAAATTCGAAAGCCGGCCCCGTTATTAAAATAACCGAATTGATTTTCGGGTACCGAATAATTTTTCGGTATGGGCAGAGAACCAAATACCTGTTGAAAAAGTTATTTTTACTATTATGTATGAAAGAAAAATAAAAGAAGACCTCGATTGCGGTATTACAGTGGCCATGAAGGTATTTGGCGCTAAATGGAAGCCCTGCATCATTGACGCCATTAGCCGGGGCGCCAAACGCCCCAGTGAATTGCACCGCGAGATCACTACTACCAGCGCCCGGGTAATAGATATGCAATTGAGCGAATTGGTAACCTATGGCGTTGTTACTAAGAAGGTATCTTCAGGTTTTCCTTTATATGTAGAATATTCATTGACACCGCTGGGTGAAAGTATTGTACCTATTCTGGTACAACTGAATGCATGGGGACTAAAAAACAAGGAGATAGTAAAAAAGGTAGAGGACAATGATCAGCTTACTATACCGGCGGCTGCATCGGCCAACTGTTTAATGCCGGCAATTTCAACAGACGAAGGCTCCCGCTTTTCGCGAAAATAAGTACCAAACGTGCCCAGCACTTTGCCTTCGGCATTCTTTATAGGCATACTCCAGGCGCCAGTAAAACCCAATGCTGTTGGAAGATGGCGCAATTCGGCCCATTTATCATCGGCCATAAAATCGAGCGTTACAACCATATTGCCTGTAGCTGCGGCCGCGGCACAAGTACCTACTTTGGGATGCGGTCTTAACCCATCTATTGCACGGAGGTAATCGTGCGGAAGCTGGGGCGAAGCGCCATTGCGCAATAGCCCCTCTTTATCGAGCAATAAAATAGAAGAAACGGCCCCGCCACCTGCTAGACGTTCGGCAGCACCAACCAGTCCGGCCAGTATTTTGTTTTGTGGCGCGCCGTCTTGCAACATTTGCATAGAATTTTGCACCGCAGCATCAACTATCCTCATTATCATGTCGTTCATGGGAACAATTTAGTAAAAAAAGGGACAGTTTGCTAAGTCCAGGGGTCATATCAATTGATATGACCTGAATACTAAATAAGATTACGTCAATATCAATTTATGGAACGTTTAAGTTGATTTTTTTTGCAGCCGATTGATTAAGATTTTGTTTAGCCATTTAATATCACCCTGATATAAATTGACATTTTGAAATATCAATTTATATCAGGGTGGCAATAATTGATTTTTACCTGATAATACCTGATAACGGCATAATCGAAACGAATATCACCATCATCATCATCAATATTTGGAAATATTGATCAATGTCAGGCTAGCAGCAATCAATATTAAGGTTATAATAAACGAAATCTGCCTTCCATCAACCAATTCACCTGCTAAAAAATCAAACTATGGTCATCAAATCCTTCAATCACGTTTAGCAATTTAATATTGGGGTTTCATTAAACGATTTTTGGGTAATATTAAACGATCAGTATCTTATCAAATTTAATATCTCCCTGATCATAATCAATATAGGCCTGGCAATAATTGATATTACATTTTCTAAAATGATATTGGACCAATATTATTTAATGGAGGGGTAATAAACGATTTTCTTCTGATCTCATACAATCCTCCTCTTTCCTTCATCAATATTTGCGCTCCAACAACCAATCACCCGATCTTAGAAATTTGTAACTCTTGCTATAATCCTTGTACGTAACAGGGGCCATTTCAGGGCCAACTTTGTGTTATCAATTCAAACAAATAGCACTAACAACTAAAAACAAATTTTATGAACTCCTTAAAAAACAAAGTAGCGCTGATAACCGGTTCAGCAAGAGGTTTAGGTAAAGCAATTGCAGAACGTTATGCCGCCCTGGGCGCCGATATCGTTATCAATTATAGCCGCGATAAAGCTTCGGCCGAAGAAGTAGTAAATAACATAAAAGCCATGGGGGCCAGGGTTATTGCCGTTCAGGCCGATGTAAGTAAAGTGGCCGATATAAAACGCCTGTTTGAAGAAGCTAAAAAAGCATTTGGTAAAATAGATATAGTAGTAGCGAATGCAGGTATTGAAATGGTTGAAACACCTGTTACAGAATTTACCGAAGAACAATTCGACCGGTTGTTCAGCATCAACTCAAAAGGCGCTTATTTCACTATGCAACAAGCCGCGCTGAATATTGAGAACAATGGGCGTATCATTTACATTGCAAGCAGCACCACGGCCTTTCCCATTGCCGGTATGGCTGTATACGGCGGCAGCAAAACCGTTCCCCGTTACCTGGTTGATGTATTGTCAAAAGAGATCGGTCACCGTGGCGTAACAGTGAACTCTATTATTCCTTTTGCAGTAGATCACTCAGGAATTTTTGCTGAAGCCGGCAGCTACCCCGAATTAAGAAGATCATTGATAGACAGCTGCCCCATGAAACGCCTGGCCGAGGTGGAAGACGTGGCCAATATTGCCGAATTCTTTGCCAGCGATCTTTCTTCTTTTGTAAACGGGCAGCATTTGTTGGTTAATGGAGGAGCGACGCAGTAGCGTAGTTGACAAGTTAACGAGTTGACGAGTTAACAAGGTAAATACAACACTCCCTATTTAATGACCTAACCTTTTAAATTCAACTGAGTTGGCTTTAAAAGGTTTTTTGTTTTCCCTTGTCAACTTGTTAACTTGTCAACTTATTAACTATTCAAACCATGTCTTCAAAAAATCTTGTAGTAAAGACACTCAATGAACTATACGAGCTGATGGGCCTTTCTCACAGCATGGTAGATCATACATCGGGTTTTACCATTCTTTACCTGCAAGATCTTTTTAAAGAGTATCCTGTTTCTTCCGTTCCCTTCAGACCAAATTTTTTTAGTTTTCTTTTCATTAAAGACGCTTTCGGGAATTATACCATCGACGATCTTCAATTTCAAATGGTGCCTCGCACCGTTTATTTTACCAACCCTGGAAACTTTCGAAAATTTGAATGGAATAGTGTTACAGAAACATGCCTGCTGGTATTCAATGAATCGTATTTAAAAGAACAGGTCCATCCTGATATCTATCGCGAATTCTCTTTCCTGCTTACCGAAACTGTTGAGCCAAGGGTTTTACAGCCTGAGCAATTCAGTATCATTGAAGAATTATATAAATTTATTTATCGCGAACACCATGGCCATTCGCCTTATAAGAACAAGGTGATCGGCAGTGCAGTGGTCACTCTTTTATTGAAGATCAAAGAATATTTCTTCCAGGATTATAACCCTATTTACGAAGGGAACCGCAGCTCGCAGATCGTAAAGACCTTTAAACAAAACCTGGAGCAGCATTTTCGCGATCTGGCAAGCGGCAAAACCGACACGCCAATGCGTGTTCAGGATTATGCCGATAAACAATTCCTTCATGTAAATTACCTCTCCAGCGTTATTACCAGTAAAACCGGCAAACCCATTACTGCCTGGATCGCCGACAAAACCATTGCCGAGGCGAAAGTAATGTTGCAAAACAAACAACTGAACATTAAAGAAATTGCCAGCCGCCTGGGTTTTCTCGAAGCATCACACTTCAGCAATTATTTTAAAAAGCATACCGCTCAAAGTCCGGCCGACTATCGAAAACAGCAGGTATAATATTAATCCTTGCTGAAATTTATCAACAGGCTATGCAGAAAGCCTGAAATAGAATATCTTAACCGCATGAGCACTAATCCAACACAACAGGTGATCCTGTCATTAAAAACAGTTGCAGAACAATACCTTTCTGTTGACTTTATAAGCTATTTATTCGATAGTAATTACCTGAACTTTGACTGGGCGGGCGATAACGATCCCGATGAAATGCCTGATGACAAACTGCCTGCCGCAAATATCTCTGCGGATACAATACACGACGCCATGGGCGATTTCTGGCACCATTACGGCGGCATTTCTATTTACTACATTTACAAACAGCTCGATAAAGACATGCAGGAAAATGTAGACATAATGAAATATGTATATGATGGCGCCGAGCATGACATTATCACCGTGGTCCTTGATAAATGCAAAACGGGCAAGATCTACAAAACAGAATTCCCTACCCCCGAAATGATCAGTGTATTTACCGGCACAAAAAATAAAAAGATCGTTGACTATTCTGAACTGTATTCATCTGCCAGCGACGAAATTGAGCATGAGGAACATGTAGCTTTTCAGGAAAAAGCAGATGCGTTATAAAAATAACTTTTGAATATTAGCAGCGTCCCGGTCACCCACCGGGACGTTTTTGTTTCCATTCTTAGAAATTTGCAACTCTTGCTGTAATCCTTGTACGTTCAGCGGCCTGTTTGTAAGCCATCTTTGTGTTGTCAATTCAAACAAATAACAACAAATAAAACAAAGAATTATGAACACGTTAAACAACAAAGTAATATTGGTAACAGGCGCTTCAAGAGGTATAGGTGCAGCAGTTGCAAAGAAAATAGCCGGCGAAGGTGCTAAAGTGGTCATCAATTATGCAGGTAATAAACAAGAAGCCGACCAAACCGTTCAGCTGATCAAAGATACCGGTGGCGATGCCATTGCCCTTAAAGCCGATGTAAGTAAAGCCGCCGAAGTAACTGCTATGTTCGATGCAGCCATTGCGCATTATGGCAAAATTGACGTTCTTATCAATAATGCCGGTATCATGATCACCAAATTATTGAAAGACACTACCGACGAAGATTTTTCCCGCCAGTTCGATATAAATGTACGCGGCACTTTCAATACAATGCGCGAAGCGGCTGCCAAACTGGCTAACAATGGCACCATCATTAACCTGAGCACCACACTTACCCGTGTAATGATACCTACCTACGGCACCTATGTAGCTACCAAGGGCGCGGTTGAACAACTTACCCGCGTATTTGCCAAAGAAGTGGGCGCAAGAGGAATTACCGTTAATGCGGTATTACCCGGCCCCACTAATACCGAATTATTTATTAAAGGAAAAACACAGGAACAAATAGACCGCCTGGCATCACTGAATGCGTTCAATCGTTTAGGTGAGGTGGAGGATATTGCCAAAGTGATCGTATTCCTGGCCGGCGATGATGCCAAATGGATCAGCGGACAAACCATTGGCCTGAATGGAGCAATGGCCTAATACACGCAAACTTTTCAAATATGCATACAATAAGATTAATGACAGCCTTTATTCTGTTTGCCGGCAGTTTTGCTGCCGAATGGCGAAATGAAGATTGTAAAAAACAGCAAAAAATTATAACAATGGACACCAGCAAACTCAACCACCCCATTGTAAAAGCCGCCTTTGAGGCCTGGCAAAAGGGCGACGCGCAATTATGGTTATCGTATTTCACCCCCGATGCGCAATTACTCGATGATGGCCATCCACGCAATTTCCAGGAATTTTCAACAGAAGCTATCGGTCATGAACGTTTCACCAGCATCGATATCGTTAAAGATCGCGGGCTTTCCATCTACGGCAAATTCCACAGCGATACCTGGGGCAATTTCAAGACCTATTTTAAATTCCATATAAACGGAAACAGTAAGATCTATAAGCTTGAGATTGGGCAGGCAGATTATTAGAACAAGTTAACTTGTCAACTCGGGCCCTTGTATGTCCAGTTCACCCCCTACTTCGCCCAAATAAGCTATAAATGCATTAGCAGGCCCGGCCGGCGGTATACCTTTACATTCTCAACACAAAAAAACAACACCATGAGAATGAATAATATTATCACCACTTTGATCTTAGGCAGCCTGTTGGCAGGCAATGTAGCAACCGCACAAACTACAAACGCATTAAACGAGCCTAAACCTCACCAGACATTTACGTCAATAAAGCATATAAACGCAGGCGATCTGAATGTTGGTTATGCTGAAGAGGGCCCAGCCAATGGCCCCGTAGTGATCCTGTTACATGGCTGGCCTTACGATATTTATAGTTTTATTGATGTAACGCCCCTACTCACCGCAAAAGGTTACCGCGTAATTGTTCCCTACCTGCGTGGTTATGGCAGCACCCGTTTTCTTTCTGATAAAACCGTTCGCAATGGCCAACCTTCAGCACTGGCAGCTGATATCATTGCCCTGATGGATGCGTTGAAAATTGAGAAAGCAACTGTTGCCGGGTTCGACTGGGGCGCACGCACCGCCGATATTATGGCAGCGCTTTGGCCAGAACGGGTAAAAGCATTGGTTTCTGTAAGCGGTTATCTGATCGGCAATCAGGAAGCAGGTAAAAAGCCATTACCGCCCGCCGCTGAATTGCAATGGTGGTACCAGTTTTATTTTGCTACCGATCGCGGCAAAGAAGGTTATGCAAAATATACCCACGACTTTTCAAAATTGATCTGGCAGATCGCTTCACCCAAATGGAACTTTGATGATGCTACTTATGACCGCAGCGCCGCGGCCTTCAACAATCCAGATCATGTTGCTATTGTAGTTCATAACTATCGTTGGAGACTGGGTATGGAAAAAGGCGAAGCAAAGTATGATGTGTTGGAGAAAAAACTGGCTCAGGCCCCTGCCATTTCAGTGCCAACTATTACTTTGGAAGGCGATGCCAATGGCGCGCCACACCCCGACCCAAAAGTTTATGCTTCAAAATTCACCGGCAAATATTCACACCGGCTTATCAGTGGCGGCATTGGTCATAATTTACCACAGGAAGCACCAGCCGCTTTTGCCCAGGCGATCATTGATGTAGATGCTTATTAATTAATAATCGGCTGAAGTAGTATACGATTTCCACGTTTCCAACTCAGCAGTCATTTCGGTTAATTTTAAAGATGCCCGCTTGTATGCATCCTGCCCCAGGTAAAGATGCAACGGCGGGTTCTCTTTTTCTGCCAGCTCTATAAGTATTTCAGCAGCCTTATCGGGATCACCTGCTTGTTTTCCATCCGCTGCCAGGTATCGCTGCATCGTATCTTTCACGGCCTGGTAACCTTCAATACGGCTTTCGGTATAAGCCAGCGATCCTTGGGTAAGAAAACCGGTCCTGAAACCTGATGGTTCTACCACAGTTACGTTTATCCCAAACTCCTTAACATCTAAAGCCAGCACTTCGGTAAAAGCGGCCAGCGCAGCCTTCGTTGCCGAGTAATAAGACCAACCGGGCGCTCCGACAAACCCCGCTACAGAACCTATATTAATAATATAGCCGGTTCGCTGTTCGCGCAGCACCGGCAATACACGCTTCACTACATTTAAAGCAGCCAGCACATTTACCTCGAACAACTTTCTGATATCCTCAGCCGATATTTCTTCTACAGTTCCGGCCATTCCATAACCTGCATTATTCACCACAACATCTATTCGCCCGAATGCCATCAGCGTTTGCCGTACCGATTCATCAATACAATCTTCATTACTCAGGTCTGCGACTATTGGCAGAAAGCGGTCTGTATCATAAATACCCACCCCTTCTTTTAACTTTTGCACGTTGCGCGATGTAGCAGCCACCCGGTATCCACCTGCCAGTAATTTCTTTACCAGAATAAGCCCCAACCCCTGTGAGGCGCCTGTTACATACCACACTTTTGACTTGTTCATAACATTTAGTATTACTTATGACCCCATTATCAAATTCGTTTCTTCTATCAACGACTGCATCAATACCGCTGCTTTTTTATGTTTCAGGATGGGGGATATTTGTCCGCCCCAGAAAAGTATCAGGTCCCATTTCTGTTTATCGATGGCCGCTTTTCTCAACGATGAAATAAAACTGGTTTGCAGCGGAAAGGGAAGGAATTGTTTTTCTTTTCCCAACAGTTCTTTCATTACGCGACTGGTAAGTCCACGACCAAGCCGGCCGGTGTAGGCACGGGTAAGGGAAGTGTATTTTGCAGCATCAGAGAATAACATTTCCCGGTGCACAGGCAATGCGCCCGATTCATCGGTAGCAAGAAAAGCCGTACCAACCTGCACCGCATCTGCACCCAGTGTTAAAGCACCCGCTATCCCTCTTCCATTCGCAATACCACCAGCAGCAACAACCGGCACTTTCACTTTTTCTTTTATTAACTGCAACAGCACGAATGTACCGGTAAGCGATTGTTCGGCCGGCGCTAAAAACGACGGCCGGTGACCACCTGCCTCAAACCCCGATGCAATGATCATATCAACACCCGAATTATCCAGTGCAATGGCTTCATCGAGCGTAGTAGCGGCGCCTACTGTTTTAATTCCCAGGCCTTTTAACTTCTCCAGTACATCGGGCGGCAGAACGCCAAACATAAAGCTGAACACCCGGGGCCGAATATCAAATACCACCTGTAACTGGTCCTCAAATCGCGATTTGAATGAAGCCGGTTTCCCGGGCAATGGAATACCGGCTTCATCAAAATATGGTTTGAACAATTTTGCCGTTTGCTCATACGCTTCGTCAGTGACGGTTCCGTTATGGGTATCGTGGTCACTCACCCACAGGTTCAGATTGTACGGCTTATCGGTGGCTGCCCTGATCTTTGCATCGATGTCTACGATCTCCTGCGGGCTCAAAGTATATGCTCCATAACCACCCAGTCCGCCCGCATTGGAAACAGTTGACACCAATTCTACCGAAGAAAGACCGCCGCCGAAAGGCCCTTGTAAAACCGGGTAATCGATACCCAGCATGTCTGTTACTTTTGTTTTATACCACATAACATTATCGTTTATACGTTTGTATCGCTCATCATTTTATTTACGATCACCCATCTGTTATTTATTTTATGGAATGACAGAAACTCATGATAGTTGAAATCGTACATTTTCACTTTTACTTCAGCCACGGCAATTGAATTTACTACATCGATGGAAATTATCTCACCACGAAATGGTTTGCCTGAGTCGATGGGGCTTTGGCGATTCTGCACCGCTTCAAAATACTGGGCCAGGGTTTTGAAATAAGGCTGGCCTTTTACATCGCCAAACAACAGCGTGCCTTCATAATAAACCTGTTTCAGTAAACTCAGGTCGCCTTCATAAATGCCTTTGAAATAGTAATTTTCCAGCGCCAGGGTTATCAATTCTTTTTCCTGCGCACTGTGATCGGCTGTTGCCGTCAACGTTACATCGAGGTCGAAATCATTGTAGATAAGTGTATCGCCCAGGTTGGTAAAGAAATTACCTGAACGGAATTTGATATCATACCAGGTACGATCGATGGTGATGCGGCCGGTAGCAGTAAGCGTATCGCTGGTGTTATTCACAGTTGCCTTAAATTTCACCTCATGCGTGATGCCTTTGATGGTAAGATCGCCGGTAATATCGTAGGCACTGTTTTCTTTAGCGGTTACTTTGGTGATCACAAAAGTAGCTGTGGGAAATTGGTCTAAACTAAAGAAATCGTCTGAAGCCAGGTGACCCCAAAACTGGGCATTGGTAGCAGGATCGGTTACATCGAGGATCTTGATGGAAGTTACATCTACTACAAAGTTTCCGCCGGTTAATTTACCATCCTGTAAAATAAGCTCGCCCGATTTAATACCAATGGTACCATTGTGAGCGCCGGTAACTTTACGGCCTGTCCAATCTATGTTGCTCTGCGCAACTGCAATTTTGAATGTTTGATTTTTCATTTTGTGTATGTTTTAATGACAACACAAAGATGAATTGAAACCGGCGGGTGATTGCGTGATGTACATCACAACTATGAAAACCGGGCCGGTTTGTGATGTACCTCACATTTTTAAGAATTGTATAACCGGCTGAGGGTTTCCCGCGAAACACCCAGGTAGGCCGCTATCAAATGTTTGGGCACCTGATTGTATAGTTGGGGGTATTGGGTCATTAGCTCTTCATAGCGGTGTTTGGCGTCGCTGTTCATTAAAGACAACAGCCTTTTATGCGCGGCCACATAGCCCCTGTTTGTTCGCCAGCGAAAGAAATGCTCTACCTGGTGTATTTCACTGCACAGTTTTTCGCGGTCGGCGCTTGAAAGGCAAAGCACTTCCGCATCTGTTATGCAATCTACACTTACCGTGGCCTTGCTGCCACTGTATAAAGCATTGTAATCGGAAGCCCACCAGGTTGGCATGGCAAACTGAAGAATGAACATTTTCATATCATCATTGATAAAAAATGTTTTCAGTATACCTTCCAGTACAAAGTATTCACTGTTTACCCGTTCTCCTTCAGAAATAATGGCCTGTCCTTTTTTGAACGACTGGGGTTTAAAGTAGGAAAAGAAATGATCGAATTGCTCATCGGTCAATGAGGCGGTTTTCGCAATATGCTGCTTTAAGATCTCTTTTGCTTGCATGGGATGCGTTTGTTACCCAAAAGTAAACAAGGAGTGGCACACTTCAAAAGTATACCACTCCTTGTTTAGCGGTAAAGGCGAGCCCTCGCCACGGCGAGAACCCACCTTGTCTGCGAACTAATAATGAATGCGCTGCTGGTGACTTGTTTACTTTATAGTTTTATAAATAGTTTTGACTGAATACCGCTTTTTGATCTGATGCTTGCGATATAATTTCCCGCTGCCAGCCTGGCACGGCTTATATTAATGCGGGTTGAATAATCGCCTGCATCAACCGGCCCCAGTTTCTTTTCAAAAAGAAGCTGTCCCTGCTCATTTATAATGGTGAACACAAGATCTGCCTTCTCCCTAACCGGTACATTGATATTTACGAATGCGCCATTGTTGGGGTTGGGAAAAATTTCAAATTGATTGTTAATTAAAGTTAATGGTAAAGTTGTTGCTTCATTCTCCATTCGTGCTGCGGAGCCGGTGTAAGTAATATTTGGCGTGGGTGGCGTTGCCATACCATTGCCCAGATAGTAATCGGTTAAATGCGATTGCATATAACCTTTTATCGTCATGCAATTTCTGTAGGCGGGGTTATGTGCAAGCGTATACAGCCGGGTGTTGGTAGGCACATTGGTAGTGAACACCACCAGTTTTGAATAATCCGCTGAAGTAAGGATAACTTCTTCGCGCCAGTCGCCCAAAATATCGCCATAGAACATGGGTGCATTGCGATCACTTCCGGTGCCACCGTCAAAATTCCACATGGTAACCAACCTTGATACAGTGGAAGAACTGTAATTCCATTTTTCAATTTTTTCGTCGTGCAGGTTCTCGGCCAACACATCACCATCCCACCAAAGCCTTAAATTAGGATAGGGCCTGGTGGGTTCATCGGTAAGTTTGGTATTGGATGGCCCATTGTATATTCCCTGAAACGACCATACCTCCCAACCATTATAACGTGGATCAATATCGCCTGCAGCGCCACGACCTACATCCCCTACTGCACCTATATGTTTCCATAATATTGAACCCGTATTGGCATCGTAATAATATTCAAGCAAGCCGCTGGGGTTATCCTGTTGTACACCATACCCCTGCATACCGGCACGGTTGGGATCGAGCTTGCCTATTTGTGTTCTATCGCCATGAACAACGCCCTGCCCTGCGAGCGAATATCGCAACGTGCCGTTGCTGTTGAGGGTATAACCAATATCACACACTTCATCGGTGCCGTTTCCATCAACGTCTATGATCCTTATCTGATGCCCGTCTGGTGCAGCAGTTGAACCACGCAGCCATTTCCATTGCACAGTTGTATTGCTACCTGAAAACTTAAATGCGCACACCATCATATTGAATGAGCCATCGGCATTCCGGTTCTTGAATTTGCCTATTACACTTGGGCTTACCCCATCGAGGTAACCAATACCAAAACTACAGGCAAGCGGCCCGGTGCTTATATAATCCTGTGGAATGGTAACATAACTTCTTAAGGCACCCGTTTGTCCGTTCAGGATGCCCAGCCATTGTTTGGTATCGCTGCCGTTGCTCCAGGTACCTCCATCGCCAAAGCGAACACCGTTGGCTATTTTGGTGATCACTTCACTTTTGCCATCACCATCGAGATCATACACAGTTACACCATCCCAGTTACCTACATCGATGGCAGCCGAACCGGGTGAAATATTATCCATGTTCACACTGTTGGGGCCATAATCAACATCCCATAAAAAAGTGCCATCGCGTTTATAGGCTTCAATTTTACAACCACCGCCATTCCAATCGAGGCGGTCTACCACATAATCATATTCTCCATCGCCATCGAGATCGCCCACCCATACAAAATGGATCTGCGGGCCTGCACGTAACGGCACGATGAAACAGGGTTTATCGGCCGCGTTAGCCGCCAGCGTATAGGCGCCGCTGGCAGCCTGTTCTGCACCACTTACTACGGGTCTTACATAGTACGAATTGCTTTGGGTTAAGTTGGCGGCATTATCTGTATAGTTTGTGCCCGCCGTTAATACCGAGCTATTGAGTTTTACCGCTGCGCCGCCATTGGCCGATCTGTAAATATTAAATCCAATTCCGGAGGGGTCTAATCCTAAAAGGCGCCAGCTTATAAAAACGGAGCTACCGCTTCGAACAGCTACAACTCCCCGGTTGAGCCGTTCCATTTTACGCTGCGCATAGGCATGCGTGAATAATGATAACAGGCAGACTGTTATCAGGATGAGATTTTTTTTCATGTGGACAATCGTTTAATTGGTTTGTATTGATTCAAGTCACCAGAGTGATTTTTATTGAGTAGTTTTTTGGTTAGTTTGTTTTATTGTTGATAGGTTGTAATCGTGAAACGGCAGACGTGAAACGTGAAAGGGCTCGCGAACATTGAAATTGTACTGCAATCTTACGCCACCCGAAATTCGAGCTGATCGCCGAAAAAACGAGAGCTTCGAAATTGGGCGTTTGCCGTTTCACGTTTCACGTTTCACGCCATTCACCACTCACCATCAATATCCAAAATTCTGATACTCCTTCTGCGCATTCTCATCGAGCGCCTTACCATTTTCATCGGTAAGCAGCATGAGATAATCAGATGGCCATGGACGGAAAGTGAATTTCTTATCCATTTGTCCTTTCCCGTTTCCATTTTGCCCGTTCCCATTTGCAATATTGTATGCTGCCGGCCAGCGACCCGCTAATGGCGAAGCCATCTGGTTTAGATAAATTACCCGTTCGTACAGGATGCCGGCATTGTGAAGGTCTTCCCACAAGGTGCCTTCCGCCAGCATTTCCCTTGTTTTTTCATTATAAATAAAGTGAATGAACATATCCTGTTTGGAAGTCACTGCAGGAATATAATTTTCGGCCAGGGCCTGTGGCGTTGCGGGTGTAAAATATTCTTCCGTTACTTTAATGGCATTATAGGAACTTCCATTGGCCGCATAAGGCATTATTCTTTCCGAAGCAGCCAGTGTGGTGGCTTTAGGCTCCCACTCTACCAAAACGTTGGGTCTGCTTTCCCCGCTTTTATACGCCGCACGATTGCGCAACACATTGATATCTGCAACAGCCTGTGCATATTGTCCTTTACGGCCATATGCTTCAGCACGTATCAAATAAGTTTCTGCCAGTCGCATCAATATGGCATCTCTTGTACCTGCTTCACTGTTGAAATTAGCTTCATCGGCGCTGCCACCCTTTAGCGGATCTACATACTTCTTCACCGATAAATAAGGAGCAGGCGTACCGGTGTTCAAACCAATAGAGCTTTGATTGTAATTGAGCCGGTAATAATACCTGCCTGTTACAGCAGAGCGAACCCAGCGAACAATAAACTGATAGGGTTGGCTCATCACCATGGTTGAATCAAGCGCTTCCGATTGTTGATTTTCGAGGTAGATCAGCGCTCTTTTTCCCAGCGTTGCCCGCGCCGAATTTACATTTACAGCAGGCTCACCGGCCGGCTTGTTCGCATTCCACCAGGCTGCGGCATTGGCATTCCACGTAAACGAACCGGTGGTATTACAAATGTATTCGTACTGGAAGCTTTTGTAATAACGCGAGTCATTCACTTTGTCGGTGAACACATCATAACCAAAATCGGTAGGTTTAAAAGTGCCGAACGGACGGCCATACGCCTGCACCCGCGTTACCCCGGTTGCTTCGGTATAATTACCGGTATGATAATTACAGGAACGATTTCCAAAACGGGCATGCAATGAGGTGTTCACCTCAAATTGCGCCGACCATAATACTTCTTTATGCGGCGTGGTCTCTGACACTTTGGGATCGAAGATCGTCCAGTAATCAGGAGCCAGACCGCTTACGCCACCGGCCGCATTGATCACTTCTGTTGCAATAGAAATGGCAGAGTCAAGATCGGTTGCAACATTCCCCTTATATAACATTTTCAGATGCGGTTCGCTGCTGTTCTGGAAAGCAGCTGCCTGCGCCCGGTTGAGATATAATTTTGCGAGAAAATGGCCTGCCGCCAGTTTACCTGCACGACCGCGATCAGTAACCGAAGCCGGGAGAGTGGCATATGCTTCACGCATATCGGCAATGATCTGTTTGTAAATATCCTCCAGCTTAGCCTTGGGATAATAATAAATGCCGTTGTCTTCTTTTCTTGGTTCTAACAGTAAGGGTACATCGCCCAATTGGTTCGAGATAAGATAATAAGCCCAGGAACGCAGGAACAGGATCTCGCCACGTCTTGTTTTGCGTAAGGTTTCGTCGGTGGCAAATTTGCCGGGCTTTAAATTATCAATTATGTCCAACGCAATGTTACAATTGTTGATGTGTGGGTAAGCGCCCATGGGGGCATAGTCGCTATTGGCCGCGCCGAGATAGTTATTTACATTACCGGCTACCGTTGCAACATTCGACCCATAGATGGCGGCGGTCATTGTAGCCCATGTATTTGTTGCCGCCATGTAAGCATCTGTTTCGGCCTGTGTAATGCGGGCGCCGCTGGCATCCCATTCATGTTTTATGCGGGCATATACATACAAACCATTCACCAATGCATTCAATCCATCTTCGGTATTATAATAATCCTGTGTAAGATTGGACACCTGTTTTTCGGTAAGGAATTTCTTACAGGAGTCAAGGGAACCCGAAAGTAAAATGAGAATTACCGCTATATATAGTTTCATATGCTATTTTCAAATCGTTAATGAATTAAAATCCTGCCCGTAACCCAAATACAATGCTGCGCGGCAGCACTGTATTGTTGTTAATACCGCCCATTGGGGAAGTAGTAAATGAATTGGCACTCGACTCCGAACTCCAGTTGGTTTCATCATCGGGATTGATACCCCATTTCACTATGTCGCCGCCGAAAATAAACGGATTCAACACCTGTACATTCAACTGCAGGCTTTTCATTTTAGCCCGCCCTATCAGTTTGGCAGGTAAATCATATGTTAAGGAAATATTGCGAACTACAGCAAACGATCCGTCGTTATATTGCATGGCAGAAGATACATTGGTAATGCCCGTGGCACCCAATACCGGCAGAGGAAAGCGGCCACTCTGATTGTTCCAGCTCCACACATCGCTTTCATTTCTTCCAAATACACCCGGATAGCCGCCAAAATAGGTTTGCCCCACACGTGCATAAATAAACGAGCTTAAGCTAAGGCCTTTATACCGGAATGTATTGGTAATACCACCATACCATTTTGGGCGAGACGTACCTCTGATCACATAATCCGACTGGTCGATCTTGTAGTCATTATTCTGGTCAACTACTTTTACTGTACCAGGCTTGAAATCGAGGCCGCCGATCGTTTTGAACTGCGCCATTTCAGCCAGGTCTTTCGAATTACTGCCCCAGATGCCATCGCTTTGCAGTTGATAAAATACCTGCCAGGGCTGACCGATAAACCACTTTGAAGCCAGGATATCGTTCTTACCGTTTATCAGCTCTACGATCTCTTCTTTATTCCGGCTCCAGGTGAGTTCTGTACTCCAGCTGAAATCGCCCCTCTTGATATTAACGGTATTCAGGGTGATCTCAACCCCTTTGTTATTCGATTTGCCAATGTTCATGATCTTGGCCACATATCCCGAAACGCCGGGCAGCGTACGTTGAAATATCAGATCGGAAGTATTTTGCACATAATATTCAACAGAGCCGGAGATACGATTATCCAGCACCGTGAAATCAATGCCAATGTTTGTTTGCGCTGTTTTCTCCCATTTCAGGTCGGGATTTTGAACCGTCTGTGGTAAATAGCCAATAGCAGGGGTGGCGCCAAGCGCATAATTGTTACGGCTCAAGGGGCCCGAAGTGGTGTATGGTTTTACAGAAGAATTACCGGTTACGCCATAACCAATGCGGGGTTTCAACTCATTCAGCCAGGGAATATTGGCAAGAAATGCTTCTTCCTGCATTTTCCAGGCGAATGCAAGCGATGGGAAGAACGACCACTTATGCCCGGGCGCCAGTACCGACGAACCGTCGTAACGGCCAGAAACCGTTAACAGGTATTTGTTCATAAGGGAATAATTGATCCTTCCCATAAAGGAACTCAGCGTATTTTCAGTAAAGCCGGTGCCAATACCGGGATTGCCTTGAGCATTGGAACCAAGGTCATACCATTGGCTTAACGGGATCACCACACCGCCTACACTGGTGGCAGTGTTTTCGCGTCGTGATTTCTGGGCCGATTCCAGCAGGGTTATACCCAGCTTATGGTTATTGCCAAAAGACTTATCAATGTAAAGCAGGTTTTCAACCACCCAGGAGAAATTTTCATCCCGTTCGTAACTAGCTGTATTTGCCTTGGCGCTCAGGTGTGCTGTTGCGTTAGGCCCGGTCCATGCACCGTCCCTGTAATTCCGCACCTGCGCACCGAAGTTGATGCGGTATTTTAACCAGGGGGTGAACTTCACCTCTGCATTAAGGTTAGACAGGATGGAGGCGGTACGACGTTCATTGAGCGACTGGTCGATATCGATCAACGGGTTAAAATTTGTGAGGTTGCCCCCGGCATTCCTCACATATGCGCCGGCACTGTCTGTGATCATTGCCCAGGGGTACTGGCTTAAAGCCCTTCCATAAAGGTCCTTGGCGCCGGTATTGCCTGTATTGTCGGTGATACCATAATTTTGTTTCGACATGGAGCCGATCAATGAAACGCCCAATGAAAACCATTTCACCGGTGTTATATCGCCGTTCAGGTTTAAAGTAAAACGTTGATAATCCTGATCGCGCTGTACACCCAGTTGTTTGTTATAACCGAGCGACATATATAACCGGGTGGCATCAGTGCCGGAAGAAAGAGCGATCTGATGGCTTTGCGTTACCCCCGTGCGCTTTGCTGCGCCTTCCCAATCGTAGGTTGGAATTCTGGATGAATTATAATCCGGTACCAGATCGGGCCAGCCCATTTCTTTTTCAGCATCGGTAGTTGACCGCATTTTTACCGTACCATCGGCATTCCATTCGTACCCTTTCATGGTAGCCGCCAACAGTTCGGGGTAATTATTAGTGACCCCGGAAGCCGGAAAATTTGCTTTGTCCAAATTCGGATCGGGGTACCAGTACACCGGCGCTACATTGAGATCTGCAGGATTGCCAGCCTGATATCTTCTGCCATTCATTAGCGCGTACCGCAATTGATCAATATACTGGCCGGCATTCATCATGTCGGTCATCTGGTGATAACTATCGAGAGAAACCGTTGAATTAAAATTAAGCGACATCTTTCCTTTCGCTCCTCTCTTTGTAGTGATCAGTATAACGCCGTTCGCGCCGCGCGATCCATAAATGGCGGTTGCAGAAGCGTCTTTAAGGATCTCTACAGATGAAATATCATTCGGGTTGAGGTCACTTATAGAAAAAGACGTAACACCCAGGATATTTACAATAGGCATTCCATCTACCACATACAATGGCTCGTTGATTGCATACTGTGAGCGAACACCGCGAATGTTGATAGCAGGCACTTCACCGGGTTTCATATTGGTAGCCACGTTCATGCCAGCAGCTTTTCCCTGTAATGCCTGCGCCACATTCACCGCGGGTCTTTCGGTGATGGTTTCGGCAGTAACCCGCGATAAAGAACCGGTTACATCGCTTTTACGTTGGGTGCCATAACCTACCACCACCACATCGTCGAGTGTAGATTGCTTCAGTTGCAACGTAGCGGTTACCGATCCTTGTTTAACGATCTCTTCGGTGATCTTTATTTCTTTTGATTCATAACCTACAAATGAAATAACCAGCACATCGCCGGCCGAAACAGTCAGCTTAACAATACCATCAGCATTGGTGATGCCGGTGCCGCCCGATTGTTTGATAGATACAGAAGCCCCTGTGAGCGGGTTACCACCCCCATCGAGCAACTTTATAGTGATGGTTTCGGCTGGTTTATCGGTAACATTATTAGCAGGTAATTGAACTACAGGCGGAGATGCTTTTTCAAGTACGATGGTTTGATTTTCGATTGACCAGCTAAAAGGCTGGTTTCTGAATGCCAGTGACAGAAAATCGTTCAACGGCAGGTTGCTGGCCGTGATGTTTATTTTACGGGCATCCTTAATAGTTTTCTTTTGATAAAAAAATACATACCCGGTTTGTTTTTTTACAGCAGTAATAACTTCTTCAACCGTAGCATTGGCCGAAGTGTAGGTTACTGTTTGCGACAGAACGTTGGCAGAAGCAGTACAAAAGAGAGCAGTTAGCAAGATCAAAGTTAGTTTCATAACTAAGATGGTTTGGCGCACCAGCCGCAGTTTAGGCTGGCGCATAATGCCCCGGACACCGGCGTGCAGCCAGGGGCAGGCCAGCCGGGGGCAAGCAATAAATTTCATAACTTTGTTACAATGTTTGGTTAATAATCTGCCCGTAGGCAGGTGTGTTTGTCAACAAACAATTAGCCTGAACAGCACCGGGTTTCCGACGCCAATCTGGACCCGGTTTTTTATTTCAGGTAACTGTTACTTCGTTACTATCAATTGTTTTCCTTCTATTCTATACTTTACATTTATTTTTTGCAATATTTTCATTACCTGCGAAAGCGTTAGGTTTCGTTGCAACTCGCCCATCACTTCCTCTGGTTCCGGCTCGGCTTCATAAACAATATCCAGATCGTACCAACGGCCTATTTCGCGCATCACCGCTTTTATATTATAGCCATTAAAATTGAATAACCCGTTCTTCCAGGCCATTACCTGATCAAGGTTGGGTGAATGGTCAATGGTGAGTGGTGAATGGTGAGTGTTGAGTGGTGAGTACGCCGCTATTGCAGCCTGCTCACCAGGCTTTAAGACAACTGCACGTTCAGCCTCCATTGCCGATTGCCGATTGACGATTGCCGGTGTCACCACCTTCACCGCCCCCTCCAGCAACGTAGTCTTGATAGCAGGTTCATCATCATATGCATTAATATTAAAGTGGGTGCCTAGTACTTTTACCTCGCCTCCCTGGGGAACTGTAACTACAAATGGCATTTGGGCATTCTTCACCACTTCGAAATATGCTTCTCCTTTGATCTCTACTCTTCTTTCATCACCTATGAATTGGATGGGATATTTTATAGAGCTGGCCGCGTTTAGCCAAACTTTGGTACCATCGGGCAATACCAGTTGAAACTGCCGGCCCCTGGGCGTATGCATGGTATTATATATACTGTTGCCGGCGGTTTCGCCGTTTTGATCGTAAGTAAGCGCTCCGCTGCTCAAAACGACTTTTGCGCCATTTTGGGTGGCAACGATACCGTTACCTAAACTATCGAGCACCAGCTGGCGGCCATCGGCCAGCGTAAGTATGGCGCCTTCACGGCCCGGTTCAACATCGGTGCGCGGTTGTTTACTGGTAGCAGCAACCGTTGTTTCTTTTTTGGCTTCAGTCTTCCAGAAGTATGCAATAATGCCTGCTGTTAAAACAATAGCCGCGGCATATCGAAGCCAGGGATTGAGTAAAAGATGTACCCTTCCCACCGGTTTTTCTGTTATATAGTTTTCCTTAATGCGTTCATACAGGTACTCCCGTGTTTCTTCGGCAGCTACCGGTTGCACCTGCACAAGTGAATCATGCAGGTGCGGTTGTTCCGCCTCCATGCTATGCAAAAGCTGCTCAAAAGCCGCCCGTTGCTCCGCATTCATTTTACCATTCCGGTAATCGTCGAGTAACTGTTTAAAATTCATTGAAAGTGGTATATACCCTTGTAGACACAGAACAAAGACGGGTGTGGGGTGTGCCTGAAAAAAAATTATGTAAGCAGGGTAAGAACGGCCATCAACCCAACCAGGCCATATTCTTCGAGCAGGAAAGAACGGATGTTATGCAGCGCTTTGCTGAGGTGTTCGCGGCTAACGTCTATTGAAATGCCCAGCTGCCGGGCAATTTCTTTATGCGAAAAACCTTCTACCCGGCTTAACCGGTATACTTCCTGTTGCCGGGCACTCAATTTGCCAATGGCCTGTTTTAACAGGTTTTCCAGTTCGCGGTACTCCAGTGTTTTTTGCGGATCGGCATTTTCCGTATCCTGTGGCTGCCAGCCGGGGGGATATAATTTTCGAAGTTCGTTGATAAGGAGGTTGCGGGTAACGGTAATGATCCAGCTTTCAAAATGCCTGATGTTTGGTAATTCATTCCGGTGTTGCCATACCCGGCCAAATACTTCCTGCACCATATCCTGCGCCCTGAACACATCGGGCATATAGTGCAACGACATGGCATACACTTTTGCAAAATACTGCTGATACAGGGCATGAAATGCTTTTTCATTACTCTGTGCTATCTGCACAAGCAGTTGTTGCTCATCATATGGCATTGCTAGGCTCAAAGCTTTAGGCTGAACACCTGCAAACTATAACAATTTAAATATGCAGCATCCTGCTTTGTCCTGCTGTTTAATTACGCAAGCAATTCTTTTATCCTTTTTGGGTCGCCAACAATGAACAGGTTATCGTTTGCCTCCAGCACCGTATCCGACTCCGGATTTAAGATGCGGTCGTTTTTCCGTTCTATACCAACTACCAGCGCATTGGCCTGCTCACGCAAACCCGAATGCCTAATGGTTTTCCCTTTCAGAATATTTGTTTCAGAGATATAGTAATTATACAAGGCCACATCGCCTATGCCCTGCGAATCCAGCTCAGGTTCCGCCCGTATCAATACTGATAACCGCTGTATCTGATGATCGGTGCCCAGCACCAATAACACATCGTTGGGGTAAACAATTTGTTCCCGGCCGGGTACTGCAATTTGATGATCGTCGCGTTTTATCATTACGACATTTACGCCAATCATTTCCCGCCATTTCAGTTCATTCAGGGTTTTGCCAACACAGGCGGCCCTGGCGGGTACCGTTACCGGAACTATATGCGCATCCCAGGGCGCCAACTCTGTTCGGTTCAACCTTGAATGTTCTGTTTCGCGCTCATTCAGGTTCGAAACAAAACGGCGTTCCAGCTTTCCGTACAAAGCCTGGATCTTTTTTGAAAAAGCAATAAGTAAGAAAAGCGTTACCCCGGTAAATACAATACCGGTGTACAAATTGAAAAAACGGTGTAACAAAAAGCCCACAAAAAAAGCAACCAGCGCCAGTCTTATCAATTGCACCACGAAAAAAATGCGTCTGAAATGCAGGTCTTCTTTCATGGTCTTATAAGCTCCTGCCGGCGTTCTGATAGCCAGCGCCCACAGGAACGGACTTAAGATCAACAGGGTTAACAAACAAGCGCCTGCTTTCAACAGAAGTGAATTGCCATTCTTATTTATCCAGGGTTCAACATATTGCGAAGAGAATACAATGATGGCGATAATGATAATGCTCATGAGCACACCGTTGATAACCGTTGACCGAATGAACTTTCGCCACTCACTGGTATGAGTAACAGTCTTTGTTTCGGTACTGTATTTATTTATACGGCGTATAACACCTGCCGGTATCACCTTTTCTAACCAATGATATAATGGCCCCGATAATTTAATAAGATAGGGTGTAGTGAACGTTGTAATAGCCGAAGCTCCCACCGCCACAGGAAAAAGAAAAGCAGAAGTAACACCTAACGACAAACCCAGGGTGGCAACTATAAATGCAAATTCACCAATTTGCGCCATACTCATACCCACCTGTATAGATTGCTTTAATGGTTGTCCGGAAATAACCGCGCCAAGGGTGGTGCTGAACAATTTACCAAACAGGGTAAGTAAGGTAACAAATAAAACAGGCGTTGCATAAGTAACCATGTTTGCCGGATCTATCATCATACCCACCGAAGTAAAAAAGATAGCGCCAAACAGGTCTTTCACCGGTTTTAATAAATGCTCTATCTTTTCGGCCGATGTTGTTTCTGCAATTATAGAACCCATTACAAAGGCGCCCAGTTCTGCCGAAAAACCAACTACGGTTGCCAGCACCACCATTCCCAAACAAAGCGCCAATGAAAGTATTAGCAGAATTTCATCGGTCATAATGCGCTGCGCTTTTTTCAGCAAAGTGGGCAGCACAAAAATGCCGCTGGTAAACCACAACACTAAAAAGAACATAAGCTCGAGTATAGTGAGTAACATTTCTGCACCCTGAAATACCCGCGTTACGGCAACGGTTGAAAGTAATACCATCAACAGAATGACCACAATATCTTCCACGATCAGCACGCCAAATACAATACCGGCAAAGGCCTTTGTTTTTAAGCCCAGCTCATCAAATGCACGTAATATGATGGTAGTTGATGAACTGGCCAGCATACCGCCCAGGAACAGACTGTCCATGGTGCTCCAGCCCATTAGCTGCCCTAAAAAGAAACCGGCCACAGTAATAAAAACAATTTCTACCAGCGCCGTTATGGAAGCGGAACCTCCTACCCTGATCAACTTTTTAAAACTGAACTCGAGGCCCAAACTGAACAATAAAAAGATAACGCCTATTTCGGCCAGCGTTTCAATGTTCTCTTTATCAACAACGGTAGGAATAAAATTAAAATAAGGCCCTACCAAAAAACCGGCAATAATGTACCCTAAAACAAGCGGTTGTTTAAGCCGCTTGAATATCAGGGTACTGATTGCTGCCGCGCCCAGTATCAGGGCCAGGTCAGAAATAAGATCGGGTAAGTGTCCCATAGTGGAGTGCTTTAAAAAATGATCACCTTAGTTACCGTTCCTTGCCTTTTCAATTTTATCGCGCAATTCGTGGGCCTCTTTTTCAAGTTCCTGCATCTGGTAAATATTGTGTACGAGGTAATCGTACAGGGTGATAAATTTATCGGTATCGCCTTTTTTAAAACTTATTTCAAGGCCGATACGGGTAGTAAGATTTTCCTTTTTTTGCCCCTTGCCTTCGGGTATAAATGATCTTGTTTCATTAAGCACCAGCACATTCTTTACCGCATCCAATGGATATACAGTAAATGAAAATGCTTCTTCTTTATGCTCAATCAATAACAGCTTTTTGTTCCTTTCATCCATAATAACTGTTTGATGGGTAAGCTGCTTGCGGAAATAATTGGTGATACCGGTTTGCCGCGTAGCTTCTGCAACAAAGGCGTTGATCTTTTTCTGTACCTTCTTTTTACGCTGTTTGGCTGCGTTATTCAGTATAATAATAACAATCACTATAGGCACTAATAACAATAGTGCTATTCCAATATCGGTCATATTGTATAGAGTTTAGGTAATAGAATGACATTAATGACCGTGGCGGTCATTAAAAAACATTGTTCTGTTCATTTATGTGAACAGTTATTACCAGAAATAGTGATTGGGAAATAAGAGTAACCGTACAAGAGGGGTCCAGTGTGAAATAGCGGCATCATTGATACGTTTATGAAGATCACCGGCCATATTATCACTCAGATGGTCCAGCGAAAGCAATCCTTCATTATCGCGATGCTCGCGTGCATTGAAAACAATGCAATTAAATTGTATGGAGCGAACAACTTCCGCAGCCTGATCTTGCAACAGATCATTGGCATACAAACAGGCCGCTTTTTTATTATGAGATACTTCCTTAGCCGGCAAAGCCACCTCTGCCGAAGCTGTAAAGCCTGTGGCAAATTGAAGGAATAATAAACATATAATCAAGAGGTATCTCACGCCGCAAATTTAACCCAATATGCCGGCAAAAAAAAGCGTGTAAGCACTTATAATTCATTAACGAAACTTTAAGAAGCTCCTTAAAAACAGCTTAAATTCCGTCCTTTACTTTTTCAGCATCACCGGGTAAATAGTGCTCCCGCGTGTGTACGGTATCGGTTTTTCGTGGCCGGTTCATTCTCATTTGAAAAACATCCACCACCAACGCAAAAGCCATTGAGAAATAAATGTATCCTTTAGGAATATGTAAACCCAGGCCTTCGCCAATAAGCGCAAAACCGATGAGTAATAAAAAGCTTAGGGCAAGCATTTTAAAGGCGGGATGTTTATTTACGAATTTGCTTACCGGTTCGGCAGCAAATAACATAATACCTACACTTACAACCACTGCTACATACATTACCCAGGCTTGTTCAACCATACCCACTGCAGTTATTATACTATCAACCGAAAACACCAGATCGAGCACCAGTATTTGACCAATGGCGCTGTTAAAACCGGTTACTTTTATTTCTTTCGATTTATCGCCTTCTTCCCCTTCCATCTTATGGTAAATTTCAGCGGCGCTTTTATAAAGGAGAAACAAACCACCACAAATGAGAATGAGGTCTTTGGTAGAAATACCATTATTAAATATGGTGAACAGATCGCCCTGTAATTTAAGTACCCATGAAATAGCAGTTAATAATAACAGGCGCATTACCATGGCAAGTAATAACCCTACCCTTCTGCCTTTCTTTTGCTGATCTACCGGCAGCCTGGCCGTAACTATTGAAATAAAGATGATATTATCAATACCCAATACAACTTCCAGTAAAATAAGGGTAAGCAATGCTACTATAACTTCCATAATTGGTAGATTGTCTCAAATTTAGTTCAATATATCAGTGATACAGATTAAAAAGCGATAAGTATTTAACAGAGCATTAAACAATCTATTTGCAGGAACAGCCGTTATTTTGTAAGTTTGGTAACATGACAGGTTCTATTTTACATACACAGTTAACGCGTTTGGTCAGGTATATTATACTTGATATAAGCAATTCTGTGACCTGGTCATTCCCTGAGTTCGTACCATTTTGCCCACGCTTATATTACTTCTCTTCTTTTAAAGACTTTAAAAATTTAGCCCAAGCCGCTTAGGGGCTAGTGGCCAGTAGGAGATGGCTAGTAGGGCTTTTACTCGGAACTAATAAATAATCGCCTGTTTCACTTATTCTAAATGCAGGTTATTGTTTTTCATCCCACTCGCCATTTACCACTTACTACTCGCCTTTTAAAGGGTTTGGGAAATAAGTTTTATTAATTATTATAGTTCACCTATAAAATTGAGTTATGCGCAGAAAACAGGAACGTTTTTCTGCCGGGATCTCTTTTGTAGTAGTGCTGGTACTTGTTAGTGCTATTGCATTGGAACAGGGCCTGGTCAGTAACGCAAAATGGTATCATATTTTGTGGTTGACCGTTCCATTATTGGGATTATGCCTGTATACCTGGCGGAAGAAAATGTTATAATATAAAAACGCCGTGGGATCACTTATTCCGCGGCGTTATATCTTTCAAGGTCGGCGGGCCAAAACCATCTTTCATATATTCTATCGTTCAGCATTAACTGATACACATTCGTTTTACGTTTTTCGTGGTAAAACCGCATCATAATGTACCCTATCCTTTGTTTTTTTACATGCGCTGCTGTCTTTACTCTCTGCCCCATTTTAAATTCATACGGGTGCCTGTCTGATCCATAAAACAGCTCACCTGCCCTTACACATGCCTCTTCGCCGGAGTTTTTTATAAGCACCTGCATTACAGTGAAAAATAACGATCGCTTATAAAAATAAAACAAAGAAGAAGAAATTGTTTTCCTGTACACTTCTTCATCATAATTATAGCTTCGGTAACGAAAAGTAAAATTAAAACCAGACCGATCTTCCGTAGACCATAAAATAACGATAGTACCATAGTTATTAGGAAATAAATACTGGTGCTCTTTACCCAACGGCCCGGTAATTGAGTCCAATAATTCATTGTAAAATTTAATAAGCCTGGTTAAAGGAATTGAATGATGCTGAGTCCAGGTAAACTTTTCACCCAGTCCGAAGTTCAACTCGCAACAGCAATGGATCTTTGACTTTGCATTCCAGGAAATATTGGGGTCACTTATCTTATTATCTTTTTTTGTGATCAGGCGTATATGTTCGAACATGCGCCAATATAATCTAAAGTTTAAGAAATTCCTATCGTGCAAGATATTACGGCGGTATAGTTTCCATTATCCCGGCTTTTATTATTTTTATGGTCAACACCCGATATGCAGCAATTTATACAATACGTTTACCTGATCTTAATTATTCTGGCGCTTGTAATGCTGGCCAACCGGCTCCGCCTTGCCTACCCCATAGTACTGGTGTTGGGCGGACTGGCGCTTAGTTTTACCTCAGCTTTTTCACATGTGACCATTGAACCGGAATCAGTGTTCTTTATATTTCTGCCGCCACTGCTGTATGAAGCAGCCTGGCAAACTTCCTGGAAAGAATTTTATAAATGGCGGCGGGTGATCATGAGTTTCGCCTTTCCCATTGTTATTCTTACCTCATGCGTGATCGCCTTTGTATCATATGCCTGTATACCAGGTTTTACTTTGGCGCTGGGTTTTCTGTTGGGCGGTATTATTTCACCACCCGACGCCATTTCTGCCACCACCATAATGCGGAACGTTAAGGTACCCAAGGCCATGGTAAGCATTATTGAAGGCGAAAGCCTGCTCAACGATGCCTCATCGCTTATTGTGTTTCGCTTTGCCATGGCGGCTGTTATCACCGGGCAATTCCATTTTGGTGAGGCCGTGGGCAATTTCTTCCTGGTGATTGTTATGGGTACCGCGATCGGGCTGGCATTTGGTTATGTATTTTACCTTATTAACCGCTGGCTGCCTACTACGGCGAGCATAGAGATCGTACTTACCCTGGTAGCGCCCTATTGTATGTATTATTTTGCGGAGCATTTTCACTTCTCCGGCGTACTGGCCGTTGTAAGCGGTGGTTTGTTCCTGAGCAGCAAACGGCAAAAGATGTTCACCTATCGCAGCCGTATTGAAAGCGGAAATGTTTGGGCTAACCTTACGTTTGTTTTGAACGGTGTTGTATTCCTGCTCATCGGTCTTCAGTTGCCTGCAATAACCAGCCAAATGGGCGATATAAGTTTAAGCAGCGCCATTGGCTATGGACTTATCATTTCACTAGCGCTTATTATTACCCGCATATTATGCGCTTTGGGCGCTTCTGTGTTCACGCGTTTTATGAGCCGTTTTATTACTGTTGCAGATGCCAGTCCCGGCTGGCGCAACCCTTTTATAATTGGCTGGGCCGGTATGCGTGGGGTGGTTTCACTGGCCGCAGCGCTTTCCATTCCCCTGATGGCAACTGATAACCAGGCTTTTCCTTATCGCAACCTCATTCTCTTTATTACATTTATCGTTATCCTCATTACGCTGGTATTTCAGGGCCTTACCCTGCCATGGATCATTCGCAAATTAAAACCGGTAATGCGGCAGGATGTTATCCCCGATCACGAACAGGAAATGATCCTTCAAAAAAAGATCGCTCTTACCTCTATTCAATACCTGGAACAAAAACTTCAAACAGACGGACATTTGAGCGATCATTTGCGGAACCTGCAGGACAGGCTGAAAATAGAAATGCAATTCTTCACCAAACTATTAACGGAAAAAGATTTCACCATTCAAAACCCCGTAAAAGATTTTCAGCATGTTTACCTGGAGATGCTGGAGCAACAACGTAAAACGCTACAGGCTATCAATCATAAAACCGAGTTCGATGAGGACCTTATCAGAAAATATCTTACGTTGATAGATATGGAGGAGTTTAAGGTTAGAGAAAAACTGAACGAAGAAGGTTAACTAGTCACCTTTTTATATGGATATATTCCCTTAATGAATTTATTCAAATAAAAACCTTTCGCTGTGGACGCCTTCATGGCCTCGTATATTTTGAGTGGAACATGCAGATAATCATATATTTCCCCTGAGGTATAGGTGATCCGCAAGGTGGCTGAGGCAGGGTAATAATCCATATGGGCTACCACGGAAGATGGCATATTTTCATGCGCAAAAAAACTATGCCCGGTCATGGCATAAAAATTATGCGTTTGCTGTATGGCAACTATTACCCACAGGAAAAAGCGCACTGCTTCCTCAGCGCGCAAACGAAAATCAAATGCCCGCATTGCCAACTTAAAAAAGCTGGGTGTGCAGGCAAAGCTACCGTCAACCGTTTCGCCCATGCTGGCTACTCTTGTTGACCAGCCTTTCGATGCCGAGAACTGGTTGTTTGAAGTAAAATGGGACGGCTACCGGGCCATTGCCATTTGTGATAAACGTAAAGTGTCGCTTATTTCGCGCAACAATAAATCGTTCAACGAAAAATTCTATCCTATTACCGCTGCGCTGCAGCAACTGAAACTACATGCAGTGCTCGATGGTGAGATCATTATTTCAAATAAAGAAGGCGTTAGCAGCTTTGGCGATCTACAGAACTGGCGCAGCGAAGCCGATGGCGAACTGTTGTATTATGTATTTGATCTGTTATGGCTTAATGGCCGTCAGTTATACGAAGTGCCGCTTGCCCTACGCCGCGAATTATTGAAAGAAATACTCCCGGCCAGCCCGGTAGTTCAACTTAGCCAAACCTTCAACGCACCCGGCACCTCTTTTTACCAGGTGGCCAGGGAAATGAATATGGAAGGCATTCTTGCCAAAAAAGCCGATAGCCTGTATTTACCGGGCGTTCGCACAAAAGACTGGCTGAAGATAAAGATTGCCAAACGGCAGGAAGTGGTCATTGGTGGATACACATTGAATGAAGGTTCTACTAAATTATTCAGTTCCCTGCTGGTAGGCGTATTCGAAAATGGCCAACTCCATTACACTGGTAAAATAGGCACCGGCTTTACCGATAAAGTACAACGCGACATGATGCAACAGTTTAAACAGCTGGTGCAAAAAACCTGTCCGTTTGAAAACGAACCAGATTATAACAAACCATCGCGGTTCCGCCCAAACCCGCCCAAAGCGACAGCCACCTGGCTAAAGCCCCAACTGGTTTGCGAAGTATCATTTGCCGAGATCACCAGCGACGGCGTAATGCGCCACCCTTCGTTTGAAGGTATGCGTATTGATAAAAAAGCAAAGGATGTAAAAGCCGACAAAGCAAAACCTACAAAGAAAGTAATTAAAGAATCTATTCTGCACAAAGAAAAAATAATTACCCGCCGCCAACCGGGCGAACGTAAAACATTATTAAATCCCGGCGAAAAACAACAGGAACGTTCCATTAACGGGTATACGCTCAAATTCACCAACCTTAATAAAATATACTGGCCCAAAGACAAGATCACCAAACGCGATATGCTCAACTATTACTACCAGGTAGCGCCGGTGATATTACCGTATTTAAAAGACAGACCGCAATCGCTGAACCGCTACCCAAATGGCATTACAGGTGAAAGCTTTTATCAGAAGAATGTAATGGGTAAAATACCGGAGTGGATAGATACCTTTCCCTATACCAGTGAGGGTATAAAGAAAAGTTTTATGGTACCCACGCGTGAAGCAGATGTGCTGTACATGGCTTCGCTGGGTTGTATTGAAATGAACCCCTGGAGCAGCACCGTGAAAAAACCCGATAACCCCGACTGGTGCGCTATTGACCTTGACCCCGATACCAACACCTTTGAACAGGTGATAAAAACAGCGCAGGTAACGCATGAGGTATTGGACAGCGCAGGCATTGCCAACTATTGTAAAACTTCCGGCTCAACCGGTATTCATATTTATATTCCCTTAGGTGCAAAGTATCTGTATGAAGACTCCCGCGAATTCGGAAGACTAATAGCCACCATTATTCATGAACAAATACCGCGCTTCACAAGTATAGAACGCGCCACTGCCGATAGAAAAGGAAAGATCTATATCGACTTCTTACAAAACCGGCCGCAGGCCACACTGGCCTGCGCCTATTCATTACGGCCCAAACCCGGCGCCACCGTATCAATGCCCTTACATTGGGAAGAAGTGAAGAAAGGACTGAAGATGAAAGATTTTAATATTCGTAATGCTGTGGGCAGAATAAAGGAAGAGGGAGATATCTTTAAGCCGGTGCTGGATAAGGGTATTAATATGAAGAAGGCTATTGCATCTTTAGAGAGGTTGTTCAGATAGTTGACGAGTTAAATCCACACCAATCTGTGCAAAAAGAAGAAGAAACCATTCAAAAAGAAGCCGCGTTCATTGAAAAAACGCATATTTTTTTTTACAAAATCGGTGCTGTTTTTTTCAAGACCAAAACAGATAATTACAAAACCGGAATGAGTTTTATCAAAAGGAGAATTCGGAATAACAAAACGAGAATTGGTTTTGATAAAAGTAGAATTGGTTTTATAAAAACTTCTGTGTGTCATTGAACTAAATTGTTCAACAATGCAAAAACTATCGCATTCTGTTGAACGACCTGATAAAGTTTTTTCATGAAATAGTCTTTTGGTTGCAAAACCAATTCGTGTTTTGATAAAACAACTTCTGGTTTTGATGAAACATCTTCTTCTTTTGCAATTATTTTTAATGCAAAGGCCTGTAAATCAGCAACAGAAACTGGAGCAAAGATCAATAATTTAACCTCTTAGCCCAATAAATGAACCTTTACCCAGGGCCTATAAAATAGCTTTGCCCCAAACACAAATACCCCCGAATGAAAAGATTGTTGCCGTATTTGATAGCCTGCTTACCATTCATTACCACTAAAGGATTAGCTCAACAAAAAGGCCGGCAGGAAAAAGACCTGTCGCAGTACAACTGGAAACTTTGGCTCGATACATTGGCCACCTGGGAAACCGACTCCCTGTACACCCCACCGGTTGACATAAACAAATTACCAATTCATGAACCAACTGGTGGTTGGAACATTTTACAAAAGGCCCCAGGCCGAACCGTTCATTTGCCGGCAACGGTTGAAGAATATTACTGGGGCCGCAACGGCAATTCATTTGGACTGGCCGGAAATTATTTGGGGGTATCGTGGTTCACAACAAATGTGGCTGTACCGCCCACCATGCGCAACAAAAGAATAGTGCTGAAATTTGAAAGCGTGCGTTTTCGCGCTGAAGTATTCGTGAATAAAAAGCTATGCGGTTATGATGTTGTGCCCGGCACCCCGTTTGAAGTAGATATAACCGCTGCAGTAAAACCCGGCATCAACAATGACATCGCCATTCGCATTACCGATCCCAATGGTAATTTCGACTGGCGCGATAGTCAAAACTTTATGTGGGGCGTTTACCGCACACAACCCACCCATGGCTTTGGCGGTATTACCGGCAGCGTAAAACTGGTAGCCACCGACAAAGTATATATCGATGATATTTTTATAAAGAACAAACCCGCCCTTACCGAGGTTGATGTGCAACTCACGGCAAACAATACCGGAACTACAACCGCTGCCGGTAAATATATAATAGATATTCGCGAAGCAGCGGCTCAGAAAAAAGCAGTATTTCACCAGGTAATAGCCAATCAGCAATTAACACCAGGCACCGCCACCAAAACCATTACAGTGGCGTTGCCCAATGCCAGATTATGGAGCGTTGATACCCCCAACCTGTACATTACCACTGTACGTTGGGAAGGCGCCGGCACTGCAGACAGCAGCACAAAACGTTTTGGTTTTCGCTGGTTCGAAGTACGTGATTTAGCCGGCGATCGCCAGTTTTACCTTAACAACAAACGTATTGTTTTACGTACGGCTATCTCCTGGGGCTTTTGGCCAGAGAATGGGATAACACCCAGCGATGAACTGGCAAAGAAACAAGTGCTCGATGCCAAACTTCTTGGGCTGAACATGCTTAACTTTCACCGCACTATTGGGCAACAGAATGTGCTCGACTATGCCGATGAATTAGGTTTATTATATTTTGAAGAACCCGGCGGCAACAGCTACCCCGATAACCTGTTCAACCCCAAAAACGAACTGGAGAAAAAACAAACCACCTTCTACCTTACTGCCCGTACCGAAAAGTTCCTGCGTATGGTTCGCCGCGACAGGAGCCACCCTTCGTTGATCATTTACAACATGCACAACGAAAGAGGTGCACAACCACAAACTGTTGACCGGCACGAAATGCGGGCAGGTCATGCGCTCGATAACAGCCGCATCATTACTTATAATTCCTGTAACGGTAATATAAAACAGAACGAACCCGATCCTAAATTCAAATTACACCTGCGCCCTTACGATACTACGTTCTATGATTACGGTTGGTTCGACCAACACCATGCCGGCGGCCCCGGTGTGTATCATGACAATTTATACATTAACCCAACCAATTACGCCAAGTATACCGATCATAACAACGAGATCATTTACTATGGTGAAGAAGGCGCTATTGGCACGCCGCCCCGTTTGCAACTTATTCGCGATGCTATTTTGAAAAGAGGGAAAGATATAGGTTGGGAAACGGACAGCTACCTGAAATGGTATGATGCTTATGATTCGTTCTTAAAGAACAATGGGTTTACCAAAGCGTATCCTAATGTTGACAGCTTAACCCGTAAAATGGGCAATGTGGCCTATTATTACCAGGGCCGGGTTATTGAGAACGTTCGCATCAACAATACCATCGACGGGTATGCCGTAAATGGGTGGGAAAGCATGAAGCTCGAAAACCACAGCGGTATTGTTGACAATTACCGCAACCTGAAAGGCGATGCCGATCTGATAGCCAAATACAACCAGCCATTGTATATAGCGGTAAAACTCAATCGAAAAGTATTATCGGTTGGCGATACCACCACGGTTGATTGTTACCTGGTAAATGAAAAAAATATTTCAGGCAATTTCACATTGAACATTTCCGCCCAAAATGCCAAAGGCGAAACAGGTTGGAAGAAAGCGATACCTGTTGAAGTAAAAGGCGGTATTGTATA
This sequence comes from Niastella sp. OAS944, assembly GCA_024809215.1. GTDB lineage: Bacteria > Bacteroidota > Bacteroidia > Chitinophagales > Chitinophagaceae > Niastella. Next base: position 134,525 of record JANUBW010000010.1, on the reverse strand, counting down.
TGGTCAGTTATTGTCGGCCGGAAATACCTTTGGGGTAACCACCGCAGGTTATACAACCATTACAGCCATGTTAACCACTGGAAATACCACTGTTGCCAGTGGCCAGGATGAATTGTATGCCGTACAACTAGATACCACCGGTGTTCCCGAGGCATTTAGTATTGCCGATACCGGCAGTGTTTTAAGCAATTACTTTAAAAACATTGGCCTTAATAAATTTAAGAACTACCGCGGAGGTAAACCCGAAGGCCGTGTTTTACTGATCGGGGGCTTTGAACCACAACAAACCGGTAACCCACTGGTGACCGACATTTTGGAATGGGTAAACAATGGCAACACACTGATAGTTGTAAACAACTTTGAACACTGGGCCGATCACCTGGCGAAAAAAGAAGTGCTCGATTACCGAGGCTCAAAAGAATTGGGCAAAAGCTGGTATGGGGGTAATTATTTTTCTAAACAACACCCCTTGTTACAAGGCCTGCCCCAGGCTTGTGTGTTTAATTGGGAGTATCAGTGTTTTGCCTCTTATAATAAAAACCGGTTAGGGTTACGTTTGTCAACCGGCGAATGTGTGGTAGCCTGCGTAAGCGACCACAAACCCGAAGTGTATTCGGCACTGAGTGTAATACCACATGGTAAAGGCAAAGTGATTTTATGCGCCCTTGATATATTCAGTTGTATTAAAGATGTTAAACTGGAAAAGAAAGCGGAAGGTGATGGTGAAAATGCTTCCATGACCACGTTCAATACTTCGCAAAAGAACAGCGCCAATATTGTTGGCCAGCAATTACTGTTGAACCTGTTGAAGTATTGAAGGAATTGATCCCTGCTCTTTTTGTGCCCGTGCAATAATCATGCACGGGTATTTTTTTGCTGGCACAATAGTTTGAGCAGTTACCCAGCTAAACACTAAAACAAATTACTATGCCAGTAAAGAAGAACAAACCTGCTAATAATGAAGTACCTGAATCAAAAAAAGATGCAGATCTGAATCCCGAAAAAGAAAGGTCGGATGCACAGCTAATGACCACCAACCAGGGAGTAAAGGTGAACGACGATCAGAACTCATTAAAGTCCGGCGACCGTGGAAGCACGCTGATGGAAGATTTCATCTTTCGTGAAAAAATGACCCATTTCGATCATGAACGTATACCCGAACGCGTGGTACATGCAAGAGGGTCTGCCGCGCATGGTTATTTTAAACTATACGAATCACAGGCAGCGCTTACCAAGGCAAAATTCCTTACCGATACATCGGTAGAAACACCTGTGTTTGTGCGCTTTTCAACAGTGGCGGGCTCACGCGGTTCAACCGATCTGGCCCGCGATGTACGCGGCTTTGCGGTAAAGTTCTATACCGATGAAGGCAATTTCGATCTTGTAGGGAACAACATGCCGGTGTTCTTTATACAGGATGCCATGAAGTTTCCCGACCTGGTGCATGCCGTTAAACCAGAACCTCATCACGAAATGCCACAGGCCGCATCGGCCCACGATACTTTTTGGGATTTTATATCACTGATGCCCGAAAGCACCCACATGATCATGTGGCTGATGAGCGACCGCGCCATACCCCGCAGTTATCGTATGATGGAAGGTTTTGGTGTGCATACATTTCGTCTTATAAATGAAGAAGGCGTTGCGCACTTTGTAAAATTTCACTGGAAACCAGTCTTAGGCGTTCACTCCGTTGCATGGGATGAAGCTCAAAATATTTCAGGCAAAGACCCCGACTATCATCGTCGCGATCTCTGGGAAGCCATTGAAAGCGGCGCTTATCCCGAATGGGAATTGGGTATACAGGTAGTGCCGGAAGAAGACGAACATAAGTATGAATTCGACCTGCTCGATCCCACTAAAATTATTCCCGAAGAACTGGTGCCGGTACAAAGAATTGGTAAGCTTACATTGAACCGAAACCCCGATAATTTTTTTGCAGAAACAGAGCAGGTGGCTTTCCACGTTGGTAATATTGTACCCGGTATAGATTTCACCAACGATCCGCTGATGCAGGGCCGCCTGTTTTCTTATACCGATACGCAATTGATCCGCCTTGGCGGACCGAACTTTCATGAAATACCCATTAACAGGCCGGTTGTGCCCATACATAACAACCAGCGCGATGGGCATATGCGGCAGCAAATAAATGTAGGCCGAACAAGTTACAATCCCAACTCCATCGGCAGCGGTTGTCCGTTTCAGGCCGGCAAAATGCAGGGCGGGTTTACCTCTTATGCCGAACGCATAGATGCCCATAAAATAAGGGCAAGAAGCCAAAGCTTCCGCGATCATTTCAGCCAGGCAAAACTATTTTACAACAGCCAGAGCGACCCCGAAAAAGATCATATGGTTGATGCATTTTCATTTGAGCTGGGCAAGGTTGAAATAAAAGAAATACGCGAACGCATGCTGGGCATTTTGTCGTTGGTTGATATGGGGCTTGCCAACCGTGTTGCCCGTAATCTTGGTTTGCATGTTCCTGCACCTGAACGGCCCATCAATAAAGGCGTACCTGCCGATGCAGGCGACGAACAGGAACCTATACTGGATGTAAAAAGTTCGGTTGAAGTATCATCGGCACTAAGCATGGCCAACACGGTGAAAAACTCAATTAAAACACGCAAGATTGCGTTCCTTGTTGATGAAGGCGTGAACGACGATTCGGTTGTTTTGCTGCAGGATGCCCTGCTCGATCAGGGAGCTGTGGTTGAGTTGATAGCACCAAGACTGGGTACTATAACAGGGAAGAACAATACTATTATACCGGTGAACAAAAGTTTACTTACAGCAGCTTCGGTGTTTTATGATGCAGTGTATGTACCCGGCGGCGCCAGCAGTGTAGGCTCCCTGGCCAAAGATCACCAGGCCATTCATTTTCTGAATGAAGCATTTAAACATTGTAAAACCATTGCAGCCGATACCGATGCGCTGCCGGTTTTGGAAGCCACCAATTTTGCGAAAAAATTACCTGTGCCTCCCACTACAGATATTAAAGCCGTGGAAGAAGGCCTCATTATACATAACGACATGGGCGTGCTGGGCATACAATTCATAGCCGCTGTGTCGAAGCACCGTTTCTGGGACCGCGAACCAGAACGGAGGGTACCGGCTTAGGTAAGGAGGGGAAAACCTTCTACAATGAAAATCAAGACCTGTAAGGTGCATCATTGACATTCGAACAATCATTATGATGTCTTGCACCTGACAGGTCTTGGTTTTCTTGCTTAAAAATGACCTGTCAGGATCGCATTAACCAACTATAAATGCAAGACTCTAAGGCGAACCTTACAGGTCTTCCCTGGTACTAATTTTATAGAAGTACTATTAAAACAAACAACATGGGTACCGAAGAAAAAATATTCGACATTTCATTCGAACATGATGGAAGAACCTATAAAGGCTGGGCTAACCCATCTGATAAGGTAAATGATAACGGCCAACCCGCCTCCTTTCACGTGGTGTTAAATGATATTTCGTTCGGACATGTATCGCACAACAATGGGGAATGGACGGTTAATGAAGACCGCCCTGAAGGACTGGCAGAAAAGGTTGGAAAAGAAATTGAAAAGCATTATGCCGTATAATTAAACGGCATAATGCGTTAATATAGTCTCAAGTTCTTTCAATATTTCTCTTGTATAAAAAGCCTGTACTTTTTCCGGCTTATCATCGGGTGGCTCTATTTTACCCGACTGTTTTATAATACCGCCATATGCTATGGCATAATAAGCAAACAATTCATTATTCGACTCTGGTACTTTTGAAGCATAACCCGTTATAGCCAAACCCCAGTTACTGATAAATAGTTTACAAACGCTTAGCGCCATTTCATGCGCCACCTGTTCGGCCACACAATTACAGGCTGCAGCACTAATAGGATCAACATCTAACAACCGGCTTTTCTGCCCCAGGTTATACGCTGTTATACCACCCTGAAAAAATTTTGATGCATCTATTGCAGTAGCCAATTCAACCTGAATATTGCCCGATGTTACACTTTCGGCCACTGCAATTGATTGCTGCCGCTCTATTAAAATATTAGCTATAGATTGTATAATAGGATCTGTCATCTTTCACCCTTTCTTTATTTCAAACTCAAAAATTTTATGCCAGCACTTCGCCGGTTAGCAGGGCAACAGGGAACACTTTTAATACTGCCTCCAATGGCATTTTTTTGTGGGCATGTATAGTTTCGCCGGTAAATTCATTCTTCCAGGTAACAGGAGCATTGGCAGGCAACTGTAAATAAACATCGGGTAACAATTGTTTTCCTTTTGCTATTAGCAGCGCGTCTGACACCGGGGCAATAACCAACACCCATTGATCATTATGCTCACGGGCGTAGGCTATAATACCGCAATCGGCAGAAGCATATACGGGTATATAACTTCCATATAGAAAAGTGGCTGCCCGTTCCCTGCGGCATTGTAACGTTTTCCAGGTTATAAATAACTTTTGCTTACCGTTTTGTGTTTCGCAATATAAATAGCTGTACAAAGCCGGCAGGCCTTGCTTCTCTGCTGCTTTAATCTCCTGCAGGTATTTATTGGCTATTGCAAAATTTACAGGACGGCGATTATCAGGATCAACATAACTGTTATTCCATAGTTCGCAACCCTGGTAAGTATCGGGCACGCCGGGCACAGTGAATTTTATGAGCACCTGGCTAAGCGAGAATACATATGCATAGTGTAAAATGTTATTTAAAAATGGCTGAAAACTTTGCAGGAAGTTATGTTTTGGCGAAAGGATCTGTTCTATAAACCGGCAACAGGCTTCTTCATAAGCGCTATCGGGTTGCTGCCAGTCGGTATATATTTTGGCTTCGCGGGCGCTTTTAATAAAGTAATTTTTTAACCGGGTAATATATTCATCAGTTACGTTACCATCGGCGGGGAAACCCGCTATCAACGACTGATAAATAAAGTATTCATCCTGCAACATAGGCGCCTGTTGGCCAATTGCGGTTATAATATATTTACTGTTTATCTGTCGCCATTGTTCAACCAACTGTTTCCATTCATTTACAAACCAGGTTAACACATTCAGGCGAATGCGCCCATCTTCACCACGTTTTGAATCGTGCGTTGAAGTGGCGTTCATTGAATATGGATAATCACGTTGCCGCTGTACGATCCATTTATGAAAATGATCAACAGAAAAGGCTTCAACATCGGGCGTATCGCCTACTTCATTATGCGCCAATAAAGCATTGTATACATAAAAAGTAGTATCCTCAACTCCTTTGGCTGTTAGCGGACCGGTAAACTGCATTAACCGTTTTTGAAAGGAAAGACAATGGCTGTTGGTAATTTCGTCCTGTTCATCGGTATTCCATACAGCTGCTGTTAAATACGTTAATGGTTCCCGCAATTCAGGCGCCCGGAGCATGGCATCGTCAAATGTTTGCTGAATAACCCGTTTTGATTCTTCATCCATACGCCCATCTTCGGGATACAACCGGTACACCGGAAAACAACACATAAACAAAGCCAACGCCTGTTTTACCTTTTCACGATCGATGGTTGCCGGCATCAGTTGCCCATCGTACAGGTTACGTACCAGGTTATCCCATTCGCCACCCATAAATTTTTTCAGAAAAGCCAGTTTCTTTTCAAAGAGAATTTCTTTATAAGCGGGCATCTCAGGAAAAAGCGACCGGTAAAAATTTACCATTTCCTTTGCACCGGTCATATTTGTAAGTAACCAGCTAACCTGCGAACCAAATTCGTACCCGGTGGTGCCCTGCATTGGCCATAATGGCGGCAGGGCTTCATCCCTCTCCAATATCTTTTCAATGATCATATAACATTCCTCACCAAACAATTCACGCAAACCTCTTACATATTCACCGGGTTCGCGCAAGCCGTCAATATGATCGAGTCGTAACCCATGAATGATATCTTCTTCGTACAGATCAACCAGCAGGGAATGATATTCATTGAATACATCCTCATCGTCCATATTAAGAGCGATCAATTCGTTCACCGCAAAAAAGCGGCGATAATTTATTTTATGATTGGCATCCTGCCAAAAGCTTAAATGGTAGTATTGCTGTTGTACAATTTTCTGCAATAACTGTTCATCTGCATTCACCATTGCAAGCAATTGCTTTACCAGCGCTTTATTCTTATCAATAAGCATAAATGGCTGTAGCAAGAACCTTTTGACCTCCAGCCAACTCGTTAATGCCCTGTCGGCTCTTCCGGCAGAATGCAGTTTATACAAAACGTCTGCAAGCGGTTCAAATTCCGGTTCGTATTCCATAACCGATAACAGTACATCGTATGCGCTAATGGAATATGGAAAGGTTTGTTTTTGATATTTTATTTCCAATCCATCCTCTCCAAAACCTAAGGAGATCTCTTTCTGTTGAATACATTCATTTAATGGTTTTCCTAAAACCGGTACCATTAACCGGCCATGCAACTCGGGATCGGGATGATGCCAGTCGATATCGAACCAATTATAATATTGCGAAAATACATCACGTTCCAGCACATCGGCCAGGCGTTTATTGCTCATTGAAAAAACCATATGATTGGGTACTATGTCCTGCAGCCAGGTCATATTGTTTTTTCGTAATGTAGCGGCTATCTGTTGTAATTGCTTAAGGTTGCCAATTTCATTATTCAGGCAAAGCGGGTCACATACATCGTACCCATGTGTACTGCCGGTAGAAGCTGTAAAGACCGGGCTTGCATAAATAGTAGTAATTCCCAGTTCGTGTAAGTATGCTATTTGTTCTGCTACATGTTTAAAGGTAAAGGAGTTGTTTAATTGTAGCCGGTATGTTGATAAAGGGACTTTCATATACAAGGTTATTCGTCTGTGTGGTTAGCAATTTCAAAAACAATGGCAGAGGTTGGATTAAGCTGAAATGGTTCACCGGGTTGAACTATGCCGGCAGTTACATTGCCGGGCCCCTCCCACTGCTCGCCCGAAGAATCAATAATTATTTTACAGGCATTGGGTTTATCGTTCACCATACTTTGCGGCTCTTTATCAAAGTTCAGATAAACGATGAGCACGTCATTGTTACCATGCCGCTCAAATTGCAATACATTGTTCTTAATACGAATATTTCTCACAGCATTGTACCGCCTGAAGTTTAACATGGCCGGCCTGCTTTTTCTAAATGCGATCAGGTGCTGGTAGAAATTGAACAACCCCGGCACTTCATCGAGCTTCCAGGTAAGTTTTGATTGATTGAAAACATCTTCCGATTGCGGATCGGGCACTTCGCCTTCCCAATTGAAATGCGCAAATTCTCTCCGTCGCCCTTCGCGTAAATTATCGATGAGTTCCTGCTCCGAATGACTGGTAAAATACAGAAATGGGTTCTTCTCCCCATATTCTTCACCCATAAATAATAATGGAATATGCGGCGACAATAACAAGGCAGCCGCAGCCAGCTTTAACGCTTCGGCAGATAAAGTAGTACTAAGCCTGTCGCCCAATAATCGATTCCCTATTTGATCGTGGTTTTGTACAAAAGCAATACACTGGTTATAATTAGTGTATTTCGGTTCTGCCCCAAACAATCGCTTGCGATGTTTTGAATACTGCCCGGTATAAACATATGAATGTTGTAACGACATGGCCAACTGTTCCAGTTTGCCAAAGTCTTCATAATACCCATTCTGTTCACCGGTGATAACGGAATGTAATGCATGATGAAACTCATCGACCCATTGGGCATCCATACCAAACCCGCCTTTTTCAACCGGGCTTATGTAACGGGGATTGTTGAGATCGAATTCTGCTATCAAAACTTTTCTTCGCTGAACACGTTGCTCCAGCAACCGTACCTGTTCGGTCAATTCTTCCATGAGGTGTTTGGCGCTGTTGTCGTAAATGGCGTGTACAGCATCGAGGCGAAGCGCATCTATGTGAAATTCATTGAGCCACATGAGTGCGTTCTGAATAAAATAATTGCGCACGCCATCGCACCAGGGGCCATCAAAATTTATAGCGTTGCTCCACGATGCTTTGTATTTATCGGTAAAGTAAGGACCGTAGTGGGCCAGGTAATTCCCTTCGGGCCCCAGGTGATTGTAAACCACATCGAGTACTACGGCAATACCCCGCTTGTGTGCCTCATTCACCAATTGCTTAAGATCATTGGGCGTACCATAATCTTTATGTACGGCAAATGGAAATACGCCATCATACCCCCAGTTATGATGACCGGGGCATTGAGCTACCGGCATAATTTCTATAGCCGTAATGCCCAGCGACTGTAAATAATCAAGTGTTGAAATAATTCCCTGAAAATTGCCGGCAGTGGTAAATGTACCCGTATGCAATTCATAGATGATCATTTCGGCAGGTTCCAAACCCTGCCATTCGTCATCCGTCCAGCTGTATTCGTTGCTAATGATCGCCGATGGCCCATGTACACCTTCGGGTTGCCAGCGCGATGCCGGATCGGGGCGTTTTAATTCGCCATCTAATTGAAACCAATAAAGCATGCCTGGAGTTACATGGTCTATTGTGACGCGCCAATAACCTAACTCACTTTTTTCCATAGGCCATGTAACCTCAGGCGATACCTGTAATATAAGGCTTACCGATTTACATTCCGGCGCCCATACGGTAAAGGAGCATTGGCCATTCGCCTGCAGCGATGCGCCTAATGGGGTATATATGTCGGTCAATTTGTTTTTATGGCATTAATAAAAATCACATGCCAGTAAGTGTATAAATATCAAATACTGATCAAAGTCATAACATACTAATCAGCCCAGGGATCAAGCACCACTTTTACACAATTGTCTTCTTTCTTTTTGAACATAGAATAACCGTCGGAGATCTTACTAAGCGGTAAGCGATGGGTGATGATGTCATTTAAGGTTACCCTGCCATCTCTTACATAGTCCAGTAAAATATCGATGTACTTATGCGCCGGTGCCTGTCCACCCCGCAGGGTAAGGCCTTTATCAAAGAATTGCCCTACCGGAAAGTTATCATACGTAACCGGGTAAACGCCCAGTACCGATACAATACCACTTCGGCGCACAGCGCTCATACAGGCTTCCAGTACTTTTGGACTACCTTTTTCGAGATTGATGACTGCTTTTGCGCGGTCGAGAAAAGTTCTGTCGGGCTCAAAACCTACTGCTTCAATACAAACATCGGCACCACGGCCTTCCGTTGCTGCTCTTATGGTTTCAATAACATTCTGTCCATCATCTTCCCAAAGAATGGTTTCTGCGTTGGCTGCCTTTTTTGCCATATCGAGACGGTATTGTAACGTATCTACAATAAGCACCCGGCCTGCATTTCGTAACCATGCAGCTTTGGCAGCCATTATACCCACCGGCCCCGAACCAAAGATGGCTACAGTTTCACCGCCTTTTACTTCGCCCCAGTCAACACCGGTGTAACCGGTTGGGAAAATATCGGTGAGAAATAAAACCTGTTCATCAGTTAGACTATCAGGCACCCGGCGTGGCCCAATATCGGCATATGGTACCCGCACATATTGCGCCTGACCGCCATCATAACCACCATACAGATCGGTATAGCCAAACAACGCACCGCCTTTTTCTTTAAAAATGCCGCCTTCGGGCCCGTACTTGGGATTACTGTTCTCACAATTACTTACATAACCATGCGTGCAAAAGAAACAATGACCGCAGGCAATGGGGAACGGCACTACTACCCGGTCGCCTCTTTTTAAATTGGTGATGGCTTTGCCGGTTTCTTCCACAATCCCCATAAACTCATGCCCTAACACCATGGGCCGGGCTTGCGGCACACCGCCCGAATAGATATGCAGGTCGGAACCGCAGATAGCAGTGGCCGTTACTTTAAGAATAATATCTCTGTCGTTTTTTAAAACAGGATCGTCAACATTGTCGCAGGTAACCTTACCCGGACCGTGAATTACAGCTGCTTTCATTATTATTTTTTATTTTTTTCGTTTACCGGAGATTGCTTTTTGTTCATACTTTCGGCCGCGGCTTTGTCGGACATTACATTACTCATGGCCACATTTATTTTATTCTTCATACCCGAGATCACCATATCGTCGCCACGCATCAGCGCTTCGTAGCCGTCTTTAGCTACTTTAACCGGATCATCGAGTTTGCCTTCGGCTACGATCTTCGCGTCTTCCATTTCAGCTTTATTAAAGAAGTCGGTATCTGTGGCGCCGGGCAGCAATGCAGTAAGCGTTACGCCGGTATCTTTTACCTCGTTACGAACGGCCTCGGTAAATGATTGCACAAATGCTTTCGTGCCATGATAAACTGATTGCCAGGGGCCGGGCGCTTTACTGGCCACAGAAGAAAGATTAAGTATTTTACCATTGCCACGCTGCACCATGTCTTGCAGAAACAATTTGGTAAGCACTACCAGGGAAGAAATGTTCAGTTGAATGATATCAAGTTCGCGGTAGATATCTGTTTCCACAAACTTTCCATATTGCCCCTGCCCCGCATCGTTTACAAGGATATCGACTACCAGTGCCTGTTCTTTTACTTCATCAAAAACTTCAAATGGGCTTTCTTTAAGAAACAGGTCTTTTGACATGGTAATTACATCAACACCTAATGCTTTAAATTCGCGAGCAGTGGCGTTCAATTCATTTTCATCTCTGGCCACAATAATGAGGTTATGTCCATTATAGGCAAATATTTTTGCCAGCTCAAAGCCAATACCACTGGTACCGCCGCTAATGAGCGTGTAGGTCTTTTCTTCCATAAAAATTTATTGAGTAAATAAATACCCGGTAAGGAAAAACGATGGTGTATGAGGAGAAATCAGCCTTCCCCAACTGCTACCGGGCCTTGTGCATATTGTAACTGTAGAGGCTTACATGTATGCGAGTGTGTAGTATTGCGGCAAAGGATGTGCCATGCCAAGAAAAAATCTCAGATCACAAATTCCAGGAACCAAATACAAAAGGCAGGTATTACAAGGGTTATAAACTGCCCTATTTAATGAGGCGCTGCGTGCGATGGTTGAACCTGTTTATTCAGCAAACGCCAGCGAACACCTACACGTATTTCAGGAGGCGTGCGTACGTTTTGTATAGTTTGTTTAAATGGCGTATTCACCTGTAACATGGCCTCAATGGCTTTGAATTGATAGCTCACTGCAGCATTTGCACTTAATTGAAAACCGGTTACCACGTTTTCATCTTTTGTGTTTACTGAATATAAAAATGTTTTATATGTAGTAACCGTGTCGGCTGATGTCGCATATACCAGTCCTTTCTTCCACCAGTTGGCGCTTATGCCGCCATTCAGCCACCAATGAGGGGCAAACTGATACCCATATTGCAATGAAGCCTGGTAGCCAAACATTTTTACCATTCTTTTTTGCGCGTAAACATTCATGCTGTCATTTAATGGCGCCATGCCGTTACCATAATATTTGTTGGGCAGGGGCGCGCTTATGAAGGGATTAGCTGAAACTGTGATCCGTTGTTTGTTTTTGTTAACCGATAACCAAATGCCTGGTAATAAATATTGATAGGGTTGATCTTTTCCATTGGGTCCCAGCAAATACTGATCGTTGCCTTCAACCGGCACCGGTATACTCCAATGCAACCCGGCTTGTACCCAAACAGCCTTGGCTACACTATCTTCTTTTGGGCTTTTATTAAATAAAGGCAGTGGTATATACGCCTGTACTGAAATAGAATCAGTGAGCGCTACCCCTTCAGGAAAAGCAAATGGCAGGCACCGTTCATCATTGTCCCCGCTCATTGCATTTTCCCTTACAGGCTGGCGTAGTTTCGTATGCGTTTTTGTTGCATATGCATTACGTTTGTTTGTATTTTGTGCTGTTAGTATTGGTATGGGTGTATAAATATCTTTACTGTTTTTAACCGGGTGGGGTTTATCAACAGCAACAGTATGCGTTGTATGTTTTGTAGTTACCGTTTCTCTTTGTTGCCCGAACCATATAATTGCAACTGCACTTATAAGTAATGCAGCAAATAACAGGCACCCAACGGGCGGTATCCATATAATGAACCGGCGTTTCTTTTCTTGGGGGTCAAGCTTTTTTTGCATTTCATCCCAGGCGAAATCGGCCGGTATTAGGGGCACCGGGCTATCTGCTTCTGTAAAAAATCTTTTATTTAAATTATGATCGTTCACCGGGCAAATAATTAAAGTGTAAAATATTTTTTCAACACCGGTTTCATTATACGCCGGCTTTCTGTCAAATGCCACTTAACGGTGCCTGTGCTTATCTCTAACCGCTCGGCTATTTCAGGTATTTTGTATTGTTCCAGGTAAAACAAGCTAAATACCAGCCGCGTGGCAGGTGGCAAACGATCGAGAAACTGATAAATATCTTTCCACTCCAGGTTTTGCAAAATGCTTCTTGTATTGTCCAATTCATCGTATTCCTCAACACTGCCAATGGTTGCTTTTACAGTTACTTTTAATTTATCAAGCGCCGTATTTCTTACAATGGTATAAACCCAGTTGAAAAAAATTCCCTGATCGGGGTCATAAGCAGGGAGCGCCCTGAACACTTTCATCATACCATCATTTACCGCTTCCAGCGCTGCATGATCGTCGTGAAAGAATTTCTTGCACAACACAAACATCGACGGATACAGATGCCGGTATAATTTCTCCTGGCTCAGGCGATCGTTCCTGATACAGTTTTGAATAATTACATGTAGATCTTCCAGGGCGCGCACTTTAATAAAAACGGGTTTGGTATAATATCATTCTTTGCCAGCATGTCTTTTGCTAAAACCTATTTTAACACTTTTGGCTCAATAATAACGCCTTCGGTATAGGGCCAGTTAAATTCATAAAGCGTATGATATTTAGATACAACAAGGTTTCCTTTATAAGTTTTGTTATCAAAGGAAATTTCAACAGGATATGTTCCATCATTCCAATAAGCTTTCGTAAAACAGGTACTTACTGCAGGTAAGTTAACCGGTTCGCAGGCATCGCGTAACCAAACGCTGGTAAAGGAAATGGCTACTTTACTTACATCACTTGCATTATTATACAAGATAAAGGAATTAAGGCAGTCGTAATTTTTACTGGTGCTTGCTATAAAGGTTAAGGTTGAATCGCCATGAAAATAAGGTTGCAATGTAAGCCGGTCGCCTGCCAGTGATTTTAATTTATTAGCGGGTATAACAGCAGGTGCAGCATATTTTTCATTGTTATCCCAGGCCGGTTCCTTGCACAAACCAACAGCGGTAGTGGTATCGATACCCTTATTCACCAAAACACATATTGTATTATTAGCCCATTTATCAAATGAAGTATAAACCAGCTTAACCATACTGCTGTCTGTTGAATATTGTAATACCATTGCCCTGGCGGGAAGTTTCCAGGAGAAATGGGCACCGGCCGGTGCATTCGCCACTTTTGCGATCAAAGGCTCGCCAACGGATATTTTATCGGCTGACAACGCTAACGTCATCATTTCAGTTGCAGGCTTTTTGCAACATGATAAAAATATGATCGATAAAATAGCTATCATTACATGTATAGTTCGCATAACTTCATTGGGGTTTATAATATGAACGGTGCACAAAACCCGGAAGGATGGGTAAATTTAAAAAAAAGAGGCTACCCATACGGATAGCCCCCATTTCTGCGAAAATTCAAACCTACTGCACAATTAATTGCTTCGATTGATCGGTTTTCGTGTTCTTTATTTTTAACAGGTAAGTGCCTGCTGTTAAGAATTTAGGTTCTATAACATAGCGCATGCCGGTAGTGTTGGCTTCAAACACCTTCGCGCCTTGCAGATTAAATAAAGTGATGGTCGTTTTCTCGTTGTCATCATTCAGAAAATCGAGCGTAACGCGGGTATTCAGTCGGGCCGGGTTAGGATACACCTGCATCTTTACCAAATTGCTGTTACCAACGGTACGCATGGCCGGTACATCGTGCGAACAATACTTCGACCAGTCGATACCAACGGTAGCTTCTGTTGCCGGAGCTTCGCTTCTTGCAGAAGACAAAGTAGCCGAGTTATACCATTTTGTATTTACACTGGCAGCGCCGGTAACACCGGTCACTAAACGCAGTCGATAATCGTAATGCGCTTTGCGTGTTGTTTCGCCATTATAAATATAATCGGTATTGGTAATAACAGCTATCACTACGTTATTGGCTGGTGGCGAAGTAAGGTTCAAAGTACAGGCCCCGCTGCTCACCGGTGTACTGTACACCGGCACACCGGTGGTTGTTCGATACACCAGTTGGCAGGTCATGTTAGCGCCAATGGGTTCAAAGTTCACCGTAACCGTATTGCCGCTTACAGTAAGGGGTATTTGATTTGCGCCCGACCATCCGGGTAAGGTAGTAGCATCGGGCGTAAGTAAGCCATTGTTATTCGTTGTTTTGGCATATGGTGTGGCTATCCATACAGGTGGGTTCATCCACGATGGTTGCCATTCGGCGCCAATTGACTGTTGCCAATGCGCATTCAATAAGGCAAGCACGGCGTTTTTCCATGGGCCAAAATCAACCAACGCTTGTTTGGCGCGATATTCAGTGATGAGGCGGCGGGTTTGCGCAGCGCCCAAACCACTGGCAATACCTTCCAATACACGGGTTGGTGAATAACGCCAGATCCAGGGCACGGCGCCATCGCCTAATGTATTACCCAAAAAGGTTGGGAATGAACTGCTGTACTGATGACCTCCCAGGTAAGTACGCCAGGTACAAATTTGCTGATTGCCGTTGAACATATTAACACCTTCTGCCGACGGGCCGCCAAAGCTGCCATCCTGCAACCAGCCGCTGTAACATTCAATAGGCATAAAGGGCGCAATGAAATCGGTACCATTTAAATCGCCCATGGAACCGAAGTTATTGGTGCGACGTGCATCGGCTGTTTGCTGTAACCATACATTACCACCTTCATGAAACCAGGCCGATTGTTTTACCCCGGGCAAATCGGCCAACAGGGAATGTATGCCTTCATGGGTCATAGCACCTTGCTGAGATACCCTGTCGCCGTATGGACAGGCTGGGTCAAAACTATAAACAGGGTAATACGATGCCAGTATCATAGGCCAGTTTGTTCCATTATAATAAATGGCGCTTTGCCAGCCACCCAATGCCGTATTTGGCGCATTATCGGTACACAGGCCCGAACCATATAAATATACCGAGCTGCGATAACCGTTTTTGGCGCGCAGATCGGGTGGCCAGCCCATTTGATCGCGGAAATAAGTAAAATCAGTATTCAGGCGGGCGAGCATTGGCGTAATGGCATTTGTAGTTACCAGTGAATTTTTGTTGGGCCCCCACCTAAAACACCACCAGTTTGATGATTGGGTGCCCACCACCTGCGGACAATCATTTAAAACATTTGTTGGTGTAGGTAAGCTTGGAAATTCAGTTTTGAAATTGTAATTGATGGTGGGCGAATAGGCCGGCCAGGTATAAGGCGAGCCATTGCCGCCACCACCGCCGCCTACAACGGTACCATACACCCGCCATTCAAGCATACCGGTGCTTTGGGTGGGGTTAAGCATGGTTACGCGAAGGCGTGTCATATTAATATTGTTTACCGCAAGCGTATTGAACGCATTGGTAGCCAAGGGAACGTTACCGATGTTCACCCAGGCCGATCCGTTCCAGTATTCGGCATAAGCAGTAGTTGGAGTTAACACCCCTCCCCCATCATTGAACCAATACACCTGAATAGAGGTTACCGTGTACGTTTGCGACCAGTCGTACTGCACCCATTGCAGCGAATTGGGATTGTTCCAGTTACCATAGGCCCCATTTGTTTTGTCGTTCGAATTGGCGGGGGTAAACCCATCGTTGAGGGCGGCAATGGTTTCCCATGGGGAAACATACGACGTAGAAGCAACCGCATTGGATGCAATGTTGGTTTGTGCCCTAGCCTTGGTTACGCACAGGCATGCGATGATCAGAAAAAATCGAATTTTCTTCATACAATAAAGTTTTAAAATGAAAAGAAACTAAATCTAACAGAAGAGTGAGAGGGGAAGTCTTCGGGCAAAATTCATACCGGTCACAAATATACTAAGCCGGCTAAAAATGCAATATTCAAAAATTAACCCGTTGTTGTTAGCCATTGACCAATAAAAAAATCCCGGCGGTACCGCCGGGACTGTGATTAATGTTTAAGCGACAATTACTCGACCTTAATGGTTTTTGATGTTTGTTTTACCTTTTCATTTTTTGGTAAGCTCAAATAAAGAATACCATTTTCATAACGGGCAGTTATGCTGTTGGTATCAACGGAATCGTTCAGGTGAAAGCTGCGGCTGAAGGAACGTTTACGAAATTCCTGCCGAACCCAGCCTTCCTGGTTGTTGCCCTCTTTGCTTTCATTCTTTTCTTCAAATGAAACGGTAAGCATATCGCGGGTAACGTTCAATTGAAAATCTTCTTTACGCAAACCTGGCGCAACCAGTTCCATTTCATATGTTGTATCGGTTTCCCGCAGGTTTACGGGTACTTTATTGTTACCCATATTGCCACTGGCTCCCCAAAATGAATCATCGAAAAAGCGGGACAAGTTATTTTGGAAGATCTGATCTACCACAGTTCCAAAATTAGCGGGTTGAGCGTTGTATTCTCTTTTCAATAGGTTTGCCATATAAACCTCCTTTTTAATGGATTTGTTTATAATATTTAGATAGCTGTTGGTGATTAAAAAATAATAAATGGATTATTGTCGTGGTCATTGTTCCGGATACAGCGGATAATAAAATTGGTGTAGTGTTTAACCGGCATCCAGAACTGGTTGTACCAATTGCTTAATGTAGATCTCATAATTTTAATTTACTATAAGGTTCATGCAATAAGTGGTTAGTACAAATTTCAAATTCAACTAAACGTGTAATGGGCGGAGGTTTCGCCGCAAAATGGGCTTTTGAAAGATTTACACGGTTTACCATAGTATTATGTTTTTGAATGGTTTAATAAACAAAAGCATAAATGGAAATTCATTAATTTCTATAAGGTTTTTTTCAAGTTGTATGCCAATAGGCCATTCTTATAATTCAGGCTAAATTTTTGTCATTTTTTATGCAGAAAATGCAGGAAGAAACAGGTGTTGGGTTGAAATTTTGACAGCATGCAACAGTACTTTTTGCGAATTCTATAAGCCACTCGCTGATTTTAGTAATTCATTGAGCGAATTCTATAGGCTATGTGCTGATCTTAGCTGTTCATTTCGCTAATTCTATAACCCATTTGCTGTTTTCAGTTATACATTCATCAAATTCAGTAGTGCCTTTGACGAATTCACTGGTGCATTCGCTCTGCGGAGTACAGAATTCAGCATATGGTATAGAGAAAACCGCTCATGTTTTATAGAAATCGTTCAACGGACTATAGAACTCAACTAAAGTTTTATAGAATTCAGCATAGTGCTAATAGAATTCGACAAATGGGTAATAGAATTCGCATAATTGCTTATTGAATTCGACAAATGGTTAATAGAATTTGACGAATGAATGATTGATTTCGCACAATGGGTTATAGAAATCGACAAATGTTTAATAGAATTCTGCAAATGAGTGATAGAAAACGCCCAATAGGTAATAAAAATCACAAAATGAGTAAGTGAACACGCCAAAAGCACTGCTCATATTAAAATTTTATCTATCAAAAGCAGAGAACTGAAAACTGTAAACTGCGAACAGTGACTGTAAACTGTGAACTGTGAACTGAAAACTAAAAACTACCAACTATTTCTCCCCCATTGGGCCTACAGGTGGCATTGTGTTCTTTTATGGGTTACATTTGCAGCCTTTAAATTACGAAAGCGCATCATAAATGCCCGGGGGATTTCGTTAATAGCAGCTCAGTTACAATGAGTTCTATAAAAACGCCCCTTTATAAACCAAAACCTGCCAAATCCCTGAATTTGCAGGTTTTCATATGAAAACGGGGGTTTATAGAAAACTTTCATAAAAAATCCTTCATCCCTTAATTTTACAGCTTATTATCACTGCCTATGCCGCAAGATAAAAACCGTCAGTTCCTGGATTTTGAAAAACCGATCAAAGATCTTTTTGATGATATAGAAGGCTTGAAGCAAAAGGCCGAAAAGAGCAAACTTGATCTAACTGACCCTATTAAGAAACTGGAAGAACGTGTTGTGGAGACTCGTAAGGCTATTACACAAAACCTTACGCCCTGGCAAAAAGTGCAGTTAAGCCGTCACCCCGACCGTCCGTATACGATGAAATATATTTCCAAACTCGCCACCGATTTTGTGGAGTTGTTTGGAGACCGGAATGTTAAAGACGATAAGGCCATGGTGGGCGGTTTCGCCAACCTCGAAGGTCAAACCGTAATGATCATTGGTCAGCAAAAAGGTATCAATACCAAGGCACGCCAGTTGCGTAACTTTGGTATGGCCAATCCCGAAGGGTACCGCAAGGCCCTGCGGTTGATGAAGCTGGCCGAAAAGTTTGATAAACCGATCATTACACTTATCGATACGCCCGGTGCCTACCCAGGTCTTGAGGCCGAAGAAAGAGGCCAGGGAGAAGCCATTGCCCGCAATATTTATGAAATGATGCGGCTGAAAGTTCCGGTAATATGTGTGATCATTGGTGAAGGAGCTTCCGGCGGTGCCATGGGTATTGGTGTTGGTGATAAAGTATTTATGCTTGAAAATACCTGGTATACAGTTATTTCGCCCGAAAGCTGCAGCTCTATTCTTTGGCGTAGCTGGGACCAGAAAGAGAAAGCAGCCGAACAGTTAAAACTCACTGCAGATTATATGTATGAATTTGGATTAATTGATGGTATCATTCCAGAGCCTGTAGGCGGCGCACACTGGGATTATGATGAGGCCGCCAATTTATTGAAGCCATACCTCATTAACACCATCAACGAGCTGAAACAGATGGACCCTGAAGAGCGTGTTCGAAAGCGGATCGAGAAGTTTAACAAGATGGGCTTCTGGGACGAATTACCCGCCTAGACCTTATTTCTATTCAGCTTAACCAAATTTCAAATGGCCAATCCCGCCTTTGCGGGAAAAGCCCCAAACATAATATGCTCCTGGCAGCAACCAGGATTCAATCTTAAACATATGTCTCTTCGTCAATCATTATACGGTACCGGTGTGGCGCTGGTTACCCCGTTCAAATCAAATGGAGATGTTGATCTTGACGCTTTAAGTAAAATCATCGATTTCGTTATCGATGGCGGCACCGAATACGTAGTTACGCTTGGCACTACCGGCGAAACACCTACACTTAGCAAAGAAGAAAAAATAGCTATAGTTCGTTTTACCTACGAAAAAGTGAACAGCCGTGTTCCCGTTGTAGTAGGTATTGGCGGTAACAATACTGCTGAATTAATAAAAGAACTGGAAACTTTTCCTTTAGATAAAGCTACCGCTGTTTTAAGCGCCAGCCCTTATTATAACAAACCTTCCCAGGAAGGCATCTTCCAGCATTACAAAGCGCTGGCTGCTGCTTCGCCCAAACCTATCTTATTATATAATGTTCCCGGCCGTACCGGTCGTAACATGACGGCCGCTACTACCCTGCGCCTGGCTAATGAAGTAGCTAATATTGGCGGTATTAAGGAAGCCAGTGGCGATATGGCCCAGTGTATGCAAATTCTGCGCGACCGCCCCAAAGATTTCCTGGTGGTTAGTGGCGACGATGCATTGGTGCTTCCTCAAATTGCCTGTGGTATGGATGGTATTATCAGCGTTGCTGCCAATGCCTTCCCACAACAGTTCACACACATGGTTCGCCAGTGTTTGAAAGGTGATTTCAAAGCTGCTAAGTCCTTAAACGATGTTCTTATCGAAGCTTACGAATTGATGTTTGCTGAGAATAATCCAGCCGGTGTAAAAGCATTTATGGCTGAACAAAATTTGCTCGGAAACTACCTTAGAATGCCGATGCTTCCGTTGAGTGAAGGGCTGCATGAGCAGGTGAAAAGCTTCTTAAAAGGCAAATAAAAATATCGAATATTAAATATTGAATGTCGAATGTCGAAATATCGCATTCGACATTTTTATTTTACTTCATTATTCAACATTGGAAATTCGTTATTCGATATTACTTCTGAAGGGCCCTAAAAGTAACTCCTTCCAGTGCCAGACTGGTATCGGGAAAAACCTCACAGGCTTCCTGTTCAAAAATATCCAGCTTATCGTATTTTGAACTGAAATGACCAATAAGCAATCTCCCTACCTGGGCTTTCTTTGCTATACAGGCGGCTTGCGCAGTTGTGGAATGAAAACGCATGGCAGCCCTTAGATCGAGGTCCTTTAAATAAGTGGTTTCGTGATATAACAGGTCAACACCCCTGAACTTCTCAATCAGTTCCTCATCGTAAATAGTATCGGCGCTGTACGCGTACGATAACGGTTTTACCCCCGGGTTAGTTACCCATTCATTTTCTATCAGCTCCCCTTTTTTATTGGTATAATCATCGCCCCATTTCAACCGGTCGTAAAATGCAGCGGGCACACCGTATTCAATGGCCTTTTCGGGATTTACGCGGCGTGGCGCCCGCACCTGGTCGAACCGGAAACCCCAGCAGGGTATACGGTGTTTGGTGGGGAAACAGGTTACTTTAAATTTATCGTTCTGAACGATCACCCCTTCTTTTTCGAGCGGATAAAAATGCAACGGGTAAGGCAGCAGGTTGGAAGCCGCTTCCAGCTGAAGGTCGAGTATTTTTTGCAAAGGAGCCGGTGCAAACAAATGCAGGTCATTCTCACGATGCAACAATCCCATGCTGTGTAAAAAGCCCGGTAAACCAAAGTAATGATCGCCGTGCAGGTGTGAAATGAAGATGTAATTGATGCGCGACCAGCGAATGCGATATTTCGCCAACTGTTGCTGCGTGCCTTCGCCGCAGTCTACCAGGAATAAGTTATCATCCAGCGTCACCACTTGCGACGTAGGATGCCGGTCGTAGGCCGGCAATGCAGAATTATTTCCCAGTATAGTAACAGCCAGCATTCAATTTGTTAAAAGGTTATCACTTTGTTTAAGACGACTATGTAAGTCATTATGCTGCATTTCGTTACACAAATTTATGCAATTGAATGCAACACCCGTAAAACACTTATTAAACGCTACATACCAGTTATTATATAATACGTACATTTCGCTTAACCAATTGGCAATTTGCAATAGACAATTGGCAAGCGAGGCCGAACTTTGAGCATTGCCTATTGCCCATTGCTTATTGTCCATTGGTTTTTATAACGTAAATCAATACTGCCGGATTGTATTTAAAATGTCGGCCAGATAGCTTTTGCCAAACAAATTTAAGTGAATAAGTAAGGGATATAAGTTACACACTTCCCATTGTTGCCGGTAATTGGTTGGCAACGGAAAATGATAGTTGTAACTTTCATAGAACCGGGCGTCAAAACCGCCAAAAAGCGTCGTCATGGCCAAATCCATACTTCTATGGCCATAATATACTGCGGGGTCAATTAAAACGGGTTTGCCTTTATCATCGCACAAAAAGTTGCCGCTCCAAAGGTCACCATGCAGTAACGTTGGCGGTTCTGCCTGAAATATAACACCTAATTGTTGATATAGTTTTTCAAAATGTTTTGCATGAGCAGGTTCCAACAGCTTATGATCGAGGGCCAGGTTTATTTGTGGTTGTAGCCGTTGGTGAATGAAGAAGTCTGTCCAGCTATCGGTGAGTTTGTTGCTTTGCGGCAGGGCGCCCATATAATTATTCGTAGCTAAACCAAACTGGTTATGATGTACGTGGTGCAGGGTTGCCAGCTGGCGGCCAAAAGTTTCCCAAAATGCATCTGATCTCAGGCCCTGCTCTATCCATTCAAGTATCAGAATTTGGGTGCCGTTTATTTGTTCATTGGCTATTACTTTGGGTATTCGTATCAACTGTTGGCTGGCCAGTAATGCCAGTCCGCTTTGTTCGGCATCAAACAGCCCGGGCAATGTAGCCTGACTATTGATCTTGCAAAAAAAGGTTTGCTTATCGGTTTTAATGCGGTAGGTATCGTTTATTGAACCACCGCCCACCGTATTAAACGTACAAGTATCGTTTAATAATGCCTGTATGTGTAATTGAACGTTATGGCTAAGCATGAATCAATTTCAGGTTACAGGTTTCAGGTTACAGGGGTACCGGCATTTAAAGCCTTGCAACCTGCACCCTGAACCCTGTAACGGCTAAAAAATATACAACTTGCTTTCACTATTGATAAATCAAGTTATGACAACAACAACTTGCATTCATGTAATAATCTATCCTTATTAACAGCAGCAGTACCTACCTCCTCACAAACCAGTCCACCTGCAATGTTTGCTACTTCGGCCATAAGGTCAATGCGCTGGGTAGCAGCGTATATCAGCGAGGCAACGGCAATTACCGTATCGCCTGCACCCGATACATCGGCAATATTCCTTAAATGCGAAGGAATTATTTTCGCCGTGCTGTTCTGTTGGTAAAACACACCTTTTTCCGAAAGGGTGATGAAGGAAATAGCATGACGTAATTTCTTTTGCAGCTGCAGATGTATGTCGTTTAACGTAGGAAGGTTAACATCATCTATCAGCAGGTTCAACCCGTCTTTTACTTCTTTCAAATTGGGTTTAAAAATATCTACGCCTTCGTATGAAAAGAAATTCTTTCGTTTGGGGTCAACCGTAGTAATAACGCCATGTTGTTTACACAGGGCCGTTACTTCTTTTATCACCCGTTCGGTAAGAACTCCCTTGTTATAATCTTCGAATATGATAACCTGCGGACGTTCACTGGTTATATATTGATGTACCTTTTCGATCAGGGCATTCTCATCATCAACGCTCAGGTCTTTGGTGATCTCTGCATCTAAGCGCATCATTTGCTGGTTGCGGCTAATAATGCGGGTCTTAGCAGTGGTTATACGCGATGGCTGTTGAGCTATCCACGATGTTTTGATATGGTTCTCGTTGAACAGCTTTATTAAAGCACTGCCATTTTCGTCATTCCCCATTACTGAAAGAACAGATACCTGTGCGCCAAGCGCCCCCAGGTTTAATGCTACATTCCCCGCGCCACCAATACGATGTTCTTTTTTATCGAGCGCTACAACGGGTACCGGTGCTTCAGGTGAAATTCTATCTACATGCCCCCACCAGTAAATATCCAGCATCACATCACCTATCACACCTGCTTTTATCGTTGAAAATGAACTAAACAGTTTATCAAAATCTATCTTACTCATAAAATCTATTGTTCCAGGTTACCAGTTACCGGATACCAGTTTCCGGGACTGAATTTCGATCACGCTGCAAATTATTGGGCTCTCCAAATTTTTTGCCCGGTGACCGGGAACCGGTTAACTGGTACCTATGTATTCTTTTTTGTTCGCACTGCAAGATAATATAAAGGAACACCTGCCAAAACAATTCCCAGTCCAATTCCGGCATACTGGGGTTTCATTTTAATAAGGAAAATACTGAATGTTAAGGCCAGAATTATATAAATAATAGGCAGCACCGGGTAGCCAAATGCTTTGTAAGGGCGCTCGGCGTCGGGGCGTTTTTTGCGTAATATAAAGATGCCTATTATGGTAATTGCATAAAACAGCACGGCCACAAAGGAGATCATGTCAAGCAGGTCGCCATAGCTTCCACTCAGGCACAAAATGATGGCCATTACACTTTGGATCCACAGGGCAAACTCGGGTACAGCATTCTTATTCAACGTACCGGTACGTTTAAAGAACAATCCATCTTTTGCCATGGTATAATAAACACGGGCGCCGGCCAGTATCAATCCATTATTACAGCCAAAAGTGCTGATCATGATCATCACGGCTATTACTTTGGCCCCTTCGGTGCTGAAAATTGCATGGGCAGCCTCTACAGCAAGGCGGTCATCGGCAGGGTTAGCAATTGCAGTCAATGGCATTACATTCAAATACATCAGGTTGGCCGTAACATAAATAATGGTTACGATCAGCGTTCCCAGAAAAAGGCTCAAACCGATATTCCTTTTTGGGTTCTTTATTTCACCTGCTATGAAGGTTACGTTGTTCCAGCTATCGCTACTGAAAATAGAACCTACCATGGCTGCGGCAATGGCGCCAATCAGTAAGCTCCCCCCAATTGAAGAGGAAGGCTCCCACACGTCCTGGGCATTCTTTTGCCATTGCATCGAACTCCAACCGGTTTCCCAGTTCTCGGCCCAAAAACTTTGCTTAACGAGAAAGAAGCCTAATATGATCAGTCCGAAAAGCGATAGAAGTTTAGCTGTAGTGAATGTTGTTTGTATGATCTTCCCGCCTTTGATACCGCGGGTGTTGGTATAAGTGAGAAAAAGGATCAACGCAATGGCCAGTACCTGCGCCCAGCTGATCTTAAAGGCGTATTCCATCACCCCTTTTGCATTTAGTCCCTTTTCAATTCCCCATAAAATATGCTTTTCACTAAACCAGGGAATAAGATAAGCCGTATAGCGACTAAAGGCAACGGCCACGGCAGCAATGGTAGCAGTTTGTATCACCGCAAAAAAGCTCCAGCCATATAAAAAACCTGTTAACGGATTAAATGCTTCTTTTAGATAAACATACTGGCCCCCGGCTTTTGGGTACATACCGCTCAGCTCGCCGTAACTTACAGCAGCGGTGATGGTCATGAAACCGGTGATGAGCCAAACAGCTACGATCCAGCCGGCACTTCCTACGTTTCGGGTAATATCGGAGGTTACGATAAAAATACCCGAACCGATCATGGAACCAGCAACCACCATGGTAGCATCTACCAAACTAAGAGACGGTTTAAATGAAGAAGCGTGTTCTGCCATATTAGTTTTATAATGGTAAGAAAATCAGGTTTTAACCTTCCCAAGATAAGGAAACTAACCCGAATCACGGTTATACCAGATTTCCACAGGTTTTACCAATTTTAGCAGAATGCCAGCCGAAAACAAATAAAAAAGGCCCGAAATATGCTTCCGGACCTCATATCAAAAATTTCTTAGTTCTTACTTCTTCTTCGCTTTGTACTGTGTATTCAACCCCGAGATCAGATCACCGGTAATGTCATACGCAGAATCTTTATAATAAATAATAAAGCCTGGCTCATAAGAAAGTATGTAAGAATATTTCTTCGACTTGTTGTACTCTTTCAAAAACTCTTCAACCTGTTTACGCAACTCGGCCATACGGTCTTGCTGTAATTTTTGCATTTCCTGGTCCAGCTCAAGTTTACGTTTCTGATATTGCTGTTGCAGCAAACCTACTTCGCGTTGCGCCTGCTCACCTTCAGCCTGTGTAATGTTATTGCCTTTTTCCTGCCACTTGCGAATGGTACGTTGTGCCTTATTGCCTAAGTCCTCTAATTCGGCGTTCATTGAGCTTTCTTTCTTTTTAATATCACCCGATACATCTTTGAAATACTCATAATGTTCCTGCAGGGAATCAATATCAAAGTAAGCTACGGCGAAGTTATTTGTTTCATTTTTACCGGCCGTTACTACCGCATGCTTTGGCTTATCGCCACCCGAAAAATGTAAATAAAAAAGAACACCTATGAGAACCAGAGCGAGAATAGATAAAATAGTAGAAATATTTTTCATGAACGCCTTTTTTGCAAGATATTAATCTGAACTAAAAGAGAATTGTTAAAACTTTTAACACTAACAATACCTTATAAAAAAAGTAGGAAGTTATGCACTTCCTACTTTTTATTTCAGTTGAATGAATTATTGATAGAATTATTCTTCTTCGTCAAAGCTCATCGCTTCGCGGGTTGTTTGCAGCAATTCATATTCTTCCTTGCTACCAACGATCATGTTCTCAAAGTCACGCAAACCTGTACCTGCAGGTATCGGATGACCTGTGATCACATTCTCTTTCAAGCCCAGCATATCGTCGGTCTTACCCTGGATGGCAGCCGAAGACAGTACTTTCGTTGTTTCCTGGAACGATGCCGCTGAGATCCAGCTTTGTGTACCCAGTGAAGCTTTGGTAATACCCAACAGCACAGGGTGCGATGTAGCCGGGTTGGCATCGCGATACTCAACCAGCTTTTTGTCGGTACGACGCAGCAGTGAGTTTTCTTCGCGGATTTCACGCAGGCTAACGATCTGGCCGGCTTTCAGGCGGGCGCTTTCTCCAGGTTCAGATATTACTTTCTTATCAAAGATCCAGTCATTCTCTTCGTTGAATTCGAAGCGGTCAACCAGGTCTTCTTCGAGGAAGCGGGTATCACCCGGATCAACGATCTCAACCTTTTTCATCATTTGGCGTACGATCACCTCAATGTGTTTATCGTTGATCTTCACACCTTGTAAACGGTAAACCTCCTGAATTTCATTCACAACGTACTCCTGTACTGCGAATGGACCTTTGATAGACAGGATATCGCTTGGTGAAACCTGTCCGTCGGACAGAGAAGCACCGGCTTTGATAAAGTCACCGTCCTGAACCAGGATCTGGCGGGTCAATGGAACCAGGTATTTCTTAATAACACCGTCTTTCGCTTCAACCACAATTTCGCGGTTACCACGTTTGATGGCACCAAAAGCAACCACACCGTCGATTTCGCAAACGATAGCAGGGTTACCTGGGTTACGTGCTTCAAACAACTCGGTTACACGAGGCAGACCCCCGGTGATGTCGCGTTGCATCCGCAGCGTACGAGGTATTTTCACCAACACCTGACCGGCTTTCACATCTTCGGCCTCATCAACCACAATGTGTGAGCCTACCGGTAGGTTGTATTGTTTTACATCCTTACCTTCTACGATCAGGGTAGGTATCTTGGTCTTATCTTTTGTTTCAATTACCACTTTCTCGCGGTGACCGGTTTGTTCGTCAGCCTCTTCGCGGTAAGTGATACCTTCAATTACGTTCTCAAATTTCACCTGACCAACGATCTCGGCCACGATTACGTTGTTGAACGGATCCCATGTACACAGGGTATCGCCTTTCTTCACATTTTGACCATCTTTCACAAACAGGGTTGAACCGTAAGGAACGTTCACTACGTTGAGTAAGCGATCGTTTTTCAGATCTACGTTACGGATCTCACCAGTACGGCCGATAACCACCTGAATTGGATCACCTTCGTTGTTCACTGAAGCTACAGTACGTAAACCGTCGAACTGAATAGTACCGTCGAATTTCGCAAACAGTGAAGATTCTACTGAAGCAGAACCGGCAACACCACCCACGTGGAAGGTACGCAGGGTAAGCTGTGTACCAGGCTCACCGATTGACTGGGCAGCGATGATACCTACTGCATCACCTTTTTGTGCCCGGTTACCTGTGGCCAGGTTTTTACCGTAACATTTTACGCACACACCGCGTTTGCTTTCGCAGGTAAGTACAGAGCGGATCTCAACGGTTTCGATACCGGCTTCTTCAATTTGTTTGCCGATCTCTTCATTGATCTCTTTTCCGGCCTCAACGATGATAGTATCGTTTTGCGGGTTGTATACGGTATGAAGTGAAGTACGGCCAATGATACGATCGTACAGTGGCTCTACTATCTCTTCGTTATCTTTCAGTGCACTGGTAGCAATACCACGCAGTGTACCACAATCTTCTTCTGTAATTACAACGTCCTGGGCAACGTCAACCAAACGACGGGTCAGGTAACCGGCATCCGCCGTTTTAAGGGCCGTATCCGCAAGACCTTTACGGGCACCGTGCGTAGAGATGAAGTAATCCAATACGTTCAGTCCACCTTTAAAGTTAGAGAGGATCGGGTTTTCGATGATCTCACTTCCGGTTGAACCTGATTTTCTTGGTTTCGCCATCAGACCTCTGATACCGCACAGCTGTTTGATCTGCTGTTTAGAACCACGGGCCCCAGAGTCAAGCATCATATAAACAGAGTTGAAGCCTTGTTTATCGCTGCTCAGCTCACGGATCAACGTTTCGGTTATACGGGTATCCACCCTTGACCAAATGTCTACGATCTGGTTATAACGCTCGTTGTTGGTGATAAGACCCATGTTATAGTTATCCCATACCTCGTCTACTTCACCTTTTGCCTGATCAAGCACATCGCCTTTGATAGACGGGATGATAAGGTCATTGATGCTGAACGACAGACCACCTCTGAAGGCTGTACGGAAACCAAGTTGTTTGATGTCATCGAGGAACTTGGCCGTTTTAGGCACATTCGTAATGGTGATGATGTCACCGATGATCTCACGTAAGCTCTTCTTTGTTAACAGGGCGTTGATGTAACCAACTTCCTTGGGAACAAATTCGTTGAAGATCACACGACCTACGGTTGTTTCGGTAAGCTTCAATGCAATAACACCTTCGTTGTTACGTACCGGCACTTTCACTTTAATGTGAGCGTGCAGGTCAACGCGGTCTTCATTGTAAGCAATGATAACCTCTTCGGTGCTATAGAAAGCTTTTCCTTCGCCGCGGATCTTTTCGGTTTCAGTTGATTTTTTACCCTTGGTGATATAGTACAGACCAAGTACCATGTCCTGTGAAGGCAGGGTCATTGGCGCACCATTCTGCGGGTTCAAAATGTTGTGTGAAGAAAGCATCAACAGTTGGGCTTCCAGCACGGCCGCGTTACTTAACGGAACGTGAACCGCCATCTGGTCACCGTCAAAGTCGGCGTTGAACGCCGAACACACCAACGGGTGCAACTGGATCGCCTTACCTTCTATCAGTTTAGGCTGGAAGGCCTGGATTGACAAACGGTGGAGCGTAGGGGCACGGTTTAACATAACCGGGTGACCTTTCAGGATATTTTCAAGGATATCCCAAACCACCGCTTCTTTTCTGTCGACCAGCTTACGAGCCGATTTTACAGTTTTTACAATACCTCTTTCAATCAGTTTACGAATGATGAACGGTTTGAACAATTCAGCCGCCATATCTTTCGGTAAACCACACTCGTGCAGTTTCAATTCAGGACCTACCACGATAACCGAACGACCAGAGTAGTCAACACGTTTACCTAACAGGTTCTGACGGAAACGACCTTGTTTACCTTTCAGTACATCGCTCAATGATTTCAATGCGCGACCACCTTCGGCTTTTACGGCGTTTGATTTACGTGAGTTATCGAACAGAGAGTCAACCGCTTCCTGAAGCATACGTTTTTCGTTACGTAAGATCACCTCAGGGGCTTTGATCTCCAACAATCTTTTCAAACGGTTATTACGAATGATCACCCGGCGATACAGGTCGTTCAGATCAGATGAGGCAAAACGGCCACCATCCAAAGGAACTAACGGACGCAGTTCGGGTGGAATAACCGGAATATATTGCATTACCATCCACTCAGGACGGTTGGTGATGCGGCTATTGGCCTCGCGGAAAGATTCTACCACACTCAAACGCTTCAGGGCATCGGCTTTACGTTGCTGTGAAGTTTCGGTAGCGGCAGCATTACGCAGGTCGAATGATAAAGTGTCGAGCTCAATTCTTTGCAACAGATCGTGTACTGCTTCAGCACCCATCTTTGCAATGAACTTTTGCGGGTCTTCATCTGGCAGATACTGGTTCTCCTTAGGCAGGTTCTCCAGTATTTCCAGGTATTCTTCTTCAGTTAACAGATCGGAGGTCTTTAAACCGCGATCTTCTCTGATACCTGGTTGAATTACAACGAAACGCTCGTAGTAAACGATGCTCTCCAGTTTTTTGGAGCTAACACCCAACAGGTAACCGATCTTATTTGGTAAGCTTTTGAAATACCAGATGTGAACTACAGGTACCACCAGTTTAATGTGGCCCATACGCTCGCGACGTACTTTCTTTTCAGTTACTTCAACACCGCAACGGTCGCACACGATCCCTTTATAACGGATACGTTTATACTTTCCGCACGCACACTCATAATCTTTTACAGGTCCGAAAATACGTTCGCAGAATAAACCATCACGCTCGGGTTTGTATGTACGATAGTTGATGGTCTCAGGCTTCAGTACTTCACCATAGCTACGTTCCAAAATGGAATCTGGCGACGCAAGCCCGATAGTGATCTTAGAAAATGTGGCTCTGGGACGATTATCTTTTTTAATAGCCATATCTTGATTTTCTTATTTCGTTTATAATTGCTGATACCGGCTCTGAAGTATGATATGGGGACCTTGCGATCCCCTATCACAACAAATATTATTCTATTATTCGAACTTCAGATCCAGACCCAGACCTCTCAATTCATGCACCAATACGTTGAATGACTCAGGAATACCGGCTCTTGGAATATTATCGCCTTTAACAATAGCCTCGTAGGTTTTTGCACGGCCGATAATATCATCCGATTTAAGCGTGAGCAACTCCTGCAGGATGTTTGAAGCACCATAAGCTTCCAGTGCCCACACCTCCATTTCACCAAAACGCTGACCACCGAACTGAGCTTTACCACCCAGCGGTTGCTGTGTAATAAGACTGTAGGGTCCAATAGAACGCGCGTGCATTTTATCGTCAACCATGTGGTGCAGTTTGATCATGTAGATCACACCCACAGTTGCTTTCTGGTGGAAGCGGTCGCCCGTTTCACCATCATACAGGTGGGTATGGCCAAAGCTTGGCAAACCTGCGTTATTGATGTTTTGTGCAATTTCATCGGTAGTAGCACCATCGAAGATCGGCGTAGCGAACTTCACTCCCATTTTCAAACCGGCCCAACCTAATACAGTTTCATAAATCTGGCCAAGGTTCATACGGGAAGGTACACCAAGTGGGTTCAACACGATGTCAACCGGAGTTCCGTCTTCCAGGAACGGCATGTCTTCAGCACGCACGATCTTGGCAACGATACCTTTATTACCGTGGCGACCGGCCATTTTATCACCCACTTTCAGCTTACGCTTAACAGCCAGGTATACTTTAGCCAGTTTCAACACACCGGCAGGTAATTCATCCCCGATAGAGATGTTGAACTTCTCTCTCTTATATCTACCCAGTTCTTCGTTATACTTGATATTGTAGTTGTGCAACAAGGTGTTGATAGCATCATCGATAGAAGCATCACCTGTCCAACCCAGCGGATTAACGTTTTGGTAATCGATACCACCGAGGTTCTTTGGATTGAACTTAGCGCCTTTACCAATTTGCACTTCACCGAAGTTATTGTTTACACCGGCAGAAGCTTTGTCTTTCAACAACGTTTGCAGTTTGTTCAACAATTCTTCTTTCAGGTCTTCTTCGTTCTTCTCGTGCACTTTTTCCAGCTTTTCCAATGCAGCTTTCTCACGGATCTTCGCGTTCTTATCTTTTTTAGCGCGTTGGAACAGTTTTTTACCAATCACAACACCTTCAACACCGTTTGGCGCTTTCAAAGAAGCATCTTTGGCATCACCGGCTTTATCACCGAAGATGGCGCGTAACAGTTTTTCTTCAGGTGTAGGATCGCTTTCACCTTTAGGAGTGATCTTACCGATAAGGATATCGCCTTCTTTGATGGCGGCACCCAAACGGATGATACCATTTTCATCCAGGTCTTTGGTAGCTTCTTCCGATACGTTTGGAATATCCGGAGTCAGCTCTTCTTCACCCAGTTTGGTATCACGTACTTCCAGTTCATATTCAGAAATGTGAATAGAAGTGAACAGGTCTTCTTTGGCTACTCTTTCGCTGATTACGATGGCATCCTCGAAGTTGTACCCTTTCCATGGCATGAACGCCACTTTGAGGTTACGGCCAAGCGCCAGTTCACCACCCTGTACTGCATAACCTTCAGTAAGGAAATCGCCTTTTTTCAGGCGCTGTCCTTTTCTAACAGCAGGTTTGTGGTTGATACAGGTTTCCTGGTTGGTTTTTATAAACTTGGTAAGTCTGTATACTTTAAGGTCATCTTCAAAGCTCACCAAACGGTCAGCTTCGGTACGGTCGTAGCGAACGTGAATTTCACTACCATCAACGTACTCTACCACACCTTCACCTTCAGAAAGGATCTGTACACGGGCATCGCGGGCAGCTTTTGCTTCCAAACCTGTACCCACAATTGGGCTTTCAGGGCGAATCAACGGTACTGCCTGACGTTGCATGTTTGATCCCATCAGCGCACGGTTGGCGTCATCATGCTCCAGGAACGGGATCAGTGATGCACTCAAACCTACGATCTGGTTAGGCGCTACGTCCATGAACTCCACTTCGCTCTTCTCAAGGATCGGGAAGTCGCCGGTTTGGCGTGAAGTGATCTTCTCTTCCACGAAGTTTCCTTTTTCATCGAGCGGCGAGCTTGCCTGGGCGATCTTGGCGTTATCTTCTTCTTCAGCACTGAGGAAGGTGAGCTTTTTCAGGTCAACCTTTCCACCTTCTACTTTATGGTATGGTGTTTCAATAAAGCCCATTTCGTTGATCTTCGCGTGTACGCAAAGCGTAGAGATCAAACCGATGTTCGGACCTTCAGGAGTTTCAATGGTACACAAACGGCCGTAGTGGCTATAGTGTACGTCACGAACCTCGAAACCAGCTCTTTCACGGCTCAAACCACCGGGTCCGAGTGCGGAGATACGACGTTTGTGAGTGATCTCACTCAGCGGGTTGGTTTGGTCGAGGAACTGCGACAACTGAGAGGTACCGAAGAATGAGTTGATAACTGACGACAACGTTCTGGCGTTGATCAGGTCAACCGGTGTGAACACCTCATTATCGCGCACGTTCATTCTTTCGCGGATGGTACGGGCCATACGGGCCAAACCAACACCGAATTGAGCATATAACTGCTCACCTACGGTACGTACACGACGGTTGCTCAGGTGATCGATATCGTCAATTTCAGCTTTAGCATTGGTTAAACGAACCAGGTATTTGATGATCTCGATGATATCTTCCTTGGTCAGTGTTTTTTGATCAAGCGGCTGATTAAGCAACAATTTGCGGTTGATCTTATAGCGACCTACTTCACCCAGATCATAACGCTTATCGCTAAAGAACAATTTATCAATGATACCACGGGCTGTTTCATCATCCGGCGCATCGGCACCACGCAATTGGCGGTAGATGTGCTGAACGGCTTCCAGCTCGCTGTTTGAAGTATCTTTATTAAGGGTGTTGTAGATGATTGCATAGTCACCACCAACATCTTCTTTTTGCACGAATACGCTCTTCGCTTCCATGTCGGCGATCATATCTATCGCTTCTTCATCAAGCACCGTATCGCGCTCAAGCACTACCTCGTTTCTTTCGATAGACACAACCTCACCGGTATCTTCGTCCACGAAATCTTCTACCCATGTTCTTAATACGCGGGCAGCCAGGCGTTTGCCAAGATATTTTTGTAATGATTTTCTATCGCTTTTCACCTCGTCGGCCATACCGAACAGTTCAAGAATGTCTTTATCTGTTTCGTAGCCGATAGAACGCAACAGCGTGGTAACCGGGAATTTCTTCTTACGGTCGATGTACGCATACATTACGTTGTTGATGTCGGTAGCAAACTCCATCCACGCACCTTTGAAAGGAATTACGCGGGCAGAATAGATCTTAGTACCGTTGGGGTGAATTGACTGACCGAAGAATACACCAGGTGAACGGTGTAATTGTGATACAACCACACGCTCAGCTCCGTTGATAACGAAGGTACCACGTGGGGTCATATAAGGGATGTTACCCAAAAACACGTCCTGAACGATTGTCTGGAAGTCTACGTGCTCTTCGTCGTTACAACTTAACCTCAATTTAGCTTTAAGAGGAACCGCGTACGTTAATCCGCGCTCCATACATTCTTCAATGGTGTAACGCGGCGGGTCAATGAAGTAATCCAAAAACTCCAACACGAATATGTTTCGTGTATCAGTAATTGGGAAGTTTTCCTTAAACACCTTGAACAACCCTTCAATGTTACGCTTGTCGGGCGTGGTCTCTAATTGGAAAAATTCTTTAAAAGATTGAATTTGTACTTCGAGTAAGTCAGGTGCATCAGCAAGATTTTTGATTTTACCGAAGTTGACCCTGGTTGACAGTTTTGTTGAAGACATATTGCTTAAAACCGGTTTTTTTAATTATTCGTACGACAACATCTATACACAAAAAAAATTTTCCTTGAGAATTTCAAGCCTTTTTGTTCAAGTTGAACTGTGAAGGTTAAAATCCCAAAGAATTAAAAAAGAGGCAGTTATGTAAAATTGGCCATGTAACAACGTACCCCTGCTAATTAGCTTTTGTGAAAAAATGAGGGCAAAGGTAAGGAATATACCTTACAAAACAAGAAATTAATGGCCAAAAATCAGACCGGAAGTTTGTCAGAAAGACAGTCACCAAGGAGTAAAGGATAGGTTAAAACGACAGGCCGTAAAGATAAAAACAAAGCCGCAAAGGTTTGAACTTTGCGGCTTGAAATATTGATTTTATTTATTCACTAAATACCGGGATACCCATCGTTTTGCGGCCTCAAATTGGGATTATTTTGCATCTCCAAAGTAGGCAGCGGGAACAACAAATGCTTTTCTGCCAGCGAAGGTCCATTATCAGGGAATTTATACCCTGCAAAGTTCTCAAAGCTGTTTGAAGTCATGTTGTATGCTTTTTTAAGGCGAACCATGTCGAACCAGGTTACGCCCTCATAACAGAGTTCATGCCAGCGTTCGCGCCAAACCGCCAGCTCAAAAGAAGCCTGGTTATAGCTACTCAGGTTGCCGGTTGTTAAGCCAGCCCGGTCGCGGATCTTTTTTAATGCATCCAGCGCTTCCTGGGTAGGCCCTCCTACTTTGTTTTGCGCTTCGGCAAAAGTTAAAAGCACCTGCGCATATCTCATATTCATCCAGTTTAAACCACTGTTGGCAGTTCCTTTTTTACCCGATGTACCATTGGCGCCGGCATCAAAATGTTTATAAATATATGGGGCACTCAATGTTTTCAACGCGCCATCCCCACCAGAATAATAGGAGGTGTAAAAGAAGCCCTGGCGGTCAACAGTTCTCAGGTCACCCGGCTCAAATGAATTAACGAAATGTGGGCTGGGTGTGGTAGAACCTACTTCGGTATCATAGGCCGAAACATCTTTGAAGTTCGGTAACAGTATAGCCTGGTTCCCATTATTAGCAACCCCGCCCAGGTACTGAATTTCAAAAATTTGCTCCTGCACGTTTTCCAATGATTCATCGTGCAGGCTGTTATAATTGGCAAACAGGCTGAACTTACCGCTGGTTATTACTTCATTCGCTTTTTCAGCAGCTAACTTATAATATTCAGACTTGTTTATTGGATACCCGGCCATTGTTAAATATACCTCTGCCAGTAACGACTTAACAGCACCAAGCGAAGCGCGTCCGCTGGCATCGGTCCAGGGCAGTCCGGAAGCTTCAGCAGCCTTCAGGTCGGTCACCACCTGCATATAGATAGAGTCTTTTGAAGTACGGCTTGAATAGACTTTTGGATCGAGCGCTGTTAAAACTGAGGTAGTATGTAAAGGTACATCGCCCCACAAACGTACCAGATAAAAATACGACCATGCCCGCAAAAACTGCGCTTCGCCCAATATCTGTTTCTTTTTTGCTTCATCCATTTTTATACCCGGCACCCTATCCAATACCAGGTTGGTTTGTGCAATTACACTGTATAAGCCGGTCCACCAGTTAAGAATAAATACATTTTCGCCATTATAACTTAGGCCAATCAGGTTATTCAGGTCAGTATTTTGCCCCGTTTCGGTTTTGGCTGTACCAGTGGGCATTTCGAGCATGGAAAAATTATTGGCGAATATGCCGGCGCCATTACCTATAAACCGGGTTTGTGCGTAAGCGGCGGCTATTGCAGCATCGGCATGCCCTGGCAGTGTATAATATATATCTGGTGTAAGGTTCGATGGATCTTTATCCTGCTCAACCAACCATTTTTTACAACCAACGCTTGTTACCGCAAAAGCGCATATAAGAAAGAGATATAGCGAATTTATTTTATGAATTTTCATATGAGCTTATTTAAACATTTACTATTTATAATCCAAGGCTGATTCCAAGCATGTAAGTAGTTGGCTTGGGATAATCGAAAAATGTTTGCCCCTGTGCAAATGCATTGCTGTAGGTAGTTACTTCCGGATCGTTACCCGAGAACTTGGTTTTCAGGAAGAAGTTTTGTACCGAAGCTGTAACACGCAGTTTGCTGATCTTTAACCTACTTAATGTATTAGCTGAGAAATTGTAGCCCAATAGCAAATTCTTTCCGCGAATAAAGGAACCATCTTCTATCCAACGGGTATCCACATTTGTAACATAACCGGCCCTTGTATCGCGTGTGGTTGCGATCATTGTATTGTTGTTATTCTTGCCGGGTTGATAATAATCGAGCACCGAGCTAAAGCTATTGGCAATACCTGTTCTGTCTTCACCAGAGTGTTTGGTTTGGTTCAACACATCGTTTCCGTACATATAGCCGATCTCAATTAACAGATCTAAATTCTTATAGCTGAAACTGTTGTTGAACGAACCCCAGCCTTTGGCATTACCATTACCAATGATCATTCTGTCGAGATCATTAATAGCATAATCACCGTTTACATCCAGGTATTTTAAATCGCCGGGCAAAATGGGTTTACCACCACGATAGCTGGAATATTTGGCTGCTTCAGCCCTTTCGGCATCTGTCCATACGCCCTGGCGCACAAGACCCCAAAACGAACCTACCGGCTGTCCTACCTGAATGATACCTGTGTTTGATAAGAAGTTTGGATTGCCAGAGAAGATAGGTGCAGGTGTTGCCAGTGACAGCACTTTATTTCTGTTCAGGGAAATATTGAAAGTGGTGTTCCACGAAAAGTCCTGGTTCTTTATATTAACAGTATGTAAGGTCAACTCAATCCCTTTATTTTCCATGCTGCCAATATTCTTCATAAGTGAAGGATAACCGGTAGATCTTGGTAAAGGCGACTCCAACAGCATATCGGTTGTTTTGCGATAGTACCAATCGGCCTCAAAACTGATCCTGTTTTCAAATAAACCCAATTCAACACCGGCATCTGTTTGCGCTGTTTTTTCCCATCTTAGGTCAGGATTGCCTAATCTGTTGGCTCCCACGCCAGAGAACCTGGCATTGCTAAAGATGGCAGTATATGAACCTAATAAAGCATCCGATGAATAAGGAGCAATTTCAGAGTTACCGGTTAAACCATGGCTAACACGTAGTTTAAGATGCGAAACGGTTTTGCTGCTTTTGATAAAATCTTCGTTCGATGCATTCCAGGCCACGGCTGCCGATGGGAAAAAAGCGAACTTATGATTGTCGCCAAATTTTGAGCTACCGTCAACACGGCCTGTGAAAGTAACAAGGTACTTTTCCCTGAACCCATAGTTCAAACGGCCAAAGTACGAATTGAAAGCAAAGCCGCTTTTGTTCGAAGCAGATGCATTCTGCGTACTTCCTGCCCCCAAATTGTAGTATTGGAAAAAATCGGTTGA
Source organism: Niastella sp. OAS944 (assembly GCA_024809215.1). GTDB lineage: Bacteria > Bacteroidota > Bacteroidia > Chitinophagales > Chitinophagaceae > Niastella. The sequence goes on along the minus strand of JANUBW010000010.1, from coordinate 97,251 downwards.
AAAAGTTTGTGAGCTGGCGTTCACCGACGCATAATTTGTTCCCTGCCATGAAAGCCCAATCAAACCATTGATAGCGTGATCTTCTTTTATCGTTTTAGTATAGTTCAGGAATGTTTCTGATGACCAGTAAATTTCGCGGTTATCAAAAATGCTGGCTGTACCATTCTGGGCCATGGAGATATTGTGCAGCGTACGGCTGCTAAACTGGTTCTCCTGTCTTTGAACCACGCTTACACCCACCTGGCTTTTAATGTCAAAGCCATTTCCAAGTAAAAGATTTACGTAAGCATGGCCAAGCATATTCTGCACATTCACTATATATTTTCTATCATTCATGATGTGCACAGGATTACTACCACCCTCTGCACCGGGGTACAAATAGTTATCGCCCCAGGTGCCATCTTCAAATTTAACAGGCAGGAAAGGGAATGCTTCTGTGATCATACGCACAGAGTTCAACCCACCGGTACCCTGATCTACCAGATTCTCCTCCTGATTATTGTAACTTACACTACCACCCATGCGAAGCCAGTCTTTGGGTTTCAAGTCAAGAACAAACCGGGCAGAATAACGCTTCAGGTAAGAATTGAGCAGCAAACCATTATCATCGCGATACCCCAGGAACAATCCATATAAATTATTGTTACTACCACCGGTTACTCCTATCTGATGATTTTGTGAAAGCTTATGTTGTAATGATTCTTTCAACCAGTCGGTATTATATAAAGGTTTGCCGTTGGCATCAAACATGGTTGGCAAACTTTTTCTTTTCACTCTTGGGTCTACTGCCGATGAGTAGGTACCGGCAGCCCAACCATCCGGGTCATACGTTTTAATATTGTCATATGCCAGATCCTCAAGATCGAGGTATTGTTGTGCATTCAGCATATGCACTCTTTTAGGACCAATTGTAGGCACACTGAGGTTACCATCATAAGTAACTTTTGCAGGTCCGTTAGTACCACGCTTGGTTGTAATAAGTACTACCCCGTTTGCACCCCGCGCTCCATAAATGGCTGTACCCGATGCATCTTTCAATACTTCTACAGACGCTATATCATTTGGGTTAATATAGTCAATAGAGTTACTGTTGAGTGTTTGGTTACCAATGGGTATATATACCCCATCTACTACATAAAGCGGGTTGTTCGATGAATTGATGGAACTAAAACCACGTACACGAATTCTGGTTGCCCCACCTGGCCTACCCGAGTTGGTGGTTACCTGTACCCCTGCAATACGACCCGATAAAGCTTCGTTCACCGAAGCTGCTGGCCGCTCCTGTAATTGAGAAGCTTTTACCGAACCAACCGAACCCGTAAGATCTTTCTTCTTTACAGTACCATAACCAATCACCACTACTTCGCTCATTGATCCCTTACCTAACTGTAATTGAACATTCAGCGTTTCTTCATTACCCACCTTTAACTGAAAATTTTCATAACCTGTGTGTGTAAACACAAGCGTTGCACCCGGAGTAACATTCAGGGTAAAGCTACCATTCATGTCAGTGGTAGACCCAGCTGACTGGCCTTTTACCTGAACCGATACGCCAGGCAATGGCGCACCGTCTTTTGCATCGGTCACTTTACCGCTGATACTGCGGCCTTGAGAAAATGCCAGAATTGAAATAAAAAGTGCGAGGAAACTTAGCAGACATAGCCGCCCGACAAAATAAAACTGCTTTTTCATACGCAAGTTTTGGTTTATGAATAAATACTACATCGTTATAGCTTTTTAGCAAAAGACCTTCCTGCATCACATTACTAACAACACAATAAAATTCACAGAAGGTTTTAAAGATCCATTCGCATATGCTCATGCGCACACAGGGAGTTTTGTAAAACAAACTCCAGGTTTACCATACTTAAGGTTAAGAGGTGTGTGGACAGTTTGGTACATAAGTAACCCACGTAAAAACTATAACCGTTTTTACACACAGGTACCCTACCTATTTTCAAGGGCAGATTTGTCCAGGGCAGAATTGACTACTGTAATTTTTGTAATCCAGGCTATTCTTGTAGTTCAGGCTATACTAAAAAAGACAATAAATGAACAGGCAATTGCATTTCGAATTAGCAATATGCCAATGGCAAAAACTTTTGGGATGAAAATCGTTTCTCAGAATAAAATTAGTGATTCTAAAACGTTTTTGCAAAATATTTATGGCTAACTCTCTGCTAAACTTTAACTGGCTAAAAAACGCAAATTGTGTATGTATTGTAGAATAGACTACACTAGCCGGTTATGGCTAAAGGGAATACTAAAAGTGAAGGTATGTATATGGAAATCTTAGTAACCAGTGTATGGTTATATAAAAAGAAGACGCAATAACAGGCATATAGCCTGCTATCATCTTTTGTAAATGCTAAGTATCTATTTGTTTACTTTTTGAACGTATTCGGTAGTACCCCTGATAACCAATCCTGGTGAGATCTCAATTTTGCTTTCGCCGCCATTGTTTCCTTTTCCCAATTGCTCCATAAGCAGCTCCAGGGCTGTTTTGGCAATCTCTTCAGCAGGCTGGCGTATACAGGTAATACCAGGTGGGTACAGGCGAAACACATCGTGGTCGTCAAAAACGATCATAGCCAGGTCATCGGGCAGTTTTAAACCCAACCGGTGAATACTTTCCAATCCTAGTAAACCCAGGTAATTGGTAGCAAAGAACACAGCTTCCAGGTCGGGGGTATTTTTAATAAAGCTGGTTACACTTTCAATCCCCTGCTCTTTGTCCTCTTCATATTTTAAAGTAAGCACAAGGTTGTCTGTATCCAGCCCAGCCTTGCTCATACTGTCCTGATAAGCTTTTAGCCTATCTTCCATTTGCACCAGGTCGAGGTCGACAGTAACAAAACCTATCCGGCGATATCCTTTTTCTATCACGTGCGCCATACCCTTCATTACGCCTTCATAGTTATTAACCAACACATGGGGCACATCTATACCTGGAAAGTAGCTGTCCATCAATACAACTGGCTTATTATCGGCGATCAGTTCTTTGATGTCTTGTTCCATACCGGGCGTAGGTGTGATGATATAGCCGTCTACCTGGCGCTGGGAAAGCATTCCGATCAATTCTTTACCCTTTTGGCGGTTATTTTCGGTGCTTGTGTAAACAACCTTATAGCCAAACCTTGCAGCTTCATCCTCTATGATGCGGGAAAGGGAGGCAAAAAAGTTACCAGAAATGGTTTCTACTATTAAACCGAGTATTTGTGATTTTCCGGTTCGCAGGCTCACAGCCACCGGATTGGGGTGGTACCCTTCAGTTTTAGCAACCTCCATGATCCTACTGGCAAGCGTTTCACTGATACGCATTTGTTTTGCTTTGCCATTCAATACGAACGAAACAGTGGAGGGCGAAACACCAGCAATGCGAGCGATATCTTTGAGGGAGACCCTTTTCATATTTGATTATATGTTATATAAAGGAGACTACTAAACTATGAAAATAAAACTAACAAAAATGGATTTCCCCCATATATAAAAAAACCCCGGTGTAAACACCGGGGCTAATATAGCTTAATTGAAAGTTCAATTATTTAACTTCAACTTCAGCGCCAGCTTCTTTCAGCTTGGCAACCAGAGCGTCAGCATCAGCTTTGCTGATACCTTCTTTAACTGGTTTTGGAGCGCCATCAACTAAGTCTTTAGCTTCTTTCAGACCAAGACCAGTCAATTCTTTAACCACTTTAACTACGTTCAGTTTGTTAGCGCCACCGTTTTTCAGGATAACGTCGAACGCAGTTTTTTCTTCTGCAGCAGCAGCAGCAGGACCAGCAGGACCAGCAACAGCTACAGCAGCAGCTGCAGGCTCAATACCGTATTCTTCTTTCAGGATCTTAGCTAACTCGTTAACTTCTTTAACAGTCAGGCTTACTAACTGCTCTGCGAATGCTTTTAAATCTGCCATTGTTGTAAATTTTTCCCGCCTTCAATGCCTGTGCTCCGGCGGATGTTTAAAAAAATTTGTTTGTAGGTAACCCTCAGGCAAGGGTTATTATTTTGAGATCGTGATCAGTAATTACTGAGCGCGGTCTTCTAAAGCTTTTACTAAACCAGCCAGTTTGTTGCCGGCGTTCAGGCCGCTGATAACATTCTTGGCAGGTGATTGCAACAAGCCAATGATTTCCCCGATAAGGTCGTTTTTGCTTTTCAGGGTAGTCAGTGTTGCCAGTTGATTGTCGCCCATAAACACATCACCATCGATGAAGGCGGCTTTCAACACGGGTTTTGGCTTAATGTCTTTTTTGCCTTTAACGTATGCATCACGGAACTCGCTTATGATCAACGCGGGTTCTTTTGCATTTTCGCTGAACATGATAGCAGTAACGCCGTTCAGAGACTCGAACATGCCAGAAAACCTTTTCTCATCCAAAGACTCAAGCGCCTTACGGATAAGGGTGTTTTTGGCAACCTTCATTTCAACTTTCTTATTGAAACATACACGGCGCAGGTTACCTACCTGTGCAACCGTTAATGATTCTGTATTGGTAACATAGAAGTTATTGTATTGAGAAAATTTCTCTTTCAATACTTCAATGATGTCGTTTTTTTCCTGTTTTGTCATAACGCTAAAATTTTGTTGGCTTCGTTCGTAAAACTGCTTGGGGCAGCACTACTTCGTTGCGTTATTAAAGTTTAGTTCATTAAAGATTTTGTTTCAACTGCAATAGCAGGACTCATAGAACTAGCCATGAACACGCTTTTCAGGTAAGTACCTTTTGCAGTAGAAGGTTTAGCCTTGATGATTGCTTCAATCAGCGAATGGCTGTTCTCAGCAATTTTCTCAGGGCTGAAGCTTACGCGGCCGATAGAAGCGTGAATGATACCAGCTTTATCAACTTTGAAAGCGATCTTACCACCTTTAACCTCGTTAACAGCAGCAGCAACATCATTGGTTACAGTACCTGTTTTGGGGTTTGGCATCAGGTTACGGGGACCTAAGATCTTACCCAGTTTACCAATTTTAGGCATTACAGAAGGTGTAGCGATGATTACATCAATGTCAGTCCAACCACCTTCAATTTTTTGAACAAACTCATCCAGGCCAACAAAATCGGCGCCGGCTGCTTTTGCATCAGCTTCTTTCTCAGGTGTACATAATACCAGTACTTTTTTGGTTTTACCAGTACCATGTGGCAGGGTAACAGTACCGCGGATAGCCTGATCGGCTTTCTTTGGGTCAACCCCTAACCGGATGTGAAGGTCTACAGATGCGTCAAACTTTGTTGTATTAATAGTTTTCACAATAGAGGAAGCCTCTTTCAGTGAATACACTTTATTTTTGTCGACTTTAGCGTCTACTGCTTTTCTTTTTTTAGGAATTCTTCCCATTGTCATTCAGTTTTAAAGATTCCCGGCTTCCCGGGACAGTGAACAATTAATTTTCCCAGGGAGCTTTACCATCAACAGTAAGACCCATGCTGCGGGCGGTACCAGCCACCATACGCATAGCACTTTCGAGGGTGAAACAGTTCAGGTCGGGCATTTTGTCTTTCGCAATTGCCTCTACCTGGTTCCAATTCACTTTACCAACCTTATTACGGTTTGGCTCTTTAGAACCGCTTTGCAGTTTAGCAGCTTCCAGCAACTGAACGGCTGCAGGAGGAGTTTTAATTACAAACTCGAACGATTTGTCGGAAAAAACGGTAATTAATACAGGGAGAACTTTGCCCATTTTATCCTGCGTGCGGGCGTTGAATTGCTTACAGAATTCCATGATATTGATACCCTTGGAACCCAGTGCAGGACCTACAGGAGGAGCCGGATTTGCCTGGCCGCCTTTTACCTGTAGCTTTACGTAGCCGGTAATTTCTTTTGCCATTTTTACTGATTTATTGGTTCAAACGATGGTTCACCAGGCAGTAGCCTGGCTACTTGATCTCCCAAATTCCTCTGAATCCCGCTCAGACGGGATACTAAAAAGAACTTTCTTTTGGGGACGCAAAGGTAAGAAAAGGTTTTAATAAAACAACCTTTTTTTACAGGTTAAAAACAGGCTGCAATATACGTCCAAACCGGGTTTCCTCACAGGCCCATTTCCTGGTATATACAGCTCCTTTAATTACGAACAATGACTATACATTTTTGGCAACCTTTATACGAATAATACCTCCCCTGCTACTTAGCACCCCTAACTAAATGCCCATTGCTATGCATGATATACATACCATACATGTGCCCAACATCTATTATAAAAACGCACCCTTCTTATAACAAGACAAACAGGTAATGACACATTTTTTACTGGTCACATACGAGAGTATGCCGGTTAAACGCTTTATGTATATCCATACATCGAATAACTGCTTGCTATGTATAAACAACCTTTCGGCCATTGACGTTTTCAGATAGCCATACCTGGGCTATTTTAACAACCAGTTACATGGTAATTCGGTTATAAGCTTCCTCTGAAACCCAGTATGGATAAGTATTTCAGGTTATAGGGAGGCTTGGCGTTATCATATACCGGCGTGTATTGATAAAGGGCATGCATACATCATAAAAAGCCTTTAATGATGGCCGGAATTTTGCAAGCACTATAGCCAATATCAATAGGATCAAGTGTCAGGAAGCGTGATCACTGTTAGCAAAATGCACGTAGTTTTTTATTTTTTGAATATTTATGCGTAGCTTTTGCGATTATTTATAGTAACGCTTCTTCTTATAGAAATTAACCAACAACAAAAAACACATCAACACTATGGCCAAAGCAAAGAAAAAAGCAGCAAAAAAAGCCGCTCCTAAAAAAGCAGCGAAGAAAAAATCACCGGCCAAAAAAGCGGCAAAGAAAGCCGTAAAAAAGGCCGCAAAGAAAGCTGCTAAAAAAGCTGCCAAGAAAGCCGCTCCTAAGAAAGCAGCAAAGAAGGCAGCAAAAAAAGCCGCCAAAAAAGTAGCAAAAAAAGCCGTTAAAAAGGCAGCAAAAAAAGCCGCGCCCAAGAAAGCCGCTAAGAAAGTAGCTTCTAAAGCGCCGGTAAAAAAAGCCGCAAAAAAGAAAGCAGCGAAAAAATCGCCTTCTAAAAAAAGAGCAGTATCTAAACCAGAACCAGTTCAGGAAAAAGAACCAATAGTTGTTCCTCCTGTATTTGATGAAGATATTGATGAAACAGAAGCTGATGCCGATACAGATGTAGATGTTGATACAGATATCGATACTGATACAGATGATACTGATGATACAGATGCTGATGAGGATACTGATGCCGATGATGTAGATTCAGATGACGACGACGATACAGACGACGAAGATGAAGACGCCGATGATGACAACGACGTTGTCGAAGAAACTGTTGAAGAAGATACTGACGAAGACGAGGATGAAGATGAAGAGAATGTGTAAGCAACTCCGGGCGAATTGCTACATTAAAATAAATTAACCTTTCCCAACTCGGAAAGGTTTTTTTATTCCCATGCTCAAAAAAAAAACATCCACCAGTTGGTAGATGTTCTATTAGTATTTTAAGCGGTGAACGGTTATAGCTTAGCTTAACTTTTCAACCTGCATGTAGTTCAACTCTACTGGTGTAGAACGGCCGAAGATCTTTACAGTCACTTTCAATTTCTTCTTCTCGTCGTTCACTTCCTCAATAATACCATTGAAGTCGTTGAAAGGCCCTTCAATGATCTTAATGGTTTCACCAACGATAAATGGCTCACTCATGCTAACACCACCTGTTTCAGCCATTTCATCCATTTTACCAAGCATTTTGTTAACCTCGGCTTTCCTCAGGGCAATAGGATTTTCCTTACCCAGGAAATGGATCACATTGGTAGTATTCTTAATAGCTTCGCGTAAATCGTCAGATAATTTATTTTCCAGCACTTCAATCATTACATAGCCTGGGTAATAGTTTCTTTCGCGCATCACTTTTTTACCATTCTGCACCTTATACACCTTTTCCACAGGCAGAAACACTTGCTTTACCACTTCACCCCAGCCACCACGGGAAATCTCCTTATCAAGGTATTCTTTTACCTTGCGTTCTTTACCGCTCACCACCCGTAGCACATACCATTTAGTTTCTTGTTGTTGAGTAGCTTGTTCCATTATCAAATAAGTGAATAAATAAATTTAAGGGCTTGTTGGGCAACCAGGTCCATAACCCATACCACCCCAGTGATCAATAAGGTAGCTACCAGCACAATTACCGTTGATTGTTGTAATTGCAACCAGGTAGGCCAGGTCACCTTTTCAACCAGCTCCCGATAAGATTCCTTCAGGTATGTTGATATTTTGTTCATGATCAGTCAATTAGCACTTTAGCAAATATATCCCGACCATAAGTCGGGATACACTAATTAAGTACAGTTTTAAGCACGGGCACTAGGATTCGAACCCAGATCGAAGGTTTTGGAGACCTCTATTCTACCGTTGAACTATGCCCGTAGATACACCAAACACTTAATACTCAACACTTAAACTTTTGCAAGCCAGTGTCAGGCTTATGTGTAAGGTGCAAAATCTTTATCAGAAAGCAAAGTACCTGAACGAAATTAGCCCAAGTACTTTGCAAATATACTAAGAATAAGACTCCTAGTTCTTCGCAATTAAGCGAAGGAGGAATGTTATTTCAGGATTTCAGTAACCTGTCCGGCACCTACTGTACGGCCACCTTCGCGGATCGCGAATTTAAGACCTTTTTCCATCGCGATAGGTTGGATCAGTTTTACGTGCAGGTTGGTGTTATCACCAGGCATTACCATCTCAGTACCAGCTGGTAATTCTACTTCACCGGTTACGTCGGTAGTACGGAAGTAGAACTGAGGACGGTATTTGTTGAAGAATGGAGTGTGACGTCCACCTTCTTCTTTGCTCAGTACGTATACTTCGCCTTTGAACTCAGTGTGAGGAGTGATAGAACCTGGTTTTACAATTACCATACCGCGACGGATATCTTTTTTATCGATACCACGTAACAGCAGACCAGCGTTATCACCAGCTTCACCTTCGTCTAACAGTTTGCGGAACATTTCCACACCTGTTACAGTAGATTGGATTGGTTTTTCAACCAGACCTACGATCTCTACAGCTTCGCCCACTTTGATACGGCCTCTTTCGATACGACCAGTAGCAACAGTACCACGACCAGTGATAGAGAATACGTCTTCAACTGACATCAAGAATGGTTGGTCAACCGGACGAGGAGGAAGAGGGATATAAGTATCAACAGCTTCCATCAGCTCTTGAACACATTTAACCCATTTTTCTTCACCGGCCAGAGCACCAGTTGCAGAACCTTTGATGATAGGAGTATTGTCGCCATCGAAACCGTAGAAGCTTAACAGCTCACGGATTTCCATTTCAACCAGCTCAAGTAACTCTGGGTCATCAACCAGGTCTACTTTATTCATAAATACCACCATACGGGGAACGCCTACCTGACGAGCAAGCAGGATGTGTTCTTTTGTTTGGGGCATAGGACCATCTGTAGCAGCCACAACCAGAATAGCACCATCCATCTGGGCAGCACCGGTGATCATGTTCTTCACATAGTCAGCGTGACCGGGGCAATCCACGTGTGCATAGTGACGATTTGCAGTCTGATACTCCACGTGCGCGGTGTTGATAGTGATACCACGCTCTTTTTCTTCAGGAGCTGCATCGATCTCGTCATATTTTTTTGCCTGCGCCAATCCCGATTTAGCCAAAATGGTGGTGATGGCGGCAGTTAAAGTGGTTTTACCGTGGTCAATGTGACCGATGGTACCAACGTTAACGTGAGGTTTATCCCTCTTGAAAGTCTCTTTTGACATCGTTATCTGTTTTTAGTTGTGGTTTTATTAAAAAAATTACAAAAACCCGTCCTTTATAACCTTTGCAGGGTAAAAAGGATTTATGTATCCGGCACCAGATAGCCGATGAAGCTTCTGTTGCGTCGCACATTTCTTCTATAGATCTATACCAGGCTTTCTTCTCTTTCCGGTAACCATCCGGTCGGTAATAGCCGATATAAATTTTTGCGATTTTGGGGTTCAATACCCATCAAATCTTCAAATAACTTCAGTTATCGCCTTGATCAATAACTTATGAGCCGTTAGTGAGAATCGAACTCACGACCTCTTCCCTACCAAGGAAGTGCTCTACCACTGAGCTACAACGGCACCTAACAATTTAAATGAGCAGAAGACGATCCGCCAACCGGCGGACGCGACCACAGCATGAATTGCCGTCGCTCATTTTCCAAAAGAGCGGAAGACGAGGTTCGAACCCGCGACCTACAGCTTGGAAGGCTGTCGCTCTACCAACTGAGCTACTTCCGCATAAAAATTAACTAACTAAATAAAAGAGCTTAACACGAATGTGCCCGCCTTTTCCGCCAGTAAGCGGATCGACGGGCGAAGTGGGCAGGAGAGGAGTCGAACCTCTGAAGTCGAAAGACAGCGGATTTACAGTCCGCCCCATTTGGCCACTCTGGAACCTGCCCATTTAAATACAAATGTAAAAGCAAACACGCAACGTGAAATTTGCTGAGCCACTTGTCGGAATCGAACCAACGACCTACTGATTACAAATCAGTTGCTCTACCAGCTGAGCTAAAGTGGCTTATTAAAAGCATCTATCAAAAAACTTTTTCTCCTCCCCTACAAGCCGCAATTTTTTTTGCAATATTAAGGCACTGTCTCCACTATTCAATTATTATTTTTTTGCCAAAATCTCGCTTCAAAATAACTGAAACTCAAGCCTGTAAAGATCTTTTTTCCTCTTTTTCTTACCCTGCTATTTTTTGGGGAATGCAAAGGTAAATGAATTTGTGTAATTCTAAAACTTTGTTCACTATTTTTTTTGCTTGTTTTCAACGATTTGCAAAAACTTTCCAAACACCCCCATTACACAAGGGGCCGCAAAGCTAATGACTATAACAATTACTCGCGCACGTAAGGGCAAAAAAAAACCTCCCCAATGGGGAGGTTTTGTAAAAGTGAATGAATTATCTGTAAAAGAAGTTAACTCAAAATTCAGGCAGCTTGCTTTTCCTTTTTTCTCTTAACCTGATTCACCAGTGAATCCAGTGCCTGGTCAAACGACTCTTCAAACGACTTCGAACTGCACTTTACGAAAAACTGGTGGCGAGGCACCTGCACTCTAATTTCTGCGATTTTATCCTTTATGTTGTGCACCACATTATCCAACTTCAGGTATACGTCTACCTTAATAATGCGGTCGTGAAAAGTATTAATTTTTTGAAGTTTACGATTAACATATTCGACTAGTTTTGAATCAGCAGTAAACCGCACAGACTGAATGTTTACGTTCATAACAATCGCATTTTAACAGTGAAACAATATTTAACAATAAATGAAAGATCTTATTTGTTTTGCCACCTCTATCGTGAGTGTGAGATACAATGTGGTGGCTCGTTTGCAGGAGAATTATACTACTACATAAGCGCATCATTTAAGCTCTATGAAGATAATACAACAGGATTTCTTTTCCAAATTAAATTGTAGTTTATACAGTAAAGAAATTGAGGTTTACTACAAAAAAACCATTACCAACTATTAGCTTTTTTTTAGCATAAATCAACAACAATTTTCCTTTAGCAACAATCATGCTTCCATTCCCATCAGCATTAGAAACAAACTGGCAAAGGGCCTCACAACCTTTGCATCATAATGTGGCTATATGCCATTGTATAATAACTCTCTGCATGTTATCAATCGTATAAATAGACCAGTATATTGTATGTATACCAAACTATACTTTTATCAACGATCAATGACACTGTAATTTAGAAAACGAAACCTTCTTACTATAGGAGATAGATCACCGGAAAGAATGATGCAGATCATTATTAACCAAGGCAGCGTTACAATTAAGCTTTGGGATGCGCCTTCTTATAAATATCCTTTAACTTCTCAATGGTATTATGCGTGTAGATCTGTGTAGCAGCCAGGCTCGAATGGCCCAGCAATTCCTTTACTGCATTTAGATCGGCGCCATTATTGGTTAAATGGGTGGCAAAAGTATGGCGTAATACGTGCGGGCTCTTCTTATCAACCGTGGTAACCAGGCTTAAATAAGCCTTTACTGCATTATAAACATACGGCGCATTCACCTGCTTGCCTTTCTCATTTATCAGCAGGTATATCCTGTTGGGCGCTTCAATGGCTTGTTTTGCTGTAATGTATTCGTTGATCTCTTTTATCAATGCTGCACTAACCGGTATCACTCGTTCCTTATTTCCTTTTCCCAAAACCTTAATATTATTAGCTGCCACATTCACCTGGCTTTCCTTCAGGTTCACCAGTTCACTACGGCGCATGCCGGTATTGTACAAAATAGCCAGTATTAACCTATCGGTTTTGCCGGCCCAGGTATCGGGAAATTCTACATGCTGAAATAACGTATTGGTATCTTTCTGCTCAACGTATACCGGTAATCGCTTTGGTATTTTGGGCGACACAATGGTAGCCATGGGCGATTGTTCTAACTCACCGGTACGCAAATGATATTTAAAGAAGGACTTTAGCGAAGATATTTTACGGTTAATGGTCTTTGCAGTGTTCTTCGCTTCTTTCAGCGAAGCCAGCCAGCTACGAATAAAGGAAGGGGCTATTTCTTTTAAAGCAGGTTCCTGCATACCAAATTGCTCCTGCAGATAGGTAAAGAACTGGTGCAGATCTTCTTCGTAGGCGATGATCGTATGCTGCGAATACCTTTTTTCAAACTTCAGGTAATCGAGAAAATGATTGACCACAACAAGATTAAATTCAAAAGAGGCCATATTGATACAAAAGGTACTTAAATATCAATATATTACAAACAAGAAAAGCCACTTGTTCAGTGGCTATTTCAGATATTTTTACAGCGAGGAAATTTATCCTTCGATCTGACCGCTGGCAATCTTCTGCTTGTAGATAGCTTTCAACACCTGACTGCGACGTACTATCGACGGCTTGGTGTAAGATTGACGCTCTCTTAATTGCACCAATATCTTCGCTTTCTCAAATTTCTTTTTGTACTTTTTGAGGGCCTTGTCGATATTTTCGCAATCTTTTGAATCGATAATTAACATATATTATATACCTCCTTTAGGCGCTTTTTAGGCCTGCAAATATAGCCTTAATTTCCAAAATATTCAAAATACCCTCTAAAATTCCGAATTTTGCCACATGTTTACAGGAATAATAGAAACCATCGGAACCATTGAAGACGTTCAAACGGCAGGCAGTAATAAAACTTATTGGATCTCATCCCCTCTTTCTCAGGAGTTTAAGGTAGACCAAAGCGTTTCTCACAACGGGGTGTGCTTAACTGTTGAAGAGGTTAAAGGCAATCGCCACCGGGTTACCGCCATTGCCGAAACCCTCCAAAAAAGCAATCTCAACCACTGGAAAACAGGCCATCTGGTAAATATTGAGCGCTGTATGCTCATGAACGGCCGGCTCGATGGCCACATTGTTCAGGGGCACGTTGATACTACCGCTGTTTGTATTGATAAAAAAACGCTGGAGGGCAGCTGGGAATTTCGTTTCCGTTTTCCCGATCAGTTTGGCGCACTGGTTATTGAAAAAGGGTCCATCAGCCTGAACGGCATTAGCCTCACCATTTTCAACGTTACCAAAAATGAGTTCTCTGTAGCCATTATTCCTTATACTTACGAGCATACCAACATTCAACAAATAGAGAAACAATCGGTTATAAATCTTGAATTTGATATGGTTGGAAAGTATATAGCCCGTAAGATTGAACTCACCGCCGGTAGAAACTAACAAAATACCTAACATCATGCTAAGCCGTCTTTTGATTGACCGATACAAAAGGTTCAGGAAAACCGCATACCTGCGCCAGCCTTTCAATTACCGGCATCAATATGCTTTTATAGGTATAGGTCAACATAGCCTTAGTAATTTATATCCGGTCATCCATTTTCAGGGAGTTCCATTAAAAACCATTTGTACCCGGCATTTAAAAGATGCCCAACAAATGGCGGCGCGTTTTCATGGCTGCACCGGTACCGATCAGCTTTCAGATATTATAAACGACGCATCTGTTAAAGGGGTATTTGTTTGCGCCAACCCATCGCAACATGCGGCCATAACCAGTGAATTGCTACAAGCTGGTAAACATGTTTTTGTTGAAAAGCCCCCCTGCTTTTCGTTACAGGAGCTGCATTCCTTAATAAAACTGCAGGGCCAGCAGCACTGTATGCCGGGCTTGCAAAAGCGCTTCAGTCAAATAAATCAACTGCTTGAACCGCACCGTTCAAAAACAACTACGTATAGTTGTCGTTATCTTACCGGCGCATATCCTGAAGGGGATGCTGTATTGGAATTGTTTATTCACCCGGTTGACAATTGCATCCGGCTGTTTGGCGATGTACAGCGTATTCAAATCAATACTTCTCTCAAAAACAATATAACCTGTTTTGTATCTATTCAGCATATAAACGGCATTATGGGTATCATCCATTTGTCAACCGACCATTCGTGGCAATTTCCGGTCGATGAATTGGAGATCAATACCCACGCTGCGGTTTTTCAGGCCTCCTACCCCAATAAACTGGTGAGTATTGAAAAGTCAGCGCGCTTTTTAAATATCCCGCTCGAAAAGATATTCCCTACTCCGGTAGTTAAAAAGGTTCACCTCGACAATACCGGCTTTGTTCCCATAGCAGGTAAGAACAATATAGCCATGCAGGGCTTTTCAGGAGAAATTACTCATTTTGTAAACAGTGTAGAACAAAACAAATACACTGCGGAGCATAGCTTACAAAGCCTGATCACTACCTACGAAGTTCTTGAAAAAATAAAGGGTTATCTTGATAAACAATAGCTATGCTTTGTTCTCAAGTTTCCTGAAGTACTCATTGTAAGTAATATTTCTGTCGGCCTCCCATTGATAATAGCCGAATAGTTTTGAGGTCATGGTTTTACCAAAATACTTTTCAAAAGTGCGATAGAGGATCACATCGTATTTACGGTGAAAATTCAGCCAGCACTGGTTGCAATTATGAACGTATTCCTTATGTATTTTTTGAGTGGGTTTGCCATTGAAGATCTCATCGAGACTTTTATCAAACACATTGCCGATCTTAAGATCGAGGTTTTGGCAAATAGGCACCGCGCCATCGGGCAATATCACCAGGCTGTCTAAAATACTGTAACACCGCATTTTCAAATTATTCTGCCGCCACTCGTTATACAGTACCAGAAAATCATAATTCTCACTAAACTCTTTTATGATCCCGGGGATCCTGGCTGTAAAGTTTTCCCGCAGCCTCGAAAAGTCGTGTTTGGGTTGCGATAGATTAGTAAGCTCCAGTTGTTTTTTTGCTTTCGCCTCATCCAAAACACCTGCAGCTTTCAATCCCTTTACATCGGCAAATTGCAATTGTTCTTCTCCTTTATGGCTACCTATTTCAGTATCGTGGGCTTTATCTACCGTATCAAAAAATGCGATATCGTTATATATACCTACCCGCATATCTATGCCATACTTCTTACAAACCTCAGCCACATGTTGCATATCGTCAAAATCATTATAGGGCGATAGTGTAAACATAACCGAAATGGGCAACACATTGTGCAACTGTTCTATTACAGTAAGCACACTATGGTACCCTGGCTTGCCCCTCATATGCAAATAGGTTTCCTCAGTGCCATCCAGCGAGATCAACAAGCGTTTAGGCGGAAACTTCTTCACCGCCTGTATCAGCTTTTCGGGCTTTAAGCAATTTGATAACAGGTCAAACTGAGGATGATTGTGATAAAACCACTCAAGTATCTTCTCTGCTTCGGGGTGTAACATAAACTCACCTCCTTCCAGCCCTACAGCCGTATTTTTTGTAATACACCGGCTTTTCATGATCTCTTTGATCTTTTCAAAAGAAAGATAATTCACCGGGCGTTTGGCCCAAATAAGACAGTGTTTACATGCCGAATCGCACAGATCCGTAGCATAAATCATCAAAGTCGACAATTTCTTATTACCCGGAAAAAGCTGATTATGAAGAAACCGATAACCCCGCTGTATATAACTTGAAAGGTTATACATATTTATTTTGAAGTACTATAATTGATGAATATAACATAAACTACCGCCAAAAACGCTCAAAACTATACAATATTTTCCGCAGTGCGGTATCAAAGCCGAATCCACGCTTTATTGTTCCAAAAAACCGTTTTGTCCTGGGGTGATGGCGAAATAGCGATGGCCTTATCTTTGCCTGGAATAACCGGCAGCTGCGCTCCCCCCCTGTCAACTAATACCCGCGGCGCAATAAATACACCACCATTAATGTCCCGGGGTTCTATGATCGTTGGTAAAGTCAACAACGTATCGCGTTTTACCTGGTTTACTATAACTACTGAAGCCGTATCCAGTTTCTGTAACATAAGCGCTTCATGTAAACCACTTCTGAAAACAAAAGCGCCATCTACTTCGTCGGGAAGATTTACTATATACAACTTCCCTTTGCCGGCATTATCGTGTGCCATTTGCAAAAGGGAGGTAACAGCAACAGAAGCCTTGCGCCAGTTATTGTTGGTTGCTTCAAGAAAATAAACAAAATATATTACTATAGCAGTAACCATTACCAGCAAACTCCGCCTGTATTCCAGTAAACAAACCAAACAAAAGCTTATGACTATGCACAAAAAGAAGGAAGGAAAATGAAGAAAGCGATCGCTCTCTGAAGTATGGGTGCTTACGCCAAAAAGAAAAGGTATTAACAACGCCGCAAATAGCGAAGTGAGCATTTGCAGGAAATAATACACTGCCCGCTTGTCGTTATTGATCTTTTTCCAAAGCCTCACCAAAACCACGCCCAATACAACAACAAGCACTAAGAACAGTATACTAATAACCCGGTTATTTGCCATGGGCGGCAGAAAAAGACGCCCCAGCGATTTAACCGATTTGCCAAGGATGGCCACCACATTTACGTTTAAAAAACCTTCACCATATTCACCCGTAACTACACCCGACACTTTTACCCGCACTATAAAATGCAGCAACAATGTAAGCACCATTGCTCCCATCCACTCCACCTTCTTGCGCATTGGCATTTCTGTTGTCAACAACCATAAGAACACAACAGCCGGCAAAACCATTACCGATTCGTACCCCGTCATACCAATAAAATAACAAAGGGCTACACCAGCCATCTTTTTGTAGTTGCTCCAATTGCTAACCATACAAACCAGGGCCAGCATGGCAAACGTATTGCCCATTAATGCAGCCCGGCCCAACACCCAATTAATTGGTTCGGAGTGAAATGGATAAATAAGGAACAGCAAGGCGCTAAGCACTGCTGTAAGCAATTGTTTATGTTCGTTATCAGTCCACCTCCAGCGACTGCAAAAATGAAAAAGGAGTACGGCATCAAGGGCATGAAAAAGAATATTCCATAAATAATACCCGGCAGGGTGCAGCCCATTGATCACATAGTTTATATACAAAGTGATATCAGATAACGGGCGAAAAAAGCCATCAACATTTAACTGTTTATCAATGCAAACTTTCTTAAGTACAATATGATCATCTGCAACAAACGAATTTCCCAATATAGGCCAATACACAACCAGCGCAAGAACGCTTGTTACCAGCCACTGCATGTACCAGGGCAGCTTTGCAAAACGCATAAACCAATTACCCGGCGATTTGCTCATTTGTAATAAACTCATTTTTACCAGATGTTTTCAAGATTCTCCTTGGTATAGGTAGTATTCCTGGTTTTAAAATAACTGTTTCTCAACTGGTCATTGATTACCTTTTTCTTAAAGGCTTTAGATAGAAACGACAGCGGTATCAAAATAAATATAAATACAATGGTAAGCACTACCTTATTCACTACCGATCCCATTATATGGGTGAGCTTCGACCATAACAGGCAAATATGTTCTGCAAGCTTTTTAAACAATAAGCCTGTTAATCCTATTACGAGGGCTGCCAATAAACACCAGGCATTTTTAGTATACCAGAAAAGCATGCCCAGCATTATCATAAATGCCAGCAAAGTTTCAAGCACCTTACTTCTTGTCATATAGTTAAAATAAGGTATAAATAAATGGCGCCAGGGAAGTTCCACCCAGTATCAACAGCACCCCAATTAGTATAAAGATTATGATCAGGGGAGCAAGCCACCATTTCTTTCGCTCCTTTAAATAATTCCACAGGTCTTTCAGGAAATCCATACAATATATTAAAAGTTAACCCCATCCTTTGTAAGGTGAGGTGTTAAGGCATTATAGATAACATCGGCCACTTTTGCAGATCCCTCATTAGTATAATGCATTATGTCATAAAAATAAAGCGTATCCTTTGGCATTTGTGTAGCAAGATCGATGCAAAATACTTTATTGGCATCAGCAACCTGCATAGTTACATTATTATACAATTGCAGCTTCTTCCAAAACAACAGGCCATTCTCCGTATCATTCCAAACATGAAGATC
The DNA here is from genome assembly GCA_024809215.1 of Niastella sp. OAS944. Lineage (GTDB taxonomy): Bacteria > Bacteroidota > Bacteroidia > Chitinophagales > Chitinophagaceae > Niastella. Next base: position 78,847 of record JANUBW010000010.1, on the reverse strand, counting down.
AATGTTGGGATTTCCACCATTTACCGTTCCATCACCCGTAACAAGGGGCTGAGTTATAAATACAGGTTGTATTTTATATTGCCTGCATAGCGCTATGATCTTGGTTAAACGCTCCCTGAACCTTTGCAAAATAACGTCCTGTTTTTTTAAGGCCGAATCAATATATGCTTTTTCAAGGTGTATTGATTTAAAATCCTTAAAATCCCAGTTTTGCTTATCATTATAAACGTGAACCGGGTGTATGATCCACTTTACATCATATAAAAAACTAACCGTTTTACTATGCCTTCTAAACCAGGCTGTAGAAAAAGCACTGCTTGTATATTTCGAGGAATCTACAACCGTCAAATCATCACGATCAATATCATTTACCCCAACGAGGAATAAAGCTACTTTCGGTTTAAACTTCAACCTGGCCACATAATAGTACAGAAAATTCAAATGCCCATAAGATGAATGCCCGTCAATACCTGCATTGTTTATCCATACTTTGGGGCATTGCTTTTTGAGCTTTTCGCCTAACAGATCGGTCCAGGTTTTGCCATCCGAAATAAAAGAACTGGCGGTTGTACTTCCCCCTATTGTTAAAATAGAAAGCTTATTTTCTATATCAACCGGCGGCTCTTCGCCCCGGAAACCAATACTATTTCTGTGGTTTACAATAACCGCATCTAACCGCTTGTTTAAATCATTATGTAAAGTGAAAGTTCTGTTTACAGCCATTTCCCAGTTAGCGCCTGTGAGGCTTCGGGGAAAGGGATAATAAAAACGTAAAAAGATCTCCAGAAATAATATTACTATTATTACCAGGTACAGCGTATATAAGAGGGCTCTCTTGATCTTGTTTTTACGTAAAAGCATCTTGCTTTTTTAAATTAGTATTAATCCAGGGCTTCACTCAATTGCCATTTATCTTTTCCGGGCATAGGCGTTTGCCTTTTTTTATCGAAAAGATAATTACCGGCCACCAGGAAATCCATATCGGTACGCATAAAACAATTGTATGCTTCTTCCGGTGTGTTTACAATAGGTTCCCCCCTTACATTAAAACTGGTATTTATCATTACCGAACAACCTGTTATACCTTTAAATGTGTTCAATAATTTCCAAAACCGGGGGTTTGTTTCATGGTGTACTGTTTGTAGCCTTGCCGTATAATCAATATGGGTAACTGCCGGTATGTTGCTTCTTTGAAAATACAGTTTACCCAACAGGTCTTTCTTTACAAAATCTGCAGGTAATGGAACCTGTAAGTCAAACTTTACTTGTTTTACCAACGACATATAGGGCGAAACACCATTGTAAGCAAAATACTCAGCCACGTCTTCTGCCAATACTACAGGAGCAAAAGGCCTAAACCCTTCCCGCATCTTGATCTTTTCATTCAATTTCTTTTGCATATCGGGGTTGCGGGCGTCGGCAATAATGCTTCTGGCACCCAATGCTCTTGGCCCAAACTCCATACGGCCCTGGTGCCAGCCTATCACCTGCCCATCTGCTACCAGCAACGCCACCTTATTCAACAGCTCGTCCTCACTATTAAAATATTCATAGGGCGCATTGTATTTTCTGGCCACAACGGCTATATCTGTATCAGCATATTCAGGTCCTAAATAAGCACCTTTCAAACCATCCATTTGAGTAGTGCTCACCTTCCTTTCGCTCCCAAAATAAATATAGTGGCCGGCACAGGCTGCGCCTAATGCACCTCCGGCATCACCCGCAGCGGGCTGAACGAATATTTGTTTAAAAATTCCGGCGCTATCTAATTTCCCGTTGGCCACACAGTTTAATGCCACCCCACCGGCCAAACATAAGTGATTGGCGCCGGTAACCCGTTTTGCTTCGCCGGCGAGCTTTAAAACAATTTCCTCGGTCACCAGCTGAATGGCCAGGGCCAGGTCGCAATATTGTTGTTCAGGAAATGATTCGGGTTGCCGCCTGGGAAAACCAAACAGCTGTTCCCATTTTTTATCATTCGCCATCCGTAATCCGGTGGCGTAATTATAATATGACTGATCAAGGAATATAGACCCATCATCTTTTATGTTCACCAAATGCGCCTTAATAAGCTTTACATATTGGCGAACCTCATCCGAATGCGGATTGCCATAAGGCGCCAATCCCATTAATTTATACTCACCCGAATTCACCTTAAACCCACAGAAATAGGTAAAGGCAGAATATAAAAGCCCCAATGAGTGGGGAAACTGCAACTCTTTTAAAACAGTAATTTTATTTCCTTCACCCAAACATATAGTAGTGGTGGCCCACTCCCCCACCCCGTCGATGGTTAAAATAGCCGCTTTTTCAAATGGAGAAACATAAAAAGCGCTGGCAGCATGTGAAAGGTGATGTTCAGGAAACAATAGCTTTACTTTGCGGCTGCCTGCTTTGTCAATTTCGCTTAACTCATCGCGGATTATTTTCTTCAGAAACATTTTCTCTTTGATCCAAACCGGCATCGATGTAAGGAAAGACCGCAACCCTTTGGGAGCGCTTGAGTAATAGGTTTCCAGCAACCGTTCGAATTTTAGAAATGGCTTTTCATAAAAAACCACGGCATCTATCTCGTTCAGCGATTTACCGGTATATTGTAAACACCACTTTATGGCATTAACGGGGAATGCCTCATCATGCTTTTTGCGGCTAAATCTTTCTTCCTGGGCTGCCGCCATTACCTCACCATGCTGCAAAATCACAGCCGCCGAATCGTGATAAAATGCTGAAATACCAAGTATAGTCATCTGAGTCAAATATATAAAAGGTGTACGGCATGTGGCTAAAAAAAAATATCAACCCGCGCGGGTTGATATTTTAATTGTTTCGCTTTCAGAATATTATCGCATAAGGTACATTTTACCATACCCGTTGTTGAAATATTTGTCGGTATCGTCGTTGGTTGCCTTGTATTTATCCATTGGCTTACCATTCAGCGATGTAACCACCCGGTACAGGTAAACTCCGTTACCTAATTTTTGTCCGTACTGATCGGTACCATCCCATTTAAACTCGGTAATATTCCTACCAATATGTAATGGGCCCAGTTCATTCATGGTTATCTCCCTTACAATTTTACCGGTTACCGTTAAGATCTGGATGCGGATATTTTGCGGAAGATCGCTACCAGTTACCGTAAACACAAAGGCGGTTGAGGTACTGAATGGGTTTGGATAGTTCAACAGGTTCGAGATCATGGGCTTGGAGATCACTTTGAACCCTATACGGTAAGCAATATCACTTGCTTTGTTACCGCTTGCATCTTTACCAACTACTATCAGTTCATAATCATCGCCATTAGGATCTATCTGATTGGTGAACTGTGGCGTAAATTCTATGGTAGCCGTATTATCTGAGTTACTGGTGGCCGGAATGAACCGCAGGGTATCACCATCAAAATGATACGTGCGCAGGGTTCCATCGGGATAACGCACCTGTACCGTGCTTATAGTGGTATCGCTTAGCAATGCATACTTCGATTCATCTTTAATTTTTATCTGAATATGCGGCTTGGCCGATACAATATCATTGTTCAAAATGTGCACCCCATCAAACGTAACATCCAGTAATGGCCTTTCGTTATCCGGACGAACATAAAAATCCTTGTACACAAAGTTGTTCGACAAATAATGCTCTGGCTGTTCATAATCTGGATTTACAGTTAAATACAATGTATTGTTACCGGGGTAACTGGATGTACTTAACTCCATATCAATTTTTATAGTGTCGCCTACAATTATTGGCTTATACTTTTTAGTAAACACATCATGTGTTACGTTATTACGGTCAATTACATACGCCTTAACAAGCATACTATCTGGGAAGTCATTATAGCTTATATTCTTGAATGCAATTCCAAATTTCATTTGTTCACCCAATTGCATCGTATCTTTTGAAACCACATACATGTTTGCCGCCAATGAGCCTTCAGGTATGGGGTCGTAATAAATACGCCAGTATTTTAACTGATAAGGGGTAAGTCCAACCCTGTCCTCGTTCCTCATTTTAAGCGCTATAAACGGATACAGCTTTTCATCAACGCCCGACAGATCGAAACTGGTAACACTTTTATCAATAGTATTCAGTATCGTCTCAACGCCATTTTTGTTTATACCTATAACATCCAGTGAAACCTTATCATAAGAGGGGTTTTCCATGGAAGTTCCCTTCCATTCCAGCGTTTTCCATTTTTTAGCGGGGCCAAAGTTCGGCGATCTCATGTAACCCAGGGTATCTTTCGAGGTAATATAAGCAAGGCCCCTTGTTACCGAATTCACGCTGTCGCCATAACCCCAAACAGGAGCAAAGGTTGAGCCTGAACCCTTTTGATAGATCAGGAACCATGCCCGCGGTTTGTAAATGGAATCAATGCCTACAAAACCAGCTCCCAGTAATTTATGGTATAACGAAATATTATGACCGCTGGTTAAGTACAATGAGGTATCCGCCGCCCAGGTTGCAGAATATGAATTCGGGTTATTTTGATCAAAACTACGAACCACTACATAGTCACCGTCTGGAATAAGATCCATAAAGTCCATAGCCTTTTTCCGGTCTGCCGCAGTCATATAAGAATATTCAAAATTATGGCGCCTTAAGGTATTGTCGGCGCCTACTTGTGATACACACACCGAATTGGCGCTACCATACAAAAACAAAGCATTATTGTTGGCATCAACATTTAACCACGGTTGCAGTGAAACACTATCAAATACATTAAACACCAGCGACCTGCCCAGGCAGGCACTCTGAATTCTATCATAACTGTTTACCGCAACCTGCAAATGATTTTCCTGGCTACAGCTCGCCGATGTTCCAAAAATGCAGTTTATTACCTGAATGGTGCTGCTGTTTGTTCCGTACATCCAGGTTTGCGAGGCAGAATCCAAAATAAGCCGGTCATTTTTTGAACCAATATGCTGCCAGTATTGCGACTGGTTATAACCATCGGTATTAGGTTTGTACATAAACGAGCTGGTGGCCCATTGCAATTGTGCACCATTCTGTTGTACAGGTGCTACACGCCAATAATATACAGTGCTATCAATATAAGTAAGGTTTGAATTAAACTCAACAATACCACCGGTAGAGGAAGCAGATTTTGTCACCTTCAGGGGCGAATCGAATTTACCCGAAGTATCAATTTCCATTACATAGTTACGTAATGTACTTAGCGGATTAGCGGTAGAAGCATATAATGTTTGGGGTTGCTTATTAATAATAGCATAATTATATGGGTAAGCTGGCCGTGCTTCTTCTTCAAAAATATAAAAGTCCTTAGTAGCTGTATTATTACTTTCAGTTATTTCACTCACCACATTATCGGCATCGATGGTTGCAATGATCTTGTTTTGCCCTTTATCGCGCGTAGCAATAATAGGCACCTCCAGTTCTATAGAGTCGGCATAACGAAGTTTTGGTAATTTCTGACGATATACAACTCCGGTACTGCCATTAGGATACTGTTGTTTTATTTCTAACGTAACAGAATCACCAACTGCTTTACCCAGGTTCATTGTTTTTATTTTCAGCTTAAAACTTTTTTCTGCCAGCGAAATGAACAGTGGAGAGATCTTAATAAGCGGTTCTTCAATTACATAATCAGCCTGCGCCTGGGTATTCATTTTTACAGCCGGGTCGCCATGTAATTCTATTTCCTCGGCATGCATACGTGAATAAAAATCATATGAGCCAGTAGACCGCAACATATTACCTAATGCATCCCTCATTGTTTCACCCAATGGTTTATTATAATCCTGTTTGTTAATAACCCCATACAGCTCGGTGAGGTACAGGTTCAGGTAATTTACAACACCATAGTGGGTACTGGCTATAAATGCAATGGACCCGCGTTGTTTAGCGAGGGTATATTTTTCAGAAAGGGTTTCAATTGCACTTAACCGTAGCGAATAATAAGTGAAGAAGTCACCGGCCTTACAACCGTTCACAAAGAATACCGGATATTTTCCCTGATTATTATAATTCTGCGGTTCATCTATATTAAACTCCAGCGTGGTTGCTGAAGAGTGGCCGAAATAGTTAAGGAACGAAATGCCTTCATTAAACAATCGGGCTATTTTATCGGGAGCCACCTGTTCAACCGGGTTGGTTGAGGTTTTACAGAACGTATTCACCTTAGCACCAATAAGGGTGTCTTCAATAAGCCGCTGATATACGTCCATATAGTTACAAAGAACCGTACCCAGGTAAACGTCGCTTGAACCGGTAACATGAATACCCTGTTTCATCCATGCTCTGGCTGCAATTGTATTGGGAGCCGTTTTTTGCACCAGTTCATACTCTTTTACTTTCTCCAGATAATCTTCGAGCTCTTTTCCACTAACAGCCGATAAACGGCCAATAGGTGTTGTTGCTACAGGGAATGTGATATCCTGTGCACTTAACAGGTTATCTGAACCAGGCCAGCCCCAGGTAGGCACCAGGTTCAGCCGGTCGGCCAAATTATTTTGGCCCCTGTCGTAACGCTGGTAATCAGAATAATTCATTCCGCGCCCTATAAGAAATGCCGATTTTATGCTTACACTGAATGAATCCCGTGCAAACCGCAAAAAATTATGTATAGATAAAGGATGTTTTTTTATTCCAAAAGCAAATTGATCTACCAGTAAATCGATATCGACCACTATAGGTGTGTAACCGCCACCGGCGGCTGATGCGCGGTAAATCCTGTATTCATCAACAGGATTGTTCCCCGATGTACCGGTATACAGAATAGGGTTGGTGATAATGAGGTAATTGCCCTGAGTAGCAGTTTGTTTATAATTAATAAAATTACGGGCCGTAAAAGCAGTAACCGTATTAATATTAGCAGGATCTTCACTTACCAATACCAGATCACGACTGGCCGCCGTACCTGGCAATGCAAACTTCACTGTACCTGCGGTTGAAATATCTCCACTGAAACGCTCGCCACTTTTGGTATCGTACAACACCGGCGCTATATTATTACTACCGTAATTAAAGTTTGTTATGTGTAGCAGATAGCCGCTGCTTTTGGCAGGCAATGTAAATTTAAAGTTCGACTGACCATTAAAATTCCAGTTACGCGGGTAGGTTAATTCTAAAAATGAAACCACCATGCGGTCAAGAGAGATAGCGGAAGTATTCTGAAATTCAAAATTAACAGTCCCTGAACTGATGGTACTATTATCAACCGGCACATTAGATACAAGATCGTTATAATAATTCATCACAGTATCTTTCACCTCAACACCATTCATTCGTACTTTAATATTCCTGGTATTGAGTGCCACCCCAACTGCCCCAAATTTCAGTGAACTTTGCGGTCCGCCGCTATAAACATTTAAACCTGATAATTGAGCAGGATAAACTCCTCCTCCTCCAATTTCGGGACTGGCAAACACCTCGCCCTGATCATAAGAAGAAGAATATACCGGCACCCCAACAACTGATGCAAGCCCGGGGCTGGGGGTCTTTGTTCCGTTCTGAGGATAGTATCCGGCAGTGTACATAAAATAAGGCTCAACCGGCAAGGGGCTTGAGCCTGCGTTATTTGTTACATCGGTATATCTGAAACCTGCGGAGGTAGAATTGCTTACACTAAGAAAGTATACAGCCGTATCGGTTTGTAAACTATATCTTGTAGAGTGCTGGTACTCAGGAGCCCGGTACAGAGGCTTATCGGGCTTTCCATCGTTTTGTTCGCCCCAGAATTCAAGATAGCCGTTACCAGGTAACGCTCCGCCTGCAACAGATGGATAGAAAGGCACTTTCTCTCCATTGCGCCATAGCTCAAAGTTTTGCACCGGCCAGCCACCAATACCCATGGCATCGAGCAACGACCTGGGAACACGGTAAACGCCATCCCTTGCTATTTTGATCTTAAAATAAGTTTGCGAAAAATTTATCCATTCATGATTATATTTCTGGGCTGTTGCAGCAAAACCTGCTACAAGTAGCAACAGGGTAAAAATCTTCCTCATAGTTATACAAGTTTCAGATTCCTTTCAATAGGGTAGTTTACTTTTTGTTTCCCTTCTTAACCAGGTCCACTTTTAACGAAAACACATGGGTATATAACGGATTTGATTGATTGGCCAGGTTGGTAAAAGCATAATCTATCAGCACATTCGACAGCCTGAAACCGGCGCCTACACCTGGCTGATAAACCCACACTTTCTTTGTGTTGGTGATATCGTCATCATCCAATGCTCTTTGAAAATTGTTTATACCCGCCCTAACAAAGAACACATTCTTCCACGACGCTTCGAGCCCAAGCTTGGGATCGAGGCTCACGGCATTGGTGCTAAGAACTGTATTGCGACGGCCATCGAACGTAAAATCTAAATTGGCTTCAGTCATAAGGTTCAGGTTCTTGTTCAATCTGAAATTATAACTACCGCCCACTATAAGTTTGGGCGCTGTGAGCTCGGTTGTTTTACTTGGAATATCATTACCGGTGCGGTAGAACACTTCCTGCATTTCCCGCGATAAGCTGAACGACCAGGCGTTGAACGTAGTAGTTACATCGCGGGCCATGATGCCTATCTTCCATTTGTTATTCACTATTTGAATACCCGCATCAAAACCAAAACCCCAGGCAGTGGCCATATCACCAGCCTTGCGGTGGATGATCTTGGCGTTTACCCCGCCGCTTATCTTGCTTTTACCGGTTGACTTAATCTGTTGGGCCAGCGAAACTAAAAATGCATAATCGGCTGCAGAGAAGGAAGTCACATTTTGGAAATCAATAGAACCATCTGCCTCAACCAGGGCGGTGGTATTGGGAATTTCATCAACGGCAAAACGCAAAAGCGACAAGCCTAACACCCGTTTGTTATCTTTTAACGGAATGGCCAAACTGCCGTAATCGTATTTACCAATGCCGGCAAAATATTCGGCATGCATTAAGTTAACCTGGGGATTGTCCTTCACATTTACTAATCCGGCCGGATTCCAGTATCCGGCGGTTCCATCACTTACTGATGCTACCTGGGCGCTGGCCATTGCAAGGCCCCGGGCGCCGGCCCCAATATTCAAAAATTCATTAGAATATTTACGGAACTGGGCATAGGAAAAATGCTGTAACATTAACACCAGCAGGGTAACGTAAAAACGGGTCCTTTTCATTGATCCAATTTTCGAAATAAGCAACTTGTTGTAATTAGACTATTTCTTTAGGATATTGGCTGCACCCGTTGGCAAAGCGAGCTAAACAATGCATGAAAATGAAGCCATGTAAACAGGGCGGGGCCATCACTTCCAAACGATTTTACAATTAAAATATTGCATCTTTTAGGCAAAGTTCCGGTAATCCGTACATTTGCATAAATCGTTGATTTACTACATATAACCATGTATCAAACAACGGGTGTTTTATGTAGGTAGCGCAAATGTAAAACCTTTGCGCGGTCATCGGTAAAAGTATTTATTATTTCGTTTAATGTCAATACAATATGAACCTGGTAGCAGAACTACAATGGCGGGGTATGATCCAAGATATTATGCCCGGAACTGAAGATCAGTTAAATAAAGAAATGACCACCGGCTATATCGGTTTCGACCCCACGTCGGACAGCTTACACATAGGCAGCCTCGTACCTATCTTGTTGCTGGTACACATGCAAAAGGCCGGGCATAAGCCCATAGCCCTTATTGGTGGCGCTACCGGTATGATTGGCGACCCAAGCGGTAAAAGTGAAGAAAGAAATTTTTTAAGTGAAGAACAGTTGCAGATAAACCTCAACGGTATAAAAAATCAACTTGAAAAGTTTCTCGACTTTGATGCATCAAAACCCAATGCTGCTGAAATGGCCAATAACTACGATTGGTTTAAAGGCATTTCATTCATTCAATTCTTACGCGATGCCGGTAAGCATATAACCGTAAACTATATGATGGCCAAGGATAGTGTGCGTAAACGCATTGAAGGCGAAACCGGTATCAGCTATACTGAGTTTGCTTATCAACTAATGCAGGGCTATGATTTTTACTGGTTATATCAGAAGAAAAACTGCAAACTGCAAATGGGTGGCAGCGATCAATGGGGTAATATTACCACTGGCACTGAGTTTATTCGCCGTAAAATGGGTGGCGAAGCGTTTGCCCTTACCTGCCCGCTGCTCACCAAATCGGATGGCGGTAAATTTGGTAAAAGCGAAAAAGGCAATGTATGGCTGTCGCCAGAAAAAACTTCGCCTTATGAATTTTACCAGTTTTGGATAAACGCAGCTGATGCAGATGCCGAAAAATGGATAAAAATATTTACGTTCCTTTCTAAAGACACCATCGATCAGCTAACAGAAGACCATCGTAAAGATGCAGCAGCCCGCTTGTTACAGAAAACACTGGCCAAAGAAGTAACGGTTTTTGTTCATGGTGAAGCCGGTTACCAGGAAGCGTTGGAAACCACTGAAAAAACCTTTGGTAAACAAAACGCACCTGCCGAATCGCTTACCCGCGAAGACCTGGAAGGAATGGATGGAGTAACCAAGTTCGACTATGAGTTGACGAAAGTTCAAACAGGGGTTGATGTAGTAACTTTTTTAGCCGAAACAAAGATATTCCCCAGTAAAGGTGAAGCCCGTAAAATGGTACAGGGCGGCGGCGTTAGCATTAACCGCAAAAAAGTGGAAGATGCACAATCTACCGTTGATTCATCGTTGTTATTACACGGACAATACGTACTGGTGCAGAAAGGTAAAAAGCATTTTTACCTGGTGAATGTGAAATAAGAAAATGAAATTAAAAGGTCCGGAAGAGAAACTTTCGGACCTTTTAATTTTTACTTTTGATCCAGCGGCCCCGTAGGAAATTTAGTTCTGTATTTCGCATGCTCATGAATACCTTCCACCAATATATCTAACTGCTTGGTGGTTGTGTACACGTTAGGCGTAATACGCACGCCCCTGATATTTTCGTAGTCAACATTGGTGGTGTGTATTTTATAATTGTTCCAAAGGAATACTTCAAGATCAACAGGTTTTATACCAGGCTGATCGAGTGTTACCAAACCGATGCCGCAGCCAAAACCCGGTTTCATCGATGTGCCCAGTTTAATGTAAGGGATGTCTTTTACTTTTTCCATCCAGTAATTCTTCAGGTACAGCAGGCGTTGCTCTTTTCGCTGCGCGCCTATCATTTCATAAAACTCAATGGCTTTGCCTACTGCCTGTTCAATAAAAAAAGGCCGGGTGCCCAGGTGTTCAAATTTGCGAATATCATCGAGGGTTGGGTCGGGTGGCGCAAAGAGGGGAAACAGTTTTTTTATCTTTTCTTTTTTTACATACAGCACCCCTACTCCAATACAGGCGCTTAGCCATTTGTGCAAACTGGTACCATAATAATCGGCGCCCAGGTCGGGAATGGTATATTGAAAATGGGCAAAACTGTGGGCGCCATCTACAATTACATCAATACCTTTTTGATGGGCGGCATCGGCAATGGCGCGAACAGGCATTATTTGTCCGTTCCAGTTTATTACATGGGTAAGCTGCACCACTTTGGTTTTGGCGGTAAAAGCTTTTGCATAGGCATTTACCAGGTAATCGGTATCCTCGCTGGGCAATTGCAGGTTGAGCCATACCAGTTTTATCCCGTCGCGCAGTTCGCGTTGCTTCCAGGCGTTCATTACATTGGGATAATCTTGTTTGGCCAGCACCACTTCATCGCCTGCTTTTAGGGGTAAGCCAAAGATGATAGTTTCCAGGGCTTCCGACGCATTTCGTTGAATAGCAATCTCTTCCGCGCTACAACCGGCTATACGTGCCAGGTTTTTACGCAGGGGTTCGCGCCCCTGGTCAAGTATGCGCCACATAAAATGGCTGGGTGCTTCGTTGCACATGTCGAAATAGCGCTTCATGGCATCCTGCACCGGCTTGGGCGAAGGGGCCACGCCCCCATTGTTTAAATTGATGAGGTAGGGCGAAACGGTGTAGGATTGTTGAATGAAGTACCAGAAATCTTCATCGGAAGCTAGTTGATCGGGTGTTTTACTTTGAGCGGATTCCAGGGCATTTTGCAGGTTACGGCTCCAGGCCGGCTGGGAAAAAGATGATAACAGCGTACCGGCAGAGAGGGCTTTAAGGGTTTGTAAAAAAGATCGGCGATTTACTGTACTCATGTGACTGAATTTTTGACAAGGTTGTTTGGTATTTTGACTGAATTAACGGTGAAAAAAAAATTCTGATGAAAAATAATGAATTTGTGCCATTTTCATTTGGGAGAAATGTTAGAAGCCCTTACTTTTGCACTCCTTTCTAAAAGGAACAAAGGCTGCCCGATAGTATAATGGTAGTACGACAGATTTTGGTTCTGTTTGTCTTGGTTCGAATCCAGGTCGGGCAACAAGAAACCCGCAGCGAATGCTGCGGGTTTTGCATTTTAGCGGCGTTACGAACTTGTTCGCAAAAGCCGATAAAATGCAAAACCAAAGCGCCGAAGGCGCTGGTTTTTTTGGGTAATGTAAAGCGGAGTGGATCGGCGAAGCCAATCCTCACCCCATTCAGGTATGCTCAAAAATCAGTCTGTTTATCACTTAAGTAAAGATGGCAAAGTTTAAACATGCTTTACATATACTGCACTAGCTCACTAAAGGTGAAACTTTATATTCTCGCATTTTCTTTTGTCAAACTATACAAATCGGTTGTATTATAAATAAAACAATATCTGTCAACCGGCTGAGTCACTTACAGCTCACTTGATATATCAGTAATGATCAGGTTCGGTATATGTTAACCGAACTATTATTTACTCATACTCTCATTTATTCATAGCAACTTCTTTTTAACCATTAAAAACATGTTTATGCGAAAGTTTAAAGTGTTTTGTATAATGGCAGCCATCGCCATTGCCATATGCGGGGCATTCGCCACCAAACCTATCCGTGCATGCGCAGATCAACAACAATACCTTAAATGGGGAAGCACTTATATAGCCGTTGGCTCGTATGGTTCCAGTTACCATTGTGTTTCGGACATAGGGATTTGCACTTATTATCGCCCTTATCCCGAAGAACCAAATACCTATATCCCTTGCCGTACAGGCAGTTTCGCTTTTGGGCCAGAATAAAATTTAAAAGTTTCATATACACAATAAGACATCCCTAACCATACGGATGTCTTATTTTTATCTGAAATTCATCTTAACTCCTACACATACCGAACGGGGTTCCGGAAAATAAGAAATATTATCAGGGTCTATGCCGAAATTATTTGCACGCCACATGATGCCCAGGTTGTTGACATTCAAATAGAGGTTGCACGATTGCAGGTAATACTTATTCAAATTTTTAACGGGCAAATCAACACTTGTGTTTATTGCCTGCAACCTGATGTGATCACCTTTTTCTACCAGCGTTTCATTATAGGCAAAGAAGTCATCCCTGCCTGGTTGTAGGGTTGTGACCAGAGAAGGGATGTTTGTCTTTAACTCATCGCCTGCCTTCTTCCAACGGTCTTTATAATCAGCAGACCCCTCAGAAATACCCTTAATTAACCGATCGTAGTTAACAGATGTTCGCCGGAAATAATAACCCAATTTATAAGATACTATGACAGACATACTGAAAGCCCCAAACGAAAACTGATTGATAAGGCTGCCAAACACGGCCGGCGTTGACCTGCCATGATAGCGCAATTCTCTTGCTCCCGGACGCTTTACAATTTCAGAATAGTTCTTACTTATGTGGCCATCAAGGTAACCTTGCGGATCACCGGTTTCTTTCTCCAATCCCGCATACCGGTAACTAAAAACCCCATAAAGCGGTTTACCAACCACTATGCCCTGGTAATGCTGTTCACAAATCTTCCACCCAGGCATTGTAGTATCTGAGTACCTGGTAATTTTATCCGCTACATAACTAAAGAGCAACTTAGTGGTCCACTTAAACCTCCTCCTGATATTTATACTTGAAAAAACCACATCAACACCATATCCTTTCATTTCACCAATATTATCGGTCACCAAACTATCTGCCGCATCAGGTCTTAACTGTCGCAAACCCACTAAATTTTTGGCATTTTTTTGATAAACATCCACACAGGCTTCTATATAATTATTTCTTGTACCTATATCAAAACCGGCGCTTAGTGTATTTACCTTTTCCCAACCAGGGCGGGGCAATCCAGAAAGCGCATTGCCTGTTACCCTGGTAACCGACTGGTTAATGGGAGTAACAATGGTAGTTAGAGGAGCATTTCCATTAGCGCCATAGTTCAATCTTAATTTCAAATACGGTAACCAGTCTAATTTATAAAAGGGCTCCGCACTTATGTTCCATCCTATGCCCGATGAAAATAACGTAATGAATTTTGAGCTAACTATTTCAGGGAACAGCTCTGTTTTGTCCATTCGGGCGCTGGCCGAAAAATTGACTCTTGAATTGTAATCGTAATTGGCAATAGCAAAATAAGAGAGATAGTTGGCTTCGGAATACGAAGAAGCTGAAGCAGATGGAATTAGCAGAGATGAAAAAGGATTTGCATATTGCGAAAAGTGACTCGTATAATTCAGGTTACTCTGGGCATTGGGTAAATTAGGCTGGTAACCGTAAATTAAAATGGGGCTTACATTTGTAGTCATTCTTATTTTTTCTAACCCGGTCTGTATTTTCATGGCATGCCTGGTACCGAACTTTCTCTGTCCTAACAGCTGCGTACGAAGATTATTAACCACTTTATGTGTATTAACCTGATCGAGTATGTTACCCACAGGAATAGGCCTGTAAACCCCGTTTGCGATCCGTTGACTATAGCCATTGATCAGGTCTCTTACATAATAACTTTCAGCGTTTTTAACATCTTGTCTTTCACCATCAATCTTTTGATATTGGTATAAAACATTAAAGTGTAACCCATTTAAAAGTTGCACTTTCCAGGAAGTTCTTAGCAGCAGATTTACATCTTTCCTTGTTATATTTCGCAGCCTGAAATCCTGCAAGGGACGAAAGTTCCAGTCGAGCAAAAACTTTTTACCAGCGGTATCAATATAAGCCTGACGCCAATCGCGCGGTTGCGACACCGGATCTCCATTTGCGTTAGCCATTGGCTCCCGCGATTCCGGCACTCCCTCATTATTGTGCGATTGGTTTTCCAGATATAAAACCGCTGATGAAATTTCGAGCCAGTTTTTATAATGATAGCTATGATTCAGGAACAGACTTTTCTTTGTAGTCCAGCTCCCCTGAATAACGGGTTCGTTCTTATCATAACCTATCGACAAATAGTAACTGTGATCTGCCGTGCCACCAGACACTCTCGCCGAAAAATGCTTTTCCATATTTTTACGATAAACATACTTGCGCAGATCTTCTCTCTTATCATATTTCAGCGCGTTGAGCTGTAATGCCAGGTCTTCATCTGATAAGTCACCCTTCCTGTTTGAAATAAGTTTCTCAACAGCCGTGGGTAAAGCAAGTGGTATGGGCGAATCTTCGAGGTCCTTATAATAGCCACTTTCAAATAAATATTTGGTAAGTGCTAACTTATCGTTTGGGTCCATGATAGGATAATAAAACACATCTGGCTCCTGCCCTACGGTAAGTGATGAGTTTATAGCAAATTCTCTGGGCTGACCATACTTCCCACTTTTAGTAGTAATAACAATTACCCCGTTGCCGCTTTTCGAACCCCATTGTGCTGTTGCCGATGCATCTTTATGTATGGAAATGCTCCATATATCATCCGGATTCAAGTCATCTATGCTTTCAAAAAAGGGCAAATTATCAACCACAATAAGTGGATCGCTCATGGCGAGGATGGTTGTTCTCAGGCTAACGGAGAACAACTTAGGCATGTTCACACCCGAAACCTTATTTACGGTTGGCGACACACCTAAACTAATGCCCCTTATTCGCTCAGAGATCTTATTGGTGCTTTGCTGGTTAAAGGCCGCATTACTAATTACAAAAAAGCCGGTAGATGAATGTTTTCTATGTATAATTTGATACCCGGTGCTACCCAACACAGAAATTCCATTGAGCGTGTGGGTGCTTCTTTTAACCTGAATTTCCTGGTTGGTTTTTCCTTCCAGGTACATTTCCAAACTTTCAATATTAACTGCGGTTATTTTTATTTTGGCATTCGCAAAAACATTTTTCAAATAAACTTCGCCCCTGTTATTACTCGTTTCGTTTTCTCTTCCTTCTATATAAATGGTAGCGCCGGCAATAGGAGTCCCGTGATCGTCAACTATGACAGCATAAAAATTAATCGTCCTGGGCTTTACAATAATGACACCATCTTCCAACGTAAGGGTGAAGTATTGATTTTTACTGCAAACCTCCAGCACTTTTTCAATGGTAGCGTTGGTAAATGATACAGAGATCTTTTTGGCATTCTCCAATAAATTATAAGAGTTAATATGGTGAACATCCATGTTATCTTTAATCGCATCTAGCACTTCAATTACCGTACAATTCCTTTTGTGAAAATTAAACGTCTTCGTTTTTGTTTGAGCCTGCGAAAGAAAATTTAATAACACAAGTGCTAACAGGCAAGCAATTTTACGCATACTAAGTCAGTTTTGTTTTAACCTTTAAGAAGAATAGCTTTCCATTCTTTAAGTTTAGTCCATGAGGTAAGATTGTGCTATAAACTTGAATTATTTGCAGTTCGTTGGGGAATCACTGTGCTGCATGCCATGGAAACCATGGCAGCAGCTTTCAGTGGGTTCAAACAGGAAAAGGCTTATGGTAATGGTCAATTAAGGAAGAACGCAGATGTTCATATGCTACTTTTTGTATGACACAATCAGTACGTTGTCCTGTTTGAATATCGTTAGGTTGCTATCAACCTTACTTATCAGACGTATCGCTTCAGGCAAGGTCGTACTTCTTAAGAATGAAGAATTGCTAATGACGGTTGGCGGAATATTGATATACTTAACCTCAACACCATACCATCTTTCAATTTCCCGCAAAGCATCGGTTATATGATCTTTTCTAAAGTTAAATGCACCGGTTCGCCAGGCAGATATCTTTTCGATATCTTTCTCATCTTTGGCCCTGTCTATCTCAATTTTTGAATTATTACCAACCAGGGCCGTTTCTCCCGGCACACTAAGTATTGATTCGGCTTTACCATTTCTGATCTTTATTCTGCCCTCGAGCAAAGCGACTGTTTTTGCAGGATCGTACGTATTTACATTAAATTTTGTCCCTAATACTTCTACCTTCATCCTGTCGGCTGTTAATATAAATGGATGCAATTTATCTTTGTACACCTCTATATATACCTCACCCGTCATCTCCATCTTTCGTTCTGTTTTGTAAGCAAGCGGAATACGAATAGAGGAAGCTGCATTTAGCCAAACAGAACTATTATCTAACAATATTACCCGTAAACGTTTACCCTTACCAGTACTTATTGTATGAATCACATCTAATGCGGCTGCATACTGGCTTACCCTTTTGTATTGCAAAACGCTGTCCTGTTTAATAACTTCAACGCCTGCCTGGCTGCAGATCACGCCATTTGGTAAATCGTCGATCATCAAATTGGCTCTATCCGTTAATGCAAGGGTAATATGTTCCCCGTTGATTGAATCAACTGATTTCTTATTATTATCTGTAGTGGTAATTGAGGGCGAAGGCTTACTCGTATAAAGGTCATACTTCCATGCGCCAATAAGCAATCCTGTTACTGCAGCGGCAGCAGCGATATACTTCCATAATAACCGCGGTTTTGGCTTTGAAGCGGGCGTTTTTCTGGCTCCTATTCCTTTTTGCTCTATTAATGTATAAAATTCACTAAGGGCTTCGTCAACATCCGGTTCGTTGTATTCCTCCAGTTCATGGGCTATCCATGATATGTCATCCCACTGTTGCAGCCATTCCTTGTTTGCAGGCGACTCTTCAACCCAGGCGTTTAAGGTCCGTTCCTGATCTTCGGATAACTGTTTCGTTATATAGGCTATAACCAGTTCAGATATGTCCTCAAACTTTTCGGCCATGGTGTTCCAATTCGGTTATCAAAACAGCGCAGTAATATTGCTGCTTTATATAGAAACACCAGATTGTAAGAAAATGAACCTTTATTTAAGAAGATTTTTTAAGAAATATGCTACGACCGCAAACACGAAAGTAATATTGCGTGGTAACAGATTGATACGCAGTAGGTCTATAGCTTTGTTGAGCCTTTTTGCTGCAGCGGTTGGACTTATACCACACCGTTGGCCAATTTCTACTTTAGTAAGATTGCCGAAATAGTACAGGTTTACTGCTTCGCGTTTATCCTCGGGCAACTTCGCAATTGCCTGGGTTAATACTTCCAGCGTATTTGCCTCAACCAGCATTCGTAATTCCTTACGTTCTATTTCTTCAAAGTCCTCATGATCAACGGCTACGTTTATGCCATCAGCCACTTTGCGCAATTCTTTGTTGGCCCTTATTCTGTTTCGGATCAAATTAAGGCATGCATTTCGGGCAGTGATCGACACAAAGGCTTTTATATTTTGACCGGTCTCGAATTGTCCTTCATGCTTCCAAAGCGTTATAAAGGTTTCCTGGGTAATGTCCCTTGCATCGTCTTCGTCGCTTAAGTATCTGCGGGTAATGTGAAATACATACTTAAAAAAAGCTTTGTAAACCTTATCAAAGGCGTTGCCGTCGCCGGCATTGAATTGTAAAACATCATTAGCAGTTAGTAGAATGGGTTCCATAAAAAATGGTTTGGTATTGCTTAGATCTTTTGGCAAAAATTTATCTGAATAAGGTGCGCCTACACTTCAGGCCAGGTAATCAATACAGGCAAAAGGTTACAGATGTGTTATGCAACACACGAATGTGGTAATGTGGTGTAAATAAGCAGGTTTAATGTATATGGTAATGTAGCGGAATCCTTTAACTAACACTTGTATGCCGATGCAAGTAATAAAGAATTATTCTATTTCCAAAAAAAATTATTGTCTGACATACACATGACAAATTCATCCAACGTTAACATGGATGATCAACATATGCTAATACCTGACTGTACCCATGTCCGTTTAAAGCAGGACTAAACTTTTGATGATGGAGTCATTACAACCTCCACAAAAACCAACTCACCATCACCAGAAAAAACATATTCACGCCCGTAGCCCAGCGATAAGCCATTAACCAATTATGCAATGCGGGTGCATCGCCCAATAACTGAAAGAACAATCCACCAGTTATACATACACCCAAAGCAATAGCGGTTTGTTGAAAGGTGGCATAAGTACCGGCGGCCGTGCCGGCCAATGTTGGTGGAATATTACGCAGCGCCAACGTAAGCAGTGATGGTAGCACCGACCCACAGCCAACTCCATATAGGAAAAGTACCACCAGCAAAAGATGCCGGTTGTTTATCAATACAACATGCAACACAAGCATAACCAGCATTAACAGTACGCCTGCCTGTAATACCTTTTTACCATATCTGCTCACAAGCCGTATAGAGGAAACTGCCGCTACTACATAACCTATTCCCTGCAATACAAAATAGTTGCCTGTTGTTACCGACCGCATGCCCAACCCTGATTGCCACAAGATAGTATTGATAAGAAAATAAGAATCCTGTACTATGAAATAAGCGATCACCGCGCCCAGCCCAATATTGAAATCACGAAAGGTGAACAAACGCAGATCTATAAGGAACGCCTTTCCTGTACGTTGCTTACGGTGTTGATCATATACAAATAATGAAAGTATCAATAATGAAAGCGGCAGTAACAATAAGCTCCACCATGGCCAGCCCATTTCACGGCCCCTGATGAGTGGATAGATCAAACAGATCAACCCCGTGCTTAGTAATACAACGCCCGGGTAATCGGGCCGGCTATCGGTTGCGGGTTTTGATTCCTGTAACCAGCGCCATGCAATAAATGCAGCGAGTAAACCTATAGGCAGGTTCACCAGGAACAACCAGCGCCAGCCGGCAATTACGCTTTGCACCGCAGGAAGCACGCCGCCCAGGAACTGGCCAATAACAGAAGCCGTGCCTGCTATAGCGCCATACACGCCCAGGGCCTTTACCCGCTCTTCATGTTTAGGAAACAGCACCTGTATGTAGGCTATACTTTGCGGCACCATAAAGGCCGCAAATGCTCCCTGACAAAAACGCGCTACATTAAGCTGGGTGGCGTTCTGCGCCATTCCACAAAAACCCGAGGCTATTGTAAATAACAGCATCGACCATACAAAGATCCTTTTGCGGCCATAATGATCGCCCAGGCGGCCACCGGTGATAAGAAAAATAGCATGCCCCAATAAATAAAGCGCAATCACCAGCTGCGTATCGCCATTGGTGCCACCAATACCTTCGCGAATAGAAGGCAATGCGACATTTACGATAAACAGGTCAATAACCGACAAAAAAGCAGCCGTGGAAGCGATCAATAAGGAGGCCCAACGGGAAACGGAAACAGTTGACGGATAAAATGAGGTATGCATAAAACTAAATCTGTATGTTGAATGTTTTCTTTAATCAACCTCAAATTTGAGCACGGCCACGCTGGCAAACAAGTAGGGCCATACAACATACTAAGTATGAAAAACAATACTATTGATGAACATCAGGCGGTTAGCGATCAAAAAAAATCGGGTGAAAACGAAAAAAATCCAATGACCGCTGCCCTGCAGGCTATAGGTGGCAAGTGGAAATTGTTGCTGCTCGACAGTATTCGTAAGGAATGCCCCAAGCGTTTTGGTGAGCTACGAAAAGAAATGAAATATATTACCCAAACCACGCTCACTGCGCAGTTGCGTGAGTTGGAGCGCGACGGCATTCTTACCCGCGAAGTTTTTCCCGAAGTGCCGCCACGGGTGGAGTATAAACTTACAGAATTGGGCAAACAACTTATTCCTATTATGGATGCGTTGTGCCAATGGGGCGGGTTGTATGAGCAGCAACTGCCTGCACGCCATCAGAGGTCATAAGGATCTTTTGAATGGTTCCATCCGCATTAAAATACAAATAGTCGATGCATACCGAACGGCGATGACTGCCGCCTTCGGGCAAACCGCCATTATGATAAATGAAATAGGTGTTGCCCTTAAAATCAAGAATGGCCGGTGAATTGGTTTTACAGTTGCCGGCAATTTCATTGATGATGCCTTTAAATTCCCAGGGACCATCAATACGCCTGCTCATGGCATATGCTACCTTTTCAGGAAAACCATACCCATAAAGCAAATAATACCAGTCATTCCGTTTATGGATCCACGCGCCTTCGGTAAATTCAGGTAATGATACTTTTTGAATGGGCCCATCCAATTCAATCATATTTTCCTTAAGCTTTACATAATAACACTGTGAGTTGCCCCAAAATAAATAAGCCTGGTTGTCATCATCAATAAGCACCGTAGGGTCGAGGTTGATCTTGTTTTCGCCAGGTATGCCAATGGTCTCATTGGTGATCAGGGCCTTTCCAATGGCATCTGTAAAAGGACCTTCAGGTGTAGAAGCCACGGCCACACCAATGGCCTTGCCGGCAATGGCGCCATGCGATACCGCTACATACCAATAGAACTTTCCATTTCGCTCAATCACCTGCGACGCATAGGCATCGCCGCTTGCCCAGGCAAAATCAGTTGCGCGCAATGGTACCGGGTGTTCCTTCCAGTTAACCATGTCTTTGGAGGAAAAGCAAAGCCAGTCGTTCATTGCATAATCTTCTACGCCAGCCGGCGGTTCATCGTGCCCCGTATATAAATACACTGTGCCATTGTGTACAATGGCTGCGGGGTCAGCCGTATACTTATGCCTGATAACAGGGTTGCCATATTGATCATTGACTGTTGTTGCCATACTCAATTATTTTAGTGATTTCTTTAGTTCAATCCACGCCGGCGCATGATCGCTTGCTTTTTCCCAACCTCGAACGTGTTTATCAACACCGCCTTTGCGCAACCGTTTTGCAAGATGACTGTTTAATAGAAAATGATCGAGCCTGAGGCCGGCGTTCCGTTGCCAGGCAAATCGCAAGTAATCCCAAAATGTATAGATGACTTCATTGGGATGAAGTGTTCGTATTGCATCTGTATAACCCAACTTCAGCAAACGGGCGTATGCGGCCCGCACCTCTTTTCTAAACAGCGCATCGTTTATATATTTTTCGGGTTTGTACACATCCAGTTCGGTAGGCATTACATTAAAATCGCCCACCAATGCTACTGGCACATCATGTTTCAATAATGCTTTTGCATGGGCCGATAAACGTTTATACCATTTCAGTTTATAATCGAACTTACTGCCTGGGTACGGGTTTCCGTTAGGGCAGTATACGCAGGCAATTACCATTTGCCCAACAACGGCTTCAAGGTAGCGGCTATGTTCATCTTTAGGGTCGCCGGGCAGTTGTCGCCGCACTTCCTGTATGGGTAAGGAGCGGGAAAGAATAGCCACGCCATTCCACGATTTTTGTCCGTGCCAAATGGCCTGGTACCCAACCGCCTCAATTTGCTGTAGAAGGAAGCGCTCACTAGGCGACTTTAGCTCCTGCAGGCAAACCACATCGGGCTTGGCCTCTTTTAGCCAGCGGAGCAGAACGGCCAGCCGGCCATTGATGCCATTGACGTTATAGGTAGCGATCTTCATGATACATAGGATGTATAAGTTTTAAAATACGGAAAATTGCATGCCAGCTATTTTATATACAGGTAGATGGTTATGCACGTTCTTATTTACTTAACCTGCCGCCAAATTATAACGACAGCAATACCTTTTCGCTGGAAAGCGTTTGACGCTACTGACCTGATCTGGGATTTTTTCCAGAAATACCAGCTGCCGTAAAATAAATTTCAAAAAACAGTAAAGGCTGGCCGGCGGTTTGTTGTTACGCCAAACTGTTGCCTGGCCTATGTTTCATTGAATGATCATATTTTGAGAAATGGTGAAGTTGTCCATCCGGTGCCGGTGTAATGCGAGTTTCGTCTTTTTGGCAAAATTCAAAAATGCACATACTTAATTTACAGGAAAATACATAAAGCTAATATAAATATTGAAGAGCATTTGTATTGTTCTCTACATTTACAAAACAGAAAGCGACTGATCTACCAACAGCAGTAATTCTAACGGTTACCACTAGCGAAAGTATAACATAATAACTACATCATTTCACATGCCTTAACCTATATTATGAAAAAGTACAAAAGCACAGCCGCCGACCGGAAGAAAATAATAAAGGCCAAGGAAATTATTGAAGTTGATTTTAACAAACCATTTTCGCTCAACCGGCTGGCTCGCCGGGTTGGTATGAGTCCGAAAAAACTGAATGTGCTCTTTAAGGAATCGCAAATGTTCACACCGTATGAGTTTATGATGGAACACCGCGCCCATGAAGGCATCATACTGTTACTCCAAAACAAACTACGCATATACGAAATAGCCTGGGCCTGTGGCTACGACACCACCGAGCCATTTAGCAAGATGTATAAAAGGTATACCGGCATGGCGCCATCAAAATGGCGTAAGTTACAATTGAGCGCACCTAAGGGCACCTATCCATACATAATGAAACCCCTTTTCCCCGACGAAAATCTTTAACATTCCGTACACGATCTGTTACTGTGCAGCCCTACCCTTCTATTAGACAAGGGAGCTGTATTATTTTCTCATCAGGAAACCTTATCACCATGCGCCTAAAGAATGAAGACCTTAACAAGGCACTTGAGATCAAACAATTTTTAGAAACACATTACCAGGAACATTACGATTACGATTACCTCGTTCACAAGTTTGGGATGAACAAGTTTAAGTTGAAATTTGCCTTCAAAGCAGTTTCAAACGATAATGTGCATTCGTACATTACCAAACTGCGAATAGAAAAAGCTAAAGAAATGTTAGAAAGCACCGACCGCACCATTGGATTTATTGCAGACAAAGTAGGGCTTGATAAAAGCAACTTTTACATCCAGTTCAAAAAGCTGACAGGACAAACGCCATCAGAGTGGAGAAATAGCAAGAGCACTAATTCATTCAGCAATTACCGTTACGAAAGCGTATAATGATGTATATTGTAGCGAAAGAAAATACCGAATCGCTACACAATTATACCAAATCGCTACTTTTCACAGTGTATCTTGCATATGGATTCAACGATAACACAAAATGAATGAATGGTTGTAGCGTAAAACACTCCAACCTTCTCAAGTACTTACCGGCTACATTGATCATTTAAAACTTTATCCGTTATGATTTTGCACACTATCTACAAGGCAAATCCGCCTGGCATAACCTTCCGCCCAGGCATATTACACAACATTAACATAGCCCAAAACTAGCACGACCTTTTAAAGCCTGATTTAACTGACCATGTTGCATTGGCAATGGGAACTGTATTGCCATGCGGTACGAATGTGAATTGATTAACCAATCACAAACAGGATTTGTATGCACAATATAGAGGCTACTAACTTTATCAACTATATAGCACGATGTAAACCAGGGAAAGGGTGCGGCCAACCACACAGGTATAGCCCAGGCAACCGGCGATTACCTGCTGGAACGGGATGCTTACCAGGAATATGATGTGGTATGCGGCTCAAAGACTTACGGACGGCCATCCACGCCGCATCCTGCTCCTCAGGCATTCAACACAGATACATTCGCTCACACTTAATTAGAGATACACGCTCATTTATTTACCACATCTCTATTTAAAACGATACAAAATGGGAAAGCAAGCCATAATAATAGGGGCCGGCCCCGCAGGATTGACCGCTGCATATGAGTTATTGAAAAGAACCGACATAAAGCCCATTATATTAGAAAAGTCTGGTGATATAGGTGGTATCTCTAAAACCATAAAATATAAAGGGAATCGGATGGATATTGGCGGCCACCGTTTCTTTTCAAAAAGCGACCGGGTAATGAACTGGTGGTTGAATATTATGCCGCTTGAGAAAACGAGTGAAGAAAGCGTTACCATCAACTATCAAAATAAAGAACGTAAAATTAATAACAGCGCATCACAAGTAACAGGCGAAGCCACTAATCCCGGGCTTGTAATGCTGTTGCGTAAACGCCTATCGCGCATATATTTTTTACGGAAATTCTTTAACTATCCCATTCAATTATCAATTGACACATTACGCAAACTGGGTTTATTAAGAACGATCCGTATTCTATTATCATATTTGTTTGCACAATTAGTACCGCGGAAACCTGAAAAAAGTCTGGAAGATTTTCTGATCAACCGTTTTGGACGAGAATTGTATTTGTTATTCTTTAAAGACTACACAGAAAAGGTATGGGGCGTACCCTGTAATGAGATCTCAGCCGAATGGGGCGCACAAAGAATAAAAGGTGTAAGCATAAGCAAAGCCATACAGCATGCGGCGCAGATGATGATGAAGAAAAAGAAAAAAGCGAGCGGCGATATTTCACAGAAAGATACAGAAACAAGTTTGATAGAACAGTTCCTGTACCCGGCACTAGGCCCCGGTCAATTATGGGAAGAAGTAGCACGGCAGATAGAAGTATTGGGCGGCACCATCCTGATGCACCAGAATGTAAAAAGCATCGAGTTGGAAGATGACAAAGTAAAAAGCATTGTTGCTGTTAGTTCCCTAACCGGCGAAACAACTACACTCGAGGGCGACTATTTCTTCAGCACCATGCCCGTGCAGGAATTGATAGCCGGCATGAAAGGCACAGTACCTACCGATGTAAAAGAAATAGCTGCCGGTTTACAATACCGGGATTTTATTACGGTTGGTGTTTTATTAGAGAAACTATCCACAGCAGATAATCAAACGCTCGACCTACAGGATACCTGGATCTATATACAGGAACGAGATGTAAAAGTGGGGCGCCTGCAACTGTTCAATAACTGGAGCCCATATATGGTGAACAAACCCGGCACAGTTTGGATAGGCATGGAATACTTCTGCAACGAAGGCGATGATTTCTGGCGCCTTACAGACGAAGAAATTAAACGTACCGCTGTAGCCGAATTAGAAAAGATGGGCCTCGCCCAGGTACAACACGTGCTCGACAGCACCGTTCACCGGGTAGAAAAAACCTACCCCGCCTACTTCGGCACCTACAACCAGTTTGACAAGATCAGAGCCTTTACCGACCAATTTGCCAACCTGTTCCTCGTAGGTAGAAATGGGATGCATAAGTATAATAATGCGGACCACAGTATGCTTACGGCAATGGTTTCGGTGGATAACATTGCCGCTGGAATTACAAGTAAGGAGAATATTTGGGAGATTAATACGGAGCAGGAGTATCATGAAGAAACAAAACTATTGTCTAAGGGGAAGGCGCAAGTTGTATCAGAATATCATGCACAGGTGACAGCACTGCGGCCGGCCCCAACATTTTTTAATTTTTTTAGCCGGAACAAAGCCAATAAATGGGCGTTTTGCATAGCATGGACACTGATACTTGTACAGTTTGCTGTTTTCAAAACGCTGTACCCTTTTGCCAACTTCATGCCCGACTCCTATTCGTACATCGAGGCAGCCTGGAATAATTATGCAATCAACTTTTGGCCTGTGGGATACTCGAAGTTTCTGCGCATTTTCAGCGCCTTCGCCCAATCAGATTTTCCATTGGTTTTATTTCAATATCTTTTTTTGCAAGCAGCTATTTTCCTTTTTGTCTTTACGCTGCTTTATATAATACAGCCTGGAAAAATTGTGAAATATGTCCTACTAGGCTTTTTTGTTCTGAATCCTGTTTTTATTGCTGCAAGCAATTATGTTTCAGCGGACGCTGTCTTTACTGCTGTAAGCCTGTTATGGATTGTGCAGTTAATATGGCTTCTTTATAAACCTAAACCTTATATGATATGGGCGCAGGCCGGCCTATTGCTCATCGCATTTATTTTAAGATACAATGCTCTTTATTACCCTTTTATTGGCTGTGGCGTGCTGATAGCTTCACGACTGCGTTGGCCGGCGAAGCTGGCGGGTACTGTACTAGCAGTGGCGCTTATCGGCTTGTTTATGTGGCACACTAGTAATAAATACAAAGAATTGATAGGGCTCAAGCAATTCTCAACTTTTGGCGGCTGGCAACAGGCAAGTAATGCCCTTTTTGCATACAGTCGCATAGCACAAGACAACGATCCGGTACCTGACGAATTCAGAGGCCTTCATGCCATTGTAAGGAATCACCTTGATTCTTTGAACAGATTGAATAAAAGACCCGACAGTACCTTGGGCATTTATTACCTGTGGAATGGGCCTTTACTGGAATATATGGAGCGGGTTTACCAGAGGGATACAACAACCACGTATTTCAAAAGGAAATCTCTACTAGCGCCGCTGTATGCAGAATATGGCCGGTATCTAATAAAAAAAAATCCTGCGGCTTTTGCCAAATACTTTCTCCTGCCTAACACAATTAATTTTCTCGTACCGCCTGCCGAGTTTTTAGGCCAATACAATATGAAAAGCGATAGCGTAGGGCAATTGGCCACCAGATGGTTTGGATACAAAAGCCAGAAAGTCATAGCGTATAATAAGGAAGTTAGTGTTTTAAAACACGTTCCTCAGATATACGGAATAGTCAATGTAGCATTTTTCATTGGCGTTGTAGGCTTTTTGATGTTTTACATACCAAGTAAAAATAATAAAATATTTAAGCAAATAACTTTTTTAATAATTGGATTATGGCTTATGAATGCTTTCTTCAGTATCCTGGCATCTCCCATTGTACTTCGCTATCAAATGTTTCTTTTTATTGTTTGTTATTCACTTACTGCTTTGCAGGGTGATTACCTAATAAAAATGGCCAGACAAACAACTCCTGTCCACATCAAAAGACGAGAAAGCAGCACCCGCACTAACCCATAGTTAAGAAATATTAAGTAATAACAATGAAAAAGAATTTCATAGTTGAAGCAATTGCCTGTCTATTTTTCCTGTTGTTTACCTATACAGCACTGGCCAAGATATTGACCTTTAAAACTTTTGAATTTGACCTAGCTCGTGATCCACTACTAAAAAATTATTCTATGGTAATGGCGGTAAGCACTCCGCTAATCGAATTGGTGGTATCCACGTTCTTGCTCATACCTAAGTTTAGAAAAATAGGATTGTACGGTTCATTCATTTTGATGTCATTATTTTCACTTTACGTTATCTATATACTGGCATTCAACAATGAAGAAAAGCACTGCACCTGCGGCGGATTTATTAGGCAAATGAGCTGGACGCAACATCTGTGGTTTAATATAATCCTTACATTAATTGCCCTGTTCGGTATCATACTAAATAAATGGATAAATAAATTACCACGAGAAAGCAAAAACAAATACTTATTATCTAATTAATAAGACAAAAAATAACTTGTTGCAACAAACAATCGTGATTAGCTACCACGGTAAGCGTTGCGCTGCTACGCTTGACAAGCAGCAAGGGGAAATGCCGAAAACCCTTAAAAGAGTAAGCAATAAATTTTAAAACACATTTTTTATGAAAAAGGTTAGAATTTTCTTAGCTATTGCCTTAGTGGGTGTAGCTGCAGCTGCAGCCGCTTTTACTAAAGTTAAAGTAACTGAGAACATTTATTACTACAACCCAGGCACTCATCAGATCGAATTTTACCAAAATACCGATCGTCCTTGCCCAGAACTTGGTACAGGATGTTTGATTGATGTTCCAGGAGTTGGCACAGGTCTTCAAGCTTATATTTTTGATACTCAGTATAAGTCATTGAAGAACTAATATTTTGAAAGGCATATTTAAGGTCTCACCTTAGATATGCCTTTTTCAATTTGAAAAACGATTACAGTTTACTCTTCGATTATAAGAGAATTCATATACTTCAATTTTTCTCTTATCACTATGCCTTTTTCTAATAAAGCTTTCCTAAACTCTTTAAAATCTGCAGTATAAGCATCAATACTTAAATCAATATTACCAAGTCCAGTTTCATCAATAAAAGGTCTACCGGGGCCAGGGGGACGCCCTATTTGTTTTCTATTTCTTAATGAATAATTTGACCATAGAGCAGTCGTTAAGAAACTGACCGGAACATTTTTATATTCAAATCCCTGGTATTTTCCCTTTCCTAAATTTATCATAGGACCACCTTTCGTATTTAGTTTTTCTTTAAAAGACGAATCGATTAAACTAACACTCCAATAAGGTTGTAATAATTTCTCTGTAGCTACTTTATATCCAAATGTTTCGTTTAAGGAATTTCGCAGCAATTCAAGGATAACCTTAAACGACACCCTTTTAGGTAGTTTCAATAAGAAACAATATTTTTTGTTTTCATCAAAAAAAGAGGAATCTTTCATACGTAATAATGGATAGTAACTAAACGAAGAGTAATATGGATCTCTGCCATTATCCCAATCTAAAATTCCAGTATATGCCAAACGATAAAAATCAGCCAATGTAAACCCATTCATTTCAAAAGAATCAATAAGAGTAGTGTCTTTTAATAAATACAGGGGTGTTATTGCATATCCTTTAACCCAGTGTGAAAAAGATTTAAAATACATCTGGTTTGAATCGGAAAATAACAGTCTATTAATATCAGGAGATTTCCCAACATTTTTGAGTCCCTCAAATAATGTAAGTTTGGAAAAATCCTGCTTTATGATGTGAGGAATATCCTTAGCGTCAATTGAAGTTGTTATAAATCGTACGCATCCAATCGGATCAACAATAATAATACAGGGAACATTAAATATCCTGTATAAAATAGAATCGTATGCAATTGTGAATGTAAAGTCATACTTCGATTTTAGTTTACCAAACATCCTTTTAATTGATTTTTCAGATGAATGTGAATGCCCCATAGTTCCGTTAAATGCTACCGATATGATCTTTACATCATCAGAATACTTATCATGAATGGATTGCACTTCAGGGAAACTATTTATACATGCAGCACATAGTTCATTCCAGAAATCCAGTATTATCCATTTTCCACGCAGCTCTTCTAATGACAATAGCGATTTATTATAATTATCTATGTCCTTAAATATGTGTTTTGGAAAAGCTTGACCTATTAAAATAGTATCAGACGTTTTGTAATTAATCTGAGCATTGACATTCTGTATACAAAGAGATACAATTATTATCAATCTTAAACACTTCACCAAATTGACGCGAGAATTCATTAAAGTCTTATTGATTTTGTATTACTTTCTTAATATATGAAGTTCATCCTCATTACAAGGAGTTCCGTCACTTCTAAAAATATCATAATTCCATACCGGTGTTCTATAATTTATTCTTTCTGCCAACTATCCCAAGGATAAATAGTCTGTGTTTTGCCGGAAACAAGCTCCCAATTGACAGCACCAATTTTATACTTGATAAACACAGGAAGGCAGTCTTCCAATGTGCTCCCGACTGTCCTGGCCAAGTATTCAGTACAAATAACAGGCTTGCCAAATCGAAGAAGATCTTTGATCATTTTTTCTAACTGCTTTGCGTTCTGGTAACAATGAAAAGTTATAATATCAGAATTTCCCACCTGAATCTTTTTATTGGTTTTAAACTGTCTGAGTGCGACCAATTCCCCTACTATAGCCCATACGTCACTGGCTGAGATGGATTAGAACTCTTTGCCCATTGAAATGCTTTTTTCAGCAGGGGCAGAATATAATCCCCTTTTCGAGGCAGTTCTTCTTTCAGATAGCTGTCTTCATTTATAAAGTCCGGCTCGTTCCATATATCCCATCTAAAAATTCGCTTATCATTTTTGAACTTGGAAATTACGCTATTACATAGTTCCTCAATCGTTGATACTGGGCAGTATCCTCAAGAGCAATACTCGGGCTTTGTACCCAATGTAAATTATGGCGAAAAGATACCGGCATTGGCTGTTGGCCAATGAAATGAAATGGATCCCAGCACGAAGCAAAAAGAACAAATAAGGTTTGTATGTGATAGCGACCGGCAATTGCTAGGAAAAGATCTAATCTTTTCAAAAAACCTTTTGCATCTTGCTTATAAGCCAAGTCATGTAAATAAACCCTCACTAAGCTCATGCCCACATTTCCAATTGATTGACAGCAGTGGAGGGATTAAAATTACAGCCGAAAACTTTCAATTTATTAACAGTCGGCTTTCCATCAATTATGTTCTTCTCTAAATACTGACCAACAGTCTGACTTGACAAAGAGGATATTAGAACTATGGCAAGAACTGTTTTCATCAAGTAAAAATTTACATGGATTATTGATAACCTTCATTTTGTTTAAGGTTAGAATTGATTAATATTTCAGATTGAGGTATTGGATACAAGGCTTTGTAGTGACTCCAAGTTCCTCCTTTTGCCGGAGCCGCAGAATTCATAACTTTATCAATTGTATTAGTACGGATTAAATCTAACCACCTATGTCCCCACTCAGTAAATAGCTCTACTCGTCTTTCATGATATATTGCATCCAAAACCGAATCCTTGTCCATAAGTCCTGAATAATCAGGAAGTCCAGCCCGATTTCTTATTTTATTAAGATCAGCAACGGCATTTGAGATGTTATTTTTTTCCGCTTGTGCTTCTGACCGAATGAGAAATAGCTCTGCCAGCCTTAAGATCATGGAGTACTCTGTTATTATGCTTCCTGTATAAACTTTGTATTTATAGGGATAAGTGTAAGTCTTTCCTGAAATAGTTGTATCATGGGTCCAATTGGACTTTCTTTTATCGTTTATTTCAAAAGCATTTTTTAATGGTGTACTTATTGTCGAATTATTAAGAAGTCCAAGGCCTGGAGTACTCCTCAATATAAAGTTTGCACCATCTGCTGTATTGATTGTTGTTGGAAGAGGAATTTGAATTTGCCAAATAGCTTCTGTGCTATTCTTTAGAAAAACATCATTTAAATCACTTTTCAAACTGTACATATCTGTTTTAGCGATTATTGCATCAGATTCTAGTATTGCATTATCATAATCACCTGAGTATAAATACGCTCTAGCTAATAAAGCTGAAGCGGCCCATTTGGTTGGACGCGTCCTTTCCATTGTCGTAATTGTACTAGTCTCATTAAGATAATCAGAGCTTAGTAGATTTTTCGCATCTGTTAAGTCACCTTTAATCTGGCGGTAGACTTCTGATTGGCTAGACCTGAAAATCCCCATATTCACGTTATAATCAGTAGATATAACGATTGGAATATCACCAAAGAGATTTGTGAGATAAAAATGCCAGTAAGCCCTGATGAATTTTGCTTCTCCTAATAACTGCTTTGAAACTACGGTATCTATTTTACTATCATTCACCCCCTCTATTATTGAATTTGCCTGGTATATGTAATAGTAAGCATTTTTCCATAACCTCGTGGAATACGGATTTTGAGACGTAATCGAATTGGTATAGTGTTGAATCATATCAGCATTTGTAGACCAACTCATCAATTCATCTCCTAAGAATCCAGTGTATGATGCAATGTTATAGCTCTCAGTATTCCTTTCCATCTGCGTATATATGGCTGTTTGCGCGGCTGTAGCCGAAGCTGCATTTTCAAACACAGTTTGTGTGACCATTCTACTTATCGGAGGCTCTACCTCAACAAATTTTTTACATGATGTAAAAAACACTGAAAGAGTTCCCAGGATTAAGAAGCTGATGTAATTATTAAAACTTGCCATAATGATGTTTGTTAAAGAGTTATTTGAATTCCTCCTGTTAATATCTTTATAGGCGGAACTGAACCAAAGCTTGTAGTT
Organism: Niastella sp. OAS944; assembly: GCA_024809215.1. Classification (GTDB taxonomy): domain Bacteria; phylum Bacteroidota; class Bacteroidia; order Chitinophagales; family Chitinophagaceae; genus Niastella. The sequence continues at coordinate 46,254 of JANUBW010000010.1, read as the reverse complement.
TCCGGATCACCTCCTTTGTAATTTGTAAATGTTAACAAATTCTGTCCTGCCAAATAAATCCTAGCTTTAATAACATTCTTAAGTCGGGGTAATTGATAGCTAAGCGTTATTGTTCTAAGCCTAACATAATACATTCTGTCAAAATTTTTATCACTAGCCTTTGCATTTGCCCATGAAGTATAGGGCGATGCGGAAAAGTTTTGCGACGCTTTTGGAAAAACTGTCTCATCTCCTGACTTTGTCCATCTATCTAATACGTCAATTGGCTGATTTGTTAAAATCTGAGAATTAAATGCACCAGGCATTTCTAGATTTGCATAAAGATTGGCAGCATATTTATCAACAAATTGAACTAAAAAATCCAAAACAATCCCTTTATATGATATTTCATTTTGTATGCCGCCAAAATAGTTTTGTCTAATCTCTTTTGTAAAAGTTCTGTCAGCTGCAGAGTTAATAACACCATCCGAATTTAAATCCTCAATACTGTAAAGTCCGGTTGCGGGATCAAGTCCCGTGTAATGATAAGTATACCTCACATCAAGAGACCTGTCAATTGAATAAGTGGTTTTATAAGTGGAGTTACTCAAATTTGGAAATTCAACTAATTTATTTCTTGGAACGGTAATGTTTATATTACTTTCCCATGAAAAGTCCTTACCTCTAATATTAATCGTATTCAAACTAACTTCCAATCCGGTATTTTCAATTACTGCGGGCAGATTTGATGTAATCCCCGAAAAGCCCGTTGTATATGGCAATGTATAAGTCACGAGTTGATTTCCGGTCCTATTCTTAAAATAACTTACTGAAAGCTGAATTTTTTCCCGAAAAAAGTTCAGATCAATACCTAACTCAGCCTTCCTTAAGACTTCCCACTGCAAATTAGGGTTGCTTAGATTTGTAGGCACAAGCCCTGCCAAATTCTGGTAGGATATCGTATTACTTGTGTAAGTATCGAAGTATTGATAATCTGGAATTTGGTCGTTTCCAGTTGTACCAAAACTAGCCCTTATCTTCCCAAAACTTAAAAATGGTAACGACTTCTGGATATTTTTTTCATTTGTAAAGACATATGCAACACCTATTGCTCCAAAATTCCCAAATCTATTTCTCGATCCGAACCGGCTGCTTCCCTCCCTGCTTCCCGTAAAGTTTAATATATACTTCTGATCAAAATCATACCCAATTCTCCCGTAAAATTTATTAAGATGATACTGAGAGTTACCAACGTATGCTATGTTTTTTGTCGATGCCGCTGAGAGATCTCTAAGTAAAGCATCGCTGGTGAAACCATTTGCCTCTACACGTGAGTGATATTGGAGCGCTTCTTGAAAGGTCGTTCCTAAAACAGCTTGTAGCGAATTACGTCCTGCCTTTAAGGCATAATTTAATTGTGGTTCTATTATCCAGGTTTTTATATTGCTATTTACGTTTGCTGATGACCTTGACAAGGTCGTTGCTGTTGCTGGATTAAAAGATGTACTAGGATTTAAATTATAGATTACATAATTTAGCCAGTTATAACCCAACGAAGATTTAAAAGACAATCCTTTAATAAGTTTATAGTCAATGGTTAGATTCCCGATTAAATTGTTAGAATTTGACTCCGACTTTCGTTGAAGTGAGGCAAACGGATTATTCCATGAATTATTTTCCCAATTAAGTTCTCCGTTCTCCTTATTAATCGCCGGTGCATTAGGAGCCAGCATACTGTATTTTGACGGATCATCTACTGGCATTATATTTAAATTGTTGGCAAAGCTAGCTACTACGTCAATGCGTAATTTCTTATCTGTAGAAGTGTGAGTTAAATTTGAATGAAATGAAATAATTTGATCGAAAAAATTTCCAGGGAGTACAGTAGTTTGTTTTTTATATCCACCCGATATAAGAAATTGAGTATTTTCACTTCCGCCTGATATACCACCCTGCAAATTGTATTGTTTTGCTGTTTCCCCTAAAAAAATGTTTTGCCAATCTGTATATCGCGTCGTATCCCATAATAATAAATCGCGGGCATTTGTTGAATTAGGTATCACACCATCATTATTAAATGCCTCTCTCCTTAATTGCAAATACTGTTGTGTGTTTAGCAGTTTGAGTTTTTTCGTAATAGCCCCAACCCCATGATAAGCATTTAAATTTATTCTCGTTTTACCAGTTTTCCCTTTTTTAGTTGTGATCAATATTACTCCATTTGCTCCCCTTGATCCATAAATCGCCGTGGCATCCGCGTCCTTTAAAATTTGAATGCTTTCAATATCATCGTTGGGAATAGTATTAAAAGGGCTTAAAGCCCCCGCTGCACCATAAATGTTCGCCAAAGTGGATACTGACGTATTTGGAAATGGCACACCATCAATGATAAAAAGCGGTGTATTTCCATCAGATCTTAAGGTGTTTTTACCACGAAGGATAATATCATTTACTTGACCACCGGGTAGGCCATTACCTTGTCTAATGTATAATCCAGGGACTAAACCTTCAAGAGCTAAAACAGGGTTCGAGATTGGTTGTTTTTGAATATCTGATCCTTTTACAACAGAAACGTTACCAGTATTTAGTTTTTTTGTTGTAGTATAGTAACCCTTGATTACCGTTTCCTCTAAAGGGGACACAGAACTTTTTACATTAATTACCAAATTTTTGAGTCCATTTACTTTAATTTCTGTAAGCGTTATATTAACGCCGCTTATGATGAGTATGGCGTCTTCTCCTATTCCATTAAGTGAAAACTCGCCGTTTTCATCCGTCACGGTTCCCCTATTACTGCCCTTGACACTGACCGATGCAGCTGCTACAGGTGATCCTGTTTCGTTTGTAACACGTCCTTTTACGTCTATGCTATTCAAATCAGAGAGCCTCCTCTCTCTGATTTCGCTTTCATACTTTGCAACAACGTTGATCACTTTATCAATAATATGGTAGGTTAATGGCTGATCCTTAAAACACAAATCAAGCACCTGCAGCAAAGGAAGATTGTTTGCGGTGAAAGAAACTTTTTTTGCCTTTTGCAATTGCTTGTTGTCGGCAAAAAACATGTAACCTGTTTGCTTTTTAATTTCCTGAAGTACAGTAATCAACGGCGCATCTTTCACCGAAATGGTTACCGTTTGCGTAAGCCCCCTTGCACTTACTTGAAGACAGGCGGCTAATAATAAAATTCCCGTGATCTTCATAACACGTACTGCTTTACAGTTTTTCTCAAAAAAGCGAATTAGTTGGTGCAAAGCCCTGCCTAATGCAGCTTTGCCAGTAGCAAAATCTTGCATACCTTTAAATTGGAGGTTAATTAAAAAAATGGCTTACGCCGTTAGTTGGATGGTTAACCTGTAACCGGGGTGGCTCTAACACTCCGGTTTTTTAACCGTTTTGGTGGCGGTTTAATGATTAGCAGGATTTGGCTTGTATGGCAAGAACATCCACTGCTAGTGGACTGAAGATAACTAAAGATGAATCTGATAGGCAGCGATCATTAACCATTTCATGTGATGGATTATGCTAATGCACTAACACATACCAATACTAACCGATCACGTGGTTTTATTGAACTATTTTCTGTGAACTTTTTTATTCATTAAGCCCCAGCTTAAATTTCTCTGTTGTTGGCGAAAGACAGCGTTCATTTGTACATGCCATATACTCAATGCTTCCCATAAGATTTGTTTTAACAGGAGCTTTCAATTTAATTTTTTGTACAAATTCAACCTTGTTTACAAAATATTTAAGATTCACGTCAAGAATTTCTTCATGCTTCGTGATAAGCTTCCCCTTTTCTTCGGGCTTTCCGACAACTTCAATTAAAGGATTTTTTACAAAACTGATTTGCGTAGGCAGCGATGGCCCTTCTGTTGGTGTGAATTGGGAGTAAATATGCCATGGTTCGTCAATACTTGCAATGATCTTAACTTCATAAATGTTTCCTGAGAGTTTTTTGACCTGGTAATCAAATCGAACAGGGTTTTCATTCTTTTGATCACGGCTGGTAAAAGCCATACTTAAAAACACAGAAAGTAGGAGGCATAGTCTCATGTATTTCTTGTTCATAGCCAACAAGTATTTATCAGGGTGAAACAATTATTTTTCTACCGTCTATCTTAAAATGCACATTTTGTTTTTCAAGAAGCATCAGTACTTTAGATAGATCCAGGCTGCGGGGAAGGGTTCCTACAAACTCTTTGTCAGGCAATGTTCCATGATATTCAACCTTTACATCGTACCATCGTTCCAATTGCCGCATTACAGCTTTTATATCTGAATTACTGAATTGGAAGTATCCATTCTTCCAGGCAACTACTTCTTCCACATCTACGTCCCTGAACTTTTTTATTTCGTCTGATTTCTTATTCCAGGTAGCTTGCTGGCCAGGCTGTAATATTGAATAAGTATCTGTTCCGTTCAATTTTAATTTCACTCTACCTTCCAGCAAAGTTGTTCTTACTGCATCTTCATCACTATAAACATTCATATTAAAATGCGTACCGAGCACCTCTACTTCAATTTCATTCGCTTTTACTACAAAAGGAACTTTTTCATTTTCCGCTTTATTAATAACATTTGCAATCTCGAAATAGGCTTCACCAGTGATTTCAACAATTCTTTCATTATCGCTGAAAGCTGTCGGATACTTTATCGAACTCGCAGCATTCAACCACACTTTACTTCCATCTGGCAAGATCAATTGGTACTGTCCGCCACGTGGTGTACTTAATAAGTTATACGTAATTGACGACTGTCGTGTACTAGTTGTGGATTTATATTCTAACTGCCCATCTTCTTTCTTATTCACTTTTGTTTTTCCTTCAGTGGCAATGGTCCCGTTCCCAGCCTTGTCAAGATCTATTACTGTTCCATCGGCTAACGTCAATGTAGCTTTGTTTCCGCCAGCCGGAATGGTTGTAGCCATCGGCACTTGTTGCTCTGTGCCTTTTGTTGTTGAAGCTTCCTTCGATCGCAACATCCAGATACCTGCTCCTCCAACTACCAGTACTGCGGCCGCTACGGATAACCACCTCATATAGTTTCTTTTGGGCGTTACTATTAATGCATCCTGCACTTCCGGTAATTTCGCATATACGCGCTCTTTAATTCGCTGATCGCTTTCAATAAACGAGAGAAGATCCTCTCTTAAAGTTTTTTCATTTGCGATACGGTCAAACTTCGACCTGTTTTCTTCACTGGCAGCAAGCCATTGTTCAAGGGTTATTGATTCTTCTGCAGTGATCGTTTCCTGCAAGTGCTTTATGATCAAATCGGCTATATTATTATTAAGAGGCATTAGGTAAAATGGTGTTGATTAGTGCAAGAATCGTTGGCAGGACATTTTCTGGCGTTCCGGCTGATGAGTTGACCGGAGAAGTCAGCAGGTTTAATGGAGTATAATTTAGAAACGACGCACATCGGAAAACATACTATAAGAATTAATAAAAAATTTACATTGGGGGATAATTATTTCTTTAATATTTCTTTACCCCCACTAAAAACAGCAGCAACAGCAGCAATCCGGGCCTGTCGAGTAACTTCATTTTCAATGTCTTTAAGGCTGTATGTTTTTGATTTGCAACTGTTTGCCTGCTGATGCCTAATCTATCGGCGATTTCATTTAAGGACAGGTCCTCGATATAATAGAGCTTAAAAATATTTCTGCTACGTTCAGGGAGTCTTTCTATTTCTTCATAAATATGGCGAAGAACGTCTGCATGAACATCAGTTTCAGCAAACATTGGGATCTCGGGCACGTCCTCTTCATGCAGATCGGTAAAATGCTCACGCTGCCGTTGACGATATTTTAGATAATCGAGCGAGGCATTACGAGCGGTGATAAATAAAAAGGCCTGTATATTATTATAGGTATTGAATTTGTCGTGGAGCCGATGAAGCTTTACAAATGTATCGGAGGTAATTTCTTCAGCCGTGGGAACATCATCTATCAGTTTCTTTACGAAATAAAAGATCCTCATTCTGAAACTATCAAAGATAGCCTGAAAGGCCTGTGGACTGCCTTGGCTAAATTCAATAAGTGTTTCGTCAGTCAGTTGCTTCATCGGGAACGCCGTTGTTTGTGTTTGTTCAAGAATTACACTTTCAGCGTTTGGAAGGGTCGGTACACAATACGGCTCTGCCAAGCACCCTGACTATCGTCAAGATGTTGCCACTAGTAGTAAGTTGCGTTTGGTTCGGGAATCTCAATTGGTTGTACAACTTACTTTATGTTTTCCGCTTTGCGGAAGTTCAGAGCCTTCGTACCATGATCGGGTTTCACCCAAAAACATAACCTGCTAACTCGGCATAAACCGGCAAGCAGGGCATCGATCGTGGATGAAAATATAAATGAATCTAAAATCTATTGGAAACTGTGGACAAGGAGATAAGGTAATAGATAAACTTAAATAATTATACCAGGCGGAGTAACACTACTCATACCAGCAGCCAAAATACTTGATTGTTGGTAAAAAGCAAAATTAAGCCAGTTTTTGCGGTTTTGATAAGCAAAATTGGCGTTAGATAGAGAGCAGAGCATTAGAGATATGTGTATGTCCTTATAATGGAAACAGATTACCATTAGAAATGACTAAAGGATTTTAAAAGTAAACCTTTAATATGTTGATAAATATAGTCAGCATTAGGAGGCACTATAACACATAAGCAGATCAGGTCACCTTATCATTGACAATAATCAATAAAATAGGGACAATTTAAACTCGCTTAAATCTGTTAAAATTTGATTTATATTGTTTACCCAAAAACATGCATGAATAAGCTTAGAATTGAATCAATTGAGCCAGAAATATTAATAAAAAAATATCAATCTAAATTCATTTCAAATCTAGAACATATTACTCCCAATTGGGCTTGTGGAATAAACTCAAATCATATTTTCGATATATCATTACGACCCGAAAATGACGAATTCTCATTTTTTTTAGTTGAAATTAGCTGCATTCTAAAATATTTAGATTTCCGTGAAGTTTTGGTAGAACCTTTATTTATAGGACACACACTAAATGATCAAAGAGTGGCAAGGATCCTTGGAAGATGGGAAAATAATTTATTTACTGACCCTCCTACAGTTGCTATTGAAAATTTTAAGCAAAGTACTTTATGCTTCGCAGATGGAAGACATAGATTCAAAACATGTTACCATCTGAAACAAAAAGAAATTCCAATTGCACTTTATAAAGAGGATATAGAAAAATTTAATCAAATAGTTGAACTCGTTCCGATTTAATTATTTAATGGCTAACAGCTTTCTCCCTTAAAAGGGAAAGGCACTCCAATGGAGCACCTTTATTACAAGATTCCGTTCATAAATCATCATTTAGTCCACTCTTCCTTTAATTTCTTAATATCAAGCACCTTCCATTCTTCCTTCCACAATTGCCAAAAAGGAATGTCGTTTGAAGATGGTTCTGGACTACATTTTTCTATTTGCACAATTGAAGGTAGAATAATTGACTCACCCACCAACAAAGCTTCACCTTGTTTGAACGCCGTCAGTTCGTCGATAAGACTTCCTAATGTATCAGGTAGCAACCTTTTTACATATCCCTGGTCCACAGGATTGGTAAGCCGCATCGCAATAAAATTATTACACTGAGAAAATATAGTTTCCGAAATTTCCGAAGGCCTTTGGCTTGCCAACAACAATGTCACTCCATATTTTCTCCCTTCTTTTGCAATTCGTTCAATAGATTTTTTAGAAGAACGGTACTTTAGCAGATCGCTATTAGGCACATATTTATGAGCTTCTTCATAAACAAGCAACACAGGAATATCGTTATTTATTCTCTCATTTGGATTATTTGTAAATCTTAATCGTTTATAATAATAACCATACTCGAAGACTAGCCTTGAAATCAGAGATACTGTGATGCTCAAAACCTCAAAAGGAACACCGCTTAAGTCTATTATAGTTATGTTCGACGGCTTTTTAGCAGAGCCTAAAAGACTTTCCAATGTCTCTTCAAACGTTATTTTCTTAGATTGTTCGCCTAATAAGAAATGTAATCGACTATCATTAAGCTTATTTTCTAATCTATTTACAAAATTTGTAAGCTTTCCATATAGGCTACCCTGAACTGTTTTAGTCTGTCCCTTTCTATCTCCTGATTTATATTCTTCTCCTGTATCAATAACTTCATCATTCTTATTGATGGCAAACTCAAGAACTTTATTAATATCAAAAAAGAGCGGCGAATCGTAATTTATTTTGGCTTTAGCCTTGTTATCTCCTTTAAAACTGCTTTTTCTTTCCATTACTACAGCTTCCTTAAACACATAACGTTGATTATGGTCATTAGATTCTGTATCAATAAAAAACTCTTCCAACTCTTCACTATTTAACAACCAATAAGGAAGGGCCAGCCTTGATGTATCAATATAATTTGCTTCAGGAAAAGCTGACTTATACTCAGAGTGAATATCAAATATTATGACATGAGAATTATTTAAAGCAAAATCTCCACTTTTTTCAGAAATAGCGCGTTGAATAATAGCAGAAAGTGTATGGGATTTGCCAGAACCTGTTGACCCGACAACAGCAATATGCTTATTAAAAAATTTATTTCCATTTACAGGTACTTGAACAGAATTGTTTGAGGAAAGGCGTGAAAAACAAAATTTTTCATCTTGTTTAACTGAACTCTCATATATCATTCTTATATCCTCAATGCTGGCAGGCTTAACTTCTTTGGGAGGAATTGCTAACGAATCTCCTCCTCTTTCAAAGTGATCGCCTCTGAGTATTCCTAAAGGAAAAGCTTCAATTATATGCGCCCTTTCACCTGTAGCAGTAACAGAAATCTGAAAATTTTCTATTACAGCTATTAACATTGCATTTTCATTATCTTCAATTTTCAGGTACGAACCTACTTTTAAAGATTCTTCTGCAATTCTAAAATCCTCAAGATTATCAACAACAATCTTGATTTTATCAGGAAAAACTGCAATTACCTGGGCATTTATATTTTCTGTGATCATTTATATTATGTTGTTAATTTTACTCAAATCGCTTACCTGAATTTGAATATGTTTTATAGCAGAATTGGTACATGAAAAAAAACTATCTTTCAGGTAGAATTGATAAATTTCTTTAGTGAATGAAATTTCCTGAACAATTAAACTTATAAAATCAATTGAGTTAATTATTTTAAGTTTGATCTTGTTGTTATTATCTGCCCTTCGCACAATTGATTTTGGATTAAATTTCGCTCCCTCGAAATCAAACCCATCCCAAAACAAAAAATCTTCGCTTATCAATTCTTTTTTTAGCTCAAATAACTCAACTGTACTAATACCATGCATATAAACATAAGGACAAAACGGCTTCGGCTCCCTTGCTGACAGCTTGGACCATTTCCTTGAAATTGAAAAAAGTAAATGTTTCAGTTCGCTACGAGAATAAGTTGTAGAATCAATTTCCAAAAGAAAAAACCTTTCAAAAGAGGATATATTTAATACTGAAAAATATTCTTTTCTTAGACTTTGAAAATATAGTTTCTCTCCTTTTATACTTATAAACCATTCATTAAATAGGATCTTCTTTGTATTGATTCGGTTGAAAAAATCCTTTTTTGATATTTTACGGCAATCAACAATAGGCTGTACAGCCAAATCTTTTACCACCCTCAATGCATTATTATAATAAAAGTATTCGGCAGAGAAATTTGAACACTTAAAAATTCTTACAATTGATTTAATTAAATCCTGGAACTGCATATCAAAATCCTTAGCATTAACATCTACTTCTAAGCACGAAATAAACTCTGACAACGCCAAATCATCCAATCCTAATTCGGAATGGTGTTCATGTTTTGTATTCTGTTTTCTATAAATTAAAAAGTTATCCTTTAGGTCTTTAACGGTCAACGGCAAGTTCAGTTTATTCTGTCCTGATTTATAACACCCACGTATCTTATAATTAATTTTCGGCTTTTTCCCTTTTTTAACCTCTGCAAAATGATCTAACATGTGCCTAATGGGCTCAGCTATTACTGAATGATTATACTCAGTTTTAGAATAGTACTTGCACTGAATTGCTGTAGCTTCGCTGGCTGTTTCCAAATCAACATCTTCTATTCCTTCAATAGTAATGGTATCATTTTCGCGCTGTAAGTTTAACATTTGAAATATTGAGTAGTCGAATTGATAGAAATAGCCTTTTATAGTATCGATAGCAGCTCTGTCTCGCATCTTACAATGTGATATATGATAAATATCAGGAGCCTAATATAACTGCCTGGGGAGGAATGCGTCAAGCAATCTTATGGTTGCTTATAAATATGGTTGGGTATTAACGCTTCAAATTATGAAGAATTATTTATACAGAAGACTTTAAACTATATGATTCAGGTCAATTTTTCAATACCCTAAAGGAGGAATTAAGTTAACAAAATAAAAAAAGTGCTCTATGAGCACCCCTAATTTATTTAACGATAAATTTTACTTTTTTACAAACCGTGCATGATCAAGAATTCTCTTTGCCTCTTCAACCTTTTTAGGAAACAGAATCTTTCCTTTTATCTGCGAAGCAATCAAAGCAATTAAGCTCGCTTTCGAGACTTTCACGAGTTCATTAGATTTTGTTTCATCTTGCTTCATAAATCAAATTTAAACTTTTTCCTGAAACTATTATACACTCATATAGGCTACCAGGATCAAACTCTGTAAAGTCAAACCATCCTATATCGTTAGCATAGCCTCCAAGAAATTGATAATCAACTCTTAAAAGGCCGTGCTTTCTTGACACATAATTACAGTAAAGCCTCATCCTCCTATTAAAATTATGACACAAGTCAATACATTTTCTTTTGCAATTTTGCTTGCAGTTAAATTCGTATTCAGTCCGTCCATCACTACCCCTAACTAATAATGCTGCGTTAGGATACTTTTCAAAAAAAAACGGCACAGTACTCAACACAGTATTAAAAACTCGGTAAACATCCCCGTTATCGGACATTGCCTCATCGTTTATAAAACCGGTATTCATATCAAAATCTCCGAAGCCAAGATTATAAACAGGGGTATTCTTATAATCCCTGATATAGGTAAATTGAATAATCTTTGGCACCTCCTCCTCTTCATTTCCTCCTTTGCTAAAGAATAAAAAGTTAGTTGATACCTCGTCGGAGGTTTCGGTAATATCATATCTGTGATAAAGATTACTCATACTACAACATATGAAGCCTGCAAAAGTATGTAGAGCATTTTCTATAAAAAATTATGTAGAGAGGTAGTTTATATAAATTGACGTTCATCAAGAAAAGACTTTATTTTTCATTCAACTTTAGTTATTATTTGTATTCAGCTGTCAACACTAACAACACCTGGTCCTCCACGCCCCCTCCACCAAACAAACCACCTGACCATACACCATCCACGCCTGCCAGGGCGTAAACCCATTAGGATACACACCATCATACCCCAACGCAGCATCCAGAAAATCATGCAGCTCCCGGCGGATGTATTCAATAGTGAACTGTTGAAAGAAAGCGGAAACCACCCGCCTGGGATCAGCAAGCTGTTCCTCACTTAAACAATTGGGATTATGCCCTTCAGGCGCCTCATAAATAATATACAACGCTTCAACAAACGCCAGCAACTGATCATAAAACGCATACAGCACCTCCCGGCCATCACCATCACTGTACGGACTTTCACTACTCACCACAGCCACCCGCAACCAGGTGGGTAATAAATATTCATAAAGGTCTCTCCAGCTCACTTCTGAAAACGCTTCCTTTATAACTTCCTCGGGATGCGAATGTGCTTTCTCAACAAGCCGCATGGGTTTGCTGAACCGGCTACTATTAGCATCTTTAGTATTACCAATACACGTGTCTGAAACATTTGTATCGCTTACACGCATCTGCCCACCTTTCCGTTGCAATACCCAAACGCCTTCTACAAGCATTTCAATTTGTTCATAGAAAAACATATCATTATTTCGTTCGTGTGGGTCTTTTGATGCACTGTCTGCACCAGAAACTACAGTCACCAACCACTGCCACATAGTTTGGCGTACCTCATTTAAATGATAGCATTGAAAAAACTCATCAAAGACCAGGTCAGGGTTCTTCGTTTGTTCTTCGTTCAGCCGAATTGGCTCGTTATAATAAATGGGATGGTTATTGTACGTTTTCATACAAGTAGTTTAATAGTGCGAAAAAGTAGATTAGTTTACTACCAGACAAAGCCCTGCCCGGCGCACATAGGTCGCCCAATTACAATCCATAATTTTTAATGGGAATAACTAAAGAATGCTACTAATAATAAGCAATAGGTATTTATACCCAAACCACTGTATCTGCCAAGTTTTATTTTAAATAATTGCCGCATCTTAAACGCCTAATGACAGACGATAATAAACAAGAACTGGAACAATTTGGAGCAATTCTAAAACAACTCAGGCAGGAAAAGAAACTTACTCTTCTGGACCTTGAAGTTCGTACGGGCATAAACGAAGGTACCCTCTCAAAAATAGAGAATGGTAGAAAGAACTTCAACTTCACCACATTGGTAAAGCTGGCAAAAGGCCTGGAGGTTCCTGTATCAAAGCTGTTGAGTAAATTTAACGCATAAGAGAATAAATCTCATAAAAGATAACCCCACCCCCCTACCATGCTCCCTTTATTCAAAAGAAAACGCCCTCTGCAACCAACCGTAACGCCTGATGATAAACAGTGGATCGAAGAAAACGTCGACTGGCTAATAAGATCCTTTTTCATTTGCAGTAGCTAAAGAGCTTCCTTTTATACTTCCAAAACAAAAAACAGCCTCCAGTGGTAAGTCAGCCGCCAACAATCAACTGCAAGGCATACTGGAAAACCTGTGCAAACGCTGGGACATCGATCCTGCATCTGTTGTTCTTAACATCTTCAACGATCGTCCAGCCCAAAAATGGTATTCGTTCTTTATGCCCGATAAGGGCTATGAAGGGCCTGCCCGTACCTATCAACATAAATTCGAGGGCACCCAAAAAACATTTCTAATCCATATAGAGCAATCGTATCTTAAATATCACCATCTAACCACAGCCATTTTAACCCATGAACTCGCTCATGTTAAACTGATAGGTGGGGAATATATTTCCAGGCACGCTCCCCATATGGAACCATTAACCGATCTCACCTGTATTTATTTCGGATTTGGTGTTCTTATCGCCAATACCTGTTTAACAAACGACGGTGAACTGAGTCTTGGCTATCTGCCCATTCCAATGATCAGCTACGCCAATGCACTTCTTTGTTATATTACCGAATATGACCCTGCTAAAGTTATTGCTCATTTGAATGGCAATACCAGGGAACTTTTTAAACAGGATTATAACTACTTAATTACTACAAACGATACCCTTTTAACAAAGGCGCATATTCAAAAAAGCGAACAACAATTTCTTGACCATACAAATATCTACAAAGCATGGAAAGAGAAAAACTTCGACTTTATAATAGAAACTGCCAACACTTTATTAAATAAAGATGCCAATGATGATTATTTGCTGAACATTGTTGGCTATGCATATATTCAAACAAAACAATATCGTGCTGCCATCGATGCATTCAATAAGGCCATTTCTAAATCGCCCAATTGGGACCATCCATACAACAACAGGGGCTATTTGTCTTTTACTGTTGGGCGAGGTAGATATTGCATATCCCGATCTGCAAAGGGCCATGGAATTAAACGATAACAATTCGTATACCTGGCGCCATCTGGGCATTTATTATATGCTTAAAAACGATCTGTCAGAAGCACTGAAGTATCTTGAACAGGCAGAGAAGATAGATCCGGGTACGTGGACGATCAATTACTACCTGGGCCTTGCTCATCAGCGATCTGGAAACACTGAAAAAGCAAGCGAATATTTTGCCATATCCAAAGACCGGGCTGAAGCCATTGACTCTATCTTTTCTGAAAATGACTCCAACTAATATTTTTCCAATTCTCGTTTTTACCTACCTTTAATCCTCCTGCAATTGATACTCCTGAGTTTGGTAACGGCCTCCCTGATTTGCTGGCAACTAACACCTTTCAATCACGTGATACATTATTTATTGTATGGCGCACGAAGTCTATCTCAAACACACGCAAACATTCATCATTGGTATTAGTGGTCCTCGATATTGGGGCGAACTGCACGAACATAACTTTACCGATATAATGTATTGCCCCGAAAAAGAAGAAGCCGATCAAAATGAAGGTACAAAGATTGGCAACCTTGCCTGGATCATCTATAAACAGGAGTTAGCAATCGCGAACGGTATCAACATGACCCATGTACCCGACATTTATTTACAATTCGATTTCCCGATATTACTTGAGCTTGATTACGCCCATATCACCCGGGAAACCATCAAACAAATAGGCGCCGCCAGCAATTCCAATATTGTAATACTTATTGATTTTTTTATTTCATCCGCCTGGAGAAATAAGGGTATAGGCAAAGAGGTTTTGATAAATTTCATCGAGCAAATGAAAGGCAAATGCGGCTATATTATTATTCTACGCAACGAGCCTATGCAATTCGGAAGACTTAGTGATCCTGATTATGAATATGCAAAGCCAGTCACTGAGCTTGATAGTCTGGAAAAAGATCCAGAAAAAGCACAGTATAAATTAAACGCCTTCTGGCAACGATGTGGATTCAAATTATTTAAAGATTACGACAATGTTTTCATTTGCAACGTTGAGCAGGCAGTGCCGGATTACAGTAAGGCTGTGCGCACTTCTGTTTCGTAGCAATGCACTAACAAGTCCAGTTCCGGATCACCACAACTTTAAAGCGGGTGATCTTTTTTATTATGGCTTCTACCTTGCTGGAATCGCCGCTTTCCTCTACTTTTTTGGATTGCACTTTTAATTGCACCAGAAGTTTCGCCAGCTCATCGTTATTCCCGTGAAAATACAATTCATACGAACACATATCGCCTTTGGCACTTACTGTTTTAACGGGTTTTGTAACCATCCATGCAGTATCGGTGCTTGTTAGGTTATTGATGATTTCGGTATAGTTCATTTCCTCTGAAATACTTTGTACCGTTATCTTCTTTATCAGTTTTGTTGGTACACTTACCTCATTAATGTACGGCACATCGGAAGTGGTGCGTTGGTCGCAAATTGATCTGTATTTGTAGGCAATTCGGGTAGTAAAAAGCGAGATATTATTATCCTGCTGTTGTGCATCCAGCCTGTCGAACCGGCTGATCAAATAGCGGGTATTCTTCAACGAATCTTTGGAAATACCCCCTTCTATAAACGAAATATAATCCACTGTTTTTGTACCATCTTTTTGCTCTATAGTTAGCTTTATCCGCCAGACGGGAGTTTCAGCTTTTACTATCTGCAAACACAGCAGCAGGGCCAGGGTTTGAATTATTTTTTTCATGAATCAGATGAAAGTGGTTGCCGTCAAAGATATAGTTAGAGAAAGTGTATATCAAGCACATTACTATTAATAAATACAAAACAAAGACAATTGCATTTTTCCCATCATACATCATTTTTCTTATCTTTAATACTCCTGCAATTGATACTCCTGAGTTTGGTAAATGGTTTCCCTGATTAGCTGGCAACAAACAGCTTTCAATCATCTTTTAATTTCTTATTGTATGTACGAACTGTATCTCAAGTACGACGTAACAATGCCCATTGGTGTAAAGGGGTATTGGGGTGATCTGTGTCCACACACCTTTGCTTCTATAATGTATTGGACAGCTGAGACTGATGACGATATAAACGATGAAGAAGATGAAGGTTCCAAAATTGGGGCCATTACCTGGGCTACCTATAATCAAAGCTTGGCTATGGTGCACGGTATTGACATGACCGACGTACCGTTTCTCTCCATGCAAGCCCATAGCCAGGCATTATTCGACCTTGACTATACAAAAATTAGCCAGGAAACTATTGATGAAATAGGAGCCGCTTCCAACTTCAACATTGTGTTGCTTATTCATTTTGGTATTTCTGCCTACTTTAGAAATAAGGGGTTAGGCGAAGAGGTTTTGAAAGGTTTTATTGAGCAAATGAAAGGTATGTGCGGGTATATTGTTATTGCACATAACGAGCCTGCACAGCTCGATCCCAATTCCTTATACCCCCGAATGGGCATAGAGCTCGACAACCTGGAAAAAGACCCCGAAAAAGCTCAATGGAAATTAAACGCATTCTGGCAACGATGCGGGTTCAAACAATTTAAAAACTACGACAATGTTTTTATTTGTAATGTAGACCAGGTAGTATCGGAGCTTTTTAAGGCTAAGGCGCCTGTTGTTTAATTTGCATAAGCGTAGCCCAACATAACCACCTGCTAAATTTATAAATGTTGTAAACTATGTTATCAGAAAATGAACGTATTGAAATTAAGCGTATAAAACGTTTAATGGAGTTTGAAAAGTGTAATCAATACAACGTTATTACCCACTTCTACCCTACGCAACAACTTACGTTAACCCTTACAAAGGAAGATGTAGTTGCTATTATGAACTGCGACGACCTTGAGGCCGAAATACATTTAAACAACGTGCGAAAAAAACTCGGTAAAGATGAAAGCTGGGAAGTTAGATCGTTTGACTTTTGCGACCACATGAATATCGACGAAATGTTTATCCAGGTATTCCTTGCTTCACAGAAAACACATGGCCCATTACCTCCTGTAAAAAATGGAAAAACTGCGATCAACACAACTGTTGACATACACGAGGGGCCGCCACGCAAGCTGAATGATATTAAAGAAAATCTGCAAAACGGGATCATGGAAAATTTTGAGATCCTTAAAAATCGGTTAAGAATTTGGCATATAAATAATCCGCTTGGCGAACCCATGTGCAGCCCTGCATTTAAAAATTGGCGCACCGTTATACGGCCTTTCGAAGCGGCACAAATTTTAGGCCTTCACATCGACACTGCACGAGAAATGTTCAAGGAAGCCCGGGAAGAGCATAACCTTCCCAAACAACGATTTATGTCGATAAGGCTTTTTTGCCAGGCCCATCATGTTGATGAAGATGATGTAAGAAAAGCGCTTGCGCACATGTATGATGAGACAACAGATGAACCAAGGTTTTGAATTTACGACTTACAATCTCTCCTGTAACGATCACCACAACCTTGTGGTGATTTTTTTTGTATACCGTTAATCTTGCTTCGTTCTGGCTTCGTTCCTGGTTAACCCATTCCCTACCTATATACTGCTTAAACACTACCCTTTTGCTAGCTATTTGCTACCCCTTTCCCAATGACAGGGGGTAGTAAAAGGGTAGTAAAATAATTGTTTTTCCCTGGTACATGGGTAGTATTTGGGTAGTAAACAGGTAGCCAAAAGGTAGCCAAAGAACGAACCAAAAACGAAGATCAACCAGTGCTGTCATCTTTAAGCCCTTGATAATATCACGACAAAAACGTCAAAAAGGGATAATTCAAGGTGAAACAAGGTATAAACAGGTTTAAACAGGTTAAAACAAGGTATTCCAGGCAATTGCAGGATTGGTCATTTTAAGCCGCTGTATGTTTGTTGTGGAAATCGGAACAAGTGTTAAACCGGTTACACACAGCTCCGGTTCCGTTAGTTTTTTTATTTCTTAACAATTAAAACCCAATTATCATGGGACGTATTAAAAAAAGAGGTTCAATAGGATCAATATCCGGAACCGTAAACGATGTAGTTATTAGCGAATGGAATGACATTGCTGTAGTACGCAGTCTTCCAAAACCAAGTAGCAAACCTGCCACCACTGCCCAGCAGGAGCAGCAGGCAAAAATGGCACTGGCAGTAAAATTTGCAGTAGCGGTAAAAAAAGTGCTAACCGCCGGTTACAAAAGTTATGCTGTTAGAATGTCGGGCTACAATGCAGGTGTACGGGACGTGCTGAATTATGCGATCACTGGCGATTCACCCAATTACCGCATCGACTATCCGAAGGTGCTGGTAAGCCGGGGCAGATTGCATGGCGAAAGCAATGAAGCCGTTAAAGTAGAAGCCGGCCAGGTAGTTTTTACCTGGTCATATGAAGCTGACCCTGAAATTGCCGCCAACGACAAAGCCTTATTGGTTGTGTACTGCGAAGCAATGGATCAATGCTTGTTCACGCTAAAAGGTGCTGACCGCAGCACAGGTACCGCTTCCCTTGCCGTAGCACGTTTCAAAGGCCAGGAAGTGCACACATGGCTGGCGTTTATTTCTGCCGATGGCAAACAAACATCGCCCAGTAAATACACGGGTGTTGTAACCATCACGTAATAACACACGCATCCATACCCGCTTTCGAATGTCCTGCAGCAACTGCATAATACTTAATGCTTACTGCCTGCCGGCAACAAAAGCAACGGCACCACCGATATGGTTCAATGCTTTCCTGCAGGACATTCTTTAACCCAATTATTCATTCTTTAAAATCGTTCAATCATGACAATCAAAAACAACGGCCGCACAGCCGGCCAAAAGAATCAAAGGATCCGTTCAGCCCGTTCTGTAAAAAAACGCATGATAGGCAATGCTTCTTATACCCTGGTGACTATTACCGGTAAAACAACAATGCCGAAAGAAAAGCCGCTGATGCAAAAGGAAAAGCTGTTGAAAGCAGTTGCGTTTGTAAAAGCGCTCAACCCTTTGCTTTATATCACCTACAGGTTTACGTGCGAAAAAATGTCATTCCACAAATGCGCCATGCGGCATGTGCTGAATTGGATCTCAGGAAATCCACCAAACATGGTGATCAATTACAGCAAAATACTGGTGGCAAGTGGCAACCGGTTCAATACGGACAGGGCTGCGGCAAAGCCGGTAGGTGATACGATTTTGTTTAAATGGGAAAACGACCTTATACCAAAAGACTATGCCACAGACAAAGCCGTTCTGGTGGCATATTGCGAAGCCCTGAACAAATGCATCTTTACCACTATGGGGCCGCCACGTACCGCCCGCAAAGCACAGCTTCCCGTTGCTGAGTTCCGCGGACGAGCCGTACACACTTGGCTGAGCTTTATAACTGCCGATGGTAAACAGGTGGCAGATAGCATTTATACGGGAAAGCTGATAATCGGCAAGTATCGATTACGCTCAACCGCTAAACAAAAAGATCTTTGAAATAGTTGATTGGTGAATGGTAAATTGCTGCCGAAAGTTATATACAACGAGGCTGCACCAGGGCAGCCTCGTTTCTTTATTAAAAGACCAATGATATGACTTTAATCAAAAAATATTCTCATCCCCAAATTAAATCGTAAATTGACTGGTGCATTAGTAACCATTTTAAACCTAATGGCCATGAGTCGCAGAACAGAAAGAAGACAACGGACACCTGAGAACCTCGCCGAATACAAAAAGGCATGGGGAATAAAACCTCCGCCGCGCAAGGCGCGTCCATGGCAGGTCCCTGATGCCACAAAACATTTCTATAGAAGAAAACCATTCCGTCCCCGCCTCGATATCACGCTTGAAGAAATAAAAGACATTCTCCACCTCAGCACACCAGAGGCGCGTGAAGTTATACAAACAATAAAACAGCAATCTTACAAAACAGATTTTCCCTTCGTAACTATAAAGGAATTTGCCCGCTATGCCAAACTGAAAGTATGGCAGGTACATCAATACTTTATCAGCGACCAGGTATATGAAGATGTGCGCACCCGCGAAGATTATAAAGGCAGGCATCATTAATTTTTCGTTTCTTACATCCGAAACCCTAAACGCCTTTAATGAAAATTCGCAAGAACATATATCTCGTATTAGCTTTATTATGCATCTCACTTGATATTATTGTAACCCTTTCAGACCTTGACGACGTAACCAGGGTAGCTTCAAGCAAAAAGTTAACCATCAATGATAAAATAGCCTGGTTTATCGGCTTCCAGGTGTTGTTATTAATAGGCCTGCTTTTCTTTATTGGCGTTTACCGCGTTCAAAAGAAGATCAACCGCAAAAACCGTGAGGCCCTGGTGAATGCTTTTAACGATTAACAGCTATATTCCTGTTTTTTTCGTTACTTACAATAAAATACAGCCATCTTTTTCAAAAGCCTCATACAAATGAAAACCCGTAAGCATCTCTATATCATACTGGGAGCACTGGCCATGTTTTTCTATATAGGCGGCATCTATATGATATTTACTGTAGTAAAAAGGGTTACACCATCAGATATTCAGAATGCCAATAACAATTTAATTACACAACAATTATGGCTGGTAATTGCATTGCTGTTCTTTAGAGCCGCCTACCGCATGCAGAAAAAGATCGATCGGCAGAAAAAACAGGCCCTTGAAAATGCTTTCGACGACTAATGCTATTTTCTATATAAAATAAAAAAGCCCTTGCGGGGCTTGGGTCTACTATCTAATTTTTCAATTACTACTTGCTTTCTACCCCAACATCTACAGGATTCAGCAACCTGGCTGTAGCAGGTGCAGCGCTTACCTCATCGGCTCCTGCATCGTAGGGCGCCGTTCTCGGCTGTCCATCCATGTCTACTTTTATTATTGCAAACGGATCAACCGCCTTCTTTCCTTTTGGCGCAGGTACCGCATCGATGGCCGGACTGCCCTTCAATAAATGGATGGCCTGACTGGCATCGCGGCCTAGCTTGGGATCGGTTGTCGCAAATGTCGCATCGGGCATATCGCCTTTGCTTTCGGTATTGAAGATGAAATTGCCAGCCCATACAGCGCCGGGGTACGGTCCGCTAATAACAGCTGCAGGACCACCACCCTTAACAATATTGTGGGCAATGGTAATATTCGTTGCACCCATTCCTTTATCGCGTGGTGTCATTGCGATATTACTTTTACAATTGCTGAGTGTATTGAATGCGATGAGCACGCGGTCGGGCCGGTCGTGACATTTCAGATCTGCACCATCTGCTACTTCGCCATCGCCATTACCAATATTGATGCCCATGGCACATACTTCAAAATAATTGCTGTATACCAGGTGATCGTCTCCAAAGATGCGCAGCCCTGGTGTATTGTGAAAATAGTTGCCATACACTTCGCAGAAGTTACCATGCCGCAGTGTGAACTGCGCCTTGCAATTGCGAATGGTATTATACCGCAACGTAATGCCCGATGCCTTTACAGAGATCAGTTCGTTCTCACCATGGCATTCTTCAAACAAATTGTATTCAACAATGCTGTTGCTTTTCGACATGCTGAAACCGCTCAGTCCAAACTGGAATGCTTCAGCGCCGTTTGCGCCACCCTGAAATTCGAAATTATAAAAATAGTTGTGGTGTATATGCAGGCGCTCGGCAATCTGTTTGCCTTCGCCCCTAATGGCGAGGTAACGGCCCATGGCTTTTTTATTCTGGAACGTATTATGATCTATTTCATGATCGCTGCCGGCAATGGTAAGGTCCTCCCCTGCGCCTTCGTTTTCGAAAATATTGCGCGTCCAGCGGCAAAAGCTGGTTCCGGCAGTTGAGCGATTGCGTGAGGAAGAACATGTAAACTTAAATCCGGTTACGATGACGTATTTGGCGCCAGTGGCGAGACTGATACCACCCAGTCCGGTCAACTCAACCTGCCCGGCCGTTTGCGCCATAATAACAATAGGCTTATCGGCCGTTCCGGCTTTAGTTACCAAAATATCGGTGCCGGTGGTATACTGTCCGTTTGTTACCAGCACGGTGTCGCCGGCTTCAGCTTCATTTACCGCTTTTTGAAAACCGCCAATAAATTTTACGACGATGGTTTTGGCGAAGGTGGGTGTGGCCAGTAAAGTAAGGAAGAATACAAAAAGAAATGTTTGCCAGGGGCGTATGTCTCTCATAGTGAATATTGCATTTGCACAAATATAATATTGTATCGCTATGCCTGGTAGCCGGCATTTGCTTTTTATTGAGTTTTTTTGGCAGTAAAAAACACTGATAATGAAAGAGGTAGCCTATACTCCTCATATGCGGACAGCAAACTAGCGCAACTGATTTAAATTGATGATAATCAAGTGAAATGGAGATGAAAATTGAATAATATATTGTACTTTTATTACATGACTAATGTGAACATTTCAAAAAGGGGAAGAGAAATTCTTCGAAACAAGGCGGTCTCCTCTGCTATTGCAAGAGCATTGTCAGAAAGAGCACATGAAGCTGCGACAGTTGGTGTCTGGGTAGAAGTTGAGGGTAAGAAATATTTGATCAAAACGGCATCTGCACTTACCGAAAAGGAAATAGCCGCAATGAGTAAAAGATGAATATCGCTTTAAGTGCGGTAATTATCTTTCTACTTTTATTACCGCCAATTGCTTTTTACCTTGCTTTTACGTTAGGTAAATTCCCTAAATCCGGTCCTAAGATTGGGTTACTTGAAGGTTTAATGCTATCTGCAGTTATTTCAACCCTGCTTCACGCTTTCGCCTTTTTATTTGTAGAAAAAGAGATAAGGTTCGACCTGATTGCCCTGCTCATTGGCGGAGATCTTAAATCATTTGGAACACTTACTAATAACACAATCTTCAGGCATTTATTTCAGCAATTTGTTTTATACAATGCGGTAATGGTCCTCATTGCTATTTTTTTAGGAAGAACAATACGATTGCTGGTAAAGAATTTGGGCTGGCATGCATATGCTGAGCTTTTGCGTTTATATAATTATTGGTGGTATTTATTTAATGGTTATAAAGTAGATGAATTTGCGAACGGTGAAACTCCTGCTCCATTCGATGTAGTATTTGTAGATGCACTGGTCAACACCAACTCTGGCACGATGATCTATTCAGGCTTTCTAATTGATTTCGTATGTGAAGGAGAAAAACTGGATCGCATTTATCTATCGAAAACCTCTAAACGGGAATTTAAAAAAATGGCCACTAATGATAAGGGTAATTACCTGAGTGAGGAAGCAGGCAACGCATTTCCTATAGAAGGAGAGGCCATGGTGATCCCTTATAACAATATAATCAATTTAAATCTTCAATTTGTTACCTTCCCAGTAGAATACGAAAGTTCTACAACAGAAACAACCACTATCAGAATTTCATAAGCAGAAAAATTACAGGACAGTACAGGACAACCCCACTCTACATAGGCCGTAATTTCCAACCATCAAATAACGATTAAAGCGCCATGGAGATGAGTGTGAAAAAAGGATTATTGTTGCCGTCCCTTCTTGCATTGTTAATAAGCAATGCCAGTACTGCTCAGAAAAAGACCACCGGCTACCAGTTACCGCCCATGCCAGTGAAAGAAACCAAACACCTGGGTTTTATTACCAACATAGATAGTTTTCCCGAAGTAAAAATGGATTTTCCCATGGCTAAAGGTCCGTTTGAACCTACCTGGCAATCTATTGATAAAAACTATCCCGGCGAACCGGCCTGGTGGCGCGATGCAAAATTCGGCATCTTTATTCACTGGGGACCGCAAGCTGCCGGTAAAAGTGGCGACTGGTATGCACGCCGTTTATATGAACCGGGGCAGGAAGCTTATAAAAATCATCTGGCAGCGTTTGGCCATCCGAGTGAAGTGGGTTATAAAGATGTGCTGCACCAATGGAACCCTTCTCAATGGGACCCGGCCAAACTGGTGCAGGCATACTATGATGCAGGCTTTCGCTATGCGCTGGTGGTAGGCGTTCACCACGACAATTACGACTTATGGAACTCAAAGTATCAGCCCTGGAACTCTGTTAACGTTGGGCCTAAGATTGATTTTTTAGCCCGCTGGAAAACAGAACTCAAAAAACACAACATGGGTTTTGGCGTTGCCTTTCATCATGAATATACCTGGTGGTGGTATCAAACCGCTTTTGGCAGCGACAGCGCCGGCGGCCCCAAACCCGGCGTTCCTTACGATGGCAATCTTACCCTTGCCGATGGCAAAGGCAAATGGTGGCAGGGCCTCGATCCCAAACGACTGTATACCACCCCTCTTCATTATAATACCATTGACAGCAACGGAAAACCCTTTAAGATCTATCACATTGCGCATGGTTATAAAGGTATCTTCGGCAACAACCTCAACTATGCCAAATGGTATGCCACGCAATGGGCTATGCGTATGGAAGATGTGATTGACAATTACGACCCCGATTTTATTTATACCGATGGCAACAGCACACAACCGTTCAGCGGCGCTAAAAGCGGCAGTGGTTTCAAATGCGATGCAGGCGCCCGCGTAGTAGCACATTTCTACAACCAGGCGCTCACCCGTAAGAATAAACCATTCGATAAAGTAAGCATCATTAAATTTCTGCCTACCAATCGTGGTGCGGGTAGAACCTTTGAAGGCAGTTATCCTAAAGATATTAAAACCGATCAGTTATGGATGGCCGATATGGCTGTGGGCGACTGGTTCTACGAACCCGGTTTTTATTACGATGCCGGCGCCATTATACATGCCCTGCTTGAACATGTAAGTCGCGATGGCAACCTCACCCTGTGCGTTTCGCTTACGCCCGAAGGTGCTATGGATAGTGGCAGCGCCGCCATGTTAAAAGACCTTGGCGCCTGGATGAAAATAAACGGCGAAGGCATTTATGGCAGTCATGCCTGGAAAAAGTTTGGTGAAGGTGATGAAAAGATGAAGATCTTCCCTGGTGGCAAACTCGGTAAACGTCATGCAGACTTTACCTTTAGTACAAAAGACTTTCGTTTTACCCGTGGTAAGAATGGTGAAGTGTACGCCTTCTGCCTCACCGTGCCCAAACCGGGTGAAGTGTTAAACATTTCGTCGTTGGGGTTGAATGCAAAGTCGCTTGAAAACAAGATAAGTGCTGTTACGTTGTTGGGAAGTGAGAAGAAGTTGGAATGGGAACAACTTCCTGAAGGATTACGTGTAGTTTATCCGAATGATGGACAAAAGATGATCGCTGTTTGCTTCAAAATCAGTTCTTAGTTCTCAGTTCTTAGTTCTTTATTGTTGTGACTCGCTATTAATAGCTTAATAAAAAAAGTCCGGAAAGATGATACTTATCCGGACTTAACGTTTATTTCTGTTTATCGCTTCGACATTCTATGTTCAGCATTCGATATTCGACATTTGTATTTGTATTAACTTCTTCATTTCTCATTCTTCATTTTTCATTTCTCATTTAACGACTGGAAAAGCACTTATTCGTAATCGTGCTCCACCCATAGGAACTAAAGTAAGTTTAACCGGCCCACCTTCCACCGCAACCGGGCTTTGCGGTAACACACCACACAAACCAAACTGATCGATGGTCCAGTTGGGAATCTGTTTGCCGGTGGCAATAAGTTCAATGGGAGCGTTGGCATTGGTGAACGGATCATCGCCCTTTGGCCAGGGTTTCTTTTTTATGGTAAATGATTTGGTTAAATTGTTGGCATCAACCTGCAATCCATAATTCCATGTCGATGCGGGAAAGATCTCATACGATGGCCAGGCCGTTACATCGGCATTCTCCTGCCAGCGTGAATCCCAGATAGCCGTTTCTTTACTATCGCGCCGTTTGTAATCTTCTTTTATTAGTAACGAAAACGTGAGCGGCCCATAATTAACACTTACACTGTTTTTGTTCTTTTCCCATTGACGCAATTTCAATTGCATGGGCAAGGTAAGTTTTATTTTATCGCCGTTCTTCCAATTGCCCGGCAGCTGTACATAGGTCCCTGCTGTCGTTTTAGTCGCAATTGGTTTACCATTTACGGTTATCGACGCTTTTGTACACCAGGCAGGAATTCGTAAATATAGCGGGAAGCTTACTGCGTGCGGCGTTTTTACGGTAATATCTATTACATCCTCAAATGGATAATGCGTTTCGGTTTGTAAAGTAACTTCTGTTCCATCGCCTGCTTTGGCTGTTACATCGCCTGCAGTATATAGCTGCGCTACCAATCCATTATCGGGCGTGGCCATCCAACTGTTATCAACAAAATAAGGCCAGCCGGCTCCATGGTTGTGCTGACAACAACGACTGCTGAATGGGTTCATCATCAGGAACGGTCCTTCGTTGGCAATACCGGGCGCATGGTTCTTACTATCGCTCACCACCATATTGGGCGCGGTGAGATAACGCAGACTTCTATAATCGGGCATGAACGCCGCCGGAAAAGTATTAAAGGCAATGTCTTCGCAATTGTCGGCCCACATAGGATCGCCGGTGATCTGCAACAGGAACTGATCGCTGGTCATTTGTTCAACCATACCACAGGTTTCCACTGCCTGGCGCGGATCATCGTATCCCTTACGCGCATTTTCATCTGAACCGAATAAACCGCCGGGCACCTGGCCATAGATAGCACGCACCAGTTTAAAATCATTATAGGTAGCTTCGAGGTCAGCGGCATTGTTGGTTTGCTGATAATATGTAGCCGGCTCGCGGTAACTCTGTACAATGTTCACATTATGCCAGTTGGGTAAATTGTCTTTTTGTCGCCAGTTAGCGGTATTGCGGTCAATTTTCGTGGCAAAGTCGAGCAACCAGGGTTCACCGGTGCGGTTATACAACCAGTATACACTGTACATATTATCGCCGCCACGGCTGTTTTCCCAATAATCTTCAAGGAACATACTATCGGGCAATGCATGTTGCCATTTAAAATAGTTGCCCATGAAAGTGAGTACGCGCGGATCGTTTGAATATTCATAATACGATTGTATACACCACAACATTGGCATGTTGGTCCACAGATCGCGTTTGCCGTTGCGTAAAACAATGGGGCCGAAATCGCCATCGGTCCGCTGGTTATTGAGTACGGCTTCGATCCAGAATTTTGCTTCACTGATCATACCCTGGTCCTGCAACAGGTAACCTATATGCGCATAGCCTTTTAACCAGTATGGTACTTCTTCCCAACCCCATTTGCCTTTGCCATCTTTTGTTAACCAGGCATTATCATTTTTTGCCAGCCAGGCGCTGATCTTATCCAGGTTACCCATTAGCCCATCGCGTTGCAGTTGCAGGAACTTCAACAAATATCCTTTTGGTTTGAAACAGGTAACGGGAAGTTTGATGAAGGCCGACGGGCGAAGTGGTTGTTTGTTGCTTACGTAATACTTATTAACCTGGTTTATTGTAACACCGGGTTTCAATTGTTGGGCAGTTAATGAAAAGTAACTGCACGTTATTAAGAGTATTAAACTAAATAGTTTCATGTTACAGGTTTCAAGTTACAGGTTACCGGGTACCGGTTTCCAGTTACCAGGGAATACAGGTTGCCAGTTACAGTGTATTTAAGTAACAGGTAATTAGTTAGATTTTTAAAAATTCAGGGCCCCGGCAACGGGTAACCGGTAACCGGCAATTGCGCTACTATTTTCTAATAACAACCGCATTAGGATCATATAACTTACTATGAATACCATGCAACCGCTCTACCGGCATTTTCATCACCTTGCGATCGTAGGTCATAAGACCATTCGTTTCTACTTCCACATCGGTAGTTTGCGTATATACGGCAGCGGATAATCCGCTTTTAATTAATGCTGGAATATGGCTTATAAATTCTTCGTACCGCTTCAACAGATCATCGTTGTTCTTAAAGCTTTGATAACCCCAGTTGTTCTTTTGCTGCCAGGTGTGTCCTTCAATGGGCAAACCAAGACCGCCAAACTCACCTAGTACAAGCACCTGTTTTGAACCGAATAAAACCGGATCGGGCATCAGGGGCTCGGGATAATTATGCAGATCTACAATATGACCAACGGGTTCAAAGTTTCCGCCGCTGGCGCTGTTCACCAGGCGTGAAGGGTCCTGCTGTTGCGTTACCTGTACAATGTCTTTTGTTTTGAATTGTCCCCACCCTTCATTGAATGGTACCCATACTACAATGCTGGGGAAAGGATGCAGCTTCTCCATAATAGCGCGCCATTCATTGCGGTAAATGGTTTCCGATTCGGTAGTACGGTTCTTATCGGTAGCACGTCCGTAAACACCGGGGCGTGGTTCCCAATGGTTGCCGAGGTCGCCGCTGGGCATATCCTGCCATACCAACATGCCTAAGCGATCGCAGTAGTTGTACCAGCGGGCTGGTTCTACCTTCACGTGTTTGCGGATCATGTTAAAGCCCATAGCCTTTGTTTGCTCTATATCATACTTCAGGGCTTCATCGGTGGGAGCCGTGTATAAACCGTCGGGCCACCATCCCTGGTCGAGCGGGCCGTACTGAAACACAAACTCATTGTTCAGCAACATGCGTTGGATGCCGTTATTGTCGTTCCCTACCGAGATCTTGCGCATGGCGAAATAACTGCTTACATCATCGGTCTTTTTATTCTTTTGCAACAGCGATACCTTCAGATCGTAGAGAAAAGGATTTTTGGGCGACCATAATTCTGCACCGGGAATGCTTAATGCTACATTGGTACCGGGCGCTACCGTTTGCTCAGCAATCTTTTCGGTGCCCTTATAAGCAGCGATCACTACCTGATCGCCGGGTTGCGCATTCTCCACCTGGGCCGCTACGTTTACGACGCTTTTGTCGATATCCGGCGTTTGTTTAATGGTGCTGATATAACTCTGCGGAACCGCTTCTAACCAAACCGTTTGCCAAATACCGGTTACCGGTGTATACCAAATGCCATTGGGATTTTTTACCTGTTTGCCACGTGGCTGCGGGCCTTCATCACTGGGGTCCCATACCCGTACTGCAATTTGCTGGTTGCCCGATTTAGTTAATGCGGTAGTAATATCTATAGAGAACGGATCGTAGCCGCCTTTGTGGTCACCTACTTTTTTACCATTTACAAATACATCGCACTGCCAGTCAACCGCACCAAAATGCAACAGCGTGCGTTTGTTTTTGAATATAGCCGGAACCGTTATACTTCGCTGATACCAAAGTGCATTGTCTTTACCCACCATTTTACCAACTCCGCTGAGTGCGCTTTCAATGGCATACGGCACCAGTATCTTACCTTCAAAAGTAGTTGGAATAGCCTGCACCGATGCCTGCGAAATAGTATACTGCCACTGTCCGTTCAGGCTGAGCCAGGTATTACGCACCATTTGCGGGCGTGGATATTCGGGTAATGGTAACTGCGGATCTACCTTTGCCGCAAATGTGGTCAGTATTTTGTCGCCAGCAGGTTTCCAGGTTTGGCCAAACGTGCTCACTCCTATTATACCAGCAAAAAGTAAAAGGGACGCTCTCTTCATATATTATAGTTATTTATGTAAATGAGAAATGAAGAATGAAAAATGAGAAATGAAAAAGTGAAACCAAATCGACATTTGTATTTACTTTTTCATTTCTCCTGTTCTTAATTTTTCATTTTTAATTTCTTTACAGGCTGATCTTGGTTACCGCAGAGAATATTCTATCCTCAACTCCTGCTATTTTAACTCCAATTCTGGCAAAAACATATCCTTGCGTGGTGTTAGCGGTGGGTACTGTTACACTTAAATTTACATTATTCAGGTCGGTTATGTCGCTGCCCTTGATAGATTCTGAGGCCACATTATCGGCGCCTGAAACAAATTGTGTTTTATTGATATACAAACTAACATTCTCAATATCACGGGCCGAAGCATCGGTAATGATCTTTTCTAAACTGAATTTGCCCATTACCTTGCCACCCGAGGCAGTCAATTGTACATTGCGCACCATATAATACGGCGTTACTTCAATATCAAACTCCTGGCTGCCCTTTACCTGAATGATTGTTGTATCGGGTGCACCGGCTGTTGTTTGCTTCCATTTAAATGGTCCCTGCCCGTTAGGAATGATGAATTTGTAGTCACCATTGAACAGTAACAATTCATACGATCCATCGGGTTGAAAGGTAGAAGCCATTGGCCCCGTTTTTCCAAAACCATCCTGGTACAATTCAAATTTCACCTGGTTATACTCCACTTCAACAGGCGTGCCCTTGTATACGATATGACCGCTTAGCTTTACTGTTGGCCCGTCATAGTTATCTTTCCGACAGCCAGTCATGATTATTATCGTTACTAATAATATATAGCTTATGAAAATTTTCATATTTCTTAGTTTTAAGTTCTAAGTTTTTAGTTCTTCGGCATTTCTGCCCTTCACTTCGACATTCTACATTCAATATTCGATATTCATTATTGATTTGGCTGACGAACGATCCTGGGATTATTAGCAATAATATCATTATTGATGGCCGAATAATAATTACCCAGCCTGAACCGGTTGCTGCCGGTTACGAGCGATGGCAATACGATCTGGAACGACCATTTACCATTGTTGGCACTGGCAGGATCATACAATTTGTATGACCATAAACCATAAGGTTGTGTATTGCGTTTGGTAGCAGCCCCAATGTTACTTACCAGGTCGGCCGGCGTCATTTTATTGCCATCCCAAACCACATGCGCCAGGCGCCAGCGTTTGAGGTCATAAAAGATATGTCCTTCAAATGCCAGCTCAACACGGCGCTCATGCACAATACGATCGAAAGTGATGTCGGCAGCTGTAAGGGGCGTTGTTAATCCGGCGCGGGCACGTACCTGATTCATATAAGTAGCAGCATCGCCCTTCTGACCCAATTCAAAAGCAGCTTCAGCAGCATTCAACAACACCTCGGCATAGCGATAACGAATAAAAGGCACTTCACTATTGGTACCGCGCGATCCGGCGCCGGGAGTAGGATCAACATATTTGCGCAGGTAAAAGCCTGACTGAGCAGTAAATTCTTTTGAATTAACCGGCCCATCGAAACCAACTACCTGCGTTGAGTTCGTTTGACCGGGTAATTTTTTTTGTGCTCCACGATCGTCGCCGGTAACAATGGTTCCATCGGCTAACTTATAACCGGCCCAAATATCGACACGTCTGTCCTTGAAAGTAGAACCGGGCAGTATAACTGTTCCGTACAGCCGGGCATCGCGGCCGGCAAATACATCTGAAAGGTTGTTATAATAAATAGGATTTCCTCCCGCATCGGTGACAGCAATGGGAGCAAACGTATTATCGAGTTTTTCAAACGATTCAACCAGGTTCAGCGATGGGTTAATGCGTCCGCCCTCTTCTTCTTCGGCGCCATACCGTGGTTGAGTAGCTACAGTAAAGCCATGTACTTTTCCGCTCTTTAGTTTGAAATCTTCTACCCAAATGCTTTCTGTATTTCCGCTTTTATCGAGGAAGATAGAAGCGAAATTCTCACCCAGGTCGGGTTTCTTATTATATAAAGAATACGTGCCGGCGCTGCCGTTGATGATCTCTTTGGCAGCATTCAATGCTTTTGTATAATAGCCGTTGGCCATAGAAGCGGGAATGCCTACCTCCTGCCCTGGCAACGACACCTGAGGTGTATTACCGCCATATTTTGCAATAGAACCGGCATACAACGCCGCCCTTGCTTCCATAGCTAATACAGCCCCTTTGGTAGCGCGGCTTTTTTCATTTGCATTGATGGGCAGGCTGCCTTTTATGGCTTCTGCTTCGTTGATCACAAAATCATAGATCTCCGATTCTTTTGCCCGTGGATATTGCAGGTAAGAGGGATCGCCGCTGGAATTGTACAAAAGCGACTCCAGTATCAGCGGAACGCCGCCCATGCGTTTGGCCGTTTCGAAATAAAAGTTGGCGCGCAGAAAGCGGGCTTCCGCCAAAAAGCGTGTTTTGTCTGCATTTGACAATGCCTTTGCCACCGTAGCGCGTTCTATAAATAAGTTCAGATCCCGGATGTAATTATAATCCCATATAGACCAGTCGGTAAAGTTCCACTCATTGCGTTGTACAATATTGGTATTGCCATTGGCCGAGGGAAAACTTTCACTAAAGTCGGCAAATGATTCCCAGCCATTATCGAGGCCACTGAAATCAACCTGGCGGTTATACAGGTCGGCCATGATGGACAATACCTGCGCCGGCTCGCTGAATGCTTGTTCATTGGTAAGAACCTGAGGAGATTGTACATCTAAAAATTCACTGTCTTTTTTGCAACCGGCTGTCAATAACAACCCTGCTGCACATATGCTGATTAATGTCTTCTTCATTGTAATTGTTTTTCAGGCGCGGTTAAAAAGTAAGGTTTACACCTACGTTCAGGAATTTGTTTTGGGGGAACTGTAAGCCGTTGTCATCATTCACTTCAGGATCGAGCGAAAACTCTTTCATATTATCGAATGAAAACAGGTTATAAGCATTTACATAAAACCGTGCTTTTTCCATTTTAATTCGGCTGATGAGTTTTGCCGGCAGCGAATACCCCAGTTCGAGCGTACGTGCGCGTAAGTATTTTACATTGTGCGCCCAAAAGGTAGAGGAGCGCGTGTTATTGCTGTGATCTTTGTCGTTAAAACGTAAAGCCGGGTATTTACCGGGGATCCATTGACTTTTTGGATCGTTTGGATTTTCACGGTGCCAGCGATCGAGGAACATGGTGTTCAGGTTACCATCGTTTTGGAAAGCCCAGCGGGTTTCCCAGTTTTGAAACCAGGTATAACCAGCGGCGCCGGAGAAGTCGGCCCTGAAATCGAAATTCTCATACATAAGCGCAATACTGATACCATAGTTGACATTTGGCTGCTGACCGCTGCCATAACCTATCGGGCGTTCGTCGTACTCATCAATTTTGCCATCGCCATTAACATCTTTATAAATAAGATCACCGGGCAGCAAGGTGCGGTTACCTTGTCCGTCGATATTTACCGGGTAGCTGTTGATCTGTTCCTGTGAAGTGAATTGCCCTACTACATCATAACCCCAATCAATACGGGTAAAGCGATGCTCGCGGGAATTACGATATTGGTCCCAGGAGTTAAAGAACACCGGTTTATAGGAGTTGAGAAATTTCTGACGTGAATAAGACAAATTACCGCTTACAACGAAACGCAATTTTCGATAAGCGCCACTATAAGAAAGTGAACCCTCCTGACCAAACTGTGCATCGCTGTTTATATTTTCATCGGGCAGCGTATAACCTATTTCGGAAGGCACCAGCACATCTGATTTACGGCCACGCAAACCGGTGCGTTTTCTATAGAAGTAATCGAAGGTACCGGTGAGTTTTCCGTTCATTAAACTAAAGTCGAACCCTACATCGGTCATGCGGCTTTTTAACCAGGAGATATTGGTAATAGGCACACCGCGGTCTCTTGAGCCAACAACGGGAACGCCACCCAAAATGGCTATACCCTGGTTGTAGGTGTACCCTTCAACGTAAGCGAATGCCGGCAGATCGAGTTGTTTGCCATCATCACCCAATACCCCGTATGAACCGCGTAATTTGAACTCAGTTAAGATATTGCTGTTGCCGAGGAGCTTTTGTATAAATGGCTCTTCCGTTATGCGCCAGCCTGCTGCCACCGAAGGAAAATATCCTGTGCGTTTATCGGGTGCAAACAGGTAAGAGGCATCACGGCGTGCCGATGCTTCGAAGAAATACTTGTTATCATAATTATAAGTAACCCGGCCAATGTAACCAATACGGGCCTCATTGGTGATATTGTCGTTATACGTATCGGCCGTATTGAAATAAATAAGCGATAGCGCATTGGTGCTGGGCACTGAGTGGATCCAGTTACTCAGGCGCTGATTTTTGATACGCTCATTTACAAAGGTAGCGCCAATAGAATGCAAGCCAAACGTACGGTTGTAATTCACCTTTAACTGCTGGGTAATATTAATTTGCTTGGTTTGTTCACGTTCGCGCCAGGGGTTGGTACTACCGCCGGTGGCAGTATATGAATCATCGATTGGATTATAAGTATAGGTGTTATAAGTATACTCGTGGTTATTGAGCAGATAATCGGCCAGGTAATATGAATATACACCACTCAGCGTAAGCCCTTCTACAAACGGCACCTGGTAATCGGCCGTAAAGTTGGTTTGCAGCACACGCCAGTCGTTGTGATAATTACCCGCATTCTTTTTGTTCAGATAAGCCCAGTTGGTTTCATTGTGTTTGATATCGTTGAGGTAGGCGGGATTGTCGTTTGCATACGGCCGCTCGAGCGGGGTATTGCGCATAATAGCAAAACGCGCCAGCCAGTAATCATCGCCATAAGGAACGCCGGGATTGTCGCGCGTTTCAATACGGCCATTGATATTAACCCCCACTTTTAACCGGTTGGCGATCTTGGCGCTTACGTTCGATTGTATGTTGGTGCGTTTGAAAGTATACTCGCGCCCCAGTACGGAGTTCTGAAATAAATGCGTGCCCGATAAATAGTATTGGATCTTATCGCTGCCGCCGGTAACATTTACATTGGCTGAATGCAGGGGCGCATTCTTCTTTACGATAAAACTCTTCCAGTCGAAACTCTGGTAACCAGGTTCGGTGCCGGCCTTGTATTTATCGAGCTCCTGCTGGGTAATGGTGGTGCTGCCGTAACGGTTGATCTCCGCTTCGGCGCGATACTTCATATAATCGTAACTATTGGTAAGCACATCGGGAAAGCGCGACCAGTTTTGATACCCTGTATACGCATCTACATTCACCGTATTCTTTGTGCCCAGTTTACCGCGTTTGGTGGTAACGACAATTACGCCATTGGCGGCGCGTACCCCATAAACGGCAGCCGATGCATCTTTCAGTACGGTAATACTTTCTATATCATTCGGTGCCAGATTATTGAACTGACCGGCATCCTGTTGTATACCGTCTATTACAAACAAGGCTTCACCCATATTGCGTACCTGAACGTTGGCGCTGGCGCCCGGGCGGCCATCTGCCATACGGAATGATACCCCGGTTATTTTACCAGCCAAACTGGAGCTTACTGTTGAACCACCGTGCACCATACCGATATCTTTATCGGTAACGGAAGCAATGGAACCAATTACAGACGTTTTCTTCGTTGTACCATAACCTACTACAACCACTTCGCTGAGATCGAGGGGTGATTTTTTTAACTGAACGGTAAATTCTGTTTGAGCACCCACCGGTAATTCCTGGCTTACATAGCCGACAGACGAAATAATAAGCACAGCCGACTGGCTGGATACTTTTATTGTGAAAGCGCCTTGTAAATCGGTGGTTACAGCATTCTTGGTGCTCTTTTCTAAAACAGTAGCATTGGCTATCGCAGCACCAACACTGTCCTTTACTACACCAGAAACAGTAATACTATTTCCCGATTGTGCCATTACCGGCATGATAGTAGTGACATTAAACAGAAGGAATAAAAGAAGTTTTGTAAGCAGACAGGAATCCATAACTACACAGGACCTGCCACGCAGTTCGTGTTTGGTTAACTTTTTCATTTAGCAATCAATTGTTAGTAAAAAATGACTTCAGCAATTATTAAAACATGAAATAAGTTCATCCTGCGCACTCCCTTTATTCCATGCGTTTCAGAATTTGTTCAATTTGTTACATTTTGTTTTTTGGTGTTGTGTTCATGCGTAAATTACTTTCGAATGAACTGCTTATTACGATCATTGCGCTGCCTGCCATTGCTGATGCTATGGCTTTCCGTTAGTACTGTTAATGGCCAGCCTTATTATTTCAGGCATTACCAGGTAGAGAATGGTTTGTCGAACAACACCGTGTATTGCAGCATCCAGGACAATAAAGGCTTTTTATGGTTCGGCACCAAAGAAGGACTGAACCGTTTTGATGGTTACCGGTTCAAATTGTTCAATTCTGAGACCGACGACAACAACCGGCTGCGAAAAGATTTTGTGTATTGTATTCTTCCCGATGAAAAAGAAAACTTATGGGTAGGCACACAGGACGGCGTATACCGCTTCGATTACGCAAAGGAAAGACTGGTGCGCGTTCTTTCGTTACCCGAGATCAACGATCTTCAAATTGACCGCAAGGGTGCGCTTTGGTTCCGCTCAATAACAACCGTATGCCGCTATAATGTAAGCACCGGTAAACTCACTACATTTCCGACAGAAACCAATATTCATTCCACGGCGCTTTGTATGAGCGCCAATGGCGACATGTGGTTTGGCACGGCAGATGGCCACCTGAAACGGTTCGACCCCAATACACAAACTTTTACCGGGCCTAATGTGTTTGAGCATTCGCCGCAAATGCCCACCTGTTTTATAAAAAAAATGTACCCGGCCGGCAACAATGCCATCTTTGTAGGCACCACCTGCCAGGGCATTAAATTGTATAATACCAATACCAACACTTATTCGGACCTGCTGATATACAGCGCCGATAAAACCACTATTTATGTGCGCGATATTTTAAAGGTCACCGATGATGAATACTGGTTTGCTTCCGAATCGGGCATTTTTATTTATAATACCATTACGCGGCAGTTCACCAATTTAAAGAAACAGTTTGCTGATCCGTATTCTTTATCGGATAATGCGGTATATACCATTTGTAAAGACCGGGAGGGCGGCATATGGGCCGGCACTTTTTTTGGCGGCGTGAACTATTATCCCAAACAATTCACGCCCTTTACCAAATACTTTCCCGATCGTACTACCCAAACCATTAGTGGTAATGCCGTACGCGAAATGTGTGAAGACAGCGATGGTAACTTATGGATAGGCACCGAAGATGCCGGTTTAAATAAACTGAACCTGCGTACCGGCGCATTTACACATTTTAAACCAACGGGTACGCCAACAGGTATTGCATATCATAATATTCATGGCCTTATGGTGCTTGGCAATGAAGTATGGATAGGCACACTCGATCATGGCCTCGATATTATGGACCGCCATACAGGCAAAGTGATAAAACACTATGGGAGTGAATTAACCAATTGTGCCTTTCGCAATAACTTTATTGTTTCGTTGCTGCAAAGCCGCCGGGGTGATATATATGTGGGCAGCGGCCAGGGCATTTATCTGTATAAAAAATCGACAGATAATTTTGAGTGGCTGAAGGAAACACCCGATGGTCAGTTTATAAGTTGTATTGCAGAAGACCATGCCGGTATTATTTGGGCGGGAACCCACGCCCGCGGACTTTTATATTACGACCCGCCAACAAGGCGATGGGGTCAGTTAGTGAACAACCCGGCCGATACCAATAGTTTATCGATAGACGACATTAACGCCGTTTGCGAAGACAGTAAACAAAATATTTGGATAGCTACCGAAGGGGGCGGACTGTGCAAGCTGGATGTGAGCCGAAAACATATAAAACGCTATACCACCCAGAACGGTATGCCCAGTAATTTTGTATTTAAGGTGGTGGAAGATAACAACCGTCAGCTGTGGATCACAACTTCTAAAGGACTGGTACACCTCGATCCTGTTTCGCAACACATGACACTTTACACAAAGGCCAATGGCCTTTTGTACGACCAGTTCAATTACAACAGTGGATATAAAGATGCCAGCGGCAAATTGTATTTTGGTTGCATAAAGGGAATGATCTCATTTCGCCCTGAGGATTTTGATAGCAGCAAGATCATTCCCCCCGTATACATTACCGGCTTTCAGGTGCATAATAAAGAACTGCTGATTGAAAAAGACCATTCGCCTTTAAAACAATCTATTCTTTATACCCATAGCATTACCCTCCCCTACGACGCATCATCATTCAGTATTGATTTTGCCGCGTTGAGTTATACCAGTCCGGAGATCACCGAATACAAATACACGATGGAAGGGCTCGATAAAAACTGGACATACCTTTCAACCAACCGCAAAGTGTATTTCACCAACCTGGCGCCGGGACAATACACCTTTCGCCTGACCGCAGCTACCAATGGCCGCTGGAGCCAGGAAAAATTGTTGCACATTATTATTACGCCGCCTTTTTATAACACCTGGTGGGCGTGGTTAATTTATTCCGCAGTAGTTGTAAGCCTGGTGTACCTGGTAATTCAACACTATCACAAACGATCGCAGGAGAAAAAAGAAAAAGAGATCTACGAGGCCAAGTTCGAATTCTTTACCAATGTGGCGCATGAAATAAGAACACCGCTTACCCTTATAAAAGGGCCGGTAGAAAACCTGATGGAGAAAATACATGAACTGCCCGATATAAAAGAAGATGTGAATATGATGGAGCGCAACACCAACCGGTTGATGACGCTGGTAACGCAAATACTTGACTTTCGCCAAACCGAAGCAAAGGGTTTCAGTCTTGATTTTACAAAGGTGAACATTACCGAACTGATGCAGGAAGTGTATAGCAGTTTTCAACTGCAGGCTAAAAAACGAAACCTGCAATACACGTTGGTATTACCCGACTCGCCGGTGGTGGCCTTTGTTGATGAGGATGCGCTGAACAAAATATTGTACAACCTGTTTAGCAATGCCGTGAAATATGCCGATAAACAGATAACGGCACAATTGCACCCGGTGCAAAAAGACGATCCCTATTTTACTTTTGAGATTGCCAACGACGGCGTATCCATCCCGATAGCCATGCGCGAGCTTATTTTTGAACCATTTTACCGGATAAAGGAGAATATAAAACAAAAAGGTACGGGCATTGGCCTTACCCTGGCGCGTTCGCTTACCCTGTTGCACCAGGGGCAGTTGTATGTAAAAGAGAATTCCTTTGAGCTAAACATATTTGTACTTAAATTACCATTACAACCGCCTGCCAAAAAGAAAAAAACTGAATGAGCACCCAACCACTGATTCTGTTAGTTGACGATGAAGAAGAAATTCTTGACTTCCTGGAAAGGATTTTGCAACATAAATATGCTGTGCTGAAAAAATCGAATGGTGAAGAAGCACTGCATGCGCTTGGCTCAAACGCCGTACAATTGATCATCAGCGATGTAATGATGCCCGAAATGGATGGGTTTGAACTGTGCTCGCTGATAAAATCAAATGTAGAATTTTCACATATACCGGTAATACTGCTTACAGCTAAAAATACCCTTCAATCGAAAGTACAGGGGCTTGAGCTGGGCGCCGACGCTTATATTGAAAAACCTTTTTCGAAGGAACATCTGTTGGCGCAAATAGCCAGTTTACTGGCGAACCGAAATATGACAAGGGAATATTTCGCCCGCACGCCGTTGGTTCACATTAATAGTATTGCACATACAAGGGCCGATGAAAGCTTCCTCACCACATTGCATGAAACCATTATTGAACATATTGAGGAGGTAGAACTGGATGTGGAGCAACTGGCGCGCCATATGAATATGAGCCGGGTTACTTTGTACCGGAAAATAAAAGCCATCTCTGACCTTACCCCCATTGAGCTTATCAACATCACGCGCTTAAAGAAAGCTGCGGAACTGCTGGCCTCGGGTGATTATAAAATGTATGAAATTGCCGCTATGACCGGTTATAGCTCACAAAGCAATTTCGCCCGTAATTTTCATAAACAGTTTGGGGTTACGCCTACGGATTATGCCATGCAAAAACATAAATGAAAAATTAAAAACAGAGAAATGAAGAATTAAAAAGTAAATACATTTTTTGTATTCCTTTTTCATTTCACATTTTTCATTTCACATTTTTCATTTCTCATTTTTCATTTCTCATTTTTAATTTCAAAGGTATACTTCCCAGCCACCAAACTTTCTTTTTTACCATCCAGGGTAAGTGTGGCAGTACTATTAGCCGGCACAACCACCGTATACAAAATCTTCTTCCCAATTCTTTTCCACGACGATACAATAGTACCGTAGGGCGATTGATGGGTAGTTTCGCAGTGGTTAAGTGCCGAAACAAAATGCGGTTGTAACAGAATATTTTTAAATCCAGGTTTGGCGGGGTCGGGTTTTATACCACCTAATGCTTTGTACAACCAGGCGCCAATTTCACCAAACATAATATGATTAAGCGAGATGTCGCTTTTGGCGTCGATGGGCCAGTTCTCATATAAAGTAGTGGCGCCATTTACGATCCACCAACCCCAGCTGGGAAAAGTTTTTTGTGCAGCAACAGTATACGCTACATCGGCATAACCATTTTCACTCAGGGCATTTAAGATGGCCTTTGTACCTAACAATCCTACATCGAGATGATTGCTATCGGCCCGTACCCGGCTGGCCAGGTTAGCGGCTACTTTATACCGTAAGGAGTCGGGTACTATACCCCAGCAAAGCGGTGCACTTAATTCGGTTTGAACCCCATTGCCATAAATACCGGTTGTAGTATTAAGATATTTGCTATTGATGGCATTCCTGATCTTAGTAGCAAGGGCGGTATATTTCTCTGCATCTTTTTGGCGGCCGAGCAAATGGGCCGCTTTGGCCAGAATGCTGGCATCAACATAATAATAGATAGATGACGTAAGCTCAACCGGTGTTTTTGATCTTACCGGCACCCAATCGCCCAGTCCCCAGATG
The DNA here is from genome assembly GCA_024809215.1 of Niastella sp. OAS944. Classification (GTDB taxonomy): domain Bacteria; phylum Bacteroidota; class Bacteroidia; order Chitinophagales; family Chitinophagaceae; genus Niastella. The sequence continues at coordinate 6,207 of JANUBW010000010.1, read as the reverse complement.
GTTAAACCAGTTGCATATTGCTGATCGATATTATCAACATACAGCTTTATGTTATTGTAACAACGCGATAACAAAGTAGTGTCGCCATAGAACAAATAAATATTCCAGGGAATAATGGCGATGGTGCTCGTCCAGTCGGGGCCATTGCCCCATTCGTATCCCCAGCCGCCGGTAGGGATGATGGAAGGCAGTACGCCATTGCTTTTTTGTTCATCCTGGTGATCGGCCAGCCATTTTTCATAAATGGTGATCCCGTCAAAACCGTACAAACCCGTCTCGCTGGCAATATGGGCGTCGCCCGTCCAGCCATTCTTTTCGCGTTGCGGACAGTCTGTAGGATAACCAAATAAATTACTGAGGTATGAATTATTGGTTGCCTGCCATATTTTATTGATGGTGGCATTCGATGTGGTAAATGTACCAACCGGTGGTACATCGCTGTGCATGAAATAACCGGTGAGGCTGTTTTTATTCAGTGTAATTCGCGCACTGCTGGTAACTTCAACATACTGAAATCCCTTGTAGTTAAACCGGGGCGAAAAACTTTCCTCCCCTTTTCCATTGGTAATAAAAATATCTGTAGCAAAAGGATCATCGGTACCAACGGGCCGGTAATGTACATCAATGTTCGATTGATCAACATGCCCATTCGGTAATAACCGCTCCCCATGTTTTAACCTGATAACCGTTCCTGCAGGCGCTTTTACCGTAATGCGGCTAACACCTGAAATATTTCTGCCCAGGTTAAACACATAATTGGTATCGTTAAAAACCCGTACAGATTTGGTGAGAACCGTTTCCACTGCGCGAATGGGTTGCATTACCTGCGCTACAATATTCGAAGAAGGCGCTGCACGATAAACGGCGGTATTCCATTTTGAATCATCGAAACCTGGTGTGCACCAACCGGGTTGCTCCAGTTGTGCATTATAATGTTCGCCTGTGTAAATGCTGTTGAAGATAATGGGGCTTAACGCGGTTTTCCAATCTTTTCCGGTGCTTACCGTTTCTACACTTCCATCTTCATAAGTAATTCGCACATCCATACAAAATGCAGGGCGGTTGCGCCAGGGCGCTTTATGAAAATCCCATACGGCGGTTGACTGGTGATTGTACCAGCCATTACCCAGCAAAACACCAATGGCATTCTTCCCATTTCGTAATTGAGTGGTTATATCATGGGTGAGGTAGAGTGTGCGTCTGTCGAACCGCGTGTACATTGGGTCAAGGCGATGGTTACCGATCTTTGTACCGTTGAAGTATAATTCATACAAACCGGCCACGGCAATATAAGCCCGGGCCCGTTTGATCTTTTTATTAATTGTAAATATCTTTCTAAAATACGAGGCGGGTTTTACGGTTATGTCGCGACTGTCGCTGATCCAGGCTCCCTGCCAGTTGCCCATGTGCATCATACCTGTTTCAAAACTATTAACTGCAGATAATGGCGAGGCTTGTTTATTATGGTCCCACACTTTTACCGCATAATAATATTTTGTAAAAGGCTGTAATTGTTTGCCCTCATAATTCACCAATTGCGCATCACTGTTTACCTGGCTGGTTTGCCAGTAGTCGCCGGCGCCTTTGCTAACCGCCTGCGAATCGGTGCCTACAATAAGTTGATATGCCGTTTGCGCCGCGCCTTTACGGGCGTCTTTTAACTTCCATATAAAGCGCGGGTGTACAGCATCTATACCCAATGGGTTCTTCAGGTATTCGCATTGAAGGTCTACGGGTAAACAAACGGGTTGTGCAACCGAAAATAGTACAGAGAACAGCAATAATAATGTTAGCCGAAAAGAAAGAGTAGCCATTTAGCAGCTTAGTTTGTGATGAAAATAAAGATTTAGCATGAAATTGATGCGATTTTGTGCGTTATGGTGGTTTTACTATTATTAGATAATTCACTATATATACAGCCTGTATGTACAACAACATGCTGATTGTGTAAATCTTTAGTTCGCGATTGTTTCCGGTTGGCACTATTTTAAGTCGTAACCATTTTATTTAATAAACGATTAACTATGAGAAAAATCTTTTCCTTTTCGCTGGTCGTTTCCCTGGTATTTGCATTGGGTTGCAGCCGGAAAGTGGAACAGCGTTCTAACGATGATGCCAGTGAATTAATCACTACAGAAGCAGTTACAGAAGCTACCGCCAAAGAAATGATCATTTGCGACCAAAAGAATTCGCGTATTGTAATGGTTGATGTGGCCAATGGCAATGCCATTACCTGGGAATGGAAGCCAACGGCCTCCTATGCCATGATACGCTCGGGTGCACAAGGCTGGTTCACGAACCTCAGCGAAGCCAAACCTATTTATAGCGGTAAATACATTCTGGCCACCGCATCGGGTGGCGGTGTGGCTATCATCAATGTGAGTACCAAAAAAGCCATTTGGTACGATTATGCCGGCGGCAATACCCATTCGGCAGAAGTGCTGCCCAATGGTAATGTGGTAACGGCTTCCAGTACGGGCGGTTACTTACTGATATTCACCACCGACTCGTATATTAATGATGAAAGCAAACAAGGGGGTAAGGTACTGTTTGAAGATGTGCACAATGTGGTGTGGGACAAAGCGCATAAATGGTTATGGGCAGCCGGTAAAGATAAATTGAAAGCGTTTAGTTATAATAACAGCTGTGGCAGTCCGGTGCTTACGTTGCAAAAGACATACACCATGCCCGAGGGTAATGCGCATGAGCTGTTCCCCGTACATGGCAGCACTACCGATCTTTGGTTATCGAACAGCAATCACGTGTATAAGTTCAATGTAAACACAGGTGTATTCACCCTTATAAAAAATTCAGCTGGTGCTAATATCACTGCGGTAAAATCAATCAGCAGTGGCCCCAGTGGTTATACTACCATTATTGATAAAGCCAATGGCAATGGCGGTGAAACATGGCGTACCGATGTGATCACCGATCTAAACGGAGCTACCGTTTTCAAAAACACCAGCTTTGGGATGTATAAAGCAAGATGGAAGTTGGTGAATTTGTTTAGCTATCCTGATGGTGATTCGTTTCATGAATGCACCCATTAGTTAATGTGATAATTAGCTAATATGATAATGTGATAATGAAATACAGTTGTATTTGTATTCATTATCACATTATCGAATTATCACATTAGTTTCTTCTCTTTATAAGTCTTCCAGAGGAGCTCTCCAAACAAGGTATTTGCCCAGGCAAACCAACTACGGCTAAATTTCTTCGGGTCGTCTTTATGAAAAGACTCATGCATAAAACCGGTACCGGCATGTGTTTTTTGTAGCAGTTGGATACAGCTTTTTATTTCTTCATCGCTGGTGCTGGTAAGGCCACGCATAATGATAGACATGGGCCAAATCATATCATAACCTACGTGCGGTCCGCCAATGCCTTCGCCGGCAGTTCCTTTAAAGAAGAATGGATTGTCGGATGATAATACGAAGCGCCGGGTATTACGATAAATAGGGTCAGTTGCTTTTGCCGAACCGAGGTAAGGCATCGCGAGCAGACTGGGCACGTTGGCGTCATCCATTAAATTATAACTACCAAAGCCATTCACTTCGTACGCATATATTTTGCCAAATGTTTTATGGTCTACAATGGCATATTGTTGTAATGCTTTCTCTACTTCATTGGCCAGTGCAGTTAATTGCGCTGCGGTTGTTGTATCCTTTGCTATGGCAGTAAGCATTTCAGCTGCCTGACGCAGGCTTACTACTGCAAAGAAGTTAGAGGGAATCAGGAAAGAATACACCGTTGCATCGTCACTGGGGCGGAAGGCAGAACAGATCAGTCCAACCGGTTTTACCGGATAACCGTAACCACTCATAGGCAAGGTATCAGTTGCATGTGGTGTGGTGCGCTGGAACTTGTAAGAGCCATGTCCGTTCTTGCGTTGCTGATCGCGAAATACTGTATAGATGGTTTTGATGGCCTGTTGCCATTGTGCATCGAAGGGCGCCTTATCGCCTGTTTGCTTCCAGTAATGATAAGCCAGCCTGATTGGGTAACACAATGAATCGATCTCCCATTTGCGCTCATGTACGCCGGCTTTCATGTCGGTATGATCGTGCTCCCATTCGCTTTTCTTTTGCGGGTCGTTATAAAAAGCATTGGCATAGGGATCTTTCAGAATGCAGGCTGTTTGTTTATTGATAACACCGGCAATCAATTGCTGCAGGGGTTTATCTTGCGACATAAACGCCAGATAAGGCCAAACCTGGGCACTGCTGTCGCGCAGCCACATGGCATCTATATCGCCGGTGATCACATAAGTTTCGGGCCGGCCGTTCTGGGTGCTATGATGTACTGTGGTATCAAGCGTATTGGGGAAACAGTTCTCAAACAACCAGGCTAATTCGGGTTGTTTAACATTTGCCTGAAATTCTTTAATTGCTTTTTCTACTGCTTCACTTGTAAAATTCCTTTTATCTGCCGGGGTACGTACTACGGGGAATTGCAGTGGTTCGTTAGTACCTGCAAATCCATATTTATTGCCTAATAACAAGCCTGCGCCTGCCAGGGTGGACTGCTGTATGAAGGAGCGCCTTTTCATATGTGACATATTTGATGCTGTAAAACTAAGTGTTTAGCTAATATTAAACATTGAGAACATAGTTTTGCGAATTAAGAAGTAGGAATTATGAAGTATGAAGAGCTTTAATGTTAAACCTAATAATTTTCCGGCACTTCTTACCTCTTGCCTCCTACCTCCTACTTCGCATTCAATAAAGCAAGGGCCTCTAATAACATAATGCCACTTAATTGTATTGAACAATCTTGTTTTGGCGAGGCGGGCATAGAAACCCAGTTTGTTCCAAATAAATACACAGGCCTAAGGGTGGCTTTATCGAGCAGGCTTTCGCCATTGGCTTTTAAATATTTCAGATATAACGCTTTGGTATAACTGTCGAGTTTGCCATGTAAAATCAGCTGTACAAAGTAGCGAATGAATATACCTTTGAACAAACCGCCGTCGCCCGAATTTTCGCCTTTTAAAATACCATTGGGTGAGAACCGTTGTGTGTCGTTGATGACGTAATTGGCGTTGCGGATGGCAGCCTGCAAATATTGTTTGTCTTTAGTGATGGTATATAGTTCCAATGCACCGCCCAGCCAGGTGCCCTGGTTGTATGTATAGATGGCGCTTTCTTTGGTATTGCCAACATGATCATATGCAAGACCGCGGGTAGTATCAATTAAAGTGGCCTGTTGCCAGTTGTAGATCTTCTTTGCCCAGGTAAGATCATCGCTATTCTTATTTAGTTTATATAACCGTGCTGCAATGATAATGGCAGGTCCGTTGGCGCAGGAGTTCTTTGCATTGGGATGATCTTTTGCCCACATAATACCGCCGCCGTGTACATCGCTCCAGCCGGTTTTTATCAACGTCCATAGTTCCTGGGCCAGTTCTTTGAATGATGCATCTTTAGTGGCTTCATAAGCCCGTATACAGGCTATGGCCAGCCATTCCATATCATCGTAGTAATTGTTCTCCCATTTGTTGCCATTCTTTTTATGCATGCCTGTAAGCAGTTGTTTCATGCGGGCAGTATAAGCGGGGTCTTTTGTGCGGATGTAGCCATCAACCAGCACATCGAGCGCATGAGCATTCCACCAGTAATCGAAACCGGTGTTATTATCATTATTGTGTTTGTAATATTTCTCCTCTGTTGACCAGTACTGTGTGGTGAGGGCCTGTTGTGCGCTATCGGCGGAACTTGACCAGTTTCTTTTTTGGGCAGATAATTGTAGACTGGTGCAGAGTGCTATTGTTAGTAGTGTTGTTTGAATCAGGTTCATTAGTGAGTTGTTTTCTCCAGCATGCATAGTAGTGCTTAAACCTGATAGCAAACTTAGTTATTCAGTTGTTCAGTTCACAGTTCACGACTTGCGATTAATTGCCAGCAGTATTAAAATTGGAGGGCGATGTCGCATTTAGGGAGGTCAGCTATTGCTTATGATGCAGCACAGGATTTCACGTTTCACGTTTGCCGTTTCACGAACGCGAGGCCTTAAATATCGCGAGTCATTGCCGATTGCCGATTCACGATTGCCGTGGAAGACGGTCTAAAAAGCAAAAAGCCTCTTAACATAAGTTAAAAGGCTTTTTTGCAATAAATATGGCAGCTACCTACTCTCCCGCATTGTTGTGCAGTACCATCGGCCATGAGGGGCTTAACTTCTCTGTTCGGGATGGGAAGAGGTGAA
>JANUBW010000009.1 GCA_024809215.1 Niastella sp. OAS944 | reverse complement strand
GGGGTTTATTCTGCATCAATTCTTAACTATCTTTGAACACAGATGCCGACTCTAATACTGTTACTTCCTATTTACACATAATATTTTACACTCTCGTTAAAATGCGGAGCTTATAATTTGTTTTTACCGATTATAAGTTATAATTATTGTTACGTAGATTATTTTTTTCTGAAATTAAGTTTAGAATGGAAAAAACAATCTACGTAGCATTTTCAATCTAACTTTTCTCATTTCAATCTAACGAGCCCTCATTTCAATCTAACTTTTTCATTTTCTAAACTAACTAGTACCTATTTTATTCTAAATATTCCTTTTTAAGACTAATAACTACCGTTTTATACTAAAAGGCCATCTTTACAATCTGACTTTTCAAAAATTGATATTGAAAAGATGGAAACGAACTTATAAGACAACTTTTTAAAGTTGTAATCCATCGATCTAAAACTAACTTTTGTGCGCAGTAATCTTTTTTATAAAAAAGTACCTTAACTCTCTCGAATTAGTAACTATCTGGCCTTGTCCAAAGCCTAAATGCTCTAAAATTGATTTATTCAACCAATAAAATAATTTATTTTTCAAGAATTTCATCTCAAACCAAAAACCCCGCACTTGCGGGGTTTGTAAATTACTTTAAAACGATCTCACTTTTATAATACCACCCGCTGCCTTGTTGCAGCAGCTTTATAAATAGCCTCCACGATCCTGATATCACGCAAACCCTCTTCACCGGGTACCAGCATAGGTTTCTTTTGCATAATGCTCAATGCATCGTCATCCATTTGCGTGGCCTGTTGAAAGGGTACATTATAAGGATGTTCAATAGTACCCAGCGGACTGCTCCCCTTTTGCCCATTATAGGCCGAATAGGGCTGCACCTTTATGTCACCTTTTTCGCAATTGATATTAATGAAGTTTACATTTTCGCCAAAGCTGGTCTTTATATCGGCCATTACCCCACCCGGAAATTCAAGTGTGGCCACCGTTGTTTCATCGAGCCCGTTCTTATAGATCTCTGGCCGGGTAGTGGAGGTTTGTGCCGATACAATGGCCACGGGTTCCATATTGGTACCCAGGCGTGCCCCCTGTATGGCATACACGCCCATATCGTACAACACACCGCCACCCATCTCCTTTTTCTGTTTCCAGTGATCGGTACGGTTATCGCGGTACGCGGCGGCGCAGTTCACCTTGGTTACTTTACCCAATTGCTTTTCCTTTATGATCTTTCGCCAGGCCTGCGTATTGGGTTCATGATGCAACCGGTAACCAATGGCCAACGATCTTTTATTCTGCTTACAGGCATCAATCATAGCCTTGCATTCTACCTCGGTCATGGCCATGGGTTTTTCGCACCACACATGTTTACCCGCATTGGCAGCCCTTATCACATACTCCTTGTGCATCGATGGTGGTAATACAACATATACCACATCTATATCGGGGTTATTAGCTATGGTATCGAAGTTTTGATAGTTATAAATATTCTTGTCGGGTATGTTATACTTCTTCTTCCAGGTTTCGGCCTTGGCCGGGGTGCCGGTAACAATACCTGCCAGGTAGCAATGTTTGGTTTGTTGTAATGCCGGTGCCAACAGATCGGTACTATAATACCCCAACCCTACCAGGGCAATACCCAGCTTATCTTTATACAGGCTTTTAGCACTAAAAATTGTTTTGGGCGAAAGCAGCATAATGCCGCTGCCGGCAGCAATGGTTTTAATTACTCGTCTGCGTGAAACAGTGTTCATTGTAACATAATTTTACAGGTTTATAATAATGAAACACTATTGGTTGTTGATCGTATTGAAGTTAACACTTTTTAGGTTAATGGTTATAACGGGAACAATTCTTCATGTTTGAAGCCGTTACAGGTTACAAGTTACAGGTTGCAGGGCTTTTATTACAGGGTTCGCTACTGGCTTTAACTGGTAACTGGTAACCGGCACCTGTATTTCCCGGCAACAGGTACCTGGTAACTGGTAACAGCAAAAAATAAGACAAAGCCTGTTTTCATGAACCCTGCAACCTGAAACCTGCAACCTGCAACCATCCTGGTAACATTTTTGATTAAGGTATATATTTAAAAAACAACTTCCTGGAAGCACATGAAAAGCTATCTTCATATATTTACCATAATCACCTTCCTTACCGCCGGTTGCGGGGGAAAACAACCCACTCAAATGCTTATAATTGAAGAAGAAAAGCTGTTAAACAGCATCCCCTCCGCATCGGGCATCGTTATTGTGAACGATACAGCCTGGCTTGTTGGCGATGACGCCACCAGCGTTTACCGGCTCAACCTTACCAGCTACGAACAACAAAAAATTCCGCTTAAAGGCTTTCCAACAGATGAATACCGGTTGCCCAAACCCATAAAACACGATCTTGAATGCGCCAATCTCATTACCTACAACAATAAGCAATACCTGCTGGCCTTTGGCAGCGGCACCCTGCAACCTTACCGCGATAGTGTTTTACTATTGAATATAAATGATACCGCCGATCAGCAGCTGATTTCGGTTCAGCCATTTTATGAGGAACTGCAACGGCTAACTGGTACCGATAGCACGCAATGGAATATAGAAGGTTCTACAACAGTAGGCGATTCATTGATCATTTGCAACCGGGGCAGTAATTTACTCATCAGCCTTCATACCGATTCATTAATGCATTATTTGCTGTTTGCAGGCGCCCCTATGCCGGCCATTGACTTTCATAAAGCCAACCTGCCGCAAATTGAAGGCAAAGAAGCCACGCTTTCGGGCATTTGCACCATCGACGATACACACCTGTTATTTACCGCATCAGTTGAAGATACGCCCGACTGGGTAAAAGACGGCCCCATACTGGGCAGTTTTGTTGGCGTGTATTCACTAAAAGAAAAAAAAGTAACAGCCAGCCATCTGCTGAGAAACAAACAGGGCGCCATAGCCAAAGAAAAGCTGGAATCAATTGATATAGTCAGTAAACAAGGGGAAACAATTACCTGTATAGCCGTAGCTGATAACGACAATGGCACTTCGGGGCTTTTTAGGTTAAAGCTGTTAATGCAGTAAGCCTAAATTTCATTTTTATCGTTATAAATACTGGGAATACGCCATCTGTACCGAACAGATAAAAACCTGATCAAAAACACCAGCACCATCACCACCACATCTAACCAGTTCTTGTTGAAATGTAGTTTTAACAACAGGAAATAAACCAATCCGCCCAAAATACAGGCGGTAGCATACACTTCTTTTCTAAAGATCAATGGAATATTGTTGAGCAGAATATCTCTTATTACCCCGCCAAAGCAACCGCTGATGGTGCCTATGGCAATACAAATACCCGGACTAAACCCAAACATTATTCCTTTTTGTATACCCAGCACCGAAAATAGGCCCAGCCCCAGCGAATCGAAAATAAACAGGGTCTGCTGAAAGTTATGAATGAATTTTCTTAATAGTACTGCACAGATTGCGCTAACAAGAATAATAAGCGGAACTTTAACACTGCGCATCCAGCTAACGGGCAGGTCGCCAATCAACATATCGCGCAAGGTTCCCCCGCCTATGGCTGTAATAAAAGCAATGATAAGGATGCCAAAAAGATCGAGCTTTTTTTGCATGGCAGCAAACACGCCCGAGATGGCGAAGGTTACTGTTCCCAGGATATCGATGAGGCTAAGCAGCTCTGCTTTCATATGGTAAATATATACAGAAGAACCTAACTTGTTAACTTGTAAACTAAATTTGCAGTATGAACATTTACCAGCAACAGATAACACTGCCTGCCAAACCAAGAGGTTTTCATTTAATAACAAGAGAAGTGATACGGGCACTGCCCGAAATGGCCAATATAAGAACGGGCTTTTGCCAGGTGTTTATACAGCATACCTCGGCATCGCTTACCATCAATGAAAATGCCGACCCCACCGTTCGGCAGGATTTTGAAATGTTCTTCAATAAAATTGTAAAGGAACGAGACCCTGATTATAAACACGACTATGAAGGCGACGACGATATGCCGGCCCACCTAAAAGCATCGATGCTCGGCTGTAGTGTAATGATCCCCATCCGCAGAGGCGAACTGGCCCTGGGCACCTGGCAGGGTATATACTTATGCGAGCACCGCGACCATGGCGGCGGAAGATCGCTGGTGATCACCGCCTGGGGACAATGAAAAATACCAAATCCCAAGCTCCAGGAACCAAATAAAAAAATCCAAAACTGTTGTTATTTTAACCATTCCTCCGCTTTTATTGCCTTGACTGTTCGTTTTTCAATTTTTTATAGCAACTTATAGCATCAAAGTTTGCCGTATGAGAAAGACCTTTTCAACAACCCTGTTGTTGTTTGCATTTGCTATTAGCTTCGCACAGCCGGTCAAAGAGAACGGCCGCTTACAGGTGAAGGGCCTGAACCTTGTTAATGAAAAAGGAAAACCTGTAGTATTACGCGGAATGAGTTTTGGCTGGCATAACTGGTGGCCTCGATTTTATAACGCCGGCACGGTAAGCTGGCTTAAAAGCGATTGGGGCTGCACTGTAGTGCGTGCAGCCATGGGTGTTGAGCCCGACAATGGTTACCTAAACAAACCCGACTGGTCGAAAGCAACTACAAAGGCCGTTATTGATGCCGCTATTAAAGAAGGTATTTACGTAATAGTTGACTGGCATAGCCATACAATAAAACAAAAAGAGGCGCAGCAATTCTTTACCGAAATAGCAAAGGAATACGGCAAACACCCCAACATTATTTACGAGATCTTTAATGAGCCCGACGATAAACAAAACTGGGCCGATGTAAAAGCTTATTCCATTGAACTGATTAAAACCATCAGGGCCATTGACCCCGATAATGTGATTCTTGTTGGTTCACCTCATTGGGACCAGGATATTCACCTGGTAGCCGATGACCCTATAAAAGGTTATAACAACCTGATGTATACGCTTCACTTTTATGCGGCCACGCACAAACAGCCCTTACGCGACAGAGGCGACTACGCACTTAAAAAAGGATTACCCATTTTTATTTCCGAATCGGCCGGTATGGAAGCGACAGGCAATGGACCGCTAAACGAAACCTCCTGGCATGAATGGATCAACTGGGCCGAGCAAAACAAGATCAGCTGGATCACCTGGTCGGTAAGTGACAAAGATGAAACCTGTTCGGTATTGTTACCAACGGCTTCATCAACCGGTAAATGGAAGATCAGCGATTTGAAACCATCGGGGGTTAAAACGAGGGAACTTATCAGAAAATATAATGGAGTGAAATAGTTTTGAGTTTTGAGTTTTGAGTTTTGAGTTTTGAGTTTTGAGTTGCCGCGCGCAAAGCTGTATTTTGTATTTGCTTTAAGCTTTTGGCTTTAACCTTTAGGCTGTATTCTGTATTTGCTTGCAGCTTAAGGCTTACAGCTGTATTCTACATTCTCGCCACCATTCCACCCAATATTTTCATTTTCAGCCTTAACTCATCTGTCCAATACAAACCCAGCGAGAACCGCATGCAATTTTCAAACTGATTTTGCAGGGTATATAACCTGCCCGGCGAAATACTTATTTTTTGTTTAATGGCCCGGTCGTACAACTCCGCTGTATTTATCTTTTTATTGAATTCTATCCAGGCGGCCAGTCCGCCCTGCGGGCGGCTAATTTTTGTATCGGCCGGAAAATGGTCGCCAATGGCGCTTATACAATGCTGGTAATTGCTTTGTAAGGTCTGCCGCATTTTGCGAAGATGCGTATCATATCGCCCGCTTTTTAAAAAGTTGGCCACCGCCTCATTATTGATGGTTGATGAGGAAATGGCATGCACCCATTTTAGCTTCAACACCTGGTCTTTAAATTTACCCGGCGCCACCCACCCTACTCGGTAACCGGGCGCCAGGGTTTTTGAAACGGAACTGCACCATAACACCATTCCTTCTTTATCAAATGCCTTACAACATTTGGGGCGCTGCGCGCCAAAATACAGATCGCCATAAATATCATCTTCTATCAGCGGCACCCCATGTTTTGCCAACAGCTTCACTACTTCTTTTTTATTTTCGTCGGGCATAAAACTGCCCAACGGGGTATTGAAATTGGGCACCAGCAAACAGAGATCTATTTTATGGACCACCTTCTTTAATGCATCGAGCTCGATGCCGGTTACCGGATGCGTTGGTAATTCAAGTACTTTAAACCCCAGGCTCACGGCCAGCTGTAAACTACCGGGGTAACAGGGACTTTCCATAGCAATGGTATCGCCCGGTTTTCCCAACGCCATCATACAAAACGATAAGGCGTTCATACCACCAGCCGTAGTAATAAGATCGTTCTCACGCAGGTTTCCACCCCAGGTGATAGACCGGGCTGCTATCATTCGCCGTAAATGCTCATTACCCTGTATTTGTTCATACTCCGTACCGCTGGCCTTTAGCTGCCGGGTGGCTTGCATTATTTCTTTGTTCAGCTTGGCAATGGGTAATAATTCTTTTGAAGGCACACCAATTGACAAATGGGTAATATCATTGCGGCCCATATTCCCATATACCTTCTTTATCAAGTCATCGGGCTCCTTACTACTGCCTGCTATTGAAGGTTTACTTACATCGGGCAACGCTAATTGACGGCGCGATAGCTGGCTTACAAAATAGCCCGATTGCGGTTTGCTTTCGATCAGCGATTGCGCCTCCAGCTCCAGGAAAATTCTTTTAGCTGTGTTCATACTTATGCCATGCTCCTGGCATAACATACGTACCGAAGGTAACCGGTCACCTGCTTTTAACACTTCATTCCTGATAAGACCGGCGATGTTGTTCGAGATCTCAACGTACAAAAAATCGTTCTTCATAATGAAAAAAGATAACTGTGTCCATAAAAATACACAAAACTGGGACTGTGTTTATTGAACACGCAAAACTAATTTTGTTTTATTAAAACGAACAAATATGTCAGCCGTAATTATCAGATCGGGCAAAGAGAATATGGATGTAGAAACCATCCATCGCTATTTAAGTGAAGACTCTTATTGGGCAAAAGGCATTTCGTATACGTTTGTTGATAATTCACTGACCAACTCATTTTGTGTAGGTGCCTTTATCGATGGTAAACAGGTAGGCTTTGGCAGGGTGATCACCGACTACTACACCTTTGGCTGGTTTGCCGACTTTTTTGTATTACCCGGTTACCAGGGCAAGGGCGTTGCCAAGAAAATGCTGTCGTATATTTTGGATCAACCCTGGAGTAAACGCCTGAGAAGAAAAATGCTGGGCACCCGCGATGCGCACACTTTGTACAGGCAGTTTCAGTTTAAGGATTTGGCGAATCCTTCTATCATTATGGAGATCAATAATCCTACGGTGCATTTGGAGTATGTTGGTGAGTTAACGAGTTAACTGGTTGACGTGTTGACGAGGAGTTACCCTGCGAAACTGTATTCCCTGCAACCTGCAACTTGTAACCTGCAACGTAAACCTATGAAAGAAAAAGTAACAACCCGGGAAACCGGCACCTGGTAACCGGTAACCGGTATCCGGCAACTGGAACCGTACAATCACTGTATCATAAACGAACATCTCATATTAGTATGAATATCCTTCGTAATGGTTTTCAGTTGGTTTAAAGAATGGCATATTGTTTAAGGGATTAAACAGCCATTCTATAAATCATAAAGTAAACCTTTCATGATCAGTAGTTTCTTTACCATCGCATTGCGCAATATTCGCCGGCATTTTAGCTATGCTTTATTGAACATATTAGGGCTTACACTGGGCATTGCCACCAGCATCATCATTTTTTTGGTGGTGCGTAATGAATTGAGCTTTGATAAGTACCATCAGAAAGCCGATCGCATTTGGCGGGTAACGTTGAATGCCATTGATTTCAACCCCAGTGTATCGATGGCCATAACGCCGGCATTACGGGCAGATTATCCTGAACTGGAAGTGACCCAGGTATGGCGCCATGCTGAAGGTGTAATAAAAGTAGGCGATAAACGAATTAATGAAAAAGGCGGCTACTGTTTTGTTGACGAGCACTTCATGAATGTGTTCGATCACCAATGGCTGGCAGGCGATAAAAAAAACGCCTTATCGACCCCCAACTCAATTGTACTAACGGAAAGCATGGCCCGCAAATACTTTGTTAACGGCGAAGCCATGGGCAAGGTGATGAAGCTCAATAACCATTACGATCTGTTTGTAACCGGCATTATAAAAGACCCGCCGCCCAATACGCATTTACCATTCGATTTCCTGGTATCATTTGAAACGGTAAGAAACGAAATAAAACCCGGTCAGTTAGAATTTTATGACATCATGGGTGGCTTTACTTATTTTGCTGCACCCGAAAACTTTGATATAAAAAAGTTGCAGGCGCAGGTGCCTGCTTTCATTACCAGGCATTGGGGAAAGGAATTAGCCAAAGAGGCAAGGCTTCCGCTGCAACCCCTGCGCGAAATTCATTACGATACCCGTTACCTGCACAGCAGTGAAATGCCAACCGTATCAAAAGAAACCTATTGGTCGCTGGGCGCCATTGGCCTGCTGATACTGCTTATCGCCGCTATTAATTTCATTAACCTTTCCACAGCGCAGGCAATAAAACGGGCAAAGGAAGTAGGCGTACGAAAAGTACTGGGCGCTTACCGCTTTCAACTGGTGCGTCAGTTCCTGGGCGAAACCACCATACTGGTATTACTGGCAATGCTGCTTGGAATAGCTGCTGCAGCATTGTTCCTGGCCAAAGCGGTAAATATGCTTGAACTAAGAATTGGCCCTGCAGCCCTGCTCGATCCACAAGTGATCTTATTTATTGCACTGGTAACCGTTGGGTTGATATTGATAGCCGGTTTATACCCTGCCTTTGTTCAATCGGCCTTTAACCCGGTAACGGCATTTAAAAATATGAAGGCGCCTGTTGTGCGTGGCTTTTCGTTACGAAGAAGCTTAGTAGTTGTACAGTTTGTTATATCGCAGGTACTCATTATTGGCACCCTGGTGGTTGCCTACCAAATGGATTTCTTTACCAATCGCGATCTGGGTTTTAAGAAAGATGCCATTGTTTCTTTCTTTGTTCCCGATGGCAAAAAACGGGAAGCTTTTCAGCAGCAATTAAAGGATATTCCTGGTGTAAAAGCCGTTACCTTATCATCGGGCGAGCCCAGCTTTAGCAGTAGCTGGGCGCCGTTCAGCGCCCCCGACCGCGGCATTGATAAAGATGATGTAACTGAATTAAAATTTATTGATGAGCATTACATGGATATGTTTGGCATTACCCTGCTGGCCGGACAAAAGATCAATAAAAAATCCGATAATGACACCCTGCACCAGGTGATGGTAAATGAAGCATTGATCCACAAGCTGGGTATACAGCAACCCGAGCAGGCCATTGGCGTTCGGTTTAAAGGTGCAGGCGAAATGGTGACCATAGCCGGTGTGGTAAAAGATTTTCAAAGCGAATCGAAACACAAAGCAAGAAGACCCTGTATCATTGATTATTTTAGCAAACGATTTTTTAGAACAAGTGTAACACTGCAACCAACTGCTATGGCGCAAACCATGCGGGCCATTGAAAAACTATGGCTCTCCATGGCCCCCGAGGAAATGTTCACTTATGAATTTCTCGACGAACATATTGCCGGCTTTTACCGGCAGGAACAAAAACTATATACCGCATTCCGATTGTTTGCGGGTATTGCCATTCTTATTGGCTGTTTAGGCTTATATGGACTCATCTCTTTTGCCACCATTCAACGCACCAAAGAAATGAGTATTCGCAAAGTATTGGGAGCGCCGTTGGCAAGTATTATATACCTGTTCTCGAAAGAATTTATCTGGCTTATACTAATTGCCTTTTTGGTGTCGGCGCCTTTGTCGTTTTACGCCATGCACAGCTGGTTGCAAAACTTCGCCTATCATATAGATATCAGCGCAGGCATCTTTATTATAGCCATCATTGTTTCGTTTGTAATAGCAGCACTTACCATTGCCTCACAAACCATAAAAGCGGCGCGGGCAAACCCGGTAAAGGCATTGAAAACAGATTAAACATTATAATTTGAGTAAAAGAAAACCCGCAATACTGCCTAATAAAATAATGTAAAAAGAACTGATCTTTTTGTACGCAAGCGTAAGCCCCAAACAGCCGGCCAAAATAAGCGAACCACGCCAGTTGGCAACTGTTTCCATTACAAGATGTAAACCAACTACAGCAATAACAGATATTGATGCGGCGCTAAGCCCATCGAGAAATACGCGCAACCGCTGACTTTTGCGGGCCCCCGAAACCAGTTTATGTAAAAAGAAGGAAATAAAAAAAGCGGGCAGAAAAATGCCAACTGTTGCCAGCACACCACCGGGCATGCCATTGATAAGATAACCGGCAAAGGTGGCGCTCGATAATATGGGACCGGGTGTTATTTGTCCCACCGCAATGGCATCTGTTAATTGTTGACGGCTGAGCCAGTGATTATGCCGCACTAAAGATTCATCCATATAAGCAAACAACACAAACCCGCTGCCGTACAATATGGCCCCAATTTTAAGAAAGATAAAGAACAACTTTTCATTTTGAAACCGCGTATTTATCTGCAGCAGTATGGGCGCATATAATAACCCGGTAAAAAAAGGTATTTTCTGTTTGCTTACACTTATTACGTAGTTCAACAACCCGGCAGCCAGTATCAGCAATACTTCGTTTACCCCTGCCAGGGAAGCAGCAAATACAAGCAGGCATAAAATGATGAGCGTGGTCTTATTTTTCAGGGTAGAAGCAGCAAGCCTGAACACGGTAGCAATAATCAGCGCTGTAGTGGCCGGTCGCAAACCGAAGATAAAGTCCTGTACATTGGGCAATGCACTATACTTCTGATAAAAATAACCCAAGGCCAGGCAAATGACCATGGCCGGAAAAATATAACAAACCCCGGCTAATACCAGTCCCGCCCGGCCACCACGTTCTTTACCGCAGTGCATAATAATTTCAACCGCGTTGGGGCCTGGTATAATATAAGAAGTGCTAAGCACATCCATAAAATGCTGGTGATCGATCCACTTACGTTTTTCCACCATTTCGTTCTCAATGGTAGAAACCATACCGGCAATGCCGCCAAAACCAATGGTGCCCAACTTCAGACTACTCCATGCAATTTCCTTTAACCTTTCTGCCTTACCCATACTTCAATACATTCGAATATGCCAAACTAAAGTAAAACCCAAGCACAACAATGCGTGCCTACCTTTTCTAATGAACTATTAATGATACATCCCTTAAATAAAAAGCTTTAACTTTGATTTTGCAGGATGATAAACAAGTTAAAAAACAGCTTCGAACACATTTCCATTACAAAACACCTCCTTCGCTGGACTTTACTCACCATCCCTGTTGCGTTTATTGCAGGCTCACTGGTAGCCCTTTTTTTATGGTTGCTCGATAAAGTAACTGAGCTGCGGTGGCACAATGGCTGGCTGTTGTTCTTATTACCTGCTGCCGGTGTATTGATCTATTTTTTGTATAAATACCTTGGTAAAAATGCTGAAGCCGGTAATAACCTCATCATGGATGAAATTCATGAGCCCGGCGGTGGTGTACCGGCAAGAATGGCGCCGCTGGTGTTGGCAACCACTATTATCACCCATCTTTTCGGTGGTTCGGCAGGGCGCGAGGGAACAGCCGTACAAATTGGCGGCAGCATGGCCGGCCTTATTGGCCGCTGGTTACAATTAAATAAACAGGATACCCGCATTTTGCTTATGTGTGGCATTGCAGCGGGGTTTGGCGCCGTATTCGGCACACCGGTTACCGGCGCCGTATTCGCATTGGAGGTGCTGGCCATTGGCCGAATGAGTTATAATGCCCTTATGCCCTGCTTCATTGCCAGCGTACTGGCCGATGTTACCTGTAGCGCATACGGCATTCACCATACAGCCTATCACATTTCAGTAAACGAAGCTGTAACCAATACGTTCTCATTCCTGCATTTTGATCTGTTGCTGTTAGGTAAAGTAATTATAGCCGGCGTTTGTTTTGGTTTGGCCGGTTATTTATTTGCGGAATTGTCGCATACCATAAAAAATTACAGCAACCGGTTTATTAAAACCAAATGGCTTATTCCGGTAATAGGCGGCTTCATCATTATAGCATTGACCTTTGCCCTGCAAACAAGAGACTACCTGGGTTTGGGCGTAACCAATCCGAATGCCGATGGCGTTTCCATTGTTAGTTCGTTTAAAGAAGGCGGCGCCGGATACTTTAGCTGGTTTTGGAAATTACTATTTACAGCCATCACCTTAGGCATGGGTTTTAAAGGCGGCGAAGTAACCCCCTTGTTTTTCATTGGGGCGGCGCTGGGAAATACCATTGCCATGCTTACCGGTGCGCCGGTTGAATTGATGGCGGCATTGGGCTTTATAGCCGTTTTTGCCGGGGCCACCAATACGCCCATTGCCTGTACCATTATGGGGGTAGAATTATTTGGCGGGCACTACATACTGTACTATGCCATTGCCTGTTTTACGGCCTATTATTTCAGTGGTCATTCAGGCATTTATCTTTCCCAACGTGTTGGCCAGTCGAAAAACCCAAACGATGACCAGCTCACTAATAAAACGTTAAAACAAATAAGAGATAAACGAATACTTTAATTATCATGGACTTTGTAATTGCAACGTCGTTGATATAATAGCCCTTTGCCGGCTGCGTTTTTGAATTAATTTTGCAAGCAATGAAGGTAACAGCCATCTTTCTCACCATTCTCTTATTTGCACTGAATTTTATTCCGTGCAGAGATGCTGTTGCCTGTGCCCCCAAAGACGCAAAGGCTGCTGTTGAACTCCCCGGCTCACACAATGATTCAAATGACCATGACGATGACAGCTGTTCGCCATTGTGTATCTGCAGCTGCTGTTCGGTAGCACCCATGCCTTCGCCTTCAATTGTGGTTGAAACAATTGTTGACAGGGTTCATCCTGTTCTTGCCTCCGTTTACACCGACCAGCTGCTCGACATTTCTCTTCCCATTTGGCAACCGCCACAGCTTATAGCATAAGTTACTATTTACATTATTGTAGCGTACGCAAATCGTTCGACTTAGCGTAGCCTGACTATTACCTTACCATAAACGGCCGGCAAACATATGTGCCGTACGAATGCTATTAACTATGCTTAATAAGATCATTTCTTTTTCTATAAAGAACAAACTCGTCATTGGCATCTTTACGCTCGCCCTCATTATATGGGGTATTTGGAGCGCTACCAAACTGCCGGTTGACGCAGTGCCCGATATTACCAATAACCAGGTACAGATAATTACCCTTACCCCTACCCTGGCGGCCCAGGAAACCGAACAACTGGTTACCTACCCCATTGAACAAAGTCTTGCCAATTTGCCCGGCTTGCACGAGATGCGATCTATATCGCGCTTTGGGCTTTCGGTGATCACGGTGGTGTTTGACGATGATGTTGATATCTATTTCGCGCGTCAGCTTATAAACGAAAAGTTGAAAGAAGCGGAAGAGGCGATCCCTAAAGGAATAGGATCACCGGAACTGGCCCCTGTAAGTACCGGCCTGGGTGAGATCTATCAATACATACTGGTACCCAAAAAAGGAGCGGAACATAAATACACGGCTATGGACCTACGCACTATGCAGGACTGGATAGTAGCCCGGCAATTATACGGCACCGAAGGCGTGGCCGAAGTGAACAGCTTTGGCGGCTTGCTTAAACAATACGAAGTAGCCGTTAACCCCTACCGGCTCAAAGGTATGAATGTAACCATGACCGAGATCTTTACCGCCCTTGAAAAGAACAATGCCAATACCGGCGGCGCTTATATTGATAAAAAACCCAATGCCTATTTTATTCGCGGTATCGGGTTGGTTACATCCCTTGACGATATAAAGAATATTGTTGTTAAAAACGTAAATGGCATTCCGGTGCTGATGCGCGATGTTGCCAATATACAGTTAGGCAGTGCAGTTAGATACGGATCAGTAACCTATAATGGACAGGAAGAAGTAGTAGGCGGTATTGTAATGATGCTCAAAGGCGCCAACAGCGCCGCGGTGGTAAACAGGGTAAAAGCCAAAATGGCCACCATACAAAAGTCGCTCCCGGCCGATGTGGTCATTGAACCATTTCTCGACAGAACAGACCTTGTAGACAGGGCAGTAAGTACTGTAAAAACGAACCTGATAGAAGGAGCGCTCATCGTGATCTTTGTGTTGGTGTTATTCCTAGGCAATCTCAGGGCGGGCCTTATCGTAGCATCCGCCATACCACTGGCCATGCTTTTCGCATTAGGTTGTATGAACGCTTTTGGCGTTAGCGCGAATTTGATGAGTTTAGGCGCTATCGATTTTGGATTGATAGTAGATGGCGCGGTGATCATTGTGGAAGCTACTTTACATCACCTGGCGCTGCGCCAAAGCAGGGAACGGCTTACCCAGGCCCAAATGGATGAAGAAGTATTTGTTTCTGCCTCGAAGATCCGCAGCAGCGCGGCCTTTGGTGAGATCATCATCCTCATTGTTTACATACCTATCTTAAGCCTTATAGGTATAGAAGGGAAAATGTTCCGCCCCATGGCGCAAACCGTAAGCTTTGCCATTTTTGGTGCGCTCATTTTATCGCTCACCTATATACCTATGATGTCGGCTTTGCTGTTACCTAAAAATAGCACGCACAAACCGAACCTTTCCGACAGAATGATGGCCTTCTTTCAACGTGGCTATGCGCCATTGCTTGAATGGGCGCTCAAATTTCGAAAAGCGGTAATAATAGCAACGGTGGCTATTTTTGCCATTACCCTTTTTGTTTTTGCGCGGTTAGGCGGTGAATTTATACCCCAGCTGCAGGAAGGCGATTATGCATTCCATTGCATTCTGCCACAGGGCACTTCCCTATCGCAAAGCATTGAAACATCCATGCAGGCCAGCCGTATTGTTAAAACATTTCCCGAGGTAAAGATGGTAGTAGGCAAAACTGGTTCAGCCGAAGTACCTACCGATCCCATGCCCCCCGAGGCCAGCGACCTTGTAATTGTTTTAAAACCAAAGAAAGAATGGCCAAAGAAGAAGAATTACAATGAGCTGGCCCAACAAATACTGGAGGCGCTTGAAGTTATACCCGGTGTTTTCTTCGAATACAACCAACCCATTCAAATGCGCTTTAATGAACTTATGACCGGTGTTCGCCAGGATGTAGCCATTAAAGTATTTGGTGAAAATATTGATACCCTGGCCATGCTGGCGCCTAAAATAGCCAGGGTGGTGCAAACGGTAAACGGCGCAACGGCCCCGCAAATAGAACAAACAACCGGCCTGCCACAAATTTCGGTCCAGTATGACCGTGCAAAAATTGCAGCTTATGGCATGAGCATCGACGACCTGAACAATGCAATAAGCACTGCTTTTGCCGGTAAAACCGCCGGTGTGGTATTTGAGAACGAACGCCGGTTCGACCTGGTTGTTCGGCTCGATAGCGCCAGCAGAACGTCTATTGATGATGTGAGCAATTTATATGTGGCACTGCCCAATGGTACGCAACTGCCCCTATCGCAGCTGGCCACTATTTCATTTAAAGAAGGACCGGCGCAGATCAGCCGCGAAGAAGGAAAAAGAAGAATAGTGATAGGCTTTAATGTAACCGGCCGCGATGTAGCAAGTGTTGTAGAAGATATTCAAACCAAACTTACCGCGGCGCACCTGTTGCCTACCGGTTATTACTATATATATGGCGGAACCTTTGAGAACCTGCAACAGGCAACTGCCCGGCTTAAAATAGCCGTTCCTATTGCGTTAGGATTGATCTTTCTGCTGCTTTACCTCACCTTTGGTTCGCTAAAAGAAGCAACGCTTATATATACAGCCATTCCCATGAGCGCTATTGGCGGCGTATTTGCCCTGGTGCTGCGCGGAATGCCCTTTAGTATTTCGGCCGGCGTTGGCTTTATTGCCTTGTTTGGCGTGGCCGTACTAAATGGTATTGTATTAATAAGCACTTTCAACCATTTGGAAAAAGAAGGGGTAACCAACATCTTTGAACGAATTCGCCGTGGAACGCGGGAACGGTTACGACCGGTGCTTATGACAGCCACCGTAGCTTCACTGGGTTTTATTCCTATGGCCTTATCAACCAGCGCCGGGGCCGAAGTACAAAAACCACTGGCCACCGTTGTCATTGGCGGGCTTATAACGGCTACCTTTCTTACCCTGATTGTTTTACCGCTGTTATACCTGATCTTTTCAGGCAGAAAAAAACAAACCATGAAACCTGTTGCTCCGGCACCAATTCTTGTCATTGCATTATCGCTGCTATGTGGTAAAACAAAAGCGCAAGAGCCGGTTAAAGCACCAAGGTTCACCATTCAGCAGGCGCTCGATGCCGCAGGGCACAATCTGCAATTCGAATTAAACAGGCAACAGATACTTAAAGGACAGGCGCAAACGAAAACTGCCGGTGCGCTTCCTAAAACAGGAGTGTTTGCCGAAAACGAAGACATGCGCCCCAGTGATAATAAAGGCATTCTTAAAATTGGCGTAACACAAAGTATTGCCTGGCCCGGCTTGTACAAGGCGCAGCGAAATTTGTATAGCGAGCAACTGAAGTATTACAATTTAAATACTTCCCTTATTGAGGCCGATCTAAAAAAACAGGTGCGGAGCGCTTACTACCAATTATGGTATTTGCAAGACAGGATGCAGCTCTTTCAACGGCTCGACAGTATTTACCGATCGCTGGAAAGCGCTGCCAAAGTAAAAGTTAAGGCGGGCGACTCACCGGGGCTCGATAGCATTGCCGCCAGCGCCCGTTCGCGCGAAGCGCATGCCAACCTGGAGCAAATTGCCATAGACATAAGTGTACAACAAAATATGCTGATGCAATTGTTGAACACCGATTCCACGTTCTTAGCCGCCGACATTCCCCTGGAAAAATTACCGTATAAACAGTTTACAGCCGACTCATTACACCCGGCCCTGGTTTTGCAACAACAAAATATACATATTGCGGGCGCAGGCGTATCGGTTGTAAAAAATGAGAACAAACCCGATTTTTCGGGCCGGTTCTTTACGCAACGGTTATACGGGCTTAGCGATCCCTTCAGTGGTTTTTCGGTAGCAGCCGCCATCCCCATTTTTGGCAGCGGGGCATATAAGAATAAAGTAAAGGCCGCCCAGGCAGAAATGCAGGTGCAGCAAAAACAATTTGACCTGGAGAAGCAATTGTTCAATACGCAACAAATACAGGCACAGAAAGCCGTGGAAAGAAATATGAGCCTGCTTACTTATTACGAACAATCGGGTTTGGAACAGGCAAAAACTATAATTAAGGCAGCCACGCTGGCTTACCGGTCGGGCGAAATTGGTTTTGCCGAGTTATCGCAGTTCATTACCCAGGCCATAGATATTCAGCGCAATTACCTCGACAACCTCAATGCCTATAACCAGGCTGTTATTGAATACAATTACTTTATAAACCAGTAGAATAATAATGAAAAAAATATCCGCAATAATAATAGCAGCAACTCTCAGCCTTGGGTTTTACTCCTGCGGCAATGACGCTAATATGGAAGAGAAACCTGCGGAAGCAGCAAAGGAAGAACATGCAGAAGGCGCCGTAGAGCTCACTGAGGCGCAAATGAAAAGTATTGGCGTAGAAATTGGCACTATTGAACAGAAACAACTCACAGCATCATTAAAAGCAAATGGCGTACTGCGAGTGCCCAATCAAAACAAAGCACAAATCAATTCTGTATATCCGGGCGTTATAAAAACATTACTTGTTCAACCGGGTAACACGGTCACTAAAGGACAGGTGATTGCCACTGTAGGTAATCCGCAATTCATTATTACGCAGGAAGAATATTTATCACTTACACCTAAGATCACACTCGCCCAGCAGGAAGTTACCCGGCAACAGGAACTCATACAGGGTAATGCCGGCGCGTTAAAGAACTTACAGGCCGCCGAAAGCAACCTGCGCACCATGCAAACGCGAAAGGTTTCGTTGGAAGAACAGCTTCGCTTAATGGGAATAAGCCCGGCAAAACTAAGTGGCACCCATTTAATTTCAGTGATACCTGTAATGAGCCCTATAAACGGAGTGGTAAGTAACGTTACTGTTAAAATAGGCAGTTATGTTGATACCAACACACCCATACTCGATCTGGTTGATAACAGCCAGCTTCACCTCGACCTGTTTGTTTATGAAAAAGACCTGTCGAAGCTAAAAGAAAATCAAACCATCCATTTTACACTCACCAATAACCCCGGCAAAGAATATGATGCACAGATCTATTCCCTGGGCTCTTCATTCGAAGATGAAAGTAAAGCAGTGAGTGTACATGCGCTGGTAAAGGGCGACAAACAGGGATTGATAGACGGTATGAATATCACCGCTTTAATAAGCCTTGAAAATATTACCGCACCGGCCGTTCCTACAGATGCCATTGTTACCATGCAGGGACAGGATTTCATTTTTGCAGTAAGCGAAAAACAGGAAGCACATGCCGGTGAAACCGTCTTCGAAAAAATACCGGTAGCAAAAGGCACAACCGATGTAGGTTATACCCAGGTTACCTTATTGAAGAATATTGCACCCAATACAAAGATCGTTACCAAAGGCGCATTTTTTGTACAGGCGAAAATGGTGAATACCGGTGAGGGTGAACATGAGCATTAACAATAATAGTAAGGCAGGTGTGCCCCGATGCATCGGGGCACACTTTTAATTACAATATTACTCTAAACCCGCCATTAAAAATAAAACCATCTATAGGCGTATAGATCTCCCTAAAATCGGGCTGTTGTATTGAACCGGTGTACATGGGCTCCCAACGCGACTGTCGCGTATCGAGAAAGTTCTCAAAATTCAGGAACACGCTAACATGTCTGAATTTTCTTTCGCCCGAAACGCCCATTACCCAATAATCCCTTACGCTTTCACCATTGGTCAATTGCTGGCGCCCTGTATAGAACAACTCATAAGCAATACGCCATTTATCTTCCTCTTCATACATTAGGTTACAATTGATGCGGTGTTTGGCAGTAAGCGGATTAACCGCCCCCCCTCTTGTAAAATCTCTTTGCACATTGGTATAAGTATAACCAATATACATAGACCATTCATGGTACGCCAATCGAACATTGGTCTCAAAACCTTTGGCAGTAAGAGATCCATTTGCATTATAAAAAGCATAATTTCCATTGGTCTGCGGCAGCGTATCGAGCAACAATGGATCTTTTAACCCTGTATAAAAGAACAATTGATTGATGCTGATACTAACTTCATCTGTAAGGCGGCCTTTATAATTTACATCTACATTAAACCCATTCGAACGTTCGGTTTTTGTAGTAACTGATTGGGCAAGCGGCTGTATGTTTCGAAAGCTCTTTTCTTCTGCCTCTTCCGAAAAAATATTGGGCGCCTTGTACCCTAATCCCCAACCTACTCTGCTGGTAAAATGCCTGTTGAATTTATACATGGCCGAAATACGCGGCAATACAAATAGATCATGTTGGTTAGTATGATCAATGCGCAGCCCCGATTCAAGCACAAACATTTCTGCCGGTTTCCAGTTATTCTGCACAAAAACACCGCTGGTAACAAGATCATAATCCAGCGGATTTTGTGTAGCGTTGGTTTGTTTGAATTTATCGGTTACAAAGCTGAGCCCCGCCACCCATTCTGCCTTGTCTTTTGGCAACAGAAAATTGAGCTCAGAAAACGATGCATTTTGTTTGCCTGAAAAAAGATAATCAGGTAATTCAATGGCCCGGTTAAAATAACCGAAACTGTTCTTAAGCGTCAGCACTGCCTTATTTTCAAACCTTTTCTCCAGTTTGAACTGGGTAGCATACCGGTCGGTTTTGTTCTTTTCAAAATAGCTATGCATACTATCTGCATGGTGCTTTATTACCTGCATATCGCCACCCAGCCGGTCCTCAAAACTGGTATTTACACCAAGGCTAATGGTAGTGGAAGCATTGGGATAATAAAATACTTTTGGGTTAACGGTATAGCGGGTAAAGTGTGGAATATCCGAAAACTCATCATGATTATTATTATAAGCAGCCTGAGAATTACGGGTTGCAAACAAAGTAAGCCCCAGCCTGCCAAACTTTTGCCCATAGTAAGCATTCAGGTCAAGCGCCCCTGTTTGGTTAACATTGGCCAGCATCGACAATTCGCGTTTGTCAGTGGGTTCCTTCGTAACCAGGTTTACCAGTCCGGCAATGGCGCCACCGCCATATAATGTAGAAGAGGACCCCTTAATAACTTCCACGCGTTTCAGATCGAGCGGTGGTATTTGTAAAATACTGAGCCCACCCGAAAAGCCGCTGTATAAAGGGAAGCCGTCTTTCAGCATCAGCGTATATCTTCCATCCAACCCCTGAATACGAATACCGGCGCTGCCAGACACTGCAGACGTTTGTTGCGTTTGAATACCTGTGCTTTCTGTAAGCAGCATACGGATGTTACCCGGTTGCATAACTGCTTTTTCGTGTAGTTCGCCGGCAGTAATGGTTTCAATACGGGTAGGAATGTCGTTAATGCTGCGACTGCTGCGGGTAGCAGTAACCTGTACTTCAGCCAGCTCATCATCTGCAGGCTCAAGTAATATTTCTATTGTTTTACTCAGCGGAAAATGCACAACCTGCTCGTGGGTCTCAAATCCTGTATAACTAACTATGAGCATTTGTGCCCCAGCAGGAATACCTGTTAATTCAATAGCGCCTGTACTATCGGAAACAAAGGAAGCACCAGTGCTTTTAACCAGTATGGTAGCGCCCTGCAATGGTGCTTTTGTAGCGGCGTCTTTTATAAATAGCTTTTGTACCTGCTGCGCCTGTACCAGTGAAGTGCAAAGCAAAGCGGCTATAAGAATGATATATTTCATTATAAAAAAGGCCCGAAAGATAACAAAAAGCCCCGAAAACTTTAATAAGGCTTCCGGGGCTAAAACTATGACTGTTTGTTTAACGCCGTGACCTGGCAACTGTAAATACCCGCGATAAATTAAATCCAAAACGCACTTCCCCTTTTCCCCAGTCGCCGGTGGTATTTGTTATAAAGGCCTTTTCGTTCATACCGGTGGCATTGGAAAAATGCAACTGAAACACGTGGCCGCCGGTTTCAATATCAAAGCCAACCGACAAAGGATCTTTATAAATATCCTTATCAAGTCCTTTTGCGATGTAATGATAATCCGCCACAAAGGCTATGCGCTTTGTTAATTTGAACCGGGCGCCTATCCCGAGTGCATATACATCGTTTTCCTCTGAAGCCTGTTCAACCAGGTTCCTGTGAACAAATACCGGGCTCAGCTGTAAACTAAAGCGTTCGCTGAACTTACGGCCCAATATCAGTTCATTGTAAAAGGCCATGCGGCTGCTGAAATAATTCTTACGGGTAGTATCGGCCCAGGGCTGTGTTGTAAGCGTAACACCACTTACCAGCACAATAGAAAATGGAAAAGAACCCGGGCCAGTAGTTTGCCATACGGGGCAGAATTTAATAAATCCATCAAGTTCTTTACCCACATTACTGCGGCCAAAACCTATTGTTAAATTGTTCAGCAGCCCATAATCCAAACCAATACGCATACTTGCCTGATCGAGCCCGAACAGGTTACTTATACCCGTACTAACATCACCAAAGCGATGCAGAATACGAAAATCAAGTACACCCTTGCCCAGGAATTCCATGGAATGCCCGTTTATAACCCGCGAAGATTTAAAAGCATTGGTAACCCGCTCAGGCTTTGTGGTTTCATCTTTATCAACCAGTGAAAGCAGTTCATCCTGCGCATACCCAATTTGTGAAGCAGTTACCAATAACAGCGCGAACAAAAACTTCTGCATGTTTAAATAATTAGTTTTACTTAAGCACATTATAATGGCAGTTTACTTTAATGGTAACTGATGGGGAAATTTTATCTTTTACCAGTGAGGGTATGGCAATTTTATAATCGGCCAGCAACACAGTAAATGAAGCATCTGACTGCACGGCTTCACCGGTCACTTTTAATGCGCCGGTTGTTTCCACTTCTTTTTTTACACCATGCATATCTAACACACCTTTAACTGTAACGGGGTAACTACCATCTTTCTGAAAATTCACTTTATCAATATTCACAATTTTGCCTTTGAATATCGACTTGGGAAACTTATCGCTTTCCATATAATTTTCATTAAAGTGCTCCTGCATCAGGGCTCTTTTAAATTCAAAACCCTTCACCAACACGGCAAACTCAATTTGCCCCGTGGTTGCATCAAAAACACTGGTAGCCGCTTTATTAATACCATCAATATCTTCTGCAGCTGTGCCCGCAGCAAAATTTATTTGTCCGGTTTTTGTAAAATATCTTTTCTGTGAAAAAACCGGAAGAGAGAGAACAAACGAACCAATAATTATAAGCATTTGCTTCATAGAATAGATTTTTAATTTTATAAACAGTCTTATTCGGCCAAACTGCATTTGTTTAATACTACATCTGATAACATGCCGGTACATACGCCTTTTATACGTGCAGGTGAACCAGCCTTTACTTTATTAATGCTTTCATCATTCTGGTAAAAGCTGCAGGTAACAGCCGAAAGCAGGTCGTTGGTTTGCAGGTATACCGTGGACTGTCCGCTGCTATCGGTTTGCACTTCGGTTACCATTCCGGTTACAACCAATACTTTGTCAACGTATTTCGTATTGGAAGCCGTTTCGTTCTGCTGAAATTCTTTTAACAGGTCAATAGCTGTTATTTCAATGCCGCCTTTTTCTTTTCTGATATCGGGTGGCGCCTTTTGATACTGGTACCATCCATAGCTTCCGCCTGCCAGGGCCAGAATCAGCAACGCTGCTATTATTTTCTTCCATGAACGCATAAAAAATATCGTTTAGTTATTTGGTGTGCCGGAACTGATCCAGCATGTTAAAATGGCTATATCTGCGGTCGACAGCGGCCCGGCTGGTGGCATTGTTTTTTCAACAATGGCCCGCTGGTTAATGCGACTGGCTTTTGCCTTCACCTGATCATAGGTTTCAAGCACCGTTCCACCCGCAGCATCGCGTGCATTGTGACAACCTGAAGTATTGCATTTGCCCGAAATAATAGCCTGTACCTTGCCATACGTGGCCGATATGGTAGAACAGTCTACAGAGCCGCCAGGGTACAACAATTCCGCCTTGTCGTAATAACAGCCGGTATTTGAAATGACCATAACTGTTATGATGGACATAATAGTCCATCTCTTCCTGTTCAACAGGAAATGATTTTGTTGATTATTCATATAAGTTTAGTTATTTAGGGAACCCGCCTGTACCCATTTTTCAATTTGGCGAATTTGGCAATTGGGGATCTTAGTGGTTCCGGGCGGCATGGGTTTAAAACCGGTTTCCTTTTTAATAGTGCCCAGCAGCTTTCCGTTAAGGGCAACCGCCTTAACACCCTCATAGTTGCTTAAATCAATTCCGCCGCGGGGACTTGTGGCGCCATGGCATCTTGTACAATAAGTAGTTATAAGGGAAGCAACCGCGCCGGAATAAGTAAATGGTATGTTACCGCAGGTATCGGTGTTATTATTGTCATTTTTGTCGGCCAGCGGTATTTCATGTTTGCAGGTAACAACAAACAGCGCAGTTAAAACGATCGTAGTAATGAGTCCTAGTTTCACTGTAGTTTTCATTGGATAAGTAAATGAGTACATATACACTCAAATTCTGTGCAGATATTATCATGATAAAGATGCAAAATACCCAGTGGTAGAATTTTACTACCGGATAGCCGAATTAACCTGCTGAGTGGTCACTAACACCTAACATCCAGTTAAAAAATGATTCAGTGCGACCAAAGCTGGTAATGGTATCATAGATGGTTTCAGGTTGTAACACAACCTTCATTCGCGATTTACTGGCAGGAAATAGTTTTACTATAGAAGAAATATTAATAATGAACTGGCGGTTGATACGAAAGAAGAGCGTTGGGTTCAGTTGTTGTTCAAGACGCTCCAATGTAAAACCCGTATTGTATTTTGCCTGCTGAAAAGTAACCAGGTATACGATCTTATTTTCTGTAAAAAAATAAGCTACCTCATCGGCCGGTACCAATTTCATTTGGCGGCCAATGGTCACTAAAAATCTTTCCTGGTACGATGATTTTCCATTTACGGTTGCCTGCCGTTTTGTTGTTGACGAAAAAAAAGTTTCATACCGGTTTAGCGCAGCTGTTAATTCTTCATTTTTAAAAGGCTTTAACAAATAATAGATGCCGTTAGCCCTAAAGGCATCTATCGCATATTTGTCAGATGCACATGTAAAAATTACCGGTATTTTTTTTTGTAGATTGTTGATTACCTCAAAACTCAACCCATCGGGTAATTCTATTGCAGAGAAGATCAGGTTAGGCAGCGGGTTCTTCTGTAGCCATTGGGTAGCGGTCTTTATATCCTTGCAACGACCGCTTATTTCCTTTTCGGGTGCGATCTCAGTTAATAATTTTTCAAGATATTTTACAGCCTGTGGGTCCGGATCAATAATTAAAACGCGCATATTGTATATATAACAATATGCGCGCCGTTTTCTTTCTTTTTATCTGCCTTTTATATCAGATTAAATTTTATTTAATTACAATCTTCTGCATATGATTCTTACCATCGGCAAATACTTTGAAGATATAAATACCAGGCGTAAATGTATTCAGTTCTTTTACCAGGACTGAATTTATACCTGCAACCAGCAGCACTGGTTTTGATAGCAATTTGCTACCGGTAAGGTCTAACAATTCAACGTAGGTTGACTGTGTGTTGTTTACCGAAATATTTACATTTACCCGGCCGGTAGTTGGGTTAGGCCAAACCAGGAACAAGTTCTCACTATTGGGCTTAACCATTACTATTGAACTAAGGGTATAGAAATGGTTATTGTCGACCTGGCGAACCCTGTAATACACTTTATCTGTATTGGAAGCGCTTACATCTGTATAGTCGTACTTATTTACAGCAGCTGTTGCCTGTTTGTATGTAACACTACCTATTACGCCGAAATTTATTCCATCAAGGCTTTTTTCTATTTCATAATGATGTACATCTGCCTCATCTGTTACATGCCAGGTTACGGTATTACCCTGATTGGTTTTTCGGGCACTTACATTTACAAACCGAACGGGGGTTACAACGGCATTCACCACTACGGTGGCTGCGGCCGTACTGGCGGGACAACCGCTTAGTTTATCGGCAGAGATCAGCAAATTGTACGTACCAGGTGTACTGAAATTAGAAGTGGTTAAGGTAAAAGAGGTTGCTGATGCATTGAGAACAGAGGTAGCATAGCTGCTTCCCGTATTATCCCTTACTGCATACCAGGCGGTGGGCACTGCACTGGTTATGCTATAGGGAACATTTTGACCTGCAAAGATGGTTGTTGACGTGGGCGAAATACCCGGTGTTGTTGGTGAGGTACATATTACAGTGCTGGTAGTACAATCTGTTTTTTCACTACCGGTTGCGCCCGATTGAAAAGTAGCCTTCAATACGGCTCCATTATACAATGGCAACGATGAAGTGATATCCCAGTTTTGTGTACCTGTGGGTGGCGTATTGAATGTTTGCGACCCCGCCAGGGCCCCATCAACATATAACCGAACAACACTTGCCGTGGTAGTTACATTTACAGTACCGTGAATAATAGTACTGGCGTCTGAATATGGTGTTGAGGTGAAGACCGGGCAAGTAGTTGTTACAGCGGCTACAGTAGCAGTTGAAGAAGCCGCACTGGCCGTACTACAACCACCGGCTGCCGTTACAGTGGCTGTGTATGTATCGCCGGCTACCAGCGCAGGCACCGTTACCGACCAGGCGCCACTGCTATTGGCGGTCGTTGTCCAGCTGGCGGTGGTAGTAGTAACTCTATTCAATGTAATACTGGCATTGGCTGCCGAAGTACCACTAATAGTAGTGGCGCCTGCAAGCAGTTTGCCATTGGCATCTGTAGTAATTACCGGCGGCTGGTTATAACAAAGAACTGTAGTACTGTTATATACGGTACAACCGTTACCAGATAAATAGACTTTAATATTATCATTGGCATTCAGCTTCAAACCCCTAAAAACATAGCTGGTTGTATTGGCCGGTATGGTTACTGTTGCCTTTAGTACATTATTGATAAACAAAGTTGCCACCTGCGCACTTGTAGAAGTAGGCACAACGCCCGCAAGCGTATCATTGAAAGGATAAATAGCAGCGGGGAATGTAATACCGGTATTTACACTGAGGCCCGCCAAAGAACCGTTACCGCTGCTGATACAATCAAATACAGGGGTCGACTGGCAACCAGAACCTGTTAAAATAACCATATAAGTACCATTGTCTACATTGTTGGTGCCACCACTACATGTAAACCAGGTAAAAGTGGTTGCCGTATAAGTGGTATTGGCATTCGCAGGGTTCATTAAGGTATTTCCGGTGGCATCCATTTTATAAATAAGTGCGGCAGTTGCCCCTGTGGTTAAACTTCCACAAATACCCTTTGCGCCGGAATTGGTAAGAACCGTAGGGTTAATAGTAGCAGAACAGGTAGTATATATAATATTTGATTGTAAACATTCCGATTCATTAAGGGTAGCATTGGTTCCTTTTGCCTTTGCTACAAAATAATCACCTGAAGCGGCTGTGATGCCCGTAATGGTCCACGCAGTGCCGGTAGCAACACCACTGGGGTAAGCGCTCGTAGAAGTATACGTATTTAATAAAGTACCTGCAGAAGAATAGCGATATACACTGATAGTTGCATTCGCATCCATAGTGTTATCCTTTCGCGCCCAGGTACCAGCAATAGACTGGCCCGACCCTATAACAACCGAACTGCTGGTGATCACGGGCGGGTTGGTACAAACGCCGGCTACCGAACCTGTACTTAACGAAGTAAGTGTCATGGGCGGGGTACCGTTCAATGCAGCCAGCCAGCCATCGGGTGTACTTGTATAATTTACATCATTAACGCCAAATATGTCTGAACGGCTACCGGTAAGGGCCGATGTGGGCGAATTTACCGTAGTGGCCACAAATCTGAACGGCGTGCTGCCGGTAATGGCATAAGTACCAGTGAACACAGATATGGGCACATAAAAATCGTAGAAATAATCGGGGTTGTTTGAATTGGTGGTAAGCGCAGTTGATATTTGCCAGTTGTTGCTATTGGTTGTCTGATATTTCTGCACAATATCCGGCCCTGTCTTTCCATCAGCTTCGTACACTGTAACGGTAGTGGAATTACCTGTAGCCAATAGCACTTCCCACTCAAAACCAATATTACCTGTGCCTTGCGAAGTAGGCGCCACATAGTTGGGGTCGGCCTGCGAACCACTATTGCCGGCCTTAAAATCGGCATCTATCAATATACTGTAACCTTTTGCACCATTACTAATGCTGCCCACCCGTAAACGAAAGATGAGGTTGGTACCATCGTAATAGGCCACAAAACCTGTTTTATCGGTAGGTGCAGTTACCAGGTCGGTAAAGCTGCCCGACTGACCCGTGGCCAGGTCGCCTATAGGTTCCAAAAAGGCAGGCGGTATAGTTTTGAACTGTATTTCACTTTGGGTTATATCGCTGGTAGTAAAGCCCGAACTATTGGTAGAAGTATATCCATCACTATTAGGATCGAGCACAGTGCTTGCTGAAGAGCGGCGTACTATTTGACCGGGAGATTGAGCTGTAGTGTTCAGGAAAGAGCAAACGAAAATTATGGCAAATACCAGCGTATGCAGTGTATAGTTTCTCATACAGTTCGCGTTGGTTTTACTATAAATATTAAATATTTATGCCAAATATCGATTAAAACGGCAGGATTGCATGTGAAATAAATAAAATATTTATTTCTTGTAATAAGTCAATAAAAAGAAACGTCCCGGTACATTAAAATTTACCGGGACGTTTTTAATGTATCTATAATTGTTATCGTTATGCTTAATACTTAATCTTTATACAACTGAGGTGCGGCATTCAACATGGGGAATTGCCGTTGATGCCAATATGGGTATGCAGGCAGCACTTCACTCACTGCATCGAGCCGCTTTATCTGTTCCTGGCTCAACTTCCATCCGGCCGCAGCAATGTTTGCCGTTAATTGTTCTTCATTGCGGGCGCCAATTATGATACTGCTAACAGTTGGGCGTTGTAATACCCAGTTAAGCGCCACCTGGGCTACCGTTTTTCCTGTTTCTTCGGCTACCTCATCAAGCACTTCAACAATATTATACAAACGCTCTTCTGCGGCAGCGTCATTTACGACAGGACTGCCACCCTGCGCAACACGCGAATCTGCCGGCATGGGTTGGTTGCGCCTGAACCTCCCACTTAATTTTCCGGCAGCCAACGGGCTCCACACCAACGATCCTACATTTTGATCAATAGCAAGCGGCATTAGTTCCCATTCAAAATCGCGGTTTAAAAGCGAGTAATATACCTGGTGAGCAATGTATTTCGACCAGCCATACCGCTCAGCAACAGAAAGGGATTTCATTAAGTGCCAACCAGAGAAGTTGGAACAGGCTATATACCGCACCTTACCACTTTGTATCAGCGTCTCAAGCGTGCGTAAGGTTTCTTCAATAGGCGTATTCGCATCAAAGCCATGCATGTGATAGATATCGATATAATCTGTACCAAGGCGCTTCAGGCTTTCATCACAGGCTTTTATTAAATGAATGGCCGATGAGCCAAAGTCGTTCAGCCCCTCGCCCATGGGAAAAGTGGCTTTAGTAGAAAGTAACACCTCGCTACGTTTGCTGCCAAGCGCCTTGCCTAAAATAGTTTCGGCAGCACCGGTTGAGTAAACGTTTGCCGTATCAAAGAAATTGATGCCATTATCAAGACACAGATCTATCAACCGCGCCGCTTCATTTACCTGCGTACTCCCCCACGCCTTAAAGAAATCATTACCACCACCAAAAGTAGCCGTACCTAAACTCAACACCGGTACCCGAAGCCCGGAATTACCTAACTGTTTATATTCCATAACTGATCTTATTTATTCAACCACATTGGTTTTTGTTTGAGCACTTGTTTATGTATGGGGCAATTTTCACCATGAGCCCCGGGCAGAAAACCTATACTCATTAAAAATTCATTTACGATTTCACCGCCGGTAAACTTAAATGTCTTTTTAAATAACTTAACCCACTCCTCTTTTGTTTTGGGATGATGCGCCTCTAACCATTTTTCAAAACTGCCGTGTGT
This sequence comes from Niastella sp. OAS944, assembly GCA_024809215.1. Taxonomy (GTDB): domain Bacteria; phylum Bacteroidota; class Bacteroidia; order Chitinophagales; family Chitinophagaceae; genus Niastella. The sequence continues at coordinate 414,781 of JANUBW010000009.1, read as the reverse complement.
TTTTTGCAGTTGCAGAATGGTCTTTGCATTTTCAATAGCAGCATTGATCTTTAAACGGTTCCTGATAATTCCGGTATCATTCAATAACCGTTCCCGGTCTTTTTCGGTATACGCAGCTACCTTTTTTATATTGAAATTGTGATATGCTTTTCTAAACCCCTCTTCCTTTTTCAAAATTGTTTCCCAGCTTAAACCGGCCTGGTTGATCTCCATTATCAAACGCCCGAACAGTTCATTATCGTCATGAATAGGGAATCCATAATGATTATCATGATAGTGTTTATGAAGGCTGCGGCGGGGTTCCTCCATGGAAGGTATGTAACTGCAATAGCTCATGGTTAATACTTTAATGGTAGCTAAAAACACAAACGCTCTATCACCTCCAGTATGCCTGCCTCATTGTTATCCTTCTCGGTAACAAAATTCGCTACTTCAATAAGTTTGGGGTTGGCGTTTTTCATGGCATAGCTGTATTTGGCTGTTTTCATCATTTCGTAATCATTCATAAAATCGCCAAACACCAGCGTTTCATCGGGACTAATATTATGTAATGATTGTAAGATTTGTACAGCTTCACCTTTATTAACATCAGCACGCATAATATCGAGCCATTTTGCACCACCCACGGCTAACTTTAGTTTGTTTTCAAAATGTTTATAGGCAGGGTAGCTATTTTGTTCAGAACCTGCAAGATCGTACACAGTAACTTTCAAAATGGCCTCATCTACTTTTGTAAGATCATCTACAATTTTAAAATTACTATGATAGGCTAAAGTCGCTTTCATTAATGCATCATCTGTATTCTCCAGGTACCAATGGTCTCTTCCGCAAAGTATTGGCCAGGCATTGTCAACAGCACGTCCTGTTGTTACCAATGCTTCTATTTCATGCTGCGGTAATGATTTCGAAAGCAGATCGGTCCTTTCATGAACAATACGGCTTCCGTTATCTGATATCGCATATACCTGATCTACTATGGTCTCAAATTTTGCAGTGATGCTAAAATGCGGCCGACCTGTAGCAATACCAAACTTTATTCCTTTATCAAACAGGCGGTTAGCTATTTCCCAAAAACGCCCGGGTACTTCGTGTTTGTCGTTCAGCAGGGTACCATCAAGGTCTGTAACAATAAGTTTTATCATAAATAGGACGCAAAGATATTGAACAATAATTAAACGAAAAGAGCCCCGACGATGAATCGGGGCTCCGTGTAATATATTCTATTGTTCTATTACTTTTTATCCAGTGCATCGCTCAATCTGCCGGCAATATCCTGCAGGTGATAGCGGGTTGTTTGGTTAGGCGCCAAAGCAACAGCAGCTTTTATTTCAGCCATCAGGCTTCTTGCATGGCCTTTCAGCAATGAATAGCCATCTGCCATTTTAGAACCACCAGACTGTGACTGGCCCATACCAGGTACCTGTGCAGCAGCAGGGGGCGGCGCTAAAATGGTGATCAATGATTCTACATATGCTTTTTGCAACATGCGGCGTTGTGCATCGATGGCTTTGTGTGCAGGCAGTTCACTCCAGATGCCTTTCTTAAGATCACCGATCATCTCTGCAGAAGTATAGGCAGCAGCACCTTTCGACAGTTCAAATACATCGAGTTTATTAAGCGTACCAGGGCTCAGCAAACGCGTAACCATATTTGCCTGAATACCTGCCAGCAATGAAGAAGGATTGATACCGGCAATTCCTACAAGCTTATAATCGAGCAACCACGCAGGTGTTGTAAACAACTGCTCCTGCAAAAAGGCCATAGCTTCCTTCTGACGAGCTTTCGAAGTAAACTCGTATACATCTCCACCCTCTTCAATTGTTTTAGGTGTTGCTGTAATACCACCAATATTTTTGGCTACATGCCCCATATAACGGTTGTATTGTCCTACCAGTTCTTTGTATATATCAGCCAGGTTATCATAACCTTCATTGGCCTCTTTTGTCCACTCAGGCAAACCGGCCAATACACGTTTCAGGTTTTTGATACCATAGGCACTTGCTTTCATGGCATTGTCGCCCAGGTCTTCGTTCTGACAACGGGGGTCATCACGATCTGTTTCGGTACCAAACCAAAGGCGTTTGTTGGCACCCACACGCTCAATGATCCATTTATTTAACCAGGTAGCTTCGTCGGCAGCAGTTTTGAATTCGGGTTTCCATTTATAACCCCATTCAATAGCCCACATATCATAATCACCAATGCGGGGGAAAATACCTTTTTCGGTGATATTATCTTCCGGCTGCGCCACATAATTAAAACGGGCGTAATCCATTATAGAAGGTGTATGGCCGTTAGCCTCAACAAAAGCTTTGTTGCGGAGCATTTCAACAGGCACTGTTGAAGACGATCCAAAGTTATGGCGAAGACCGAGGGTATGTCCTACTTCATGCGAAGAAACAAAACGAATAAGCTGACCCATCAGTTCATCGTCGAACGTCATCTTACGGGCTTTGGGGTCAATAGCCGCCGTTTGTATCATATACCAGTTATGTACAAGGCTCATTACATTATGGTACCAGTTCACATGCGTTTCAATGATCTCACCACTGCGTGGGTCGTGTACATGCGGGCCGCTGGCATTGGGAATATCAGAAGGTTTGTATACGATCACATTGTGCCGTGCATCTTCTACACTCCAGGTTGAATCGTTCTTTGGCGCTTCTTTTGCAAAAATGGCATTTTTAAATCCGGCTTTTTCAAAAGCGATCTGCCAGTCATTTACGCCAGCGATCAAATAAGGCACCCATTTTTTTGGCGTTGCAGGATCTATGTAATAGATGATTGGTTCTTTGGGTTCAACCAGCTCGCCCTTTTTATACTTTTCCACATCCTCTGCTTTAGGTTCCAGCTTCCAACGGGTGATCATGGTAATGTTCTTCACTCCCTGCGGATTGGCATCGAAGTCGGTATAACCTGTAGCGAAGTAACCTACACGTGAATCGAAATACCTTGGTTTCATGGGCACCTTAGGCAACAACACCAATGAGCTGTTCAATTCAAAGGTAGCAGGGGCAGAAGTACCGGCGCCCATCATCATTCCGGGCAGGCCGCCGCCAACTGTTTTATTATATGTTTTAACGGTCTTTACTTCTACGTTTGAAGGGAACGCTTTCAACTCGGCAATATAAGAGCTGCCAGCCATAAGGGCTGTTAACCCAAGCGCACGCTTTACACCCTGATCGAAGAAAAGAATGTCGTTATCGCCGCCCAGATATTCGGTTACATCAATAACAACCGTCCCTTTTTCTTTATTATAAGCCTTAACATCAAACGCGCCTACGATGGGCTGTAAATTTGAATTAAGAACAGACGTATACATACCATTTTCGGTAGTATCAGAACTCATTTCTTTATATGAGATCGATTTCAAAAAGATGCGGTCATCGGGTCCTTTCTCAAACCTGATCACATTATCCCCTACCTGGTCACCGGCATAACCAAGCATTTGAGCACGCGAGCCAGCTGCAGAACGGGAAATTCTGCATACGGCCAAAATATCGCGACCTATTAATGAGTCGGGAATTTCAAAGAAATGGCGGTCTTCCACTTTATGAACACTGAACATGCCTTTTCTTGAAATGGCTTTCGCCGTGATCACTTCCGAATAAGGCTTGGGGCCTGCTTTTGGCGCGCCGCCGCGGTTGTTTTGTGCGGGGGCAGCAGCAGCCGGCTTTTTGGTTGTATCCGCTGGTAGCGGTGCAGGTGTCTTTTTTTGAGCAGTAGCTATTGAAGCTAATACCAGACCGGTACTTAACAGTAGTAATGTCTTTCGCATGAATAGATCTATTATGTGGCTGTTTTATGTGTAATTACGACAATTTCAGCAAGCTTGCTCATAATTCCAATAGAAATGTCATTTCCCCATATATATTCTGGTAAAATGCCGGATTCGGTCAATTTTATTCGACTTGTGGGTAACTTCACAAACAAAATCCATATTTTTTTCAGCTATAGATCCTTCATTATTAGGTCTAAAACATTTTTGACCACAGCATTTTCTTCCGCTTTTCGCCAGTGCAAATACAATGGAACATCGAACGGTAGTTTTATAAACCGGATGCCCGGGTGGTTGGCGTAGGAATAGGAAAACGGAATGATGGAAACACCAAGTTCTTTTGCTACCAGCCCCATTATCACCGAACCGAAATCTGATTCGAACCGGATATTAGGCTCAATCCCGTACCTGGTAAAGATCTGTTGCAGTTTCAACTGGTATGCTTCTCCATCTGTTAACGTAGACAAAATAAAACGATCATCTTTCAACGCATCTGCGGTAATGTGCGCCTCCGTTACAACCGGATGCGATGATGGAACAACAAGCGCCAGGCTGTCGTGCCGTATTAATTTCGAGGTGAGTAATTCATCTTCATAATGCATTCTGCTATACGACAGGTCAAGCTCATATGCTTTCAGCATCTCTACTTCCTGGCTCTGTTTTATCTGAATCAATTCAACCCTTACATCGGGAAATACCGTCGAGATCTTACTTACCAGTTCGGGCAGCATATCGTAACTAATGGACCCGGGATGGTTAATGATGATGCTTCCGCCCTCGCCCTGATGAATTTTACGCGCATACAACGCTGCCGCATTTATTTGCTCAAACAAAGGTTTCCATTGCTGTTGAAGAAATTTTCCGGCCGCACTCAATTCTACTTTTCTGTTGCTCCTTATAAAAAGCTGCACCTGTAGTTCATCTTCCAAAGCTTTTATCTGGCGACTAAGCACCGACTGGGTAGTATTTACCTTGTAAGAAGTGCGCCAGTAATGCAACTCCTCTGACAATTGTAAAAAATACGCTATTTGTTGCGTTGTCATCGTTACAATTAATGCATTTTATGCATCATTCGGGCCAAAATTAGCATTTTTGAACATCAAACTGCATCATAGTTTTGTGGCATGGAGAAGAAGAATGTATTAATGGGCCTGCTGATACTTGGCACCGCTTTTTGGGGAATATCTTTTCCCGTTACCAAGATGGCCGTGAACGGTGTATCACAATCTACTTTTTTATTTTACCGGTTCTCCCTGGCAACGCTGATATTGGCGATCGTTTTTTTTAAACGTTTAAAGAAAACGACAAGGAAAGAGTTTGTGGGCGGCGTGCTGTTGTCGCTTCCAATTACATTGGCCATTTATTTAACTACCCTGGGGCTAAAATATACGCCTGCTTCGCAATGCGCGTTTGTTGCAGGTATAAGTGTGGTAGTGGTGCCTATTATAAAATTGGTGATCTATAAAACTACCGTCAGCCTCAAAATTTGGTGTGCCGCACTGATAGCCCTGTTAGGGTTGTTCATCATCTCTGTAAAAGACGGCTTCTCCATTGGCATAGGCGACCTTTACACCATTGTTGGGGCCATTGCGTTTGCGTGGTATTTAATAAGGGTAGAAAAATATTCGTCAACCAGTAATATAATTCCCACTATTGTTCCCATGTTCCTTACCTCAACGGTTATCATGCTTTGCATAGCTGCATTAGATCCTACTGCTACCTGGTTACCAAAGGAGTCCCAGTTTTGGCCCGGAATAATATACTGTGCTTTGTTTTCCACTGCATTCATGTATACAGTGTCTAATATTTCACAACGATATATTTCAGCAGAAAAAGTATCGATCATATATTTATTTGAGCCGGTGATTGCCGCAATAGCCGCCTTCTTTATGTTAAACGAAATGCTTGGCTGGCGGCTTTTAGTGGGCGGGTTGTTCATTTTTGCGGGCACCATTATCTCTGAGCTCAAATTCAGAAAGAGAGTGCGCAAGGAGCTTTCCTTAAAATAATGTACTTTTGCCCCGCGTGACTAAGTTTGGTTTATATATAGTCATTATAGCAATTGCCTTCAACAACCTGCAATTGGCGCAGTTAACCAAACTGCCTGTACTTCTTGAGCACTTTAAGGAACATCGCCAGCGCGATGCAAACGTTACGGTGATGGAGTTTTTGGCTATGCATTATTGGGGGCAGGACATCAACGACAATGACGATAGCCGCGACAAACAACTGCCGTTTAAAGATCAAACCGTTATTCATTTTTCCTCTTATTATATTTCCTTTCACCACATAGAAGCTCCAGCCCCGGTGGCAGTTTTTATACATGCAAAATCTCCCTCACTTCAGGTTTACTATCCTGATACCGTTCCGGGCGCATTGTTCAGACCTCCCCAAGCTTAATCTTCTTTTAATCTTCACCGTTTCTTTATTGAATGTTACATCGATTGCGTGATGTAGTTATACGCAGTGTTCGTCCATTCATACTATTCCTTCATATTAACCAATAAAGGTTTGCACATGTTGTTTAGGCCAAGCCTATGCATAATGCAACCTGTTTGTAAATCTTATGCTGAACAAAATAATCAGCTTCTCTGTACGTAATAAACTCATTATCGGTTTATTTGTAATAGCCCTCACCATTTGGGGCTGTTTCGAAGTAACCCGTTTACCCATTGATGCGGTACCCGATATTACCGATAACCAGGTGCAGGTGCTCACCGTTTCTCCCTCGCTTGGTGCGCCGGATGTTGAACGCCTCATCACCTTCCCTATTGAACAGAGCTGCAGCAATATCTCCGGTTTAAAACAGATAAGAAGTTTTTCCCGGTTCGGACTGTCGTTGGTAACCATCGTATTCACCGATGAAACTGATCTTTACTGGGCCCGCCAACAAGTGGCAGAAAGGCTACAACAGGTACAACGCGATATACCCGAAGGTATTGGAGCGCCCGAACTGGCTCCGGTATCAACAGGTTTGGGCGAGATATTCCAGTACGTGATCCGCCCCGAAAAAGGGTACGAACAGAAGTATGACGCCATGGAATTAAGGACACTGCAAGACTGGGTGGTAAGAAGACAACTAATGGGTACCCCCGGTGTTGCCGAAGTATCGAGTTTTGGCGGTAATCTTAAACAATATGAAATAGGGGTAAGACCCGAAAAATTAAAAGCCTATAGCATTTCCATTGGCGATGTATTTACTGCACTTGAAAAAAACAATCAGAATACCGGTGGCGCCTATATAGAAAAAGGCCCAACAGTATTATATATCAGAAGCGAAGGCCTTACTACCTCGCTGGAAGATATTGGTAAGATAGTGGTAAAAACGGTGGGCAATGGCATGCCACTGCTTATTCGCGATGTTGCCGAAGTTCGTTATGGTTCAGCCATTCGCTACGGCGCTATGACCTATAACGATAAGGGTGAGGTGGCCGGAGCAGTAGTGCTAATGCTGAAAGGTGAGAACTCAAGTGTAGTAGTGGCGCGGGTAAAAGAAAAGATCGCTGAAATACAAAAAGCATTACCCAAAGGCGTTGTAATAGAACCATTTCTCGATCGTACCAAAATGGTGAACAACGCCATTGAAACCGTAGAGCACAACCTGATGGAAGGTGCGCTTATAGTTGTATTGGTGCTTGTATTTTTCCTTGGCAACCTGCGGGCGGGTTTGATTGTATCATCAGTTATTCCCTTATCCATGCTGTTTGCCATTATACTTATGAACCAGTTTGGTGTAGGCGGCAACATTATGAGTTTGGGCGCTATAGATTTTGGTCTTATCGTGGACGGTTCCGTAATTGTTGTAGAAGCCATCCTGCACCGTTTCTCCCATTCAAAAAAGTTCAGATCACTGGCAAGCATCAACAGCCAACAAATGGATGAGGAAGTTACCCATGCTACCGGTAACACCATTAATTCCGCCGTGTTCAGCCAGATCATCATCCTCATTGTTTACCTGCCCATTCTTTCACTGCAAGGTATAGAAGGAAAGATGTTCAAACCAATGGCACTTACTATTGCCTTTGCCATTTTAGGTGCATTCCTGCTTTCCATTACCTATGTGCCAATGATGAATGCATTGTTACTGAATAAGAAACTGCGCCATAAACCTACCCTGGCCGATAAAATGACCGTGTGGCTGGAACGAAAATATCAGCCTGCGCTTGGCCGTGTGCTTTATCTCCCCAAAACGGTGATCGCAATAACTATCGGGTTGTTTATGATAGCAGTTCTCATCTTATCGAAAATGGGCGGAGAATTTATTCCAACTATTGAAGAAGGTGATTTTGCGGTAGAAACAAGGTTATTAACGGGAAGTAACTTAAAAAACACGATCAAGTTCACACAACAGGCTTCCAAAATACTCCTCGACAGTTTTCCTGAAGTAGAAAAAGTAGTTACTAAAATAGGCAGTGCCGAAATTCCAACCGATCCCATGCCATTTGAAGCCGGTGATATGATGGTTATTTTAAAAAAGAAAGACGAGTGGACCTCAGCAAAAAGCTTCCCAGAACTTTCTGAAAAAATGACTGAAAAACTAGGCGCCGTACCAGGCATTACCGTTGGCTTTCAGTTCCCCGTGCAAATGCGTTTTAACGAATTAATGACCGGCGCCCGGCAGGATGTGGTGTGTAAAATATTTGGTGAGAACCTCGATTCGCTGGCTGCCTATGCAGCCCGGCTGCACAACATCATCAATACCGTTCCCGGCGCTATAGATGTGTATGAAGAAACAGTGACCGGCATGCCGCAGATCGTTATCAAATACAACCGCGATGCTATTTCACGCTACGGACTAAACGTAGAAGAGATCAACCGCATCATCAATGCGGCGTTTGCGGGGCAAAGCGCCGGCCAGGTATTTGAAGGTGAAAGAAAATTCGACCTGGTAGTGCGTGTAAGCGATGAAGGCCGAAAAACAATTGAAGATGTACAAAACATGCTGGTGCCTACACCAGCCGGAACACAAATACCGGTTTCACAGCTGGCAGACATAAGCGAGGTAACCGGGGTAAATCAAATACAACGCGAAAACACCCGCCGGCGAATTGTTATTGGCTTCAATGTAAATGGCCGCGACGTACAATCTATCGTTACCGAGTTGCAACAAAAAGTGGCCGCCCAGCTGAATCTGCCGCCCGACTATACACTTGTGTATGGTGGTTCATTTGAAAACATGAATGCCGCTAAAGCCCGGTTGGCGATCGTTGTTCCCATTGCATTACTTATGATATTTCTGTTGCTATACTTTGCGTTCAACTCAGTGAAGCAGGGTTTATTGATCTATACGGCCATTCCGCTTTCGGCCATGGGCGGCATTTTCGCCCTATGGATCAGGGATATGCCATTCAGTATTTCTGCCGGCGTAGGATTTATTGCCTTATTTGGCGTGGCTGTTTTAAATGGCATTTTGCTGGTATCGGAATTTAACCGGCTGAAGAAAGAGGGCTGGCACGACATTAAACGAATTGTTGTGCACGCTACAAAATCAAAACTACGGGCATTGCTAATGACAGCCCTGGTGCCATCACTGGGTTTTATTCCCATGGCTATAAGCACCGGCGCAGGCGGCGCCGTACAAAAACCATTAGCCACTGTGGTTATAGGCGGATTGATCGTTTCTACATTACTTACCTTATTTGTATTACCCGTGTTATACATCATTTTTGAAAAAGGTTTTACCTATTTTAAACCAGGCAAAAAAACAGCTGTAGCAGCAATGCTTTTGCTTGTATCCGGTACCGCTTCGGTAGCGCAGCGCCCGGCAACTTTGCAGGAATTTTTACAATTGGCCGGCCAACAGAACTTGCAGCTGCGTGCATCGGAGATGAATGAGAACTATTACTCCGCTTTGATCAAATCATCCTATGACCTTCCTGCAACAGGTTTTAACTATGAACATGGGAAACTGAACAGTACTTATATTGATAACCGTTTTACGGTTAATCAATCTGTTCAGTTCCCCTCTGTTTACAAAAATCAAAAGCGCGTTAATGCCGCCAATTTTGATATTAGTAAAAGCCAGACCGCGGTTACCAAACTGCACATTCAAACCGAAATAAAACGTTTGTTCTATGCACTGCTGGTTATGAAACAGCGGCAGCAGGCGCTGCTACAGGCAGATAGTATATACGAAGCAGCCTTACAAAAAGCCAGTAACAGGTTGCGACTGGGACAAACTGATGCCCTGGAAACAGCCACCACACAAAACCAGCGACTTCAGATCGGGTCACAATTACAAATGCTACAAAGAGATGAGCAAATTTATTTAGAACGGCTTCGATATCTTACCAACACAAAGGAACTGCTGGTACCTAAAGCCGATAGTATGCAATACCAGCTCCGCACAGACCTGTATGTTTACGACTCTATACCTGGCGCCAATCCATCGCTGCAAATACAGAATGCTATCATCACGCAAAAGAAAGCCACGTTGCAATTGGAGAAAAGCCGCTTACTGCCTTCTTTAGGCCTCGGTTATGCCAATGCATCGTTTTCAGGTTGGCAAACCACCGCTTCGGGCGACAAATACTTTACGCGTAGCGACAGGTTTCAGTCGGGCATGATCGGAATTGAATTACCTATATTCCGTGGGTCGCAACAGGCGCGCATCAAGGCCTCCCGCCTCTCCATCACCCAGCAGGAGCTGGAAAAGGAAGCAGTTGGCAAAGGACTGGGTACGGCATTGAGCAATGCTCAAAAAACATATCTGTACAATCAGAAGTTAATTGGCGACTATCACCAAACCCTTCTTCCCAATGCAGCAACCATTATGCAAACCGCCAACAACAAACTACAAAGCGGCGATATCAATTACCTGGAATGGGTACTACTGATAAATCAGGCCATTGAAACCAAAAGTCAATATTATTCAATCATCGATCAATACAATGAATCTGCCATCGAGATCGAAAACCTTACCGGCACAATTTATTAGGAGGAATATAAAAGCGATTTAACAATGAAGAACATACTTATCATCATAACATCACTGTCATTTTTTTATGCAGCCTGCAGTTCTCAGGGTCAGGAGACAAAAAAGAATGAACCCAAAAGTGAGGCCGCTGCTACTGAACCGCAACCGACTACAGAGGTAATTGAAATAACCGAACAACAATACAAAGCCGCGGGCATTACCGTTGGCGATGTTAGCAATGGATCGGTAAATGAATTACTAAAAGTGAATGGCACCATCGAAGCACCGCCGGAAAACCTGCATACCATCAGTTTCCCCCTGGGCGGTTACTTAAAAAGAACATCGCTGGTACATGGGCAACATGTTACTAAAGGAAGCGTACTGGCAACAGTGGAAGATGCGTCTTTTATTCAATTACAGCAGGACTATCTGTTAAGTAAAAGCAAGCTGGCATTTCTGCAATCAGATTACGAACGGCAACAGGAGTTGAGCAAAACCCAATCGAGCAGTATACGTACTTTTCAGCAGGCAAAAGCCGATTTGGAAACCCAGCAGGTTACCACAACCGCATTGGCAGAAAAACTCAGGCTTATAAACATAAATCCCGAAACGCTTACAGCCCAAAGCTTAACAAGAACCATTAATATCTATTCGCCGGTGAATGGTTATATAAGCCGGGTGAATGTTAACCCCGGCAAATATGTAGCCCCTACCGATGTGCTGTTCGAGATCATCGATCCATCGAAACCACATATATCTTTAACCGTATTTGAGGGCAATGCGGCATCACTTAAGATCGGTCAAAAAATAAGCTATGTCAGTAACCAGGGACAAACCAAAAAGGGAACGGCAACAATAGAATACATTGCACCGGCCTTTAATGAAACCCGGGCTATTGAAGTACATTGTCATATGGACCCCGCCTCGCCCCGCCTGCTGCCCGGTTCATTTATTACCGCTGAGATCAATGTAGCCAATCAATATGGCAAAACGGTACCAAACGAGGCCGTTGTTTCGTGGCAGAACAAACAATACGTTTTTATACAGGAAGCTCCGCTTAAGTTTAGCTTACTACCAGTAACTGTAGGTGGTGCGTCGAAAGGGTCCACAGCCATTACTTCTGAATTGCCTGCAAGCAAGAAAATGGTAATGTCGAACGCTTATACCCTGCTCACCATGTTGAAGAATACACCGGAGGAATAAAAACAACATATCAAAAGGTGGGTCGCCAATGCAGGGCGACTCATCTTCTAATTGGCCCCGCAACAAGCTTCAACCATTTCCGTTGCGATCTTTTTAAGGCCGCCCAGGTCATTGGCCTTTACAATATATTTTAAGGCGCCGGTTTGAAGACATTTATTCTGATAAAGGGAAGAATTGGAAGTGCTCCACACAATTTTGGGCACATTTCGTAAATGCGGCATATGCGCCAGTTTTTGCAGCACCTCAAGACCATTTACAATCGGCATATTATAGTCGAGGATAATAAGACAGGGAATTTCATCATCCTTTTTGAACAAATACTCCATTACCTGCATGCCATTGTTGAAGCGTTTTACAAGGATGGCAGGTTCGAGTTTATTGATCTCTTCGGTTAAAAGTTCCTGATCATCCACATCGTCATCAACCAGTAAAATTATCGCCTGATCTTTACACATAATTGATTAGTACTTTAAAAACCCTGTATTTTACTGCGCAAAAGTAGTAGAAATATTCAAAGAGAAATTATCCTGATGAAATGTATTTTTTAATTGTAACAAATCTTTTTAAAAAGCCGTCAACGCAATCAACGCATAAACATTGAGATAGGGCGGTCATGAGGTTTTAACCGTTAACAATACCTTTATTGCATGCATATGCTCTATCAGGGTCCGTTGCTCATCCCTTGAGAGATTGGTTATCAGCGCTTCTATCTGTTGGTCACTTGCCGCATTCAGCTTGCTAAATAATGTTTCTCCTTTAGCTGTCAATGACACCAGGGCTACACGGGCATCTTCATCCGACACCTGTTTTGAGATCAGCCCATTTTTCTCAAGCTGTTTCAGCACCCTGCTCAGGTACCCTTTGTCGATACCCATTTCCGACATTATCTGAGAAGCGCTCACAGGTTGATGCGTATTGATCTCATAAAGAATGCGCACTTCTGCCAGTGAATATTCACTATCGAGCAAATGATCGTTCAGTAAACCGATTAAACCGGTATAATAGCGATTAAAGGCCCTTATTTCTTCTATAGTGCGTTGTTTGCTCTTCATAGAGGTAAACATTAGAGTGATTTAGTAAGGTCGTAACGTCGTTCTACAATAGGTTTACCAAAGCTGTTTGATGGTTTTTCTTCGTTTAAAAGAAACCCGAACCGGCTATATAAAGCAATAGCCGCATGTTGCTCGTTGGTAGTCCACAAATAAGCGTGTGAAAAACCTTTTTCCTGCATAAATTGCACAAACTCCTGCATAAGATACTTGCCCAGGCCTATTCCCCGGTATTCGGGAAGAAAGATAAAGTATCGCAATTGAACCTGATCTCCTCTATGCTGGGCCACCAGGCAGCCAATGATCTTGCCCTTATGTTCGCAGATCCAAATTTTATCCCTGGAATCATCGTACTCCCGGGCAAAATCTTTCAGGCCATCCAATACATAGGTTTCAAAGAGGAGACCGTAACCACATTCCTTAGAATAAAGGTCACCATGTAAATAAGCTATATATCCAAGATCGCCTGGTAATAAGGTATTTCTGATCTGAATGTCAGATAAGAGTATTGTTGCCATGATGTTCAAATTAGTTGACTTTTTCAACCATTCAAACAAAAATAAATAAAAAAAGGTTGACAAAATCAACCTTTCTGCAAAATTAATTTAATCGTATTTAATGAGGCGATACGGCTTTTAACCCAATTATGGAACCAATAAGCGTGGCTATAAAAAAAACACGCAATAGTGTGGCGGGCTCCTGAAACACAACAATTCCAAGCAGCACGGTACCCATAGCGCCAATTCCCGTCCATACCGCATAGGCAGTGCCGAGCGGCAATGTTTCGGTGGCTTTCATAAGCATATAAATACTTGTTATAAGGCAAATTACAAAGATGCTATACCATAAATAGGCAGTATTGCCGGTTGATGCTTTTGCCTTCCCTAAACTGAATGTAAAACCTACCTCGAATAACCCGCCAATTATTAAAATGATCCAGTTCATCTTCTTTTTAATTTTCGGCAAAATTATACCAGGCAGTAATGGGTGCACTTTACAAATGTTAAATAATTATCCTTTTTCAGCTCTTATGCGGCTAAGGCTAACCGCTGAGATGCCCAAATAGGAGGCAATATACCCAAGTGGAACCCGTTGAAGCAAGGTTGGGTTTTCCTGTATAAGTTCTTTATATCGTTCGCTGGCGCTGCCAATTTGAAGTTTGATGAGCCTGTTTTCGGTTTTTATGATCTCCTTTTCGGCGAATTTACGGCCCCAGTTTGCAATGCAAATATCCTGCTGAAATAATGCCTGTAAACCTGCGGCGTTTATTTGATACAGTTCACAATCTTCCAGCAATTCTATATTCTCGTAACCTGGTTTCCCGTCAACATAACTGCGCATGGACACCATAGCATCGCCCTCCTGCCCAAACCAAAATGTTACATTTTGTTCACGCATTTCTGAAAATGCACGCGCAATTCCGGTTTTGATAAAGTATACGTAGTCTTCAATACGTCCGGCCCGAATTAACATATGGCACTTGGGATAGCGCCGTTCTTCTGCTATACTTTGTAATTTACCCAGCGCCTCGGGCGAAAGTGGATAGATATTGTCCAGTATATCTTTGATATCCATTACATCCAATTATTTTACTTCAACAAGGTAAAATAAAAAAACTGAGCGGGTGCTCAGTTTTTATTTTTAACATCAATACTTCCTGTCTTTTCGGTGTTTGAATACCTGTTTCGCCATTTTAGTGAACTGTCGTTCTTTTCGCCGCTTATCGGCTTCATTGGATTGATAATGGGATTGCTCGCGTAGTAACTTCAGGTAACTACGGTATACGATCTCGGGCAATGTACCATTGTTTACAGCTGCTATGATGGCGCAACCGGGTTCGTGCTGATGGGTACAATCACTAAACCGGCATTGCGGCGCTAATTCTTCTATAAGCGGATGAAAGTTTCCCTCACCCCCACCCTCTCCGGTAACACCAAACTCGCGCATTCCGGGCGCATCGATGATCATGCTGCCATTAGGCAACAGTACGAGATGCCGCGCGGTGGTAGTATGTTTGCCCTTGCTGTTGGCGCTGCTGGTGGCCCCTTCCTGTTGCAGCGTATAACCAAGCAGACTATTAAGCAGGGTGCTTTTACCTACTCCTGAAGAGCCTAACAGAATATAGGTATGCTGTGGCAGAAGGTATTGGCTGGTCCACTCAATTTGTTGCGTGGGGTCTATCGCGCTGGTGAGCACTACCGCACAATTATACCCCAACTCCAGTACCTGTTGCCGGTATGTTTCCGCATCAGCTACCAGGTCGGCCTTATTAAGAATAACGATGGGCTGTATATTACACTGCACAATTTGTTGCAGGTAGCGTTGCAGGCGCATAAGGTTAAAGTCGCGATCGAGACCCTGTACAATAAACGCCGCATCAATATTGGCAGCAAGTACCTGCCGGGTGTTTGTAGTACCCGGCGCCTTACGGCTAAGTTCGTTGATGCGTGGCAGTGTATCGATGATAATGCCTTCTTCTTCGTAGCATTTCACCAACACCCAATCGCCAACCTTGGGATAAGCTTCCGGTTCGCGGCTATTGATGAGGGCGCCCGCCACCTGGGCTTCTATAATTCCTGTTCCGGTGATCAATACATGTTTGAATCCCTGGATCGACAGTACCCGGGCTGCTTCCAGGTGCTGCAAAGCGTGTGTTTCGAAATGATGCATAAAATGATCATTCCATCCGTACGACTGTAATGTCGACATGATAATAATAATTCTTTCGGTAACAATAAATTAATTAGGACCTTTCAAACGCAGGTAACCTGTGAGTGTAAAAGCGTAATTGCTTTAGGGCCTGCGTCAGGCAGCAATGATCGGCAGAAGATAATATGATGATGGGCGTGTCATGAGGTACAAAGATAATAATTTTATTGAAACACCCGTATAGCGATTGTGATTGTAGTCACGAGTGCCAAAAGCTGTAGCAGCTATTTTTGAATGAAAATTATAATATGAAACAAAATATGATTTTGCTTCATGGCCTTTTTGGACAACTTAGCAATTGGGATAGTGTTGTTGAACAGTTTAGTTCCGTTTACAATGTATATGTTCCTTCTTTGCCAATATACGAAACACCCAAAACCGACCCGCTGTATTTTCTGGTAGAATATCTTGAAGAATATATAGCAGCCAATAATCTGAAAAACATTGTATTGATCGGTAATTCGCTGGGTGGCCACGTTGCTATTTTATATACCGCCCGTAATGGTCATAATGTCAAAAACCTGATCTTAACGGGTAGCTCCGGGCTTTATGAAAATACAAATATGGGCAGCTATCCTAAAAGAAGCACAACTGCATATATTAAAGAAAGAATTGAATATACATTTCACGACCCGGCTGTTGTAACCGAAACGCTGGTTTCACAGGTACTAAGTATTACAACCAATTCTCAAAAATGCCTGGGTGTTTTACGGGTTGCAAAATCAACCCAGCGCCATTACGTTGCAGATATTTTACCCAATATAACTGCACCCACCCTGTTAATTTGGGGAAAGGAAGACAGGATCACCCCTATTCATGTTGCCCACGAATTTGCCAGTATGATCCCTTATACTAAATTAGTGGTACTGAATGAATGCGGTCATGCGCCAATGATGGAAAAACCAACCGAGTTTAACATTGCATTACAACAATATTTAAACGAAAGTGTTGCTAACTAAACCGAGAATATAAATCAATATGTCATTACCATCGTATTATCAAAGACTGATAAAAAAGTATCCCCAGGTATCTGAGGTCGAGTGGCATTTGCTCGATCAGCTGGCTACTGTTCGGCATATTAGAAAAGGTGAGCATTTTTTGCGCGTTGGAAAAGTAGCGCGGTATGCAGCTTTTGTTTTATCGGGCCAGTTCAAATATAATTTTACCGGTGACGATGGAGGTGAGAAGATCCTGAAGTTTGGTTTTAGAGATGACTTTCTTACTAATTGCTTAAGTTTTAATAGTAATAAGCCTTCGTATCTTAACATCACGGCATTGGAAGATGCGGTAATTTTAAGATTTAATATTAATAAAGTACAGCCTTTGTACGACCTGCATAGCAGTATATTACATGTAAACCTGCAGGTATACCAGAATATTATGGAAGAGCAGGCAGAGCATCAGTATATATTATCACTTAAAAGCCCATTGGAGCGCTACCGCTTTCTGTTGCGTCACCGCCCGGCTATTATTCAAAAGATCTCATTGACCAATATAGCCAGGTATCTTTTTACCAGCAGGGAAGCATTGAGCCGCGCAAGAGTTATGGTCACAAAAAAACTGGGTGGACAAAATCCATACGGGCCTTCGATGTAACAGTACATCGGTTAAGTTTATACGCCCGGGGTATAGATCAGCTGCACCACGCCCGATTTAAATACTTTTGTTCCGGCCAATACCAGGTTCAATCTTGCAGAAATATCAAACAAAGGTTTGCCGGCACCCAGTGCGGTAGGATGAACAGAGATCATATATTCATCTACCAAACCGTTTTCTATAAACGTAGTGATCAGTTTGGCGCCCCCATAAAGCCAGATATCTTTTCCTGGCTGGTTCTTTATCTTTTTTACCTGCGCTACTACATCGGCGCTAATAAACGTAGCTTTATCATCTACCCTTGACTGGCTGGAGAAAACGAATTTTTGCTTAGACTGTATTGCTGAACTGAGTTGCTTTTCCATATCCGTTGCCGAGGGACCAGGCTGATAATTACCCCATAGATCATAACTCACGCGTCCATAGAAGATGGTATCAATAGATTCCAGGAACTTATCGAAATGCATATCCTCCTCCAGTATACACCAGTCTAACTCACCATTGGCGCCTTCAATAAAACCATCTAATGTAGTGGCTAAATTCAATATGATCTTTCTCATTTCGCAAAGGTACCATTATAAAGAAAGAACTTATTTCCCAATAATTTCTTTTCGATGTTGAATTCCCCAGACCGTTAGATCTTTAATTATTGTTTGCAAGGTTTTACCGTGTGCGGTGAGTTCATACTGCACGGTTACCGGCTGCGTGTCTAAAACGGTTCGTTTGATCAATTTGTTTGTCTCCAATTCCCTGAGTTCTTTGCTCAACATCTTATTAGAGATACCGACCACATCATTTAAAATGTCGGAAAATCTTCTTTTGTTGTAAAGACAAATAGATGAAATAATAGATATTTTCCACTTTCCACTCAGCACGTCCATTGAATCCTGGATAGCCTTCATTTCTTTTCTGTGCTCATCTTTATCAATTTTATTACACTCCATTTTGTTACTTGTTTGTTACCGGGTTACCTCTGGGTTACTGTTACTTTTTGTTACAAAGTTACCAAAATAGACCATGCCGATCTAACTTTGAGTTCAGGAATTAAATACAAGAAAAAATGAGCAAACTAAAGAACAAAGTAGCAATAGTTACAGGAGCATCAAAAGGGATAGGAGCATCTATCGCTAAATATTTTGCAGCAGAGGGCGCAAAAGTCGTTGTGAATTATGCATCAAGTAAAGAGGGTGCAGCGCAAGTGGTTAAAGCAATAACCGATAACGGCGGCACCGCCATTTCGGTGCATGGCGACGTGTCGAAAGAAGCCGATGTGATCAAACTGTTTGAAGAAACAAACAAAGCATTTGGCCCATTGGATATTTTGGTAAACAATGCGGGCATATATTTATATGAACCAATTGAACAGGTATCGCAGGAAACTTTTCATTCGCAATTCAACATTAACGTATTGGGTTCTTTGCTCACCATTCAGGCAGCCGTAAAACAATTTGGAGATAAGGGTGGAAACATTATCAATATCAGCTCTGCTGCAAGCAATATGCCTATGGCCACAGGGTCGGTGTATTCAGCAACAAAGGCTGCGTTGGATGCAATTACCATTTCTTTATCGAAAGAACTGGGAGCAAAAAAGATCCGCATCAACTCCATTCTGCCCGGTTCAACAGAAACTGAAGGCACACATACTTCAGGGGTTATGGGTAGCGATTTTGAAACAAAATTAGTGGCCAATACGCCACTTGGCCGTATGGGTCAGCCGGAAGATATTGCAAAAATAGCCGTGTTCCTTGCGTCCGATGATGCAGCATGGGTTACAGGTGAAAAGCTCTCCGTTTCGGGTGGCATTTACGGTTTTTAAACAACTATAATGTAATGAGGGACTGTTCGAAAAGCCCGGGCAGTCCCCTTTTTATTTGTTTTCTTAAATTACCCATAAGTTAGTACATTAACTGGCTATATGGTAATAAACAAACAACGCAAAAAGCTAATTCAATGGGAGGTTCTCATTCTGGCCGCTTTAGCTTTATTTACCGCCGCGCTGTTTGTATGGCTGGCCAGGGAAGTTGTTATTCAAAAAAAGGACCTGTTCGACACACTTGCTTTTAATTATCTCCATCGATGGACCTCGCCGGAAAATACTGCCATTGCATTGGTGGTCACACGGGGTGGTTCAGACGTATTTCTGATCGCTATATATTTATTGGTGCTTTTTTATTTTGTGAGGAACAATTACAAACGCCATACTATACAGTTAGTAATAATTGTTAGCGCCAGTTTTTTATTGAACTACTTATTAAAACAATTTTTTCAGCGGCCAAGGCCATCGCTCGTTCATTTAGATTATGTGATCAGCTATAGTTTTCCCAGCGGACATACCCAGGCAACCTTCACCCTTTGTGGCATACTTGCCTATATAATATGGAAAACCAAACGGTCTTTTATCACAAAGCTTGCTATTACTATTGCCTTGTTTTTTTATGCCTGCGTCATAGGCATTAGCAGGATCTACCTGCATGTTCATTACTTATCCGACGTGGTAGCAGGCGCCTGCGCTGCATTGAGCTGGTTATCGACTGCTGCTGTAATTATTAAGTTAGCAGATAAGCATTTCTCCGATGTGCCATAACCGAACAGCGGCCTGTATCAAAATTGAACGGCACTGCCCATTACCTGCATTTGTATGTATATTTCGTTATTTTTTCACCAGAATAACAATAAAACAGGTGAATAATAGAATTTTTCACAATATATATTGTAATTTGGGTGAAATTTTCACCGATGTTAGTTCGACTACTAATAAAAAACTTGTTCTCTTTTGGCGAGTTAACTGAATTTAATATGCTTCCGGGTAGATCGAACCGCCTTTCTAATCATATACTTAAAGCTGGAAATCTTGAGCTTTTAAAACTCAACGCCATTTATGGTGCTAATGGAGCTGGTAAAAGCAAACTTATACAAGCCCTCGAGTTATTAAAAAACTTTGTTGTCAAAGGCGCCATGCCAATTGAGTTTATTACCGAAACATTCAAATTCGTTGAGGATAGCCGTTTGCATAATGTTTACCTGGGAGTAGAATTTATCAAAAATGGAAATCCGTTATTTTACGGCTTAACAATTAACCAGGGAATTATTGTTGAGGAAGAATTGTTAATTAGCGGTCTCGATAAAAAAGAAGATAAAGTAATATTCAGGCGAACAGACAAAGTTGAACAAGGTGCATTGGATATTTATTTTCATGACGATATATTAAGTAACGCTGAAGCTGCCCTATTTCCTGCGTTCTTAAAAAATGAGTTGCTACAAAGAAACCAACCTGTTTTATTCTATATGAAAAACAGGCAGAGCCCGGTTTTTCATTTTTGCAGAACGGCAGCAGAATGGTTTGAACAGGATCTTGTGACTCTACTTCCTGATTCAAAATCAAGTACCACTGGTTTACTTTTTAGCAGCAAAATTATTTTTGATTTTGCAGTTGAAATAATGCGTTCTTTCAATACAGGAATTGACAACATAACATTGGAAACTATTCCGGCCGAAGAATATTTCGGTCAGGATGATAAGCATCTAATTAATGTATTTAGTTCACAATTGAAAGCAACTTCCCGACGATGGAAAATAATAGATGAAAACAAAATAGATTCAGTATTTACCATTGAAAACGATAAAGCTGTAGTTAAAAAAGTAGCTTTCTTTCATAAGGAAGATAAGGGGAAAATTAAATTCGAATTATCGCAGGAGTCGGACGGAACAAAAAGATTGTTCGATTATATCCCTGTTTTGTTCAGTTTACTATACTTTGATACCGTATTTTTTATTGATGAAATTGAAAGAAGTATTCATCCCCTCCTTATAAAAGAATTGATTAAAAAGTTTTCGCTCGATCCGAAAACAAAGGGGCAATTGATTTTTTCAACACATGAATCGAATTTACTTGATCAGGATCAATTCAGACCCGACGAAATATGGTTTGCCGAGAAAAACAAACAGGGCGCCACTGATTTATTTCCTTTAAGTGATTTTAAAGAACATCATACCATTGACATTCGAAAAGGATATTTAACTGGTAGATATGGCGCTATCCCTTTTTTAAGTAATTTGAAAGACTTAAACTGGGACAAGTATGCCGAAACCGATTAAGTTCTCTTATAAGAAAAAGGCTCCTTTCAGGGATGCTTATTTCTTACTAATATTTTGTGAAGGGAAAAACAGGGAGCCGCAATACTTCAGGTTTTTTGATGGCTTGTCTTCAAGAGTAAAAGTAATACCCATTGAAAGCGACGCCGGCAGTTCTCCCAAATGGCTAATTGAAAAAGCCAGGGAAGTTGAAGCTGAATTAGAGATTGACTCTAAAAAGGACAGAATATGGTTTGTTATCGATACAGACAGGTGGCGTAACCAGTTATTAGAAATACGGCAGAACTGTGATATGCATTATCATTGGAATGTAGCACAGAGTAACCCATGCTTTGAAGTCTGGCTCTATTTTCATGCGAAGTCTACCATGCCCACATTGGAAGATATTAGTCAATGTAATCATTGGAAACCACATTTGCCTAAAATCATCAAAGGTGGTTTTAATTCAGATTTTCATCCAATTTCTATCGAGGTTGCCATAAACAACGCAAAGAATGCATATAAATGTACAGGCTACTACCCCGATGCAGGTTGTACTGAAGTGTGGAAGTTAGCCGAAGAGCTTTTATCCTTTATCAAAAAAGACTTAGATAAACTAAAAGGTAATTTTCCAGGAATTGAGCTCCTTAATTAGCCAATCATCATAACTCACTTGCATTTACCAACCTTTTTTTGCATTCCCTAAACTGGCTGATCAATTATTTAAACCAGGATTGGGACAATGTATCAACAGATACATAATAGAAACACCTTCAGGATAATATTTTTAAAATATCTGCTCATTTTTAAACTACTATATTTATCTTAGCAATCTTCGCTATGCGAATGATTCCTTCCTTTGGTTAGGCCGTATTGTTTCAAAAACAAGACCGGATAAATATGACTTTTCCCAAAAAAGTGTTTCTTATCGACGATGACGATGAGGAATATGAAATTTTTAATTCTGCCCTTAATGAATGTAATGCTGACATTCAATTAATTTATGAGAAAAACGCAAACACTGCACTCGACCGGATGGCAGCCGATAATGCAGATGCTATTGCTGAGATGATATTTCTCGACTGGCGTATGCCCAAGGTCAGCGGCAAAGAGGTATTGATCAGCATACGAAAGCTTCCTCTTTATTCACAGGTGCCGATCATTATTTTTACCGGCAACCTCGACCCGCTTCATCTTAACGAAGCAAAAGAGTTGGGTGCAACGTTCCTCATGCAAAAGCCCTTCGACCTATCGGACTTATACGACAAGTTAAAATACCTGTTTTCACTAGACTGGAGGTATATAAAACCAAATGACCAGCAGATATAGGTGCCAATGCCTGCAACAGCCTGGCGTTATTATTTTGGCGGCGAAAAAAAGCGACCCCGTTATTAGCAGGGTCGCCTAATCTTAAACTAAACGTTGATGTAGAATGGAAACCTATTTTATATGGCTGTCATTTTCTTCTACGCTTGTAGTTTTGTCCTCTTCTTTTTCTTCACTTCCAGCGCCTCTACCATTAAACACCTGTTGAAATTTGTGTTTGTCGGGATAGCTGAAAGAGTTCGTGAGGAAATAACGGGCTTTATAAAGACCTACATTATCATTTTGATATATGATGTTACCATCAAAATCAGTAAGACGATCGGTTCTCCAGCTTTCACCACCTAAACCATTGGCCTGGTCCATAAATGTCACATAACCTTCAGGACCATTCTGAATAGATTTTACAGTTGCAATAGTTGCACCCCCGCTCGTTTTTGACTCTGTAAATTTATTCGTGGTAATGTTGTACTTGTAAATGTGGCTTGAGTTACTTAACCACAGTTCATCGGTAGACCCATAAACAGGGAACAGGTCGTGGGCATTACCCTGGGGCATGTTAACTGTTTTGAACAAAGTGAGTGCAGGGTTTTGGCGATCGTAATTGTATTTGTAAGCCCTGATCCTGTTTTTACCGGCAGCCCACAACAGTTCGCGTTTTTTATCCCATACACAATTGTGTACATCAGGAAAATCGTATTTAACGGTTTTGTTGGCAGTATCTTTTGGATCTGTAACGAACAGTGTAAGCGCGTTACCGGCTGTAGAAGCTGTAACAATGTTACCGTCGGGCAGTACTTCTGCAGAGTGCGTATTGCCGCCTGCATAACCATACCATGCTGTTTTTCTCGATGCAATATGGATCAGGGCAACGCCACCGCCTGAAGCGGTAGTCATAAGGTATTTGCCATCAAAAACAGGTTTAGCTTCATCGAGGTTAATAAACCAGCGAAGGTGCTCGGGTAATACTTCTTTATCTTCAGCAGCTTTCCATTCCCATGTTTCCCTGTTGTCATGGTTCAGGTCAATCATAACCAGTCGTTCGTTCTTTTGATCGGCGGCAATGATAAGTTTTGAACCGGCATTCAGAAGGGCTTCACCAGCTTTTTCTGATGCATTCTCGTTCAGGTTGTCGATGTTAACAGAATCATTTAACTGCCTGGTGCATGCAGTTGCAAACATTAATGCAAGGGAAAGAGAAACTAACGTGTGCTTCCTCATTGGGTACGTGTTTTAGAAAAAATAATGGGGTTTGATGATGATACAATACCACGGTTCTTATGATGTGGCAGCTATTTTAAATTATTGAACTCCTACAGGCACTTCATATACTCCCTCCTTCCCATCATACCGGCTTTGGTTCGATGCTACAAACGTGGCCGTATAGTTGCCGCGAGCGGTATAAATGTAATAGTAGGAATCCATAACGGTGGTCATGTTCTTTAATGGAACACCAAAGTCAGGTATTACCTTTCTCAGATTTAGCGGTTTGGAAATGACCCAACCCTCTGCTTCAGGACTTGTAGCGGTAGTTCCTCCTTTAAAATTTAATTGCGAGGTAGAAACAGTCCATTTTACAGCTGTATTTTTCATTATCACCGGTTTGAAGGCGGCAGCAGACTCTGATATATCCAGTAGATTGTAACTGGTACTATCCAGTAGTACGTTATCCAGTGTCAGGTTTTTTAAAGTCCAGTTTCTTTGCGAAGAGTTGGCGTAACCAATATACTTAAAGGCGATGTATACCGGGTGATCGTTGTTAATGAACGGTGTTAGTTCAATAGCGCCTGACGCTAAACTGGTTGAATTGGTTGCCAGCGTTGCACTGTCAGTGATGTCTGTCCAGGTAGCCTGGTAAATACTGGCAGAATCATACGTTCCATTAAAATCTGAAGACACCAGTAAACGAAGGGTATTTGCCTGTGTACCCGTTGTTACAGTAGATGTAAATTGAAATGTCGGAGTTCCATCTGCCGTAACACGATATCGGTTCTCATATTTATGATAGGGTTCACCGGAATAAAACGTAAGGTACCATGGTGAACCGCTGAAAGAGAAAAATACAGTATCGGCAAGCGTATAGGTTTCTTTATTGGCAGAAACGCTAAACGTGGGGTCCGCTACCTCTTTTTTAGTACAGGCAGCCGCCAACAGGATGATGATGGCTATGATGAGTAATTTTTGCATACAGAATATTTTAAGCAAGTGAGCTATGAGCGGTGAGTGGTGAGCGGTGAGTGGGTTTCCGAATTTCCGAAAGTCTGAGAAATCATGAATCTCGCTATTGCACGGAAATCCAAAAAAATTGGGAGCTTACTCACCATTCACTACTCACCATTACCAATATGGGTTTTGAACCATTGATTTGTTCAACGACATTTCCGCCAAAGGAATAGGATATAACAAGTGGCGCTGGCTTACATTCGATGCATTTATTGCTGCATAAGCCGGGCCTTTCATAGTTGTGATCTCATCCGCTACGTCGTGCATTGTCTGAACATAATTACCCCAACGCATCAGATCGCGTAAGCGCAATCCTTCGAAACACAGCTCACGGGCTCTTTCATTGCGTATCTCAATGCGCAGGCCATCCTGGTCGGCAATAGTAGTATCAGTTAAACCAGCTCTTTTACGAACCAGGTTTAATGATTCGAGCGCTGAGGCTGTAGCACCATTTACTTCGTTTTCTGCTTCGGCATGCATCAACAATACATCTGCATAGCGCAACATGGGAAAATTGGTTGGTGTGTAGTTCTTGTTTTTGGGAGACACCAATTCATATTCGCGACGCCACTTGGCACAGTTACGTCCGTAAATATTGGTGGCTGCTATTGCCTTTTTTACCCCGGCAGTATCCATGGTATAATTAGATATAGCCCAGTCTCTGCGCACATCTGCCGGGCTGTACAAATTGAAGAGTTTGTAAGTAGTACTATTAAAACCATAAGCATAACCAACAACTGAGAAACTGTTGGCGCGGCATAAAACACCATTCTCATTACCTATACGGCCGCCTTCACGAAACTCATCTTCATTGGCGCCATTACATTCTGCTTCCCAAATACATTCTTTATAATCTTCTATATCCTGGCATTCGTTAATAAAGATCTGTTTGTAACTGGGGTTCAATACATGCTCACCCGATTCTTTCACCTTTTTTGCATATTCAAGCGCATCTTTTAATTTTTCTGTATCATATAAAGGCGCGCCTGCCATGGTCAGGTATACCCTGGCAAGAATTCCGCGAACAGTTGACTTAGAGATCTGTCCGCTGTTATTAATAGCACTGGCTGTATTCACGCTCAACTCCGCGTTCTTCATATCTGTTATGATCTTCTCATATACCTGTTTGGCTGGCGTACGGGCAATGTCAATATCGTGGATCGATTCGGTAGGCGTAAGTTTTAAAGGCACATCGCCGAAGTATTGAACCAGGGTAAAGTAATAAAAGGCACGTAAAAAAAGCGCTTCTCCTTTCACTACCGCTTTTCTGTTACCATCCATGTTTGTGCTGTCGATCTTCGACAACAATGTATTCGCTCTTTCAATACCCGAATACAGGTTTTTCCAAAGGTTTTCTACATAAACATCCGAGGGGTCATGGTTATTACGGAATGGCCCGGTAGGAAACGTCTGATACGAGAAGTACGACTCGTCGGTGGTAGCATTGTGACGAATGGGTATTTGACCGCCCCACATGGTTTCCAATGACAAAATATCATAAACCCCGGTTAATGCGGCGGTAACATCACGGTCATTTGTATAATAATTTTCCTTTACCAGGAAAGTCGGATTTTCTTCCAGAAATTTTTTGCAACCGCCTGCTGCTATCATAACGATCAGCAAAGCCAGTAAAAAAATGTTGCGTTTCATAAGTATGGTTAGTTAATTAGCTAAATATTATAATGACAAATTCACACCTACAGTAACTGTTCTTGCTCTTGGATAAGCCGAATAATCAAAACCGGGTGTAAGCGCTGAGTAACCGATAGCCACTTCAGGGTCGTTGCCACTGTATTTGGTCCAGGTATACAAATTCTGGGTAGCCAGGTAAAACCGGCAACTTTTTATTCTCACGTTTTGCATAATGTGCTCTGGAAGCGTATAACCCAGCTGTATAGTTTTCAAACGCAGGTACGAACCATCTTCAATAACCCGGGTTGAGTAGGCATATCCAACCTGACCACCGGCGCGGGGCATGGTAGTATTGGTATTCTCAGGCGTCCAGCGCGACTGGAAGCTGGCATACTGGTTCAGATATGATTTATTTCCCGATTCGAAAATGAGCCGGTTGGCATTAATAATATCGTTTCCATACGACCATTGGAAGAAGACGTTCAGATCGAAATTTTTGTATTCAAAGTTATTGGTTAAGCCACCCACATGTATGGGGAAGCCACGGCCAATGATCGTACGATCGTAATCATCAACTTCTCCATCCCCATTCAGATCACGGTATTTGATATCGCCCGGTTGAATTTTATTACGTGTATTTCCATTGGCAGCTACGTTATCCTTTAAGATATAAGCACCATTGGCTAACTTGTCAAAATCTTCGTATTGATAAACACCATCCCAGATAAACCCGTAGATCTGTCCTAATGGCATGCCCAATTTGGTTATATACAGCGGTATGTTTGAATACCATTGATCCCATGCCAATGAAGAGGTAATGCTCTCCTGGTGTTGCGCCAGGGCCAGGGTTTTACTTCTATTGAAAGAGATATTGAACGATGTGCGCCATTTGAAATCAGCCTGATCGATATTCACGGAAGAAAAGCTCAACTCGATACCTTCATTGCTGGTTTTTCCGATGTTCTTATACACCGAAGGATAACCTGTTGTAGGCGGAAGGTCAGCATTCAATAACAGGCTTTTTGTGACCTTCTTATAATAATCAACAGTAAGCTGGATCTTGTTCTTTAAAAATGCAAGGTCCAACCCTACGTCGGTTTGTTCTGTATTCTCCCATTTGAGGTCGGGATTTGCCATTGATGCCAGCACAGCACCCTGGGCAAATGAGTTGTTAATTGAATAATAGTTTATGATCGGAAAATCAACCTTGCTGTAAGTTCCGTATTCTGGCACCCGGTTATTACCGGTGATACCCCAGCTGGCCCGTATTTTCGCATCATGCAGGAAGGAAAGCTTTTGCATGAACGGCTCAGTACCTATACGCCAGGCAACCGCACCCGATGGGAAGTAACTCCATTTATTTTGTTCCCTGAATTTTGAGCTCCCGTCGGCACGGAAAGAAGCCGTTAACAAATAACGCTCTTTATAAGAATAATTGATCCTTCCCAGCCCTGAAACCAACGTTGATTTTGTATTCACGGGATATACCGGCTGGGGCGTACCGAATCCCAAACCGCTTAGTCCGAGTTCTTCATAGATCAGGTGATTGGCCATTGTTCCGTGTGACTGGTAACGGTTCTCCTGCAGGGTAATACCGGCAACAGCGTTAATTTTATGGTCGTTTGCTATGTACCCATTATAAGTAAGGGTGTTTTCATTCAACCAGTTATTGAATTCGTAATACGTCACAGAGCCATTCATTCCATACACCGGGTTGTTACCCGAACGGGTACGTGAATTATTGAACTCATCGTTACGTTGTATGGTTTTATTGATACCGCCGGTTACACGCAGTTTCAGCTTATCTAAAAGGCTGTATTCAGCGTAGCCATTGGCAATAATATTATTGATATTCTTTAAACGGTATTCATTCTCCGCAATAACAACGGGGTTTAACCGGTAATCTGTAGTTGGGTTAACCATATCATCATACAGATCATCTTCGTAACCGGGACTGAATTGCTTTGCTGAGTTGATAGGCGAAACAGGCCGGTATCCCCATGCACTGTACAGCAGGTTATTCATCGATGAGCTTGACATCGATGAAGGAGCCGTTCCGTAACGTTTAGTATTGGTAAACAAAACGTATCCGCCTACTTTTAATTTATCATTCACCGTTTGATCGAGGCCTATCTTGCCCTGGTAACGTTTGAATGCTGAATTGATCACTATACCATCCTGATCGAAGATCTCACCAGATACGGTGTATTTTGTTTTATTACTACCTCCGGCTATAGACAAGCTGTGGTCCTGCATAGGCGCCTGGCGATACAAGCGTTTTTGCCAGTCGATGCCCGTAACATTTTTATAATCGTCGAGGGTTACACCGTTTGCCAGGAATGTAGCGTTCAGATCACCAACGTTGGGCACTTCCTGTTGAAGTTTTACGAACTCGTAAGGGTTCATAACAGGAACCGTTTTCAAATTATTCTGTACACCGTAGTAACCGCTATACCTTATCACCGGCGGGCCTTCCTTGCCTTTTTTGGTGGTAATGATAATAACGCCATTGGCAGCCCTGGCTCCGTAGATGGCAGTTGCCGATGCGTCTTTCAATACATCGATGGATTCAATATCATTAGGATTGAGAATATTGTTATCAGGCGCTTCTATCGGAAATCCATCAATTACATACAATGGTGAATTCTCCTGGGTAATGGAGTTATTACCGCGAATGATGATATTGGTGGCAGAACCGGGTTGACCTTCGGTAGAGGCTACCATTACACCGGGAATGCGACCGGCCAGTGCTTCATCAAATGCACGAACTGGTGCTTTCTGCAGATCGTCAATTGATAAACGGGCAACAGAACCGGTAAGATCTCTCTTCTTCATGGTACCGTAACCAACCACTACTACATTATCCATGCCCTTCTGCGCAACGTCCATCATAATGTTGAGCGGCTGACTGGGATCTGTTATTTTAATTTCATAATCTTCTAATCCAACATAACTAAAGATCAACACAGCGCCCACTTCAATGCCTCTGATAGTGAACTCCCCCTTCGAATTGGTACGTGTACCATTCAGGGTACCCCTAACAGCAATAGTAGCGCCGGCTATAGGCTCTTTGGTGACAGCGTTGCGAACAACACCGCTCACCTCTTCGTACATTGGCGTTCTGGCCTGCACTTGTAAACATAAAGCAAGTAGAAATACAGTACTAAGCTTTATTAGTACTGCAATTTTGGATACGAACCCATTAGCCTTCGACATCGTTCGGGTCAAAGACGCCTGAGCATGATTTTTCAGGAACATAGATGTTTAAGGATTTTGCGAAACAGTTAATGTGATTGGTTTTATTATAAGACAAATGGATACCTGATAGACCAGTTTTTACCGGCTATTCACGTTATAGAAATAATATGCAGGATCAGAATTTATGTATCAATGATACAGAGTACAATAAAAGGCGGGTGATTCTTTTTCATAGTATTGGATGTAAACATAATAGCAATGCGTTTAAGTATAAGTACCGGAAACGATAAAAACTCCCAAGCCGAAATCAGGTTTTTATACAAAATAGATGGTTACCCTTATACATCAACGCTATACTATAATTATAATACAGTTCACAAAAGTGACCGCAAAAACCTGCAAAACTATTGAAGGGTATTTTAGAGTGAGATAAAAGCAGTTGAACCTTTGAGTTAGGTTTTTATTCAAAAAATAAAAACAGAAAGATCTCTATCAATAAGTACTTGAAATAATTTGCGACGTACATGCGCAGGCTCTGCATTGCAGTAGCCAGTTGATTTTGCACTGTTTTTTGCGAAACGCTTAACTGGCTGGCAATTTCTTTGGTAGACAGATTGTATTCGACATGCATTAAAAACATTTTTCTTCTTTTTTCAGGCAGCACATCGATCCAGACCTTCACATACCGCATAAATTCTTTTTCAATAAGGCTGGTTTCGGCGCCGGAGAAAGAAACGGCCATTGTTTCATACAGCTCGAAGAAAGGTGAGCCTGCTTTTTCTTTTGTTACCAGCTTATATACCTGAAATCGAACGGCGGTTAAAAGATATGCTTTTATATTATTGATATCTACCTGGCCTCTTCTTACCCAAAGATCAATAAACACATCCTGTATAATTTCACGGCATTGTTGCTTATTACGAAGGCGTTTATAAGCGTGATCATACATAACCTGCCAATAACGGTCGTAAATAGCGTCAAAAGCGTCGCGGTCATCCTGGGCAAGCAACTCTGAGAGTCGCGATTCGGTATATTGGTTATAAGCAGTCACCTTCGTATGCGTATTGGTTGTAGGGAATAGGGCTCAAGCGAACATAAACGGAGTACCTGACGATTTATGATATTTTTTACTTATTCGACCCAAATTTCACGCAAACGGTTGCATACATTGGTTAACCGCTTATTACAATACTATTTCGGTTATACTTACATGCATCTATTGCAAACCTATTTGCTTTGCATAAGTTTGGTTATCCCAAAAAAGATGTTCTTCTTTCATAACGCCATTCTCCCAAATTCCAACCGTTGCCATTGGCATTTTGAAAGCCTTGCCGGTTGGCTGAATAAATTTTCCGTTTCCAACGGGCATTGGTTTAGTAAAAGTACCTTCAAATACACCAGTAACAAGCGTATAATTACCGGAACCGAATTTAATGGGATGTTCTTTTATTCGGGTATCCGGAGCATGTACAAAAAGCTTTTTTAGATCTTCAATGTGTTGCTCTATACCTTCTACCATGCGACCATCGGGCCAGAACACTTTTATATTCTGTGCATGACTTTCTTTTAACCTATCCCATTTTTGATTACTAAATACATCAAAATCCAGTTCATCGAAGGTTTTAAGGTGACTGGCTATAGTATCATTTGATGCTATTAATTGCATCGCTATTTGCTTTAAGCTATCAACATTGGTTGATGATGCAGCTGTTGAAGAAACTGGTTGCTGACAACTTTGAAAAATGCCTAAAGAAATAACCAGTACAAAGGCTATTAACTGGGTGTTTACTTTTTTCTGTTTCATTTAATAGTTGTTTTGTGAATGTAAAATTCACAAAAACGGGGCGCGGCTCCAATGACCATCGTCAGTAAAAAGTATTGACCTAGTTTAAGGTCTTTATCGGTCAGCCGTTGTCCTTCCGTATGCAGCAAAAGGCCATAAAGGCTGCATTGTTGAACGAAAAGGCTTTTTAAAGCGCAAGGCTGAAAAGTTATATTATTCCCAATGTAGGAAATACACCACATAAGCAGGAATCAGGTATTACACTGGCATTAGCGCAGCATTTTATTGTGTAAAAAAATACCAATAAAAATTTCTTATCAAAAAATTGGAAAAATGATATTTAGTTTATAATTTAAATGTAGGATAAGGTTTAATGGTTAATGGTATTTGATTAGTGTAGCCTCCCCTCTGGGAGGCTTTTTGTTTTTGATACACTTAAGTTCAATAGAAGATCTTTCTGAATGCACCGCCACCTACCACACATTGAGCTACAACAATCATAGATTGGGCTAAATTCATTTGAATACGGTATAGCAAATTTGTGAAAACAAAAAAGCTATGAAAATTGTATTAACAGGCTCACTGGGCCATATCAGTCGTCCGCTTACCCAACTTTTGGTATCAGGCGGAAACGAAGTAATTGTAATTAGTAGTAAGGCCGAGCGAAAGGCTGACATTGAAATGCTCGGTGCCTCTGCTGCTATAGGTTCGGTAACTAATGCAGATTTTCTTGTGAACAGTTTTACCGGCGCCAGCGCTGTGTACACAATGGTGCCACCGCCGGCTAACTTCTATGATCCTTCTTTCGATATGGCTGCCTATGGAGAAACCGTTCGAAACAATTATTTTGCTGCACTTGCACAAGCTGGTGTTAACCGGGTCGTAAATCTCAGTAGCTGGGGCGCTCATCGCAGTACCGGAATTGGTGGTATTGCCGGCTGTTATTATATGGAACAATTACTGAATCAATTGCCCGGCAACGTAACCATTACGCATGTACGGCCAACGTCTTTCTACTACAATATGCTGCATTTTATTCCCATGATAAAATACACGGGCAAGATCTCCCTGAACTATGGCGGTGAAGATATTGTTTCACTGGTAGCGCCAACAGATATTGCCACTGCTATAGCGGAGGAATTGCAAAACCCGCATCAGGGACGTACCATACGTTATGTGGCCAGCGATGAACTAAGCTGCAATGAAATTGCTCGTGTCCTGGGCGAAGCTATTGGCATGCCCACTTTGCAATGGCAAAGAATTTCTGACTCAGCGGCCCATAGCAACCTGCTGGCAGCGGGCATGTCGCCCGCGCTGGCAGCAAGCGTAGCCGAAATTCAGGGAGCCATTCACAAAGGTTTTCTTGCCGAAAATTACAAACAGCATAAACCAATCTTTGGCAAGGTAAAACTGACAGACTTTGCAAAGAAATTTGCTACTGTCTTCAACCAGAAATAAGTAATTTACAGTATGGCGAACACGCAACCTGCGCATATCAAAACCATCAATGAATACCACCAGATAATGGGGTTGCCCAAACCGGAGCATCCCCTTATCAGCATCATTAGTTTTGACCTGCATAATAAAAGATTTTACCATGAATCTTCTAACTGGGTATTTGATTTCTATACCATCGCCTTGAAACGAAATTTTAAAGGCAAGATCAAATATGGCCAGCAGGAATACGATTTCGATGAAGGCATTATGACGTTTATGTCGCCTGGTCAGGTGCTTCGAATTGAATTAAAGGAAGGAGAATTGCATCACCATTCGGGCTTTCTGTTATTATTCCATCCCGATTTCTTATGGAATACGCACCTTGCCCAACAGATAAAACAATATGAGTATTTTGATTATTCTGTGCACGAGGCCTTGTTCTTATCTGAAAAGGAAGAACTGACCATGATCGACATTTTGAAGAATATAGAACAGGAATATCATGGACATATTGACAAATTCACACAGAACATTATTGTAGCGCAGTTGGAGGTACTGTTAAATTATTCCGATCGTTTTTTTCAGCGGCAGTTTGTAACACGTAAGATCACCAATACGCAACTGCTCACCAGAATGGAAGATTACCTGACTAAGTTTTTCAACAACGATGAACTAATGAGCCAGGGATTGCCAACCGTTAAAACAATTGCCGATCATTTGAACATCTCCCCCAATTACCTGAGCGCTTTATTAAAAGATCTCACGGGTAAAAGCACCCAGCAACACATTCAGGACAAGGTGATTGAAAAGGCCAAGCAACAGCTCGCAACTACGGAAATGTCGGTTAGCGAAATTGCCTACCATCTTGGTTTTGGTCATCCCCAGTCGTTCAACAAGTTATTTAAGATCAAAACAAGTATGTCGCCGTTGGAGTTTAGGGCTTCATTTAATTAGCTGTTATTTTAAACGCCCTGAAAGTTAATTGACAGAAAATTTCCCGGTCTGTTTAAGCCTGATGGTATTAACCCCAGTTTATCGGCTTCTGTTTTTGAAATAGGTTCTAATTCAATTAGCTCAGGTAATTGAATCAATCTAACCTTATCAGTAAGCCTGCCCATATAATTCTCGTAAGAAATTAAATTACCTTTTCTTTCAATGTCTTCTCCATGAA
This sequence comes from Niastella sp. OAS944, assembly GCA_024809215.1. Taxonomy (GTDB): domain Bacteria; phylum Bacteroidota; class Bacteroidia; order Chitinophagales; family Chitinophagaceae; genus Niastella. The sequence goes on along the minus strand of JANUBW010000009.1, from coordinate 380,692 downwards.
AGTGAAAATGATTTATCCGGTTATCTCTATATGAACAAATATAAATGCAATGCTTTTCCTGGTAAATGAAGATCAAATGATCTTTGTACCATTCCAGCAACAAACAAATGCATCCAAAAATGGGGTTATACGTTTCAGGCACCCAACTGTATGAAATATCATTTTCATATACTTTTAAAAGATGTCTATCATGTTTACTCGACTGAAACCAGGCTATTTTATCGCCTTCAATTGCAATATCATCCTGACTAATAAAACACTCATCGCCAGATTCATCTTTCCATGTTATTTGATACCATTCTTTTTCACATAATATTTCCGTCTTTATGCTTGCGTTATAGTTCTCCGATCGTAATTTCTCCAATACTATATGTAACTTTTCCATTTCTTCATTCAATTTTTTATAACAACGGCAGCAAATGTAAATTTATTTAACTAGTTTGAGCTTTTTGCAGCGAACACTCTCAAAAATGCATAAAAGATCAAATTCCATTCTGGTATATCCGGTAAATGAATGCTGTTTCATTTACCGGTTTTTGGAACGCTCATTAATTAATCGATCACAATACTTGCAATACCTTTTTCAAGGGCATGTTCGCTTAAGCCCGGAACTTTTACGCCTTCTGCACGAAAAACCGTGAGATCTGTCATCCCTAAAAAACCAAGGAATGCTTTCAGATAAGGAGCTACGAAATCATTGGCTTTAGAAGGTCCATCCGAATAAACACCGCCAGAAGACATGGCCACATACACCTTTTTACCGGTTACCATACCTACCGGTCCATTTTGATTATAACTAAATGTTATTCCGGGGCGCGTAATATGGTCGATCCACGATTTTAGCGTTGTAGGAATAGTGAAGTTAATAAGCGGGGCGCCAATAACAATGATATCTGATGCCATCAACTGTTTTACATAGGCGTCTGAATACCGCACCAACTCCTTTGCTTCAGCAGTCAATTGGTCGCCGGGAGTAACCATAGACTGAAGGATAGTTGCATTGAGATGCGGAATATCCAGGTTAACCAGGTTCAATTCTTCCACAGTGCTGCCAGGATACTTTTCTATCAATTTTTCAACGATGGCTTTGCCCAATTTGATGCTATAAGATCGATCTCCCTGAATGCTTGAAATTAAATGGAGGATACGTTTCATAAAAATTATTTAGATGTTTTTCGGCAAACAAAAGTAGAGCGGGCAACTATCAAAAAGATAGCACTTACCTAAAGGAAAGCAGTTACATTTATGAAAGTCACTAACTTTGAGAAATGTTGACAATTGATAATATCCCCGGCAAGGATGACTGCAACAATTCGCTCAAGTATGTGCTTGATGCTTTATATGTGCTTGGCGGGAAGTGGAAATTACCGTTAATTTTATGTCTGGTGCAATCACCGAAACGGTTCAATGAAATACAAAATGAGCTCAGTGGTATATCTCCAAAAATTCTGGCGCAGGAGTTAAAAGATCTGGAATTAAATGAATTTATTAAACGCAATGTACATGCTACGCGGCCTGTTACCATCATTTATGAAGCAACCGCATATAGCCAAACATTAAAAAGCGTATTGCGTGAGTTAACTGCATGGGGGCAGCAACACAGGGAAAAGATCAGGGAGAGTATGAGGAGTTAAGTTGTTTAGACCATATTCAACTGAAAATATGTTGCCTGACGTAAAAGCATTGGCAATTGTTCGCGATAGTAAGTAGAATGAATTATTACATGTGCTACTGTTTATCAGACGGACATCTGACCTGTAAGAGCGTTGCCTGGGTATTTGAAGCTGAAAGGTAGGCGTTCAGAAAGTGTGGCTAGGCGTTCAAAGCATAATCTTCAGGTGTTGCGCCCTTTTTTTACAGTTCACATATTTTTCTCTCTTTCGAGTATTTGGATAAGACGAAAAAATAAGTATGTTTATATTCACACAACCAGACAATTTCAGATAACCCCTAAAGCAACCCTAATTGAATCTTAAAGCCGAAATAAAGAAAAGATTATATCCAATATGGATCATCAAACTCCGCATAGTCTTATCGTACAGATTGTATCAAGTAAGATCGGCAATGGGTCTGAAAACCAGAGGTAATTCACAATTTCATTTTCTTGCATTTAATAGAATTCTAAAAGATATCGGGGGAAATGTTTTATCAATTGGCATTGTAAGAGATGAAGATTTCTCAGAACAAGAACTTATCAGGCTTCATAAATGGGCATTAAAGAACCCAGAGAACCATATTACGCTATTTGTTCATCCCTATAAAAAGACTTGTAAGGTAATTGCAGGTGAAAAATATGTGAGTGTCATATATAATAAGGAAACCGAAATTCAAACAGAAAGAGCCAATGCGCTTCTTCAAGACAACCAGTTCATTAAAGGGGTGCATGAATTGGCTGAGTATATTCGGCTCGCTTTAGCCAATAAGACTTAAGTATGGCTTTTCTGACTTCTCTCAGCCAGGCCGTTTATTTATGTTTACGCAACATTAACATTTAGCTTCACCACCATCAGCATTGGCTTCAGCTTCTTTTGTTTCATACAAAATATAAGCGAAGATAGTACCAGGCAAGGTATCCGAATCAGCATTTAGATCAAGTCTGTTTTGGAGATACAACTTGTAATCCATACAATAAATAATTTAAGATGATGGAATATTTTTACTGCTTAATAATTTGGGGAAGCCATTTACCATTTCAGGGAAAATCAATTGCAAGAAATTAAAGATAATGCAAAAATCTTATTCTTTATACAACCCTTTACCCATAAGAATACTTCTTGATACACTATAAATCATTCCCGTGTTCCAGTCTGTCAGGCATTCAAAGGTTTTATAAATTGTAGGATTTGATTTCGAAAAAATAGAATAATATGTTCGATATGCTTTTGTTCCTACATCATCCCATTTAATAAGCGGCATATTTTTATTCCAAGAAAGCCCTTCAGTATTAAAATATACATCTTCAACTTTAAATGGCTCATTGTTTTCGAATTGTTTCAGGTATGATCTTGCAATATCATCAAAGTAATTATCGGCAATTGCGTTAACTATTGCCAGGTATTGCTTGCCAATGACCTTTTTGTTAATTCCATATAATGACTTGAGCCTTATATTAATCGTTCTTTTACCTGACGATTGAATTTCAACTACATAAATGCGACCAATTACTAACTGGTACCCTCTTATCCATTTCACTCCATAACGAAAGGCTGTTATTTCATTCTTCTCAAACCTGGTATTATCATCAAGTTCCATATAGGCAGGATTGATTATAAGGTGGCGATGCCTCTCAGGAAATAAGGATTTAATTGAAATTTCTATTGCTTGTGACATAGGGTTTAAAGTAAGAAGACAAATTTCTGCTAAAATAACGCGTTACTTTGGTAAAAAACAATACAACTCTCAGCATCACACTAATTCATTTCTTAAGTCTTTCGTTTTCGATTTGCATTATTGTTTCTTCAACAAATTCAGGAAATATGCTATGAATCTTTTCAAGGTGTTGAAGCGCTAAATCCCACTGCTTAATAGCCAAGTATAAAAATGCCAGATTTTTATGCACATCTGCCCATTTCTTAGGCGAATCGTCTTTAGTAAATATTTCAAGGGCCGCGCAATAAGCTGCTACGGCCTGTCCAATAAGAACATTACTCTTAGAGCCATTGGTGAGGAGCGCCTGATATTTAAGTGCACTTCCCAGGTTATTTTGCGTCATTGCCCAGTCTTGTGGCAAGTCTTCTTTTGTATATATTTCCAGGGCTGCTTGAAAGGCAACTTCCGCCTGCACAAGAAGGTCAGTACCTTCAGGTTCCATGGTGAGAGCTCCTTGATAGCAAAGTGCATTTCCTAGGTTATTTTGCGTACAGGCCCAGTCCCGCGGCAAATCTTCTTTTGTTCGAACTTCCAAAGCAAGTCGAAACGCAGTTACCGCTTGAGCAAGAAGGACATAACATTCAGGCCTCTTTGAGCGGATACCTTGATAGTTAAGTGCAACTCCCAGGCTATTTTGTATATCAGCCCATTTTTGCGGTAAATATTCTTTTGTCGTAACTTCCAAGGCAGCGCGAAGGGATAATACCGCCTGCATAAGAAGATCTGAACCTTCAGACCCTTCAGTGCGACTACCGAGATTATAAAGTACATTTCCCAGGTTTTGTTGCGTCGTAGCCCATTTTTGTGGTAATTCTTCTTTTGTCCTAACTTCTAGGGCAGCTCGAAAAGCGGTTACTGCCTGTGCAAGAAGATTGGTACCCTCAGACCCTATAGCTCGGGACGCCAGATGGCTAAGTGCAATCCCCAAGTTATTTTGCGTCATAGCCCATTCTTGTGGTAATTCTTCTTTTGTCCAAACTTCTAGGGCAGCTCGAAAAGCGGCTACTGCCTGAGCAAGAAGGTTAGCACCTTCAGGCCCCTTTACGTGGGAGCCCTGATAGCTAAGTGCTCCTCCCAAGCTATTTTGCGTATTGGCCCAGTCCCGCGGCAAATTTTCTTTTGTCCTAACTTCCAGAACTGTTCGAAAAGCTGCTATCGCCTGATCAAGAAGTGCTGCTCCAGCAGGGCCATTGTTTCGGGCACCCTGATCTTCAAGTGTATTTCCCAGATTATTATGCGTCGTAGCCCATTCTTGTGGTAAATCTTTCTTTGTATATACTTCTAGGGCGGCACAAAAGGCTGATACAGCCTGGGCAAGAAGAGCAGTTCCCTCTCCTCCAATAGTACGAGTCCCTTGATTTTTGAGGGCAACTCCAAGATTATTTTGCGTCATTGCCCAACTCTGTGGTAAATCTTCTTTTGTGTATACAACTAGAGCATTACGATAAGCTTCTACTGCCTTGGATAGTAATTCCATGCACTGTTTTCCTTTAGTTCGAATACCTTCATTATAATACGCTATAGCTTGTGCATCTTTGATCTTCCATTTTAAAGTTTGGAACGAACCATATATCTTCTGCAAAGTATCAGACAAGGTAACAGTGTTCTGTGCGCTGTCATACATCTTTAGTGCCCTTTTAAAATCATTGGCTTCACTAGCACTATACCCAGCAAGAATAAAATAATTGCAACATGAATCAATTTTGGATCTGACGTCCTTAATTTTCCTGTTAATTTCATCTAAATTATTATCCAGATCTACGGCTACCATTGAACCAGCTTTCTCATAAGTTATCGATGCCTTCTTAAAATCTTTGAGATAATAACTTCTTGCAGCCTGTAAAGCAAGGTTGCTGGTTGCATTTTTAATAGAATCAGTATTTGCCCATTTATCAATAGTTATCTTAACCTGCTCTCTGGTTAAACCATGAAAATTTGCAAACTCCTGAAAATAAATCTCAAAATTGGCCAAAGAACTTTCTCTCTCTGATTTTGCTTTTTCAGCTTCCCTTTTTGAAATATTATTAATGAAAGCAATAATACTTTCATTTGTTAAATGCTTAAGGCTTCCTTTTGGCAATAGAATAATCCTTTGTTCAAAGACATTATCTAAAAGGGAATTGGTTAAATTAAATCTTCCATACAAAGGCATATAAATTGAATAACCTGGCACATCAACATTTGCAATAACCTCACTACCCGCAGTATAGGCTGAAGGCAAGTCTATTACAAAATATCCGTTATTATCAGTAGATGTCCCGAATGCTCCAATACTTACCCTAATATTTTTAAACAGCAGACATCCCTTTTGCTTATAGCCCTTTCCACATGCGTCATTTGTCACAACTCCTTTAAGGCTTATTTGAGCCATTATTGCAAAAGAACTATGCAGCAGTATACTAATAAGAAATAATTTCATCTTTTATCCAATTCAATATCTATAGGTAATCCTAACGAATGATATTCATTGCGTGAGTGATAGCTATCAGCCTGAACATAAACACGAATTGATTGACCGACATTTCCAGACGCTTCAAATTGGAAAGTGCCGTCACTGTTAGTAATAACAGTATCCTTTAAGTTAATATCGCTTGTAATGTAAGCGTTTGGAACACCATTTTTAGTTTTTCTATCTCTTATAATACCTGTTATCAGAATAATTGGCTTTTTGTCAATAGAGTCATTTTTAACAATTGTAGGCTTTGATGTATTGCAACCAAGTTTTTCAGATATTGTAATGAACACGCCAATGATTATTGCAACCATAGTACCCAAAATAGTAACAACAGATTGGGTAGTGCTTAACCATTTTGTTTTATCCGGAGGCTTGGTTTCCGATTCTTTAATTATAATATTCCCGTTAGCCTGGTAGACATTCCCACTATTTGTTTCTGCTTTTTGACTGACGTTTGAGCCTTTTTTGGAGCTTCCCTTAGCCATAACTGCTGTTACTAATTAATTCAATTAACCATTAATAATTTATTGCAAAATTGAAGGGAAATATGTGGCTGGGTTGGTGGAAAAAATAGAGTATGAAGATATTACTATTTCCCAAAAGAACAAACGAACCACAGCTTTCATTTGCGTAACAAACACACCCACCATTATTCTAACCTCCGAATTTAACAAAAAAGGTGTTTTTCACGTACCTACAATCAAAAACTGAAACTAACTTAGATGATACCCCTACATTCTAACCTTTTTGACCATAGTCAAATCCCTGGCAGGCTGATTAGTTAGCGATCTCATATTTACTAACCACAAAACAACACTAACATGCCAGACAAACCCAAAGGCGGCCCCATGTTTAAGCCAGCAATGCTTAAGAAACTAATTAAATGGATGCAGAATGAAGTAGCCTATGTAATGCGGCTACAAAAAAAAGGAATACTTCCTTACTGTAAGCCGGCAGAAAGGATAATTATTGAAACCAGCGACTTTGAGCGAATGCTTGGCATGAAAAAACGTACAGCCCAACGCTACATGGCCTGGTTACGAGAAAAATTGAACAAGAAAAAGGGACAATTCGTTTCTGTAGAAGAATTCATCAGGGAATCTGGCCTTCCTGAACATGTAGTGCATCAGGCCCTATACCTGATACCTCATGAATACCCGAAAGAGGTCAAACGTGATAAAAAATAACATCATTCTCTTTGACCGCACCTCATTGCATACCTGTAAATGAGGTACGGTTGCATGTAACGACCTCATTACTTGCGTGTTCAAGATCGTTTCATGTATGCAATGTCCATTGCAAGATGATGCAAGGTCATTGCTCGTGTGCGATGAACCTCCGCCTGTTGCATAGCCACTTCAAATCATCTGCTATTACTCACCATTCAACTGACACAGCATATTACAAACTTGTAACAACCCGCTTACTGCCTGCAACGCCCTCCAATACGCTGTATTCACTTCATTCATTACCTGCAACGAACGTTGCAAACCTGCAATGACCATTGCCTGCTGACACGTGACCGTTGCCTGGCTGCAACGATTCACAGCGCACTTGTAACAAGTAATTGTTCGCAGCAATTACATCAAACATCGCTTGCGATGCTCCACGGCTCACCTGTAATGGACAAAAAGCAGCCGAATTTATAAAACTGCATGTAAACTTTGGTTCGTTGTACGCAAGCAATGAGTCATTTCATACAAGCAATGACCACCGTCCGGCTTGCAATGACCATCTCATTTTTGCAATGGTCCATTGCTGAGTGAAAACCGGGTCATTGCAACATTTCCTGAGCGTTGAGCCAACGAAATGAATGCCGATAACAATGTATTTGATGCACAACACAACGGGATCAATAAAAAATACGCTTGTAAAACTGGAATAACAAGCAGGCATTTGAACGCAACATGCAGGCAACGATCCTGATCTGAAAAACAACGATCACGCTACAACAACTTTTGATCATTTCACACATGTTATGATGAATATTCGGTTAGCAAACCGTTTTTGCTTAATCATACACCTTCATACACATTCTAAAACACACCATCTTCAGCCAACAATGACATTAATTTTCCTGACGATGATCAGGTTTTACCAGGGTTCGGACAACTATTTGCGTCATAAGCGTCAAATGCCGCCACTTTTCCAAATTGCATTTGGAAACCGCTTTTTGACCTCCGTATATTTGTTTTAACAAAGACAAACAGATATGAACAACCGATTTTACTGTACTAGTGTAAGGAATCCAACAGCAAATGAAGAAAATCTATCGTAGTCTTTACAGCATTATTGGCCAATAAGCTGAAACATCCGGCCCTGTGGCGTGTAACAATTTTTTCCAACAATCTAAAACTTGAACAATGAAAAAGCGAGTTTTAAAAAAATACAGACGTGAACGCGACAGCGATCTTGCAACAACATCCAAACGGGTAGTTGAGAAACTAAAAAACAATCCAAAGTATCCCAACCCGCCCGTAGCATTGTCTAAACTGGAAGAAAAGCTGCCGGCATATGACGCCTCCCTGGTAAATGCAAGGGGACGCGACAAGGAAATGGTAGCTATTAAAAAAGGGCTGAAGGCAGAAATAGCAGCCCTGCTTACTGAACTTGATAGCTATGTAACCCTTAGCGGTAACGGCGACGAAGCTATGTTATTAAGTAGCGGGTTCGACATTTTGGGTCAGGCAGATGTAAAATCAATGCCAGACATTCCCAAGCTGTTTGTGGAATTAGGCCCGCCCGGCGAAGTTACCATCAGTGTAAAACACGTACGTGGCGCCAGGGCCTATATGCACCAATACACTTCCGAACCTCCTGTTTCAGAAACAGTATGGATCAGCGAAGGAAATACTAATCCGAATTGTACTTTCAAAGGACTTAAATCCTTTACGAAGTACTGGTTCAGAATAGTGGCTTTGGGCAGGAATGGGCAAATGATTTATTCACCGTTTGAAGCCAGAATAGTTCAGTGATTTCTACATATGATCTTTGTCCTTTTATAGGATTGCTCGGGGTTGCGCATGCGGCCCCGTTTTTTGTGACCACCGGCAATGCAACCTTTCACTATTTAAGTTAGATTTGTTTAGAGAAAATATCATAACCAACCATTCATGACCATCACCCATCAGGTCCTTTATCTCATTTCGGCCCTCGGCGCATTCAATGGCTTTGTTTTAAGCCTGTATTTGCTTTTGAACAAAAAACGAAGATCCATACCCGCCATTTTCCTTAGCATATTGCTGCTCACCATTAGCATACGCATATCCAATTCCGTGCTGGCATATTTTAATCCGCAATTACCCAATTATAATATGCAATTGGGCTGGTCGGCCTGCTTTTTGATAGGGCCTGCGTTATATTTCTTTTTAAAAGCATCTTTAGATAATGTTACCCAGGTGCCTGTTGGCTGGAAAAAGCACTGGGCCATACTGGGTGGCGTTTTATTGGCAGGAAATGCGGTGGCTCAGTTTTTAAACTTCCCTGTTTTTTGTAATGTGGTTACTGCATCTATCATCTATGCTCAATGGGCGGGTTACATGGTGGCATCGGGACTGCTGCTTAAACCAGCCATACAAACACTTTTTAGTAACGCGGGCAGTTTACAGGCGGCCGACAAATTCCGGTTGCTGGTGCTGGGTGGTAACACCATTATTTTACTGGCTTACCAGGTTGCCATGGGCGGATTCTTTAAAGGCATGTGCATGGGCGGCGCCATCTCCTTTTCCTTCTTCCTATACCTTACCATTCTCTTTTATTTGCAAAGCGCCAATATGGCCAATATTCTGCACACGACAGAAACGCCACAACCCGACAAACCCGAAAAAAAGAAGATCCCCGAAAACGATGCCAATACCTACGTGGAAAAACTGGCAACCCTTATTCAACAAAAACAACTCTATAAAGATCCCAATCTGAAATTGAACGATGTGGCCCGGGGCATTAATATTTCCTCGCACCTGCTGTCGCAGTTATTGAACGATAACCTGGGAAAAAGCTTTAACACCTACATCAATGAATACCGTATTGAGGAAGCCTGTAAGCTTATCGAGAACAGCCACCATTTAACATTCGAAGCCATCGGCTATGAGGTAGGGTTCAATTCAAAATCAACTTTCTACACCGCATTTAAAAAAGTAAAAGATACCACCCCCGCCCTTTTTAAAGAAAGCATTGAAAAAACCGTTCATAAATAATACCATTGAACGCCAAAGGTTTGTAATTCTGAACAGTACGGTTTTATAAAACCGTACACCTGATTTCGCAAAATAAAACCCCGAAGGTTGCTCACGGTATTAGTTTGCGAAAAAACAAAAATGGTACGATCATTTGTGGTGGCCGGCATACTTTTCCTGTTGCATTTACCTGTGCTGGCACAGGAAACAAAAACGCTGAAAGAAGTAATTGTCAATGGCTCAAAACAACCCTTCCAACGCCAGTCTGGAGCCCTGGTGGTTAATGTATCGGGCAATCCGAATTTTAAAACCGCAGCCAATACCCTCGACATTCTGAAAAAATTACCTGGCCTTGAAGTGACCAGCGATGGCACCCTGTTATTACAAGGCCGCATAACCCCGGGCATTTTTGTCGATGGCAAACCGCTTGTGATGAGCCCCGAAGAATTACAAAACTACCTGCTTACCCTTACCCCCGATATGATCGCTTCCATCGAACTCATCACCAACCCCTCGGCACAATACGATGCCACCTATAAAGGCATTATAAATATTAAATTAAAACCCGATGGCAGCCTGGGCTTCAAAGGCAACCTTACCACCAATGTGCAACAAAACGCCTACCGCCTGGCCGACAATAACTTTTTGCTCACTTATAAAACAAAAAAAGTTGCCTACACTGCCCGTTTGGGCTATACAACAGGCACCACCATTCGCACCTACGATGCCCTGCAACACCAGGCCAGCACCAACATTATGGCCACCAACACAAAAACACTCACCGGTAATAATAACTTCAACTATCAACTGGGTGTTGATTACAATTTTAAAAAAGACCACCGGCTTGAAATACTACTCAGGAATTACAACATAGATCGCACGCTCAGTTCTTTCAACACCTTGCACACCACCGATTCATCGGCCAAACGCATTGTATCGAACACCAGCAGCGATAACAACACCGGACTTATTCAAAACAATTATGCCGCCAACCTGAACTACAATGCCAAATTCGGCGGTTCGCAGTTTCAGTTATTGACGTCGTTGGTAAAGGTGCGTAACCGGCAATGGGAAGACATACAAAATACCAACACCATCACCGGGCAACAAATAGATTATTGGAAAACGGCGCTACAAAACGATGTCCTTATTCGCACTGCCCAGGCCGATCTTTCGGGCAATCGGGCCAATGGCAAATGGAGCACCGGCGCCAAATTTGCATTTTACACTACAAAGAACGATCTGCATTATGATACCCTCAATATCAACGATGCATTTGTGACCGATAGCGGCCGCACAAACAACTTTCAATACGATGAATATGTTTCAGCCGCTTATGCTGTTTATGAACGAACGATGAACAAAATACACTTTAGTGCAGGCCTTCGTCTTGAACATACGCGCAGCATTTCCAATGCCATTACACAAAAGGAAGTAACCAAACGCGATTATTTAACCTGGCTACCCAGTATGGAGCTCACGTATACCTTAAAGAAAAATCAACAGCTGCATTTTTCTTTAACCCGCCGTATAACCCGCCCATCCTTTGCGCAGCTGAATCCCTTCCGGTTTTATTTTAGCCCGCTCAATTACTGGGTAGGCAACCCTTACTTATTACCTTCCGTCACCAATGCATTTAATGCAACATACAGTTTGCGGTCGTTCAGCGTTTCATTAACCATGGGAAGAGAAACAGACCCCAGTACACGCTATCCCGAGTACAACCGCATTACCAATGTACTGGAGTACCTGGGTAGAAATTTGCCTTATAATGACTTTGCCAATATTGAAACAAGTTTTCCATTAACAATAACAAAATGGTGGCGAATGAACCACAACATAGGCGGGTATTACAAAAGGGAACAAACGCCTTACCACGGTGTTACTTACACCATTCCCATTGCTTATTTTAAAATAACCGGCAACCAGGTGTTCACGTTACCAAAAGCATTTACGTTCGATGTGTATTACATGTATACTTCGCCCAATGGCGACGGGTTGTATTTCGGAAAATATATTTCGAACATCGACTTTGCTTTACAACGTTCCTGGCTGAAAGGGAAATTAAACACCCGCATAAATTATTACGATCTGTTGAATACCTACAGCGTCACCCGCACCTTTCGCGAAAAAAGTATTATCAATAACCGCCTCAGGCATTGGGTGGGTATGCAAAGGCTGGCCGTAACCCTAAGCTATAATTTTGGCGCTTCCACCTACAAAGCCAAACAAACGGGAAAGAACGAAGAAGAAACCCGGGCGGGGTTTTAAGATAATTAAAAGGCATTTCCACTAAGGGCGGCTCACCTTTCTATTATGACTGAAGTAGGAAGTATGAAGTAAGAGGTACGAAGGACATTTCTTACTTCTTATTTCCTACTTCTTATTTCCTACTTCGGCATTTAAAAAAGGGAAGCTCTCCGCCAGCTGGCGGAGAACCTCCCTTACTTGTCACCTTGTTAACTCGTCAACTTGTTAACTTGTCAACTAAATTGTATTTTTCCGCCCATGAAAACTTACTTACCCCTGGGCCTGGTCCTGTGGCTGGCAGCCTGCTCATCGCCTGCCGCGCAAAACGCATCAACACAGAACACTACCCAAAAACATGATATAGCAGCAACAGCAAGTGAAGCAAATACGCCTGCATCAGAACCAACCGATGCTACGCCCGACCCTTTAGCAGCCGCAATAGACACTACAAAAAATACCACTAAAGGCCAGATCTATTTAAATACCGGCGAGTTAACTGTACCACCCTATGGCCTCGAAAAAATAAAAGCACTGGTAGCAAAGATCCCATACATTGAAGGAGAAGGCGACGGCGGCATAGAAGCACTTACCGAAAAAACCTTCGCGGCGCTTTCAGTAAAAGAAAAGTTCACCTATAACATGGTGCACCCCGAAAGCTATAGCCAGATCTGCGATCCCCTTCCTCAACACCCCGATGCAGCCAATCGCATTTACGGTACACTGCCCGATACCTACGGAGAATTTATGTGGAGCGAACGCCAGATAAATTTCTTTAAAAATAATCGCACTGAGTTAATGCAACTGGTAAAAGAACAACAAACTATCAAGAGCAACCTCAAGGAAGCCATTATTGAAATGAATGCTACCGAACTCATTCCTTACCTCATCGATTTCTACAACAAGGATAAAAAAGACCATTACGTTCTTACCCTGCTGTTACAATTGATGAAGAAAAATAACTATCCCGAATTTGTGAACTCAAGCGGTTACAAAAAACTGTATCGCGAACCGAAAACTGAAGAAGACTATATGACCGCTTTTTACCTGGTATACAACAAGGCCAATGAAGACCTTATTATTCAGCGGGCCACAAATTTCTATAATGGGTTACATAAAAAATAAAACATGGCTTGTATTTGTTGCGCTGTTTTGCCTGCACAAGGCAACAGCGCAACAACATACACGCTTTGTTACAGTACCCAAAGGTGTGTATGAAGTTGGGATAAAAGATGATGCACGCAACCCTTTACGAAAAGTAAAAGTAGATACCTTTTATATAGCGGCCTGCGAAACCACCAACCGGCAATTTGCCGCCTTTGTTGCCGCCACCGGTTATATTACCGATGCCGAAAAACGGCACAATGCACTGGTATTTGAACCACCGCTCGATGAGTTCAGATGGAAGAGCGACAGTACCGCTTACTGGCGGTATCCCAACGGCAAAAGCCGTGGCGGTATCACCAATCACATGGACCATCCCGTTACCTGTATCAGTTATCACGATGTACAGGCTTATTGTACCTGGGCCGGCGTTCGGCTACCAACACTCGAAGAATGGGAAATTGCCTGCCGTGCAGGCACCCGCACCAATTATTTTTTTGGCAATAACCCGCAGCAAATAAAACCCTACGCCAACATCTGGTACGGCCACGATCACAAAAAAGCCGACTATACCGATGGCTATATGACCACTTCACCTGTAGGGCATTTTAAACCCAACCCCTGGGGTTTATACGATACATATGGCAATGTTTTCGAATTCTGCAGCGGAAAAGTATCACCCAACCAACGGTCTTCACTGGTACATGCCCGCGGCGGTTCGTGGTGGTGCAGTGGTAATTCGTGTCATGCGTTCAATTCTTACATGATAGGCCAGGTGAATGATCGCGCCTCTTTCAGCAACCAGGGATTTCGCGTTGCGAAATCAATAGGCAATGGGCAATAAGCATTAGACAATAAGCTATTAGGCATGGTTCTGAAAATTCGGAAACCTTTGCCAATTGCATATTGTCAATTGCCAATTGAACCCTCTTTTTACTCAATTCAAACAGCCCATATTGCAACCGGGGTCTTCCCTCGCATATCATCAGCCATTTGGCATTAAATTGTATCGCGAGCGTGAAGTATGAAATGGAAACTACCTCAATATAGCGGCAAAGATTACCTGGTAATGTCTTTGTTTGTCGGTCCTTTTACCATTGGTGTAAACAGCCTTATGTTGGGTGTACCCTATTTTACCAACTACAAAGTATTCTTAACGGCCACCGCCGCTGCCGCTATGGTGTATGCAACCGGTTTTACCGTATGCAGCGCCGTTGGGGTGTTCTTAAAAAGGTTCTTTAAAGGCGAAGAAGGCATTGGACTGCGTTTGCTCATCATGCTCTTCCTTTTCCTTATCATCATCACCATCTTTTTGGAGTTCCTCTTCCAGGGTTATAAATATATCCCCTGGTTTACTTATACGTTCAATAAAACCGCCTTTGTATGGAGCCTTATTGGCACCGGCATCAGCGCCATCTTCATTACGTTTTTGCTGGAAGGCATTGCCCGTTATAAGATCTGGAAACATAAAATGAAGGAGAGCGAACAGTTGAGCCGGGCCAACCGCCAAAGCCGTTTACAGGGCCTTAAAAGCCAGGTGAACCCACACTTCTTATTCAACAGCCTCAACTCCCTTTCGAGCCTTATTTATGAAGATGAAGAAAAAGCAGAAAAGTTTCTCGATGAAATGAGCAAGGTATACCGGTATATGCTTCGCAATGAAGACGACGAGCTGGTAATGCTTATTACCGAGCTCAACTTTGTACGCTCCTATTATTATCTGCTAAAAACAAGGTATGGCGACGGGCTGCAGATCATCATCAACATTACCCCGGCCGATTATGACAAATGGCTGCCACCGCTTACACTGCAAACCATTATTGAAAACGCCTTTACGCAAAACGTAATGACGAAAGACGAACCGCTGTGCATTAAAATTGAAAAAGCCGCGGATGATATTGTGGTACGCAATAATGTACAACCAAAACTCATAAGCGAGAAGGCAGATATTGAATCGGGTATCGATAACCTGGTAACCAGGTACTCACTGTTGCATCAAAGCCGCATTGTTATTGAAGACAGCGATACAGAACGGGTGATACGCCTGCCATTGTTCATTTGTAAAAAGGGAGGGCGATGATAAACATACGGGCCATACCAAAACTAAAAGTGTATTCCTTTTTGTTCTCCATGCCCATTATTGATATTGCCGTTAACCAAATACTGTATAAAGAACGGTTTTGGTGGGAATGGCAGATCTGGGCCATTTCGTTCCCGCTCATTTTTATACTTGGCTTTTGTAGCTGGTACATTCGTATCACCAATTCAGCAAAAGCAGAAAAGAAATACCCCGAGCTAAACCAAACCCGGCGGCGCATGCGGTATAAATTAGGAATATGTTGTTTGTCGATGGTGAGCACCGTGTTGTTTATTAGTACGCTGTATAGCTTATTACATATTGAAGGCTATCGTTTCAACCTGCCCGATGTATGGCAGGGCGCAGTGCTTTCGTTGGTGGTAAACATTGTATTTGAGACCCTGTACGATGCCGACTATGCCGTTACCAAATACAAAGAGGTGGAAGAAGAAAAAGAAATGCTGCGCCAGCTATCGTTCAGGGAAGAATTCGATAGTTTAAAGAACCAGGTGAACCCGCACTTTCTGTTCAATTGTTTTAATACACTTTCATCGCTTATACGGGAAGACAAGGAAACCGCCGATCTTTTTTTAAACGAACTAAGTAAAGTATATCGCTATCTGCTAAAGAACAACGAAGAAGGATTAAGCACCGTTGCCAATGAGATCCGCTTTGTACACTCTTATAACCGCTTATTGCAAACCCGCTATGGCGAGGCCATTAAACTACAGGTAACCACCGTACCGCGTTACGACGCCTACCTGTTGCCATCGCTCACTTTACAGCTATTGATTGAAAATGCCGTGAAGCATAATATCCTTGCCAGATCGACCCCATTGGAAATAGAGATCTTTACCCGCGACGACCGCCAACTGGTAGTTCGCAATAACTTACAACGCCGCACCGTAAAAGTACCCAGTAATAAAATAGGCTTAAAGAACATCAGATTGAAGTATGAATTACTGCAACAGGATGGGTTTTCCATTACCCAGGATGAAAACAGTTTTATGGTAACCCTGCCCCTGCTACCGCCACAACTGGCCGATGATCCCGCGCTGGGTTTAACTAAATAAACAGGGTTCAGTATCTTGCATCCTGTATGGCAACAAAATTAGCACAATTGCTGGGGCGTTTTGGGTTAGACTGGTTTATACTCTCTTTAATAGGGATGATCATTTTAGCTTCGCAGTTTCCAGGGCCGGGTATTGCAGAAGGGCCTTTCTCCATTTCGTGGCTGGCCAATATAGGTGTTTCGCTTATCTTCTTTTTTTACGGGCTAAAACTGAACAGAAATAAACTGGTAGCAGGATTGAGCAACTGGCGTTTACATATTCTTGTACAGGCAAGTACATTCATTTTGTTCCCGCTGCTGGTATTGATACTTAAACCCTGGCTCAATAGTGGGGAAACACAGGTATTATGGTTGGGCAGCTTTTTTTTGGCCGCATTACCTTCAACCGTTTCTTCATCGGTGGTAATGGTATCCATTGCCCACGGCAATATACCTGGTGCTATATTCAACGCCAGTATTTCAAGCCTCATGGGTATTTTTATAACACCTGCGTGGATGGCCCTGGTTACAGGCGGCAACCACAATGATGTTGACATGAGCGATGTAGTGAAGAAATTACTTCTGCAAATATTGTTGCCTGTAGTATTGGGCTTGTTATTAAACCCTACCCGTTTAGGTAAGATAGCTGAGAAATACAGCAGGCAATTAAAGTACTTCGATCAGCTTACCATACTTTCTATTGTATACACCGCTTTTAGCGATTCGTTCGATCAACATATGTTCAGCAGCCTCGATATAATGGAGCTGGTATTACTGGGGGCCTGCTTATTAGGGTTGTTCTTTGTAGCCTATTTTATTACCGGGGGCGTTGCCCGTTTGCTGGGCTTTAACCGCGAAGACACCATTACAGCCACTTTCTGTGGCTCAAAAAAATCGCTGATACATGGAACAGTAATGGCGAAGGTGATCTTTATGGGAAGTCCGCTAATGGGTATACTGTTATTACCTATAATGTTATACCATGCCTTGCAGCTGATTGCAGTAAGCATCATGGCGCAAGGCATGGCGCGAAAACATAAACAGACCGTATAGCCTAGCCTCTGTTTTCTCTTAGTTCAAAAATAAAATTGAGCAGTACACCAATACCGAGGACACCCCAGCCAATTGCCCAGTATAAAGGGTTTTTGGCCCAGCCATTTTCCTTTTCGTTTTCGAGCCTGCTCTTAGGATCTACTATACTAAACGAATGATCGCTTTTCAGATAGTATACTTCCAGGTCGGTTGTTTTTGGTAATTCCGATAAGGTGTGTTCGCCTGAATAAGATACGCCTTCAACCGTATAATCATATGTAAACTCATAGGATTTAACAGGCACTTTCATGATCTTTACGGTCACTTCTTTAAACACATCACGAAGCCTGGCGGTTGTTTTTGAATTATCGGCCAGCATGGTTTCATACTTAGCGATGTTTGAATTATCGTCACCTTTCATATAATCATCAATACAACCTTTTGACATGGCAAAACAGAAGAGGATCGCAATAACAGCGTAGATTTTGTTTCTCATTGATAGGGTCGGTTAAAAATGCAAGAACGACAGGCTGGTTGATTTATTTCAATACACCAGAATTTCCCTTTTGCATAAACGCTTTTCCCGATAGCGTAAATATCACAATTAATTGCAGGATAATTTTGCAGGCCGAAACCAAAACGTTCAAGTTCAATCGTTTCCGACCAGTTATTAAAATCAATTTATTACCACTATGACGAGTTTTAGCAAGCAAAGCAGCACCCGGTTATCGTCTGTATTAAGTATTTTTCTTTGTCTTTTCCTTTCCATACATGTTTCTGCCCAGGTAAATGGCCCTAAAGGGGTTATTTCGGGTCAGATCATTACCGTTGACAATGAGCCTGCCGAAGGAGTAGCCGTAAAGGTTAGCGGCCCTGTAGAAAAACAATCACTGACTACCGAAACCGGTTACTACCTTTTCAAAAACCTGCCTGCAGGTTCTTATAAAGTTGATGTAACCGTGAAAGGGTACAAACCACTCGACACAACTATAGTTTTATCTGAAAATGGTAAACAAAACAATATCTCTTTCAAACTGGTATTGTCCGACGCGCAATTGACCGAAATAGTGGTTACATCCGGTGGCCGCTACAAGATCGATAATCCTTCTTCGTCCCTGCGTTTGGCCAGCTCAATTTTAGAAACACCACAGAACATTCAGGTGATCAGCAAACGCACAATGGCCGATCAGCAGGTGTTCGACATCGTTGATGGTATTACCCGCAACGTAAGTGGCGCCTCGCGTATGGGACACTGGGATAATCAATATGCCAATATTCGTATGCGCGGCTCCAAGATACCTGCCTTTCGTAATGGTATGAATATCGAAGCCAGCTGGGGCCCAACCGCTGAAGATGCTTCTATGGTCGAGAATATTGAATTTGTAAAAGGCCCGGCCGGTTTTATGCTGGCAGCAGGTGAACCCGGTGGATTCTATAACGTAGTAACCAAAAAGCCCACCGGCATCAGCCACCAGGCATTCAGCATCAGCGCCGGCAGTTTTAGCACGTACCGCGCCAGTGCCGACTTTGATGGTAAACTGAGCAAAGACGGCCGTTTGTTATACCGTTTGAACCTGGCCGCCCAACAAAAAGACTATCACACCAAATTCAACTTCAACAACCGTGTAGTGGTTGCCCCGGTTTTCAAATACCTCATCGACGATAAAACATCTGTAACCTTTGAGTACACCTATCAGGCCAGTAAATACCTGGCCAACGGAAACTACATGTTCAGTAAAAAACAATTAGCCGATGAGGACGTTGCCAACGATTTCTTTTATACCGACCCATCATTACCTCCGGGAAAAATGAGAGATCATAGCACATATGTTTACCTCGATCATCAGCTGAACGATCGTTGGAAAGCGCACGCGCAGGTTGCTTACTTCAATTTTGCCATGCAATCTGGTAGCATGTGGCCTACTTTACTCAAAGAAAATGGCGATATGAAGCGCGGTTACAATATTGGCGATGAAGCCGGTGAAAACCGCTTTGCACAGTTCTCTTTCAGTGGTGAAGAATATACCGGCAGCGTTCGCCACCGTATTTTGGGCGGTGGTGATTTCGGTAATAAAAAATTCTGGGGCGATTTCCGCACAGGTGATACCGCCGTTAATTTTACAGGCCGTAAAACATTCAATATTTATAAGCCCGAATATGGATTACCTATGGATTCCATTCCCGTATTCGACCGGTCAGTGAACATTCGCCAACGCGCAGGCGCTACTGCATATGCTACTTATACTAATTATGCATCAGCATATGTTCAGGATGAACTGGGCTTCCTAAATAATAACTTACGCGTATCTCTTGGCATCCGTTTTACCTATGCTGAAACTGTTGGCAAATCAAAATACACCGACATAAAGGACCAGGTATGGTCGCCCCGGGCCGGCATCAGCTATTCTATAGATAAACAAACTTCAGTATACGCCCTGTACGATCAGTCGTTTGTTCCGGTTGCGGGTTTAGGGGCCGACAGTCTTCCCTTCAAACCTATTAAAGGCAACAATATTGAATTTGGCGTGAAAAAGGAATGGTTTGGCGGCCGTTGGGTAAGCAGTGCCAGTGTATACCGCATCACACGCAAAAATGCATTAACTACCGGTCCTACCATCAATGGCGTTACCTACTCGGTACAATTGGGCGAAACAGAAACAAAAGGTTTTGAGCTCGATATCAATGGAGAAGTTGTAAAAGGGTTGAACCTGATACTGAACTACGCTTATACCGATTCGAAAGTAACTAAAGAATCAGAACAGGTGACTACAAAAACTGTTGGTAACCAAACCGCCAATACCAACCGCCACACTACCAATGGCTGGTTAAGCTATCGCTTCAGCAAAGGTGTGTTAAATGGCTTTGGTGTGAATGGTGGCTTCCAATGGCTGGCCGGACGCTTCTACGGCACTTCGCAAACACCCAACATGCCCGAGTACCTGCGCTTTGATGGCGGTATTTCGTATCAAAAAGGTAAGTTTGGTATCAACATGCTGGTGAACAACCTGCTCGATAACCGCTACCTGCTTACCGCAGCTTCACTTTCCTCGAGCCCTAATCCTGAAGCTGTTTTCTATTCTTATATAGTAGAACCACGCCGTAACATGAGAATGACCCTAACTTATAAACTCTAGTTCACAAACAGCAACATGAGCAACCAATCAATGTCAACACCGCCAAAGACCAATGCGCGCAAAAAAAGCGGCAAGTCGCTCTTTCGTAAAATCAACGACTGGTTGCACCTGTGGCTGGGACTGGTGTCGGGCCTCATCGTTTTTATTATCGCCATCACCGGCTGTATCTATTGTTTTCAAAAAGAGATCACCAGCGTTACACAACCTTATCAATTTGTAAAAACTGAAGATAAACCCTATATAAGCCCTTCGGTGCTGAAAAAGATCGCCGAACAAAAACAGTTCGGCGATAAGGCCGGAAAACCGGGTTCGGTTATCAATGGGGTTCAGTACCCCGGCCGTGGTAAAGCTGCTGTTGCCAGTTACCGCGACAAAAGAACCGGGTTCATGCAGATCTATATGAACCCCTACACCGGCGAAATACTGAAAGTAAAAGCCCTGGAAAAAGATTTCTTCCGCATTATTCTTGAAGGACACTTTCAATTATGGTTACCCCGTGAAATTGGTCAACAGGTAATATGCTGGGCAACCGGCATCTTTGTACTGTTGCTCATAAGCGGGTTGATCATGTGGTGGCCAAAGAACCTGCGTAAGGCAAATGTTGACAAAAGCTTTAAGGTAAAATGGAAAGCATCATTTAAACGGGTGAACTACGACCTGCATAATGTGCTTGGTTTTTATGTGCTTATTGGTGCATTGATCATTGCCATTACCGGTTTATACTTTGGTTGGAAATGGGTGCCCAAAACCGTTTACTGGATAGCTTCTGCCGGTAAAACAATGCCCGAGCGCAGAGGCCAGGTGTTTTCCGACACAACAAATATTCCTGCACAAACAGCCCTGTATTCAACGGCCGACCGCGTATGGGACAACCTTACCCGGGAGTATAAAGGCAATGGCAGCCTGTTTATTACCTTTCCGCAAAAACAAAGCGACGCCATTACCACTACCTTTAACCCCGGCGAAGGCACCTTTTATAAAAGCCATACCCGTTACTTCGATCAGTATACGATGAAGGAGATAAAAGGCAAGACCCTGTTCGCTAAAAAATATGAAGAATCGAGCGGCGCCGACAAACTGGTGCGCATGAACTATGATATTCATGTGGGCGCTATTGGCGGTTTTGCCGGTAAATGTATTGCCTTTCTTATAAGCCTTGTGGCTGGCAGTTTACCTGTTACCGGTTTTATTGTTTGGTGGGGAAAGCGCAAAAAGAGCAAGCCGCAACCCAAAAAGGCGGCTACATTAACAGTGGTAGCCAAACAGGAACTGGTGGAAGTATAAGGTAAAAATAAGCTACAAAAAAACGTGGCATCCGTCTTTAGCGGATGCCACGTTTTTTTATTCTTCATTTAGTTTGATACCCGTTTGGGTGAATATGATCTTCCGGCTTTTGTAGAGATTACCGGTGGTCATTTTGAAGGTCTTTTTACTCATACCAAAGAAGGAGTAAATTTCATCGGGGTTCGACTTATCGTTATAAGGCAGGTAACCATTGTTCTCCTGCAGCAACCGTAATACCTTTCCTGCTTCGTCTTCAACCCGCTGGTAGCCCATTTTCCCAATACCTACGTCGATTTTATTTTCTTCCCTGATGTTCTTGATATAACCTTTTAAACGGTCGCCTACCTGTATATCCTGGAAAATATCGTTGAAGTGTAATACGCCGGTATGTTTGTTATTGATGATAACCGTATAGCCAATATCTGTACGGCGGTACACCAGCATATCAACCGGCTCCAGCTCTTTTACAGTAAGATCTTCGTTACTTAAAAACGGTTCAATTTTTTCGGTAGCGGCTGCTCGGCCGGTTTGCTCATCGAGGTATATTTTTACAATGTAATACCCGCCTACCCGCATACCCATCAATTGTTTTGCTTTAGGCACAAACAGGTCTTTCATAAGGCCCCAGTCCATAAAGGCGCCCTGGTTGGTCACCGTAACGGCTTTCAGGTTTACAATATCACCTACAATACCAATGGGCTGCTGGGTAGTTGCAATGAGCCTGTTCTCCGAATCGTGATAAACAAACACCTTCAGCATATCGCCCACTTTAACCCCAGGTGGTATAAACCTTTTTGGCAGTAACACCACATCTTTATCTTCGCCCAGGTACATGCCGAAGTCAAATTCCCTGGCTACCCGTAACGTATTGTATTCGCCTACTTTTATTCTGCTTTGTGCCATATAGGGCAAAAGTAGTTGAAAAGTTGGTATCTATCCCAAATACGGCTCCAGCCAGTCATCAAAGCGGCTCTGAAACTTTTGAATGGCAGGCGCCAGGATCTCATCTTCCTCCTTTATGGCATCGAGGTTAAAATGCTTTTTTAACCAGTTGCGGTACTCTCCTGAGTATTCGGTACCGTCGGCATCTTCGCCTTTGTAATAACTTACCTGCTGGTAGGTCATAGGCTCTGTATCCAGCGTAAGTAAACACAGGAAGGCATAAATTTCTTCGGCCACCACAAACTCCCCGCCTTCATCGCCAAAAAGCACCACAGGCAGCGCATCCAGTGGTACCGCATCGTCGTACTGCCATAAGGCATAAAAAGAGCCGCCCGCATTGGCCTGGGCAAAAGGCATTAATCTGGCCAGAAAATCGGGGTTGGTGCTCCAGCTCTTCAAACCACCTTTATTGTCGCGATACAGGCCAAACCCTTGACAATAGCTTTCAAACCCTGTTTCGTTCTGAAATTCCAGCAGTTTTACCAGGGCAACGGGCACTGGTTTGCCGTCGAAGTTCAGTTCAAATTCTTCCAAAGTTTCCATAGAGGTAAGATTTAAGCGGCGGGTATCCGCCAGCTGGCGGATGCTCGCCGTGATTTCAAGCTGAGCAGCTCTGCAAGAGCTACCCACCTTTTGAAGTTTCCATAAACGTAGAGCCAAAGGCAATATTTCAATGTTCGGGCAGAAGAGTTATTCACAATAAAAAGCCCCGACAGTATCGTCGGGGCGTGAGCAGCATTCTCTAATCATGTGTGATCAATTTGTGCGTGGGTTCTCCTGAATAACTTCACACACTTTCTGGCATTTCATCTTGCGTTCTTCAAGTTGGATTTTAATTAGCGGGGGTACTTCCGAAAAGCGATTCCAGTTTTTTGTTCAGCGTTTCGCCGCGTAAACCGGTAGCAACTATTTTACCTGCCGGGTCTATAAGGAAACTGGCAGGTACGGCCCTGATGCCATACAACACGGCCACTTCATTTTCCCAACCTTTAAGGTCAGATACATGAGTCCAGGGCAATGCGTCTTTTTCAACCGCTTTCAACCATTGCTCCTTGTCTTTATCGAGCGAAACACTGAGTATATCAAATCCTTTTTTGTTATACAATTGGTATTGCTTCAGCAGGTTGGGATTTTCGGCCCGGCAGGGGCCGCACCAGCTTGCCCAAAATTCAACCAACACATAGTGGCCTTTGTAAGAAGTTAAGGTAACTTCTTTACCATCGGGCGTTGTTTGGGTAAAGTTCTGTGCGGGCTTACCTTCTTCCACTTTGCTTAACAGTTCTATACGGCCTGCTATCTCCTTCCCAACATTCGACGCTTTGATGGCAGCATCGAGGCCATTGTATAACTTTATGCTGTTACCCAGCGTAAGAGTGCTGGCATAGCCCAGTAACTCAACTGCAGAGATATAGCTTTTGGGGTGTGTGGCAATGTATTCATGCCTGTAGGAATACTCCCAGTGATACTGGCTATCGGCCTGCGCCTGTATTTTTTTTGCAGCTACACTGTCTGTCTTTTTAAGCTCATATGCTTTTTCATACAGCGCAATTGTTCTTCTTCGGTTATCCATGAACCGCTGGTTCAATTGCTCATACTCTTTTACTGTTCCTGTGCCGGTTACAGTGTAAGTAAACCGGGCATCGGCATCACCAGCCACGGTAATGTTTGTATTTTCAATATACAGGTCGAACTTCACCTTAAAGTTTTTGGTAAAGATCATGGCAACAGAAGGCTCATCTACATGTCCTTTAAAAGTAAAGATGCCATCTTTAACTACTGCCGAATCGAGTTTCGATGCACCGAGGGTTCCATAATTCAGGAACAACAGGCTATCGGTAAAGTGAGCAATCTTTGCTTTTATCGTAAACTGCGGGGCTTTCTTTTGCGAAAAGGCGCTGTTTGATATTAATAGAAAAAGCAATCCTTTCAAAAAAACTGATCTCATGAGGTATTTTTTATTGTGCTTTTATTATTTCTTTACGGTTACATCAACAGGTGAGCCGGGGATACCGGTATACTTTCTAAATACTTCACCATTTTTACCAACACTTACATCGAGAAAATAAACGGTTCCGTCTACTCCGGCTATCAGTGTATTATCATCATCGGCCAGTTTGATCATGGTAACCGCTTTGCCACCAAAGTCTGTTGTCAATGGCTTTAAGTCCTTGTTTGTGGGATTGTAACGATAGATCTTATCGCCAGAGGTAAAGTAAAACTCTTCCGAATTAGAACCTGCCCATTTGGTGTTGGCAGTGATGAGTGCAGGTTGGGGAAATGCCCGTTTATATAATGGGTCAACCTGAACAATACCCATAAACTTCGGTGTAAACTTCAACTCGTACAAGGTGCCATCAGCAGCCTTACCAAATGCATAACAGTTGTTATCGTTGATCTGTTGAAAATGCAACAGGTCGAGCTGAACGTTTTTGGGATCAAATGCAGTAGTATTTGTTACCTGGTAACCGTCGCCTATATATGCTACGGCGCCCATATTGGTAAACACTACAAACTTTTTCAGTTTTTTCTCGTATCCTACGAAGTAAGGTGCAATATTGAAAGCGACACGGTCATACAGTTCATAATCACCAAGGGCAGGTTCGCCAAAATAGCCATATATAGTACTGCCATAGTAGGTTTGCCATGCGCCTATATATAGTTTACTATTTATTACGCCCCGCAAAACGCCCGCAGAGGACGTTTCCAGGTAACCGGGTTTTGCAGCCGGCGGAACGGTAAAGAAGTTTTGACGCAAAGTTTTCATCTGCAACAAGGTATTTGTATTCAGGTGTACACCCCCATCATCCGTTTCATTACAGGTGATCCAATAGCCTAACGCAGGTGTTGGATTATAATTTTGCAGTATGAGATCTATTATCTGCGACGGTTTACCGGGTAAGTCGGTACCATGTAAGGCCTGATATATACGGGGCAACACGGTACTATCGGGTTTTACAAAACTAAGCTGCCCTTTACCGCCCTCCTGGCTTAACACCAATGTACCCTTTGTGAATTGCGTAAGCCCCTGTATTTTAAATTCTTTGAAATAACTCATCCCATTTGAGCTATCGGTAAGTGTTAACCGTACCGTGTAAGTATCGGCATCAAGGTTGAAAAAGAATTTAAAAGGATACCCGCTAAACGTGGTATCGCGAAACTGCTTTGGCAGGCTTATACGCCAGGTATAGCCAAATTTTGCATCGGGATTGGCGCTTGTTACCGTTGGTTTAATTACCAGGGTATCGCCCACGGGTATACCATATAATGAATCGAGGTTGGTTACCTGCGGGGCCGCAGGCACGTTATAATCATAATTGCCTTTATCTTTATAACAGGCCAGCTGTAGCAGCGCAAACACGCTCAGCGTAACCATAAGAAGTTGCTTCATTGAAATATTTTTAAGCAGTTAACCTAAATCACTTCATTACCATTTTCATCAATAAAAAAGAATTTGCCACTTTGTGGATTCTTCCGGTACAGGTATTTTTTCTCAGGTGTGGCTGAATAGAAAAATTCTTTATTTCCATCAGGTCTTACCTTTATCTCATAACCTTTGTCGGGATTATTTGCTATCCACGTTTCAGGGCTTAACAGCAACGCATTGAACCGGTCGCTGTAATACAGGCGAATGGGTACATCGAATGGGTTACGGCTTACATCTTCAGTTGTAGCCGATAACCTGAACAACTGGTGCTTCACAATAGAATATGGTCCCTTGGGGCAATCGTCCCACCAGGCTGGTTTTTCGAGCCTGTTCGAAAACACAACACGTACAGTGTCCTGATCTGCGTAGGCCGTACCTAAATTAGCACTGGGCAACAATTGAATGGTAACTGCATAACTGCGCAGCAACAACATGGTATCAACACTGTACAGTATTACAGGCATCCGCGAGGTGCCCGCATGAGCCGGGAAGGTGTATGTATCCTTTAAAGGCTCGTAATGTTTGTTTACCACGGCGGTTGAAGACGCGTCTACTATTTTCGCCGAATAGGTAAGCGTGCTGTCGGGCCTATTTCCCGAAATTCGTACGGGCACCCATATGGTATCTTTCGCCCGCTCGGGATGATAGGCAAAAGTGTATACCATGCTATCCTGGAAACCATAAGGGGCCAGGTTAAAATAAATATGATTATCGGGGTTGGTAAAAACGGGGATTTGTTCTTTCTTACAGGCTGTCGTTAACATAACAGCCGCCAATACAACAATGATATTCTTCATAAAATGCGGTTGTTTAACGGTGACCAAATTCAATTTCATTATCGGGTAGTGGCATTACAAAAACCCTGTCAGAAGCGGTAACATTGCTGCCGCCTATTTGTCCTGTAATTGCCCGGTTCAGTCTTTTATACGCATAAAAAACCTGACCTTCCCCAAACATTTCCTTGCGGGTTTCTTTAATTACTTCATTCAATAACTCTTCTTTATTGCTTGCCGTTGCATCTGTTCGCATGCCCCTGTTCTGCCGCACCGTATTAAGGTAAAGCAGGGAATTTACCGGGTCGGTATCGAACGCGCATTCCGAAGCGATATAATACATTTCGCTTAGGCGAATGGCTGGCAATACCAGGTAATGCCTGTTTGATTCAGCATCGCGTTTGTACTTCTGCAATTCATACCACTGATACGAACCACCACCACCAAGCACAAACCATTGTTTAAAACGATTGTCGGTACCACCCGTACCAGTTATCTCATAAAGTACATCGCACGTATTCTTTTCTATGTACAGGCTTTTAGGACCATTACTAAAGCGGTTAGCCACGGTATCTTTTAAATGCGGCACATACCACGCAAATAACAGTTCTTTATATAAAATGCGGTCCTTGGTCTTGGGTTCGGAGTTAATAAAATCATTCGTTGTGGTGAAAGGGAATTTATTCGACTTTATTACTTCCAAAGCATTACTCAGAGCCTCCGGCTTTTTATCCCTATACAAATTCACCCTGGCCAGTTCACCGCAAACGGCATAATAATTAAGGCGGTGCCGGCGGTTTTGTAAAAACAGGGTCGATGAAGATTCTTCTGTTGAAGGTTTATCGGTATTATATCCCACTTTGTAACCAGCCGAAACAATAGGATCAACCGTGCGCAACAGTTCTTTCGCCTGCTCAAGATCGGCCGCTACATTGGTTAATACCTCATCTACAGTTGACAGTTCTGTAACCTTGTTCGAAAAATCGTTCACATAAGGAATAGCTTTGGCAGCAGGATTACTTTTGAACGATGGCGCAAACAAACGCAACAGGTCAAAATGCAAGAAACCTCTCAATGCCAGCGCTTCACCTTTTATCAACTGACGGCGGTCGGTTGTAAGAATACCTCCATTTGATTCAAGGTTTTTTAATAACAGATTACAATTGGCAATAGCATTATACAGGCCACTCCATACTGTATCTTTTTTTGCAATAAAATAACGGTCGTTGTAGTTATAAAGTGTTATTAATTTATAATGCCACCAGTCATCGCCCGATATACTATAATTCTGGGCCAGCGCTTCGGTTAAACCACCGGTAAGTTCAAACCCATACAGGTTCATATTTGAACAATTTGAATAAACGCCGCTCAACGCCTCTTCAAACCCTTCGGCCGATTTAAACAGCTCTACTTCCGACACCTGAGATACGGGATTTACATCGAGCCATTTTTTACACGACGATAAGGTGAGCACTACTATCGCAAACCATATATAATTTTTCATTTCCCGAGATTTAAAGGCTTGTTTGAATAGAAAATGTGAAATTCCGGGCAAAAGGATAATCTATACCCCGCTCCTGCTTCATAGATGACCAGCGCCAGATATCATTCATAGTAACGGCTACCCGCAGGTTGCGCATGGCCATTTTGCTGTAGATGCGCTTTTCAAAATCGTACGACAAATACACCGATGACAGCTCAACCAGGTTGTCTTTTTGAATGAACCTGTCAGATACAAAGGTTTTGTCGAGTGATTTAATGTCCTTGTATTTAGCAATATCACCAGGCTTTTTCCATCTGTCGGTAAGCGCCCGGCTATCGACATTATAGCGTGGGTTGGCATTTTCAATCCTGTCAACCAGCGTTTGGTTATACTCTTTGCCGCCGAATTTGGTATAGAACAGCACGTTTAGCAAAAAGCGTTTGTAAGCAACGGTTGGTCCAAAATAGCCAACAGCAAAAGGCGTATTGTCGGCAACAGGCACTATGTCTTTAACACTCCAGGTATAGGTATAGGAGCCGTCTCTTTTAACATAGATCTCTTTACCATTCTCGGGATCAATACCTAATGAACGAACTGCATAAATGGTGTTCAGCGATTCGCCTTCGCGGTAACGCAATAATGGCTGGTTTGAATAGTTCTTTTCCTGCTCATTGTCTATTTTATCATTGTATGCTTTCAACGCATTGGAGATCTTTACGATCTTATTTACGTTGCGGCTCATGTTGGCCATAACGCTTACCGTCCAGTCGCGGTTCTTAAAAGCTACTGCTTTAATGCCTAACTCCTGGCCGGTATTCTTCATATCGCCCAGGTTCTCTTTGTAAGAACTAAAACCGGTGGAAGGGGGCAATATGATGTCGGCCAGCAGTCCATGGGTAAGTTTTTGATAGTATTTTGCAGTAACAAAGATCCGGTCGCGGAAGAGACCAAGTTCAATACTCGCATCATAGTTATCTGTTTTCTGCCACTTCAGCCCTTCATTGCCGTAAGTGGTTACAGATGCCCCAATCCCCGTTGAATACCAGTTGGTGGTATAGTAATCATAGGTTGTTTTTGATTGATAAGGTTCAAACTTCACATCTCCTGTTAACCCTGTGCTGGCGCGCAGCCTCAGCGTACTGATGTCGGAGTTCAGTAAGAAGTCTTCCTTGTGCACATTCCATCCAAGCCCCAATGACCAGAAAGGCGCTGTTTTGTTTTCGTTGCCGAATTTTGAAGAACCTTCTAAACGGGCGCTCAGATCGGCCATGTATTTATTGCGGTAAGAGTAGTTCACCGACATAAAAGAACCGAAAAGCCTTTCAAGGCCATAGTAGCCCGAGGGAGAACTATTCTGCGCATATTCATTGGCAAATTCAATATTGCTGAACCGGTCGTTTGAGAAACCAATAGCCACTATAGATTTTTGATCGGTACTATAGTTGCGCATGTTTACACCCGAAGCCAGGTTTATAAAATGATCGCCCAGTTGTTTATTATAGTTAAGGGTTAAGTTACCATCAAATGCATTTTCATCATTGGTGCTGTAAAAGTAGCTACCCCGCTCGCGCAGCCTGGTGGTTTCATAATTAAAAAACTCATTGGCCAGCGGCGATTTAAACCGGTCGGTGGTATACTTGCGTTTGGTAACGCTGGCCAACCCACGCAATCTTAATGCAGAAGTAATATTCCAATCGGCAGTAAAGGCATCTATGATCTCGGTATACCTTGTTTTATCAAAACTGCTGAGGGTACCATTAAACATGGGGTTCAGCACATTATTTAATTTATACTGGCTGGTGTCCGACAATTTGGTATCAACCATCCAGTTGTCAACCGCCTGCAGTACATGCCCATTCTCATCAGTTTTGGGATAGTACGGATTCATAGCCACAAATTCGGCAAAGCTGCCATAGGGCGACTCCTTACCGGTAACCAGGGATACGGTAAGCGTATTTCTAAAAATGAATTTTTTGTTTGGGGAATATGAAAGTACTGAGCCTAATCCATAGCGATCGCGGCCCGATCCTTTCATAACACCAGGCTGGGTTTGATAACGCAGATCAACGCCATAGCGAATGGTGGCATTACCGCCCTCAATATACAGGGAGTTCTTATGCCCCAACGCCGATCTTACAGGTTGTGAAAGCCAATAGGTATTTACACCCGACAGTATATTGGCTTTCTTTTGAAAGTACAATTCTTCCTGCTTATCCTTGGTACGGTCGGCAACCGGTTCGTACATACCGGCCAGCCTCTCATACTCCAGTTTATCGGCAGCATTCAATACGTGGTAATCGGTTAAGTCGGGTGCCGACAATGTACCATCATAATTGTAACTCAACTGCAGCTTACCTTCCTGTGGCGCTTTTGTCGTGATCACCAATACCCCATTGGCAGCGCGTGAACCGTATACTGCCGTAGCAGCAGCATCTTTCAACAGTGTGATGGTTTGTACACGATTAACATCGAGGTCGAATACTTTTTCTACACTTACCTCAAAACCATCGAGTATAAAGGTGGGCAGGTTGATATTACCCTTCAAGTTATCGCGGGTTAACACTTCACCGCTACCTGTAGGCAGAGAAGCAGAACCCCGCACATTTATTTGTGGAAGGCGATTGGGGTTTGAACCCAGCAAATTATTCTGTGCAACCTGGAACGAAGGATCAAACGCCGAAATGCTTTGCAGCATATTGGTAGGGTTGATGCGCTTTAATTCTTCACCGCTTACAGTAACAGCAGTACCAGTATAGCTTTCCTTTTTTATTTGTTGATAACCAGTGATCACCACATCGCTGAGGGGCGTTTTACTATTTTTCATTTTCACCGATAACTGTACGTTCTCTTTTACAGTTACCTGCTGATTTTCAAAACCCACATAACTGATCACCAACGACGCACCACGCTTTGCCTTAATGGTAAATGCACCGGTTGCATCGGTTGTAGTGCCATATTGGTTTCCTTTTACCAATACGTTGGCGCCCACTACCGGTGTGCCCGAATTTTCATCTATCACTTTGCCATGCACCTCTAAAAGCGGCACCGTATCGAGTTGGGCAACAACAGGTGGCAGTGGCTGTGGCGCTCTTTCGTTTACCACAATTGTCTTATTCACAATACTGTAAGTAACAGGTTGTGCCATAAAGATCTGATCGAGTACTTCTTTCAGTCCCTTATTCTTTACATCGATGTTTACGGCATGTGTTTTTTGTAACAATCGCATGTTATAAAAAAACACATAACCCGTCTGCTTCTTGATTTCCCTGAATAGCTTCTGCAATGGAACATTCTCTTTCGAAATAGTAACGGTTTGAGAAAAACCCGCCGCAGAAACCTGTAAGAAGCCCGCCAACAAAAAAACAGCGGTTAACTTCATAACCAGAATAGTTTTGGACTTTGCCCGTTGTGGTATGGCCACAACTTGGCAAAGAATGGTAAAAATCATACTTTTAAAATTGGGTAAACAAATAACAGTTTCGACGCTTTTACAGAGTTTGCCCTAATAAGGCCGGTTGCGTTCCAGCGCTTCCGGCTTCTTTTTTTGGCAGTCAATTGAACAGTTAAAATCAGGTCTTAGTCATGGTTTTATATTCGTTTTGGTTAATAATCAATTTTCAGCAGTTTATCATTCATTCATTTCCGGTATGGTTAAACCGGTTGTTCTTTATGGCAATACGGTGATCTTTTTTCCTTCTATTTTGCAATGCACATTGCTTAGCTCTAATATTTTAAATACCTCTGTTATACTACTGTTGCGGGGTATTTCGCCTTCGAACTTCTCAGCAGGTACTTTGCCCGTATACTCAATGGTTACATCATACCACCGGGCTATATCGCGCATTACAGTTTCCACATCGGCTTCATTAAATTGAAAGCGGCCATTCTTCCAGGCAACCGCTTCATCAACATCGGCATTTTCATCGAGTGACATTTTACCATCCCTGCCAACACGCGCCTGCTGACCCGGTTTCATGAGGTATTGCCCTTTTGAACCGCTCATCTTTACTGCCCCTTCTAACAAAGTAGTTCTTATTGCAGCTTCATCGTTATACGCTTTTACATTAAAATGTGTACCCAACACTTCTACCATAGCACGCTCCTCCCCGCCCGGCAGCGCCTGCGGCAAACCTCCGGCAGTTGAAGGCTGGGGTACTACAGAAACTCTAAAAGGCATTTTGTCGTTTTTCGCTACTTCAAAATATGCTTCACCACTCAATCCTACCCTTCGCTCATCGCCTGAAAAGCTGGCGGGGAAGTGCAAGGCTGTAAGCGCATTCAACCATACCCTGGTACCATCGGGCAATACAATCTGGTACTGACCGCCGCGTGGCGTACTGACAGTATTCCAGGCAATGGCCTGCTTACCTGTTTTGCCATTTGTCTTATAAACCAACTCACCATCCTGCTTCTTCATAACAGTGGTGGCGCCCTGTTTTGTTAATGCGCCATTGGCCGCACTATCCAACACGATCGACGATCCATCGGCCAGTGTAAGTACCGCTTTATTGCCACCTGGTATTGCCATGGGTTGAACAACAGGCGTGGTGGTCTTAACTGTTTTGGTTTCAACTGACTTATTGTTTATAACAAAGTAACCTGCGGTAGCCATCAACAATATTGTACCGGCCGCCACCCACCAAACCCTGGGTTGGCGCCATAGTGGTACTACATTTTTACGGTTTTCAAAGGTTAGCACAGACATTACATTACCGTAGATCCTTTCTCCGGTAAGCAATTCCTCCTCGTTCGTTAACGGGTTATATATGTTATTGCGACGTTTGTTATACCAGCTCTCTACCCAGGTTCTTTCTTCTTCGGTACATGTGCCCAGGCGATAGCGTTTTAACAGGTCGCTGAATTGATTAGCATCCATTGTTGTTCATTCATTTTAGGTTAAGGCTGATCTTTAATATGGCAGGTATTAAATAGTATGTCGGAAAAAAAAGAACGAGGTGGTAGAAGAAATGATAATTTTTTAAAAAAAAGTTATCATTCGAGGGATTGACCTGTAAGGTCCATCATTTGAGCTTGAGAAATTATTAGATTGAATTGGACCTGACAGGTCTAGCATCACCATAAACCTGACCTGTCAGGATCGCATGAACATTCTGAAAAGTGCAAGACCCGATGGCGAACCTTACAGGTCAGTAGCGGTTATTTGTAAATAAACGTGGCGGCAATAAGCATGGCCAGGGAAGCATCGCCGAGATTGGCTTTGAGGATCTTTAGCGCCAGATAGATCTGTTTCTTTACTGTTTCTTCTGAAATTTGCAGCCGGTCGGCAATTTCACGATGGGTAAGATGTTCATGACGGCTTAAACGGAATACTTCGCGCATTTTACCAGGCATTTTATCCATCACCTGGTCAATACTGGCGGCCAGGTCGCGTGCATACATTTCTTCTTCTATTGAGGGAATTGCATGATTCTCTTCGAGGTAATTGGTGAAATCTTTCAAATAGCCGCCGCGTTTCATATCCCGCTCAATGATATCTATACACTGATAGCGTACCGCGGTATGTAAATAAGCGCCCAAAGAAGTGGTTACAGAAAGCGTTTCGCGGCGGCGCCATAGCGAAACAAACAATTCCTGCACACAGTCTTCCGCTTCTTTCTGCGAGCGTAACACGTTCATTGCTTCTCTGAACAATGCTTTCCAGTAACGTTGATAGACGGCGGTAAATGCAGCCTGGTCGTTATGCGTGAGCTGTTGCAGTAAATATTGGTCAGTATGTTGTTCGTAATCAGGGGCCTGCATTCTCCATGTGATCAGAAGCGTTGAAATTACAATAAAAATCATATAACATATGTTAGCAATTATCCACTTAATTGCTAAACAATGCTAAAACAGGGAAAACACTTACCGGTTAAAATAAAATTTCTACCCCATGCTGACATAAGGCTGTCAGTAACCGCCATCATTTTTACAACATAATCAAAACAGCAACCATGCATAAGCTTGACCTCACAAAAAAATACAAAGCATACTTTACCGCAAAAACAAAACCCAATCTGGTCACAATAGAACCAGCGCATTTTATTTCAATTAGCGGCAAAGGCGATCCCTCGGGTGAAGATTTTACCAATCATATTCAGGCATTGTACCCGCTTGCCTATGCCATTAAGTTTATGCATAAAGCCCAGAACAACGACTTTACGGTTTCAAAACTGGAAGGCCTGTGGTGGTTTGATGAAAATAAATTCCCTGGTAAAAACATTGCAACAGCTACCGAAGTACCAAGGAGCGAATGGGAATACAGGCTGCTGATACGGATGCCTGAATTTGTAACCGCCCAAGATCTTGAAACGGCAAAAGAAACTGTTAGCGGAAAGAAGGATGTTCCATTAGTCGCCCGGGTAGAATTCTACAAAATGAATGAAGGAAAATGTATTCAAATGATGCATATTGGCCCTTTTGCAAATGAGCCCGAATCACTGGCGCAAATAGCCGCATTTTCAGAACAACACAAGCTGGAAAGAAATGGGCTTCATCACGAAATATATTTGTCGGATTTTAGAAAAACAGCGCCGGAGAAATTGAAGACAATATTAAGAGAACCCGTAAAATAGAGCCCCCATTCGGATGACGGATGCTTTGTTGATGATAATAATAAATTTCTGATTTCGGGATTTTGAGATTTAGGGATTTCATTTATTTCCAGACGCTTTGCCGCCTTCAAGCTTCAAAATATTCCGAACTCTTAATTATTGCTCATCATAAAATTTGGGGATTTCGAGATTGCAATTCAAATCTCAAAATCCCCAAATCTCTAAATCAGAAATCCTTTTTCTATTTCTTCGCCTCCAGGTCAAGTTCAATATCTACCTTTTCACCAATAAATTTATCGCCCAGCGTTTTATCGTTACCATAACGCATTTGCCACTGCGTACGATCGATAACGAAGTTTGACTTCGCTTTTAACGTATTGCCGTCGAGATCGATCCTGGCAGGAAAACTTATATTCTTTGTTACATCTTTTAATGTAAGGTTACCGCTCACTGTAAAATTAGCGCCGTTCACTACTGAAGTATCTGAACCATTATGGCTATATGGCTGTACTCCGGTAATATCAAACTTTGCCGTTCCAAACTTTTCGGCATCAAAGAAATCGCCGCTCATGAGGTGAGGACGCAACTTTGAATCGAACATGCCGCCTTTTTGTTCAAGGTCAAGCGATTTAATATCTATTGTAAAACTTCCACCTGTGACCTTATCATTTGCAACGGCTACCGTACCCGATGATACTTTAAATTTACCGGGATGGTTCTTACCAACTCCATAACCTGTAAACTTAACGCGCGACGCTGTTGTATCTACCGCAAATTGTGTCCCCTGCACGTCTGAAGCTTCCTGCTTTTCCTGTATGGTAGCATTATCGCCTTTAGGTTCTCCCCCACCACAGGATGTTATAACTGTAACTAAACTAATTGCTACTAAATACCCTCTAACTTTCATAACATGTTGATTTTATGATTACTTGATTATCATATACAATCTTGCAAAAATCAGACCCTCACATAAAACAACACGTCCCATAACCGGGTAGTTATGGGACGCATACAACTCCATTAAATGAGGAGCTTATTCAACCAAAAGATTTTGTTGTAGTTTTTGGTCGCCGTTATTCCATACTATTCTGTAAACACCGGCAACCATACCAGCTGTAGATATCTTTGTTTGTATGGTATTAGCCGGTATGCTGATCTTTTTCACCAGCTTTCCATTCATATCTATTACGCTTAACTGAACGGTTTTCCCTGAAGAAGGATGCCCAATTACCGTACTCCGTTTTGCCGGATTGGGATAAATGGTAACTCCTGACGCAATACGGGCCGAAGTTATTTTTACAACATCGCTCAGCTTATAACTGCCATCATTATACAACATTTTGATCTGATAATAGTATTCCGGTGCAAAGCCCAGGTTGTCGGCATAAACGTATTTCACATTAGTGGTACCTGTTGCCGGTGTAGCCGGCACAGTGGTAACGGGTGAAAAATGCTGCGCATCAACACTGCGTAACACTTCAAATGAAGTAACATTTGCTATGCGGGCAACAACCCATTCCAAACTTGCCGTAACATCGCTTGCATTTGCGGTGAATGAAACAAAATTAACTATTGAAGTAAAATCCTTTCCTGCAGATGTTACAAAAAAGCCGCTGAAACCGTTCACATCAAAAGTAACTTCCCACCATTGGTTATTGGCATTCCAAACGATCTTGCTATCGTCGGGATCTATTTCCAATCCATCGCCTGTATAGGTACCAGGCAAACTGGTGGTACTGAAACCATGATACTGGTAAACACGCAAATTAGCTTTCCCTGCAGCGTCATTTGCATTCTTTGGCAAATCGGGCCCATGCGCCGCACTTGCATTAAACGCATCAAACTCCTGCTGGGTAAAATACAATGTAACAGTTGCAGTAGCAGTGACCGCATTGTTAACCGGCTCTATATCATAATGCCGTTGAACGTATGGGTTACCATTATAAGATTGTACTGTTGGGTCAACTGTAACTTTTATAACAACATTACCAGTTACCGGATTTGTTCCCGAAGGAACAAGTTTTGGCTCCCCTACTTTATTCTTTAAAATAGAAACGGTGTTTGATTGTTTATTAACAGCAACCAGCTCTGGTTTACCATCGCCATCGAAATCGGCGCCTGCAACATGATAGGGCTGCAGCCCGCTGGTAAGATCAACTTTTGTTGCAAGATCCATACTGCCCGCTGCCGTGCTATTTGCATATACTGAAACAGACGCTGCATCAATATTTGTTACAGCCACATCTGGTTTACCATTTCCATCCAAATCGCTCACTGCAACCCAACCTGGTTTTGTTCCGGTAACAAAATCTTTTTTCGCATCTAATGAAATGCCGGCAGATGAACTGAGATTCTTATATACCGACAATGTATTGGAATTGCTGCCTGTAACAAGCAATTCAGGTTTATTGTCACCATTAAGATCGCCGGCAGCTACTGCATAAGGAAGCGTCCCGGTAGTATAATTAATATTGGTATCAATTGCAATTACAGCGGGGTAACTAAGATTTCTAATAACGGTTACAAGTGCGTGGCTTTTATTGGTTGCAGCCAGATCCGGCTTACCATCATTATCAAAGTCGGTAACACAAACACTGTATGAACCACTCAGCAGATTGCTATAAGGGTATGTAAAATGTCTTTCAAATGAAATAGTGCCGTTTGTTGTATTATTTTTTATAACAATAGCTACATGTTGATAAATACTATCAGTAACAGCAGCAATATCAGGCTTTCCATCACCATCGAAATCTGTTACAAAAATACTTCTGGGAACACTGCTGGAAGGGAATTGCATTCCATTTCCAAATGCAATAGCACCTGCCGTACTGTTATTTTTAAATACCGAAACCGTTGCACTTCCACTGTTGGCAATGGCGAGATCCAATTTTCCATCGCCATCGAAATCGCCTACCGCAGCGCTATAGGGTGCTAACCCGGTGTTATAAGTAACGCTATTGGCAAACGTAACAGCACCCTGTGCCGATGTATTACGGTAAACAGAAACCGTATTGGCCACATTGTTAACAACCGCCAGATCAACTTTGCCATCCTGATCAAAATCTGCTACTGCAGAACTTATAGGTGCATCACCCGCAGCAAGATCAGATTTTGAGGCAAACGATTCGTTGGTAATAGTCAACCCGCCTTCAAAAGTGGGTGTAAACGGTTGCCTGCTGTAGGCAGTATACCCGTTAACGGTTACTGTTACAGGCTGGTAAGTTGCACCTGCGGGTACAGTAACAGTCAATTCAGTATCTGTGGCGGCAGTAACAGCTGCCTTTACGGCGCCGAAATACACCACATTACTATTTGGGGTGGTACTAAACCCGGTTCCTTTAATAGTAACTGTAGCGCCTGGTTTACCTGAAGCCGGTGTAACCGACGTAATTTCAGAACCGCAGAAAAAACCGGTTAAACTATCCTTACCGTATGGCGTTACCACCTGCACAAATCCTGAACCAGCACTGCCAATTACAGCAGAGATACTGGTATCGGAATGAATGGTAAACGATGCGGCCGGTACACCACCAAGCCTTACGTCTGTAGTACCACATAAATACGTACCGGTTATTTTTATGGTAGCCCCAATTTTAGCTGTTGTTGGGGTAAAGCGGGTAATGGTGGGCGGCGGAATGGCAAAGGTTCTGGTCCCATATTGATTGGCCA
The DNA here is from genome assembly GCA_024809215.1 of Niastella sp. OAS944. Lineage (GTDB taxonomy): Bacteria > Bacteroidota > Bacteroidia > Chitinophagales > Chitinophagaceae > Niastella. The sequence goes on along the minus strand of JANUBW010000009.1, from coordinate 341,922 downwards.
CTGTTACATTATTTATTACAGACGTGGCTACAACAGCGCTGATAGCCGTATCAGACAACACGGTAAAAGAAGTGACCTGTGTGCCCCCGGTACTTACAGCAGTAGCCCCGGTAAATTTGTTCCCTTTAATAATAATTGTTGACCCGGCAACGGCGCAGCCATTGTTTTGTAACACGGCCTTTATGCTGGGGTCGCTACCCAGGTTCCTGTATATGGCAACATAGCTGCCACCAGGGTAGTAATTACTATAAAGCGCAGCAATATCTGGTTTACCATCACCATCCAAATCGCCTGTAACAAAATCAAAAACAGACGGGTATTCAGATGCGAACAACGCTTCTTTTCTGAATATGATATTACCAGGCATACTAACATTCCTTAAAATGGCAATAGAATCTCTATTTGATAAAACTCTTACAATATCAACATTACCATCTCCATCCATGTCGTTGAGCGACACCTCTGCCCCTATGTCATACGCAGTTATTTGTTGAGGCGTTCCAAAGCTATAATTGCCAACAGAACCTGAATTTCTGAATATTACCATAGAAGAAGCACAGGGTACAATAAGGTCGGGCATTCCGTTTTTGTCAAAATCGCAGATCTCAGGTTTTTGTGCATTATACGATCCTGTTGCATAGGCAACCGGTACGGCAAAAGAAGTTACCCCGCCGGTACTGGTATTAAGAAATACTTCTACATTACCGGAAAATGGATTGGCTTTTATTATTTCAGGCTTTCCATCAAGCGTAAGATCACCTACAGTTAACCTCCATATATTATTTGTATAGGCCAAATCACTCTTTGCTGCAAACGAAATAGAGCCGGGTGTACTCAGGTTGGTAAACATAGAAAGCAAACTGCTGCCCTGTACAATTATATCGGGCTTGCCGTTTCCATTCAGATCAGCAATTGAAATGTCTTCCACTGCGGGCCCGGTAACAAGGTCAGGGACCGCTGAAAAAGAAATATTTCCCGGCGTGCTTATGTTCCTAAAAACAGATATTTTGTTCGACGTTTTGTTAGCTACAGCCACGTCAAGCTTACCATCCCCATCCAAATCCCCTACTGCCACACCTGACGGCATATCACCAACAGCGAAATCTATTTTAGCAGCCAGTTTCACATTTCCCGGCGTGCCAATATTTCTGAGAACGGAAATAAACGTCGATTGGCGGTTAGCAACAACAATATCGGGTTTGCCATCGCCATCAATATCACCGAGGGCCATTTTGTACGGATCTTCGCCGGTTGTCTCCTTTACTCCCATAACGAAATAATCGCCACGAAAAGCCGTATCGCCGCCGGCATAGGTTATTAGAAAAGGTAACCGCGAAGCATAAGTAAGATTATCGGTAGTAACTGTAACAGGCCCATAAGTGGCCCCTACAGGTACAGTTACGGTAAGTGATGTAGCGGTTGCCGTATTCACCGTTCCCTTTGTTGCACCAAAGTATACAATATTATTGGCCGCTACAGTATTAAAACCGGTGCCTGTAAGCGTTACTACGGTGCCCGATGGGCCCGACAATGGAGTGAATGAATTAATGGTCGGTTGTGCAAACAAACTAAAACCAACAAGTAAAGCACATAGTACAAGTATATACTTTCTGTTTAACGGGCGATACTGCATGTTATCTTTTTATCTGGTAAAAAGGGTTTAATATTCAGGCATTTACGCCTGTATCTGACTTGTGAAGGAATACGATTTATCCTGCGTTCTTGAGGTTTTATATTGAGGAGACATGCAAAAATAAATATTTATATCATCTGTTCAGAAATTATTTAAATACCCGTCTTAGCGTATCGGCCCACAGGAAGAGTTTTCTCCACTTTGACCTAAAGCCAACTTCACCGAATAGAATGCCAATCGAGCATATGCTTCTCACCATTTCATTGCTTAACTTTTACTAACTGTTTTATATAGTTGTTTAACCGCAACTATTTATAACATGTACGAATTCTTCAATCATTAAAACTTGCCAAATGAATTATTTACCATCAAAGGGCAGCCACTTTGCGCTGTCCTTAAAGACCATTTTATTTCTACTAATTATCTTTTCACTTGTACATGGCAGCTGTAACAAAACAGCAACGCCCGCTACGGAAAACAACCAAACGTCTTCGGCCAATGTACATACCGAAGCCAACCCTACCAGCGGTTGGACACAAACATCCTACACCTATAGTATTCAAACGCCCTGGGACCTTTCTCAATCGGACCGTTACAGTTATTCAGGCGGCGAACATCGCTTCTGGATATATCCCGATGATGAATGCCAGTACGAAGGCTGTACTACCGGCCCCCGTTCAGAACTGCGCATGAATAATAACTATACTTCGGGCCGGCACCAGTTTGAAGGCGATGTATATATTGTATCCGGTTCAGCGGGTACCGATATAATGCAGGTATTTGGCGGATCGACCAACGCAACAGCCATTATGCTTAAGATACATTCGGCCAGCGGCGGCACCATAAAACGCTACGACAATGAAACCCTGCTAACAAGCGCCTACAACAAATGGACACACGTGAACGTGCAGCATGATGCAGACAATGGCAGGATCTATGTATATATTAACAACACCTTAAAAGGTAATTATGCCGATCGCGGCGATGCTACCCATTACTTTAAATGCGGTGTATATAATATTTCCGGTTCCCGCTCTGAAACCCGCTGGAAGAATGTAAAATACTGGAAGAACGGCCCTGTAGGTCAATAGCTTTGGAATAAAATAAAGCCGTCCCGATTATTCGGGACGGCCATCAGACTAAAAAGACAACGTGCAATGAAAACCTAATTTTTATAACGAATACCGTACAGTAATGCCATATGTTCTTTGATCACCCAGCACACCTGCATAGTGACCGGCATTACCTGCTGCTGGCAATAATTGTTCAAAATAATCTCTATCTAACAGGTTACGCGCCCAAACAAACAAGCTTAACCCGGTGGCTGCACGAAAACCAAGTCGTGAGTTCACCAATGCATAACCAGGTATATTCAGGTATTGTGATGGAGATGGACTTGAAGAGAAACCTGAGCGGAAATAAGTATCAGCACCCAGGAAGAATTTTCCGCTTTGACCTAATAACCTGCTTTGTTTTGAAGTAAGCTCACCACCTAATGAACCGGCCCATTTGGAAATACCGGGCAGGTTGCCACCACTAATATCTTTGAAAGCAGATGAAGCGCCGGTTTCTTCCAAAGGCACTGGCGCATTGGGGAAAGAAACATATTCACCCTCCGTCCAGGCAGCAGCGCCATTCAATGTCAAATGCTCGCCTATGTTAAAGGCTGCATCCAGTTCAAGACCCAGTACCCGAATTTCATCGGCATTGGCCAGGTAACCACGGTTCACTCCCACTTCGGCCGTTTGCACCTGGGTTTGATAATCATCTACACTGGTATAATGGAACACTACATTCACAATTGAGTTGGCCGTTGGTCTTGTTTTTAAACCAGCTTCAAAGTGTTTTACATATTCAGGTTTTACCTGAGCCAGTTCGGTCATTACTTTACCATTGGCTGTAGGTAAACCACCCAGGTTAACGCCAATAGGTTTGTAGCTGGTGCTGGCGGTAACAAAAGCATTGATACTACTATTTGCCTTATACGCTACCGTTAACTGACCCGAAAAATTATTCTCATCAACATTGGCATCAAACTGCTGATCGGTATACACCAGTGCTTTTAAAGCAAGCAGGTCGGGATCGGTTGTTTGCAATCCGCCATAGGTTGTACGATCATAATTAACTTCCTTTTTATCGTAGTTAAAGCGCAAACCGGGCAATACATGCAAACGATCGGTAATGGCCCAGTCGAGCTGACCAAAGATGGCGGCGCCAAATGTTTGCAGGCGTGAGTTGGTCTTAATACCAAACCCATCAAAAAGGCCCGGTGTTTTCCATTTGGCGCTGGTAGTGCTTTGTGAAAAACGCCATTGCGCATTGCCCGATTCTTCAATATGAAAAGGATCTGTTTGCAGGTCCTGGCCAATGAGGAATACACCTACCACACCACTCAACCTGTTGCTGAAACTACCGGCATAACGAACTTCCTGTGTCCATTGTTTGTGTTTAGAAGTGGCTTGCGATAAGCTCAATACGGCCAACCCGGTAAAGTCGCGGTCGTTTGAGGGGTCCCAGTGCCAATAACGATATGCAGTAGTTGAAGTAAGGGTAGCTCTGCCGATCTTGTGATCAATATTAAGTGATACGCCATGCAGATCATTACCTGAGCGCCAGGTTGTATTGTGATCTATAAGACGATCGAAGGGGTTTCTGCTTGGCAGATCGTAATTGAGGTCTTTAATTATATTTTCAAACTGGCGGTATGCGGCGCGCTGCGTGGTTACCACACCGGCAACCACCTGCGCATAGCCATCGGGGCGTTGGCGGTTAAAATCACCGGCCAGGGTAATGGTTGTTTTTGAAGAAGGCGTATATAAGAATTGCGCACGTATACCCAGGTTATTGATATCGTTTGTGTATTTACCTGTTGATGTGTTATAAATAACTCCATCGCGTTGCGTACCCGAAAAACTCAGGCGGGCGGCCAGTTTATCTTTTATTAACGGACCGGTTACTGAAGCTTTTGCCTGTACAAAACCAAAATTACCGTAGCTGGCCTCAAAAGTAGCGCCGGGCGTAAAAGTAGGTTTGCGGGTGGTGATGTTAAATGCACCGGCAGTTGTGTTCTTACCAAACAAAGTACCCTGCGGACCGCGCAATACTTCTATTTGCTCTACATCAACAAAGTCGAGGGTTGTGGCAGCAGGCCGCGCATAATATACACCGTCAACATAAAAACCTACTCCGGGGTCAATACCATCGTTGGTAAGGCCAAAAGTAGAACCCAGGCCGCGTACGTTCAATGTGGTATTACGTGGGTTTGAAGAATACAGCTGAACAGTAGGCACCAGTTCCTTTAAGCGGTTTACGTTAAATGAACCTGTTGCTTCAACCTGGCCACCACCTACTACCGAAATAGGAATGGGCACTTCCTGTGCTGTCTCAACCCGGCGGCGCGATGTGATCACCACTTCAACCAGCGAATTATTGGTAGCTAATGTAATAGTGAGTGGCGAACTTAATTCAGTTACTTCCACCTCCTGCGTTTTATACCCAACCGATGTTATGCGAAGAATAAAAGGCAGGGGCTTTTTTGTATTGATGGTAAACGAACCTTTATCATCGGCAATGCCATGATTATTGGTTCCTTTAATAACTACGGTAGTACCGGCAAGGGCCGTTCCAAGGCTATCTTTTACCACTCCCGTCACCACCTGCTGGGCAGCAGCCGCCCCTGCAAATAGTGTAAGTAATAAAAAGAATGCAAGCTTTCTCATTTTAAGCATTGTTTAAGGTTAAACTTGTTTATAAAATGTATCCGCTGAATTGTATCAATTCAGTATCAGGACTTATACAAAATGGGATCAGGATCTTTCAGGCATGAGGCATTGGGGCCTTCATTGAAGACAGCACATATATTCACAAACAAAACCGGGGACTATCGGCAACAGCGGTAGGAACTGTAATCGGTGATCATGCAATACCTTAAGCAGGCAAATTGCAATTGAAGTTTATTATAGTCGGGTGTTATTAATGGTTTCATTGCTTTAGGATTTAAAAAACCACTTTAATTCTCTACAAATATACAGGGTGTTATCAATTCACCAAAATAAACCCACTATTTCAGTAGACTTATTTAGTCTACCCACAAAGTAGGTTTGTTATTACCATATATAACTACAGGTATGTCAAAAGCGTGGCGTTAACATATCTGCTTTTATGCAGCATAAAAAAAGCCTCCCGACAAAAGTCGGGAGGCTCACTAACTCAACTATTTCTAACAATTAGATACCAAAAAGCAATACGGCTTCGCCGTTGGTCACCTGCTTAACAGCTCTTGTACCTGTGCTATAAAGCTTGCAATTGAATTGTACTTTTACTTTCAAATAATCATCACCATTATCATCCACATAATCCTCTGCACTTATTATTTTAAATGAACTGCCAAACTGCTGCGTTGATCCATTGCCTGTTGTCCAGCGTACACCGCTGGGGTCGGTCCACAAAATGGTTATACCGTCGCCACTAAACGGATCGGCAGGAGCAAAGGAAACAGAACCTACAGGAAAGAATGTTTTTAACTGGTCCTGAGTAATTGTTGTATAGTTATGCAGAACGCCCTTGGCGATGAGTAAATCAGTTTTTCCGGCAGGCACCGGCGTAACCGTAGTACTGATACTGCCGGCCACCACCAGGTCGTTACCCTGGGGAAGGTTGCCAATAAACCAGTCGTAGCCGTTGGTAACTGTAGCTTCCTGTACATAATTAACCCCTTCAATGTTGGCTTTATAATAAAATTCGGCCGTTGTTGTACCGCCACCAGCAGTGGCAGTTACAGGTACAGCGAACGAACAGTTTGCCCCATCGATACCAAGACGGAATGAGGTATTACCAACCTTTGTAGGATTACCGGCTGCCATAAGCGTAATAGTCTGTTTACCTGTAGCGGTGAAAATGCCTGCCCCGGCAAATAAAAATCCATTTACCAGTTTGGTTGAATAGGTCCAGTCGCCTATAGTTGTAACATTTACTGTAACTGTCAGTGCAGCATCGGGCCCCAGATCAACACCGGCCACAAAGGAACCGGTAACCACAGCATCGGAACATCCTGAACCCGACGGTACAAGAGCATATTTGGCCGAACCGCCACTGAGCCCGCCACCACCACTGTTAACCGGCAGCTCTGTAGAGCCCTCTTTTCCACAACCAATATTTGCTAACAGGAAAATAAAAACAATTAACCGAAGGAGGGTAAATGATTTACCATTCATTAAAAAGTGCATAAGCAGCCTGTGTTAGGGGGTAAGTTATTGATTACAATACAAAGATACAGAAAGCACAGGCACCGGCAGCAGCCGGTACAAAAGAGGTGGAAAAGCACTAAAAACAAAACATATCCATTTGTAATAATATGACATATAACCTGATTGCCGGTAGCACACAAAGAACAAAACAGTTCGGCCGGATTCTTAACCTGGTAATACCTCAATAATACCTGATTACTATTATCTCCGTACCAAGTCCGTACCAAGTCCGTACCATCTACGTACCAAGTACGTGGTTTAAACGGACATGGTACTTTTTTAATACGCTTTTGATACCTATTTAAGGTTAAGTAAACCATAAGAAAAGTACTTCGAGACCCCAAACATATCAGCCGCCATTATGATATAACAGATTGATATATTATGTTTGCGGTCATGAAAACCCTTATATTATTCCTGTTCCTTGGCCTTGGTGAGTTTGTATTTGCGCAGGACGAGCCCTACTTTCCTGATATGCGCAGCTGGAACATTCATAATAGTGATACAGCCGACCGGTATATATTTGCCGACACTGCCCTGGTACGGGTTTCGCCCGATACCAAACAGGCCCCTGCCGATACCCTGTTTGCAGGCGATAACATTACCGTTACCGGTGTTATGCCCAATGCCCTCACCATCCGCGGGCTCAAAGGCCCCTGGTTGAAGATCAGGTACACAAAGAATGGTGAAGTGAGAAATGGCTACGTTTGGCAGGGCCTTATCAGTTGCGATCCGCTGCGCCGCGGCGATGTAAAATTTGTGGTTGGAATAGAACGGCGGGCCGACAGTATTAGCGGCACCGGAAAATATAAGGATACCACCAAACGCTTTCTGGTAAAAATAAAAGTGGTAAAACAAGGCGCCATACTGGCCAAAACAACCTTTATTACCTACGACGATGAAAGCGCCAATTTCTGTTATGGCAAGGTCATGAGCGGTATGGGACTTAGCAATGTACAAAACATGATCAACATTACATTTAGCGGTGAGGCCTGCGGCATTTCTTCGTACCACAACTATTTTGCCTTTACAAAAAGTGAACAGCTGGTACGTTTTCCCATAAAAGAAAACGTTTCTGATGCCGGTGCATTTGCACATACTGAGTCGTTTATTTTCCCCAATGAAAAAGACGGCAAACCAGACATGGTCATTTGGAAAATGGTGAATGAGGAAGCCACTGAAAAAGAAGATAAGAACGGCAATCAAATTTATAAGGTAACCGATAAAAAAAGCATTATCTATACCTGGGATGGCGTTAGTGAAAAGATCTCGGGCCCCGCTAATAAATAATACATTCTACCATATTGCAAAGCCCCGACAATGCTGCCGGGGCTTTTTTTGTTCTTTTGACATTTATAGACAATTAAAATTGTTCCCACTTGTAATACGTATGTGCCTATACCACATGCACACCCGATTGTAGTTGGCATTACTAACAGGATAGAGCAGGTTGGGTTGTACCTGATCAATAACTTACATTTAGTTTACTGGAAAATATTTGCAAATAGTATCCACCAGAGAAGCCGAAAATCTTTAAGAGTAGGCACCCATCTACTAAACGCTTGCTTTTTTATGAAAAAAAACAGACTAACGCTTGCATTGCTTGTATGCATTGCAACCGCAGCCGCATTTACTGCAGCCGGTTGTAAAAAACAAGTTGAACAAACACCAGTACAGGATCAGGAAACAGAAAGATCAGCCACCACAGAAGCTTCAGGGGAAGTATTTGTAACCAGCGGCACCTGGACGGCCAGGATCAATGGGGTTACAAAGTACACCGGTACCGATTACATTGCAGCCATACAGGCAGCCTGTAACAACCTCACGGCCGGCCGCACTTCCAAAGAAACGATCACCATCAAAAACTCAGGCAGCTCGGGTAATTCAGGCGGCGCCATAAAAGCCGTTAATATTCCCAGCTACACCATCCTCGATTTTGTTGGCACTACCTTCAACTGCAACAGCAATGACCTGTTGATCGTTCCGGTACAAGGCGATAGAAAAACGCAAATAGAAGTAAGGAACCTGCGAGTAACCGGTAACCCACGTTATGGTATATGGTTCAAGGGATGCAGCAATATGGTCCTTAGCAATATAACCATGGCACTTACGAACGGTTTGGGCATACGCGTTGATCACAGTACTGCCGCTACCAGCAACCTGACCATTAACGGCACCATTAACATTACCGGTTCGGGTACGCATGCCATTGAAACCTATGGGTTAGATGGTTTTAACATTGGCAGTGTAACCTGTAATAATACCGGTGGTTGCGCCGTATTGCTTAACCAGTCAAAGAACGGCACGGTAGGCACTGTAACAGGAAGCTACAACAACAATGGCGGTGGCTATGCAACCTTCCGCGTGGCCAACAGCAACGGCCCTAATGTTACCTGTGCAAAAGTATACTCACGCAATAGCGGCCGTGGCTTCTTTAGTGTTACCGGCAGCAATGGTACTACGGTAAGCACGGTAGATATTGCCAACAGCACCAGCCATGGCATTTTCCTGGAAGATGCATCGAACACCCGGGTAAATGCAGGCACTGTATCAAACGGTCATCCCAACGTGCAACACGTTAGAACATCGAACTGCCGAACAGCAGTAAATGGCCAGGTGTATACTGCAGCCAATGGCTCATGGTAACATTCATTTATTAAACCACACAGGCGTAAATAACCCCTGTGTGGTTCCTTTATAAAATTAAAACGTATATGGTGCAATGGAAATATGTGGCCATCTGTTTACTGTTGGCCTGTAAGGAACAAGCGCCTGAATCACACATATTAAATGATATTCCCTCTGCACTCCACTACCCTACTGTTTTACCGAAGGAAATAGTGAACAGCCTGCGCGATACATTTCCGCAATGGCAACCAGTTGAAAAAAGCGACTACAGCAAAACCTGGTGGTCGTTTTACGACAGCAGCTATAACCCCTGTTGGGCACGTACCGATATCAATGATGATCAGCTGGCAGATTATGCCATATGGCTAAAAAAAGGGGCACAGCTTAGGCTGGTCATATGTACCGGAGAAACCAGCACAACATACAACTATACCATAGCTATAGACAGCAACAATGTGCTCAATAAAAAAGAACACGATCTGTCAATGGGCATTGCCGTTGCCTCACCGGCGCAAATAGATATAGTACAACCGCAGATACAATCACTGATACTTAAATCGAATGGATTTGCCTTAATGGAACTGGAATCGCAAACCCGCATCTATTACTGGGAAAACGAGGGCATTCAAACCTTTTACATGAAATGAATCAATATATAATCGTCATCATTATTTTATTCGCTGGCTGTACATACAATAAGCCAACAACCCAGGTAACAGATATTGACGGCAATATATATTCCACTGTTACCATTGGCAACAAAATTTGGATGGCTGCCAACTTACGCGTAACCAGATATCGCAACGGCGAAGTCATTCCACTGGTTACCGATTCAACCGCCTGGAGTAAAAACTTAGCGGGCGGTTATTGTTATTATAATAACGATACTACACAAACTGCAATTTATGGGTTGTTGTACAACTGGTACGCCATAAACGACAATCGCAATATAGCCCCAGAAGGCTGGCATATAGCCACCGATGAAGAAATAAAAACCCTTATAGCTGAACTTGAAAAAGAACCATCGAATGCCAATAAATTAAAAGCGAATGGTCTGGGTGGTTATCGCTTTTATACAGGCGGCACCTATCATACAAGAGGTTTTAACGGTTATTGGTGGGGCGCTACCAAAAGCTTTGAAATATTTGATTGGAGCCCACGCCTGTTTAGCTCGCTTGCCGATGTACAACGTAATAGTTATGAAGCTGGTTATGGACTTGCTGTTCGTTGTGTACGGGATTAAATTACTTACACCTGTAAGTTTTCCTGCACCTAACTGCCATCCGTAATTGCCACACTTATATACGCAAATTTAAAATATAATTTATAGTATTAAAAGCTATTACATTTGCTGTTGTATACTACAACAGCCCTCCCCCTATTTAAATCACTTCAATGTTACATAACCTAATTAAACTTTACCTTAAAATACTTACTATGAAGCTCTCAAATGACGACTTGCACAAAATTGCCCAGGTTAAATGTATTTTAGAAACTGAATATAGGAACAATAACACCCATGCATATTTGGCCAGCCGGGTAAACACCAATGAAAGCAAACTACGCAAGGGCTTTAAGCTGGTAAACAACAAAACCATTTATGAATACCTTACCCATGTTCGCATAAGCAAGGCCAAAGAGTTGCTAGAGGCCAGTGATGAACCGGTAAAAGCAATAGCTATTAAATTAGGTTATGATGTAAGTAACCTGATGAAACAATTTAAAAGATCAACAGGCATGGCCCCACAGGAATGGCGAAGGAAAAATACACCCAAGAGCTCTCTTTCCTTTATGTTGTAACCAATAAAAAACCGGATTCGCCATGAAATTAACCGGATTCGCCAATTTTCATTAGCTAACTTGCAACTGTTACGATAGCAAATCTTGCTTTGTTCTACTCTTCCACATTGTTATAAACCTCAGGAAAGGAAATACATACTACTAACTATTTATTAATTGAATGAATGATATAAGGCCCTTTCAGGCCTTGTACTAAACCTTATTTTATGAAAAAGGAACTGTTACCAGGCAGCCACCTTTCACAAGGCACCTTTTTGCATAACCTGATCTCATTTTCCTGGGTAAAAAGGAATACCTTTATTGAGATCATATGCTCCCTGCTTATCATTCTGTTTATATACACCGCCCTAAGCAAGCTATCGAGCTATAATACATTTACTGTTCAGCTAAGCAAATCACCTTTTATAACTTCATATGCGAAGCTAATAGCCTGGGGCCTCCCAGCCGTTGAAATATTGATTTCCCTGTTACTTGTTTTTAAAAGAACAAAGCTCATTGGGCTGTATGCCTCTTTTTTTATGATGAGCCTGTTTACTGCGTACCTTATAATTATGTTGAACTTCAGTTATCATATACCCTGTTCGTGTGGTGGAGTGTTGCAAAACCTGAGTTGGAATGAGCATATTGTATTTAATGCATTCTTTATAGGTATTGCAGGGGCGGGTGTTTTATTGAAGGCGATGAAACAAACAACTAAAGATATTTACGCGTAAGTAAGGGTGTGCCGAAAACCTTATAAAAGAGTAGGCATTAATCTATTTGGTTTAGTTCAAAAAAAACTATTTATGAAAAAAATTAAATTTTCACTAACTGCCTTGGCGCTTATTGTAGCCATTGCAGGTACAGCTACTGCGAATGCGAATAGCAAAGAAGTTGACCCCTGTAGCAAAATAGATCCCAAACATATTGCCTGCCCTAATGACTGGATCGTAGAGTGCTGCGAAGAGCCTGACATGATATGGAATGAACCATTTCCGCTTTAATATTTCGGCTAACCACTAATATTTATTAGTGGTTAGCCTATCAAAATCTTTAGTATGAAAATCAGGAAGCCTGTATTTGTTTTGATCAGCTTATTTATTGCATCATTTGCCATTATTGGCATGCTGGCATTTCTTTCAAAAGATACTACCGAAAAAAAGAATGGTTTCAGCAGACGCCTGCTTTCCCCCTCAATAAAAGTATTGAAGACAACGTCATTTCCGGTGCGTGTAGGATGGCTGCTCGGAATGCAAAAGGGGAAACTTTACTTTCAGGGAGTAAGTCCTTATGAGGTCATTTGTACCAATAGCCAACTCGATTCGTTTAGTACAATTAAATTATCGGTCCCCCCTGATCCAAAACTTTCATCAGGCTTTCGCATGTATTTGAATGGTAGCCAACTCTATCTCTCCTACCCCAATATTCCGAAAATAATAGTCTGCAATCTTGAAAAAGGAACTACTGATGATTATACGATGCCGAAATATTACAGCAAAGACGCCAATATAGCCACCAACCAATTCATTGTAAGGATAAAGGACCGGGTTTCACAAAGCCACCGCTTTGCGAAGTTCGATCTGAATAAAACGGACAGCGTGGCCGAAGATCACTTCAGCGATAATAAAATAATTGGCGGCTTTCAAACCGACGGTATTCTGAATTTTGATACTACAACCAAACAGGCATGTTACTCCTATTATTATCAAAACGGGTTTATTTGCATGGACACAAATTTAAACTTAACCCTTAGGGCCCGCACTATAGATACTATAACCCACCGCGAAGTTAAGGTGGTTAAGGTAGCAAGGTCGCTTACCATGAGTCAACCGCCTCAATTTGTAAACCTGGCCGGCTACGTTTATTCGGGTAAATTGTTACTGCAATCGATGTTAAAGGCCGACAATGAATATGAGTTGGATTTTACTGAAAACTCGGTAATAGATATTTACAGCCTTAAAAACGGTGACTATAAAGGCAGCTTTTACATACCAGCTTATAAAGGGAAAAAAGCGCACCAGTTTCAGGTTATTGACCAAAAACTGTATGCGCTTTACGGCAAAACTGTTGTGTTGTATGACCTTGGGTTTATAGGGGATCTTTAATTACCAGCATTTGCACCTGCCTGTCTTCGTACTGCAGACTTAATCCATACTTTTTTAGTTCTTTGTTAATGGCATCAATATCATTCATTATAGCCTGTATGGTAATATCAACCTTACCGGTTAAACCGGTTTCATCGAATATGATCTTATTCTGGTTATAATGAATGATCATATCTGTTAATTTTGAAAAAGGATAGTTAACGACCGTAATACCACCTGAACTATAGCTTACCTTGGGAGTAACTGTGGTATCTTTCAAAAAACGAAAACCCTTTTCTGCTTTTAAAATCAGGCATTTTTGTGTACGATATTCCTGATATGCATTATAGCCAAACAGGCGGTTCAGGTCTTCACGCATTATCTTATAAATATCATTCTGCTTTTGCTCCGGTACGGTTAGTTCATAACAATAGGTATTGTCCAGTTTCCATGTATCAAAATCTTCTCTTTTTGGGGGTATAAACTTATCCATATGGGCCGATTCAATAACTACCCGAGAATATTTAACCGACCCGGTTGAATCGCCAAATGCAAGCATATATAATCCCGTGATGGGATGATTGTGTGCAAAGATCCTGGTCTTATCTTTTAACCCTGCATATTTATAACCAGCCCCTACACCTTTTAAATGTTTGGTTAATACCGAGCCATATATCACACTGCTGCTATCAATTTCTTTTGCAGCTATTAAAAGCGGTTTACCGGCATCTATCATTACCCTTTTCTCTTTTTCACGCACCGTCATTCTTTTATGGCCTATAAAATCGGCAACATTCTGTTCCGTTAGCTGACGTTGATCGGTAATTGCTTTTATATATCCCTGGTCGTCGATCCACACATACATAGAAACCTCTTTTACCTGAAAGTACCTGGCCATGCTTTTGTTGATGGCACAAGGCAATACCATCGGATTATTAGCCTTATTCCTTGTTTCATAAAACTGTTTGGTTTTTTGATAACCATCAGTGGCAACTAATAATAGCTGTAAAGTATCGCCGAACCGCTTTTGCAAATTTTCCAGTTTGGGAAAGTCGGCAATACAGGGCAAACAAAATGTTGCCCAAAAATCAACTATAACAAACTTCCCCCTGAATTCAGACAAGGCTAATTTTTCCTTTTTGTAATTAAAAAGCGTATCAAATGAAAACTCGGGGCATAGCTGATTAACCAGCGGATTGCTGGATGTGCTAACATTAACCGATTGCGACCTCACAGTACTTATCAGCACTACAATCAAATATACTACAGAAAGAAGGCTTTTCATATCTCACTTATTTTGTAAAGACATGTTTCGAAAATAAAAAACGGGTACGGATATGCTCTGATCTATCTAACGTTCTTGCAGCTTACAGCTAATATATTACTATTCTCCCCTGTCATTTTGGGGAATGTTTGATAACCTTATAACGTCCGGTGGTATTGGCAACACATACTTTGGACTATTGGGTGGCAGGGTGTACGTTTCATTATTTAGCGTCCTGGTCACTACAATGTTAGCGCCTTCGCTGTTCAGCCTGCGCAGATCGAGCCAGCGCAATCCGCGAAAAGGTGTTTCTTTTCTTCTCTCCTTTAAAATAAGGTCAAGGGCTTCTGTTGTATTGTTTGCGGTAAAAGGAACAAAGGTGCCGGTCCTAAACCGCTTTATCATCAAAGCATTAAGGTCTTTCATGGCCTCGGTTATATTTCCTGCACGAGCGTAACATTCTGCCCTGGTAAGGTATACTTCATCTGTAGCAATGCCACCAAAAAAGATCAGCGAAGTGGCTGTACCACCTGTATATGTGCCAACAAACATCATCCCCCCGTTTGTATTAGTTTTATAGAACATTTTTTGCCTCAGGTCGTTCACATTATAGCTCTTATACAAATTTGAGTCAACAATAACTTTACCGTTATACAGGCTGTTGCCCAATGACGCCAGAAAAAGTACTTCTTTATTATTACTTGGAATGGGATAGCTGGCAGTTGAATTCAGTGTATTATAATCAAGTAAAGAATCGTACAGCTTCAAACAGGAATCTGCATACAGCAAAGCATGCGAATAATCCTGCATTACCAGGTAAACCCTCGACAACATAGCGTAAGCTGCCGGTTTGGAAGGTCGTAGTTTATACAACGGAATAACAGGCAAATAGCGTATGGCGTTTTGCAGGTCACTTAATATTTGCTCATATGTTTGTTGTAAACCGGCTCGTACCGTTACTTCATTGGGTTCGGGTTTCAGCCGAAGTGGTATACCCGATTCATCGGGAAAAGTAAGACTATAGGGTTTTGCAAATAGTTGCGCTACATTGAAAAAACCTTCGCCCCTATGGAAATACGCGCTTCCTTTTACATTATTCCACTCCGGGGTATTAATATCCCCCGACGCTACGTTATCAATACCATCCAGTACTACATTCGAATAAAAAACCTGTTTGTACGGATTATTCCAGTTAACGTCGGAACTTACATCACTATAAATTTCTTTTTTCCAGATATAAACGTTCTTAATATCAGCGCCCCACGACTGCCATTGACCATTGGTGAGGTAAAAATTATCAGCACTTACTTCACCATATTCAGGATGCTGTTCATTCATAACTCCCGTATTATCTAACAAAGCCTGAAAGTCTTTTACGGTAGTAGGTACATCCAACGACTTATTCGACTTTTCTTCTATCCATGTTTTTTTACAGGAAAAACAGATGATCCCTGCAAAAACAAACAGTACTATTTTATAGTTAAGCATGTGTATATTTTTTG
The DNA here is from genome assembly GCA_024809215.1 of Niastella sp. OAS944. Lineage (GTDB taxonomy): Bacteria > Bacteroidota > Bacteroidia > Chitinophagales > Chitinophagaceae > Niastella. The sequence goes on along the minus strand of JANUBW010000009.1, from coordinate 325,786 downwards.
ATTGAACCATCTTAAAAATCAAATTTAGCGCCCAGGGTCATACTACGTGGTATGGGCAAAAAGTTTGCAAATTGATTTGGCAATGCATCAGGATCAATGCCATAATCATTAGCCCGCCATAAAATGCCAACGTTATTAATGTTGCAGTAGATGTGGATGTTCTTAATTGGCAATCGCGCCCATTGTTCTTTGTTTAAGTCATAACTCACAACAATATCCTGCAACCGAATGTGATCTGCTTTTTGCACCAGTATATTTGTATTGGCATAAAAACTCTTGTCTCTTGTTGTACTTAAGGTAGGTGGCGTAGCGCTTGTGATTATTGACGGAACGTTTGTAAACTCTTCGTCACCCGGCTTTTGCCATCTTTTACCTAAATCGGCATTGGCTCCCCAGCTATTTAACATACTGCCATAGTCAACTGAAGGTCGTCTAAAATAGTGGCCCATTTTACAGGTAATGTTTACCGAAATGCTTAGATTCTTCCAATAAAAATCATTTCTGAAAGCACCCACAACCGTAGGATTTACAGGGCCATTGTAGATGAGTTCATCGTTCGTAGTCTTAAGAACTATATCTGACCAAACCTTTGTTTTTTCGCCTGCTACATATCCCATGGGGTCACCTGTCGTAGGATCCAATCCACCCCAGGCATAGCTATAAATTGCAAATACGGGCCGGCCTTCAATGGGCGTCCACTGGGTAGTGTTATCAGAAGTACCTGCACCACCTGATATCAACTGGGCAGAAATAAACTTCTTATTATAACTGGTTACTTTATCGGTAGCCCGGCTTATCAACAAGGTTGAGCTCCAGCCAATCTGCCTGTTCCTTATTATCTTTCCTGTTAATTGCACATCTACACCGCTGCCTTTCATGTTAGCCAGGTTACCCGTGAAACTGTTAACACCTGAAGTAGGGTCCATAGCAGCATCGCCAATAAGATCGGTGCCTTTCTTTGAAAAATATTCAATGCTACCCGATAAAATATTTCTCTTCAAAGCAAACACTACACCCAGATTTATCATACTTACCTTTTCCCACCGTAATTCAGGATTTGGTGGGTTTACGACCGTTGCACTGGAAGCTTTCGTTAATGAATTAGGAGCATATTTTACTGTGGTATAAGCGGTAAGCCCTTTGTTTATATTTCCATTATAGCCATAGGTTGCTTTTACGGCCAGTTGATCGAACAGATCGGTTTTAAAAAATTCTTCGCGGTTAATATTCCATTTAATACCGGCCGACCATAAAGGCAGCAGGCGTTGATTTGCTTTTACCCCAAAAAAATTGGTATTATCCAAGCGGCCGCTGGCAGAAAAAATATACCTGTCATTAAATGTATACGAGCCATTGGCATAATATGACTGAAACCTGTCGAGCAAACCGGTTACATCCCGTTCATATGGAACATTCTGCGATGCGCCATTCGGATTTGTTGCATACTGGTCATAATAATCTATGGGCTGGCTAACCGCAATTTCATCGTCGTACCCATATAAGCGGCTTTTGGTAGTGTTTGTTTCCAATTGCTTTACTTCAAAACCACCTATTAGGTTTACCCGGTGTTTTTGCCAAACATGGTTAAAATTCAGTTGCGCTCTTGCGGTATGCCCGTCGAGGTTAAAAATTGTTTGATCGAAGATATCGCCTACCGGTATAGGATATTTATTTGTAAGAGATGCCGGGTTATAATAGATATTCACCAGGTTTCTTACAAAGTAAGTTTCCTGATCATATAAATTATCGAGTTTCCGGTATTGCTTTTCGTATTGGTATTTTAACTCTACGTTAAAGCTGGGCGAAAATGTTTTCCTGAGATCGATGCTTGCCCGGTTATAATTCTGGCGGGCAACATTATTGGCTAAACGAAGCTCATCTAGCGGGCGGTACTGCCAGTCTAAAAAGCCTTCTTTTTCTTTTTGCGTTTTATAGTTATCGCGAATAGTGTTGGTAACCGGCAGGGCATTGCCCTCTTCATCAGCTATTTGTGCATAGGGATATATGCGTTTTGCTGTATTATTTACCAGATCATTAATACCCGGATTATTGGTTACGCTCTTAGTATGTGTGTATAACAGGCTGGTATTAATATCAAAGTTCTTAAATGGCGTATATTGATTGGAAGCGTTTATTGAAAAGCGGTCGAAACTGTTTCCAACATAACTGCTTTGGTCTTTATCATAGCCTATTGCAACAAAGTATCGGCTGTTGTTTCCTCCGCCCGATACGGTGAGGGCGTTCTGTGCTAAAACACTCCGCCTTAAAAAATACTGTGAAAGCTGGTCCCTGAGATTATTATTCTGTTTCAGCGCTTCAATTTTTTGATAGGCCGTTGCAGAATCCATTGTTTTATCCCTTGCAGCGATCATGAGTTCTGCCACGGGGGTAACAGGTGTTTTAAGGGTAGTGGCTTCCTGGGTGGAATAATATTTCCGGGCAAAAAATACCTTCTCCACTTCTATATAATCTTCTGAAGAGGCCATTGGTATATAATCCAGTGAAGGTTTTTGTCCAATTGTAATATTCGTATTGAACTGGGTTTGCGGCGCCTGGTTTGCACTGCCTTTCTTAGAAGTGATAACAATTACCCCATTGGCAGCACGTACCCCATAAATAGAGGCGGCAGCAGCATCTCTTAAAACGGTGATGCTTTCAATTGTATTGGGATTAATATTGTTTATATCGCCGTCGTACGGAAAATTATCAAGGATAATAAGTGGAGTTGCATTGGCGAAGATGGTACTTCTTCCTCGTATGTTTAGGGTAGGCTGGTCTGTTTTGCTATTCCGGTAAAAAGCCAGGCCGCTGGCAACGCCATCCATACGTGAAAGCACATCTAAAGAAGCACTACGATTCAATAGTTTATTATCAACGGTAACAAAAGAACCAGTAGCCCTTTCCTTTGGTATTTGCTGGTAACCCGTATACACCGATACAGATACACTGGTCATTTCACTTACAGCCAGATCAAGTTGTATACTAATGTTAGCATTGCCATTAAGCTTTACAGTCTTTGTGTCGAACCCCAGGTACGATACTTCAATGGTGGCATTTTCGTCTACATCTCTCAGTGTAAAAAAACCTGCATTATTGGTTACGCCGCCATTAGCAGTGCCTTTTACTTTTACATTGGCGCCTGCTAACGGTTCGCCTTTATGGTTCAACACCCTTCCTGAAACTTCAATGGGTGGCGCCTTTACCTTTTTGTTGTTCTTCGATGTTTCTTCCACCACCTCTTCGGTCCTTGAAATAATGATGGTTTTATTTTCTATAAGATAGCCAAGGTGCTGATCCTTGAATGCTAATTTCAATACTTCTTCCAGCTGTGCGTCCTTTACATTTAACGTGACCTTCTTTGCATCTTTGATCACATCATCGGTATACAGGAACACGTAACCGGTTTGTTGTTTAATAACTGAAAATACCTTTTCGAGCTGCATATTCTTACCCGAAAATGTAACGGTTTGGGATAAACCTTCCGCCTGCACCTGAAGTAAGGATATGGTTAACAGTATTGCCGTTAATTTCATAACGCGAAAGCAGTTTTTTGGTTTTCCTGCAGTATGGAAAATAAACGTCTGCAGGTAATTGCGAAATTGCATACCTTAGTTGTTGAAGGGTTGAATAATAATTATTCCTAATCAGACTTTATTATTGGCCTTTTTACGCCGGTGTGTGTCGTAAACACACCGGTTTTGTTATGGCCGGGGGCGGAAGATTATGGAATCTGTGTTTTACAGATGATGCAGTAAATCAAAGCGGTGCGAATGTGTAAATGGTTCATATGGTTTTGAATTTAATATGGTACTACCGGTTGGGGATCTAATGATTAGTGCTTGGTTATGGTGGTCACATGAGAAAAACAAATCAGGCCTTATCGGTTATTTTGACTGCGTTCTTATTTTTTTGATTTTTTAGGTTCCTCTACAATTAATTTTCGTGCCTCAACCTCAATTCGGAATGGCACGCCAGTCAAGGATTCAAGCGCCCGCACCGTTTGCGACAGCGTTAAATTTCTTTCCATTTCACCCATAAATAATTTTGTGGGTTTGGCGCCTTCGTACCTGATGTCAACATTATACCATCGTGCCAGTTGGCGCGTAACATTTGTAACATCATTGCGGTCGAAATGAAAATAGCCGTTCTTCCAGGCGGTAACGGCAGCCACATTGACATCGGTCACTACTTTGGTAACGCCGTTACCTACCTGTGCCTGCTCGCCGGGTGAAAGCAGGGTTTCTTTACCACCCTGCTTAATTTTCACGGCGCCTTCAATCAATGTAGTTCTTATATTAGTTTCGTCGTTGTAAGCATTGATATTGAAATGCGTTCCTAAAACCTGAACATCCATTTCATTACCGGCTTGTCCGGTTACATGAACAATAAACGGTTTGCTTTTATCCTTCGCTACTTCAAAATACACCTCACCGCTTACCGTTACCTTTCTTTCATTACCCACAAAAGCCACGGGATATTTAATGGAGGCGCCGGCATTTAACCACACCTTACTACCATCGGCCAGTACCATTGCATAGGTTTCGCCATATGCAGTGGTCAATGTGTTAAACAGTGTTTCGGCTGATGCATTTTGGGGCTGGTATTTCAATGTGCCTTTGTTGTTAGAAACAACGGTTCCGCCCTGCTGCGCCAGTTGGCCAATGGCAGTGCTGTCTAAAACCAGCTTTTTACCATCGGCCAGGGTTAACAGGGCGGTTGTTTGTCCAGCTGGTATATCGTTGAGAATTACCGTTGTTGCCTTCTCCTTTGGCAATATGTTATTATCTTCTTTTCTTACTTTAAACAGGTAAAAGGTAGCAGCAGCCAGTATTAATACAGCTGCTGCTGAGGTTGCTACATCCCTAAACAACTTCCATTGCCTTTTCTTTATAATTATGCGCTTTCCAATAGCCAACTTCTGTTCAAAGTAAATTTTATCGCCTTCCATGTTTACACGGTGCGCTTCAATTATTCTTTGAAGCATGTAATCTTTATTATTCCATTTCTCAAACCACTTCCGGTTGTCTTCATCCGTAAGCCATTCTTCAAAGATCACCGCTTCCGCAGAACTTAGTTCTTCTTCGGAGATCGCTTTTAGTATTATGCTGTTTATGAGGCTATTGTCGGTCATTTCGCCTTGCTTTAGTGAGATAGGGCAAGTATCTCTTATATGTAATCAAAACACTACTTTTTCTGGCTATCGGCTATAAGAATACGGATGGGCGGAAATTTTGTACCAGTGAAAAAATACATTTTGTACTTTTTATGTGCCGGTTTGTATTAAATACGGATAGAATGTAAGATCGCAAATAACATGAAGGGCCTGACTGTAAAAGCTTTACAAATGTGCGGCGGAATCAAAGTGTTGCAAAAACACACAGTAATTAAAACGGAAAAAAGTATAGAATATAACGGGTTACAATAGGTGGCAAGACACCATCAGGAATAACATGGCCAGAAAGATGAGCAACATTGTTTGTTCAACGCCAAAGGTCATCCTAATTGCTTTCATTGCAGCAGCATTGGTGTTGCGAATTGTATTTTCAGATAAGTTCAGCATTTGTGCTACTTCAGTTCTGCTGAAACCATCGAGATAAGTAAGTTTGAATACCTGCTGCATTCTTTCGGGCAGCTGGTTAATGCGTTCGTATAATTGCTGTACCAGTTCGGCTTCCTGATATTTGTGTTCAACAACATTCTCGCTTATTGTACCTGACTGCAGGAGGTGATGTTCTATTTTATATCGGAGCTTATTCTTACGCAAATGATCTATACATGCATTCTTTATAACGGTATAGAAGTATACCTGTAGATGAACCATGTTGGCGAAATGGTTTTTCTGTGCCCACAATTTAATGAACGATTCTGCTACAATATCCCGGGCTTCTTCAGTATCATCTATCAGGCTTTTGGCAAATAAAAATAATTTTCTATATAGCTTATCATACAACTCGTTATACACCGTGGGATCCTTGTCCATGATTCGCTGCATAATCTGATCATCTGTCATATTAATACAGGAGGGTTTACAAATCAGTAAAATAAGGTTAGAGGTTACCGCCCCAAGTTATAAATACACCTCCTTATAAGCAAAAAAATTATTTCCCCGCCCGCCACTTCGTTTAACGATGTTTACCGTAACAATACAAAACTTCCACGTTTTACAATGGTTTTACCGGTATAATCAACCGCCTGCACCATATACACAAAGTTTTGTGACGACTGTTTTGCCCCGCCGATCATTCCATCCCAACCCTTATTTACCTCGCTGGTGTTGAATACCAGTTGTCCCCAGCGATTGTATACCCTAAAAAACGTGAGCTTTGCTATACCTGCCATTACCGGTCTTATTACATCATTACGGCCATCACTATTTGGCGTAAACGCCGAAGGCACAAAAATATCGGCCCCGGTCTTGAATATTCTAACTTTTACGGTATCGGTACCGGTACAACCTTTTACGGTTTGCGCCGTTACCACATAAGTTATCGATTCAGGCGCACCTGCATCATAAACAGCCACCGGGTTTGAAATAGTTGAATTATTTAACCCGGTTGGTGGCACCCAACTCCAAATAAAAGCAGCAGGATCGTTCACCGTGGCATTAAACTGTAATGGTTGATTGATAACAACGGCCGTATCGTTGCCGGCCCTTACAATAATGGGTTGGGTAACTTTAATATGGAATGTATCTTTTGATGCATTGGGACAACCGGCGTTGGTTACCGAAAGCACCACATCGGATGTTGTGCGGGGCGATGCAGTAGTTGATATTGAATAAGGTAAAGAAGGTACGGTGCCGCTGCCACCGGGCGATAAGGGCACATTGTTGCTCCAGGTATAACTGGTACCCATTGTAATGGTAGCGTTCAGCACCTCCGATTTACCATAACAAATTTCAGAAACCGGCGGATCGATGGCGGCTTCGGGCATTGGCACATTAAAGAATTTGATGGTTGCTATATCGCTTAACTCAGCCGGGCACACCCCGCTTTTTACCATGGTGCGGTAATACATAGTTTGGCTAACCGGGCCGGTCTTATATGTTGTATTGGTGTATGTTGGTGTGAAATTGCTCCAGCTGGTATTATTTGCCGACGATTGCCAGTTAACTACCGTTCCCGTATAGTTGACCAGCGTAAGCGTGGGATCAACCACTTCGTTCAAACAAACATTGGTATTACTGGGATCTAGTTTGCCGCCAACGGTTTTTGGGTCTACAGTCACTAATGCCGCACCGCTGGTATCGGCCGTACAGGCAACACCATTTTGCACAACAGCGGCAAAACGGGTAGTGGCGTTAAGATTTTGTGCAGTGTATTTGTCAGATGTATTGCTTATTTCCTGCCAGTTAACACCATCAGTTGATGACAACCACCTCAGCACACTTCCCACTTCATCTGCCACCGTTAACGCACTATTATTAATGCCGGCACAAATGGTGGTATCGCCCATTACCCTGCCGGCAACGGTGGGTGGCGTGGTGTTTACATCGATGGTATCGAGCAAATTGGCACAGCCGTTCACTTCATGGCCTATAACCTTTCCGCCGGTGGCCCCTACAACTACATTTATTATATTGGTATTTGCGCCTGAAGTTATCACCCAACCGGCGGGCACCTTCCAATCATAGGTAGCGCCTGCCAGTGCCGGCACCGAATATTCAACCGTGGTATTGGTACAGGCAACTCTTCGACCGCTGATCTCCAAACCGGCACAGGTGTTTCGCAAAGCCACATAGGCATAGGCAAAGTGGGCCCCCGGCCGGCAATTGTCACTTTCAAAAGTAAGCGTCACCTGCTCGCCGCGGTAGGGCGAAAGGTCGAAGGTCACTTCGGTCCAGCCTTTGGTCCATACATCATATAAATAAGTACCGTTTTGATTGCCATTACCTGAGAACGACAAAAAAGGGGTTGGACTGTTGGTAAAACCATTTCTCAGCGCCGTGGCCGTATCTAAAGTGGCACCCGTGCCGGAAGAACCGCCACCACCGCCAGAGGCATTGTCAAAAGTAGGCAGATAGTAACCCGGCGAAGCACAGGTAATAATGCTATCGTGTGTACTAAGGGTTGCTTTGAACAGGGGTTGTTCGTTTGAATTATGGGTACCATTTTCAAGCACCATGGCGTAGGCATAGGTCATGGTATAAGGCTCTGCAGCACCTCCGGGTGGCACATTAGGTACGTCTATAACATATGTAATAGCACGGGTAAAACCACCGGGGTTGCGCCCTCCCCCGCCATTATTAAGCGCCCGGCTGGTAGTGGATGAACCCAGCATGATAGAGTAATTATAAGCGTACCCGTTAACTGTGGGAATGGTTGGAAAAAAGCCAAACGGATCGGTGCCCGAAGAGGTGATCACCTGAATGCCTGTGGTGCCGATGGAATATTCCGGTACCGTACTAAGGCCCGTATTGGGCGCCGGATACGATTGAGTTGCCCCGCCCATTAAACCGGTAGTCACTGACCAATACGATAGATCGCCCGACCCAAAATTGATGTTAGTGGGGCAGGTTTGCGTTTGGGATCTTCCTGAAAACGCTACAATAATGGCAGTTAAGACGAGTATATAATATTTCATCCACGTTTTTATAGGGGCTCACCAAAAGAATTGCTAATTATTGTACGAAAATTATCCAGCACGGGTTGGTCTTCCATTTAGATAATTGGAGGTTTAAAGGGTGCGACCAACCAGGTAAACGGGCGAATTGCCTTCGATCAAAAAGGAATGGTTTTTAGGATATTATTAGTGTTGTTAAATATACAGGTAAAAACACAAATTACCATGCTACTATCGACGAACTATTAAAATGTAACGGTGAAATAAACCAAACGCGGCGTTAATGTATAAGTAATTTTAAATCAACCTTTTTATGGAGCTAATTCCTCTATTAGCAGCAATCAATAAACGCTTACCAAAGCGTTCTGCCCTATTTCTGTGCGTTAACTAACAAATGAATCATTGTTTTTTTCTTTCAAGCCGGCTCAATGTTTCGCGCGATACACCAAGGTAGTGGGCGATGGTTTTGCGGGGTAATCGTTGAAATAGTTCAGGATATTGGGCTAATAACAATTCATACTTTTCTTTGGCAGAATTTCGCAGTAACGACAAAACCCTTTTCTGCGAAGCCATATATCCGCCCAGGGCCTTGCGACCAAAAAAGACATTCATCTTAGGCACTTTTTCGCACATGGCATTTCGTTTCTCAAGCGTTGTTCTTAAAACAAAACCTGGCTCCAATGCCTGAACGCTTAACTCGGCAGGTGTTTGCTGCATATAACAGGGATAGTCAGACACCCACCAGTTCTCCGTTGCAAACTGAATAATATATTCATTTCCGGTATCGTCGAGAGCAAAGGTTTTCAAACATCCCTTTACTACCAGATACTCAAACAGTACCTGCTGCCCCGCCCTTATTAAATAGGTCTTTTTTTCAATGGCCAGTGGAACAAAACAGTCATACACAGTTTCAAATTCCTCATCGGTAAGTGGTATTATTTCTTCAATGTGCCGGCGTAAAAAAGAGGCATAGTCCATTTTGTAAAAATACAAAACGAATATGCCTCTTATAATTATATCATAATGTAACGTAAACTTACTTCAAAGCATCGCGCACTGCCTGCCCTACGGCCTTTGCCGATTGAGGGTTTTGCCCCGTGATCAGTCGTTGATCAACGGTAACATGTGATTGCCACGGAGCCGATTTTTCGTATACGCCACCACGCTCCTTTAGTTTATTTTCAAGCAGAAAAGGCACTACTTCGGTAAGTTTTACCGCCGCTTCTTCTTCGTTACTAAAGCCGTTGATTTTTTTGCCGGCAACCAGATAGCTACCGTCTTTTAGTTTTATGTTCACTAAACCGGCCGGGCCATGGCATACGGCGGCCACCACGCCGTTTTGCTGATAAATATCGGCCGCCAGTAATGCTATTTCTTCATTACCCGGAAGGTCCCACATAGCGCCATGGCCACCCGCATAATAAATAGCCGCATAATCGGCAGCTTTTACTTCTGCCGGTTTCAGCGAATGGGTTATTTTATTGTGGTAGTATTTATCTTCCCAAAACATTGCATTTTCAGGATCACTAAGGTCGAAGCCATCAACCGGCGGGTTGCCACCTTTGGGGCTTACAAAATCAATTTCATAACCGGCATCTTTCAATACCTTCCAGGGATGTGATACTTCACCCAGGTAATACCCTGTTTTTTCACCTGTGCTTCCTTTAGTATCGTGGCTGGTTACCACAAATAAGATCTTCTTTTTCATTTTAACTGAGTTCATTTTTTGTGCGTAAGAAAATGTACTGCCTGCCATTATAAACAAGGCAAGCAAAAAAAACACTGCTCTTCTTCTGATCATATGTTATTCTTTTATGATTGTTCGCACATCAAAGTTCACCAGGAAGCCAGGAAATAAAAGTGATGTAGATCACCAATTTCAGGGCACAAAAAAAGGTGTCCCCGATAAAGGGGACACCCGTATTTTTATTTTCTTTAACCTTATTGGTATTGAATATAGACTGGTTGTGGTTTTTCGGCCAGCACCTCTTGTGGGGTTAACATATGACTGCCCTGTTTACGAATGTCGTTTTTATAGAACAGTTTATAACCGGCAAATTGTACAGGCTCTTTCCAAACATACGCTTTGTAGCTGTCGTGTTTAAGCGAAGGTTCGCCCCAGCCATCCATATCCATCACGATCTGTACTTCGGGTTGTAATTTTATATTCTTGTAGTTGGTAACCATGTTCTGTGTAAAGCGGTGTACCACCAGTATTTTGGGCGGCAGGTTGTTTGCTTTTGCCAGTTTGGCCAGGTAGTCAGAAACGAAGTTGATATCGCTGGCGTCCATGGTGCCAATAACAGCGCCTGGCCTTTTACCTGTTTTCATAGAGAACTCAGGATCGATACCAAGGTGTACCTGAGGCATCTTCAGGTATTTCTCCAGTTCGGGAATTTCGGCCTGTACGTTGCTGAAGCCTACCTGAACATCAACAAACACCAGGGCATTGATGCGGGCAGCCAGTTTTATAGCAGAATCGATTTGATGGAAAGGCATACGCAGGCGGTATTTGCCACCAGCGCCGGGGCTGCCCTGAGCGGTTACAGCAATATAGTGTATGGCAGGTTGTACGGGCATGGCAGGGTCTGCGGCTTCCCATTTCTTACATTCATCAGTAAGTCTTTTCAGCATTTCATCGGCCGGGTATTCGCCAAGGGCCCCCATATTCTTTGAATAAAAATTACCATAATAAGCCACTATCCTTTTAAAGGGAAGAATAGCGCCGGCATTGGGGTAAGCCGTTTTTACCGGCCAGCGGCCCGATGAATCGCCATTGGCCAGGTGTAAATTCAATTTATTGAAAAGAGCAGTATCCAGCGTGGTGGCCGTAGGGCTGGCTACATTCTCTTTTGTTTCCTTAACTTCTGATGTGTTTTTCGGAGCGGTTGAATCTGCAGCTCTGGGTTCGGTTGTAGATGCTTCTCCATTAGAGCAGGCATTCATTACAAGAGCTGAACAGGCAGCAGCTAAAAGGCGTACTGTGCGCATAAACCAGGTATTGATTTTATTTTAAATGATACGAAAATGTGCTTTTTGTTGAAAGGCAAAACAGCGGGCGAAAATAAGCCAAAAGAGGAGATGAAAGTAAGGCTGTTCATATTTTTCGGCATACTATGCCTTTGTATTGTATTTCAATACCTATAAACCATTATATTTTCTGTTTAGTATGTTTGAGGGCAACTTTTTCACAGACCATCGTTCTGCAGTTTTTGCTGAAGCACCTGCAGCTCTTTCATTTTGGTGCGGTAAATACCCATCTCCCATCCGCTGGCAAAAAACACCAACGTAAAGAAAAGCGCCACAATGCCCAGGAACCATAGCGATTGCCCGCCCTCCCATGAGCCAAACAACACCAACACCGCAATGGGCAATGTATTCCAGCGCATGATACGGCTTATACGCACCTGGTAGCCGGCCGTTGAAACCGCATGTTGCAGATCGCCATTAAGGGAACGATCGAACTGCTGTACTTCACGCATCCGGCGAATGCGGTTTACCAGCACATACAGGGCAGTACCCAGCAACCATAAAGCCAGCAGGTAAGCAAACACTAACCCACGCCGGCCGGTGATATTCTGTTGCAACACGAATGCGCCTGAAGCGGTATTGGCAATTATAAGGATCCATTCGGTAACCACAGCAATATGAATCACCTGGTGCTTTTTGGCAACAATGCGGTTATGTAATGCCTGTTCATTTATAACATATAGCGGCTGCTTGTTTTGCGTATCCCATATTTTTTGCAATTCATCAAATTCCATGATCATTGCTTTTTTTCGATTGAAGAATGAGTTGCTTTTTTATGCGGTTGATCTTTACACCTATGTTTGAAACGGTAACACCAAGTATGGCCGCCATTTCCCTATAACTAAAGCCATCGAGCAAAAGTAAGGCCAGCGACCGGTCAATTTCATCAAGGGCATGTATGGCTTTATACAGCCAGGTGAGCTGTTCATCTTCGGGTTTGTGCGGGTGATGGTTCAGTACATCGGGCAGGCGGTCAACCGCATCATTTGTTTTGCGGTACTTTCTTTCTTTGGTTACCCAGGTAATAGCTGTGTTTAGGGCTATGCGATAGATCCAGGTTGTTACGGCCGATTCATTTCTAAAAGCCGGTATCGAACGCCATACCTGTATGCTTATTTCCTGAAACAGGTCGTCCTGGTCCATAGGCGTATTGCCATAGGCACGCACTATTTTAAAGATGAGTGCTTTATGCTGGTCGATCCACTGGTTAAAAATATATCCCTGTTCCTGAAAAGTCACTACCTGTATAGTTTATACCATTAGTAGCAATAAAAGACCCATTTCTTACAGGTAAGGCAAAATATATTTACAACCCAATGAATAACAACTAAAGCTTATATAAACCAATACTGATGCATTTGATCTATATTAGTGCTTATGCCAATAATACACAAAGCAGATGAGCTATTAACAAAAAGACTGGCGCCGCTGTTTACAGAACACCACCGGGTTGACTTTGGCATTGACAGTATACTGGAAGGACAAAGCGGAAAACAGATAAGCATAACAGTTGATGACGTTGCCAACCCTTCGGTTGCATTACTGAGATATGGAACGTTTGGCATTTTTGGTGGTAATGCCACACATGCTAACGCCCCTGCACTTTTGCAATCAATTGACCTGCCCTGCGCCATTCAACCTTCACCCGAAGCATGGATGAACCTGTTACAGAAAAACTATGCAGACAAAATAAAAAAGATAGAACGCTTTTCATTTACACATGAATTCATTGATGCCGGTAATGTCACGGGGATTATAAAACAACATCCATATTCAAATAGCCTTCATGAAATAGATACTGCCACGGCACATGCTATGGAAAATGAGGAATGGCATAAATATCATTTGCTTAACTACAATTCTTCAGCCGAATTTGCCATTAATAGTTTGGCCCATGGCGTTACTATTGATGGAACACTTGCAAGTGTTTGCTCCGCTGCACTACGTTGCGCACAAGGCATAGAGCTGAATGTAATAACGCTGCCTGCATATAGGAACAAGGGACTGGCGGAGTTGGTAGCTGCAGCTACTATGGCAAAGGCCATTGAACAGCATCTAATTCCACATTGGGATGCCGCCAATGAACGGTCGGCCCGGTTGGCGATGCGCCTGGGTTTTAAACCAACCGGTTCTTATTTTACATATTATTTACCTCAATGACGGAAGGAAATTAATACCAGTTCATTTTCGAGACAGTTGACAACATCTGTACCGATCTTTTTAATGATGTGCAATAGAAGTTTGGGAGTAAAATAGTAAGAAGGGTTGCTATTACAAATGTTCGGCTAATAAATATTTAATCACGAGTTGTGAGGAGGTCGTTTAATGCAAAAACCTCCCGGTGTTGGGAGACTTTACTATTAAGTTTATTATTTGGTTACTTGGGGAATGACTTTATCTTCGATAGATTGAGATTAGCTTCCTCAAGTTTCTTTAATAAAGATGGTCCCGGCTTCAAATTATCCAACCTGGGGTCATAAATAAAATTAACCTTCTGATCGAAGAGACTTTTTTTCTTTCTTTTGAACAGCCTTTTAATTAGCTTTTTCATGAAGTGAAATTAAACATTTTTTCTTTTGATAAGAAACGCATTGATTTCCATGTTTTTACAAAAAGACACAAACTCTTCCCCACTCTTCACCTGGCCATAAATTTCAAATATCCCAGACAATTCTTCCAGATTTATACCTACTGCCATCGGTAAAGCCTCGTTCGTTCTTTTGTACTTCCCTGAAAAAAGATTTGCCTTTCAGGGTACTTACGCGTATACTGGTCTATCACCTTTGCCAACGTAGCTAATATTTTATTACGGTCACCATTATCACTTACTGTAGTATCATCAATTTCGCCATCGTCTAAAACATTTCCGAATGCCAAATTATAAACATATGGTATTGGGGTAGGAACAAAAAATACACATTTTGGTATTGCACCATTTTTCCCAATGCTTACAAATTCAAAAGTATTAAGATTACGTCCCTCACGAATATCTGTATAGGCATCGTAGTTCATAATTCACAAAAAATACAACTTAATTCAACACTACCTATAACAACCACGACCATCCCAACATTTATTGTCCAAAATCAATTTGCCAAATCAGTAAAAGATTATCGAACTCACATCAATAACGAATGAGCTTTACAATGTATTACTAAGGCTACGATTAGCTTCTTCCAATTTCCTTAATTCAAAAGGCCCAAGCGCGTAATTTTCTAAACTACGTTCATAAACCACGTAAGGCTTTTCTTTTAACCATCCTTTCTTCTTTTTCCTAAATAATTTTCTGATTAACTTCTTCATAAAATAAATATACCTCAAAAAAACACACACTTATTCCCGTTATATCATTTGTTGTCCAAAATCAATTCATGCAAACTCATTTTATACACAACATAACTCAACAAATATTGATGACTAATTTCGATGAACTTTTTAGCTGAACCCTATTACTACTACAGTAATACAAACACCATCAATCGCAAAAACCCCACGTAATAATCCAACCCTAAAAACCCGCTCCAAAGCCCACTTGAAACTTTTTTTTAAATTATTCTAAAACAATTATTTCAACCCCATTTGACCGCTTAACGGTTTAGCATTTTCTCAACCCATTGAAACACAGTATCAACGCCTTAGAATAAGATTAGAACCCCTGCTACCATCGCTTACGGTGAGAAGACCTTTTTTTAGTCGCCTATTGCACATTTAACAAATCGTGTGTACATTTAATAAAACCCATTCGTATGTATATGAAAACACGGTTATTTACTCTGTTGCTCGCAACCCTGGCCGTTCCTGCTCTGGCTCAGCAGAAACCCACTGCTCAGTTTGCCAGTAACAAAACAGCTGCACCAGCTGCGCCAATGATTAACTTCGAAAGCCAAAAATTTCAGATAGATTCAGTAGTCCAGATTGCTGAAGGCGGTCAATTCTTAGACCATGCTTCTTTCAGAGGCAAGGCCCGCGAAGGCAAATACTGGGTTGAATGTTTCTACAACAAAAAAACAAAGGAGATATTGAAAGCCAACTATATCTTCACTACAGACTCTACAAACTTCAGCAAGTGTTTTTATTTCAAAAACAACAGCGTAGTTAAAGTGTTTGACAACAACACCACTAACTACTACCAGGTTGGTAACGTAGTATTGACAGAGCAGGGTACTCCCGCCAATGCTGCTTTAGCAAAGAAGTTCAGTGAGCTCATCACCGATACATTCCAGGCGCTGCACGCTGGTTTGTTCCCTTAATCATTTGACGTTATTTACCATTCATTTTGGTATGACAATAAGATGTTTTACAAGCCCTCCCGGTACATCGGGAGGGCTTGTAATTTTATATACGTGGCTTGTAGGCAGTTTTACTTCGCTTGTAAGATGTTTTGCACGGCTTGTAAGCATATTTACATCGCGCGCAAGATGCATTGTATGGCTTGTAAGTACATTTGCTCCGTTTGTAAGATGATTTACACGGCTTGTAGGCATATTTCCTTCAGCTTTAAGGTGATTTACATCGCCGATAAGCACATTTTCTTCAGCAATAAGCATATTTACATGAACAGCAAGCTTGGTTGCCAGGTTTGCAAGCTTGATTTTATAGTTCGCCCGCTTGCTTGACCTGTAAGTTCACTTGTTTGCCTTGCTGGTTCGCTTATTTGTCTTGCAGGTTCACTTGTTTGCCCTGCTGGTTCGCTTATTTATCTTGCAGGTTCACTTGTTTGTATCGCCGGCCCCCTTGTTTGCCTTGTCAGTTCGCTTGTTGGCCGTGCCGGTTCGCTTGTTGAGCTTACCGGCCCGCTTATTAGCCAACACAATGCCCTTATTTTACTTAACGATCACATCAACAGTGGCCGGTAACAACCCTTCGGCCTGTGCCTGTAGCTTTATAGCTCCCGGTTTTCCGTTTGATTGTATCACAGCCAGGGCTAATCCATTAAAAGCCTTCACTTCGTTGGCCTTAAATGAGTCTAAATTGGTTTGACAACCATTGTCGACCCCTGCAACAAAGCCGGAACCGGTTATTTTAAACTGAACTTTATTAGCAGCATCGGGCACCAGGTTACCATCCTTATCAACCACCTTCACCGTTACAAACGACAGGTCTTTTCCGTCTGCCTTTATTGCACTTCTGTCGGCCTGTAAGATGATCTTTGCAGGTGCACCTGCCGTTTTTATTACCTTAGTGGCAACCACTTTACCCTCTTTTTTCGATACGGCTTCTACCTTACCGGTTTCGTACTGCACGCGCCACATCACATACAGATCATCACCCGTTTTCTTTTTAACGCCCTGCGATTTTCCGTTAATAAACAGTTCTACTTCATCGGCATTGTTATAATACGCCCACATATCAATTGTTTGTCCCGGCTTCCAGTTCCAATGCGGAAACAAATGCAATACATTCTTAGTAGTGAACAAACTCTGGTACAAATAATAAACATCCTTTGGAAAACCGGCCAGATCTACAATACCAAAATACGAGCTGCGCGCAGGCCATGGATATGGCGTTGGTTCGCCCATATAATCAAAGCCTGTCCACACATACATACCACTGATGCTTTCATGTTTCAGGAACATACGTAAAGTAGCCAGGTGCGATGAGCCCCAGGGGGTAAAACAATTCTCGTATGCCGAACAGGTAAGATCGGGATTGGCGCCTTCAACCGGCAGATCCCAACGCCTGGGCCAAATGCGCATACTATCTGACGGCATATCATAATGCCCTCTTGATTGTAATGCAGAAACTGATTCGGTAACAATAAAAGGTTTGCGGCCCCATGTTTTTTGTACAGAATCAGGATGCCAGTCAATATGATGATAATTGTAACCAATAAGATCGTTGATATCTGATTTCAACAACTGGTTCCAACCCTGTACATGATTATTGGCAGTTACTGTTGGCCGGGTATCGAGACTGCGTACGATCTTTTGCATTTCCCTTAAATATATAACACCTGAGCTATCGCCTTTTTTACCGCCCTGCTCGGGGATCTCATTTCCTACACTCCATATAAATACCGATGGGTGGTTGCGATCGCGTTTAATTTGATCGGTAAGGTCTTTCTTATACCATTCATCCCAATCGTTACTATAATCATATTGGGTTTTGCTGCGCTTCCACATATCGAACGCTTCATCCATTACAATAAAACCCATTTTATCGCAGAGCTCAAGTAATTCTGGTGCGGGCGGATTGTGCGATGTACGAATGCCATTCACTCCCATATCTTTCATTATTTGCAGCTGACGCTCCAGTGCACGGGTATTGATGGCCGTTCCCAAACAACCCAGGTCGTGGTGATTACACACCCCCACTATCTTCACTTTTTTACCATTCAGGAAAAACCCTTTATCAACATCGAAATTAAAGCTCCTGATGCCGAACGGCGTTGTATACTCATCAACCACCTTTCCACCTACGATCACTTTGGTTACAGCTTTATACAAATAAGGGTTCTCTATACTCCACAATGTTGGCGATGCAATACTGAACGATTGCGTAGTAGTTTGAAATGCGCCGATATGAATATTTTTCTGCGACTGCGTAGCTACGGGCTTACCCGCGGCATTGATAATGGTTGTTGTTATATCAAAATAGCCGCCGGTTCCGTTGATATTTGTGGTAAGATTTACTGTTGCCGCTGATGCAGACACTTTTGGCGTGGTTACATACGTGCCATAATTATCAACAAATGTGGTGTTTGTTTTTACAAGCCAAACATTTCTATATATACCGCTGCCGCTATACCAGCGGCTATTGGGTTGTTTGCTATTATCGACCTTTACCACAATGACGTTTTTCTCGCCACCATATTTCAGGAAAGAAGTAAGATCGTAGCGGAATGAAATATAGCCATTAGGGCGAACACCACAAGAGTGTCCGTTGATGAACACCTCGCTATTACAATACACCCCATCAAAATCGATAAAGATGTTTTTGCCTTTGTCGGTTGCCGGCAACGTAAACGTTTTGCGGTACCAGCCTAAACCGCCGCGTAACGCGCCGCCACCGGTACCGGTAGGACTGGTTGAATCAAATGGCAACTCGATGCTCCAATCGTGTGGCAGGTTAAGCTTTCGCCACGAAGCATCATCAAAAGAAGCTGACTGAGGTTTGTCGGCTTCACCCAGGTGAAAGGTCCAGTTCTTATCAAAATCTTCGCGCACCCTGGTGGCCTGAGCAAAAAGAGAATACTGTAAACAGATGGAACAAAGAATGAGCAGGAAAAAATGTCGTAACTGCATGGCAATCTTTTCGGGAATGGTGACAGATATTTATTTCGGGCGTGAAATTACGTATCCGTCACCAAAATCCGGGGGTCCAATTGTTTACACCTGGGGGTGTAAATCGTACATCTTTTAATTATTTGATATCTGGTACGGGTAGCAGCACACCGCCAAACAACAAATAGGCCCAAAGCAGGGTCCAGATGATATTGAACAATTGGGCGGAAATAAATGCCACTGCCGGCCGGCCACCATCGGTTTTTACCAGATCGGCAAACCGGGCTTCTAACCCAATAGCCACAAACGCCAGGGCAAACCATACGGTGCGCAAACCTGAAAAAACAGGCCCCACGGCCGATGCCAATTCAGTTGGTATTTGGAAAGAAAAAAGAAGTGATGCGGCAACAAAGCCCAATACAAACTTCGGAAAACGCTCCCATACAACACCCAGTCCGGGCTTTTCGGCGCCTTCTGTTTTTGCACCTTTTCTATACGTCCACCAAAGGGCAATAAAGAATGCTGCAATACCTATCAAAACGTTTTGAGAGAACTTAACAATTACCCCGGCCTTTACAGCCTGTTCGCCCACCTGTTGAGCCGCAGCCGAAACCGATGCTGTGGTATCGAGGGTACCGCCCAGCCAGGCGCCGCCTACTACTTCGGAAAGTCCTAAAAATTTGCTGAGCCAGGGCTGTATCACCATCATTGGAACAGCTACCAGCAATACCAGCGTTGTAACATACGACAACTTCTTTTTATCGCCTTTAATAGCGCCACTGGCAACAATAGCCGCCGATACCCCGCAAATAGATACTGCCGAAGCGAGAATAACACCAAACTCGTCATCAACTTTCAGCTTGCGGCTTATCCATAATGAAAAAAACCAAACAACAGCCACCACCAACACCGATTGCAATAAGCCCGGCAAGCCGGCTTTTATTATATCGGTAAATAAAATGCTTGTTCCATATATCACCAATCCGGTCTTTATAAAAAACTCAGAGCGCGCTGCTTCTTTCAACCAGGCCGGAACGGTGGTTAAATTGCCAAGCAACAACCCAAGTATAAGAGCAAAGATCACATACTCAAAACCGTAGTAATTCACCACTTTGTTGCCTGCAATTATCATAGCTATTACAGCCAGCACGTAAATGAGTAAAAAACCTTTTACATAATTCTTAATACTTCCGCCAGATAGCAATATGGCAACGCCCGACAGTACCAGAATGATCACTCCGGTTAGCAGGGCCAATAAAAGATTATTGGGTGATAATACCTTATTCAACAGATCACTGCTGGTTTCCCATTTATAGGTGGGTAATGGCAATTTAAAACCGGGCACCCAGCTGGTTAAAGCCAGTATGGCTATTATTATAACACCGGCAATGGTTACAGCCCAGTAATCTTCAGTAAAAGAGCTGAAGAAACTTTTCTTTGCCGGCACTGGTTGGTTCTCTTCGCTCGCAATTACACTTTCTACGTTCGCGTTCTGGTACGACATGTTATGATTGTTTGTATACGTTCAGGAATCTCGTTGTTACAATTTAGGGATTTCTTTTAAACCAAATACATCGTGCAGGGCTTTGCGAGCTGCATGAAAGCCACACATTCCATGCACGCCGCCACCCGGTGGTGTACTGGATGAACAGATGTATATCCCTTTTGCCGGTGTGGTATAGGGCGACCAGCGAATAGCCGGCCGTGTATACAACTGTCGCAAATTGATGATACCGCCGTTTATGTCGCCACCGATATAATTAGGATTATACGCTTCCATTTGAGCCGTGTTCATGGTATTCTTACCAAGAATACAATCCTTAAATCCCGGGGCAAACCGTTCCACCTGGTCTTCTATGGCTTTTGTCATATCAACGGTTGATCCATGCGGCACATGGCAATACGCCCAGGCGGTATGTTTATTTTGCGGCGCACGGGTTTTATCAAACACACTGGGTTGCGCCAATAATACAAAAGGCTTTTCTACATGTGTGCCTCTTGATGATAATTGTTCACCCGCCACTATTTCTTCCAGCGTATTTCCAATATGCACCGTTCCTGCCTGGCGGCATTCCTGCGCTGTGAAAGGCACTTGTTCGCTCAGTGCCCAATCTATTTTAAATACACCCATGCCATACTGATAACGTTGCAGTTGTTTTTTATAAATAGAAGAAAAACGTTCACCGGCAATTTGTAATAATTGTTTTGGCGTTACATCGAACAACAGGGCTTTTGCTGAAGGCAGTTGACTGAGCGAACGTACATATTGCCCCGTTTCTATCTTTCCGCCAATGGAAATAAAATAAGATGCCAATGCATTGGCAATCGATCCTGATCCGCCTTTTGGTACGGGCCAGCCTTTTAAATGCGCAGCCACCATCAAAACCAAACCAATAGCCGAAGTGGCGGCATTTGTTAATGGTTGAATGGAGTGCGCAGCCATACCTGCCCACAAACCTTTTGCTTTGGCTGTGTTGAATTTTTTAGCCAGATAATTGGCAGACGTTAACGCCGGCAGCCCAAACTGCGCCATTGACAATGGATGTTTGGGAAAATGCAAAGGCCCCAGTATATCTGCTGCAATGGAAGGCCATATGTTCAATAAGGGCTGAATTAATTTTGTATAATTTCCGGCATCTGCACCAAGCAATTGCGCGGTTTCCGTTAGCGAATGTTTTAACACAGCGGCAGTACCATCATCAAAGGGATGCGCCGCAGCCACATCGGGATAAACAAATTCCAGTCCATGCTGCTCCAATGGCAGCGTGGTAAAATAAGGCGATGCCGCCGCCATGGGATGAATGGCCGAACAGATGTCGTGCCAGTAACCAGGCAATGTTATTTCTGTTGTTCGCAATCCACCGCCAATCGTATCTTTTCCTTCCAGCAACAGCACCGATAAACCAGCCTGCTGCATAGTAATAGCAGCAGCTAATCCATTTGGGCCGGAACCTATTATTATTGCATCATATGTATTCAAACTATCTTAATTGAATAATTTAGAAATCATTTCATTCATTGAAAACAGCTTAAAGCTGTAAGCCGAAAGCCTAAAGCAAATACAGAAAACAGCAGCAAGCTTAAAGCCACAAGCCGTAAGCAAATACAAAATACAGCTTCGCGAACCTGAAACCCGAAACTTAAAACTAAGAACTAAAAGCTACCTCCCCTTTATCAAATTAATTCTCCGGTTTAAACAACACTCGTCCATCGCGCTGCACCAACCAACTGGTCACAGGGTTCAAATGATACCCACCCATATCTTCACCGCGGGCTTCTTTTAACTGTTTCATCGTTGGCTGTACATAACCGGTTTCATCAATGGCTCGGCTTAGGATCTCGGCTTCCCCACCCTTCCATTCCCAAAGGTAACGGAATGCGGTATGGGCTTTATCAAGCACCGGGTCCTGCAGCTTCGCCGTGTTCCAGGTCCTTCCACCATCTGTGCTAATTTCAACTTTATAAATTTTACCGCGGCCACTCCAGGCAATTCCTCTTATCTCCATCCAGCCTTTTTGTATTTGCTGCGGATAGGCCGGATAAGTTACGATAGATCGCGCATCCATCACAAAACTAAACTGCCTTATCTTTCCATCCTTTACACCTTCGGTGTATTTTGAAGTTTCTTCACGGGTCATCCAGGGTTGATCACTCAACTCAATGCGCCGCAACCATTTTACACTGGTATTGCCTTCCCAACCGGGCAATAACAATCTTGCCGGGTATCCTTGTTCAGGCCGTATGGCTTCGCCATTTTGTGCATAGGCAATCATCGCATCTTCCCAACCTTTACTTACCGGAACGCTGCGTGTCATCACAGCCGCATCGGAACCTTCGGCCAAAAACCAGCTTGCTTTTGGTTTAACGCCTACTTCGCGAAACAGTGTTGAAAGCATTACGCCCGTCCATTCACTTTGACTGGTCAATCCACAGATCTCCTGCGGCGTCATGGTTTCTTTACCACTTCTGTAGTTACCCGAACATTCGAGAAAGAATATTCTTGTTACAGATGGAAAACGTTTCAGATCGGCCAGGGAGAACGTCAAAGGCTTATCAACCATACCATGTATGGTTAAGCTATAATTATTGGGGTCTATCACCGGCACCCCGGCATGATGGCGTTCATAATGCAGATCAGATGGCGTGATGGTACCGAACAGATCCTGCAGTGGCGTGCGCGAAGAAGTATCGGATGTTTTCTTTACGGGCTTTTCAAATTTTGAGCGGGTACCCACTTCGCCCGGTGGCGGCCCTAATACTTTTGTAGGATCGCTTATTTTCAGTTCTGCCTGCGTAATGGCTTTTTGAACAACCTGTCCGTATGATGATTTCAGCAACACCACAGCTGCTGTAGCTGCGCCGCCTAATAAGATGCGGCGGCTAATATGCCTACCTGGCTTTCTATCTTTTTCCTGTTCATTCATGTTTACCATAATTAAGCAATCAACAATTCACTACCGTACCTCGTTACCACCGCGCCGGTCATCGTTTACAAACCGGTGTTGCGCAGGCATCACTATTTTCGGCAGGGTTTGCGCATTTATCACTTCAGTTTCCTTTATCACTTTGTTTGCTGCTAATAAAAATGCCGTCAGGTGATACACTTCTTCATTGGTCAATGTACCGGGTTCGGTATAAGGCATGGCCCTTCGTACATAATCGAATAACGTGGTGGCATAAGGCCAGTAATTACCAATAGTTTTATTCTTTTTTCCGGGATGGTCGCTGATCAACACCGGTCCCGGTAATTTTGCATCGCCCGAGGTTGTATCGGTACCATGGCAGGCCACACATTTTGTCATATAGATCGTTTTGCCAGTAATAGCCGTTCCTTCACCGGCAGGCAAACCCACGCCATCGGGACGAACATCGATATCGATCTTCTCAATGTCAACGGCTGAAGCCGGACGGCCAAGCCCAAATGAGGCCGGCCATCCGGTGGTATCAGCTTTCCTACTAGAACTTTCTTTTACTAAATCAGGGCGCGGACCAGGGTTTGTGTTGCACGACATAATGATAACAAGTATGCAACCTATATATGCTTTGTTCATAGTGATCTTAATACTTTCCTGCCTGTAAACTGCTTTCAGATAAGGCATAATGACGATTTACCCGGTCTAACACCACGTAAATAGAATCTTTGTTCTCATTTATACCTCGTAATACCACATGCGAACCATCGGTGGTTTCATAATGCAATATCATTCGATTTCTTTTTTCATTTTTAGGCGCTTCCGCAAACTCGCGGTCTCGGCGGGTAGAGGCCGCACGTGGATCTATCTTCGTTACTTCATTGCCGATGTTCTTCCAGGCTTCTTTAGGAATGAAATTATCAACTGTATCTTTTTTCCTTTCCGCCTTTGCTTCATTGCCCACCGCCCCACCATCGCCACCAACGCTAGAGGCCCTGTTTCTTCTATCCGGCACTTCTTTGAATTTATCCTGCAGGTACAATACGTTATTTACGGTATCGGCGTAATAATGAAATACGTGTTGACCGCCACCTACGCCTGCAATTTCAAAAGTGCGGTTGATATCGCGTTGCGGATCGCCGCCACCATTTGAAAGGTCCAATGCAGTTGGTTTATTGATGCGATAGGTTAAGCTGGTCCATTTTTCAAAAGTAGCTTCCTGCCAGCGAACCGTATCTGTAGGGTCATAAGGGATCACTTTATTATTCACCCTAAACTCCGTCACCGCATAATTACCGCGCAATGCCTGTACACCTGCTACGGATGGTTGTTTGTACGGATCGTACCAGAAGTTGATCAATTGTAAATAGAAGAATACTACCAGGAACACAAACAAGGTAAGCGCCTTCAACCCCACCCTGCTGTACTGTTGCCATTTCTTTGTGAACGCCGGATAGAAATTCACCGGCACTGTATATTTTTCCAGAATAAGCAGGTTATACAATTTAGGTACATCGTTCACTAATAAGAAGGCCGAGAGCAATACAAAATAACTGCTGTACACATGCACGCCGCCATCATAGGCAAAGTTCACATATACGATATCGGCCAGCGCACCAAATAATAATATAGAACCAATAGTAGTGGTTCTGCGGAACAATAACAATGTGCCTGCAGTTACTTCAATTACACCGGCAAAGATCTGGTACCAGGGCACCACCCCTATAGATAACCAGTATAATTTTTGCGCAGTAAGATCGCCTACATTGGTATTCAGCACACCAAATGAAGGATACGGCATTTGCACCGGCAGCAGTTTGGTAAAACCAAAACCAATGATACCAATACCGGCACGGTAACGAACTACCACCCGCAGCCAGTAATAAGCCAGGTTGTATTCTTTTCGCTCTGTCTTTTTTCGACGCACGACCCAGGTCCATATAAAGCCGCCGGCAATAGCTACAATAGCTGTAATTATCCAGTTAGCATAACCCACCAGTGTACTTCCAAACAATTTATTGCCAAATAAATTTATTCCTGAACCAAAACGGGCTATATCATATAGATCGCGGTAGTGCAGGTTCGTCCAGTCTATATTAAAAACGATCTTGTACCATTCGGCGCTATTAGGAATGGAAATACTTACAAAAAAAATGAAAGCGATCCTGAACCATAACTTTTGCCGGGCTGTCCAGGTAGAAGCAACCGCAGCCACCGCTTCTTTTTCTGGCTGTTGGTGGCCATTACCATTGACTGGTTTTGCAACCGGCGCGGCAACCATATATTCGTTTTGTGTAATTGACATAGTTTTTGGTTTTATGGCTTATAGTTTTAATGATTTACCACGGCCTTCACGTTCCACTTCCTTCAGCAGATATTTTTTATTGATCCGCTCCAGGGTGGCAAATACCGAATCGCGGTGTTCGTTCACACCATACAATACAATAGTGCTATCGTTGGGCCTGTTATAATGAAGTATGAGCTGTTCGTTCTTATAAAACTTATTCTTATTCTGCAACGTCAATACCCGTTGTGCTGAATCCTCAGTATAGCTGTAATAATGCCGGCCGATGGTACCTTCCAGTTCATAGGTCTTATCATTATCTGCCGCCGTTATTTTTTCTACATTATTTGAATCAATTACAACTGGCCGGTTTGAGCGGATGCTGATGGTATTCCATTCTTCAAACACCACATCCTGCCAGCGAACAGGATCGTTCTTGGAATACGCAAGTGTATCGCCATTGATGCGGAATGTTTTTACATTATAAATACCGCTCACGCTCGGCAATCCTTTTGCAACGGGGAACTGGTACGGATGGTGTTTATAACCGGTAGCGGTTTTAAAACTGTACAATAAAACAAAGAAGAAGATAAACGCCAGCTTTAAAATGGTGCGGGCATACACCTGCCATTTTGCAGTGAATACAGGTCTGAAGCGGTTGGGTGTTGCGGGCTTTTGCAAAACGATGAGGGTTGTAATGCGTTGCAGGTCCCAGAACAGCACAAATAAGGCGAGAACGATCAAATATAAACTGTACACCACCTCGCCGCCTTCATAGGCAATGTTCGACATGAATACGTTGCCGGTGAACAATAGAATGATCACGGCGCCAACCGATGCCGTTTTCCTATATAACAGCAATAAACCGGCAGCCACTTCTACAAAACCCAAAAAGGTTTCATAAGAAGGTACTATACCAAGGCTTATTGAAAATAATTTCCAGCGGGTAAAATCGCCGTAACTGGTATTGAGGTTACTAAGCGAAGGATAAGGCGATTGCAGGGGAAATACTTTGAGGAACCCGTAAGCAATAACGCCTATAGCCAGCCGGTAACGTACAATCACCCTGATCCAGTAGTACAGATTGGTGTATTCTTTCGCCTGGCTACGATCAATAAAGGTCCAGGCGATTGTACCAATAGCAGCGATGGCCGCTACTATAAACCAGCCGGTAAAATGTTGCGCACCGCCAAAGAATTGCGGCATATAGTGCGCCAAAACAAAAATATCGTTGTATCGCAGGTGTAACCAGTTAATGGAAAATACCTGTTGATAGTATACCCAGTCTAATGGTACCGACTGAATAAGAAAGTAAATAAAGAAGAAACGGAAGGCTATTTTTTCATAGCCTTTCCATTCCGTGGTATGTTGTGTACTCATTTGGTTTAGTTTGATTTTAAGTTTGCTTTTTGATATTTGATTCCCGGTTCTCAGCAACTAGCAAACGTTAAACGGCAATCGGCAATCGTGAATAGGCAATGGCTCGCGAATCTTAAACCCTCGCGTGTCGTGAAACGTGAAACGGCAAACGGGAAATTGAATACAGCCGAAAGCTAAAAGCTAAAAGCCTAAAGCAAATACAGAATACAGCTGCAAGCTATAAGCCGCAAGCGAATACAAATACAGCTGCGCAACAACTTGAACCCGAAACTTGAAACCTGAAACCAGAGAGCGAGTTCCGAATTAATGAACTAAGAACTTAAAACTAAAAACTTCGAACTGTATTTCCCTCCATCAACTTTATCACCTTTTCAACCACTTGTTAACTCGTCAACCCGTTAACTCGTCAACTTCTATCAATAACTAAAATTCTGCTCAAGCGATCCATCAATCAACACTTCGTTTGCAGGCACGGGCAACACCCACTTATTCTTATCGTTAACACCTAACACGGTACCGGCACGGTCGGTACGTACCAGATCGAACCAGCGGTGCGGCTCAAACGCAAACTCTATTCTTCTTTCGTTCTCTATTGCCAGTAAAACATCATTCTGTGTGGCAGCAGTGCTGTTTGCCAATCCGGCACGACTGCGTACTGCATTCAGGTCGGCCAGCGCTTCGGTCAGTTTGCCGGGTTGGTTCGCCCGCGCTTCAGCCCTGATAAGATATTGTTCTGCTATGCGAAGCACATAGGCCGGGTCGGTAGCCGGACTGCGATAATATAAGTTACCATACCAAAGCCCCTGTGATGTTTTTGCCACAAGTGCGCTGCGGTTGCCGCCTATGCTGGCATCATTTACCAATGTAAGGAACGCATCACTGGGCGCCCATTGTCTTGTACCATTATTGGCCGGTGGTTGCCATTGGTTACGATGGCCGTTGGTATAGGTACTGCTGTATGACAATTCAAAAATCGATTCCTGGGTATTAACAACGTTGTTAGCGAAGAAAGCGCTATAGGGTTTCACCAACTGGTAGCTGGCTGCATCGCCCAGCAGTTTGGTTGCATAGGCTTCGGCCAATGCATACTCCTTTTGATACAAATGATATCGTGCACGCAAGGCCCACACTGTTTTTTTGGTAGCGCGTACGCGGTTGGTTGTTTCGGGTAACAAAGGCTCTGCAGCAGTAAGATCGCTTAACACCTGCGCATAGGTTTCGGCCAAACTACTGCGTTGTATACCTGTTTTATCCGATGCTGAATTAGTAGGCGTTAACGCCAGTTGCACTCCGCCCCAGGTACGGGCCAGGTCAAAATAAGCCAGCGCCCGTACAAAATATGCTTCACCTGTTAACTGGTTCCGCAACGTTTGCGTAAATAACGGATCTGTTACATTGGGTACTTTGGCAATAATGTGATTGGCGCGGTTGATGGTAGTGTAAATAGCGCTCCATGCACTCGCAATATTCGCATTATCGGCTCGTACATTATGTGAAATGAATTGTTGTATGATCGATTGCGAACCCGTCCATTGTACGTTGTCGCCACTTAAATAACCAATGGATTGAAAAGTAACCCCATAATAACCATCGGCTGAAAGCGCGCGGTACAAACCACGGGTAGCAGTTTCTGCTGAAGTTTTGTCAACGATCGTTTGTCCATCCGATACTGAATCAACCGGCTCCACTTCCAGAAACTTTTTGCACGAAACCAGTGACACCGCAGCCAGCACCGGAACTATATATTTAAAAGCATTCATGTAATTATTTTTTTTGAGAGGTTTACAAGGTTACATTGATACCCAACTGTATAGTACGGGGTTGTGGTGGCGTACCCAGATCGAGGCCCTGCACATTTTGTACAGCAGTTACGTTCGACTCAGGATCGGGGCCGGTGTATTTTTTGATCCACAACAAATTGCTACCAATGAAATAGAGTCTAACATTTTGAATATGCGCCTTCGATACAATACGTTGGGGCAAAGAATATCCAAAGGTCAACGCACTGAATTTGATAAAGGAACCATCTTCGAGGAAACGGCTGTTCTGCTCAAGCGTATAATTATTTCCGTATGCAGTCAGTCTTGGTACATCAGTGATATCACCGGGCTTTTGCCATCTGGCTAACTGACTGGCCAGTAACACGCGGTTGGCATCGCGGGTACCGCCGCCTTCACCAAAAAAGCGGTTCAGGTTAAACACCTTGTTGCCGTATTGATAAGTAAATGAAACCCCGAGGTCGAAATCTTTATAGCGCAGGTTATTGGTAATGCCACCAAAGAACTTTGGAATTGCGCTGCCCAGTATCTGGCGATCGGCCACTGTAATAGATCCGTCTTTTGTTACGTCCTCAAAAACAGCAGTGCCGGTTTCCGGATCAACATATTGTTGTTTATATAACCAGAATGAATACAATGGATGGCCTTCCTGTAAACGAACCCAGTCGCGGTTATAATAGTTAACAGCAGTAGGCAGTTTTTCAATCTTGTTGGTATTGCCAGAGATATTGAAACTGGTTGTCCAGCTGAAATCTTTTTTACGAATGTTATTAGAGATGATGCTTACTTCATATCCTTTGTTGCTGATCTCTCCGGCATTGGATGAGTAGGAATTAAAACCGGAGATCGCATTTATTGGTAATTGCAACAGGGCATCGGTAGTATACTTTGAATACAAATTCACTTCTACACTCACTGCGCCGTTGAAAAGGCCCACATCTACACCAATATTCGACTGGCGGGTCTTTTCCCATTTCAGATCGTCATTGCCTAATTGCTGTGGCGCTGTACCCGGCTGATCGCTGCTGCCGGCAACATCAGGATATCCTGCACCGCCGTTCCAAAGCCCAAGTGCTGCAAAGTTGTTGATACCATTTTGGTTACCAGTGAGGCCCACGCTGGCGCGCAGTTTAAGATCGCTCAACCAGTTCACATTTTGCAGAAAGTTTTCTTCTCTTATGCGCCAGGCAACACCCACAGAGGGGAAGTAACCGTATTTATTGTTCGCGCCAAACCGGCTCGATCCATCGGCACGGATACTTGCCTCCAGGAAATATTTACCACTGTAGTTATAATCAACCCGTGAAAAGAACGATACCAGATTACCCTTCGCAAACTTTTGAGAAGAAGGCCGGTTAGCGGCTGATGCAATTGACCTGAATGAATTATTGGGGAAACCCGATCCTGATAAAGAATCGGTACGTAATGAATTGCTTTGAACAGAATTACCCACTAATATACCGAAGGTATGACCGCCAAACAGGTTCTTCCGGTAAGAAAGCGTTTGTTCGTTGATCCAGGTGGTATTTTGTGTTTGAATAGATGTAGCGAGACCATTGGTTGGCGCTGCACCTAACTGAGTTTGGTTATTCCAGTATTCCGATTCGTTGTAATGGTTATAATCAACGCTAAAGCTGGTACGGAATTTCAGATCAGGAATAATTTCCGCATCGGCATAGATATTACCAATGTAACGTAAGCTGATGGTATTTACATCGTAATTATTTATGAGCACATCGAGGTTATCGAAACCTGCCCAACGGGCCGGTGTACCGTCGGCATTGGTTTCGGGTAAATAAGTGGGCGTATGTAATGCAGATTGCAACAAACCACCGGCAGGACCATCTCCTGAACGGGCCTGGTTACGGTAGGTTCGGTAAAAACTGTTACTAACGCCCACCTGTATCTTTTCGTTCACTCGTTGATCGAGGTTCAGCTTAAAGCTGGCACGGTTAAAATCGATGGGTTTTATGTTCGCTTCCTGACTTGTGTAGCCTGCGCCCAAATAATATTTGGTTGCCTTGCTTCCGCCCTGTAATGAAATATCATAATCACTCAGCCTGGCTGTACGGAATAATTTGTTCAGCCGGTCGTACGTGTTCTGATCTTGCGGCAATCCACGCGGAGCAGGTGTTGCCGTTGGATTATCGGTAAGGGCGCGAAATGGCAGGTATTTATATTTTGTTATACCGGCGGCATCATTGGCAGTCAGGGCATCCTGGTATGAATTGGCATAAAACTCATTTACCAGCTCTGCATGTTCGGGCCCTGTGGTGAGCTTCCATAACTCCGCCGCTTTTGCCCAACCGGTAGCCGCTTTGATATTTACTTTAGGGGCTGCATTATAATTACCCCGTTTGGTAGTAATAATGACAACGCCATTAGCGCCACGAGCGCCATAAATGGCAGTGGCATTGGCATCTTTCAGCACTTCGATGCTTTCAATATCGGCAGGGTTTATATCGGCAATGGGTGAGGTAGCGCGGCCACCGGTATTTACAGTTTGTAAACTGGTGTTATTAATAAATACGCCATCTACCACATATAAAGGATCATTGCTGGCATTGATTGAGGTTGCGCCACGCACCCGAATAAAGACCCCATCACCGGGAACGCCGGTGTTTGAATTGATCTGCACTCCTGAAGCCTTACCTTGTAACTGTGCATCAACGCCAGCCACTGGTAATTCTTTTACTTCTGCCGCATTCACCTTTGAAATAGAGCTGATGAGGTTTTTTCTTTGCTGGGTACCATAACCAACCACCACTACATCATTCAATTGTGAATTGGTTTCGTGCAAAGTGATCACGATGTCAGTAGCCTGGCTGATAGTGATCTCCCTGGGTTGATAACCCACATTGGTAACTACAAAAACACTTGGCAGTCTTTGACCGGTAACGAATTTAAAAGCGCCTTTTTCATCGGCCGCCACCTCGTGCGTTGTGCCTTTAATATGAATGGTTGCGCCGGGCAATGGGGCTTTGGTTTTATCATCTATAACCCGGCCAGAGAGAATAATATTATCCGTTCCGGTTTTAACAGTGGGAGCAGGGGTATTTTTTGCCGGGTTTTCCTGAGAAAACACAATATACGGCATAAGCAGTGCAGGCAGAAGCCATACACTAACAGCTTTTGTCATTATCTTTGTTTTGGTAATTAAACAATAAGGCGGGGCAGACGGGGACTCGCAATCACTATCTGCCCTTAACGCCTTGTTTGCGCCGGGATTGCTCGCAACAATTCCGGCTCTTTTTCTGAAACGAACAAACCATCATGGACCGGCACGCCCAAAAATTGACCAGGTCATAACTTCTTCAAATATTTTATGTAAAGCGTTTACTTTCTTCAGATCATGTATGGCCAAACAAGGGATAAGGTCAACGGAATTGTTCAGCAACAACAACTGGTACAACAGCAACAACCTGCTGCTTTTAGTGCAGGTACAGGGGACATGGATATGATGTTATGATGCAACATGAGTGCAGTACTTTACTAACCCGGTCAACTAGGCCAGATCAATTCAGATTTTATATTTCCGTGTTAATTCCTGCACAATATTAGATAAACTTACTTAGTCTACAAAATTAGTGGGTTTATTAATCTGAATTTTAATCTCTCTTAATTCCAACTACAGCTGTTTCATTGGTAAAAACGCAAAAGGAGCACCTTTTTCAGGATGCTCCTTTTGCGCTAAAAAACAGCTGTTAGTATTTTAGCTCATTTATTTCTTTGATTTATCGGTCAATTCTTTAATTACTCTTACCTCATCTTTACTAAAAGGAGTACCGTCCTGTCTAAGTATATCGTGGAACCAAAGCGGTGGTTCTTTCATGTTTGGAAGCGGGGTATCCCAGGCAAAAATGGTATTGGTTTTACCACTTACAAATCCCCAGTTAATAGCCCCTACCTTTTCTTTCTTCAGCATAGTCATTATCGTTTGAAATACACTGGCATTACGACGCGCCATATATTCGGTACAAATTAACGGGCGTTTAAATTTGCGCAGGGTATCGATAGCATTTTGATGATGGTCTATATAATTATAATTGTGATAGGTTATTACATCTGAATTTTCAAGCTGGAATTTATTCAACTCCCTGAAATTCGCGTTCTCACTCCATAAACCTGCCGATACCGGTTGCGATGGATTTACTTCACGCGCCCACTGAAATACCTTTTGTAGTAACGGCATGCTTTTATTGAACTGTTTGTTATTACCCGGTTCATTGTACAGGTCCCACAACAAAATACGCGAGTCGTTCTTAAAGGTGGTGAGCAGGTCCTTTACATATGCTTCCAACACTTTAATAGTATCTGGGTAACGATACACCATGGTACCGGGGTCGCGCACCCAGCCTGAGTTATGGATGCCGGGTTTGGGGTCTGGTTGTTTGCCAACCCAGGCGGTATCATTCCAGCAATCGTCGAAGATCACAAACAGGGTTTTAATACCATGCTTAGTACTAATGCTTAAATAAGTATCGAGCCTTTTTTTGAAGCCTTCTTTATCGGCCGTCCATAATAAATGGTGCAGGTATACGCGCATTACATTAAGACCAAGCGCTTCTGCCCAACCCAGTTCTTTGTTGATAGTGGCGGTATCGAATGTTTCGGGCTGAAACATTTCCAACTGATTAATGGCCGTTGCCGGTTGATAATTACAGCCACGCAACCAGCCTTGTTTTGCATACCATTCATTGGCCTTTTGTTCCGTCCAGCGTGGTGCGGCTGTTTGCGCCTGTGATCGTACTATAATAAAACATAAGAATGCTACCCACAAAATACGTTTACATGTAAGCATAGTTTACCTGATTTTTATCTGCCTTTTGAATTTGTTGCTGATTGTATATCCTTTAATGCGGTTTGAAGCTGTTGTACTATTTCAGCATGCTGAGCGGCCACATTATTTTTTTCGCCTGGGTCGCTTTGCAGGTCATACAACTGCGGCTGCTGTTGCAACCCGCTTTCTATCTTTTTATTTTTTAACCAATCGGGCGTGCCTTTGGCCTGCGGTGCAATGTATTTCCAGTTACCGTACCGAATGGAAAGGGTGAACGATTCTTCCAGCATATATTCCGGTTTGGTGTTGGCAGCGCCTAACAATACCGGCAATACATTTTTACTATCCGGGCCTGCATTTCCGGTTAACGGTTCACCGGTCAATGTAGCAAGCGAGGCCATCCAGTCAACCTGCGACATTAAAGCGTTGGAGATGCCCGGTTTTATTGTACCCGGCCAATACGCGATAGTAGGTACGCGGGTACCGGCTTCAAAGGCACTGTATTTACCACCGCGAAAATCACCGGCAGGTAAATGCCCGCCGGCCTTTTCTATGGCTTCATCGCTATACCCATCATCGAGTACGGGTCCATTATCACTTGAAAAAATGATGAGGGTGTTCTTATCGATTCCCAATCGTTCAATCTCTTTGGTAATGGCGCCGGTTACCCAATCCATTTCAAGAATTACGTCGCCGCGCCGGCCCATAGCGTTCTTACCCAAAAAACGTTCATGGGGTGTGCGGGGCACATGTATATCGGTAAGGGCCAGGTATAAAAAGAAAGGATTGTTCTTATTATTATTGATAAATTCTTTGGCCTTTGCAGTGAACACATCGGCCATATCTTCATCGCGCCATCTTGCTTTTTTGCCGCCGGTCATATACCCAATGCGACTGATGCCATTTATAATGGTATTGCTGTGCTGCGTATCGGCTTTCATCTTTAGCAACCCGGGGTTGCTCAATCCCGTTGGCTCCTCGCCTATCTTTTCCTTATAACTTACATATATGGGATCAGTAGTGTCTGCATTATATACGTTGTGCCCTTCTACATATACACAAGGCACCCTGTCTACCGTGGCAGGTATAACAAATGAATAATTGAACCCCGTTTCCAACGGGCCGGGGCTTATCGGTTTGTTCCAGTCGATAGTACCGATGCCCATACCTAAATGCCATTTGCCCACTACCGCCGTGGTATACCCCCTTTTTTGCAACATCGAGGGCAGGGTTTCTATGCCCTGTGGAATCAACAAAGGTGCATCACCGGGTAGAATGGCAGCATTGTTCCTGAATGCATACATACCCGTTAAAAGGGAGAATCGTGAAGGCGTGCAGGTGGCGGCAGTGCAATGCGCATCGGTAAACTTCAAGCCGTTTTGTGCAAGCCGGTCAACATTAGGTGTTTGCACTTTCGTAGCGCCATAACAACTTACATCGCCATAACCCAGGTCATCGATGTAAATGATGATGATGTTGGGTTTGGTGGTGGTCGCCTTCTTTTGGTCCCTGCACCCAGTGAGGATGCATAGAATACTCAGGAGACATATAATGTTTTTATATAGCATACGAAGTTAATTTCTGATTTTGAGATTTAGGGATTTTGAGATTTCTTTCACTTTGAGCCTTGCGACAAATCTCAAAATCCCGAAATTCCGAAATCCCAAAATTTCTTTCCTACTTCTTACTTCCCTTCTTAACAATGGTAACAAAATCATCAAACCACAATGGGTTAGCAGTATGCACCCCATCAGCCTGGGTCTTTAAACTTTTGAAAGGGAAAATGGGATTAATAAACCAGGTGGGCGAATCGGGGCGCATGTGCTGCGGCGCATCCTGGCTTACATACCCATAGGTTGCCAGCACTACACCATACTTTTGAAAATACCGGTAATACGTAAGCATAAAATGTTGCGGGAACCATTTTCTCGAGTCGAACATCGCTTTCCATTCCTCAGCACTAACCTGCTCACTGTTTGCCTTGCTGTACCATTCGTACAACTTCATCTCCGGTGCATAACCAAACTTCTTTGCAAATGCAATACCTTCCGGTGAATCGCCCAACTGGTCTGTATTATGCTTATTGTATAACCTGAACAAAGAATACTCCGGAATGATAATGGGCTTCGCCGGCATTATTGATCTTGCAAACTTAAAGGCATCTTCCATTTCAACCGAATCGGCAATATGCAGGTGTACCGAAAGCCCTTTTATTTGCTTTTTATTTTGAGCCAGCTCAATAAGACCGCGTACACCCGGCTTTTGTTGTTCGTCTTTCATAAACAACCGGGGCAATGAACCTACATACACATCGGGGCGTTTTACGTTTGTATGTTTTGCATACCAGGGTTCTACCACCTCATTCAATAAACGCTCGGTAAAACGCACCAGCGGCACTATGCCCTCGCTGTTCTTCTGCAGGTCTTCTTCTTTTGTTTCGAGGTTAGGCTCATTTCCCAACTTAAAGATATCGATATAAGCCCCTAGCCTGTCGAGAATACTTGTTGCTACCTCAAAATACTTCTTTTCCTCCGCAGAACCCGGCACGGGAATGTTCAGGTTGAACTTTCTGAAATCCCATCTGAAACCAAAGGCCACTTTATAGCCCTGCTTTTTAGCTTCTATCACTTTAGCAAGACCGGGTTCGGTTGCGGCGTTTTTGGCGCCGTTTATATATTGAAAAACATAAGGCGTTGTGCGGATCCATTCAACCGGTGTTTTTTTCAAATAAGAAAAATCAATGATCTCAGGATCGTGATTAAAGTTGGCGCCAATTTCCTGTGCGGCCACAGGTATACCGGCCAATAACAGCAAAGCAATGATCAGTTTGTTCATTTGGTAGTATTTGATGGTGTTGAACCGGAACCGGCATAAAATGTAGCGGCACGTTGATGATCGGGTTGCAATTTACCCTTTACCCATTTTACAGGAACCAGTCCGGGCCGGCAGGTAACCGAAAACTTTGTACCCATAAAACCTCGGGGATTAAAGAACGTGGTAGACCACCAGTTGCCCGTTTTATCTTTAAAGACATTATTATGCCCGCCCTGTAAAATAGCCGCATAACGCGGACCGTAGGGCCCATATACATGATCGCTTTCGGCCACTACCACATCATAACTATACAATGCGCTGGTGTCTTTTCGATCGTCGCGTAAATAGGTGTAAAGGCCATTGGGTTTGGCAATTGACCAAACAGTTTGCAACAGCTGGTACTTTCCATTGTGTTTGGTTATAAAAACACCTTCAATATAGGGATCGGAACTATAAGGCGTTTCCTGCAGCAGTTTAAAGGGTTCGGCAATATCGCTAAGGTCCTTATTCATTTTAGCAATATAATGATTATGCCCAACCAGATACACTTCGCCGTTATCGTCTTCAAAAAGGCTCAGATCGATATTATTGAAGATCGCCTTTTCCTTGTTACCTGCAATATTCCTGTAGGGACCTTCCGGTTTGCCCGTTGTGCTTTCGAGCACAAACGAACCCATGCCGCCATTTACACAGGCAATAAGCAGCCATTTCTTTTTGCTTTTTATATAGTGTAATTCCGGCGCCCACAGTGCGCGGTACATTGAATCGAGCGGATCTTTATTCAACGATAAGGTACCCGGTTTTACCGGCCGGCCTTTCTTTTGCCAGTTTGCTCCGTCACGGTCGAAACCCCAGATAAGCCCCAGTGGTTCCCATTGCTTCAGATCTTTCGATCGCCACATATACAGGCCATCGTTATAATCCCAGCAATGCACCACCCCTGTTTTAAAAACCCGGCCCGGTGTTGCCGTGGTGCCGGTCATATAATAATATCCATCGGGACCATTCATTACATAGGTATCGCGCATCCAGTGGTCCATAACAGGTGTTACAGCGGCCGGTACCGTTAATATTTTATCGCCTACCGGCGCCACGGGATCGCTGTACGCCGGTGTATTTGTTTGGGCACGGGAATGAAAGGATGTTATCAACAGGCAAGCCATCAACGCCAGGCGTCCTCTTTTCATAATAGGTTTATTCATTCATTGTTTATTATAATCAATAGCCGTCGTTCTGCTTGCAGGCAGTGTTGGCATCAATTTCGGTTTGGGGAATGGGAAACAATTTGTGTTTATCGGCAGCTGCAGTTATACCTCTTGCTTTGGCCAGTGAAATAAATTTATCGTGGCGCAACAGGTCTTCCCTTCTTTTGCCTTCGCTGTAAAACTCCCAGCCGCGTTCGCGTAAGATAAGATCGCGCAATACCTCTTTGCTGGTAGCAACAGCAAGTGTAAGGTTGGCAATACCCGCTCTTGTTCTAACCTGGTTTATAAGGTCAAGGGCCTGCTGGGCGGGGCCGTTTAATTCATTCAATGCCTCAGCCCTTGTCAGTAAGATATCGGCATAACGCAATACCGGTACATCATTACCGCTATGATTACCTACCGTATTGTTATCCCAATATTTCAAACTGCGTACATTATCGGCCGTTGCCAAAAGATTCACCGTTACGCCGCTTGTATTTACATAACTGCGTATAAGCAATACCGCTCTTTTATCATTGGTAACATCGAAGGTGTTGGTAAATGCAGAACGCATCCTGTACATGGTTGCAAAATTTGCCATGGTTGACGTCCACACATATTCCGGGATCTGCGCAGTTGATTTAAAATTCTGCGGTAATGCCCCGGCAGTATACCAGTTACCAAAGTTCACTTCATTGCGACAGGGTTGTACCAGGATCATTTCTTTATTGCCTTCATTTTCTACCCTGAACATGTTCTGGTACTGCGGATACAACTGGTAATAATTAAAATTCATTACCTGCTGGCAGGCATCGGCCGCCTTTTGCCATTGTTTTGTATTGAGATAATATTTTGCCAGCGTGCTCCACGCCACGCCTTTGTTCACCCTGCTAAATGCTTCTTCTTTTCCGGGATCGGGCAGGTCGGTAATTGAAGCCAGCAATTCCGATTCAATGAACGCCCGCATTTCTTCATCGGTTGCTCTTGCCAGTACAGGTTCCGAAGCACTGGTAGTGCGTAATGGAACGGGGCCAAACCATTTATACAGTAATTCATAGGCGAACGCTCTTAAAAACCTTGCTTCAGCTGCATACATATTCTTCTTTTCATCAGCGGCTTTAACGTTCGAAATATTTTCGAGTACAATATTGGCATCGCGAATGCTGCGATAATTGGGCGCCCATACATCTGCCTGCAGTGTACCCAGGGTGGCATCCCAGGTAAAATTGATCAATTGGGTAAGTGTAAGGAATTCCGTACCGCCGCTATTGAAGCCAATATCTGTGGTTACTTCAGAATTATTAATAAGGAAACGCGAGGGTGTAGGGTTCTGCATAAACGAATAAGACGAGAACAACACCGCCCTGATACCATTTTCAGTGGTCAATACATTACCAGGGGCCAGCTCGCCGGGTGGTGTTACTTCCAATGCCTTTTCACAGGCAGTTTGAAAGAACAACACACTTATAATAGATGCCAGTATAATATTTTTATTCATAAAGCCTTTTTTTAGAATTGAACATTTACACCAATCAAAAATGTGCGGGTCATTGGATAGGAACTGTAATCAATTTTCAGAATATCGTCGCCAATGGCGTTTACAGCAGGATCAACTCCTTTATACTTTGTTATGGTGAACAGGTTGTTACCGGTTACATAAGCTTGTAATGATCTTACCACTTTGGTATTCAGCTTGAAATTATACCCTAACCGAACTGATTGCATCCGTAAATAGGAAGCATCTTCCACTGTTCTTGAATTGATAGATTGCTGCCCCTGTGAAGTAGGATTTACAAACGAAGGATATTTGTTGGTAGGGTTATCGGGCGTCCAACGGTTCAGGTAAGGTTCAGCCAGTCTGTTACGTCTAAAGCTTACCGGAAAATAACTATCTATCATCATGTTGTTGATGATGCCGGCGCCCTGCGAACCTTCAATAAATACCGATAATGATAATTGTTTGTATTCAAAGTTGTTGGTAATACCGTAAGTAAAATCGGGTATTGATTTACCCAGCACAGTACGATCGCTGGCGTTAATGGTTTTATCGGCCGTCACGTCTTTAAACTTCAGATCGCCGGGTTTTACGCCTGCAGGCGCAGCCGAAAAATCATCACCGGTTTGCCATACACCTAACACTTCATAACCATAATATGAGCCTAATGATTCACCGGGTTTAATGATGCTGGCGCCGCTTATATTTCCGGCAGTTCCGGTAATGATCTGTTCAAGCGGCCCCAGGTTGGTCACCTGGTTCTTTATAGTAGAGAACACAACGCCCATATTCCAGTTAAAACCTTTATCGCTGCGGAAGATGTCACCGGCCAGTGTTACATCAATACCGGTGTTTTTCATTCCGCCAATATTCTGTGTTTTTGTACCAAACCCTGTACTTAATGGCACGGGCAGGTCGAGCAACAGATCGGAGGTACGACGATCGTAATATTCAATAGAACCCGTTAACCTTCTGTTGAAAAGCGCGAAGTCAACACCAACATCAGCTTGTTTCGCCGCTTCCCATTTCAGATCGGGATTGGCCACCCGTGAGGGCGCCAGTGAACTGTAACGGCTTCCGCCAAAAACGGCATCGCCACCGCCCGAGAAAGTTGTTATATACAAATAGTTGGCTATATTCTGGTTGCCAATAGCGCCATAGCTTGCACGCAACTTCAACTCGTCAATGAAATCAATATGATGCAGGAATTGTTCTTCCTGTAACTTCCAGGCCACCGCCACTGATGGGAAATATCCAAAGCGGTTATTAGGACCAAACCTCGATGACCCGTCGGCCCTGATACTGGCAGTAAGCAAATAACGATCGAGATAACTATAATTAACGCGGCCCAGGTAAGAGATGATCTTTGTTGAGGCCCGGCCACTTCCAATTTGGTTTAAGGTGCTTGTACCGGTACCAATAGCATTGTACGTAAGATCGGGCAGTGAATAACCACGACCATTACCGCCGAATGAGTTGGAACCAAAATGTTCATACGTGCTACCGGCCACCGCATTCACCCTATGGTTTTTGCCAAACTCTTTATTAAAATTCAACGTGGCCTCGCCCATGTAGTAATTTACATTACCGGTATTGATGGTAGCAATACCATTTACCGAACCACCGGCAATTGTTTTGGGATCTAACCAGGTATTTCGCTGTACGATGTTTACATCCCCGGCGCCTTTTACCTTCACCGACAATTCCGGGATAATAAAATATTCGCCATAGATAGTTCCAAAAGTTCTGAACCCATCGCTGTTAGCGTACTGGCCGTTTATCAATGCCAGCGGATGGTCCATAGTGGTCATGAATGGTGAACGGTAATAATTACCATTGGCATCGTATACCGGGTATGAAGGATCGTAGTTAATAGCGGCATATAAAGCACTTCCGTTCTCATTTATACCAAGACCAACCGAATTGTAATCGTCATGTATATACGAGGTATTTACATTAAAACCGAATGCATATTTTTTAGCCACGCTGTTGTCGAGGTTGAACCGGGCGGTATAGCGTTTAACACCTGAGTTCAACAACACCCCCTGCTGGTTAAAATAACCAAGTGATGCATAATAGCGGGTATTATCACGACCACCAGAGAACGACAGGTCATGGCTTTGTACATTGGCTTTTCTATACAATTCCTTTTGCCAGTTGGTATTTACAGGTTCGTTGGTCACTCGTTCAGTAGCCACGCCGCCACCAGCATCGATGATCGCATTCAACACTTCTTTATATTGTTCCCCATTAAGCAGCTCCAATGAATTGGCCACTTCCTGCGAGCCATAATAGGCATTGTAACCAATCTTCATTCTGCCCGATGTCCCTTTTTTTGTGGTAATGATCACCACACCGTTTGAACCGCGCGAACCATAAATGGCGGTAGCAGACGCATCTTTCAATATTTCTATTGATTCAATATCGGCCGGGTTCAAACTATTTAACGGATTGCGGGGATTGGGCGTGGCCACAAAACCAGCACCACTGCCACTTACAGGCGACAGGTTGTTCACCGGCATTCCATCTATTACATACAGGGGATCGTTACCTGCCGTAATAGAACTGGCGCCCCTGATCTTTACGCTCATGGCGCTGCCCGGTTCACCACTTTTTTGATACACCTGTACACCGGCTGCGCGGCCAATGAGACTTTGTTCAACGTTTACATTGGCGCCGGGGCTCAGGTCTTTTGCTTTTAATGAAACCACCGAACCGGTAACATCGGTTTTCTTTACCGTACCATAACCAACCACCACAACCTCACCCAACGAACCGTCGGCAGGCTCAAGCGTAACGTTTACATTAGCAAAATTTTTTACCGCCACTTCCTGTGTTTTAAAATTTACATAGGAAACCACCAGCACGTCATTATCATTATCTACTTTAATGGAGAACACACCACCGTTGTTGGTTGCAACGGCCGTATTGGTTTGTTTCACCATTACCGTTACATCGGCCAACGGTTCACCAGTTTTAGCTGCAGTAACTTTTCCGGTAACTACCCGGCTTTGTGCATGCGCCGACAGCACAGCAAAAAGCAACAGAATGGACAGCATAATTTTTTTAAAAGCAATCGCTTGCATTTCCTTCATACGAAGTTGTTTTGAGTTTAATTACAAATCAGGGACAAGTTGTATTAGTGGTATTGATATCGGCAAACTGCCCAAGGTATGAGTACCGTGGC
The DNA here is from genome assembly GCA_024809215.1 of Niastella sp. OAS944. Classification (GTDB taxonomy): domain Bacteria; phylum Bacteroidota; class Bacteroidia; order Chitinophagales; family Chitinophagaceae; genus Niastella. The sequence continues at coordinate 283,657 of JANUBW010000009.1, read as the reverse complement.
TGCGCATCGGCCGATGCGAGCAGTTCTACCGTGCGAGGAGTAAACAGCGAATTCAGGATCCAGGGGTCTGTTGTTGCAGTAAAGTCGGTGTTCAAAGGATAACTTTGGCGCATAGCATAGGTTGCTAGCCAGAATTTGCTACTTGCCTTAAAAAGTTTGAAAGAGTTACACAGGTAGCTCTTCCTGTCTTCGAGAAAGGGCGTGTATTGATTAAATGCATTCCATTCTTCCACCTTGCGTGGATTTTTCAATGCATAGTCAATGTACTGCCATACTTTAGTGATGCCCGCCGGCGGCGGAAAAATATTATCTGTTGTGCTGGCATTACAGGCAGTTAAAAATTGCGATGTAAGATCATTACTCAAATTATCGCGCCACCATTTCATCAGGGAGTATTCAGTAATGATGATCTTTTGATTGTCCCTGATCTTATCATTTACAAAATTGAAAACAGTGGTGATCTCGGGATTATTATTATGATGTATATGCAGATCGATACCCGCCACCCAACTGGTTGCCTTGCACCAGGCCAGCAGGTTATTGATACCTGCATTTGTTTGGCGACCGCTTTGATACATATTATCGAACGAACCTACAAAAATGGGCCGTTGTATGTTGCGCGCGGTTAAATACTGGTTCACCCTGTTGGCCGCTGCTTTGTAAAAAGAGTTCAACGGTTCATCCCAGGTTGATGTTTCTGATTCAATAAAGGGTTCGTTACCTACGACAATTACGTCGGTTTTTGCAATTACGCGGTCGAGTACTTTATCAATAAAACTGATGTAATTATTCCAGGCGGTGCTGTTTACCGCCGGGTAAGCGCGGGCCATAAAATTGAATTTCAGGTTAAGCACCGTTTTATAACCCAGGTCTTTTACCGTAAGGTATTGGTTGATCTTTGCATTGGTGGTGAGGTCCTGATTGTCATAATGCATAAGCACATCTATAAAGCCCCGCACCCATTTGGTTTTGCTTGAGCTTAATTCACCGCGCCTGATCTCCTGAAAACTTTCGTTGTAGTTAACACCAATGTAGGCCTGGTTATCGGTAACCAGCACGCCCCCACCCGCGGCTTCGGGCGAAACAGTTTCATTGGTGGTGCCGTTTTCTGATTTTTTACAACTAATGATCAGGCCGGCTGTAAACAGACAAATTAGCATCAATCGTTTCCCGTAATGGAAACAATTGTAAATACGTTCGTGGCAGTTTTGTAGCATGGTAAGGTAATTTTTGCAATCGTTGGTTTGTCGTTCATCCTAAAATTACCTTTAGCACCTGCCCTTGTCTATAAATATTGTAGATAAAAATGAAAGAATTGTAGTTTTTAAGGCGAAAGACCTGTAAGGTTCGCCATCGGGGCTCGCACATGCACGAGGATGCCGCGATCCTGACAGGTCTTCTACATGGCCGACCTGTCAGATCATTCGATGCCGCGATCCTGTCAGGTCATTCGATGGCCGACCTGCCAGGTCCAATTCAACATAATAATAACGCAAGCTCAAATGATGGACCTTACAGGTCTTGTCTTTTTTCCCCATACTCCTTAGGCCCAACATTAAACTGCTGCTGAAAACATTTGGTAAAATATGAGGGTGAGCTAAAGCCCGACAAATACGCCACTTCGGCAACCGTATGCTGTTTGGTGGTAAGTAATTTGGCGGCGTGTTTTAACCTGATGAGCCTGATGAGTTCATTAGGGCCCATGCCCGAAAGCGATTTAAGTTTTTTGTGCAGGTTCGACCGGCTCATGGCCAGCTCCTTACTTAGTTCTTCTACCGACAATTGCGAATCGGTAATGCGCTGCTCTATAATGGCTATAATGCGCTCCATAAATTCTTTATCGCGGGTATTGGTGGTGAGCACTTCGGCATTCATGGCGGGTTGTTCTGAAAACTTCAGTCGTAACCGCTCCCGGGAATCGAGCAGGTTTTTTATTACCGCCATCACATGTTTCCATTTGAATGGTTTGGTGATGTAGGCATCGGCGCCGCTCTCCAACCCTTCCAGCTCAGCCTCGGCATTACTTTTGGCAGTAAGCAACATGAAAGGAATATGGCTGTAGTTCACATTGTTCTTTATTACCCTGCACAATTCAATACCATTCATTTCTGGCATCATTACATCAGAGACAATGAGGTCGATGGCCTTTTGCTCTATTAACTGTAATGCCTGTTTTCCGTCGGCTGCTTTTTCAACCGCAAAGCCATCGGCACGTAAACTTTTTGAAATGAAGTCAAGCAGCATGTCATCATCCTCAGCAACCAGCACGGTGAGCTTATCTGAAACATCATTGTCCTCAATGGCGACTTCCTCTTCTTTAATTTCCAGTGTTTCATAAGGAAGCTCCAGCGTAAAAATGGTTTTAACGCCTTCCTTACTTTCAACCAGTAATTGTCCGCCATGTTTTTCGGCCAGCGCCGCAGCCAGTGCCAATCCTATACCACTACCGCCGAGATTGTGATATTCATAATTACCAGAAGTAGTGGTAAAAAATTTCTTGAAAATATGTTTACTATCGGCCGATGAAATGCCAATACCATCGTCTTCAACACTTATTGAAAAACGGGTAATGCCATCATCGCCCTGCACCAGATCGTTGATGCTGATAGTAACTTTTGTACGGGTAAACTTAAAAGCGTTTATCAACAGGTTACTTAAGATCTTATTCAGCACTTCAGGATCGGCCTGTACCGACAGGCGGTTTATTCTGGTGCTCATACTAAACTCAACACCCTTTTGATAAGGTAAAGATGAAAAGCGTGAATAAACAGATTGCACCAGCGATACTACCTCTGTTTCTTCTTTTTTAATGGTATAGGCATCACTTTCAATACGGCGAAAATCGAGTAACTGATTTACCAGGCTCATTAACCGGTTGCTGTTCTCATCCATTAACTGCAGCTGTTCCTGTTCTTCGGGTTGCCATTTATTTAGCGACAATAATCTTTCGAGCGGCGCCATAATAAGTGATAACGGCGTTCTTATTTCATGCGCCATCACCGTAAAGAACTCAATTTTGCGGGCGTAAAACTCCTGCTCTTCTTTTACTTTCATTCTGTCGAGCCGCGCTTCGTTCTTTCGCCGGTGGTAGATCTCAAAATAATGATAGCCCCAGTAGCCCAATACACCAAGCAGCAATACATATATAATATACGCTACCATTGTTCGGTAAAACGGCGGACTGATAATAACCTTCACCGAAGCGGGCTCGCTGTTCCAGTTATTTTCATCAACCGTTGCTTTTACCAAAAAAGTATAAGTGCCGGGCGATAAGTTGGTATAGGTTGCTTTGCGTTCATCGCCTACGTAATTCCAGCCATGATCAAAACCTTCCATTTTATATGCATAACGCACCTTTTCGGGCGTATTGAAATTCATGCCGGCAAATTCAAAACTAAACACCGACTGATCGTACGATAATTTGATCTTCTTTGTATAATTCACCGATTGCTGCAGCGGACTTTCGGCTGTCACCGGCACTTCTTTATTAAATAACTGAAAGGCCGTAATGATCACTTTATTGTTAAAGGTTTCTTTGCCCGTTGCCAATGGGTTAAACATATTAAATCCTTTCACCCCACCCATCAACAAAGTACCATCAAGCGCCTTGTAACCGGCTTTGTAATTAAACTGGCGGCTTTGTAAATTGTCTTTATGCGTGTAATGTTGAACCAACCTGCCTGCCATTTGTACACTATAAATACCATCATTGGTACCAACCCATAAACGGCCTTCATCGTCTTCGAGTAAACTATATACTACATTGGCGTTTATTCCCTTTGCCTTATCATACACCGTTACCTGTTTCGTTTGGCGGTTCATTACATGGAGGCCACCGCCATCGGTACCAATCCACATATTGCCATTATTATCATCGTGCAGGCAGGTGAGCTTATTGGTGGTAAGACCGGAATTTTCTGTTGTTATGCTTTGCCATTCTTCGGTACGTTTATTATATGTATGCAGTCCGTTATTATAAGTGGCAAACCACATGTTCTTTGAGGCGTCTTCATAAATATCATATACAATGGTATTGTGAACGCCGGGGCGGGTGTAATTAATGAATTGATCGGAAGTTGCATCATAGCGGCATAGTCCGCGGTCGGTGCCTATCCAAATAGTACCTTCTTTATCTTCATACATGGAGAAAACATTGTCGCTATTGAGCGAATGCGCATTGTTCTCATCATGTTTATATTGTTTTACCCGGCCGCTTGCTCCATCATATACATTTATACCGCCGGCAAACAACCCTATCCACAACATTCCTTTTTTATCGCGCATCAGCACGTGAATGTTATGGTACGAAAGTTTTTGCTGTTTGGGCAGAAAGGGATATTGGCGGAAGGTCTTTTCTTTTGAATCAAAATAATTGAGCCCCCCGTCTTCGGTGCCTATCCAAAATTTACCGGGCGCATCTTCCAAAAAGCAACTTACCGCGCGGCCACTCAGGCTATTGACATTACGGGTGGGGTAATATAATTCAAAGGCAGAATTCTTTTCTTTGAAATAACTAACACCGCCAAAGAAAGTGCCTACCCAAACGGTCCCATTTCTATCGGGGTAAATGCTGTACACCGAATTATCGCTGATGCTTAGGAGATCGGCGGGATCGTTTGTACAGGAAAGCATTTTACCCGTTGTTTCATCCAGCACATTCAACCCTTTCTCTGTGCCTATATAGATCTTTCCCGGTTCGGCCTGACAAATACTTCTTACGATATTATCATTAATGGCGGGCTCACTGCTTTTATTATATGTTTTAAATTTACGGCTTGCCGGGTCCCACACGCAAACACCGCCGTTCATGGTGCCGGCCCATATTTTTCCCTGCTGATCTTTGTATAAAGCGATAATAAGATTACTGCTAACGCCTTCGGCTATACCATGATTGGTTACCTGCATGGTTTTGGGGTCCAGCTCATCGAGGCCATTGCCGTAAGTGCCTATCCACAGGTTGCCATTATTATCCAGCGCCAGTTTGGTTAAATAGTTTGATGATAAAGAATGCGCTTCGTTCTTTTTTTCGTAATGGGTTAGTTTTTTATCAGCAATAGAATACTTAAACAATCCATACAGGCGGGTAGTTATCCAAATGACGCCGGTTCTATCTTTTAAAATATCAAACACCACTTTTCCTTCCAGTGCAGGCAACGGTTCAAAACGTTCTGTTTCCAGATCTAAAATATACACACCATTTTCGGTGCCTACCCATAAATGGGTGCTGTTTACCTTTTCAATGGCATGTATAAAATTATTACCCAGCGAAGCGGGATTATCTTTTTTAAACTGGTACAATTTAAACTGGTAACCATCGAAGCGGCTTACACCGTTCTTGGTACCAAACCACATAAAGCCCTGATCATCCTGTTTGATAGCCCGTACCGTGTTCGACGACAAACCATCGGCCACCGTATAATTGCGGAAAAGAATTTGCTGGCTGTTGGTGCGCAGGCAAAACAGAACACAAAAGATAAAAGCAGTTAACGTTCTACACACGTGCATTCCTACGAGTTAAAAGATTATGATCAAATAATTTTGATCATTGAATCAATAAGCAAATGGGCAAACAGGAAACAGTTACATGTTACAAGATACAAGTTACAGGGGCTTTATTTTCAAACCTCAAAACAAGATTTCAGACCGCTTAAATTAAGGACCAAAAACATGGAACCTGTAACCTGAAACCTGTAACCGTTTTTATTGCGGCCCACTTCCCGGCCGTAAATGAATATACGGTTTCATACTATTATACCAGGCTTCCCAGGCAGTTTTCATTTCATTGAGTTTGGCAGGGTTGGTGGTTGCAAGGTCGGTATGTTCATCGGCATCTTTACTAAGGTCGTACAACTCCCACTCATTGGCATTGTGTTTCATTACAATTTTCCAATTGCCTTTTATATATGCTTTGCCCTTCACATGCTCAAAGAAAATTTCATTGCGGCCCTTTTTTGTTTTGGCCTGTATTACGGGCAATAAACTTTGTCCATCCAATGGAGTCAGGGCATTTCCTTTATAAGCAGCGGGATATTGCGATTTACTTACCGCAAGCAAAGTAGGCAGTATATCTGTTACATGCCCCATTGCCGGGTTAATACTTCCTTTTTTGGTTTTTAAACCAGCCGGCCAGTGAACGATCATGGGAGTATGAATACCGCCTTCAAAACTTTCCATTTTCCAAAAGCGATAAGGTGTGTTGGCCGCATTTGCCCAGTTGGCACCAATACCTGTATAAGAAATCTCAGAACCAATGTTGCCGGTAACAACATTCTTATCATATTGCAAATCGCGACCATCGCGGGTTTGCGAAGGGCGATCGTACCCGGGCACATTTACAATTTCAGGCGAAGCGCCATTATCGGCCAAAAAGATGATCAGCGTGTTTTGCAACGTGTTGGTTTCTTCCAGGGTTTTAATGATCTGCCCAACGCCAATATCAAGCCGTTCTATCATGGCGGCATGCGCGGCCATTTTCATTGACTGTTTTTCTTTTTCGGCAGCGCTTAATTTCGACCAGGCGCCGTTGCCACCCATTACATCCAACAACGGTGTTGTTGCAGAATCAATCAATCCCATTTTTACCATGCGACTATAGCGCTGTTTGCGCAATTCATCCCAACCCATATCGTATTTGCCTTTGTATTTGGCAATGTCCTCCCGTTTTGCATGCACCGGCCAATGCGGCGCGGCATGGGCCACATATAAAAAGTAAGGCTTTTTAGCCGCTGTAAATTCTTTAATGTATTTCACCGAAGTGTCGTTAATGGCGTCGGTGATATAATAATCTTTGGGCACTTGTTTTACGGGCGTTTCACCTTCAACCAGCGAAAAGGGATCGAAGTAGTCTACCACGCCCCAAATAATGCCATAGTGTTTTTGAAACCCGCGGTTGATGGGATAGCTTTCCACCGATGCAAAAGGGGCATCGGCAAAGCCCTGGTGGTTCAGCCATTTTAACTGTTCCTCTTTTGTGGACTGCTGAACATCATCGCTCAAATGCCATTTCCCTACCATTCCGGTTTGGTAACCATTTTCTTTCAACAACTCGGCAATGGTGGCGCCGTTGCGGGTGAGCGCATTACCGTTGGCAGCAAGGCCAACCTTATGGGCGTACTGCCCGGTGAGCAGGCTGGCCCGGGTTGGGCAGCAACGGGCATTGTTGTAAAAACTGCTCATTCGCAAACCGTTCTTTGCGAGGCGGTCGAGATTGGGTGTATTTATTTCGCCGCCATAACAGCCAATGTCGCTGTACCCCAGGTCGTCGGCCATTATTATAATAATATTGGGGCGGCTACCTTTTTCCTGCGCTATCAAACTGCTGTAACAACACCAAAAAATGATAAGTAAAATGTTCCTTTTCATATGTTTACAATCTTCTTACAAGTTGCTATAACTTAAGGGGAAGCACTATCAAATTTGTAGACTTTTATTGTAAAAATGTCTTTTTTACGCTGATAATAAATTTTTGCATGTTTCCAGCTAGCAAAAGGTCACCACTTCGGTGCGAGACCTTTTTAGTTTTTGGGAAATCATTGCTTAAGATCACCTCTTCATCACTTAAGATTGGGTAAAATCAATTCTTATTACCACAACATTGTTTACGATTACGGCAATATTGTTTCCTGCCAGGCTGATATCAATTAAGATTACCCCTGAAATCGAATTCGACCAGGCAAAAATCAATTTCTGTCAGCTGATATTACGTTCAATTTGGCCAATATTAAATGGCTAAACCAAATCTCTGGTTTGTGATGACCATCATCTGAATTTTTACGCGGTGAATCTGTTTGTGCTACCCTGATATTGCTTTTGATGAGGTTAGTATCAATTATTGCCACCCTGATATTGATTTCGATCACCCTGGTATTGCTTTTGGTCAGGGTAATATCGATTAAGATCAGGCTAATATCAATTTTTCTTCAAAATATCGATTAAGATCACGCTGATATCAATGCTTATTTGCCTGATATTAATTTTTAAACCCTGATATTTAATGGCTAAACAAAATATCACTCAATTCAGCGGTTCCGCATGTCAACTAAGAGGTAATATGAATTGATGTTTGCCTAAAAAGCCTTCACGTAAACAAAACACCTGCTTATCCTGTTAAAAATGATTATCTTAAGCTACCTGCGCATGGAAGATATTATAAAAAACATTAAACAGATGTCGGTACTTTCGGCAGAAAGTATAGCCTTCATGCTGCCTTTCTTTACAAAGCTTGAATACAGGAAGGGTGAAGAGATCATAAAGGAAGGCAAACCCTGCCAGTCGTTGTATATGATAGCACAGGGGTTTTGCCGGGCTTATAATGTGCAGAACGGTGAAGAAGTAAACCTCGAATTCTTTTTTGAGCACGAAACCGTTACCAATAAGAACAGTTACCTTTTTAATAAACCATCCGATTTTACGGTGGTGGCCTGCGAACCCATGGTGGTGTATAAAATAGACAAAGCAGATATTTTGTATGTTATTGGCCAACGCCCCGAAATTGAACTGGCCGGTAAAAAGAACCTCGAAATAATAGTCGCCAAACAGGAAAGGCAATTACAGCTTTTCCGTATACTCACCGCCAAAGGCCGTTACGAGTTCCTTGAAAAGAACAACCCCGAAATATTACAGCGCATCTCCATTTCGCAACTGGCCTCCTACCTGGGTGTTAAAAGAGAAACCCTCAGCCGCATCAGGAACAAAAGAATGCGCCCCGCTATTTTGTGATCTTTATCACGGGTGCAGGTAATTTTTACAGGCGTTATTTGTGCTTTAACAATAAGTGCAATATGACACCACATTCCGTTTATTTGATCTTTCTTATTCTTCATTTAACTGCATTCGCCTTATTTACAGGCACACTCATTGCCAATTTGATAAACAACAATCAGCTATGGCAATACAGCGAAAAAGACCTCACCATTACAAAAGCGCTTTTTCAAACAACAGACAGATACAACAAAATTATGGCCGCCTCCCTGGGCATTGCGTTGGTAATGGGTATTTTAATGATGACCCAAATGCATAAAGTATATGGCGCCCAAACGTGGATGCGGGTGAAGATCGCGTTGGTGCTTGTTATTGTGGTTATCAGAGTACTTTACTCCAGAAACGTTAACAAGTTTAAAAAACGGCTTGCAGGCGAAACAAGTATTTCAATGAGTGATGTAAAGAAAAAAGTATCCCTTTACCAATTGGTGCAAATAATTCTTGTGGCAGGAATAATTGTATTAAGCGTATGCAGGTTCAATTAATTATAATGCCAGGACAGATGAATTTTTACATTCATTGCCTGGCATTTTTTTCACGATTAAAACAGGTATCTTTTAGTACTCAGTAGTTGAAGTACTGTTGTTTGGTAATAAGAACTGATCTTTATAAGGCCCATCGGCCCATTTGTTATCGGCCCAGCTATTGCCATTTACTTTGTCTTTATAATTGGGCATACTCCAACTGTTATTACGGTAAACTGCGTTTGTATAATCTTTATCAAAGCCATCTGCCCATTTCCAGCGATTACCGGTAACAACTATATTATTGACCGCAACTCCCAACGGAGCATGTAACGCAATTCCATAGCTGTGTAGTACAAAATAATTGTCTTTTATTGTAATATGATCATAACCCTCATAGCCATTATTATTGGCACCATCTGAATACATGGCCACTAAACCAGAAAAACCGCCGGCCTGCGAGTAGGGCCCATTAAATTCCAAATGGTTTCTTGAGAAGTTAAGGTAGCTCTGTCCGCCCCAGGTTTGAATGGCATCAATATGATCGTCGGAACCTGCAGCTGCGGGATCGGGTGTTATCCAGTTTTCAGTAACGGTGATATTGTCTGAGTAAACATTCTCCAACCCAAAGTGAGGAAAATAACAACGGTAAACAATGCCTGCAGCTGGTTGGCAATTATCTTTATAACCAACTGTATTGAAATGGGTCAGCTCACAATAAAGTGCAGCACCACCACCGCCGTTACCGGTTGGATGGTTTAATAACATACCGCCTTTACAGCCCCGCAGTACCAGCCAGCCTGAGTTCACTGTTAACTGTGATGTTATATTAGCCCCTTGTAACACCACGGTGCCTTCAGGGAATGTAAATCCATCTATAACTTCACCACCTTTTGCCACTGTACGCGCCAGGCTGCCCCAGCCACTTAATGCAGTACCGGTAAATGTACCACCGGGTACGGTAGTAAACGTACTAATACCAATACCTGCGGGCCCTACTATTGAGGTAGTAAGCTGCATCCCATGGGTAATGGTAACAGGGTCAACTATGGCAGAATCTGTTTTTTTACCGGGAGAAGTATTGTCATCGGAACCTTTTTTACAGGCAATATAACCTGTGATAATGGTCATAATAGAAGCTACGGCAAAAGCTTGTGCACCTTTTGTTTTCATAAGTAAGATTTTGTTGAACCCATTAATTCAACAATTGTACCTAATGTAGAACAAAACGCGCCAATGTGAATAAGTAAGGAATATCAATCGATTGCATTACACGTTTCCGTTATATTACATTGAACCTGCAATAGAAGTAACTTCCTTTTCCCGGTGTGGAATCAACGCCAATTTCGCCATGCATAGCCCCGGCAAAATCCTTGCTGATGGCCAGTCCCAAACCGGTTCCTTTTTTCTCATGAATACCAGGCACGCGGTAAAAACGATCGAAGATCTTTTGTTGTAAGGAGCCGTCTATACCTATACCAAAATCCTGTACCCCTATTTCTATTTGACCATCGTTGGTCTGGTGTGCTTTTACAACAATTTGATCGTTCTGGGCTGAGTAACGAATAGCATTGGTGAGAAAGTTATTGATGATCCAGCCGGCTTTTTCGGTATCGGCCTGAAATGGAGGCAGGTCTTCTGTTATCTGTTGTTTTATTTGAATATTCTTTTCCCGCGCTGCATTTTGTACCGCCCCCAGGGCTTTTACCACAATATCTTTCACTGCTACGGCTTGCATATTCAATTGCATTTTACCGCTTTCAACCTGCGACAGATCTAACAACTCGCTTAGTATGCGCAGCAGCCGCTGGTTATCGTCTTTTAAACTTTGCACCAGTTCTTTTTGTTCGCCGGTTAATGTACCTACCCGCTCATCTTCCAACAACCGCAAACTAAAATCAGAAGAAGCCAGGGGCGTTTTCAGTTCGTGCGAAATAGTAGCAATGAAGTTAGTTTTGGCTACGTCCAGTTCTTTAAAAGGTGTAATATTTTTAAGAATGATCACATGGCCTATCAGGTCTTTTTCCTGTTGAATATCTATCTGTTCTTTTGTAAAGTAATTCTCTTTATCGTTCACTACTATTTTGAACGGCATGCCGTTCTCTTCGTTGGTAAGAAAACGGAACAGGTCGTTCCTTTGCTGTATATCGGTTTGCCGGTGCCCTACTACATCTTCCTCTTTTAAATTCAATAACTGCAAAGCCTGCTGGTTGGCAAACAACACAATGCCATTTTTATCAATTCCTATACTGGCGTCTTTCAGGGAGTTGATCACCGTTTCTGCGCGCTTTTTCTCAAACAGAATAGTAGCCAGGTTGCTGTGTTCATAGGCATTCAGTTGCTCGGCCATATTATTGAATGCGCTGGCCAGTTCGCCAAACTCATCATTACGTTGCATATGTATACGTTGGCTGTAATTCTTATTGGCTATTGCCTTTATACCCTCGGTAAACTTCGCAATTGGGTTGGCTATCAATCCGGGAAAGTTAACAATGAATGTAAACCCTATCAGCAAACAAAAGGAAATGATGGTAGTTATGATCATTTTGGCATTATCTACCGCTTTTTGTGAAACGGCGTTCTTTTCGTTTATGGCGTTGAGGTTGATCTGTATAATTCTACTGATGTTCTTTTGCAATGCCAGTTGTAAGGGTAAGGAATCGTCGTGTTGCAAAAAGGCGGTATAATCCTGCTGAAGGGCGGTGGTTACATCGCTTTCGCCTTTTTCAGTTACATTCTTTTGCTGCGCGGCCAGGTTCTCTTCAAAAACTTTGCGGGCTATGGTACGTTCTTTTTCCCAGGTATTCAGTGCATCGAGCATTTTTCGGCCATACTCAACACTTTTATTGTTATCCTTTAATACATCGCGCGATTCAAGACTGATCTTATTAAAATAATAAAAGCCCACGCCACCTACCAGCAGCAACAATGCAAACAGAAATCCAACGCCCAGGGCTACTTTTGTTTTTAGCTTTAATGCCATTACGATAATATAATAATATCAATATCTTTTTCAGACAGGGTTTTCAATAACTGATTGAACAGGTTCGTCTTCAAAATTACCTGAAATAAATTCAAATGCGGTTTACCAATACAAATAGTAGTGATCTTTTTATCGATGGCCACATTTATGATCTCATTGGCGATGCTTTTGCTTTTTACCTGTAAAACCTCGGCCCCCAGTTCGGTAGCCAGCTTTAAATTATTGATAAGGTGCCGTTGTGCTGCCAGGGGAATTTTATCAAGCTCTTCGCTGGGGGTTTGTACATATAGTACAAACCAGTCGGCATTGTAATACGATGCCAACCGGCCGGTTTTACGAATAATACGCTGCGCAGTCTCGTGTCTGCTTGAAATGCAGGCCAAAAAGATCTCGTGTTGCCATGCTTTGTTTTTGGTAACGGTGTAATCAACTTTTCTTTCAACCTGGCCGGCCACTTCTTTCAACGCCAGTTCACGTAACTGTAAGATCTTTTCGGGTTGAAAGAAGTTAGTAAGCGCCTGCTGTACATTATTATGATCGTATATTTTTCCCTCCTGTAAACGGGTGATGAGTTCCTGTGCAGTAAGGTCGATATTCACCACCTCATCGGCCAGTTGCAATAATTTATCGGGCACCCGTTCCTTTACCTCTACCCCGGTTATTTGCTTTACATCTTCGTTAATACTTTCAATGTGCTGAATATTTACGGCTGTGATCACATCTATGCCCGCGTCCAAAATATCTATTACATCCTGCCAGCGTTTCTCATTCTTACTACCGGGAATATTGGTGTGCGCCAGTTCATCAACGACCACTACTTCAGGGTGCAGCAGCAGTATGGCCTGTACATCCAGTTCATCTAACTGTTTGCCTTTATAAAATACCTGCCGCCGTGGTATCAGCGGCAGGCCTGCTATCAGTGCATGCGTTTCTTTACGGTTATGGGTCTCCACATACCCCACCTTTACATTCACGTTCTTGCGCAGCAGTTCATGCGCCTCTTGTAACATGCGGTAAGTTTTACCTACACCGGCGCTCATGCCTATATATATCTTTAGTTTCCCAACCGGCATTTGTGTTTTCTTGTAAATTTTCAGGATATAGTTGAGCGAAGTAGGACCTCCTACTTCTTACTTCAGAAACTAACAGCAGCAGAAAACGTAATTGCCGTGTTATCATCAACACTATTTTCATTCTTTACAAAGATCTTATCCCTACTCCTCAAGGTTCTCCCTTCCAGTCGAAGTACAATGTTAGAAACAGGCAGGTAATCAACGTTGGCAGAGAAGCCACTCGTTTTAAATCCATTTTTGGTACCTGTGTAAATAATAACACCATGTTCATCGCTGTAGTATTCACCGCGTACGGCAAATGCCCATTGCTCAACCGGCGCATAGCGCAGAATAACCACCGGAGTATACCAGGTATTTAGTTTACTTTCTCCTTTTGAAACCTGCTCCTGGCCAATATCAAAACCCAGGGTGGCTTCGAGTTTATCGCTCAGTTGCACCACGCTATATAAGTTATGAAAATATCGCCAAAGACGGGCACTATCGGCTTTATCGGTACCTAAAAAAGTGCTATAGTTCAACAATACTTTATCAGTGGGTTTAAACTGTACCTGTGTACCCCAGCTCATAAGCGAATTACGGCTTACCCGTTGAATACGTTGCCAGCCATTTAACGCCAGTGCGCTTAGTAACCATTTACCATTATCTGTAGTGTATGTAAGTTTAGCTCCGCTTTCGTAATAAGGCGAGTTTTCGGCCATCAAACTTCTGGTAACCGTACGGCAATCTTTGCTAATGGCGCTTTCAAAACCAATATGCGATGGCAAAATGCCTATATCGAACCAGAGATTTTTTTTAGCGTTTACTTTAACGCCAATATTTGCCTCGTATAAGTTTTTAAGTACACCAGGCTCTGCCGCATAATTTGCATTTACATAAGTACCGGCGCCTATTGCCAGGTTGGCCCTTACTCTTTCTGTTGTATAATTAGCTTTAACAAAAGCCAGGTTTACATTAAACTCATTGCTGCGGTTATGGCTGTAAATAAAACCAGGCCGGTTATTATCGGCTGGTTTATTTAGATCGTAGCTGTAATACGCCTCTGCATAGCCGCTGATAGTCACCGGCGACTTTGTTTCTTTTGTTGAATCCTGTCCAAGAACATTTACTGTATATAAAATACCAGTTACTAATAAAACTTTTTTCATCTTGTTGTTTATTTCAATTCATCTAATGCTACATTCAATTTCAATACATTTATCTTAGCAGGACCAAACAATGGTTTTTGAATATGCGCTTCAACCAGTGACTGTACTTTACTTGCAGGTAAATCGCGCACAGCAGCTATTCTTTTTACCTGTATAGCAGCCGATGCCGGTGAAATATCGGGGTCGAGGCCGCTGCCTGAAGCAGTTACCGTTTCAGCAGGAATGTCTTCTTTTTTTACACCAGGGTTATGTACTAAAAAACTATCAATTCTGTCCTGTACTGTTTTCAAATAATCAGGGTTAGATGGGCCTTTGTTAGAACCGGCAGAGCCGGCAGCATTGTAGTCTACCGCCGAAGGGCGGCCCCAGAAATATTTATCTTCCGTGAACTTTTGACCTACATTGGCATACCCCACCACTTTACCATTTACCTGTACGGTTTCACCTTTGCCACCGCCGGGCGCCATTTTACCTGCAAAAGCAATTAACAGCGGATATATACCTGCACAGAGAATAATAAGTACAAGTGTGAGCTTTATTGGGATCAAAAAACTTTTCATTGTTACAATTTTTAAAGAATTACATAAATACACCCAGCAACATATCTATCAACTTAATGCCTATGAAGGGTACAACTACTCCACCTACTCCATATATAAGCAGATTCCTTCTCAACAATGCGCTTGCTCCAATTGGTTTATATGCAACACCTTTCAGCGCCAGGGGTATCAACATAGGAATAATAATGGCATTGAAAATGATGGCCGACAAAATAGCCGACTCGGGACTTTTCAAACCCATAATATTTAAATGCTGCAAAGCAGGAATAGAAGCAATGAACAGCGCCGGCACAATAGCGAAATACTTGGCAACGTCATTGGCAATAGAGAAAGTGGTTAATGTACCCCGGGTGATCAGTAATTGTTTGCCTATCTCTACTACTTCAATCAGTTTGGTGGGGTCGTTGTCAAGGTCAACCATGTTACCCGCTTCTTTGGCAGCCTGGGTACCACTGTTCATGGCCACACCCACATCGGCCTGCGCTAATGCAGGCGCATCGTTTGTTCCATCACCCATCATAGCCACCAGTTTACCCGATGCCTGTTCTTTACGGATGTAGTTCATTTTATCTTCGGGTTTTGCCTCGGCAATAAAATCATCAACACCGGCTTTATTGGCTATGTATTTTGCCGTGAGCAGATTATCGCCCGTAACCATCACCGTTTTTACGCCCATTTTACGCAAACGTTCAAAACGTTCCTGTATACCAGGTTTAATAATATCCTGTAACTCTATCACTCCTTTTATTTGGTTGTTCACAGCCACTACCAGCGGCGTACCGCCATCGTTACTTATCTTCTTTACTCTTTCTTCCACTTCTAACGGCATACCTTTACCACTTTTCATGGCCAGGTTACGTATAGCATCAAATGCGCCTTTACGGATCTTGGTGCCATCGGGCATATCGACACCGCTGCTACGGGTTTCGGCGGTAAACTTTATAAAAGTGAGCGGAGCGGGATGCGCCGCCAGTTTCTGGTGACGGTACTGATCAATAGTAACGTTGGGGCTTGTCTGTTTGGCCGCCAGCTCTACGATCGATTTCCCTTCCGGTGTATCATCGGCCAGCGAACTGTACACCACCATATCTATAAACTCGGCATCACTTACATGTTGAGCGGGGTAAAAATGCGTTGCCTTTCTGTTACCAATAGTAATGGTACCTGTTTTATCGAGCAACAACACATCCACATCACCAGCCGTTTCAACAGCCCGGCCACTTTTTGAGATCACATTGGCACGCAACGCACGGTCCATACCTGCAATACCAATGGCACTTAATAAACCGCCGATTGTAGTAGGAATTAAACATACGAACAGCGAAATAAATGCCGCAATGGTAATAGGCGTATTAGCGTAATCGGCAAATGGTTTCAGCGTTACACACACAATAATAAATATGAGCGTGAATGCCGCCAGCAAAATGGTAAGCGCAATTTCATTGGGCGTTTTTTGCCGGCTGGCGCCTTCTACCAGTGCGATCATTTTATCTAAAAATGTTTCGCCGGGTTGTGTGGTAACCTGTACCACAATTCTATCGCTCAATACTTTGGTGCCACCGGTAACCGACGATTTATCGCCACCGGCCTCTCTGATAACCGGGGCCGATTCACCGGTAATAGCCGATTCGTCGATGGTGGCAATACCTTCAATGATCTCGCCATCCATAGGTATTACATCACCAGCTTCACATACAAACCGGTCGTTTAACCGCAGGTGAGAAGAGGGCACCACTTTTATTTCTTTTACAAAGATGTCGCCGGGTGATATCACTTGCTTTGCCGGTGTTTCTTCTCTTGTTTTGCGCAGGCTTTCGGCCTGGGCTTTACCTCTTGCTTCAGCCAGCGCTTCGGCAAAATTGGCAAACAACACTGTAATGAACAGGATGGCAAATACTACAATGTTATACCACAATGCGCCCTGCGTAGCATCATGTGTTATCATTTGCCAAATAACTACGGCCAGCATTACCACGGTACCGATCTCTACGGTGAACATCACCGGGTTCTTAACCATTAACCGGGGACTGAGTTTTATAAAGGACTGTTTGATGGCCGTATTCACCAATGCCGGATCAAACAATTTTATTTCACGATTTCTTGTTGACATGATCAGTTCTGAATTATTGTAATGAGAAATATTCTGCCAGGGGCCCAAGCGCTAATGCGGGGAAGAATGACAATGCGTTCACGATAACGATAACGGCAAAGGTCATAGCTCCGAACGTAAGTGAATCTGTACGCAAAGTACCCGGCGATTCGGGAATGAATTTTTTATTGGCCAGCAAACCTGCAATGGCAATGGGACCAATAATGGGTATAAACCTGGCCAGTATCAACACAATACCCGAGCTTACATTCCAGAAAATATTGTTATCGCCTAACCCTTCAAAACCACTTCCGTTATTGGCATTGGATGAAGTGAACTCATACAATATTTCTGAAAAGCCATGATAGGAAGGGTTATTCAACCAGGCCGACGGCTTTACCGCCCAGGCCACATCGGGATGATGCGTTACAAAATAGGCAGCCAGTGCGGCGCCGCCTTTTACAAGAACAGCCGACAGCAACCATACCAGCGAAGCGATCTTTATTTCTCTTGCTTCTACCTTATGCCCCATAAATTCGGGCGTACGGCCAACCATTAAGCCAGATATAAACACCGCTATAATTATATAGATGTAATAGTTCAAAATACCCACGCCGCAACCACCATAAAATGCATTGATCATCATGGCCAGTAATTGCATTAGTCCTGACAGGGGCATTGAACTATCGTGCATAGAGTTTACCGAACCGGTTGAAATAATAGTGGTAACAATACTCCAGTAACCCGATAAGGCTGGGCCAAAACGAACTTCCTTACCTTCCATAGCGCCCGTTGCCTGTGCAACGCCCAGCCTGGCAATGGCAGGGTTACCGTTTATTTCTGTAATTATGGTTGGAATAAGCAGGCACAGCATACCCACCGTCATTACCCCAAAAATTACATACGCAAACTTTTTACGGTTTAAGTAAAAGCCCATGGCGAAGATCATAGCAATGGGGATGATCACCTGCAAGACCAGTTGCAGCATAGCGGTAAAGTAGTTGGGGTTCTCCAACGGATGGGCCGAGTTGGCGCCAAACCAACCGCCACCATTAGTACCAAGGTGTTTGATGGCTATCATACCGGCTGCGGGTCCACGTGATACCTGCACGGTATCGCCCTGCAAGGTGGTAATGGTATCCTTGCCATCAAAGCTGGCAGGCGTGCCATTGAATGCAAACACTATAGCGCTCACAATACAAAGAGGCAACAAAATGCGGGTAATGGTTTTTACCAGCAGGTTCCAGAAGTTACCCAGACTACTTGTGGTTTTTTCTTTGAGGCCATTAAATAAGGCCGCCAATACAGCTATGCCGGTGGCAGCGCTTACAAATTGTAAAAACGTAAGCACAAACAACTGCGTGAAATAGGTTACACCCGTTTCGCCCGAATAGTGCTGCAGGTTACAGTTCACTAAAAAACTAATGGCCGTGTTAAACGCCAGGTCGGGTGTTTGGCCAGGGTTACCATCGGGGTTCAGGGGTAATTTGTGCTGGAAGAGCAAAAGAAAAAATGCATACACAAACCACAACAGGTTTATGCCCAGCATGGCTTTCAGGAACTGTTTCCAGTTCATGCTTTCTGTAGGGTTAATGCCACTGATTCGAAAGATCAGCCGTTCCAGCGGATCCATAAAGTCGGTGATGGTGCGTTCACCTTTGAATACTTTGGCAATGTATTTTCCTAAAGGATATGCCAGTAGTACGGTAATTAAAAATGTTACTATTACACCAAGAAGCTCTGTATTCATAATTTAACTATTGTGGATTTAGCAAACTGGTGAGTGGTGAGTGGCGAGTGGTGAGTGGACTCGCTAACTTTTTAAATGCTGAACAATAGCGCAGCTCGCAAATTTTCAGTTTTTTGAAAATTCGGAGACTCACTCACCATTGACCACTCACAATTCACCATCAGAATCTTTCGGGTTTAATCAATACATACAATAAGTATCCAAATACGAGTATTGACAAAAAGAATAATGCGTTGATCATAGGTTTATATTTTTTCAAAGAAGTCGATTGATTTATAAAACACGTAAAAACAAACAAGGCCTAGTAGTAAAAGAATGAGCGTTAGCATAACTGAAATTTTATGTTCCACTTGGAAAAGCCAACGAAGTGCCGGGTTTGGCATAAAATGAAGTAACAACAGCAAGCAATTAATTAACAGGCAGATACAAAAAATAGCGCAATCAGCGTTCATATACCCAAAACCAAAAACCCTTTCATTTTGAAAGGGTGGTTTATCAAATTGAAAGGGTTTTGTAACATTTACAGCCCGGCCAATACTAATTATAAGCCCGAAAAAGATAAATTCGCAGGGCAAGGTTTAAAACAATCAAAATGAGTTCATCAACGTCACCGGCTGTATTTCATAAGAAAATTACTGCTGCCGGTATTTTAATTGCAACCGGTATTGTGTTTGGCGATATCGGTACTTCGCCGCTTTATACTTTAAATGCGGTTTTTCATGACCGCGTAATTACCGAAGATGTGGCTTTAGGTGCTTTATCAGCCATTTTCTGGACCCTCTTCTTTCAAACAACATTGAAATATGTGATCATCACCCTGCAGGCCGACAACAAGGGTGAAGGTGGGATCTTCTCTTTATATGCCCTTATCCGTCGCTTTTGGGGTAAGTGGTTACTTATACCCGCTATGGCCGGCGGCGCTTTCTTAATGGCCGATGGTATTATTACTCCACCCATTTCGGTAGCGTCTGCTATTGAAGGGTTACAAAAAATAAAACCCGATATCAATACGGTGCCCATTGTCATCGTTATTCTTATTATCCTGTTCACCTTTCAACAATTTGGCACCGATAAAATAGGTAAGGTGTTTGGTCCCGTAATGGTGATCTGGTTTACATTTATTGGTGTGCTTGGTATTATGGCATTAAGCCATGCGCCGGGCGTATTCAAAGCGTTGAATCCTTATTATGCTTATGTAATGCTAAAAGATTCGCCGGGCGGTTTCTGGTTGCTGGGTAGCATCTTTTTGTGTACCACGGGTGCCGAAGCATTGTACAGCGATATGGGTCACTGCGGCCGCAACAACATTCGCATAAGCTGGATCTATATTAAGATCATGCTGATATTAAGTTATGCCGGACAAACAGCCTGGTTACTGCAACACGTAGGTCAAACACTGGATGGGGTTAGTCCGTTTTACCATATTGTGCCCGAAGTAATTTATATCCCTTCATTGATCATTGCCACCCTGGCCACCATTATTGCCAGCCAGGCGCTGATCAGCGGATGTTTTACACTGGTGAACGAAGCCATTCGATTGAACATCTGGCCGCGTCATCGGGTAATATTCCCGGGTCATATAAAAGGACAGATCTACATTCCTTTTATAAACTGGTTAATGATGGCCGGTTGTTTGGCCATGGTGTTGCACTTTGAGGAGAGCACCAAAATGGAAGCCGCCTTTGGTTTAAGTGTTACCCTTACCATGCTCATGAGTACTGTATTGATCAATTTCTATCTATACGTGCGAAGGGTTAAAGCGATCTGGGTGGTACTTATAACCGGGTTATTTTTGCTTATTGAGGTATCGTTCCTTACAGCCAATATGCAAAAGATAAAAGAGGGTGGTTGGATAACGCTGATCATTGGTGCCGTTCTATTCTCAATAATGTATGTATGGCGCAGGGGCCGCAACATTACCAACTGGTTGAAGAAGATGGTTTCAATTGAAGATTATATTGATAAATTAAAGCAGCTAAGCATCGACCAGAATATCACTAAATACGCCACCAACCTGGTTTACCTTACCAGCTCGGGTACGCCGCGTAAAGTAGAAAAAACGGCTATCGACTCTATATTGTCGAAATCACCAAAACGGGCCGATATATATTGGTTCGTACACGTGAACGTACTGGATGAACCCTATGCCATGAACTACCACGTTGATACCATCGTAAAAGACGACGTGTATTTCGTTGAGTTCAACCTGGGTTTCCGTATTGAGCCACGTATTGACTATTATTTCAGACAGGTGGCCGATGAGCTGGTAAAATCGGGAGAAGTAGATTTATCGAACCGGCACGAACAGAACTACCAGGATAGCAAGATCGGTGACTACCGGTTCCTGGTTATGGAAAGCTTTTTATCGTACGAGAACGATATGCCTTTCTGGAAGAATATTTTAATGAAAAGCTATTTTAACCTGAAATACCTGGGCGTTAAAGAATCGATCAACTTCGGTCTTGACCCTAGTAATATTACAGTAGAAAAATATCCGGTGGTGGTGAGTTCGTTTGTTCACCCGCCGTTGACGAGACAATAAGCGAAGTAAGAAGTAGGAATTAGGAAGTATGAAGAGTCTCATCTTTGTGCTTCCTAATTTTTTTCGTCCTCGTACTTCTTACCTCCTACTTCTTACTTCGCTTTCTTTCTAACTCACATTCTGCCTATTCAATTAAACAATCTTATATTCTTCCATCTTTCTATACAACGTCGTTAACCCAATACCCAACAACACCGCCGTCTTCGTTTTATTCCCACCAGTATGCCTTAGCACCTTCTGAATATGATCTTTTTCAACGCTGGCCAGTGTAAGGCTTGAAGAACCGGTAGATTGTTTCTGAATGTCAAATGGTAAATGTTCGGGCAGAATAGTATCCCCATCGGCCATAATGGTTGCCCGCTCCAGCACATTACGCAATTCGCGAATATTACCCTTCCAGGCATGTTGTTGTAATAATTGTATAGCGTCTTTATGTATATGTAATACAGGCAGGTTTTCTTTGGCCGCATAATAGGCCAGAAAGTGATTGGCCAATTCGGGTATATCCTCAGCATGTTCACGCAACGGCGGCAATGAAATGGAGAATACATTTAATCGGTAGTACAGGTCTTCGCGAAAGGTTCCATCGGCAATTGATTTCAGCAGATCGCGGTTGGTGGCGGCAATGATGCGTACATTGACCTTGGTTGTTTTTACATCGCCCAGCTTAATAAACTCGCCGTTTTCAATTACGCGTAGCAGTTTTGCCTGCAGGTCGATATTCATTTCGCCGATCTCATCGAGAAAAAGAGTGCCGCCATCGGCCAGTTCTATCAATCCTTTTTTATCTTTTGTAGCCCCGGTAAAAGCACCGGCTTTATGCCCAAACAGTTCTCCTTCGAGCAGGTCGCGCGCAAAGGCGCTACAGTTAATAGCCACTATTGCTTTATCGCTTCGTTTGCTATGGGCATGAATGGCATTGGCAAATACTTCTTTACCCGTACCGGTTTCACCCAACAACAATACATTGGCGCCGGCAGGGGCAATTTTCTGCGCCAGCTGCACCGCCTGTTTTATCAACGGACTTTGGCCAATAATTTCATCGAAGGTATAAGCGCCCTTCTCTTTTATTTTTACTGCCGACTTTTTTTGCGTCAGGGCTTTTTCGGCAGCCTGGTACAGCAATGGAACAATACGATCGTTATCGTTGCCTTTTGTTATATAATCAAAGGCGCCGTTCTTGATGGCCTGTACACCATCGGGTATATTACCAAATGCGGTTAGCAGAATGATCTCAACCAGCGGGTATTTGGCTTTTAATTCTTTTACAAAACTTACCCCGTCACCATCGGGCAGCTTTACATCGCATAAAACAATATCGGGTTCTTTTTGTGCGAGGGATGCCCAGGCTGCTTTTAGTGTTCCCGCCTGTTCAACAGTAAATCCTTCCAGTGAAATAATACGGCTTAACAATTTCCGTAACTGCTCTTCATCATCTATAAGTAAAATATTGCCTGGCATATGGAGGTTTAATACCCAAAGGTAGCTGTATGGCTAAAACGAAAAAAGTCCCCTGTTACCAGAGGACTCTTTCTATACCTATGAAGACTAAATTTCTTTTTTATATATGGCAAGGGTTATACCATGCTCAAAATGCCATAATTGCTCAAAAAATACACATAGTCACAAATTCACTTATAAAATGTTAATTTACAGCCAATTGAAATCAATAACGAGACATGAAAATATGTAAAATTGTGGATAACCGCCAGCGTAGGACTACGCAAATTTTGTTTCAAAACAGGAATTAACACATTTTTTTGGGAAATAAATTCATCATCTAAACCCAGGCCAGCACAGGTTTACCCTTATTCTTTTCTGTTATACCGCGCCTGCATTATACCAACCGCTTATCCTGCTATTTATGTAACGTGTTTGCCATACCACGTTTCTTACTATTTTTGACCATCAATAAATACCGATGACAATAACCCTGATCATTATTATTATTACCGTTCTTACGTCCATTGCAGCTTTCAGGAACGATAAGGTTTATAACGATTTCATTTTCTATCCGCCGGCCGTTACCTATGATAAACAATGGTACCGTTTTTTGACCTGCGGGCTTATTCACGCCGATATTGCCCACCTGGTGTTTAATATGTACGCTTTTTATATGTTTGGCGATAGCGTAGAGGGGAGCTTTGTGCAAATTTTTGAGCAAAAGGGTAAACTGCTTTACCTGCTATTATATATTACCTCGCTGGCGGCCTGTTTATTACCAACCTATGCTAAACACAAAAACGATAGCAATTACCGAAGCCTGGGCGCATCCGGCGCGGTTTCGGCAGTGATCTTTGCGTATATCTTATTTAATCCGTTACAGGGTATAGGTATTATATTCGTTCCGTTCATCAGAGTGCCGGCCTTTGTTTTTGGCTTCCTGTATATTGTTATTTCTTCCTGGCTCGATAAAAGAGGTGGGGGCAATATCAATCACTCGGCGCATATTTTTGGCGGCCTGTATGGTATCGCCTTTTTAATTGTGACCGGTTATTTGTTCTCCGACTATCAGGTATTACAACAATTCATTGAAAGGATAACAGATTATACAAGTCGTTTCTTCTAAATAAAGTAAAAGGTGGGTTAAGCCCACCTTTTACTTTATCAGTTGTATCTTCAAAATCTGTTTGGTAGCATCGGTAATTTTAAAGCGGTCGTCTATACGAAGTGCTACCACCCACACTATTTTTTTATTACTTTCCAGCACCCATACTTTCTCTTTATCGGTAAGCGATAGTTTTTGATCGATAAAGAACCGGGCCAGTTTCTTTTTCTTATTCAAACCCAACGGATAAAAATAATCGCCCTTTTTCCATTTGCGCAATAGCAGTGGGAATTGCAGCGCTTCCTTATCAATAAACGCAACGGCGGCATCATTAACCAGCTGCACATTCTTGTTTTTCAAGTGTTCAAAAACAAGTTCGCCATTTTCAAACACCACTTTATTTTCATCTTCATCGATGACCAGGTTCTGCGCCTGTTCCGATTGTGCAGGAGCTATAATAAGCCAGCGCCTGTTCTTTATAATACGATGGGTGGCTGATTGTACATAACGGCCCGATTCACTATCGAGCAATTTTATTACTTCATCTACCTGCGCCGATGAAAAGCCAAATGCCTTAATGATCTCATACACGATGGCACTTAAAGGTTGTGCTTTTTTCAGCTTAAGTACAGGAATATGCACCTCCTCCCCTTTTTGCTCCAACAGTTTTTTCTTATGCTGTTCCACAGCCTGATCATACAATGCTTCCATATCTGCAAACCGGCGTAAATTGTTCACCAGGTTATTTTCTGCTTCGGGATATATTTTTTGCACCAGTGGTATCAGCTGGTGGCGGAAATAATTTCGGGAATACTTGTCAGATACATTGGAACTATCTTCAACCCACTTAAGATCATTTTCGGCAGCAAACTGCTTTATTTCCTGCCTGCGGGCAAACAGTAATGGTCGTACTATATGTGCCTGTTTTGCCAACATACCCCGCAAACCATGAATACCGGTGCCTCTGAAGAAATGCATCAGCATGGTTTCTATATTGTCGTCTAAATGATGAGCGGTGAGCAAACAGGTTGGTGAGTGGTGAGGGGTGAGTGGTGAGTGGGTCGTCAGCAATTCTGCAAACCAATTATACCTTAACTCACGTGCAGCTTCCTGTATAGATAGCTTCCGTTTCTCTGCATATGCAGCCGTATCAAATTCTTTTATGTGAATAGGTGCATTGCAGGCTGCTGCCAGCTGTTGCACAAACGCGGCATCGCGTTCGCTTTCGGCGCCTCTTAATTTAAAATTACAATGCGCAATGATGAATGAATACCCAGCCTGTTTACATAATTCGCATAACACTACCGAATCAATACCACCACTTACTGCCAGCAACAATGTATCCTTCGATGAAAAAAGATAATTATCTGAAATGTATTGTTGAAATCGTTGAAGAAAATTCATTTATTATATATAAATCACAAATCGCAAGATCCAAAGAATAAATTCCAAATCTCAAGTTCCAAAGAAGAAATTCAAATCGCAAATTTCAAGAACCAAAAAATAAAACTCAACTCACAAATCGCAAATTCCAAGAATTCCTTTTGAAGTTTAGTGCTTGGAATTTTGTATTTTTTATTTGGTTCTTGAATCTTGGTTCTTGGAATTTGTTTTGGAACTTGGCTTTTGGGATTTTTTTAAAAGGTGAGTTCCTCATATGCACTTCTCAGTTCCCCATAAGCATGTTTTTCTCCTGCCTGTTTGGCTGCCTCCATTCCTTTTTCATACCATTCAATAGCCAGTTCTGTGTCGCCGGTACGCTCAAGTAATTTAGCCAAATGATAATAAGAACCAATATAACCAGGATCTTGTGTCAATATTTCCTCAAAAATTGACCGGGCAGTGTTATCGTCGCCCAATTTTATATATTCCAGTGCCAAAGCATGCCTTAAAAAACTATCACCGGGGCTGGCCTTCAAAAATTCCTTCAGTTGTGTAATACGGTCCATATTCCTCAATTAAAATATCCCTAAAATATCGAAATGTATCGCAATGGCATGTATATTTGTATATATGGTTGCATAAACAACCAATGAACTAATTAAATCTATTGCCAATGAAGATATTAGTCTGCATCAGCAAAACGCCGGATACTACGGCAAAAATAGCTTTCACCGATAATAATACGAAATTTGCACAGGACAACGTACAATGGATCATTAATCCATATGACGAGTGGTATGCGTTGGTTCGCGCCATAGAACTGAAAGAAAAAGACCCCGCTACAGTTTTACACCTCATAAATGTAGGTGGCGCCGATGCCGAACCTGTAATTCGCAAAGCCCTGGCCCTGGGTGGCGATGAAGCTATTAGGGTGAACACCACCAGCACCGATAGTTTTTACATTGCGTCGCAAATTGCCGAAGTGGCTAAACAAGGTAATTACGACCTTGTTTTTACCGGTAAAGAAACCATCGACTTTAATGGTTCGTCAATTGGCGGTATGGTCGCCGAACTGCTCGACATGCCTTATGTTTCTCTTGCTGTTAAATTTGAACTGAATGGCACTACTGCTACCATCACCCGCGAAATTGAAGGCGGTGAAGAAGTATGTGAAGTAAATTTACCCGTTGTAGTTAGTTGTCAGAAAGGAATGGCCGAGCAGCGTATTCCTAACATGAAGGGTATTATGGGCGCCCGCACAAAACCATTAAAAGTGTTGGAGCCGGCAGCAGCCGATACCCTTACAACCGTTGCCAGTTTTGAATTACCACCCGCCAAAGCAGGTGTTAAAATGGTGCCGGCCGATAACGCCGCCGAACTGGTGCGTTTACTGCACGAAGAAGCGAAGATAATCTAAGCGTAATGTGCTGATGTGCTAATTAGCTAATGTGCTAATGGCTATGTCGCACTCTTCTTCGAGGTCCCCTATTAACAAAAACTACAATTTACCAATGTGCTAGTTGCATTTTCTCATTAGCAAATTAGCACATTATCAAATTAGCTAATTATGGTTCTAGTTTTTATAGATCAATCAGAAGGTCAAATAAAAAAAGCTTCTTTTGAAGTATTAAGTTATGGCGCCAAAGTAGCAGAACAATTAGGCACAACTGCCGAAGGTGTGGTATTGGGCGCGGTTTCGGACAGCGAATTATCGGCATTGGGAAAATATGGGGTAAAAAAGATACACCATGTAGCCAATGATGCCCTTAACCACTTCGATGCTCAGGTTTTTACAAAAGTAATTGCCCAGGTTGCGCAAGCGGCCGGCTCAAAAGTTATAATATTTTCAAACAACGTTGATGGTAAAGCTATAGCACCCCGCCTGGCGGCCCGCCTAAAAGCAGGTTTTGTTCCCGGCGCCGTTGCATTGCCCGATACCACCAATGGGTTTACGGTAAAGAAAAACGTTTTTTCGGGGAAAGCTTTCGCCAATGTCAGCATTAGTTCCGATATAAAAGTTATTTCTCTTAACCCCAATTCGTACCAGGTTACGGAAGGCAGCGGCTCTGCCGAAGTTGTGCCATTTACTGCTACCGTAGATGCACCTAAGGTAAAGATCAAGTCGGTAAATAAAGCTTCGGGCGAAGTACCGTTAAGCGAAGCCGAAGTTGTGGTAAGCGGTGGCCGTGGTTTAAAAGGGCCCGATAACTGGGGATTAATTGAGAACCTGGCACATGCCCTGGGCGCCGCCACAGCCTGCAGCCGCCCGGTAGCCGACGAGCACTGGCGCCCGCACCACGAACATGTTGGACAAACTGGTCTTACTATTGCACCAAATTTATATATTGCAGTCGGCATCTCGGGCGCCATACAACACCTGGCCGGAGTGAACCGAAGTAAGGTGATTGTGGTTATTAATAAAGACCCCGAGGCCCCCTTCTTTAAAGCAGCCGACTATGGTATTGTGGGTGACGCGTTTGATGTATTGCCCAAAATAACGGAAGCGGTAAAAAAGCTGAAAGGAATGGCATAAATTAACCCGGTATATTCAATGAAATGAGACTAAATGATTAAGGCTCATTTTTTGAATAAAAACCCTTAGTTTCGTGCTTTCGTTATGAAGAAAATAGAGCTGGAAATAGTTGCCTTGTCACACAGTATTACCCAAACTCATTCATATGCTGTTGTGTTGGGAGAAGTAAACGGGTTGCGCAGGCTTCCGATCGTTATTGGTGGCTTTGAGGCGCAGGCTATAGCTGTGGCGCTTGAAAAAATGCACCCCAGCCGGCCGCTTACGCATGACCTGATGAAAAATTTCATGAATGCCTTTAACATTGACTTACAGGAGATCGTGATCTGCGATCTGCAGGAAGGCATTTTCTACTCGAAACTCGTTTGTGTTAGCGAACACGATACTGTTGAAATAGATTCAAGAACATCCGATGCGTTGGCCCTGGCTGTACGCTTCGGATGTCCTATTTATACCTACGATAATATTCTTGAAAGCGCCGGTATTTTGATGGAGGACCCATCGGGCAAGAAAAAACAGCCCCGCGAAGCCGTGGCCGCTGAATCTTCTGCCGGTACCGACGACTTAAAAACCCTGACGCTCGATGAACTGAACACCTTGTTGACTGAGGTGCTGGAATCGGAAGACTACATCAGGGCTATCGCCATTCGCGATGAAATAAATGCCCGCAAAAAAGGCCGGGGATAATTCAAAGCTCCAAGAACCAAGCACCAAGATCCAAATAAAAAATACAAAATGCCAAACTCCAAATTCCAACAGGAATTCCTGGCATTAGAAATTTGGGATTTATTTGGAACTTGAAATTTGCGATTTCTTTTTTGGTTCTTGTGATTTGTAATTTGAGATTTTTCTACAAAATGGTTGTTTTTCCCAACTGTAAAATAAACTTAGGCCTTCATGTTGTACACAAACGGGAGGATGGTTACCACGACCTGGAAACCATTTTCTATCCGTTGCCTTTGCGTGATGCACTGGAAGTGGTGAGGCGTGAAACGGCAGACGTGAAACGTGAAATTTCCGACAATGCAGCAGTCTCGCTGCAATTAAGCGGTTTGACTGTGCAAGGAAAAACGGAAGATAACCTTTGCATTAAAGCATACAACCTGCTTAAAAAAGATCATCCACAACTTGGTGACGTTGACATGTACCTGCACAAAGCCATTCCCATGGGTGCAGGATTGGGTGGCGGTTCGGCCGATGGCGCCTTCGCCTTACAATTATTCAACGATAAGTTTCAATTAAAACTTTCACGCGAACAACTGCTCGACTATTCACTGCAATTGGGCAGCGACTGCCCTTTCTTCATCATCAATAAACCATGCTTTGCAAAAGGCCGTGGCGAACTGTTACAAAGCATTCAACTCGATCTGTCGGCTTATTCATTTCTGGTAGTACATCCGGGCGTTCACATCAATACCGGCTGGGCTTTTTCACAACTCACTCCTGCCCCGGCGCCAAAACCATTGCAACACATCATTCAACAACCTGTTGATACTTGGCGTAATGAACTGAAAAATGATTTTGAAGCGCCTGTTTGCAAACATCATCCCGACATGCAAGCCATTAAAGACAGATTGTATAATGCCGGTGCATTATATGCGTCAATGACGGGCAGTGGGTCGTGCTTCTTTGGCATTTTTGCAAAGGACCAGCTTCCTGCATTGCAATGGCCTGCCGCTTATGCCGTTTTTAATCTGAAATGAGTTGTCTACCAACCAGGTAGTTTATCATTTTTACCCCTCGCGTAAATTGCTTATATTTGCAGCAAAGAGCGTTGTTATCAATTTCATAGCTAACATACCGCAGTTTCTTCACTACAATCTCGATTTTCTAAATCATCGAGGATAATCAGTGACGTCCCGGCTCAGTCGGGAGTTTAAAGGCATGTCCCTTACTTACTGGTCTCTTTCTTCATTTACAATATTTTTATTTCACCTGTTTATGGTTTCCACTTTATCTAACAAAACGAAGTATTATCTCGAGCTCGAAGAACAATTTGGTGCACACAATTATCATCCCCTGCCTGTAGTGTTGAACAAAGGCGAAGGCGTATATGTTTGGGATGTTGATGGCAAACGGTATTACGATTTCCTGAGTGGTTATTCTGCTGTTAACCAGGGGCACTGCCATCCAAAGATCATTGCAGCATTTATGTTGCAGGCGCAACAGCTAACGCTTACTTCTCGTGCATTTTACAACGATGCACTGGGCGAGTACGCGCAATTTATAACACAATATTTCGGGTTCGATAAAGTGTTGCCGATGAACACAGGTGTTGAAGCTGTTGAAACAGCCATCAAATTGTGCCGTCGCTGGGGTTATACCGTTAAAGGCATTCCTGAGAACAAAGCCACCATCGTAGTATGCGGTGAAAATTTTCATGGCCGCACAAGCACCGTGATCTCTTTCAGCACCGACCCTTCTTCACGTAGTAAGTTTGGTCCGTACATGCCGGGCTTTACCGTTATTCCTTATAACGATCTGCCTGCATTGGAAAAAGCATTACAAGACCCTAACGTGGCGGGCTTTCTTGTTGAACCTATACAGGGCGAAGCTGGAGTAGTTGTGCCCGAGGAAGGTTATTTGTCACGCGCAAAGCAATATTGCGAAGCAGCAAATGTGTTGTTCATTGCCGATGAAATTCAAACCGGTTTATGCCGTACCGGCAAAATGCTGGCTTGCGACCACGATAATATTCAACCTGATATTCTTATTTTAGGTAAAGCATTAAGCGGAGGCACATTACCCGTATCGGCAGTATTGGCAAACGATCAGATAATGCTTACCATAAAACCCGGCGAACATGGTTCTACCTATGGCGGCAATCCGCTGGCATGCCGGGTGGCTATTGAATCGCTTAAAGTGCTGCAGGAAGAGAATATGGCCGCCAATGCCAATGCCATGGGCGAGTTATTAAGAAAGGAATTAGCGGCGCTACAATCGCCTTATATCTCTGTTGTACGTGGTAAAGGATTATTGAATGCAATTGTTATTGAGCATGCAGATAAAGACGCGGCCTGGAATTTGTGCCTTACGTTAAAAGACAATGGGTTGCTTGCCAAACCAACACATGGCGATAAGATCAGGTTTGCACCGCCGCTGGTTATTAACCGGGAGCAAGTATTGGAGTGTGTGGAGATAATTAGAAGGAGTTTGGATAGTTTAAGTTAACGAGTTGACAGGCTAACAAGTTGACAAGGAAGTTGAAAAGTTGATATAGGTAATAGAATTGATTGAGGTCGGAAATCCCGAAATTCGAAAACCCTTTCACGTTTGCCGTTTCACGTTTGCCGACCTAAAAACTAACATTCTAATATGGACCATCAAGAGCAGCACCTGACAAGTTCAGACATGCTTACAGATATAGTAATTGGTATGAGCGATGGACTAACCGTTCCCTTTGCGCTGGCAGCCGGCCTAAGCGGCGCAGTTAGCTCAACCGGTATTATTGTAATTGCAGGCATTGCTGAAATTGCCGCCGGCTCCATTGCCATGGGACTGGGTGGTTACCTGGCCGGTAAAACCGAAATAGATCATTACAATAGCGAACTGAAAAGAGAATATGAAGAAGTAGAACTGGTGCCCGAAAAAGAAAAGGAAGAAGTGCGTGAGTTCTTTGGCAACCTGGGGCTTAGCGAAGAAGTACAACAACAAGCGGTAGAAGAAATAGCCAAAGACAAAAAGAAGTGGGTTGACTTTATGATGAAGTACGAACTTGGTCTTGACAAACCCGATCCCAAACGCGCAACCAAATCGGCATTGAATATCGGGCTGTCGTATGTGGTAGGCGGACTGGTTCCTTTAAGCCCATACTTCTTTACCGATACGCCTATAGTAGCATTGAAATACTCTGCAATAGTTACACTCATTTGCCTTTTTATATTCGGTTATTTCAAAAGCCGCATGACGGGTGTTCATCCGCTGAAAGGCGCATTAAAAGTGATGTTGATAGGTGCTGTAGCAGCCAGTGCAGCATATGGTGTGGCGAAAATATTTGAAGGATAGTTAATATGAATTTCCGTACCTTAAGGGTATGGAAAAGAAGGAACCACCAGAGCACGATAACAAAAAACGCTACTATTCCGTTGAGGAATATCTGGAATTTGAGCGTAAATCAAACGTGAAGCATGAATACTATAAAGGTGAAATATTCCCTCTGGGTGCCGGCTTAGAACATAACGTTATAAAAGAGCCAGCTGTGGACTATACCAAACAACGATATACAATTGAGGAATACCTTGAAATGGAACGTGCATCAGACGTGAAGCATGAATACTATCAGGGTGAGATATTTGCTATGGCAGGTGCAGGTCCTGAGCATAATTTAATTTTTTCAAATGTTTTTGGAGAACTATATGCATCATTGAAAGGTAAACCATGCCGCCCATATGGTAGTGACATGAGAATTCATATTCCTGAGAATACTTTATTTTGCTACCCTGATATATCTATCTTTTGTGGTGATCCTATTACTACAGACAAAGAAAAAGATACAGTCCTTCATCCTACTATCATTATTGAAATAATGTCAAAATCCACGAGGAACTATGACCTGGCAGCGAAATTTGATCTCTATCGGGATATACCTACTCTTAAAGAATATATATTGATAGATTCTGAAAGAATTGGCGTTACAACGTTTCGAATTGATGCCCATAACCGATGGGTACTGCAAGACTATAAAACACTTGAGGATATAGTTCTTATTCCCACTGTAGGTGTATCACTTTCCATGAAGGAAATATATAATGACGTTAAGTTTACCTGATCGATTCATTTATGCTTTTTCCTGTTTACTTTCCTCCTTCAACTTCATATCAGGGAACAAAGCCATTAACATCATCACAATCGCCGACAACAGCATAACCCATATACCTATCTTCTTATCGGGACAAGTACCGCGGTAACAGCCAGTGTAAACAATATAGCATCTCAATGCATATGCGAGCACAATAGCGCAGATAAATACATTCCAGCGTTTGGCCCAAATACGTTGAATGGCAAAAAATGTAATGGTTATCACACTCATTACGGCAAACACATTCCCCGGCTTTCCATAAGCCCTGTTCTCTGAAAAGAACCCTGTAAAGCTTTTGTCCAGGTCGGGATGATACGTCCAGGGTAAAAAGCCCGACAGAACAAGAATAATTGCCACCGCAATGCCAATCCATTGAGAGTACTTCATTGAGAAATATTTATTTACACGGCAAAGCGCCGTTTTTGGGACCGCAAACATACTAAATTCAGCTTATAACGTACTTATCATCTCCACATCCTCTTCAGCCACAGCCCTTGCCCGGGCCTGCTGGCAAATTATATTACGCCCTATGATAAAAACCGTAAAGGCGCCAATAGCGCAGCACGACATTACCCCGGCCATGGGCAGGGCCGTTTTATTTTGAAATACACTTACCAGGGCCGACGTACAAGCCCCAATACTCATTTGAATAGCACCCAGCAATGCAGAAGCGCTGCCTGCATTATGGCCAAACCGCGCTAACGAAAGCGCTGAGGCATTGGGAAAAGTAAAACCCTGGCAACATAAGAACAGGAAAATGAGAAAGATGGTAATGAACAGGTCATTCCATCCCAGGAACGTAACAATAAACAATAATAACCCAATAGTACTTTGGCAGGCCAATGCCACTTTAATGATCTGTTCGCTGGTATAGTTCTTCAACAATACACTATTGAGCTGGCTTGCGCCAATAAGCCCCATGGCAATCAAAGCGAAGATCCAGCCATATTGTTTTTCAGAAACATGAAAAACGCCCATAAACACAGAAGGCGAACCACCTATATACGCATACAAACCAGCTGCGGAAATGGCTGCCGTTAATGCATATGTATAAAACTGCGGATGCTTTATAACGCTTGCAAAGTTATTGATGATGGGCACCGGCTTTAATGAAAAGCTGGGATCGGGCTGTTTACTTTCGGGCAACAAAAAATAAATGCCTATAAGAATGATCACATTAATGATCATCAGCATTATAAACACCCAGCGCCAGCCCAGCAACGCAGTAACATAACCACCTGCCGTAGGTGCAATAATGGGCGATACCGCCACCACCAACATCAGCAATGAAAATACTTTGGCATTCTCCCTTACATCGAACATATCGCGCACCATGGCGCGGGCCGCCACCATACCCACACAACCACCCAGCGCCTGCAGCAGGCGAAGCGTTATCAATGCATTTACCGATGCGGCCAAAGCACAACCCAGTGAAGCCAGTAAATAAATGGAAAGACCAACATACAATGGTTTCTTTCTGCCATAACGCTCCAGCAGCGGACCGTATATTAACTGCCCGGCAGAGATCCCAATAAAAAAGCTCGACAACGAAAGCAACACCTTCGATTCGGTGGTGTTTAGCCCCCTGGCAATATCAGGAAATGCCGGCAGGTACATATCGATGGAAAAAGGCCCTATGGCCGACAAAAGGCCAAGAATGAGAATCAGGTAAAAGTTGCTTTTGGGTTTAGTATTATTCATTCGTACGCAAAGGTACCTCATTGCCGGCCAATAAAAAAGGTGAGTACCCCGCCAGTTGGCGGGAACTCACCATGAGCTGTGTGGTTCTGAGAAAACGTTCAATATCTTAATTCATGATCAACACCGATGGATCTGCCCCATTATTAAATGCCACTTTATTGGGGCTATTAGGCACATTGGCATTCTGCACCCTGATGTTCGCATTTTTATCGCCATTGATGCTGAACAACAAACCGGCATTGGGTGAATACCTGAATCCGTTTAAAGTAATATTGGAACCCGATTCAACATATACCACCGGGCTCTCTTTATCGCTTATAAGCGTAACATCTTTCATTCGAATATCATTGGCTTCAATGATCTCGGCCCCTTTATCGGTCTTTAGCACAATGTTGCTCAGCTCAATATCCTTCACCTTCATTTCGGGTAACCCGCGAATAAAAATGCCTCTTTTGGCGCCATTACATACAATATCGGAGATCTGGAAATTGCGGAACCTTGGCGTACCATCTGTAACCGGTGGCACTTCCACGGCCTCACCGGCTTTAGGCGGTTTGGTGAAATAATACATATCCCATAAAATGGCATCCCCTTCAATATCCTTCATGCGAATATTCTTCACAAAAATATTCTCTACTACCCCACCTCGGCCACGGGCTGTTTTAAAACGCAGCCCAATATCGGTACCCATAAAAGAACAATCGTATACAAATATATTGCGGGCGCCACCACTCATTTCGGAACCAATCACAAAACCACCATGGGCTTTGTAAACCACATTATTTCTTATGATCACATTTTCA
This sequence comes from Niastella sp. OAS944, assembly GCA_024809215.1. Classification (GTDB taxonomy): domain Bacteria; phylum Bacteroidota; class Bacteroidia; order Chitinophagales; family Chitinophagaceae; genus Niastella. The sequence continues at coordinate 248,528 of JANUBW010000009.1, read as the reverse complement.
GTTGGCCTGCCTCTTTTTCTACCTTCTTCATCTTTACCCGATTTTATACAAATACCATCATCACCAACATCGAACGTACAACCTTCTATCAGTACATTCTTACAACTCTCCACATCGAGCCCATCACCGTTTTGCGCATAGTCGGGGTTCTTTGCAAATACATTTCTAATGGTGAGATCTTCACAAAGAACAGGGTGTAAACACCAGGCGGGTGAATTCTGGAATGTCACGCCTTCGAGCAATACCTTTTTACAATTGGTGAACACAAGCAGGTTGGGACGTAAAAAATCCTTTATATCTTCAAAATCTTTTAATGTTTGTCCGGGCAATAAAGCGGTGCCTCTTTTTGTATCAAAAGCCAGTTTGGTTTTGGCAGAGGGGAACCAAATGCGGTCATCGGCGCTTACCAAACCACCCGATGCTTTTTTTGCCTTCCATTCTCTTTCGGTAAGCTTATCTTTACCTACCATACGCCATACATCGCCATTGCCATCGATGATACCGCGGCCGGTGATGGCTATATTTTCCAGGTTATTACCAAAGATGGGCGATTGGTTGCGTGCCGAAGTTCTTCCCTCATACGTTCCTTCCACCAATGGATATTGGTCAAAATCATTGGAGAATAAAAGAATGGCGTCGCGTTCTATATGCAGGTTTACATTGTTCTTCATTTCAACGGGTCCTGTAAGCCAAACGCCACCGGGCACCAGCACTACCCCGCCGCCTTTGGCACTACAGGTAGCTATGGCCTTATTAATGCTGACGGTGTTCAATGTAAGTCCATCAGCAATGGCCCCAAATTTTTCAATACTCATGGTATCGCGCCTGAATTTCGGCTCGGCTATCTTAGGCAGATTCTTCCAGGAATACGGAGACTTAGCGGTTTGCGCCTTTGCCGAATACATGCCTGCCATGGCAGCAAGCACAAAGACAATCAGGTTGTGTTTCTTCATCATTGTTGGAAATACAATTATTAGGTATATGACGTAATTGAACATTGATTGGTTGCAGAGCAATGATCAAACCTAATTGTAAGAAACCGGAAACAGGTTCAAAATTTAACGTGAATGGTTTAAATTTTGGTAAAGGTGGAGCCCTTACAGGGCTGCTCACCTCAAGCCTGATTTAAGGTGAGCCCCTTGCTGCATATTATTTATATACGCGGATAATGCTCAGACCGAACGACATATTTACCGTTTTTTGCAATAATAAATGCATAATTTCTGTGGGCCTGCCAGGCACCCGTATGCCACATGTATGGCTTGATAACGAAAAGAAATTGTCCACGCTTGACCTTATAAACGGTCAATTCCTGTTGATACAACAAAACCATGATCAGTCAAAGGAAACCAGGCTGGCTGGTATATGCAACAGACTTAATATTCCTTTACAGATAGTAACATTAAACAATTATCCCAATGCAATAGCAACTTGGAATAGCTATATGAAATATATTCATGATAAGGAGCTACTATTGGTTCGTCCCGATGGCTTTATAGCATGGCGGGGCGTGGAAAATGATCAAACCGATCTCGAAGCGATCATTAAAAACTGTTACACCTTAAAATAATACAAAGGAGAATTCGTGACAAACGCAATTTCCTATACAGCAAGGTACGCAGTAAATTTATAGTCTCAACTAACCATTAACTATAGTCTTCTATTAAGAAGGCGCCTTATCCGTTAAGGGTCGCTTAACCGCGATCCTTAATTTAGAAATACAGTAAACCCAAACAACCAACATTCTTCCATAAGATCAGGCCTTTTCCTCAATCTGATTTTTATGGCGCTACCAACGACCATTTAGGAGGTACTAACAACAGAAAGGGGGCCGTCAATTGTGCGGTCCCTCTTTCATTATAAGTATTAAATATGCGTAAGAGTTTCCTAAAAATCTTCCAAAAACTGTAGAAAATTTTCCACTAGACTGACCCTTTGGCTCAATGGCTTTATTTTTTTACAACATGTTTTACAGTACTAAATCTCGTTCTACATGTCACGACCAGTAAAAAAAAGCAATACGACCGCCTTGGAAAAAACCCCTACCGGCATCAATGGTTTTGATGAAATAACCAATGGCGGACTGCCCGCCGGCAGACCAACATTAGTATGTGGCGAGGCCGGTGCGGGCAAAACACTTTTCTCTATAGAATTTGTTGTTCGCGGCGCTCTGCAATTTAAAGAACCGGGCATTATTATGGTTTTTGAAGAAAAAGCCGAAGACCTTGAAATGAACGTGGCATCACTTGGTTTTAATTTGAAGAAGTTGCAAAAAGATGGGTTGTTATGGATAGACCATGTGCATGTTAACCGCAGTGAAATTGAGGAAACCGGCATGTATGACCTTGATGGATTGTTTATTCGCCTGGCGCATGCAATTGACAGCATAAATGCCAAACGAGTGATGTTAGATACTATTGAGAACCTGTTTGGCAGTTTTGAAAATGAAGGCATTTTGCGATCAGAATTGAGAAGGCTTTTCAGCTGGCTTAAAGACCGGGGTGTTACGGCCATCATTACAGCCGAAAAAGGCGTTGGTATGCTCACGAGGCATGGGCTGGAAGAATATGTATCAGATTGTGTGGTGCAGCTCGAACATCGTGTAGAAAATCAAATTTCAACCCGTTTGCTTCGGGTGGTTAAATATCGTGGTTCGTTACATGGCACCAATGAATATCCTTTCCTTATTGATGAAGATGGCATTTCGGTACTACCTGTAACTTCACTGCAATTGGAAAGAGAAGTATCATCGCAAAGGATTTCATGCGGTATAGAATCGCTGGATACCATGTTAGGTGGCAAAGGCTTTTTCAGGGGTAGTTCTATTCTTATTTCGGGAACGCCGGGCACCGGCAAAACAAGCATTGCCGCTTATTTTGCAGACGCCTCGTGCCGTCGTAAAGAACGTTGTTTGTATTATGCCTTTGAAGAATCGCCACCACAGATCATCAGGAACATGCAGTCCATTAATGTCGATCTCAAGAAACACATTGAAAGCGGCATGTTGCAATTGATCTCTACCAGGCCTACATTGTATGGGTTAGAATCGCACCTGGTAGCTATTCATAAAAAGGTTAAACAGTTTAAACCCCGTACGGTGATCCTTGACCCCATTACCAACCTGGTAAGTGTTGCCTCTGCAAGTGAAGTAAAATCTATGCTGATGCGGTTACTCGATTTTTTACAAGCAGAAGGCATTACCGTACTTTTTACAGCGCTCGTATTTGACAAAGAAAATGCACTGCAGGCCGATGAAGGCATTTCATCCCTGGTTGATGCGTGGATACAGGTACGAGACATTGAAGCGAACGGCGAACGCAACCGGGGCATTTACATTATGAAATCAAGAGGTATGAACCACAGCAAACAGGTACGGGAGTTTGTGATAACAAGTAAGGGATTGGAACTGGTTGATGTATACCTGGGGCCCGATGGCATACTGATTGGTTCGGCCCGGGTAGCGCAGGAACTTCAGGAATATACAGGTAAAGAATTGCGCAGTTATGCAGCCAGCCGTAAAGACCAGGCTATTCAACGCAAAAAATTAGTGCTGGAGGCGAAAATTGCGTCACTGAAAGAAGAGTTTGAATCGGTGCAGGAAGAATTGAACAAAACGTTTATAGAAGAACAACTGAAGAAAGAGATCATAGAGAAGAACCGGCAGGAATTAACAAAAAACCGAAACAGCCGAATTTCAGAAAATGGCAAAAACAGTAAAAAATAAGACAACGAAAGAGTTAAAATCAGTAATACGACCTAACAAGCCAAAAAATGATAAATGGCAGTTACGGTTGTATATTGCCGGCAATACGGCAAAATCTATAACAGCACTAACCAATTTAAAAAAATATTGCGAACAGCACCTGAGTAACCGGTACGAGATAGAAGTTATAGACTTGCTGGTAAACCCGCAACTGGCAGCCGGAGATCAGATACTGGCCATTCCTACCCTGGTAAGAAAAGTGCCCGTTCCGGTGCGAAAAATAATAGGTGATCTTTCGAATGAAGAAAAAGTTTTAGTAGGTCTCGACCTTAGACCCATAAAAAAATAACATGAAAAAAAATGGTTCCGAAAGCGACCTGAAAAGGATGTCGAAACCTCCGCCGGAATTTGATCTTCGCCTGTATATTACAGGCGCCACGCCGAATTCTGTAAAAGCAATAACCAACATCCGGAACATTTGTGAGTCGTACTTAAAAGATCGTTACGCATTACAGATCATTGACGTATACCAGAATGCTTCACTTGCCCAGCAGGAGCAAATTATCGCATTACCTTTGCTGATCAAAAAGCATCCCCTCCCTGAGCGAAAACTTATTGGTGACCTATCAGAAACAGAAAAAGTTTTAAACGCCCTTGGGGTGGAAATATAATGGACCGGAACATACAACTAAAGAATGACCTGATGCGGGAACTGGAAGAAACCCGCCGCCAGCTTTACGAGGCTAAAGAAACCATTGAAGCCATTCGTACCGGCCAGGTTGATGCACTGGTTGTTCAAAAAGGCGATACCCATCAGCTATATACGCTTAAAACAGCCGATCATACCTACCGGGTATTTATTGAAAAAATGACGGAGGGCGCTTTAACGCTCAACCAACAGGGAATTATCCTGTATGCCAACTCGCGTTTTGGCGAAATGATAGGCATGCCGGTTTCTGCCATCATTGGCCTTCCCTTTGAACAGTTCATTGCCAAAGACAATCTTTCTTTCTATAAAACACTCTTTACAACCTCCTGGGCAGGCGATTGTAAAGGTGAAGTAACACTTCATTACAATGAAAGCCACACGTCGGTTCAACTATCGCTAACCGTTCTTGAACTTGATGAAGGTTTGTCATTAAGTATCATCATCACCGATCTAACGCTGCAAAAAACAACCCAAAGAAAGCTCGAAGAGAACAACAGGCAACTGGAATTGCTGAACCATACACTCGAAAACAGCAATCACGATCTGCAACAATTTGCATCCGTAGCATCGCACGATCTGCAGGAACCACTTCGCAAGATCCAGATGTTCAGTAACCTGCTAAAAAAGAAGGTGACCGGCATTTTAGGTGAAGAAGATATTGCCTACCTCGAAAAAATTATTGGCTCTACGGAAAGAATGAAAACATTGATCGTAGATATATTAAATTATTCACGGCTATCTGCCGATAATGGTGAATTCATAACTGCCGATCTGAATGAAGTTCTTAAAGAACTGCTGGAAGATTTTGAATTGATGATCGCCGATAAACAAGGAAAGATCATTTATAAAGACCTGCCCACGCTGGAAGTGAACCGCGGACAAATGCGACAGGTGTTTCAAAATCTAATTTCCAATTCATTGAAATTTTCAAAAGAAGGCATAGCGCCAGTGATTAAAATAAAAGCGAAACTTATAAAGGAAAAAAGTATAACCGGCGAAGAAAACATCAATGGTGAATATTGTTTACTTACCTTTGAGGATAATGGAATAGGGTTCGATGAAAAATATGCCAACACTATTTTTTCACTTTTTCAACGCCTTCATCCAAAAGATTCATTTGAAGGAACAGGCATTGGATTATCTATTACAAAAAAAATTATTGAAAAACACCAGGGGCTTATACAAGCTAAAAGCACGCCCGGTATTGGTACAATGTTTATGATGGTATTACCGCTAAAACAAATGACGAATGGCCAGCTCTGATAATATTATAAAGAAGATCTTACTGGCTGAAGATGATCCCGATGACGTTAGCTTCTTTTTCCAGTATTTGGGCGAACGGCCCGACCTCATTTTGTTACCACCGGTAGAGAATGGAGAAGAAGTGTTTGACTATCTTGAAAAAGCTCACAACGGAAGTTTTCCCGACCTTATCATTCTTGATCAGAACATGCCTAAATGTAATGGGCTGCAAACCCTGGCTATACTAAAAAATAATACAGCATACGAAAACATCCCGGTTTTTCTGTATTCTACCTACACCGATGCCTACCTGGTAAAACAAAGCATACAATTAGGAGCCAGATCAGTATTAGAAAAACCGGTTTCAGTGGAAGGCTACCATAAAATGATCAATGATATACTGCGGTTGATATAATTTTCACACCATTTTTCGTTTGCAGCGATATTCTGCAAACGATTTACGTATCCATATCGTTTGCAGGAGCACCGTGCAAACGATAGCCGACCGTTATTTTTAATTTGCAGTACATTTTTCGTTTGCAGCAACCTCCTGCAAACGATTTAGAACCGGTTTTTTGTATTTGCAACCCAATTTTCGTTTGCAGCGATATTCTGCAAACGATTTACGTATCCATATCGTTTGCAGGAGCACCGTGCAAACGATAGCCGACCGTTATTTTTAATTTGCAGTACATTTTTCGTTTGCAGCAACCTCCTGCAAACGATTTAGAACCGGTTTTTTGTCTTGCAACCCAATTTTCGTTTGCAGCAATACTCTGCAAACGAATTCCGGGTTATATTTTACATTCCATAGCCCTTTTTTTTTACCTACAACGCAAACGTTTGTTCAACTTCCAGTACAATTAGTCAATTCATTGAGTGTTAATTACATTTGTTTCGCACAATTAATAAAAACGATGAACCATATTACAAAACAAGGCCTTGCCTTATTGTATTTATTAATAGCAACATCTGTAAGCAAGGCTTTAGCACAGGATACCACGCCAACCTTTGATAACTGCAAACAATGCATTTTACTGTGTGAGCAATCGGTACATCGCATTGCCATCCTTGATCTTGAAAAGAAAAAGATGGTTTGGGAATGGTTGCCAGGCCAGTCTGCCAACATCAAAAAAGAACATATAAGCTGGTTCACCAACCCCTCTGATGCAAAACCGGTATATGGCGGCAAAGCCATTTTGATGAATGCATCGGGCGGTGGCGTGGCGCTTATTAGGTTAGAAGATAAAAAAGTGCTGTTTTATGCGTTTGCCGGCGGCAACACCCATTCATCAGAATTACTGCCCGATGGCAACATTGTTGCCGCCTCCAGCACCGGCAATTTCATGACGGTTTTTCGTACCGATACCCTGCAATTTCCCGATAATGTATATAGCAAACAGTTCCCCCTGCCTTTTGGTCATAATGTAGTGTGGGATAAAAAGCAAAACCTGTTATGGTCGGCGGCAAAAGACCAGTTGAAAACGTTTACTTATAATTTTCACCGGCTGCTACCTGAAATTACGATCAAAGACTCTATTCAATTACCCGGTACAGATGCGCATGACCTGTTTCCTGTTTATGGGCAACCTGCATTATGGCTTACCAATACTACCGGTACTTATTATTATAACACCGAAAAGAACCAGGCAAGTAAAGTTCCACTTCCCTATCAACATGTAAAAAGCATGAGCTCGGGCCCCACACCACTCCCTACTATATTTATTCATCCCGATGGCACTAAAGGCAGTTGGTGGACAGACGAAATTTATTCAACAGATGGCAAAGTGATCTATAAAGAACGCGGATTTAAAATTTATAAAGCCCGCTGGTTTGTCGAAAACTCATTTAGTTATTAGTATTAAAGGTGGAGCCTCGCTCCACCTTTTTAAAAACCAACACACCAATACCAAACAAAACAACTCCGACGGTCAACATAGGAAGTATAAGCTCAAGCCAATTTATATTAACTGGTGCATTAAAATAAGCCGGCACATGCCTGGCCCAGTTCTCACTCTCAACTGCACTATCGCCAAATATTTTTGGGTAGAAATTTCGCCGCAGCCCTTCATGAAACCGGGCAGTACTATCTAAATACGCCAAATGTTGTTGAATACCGGTATGCGCAATATTGGTAAATTGTAATTGGGCATGCGTTGTTGGGAATAACAAACCAACAGCAGCGCTTACCTGGCTACGCTGTTTCAATTTCAAATGCATCGCTTTACTATCGGCTCCCGCTTCTTCATCGCCTAAATGTTGCATGGCATAAAACCAGATATAATTAAATGAAGGTTTATCCCATACATATTTTTTGTATTCAGGATAATATTGAAAAAAAGTTTGGACCGTGCTGTCTTTATTCCTGTCATATTTTGTGTGATACCCATCCCGTTGTTTTATTAATGTATTGTATGCTTCGGGCACGGCATACCTGGCCGTTACATAATTATTTATCATGCCCGGCGTAAGAAGGCAAAGCAACACCCAGGCGCTTAATAACAACAAGGCATTTACACTTGTACTTTTATGAAGGGATATAATTAAAAAGCTAACGCCAAACCATACTAATATATACAGAAAAGCCATAAGAGAAAATGCGGCAAACGCTGCATCCAATGGAATTCCAATTATACACTTTGCCAACCCAAGTAATGAAAACAACAAGGCAGACACCACAATAAACCTGATGCTGAGCTTTTGAAAGATGAACCGCAACGGTTGTGCCGACTGCAGCTTTACCAATGGCCAGGTGCCACCTTCTTTTTCGCTCGAAAGCACATTAAAATTAAATGCAATGATGAGCAAAGGGAATAAACAGATTATTACAAAGCTGAGATCGAAATTACCGGTCATGAGGTTATAGGGGTTATACAGGTCGGTATCGTACCGCTGCGCTTCCAGCGTGCGAATAGTGAGCGACTGTATATTGGTATTCACATCCTGCTGACCAATGGCCAATGCCGCAATGGGCGCCGGCTTATGTATATAAGCAAACTTTAAATAATACATCAACAATCCGAACTCATTCTTTATATACTTTACATTTCGTTCAATATGTTCCTTTTGCGACTGAGTTACCGATTGTATAGCGGCTTCCTGCTTTAACAGAAACTGCCGGCCAATAAAGATACTTATGCCCCCTGCTGTAAAGAAGAGCACCAATGCAACCCATACACTGCGACTTCTGATAAAATTATGAAATGCTAATTTGTACATAGGTTATATAACTTTAGCTTTTACTGCTATGTAATTAATAAGAAGAAACGACATCACCAGCCATACTGCCAACGCTACCAGCGCCACCCATTGCTGTTTTATGACCGCATTCACCGGCTGGTATTGGTATTTAAAATCGGGGAACGAGGTCCAGTGGCTTTTATCGATGCTATAAGGCTTATCGGTAATGCTTAGCTTTCTATTACTGATATATTTCATTTGCAACACATTCATGGTTTGCGCCAGATCATAACGATAGGCTTCTGCCTGTTGCTGAAAATGCCGGTAAGCGGCAAAATCGGTACCGCTGAACGCCATGGTAATGTTCTTAAAACCGATGAATGGATTGATAAATGCGGCATTGTAGCTTAGCCGGTTCTGTTTATCGTAAATAGTAAGCAACCGCTGTAAATGCGCATCATATACCTGGGCGCTCATGCGCTCGCCTTCCTGCATAATAAATCCGCTGTAATTAAATGACAACTGTTGAATAGAGTCAACCTTATTAGCGCGTAGTATTGAATCTTTCAGTTTTTTAAAATGAACATCATCGGGATTATGACTATCACCCTGCTTCAGAATATCTTCTTCTACCGCTGCCTGAAATTGAATTTTACCAGGTGCAGGATATAAATAATTTCCTATAGCCTGTAAGGTTTTGGGTAATACAATAGCAAGCATTAACCAAACGCCCAATAACGACAATAACGCACTTCTGCTGGTACGGCTTATTGCCGAAACACCAATAGCCACCACACTTATTATCCATAAAAAAACAATGGCGCTTAATCCGATGATGGTAAACCGAATGAACGATGCGGCGCCTGCATTGCCCTTAAGCGTGATCATAGTAACAGTAGTTGCCAGTACGGGCAGCAAAAAGATAATACCAACAGCAAACAACCCAAGGCTGTTTCCCCAAATGATCTGTTTAAATGCCGCGCCCTGGCTTACCAGTATTTTCAGGGTGGCGTTTTCCCGTTGCTGCGCTACTGCATTAAACCCGAGAAAGAAAAGTATCAGGGGTAAAATGGTTTGCAATAGCATGGCCTCGCTTATTTCACCAAAACGCAACAATCCGGTACTAAAGCTGGCCTCACTATAATTGGCTGTATTCTGTTTATGCGCTTCCAGGAAAACAGCATTACCGGTATAACTTTCCATACCATTATCGAACATGCTCAAGGGGTGTTTTATTCTAAATGCAAACGACCCAAAATGCGCCATGCGGTGCGGATGTTTATCTGGATTTGCTTCCCAGCTTTGCCGGGCTTTTGCCTGATATTTTTTACGGAGTTCGTTTTGTTTAGTATAGGTGGCATAACCGGTAGCCACAGCATACAATACCAATGCAAGCCATACCATATAAATGGGAAGAACCACTTTGCTCTTCCACACCGTCTTTAAAAAGTGACGCGCTATTAATTTTACATTGTTCATGAAATTATTTTTTCCTGCATTTAAAATCGATAAGTAACAGTAAGCATCAAATTGCGGGGAGCGCCGGGGAACAGGCGTAAATAATTCTGCGCCCCTATCCAGTATCTTTTATCAAGCACATTATTTACATTACAGGCCAGCTGAATATTTCTTTTACCGGGCGAATAATACAACGCCAGGTCCATAATAGTATAAGCAGGCGTTTTAAAATCGCGACTAAACCAGGGTATACGATCGCCGTTATATTGAAGCCCGGCGCCAATACCAATATCTTTCAGTTTTGTATTGAGCGGAAAGTTGAACCGCGTCCACACATTGGCGCTATTGTAAGGGGTATTTTGTTTTCTGGCGCCTTTTAACGCTTCTTCATTATCTTCTACGATCACGGCATCTATATAACTATATGAGGCGTTCACCTGCCAGTTGGGCAACAGGTAGCCGGCCATATCAATTTCAAATCCCCTGCTGCGTTCCGCCCCGCGAGTGGTGAGTGAATCGGGAAAAACAGGTAAGTTAGCATTCAACAATAAGTTCTTTTGATTGATCTCGTATACCGCTGCATTCACCTGCATTTTTCCTTTTAATACAAATGCCTTCACCCCCACTTCTTTCAAATCACTTATCAATGGTTTAAATTGTGCGGCCGATTTGGTTGTCCAGAAAAAGCTTCCCGTATTTGGCATTAATGTTACCGTATTGCTTTGCGGTTGAAATCCTTCGAGATAAGTGCCATAAACGTTTATGTTGCTGGCAACAGCATATGTAAGCCCTACCCTTGGTAACAATTTATTATTGGTGAACGAAAACTCATTGGACGCTTTGTAGTTGGTTATATCTTTAAACCATTCCTGCCGCACACTCAGTAACAGTATAAATTTATTCCAGCTCAGCTGCTCCTGCACATACACCGCATTGGTAGTGGTTAAAGCCGAAGGCACAGCCGTTCTAACATTCATTACATAATCGCTTACATTCCGAATGGTATAGGATGGATTTTCCAGATCGAAATGATTTACGTTTGGTTTGGGCAGGGTAAGGCCTTTATAAGAAACAGTCTGGTAGTTGGCTGAATTTGCCAATACAAACGAGCTGGTTATTGAACCATCTTTTAACAGGAAACCTCTTGCCGAATTTTGTCCGCCGCCTTTTTGCTTTTCCCAATGTTGCAGATCGTACCCTGCCAGCAACTGATGTTTGATTGCGCCGGTAGCAAAACGAAAATTGAAATAACCAGTTACGTTGTCTACATTCCAGTGCTGTTTGCGTTGCACAAATTGCATTCCCGCCAGAGTATTTACCGGCTGATTATTTATATCTACAGCAAAAGCATTGGTGGTACGATGTTCCTGCAGATCTTCCTGCCAGGTTTGTTTCATATAAGCCGCATTAAAACTTACAGTTTCAGAAAACCGATGCGATAAACTGCTTGTAACAATCAACTCTTTTGATTTAAAAAAGTCGTTACCTGCGCTTAAGTTCAGGGCAATGGGTGTACTGTTGAGATCGGTAACGCCGGCTTGTGCGCCAAAGATGGGTTGACCGCGATCGAGGTTGCCATTCAGGTAACTAATTATCATTTCTACATTGATGGCTGTATTGCTATCGGGGATATAAGAAAACGAAGGCGAAATAAGCATTGAATTGTTTCGCACCAGGTCGCGGTAACTTTTTGCTTCCTGGTAACCGCCATTAAGCCGGCAAAGCAATGTTTTTTCTTTATTTAACGGGCCTGTGAAATCTAATGTACCACGAACGGTACTAAAGCTGCCCGCACTTACACCAATCTCTTTTCTATCAACGGTCAGGGGCTTTTTGGTTACCAGGTTTATACTGCCGCCGGGATCAACGCTGGCAAACGTGGCGCTGGCCGGTCCCTTGATCACTTCTACCCTTTCAATATTTGTGGTAACGGGTTGCAAAAAGTAATACTGGCGGGTACGCATTCCGTTAATGATCTGTCCTTCTTCATTCTGACTAATTCCTCTGATGGAATACTGGTTATAATAACTGGAAGGGATAACGCCGGGAACGATCTTCACCGCATCTGCCAGCTGAAAGGCCTGCCGGTCGGTGATCAGTTCTTTTGTTACCGTTCCAATAGCCTGGGGCAGGTCTTTATTGAGTATGGCTGTTTTAGTGGCAGAAAAGGAGTAATCGCTATTGTACTTCTGCGTGCTACGACCAATTACTTCCACCGTTTGTAAATGTAAAGTGTCTTTATTTTTCTGACCGTACAGGCATACCGATGCCAGTAACAAAAGAAACACAAGTGCCTTTTGTTTCATTTCTTTAGGTGTTTATGTAAGTGTTTTGATTAAATAGTTTCCAGGTATAATTGTTGTAATTCGTTGGCGGTAATGGCGCTGGTGGCCACAGTATGTACTAATGAACCGCCCCGCATAATGCCAATGCGGGTGCCTGCATTCACTGCATTAAAAATGTCGTGTGTAGCCATGAAAATGGTTTTACCATCTGCAGCGAGTTCTTTACAAATATTAGTAAACTCGGCGGTGGCTTTTGGATCGAGGCCACTGGTTGGTTCATCCATTAAAATAAGATCGGCGTTCTTTGCAACCGCAATGGCTATACCTACCTTTTGGCGCATTCCTTTTGAATAGGTGTTCAACTGTTTTTTATGCGCTTCCGTTTGTAAACCGGCCTTGCTTAAAAAACCGGCCAACATTTCTTTTGAATAGGTAAACCCGGCCAGGCGGCTAAAAAAATCAAGGTTCTCCAGTGCGGTTAAATTTCCATAGAGCTGAACCACTTCGGGAATATAGGCAACAAACTTTTTGGTAGCGGTATTGCCTGGTTTTACTTCAACCCCGTTAATAGCGGCCCTTCCGCTGGTAGCGGCAGTGAAGCCAAGAAAAATATTGATAGTAGTGGTTTTGCCGGCACCGTTCTGACCGAGCAAACAAAAGACCTCGCCTTTATCAATTGACAAATTGAGGTTACGCAAGGCAGCCGTACCATTGTACTGCTTGCCAAGCTGCGTAGCTTGTAATACGAACATGGGTGTATGTGTTAATAGAAATGAAGGATGGCTGATGGTCAGTGGTGAGTGGTGAGTGGTGAGTGGTGAGTGGTGAGTGCATTTCAAGACTCACGATTAATAGCACACCAACTCAAGTGCGGCAGTCGCCGAACAATAGTGAAGCTCAAAAATATACGGCATGCAGAACACGCGTGAGCCCACTCACCACTCACCACTGACAACTCACGTAATATGATACTAACACACAGGCGGTCCTTTATTGGAAAGAAGCAACAAAGGTGACGTAACACAAGAAAGTAGATAAGCCCCCGGCTGGGTTAGTGCTATATAACTGCATGGTTCAAATGCAATTATTTCGATGTCACTATAAGCGGAATATTTATGAGAACAAACAGGGCAGTTGGCATCCTGTTGAGATCCGTCGTCCTGTAAAAGCAGATCAAGCTGACTGTTTTGACTGTGCGTTTGTTTGGCAGCGTAAATTGTATGATGATGCCAATACTGTACCGGCGTTGCTACAAACGCATATAACGCCAAAAGGAACGCTCCTAATAAGACCTTGTATGTTCTTAGTACAGCCAAATATTTTGCAATATTGTTGCAAAAGTAGCAGATTCCCCAATACGCAAAAAAAATAATTTCCAACAGCAAAATATTACATTATTCACCCAACCAACGCTTATATATAGTGGCAGTCTTTCGGGTGTACGTATTTGATGAGTTCTAAACAGAAATTAACCAGTGAACGTATAAGGGCATAAAAAAGGTGTGTAACCCGCCGGTTGGCGAATAACACACCTGATTGGTATAATTTGATATTACTGGTAATATTACATTCCCAGGCCGCCCAGCATACCGCCGGCAAGGCCTTTCATTTCCTCTTCAAATGCCTGCTCTGCACTTTTAAGCGCCCGGTTCAGGGCGGTTACCAACAGGTCTTCCAACTCTTCTTTTCTGTCGGCCGTCATCAATTGATTATCGATAAGAATGGTTTTTATTTCCCGGTTTCCGGTTACCGAAACCTTTACTGCGCCATTACCGGCTTCGCCGTCAATGATCACATCGTTCAACTTTTGTTTGCCTTCCTGCATTTTCTGCTGGGCTTCCTGTAGTTTACCAAATAGATCTCCGAACATAAGTATACGTTTAAGAAAGCAAAGGTAAATTATTCAAAATAAAAAGGAGACTCCTCTTTAATGAGGGGCCTCCTTTTATTTCAGGGCTACCTTTTCTTAATTACTGGGTATAACCATCGTTCTGATACATTCCTTCAGGATTCAGTTTATACTCACTCAATGGTATGGGGAAATAGTAATCCTTGGTAGTGCAATTGCTCAGGGGCGAATTATCAAAATCGGCCTGATTTTTTGCACGGATATAATTTACCAGTTCAGTTGCATTGAAGAACCTGGTAAGATCGTGCCAGCGATGGTGTTCAAATGCCAGCTCGATCCTTCTTTCATGTAAAATAGCCAGTTTAAGGGTTGGATATTTTGTCTTATAATTCGCATCTGTTGCCATCATGGTAGCATAATCGGGTCTTAATGCACGGGTGCGAACCATGTCGAGATATTTTGTAGCATTTACATTATCGTTAAAATACATGTACACTTCGGCCAGGTTTAAGATAATGTCGGCATAGCGCATCAGGATCCAGTCGTTACCAGCATAGCCATCTTTAGTAACGGCAGGCGCTACATCTCTGAATTTAGTAATGAAATACTTATTGGTAGCAGCAGCAAATTTTATAGAGAAATCCGTACGCACATCACCTGTTTCAAATTCATTCTGCAGGTCTTTTGTAAATAAGCCGCCTTCGCCCTGAGATACATACAACGGTGCATTGATAGTTTCGCCTTTTGCCTGGTTATTGCGGGCCAGTGCAGAAGAATAAGTGGCATCACCCTGTTTGTAAACGATCTGCAGAATGATCTCCTGGTTCTTCGATTTTTTACTTACGTCAAATACGTCGGCAAAGGGAATATCGCTCAGATTAGTGAACGTTTTCTGGTTATAACAAGCCAGCAGGTAAGTTTTGGCATTGTTCAGGTTATCGTTCCTGCCATCGCTTAACACGGTTGCCATAGTTAAATAAACCTGTCCTAATAAACCATTGGCAGCTTGTAACGATATCCGGCCTTTAGCCGCTTCCGGCTGTACCGCAGGCAAATTACTGCTCACCACATCTTTGAGGTCGATAACTATTTGTGCATATACCTTTTCTTTCTTCTCGCGGAAGGTCAATGCTTTAACCTGATCGTTTGTGTTCAGCCGCTCTGTTACCAATGGTACATCGCCAAATTCGCGTACCAGGTTAAAATACATTAAAGCACGAATGAATTTCAACTCGGCAATGTATTGTGTTTTAGTATCGTTACTGGCAAAAGTAACGTTCTCTATTTTTGATAAAATAAGATTGGCCCTTACAATAGGCGTCCATAAAGCCGTCCAGTGCGCCAGGAGGTAACTGTTACTGGGAACTATGGCAAAGGCTGAGAACTGGAAAGGCTCACCATTGTTGCTCTGGTTATCGGTGGTGTTCACATCATCGGCCCGGTCATCGGTCCACAGTGCGGCGCCTTCGCCAATACAATTGCCACTTCTCAATGATTGATAAACACCATATACACCAGCGGCGATATCTGATTCAGTTTTTAATCCATTATCAACCGACGCTGCATTTGGGTTGGTTTGCTCTACAAATGATTTGCTGCAACTGCTGATGACCGACAGTATCAGCGAACCTGCAATTATTAAAGCCACATTACGCATAAATATCTTTTATAGTTATAATTTTAGAATGTTACCGAAATACCGGTATTGAACGAACGCATCAGCGGGTATTTACCATAATCAACGCCGGGCGAAACGTTAGCGCCATTGTTATAATCCACTTCAGGGTTATAGCCCAGGTATTTGGTAACAGTGAACGCATTGTCGACAGAAGCATACCAGCGCAGGCCGCCAATGTTCAGTTTTTTCGTAATACCCAGCGCGCCCAGGTTTACACCAACAGTGATATTGGTACAACGGAAATAAGAACCGTCCTGTAAATAGTAATCGCTCAAACGGGTACTGTTGCTTTGCGAGCTGCCACGGCTTGATCTGTATTCATGACCATTACCAGGCTGCGCTTCGCTGCGGTAACGATCGTTCACTACTGTATACTGGTTACCCGAACCTTCCATATTCCTGTTATAGTAATCCTGACCATCAAGCACCTTATTACCTTGTGAACCGTTAAACGATGCGCTCAGCGAAATGAATTTATAGCTTGCACTCAGGTTAAAGCCATAAGTAAATTTTGGATAAGGCGAACCAATGATCTCTTTATCAGCATCAGTGATCAACCCATCGCCATTGTTATCCTTGAAATACAGGTCACCCGGATTCAGCGGTGTGGTAGAGAAAGTAGAAACCGGAAATGCTTTTACTTTATAGCCGGCAGGGAACTTATTACCATTGGCCTTATAAACTGCCCAGTCGGCATTTACATTATCCATATCGGCCTGGCGTACCATACCGGCTACTTTCACTCCATAGAAAGAACCAACAGGATCGCCTTCGCGGGTAACGTGTGTAATATAACTTCTTTCGGCACCTGCTACCTGAATTTCGCTGGTACCACCCAGGCTTTCCACCTTGTTCTTATTGGCTGTTATGTTACCGCTAATGCTAAGGTTAAAATCTTTTGTTTGTATCGCTTTATAATCCAACTGCAGATCGAAACCGGTATTGCTAAGCTTTGCATCACGCAAATTGGTAAGAATGGTAGTACCGCCTGAAATAGCAGAAGTAGGCGCATACATCAGCAGGTCGTAAGAATTGCTTATATAATAGTTGGCAATAACCGATAACCGGTTACGCAGCGTAGTTACATCTATACCGAAATTATATTGAGATGTTGACTCCCAGCCCAGCGTTTTATCGGCAACGCCGCCTGTCCAAACACCATTATACACCGTACTTCCTACAACCGCACCGCCCGAACCGGTCAGGTTTTGTTCATAGGCGTAGTTAGGAATATTGTTATTACCTGTTAAACCCCAGCTTGCACGCAGCCTTAATGAAGATTGGGCGCCAAGCCAGTTATCGTAAAACGATTCGTTTGAAACCGCCCAGCCGGCAGATACCGAACCAAATTTACCCCAGCGGTTCAACGGACCAAAACGCGAAGAAGCATCGGTACGGAATGAACCGGTTAAAGAATAACGGCTGTCATAGCTATATACCACACGACCTAAATAAGAGACCAGTGTGGTAGTTGATTTTGATGTAGCGCCGTTTGAGGTAAAAAGAGCGCCATCGCCCGGAGTAGAGCCGGCATTCGTAATTTCCTGCACCAGGTCATTATTGAAATTCTTTGCAGTTACCGTTACCGCATCGCTTGTATTTTGCTGCGCAGTATAACCAGCTAACGCATTAAAACTGTGTTTACCAAATTGTTTATTATAGGTTAATGTATACTCCGCCAGCCTGTCCTGAATATCCAAATTCTGCAAAGCAGCATTACCCGCAGTTGTTGCCTGGGTGGTACCAGGGCCATTTGTACCACTACTTAAATTGGTAGGATAATAATATTCATACTTCTCACGATATGCCTGACCGCCCAGATTTACTTTAAACGACAGGTTCTTTATGATCTCATAAGTAGCACTGGCGTTGGCGGTAGTACGCAAACCTTTACGGGTTATTTTTACCCGTTGCGCCAGGGCTAAAGGATTTTCAATACCCTGAAATGCATAGCTGAAACCATCGAACTGCGCTCCCGCGTTTGCATATGACAGGGCAAGCGATCCATCGGGGTTATAAACAGGGAAAATTGGCATATAGATCAATGCGCCTAAAATTGGCCCCTGGTTAAAACGGCCTTCCTGTACTTCGCGGTTTTCGGTATTGGTTACAAAAACGCTTGATGAAATTTTCAACTTCGGCGAAACATCAGCATCGATATTCGATCTGAAGTTGATGCGCTTTTGATAGGTACTATTTAAAATACCCGGCTGATCGAGATAACCGCCACTCACCATATAACGAACGCCATTGTTGCCACCGGTAAATGTAAGATTGTGCCTTGTTGCCATGGCGTTATCATACAATGCGTCCTGCCAGTCGGTATTGTACTTAGGTTCTATCATCTTTTGTGTTGGGAAATCATACAGGTCTTTGATAATACAAACAGAACAGTTTTGTTTTGTTTGGCCCGATTTCGCTACACGAGTATCGTTATCATCAGAATAAAATGAATCATCCCACGCTATACCTTTTGAGATCAGGATGTCTTTATAATTGGCATTACGACCATTTATAAACAGATCGGTAAAATCGTGCGCATTCATCATCTTTACTTTGTGCGACAATTGCTGGCTGCTTACCTGAAGATCATAGGTAAGTTTTCCTTTACCGTTCTTACCTCTTTTAGTAGTGATCAATACTACGCCGCCAGATGCACGTGAACCATAAATAGCCGCAGATGCCGCATCTTTAAGGATCTCTATTGATTCAATATCATCGGGATTAATAAAGATATCGTTACCTGAAGTATTGGGATTATAACCGGTAGTTGAGTTACCACCGCTACCCGCCTTATTGCTAATGTTTCCGCTTACCGGGTAACCGTCTATTACATATAAAGGCTCAGAGCTGGCGTTGATAGATCCAATACCACGCACCCGGATCTTGGTGCCTGAATAGGGAGCACCACTTACCTGTGATACCTGTACACCAGCCACTTTACCAACCATTGCCTGACCAAGTGTAGGTGTGCTCAGGTTCAGTTCACCGGCCCTTACACTGGTAATAGAACCGGTTACATCGCTCTTTCTGAGGCGTTGATAACCGATAGAAACTTCATCCAGTGTTTTTATTTCTTCTGCCAGTTTTACAGTAATAACCGTTTGGCCCGAAACAGCCACTTCCTGTTTTCCAAAACCTGTAGACGAAAATACCAGCCTGCCGTTTTCACTGGCCTCTATAGTAAACTTACCGTTCTCATCGGTCATTACCATTTTTTTCGTTTTGGGGTCCTGCACAGTTACAGCCTGCAGCGGCTGCCCTTTCTCATCAGTTACCATACCGGTAATTTTACCTGTTTGCGCCAATACCGGGAATGTAATGGCCATACAGAAAATAAACGTCCACCAATGAAGGTGTTTGTGTCTGATCCGAATTCTCATTGTTTAGTTTTATAAATTGAAAAACTTGTGTACTAACAACTGAAGTATGAAGTAAGAAGTATGAGTTTCATGCTTGATCTTGATAACTAATTTCGTTCTCGTACTTCTTACGTCCTACCTCTTACTTCCTAATGTTCGATGGATCGCCCGATGTAAACATCATGCGCAGGCATACGATGGCCATGCTGATCATTTTCATAAACAATCAATTTAAGTGCAGTAAAAAATATCCAGGACTAAGTATCCAATGGTTCGGTAGGATCGATGTGTAATACATCGATCACCGGAATAAACTCCGCTTCCGTTTCAAACAGGCGTTTTCCTGCTTTAAAGAGCACTTCATTTAACTCTTTCTGGCATCTTGCGGCAAGTGTCGTGGTGATCATCATACTTTGACCTGCGGTGGTAGTAGAAATGCAGGGTTTATCATTAGGCATTCCGTAACGGAGAAGTTTTCTAACCTCAATATCATTTTGCAACAGGGTAAGCAAATAATAATTCGTCATTTGCACCATACTATTGCCCTTTATCAACTTATAGTGTGCATTGGGCATAGCCTGCCGGGCATTAGCCAAATAACCAATACCAATAGCCAACGTGATCAATAATAATATTCTCTTCATCATACCAGGTTAGAAACGATCGCAAAGCTGGCTAAATCGGATTAACTTAGTATCAATATGAGATTATGCAATTATTAAATATTAAATAAATGCTAAAATTGTTTTGCACACATTTTATTTCTCTATCACTCATTTGGCTCTTTCATATTGCACCGGCCATTTAATATCATCGTTTAACTCACCTGCAGCCTGCAAAGGGAAATAAGGCTGGCGAAGCATTTCGCGTGCCATTATTATAAGATCGGCATCGCCATTTACAAGAATGGTTTCGGCCTGAATAGAAGTTGTGATCATACCTACAGCGCCGGTAAGCATGCCTGTTTCTTTTTTAATACGCGAAGCAAAAGGTAATTGATAACCTGGGCCGGTAGAAATTTGTTGCAGGTTTGATAAGCCGCCTGAAGAAACATCCATCAGATCAACATCCTTTTCCTGTAAGATGCGGGCCAGCTTTATCGATTCTTCCAAATGCCAACCACCCTGTACCCAATCGGTAGCGGATATACGTACTATCAACGGCAGGTTGGCCGGCCATTCTGTTTGAACGGCAGCAATCACTTCAAGCAGTAAACGAATACGGTTCTCAAAAGTACCGCCGTATTTGTCGGTACGGTGATTACTGAGCGGTGAAAGAAACTGATGAAGCAGATAACCATGTGCACTGTGGATCTCTATTACTTTAAACCCGGCCTCTAATGAACGTTTTGCTGCAGCTCTGAAATCGTCAATCACTTTTTGAATACCCTGCTCGTCCAACGCAACAGGCATGGGATAATTATCAGAGAACGCAATGGCAGAAGGAGCCACAACCGTCCAGCCGCCATGTTCAACGTCTACTTTACCCCGACCCTGCCAGGGAACATTGGTACTTGCCTTACGACCTGCATGCGCCAATTGAATGCCTGGTACTGTTCCCTGGGCCGATATAAATGAAGTGATCTGTTGTAATTTTTCTAAATGCGCATCTTTCCAAATGCCAAGATCAAATGGGGAGATGCGGCCTTCGGGTGATACTGCCGCCGCCTCTGAAATAATAAACCCTGCTCCACCCACTGCCCTGCTGCCTAAATGCACCAAATGCCAATCGGTGGCAAACCCATCTTCCGAAGTATACTGACACATAGGTGATACCGTGATCCGGTTCCTGAATGTTACTGACTTTATTTGGAGCGGGGTAAATAATTTTGACATACGTTCTGGTTGATTATTATATGATACTGCGGCAAAGGTAAGAAACGTTTCAGGTTTCGAGTTTCGAGTTTCAGGTTACGAGTTCTCAGTTTTTAGTTTTTAGTTCTTTAATTCAGAACTCGTTAATAATGGGAACCTCGCTATAGTTCATGGTTTCGAGTTTCAGGTTGCCGTGACGGCGTGATGCTGTATTCGGTATTAGCTTACAGCTGTATTTGCTTTCGGCTGTATTTGTATTCGCTTGCAGCTTGCAGCTTATAGCTTACAGCCGTGTTCATCTACAGCTGCATTCACTCCCCAGGAGAATATTTGCTTTGTTGCAAGAACTGCATAGGCAGCGTCAACTCAATCATATCTACAATAGCCTGTCGTTTATTAGTAGCCTGTTCATAATAGGCTTTGGCAATACGGTAACCCATATAATAACCTAAATCGCCGGGTTTGTCTTTTGCACTTTGGCCATTGTACAACCATTTACTCATATCCGAACTGCAAAGGTTTGATCTCAACTCACTCCACAGTTCTTTTTCATGTTTGTCGCCATATTCATGTGCAACGCTATTGATCTGTTTACCCGCAACCATTTCGCCTATAAAATCACAAATACCTTCCTTCAGCACCTGCCATAACAACGGACACGCTGCAGCCGTATCTGATATATTCTTCTGTTGCGTATGTACACACTCATGCGCCACCATATTGCGGATCTTTTGCACCAGATCGCCATCACCCGAAAGCATATTGGCCCTGTTTGTTTCTTTATAAGTAATAAACTCAGAAACGTCCACATCTTTTGACGAAGCCGAGATCTCTGTACCTATCAACACAAATTTGTCGGAGACTGTACCGCCGGTATTAAGAATACCAATAGCAAAACAAACCTTAAAGGGTTTGAAGTTGGCATACAACGACTGAAATTTGGTAAACAATTCCTCAATAACTTTCTCAGAATTTTTTACCCCTAAAGTATTCTTCCTGCTAGAAGCATAAAATTTCGGATACCGGGCTATTAATTTAAGTTGTGCTTCGGCCGTAAGATCACGAGCCGCAATAAAGTCTATCAACCCATCGGTTGCCCTGTCAAAGTAAAGTTTTTGAATGGCCGAAAGACTGTCGGCATGCGATTTACAACTACTTAATGCATCAACCGCCTGCCAAAAATGATCTATATCTGCTGTAAGCACTGTTTTGGCATTTTCCGGCTCCAATTCTTTCCTGATCTTTTGCCTTTCAGCTAATTCAACTTTGTTGAGGCTTTTTATAAATATGGAAAGTTTACCCGAATCGGTATTCTGCGGATGGTTAAAACGGTACACCTTAAGTGTATAATCAGTTTTAACTGTTGGCGCATACTCCGATTTTAGAAAACCGTTAATATCCACCGGTTGGCGGCTTTTCATTTTAACCTGGTGCGTAGCATCGGCTAATTCATAGGCAAGAGCTATTCCCTGCTGTTCAATAGAAAATTGAAAAATACCTCCCTTTTGTAATCGAAGCCCGTAACGTAAGGTATCGGTCTTTGTTACAGCCAGGTTGTTGTATGGTTGATTGAGTTGTAATGGTTGCTGCGCTTTGCCTGCTATTGTAAAACCAAACAGCAACGCAGGTATAAAAAGTGAAATTCTTAACATGGTCAAAATCAGTTATGGTAATGTAATTTACTCAAAAGTATGTTTACGAAGCTAAAGCTCAACTTATAAAACACAAAAAGGATCGTGACCAGCGATCCTTTTTTGTTATGAGAAGTAACCGGCACTCCCAGGCCGGCTATAACCTGCTTTTTTCATCACTGGTATGCTGATCTATCTTTTTCTTTGTAAAGGCTTTACCCGCACGGAAATTATAATTCACTGCCAAACCAAAAGTTCTTGTTGGCCGTTTCTGATAGAAGTCAATTCGTGTATCCCCATAAATGGTCAACTCCTTTTCCCGTACTGTGTTGAAAATATCATTTGCATACAACCGAATGCGACAACGGTCTTTCCAGAACTTGCGCACAAAACCCGCATCCATCATAAAGATCTGCGCATAACGGCTATTAGCCGTAACGTAAGGAGAATTGTATTGCATCACCATATCTATATCCATCACTTTCTTCCACGTAATGATCTGTACCGACTGAACATTTAAGCTTTGCTGTGCAAAACGCCCCACATCCATTTTACTCGAAATATAATAAGCTATTAAACTGGTTCTGCTGTTCCACCACTTTGTAATGTCCACGGCCGCTTCAAGTGAAACACCATACTCTATATTATTGGGATAATTCTTTGTTCTATACTCAACAATGTTGCTGTCGATAGTTGAAGCGGTTTGCGCCAGGTAGTTACTGGTGCTTTGTAAATAAACAGTAGCCGTATAATTGTTGTGGTGCGTATACCCGGCCCGTATACTATGCGTGTATTGCGGAACAAGATCAGGGTTGCCTGTCATAACAGTAAAATCATGTACCTGCAACCGGTAAGGGTTCAGGTCGTTGTAACCCGGGCGGCGTACACGCCGGGCATAGTTCAACACCAGTATATTTCCTTTCTTTTCATTTAAATTTTGGGTAATGAACAATGAGGGGAACCACCCGAAATATTTTCGATCGATGCCTTGCTGCAAAGTGATGGAATAACCATTTGCCCAGGTATTTTCACCACGTAACCCGGCCTTTATACTTGTCTTTTTAATGGTTTTTTCAAAAGAGCCGTAAAACATTAAGAGGTCTTCACTGTACTTAAACTCATTGCTGGCGCCAATATCCTTTTGCCATTCCAGGCCCTCATACTGTTCCGTCAAAACCGTATTATTACGACCGGTATGTACATATTTTATTCCTGTTTTTATTGCTGCCGCATTTCGTAAGGCTTTTGTATAATCGGCCTGTACACTGCTGAGGTGTGTAGTACTTGGCGTAATGGTGCGGTAATGCCTGTTACGCAACGTATCGCTGTAAACAGATATAAGTTCATTAATTTCCCATTTGCTGCTGGTAGTATAATCGGCTATCAGCCGCAGTACCGAACCAATGGTGTCCATCTTCCAACCATAGTTAAACGTATAGCTTCCCTGCCAGGGTTTTCGCCGCCAGCCCGATAAGGCATTGCCCGTTACCTGCTCCATTGGCAGATTATATTCGAGCCCCGACTCAAAGCGATTCGCCAACCGGCTGTCCATCCCCATCATCTGAATGTTGAGGGAATGACGGGCCGAAAGATCATAGACCAGCGCGGCCCTGAACTGGTGCCGGGTAATATTATTATAGCGAAAAGTTGAATTGTACAGATTACTTTTATTGGGGTAGCGCACATTGTTCCAACCGGTATAGGCGGTTCTGTCGTTTGTAAAATTGTAACCGCCTGCCAGGTACAACTGTTTCGACTTATAATCGAATGAACCACCCGCCCCTGTGCCCGGGTTACTACCCTGCTGTCTGTATTGAGCAGAAAGCGTTCCCGTTAAACCATCCTTACGTGCTTTCTTTAGTATAATATGAATGATACCACCCGTTGAAGAAGCTTCATACTCAGAAGGCGGGTTGGGTATCACTTCAATTTTAGCAATATCTTCCGACCGCAATGAACGCAGGAACTCAGCCAGGTCGGCCCCCGACATCCGTTGTACTACATCATTGATCATAACGGTTACCGACTGTCCGCCGATGATGCGGATAGAACCATCGGGACTCACCCACAAACCTGGTGATCGTTGCAGTACTTCCAATCCTGAATGACCATTGGCCAGGTAACTATCTTCTACCTGCACTATATAGCGATCGGCTTTTCTTGTTACCAGTGGCTTGCGCGAAGCAACCACCACTTCACCCAATAATTTTCCCCCCCGTACCAGTACCAGGTTTTTCAACAGTGCCGTATCGGGCCAGGTAAATGGTTGTTCCAACGTTTGATAACCTATCAGCGATAATTTCAATTTATACTGAACGCCTGCCGTTAGCGTGGTGTGTAGTTTGAATACACCAGCTTCATTGGCAATACCGCCGGTTACAAAACCGGTATCGCGCAATAAGGCCACCGAAACAAAAGGCAGGGGTTTATGATCGGCCGTTTGTACTTGTCCTGAAACAGACTGGCCATAGACCTGAACTATACCTACAATACATATGAAAATAAATAGAATAAATGATCGCAGCATACAGCATAAAAATACTTGCTGTATTAAAGCGTACGGTTAACAATGAGCGGTTAGCAGAAATGAATGAGCAGCTTGCGGAATTTAACGGCTTTGCAGTTTTTTTAAAAGAATATCTTTTCTTGAGCGCGATACCGCCAGTTCTGCCCCATCGCTCATTAACACGGTTCCGCCCTCGCCCCGAATGTATTTTTGTATTTCGTGCAGGTTTACCAAACAACTATGGTGCACCCGTAAAAAAGGATGCTCTTCCAGCATTTCTTCAATTTCCTTCAATGTTCGGGACACGGTCAACTTTTGCTTATCTTTTAATACCAGTAAAGTATAGTTGCTGTTGGCCGTACAGTACAAAATATTATCAACCGGTACCATTTGCAAACCTTCCATGGTGGGTAAAGCAATGCGATTGCTGAGTGTGGCTGGCTGGCGCAATTTATGAAGCAGAATATCCAACTGGCTGGGCAAGGTTGAAGTGGAAATCAGACCGGCCGATTTTTTAACCGCAGCTTTCAACTCCTGCGGATCAACCGGTTTTAATAAATAATCAATGGCGCTGAATTTAATAGCCTTTATCGCGTACTGATCGTAACTGGTGGTGAAAATAATCTGAAAGTTTACCGGCGCCAGTTTTTCGAGCAGTTCAAAACCATTCATATGTGGCATTTCTACATCGAGGAACACCAGCTGCGGGTTAATGGCGCGCACCAGTTTCTCAGCTTCTTTTGCCGCATGGCAAACCGCTTCCACCTTTACTTCGGCACAATGTTTTTCAAGCAGAATTTGTAATACCTGCGCAGCGTGCGGTTCATCGTCAATAATAACTGATCTGATCATAGCTTTACCGGGTATTTATTCTAATAACAGCTTCGGTGCCCTCGCTGTCTTTTCTATTTTGTAAAGTATAAGGAAATTCGCCCTTCTTTCCCTGATTAAACAGCCAAAGGCGTGTTGCCGTTAGTTTCAGTCCCATCGAATCGCTGCCTTTTGTTTTCAGCCGGGCGGCTTCGGCCAGGCCTATACCATCGTCTTTTATCGAAACGATCAATTGTTTATTCTCAAAATGTATATCAATTAATAACTGCCCCTTGCCATCTTTATGCAACAACCCATGCCAAATGGCATTTTCACAAAAAGGTTGCAAAATAAAACCGGGCACCTGTACCATGGAGGGCTGTACATCGCCATGCAGGGTGATGGTATAATCAAACGCATCTTTAAACCGAAGTTGTTCCATGGTTAAGTACAGGCGCACCATATCCAACTCATCTTCCAGGCTTATGGTTTTCTTACTGGCATTCATCAGCACCATGCGCATCAGCCGTGAAAACCGGGTAAGGTATTCACTGGCTTTATCGGAGTCCTTATTCAATATGCTGTGATTAATGGCCGAAAGACAATTAAAAATAAAATGCGGGTTCATTTGAGCAAGCAGCGTTTGCATTTCCAGTTCGGCTGTTCGCTGTTTCAGCCGCAGCTTTTCATTCTTGTGCCTGAAGATGATGAGGGCGATGGCTAACACCGAAATAAGCGCCACGATCAATATGGTACGCTGGGCAAGTTTTTTATCGGCCTCTACGGCTGCCAGTAAAGCCGCCTGTTCGGCCTGCATGGTCTTTTGTTTAAATGCAAACAACTGTCCTTTATATACATCCGAAATAGCTGAATCTTTTAGGCCATGAAATAATTTCTGATAGCGTAGCGCTGCGGCAGCATTTCCCTGGCGTTCGTATAAACTGCCCAGTAAGGCTGCTGCATCTGTTCTATACCTATGTACGCCCAACTGCATAGCCCTGTCGAAGGCCCTTTGCGCCAGCGGCAGGGCGGTTTGCACATCGCCCCTGGCCTCAGCAACTTTACTCATGCCGATGGTAACCCCAATGCCTATGTTCACATCGTTCTTTACGATCATTTCTTTATACAATGAATCAAGGTAAAAAGAAGCGCTGTCAATATGGTGTTGCATCAGGTGGCATTCACCTAACCGCAAACGTATGACGGGGCTGGTTGGAAATCCGAGAAATGCCTGCCGGTAATAGATCTTTGCAGAATCAGGCTCACCACGCGCCACATACAGATCGCCCAAACAACAATGCAATTCACGAAAAGGATAGGAGCCTTTGGTTGGCCCCAATGCCAGTACTTTTTGATAATAATCCATGGCGGTTTCATAATCGCCAATATTCTTATACAACTTTCCCACCTGCACCATCGAGAGCAACTCATTTTGCCGGTCAAATCCTTTGTTGAGGGCAAGCGCTTCCTGAACGGCTTTAAATGCATGTACATAGTCGCCTATATCGTCGTAAATGTTGCTTAGAATTCGCCAGAGGCCGATCTTATCGCCAGTATCGTTACCACTTAAATAGGTTAGCGCCAGCTTCATGGTATCGGCTGCCCGTTGAAAGTTACCGGCATACCAGGTGGCCTGCCCAGCTCCGCTAAGCGCCATGGCAATGAGATAATTATTTCCGATGGACCTTGCCAGCAATACAGCCTCGTGATATTGCTGCATAGCGTCGATGGCTTTA
Organism: Niastella sp. OAS944; assembly: GCA_024809215.1. Classification (GTDB taxonomy): domain Bacteria; phylum Bacteroidota; class Bacteroidia; order Chitinophagales; family Chitinophagaceae; genus Niastella. Next base: position 220,565 of record JANUBW010000009.1, on the reverse strand, counting down.
AACTGCCCCAGAAAACTGCGGCCGTTATTAATAAGGTTACGGCAGTCAAGCTCCCGGGCCTGTGGCCATACGCTGAAACCCGCAAAACACAAAAGAATAACCCCAATTCCTTTCTTAACCATGATGTATAAGGTACTAAAATAACATTCTATGCTGAATTTATGTCATTTCATTCCTGTTTCGCCTACATCAAACGCCACCCATTGTAGTTTTGAACAATGAAAAAGTTAACGTCTATTGTATTTTCCGGTATTATCCTAAGCGGGTTGCTGTTGGGTGCATGTAAAAAAAGCAAAGAAGAAGGTACGGCTCCGGCAGTTCCCGGCAACCTGGAAATACGGTTAGATACAGGTTACATGCCCGTTAATAAAATTGACTCGGCCATAGTAGAATGGGAGATCAATGGCGTTTCAAAAACAATAAAACTACAGCTCAGTGGTGATACCTTACGCGCACCGTTAAAGGAATTCAGTGAAGGTAACGGCCAGCTCACCATACAATTATATACAAAAGTTAAAGTAAGCAATACTGATCTGCAATGGGAGAAACGCTGGCAGTTTCAGTTGCAGCACAATGAACCGGTATTATTAAAGGGCCCCATAAACTACGAAGATGCGAACTGGTTACCACGCGTTATTTTAACAGAATCCTTTACAAAGTTCGTAGCCATTCTTGCCGTACGGCCCCAAGACCCATACTTCTGTTTGAAGAACCTGCCGGCAAAATATCCTTATATAGAATTTGAACGCGGATATTACAAAATACCCGGCGGAATTGAATATGCGGGCTATGGTTACTATAAATGTAATGGCACTTGTGGAACTGAACTGGAAGACCGTAGCTTCTTTGCCAATATGGGTAATATGGTTGGTATTAAACCATGGACCTCACTTTGGATGGGCGTTGGGCTTTTTAGTAAAACTGAGATCAACAGTTACAGCGTTTCGTTTAACTGGGTGAAGAAATAAATTAGCTAACGGGTTAACGAGAATTTACCGGTTTATCTCTTCCTATAAATCGTTCTTTACCTAATAAAAAATTGATCGCCCTGGTAATGTTCTTATCAAGCGCCTCAGGTGTTTTAAGATTAGCTAAATAGCGAACGATCTCCAATTGCAGCGAAGGTATTAAGCTGTCGAAAACGGCTTTGGCCTTTTTATTCGCTTTTAGCGCTTTCAGGAATTTCTCCGGCGCCTGTATAGTTCTGGGCTCAGGATCATGCTCAACAGTTACATGTATAATTTTCCCAATATGCTTTGGTGAATCTTTAAGCATGATGGTGTTTATATAAAGCCGCCATTCGCCTTTATATTTTACCAGCGTTTGCTTATAAGGTTTGTCATTTACGGTTCCACAAATAGGTATGGGGCCTTTTTCTTTTTCTGCCTGTTTGAAGATCTTCTGTAAGATCTTTTCAGGAACCGACACAAAAGGGTTGATGCCTATGATCTGTATTGCTGCTTTAAATTTATTCATCGGTCATCAAAAATATGTTCTCCAGCGGACATTAAACGTATCAAAACCGAACAATTACCTGAAAACTTTATTTAACAACCGGTTGGTTCTCACTTGAATTTATCAATGGCACTTTATTGGCATGCTTAGGCAGCAGCCTGTATTATTAACCTGCAACATTGTTTATGTTCACCAACTACTTTAAAACCGCATGGCGTAACCTGATCAAAAATAAAGCGTATAGCATCTTAAATATAATGGGTTTGGCGATAGGCATGGCGGTTGCCCTGTTGATAGGTTTATGGTCATACAATGAATATAGCTACGACCGTTTTCTGCCAAACTATGAGCAATTGTATCAGGTTAAAAAGAACTTTAATAACAACGGACAGATCCTTACTTTCAATTCCGCTTCATTAAAACTGGCCGATGTTTTACGCAGCCAGTTCCCCGAAATTGAATATGTGGCCGAAAGCGACTGGATGGTACCACACGGATTACGGGTTGCAGATAAAAAGTTTTACCTGGCAGGCGCACAGATCAATAGTGATTTCCTGAAAATGTTTCAGTATCCCTTATTGGAAGGTAATGCAAACACCGTTTTATCAGACCCCTACTCTATTGTACTTACACAATCCACAGCCAAAACATTATTCGGCGATGCACATCCTATAGGCCAAACCGTTCGGTTCGATAACCAGCATGAACTAAAAGTAACTGGTATTTTAAAAGACCTGCCTGCCAATTCATCGCTTTCATTCAACTACCTGGTGCCCTTCAGTTATTATGAGCAAAACGACGCCATGGTGAAATTCAATAGGGCTGCAGGTTTTGAACAAAACTCTTACCAGGTATTTATTCGTTTGAAACAAGGCGCTTCTTATGCCAGTTTAGCAAACAAAATAAAAGACATTGAGAAGATCGACAGGAAGAATATAAATTTCATGAATACAGATGTGATACTTCATGCGTTGAAGGACTGGCATTTGTATAGTGAATTCAGGAACGGACAACCGGTTACCGGTTTTATTGAGTACGTACGAATGTTCAGCGCCATCGGTTTGCTGGTTTTACTAATAGCCTGTATCAACTTCATAAATTTAACTACTGCACGGTCACGCAAAAGACAACGCGAAGTAGGCGTACGTAAGGTAATGGGTTCACAACGTAAAAACCTTGTGCTGCAATTTTTAACAGAATCGTTCTTACTCACTTTTATTTCTTTTATATTATCGTTGGCGCTGGTACAATTGGCTTTGCCCGCGTTCAATACCCTTACAGGAAGAACAATACAAATACCTTTTACAAGCGGTAAATTCTGGCTGGCAACTATGATCTGCATGTTGATCACTGCGCTTATAGCAGGCAGCCGGCCGGCATTTTACCTCTCGTCTTTTCAACCGGTAAAAGTATTGAAGGGTTCCATGCAATGGGGCCATGCGGTTACCCTGCCCCGAAAAATACTGGTAGTACTGCAATTCAGTTGTTCAGTAGCATTGATCATTAGCACCGTCATTATATACCGGCAAATACAATATGCGAAAAGCCGCCCATCGGGTTTCGAGCTGAGCCGGCTGATGTTTAACTACTCCTCAGATGACCTTAGTCGTAATTATACCGCACTAAAAAACGAACTATTACAACAAGGTGTTATTGAAAACATGACCCATTCAACCAGCCCGGCTACAAATGTGTACTGGCATTCCGATGTTGAGCAATGGCCAGGTAAACAACCTAATGAAACGGTGCGTATGGGTGTGGTAGTGACGGGCGAAGATTATTTCAAAACAATGGGCATGTCGTTACTGATGGGTAGAGATTTTAATGGAAGCGCCGATACCACCAGTGTTGTTTTTAATGAAGCGGCCGTTAAACAAATGCGACTTAAAGAACCATTGAACCAGGTGATCAACTTTCAGGGTAAGAATTTGCGAATAGCAGGGGTATATAAAGATGCGTTAATGGTATCGCCTTTTGCGCCTGCTGAGCCTACCATTTTTTTAAGAAGACCGGGTCAGCACAGTGCTATCATATATCGTTTATCGCCTACTATTAATCCAACCGATGCATTGGCGAAACTTACTGCCGCATTTAATAAATACAACCCGGCTTATCCTTATAATTTTGAGTTTGCCGATGCCAGTTACGCTCAAAAGTTCAACCTGGAAATTCTTATCGGAAAACTGGCCGGTTTGTTTGCCGGTCTCGCTATTTTCACCTCCTGCCTGGGCTTATTTGGCCTTGCGGCTTATATGGCAGATCAACGCACACGCGAAATAGGTATTCGAAAAATACTGGGCGCATCCTTATTGCAACTGTGGGTGATACTGACCAGGGATTTTATTATACTTGTACTCATCAGTTGCCTCATTGCTTCGCCCCTGGCCTTGTATTTCTTACAGAACTGGCTGCAGCAATATGCATGGCGCGTAACCATTGGGCTCAATGTGTTCCTGATTGCAGCCGGTGCAGCAATTGCCATCACTTTATTGACGGTGAGTTTACAGGCAATAAAAGCGGCGGTGGCTAACCCGGTAAAGAGTTTGCGGAGTGAATGATAATTAATGGCTTTAGATAACCTGCTCATAAAAATTCATTTGAAAAAGGGGATCACGCCACGTGGCGTGATCCCTGGTAATTGCATTACAATGTTACTTCCAACATTCCTTCATTACGGGGAACATCGGTTGCAATAGCTACTATTTTACTACCGGCCAGTGGATTGTTTACCTGCGTGGCTGTGTAAATAAAATCGAGCGTATTTTCGTCCATTTCAGCATTACCTGATTCCAGTAATGTACCATTGGCAGCATATATTTCTACCAGTACACTTACTACGCGAAAATCATCTATTGCACGAACAACGATCTTATCGCCGGCTGCGCCTTTATATCTTCGTGTAGTGATACTTTTAACAACGGGCGGAGACATACAGTCTTCCAGTGCTCTACTAAACACGTTCTGCCTTGGTCTCAATCCAGTGCCATAAGCTTCTGCCAGGCCCTGATCTGGATTATTAATAACTGCCCGTGCAAACCTTGAAGCCAGCAGGAATTTTTCCTGTGTTTCGGCTTGTTTTTCCGTTGGTTTGCCTTTGCGCTTACCGGGCGCTTTTGCTACTACTGTTTTACCCTCCCACTCGCGAAAAACGAGTTCTTTACCGAGGGTTCCTTTGAGTTTGCGTGTTACTACGCTATTGTCTGAATGTGCCATAAGACTAAAAATTAAAAGTGTAAAAATTTGTTTCTGTCCTCAATCGCTGCCGCGGAGAGGGTTCACAGGTTCGCTCTTCCTGTTAGCCCTGAGCGAAACTCCTTTGGCCTTGATTGATGGATCAAATGTAGAACAGAATTCAGCCTGTTTTTTCAGAAATGTGACGGGGTTTGCCACTGGGCGTGACGAGCTTCGAAAACCGGTGTGACGAACTGCATTTTCTCCCCGGAAATGCATTTTCAGATGTGACGAACTTGGGAAATGGGTGTGACGAACCTATAGAAACGGTGTGATGAACCGCATATTTAGTCAATTGCAACCTCGAAAACACCTCGATGCTATCCTGTTTCTCATTGTATGCAACCTTGTAACATCCTCGGGTTGTCCTCGAAACTCCTCTTTGGGTCCTCGGATTCCGGGGTAGCAACAAGGAACCCAGCCGAAGGAAGTACACTGGCATATGGGTATCATTGTGGTTAAAGAAAATACCAGAAGTAAATGCGTCACCCAAACACAAACAATGGATTAATTGCGAACTTATTTTTAAATTGTCATCCTATAACCTCAAAGCGCATTCGTTATGTTTTATCCATTCTTCGTTTGGCAAAATAAAAAATTGAAAAATGTTGATCCTGAAGATGTAATGTGCCTGGCTACAGAAGGGAACTATACCAGGATCGTTCTTTCTGACAAAACTTTTTTCATGGTGCGATCGAGCTTATCTACAGCGTTAAAAAAACTTCCGCCGAAAATGTTTATTCAAACACATCGGTCTTATGCAGTTTCAATTTTTTTCATTGATGATATTGCCCGCGACCATTTCGTAGTGGCCGGAGAAGCCGTTCCTATTGGGAAACAGTATTACAATAAAGTGATAAACCAATTGAATATTATTGATTAAAACACTCAACACCCCACCAACCCACATTTATCCATCGTAGTTTCCAGTTGAATTGTAGGGTGCTGAATATGATGTTTTTTCAGCACGTTTATCATTGCAGAAAAGATGTTATCCTTTTGTCTTTCTTCTGAAGCCTGCACCACTGCGTGTAAAGTAGCAACGTTAAAATTTCCATCGAGGCTCCATACATGCAGATCGTGAATGTTTTTTACACCTTCAATATGACTCAATTCATTCGAAAGCTTTTCAACATCTACATTCTCTGGTATCGATTGCAATAATACACTTGCTGTACTCATAAGATTTCTTATGGCGTTGTACCCTATAAATACCGCAATGGCTATCGCCAATACACCATCTATCCAATACCAGCCGGTATAATAAATAATGGCAGCACCAATTAAAACAGCCACCCAGCCCAACACATCTTCCAATAAATGCAGCATTACCGCCCTGCTATTATGGCTGTGAACATGACCATGATCGTGATGATGATCGTGCTCATCCTTTTGCATGCGCCAAAAGGCTAATCCATTAATAGCAATACCCAACACGGCTATCCATAACATGCCGCTGCTGTTTACGGGTTCAGGGTGATAGAAAGATCTCACAGCCGCTATACACATCAAAACAGCGCCTACCAAAATAAAAACCGACATACCCAGTGCCGCCAGTAATGAAAAACGTTTGTAGCCATAGGTGAATTTTGGAGTGCGCTTTTTTGCAGACACTCTCTCCAGCCACACAGCCGCGCCAATGGTCATGGCATCCATAAAATCGTGAAATGCATCGGCAATAATGGCTGTTGAATTGGTGAAAATACCACCGGCAACTTCAATGATTGAAAACACCAGGTTAAGCCAGAAAGCTACCGACAGCCCTTTTGTATTTGAGTGGTGATGATGATGATGTGACATAAAAATAACTTTATTATAAACCTGTTTTACCTGCGGCCCAATATGCCTGGGCAATTATACTACCACTTACCCCGTATTGCTTTATTGCCCGCCTTACTGTTTGCACCGATGTTGCATTACCGCTTACAATAAACGTGGCCTCTTTATAACCAGGCATTTGAAACATTGGCAATTGGTTCACAAGCTCAACATTGGCTAACGTTTTATTCTTACTGAAAACGCTATAATTATCTAACCCCAAAATAGCTGGAATGTTCTTATTTTCTGCATCTAATTCAAAGTAAAAATGCAACAACGCTTTATTTTTCTTTGCCCTTTCATTTAATGCACAGGCCATTGCCAGTGTTGTTTCATCGCCAAAGAAGAAATACTGCTTTACATCTTCACTATATACTTTCTTTCCGCGCGGCATTATAAGTTTAAGCTCATCGCCGATTGATAAATTGTTCATATACCGGCTGCCGGGGCCATCGCCATGCAAATGAACAATTAATTCAACGATCCCATTTTCCACATCATCAAACGAAGGGGTATAATTCCTGTATTCCGTATCGCTTATTCTTACGCCTGTGGCATAACCAGCATGGCAATGCCAGTCGTTCAGCTCACCCTGCAAACGTATTCTTTTTATAAAAGGATTTAAATATTCCGTTTCTGTAACCTTTACCCGCGGCATTTTTGAGCCTAATAAGGTCTCAACTGTATCATTGAACCATTTTGGCGCTTTTGGCATATTTTGCGTTTTAGTATCTACTGCAAAATAAAACCACAGCGCTTCCCCGGGCAATCACATACCAAAGTAGCTATTGGACTAATCGAGGTTTTTGTTTCGGAAAGTAAGGGCCGTCATACCTGCCACTTTTGTAAACTGGCGCGAAAAATAGGGATAATCTTCAAAGCCTAATTCAGCGGCTATTTCCTTAACCGATTTATTGGAATGATATAACATTCGCTTTGCTTCTAATATAACCCGTTGTTGAATATGGTGAGAAACCGGCAACCCGGTTACCGTTTTTACGCATTCATTTAAATAAGCGGCCGATATATTCAACAGGTTGGCATACTCTGAAGGCCGTTTGTATTTAATAAAAAGAGCTTCCAACGCATGTCTGAAATCGCGGGTAACAATCTCGAAACGCGTAAGCCCTGCTACCGGTTCAGCGTGCTCAATATATTTTGAAACAATCAGCCCTATCAATGTATTACAACTGTCTTTAAGTATTGTGGAATATAACCTGTCGTCTTTTCTTTCAAAAACATCAATACATAATGATGCCGCCTGTGCAAGTATTGAAAACTCAGCAGGCTTTAACAACAATGGATCGGCCGGGGCTATTTCTTCCAACAGTTTCAGATACCGGGGATCGAGATTTTCATTGTTTACAGCCACAAGGTATAAATTGCCCTTCCCCACCCTTGTCATCAGGTGCACCTGGCTGGGATGGATATATACTATAGCAGTATTTTTTAACTGGTATTTCTTAAAGTCAATTTCAATTTGCGACCTCCCTTCCTCCTGTAAAATAAAGAGGTGAAAATCGTGACGGTGCGAGTGAGCCGGGTCGGCAAAACTGTGCGCGTCGCCTACAGATTCTTTACCAATCAAGATACCCTTATCAAACATTTCGGGGAGAGTGATTACAGGAATGGGTGGTGATTTTTTAGCCATTACCTGCAATGTAGATATTTCCGGGTGTTTTTGACAAAATCGTTACCTTACTATATTGCCTGTTATAATCTTCCATCATGTGGTATCAGCTGCTGAATATCTTCTTCTTCGTATTTCATACACTGCTCACGCTTTTTAACATCACCGGCTGGATGTTCCGCATCACAAGAAAATGGAACCTGATAACCTTACTGTTAACCGCCTTTTCCTGGTTTGTGCTGGGCATTTGGTATGGCTGGGGTTATTGCCTTTGCACCGACTGGCACTGGCAGGTAAGGGAACAACTCGGGTACCATGATCAGCAAAATTCTTACATTCATTTTTTGTTATTAAAACTCACCGGTATAAACTTCAACGAGAACCTGGTAGAAACTGTTACCCTTATTGTTTTTATGATAAGTCTTGCACTGAGCATATGGCTTAACATCAGGGACAGAAAAAAACCGGTCTAATAATATAATCCATCTTTTTCATAAATATTTCTATTGGCCTACGGGCATAATAATAGCAGATTTGCTGAAGAACGCTGAACAACTGAATAACTCAATAACTGAATAACTGAATAACTGAATAACTGAAACCCGATGCTTAAGTCATTTCATTATCTTCTTTCGATTGTCTTGCTAGCCTGCACTGTTACCATAAAGGCTCAAACAATCGATCTTTCCGGCCAATGGCGGTTTCAAATTGATTCGCTCGACAAAGGAGTAGAACAACAATGGTTTAACCGGAAGCTAACCGATGCCATTAAACTGCCCGGCTCCATGACCACCAATGGGAAAGGCAATGATGTTGACATCAATACACCCTGGGTGGGCAATATTTGGGATACCTCCTGGTTTGTAAAACCCGAGTATGCCGAATACCGCCGCAAGGGAAATATTAAAATTCCCTTCTGGCTTCAACCCATAAAATATTACAAAGGCGCCGCCTGGTACCAGAAAACAGTGAATATTCCTGCAGCCTGGAATAATAAACAACTGGAACTGTTTATTGAGCGCAGCCATTGGGAAACTACCCTTTGGATAGATGGTAATGAGATAGGTATGCAGAACAGCCTGGGCACACCGCATGTTTTCAACCTTACCCATGCATTAACACCCGGCAGCCATCAGATCACCATTCGTATAGACAACCGGGTTAAAACCTTTGATGTGGGCCAGAACTCGCACAGCATTTCTGACCACACACAAAGCAACTGGAACGGCATGGTGGGCAAACTGGCGCTTACCGCCCGCTCGCCACTATATGTTCAGGATGTACAATTGTACCCCGATATAAAAGCGAAAGAAGTGCTGGCAAAGATCACCATAGGAAATAGTACCGGAAAACCGGCAAAGGCTTCGCTTCAATTATCGGCAGGTGAAAAATTAAAGCCGCTCTCGCAGCAAATGGAAGTGAATGGCGACAATGCCACTGTTGAGCTGCACTACCCCATGGGCGCTGATCCATTGTTGTGGGACGAATTCAACCCCAACCTGTATACTATGAAGGTACAGTTGCAACAAGGTATTGATAAAGATGAAAAGCAGGTGCAATTTGGTATGCGCGCCTTTGAAACACAAGGCACCCAGTTCACCATCAATGGCCGCCTCTTATTTTTACGCGGCACGTTGGAATGCGCCATATTTCCTAAAACAGGTTATCCACCCACTGATATAGATTCGTGGTTACGTATTTTCAAAATTGCCCGCTCATATGGCCTGAACCATTTGCGTTTTCACTCGTGGACGCCACCTGCTGCCGCTTTTGACGCAGCCGACCGCCTCGGCTTCTACCTGCATATTGAATGTTCATCATGGGCCAACCAGGGCTCGCCCATCGGCGATGGTAAACCGCTCGATAAATACATTTATGAAGAAAGCGAACGCGTAGTAAAAGCCTATGGCAACCATCCCTCGTTTTGTATGATGGCCTATGGCAATGAACCTAGCGGCGACAATCACGTTAAATACCTCACCGATTTTGTTGCCTACTGGAAAAACAAAGACCCACGCAGATTATATACTACCGGCGCCGGCTGGCCGGTAATTGACAAACAGGATTACAACAGCACCCCCGATCCGCGCATTCAACGCTGGGGCGAAGGTGTTAAAAGTATAATAAACGGCCAGGCCCCAAAAGCTGATTATAACTGGTCGGGCATCATTTCAAAATGGCAACACCCAACTGTTAGTCATGAAATTGGCCAATGGTGTGTGTACCCCGACTTTAAAGAAATTGCAAAATACACCGGCGTATTAAAAGCAAAGAACTTTGAGATCTTCCGTGACAGGCTCAATAGCCACGGCATGGGTAAGCTGGCCGACAGCTTTCTACTTGCTTCCGGTAAATTACAGGTATTATGCTATAAAGCCGATATTGAAGCCGCTTTGCGCACACCCGGGTTTGGCGGTTTTCAACTATTAGACCTGCACGATTTTCCCGGCCAGGGCACTGCACTGGTGGGTGTACTGAGCCCTTTTTGGGAAGATAAGGGATATGTTACCGGTAAAGCGTATAGCCGTTTCTGTAACGCCATTGTACCCCTGGCAAAACTGCCCAAAATGATCTACCTGAATAATGAAGAGTTAACGGTACCTGTTGAAGTGGCGCAGTTTGGTGCAGCAGCACTTAATAATGTAACGCCGGTTTGGGATATCAAAAATGAAAGCGGTAAGGTGTTGTTTAAAGGACAATTACCAGCCACCAATATACCTGTTGGCAATGCTATTTCTTTAGGCACTATCAATCAGTCGTTGAAAACAGTACAACGGCCCGAAAGGCTTACGCTAAGCATTTCTATTGGGGAGAACCAAAATACCTGGGACATATTTGTTTACCCGGCATCACTGCCCGAAACCAGCCAGGAGATACTGGTAACCCAAACGCTGGATGCAAAAGCGCTGGAAATACTCAACAATGGCGGTAAAGTATTACTCACCCTGAAAAAAGGATCGCTGAAAGCTGATAAAGGCGGCGATATTGCCGTTGGCTTCAGCAGTATATTCTGGAATACCGCCTGGACACATAATCAACCTCCTCATACGCTGGGCATCTTATGTAATCCTGCGCACCCGGCCCTTGCGGCCTTTCCTACCCAATACCATAGCAACTGGCAATGGTGGGATGCCATGAGCCATTCCAATGCCATACGTTTAGATTCGCTGGCAAAAGGGCTGCAACCCATTGTACGCGTAATAGACGATTGGGTTACTGCCCGTCCGCTTGGCTTAATAACCGAGTGTAAAGTTGGAAAAGGCAAACTGATACTCTCAGGCATTGACCTGCTAACAGATTTGGACAAACGCCCCGAAGCAAAACAATTATTATTCAGTCTGAAACAGTACATGAGCGGCGCCGCATTCAACCCCGCAACGCCAATAACTTTTGAAAAACTACAATCTGTATTGAAAAATTAATTCTAACGAAAATGAGCCTATCGATGATAAATGTATGGGAAGAAAAAGTGACCATACCTACCTATGAAGCCGGTACACCTGATAAAAACCCTATGTTCTTTGAAAAACGGGTATACCAGGGAAGCAGTGGCGTAGTGTACCCCAACCCGGTTATAGAAAAGATCTATGATGAAAAGAAAGATGCGGAATACCAGGCCCTGTTCCTGGAAAATAAATACCTGAAAATTATGATACTGCCGCAACTGGGCGGCCGGGTGCAAATGGCTTATGACAAAATAAAACAACGCCATTTTATTTATTACAACCAGGTAATTAAACCCGCATTGGTTGGCTTATGCGGACCCTGGATCTCGGGTGGTATAGAATTTAACTGGCCACAACACCACCGGCCCAGTACGTTTGAGCCGGTTGATTATACCATTGAAGAAAATGAAGACGGCAGCAAAACAGTTTGGGTAAACGAAGTGGAGCGCATGTTCCGCACTAAGGGAATGGCCGGTTTTACTTTACACCCCGATAAAGCATACCTGGAAATAAAAGTAAAACTCTATAACCGTACGCCCCTGCCGCAAACATTTTTATGGTGGGCTAACCCGGCCGTAAAGGTGAACGATCATTACCAATCGGTGTTTCCGCCAGATGTTAATGCCGTATTCGATCATGGCAAAAGAGATGTATCAACTTTCCCTATTGCAACCGGCACATATTACAAAGTAGATTACTCACCCGGCACCGATATTTCGCGCTATAAGAATATTCCCGTTCCTACCTCCTACATGGCCGTTAACAGTGAATATGATTTTGTAGGCGGTTACGAGCACGACACACAGGCGGGTGTATTACATGTAGCCAATCACCATGTATCGCCCGGTAAAAAACAATGGACCTGGGGACATAGCGATTTTGGCCAGGCCTGGGACCGCAACCTTACCGATGAAGATGGCCCATACATTGAACTAATGACCGGTGTGTTCACCGACAACCAACCCGATTTTAGCTGGTTGATGCCTTTCGAGGAAAAATCGTTCACCCAATACTTTATGCCCTACCGTGAGTTGGGTGTGGTTAAGAACGCCACCAGGGATGTGCTGATGAATGTAGAAAAATTGAATGATGAATTGCAGGTGAAAGTGTTTGCCACTTCGGCGCAACTACTAAAGATAAGGATAACAACAACAGACCAGGAATTATTGAATGAAGTTATATTGGTTAGTCCGGAAACTATATATACAAAAAACATTGCAGTTTCAGCAAACATAACCACTGACAATATTCTGCTGGTGCTTTCCGATAAAGGCGGTAAAGAAGTTTTGCGGTATAAAAACAATATTGATAAAAAAAGCGAGATCCCCCAGCCAGCCAAAGCAGCACTGGAACCAAAAGATGTAGAGAACAATGAACAGTTGTATTTAACGGGGTTACACCTGGAACAATACCGCCATGCAACATACAGCCCCGTTCCTTATTATGAGGAGGCGTTACGCAGAGACCCTAAAGACATACGTAATAACAATGCGCTTGGTTTATGGCTGTTTCGACGGGGACAGTTTGCCAAAAGCGAACCTTACTTTAGAAAAGCGGCAGAAACACTTATAAGCCGCAACCCCAATCCTTACAACGGTGAACCATATTACAATCAGGGATTGTGTTTAAAAATGCAGGGCCAGATTAAAGAAGCCTATACTGCTTTTTATAAAGCCACCTGGAACAGCGCATGGCAAGACAGTGGCTTTTTCTCCCTGGCGCAAATTGATGTTACGCTGGGTAACTATGAACCGGCGCTCGAACATATACAACACTCGCTCGACCGCAATGCCCGTAACAGCAAGGCCATTGCATTAAAAGTGCTTATACAAAGAAAGCTTGGTTTACATAAAACGGCTTTAAAAACATGCGCCGCGGCATTGGAGCAGGACCTGTTCAATCTTTCGGTGCTTTTTGAACAAAATAAATTGCTTGCAGCAACCGGCGACAATAACGGCGCAAAACGTTCGCTCGATCAATTGATAAAGATCGCCCGGGGCGACAATCATAATTATTTGGAATATGCCCTTGACTATATGGCTGCCGGCGTTTTTGAAGACGCTATAGAACTGCTTCAACTGGCAGTTTCCACAAGCAAAGGATCACCATCGCCTCTTGTATGGTATTATCTTGGCTGGGCACACAAGCAATTGGGCCAAACAGAACAAGCCCTGTCATTCTTTATAAAGGGCGCAGCAGCCGATGCACATGGTTGCTTTCCCAACCGGCTTGAAGATATTGCCGTGTTACAAATGGCTGCTACGTTTAATGAGGCCGATGCAAAAGCGCCTTATTATCTGGGCAACTTATGGTACGACAAACGGCAGTACGACGAAGCCATTCAATGCTGGGAAATGGCAGTACAACGCGACGCTTCTTTCGCTACCCCCTTCCGTAACCTGGGCATTGCTTATTTCAACAAACGGAACGATGGTACTAAAGCTTTAAGTTATTATGAAAAGGCATTTGAACTTGATAAAACTGATGCGCGGGTATTGATGGAGCTCGACCAATTGTACAAACGCCTGAATAAAGAGCCCAAGGCGCGGCTGGCATTTTTAGAAGCACATAGCACCGTTGTTGAACAGCGTGATGATCTTTATTTGGAAAGGGCCGCGTTGTATAATTTCATTGGTGAACACGAACATGCTTATGAACTGATCATGCAACGACAGTTTCATCCCTGGGAAGGTGGTGAAGGTAAAGTATCGGGCCAATATATTTATAGCCTGATAGCCATAGCCGGTAAACACATAAAAGCAAAACAATATGAAAAGGCCATAAACTGTTTGGAACAGGCACAGGTATACCCCAATAATTTGGGCGAAGGAAAATTGCATGGCGCCCAGGAGAATGATATCTTTTACTGGCTGGCTATTGCATATAAAGGACTGGATAATAAAGAAAAAGCCAACACCTGCTTACAAAAGGCAACACAAGGTTTGGCCGAACCAACCGCCGCCATGTTTTATAACGATCAGCAACCAGATAAGATCTTCTACCAGGGACTTGCCTGGAATGCATTAGGTGAGAAAGAAAAAGCCAGCCTCATCTTTTCAAAACTGGTTGATTACGGTAAAGCCCATTTGCACGACGAGGTAAAGATCGATTACTTCGCTGTATCACTCCCCGACCTGCTGATCTTCGAAGACGATTTGAATGTGCGTAATCAAACGCATTGTTATTATATGATGGGACTCGGTTATCTGGGACTTAATTCGAAAGAAGCCAATGATTGTTTCAATAAGGCTTTGCAGAATGACTCTATGCATTTTGGTGCTAAGACGCACTTAGACCTGTAAGGTCCATCACTTGAGCTTGACTAATTATTAGGTTGAAATTGGACCTGACAGGTCGTTTCCATAAATCCGACCTGTCAGGTCCGCTTATACCTTCCGTCTACGCAAGATCAAATGGCGGACCTTACAGGTCTTGGCTACTTCAATTCAAACTTATTCTTCAACCTGATATCATTCGAAGCACTACCTATCATCAAATTAAATCTTCCTGGTTCTGCACCCCATTTTAATTGTGCGTTATAGAACGATAGCTTCTCCTTATTGATCACAAAACGAACGGTTTTGCTTTCGCCGGGCAGCAACAACAACTTGGTAAAATCTTTTAACTCTTTTACGGGGCGTACCACTGAAGCTACTTCATCGCGCAGATACAACTGTACTACTTCTTCACCTGCATACTTACCGCTGTTGGTTAATTTGAACGTAACTATAATAGAGTCGTTGCTGCCGATAGTTGTTTTGCTCAATTGCAGATCGCTATAATCAAATGTAGTATAGCTAAGGCCATAACCAAATGCAAACTTCGGACTCTTTTGCAGATCGATATAACCTGAACGATAGTTCGAAGGTTTATCATCGTCCGGAGCCGGGCGACCTGTGTTCAGATAATTATAATAAATGGGAATTTGTCCTTCTGTTCTTGGAAAGGTCATTGGTAATTTTCCCGAAGGATTGTAATCGCCAAACAATACATCGGCAATGGCATTACCAGCCTCGCTACCCAGCCACCAGGTATATGCAATGGCCGGTACATTATCGGCCGTCCAGTTAAATACCAGAGGCCGGCCGGCATTTACCAGTACCACCAATGGTTTACCGGTTGCATGTAAGGCCTGTATCAATTCTTCCTGTACACCGGGCAAATGAATATTGGCCCGGCTTTTAGCTTCGCCACTCATTTCGCGGCGCTCGCCTACACTTACAATTACCACATCGGCACTTTGTGCAGCAGCAATGGCTTCGGCAAAACCGGCGTGGCTTGTATCACTTACTTCGCAACCTTTTGCATATACCAGCCTGGTATTGTTGCTAACTTTATTTTGCAGTCCTTCCCATTGAGAAACCACATCGCTGTTATCGGGCCAGCCTACGCTCCAAAAGCCAAGCATATCATCTTCGGATTTTACAAGGGGGCCAACAACAGCGATCGTTTTTGTCGTTTTTGACAATGGCAACAGACTATTGTTGTTCTTCAGCAACACAATGCTCTTTTTAGCCATATCTTTTGCAATAGCGCGGTGTTGTGCATTGCCAACCATTTCGGTTTCGCGTTGCGTATTGCTGAAACGGAACGGATCATCGAACAACCCAAGCTCGAATTTCTTACGCAATATTCTTTTAACAGCATCGTCGATCAGCGCCACCGGCACCTTGCCTTCTTTAACCAGTTTAGCCAGGTTGGCCGTATAACTGCGGCTCTCCATATCCATATCGCTGCCAGCGGTTATGGCGCTCAATGCGGCTTCATATTTATCCTTAACGAAACCATGGTTTACCATTTCACCAATGGAACCCCAATCGCTCACTACAAAACCAGTGTATTTCCATTTGCCTTTTAAGATATCGCGTTGCAGGTAAGCATTACCAGTTGCGGGCACACCATTCATGTCGTTGAATGAATTCATAAAGGTAGCAGCACCGGCTTCGGCAGCAGCTTTGAAGGGCGGCAGGTACCATTCCCACAAAGTGCGCTCACTCATATCAACTGAGTTATAATCGCGGCCACCCACAGCTGCACCATAAGCGGCAAAGTGTTTTGCACAGGCCATTACCGCATCGGTGTTACCTAAACCTTTACCCTGAAAACCTTTTACCCTGGCTTTTGCCACCAGGCTGCCGAGATAAGTATCTTCACCGGCGCCTTCCATAACGCGGCCCCAGCGTGGATCGCGCGAAAGATCAACCATGGGAGCAAACGTCCAGTGAATGCCGGCAGCAGCCGCTTCAATAGCCGCCACACGCGACCCCTGCTCTATTGCCTGCAGGTCCCAACTGGCCACTTCGGCTAATGGAATGGGGAAAGTTACTTTGTAACCATGAATAACATCCTGACCAAAGAGCATTGGTATTTTTAATCTCGATTGCAAAGCAAGCTCCTGCGTACGGCGGGTACGGTCGGCGCCTCGTACATTGAGCATGGAACCAACCTTGCCGGCTTTTATTTCCAGTAACAGGCTGCTTTTGTCGCTTTCGGGACCAGTTACTTCTTCTTTACTCGAGTACTGATTTAACTGACCGATCTTTTCATCGAGCGTCATTAGTTTCAGTACGGAATCAACCCGTTGGTCGATGGTTTTCTTTTGTGCAAATACATCGTGTGTGCCGGCGGTTATGCAGGCAGTAAAACAAAGGGCAATGAAAGAACGCTTCGTCATAGGTAGCATTATCTGTTTGGTGTTTTTTGTTAAAACTAGCCACATCGGGCAATGGACCCAAAGAACCCGCCACTACAATACCACTACAAGTACGATGAATTTCGACATAGTACCCTAATTGTGCAGTTTAATCATCTGGCACATAATTTCCTGATTAATGTTGTATAACTTAAATTTAGGTACCCAACATGGAGAACCGCCAATCGATATGGAACCTGAAAATATTAGGAAAGCTTTTAAAGGATTCTTTCAGCCGCCTGCAACAAAATGATCCCTTACGTTTGGCCGGCGCCACTGCATTTTTTACCAGCTTTGCCCTGCCACCGATCATTATTCTTCTTTTTCAATTGTTCCGGCTTTTTTTCGATAGAAAACTGATAGGCGCCCAACTGAGGAAAGTGCTTTCCGGTACACTTGGCCAGGAAGGTGCCGAACAACTGCGAAGCACTGCCCGCGGGTTTCGCAACCTCGCGCAAAATTGGTATATGGACATCCTCGGACTGTTGTTCCTGGTCTTTATAGCCACTACCCTTTTCAAAGTCATCAGAAATTCATTACACGACATTTGGGATATCGGCCTTAGAAAAACAGGCCTCCTGTACGATCTTAAAGTACGGGGCCAATCGCTGGCTATTATTTTAACTACCGGCATATTGTTCGTTGCTGCCAGCATTATTGATGTAACCCGTGTTGTTGCCGAAGAATATATAGGTAGAATTTGGCAAACAGGAAGCGTGTTCATAACAACAGTCTTTAATGAAATTGGCAGCATACTGGTTACCACCATTTGGTTTATTATACTGTTCAGGTACCTGGCCAATGCACGGCCTTCGTGGCGGGTGGCAAAAGCTGGTGGTATACTTACCGGTGTATTATTTTATATTGGAAGAACTATTCTTTCATCGGTAATGAGCCATAGCAATGCCGGAATTATTTACGGCGCTGGCACTGCCATTGTACTGATCTTATTGTTTGTGTTCTACTCCTCCTTCATTCTTTACTTCGGGGCATGTTTTATAAAAGAATATTCCTTGTTCATTAACGATCCTATTGTACTCTCAAGAAAGGCGTACCACTTCCATCTTCAAAAAACGGCCAATTGACTGTGATGGCATTGATGGTTTCACAACAATTTCGTGGAATGGATTTTATATAAATAGAATAAGACACTAACGGTTGCCTTTTTATTCATTAAAAACAAAAACATATGGAATCGAATGCTCAAATGGATTACAGTTCCGTACTGGAACAGTTCTTCATCAACTGCCTGCAGGAACTTTACTGGTCAGAAATAAATCTCGTACAGGTGCTCGACACCATGAACAGCGCGGCTTCGGCTGAAGGCCTGAAAGAAGTTTTTGTTGTTCACAAAGAAGAAACGGAAAAGCATGTTAAACGGCTTGAGGAGGTATTTAAACTGCTATCGCTGCCACCGGAAGGAAGGCGCTGCGTTGGTCTGCAAGGACTTTTTGACGAGGGCTGGAAAGTGATCGATGAAACAGAAGCAAATTCTGCATCACGCGACGTGGCGCTTGTTATAGCTGCCCAAAAAGTAGAGCACTATGAAATTGCCACCTATGGCAGCCTGATCACCCTGGCAAAAACAATGGGAGCAAAAGATATTGCGAAAATACTGACGCCAACGCTGGAAGAAGAAAAAGAAGCCGATAAAACCTTAAGCGCCATTGCCGAAGGCGGTTTAAATAAAGAAGCTACACAGGAAGAAACGGTGTAAAAGAAAAAGGCCTGAAAGCTGCGTTATTTAAAACGCACCTTTCAGGTCTCTTTAAAAATGTTATTACATCTTCACCTTCACCACACTATTGATATATTCTTCAATATTTGTATATCCATCGCCATCGCGATCTTTTACAGCATCAGATGCATCGTTGGGGTTTAACTTATGCGCTGTTTCCCAGCTATCGGGCATACCGTCATTGTCTTTGTCTTTATAAGGCGTGCCTTTATATTCAGGATAACCACCCACCTGGCTGGGGTGTGTAATGATACCCATTTTATATGAATCTACGGGCAGGCGGCGTTTTATGAACTGATTGCCGATATTGGTTTTACCACCTTCAGTATAATAGATCTTATTTTCCTTAACCTGTTTTACAATACGCGCATCTACCGCATCGCGTTTTGGTAAAGTAGCGCCGGCATTATCCAAAACATAAGCATATGCTTCTTTAGCGGTCATAATGGTTACTTTTGGCATAGGGAAGGGTTTGTCAACCTTTATTTGCGAAGTGAACGCACCTGCATCTTTGCCATCACGTACCTGTACACCACCGGCCCAGTTGTCGTTGGTAACAGTTTCGTTGCCTTCAACGATATTACCATTCACATAGGCTTTACCAAACTGATCGGTATTCGATTTATCGCGACCAGACTCTGGCTTTAAAATACGATGACCAATGGGCTGATCTTTTGGTGTAATAGGACCGGGTTTAAAATAGTTATTGATAAAGTTGAACAATGATCTGTGATCACCACCATCGGCACTGCGGTTCCACCAGTTGTAAACCACGTTGTTTACGAAGTTGAAATCGCCATCCATACCAATTGATGGGCTGCGGCTTATATTGCTCGACCACAGGTTACGCATAAACGCACTGTTATGTCCGCCAATGGTGCTGCCGAAAGCGTGGTTATAGGTATCGAGCCCTTCAGAGAAAATACAGTTCGACATGGTGATGTTCACGGTAGGTAATTTTTCTGGTTTTGAACCATCGCCTTTATCGTATACGTGACGGTACATGCTCATATTCTCATCGAGACCCCAGCTGGCCGATACATGATCGAAGATGATATTGCCAACGCCGTTACCACCCAGGGCATCGTCGCGACGGGTTACTTCGGTTTCACCGCGACGAAAACGCATAAAGCGAACCACAACATCGTGTGTATCTATCCACACAGATTCACCTGCAATACAAACGCCATCGCCAGGCGCCGTTTGTCCGGCAATGGTAATATATGGAGCGCGAATGATCACCGGACTTTTCAGGTGAATAATACCGGCCACATTAAACACAATAATGCGGGCCCCACCCTGTTCGCAAGCTTCGCGAAATGAACCGGGGCCATCGTCGTTTAGGTTGGTTACAACAAACACCCTGCCGCCTCTGCCACCAAAGGTAAAAGCACCTCCACCTTCGGCACCTGGGTATGCAGGTATTTTCGCCTGGGGCAGATCTTCCGGTTTTGAAGCCCAGGGAATAAAGGGCTTGCCCTTTTTTGCATCAGCTTCAATAATGGGTAATGCCTTAGCCCATGCTTCATCAGACTTTTTCTTTACTTCATGCATTACTTTATTGGCCGAATCTTCGAGCGCCGGGGGAATAGTTGGATATTGGGCACGTGCAATCGAACCAAAACTAATACAGGTGAATGCCAAAACAGCAACCCGCAGGTTTGTTTTCATTTCTATGATTTTTGTGTTTAAACGCTGGGAATGGTTGTCTTCTGTAACCGTGAACAGGCTAAGGTTAAATGTCTTATTTACGGTTATATTTTGTACAGTCGAGAATAGTTTAAAAACGGTTGCATGGCCCAATAATCATCCCTTAAAGTAATTAAAATATAGCATAGGATGCCGCTACCACTTCAAGCAACTCGAAATTTTCAGGTGCTTCGAGCCCACTGGCATTCCTTTGCTGTTGAAATGACTTAAAGGAGGGTAATGCCAAAAATTGTTGTTGGGCCTCATCATTATCAAATGCACCAATATGTATAAAGGTCTTTTTATCGGCCGCTAAATAGCTTATATAGCGGATGGCCGGGTTGTTCAATGCCTCTATATCCTTTACAAACTTCCTAACATTTTCCTGATTGGTTGCAAGAAATTCAGCGCTAACGGTGTAAGTTACTTTTACAATTTTCATGTTTTAATGCTTTTGTAATTTAAAAACCAATCAGGCAACAAAAACGTGACAGGAATTTCTAAAATATTTTTTACCTGCGCGTTGCATTTTTAGTCCATTAACCTAATAGGCTGGTTTGCCGTAGATTTATTATCTTTAGAATGCTAAATCAGAAACCATGAAGATGACATATTTAAAAATCTTACATCTTATCCTTCTTGCAGGCCTTATTCCAAACGCCAACGCCCAGAACGAAAAAAAGAAAGAAAATCTGACGCTTACCGTAGATATTTCGAACCTGAACGCCCCCGATGGTAAGCTATTCTTCACGTACTACAACACCACTACCAAGTTCAGGTTTACCGATAGCGCCCTCATAGATGATAAAAAAGTTATTGCTTTCAGGACCGCCATTGACGAGCCTATTCTGGCACAACTTCGGTTAGTGCCTAACGACAACAAACAGCGTTCTAATTATCAACGTGATAGTTACAGCCTGTATATAGAACCGGGGAAGCTTACGGCCATAGTGAAGGATTCGGTAAGCAACACCCAGTTATTGGGCTCTGCTACACACAAAGACTACCTGGCATTGAAAGCCAAAGCGGATGCATACGACAGCCAGTTTGAAAAGCTGTATGAGCAGGTAAGAAATGCAAGGAAGCAAAAGGACAAGGAAACAGAAAAGACTTTATTTAAACAAATTGAAGCGCTTGACGACCAGGTAAAGGAAAAAGTGTATAAGGAGTTTGTGGTTAAAAACGGCAAAACCTCACCCGTGGCCGTATATGCGCTGAGTCAATATTCAGGCTATTCAATAGATCCTAAAAAAGTTAAGCCCGTTTATGATCTTTTAGGACCAGCCATTAAAAAACTGCCAACCGCCGTTGCCTTTGGTAAGCGAATTGAAACAGCCAAACAATTACAAATAGGCCAGCCGGCTTTTGCCTTTACGCAAAACGACACGCTCGACAGGCCGGTTAGCCTTGCTTCATTTAAAGGAAAATATGTGCTTATCGATTTCTGGGCCAGTTGGTGCGGTCCCTGCCGGGCAGAGAACCCCAATGTAGTAGCCGCCTATTCTAAATTCAGGGATAAAGACTTTACGGTGCTTGGCGTTTCGCTCGACCGGCCAGGACAAAAAGAAAAATGGCTAAAAGCCATTCATGACGATCAGTTACAATGGACGCATGTATCTGATCTTAAATTCTGGGATAATGAAGTTGCCAAATTATATGATGTAAAAGCCATTCCGCAAAACTTCCTTATAGACAGGGAAGGTAAAATTGTTGCCAAGAACATTCGCGGTGAAGAATTACATACTACCTTGCAGGAACTTATCAAATAACAGATCCTTTGTTTATTAACCCATCTCTATACTTCGCGAGCCGTCTCACTCAATGGGACGGCTCTTTTATTTTACATCACTCATACAAACCCATCTTTTTCTTCAGCTCATACATTTCGTGTTGTAAAGCTTCCACCCGCTCGAGCAAATGAACAATGGTCTCTATACCTTCCAGGTTTATATCAAGATCGTAATGAAGCCGCACCATTTTTTCAAGTGAAGGAAGCTGGGTATCCTGTATTGACAGTTGTTCATTAACCGTTTCAATGGTAATAAGACCCTGCTGCGCCAGTGACTCTATAAAAGTAATTTCTATTTGATGGGCGGTGCAAAATTCGCTTACGGCAATCAAATGTCCGGTACTCATGGCAAGTGATTTATTTCATTTCGGATAGTTGTTTAAATAATTCCTTTTGTTTTTCGGTAAGGTTGGTAGGCAACTTAACATTCATGGTTACATACAGATCGCCAAACTTCCCTTCTTCCTTATATACAGCAAATCCTTTTTCTTTCAGGCGCACCTTTGTACCGTTTTGTGTTTCGGGTTTTACTTTCAACTTCACCTTACCGCTGAGGGTATCAACCGTAACCTCACCACCAAGAAGCGCTGTATACAGATCGATATCCTGCGTATGATACAGATCATTACCAACACGTTTAAAGCCTGTATTATTAATGATTGAAAAGGTAATGTACAGGTCACCGGCCGGGCCGCCGTTAACCCCTTCGCCCCCATGGCCTTTTAAACGTATTTTTTGACCATCCTCAATACCGGCAGGTATGGTTATGCGAATGCTTTTACCATTAATGGCAAGCGTTTGTTTATGCGTTGTATAGGCATCGGTGAGGTTTATTTTCAATTCCGATTCATAATCCTGCCCACGGAATTTAGCCGACCGCCCGCCACGGCTTCGGCCCTGTCCGCCAAACAGCGATTCAAAGAATTCAGAGAAATCACCGCCGCCAAAATCTTCTGATGAAAAATGCTGTCCGCCCCCGCCAAACGGTTGCTGTTGCTGCGATCTTCTTGCCTGTTCAAACTGGTCGGCATGCGCCCAGTCTTTGCCATACTGATCGTACTTCTTTCGTTTTTCAGGATCGCTCAACACTTCATTGGCCTCATTTATTTGTTGAAACTTTTTGCTGGCTGCCGGGTCATTGGGATTCACATCGGGATGATGTTTACGGGCCAGCTTACGATATGCTTTCTTTATATCTTCCTGGGAAGCATTTTTATCAAGCCCCAGTATACTGTAATAGTCCACGAACTCCATAATTCTCTCCTATTATTTGAGTATCGTAAATTTACTGAAATACCCATAAACAAAAAAGACCGTCCCGGCTAAGCCGGGCACGGTCAAACCTCCGAGACTAACTATTTTCTACCAATTTCCATTTTGCACCAGCACTCCGTTGGAGGAAGTGATATATGTTGCCGGAATGGGGAAACGGCTGAATTTAGCGTAGCTAAAGCCAGTTCGGCCATACACATTTTTCAACAGGTTTTCGGTATATCCGGTACCATTGCTGCCATCGGCTGCTGCTACTTTATTATACCTCACCAAATCGAACCAACGATTGAATTCCAATGCCAGTTCAATTCGCCGTTCCTGCCAAATGGCTAAACGTAACTGCGATTTGCTGCTATAAGTAATTTGGGGAAGAATGCCTGCGCCGCCGTTCATGCCTGCTGTCACGGTGGCGGCAAAGCTCATATTACCCCGGGCGCGGTAACGGATCTGTTCAAGATATTTAAGCGCATCGGCAGTATTGCCCACTTCGTTGCTGGCTTCAGCATCTATCAAAACAATATCGGCATAACGCAGGAACATTGGGTTCACATTCTGAAATGAAAAGTTCGATTGGTTCCAGTACGAATAAGGCCAGATAACCTTTTTGTTCGCATAGTTGGTGCCGGCCGGGAACGAAACCGGTTTGTTATTATTATAGCCAATAATTGAGTCGGTCTTTGTAAAAATTGTTGCTGCCAAACGGGGATCTCCACTTTCATAGCTATTTACCAGGTTAGCAGATGGATATATTACCCCATTGGCAAATGCCGGTAAACCCTGGTATTGCAAATAAGGATTATACCAACGGCCCGACCAGATAGAACTGTTAAAAATGTACCCGCCAGGCATCATATTTTCGGAGCTGTATAACTGATCGGGACTAAATAAATTCCGATAGTTGGGGTATAGACTGTATTCACCACCGTTAATTACCGAATCGGCATAAAGCTTGGCATTCACATAATCCTGTTCATACAAATAAACTTTTGCCAATAAACCCTGTGCAGTGCCCTTGGTAATACGTCCTAAATTACTGGTGCCCCACTGCTGCCGCGTAGGCAGGTAAGCGCTTGCAAATTTCAGGTCGGCAATAACAAGCTTTATAATATCGGCATGCGGGCTTTTGGCAATATTATATTCTGCAGCGGAAGGATCATGGTCGCGTAACGGTGCATCGCCAAATACATTCGTTAAGTCGAAATGATAGTAGGCACGAAAATATTTCGCCTGCGCCTCATATAACAGCGCAGAAGCCGGCGCCGACTTTGCCACAGCTGTTACGTTGTCGATCACCACGTTACTGTAATGAATGTTCTGGTAAGTTCTGTCCCAATATTGCTGAACATAACCATTGTCTGCCAGGTAGCTGTAGTTCTGAAAGAAATTCATGTTAGCATCGGAGCCGGGAATGAAATCATCGGCACAAAGTTCATGCGTACTCCACTGCTGACGGCCCAGGGTATATTCACGCCAGGCCAGTGAACCATATAGCCTGTTAACGGCCATGCCCAGGGTTGTGGTATCAGAGGTAATGGTGGCCGTTGAAAGCACTGCCTGCGGCGCTTTGTCGAGGAAGCTTTTGCTGCACGATACTATTCCCCAAATGGCCAGTAATATATTTATATAAGCTAATCGTTTCATTGCTCGCACATTAAAATTTGTAATAGTTAGAAAGTTACATTCAACCCTGCCTTTACGGTTCCTGATACAGGGTACGTACGGAAGTCATCACCCATTGTTGACACACCATACGAATTGGAAACTTCGGGTGAAAAACCTTTGTATTTGGTTATGTAGAAAGGATTGGTAGCACTGAGATATAACCGCAGTTTACTGGCTGCAATCTTGCTGGCTACGCTTTTATTGAACGTATATCCGAATTCAACATAACGCGCTTTAAAATAAGTAGCGTCTGCAATATTAAAATCGCTTTGCTGCGAGGTTGACGTATTCACGGCATAACGCGGTATGCTGGTGTTGGTATTTGTGGGCGTCCATGAGTTGAGCCATTCAACGTTCATATTCGAAAGACCAGAGCTCAGGAACTGGTTGCGGGTGGCATTGTAAATTTTGGCGCCAGAACTTACCATCAGGTCAATGGCAGCATCGAACCCTTTCCAGGAAGCATTTAATGACAGGCCGCCAATAAATTTCGCATGGGGTGAACCGATATCTGTTTTATCTTTTACATCAATAAAGCCATCGCCATTGAGGTCCTGGAAAATAAGGTCACCGGGTTTCAGCCCGCTCCAGAACTGTTTACCGGCAACGCCTGATTGCTTAAC
Source organism: Niastella sp. OAS944 (assembly GCA_024809215.1). Taxonomy (GTDB): domain Bacteria; phylum Bacteroidota; class Bacteroidia; order Chitinophagales; family Chitinophagaceae; genus Niastella. The sequence goes on along the minus strand of JANUBW010000009.1, from coordinate 194,520 downwards.
GGCATTTTCATTGAGGGCATCTATTTGGGCCTGACTTTGTGCAATGCCTGCTACTTTATAACCGTAAAAATTACCAATGGGCATGCCTTCTGTTGAAATATGTGTTGAAGGCACCATCCAATCACCGGTGTACACCGTTTGATCGCGGAAATCAATTATCTTATTCCTGTTGGCGCTACCGGTAAGGCGAACGCCATAGTTGAGGTCGCCTACTTTATCGTCCCAGCTTGCTACAAATTCAAAACCGGTATTGCGCACAGTACCAGCATTGGTATAAGCAGGTGTAGTTATACCGGTGCTGCCGCCGGGAATGGGCAATTGCAGCAACAGATTTTTTGTTTCCCGGTTGTAGTAATCAACTTCCAGTTTCAACCGGTTGTTGAATGTGGCAAATTCGGCGCCCAAATCGGTTTGCTCTGCTACTTCCCAGGTAATATCAGGATTGGCAGCTGCGGTAATGGTAGCACTGTTATAAAACACGCTGTTAAATACGCCTGAGTAAACCATATCCTGCGTAAGGGTGCTATAGGTTTGATAGTTCGGGATCTTGTTATTACCTATCTGTCCCCAGCTGCCCCGCAATTTCAGGTTGTTGATCCAGGAGACATTTTTCATAAACTCTTCTTCCGATACGCGCCAGCCGGCTGCTATAGAAGGAAAGGAGCCCCACTTACTGCCCTGGGCAAATTTAGATGAACCGTCGGCACGAAATGAAGCGGTTAAAAAGTACCGGTTCTTAAAAGTATAGTTGGCCCTGAACAAATAAGATAGAATTGATTCACTGGAAGGCAGGTTCGCGCTGTTGGTCCAGCTGAGGCTGGTAGTAGGCAGTGCGTTTATATACCTGTAATCGTCATCTGTTGACAACAGGCCCGAACCGGTTAGGTCGAGTGTATTGTAATCGTAGTTCTGCGCTGTGTAGCCGGCCAGCAGATCAACCTGGTGATCGTGACCAAACGTTTTGTTATAATTAAGGGTATTCTCCCAAAGCCAGGTATATCTTGTTTCGTATGCGTTTTGTATTGAATTGCTGGCCTGTATTTGATTGGGGCTTGAAATATTAAAAGCAGGAATATAGGCATCTATACGATTCAGGGTGAAATCGGTACCGTAACTGCTGCGGAATGTAAGTCCGTCAAGTATTTCAAAATTTATATAGGCATTGCCAACAAATTGCAATGGCTTCGATCTTACATCCTGGTTCAAATAGAAAGATGCATAGGGATTAATGATATCGGGGTCCTGACCGGGTGTAAAAGAACCATCGGCCTTACGAACGGTTAACAATGGTGAAATGCGATAGATGGAGTTCAGGCCACGGCCGCCATTCCATTGGGCTGTGCCGGTATAGCGGCTACCGGCCAACGAAAGGTTATGCCCCATCGTCAGGCGTTTATTTAATTTGTATTCGTTATTGGCGCGTAATGTTATACGGTCGAAGCTCGTATATTTGATCACTCCATCTTCCTTGTGGTAAGAAGCGCTGATATTATACTTTACGTTATCCGAACCGCCCGATACGCCCATTTGATAGTCGCTTACGATACCTTTTTGAACAACTTCTTTTGTCCAGTCGGTGCCTTCCCCAATTGTATCGAGGTTGTACATAGGCGCTTTTCCCGCATTCGTGTTAAAAAGGTTTACCAGTTCGGCATACTGGCGGCCATTGGCCACATCATATTTGCGGGTAAGGAATTGAAAGCCGTGTGAAGTATTAAATGTAACAACCGGTTTACCACTGCGGCCTTTTTTTGTTGTCACCAGAATAACGCCGTTAGCGCCGCGTGAACCGTATATAGCAGTGGCAGAAGCATCTTTTAAAATTTCCATGGAAGCAATATCGCCGGGCGCCAGGTAAGCGATGTTCGATACCATCATACCGTCCACTACATAAAGCGGGCTTGCATCGCCGTTGGTACCCAATCCGCGCACAAATACAGTGGGCGCCGCACCGGGGCCGCCCTGGTTAAGGATGGCCACTCCAGGCGCTTTTGCCTGCAGCGCTTCTGCAGCATTACTACCGCCAATTTTAGTTATATCGGCCGATTTAATGCTGGATACGGCACCGGTAAGATCGCTTTTTTTCCTGGCGCCATAACCAATGATCACCATGTCGTTCATAGCGAGCGGAGACATAGCCAGTTTTATAGTAATGTCTGTTTGATCGCCTACCCGCATCTCCCGGGTTTCATAGCCAACATAAGAAATAATGAGAACGGATTGCGGGCTTTCAACAGTAATATCAAACGACCCATCCTCTTTGGTGCTGGTGCCGTAACTTTTTCCTTTTTCCTGAACATTGGCCCCCATCAATGGCGAGCCCGTTTCTGAAAGGATCTTCCCGCTAATTTTTATAGGCGGCGCCGGGGGAGGTGCTGGCGCTGGCGCAGGTTCCTCTTTTTCTTTAATAACCACAATGTTGTTATTAAAGAAATCATAAGTGAGCGGCTGGTTTTGGAAACATATATCCAGAACCTGCCTGACAGAAGCATTGGTTACATGAAGAGAAACTTTGCCGGCTTTTTGCAGCAACACGCCGCGATAAGCAAAGGTGTAACCGGTTTGCTTTTTTATTTCCTTCAAAACCTGTTTTATTGGAATGTTGTCACCCGATAGTGTAACTTTTTGCGAGTACACACCGGCCGTCACATTTAAACAGGCAACCAGTAGAAAAACAGATAAGAAGTTCATCACAAGCAATAGTTTTCGCCCAACCCCTGTTTTACGCAAAAAGGGGTTGCAGCATGCAGTAAAATGCATAATTTTGATTTGTTTGGTTAAACAATAAGAGACACAATCATTGTTGGCTAACCTGACTGTCCCGATCATTCCGGGACCTTCGACCGCTCCGACGGCTATCGGGGCGGTTGTCTTTTAGTTAAGCCCGGGTGTGAAACACGAAGGAGGAATTTTGTAGCATGTTCTTTCAAATGGCATAAGCATATATTTGGTTTTTACTTAGTTACATTACGATCACTTTTTTCCCCTCTACTTTTAACTTCAGCGCCGTAGTTGTTTCCAGCACTTTCAATACATCGCTCAAATTAGTATTGCGGGGTATTTCTATTATAAGCGGTTCATTACTTATGGCGCCTTTATATTCCACTTCAACATCGTACCAGCGGCTGATCTGGCGCATGACGGTTTTTATATCTACATTTTCAAAATGGAACAAACCATTTTTCCAGGCCATTACCTGATCGAGGTCTGGCGAATGGTCAATGGTGAATGGTGAATGGTGAGTGGTGAATGGTGAATGGGCTTCTGCCAGTACAGCCTGCTCGCCAGGTTTCAGGACCACCGACTGTTCCGACTTCTGACCTCCGACTTCCGACTTCCGACTTTCAGCTCCTAACTTCACAATCACTTTCCCCTCCAACAGTGTTGTCTTAACTGTCTCCTCATCATCATAAGCATTTACATTAAAGTGGGTACCCAATACTTCAACAGCAGCCCCTCCGGGGATGGTAACCTTAAAAGGCTGCTTCGCATTCTTCGCCACTTCAAAATAAACCTCGCCTGTCATTTCCACCTTTCTTTCATTCCCTGTAAATAAAGAAGGAAATTTGATAGAAGATGCTGCATTCAGCCATACTTTACTTCCATCGGGCAATACAAGTTGATATTGTCCGCCGCGTGGTGTAGTCAATGTATTCCAGGAAACGGCTCCCCGCCCCGCCCCCCCTGTTGGGGAGTATGCAATCATACCGTCTTTTGATTTCATTACATTCGTTGTACCCTCCTGCGCCAATTGTCCATTGGCCGCGTTGTCGAGCACAATGGTGGAGTTATCTCCTAATGTAAGAATGGCTTTGTTGCCACCGGGCGCAACGTCCTTAGTAAGAGTAGTTTTTTTATCATTTGTAACCACTTCCTTTGGGGTATTACGTATCACACCAAACCAAATACCTGCACCAACTAACAAAACGATTGCTGCAACGGCTTTCATTCGCTTCCAGAAAATCATATGCCGAACCGGCGCTTCTACCTGCTCCTGTACCTGACTGGTTGTTATTATGCTGTTCAGGACCGTATTAAGCCTTTCCTGTTCCATTGCTACAGGCAGGGGTTCATTCCTTAGTCCTTCAATGAGTACCGCTTTTATATCTTCTTCATATTCACCTCTGTTCACTAATGTAAACAGCTCATTAAATTCAGTCCTGCTGATCTGGTTATTTGTAAGTTGCTCCAGTAAATACTGCAGCTTTAATTGATTTTCGCTCATAACAACAATTTCGATAAACCTATCCTCTATAATTGACGACTGCCAAAGATGATCACACTATTCACGCTTAAAAAAAATTTCAAAAAAGCTTTAAATGGAAGGTTTTGTTAATTTTATACAAATAAAACCAGTGAGTGATAAGCCCAGCCAACATACCATTCCAGGAAAGGGAACTATTGAACCGGATTGCCCAAAGTGATGAAGCCGCATTTACTGAAATATTCCGCCATTTTAGCCCTCGCATCTGGATGTTTGTTGTTAAAAAAGCAAAATCGGAATCAATTGCAGAAGAAATAGTGCAGGAAGTATTTCTGAAGTTATGGGTAAAGAAAGAAATGGCTACCGACATAGAAGATCTTACATCGTACCTTCATACGATGGCTGCCAATAAATTGTATGATCATTTCAAAAAAATGGCCGGTGATAGCAGAAAACTGGAGAACCTGTGGCTTCAGGTTCAACAGGCAACAACAACCAATCCTGTTGAAGAAACGCTCGACTTTCGCGAAAGCATGCATCTCATTAACCAGGCTATTGAACTGTTACCACCACAAAGAAAGAAAATTTATCTACTGAACCGGATGGAGGGATTGAGCTATGAAGAAATTGCTCAAAAGCTTAACATCAGCAAAAGCACGGTGAGCAATCAACTGGTAGAGGCCACCAAATTCATCAGGGAGTATATAAAAGGCACCGGCGGCGCCGCTATTATATTCATGATCCTCACTACTAAATTTTAACTTCCTTATTAAGACGAGAGTAATTTCACCTATTGAGTATGAAGTAAGAGGTAAGAAGTATGAGGCTAACTAATTTTTAAGCCTCGCTTCAACCCTCAAACATCCGACTTCTGACTTCCTGATGCCATTAGCCGGAAACTACGAATTTCAGACTCTTCATACTTCCTACCTCCTACTTCAGCGAAACTATACTGTTTGCAAACTAAAAAGTTCCTGTAACACTTTTATTACTTTATCAACCTCTGCTGTTGTATTATACTTGCTGAATGAAAAACGAATGGTATTGCAATCATCGTTCTTTTGCAAGGCCCTTATAACATGCGAACCACTGTTTTCACCACTGCTACAGGCGCTGCCACCCGATACACAAATACCCGCCATATCCAACTCCAATAACAACGATTCTCCGTTGGATGTTTTGGGAAAGCAAACACTCAATACCGTATACAATGAATTTTCGGGACTGTTAAAACCCACACCGTGAACTGCATCCATTAACTTTTGTTTCATGTATGCTTTCAGCTCGGCAACGTATTTGCTCTCTTCAGCATGTTTTGCCATAGCCAGTTCAAGGGCTTTGGCGAAACCAACAATACCATATACGTTTTCGGTACCTGCGCGCATATTGCGTTCCTGACCACCACCATAGAGCAGTGGTTTTATTTGCAGATCGCTGTGCACATACAACATACCAACACCTTTGGGACCATGAAACTTATGACCTGCGCCTGAAATAAAATGCACGCCGGATTCCAGCAGGTTCAACGGGTAATGTCCAACGGTTTGCACACAATCTGAATGAAAGATGGCGTTGTATTGTTTGCAGAGTGCACCAACACGTGCAACATCTAACAACGTACCTATTTCATTGTTTGCATGCATTAGTGAAACCAACACCTTCTTTCCTTCGGCCGTAAGGGTTTGCAATTGTTCTTCGAGGTTGGCATAATCAACCTCGCCGCTTTTTGTTAAAGCCACCAGCGAAAAAGGAATTTTATTGATATGGCTATAATATTCAACAGTGTGCAACACCGCATGATGCTCAATGGGTGAAGTAATGATATGCGTACAGCCCAGGTCGCGTACGGCCGATGCAATAGCTGTGTTATTGCTTTCGGTACCACCGCTGGTAAAGTAGATGCTCGAAGGCGTTACACCCAGTAACTGGGCCACTTTTTTACGGGCTGTTTCAACACCCAGCTTGGCCATTCTGCCTACAGAGTAAGTAGAAGAAGGATTGCCAAACGTACCTTTCATATAAGGTAACATGGCCTCTAACACTTCTTCATCGAGCGGGGTTGTAGCGGCATTGTCGAAATATATTGCTTGCATCATGATTGATTTCTGATTTTTAGATTTTGAGATTTCGGGATTTGTTTTGAGTTCAGCCTCGCGATAAATCGCGAAATCCCTAAATCACGAAATCCCCAAATTTGTATTTCTAGTTATTGCTGTTATAAGAATCCAGGCCTTTCTTCAGGAACTCCTTATATCGTTCTACATCATAATCGGCGCCTTGCGGCTGGGTCAGCAATTGTTTAGTGTTGGGGTTGAGCAATACGTAAAACGGTTGCGAATTGGCTTTAAAAGCGCTTGTTTGCAAATTGCTCCACTTGTTGCCAATGGTTTTTATACGGCGTCCTTCCTCATTGGTGAATTGCTCGGTTTCGGGTAAACTGGTTTTATCATCAACATACAACTGAATTAACACATAGTCTTCGTTGATCAATTTGTTCACGCCTGCATCGGGCCATACATTGGCTTCCATTTTACGGCAGTTCACACAGGCATGGCCGGTAAAATCTATCATCACCGGCTTGCCTGCATGTTGAGCGTAGGCTATACCTTCATCATAATCAAAAAACGGTTGAAATCCTTTTGGCGCTTCAAACAGATCAGTGTACTTACGTGTACCGGTGTTCACCGGTTGTTTTTCATGGCTACTGCCCGATGACAGATCAAAATCCTGGCTCGACATAGGCGGCAGAAAAGCGCTCACACTTTTCAACGGCGCACCCCAAAGGCCAGGCACCAGGTACACGGTAAAAGAAAGACAAACAACCGCTAAAAATAAACGAGGTATAGTTATAGGTGAAACGGTACTATCATGACTAAAGCGAAGTTTTCCCAACAGGTATAAACCAAACAAACCAAAGATCACGATCCACAGCGACAGGAACACTTCCCTGTCGAACCACTTCCAGTGATAAGCGAGGTCAACATTGCTGAGGAACTTTAGTGCAAACGCCAGTTCAAGAAAACCCAATGATACTTTTACACTGTTCAACCAGCCACCCGATTTGGGCAATGAATTCATCCACGAAGGGAACATGGCAAATAAAGTAAATGGCAGCGCCAGCGCCAGTGAAAAACCAAACATCCCAATTGCGGGGCCCAGTAAAGCACCGGTTGTAGCTGTTTGTACCAGCAGGGTGCCAATAATTGGCCCGGTACAACTAAACGACACAAGCGCCAAAGTTGCCGCCATAAAAAAAATACCGCCAAGACCGCTTCCGCCCGACTTGCTGCTTATTTTATTTACCCAGCTCGAAGGCAGGGCAATTTCAAAAGCACCAAAGAAAGAAGCGGCAAATACCACCAGTAACAGGAAAAAGAAGAAATTGAAAATACCGTTCGTGGAAAGATCATTGAGCGCATCGGCGCCAAACAACAGGGTTATTAGTAACCCCAGTAACACATATATAACAATGATGCTCAGCCCGTATATAAAAGCCTTGCCTACCCCGCTTTTACCTGGCGAGCCCTTTGTAAAAAAGCTAACCGTCATTGGTAACATAGGAAAAATACAGGGCATTAACACTGCAGCAAAACCACCTAACAGCCCTGCAATAAAAACAGACCACAATGATTGCGGTGTTGCGGCATCGGCACTTTTTATAACAGCCGGTTTTACAGCTACCGTATCCTTTTTGGTTGCAGTTACCGGTTGAACCTGTTCTGTTGACGCACTATCGGTCATAGGCGTAAACATTACATCATCGGTAGAAACGGTGTCCTGGGCAAAACCAGCAGATACACCAGTGCATAAAAGCAATATAGTTAACAGGGCGCTCAGCCAGGTAATACGTATACACATAAGCGGTTGAATAGTGGATTACTTAATGGGAATGCTGAACTCCTGCGTATCGGGTGGAAGACATTTTTCATCGTTGCAGGTCATATATTCCACGTTACCTTTTACCGTAGTTTGTTGTTTGTTCAGTTTTACTTTTTGTTGAAAGATCACCTGTTTTTCAAAGAAGGCCACTTTCATATCAAAGGCAGGCTCGTTGCGCACAATTGGCGTTGGTTCCTGGGTTTTTCCATTCAATGTATATTCCTTAGAGGGCGCAAAGGTAAATGTTGTTTTAACCGGACCACCTTCAGCAACGGTTTGAGAATACAAATGCCAGCCGCCATCGATGTTAGCTTTAATAAACACCACTGCTTCAGTAGCACTGATCTTTTTGGCTCCATAGCTCCACTTAACCGGTTTCAGTATTTGGGTGCTTCCTTTAAGCGATGACAATAGAAAAACTGCAGCGAAAAATACTTTCGTTGTAAAACGCATAAGCAATAATTTAGAATGAAATGAAAAAGGTAAATTCCAAATCTCAAGATCCAGGCTCCAAACAAATTCCAAATCTCAAATTCCAGGTTCCAAACAAATCTCAAGATCCAGGGGTCCAACCGGGCCGCACTTGCAACTAAAATTGAAGAAGTTTCTTTTTATTTCCAATAGGATTACCGTTCCTCCATAAATTTTCTGGCAACATCCCCATTTTTCTTAATTTTATTCGGATTACAGATTGTTTAAATACCTAACAACGATACTTTTTTCAATATGCAAATGGCCGATTTAGATACAGTTGACCTCCAAATTTTACGTTTGTTACAAAAAGACGCGTCGCTTACAAACAAGGAGATCGCCTTTGAGCTCGATAAATCAGTAGCTACCGTTCATGAACGAATAAGAAAGTTAAAGGAGCAGGGCTATATAAAGAAGATAGTGGCGCTGTTGGACCGTAAAAAAATAAACAGGGGATTGATTGCCTTTTCACAGGTTTTGCTAAATGACCATACAGCACAAACCCTGGCAACTTTCGAAAAAGAGGTTTCGCGTTTTCCCGAAGTGATGGAATGTTTTCAAATGACGGGAACATTCGATTTTATATTGCGTATTGCTACCAGCGACATGGATGCTTATCACGATTTCTATCGCAACAAACTGGCAACGTTACCCAACATAACAACCGTTCAAAGTTTCTTTGTGTTATCAGAAACGAAGAGTATTACAGCGTATCCTATATAGCTGTGATAAAAGATGATCTACCATCAAACTTATTGAATAAAAGGACAGTCTTTTATCAGTGAAGATTGATAATAAATAAAGCACTGTCCGGGAAAGAAATTTCCGGAAAGGCAAGGCAATAGTCAGTTACTACAATCAATCACACCATGTGTAATAATGTGATCATTCATTGTGGCAATCAATATAGCGATATGGTTACTGATACAATTAATATTGCATCAACGATCATGTGACATCAGTTATAACAATTGCGCACCATCGCAGTCTTGGCAACGCAATTGTCATACATCTGAGCAACTAAATTATAAAGTATCATTGCACTATTCAATGTCATTAATAACTGAAATAATGGTATATCTTACTGTTATTTAAATAAGTGTCCATTCTCCTTTTAATTATTTACAACTACATAAAATTTTTCAGGAACAGATAAGCTTCAGATAATCACTATCTTCTCTAAGCGTAATACAGATAATACCAATTTTTAAACCTGTTTTACCAGAATTTGTACTTTAGTTTTATATCTTCATCATACTTTTGTGATCTCTTCTTGCGTTTATATCTTGGTTTACCGCAGTCTGACCATTTTCTACCGCAGTTGATCCCGAATCAATCAAACGATTTACAGAAAGGATAAAATAACAGCACTTTAAAAGAAACGGTATTTATCCATTTCAACCAAAACGATTACACCCATATGAGAAGAACGATCTTCTACACACAGACTTTATTATTTGGTCAGGAAGCGAACACTTCACCTTTATCATTTTTCATCAGCATTGATATTACGGGCAACCATGTTGCATTCACCGGCGCCTCATTTGGTCACCGACCAACCGGGCATCGGATGGCATTGTCGTTAGGCAATTAATTTCTGACCAGGTTTTTATTTACAGCAAACAATTCACAGTTGGCATACAGGCATATGCATGTACGTGTTGGGCAATTACCAACAAACGGGCAGGCAATGCCAGGTTTAAATACGCAGACATTTCTAAGGCAGCTACATACATAATAATTAAACTAAACCAAATGAACAGAAATCACCGACCTAAACTACTGTTGTGGATGGTAAGCATGTTCTTCACGATGCTTGCATTTGCACAGAACAAAACCGTGAGTGGGCGCGTAGCCGACAAGGATGGCAGACCCCTTGGGGATGTGAGTGTAAAAGTAAAAGGAACTTCCGTAGGCACTACCACCAGCGCCGAGGGTACATTTACAATACCCGTTGAGGGTGCTGAATCAGTGCTCGTTTTCTCCTTTGTGGGTTACCTGCATTATGAAACAAAAGTGGGTACTTCATCTGTATTTAATATACAACTTACCGCAAGTGGCAAAGACATGGATGACGTAATTGTAATTGGTTACGGCACCCAAAAGAAGTCGAAGCTCACCGGTGCGGTGGCTACTATCAAAGCCGCGGAAATAGAAGATATTCCGGCTCAAAACATTGCCGGCGCCTTACGCGGCCGTATAGCGGGTTTGGGCGTAAGCGCTGCATCGGGCCGGCCCGGCGCATCCATTACCCTGAACGTGCGGGATGCCTTTGCTTCAGATGCCGCATCAAGGGTTGGTGGCTCTGATGAGCCTTTGTATGTAATTGATAATATGATAGTGAACAAGCAGACTTTCGATAACCTCGACCCAACCATGGTAGAGGACATTACCGTATTGAAAGATGCCCAGGCTGCTATTTATGGCGCCTCCGGTGCTAAGGGCGTAATACTCATCACCACCAAAAAAGGTAAGGCCGGAGCGCCCAAACTCAGTTACAGTGGCTTTGCCGGCGTTGCCGATGCCACCAAAAAGCCCGAAATGCTTAGTGCATACGAACATGCGCGGTTGCTGAATGAAACATATAAAACAAGCAATAAGACCTATGATAAGTTTTTCTCTCCGGAGGACCTCGAGTATATCCGCACCATGCCCAACTATAACTGGTTCGATGAAATGTGGCAGCCGGCGCTTACCCAACGCCATAGCCTGAGCGTTTCAGGCGGCGGTGATAATGTCACCTACTTTTTAAGCGGCGGCTACCAAAACCAGAATGCCAACTATGCAGGTTTAAAGAACGACCGGTTCACCATGCGTTCGGGCATAACCGCTAAACTGACCAACAGCCTAAGCGCCGAAATATTGACCAACGTTGACAATAATGTGCGCTTTAGCCATAACCCCTGGGATGAAAAAGATCAGGCCTTCCTCGAGAACCTGATACAGGTACCCCGCTGGACGCCCATTATGATCGGCGACAAACCTGTAAACTATGCTAATTCCGGCAATAAATTTAGCGGCAATCCTTTTGCGATGCGCGATTCAGGTTATTATGATGAAAGTAAAACAAGGAGCTATGGTATTAACGCCAGCCTTTCATGGGCGCCCAAAACCGGCATTCTGAAAGGATTGACAGCGAAGTTTCAGGCCTCACAACAAGGCGCCAATACAAGAAACGAAACCTATACCCCTCCTTTTACGGTATATAATTTTGCACGCAAGGGAAATAACCTGCTCTTATACAGCGATAGCCTGCCCATTGACCCGGCCACCGGCCGGCCTTCATCAGCCAGCGAAACAGCAATATATGGCGGTGATAAGAGCCGTTTAGCCATGGGCCAAAACGAGAACAGCAATTACCGCGTAGTTTTCACTGTTCAATATCAGAAAAAGATCGGCGATCATGATTTTAGTATTATGGCCGGCGGCGAACAAAGTGAAAGCCGGAGCAAAGGCCTGAGCTATTATTATCAAAAACAACAGGTGCCCGATAATCCTTTCTTCTGGGCATTTGACCAGACGCCGATTACTGAAAGACCTTCAGCTACCCAATCGGGTAAGCGATCTTATTTTGGCCGCTTCTCCTACAACTATAAAGGCAAATACACCCTCGATGGAATAACCCGTGCAGATGCTTCTTCCAACTTTGCGGCCAATCATATCTGGGGCGTATTCCCATCGTTTGGCGCCGGCTGGGTAATAAGTTCAGAAAAATTCTTTGATAAGGTACCTTATATTACTTATTTGAAGGTGCGTACAAATATTGGTCTTACCGGTGAAGACCGGATTAACGACAGGTTCTGGCAGGAGCGTTATATAGTGAATGTAGGCTCCTATTTGTATAACAATACCTATGTAACCGGTCTCAGGCCCGATGTGGTTCCCAACCCCGATATTAGCTGGGAAAAGAAACGCACCGTAAACGTGGGTGTCGATCTGTCGCTGTTCAACAATAAGCTGAGCCTCACCTTCGATGCCTTCCAGAACTACGGTTATGATATCTTCGATCAGGGAGCCAACGAAATGTACCCGATGTATGCCGGTTTTGCCGCTCCTGTAGTGAATAACATCATACGTTATAACTGGGGTACAGAATACAGCATCTCTTACCACGCCAACCTGGCAAAAGACCTGCAATTGAAAGCCGGAATGAACTTCTCATTCGGTAATTCAGTAATATCTCAAATGTTTTACAACAAATTCGAAATTTGGGACCAGGGAACGCTTGAGGACTTACCCTATACGTTGGGCACCGATCCCCGCACGTATAACAGCAGCAACATTGGCCTGAAAGCTGCCGGTATCTTCCGCAGCCAGGAAGAAGTAGACGCTTTCCTCAGTAAAAACCCGGGCTATACCATCAATAAAATGGTACCCGAACCCGGCATGTTGTATTACCATGACCTGGATGGCGATGGTCAAATTACCGCAGATGATAAAACAACCATGTTCAAACGTATTGACCCAGTGCTTTCTACCGGTATTCAGCTTGGTCTTTCTTACAAAAACTGGGAGTGGCGCGCAAACATAGCTGCCAGAATTGGGGGAAAAGTATTCTATGATTCCAAAGCCAGAAAAAGTATTCCAACCGACATAAAGAACGTGCCGGCTTGGTGGACAGATGGCTGGACACCCGAGAACCCGAACTCCCGTCTTCCAAGAATTGACGACCCGTTCATTGGTACAGAATCTGACTTCTGGGCGGTAAACGGCACCATGATACGGGTAAATGATATGACGATCAGTTATGCAGCACCCAAAAATGTGGTTCGTTATATAGGCCTTAACAGCGTACGGTTTGTGCTTACCGGAAATAATCTGTTCGTGTTGAAGAATCCTTTAAAATATAAAGATCCTTATTCATCATCCATTTATGATTACCCTACGTTAAGGACCATATCAGCGGGCCTGAACCTTGGTTTCTAAAAACGATTGTTACGTAACCGGAAAAAAAATGTTTATGAAAAAGTTATCATTTAAAAATATATCCCTGTTAATAGCAGCAGCGGCACTAACATCATTGGGCAGCTGTAAAAAGGTTGAGGACCTGGTGACTTACAGGGACCCGATGCAAATGGACCCACAAATCTGGCAGCAGGAAGCAGCTGTGCAATACTTTCTGAACGATACCTATCAGTTCATTATGCCCCTGTTTCCATATGAGTATACAATCAACAGCTTTGCCATGCACCTGGCGAGTGATGAAAATGTTTATTCAGCTACCGAAACCGTATCCAAGAAGTTTTTAAAACTCACTGTCGACGATCTTCAGGCCAACGATTGCAAGTATATGGGCTTCAAATTCGTTGGGAACAACTATGGCGAAAACCGGTATTTCGACGTAGCCAGATGTAACATAGCCATTAAAAACCTGCCCGGCAGTACCGGTATTCCCGAAGCAACCAAGAAAAAATTGCTGGGCCAGTTTTATGCCTTACGCGGCATGAATTACTTTGGCCTTACCAAAATATATGGCGGCATGCCATTGGTGCTGGAACCGCAGGATCCCCAAAACCTGAACCTTGGCGGCCGCGAGAAAGCCCATACCATGTTCGACCAGATTCTTAAAGACTATGATTCTGCCATCGTAAACCTGGAAGGTGTAACGTATGACCCTGCTATCGAAAGAGGTAAGATCGACAAATTACAGGTACTGTGCCTTAAGGCCCAGGCCTTGAAATGGTGGGCAAGCCCGCTGTTCAACCCAAACGGGGATGCCGGCAGATGGGATAAAGCATTTGCCGCAATTGAAACAGCCTACAAAGCCTGCGACGGTCCTTATAAGCTGATGTCAAATTATGGCAGGATCTTTATAACCGAGGGGAAAGACCAAACCGAGGCCATTATAGTAAGGTCTTATTCACCGAGTCAACCTAAAAAGTTTCAAAAGGTGGAACAAAACAGCCGGCCATCATCAGAAGGCGGCAGCCCCCAGGAGTGGTACAACCCCAGTAAGCAAATGATAGATGCCTACACCATGAAAGACGGGTATCCTGCTACAACTACAGGAAGCAGCGCAACTTACCCTTATGACGATGTACTGTTCTGGGCAAACAGAGACCCACGGTTCGACGCCACCATCGTATGGAACGGCGCCAAATGGGGACTGAGTGCTAATGAAAAAAGAAAACAATGGACCTATGCCAAGGCCACGTATGGCGGTGTAGCTGAATCGACCAAGCCCTTTTATGTTAGAAAGTTCTCTGACACTACCATGCCCAAAACAAATGTTGCGACAGCTAACGACTTAGGCGGCAATGGATTCGACTGGATTGAATATCGTTTCGCTGAGTTAATACTCGACTATGCAGAAGCCGCCAATGAAACCGGCAAACTGTCGCTCGCCAAAGACCTGGTAAGAAAGATCAGAGTAAGGGCCGGCATAGTAGAAGGTGATAAAGATTATGGCCTTGGCTTCGCAGATGATCAGGACAAAATGCGTGATCTTATTATAAATGAGCGCATGGTAGAGTTTGCATTTGAAGGCAAAAGAAATGACGACCTGCGCAGAACAAGACGTTTGCATTTACTACGGGGAGGTATTGCCGCAATGAAACCAATAGACCCTGTTGTTGCGAAGCTTACTGATGATCTGGAAAAACCGCTTGACTCCGATCCCAAAACGTTGCGCAGAGATACGATCAACATGTACAACAAGGCTTCCTTCCTTAAACATTTCAAACAAGGATACACATGGCAGGTACCTACAGGCAATGTCGACTTTAACATACCGCAAACCTATTATTGGTTTGGGCTTAGCAGCCAGTTCCTGAACTCATCGCCCCTGTTAGATCAAACCGTTGGCTGGGATGGCGGAACCTTTGACCCCCTGAGTGAATAATTATTGCCGGCAACTTTAAATTAACTACGTATGAAAATCAGAAACACAACCATAGCTTCATTATCGGTCTTGCTGCTGGGGATCTTTGCATCGTGCAAAAAGACAGCGCCAACCGCTATGAACATGTATAACGTAAAACTTAACCTCCAAAGCCAGGCTCCTTTTGCATTGGATGAAAACTCGGAAGTTGAAATTACCAGTAAAGATTCAGTGACCATTGACTATACACTTGAATCGCCCGATGAAGATATGTACACGGTAGTGCTGAACAAAACCGGCGGTAATACCCTTACAAAAACCGCCATCACCGATAATGGTAAAAGAAGGGTATATTCCGGATCACTCAAGTTCCTCGCCAAAGACCTTGGCGCCGGCATTACCTCTTATCGTATTTGGCCTCTAAATAAGGAAGGGGTATACTTAGGCGATGGTTATAAAAGAATTACCATCCATGTACTTTCGGATTTAAGGTACTACTCAAACATTAAAGTATATATGGCCGACACAACCAAAAATGAACCCTGCTATCTTTCCGCAGGTTTTGACGGCCCCAATTTATACAGTTATAACAGCGGGGCTGCCAATTCGGCGAAGATCGATTTTGGATTCCGTTGTACGATCACAGAAAACCCCACGACAGTGCATCCATTTATGTACTCACTATCTGCCAATCCCCTTCCTTTCACTCCATACGATATCAGTTCCTGGCCAACGAAAAGAGTCACGCTGTTTTCAGCACCGGTATCGGGTAGTACCGATACCTGGAAAACCAGGTTCAATACCGGCCCTAAAATTGAAGCGGAAGCAAAAGCAGTTGCCATAAACCAAACCAGCAGCCCGGAACTTAAAGCTGGTAACTTTGTTTTCTTTAAAACACCGGAAGGTAAATATGGGGTGATGCTTGTGATAAACAAATACGATGATTATTTAAATAGACACTATTTATGGGTGTCGTACAAAATGCCCGACTATTAATCAACAACAGATATAACAATTGAGAGCAAAAGGATCGCTGAAAGGCGGTCCTTTTTGCTTTTGGTACCCCGCATTCGCCAAGGCTTCGGCGGGCAAGTAAAAAAACAACGCCATGAGCAAAAAGGCCCATGGCGTTTTAGTTAACCCTTTAAAAAAATACGACTTAAATAAGCGTAGCGTTGCGGGCAAAATAATATAAGTAACCTTAAAAGAGGCTTAATGGCTCGTGAATGGTCAATGGTGAATGGTGAGTGGCATTGCGAATCGTGAAACGTGAAACGGCAAACGCCCAATTACAAGGCTCGCGTTTTGTCGGTGACCGGTAATAAATTTGGGCGGCGCAAGTTCGTAAGGGAACCTGGGAAATTTGCGAGCCCTTTCACGTTTCACGTTTACCGTTTCACGTGCCGTTTCCATTTCACTATCATGCTCCAAAACAAAAACAAAACACATTAAACTCCTCTTCTCTATAAAAAGTAACAGTAGCCTTATGCAATTCTGCAATCTGTTTTACCAATGGCAGGCCCAGCCCATTGCCCCGGGTAGCAGTGGCATTTGAGGCCCGGTAAAAAGGCGTGAACAACATATGTTCTTCCATTAGTGATAAAGGAGTACCAACATTTTTAAAGATGAGCTTCTTCTCCCCCTCTAATAACTGAATAACAACAATGGCTTTTTTATCGGAAGAATATTGCAAGGCATTTTTTAAAAGATTATTGAACGCCATCGTAAGCAACGGCACATTGGCATTCACCATCAGCGATTCCTCGGTAGCAGCGTCCCCATCAAAATTAACTTCAATCATAGAGTTGGGAAACAAAGCCTGAATAATTTCTACCGACCTGAACAACAACTCATCTAACCGCACCTGCGGATACTCTCTTTCGGTAATTATTTTATAATCGCTTAACAACAATAACGAATTGGTTATATCGGTAAGGTTCTGTTGCTTCTGATATAATTGCTCCAGCGCCTGGCGGTATTGTTTGGCGTTAAGGTCCTGGGCAAGCACATTCTCCGTTATACCAATCATTGCCGTAAGCGGCGTTCTAAGTTCATGCGAGGCATAATGAACAAAGTCTTTTTGAATGCTGAACGATTGTTGTAACCGCTCCAGCATTTGATTAAAATTGGCAGCAAGGCTATTCACCTCCTCTCCCTGCGCTTCCTGTTTTAACCTGATATCGAGATTGGCGGAGTTGATATTATGCAGATTGCTTTTTAAAGACTCAAGTGGCGAGATCACCCTTTTTACAAAAAAGTAAGTGGCCGTCCAGCCAACAACTAAACCAGCAATGTAAACAATGATCATTACCCATTTCAGGAAGGTCATTTTTCTACGGCCGTACTTATCAAACGCTTCGGCTAAAATGGTGTATTCCTTATTATTCTGATTTATATAAATGGCCACCAGCTCATCGGTACCTTTTGTAGTGAACACCTCCTTCTCCAACTTTGCCCTTGCCAGCAGCGAATGGTCGTAATTAATTTTTATATCGTCGATACTGGTATAAATAACCTGCCTGCCTTCAAATATGATCACCTTTTCATTATAAAGACTATTAAGGGTATTTCTATCAATTACCTTTAACAGGTCAAGGTCAATTTGATCAACCTCTATCAAAAACTTAAAGGTAGTAAGCGACCGGTCCTTTATTCTTTTGTAAAATTCTTCCTTTCTGAAATCGGCAAATGAAAAATAAACGATCATAAGCGCGATGGCAAGAAAAACCGTGAAAAGTATAGAGAACCCAATGGCAAATCGTACCCGTAAGCTTTTCATAATGTGTTATGATATATCGGTATTGTGTAGTTACTGCTCCTGGGCAAGAAAATAACCAAACCCCGGTTTAGTATGTATCAGCTTGCTGGGAAAAGGTTTATCAATTTTATTCCTTAACAAATTAATATACACTTCAATGGTATTATCGCTAACGCTGTATTTACCTTTCCATATCTTCTTAAGGATCTCTTCTTTCGAAACGGGCAATCCATTGCCTTCTGCCAATAGTGCAAGCAGGTTGAATTCGGTTTGGCTTAACTTGATCACCTCTTTACCCCGGAACACCGATTTCCCCTTTATATCAATATTCAGATCGCCCACCTGGTAAAACCTTTTTCCGCTCGGCGCCAACTCATACCGTTTTAATATGGTACGCAACCTGGCAATCAATTCCTCCATAAAAAAGGGCTTTATAATGTAATCATCGGCGCCGGTCTCAAATCCCTGCAGGCGGTAATTTACATCGCTATAAGCTGTTACCATCAGTACGGGCAATTCGGCATTATTCTTTTTAATAATGGAGGTTGCCTGCCATCCATTAATACCGGGCAGCCTGATATCCATTACCACCGCATCGGCCACAGTTAAGATCTCTGATTCAATAGCATCCTCAGCTTTGCTATACGCAAATACATCAAAATCGTTCCTGATCAGGTTCTCTACCATGTTTTGCTGAACCGAAGCCTCATCTTCAATAACTACAATACACTTCTTTTTTTCCATCACATATGTACACTTAAATGCTGCAATAAATTAACTCCCAAATTAAGAAAGAAATGACCACCATCACCTTTGTAAAGGCATAAAAACCAAATTATATTTACTTAATGCCTTTAAGTCATTTTTAAGGTACTTATTTTTATTTTCAATCTACACGAACCCATTCCCAGTGTAATTCCGATATCTACTTCCACACGCACCTTAACCAGTCAAAGACTAATACCATTTGATCGTTGCCGAACCGATCCTTAAAAACGTAAACGTTATTTTTTAAGGCCCTAAATCAAATTACCATTATGGATGAAGTTCAATTTGTTGAATGGATTGACCAGCATCAAGAGGCAGATGGAATGATGTCAATACACTTAGTTGACCAGTATCAGCAAACTATTGGAAAGGTATGCCGCCTTTACAAAGACACCGGTGCAGATAAAGGAACCCTGTTTGGGGCAATTGTGTTCCAGTTATGGAAGTCTGCTTCAACAGACTCTGAAAAAACAAAAACGGGTTTGTGGGCATATCGCATAGCACTTACTACCGCCATTGTACATAATATGATCTTCAATGAAAGAACGCCCGATACGCTGCAAACTTTAATGACCCTTACAGATCATAATGTAGAACTGATCAATGCCTTAAAGCAATTGACCGATGATGACAAAGCCATTATGACCCTGTACCTCGAAGACCTGAGTTACCCTGAAATTGCCGCTACCACGGGTCTTGCCGAAACAATTGTTGGGGTAAAACTAAACAGAATAAAAAAGAAGGTACAGCAGTATGTAGTAAGCCCCAATGAACAGCCTTCAATAAAACTGATGTGGCAGAATATAGCAACCGATCCCAAAAGCAACGCAGAACTAACTGAGATCATAGCCGAACAATCGTCTCCCATTTTTAATATTCAAAACGGCTTTATACCTTCTATAATTTCAAAAAGCCTGGCAAAAGGAAATGATATCAAAAAATCACTTGAAGATGTACTTAAGAAAATAAGACTGGTGGCTGTATTGGGTATTGCCGGCCGAACCATCATTTTTGCCGCACTGATGCTTTTCGCCAGGTTCACTATTAAAAACGATACTACCTTATTGTGGGTTACGGCTGCCGCCCTCCTGCTTTTTATAGTACAGACTACGCTGTTAGTAAAAACCTGGGTAAAACGAATTGGTACAATGAAGAACACCATTCAACACTTCAGGTCTCAGCGGGAGTTTAACAAAAAAGGCACCGTCTGACAAAAGTCATATCCTTCCCTTGCAAAGGTCATCCGTTGCCGGCCTGTAGGGAAGGAAATTTGTGTAACAAAACACAAACAAAATGGCAACAACAACTTTTAACCACACAATAGGAACTACTTATAATCAGACCGGCACTTCAGTATTTTCAAGATTTATTAATTGGTGTAAAGGCCAGCAGGAAAACCGGCTTATCTGGCTGGGCGTGGTCGTAGCAGGCCATGGTTGTGTAATTACCCCACTAACCGTGTTAGCCGTTGTAATGGCGGGTAATAGTTTAGTATTGTTTATGTTAGCCATTTTTGCCATGGCCATATCGCTGATCACTAACCTGGCTGCCTTACCTACCAAAATAACCATACCGGCCTTTGCCCTGAGCATTCTTATTGACGTGGGTATTTTGATAACAGCCGCATTGACCAGCCTCCATATTATATAACCCTACTTTTTTCATAATAAGCAAAAAGACTGTCGTTACCGGCGGTCTTTTTTGTAATTATATCTTTTTCAGGCAATTAAATTGAACGACCTGGTATATGTTTTTCAATACATGCTGCAAGAATTTCTTAAAGTAACTTGCAGTAATGAAAGTTTTATGGAAGTATTTGAAGCCCCATCGCATGCTCATTGTATTGTCACTCCTTCTTGCAGCGGGCGCTCAATTACTAAACCTGCTCGACCCGGTGATCTTTGGTAAGATCATTGACCGCTTTGCCACCAACAGATACAATTTGCCCGAAAATGAACTGATACCCGGCATTATTTACTGGTTACTGATAGCGCTCGGCATTGCGGTGCTGGCTAAATTACTCAAGTCATCTCAGGAATATATAACCCGTAAAACAGTGGCCCGTTTTGGCATGAACGTTTTCAACGACGGGCTAAAGCAAACCTTACGCCTGTCGTTCCAGGAGTTTGAAGAAAGCAGAAGCGGCACTACCCTATCGGTGCTACAAAAAGTAAAAACAGATGCGGAACGTTTTATCAATTCATTCATTAATGTGCTGTTCACATCGTTCGTAGGCATAGGCTTTTTGCTTTGGTACAGCATCAACAGGAACTGGTTACTGGTGCCTGTTTTCTTTGTTGGCATTGTTCTTTTGGGTTCACTCACCGGACTGGTATCTAAAAGAATAAAAGGCATACAAAGATCTATCAACCGGCAAACCGACAGGCAGGCCGGGGTAATTACCGAAAGCCTTAGAAATATAGAGCTGGTAAAAAGCCTGGGCCTAACCTTCCCCGAAATAAGGCGACTGAATGAACAAACGCTGAAAATATTTGAGCTGGAAATGCTAAAGGCTAAAAAAGTAAGTTCGCTTTCTTTTTTACAGGGCAATATGCTCAACCTGCTAAAACAATCTATTTTGTTTATCCTGTTATGGCTCATCTTTAGAAAGGTGCTTACCACCGGTGAACTGATAGCCATGCAATTTATTTCCACGGCCATCTTCAACCCATTACAGGAGCTTGGAAATTTGATCATCCTTTACCGCGAAGCCGATGCCTCATTAAAAAGCTTCGACAGGCTTATGAATAAACCCATTGAACACCGGCCCGAAAACAGTATAGAGCTTGGCAAACTCGAAAGCCTGCGATTTGAGCAGGTGGTATTCAAACACAAAACAGCCAACTATAACGCCATAGATGGTATTTCATTTACCATAAAACCAGGTGAAACCATTGCCTTCGTTGGTCCTTCGGGGTCGGGCAAATCAACGCTGGTAAAATTGCTGGTAGGGTTGTATACGCCGGTTGAAGGCAACATCTACTTCAATGGCATCAACTCAAACCAAATAAGGTATAACCCGTTAAGAAGGCAAATTGGATTTGTAACACAAGACACGCAATTGTATGCCGGATCCATCAAAGACAACCTGTTGTTTGTAAAACCCAATGCTACAGAACACGAGATTACAGAAGCATTACGAAAAGCATCAGCCTCGGGGCTTATTGCAAAAGCTTCGCATGGGTTGAATACCATTCTTGGAGAAAGCGGCATGAAACTTTCGGGTGGTGAAAAACAACGACTCTCTATTGCCCGGGCTTTGTTGCGCCATCCAGAGCTGCTGATATTTGATGAAGCCACTTCGGCGCTCGATTCATTAACAGAAGAAGAGATATCCTCCACCATAAGGCAAATATCAGAGAGCCGGCAACAAATGACCATTCTTATTGCCCACCGGTTATCGACCATTATGCATGCCGATGTTATTTATGTGCTGGAAAAAGGGACAATCTCAGAGACCGGTACGCATAATGAATTATTACAACAACGTGGTTTGTACTACTCCATGTGGCGCCAGCAGGTTGGCGAACGCCGGTAAAAACATTTAATACACCCTTATAAACATTTGAAGAAGCATAAATGGCTATTGGTCCGAATTAACCTGTTTTGCATACAGTTTCGCTGTTTTTTTGCACGATACTAAACAAAACCAGGAGTTCATATATGTATAGCTATTTATTGAAAGTAGTAACTGCTGCAAGCCTGTTACAGCTGGCAGGCCATGTTGTTATTGGCCAGCAAAAGAAAGAAGGCTCTTTTTTAGGAAAAACAAATATTCATGCCCTTATAGAAGCTGCGCCACCAGTACCTTCCAATGCATCGGAGGCGCTTACCCGCAGTTTTGGCGCAGACGTCAATACCGTTAGTGGCGCAAAACTCACGGAATACTACAAACCATTTTACGATAAAATAGAAAGCGCACAAAAACAGATCAATCTTTTTTATGGCAATAAGATCCAGCAGTTCAATGAACAGCAGGGCGATGAAGGCATGCGCAAAATGGCAACGGCCGAGGTAGACCGTAATCCCATTGTAAGCAGAATGGGCGGTGCCGATAAAATATCGAAGATGAGCGAAAAAGAAGCCGAGGCAGCCGCCATGGAGGCTGCAGCCGAAATGATGAACAGCAATGCCGGCCAAATGCCCGGTATGAATGCCATGATGCAGAAATACATGAACGATAAGGAATATGCGGCGAAGTTTGATAAGATGAGCGACAAACAAAAAGAAGCCGAAATGAAAAAGTTCATGGAAGCCGAAAAAAAAGGCAGCAGTACTGCAGCTGTGCCAACAGACCATAGCAAATTTGAAAAAGAACAGGGCGAAGCCAATAAAATAAAAACAGCCATGGAGATCAACGATGCCATTACCAAAATGTGGCAGCAATTGAGCCAGATACAAACAGCTGTTGAAAACAACATCATTACATTAAAAGCCAGCGCCGGCAATCATGCTGAAATTGATGAAGCGCATCAAAAGGCTTTTAAAAAGCTGCCGAAAATTGTAATGGGTGAAGCTGGTTTAACCTACGACCCCGCAAAAGTGAAGGAACTTATGTTAAACACCGCAGCCAAACACCGCGCCCGTAGCGAGTATGAGTTAAGCCAGATACGTATATGGGTCAACGACCTGAAAGCAAAAAGCAAACTGGTGGTAAATGATTACAACGATTTCCTGTCGAAGTATTCAAAAAGCATCAATGGCAATATGAAAGACATGTATAACGGCACGCATACCGAAATACCGGTGGTAAACTTTGAAATGACGTTGATAGATGCGGCTGCCAAACTGGGCAAGTTCAGCGAAAACGCCACCAAAGATGCTGCCATGGTAGAATACGACCAGCGTCAAAAAACCAGTCCTTATAAACCCTAACCGACCATACATTAAGCAGGCCGGAACTTTCTCCCGCGCCTGCTTTTTATTTGATACTTAAGATCCAGTTTATATTATACCTGTCTAATACACTTATCAGCTTATCGTGATTCTGGCTATAAGCGCTTTTTTGATCAGATAAGAAACTGGTAAATCTGTCCCTCTCATTCAACGAAGCACATTCAACCAGTATACTGATATTATTTCCAATCACTATTCCTGCATCACCGGTTAAATCGGTAGCCACTAACTTAAAATAGTTATTGGTAAGCGTTGCACTGATCACTACATCACGCATTTGTTTATCGAGGTACATGCCGCTATATTCATCGGCCATGGTTTGCAGCAACAGGTCGCCGCCAAAACATTTTTTATAATATTTCAATGCCTGGGCGCACTCACCGCTAAAGGTGAGAAAGATGCCAAACCCTCGCTTTTCATCAGTCATCACAATAAAGTTTTATTTCACATACAAATGTAAAAACCTGCCGGCTAGCGAAGCGTGGGCAAAAACGACAAGTTAAGGGGTTGAACGTGACAAATGGTTTAGTTATATTTGGGGTCAAACTTATACCCAATGCAAGTATCTGTTTTTGTTCCTGAATGTGCCGTTATAGAAGCGCTAACGCCGGCGTACCGGACATTCAAAACGGCCAATGACTTTCTGAAGTCAATAGGAAAAGAGCCCATATTCAAGGTAGAATATGTAGGCCTGCATGAATATGTATCGGCCAACGATGGTGAGTATTCTATAAAAACAGATAGGTTGTTAAAAGACGTTAGCGAAACCGATCTGCTGATAGTGCCACCTGCCTATGGCGATATTCTGGAGGGTATAGCAGTAAATGCTGAGGCCATCCCCCACTTTCAACGCTTATATAAAAAAGGTTGTAGTATTGCCAGTTTATGCATTGGCGCCTTTTTGCTGGCAGAAACCGGTATACTGAATAACAAAAAATGTTCAACCCATTGGGCCCATATCAATCAATTTAAAGAAAGGTATCCCAGTGTTGAGGTGGTTGATGGGGCCATCATTACAGAAATAGATAATATTTACAGCAGCGGCGGTGCTACCAGCTTATGGAACCTGGTTTTATACCTGGTTGAAAAATTTGCCAACCGCGATATAGCAGTACTTATTTCCAAACATTTTGCATTGGATATCGACCGGAACAGCCAGGATGTATTTGCCATATTCAAAGGGCAACGGAACCATACCGATAACGAGATCCTCAGCATACAGGATTTTATTGAAAAGAACTATAACGAAAAGCTCACCATCGACGTATTGGCTGCAAAGATCAATGCAGGCCACCGCACCTTTGAACGCAGGTTTAAACAAGCTACTAACAATACGGTAAAAGAATATGTACAACGGGTTCGCGTAGAAGCCGCTAAACAATTCTTTGAAGCATCGCAAAAGAATGTAGTAGAAGTAATGTTCGATGTAGGCTATACCGACACTAAGGCCTTCCGCGACATTTTCAAAAAAGTGACCGGTATAACGCCTATCGAATACAGGAATAAATACGCTAAGGTTTCTGCAGAAATTTAGATCTGCTTATTTAAAAGCGTTTGGGGCAAATTTTGCAATTATGCCATGTTTGTTTTTATTGGCCTCGCTTGAGATATAGATATCGCCGCTTTTACTAAAGCAGATGCCTTCGGGTTGCGGTAAGATATTCTTATCTAATTCATATTTGGATATAATATTACCTTTCGGATCTGTAATGAACAACCTTGCAGAAGGGCCATCTAATATAAAGAAGTCGCGGGTGCCGGGCTGAATGGCAATTTCAGAAGGTTTTATTTCTGACTTCTCTTTTTTCTTTTTCTTACCCTTGCCATTCTTTTCCTCAGTATCATCAACGCTTACCTTGTCATCAATATAACAAACTGCGGTTGTGCTCATTTGTTTGGTCTTAAGATCGAAACTGTAAATACCCTTTTTGTCACTTTCGTGCAGGTCTTTTGTTTTTACGGCAACCAGTAACCTGTTATTATCACTATCGAAACATATTGATTCGGTCTCATTCTCTGCTTTTAGCGGCAGCTCATAGGTTTTAACGTGTGGCGCCTTCCCTTTTTGTGGCTGCACCTCGTACAACATACCGTCTGACCTTAGAACAAAGTAGGTATTTCGTACCAGGGCCAACCCTTCATAGTCACCCTTGCCGGCAAATTCTATAGTTTCATCAACAGTTTCACTTTGCAGATTATAGATGAAAATAAAGCCATCGTTATCCTGTATACAGGCCATACGAACATCGTCAACGAATACATTTCCCGAAATTTCTTTCAGCTCCTTTGGCATCTTCCACTCCTGTTTATCTTCAGGCAGCAGGGGTTTGGGGCCGGTAGTTGTTGAACGCACTTCAGTTGCCTGTTTGGGTTTGGGCTTAAAAATGTATTTCATGTAATAGTAAAACCCGCCTAAAAACACAACCGCTATAATACTAAGCCATATGGCTTCCTTTTTTGACATACTTATAGATTTAAGTCTATTTGAAACAACAACATTCATTTCAAACAATTGGTTTAAAACTTTGTTCCAGCCTGTTAAATATTACTTTGATTACCAGGGGCCTGCAATTTGCATAGCTAAGGTCTTATTCATACCCAATTACCTGAATTTTAAAAATATTTTAATGAGTAAAGAACATGTATTTAGCCGCCGGAACTTTATCCTGAATACAGGCAAGGCCGGACTGGGATTAGTGCTGGCCACACCTGCGCTGGCATCGCTGGCAAATAATAACAAATCTATTACCATTGAGGGTAGCGATATCGGCTGGCAGCAATCCCCCCTGGGCTATGCGTACAAAGCGCTGGAACCGGCTATAGACGCCACTACCATGGAAATTCATTATAGCAAACATGCCGCCACGTATGCCAAAAGCCTGGGTGAAGCGGTAAAAGACGAACAGGTAAATACAGGTTCAACGCGTATAGAAGAACTGCTGAGGAATATCTCAAAGTACTCCCCCAAAATGCGCAACAATGCCGGCGGGCATTATAATCATGAATTATTCTGGAAATCGCTAAAAGCCCCTTCGGGCAGTAACGCCCCTACAGGTAAACTGGCCGAAGCCATCACCAAAGACTTCGGGTCCTTTGATGCATTTAAGAACCAGTTTAACGAAGCAGCCAAAACCCGCTTCGGCAGTGGCTGGGCCTGGCTGGTGTTTACAAGCGATAATAAGCTGGTGGTTACGTCTACCCCTAACCAGGATAATCCGCTGATGAATGTGGCTGAAGTAAAAGGCATACCTGTTTTAGGTTTAGATGTTTGGGAACATGCTTATTATTTGAAGTATCAGAACAAACGGCCAGATTATATTAATGCGTGGTGGAGTGTGGTTGATTGGGAGAGTGTGGGGAAGCGGTTTCCGGCTTAAATACAATATATTCGTGTGACAGCCGATAAAACATGAGCGATAATTACTATGAGATGCACGCAGAAAACCTTTCTCACTTCAAAGCAGAAACGAGAAAGGCTTTTGCTACCATTTGCAACAACTTTGGGTTTCAGGAGGAAACCACTCCCCTTTCTGATACCGCCAATTTATTTCAGCTAACTTTTTCCAATAGTAAGATCAGGATCATTGTAGAAGGTATAAACTGGGGAATGAACGCCACCGTTCATATAGGCATAAACGAAAGCGGTGCTGCATTGTACAGCATTCATCGGCTGTTAAAAGAACGAAAACCCGAAGAACCGGTTACAGGCAGTCAGGTTGATCAGCTGTATGGTTATGCCCAATACCTGCTTACTAATGCAGCAGATATATTTCAGGGTGACACTCATTTTTTGGATAAATTGGAAGCTATAAGAAAGCAGGAGAAAGAAGACGCAATGAAAATCATAGAGGTGGAAAATGCCAGAAAGTTGGCGGAAGGATACATAAAGATAGAAACCTCTTATGGCGACACCATCTGGCGAAAGCCACGCCCCTCTTTATCTCCATTCAAAATAACTAAAGATAAATTTCCAAATTGCATTGAAGTGATCTTCAACGAAAGCGATCTTCTTTCTGGCGGTGCCCCAACAATCATTACCGAGTGGAAAGCCGAATTAGATTCAACAGTAATAAATGGCGATGTCATTTGCGAGGTAAGCACCGATAAAGTGTCGATGGAAGTTATTGCACCGCAAACCGGTCAGCTGGTTTGGCTGTTGGAAGAAGGTATTGCACTTCACGCCTCCCCCTGTATTGCACTGATAGTTCCGGTTTAAGACCTCACTTCAAAATGTTCTGTCTTCCGCTCCCGGCCATTGATAATGATCGATACTTTATGCAATCCCGGATAGTATGTGCGCGTAGTGATCATTTTAAAACTTTGCTTGCGCATGATAGTGGCTTTCTCCCCCGCCTTAAATTCCCTTTCGCTTATCTTAAATACTTTCTTTGAATGGGTTCCGTTTTTTCTCAGGTAATAAATACCATATTCAAGTCGAACAATCAGAGGCCGGTCATGTTTATTGTGCAGACTTACGGTAAACTTAAGATCTTCACCAATACGTACACGATCGGTACTCACATTATAGCTCAACAATTTAATATTGGTATTATCGCCCAAATTAAAGAGACCTAACACTTCCGCATTACCCTGCTTTAAAAGCGTTCTGCACCCATGTTTAACAATGGCATTGGTTTCTTTGCTAAGCCCTAACCATGCCTTTGCGGTTTTTATAGCCAGCTGCGGGTGATCTTTTGCCAGGTCGTTGAGGCAATTGGCCACACTTTTGCGCACCCACTCCGATGGATCGTTCTTTAATTTCTCCAACACCACCAACACTTCCTGCGGGTTCTTTTTAAGCGCTGGTACTGCCAATCCCCAGGGCAAACGTGGCCGCATGCCTTCACTGGCCAGGCGCCGCACTTTATGGTTTTCGTGATTGGCCCATTGTTGCATTTGGGCGATCATGGCTTCCGTGTATTTTAACAGGAAAGGCCTTACGGCAAATTCACAGCTTACGAATTGGGTGGTAAACTCCAACGCCTCAACAGATGTGGCGTAATCGTCGATGCCATAAGTTTCAATGTAGTCGGGAAGAAACATGTACTCCAGCTTATCTTCACCCAGGTTCAGTTTCCTAAAACTTACAATGGCTTTTTTCAACACCTTAGCGGCTTTGGCAAAATTGGCCGGTAAAAACTGATGCAACACTACAGAGGTATGCCGCATCCGCTCTTTTAATTCTTTGGTCTCAAAACCGGGGGCATAGATCTTCTTTATAAAAGCCTTCTTATCAAAGCCGGGCACAATGGAGGCAAACACCTCACCTATTTGGTTATAAAAGGCCCGCGAGTAGAGTTCTTTAAGTAAGGACATACTGTTTTTATTTGACAGCCACAAAGTAAAGCATCCGGAGTGACAACCCTATGTCAGGAGGTATAAAAAAAACCGCTCCGGCTAACCGGAACGGTCTACTTCTACACATCAGGTGCCATTGGGTAGATACAGGTACAGAGAGGGGTACAGGTTAAGGTTACAGGATCTCTTCCAATTTCTTTAAAAGGTTCTCGCCGCGTAAATGAACGGCCACCACTTTTCCTTGCGGATCTATAAGATAATTCATGGGAATGCTTTGTATACCATACAGCTTTCTCATATTCTCACTTTCTTCTTTTGTAAGCGTGGCTACCTGTGTCCAGGTAAGTTTGTCTTTAACAATAGCTGCCACCCAGGCATTGCGGTCGCCCGGCTTTTCGAGCGATACGCTGATCACGGTGAAGTTTTTGTCTTTATACTTATCGAAAGCTTTTATTACCGTTGGGTTTTCGGCGCGACAGGGTATGCACCAGCTTGCCCAGAAATCGAGCAACACATACTTGCCTTTGAATGAAGATAACTTCACCGGGTTACCTAAGGTATCGTTCAGTACAAAATCTTCAGCCGGTTTACCGGGGCCTAACTTAAACGCCGTTTCAATTAACTCGCCCAGTTGTTTACCAACAATCGTTGTCTTTAATGGCGCAGCCAGTTTTTTGTACAACGCCAACATGCCTTCTTTATCTTCTGCCAGCGACTTGGCCGTTACTCTTTCCTGTAACAGATCGAGCGATACCTGTGATGCAGGATTTGCTTTCATGAAAACCAGTTCAACGCTATCGATCTCATGTTTGCTTATATCATTAGCGGTGCGTTGTGTTTTTGCCAGTACCGAATCGCGTTTAATGATTGCATCCAGCATGGCATCATAAGTAGTCTTCTCTTTTTCCTCAAATGGCTTAAGCTTTGCCTGCAGTGCCTGAAAATCTTTTTGCGATTTGCCGGGCGCTTTTATAACAGCTTTGGGTAATGGATATCCTTCTATGATCACCTCGCCACCTTCAATAAAAAACTCGCATTTATCTGAAGTTCGCCAGGGCTTTGGCTTCCGCTCTTCTTTGGTTGTACTGATAGACAAAGACGTTCTGGCAGGATCTTTCACCGTTCCGTTGAAGGTAAATACGCCATCCTTTACAGGGGCAGTAGTATATATTTTCTTTTCGCCGTTGAAATAGTTCAGAAATACCTTCTCCCCATTCCTGGAGGTATCTTTCAAATTCCATTTTATTGTAAACGCGGTTTGTGCAAAAATGGAAATTGAGCTTCCGGTTAGTAACGCAAATGCAATTAGAGACTTTAGCTTATTGTTCATAGTATAAGATTTGATTAGTTTGTTCCTCTCCAGTTCATGTCTTTAATTTTTATCAGGCCATCCCAGTCACTTTTGTCAACCGGGGTAATATCCACGTAGTTCGGATTGGATCCTACTATATAACGGCGCAGCCTGCCCTTAGTAGTAGCATTATAGGTAGCAACATATAATGCATTGGTGCCGCCATCGATCTGGGTATCGAATTTAAGCATGGTTATTTCATCGGTCGATAGTTCGGGGAACTGGTAGAATTTCTCCAGCCCTTTGTTGTAATCGTATGCATATAACCTGTTACCAACTGAATAAAATATCACAGGGCGTTTTGATGAGAACGCATAGAAGTTGGCTTTATCAAAATCGGTAGCAATGGGCGATACCGTAAACAGATCGCGCTTGACCGGTGAAGCACCGTTTGCATAAAACTGATAAATATAATGTTGGCCGGTATTGTCTTTAACAATGGCGAATGAATTGCCATTGGTTGAGCCATAGTCGGTGTTACGCGTATTTTCCCCATATACCAGGCTTCGGTTCTGTGAGGCCAGGTTCCAGGAGTAACTATCGGTTGCTCCATCGGTCATTGTTGTAGAGTAATCGTAAGCGAAATTGGAATACGACATAAAACGCTGGTTTTCGGGATCGAACCACATAAATGCTCCCGAACCATAATTAATTACAGGATACCAAAAGTAGGGCGCTGCTTTGATGCGTTTGGGATAATTAGTTGATAACCGGTTGATGGGGTTGCCATAATAATCGCCACCGGTTAAAAATGAATGCGTAGCAAAAATATCGCCATCGGTAGTGATTGCCGCCCGGCAAAAGGTTGTAGGTGTAATCGTAGTGCTGGAACCAGCCCCCCCAGCTCTATCTTTTACCTGTGGCATAATAACAACAGGGGTAATAGCATCCCTGTTTATTTCGTTGGTGATACAAATATTGGCGAACTTTCTTGAGGTACTTCCAGCCATGGTATTACGGTCAAGATAGTAGGAGCCACTTTTTGTCAATACCCAAAGCCGGATTATATTGGCATTGGTATCACTTCTGCCACCCAGCATAGCAAAACTCATAGGATCGCGCAGGGTAGGCAAACCGCTTTTACTTAACATATTGTGGAATACGACCGTGTCTTTTACCATCGAGATAAATTCCGCTTCTGCATTGCTGTTATCGTCAGTACCTATGAGCAGCAGTCCTGTTGATAATAATGTGCTCACGGTTAATTTGGCACCTGCTTTAAATGCAACACCTGAAGCTTTGTCTATTACCCTTAACCAAAGCCTGTAATCATCAGCCGCCCTAACATTTATCCTTGTATCGAGCACTGGCGACCTGCCTAGGGTGTCAATGATAGTTGATTCGCCCTTGGTCAATATCCAGTAACAATTAACGGATGAAATGTCATTGACCTTCGTTTGTATATTGGGCGCAATATGCAGATCGGTGCCTAATACATATGTATAGCTGGCAGCTATTCCGCTGATCTGTACGTCATTAATGTCGTGATAGTCATAATTTCCCTTGTCTTTATAACAGGCCGAAAGGAAAGGTATGTAAGCAGTAAGTATGATTATGAAGGATCTTTTCATTGTAATTTTTGCTTTTAAGATTACGGATACGGTACACCAACGATGGAAACCCATGGAACGTTACCCACAAACATTAACCTGCCATCCTCTTCTTTCACCGGCGTGCCGGCATTGAACTGTTCAATCAGGTAACGTGCCATTTCCTGGGTAATAAGGCTTTGCAATACAAGCGGCATCGTTTCGGTAGAAGCAAAACTGTCATAAGTAAGACTGAACAGCCTATACATCAGTTCTATCTTTTTGCGGGTAAAACCACCCCATGAGCCCTGGTCGCGGTTAGTGGTGGCATTTACTGAACCGGGCCATATTTTCGGTTGTACAATATAGTCGTGTACGATCACTGTATGTATACTGTTGTCGAAAGCCGTGTCGGCGGGTGTAAGTGTGCCTTTACCAAGTTCGGGAATGGCTTTCCAGTTGGGAAAGGCAATACCAAAATCGCTATTGGCTACCAGCCTGAGACCGATCTTTTTACTGGTCGTTTGCAGGTCCTTTGATCGTTTTATTAGCAAGGGAACATAGGCAACAGTAGCATTGGCCGGTACCAGTATCTCTTCGGGCAGCGGCGCATAATGTACATTCTCTATTGCTGTTGTACTATCAGGATTGATCTCTACTTTAAAATAACGGTCCTTATCTATTACCCGCCCGGTGAACATCACTTTTATATTAGCGGTATATTCAGTTAAGGTACCGGCCACCTTTACCAGTTCCACGTTTGTGAATGGGCGATAAGGCCATTCGCTGTAAACCGGAGAACCCCATTGCTGCGCAAAATAAACTCCTTCCAGCCCCTCATAGGTCTTCATCTCCTTTTCACAGGATGCCAGCGTGAAACCAAATACCAGCATTATCGAATAGTATATGATCTTTTTCATTATATAAATTATTTGCTTTTATATCAATTGGCAATAGACAATAGGCAATACACGAAACTCCCGCCCCCCTTGCCAATTGTCAATTGCCTGTTGTCAATTGGTTCTGTTCGACACTTCACTTACCGGCAGCGGCACCACATAATTGAGCAGGGAAACTGTTTTTGTGAGACTTACACCTTGACCCCATTGATGATTGGGCAGGGTTGTCATAGCGTTTCGCTTGTAATAAAAGAACATCTGCCCTTCACCGATCATCTCTTTTCTAAACTCGTTCGTTATAAAGTCTTTTAATTGAGCCATGGTGGTTGGGTTCAGGTTAACGGCATTCTTTGACAAACGCAACTGGTTAAGATAGGCCTTCCCTTCATCAACCGTATTGCTGCATTCCGCTGCCATTAAAAGGATCTCACCCATTCGTATCAATGGCATCATGTTAGGGCTGGGATTGTAAGCCCCATATGAAAACTTTATATGCGTGAGGTACTTATTTGCGGGTGTCGAAAGTATTATCCATGATTTTTTGCGGTGGTCCCGCCCATCGTCAAACATTAAATTCAGGCGGTCTTCATTATCATTGTAACTATTAAAACTCAACCTCAGATTCTCCTGAATTTCGGGTGAGAAATAAGTATTATAAAGAGTTTGCCGGTTGGTTTTGTATAACCCGAATATAACCTGTGTTCTGAACATATGATCGAAATCGGCAGCTGTTATTTTTGAGGTATCGGTTTCAGGAGTAACCACTAAGGGGAATATGGGTTTGGCAGGATTAAGCGTTTCTGAAAGTAGCTGTCTTGCCTCCTCCCCGGCCTTTGTTTTGTCCTGCATCCACAGGTAAGCCCGGGCCCGTAATGCTTTTACTGCATAATAGTTCAGGCGGTATTGCCGGTACTGCAGGTCGTTACTGCCGTTGGCGCCGGCGCTATGCCGAACCCCATCAGTAATAACCGGGTCTACATCTTTTAATAAAGCAGCAGCGGCGTTCAGGTCATCTATAATGTGCTGCATTACTTCTGCAGAACCAAGCAGGGCCGATGATTGTGGGCGTGATGCGGTATTGTATGGAATGCAGGGCTTGTCTTTATCGGCCTGCGAATAAATGGGGCCAAACAACCGCAGCATGTCAAAATGCAGCATGGCCCGTAATGCCAGCGCTTCTCCTTTTACAAGGCCAAAGTAAGGACTGGTCAATACACCATTACCATCTTCACCACAACGCTCAATAATCACATTGCAGTTAAGAATAAGCTCATAAGACTTCTTCCACATATTATCGAAAACTACTTTGGGCGTATCAGCTGTAAACTCCCAAGTGGCATACTGGTTATACTTGTGTGTGGTAGAGTTCATCACATAATACTGGGCCATTATATCGAGGTTACTCACGGTCATCTTATCGCCATAAATAGCAGGATTGGTCAGTTCTATATATATTCCATTCAACGCATTCAAATACCCTTGCTGGGTAGAATAAAGCTGATCTTCTGTAAGCCGGTCATTGGGCTTTACATCGATCCACTTTTTGCATGCACCCAATAAAACAACAAGCAATAGACAATAAGCAATAGGCAAAGGTGCAATAGTGCGGAATGTCCGACTATACGCGGGCTTTGCCAATTGCAAATTGTCAATTGCCAATTGGCTTTTGCCAATTGACTTCAGTATCTTAAAAATGGAAACTATCTTAATTTTCATATTTAGTTTCATTTATAACAATTGGTTGTGTCATTTAAAATCTTACCCCTGCTGAAAAAGATACAGAGCGGGCAAACGGATAATCAATACCGCGTTCGTTCTTTACGGTTGAGATCCTGAAAATATCGAACGCATATACCCTGAAGGTCACTGATGATGCTCTTACTCTTTTCAGCCAGTTTGCAGTGGAATTTTCATACCCTACTGAAATAGTTTCGCCCGACAGTACATTGTTGTCCTGTACAAACCGTGAGCTCATTGGGTTATTGGCGATATCAGTTATTGCTTTGAATTTGGCGTTATCACCAGGCTTTTGCCAGCGATCATACAAGGCGCGTTTATCCTGGTTCAACCCACGGTTTTGAGCAGTAATGTGCTCCACTTTATCGAACAGGGTTTGCGCGAATATTTGTCCGCCTAGCCGGTAACGCAAGCCTATGTTGGCGTTAAAACCTTTGTACGAAAAGGATGTACCTATAATCCCTTCCAGGTCGGGATCGCTGTTGCCTACCACCTGTTCATCGCTGTAATTGTGAACGAAGGTGAGGTCGCCTCCTTTGGTAACAAATACTTCACGGCCGGTTGAGGCATCGATGCCATTTGAGCGAACGGCCCACAAATCACTTGGACTGCCGCCATCATAATAGCGGACCATGCTCGCTCCCTGATTTTTTTTATTGAAGTCGGCAAGCGCATTGCCAAAACCACGGTACTCCGATTTAAGCCGGCGTCCATTCAAATTCACTATCCAGGTGGTATTCTTTTTCTGTATCATTGTATAACTGGCCACAATAGTATATCCTGTTTGTTGCAGTCCACCCAGGTTACTGGTAACCGTGGTGGCTCCGGCAGAGGAAGGCAAACTGGCAAATACCAGCAGCGGGTCGGTGGTCTTTACAAAGTAATCGGCATTGATGCGCAAACGGTTCTTTAAGGTTATCAGGTCCATACCAATATTGCGGTCAATTGTCTTTTGCCATTTCAGGTACGGGTTTCCGTTGTTCGTTATCATTAAACCGGGGCCAAAAGGATTGCGGTTGGAGTTATTATACTGGTATACCCGCGTTGATACGTAATCGCTGAAGTTCTGATTACCAGGGTTACCTATTGATGCACGAAAACGCAGGCTGTTCATCCAGTCGAGTGAAGGTTTATCAAAGAAAGATTCTTTATGAACGTTCCAGGCAAGGCCCATTGACCAAATGGTGGTAAATTGTTTGTTGGCGCCGAAAACAGAGGCGCCGTCTGAACGAATGGTAGCATCTAACAAATAGCGTTCATCAAATGCATAACCGGTATTCAGGTAATAACTGGCGCTGCGTTTGGTTGCTTCCCGGTCAACAGGGCGGCTGTCGGAATAGTCATAGGCAAAAGCGGCATTGGGAAAATCTTCGCCCGTATACCCACGCACATCAAACGTACTGCTAACGGATGCTACCTGGTTCAACCGCGTACCCGCCACTGCGTTCACCATGTGTTTACCGGCAAACAGTTTTCCATAGGTAAGGGTAAAATCGCCATCGTAATTGTTTTGCCGGGCGTTCGACTCACTGTACGTGCCCCGCAGTAATGCGTCAGTGCTGGTAAATTCTGAATTAAAAGGAGAGCGAAACCTTTCATCATGCGTGCTCACACGGTTAATACCAACACGGGCCCTGGCCCTCAACTCGTTCAGGATGCGGTACTCGAGCTCAAAGTTGTTGGTGAAGCCCTGTGATTCAGACTTATCGATGTTATTATTTTGTTGATCGTAAAGCGGATTGTAATAAGTTTCAGTTTGGGTAGGTGCACCAAAATAGGCCGAATACTGGAATGTATACAGCACTTTATCAATACCGCCCGCGTCATTGTATTTTCTGAAATAAGGATTAGCGCGGGAGAACTGCGAGAACGCCACTTTTTCGCGGGTTACATTTAAGATATCGATGCTTAATGAGTTGGTGGCAGACAGGCGGCCTTTTCTATACATGAGGCGCACATTCCCCTGCGTTACCTTACGGCCCGAACCTTTCATTACACCCTGGTTATCGCCATAAGAAAGTGTTACGCCATAGCGCAGGTTGGCATCGCCACCTTCAGCAAACAGCGTATGCCGGTGAAACAATGCTGAACGCAATGGTTCATTCATCCAGTAAGTGTTTACACCACGCTTTACTTCAGCCAGCAATTCATTATACTTTTTGTCTGAAGCATCAGTAAGGAATGATCCATCGGGCCGGCGTGAGCCCAAAAATCCTGACAGTTTCTCAAACTCCAGTTTCTCTTCAGCATTCATCAGGTTATAATCACTGAGGTCGGGCATGCTGTAGGTACCGTTGGCAGTATAATTCAACCGTAACTTACCGGCCGTTGGTTTTTTCGTTTCCACCACCACTACCCCATTGGCAGCCTTTGAACCATAAATAGCGGTTGCCGCCGCATCTTTCAGCAGGGTAATACTTTCAATACGGTCCATACTATAATCACTGATAACCTGCAGCGTGCTTTCAAAACCATCGAGAATGAACAATGGCTGGTTGGGGTTGGTGCCATACTGTTCTGTTAAACCTATAACACTGCTTTTACCACGCACCTCAATATCGGGTAAACGGTTAGGGTCTGAACCAAAGGTGGAGTTCTCTATAATAGCAAAAGAAGGATCGAGTGTTTTTAATGCCTGCAACGGGCTTTGGTTACCTACTACTTTAAGCTCTTTAGCGGTGAAGGTTGTTGAAGAACCGGTAAAGCTTTCTTTTTTACGCTGGTAAATACCGGTTACCACCTGGTCTTTCATAGAGGTTATACTCTGTGCCATTTTAATGGTAAGTACATCGCTGGCCCTTACCCGTACTTCCATTTGCTCGTAACCCACGGCTGAAACAACAAGTACCTGGCCGGTAGAAGCGGGAATTGCAAATACACCTTTGCTATCGGCAGCAGCGCCTCTGAACATACCTTTCACCATTACGTTAGCGCCGGCTATTGGTTCGCCGGTTTCGGAAGTAATTACGCCCCTTATGATGCGGGTACTGTCTGCCGGAGGAACATCTGTTTTAGGGGTCTCCGCTACATTTGCAACCACCGCTTTACGGAAAAGGAAAATGGTTTTTCCTTCAATGCGAAAGTTCAGCAACTGGTCTTTCAATGCCGTTTGCAGAAACTCTGTAAGCGGCATGTTTTGCACCGAAAGCGTTACAGGCTTTGTATTGCTCAACAGTTGCCTGTTGTAGAAGAACACAAAACCGGTTTGGTCCTCAACTTTTGATAACACATTTTTTAACGACTGTTCCTTCGCATGCAGGGTTACATTCTGCGAGAAGGTGTTTGCCGAAACGGTCATCGAAGTGGCAAAAAGAAAAAAGATTACAATTCTCATAGCTTTTAGCATTGTAGCTGTGAGCAGTAATGAAGCGCCGCGGGGCTTTGCCTGGATCAGGTTTTCCGCACTACGCCGGTTACAGGGCGCATGTGGAAAGGGTTTGGCTAACAAAAAAGGCACGTCATACTGACCACAAGTAGCAGTTTTGGGCATACTTTTGTTGCAGTTTGGTTGATTAAAAAAATACTTACACGGTGTTTACAAAATCGACCCGGCTTTTATGCCGCCCCGATTGCAGTCGGGGCGGTTTTGCTTAGGTCAATTGGGTTTTTCAATTTTTCATGGCTGTACCTGAAACTATTAGGGCAATACAATCAGTTTGCGGCCTTCTAATCTGAAATGAACATCCGACTCCTGCAGGGACTTCAACAAACCCTGCAAGCTTACATCGTTACTCATTTTGCCGCCAAACTTTATATCGGGAACATTTTTTTCGTACACTACCTGTATATCGTACCAGCGCTCTATTTGCCGCATCACTTCTTCCAGACTGGCATCTTCGAAATTGAAAATGCCGCGCTTCCAGGCTACCACCTTATCTACGTCTGCATCGGCAACCTTTAATTGCGAGTCGGTAGTTATTACTGCCTGTTTGCCGGGCGTTAAAACAACGGAAGCTTTATTACCATTTGCAGGCAGGTTCATTACTTTTAAACTGCCTTCAACCAGCGTTGTTCTTACAGCTGTTTCGTTTTCATAAGCATTCACATTGAACTGGGTGCCCAGTACTTCAATCTCGGCGCCCGGCTCCGGCTCCCCCCTGCCCCCCCCCGGTGGGGGGGGAATAGTTATTCTAAAAGGCATTGAGGTATTTTTCGCCACTTTAAAGTATACTTCACCACTCACTTCAACTCTTCTTTCATTACCTACAAATGCAGTAGGATAACGAAGGGAGCTGGCTGCATTCAGCCACACCTTGCTGCCATCGGGTAATATCAGTTGAAACTGGCGGCCCTTGGGTGTTGAAAGGTTATTGTACACCGGCGTGATTGAGCCTGCATCTTTATCATAAGTAAGCGCGCCGTCTTTCAGTGTTACCCGGGCGCCGTTCTGAGTGGCTACTATCCCATTTCCCATACTATCAAGCACTACCTGGCGGCCATCGGCCAGGGTCAATATAGCGCCATCGCGGCCAGGGGGGATATCGGCCGTTTTAACTACCGGAGTAGTGTTGCTTTTACCTTTATTCATTATAAAGTAAGCAGCGCCAGCCACTACCAATACAATAGCAGCAACGGAACTCCAGCGCCATAGCCCATTCATTTTGCGAACCGGAGCTGCCATTATTCCCTGCCTGATCTTCGAAAGAATAATAGCTTCATTATTACCTGTGGTTTCAGTGGATGCATATAATAATACGAGCTGACGAATTTGTTCTTCATCGTTAACAGTGGCAAACAAGCGGCGGTTACGGTCACTTTGCTGAACCCAATGGTCCAATTGCTCCTGCTCAGGCTGCGAAAGGCTGCCTTGCAGGTGCTTTATTAAAAGGTCGGTAAGGTGTTCAATGGAAATCATATGGGTACACTACAATCGTGCGTCCCAAATCAACCAGTCGATTATTAACTTTTTTTTACTTTTTTTAAAAGGCGGGAAGATCAGAGCAGGTCTTTGTATTTAAGCAGTACAACCAGGGGGGCAATCAGCAGGTCGTTACCCAGCGCCAACTGTAATAGTTTCACAGCCGTTACGCGCTGATTGGTAACAGTTTGCGATTTAATTTGTAAGCGTTCGGCGATTTCGCCGGTCTTTAATCCATCGCGGTAAGAAAGCAGAAAGATCTCCTTCATGCGGGGTGGAAGTTTATCAACTTCAGCGTAAATACGCCTAACCAGTTGCAATTGCACCTGCTCTTCATAAAAATCGCCCTGCTCGCGATCGGCAAGCTGGTGCAATAGTTCTTCGCGCCGGCTGGCCTTCATTTTCCGGTGTTTGAGCAGGTTAAAACATTTATTGCGAACGGTTACATATAGGAATGCCGCAACGGCATCGATGGTGGGAAATGTATTGTTTTGCTGCCACAACTGAACAAAAGATTCAGCAGTAAGGTCCTGCGCCTCCTCAATTTCTTCAACAAATTTTTGAGCAAACCAGAATACACGCTGGTATAAATGCCGGTACACGGTGGTGAATGCCTCTTCGCTCCCATTACGGAACTGTTGCATCAGTACAACTTCATCCTGTATTTCATTCTCTATCAATGCCAAATCGTACGGATAATTCCGTTAAAAAGGTTCTTATTACAATTTTAAATATAGGACAAATAATAGGCTAATGGTACCAGCAGGAACGTGCAAGATAATAATTATTTAAGATGGAAGAAGGGAAAGGGTATTTTCATTCGCGACGTTGTTTGTTGTTTTCCGGTCGTTGCCGGCTTGCAGCGGTGCATTGTTTTGTTGTTTTCCCGACGTTGCTGCGCTGTTACGATGCATTGCTGACACGCTACATTGCACTGCCAGATGTTTTCTGATCGTTGCAGGCTTGATACTTCACATAAGCAGATGTTTTCTGATCGTTGCAGGCCCGATACTTTGCACAAGCAGATGTTTCCTGGTTGTTGCAGGCTTGCTTCCTGATCGTTGCAGCGCGTTTCCTGGTTGTTGCAGCGCGTTTCCTGATCGTTGCAGTACTGCAATGAGTCATTGTTGTACTGCTATCAGGTAATGTTGCACTGCAATGAGTCATTGCTGCGCTGCAATGCGTCATTGCAGTACAGATACGTCACGCTGCAGCTTGCATCGGCCAAGGAACGCGCCTGCTACGACACGTTACAGCTTGCATTGACCAAGGCACGCGCCTGCTACGCGACGGTGCAGCTTGCACATGCCAAGGAACGCGCCCGCTACGTCACGGCGCACCTCGCTTCCTGGTCGTTGCAGCTCTGCAATGAGACATTGTTGTACTGCAATGGGTCATTGTTGCGCTGCAATAAGGCAATGTTGTACTGCAATGAGTCATTGCAGTACAGATACGTCACGTTGCAGCTTGCCTCAGCAACCTCTAAGTAAATACACGTAATACCCGCCAACCCATTTTATTGTTCCCTTAACATTTATAGCAAAACAACTCATCCTCATTTCTTTTTCACTCTTACACCTAGGTCGTTTTTTCGGGTCGCACTAAGAGCTATTGCCTAATTGCAATAACCAACCAGGGTTTCATATCAGAAATGTGCTTTGCGCGCAGTTATATTTGCATCAGAAACGAACGAACAAAGTAATCCGAACAAAAGAGTAATCCGAGTTACTCTGTGAAAACCAAAAAAATCAATAACCTCAAATGAAAACTCAAATGCGTAACACTGCAAAATTTATCCGTACAAATCAACGTATCCTTGCCGCAACCTTATTAATGGCCTCATTTGCATCTTGTCAAAAAGGAGTAATAGAACCAGCCGCTCCTGCTTACGACGAAAGCGCTATGAATGCTAAAGTTTCAGCAAAAGCAACTGGTAACCTGGTTTGGAGCGATAACCTGGAAGGCAGCACTTTCTTCAGCACCGTACCAAGCGTGCAAACCGCCACTTCTTATGCTATCACCACTGTAACAAACCCCGTTTATCAGGGTTCTAAAGCCGCCCGTTTTGAATTAAGAGATACTGACCCTGAAAACCATAGCGGTACAAGATCTGAAATTTCGTTCGACGATCCTACAAACCTGAACCGCTGGTATTCTTATGCGCTGTATGTACCATCTGCTTATTATAAAGCTGATGCCGAAGATGAGATCATCACGCAATGGCACCAGGGCGGCAGCTTAACACCCGCACTTTGTTTAAGAGTAAAATCTGACAAACTGTACATAAGAATACTTGGTACTACATGGGTTGAACTGGGTAACTGGGATAAAGATGCATGGCATGCTTATGTAATGCACGTTAAACACTCTTCAGGTTCTGATGGTTTAATTGAGATCTGGAAAGACGGTGTAAAGATCATGAACCGCTCAGGCGCCAATATGTATAAAGTAGAAGGCGATCTGCATAACCCAAGTGTTAAAATGGGGATCTACAAATCTGACTGGAATGGCAGCGGAACTACTGCAACCAACATAAGAGTAATTTACATGGATGATATTAAGATCGGTAACGAGAATGCCACTTATGCCGATATGGTCCCAACTAAAAATGGTACAACAACTACTACCACTCCGCCAACAACCACTACACCAACTACCACCACACCAATACCAGTTACCACCTCAGGCGTTACTGACTTTAAACTGGTAAATTCCGAAACAGAAAAAGATGTGGTATCTATCACAAATGGCGCTACCATCAGCCTCAGCAAGTACGACCTGTCAAAAGCAAACATTCGTGCGGTTGTTACTTCTGATGTAAAAAGCGTGAAGTTTGAATTAAGCGGCAAACAAAGCAAAACATCTACCGATGATGCTGCTCCGTTTGCTCTGCATGGCGATGATGGCGATGGCAATTTCTTCTATGGTAACTGGGCGCCGCCTGCACTCGGTACTTATACCCTGAAGGTTACCCCTAATGTAGGTGCTGTTAAAACCATCACTTTCACAATTGCAAAGTAAAATTTAATAATATATCATACAAAAAACGGTCTGGCGAGTAGCCGGACCGTTTTTATTTTATGACATGTCTGCGAACTCAATAACCATTATTTCCAAATTCACTGGCGTTATTGATCTGGTTCAGGAAAGAGAAAGGTATAGGACGTTTATAATGTTTGGCAGGGATGAAATTTGCAAATGCTTTTTTGTTATAGGTCTGCAATCTGCTTTCAAACGCTTTGTTGCGTTTTAACAGGGCCCAGCGGGTAAACTCACCGCACAATTCACGGGCATATTCATCAAATACATCGTTCATTGTAGCGGTTGTCAGTTGCATACCGGTGGCCACACTATAGTCGGCAACATTGCGGCATGCGCGTTTACGCAATACGTTCAGATAATTAGCGGCGGCGGCTCCATCATTTGTTGTATGCATGGTGGCTTCTGCTGCAATCAAATACACTTCGGCCATACGCATGATCATAATATTACCCAGCTTACGCTGGAAATCGCCACCCAACCAGCCGCCATCGAAGTTATGATTGAACTTCTGCATGGCAGGGAACTGAGTTACAAAAGCGGGGTTTGCAAACCCATTACCTGCCGCATTGGCTTTGTATGTACTTCCTGTAGGATCTGAGGCATCGAACAGATCGTCGATATTGATAGTAACATAGGCGCGCTCTGCTTTCTCTGCATCAGTAAGTTTGTCTTTGCTCAGATAAAGAAAAAACCGGTCTTCATCCTTTGCTATTGGATAGGGATG
Source organism: Niastella sp. OAS944 (assembly GCA_024809215.1). Taxonomy (GTDB): domain Bacteria; phylum Bacteroidota; class Bacteroidia; order Chitinophagales; family Chitinophagaceae; genus Niastella. Next base: position 151,286 of record JANUBW010000009.1, on the reverse strand, counting down.
TACATTGGCATTTGCAACCGTTGTTAAATTTCCTGCGGGTACGCCTGTAGTAGCACCTTTGTTCCACACCTGCGGAATGTATTGCCAGGTAGCGCCTTTAGAAGCATTTTTTGCATCTACATCAACATAAGGATAGATCTTCTTGCCTATGTGAACCGGATCTATTCCATACTTATCGCACATAGCTTTTGTAATGGTAATAACGGCATCGGCGTACTTTACGTTGGCAGGTGCCGGTGGGCCTCCGCTGGCTATTGCCCTTACACCTGAATAGTTGGCAAATGCTGTTTGAAAGGTATTTTCCCAGCGTTTATCATATTTTGCATCGAAGCAATTGATAAGGTATTTCGTGGGCGCAACAAATGCCTGGTTCAAACGGCCATAGTAGGCGTTGGAGGTATTCGAGTTTACTGTTCTTTTAAAATAATTGTCCTTAGGATCGAATGCATCATCCAACTTCGGGTAATAATGCAGGTATAAGTTGGGTTTTGAATTGGCCGTGGATACATCGTATGAAGGACTATAGGGGTCGAGCCCATACGCTGTGAATAAAACTTCCTGGTTAATTCTATTGTTGGCTGAGGCAAACACTTTAGCAAAATCATCATACATGGCGGCGCCATATGTGCCCATACCATTGATCAGGCTGTCGGCACATTCTTTTGCCCGCACCCAATATGATTTTCCGCCTTCTTTCAAATCTTCTCCTGCTCCCTGGGCATATACCCGGGCAAGCAATCCAAGAGCCGCCTTTTTAGACACACGCTGCGGATTATTATCAAGTGGCGCTACCCCCAGATTATTGAAAGCATCACGCAGGTCGGAAATGATCTGTGCATAGATCTCAGCAACACTATTCCGGGTAGGGTTCAGATCCTTTATAGGATCATCAGTCAATATCAATGGTAGTTCACCAAACTGAACCACCAGGGTAGAATAATAATAAGCCCGCAGCAATTTAGCCTCGGCTACCAATGTATTAATGTCTGAAGCTTTGCCATCCTTCAAATCAGGCGCAAGCTGAATGGTCTTATTACAATCTTTAATAGAACCCCAGGCATAGTTCCAGACGTTGGTTACCAGGTTGAAATCGGTAGTAAGGTCCTGGTAATAGATGACCTGCCTGTAATTAATGCTGTTCGAAGGATTCGTCCACAGATCGGTGCCAACTTCTGAACAAAGTCCGTAGGGCATACTAATAAGTGTTCCCCAAAGACCTGTATAACAGTTCGACTGATATGCTTTCCAGCCATCATATTTCGAAAGCACATCCTGTTCCGATAAAGAGATAGGGTTGTATTCATCGAGCTTACACGAGGTAACGGATAATGCTACACTTAACCCAAATATTGATTTATATAATAGATTCTTCATTTTCATATAACGCTGTTTTTAGAAAATTCCAAGTTCCAAATTCCAAGTTCCAATTAAATTCCAAAGCTCAAGTTCCAGGTTCCAAATAAATCCCAGATTTCAATCACCATTGTTTTCTTTGGTTTTGAGATTTGTTTTTTTTGTATTTATTATTTGGTTCTTGGAATTTGGTATTTGGAATTTGGTATTTGCTATTTGCATTTAAAATGTTACATTCAAACCCACCACCAGTTGTTTGGTCAATGGATACTCAAGCGAACCATTCATTTCAGGATCATATTGTTTTAACAATGGGCTCTTTGTAATGATCAAAGGATTGGTAATAGTGCCATAGATCCGGAATTTCTCGAGCGATACTTTTTTAACCAGCCCCCTGGGCATATTGTAACTAAGCGTGATATTTTTAATTTTAAAGAACGACCCATCCACATAGTTCAAACCAGAAAAACCAGTCAATGTGCCCGAACCTTCCGCAAAATTCATTACAGGGAAGTCGTTCGAAGGATTGGTGGGCGTCCAGTAATTGAAGTATTCAGGAATGGTTCGTGAAGGGCTTGCAGTAGTAGCAAATCCATTTGGCTGATACCAACCCAACATATTGTAACTGATGGTTTGTCCCCATCTGAAATAAGAATAAACAGAAAGGTCCCAATTCTTGTAACTGAAACCATTTTGAAATCCAAGCGACCAGCTGGGAGAATTATGTCCCACGATCTGATAATCGGCGGAGCTTACTAAATACGTACTTTTTGCAGCCGTAAGTGCAGGATTAAATTTTTGCGCTTCAGCCAGATCGGCATAGTAGTAATTGGTGGTACCGTCGGCCAGTGTTTTTGAATATACACCTTCTGCAAGGCGGGTTAAACCAGGCACATTAACATGAATGTCGCCGGGACGCCTGCCAAATGCCGCCGCATCTTTCTCCTCACCTATCTGCCAAATGCCATCCAACTTATAGTTACGATAAGAGTTTACCGGCTGGCCTATGGTAAGTGAGTATTGATTATTATCACCGTTAGTGATGTTATTGGCAACACCACCGGTTAATTTTAGAATCTTTTCCTTGTTGTAAGAAAAGGCGATCGCCGAGGTCCAGTTGAAATCTTTGGTAACAACATTACGGGTGTTCAATGCCAGCTCTATACCCCTGTTCTGCGTTTCAACCACATTGATATTGGTTTTATATTGCTGCGAAGCAGTGTACTGTCCGTAAATAATAGGTGTGGTTACACCATAAATAACACCTTTGGTCTTTGTGTTATACAGGTCTAACGCCATATCTATGCGGTTATCCAAAAATGCCGCATCTACACCAATGTTTGTATTGTACGATTTTTCCCATCCCAACTGGGGGTTGGTAAGATAGGCAGAGTTGCGGTAAGTAGGTACTAATAAACCACCCAGCGACATGTTAACTGACTCCAGGTTGGCTACAGAGCTGTACGGATCGATCTTGGCCGTGCCGGTAACACCCCAGCCCACACGAACTTTCATACTGTTCAACCAGTTTTTTGTTCCTTCCATGAACGACTCGTCGGAAATGCGCCAGCCGGCTGAAACCGCAGGGAAGTTATCCCACCTGTTATCTTTATACAATACAGAAGAACCATCGCGGCGTAAAGTAGCCGAAAATAAATATTTACCCAGGTATGAATAGTTAAGACGGCCGATAAAACCAAGCGTTTTCGACATGCTGAACTCAGAACTTGAAGTGGTGTTCAAATCTCCTGAAAACCTGTACCATTTGAAATTGTTAGATACAATATTGCTTTGGAACATTTTGGTTTTCGTATTCTTGTTGTCGTACCAGGTAGTGATACCGGTAACGGTAAATGCGTGATCATGCGCCACTTTAAAATTATAAGTCAAAATGTTCTCCCATTGATAACCAATGGAACGGTCCTGATCTATTTGGGCTTTTGCTACCTGGGCGTTATTATACGTATAGGCTACAGAACCTATACCATCGAACCGGTAAGTATTATTATAAGTAAGGAAGGTACTCAAACGGCTTAAAAAACTTAACCCTTTCAATGGTTTGATCTCGATGTAAGGATTGATATACAACTTCAGGTTGTTATCAACATTACCATATACACCAGGCTGCTGATTGAGCAGCAGGTTATATACGTTGTTACCAAGATCGGGGTTCAGCGTTCCATCGTCTTTGTAAGGCCTTACCAGCGGATCTGTCACCAACGCGTTCTCCAGTTTATCCTGCGCTTTATTCCTGTCTACATACGAACCGGTGAGGTTAGCGCCTACAGACACCCAGTTCTTCACTTTATGATCAATGCGCATGGTAGTAGAAAAGAGCTTATAGTCGTCGCCAACATACTGGCCTTTTTCGTTGGTGTAGTTGAATGAGATATAACCTTTGGTTTTTTCATTACCACCAGAAACACCTAAACTATAGTTTTGTGTATTGGCAGTTTTTTGCAGGAAAAGATCGGCCCAGTCGGCAAACTGTCCTTGTTGATAAAGGGCCCATCTTGATGCACCAAAGATCTTTTCATCATCGGCAGGTGATTGCCATTGAGCGCCGGTTGTTGTCCATTGACTATTGGCTGCATCCCACACATAGCTGTAAGCATCACGTTTGGTTTGCAGATAAGCCTCGCCCGTACGCATTTTCGGTGTTACAGACCAGCCATTGCTACCATAATGGGTATTGAAATCAATGGTCAATTTTCCGTTTTTACCACTTTTGGTAGTAATGATAATTACACCGTTTGAACCGGCAGAACCATATACGGCTGTTGAAGAAGCGTCTTTCAGTACTTCAATAGATTCAATATCGTAGGGGTTCAGGGTTGCATAATCGCCAGGCAAACCATTAATGATAAATAACGGCGTGCCACTCGCATTGATAGATCTGTTGCCACGCAGTTGTATATTCAAATTGGCTCCGGGCTGACCCGAGGGGCGGGTAATATCCAAACCGGCCACCCTTCCCTGCAACGATTCCATTGGGTTGGGCCCGGGGCGGGCAGTGATCTCTTCAGGTTTTACAGATACAACGGCACCTGTAAGGTCGCGACGTTTAGAGGTACCATAACCAATCACAACAACTTCTTCAAGCTTTGCATCGATAGGGTTTAAAGCAACATCGATCTTCTCACTCTTTCCCACAGTAATTTCTTTCTCTGTATAACCAACAATAGAAAAAATGAGTATATCACCCACTTCTGCGTCGATCTTAAATTCGCCCGATGCATTGGTGGTTGTACCCACTTTATTTTTACCCTTTAGTACAACAGATACATTAGATAGTGGCTGCCCGGCCGCGTCAACAACTGTTCCCGTTATAGGTATACGGGTTGCTGCAGCGTGATCGGCAACTGGCATGAATTTGCGCGAGAGTACTATTGTTTTGCCTTTGATGGAATATTCAAGAGGCTGGTCTTTGAGTATAATATCAAGCACATCTTTCAGCGGAAGGTTGTTGGCTGATATTGATACCGTTTTTTCTTCATCGACGTCGCGCTTATTATTGAAAAAAACGTAACCCGATTGTTTTTCAATTGCGGAAAAAACAACCTTCAACGGAAGGTCTTTTCCCGTGATGGTGATGTTTTGCGCTGTTCCCTTAGCCTGGGCCGAGAACATGGCAATGGCAATAAAAAAGATTGTCAATTTCATCGCTAGAACTGTAGTTTTTCCGATGAAGCGATAAGATCTCATGACGTTCAATCGTATCGCAAGCAGCGTTCTGGTGATGGCTCCGGAATACCCGTTTCTACCATCTGGCAGGTGATCAGGAAAAGAGGCCAGGTAACCATAGGTCATAGAAAATCCGGAACCAAATGATTTTTTTTGCATAGTTTGCAAACGTTTGGTTGTTAATAAATGGAGGTTTGAGACTTTTCGTTATGGGCAACTAAACTTTCTTCCGGAAGTGGTAACGACACTTCCGGTTTTGGTTTTACCCACTATGTATTATGTTTTGTGTGCTTTTAGCATAGCAATCGTTTTTAAAGGCAGAAGAATAATCTTTATTATATATAATTACCGGGCCACTCAGTCGTGAAACGGCAAACGTGAAACGTGAAACGTGAAACGGCAATCGGCAATCGGCAATTGAATACAGCCTAAAGCGAGGCCTGCAAAAAATAGCGAGCTCCGAATAAAAGAACTAAAAACTTAGAACTAAGAACTGCATTTACCTTTATCAACGTTATCACCTCCATCACCTTTTCAACTCCTTGTTAACTCGTCAACTTGTCAACTCATTAATCAACTATCACCAACTTCCTCCCTTCCAACCTGCATTTCACACCTATCTTTTCAAGGATAGTAACCAGATCGTTAAGCGTAACATCTTTTGTCATTTTCCCGCTCAACTCAACATTTGTTGGAGGAACACCTTTTTCATAAACAACCTGAATATTATACCAGCGTTCGAGCTGATACATAGCATCTTCAAATGCGATATCATTAAAGTCGAACACATTGTTTTTCCAGGCCATCACTTTATCTACATCAGTATTGTTAACCACAGTAAGTTCGGGTTCGTTTATGCCCGCATTTTTTGCAGTACTCACCTGCATTTTGTTTTGTTCAAACTGTATTTGCGCCTGCTGACCGGGTTTTAGAATAGATTGTTTTCCAATCTTTCCGCTTTTATCGTCCTTTAACCTGATGGCAATTGAACCTTCCAGCAAAGTGGTATTTATCACCGGCTCGTTCTCATATGCCTTCACATTAAAATGCGTTCCCAACACTTCAATTTCAGCCTGGTTATTCACGTTTAAACGGAATGGCATTTTTTTATTCTTAGCCACTTCAAAATACACCTCACCGGTTACGCTAACCTTACGCTCATTGCCGGTAAATACAGTAGGAAATTGAATTGAACTGGCGCTGTTGAGCCAGGCCCCGGTCCCGTCGGGCATTATTATATGAAACTTTCGCCCTTTTGGCGTTGACATAATATTATATACAGCTTCACCGCCATTGCCATCGTATATGAGTGTGCCGTTGACAATTTTAGCGGTGGCGCCGCCTTGCAGGGCCACAACGCCGTTCTTTATAGTATCTAATAATATTTGGGTACCATCGGCAAGTGTAAGAATAGCGCCATCTTTTCCGGGTAAAATTTTAGCAGCGGCGGTAGTTTGCCGGGTAGATCTTGTATTAACTAAGAGATAAGCCCCAACAGAAAGAAGTAAAAGAATTGAAGCGGCTATCAGCCAGCTGCTCGCAGCAGGCAGGCGCCTTACTTTAGCCGGTTGTATATTTTGTTGTTGCCAGACTTCTTTTATTTCAAGGAAGGCCTGTTGCCAATGATTGTAATTATAGGGTTCAATATGTAATGAAGATACCGGCGGTTCCTGAGCAAAAAAAGCATCTGCCTGAGCTATCAGTTCCCCGGTTTCATCGGCATTAATGATCGCTGCTATCCGGGAATAATCATTTCCGGTGGCATTGCCGGCTTTGGCTTTTTCCAGTAGTGCAAGCAGTTCGTCTTTTAGGAATTTCTCCATGACATTATTGAATTATGGGGTTACCCTCCTTAATAATGTACAATGGGAAAGAAAAACATACCTATGGTTTTGAAAAAAATTTTAAAGAAAATTTAAAATCAGCAAAGTTGGTAGTAGTATACCATTTTGAGCCAGGTATTCTTTGATGAATTTTACTGAGCGAACGAGTGAGTTACGAACGGTTTGAACAGAGATCTCGAGTTTGTCGGCCACTTCCGCAGCTTTAAGCCCCGTTTCGCGGCTTAGCTGAAAGATCCTTCGGGCCTGATCGGGCAATAATGAGGTTGCCTCGTGAATAAGCCTCGCCGTTTCGTTAAGGGCAACGGTATGTTCCAGGCTCTCCTCCCCCTCAGCGGCATTTTGTTGCCGGAATTCGTTGTACTTGCGATTGCGGGAGAACTGGCGGGCCAGCCAGCTGTAAGAGCGATTATAAGCGATCTTAAAGATCCAGTTCTGGGGCACATCTACCGTGGCAAGTGTTTCGCGGTCGATCCATAAATACAGAAATACCTCCTGAATGATATCTTTTGCCACAGCTTCGGATCTGGTCACTTTCATCACCAACGTATGCAACCGGGGAACATAAGCGTGAAACAAGGTATTAAATGCTTCTTCATCTCCCTGGGCAACGCGCGAGAAAAGCTCTTTTTCGATATTTATTTGCTTACTATCCAATACTTTATCCTTCCTGGGGCGGTGTAAACTTACTTTAATTTTAGGATAAAAGGAACTTATGTACGGCCATAAAGTTTTCTAAATACCGTACACTAACTGTTCGGTTTCGTACACTTATAAAAACTATTATTCTCAAAGCCCTTGCCGGTAAAGCCTTTAACGGTTGGCACAAAGGTTGACCCGGATTTGAAGCTTACAAACCGTCTTTATGTTAAAGAATTACATCAGGATCGCATGGCGTAACATAACCAAAGCCCGCTTTTATTCGTTTGTAAATATTATCGGTTTATCAACTGCTATTGCATTTACCCTGGTAATTGCCGCCTATGCCTGGAGCCTGTTTCAGGTAAATAAAAACCTCAAACATGCCAACCGGCAATATATATTGACCAGCAAGTGGAAAGACCCTAACCAGGGTTACGACCTGGCAACATTGGGCCAGTTGGCAAAAGCCCTGAAAGATAATTACCCCAACCTGGTAGCGAACTATTACCGGTACGATGGTATCACATCTACGGTGTCAAAAGGCGAAAAGAGTTTTAGGGAAACCATGCAGGTGGGCGACAGCACCATGCTTACCATGTATGGGTTCAGCCTGTTGCAGGGCGATGTAAAAACCGCTTTAAATGGCCCCTTCACTGTTGTTATTACAAAAGAGAAAGCGATAAAATATTTTGGCAAACCAAATGTAGTTGGCGAAACCGTTACTATTGAAAGCTTTTCCGGCTCCAAACATGATTTCCTTATTACCGGTGTATTAAATACTTTACCTGCCAATTCGGTTACAACGCTAACTGAAACTTATCCGGGGCATTTTTTTGTATCAACCGACAACCTTACTTTTTTTGGCAGGGACATGAACTGGCAAAACGCTTTCATTGTAAATTATGTTGAGCTAAAAGAAGGAGTAACGCCCAAAGACCTGGAAGAACCCATTGCCTACCTGCAAAAACAACATACATCATCGCAGTTTGTTGCCGATCTGAAGATAATACCGGTGGCTTTGAGCGATTATTATTTATCTGCCAACAACGGTCTTGTTCGCAAAATGATATATGCATTATCAGCTATTGCGCTTTTTATTTTAGCTATGGCTATCATAAACTTTATCAATATGAGCGTGAGCCGTTCGGCTGCGCGAATGCGTGAAATGGGCATACGAAAAGTGGTGGGCGGACTTAAACGCCAGCTGATAGTACAATTCCTTACTGAATCAATTATCCTCGTGGCGTTTGCCATGCTGGCAGCTTTTATAATATACATTACAACAAAAGATCTGTTCAGCAGCATACTGGGCCGCGAAATTCCATCATTGAATAAATTCCCGGCCTATTTCATCGCATTCCCATTTATATTCACTGTGATCATTGGTTTTATTGCCGGCATTTATCCTGCATTTATTTTGTCCTCTTTAAACTCTATTGAATCGTTAAAAGGAAAACTGTCAGTAAAAGAGAATGTGCTTTTTCGAAAATCACTCATCGCTTTTCAGTTTGTTACTGCAACCATTGCCTTTACCGGCGCTATCATTATCACCAAACAAATAGACCTGTTTTTAAAAAGCGACCTTGGTTATAATAAAGACTATATTCTAAGTGCGCAGGTACCACGTAACTGGTCGAAACAGGGTGCGAATAAAATGATAAGCATCCGGAATGAATTAGCAGCCATTCCAAAGGTTAACCATGTATCTCTTTCTTATGAGGTACCCGATGGTAATAACAGCGGCAGCGCCTCTCTTTACCGGTTTGGAGCAGATTCTACATCGGCAGTTACCGCACAGGCTTTAACCACCGATGAAAATTATTTGAAAGTATATTCAATGCAGTTGAAAGCCGGTTCCTATTTTGAGGGTCATGCCCTCGATTCGGGCAAAATGGTTATCAATGAAGCAGCCATTCATGCACTTGGTTTTAAAGATGCATCTGATGCCGTTGGCAAACAGGTAAGGGTAATAAATGACCCAACTATTTTCACTATTAAAGGAGTTACCAATGATTTTCATTTCGGCTCCATGCAACAAAGAATTGCCCCTATAGCTATTTTCAATGTGCAGTTTGCTACCATTTACCGCTACTTATCATTTAAAATAAACCCCGCAAACATACCTGCCACCATCAGTGCGTTACAGTCAAAATGGAATGTTACAATGCCCGGCGCAGCTTTCGAATATAAGTTTATGGATGATACCCTGTTCGCCATGTACCAAACAGAGATACAATTAAAGAAAGCAGCTTATACCGCAACGGTGCTGGCGCTGATCATTGTTTTGCTGGGCGTTATTGGATTGATATCGCTTAGCATTCAAAAACGCACCAAAGAGATTGGTATAAGAAAAATACTGGGCGCATCTGTTTCGGGGATCGTATTATTATTCCTGAAAGAATTTTTAGCAGTGATGGCATTAGGCGCACTGGTAGCATGTCCACTGGCTTATATGATCATGAATAACTGGTTACAGAACTATGCATACCGCATAGATATTACGGCAACGCCATTTATTATTGCCATGGTTATACTGGTGCTTGTTACCGCCCTGTTAATATGTGCGCAAACAATTAAATCGGCACTACTAAGTCCGGTAAAGAATTTAAGAACAGAATAAAAAAAAGGATCGCACAATGAAGGGCGATCCTTTTTATAATGTATCTACGCGATACTATGCTGCGTTCTGTGTTGCGATGTCTTTTAGCCATGCTTCTGTTTCAGCATTATAGGCAAGGTGGTTTTCAAGTACAGTGAGACTATAATACAATGAAAAGCCATCTACTTGTTGAAACTGCGCACCTTTTAGTTTTTCTCTCCAGTCGGCTGCTCCAAATTTTGCAACATATGCTTTTTTCAATTTCTCAAAATGACTGGCCACGTCATGATCGTGAAGCCAGTGCGGCATAAAATAAAGCCCAAACACATCGCCCAATTGTTGCCTAACAAACCTTTCGTGTTTGGTAGTTTTACCAAAGAAGAACCAGCAATAAACGAATAAAGCAGTTGAAATGATTGCCGGCCCCAGCAGCCATAACATAGTATCATAATTTCCAATAAAAGCGCCAATCGCAAAAACCCAGGCAATTGTAACAATGGGTCGAATAATGGCTGCAATGATACTGATGCTGTTTGTTTTGATCTCTACTCCACGTCTTCCTCTTCCGGTTACATCGGTAACCAACATAGTGTTTGTAACATATAACGGAATACCCAAACAAAAGACTTTCGATTCAATCCATTGTTTATTCTGTGTTTTAACATGACCGGTAAAAACTGTTCCAAATATCATTTTTTTTCATATTTAGGGGTTCAGGATCAAATAATGACGAGACATAACGCTTATGAATATTTTTTATTATCAGCTTAAAGCACAAAGCCACCTCCCTGTTAGGAAGACGGCTTTGGTACTTCCGCCAGCATCTCTTTACCGGTCCATATTTTCATAAATACATCCATTACCAGTTCTTCGGCAATTTGTTCCGACTTGGTAATGCGGGTAATATAAAAAAAGAGGCGGTCGCGGTAAAGGGCAAACAATTGCCTCATGGCCTTTTCATTACCACAGGCAAGTTCCTGTAACAATTGGGTTTCAGTATATGAAGCGTTCATTTGCATACCAGCCCCAAAATAAAAGAACGTGTGTTATAAAAAAGGAAATGATAAATTAACCTGGCATACGGTAGTTGTGTAATTAGATTTATATTGCGAGTAATTTAACTACCAATCACTTAGTGAAACTTGCTCAACAGGAGATATTGAATTTGCAGAAAAGAATGTCTTATTTACAGGATGAGGATTCTTACAAGCAGTTATTCTATCATTTCTATCCCATTTTATTAAGTTTTTGTGTTACCATCCTCAACAATAAGGAGGATGCCGAGGAGGTAGTGTCGGAGGTATTGCTGAAGGTTTGGACCATGGGTGAAGACCTGGACCAGATCGAAAACCTAACCGTTTATTTATTTACAGCCGCCCGTAATAAAGCGTACGATGCCTTAAGGAAGCAAAAACGCCATGCCCCTACAATTGCCATTTCAGACCATATACAGGAATATATCGCCGACGAAAATTCCCCTGAAATTTTGTATACCAGCGGCGAACTGGAGCAATACATTGGTAAAATAATCCGCGCACTACCAACCCAGGCCCAACTGGTATACCGTTTGGTAAAAGAACAGGGATTGCCCTATAAACAGGTGACCGAAATACTTGGTATTTCGCTCAATACGGCAGAAACTCATATGCGCCTTGCGTTAAAAAAGATCCGCACGGCCCTGAATGCGTATTTGTCTGACAAAAAATAATTTTCAACCATTAACGGTAGGCGTCTTTTTATACGTCTATTTAACTATAATTCTGTATGCACCCATCTATAGAAAATAGGTTTTATGATCTGCTCGGCCGTAAACTTGCGGGTGAGTGCCAGGCGGCTGAACAGGAAGAGCTGGAGGCAATTCTTCAACAGCATCCCGAACTGCAGGTATTTTATGACCAAATATTGACCCACACTTCCGAAACGCCCGAGGCAGACATTGACGCAGCCTATACAGCGCATCAGGCTAAAATGATAAAGCCGGCATCCCGCAGCAGTGGGGGAAAGCGCATTCTAATGAGGGCGCTGCTGGTTGCAGCATCAGTTATTGTAGTGTTTGGGGTAACCTGGCTGTTCTTACAAAAAAATAATGCGCAAACGATTGTTGAAACCGGCACACAAAAAGATTCAAGGTCAACTATGACCCTGCCCGATGGTTCTATTGTACGACTTAATGCAAAAAGTAAAGTAAGATATGCTGAAGATTTTGCCAAGAACAGAGAAGTATATCTCGAAGGGGAGGCGTACTTTGAAGTAGCACATAATGAAGCCGTTCCTTTTATTGTTCATACAGGCGATGCAGACATTAAAGTACTGGGTACCAAATTCAATGTACGCAACTATTCAAATGAACACAGAATGGAAGCCGCGTTACTCACCGGCAGTATAGAGTTAACTTTACGCATCGATGCCCGGCATAAGATCCTTCTAAAACCATCGGATAAGATCATTGTTAAAAAAGATGGTGATGCCGCTTTAACCCCTGCAGCGGACGATAAAAAAGTTGAATTAACCAGTATAAAGGTGCAGGATAGCGTGATTGTTGAAACTTCGTGGCTGAACGATAAGATGGCCTTTGTTGATAAACCCTTTTCAGAAATAGCATTGGACCTGGAGCGGCAATTTGATGTACATATTGAATTTAAAAATGAAGCTGTAAGCGGGTTTAAATACACCGGGGTTTATGATGAAGATAACGCAGAAGATATTTTAAAAATACTACAAATGATCAAGCCGTTTCAATACGCTGTTAATAACAAACAAATTACCATCTACTAATACAAACGCATGCGCCTATATGATACGGGCATCCATGCAACTTAATTTAAAAGAGTGCGCCCGTGCCGGTCGCACATAAAAAAGTGAGGAATGTCGCCACATCCCCCACTTCAGTTTCAAACGAATTTCTAGTCTTTTAAAACCAACCAAAATTATGAAAATTAGCGATTGCTTTTTTTCTGTAAGGGCCTTTTTATGCTTACGGAAAATTAAACTGCTTATGAGATTATCCACGGTCTTTTTTTTTATAGCATTACAGGTATCGGCTAAAAGTAACCATGCGCAAGAGACTATTAGTCTTAAAGTTGTGAATGGCAGTATGCAGGAGATCTTTAAACGAATTGAAGGTCAAACGAAATACCGGTTCTTTTACAGTAGCGACGACCTGCCCGCCGGCCAGCGATTCACCCTCGATATCACCAATAGCGGCATTCATCAAACACTTTCTACCCTGTTTAATGGCACCCATCTTAAATGGAAACTGATACCAGATCACAAGGTAGTGGTGTCCCTTTCTGACCAGCCATTTATTGCCAGTGCAGTTTATAAAAGAGTGAGCGGCGTGGTGCGTGCCGAAAGCGGAACGCCGGTTCCGGGGGCCTCCATAAAAGTAAAAAATACCACCCGGGGCACCAGCACCGATAATGAAGGCAATTTTACCATTGAGGTGTCAGAAGGTGAAGTACTCGAAATTTCTGCCATCAATTTTGAACCGGTGGAGATCACGATTGGTAATCAATCCCAGCTTTCGGTAAACTTAAAGCTGAGTGAGGCAGTTATGGGCGATGTGGTAGTGGTAGGTTACGGTACAAGAAAACGCCAGGATGTTACCGGCGCAGTAGTGAAGGCCAACTTACAGGTGCAAAAGCAGGCGCCCAACTCAAATGTAATGTCTGCACTCAGAGGCACTGTTCCGGGGCTTACTGTTGGGCAAACCACAACTGCGGGCAGCGACCCTACGCTGATGGTGCGCGGCAGAAATTCAATCTCCGGCGCTACAGCCCCGCTTATTGTGTTGGACGGGCTTATTTACAGGGGATCAATGACTTCCATTAACCCGGCAGATATTCTAAGTATTGACCTGCTTAAAGATGCAAGCGCAGCGGCCGTTTACGGCTCACAGGCCTCGAACGGGGTAGTACTTATTACTACAAAAAGCGGCGCCAGCGGAATGGATAAGATCTCGGTTGATTATACCGGCTCCTATTCCATTCAGGAAATGACAAAAAAAGAAATGAAGCCCATGACGGGCGATCAATACATACAAAAATTGGGCGACTGGTATTTGTCAGAAAGCAGGGATCCCGGCGACCCCACCAAAATGAACCCTAACTGGGACCCCAGCACTAAACTGGCAGCAGTGGAGGCCAGCAATTATAAGAACGGTTATACGGCCGACTGGTGGAGCCTGATGACCAACAGCAGCCCACGCATCCAGAATCATTCGATTGGCGTTAGCGGCCGGTCAAAAAAGACAAAATTCTATTTTGGCTATGGTTATTTTGATCAGAAGAACCTGATCATGAATGATAATTACAGAAGGCACAGCATTCGACTAAACCTCGATACCAAAGTGCTGGATTGGTTCACTATCGGTGCGCAAACGGGTTTATCTGTTAACGATTTCAGTGGCGTTTCGCCCACCTTCAGCGATATTATGTACCTGAAGCCTTTCACCCTGCCATTTGATCCCACAACGGGCCAGATGCTGACCTTTTATCAAAACTCTACCACTCCTACTGCGCTGGAAATACTGAGAAGATCGCGCGACAAGGACAGGAACCTCAACTTCATAGGTAACGTGTACGCCAGTGTTGACATTCCTCATGTGAAAGGCCTGAACTACCGGGTGAACTTCGGGAACAATTTCATACTGTATAATAGATTTAACTACAATCAGCCCACAGTTGAAGCTACCGCCTATAGAACAAACATGACCGATTATTTTCAAACCATAGATAATATCCTCACCTATAAAAGGGAGTTTGGCCCCCATGGCGTGGATGTTACCTTGTTATACGGTGCTGAGGTAAACAGGCATGATGGCTCTAAAGATTCAGCGGCTGGCATTCTCAACGGGGTGTTATCTTTCAACAGACTGGATGTTGGCGATCCCTCGCGGCTTACCGCATCAAACGACATTTCCGTACTGCCGTGGAAGGAACAGGCGTTGTATCAAATGGCGCGGGCTTCTTACTCATATGATGGAAAATACATTTTAACCGGTACTATAAGAAGAGATGGCTTTTCTGGTTTTTCGAGTAAGAACAAAACAGCCACCTTCCCTTCTATTGCTTTTGCCTGGCGGGTAAGCAAAGAAGATTTTATACAACCCTTTTCCTGGATAAACGATCTTAAACTGCGGGCATCGTATGGGTCAACCGGTAACAGAACGGTAGGCAGGTACCAAACCTTGTCGCAAATGACGGTTGGGTTAGGTAGCGGATATTTATATGGCAGCACGGGCAATGCACAGCTTGGGTCATACGTGTCGCAATTCCACAATCCGAATTTACAATGGGAAACCACTAACTCCACCAATACCGGCCTCGACTTTTCATTCTTCAATAACCGGCTTTCGGGATCGTTGGATGTTTATTTCTCCCAATCGAAGAGTTTGCTGAACGCCCGCGCTACGCCAACTATTACGGGCTTTAGTAGTTACCTTATTAACATTGGTAAAATTCAAAACAGGGGCCAGGAGCTGAACATCACCGCCGTTCCGGTGGCTACAAAGGATTTCAAATGGGATATAACGGCTAACTTTTTCCGGAACAGAAATAAGGTAGTAGATATAGACGGCACCGGAAAAGACCTCATCAATGCCGCAGATCCCATACTGAGTGTGTTTGCCGGTCAGCCATATGGTATAGTGTATGATTATAAGATCACCGGCATGTATCAAATAGGCGAAGACATTCCTTCAACATTGGCAGCACAGGGCTTTAAGGCAGGACAATATAAGATCGAAGACGTTAAAAAAGATGGCCTCATTACAACCGACGACAAACAAATAATAGGAAAGCTTGACCCCTCATACAGTTTTGGTATCTCCAATAGCGTTACCTACAAAAATTTAAATTTAAAATTCTTTATCAATTCTATTCAGGGTGGCAAGAACGGTTACCTGGGTAAACCCGGCGCCATGTTGCAAAACCCTGATAATATCAGGAACAACAATACTTTTGTTTTCGATTACTGGACGCCCAATAACCCGGGCGCTAAATACAGAAGCATAGCTGCCTATGTAGCTACCCTGGGCGAAAATTTCTGGCATTATATGCCAAGAAGTTTTGTACGCCTGCAGGATGTAACGCTTACCTATACTGTGCCCGATTGGTTTCTGCGGCGCATAAAAGGAATAAAAGCATTTAGTGTTTATGTGAATGCGCAAAACCTGCTCACCATTACCAAATGGGATGGTTGGGATCCCGAAGCTAATCCGGGTGCCAGTCAAAGGACCTCCACAGGGCAAAGAATTGCCGGTGGACTGGGCTTAGACCCCAACGGATACCCGGTTATGAAGAACTATTCATTGGGAGTAAACTTATCATTTTAAGGGTTATACAATTAAACTGTAAGACATGAAAAAAGTATTGATCAGCATATATATCCTTACTATGGGAACCGTTTTGTTCTCATGCAAGAAGAGTTTTTTAGATGAAGAACCACTATCAATATATACACCAGACAACTCGCTGGAAACGCCGGCGCAATTTCAACAGGCTGTAAATAATCTTTATAACGGCGTGCGGAATATTTACATGGGCAATATGAACGTTCCCAGCGCCCTCGATACTTATTTCGGTTTGTACTATGCCACCGATTTCGCTTTCAATGCTACGGACTATGAGCCGGCTGCAAAACTGAATGCTTATAAGGCCACCATGGTGCCCAGTTATTTTATTCCTCAAAACATTTGGACCACCTATTATAAGGTCATCACCAACGCCAATGTGATCATTTCAAGAGTGGCCAACGCCACGCAGCTTTCAGATGCCGAAAAAAATAGTTTCCTGGGGCAGGCGCTGTTTTTCAGGGCCTACTCATACAACGTGCTCGCCAATTTATATGGCGGGGTACCGCTTGAGCTGAACGAATTAACAGAGCCTCGCTATGATTATGTGCGGGCTTCAAGAAATGAAGTATACACGCAATGCAAAAAAGACCTGCAACAGGCAGCAAGCCTGTTAAAGAACATCGCAGACGTAAGCGACGGCGTAGTAAACAAACAAATAGCGAACCATGTACTCACAGAAGTATTGATCTCCCTGAAAGATTACGATGGTGCCATTGCCAGCGCATCGAGCGTTATCAGTTATTCAGGCGTATCGTTGATGACAAACCGCTTTGGAAGAAGGGCCGCTACGCCGGGTGACGTATACCGTGACTTATTTGAGTATAATAATCAGAATTACAGTACGGGCAACCGCGAAGGGCTGCTGGTTATTCAAACAGCATTGAACAACCTTGCGTCCGTGGGCGATCAAACAGCATGGGCAGTGGTGCCGGGCATAAACAGCTTAAGGTTTGTGGAAACAACATCTAAAGCCAAAACAAACGTATTGTTTAACGGAAATTTTGTTGATAGTATTTGTTCCTACGGCATTGGCTGGATACGCCCAACATCGCATTTCCTGTATGAAATATGGACACCCGGCGATATTCGTAATTCATCTTATAATATTGTAAGGGACATTCGTATCTCCGGTGCGCCATCAACTTCGCCCGATTATGGTAAATGGTATGTAAAAGATGGGTATAAGGCTAAAACATCATCGGCAGATTTCAGGGACACCATCCGCAATTTTTACCCCGTGATAAGAAAGGCCTCGCCTTCGGCGGGAGACTTTGCAGCAGCAGCCGGACCCGCAGCTATAACCAACATGATGAATCCGTTTGGTGGATTTTTGCTCAATAACAATACAAAGCTGTTTATGCAAAAATATATGGCCCGCCTGGCAGAAACTTACCTGCTAAGAGCAGAGGCTTATTTGGGCAAAGCGCAAACCCAGAAAGCGGCAGACGATATAAACGTATTAAGAACAAGGGCCAATGCTACCCCGGCTACAGCTGCGGAAATGAATATAGATTATATTTTAGACGAACGCCTGAGAGAACTGTACTTAGAAGAGTTCAGGGCTGTTACACTTACCCGTTTGGGACTACTATATGATCGCGATAAGAAATACAATCCCAAATCGGGTTTAAGTATTGAAACGTATCACAACCTGTGGCCCATACCAACCACTGAAATAACCCAGAATACCGGGGCGGAGTTAACACAAAACGACGGTTATACCAAGTAGTGCAACACACAAGAATAATTTGGAAAAAGGATCGCTGACCGCGATCCTTTTTTTACGTATAATTGGCAAAACAGTAAGATCTTCACATCATGAGAAATAATATATTTTTAACGGCAGCCATAATAACCCTTCTCTTTGCCAGCGAGGCTCAAGCCCAACAACAAGCGCTTACCGAAAAAGGAAAGCTTGTTTACAGTGCAGATTTTACAAAACCCCTCGACAAAAAAGTTTGGATAACAGAAATTGAACCCAAGGCCCCTGCTTCTGTTTATACAGAAAAAGACAGATTGATATTGGATACCAAAGGCGGCGTTACCGTTTGGTTGAACAAACACCTTACCGGCAACATTCGAATAGAATATGACAGAACGGTGATGATGGAAGGCGGCGTAAATGACCGCCTCTCGGACCTAAACCAGTTCTGGATGGCAACCGACCCGCGCAACAAGAACCTGTTCACCCGCTCCGGGGTATTGGAATCATATGATTCGTTAAGTCTTTATTACGTAGGCATGGGCGGTAATAGCAACAGCACCACCCGGTTTAGAAAATATAACGGTAATGGAGAAAGACAATTACTACAGGAGTATACCGATACCGCACATTTGCTAAAACCAGGGATCACCTATCATGTTACTACAATAATAAAGGGCAATGAAACAAGTTTTTGGGTGAATGGTGAACTTTATTTTTTATACAAAGACACCAAGGTCTTAAAAGAGGGTTATTTTGGCTTTCGATCGACCAAATCGAGGCAGGCGGTTTCGGGTTTAAAAATATATCAATTGTGATCCTTTTCAATTGAAAATCAAAAGCGGATGCATATCTTTTTAGCATCCGCTTTTTTATTATCACCTATTCTTTTTAAAAAAATCAGCTATTACAATAAAGGCGTCAGCCCTTTCTGTGTACTTCACTCAATAACAATAAAAAACAGAAAAAAGTAGCGCAGCAAATAGTCTATCATTCAAATGGACTATATTTACTTTCAAAATTCTTCTCGTATCTAACCGAAGGGAACCTCCGTTATAAACTATTTTGGTAAAATATAGTGTACTGCCAGTTTAGCAGCAGTAATTATATTTATTACAGTAAAACCTTACCTACAATGATACAGGAAAGACTTGTGATTAGAGCCGCGGCCATTGCCATACGCGATGCTATCATTGCCCATCCTTTGAGCAAAAAAACGCCATCGAGCTTCGCAACAGAACTCCGTGTAGACCGAAACAAGGTATTACCAGCTTTTAAAGAACTTACCGGCACTACTATAAGGAGGTTTCAATTAGAGCGTTTGATGGAAGCGGCCAGCAGGATGCTACTTGACGGCATGAGTGTTAAAGAAGTGGCTATCGAATGCGGCTATAAAGATTATCAAAATAACTTTACCAGAGGTTTTAGAAAAGTATTCAGAATGGGCCCGGAGGAATGGTTACGCCTTCAGTTAGTAGCAAAAGAGAAAACAAAACCGAATCGCGACGACTAATGCATTCAGGATAGCAACATATCCTATATATTTAGTAGGTTATTACTAGTTTTGTTTAGAAATATTTTACCATGAAACAACGAGCAGACATAGCCATCATAATTTCCCCTTCTGCGCTTTCATGCCTCCAAGAGTCTTTTGGCATGCTTCTACCCTACCGTTGTTGTTGCTGTTAACTTTAACTACCAGACTACATATCCTCACATCATTAGTACCATATTCTTTATGGCACAGGTCAATCTATTAAACCATCCTACAAATGAATCAGAAGAAATTCAAACGAAGAGTACTTCGGGTAGTATCCGAAGTAAAGCAAACATTGAATGAAAATAACAATGCCGCTAAAGTAATTGAACTAGCCACAAACTTTAATGTAAGTCGAAACTCATTGCAAAGTGCTTTTATGCAGGAGTGCGGCGAAAGTATACGTGGATATAAATTAAGAATCAGAATGGAACAGGCGATGCGAATGCTTGAAGCGGAAAAAGACATAAAAGAGATAGCCATTACTCTTAACTATACACATAGCCGCAATTTCAGCACAGCGTTTAAAAAGTATTACGGCGTTGTTCCAACCGAATGGCCAACAATTGTGCGAAACCAGAGTAGTTTGTGCGAAAGCAGACCTGATAAATTTGGAATGGGGTGATGTTCGGTTGTACATTTACTATACAAAACAGATCGACTATAATAAAAGAAATACCCTAATCTCTAGGTCGTACAAACAATGATAGATTGATTAAATTCTAAAATATGGAAAATGCCCTATCTCTTACTTACAACAAACGCTTAATCGCTGTTGATTTCATTTGTTTAATACTCATGGCCAATTTCATTTATGAAGGATTAATAAAAATACTTGCATTTCAACAATACGGGATATGGCTTTACTACGCCCCGTTCTTAACATCTGCATCCTCGTATTTAAAATACATAATACCAATTTTTGAAATAACACTTGGTGTTATGCTTGTTATTCGCCAGTTTAAACAATTTGCATTATACCTGAGTATAATAAGCCAATTAATTTTCCTGGCTTACACTGTTTCATGGATTGTATTCAGCAGTCGTATTTATTGGACGTTTCACGGAATATGGTCATTTAATCGTGTGCCATGGTTTGAAAAAATGATATATACACTGGCCATATCCTGGTTATGCTTAGTGTGTTTAATTATAATGCGAAAAGACAAGCCCAATATTGTAAGGAGAAAACTTAGTGATATTACTTAAACGATTTGCCAGTAAAGCTAGCTAATTACGGCATCGCGGTTAATGCCAACCACCGCTATTCATGCAAAAGGAAGGCAAAGGGTATACCGAAAACCTTTAAATAGAGTAGGTAATTTTTTAAAAAAAATGAAATTATGAAAAGTGTAAAAATGCTTGTTGCTGCTGCAGCCTTGTTTGTAGGTACTGCTACATTATTTGCTTTTAAAAGCAATAGCAAAATGAAAACTGTTACTGCATTGTACTTCGGTGCAAGTAGCACTCAAATTGCTACTCCTGTTACAGGTTTCTGGTCTGAAACATCTACAGGAGGCTTTCAGCTTGCTAAAATAAAATATGGCACAACAGAAGAAATCATTACCTACGATCAAGCAAATCAGGTTTACTTCAAGCCATAATAATATTCTTCTAAAATTCTTTGGAAGATTTCAAATGACAGAGGCCGTATTTAAACCAGAATACGGCCTCTATAAAAATAAAAGAAAAATCAATTTATATGTAGAGTCAAACCCGTTTCTGACAAACATGATTCCACATAATATTTAAGTGCAGCTCCGCTTACATCCCAAGCTATAATAGTCCCGCTTTTATCTATTAAAACATTAGTCGTTGACTTTTCAGGAACTTCCTGAAACACTTTTTCAACTATACCTCCTTTGCCTTTGAGGTCTGAAACATGATACCATGGTAGTTCGGCGGCAGACATCTTCCACTTTGTAATATTTGTTCCGGAATAAACCCCTACTATATTTAACCCTTTGCTTTTAAATTCATTATAAATTTTCAGCAGCTCACTGTTATTTTGGTCTACATATTGAGAATTCCAACTCCAGATGTTTACAAGTGTTAATGTACTTTTTTTCACCACTTCATCAAGAGCAAGAAGCTTTCCATCTATGTCAGGTAGAGAAAACATCGGAAATGCCTGGCCCGAGCATAGTTTAACAAAATTCTTAAGCCAATTATCCTGGTAGCAAGTATCATTCAACATCTTCTTTGATTCCAAAGTGTCGTAAACTGACTTAAAAAGGGTGGAGTGATAATTGTAATTTCTGATATCACGCATCACCCTTGGTAAACTGGTATTGATTGGTTTCCTAAGTAAAACACTTGACAATAGACTTTCATCAAGCATTTTTTTACATTTTATTAAAGTGCCTATTATTTTGTTATCATATTTTGTTGAATCTGAAAAAGCTTGTTGAATTTCCTGATTTATCTTTACCTGATAACTTTGATAAAGTAAGTATGCGCTTCTAAGGTTGTAATAATCCACCTGTGTAAGGCTACCCCAAATTTCGACAGCTTCATTAACGAAGGCCTCATCGTTCATATCCATTAAACTTATGCCTCTTTTCCATTTAATATCTATTTTTTGATCATTGTTCAGGTACATTAACACAAACCTATGACCGTATGGTAATCGTAAAATAAGCCAGTAAAACCTTGGCCCGCCTGGCACATTTCCATGAATCTGAAATTTCCCATGCTTAACTATACCAGAGTCGCAATTTGTCCCACCATTCTCATCCCAAAGTCTCATGATGACTTTACTATCCTCAACAAGACCAGATAAGTCGCCTTTAATTTCATATCCCAATTTATTTGTTGTTTGTGCTATAAGGCCATTAAATAAACCTAAGCACAGAAAGCTTTTGAGTAGAATAAATTTCCCAAAATCCATTATAGTTATTTTTTTTACATTTACTATTTTACTAACTGTAGAGGACTCCAAAATTCAACCAACATACATAATCTTAAGGTTTCTAATAATCAGGATTTTGCTTGAGGTTCGGCGCTACCTGAATTTCAGAATATGGAATTGGATATAACGTATCATTGTTTGTCCAGCCTGGCTTAATAGGACCTAAGACACCTGAACTTCTTCCTGTTCTTTTTATATCGAACCATCGATCTCCTTTTTCGGAAAACAGCTCTACTTGTCTTTCCTGATAAATAGCCGCCATGACCTGGCTTTGTGATAAGGAGGCTGATAGATTAGTCAATCCGGCTCTATTTCTCAAAATGTTTAAATCAGATACCGCGCCAGACAAATCATTTAGATTTGCCTTTGCTTCCGCGCGTATTAAGTATTGTTCGGCTAAACGTAAAATCATATCATATTCGGTTACGCTACTAGCGGTTCTAACTTTATATTTATACGGGTAATAGTATACAGTCGTTATGCCACTTACCGTATATTTTGTACTGTCGACCCATAATCGCCTTCTCATATCTCCTGCTTCAAAAGCTGACATTAGTTGATTAGTTATATACCACGTTGGTGCCGATGTTCGTGAAGCTGGAATCAATCTCAATCCCTCCACACAGGAGAAAGGTGATTGAGGATATACTTGAATTTGCCATATCGCCTCCTTATTTATATTGCTGGCATTGCTAGCCAAAAACACCTTATTAAGATCGCTTTGAAGGGCATATAAGGCGTTATTACTAATAACTTCAGAACTATTTTGCAATGCTTCCTGCCAATCTTGCTGGTATAGATAAATTTTAGCTAATAATGCAGCTGCAGCCCATTTTGTAGCTCGTATTCGTTCGCCGGAGGAAATTGAATAATCGCCCGATAATTTATCTTTCGCATCTAATAGATCACTAATAATTCGCTGATATATTTGTCCCTGACTAATTCTATAAATCCCTGAGGATTGCACCCAGGACGTAGTGGTTATTAGAGGTACATTTCCAAACAGGTTGGTTAAATAAAAATAACAGAGTGCCCTTAAAAACTGCGCCTCACCTATAAGCTGATTCTTCACTGAATCACTTACTGAGGTAGATTGTGGTAAAAATTCAATTACTGCATTCGCTCTATATATTGTAGAATATACAGGAGTCCAAAAATCCTGCACAAACGGATTTGTTGCATCCAGTGAGTTGTTTTGAAACTGAATAACATTGATATCTGTTCCATTAAAAAAGTTTAATTCATCGGATGATAACCCTGCATAAAGAGACAACATATTTTGAATTCCTAATGAAGCGTTGCTCGGACGAAAACTATTATAAATACTTATGACACTTGAAATTGCGGTCGCTTCGTTTTCAAAAACTTCAGACGTTGTAATTGAATCCACAGGTTCGGTAACGGCAACTAATTTTTTACAGGAAATAATTACAAATAGTGATGATGAAAAAATCAAAATAATGAATGCAGAAAAAATATTACAAGGGTATCTTTTATTGGAAAAGAACTTCATAATGCAAAATTTAAAAGTTAAGTGAAATACCAAAAGCAATAACTTTTGAAGGGGGCATACCTCCAAAATTTTGTGTTTCGGGATCCACGCCTTTGTACTTCGTTATTACAAATAGATTTTGTGCGTGAATAAAAAGACCACCTTTTTTTATTCCCGCTTTACTTAACAGGCCAAGAGGCAGATTGTAAGACAACGAAACGTTCTGTAAACGAATAAATGATGCATCAGTGAAAATACCGTCAGATTGTGATCTAAATCGTGAATCATCAGTCCCTGGCAATGTTGTATAACGTGCAAATTCTGAAATGTCCCCGTTTTTTTGCCATCGTGACAATACTGCAGTAGGCATATTGTTCAAAGTACCCGCCTGCAATCCAAAGAAAGCATTTTGACCAATCTGTTTCATAAAATTGAAAAACAGGCCCAGTTGCCAGTTTTTATATGAAAAGTTGGTTCCAAATCCTCCTAAAAATTTCGGATTCAAATCGAAAGGAATTAAGTCGCTTGTAGTATCGACCGAAGAAGTATTAATTACACCATCCCCATAAGTGTCTTCGAAAGTATATTGACCAGTTTGCCCGTCTACACCAGTATAATGTAGCACTCTTCTTATGTTCAGGGATTTTCCTATTATCAGCTTTCCGTAATATGGGCTTTTTTCAAAATAAGGATAATCCAATAATTTATTTTTGTTAATCGCTACATTGAAGTTAATATCCCATTGGATACTTTTTCCCTCCCAAATTTTCGCCCTTAAACCTATTTCGTAACCGGAATTCTCCACATAAGCGGGAGAATTGGAAACTACCGAAGAGAATCCTGTATAAGAGGGAACTGGAAATGCAACCAATTGATTGTCGCAGCGATTCCTATAATAAGCTGTCGATATGCCAATGCGGTCGTTGAAAAAGTTTAAATCAATTCCGGCCTCGAGCTTTCGATTTTCCTGCCAGCGATAATCCGGGTTTGCATGTTGGTCCGGTGCTAAAGGTACAATACCGTTATATGCAGGGTTTCTGGCACTCCACCTGGATAGGTAACCATAGGCTGGCCCTTCGCTTCCTGTTGTTCCGTAACTAGCTCTAATTTTTCCATAGCTCAAAAACTTCAAATTGTTTTTAAGCCAACTTTCCTCTGAAAATATCCAGGCGACTCCTAATGCGCCAAAGTTGCCGAATTGTCTTCCCTCACCAAAATTGGATGAACCATCCCTTCTGCCCGAAATATTCAATAGGTACTTATTTTTAAAGTTGTAACCAATTCGCGCAAAAACAGCTGAGTATCGATATGATCCTACATTTTCACTTGCAGCTTGAGTGGGTGCATTTGAAATTGTACGAAGCAAAGCATCATTAGTATAACCAGTTCCTGAAATTAATTGACCTCGGGAAGTCGTTCCCTGAGCAGTTCCCCCAATTAGGACATTAAATTTGCTTTGCCCCAGGTAACGGCTATATTCCAGTTGAGGTTCTATTATCCAGTTCCTATTTATATTATTACCGAACGCTGCACTGCCGGTTGGGTTTGTGTTTGGATCTTGGGAAGCAATTGGAGTAAAAGATTCTTGGATAGCCTGGGCAGTATTAAAACCGAAACTAGTACGGAAAATGAGGCTTTTAATCACTTCATAGGTAATGGTTAAGTTGCTATTTAAGAAATGGGTTTTTGCATTATATGGCTGCAAAAGGCCGGCAAATCTAAATTGCGACCTGGCCGGATTCCAGCCATTATAGTTTAACTTTCCGAATTCATCAAAAACATCAGGCGCATTAGGAGGCAGAATAACAGCCGTACCAGGTAAACTTATCATATTTGACTCTGAAAATGAATACCCTGTAGTAAAACCGATATTAAGCTTTTGATTGCTGCTGCGTTGGTTTAAATTAAAAGCTATTGACCCCCGTTGATCTGCACCACTTA
This sequence comes from Niastella sp. OAS944, assembly GCA_024809215.1. GTDB lineage: Bacteria > Bacteroidota > Bacteroidia > Chitinophagales > Chitinophagaceae > Niastella. The sequence continues at coordinate 125,229 of JANUBW010000009.1, read as the reverse complement.
CAACAAGAATATTAGTTACTCTGCTATATCCTGCGCTTAATCGAAATGAAGTAGTTGCATTTCCGCCCGTTAATCCAACTTGAATTGCGGTGTTTTTGCCGGTACCACCCCAAATATATTTTTGCCAATCTATATAGTGTGTAGAATCCCAAACTAACAGGTCTGGTGCGTTTCCGGTAGTAATTGTTTGACCGGAATTTTTAAACGCTTCTCGTCTCATTTCGAGGTATTGTTCTGTATTTAACATATCCCAAAATCTTGTAATTCTGGAAATTCCTTGTTGAAAATTTATATCCAACTTAGCTTTGCCAGCTTTGCCTTTCTTTGTAGTAATAAGAATAACTCCGTTAGCCGCCCTTGACCCATATATCGCTGTAGCATCAGCATCTTTTAAAACCTCAATACTTTCAATGTCTGAAGGGTTTAAGCTAAATAATGGGCTTTGGCCGTTTGCAGGGCCAAAAAGTCCATTTTGCAAAAAACCACTTGTACCATTTACATTTGAAGCCCTATTTGATGATATATCCATAATAGTTAGGGGAACGCCATCAATTATATACAATGGATCTATTACTATTTTGGGATCTATTGAATTTCTGCCCCTGAGCTCGACTTTATAAGGAGCGCTTGCAAAGCCGTTCGTTTGCGAAACAATCAGTCCGGGAATACGCCCCTGAAGAGCTTGCAGCGGATTGATGACTGGTTGTTTACTTATTTCATCAGAAGTAACTCTTGCTATATTTCCAGTATTAAATCTTTGAGTTGTTGTCCCATACGCCTGCATCACCACCTGGTCTAACTCATTCACAGCCGGCTCCATCACTAACGTAACCAATAAAAACTCACTCACCTTAATACTACGTTGTGCATAACCTGTATAAGAGATCACCAGTATATCGTTGAGACTTACATCGTGAAGCAAAAAATTACCATTGGCATCTGTAGAGGTTCCCTTACCGGTACGTTTATTCACAACATTGGCAGATACTAAAGGTTCCCCATCTTTTGTAAGTACCCTTCCCTTGAAATCCCCATTGTTTACGCTTACAGTTTCGGCCTGCCTCACATTTATAAACTCCTTCCTCTTCACAAACACCGTACTCTGTACAATCTTATACTCAAAAGGCTGCCCGCTAAAACAAAGCTCCAGTGTTTGCTGTAATGTTAATTTGCTTACCGAAAGTGTAACAGGTTTTGCATCCCGAAACAGCCCTTCTTCATAGAAGAAGTTAAACTTTGATTGCCGCTGAATTTCTTTTACCACTTTATCAAGTGGCGCATTCTGCAAATTCAGCGTTATGGTTTGCGAGTAAGTCTTTGCACTTACCTGCAATACTGCAGTGAGCAATAGGACAGCTGTAAGTTTCATTGCCGGAAGAATTGTTTTGTTGCTGCGCAACTGTGTTTTGGTTACACCCCATAGCATACAGGGTTTCCTGTAATCCCGGTAACAGGATCTACAAAGAGCACTTAAATACATACCTTTGCAATTGTTTAGGTTAAAAAATAGCAGTCTCCAGATTGTTTATGTTAACCTGATACTTACCGCTCCGGCTCCTAACCCGGGGCGGCTTTCTTTTAGCAGTTAACCCAATAACTAAAAATGTTTGTGATCAATGGCGGGGATGAAGGCATAATGATCATTTCATCGTAGGAAGCCTCCGTTAGCTGCAAATGAGCTTGTAATCATTTGCTAAGGTTGTATAATCTGAAAGTGCTTATGGCAGCACCAAAATCTTCTTTCCGTCAATTTTAAAATGAACGCCTACATACTCAATTCCTGAAAGCAATTCCGATGCTTTTAGGTTACGTGAAACCCGGCCGGTAAACCGCTTTTCCGGTATACGATCATCATAACTTACTTCTACATCGTACCAACGGGCTACCTGCCTCATAACGGTCTTTAGATCTGCATTATTAAATTGAAAAACGCCATTCTTCCATGCTATTGCTTCTTCAACATCTGCATCGGTATTAATTCGCACAGGAGTATTGATATTACCTGTCACCGATAACGCCTGCTGGCCTGGCTTTAACCTTGCTTCAGAGGAGCCGTTTGAAACTATTACAGCGCCTTCTATTAGCGTTGTTCTGGTATCATTTTCCTCGCTATAGCACATCATATTAAATTGAGTGCCCGTTACTTTCACAATCATGCCATTCTTTGATCTTACAATAAAAGGCATGTTGGCATTTTTAGCTACTTCAAAATAAGCTTCACCATCTAACTCAACCAGGCGTTCTTTACCTGTAAAAGCAGTAGGGAAATGCAGAACGGATGCAGCATTCATCCATACATTTGAACCATCGGATAGTTTCAACTGATACTGGCCACCTTTGGGAGTAGAAACGGTATTATAATAAACATCGGTAACAGGCCCCTGGGCATCATAAGTTAGTTGTCCGTCGGCTGTTTTAACGATGGCAGTTTTGCCTTGCATTGCTAGACTACCTTTGTTAACACTTTCTAAAACAATTCTTTTACCTCCCGATAAAGTAAGTATGGCCCTGTTGCCACCGGGTGGTATATCATTTTGCCCCAATGTGGAATGAGGTGCTACTGTAGCAACTTCTGCTTTTTTATTCCGGCTAATAAACAAGTACGCCACAAGAGCCGCAATAAGAATAACAGCAGCAGCATATTTTAATGAGTTCCGTAAAATAAAGATCCTGCCCTTTTGCAATTTGGGAGTAGCTGCCACAATATCTTTCCACATAGCATTAGAATCAACCGCATAAACTGCCTCCAGGTTAGCGTTTAAATTGTCACTGCTGGTCAACTTTTCAAAAAACAGGCGGTTGTCCGGTGAAGCTGCCAGGTATGCATTTAACTCCTCGGTTTCCACAGCATCCAGTTCCCCTTTCAGGTATTTAAATGCCAGTTCCGATAGGTTATGTAAGGAGCTATTCATCCAATAACAGGAATTAATGGTTAATAAAGGAAGAAAATATACCCTTATATATTAAAGACAACCAACTATGAGGTTTCATCTAAAACACAACAAAAAAATAATATAGTTTTTTCCGGCTGCTATCCTGGGAGAATCTCGTGACAGAATATTATAATATCAATTTTGGCTTTTTTGGGAAAACAAGCTAATCAAAATGGAAACAATTGCAAGCGCTCGGGAAAGGTCTTTTTCATTTAAAAGCGCTATACGTATCAATTTCAAGCCACGCGCTTTTTGATTGCGAACAGTGCTAATTGAGATCTTATAATGATCGGCAATTTCTTCATAGCTATAACCCAGCAGCGTCATCTTAAACACGTTGCGGCATTTTTTAGGCAGCTTTTCAATAGAGCAATAGACCATTTCTACCAATTCTGCTTCAACTTCATCTTTGAAAAGCTCCTCCTTATCTTCCATCAAATACCGTAATTGCTTATGGCCATGGGAATGCGTCGCTTGCTTTTTTAATGAATTGAGGCAGGCATTACGAGTGAGCGTAAATAGAAAGGCTTTAATATTTTGAATACTTTCAAACTTTTCACTTGTTTGAAACAACTTAATGAAACTATCTGTACAAATATCCTGGGCTTCCTGTGTATTACTTACAATTTTATTGGCCACCACAAGTATTGAAGGATATAGCTGTTGGTACAACCCACGAAAAGCTCTTTCATCACCTTTATTGAACAGGGCAACCAGATTATATCCAGAATCGTGTTTCATCTACGCTTATGTTCCTTTTATTATATGCGCTGAAAACCCAAACCGAAAATATTAAATCATTGCGTTTTTTAAAACAATTTGAAGAATTTAATCAGTTGCAAAGCTAATAATAACCGTTTTTGAATGGTTTTGTAAGGTTTTCACCTCTCCTTCTCAGATTTTTACCTTTCCCATCGGGTTTTTGACATTACCGTTAGGGTTCTTCCATAACCCCATTCGGTTATTGACGTTACCTCATGAGTTTGTTGACTAAACCTATTGGGTTCTTCGCTTTCCCCACCAGGTTTTCAGTAATACCTGTTGGGTTATAGTCATAACCCAACAGGCTTTCGTCATTACCCGACTGGCTTTCATTATTACCCGGCAGGCTTTCATTATTACCTGATAGGAATTCATCATAACCCGGCAGGTTATCGCCACTACATAATCGGCTATCGTTATTAACTGACAGGCTATATCACCCCCCGATAGCTGTAACGCCTAAGGTTGACTGGTGAAGGCCATAACCTTATTAACGAACACCATAACCTTATTGGAAAAGGCTATTACCTGGCCGGGAAAGACCATAACCTGATTGGGAGAGGCGTAAACCTGATTGGTGGAGGCCTAAACCCTGATTGGTAATGTTCGTAGCCTGTTTGTGCCAAGCAGAATCCAGGAAGAACAAGTTAAAAAATGAATTGGTGTAAGTAAATTCCTGCCAGGTGATCTTAATACCTGAGTGTGTTGCCTCAATACCCGGATAGGCAGCAGTAAATAATGAGTTGGAGTCTTAATCGGGCACATAGGCATCATCCCCAATTCCAAATGCATCCCTTGAATCGGGATAAAAATAAAACAGCTTTCTTACCACCTGGCCGTTATTATATCGCATCTCAATTGAATACCCATTTAGTTTATATGTTCCCGCAGAATTTGAGTTTGAATATGTTGAAGTACTAACGTCAAAATCGGTATTGGAACCGCCCGCCACTTTCTTCATGGTGAACTGCCCCTTATCATTAAAGTTGATATTGTTCGAAACTACGATCATCGTATTTCCTCCCATGGCCGTGTTACCGCCACCGCCAATGGTCATAAAGGCCCCTTTTAATTTTTCGTTGGCAACCGGGGCTTTTGCAAAGAACCAGCCACTCGTCCAGCGTTCCGTTTTCATAACGCCTTTTTCAGGTAAGGTTACCGTTAGGGTTTTACCTTCCTGTTTCCAGGTACCCCATCTATTTGGTTCAGCAATTTTTGATGCAGCCACGTCTAAATCATAAGGCGCCACTGTAGGATACCTGTAAATGCTTCCATTTTGCAACAACAGATAAGGCCGGTATTCAATGATCACCATTCCCCCTACCCCAATGCCGGTTTCGCCATTTATAACAATGCCTTTGATCTCTGCGGGTTTTAAGCCCTGCCCCGGGGCTGTTACAGGCGTTGTTTTTTGCTGCTTAATGGTTGTCGTTGTCGTTTCTTTTTGTTTATTGTCGCTGCTACTAACGGTGTTGCCTGCATTCACTGTAATACCTTCCTTTTTTGCCAGTTCGGCAAAATGACTCATCGCAACATTCAGGTTTGTATTTTTGGGGCTGCCCGGATAAATAACCCTTGCATAACGTACTGTATTGTCTGCTTTGCGATAAGCCACCAGGAAGAAATTCTTCACCTTTCCCGCCTTATCTTCTGCATATGTCCCAAATATGTGTATTGATTGTAAAGTTCTTCGTTGTGGGGTGGCCGATGCCGGAATGCTATAACCTGCTTCCTGAATGGTATTCATGGCCATATTATCAAGCCAACCTGCCAGTTCCGCATCAATATTCTTTTCAAGCGGCATTATCTCATAAGTAAAGTTGCTTTGTAATATCGTATTGGGAGTAAAAATATACCGGTCACCTTGCATATGTTGTTTCCAGCCATCAGGTGGAGTTATGGTATTTTGTGCCAGGGCAGATAAGGATAAAAGTAAGAACAAGATAGGTAGAACGCTTCTCATACTTTTTTTACATGTTCAGCAAAATTCAGACCAGCGATCTGCCCATTAAGTTAATTTCCTTTTAACCACTGCCACCGTTTTGCCCAATCCATCATCACATCATTACGCCATTTCTTAATGGTAAGGCCACCCTGTATTTTGCCATCATATAACTTAGGATCACTACGATCGGTATACCAATGCGGCCCTAAACGGTAATCGGTTGTACGGGTTTTACCCGGCCATATATTGTCTACTACAAATTCCCCTGCCTGTTCAGTAAAGCCCGGGATTGCTGAGGTAATTGTATAAGAAATGTTCTCTGCCTGTTTAGGTGTATACCGAACTACATAATTTCCTTCGCCGGCATAATACCCTGCCCATTTTTGTTCACCAATACCGGCTTTTACATTTAATGAAAAACAAGCTGAATCTGCCGGGATCTTTATTTTAGGTCCCTTTATATGAAATTCCAGTAATGAACATACGGTAACAGTATCGGCCAGGCTGGTATTGCGGTTAAAAATAAGGCGTGGACTGTGATCGAATTTTTCAAAACTTCCGCCCCACCCTTCTTTTGTTGGATCGTTGGGATCGCCATCCATCATATATAACAGCGAAGGGGTATCGCCCATTTTTACATTTCCACCATAATAGTTTTTGAAATCGGGTCCCATATGGCCGGCACCTGCCATATACTTTTCATAATAGTTAGTGGTAATTACACTGTCGGGCAAACCTTTGTTGCCTGAAAAGAAACCGTAGTAAGATGAATTTACTTCAATAAACCACAGGTCGGCAAAGTTGGCAACAATGTATGCATAACTGTTGGTGCTCCATTTTTTATTTGGTCCGCCTATCCAGTATACTTTAATTTTCTTTCTGATATCGGGTGCATCATGTAATGCCTGCGCCACATCTTCCAGTCCGCCCCATACCAGCACCCAAAGGGGTTCGCTGCTTTTCTTCCGGGCGCATTTAACGATCCAGTCAGATCCTTCGGTAGCTTTTGAATAACCGGCAAATGGTGCTGCACCCTGTTTGCCCTGTTTACAAATGGCGCGTAATGCATCGGCCTGGGGAAAGCCTTCGCTATGCATTTTAAGTTTGGGCAGATCTTTTTCGTACAAATCAATCATGGTAAGCAAACTCTGTTTTGTACCATGGCCATACGAAGGCGAAGAAATAAGGCCTTCGGTATTGAAAATATTGCTGTACATCAGAAAATGGATCATTGACTGATTATCGTCGGGGTCGGTACCGCCAATATCGGTACTTATAAGAATACGCGGCTTTATGGGAACTGGCTTTTGTGCAGTTGAAACCAGGTAACAAAATAAAATACCGGAAATGACAAACATTTTTTTCACTCGTTAGAAATTTATGTAAAAAACTTAAAAACGCTTCTCGCCGTTAACCGTTACATTCTTCAGGGTAAAACGCTCTATCACGGAGGTATCAATATCCAGGAACTTCTTCGCTTGTAAGTTCAGGTTCTCAAATGTAAAATCAGATAACTTATACGTGTAAGCATTTGCATTGCCCTTATTTTCTGAAGCACCTACATTAAAGAAGTTTTCACAGTTCAGTTTTATGTTGCGCATGGTAATATTTCGGCTAAATGAACTTCTCGACGCTTTTTCACCTTTGAGGTCGAAGAACTGTGTCCATGGGCGCACAAATAAAAAGTTGCCAATATCACTGCCTTCAATATCTTCAACCAAAACATATTCATAATCCTGCGGTGTATCGGGGCGCATCTTTAACCACAGCAGGCGCTCTGCATTATGCACTTTCAGGCGGCGCAAAATAATATTCCGGTTATGAATGCTTTCACTTCCCAATGTTAACACACCATGACAAAAGCCATACGTACAATCTTCAATAATGATGTTTTGGTTCTCGCCATTTCTTTCATCCTTATCGGCAAGCGGACCTTTACCACCTTTTAAAGCAACGGCATCATCATTCACCGACATGTAGCAATTTTTTATCAGAAAGTTTTTACAACCGTCTATATCTACCGCATCGGTACTGGGTGCTTTTACGGGTGCTTTTGGAGAAGAGATATGCAGGTTAAGCAGCTTTACATTTTCACATTTATAAAAGTGGGTTGTCCAAAAAGGCGAGTTCATACATGTTACACCTGATATTTGAACATTTTTACTTCTTGATACATATAACAACCTCGGGCGCATTTCATCCATATTGGTACAATTGGGGTTGAACTCGCGTCTTAACCAGAAAGATTTCCAGTAACGAAGTCCGTTACCATCTATAGTTCCCTTGCCCGAGATCGTGAACCCATCGAGACTATCGGCATTCACCAACGCCGCAAAGTATTTAAGGGATTGGCCTTCCATACGGGTCATAAGAATGGGAAAATTGCTGATATCATCACTGCCCTTCAATTTGGCGCCTTCTTCAAGATACAGATGGGTACCCTGTTTAAAAAAAAGCGAACCGCTGAGGAAGGTGCCCCTGGGAACAATAACCACACCGCCGCCGTTCTTATGGGCCTTATCAATTACGGCCTGTATTTTTTGTGTTTGTAATAATGCACTATCTGTTTTCACACCATTGTCGGTAATACGATAACGCTTTCCCTTATTAATATCGGTAACGTTATTTTGCCTGAACCAATCGGGTATCGGTGTTCCGTCGGGAAATTGTTCCTGGGCAAATACGTAGAGGTTAGGCAAAATGGCAATAATGAGCAGGATGGCCAGCTTAACTTTTTGATTGATCATAATCCTTAATAATGTTCTCGTTAGAATATGGTAAGTACCTGTAAAAGCACAAAATAGCTATTGTTTGCCGAAACGGCATCCTGTACATACCATGGATTATGATGAAAAAAAGGAACACAAAGTTGCCCCCATGTTCCTTTTTCTTTATTACGATTGTGGTAACCCATAACCGTTTGTAACCTGCCCTTTCGATTTACTGATGGTTTCAAAAGGAATTGGCCAATAATACCGGGGCGGATCATTTGGGGAAGTTATTCCGGAAAGGATATTCCGGTCATAGCTTGCTGCATTATCTACAATATCAATTGCCCACCGGGTTTTAATATATCCTTTGCTTTTCAGGTCTGTAGTATCTATTTTATCGTTGAATAAACCTGCAATGGCCAGGTTGTGACTGGTACCTGTTACTTTAACAGTACCTAAAGCACTGTAATTATATTGCCCCCGCCAGCCGGGATAAAGCGCCTGGTTGGTGCTGTCGGTAACATCGTAGGTCAATGGATTTGTTAACTGTACCATTTTTGTCCAGATATAATTGGAGATCACATTACCATTGGCAAATGTATAAGACCCATTCGCTGCGAGGCCACTGATCATATTGGCCATCTGCGTGCGAATGGCTACCGCCTTTTCAGAAAATTTACCTGAACGTATCAGGTCCCAGCGGCGTGTTCCTTCGCCCACCAGTTCCAGTTTGCGTTCCTGTAAGATCGCTTCTTTTAATACATCACCAGACAGTGCACTTAAGTTATGGGTGGCATTTCCAAATGCTCTTTGGCGTATCTGGTTCACCAGGGTAATAGCCTCACCATCTTTACCTAATTCAGCTTTAGCTTCGGCCAGCATCAAAATAACATCGGCCATTCGCAACATGGTCCAGTTCATACCCGATGCTCTTTGACTTACCACGTATGGCGGGCTCATGCGATTATCGTCCCATTTGTTGGTTGAAATGCCTCCGGTGCTTTTATTACCCGGTTTAAAAGAAAGCATCATTTCGTTTCCGGTACCAGTGCTACCAGTAACGGTCACGCTTACGTCTCTACGTTTATCACCATTTTCAAATTCGCTGTAGTAAAAGGAGGGAATAATACGAATAGCGCCAAACACTTTGGTCGGAGCGGCATTGTTGCTGCCACCATCTGATGGCCGGCCAAAAGCATATGGATATTCGCTGGTAGTTGCCGGTGTTCCGCCCTGAATATTACCTATTTCAAACAACGATTCAGGACTCACTTTCAAATTGGCAAAATATTGGAAATGCAATTGGAATGGATTGTTTGCAAACCCTCTTGTGTCTGTAGTAATTAAACCAGATGCGCCTTTATTATCAATAGCTGCCTGAAGGTATTGTTCGGCAATTTTATAATAATCCAGATAATCGGTACGCCGGGCATATACGCAGCCGTATACATCAGCACCTTTTTTAGTAAAATTCACGCCGCCATATAAACCTGCTACATCGGTACGTATGGTTTGATACCCGCCCGAAAAAAGCGCCAGTTGCCCAATGAGTGCATTACAGTACGTTCTTGACATACGCTCGGCATTTATTCCACCCTCACCTATTTTGTACATCAGGGGTTCGGCATTTTTAAGATCGGCTATGAGGCTATCGTAAATGGCGAAACGTGAAGTAAGCGAATAATCATCTACAGTGCTGTTTTCATAACCATAAGGAACATCGCCAAAATGTTTTATCAGATCAAAATAACACAATGCTTTTATGGTCATTGCTTCGCCATACAAATGCGTCCATTCGGTAGGTTTACCGGCAGCTACATCGGCCTGGTAGGCTGGTTTTGCAGCAATAAGCCCGGCTACTTTAGCCGCGCGGGCCAGTGTGGTATAAAGATTATTGAACCCGCCCGAAGCATTATTAACCTGTAACAGATCGGAACGTAAAATAGCATTCAGGTTATTAGTGGAAGTTGCCTCGGGATACATTTCGGCATCAGAACCTACAGGGTCATTCCACCTGTAACCGCCCATAATACAGTTCTGCCGGTAATTGGCATAACACCACGAGAGTGTTTTAAATGTTTCAGAAGGTGTAGAGGTAACAAAGTTATCGTCTACATTAGACGGAGAGGTAGCGTCAAGGAAATCTTTTTTGCATTGTGAAAAGGCAACACACAATGCTATTCCAATTATATAGTTGGTTAGTTTTTTCATTTTTTGTGCTTTTGATCGTTAGAAACTAAGGTTTACACCTACCACATAAGAACGTGCCCGGGGATATGCTCCAAAATCGAGCCCCGTGGTGGGATATATGGCATTGTTATGCGATGCATCGACGTTTACTTCAGGATCGAGGCCCTTATACCCTGTTATAGTAAACACGTTATAGATACTGCCATAAATACGCAGGTTACTGATCTTCGCCTTCGACACAATTGCCTTGGGAATAGTATATCCCAACACAAGTGTGTTCAGGCGCAGGAACGAACCGTCTTCAATACCCAGGGTGCTGGTTATGCCGGCCTCATTATAGGCAAGTGGTAACGTAGCATTCGCATTGGCCGCATTTAACTGATCGGGTGTAGTGAGGCGCACCAGTTGTCCGTTCACTACATCGTATATCTTATACGCGTCGCGTTGAATGGCCAGCTTATTTTCATAAACACCCGCTTCTTTGGGTCCATATAAAGAAGCCAGTTTATTGGCATTATAAATTTGATTACCGTAGCTCCAGTTAAAGTACAATCCAAAATCAATGCCTTTATACGAAGCACTTACATTGAAGCCGCCTGTATGCTTAGGATACATTTTACCTATAACGGCCACATCGTTTGCATCGATGATACCGTTGGTATCAAGGTCTTTGAACTTAGGCAGACCGGGATATGCACCAGTTGTGGAAATACCATGCACAACACCATAGAAGCTACCGAGATTAGGTACATCTTTTTTTAAGGTATATGCCCCATTATTGTAATTAAAATCATCGGGCGTATAAATGCCATCATAGATCCATCCACGAACCAGGCCAACAGGCTGCCCCTGTTTCAGAATATAATCGGTAGCCGGGTTTGATGCACTACCAGCCCAGCTTGCGCCATAAAGACCAGTCACGTTTTCAGCCAGTTTATCTATGTTGTTTTTGTTGAAGTTAATATTACCGCCGGCAGAGATGTTCCAGTCTTTGTTTTCGAAGATGGTTCCGTTAAGTGAAAGCTCGATGCCTTTGTTACTTGTTTGCCCAATATTGGCATATGTAGAGGTAAAACCTGTAATGCCGGGAATGGTGGTCAACATCAGCAGGTCTTTGGTGGTGTTATGATACACATCAACAGTTCCCGACAAACGGTTTTGGAACAAAGAGAAATCGACCCCAATGCCTCGGGTAATGGTTGTTTCCCATTTCAGGTTTTTATTTTCCTGGGTTGATGAAGCCAGGTCATAAGTAGTCAATCGTTGGCCATTGATGGTATATTGCATTCGCTGATCGGTAACCGAGGTCCACAATTGTGACCACGAATTAGCAGGGATGCCGTCATTACCAACCTGACCCAAAGCAAGCCGCAGTTTCAAATTGTTCAACCAGTTAATGTTGCTCATAAAAGCTTCATCGGATACTTTCCAGGCAAAAGCTGCTGCCGGGAAATACCCCCAGCGATTATTGGGCGCGAACTTAGATGAGCCATCGGCCCGGAAAGTGAACGTAAATAAATACTTGTCGAGTAAGGTATAGTTGGCCCGGCCAAAATAAGAAGTGAGCCGGTTAGGCGTAGCTACACTTGAAGAAAATGTAGAAGTACCAGTTGAATCATACTGGTTAATTTGCGCAAATGCAGTTTTTTCATCAAAATTGGAAGGGAAACGGTTCGCCTGTATCGACATACCGGTTCCACCCGAATTGGATACTTCGTACCCACCCATCACATTAAACCGGTGGATATTAGCGAGCTTAAACTGATAGCTCAACGTATTTGACCAACGCATATTCCAGCTGTCGGATTTTCGATAGTCAGCATTGCCGGCAAACTTTTTGTTACCGTCGTCATCAAGATAATTGTTGTAAACAGCCCCCGACCAATATTTCCGCTGGTCCCACGACCGGCTATAAAGCAGGTCTGTATGATAGGTCAGTCCTTTGATGATCTCCCAGTTCAAAGATCCTATATTACGAAGTGTTTGATTTAATATAAGCGGGTTGTAATCTGCAATACGGGCTGCCGGATTATATTCATCCCACAAAGAATTTTTTCCGTATTGTTCTAAGCTTCCCTGCCTCAGTGCATTCAAATCGCCTAAAATATTGGAGGTAGCAATGGGGCGAAAGCGATAAGAAGTGGAAAGCAACGAACCGCTGCCGTTCGTTGTACCTTCATCGCCCAGTGTTTTCAGATCTATAAAACGGGTATCGAGGCTAAGGGTAACATTATCAAACAGCTTGTGGCTTACTTTAAACGATATGTTGGCCCGTTTTAAATAAGAGTTCAGCTTCATGCCCTGTTCGTCGAGATAGTTAGCCGATAAATATATTTTTGTTTTTTCGGTACCGCCGGTAATGGTGAGATCGTGGTTATGTGATACGGAACTATTATATACCTCACGTTGAATGTCGGTAGATCCAAGGTTCCGGTAACTTTCAATTCCGCCGGTGTTACTACCTGCATTTGCGCCCAAACCATACAATTTTTCAAATGGGGTTTGAAATGCCGCACCGTTGGCCGCAGCATTGGCCCATACGTAAGCCAGGTAATCATAAGGGCTTAGCGTTTCGAGGTATTTTGTGGGCGTATTGTATTTATTGTAGCCATTATAACTAATGGTTGTTTTTCCCGCCTGTCCGCCTTTTGTGGTAACCACAATTACCCCATTGGCGCCGCGTGCACCATAAATGGCAGTAGAAGAAGCATCTTTCAATACATCTATGCTTTTTACCTGGTCGGCCGGAATATCACTCAGTGAACCGGGCATTCCATCAATAAGCACCAACGGTTGATTGCTTTGGGAAACAGAACCTCCGCCCCGCACCCGAATACCTACTTCTGCATTAGGACGGCCGTCCTGCGAAATAATGCTTACCCCTGGTAACTTTCCCTGCATGGCCTGGGCAATATTGGGAACCGGCGCTGCGGCAATGGCTTTTCCACTCACCGAAGCTACCGAACCGGTTAAGTTCTTTTTTTCAACAGTGCCATATCCAATAACCACCACTTCGTTCAGGCTGGCTGACTCTTTTTCTATGGAAATGCTCAGCGGCTCGGTACCTTTTACCGTCACTATTTTTTTACCGTACCCAATTAAGCTTACTTCCAATTCTATATTACCCGCCCCGGGTACCTTGAAAGAAAAATATCCCTTGTCATTTGTAAGGGCGCCAATAGTAGTTCCTTTAACTGTCACGGAGACATCTGCCAGGGCCGCCCCGGTACTTTTTTCTGTAACGGTGCCCGATACTTTTTGCTCCTGGGCAAACAAACTACAAGTCCATAGCATCAGTGTAAGAAGAAGCAACTTACGTTTCATACTGCAATCGTTTTGGTGAATGTTAAATGTGGGCGATACTTAATCTCTAATTAACTGTTCTTCAAAACTATATGTAAGTGCCTGGAGAGGGGTTCAATAAATGACCTACTTGGTTCAAATTTTGGTCATGCAGCAATAATTATCTTTAAAAAAGACTGTACGCCAGTTGTTGAACGGTCTTTTTCCCAGGCATTGAGCTGCTGCAACCGGGGTTAACCCTATGAGAGCGTTCACCAATCAGCCGCCCTATAAAAGATCTGATTGAAAAGGAAAACTGAATTTACTATATTTGCCATGTCCTGTTTTTACGTCAAACCAGCCTCCTTTCTTTCTGACGTATTGTGCTTTTCGTTTTTAAAGTGTCGATTTTCAGTATCACGACTTTTTGACTTTTTATCAGTAGTAGTTTATTGTATCACGAATTTGTTCCCGTTCATCAGTTTTGTTAAAGTTTAAGTAAGCCTTTATTAGTTAACTTTTAAAATTAACGTTATGAAGCTTTCTGAATTTATTCTGTTAAATGAGGAGGAAAAAAAATGCGCTGTAATGAATAAGGCAGTTGCATTAGCTCAAATAGCCTACCCCGAAACTATTATTTTTCTCTTTCAACTTGACTCTTATTACATAGAAGCTTATTGCAACAAAGCCGACAAGAGCATTGATGAGTATCGGATATTGCCAGATACGAATGCAATAAGTCATTATTTGGAGGCCATTTCGATAAATGACCTAATAAATTAATAAGTTTGTAAACGCAAAGGCCAGCACTGGTTTCTTAATCCGGTGTTGGCCTTTCTCATTTTAATTATGAAATGTAAAAAATAAGCATTAACTTTATGTTGTTAATTTGAGTCTCGCATTAGTATTCATTAATTACATTGCCTAGTATATCTGCATTTTAGTTAGTCTCTTACTTCTTGCCTTCCTCGAAATTATTTATCAATTAATTATTACAAATGAACATTTATGTTTCAAATTTAAGCTTCGACGTTCAGGACGAAGACTTAAAAGATTTTTTCGCTCCCTATGGAGAAGTTACTTCAGCCAAAGTTATTACAGATAGGGAAACTGGCAGATCAAGAGGTTTCGGATTTGTTGAAATGAGCGATGAAGCCGCTTCAAAAAAAGCAATTGCTGAACTTGATGGTGCTACAGTAGAAAACAGAACTATCAGTGTATCTGTTGCTAAGCCAAAAGAAGACAGGTCTTCCCGTGGTGGTGGTGGCAGAACTGGTTTTAATAGTGGAAATAGTTATAATAAAAATAGATACTAAATTCATTTCGACCTAGGTCAAAAGCCCCGAAAGGGGCTTTTGTATTTACTTAAACTATATTTTAAAATCAGTACTATGACCGTTGAACAAATTGATACATTTCTTCGTAAGCATAAATTTGATCAGAAATCTGTTAAAGTAAGTTTCAAATCAAGAAATGCGCTTATAGGTATGTTTGTTAAAACTGAAGATTATGACCAGTTGAAAGGAAAAAACTTCTGGCGTATTATCATTGAATCAAATAAAAAACAGTACTTATCTTCAAAAGATATGAACCTGACCCGCATTTTTCATGGTACTGCTTTTGTTAAATTATCGGTGGTTGATACCATTGGTTAATGGTTCAATAACATTTGCCAGTTTACCACCTATGAAACTTTGCGTACGTAAATACAAGCTTATTGTTTGCAAAAATGATCGCGAAATGCGATTCTTTTACAAACAAATTTTTGCAGCATGAAAAAATAATGCTATATTACATGAGTAGTTATCTTCTCTCTCGTTTTAGTTCTTATTGTTTTTTATTTAGATTTTTCTAACAAGTCAAGTTTACATTTAATTCAGTTTTTATTATTTCGTCTTTAGAAGATAACTATTTAGAGGGGGCAGGTTCAAATCTGCTCCCTTTTTATTTAATTCTGGCGATTAATCTAATTTACTCGACGTCCGGTTGTATAAACCAATCGCATAGCCGTGATGACAAGACTCAAATTCCAATCTAATTCCGCCTGGCATAATTTTTTATGTTTGTATAAATTGCCCCAAAGTTATCAAAATGCTCAAATCATCATTCCTATAATAGCCGTGTTAAATGCTCAATCCGACAAATACAAATTTGCATACATATAAAAGTATGCAAAGCGAATTCGCAGATTTAGAATTTCTTATAAACTCCATTCCTGCTCTTGTTGCGTATATAGATTGCAACATGGTCCTTCAATTTTGCAACCGGCCTTTCAAGAGCTGGTTCGGTATAAACGGTAACCCAGCTGGTCAAAAGTTTCAATTGATAGCCGGCTCACACATATTTGACCAGGTGCAACGACATTTAGGTAAGATTTTAGTGGGTGATTGTGCTCATTTCGAAATTTTAGTAAATACTCAAAATGGTATTCAATATCTCGAGGCTACACTTAGTCCTGATTTTGATCAATTTCGGCAGGTGAAAGGGTTTTTATTTCACTGTTTGGATATTACTGAAAAAAGCAAGACAGAAAGGGCCCTTAAAGATTACTTTGAAAATGCCTCCATTTGCCTGCATTGGGTAAATGGTGACGGAATTATTGTTTGGGCCAACCTTGCAGAACTAAACCTTCTGGGTTATACGGAAGATGAATATATAGGCCGCCATATTTCAGAGTTCCATGTCAATAAAAGCGCTATTGAAGATATCATGTGGCGTTTAACAAATAAGCAACGAATCGAAAATTACGATACACAACTTATATGTAAGGATGGTTCTATAAAACATGTGACTTTAAATTCATCGGCGTTATGGGAGGGAGAAAAATTTGTTCATACCCGATGTTTTACAATTGACGTTACTGAACAAAAATTGGCTGCAAAGAAAATTAAGGAAAGCGAAGAACGCTTCAGGCAGATGGCCAACCTTGTTCCGCTGGTGATATGGAGCACCGATGAAAATGGCGATTGTAACTTTCTAAGCTCTAAATGGGAGCATTTGACAGGAAAATCAGTCGAGGAGGGGCTCAAAGCCTTATGGTTCTCATTCATTCATCCCGATGACCGGGGCAAAGTGGTCACTTCATGGATGAGTTCTTTTCGTGCAAACCAACCTTTTGAGGGAAAATTCAGGTTCTTAAATGCATCAGGAGACTATATCGTTGCGTATGCAAATGCAAGTCCGATATACGATAACGGAAAGAAAGTCCTAGGCTATATAGGAATTCTTCAAGATATTTCAGCCGAAGAACAGATAAAGTATTCACTCGAAAAAATGGTGTTGGATAGAACTGAAGACGTCAGGAAAAGAAATTTAGATCTTAAGCAGGCGAAAACAGTGTTGAAAAAAAAGAATGAAGAACTTGAAAAAATAAACAACCAGCTATCGTCATTTGCACATATTGCAAGCCACGACCTGCAGGAACCGTTAAGAAAAATCCAGTTAAACCTGGGAAAACTTTTTGCCATGGATGGTGAAAAGATATCGGAAGAAGGCAAGGATTTATACCGTCGTATTATAGATTCAACAAGCCGCATGAGAAACCTGATTCAGGATTTATTAACTTATGCAAGGAGTAACGACTATGAAGGTAAACTGGAAGAAGTTGACCTAAATTCAATTCTTAAAGAGACGATAAATACACTCGATACGAAGATCGCCGAAAAGAACGCAACGATCAGGAGCGAAAAATTGCCTATAGTAACAGTAGTTCCTTTCCAGTTTCACCAATTATTTTTAAATCTCCTGAGTAATGCACTAAAATTCGCGAAGCCAGATAAACAGCCATACATACAGGTTAGCTGTGAATTAGTTGAAGGTAGCGGTCAGAAGAAAGGCCTCGGAGACACTTATAAATCTTATTATCACATTAGCGTTTCAGACAACGGAATAGGCTTCTCTCCCGAGTTGTCAGAAAAGATATTTGAGATGTTTTACCGGTTACATGGGCGCGCGAAGTATGAAGGAACAGGACTGGGTCTTGCAATATGCAAGAAAATAGTAGAGAACCACCAAGGGACAATATTTGCGGATAGCCGAGAGCATGAAGGATCAGTTTTTCACATCTATTTGCCGAATAAAAAATAAGAACAGAAAGTAAAACGAAATAATTTAACGAAAAGTCAAAATAATGAATTCGCTGAAAAATGATAATACCGGATGGGAAACAAGTTCAAATGAAGTTTTTTGGGGCGAAATTGCCCCCTGTGAACACGTGGTTCAAATATATGAACATGATGAAGATTTTCTTGACCTTCTGACAGGTTTTGTTAACGATGGTATCAACGCTGGCGAATGTTCCATGGTTATAGCGACTGCCGCTCATTTGACGGCTTTAAACGAACGACTGATTGCTTTGGGCCACCATATTCCATCTTTAATGTCAAAAACTCAATACATTCCTCTGGATGCGGAAGAAACGTTGTCTAAGTTTATGATAAATGATTGGCCCGATCAGCACCTCTTTCAGAAAGTTATAAGTGAGCTACTAATAAAGGCGAAAGGTAACGGCCGTAGGGTGCGTGCTTTTGGTGAAATGGTAGCAATCTTATGGGCTAAGGGCCAGATAGGTGCTACTGTTAGGCTGGAACACATTTGGAACAAGTTCTGTGAAACTGAAACCTTCTGTCTGTTTTGCGCATATCCTCAGAGCGGTTTTACCCACGACGCCGCTGAATCCGTCATGCATATATGTAGTGCCCATACAAAAATGATTAAAGGTGCAGCGAAAGGTAAAACAGGCGTTTCATATAAAATAATTGACAAAAAGCTGTAATTTGACTCTTGCAAAAACGAGTTATATCAGGCTATGGTCTCAAATATTTTATCAATTATCAGGTATCGTAAAGAAAAATGTTGAACCCAACCCTTCTTACTTTCGACAAATGCTTGGCCTCCATGCTGATGAAAGCGCAAGTGTTTCCTAAAGATCCGGTAAGTACAATTTTCAGGACGAGTAATAATAAGTTACTACCGCAGCATAATTAGTAACTAACGTGTCATAAATAGCTACTAACGACGCATAAAAAGCGGGAAGCGCTTCAATTTTTGATACATTGATAAATGTTGACAACATACGGTCTAAAAATAATGTCTCCCAAGAATTTGACATGATCCAAGTATGGATCATGTTGAATTCTTGGGAATTAGTTACTTCTAAAAACTGTATCGTTGGGCTATATGCGTAGTTAGCATAAATGGCCGGTTAGTTAATAATGCGGGAGAATAAGTGTTGTCTGTACTCAATTGATGCCAGGCAGACCGGGACAAATACGATTCTTTATAAAGAACAGCCGTGCCGATGGCTTAAGTGCGTGAAAATCAATATATTTCTATTAAAGGGAAGCTTATGCAATTGAAAAAAATGTAAATTCTTTTTAATTGAAAGAACTTCTAATTGAAAAAAGTCCTCATTCTTTTTAATTGGAAGCGCATTTGATTGAAAAAACTGCACATTATTTTTAATTGAATGTGCATGCAATTGAAAAAACTGTACATTCTTTTTAATTGATTGGGCTTCCAATTGAAAAAACTCTTCTTTTTTTTCAATTCAAAGAACTTCTAATTGAAAAAATTCCTCCTTTTTTTTAATTAGAAGAACCTCCAATTGAACAAACAGTTCCTTCTTTTTAATTCAAAAGACTTGTAATTGAATTATTCCCTCTTTTTTAAATTAACCCCTGCCCTAAATTTCAACGGACGGGCAATAAAAAAGACCGTTGCCAGCCCCCTGAATTTGACTTGATCCTAAAACAAAGCGGTAACTGTAAAGTTGCGTAAAAATAAAAAAGGACCGCTTTTCAGCGATCCTTGATTCTGAGGTCCCGACCAGATTCGAACTGGTGTAGGAGCTTTTGCAGAGCTCTGCCTAGCCACTCGGCCACAGGACCATATTTCTTGAAATGGTTTAGAGGCTTTTCGACCTCTGCCTATCCGCCAGCTGGCGGACACAGGACCATTTGTTGTGGGGTGTGCAAAAGTAGGATATTTGTCGGATATTTACAGCAATCTTTTCAATCCTTTTTATGCAAAAAATTCAGGAATCGGAACTGATTATCAATAAACGCGGAGCCGTATACCATCTTGACCTGCGCCCCGAGGAATTAGCGCCCACAATTATTACCGTTGGCGACCCCGACCGTGTGGCCGCCGTAAGCAAACATTTCGACCGTATAGAACATAAATGCGCTCACCGCGAATTCATATCCCATACGGGTTACATCGGAAAAACCAGGCTTACCGTCATATCAACTGGTATTGGTCCCGATAATATTGATATTGTCCTCAACGAGCTCGATGCCCTGGTTAATATCGACCTTCAAACGCGTACCGTAAAACCCCAGCTCACCCAGCTGAACATTATTCGCGTAGGAACCTCCGGCGCTCTTCAGGCCGATATTCCTACCGACAGTTTTGTAGTTAGTACACATGGGCTGGGTATCGACAACCTGCTTAATTTTTACAGGTACGAAGAAAATGAGGAAGAAAAAGCCTTGTTACAGTCATTCGTTACCCAAACCCAGCTGAACCATCGCATTAGCCAACCATACATTTGCGGCAGCAGCGCCCATCTTATTAAACATTTCGTCAATAACTTTCATCATGGCATTACGGTAACCTGCCCCGGTTTTTATGGCCCCCAGGGCCGTATTCTTCGACTGGGATTAAGCCATCCGCACCTTATTGACCGCCTTACCCAGTTTACTTTTGGCCCCCACCGTATAACCAATTTCGAAATGGAAACCAGCAGTATTTACGGACTGGGCAAATTACTTGGCCATCATTGTTTGTCGATAAGCGCTATAGTAGCCAACCGGGTCACCAAACAATTTTCAAAAGATAGCCAGGCGGCTATTGAAGTTCTTATAAAAAGAACGTTGGATACGATAAGCGAGTGGTAAGTGGGGAGTGGCTAGTGGGAATACAGGGAAGCGAATGAGGAAATAGTCAATCTATTTTCTCAACTCAATCTTTTATGGAATGTTAAACCTTTCTCACAAAAGCCTGGATGTTTATCAAATCGCGCTTAAACTTGTTAATGATGTATATGGTGTTACTCAACGATTTCCTAAAGAAGAACAATATGTTATAGTCAGCCAGCTACGCAGGGCTGCTATTTCAGTATGTAGTAATATTGCTGAAGGCTAAATCAGAGAAAAAGAGGCTGTATGAAGTAGCCAGAAGTTCAGCAGTAGAGATCGATACTCAAATTGAAATTGCCATCAATTTGAGATATTTACAAAATATCGATATTAAACCCCTTGAAAGTCACTTATTATCGGTATTTAAGATCCTTTGTAAAATGATAGATAATTTAGATAAATAACCCTTGGCCTTTACCTACTAGCAACTCGCTACTAGCTACTGGCCGTTTACAACAGCATATGGAATTGATCTTTCACAAATACCAGGGCACAGGAAACGACTTTGTAATTTTAGATAACCGCGACGAACGCTACAATGGCCTTACCAATGAACAGGTGCGCTTTTTATGCAACCGGCGCTTCGGCATCGGTGCCGATGGACTGATGCTGCTGAACAATGCCAACGGATTCGATTTTGAAATGAAGTACTACAACGCCGATGGCCGTGAAAGTACCATGTGCGGCAATGGTGGCCGCTGCCTTGTAAAGTTTGCCTATAATATTGGGATCAAAAAAGATAAATACTTCTTTATTGCTGCAGATGGTCCCCATGAGGCCGAAATTGACGACGATGGCATCGTGAGCCTTAAAATGAAAGACGTTGATGGCGTTAAAGACTACCACAGCGATTTTATTTTAGATACCGGTTCGCCTCACTACATCAAATTGACCAACGATGTGTGGAATTACGATGTATATAAAAAAGGAAAAGACATTCGCTATAGCAACACCTTCGCCAAAGATGGTATTAATGTAAACTTCGTTGAGCAGAAAAATAACGACGAAATAATAGTACGTACTTACGAACGCGGGGTTGAAGACGAAACCCTTAGCTGTGGTACCGGCGTTACCGCCAGCGCCCTGGTGTGCTATCATAACGAACGGGGTTTCAACGATGTAACAGTACAAACCCGGGGCGGAAAGCTAACCGTTGAGTTCGACCGCACCGACGATGATACCTATCGCAACATTTGGTTATGTGGCCCTGCCGAGAAGGTTTTTGAAGGAAGCGTAACAGTGAAATAGTTTCAGGTTTCAAGTTGCAGGTTGCAGGGTAAAGGAAATCCATGAAACCTGAAACCTGGAACTTGCAACAGCCCCTTTTCAACTCAATTTCCCCTTTTACCTGTTAGCCAAAATTTAGCCTTCGTGTATTGTTTTGCGGCTTACCTTTGCGCCGCCTATGATTCAGTACTTCAAAAATATTAATTATCAAACCGTAGCGATTGATAAACCTGAAAACGGTTCCTGGGTGAATGTTTTACCGCCCCTAAAGCAGGAAGAGTTTTCAGAGTTATCGAATAACCTGGATATACCCCTGGAATTCCTGACCGACTCGCTGGATATTGATGAACGTACCCGTTTTGAAGAAGCTGACAATGTAAAGTTGCTGGTAATTAAAACCCCTACCGAAAACAACTCGTTCAACGAAAGCGACGCTTATTATATCACCATCCCTATCTGTATTATCATAACCCACAACCAGATAGTTACGGTGAACTCGTTCGAGAATGGCGCCATTAAAAAGTTCCTGAACACTTTTCAGAACCGCCACCCCGATAACCGGAAAATGATGGTGCTGAAGATCATTGAAAAGATCACCCAAACCTATCTCGAATCGCTGAAAGAGATCAATCAACGCAGAAATATACTGGAGCAGAAGTTGTACGCCGCCAGCCGTAACGAACACCTGCTGCAACTGATGCGCATACAAAAAAGCCTGGTGTATTTTGTTACCGCCCTGCGATCGAACGAAATGCTGTTGATGAAAATAGAACGTACCAACTTCCTGGCATTGAATGAAGATGAGAAAGAGTTCCTGAATGACCTTATCATCGACAACTCACAGGCGTTGGAAATGTCGAATATTTACACCAACATTTTAAGTAGTACGCTCGATGCATTTGCCAGCATCATTGCCAATAACCAGAACGAAGTGTTGCGCCGCTTATCGGTGATCACTATTGTATTGTCGTTCCCGGTACTGGTGGCAAGTATCTACGGAATGAACGTGCCTATCCCGTATAAGGACTCTCCTTATGCGTTTTATGTTCCGGTTTCATTATCACTTATTATATCACTGGTCATTGGCTGGTTCTTCCTGAAGAAAAAGTTATTTTAACCTATTCCACTATGTTTAACGTAAGAGTATACGGTATCCTCATAAACGAGCATAACCAGGTATTAGTTAGTGATGAATACATTCGCGGCGACTATATTACAAAGTTCCCGGGTGGTGGATTGGAATTTGGAGAAGGCACCCGCGATTGTTTGAAAAGAGAGTTCCAGGAAGAAATGTCGCTCGATGTTCGCGTTGGCGATCACCTGTATACCACCGATTTTTTTCAAATGAGCGCATTCAACCCGGCGCACCAGATCATTTCTATATACTACTACGCTCACGCTCTTGAAGCAATAAAAGTTCCGCTTCGCACAAAGCCTTTCGACTTCGACGAACAACAACTGGCTGTATATGCAGAAAAAAAAGAAACAGAAACTTTCCGCTTCATCAACTGGGATGAATTTTCAGAAGCCTCTGTTCACTTACCCATCGACAAAGTGGTAGCTAAAATATTGAAGTCGATGTAATGTTTGGTTGGGTCACTCGCCCGTTAAAATAAATACGGTAAATGTAACGCCGGTACAATGGCCGCGTACCAGGAATCGATCTGTTTCACTTTCTGATTGGGTAACCTGCGCATTTTCTTTACAAAAGAAATGGGTAACGTGGCTTTAACGCCTTTTTTATCATAGATGTAAATCATTCCACCCTCGGCCCGCATCCCAAAAACATAACCGGTTCCCTCTCCTACCGCTTCCTGGTCCTGCTTCGAAGGCCCCTGTATATAGCTGATCTGCTGCACCTGGCTCGTTTGTAAGAACCGTACCTTGTTAGGGTCATACATGGCCGATCGATCGCCCCGTAAGTTGCTCTCAACAATAGCATCGGGATGACTATGATAATACACCATTGCCTTTTCTTTCAACAAAAGCGTAGCGCCTTTTAACCAACGAGGATCACTCAACTCACCTGAAACACAGGTAACCGTACCATCAGGAAATACAACACCGCCATGCTCTTTATATTTATGCGCATTACTGGTTGCGCATTTGGCGACAATGTTGTTGTACATCTGGCGAATGATCCGTTCATCCTGTAGTGTTACTAAATTTTCAACAACCAACGGATGTTCTGTTTTACCATGCTTCAATAACCGCTGTACTTTTCTTGCTGTAGCACGTGAAATAGATTGTACTTCGGCAGTATTATAATCATCACTTAATCTAACTGTTGAATCACTGGCAGGTATATCATCAAAGATCTGACGGTATGTTTTTTTTGTTTTTAATACATAGGTTGACCGTTTTATGGCATTCACATTACGCCACAATAACTTACCTCGCTCATTGTAGTAGTATGCAGTATCATCAAAGGTGATGGCTGCAACAAGCTTATCGGAATACAGGATTGAAACAGCAAGTAAAATGAAAAAGATGGGGTGAACGCGGATGAATGAGAAAAGAAACTTCTTCATAATGATAAGGTTTACAGTGAAAAATAAATACAGGGCATTACCACCGGATATAAGTGATAACGGTAACTGATTTGTTGGAAAATATGAGTAATTCCTGGTAGTGTAGCAATTCCTGGCTAAGCTATAAAACAGTGCAGTAGTGTAACTAACGGGCTGCAATATTATGCTGTATAAATTGTTCAGCCAAATTTACAGCTTACAGAAAACACTTTTGTGAACTACTCATTTCTTAATATTATTATAAGAAACTGATAACGATTTATTATTACATTTCGATTTCCAATATTTAAAAGGCAGTGTGGCTATTATGCCGGTTGAATCGTACATACACAGGCGGGCACAGTATTAATTCTCAATGGTGGTTCTGCATGTAAAGCAACGGCTTCTCTGAAGATTGGTAATAAGGTACGCGGTAACCAAACTAACGGTAAACAATATTAGATTTTATACCCCATGCCACCAAATTAATTGGTGCTTTAAAAAAGTCACGTTGTCACTGCCAACATTATTAAAATATAATATTCTTTTTTTTCGCTACACACAATCATTTAAACAAGAACTTACCGATGCCGCAAAACGAGGCAACTGCACCACTTCTTTCTTCGTACTATAATAAAGGCACGCAAAAATGGGTGTTTTCACCCTCCTAAAACCGAACAACTATTGTGATAGCAATTCTTATAAAAGCATTATCAATTTTAACTACCCGCGAAAAGAAACAGTGGGCCTGGCTCACCGCACTCACCCTGTTTGTAAGTATAGCAGATATTGCCTCGCTGGCTTTATTGGTTTATATCATTCATTTTTACACACAACCTGTAGATGCTGTAAACGCCTTTTCAAATTATATAGGCGAACCGCTGGCCAGGGTATTGTTCAACCGCTCCTCATTACTACTCATAACCCTGTTCTTTATTTTCTTTAGTGTAAAGAACCTGGTCGCCTGGTTTGTTCATACCTGGCAAACCCGTTTTGTTCACCAGGTAGCAGCCCGCATTTCGGGCAACAATATGTTGCAATACCTCCAGGGAAACTATGCAACCTATATTCACACCGATTCATCTGTACTCACCCGCACCATTAGTTTGCAACCGCTTGAATTTAGCCAGCATGTGTTAGCCCCCATACAACAGGTATTTACCGAAGTGGTGCTTATAGTATTGGCCATTACGGCCATTCTTATATTTAATGCCCAGCTGTTCCTGGTACTATTACTTATTTTATTACCACCCGTATTTTTAGCCGCATGGCTTACCAAACGTAAAGGGCATGCAGCCCGCAGTTATCTTAAAAGCAGCAGAACCAGTATGTGGCGATACCTGCATGAAGCAATTACCGGCTTTGTTGAAAGTAATTTGTACAACCGTAATCAATTCTTTACCGGTCGATATGCCGCATCGCAACAATTGCTTAATAAACACCAGGCCGATCTGCAATCGTTACAGGCATTGCCGGCGCGACTGGCCGAGGTATTTGCGGTGTTAGGGCTACTGGCCTTAATAGCCATTAGCCAATGGTTGCAACAGGGACATTTCACTATTCAACTGGTAACGCTGGGCGCCTTTATGGCCGCAGCCTATAAAGTAATTCCAGGCATCGCACGTATTATAAACGCTGTTGGGCAAATTCGTACCTTCTCATTCACTACTCACAACCTGGTGCAACAACCATCGGGCGAGAAACATGCCACTGATATTCCTGCAAACACTATACAGTCGATCACGTTCGACCAGGTTAGTTTTAATTACGAGCACAAACCAGTGTTGCATAATTTTTCCTGTAGCCTGCAGGCTGGTGAACTTATTGGCATCGATGGGCATTCGGGCAAAGGCAAAACCACCCTTATAAATATTCTACTTGGTTTTTGTACCCCGCAGGGCGGACAACTTCTTATCAATAACATACCCCTCAATAACCTTAAACAATACTGGCCACAAATAGCTTATGTAAAACAGCAACCCTTTTTTATGTACGATACGGTGCTGGCCAATATTACACTCAATGCACAGCATCTTCATGCCCAACAACTGCAACAGGCGCTTGAGCTTACAGGCATTACAACCAGTTTGCCTGCCGGTATAGATACCATGCTTACCGAAAGTGGAAAGAACCTTAGCGGCGGTCAGCGACAGCGTATTGCCCTTGCGCGGGCATTGTATAAAAACGCCAGCGTTCTTATTCTCGATGAACCCTTTAGCGAGCTGGATGAAAAAGCCGAAGAACAATTACTCCTTAACCTTCAACAATTAGCAAACAGTGGGAAAATGATCGTTTTGATCACCCATAATAAAAGAAGCCTGCAAAAATGCAGTAAGATTATATCGTTGTAGCCGAATACAGCCAAAAGCTTAAAGCGGGCAGAAGATATTATTGAAAAGCTGGATGCCTTACTACAACATTTGAACGAGCCCGAACCTGTTGAAAGCTATGAGGGTTTGGGTATTCGCCGCAATGCATAAAACTTAAAGCCGCGGTTTTTGTCACTCAGATAAATGATATCGGTACCATTTACAAGTAATACCTGCTGTTTTCGATCGGGCGATGCAGTAAGCTGTTTATCCTTATAGTACAACTGGTTGTTTTTAATATACACATCCTCTGTAGTAGCCGTTTGTACCTCGTAATCTGTTTTGGTTTCATGACTGCCCTTTTCATCCCAATAATAATACACCAGCCGGTTGTTCTTTATGGTATACTCATACAACAACGGCAACTTTTGCTTTAATAAATAAGTACTGTCATCCTTTGGCGCAATTAATTTCGGAAGATCTGCAAAAAGCAATACAGCCCAAAAAACAAAACCAACCTTTAATGGAAAACGCACCCTGGCAACCAGTAATAACACCACGAAGAACAATAGCATTAAGTACAATCGGGGAAACTTCAGCAGCAATGGCCATTGCGCCAATGCCTGTATTGGAATAGTACAGATCAAAAAAATAAGGGCCATACCAACATAAACATACACTGGTTTGCTATTGCCCAGGGCCAGTAAAGGTATCAGCAATAATACCAACGAATAAGAACTTCCGTTTGGCGATAACAACAGGCTGGCAATTATCCATGCTGCAAAGGCAATAAAACTGCTTGTTTTCTTATTTAAAGTAATGCCCACACAACAAGCCAGCAGCGCCCCTTTAAACAGCGCCATTATAGTAATAAACAGAGGCAGGCTATTATACAATACCTGTGGGTTCTGTACCTCATCGTACACAAAGAGGTTCTTCATTAACATCAATGCCGATTGATGCAAATAAATATAGCTGTTATTCAGCTCGCCCATGTTCGCCCTAGGGAATATGGTAAATACATAGTATTGCCATGATGCCAGTGTATTCAACACCACCGATGCCGTCACCAACAAAATACAAGCGGCAAAACAATACATAGCCTGCTTATATTGCTTCTTTGCCAATAAAAAGAACAGCACCAACAGCGGGAACACCTTAAAAACAATAGCTATCGCCCACAACAACGATGCAGCAATTGGTTTACCCTTTTTGTATGCAATAAAACCTTCTAACAATAAAGCAAACAGTAGCAGGTAGGCTTGTCCAAAAAAGATGTTATTACGTAAGGGAATAAAAAAGAGAATGGGTATAAACCAAACGACCCGGCTGGGAATGGAAAAATATTTAATGGTGCGCACTAATACCCATACAAATAGCGTAGCGGAAAATATATTGAACACGATCTTCGATGCCACCACCGGTAATAATAAAAATGGCGCAATTACTACCGACGTAAAAGGAGGAAAGGGAGTACAACTGGCAAACACCCTGGTAAAACCTTTTTCTGCTATCATTACGTTTAGCGAATAAGTATCATACACCTGCAGGTAATTACCATGCAACAAAGCCTGACTGCCAAAATAATAATTGGCATAGTCAGAAAGGGGCGCACCAGCTGCGGCATATATAAAATAGCCCAGCAGTACAACCAGAAATGCTATTGGGTAATATGAAGTATTGCGTGCAATGATTTTCAATACGGTAAATGACCAATTGCGGTTGTTTAAAGCAACTTATTTACTTAAAATCCCGTACCAGGTAGCATGGTTAGCGTTATTCTCACCACCTACAACCGGGCACAGCTGGTAATGGAAAGCATTTACAGTGTGCTGAACCAAACCTATGCCGATCTGGAACTGATCATTGTCGACGATGGTTCAACCGACACTACCGAAGAACTGGTAAACGCCCTACCCGATCCCCGTATCAGGTATTATAAAATGCCGCATACCGGCCGCACAGCTGTTTTAAAGAATGCCGCCATTCGCCATGCAAAAGGCAACCTCATTGCCTTTATTGATTCTGACGATACCTGGATGGAAAACAAACTCGAAAAACAGGTGCAATTACTCAACCGCCATCCGGAGATCGGTTTTACCATTACAGATGCTATTACATTTAGATCGGGTAAGGTACTATCGCCCCGCACCTACACCAAACGGCAAGGCATTGAGTACGCCAATATTTTCAACCGGCTTACAGAGAACCGTTTTGTAGTGTACAATCCCACATTGGTGATGCGCCGCTCCTGTGTTGATAAAACGGGCTGGTTTAATGAAGACATGCTTTTTTGCTCCGACTATCATTTCAATATGCGGTTAGCTTACTATTTCGCAGCCGGCATTATTTATGAATCGCTTATTTGGCGCCGCATGCACGATAACAACAGAACCACCAGCATATCGGTTGAAAATTATGAAGGCTTTGTGCAAACCTTCGAATACCTGTACCAGCGAAACATGGTAAGTAAAAAGTACCTGCAAAAGGCCAAAAGCCACGCCTACTTAAACATTGGTCACGCCTTTAAACAGCAACAGAACCTGCCCGCCGCCCGCCATCATTATTGGCAATCGCTGAAATATAACCTGCTGCAGCCATTTTGTTACTGGCAGTTGCTGACAACATTTCGCGCCTAAAAAACAACATTTCAAAGAACATAACCGGTTACTGCAAATGTACATCGGCTTTTGCTCCTTTATTCCCAATTTGTGATGGCCTCCGGCGTATGGTGTGACGAGGTCCTCAAAACGGTGTGACGAACAGCATTTTTACCTCGGAATGAATAGTCCAGGTGTGACGAACTCCTCGAAATGGTGTGATGACCCCCTTAAATTGATGGGACGTTCGGCATATTTTCAAACTTTGGCCTCTTTGCTATCTCGAAACCATCTTTATGTTACCTATGTACAACCTCGAAATGTCCGCGGCTTCTCCGCGAATCTCCCCATTGGGTCCTCGGGTTCCGAGGACCCAATGAACTAGCATAAGGGTTATAATAACGTGCTACTAAGGCAACAGGAAACTATTAATTCAGCAGGCAACTGAACCAGTTAATTATCCGTATGATTCTCAATGGTCTTGCATTGGCCAGAATTATTGGATAGTCGGAGGGCCTTAAGTTTCGCCACCATTCACCATTGACCATTGGACCATTCACCATTCACCATGAAAGTATTATTATTCAATCCGCGTAGCGCTAAAACAAAGCCCAGGATCCCCAATTCCATTCTTTCCATAGCAGCTGCTATTGAAGGCTTATATGGATATGTTATTGTAGATGGTAACCTGGAAACCGATCCCTGGCAAAAAATAAACAGCTACCTGGCCACGGGCGAGTATGGTTATTTTGGTTGTACCTGTATGCCCGGCCCGCAGTTGCGACAGGCGATTCCTATTTCAAAACAAATACGCTCATTATACCCGGCAGTAAAAATTATTTGGGGTGGTTACTTTCCATCGAACCAACCCAAGGTAGTGTTGCTTTCAGGTTTTGTTGATGTAATTGTAAACGGCCCCGGTGAAAAATGTTTTCCGGCACTATTGCAGGCATTGGAGAATGGAGAATCGTTCACCACTATTCCCAATCTTATTTATAAAAGCGAACAGGGTATTATAAAAACCGGTAAAGATGAGTTGTACGATCAGGATGCATTGCCCCGGTTGCCCTATGAAACACTGAATAATTTTTATCCCTTACGCCGTTACCTGGGCAAAACATATTTAGGCACCCGCACCATTGCTTATCACAGCAGTATGGGTTGTCCGTTCAAATGCTCGTTTTGTGCCGTAGTGCCCATTTACAATGCCCGCTGGCGGGGCAAAAGCGCGCAACTGATCTATGAGGATATTAAATACCTGAAAGATAAACATGGCGGCAACGCCATTGAGTTTCACGATAACAACTTCTTTGTATCGGAAAAAAGAACGGTTGAGTTTTCAAAACTCATTCAACCCGAAAATATGATATGGTGGGGCGAAGGAAGAATTGATACCATTGATAAATACAGTGATCACTCACTGCAATTGATGCGGGCATCTGGTTGTAAAATGATCTTCTTTGGCGCGGAGACCGGCAATGATGAAATACTGAAACGGATGGACAAAGGCGGCACTCAAAGCAGCGCACAAATAAGGGCCTTTGCCGGGCGTATGGCCAAATTTGATATCATTCCCGAATATTCTTTCGTGTTAGGTACCCCGGGCGATACGCCCGAACAGGTAATGAAACAAATTGACCAGGATATTGCTTTCATTAAAGAGATAAAACAAATAAACCCCAAAACCGAGATCATTATTTATTTATACAGTCCGGTGCCAACCGAAGGATCGGAGCTCTATAAAAAAGTATTGGAAAGCGGTTTTCATTTTCCCGATAAGCTCGAAGATTGGATCAGTCCGCACTGGGAAAACTTCGATCTGCGTAAGAACCCATTAACGCCTTGGCTAACGCCGGAAATGGTTGACAAAATACAAGACTTTGAAACGGTGTTGAACAGCTACTACCCTACAGTTTCAGATATAAGGCTAACCGGTTTTAAACGCAGCATTATGCGTAACCTTTCGGCCGTACGATATAAAACCGGTTTGTACTGGAAACCCTATGAATTAAAAATATTGCAATTGCTGTGGAAATACAGACAACCCGAGATAGAAGGATTTTAATGCGCCGGACCATAAAACATATAACAACAAGGTTATACAAACCGCTGCTGGTAAAATACCTGTCGGCCACAAGAACGTATACGTTCAAAGGCATCAGGTTGGTAATACCACCGGCAGTATTCCACCCGGGCTTTTTCTTTAGCACAAGATTGTTATTACGGTATATAGCAAAGCTTCCGTTAAAAGACAGATCGTTTCTGGAGCTGGGCGCCGGAAGCGGGTTAATTGCCCTATATGCGGCCCGTGAAGGTGCGCAGGTAACGGCAAGCGATATAAACCAGGTGGCCATTCATTCATTGGAAATGAACAGCAGCAGCAACCGCATTCCCCTTACCGTTATACATTCAGACCTGTTCAAAGATATTCCATGGCAGCAGTTCGACATAATTGCCATTAACCCACCGTACTATAAAAAGCAACCACAAACCCCGGCAGAGTATGCCTGGTATTGTGGTGAGCAGGGCGAATACTTTCAACAACTGTTCAGCAGCCTGCGATCTTATATACATGCCCAATCGGTGGTATTAATGGTGTTAAGTGATGGGTGCGATCTGAATATGATTGTTGAGATAGCGTTGAGTAATGGATTTAAGTTGAATTGCGTGTTGCAGAAAAAGAATTGGATAGAAGTGGATTATATATTTCAAGTTAACGAGTGAAGTTGAAAAGGTGATAGAGTTGATAAAGAAAAACGGGGCGGGCCATTGCCGATTGCCGATTCACGATTGCCGTTTTAAGCCCACTAGCCATTTACCACTAACCACTAGCTTGTACCCTAAAAACTATAAGATCAATTGTAATGAAGAATATTCTTTTCTCACATAGTTACTTCCTTCGTTTCGATCCCAAACAATGGGCTACCGGACAACCTTATCCTCCGCTGGCTACCCTCTATGCCGCTGCCCTGATGCGCGAACACGGTTATTCCGTTTCCCTGTTCGATACCATGTTTGCGCATAGCGCACAGGATATACAAAACACGCTGAACAACAATACACCCAACTTCTTTGTGCTGTACGACGACGGGTTCAACTACCTTACCAAAATGTGTCTTACCAATATGCGTGAGGCTGCTTTTGACATGATAAAGCTGGCCAAAGCAAAAGGATGCACCGTAATTGTTTCCAGCTCAGACAGTACCGATCATTTTGAACAATATTGTTCCGAGGGGGCCGACTTTGTTATTCTTGGCGAAGCCGAAATAACATTGCTCCAACTGGTTGAAGCAATCAATAATAAAGAAACCAATTTTCAACACATACCCGGGTTGGCATTTCGGCACAATGACCATGTAATTAAAACCCCGGGGCGTATGGTAATGAAAGACCTCGATGCTTTGCCCTTACCCGCCTGGGACCTGGTTAATATAACGCCGTACCGTTCTATGTGGTTAAAAAGCAGTGGCTACTTTTCGCTGAATGTAGCAACAACAAGAGGCTGCCCCTTTAAATGCAACTGGTGCGCCAAACCAATTTATGGCAACCGCTACAATGCCCGCTCACCCGAAAAAGTAGTAGCAGAATTAAAACTATTAAAAGAGAAATTCCAGTTCGACCACATTTGGTTCTGCGACGATATCTTCGGTTTAAAACCCGGCTGGGTAAACGCTTTTGCCAATATTGTAGAGAAAGAACAATTACAATTCCGGTTCAAGATACAGGCAAGGGCCGATTTGCTGTTACAGGAAAACACCATAAAAGACCTGGCCCGTGCCGGTTGTCATAATATATGGATGGGCGCCGAAAGTGGTTCGCAAAAAGTGCTCGACGCTATGGATAAAGGCACTACGGTTGAACAGATCTACCAGGCCACTACCCTGCTGAAAAAAAATGGCATTCATCCATCCTTCTTTATACAGTTTGGCTACCCCGGCGAAACCAGGGAAGATATTGCCAAAACCATTCGAATGATCAAAGACCTGTTGCCCTATGAAATGGGTATCTCTGTGTCGTACCCTTTGCCGGGAACGGTGTTCTATGAACGGGTAAAAAATGAGTTGAAAACAAAAAGCAACTGGACAGATAGTGATGAACTGTTACTGATGTTTCATAACACCTATCCGCCCCGTTATTATAAAAAACTACATCGTTATGTGCACCATGTTTTTCGAAAACAACAAGGCTGGGTAGCGTTTCGCAATGCCATAAAGAATCCATTGGCAACTACCATACATGACTATAAGAAAATAGCATCTGCCTGCTGGCATATGCCGTCGCTGTTATTACAACGGATGCAGTTAAACCGGTATGCACATGAATAAAGCAAGCACATTTGATGTACTGGCCGGCGGTTATAATGCCGGTTTTGTTGAAAGCCTTACCGGCTCGGCCCAACGACGCACCACCTATAAATGGCTACGTCCCATGCTTGCCAACAAACCCAACATGCAGTTGCTGGAGATCAATTGCGGTACCGGCGCCGATGCATTCTGGATGGCGCAAAAAGGACATACTGTAACAGCCACCGATGCTTCGCCCGCCATGATAGAACAGGCGCAACGAAAAGCCGTGTTAACACCGGCGCCCAATCAACCTGTGTTTCAAACCTGTGCATTCGATCAATTGCAAACAACCTTTTCCGGGCGGCAGTTTGATGGCATTGTAAGCAACTTCGCCGGATTGAACTGTGTTTCACCTATGGCTATGACCGGGTTGGCAAAACAGTTCTATCAACTGTTAAAACCCGGTGGGCAGTTTGCCGTAGTGCTGTTTG
Organism: Niastella sp. OAS944; assembly: GCA_024809215.1. Lineage (GTDB taxonomy): Bacteria > Bacteroidota > Bacteroidia > Chitinophagales > Chitinophagaceae > Niastella. The sequence continues at coordinate 91,063 of JANUBW010000009.1, read as the reverse complement.
GAAAATGTTGCCTGTGGGAAACCATGTATTACCTGTTGAAAGCACAGCCACGCCAGGCTTTTAGAAGATGGACCAATAAAAAAGTGATGGTACCGCTAACCGCACAGGTGCAACAACCGGTTTATTACTATTCAATAAAAGCATTTACGAAACTAATGGCGCCGCTGCAATTTATTGAAAAGAAACCGGTGGGTCTTTGCATTCCACCATCATGGATGGAAGGGCATATGCAACAACACCGGCGGTTTTACCAAACACTGGTGCAGTGGGAAGAAAAAACCGGTCACCTTTCTTTTGCCACCAGCCTGGCCGATCATGCATTCCTGTTATTTAAAAAAGAAGAACAATGAAGATCCTGTTAACACATGGATATTTTTTGGCAGAAGATGAAAAAGAAAAGGCCATCATGCGGCCGTATGTGCCATTGGGCATTTTGTATATTTCTGCCTGGCTTGAACAACATGGGTACGATAACGAAGTGTTCGATAGTACATTCTCTTCTTTCGATTTATTATGCGCCCGCCTTATAGATCAACAGCCACAGGTTATTGGTATTTATACCAACCTGATGACAAAGCTGAATGTATTGCGCATTATACAATTTGTAAAAGCAAACGAACAACTACAACATACTAAAATAATACTGGGCGGGCCCGAAGTAAGGAACCACGCACAAAAGTTCTTAGAACACGGTGCTGATTATATTGTGTTTGGCGAAGGGGAGCAAACCATGTTAGAGCTGGTACAATTTATTGACGGAACATATGAGGGCACCATAAATGATATTGAAGGCGTATCGTACCTGGATGCAGAAAAAGGATTACTGCAAAATAAAGAACGCACCAAATTAAAAAGCATCGACGCCCTGCCTTTTCCTAACCGGCATAAGGTTGATCTGCAATTATACTTTGATGCCTGGAAAGGTCGCCATGGTACCAGCACCATATCTGTAAGCACCATGCGCGGATGCCCCTACAGCTGTAAATGGTGCAGTCGCGCCGTATACGGACAAAGCTATCGAAGAAGAAGTCCCAATAAGGTAGCTGATGAAATAGCGCATATAAAAGCCAACTATGCAGTTGACAGCATTTGGTTTGTTGATGATGTATTTACAGTAAGTCATCAATGGCTTGAAAAATTTACCGAGGAAATGACCAACCGTAACCTGGTTATGCCATACGAGTGTATTAGCCGGGCCGACAGAATGAATGAAGAAGTGATCATCAATTTAAAAAAGAGTGGTTGTTTTCGGGTATGGATAGGTGCTGAAAGCGGTTCGCAAAAGGTCATCGATCTTATGGACCGCCGCGTTGAAGTGGAACAGGTGCAACAAATGATACAACTGGCCCGCAAACATGGCCTGCAGGCAGGCACCTTTATTATGGTTGGCTACCCCGGCGAAACCAAGGAAGATATTTATGCTACCGTGCAACACTTAAAAAATGCCGACCCCGACCTGTTTACCATAACTGTGGCCTATCCCATTAAAGGCACGCCTTTATATGCAGAAGTGGAAGACCGGTTTGTAACCAGCCTTCCCTGGGAAAGCAGTACCGACCGTGATATTGATTTTACAAGGACCTACAACCGGAAGTATTACGATTACGCCATTCAAATGATAAATTATGAAGTGAATTATCATAAAGCGCTCAAGAAGCCAGTGGCTAATTTATTCAAACTGCCCATGTTAAAACTAAGATCAACGCTGGCTAAAGGGCATATGTGGATGGAAGAAAGAAGAAGAATTAGCTAATGTGATAATTAGCTAATGTGATAAGAATACAAATACCTGTATTTCCATTATCACATTATCTCATTATCGAATTATCACATTATGCCTTCTTTGTTCCAAAAGTTTCTTCTCTAACAAATTCAATACTTTTTTCTGAAAGAAGTCTGGATTCGGCCTGGCAAAATGTTTACCGGTACACAAACCCATACGCACACCATGATCATTGGTTTTATGCATTTGTTCTTTCTTTTTCCAACGGCGGGCAGTAATACGCATGAGTATATTATCAATAGCATTGCCTAATTTGTTATCGAGCAGCCATTCTGCAGCCCGCTTAAATAAACCGGGGCGCCTCACTAATACCGATTGGCGGCTTACTATCTGGTGGGGAAAATAATCAGCAACCCAATTATTTTGATGATAGAAATTGTGTAAAGCGCCATTGCCACAAACGGGTATCAGTGTTATTAGTTCGGTAGCGGTAAAAATATTTTGCTCATCAATACGCAAAGCCTCTTCGTCAATATAATAGTTCATACAATACCAATGCTGGTGCCCGGTAATGTATGTTAATTTCTTAAACAGGTGCATTAATGTTCGGGCAATCCATAAGCGGTTGCTACGGGTGATAATAAAGAAATCGATATCAGTATCCCGATCGGCAAAGTTCTTCGATAATGAACCAGAGATACCAACCCCACGCACAAAGGGAAACCGGTACAAAAAGCCGCCTACCTTATAGGCCGTTTTTAATAATACTTCCGCTTTATAATTGCCCATAGTTCTTCTGGTATGCAAAGCCACATCTGGCTGTAGCGAATAAAAGCTTCCCAGCCGGAAAATGCGTTTTTCTTCAACAAGCTGTAATATCGTTGCCATTACCACCTCTATTGGCAAGGGCTGATCTATAAAATTATAGATCTCTTCCTGTGTAAGCGGGTAATTAAAAATATCAAAATAGGCTAATGTTTTAATAACGCTTTGTTCGGATTGACCATGCATGCGTAAGTATTGTTAATTAAAGGCAACTTTATAAAATGATTGGCCGTATACTTGTATTAAGAATACTATGATTCAGGAAAAAAGGTTGCCTTTACGCAAAACGACCGTTCTACGGAAGTATGTTGATAACAAACGAAGTTATTTCGTTTGCAAACGAATAGTAGATATACTGTTTGCAACGGTCATTATAATTACTGTACTCAGCTGGCTTTTACCGGTGCTTGCTTTATTGATAAAGCTTACATCAAAAGGGCCTGTGTTCTTTTTGCAAAAGCGTACCGGTCGTGGGGGACGATCATTTATCTGTTATAAACTACGCACACTGGAACATAACCCGGTAGGGCAAACTAAGCACACAGAGATAAACGAGGATTCAGTAACACCACTGGGGTGGTTTCTTCGACAATCGAACCTCGATGAACTGCCTCAGTTTTTCAATGTGCTGCTTGGTCATATGAGCGTGGTTGGTCCGCGACCGCATATGCACGCCGATTGCGATACTTTTTCAGCACTTATTCCCGGCTATAAATTCCGCAATCTGGTTAAACCCGGCATTACCGGGCTGGCCCAGGTAAAAGGGTATCATGGCAAGATCATTAGCCAGGAATGTATTTATAAAAGATTTGAATGGGATGCCTGGTATGTTCAACAGGCCGGTATGCAGCTCGACATATATATAATATATAAAACCGCCTGGCAACTGGTGAGGTTTTTGGTAAAAGGGCGCAAGGGAAATGAGGGCGCGGCGGCAAACGTGAAACGTGAAACGGCAAACGTGAAACCGGCAAACACAAAGTCGGCAATCGGCAATCGTGAATCGGCAATGATTCCCGAATTTTCAAGCCTCGCCAATATTGAATCAACAAACGGCAGTATGCAATCGGCTATGGTTTCCGAAATTCCGGGCCTCGCCAATCGTAAAACTGAAATACAATAGGGGTTATCCAGCCCTCGGCACCCGGAAGCCATTAATATTCACCCAAATCCAAAGTTTCAGAGCTCACCAGGCCCGGAACTGAACCGCGAACTAAAAACTGAGAACCTGGAACTAAGAACTTGAAACCTGAAACATGGAACCTGAAATCCAAAACTGGTAACCGGCAACCTGAAACTCACTCATTTATAGTAATTTTACACAAACACTTGGGGTTCCGGTGAACTTTCAGGTAAGAAACTGGCAATTTTTGCCATTTTTTTGCATTTACCTTTACCTGTTTGCCTTAGAATCCCTACCTTTGCAAACTCTTTAAAAGGGTAGTTCATGAACAGCCGACGGAATTACGATATAGCTTTTGTAGGATTGAAACCGGGCACTCATGAGTTTGAATATACCATCGACGATAAGTTCTTTGTAGAGTACCAGGAGCAGGATTTTCGCAATTGCACAGCGCACGTAAAACTGACGTTGGATAAGCAAAACGGCTTTATGCTGCTGAAGTTTGAAATTGGAGGAAAGCTGGAAGTTACCTGCGACCGTTGCGGCAATAATTTGCCACTGGAGTTGTGGGATGATTTCAACCTGGTGGTAAAAATGTCTGATGAGCCCGATGTAATGAATGAACAGGAAGAAGATCCTGATGTTTATTATATTTCAAAAGGCGAAAGTCATTTACACATTGCCGACTGGATATATGAATTCATAAACCTGAGTATTCCTATGCAACGGATGTGTTCTGATGATGAAATGGGCGGCCCGCACTGTAATAAAGAAGTGCTGGAAATGCTGAAAAAGTTAGAAGAACAAAAACCATCCACCAACCCATTATGGAAAGGGTTGGAAAAGTTTAAAGACTTGGGAGACAATTAATTATTTATTTAATTTGACGTTATAAATTTGAGGTTATGCCTAATCCAAAACGGAGACACTCACAACAACGGGGTGCTAAAAGAAGAACACACTATAAGGCTGAGAAAGTAACATTAAGCAAAGACAGCACTACAGGTGAAACGCATGTACGCCATCGCGCTCACGTGAGTGAAGGCAAATTATTCTATAAAGGAAAAGTAGTGGTAGAAAAGGCTTAATAACAATTAAGCCCCTTTTTTTATTCCTTTATTAATAACATAAGCCTCGTTGCCGGAAATGACTATCTGTTTAGACATGATGGGCGGAGACTTTGCACCACTGGAAGCAGTGAAGGGCGTCCGCGATTACCTGACAGAAGCTGAAGATCCGGCTCTGTTGTTTTTAGTGGGCGATGAAGCGCAGATAAATCCATTACTGCAGCAACATCAGGTACCAGCCGATAAGGTTAAGGTTATTCATGCCCCCCAGGTAATAGATTATAATGAATCTCCTACCAAAGCATTGAAGGAAAAACAGCAATCTTCCATTGCTGTTGGCTTTCACCTGCTGGCCTCAGGAAAAGCAGGCGCATTTATAAGCGCCGGCAACACCGGAGCCATGCTTGTGGGCGCTATGTACAGTATTAAACCCATAGAAGGCGTTCAACGTCCTACTATTTCTACCATTATCCCCAAAGACAACGGTAAAACCGGTTTATTGCTCGATGTTGGTCTTAACGCCGACTGTAAACCCGAGCACCTGAACCAATTTGCCCTGTTGGGTTCGCTGTATGCAAAGCACATTCTGGGTATTGACAATCCACGGGTGGCCTTGTTGAATATTGGCGAAGAAGAAGGTAAGGGCAACCTGCTGGCACAAGGCACCTATCCCCTGCTCAAAGAAAATACCCAGATCAACTTCACAGGTAATGTGGAAGGACGGGATGTTTTCCTCGACAATGCCGATGTAATAGTTTGCGATGGTTTTACCGGAAATGTGATCCTGAAAATGGCGGAGTCTATTTATGAGATCACCCACCGGAAAGAAATAAAACACGAATACCTCGATCGTTTTGATTTTGAACAATATGGAGGTACACCGGTACTGGGTGTTGCCAAACCAGTGATCATTGGTCATGGCATCTCTAAAGCCAAAGCGTTCAGCCAAATGATCCACCTGTCGCAAAAAATGATAGCTACCGATCTGATGAGTAAACTGAAAGAAAGCTTCGAGAAAAAATAACAGGTTCAAATTCCAAGAACCAAATCTCAAGCTCCGGGAAAAAGAACCAAATCTCAAGCTCCAAGCTCCAAATAAAATACAAAAAGCAAGCACCAAAATAATGGTCTTGCTTTTTGTATTTTTAGACTTAGCTTGAGTTTTGGCTTTTATTTTTTGGTTCTTGGAATTTGGGATTTATTATTTGGAGCTTGAGATTTAGGTTTTGGGTTTTATTCTTTGGATCTTGAGATTTGGAATTTGGGTTTTATTATTTGGATCTTGGAACTTGAGATTTGGGATTTATTACTTGGAGCTTGGAATTTGGCTTTTATTTTTTGGTTCTTGGAATTTGTATTTTGGAATTTTATGAAAGAAATCATCGGCTACCTGCGGAATTATCTGCAATCAATTAACCGCACCATATTTCTGCTTACTACCCTGTTTGTAGCCATTGCCATTTTCTTTAATTATAAGCTGGGCATCAATACCGCTATTGTATCAATAGATTCATGGCCCTTTCGTATAGCCGCCTTGTTTGTACTGTTTGGTTTTGTATTCTCCCTGGCCTGGCTTCTTCAATTCCTCGTTGCATCAGAAACTATACCCGATAACCGGTTCTTTTTTGTGCTGTTGCTGGCGGCGCCCGCCATCTTCGCCATAAAGATCACCTTCGATGAAGTAGCCAGCTTCATCACCCTACACTTTCCCGATCCCTGGAACCGGTACTGGTACAGGGTGATTGACTGGCCGTTAAAACTATTGGTAACAGGTTTGCTGGTTATAGCCCTTTGGAAATGGGGCCGGTTCGAAAAACCTATAGCCGGCGTACAGGCCAAAGGTTTTAATGTTCGCCCCTATTTACTTTTGTTGCTGGGCATGCTGCCATTGATAGCTTTTGCAGCCACCCAGAACGATTTTCTGCGTACGTATCCCAAGGTGCAGCGTATTGCTTTTATTGATCAATACGTGCAGCATAGCTTTTCCTGGAAATTGCTCTATGAGCTTTCCTATGGGATTGATTTTGTGACGATCGAGTTTTTCTTTCGCGGATTTCTGGTACTTGCATTTGCACGCTTTGCCGGAAAACATGCCATATTACCGGTGGCGGCATTCTACTGTTCCATACATTTTGGGAAGCCCCTGTTTGAATGTATAACCTCCTATTTCGGTGGTATTATTCTTGGCGCTGTGGTTTATAATACCCGTAGCATCTGGGGAGGATTAATAGTACACCTGGGTATTGCCTGGCTTATGGAGCTGGCAGGTTACCTGGGGCATGTTTACAAAAACTTACAGTAAATACAGGTTCTTCTGTTTCATATAAGCACAAAAAGGATATTCCCGGCCTATTGCATTTAAACGGGCAACAGTTTCTTCACTGGGTGGTGCAGGAAATGAGGTAGCTTCAATTAAAAGCCTTTCTGCTGTAGTGTTGTTCTCGAAGGTGTGGGTAGTAGTAGTAGTGGTAGCATTTACCAATTTGAAAGTGTTCTTTTTCATGCGCCAAAATTTACAGGTAATAAATAGATGTAATTAAATAGGCTTTCCGTTGGATACGAACGCTACATAAAATCAGACGACAGGGTCGTTCATATGGCAGAAAAAGAATCAGATCGTTATCGTTAATTCAATGGCAAGCGAGAAAAAGGAAGAAAGTTGTATTGAGATTTGCTATCTATTCAAAGATAGACCAATTTTTATTCAAAAGCTAGCTTTTGAATAAAATTCTCAGGGCAATTTCTTCAAAAAATTAACTGCTAATGAAAAATACTTACGATGATCATTAGCTCTGTCATATATAGGTAAAATCATAATGTATCGTATGCTTTGGCCTTAAAGCATACACAAAAAGGATACTCCTGCCCTATGCGGTTCAGCTCTGCGATCAACGCTTCACTTGGGGGCGGAAAAATATTGTTTACAGGTTCTGCAGGTTCAACTTCTTTATCAAACCGTCTTCTTTTGTTGCGGCGAATAAACCTAGTAGTAATAACAGGCAACTCCATTGCAGGAGAATAAATGGTTGCCGATGATCTTTTCATACGTTCTAACTTTTAATGGTTATCAGATGGTGGCCGAGCTCTTATAGTAAATGAAAATATGTACTGTGAAACTGCTACGAATCAAACATCCTAGAAACCAAAAAGTTCATCGAGTACAGATCCTGAAAATGAAAATGGCGAGACTTAACATTTCTCTATAAAATTCAAGAATCTGGTTGTAAAATGGGCGTATAAAAAGTTATCTAAAAATTAAATCTTTTTCTAATACTCACCAAATAAAAAACGCCCGGTGATCATATATTATCACCAGGCGTTCTTTTATAGAAACTCGTGCGTATTAATTTGCCGCGGCTACCAGGTAGCCAACTGATGGCGCAAGGGTACCTGTACCACCCGATACGCCTTTCAAATACAATGTAATAGCATCACCCGAAGTAAAGGACACTACAGAAGGTGATGTTGCCACAACAACATCAGTACCCGCTTTTTTCACAGTTACGGTATAGCTATTAGGCGTAACCGGAACATACTGGTTATAATAATCACTTAAGTTAATGTTGTCAACGTATGAACGTGAAGATGCAACCATATTATTGTCGAAATAAACATCAACATCGCCAACATCAGGGCTCATATGATAGAACCGGTAAAATGACTTATCGCTTGTTAAAACGGTATAATCATCTTTTATACGCGCAGCCGCAACATGGGTTTGATCGGTGTTGTACAACAAAAGCGTATAATATTTTAAGGAATCATACAAAGCAGGAGGTAAGCTGGCTACCAGGCTATCGCTACCTGCCTTTTTAAAAGTGATGCCAAAAGCAGCAGGTTCAATAGAAGAATAATTTGGAGATACCATACCAAAACCGATTGCGGTGGTAGTAGCTTTACTGTTATCAAAATAAACATCAACAGATGGAGACCATGGCGCCAGATCTAAAAGTGAAACATAGGTTCTTGGCGACACTGTTGTGCTTTCCGTGTTCTTTAAACAGCCGCTTAACATTACCATTAAAAAAGCCAGTGTTCCTAAACTTAAAAATGCTTTTTTACTTACTTGCACAGTTTTCATTTTTTTGTTTACAAATAATTCCCCGCACTCAGACTACAAAAATACCAATAAGTTTATCCAGATACGGTGGTTTTCCGGGTTTTATGACAAGTTCAGAAACCCTTACGTTGCACTGGCTACGCTCATTAACCTCATTATAATGTAAAAAGGGCCCTGGGGCCCTATTATGATTGAAAAACAGCGTTTTACTACATATTTCTACGCCATCCACCCCTTCCCTGGCCCCGTTCGCGGTTTTCGCCACCTTGTTGGGGCGCCTGTTGGGCCTGGGGCTGTGGTTGTTGGCGGTTACCAGGTTCGTGGTTCCTTCTCTCAAATTGAGGTTGTTGCTGGCGATCGCGCATTACGCGCTCCTGCTGCTGGCGGCGCTCTTCAAACTGACGGCGGTTGTTCTCTGCCTGGTCATTGCGTTCACGCATCATACGCTCCTGCTGTTGCCGCCGTTCTTCAAACTGGCGACGATTATTTTCTGCCTGATCATTGCGCTCACGCATCATTCGTTCCTGTTGTTGCCGGCGTTCTTCAAACTGGCGGCGGTTATTGGCCTCGTCGTTCCGTTCACGCATCATTCGTTCCTGTTGTTGCCGGCGTTCTTCAAACTGGTGGCGGTTATTGGCCTCGTCGTTCCGTTCACGCATTCCCCTCTCCTGCTGTTGGCGCCGTTCTTCAAACTGGCGGCGGTTATTGACCTCATTGTTCCTGTCGCGCATCATGCCTTCCTGCTGCTGACGCCTTTCGCCAAAACCGCGGTTATTATCGCCCCGGCGATCATTACTATTATTATCAGGCCTGCGGAAACCGTTATTTCTGTTATCGGCTATGTTGTTCCGTTGGTCGCGGTTGAACCGTTGCACCCGCTCAGGTGCATAGCGATCATTATCGCGATTCACTCTTGGGCGGTAAATCGACACTTCATTACCCCTAAAGCCTGCCCGGCCTGGTCTGTTGGCATCTCTTACAGCAACTGAACGTATGGGCGACCGGCTATAGCGCTCCACATCGCGACGGCCCGGGCCCCCGGTCACAAACACATTGCGTTCGTTACGATAATTATTGATGATGGTTGTGTTGTTGATAATGGTAGTGTTGCGTTGTACGCCTACGCAGTAGTCGTACACCCGAGGCGAAGCAATATACTGCCGGTCAACAAAACACCAGTAATTAGCAGGCGGGTTATAACGACCAAAGGAAAAGTTTACGTTGATGCTGAATTGCGGTCCCAATGGCGCCCAGCCATAATAATCACCACCGGTACGCCAGCAAACCCATGCGGGCGACCATTCATAACCCGGCATCCAAAGCCAGCCATAATAATCGTCATAAAACCAGCGGCCATAGTGAAAAGGCGCCCAGCCCCATTCGTAATCAGAGGCCCACATCCATTGATAATCATCGGTGTAAACCCAATGGCCATTAGTGTTGTAAGGTCTGAAACCGGGCCCCACATCAGGGCGCCAAACGTAACCATATTCAGGATAATCGATCCAGTATCCATATGGCTCCAGTTCATTGTAGAAGGTTTGGTAAGAAACCTGTACCGATACCTGGGCTGTAGCTTTATTTTGGGCACTTTCAAACAATAATAACAATAGTATTACTGTAGTGCTAACTGCTGTGAATCGTTTCATTTAGGTGAGTTTAAGCATACACAATCGATCGTTTGGAAACTGGCCTGCCGGCCTGTTTCTTTCTTATCAGGTTAAATCGATTATTATGCCATCACTCAGGCAGTTACACCTTTTAGTAATACTTTATCTGAAGGAAAAATTAAAACAACGCTTTAACAAAACGTATATGCAACTTAAGGCCAATGTGCTAATGTGCAAATATGCAAATGTGCTAATATTTGAACAATGAGATCGATAGTATTAAAAGCAACAGGCACGAAGATTACTCTTTGTGCCTGTTGCTATATAGAAATTCCAACAATAAAACTTTTTGTAAGCCCCCTTTTGGGGGTTTGGGGCATTAGTAAGCTGAAAAGCCCTGGCGCATTGATTTATACAAAGCAGCGGGTTTCATAGCCGGAACAATAATGCGACGAATGGTATACAAAGGATCCTGCTCGTCGCGCGGTGCATACAACTGGAATGCAGCGATCATGCCTCTTTTCTTCAGTTCAGGTATTGCCTGTGGGTTCCACAAACCAAACGGGTAAGCAAAGTACTGGATCTTTTTGCCAGTGATTGTTTCCAGTTGTTTGGTAGGCTTCTCAATTTGGGTTACCCAATCGGTACCCTGGTACTTTTTCACGTTGTGATGGTCCCAGGTATGTGAACCAATTGCATGGCCTTTATCAGAAAGATCTTTGATCTGTTCTTTGCTCATGTATCTGGGACGGCCAATTGAAACCGTCATTATAAAGAACACTCCTTTGAACTTATACTTTTCCATGATAGGCGTAGCCACTGTATATTGGTCAAGATCGGTATCATCGAAAGTAAGCATTACCGGTTTTGAAGGTAATGGAGTGCCTTCATTCAAATAAGCATATAACTGATCGGGTAATATTGCATGATAACCGCTATCGGCCAGCATTTTCATTTGCTCGGCAAAAGCAGCCGGTGGACAAATATATGCCTGGGCGGTTTTAGAATCGGTAGGTTTCCAGTCGCGGATCTGGTGGTAACAAAGTATAGGCACTTCGGGCCGGCCCAACACAGTTTTAGGGTCAGCTACTTTCATGCCTTCAATGTTAGGCATTTTGGTTTCGGGGGAATTGGCGGTTTTGTCGCCATCAGATTTAGCTGGCTCAGGAGCAGAACCAGCATTAATATCTGCAGTCTTCGCTGAAGAACTGTGGCAGTTGGCTGCCATAAAACAAAAGAAAGCAATTACAAGAATCGCTATCAACTCAGGCTTCGATCGGAATGTGTGTGTTTTCATAGAACGCCGCAAACTTACGTAAAATAGACATTGCATAAACGGGTAAAACCGTACAAATGTTGTAAAATGTACTATCCTCACATAACTTTTTTTGCACATTTTGTATGCAACTGATCGCCTCGCAGTTTTTACGATAAATGGATACATATTTCCCCCAATGCAAAGTTCAGAAAATACTATCATCACTTCGATGACGGGTGTCACATACATAAGTTAATTTGCGGTAAAGTGAATGGTGAGTGGTGAGTAGGCTCGCGAACTTTATAATTAATAAACGATCTTGCACAGCCTGAAAATTATTGCCAATTGCCGGGACAACGCAAGCCTCGAATTTGAGCGCCCCTTTTCACGTTTCACGTTTGCCGTTTCACGATTGCCAATATTGCCGATTGCCGATTGCCTTTTCATGACTATTGAATTAAATGAACAATATAAAAGACTACTATAAAATCCTGGAACTCCCAACTACCGCATCCCTGCAGGAGATCAAACGTGCTTTCAGGCGATTGGCCCAACAATATCACCCCGATAAAAACGACGGCAGTAATATAGCTACAGCCCGGTTTCGCGAAATACAGGAAGCATACAAGGTTTTAAGCGATCCCAAAAAACGGGAAGCCTATCACTACCAGCGCTGGTATGTTCGCAGTACAGGAAAGCCATTCGCCAGTGCACCACTTACCCCGGCTAACATTTTACAGGAATGCCGCGTATTACAACAATATGTTGCATCCATGAACATCTTTCATCTTCGGTACGATGCGGTAAGCCTGCACATTAGGGAGCTGTTAACACCCAATGCTATAGGTATTTTGCACGAACAGCATAATACAGCCATTAATCACCAGATCATACAAAGCATTCTCACCTCGGCCCAGCCTTTACCAAAGAAATTCTATATACCTGTTGCGGAACTGCTTATGCAGGTGGCTGGTGACGATACTACGGCTCAATCAACTATAGAACAGGCGCTGCTACAAAAAAAGCAACGCCATTTGTGGGATAAATACAAATGGGTGGTAATGCTGATCATTACCGCCACCATTTGCTGGTTAATGTACCGGTACGGGAAGTAGTGTTATCTTTAATAAAACTTTGCTTCAAATATGGCTCGTACACCATCTGTAATGACACCACTGGGAAAACCAGCCTTCGATTTTACCTTACCCGATACAGTAAGCGGTAACAATCTGTCGCTGCAAACATTAAAAGGCACAACGGCTACAGTGATCATGTTCATTTGTAATCATTGTCCGTTTGTAAAACATGTAAACGCAGCACTTGTACAATTAGGCAACGACTATAAAGACAAAGGCGTTGGCTTTATTGCCATCAGCTCTAATGACGTAGCCGGTTACCCGCAGGATGGTCCTGAACAAATGAAGCAGGTAGCAGAAGAATTACATTACCCCTTCCCCTATTTATACGATGCTACCCAGGAAGTAGCCAAAGCATACCAGGCGGCCTGTACGCCCGACTTCTTTATTTTCGATAACAACCTGTTGCTGGCATACCGTGGTCAGCTCGATGATAGCCGCCCCGGAAACGAAAAACCGGTTACGGGCGCCGATATTCGCAATGCGCTTGACCACCTTATTGCAGGTAAGCCTGTGCCGGCCGATCAAAAACCAAGTATAGGCTGTAACATTAAGTGGAGGGAAAGTTAACGAGTTAACAGGTTTACGAGTTAACTGGTAAGGCAAGTTAAAATCGGGGTATTAACATTGGGACCTGCCTTTTGTATAAAATGTACTGTTCCCCAAATTGTTTTACCAGCTTCTTTTCTTCAAGTATCGCACCTGTTATGGTATATAACGTAATCATAATACAGGCCAGCAGGTTGCTTACATAAGGAAAAACAAAGAACAAGGCCCAAACAAACAACAGGGTGCCAAAATACAATGGGTGCCGAACGTACCGGTTCAAACCACCCTGCTCCAGCACCACCGGTGGCTGATGTTTGTAAAAAACGCTGATGCCGCTAAGCGAAAAGAAATACTTCTTTATCACCACGGCCATGATCAATAAACCGGCAAGCACCGGCAGCCATAACAATATATTCACCCAACGCGGGGCAACATATAACAAATGGCTTTGTATGTTTAGTTGAAAAATCAAAATGCCACTAAGGGTAAGCGCCGCGAAAACCGAATAAGTAAAAGGATAATATTTATACCTGCTGCCCAGCCGGCGCTGCATAAGGCGCTTAAACCACTCCGCCGCCAGCACACTATGCAATACGCCAAACAGCAGCCAAAGCACTACGAGGATGATATGGTTAAGAATGTACATGTTTGATCATTGTAATTTACGAACCAGGGGGCAACTCACAATGGGCAGTTGGCTGAGTATTATCGGCAATCCTCGAAAAGGAGAACTGTGAACTGAGAACTAAGAACTGAGAACTAAAAACTTATCTTTGCGCCATGCATTATGTATCCGTAGAATCGCTCACGAAGTCGTTTGGCGTAAAACCATTGTTTGAGAATATTTCCTTTCACGTTGAAGAGGGTGACAAAATTGCGTTGGTAGCCCGTAATGGCAGTGGCAAAAGTACCCTGCTGCGGATATTGGCGGGTAAAGAAACACCCGATAGCGGCACTTCGTGGATCAATAAAGAAGTGACCGTTGCCCTGTTTGAGCAGGATCCCCAATTTGACGAAAGAGGCTCCATTGCCGATAATATCTTCTTTCATAACCACCCGGTAATGAATGCCATCAGGGAATTTGAAGCCATAAGTGAAGAAGGCGATCCCGAAAAACTAAGCCAAGCCATTGTAAAAATGGATGATTTGGGAGCCTGGGATTTTGACGCCAAAGTGAAGCAAATTCTGGCCAAACTGAATATCCACCACCTGAACCAGGCAGTGAACACCCTTTCGGGCGGTCAACGCAAACGGGTGGCGCTGGCCAAAACACTCATTGATATTGGTTTTGAACATAAACATGTGTTACTGATCATGGACGAGCCTACCAACCACCTCGATATTGAAATGGTGGAATGGCTCGAAAACTACCTCGACCAGCAAAATGTAACCTTATTGCTGGTTACGCACGACCGCTATTTTTTAGATTCGGTATGTGATGAGATCTGGGAACTGGATGGCAGCGACCTGTTTGTTTACAAAGGTGATTACCAGAATTACATTGAAAAGAAAGCAGCCCGCCAGGAAAGCGAGGCAGCCAGCATAGATAAAGCCCGCAATACCTACCGCAAGGAACTGGAATGGATGCGTAAGCAACCCAAGGCCCGTACTGTAAAAAGCAAAAGCCGCCAGGATAACTTTTATAAAGTAGAAGCCAAAGCAAAACAACGTATTGAAGAGGCCCAGTTAGAATTATCAATGAAAATGAGCCGGCTTGGCGGCAAAGTAATTGAACTGAAAAAAGTGTATAAAAGCTTTGGCGATAAACCTATAACGAAAGGCTTTGATTACACCTTCAAAAAAGGAGAACGCATTGGCGTAGTTGGTAAAAACGGCGCCGGTAAATCTACCTTCCTGAATATGCTGCAGGGGCTTGAACCGGCCGACAGTGGCAAGATCAACATTGGTGAAACTGTGGTGTTTGGCAATTACTCGCAACAGGGCCTGGTAATAAAAGAAGATATGCGGGTAATTGAATTTGTAAAAAATATAGCCGAAAGTTTTCCCCTGGCAAGTGGTGGAGCTTTAAGCGCTGCGCAGTTCCTACAATTATTCCTGTTTCCGCCAGAACAACAATACACCTATATTTCTAAACTGAGCGGTGGTGAAAAAAGACGGTTGCATTTATTATCTATTCTTTTCCGCAACCCCAACTTTTTGATCCTTGATGAGCCTACCAACGACCTTGACCTTCCTACCCTGGGCGTGCTGGAGAATTTCCTGAGCGACTATCCCGGTTGCTTACTTATTGTTTCGCACGACCGGTATTTTATGGACCGCCTGGTTGATCACTTATTTGTATTTGAAGGTGAAGGTATGATCCGTGATTTTCCTGGCAACTATTCACAGTACCGGATATGGTTAAAGGAAAAAGAAGAAGAGGAAAAAACAGAGGTAAAACCTGTAAAGCAGGAAGTAGTGGCAGCACCCGTTAAAGAAGAAAAACGGAAGTTGACTTACAAGGAGAAAAGAGAATTTGAACAAATTCAACAGGATATTGCCAACCTTGAAAAAGAAAAGGAAACCATAACAGAAAAAATGAACGATGGCTCGCTGCCCTTTGATCAATTGCAGCAGTTATCGGTACGTATAAGCGAAATCACCAATTTACTCGATGAAAAAGAGCTTCGCTGGCTGGAGCTCAGTGAATATGAAGCCTAGTACAAAGCGCCAGCTTATTAATATTTAGCCGCTGTTACAAGTTTCAGGTTACAGGGAAATGCAAAAAGCTTCCGGTTCGATGTCTTTACCCTGCAACCTGAAACCTGTAACATGCAACACCCCCCTGTATCCACTCACCATTCACGATTCACCACTCACACTATGTAATTTTTTTATATTCGCAACTCGGTTATTTTTGACCTTCAACAAAAGACATACTATGAGAAGGATGCTCCTGGTAATGGCTATGGCCGCCTCTACAGCGGCTTCGGCACAAAAAATTGCCGACCCCAGGCCATTTGCCACCACCATCACCCCCGACGATCTAAAGAAACACCTGTACATTGTAGCAGGCAAAGAAATGCAGGGCCGCGAAACAACAACCGAAGGCCAGCGCAAAGCAGCTGCTTATATTGAGGACCAGTTCAAAGCATTAGGACTGACACCTGGCAACAATGGTAATTTTCAGCTTGGCTTTCCCGTGTACCAGGATTCGCTGGTAGAAGCTACAATAGAAGTGAACGGTAAACGCTTTGATGGAAGCAAGGATTTTTTTGTGAACTTAAGTGCAGCCAGCTCAAGTACCCTGCTCAGCAGCGAGGTTGTTTATGTAGGATACGGTATAAACGATAGTACCCGCAACGATTTTAAACCCATTAACGTACAGGGTAAAATTGTGTTGGTAATGCCAACGCAGGCCACTTCAACTGGTGGTACCAGCTCCGGATCACATTTTCGTACCAGTCCTTTTTTAATAGTAAGAGAAGCACAAAAGAACGGCGCCGCTGCAGTATTACTGGTACAAAATAATATCATTCGCCGTGGCGCGCCCTATGTAAAAGGACCGCTTTATACAGAAGCATATAAGCCGAATATCAATCTTAACTCATATTCAATTTCTGAAGACATAGCAAAAGCCATTATAGGTGCTGATTTTGACGCGGTAAAAGAAGCACTTAAAAACGGTAATCCAACACCCAAAACGTATACGGCAAACGTAAAGCTCGACTTTAAAAAGAGCGTAAATGAATTATCAAGCACCAATGTGATCGGCTTTTTAGAAGGCAGCGACAAAAAAGACGAATTCGTATTTATTACCGCACACTACGATCACCTGGGCAAACGTGGCGACTCAGTAATATACTATGGCGCCGATGATGATGGCTCAGGGACCGTAAGCGTAATTGAACTGGCAGAAGCGTTTACAAAAGCAAAAGCAGCCGGTAAAGGCCCACGCCGCTCAATTGTATTCATGACCGTTTCTGGTGAAGAAAAAGGCTTATGGGGTTCAGAATACTACAGCGATCATCCGGTTTACCCACTCGAAAAAACAACGGTTGACCTGAACATTGATATGATTGGCCGTACCGATCCAAAACGTACAACGGGTGACAGCACCAATTATGTATATGTGGTAGGTGATGATAAACTAAGCTCAGACCTTCGCCCCATCAGCGAGGCCATGAATAAAAAATACACCAAACTGGAGCTTGACTATAAATACAATTCACCCAAGGACCCCGAACGTATTTATTACCGCAGCGACCATTATAATTTTGCCCGTAAAGGCGTGCCTATCATTTTCTACTTCAATGGTACGCATAAAGACTACCATCAACCCAGCGACACGCCCGATAAGATCGACTATAAACAAATGGCTAAAAGAGCACAGCTGGTATTTTATACCGCCTGGGAAATGGCCAATAGAAATGAGATGTTGAAAAGAGATATTCCGCTTCAATAGTTCTTAGTTCTTAGTTTTAAGTTCTTAGTTAGGGGTCACAGCTACGCTGTGCCCCCTTTTTTATGTTCGGGCAACCTGCCTGCCAATAAGGTCGTATACTTTACAAAACCTATTCAAAACATTATTTATGATACGATTACTGCCTGCAAAGGTAGCCTGCATTGTATTGCTTGCTATCGGTATTCAAAGCTGTGAACACGATAAAGACGATGGTCCGTCAACGGTTAAAAGATGGACGGTAGAAATAAAATCGATCTATGAAGTGCCTGCACCTGCCAATAGAGATGAAGAAGGCGAAGCTACCATCGAACTGTTCTCAGACAATTCTTTAAAGTTCGATTTACACATACATAACCTGTCGCCCAGCGATGCCCTGACCAATGCCCATATTCATATTGGTGATGCGGGTACTTCAGGCGCCATCTTTATTCCCTTCAATCCCACCTTTACCGGGGCGGGAACAAGCGGCATCGTAACTAACTTACGGCAGGGGCAAATAGACACGTTGTTGGGAAAACCCGTGTATGTAAATGTGCATTCAACACAGGCGCCCGCTGGTTTGGCGCGTGGCCAGCTTGATAAAACAGTTGTCCTTGCCCAGGACATCACATTGCTTGGCTCCGAGGAAGTTCCTCAGGTCACTACCACTGCAACCGGTAAAGCCATACTGCGCCTAACCAGCGATAAAGTGCTGTATTCAGTAGTTACCGTTAATAATCTTGAAAGCAACGACACACTAACGGTATCACACATTCACCCTGGCGCAAAGGGAGCAAACGGATCGCCACTTATATTTCTTTGCAGTAGCCTAAGCGATTTTGGCGTAGTGAAAGTTTCGGACCCGCTTACAGATGCCCTTTATAACCAGCTAACAAAAGACCCTATGTATGTAAATGCACACTCACGCCGTCATGGGGCAGGTTTAGTAAGAGGACAAATAAGATAGTTGACAAGTTGACAAGGGCTTCAATTCGAGACTTATGATAAATAAAAAAGCCTCCGGCTATTCTGTACGGAGGCTTTTCCATGTATTACTTTTTTAGTTTGAAGCAGTACCTAAAGAGTTTTCCTTCAAAATCGAAGGGCGTGGTGGCCCGTGTAATATCTTTTATATCTGGGGTATTGATCATTTCGTTGTTTAGCTCAAACTTTCGATAGTTGGTGCTGAAATAAACAACGCCACCGGGCGCCAATGCCTGCAGCGTCTTATTCAACAGTTCGGCATGATCGCGTTGAATGTCGAGAAAATCTTTCATGCGTTTGCTGTTACTGAATGTAGGCGGGTCCATCACCACCAGATCAAAAGAAGCGGGCGCCAATGTATCGAGGTATTGTTTTACATCGGCATGTATAAAATGATGTTTCTTTTCATTGAAGAAATCATTCAGCCGCATATTTTCTTCGGCCCATTGCAGGTAGGTTTTCGACAGGTCAACCGAAGTAACGTCGGCAGCGCCGCCTGCTGCAGCGTATACTGAAAATGAACCGGTATAACAGAACAGGTTCAACACCCGTTTATCTTTTGCTTCATCACGCACCATTCCCCGGGTAATACGGTGATCGAGGAACAATCCTGTATCGAGGTAATCGCTTAGGTTCACTTTAAATTTCAATCCGGCTTCTTCCACTACAAAGTTGGCACCTTCCTCTGCCACCCGCTGATATTGGCCCAGCCGGCCCGGTTTACGTTGACGTTCCTTAATGAACACATTCTCTACCGGCATTTGCAGCACATCGCAGATCAGTACAATGCATTCTTCCAGCCAGGCTTCGTGTTCAGCTTCAGCCATTTCAAATTTCCGTTTGTATTCGGCCAGGTAAAGATTATCGCCATAGCGTTCAATACAAAGCGCAAACTCAGGCAAATCGTGATCATAAATGCGATAACAGGTGATGCCCTGGCGCCTTGCCTGTTTACCAATATGCCGGTACACTTTGGTGAGCCGGTTACGGAACATGTCGAATTTTTCGGGAGAATGCATGGCGCGAAGGTAATCTATACTTCCAATTTTCGTTTCAACCACATAAATCCAATAGCAGTAATAACACTCATTCCACCTAATACCCACCAAAGGGTATCAAACCCGGCGCGTTCGGCCAGTTGTGATGCCAGAAAGGGACCGCCCGTTTGAGCTATTGACCATGCAATGGTATATAACCCCGCATACTGACCCCGATTGTGATCGGCGCTGCGAGCTGTCCAAAAGGTATTCATAAAAGGCAGAACGAGAATCTCTCCCATGGTCATCACCAGCATCATCAGCAATGCCAGGGCATGAGTAATGTGAAAGATGTTCAGCATAAAATAGGCTGTACCTACCAGCAAAGTTCCGCGGGTAATATAAAATAAATTCGACCGCCGGCCTTCCAGCTTAAACACCAACACCATTTCAATGATGGCGATCATTACGCCATTCAATGCACCTATTAACCCAATGAATTGTTCGTTAAAATGACATTCAATTTTGTAGTAGGCATTAAGGTTAGTGAACAGCTGAAAAAAGCAGGAGGCAAATAAAATGGTGAGCAAAATGAACCACAGGTATATTTTATCGCGGTATGGCGAATGCAAAGGATCGGCAACCGTTTTTTTCTTTTCCTGCTTCGGTTGTTTCTTAGGGTGCAACAAATAAACCAGCAGTAAAGCAGCCATAATATTGGTAGCCCCGTCAACCCAAAACAGCAATTGATAACTTTTTGCAGCCAGTATACCGCCAATGGCGCTGCCTACTGCCCAGCCAAGGTTAATGGCCAACCGGTGCAGCGCATACGAACGGGTACGGGTATTTTCTTTACTATAAGCAACAATAGCTGTTGAGTTGGCCGGCCTAAATGCATCATTCACCATACTTAGCAAAAAGG
The DNA here is from genome assembly GCA_024809215.1 of Niastella sp. OAS944. Lineage (GTDB taxonomy): Bacteria > Bacteroidota > Bacteroidia > Chitinophagales > Chitinophagaceae > Niastella. Next base: position 70,445 of record JANUBW010000009.1, on the reverse strand, counting down.
TGAATAAACAGATCAATGGGTAGGTTTGCATTTGCCCTAACACCATAAACAAAACACCACCACCCAGCAACGTGATCAATTGTACTTTGTGAAACCCTATACGATCGGTAAGCTTTCCACCCAAAAAGGCGCCGGTAACTGCACCCAGGCCAAACAATGCCATAACAAAGCCAGCCTTACCAATACTATACCCCTTGGCGGTAGTAAGATATATGGTCATAAATGGCAATACCATGGTGCCGCTGCGGTTTACTAACATAATAAACGACAGCCACCAAATTGAAGGAGACAATCCACTATAAGCATTCTTGTATAGAGAAAGCGTTCTTGAGATCATGTGACTGTAGTATTATAAAAAAACAACCCCGACGTTTGTCGGGGTGCAATTTATAATAAATCTCCAAGCAGACGAGGGAAAATTAACTGCCGAACACCTTCTTCAGGATATCAGTAACACGGGCAGCAGGATCTTTGCGGATCTTTTGTTCTTCCTGAGCAACCTGATAAAACATACCGCTCAATGACTTCTCTGTAACATAACCAGCCAGGTCAGGATTAATTTTATTAAAAGTAGTTGGAAGCTTATTGTAAGCATCAAACACTGTTTTCCAGTATGAAGTAGCTGCTGTTTTCGATAAAGCAGTATCTATCACAGGGCGGAAGGCGCTTGTAAGAGCAGCTACAGTTTTACCACGCAGGTAACCGGTAGCAGCAGTATCGCTTCCTTTTAAAATATTCAATGCATCTGTAAAGCTCATGCTTGTAATAGCATTCACGAAAATAGGCGCGGCAGATTTGCTGGCCTCTTCGGCGGCACGGTTCATAGACAAAATAGCGTTATCAACCAGCTTGCCCATACCAGCAGTACGTAAAGCAGTTTCTACTTTCTTTGCTTCGGGCGGCATCAATACTTTAATGGCGGCATTAGCGAAAAATCCGTCAACCGACGACAATTTATTAGCGCTGTTCTTTGCGCCTACAGATAATGCTTCTTTTAAACCGGCCACAATATCATCATTGCTTAATGAAGTAGTACCAGTGCCACTCTTAGCCTTATTCAGAACACTGCTTGCTTTTTTCAAAAGGCTGCTTTGACCAAATGATGCAACACCGGTTAACAGTAAAAGGGGTAAAACTATTCGTTTCATAGAGATATTCGTTAAATAATTCAGCTAAAATAACGTGTTAAATCGTAAAAAGTTGTTAAGTCTAATGGTAATTTAATCCCACACAAACTGCTCAGCCTTAGGCATTTTCTCAAATACATGTTTTACCGTATCGGGCGGAACCGTGAGTTTGCGCTGCACCACATCCATCCAGGCGCCATCAACAGTTATAATGGCAGCAACCTCATTGCCATTTTTCATTATACGATGTTGAATGGTCCATCGTGAATGATCGGGCCGTGATTTAAATAACTGCACATCGATAGTTAATTGTTCGCCCATTCTTATTTCCCGCTTAAAAACACATTCTTCCCTGAAAATGATGGGTCCAAACTGATGCTTTAACATAAAAGCCGGCGTTAATCCATGCTCGTTCAAAAAAGCAATCCGTATAAAAGCCCCAAAATCATAATATACGGAATGCCGCACATGAAAGTTGGGGTCAAGATCAGACCAGCGAATTTCCAAAGGTTTAATATATGCACTCATAAAATATGTTAAAATTGAAGAGGGCAAAATTAGAGAGTTATCAGTATTATTAGTATTTTTTCGCTAACTAATCAAATTGCGTGCGTTCACTGACCGCCATCATATGCCTTACCGCCTTTTTTGCCCTTCAATATGGCAAACTGGTAAGCTATTGGCAGTGTCGCTTTGCCTCGCTATACACGTCAACCCGATGTGATTGTATTCAGCAACTACTCGATAAGAACACCGATACCACACAACAAACAGCCGCAACATTAAAAGAAAAAACAGTTGAGATAACATTGTTTCATGAACAGGCACAAAGCTGGCAATCACCCGCCACGCCTGTAAAACATGAAATGGCTTATACTGAAGTCGTTCCTGAGCTTCACCCTCCTGCTATATTTCAACCTCCCCGGAAAAGGCTGAACGCCTAACGCTGAACATCTAGAACGTAATACAAGCTGCAAGAGCAGCCTGGCCATCTATTTATTGTCCTGCATCAATGATTGTGGGCAGATGCACTGTTATGCACAGTATGCGCTGCAACATAATCATTATGCACAGGCATTCTATTCTAACCACATACAACTACATCAAATGAACACCACTTATATAACAGCGATAGCCACCTTATTTTTTATATTCATTTCCTGCACACCCAAACTAGCCAACCAGCAATCACATCCCGTTAATGTTACAGCCACCGACAAAAAAGGCAACCTTATATTGCTTGGTAAAACCGATCGCGAACGACTTGCGCAAGCGCCCTTCGATACCTGGTACACTAAAAACTACGACAGCTATGTTGTTGACAGCACCACGGCCATCCAGGTAAAACCACTACTTCGCAATAAACGTTTCCTTTTGTTTATGGGCACCTGGTGTGGCGATAGCCGCCGCGAAGTACCCCGTATTTACAAGATCCTCGATTACTGCCGGGTAAAACCAACACAAATACAGCTAATCAATTTAAATAACAGCGATACCGCCTATAAACAAAGCCCGCAGCATGAAGAACAGGGTTTGAACATTCGTAGGGTGCCTACCCTGTTGATATTTGAAGATCAGCGCGAAGTAGGCCGGATGGTAGAATCACCGGTAACCTCACTTGAAAAAGATATACTGGCCATTGTTACCAATCAGCCCTATGAGCATCGGTATAAACACCTGACACCCCAACCTGCTAAAATGGCCGACAGTACCGTTAAAGCCAGTGCGTACGGCAATAATCCCCCGGTGAATTCGTTTCTTTCACCTACTGGTGAATTCAATTCATTCACTTACTTTTGGTGCCTAAAATTTATATAATGAAAAAATATGTGCTGTTGGCTTTAGCCAGTTTACCAGCCACTGTAATGCTGGCCCAGGCTCCAGCTAAAAAAAAGCCGGTTGCAGCTGCGCCTAAGAAAACGACTACTACCGCAGCACCTGCTGCCCCCGCTTTGAAAAATTCAGTCGATTCATTTAGTTATGCCATTGGCTTAAGTATCGCCAGTTTTTACAAAGCCCAGGGCATAAAAGACATAAATAACACATTAGTGGTAAAAGCGCTTTCTGATGCCAAAGCCGACAAACCACTGATGAACGAAGCACAAGTAAACAGCTGTATCGTTAACTACATGCAGTCTGCCGCAAAAGCCAAAGCCGGCCCAAATAAAAAAGCAGGCGAAGCATGGTTGGCAGAAAACAAAAAGAAACCAGGCGTGGTTACTTTGCCCAGCGGCCTGCAATATAAAATAGAAAAAGAAGGTACTGGTCCCAAACCAAAAGCCGAAGACCAGGTAAAAGTACATTACCATGGTACCCTCATCGACGGTACTGTATTCGATAGCTCTGTTGAACGCGGTGAACCTATTAACCTTTATTTAAGCAGGGTAATTCCCGGTTGGACAGAAGCGTTACAATTAATGCCTGTTGGCAGCAAGTGGAAATTATTCATTCCTTCAGAACTTGCTTATGGCGATCAGGATGCCGGTAAGATACAGGCAGGATCTGCGCTGATCTTCGATGTAGAACTAATTGAAATTGTTCCTTAATAAAAGCAAAGAGCCGCTCTGTAATAAGCGGCTCTTTTTTTTATAAGTTTATTTCTTTATCCTTCGGGTATTTCACACTGTAGCTAACGCGGTATTTCTTTATTTCCCCCGGCGCTAATTGCATTTTCCAGGTTAAGATACCGGTCTCCGTATTTACCGATGCGCCATCATGCTGCAGTAACTCTACCTCAATGTCCTTATTGGTTGAAACGGGATATTGATCTCTTAGCTCCATTTGAACCGCTTCTTTCTTATTATTACGAACCGTTATTTCAAATGTCAGTGTCTGTTTTTTATTGGTACCAAGGAATTTCACGCTGCTGAAATCGGCCAGCCTTTCCCTGTTCACTACTACCCTTTTATCGCGGCCCAACGTAAGGTTTAAAGTATCCTGTACAGAGTTGGCGTCGATGTTTGTTTTACCAATATATGTACCTTCAAAAATGATATTCGCCTCACCCGGTAACAGGTTCAATGCCTCCCAGTCAACTATTTCACCCAACAGGTAGGCATCTTTATCTAAGCGCGGCGCGCTGTAATATTTAAATTGCGCAGGTATTTTAAAATCTTTCAGACTAACATTCTGCTCTTTACCATTCGATGGCACATCGTAAGGCAGTTCAATTTCAAATACAACATTCAACTGATTATCTTTCACGCCTACATAATCGTTCATTTGTTTTGTGGTAACAACCACAACACCATTGCCTGCCCGGCTACCATATATTGCCAACGATGATGCATCCTTTAATACATCCATACTTTTGATGGCCCTCTTATCTATCTTGTTAAATTCATCTTTACTAATAACAGCACCATTTACTACATAAATAGGTTCTTCACTCCGGCTATCCGTCTTATATTCTTTAATGCTGGCATAGCCTCTCACTCTAACTTCTTCCATGGCAGGAGCAGGAGCAGCAGCCACTCCGGCAATTCTATTACTGAACGCGTCCGGTACGCTGTTGTAAGCATTAACATAATCAAGAAACCAGGCCTTAACATCGGGCGCATTATTATGTTGTGATGGTACAGAAGTAGATAACGATAATTTCACATTATCCCAGTCGAGCCCTGTGCTTTGTGCCAGTTTGGCTTTATAAGCCAGTGCAACCGGTTTATTTATATTTTCCACCCACAGGTCGTACGCGGGATTCCAACTGGCAGCAGGCGTTACATACGATATGGTGAAATCGTACTGGCCTGCTACCGGGCAATATAACTGCAATAACAATTTGCCAATGGTCTTGCTGTTCTTTTGTTCTTCCTCTGTTATCTGCTGGTGTATTTTAGCAGTAATGGCTTGTAACTTTTTTTCTTTCTCTTTATACCGGCTCATCTCATTCTGCAACTCCAGCGTTTTTGTTTTATAATACTCCATCATCTTTGTTAGCTCAGCTACGCTCACCCCATTTTGATCGCCACGAATTTCTTTGTTGGCCTTTAACAGGTCTAATAATTCCTGGTCCGTCTTTAATATCACCTGTACTCTGGTTATTTCTTCATTCACTGCCTCAAGCGAATCTTCCAGCTTTTTTACAACGGGCAGCTTTACTTCGGGCCGCAAAAAATTGGTTGAGAACTCTACCGACAATATGGTCACATTGCCATTACTGCCTATTTGCAAACTGTTTACATCGATTCGGTTGCTGATATTATCTATCACTAATTCATTATTGCCCTGGTGTAGTGAAGCCTTGGCCGTATGCGCCAATTCGGCGCCAATGCGGTATACCATGGCCGACTTCAGGGTTGAGCTAACAATGTTCTTATCGTCACCGGCATGGGTGCTGGCTGCCAGTGAGGTTAATATCAATAGGGTTAAAATGCGTTTCATGTATTGTTGTTTATGAATAGATGCATGTTTTGAGAAAATTGCATAAGTTGACGAGTTGACGAGTTGACAAGTTGACGAGGAAGTTGAAAAGTTGATATGTTGATAAAGTTGATAAAGGCTTTCTGTTGAGCCCACTGAGCAAATGCATGCCTGAGTCTCCGCGAGGGCCTTTCACAAAAAAGGACCACCTGCATAACAGATGATCCTTAAGATTATTTTAACAAACTACTTTTCTGTATTACCTATATCAACTCTATTACCTTCATCAACTCTATCAACCTGTCAACTACTAGTTAACCAGTCAACTCGTTAACTAGTCAACTACTTATAGAGTAACTCATAATACTCATTCGCCATCCTGCCCGAATCGAACTGAAACCTCACATCACGCATTCCATTCTTGGCAATCTGACGCCAGGTATCGTAACGCTCGTAATACATAGGCAGAACATCTTTTTCGAGCATTTCGTACATTTTATCAAGGTCGTATTGGTCCTGGTCCTGCACGCTCATTTTGGCGTAATCGGCTTTCGGTACAACAAAACCATTATGGCCCTGATCAATAAATTCAGGTATCCAGCCATCGTCGGTACTAAAGTTGATGGCGCCGTTCATAGCAGCCGTCATACCACTGGTACCCGAAGCTTCGCGTGGAACGCGTGGATTGTTTAGCCAAATATCAGCCGCCTGTTTCAGGCGTTTTGATAATCCCAATTCATAACCTACAAGCACAGCTATATTTTTATTGCCTTTGCTTAAATGTATCAGGTTATTAAAATCATTGATAGCGGGGTAATCCATGGGGTATGGTTTACCTGCCCAAATGATCTGTACGGGATATTTGGTATTCCTTAATAACTTTTCAAAGCGGGCTTTATCGCGTGTAAGTAATTCCGCTCTTTTATACCCGGCAAAGCGGCGTGCCCATACAATTGTAAATACATTCGGGTTGAACAATTTGCCGGTTTGATCGGCCACTATTTCAAATGCCCTGCGCTTAAGGTATTTCTTGCGATCATCCCACCAGCTATCGTTACCTTCTTCTGCAGCACGATACAATTGTTTATCGGCCCAGTAACGCCAGTTCTGTGCGTTGGTTATTGAAATGATTGGACAAATATTCTCATACCTGCCCCACATTTGGCGCGATACTTCACCATGCAATTTAGATACACCATTAGCCAGGTGAGCAAAACGTAAAGCTACCAGCGAGTGGTTGAACAAATCGTCCTGAATACCTGTGAGCTTACGTACTTCATCGAGACTTAACCCGCAGAAGTAACTCATTTTATGACAAAGGTGAATATCATGTTTTTCATTACCTGCTTCTTCGGGTGTATGCGTAGTGAACACCAGGCGCTTCTTCACTTCATCAACCTTATTGCCGAACTTCTTGTATAAATAGAATACTGATGATACGGCATGCGCTTCGTTCAAATGATACAGGTCGGGGTTGAATCCTATTTCATCCATCAACTTGGCGCCACCAACACCCAATAAAATAAACTGGGCTACTTTGGTTGCCACGTTGGCGTCGTATAAACGATGCGTAATGGTTTGTGAAACATGATCATTCTCTGGCAAATCAGTGCTCAGCAAAAAGAGCGGCGCTGTTTTAAATGTTTCCGGGTTCAAATAATACGCTTTCACCCACACCAGGTGATCGTGAATGGTTATTTGAAATTTAATACCGGTATCTTCTAAAAAATGATAATATTTTTCGAGCCAGGTTACCTGCAGGGAATGGTCCTGGTTACGGGCCTGATCATAATAGCCATACTTCCACAAGATGCCAATGCCCACCATATTTTGTTGCAACTCATATGCGCTGCGCAAATGCGAACCAGATAAAAAACCCAAACCTCCACTATAAATTTTCAATGGCTGATGTACTGCGTACTCCATTGAAAAATAGGCCACTCGTTTACTGTACTTCCCTTCTATTTGATAAGGAACTGTAAAATTGGTAAAACTCATATACACTGTTCATTTTAAGCTTACAGAACTAATATATATAAATCAATAGTTCTGTTATATACAAAGATGCTAAAGACGGGGCGAATATAACGTATAATTATAAATTCACCGGCTTGGGCGATGCAGCTATATTAAGGAATTAACAACTAATGAATGTTAGCCTGTAACATCAGCTACTTCTTTTCATCAGCTGCCTTCTTTTTCTTTTTCGGGTAGCTTCCGTTAAAAAAACACTGAATATCACGGTACGACCCACATCCTCCTTTTTCTTTCATAGTCACCTTACTACCGCTGAAGGTAAACTCCAATGCACAGGGATTGTCGCTTTTGGTAAACTGGGCCACCGTGGGTGAAATAAAACGTGCAGAACCTTTTAACTCACCATTACACTTACCCCCGTTTTTTTCAAAATGCACAAAGAATACTATTTCAGAAGCATTTTTTCCGTCACGTATAGAAACGAAGTTTCTGTCGTTCTCTACATAATCGCCCGAATATTTATGACTGGCTGCCAGGGTATCAATGGGGTTGAAAACATCCTGAATAATATCTTCATTTGGTTCGGTTACAATAAGGGTAAAATTATCCCCGTTCCGGTCGTAGAAATAAACGTTCCTTTTGAACAGCAGATCGCCGCCTGCTTTTTTTGTATCGTGGTAAGTTGTGATCTGAAATTTTGCATCGAGCGCACCATATGCCGAACTGTAATTTTCAAATCCCGTCTTCAATACCGGCATGGCCTGCAGAAACTTATTATCCTTGCTAAAACAAGCCAGGTAAGCCACCCGCTTGCCGCCGGCAACTACAGCAGTGAACAAATAACTCTCTTTCTCTTTTTCTACAGCCCGGCCAAGCGCATAGAACTTTGGCGTTGCGGTCTTTCCAAAGTCTTTTCGCCAAATGCTGTCAGGTATAAATTGTGAGAACGTTTTAATGTCAATGGCATTAGAGTCTTTCTGTTTTTTTACCAGGTTGGTATCGGCTACTGAAAAAGGAAGTTCCACTTCAGGATAAAAGGCAACAAAATCTGCAGCTGTAACTATCTCACCTGCTTGTATAGTTTTTTTATCGTCTTTACATGCAAATAAAAATAAAATTAACCCTACGCTTAAAAGGTACTTGTTCATAAAAGGTTCCAAAAGGCTGTTGATGAATAAAAGTAAGCATTCAAATCCACTTGCAAAACTAATCACACCTGCCTAAAAATTAATGCCACAACAACGCGGTATTTAACAACCCATTGCTTGGAAGTAGGCTATTTATTTTTTAGATTTGTCTAAATTTTATTTTAGATAAGGAAAGAAATTGCTGATTTTGAGATCAATCCCAAAATCGTAAATCAGAAATCTCCAGTATGGTCCCCAAATATTCGAGCAGCAGAGAGAATTACGTGAAAGCCATCTTTCACCTGCAGGAAATACATGGTACTGTTACCACCAACGATGTGGCCAGTGAAATGCAAACCCGGCCTGCATCGGTGACAGATATGCTGAAGAAGCTGAAAGCGCAAAAATTATTATTGTATGAAAAATATAAGGGCTTTAAACTGAACACGGAAGGACGAAAAGTAGCCCTGCAGATCATTCGTAAACACCGGTTGTGGGAGTTTTTTCTGGTTGAAAAGCTGCGTTTTGGCTGGGATGAAGTGCATGAAATTGCCGAAGAACTGGAACACATCAGCAGCAAAAAGCTGATCGACAGACTCGATGAATTTTTAGGCTTCCCTAAAACCGACCCCCATGGCGACCCCATTCCCGATAGCCAGGGCCGCTATACCATCAGCCGCCAGGTTGATTTGCTAAACCTGCCTGTAAATCAAATAGCCGAAGTAAGTAGTATTGGCGATCAATCGGTAGAAATTCTTGAATTATTGAACCACAAACATATTGCCCTTGGCACCAGGCTGGAAGTAAAGAAAAAGTTCGCCTTCGATAATTCGCTCGAACTGAAGATAAAGAACCAGTCGACAGTAACTATTAGTGAACATGTAGCAAAAAACGTATTTGTGAAATATGATGATGAATAAAATTAAAGGGGAATCTTCGTTGAGCGAAGTACATGAATCGGTAGATATCAATAAAAAAGGTATAGGCTGGAAACGTGTGCTGGCTTTTTTTGGCCCCGCTTACCTGGTAAGCGTAGGTTATATGGACCCCGGTAACTGGGCTACCGATCTGGCCGGTGGCAGCCGCTTCGGTTACTCCCTTATCTGGGTTTTATTAATGAGCAACCTCATGGCCCTGCTTTTACAAACCCTCAGCGCCCGGCTTGGCATTGTTCGTGGCCGCGATCTTGCACAGGCTAACCGCGAAACCTATCCCCGCTCTATAAACTTTCTGCTGTATATACTGGCCGAAATTGCCATTGCCGCCACCGATCTGGCCGAAGTATTAGGTATGGCCATTGGTATTAATCTGTTAACTGGTTTACCGCTTATTTGGGGCGTAAGCATTACCGTGCTCGATACCTTTTTATTGTTGTTCCTGCAACGGCTAGGTATTCGTAAAATGGAAGCGTTTATTATTGCACTGGTTGCTATTGTAGGCCTATCGTTCCTGGTAGAGATAATTATAGCCAAACCTAATTTTGGAGAAATGGCTACCGGCCTTGTACCTACCCTGCCAAACGAACAGGCATTATATATTGCCATTGGCATTATTGGTGCCACCGTAATGCCACACAATTTGTATTTGCACTCGGCACTTGTGCAAACCCGTAAAATTGCCAAAACCAAAGAAGGCATTAAACAGGCGCTTAAATGGAGTTTTATTGATTCGGCAATAGCCCTAAATGTGGCCTTTTTGGTAAATGCGGCTATACTGGTTCTTGCCGCAACCACCTTCTTTAAAAAGGGAATGGTTGAAGTAGCGGAGATAAAACAAGCGCATCAATTGCTATCGGGGTTATTGGGCTCATCGGTAGCACCGGTGTTATTTGCAGTAGCGCTTATTGCGGCCGGACAAAGTTCTACCGTTACCGGAACCCTGGCCGGGCAAATAGTAATGGAAGGTTACCTGCGCTTACGCATCAATCCCTGGATGCGACGTATGCTTACACGTTTGCTGGCCATTGTGCCCGCTATACTCGTAATAGCCATTGCCGGCGAAAAAGAAGTAGATGCCTTACTGGTGTTAAGCCAGGTGATACTTAGTATGCAACTGGGTTTTGCCATTATTCCCTTGATACATTTTGTTAGCGACAAAAAGACCATGGGTGCTTTTGCCATAAAACCCTGGGTACAGGCCATTGCCTGGTTGGTGACAGCCATTCTGGTATACCTAAACCTTCGTATGCTGGTAAATGAAGCCGGTTCATTCTTTGCCCAATCATCGAGCATGTTCTGGAAGGTATTGATCATTGCTGGTGGCGTCGGTTTCCTGGCATTGCTGGCGTATATCATCTTCTACCCTGTTTTCAGCAAATCGAAAAACGCCTCCATTCAAATGCATCCGCATATGGAAGGCCTTCAAAAACTTACCATTCCTGCATATAAAAAAATAGCCGTCGCTTTGGATTTTGGCGAGCACGACGATAAGTTACTGGCCCACGCCATTGGGCAGGGACAAGGCAATGCCGAATACCTGCTGATACATGTGGTTGAAAGCCCATCGGCCCGGTTGTTGGGTAAAGAAAGCGACGATTACGAGACGCGGGCCGACGAAGCGCGTTTACAATTGTATGTAACACAATTACATGAACAGGGGCTTACCGCCACCAGTCATTTGGGTTTTGTGAACCGTGCGGGAGAAATAATAAGAATTATAAATGAATCACAAGCCGATATGCTGGTAATTGGCGCTCACCGCCACAGTGGAATAAAGGATCTGTTGTATGGAGAAACAATTAACTCGGTACGGCATGTGTTGAATATTCCGATCCTTGTAGTGAACTTATGAGTTATTGAGTTCTTAGTTTTAAGTTTTAAGTTAACTACATAAGCTCCTGTACAAAAAACCAAGAACTTAAAACTAAAAACTATTTCTTTTGTAGCAGTAAGTGTTTTAGCCTGGAAAAGGTCTCCGGTTTAATATTAAGGTAGCTAGCAAGTACCTTTTGCGGCACCCGCATAAGCATTTCAGGGTGGTTATTGATGTATTCGAGAAAGCGATCGCGGGTGGGGGTTTTCAGCTGATCGAAATAGCGGGCATCTTTTTTAATGAACATTTCCATAATAATGGCGCGGCCCATTACTTCAAATTCAGGTATCATTTCAAATGCCTCCTGTAAACGGTCGTGTCGTATTGAGATCAGTACTGTAGGCTCCAGGGTTTGAACGACCACTTCGGATGGAGCGCGGTGGTGAAAGGAAATTTCTGATTGAATAAAATGGCCTTCGGTGGCCAGTTGCAGGGTTACTTCGCCCCTGATGGATGAGGGAACGTATTTGCGAACAAGACCTTTTATAACAATGTTCAGGTAATCCTCCAATTCGCCCTGGTTAACCAGTTTCTTCTTTTTTTCGAAACGGCGGATCTCCAGATAAGGTATTAGTTTCTCAACCGATTCACGACTAATTGGTGAAAATCGCTTAAGGTGAACCAGCAATTGCTCATAACATTCCCGGGCTGCAATATTTTTTTCCCCCATAAATAAGCATCATTTAAGATACGGAGCATCTGAGCCCTTTTTCGACCTCAGTAAATGCTTTAACCGGCTGAATGTTTCAGGTTTTATGTTCAGGTACGAGGCCAGGTATTTTTGTGGCACTCGTTGAAATAGATCAGGATTATCGGTCATAAAACGCAAAAAACGCTCTTTGGTACTAAACCTTATACGTTCAAGCTCCCAAACCTCTTTCTGCAAAAACAATTCGGTGATGATCAACCTGCTCAAACGTTCCAATTTCGGATATCGGCTATAAAGCTGTTCTGCTCTGTCGTGGTGAAGTGAATAAAAAGTGGTTGGCTCAATGGTTTCAACCACATAGCTGGAAGGAACTCCCGAAAAATACGATACAGAAGAAGAGATCAGCTCCCCTTCTTTGGCAATTTGGGTAATAACCTCTTCCTTTCCCTTGTAGAAAAACTTTCTGGCAAGCCCTTTTATAACAAAATACAAATGCTTTTCGGTTTCGTTTACATCGGTTAAACGAACCTTTTTATCTACCGATCTTACTTCTATGGAATTAATCAGGGCTTCCAGTTCTTCAGCCGGAAGGTCAATAAATTGGTCTATATACTTCTGTAATATAGCAACCATACTGCAAGTTATGTTTTATCAACAATTAATAGTTGGTGTTTCGCCGGGAGCCTCCGTTTTTTAGGTACATCTATGTAGCAAGCAATGGAAAAACAACATACGATCAATCGGTTGGGCAGCTAAAAAGCCTTTTGCACATTTGGCCATTCTGCTGTAGGTTTGCACCCTTATTTGAAGGCAAAAACAAGCATTTATGGCACAAAAAATCAATGTACAGAATCCTGTTGTAGAACTGGATGGCGATGAAATGACACGCATTATCTGGAAGTTCATCAAGGATAAACTCATCCTCCCTTACGTTAACGTCGATATTAAATACTTCGACCTGGGTGTTGAATACCGCGACCAAACCAATGACCAGGTTACAATTGATGCCGCCAATGCTATCAAACAGTATGGTGTTGGGATCAAATGTGCTACCATTACACCCGACGAAGCCCGCGTAAAAGAGTTCTCCCTGAAACAAATGTGGAAGAGCCCTAACGGTACCATTCGTAACATTCTTGATGGTACTGTATTCCGTGAGCCAATTGTGATCAACAATATCCCCCGTTTGGTTACCAACTGGACAGCACCCATCATCGTTGGCCGTCACGCCTTTGGCGATCAGTATCGCGCTACCGATACAGTGATCAAAGGAAAAGGCAAACTCACTATGACCTTCACTCCCGAAGGTGGTGGCGAACCGCAAACTTTTGAAGTATACAACTTCAAAGGCGACGGTGTGGCTATGACCATGTACAACACCGACGAAAGCATCATCGGTTTTGCCCGCAGCTGCTTCAACATGGCCCTCGCTAAAAAATGGCCTTTGTACCTCAGCACCAAGAACACCATTCTTAAAAAATACGACGGTCGTTTCAAAGACATCTTCGAAGACATTTATCAAAACGAATTTAAACAAGCTTTCGAACAAGCCGGTATCGTATACGAGCACCGTTTGATCGATGACATGGTTGCCAGCGCCCTGAAATGGAATGGCAATTTTGTTTGGGCTTGTAAAAACTACGATGGCGACGTTCAAAGCGACACTGTAGCACAAGGTTTTGGTTCACTGGGTTTAATGACCTCTGTTCTGATCACTCCTGATGGTAAGACCATGGAAGCTGAAGCTGCCCACGGTACTGTAACCCGTCACTATCGCGATCACCAAAAGGGTAAACCAACCAGCACCAACCCTATCGCTTCTATCTTTGCATGGACGAGAGGTTTGGCTTTCCGTGGAAAGCTCGACGGTAACCAGGCCCTTATCGACTTCTGCAACACATTAGAGTCTACCTGTATAGAAACAGTTGAAAGCGGTAAAATGACTAAAGATTTGGCCGTTTGTATCCACGGAAATAAAGTAGAACACGGAAAACACTTCCTGTATACTGAAGAATTCCTCGATGCCATCGATGCTAACCTGAAAAAGAAAATGGGTCTTTAATATTACCCGCTTCTCAAAATAAATAGGTTATACATTATCAAAAAGGCGCCCCCGCAAAACGGGAGCGCTTTTTTGTTATCCGCCATCCCCGCTTTAGTGGTTTCCGGGGAATTTATGATTGTAGTCAGTATTTTAAAGAGAAAGGCCTTCCCGAATTTCGGAAAGGCCCTTGTGATGATAATACCCCTTAACTTACCTATTTTGAAAATTCTTAGTTCTATACTGCCTTTGTGATTTCCATTAGCACATTAGCTAATTATCACATTATCTCATTATCATTATTTGTGCCTAATGGGCCGCCGCCCATATTATTCCTGTTAAGAAAACCATAAACCCCACTCAACATTCAGAAACATTCTTCACCTTGAGACATAATTTCTACAAAAAGGTCCCAGGCGTTTTACTGGGACCTTTTTAGAAATGATTGATTAAACCCTAAACTATTTATTCTTTACGTGCAGGAACCACCATCGCTTGCTTAGCGGTTAATCATCACCTTGTTATGCAGGGTCGATGATCGTATTTTAATTGACAGTTCACGCAATAAATACGTTGCGCCTTCAGTTTAGTAAGCATGTTAAAGAATAGATAATGTAGCAGAGGGACTAACCGGGCGCAGGAAAAAGCTGTTTAAAAGCCTATAAGATCATGTGAGGTTTGAAAACAAAATGGCAGCAGGATCACGACCTTAAATATTACAACAAAAAATATTTTGCCATTAAAATGAAAAGCCCGAACGTTAATTATCGAAAGAGACATAACCCCTTTGCATATTGTCGCAACATTAACCCGATCTCTACCCTTCCTTATAAAAATATTTGAATTCTTTCTTGCCAGGGGAACGCCTATGTACACGTGAAGGATTAAACAAGTACGGCCGGCGTTCCTATTTTATTTTAAAGCAAACGGCCCGAAGAGCGAAGCTCATCGGGCCGTTCCATTTGCACATTAGCTAATTACTTCTTCTTCTCTGCACGCTTTTTCAACTCCGCTACCGGCATTACGATCATTCTGCCAACAGGCGCTGCGCCACGATAGGTGATCACTTTCAGGCTCACGGCATCAACAGGCACTTTTAACGCCTGTGTATATTTGGGATAGAAACGATCGGGGAATGAATTATCAAAACTGTAATAGATATCTAACCCCTGCACCTCAGTGCTCATTTCTACTTTCAGTTGCTCGCCATCTTTGCTGGCATTGAATATAGGCTCATACATGCTTGGGGCATATTTGATCTCTGCCACATCAAAGCGTGTGAAATGATTCTCTACACGGCGTATAAAGTCGTTCCAGTTCTTTTTCTCCTTAGGCGACCATACACTTTCAGCTACCGCAAAAGCACGAGGCCAGGTCATATATTGCGCATGACGCATATTGTAAACCTGTTCTGTCCATAAGTTCGCCTGACCGCCCTTGATATATTTAGGATCTACTCCTTCGGGCACCGGCTCAAACTCATAAGAGTTGGTCAACCGAACCGATTTGTACACCGGTGGCTCAATTACACCATCGCCCTGCATCAAATCGATATACACATTATTATTGGGGCTCATTACCACTTCATGTTGCATTTTAGCAGCTTCTGCCCCACCCTTTGAACCACGCCAGCTCATTACGGCCGCATTGGGCGCCAGGCCGCCTTCTAAAATTTCATCCCAACCCAGCATCTTTTTTCCTTTCGACTCAATGATCTTTTCAACCCGCTTTACAAAATAGCTTTGCACTTCATGCATATCCTTCAGGTTCTCCTTTTGCATCAGGGCTTTAATAGCATCGCTTTTCTCCCAAAAGTTTTTGGCGCATTCGTCGCCGCCCATATGAATGTACTCAAAGGGAAAAAGCTGGGCCACTTCGGTGAACACTTTATCAAGCGCTTCATATACTTTTTCATTGGCCGGGCACAGGGTATTATCAACCAGTGCCGAAAATGTACCCTCGCCCCATTGCATGAATTTTTCACCTGAGTTTACGCGATAGGTCCCGGGCGTACAAGACAGTTCGGGGTACGAAGCCACTACCGCCATGCTATGGCCAGGCACATCTACTTCGGGAAGAATATTCACAAAACGGTCTGCCGCATATTTTACCAGCTCTTTAATATCTTCCTGGGTATAAAAACCACCATAGGTGCGTGGTTCATTTTCTGCAGGCGGCGTAAACGTACCAAACGTTCCGGTTTTTTCTACGCGCCAGGCGCCTACCTCCGTTAATTTAGGCAGCGATTTTATTTCAATACGCCAGCCCTGGTCATCGGTAAGGTGTAAGTGCAGTAAATTGTATTTGTACTTAACCATATCATCGATATAATCCTTCACTTCTTGTTTGGTAAAGAAGTGACGCGATACATCGAACATCAAACCACGCCAGGCAAAACGGGGGTAGTCGGTAATATGCACACCAGGAATAACCCAGCTGGCCTTTTTCACCACCGTTTGACTTTCTATTTCTTTAGGTAATAATTGTATAAGGGTTTGAACGCCGTAAAACAAACCGGCCGCATCATTAGCGGTCACCTGAACACCGGTGGCTGTTACATCTAAAATGTACCCTTCTTTACCAATAGCCTTATCGGCTGTTTTGTTAAGGGTAAAACTAATGGCATTGGCTTTAACGCCAGGGGCCGCGGCGGCAAGCGTAAAACCAGTAGCGGTTTTTACTTTGTCGGTAAATAACCGTACAACCCGTTGCACATCGACATTTTTAGCATCGGCGGCAACTTTGGTTTGGCTCGAAAGCACGAACCGGGCGCTCTTTTTTTCGAGGCTCACCGGCTGGGGAATTATGGCAATGTCGTTGGGTGTTTGCGCAATCACCATGGTACCGATCAAAAAGGAGGTAAGTAACAGGCTGATTTGTTTCATATTAGTCTTTATTCTTTGAGGATGTTTTTCTCCCATTCAGGATTTTTAAAATTAAGGGAAAATCTCCGCTCACTTCCACTAAAATTCATGCAAACGATTGATCCTCTTTATTGAATGAGGTTTAATTTGTAACTTCCCAAAAACAATCAAATACATGAAGAAGATTCTGGTACCAACTGACTTTTCGGATACATCGAAGAATGCAGCACTGTTCGCCGCTCAAATGGTTGCAGATCTCCAGGATGCTAAAATCGTTTTGATCCATGTGTCAGATAAGATAACAGGCGGCTCAGACGGCACTCCATTAACCGAAGACGATGACGATCGTCGTATCATTCTTACACAGGCCCTCAGCCAGTTGTCGGAAGAACTGCTTACCGTATCCAAGGTGCCCATTGAATTTGTTATGGAAAAGGGCACCTCCCTTGTGGAGACCCTCACCCGTTACGTTCGCTACCAGGCAATTGATCTGGTAATAATGGGAATCACCGGCGCCACCCGCCTTGAACAGATCTTTATGGGTAGCAATACGCTCGAAATGGCCAAGGAAAGCGCCTGCCCTGTTTTGATCGTTCCGCCAGACGCAAAATACCGCAAGATCAAAAATGTGGTGCTGGCCAGCGACTTTAAAGATGTAGATACCACTATTCCGGTTGCACCGCTAAAAGCTACCCTCGACCTGTTTAAGCCAGCCCTTCACATTGTAAATGTAGATAGCGAACACTATGTTGAGCTGACTGACGAATACAAAGCAGAAAGAAAGAAACTGGAAACCATGTTAACAGGATATTCGCCTGAGTTCTACTTCATCAGGCAATATGATTTCTTCGATGCCATCAGCCAGTTTGCCGACGATAAGAATATCGATCTTATTGTGATCGTTCCGCGCGAGCGTTCTTTCCTCAGCGGTTTGTTTAAAACCAGCCATACTAAAAAGCTGGCCTATCACAGTCATATACCCATTGTTGCAATACACGAATAACAACAGTTCAAAATATCACAAAGGCGTAGCTGAAAAGTTGCGCCTTTTTTCGCTAAATGCTAAGTTACAGTCATATCGTATTTTTTGAGGTAGCCACCCACCTCAGCTTTTCAAAAGCTGCCGATGTTTTATATATCAGCCAACCCGCTATTACCAAGCATATTCAATCGCTTGAAAAAAGTTATAAAGTAAGCCTGTTCGAACGCAAGGGCAATTCGGTATCACTCACCAGCGAAGGCAAAATACTGCTTGAATATGTAGTTAAGGGCCGCGAGCTGCAGCGCCAGCTTGAATTTGATCTTACCAAACAAAAGAACCTGCAGCAGGCACGTGGTTCACTTACGCTGGGTACCAGCACCACCATATCGCTGTATGTTATTCCACCTGTGTTTTCAGCCTTTCATCAACAATACCCCAATATCGATCTCACCCTTATCAACCGCAATTCGGAGAATATTTTAAAAGCCCTGCTCGATCATGAAATTGACCTGGCCATTACCGAAGGACGTAACACCATTACCTCGGTAAAATATCAATTCTTTTTAACCGATGAGGTAATACCGGTATGCAGTGCCAAAAGCAGCCTGGTGAAAAAGAAAAACATTACACCGGAAGAACTCAAAAATATACCTGTAGCCTTACGCGAAAGAGGCAGCGGTACTCTCAGCGCCGTTACCGAAGCATTGCAAAAATGTAAAATAAGCATTGCCGATCTGCAACATAAAATAGTTTTGGGTGGAACCGAGGCCTTGAAGAATTTTTTACTCGACGATGTTTGTTTAGGCTTTTTGCCTTTACGCTCGGTAGCGCGTCAACTAAAAAATGGTGAGCTGGTTCGGTTATCCATCGCAGGTTTACAAATACATCGTGAGTTTTATTTTATGCAGCGCCGCGGTTCAGAAACCGATCGTATTAACCAGCTCTTCATTAAACTGGCTACCAGTCACTATAACAAAAAGTTATAGCGTATAAGCAAACGGTATCGTTTCACTTGCAGCAGGTTGTTACTTTTACGCTGTCATTACGGAACAATGAAAACAGTACAACCACTCACCGCACTACATCAGCTCGTGTGTTCGCAGTGCGAACAACCATACAGCGCATTTGAACAGCAAACATTTTCTTCCTGTTGTAACAAACCATTGGTAGCACAATATAACCTGGCAGAAGTACCATCTAAAACGGTGCTGTACAACCGGCCGGCTACTATGTGGCGTTACAAAGAAGTATTGCCTGTTTTAGAAGAAGAAAATATTGTAAGCCTGGGAGAAGGCATGACGCCCATTTTGGAATTAAAACGCTTACAGGCAGTATATGAATTACCAAATCTTGTATTGAAAGATGAATCCAAAAATCCAACCGGTTCATTTAAAGCAAGAGGATTAAGTGCAGCCGTGTCAAAAGCAAAAGAGTTTGGCGTAAACACCTGCATAGTTCCAACAGCAGGTAATGCCGGTGGCGCATTAGCAGCCTATTGCGCCAAAGCAGGACTAAAAGCCATAGTAGTAATGCCACGCCATACCCCGCAGGTATTTAAAGATGAATGCGAGTTATATGGAGCAGAATTAATTTTGGTTGATGGCCTCATTAGCGATTGCGCTAAAAAAGTAGCACAGTTAAAAGAGAACATCAGCTGTTTCGATATTTCTACCATGAAGGAGCCTTACCGCCTTGAAGGCAAAAAAACCATGGGCTACGAAATTGCAGAGCAAAACAATTGGACGCTGCCCGATGTGATCTTATACCCAACTGGTGGCGGCACAGGGTTAATAGGTATGTGGAAGGCATTTAAAGAAATGCAGCAAATGGGTTGGATCGGTGACAAACTTCCGCGACTGTATGCAATACAGGCAGAGAACTGCCAACCCGTTGTACAAACCTGGAAAGGCTTACAACCCAATGCAAAAGGCTATGTTGGTAAACCCTCCCTGGCCAATGGATTGGCAGTACCAAATCCGTTTGCAGAAGATATGATGTTAAAAGCATTACGCGAATCGAAAGGGCAACCGCTGGCTGTAAGCGATAGTGCAATGGTAGCCGCGGTAAAAGAAATAGCACGAAAAGAAGGATTGATCATTGCTCCTGAGGGCGGCGCATTATGGAGTGCGTTATTGCAATTGGTGCATGAAGGAATTGTGCAGCGTGCAGAGAAGATATTATTACTTAATACAGGTTCTGGATACAAATACCTTGAAAATATTCTTTAAAGGACGGGTAATGCGGGGCTGGCTAAATGCCGGCCCTTGATTTTACTATTTCTTTTCAGAAGGCACTTGCGCAGACTTAGGTACGCCGTAAGTTTTAAGTACTCTGTTGGCCTCATCTAATTTTTCTTTAAAGAGCACTTTCCCGGCATATTTTTCATCGAGGGTCTTATCTATGTAAATACCTGGGTATTTAGGTTTTATTAAACCTTTATTTTTCATATACACTATTTCTTATCCTTAGGTTTTGGAAGCCCAACACGTTTAAGTGTCTTATTAGCCTCGTCCAATTGCTCCTTAAAAATTACTTTTCCCTTATACTTTTCAAGGGATTTGTCAATATGAATAATAGGTAGATATGCTTCGTTGAACTCTTTATATTCTTTACTAAACTCCTTCATTAATTATTGGGATTCTTTTCAGAATTCTTTTGCTCAGACTTAGGTACGCCATAAGTTTTAAGCATTTTATTTGCTTTGTCTAATTTCTCCTTAAAGATCACTTTCCCATTATATTTATCAAGGGACTTATCTATGGTAACTACGGGATGTTTTATATTATTTATGTCTTTGTTATCCATTGTACGAATTATTATTGAAGAATAAATATATTATAAATCTAAACTAACTTTATATAATTACGAAACTAACGGACTTGATTATCGTCAACTTATTTCATTACTACAGACGATGAGTTATGAACTGCATCTGTTAGTATGAAATGAGCACAGTTAATTTAAAACAGAGCTAGTTAGATTAAAATGAAGACCATTTAGTATAAAATGAGCGCTACTTAGTTTAGAAAATGGGCTTTTTGATTTACAATGAAGAAAGTTAGCTTTAAATAGGTACTTGTTAGTTTAAAACGGGGGGCCTTTAGCATAAAATTCAGACCAATTAGTGTTAAAAAGGGATAATTTAATTTTAAATACGAAATCCTAATCTAATTATCCTCGTTCCTACGTTATGAACAGGCAATACCAAACTAATGATCGCCCTTAATAGCCTTATCATCACCAACCTTAGTTCCATTTTTCTGATATTTAGATTAGAATGGGTAGCTATAAGTTTAGAATGGCACATCCTAAACTTGTTTTTGTTGATCCTACACTCTAAATGACAATCATTTCACTTCTGGCTATGAACTTTAAATTTATTTTCCCTGCATCTTAACTTATCTCCATGAAAACCTAAACGACAAACACCAAAACGATGCTAAAAAAAGAAATTCCAACATTAAAAACCAAAACAAAAAGCCCTAATGAAGTAAAACTTACCTCATTAGGGCTATTTTATATCTTAAAGCCACTAACTGTGAACTAAGAACTAAAAACTCAGCACTAAACAGCCGGCTCCTGCTGACTTAAACAATGGAAACTTCCTAATCCCCAAATAATATCAGTAGAGTCGATGCCTATCACTTTTCGATCGGGGAAATTTTGCTGTATTATCTGCAACGCTTTATCATCTTTCTCGCAACGAAATGTAGGAACTATCACTGCAGCATTAGCAATGTAGAAATTTGCATAAGAGGCTGGCAAACGCTGATCTTCATACACCACTGCATCGGGCATGGGCAGTTCTACAATATTCAACTGCTGGCCGTTCAACAAACGCAATTGCTTCAACTGACGCAGGTTGTGTTGCAGCAGCTCATAATTCTCATCCTGTTTGTTCTCTTCTATTACAGTCAACACAGTATTGGCATTTACAAAACGAACAGTATCATCAATGTGCCCGTCTGTGTCATCGCCAACAATACCTTCATCAACCCACAACACCTGTTCAGCACCATAATAGTTGTATAAATATTCTTCAATCTGCTGCTTGTTCAAATGCGGATTGCGGTTCTCATTTAATAAACAGGCAGTTGATGTGAGTATGGTGCCCTGTCCGTTAAATTCAACCGAACCACCTTCCATTACAATCCCCGGATTGTAAACAGGAATATCATAATGTTTACCTATTAAAGTTGGAATAACATCATCGAGATCGTATGGCGGGTATTTATTACCCCAGGCATTATACCCCCAGTCAACGATCACTTTTTTAACATCGGCATTGGGGTTTATTAAAAAGGCCGGACCATGGTCCCGGCACCACGCATCGTTGGTAGGATGTATAAAGAACTGGATCCTGCCCAGGTCGGCGCCTGCTTCGCGCAAACACTTTATGGCAAATGCCTTCATGGCCTCATCAACCACGTTGATGCACACTGTTTCACCTACTGCTACTTCTTTTATGAACTGGCAGTATTTAGGATAAATGCTTTCAATTTTACCGGGCCATGAAGCTTCCTTATGCGGCCAGCTTAACCAGGTAGCGGTATGCGGCGCAAATTCAGCAGGAAAATAATAACCCAGTTGCTTTGGTGTAGGTGTATCTGGAAATTGAAATGATGCCATTCTTATTTCTATATTCGTATTTCTTTGTATTAATTAGCACATCAGCAAATTATCACATTAGCTAATTATGCTTAGTCTTCGTCAATAAACCGCTTCGTGATCGGCTGGTAAGAATCGATCCTACGGTCGCGTAAGAACGGCCAGTGCGTACGATAGCGATCGGTTGTAGCTGTGTCCAGTTCCATTACATGCACTTCTTCTTTATCGGGCGAAGCCTGGTATAATACAGTGCCGAACGGATTGCTTACAAATGAACCGCCCCAGAATTTCATAGCACCGTTCTGCTCAAGTCCAACCCGGTTAACACTAACTACGTGCACACCGTTGGCAACGGCATGACCGCGTTGAATAGTTTGCCAGGCGTTGTATTGCTCAACATTGGTAGCATCGTCTTGCGAAGTTGCCCAGCCAATAGCTGTTGGGTAGAACAGAATTTCGGCGCCCATCAAAGTGGTAATACGCGCAGCTTCGGGGTACCATTGGTCCCAGCAAATGAGCACACCAAAAGTGGCATATTTTGTTTTCCATACTTTATAACCCATATCACCAGGCGTGAAATAGAATTTCTCATAATACGCCGGATCGTCGGGAATATGCATTTTACGGTATTTACCCAGGTACTTACCATCGGCATCGATCACCGCGGTTGTATTGTGATAAATACCCTGTGTTCTTTTTTCAAACAAAGAAGCAATGATCACCACACCGGTTTCTTCCGCTACCTTGCTCAACGAATCGGTTGAAGGGCCAGGTATGGGCTCTGCCAGTTTGAAGTTTTCATAATCTTCCACATCGCAGAAATACAGCGAAGTGAACAACTCCTGTAAACAAACGATCTGCGCACCTTTGGCTGCCGCCTCACGTACTTTAGTAATCGCTTTTTGCAGATTTTCTTCCTTATTGTTGGTGCAGCTCATTTGCACCATGCCTATTTTTACTTTTGCCATTTTCAGTTGTTAGTTCAATGTTTAAAGATCTCGGTTTCTTTTACCAGTCAATCCTAAGTTTCAACTTGCAACAAAGCATCCAGATTCCTGATCCCTATCTTCTTTTCACATATGAATCCCTCTGCATATTTCACGCCAATACGTTTCCCCATCATGCGGGCGCGGCCAATAACGCTATCGAGGAAATCGGGCGATGAAATATAGGTTTGCGGACCATCACCTCCAATTTCAACATTGAACTGGGTGGTATAGGCTTTTACCGCTTCCATCCTTTGCTCAAACACATCAGAAATGTCAATGAGCAGATCTGGTTCATGGTACCAGTCCTGCAGATAATGCAGTATATATTTAGGGCGCCATTTTGGTTGTGGCCTTCCGTTTTCGTCGGTTGTTTCAATTTTAGCCAAACCCGATAAAAAGCAGGCCGTGGAAATCAATTGCCCCGCCCGGCCATGATCGGGATGGCGGTCGGTAAGGGCATTTGCCAGCACCACTTCGGGCTGCCAGGTCCTGATGGCCCTTATCAGCTGCATCTGATGTTCTTCATCGTTCTTAAAAAAGCCATCGCGCATTTTCAGGTTGGCCCTAACATGTACTCCCATAATTTCGGCGGCTTTGGCTGCCTCGGCATACCGGGTCTCAATAGTGCCCCGTGTGCCCAATTCTCCTTGCGTAAGATCAAGGATCCCGGCCTTCTTGCCCCGCTTTATTTCATTTAGGATCGTTCCCGAACAGCTCAGTTCCACATCGTCAGGATGAACGCCTATTGCCAGTAAATCCAGTTTCATAATTTAAATTAAAGCTGCAAATGTATGAAGAGTTTAAACATTTAAACTCGTTTCAGCCTGTATTACAAATATCAATAGGGGAATGTTGGGCCTGCGCCCAAAATTTAACATTAGCGGCTGAAATCTGAAGGCCAAAGCCGAAAGCTGAAGGCTGAAGGCGAATACAAGACAGCTACCAGCCAAAAGCGAGGCCTGGATTTACTTTTGAGTTTTGAATAAAAGAACTGAGAACTAAGAACTGAAAACTAAGAACTTTAAAAGGTTAGCCCCCATTGGATCAATGCATTCACTTCGGCCGGCGCATTGTCAATTCGCTTATCGGCCCGTTTCTTCCCAAGCCTTACAAGGATTGTTTTTTTGGAAGGAATAACAATCACATATTGTCCCAGAATACCGCGGGCATAAAACACCTCGGGACGGCTGGGGGTAATCCACCACTGATACCCATAGTACTTACAGGGCTGGCCGGTTTCGTCGGGTATGAGGCAGGGTTTTATCGATTGCTGGTAGTAATCCAATGAAATGATCTCATTACCTTTCCAGCGGCCGCTGTCGAGCATCAGTTTGCCCAGGCGGGCAAAATCGCGGGCATTTGAATTAAAACAACAATAGGCTTTTTCGCTGCCGCCAATTTGGTCGGTGCTCCATAATGCCGCATGTTCGGCACCTATAGGTTGCCACAATTTTTCCGAAGCGTAAGCGCTAAGCGATTTACCGGTGGCTTTTTCAACAATAAGCCCCAGTAATTGTGTGTCGCCCGATTTATATCTGTGCAGCGTACCCGGTTGTTGTACGACAGAAACGCCGGTTGCGGTTTTATATAGATCATGCCCGTAATACAGTTCGGTGGTAACTGAAAACGGATTGGCATATGATTCGTCCCAATTGGAGCCACTGCTCATGGTAAGCAGGTCAACAATACGCACTTTGGCCCGCTCCCCTGTTCTGAACTCTTCCAGATAATTACCCACCGGTTCTTCCAAAGATCTGATCTTACCTTCTTTAAGTGCGGCGCCTACCAGCAGGCTGGTAATGCTTTTGGCCATGGAAAAGGAACCAGATAAGGAGGAATCGCTGTAGCCATCCCAATAAAATTCGTATAAAACTGAATCGTTCTTAATGGCCAGCACGGCAACGGTCTGCAGGTCTTCGAGCATCTTTTTGAGGTCGGCCGGCAGGGGATTTTTGTTATAATCGTTTGAAATGTTCCAGGGTTGCGGGTCGCCGGTGACAACCGGGTTGTTGCTGAATTTTTTATAATCGTCGATATTGGCAAAATTATACCATACCGCCTCAAACAGGTAAGTGCGGCCCGAAATAACGGCATAAGCAGAAAACCCAACAATAATGATAAGAATTACAGCTACTATAGCCTTGATAAACTTTTTCATAGCGGCGGTTGTTGAATGAAGGTAATAAATTGCACCAACCTGCGCTGACCCTCTAACGGGTTATTAACTATTTTTTTCGGGGCTGTGTAAAAAAAAGGAATATGTAACACAATAAATATTATTCGAAAACCTCCGGGAACGTGTTCGTCCCTTTTTTTTGCTCTTTTCTCATTTTCGAGTAGCTTCGCAGGTCTTTATTAGAAAAAATAAGATAAGTCAGTAATAGAATACTGCCGGAAGAATCGGTAAATCGTAAAATCTAAAATCGTAAATCGAAATGGCATACGACGTAGTAGTTCTCGGAAGCGGCCCCGGCGGATATGTGGCAGCTATCCGGGCATCTCAACTGGGATTCAAAACCGCAATTATTGAAAAAGAAAGTCTGGGTGGTATTTGTTTGAACTGGGGCTGTATTCCCACCAAAGCCCTGCTAAAAAGCGCCCAGGTATTTGAATACATTAAGCATTCAAAAGATTATGGTATCGAGGCTACTGGTACCCCTGATTTTTCGGCAGTGATCAAACGCAGCCGCGGCGTTGCCGACAAAATGAGCAAAGGCGTTACCTTCCTCATGAAGAAGAACAAGATCGACGTGATCATGGGCTTCGGAAAATTGAAAGCCAAAGGTCAGATTGAAGTAAAAGGCACCGATGGCAAAACCCAGATCGTTGAAGCAAAACATATCATTCTGGCAACTGGTGGTCGCAGCCGCGAACTGCCCAGCCTGAAAATAGATGGCAAAAAGATCATTGGCTACCGCGAAGCTATGGTGCTGCCTCAGCAACCTAAAAGCATGATCGTAGTAGGTAGTGGCGCTATTGGCGTTGAGTTCGGTTACTTCTACTCAACCCTGGGCACTAAGGTGACCATCGTTGAATTCATGGACCGCATTGTACCTGTAGAGGACGAAGAAATTTCAAAAGAACTGGCAAAGAACTTCAAAAAGAACGGCATTGAAATTATGCTTAGCTCTGAAGTAACCAGCGTTGACACCAGCGGTAATGGTGTTAAAGCCAAAGTAAAAACCAAAGAAGGTGAAGTTACCCTCGAAGCCGATGTAGTACTGAGCGCTGTGGGTGTAGCTGCTAACATCGAAGGTATTGGCCTCGAAGAACTGGGTGTTAAAACCGAAAAAGGCAAGATCACTGTAGATAAATATTACAAAACCAACGTACCAGGTGTATACGCCATTGGCGACTGCGTACCTGGCCAGGCTTTGGCGCACGTAGCTTCTAAAGAAGGTATCATTTGCGTTGAAAGCATTGCTTACGGTGAAAAGAAATACAACCACCAGCCAGAAGCCCTCGATTATGGCAACGTACCAGGTTGTACTTATTGCACACCAGAGATCGCTTCTGTTGGTTTAACCGAAAAGCAAGCCAAAGATGCCGGCTACGAAATTAAAGTGGGTAAATTCCCATTAAGCGCTGCAGGTAAAGCTTCTGCTGCCGGACATAACGAAGGTTTCATCAAAGTTATCTTCGACGCTAAATACGGCGAATGGCTCGGTACGCACATGATCGGTTACAACGTAACTGAAATGATCGCTGAAACTGTAGTTGCCCGTAAACTGGAAACTACTTACCACGAAGTACTTGATAGCATTCACCCTCACCCAACCATGAGTGAGAATATTAAGGAAGCTATTGAAGTAGCTTATGGCGAAGCAATTCATATCTAATTAAGATATCACATCATAAAAAAGGACCATCTGTTTCAGGTGGTCCTTTTTTTATTGGTACCATGAATTCTTTATTTTAGTGTGAAAAGTAACATCTTATGAAGACTTCAGACTACGATAGCTTTGTACAAAAATGTGCTGAAGAGCAGGAATTGATACAAGCCAAATTTCATTCAGATTATAATATAAACAACTATGAAAATTGGTTTTATAACCAGGCAACGGGGCTTCTGACTTTTTCTACCGGAAACGACCAAATAAACTTCTCCTATATTCAGATAGGCACCTTTTCGGAAAATACAAAAACATGGAAGTGGTCGTGGGACAATGATCATACGCTCGACAATGTTAAAGACCAGGCTAATGTTATCAGGGAGTTCGGTGAAACCTCCCATTTCCCAAAACTTACAAACGGCTATTTTTCCAGTGACGAATATGAAGCTTGGGAATTCACCGCCATTGCCTTAAAGCTAACAAACGGCATCGGCGTTTACCGACCGGTTGCTGACCACCTTAAGATCTTTATGGTAATAATTGGCCTTGTTGACAATGAAACCGCCGAAAACATCAAAAGCAAATACGTTGAATGTGAGGAGCACGAATACCGCAGAAGGGCATTCGTTTGCCGGCATTTGAACCATGTGGACAAAGTAGGTTTTGAAGAAGCTTTTGAGACGTTTGAGGGGATGGAACTGAGCCTGGATGAAGATGACGATTTCATGGCCTGGTGCAACGAATGTGAAAAGGTACGACAACAGGAAGGCGAATGGAATAAAACCTCCATGGAGTTTGCCGATATTAAACTGGTGTGTGAAAAATGCTATTTTGAAATGAAGGAGCTGAACCTTGGGACATGACAATAAATAATATTGTTGTTGCCAGGCTGCCAGGGCTATGAAAGCCGCCAATTAATGTTTAAATTTAGAACATGGAAATTAACCCATGGCCTGTTTTGTTCTCGTACAGCGTCATTTTTACAATTACAACGGTCGTTTGCATGCTGCTATTAACCCTGTTGAACGACCTGAATATGTTCCGCATAAGAAGCCGGTCGGGCTATATTTTATGGGGCCTTGCCGTGGGATTGATAGTAACATTCATATTTGTTTCCTTTACATTTAAAAGCAAGCGGATAGCTAATGGAAGTATTGTTGTTCCATCTGTTTCTGCTAATAAATAAAAAAAGGACCACCCTCCGATGATCCTTTTATTAAAACGGTGAACTGTAAACAGTGAACTATGAACCCTGCGCCTCTTTACTTCCAAACACCTTCTTCAACAGATCGGTAACGCGGGCAACAGGATCTTTACGGATCTTCTGCTCTTCCAAACTAACCTGGTAAAAAATGCCACCGATCGCTTTCTCCGTTACAAAACCACTCAAATCGGGATTGATCTTGTTCGTAGCAAACTTATTATAGGCATTAAACACATCGCCCCAATATTTGGTAGCGCCTACCTTTGATAATGAACTTTCAATAACTGGTTTGAAGGCCGACGTTAATGCAGTGGTGGTTTTTGTTTTCAGATAATTGGTAGCAGCAAAATCGCCGCCTTTTAAAATACCCAATGCATCCTGAATGGTCATGGTTTTAATGGCATCAACGAAGATCGGTGCGGCCGACTTGGCAGCATCTTCAGCCGCCCGGTTCACCGATAAAATGGCTTTATCAACCAGGCTTCCCATACCCAGATCGCGTAAAGTTTTCTCAACTTTCTGCGCTTCAGTAGGTAATAATATCTTTATTGCGGCGTCCTTAAAAAAACCATCAACGGCCGAAAGTTTGCTCGAAGAGTTTTGAGCACCCACTTCCAGGGCTTGTTTTAAGGCTGAAGCAATTTCAGTGGTGCTTAACCCGCCAGCGGCGCCGGTAGCATAAGGCTCTATCTGCTTCAGGATCTGCTGGGTACTTTCACAACTGGTAAACAGCCCTAATAGAATTACACAGGATAATAATTGGATAATTTTTTTCATCATCAATTGTTTACTGATTATATTATGCAAGATTAAGGCGTAAAATTATAAAAATGCAAATATCGATCTGGGAAAAAGAAAGTTTTTATGCACCCAAAGATGTGATCATTGTTGGCAGCGGACTTGTAGGCTTATGGTGCGCCTGGCATCTTAAAAAGAAAGACCCCAAAATATCAATAGCCATTATAGATAGAGGTATTATTCCCACCGGGGCCAGTACCCGCAATGCCGGCTTTGCCTGTTTTGGCAGTGTTACCGAACTGGTTGAAGATGCCAGCCGTTTTGGCGAAGACAATATGCTTCAACTGGTTGAAATGCGATACAAGGGGTTACAACGCATTCGCAAAGTGTTCAAAGAACCGGCCATTGATTTTGAACTCTGCGGCGGCTATGAATTATTTCCACCCAACCATACCAGGCAACGGAGTGAGCTTGAACATGAAACAGAACGATTGAACAAATTACTACATGATATAACCGGTAAGAAAAGAACATTTAAAGATGCCAGCAAAAAGATAAATGAGCTGGGCTTACATCATGTTGACTATCTCATCGAAAACAAACTCGAAGGGTATCTTCATAGCGGCAAGTTATGCCAGGCCCTGTTACAGGAAGTGCAAGGCATGGGTGTTACGGTATTAAATGCCATCGAGATCAGTGGTTTTGAAAAAGTGGATGATAACGTAGTATTATACACGAACCAGTTAATACATTTAAAAGCCAAACAGATACTCATCTGCACCAATGCATTTGCCCGTCAGCTACTGCCCGATCTAAATATTGTTCCTGCCCGCGGGCAGGTTCTTGTTACTTCCCCTATTGATGATCTTCCGCTCAAAGGAACATTTCACTATGATGCAGGATATTATTATTTCCGCAACCTTGGCAACCGGGTATTATTAGGTGGCGCGCGAAATAAAGCATTTGAAGAAGAAGAAACCACCGAGCTCGAGATCACCGAAAAAATACAACAGGAGTTAGAACATTTTCTCAGCACTCACATTTTGCCCGGTTACAAATACCAGATCACCGATAGATGGAGTGGCATTATGGGAATGGGTAATGAAAAGTTACCAATAGTAAAAGAAGTGAGTTCGGGCGTTTTTTGTGCGGTGAGAATGAGTGGGATGGGAGTAGCACTCTCTCCGGTTATTGGGGAGCAGGTTAGTAAGATGTTAACTTAGCAACTGAACTATGTTTTAAGTTTTTAGTTCTTAGTTTTTAGTTTTCTTTAGGATTTGGCAGAGGTGGAAATCTTGAGTTTGTGCAATTCCTTGAAATTTCTCATGGTTCTGCCTGTGAATGCCAATCTCAACTATACCGCATTTTTGACCGCCAGTATATAAATAAGGAGCTATTTGATCAACTATTCCTCCCCTTTAACAAGAAACTAAGAACTAAAAACTAAGAACTAAAAACTAAGAACTCAGAATTTCGTCTTCGAAGCAATAACCGTCGTCATAAACCCAAGCACAGCTATAACCGCAAAAGAAACCCTTAAATTAACACCCTCAGCAATAAACCCAATCATCGGCGGGCCGGCTAAAAATCCTAAGTAACCAATTGTTGACACTGCTGCAAGCGCCACACCTGGTGAAAACACCGTTGACTTACCCGCCACCCCATATACCAATGGCACAACCGATGATACGCCAATTCCCACTAACATAAAACCAACAGTTGCAGTAACTATAGAAGGGAAACCAATAGCGACTATCAAACCGGTGGCTATTACCAATCCGCTTATTTGTAACACGCGCAATGTACCTACCCGTGCAACGAGTTTATCACCGGCAAATCGTCCACCCGCCATGGTACTCATAAATGCCGTATAACCCAATGGTATCAAACCTTTAGGCGCTTCTACCACTTTCTGAAAATATACACCGCTCCAGTCGAACATGGCGCCTTCGCAAACCATACAACACATGGCTATAAGGCCAAGCTTTAATAATGTAGCATCGGGTTTTGCAAACAATGGCCGGTCGTCATCGGCATTAATATCCTGACGAAGGGAGTTGCGATAAAGTAATGCTATCAATAAATAAGCAGTCCCGGTAATTATACAAAAATGTATGAGGGGGGGTAAATGAAAATTGATCATGAGTGTGCCTATAGAGGCGCCGGTAAAACCAGCCAGGCTCCAAATACCATGAAAGGATGCCATAATAGAACGGCCATACAATACTTCTAAACTTACCGCCTGGGTATTCACGGCTATATTGAACAAATTACCAGTAAGGCCAAAAGCAAACAAAACAAGCACCAGTTGCCATGTTGCCTGAACCAGGCCAATGTTGCATAAAATAAGTGGATATAGCACTGCCGACAATAACACCATTTTGCGGCTTCCGAAATGATGTACCAGCCAGCCCGAGAAGGGTAATGATACCATTAAACCAACAGGAAGCGCAAACAATACCGCTCCCAGACCACCATCGCTTAATCCCAATTTCAACTTTATGTCGGGAATACGGGAAGCCCAACTGGCAAAACATAATCCCGCAATAAAAAAGAAAGCACCTATTGATAACCTCGCTGCTCGCTTTGATACAGGCTGCACCAAAAAAGTATCCATGGCCGCAAAATTACTGGGAAGTAGGCGATTGTACACAAAAACATTTTTGCAGAATTTTATTAAATTTACACAACCATTCAACTGCCATGAACGTAATTAATGAATATGTATTAGTGTTTGTACGAGAAAGATGAATAGGACTACGAATAAATTTTCATGCTTCTAATCAAACAATA
This sequence comes from Niastella sp. OAS944, assembly GCA_024809215.1. GTDB lineage: Bacteria > Bacteroidota > Bacteroidia > Chitinophagales > Chitinophagaceae > Niastella. Next base: position 38,340 of record JANUBW010000009.1, on the reverse strand, counting down.
CTTAAGATTTATAACCGTTATTGCAAAGTGATTAAGATAATTCTTTAAATTTACAGAACGTGGTTTCACCACACATGTTCACTAAGGCTCAGTGACTTCCAACCAGTAGATCATTTCATTCTCTCTGACTAGTAGCAACGAATCCCTTCCAAACCAAATAGGGTATTCATGACGCATTCATGAATGCGAGGAGATTTATTGATGTTAACACCTACTATTTATGCAAACCTCATCTGTTTCGCGTAGTAATGCTACTATGCAGGCTACTACTGGTCACCAGCGACAAACTGCATTTGCTGCCATATTAAATGGCGTTATAGAAAATACTGAAGGATACACATGGATCATTGACAGGAACCTGCGGTACATAGTCTGTAATATCCATCTTCGCAACCTTATAAAACAGCATACGAATAACAACGTGTTGCCAGGCACGGAAGTTATTGATTGTATTGCGCTGTTAGATGATACACAACTACTTCCATGGACAAGCATTTACCAGTCTGCATTAAATAACATACCCAGCCGGTTCACACACCAGATCATCGTTGAGTCAAAACCTGTTTTCTTTGACATTTCGGTAAATCCCGTTCACGAAGGGAACAATGTAATTGCCCTCTCCTGTTCGGCCCGGGATATTACCGAACACAAGAATGCGGAGGAATCATTGCGGCAAAGTGAACTGAAGTTCAGATCATTGATCGAGAACAGTTCCGATCTTATTGTCATGGCTGGTCCCGAAGGAAATATCTTTTATGGCTCGCCTTCTGCCCAAAAAGTATTTGGCTATGAAGAAGCCGATTATATTGGGCGGCATGTATGTTCGTTTGTACATCCCGATTATTTATCCGCTGTAGGCGATTTGCTGGTGAACCTCATGACACATCCCGATGAAATGTGCACCATCGACCTGAAAGTTTTTGACAAACAGGGTAATGAACGTTGGGTATCGGGCCTCGCCTCTAATATGTTAAATGTACCTGGCATCAATGCACTGGTAGGGAATTATAGAGATATTACCGAACGAAAAAAAGCGGAAGAAAAAGTAAAGGAGTCGGAATACCTGTATAAGAGCCTGTTTTATAAAAGTCCGCTGCCTATATGCGTTTGCAATTCTGAAAGTCTGCAGTTTGCCGAAGTTAATGAAGCAGCCGTTCAACTGTACGGCTATTCGCGCAAAGAGTTTATGCAAATGACGGCATTTGAAATTATGTCACCCGAAGACAGGAATAACCTGCAGCATTTAATGCCCAGAGCAAGCCATAGCAATCGACCGCCCACATTACGAAAACATTTTAAAAAGAACAACGAAGCCATCTTTGTTGAAGTATGGGCGCATCCCATAAATTATAAAGGCAGCAATGCCTGGCTCCTGATAGCAAACGATATTACCGAAAAAATACAGTTACAGAACGAGCTTGTTGAAGAAAGAATAAAACGCCAACTGGAAATTGGGCAGGCAGTTATTGATGCACAGGAAAATGAACGCGAAACCCTGGGCCGCGAACTGCACGATAATATCAGCCAGGTATTAACAACTGCCAGGCTGTACCTCAATTGCGCAAAAGACTCGCCCTCAATGCAGGATGCCATGATCAAAAAAAGCGCCGACACCATTAGCAGCGCCATTGAAGAAATAAGACGATTGTCGAAATCGATGATAGAAACCTTTCATAAGGAAGTGGGCCTCGAACTTTCGCTGAACGACCTTATTGAAAATGTGTTGCTTACCCAGCAGTTTTCTATTGATCTGCAATACAATGTGCCCAACGAACAGCAACTGGATGATAAACTAAAAATGACTATTTTCAGAATAGTACAGGAGCAGCTGAACAACACCATAAAACATGCCGCTGCATCACAAGTTTTTATTAGTATATTACAAAAGGACCGGCTGTTACAAATAACCATTGCCGACGACGGCAAAGGGTTCAACACAAATAAAAAACGGACCGGCATTGGCATCACCAACATTATAAGCCGGACTGAATTGTTTAACGGACGGGTTAAAATTGAGTCGGCCCCGGGCCATGGTTGCCGTATGCAGGTGAGCTTTACTATCTGATAACCAAAGCGTTTCTTTAATAAATTAGGTTTCCACGGCATTAATAATATATTGTGTTTTGTTGTTTTACACTGCAAAACGAGGCGCAAGCCTTACTTTTGCGGTGTTTTTTTTATTTAAATGCACGGGGGATATTTATGGATAAGGCTTTTTTGTTCGATCTGAACGGCACCATGATCGATGATATGCAATTTCATTTAAAAGCATGGTATCATATCTTAAACGATGAACTGGGCGCTAACATAAGCTGGGAAGAAACAAGCAGCCATATGTATGGCAAAAACACCGAGTTGCTGGTGCGTATATTTGGGAAAGACAGGTTCACCCAAAAAGAAATGGACCACCTTTCGGTTGAAAAAGAAAAACGGTACCAGCAGGAATTCAAACCACACCTGAAACTTATACCAGGTTTACACGAATTTCTGGAGAAAGCACATGCTATGAACATTCCAATGGCCATTGGTTCTGCCGCCATTATGTTCAATATTGATTTTGTGCTCGATAACCTCAACATACGGCACTACTTTAAAGCTATTGTAAGCGCCGATGATGTTAGCATTAGCAAACCACACCCCGAAACCTATTTGAAATGTGCAGCAGCCTTAGGCGTTGAACCTGGCAATTGCCTGGTGTTTGAAGATGCGCCTAAAGGGGTTGAAGCAGCGCAAAACGCAGGTATGCCTGCGGTGGTGCTTACGTCTACCACCCTGCACGAGAAAGAAGAGTTTGCTGTATACAATAACATTATTCAATACATAACCGATTATACGCAATTGTCGCCGGCCGCGCTGGTAAAGGCAATGGCGGTATAACTATAAACCGTGCCACGGCTTGGAGCCGTGGCACGGTTACATCCTCGAAACGTGGCACACCTTAATGCATACTCTCTTCAACCTCATTGCAACCTCATTGCCACCCCAGCCCACGTATTTTTGCATACACTACTGAAGAGAGCAGGATTTCACGACACTAAGTAATAGGACATTTATGCAATAGTTGTTGTAAGTAGTTGCTGTAAAGTTGCAATGAACCAGCAGAGGACCTGCCAGGGAGCATCAAAGGAGCTACTAAGGTGCTATCTAGGAGCTATATCGCTATAAGGTCGCTATAACATCGCTATAAGGTCACTATAAGGTCGCTGTAACATCGCTATCACCTATCCTTCTTATAAGCTCCATACAGGCGCGGCCGTTATGATAGGGGCATTTCCATAACCCTACTTTATCCTGCCCCGGCATCACCGTATGATCTTCCTGCACGCCCCAAAACCATTCACCATTTTTATTATCCCGAATATACTGTTTTATAAAAGCCCAGTTATTGATCGCTAATTGCAGAAACTCATGCCGCCCGCTCACCTGCCAGGCATTATAAAAACCCACCAGCGCTTCGGCCTGCGGCCACCAATGTTTTTCTTTTATCAATTTATTATGCGCAGCTTCATACTCGTACCACAAACCTCCATCGGTATCTACACCAATAATAACCGCGTCGGCTATTGCAATGGCCAGTGTTTTCATTTCTTCTATCAACTCTTTATCACCGATCACTTCTACGGCTTTTAGCAATAACCAGCTGGCCTCAATATCATGTCCATACGAAATGGTGTTCGATCTCACCTGCCACTGCTCATTAAAGAACAAATGCAGGTGGCCTGTATGAGCATCAACAATATGCACGGCAAAATTGGCAAGCAGTAAATTTATATGTTGCTTTAGTTGTTCATTAGGCCATATGCGGTATAAACAAGTGTAGGCTTCCAGCACATGCAGGTGCGTATTCATCGTTTTCTTTTCGTTGGCATCTTTATCACTCAATCGCAGGTCATCTACCGGTTGCCAGTTGCGTGCATAGGCTTCAAAATAACCACCATGCACGGCATCAAAACTTTTTTCCTGTATTAAATGGTAAAGATCGATTGCCAGTTGTTTTGCCGGCTCGCTATGCATGGCCATATAATACTCGCTACAGGCGTATATTACAAAAGCCAGTGCATAGATCTGTTTTTTAGGATCAAGCATTTCTCCCTTGCCGGTAACGCTCCAGTAAACACCACCATATTCAGGATCAACAAAGTGATCGCGGATGTAAGCAAAAGCGCGGTTGGCCATTTTTGCATATCGCCAGTCATTTGTTAATGAAGCAGCCGCGGAGAAGGTCCATAAAATACGAGCATTTAATACACAGCCTTTAGGCGCATCTGCATAATGCGTATTGCCATTATCGAGGCGGCCGTAAAAGCCGCCTTGTTGCTCGTCTATGGTGTGTTGTATCCAATAATCGAGTATGGCACGCAGTTCCTGCTGCATTTCCAGTTTGAGCTCAGAAAGATTCATGTATTAAACGTTCTGTTGCAGCACCAATTTATTACTATCTATCAGTTTATACAAACTCTTTACCGATTCGGCAGAGGTATAACCATCGGCCGGCGTGTTCATTACATAGTCTGTCAACCGGTCAACGCTCGATTCTGCAACATGCATCCTGGTATCTGATGAAGCATAATAGATCAATACGCGGCCATCTTCATCGGCCACCCAGCCATTACCAAACACAACATTCGACACATCCCCTACCCGCTCTTCACCTTCAGGCGCTATAAAATAGCCTGCCGGTTTATAAATTATGCTCGACAGATCGTTCAAACCGGTCATAAACATATACAACGTATAACGCATACCGGCAGCAGTATTACGCACGCCATGCGCCAGGTGCAGCCAGCCGTATTTTGTTTTAATAGGTTGCGGTCCCAGGCCGTTCTTTAATTCAGAAATGGTGTGGTATACCCTTTTATCAACGATCACTTCTTTATGCACTACGGCATTCTCCATTGAACTGCTCAACCCAAATCCTATGCCACCGCCGGTGCCTGCTTCAATAAATCCATCCTGCGGCCGGGTATAAAAAGCATATTGACCGTCAACAAACTCAGGATGCAGCACTACGTTCCTTTGCTGCGGCGAAGGTGTTTTCAGATCGGGCAGCCGCTCCCATTGTTTCAGGTCTTTTGTTCGCGCAATACCACATTGGGCCACAGCCGAAGATTGATCGGCCGGCGGCGCATTGGGATCACGACGTTCGGTACAGAATAAACCATAGATCCAGCCGTCTTCATGCTGTACCACACGCATGTCGTAAATATTGGTATCTGCTTCTTCTGTTTCAGGCATCAGCACAGGGTACTCCCAAAACCTGAAACCATCGATACCATTGTCGCTTTCGGCAACCGCAAAAAACGACTTGCGGTCAGAACCTTCTACCCGTGCTATCAGGTAGTACTTTCCATTCAATTTAATAGCCCCGGCATTTAGTACTGAGTTAATACCTATTCTTTCCATTAAATACGGATTGGTTTCGGCATTAAGGTCGTAACGCCATAACAGGGGCGCATGCCTGTTGGTTAACACCGGATGTTTGTACCGGTAAAAAATGCCATTATTCTCTTCTGATCTTTCATTGGTACGACTAATTAATTTCTCATGTGCTTTTTTCAGCATTTCCAGTCGCGTCAAAAAGTTCTTGTCCATTACTTTCAGTTTTTAAGTCTTTTTAGTTATCGAGTTTATCCCACCAAGTTCTTTTAAGCACCACTATGATCACCAATAAAATAGCAACGGTGATCAGTAATGGTAACTTCAGCCATAATACTATATACATTGGCAAAATGGTAAGACAGCACTGGCCAATAATGCCCAGCGCTACATTGAACATATCTGTTTTAAAATTTTTATTAGGAACAAACGCCGGGTCTTCGGCCATCACTTTTACCTGAATGGGTTTCCAAAAGCCCCATGGTTTTACCGTTTTATAGAATTGTTTTAAAACGGTTTCATCGGAGGGCGGCGCCATAAAGGTGCCAATAAAACAACCCGCCAGCGATATCAGGAACAACAGGGGCCAACTGTACAGGGGAAGCGTGTTCGCAAAAAGATAAGGAAATACCAGCGCGGCTACAATGCCACTGGCCATACCCCAGAAAAAACCATTTGCATTAAACCGCCACCAATACCACTTTAACATATTGGCGGCAATATAGCCACCGTACAATGCGCCTACAATCCATTGCAGAACGCTGTTCACATCTTTGGCGAAGAAGCCCAGTGTAACACCTATTGCAACCACTACAATACCCACCAGGTAATTGGCAGTGATCACTTTTTTGGTACTTGCATTGGGGTCAACATACTTAAGGTAAATATCATTTACGATATATGCCTGCGCCGCATTAAGCGTACCCGAAAATGTGCCCATAAACGCGCCCAGCAAACCAGTGAGCACCAGGCCCAGAATACCTACCGGTAAAAAATTGTTGATGGCTGCCGGCAATATCTTTTCAAAATCAGTTTCGCCTGCCGGCCCCAGGTTCAATTGTTTATAATACAACAATGCCAGCACCGTTAACCCTATGATCATTGAATACCTTACCGGTAATAATATGATAGATACAAAGCCCGACATTTTACTGGCCTCTTTTGGCGAGCGGGTTGATAACACTTTTTGCATATCATAATTTGGCGCCGGCCCGGCAAGGCTTGCAAATATGCCTTTGAACAACATCATCATAAAGAAAAAGCCAAACAGGCCAAAACCATCTGCAGTTATCTTTTTATTGGCATCGGGTACCAGGTTGCTCCAGTTAAGGTCCAGCTGCCAGTTGAAAAAGGGATTCGTCCAACCCGCAGGCACTGCCAGCGTTGTACCAGTATTGTGTAACCGCAGCATGGCGATAATGGCAATGGAAACACAGGCGATGGTCATAATAACGTACTTGATCACATCGCCCAATACAATACTATGCATGCCTCCTAAAATAGAATAGAACATGGCAAACAACGTGAAAATAATACCGTACAAATGCGGCACATATTCATGCGCTATGGCAAACGGAATATGAGGTTGTACCACCTCCCAGGGCACAAAGATCTCGATGAACTTACCCAGGCCTACAAAACCATATGCCAAAAAACCAAAACAGCTGAGCAATGCAAAAGCCACTACTACATTGTGCGAACTTTTTACGCCCTTGCCGCTTGAACCAAAACGGGTCACCAGCCATTCGGCGCCGGTACTGGCATTTGACCGCCGCACCCATTTTGAAATAAACATCATCATAAACACCTGGTTAAACACGGGCCACAACCAGGGAATCCAGATCGATTTCATTCCATACACAAAACACAAGGCTACCATCCACATGGTACCACTGATGTCGAACATATCGCTGGCATCGCTGAGGCCCAGCATATACCAGGGCAACGATTTGCCGCCCAACAAATAACTTTCCTTATTTTTTCGGGCACGTTTGCGTAACACCCAACCTATTACTACCATGGTAACCAGGTATAAAAAAACAATGCTTGCGTCTAGTAGGGTTATTTTCATTCTGTTTGTTTCCTGTTCGTATTTGTTCGTTAGTTATTCAGTTATTAAGTTATTCAGTTTAAAGCCAACCACCAACTTAATAACTGAATAACTGAACAACTTATTAACGACCTTCCCTTTATCAACTTTATCACCTCTATTAACTTATCAACTCACTAGTCAACTCGTTAACTCGTCAATTACTCATATAATCTTTCTTTAGCAACATCTTTTTCAAATAAGGTATTCTCCTGTTGATAAAACTTAACAAAGTCCGCCGCCGATACCTGGTCCTTATACGGCGCGTAATAATGCATTTTCTTCATCCATTCATTATAGCCATGATTACGCCATACCAGCACATATGATATTTTATGCCCTCCTATAGCTTTGGCCAGGGTTTCCGTCCACCAGCCGGCAAAGGGAATTTGCTCATAGCCTGTTTCGCCAATGGCCATCAGCTTGTTCTTCTCAGCAGCTATTTCACCCATAAGCTGTAACTGCCTATTCGTATTCTTTACAAACCAGTCGCTTTTGGCGGCATCGTCATATTGATAGCTGTCAAAGCTGATCACATCTACCGCATCATCGCCGGGATACCTTTCAAGAAATTCGTCTTTTGTTTTGAAATCACCCGCGGTATTATATACGTAGAGCAGGTTATGCACTTTCTTTTCCTCGCGCAGGTAATACTGCGTAAACCGCCACAGCACTTTAAACTGCTCTGTGGTACAGGCATTGCGGCACCACCAGAACCAGTTACCTGTTAATTCATGATAAGGTCTGAACAGTACAGGTATCATTTCGCCCTTATTACCTTTTAACGACAGAAAGAATTTCGCCAGCTCATTGAGCCAGCCTTTATATAACTGATGATTATTACCGCCCGGTAAAATAGACGCTACCGTGCCATGCGTGGTATCCCAGGCACCTTTTTCAGCGCCGTACGGACTGCGGGCATGCCAGCTGATGGTAATTACACCACCGCGTTCATACCCTTCCTTAATATACTGACGCATTTTTTTAAACGGCACGCCATCTATGTTCTTTTCCTGTGCAGCTTCCAGTCCGCCTAACTCCCAGCCATACACGGCCGGGTAATCGCCGGCTACTTCTTTCACATCACTGCGGCCAGCTTCATAACGCCAGTTTACGCCATACGCCAGATCGTCCTGGTGACCGAACATATATCCTTTGGTCGCCAGCTTTTTCAGGTTCTTATACAATGCGGCAGTTTGCGCAGTGGCGCTTTTGTCGGTGGGTTCCGTATTAGCTCCCAATATTGCGGCAAGCAGCAGAAGATATCTCATTGTTATTATTTAACCAACAGCAGATCGTCTATATAAAATGTTTCATCCTGCGCATCGGGCCCTTTAATGCGAAATCCGATTTGTTTAAAAGGCGTGCCTTCAGCCCAAAGCTTAAGTGTTGACAGTGGTATTTTGAAATACGTCCACACATTGGCGGGCACATTGATCTTGTTTGGCTCGGGAAAATCGTCCCAACCACCAGTGGTTGTTTTATCGGTGGTGATATACAAGGAATAATCTTTTGAAGCCCCTTTTACCCAAACGGTAAGGTATTTATATGCAGGATCCTGGTCAACCCCCGGCCACCAATTCGCAATTCCAATAAGATGCCAGTTGGCTTTTGCATATTTTTTACCCAGTGACCTTGTACCCGTTTTAAATTCGGCTGTTGAAATAAATGCAGCATCACCCCAGGAATCGTTCTCAAAACCTGCAGCATAATCATCGGTAAAGATCTTAAACGCCAGATCAAGATTCACAAACTCCTGTGTTGTGGTAGTGGTCCCTGTAAAATTGGTAATGTTCAATGCTGTGCGTGCCGTGGTTGTTGCCGGCATTTTTATAACCAGTTGCTTTTTAGATTTTGATATAACCGTTGCCTCATCAGTACTGTTGTTCAATACTACTTTACTAACTGTTTCGAGGTTATTACCCCTAAGCGTAAGTTCCGTTCCGGCAACAAAATTATAGTTCGATACCGAAGTAACACTTGGAAAGGCCAACCCCGTGAATGGCACTAATAATTGTTTACCGGCGCTATTGGTGAGTACAATGTTTTGCAGACCGCCCGAAACGGTATCGGGCACCCTGAAAATAATGGCATTCTCTGTATTAAGTGTTGATTGGAACGGCGCAGGTACGCTGTCTTTATCAAATACGATCTTGCGCATATCGCCCAGTCCCGTACCCGTTAGTGTAAGCAGCGTTCCGCCAGAAGCAGTTGAAGGGGTTAAACTTTCAGCAACGGGGTTACCGGCCTCTACGTCGGGGCTGCCGTCCTTATCTTTTTTGCACGCCTGTACGTACAATACCAGGGCGGCAACTATAACAATTATCAATGATCTAAAGCAGAATAATTTTTTCATAGTAACAATCGTGTTTTGAATTCATTAATAATAGCTAACCGGTTGTTTGGCCAGTTCAGGGTCCTGCACTATTTCAGCAGCAGGAACAGGCAGGTACATAAACTTTTCATCAAAAGTTACATGGCGCGGCCCCCCCCATTCGCCCCTGTCCTGCGCCTCAATTATTTGTTTGGCTTTGGCAGCGCCCTGCCTTTGTATATCGAACCAGTAATCGCCTTCAAAAGCAAATTCAACACGCCGTTCTTTTAAGATATCATCTTTTGTTATTGTGGTTTTAGTACTTAAACCGGCCCGGGTACGTACCCTGTTGAAAGCCTGCACGGCGGCCGCATCGGCAGTTGAATTACCCGAACCAATAACCGCTTCGGCGTATATAAGCAAAATATCAGCAAAACGTAACATCATAGTATTGATGCCGGTATTCATTCCTATAACCTGTTCTCCGCCAAATTCCTTACCGGGGCCCACAACATACTTGGCAATATTTGCACGTACCCCGTTCTTGATACCGCCTTCGCCATCTTTTTGCGCAGTATCATAGATATAACCATTTGCCATAAATGCATTATAAGCAGTATTTGAATTCTTTGGTTTCCATTCAAGCTTACTCCATCCATGTTCCATTACTGAACCTTTGCGGCGAAGGTCGCCAAACTCATACGCGTTTAAAATATCCATTGACGGCAAATACAATTGCCACATGTCCGCCTCTTTGGTTGCTAAATTAGAGGGACCTCTATCGGGGTTCTTCTGATTGCCCGAGCCCCATGGATTGCTGGTAAGCTGATGTTGTATGGCAAAAAGAGATTCTTTATTATTGTTGAAACTGCTCGAATTGAACATACCGGCATAGTCAGTAACCAGGTCATATACATTGGAGTTGATAATTTCCCCTGCCAGCTTTTTGGCATTCTCATAATCCTTTAAATACAGATACAACTTTGCCATCATGCCTTTGGCCACAAGCTTCGTTAACCGGCCGGGTTGTGGATCTGTTTCCGGCAAACCAGCTTCTGCCTGTTGCAGTTCTTCCAACGCAAAACGCAATACATCTTTTTGAAAATACCGGGGAATATTAAAGTTACCGGATAAAGCCGTTTTACCGGGGTCGGTAATAATAGGCGCATCGCCCCAAATGCGGCCAATATAAAAGTAAACCGTTCCTCTAAAGAAATGACATTCGGCAATAGCCGGATCGATAAATGAAGCCTTTCCACCCATCGATTTCTTCAACTCCAGCGTCTTCATATACTCGCTCGTCCAGCCGCCAATTTTATAAAATACTTTCCATGCGGCGGCCACCCGTTCAGATGTTGCGGCAAAGGAAAAATTTACAAAAGGGTTATCTACTTTATCGCCGCTATATTCATTACCAGCCAGCACATCGCCAATACAATCCATAGCCCGGTTTTCGTAACCCGTCCAGGGCAAACCGTATAAGGTACTTGTAAGGCCGCGTACTTCTTCGGCCGTATTGTAATAGTTATCGAGTGTGGTGGCATCGAGCGCGGGCCTGTCGGTATATTTCTTTCCACAGGAAGCAATTACCAGCAATACACCTGCTAAAACATATATATTAATTCGTTTCATTGTATCAAGGTTTAATTACATCTGGATCTGAAATTCTAAAATTCAAGGTTTGCACCAATAGTGAAGGAACGTGGATTGGGATAGTGACCCGCATCTACATTCATTAAGCTGATGCTGTTGTTAAACGACCCTACCTCGGGATCGTACCCGCTGTAATCGGTAAATGTTTTCAGGTTTTGAACAGATACATACACACGAAGATTATTCACTTTTACTTTATCCAATATTTTCTTAGGCAACCTGTACCCAAAGCTTATGTTCTGAATGCGCAGGTAAGAACCGTTCTCAACATAGCGGTCGCTCTCAAAAGTATTACTCTCATTATCGTTGGTGAACCGGGGCAGTTTGCCATTGGGATTGGTTTTTGTATACCTGTCTAAAACAGACCGTAACTGGTTCTCACTTCCTGTGATCATTCTCTCTAATCCCCAACGCATGAAATTGTATATTTTAGCGCCATGACTACCCTGAATGAATATGCTACAATCAAAATCCTTATACTGAAAGTTATTGGTTAACCCGTAAGTAAATTTCGGAAGCGGGCTGCCAATAAAGGTTATATCCTCAGCATCTACTTTTTTATCGCCATTGACGTCTTTAAAGCGAACATCGCCAAAATACGTTCCCTTTAGGCCCGTATCTTTTGCAAACTGTTTCATGCTGTTATCAAGATCGGCCTGGGTGCGAAAAAGGCCATCTGTAACCAGCCCGTAAAAAGAACCTACTGCATAACCGGGTTTGGTATAGGTAATAGTTCTTTCATTGTATAATACTTTACCCGTTAAGCCTGCGGTTGACGCAGCCATTTTCTCCAATTTGTTTTTATAATGGGTGAAGATGGCCGTGGTTTTCCAGGTAAAATCCTTGTTCTTTATATTGGTGGTGGTAAGGCTGATATCTATACCAGTATTGCTCATTCTACCAACATTGCCAATAGGCGCTTTAAGATCGTCCCAGGCATCACCCACGCCTATAAGGCTGGGGCCGGTAAGGAACAGCAACATATCGGAGGTTGTTTTCTTGTACACATCTACATTCAGATCGATACGGCCTTTCAGGAACGAGGCATCAAAACCTGCGTTCTTAGTGATCACCGATTCCCAGCTTAGATCGGTATTTGAAATACCGTTCAGGTAATTTGAAGTACCAAAACCAACGGGGCCGGGCCAGAAACCGATCACCGACGTATATGGCGGATTTGGCGCACCGGAAGGAAGGTTCTGATTACCCACTGCACCATAGCCAACACGCAGTTTCAGGTAACTCAACACATTCTTTGCAGGCTCAATAAAACGTTCGTTGGTGACCGTGTAGCCCAATGAGGCGCCGGGGAAATAACCCCACCTGTTGTTGGTACCGAAATTAGAAGATGCATCGGCCCTGAAGCTTAGTGAAAGTGAAAAGCGGTCATCATAAGTATAACTACCGCGGGCAAACCACGATTCCATGGCCCAGTTATTTTTTCCACCACCCAGCTCCCAGGTTTGCTTATTGCTTTCACCGGCATTAAGATCGAGTATGTTATTGGCCAGGTTTACTTTTTTACCATTGATGCTTTCGTAATAAGAGTATTGTGCTTCGTGTCCGGCGGTTGCAGAAATAGCATGTTTATTAAACCATTTATTATAGTTCAGGTATGTTCTTAGCGCATAATAATAGCTATTTGATTTGGCATCGAACAACTGGCTTTGCAACATGGTAGGGCCAATGGCGCCGGAGTTTTGATAAGCTATATTATTGTTCAGCCCCAGCGTATAGGCAAACTCTGTTTTGAAAGAAAGGTCTTTTCTTAGTTGTACATCGGCATAGGTATTACCAAACACCTGCCAGTGGGTGCCTTTGTTGCCACGGTAATGACTTTTAGCCACGGGGTTATCCTGTGAATACATAACACCGCCAATATTAGTACCGCCGCCCCAGGTACCATCAATATTTTTAACCGGTATCAGGGGACTTTGAACAGCACTCCACCAGATGGTGCTATAAGCGGCATCGGACAATGTTACGTTCTGAATATTGCGCGTGGCATTGGTACTAAAACCGATCTTTAACCAGTTCTTCAACTGATGGTCGAGGCTAAAGCGTAAGGTATACCGTTTAAAATCGGAACCAATAAGAATACCTTCCTGGTTAAAATAGTTCATTGAAAGATAGTAGGACGTTTTATCTTTTCCGCCCGAAAAGCTCAGTTGATGGTTTTGAATTTGTCCGTGCCTGAAGATGGCTTCCTGCCAATTGGTACCTACGCCCAGGATGGATGGATCTTTAAACTCTTCGGAAGGCAGTTGACCCAGTACGGGAAGTACTTCGTTCTGGTATTGGGCAAATTCGCGCAGGTTCATTACATCGAGTTTCTTTTGCACCTGTTGTTGCCCGTAATACATTTCATAGTTCACCTTCCCTTCACCATTTTTTCCTTTTTTGGTAGTAATGAGAATAACCCCATTGGCAGCCTGCGAACCATAAATGGCCTGGGCCGAAGCGTCTTTCAATACATCGATAGATTCAATATCACCGGGGTTTATAGAGGCCATAACGCTGTTACCCGTTTGGCCATCGGAGCCACCCAGCCCCGCATAGCCGGTTGTTGACCTTGTGTTATTGAAAAAGGGCACGCCATCTACAACGATCAGCGGATCGTTACTGTTGATGGTAGTAACACCGCGTACTTTTACCGATACGCCGCCACCAGGCTGACCGCTATTATTGGTAACCGTTACCCCGGCCACTTTTCCCTGAATGGCCTGATCGATACCTGCCACCGGAAGGTCTTTAAGGTCTTTTGCTTTTACAGAAGAAACGGCCGACGATACATCACTTCGCCGAACAGTTCCATAACCGATCACTACCACTTCGTTCAATTTGCTATCGGCAACGTTCAGGGTAACCAGTACAGTTTCTTTTCCGTCGATGGAAACAGTAACCGGTTTCATGCCTACGTACGATACTTCGATAGCATTGGCCTGTTCGGGAACAGCCAGCCTGAACCGGCCATTGGCATCAGAAACGGCCTGGGCTTTTACACCTTTTGCCTTGATGGTAGCTTTTTCGAGTGGAACTCCGTTTTGGTCTGAGATAATGCCCGAGACCGTTTTGGTTTGGGCATAGACAGAAGAGGTTTGTGCCAGTACCCACACGAAAAGTAGGAGCACCCGGCAGAGTACTTTTTTTCTCATACAGCAATACAATTTACTCCAAAATTATGCTTGATCTATGCTTATAATATAATACTATATTGACCTATTTTTATATTATTTCCTGCATTATATATCGCTAATCTTTAATGGATAGCCGCTAAATCGTTGCTGACAGCGGATTGAGCCATTACTGACATTTAATATTGCTATGGTATTAATTCTACCAATAATTATATAATTTTGATCACACTAACGATACAATTGCCTGCATATGAAAAGCACATTATTGCGTGAGATAACGCCCCTAACCCAAAGTGACTGCTTTACATTATTCTCCCGTACGAAATCGCAGTTCGATTTTCCGCTCCATTATCACGAAGAATTTGAGCTCAACTTTATTCAAAACGCCAAAAACGCCCGGCGGGTAATAGGCGATCATATTGAAGACATTGATGAAATGGAACTGGTACTGGTTGGCAGCAACCTGCAGCATGCCTGGTTTACCCATAATTGTAAGAATAAAGAGATCAGGGAGATCACGGTTCAATTTCATAAAGACCTCTTTGATGACAGGCTGCTACGGCGCAACCAGCTTAGTTTTATACGAACCATGCTTGAAAAATCGCTACGGGGCATTTTATTTTCAAAAGAGACCACGCACTTACTGGCTCCCCGCATTATTGAGTTGAACCAAAAGCAGGGTTTTGATTCCGTGCTTGAATTAATGTCAATATTACATGACTTATCGATCTCCCGCAATATGCGCATCCTGTCAGATGCCTCATTTAACAATACCGAACAGTACACTTATAACAGCCGGCGTATTGAAAAAACGCTGGAATACATGAACCACAATTTCGACAAACCCATAACCCTCAACGAAGTGGCCCGGCTTGCTAATATGTCGGACGCCGCTTTTAGCCGCTTTTTTAAACAGCGTACCGGTAATACATTTATCGACAGCCTTACCGAAATACGACTGGGCCACGCTTCGCGTATGTTAATAGACACAACCCAGTCGGTTGCCGAAATTGCCTACCACTGCGGGTTTAACAATATTTCCAACTTCAACCGCATTTTTAAAAAGAAGAAAAACTGCACACCCAAGGATTTCAGGGAAAGCTTTTCGGGCACCCGCATATTTATTTAGGAAATTATTGACCAACGTTAGTATTATGCAGTTTTTTCGGCGGCGCCGAACGTTAGGCTGGTAAAAACCGGGGTCGCATATGACACGGCAGCGTCCCTATTAAAAAAAAATAGGTATCTTCATCACAAGGTTTTACTATTGTTCAGTTTTTCTTATTACTTTAACCCAAAATTCTATCCGTTTTCCACTATTATCATTAGCCAGATTTTAATAGTAAAATGGACGATTTAACTTTCATATGAAACATTATTCCAAGCAAAAACGCATGCTTGTTGCGGTAGACTGTATCATTTTTGGTTTTGACGGACATGAAATAAAACTACTGCTCATACAAAGAGGATTTGAACCCGAAAAAGGCAAATGGAGCCTTATGGGTGGTTTTGTACAGCCCGATGAAGATTTTGAACAGGCGGGCGCACGCATTCTTAAACAACTTACCGGTCTTAAGAACGTTTACATTGAACAACTATATTCTTTTGGTGAGCCCAGCCGCGATCCCGAAGAGCGTACTATCTCAGTTGCTTATTTTGCCCTCATCGATATTCATAAATATGAGAAGCAATTGAGCGACGACTTCCATGCCGAATGGTTCTCCCTAAAGAAAATGCCCAAGCTGATCTTCGACCATACCCGTATGGTAAAAATGGCCCAGGAAAAGCTTCGCTATAAAGCAGCCTTCCACCCTATTTTATTTGAGCTGCTACCCGATAAATTTACCCTTCCCCAGTTATACAACCTGTACACCGGCGTGTACGATACTGTGTTGGATAAACGTAATTTTACCCGCAAAATACTTTCTACCAAACTGCTTGTAAAGCAAAAAGAAAAAGAAAAAGAGGGTTCTAAAAAAGGCGCCTTCTACTACAAGCTCGATAAGCGTCGTTATGACTCGCAATTCCATTCATTCATGAATTTTATTCCCAATCCTGATAATCTGAAATAGCTATAATAAAAAAAGGCAGCTCCCCGGAGGAGGAACCGCCCTAAACAGGACATAACTGGAGGAGAGTTGCCAGATCCAACGGTTTGTATCCCGTTTGCCTTTCCCGAAACCATTAGCCTTGCACCATACGTTGCCAGATGCTATTAGCGTGAAGGCGTGACTTGCATGGGTAAATAGTTCTTAGTTTATAGTTTCAAGTTTATAGTTCATGATTGTGCAGGCAGCCTGATTAAAGGCAGCCATAGTAAATGTGCGCATATACAGGCTAAAACAAGTGCTAAACGAAGAGACAATCAACGGACATGGACCAATGATCAATTGGCAATAAGCAAAAGAATAAGGTATAAACTTCAGCTAAATCAGGAAGAGAACAATTGTACATACATAAGAAAGAAGTATGCCAATTTGAAGAAGCTTAATGTTTAAGCAATGGTTGGCCTGAGATATTTATTTTCATTATGGATTAAGGCCCTTTTCATCATAGTAAGCCTTCAGCACATAGAACGCTTTCTTCTTTTGTCCCTGTTGATCTATAAGCCCTTTATTGTTCCAGCCTTCCTGAAAGGTTTGATTATTACGACGGGGCGAACGGAAATCGCAAAGTATCCATGGTGAAAGGCCCGCAAAATTATCGGGCATACGTTTGAACATGGTCACCTGCTCGCGGTAATACCATTCCTGGTATTCCTCGCTCCAACGGGTAAGCGAATCGCCATGAAAACCGCCCAGGGTCTCAGCGCCGGTTTCGCTAATAAAAAATGGTTTATTATACGCAAACTCCCAATTGGCCGTACGGCATTTGTCGGGCAAACCGGCATACCAGCCCAGGTATTCATTGAAAGCAACAATATCAACATACTCACCCAGCGGATCATCGATCTTATTTACCCCAGGCTGATAATTCACTTCCAGGGCAGCCGATACTAAACGGCTTGAATCGAGCGACCGGGCCGCACTAATAAGATTGCTCATAAACTTTGTACGTACCGGATTAACCGGGGTTTCATTACCTACCGACCAAATAATGATACTGGCCCTGTTATTGTCGCGGGTGATCATTTCGGTGAGCTGGGTACGCGCTTTGTTAAACACTTCCGTACTGGTAAAATCGATCGTCCAGTAAACCGGGATCTCCGACCATACCAAGATACCCAATGAATCTGCCGTACGGGCCATATTCTCATTATGCGGGTAATGCGCCAGCCTTACCATATTGCAACCAAGTTCTTTTGCCTGGCCCAATAGCTGTAAAGCATCCTGTTTGCTATAAGCCCTGCGTACCTGTTGCGAAATTTCTTCATGTATACAAATGCCGCGCATGAACAATGGCTTGCCGTTCAGCAACACCTGTTTACCTGCCACTTCTATAGTTCTGAAACCGATCTTATCTTCAACACGGTCGGCACCGGTACTTACCACTACATTATACAATTTGGGCGTTTGCGGCGACCACAACTGCGCGGTTGGCAAATTAAACCGAACAGCTACCCGCTCACCGGTTACAGGAAATGTCTTTTTAATTTTCAACTCAGGGATTTCAATGGTCACTTCGTGGGTGCTTTGCCAGTTGGTGCAGTTCACCCACCCTTCTACCGGAATATTTTTTGTGCTTTTTAAAGCCCCTTTTTGTATATGCAGGGTGAAGTCCTGAATAAAGGCGGGTGGTGTTTCTACTAAATAAACATCACGCGTGATGCCGCCATAATTCCACCAATCGGTATTTACCGTAGGCACTTCATCTTTATGGCGGGTATTGTCAACTTTTACAACCAGGTAATTGCCGGTTGCCTTTAATACCGAATCGGGCACTTCAAAATTAAATGGCGTGAAGCCGCCTTTATGTTTACCCAGCTTTTTGCCATTGAGGTATACATCGGTCTCGTAATTAGCGGCGCCAAAATACAGGTATACTTTACCGGCTGGGTTTGTCTTTGTAAAATCGAACGACTTCTTATACCATACTATGCCTTCGTAATACAGGAATTTTTCAGCCTGTGAATTCCAGTCGCCAGGCACCTGTAATGTGTATTCATCGGTGAACTTGTGTTCCTTGCGATCGGTTTTACTGGTTGGTTCATCGCTGTTCCAGTAAGCTTCGCGATCATTCTCTTTTCGTTCCATGAAACGGTAATCATAGAAACCCGTTCCATACGGATCAATTATATACTGCCATTTGCCATTCAGGCTGGTTGTTTTGCGGGCATTGACATTGGTGATCAATGGAGCTTGCGCATACACTATAATGCAGGCAAGTGTTGTGATAATGGTTAAGTATAGTGATTTCATATGTTAGTGGTGAATCGTGAAACGGCAAACGTGAAAGGGTCGCTCAATTCCAAGGCTCGCGCTGTTACCGGCAATCGGCAATCGTCAATCGGCAATAAAAGCCAACCCGCGAGGCTCGCACTTTTAGTTCACTCGTCAACCCGTCAACCCGTCAACCCGTCAACTATTTACTTAATTCCTTATATCGCTTACAAGCTTCAATAAAATAATAATCGCCATATGTAAGCGGCACATCAATTTCGGTACCGGCAGGTTTATGTCCTACCCCATGTTGTAAAATAAAACCACCGTTAGTGCCGGCGGCTGCTTTGTATTCGGGTGTAGATAAATTACTGATCATGGTTTCTGCTGCCTGCATATATGTACGGGCATCTTTGCCCTTTGTGTACTGGCTTAGTTCTATAAAGGCTGCAGCCATTATTGAAGCGGCAGAAGCATCGCGTAAAGCATTTGGAATATCGGGTGCATTAAAATCCCAATAAGGAATTTTATTAGCAGGCAAATTAGGGTTCTTTAAAATAAACTCAGCTATATGCTGCGCCTGTTGCAGGTAACGCACGTCTTTGGTATAGCGATAACAAACGGTATAACCATATAAACCCCATGCCTGGCCGCGCGCCCAGGCGCTTGCATCGGCAAATCCCTGTGCCGTTTTCTTTTCCTTTACACCGCCGGTGGTTACATCATAGTTCAAGACATGGTATGAACTATAATCGGCCCGGAAATGATTTTTCATGGTAGTATTGGCATGGGTAACGGCAATCTTCCAGAACGAAGAATCGCCACTGGCCTTTGTGCTTTCAAACAACAACTCCAGGTTCATCATATTATCTATGATCACCAGAAAATCAGATGCTTCTTTTGAATCCCACGATTTAATACAACCTACACGCTCGTTAAACCGGGTGCTGAGCGATTTCGCGCTATTAAGTAAGATCTCTTTATACTCCGGCTTTGGCTTTATCCGGTTGGCATTGCCAAAGCTGCAGAACATCATAAAACCAAGGTCGTGGGTGCTTTTATTGTATTGTTCTTTTTGTAATACGCCCAGTATACGTTCGGCTTCGTTAAGCAATACCGTATCGCCCGTTTGTTCGTACAGGTATAACAGTGTGCCGGGATAAAACCCACTGCACCACCAGCCTGAGCCGCTGGTTTCGGATTTACCGGTTTGCGGAAAATAAGTTTTTGGGAACCTGTCGGGCGGCAGCGTTGCCTTCAATACTTTGTATTGTTTAGCGCCGTCCTCAAAATCCGTTTGAATGGTTTGTAAAAGCTGGTTATTGGCTTTGAAAGCCGTTTTCTTTTGGGCCTCACAGGAAATGCTGGTGGTGATTACACTTAGCAGTAAAGCAGGAACAAATACTGATGATCTCATGGATAGCAATAATTTGCGTCGAAGTAAAGAAATATATAGTAAACTTTTACTTATAAATTGTAATCTCATTTAAGAAAAAATAAGCTATAATGGCATTAATTTGAAGTAGGAAGTAAGATGTAAGAAAATACTGATATTTCAGTTCTCTAATTAACTGTAGCCTCAAACCTGATACTTCGTATATTGTTTTTCTTACTTCCTACTTCTTACTTCTTACTTCCTACCTCCTGCTTCGGCCTTCGCCCAAACTAGTAAAGATCATTCTGTTCAAGCTTAGCATCCTTATTCAAATCTATCTCCGCCTGCGGAACAGGCAACAGCAAATGTTTGCTGGTTAAACCTACCACGGGGTTTATGGTTTGGGTATTATACTTCAGGGTCCTTGTAACCAGTGTTTTGGTGCGCATCAGCGTCATACGGCGGTTCTCTTCTGCCAGCAGTTCGCGCGCTCTTTCATCGAGTATAAAATCAAGCGTTACCTGGGCGCCTGTTATAGGCGTAGCATTGGACCTGGCCCTAAGTGTGTTGAGGGTAATAGCGGCCTCGTTTATTTTTCCCTGTTTAAACTGCGCTTCGGCCAGCAACAAATAGGTTTCACCCAGGCGCATAATGATCCAATCTTTTACCATGGCAAATCCAAATGCATCATTAGGGTCGTACTGGTACCATTTGGTAGTATGCGGCGCTATTTTGAAAACCGTATCCCCGCCGGCATACGGCACCTGCTGGCCGTAATTAGGCTTACCAACCGTATTGTAATAAAACCGGTGGCGAATATTATTTTCCGAGTTACGCATATCGTTGGCGTCATACAGGCCATATACCACCCAGTCGGTTAACCGCATTCTTCCAATACCACGGCCACCCAGTGAATCGCAAATGGTCATATCGTTAATTTGATAATAAGCCGCACCCCAGTTACGGCGTTGCTGAGGCGCGCCACTATAGCCACCAGCTACGGTACTAACATTTTCCTGTTCCAATACCCAAATGGCTTCTTTGTTGCCCTGCCCGTACCGCATATTACCAAACACAAACATATCGGAGAAAGCATCCCCGGGCATACTGGTCCTAACCCCATATCGTGAAGTAACCAGGCTGAACTTGCCACTGCTGATCACTGCCTGGGCCTGCGCTTCGGCCAGGTCGTTCTTGCCCATTCGCAAATAGGCTTCGGCCAGTAACTGTTGCGCCATGGCCTTGTTGGCGCGGCCATACAATTTGCCTTTTGAGTTCGACTTCACATTATCGATAGTAGGTAAATTGGTAATGGCAAACTTCAGATCGTTTTCAATCAATGCATTTACTTCATCTAATGAAGCCCTTACAAAATCGGTCTTTGGTTTTGTAAGCGGTTCGGTAACTATGGGCGCTTTACCAAACAAAGCGGCCAGCATATTATACGCATAGGCCCTGAAAAAACGGGCTTCTGCGTTAAAGGCGGTTTTGCCGCCGGCTGTTACTATAGGGCTGGTAGCGCTTTCTACCGTAGCAATAATGTTATTGGCATTATTGATCATTTGATAAGCCCAGTTCCAGGTAAAAGTAGCCGCAGCATCTGTTGATATCAGTTGCGTATAATCGTAGTAAGGCACCTCTATGCCTTCTTTTTGCGTTGGCGGCACCCAGGCAATATCGGTACCGGCATTCCATACGCTTGGCCAGCCCTGCCGGTCGCTTTTTGAAAAGAACAATCCCATTTGGTAATACAATCCAATAGCGGCAGCATCAACCCCCAACGAGTCGGTCATTTTATCAGGCGCATAGTTGGAATATAATTTTTCGTCGAGGAAAGATTTGTTGCATGAATACAAGCCCTGCAAAACCGGGTACACACACAATATGATTATTATATACTTTTTCATTACTAATAATGTTTAAGTTGATCAATTAACGAAGCCCTACATTAACACCAAAGATGAACGATCTTACGAGCGGATAGTTATTCTCCCAGCCGCCGCTTCCACGGAACGTGAAGTCGTTCTCGGGGTCCCAGCCTATCCAGTTGGTGAATGTATACAGGTTACGACCACTTAAATAGAAGGTCAAACTGCCCAGCCCTGTTTTGGTTAATAACCGTTGTGGCGTTGTGTAGCTCAGCGTAGCATCCTTAATGCGGGTGTAGCTATTATCAGAAGCGTATCCATAAGCACGGGTGAGGCTGTTATATCGCAATGAAGGACGGCTATTGCTTTTGTTCTCTTCTGTCCAGTAACCAATTTCTTTTGGTGTGTTCATACGGCCGGCCTCATCGGCAAAAGTGAGATTAATATTATTCTTAATAGCGCCCCGGAAGGTTTGAATAAAAATATTCAGGTGCCAGTTTTTGTAATGAAAAGTATTTGTAAGACCACCAATCCATTTTGGCAGCGGAGAACCTATTACACGCTTGTCATCGGCGGTAACCGTTTTGCTACCGTCCATATCGGCAAACTTCAGATCGCCGGGTTTAACGCCGGGGTCCTGACTGCTGGCGTCTTCACCGGTTTGCCAAACGCCCTGTAATACGTAATCGTATATTACCGCTACAGGCTGACCAATAAACCAGCGGTTACCCACATCGTCTTTTTTATCGCCATACAGATCGATGATCTTGTTCCTGTTGCGGGTAAAGTTCAACATGGTTTCCCATTTAAAATCACCGGCTTTTACGTTCACTGTATTCAGCGATATTTCCACGCCTTTATTTGATACTTTACCTAAGTTATCCCACACGTTTGCAAAACCATTGGCGCCCGGCAGGTTACGCTTTAACAGAATGTCGTTTGTTCGGGTACTATAGAATTCTATGGTACCATTTATTCGGCTATTGAGCACAGAAAAATCGATACCTGCATTGAACCCTGTTGTGGTTTCCCAGGTAAGATCATTGTTACCCATGGTATTGGTGCTAACCACTCCAACGGTGCTCACCCCATTATAAGGGGTACGAATAGATGCATCGATATAAGAAGTACCATTGGGATCGATGGCCTGGTTGCCCGATTTACCATACGACAACCGCAGCTTCAGATTATTGATAAAAGAATATTTGCTCATGAACTCCTCATTGCTGATGTTCCAGCCCAATGCAAACGATGGGAACAAACCATATTTATCGGTATTGGAGCCAAAAGCCGAATAGCCATCACGGCGGGCCGTAACGGTGAAAAGATAGCGACTATCGTAATTATAATTCAAGCGGCCCATTTGTGAGATGAGCGAGCTTCTGTTCTGATAAGAACCGTATACGTTGGCGCCATTGAAATAACCCACATAGCCCGGCGTTAATGTAGCGGCAGCATTTAAATTCCTATAGGACATTTCATCGTTTATAAAGCCAACGCCAATGGTACTGCTTCCAAAAAAGTCGTTCCGTTGCGCACTGTACAAACCAGTGAGGTCTAAATGATGTTTATCCCAGTCTTTTGACCAGGTAAGAATATTTTCAAAGATCCAGTTCTTGTAACTGGAGCTTGCCACTGTGGCTGTTCCCAGCTTGTCATCGAACCTGCGGCCCACGTAATTGGCGCTATCGCGTGGCAGATACGACCAGGCTGCATTGACCCGGTATTTCAACCCCGGTATAATGGCCGGTTTTAATTCAAGATAAAAAGTACCATTCAGGTTGTTACCACGCGCTATACGGTCGTCGTACAAACTTGCCAGCGGATTCTTATATAACTGCTCGGCATACATTGGGTACACCTCATAATTGCCAAGGGCATTGTATAAGGTGCCATACGGGCTCATTGCAGCAGCCAGGTAAAAGTTCGCCCTGCCGCCGTCATAATTGTTATTGGCATAAAACAGCGAGGTACCAACGGTAAGGAAATCAGTAAGATTTACATCGAGGTTTGAACGAATGCTTAAACGGCGATATTGATATCCCTTTACCACTCCTTTCTGGTTCAGATATTCGCCAGACAAATAGTATTTCACATCTTTTGTACCACCAGATACGCTAACATTATGGTCCTGAATGAGGCCTTGCTGTGTAACTTCTTTTATCCAGTCAACCGTTTTGCCGGCAGTGTAATTGTCTCTTTCATAAGCATTGGGCAACACCTGCGTTTGTGCAGAGGTGTTCGTCTGTTTCCAGAAGTCGGCATATTTTTGTACATACGCTTCCGGACTGCTAGGCTCCAATACATGCGCCAGGTTTTCCAAACCGGCATAGCCATTATAACGGATCACAGCTTTGCCCGAAGCTCCTCTTTTTGTTGTAATGAGAATAACCCCATTAGCGCCGCGGGTACCATAGATGGCCACGGCAGAAGCATCTTTCAATATTTCAATAGAAGCAATGTCGTTGGAGTTTATATCGTTGATACTACCGCCGGTAGTACTGAACGGAATACCGTCTACCACAATAAACGGAGTTCTGTTTGCATTGATAGAATTAAGGCCACGAACGGTAACTGTTGCTCCGCTGCCAGGCACAGATGAAGCCTGGGTAATATTGAGACCGGCTACCGCGCCCTGCATGGCCTGGTACACATTGGTAACAGGCAGTTCACTTAACCGTGCTTTGGGCACCGATACTACCGAACCGGTTACATCGGCTTTCTTTTGGGTACCATAACCTACTACTATCACCTGATTCAAATCGGCTGCATTTTCCTGTAATACCACATCAACCGTATGCCGGCCCTTAACAGCTACTTCCTGATCGAGAAAACCTACTGAGCTAAATACCAGTATGGCATTTTCGCTGGTTACGTTTATTGAAAAGGTGCCATGCTCTTTGGTTGAAGTGCCATTACTGGTACCTTTTTCCTGTACGGTTACATTCGGCAATGTATTATTGCGAGTATCGGTAACCCGGCCTGTTACTTCAAATGCAAGCGGGATGCGTATTTCCGCAGCCTCCTTTTGTTCGGTTGAAATAACAATGAGATCGCTGCCTACTATTTTAAAAGTGAGCGCCGTTTTATTCAGCAGTTGTTTCAGTACATTACCAACCGGTTCGCTTTGTACATTGATATTGATCTTTTGTTCCGTTGGTAATATTTCTTCGTTATAAACAAACCTGAAATACGTTTGCCGCTCTATTATTTTAAAGGCAGTTCGCAATGATGCATTTGCCAGTTTAAGGGTAACTTTTTCCTGGCCAAACGTATCGTGCGCTATAGACTGAAGCGAAAAAAAGCAAATAAGCAGAACAGTCAATTTCATCAGCAGCAAGCATTTGATGATTGGGGCAGGGCATGACAATACCCTACATCCATTTTTTTTCATAACTTAGTTTTGAATAGTTAAAGGATGAGAATTTCCTTAAGCAAGAAGGTTGTCAGAATTTAACTTCAAACGGGGGATGCGCCAACATTCTCCGTTTTTGTTTTTAGAGATGTCAGGTTATTTTCATGCAAATCGTTTTGGTTACACAATCGTTATCAACTTATATAGAGTACTCGTACTTTACCAAATGGTCACTTCTGCGCCTTTGATCTCATAATGAAAACCGCGCGCCAGGCTAAGCGCATCCATTACATCGGCCAGTGATTTATTTTCAAAAACACCGGTAAAATGCAGTCCTTTCAGGGTTTCGTTTTTAAGCACTATAGAAACATTGTACCATCTTTCCAGTTCGGGCAGCATTCGATCGAAGGTCTCATTTTCGAAAGCCAGTTTATTTTTTACCCATAGGGTTTCATAATGAGCAGTGGTATCTCCTTTATAGCGGTGTATTTTGCTTAACGTCATCATGGGCTCGTTATCTGCACTCTCGGCCAATGCGGGTTTATTACTTACAACAACGGCGTTATCGTTCTTTACAACCAGCTTTTCATCGGGCTTCAACACTATTTTCTTATCGGCACTGTTATGCAGGGTAACTTCTACCGAGCCGCGAATGAGCGCCGTTTCTATTGTTTTTTCGCCCGGGTACGAACGTACATTGAAAGCAGTACCCAATACTTTTATATCAATTGAGTTGGTATGAATAATGAATGGGATCTTTTGCCCGGTTTCAATAGAATTGATATGCGCTACATCAAAAAAAGCCTCACCGGTAAGGGTCACTTCGCGGGTATTACCAATAAAATTCTGTGCATAGGTTAATTTACTATCGGCATTCAGCCAAACCTGGGTACCATCGGGCAACTCTACTTTTGATTTTGACCCCGGCCGGGTACTAATAGTGTTACTTGCCACCGGTTTACTTTCTGTTTTCTTTGTGGGCGAAAAAACCAGGAATACAACCAGTACCGATGCGGCCACTGCGGCGCCCACCCAAAGCCAGCGCAAGCGGTTACGCGATGGCGCCATCTCCAATTGCGGCGCATCACTATCAACAAGCTCATCATCAAACTGCAAGGCAGGCTGCGCCAGGTGATTGCTAAGGCGTTGCAGGTGTTTGTCGAAATGACTGACTGCCACCGGCTTTCCCTTGCGGCCCACGGTGCCGTTCCAGAGATTACGGATAATATCGGCACGCAATCCCAGTTCGGGCTGCTGCTTTAATAAGGTGCTCAATTCTTCCAGTTCTTCAGGCGTAGCTTCGCCTGAAAGCTGTACACTTAACAGATACCAGGTTCTTTCTTGGTTCATGGTTCTGCTAAGACAAGATGTTTGATGAATATGTACCAAAGGGAGTGAAAAAAAAGTTGACGGGTTAATCCCGATGCAATCGGGAACGAGTTGACGAGGAAGCTGAAAAGTTGATGGAGGTGATAAAGTTGAAAAAGGCCTAATTTCGTGACTCGCGACTACTTTGCGACTTGGGTTGTTTTTCCTTTATCAACTTTTCAACTTTATCAACTTATCAACCTGTTACTTAATACCTTTAAGATTATATTGTAAACTAATAGACGCAGGTAAAGACTCAGCAACTTTGCGAACAGCAATGGCCACCTGGTTGCGTACGGTAAGAACGGAGAGTTGAAGAATGTCGGCCACTTCTTTATAACGCATGCCATCTTCTTTTACCATTTGAAAAATAAGCCGGCATTGCGGTGGCAACTGTTTAATGGTTTGATGGATGGTATTGATGATATCGGCCGAGATGCACATTTCCTCGGGGTTATCGACACTGATAACTGTTTCAAGGTCCATTTCATCGAGGCTCGATACAGGATTCTTAAAATGGCGGGTAATATAATTCAGGCAGAAATTTTTAGCGATCTGGTACAGATACACTTTCAGGTTATCTATCTCCGGCAGTTTGTTCCTGATTTGCCATAATTTGATAAATACATCGGAAACAATTTCTTCTGCTGCTTCGGACGACTTTACAAAGGAAAAACAAAAACGATGGAGATTATTGAAGAAAAGATCATACAAGGCATGATAGGCCTGCATATCCTCATATAAAGCAATCCGCTGTTGAAGCGATCTGATATGATTGGGATCATTCAAAATGGCAAGTTCTGGTTGTATTGCAATTCTAATTTCAGATAAAAGAACAATATAAGCAAAAATAACTGTGGGAGATACAAATAAACGGGGCTATGGATAATATTTTAAAATAGCATTCCGCATATAGCTGATCATAAAGAGTGAACCTTCATACAAATCAAAATATAATGGCCTGGTGAGGGTGGGCCGGTATTTCATTCACTTCATTAATGGTCATTCCTTAATTAAACCTAAAATTAATTATTAGCCCGGCTTTACTTATCTTTCCGATCGTATTTTTGACAGCTTACTCCCTTTATTATGATTATGAAGAAGAAAGTACCTTTTGCAGCTATCGTTCTCTTAACCACGCTGGCTGCCTGTAACGAATCTGGAACAAACACTACCGACAATACGTCCGGCAATAGTGCGGCCCCCCCCCCGCCTACCATTCAATATGCTGTAGTAAATAAATTTCCGCACGATACATCCTATTTCACCGAAGGGCTGGAATTTTATAAAGGACAGCTTTTGGAAAGCTCAGGCGGTAATGCCGACGAAAGCCCCTACCCTTCTGAATTTGGCATCGCCGACCTTAAAACCGGTAAGGTGGCCACCAAAGTGCAGCTGGATAAAACGAAATACTTTGGCGAAGGCATTACGGTGTTTAACGATAAAATTTACCAGCTTACCTGGACGAGCCAGGTTGGTTTTGTATACGACGCCAATACCTTTAAAAAAATAAAGGAGTTTAAAATACCTGCTAAAGAAGGCTGGGGTTTAACGCACGATTCTGCCAACCTCATTATGAGCGATGGCAGCAGCAATCTTTACTACCTTACCCCCGATTCACTTAAATTATTGAACATTCTGCGGGTGACCGATAACAGTGGCCCGGTGCCCAATATCAATGAACTGGAATATATTAACGGGTACATTTATGCCAACCAGTGGGAAACGCCGTATATTCTGAAAATTGATCCTGCTACCGGAAAGATCGTTGGCCGGCTTAATTTGGAAAACCTGCAAAAGGAAGCCTCTTCACTTCGCCCCGGCGCCGATGTGCTGAATGGGATTGCTTTTGATAGCGCTGGTAATAAAATACTGGTAACCGGTAAACGGTGGCCTTATATATACGAGATTAAAATGCAGTAGTTGACGAGTTCACGAGTTAACTAGTTGACGAGTTTAAATAAAGAAGCCCCTGGAATTTACCGGGGGCTTTTTACTTATATAGTTAGCATTGTTACTTCCCAATAACATAAATCAACGAACTACATTGTTCCTTATTGAACAGCGTATTGATATTAGATATCGACCCCATAAATCCACCCTTCAGCACACTGTCTTTTCCGGTTTTATACTTTTCGCTTAACATGCTTACATAAAAGCTGTCGAACCACATAGGTTTTACCGCCCTCAGTTTCATGCCATGCTTTTCAACCAGTAACCGCATTGAATCGGGTGAGAAATGATACAGGTGGCGGGGAACATCATACGCCGCCCAATGCTCCTTATACTTCGAAGCATCGAGGCTGGTGTAATTGGGCACCGCAATGAACAGTACGCCCTGTGGGCGCAGCAATTCCTTCAGGCGGTCCATATATTCATTCAACAGGTGCACATGCTCCAGCACATGCCACATAGTTATAATATCAAAATCGCCGAATGCAGTATCGAAGAACTTATCGGGCGGGTACACGTACAGTCCGTACTGTTTGGCTGCCGTATCTCGGGCGCTATCGCTGGGCTCAACACCTTCAACCGCCCAACCATGTTGGCGCATATGATCCATAAACGCGCCTATGCCACATCCTACATCGAGCAGGCGGGGCACGCTTTCGGCATTGCTATACGACTGTATAAGTTTTCTTTTATTTTTCAAACTACGTTCGCGTACCCGGTGGTACAACCTGTTCACCAATCCTTTATTGGTATTGCTGTGTGAAATATAGTTGTCCGACTGATAATAAGCGGCAATATCATTCTGTGGGGGTACGTCCTGGGTAAAACGCATAGTACAACGTTTACATTCCCAAATTTCGAACGTTTTATGCGATACCGTATAATCCTTTGATGCCAATACACGATGAATGTCTGACGAATCGCAGGCCGGGCAGGTAGTATAATGAATAGGTGATGACATCAGGTAATTATGACCTGCAAAGAAAAGAAAGAATCGGGTTGTTTAAAAGAAAAAAATCAGGGTGCTGCATTGATCCGCTGCTGGTTTCCTGCGGCAGATGTTGTAAGGCCATTTTTATACACCCTCATAAATATTACAGTTAATGCCAAAGCGGCTATCACCAGCGCAAAGATCC
The DNA here is from genome assembly GCA_024809215.1 of Niastella sp. OAS944. GTDB lineage: Bacteria > Bacteroidota > Bacteroidia > Chitinophagales > Chitinophagaceae > Niastella. The sequence goes on along the minus strand of JANUBW010000009.1, from coordinate 8,397 downwards.
ACCAGCCCCGTTTTTTGGGTGGTTCTTCGGGATATGGCGGATAATCAGGTACCTGCTCCTCATTAAATGCAACATTATTGTTATCTGAAACGGTTGGGGTATTCGTTTCGGTATTGGTGATCTTCCTGGTCACTTCCTGGTCGCCCACCAGCATGGTATGCTGGGTGTGGGTATGAATAACACGGTTTGCCGGTGTTGGCTCCTGTAAACTGGGAATGCGCCCCGCCGACTCAAATATAATTTCTCCTGATATGTCTTTCTTTAAAGTGCCTATTCCGGCCCATTCAATGATCTGCCCTTCACGCAATTTACTGCGCAGCTCATAGGCCCATTCGTTGTACCACTTGATGGCCTCATAATCGGCAATGTTCTGCTGTTTTGCCAGGTAGGTGAAAAAATCTTTATCCGGAGCGTCAAAATATTTATCGAAACGAAAATGGTAATCGGGCGGAAGAATACGACGGTTCACAAAGTCAGTTTGCGCAGGAATACGTTCAATATACATTGAACCCAGCCCCGGAATACTGATGCTTTTATGTTGAAGCAAATAACTTACCAGCACATTATTCATAATAGTCCGTTGTTTACTTCTGCAAAGAACAAAAATTTTCCCGTAATGGAAACACAAACATGTTAAAACCTTTATCCCCATTGCCGGGCCCCGGGCCCGGTAATGGGGATAGTTTATTAAGCTTTAGCCTATTTAGTATTAAATGAATAGGTTATACCACCCATAATGCTGAAACCAAACACTTCATACTGGTTCCAACGCTGGTATCTATCATTTAACAAATTATTAAGTTGAACCCACAAATTGAAGTTTTTGGTGATCTTGAACTCGGCGCCGGCATTCAGGTCAAATGCGTTGTCGCCTTTGTAACTATCGCCGTCTTTACCAAGGTACCGGGGTTTGTTCCACGTCCATAATTCAGTATAAAAGAACAGGTCTTTGATCAGCTGCCAGCGAATGGCGGCATTCAGTTCTACAGGAATTAATCCATAGGCCTCCTTTTCACGCTCAAGGTTATAATAATTATTGAGTGTTAACCCGGCCGATGCATTGAATTTTTCGCCAACGGTATACCCTATCTCACTGTGCAGCTGCAGATCGTTCATCTTGGGCTCATAGCGAATTTGGAAGGTTTTTCCATCAATAGTATAATCGTTCACAAACAACGGCATGTTGTGATAAGTTACAATGCCAACCTTTGCAGAATAGGTAAAGTGGTCACCCATTGTTCCTTTTAATCCACCATACAGATCAATAACCCGGGTGTTCAACAATGAATCGGGTTGTGCCAGGAACGGATTGATAGAAGCAAAACGCTGATACGATCCCTTATTATAATATCCTACCCAGCCCAACTGCAAAGTCAAAAGCTTGTCGTTGGTGCTAATGTCGGCCATTACGTTAGGCAACATGTGAAACTTCTTCTGGTCCCACGAAGGAAGGATACCCGCATGCAAATTGAAATTGTCCAGTTTTACAGATACCGCTGTTGCGATCTGGTACAAGTTGTTCTTGATATCTAATTTGTTGGTGCCTTCTCTTTTATAATTGGTAAGATCGGCCGTGGCGCCAATGTCGAACGAGAATTTTTCATCATCGCCAAACGTTTTCTCCAATGGCAGGTTTACCACGGTATTGATCTCACTTCCTTTGGGGTCCCATTTATCGCTAAACGAACTCACCTTTATTTTGGGGTGGTAATTAAGGCCATATTCGGTTGGACTTAAATTTCTGAAGTCGATCTTTCCTTCAATGGTTTGAAAACGCTGCCTCAGGTCTTCTTTTGAATATGGTAATGTTTCTGGTTGAAACCCATATAAATAATAATCATCGCTGCGGAAACCCAAACCGGCATTCCACTCTAGGTTCTTAGTGGTTTTGTAAGTACCGGCAGCTGCCACGCTGGTTTGGCTGTTCTTCTGAAACGGCAGTTCACCTTTTGAGGTATAGTGATTGGCGAAAAGATTAAAGAAGGTCTGCTTACCATCGCCAAAACTAAAGCCTGCTTTTACATATGGCTGGTGAATGTTACCAATACCCGCTTTTATGTAGTTGCTCGATTGCCAGGCGTTCATTGAATCAACCCTCAACGCCACCGGGTGTACGCCGGCCGGCTGATAGGTAAAAAATAAGTTCTGCGATGGTATATTGTAATTGAGCCTGGGCTTTGTTGTATCAACCGCCGGCTCAGTTGCATTGAAATTGATCTTTGATGCTTCCCGTAATACCGGTTTAAATGTAGAGGTTACATCAATGGTTTTTCCTTTGTTGGGCTCCTGTGCATGTACTGCGGCCCCCAATAAGCATCCACTGATAAAGAAAACTGTTTTTCTGAATTGTTTATTCATCTGAAAACTTGTTCGTGAATTCGTTAATCGTGAAAACGTGAAAACTGGCCTCTGGCCCCTTCCCCAAACATAAGCCCTTTATCAACTCTATTAACTTTATCAACTTATCAACTCACTAGTCAACTTGTTAACCTGTTAACTCGTCAACTAACCACCTATCTTACTATTCTTTTTTTCTTCCTCCTGTGCCACCTTCAACTTTTTATCCGCTTCCTGACGCAGATCTTCCAACTTGGCATTATCTACAATGCTTTGGTAAGTGGCCTTGGCGTTGAAATAATCTTTTTGTTTCAGGTAAACATCACCCAGTAACAGGTAGGCTTTTGTTACCCAGGTTTCGTAAGAACCGGATTTGTTCACTACCTCAAATGCCGCTTTTTCAGCATCAGGCAGGCGGTCCTGTACAAATAAGCAATGTGCAATTTCATACCTGGCTTCGGCGCCATAAGCCGATTTATTCAATGCAACAACCTGGCGGTAGTACGTGATGGCCTGATCGCACTGATTTGAAACCTGGAATGATTTGGCGATGGCCATATTCGCTAATACTTTATCATCGGCACCAATACCTTTCTGGTTCAACAGGTCTTTGGCATTGGTAACAGCATCATTCCATTTTTGTAACTGAAACTGGCTGCGCAACAATCCACGCATAGCTTCCAGCTTGTTCTCCTGCGAGGTTGCAAAATCTTTCAGTTTCGTAAAATACTTCTCTGCTTTTTCATAATTCTTCAACTCAAAGAAGTTGAGCCTGGCAGCATTCAGCAATGATTTTTCACCAAATTTATGTGGCACCAGCTCGCTTAGCTTTTCATAACCTTCGGCAGATTTGGTCCAGTCTTTTTGGTTATAATATATTTCGCTTTTGTAATACAATGCTTCCAGAGCAAATTTACCCTCAGGGAAACGGGTAAGATATTCCTCAAACTTTTTCGCAGCGGTTGGGAAATTGCCATTGTTGAATTGTACTTCGGCTTGCTGATACATCAACTCGTCTTCCTGATTGGTGGTAATTTCCTTACCCATTGAGCGGGCGAATGCTACATATTCGCTGGTTTTACCTGCCTCTACATAAATGATACGGGCGTTTTCGAGTGCAGCTTCTGCCTCGGGTGAATTGGGGAACTGTTGTAATACCGCCGAATATTGTTTTAACGCGTCGTTATCGTTATTGAGGTTGTAGTAAGCAATACCCATTTTCAAATAAGCCTTTGGCTTCAATGATGAAACCGGATCGCTGATCACATTCTTCAAATAAGGAATGGCTTCGCGGTACTGTTCTGCAGCAATATAAGTAGTGGCCACTTCCATATTGGCATCTGCCGATAAATTCGATTGCGGATAACGGCGGCTGATACTTGAAAGCAGCGTGATCTTTTCTTTTTCATTGCTAACGCCCGTGATCATAGCCTTTTGAAAAGTGGCGTAGTCGCCTGAAGCCCAGCTATAACCGATCACTTTATCATACATCGCCAGCGCTTTTTTAAAGTCGCGGTTCATATAATAACAATCGGCGCTGCGAACGTAGGCGTCCTGCTCCAATGGGTTGGCGTTGATCTTGGGATTGGTAACCACTTTTTCGAAAAAGCCCAATGCCTGGTTGTAATTCTCCCGTTTTAAAAAGCAATAACCCAAACTATATTGAGCATTCATTGGGTTCACCTCTATATAAGAAACCGGGTGTTTCAGATATTCGAAGAAATAACGGATGGCATCATCCACTTTATTCAACCGGTACGAGATCTCCCCTTTCCAAAACTGGATCTGTGGTAATACCGAGGTATTGTTGGCATCGTTCTCTGCTTTGGTAAGCAGATCGTTGGCTGTTACCAGCATTCCATCATTTATTAACTCGGTGGCCCGGCCCAGCAATACTACCGGGTATAAACGCCGTGCATTGGGCGATGGCGATTTCAGGCTTTCGAGTAATGCCAACGCATCTTTATAGTTATTGGTGCTGGCCAGCATATTTACCAGCAGCTCCTTTGCTTCATTGCTGTATTCAGATTGCGGGTATTTGGTTGAAAATTCCTGCAACTCCGATAAGGCTACATCCTGGTAACCGAGCTCATATGACAGTTTTGCATAATTGAACTGCGACACTTCCTGTTGTTTTGCATTGCTGCTATTGCGTGCGCACATCAGAAAGGCATTACGCGCATTGGCTTTTTGTCCTGTTCTTAAGTAAGAATCGCCCAGCAGGTACATGGCGTTCTGCGCCAGCGAATCTTCTTTACCACTTATTTGTTTGAAGCCATTGATGGCTTTGTTCCAGTTCTTTGCATCATAGTAACAATACGATAACTCGTAAATATCCTCGCGTTTTACACTGTCGGCTTTACTTACATATGTTTCGAGGTATGGCAGGGCTTTATCGAATTGTTTTTTCTCAAAATAGGCATGACCCACCATTTGGCGCATTGGCACATCGTAATGCAGGTTGCCTCTTTTAAGTTTTGCTTCGGCATACTGCAGGGCTTTTTCTTTTTGGCCCAGCGAGTAATAAATACCGGCAATATAAAAAGGCACTACCCGGCCATAGTTGGGATGGTCCTCTACTTTGGAGAAGGCTGCCAGTGCGTCGCTGTATTTCTTTTCGTAAAAACAAATAAAGCCATAGTAGTAATTGGCATCGGCATAGTTGGGGTCTTTGCTATCCTGCCGAATGGCATCAAATTTCGGTTTGGCCTTATCGAATTGTTTTAAAGTAAAGTACACATAGCCCTGATGAAACTTCATATCGGCTATCTCACGATTGCTGAGGTTGGCTATGGTAGTGGTTTCGTACAATGAGGCCGCAGCGGCCAGATCGTCTTTGCGGAAATAATATTCGGCCAGGTGAAAACTCATCATCTGTACCCGGGCAGTATTATCTTCCTGATCAATAAATTTTCGTGCCTTTAACACAGCGGCCTCTTCATTTTGCTTCAGCGCACAAACGATGGAGTAATACTTAACCTCCTGGTAGTATACAGCCTGGTTGCTACGATCAATGGATGTTTGTTGCAACTGCAGCTCCTTAAATAAAGGATATGCCAGACTGTATTGTTCACGCTGATAGAGTTCTTTTGCGTGTTTGAAAGTTGCCAGGGGATCAGTTATAACACGGGTTTGCTGAGCATATGAAAATTGAAAAAGACCTAAAAGGGTTATGAAGGCTGTCGTTTTTTTCATTCCAGTGTCCTTAAGGTGATATATTATACGAGGTAAAGGTTCTAAATATTTTACCTTAAACCAAACATCGTTCCAAACAGATGTGGATAAGTAGCAGGATTAACAATTCTTTTTAATAGGAAATGTGAAAAAACAAATACATTATTTTTGAGCCACCTAAAAACGAACTCATGAAAAGACTATTGAGTACCGCCTGTTCCGAAACCTCATTCAATATTGCCGTGTTGGTAATACGGGTTACTTTCGGCCTATTGTTGCTGGTTAATCATGGAATTGACAAACTAAAGCATTTTGCAGAACAACAAAATTCGTTCCCCGATCCATTTCATATGGGTCATATGCCATCGCTGATGCTGGCATTGTTTGCGGAAGTGTTTTGTGCTGTGTTTATAATTTTGGGGCTTTTCACCCGCATTATGGCTATACCTGTTGTGATCACTTTTGCCGTGATCGTATTCATGGTGAATAAAGGGTATTCAAAGGAAGCCGAAAAGGGCATTCTTTTCCTCGCCGGTTTCTTTAGCATTTTGTTAATGGGACCCGGGAAGTATAGCATTGATGGAGCGATGGGGAAATAGCCAGTGGTGAGTGGTCAGTGGTGAGTGGGTTACCCATTATTCAAACTCGCTACTGACCACAACACTCCTACTGTTCACCATTTAACTTTTATATAAACTCACCATTCACAATTCACCACTCACCATGTTCATCTCCGAAACCCAGATCCGTGTTCGTTATGCCGAAACCGACCAAATGAATGTTGTATACTATGGCAATTATGCCCAGTATTTTGAAGTAGGCCGCGCAGAATCGATCCGTCAGTTGGGATTTACGTATAAGGATATGGAAGCTATGGGCGTTATTATGCCCGTTGTTGAAATGCATTGCAAATACTTACGCACCGCGCATTACGACGACCTGCTTACCATAAGGACCACCCTCAAAGATTTACCCACCGATCATAAAATTGAATTTCACTCTGAAGTTTATAACGAAAACAAAAAGTTGTTGACCGTAGGGCGTGTAGTTTTATATTTTGTTACCGCCAGTGGTATGCAGAAGACCACGATGCCGGTTCAACTGTATGATAAGTTAAAACCCTTTTTTACGTTTTGACGCGGAAGTAAGAAGTAAACAATTTCTGATTTTGAGATTTCGGGATTTTGAGATTTCTTTTAATTCAGCATTTCGATAAATCTCAAAATCTCTAAATTCCGAAATCTCAAAATCTCTTCCTCCTATTTCAGCACATCAAGCACCGTATACATCTTCTTCACCACTTCACCGGAAGAACCTTCATAGTTATTTACAATGATCGAGAATACATATTGCCTGCCATCTTTAGCGGTATGATACCCCGCAAAGGCCCGCGCACCACCAATTGAGCCGCTTTTCATTTTCATTCCATTGTATTCGGGTAATGCATTGTAAAAAGCTTTATACCAGGGCCGGGTTTTGGCATATTGCAATACTTTCACTTCGGCAAACGTAGTTACCCGGTTCTGCGGACTCAGTCCACTGCCATCAATGATGTTCACCGCGCCTTTATCGATGCCCCGCTCTTTCCAAAATTCACGTACCAGCTCAACACCTTTCTCTGTTGAGCCCAGGCCATTCTTCTCCAATGCCAGCGTTTTTATCAATGCTTCACCATAGAGATTAATGCTTTTTCGCAAAAACCAGTAATTGATGCTATCCATTGGTGGCGACAAAAGCGTAAGAAGCGGTTTTTGAATTGCAGGCCATGCCAACTTACCCGCTTTCATAGCTGAATAACTTACAAACACACCAGCCACGTTTATCTTTTGCGTCAACAACAATTGTTCCAGGGCCCTGGAAAACTGTGCGGGTGCATTGGCGAATGAACCCGAAATAACAAAGGGCTCGTTTTGTAAAGGCACCGTACCCTGTGTAAATGCCAATGACGAGTTTGGCGCCAGATAAATATAACCATTGTCACCACTGCCTTTTTTACCGGTAGTGATGGTGTTTATGAAGTGTGCTTCGTTTAATTGAGGCGCTACTTTTACAATTTGCGTGGTATCACCCTCTTTCTTTCCCGGCTGCAAATGCAGGTCGTATTGGTTTTCGTGCCAGTTAATGGCCCAACTGCCGGCGCCATAATAATTACCTATATCATCCCAGATCCAGCCACCGGGCAGGGGTTGAATAGAAAATGCAGAGTCATTGAATAATACATCACCCTTTATATTGGTAATGTTTTTATCTTGCAATGCGGTAATGATCTTTTTTAGAACAATATCTTCTTTGGTATCGTTCCATCGCCAGCTACCCAATGTTGGATCGCCGCTGCCATTGATATGCAGGTTGCCTTTCAATACACCATCCTCAATATTTCCATCATAACCCACCACAGTTTTATACCTGTAATCACTTCCCAGTAATTCAAAGGTGGCAGCACTGGTAAATAATTTTTGCGTGCTGGCAGGCGCCAATCCTATTTGTGCATTGTGTTCATACACTGTTTTACCTGTTTGCGCATCGGCAACATATAAACTAATAATGCCATGTTGTACCTGGGCATCGGCTTCAAACTGTTTTATAGCGTTCGCCAGTTTTACCGCAATGGTTTGGGCCATTGTTGCATGTGCCTGGGCGATCAGTAATAACAGGAGTAGTTTCTTCATTTTGGAAAATTAGTGAAAAGACATAAGCTGAAAGCTGGCAAAAAGCTGCATGTCGTGAATGGTGAATGGTGAATGGCCTCGCGAGTATTCAGATTTCTTTACGACCTTGCGTCGCCAAAAATTCAAGCCGATTGCCGATTGCCGATTGCCGATTGCCGATTGCCGATTGCCGATTGCCGATTGCCGATTGCCGATTGCCGATTGCCGATTGCCGATT
>JANUBW010000008.1 GCA_024809215.1 Niastella sp. OAS944 | reverse complement strand
GATTGCCGATTGCCGATTGCCGATTGCCGATTGCCGATTGCCGATTGCCGATTGCCGATTGCCGATTGCCGATTGCCGATTGCCGATTGCCGATTAACATCATGAACTTCAAGCTATATTTTAACATACTTTTGTCACCAATACACCGGTATGGAAAAAATAATAGCTTCAATAATAACCATTGGCGATGAATTGCTGATAGGCCAGGTGATAGATACCAACAGCGCCTTCATTTCGCAGGAACTGAATAAAATTGGCGTATGGGTAAAAAGAAGAGTGGCAGTTGGCGATAGTAAAGAAGAAATAGTTCGTGCACTGAATGAAGAAAGCCGCGATACCAATATCATTATAATGACCGGCGGACTGGGACCTACCGCCGACGATATTACCAAACCGGTGCTGGCCGAATATTTTGGTGGCAAACTGGTAATGAATGAGGATGTACGTAAACACCTGGTATATCTTTTTGAAGAAGTGTTTCGCCGGCCGCTCATTGAGCGCAACCTGAAACAGGCCGAAGTGCCCGATGTTTGTACGGTTCTACCCAACGCCCGCGGCACAGCGCCCGGCATGTGGTTTAAAAAAGATGGCAAAGTGTATGTTTCATTACCGGGGGTGCCGCACGAAATGAAAGGACTTATCATTAATGAAGTATTGCCCCGCCTGCAACAAAGCTTCACCATGCCATTCATTAGTCACCGCACCATGCTTACTGCCGGTGTTGGCGAATCGTATGTGGCCGAAATGATAAAAGATTGGGAAGAAAAATTGCCCGCTCATTTAAAGCTGGCCTACTTACCCAACTACGGTATGGTACGGTTGCGCATTACCGGGTGGAGCACCAATAAAGAACAACTGGAGAAAGAACTGAACACAGAATTTGATAAACTGAAAATACTGGTACGGGAATGGCTTGTTACTGATGAAGATCAGGCGCTGCCACTGGCATTGAGTAATTTGTTGCGTTCGAAGAACAAAACAATGTCAACGGCCGAAAGCTGTACAGGTGGGTATATTGCACACCTTATTACCGCTTACCCTGGCGCCAGCAACATATATAAAGGCAGTATAATAAGTTACGATAACGAGATAAAGATCAAGTCGCTACAGGTTTCGCCTGCCATCCTGCAAAAGGCAGGCGCGGTGAGTGAGGAAGTGGTTAAGGAAATGGCGGCCGGCGCACTGGCCAGCCTGAATACCGATTACACCCTGGCGGTTTCAGGTATTATGGGCCCCGATGGCGGCTCGCCCGAAAAACCGGTAGGAACTGTTTGGGTAGCAGCGGGTGACAGGAATAAACTGGTTACACAAAAATTCCAGTTCCGGTTCGACCGGGAGCGAAATATTGAAATGACCGCAACCCAGGCATTGAATTTATTACGGAAATTTATAGTGGAGAACTCATAAAGCAAACGATTGTTAGTAAATCCCTATCTTCGCGACGGTGGCTGAATTGCCATTTGACCACCAATGAAGAGAAAAGATGTGTTGCGTTCTGCTTATTAATTAATAAGTTCGCGCCCTGTTATCTATAAACCCCCGAGGTTATCGGGATTAAAAATCTGCAATTGCATATGGCTCTAGTTGACCTGGTGATGCCTAAAATGGGTGAAAGTATTACAGAAGCCACCATTTTGAAGTGGTTTAAACATCCCGGAGAAACGGTAAAGATGGACGAAGCCGTCCTTGAAATAGCTACCGATAAGGTGGATAGTGAAGTTCCTTCTACCGCCGAAGGCGTAATTGAAGAAACCTTTTTCAATGTGAACGATGTAGTTCCTGTTGGAACAGTATTAGCCCGCATTAGATCTGGCGCTGCAGAACCAGCCACAACCAGTACACCGGTTGTTACCAGTCCGGCCGTTGAAGTATCAGAGAACCGCCCCATGGGCACTGATATGAACCATAAACCGGTTACCAGCGAATCATTCAACCAGCCTGCTGCTACTCAAAATGGATCAAGGTTTTATTCACCACTGGTACTGAATATTGCTACCAGCGAAGGGGTAAGCCTCAGCGAACTGGAAAGCCTTGCCGGCACCGGAACCGAAGGCCGCGTTACCAAAAAAGATATTCTGCAATATGTAGCCAATAAAAAGGCCGGCAAAACCGGCGGCAGCCCTGTTACAACAACAACTGCCCCTGTAAACAAAGTGCCTGAAACTACGCCTACCATTCTGCCCCAGGTACATCAACCTGTTCAGCAGGTTCAGGAACCTGAGCGCCATATTCAAACCTATAGCGGTAATGTAGAGATCATTGAACTGGACCGCATGCGCAAACTCATCAGCGACCATATGGTGCGTAGTAAAGACATCAGCGCGCATGTAACCAGCTTTACCGAGTGCGATGTTACCAACATGGTGCTGTGGCGCGATAAGGTAAAAAAAGGATTCGAAAAACAGGAAGGCGAAAAACTCACCTTTACGCCTTTGTTCATTGAAGCCATTATTCGCTGTATTAAAAAGTATCCCTGGCTTAACAGCAGCGTTGATGGTGATAAACTAATTGTAAAGAAAGATATCAATATAGGCATGGCCACTGCCCTGCCCTCAGGCAACCTTATTGTTCCGGTAATTCGTAATGCCGATCAGTTGAACCTGGTAGGTTTAACCAAACAGGTAAATGGTTTGTCGAACGCAGCCCGTAACAATCGCTTACGTCCCGACGATACACAGGGCGGTACGTTTACCCTTACCAACGTTGGTACTTTTGGCAGTTTAATGGGTACGCCTATTATCAACCAGCCACAGGTAGCCATTCTGGCAACAGGCGCTATTAAGAAAAGACCCGTGGTTATTGAAACCGATCAGGGCGATTCTATAGCTATCCGCCATATGATGTACCTGTCGCTTTCTTACGATCACCGCATCATTGATGGTGCACTGGGTTCAACCTTCCTGAATGCAGTAGCCAAAGAGCTGGAGAACTTTTCGGTAGATAGAACGTTATAAACGACTTAACCGTGGCACGGTTATAAACCCCGCTGCAGCTGCGCTGTAGCGGGGTTTATTTTTTACATACCATTTAACTCAAAATAGTTAAACCATCACTTCCTAACCTGGTCTTTTTTTTGTAAATTACTATTAACGACAAACCTGAATAAGTAAAACAGCACCGGCTTAATTTCTAAAACCTAAAACGTAATCGAATGAAAACGCTTTCAGAAACCTGGTTTGCCGAAGGCTATATTGATTTCGAATTAAAGAAATATACGCTTCTCGCTTATCTGCAACAGGTTACCAGCTACTTTAACGAATCTAAATTGTACCCGCAATTAAGTGATGTAATTTTCCATTACAATAATTTGCAGGCATTAAAAGAGAACAAAAAATTCTTACAGGAACAATTCCCCAAAAAACTTACGGGTGTTCAAATAGAAAAGCTACAATTACTGTACGAACAGATCATTGAAGATGATGAGCTGATGCAGGAGTTGGAAGAAATTATCACCTTTTCGGCCGACAAATTAAAAACAGCCATCAGCAGTGGTACCGAGATCTACGAATTTGTTGAGGATAAGCTGAACATTTTCCCAATTGGGCTAATACCGCTCGATACCAATGAAGGCTACTTTTTCTTAAGTGAAGGCTCGGGCCGGCAAACACTGGTGTATCAATACCGGTTAAGCTTTTTTGAGAAGCATGATGAAAAGTACCGCGCTATCAGAACCGAGTATGTAAACGAGTGGGAACGTAACATTGTGAACAGCTACGAAAACATTAAAGCAGAACTGTTGCGCAACAAAAAAGACCTGCCTAACCCGGCCGTATATTCAATTGAAACGGAGCTCACCTTCCCGGTTTCTGAAACCTTGTTACCGGTAGCGAAGCGGAGTTTGGTGAGGTATATTTCTAAAGCAGCTTAATTCAGAAGGGATGGTTTTATGGGCATAGGTATATGATGTAAGAAGTAGGAAATACGAAGTTGAAAAGTTGACAGGGTTGATAAAGTTGATAAAGGAAATACATTTAATAAAAGAAAGCCCGGAGTGAAAGTTGGTCACAGTGACCTAAACTTACTACTCCGGGCTTTTGTATTTTCTTACCTCTTACCTCTTACTTCACGCTTCTATTATCAGTAAACGATCTATTTAAATAACGTCTTTCTTAAAAATCCTATATCAACTCTATCATCTTTATCACCTTTTCAACTCCTAGTCAACTCGTCAACTTCTTACTTCTTACCTCCTACTTCTCACGACTATTACTATATAAGTAGCAACCCAATAGAGCATCTCTTAAAAAGCCTTCTTCTCTTCTATCTCCATTCCCCAATCAACGCCTTTGGATGTAGCCGGTAATCCTTCGGCCAGCCAGCGTGGTGCCGGTGCGCCTTTTAAAAAGTGATCGAAGAACTGGCCCAGGCGAATACTCAGGTCTTTACGGTTCCTTCTTTCCACCAGGTTATGATCTTCGCCGTTATACTGTAACATCCATACTTTTTTTCCCAGGCGGCGTAATGCCGTAAAGTACTCAATACCCTGGTACCAGGGTACGGCCCCATCGGCATCATTATGCATTATCATCAACGGCGTATTTACTTTATCGGCCCTGAACAGGGGTGAGTTCTTCATATACAGATCGGGGCGCTGCCACAACGTATAACCAATACGGCTTTGTGAACGCTCATATTGCCACTGGCGGTTCAAACCCGTTCCCCAACGAATACCACCATAGGCGCTGGTCATATTGGCTACTGGTGCACCGGCTTCGGCTGCCGCAAACATATTGGTGCGGGTAACCAAATACGCTACCTGGTAACCGCCCCAGCTTTGCCCCTGTATGGCCATTTTGGTACTATCAACCCAGGGTTTCTTTGCAAAGAACTTCGCTGCCGATACAATGGCATTGTAAGCACTTTCACCAGGTTCACCTTTTTTGTAAGTAATATCCGGAACAAATATGAGATAGCCATTGCTTGCAAAATAAGGGAAGTTAACCGTTGAAGCGCTTGGCGCAGGCGCCCGGTACGTATACAGTTCGTCGCTGTATTTTTCGTAGAAGTAAAAGATGACGGGATACTTCTTCTTCGGATCAAAATCTTCGGGTTTGTATAACAATCCCTCCGATTGTTTGCCATCGAACATGGTCCATTTTACCAGTTCGCAGGTTAACCAGTTGTAATCTTTTTGCTGCGGGTTGGTAGTGTATAAAGGCGTTTCAACAACAGAATCACTAAGCACCCGCGCCACGTTCACTACCGGCGACATACTAAAACTTTCTTTCGTATATACATACGTGTCGCTATTCATTGCTTTCACCGGCTTAAAGCCAATGTTGAACGGGCCATCAATACCAATGTGTGAAAAATGGGCAGACTGCATATTATGCAATGTAAAGCCACCATATTTGGTCACGGTATTCAACGTCTTCAAAAAGATGGTTTGCGTATCGGCGATAATTTTTTCTTCCTTAACAACGGGCTCATAACGATAAGTGATCTTGTGCTGCCGGCCATATCCATTGGTAAGCATTGTTGGGGCCGTTTTACCATCAGGGTCGCATTTCCAGATATCATACTTATCGTACACGTACACATACTTATCATCCTGATGCCATTTCATAATACCGTGCGCGGATGGATCATCGGGATGATCATCATCCTCTTCATACAAAGGCACTTTTATGCTTTTGGTAATATTGGTAATGGCTCCGCTTGCAACGGAATATGTGAAATAATTCTTCTGCACGGGATCGTACCATAAAACATATTTTCCTTTGGGTGAATAATTGATAGGTGCGCGTATTTTTTCCTTTACCGTTTTACGGCTGCCATCGATAGTAGAAACCAGGTAAACATTATATCTCGCATATCCTACCCATTGGGCCTCAACGCGGTTGCCTTTGGTAGTGGCTGCCATTACATATTCGCTGTTGCCTTTATCGGCCAGGTACACCTGTTCGGCATCGGCGCCGCCTAATGCAATTACTTTATCCTCATCGCCATTTAAAACAGCTTTGTAGCTTCTTTGTAATTCGGTATTCAGTTGTACCAATTGCTGTGGTTGTAAATAGTCATCGTTGTAATGCCAAATATCGAGGCGCGCCGTTTCAAAATCAACCAGCGTGGTATCCTTGGGTTTACGAATGGCCATTAACCCAAAGTATAATTTCTTACCGTTCTCACTAAACTCCGGCGCTTGCGTTTCGCTAAGGGTCAATCCTTTTGCCACACCAGTTGTATTTCTGTCAACCCGAAGGCGGGCGCTATCCATACCCGTGCGGTAGTAATATAATTTATAGAACTTCTGTAAAGCTTTGGTGCTGCTATCGCGTTCGGCAATAAATGCTAATTGCCTACCGGCATCATCGAGCACAAAGTTCTTTGCTTCATTAAATCCTTGTAATACGATATCGGTTTTAGAAGAAGCCGGGTTGTACCATAATACGGTCGCTTTTTTTAAGGTATCGGTATTACTGCGGGTAGTTTCTATAACGAATGCATTACCTGGTTTGCTGAAGTAATAATCGCTTACCAGGGTGAATTTCTTTTCTTCCCCGGTATATAAATTTCGCAGCACCAGTTCGGTACCTTCTTCAACAGGATCGCCGGTTTTTGGTTTGCTTTCCTTCTTCGGGGCTTTCAATGCATCGAGGCCTTTTGTTTTTGCTTCATTGGCTTTATTGCGTAAACTATCGGCCAGCCTGCTTAGGCTGTCGGCCATTCGCAATAAACCATTTAATTGTGATAGTGAATCGGGTTTGGCCACTGACGGTGGCACGGGCAATGCTTTTTCGTGCAGGTAGGCAAGCCATTGGCCGGTGCCTTCATCGGGCGTTTTAAACGATCTTACGCGTGGAATACGTAACACACTGTCCTTACCCAGTTCAACAATAGCCAAACTATCTTTGGGCATGTCATCGGCCTTTTTCTTTTTGATCTTTGCCTCGCGGGTAGCGCTGAACAGGGGTTTTATTTTGAATATTACAAAACGGCTGTCTTCAGTAATAGTAGCCGAATACCCACGCGGTATTTCTTTTTTGTAAGCGTTGTCGGTTGATTGAATAAACAGGGTGGCATCTCCTTCCTGGGGTGTTACCGTAAACACCGTCCATTTTCCATTACGGCTTACGTTGCGTTCATTGATGCTTTGCCAGCCATCGTACACTGAATGGGTTATGGGCTTTTTTTGTGCAGCTGCATGCAAACATGCGAGCAGCAAAACGGGAATGCTGAGGAATTTTCTCATGTTTTGTAATCGGTTCAAAAAATAAAATTAATACAAACCTTATTTTTCCGGCTACTATCATCCTGTTGTTAAACCGCACATAAAAAAACCACCCCAACTGGTGCCGGGTGGTTTAATCGTATTCAAATTTTCCTCTTTATTTATTTTCCTGTACCATCACCGTCGATATCATAAATACGACGGTATTCAGAAGTATGGCCGGCATCAACTGCATAACAACCCGAAATAAAACCAAGGCCGCCATTACTTATTTCAAAAAATGTTTTGTCAGCAGCATTATCGCCATCAAAAACAATACGATGTGAATACCTTCCATTATCAATTTGAAGGCAAACGCTTTGACTTACCGTATTATCATCAGCAATTGTATAGGTACCACTCTTTATCACTTGTCCGTTACTGTATTGTTTATAAGTAGTTGCTGTAAACTCCAGTATATTCCCGTTGCCCGAAGGATATTCTGTGGCGTTGGGCACCATGGCGGCTGTAGTCTTCGACAATTCCCAAATGCCAACTACGTCGTTATTATTATTGTCTTTATTTTTTTTGCAGGCGACTATGGTAAGTGCAAAACAACTTACCAGCATGATACTGTATACCATTTTCATGTGCTAATGTATTTTCCTCTTTGACATATTATTGTAATGCACCGTTGCTTACAGTTGCCTTATTTTTTCTTCCTGCCCTGTACACCAGCCAGGTATGCAGAAATACTGATAATACGATCAAAAACAATCCTATATAAAATGAGCCCGATAAATGCTTGTCTTCACGGTAAATAATAAAAGCAAGGGCTATACCATACAGGGGCTCCAGGTTATAAGTGAGGTTTACGGTAAATGCCGAGATCTTTTTCAATGCATTCATGGTAAGATTAAATGCCCAAACCGTACAAAACAAACCTAACACCAATAGCCAGCCGGCGTCTGATAACGTAGGTATAAGATGACTTGCAGGTACATAGGCCAGGTAAACGGGCAACAGGATGGTAAGAAATAAAAAGCCACCGCTTAACTGGTATAAGCTTACCGTTTCGGGTTTATATTGCTGTACCAGCAAACTATTATAGATGGGAAACAAACAGGCAAGTAATGCTGAAATAACACCAATAATGATTCCCGTTTTGTATTGCGGGTCAAAATGAAAGATCAATGAAATACCGGCTATCACCAGCAAGCCCAGCAGCAGCTCGGTAATATTGAATTTCTTACGCCGTATAAGCGGTTCAAGTATAGCCGTAAAAAATCCCATAGCCGAAAGACATACCAGCGCAACCGAAACATTTGCATATTTAATGCTTGCATAAAACGCTACCCAATGCAACGCCACAATAACACCAACACCTGTTATGCGTGCAATACCAGCCCATGAAATGCGATGCAGTTTACGTTGAAAAAAATACAAGGTCCATAATGTTAATACAGTGATCAGTAGCCGGTACCATACAAGCAGCGCTTCGTTCAGGGTAATAAGGCGGCCAAGGATACCTGTAAACCCGGCCAGAAATACAGCTGTATGTAATTGTAAAAATGCTTTTCGCATGGGTAACCGAGATATAAAAAAGAGGCGTGCCACGGTTTTAAACCATGACACGCCTAATATCTTTTAAAAAATATTACTTCGTTTTTGCCAGCACCTGATCGGCCGGTTGCGATACCTCGCCGTAAGAGGCGGTGCCGGTATTTTTCACCCGGTTATGGTAATCTTTGAACAGGCTGTGCCAACGCAATTTCAGTACGCCCCAAATGCCTTCTTTCACAATACCTTTATGCATTTTTGAAACACCGAATTTGCGGTCTTCAAAAATAATAGGTACTTCTTTTATTTTAAAGCCCAGCTTCCAGGCTGCAAACTTCATTTCAATTTGGAATGCATAACCCAGGAATTGGATCTGATCGAGATTCAGCGTTTCAAGTACTTCCCGTGAATAGCATACGAAACCGGCAGTGGTATCGTGTACAGGCATCCAGGTAATTAACCGGGTGTAAAGCGATCCGCCTTTTGAAAGCAGAATGCGGTTACGCGGCCAGTTGATGGTTCCCCCTCCTTTTACGTACCGGGAACCTACAGCCACATCGGCGCCGCCATTAGCACAGGCTTCGTATAACCTTTGCAGATCTTTGGGATTATGCGAAAAATCGGCGTCCATTTCAAAAATGAAACGGTAACCTTTTTTCAATGCCCATTTAAACCCATGTATGTAAGCGGTGCCAAGGCCCAGTTTGCCTTTACGTTCCTCGAGGAATAACTTACCGGAGTATTTTAACTGGCGGTCTTTTACCAGATCGGCAGTTTTATCGGGAGAGCCGTCGTCAATTACAAGAATGTGAAAGTTATCATATTGCGCAAAGATTATATCAATCAAATGACCGATATTTTCTCTTTCATTATAAGTTGGTATAATAACAATGTTTTCCAAACAATTCAATTGATATTGGAGTACAAAATTACAATTATTCAATTTGTGTAATTATATAAATTACACATTTGCAAGTAAATAAATTGAACTCAAATCACAATCCCTTCTTCAACAACGTTCTGTTAAAAATTTCGGTGAGCTTGGCCTTGGTATGCATGGGAAAGTCGCCTTTCATCATCCAGTCATAGTATTGTGGCTCAGCTTTTAACACTTCAACCACCGAACGGCCTTTGTGTTTGCCGAAATTAAACACTTCTACCCCGTTTTCCATGATCATGCGGCGGGCAAAATCAACTATACTATCATCCCCTATACAGGTGATAATGGTTTCCACACTGGTTCCCAGCTGGGGGTATTTTTCTAATTGAGCCTCAAGTATTTCCCACGTGGCTACGGCATCAGCCTCAGCACCATGGGCTCCCTCCAGGTTCTTATTGCAATAAAATTTATATGCCGCGCTGAGGGTACGCTGTTCCATCATATGGAAGATCTTTTGTACATCTACCAGCCGGCGGTTGTTGAAATCAAACTCAAGCCCAACCCGCAGGAACTCTTCGGCCAACAGCGGAATATCGAACCGGTTCGAATTATAACCTGCCAGGTCGCAATTATCGAGAAATTGCTTTATTTCATTGGCAACCTGTTTAAAAGTTGGGGCATCCTTCACCATTTCATTTGTTATGCCATGCAGATCGCGCGATACCTGCGAGATCGGCATTTCAGGATTCAGGAGCTTTCGTTTTATTTGTCGGGTGCCATCGGTTTGAATTTTAACTATGGCTATTTCAACGATACGATCCGAGCCCAGGTTAACCCCGGTGGTTTCAAGATCAATAACTGCCAGCGGCTTCTTTAACTGCAACATTCAACAATGATAATTGATAATGGTTATATAAATTAGGCGTTTTGCAAAAAAGATAAAAAAAGGTCGCTTTTCTCCCATTCGGGGAATAAATAAATCAAATCACAAACAATATAATGTATTTATTACTTCCCTGTTATCTGCTGTGCAAAAGTAAGCATATCTGCTCCATCATAGTTACCCGAACTCATTAACAACAAACAGGCATTTTTAAAATTCAATTGTTGCAGCCACTGCAGCAGCTCTTCTTTATCGTTCACTACTTTAAGCCCCGGTTTACCAAAACCAGCTAAAACTTTTTCAGCAGGCAGGTCGGGCATACGCTTTAACTCCAGCGCATGGCGCGAATAAAATACGGCAGCTTTATCGGCTTTGTCCATAGCGCCCTTATACTCATTCATAAATTGCTCGTTGAGGCTGCTATACGTATGCAGCTCCAACACCCCTACCAGCGTACGATTGGGAAACTGTTGTTTTACCGCATCAATAGTGGCTTTCACTTTCGATGGCGCATGCGCAAAATCGCGGTAAACAATAGTGGTATCATTACTTGCCAACAACTCAAGGCGTTTTGCGGCACCTGTAAAGGAAGATATTGCCTTTACAAAAGTGGCTGCATTCATACCCAGTTCACGACATACATACCAGGCCGCGTGCAAATTCAACAGGTTATGATTGCCAAATACCTGCAACACGCCTGTTTGGTCGTCAATGGTAAGTGTTGTTTTACCGTTTGAAATGGTATGAAATGGCACCTGGTAAGGCTGATAGCGAATATCTGAACGCTTGTTTTGCATTACCAGCTTTTTAAGTACCGGGTCAGTTTCGTTATATATTAATATACCACCCGGTTCAATCTTCTGTATAAAAATGGTGAACTGCTCGAGGTAGAAATCAAATGTTGGAAAAACGTTTATATGGTCCCAGGCAATGCCGGTAAGAATGGCAATATGCGGGAACAGGAAATGGAACTTGGGTCTTTTTTCAATAACGCTGGCCGGATATTCATCGCCCTCACAAACAATAATGGGGGCATGAGTAACCTGAACGCTTTGATCGAACCCTTCGAGCCGGGCGCCTACCAGATAATCGAAATCTTTGCCTGCCTTTTTCAAGGCGTGCATGATCATAGATGTTGTAGTGGTTTTTCCATGACTACCACCTACCACTACACGTGTTTTTTCGCGACTTTCCTGGTATATATATTCGGGGAAAGAATAGATCTTCAAACCCAGTTCCCTGGCTTTTTGCAGTTCGGGATTATCTTGTTTGGCATGCATACCAAGGATCACCGCATCGAGGTTGGCAGTAATTTTTTCAGGAAACCAGCCAAAGGCGGCCGGTAGCAGTCCTTCTTTTTGCAGATTCCCCTGGGCAGGTTCAAATATTTCATCATCGCTGCCTGTTACCTGGTAACCTTTTTTCGACAAAGCAAGCGCCAGCTGATGCATCACGCTTCCGCCAATAGCTATAAAGTGTACTTTCATCTGAAATTGAATAATTATTTGGTTATTAACCCCATTCCAATAGGCAATAGACAATGGGCAATGGACAATAGACAATGGGCAATAGGCAATAGGCAAAGATGTAATAATACGGAAATCCCGATTGTCGGCGGACCTTGTCAATTGCAAATTGTCAATTGCCAATTGATTTTGCGGCTAAATGTATTTAAGGTGAAACGATTACCAAAAACTTTTTATATACACTTTTGATATTTTTTGGCAGGAGGCTTGCATGTACGGGATATTCTTTGTTATTTTACTTCATCTTACTATCCAATCCTACCGAATTTTCCTCTCCCTTAAGTCCGTTTACCTTTGAATGAACCTGATGATCGTTAAGCCCGTTTTTTCATCAGGAAATTGTCAAACTTTTAAATAATCACAAAAATGAAACGGACACTCGTTATCCTGGCTATGATTGTTATAGCTAGTGCTACTATTACCTCATGTGCTGCCTCAAGAGGCGCCAAGGGCGGCTGCAAAGGAACTCAAGGATATATAGGTTACGGTCACCGCTAATTATTTTCAACCCTGATATTATGAAAGGCTTTCGCCATGGGCGAAGGCCTTTTTTTTATTTCAACCACCTAAGCTTTAGCGCAGGAGGCCCCCGCGCATCAAGTACTATTGAAAATCAATGAAATAGTTATAATTGCCCACGGGCAACGATCCTTTGCCCGCGGGCAATTATGTTTTGCCCCGGGCAATTATATTTTTGCCCGGGGCAAACAGGTAATTGCCAGGGGCAATTTTGTTTTTGTCCGGGGCAATTGGCCGTTTGTCCGTGGCAATTGTTTTTTTGCCCTGGGCCATTGGATAATTGCCAGGGGCAATTATATTTTGTCCGGGCAATTATGTTTTTGCCCAGGGGCAGAGAACCTTTGTCCGCGGACAATTTTCTATTTGCCTCGGGCAAAAATGCTTTGTCCGCGGGCAACAGACCTCTGCCTTTGGACAATGAATCCTTGGCAATTGACAATGAACCTTTGCCTGGAGGAAATGAATCTTTACCTGGGGACAATGAACTTTTGCCTTTTGGCAATGAACCTTTGCCAGCGGGCAATTAGCCTATGCCTGTTGGGAAATGAACCGGAGACTATGAACTATGAACAGAGAACTAAGTGGGGCACAAAAAGAAAACCCTTTCGCCAGTTGGTGAAAGGGTTTAAGCTTCTTATGGCTTGTCAAAAGGACCATCCCGGGAACGGGACGGTCTCTAACGATTGCTTGCCATATGAAAAAAAACTTATTTCTTGATAGTAGAATCAGCTTTTTTTGCAGTTGTATCAGCTGCATGAGCAGTAGTATCAACTGTAGGTTGCTGAGCAGCAGTATCAACAGTAGGTTGAGTTGCAGCTGAATCAGCAGCAGTTTTTTCTGCCTCAGCGCTTCCGCCATCATTACATGCTACTGCGAATAAAGAACCGATAGCTAATACTAACAACAGTTTTTTCATTGTACCGTTTTTTGTTTGTTTACAAATGATTTATTGTAGGTTAATACAGTAAAGAAGAAAAGGTAACCCCGGTCACCTTAAAATTTTTTATTTTTTTTAAAAAAAATCCAACCTTACGGGCCCGGAGGCATTTTTAACCCTTTTTGCCTGTTTTTGGTCTGATTTTATTATCCCGGTTGGGTTACTTCTGTTTAAATTGAGTATTAATTAATGGTTCAAAGCGTGAAAACTGATTCTACCGACGAAAAAGCATTGTTAAAAGGACTGGCTGTAAACGACCGCAAATCGGTTGAAACTATATATAAACTCTTTTATAATATGGTTCAATCGTTGATCCTCAATAATAACGGGTCTGCGGACGACGCACGGGATATATTCCAGGAAACTGTAATTGTGCTGTACGAAAAAGCAAAAAGCGGCTCATTTGAATTAAACTGTCAGCTTAAAACCTATGTTTATTCAGTAAGCCGCCGGTTATGGCTAAAAAAACTGCAACAACAGCAGAAATACGTTCCCAATATTGCCGGTTTAGACGAAACCGTACCTGTTGAGGAAGAAGTGGAAAGCCACAACCAGCTTAATTCGGAGTTTCAGATGATGGAAAAAGCCATGTTGCATTTGGGTGAACCCTGCAGAAGTTTGATTGAGGCCTTTTATCTGCAGAAAAAAAGCATGACAGACATTGCCGGCCATTTTGGATATACAAATGCTGATAACGCCAAAAATCAGAAATACAAATGTCTGATGAGGCTTCGCAAATTATTCTTTGCCGAATTTAAAAACAACGACGTGTGATGCAAGATGTACAATTATTAGATGCTATTGAACGATTTCTCCGTGGCGAAATGTCGACCGAAGAAATAGCTTCTTTTGAGCAACTGAGAAAAAGCAATCCCGAAGTAGACCAAAAAGTTGTGGAGCATACCATGTTTTTGCAACAGATGGACCAGTTTGCCGACTGGAAGAACTTCAAATCAACACTTCACGACGTACATATTCAACTGCTCGAATCGGGCGATATAAAAGAAGAAGCTCCCAAGGCCACCGTTATCCAGATCTGGAGAAAATACAAAAGGGTTATGGCAGTTGCCGCCTCCATCGCTGGTATCACTACCCTTCTTATTGCCAGCATGGCCACCTACTACGCACAAAAGAAAACCGGTCAGGATTTTGAACGACTTAGCAAGGTCATTAAGCGTGAAGTAGATAATAAAGTAAATGCACTTGATAATAAAGTAGAGGCCCGTTTTAGCAAAGGTCCCGAAAACACCCCAGTTAAATTTGGCGGAACCGGTTTCCTTATTGATGGTAAAGGATATATTGCTACAGACGCTCACGTAGTACTCAATGCTTCAAGCGTGGTAGTACAAAATAGCAAAGGACAGGAGTTCAGGTCAAAGGTTATATACTCAAACGACAAAACCGACCTGGCGATCTTAAAAATAGAAGATGCTGATTTCAGAAGCCAGGGACCACTGCCCTATGGCATTCGCAAAGGTGGATCTGAATTAGGTGAACAACTGTTCATCCTTGGTTTCCCCCGCGAAGAAATTGTTTACAACGAAGGTTACATGAGCGCCAAAACCGGATACAATGGCGATACCCTGTCGGTTCAAATAGGCGTATCGGCAAACCCCGGTAACTCAGGCGGCCCGGTATTTAATAAAAATGGCGAAGTGATTGGTATTATTACTGCCCGTCAAAAAGCAGCCGAAGGTGTTGTATTTGCCATCACCGCTAAAAACATCTTCCGCAGTCTTGAAGAGATCAGAAAAGACACAGCCTATCAAAACATTCGCTTAACGCTTAACTCTTCTATCAGAAACATGGACAGAGTTGCGCAGATCAAGAAAATTGAAGAAGCAGTGTTTATGGTAAAGGCTTACTAACCAATAGGCAATTGACAATAAGCAATAGGCAATTAATACAAATAGTTTATACATAAGAAAAGCCCCGGATCACATTGATTCGGGGCTTTTGTATTTTTTGCCAATTTTGCAATTCGTGAGGTGCAAACCTTATAGCGAGCCTGCCTTTCTTGCCAATTGCAAATTGCCAATTGATTCAACTTACGGCCACAACTTAGCCGGATACTCCCCGGCATTAACCAACGCTTCTAAATTAGCCTTCACCTCTGGCGCATCTTCTTTATACGTTACACCAAACCATTGTGATGAAGTTGGAATTACTTTAATAGTGCCTTTAGCCTCATTGATGAATTTATCGCCAACAATAGGAATGAAAAATTCAGACTTGATATTGCTGAGATTATCTTTCAAAAATTGATTGAACAATTTTTCAGAGTAAGGGAAAATAGAAGGTGAGAAACACCAGAAGTTCATTGAAACCTGTGAATCGATGGGTAATTCTTTTGGTTGTTGATTATCGTCGGCAAGGATCTTTCCATCAACTTTAGAGATATTGATGCGCTCTGCAATAGAAACCAGGTTTCCACCGCCATTGGCCACACACACACCTCTGTTTACGGTGCCGTTTTCGCTTAATGTTTTCAGCAATTCATAACCTATGATGGAATATGTATTGTCGTTCACATCCTTTTTAAGGAAAGAATAAGCTTTTTCAAATGCATCACGGCCATAAAAATCGTCGGCGTTGATCACCGCAAAAGGCTCATTGATGGCATTTTTTGCGCACAGTACCGCATGTGCAGTACCCCATGGTTTGGTACGGTCGGCAGGAACATCGAAACCTTCTGTAAATGATTTCAGGTCCTGGTACACATAATCAATCTCTACTTTTCCTTTTAACGGGGGTTCAACTATGGCTTTAAAATCGTCAGCAAACTCCTTGCGGATAATAAACACCACTTTTTTAAATCCGGCCCGTATAGCATCATAAATTGAATAATCCATGATCGTTTCGCCACCGGGTCCGAATGATTGTATCTGTTTCATACTACCGTAGCGGGAAGCCATGCCTGCTGCCAAAATCAAAAGAGTTGGTTCCATTATTGTATTTTTAAAAATTGAGTCACGAAAATATAAAAATATGCGGTCAAATCTATTACCGGCAAGCAAAGTATTAAATCAACCGATTGACCTTACGAAAGCAGTGGTGCAGCCGATTAATGATGAACTGCTCTATGAAAAGAATGTGCCAATAGATGTACTGCGGCTCGATCGCATTCATCCTGTTATTTCGGGCAATAAATGGTTCAAATTAAAATATCATCTTCAGGAAGCCATTCAGCAAAACAAAAAAGGCATTCTTACTTTTGGCGGCGCGTGGAGCAATCACCTGGTGGCCACCGCCCTTGCCTGCCGCCAGGCTAACCTGGCCTGCATTGGAATTATTCGTGGTGAAGAACCTGCTCAACCCTCTGCTACCTTACAGGAAGTAAAAGAGTACGGCATGGAATTACAATTTATTTCGCGCGAAGCCTATAGTGATGAAGCTGCCATTATACCTGAATTACAGAAGCAATACCCCCACTATTTTATTGTTCCGCAGGGCGGCCAAAGCCACCTCGGCGTTTTAGGCGCTGCTGAGATCCTGAAACTAGCACCCATAGAAAGTTATTCACATATATGCTGCGCCACCGGTACCGGCACCATGCTTGCTGGTTTGGTGCACGCTGCATTACCACACCAGCAGGTAATTGGCATTTGCAGCCTTAAAATGCCCGATGATGAAAACAACAGCCTGAATAAATTTGTAAGACCATACGCGGAGGAGACCCCGGCCCCCCACCCTGATAAAAAATATACCATATTCTATGATTACCATTTTGGCGGCTATGCACGTAAAACCGGTGAACTCATAAGTTTTATGAACACTATTTATCAAAAACATGAGCTGCCAACCGATTTTGTGTATACCGGCAAACTGTTATTCGGAATTTTGCATCTTGTGCAAAACGATCATTTTCAACCCGGCAGTCGCATTTTAATGGTGCATAGCGGCGGATTACAAGGCAACCGGTCGTTGCCAAACGGAACATTAACATTCCTGTAAGTTGTAATATGGAACCGCTATCGCAAAACCGTTATATTTGCGACGCCAAATCCTTTACCGACTAATTCTATGGGCATGCGCAAACTGGCAGCATTACTTATACTTCTTATTTGTACCTTATTTACTACCAGCCGGGCGCAGGAAGTTCTGCCTAATTTTACCGTTGTTACCAAGGGAAATAAAAAGGTTATCATTAGCTGGACCAACAACTACCCTGTTGTTAAGCAAATAAGCATTCAACGCTCAAAAGACAGTACCAGGGGATTTACTTCTATTTTATCTGTTGCCGACCCAACCGCACAACAGAACGGTATTGTTGATGCCAAGGCACCCGACGAAAAACAGTTTTACCGGTTATTTATAGTACAGGACAGCGGAAAATTTGTATTCAGCAAATCGAAGCGGCCCATTCTCGATACCGCCAAAGTAGTTGTAAACAAACCACAACAAAGTACTGATAATGCTCCGCGGGTGATCATCACAGAGAAAGTGACACCTAAACAGGCCGAAGAAATAAAAGAAAAATTACAGCCTGTTCCCGAACCTGTGGTAAAAGCACCCGAACCCGAAAAGTTCTTCTTTATAAAAAAACGCGACACCCTGGTTGCCACCATCAATGCCAGGGAAATTAAAAAGTTCCGCGACTCGGTGATCACCAAAACAAAAGATACCATTGCCTTTGCCGGCAGCGATACCATTTTACTTAAACCATTTGTGCCGAAAGAAATATATAAACCATCAAAATTCGTTTATACCGAAAAAGATGGCAACATACGGGTAAATGTGCCCGGCGCACCACTGCATCACTACTCTATTAAGTTCTTCGATGAAAAAAGCGAATTCCTGTTCGATATAACCGAAGTAAAAGAACCCGTTGTATTAATTGACAAGGTCAATTTCTTACGATCGGGGTGGTATAAGTTTGAATTATATGAAGATGGGAAGCTGAAGGAGAAGCATAAATTCTTTGTTCCAAAAGACTAAGGTCAATGTGATAATGTGATAATTAGATAATGTGATAATGAATACAAATACAACACCTGTATTTTCATTATCGAATTATCACATTATCGAATTATCAAATTAACTCAACATCAAACACTCTTTCAAAGTGAAACTTCACCCGTTCCTTTACTTCTGCCATATCCAGTTTTCTACCCAATTCTTTCTCCAGTGAAGTAACCTGTTTATTCTGAATACCACAGGGAATAATATAATCGAAATAAGTGAGGTCGGTATTTACATTAAAGGCAAAGCCATGCATGGTTACCCAGCGGCTGCAACGAATGCCCATAGCGCAGATCTTTCTTTCCCGGCCTTTAATGTCGGCATCCATCCACACCCCCGTTTCACCGGGCGAACGCTCCCCTTTGAGGCCATAATCGGCCATGGTGGCAATGATCACATCTTCGAGGTTACGCAGGTATTTGCCAATATCGGTGTAAAAACGCTCCAGGTCTAAGATGGGATAGCCAACCAGCTGCTCTTTTCCATGAAAAGTAATATCGCCGCCCCGGTTGGTATTGTAAAAACTAATGCCTTTGGCAGCCCTCTCCTCCTCGCTAATTAGCACATTTTCAATAGCGCCGCTTTTGCCCAGCGTGTACACCGGCGGATGCTCTACAAACAACAGGTAGTGGTTGGTAGTTGGTGCAACATCCTCATTATCAGCTGTATTCATTGCCAATTGCCCATTGTCTATTGCCAATTCTTCTTCCAAAGCCGCCATTCTTTTCCTCAATTCCGTTTTAACCGCAACATTCTCCTGCAGTAACCTCTCCTGCAGTTCCCAGGCGTCCCGGTATTCTATTTGGCCCAGGTCGCGGAACTGCACGGCCTGTTTTATACTGGTTTTCATATAGAAACAAATGTACTACTTTATACAACTCCCTTAGATGCTTACCTTTGCCGAAACTGTGACACCACATGACAATAAAGGATGCCAATGCGTTTAATGATCAGGATGAAAATATTGACGGTGCCGAAGGAGCGGAGGAGCTATATGAACGATTTAGTTTAGTGGTTGATAAAGGCCAGGAACCCATGCGGCTCGATAAATTTCTGGTAGCCCGTATTGAAAATGCCTCACGCAATAAAGTACAGCAAAGTATCGAAAGCGGCCGGGTAACCGTAAACGGTAAAACCGTACAGGCCAATCATAAAATAAAACCGGGTGAAGAGATCATCGTGTATTCCGATAAGGAAATGCATGGGGAAGAGATCATTCCGGAAAAAATGCCGTTGAACATTGTGTTTGAGGACGATGACATCCTCATCATAAATAAACCCGTGGGCCTGGTAGTTCACCCCGCCAGCGGTAATCCCCGCGGCACGCTTATCAATGGCGTAGCTTATTATTTACAACAACAGAACAGTAATATATCGGCCGATAACCTGCCCCGTTTTGGGCTGGTGCATCGTATTGATAAAAATACCAGTGGTTTAATGGTGCTGGCAAAAACCGAAAAAGCGGTCACCAGCCTGGCCAAAGAATTCTTTGATCATACCATTCACCGCCAGTATATAGCTATGGTATGGGGCGATGTGGCCGAAGACGAAGGCACCATAAGAGCGCATATTGGCCGCCATCAGCGTTTTCGTAAGATCTTCGACGCCTACCCCGACGGTGATTATGGCAAAGACGCCGTTACTCACTACAAAGTAATTGAACGCCTGGGTTATGTTACCATTATTCAATGCGAACTGGAAACCGGCCGCACGCACCAGATACGTGTGCATATGAAAAGCATTGGCCACCCATTGTTTAACGATGAATTATATGGGGGCGACAGAATTGTAAAAGGCACCGTTTTCACCAAATACAAACAGTTTGTTGATAATTGTTTCGCCCTTTGCCCACGCCATGCCTTACACGCAAAAACAATTGGATTTATACACCCACGCTCACGTAAGGAAGTGGTTTTCAACAGCGAAATGCCCGAGGATATGCAAAAGCTGTTTGAAAAATGGCGCGGTTATGCGAAAACAAAAAATATAAGCTAAACAGGGAAAGCAAGGGGAAAATTTCGGTGGATCAGACAGGCTATTAAAAACACCGAATTTGTTATATTTTAGAACTCACATGAGATCCCTATTAACCCTGCTTCTGCTTACCCTGTGCATTCAACCGTTATTTGCCCAAAAGGAAATCAATAACTGGCTTTACGGATTTAATTCCGGGAACAATTTCAATAATAACACTTTTCAAACTGTTCCCGGAATTAACAATGGGCCATATACCTATAGCACTACCTATAGCGATGCCGCCGGCAATCTTTTATTTGCCTTCAACGGCGGCAAAGTAGTTGACCGCAACCGCAACAACATGCCTGGCTATAACCTTATTCAAAATGTAGCCACCGCTCATATTGTTTTAACGGCCGCTTCTCCCGCAAACAATAACCAGTTCTATTTATTTTATGTATCGGGCGGTACAGCCGTGTACACCTTGCGATATGCAACAATAGACATGTCGCAAAACGGCGGGTTGGGCCGTGTAACAAGTGCCGATAATATAATAGAGGATTCTATTTCGTATGCTTATACGCTGGTAAATAAAAAAGGGTCCAACGATTTCTGGATAGTATCACACAAACAATACTCCGATACCTTTTACAGCCGGCTGGTTACAGCTGCCGGCATTAGCGCCACACCTGTTATAAGCAAGGCAGGCAGTAACTCAAATATAAAAGAGTACAATTTCGTCGATATGAGAACTTCTCCCAACGGAGAAATGATTGCCGGCATTACCCATACTTTTATTCCGGGAATTTATTCAAGCTGGTTACGTTTCATTGAAGTTTTTGACGTTGATGCTCAAACCGGGTTACTAACCAGCAGGGTTAAGTCAACCCGGGATGCATATGTTTATTACGGTCCGGGCAGTATTGAATTTTCGCCCGATAACAGGCTTTTGTATGCTGTTTGGAATTATAATTCGGGACAATTACAACCCTGCGGGTTTGCAGCCTCCAGTCTTTATCAATTTAATCTTTGCTACAAAGATTCGGTGCAGTTCACGAAATTCGCTCATTTTGCAGGCACACAATTAACGTTCTGCAATTTCCCGTACTGGAGCAAACCACGACTGGGGCCCGATAAGAAAATTTACATGAAATATGCGAACACATTGACGATATCTGCCATTGATAGTCCCAACGTGATAGGCACCCACTGTGGTTTAAATATCAACGCTCAAACGGCAGCCGATAACGGCCCGGGCCTGCCTGATTTTTACCATCACTATACGCAAAAAGCAGTGATCAATAATATCGTTTATACAGGCGGGTGTTACCCTACCCCCTGGCATTTTAAAATAACCAACGACACCATTAACCATGTGGAATGGAACTTTGGCGACCCGGCCAGTGGCAGCAACAACACCTCTGCAAACAAAGAAGAAGATCATGTTTTTTCTGCGCCCGGTTATTACACCGTTACCGCCGATCTGTATGCATCGGATGGCCGGTTCATTGAAAAAGTATACACACTTGTTGAAATAAAAGACCCTACCAAAAGATTACTCTCTGATTACCCTAAAGACACCATTTTTTGCCAGGGGAAATCACTAAAGCTTAAGCTCGATGTTATAAATGGCATATTTATCTGGTATAAAAAAGCGGCAAACGGCACTTATACATTCAGCGCTTTATCAGACAGCTTTACTATTACCTCGTCGGGCAAGTATATGGTTGAAATGAGGCAGAACGATTGTAACGGCTGCATTATGCAGGATTCAATTAATGTAACGATACTTCCTTCGCCCCAATTTACACTGGGGGCAGATACCTACGTTTGCACCGGCGACTCCTTACGTTTAACCGCTTATGCCCCGGGGGCCGATTTTCTTTGGAACACCGGCGCTACTACAGATGTTATTTATACAAAAACCGGCGGCCAGTTTTGGGTGCGGGCCGAGTATAATAATAATGGCTGCCCGGTTTCAGACACCATAAACATTACGCAACAGCAGGGTCTTATATTCAAATTGCCCAACGACACAACACTTTGTAACAATCAAAACCTGTTGCTGAACCCCGGTATTACCGGTGCCAGCTATATCCGCTGGCAGGATGGTTCGAACAACACCAGTTTCAATGTAACAACAGCCGGTAAATACTGGGTGTATGCATATGCAAACAACGGCTGTATGCGTTCAGATACCATTTATGTGAATTACGTAAATGCACAGGCCGTTTATTTAGGCGCCGACACTACATTATGTGCAGGTGATTCGGTAAAGCTGGGGGCAAACATTGCAAATGCCACTTACGAATGGAGTACGGGAATTACAGACCCCACGCTTATGGTGAAAAACGGCGGACAATACTGGGTAAAGGTTGATAACAGCAACTGTACCGTTTCAGATACTATCAATGTGGCATTTAACCCGCTCCCATTTTTCTCCCTGGGTAACGACACCACCATTTGCGCCAACGACAAACTGCCATTAACAACCGGTATTTCAAACGCCACCTATTTATGGCAGAATGGAAGTAAGGCCAACCAGCTTACAGCAACCACTGCCGGCCTGTATTGGGCGCAGGTAACCCAACAGGGTTGCAGTTTTCGCGACACCCTCAATATTACCACAAAACCAATTCCGCCCCTTTTCATTGGGAACGATACCACCATTTGCATTAATGCGTCACTGGTATTACAGGCAGGCAACAGTTTTATCAGCAGCTATACATGGCACGACAATTCAACCGCCGACACCTATCCTGTACATACCCAGGGCACCTATTGGGTTAAGGCTACCGGCTTAAACGGTTGCAGCAATGCAGATACCATAAACGTTTATAATAAGCCGTTACCGGGTTTCACGCTTGGCAACGACACCACATTGTGCGACCGCCAACAACTGGCTTATAACTTTAATTTGCCGGCAGCTGCCTATACATGGAGCACGGGAAATACACAGGCGCAGGAAGTCATCAGTCAACCTGGTATTTACTGGCTTGAGGTAAGCCAGCGGGGTTGTATTAAACGCGACAGTGTTTCTGTATTGTACAACCCCACCCCGACTGTAAACCTGGGTAACGACACCACCTTATGCGAAGGCATCGGCTATACATTAAACACCAGTACTATCAGCAATGCAACTTATACCTGGCAAAACAATAACACAGACCCTTCTTTTGTAGTAAGCTCCGCAGGCAAATATTGGGTGCGGGTATTATTGAACGGATGCGCCAATGCCGATACGGTAAATGTTTCTTATATACTTAAACCGGTGTTTGACCTGGGGCACGATACAATGGTATGTAAAGGGCAAACATTCACCCTGCAACCCAGGGTTGATGGCCAGGCAACCTTTCTGTGGCAAAACGGAAGCACAGCTCCTTATTTCAACGTTACCGAACCGGGCACTTATGAGGTTACAATAGCCAATGAATGCGGAACAAGAAGTGATAAAATAAACATTAAACAGGGTTTGTGCCTGCTGATAATGCCGAATGCATTTTCGCCCAATAACGATGGACTGAATGATATTTTCAGGATCAAACACCCCTGGTTCATTAAGGAGTTTCATATGGCTATTTTTAACAGATGGGGCCAAAAGGTTTTTGAAAGCCACGACCCGTATAAAGGGTGGGATGGAAAATGGAAGGGTATTGATCAACCTAACGGTGGGTATGCGTGGATCATTTCATTAACCGATAAAGAAGGGCAGCAGGACAGCAAACAGGGCTTTCTTATTCTTACAAGGTAAAATCGAACAATGTAGCAGTAAAAATACAGCGTTCCCGTTTTTTCATTACAACATCCCAATCGCCATTGTAACGAAGTACTTTTGGCACCAGGTAGTTGCCAATTTTGGTTAACTCCACTTCCATACGTACATCAAAATCGTATACACCGGCATTGTAGCTAAGGTCATAATTACGGGCAACAATTTCCCAGGTATCTATTTTAAACCAGGTGGTCATGTCGTTTACTACGATCTTGTCTTTTTCACCACCAGTAAGATCAGTACGTGGTTTGCAGGTGAACACATAACACATTTCGCCTTTGAAGGCTTCAATATCAATGGTGAAATCGTACCGGGTAGCCACCTCATCATCAAAAATGGCCACCTTATTACCAATAAATGGAATACCGGGTATTTTTTTACCGGGGTTAAAGAACAACATTTTCAATTGCTCTTTGTGTTTTTCCAATCCGCTTTTGCCTGAGGTGCTAAAAGCTTCGCTGCCTACAATATTGGTTTCGCCGCAAATGGTATCGGCAGCAAAAAACAACCCGGCATACATGCCGGGTGTATAATAATTGAAATGATGTTTTTTGTCGTAAATGTCGCCGTTGGTTTGTTCTTCCATTACCTGGGTATAACGGCAGCCATTGTTTACATGCTGTTTGGTGCGGCTGTATAGCGAAGCGGTTACTTTTTCATCTTTACTCAGCATCCTGATGTCGTTGAGCGAAGTATACCCCAACACCTTCAGATTACGAAATGCTTTGTAAAAAGTAGTGTCGTTCTTTATACGTTCAATAAAAGCGGCCACGTTCAGATTGTTGCGTACAACCACTTCTTTTAACGTAATGGTTTTGTTTTGCATTTTCACCAGCGAATCCTGGGCATGCAAAATAGTTGAAACAATAAGAAAAGCAACCAAGCACCAGCAGCGCAAAAACATAACCGGCATTATTTAGGGAAGATCATTTTGTAATCGGCCCGTACCTTGCCTTTTGAGATATCAGAAAGCTTGCCCTGCAGCAATTTCTTTTTTAAAGGCTTCAGGTAATCGATAAACAATTTTCCTTCTATATGGTCATATTCATGCAGAATAACACGGGCGGTAATACCGTTGAAAGTTTTTTCGTGCGGTTTAAAATTTTCGTCAACATATGTAAGCGTCACCGATTCGCTGCGCATTACATCTTCTCTTATTTTGGGAATGCTTAAACAACCTTCGTTATAAGGCCATTCTTCACCATCGAGGCTTTTTATTTGTGCATTGATGAACACCTGTTTAATACCAGGCTCATCGGGGTATTTGCCTTTTTCATCCTCTTCCTGGTTCTCAAAAATCTGCGAGCTGTCTACGATAAACAAGCGAATATCTTTATTGATCTGTGGCGCGGCCAACCCTACACCACTGCTGGCGTACATGGTTTCCCACATATCTTCAATCAATTTGGCCAGGTTAGGATAGTCGGGAGTTATTTCTTTGCCCTTGCTCCTCAATATTTCGGCGCCATATGCAACGATCGGTAATATCATTCTTTGATAGTTATTTTTTTCAATTGGCAAAGGTACTTGAAAAAAGGCAAGTGGTAAGTAGTGAGTGGCTAGTAGGAAATACAAAATACAGGGTGTCCCGGAATTTAGCGAGCTACGAGAATGAACCTCACTAGCCATTTACCACTAGCTACTAGCCGCTCATCCTATCTATTGATAATCAACTAATACTGCGTAAATATTCCTGTAACATAATAGTAGCGGCTATTTCATCAACCAGGGCTTTGTTCTGGCGTTGTTTTTTCTTTAACCCCATGTCAATCATAGCCTGGGAGGCCATTTTTGAGGTAAAGCGTTCATCAACCATCTTTATGGGTATGGTGGGAAACTCCTTTTTCAACCTGGCTACCGCCTGTTTTACCAGTGGCGTGGCATGGGTATCGGAGTCGTCCATATTTTTTGGTTCGCCCATAATGATCAGCTCCACCGTTTCCTTTGCAAAATACTCTTTCAGGTACTTAAACAATTGGGGCGTTTCAACGGTGGTTAACCCTGTTGCTATGATCTGCAAAGGATCGGTAACGGCAATACCGGTACGTTTTTTACCGTAGTCGATAGATAAAATACGAGCCATTCGGTTAATTGTAGTTTAGTACTTCTGGTTAGCGGTTTCAGGTTTCAAGTTGCAGGTTGCAGGGCCTCTGTGTTGCCGCCCTTCAAATTTCAAATCCACCCACAGTTCAAACTTCCTTGTTATCCCTGTAACATGTAACCTGGAACCTGTAACAGTTAAAATCACCCAACCAACAAATCAGTAATAACAAACACCGCAAACACTACACTTGCCACACCATTAGCGGTCATAAACGCCAGGTTAACGCGGCGCAGATCGGTGGGTTTTACAATAGAATGCTGGTATATTAACATGCCTGCAAATACAGCTACTCCAATCCAGTATAACCAATGAAAATGCCCCATTACACCTGCAGTTATAACACAGGCGGCGCTTAGTACGTGCAATAATTCAGACACGCGTAAGCCTTTGGCTTTTCCCAACCAGGCAGGAATAGAATTTAATTGTTTCGATTTGTCGAACTCTTCATCCTGCAGGGCATAAATGATGTCGAACCCGCTCACCCAAAAGATCACGGCGAATGAAAATAAAATGGGTAATAAAGCAAACTGGCCGGTTACGGCCAGGTAAGCGCCAATGGGCGCCAGTGATAAACCTAAACCCAGCACCAGGTGGCATAAGGGCGTGAACCGTTTTGTATAGCTATAAAATAATATTACAAACAAAGCTACCGGCGAAAGGAAGAAACAAATGCGATTGATGAACCAGGTACAAACCACAAACAGCACACTGCAAATGATGGTGAACCACAGTACACTATTTGCTTTTAAGATACCGGCTGGTATTTCACGAATGGCGGTGCGGGGGTTTTGTGCATCGAAGCTGCGATCGAGATAGCGGTTGAATGCCATGGCGGCACTACGGGCGAAGATCATACAGAGGATCACCAGAACGAATGTTAACCAAAGTGGATTTCGGGTTTCACCATATGTGCTCCACGAAGAAGGTAAATAATCGCGGTAAAAACCGGTGATCCATATTTTAAAGGGTTCCGCAGCAGCCAGCATAAACCCGATCAATGCAAACGGCATGGCGAAAATGGTATGCGAAAATTTTATCAGGCTCAGGTATTTCTTAACGGTGCTCATTGTTATTTCGAATATTGAATATTGCTTTATTGAAAATTATGTTTCGTAGGAAGGCCGGCTAGTAGCTAGTGGTAAATGGCAAGTGAGGATTTATTTCGAAACTCACTATTATTTTCTGTATTCCCTACTCGCCACTCGCTACTTCTCACTCGCCCTGTTTCCTTATACCATTACACTTTACTTCTTACCAATTCCCAAAGTACTATACCGGCAGCTACCGATATATTCAGCGAGTGCTTCATACCCAGTTGGGGAATTTCAATGCAGCCATCGCACAATTTTATCACCTCCTGCTCAACCCCGCTAACTTCATTGCCAAATACAACAGCCACCGGTTGATGTTGGTTCATATCGAACTTATTTAGGGCAATACTGCTCTCTACCTGTTCAACCGCAAATACCTTATAACCATCATCTTTTAACCGTTGTACCGCTTCTACAGTAGTTTCGGCATACTTCCATTCCACGGTTTCGGTGGCGCCCAGGGCGGTTTTATGAATATCGCGGTGAGGCGGTTGCGGGGTATAGCCGCACAAATAAATACCGCGTAACAAAAACGCATCGGCCGTGCGGAAAACACTTCCAACATTGTGCATACTGCGAATATTATCGAGCACCACTACAACGGGCATTTTTTCGGCTTCCTTAAATTCATGAACCGATTTCCGGTTCAGTTCGTCCATACTCAGCTTACGCATGGCGCAAAGGTAGCTTAAAATGATTATCGTTCCTGAGGGGGCGCTTTTCAGACCTCAGGGGGCCGAAGTAGGAAGTACGATGTATGAAGTAGGAAAAACAGCCGAAATTTGGAGAAACGGCCCCCTCCCCCTGGCCCCTCCCCCGGAAGGGGGAGGGGAAATTTCTTTCTGGCCAACTCTCGTTAACTTGTTCCATAACTTATAACCTTACTTTATCAACATTATCACCTCTGTCAACTTTTCAACTCATCATCAACTATTCCCCATTTTCTCCACATACGCATTTAAGCTTTTTTTATCCCCTTGTAAACATTTTATATTTGCCCCCCATGTCAAAAGCTACTACAGAAACTCCTTTAATGCAACAGCATAATGCCATTAAACAACGGTATCCTGATGCTGTATTATTATTCAGAGTAGGTGATTTTTACGAAACTTTTGGCCAGGATGCCGTTATTGCTTCGCAGGTGCTCGGCATTACCCTTACCAAAAGAAACAACGGTGCGGCTTTCAGTAGCGAACTGGCTGGTTTTCCGCACCATTCCCTCGATACTTACCTGCACAAACTGGTGCGGGCCGGTTATCGTGTAGCCATTTGCGATCAGCTCGAAGATCCCAAACAGGCGAAAGGCATTGTAAAACGCGGAGTAACCGAACTGGTTACGCCCGGTGTGGCTACCAACGATAAAATGCTGGAGCATAACAGCAATAACTTTCTGGCAGGTATTCATTTTACCGAAGACCATGCCGGTATTGCTTTTCTCGATATTTCAACTGGTGAGTTCTTTGTTGCCGAAGGCAATGCAGAATACATTGATAAACTTCTGCAAACGCTGAAACCGGCTGAGGTGATCTTTCAGCGCAGTTTTCAAAAACACTTTAAAGAAGTGTTTGGCTCCCGCTTCTATACCTACACTATGGAAAGCTGGATCTTCGATGAAGCCTATGCTACCGAAAGCCTGCTCAAGCATTTCAACACCCATTCATTAAAAGGTTTTGGGGTAGAAGAAATGCGCCTGAGTACTGTGGCCGCCGGCGCGGTACTGCATTACCTGAAAGATACCGAACACCCCAACCTGCAACATATTACCTCTATCCAACGCATCGACCGCGATGATTACCTGTGGATGGACCGCTTTACCATTCGCAACCTCGAACTTATAAGCACTGGTAATGGCGAAGGTAACAACCTGCACAAAGTGCTCGACAATACCGTATCGCCTATGGGCGCACGTTTGTTGAAACGCTGGATACTGTTACCACTAAAGGATATTAATCGTATTAACGAACGGCTTGAGCTGGTTGAGTTCTTTATAAAAGAAGTTGACCTGCGCAATAAGCTTATTCAGCATATAAAACAATGCGGCGATATTGAGCGGCTGGTGAGTAAGATCCCCTTAAAGAAGATCAACCCACGCGAGGTATTGCAAATAGCGCGCGGCCTGCGGCATATTGAAGAAGTAAAACAACTATGCAGCCACAGTGAAAGCGGATATTTAAAACGCCTGGGCGATTCGTTGAATGGTTGCCGCTACATAGAAGAAAAAATAACCAAAGAGATCATCGATAATCCACCGGTGGCAGTAGCGAAAGGCGGTTCCATTGCCAGCGGCATTCATGCCGAACTCGACGACCTGCGCAATATTGCTACCAATGGTAAAGAATACCTGGTGCAGTTGCAACAAAAGGAATCGGAGAAAACAGGTATCTCTTCTTTAAAAATTGGTTTCAACAACGTATTCGGTTACTACCTCGAAGTAACCAATTCGCATAAAAGCAAAGTGCCGGCTGAATGGATGCGTAAGCAAACCCTTGCCAATGCCGAACGATATATTACCGCCGAGCTAAAGGAATACGAAGAAAAGATCACCGGCGCCGAAGAAAAGATAATGGCCATTGAGCTGGACATTTACGAAAAGCTGTTACTGGAACTGCAGGACTACATTGCCCCCATGCAGGTGAACGGTAATGTGCTGGCCATTCTCGATTGCCTGTTGTGTTTTGCGCACAACGCCCTGCACTTTAATTACAAAAAGCCAGAGCTGCACGAGGATGGAGTACTCGATCTGAAAGAAAGCCGCCACCCGGTTATTGAACGCAATTTACCAATAGGCGAACCCTATATTTCAAACGATGTATTACTGGAACCAACTTCGCAACAGGTGATCATTCTTACCGGCCCCAACATGAGCGGTAAAAGCGCCATCTTGCGACAAACCGCCCTTATTACGCTTATGGCGCATATGGGTAGTTTTGTGCCGGCCACAGTAGCCCGTGTTCCGCTAACCGATAAGATCTTTACCCGTGTAGGCGCCAATGATAACTTAAGCGGTGGCGAAAGTACCTTCATGGTTGAGATGAATGAAACGGCCAGCATCATCAACAATATTTCATCGCGCAGCCTTATACTGCTCGATGAAATTGGGCGCGGTACCTCCACCTACGATGGTATTTCCATTGCCTGGAGCATTGCCGAATACCTGCACCAAAGCCCCCACGCACCCAAAACGTTGTTCGCTACCCACTATCATGAACTGAATGAGCTGGAGAACAAACTAAGCCGTATAAAGAACTACCACATCACCAATAAAGAAGTTGGCAATAAGATCATCTTCCTGCGCAAACTGGCGCCCGGTGGCAGCACCCATAGCTTTGGTATACATGTGGCCAAAATGGCCGGTATGCCCCCTGCCCTCATTGAGCGGGCCAATGAAATATTGAAGCTGCTGGAGAAAAAACACGAAGACCAGCCAGAGGGAACCACCGAACATAAACTCACCGAACAGGTAAAACAAATTTCTACTCAAAAAGTACAGCTCTCTATTTTCGATGCGCACAGCGAAACCTTCGACGACATCAGAAAAATGCTGAACGATATCGACATTAACCGGTTAACACCTGTTGAAGCATTGATGAAGCTGAATGAGATAAAAGGACTGGTTAAGTAATTAGCTAATGTGATAATTTGCTAATGTGCTAATAAGCGTGCCACGGTTTGAAACCGTGGCACGCCTGTTTTCGGTCGTGCTTTTTCGATTAGTCGTCGAAATTAATACCAGAGTGCTAACATTAATATGATCTTGCAGCGGCAATAAGCATATTGCTAATACGTTTGAATAAGCGTAAACCCGTAGATAGATTTAATTATTTAATAGTACCCCTCCCTTGAAAACTGGTAAATTAGTTATTATCAGCCTGTTGCTTATTTGTAACAGGCTACACGCGCAAACTTGCGCTTCTGCCCCCGGTGACCAGGTCACTTATGGCACCAACGATACTTGGATTGGCTATGTATACGACAACGACAATTTCACCAATTATTTTGGCTATGTGAACCAGGGATCGCCTGGCAATATGAACTTCGATCAAAGCTTTGGCGGCGACGATGTTACCTATGCTGTTAATGGCTGTAACATAAGAACTGAGAATTTCAGTATCCGGTACAAACTCAGGAAAACCTTTACTGAAACCGATTATACCATCACCATTGGCGGCGATGATGGCTATCGCATAAGCATCGATGGCGGTAATAACTGGATACTGCAAGACTGGGGCGGCCATGGTTATACAACCAGAACCGGCACCTTTCATTTGAACGGCACCTACAACCTGGTTATAGAATACAACGATTTTACCCAGGGCAACAGAATTAGCTTTAGCATTTGCGGTACCACCGATGATCCTACTGTATATGGCACCAATGGCGTATGGCGGGGTTATGTGTACGATGAGCAGGATTTTACGGTATTCAAAGGCACCATGTTTGAAGGTACTGCCGGTAATAATTCCCGCATAGATCAAAACTTTGGTGGCGACGATGTTACCTTTTATACCAATAGCTGCCCCGTGTATTCTCAAGGCTTCAGTGTACGGTACCGGTTAAGGCGCCCATTCAACAACGAAACGGTTACCTTTCTTGTAGGTGGCGACGATGGTTACCGCTTTAGTCTTAATGGCGGCGCCAGCTGGGTAATACAGAACTGGGGAGAACATAACTGGATAAACGACAGCTATACCGCCACCCTCAACGGCACTTACGATATGGTGCTGGAGTATTACGAAGCCAATGGCGCTAACCGTGTTACATTCGACATGAACGCTATTGTACTGCCCATTGAGTTGTTACACTTTAAGGGCAACCAACAAAACAATCAAACACATTTATACTGGGCCACCACGCTTAATAGTAATACCGAAAACTTTACTATAGAGAAAAGCACCAATGGCCGCACCTATACCACAGCAGGCCAGTTGAAGGCAACTGCTGGTATAAGCACTGCTACAGGCGTTCAGTATGCCTTTACCGACCCTGTTTCGTTTACGGGCAACCAGTTTTACCGGTTAAAAATGACCGATAAAAACGGGGTTATTACGTACTCTGAAGTGATCACCATTAAGAACAATACAACCGATGGTGTACGGTTATACCCAACCATATTACAGGGCAGCAATAAATTGGTGCTTGAAACGAATAAACAGCTGGAGAACGTAACCCTTACCATAACTGATATTATAGGCCGCTCCATTATGCAACAACACATGCCGGAATTGAATAACCAAACAACCGTTGAATTAAAGAACAACCTTGTTAAAGGTGTTTATATGATTTCGTTGAAGAATATGGCGGGTATATTACTAAATCAGAAGATCGTGGTTCAATAATACAGCCTAAAGCCGAAAGCAAATACAGATCTATTTCTGCCGTTGCTTTAGGCTTTTCGCTTTCTACTATTGCTTTAACTGTTTTTGTATTTGCTTTTAGCTTTTGGCTTACAGCTTTAAGCCGTTTTCTACGGAAGCCGTAAACAATAAACATTCTATAAATTCTGTTACAAGTAACTAAGCCACCACTGTGAGTGCGTGGCTTTGTACTTATTATACCACTTACACAAAGGATACAAACCAATAATGAGCGCCGCCCAAATTATATACACCACCCACAGGGGGTAACCAAACTGCAGCGGTCTGAATAAGAAAGGCGTTTGTCCTACTATGTCCTTTGTACCATAGCCTTCTATATAAAATGCAATAACGGTAAGCAGGTGAATGACGTAAAAATGAATTACATAATAGAAGAACGGCACGCGTCCAAACACTTTGGCAAAGTCGGTGAAGCGGTTGCGTACATGTTCAATTAAAGCCAATACCATAAGCGCCGGCCCCAGTGTAGCGCAAGCATACATAAGTGAAGGCGGATATTTTTGCACGTTCATGAATGAAAAGAAACTGGCCAGCGTAGTATGTTGCGGCGTCCAGGGAAAAGGATTACCATACTCATTTAACAATCGCAGCGCCACAAACAAAGTAAAAAGGCCGGCGCCAAGGAATAACAATGTCATCTTCCTTTTGTGACTGTCAACGGTGGCTTCAAACAATTTACCGGCGCAATAACCCATAAACATAATACCCATCCAGGGAATAAAGGAATAGGCAATTATAAGCACCCGGTTAGGCGCATAAGTATATGTATCAAACCGGCCATTGTGTAACAGGTCCCAAATAAAAGGCACGTCCTGGTTACGGGCCGCCTCGGGGTAATCGAGTAAATTATGTCCCAGCACTACTAATGCACCAATAGCAAAAATAACTTTATAGGGCAACCGCACTGCCAGTCCAAGAAACACCATACTAATGCCAATGGCCCATATTACCTGTAGTATAATGGCATTGTACAATGGGTTAAAAGTTAAAGCCAGGGTAATAACAAGTACTTCTATCATTATCAACCACAGTCCGCGCTTTATAAGAAAGCTGCTTAGGTCGGCTTTTGATTTTCGCAAACCAACCAGGTAGGCCGATGTTCCGGCCAGGAACACAAAGGTGGGTGCACAGAAGTGCGTGATCCAGCGGGTAAAGTATAAGATGGGGGTTGTTGTAGCAGGGTTCAGCGGATCGCCCTGAAAAGCATCAACATGAAAGAAATCGCGCACATGATCGAGGGCCATAATGATCATTACAACGCCGCGCAATATGTCAATAGATTGTACCCGCTTTTTTACAGCGGTAAGTTCAGTTAGTTGGTTCATGCTGGCTTTATTAAGAGATTCACTTATTACAATTTACAAATAATCCCTTTAACAGCCTATGATTTGGGATATGTGGTAAGCACATAAAAAAA
Source organism: Niastella sp. OAS944 (assembly GCA_024809215.1). GTDB lineage: Bacteria > Bacteroidota > Bacteroidia > Chitinophagales > Chitinophagaceae > Niastella. The sequence goes on along the minus strand of JANUBW010000008.1, from coordinate 411,699 downwards.
GCCCTCCCGATGTATCGGGAGGACTGCATCATCCCCCAGCGGGGAACGACTTGTTTTAACTTAACCACAGCGATTGAAAGGCAGAGTTGTGCAACCTTTCACTATATATAACTTAAAAAATATGCCAGTTGTTCCCGTATAAATAAAAGAAAATGTTAAAGGGTGGCGCGTATATCACTTAGCGTTTGAAAATCAGCTTTTAATTTATCGTACAATCCTGCATATACAGTGTAATAGCGCTTATAACGTTTATGCATTTCCATATCGGGCATATATTGCTGCTTATTGAGGAAAACAGGCGCCGATTCGTTTATTGGCAACATATTGGTAGCCCGTAAACCCAGCATGGCCGCCCCTACTGCCGATGCATCATCACTACTTATCACTTTTATTTCCTGCCCAAACAGATCGGTTAGCCACTGCAACCACAACGGCGCATTTATAAAACCACCGCTGCCATATATATTCTGAATAGTACCAATTGTTTCCTGTACCGATGCAGCCACCTGGTACAGCGCATAATTTATTCCTTCAATAATGGCCCGCATAAAATGCGCCTGGGTATGACCGGCATGTACACCAATAAAAACGCCCTTTGCATCGGCATCCCATACCGGCGCCCTTTCGCCTAAGATATAGGGAAGAAAGATCAACCCATCTGCACCGGCAGGTGCCTGTGCCGCCTGTTGCACAAACCAGTTAAGATCGTTAGCACCTGTTAATTGCTTTTGTAAAAAATGTTCGGTATACCATTTCAACAACACCACGCCATTATTAATGGCCCCACCCGATACATATATGTTATCGGTTAGTATATAGTTGAAGATGCGTTCGCGCGCATCGGCCGCGGGCCTGGTGGTTATCATACGAACAGCACCACTGGTGCCAATGGTTACACTTAAATCGCCTGGTTCTGTTGCAAAGCTGCCCAGGTTGGCCAAACAACCATCGCTGGCGCCAATAACAAACGGCACTTCTGCAACCCCCGCCAACTGCTGCGGGAAAGGCTTTATAAATTTTCGTATAGTGTAGGTAGTGGGCACCGGGCTCGCCAGGCGTTCGCTGGTAATACCCGCTGCTTTCAATGCCGGTTGGTACCAGGTTTTGTTATGAATATCAAACAAACCGGTTGCCGATGCTATGGAAAAATCGATGAGGTATTCGCCAAAGAACCGGTAAAAAATAAACTCTTTAATACCAATGAACTTATGCGTTGCGGCAAACAAGTCGGGTTGGTGATCGCGCAGCCACATCAGCTTGCACAGGGGCGACATAGGATGAATGGGCGTACCCGTTTGCAGGTAGATCTCATGCCCCGCAGGCGTGCCTTTTAATGCTTCGGCAAACGCAACACTCCGCCCATCGGCCCAGGTAATTACATGGGTAAGCGGCTTGCCGTTTTCATCAACCGCTATTAAGCTATGCATGGCCGTACTAAATGAAACAGCGGTTAGCGTAGCGCCCAATTTACGCACCTGCTCCCCTGTTCCTTCAATACAGGTAATAACAGCCTGGTACAACACTTCGGGGTCAAGCTCATGATAGCCGGGTTTGCCCGGCAACGGGTTGTACGCTACATATGTATTACCAACCACCTCGCCCTGGTGAGTTAAAGCAATGGCCTTGGTGCCTGAGGTGCCAATATCTACGCCGATGATTACCTGCTGTTCCATGGAATGATCCGAGCTTTTAAGGAGCAGTAATTTACAAAAAAAGATCCCGACCAGGATCGGGACCAATTCTTATTTAGCAAAAACAAAGTGCAGAAGACGCTTATATCATCTCCTTCAATTTTTCTACTACAAAATCAATTTCTTCTTTGGTATTATGTTTACTGAACGAAAAACGTACCGTTACCTGGTTTGGATCGTTATTGATGGCGCGAATAACATGCGAACCCTGGTCGGCCCCGCTGGTGCAGGCACTACCGCCGCTTACGCAAATATTATTCATATCAAGGGCAAACAGTATCATCTCCGATTTCTCGGTCTTAGGGAAAGAAACACTCAGCACGGTGTACAGGCTGCGGCCCAGCGGATCGCCATTGAAGGTGATGCCCGGCACTACATTCTTTACCTTTTCCATCATATATAATTTCAGCCCATTTATATAGTTGCTTTGCGCTTCATATTCTTCCGTTGCCAGCTCCAGCGCTTTGGCAAAACCTACAATCCCATACAGGTTCTCGGTACCGGCGCGCATATTGCGCTCCTGTGCACCGCCATGGATATAAGGCTTTATTCTAACATTCTCGTTAATGTATAAAATGCCCACACCCTTGGGACCATGAAATTTATGACCGCTGCCGGTAATGAAATGCACCGGCGTACTACGCAAATCGAACGGGAAATGCCCAACGGTTTGCACCGTATCACTATGAAAAATAGCGCCATACTTCTTACACACATTACCTACTGCATGCAAATCGATCATATTGCCTATTTCATTATTGGCATGCATAAGGGTAACCAGGCATTTATCATCGCTGTTGGCCAGCAATTGTTCCAGGTCGTTCAAATCAACATGGCCATTATCTAACAGTTTCACCATGCTTAATGTAATCCCCGGCAGGCCGGCTATATATTCTACCGTATGCGAGGTAGCATGATGCTCAATGGGCGAGGTAATAATATGGCGGCAGCCCAGGTCGTGAATACTTGCATTGATGGCGGTATTGGAGCTTTCCGTTCCGCCCGAAGTAAAGAAGATCTCTGCCGGATGCGCATTCAGTATTTTGGCAACCGATTTACGGGCATTTTCAATGGCCAGGCGGCTTTCACGGCCATAGGAGTAAATAGAAGAAGGATTACCAAACTTATCTGTAAAATAAGGCATCATGGCCTCCAGCACCAGGGGGTCCAGGGGCGTTGTAGCTGCATTATCAAAATAAATACGGGTTACCTGCTTTGACATATTCTTTAAATAAAAATGCTCCGCTTTTCAGCGGAGCAAAATTCAATAAAATATTTGAAAAGAAATTTTAATACCAGTGAATTACAAGCTCACCATCAAAAACACCAACCGGCAGCTAATTGTTTAAGAATTTGACCGGTACGCCAAATATTTTTTAAGAAATAAAGCAGTTTATAATAAAAATCCAAATCTCAAATCCCTAAGATCCAAATAAAGAAAAACCAAATTCCAAATCTCAAGATCCAAGTAAATTCCAAATCCTAAATCTCAACTGCCAGGCTATTGGAACTTTGGGTTTTGAATTTTTGCAGCTATTTTTTGGAGCTTGGGTCTTGGAGCTTGTGATTTTGTATTTATATAAACTCCTTAATATCGTGCATCAAACGCAATGCAATATTATTGGCGGTGGTTTCAAAACTGCTTTCGGCATAAATACGAATAATGGGCTCAGTATTCGACGTACGCAGGTGTACCCAATCGCTATCGAATTCTATCTTTAAACCATCTTCTGTATTTATTGGCTGGTTCTTGTATTTTACTTTTATTTTCTCGAAGATCTCTTTTACATCGATGCCGTTCTGCAGCTCAATTTTATTCTTCGAAATAAAATAATCGGGGTAGCGTGTTCTAAATGAACGAATGCCATTCTTATGTGTAGCCAGTGAGCTAAGGAACAGGCCAATACCAATAAGTGCATCGCGACCATAATGCAGGTCGGGTACTATGATACCGCCATTACCTTCACCACCAATTACCGCATTCATGGCTTTCATTTTATCAACCACATTCACCTCACCTACGGCAGAAGGATAATATTCGCCGCCATGTTTAATGGTGATCTCCTTCAGCGCTTTGGTGCTGCTCATATTACTTACGGTGTTCCCAACTTTTTTGCTAAGCACATAATCAGCAACGGCCACCAGTGTATATTCTTCACCAAACATGCTGCCATCTTCACAAACAAAGCAAAGGCGGTCAACATCGGGGTCAACAGCTATACCCAGGTCGGCTTTGTGTTTACGAACTGCTGCACTTAAACCGGTAAGATTTTCGGGCAACGGCTCGGGATTGTGTGCAAATTTGCCGGTGATCTCTTCATTCAACACGATCACGTTCTCAACACCCAATGCTTTAAGCAATGGTGGAATAGCCAATGCACCGGTTGAGTTCACCACATCAACTACCACGGTATAATTCTTTTGGCGAATGCCTTCTACATCAACCATTGGGTAGCTGGCAATTGTATCTATATGTTTCTGCAGGTAAGTGTCGTTCACTTCATAAGTTCCCAATTTATCTACCGAAACGAAATTGAAATCTTCAGTACGGGCTTTTTCCAGTACGGCAGCTCCATCGGCGCCGCTGATGAATTCGCCTTTTTCATTAAGCAGTTTCAACGCATTCCACTCCTTGGGGTTATGGCTGGCGGTAATGATAATACCACCGGCAGCATTTTCCCATACTACCGCCATTTCAACGGTAGGTGTGGTACTAAGCCCAATATCAACCACATCGAGGCCCAGTGCAATAAGTGTATTCACCACCAATTGCTGAACCATAGCGCCGCTGATACGACCATCGCGACCGATAACTATTTTATTGCCCGATTTTTTTTCAAGCAACCAACTACCAAAGGCGGCAGAAAATTTAACCACATCAAGGGGGGTGAGATTTTCTCCGGTTTTACCTCCGATCGTTCCACGAATACCTGATATACTTTTTATCAATGCCACAATAACAGGGTTTAACAGTAATAATTACAAAAATAATGGTTTGGTCGTTAGCAGGGGCTACCAGATTAGGGTATTTTACAGGATGGGGAATCAGAAAAGTGAAGTTAAGTGAAAAATTATGAGTTTTTAAATGTGGGGGCCAACATGTGGAAAACAATGAATAAAAAAAAGCGAATCAATTAATTATGGGTTAAATAATTATTGTTATAGAAAAATCTCTTATGCACATATCTGCATAGTCTTATCGCAAACGTTTGCAAATACTGCCCTACTTTTGCTTCAAATTTGAGGCAGCATGTTCAACAGCAGCAACTGGTTCAGGGATTGGTTCAACTCGCCCTACTATCATAAATTGTACTTTGAGCACGATGAACAGGAAGCATCTGCCTTTATCAATCGTTTGCTTAACAAACTGCACCCAGCCGAACACTCCAAACTGCTTGATGTTGCCTGCGGCCGTGGCCGTCATTCCAAACTGCTGGCCTCAAAAGGATTCGATGTTACAGGCATAGATCTTGCCCCCGCAAGCATCCATATTGCCAAAGCACAGGAAAATGGTCATTTGCATTTTTTTGAACACGATATGCGGCTCCCCTTCTGGATCAATTACTTCGATTATGCCTTTAACTTTTTTACCAGCTTTGGGTATTTTAGAACAGAACGTGAACACTATAACGTTATTCGCACGGTTGCCAATGCATTAAAACCCGGCGGTACGCTGGTGATCGACTACCTGAATGTGCATTATGCCGAAGATCACCTGGTACACAAACAGGAAAAAGTAATTGACGATGTTACCTACTACTTAACGAAATGGTTCGATGAAACCCATTTTTACAAAAAGATTGAAATTGAGGATGAAGCGCTTGATGCGCCACTGGAGTTCATTGAGAAAGTAGCTAAATTCTCTGTGGGCGATTTCAACGATATGTTCGCTTATTATCACCTGCAGTTGAAAGAAGTGTATGGGGATTATAATTTAAGTGCTTATGATGTTAAGCAATCGCCGAGGATGATACTGATCGCTAAGAAGAACTAGTGAGTGGTGAGTGGTCAGTGGTGAGTGGAGGCTCGCTAAAGTTCAGGAGTTTTTACAGTTCGCGAACCTCGCTATTGCTCAGCAACCTATAAAATTCGATAACCCACTCACAACTCACCATTTGCAGTTCGCGAACCTCGCTATTGCTCAGCAACCTAAAAAATTCGTGAATCCACTCACAACTCACCACTGACAGACTCTATTTTCCAGCTTTTTTATTATTCAGCAGCATATACTTCGCCGTCTCAAACAACGCATCTGTCAAAACTGACATCTCATGCTGTATAGCGGCGTGTTCGGCATCATTAGGCACGGGGTCGTTATTTACAATGCTCACCAGTTCTTCCTTCTTCGCACGCAATTGTTTGCGGAATAAATAATCACCTTTTACAACGCCCACCATGCTATTGTCGGGGTCATAAACAAAGGCAAAGCCTTTGGTGGCGCTATCCAGCAGGTCTTTACCCAACGTGCTGTTGGTGTATTTGATATCACATAAACCGGCTATGGTTGGCAACACATCGGTTTGCGAACTGATGGTATGTACCCTTTTGGGCGCTAGTAAACCTGGTGAATATATCAACAGGGGAACGTGCATGGTGGTAAGGCGTTGGGCCGTCCAGCTATGAGGGAATAAGGCACTGGCTTCGCCGGGAATACCATGGTCGCCAATAAACACAAATACCGTGTTGTTGAAATATTTTTCCTGGCGCGCCGCCTCCATAAATTTCTTGTAGCCAAAATCGGTATATCTGAAAGCGTTCATTTCGGCATCTGATTCAAACCCATATTTACGCAATGAATCTAAAGGCGCGCTTACCCGGTTAAATTCTTTCAGGTCTTCGTCGGGAATAGTATATGGCCGATGATTATCTGCGGTTTGAATAATAGCGAAAAAAGGCTTTTGCTGTTGTGCAAGCACTTTATTGGCTTCTAAAAACAGGTTCTTATCACTTATACCCCACACATCAATTTTGGGTGCTTTGTAATCTTCCTGTTCGTATAAATGCAGGTTATCGATGTTATTGGTAAGCACCCCTCTGATGTTTGCCCAGCTGGTGCTGCCACCCAGGAAATAAAATTTCTCGTAGCCGGTAAAATTATTGATGATGCTATGCTGATCAACAGCTGCAGGGTTACGGCTGGCAGTTTTTGTTGGTTCCACATCGGGTGTACCGGTAATGGTTGCCCATACGCCCCGCGCCGTACCATACGTTGGGGTAAAACAACGATCGAAGAAAATGCCCTGGCGGCACATACTATCAAAGAAAGGCGTGGTATTCAACGGGTTGCCAAACATTGAGCTTTTGTATGCGCTGAAACTTTCGCAAATCACCAGCACCACATTGGGGTTCGATGTAAGCGCACCCGGCTTAGGCTCTTCTACCCTTACAAAACTCAAAGGATTAACAGATGGTTGAAAATTAAAATGACTGCCAATTATTGGGCTCAGCTCTTTCACTTTCTTTGCATCATAGCTGCTGTGCCTGAACTTCAGGGTGCTGAAAAAGCTCTCGAACGGGTTCAGGGCCAGGCCGGCTTTGTAATCGCTGCCCAGTGCAAAAGCATCGCTCCAGCGCAACGGATATTGGCTAAACTGGCCAAATATGAAAAACCCACACGCTAAAAAGCAAACAATAAAAGAAATAATGCGGCTTCGTTTTGTGCCCGTATAAGTTTGCTTGCTCACCCAGCGGTGATTGCGATAAATGATATAAATTAATAAAGCTGATAGCAATAACACCCCCAGCACTATACGAATAACGGGATAGCTTTGCCAAACCATGCTCATTGAAATGCCTGCATCTTCAAGGTAATTCAGCACGCTGGCGTTCAGCCGCTGTGCCAGGTAGGCATAATGGGCAAAATCAATTGAAAAGAAGAAGATCACAAACACCACGGCAACACCCAGCACCATCATCCATAACTTTTTGCCGCGTTTACTTAAAAAGGGATGCAGGGCGGGTATACTGCCCAAAATAAGCACAAGGATCAACAACCAGGAGATCATACGAAGATCATATCGTAGGCCAAGGAAAAAAGCACCACCCAACTTGCTAAGTCCATAACTTTGCTGGTCGCTCATAATAAATAACGCCAGCCGCATGATCGTAAATAAAACCAGGAAAATCAAGCCCGTCCAAATTATCCACCGGATCAGTTTAGGAATTTTCGCCATACTTAAATAAAGAAATAAGACCTAAAATTATAGTATTTATTTTTGCTTTTATGATTGTTGACCTACCCTTTTGCTTAATAACGTTTTGGGACCGTATTCAACCCTTCGACTCCTGGCTTATTACCCATATAAACCAGGACTGGAGCAATAGTTTTTTAGATACGGTTTTACCATACATGCGGGAAACCCTTTTTTGGGTGCCCCTGTACCTGTTCCTGTTACTTTTTGTTACCAGTAACTTTGGCATCAAAGGCTGGTGGTGGGTAATGGGTGTTGTGCTGTGCGCCGCCCTCAGCGACCTTATAAGCAGCCAGGTGATCAAAAAGACCATTTGGCGTACCCGGCCCTGCCGCGATGAAATAATGGGGCCGCAATTACGGTTCTTTATAAATTATTGCCCCGGCAGCTCCAGTTTTACTTCGTCGCATACGTTCAGCCATTTTGCCCAGGCCACCTTCTTTTTCAGCACTTTACGGCCAGTTATGGGGCGTTGGGCCAATCTTTTTCTGGTTTGGGCGTTTATTATCGCCTATACCCAGGTTTATGTAGGCGTGCATTATCCTTTTGATGTATTTTGCGGAGCGCTCCTGGGAATCGGAATAGGGCTTTTGTTAAGCAAACTATTTCATAAGCGAATAGGAATGCTTACAGTATCTTAGTTTAACCAAACCAATCGGCTAATGGAAGTTTTTATATTATTGGCGTTGATCTTTTTGAATGGTTTATTTGTAATGTCTGAAATAGCCTTGGTATCGGCCCGCAAATCCAGGTTAGAGAACCTGGCCAACAAAGGTGATGATAAATCGCGCAAGGCGCTTGACCTGGCCAACAACCCGGAACTTTTTTTATCGGCTGCGCAAATAGGTATTACCCTAATTGCCATCCTTACGGGTGTGTACTCTGGCGAACGTTTTGGTAAATACCTGCAACCTTATATTGAGCAAATTGAGCCCGTTGCCAAGTATGCACAAACCATTTCTACTACCATCATTATCATAATCGTTACATTTCTGTCTATTGTATTTGGCGAACTCATTCCCAAACGTATTGGGTTAATAAAAGCCGAAAAAATAGCCCGCGTAGTAGCATTACCGGTATTGTATTTTTCCAGGGCCACCCACCCCTTCGTATGGCTGCTGAACAAAACCAGCAACATTATACTGAAGCTCCTGAACGTAAAATCAACAGCTGATAATAATGTTACGGAAGAAGAGATAAAGGCCATCATCAGTGAAGGCACCGAACAGGGCGCCATTGAAGAAGTGGAGCAGGAGATCATTGAGCGGGTATTTCACCTCAGCGATCGTAATATTACTTCACTGATGACACACCGCAGCGATATCATTTGGTTCGATCTCAACGATACCGAAGATTCTATTCGCGATAAGATCATTAAAGAACCACATTCGGTATACCCCATTTGCGATAAAGACCTCGATAATATCAAGGGTAACGTAACATTGAAAGACCTGTACGTAACCAACGACTTTACCGCTTTTAAATCGATCATGAAACCAGCGGTGTTCGTTCCCGAGAACATTACCGCCTATCGCCTGCTCGAACGCTTTAAACAGCAACGGGTAACAAGCTGTTTTATCGTTGATGAATACGGTAGCCTGCAAGGTATGATCACCCTGAACGACATTCTACAGGCCATTGTTGGTGAAATGCCACAACCCGACGACGATTACTACGAAATTGTTAAACGCAAAGACGGCACCTTCCTCGTAGATGCACAAATACCTTTTTACAATTTCTTAAGCTATTTCTATAAAGCAGAATGGATGAATGAAGTGGAACAGGAGTTCGATACCCTGGCCGGCTTTATTCTGCACCAGCTCGAACGCATACCACATATTGGCGATACCATGGAATGGAAAGGCTTCCAGTTCGAGATCATTGATATGGATGCGCAACGGATAGATAAAGTTCTTGTAACTGCCTCCGACGATATTAAGGAAGATATGGAGGATAATGAAGAAGATGAAAGCTAATGTGATAATGTGATAATTTGCTAATGTGATAATGAAAAGGCAGGTTCACGAGTTAACAAGTTAACGAGAAGTTGATAAAGTTGATAACGAAAACTGACCTATAATAAAAGCCCCTCCCCCCACCGGGGGAGGGGTTTGGGGAGGGGGCCAAAAGCTTTTATTCGAAACAGTGAACTATGAACCGTGAACTTACAAATTAGAAAGAAAAACTCGCCTCTTTATCAGGATAATTCAAACGAGTACTTTTTCTGTTTCCCCCAACAGACACATGCATTAAATTAATCTCATTATCATAAGCCTCGTATAAAATAGAATTAACAACATCTATCTTTTTCGGCGCTACAGTAATATTCTTTACCTCAAAATAACTCCATACCGCTTCATTCTCTTTTTCAAACCCTACAAACTCAAGCGCCACCGGTTTATTGTCAACCTTCAACAGCAAATGGCTTCTTATGTATTCCCTTACCACCCTGTTGGCCTCATTTTTATCGGCAGGTGTAGTAAGATCAACTTTTGTTTTATAGTTATTCGCAAGTGTTTTCTCAAAATCGTCGGTAAAGATCTTACAGCTTATTTCTAGGTTTTTATCGGTAGCGTTGTAATTCATTTCAGTAACACTTATATACAACGGATGGCGGGCGTTCACAGTCTTAACAACAGCAGGTTCACCGGCGCCAAACACCATTGATGCCAGCAACAACCATTTATACAGAAGTATTACCATTAAACATGAAAATTTTAAGGTTACAAATCTCTTATTTATTTTAACACCATTACGGCAATATGCAGGATTTTACATTTTATTTTAAACTGGGAACAGACCACATTCTTACATGGGATGCAATTGACCACATCCTGTTCGTTGCGGCTTTATGCCTTCGCTATTTGTGGCAGGATTGGCGAAAAGTAGTAGTACTGATTACCGCCTTTACCATTGGCCATTCATTAACGCTGGCATTGAGCGCACTTGGCTTAATAAAGGTAAATGCGGGTTTTATTGAATTTCTAATTCCGCTCACCATTGCCGCCACTTGTATTACCAATATTTTTCAAAAGAATACCGAACAAAAAAAGCAGGTATCGCTCATTTATATTTTAGCCCTTTTCTTTGGCCTTATACACGGACTGGCCTTTGCCGGCACGCTCCTGAGTATGGAAGGTAAGGAAGGGCTGGTAGCACATTTACTGGCTTTTAACCTGGGTATTGAAGTAGCGCAACTACTAATAGTGCTGGTTATATTGCTAATATCATATTTAGCAATACAACAATTAAAATTATCACGAATGGTATGGTTGCGGGGCGCTTCTGCCTTAATTTTGATCGTTTCACTCTTTTGGGCGTATCAAAGATTCCCATATTTTTTATAAAACTACAATGATGAATCAGAAAAAACAGTTCTTGTTTCTGGTGATGGCTGTAGCAGCTGTGTTTACTGGTGCGCAGGCCCAGAATATACAGAACAATCCAGGCTCCAACCACGGAAATAAATTCGAGCAGTTGGGAACCATACTGCCAACCCCCAACGAATATCGTACCGCCAGCGGTGCCCCGGGCCCTAAGTACTGGCAGCAACGTTGCGATTACGATATTAAATGCGAGCTCGATGAAGCCAATTTAAAATTAACCGGCAGTGAAACCATCAGCTATTTCAACAACTCGCCCAATACACTTACCTATTTATGGTTGCAGATGGACGAAAACCAGCACAGCACCGTAAATAACGCCAACTATCAAAGCAGCAACTCAATGCCAAAAACGATGAATGCGAGCAACGTTGACAAACTGGAGGAATCCGGTTCCGACAACGGGTACGGGTTCAAAATTGAAAAACTCACCGATGCATTGGGTAAGGCGTTGAAATATACCATCAACAAAACCATGATGCGGGTTGAATTGCCCACACCGTTGAAACCCGGACAAAAATTCGCATTCAACATCAACTGGAACTATAAGATCTCCGACCGCTTTAAATATGGCGGCCGCGGTGGTTATGAATATTTTCCCGAGGAAGGTAATTACCTGTTCACTATGGCCCAGTGGTACCCACGCCTTTGCGTATACAGCGATTTCCAGGGCTGGCAGAACCACCAGTTTACCGGTCGTGGCGAATTTGCTTTAACCTTTGGCAACTTCAAAGTGCAAATGACCGTGCCGGCCGATCACATGGTGGGCAGCACCGGCGAATGTTTGAATTATGCCCAGGTATTAACACCAGCACAACAAAGCCGCTGGGCAAAAGCGCAAACCGCTAAAGAACCGGTTCAAATAGTAACCCTCGACGAAGCTAAAAAAGCAGAAGGCAATAAAAGCAAAACAAAGAAGACCTGGATCTTCAAGGCCGATAATGTGCGTGACTTTGCCTGGACGAGCAGCCGCAAATTTATTTGGGATGCCATGCCGGCTTATGTTGAAAGCAAGAAGGTAATGTGTATGAGCTTTTATGGCAAAGAGGCGTATGGCCTGTACAGCAAATACTCAACAAAAGCTGTAGCGCATACAATTAAAAGCTATTCTAAATTCACTATCCCCTACCCTTACCCGGTAGCGCAAAGTATTGAAGCATCAAATGGTATGGAATACCCAATGATCTGCTTCAACTATGGCCGTACCGAAAAAGATGGTACCTATAGCGAGGCTACCAAATACGGTATGCTGGGGGTTATCATTCACGAAGTAGGCCATAACTTCTTTCCCATGATCATCAACAGCGATGAGCGTCAATGGAGCTGGATGGATGAAGGCCTGAACACCTTTGTGGAATATCTTTCAGAAGAACTGTACGATAATAAATTCCCTGTTCGAAGAGGGCCGGCTTTTGCAATTACCGAATATATGAAGTTGCCAAAAGATCAGCTGGAACCAATTATGTCAAACTCAGAGAACATTATTCAGTTCGGTCCCAACGCATATGCCAAACCGGCAACGGGCCTCAATATGTTGCGCGAAACCATTATCGGCCGCGAGCTGTTCGATTATGCCTTTAAAGAATATGCACGCCGCTGGGCTTTCAAACATCCCGAACCGGCCGACTTCTTCCGAACTATGGAAGATGCAAGTGGCGAAGATCTCGACTGGTTCTGGCGCGGCTGGTTCTTTGGCACCGATGCCTGCGATATGGCCATTGACAGTGTAAAATACTTCAAAGCCGATGCCAATGCACCATTACAGGGCGACACCGTTGTTTTCAAAAAAGTAGACAAGCCCATGGTCCCTGCATTTGACGATATCTCAAAACAACGCAACCGTGAAGAAAAGATAAAGTTCCTGGCCGATGCAGATACTGCCCTGCAGGATTTTTACTACAGATATGCCCGTGGTCTTGAACCTGTTGATACCACAACCTATAGCGTTCCTGTGCCAGCCACTACCGAAAGGGTAGATGAAGCCACGAAAGAAAAAGTAAATGGCAAATACTTCTATGAAGTTAGCTTTAGCAACAAGGGCGGACTGGTTATGCCTATCATTGTAGAATGGACATTTAAAGATGGCAGCAAACAGATAGATCGTGTTCCGGTGCAAATATGGCGTCACAATGAAAAGAGTGTATCCAAGGTATTTATGAAAGACAAAGAAGTGGCTTCATTAAAACTTGATCCACTTCGTGAAACCGCCGACATCGATGAAACCAATAATACCTGGGGCACCATGCCGGCGCCTTCAAAGTTTGCCATCTTCAAACAAAAACAACAGGCCCGCGGCCAATCAAGTGGTATAACGCCTATGCAAAAGGCACAGGAGAAGAAGAAAGGATTTTAATTATAATAAATAATAACTTGGTTTTGAATCGTCCCTGGCTATGCCGGGACGATTTTTTTTGTGCATATAATACAACATATAACATAACAACATATATGATCAGGCGTGAAATTACTATTGCAAGTTGAACATATATTCTATACATTTACGCCCGATTACAACCCAAGGAAAGTATCACCTCCCCCATACCTTTGAAACCCATACTGGTTACGCCTCCAATTTTCCACTAATTTGAATTATCCACTTGTTATTTTTCGCAATCTGATAATTGCGCCAACATTCCTTTGAATACCCTGGCTTCCAGCTTCTATGACTACCCCCTGTTCTGTTATTTAATAATTGAAATAAATACCACAAGCTATGAAGCAGCTTACCGCAATGTTGGCCTCACTATTACTGTTTATGTATACAAATGCCCAGGTTGGCGGCCTGGACCCTTCATTTAAAAACCCCGATGGGTTTGTTATTAACCCCCAGTCAGCTGGTGACGATTACGGCAACTCGATGATCGTTCAAAACGACGGTAAAATTCTGGTAGCCGTTGTTGTTCCCGAACAATATTTTAAAGTACTCCGATATAAGTTAGATGGTTCACTGGATGGCGGCTTTGGCACCGGTGGCGTTGTAACTATTCGCCAGGGCGCAACCAGCACCGCACAGTCATATGCAGTAGCCCTGCAAAGCAATGGCAAGATCATCGTAGGTGGTTATACCTGGTCTGCCGTTAATAATGACTTCGCTCTTGTTCGGCTGAATACAGATGGTTCTGTAGACGGATCATTTGGAACAAATGGCTGGGTGTATACCAATATGAAAGGCGTTACAACAGCTGATGGCAATGATCAGATCCGCAAACTCGTAGTGCTTCCCGACAACAGTATTATAGCAGCCGGTTTTGCCCACAATACCCAGGATAAAGATATGGCCATTGCAAAATATGATGCCGATGGCGCACTGGTAACAGGCTTCGGTGTCAATGGCAAAATTGTGCTCGATGTCAATAATGATGATGTTGTTACCGGCCTGGCCGTTACCAGCACCGGCAAAATTGTAGTGGTTGGTAATACAAACGATAATGGTACAGATAAGGATATAACCCTTGCGCAGTATACTTCTGCCGGTACTCTTGATCCAGGATTTAACGGCGGCAATATTCGTAGACTCGGTACAGGCAGTGCAGGGAATTACGAAGCGCACGGCGTTGCAGTGCAAAGCGATAATAAAATAGTTATAACCGGTTTAATGCCTGCGCCCTCATCAAGTAAAAATATTTATGTAGCAAGAATTTTACAGGACGGATCTTTTGACCCAGATTTCAATGGCGGTGCTGAACTTTCAATAAATTATGCCAGCGGCATCAGTAATGAAGAAGGTCGCACTGTTATGGTGCAAGCTAATGGTAAAATAATAATTACCGGTTATACCGATGCTACAAGCAGTCCATCGCATTACGATCTGCTGTTGGTACGTTTAAATACCGATGGCAGCCCCGATACAAATTTCGATACAGATGGAAAAGCGACTACTGGTATTAGTACAAGCTTAACCAGCGATTTTACGGTGGCTTCTGCTTTATCGGGCCAGCGCATTTACATAACCGGTTCAACAGATTACAGCGGTACCAGCACAATGGACTTTTTCGTGGCCGCTTTTGTAAACGACTTCACTACATTACCAATAGTATTGTCTGATTTTGTTGCCCAAAAATTGACCACTGCAGTAAATCTGAAATGGCAAACATCTTCAGAAGAGAATGTAAAACGCTTTGTGATAGAGCGCAGCACCGATGGCAAAACATACAAGGCTATTGGCCAGGTAGCAGCTGTTGGTAACAGCAGTACAAAGCAATCATACAACTTTGTTGATAACAGTCCGTTTATGCCATCAACCAACTTCTATCGTTTGTTGATGCAGGATGCCGATGGCGGTTCTAAATACAGCAAAATACTCACGGTTAAATTCAGCAGCGAACTAAGCGCCAATATGCAGGTATCGCCCAACCCAACCAGCGGCAACTTACAGGTTCAACTGCCCGATGGGTTAAAAGGTATTATCAACTTACAGGTGTTTGACCTCAATGGCCGCATAGTGAAAACACAAAACCTTTCATCAGATGGCAATGCTTTGTCAACCTCAATTGATGTAAACGGCCTGCCAAACGGTCTTTATATCTTAAAAGCACAAAGTGGCAGCACCAGCCTCACCAGCAGGTTCATCAAAAAATAACCGGCTTAGTATATAACAGTATACATCTTATAATAAAAGGCTTTCTGTTCAACAACAGAAAGCCTTTTGTTTTCATATTAAAACAACCGTCCGTGTAAACCCTTATGTTAACAACTTGCATTTCGCATATTGAACATTTATACATTATTTTTGGCTTATTAAAGTTTAGACAGCTATATATAGCTCCACCATCCTTTGAATTCCCATACCATATCATTAACCCTTGGAATAAGATGTAGGCGTTTTTTGGCAGGCTCTGATGCTCCTTCCTTTTTTATTTTGTACCACCCCAACTTCCTTTGAAATAGTACCTCCAATTTCTATGCGCTGAATTTCAGGAAAACTTTAAAGCACATATATTTATGAAGAAGGTTACCTCTACGTTTACCTTATTACTCCTATGCCTGTATCTATCGGCACAGGTGGGAACGCTGGACGATGGGTTCAATAACCCCACCGGATACATTATAAACTCACTAAACTCCGGTGAAGATGATTGGGGCACAGCAACAGCTGTTCATAGCGATGGACGGGTATTAGTTGCAGCTTATAAAAAAAACGACGAATGGTTTACATTAGTACGCTATTTAACTGATGGTACACTCGACCTTAACTTTGGTAACAATGGCATAGCCCAATTAAGATATGACTCACGTGATAATGCCTCTCCATACGCAATAAAGATCCTGAGCGATAATACTATACTGGTAGCCGGCAACAGTTGGAGCCGGGCCACATCGAGCTACGACATGGCATTGCTGAAACTGGATGAAAGCGGTGATCCCATAACTACCTTTGGCCCTAACGGAAACGGCTGGGTACTTACACCTGTTGGTTCCTCATATGATCAGGCCCAAAGCCTTGCTGTACAAGCCGATGGAAAAATTGTATTGGCAGGCTATGGTAATATGGGCGCCAATAGCAATGACATTGCGGTAGCGCGTTATTCATCAAATGGCATACTTGAAACCGGTATTGGCGCATTTGGCGGTGGTACCGGTAAAGTTACCACGCATATTAATGCCGATGACAGGGGTTTAAGCGTAGCCATACAACCCGATGGAAAAATAGTTGTTGGCGGTACCAGCAATTATGATGTCACCGGCTCAAACTTTGTAATAGTTCGCTATAATACCGATGGAACGCTCGATGCCAGCCCCGGTAGTTTTGGCGCCGGCGGCATAGTAGATCTTGATTTAGCCAATGGCGGCGCCGGCTCTACAGACGAAGGTTATTCCTTAGCCCTGCAGGCAGACGGCAAAATAGTTATGACCGGCAGCAGCAAAGCCGTGTCTGCTGCAAACAATGATGTGGCTACTATACGATTAACCACCAGCGGCGCGCTCGATGCCAACTTCAACCCAACGGGGGCCATTGTTGGCCGCGCCAGCAGTTTTACCGC
Organism: Niastella sp. OAS944; assembly: GCA_024809215.1. Lineage (GTDB taxonomy): Bacteria > Bacteroidota > Bacteroidia > Chitinophagales > Chitinophagaceae > Niastella. The sequence continues at coordinate 394,453 of JANUBW010000008.1, read as the reverse complement.
AGCCGGTATCGCTCTCGTCAATAATCATGCTACTACAAATACCAACGACGCCGCCCGCTCAGTAGCTTTGCAAAGCAATGGAAAGATCATAGTTGGCGGCGACTCAGAAGGTTCTACCCCATCTTATGCCTTTTTACTGGTGCGTTACAATTCCGATGGTACGCTCGATAATACTTTTGATGGCTGCAGTAACGGAAATGGCATAATCGCTTATGAAATTACCAGCGGAAACGAACTGGGCAATGCCATTACGTTATATAACAACCGCATTTACATTACAGGTTCAACGGTTAGCGCTAATAGAGAAACATTATTGGCGGCGGTGGAGAACGATGGCTCACCGCTTCCATTGGTATTATCGCAGTTCTATGCACAAAAGCAAACCAACAAAGTAGTATTGCAATGGACTACCAGCAGCGAAGAAGGAGTAAAACAATTTGTTATTGAGCGCAGCAGCGATGGCAAAACATATAAGGCCATTGGCTCTGTAGCTGCTACCGGCAATAGTACATTAACACAAAAGTATTCCTTTGCCGATGCTTCGCCTTACATGGGCCTCAACAACTACTATCGCCTGTTGATGCAGGATGCTGATGGTAATTTCAAATACAGCAAAATGCTTATCGTCAAATTCGATGGTCAGTTAACTACAGAGATGAAGGTGAACCCAAGCGTTGTAAAAGACATTTTACAGGTTCAGTTACCCGATGGCATGAAAGGTAATATTGGCTTACAGATCATAGATATGAATGGCCGGATAATAAGAAGGAGCAATCTTGCCAGCGATGGCAGTGCGTTGAACACAACGCTCGACGTAAGTAATCTGGTTAAAGGTGTATATGTTATTAAAGCAACTGGTGCTAATAAGACTACTTCTGTTAGCCGGTTCACAAAACAGTAAACTAATGTGATAATTAGCTAATGTGCTAATATGCTACTGAAAAAGGCCCCAAAGGGGCCTTTTTCAGTAATTGTATTTCAATTAGCACATTATCACATTAGCATATTAGCCCATTAACCACCGGTGCTCCCATCCCTATACCTCACTTTCTTCTTACCCGAATTCTTCTTTTCAAACTCTACCACTTCTTTTGGTTTAGCTACCGCCTTTTTTTCAGTTGTTACCGGCACTTTTGCTTCTTGTTCAAGTTTACCTAACGTGTAAAGTTCTGAGCGAACTACCCGGCCTGTTTCAGGATCATAATACTTCCAAACACCGTGTTTGATGGCCGCGCCCTCGTTCTTTACGATCACGGTCCGGTAAGTATCGAATTTATCGGGGTCTTCTATTTCAAGGGTGTCATATTCTTTATCGGGGTTAATAGCCCGCCAGCTTTGTTCAAGCCTTAATGCACCATCCCTGGTAAAATAACGGCAAATGCTATCCTTTAAACCCCATTTATAGTACTCTATACCTACCAGGTCGCCCATAAGGCTAAATAAACGCCACTCCCCTTCTTTTCGGTTCTTTTCGAACCAGCCTTCTTCTTCATAGCCGGGTTCGCCACGGTTACTATCGTAATGTAGTTTCCAGGGCCCCCATTTACGGCCAATTTTATCAACGCGGTTCAGGGTATCACCGTTTGAAGTGAGTTTATATTCTTTCCATTGCGCAAAACCGCTTACGGAAAACAACAGGAACACAAATAGTATCGATCGCATCTTATACAGGTTTGTTGTAATGGTAATAAAACAGCCTGACCCTCACAATAATAACGCCAGTCTCGCCAGCTGCATTGTAAGTATACAAAGAGGCATTCTGTTAAATTTAATCATTGTTCCCCGATTAGTGGGTAGTAAGAAGTAGGACGTATGAAGTAAGAAGAGCATAAATTTTACAGACGCCCGAAAAATCGCGAGCCTCCTACTTCTTACATCTTACTTCGAATTTCAGCCTTTTAGTTTGATAATGAATGTAGTATACGTAATTACCTTCCTTAAAACCACTTAGTCTCAAGTAGGTACTTAAGCGCCAGTTCGTACCCCTTTAGCCCCAGCCCAATAATGCTGCCGGCCGCTTTTGCCGATACATGGCTTAGTTTGCGAAACTCTTCACGGGCATGTACATTGGAGATATGTACTTCTACCACCGGGGTTTGTATGCTGGCAATGGCGTCGCCAATGGCTACTGAAGTGTGGGTGTAACCGCCGGGGTTCATAATAATACCATCATACTCGAAACCAACCCGTTGTAGTTCATTTATCAGTTCACCTTCTACGTTGCTCTGATAATAATGAATGTCAACCTTTGGGTATTTATCTTTCAATGTTACCAGGTAATCATCGAATGACATGCTGCCATAAATACCAGGCTCGCGTTTACCAAGCAGGTTGAGGTTGGGACCGTTGATGATAGCTATTTTCATAGTGCGTATAAGAAAGAATGGGTCACCCTTTTAGAATGACCCACCCTATTATTAGTTCATATAATCTTTGATCATTTTGATAAAGTCATCGAACAGGTAGCGGCTATCGTGCGGGCCGGGTGTGCTTTCGGGGTGGTATTGAACCGAGAAAGCAGGCTGCTCTTTCAACCTGATACCTTCAATGGAATTATCATTCAGGTTCACGTGGGTAATTTCTACGTGTTTGGCCTTTTTCACACTTTCAGGGTCAACACCAAAGCCGTGGTTTTGGGTAGTTACCTCGCATTTACCTGTTATCAGGTTCTTTACGGGGTGGTTCAAACCGCGGTGGCCGTGGTGCATTTTGAAAGTAGAAATATCGTTGGCCAGTGCTATCAGCTGGTGACCCAGGCAAATACCAAAGGTTGGCTTTTTCTCTTTCAGCACTTCTTTTACGGTAACGATGGCATAATCCATAGCTGCAGGGTCGCCAGGACCGTTCGAGATAAAGTAACCATTAGGTGCAAATTCCTTCAGCTCGCTTACAGGTGTTTTAGCGGGGAATACTTTTACATACGCGCCACGCTCAACCATGCAGTGCAGAATGTGCTGTTTGGTACCGAAATCGAGTACAGCTACCCTAACAGGTGAATTAGGATCACCCAGGGTGTAAGGTTTGTCGGTGCTCACTATACTGGCCAGTTCAAGCCCATCCATGCTGGGCACTTTTGCCAGTTCTTTCTTCAGTTGGTCAACATCGAGTATTTCAGAAGAAATGATACAGTTCATAGCGCCCTGGGTACGAACATGTGCAACCAGTGCACGGGTATCAACTCCCTCAATACAAACGATATTATTTTTGATCAGATACTGATCGAGCGATTCATTAGCCAGTTTACGGCTGTATTGTTCTTCCAGGTTGCGACCGATCATTCCTTTGATCTTCACGCCGTCACTCTCAACATCAGTATCTCTGGTGCCATAATTACCAACGTGCACAGTGTTCATAATAACGATCTGCCCATAATAGCTGGGATCGGTAAAAACTTCCTGGTAGCCGGTCATACCGGTGTTAAAACAAATTTCACCGGCTGTAGTACCTATTTTGCCAAAAGCTTTTCCGTAATGTACGGTACCATCGGCCAATAGTAATATAGCGGGTTTTTGAAGCGTATTCGACATTGTTCTAATAAAAAATTTTGCAAAAATAACACAATAATTAGCGAATCAGTTCAATTTATTTTTCACAGGAATATTAAGGGGCAAAAAAAAGCAAGACCTTTAAAAGTCTTGCTCCTTTATAGAAATCAATTTGATCATTCTTACTTTGCTGCTTTTTTAGCTGGCTTTTCTTCCGATGCTTTTTCTTCAGCAGGAGCGGCGGCAGAAGTATCATCAGCTTTTTTCTTGCTGCTTCCGCTACGACGTGTTCTTTTCGCAGCTTCTTTAACTTCGCCTTTTCCTTTACCGTAAATCTCGTTGTAATCAACCAGCTCGATCATTGCAGTTTCAGCGTTATCACCCACGCGGATACCCAGCTTAATGATGCGGGTATAACCACCAGGACGACCACCTACTTTCTCAGCAATAGGTCCGAACAGTTCGGTTACAGCTTCCTTATCTTGCAGGTAGCTGAACACTATACGACGTTGGTGAGTGGTGTTGTCTTTAGCTTTAGTGATCAGCGGCTCAATGAACTTGCGCAGCGCTTTTGCTTTAGCTAAAGTAGTAGTGATACGTTTGTGGGTAATTAACTGGCTGGCCAGGTTCTTCAGTAACGCCTTCCGGTGTGAAGCCGTTCTGCCCAGATTGTTGATTTTGTCTCCGTGACGCATGACGATTTGTTTTATAGGTTACACCGTGTCAGGAATTGTAACCCTTTTATTAATGTGCTAATTTGATAATATGCTAATATGCTGGCACATTAGCATATTATCGTATTAGCTAATTGACTAAAGTTCTTCTTTATCTAAACCTAATTTAGAAAGGTCCATACCGAAGTGCAAACCTCTTTCAGCCAGCACCTGCTCAATTTCAGCAAGTGATTTTTGTCCGAAGTTTCTGAACTTCATAAGGTCTTCCTGCTCGTACTGAACCAGTTCGCTCAAGCTGTTGATCTTGGCAGCTTTCAAACAGTTGAAAGCGCGCACAGACAGATCGAGGTCTTCGAGCGGGGTTTTCAGTATTTTGCGCAGTTGCAGCATTTGCTCATCAACCACATCTTCTTTCTTATCTTCTTTGTTATCGAAAGTGATGTTTTCGTCGGTGATGATCATCAGGTGCTGAATCAGGATGCGGCTGGCTTGTTTCACCGCTTCTTCAGGGTGAATGGTACCATCTGTAGAAACATCCATGATCAGTTTTTCGTAGTCAGTGCGCTGTTCAACACGGGTGTTTTCAATAGCGTACTTTACGTTCTTGATGGGTGTGAAGATAGCATCAGTTGGGATGTAGCCGAATGGCGCATCTTTCACTTTGTTATCTTCAGCAGGAACATAACCGCGACCTTTTGAAACGGTCAGCTCGATGTCAAGCTTGGCTGATGAATCCAAAATACAGATCAACAGATCGGGGTTCATGATGTCGAAGTTTTGAGTAGCTTCTCCGATCATACCGGCTGTGAACTCTGATTTATTTTTAATGCTCAACGTGATCTTTTCCTGGCTCACTTCATGATCTACCTTCTTTTTGAACCGAACCTGTTTCAGGTTCAGAATGATCTCCAGCACATCTTCGGTGATTCCTTTGATGGTAGCAAACTCATGGTCTACGCCTTCAATGCGAATACCTACTATTGCAAACCCTTCCAATGAACTCAACAATACTCTGCGCAAAGCATTACCAATGGTTACGCCGTAACCAGGTTCTAACGGGCGAAACTCAAACTGAGCTTCAAATTCCGTTGCTTTTTGTAATACGATTTTGTCAGGTTTCTGGAAATTTAAAATGGCCATATTTTAAAATTTCGATTTTTTACGTCTTTAAAAAAGGTAGCTGTGACTTGGGTTGTGAGCAAGGCTCACTTAGGATTACTTGCTATACAACTCAACAATCAATTGCTCCTTAATGTTCTCAGGAACGCTTTCACGCTCTGGATAAGCAACGAAAGTACCGCTCATCTCAGTTTCGTTCCAGTCGAGCCAGCTGAACTTAGCATTTTTACCACGGAATACGCTGGTAATAGCGGTATTTCCTTTGTCCTTTTCTTTGATACCGATGATATCACCAGGTTGCAGTTGGTAAGAAGGAATGTTCACAACAAAACCGTTAACGGTAATGTGTTTGTGAGAAACCAACTGACGGGCACCAGGACGTGAAGGAGAAAGACCCAGGCGGTAAACAGCGTTATCTAAACGGGCTTCCAGCAATTTGATCAGGTTTTCACCAGTAACACCTTTAATACGTGCAGCTTCTTCAAAGGTTTTGCGGAATTGTTTTTCAAGAACGCCGTAAGTATATTTAGCTTTTTGCTTTTCTTTTAACTGCAATGCATACTCACCCGGAGCTTTACGCTTTTTAGAAGGACCATGCTGACCAGGAGGGTTGCTGTTCTTTGACAGATATTTACCATTGCCTAAGATAGGCTCGCCGAAAATACGGCAGATTCTTGTTTTTGGACCAGTGTAACGTGCCATGTTGTTATTATAATTAGATTTTTTGGTGACGATACACGATCCTAAAAATCTTAAAAATCAATCGCGTATCCTTTTGATATATAAGAGATTAAGTGATTTGGATCACCCAAATCACTTAATCAGATAATTACTATACTCTACGTTTTTTGGGAGGACGACAGCCGTTGTGTGGCAGTGGAGTTACGTCCTTGATCATTACTACTTCGATGCCGTTCTGAGCCAGACCGCGGATTGAACTTTCGCGACCAGCACCAGGGCCTTTTACATATACATCAACTTTCTTCACACCTGCATCGAATGCAGTTTTAGCAGCATCTGCAGAAGCCATTTGGGCTGCATATGGAGTGTTCTTTTTAGAACCTTTGAAACCCATTTTACCGGCACTGCTCCAGGAAATAACCTGGCCGTTCTTGTTGGTAATGCTGATGATAATGTTGTTGAAGCTGGCTGAAATGTGAACGTCGCCATAAGCGTCAACCTTCACAATCCTTTTCTTCGCAGCGGCTTTTGCGCTGGGCTGTTGTGCTTTTGCCATAATTGTTGTTAGGTAATCTTAAAGTTTTAAAATAATCCCATTTGTGTGGGAGCCAAATCAGCACTCCGCCTGCACCCGGTATCTGTAGCTGATCTGTTACATAATTGGTGCATATACAAAAAGCTTCAAGCTATAAGCTTGAAGCTACAAGTCATTATTAAAAACGGCTTGTAGCTTAAGGCCTCTAGCTTGGAGCTAATATTATTTCTTAGGTGCTTTCTTTTTACCGGCAACAGTTTTCCGTTTTCCTTTACGGGTACGGCTGTTGGTTTTTGTACGTTGACCACGAACAGGTAAGCCTTTACGATGACGTAAACCACGGTAACAAGCGATATCGAGTAAGCGCTTGATACTCATTTGCACTTCAGAACGTAATTGACCTTCTACCTTGAATTCGTTGGTAATAATGTTACGGATTGCGTTCAGTTCGTCATCATTCCATTGATGTACTTTCTTGTCCAGGGAAATACCTGCTTTTTCAAGTATATACTGGGCAGTTGAACGGCCGATCCCAAAAATGTAGGTAAGACCAATTTCACCTCTTTTATTCTTGGGTAAGTCTACACCGGCAATACGAGCCATATTTCGATTTAAATTTATTGATTTACGATAGAGATTGCAATCCGTACCAAACGAACACAACCATTACTAATTAACCTTGTCTTTGCTTGAAGCGAGGGTTCTTTTTGTTAATTACATATAACCGGCCCTTTCTACGCACAATTTTACAATCTGCGCTACGCTTTTTAATAGATGCACGAACTTTCATAACATTTATTTATTTACTAGTGCTTACTTATTTGTAACGGAAGATGATTCTTCCCCTGGTCAAATCATACGGACTCATCTCCACCCCCACTTTATCCCCTGGTAAAATCCTGATGTAGTTCATCCGCATTTTACCCGAAATTGTAGCTAATATTTCGTGCCCGTTCTCAAGTTTTACCCTAAACATGGCGTTCGATAAAGCTTCTAAAATAACTCCATCCTGTTTAATCAGCGGTTGTTTACCCATATAATTTTAAGGAGCGCAAAGATATGATTATTGAAATGAAAAAGGAAAAAAATAAGAAAGAATTATAAATAAACTGGAAAAACGCAGAAATAATACCTATAATTCGTTGCAAACATACAAAAAAGAAACAAGGAATGCTGTTATCCGAAGCCCTTTCAACCACCTCGGTCCAACACCCCTTGTTCATTTATAAATGTCTGATAATAAGCTAACTAATGCACGCTTACCGGCAGTAACTCTACCTTGGTCATTTGGTAATAATGGTTTTGCAGCTCATGTACATTGATCGGCTGGTTCAAATACCGGTGATCTTCACGCCACCAGATTTCCATGTTCGAAAAATTGCCATTTTGCGGCAAAAGTACCCGAAAAGAGTCACGCATGTACTTAGCCGACCCGTTCCCGTTCTCCACTTTTGTAAAACCAAGCCTGCGCATTTGCACGTCATCAAGGGGTATCGGGTACAGTTCGTTTGGCCCATACCAAAACTCCTGTACGTTGTCATCAACACACGCCTTCCCTTCTGCCCTATCAACGTCTTTAACCATTCCTTCCCGTTGCTGGCCTTCAAATTCTGCCAGAACAATATCTCCGAATTTAAGATTTGAAATTTTGATCATATGACAGCATTTTTTGTTATTTCCTAATTTACAAAAGGCTGGCCATATGGCAATAATTTAGTTGTTATTATGTGGTTACCGATTAAAAGAAACAGTTTCTGGTTACAGGATACAGGTTACAGGGCCTGTATTACTGTTTTCCCTGCAACTTGTAACCTGTAACATGTAACCTATTCAATCATAAACACTTCCTCCTCCACTTCCCTGGCGGGTTTAGGCGTATTTGCCGCCGCCGCTTTACGTACACTTTGTTTGTTTATGAAATACATCATTACGATAACCACCAGCATGGAGCTCATTACAATGATACCCAACGTGCTGTAATGCTGTAATTTACCATCTGCCCCCTGGCTTATCACATGCCCGGCCGCAAAAGCCGCCAAACCGCCGGCAAACTGCTGAACCGATGAGTTGATGCTCATAAACGCGCCCCTATCCTGCGGCTGCGGAATAGCGCTTATAAGCGCTGTGGAAGTGGCCATACGGGCCAGCACCCCGGCAAACATGAGCACATTGATGGTAATAACAGTTGCCAGCGGCGTAACGCCCAGGTTGGTATAAATAGCCACCATGATCATGGTCAGTATGCTTCCGCCTATAAATACATTGTATTTGCCCAGTTTATCGCCCAGGTAACCGGTGAGCGGACCAAAAACAAAGGAGAATATCCCTGAAATGCCATATAATATTGGCAGGTCGTCTTGTTTTATACCCAGGTTCCTGATGCTAAAATCGCTGCCAAAAGGCATAAGCATAAAGCCGCCGGTAGCCAGTAAAGTGGTGGTTAAAAAAGCCAACAGATAGCCTTTGTTTGAAACCGTTTTGCCCATATGTTCAAAAGCGTTACGATCGTGCTGCATGGCTAAATGCGCATTCACCGGTTTCATTTTCAGGGCGATGATGATACCAGGCAGAATACCTACGATCACGATCATCCAGAACGGGGCATGCCAGGCGAATTTGTTGGCCAGGTAAAGCCCAATGGGTAAACCAAGCACCTGGCTGGCGGCAAAGGCCATTTGAACAAAGCCCATTACCCGGCCACGTACCTGCAGGCTGAACAGATCGGTAATTATGGCCATACCCACAGAACCAATTACACCCCCGAAAATACCTGTAACAATACGTGCGCCCAGCAAAAACTCATAACTGGTAGCCATGGCGCATAACGCAGTGCCAATTAAAAAACCGGTATAAAAGAACAGAAGCAATTTTTTACGGTCGAACTTATCGGCAAAACCTGCAGCCAGTAGTCCCGATGCACCGGCGCTAAAGGCATAAGCCGATACCGCCATGCCGAACTCGGCTGGGGAAATATTCAATTGTGGTCGTATAATAGCGCCCAGGGGCGACATAACCATAAAGTCGAGGATAACGGTAAACTGCAAAAAAGCCAGGATAGCGATCACAAACACCTCGTAGCCCGTGAATGCAGGTTTAGTTGATTTCGTTGGATTGGTTTGGTTCATTTAAAATGTTATTTGTTTTTTCACAGATGCCCGCCCGGTGGTCGATAGGGCGGAAATAAGGGTCCATTCCGGCGGTCAACCCGGTATGAACGTTCCTTTGGGTTTGAATAGTTGTTAATCGGGCAGTTCTTCACAAATGTAGCCGGCAGCGTTCACCAGGCGAATGATATCCTGCGGCAATAACCAGGCAGTTTCAATTCGTAGAACATTGTCTATGTCGTGCTCATCAACGTTCCACTTTATAATGCCTGGTGTATCGCCCATAATGGGTGAAATATGCCAAATGTCTTTTGCCGACAACAGGTTGGTCTTAAAAACCAGTACCTGTATGCTTTGTTTAGAAAATGTAGGCGGTTTAATGTTATTCATAAAAATGAACATTCATTTAGTTATGAAAGCAAAAAAATATATGATCTATGGCTTCAGGGCTTTAAGCACCAGATTCAGGGTTTGATTAAGCATTTCGTCTGAAATGCGAAAACAGTCATTGGTTGGACTGTAGCCCTGTGTATGGAATTTTATCAGCTGGTACAAAGGGGCAAAAGCTATGGACCAGTACACCTCAAATGGCAGGGGTTGCAACTCGCCCCTGTTAATGGCATTGTGCACGAATTTGCCCAGTACATCGCCAAATTTCTGCCGTACGATATCCTTTATTGAAGCATAGGTGGGTGTATAACGGATCTGTTCTATGAACTCCACATCAAGAGGATGTGTCAAATAAAATTCCATCCGGTTCTTCCACTGCAACTCAAGCCCATCGGCAAACGACATCTTGGGGTGCAGGCCTTTGAGGCTTGTTTCCATTAGCCGAACGCTTATTTGGCTTGCGATCTGGGAAATGAGATCATCGCGATCTTTATAATATATGTACAGGGTGGCAGGCGAAACATTGGCGGCCTTGGCCAGCTTTTGCATGCTAAAGCCATCCAGGCCCTGTTTCACGATCATTTCGATCGCTTTTTCCTGAATTGCACTTTCTTTATTTACATCCCTTGTACGCATTGTAAGACAAAGATAAGTGAACGTTCATTCACTTACAATAGGTCGATAACAATATTTTTTAGTTTAATGTGAAGGCCGACCCAAAAGATCCTTAAACTTCCGCCAACCTTCTTCGGGACTGGGTGCAGGCATAGCTTACCCTTCTTCGCAAATGCTTTGCAAGTTGTTTGCAAATTTGCGAACAAGACCCATAGCATTCACTAAGCAGTTTCGAAGAATTTTGCATCAAAAATCCATTTTTCGGCCAATGGTGGGAGTTCTATTTCAATTTAGAAATAATTCTATACTATAAGATGCATAGCGGACATAAAAATAGGCATGCACGGTTGCGTAACCGTAACACGCTGCGCGTAGAAATATTGAAGCCGCGCATAAGCCTTGTTAACTTGTTAACTCGTCAACTTTTCACGGCATCACAAGCTCCAGTTTTCCCAGTTTATCATTTATAAAATCAACATCCTCTTTTGTCAACTTCACATCAGCCGCTTTTGCATTTTGTACGGCCTGCTGTGCATTACGGGCGCCGGCAAGCGCAATGGTAATACCGGGCTGGTCAACCGTCCAGCGGAGGACCAGTTGGGCCAGGGTGGCATTCTTTTCAGCTGCAAGCGTACGCAGGCTATCGAGCATGCTATTGATGCTGGTTATGTTTTCGGTTGTATAAAAACGATTGCCTTCGCGGGTATCGCCTTCCCCAAAAGTATGCCCGGGCTTTATTTTACCGGTAAGCAACCCCCGTTGTAACGGACTGTATGCAATAATGGATTTGTTGTTATCAATACAGTATGGCACCAGTTCCTTTTCAATATCGCGCAACACCATGCTGTAGGGCACCTGGTTCGAGGCCAGGCTGATCGTTCTTTCAGCTTCCTTCATCAATGTGGCCGAATAGTTACATACGCCGGCTGCGAGTATCTTCCCTTGTTCCTGTAAGCGCAACAATGCCTCCATGGTCTCAGCAACAGGAGTAGTACTATCGGGCCAGTGTATCTGAAACAGATCGATATAATCGGTTTGCAAACGGCGCAAACAATCTTCACACTCTTTTATTACACTTTCCCTGGATGCGTATTTATGCATGTCTATATCGCGGCCATCGTTGTCTTTGCTTTTGAAGAAAAACTCACCCTGCTGTACATCCCAGCGCAAACCGAACTTGGTAAGTATTTGAACCTTATCGCGTGGAATATACTGTATGGCCTCAGCTACAATTTCTTCGCTTAATCCCTGTCCATATGCCGGCGCTGTATCGATAGATGTAACGCCTGCATCATAAGAAGCTTTGATGGCATCAACGGCTTCCTTACGGTCCGATCCACCCCACATCCACCCCCCAATGGCCCATGCGCCAAACGTAATTACCGATGCTTTTACCGGAGAACTGCCCAGTTGTCTGTATTCCATACCTAATTAGTTGATTGTGACTATTTATTTACTTACGATCATTCAGAATAATGCAAGTTACTGTAACTTTGCACGTCTAATTTATTAAGAGATCAATACCATGCAACGAAACCCATTTTCCGGTTGTCGTATTGCAGATCAAGCCATGAACGCAAAAATATTATGAAAAAAACAATTTTGTCTATCCCGCTGGTACTGCTGCTGATGGCAGGATGCCGCAAATCAAACAACCCTACGGTGTTCGACCTGGGGGTAGACATACAGTCAAGTTTCGAGAATGATAAAGTGCAGGTCTTTATCGATAACCAACCACTGCTGAACACCGAGGTGACCACTAATCATACCCTATCGCTGGCCACCAGTATTTCAACGGCTAATACTGAAGGTAACCATACCATAAAAGTTATCGTGAACAATACTGTGGTGAAAACAGAAAGCTTTACACAAAAAGCCGATCTGTATATTGGCGTGAACTTTAGCAAGCAAAACAATGCGGTATCCCTGATATATGCAGGTCATCCGTTCGCATACGATTAGCTAAAACACTAGCTTTAATAAAATATTAATCCCGACACCTTGGTGTCGGGATTTTTTTATGCCTTCTCTTAAGAACGTTTCTTATAATTGATCACCGCCCAGATATTCAGCACCACGGCAAACCCAAGCACCGTGAACAAATGGCTGCTAATGTCGTTCAACCCACTCCCCTTTAGCACTACCATGCGCATTACTTCAATAAAATAAGTTACCGGGTTCACTTTGGTAATGGCCTGGGCCCAGCCCGGCATACTGTCAACAGAAGTGTATAAACCACTTAACAAAATAAACACCATCATCATAAAGAACGATAACAACATTGCCTGCTGCTGGTTACTGGTGTACGTTGAAAGTAATAAACCCAGGCCCAGCACTGCCAGCAGGTATACTGCAGCAAACACATAGATGGTAAACAAACTACCCACCGGTATAATACCATACGCTACCCGCGCAATGGTTAACCCAATAGTAAGGATCAATAGCCCCAGTACCCAAAATGGAATAAGCTTACCCAATATAAAGTGATACTTCTTTACAGGCGTTACATTGATCTGTTCTATAGTACCGATCTCTTTTTCCCTTACTATATTCAACGACGCCAAAAAGGCCCCTACCATGGTTACCAGTACTACCAGAATACCCGGCACCATAAATATTTTGTAATTCATTAATGGGTTAAACCAGTTGGAAGATGTTACTTCTATCTGCATCTCCGGACTGAACCTTGGCAACTGCACCCATTTTAACCGCACCTCGTGATTGTAATCCTGTATTATGCTGCGCAAATAGGCGCCACCTAAATTGGCCTTTACGCCATTGATGGCATTGATGGCCATAAACAGTGTGGATTCATTTTCTTTGATCAGTTTCTTTTCAAAACCAGCCGGTATCTCAAGCAACAGATCAGCTTTATCGTGCTCTATTTGCTCCATGGCATTACCATATGAGCCAGAGTAATCCTGTAATATAAAATAACCAGATGAAGTGATCTTATTCACCATTTGTTGTGAATACTGCGAATGATCATGATCAACCACACTTAGCTGAATATTCTTAACTTCATAATCGGCTGCCCAGGGCAGTATCAGCAATTGTATCGATGGCATCATAAAAATGATGCGAATGATAGACGGATCACGGAATATTTGCCTGAACTCCTTTTGTAACAGAAAACGTAATGTTCTCATATAATTAGTTTAAGCGAGTCGTATTTTGAAATTCCTGATGCTCAATACCAGCAGGAACAACAACATGCCGGTAAGTATCAATGTTTCTTTCCAAACGGCTGTTATGCCCAGCCCTTTTATCATCACCTCTTTTACTATATAATAAAACCATTTGGCCGGAACTATATTTGAAAGAATGCGTAACGGTAGCGGCATATTTTCAATAGGGAACATAAAACCACTAAGCATAATAGTTGGCAGAAACATACCTGTTAATGCAATGAACATGGCTGTTTGCTGCGAATCGGTTTTGGTAGAAATGAGCAGCCCAAAAGCCAAACAGGTTAGCGTGAACAGAATGCTCTCAAAGATGAGCAGCAACAAACTACCATTAACAGGCACATCGAGCACAAACACACTTAGCAACAGGATACTTGAAATATTTACAATACTCAGCAACAAATATGGTACAGCTTTGGCCACTACGATCTTAAAGGGCTGCATGGGCGATACCAGCATAATTTCCATAGTACCCAGCTCTTTTTCCCGCACAATGGTAATGGCAGTCATTAGCGTACATACCAGCATCAGCACCATGGCCATTACACCCGGTACAAAACTATAGGCGCCTTTCAGCTGCGGGTTGTACAACATGCGCATCTCTGTTTTGATGGTATAAGGCAATCGGCGGTTATTGGTAATACGGTCCTGGTAATCGAGAATGATGGCCGTTGCATAATTTGTGAGCGTATTGGCCACGTTGGGGTCCGAGGCATCGGCTACCAGTTGTACCTGAGCCGTATTGAAATGATCGAGATCGTTGGCTAAGCGGGCCGGGAAGATGACCGCCATTTTGATCTTTCCTTTTTTAAAAGCAGCTTCTATTTCCTGGTAAGAATGCAGGTCCTGCGTAATATCAAAATAACGGCTGGCATCCAACTCGCTGCGCAATGCCTGGGTAGAAGGGTCGTTCGACTGATCGAGGATAGCTATCTTCGAGTTCTTTACTTCATTGGTTAGCGCAAACCCAAAAATGAGGATCTGCATAATAGGCATACCTAATAAAATAAAGAGTGTGCGTTTGTCTCTTGCTATATGGTGGAACTCTTTTTTTACGAAGGAAATGAATTGCTTCATATGAATATTTTTCTGAGTTATTCAGTTATTCAGTTGTTCAGTTCGTTAGTTATTGAGTTTATTAGTTTTTTAACTGACTAACTCAATAACTGAACAACTTACAAACTCTTAATCACCGGAACGCTTCGCCCTCCGCGCCAGCTTCAAAAACACTTCATCCATCGACCTCACCTCAAACGTTTTCTTCAACTGCGTAGGCGTATCGAGGGCATCAATACGGCCGTCAACCATGATGGATACCCGGTTACAATATTCCGCCTCATCCATATAGTGTGTAGTAACAAAAATGGTAATGCCGCGCTCAGCAGCCTTATAGATCATATTCCAGAATTCACGGCGCGTTACCGGGTCTACACCACCGGTTGGTTCATCGAGGAAAACGATCTCCGGTTCATGAAATATAGCTACAGAGAAAGCCAGCTTTTGTTTCCACCCCAGCGGTAACGACCTCACCAGTTTGTTGGCCTCTGCCTCCAGGTGCAGTTCCTTTAACAAAAAGGCCGTTTTCTCTTTTATGAATGCATCGCTTTTGCCATATATACCAGCATAAAACCGAATGTTCTCTCTTACTGTAAGGTCTTCATACAGCGAGAACTTCTGGCTCATATAGCCAATGCTTCGTTTTATTTGTTCGGTTTGCTTATATACATCGAAACCGGCCACAGATGCTTTTCCAGCAGTAGGAATCGACAAACCGCATAACATACGCATGGCCGTTGTTTTGCCTGCTCCATTGGCGCCGAGAAAACCAAATATTTCGCCTTTCTTTACTTCAAAGGAAATGGCATCAACGGCCGTAAAATCACCAAACCGTTTGGTAAGCCCTTCTGCGTGTATGGCTGTATTGGTCATTAGTTTATTTTTTACGGTTACTCCCCTGTCTTCATCAACGCAATAAAACAGTCTTCTATATCCGCTCTTATCGTTTGCACATCTGGCTGATGATAATTATGCTGCTGCAAATAAGTTGACACGGCATTGGCCGTAAACCCATCCTTCAACACCACATGATGATACTCCCCAAACGGATAGGCATCCTGTACCCCTTCAAACCGCTGCAGATCGTTTAGCAATTGCAGCATGTTGTTATCCTTCACCGCTACCAGCGGATGTTTAAATGCATTGATCACACCTTCGGGACTATCAACAGATAATATTTCTCCGCTCTGTATCAGCGCTACCCTGTCGCACAGGCTGGCTTCATCCATATATGGTGTTGAAACCAATATGGTGATCCCTTGTTCTTTCAAACTGCGCAACATTTCCCAGAACTCTTTTCTCGAAACTGCATCAACCCCCGTTGTAGGCTCATCGAGGAACAAGACCGATGGTTTGTGTATGAGTGCACAACTCAACGCCAGCTTCTGTTTCATACCACCCGATAACTTGCCTGCCCTTCTGTTTTTAAAAGGTTCTATTTGTGAATAGATATCTTTAATTAGATCGTAATTCTCTTTTACGGTAGTATTGAAGATGGTGGCAAAGAATTCAAGGTTCTCTTCAATAGTAAGGTCCTGGTACAACGAAAAGCGGCCCGGCATATATCCCACACGGTGGCGAATGGCTTTAAAATCTTTTACCACATCCAGTCCGTCAACAGAAGCAGAGCCGCCGTCGGGTAACAACAGGGTAGTAAGAATGCGAAACAAAGATGTTTTACCGGCCCCGTCGGGACCAATGATACCGAAGAGCTCGCCCTGCTTCACTTCGAAGAAAATGCCTTTCAGGGCCTGAATCAGATCCTTCTTTTTGCCGTATTGCTTGCTGATGTTGTTTACTATTACTGCGTTCATAGTTGCTATTTGATAACTTGTAAAAGGCCCCCTCCCCAACCCCTCCCCCGGAAGGGGGAGGGGCTACTATGCTAACTTGCTGACCCATCAATTACTTAAACAAAACCTCACCATACATCCCTATCTTCAAATAACCATCATTCTTTACCCGAACCTTAATCGCATACACCAAATTGGCCCGCTCATCTCTTGTTTGAATGGTCTTTGGCGTAAACTCCGCTTTATCGGCCACCCAGGTAATGGTACCCGGATATTCCCGGTAGGCTTTAGCGCCGCTATCTATCAATACCTTTACCTGTTGGTTAAGTTTTATTTGCGGCAACTGGTTACCGGTAATGTATGCGCGTAAAGTAAGCGTATCGAGGTTGGCGATCTTATACAGTGCTTTTCCGGCAGCAGTTACCTCACCGGCTTCCGCATATTTGGTAATAACAGTTCCACCAACAGGGTTTATGATCTGCGCCTTGCCTATTTGCTCGCTAAGCTGCGCCACTCTTTTTTCGAGTGGTTTTTGTTCACTCAGCACCGACCGGTTCTGTGTGCTGGTATTGCTTTTTTGTACATTGATCTGCTGGCGTGTAACATCCATTTGGCGTTGCAATACTTCAATATTCGAGTTCATATCATCGAGCTGTTTGTGGGTAGCGGCATCCTGTTTTAACAGGTTCTCAATACGGGTACGCTCCTGTTGCATATTCTTCAGCTGTGATTCCTGAACAGCCAGTTGCTCCTGCAATAATTTTATCTGAGGTTTTACATCGGAGGTCCTGTCCTGCAAAGCAGCGATGCTTGCCTGTATTTGTTCTTTTTGTAACGACAGGTTTTCTGCATCGATAATTCCTACCACCTGTTCGCGGGGAATGGCCTGGCCTTCCTGTATATTAAACGATAATAATTTTCCGGTTTGTTCGGCAGAAACGATCACTTCATCCACCTCAAAAGTTCCCGATGCATCAAATTTCTGACCGTTGCGGTTGCACGCAGTGAACACTGCAGCTGAAGCTATAAGGGTTACAATAAGTTTGTTCATGAGCTTTTATTTAATAGAAGAATAACTGTAATTATTGATTACCGGAGATAGTGCGGTAATTGATCTGTGCCTGTAACAGCTGTACCTGATGGGTAAGCAGTGACTGTTTGGCCTGGTCTTCGGCATTTACTTCTTTCAGGTAGTCGTTGGTGGTAATAACCCCATTGGTAAGTTGCGCCAGCGCCGCTTCTTTTACCTGGCCGCGTACACCAATGATCTGTTCGTCACTTTGTATCAATTGTGATAGCTTACTCACTTCCGCTTCCTGTTGTTTAAGCGAGGTATTTGTATTGAGTATGAACAGGTCTTTCTGCACATCAACCATGCGTTGATTAACCTGCAGGATCTCACGTTCCTTTTTGGTAGTATATAAATTTCCAAGTCCCCAGTTCAGCCTTGCACCGGCTATATAAAACAGATCGAATTCATTGTTCAACATATTCAAGCCCGGACGTCCATAACCACCCTGCACAAACAAGTTCACTTTAGGCCGGTTCTTTACGCTGATCATTTGATTCTGTACTTTGAATAACTCGTTCTGGTAGCTGTAATACTTCAACTCGGGTCGGGCAACCGATTCCTTTACAAGCGTCATGGGAATGGTGGGTTGTTCCAGTTTTACATCGGCAGGTAAATCGCGGTTAATGAACAGGCCTAACACATCAACCAAACCTTTGCGATTGGCATTGAGTTCAATTACCCGCTGGTCGTTCTTCATTAATTCAGCTTCCAGCGTTAACTGGTTCGAACGAAAAGCCGTTCCGTTCTTCACCATCGCTTCTACACGTTTAATACCTATTTCTATATCTTTTTTCACATAGCTTACCTGCTCCAATTGTGCATCAACCAGTAAAATACCTAAATATACCTGGTTAATACGCTCTTTCACTTTATACAGTTCCACTTCGGCTTTCTGTTCTTCCACCTGTGCATTGGCATTCTGCACATTCTTTTGCGCGCTTGTACTACCGCCGTCATATACCAGCTGCGTTAGCTCGGCCTGGATCTTGTATTGATCTTTACCGGGTGGATCTATCTTGATGCCCGGAATACTAACCGGCACACTGGTTACATCTGACTGATAGGTAGCCTGACCGCTGATATTCAATTGAGGAAGATACCCCTTACCCAGGTTCTCAATGGTTAAGTTGGCTGTTTGGCGTACCAGGTCTTTTTGCCTTATAACCGGGTAATGCTGCCGGGCCAGGTCATACGCCTGTTGCAGGGTAAGCTTGTCGTTCTGCGCGTGTGCGCCAACAGCAAATAGCAACACCGCTATAGGCAAGCAAAATTTAATCATAAGGTTTAACCATTTAGTTAATAGCATGATAAAAATTTTTATTTCTTTATTGAGTCTATTACAAATTGTACCACGGTCTTTTTACGCTGTTGCATCATCTTCATAAACTCTGCATCATTGGTCTTTGTAACCCATTGCACCATTGGTTTTGCCAGGAAAGGAAATATGCACAGGGAAACCATATTCACCATTAATTCATAGCCTTTAATAGGCCTTATTTCACCTTTCTTTACCAGTTTTGCTACATGTTCCTCTACTTTGTCAACCGGCGGCCGCTGATTGCCCCAGATCTTTGTCATCAATTCTTTAGGGTTGCGGTGTACTTCATTTAAAATGAAATTGGCCAGCATTGGATTCTGTATAAGTGTATCGATGTATTCACCTACAAACTTTTCTATCTTTTCAAACAGCGTAAGATCCGACAACATAATGTGCGTTACCTTGGGCATGAACTTTTGCGCCTCCTCTATAAATATGCGTTCAAACAGCTTGTCTTTGCTGCGGAAATAATAGTGTAACAAGGCTTTATTGATACCTGCTTTATCGGCAATATCCTGCATGCGGGCGCCATCGAGCCCATTTTCCATAAAGATCTGCTTGGCAGCATCCAGTATCTTTTGCTCTGCGCTTTTGTCGTCTTTTACCTCTTTAGCCATGTAGTTTAACCATTTGGTTAAACACAAAGGTAATATTGAAAAATTGATACCTGCAAGTTTTTCCTGAAAAATAATAGACGGGAGTACAAATAAAAAGTAACCTATTGTGAAATAAATTGAGCGACAGTGTATTGCAAATTGCTCTTATCGATGCTATATTTACGCCTGTTTAACCAAAACAATCTTTATCACATTAATTTTTATGAAGAAATTTTATTTCGCATCTCTGGCTACCATTCTTTTTTGTTCTTGTACTAAAACGATCGTAGAGCCGATCTATGAAGTTAGATTACAATTTCAGTATTCGGGAGCCAGATGGACCGATAACCCCAATTTTGTAACGCTGCCTTCCGCTACTCATTTTATCGATTTCGATAAAAAGGATTATCCTAAAATGGATTCTATAACGCTAAACGCGTCTTTGCTGACTGATGCGCTTACTGACACTGTGTATGTTCGGCTTTTCAATGTAACCGATAATGTAGAGATCGCCAATTCAACGCTTTCAGCATCTACGAACAATAGGACTGAATCAAAGGAAGTTCATACAAACAACCTGGCAAGTTCAATTCCTGATAAGAAGATAACACTGGCCATTCAGGTAAAAGGCATAGGAATGGGTTACGTTCTACCACCATTCCTGAAGTTAAGACGCAATTAACGAAACCACATAAAACAACAAGATCCCGCACATGGTGCGGGATCTTATTGTTTTAAAACATTCCAGCTATTCCGCCCAACTCATTGTATAACCAGCATTCTCAATTTCCAACGCTTCTTTTGTTAACTGTAATGGATGAAAGGTATCTACCATTACGGCCAGCTCCTTAGTTTCCTTTGCGCCAATACTTTTTTCTACTGCACCGGGGTGCGGCCCATGCGGAATACCTGCAGGATGCAGGGTGATCATTCCGCGGGTTACTGCTTTACGGCTCATAAAATCACCATCTACATAATACAACACTTCATCACTATCTATATTACTATGATTATAGGGCGCCGGTACCGATTGCGGATGATAATCGAACAAGCGGGGGCAGAATGAACACACCACAAAATTATTAGCTTCAAATGTTTGATGCACTGGCGGTGGCTGATGCACCCGGCCGGTGATAGGTTCAAAATCATGAATACTAAAAGCGAATGGATAACAATAACCATCCCACCCTATCACATCAAAAGGATGATGACCGTAGTGCAAATTGTACATCATGCCACGCTTTTTTGTGCGAATGAGGAAATCGCCTTTTGAATCGAATGTAGGCAGGTTTTGCGGCGGCCTGATGTCGCGCTCACAATAAGGCGAATGCTCGAGCAGTTGCCCGTATTTGCTTAAATACTTTTTGGGAAAGCGAATGGGACTGAACGATTCAACAATGAACAACCGGTTATCCTTATTTCTAAATTCTATTTGGTAAATGGTACCGCGCGGTATAACCAGGTAATCGCCATAGGCAAATGGCAGCTCACCATACATGGTGCGTAACACGCCCTCACCCTCATGTACAAAGATCATTTCGTCGGCATCGGCATTTTTGAAATAATAATCGTGCATTCCTGCCTGTGGTGCAGCCAGTACGATATGGCAATCGTTATTCACCAGCACTGGTGTACGGCTTTGCAAATAATCAATAGCCGGTTTTATTTTAAACCCTTCCAAACTACGATGTTTGAGCATCTTCTCTTCGGCCACTTTGGGCGATACATCGTACGAAGGTTCTGTTTTTATAATATCAGTTGGCGGATGCGCATGATATAATAATGAGTAATCGTTCGAAAACCCTTCGGTTGAGAACAATTGTTCTGCATACAACGACCCATCGGGTTTGCGAAACTGGGTGTGCCGTTTATGTGGTATGTTACCTAATCTATAATAGTAAGGCATAGCAAGGTTAATTTGATAATGAGATAATTTGCTAATGTGATAATGCTTAAGCTTTGAAGCGCCCGACAAATGGCGTTCTCCCTACTATGCAAAACACAAAAGCAGTTAAAATGTAGAAATAACGGAAGGAATTACAGAGACAATTCAAGGGTCTTGAGCAGAAATACATATTTCCAGCTCCGCTTATCTATCCAATATGTGAAATTGCGAAAGAATGGCATGGCAACAGCTAATGTGATAATGTGCTAATTTGCTAATGTGATAATGCTTGAACTTTAAAGCGCCCGACAAATGGCGTTCTCGCTACTAGGCAAAACATAAAAGCAAATGACAGATAAAGTTAACAAATAGGCAGAAATCGGCAAAGAGAACCTAAATGTTGAAATTTTATGGCGTTTTACCAATCGCCATTTGTACATGCGTCTTATCTTGCAGCCCGTTTTTAGAACCTCCAGGCAATAAATAATAAAAAACTACAGATGAAAAAGAACTTAATCCTTACCAAAGAAAGACATATTGACACTACCCCGGATAAAGTATGGGCCGTATTGACCGACAACCAATACATTGTTCAATGGTTGGGTGTGGAAATGATCACCAACTGGCAGGTAGACAGTGAGATCGCATTTACATTTGTGTATAAGGATAAAGAAGTGAAAGACAAGGGTACCCTGTTGCATTTTGAGCCAAACCAAAAGCTCTCCTATAATTACTGGAGTGTATTTTCGGCCACAGAAGATGTTCCTGAGAACTATTCAGATATCACATTCAATATAGTACCACAGGATAATGGCCTTTTGCTGCAATTGACACAAAGCAATTTTGCTTCACAAATGTTGTATGCGCATGCAGAAAGAAACTGGAACGAAACGCTTGATACCATAAAGAAACTGGCTGAAGGTGAAACTTCATGGTTACTCATGAATCGACCATAATAACAATACTCTTCGTATGACACGTATCGGGCTAATTTCCGACACACACGGTTTCCTCGATGACGCAGTATTCAAACATTTTGAAAACTGTGATGAAATATGGCATGCCGGTGATTTCGGAAATATAGCCCTTGCCAATAAACTGGCCGCCTTTAAACCATTAAAGGGCGTTTATGGCAATATCGACGGGCAGGATATCCGAAGTGTGTACCCCGAAAACCTTCGCTGGAACTGTGAGGGTGTTCAGGTTTATATGACACACATTGGCGGTTATCCGCCCAAATACAATGCGGTAGTAAAGAAAGAACTTACAGCCAACCCACCCCAGCTGTTTATCTGCGGGCACTCACACATTTTAAAAGTAATGTTCGATGATAAGCTGCAATGCCTGCATATGAACCCCGGCGCAGCAGGCAATCAGGGGTGGCACAAAGTGCGCACCCTGATCCGCTTTGTTATTGATGGAAGTAATATGAAGGATTGTGAGGTGATAGAGTTAGGAGGACGTACAGCTGGTTGAATCCCCCGGATCTTAAGTAGCCGTTGCAGGTTACAGGTTACCGGTTACCAATTGCCAGGTTCCGGGCACATAAACCCGACCCGTATTTCATTTTTCATTTCTCATTACTTTGTCTTCTTTACTTTTTCATCGTATATAACATCCAGTAACCCTCCAGAAAAAGTATCCTCGCCAAGCTGCCAAAACATAATACCATTGAGCTTTTTCTCTTTAGCATAGGCAGTTTTAAGCCGCATAGAGGTAGTATCATCATAAGTCACAAACAGCTTTTGCTGGGCATTATACATCCAGGGCGCTTTGGCAACCGGGTCCCAATGATATACAAAACCACTGTCTTTTGAAAGTACATTGGGATATCCTTTGAATGGCACTCCCCGTTTGAAATTGCCCGGGCGGTACAAGCCGTTATTTACGCTATCGACGTTCTCAAAAATGCGTGCATAAAAAGCGGCACCTATCACCAGTTTGTTATGGTGAATGCCTATTGAATCAAAGAAGCGGATAGCATTGTCGGCCGATTCTCTTTGTTGCGGAGTAGAATATATGGGGGTATGATGACCGGTAACTTTACTATAACCATGCACCAGATCGTAGGTCATTAAATTTACGCGATCGATCAGGGGCATTACTTTTTTCCATTCTATAGATTGTTCAAGGAAAGTGGTAAAACCGCCGGCCGCAAAACTGATCTCCTTCTTTGGGCCTATAGCTTTGCGCAGCTGCACTAATAACTTCGTAAAATTAGGCTTGTCTTCGGGAGTGAATTTATGATCGGGCGGGCCCTGAATGGCAGGATATTCCCAATCAAGATCGAGCCCATCGGTATTGGTATAATCGAGAAGTTCTTTAACCGATTGGGCAAACTCCGAGCGGCCAGCCTCAGTAGAAAATACATCGGAGCAGGTTTCGCAGCCCGTCCAGCCACCAAGCGATAACTGCACTTTTAGATCGGGATTTCTTTTCTTTAAACCTACCAGCTGTTGAATGGTAGCGGTATCGCGGGCATTGTCGATAGCCAGTTTATTTCCTTTTAAATGGCAAAAGCTGAAAATAATATGGGTTAGTTTTTCAGCAGCAAAGCTATCAACCTGTGCCGCTTGTCCGGCATAATAGGCTATAACGGCCAGTGATTGTTTATTGGCAGGCTTCTTTGCCTGGTTTTGTGAAAATACGTTTAAAGCAAAAGCAAGCAGGAACAACGTGTTTAAAGCAATTCGGGTCATTCGATGTGTGTTTGTTATTTAATAGTGCCTTACATTCGAAAAATGTAATGTACAGCACTTAACACAATCGATGATTACCACAATGGTGAATGGTCAATCGTCAATGGTGAATGGCCTCTTGAAATCGTGAAACGGCAGACGTGAAACGTGAAAGGGTTCGCTAATTTCCCAGCTTCGCTCACAATCTTGTACCACCCGAAATTCAAGCTGATCATCGACAAAACGCGAGCCTCGAAATTGAGCGTTCGTTTGCCGTTTCACGTTTCACGTTTTACGATTGCTAAAATCTCGGGCACATCACCTGGTCGCGCGAGGCATCGTTACGATCAAAAAATCCGATATATGACAATGACAATTCAAAGCCACCCCTACCCTGGCTGGCAGTTTTTAGCTGTGAAACGTTTACATCGTAACTTAGCGCCAGTGATATAGATCGCATATCAATTTTTACTACCGGAATGAATGCATCGTTCAAACGATAAAATCCACCAAAGTGCAACACGTAAGGTGCATCATCAACAAAGCTGCCCGTATTCAGTGAATACAATCCACCTGCTATGGTCTCTTTTACATTACCCTGTTTTGAGTGATCGGCCTGCAAGGTGAAATAAGAATAATCGTTCACCCGCCATTTTACACCTGCTGAAAAAACCATCTTCTTATTTAACTCGGTAGTAGCATCGCGGTAAAATGAATTCTTTGGTTTAGTAAGGTGGTGTAATGCAGCGCCAATAAACAGGCTGTTCATTCCATCCATGCCAAACGTTGTATTATAGCTCATGCCCACCGAAGCATCCCAGTCATTAAAATTCGGCATAGCAAATGTTTCACCGGTTGAAGCAGTTGATGAATAACCGCCCTGGTATTGGTTATTGGTGGTCATTTTGGTTACATCGATGCTTTTATGTATTAACCCGCCCATAAAGCCAAGCGATAAAAATTCTACTTTATCATTGCTTAATGATTTATGATAATTCAACGCCGGTAACACCTGCGTAGTTGTTAACCCAACTGTGCCCGCTTTATCAAATAATGTTTGTATACCTGCTGTTATAAAATCATTGGTGTTGCCAACAGGCATTTTATATTCAGCATTCAATGAACCGGTACGATAAGCTTTAGTAACACTGTTCCACTGATCGCGGTAAACACCCTGTACACGAATGTCGCCGGTAAAAATACCTGCCAGTGACGGGTTGCGTAATAAAGGCGCTTCAAAAAACTGCGAGAAGTGCAGGTCCTGGGCCTGTGTTGACATTGAGGCCGCCAATGCAAAGGCGGTTACGGCTTTTCTTAATAGGTTCTTCATGATATTGGATTGATTAATGGTACCCAAATTTAACTAACGTACCAGGGCCACATTGCCTTTATAGGGAACTATATTCGAATTATCACAGATTATATCTACGATATATACATAAACATCCATATCGGCTACCTTGCCATTTATCTTTCCATCCCAGCCTGCGGTTTGATCATTGGCCATAAAATTCCTTTTTTCAAACACCAGCTGCCCCCAACGGTTAAATACCCGTAATGAATGAATGGTGTGCAAACCCTTACCCCGCACATAAAATACATCGTTCATACCATCGCCATTGGGTGAAAAAGTATTCGGAATAAACCAGTTATCGCCATTACAAACCGAGTTAATAGTAATTTCATCTGAGGCCACACAGCCGCCGGGGTTGGTTGCAGTAACCTTATAGGTTGCGCTTCCCTTTACATCGGCCATTGGCGATGAGCAGTTTGTACAGCTCAGTCCGCCCGATGGCGCCCAGTTGAATGATGTAACATCCTTTGACCAGGTGGGCGATAACTGTACCGTGTTACCGGTATTTACTGTAGTATCGTTACCGGCAAAGATGGTGGGTATAGGGTAAACCTTTACGGTTACATGGCCGGTATCGGTAAAACAATTATCATTATCCTTTCCTATTACAGTATATACGGTTGTAGTATTGGGTGAGGCTTTGGGTGAAGCACTGTATGCATTGTCCAAACCGATCGATGGCGTCCATTGATATTGATCGGCGCCGGCAACATTCAGTTTCATTTGCCCGCCTGCGCAAAGCGTATCGCCAGGCTGAACCTGTACGTTAAAGGATTTACGTACCCGTACATTGATGGTATCGTTCTTTACACATCCTTTTTCCGACACACCCGTTACTACATAAATTGTATTATCAGCCGGGTTTATCATTGGCGTAGCGCATTGTGTACATGAAATATCGGGTGCACTTTGCCAGGTATACTGCACAGCACCAGAAGGTTTTAACATCATTGGCGAGCCAAGACATACCACCGCATCGCTGCCGGCATTGGTGTTTGGTAAAGGCCAGATGTTTACAGTTTGACGGGCCGTATCGTAGCAATAATCCTGATAAACGGTTTGCAGTTGCACCTGGTAGTTACCAGCCGCATTGTATGTATGGGTAACAGTATTTACATCGTTAGCCGATTGCCCGTTACCAAAGCTCCAGTGTTTTTTAAGCTGGGCGGCATCACCGGTAACAACAGCATTGAAATGCAATCCGCCGGGCATACAAGCTTCTTTATCGCCGGTAATAGAAATTTTGGGCGTTTGGTATACTTTAATGGTATCTGTAAGGGTGGCAACATCTTTACAACCATTGGCGGTTGTTACACTATGCTTAATGGTATAAATAGCCGCAGCGGTACCGTATTGATGTTTTGGATTGGCAAGGGTGCTAAAAGTTCCATCGCCAAAATCCCACTGGTGACCGGTTATATAATCATTAGCTACCGATCTATCAGTGAACTGAATAAAACCGCCGTTACAAAGGCGATAAGTATCCATATTTTCATTTGCGGTAACGCCAATTACATTGATGGTATCTTTTCCTACAACGGGTACCTGGCAACCATCACTGTCTATCAATATCATGCGGGGCACAAACTTGCCGGCCAGCTCATATGTGTATGATGAGGTAGCAACGGTTGAGGCACTGGTGTTACCATCGTTATAATCCCAGATGTATGATTGAATGTTATTACCAGAACCGGCGAACTCAACTTTCAGCGGCATACAACCTGTTGTTGGCGTATAAGTAAACGTACCTGTAGGGCCTTTTACAATCACTTTTTTCCACATGGTAGCAATACAACCACCGGGGGCCACTACGGTTTGAGTTGCCATATATTCACCCGGGATGTTATAAAAGTGAACAGGGTTTTCGAGGGTTGAAGTAGAACCATCGCCAAAGTCCCAGCTAAGTGATACATAGTTCTTTGCTTCGCTGGTAAACTTCACTTCTAGCGGCGGACAGTTTCCAATTGAATCTGACATTTTGAAACCTGCTATTGGCGTTACGATCTTTATATAGTCAGTGCGTTTAAGGCTATCACGGCAGCCAATAGGATCTGCGATCAACAGGTTAATTGTATAGGCACCATCGTGCGTGTAATGATGCACAGGATTTTGTTGATCACCTGTACTGCCATCACCAAAGCTCCAGCTGTATTGCAGGTTTTCGCCCGTTGAGGTATTGTTGAAATTTATTGGTTTGCCGGGGCATGAGCTGGTATCGGCAGTAGAAAAAGAAGCTTTGGGGTTTGAAATACTGATAGCGCCGTTGCCCGTAAAGTTATCGGTACAGCCCTTGCTATCGGTTATTCTTAAAGAAACATTATAAGAACCGCCGTTATCGTATTTATGAATAAAAGGCGCCCCCTGAACCGTTTCTTCTTTTCCATCGCCATACACCCATGTATATTGTACAATGGGGTGTGTACCATCAGTGGTACTCAGGTCGCGGAACGAGGCTGTATTATCTATACAGATCTTTTGGTTTACTGCTTCAAAGGCAGCAGCTGGTCCATTCACGCGAATATATTGTTGTTTTACCACAGAGTCAACGCAACTATTGATATCGGTAAACACCAGCACTACTTTATAATTGCCCGAGCGGCTGTAACTATGGGTAGCCTTGCTGCCGGTTTCGGTTGTACCATCACCAAACTGCCATACCATATTAATGATGTTGGCGGGGTTATAGTTACTGGCAGTGAAAACAACTTCATCTCTTGCACATAATTCTTTTTTATCGGCAGTAAAATCAGGATGCTCATCGGCAACAATAACCTGTTGCCACATGCTATCTATACAACCGCTGTTGGTGACAATGAGCCGCACCTTGTAAGTGCCCTTATTGGTATAACGATGAACAACATTTTTGCCGGTGCTTGTAGTACCATCGCCCAGGTCCCATTGCCAGGTTTGTGCAGCAATTGAGTTATCAGTAAAGGAGCGCTGATATTTATCGGCACAATCCATATTGGTTATAAAACGGGCCACTGGTGGGTTAATATGAATATAACCAGGTTTGTAAGCTGTATCAGAACAGCCTTTATTCGATACAATAAGCTTTACATGATAGTAACCGGTATCGCTGTATTGATAAATGGGATCAACGAGTGTTGAATAACCGCCATCGCCAAATTGCCATAACCACTGATCACCAGCCGGGGTACTTTGATTTACAAACTGAATTCCCTGGCTGCGGCATACATCGCGTTGTGTTGCATAAAATTCGGCCTTTGGACGCGGCGCTGTTTCTACCCCATTAGGCACTACGGCGCTATCGGTACAACCACTGGCAGTAGTAATAACCAGCTTCACCGTATAACTTCCTTCAGTTGTATAGGTCTTTACAGGCGACTGTTGCGTGGAAGTTGTACCATCACCAAAATCCCAATGATAAGAAACTATATTATCAGCAACATTTACCAAAGGGCTAAAAGGCACGGTAAAGGGCAAACAACCTTTTACCGGCAGGTTATTGATCTGTACCTGCGGACGGGCCACCTGAATTACATTTTGTTTAATGAGCGTATCCGAACAACCATTGCTACCTGTTAGTATCAGCTGTACAGTATAGTTACCAAACGCTTTGTATATATGTTTTGGATTGGCATCGGTGCTGGTAGCGCCATCGCCAAAATCCCAACGCTGGCTTACACTGCCACTTGTTGTATTGTTAAATTGAAAAGTTGCAGGAATGCTACATGCATACGTTTTATCACTGGTGAATGAAGTAGCCAGCCGTGGCAATACAGTGATTGTTTTGCTTATGGAATCGGGACAGGCTGCAAAGTAATTGACCAACTTTACAGTATAGGTTCCGGCACTGGGATAACTCTTTTGCGGACTGGCTTCGGTTGAATTATTACCATCGCCAAAATCCCAACGTACACCGCCCGGCACAGGTGAAGAAGTGTTAACAGGATAAAACGGTTCATTGGCACATATGCTGCCCGGCATAGTGAACTGGGTTTGCGTATTGCCCAATACAATTAAATTCTTTTTTATAACGGTATCGGCACAACCGCTATTGGTAATAGCAATAAGCGTTACGGTATAAGCGCCATTCGACATATATTTATGACGCGGATTTTTATCGGTAGATGTTTGTCCGTCGCCAAAATCCCATGTATAACTCACAGCACCCGATTCTACCGACTTATTATTAAAATCAATATCGAGCGGTGCATTACAACTGTTTTGTACGGGTGTAAAATCAAAGCCGGCCAGTACACCCGATGCTATTTTAATATGTTGTGGTTTACTAAAGCTTTTGGTGCAGCCGTTGGCACTGGTAACTTTTAACGTTACGGTATAGTTACCGGTACCAGTATACGTATGTGAAGGGCTTTTCTCTGTAGAAGTATTACCATCACCAAAATCCCAACTCCAGCTTGTGATAGCGCCATCGCTGACAAAGCTTTTATCGGTAAAAGTTACATGAAAGGGAAAGCAACCCACTGAATCAGATGTTTCAAAACCGGCCACCGGGTTATCAAATACGGTTATGTACTGTTGCTTTATAACAGAATCGGCGCCATTGGCAGTTTTCACCACTTGCTTAACAGTATAGGTACCTGGGGCAAAATAAACAGAAGAAGGGTTTTGAAATAATGAGATGGTACCGTTACCAAGGTCCCATCGCCAACTGGTGGGGTTACCGGTTGACTCATCTTTAAACTGCACTACCAGGGGAGAACAGCCTGATACATTATTGGCTGAAAAAGAAGCTTTCACTTGGGCATTCGACCGAGTTGCAAATACGGTCACACCGGCGAGGGCAAGCACAAATATTATTAACTGGTTCTTCATTGGATTGATGATAAATGGCTAATGGATAACTCATGTAAAAGTCGTGGTTCCTAACAGATCCTAATATTGGAAGGAGGCTTGTATTTGGAAGATTAAACACTAACCCTTATGCGTGGAAGTTGGGCTATTTAGTATGTTTATACACGAAGTATGTAAAGAGGGACTGTTACAGGTTACATGTTGCAGGGTGCAGGGTGCAGGGAATACAGTCGTTCGCGAGGCCGCGGGTTGTGATAAGTTACGAACCGGATCCCTGTAACATGAAACCTGTAACCTATAACTAAAAAAGGGAAGCTCTTCTTTGAGAAGAACCTCCCTTAATAATATATAAGTGATAACCTCTAAGGATTATCCTTTCGCAAACTGTGAACGAATAACATTCAATGCACCACCTGCTTTAAACCACTCAATTTGTTGTTTATTATAGGTGTGGTTCAATGTTATGGTATCCTTGCTGCCATCTTTATGGTTCAATACCATACTCAATGGTTTGCCAGGCTCAAAAGATCCCAGTCCAACGATATCGAAGCTATCGTCTTCCTGAATTTTATCGTAATCTTCTTTATTAGCAAACGTCAATGCCAGCATACCTTGTTTTTTCAGGTTGGTTTCGTGAATACGGGCAAAGCTTCTTACCACAATTGCACGAACGCCCAGGTGACGTGGTTCCATAGCTGCGTGCTCGCGGCTTGACCCTTCACCATAGTTCTCATCACCTACTACTATTGAGCCAATGCCTGCTGCTTTATAAGCACGTTGTGTAGCAGGTACCGGGCCATATTCGCTGGTAAGCTGGTTTTTAACTTTATCGGTTTCTTCGTTAAAGAAGTTTACAGCACCAATAAGCATGTTGTTACTGATATTATCGAGGTGGCCACGGAATTTCAACCATGGGCCCGCCATTGAGATATGGTCAGTAGTACATTTACCTTTTGCTTTAATAAGAAGTTTCAAACCTTTCAGGTCGGTTCCTTCCCAGGCAGCAAACGGTTCTAACAATTGCAAACGTTGCGATTCGGGCGATACTTTTACCACCACACCGCTGCCATCGGCTGCAGGTGCATCATAACCGGCATCTTCTACAGAAAAACCTTTAGGTGGTAATTCATAACCTGTAGGCTCATCGAGCATTACTTCTTTACCGTCTTCGTTCTTTAATTTATCTTTTAACGGGTTGAAGGTAAGGTCACCCGCAATAGCGAATGCTGTTACGATCTCAGGAGAGGCCACAAATGCGTGGGTAGACGCCAAACCATCGTTACGTTTTGCAAAGTTGCGGTTAAACGAAGTAATGATCGAGTTCTTACGGTTAGGATCATCGATATGACGGGCCCATTGACCAATACAGGGTCCGCAGGCATTTGCCAGCACCACACCACCTATACTGGCGAATGTATCAAGGAAACCATCTTTTTCAATGGTGTAACGTACAACTTCAGATCCGGGGGTAATAGTGAATTCAGACCGTGCTTTCAGATTTTTATCAACAGCCTGTTTTGCCAGCGAGGCAGAACGGCTGATATCTTCGTATGAAGAGTTGGTACAAGAACCTATAAGCGCAACTTCCAGTCTTTGGGGCCAGTTGTTAGCTTTAACCGCTTCTGCAAATTTAGAAATAGGCCATGCCAGGTCGGGAGTGAACGGACCGTTCACATATGGTTCCAGTTCATTGAGGTTGATCTCAATTAACTGATCGTAGTATTTAGCCGGATCTGCGTACACATCTTCGTCGGGGCGCAGGTGTTCTTTGATCTGTGTAGCCAGGTAAGCTACATCTTCGCGACCGGTAGCAGTGAGATAAGAGGCCATTTTTTCGTCGTATGCAAACAGTGAGCAGGTTGCACCAATTTCGGCACCCATATTACAAATGGTAGCTTTACCGGTAGCGCTCAGGCTGTCGGCGCCTTCGCCAAAATATTCAACAATAGCACCGGTGCCACCTTTTACGGTTAAAATACCAGCCACTTTAAGGATCACGTCTTTAGCTGCCGTCCAACCACTCATTTTACCGGTTAATTTAACCCCAATGAGTTTGGGCATTTTAAGCTCCCAGGGTAAACCGGCCATCACGTCAACCGCGTCGGCGCCACCTACACCAATGGCAATCATACCCAAACCGCCGGCATTGGGGGTGTGAGAATCGGTACCGATCATCATACCGCCGGGGAATGCGTAGTTTTCCAGCACAACCTGGTGAATGATACCAGCGCCGGGTTTCCAGAAACCGATGCCATATTTATTGGAAATAGAGGCGAGGAACTCGTATACTTCTTTATTTACTTCGTTTGCCGTTTTAAGGTCTTCCTTAGCTCCGGTTTTAGCCTGAATAAGGTGATCACAATGCACAGTTGAAGGTACAGCCACTTTAGCCCGGCCACAGGTCATGAACTGCAAAAGTGCCATTTGCGCTGTTGCGTCCTGCATTGCTACACGGTCTGGGGTAAAATCTACATAATCAACCCCACGATCATAGGCTCTTTCTGCCGGAACGAACAGGTGGGCATATAATATTTTTTCTGCTAATGTGAGAGGCCGTCCTACCAGTTTACGTGCCTCAGCGACCTTCTCGGGCATTGCAGCGTAAACCTTTTTGATTAAGTCCAGATCAAAAACCATGATTTTTCGTTTAAGAAGTGATCAAACGTATAAAAAAAGTGTTCCAAAGTTACCTAAAATTGGATTGGAGGAAATTGTATGCTTGCAGATTTTTGTTTAATGTTTTAATTTAGAGCCATGAACCGGTTCAGATATTTTATAGAATGGCAAGCTTTTGGCGTATGTTCCGCTATTGGTGAACGACTTGGCATTGCCACGTCCCGCATTCGTACCTGGTTTATATATGTATCCTTTCTAACTATGGGTTCTCCGCTTATTATTTATTTCATTCTGGCGTTTTGGATGAATATTAAACGGTACATCCTGTCATTACGCCGTAACCCCCTGAAATATCAATAGAACCTTTGCCTCCTGATAGATAACCTGCCACTATTGAACAGGGCGGGTATGAATTTTTTTTGTGAGCATGTTAAATATAGGCTCTGTGTTTGAATTTGATTATACCGATACCAATTTCGAGCAATTGGTGCACGAGATGGCCGCAACCTTAAGGGTAACGGTCCATAACGATCAATTGTTCTTTCCCGAAGCCATTGCTACCGGCAGTCTGCGGCACCTTCACGTGCCCAATGGCCTGCATGCCTATATTATGGATTGCACTTTCCATAAGGACTGGCATATTCATACCAACAAATCGAATGAAGAGTACTATACCTTACGCTTCGATGAACTCACCATTCCGCAATCACTTACCATTTCGGTTGCCGATGAAAAAATAAGGGGAAAGAATACCAATAAGGCACTGGCTTACCTTACCAGTTCGCTTTACAACTGGTCGTACGAAGGCACAGCCGATTGCGCCTACAAAGGCTTACATATTGTTTTCAGTAAACGATGGCTGGCCCAGTACTTTGAAATTGAACGGGTAGAGGAAGTGTTGTCGTCTTATATTTCATTAAAGGCCGAAAGCATAAATATAGTACCGTTAGATGCGCGCTATCGCCGGTGGATGAAGACCATCGGCCATGTTGAGGATACCAATCCATTACGGCTTACCATATTGCAAAACCGCATGATGCTGTTGATAGAACGGTTCTTCAGCAGCCTGTTCGAAAAAATGAGCAACCCTGCCTACCGGCTGCCGCTTACACATGAGGACATTGCCCGGGTAATGCATATTGAACGTTTGCTTACCAGAAATGTACTGCAAACTCCGCCCTCCATTCAGCAGCTCGCTAAAATTGCCGCCGTTAGCGAATCGAAGCTGAAAAAGGATTTTAAAACCATGTACAGCTTTCCTATTTATGAATACTTTCAAAAAGCGCGCATGCATGCCGCGCAGGACAAATTACTTACCGGTAAATTCTCTGTAAAAGAAGTGGCAATGGAGCTGGGATATAGTAACCTTAGCAACTTCACTATTGCGTTTAAAAAAGAGTTTGGGATACTACCGAGTCAGTTGCTTGCTCAGAAGAAAACAATCTGATATTAGGTTGCCGAAATAAGAAGTACGAAGTATGAAGTATGAAGTATGAAGAGAACTATACTTCAGGACTCATAGCTTCGCAACTCATTGCTTCGCACTTTATAGGGTGCTTACCTTCTTATTAGTTCTCCTACTTCTTACATCCTACCTCCTACTTCTTACATCCTACTCCTACTTCCTAACAAAATGTTAAATTCGATGTAACAACACGAAGTTTACTTTTTGCGGCTACGGTTATGCCTATATTAGTTACCAGATAGTAAAACTCCGGTACAGTTTTCCGTATAACTACAGATACACAAAATATTTCACCTCCCCGTTTTTAAATCCAATTTTAGATGTTGAAAAATGTTAATAAATATTTTTTTACATCTTAATTCCTTTGATAAACAATCTTTTATGGCTCCCTTCGGGAGCTTTTTTCATATAAGACTTTTTTGTATGGTATAATTTATGTTGTTTAGCGCACACATAAATTTTATTCACTCTATGAAATCCAAATTTCTACTGTTCCTATTCGTGTGTTCACTGTTTACCGTTTCTTTGAGTTCCTGCTCAAACAAAGATTCCGACGAAAAGGCTAAACTGGAAATCCGTTTAACAGACGATCCGGCGGCTTACGAAGCTGTTTATATCGACATTAAGGATGTTCAGATCAATGTAACCGGCGATGACGACAAAGGCTGGCAGTCAGTAGCCAATGTTCAAAAAGGCATTATCAACCTGCTCGACCTGGTGAATGACAAAGACACCCTGTTGTGCAAAGCCGACATTCCTTCTGGCAAACTGCACCAGATCCGCCTGGTATTGGGTACCAACAACTCTATTGTTTCAAATGGTGTTACTTATCAGCTTGAAACGCCCAGCGCAGAGCAAAGTGGTTTAAAGCTGAATGTTCAGCAAAACGTTACCGGTGGCATTCTGTACACTATTTTGCTTGATTTCGATGCAGGCAGATCAGTTGTAACCAGCGGCAGTGGCAAGTTCATTTTGAAACCCGTTATCCGCACTGTATTGAATGCAGTTGGTGGAAGTATTAAAGGTGTGGTTGCACCCAGCTCAGTACTTACTGCTGTATATGCAATCAATGGTACCGATACCATGACCACCTTTACTGATGCAACCGGCGCTTACCTGATCAAAGGTGTTCCGCCAGCTACTTATAAAGTACAATTCTGGCCTAAAGATCTAACTTACAAATCGCAGGAGAAAACAGGCATTAACGTTACTACCGGTAATGTTACAACTGTTGAAACTGTGACGTTGCAGAAATAGCTAGTAGCAAGTGGGAAGTGGCTAGTGGGACCTAATTTTAAGTCTCGCTACTGTTTTCTAGCTTCACTAATTCCAAATACAAAAGCCCTTATAGCGAAATTCGCTATAAGGGCTTTTTCTATTGCATTAACGCGAGGTTCTAATTAATAATGAAACTCAAAAGAGGAACCCCACTAGCTATTTACTATTTACCACTCGCCATTAAACTACTGCCTTACGAATCTTCACTAACTTCTGTAATAACCCTTCGAGTAAATCTAATCTTAGCATATTGGCGCCGTCGCTTTTAGCCACTGCAGGGTTGGGGTGTGTTTCTATAAACAATCCATCGGCACCGGTAGCTATGGCAGCGCTGGCAATGGTACCAATCAATTGTGGGTTACCGCCGGTAACGCCTGTTGTTTGGTTTGGCTGTTGCAAACTATGTGTGCAATCCATAACCACGGGAACACCATGCTCTTTCATCCAGGTAATATTGCGATAGTCAACCACCAGGTCCTGGTAACCGAAGGTATTACCACGCTCGGTGAGCATGATATTCTCATTACCGGCCTTTAATATTTTTTCTACTGCGAACTTCATGGAAGGTCCGCTTACGAATTGTCCTTTTTTTACGTTCACTATCTTACCGGTTTCGGCTGCTGCAATAAGCAGATCGGTTTGGCGGCAAAGGAAGGCGGGTATTTGCAAAATATCGGCATATTGGGCAGCCATTGCAGCTTCGTCGTGTGCATGAATATCGGTAGTAACCGGTACTTTGTATTTAGCGCCCGTTTTTTGTAACAACTGCAACCCGGTATCATCACCAAGGCCGGTAAAGGAAGAAGCGCTGGTGCGGTTTGCCTTACGGTAACTGGCTTTAAAAATATAAGGAATGCCCAGGTTGCGGCAAATAGTGGATACCTTGTCTCCCACTTCCAGCAACAATTCTTCACTTTCCACTACACAGGGACCAGCAATCAAAAAAAAGTTCGAGGCGTCGTATTGCTGTCCGGCAAAAAGATCAGTAAGCATTTTTTTCATGGCGCAAAGGTATAAAACTAATGTGCTAATTAGACAATGTGCTAATGTGCTAATAGAAAGGCCTCGCGAAAATTGGCAGCAGGCCCGGGTGCTTGTACTCCCAATGCTGCCTGCGTTGGGATTTCTTATACCCTTGCTGTACTCAATTACATATAAATCACATACTTAATGCATATAAAATACACATAAAACACAGCATTTGCCTGGGCTTGGTCTGGGTTTGGTCTGCGTTTGGTGTGGGTTTTGTCTGTATTTTATCCGATAAAGCTAATAAGAAGGCACGAAGCAAACCTTAAAGAAACCGGTTCCATTACTCCTATTGCGTACAGTGTACCCGGTTAACGCAATCGATATCAACACCCTTACTCAAATTTGCCTATTTCGCGTTTTGTTGTTTCTTTTGCGGCTAATACAAAAACTAACCTTCGTTAATACATGATCAGAGAAAGAATACTTGTTATCGGCGCTTCGGGCCAAATTGGAGTAGAATTAACATTGGCCCTGCGCAAAATGTATGGCAACAATAATGTGGTTGCATCTGACCTGCGTGAAGAGAACGAGCTGCTGAAAGGCACCGGCCCCTACGTAAGCCTCGATGTAATGAACAAAGAAATGCTGCACGTACAGGTGATAAGGCAAAACATTACGCAAATCTACCTGCTGGCAGCTATCCTTTCTGCCACGGGTGAAAAAAATCCCAACCTCGCCTGGCATTTGAATATGCAGAGTTTATTGAACGTATTGGATATTGCCCGCGAAGAAAAGATCTACAAAGTGTACTGGCCAAGCAGCATTGCGGTATTTGGTCCTACCTCACCTAAACAAAACTGCCCGCAACAAACCATTATTGAACCTACCACCGTGTATGGTATTAGTAAATACGCCGGTGAGTTCTGGTGCAATTATTATTATCAGCGTTACCAGGTTGATGTACGCAGCCTTCGCTATCCTGGGTTGATCTCCTATAAATCGGCACCCGGTGGCGGCACTACCGATTATGCCGTGGAAATATATCACGAAGCACTGGAAGAAAAGCAATACACCTGTTTTTTGAAAGAAGATACTTACTTGCCCATGATGTATATGCCCGATGCCATTAGAGCAACCATCGAACTAATGGAAGCGCCGGCGGCAAACATATCTATCCGCACTTCATATAACTTATCTTCCATGAGTTTCTCACCAAAAGAAATTGGGGCCGCTATTAAAAATTACATTCCTGAATTTACCATGGCTTATGAACCTGACTATCGCCAATCCATCGCTGATAGCTGGCCGCAAAGCATCGATGATTCTGTAGCCCGTAACGACTGGGGTTGGAAGCATGAATACGATCTGGAAAGAATGACAAAAGATATGCTGGAGAACTTACGTAAATAATGGGCGTTTATACATGAGTGTATAGATACCGTTTGTACCATATAATTTGGAATTACTGGAATTGTATACTATATTTCGTGTGTAATCACTCCGCAAACCTGGTATTCCGGGTACACTGTCGTAAAAACTCTCTATAGCAATAGATCTGATCATACATTACAACCATACGTTGTAATCACTGGCTATTTATAACCTTTTGTTAAAATATCTTACAATAGTTCACAGATCTCTTTAGCATTAGTGCTATGTGTTGTCACCGGGGCTGTTTCAAAAAAAATGAAGCAGCCCTAACTTTTTTTCAGACATTAATACTGTAAACTTGCACCGGTTAAATTTGTTTATTAGAAGTATGAAAAAGATTCCCTGGCTCATTTGTTTAATAACAGCTTTTGCTACAACCAGTTTTGCCAACCTGCCAATGCCTACCGGCTGGTGGCGTGCTTCTTTACTCCGCAAAGACGGCAATACCATTGACTTCAACGTATCTATGCAATATAAAAATGGAAAACCCATTTGGTACATTCGCAATGCATCGGAAAAAATTGCCGTTACGGCCATTGAACAAAAGCAGGATTCTATTCTGGTACAGATGCCGCTGTTTGAATCGGAATTCAGGCTACAGTTCACCAATAATACCCTACAAGGAGTATGGATTAAAAACACATCCACCAGTACCCAGGTAATGCCTGTAGTATTTACACCCGGTGAACAGCAACGGTACCCGCTGGCAAAACAAACCAAACGCAAAGTAAGTGGCCGCTGGGGCGCCACCTTTGTAGATAATACCAAACCCATGCAGGCCGTAATAGAATTTAAACAAACCGGCACTGCATTAACAGGCACCGTATTAACACCTACCGGCGATTACCGTTACCTCGAAGGCGCTGTGCACAACGACACGGTTAAACTCAGCACGTTCGATGGCAGCCATGCCTATTATTTCAGGGGCACCATTCACAACGACTCGTCTATAGCCGATGGATTCTTTTATTCAGGCGCCACTAATTTCGAAAACTGGACGGCCCAAAAAAATGCTACAGCGGCCCTTCCCGATACCCTGGCGGCAGTTTACCTGAAACGGGGTGAAGACAGTTTACATTTTCGCTTCCCCGATATCGATAGCAATATGGTCTCAATAAGCGATGCCCGCTTTCGCAATAAAGTAGTGATCATTCAAATAATGGGCTCCTGGTGCCCGAACTGTATGGATGAAACAGCTTTTTTGAGCAAGTATTATGAGGATAATAAACAACGTGGTATTGAAATGGTGGCCCTTGCTTATGAGTATAGTACCGATTTTAGCCGCTCGCAAAAAAGCCTGCGCAAGTTTCAGCAGCATTTCAATATTACCTATCCCATGCTTATAACAGGTGTGCGGGTTGGCGATACCTTACGTACAGAGAAAACATTACCAGAGATAACAAGGATAAAAATGTTTCCCACCACACTGTTTGTTGGCCGTGATGGGAAACTGAAAAAAACACATACCGGCTTTAATGGGCCGGCTACGGGAATTCACTATGAAGCTTTTAAGAAAGAATTCAACAATATCGTTGCTGAGTTGCTTAAGTAGTTCTTAAGTTACACCCGCTGGTTATTGGGTTGTTCAGTTATTGAGTTTAACTTACTAACTGAATAACTCAATAACTGAATAACTGTTTTCGATTACAATGGTCTTATCCAAATATTTCTAAAACTTGTAGGATTGCCATGGTCCTGTAATACCAATGGTTCTTTATCGCCATGCTTTTCGTAGGTAGCAATACCAATGTATTGGGTGCCGCCCATGATGCTGGAGTTGTTTTGCACCAGCACACCGTTATGCAATACAGTTATACGTGCCTGTGATTTTACCGAACCATCTTCATTAAAACGGGGGGCAATAAATATAACATCATAGGTTTGCCATTCACCGGGGCCACGACTGGCATTTACCAATGGCGGCAATTGTTTATAGATGCTTCCGGCCTGGCCGTTGCTATAGGTCCTGTTTTTGTAAGAGTCGAGCACCTGCAATTCATAGCGGCCCATTAAGAAAATGCCGCTGTTGCCGCGTCCCTGCCCATCACCTTTTACTTCGGCAGGCGTTCTCCATTCAACATGCAGCTGGCAATCGCCAAAACCTTCTTTGGTATGAATTTCACCGGTGCCCGCAGCAACTGTTAAAACGCCGCCTTCTACTTTCCATTTTACAGCACCGTTATCTTTTGCCGCCCAGGCGTTGGCATCATTACCACCAAAAAGAACAATAGCATCTGATGGTGGATCAACACTGGTTTTACCGGGTGTTATCACTTTTGGTTCTGGTTCCCATACTTCGGTCAACTTAGGATCACCTTGTCTTAATGTCTTTTGTGCCTGTACCGCGTATACACATGTTAGAAGGAGGAAGGCTAACAGAAATCGTTGCTGCATTGGTTGATTGTTTTGTGTTGTAAAGTGGAAAGTTAGTGAAAAGAGAACATTTGTGAATAAAGCAAACTGGCCCCCTCCCCTAACCCCTCCCCCGGTGGGGGGAGGGGATTCATTCTAGCTCGATCTTTTTTGACTGTTTCAAGTCTATCAACTCCTTGTTAACTCGTTAACTATTCACCCCGCTGAATAACAAACCCTAAGAACTCCTGCTTGCTAACGGGCGCTACATTTACAGAAGTTACTTTTGCCCTGGCCGGCCCCACCTTACACCACGCTACCAATTGATCAAGCCGATCATCTGAACCAGTAGCCAGTATATGCACACTGCCATCGGGCAGGTTTTTCACTATGCCCGAGATCCCCAGCTCCAATGCCTTTTCTTTTGTGCTTTGCCGGAAATATACACCCTGCACAAGACCGCTTACAGTTATTGAAATTGTTTGTAACATATCGAAAGTTAACAAGTAATGTGAAAATTACAGCTAATCCGCAATAAATAAGCCACATATTAGCATGTAACGTAGTATAAACAATACTGGTTCTCAACCGAAAGCATGAAGGCTGCCACACAAAAACGACAAGAACGCCTGCCGGCACTAGGGACACTGAATAATTTTATTATTTTTATAAGGTAATAAGAGATCCTCATGCCCCTCCGTAATGTGATAAGGTCCATTACCCTGATTGTGGTTATTTCATTTATAATGGCCTGGTTAGGGCAATACATTCTGTATCACTATAATATAGCTGAAGCAGTATGCATGACAAACGACTGCCCCGAAACGACGAAAAATACCATCATTGGTACATCCTTTTTGATCCTTCTTTTCAGCGGTGTTTATCTTGTATTTATCAATGCCAGCCTGGCTAACAGCCCCGGAATGGAAGTAAGTATTTTGCTAAGCTGTATTACTTTGAATTTTATTTACTTCAACAATACCAACGCCTTTCTTTGTTTGGTGCCTTACAATATAGTAACAGTATTCTTTTATTACAGCATCAAAAAACAATTGAAGAAACCATTTGCATTATACACTTTCATAATGCAGGAGATATTTTTATTGTTACTGCTGAGCTGTACGTATGTTTACCTCGATGAGTTGTTTGTAACAAAAGGCCTCGACAGAGATACCGTATTACCTACCGGTACTGAAAAAATGTTAGGCCGCATCTTTGACTTCCTGGTATGGACCATCTTCATCGCACACCTGTTATATCTTATTTTCAAGTATGTTTTCAAGAAACAAATACTGCGGTATATTTCCTATAATGTTAACAAAGGGCCGCTACCTTAATAGTGAGTGGTGAGTGGTGAGTGGTGAGTGGCCTCGCGAATATTCAGATTTGTTAACGAGCTACAAATCAAATTAAACCTGTTCAACAATCTTATAAATAGGCTTATGATGCACAGGAAAATTACATGAGTTGGCAATAAAGCATAATTCATTGGCCTTTTCATGAAGGGCGTCGGCTGTTTCAACCATTTCCTGGCTGGTTAGGGTAATAACGGGAAATAAAGTCACTTCGGTAAAACGTCCGCCACCATTGGCTGTTTCTTCCATAACCCCGGCAGCGACATCGGTATATTCTACAACTATTACGCCGGCGGCAGCGCACAAATGTAAATACCATAACATATGACAGGAAGATAAAGAGGCCACTAATAATTCTTCGGGATTATAGCGTGTAGGATCGCCGCGAAAGGAAGGATCTGAAGAACCTGGGAGCAAAGGTTTACTACCTGCCTGTATGGTATGATTGCGGTCGTATGCAGTGTAGGATGAGGTGCCATTTCCCCGGTTGCCCGTCCAGGTAATATTGACTTTGTAATGGTGCGCTTTCATTAAAGCAAGTTACGACTATTGCAAATGAAATTGGGCTGGTGGTGTAACTGTCTTTTTCACTGAAGCTGATGGGGCACACCTGGTAAACCAGGCCATAAATAGCAGCAATAGCACAATAACGAATCGTTGGGCGCGAGATCGGTTTGGCATGTTATAAGGATTAAGAAAGGTTCGCGTATCCCTAAGTTACACATTATTAAATGGATGTGACCAAATTTATTTGCAGGGGTGTGCAAAAACACCCATAACATAAAAAAAATTTTGCAGTAACCCGGTAAGTAGTATTTTTGCGGCTCAATATGACAATAATCACTCATACACACCATCATCATACTTACCTCAGCAGGTAGGCCGATGGTGCTTTATGTAGTGCCAGATATTCATAAGGGCTTACCAAACGGTAAGCCCTTATTATTTTATTAATGGACTAAAAAAAACAAAAGAGATTCCAATGAAACTTCGGATTGCTATTCAGAAATCGGGCCGCCTGTATGAAGATTCCGTTCAACTTCTGAAAGAATGCGGTATCGCCTTACGCAATGTAAAAGACCGGTTGAAAACAGAAGCTGATAATTTTCCCCTGGAAGTCTTCTTTCTGCGCGATGATGATATTCCGCAATACGTTGAAGATGGTGTGGCCGATATTGGCATTGTTGGCGAGAACGTGTTGTACGAAAAAAACAAAAAGGCCGCCATTGTTGAAAAACTGGGCTTTGGTAAATGCCGCCTCTCTGTAGCCATTCCCCGCAGCCAGCAATACGAAGGCATTCGATCTTTAGAAGGCAAACGCATTGCCACCAGCTATCCCTTCCTCGTTAATGAATTCCTCGCTAAAAATAATGTACAGGCCGAGATCCACGAGATCAGCGGATCGGTTGAAATTGCACCCGGCATTGGCCTTGCCGATGTAGTGGCCGACCTGGTAAGCAGCGGTTCTACCCTGTTAATGAACGGACTAAAAGAAGTTGAAGTGTTGCTGCAATCACAAGCCGTGCTTGTTCGCAATAACAACCTCGATGCTGAACAACAAAAGCTACTCGATAAACTGGTATTCCGCATTCGCTCGGTAAAGAAAGCCAACAACAACAA
Organism: Niastella sp. OAS944; assembly: GCA_024809215.1. Taxonomy (GTDB): domain Bacteria; phylum Bacteroidota; class Bacteroidia; order Chitinophagales; family Chitinophagaceae; genus Niastella. The sequence continues at coordinate 351,039 of JANUBW010000008.1, read as the reverse complement.
ATACATTTTATTAAACGCCCCCAATGACAAAGTGCAGGAGATCATTTCGCTGTTACCTGGTATGAAAAGCCCTACCGTGCTGCCATTGGCCGAAGCCGGCTGGAGCAGCGTACACAGCGTACTGAGCGAAGATACCTTCTGGGACATCATAGAGCAATTGAAAGCCGCCGGCGCACAGGGTATACTGGTAGTGCCTATCGAAAAAATGATCATTTAATCAATAGGCAATTGACAATGAGCAATAGGCAAAGCTTACAGCTCAGCCTCCCTTGCCAATCGTCTATTGCCAATTGCAAATTGTTCAAGCATAAATACGAAAAGTTAAGTATCAACTTTAAGAGATTTATAATGCAAGTATATCAGTATCCCAACAGAAGCGAATGGAAGGCATTGCTGCAACGGCCTGTAATGAATAACGAAGCGCTGGAAAGTTCGGTAAAGAACATTCTGCAGGAAGTAAAACAACAGGGCGATGCTGCTGTGAAAAAGTTCACACAGCAGTTTGATAAAGCTACTATCAGCAACCTGGTTGTAGCAGAAGAAGAATTCATTGCCGCCCAGCAGTTGCTCGATGCCCCATTAAAAGCAGCGATCCTTTCGGCCAAAGTAAATATTGAAACCTTTCATAAAACGCAGCTTACCACCCCGGAGGTTATTGAAACCATGCCCGGTGTTCAATGCTGGCGTAAGAGTGTAGGCATTGAAAAAGTAGGTTTGTATATTCCGGGCGGCACTGCGCCCCTCTTTTCTACCATACTTATGTTGGGCATTCCTGCAAAGCTTGCAGGCTGTAAAGAGATCATTCTTTGTTCACCGCCTGATGCAAACGGACAATTAAATCCGGCCATTTTGTTTGCCGCGAAAGCAGTAGGCATTACCCAGGTGTTTAAAGTGGGAGGTGTACAGGCTATTGGCGCCATGGCATATGGTACAGAAACCATTCCGGCCGTTTCAAAAATATTCGGCCCCGGTAACCAATATGTAACCTGCGCCAAGCAGCTGGTACAGCAGGATGGCCTCGCTATCGATATGCCTGCCGGCCCAAGCGAAGTGGCTGTATATGCCGATGAAAGCGCCAACGCCGCGTTTGTAGCTGCCGACCTGTTAAGCCAGGCAGAACATGGAAGCGATAGTCAGGTTGTGCTTGTAAGCTGCACACAGGCTGTAGTGAACAGCATAGAACAGGAGATCAATAAACAGGTAGCCGAACTGCCAAGAAAAGACATTGCATTAAAAGCATTGACAAACAGCAAACTCATTCTGGTGAACAATGAAGCAGAAGCAATTGATCTGTTGAATGAGTACGCCCCTGAGCACCTGATCTTAAGCTGCAATAACCCTGAGCAAATAGCTGAGCAAATCATCAATGCCGGTTCTGTATTCCTGGGCCACTATTCGCCCGAAAGTGTAGGCGATTATGCCAGCGGCACCAACCATACCCTGCCAACCAACGGCTATGCCAAAGCATACAGTGGTGTTAGTGTCGACAGCTTTGTAAAAAAAATCACCTTTCAACAATTAACGCAGGAAGGATTGAAGAACATTAGCAAAACTGTTATTGCCATGGCTGAAGCGGAAGGGTTACAAGCTCATGCTAATGCGGTGAAAGTAAGATTGTGAACTTAACTTGCTAACTCAGTTATTGAGTTATTCAGTTGTTCAGTTCTTAGTTCTGAGTTCACAGTTCATAGTTCATAGTTCATAGTTCTTTTATTCAAGACTCAACGGCTTTTGCGAGCCTCGCTACTGTTCAGGTGTTGTTTGTAGTTTATGGTTGCGGTTCGTCTAAAATTTATTGACAACAGCCGCATTTTGTGTTAAGGTTGCGGAATCGCGGAGGGTTAGGCCTGAGCGAGCCCTTTCACGTTTCACGTTTTCCGTTTTACGATTAGGGAGGCCAAAAGTTTCGGGTTTTATTGCCGATTCACGATTGCCGATTGCCGATTCACGTTCACGATTTAAGATAATAAACATGACTTTCGATCTAAATAATCTATTAAGAGAAAATATAAAAAAACTAGTACCCTATTCTTCTGCACGGGATGAATTTAAAGGGGAAGCCAACACCTTTCTCGATGCCAATGAAAACAGTTTCGGTTCACCGCTTACCAAATGGTATAACCGGTACCCCGATCCCTTACAAATAAAAGTAAAGGAGAAGTTATCATCCATAAAAGGCGTTCCCGTAGAGAATATCTTTTTAGGCAATGGCAGCGACGAATGTATAGATGTACTGATGCGCGCTTTTTGCGAGCCCGGGAAAGATAATATATTGATTTGTCCGCCCACCTACGGCATGTATGAAGTAAGCGCACACATCAATGATGTTAACATAAAGAAAGTATCGCTTACACCCGCCTTTCAACTTAACATGCCGGCTATAGAAGAAGCGATAGATGACAATACCAAGATCATCTTTTTATGTTCACCCAATAACCCTACGGGTAACTCACTGGAGCGCGACGATATAGAAGTGATTCTGAATAATTACCACGGCATTGTGGTGATCGATGAGGCGTATATCAACTTCTCACGCTTCCGTTCATTTACCCAGGAACTGGCCGATTATCCCAACCTGGTGATACTGCAAACCCTGTCAAAAGCCTGGGGACTGGCAGCATTACGTGTGGGTATGGCATTTGCTTCGCAGGAGATCATTCATGTAATGAATAAGATCAAACCTCCATACAATATAAACCAGGCTTCGCAGGAGCTAACCTTGCAGGCATTGGAAGAAGTTGGGCAGGTAAATGATATGATCAAGGAAATAGTATCACAACGCGATCTGCTGGCAAAAGACCTGTTAACCATTCCCATTGTGCTGAAGATCTATCCTTCCGACGCTAACTTTTTACTGGTGCAGGTAACGGAGCCCAAGCCACTGTATAAGTATTTGCTCGAAAAAGGCATTGTAGTGCGCGACCGCAGCAGTGTAGAACTGTGCGCCGGTTGTTTACGAATAACCGTAGGTACGCCATCGGAAAACGTTGCCGTAGTTAATGCCATTAAAAACTGGAAGGGCAGCATATAGGGCTTACACGTTTGCCATTTTGTGTTTGCCAACTGCTTTGCTAATTCAGTATTTTTAAGCCCCGCTTTTGAAAAAGCGTTTTAAATATTGCACAATGAAAAATATTCTTCTGCTTGCATGTACAGTAATTGCTGTTACTGCATTTGGCAATGACACCACCAGGCTTAATCCTTCTTCAAAAAGACAGGCTTTAAAAGAAGAAGCGCCAGCCATTACACTCCCTTCGGGTTTTAACTCAACTGTTGTAACCACCGGCCTGGGCAAAGCCCGCCATTTAACGGTGGCTGCCAACGGCGATGTATTTGTAAAACTCGAAAGGCTGAAAGATGGCAAAGGCATCATCAGGCTGCACGACACCAATAACGATGGCAAGGCCGATGAGATCAGCGGCTTTGGCAATTATACCGGCACCGGCATTATCATTAAGAACGGATACCTGTATGCATCTTCTGATAAAGAAGTTTTCAGGTATAAGATCAATGAAAAAGATGGAAAGGTTGATACCGCCTCTGAACAAAAGATAGTTACCGGTTTGGTTGCCGCCAACCAACACCAAACCAAATCACTGGCACTTGATAACGATGGCAATATCTATGTTAACATTGGCGCCCCCAGTAACTGCTGCCAGGTTCAGGACCGCTTAAAAGGTTCGCCCGGTCAGGACCCCTGCCCCATTTTGGAAAAAGCCGGCGGCATTTGGCAATTCAAAGCCGACAAAACCAACCAGTCGTACGCAGAAGGCGTTCGTTATGCAACCGGTATCCGTAATGTAATGGGGCTCGACTGGAACAACCAGGTAAACGAATTGTACGCCATGCAACATGGCCGCGATATGTTATTCCAGTTCTGGCCCGAAATGTTCACGCAAAAAGAAGGTGCAGAAAACCCGGCCGAAGAATTGTTTAAGATAACCAAGGGGGCAGATTGCGGCTGGCCCTATTGCTACTACGATAATGACAAGCAACAAAAGTTGAACTGTCCCGAGTATGGCGGCGATCGCAAAAAGGATGATCGTTGTGCAGATAAGACAAAGTCAATAATGCAGTTCCCTGGTCACCTGGCGCCCAATGCGCTGTTATTTTATACCGGAAATAACTTTCCTCCTAAATACAGGAATGGCGCTTTTATCGCCTTTCATGGTTCATGGAACCGCGCACCCGAACCACAAGCCGGTTTCTTTGTAGTGTTTGTACCGTTTAAAGATGGCATGCCTGCCGGCAAATGGGAAGTGTTTGCCGATGGCTTTTCTGGCTTCAAAGCTGGTGCTTCAACCGGTAAAGCCCAATACCGCCCTTGCGGGCTGGCCCAGGGCCCCGATGGCGCCCTGTACATTTCTGATGACAACAAGGGCATGATCTGGAAAGTAACTTATACTGCCAATTAAGCCGGTTACCAGGTTCCGGTTTCCGGTTGCCAGGGCTTGCATTTTGGATAGCCCGATAATAATCAGGCTGCATAAATTTTTGGACTGGTAACAGGCAACTGGTAACCGGTAACCAGCATCTAGATACCACATCACACAACACAGTAAATCATATGAAAAAACTATTTCTCGCAGTAATAGTGTTTATTTTCGCCACTGCATTTGCTATTCAACAACCGGCAACAGGTTTAAAAGCTGCTATTGCCCGGGGTAAAACAGTTTATGAAAATACCTGCCTGGCCTGTCACCAACCCGATGGCAGCGGCGTTCCGAACATGAACCCACCATTGGTAAAAACCAAATGGGTACTGGGCGATAAAAAGGCCCTGGCCAAGATCGTATTGAAAGGATTACAGGGTGGTGAAATTGATATCGATGGCGATAAGTTCCACAACCCCATGCCACCACTTGAATCGGTTTTGAGCGATCAGGAAATTGCCGATGTATTGACGTATGTTCGCAACAGCTTTGGCAATAAAGCCAGCCTGGTAACAGTAGCAGAGGTAAAAGCACTGCGTGCAAAGCTGAAATAAATTGAAACTATAAACTTATATTTTGAAACGCATTCTATTCATCGACCGCGACGGTACACTCATCAATGAAGCGCCGCCAACTTACCAGTTAGATTCATTTGACAAACTCACCTTCTATCCGCACATGTTCGAATACATGGGCCGCATAGCCCGCGAGTTTGATTATGAACTGGTAATGGTTACCAACCAGGATGGACTGGGCACTGCCAGCTTTCCCGAAGATACCTTTTGGCCGCTGCACAACCTGGTAATGAAAAGCCTGGAAGGCGAAGGCATCAAGTTCAGCGCGGTGCATATTGACAGAACATTTTCCCACGACAATGCCCCCACCCGTAAACCGGCCACGGGCATGTTAAAGCAATACCTGAACAACCCGGCTTATGATATTGCCAACTCGTTTGTGATCGGCGATCGCATTACCGATGTGCAATTGGCCAAGAACCTGGGTTGTAAAGCCATTTGGCTGAACCTCGACTCGAGCCTCGGCGCAGGGGAAATAAAAGACAAGGTTGATGAATTGCGTCCGGTGATTGCGTTGGAAACAACCCACTGGAGTGTTATTTATGAATTCCTGAAACTGGGATTACGCAGAGTTGTACATGAACGTAATACCAATGAAACACAAATAAAGATAGACCTGAACGTTGATGGCAGCGGCAAGGGCGCTATCTATACCGGACTTGGCTTTTTTGATCATATGCTCGATCAAATTGCCCGCCACGGTAAAATGGACCTTACCATCAGGGCTAACGGTGATCTGCACATTGACGAACACCACACTATTGAAGATACAGGTATTGCATTAGGTGAAGCATTTGCCCAGGCGTTGGCCGATAAACGCGGTATGGAGCGTTATGGTTTTGCCTTACCTATGGATGAAGCCGATGCCAAGGTATTGATAGATTTCGGCGGTCGTAACTGGATCGTTTGGAATACAGAATTCAAAAGAGAACGCATTGGTGAAATGCCAACAGAAATGTTCTTCCATTTCTTTAAATCGTTTTCCGATGCCGCCCGTTGTAATTTGAATATTGAATGCCATGGCGATAATGAGCATCATAAAATAGAAGCGATATTTAAGGCATTTGCGAAGGCGATCAGAATGGCGGTGAAGAGAGACCCTCTTTCAAACTATCTGCCTTCTACCAAAGGAGTACTATAAGTTGAAAAGGTGATAAAGTTGATATAGTTGATAAAGGTTTTAAATAACAAAGCCTTCCGATAAACGGGAGGCTTTGTTATTTAAAGTTACTTATTATTGTCCCAACTCGTTAACCAGTCAACCAGTTAACCCGTCAACTTGTATTCCTGTATTACCTCTATCAACTTCATCAACTATATCAACTTTTCAACTAAATAAACCTAATTCTCCGGCAACACAGATTTCTCTTCTTTCCTTTTCCCCCCAATATTCCCCGCAATACCAACGCTATAAAACAAATGATTGCTAACGGTATTGGTAACCCCCACGCGATACTGTGCATTGAAAATAAAAAAAGCTTCATCAAAGAGATTTACCTGCATGCCCAATCCGGCAGGAACAAAGGCACCCCAGTAAGCCCTGTATTTTGAAATACCGGCACCTACCTGTACATACGGGCTCACCCAATACCTGTTTGTAAACAGCTTGCCTTTTACCGACACATCGCCTTCGAGCAAAAGATTATCCTGCCCCAGCGAAGCGCCATCGCGTTTATAATAATCAATAAAACTACCGGTTAATGTGGTGCTCCAATCGAAGTGCGGGGTAAATCCGTTCATATAGTTCAATGCCAGTCCGGGCACCATATCGCTCAGCTTATTGAACTGAATGTTATCGGCTTTAAAATCATTAAAGAAGAAATAAATACCCAACGTAGGACGCTGTATATACCCGTTCTGGCAAAAAGCAGGCGCCAGAAATGGCAGTATGGCCAGCAGTAATCCTACGTTTTTTTTCATATCCGGTAGTTATGGTTTGCATAAACCCGTCTAAACAAAAATAGCCGCAAGCCATAAACTATCGAAATAAATATTACCGGGTAGCCATGTCCTCTTCTTCGGGTTTGTTTTTACCCAGGTAGGTGATCTTCACTTTCGTTAACCCATGACCGGTGTAACCCAATGCTACAGCAGCGGCCTTGCTCATATCAATGAGGCGGGGATTGGCAGGATGCATGCGGTCGTTGATGCGAACCAGCACACTTTTCTTATTGCGGAGGTTGGTAACTCTTATCCAAACATTGAGCGGGAGGGTATTACAGGCCGCAGTCAATTTCTTTTGCGTGAACACCTCATCGGTGCAGGTACGTTGACCTTCAAACTTATCGGCATAAAAACTGGCCACACCGTATTGAGTTACAGGAACATTACGCTTTCTGTTCAATGCTACACTGTCTTTTTCCTGCGCTTTTGACGCAATAAAAGAACACATCAGGGCTAATATAACCAATACACTTTTCATAGTTTAGAGTTTAAGATCACAGGGTTTTGTTATCAAAGTACCGTTGACTTAATACCCGGTCTTCCCCATACACATCATTATAAAATTTTATATCACCATTCTTTCCCTCACAGGTGAAATACCTGATAAAAATGGGCACTCTCGGAAATCCTGATACCACATGCTTTTCCTGCCGGGTTATCCAGCTTCGCAACGTATCGGGCGGAAACCGAATGGAATCGTACCTTACCAAAAAGTCGGCCAATTTCATAAATTCCTTCACCCTAACGCAGCCATGGCTCAGGGCCCGGTTCTCTTTTGAAAATAACCAGCGGGCATTTGTATCGTGCAAATACACCGAATATTTGTTGGCGAAATTGAATTTCAATACCCCCAGCGAATTATCGTCACCCTGCCGTTGTTTGATCTGGTAAGGAAAATAGTTTTTGTTAAATTTCTTCCAGTTCAGGCTATCAACGTTCATTACACTGTCGTTCTTATCAACCACCATCAGGTTCTGCTTTCTCAAATAATCGGGGTTGGCCTTAATTCGCGACAGCATTTCCCCGAAAACGATACTATATGGCACCGTCCATTGCGGATATGTGATAAAATTCGACACATTCGACGTCAGTAATGGCGTTCTTGTTCTTGGCTGCCCTACTATAACGTTCGATTCCATGGCCACATTACCCGAATCTATCACCCGCATGCGGTAAGCCGGAATATTTACCCAGATGTAAGTTGTTGGCATTGAATCGGGTAACAACTTAAACCGGTCGAGCGTAATGGCAATTCTTTTAAATTTCTCCCAGCTCGTATTGTTCAGGCTGTTCACCGTATTGGAATTGAGCTTGCCGGTTTCGGTAAGTCCCTTTTCCCGTTGGTATTTCCCAATGACCAGTTTCATCGATGTTGTATCGAGATAATCAAAGGGAGAGTTCAGTAACCCCTCTTCAAACAGCCTTTGCTTCAGGATGTTATAGTATTCAGCCGAATTTAGGGCAGGATAAGGGACATATGTATATTTCTTAAGTGGTTCTGCTGATTTTAGAAAAGTTTGCAACCCGGCTTTTAAGGAGTCGTAGCCACCATGTTTGGGCTCAAGGGCATGCATTAAACCCGCCACATCTTTGTTCTGCCACAACGTATCGAATAAACTCAGGTATTGCTGCGTGGTCATGCTGTCTTTGCGCAGCGTAACGCTGTCAACCGGCAGGCGGCCTTTGCGCAGGTCGAACACCATTCTGAAAAAAGCATCGGTGAGCAGTATTTCGCCGCGTGTCCATAAAGCAGCATCTTTTTGTGCTAAAGTATCTGTGCTGGTCTTTGTGCGAATATTTTCAAGTACACGGTAGTGATAATCGGCGGGGAACAGGCCATATTCTTTTGCATGGCCCAAAAACTCAAACAGCGAATCGCTGAGCGGCAACCATTTTTCCTGGTTGCTCCATACCGGTTCAAAGTTCCTTTTTTGGTAGATCTCGTTTACAAGGCTGTCTTTTGCAAGCACCATAGAATCGTTGAGCGTTCCGTTGCTGGCAAGAATGAATTCAAGTGAGGTTTGAATATTGCGAACAACACGTACGCTAAGCGCTTCGGGTTTTTCTACAATGTCCTTTTCTTTGGGTTTTTCGGGTATGCCGGCTGTTTTCGCACGGCCGTTACAGGCCACAAAAGGAAGCGCTACTATAAACAAACACCAAAGAAGGCCTGAATTAATACATTTTTTCATTTCTATTGATCCTGGTTATCCGGAATAAAAGGTTGTATCTTTTCACTCATTAACCTTTGCCTTTAAACCGGTTACAATGATATACAAAATAGTGCTAACCCGCTGTATTTGCATAATGCCTGTCCTTATTTTTTTCAACGTTACCCAGTTACGTGCACAGGAAACAAGCGTTAGTAAATACGGGGTGCCAGTTATCAATAAACTTACTGAATATCAGCTTTCTGTACATAAAGATTCTGTTAAAACCATGGTTGAGCTGCAAACCCTTGTGCCTGGTATTGTATACGACCTGCGGTATGCTACCATTAACAACTTTATGCACAGGCAAATGTATATTCCCGCCACCCGCCATACCTATTTACGCCTGCCTGCCGCCCGGGCGCTGGCTGCGGTGCAAAAGGAGTTGAATAACAAGGGATATGGGCTGAAGATCTTTGATGCCTACCGCCCCTATGGCGTTACCATCAGTTTTTGGGAACTGGTTAAAGATGAACGCTATGTAGCCAACCCTAAAAATGGTTCAGGGCATAATCGTGGATTGGCGGTTGACTTAACCATTATTGATCTGAAGAGCCGCCGTGAGCTGGACATGGGCACCGGGTTTGATAATTTCACCGATACAGCCCATCATAGTTTTACTGCGTTATCATCTGGCGTGTTGGCCAACAGGAATTTGTTGAAAACATCCATGGAAAAGCATGGTTTTAAGAAGCTGGAAACGGAGTGGTGGCATTTCTTTTGGACGAATGACAGAGGTTATGAGGTGCTTGATCTGCCATTTGAAAAATTGACGTACTAACTAAGAGGTTAACGAGTTGACTGGTTAACAAGTTAACTAGTGAACTCGTCAACTTCTACCTAAACTTCTCCGTCTTCTCCTCCCCGGTAATATTTCCTGCGCTACGCACCTGTATCTGTAAATTACTGATCCATTCGGCACATCCTTTTGCATACAGGAACTCATTTACTTCATGGATCACTTTCATTACCTCATCGTAAGTGCCTTCGAGTATGGTGGCAAAGGGAGTTACCTCGTGTTTAATGCCCGATCTTTGTATAACGGCAATGGCATCATCAACCCACTCGTAGGAATGTTTGTCAAGTACAATGGGTACAATTTGAATGGAGGCGTTTATTATGTAGGAATGCATGATTTTAAAATTCTACCTTAATTACGGCATCGGTGTTTATGGGGCCATAAATATGCGGGAAGGTATCCTGCCCTGCCGGCGACCACTCATTAACCAACTTGCTTTGTAGCTTTTCGGTATCGATTGTCAAATATACCAGGCTGGTTTTTCCTTTAAAATAACGATCAATTACCCCGGCTATCTGCTCCTTTGTACAGCAATGAATAAAACCTTCAGCCTGTAACGAAGGCGCAGTATATGAACCTGCCTTTAAAGCCGTATCCCATTCGGGTTTGGTAGTTATATGATAAATGACGGGCATGTTATATCAATCGCTTAACACGTTGCTCCAGCATCATCAGGTCGGCCAGTACCATGGCAGTAACAGCTTCCAGTACCACGGGTACACGCAGTGCAATGCAAAGATCATGGCGGCCTTTTACAGAGAATGTTTCCACATCACCGGTATTCCAGTTCAATGTGTCCTGATCTTTGGGAGTACTAGCCGTTGGTTTAATCGCAATGCGATATACCAGTTCATTCCCATTGGTAATACCACCTACAATACCACCGGCATGGTTGGTACGCGTTGTACCGTTTGTATCTATGATAGCGTCGTTGTGTTCAACACCAAACATACGGGCGGCGGCAAAACCAGTTCCAAACTCAATACCACGAACAGCAGGTATTGAAAACGCGGCATGACTGATCAATGATTCAGCCGAATCAAAGAAGGGCTCGCCTAAGCCAGCTGGTAAACCTGCAACGCGGCATTCAACAATACCACCAATAGAATCTTTTGCATCGATGGCTTTTTGTAAACCTTTCTCCAGGTCTTTTTCGCCACCAATTTCAAGGATGCTGGCGGCAACCTTGGTACCATGTGCATGCTGTAATAACTTTTTGGCTATTACACCAACAGCAACCAGGCATACGGTTAACCGGCCGCTGAAATGGCCACCACCGCGAAAGTCTTCAAAGCCACCAAACTTTTGATGGGCTACAAAATCGGCATGGCTGGGACGTGGAAAGTCGCGCAACTTTTCATAGTCGCCCGAACGGGTATTCTTGTTCTCAAAGATTATAGTGAGCGGAGCTCCGGTGGTTTTGTTGTTGAATAATCCGCTTTTAAAAATTGGCAGATCATCTTCTTTACGTGGAGTGGTACCTCTTTGGTTGCCACCTTTTCGGCGTTCAATATCTGTCAGGAAATCTTCTACTGTTAATGGTAAACCGGCAGGAATACCATCAATATTCACACCCACACTTTCCCCATGCGATTCACCAAAGATGGCTACTTTGAATATGCGACCGAAACTGTTCATTGTTCTTTATTGAATGATCTCGTTACTAAAAATGTACTTTCTCTTTAGCGGCCCATCACATAAACCCTTTATCAACTCTATCACCCCTCTCAACTTTTCAACTTACTTGTTAACTTGTTAACTAAGCCTTATTCACTACAGCTCCTAGTTGCTGAATATGCTCATAAAAATCAGGATACGATTTATTGATGGCTTGCGCTTCGCTTATTTCGGTTTCACCGGTTGCTTTTAATGCAGCCACGGCACAGGCCATAGCTATACGGTGATCGTGATGCGAATGCACGGCTGCACCTTTTAATCCATTACCACCCTTTATCAGCATCAGATCATCCTGCAGTTCAATTTCAACACCCATTTTACCAAACTCTTCCTGCAACGTAACACCGCGATCACTTTCCTTATGTGCAAGGCGCCCTACACCTTGTATTACCGTTGTGCCTTTGCAATAAGAAGCCAAAGCAACCAATGGCGGAAACAGATCGGGGCACTCAGTAGCATCGAACTGAAACGCTTTCAATGCTGCCGGACCTACTTCTATTTGTTCTGCCTGTATGCTCAACTTAGCACCGCAACTTTGCAATGCCTGTAATACGGCACGGTCGGCCTGGGTTGATTGTACATCTAAACCTTTAACAGTAATGTTGCCGGCAATGGCGCCGGTAACCAGTAAAAAGGCAGCACCGCTCCAATCGCCTTCAACCGTATAGGTGATGGTGGGCGGTGGCGCAGCTGATACTGCCGGTGCATTGGGATCAGCAGCTTTCCAATGGAACGCTTCATAATTCCTGTTCTCTACCTGCCAGCCAAACTGTTTCATTACATTTAAAGTAAGATCGATGTAGGGCTTGCTCTTGAGATTATCTACCGTTATGGTTACATCTTTTGCATTAGAAGCAGCGTAGGCCATTAACAAACCGGTGAGAAATTGTGAGCTCAACGATCCGTCGATGGTTATATTTTTGGGCTGCAGGGGACCTTTCACCTGCAGGGGCAGTTTACCTTCGCGTGAAACGATCTGTACACCAAGTTGGGGTAATACAGTATCAAAGAAATCCATGGGGCGGGTTACCAGGCTGCCTTCGCCATTGATGGTAATTTGTTTGTTGCTCATAGATACAATGGGCGTAAACATGCGAATACCCAAACCACTTTCACCACAACTCACGGCACCGCTTTCGGGATTTACACCGCCTATACCGGCAATTTTTAAAGAACCGTCGGCCAGTGTTTCTACTTTAGCACCCAGGTCTTTTATTACACCCAGGGCTGCTTTATCGTCGTTTGAATGGCCGGGATTGCGAATGATGGTAGTTCCCAGGTACAATAACGAAGCAGCGCAACCTCTTTGCATAGAGCTTTTTGATGCAGGCGCCTGTATAGTACCTTTTATTTCAGATGGCTGTATAGTAACTTTCATGTAAAGTTGATTAGTTAACGAGTTGACGAGTTAACCAGTTAACTCATCAACCCATTAACACGTTAACTAAGTTCGTTTACGATCTTCTCAAGCTGCGTCATTGGTATAGGTTTAACTATCCCCTTCCCCAGCTTCTCAAGCAACACATAATTCATTTCTTTTTGCTCACGCTTTTTATCCATTTTCAGCACTTCAAAGGCTTTTTGCTTATCGAAGTTGGCCAGCGTGGGCAATCCATATTGGTCAAGCACATTTATCACGCGCTCACTATCCTTAAAGCCAACCAGCTTAGCTGAGATCTGGCAGGCGGCCGTCATGCCAATACTAATGGCCTGTCCGTGGCTGAGCTCATACATATTTTCAATAGCATGCCCCAGGGTATGGCCAAAGTTCAGTAAACGCCGTTCGCCTTTTTCAAATTCATCGGCCACCACTACGGTTGATTTAATATCCGAATTGCGGCGAATGAGTTTGGCTAATGCCGGTTTGTTCTTTTGATAGTGAGTGAGTTTGTTTTTCTCCAGTTCTTTGAACAGGGAAAGATCTTTTATGCAACTGTGTTTAATGATCTCTGCGAAACCATTTATCCACTCCTGCTTAGGCAGTGATTTCAGGAAGCTGTAGTCGTATAACAGAAACTGAGGTTGCCTTATGGTACCTACCAGGTTTTTGTAAATACCTACATCGATCCCGTTTTTTCCACCAATAGAAGCATCTACCATGGCCAGTATACTGGTGGGAACAAAACCACATCTTATTCCCCGCATATATACAGCAGCCACGTAACCGGTAATATCGGTTACTACCCCGCCACCTATACCAATAAGCCAGGTGCTGCGGTCGGCTTTAAACTCTATCAGTTGTTCAATTATAGAATCAACGGTAGCCTGTACTTTGTATTCTTCGCCCGGCTTCAGGGAGATGCAGTTCCACCCTTTCAGCTTTTTTTTATGGGCCTGGAAAATATGTTCGTCCGTGATGAGTACTGCATGTTCTTTTCCGATCAGTTTTTCCAGTTTGGAAAAATCGGCATCGAAATAATAATTCACGGAGGCAGATGAAAACCGGTAACTTTTTGTTTGCATACCACTAATCAAATCTGAATTTTCTGAAACACTTCCAGCTCACTTTCCAGCGTCTTCGTTTTATGATGTTCTTCCTGCTTATCGATATAATCAAGCACCTGTTTTACACTGCTGGGGCTTATGCTTAAGGCAGCAAAGCCTTCTTCCCACTCAAAATTGCTTTTAATGAAGTTGCCTTCATTGATCCAGGCAGCCGATTGTGTACGGATGCTTTTCATGATCTGGGCTAAGTTTTGGGTAGGCATCATTTGCACCACGGCATGCATATGGTCATCGGTGCCGTTTACCGACAACACGTTGATACCATTTTCAGCTGCCTGCTTTTTGATGGATGCAAATAACACAGCACGAACAGGCTTCGTCAACAAGGGCTCTTTGTTCTTTACACAGACAATTACATGAATGAACAAATACACTCTGCTGGGTTGGCTTGTCATATCGGAAGTCTTTTATTGCGAACTCGCGTTCGTGAATCGTCCTTCGTGAATCGTCAATCGTGAATCGTGAATGGCTCACGAACTTTGAGATCAATAAGTAATCTTGCGCCGTCGGAAACCATTGCCGATTGACGATTGCCGATTGCCGTTTTACGAATTCATGATCTTGTTCTGATGGTTAATGCTCTCCATGTGAACAGCATCAAAATATTTGGTGATGAACTCTTTGCTCAGGTTCAACTTTTCACCTTTTTGAAATGCTCTTTCCAGGATCTCATTCCAGCGGTTTGTTTGCAGAATGGTGATACTGTTGTTCTTTTTGTATTCACCTATTTTTTCTGCAATGCTCATACGCTGACTTAAGATCTGCATCAGTTCATCATCGAGGTGGTTGATCTGCTGGCGCAGTTTTTCGAGCGCGGCATGATATTCTTCGGAGTTAATATCTTCTTTACGCCATACGATTTGGCCAATCATTTCGCCCAGTCTTTCAGGAGTGATCTGTTGTTTGGCATCGCTCCATGCTTTGTCGGGGTCAATATGGCTTTCAATGATCAAACCGTCCATATCGAGGTCAATGGCTTTTTGAGCAACATCGAGCAGGATATCGCGGCGGCCGCTGATATGTGAAGGATCGTTGATCATCAATAATTCCGGATTGCGGCGTTTCATTTCAATGGCCAGGTGCCACATAGGCGCATTCCGGTATTCGGTATTACCGTAAGAACTGAATCCGCGATGGATCAAACCAATTTGTTTGATGCCTGCTTTGGCCACACGCTCAACGGCGCCGGTCCACAGTTCCAGATCGGGATTGATTGGGTTTTTGATCAATACGGGTACATCAACACCACGTAACGCATCGGCTACGTCCTGTACGCTGAAAGGGTTAACTGTTGTACGTGCACCAATCCAAAGAACGTCTACATCGAATGTAAGCGCATCTTCTACCTGTTTAGCGGTTGCTACTTCTACAGTTACGGGTAAACCGGTGATCTTCTTGGCCTGTTGCATCCAGGGCAATCCCTTGGTTCCAATTCCTTCAAAGCTTCCGGGACGTGTACGTGGCTTCCAGATACCGGCGCGAAGTATGTCTACCTTTCCTGTTTTAGCCAAACGGGTAGCTGTTTCCAGCACCTGCTCTTCAGTTTCGGCGCTACAAGGTCCGCTAATGATCATAGGACGCTTCTTCCACACCTGTTGCACGATCTCCTTCATGGTTGTTGATGTCTGTTGCATATGAATGTTAATTTGCTAATTTGATAATGTGCTAATATGCTAATGTTAAATAATAAACTTTTCATTTCGCAGACCAGCACATTAGCAAATTAGCTCATTAGCCAATTTATCTACGGCTGTCCGCCTCGTTCATTCTTATTCTTCTTCCTTTGTAATTTCTTCCGTCAATAGCCCGGATCATCTGACTGGCAGCTTTTTTGTCAATCTCGATCCAGCTATTCATTTCCTTCATATCTATTCTACCCAGTACCTCTTTTTGCAGCTCGCTCATATCTAAAATGAACTGCAGGAAGCTGGCTTTATAAAAGCCGTCTTTGGTACCCAGGTTTACAAATAACTTGGTATAATCACCACCGCCGGCGCCAAACCTTTTACCTCTGGTATCGGTAAATTGTCTTCTTTCGCCAGGCTTTCCTACCGTTAATCTTTCACCTGCTGTTCTTTCACCACGGCGTTGTTCACGTACGTTCAGATCTTCGGCGTTCTCATAATATTTCAAAAAGCGGTCAAATTCCAGTGCTGCTACACGCTTCAGGATATCTTCCTTGCTCATGTCGGCAAACTTTTCCTCGAGCATTGGCACGTAGGTTTCGTAATCACCGTGGTTCACCTCCAGCGACAACAGTTTATCCATGAAATGGTAGAACTGTTTGCGGCAAACATCTTTGCCGGTGGGGATCTCCAGCTTGTGGAAAGGCGCCTGTACAATGGTTTGTATCTGCCTCATTTTTCCAAGCTCGCGCACGTGCACTATCGACATACAAACCCCGGTTTTACCGGCGCGGCCGGTTCTACCGCTTCTGTGGGTGTATACTTCCACATCATCGGGCAGTTCGTAGTTTATTACGTGGGTGATGCCCGAAACGTCGATACCGCGGGCGGCCACATCCGTTGCTATTAAGAGCTGCAGGGTTTTGTCCCTAAAGTCACCCATCACTTTATCGCGCTGTTGCTGGGTAAGGTCGCCATGCAATGCATCGATATCGTATCCTTCGCGTGTTAATTTTTCGGCAATATCCTGGGCATCAGCCTTCGTACGGGTAAAAATGATGCCGTAAATGCCAGGGTTGAAATCGATCAGGCGTTTCAGCGCTTCATACCTGTGCTGGGCACTGGTGATGTAGTACTGGTGATCGATGTTCTTGTTGGCCGAATTCACTTTACCTACAGTTACCTCAACCGGGTCTTTCATGTAGCGTTTGCTTACACGACGAATTTCGGGGGGCATGGTAGCACTGAACAACCAGGTGGCTTCACGCTTAGGAGTGTTCTGCAAAATGAACTCAATATCTTCCTGGAAGCCCATGTTCAGCATTTCATCGGCTTCGTCCAGTATCACGTACTGGATCTGTTCCAGGTCAATGGCCTTGCGTTCTATCAGGTCTATCAAACGGCCCGGTGTGGCTACAACGATCTGCACGCCTCTTCTCAAATCACGGATCTGTTGCCCTATCGGGGCGCCGCCATATACTGGCGCCACAAACATACCCGGTATAAATTTCTTGAAGCCTTCCACTTCATTCACGATCTGCATGCACAATTCTCTCGTCGGACAAACCACCAATGCCTGGGGATGTTTCGCCTGTTCATTCACCAAATGCAATAAGGGTAACCCAAATGCAGCCGTTTTACCGGTACCCGTTTGAGCCAATCCCACCAAATCCTTGGTTCCGCTCAGTAACACAGGAATAGCCTTTTCCTGAATCGGCGTGGGATTAACATATCCTAAAGCATTGGTAGCCTGTATCAGCCTTTCATCCAAACCCAATGCATCAAATGTTATCATAGTCAGAAAATTTGGCGCAAAGGTACTGTTATTATGGCCGCTGACCTAATCAAAATCCTGTTCAAAGAGCAATTCAATGTTATCCTGAATACTTAGGGCCTTATCGACCGCCTCGTATAATTTGTCTATTTTACCCTTCTTTTTACGAAACCCAGCCGGAGCAAGGGTTTGCGGGTTTAGCTATTCCTTCTAGCATATTAGCTGAACAGAATATGGGGGATTTACGATTTTTTAAATACAGCCGGAGGCTGAAGGCTTAAAGCCTAAGGCCAAAAGCCAAATACAGCTGAACGCTTAACGCGGAACGCGAATACAACTTCGCGCTTCGCCAGCCTCTGTAGCCTGCAACCTGTAACCTGTAACCTGCAACCTGAAATCTGATACCTGCAACCTGTATTCCCTGGCAACTGGCACCCGTTAACCGGCAATAGTTTCTTAAAACAAAGAACTTTCAGTAACCACCTAACCTACTTAAGAATCCTCCTTATCGTGTTCGCATTCTCAATAAGCTCCTGCAGATAGGTATAATTTTCCTTCTCCAGGCAGGCTTTGAACTTGCGCAGCTGGCTTATGTGCTCATTCAATACATCCAGCACATGCTCGCGGTTCTGTTTGAAAATAGGCACCCACATGGCAGGATTACTCTTTGCCAACCGTACCGTACTTTCGAAACCGCCACCCGCCAGCTCAAAAATGGTATCGTCTTCTTTTTCCTTTTCCAGTACCGTATTGGCCAGGGCAAAGGAGGTAATGTGTGATATATGGCTTATGTAGGCCGTGTGCATATCATGGCTGTCGGCATCCATATAGGCCAGGTGCATACCCAATTGACGATAAATTTCTTCAATGGTTGCAACCGCAGCCGCATCACTTTTTTCTTTTTCACAGATCACGCACGAACGGCCAACGAATGCATTACGCACGGCTGCCTCGGGACCGCTGTACTCGGTACCCCACATGGGATGGGTGGCCACAAACCGCTTGCGCATGGGATGGTTGTTCATAGCTGCGCACAAGGCATGTTTGGTACTGCCCGCATCGGCCACTATTTGTTTATCGGTTACCATATCCATAACCTGTTGCATAACACCTATGGTGGCGTCAACGGGAATGGCCACATAAATGAGGTCGGCTTGTTTTACGGCTTCTTCCAGGGGCAGCGCTTCATCTATCAACCCCAGTTCAATGGCCTTTTGTGCACTTGCCGCCGTGCGGCTTACACCGATCACTTTTTTAACCAGCGCCCGTTCCTTTAAAGCCAGGCTAAAAGAACCGCTGATTAATCCTACACCTACTATGGTAACAGTATTGAACATTGCTTAATTAACTTTTAATGCTGGTTTAAATTCTTTTATCCGTTTAATGCTTTCGGCAAACTTTTCTTCGGGACTGCAAAGGCTTACCCGTATATAACCATCGCCTGCTTTACCAAAGATGCCGCCGGGTGTAATGAACACGCCCGTACCATACAGCACTTCATCGCTTAGTTCGTAACCGGTGTTATAACTTGCTGGGATCTTAGCCCACACAAACATGCCGGCCTGTTTTTTATCGTATACGCATTGCAACAGATCGAGCAATTCAAAAACTTTTTCGCGACGCTTTCTGTAAATAGCATTTACTTCATCGTACCAGCTTTTGGGCAATTGTAATGCTTTTGCAGCAGCTAATTGTGCAGGCAGGAACATACCACTGTCCATATTGCTTTTGAAACGCAACACTTCATCAATACGTTCCTTGGCCCCACTCATAACCCCTACCCGCCAGCCGGCCATGTTATGCGATTTGCTGAGCGAGTTCAATTCAATAGCCACTTCTTTAGCGCCCGGTACTTTAAAAATACTTACCGGTGTATCGTTAAGAATAAAGCTGTAAGGGTTATCGTGACAAATAAGAATGTTATGCTTTTTACCAAAGGCCACTATCTTTTCGAACAGGGTGGCCGAAGGCAACTGGCCTGTAGGCATTTGAGGATAGTTGATCCACATTAATTTGTATGTGCCACCGGCTGCTACTAATTTATCCAAAGCATCGAAGTCGGGCTCCCAATTATTTTCTTCAGTAAGATCGTAATCTACACACTCGCCACCGGCCAGTTTTACCGCGCTTCTGTAAGTTGGGTAACCGGGGTTTGGCACCAGCACTTTATCACCAGCGTTCAGGTAGGTCATGCATATGTGCATGATGCCTTCCTTACTTCCCAGCAAAGGCATTATTTCGGTATCGGCATTCAGTTCAACATTATACCATGTTTTGTACCACTCGCTGATGGCTTTACGCAACACCGGCGAACCTTTATAGTTTTGATAAGCGTGTACATTAGGTTTGGCGCTTTCTTCCTGTAATGTCTTTACCACATCGGCATGTGGCGGCAGATCGGGACTGCCTATACCCAGGTTGATAACGTTCTTGCCCTGCTTGTTCAACTCATCTATCTCACGCAGTTTTTGCGAGAAATAATATTCGCCAATACCTTCAAGCCGTTTTGATGTTTGCATTGTATAATGTTTCCTGAATTGTATAATTGAATCGTTACTGACTTATTTTGCTGTTACCAGTTACCGGTTTCCAGTTGCCGGGTATTCTGGCATTTGTATTTCCCGGTAACCTGTACCTGGTAACCGGCAACTACTCTGCATTCTTTCCTTTCTTATAAACCCCATATACTTTCACCTCTTCGGTTATGGGTTTAATGTTTTTAACAACATCATCAAACTGGTCCATAGTTTCAAATTCCATATCAGCATGAAAACTGTATTTCCAGTCGCTGCCTGGAATGGGGAAGCTTTGCAATTTGCTTAAGTTGATACCGCCATCAGCTATGCGTGTTAATACCCTGGCCAGGCTGCCGCGTGAGTGATCGGTAATAAAACTTACCGATGCTTTATCGGCATCATTTACCGGTTGCGCTACTTCTTCGGGTTGCAGCACCAGGAACCGGGTATAGTTGCTTTTCATGGTGTGAATGTTGGGCGCTATAACTTCAAGATCGAACAGGTCGGCCGCCAGTTTACTTGCAATAGCTGCGATGTGTTTGCTGCGATGCTGGTGAATATGTTTAGCGCTTAGGGCCGTATCTTCTGTTTCAACAAGCTTCCAGTTGTATTTGTCGAGGTATTCGAGGCACTGTTGAATGGCCATGTAGTGAGAGTGAACTTCGCGTATATCTTCAAGTTGTACCCCTGGGTTAACTAACAGTTGTTGTTTTATAGGGAGGTAAATTTCGCCAACGATCTTAAGGGTACTTTTTTGCAACAGGTTGTAGTTGGGTAATATGCTGCCGGCGATGGAGTTTTCGATAGCCATAACGCCACCGTTGCTTTCCTTTTTATTGGTGGCTATTTTTATTACTTCGCGAAACGTGGCGCAAGGTATCACTTCTACATTTTTGCCGAAGAACTGGCGGGCTGCCACCTGGTGAAAACTTCCTTCATAACCCTGTATAGAAACCTTAATACCAGTGCCTTGCGTTGCGTCGGCGCTCTCCTGTTGTTGTTTTCGGTCGACCATAATTTCTTTCTTTATGCTTCCCGTTTCCCGATTACGATCGGGAGGGAATTTAGTTAAGGCATAAAAAAAGTCCCGGCTTTTGGCCGGGACTTCTTATGTTGATCTTTTTATTATCTATTTAGTTGTCAACAAAAGCATTCCCGGCCTGCTACTAAAGTAGAAGTAAAAATAAAAGTAAAAGAAACCGTATGCTTTTGCGATGTTCATTAGGTCAAAAATAATAACTAATTACTATTGAGCAAACTTTTTTCAAATTAATTTACTGTATCCAACCTGCCTGTTTAGTCACAAAACACAGACGGGAACTGCATTTCAGCGATTTAAAAACCCGGTATCCAACTAGACTATTCCAATCTTTTCCGCATTTGCTCATCAATCATCTTAAATAAGTGGAAAGGCTTATAGGTTCGCCAGTTGGGTAATTCCATCAGTTCTATGTAGCGGTTGAGGCGGGCATGTTTAAAATCGTATTGCGTTTGTTCGGGCATGTTCAGGACCACTATCCAACCTTCTTCATCGGTAACTTCTTCAAACCACTCCTGGTAGTAATCTTTATCGCCGCTATGAAAGTTAAGTACATTTTCAGCAATGAAGATGAACTTGGTAATGCCTTCATAGAAGAACACATCAATTACTTCACGCTTCAGTTCCATGATGTCGTTTTCGATGGCATCGTTCCACTCCCCTATCAGTTCAATGATGGCATACTTCTCTTCATAATCGGCCATCAATGTTTTCAGGTACATGGTTTTGGAACCGAAATCGTCCCACTGCGGATGGATGTAGTAATTGTAAACGGTTTGTGAAAACGTAAACTCAGAATACACCCTTCCAAAGAATGGTGACTTCTCATCCTGCTCACTTGTATAAATGTGACGCCAATTATAAAATGGTTCTATTTCATGCATAACTTAAATCAATTGGCTTTAAAAACTATGCCACGAAGGCAATAAGTAATAAAAAAAGGCTGTAGCAATTTACAGCCTTCGCAATGCGGTTTCCAAATATTTTTTATTGTATTATTCTACTATCAGCTTATCGGTGAATACCGCTTTTTTACTATTGCTTAACACTTTCACCATATAAGGTCCTTTGGCCAAATTGGACTTCACATTTACCGGAACCACCTGGGCGCCATTGGCAATTACCGCTATTTTTTCTGAAATAACTTTACCGGTAAGGTCGAGCAGCTGAATAGTGTACCGGCCTGTTTCCCTAATGTTAAATGATACATATACCTGGTTGCTTACAACCGGGTTAGGATATAATGCAAATTTTTCGTTACGGATAACAGCCCTGTTTATCAATGGTACTGTTGGTACATCATTTGAAAAGGCCAGGTTGCCATTGGCAAGGTCCGATGCATTGAATACCGTACCCTGAATATCTATACGGTTACCCTGCCAGGTATGCATATCAACTTTGTAATAACCTTCAGCAGTATTGGCGCTGCTTACGATCAAAAAGCCTTCGCTATCAACAACGGCGCCATTGGTGGTAAAAGTAGTAGGCAGTCCTTTTATTTCGGTGATCCAGGTAGCCACTTTAGTTTGAATGTTCACTTTAAATACCTGACGAAATGCTGTAATAACATACAGGTTGCCGGCTGCATCGGCGATCATATCGCCACCCCAGCTTGTTGCCTTTGTGTGAATTGATTTATCGCCATTGCTTTCATCATCTTTTAATGCGCCCAGGTCGGAAATAGTGGCCTTGCGACCTGTTGTAAAACGCATAAGATGATTGGCATCGTTGCTTAACGCATAACCATCGCCATCGGCGGCAATTACCATACGCGTAATATGATTGGCTTCATTATTAAGATCAGTAGCCGGCGTAAATGTTTCGTTGTCGAAATAATACATCTTTGGCTCCTTATCATCAAGATCTATATACCGCAGCTGGTTCATGAACAAAGGGGCATAATACAAACGGTTATGCCGTTGATCGTATGCACAGGCGGCAGCCAGTGAAGCTACAGGTGTATTTACATTGGTAGTTACGCCGTTTTGAACAAGCGATTTTATTTCTTTACCGGTTCGAGCACTGAATACCGTTAAATTGGTTTGTTTGGCTTCAAATACCGAACGGGTAACATTACCGGTGGCAAAGTCAATTTGTTTAACATCGGTCCAGTTAAAATTACCTTTTTCAGAACTTGTAATAGCGTAGGCAGTGGTTTGTTGTCTTTGCTGGGCAGAAAGCTGCGCCGTGATCAACAACAGGCAAGAAGCGAGTGTAAAGCTGTATCTCATATAGTAAATGTTTAATGATATGTACCTAAAAGTTACAGCTTTTTGCGCAGGTTGCAATCGAAGTTGACGGAAATCGTGAATCGTGAAACGGTCCGCCAGCTGGCGGATGAAACGTGAAAGGGCTCGCGATTATTCAGTATTGTATACGACCTTGCGGCGCCCAAATTTATTGCTGATCGCCGATCAAACGCAAACCTCGAAATTGGGCGTTTGCCGTTTCACGTTTCACGTTTGACGATTTTCACATTACACATTACATGATAAGCATATGCAATTTCCAGGTAAAAACCTGATCCTGCTCAGCAATTTATCCAGCAACTAATGGGTACGGATATCTTGTTATTTTTTTGAGCGGGCAAAGATATATGTATGAAGATTTATTTTAAAGAATCAACCGCTTTTTTAACGCTACCATATTGTAGCAACAATTCGCGGGCTTTATCGTAGCTGCTGATACCGGTTTTTTCCATTACCATTTTGGTACCGCGGTCAACCAGTTTGCTATTGGTAAGCTGCATGTTTACCATTTTGTTATCTTCTACCCTGCCTATTTGGATCATTACGGCAGTAGAGATCATGTTCAGCACCAGTTTTTGGGCGGTACCGCTTTTCATACGGGTGCTGCCAGTAACAAACTCGGGGCCTACCACTACCTCAACCGGAAATTCGGCTGCATTGGCCAGCGGGGAGCCGGCATTGCAGGTTATGCATCCTGTGATAATTCCTTTTTTGCGGGCCTCGGTAAGGGCGCCTATAACATAAGGCGTGGTGCCGCTGGCGGCAATGCCTATAACTACATCTTTTTCGTCGATGGCATGTTTCATAAGATCGGCCCAGCCTTGCTCCCAACTGTCTTCAGCTTGTTCAACGGGACGTTGAATAGCTACATCGCCACCGGCAATTATACCAATTACAAGGCCCTGGGGCAACCCATAAGTGGGGGGAATTTCGCTGGCATCGAGAATACCCAGGCGGCCACTGGTACCGGCGCCAATGTAAAACAAACGACCGCCAGCCAGCATTTTATCTGAAATGGCAGCCACCAGTTTTTCTATTTGGGGTATAGCCTTCTCTACAGCAACCGGCACCTTCTTATCTTCATTATTCATGTTAGTAAGCAATTCATGAATACTCATATCCTCAAGATGCCTGTAATCGCTCGACTGCTCTGTTACCCTGTTAAAATCTGCTGCCATATTTCTGTTGTTCAATGTTTTATTCGTATTACTCACAATAAGGTTTTTTAATGTACATGGTATTGGATCAAACCTTCCATGGCACCTTTCATGATCTTTCCCTGTTCAAACTCGTAAGAATGACAAAGCTCATTGATAAGGTCATGAAACGCAAAAGCCACGCCGCCTACAAAATGTATGGGGCTGCTCCAGCTTTCGGAAAACTTACATAAATGGTTAAAAAAGAAATCATTCAAACCGTCTTCTATGATATTTTCAATCATATAGTGCCCTCTGTTCTCCGACAAAAACAGGCAAAAAGAGGCCATGTACCTGTTTGCCAGCGGCTTCCGGTAAACATTCTCCAATATATCAACGGGTGATGCACTATATCTTGATTCGAATTTATAACGCAGCTCTTCGTCGAACGTATTGTACAAATAGTATTGAAGTACTTTTTTACCAAGGTAGGCCCCACTTCCTTCATCACCCAAAATGTACCCAATGCCCGGCGCCTGTTTGGTTATAGTGTTGCCATCGTAGTAAACCGCAAAAGAACCTGTTCCCAGGTTGCATGCCAGCCCTGCTTTACGGCCATTGAGGGCCCTGGCGGCAGCTAACATATCATCACTCACTTCAATTTCGGCCTTGCTAAAAACACTTGCCAGTGATGTTCGCACCATATCAACATTGACCGGGTTACGCATTCCGGTTCCGTAATAATGGATCTCGTCAATTACTGTTGAAGCCGGCAGTTGTGGCAATAATTCCTGCTGTAATAAAGCCACCGTTTTTTCCGTATTAAAAAAATACGGACTTATTCCCTGAGTAAAAACCGATTGAGTACGTTCCTTTGATTCTGCCAGAAACCATTCACATTTGGTTGCCCCACTATCAGCCAGCAGTATTGCCATATTTATAACCGTTTAATCGTATAATTCCAAACCCTTGTTGCAGGCTCATTTATACACATAGCCATCGTGCGAAGGTAAGACGCATAGCTGAAACAACCATGCTGAAAGCCAGGCATATACCTTGCATAAAAACGCAAACAGCCTGAATTACAGCCTGCTACCCTTACCTCTTATTTGTTTGAAGTGCCGCTATCATGCGGCCTGTAACCATTCAAAACAAAAAAACGTTACTTGCAAATTAATTATGAACTTCGCCGAAATTTTAAAGATTTCTATCCCTTGCGATGCTGTTTCTTTGCAACTCCGGCAAAATCACTGACAGTACCAGGTTGATGGAAATCAATTTCAGCCGGGCGTATTGTCGCTTTAACACATATTTATACGCGCTTGTAAGTACGCCAGGCAGGTGAAATTGTTGCTTAAACGTATTTTATTTAAAAACTAACGCATTTGTAAATAAAAAAGGCGGTATTTGTGGTACATATCGTGGGGGGCAGTCTACCCCACCGGCCTTATTAAAACAAACTATACAATTTCAGATGAAAAGACTTCAAGTATGGATGCCACTGTTATTCTCCTTGGTTTTGGTCCTGGGTATGATGATTGGTTCGGCTTTAAGGAATAATATTCCCAACTCACGCGGCATTTTTAACAGAGGCAAACGCTCGGTTCTGCAGGAAGTAGTTGACCTGGTAAATTTGAAATATGTTGATAAAGTAAATACCGATACCCTGGCCGATGAAGCCATACAGGCCATGCTGGCGCACCTTGATCCCCACTCGGTGTTTATACCCGCTTCAAACGTGGAAGAAATAAACGAAGATCTGCAAGGAAACTTTGAAGGTATTGGCGTAGAATTTTTCATCATCGACGACACCGTACATGTTACCAATGTGCTGAGCGACGGCCCCAGCGATAAGGCCGGCCTGCAGGTGGGCGATAAATTCCTGAAAGTAGGCGACTCGGCCGTAGCTGGTAAAAACATCAACGGCGATAAAATAAAGAACCTTTTACGGGGTGTGGGCGGCAGCAAAGTGAACGTAACCGTACTGCGCAATGGCAAACAAATAAGTGCAGCCATTACCCGTGGCACCATTCCCTTATATTCAGTTGATGCGGCCTACATGATTGACACCACTACCGGTTACATTCACCTGAATAAGTTCGCCGGCACTACCTACGAGGAGTTTATGAGGGCTATGGAAGAACTTCAAAAGAAAGGCATGAAGAAACTCATCTTCGACCTGCGCGGCAATGGCGGCGGTATACTTACCGAAGCCACCGATATTGCCGATGAATTCCTCGACGACGAACGACTGATCGTATATACGCAAGGCAATAAACAGGACAAAATTGAATACCGTTGCAAACGCCCCGGCCTTTTTGAAACCGGTAAACTGGTATTGCTGGTTGACGAAAGCTCAGCCTCAGCCAGTGAAGTAGTGGCCGGCGCCCTGCAAGACTGGGACCGCGCTACCATCATTGGCCGCCGTACTTTTGGTAAAGGACTTGTACAGGAACAATACGACCTCAGCGATGGTTCGGCCCTACGCCTAACCGTTGCCCGTTACTATACACCTATTGGCCGTAATATTCAAAAGCCATACAACAAAGGCCGAGATGCTTATAATGATGAGCTGGCCGAACGTTTTGAGAATGGCGAACTGGTAAATGGCGATACGGTAACAAAACATACCGGCCCCGCATTCAAAACCAGGAGCGGTCATATTGTATATGGCGGCGGTGGTATTACCCCCGATGTGTTTATTCCATTTGATACGGCTACTTTCTCAAGCAATGTATATGTGCTGTTCGACAACCAGCTGTTCAGCAAATTCATTTATACATACTACCAACAAAACAAAGCATACTTTGACCAGTTTAAAACCCCGGCCGATTTTGCCCGTCGTTATAACGATACCCGCACCGCCTGGAACAGCCTGGTAACTTATGCCGGCAAGAGCAGCATCAATGTGCAAACCGTTCCCGAACGCGATAAGCTGGAGATAGAGAAACGTATTAAAACCTGGCTGGCCCGCCAGATTTGGCGAATGGAAGGTTATTATGAAGTGAGCAATGCAGATGATGCGGCTATTTCGAAGGCGCTTGTTGAAATGAAGAAGTGAGTTGACGAGTTAACAAGTTGACGAGTTGACGAGGAGTTGAAAAGCTGATACAAGATTGTTTTTACATAGAAGATCCCACTCGGTTAAATGAGTGGGATCTTTTTTTGTTGGTTGGTATTCAGTTATTGAGTTGTTCGGTTATTCAGTTTGTAAGTTGGGGCTAATAGTAAGTGGTTAAAGGCTAGTGAGGCAGTTAACTCATCAACTTGTATTCTTCCTTTATCAACTACATCAGCTTTATCACCTTTTCAACTTCTTGTTAACTTGTTAACTCGTCAACTTGTTAACTCACCTCCTTATCAAGCAACTCTTTCTTCTCCACCTTATACGAAGCAATTAAACCAGCACCACCACCAATAGCAATAAACGCAAACCACAAAGCCGGGTTATCACGATCATGCAGCACGTACTGTGTAATAATATATGCCAGGGCCAAACCAATACCGGCGCCCATTAAAAGCAAACCCCATTTTAAATTGGTATATGGTGCAGGGCGATTTACCTTTTCTTTAGGGTTCAGGCCTTTTTCTAGCATGGCAAGATTTTCGCGGCTCATTAAATACCTGATACCGAAGATGAGGATGAACAATGCTAAAGAGGAAACCATTAACCAAACGATTGCTAATACTCCTTTATCCATAGTTTTTAATTTTTAAATTCTATACATCTATGACTACTGCAGTTTTTCCGTGGTTACAGTTCCCGAAACATTTTTTTCATAAATGAACAGGGAAAGTATCGAAACCGTACAGTTCTGAATTATTTACCCTAAATAAACTACTGATAATCAAAGGCCCAATTTTCCGGCACAACTACTGCCCTTTGGCTGTAACCTAAATAATTTTTACATCGTCATACTTCTCAATAATGCAAACCGGACCGGGTGATAATGAAATAATAGACAGAGTGCTGCGCGGCGAACAGGCGCTGTACGCCCATTTGGTAAAACGATACCAGAATTTCGTTTTTACCATTGCCCTGCGCTATACGCCCAACCGCGAAGACGCCGAAGAAATTTCCCAGGACGTATTTGTAAAAGCATACCGTAGCCTGGCCGACTTCCGGGGCGAATCGAAGTTCAGCACCTGGCTGTATACCATTGTTACCACTACCTGTATAACCTTTTTACGCAAAAAGAAAGTGACCATTCACTCGCTCGACAATGAACATATCTTTGAAGCGGCAGATAATCAGAACTCAGCGTTCAAGGCAAACCAGGTAGAGCAGAAATCAAAAGCAAAGGCCATTAATGAAGCCATTAAATTATTGAGTGTTGACGATGCCCGTATTATTACATTATTTTATCAGGCCGAACAAAGCCTCGAAGAAATAGGCAGGATAATTGGCATAGACCCCAATACCGCAAAGGTAAAATTGCATAGAGCAAGGGTTAGGTTAAAGGAGAAGATGGAGAGGTATTATTCGGAAATAGTTGACGAGTTAACAAGTTAACGAGTTGACAAGTTAACAAGTTGACGAGTTAATTCCTTAGCATGGTAGCCCCTCCCCCACCGGGGGAGGGGTTGGGGAGGGGGCCGGGGAGGCCCGAGGCCTAAACAATAAGGGCCAAAGGCCCTGGTCAAAAATTAAACTAAAACACAAAACAATGAGCAAGCAACAGAATATAGAAGAACGTTTGTGGGAGTATATCGATGGCAGATGCAGTGCAGAAGATCGCTTGTTTATTAATGAACTGATTGCTACCAACCAGGAATGGAAAACAAAATATCAGGAACTGCTTGAACTGCAGAACCTGTTGAGCCACGAGCTGCAACTCGATGAACCTTCCATGCGCTTTACCCAAAACATAATGGAAGCCATTAGCAAACATCACATTGCACCCGCCGCCAAATCGTACATCAATAAAAGGATCGTTTGGGGTATTGCCGGTTTCTTTATATGCAGTATTATCGGTTTACTTATTGCGGGTATGGCACAAGTGAATTGGTCGGCAGCAACAACAAGCTCCACACAAATTGATCTCAGTAAACTCAATAATGTAAACTTCAGCGGGTTCTTCAATACTACCTATACTACTATATTTATGATGATAAATGTAGTGTTGGGATTGGTTGTACTCGATATGTATCTTAATCGTAAAAAACAGGCATATAGGAATAAAGAGGCAAGTTGATGAGTTAACTAGTTGAAGAGTTAACTAGTTGAAGAGTTGACTTGTCAACTAACTTTGTTGCTCTTCCAGAAATGAATTCTCAAATTCAGAAACTTCTACCGGGTTTCTTTCTATCCATCTTAAGGCCAGTATGGGTATGAGTGGAATTAAATTAATGAATACAAATTGTTCTTGTGTTTCGCCAAACCGTAAACCGAAATTCGCAGTCAGCATTTCAAACTTTATTCTGAAGAACATCTCGCTATCGAACCCAACGGCAAGGTAAGGGCCATAATAAAACGCAAAGGCAAAGCCTTTTACCGATATCTGCAACATTTGAAAGCAAAAATTCAGCTTCGACAAGGTAAAGAACCGCAGCGTATATCCTTTTATGAAATAGATTATAGATGCAATAAAACCTGTAAGTGTAATACCTATCAGCGGTATCAGCACCAACACTATGCCTGCATTTAACTCCGGAATGTTAAGGTACATAAGCAGGAAAATAACCAGGGAGCCTATCAGTTGGTAAATGGCAATACCAAGGCCCCATCCTTTTCTGTGTTTTAGAACGAATTGTTTGAATTTCTTCATAAAAGAACCGGTTTAAAGGGTTGCTTTAATGTACGATTAAAAGTTCACAAGTTAACATGTTGACAAGGAAATACAGGGCGTAGCGAAGCCAGAAGTCACAAATAGAAAGCAAATGCATTTAATAGCGAATTCCGAATAAAAGCCCACTAGTCACTAACCATTTACCACTAGCCTAAAAAAAGATCCCACCCCGAGAACCGGCGTGGGATCTTCTATTCAAAAACATTGTTGTTTTCTGTATTACCTCTATCAACTCTATAAACTCTATCAACTTTTCAACTCCTTGTTAACTCGTTCCCGATTGCATCGGGATTAACCAGTCAACTAATCATTAAACTTCTTCTTCAACTCAGCCAACTTAGCCTGGAACGGATTCAGCGGCTCCTGCTTTTTCGGCTGGCCTTTAGCGCCACCGCCAGAACCTTGTTTGCGATCGCCACCACCGCTGCTGCGTTTTTCACCACCACCACCACCTTTGGCCTGGTCTTTCATGGTAAGCGAGATCCTTTTACGGGGCACATCAACCTCAGAAACAGTAACCATTACCTTCTGCTGCAGTTTCACTACCTCGTTGGGATCACTCACATACGTATTGCTCAATTGAGAAATATGCACAAGTCCATCCTGTTTAACGCCAATATCAACAAACACCCCAAAGTTGGTAATGTTGGTAACGATGCCCGGTACCGTCATACCTGGTTTTACATCTTCAATAGCTTTAATGGTATCATCGAAGCGGAACTCCTCGATCTGTGCACGAGGGTCACGACCAGGTTTTTCCAACTCTTTTAAGATATCATCGATAGTGTATTCACCAATGTTTTCAGTGATGTATTGTTTTTTGTTGATCTTCTTGCGCAGCTCGCCTTTTTTGATCAGGTCTTCCAGTGAAGCCTGCAGGTCTTTTGCCATGGCTTCAACCACGTGATAACTTTCAGGGTGAACCGATGAGTTATCTAATGGGTTTTCAGCACCAGGAATGCGTAAGAAACCAGCACACTGTTCAAATGATTTGGGCCCCATCATTGGCACCTTCTTCAACTCTTCGCGGGTTTTGAAAGGACCGTTCTTAGCGCGGTATTCAACAATATTTTTAGCGAGTGTATTACTTAAACCTGATACGTATACCAACAGGTGTTTTGAAGCCGTGTTCACATCAACCCCTACGAAGTTCACCGCACTCTCTACTACCCTGTCCAATGCTTCTTTTAGACGGGTTTGGTTTACATCGTGCTGATACTGGCCAACGCCAATTGATTTAGGATCGATCTTAACCAGTTCGCTTAGCGGATCGAGCAAACGGCGACCAATGCTCACAGCGCCACGTACGGTAACATCCTGATCGGGGAATTCTTCACGGGCAACTTCTGAAGCTGAATAAATAGAAGCGCCGCTTTCATTTACCTGAAATACGCTTACCTGTTTGCCAAAGTCGATGCTGCGTACCAGTTGCTCGGTTTCGCGACCGGCAGTACCATTACCAATACCAATAGCATCGATATCATATTTATCAACCAGGAATTTCAATTCAGCCACACTCTTCTGCCATTCGTTTTGTGGCGGGTGTGGGTAAATGGCAGTATTGAATACCAGGTTGCCCTGTGCATCTAAACAAACCAGTTTACAACCGGTACGAAAACCGGGGTCAAGCGCCAGTACTTTTTTTGAACCTAATGGCGAAGCCAGTAATAACTGACGCAGGTTCTCTGCGAATACGTTAATAGCTTCTTCATCGGCTTTATTCTTGCTCGCCAGGCGAAACTCATTTTCAATAGAAGGTTTCAGCAGGCGGTCGAACGAATCGTCAATCGCCTTTTTCACTTCATTGGCTAATGGCGTATTGCTTTTTACAAACGTTCTGTTGAGGTCATCAACAGCAGTTTGTTTGTCGATATTGATATCCATAACCAGGTAGCCTTCTTTTTCGGCACGGCGTATTGCCAAAATGCGGTGAGAAGGGCTATCGGCCAGATTTTCATTGAATTCAAAATAGTCGCGGTACTTCTGTGCTTCTTCTTCTTCTTTTTTGCTGGAGAGAACTTTTGAGCTCAGCTTGGCTGTTTCGGTAAACTCCTGGCGCACCTTATTACGCGCCTGCTCGTTTTCACTCACCCACTCGGCAATGATATCGCGGGCGCCCTGCATGGCTTCCTTTACATCTTTTACCTGTTCGTTTATGAATTGGGCAACTACTTCGTCGAGATTTACATCACCCTGTTCAAAAATAAGTTTCGCCAATGGCTCCAGTCCTTTTTCAATGGCCTGGGTGGCTCTGGTTTTGCGTTTGGGTTTGTAGGGAAGATAAATATCTTCCAGTTCGGTAGCATCGTAACAGTTCTCAATACGATCTTTTAATTCGGGCGTTAATTTGCCCAAACCTTCAATTGTTTTAACAACCGTTTCTTTGCGTTTATCCAGTTCAGAAAAATAAGCGATCTGCTCAACCACGTTGGTTATACCCACCTCATCCATATTGCCGGTCGCTTCCTTACGGTAGCGGGCCATAAATGGAATGGTTGCTCCTTCGCTTTGCAAGTCATGAATATTCGTGACCTGCTTAATGCTGAATGATAATTTTTCAGCGATCTTCTGAATGTACTTTACTTCCATCTATTAGAATTTGCAGTTTTTTTAATATCGGTTCAAACCTGCTCCCCTTTAAAGGGGTCGCAAATGTAATGCATCGAAACAAACAAAAAACTTGTTTTTACCAACAACATTTTTTTCTAAAAAACGTACCAAATTTTTAGCAGGCGAAGTCAAAATTAAAACTTATATGGTTTGAACCCGGCTTTGTTTATAAGTAAAAAAATTCGTAATTTTCATCATCTTCTTTCTCCCTTAAATGGCGTATTTTAAACGCCACCTCTTTCCACCACTTTATAGCGACATTACAGCGACATTATAGCGATGTTATAGCGACCTTATAGCGATATACCTCCCCGATGCCTCCTCATTACCTCCTCGATGCCTCCTCAATACGTCCTCATTGCCACCTCGGCCGTAGAGGTTCAATATAGGTACCAAAGAGGTGCCAATGAGGTTGCAAAGAGAACCTTCAATAATAGTTACAGCATGTATTATATCTGAGCAAGCGCTCCTTCGGTAAGCGCTTTTGCCAGAAATTCATTAACAGCTTGCGGATTTGTCATTACCAGCATGTGCCCGTGTTTGGGAATCGTAAGTGTAGGTTTTGTAAATTTTATAGGTAATATTTCATCCCTGGTGCCATGAATATGCCATATGTGTTGCGGAATGGTATCATTTTCCCAGTTCAAAATGGCGTCAATGCTCCAGCGAATTAAACCGGCATCGCTTTCATTGATTATTTCCCACAATAATTTTTTATCGGCATTGCTTTCCCTTGTGAAGAACCGTTTGGTAGCAGCGGAAGATTTTAATAATGATACCGGCACAAATTTATGTAAGCCCATTTTGCCAGCCATTCTAAAATAACCGGGTAATTGTTTGGCCACCGGCACACTTGAGATAAGAATAGTTACAACAGGTTTGTATTGTTTGGCAATTTCCGTAGCCAGCATACCGCCGAACGATAAGCCAACCAGGGCAAATGGTTCATCGCGGTTTATTGCATCGGCCAGACGTAATGCATATGAAGCAAGGGTGTCATCTTTTTGCGGTGTTATCCAGTCGAGATGTACGGCTTCGCAACCAGGTGGCAACGATATATATTTAAATACCCGTTTGTCGGCTGCCAGCCCACTAATAAAATACACTTTCATAATAGGGTCCCCTATGCAAATTTACTTCCCATATTATGGGTTTGAAGTTAAAAAATCATCAAAGTATCGGCCTGCTCAAAAAACGTACCTTTGGGGCCAACAAACTACATGAAATGGATATTAAAAATAATATTCTCGAAACGATTGGAAATACGCCACTTATCAAGCTCAACAAAATCACCAAACACCTTGCGGCAACCGTTGTTGCCAAAGTAGATTATTTTAATCCGGGCAACTCTATTAAAGACCGCATGGCCATTAAAATGATAGAGGTTGCTGAAAAAGAAGGAAAACTAAAACCCGGCGGCACCATCATTGAATGCACCAGTGGTAATACCGGTATGGGCCTTGCCCTGGCAGCCTGCGTTAAAGGGTACAAATGCATCTTTACTACCACCGACAAACAATCAAAAGAAAAGGTTGATATCTTAAAAGCAGTTGGTGCCGAAGTTATTGTTTGCCCTACAAATGTTGAACCCGAAGACCCGCGCAGCTATTATTCGGTAGCCCGCCGCCTGGCAAAAGAGATCCCTAATTCATTCCATTGCAATCAATACGATAACCTGGCCAACCGGTTGGCGCATTATGAAACCACCGGCCCCGAAATATGGAAACAAACCGATGGCAAAATAACCCACCTGGTTTGTACAGCAGGTACGGGCGGAACAGTAACCGGTACTGCCATGTACCTGAAAGAAAAGAACCCCAATATTAAAATATGGGCCATTGACGTATATGGTTCGCTGCTCACCAAATATTTTCGTACGGGCGAAGTAGATATGAATGAAGTACACCCCTATATTTCTGAAGGTTTTGGGGAAGACTTTGTACCCGAAAATTACGACATGAGCGTCATTGACCATTTTGAACAGGTTACCGATAAAGATGGCGCCATTATGGCCCGCCGCCTGGCAAAAGATGAAGGCATTTTTTGTGGTTACAGCGCCGGCAGTTGTATACAGGGTCTTATGCAGGTTGCGGCCACGCAACCGTTGAAAAAAGACGACCTGGTAGTTTGCATTTTCCACGACCATGGAAGCCGCTACGTAGCCAAAATATACAATGATCAATGGATGATGGAACGTGGGTTTATGGATGCCAAAACCTGCAAAGATATCATCAACGGCCGCACCGGTAAGCAAAAGCTGGTTACTATTGAGCCTACCCGCACTGTAAGTGACGCGGTTGAGCTTATGCGCAAATACGACATCGAGCACATTCCCGTGATCAATGGAAGCGGACCTGTTGGCGCTATAAGTGAAAGCGGTTTGTTTCAAAAAATATTCAGCAACCCCGATATCAAGAACGCGGCAATAGAATCGGTAATGGAACCCGCCTTCCCTATAGTTGATATAAACACGCCTATTGAAAAACTGCGTACGCTTATAAATAAAGACAATGGAGCGGTGCTTAGTAAGGATGAGTTAGGTAATTACCATATTGTTACCAAGTATGATGTGATACAGGCACTAGGGAACTAATGTGCTAATGCGATAATTTGCTAATGTGATAATTGAAATGCAATAAAAATCCACGGCAAAGCCGTGGATTTTACATTAGCTTATTAGCACATTATCACATTAGCTAATTAACAAACAAAGCGCCCTGGATTAACAGAGCGCTTTTGTGAAATCTTGTTCAGGTACTTTGGACGGTTTTACTAAGGACTGGTTTGCTGACTGAGATTTCCGGTTTATCACGATATTGGATGCGGGGTACGGATCAAAAAAACTTTTATTTCTACGGTAATTAGGGTTTAGGGGCTCTTCTACTGTTTCAGGACTTAAGGTTGTTCGTAATTGTTCGGTATTGTACTTGTTAAAGGGTACGTCAACAGCGTTTTGATACAGCAAAGATGCATCGGTTTTTGCCGCGGTTGAACTTTATTCGACCAATGGCTATCCTTGCCCGTTTAATGTGTATAATTTCCGGATTAAGCCATACATAATGGCTGAAACCCTTACTGGATGTGGGTTTCAAGCATATACTTTTATAAAATATTTGATCAGGATCAATGCAAATAAAATTGTATATTTTACATTTTCGTAATACTACTCTACCAAAAAAGCAATACTACGCATATAAGTAGGTGATAGCTACTATTATTGCAGTAAATACTGAACGATTTAAATCGAGAGTTTCTGCTCTTGTTAACATTTTATTCTGTATTACCTTTGTTAAAGAAGTTGATCGGTTTACTGATCACTCTTCCGGGAAAACCAACAGCGTTCAATATCCAATAGAAAATCAAGGAAAGTCCAATATCATTCATAAAATCCACTATCCAGATCCAATATCCGTGACAAACGAATATCCTTGAAAGACCAAGTATATCCTTTGATAAAACCAATTATTAAAATCCAACGTCCGACCAAGACCGAGGTAGTTCCAATTCCTGTGTGTTAAAAACCGTCTGCTTAACTCCAATAACCCCTCCTGCTAAAACCGTAAAAATCTTTTAGCAGGAGGAGCAGCGGTCCTCCACAATAAACACGCCTTTCTTCTTTCTACTTTCGCCACTTTTCATTTACACCTTTTTTTACAAGAAAACGCCAAAAGCGAAAAGGCTAAAGCTTAAAGCCCATGGCAGCTTTTGACCTCTGTTGTATTTGCTTTAGGCTTTCAGCTTTCGGCTTTAAGCCTGCATTTTAAGCAGCACATAATCTCATTAACAAATTAGCTTATTAGTTTCCCCTACCTTCGCCCAATATTCCATTATCACATTATCACATCATCGAATTATCACATTAGCCATGCCAGTTTACACCGATCAGTTGGGCCGATGGGTTACTGTGCCAGCCTCACCACGCAGCATTGTTTCGCTGGTACCTTCAATAACTGAACTGCTGTATACACTACAACTCGATAATGAGGTAACCGGCATTACCAAATTCTGTGTTCATCCTGAAAGCTGGTTCAGGCAAAAAACAAGAGTGGGTGGCACTAAGAACATTAAGATAGAAGCTATTCACGCACTTCAACCCGATCTTATAATTGCCAATAAAGAAGAAAATGTAAAGGAACAGGTTGAAGAGTTGGCCAAACATTACCCGGTATGGATGACTGATGTAAATGGCCTGGAAGATGCATTAGAGATGATTGAACAAATTGGAAGGATTACCAACAGGCTTAACAACGCCCTGCACCTGCTTAGCCAAATAAACACTGCATTTGCCTCACTAAAACCCATGGCCACAAAACAAAAGGCCGGTTATTTAATTTGGCGCAATCCTTATATGACCATCGGCAACGATACTTTTATTCATGATATGCTTTTACGCTGCGGGTTAACAAACAGTTTTGCCAATAGCACCCGCTACCCCACCATCGATACCTGGCAACTAAAACAATGCGACCTGCTTTTACTTTCATCGGAGCCATTTCCCTTTCAACAAAAACACATTAATGAACTGCAACCACATTTGCCGAACACTAAAATAGTGCTGGTTGACGGTGAAATGTTCAGCTGGTATGGCAGCCGGCTGCTAAATGCCCCTGCTTACTTCAATACTTTATTGCAAAGCATAGCTTAAATTTGTAAGCTATTAATTTTAAGAAGCGTAAGCATTAAAATTGCGACCAAACGTTTCTTAGGAGCCGTTGCAGGTTACCGGGTACAGGTTGCAAGGAAATGCCCTGAAACTTGTAACCTGCAACCTGTAACAGTGTAATATTTCAGCAAATTTGCTATTTACCATTTACTACCCTTCAACAATATGAATTCTAGCATAGACCACAACGAGCCAATTAAACCATCGCGCAAAAAGCCCATGTTCCCGGTGCATGACCGCCTGCGTGGGTACCTGAAAAATCATGGCCGCGAAGTAAAATTGCCCGTATCGTATAACGATCTGCTGCGAATTACTTATTCATTCCCCCTAAAAGATAAAAACGGGAACGATACCTACTGGGAAACCGTGATGTATGATATGCGCGATTGGGAATTTATCAGGGACGGACTGGTTCAGATGTACGCCATCTTAAAAACAGAAGGCGACCTTACTTTTACCAGTCACCTCGATGTAGCGCGAATAGATTATTGCAGTTTTGGTAATTCGAACCCATTTCGTATTCGCATTGTAAACAAGTACAACGACAACTACGATCACTATTATATAAAGATCGCCGATGCCTCGCGTATTTATGGTTTGGAACTGGAACACATTCTGTCGCCCAACCGTATTACCTACCTTACCAATCAGAACACACTGGTAGAAGAACATATACCTGGTATCCCCGGCGACCTGTTCATTACCAATCACCTTAACGACCCGCATACTAATAAGATCAGGCTGGCCAAGGAGTTTGTGAAATTCAATGAGCGTTGTTTTGTGCGGTTACTGGGCGATATGCGTTCGTACAATTTTGTGGTAGATATTACCCCTGATATTGAGGATTATCAATATCGCATTCGCGCCATCGACTTCGATCAGCAATCATATGAAGGGCGAAAGAATTTGTACTTCCCGCAATTCTTTAAAGAGAATTATGCGTATGTAGACCTGTGCTCGAAACTGCTGAATAAAGAAAGTATACATCAGTATCAAACCGAAGAACGCACTATGATGGCCTTTCGTGTAGCCTCATCGCGTTTCAGGCTGATGGAACTGTTAAACATAATGGCAAAGGACCAGATATCGGTTCCCGCCAAGTTACATCAGTTGCGTGCCGAGCTGGGCGATTATTTTCACAACCAACAATTTTATAAATGCAATTCAATGGGTCAGCTGGTTAAACGCCAGTTGAAGCAAACCCTGCAAAAGAATTTAAAACTGATCCAGAAGAACCTGGGCAAGTTTGAAGATTAGACAACCAAGAGATTCCCGATCATGCAACTTACAATTACCGGTTACTCAACCGCCCTGTTTTCAACCTGGTATTTTATTGATGAGTTTAGAATATTATTCGATGCCGGCGATGGCGTAAGCGCCCATCTGCTACAAAAAAGCCGACGGATAGAACATGTGTTCATCTCTCATGCCGACCGCGATCACCTTGGCGGCCTGTTTCAATTCAATCAACTGAATGCCCGGCCGGGTTATCCTGTTATTTACTATCCAAAAGACGCCGGTTCTTTTCCAGCAATAAAAGACTTTACCGAAAAATTCGACCCACATGTAGCAAGTGCAGTGTGGAATGCCATTACACCAGAAAGCAATTTGCGCATAAAGGAAGACCTCATTATAAAGGCCATCGCCAATGGCCATGTAATAAACAAACCAGGCGTTAAAAGTCTTAGTTATAAGGTCATTCAATCGAAACTGAAATTAAAACCCGAATTAACGACCCTGCCCGGCGAAGAGATCAAACGTATAATTGAAGAACAGGGCAAGGCCAATACACATATAGAGATCCAAAATACTTTATTGGGCTACTCGGGCGACACGCCCGTAGAGGACCTTACCCGCTGGGAAAATACAAAAGTGCTGATACATGAAGCTACTTTTATGCATGAGGACGATAACCAGATATTTGCCCATGGCAATAAACACAGCTACCTCGAAGAAGTGCTGGAAATGGTAAGCCGGTCGAAGGTGGAGCAACTGATCCTGGGGCATTTTTCGGCACGGTATTCTGCCGACCAGATCGACCGCCGTATTCGCGAGCTCTGTAACCGGTACGCCGTTAATATTCCCGTGTACAGGGTTTTGCCGGGCGAGGCGACCAATGATATTTTGAAAGCCCGGCCCGTTAATCATTAAATTATATTTAATCATAAGGCGAGCATCCCTGAGAAAGGGCCTCGCCTTTCACCCATTAAATCAATGGGTTACGATTACCTGACGCGTGTCATGTAACAAATACGCCAACTATCATTGCTAAATTGACTATCTTCGCCGCTTATTAAAAAAAGAGATAATTCATTAAATATTTTCCAACGCTTTTGAAATCATTTTAACTAACAACACGCTTTAACACTGAAAATGATGAAAAAATACAAACCAGGAGTACTCTTTGGTGAAGAATTGGAAGCCTTGTATAAGGATGCTAAAGAAAACCAGTTCGCTTTGCCAGCTGTTAACACAATTGGCACTAATACGATCAACGCTACCCTTGAGACAGCCGCAAAAGTAAACTCTCCCGTTATCATTCAATTCTCTAACGGTGGTGCACAGTTCATTGCAGGTAAAGGAATGCCTAACGATCAGTTACAGGGCAATATTTCAGGCGCTATTTCAGGTGCGCTGCATATACATAACGTAGCTAAATATTACGGTGTTCCGGTGGTGCTGCACACTGACCATGCCGCTAAAAAATGGCTACCATGGATCAGTGGTTTAATTGATGCCGGCGAACAATATTTCAAAGAGAAAAAACAACCTTTGTTCAGCTCTCACATGCTCGACCTGAGCGAGGAGCCATTAGAAGAGAACATACATACATCTGTTGAGTTCTTCAAACGTATGCAGCCCCTGGGCATGGGTATTGAAATTGAGCTGGGCGTAACCGGCGGTGAAGAAGATGGCGTTGACAACAGCGGCGTAGAGAACGATAAATTATATACACAGCCTCAACACGTGGCTTATGCATACGAGCAGTTAGGTAAAGTTGGTCGCCTGTTCACAGTAGCGGCTGCTTTTGGTAATGTGCATGGTGTTTATAGCCCGGGTAATGTTGAACTGCGTCCTGAGATCCTGAAAAACAGCCAGGACCATATTAAAAAAGAATTCAAAACCGGCGAGAAGCCCGTATACTTTGTATTCCATGGTGGCAGCGGTTCGCCTCAACACCAAATTCGCGAAGCCATTAGCTATGGCGCTATCAAAATGAATATCGATACCGATCTGCAATGGGCATTTTGGGAAGGTGTTCTGGGCTATTACAAAAAGAGCGAAGGTTATTTGCAAGATCAGCTGGGTAACCCTGAAGGACCAGATAAACCAAACAAAAAATATTACGATCCGCGCGTATGGTTACGCAAAGGCGAAGAAACATTTATTAAACGTTTAGAAATTGCGTTCAATGATTTGAATTGCATCAACAGAAACGCTTAATAATTAGAATTTAGTTTCATAAACCTTTATTGGGTTAAATTATTATGATATCAGCCCCGACGTTACCGTCGGGGCTTCGTTGTATAGGATATTTGTACAGCATATCTTTGCCCGCGCCAACCTGCGGCTGGCGCGGAAATTTCAAATTCCAAAATCCAAGAACCAAATAAAACCGCCTGCCGGCGGAAATTCCAAAATCCAAGCACCAAGAACCAAATGATCCCAATACACAATCGGGGCTTTGCATTGAGTTTTGGCATTTGTGATTTCTTTCTTTGGAACTTGTGATTTGAGATTTGTGATTTTTCCTGGAATATGAATTGCATTCACGATTGACTATTCATGTTAAATTAAAACATAAGTATGCCGTCAAAAAAAATTATCGATCTTCTAGGTGACAAAGCCTCTTATCTTTTAGATCACAAGAGTACCGCTATCGACAAATCAACAATCACGCTTCCCTCTCCCAACCACATTGAAGAAATATGGTTGAACAGCAACAGGAACAACCAGGTATTACGGAGCCTGCAGGCATTACTGGGTAATGGGCGTTTGGCCAATACCGGTTTCTGTAGCATCTTCCCGGTTGACCAGGGTATTGAGCACAGCGGCGGTTCGGCATTCTCACCCAACCCTATTTACTTCGATCCTGAGAACATTATTAAGCTGGCTATTGAAGGTGGTTGTAATGCCGTAGCCAGTACATATGGCGTGCTGGGTATTATGAGCCGTAAATATGCACATCGCATTCCATTTGTTGTAAAGATCAACCATAACGAATTTTTAAGCCTGCCCAACAAATACGATCAAACCATGTTCGGTACTGTTAAAAGTGCCTGGAACATGGGAGCTGTAGCTGTTGGTGCTACTATTTATTGGGGTAGTAACGAAAGTGCCCGCCAATTGAAAGAAGTGGCCGAAGCGTTTGAACTGGCGCATGAGCTGGGCATGGCAACTATTTTATGGTGTTATACCCGTAACAATGGTTTTAAAGTAGATGGTGTAGACTATCATACTGCGGCAGACTTTACAGGGCAGGCCAACCACCTGGGCGTTACGCTGCAGGCCGACATCATTAAACAAAAATTGCCTACCAATAATGGCGGTTACCTGGCAACCAAACATGGTAAAACAAGTAACCTGGTATATGACAAACTCACAACTGATCACCCTATTGACCTGTGCCGTTACCAGGTACTGAATTGCTATAGTGGCCGTGTTGGTTTAATAAACAGTGGTGGCGAAAGTAAAGGCGCCAGCGATTTGGCCGATTCAGTATACACTGCTGTTATCAATAAAAGAGCCGGTGGTATGGGATTGATCCTTGGCCGTAAGGCATTCCAACGTCCGTTCAAAGAGGGTGTGGAGTTGTTGCAGGCTACACAGGATGTTTATCTGGATAAGGATATTACTGTTGCTTAGGAATACGAAGTAAGAAGTAGGAAATAAGAAGTAAGAAGCTAATAAAAATGCGAGCTCACTACAAATGGTGTGCTCGCATTATTTTATGAGGTTGAATTTAGTTATGAGTCTGAGGTATATTACTCTTCTTACTTCCTACTTCTTACCTCCTACTTCATTTCAGATTACCAACGATCATGTCCACGTC
This sequence comes from Niastella sp. OAS944, assembly GCA_024809215.1. Taxonomy (GTDB): domain Bacteria; phylum Bacteroidota; class Bacteroidia; order Chitinophagales; family Chitinophagaceae; genus Niastella. Next base: position 308,442 of record JANUBW010000008.1, on the reverse strand, counting down.
CATGACCACGGCCATGCCCATGATGCCCATGTCCTTCACCCCGTCCGTAATAACCACCACCCCGTGGGCCACGCTCGTAATATCCGCCATGGCCGCCGCCATTGTAATCACGTATGCAGGTTTGGTGGCCTCTGTAGTCCCTGTAACGGGCATAAGTTACCCGATGCTCTCTGTAGTGCATATAAGGCCTTGGGCCTTCGCAAACCACTTTATAACCACCATACAGATCGTACCCACGGTAGCGTGCTGGAAGCGAGGCTGAGAACACCCATTCCGGACCACTCAGGTAAACGAATTGTTGGCGAGGCACATAATAGTAACATTCAATATCAGGCAGGTAATAGTAATCTACTGACGCATAACCGGCCGGTCCCCAGTTGGGTTGTGCACCGATATTTACACTAACACTTACCTGTGCTTTTGAGGAGTAAGCTGAAGCTGTTGTTAAGATGGCAAGAATTGGCAGAATCTGTAGAACCCGTTTCATAAATCATCGATTTTAGTTACTGTTGAGAAACCAAATTACATACCCGGTTTAATAGTAAATGTGGACAACTGATCAATTAACAAACTTTTGCATAAGAACTGTGTTTCAGCTGGTTATCTGTTAATAGCAAGATAAAAATGAGTGGGGGGTTATTGATTTAAGAGTTTGTTAGGAAGTTGACGGGTTAACAAGTTGACGAGTTGACAAGGGCTTCTGTGCGGCAGACGGAATAATAGTTGAAAGGTTGATAGAGGTAATAGAGTTGATAAAGGAAATACAGGCTGCCGCGCTTTGAAGTTAATAGTTGATCCTGCGCCTCTCCAAATTTATTGCCAATCGCCGATCGAACGCTAATCTCGAATTTGGGTGTTTGCCGTTTCACGTTTCACGTTTGCCGACTCACGAACTGAACAACTGAATAACTTACTAACCCTTCTTATTTCCCTTCCCCTTATTGCCACTATTACCTTTACCACCTTTATTACCTTTCTCAGCTTTGTAGTGCCCCTTTGCATTTCCCGGATGCCCTTTCACAACAAAGTATTTAGGGTCTTTACTGTCGCGGATGACAACCTGTTTTCCTTTGGCACCTTTGTAGGTGGCGTATTTTACTTTATGTTCATTAAAATGAAGGTAGGGTTTGGGTTCATTGATCACTACCTTATAACCGGAATAGAGATCGTATCCCCGATACCGCGCCGGCAAATTTCTTACAAAGACCCAGTTATTGCCATTAAGGTAAACAAACTGATGCGATGGCACATAATAATACATCTGCAGATCGGGCAGATAATAATATTCCACTACATCGTAACCGGAAGGTCCCCATAAAGGTTGTGATCCTATATTGACGCTTACATTCACCTGCGCCCTGGCACCAACTATTGATAAAAGAAGAAATGAAGCTATTAACCAAATACCTTTAAACCGTTTCATACCATATGTTTTAAGAGTTCAATGGTATTTAATCAAAATGTATGCCTTTGTAAGTTCTTAGTTTTCAGTTTATAGTTCTTAGTTATTTCATTTCGGAGCTCGCAATAAATGGTTTACATCGCAATAGTTCAGGTTTCAGGTTACAAGGGCGCGGCGTAACGCAAAGCCCAAAGTGCATCTACCCTTAGCAATTGTTTTATGTTGAACATTATAACCCTGCAGAACAAACGCAACACTATTTTTATTCGGTTGTTCAACTACGTAACTAATACACTTTCATACCCCTTTAGGGGGCCGGGGGTAAAAAAAAGACAGCCAGCCATGCGGCCGACTGTCGTGATCTAGCAACCCCTAAACCAGCGAAATCATTAAACGGATGATTTTTCAGAGCAACTTAACGATGCTATGTATGAACAAAGCTTCACCCGCTACTAATTAAAGCCGGTACTAAAGACACCTCTCACCTCCGGGATATCTTTACAATAATTTTCAATTATTTATATCACATGCAATGCATTACGCTTGCAAGTCGTACAGTTCTAACAATGTATTTTTCCTTTACAATAGTATTCATGAAGGGCCTAGCTTGCATAATATCCAAGCTTTCAAATCCAGAGTGCAATCACAATAATAGGGAGGAGTTCTGCTATATCCGTTTGTTCCTGCAAGTTAGTGTTTAGGATATAATAAACAAATTTTTTTAGGGGAAAATAATAATAAAACGTGTGAGCAAAAATTCACGTGAACTGCTTGCAGCATCAGCATTTGCGCGAATTCACCAGGTGCATTTTTAAGCACTATTACGGGCTCGCTCAAGGGCATTGCATTTCAATAAAATACACATAAAACGCAGAACGCTCAACGCTAAATATAGCAGGCAGAATGTGTTATCTAACATTAATAGTCTTTATAGCAAAGCCCCCCGATGCATCGGAGGGCTTTGGCTTATTGTATTATAGTCGTTTAGCTGCTAAAAACCTTTCTTTGGCTCTTCAGCTGTTCCGCTTTTACTGTTCTCTGGCATTTGTATAGCCCAAAACTCATTTCCATCGAGCACCAGTTTGGCAGCATCCTGTACATCCTTTGGCGTTAGTTTGTTTACATACTTTTCATAATGAACAAACCGGTCGGGATCGCCGCCCTGTAGCTTGTATTGCAATAACTTCTCAACCCAAACGCCGTTCTCTTTCATGTTTAGCTTGTGTTGTTCAAGCCATTGTTTCTTTACTTTATTTATATACGATGTATCGGGCCCTTTTGCCACCATACCACTCATCTCGTTCTTTATTGCTTTTAACAGGGTATCAACTTTTTGCGGACCGCAAGGCAATTGTACTACAAAGCTGTAATTGTTGTAAGGGTACTTTTCCAATTCGGCATACGTGCCGCCACCATAAATACCCTGTATCTTTTCGCGCAGCTCTTCAATGATACGAATATTCAGCACTTCACTCAATGCATGCGTTTTCAGTTCTATATCTTCATTATAGGGCGTTTCGCCGGTATAAAAGGCCAAAATAAGGCTTTGCTCCTCTTTCCCCTTATTTACGTTAAGCGTTCTTTTACCATCTACAGGACGCACTTTATTATCGGTAAAACTGAACTTTTTACCGGTAGCAGGTAAACTGGCAATGTATTTTTCAATCAGCGGTTTTATTTCTGCCTCTTTAAAACTACCGGCAAACACAAAGTGCATGCCGCTAACATCGCCGAACCGTTCGTTGCGAATTTCCAACACCCGTTTGTAATTGATCTTTTCAAAATAAGTGCTGTTAGGCACAGCTACCGGCGCCAGTGGGTTGTTGTTAAACATTACCTTATATAACGTATCAACAAACGAAGCCCGGGGATTGGCGCTTATTTTAGCAAACTGCGAAATATTCTTTTGTACAAACCCGTTAAACAAAGCAGTGTCGCCCCGTGGCGCTGTACATTGCAGGTAAGTTAACTGAAACAGGCTTTTAAGGTCTTTCACACTGCTGCTGCCCCTGAAGCCTTCAGAGATAGCTGTAAACACAGGATCAACACTTACCGTTTTACCAGCCAGCGCCTTACCAAGATCGGTAGGCGAAAACTGTCCAACCCCCATAGATACCGTGGCCGGCACCATGTACTCGGCGTTGAACTTATCGGCCAACGCATAATTGTTTTTACCACCGGGGCGGGTAGCGCCCATCAGTATCTGGTCGCTTTTAAAATCGGTGGGTTTCAACGTTACAGTAACCCCATTGCTTAATTCATAATCAGTTGTACCCAGTAAAACATTCTTTGTGATCTTAACTACTTTTCCCGCTGTTGGTTCTTTGCTAAGCAGCGTTGACGCAACGGCCTTTTCTTCATAAGGTTTAATATCGGCCTTTGCTTTTGCATCGATGATCGCCAGTAACTCGCTTTCAGCAGGCAGCTTATCAGTTTCTTTTTGTTCGGGCCCACTCATGTACACAAACAGGTTCTGTTGTCCCTGTATCTGTTTTGAGACCGCATTCACCTCATCGAGCTTTATAGCGGGCAGCATGAGCTTTACGTATTCAAACTCCTTCTCTATACCTGGTATTGGTTCGTTTACCAAAAAGTGGTTCATATATTCTTCTACCAGATCGGCCGACTCTGTTTTAGTGCGGTTATTATAGGTTCGTTCATATTGCGCCAGGGTGCTCTTTTTGGCACGTTCCAGCTCGGCAGCAGTAAACCCAAACCGTTTCACCCGTTCAATTTCTTCGGCCAGCACATTTGTGGCCCGCTGCACATCGCCGGTGCCAGCCGCTGCCATGGCATTAAACGATTGATAGCCGCGGGCATATGAATCAAAATCGGCCCCTGCATACAAAAATGGTGGGTTCTCTTTTTGCGAAAGCTCCTGCAGGCGTTCATTCAGCATCGATACAAACATTTGCTCAATCAGGTCTTTGCGGTAATCGCCAACCGTTACAGCAGCCTCTTTTTTAGTGGCAGGGTAATTTATTGCCACGCGATAATTGGTTGCTTCTTTATCGGTAACAACCATAGCCTGTGAAGAAGTGTAAGGTGGCACATCGGCATATTCTCTCTTACGCCCGGTTCCAGGGTTGGTAAGCCCGGTAAAATGTTTCTTTACCATGGCTTCGGCCTTTAACGGATCAATATCGCCTACAACGATCACAGCCATCAGATCAGGCCGGTACCATTCTTTATAAAAACGACGGATGTTATCAATCGGAAAATTCTTAATAATACTGTCAATGCCTATAGGTAACCGTTTGGCATATTTTGAACCCTCGAATAAGTGGGGATAGATCTTTCTAAAGATGCGATCATTGGCGCCTTTGCCCATACGGCTTTCTTCCAAAATGATGGCGCGTTCGCCATTGATGTCATCATCGAGATAGGTTACATTATGTGCCCAGTCTTCCAGTATCTGAAAGCCTTTCTCCAGGTTACCAGGTTTATCGGTTGGTATGGGTAGAATATATACCGTTTCATCAAAACTGGTATAGGCATTCAGGTCGTTCCCAAACCCAACGCCAATGTTCTGTAAAAAGCTAACGATCTCATTCTTTTTATAATGCGTTGTACCGTTGAAGGCCATATGTTCGGCCATATGGGCCAGCCCCTGCTGGTCGTCATCTTCCTGAATAGAACCTGCGTTCAGCACCAGCCGCAATTCCACTTTTTGCTCTGGCTTTTTATTCTGGCGAATGTAATAGGTAAGCCCGTTTGGCAATTTCCCGATCTTCACTTTGGCATCGACGGGTAATTTGCCTTCGGTATTTAACTGTGCAGCAGCATGCTGTAAAACAAATATGCCCATCAGCAGCAATAGCCACCGGGTATGAGCATGCAAAGAGTACATCATGTTAGGTATTTTTTGGTTTACAAATGTATTGGGGAAGGGCTTATGTAGAACGGCCGTTAGTAAAAAAGTTGCAGTTACCAGTTACAGGGTCCCGGTTGCCGGGCCTGCCATTACAAAACGCTGTGTATGTTCAGCACTCTGCAAATCCTGTATTCCCGGAAACTGGTAGCCGGCAACAGGTAACAAAAAGGGCGAGCCCCTTTGGAAGGAGACCCGCCCTATATACTTGAAACTTATTACCTACTATTTAGCAACCTCTTCAATCACCTTCCCTACACAACCGCTAGGCATTTGAACATGCAGCATGGCGGCCAGGGTGGCGGCAATATCGGTCATGTAAGTTTCACGATTTGTTTTACCAACAGGCACCTTCCAGCCATAAAACAATAATGGGATATGCGAATCGTAGGGGTTCCAGGCGCTGTGGGTAGTACCTGTAGCGCTACCTTCCATATAACCCGATTTCAGCATTACTTCAATATCGCCACTCAGTTGTTGATTATATCCATTGGCTACCATATCGCGCTGTTTGGCGGTTAGGGGTACTTCCATCAATTCATTTAAAGGGAATACCTGTCCTACCTCCGGTTGACGGCGCAGGTACTGTACAATAGTTTTTGTAACTGCTTCTTCATCGAGCTTCAGTGAATCGATCAACGGATGGTTGAGGTACAATTGATGATTATAGTTTCCTGTGATCAATTTGCCATTGCCATACTTTTCGCCCAGGATCTTAGACAGGTCTTGCAGCCAGCGGCCGGCAGGCGCTATTCCACCGGGCAATTTGTGCTCTTTACTAAAGCCGGGTACATGTGCTACGGCATGGTCGGCCGATAAGAATACCATCCATTGTCCTTTACCAACTTTGGCATCGAGGAAGGCGAAGAATCCACCGATCTCTTTATCGAGACGCAGGTAATCGTCTTCCTGCTCAATAGAGTTAGGTCCCCATGCATGACCGATATAATCGGGCGAAGAAAAACTGATGGTGAGCATATCAGTGATATTATCTGCCCCCAGTTGCTCATTGGTTACGGCAGCCTTTGCCATTTCAACCGTCATGGTATTACCATATGGTGTACTGCAAATTGCACCGTAATTGGTACCGGCAAATTTTTTAAGATCATAAGGGAAAGCCTTTTGCTCGGCTCCCAGGGGTTTACCTTCATAAGGCTTATCGTCTTCTGTACTTTGCACATAGGTGTTAATGGGATATAAAGTATTCCAACCCAGGCCATAATATTTGTCAACTAACTTTTGATTGTTGAAGTCCTGTACCCATTTGGGCAATTCCTTCATGTAGTAGGTAGAAGTGATCCAGTTACCATTGCGTGAATCGTACCAGTATGCGGCATTGGCTGAGTGACCGGCAGGCAAAATACCACCTCTGTCTTTAACGGCAATACCAATTACTTTACTTCTGAAGTTGGTAGCCAGGTTCAGTTCATCACCAATGGTGGTTACTTTCATATTAAAAGGGCTCATAGAACCGGGGGCACCGGCAGCGGCGCCAACAGTTGCTACAGTTGAATCTTCGGTACAGTAAACATTTTTTTGTTTTATAGGATCGTACCAGCCATTACCTACAATGCCATGAATAGCAGGAACGCTACCTGTATAAATACAGGTATGGCCACAGGCAGTGATGGTGGGCACGTATGGAATGAGGGTGTTTTCGCAACTAAAGCCCTGATTCAGGAAACGTTTAAATCCACCATCGGCAGCATAACGATCATAAAAGCGATACAGGTAATCCCAACGCATTTGATCTATTACAATACCAACCACTAATTTGGGGCGGCTAACGGTTGTGGGAGCAGGCGGTGTGCTGGCCTTGGTTTTGGTTTGAGCGGGTGCTGTAAAACAAAACACCAGAAAACAAATCGTTGCTAATAGAAGGCGCATTAAAAAAAGTTTTGGCAAAGATAACCGGCTACCGAACCCGCTACATTAAAATTTCATAAAATAACGTACACAAACGTTTGCTTAATAGTTTGATTGTTAATTTGTTTGAAGTGCCGGTTTTTGCAAACATTTAGAGCCTCCGTTTCAATATTAGCAGCCATTTTCCGTTAAACGTGGCAACCCCGCCCGAACACTTTTGTTCAGTGGGGCGGGCATTTAACCATCCAACGCAAGGTTATGAAACCGTTAAAAACGCTACCTTTGCGCCATTCGCCCAAAACAGTAATAACCCTATTAATAAAATCCATATTATGGCAGATATTTTTGAAAGATTACTAAAGAATCAAGGTCCAATTGGTCAACATCGTGAAAGAGCGCATGGTTATTTTGCATTTCCTAAATTGGAAGGCGAAATAGGAAGCAGAATGAAGTTCAGAGGAAAGGACATGATCGTTTGGAGTTTGAACAATTATCTAGGGTTAGCCAACCATCCTGAAGTACGTAAAGCCGACACAGACGGAGCCGCACAATACGGTTTGGCATTGCCCATGGGCGCTCGTATGATGAGTGGAAACTCAAATAACCATGAGTTGCTGGAAAAAAAGCTGGCTGCTTTTGTATCAAAAGAAGATTCTATATTATTGAATTTTGGCTACCAGGGTATGGTTAGCCTTATTGATGTGTTGTGCAGCCGCCACGACATTATCGTATATGATGCTGAAAGTCACGCTTGTATTATAGATGGCGTTCGTTTACATCCCGGTCACCGGTATGTTTTCAAACACAACGACCTCGAAGACCTTGAAAAGCAGTTACAAAGAGCAACTGCACTGATCGAAAAACAAAAAGCCGGTGGTATTTTGGTTATTACCGAAGGGGTGTTTGGCATGGCTGGCGATCAGGGTAAACTGAAAGAAATAGCTGCGCTTAAAAAGAAATACGAATTCCGTTTGCTGGTTGATGATGCACATGGTTTTGGCACATTAGGTAAAACAGGTGCCGGCGCCGGCGAAGAACAAGGTGTTCAGGACGAGATTGATGTGTATTTCTCTACTTTCGCTAAATCAATGGCTTCTATTGGCGCGTTTATAGCAGGCCCCAAAGCCATCATCGATTATATTCGTTACAACATCCGCAGCCAGATCTTCGCTAAAAGCTTACCTATGCCATTGGTTATTGGTAACCTGAAGCGTCTTGAACTGCTGATGAGCCGTCCTGAATTAAAAGCTAAATTATGGGATGTGGCTACCAAATTGCAAAAAGGCCTTAAGGAAAGAGGTTTCGACATTGGTAAAACCGATTCAGTAGTTACCCCAATTTATATGAAAGGTGGCGTTGAAGAAGCCACAGCCATGGTGATGGACCTGCGTGAGAACTACGGCATCTTCTGCTCAATAGTAGTTTACCCGGTAATTCCAAAAGGACACATTATTTACCGTTTAATACCTACAGCTGTTCATACTGACGAGGATATTCAGGCAACCCTCACTGCCTTTTCTGAGACCAAGCAAAAACTGGATGCAGGCGCTTACAAAGTATCTGCAATTCCTGATATGGCTGAGGTACAGGCTTAATTATAAAATAATATCAATCAAGATATTGACTCACAACATCCCGTCCGGGGTTAAACCCTCGGACGGGATTTTTTTTTGATAAAAAATGCCCAAACAGGCGATCCCTGAAATAACAAATTTTGTCGATAAGCGTTATTACCTATTAGAGCTCAATAGTTTCGCATAGGAATTTGACGTAGAAAAAACACTATAGCATGAACTGAATTTTATTCCGGTACTCTAATATCAATATCTATGAAAGCGGTCTGTGTGCTGACCTTCCTTGTTTTGCTGTTTACAGCTAACAGGGCAAACGCACAAAGAAAAAGACTCCCCGACAGCGTAAACGTTCAAATACGTTTGCATCCACGGAAAGCCAGTAATCCGCGGGTTGATTCTGTATTGGTGATCTTCGACCGCTATGATCATACCGGTGCCGGTGTTATAAAAAGTATTTATTACCCCAAGGATAATCAATTCACCATTTCAGGTGTGCCTGAAGGTCGCTACTACATCAGCATCTACTGCATGGGTTTTTACAGCGATGTATTTAATGACCAAATGTTCATCAGCAAAAGGCACAGCAACGATCTCAGGTATAAACTAGGTCCATCAGATGAGTTTGTGCCAAACACCTTTTTACCAGCTATTGAAATTGACTTCACTAATCTTGCTATTACCAATATCAAATCATTCAGGTAGGATTTGAAGGAAAAGAATTTGCAGATAAATGCAAAAAAATAGCCTCCCGGAGGGGAGGCTGCACTAATCAAATACCATTAACCATTAAACCTTATCCTATGAAAATTCAAATATAGTGTGAATATCTCAAAGTATAGGGCGTATGATTTGCGTTTTTTGTTATAACATCATTTAATTGACTAAAGTCAATGCGAATATAAGTCAAATATAATGTGCTTTTTATTATCTGAATAATCTCTGCAGCTGTTATTACTAACATATAATTTAGTTATATTTTTTACTTTTTTCAAGCGAAGATTATTTATTTCGCCTTATTCATTGTGAAATATAACTATATAGAATACCTGTAAAGTGTTTATTATTCCCTACCAACTCGATTTAAAACTTTTCTGATAGTCATCGAATGGTACTTTGCCAAATTTGCCTTCGCCAAAGTATTTGACCAGTAATTCAAACTCACTGGGAGAAAGATAACCGGGAATGGCCTGTGGCTCGCCATTTACCGGAATAAAGACGGTAGTAGGATAACTCAATTGACCATTGGTAAGATAAATAGCAAAATCGTGGGTCTTTTGGCTGGCATTGAAATCATAGGTTTTACCACCCCAGGTAATGGTTTTACGGCCTTCGGCATCAAACTTAACCGGATAAAACTTCTGTTGCACATAACCGGCTACGTCTTTATTACCATAGGTTTTCTTATCCATCACTTTACACCAGCCACACCAATCGGTATACAGATCAATCAGCACCGGGCGCTTTTCCTTTTGCAATCCGGCTGCTGCCTCATCAACGCTCAGCCACTTCATTTTTTCTGCGGTTGCGCTTCCCTCCTGCTGAATAAGGTTACCAGCTTTTACAGCTGGCTTTTCAGCACATGAAAAAACAACAATCCAGCAAAACAAAAGCGACAATTTCAATGTTTGCATCTGTAATTTTGTTTGATAACCTAAAATTAAGTGATTTCCATGCACAAAATTGTGTTGGCCGTTACGGGCGCCAGTGGCAGTATTTATGCCAAGTTATTGATTGAAAAATTGCTGACCATTAAACAACAGTGGCAGGATGTTGGCGTGGTAATGACCGACAACGCCAAACAGGTGTGGGAAACCGAACTGGGCAATAACGACTACACCCAATACCCCGTAAAATTCTATTCTACTAAAGATTTTACAGCCCCTTTTGCCAGTGGCTCGGGCCGCTACAATAGTATGATAATTGCCCCCTGCTCAATGGGCACCCTCGGTCGTATTGCCAGCGGAGTCTCAAGCGACCTTATTTCCCGTGCTGCTGATGTTGTATTGAAGGAACGCCGTAAGCTTATTTGTGTGGTACGCGATACCCCTTACAACCTGGTGCATATTCGTAATATGGAAACGGTAACCCTGGCTGGCGGTATTATTTGTCCGGCCACGCCTTCTTTTTACAGCAGGCCGGCCACCATTGAAGAAGCTGTTGCCACGGTTACCGACCGTGTGCTTGACCTGGCGGGGCTTGATATTACTACGTACAGATGGGGTAATGAAAAAGGCGAATAAGAACTTATATTAAAGAGTTACAGGTTACAAGTTCCAGGTTGCAGGGTTTTTATACCTTGTAACATGAAACCTGTAACCTGTAACTTGTATCTTAAACGTAATATAGTATCAGGTATACAGGAAATTATCTTAAGTCTATCACTTCCACTCCTGGATATTTGGCTTTATCAAACACAAACAGGTTATCGGCCAGGTTGGCTGTACCGTTCATAGTGTTAACGGTATACACCATTACGTTGCCCGATTTATCGAGAATGCGGGTGCTGTATAATGTTTTTGCGTTTTTATCAACCAGCAGGTACACTTTGTGAAATGGCTTGGTTTTATCAACAGGCGTCATTTCAATTTCCTGCACGGTTTTACCAGCTACTTTTTTATCGCCATTCAGTTTATACAGGAAATCTTTATCATAAAAGTTGGTAAACAACTTTTGCATAGTGATGGTGTTGGCCGAGTTATCGGGTTTGGTGATGGTAACTTCGTTGGCCGATTTATCGTAGGTCCAAATGTTGGCGCCATCACAAAAAACTTCCTGACCAGTTCCAGCAATACTTACGCGATAACGTGCACCTTTCATTGAAGCGGTACCTTTTTTAGTTCCAAGCACGCCGCCTTTGCTGTCTTCATTACGGAGGGTAAAGCTGGCCTGTACAGATTTGAAGGTTTTAAACTTAGCGCTTACCGCATCCAATACTTTTTTGGCATTGGGGTCGCTTTGCTGACAAAAACCAAGAGTACTTATAAAGAGTGTAGAAATTAATGCAATTAGGCTTTTCATTATATGACTGCTTTGTGTAAAGGCCGCAAAGATATTGGTTAAACCTTTAGCGGCAATAATAAGACGCGAAATGTTAATGGAGGTTGTGCATTAAAATCACATTAACAAAACTCTAACTATCTGTTATATAATGTCTGACAGGAGGCTATCCAGGTCAGCTTCCGTTTTGATAAGTACATCGCGGGCCTTACTGCCCTGGCTGGGGCCTACGATTCCGGCGGCTTCCAGCTGGTCCATAAGGCGGCCGGCACGGTTATAACCCAGTTTCATTCTCCGCTGCAACAACGAGGTTGAGCCCATTTGGCTGTTAACGATCATGCGGGCGGCGCTTTCAAACAGCGTATCGCGGTCGTCGAGATCGAGTTCTTTGCCCTCGAATTGCTTTTCGTCCACATATTCCGGCAAAAAGAATGCCTGTGGATATCCTTCCTGGGTGCCAATGCATTCACAAATGCTGTCTACCTCGGGCGTATCAACAAAGGCACATTGCAAACGGGTAATTTCCCCATTATAGCTTATCAACATATCCCCTTTACCAATCAGCTGCTCGGCGCCGCCGGCATCGAGAATGGTACGGGAGTCGATCTTTGAAGATACTTTAAAAGCAATACGTACCGGGAAGTTGGCTTTAATGGTACCGGTGATGATATTCACCGAAGGACGCTGGGTGGCAATGATGAGGTGTATACCTACCGCACGGGCCAGCTGCGCCAACCGTGCAATTGGCATTTCCACTTCTTTACCAGCCGTCATAATAAGGTCGGCAAACTCATCCACTACCAGTACAATAAACGGTAAAAACTGGTGCCCCTTTTGCGGGTTCAGTTTTCGTTTTATAAACTTCTCGTTGTATTCGCGAATATTACGGGCGCCGGCTTCCTTCAGCAGGTCGTACCGGTTGTCCATTTCAATACACAGGGCGTTTAGTGTATGTATCACCTTTTTGGTATCGGTAATAATGGCCTCGTCTTCACCTGGTAATTTGGCCAGGAAGTGGTTTTCAATATGGCGGTACAGGCTCAACTCCACTTTCTTGGGGTCAACCAGAACAAGTTTTAGTTGGGATGGATGCTTTTTATACAACAGCGATACCAGGATGGCGTTCAAACCTACTGATTTACCCTGACCGGTAGCACCGGCCATCAGCAGGTGCGGCATGGTGGTAAGGTCTACGATAAAGTTTTCGTTATCTATCTTTTTACCAATTGCTACGGGAAGGCTGAAATTGTTGTTCTGGAATTTCTCCGACGACAACATGCTACGCATACTCACAACGGTCTTTTTCACGTTGGGCACTTCAATACCCACCGTACCCTTACCAGGTATAGGGGCAATGATACGTATACCCAAAGCCGCCAAACTAAGGGCAATGTCGTCTTCGAGGTTTTTGATACGTGAAATACGTACCCCGGCAGCCGGTACTATTTCGTATAGTGTTACGGTTGGCCCAACGGTAGCGCTTATCTTTTGAATATCGATATCGTAGTTCTTCAGGGTGTTGATGATCTGGTTCTTGTTGGTCTCCAGTTCAGCAGGGTCCTGAACAATGCGCTCGCTGCCATGCAACTCAAGCAGCTCGAGCCCCGGGAATTTATACCCACGTAACTCAGCTGAGGGATCGTAAGGCTCCTGTGATAAAACGGTTTGTACCGTTTTCTCTTCTGCCTCTTTTTCTTCAAACGGTATTTCAGGCTGGTCAACTTCGGGATACGATTTTATTTCCAGCTCCAGGTTGGGCGATGTTTTGTTGTTCTTGTTATTCTTCCCGGTTACCGGAGTTAATGGCACTTCAGGTTCTTCTTCTACCTCTTCCTCTTCCTCTACTTCTTCTTCCTCCAGCTCTTCTTCTACCGGTTCACCTTTTTCAACCAGTTGCAACTCCGGATCTTCTTCCTCAACTGGCAGCTTAGGATCTTTCTTCAAAACACCCATGCCATCTTTTAATTTATTACGGGTGTCTTTAACCACTTCGGGCTTTTCTGCATCTTTGGCAATTGTTAAAGTGGCCACGTCCTTCAATGCAGGTTCAGCTGTTTTGGGTTTGGCAGCAGGCATTTTAAACTTGGGGTTGAACCGCCAAATGATATACGCCAAACCGGCTACCAGCAATAAAAATGCAGTACCAACGCTGCCTATCATTCGCACAAACCATTCGCTGCACATGTCCCCTACTGCACCACCCCAGGCAAATGTGCTGCCACGGCCAAGATAGGAGCATACTATACTAAAGAAAACGAGGCTCACTATTACGTAACGCACGTTACGCCAGATCTTAAATACTTTGGCAGCTAGTAATGCATTTACACCTATTACAAAGAACAGGCTGCAAAACATAAAGGAGGCTAACCCAAACCCTTTATAAAAAAATAAATGTGAAATATATGCGCCAAGGTTGCCCAACAGGTTGGTGGTTTTCACATCCTCCCCAGGTAATAAAATAGCGGCACCTCTAAACACTTTATCCTGGTCTTCTTTCCAGGTGAACAGGTAAGAGGCGAAGGCGATAAATAAAAAAAGACTGAACAATAAGGCGAAGGCACCAGCAATTTTATGGGTACGTTCGTCCTTAACCAATTGTTTTACCGTAACCTGAGCTTCCTTTTCAGGTTTGAACTTTTCCGGATTTGCTGGCTTTTTCTTTTCTGCTTTGTCTGCTTTTAAGCGGTTGGCCATGAGCGCAAAGATAAGTAGTTTAGGGTATAAGGGAGAAGGTTTAACTGCCGCGTCATCGATTGCAAAATGTTAACTTTTATGGTCGTGAAACGGTCCGCCAGCTGGCGGATGAAACGTGAAAGGCCGAACGTCGAGCCTCAGAACCATTTTATCAGCAATCGGTCCAGGCAGCACCCTGTTCGAACATGTATTTTTGTAACTTGTATTTCCTGTTAACCGGTATCTGGTAACCGGTACCTGGCTTTCCCTGAAACTTGCAACCTGCAACTTGAAACGGTTTGCCTTATTTGTCGTAATTTCCAGCTTTAGAAACTAACTCTCCCCGGTACAAGACCGGGGGTAATATATGACCAGCATAAGCCATCCTCGATTTGTATCCGCTAACGCTACTTGTCGCCATCCTTTTTACAAGGTCATCAAACATACATTTTTTTGTATCCTGCTTTTAGGTTTGAGCAGCAATAGTTTTGCACAATGGCCCGATTCGAATATAGTGGACATTGCCGCCATCCGTTACCAAAAAAACATTGGTAAACAATCTCTGTTTACTTCGCAACCCAAACATCAAATACCCGATGCCGATATTTACACCTTGCCATTTAAACAGAATCCGGGTAACTTTTTGCCCCATACCCTGCCGGGCCGGTTAATTGAACAGGATTGCTTTCTGCAATTTGTGTTGAAGAACAGCCATGACACGGCCATCACTGTGTGCTATATACCCGGTTCGTTTTGTCGAACGGTGACTCTTTTTAAAGCCGACCTCAATAATATTGCCGGAACCCTTACCCGCATGCCCGACAGCCTTACTACCGATGAACGGTATGCCGGCGTAAAACAGATCACCCTGCAACCGCATGAGGTAGCTACTTATTTCTGCAAATTCAACTTTGTACGCACGAATGTAAACTCCCTTATACCCCGCATAATCAGGTACGATTACCTCGATCAATGGGCCATGATACAACGCGACAGGGATAGTATGCTCGATGTGTTCACTTATACCGTATCGGGCGTATTGTTATTCATGATCTTTTACTCACTGGCAGTATATATTCAAAGCCGTAATAAGGAATTCCTTTATTATGCAGGTTACACCTTTCTTACCTGTTCGCTTTTGTTCTTAAAATCGTACCTCAACATAAGCGCCACCGCCTTCAACTATTTTTATGAAGAGTACCTCGATTTTATGATCATGACGGGCAGCGTTGTACTGTACCAGATCTTCATGCGTAAGTTCATTAACAGTAAAGAACAATACCCGCTGCTCGATAAATTACTACGTTTCTTCAACCTGCTGCTGGTTGGCGCCAGCATCGTGTTCTCGCTTGTGTACTTTCTTACCGACAAGTACATTATGCTGAACATCATGGAAAACATTATTAAACAGTTTTTCTTCTTAACAGGGGCATTCTTTATTGTATATAGTGTAAAGAAGAAGAATCCACTGCTCAACTACCTGGCAGCAGGCAATGCAGCCCTGGTGGTTTTGGCTGTTATCTCCTACATCATCATCATTACCGGCTGGAAGATCGTTGAAAATAATATCGGTTCCATCTTTAACCGCGCCTTATTCTACTATGAAATTGGGCTGGTGCTTGAGTTAGGATTTTTTCTATCGGGTTTGGCTTATAAAAACCGGCGCGATATTATTGAAAGGGTAAAAGAACGGGAACGCCTGAAGCTGGAAAACGAACGTAAGGAATTTGATAAACAAATGGCGGTGATGGCAGCCAAACAGGAAGAGCGCAATCGTATTTCGGCCGACATGCACGACGAATTAGGTTCGGGTGTAACCGCTATAAGGCTTATGAGTGAAATTATGAAGAGCCGCCTGAAAGGCGATGTGGTGCCTGAGCTTGAAAAGATCTCCAACTCGGCAAATGAACTGCTTGGCAAAATGAACACCATCATTTGGACCATGAAAAGCAGTAACGACACCCTTGAAAGTTTGATTGCTTACATTAGAGCGCATGCAATAGAATACTTCGACAGCACCCCCATTGAATGCCAGGTACAGCTGCCGGTGCTGATACCACAGGCTGAAGTTAGTGGCGAAAAAAGAAGAAATATCTTTCTGAGTATAAAAGAAGCGCTGAACAATGCCATGAAACATTCTCAGGCTTCGCAAATACAGATCATTATTTCAACCAGCGACAAATGGTTAATGATCAAAATATGCGATAACGGAGTAGGCATCGATGCCGATAAACTGCGCCGCTTTGGCAACGGACTCAGCAATATGCGCCGAAGAATGGAAAGTATAGATGGTTCTTTTAAGATAGATTCTGGTAAGAACTGTGTTCTTACTTTTGAAGCGCCTATTTAGTTACCAGACGCCGGTTACCGGTTACCAGTTCATACCTCGCTACTATCTGTTACAGGTTGCATGTTTCAGGTTGCAGGGAAAACCAATACAGTTTTTTCAGGTTGCCAATACTTAAACTTGAAACTCTAACAGCTTATGCCCTTTTCAAAATACTCAAAAAGAGAAAGATCCAACCTACAATAAAGAATACTCCACCAATAGGAGTAATAGCTCCAATGCCGCGTAAGCCAACTGTTTTGGTAGCCTGTAATGCGGTCAATATGTATAATGAACCAGAGAAGAGTATTATACCAACAATAAAGCAGATACCTGCGTATTGCAAATTCCTGCCGGGGAAACTTCCAAACAATATAGCTACAGCTAATAATGCAAATACGTGGTAGAACTGATAGCGCACCCCGGTTTCAAAGGTAGTAACGGTTTCGGGGGGAACAATTTTCTTTAATCCATGTGCGCCAAAAGCGCCAAGCGCTACGGCCAGTGCACCCAGCAGGGCGGCCGTTTGCAAAAAACCTTTATGCATGTAAAACGGTTTGTATAAAGTCGTTCATAGATATGGCATCTTCCTTATTGATAATTACATCGGCCTGCTCATAGTACATACGGCGCTCGTTCAATTTACGAATGATGTAATGTTTAAGGTCTTCGTCGTCCAGATCTTTCAATAATGGCCGTTGCATACGCTCTTTCATCAGTCGATGCAGTAATACATCGACCTGGGTATTGAGCCATACCACCGTACCATATTTCTTCATGAATTCGATATTGTTGAAAAAGCAAGGGGTGCCGCCACCGCAGCTTAAAACCATATTGGTATTTTCATCAACAATTTTCTCCAGCACCTCTTTTTCCCTGATGCGAAAGTATTCTTCGCCCGATTCGCCAAAGATCTCGGTAATGCTTCGTTTTTCTTCCTGTACAATTACTTCATCCAGGTCGTAGAACGGTAAACTCAGCTTTTGTGCTACCTGTTTGCCCCAATGGGTTTTTCCGGAACCCATAAAACCGATCAAGAAGATCCTCATTAATTCGCAAGTTATTTAAAAGCATTGAAACCGGTAACATCCATACCAGTAATCAGCAAATGTATGTCATGTGTGCCTTCGTAGGTAATAACGCTTTCAATATTCATCATATGCCGCATAATGGAATATTCACCGGTAATACCAGCCCCACCCATTATTTGTCTTGCATCGCGGGCAATGTTGGCAGCAATTTCACAGCCATTGCGTTTAGCCATGCTTACCTGTTGCGGTGTGGCTTTTTCTTCGTTCATCAGTACACCCAGGCGCCAATTCAGCAATTGGGCCTTGGTGATCTCGGTGATCATTTCGGCCAGCTTTTTTTGCTGTAGTTGAAAACCGCCAATAGGCCTGTCGAACTGTAAGCGTTCTTTCGAATAACGCAAAGCGGTATCATAACAATCCATGGCCGCCCCGGTTACTCCCCATGCAATACCATAGCGGGCCTTGGTAAGACAACTGAGCGGTCCCTTCAGGCCTTTTACATTAGGTAGAATATTCTCTTTTGGCACTTTTACATTATCAAAAACCAGTTCGCCGGTTGCAGAAGCGCGCAAACTCCATTTGTTATGGGTAAGCGGCGCCGTGAAGCCTCTCATGCCCCGTTCCAAAATAAGACCGCGCACTTCGCCTTCCTCATCCTTGGCCCAAACAATGGCCACTTTAGCGTAAGGTGCATTACTGATCCACATTTTGGCGCCGTTCAGGACCACATGATCGCCCGCATCGGTAAAATGGGTGGTCATGCTGCCGGGGTCTGAACCATGATCGGGTTCGGTTAACCCAAAACAACCCAGCCATTCGCCATTGGCCAGCTTGGGCAGGTATTTACGACGCTGGTCTTCACTGCCATACTCGTAAATGGGGAACATTACCAACGACCCCTGTACAGAAGCGGTTGACCGAACGCCACTATCGCCACGCTCAAGTTCCTGCATCATTAAACCGTAGCTGATGTAATCGAGCCCGCCACCACCGTATTCAACCGGTATAGTAGGACCAAAACATCCCAACTCCCCCATTTGTTGAACTATTTGTTCGGGGAACTCGGCTTTTTGTGCGTATTCTTCAATGATGGGGGATATCTCTTTTTTAACGTAATTACGAACAGATTCCCTGACTAGTTTCTGTTCATCGGTCAATAATTCATCCAGTAAGAAGTAATCCGGGCTGGTATATAAATCGGTTCTGGTACCCATGACTAAACTGATTTTCTATATTAAGCTAAAGTAAGGAAAACTAATTTGCTAATGTGCTGATTTGCAAATGTGCTAATTAAAAATCACGGCGGGGTTCAAAATGTCTGTGCCAGAAGTCCTTTTATCAGCATAATTAACCATTTAACACAGTACACTTACTAAAAAACCATTCCATGCAACATGCTGGTAAAACCTATGTCTCTTTATAAAACAATCTAAACAGATCATTTTGGAGCTGACTGCAAACATCATCCGGGATGAACTGGTAGAGGGCTGTAAACGGGGCGATGCCCATTGTTTTCAGCTTTTATACCAGAAATATTCCAAAGCTATGTATAACACCAGTTTACGTATCGTAAACAATACA
Source organism: Niastella sp. OAS944 (assembly GCA_024809215.1). GTDB lineage: Bacteria > Bacteroidota > Bacteroidia > Chitinophagales > Chitinophagaceae > Niastella. The sequence goes on along the minus strand of JANUBW010000008.1, from coordinate 289,121 downwards.
GCCGACGCTGAGGATGTGTTGCAGGAATCGTTCCTGGACGCTTTTCGCTCCCTTCACGATTTCCATTACCGCAGCACTTTCGGGGCCTGGCTGAAGAAGATCGTAATCAATAAATCGATCAACATTTTGCGTAAACGGCGAAATGACCTGGTTGATATGGAAAGCACCGAGCTGCAGGCGGTTACTGAAGAGGATACTGTGAATGAAGAAGAGGTGCACTACCGGGTAGAAGAGGTTAAAAAAATGATCACCCGGCTGCCCGATGGCTACCGCACCGTTTTGAGCCTGTACCTGTTAGAAGGCTACGACCATGAGGAAATATCACAGATATTGAATATTTCTCATAACACCGTACGTACCCAGTATGTACGCGCCAAACAAAAACTGCTGACTTTAATAAAACAAGGAGTTTGAATATGAGTAAAGGTTTAGAACAATTTATGCGTGACCACCGCGAGGAGTTTGACACAGATGTACCTGGTGAACATGTATGGAAAAACCTGGAACACCAACTTGCTGCCAAAGACAACAAAGAATCAAAACAAGCCGGAAATGGCAAAATTCTTAGCGTATTGAAAGTATTGCGGTGGAGTGCTGCGGCCGCCATTTTAATATTGGCAGGCATAGGCATATTCTCATTGCTGAACAAACGAGGCTTTAATAGTCCCGATTATGCCAACAACCAACCCGAAAAGGAAACACCTACAGTAAACGAGCGGTTGTTGAAAGAAATAAACCCCAATTATGCACAGGAAGTGGTGCAGTTCACTCAACTTATTGAAGACAAACAGAACGAATTAAAAGAAATAGAAAAGGAAAATCCAAACCTGTATAAAATGTTTGTTGCGGATATCAATAAACTGGACAGCTCCTACAACGCGTTGAAAAAAGAACTACCGGAGAATCCTAACCGCGAACAACTGCTTGAAGCCATGATTGAGAACCTTCGGCTGCAGACTGAGATCCTCAATCAACAATTAAGCATTATCAATCAAATAAAAGCATCAAAAAGCGCTCAACATGACACTAACTTTAAAAAAATATAGGTTACCCTTATTTATTGCCTGCCTGCTAATATCGGCGCAGGTTGTAGCCGAAGACCCGAAGGTGGAGAAGAAAAAAACTTACACCAAATCCTATAACGTAAGCAGCAACGACAAAATATCTTTCACTAACCAGTTTGGCGAATTAAAAATAAATACCTGGGATAAAAATGAAGTGAAAGCTACCATAACCATTACCGCAGAGGCCAGCACCGATGAAAAGGCCCAGGCCATTCTTGACCGCATTAGTATTGAAGATGGCAAATCAAATGATGGAGTTTATTTCAAAACAAAATTTGCCAAAGAAAAAGACAACTGGAGCCGTGGTGAAAAACAAGGATTCCATATTGACTACGAAGTATACGTTCCGGCCCGTAATCCTTTAGTTGCTCAAAACAGCTTCGGTCCCATGATCATTGGAGATTATCAGGGCGAGACAACACTAACCAGCCAGTACGGCAGCCTTACCACCGGTAAACTAAGCAATGTGAAAAAAGTTTTGATACAATATGGTAAAGGAGATATTGGCAGTATCAACAATGGCAACCTGGTGATTCAATATTCCAAAGCAACCATTGGTAGTATCAACAATGGCGACCTGACAATTCAATATTCCAAAGCAACTTTCGACAACCTCGATGGTGCAGTAAAGGCGGTGTTTGAATATTGCGATGTAGCCAGAATGCGGATAGACAACAATACCAAAACGCTTACGGTAAACAACAACTATTCGAACCTGTATCTCGATCTTAACACCAACATCTCGGCCAATTTCGATATCAATACCAATTACGGCAGCCTGCGTAATAAAACCAATATAGACATCAAAGAGAACATATCTGATGATGATAACAGGCATGGCCCACGGTTCTCCCGAAAGTATTCAGGTAAATCGGGCAATGGAAGTACCGAAATGAAAATAAAGGCCAATTATGGCGATGTAACCCTTGGCCATAACTTAAACATTAACATCAATAAAGACGATAACAGGGACAGAGATCGTGACAGGGATAGAGATAGAGACAGAGACAGGGATAAAGATAAAAACAAAGAGAAGAAAGGAACGGTGCGGATCTGATGTTTTGTTTTAGAAAAAAAGTAAGTAAGCCATGAAGTATAAATACAGGCTGTAAGATACCGATGTAAGAAGTAGGAAGTAGGAATTAAGAAGTAGGAAATGCAATTTCTAAATTCACGAATTTGCTCAGACCTCCTGAATTTCGAGAACTTCTTATTTCTTACCTCTTACTTCTTACCTCCTATTCAAACTTGCAGTCAGCAGAGTCGAGACTCTCTACAAACGGGACCTCCTGATCAACATCAGGACCCCGTTTTTGAACATAACGAAAGTGGGCCTTCCGGTTGAATCGGAAGGCCTACTTTCGTTATTGGAAACCGTGCCACGGTTAAAATATTCTCATCAGAACAACCAATACCACGTTATCCATGTTTTGGGATCGGCGATACTAACCTGATCGTAGGTATATGAACTGCTTTGCACAAAGTAATAGCCTGAAGTATTGAACATCTGGCTACGTGTAAGTGCCGCGGCTCCGGTGGCGGGCCAGGGTTCCTTAGATTTAGGATGAAGCCTGAGCTCCGTGAAGTTATTCAGGCCGGAGTTTCCCACCTTATTCTTTTTTACCACTGAACCGTTCATATTTACAAGTTCATTATCGGCCGAATCGAGGTAAAAATTTACGAGTACGTCCTGACCATCGGGATAAGCTGCATACAAAAGGGCGTAAAATTTAGCCGTATCATTCTTGAGTGCTTTGATATTATAAGCATCGTCTACACCATTTGAATGCCACCCATCAATAGATAGGTAGTAGTTGCCGCTGGTGGCGCTTTGCTGCCACCAACGTTCTGCGGCAGTAGTTACATCGGGATTAAGGGTGAGTGGTGTTGTAGCGGGGGGCACGCCGGCGATAGTGGCAGCAGTGCCGTTTACTGTTACGCTCATTACCTGTGTGCCTGCATTGAAACCAGTGATGCTAAAGCCAGGAATGGAAACGGACCCATTCACCACAGGGTCAACGAAATTTACGCCATTGGCCCAGAAGTAATACTTCCTGGTTACCGATTGTCTTGTACTGCCGGTGCCCCATGAAACCGTTACACTTTTAATTGTTGTATCAACCTGCAGTTCATATTGGGTACCGCCATAGGTAAGTCTTTTCCAGTAAAGATCGATCTTCCAGAAATTGCGAAAATTCAGCACACCGTTGGTTACCTGTTTATTTGCCCAAACAGCCTGGTCACCCGCGGAAGCTTTACTTAGCTTAAGCTTAGTGCCATTATAACGGCCGGTTAAAAGAACGCTGTCGGCCGTTGCGGTATCAATAGCAAATTCAAAATCAGATTTCAATCCCTGGCCATAGTTCCCACCATTCACCGATCCATCGGGATCACTTAGAATATGAATATAGCTGTAGGTATCAAAAATAAGACTAGGTTGTTGTAATGCTTTTAACCGGTAGCTGCTTTCCCTTAAGTTGCCAGCGGTAGCGGTGTCGAAGTCGCTGTACATTTGCACCCGGTTCTTATCGTTAAAGCTAAAATAAAACCGGTAATTGCCGCCGTCGCCGGTAACCAGGTTGGCGTTCCAGCCAGTGGTTGAAGAAGTTAATACAGCCTGGTATTGTGCCAGCGTTTCATTCAACCGCTCATCGGGCGATTTGTCAAACGCATTGTCATCGTCTTTGCGGCACGAAGCAACCAGGGTTATAGCGAGTAAAAGATATAATATGTTCTTGTTCATACTTAAGCGTATTACTGGTACTTAATTGATCAATGCGTTGATAGAGTTACGGGTACGGGTTTGCAAACTGGCGAAGTTAATACCCCATACATCCTTGAAATAGTTAACCACTATGGTTTCTTTCTGACGCAATTTGGATCTGGCTTCTGCACTTTTAATACTGTTTATAAATGCTTCATAGCGGGCTTTGCCTTCAGTAAGCATTATAGATACCATTTCAACAAAGTCTTCATCCGGCGCACTTTGAGCATATGCCGAAATAAAGCCTTTTTCATTGGCTGTTGAATCTTCAATATTGTTCCAGTTTGAGGTATAGTCGCCTACTGAAATGCGTTTAAAATCCTGGGGATACAATATTGTCTGGTGCATGATGTGTGCGAACTCGTGTTCAATGGTATGGAACATCATTTTTATATTCACCGAATCGGAAGGCACATACCCCTGCATACCTTTAACCCTGAAATCATTAAGCACGTATAACACAATACGGCGGCCACCTTCAGCAGTTCCCAGCGTAATGGTACCGTCGGTATTCCAGTTGGCGCTGCCTACCAATACAAAGAATTTCGGTATATACTTCTGCATAAAGGCTTTTCCCGCTTCAGCCACGTAGTTATCAATCCACACTTTTTTAATAGTACTCAGTACTGGTTTGATCTTTTCTTCACGGGGTGGCGTAAGGGTTTTATCAAAATCCAGTTCACCCTGATCGTATTTATATTTGGCAGTTACATTGAACGGGATGGTAAAGGTGTCTTTGATATACGTATCAATATCAGTAGCCGCCCAGGTATCACCACCCAATCCGGGTATCGAACTCACATCGCCCAGGTCGTCTTCTTTTTTACACGACGCAAATACAGCCAGCGCCAATATGAGAAGGTATATTTTATGTTTGAACATGCTCATTTATATTTATCGATTATCGTTTGTTGTTTTGCATCGATCGGTTGTTTATCGGGGGTTTAATGGCATACCCGATTGTTTTACCGATTCGGGCAACTGGAACACCCGCTTTAAATCACCATCTGGCAGCGACATGGTTTCGCCTGTGGTGGTGGTGTGCGTTATACCAATGCCATATCGAATGATATCGAACCAACGCATTCCCTCCTGCATATATTCAGCACGTTTAAAATCGAGCAATGCATACAAGGTGTTTAACCGAACATTCCCTGTTGCATAATAGTCCTGTAACTTGGCAGGGGTTATCGTATAATCGGCAATATTATAATCAACAAAACGGGTACTTGCATAGGCGTTGAGGTCAGCAATGGCCGCATTTGCATTCGAAGCATTCAAATAGATATTCGCCTCTATGCGATTGAACAGTACTTCTTCAGCAGTGAACAAAGGCACCATAACATAGGGCAGCCCAATGTTGGCATTTACCGAAGAACGAACGAAATACTCATTGATCTTTGGTAATACGATATTATTGGTACCAGCTGTATATGTTTGATACCTGAAAGCCAGCTCGGCAGAGTCATCATTTGTTCCTATAGTCATTAGTCCTTCTACCGCCAGTATTTCATCCCGTAAATCTGCACTCAGGCCGTAGCGAACCCGGTAGTAATCGCGGCCCCAATTAGAAACTGTTTCAACTAACAGCAGGTTAGCCGGTTCGGTGGCTTTCTGGTAAACAGCAAATAATTCCTGTGGTGTCATGGTGCGGTAAGTGGTATTCCAGGGACGCAGCATAGGCGTAACATCACCTGTTCCTAAAACCGCATTGGAATAGGCAAGCACACTTTTATAATCACCCTTGAACAAATAAAAGCGGCTGGCGAATGCGTTGGCTGCTGCTTTTGTAAAATGATAACGTGGTATAGTGTATTTGGTATCGTCAATAAGAGGCAAACCTGTTGTAAGATCCTTCTCGATCATATTATAAACATACTCTACCGTTTTGCGATCGTATTTTTGAAACACCACCTTTTCGGGAGTAGTTACATAAGGTATGCCCAGGTCGCTACCGGCAGTACTGGGATCATACACTTTTGAAAAGAAAGTTACAAGCATAAAGTGAGCATAAGCGCGGCATACCAATGCCTCTCCTCTTTGTGCAGCGTACAAAGTGCTATCAGGTGCGTTCCTGATGGCTTCCAGCGCCTGGTTGGCAGCAGCGATGGCTGTATAACAGGCATTCCAGTAATTCTCAGGTGAATCCTGCTGGTTATCTGTTACATCACGAAAGAAGTAAGGGTCGATATTTGTTTTTTCCTGCGTGCCCGTTCCCTTATCGGTTACGTTATCTGAAATAGATTCGGTAAAGGCCATATAATTACCCTGTGGGTAAGCCGTACCCAGCAACTGCGACACCTGCTCGGGCGTGGTAACCGATGCCCGGTTATCAGGATTCTTTTCCAGGAACTTTTTACATCCTACCGTGGTAAACAGCAGTGCGCAGGTGGTATATAATAATATTTTTTGCATGTTCGCTTTTGTTTCGAGTTACACTTTTCGGTTTTCAATGTGTTCGGCAATTGCCTGTTCCCTTTGTTTACAGTCCTACTTTCAGTGAGAACGTAAACTGTTTTTGAACGGGTGAAGCAACACCACCGGTATTGAAGAACTCAGGGTCCTGTCCTTTTAACTTTTTATCTGAATAAAGAAGCCAGGTATTGTTCGAAACGGCCTGCAACGCGAGGTTGTTCATGCCTATTTTTTTAATTATTCTGGCTGGTACCTGCCAGGTAAACGAAACGTTTTTTAAACGTATCATATCACCACTGGCTACACGTGCAGTGCTATAGTTATAATTGTTATAAGGTGTTGAACCGCTCAGCTTCGACTGTTCGAATGCACCCAGAATAGAAGGTACGTTGGTGTACTTTTCATCGCCAGGCATTGTCCAGCGATCGTAGAACTCTTTGGGCATAGCGTCAAGATCAGAGTAACTGTTCTTGAATGCAGGGTATAACCTGATCTTATTTCCGGCCTGATAAGTAAGGAAAACGCTCAGAGTAAAGTCTTTGTAGCTAAAGCTGTTCAATAAGCCACCAGTAAGTTTGGGATCAACAGGACCCTCATATACCAGGTAGCTGGTGTTTTGGTCTTGCAGGTATACGTTATTGGCTAACTTACCGGTTTCATCAACAAACTGCGGTGTGCCGGTAAAATCCTCCAGTCCTTTATAGTTAATAGAGAACAGGCTTCGTACGGGATAACCCTGTTTGTTACCACCTTCTGCAGCTACCAGGTCCCAAATGAGGGGCTCGTTGCGGGCGTTGGTGATCTTATTGGTGTTATAACCTGCGGTTACATTGGTACGCCATTTAAAGGTTTTGTTATTTACCAGTACATACCCTACCAGCAATTCCAAACCCTGCGATTCCATATCGGCATAGTTGGCTGCTTTGTAGGGCTCACCACCAACACCTGAAGTTTTAATAGTGCTTATGAGGTCGAAGCTGTTCCGATGATAAGCATCGATGCTGAAATTAAGCCGTTTGTTCAACAGCGTAGCATCTATACCTACGTTGGCTGTATACAGTTTTTCCCAGGTAAGCTCTGAGTTTTCGAGGTTAGCGAGTTGGATCACCGACTCTCTTTCGGTAAGGTAAGTTCTGTTTGTGGTAATGTTCTTCAACACAATGCTTGAGTTGGTTGCAGGTCCCATACTGGCCGTTAAACCATAGCTGCCGCGTAAGGTAAGGGCATCAACCCAGGTTACATCGGTCATAAATCCTTCCTGCTCTACGTTCCATGAACCGGCCACACTCCAGGTGGGCAACCAGCGGGCGTTGTTTGACTTACCCAGTCTGTTTGAACCATCGTAGCGGGCAGTAGCCGTTAAGTTATATCTTGAATTATAGGTGTATGTACCTGACCCGTAAAAGGCAACAAAACGATCATAATCTTTTGCCATGCCATAGTACGGGAAATTAAGCTCGATGGTTTGCTTTAAAATGCGGTAATCGATAAAAGGCGTACCACCATTTTCATACTGGTATCCGTAACCGGTATTGGAGAAATTCTGGCGATCGGCATATTTTACCTGCATACCACCCAACACACTGATGGTGTGAAGATCGTTGATTGTTTTAGTATAGTTAAGGGTATTTCTGAAATCGTAGCTCATCAGTTCATCTTCTGTGCGGTTATAAAAACCACCATACGGCAACACTACAACAGGTTCTGCATCGGGATTTTCAGGATCGGTATACAGGAACTTGTTATTCTTTCTAATGGTCGACGTTGCTGCAGAACGGTAAGCGTTGGCCATGTTCGATTGTTCGGTGATCTGATGCTCGCGGCTCGATTTCACAAAACGCAGGGCGCCTACAAATTCATACCGCAGGTCGGGCGTGATCTTGTAGTTAAGGCTACCCTGTAAACGAAGGTCAATCACTTTCAGATCCATGTAATTGTTCTCCAGTTCGGTAAGAATGTTGAACGGAGCAAAGTTGCGACGGAAATATTCGCGGTTGCCTTTTTCATCAAAAGCCGTTAAAGTGCGGCTTGAATTAAGGGCATAGCTGAATGGGTTGATGTCGAAATCGCGATCATAGCTTCCATCAACCGGGTTGCTGTTGCGCGACAGGGCGCCGGGCGCTTTTTGCTGACGTACTGAACCTACAGTAGTAAAGTCGGCACTCAGCTTATCGTTGAACTTATAGTTATTTCGGAAGTTGAGGGTATAACGGCTTACTTTATCGGCAACGGTCCAGCCGTTATCGCCAAAGTAGCTGGTAGAGAAATACGATTGGGAACGATCGGTACCAGCTGAAATACTTAATGAATGTTCCTGCAGGAAGTTATTACGGAAAAGCAGGTCGAACCAATCGGTATTGGCCTTGCCATACCTGATCAGCCAGTTCTTTTTGTCCTCGGTAAGATTTCTCAGTACAAAGGAACCGTCGGGGTTTTGTTGGTTAAGCAACTCATACATTTTGCCATACACGCCGTTATCAGCACGGTCGAGGATGTTTGGGTTGAGGCTTCCTTTTCGCTCCAGTTCAGCCAGCACCGACATTTGCTGGGCCGAGTTCATGATATTAAAGTCTCTATAATTTGGCTTCAGATAGGTACTGAAGTTGCCGATATAATTCACATTGGGTTTTCCGGCCCGGCCTTTTTTGGTAGTGATAACTACTACGCCGTTCATAGCCCTGGCGCCATACAGCGCGGCGGCAGATGCATCTTTCAGGATATCGAAGCTTTCAATATCGTTGGCATTTAAACCGGCCACAGCAGAACCCAACAAAGTTGTGGGGTCGCCGCTCGATAGCTGATCATTCGAAATGTTTACGATATCTTCAAGCACCACACCGTCTACCACCCATAAAGGTTTGTTATCACCGTTAATAGAAGTAGCGCCGCGCACCCGCACTTTAGGGGCTGTACCAAAGGTGCCCGATACGTTTTGTACCGATACCCCGGCAGCGCGGCCTTCAAGCATGCGGCTAACATCAGTTTGGCCGTTCAGCTTGGCGTCATCCATTTTAACAGTGGCTGCCGCACCGGCAAATTTCTTTTTTTCGATGGTTTGGAAACCGGTAACGATCACCTCCGACAGGGCTTTGCCACCTTCAGACAGATGTACATCTAAAAACCTTTCGCCCCGGTAAATGATGGTTTGGGGTGCTTTGCCCGTGTAGGAAAAGCGGAGACTATCGCCTCTTTTGGCTGAAATAGCAAATTCACCCGAAGTATTGGTAAAGGTACCTCTGCCACTCACCAGGTTCTGTACCGACACCTGGGGCAATATGCTGCCTTCTTCTGAACCACTTACCTTACCTCTCACAAGTGAGGTGTCCTGGAAAAATCTGGTATCCTTTATATGAAATGGAGAATTAAAAGCGTAGGTAGTGATGGGCAAACAACCTGCTACAAATAACAACAACAACAGTCTTTTGCAGGTTGATTGAACAGCTTTTGCCTCAGAAGCGTTTTGTTTAAAACGCATAGCAATTAGATTTTGATTACTGAAGTAATAGGTTAACGTGTTCTGCGGTTCCTGTTACAAATGCTCATGTAACTATAACCAGCCGGGCCGATGCATTGGTATGCATAGACCCGACGGGTTATTAATAAGTCCTCTTATAGGAAATAAATACGGTAAATCTTTTCAACCGGTTTTCCCGGTAAAGAATGGTTTCTTAGGGACCAGTTTACTGATCACTCTTTCTGTTACGCATGTTACGCTTAGTCTGGAATATTGTAGAATTGCTTAACAGCATTATAATCATTCCAGTTTAAAGCGGATCTACCATTTGGTACTCTTACTCCGCCAGGAATAATTACATAACGGTATTGCCAATATTTAACGCCAGCGTCGGTGAAAGAGCTGGCATCACCAGTTGCATACAGGTTAATTTTTCCTATAGAAAAATAAAGGTTTATGTTTTCAACACCTGCAAGCGCATAATAGTCTGTAATTGGTAAAGCGAAAACAGAAGGCGTAGTTGGAGAGCCTACATTGAGGTATACTTTGACAGTACCTGAATCCAAGATAGCCTTATTTATTTTCGAAGCTGCAACTTCTGCCGTAAATGCAATTGTATCACCAGCAGTGTTTTTCACAGGGTTAAATAGAACATCCTGCCAACCGGAGAACATAACATTAGCAGTTCCGGTATCGCCTTTTGCACCATCGTCACCTTTTTTACAGCTTACATTGGTCGTAGAAAGAAAAAGAGTGAAAAACGCTACACACGTAACAGAAAGGACCGAGAAGATTTGTTTCATAAATTGTAAATTTTGATTATGTAGATGATCACTAAACCTATACGTTAAAATTCTCTTAAAGGCTGGGTCTTAATGCAATTTAAGGATTTTTAATCTGTACGGATTTAATGAATAACCTCGATGCATGGTTATCCGATAACAACGGTTTCCTTCCCGGCCGGCTGCTTTTGGGCAACCAACCCGTTCTTACACAAAATGGCCGTAATAAATTTAACGGGAAAAACCGGGATTTCAGGCGTAAAAATAAGGCCCCCGGATGATTCGGCTATGCCGAAATCCGGGGGCTTTTAATTTTAGTACTTTTCTGCCAGTCAAAATTCAAAATAGGGCAGTAATATCTGGGGGTATACCCACCTGTTCTTCTGCCTGTTCATCGGTGAAACTGTGTGTGTAGCCGATCACCGATTTACGTTTGTCTATTTTAGTTGGTGGTTTGGGTACCGTTTATGATCGGGTTACCATTGTTAACAGGGCTTCCATCATTGATCATCTTGAACACCACACGTCTGTTCTTCTCACGGGCTTCAGGAATATCCTTGCCATCTGGTGTGGTCTCTTTCTCAATTGGGCAACACTCACCAAATCCTTTTGGCGAGAGCTGTCTGGGCGATACGCCGGCATTTATCAGGTACTCAGCACAGGCATTGGCCCGGCCTTTTGACAGGAACTCATTCGATTTAACCGAGCCCAAACCGTCTGTATGCACATCTATTTCCAGCACCACGGTGGGGTTCGCTTTCAGATAGGCAGATATCAGATCAAGATAAGGATAAGACTCCTTCGCGATCTCGGTCTTTAACTCAAACACGATCTGGTAGGTAACTTCAGTCTTATTTTTAAACGGATCGGGCTTTTTTGTCAAACATAACTCCTGGGCATACACGGTATCACCTTTCGACGGGTAAGCCGTTAGCAGGCCATTCTGATAATCGTCCTGGCGGCCGCTGATCTGCAGGGCTATGCCGGCATCGGTTTGAATGGTATATCTACCGCCGGCCTGGGTTTTAATGGTGGCCACCTCATTACCACGTGGGTCTTTGGCGGTTACAATAGCACCCTCAATTGGTTGTTTGCTTTCACAATCGAGCACCACCCCGGTAAATACCTGGTGATAGTTTTTGGTAACCGAAAACAGTTCAAGGCAACACAAAGAGAAACGGTCGCTGCTTATAAGGGCATCTTCGAGCAGGCCTTTCCCCCGCCCTACGAAGTAGATATCGTCTTTTTCAGAGTTTACCGGGTAACCCAGGTTAAGCGCTACCGTCCATGAACCGCTAAAATTGCCGGCAGAAGAATACAGGTCGAAACCGCCCATACCTGTTCGGCCATTAGAGGCAAAAACAAGTGATTGGCTGCCGCCATGATAAAATGGGGCTTCTTCATCGCCTGTGGTATTTACAGCCGGACCCATATTGGTTATTTGACCAGGCTTTCCGCTGCCGTCGAGCGGAGCATACCAGATATCAAAACCGCCTATCCCGTCTGAACGGTCACTGGAAAATAGCAGGTATTTTCCATCGGGCGTTACCTGGGGCTGGCGTGAATTGAATGATTGTTCGCTTAGTTTGCCGTCAATGACCACCGGCTCGCTCCATTTGTCGCCATTGCGTTCGCTCATGTAAATAGCCGACAGTTTGCGGCCATTTTTCACCATCCAGCTGGTGAAGAACATTTTTGAGCCATCGGGTGTAAAGGCCGGGGTACCCAGGTGGGTATTGCGGGGCGCAGCCACGTTTATCTTTTCTACTTTGCCAAACCCACCCTCGTTATAAGAAGCGCTGTACAGGGCATTATTAAACCCTTCGGCCCGGGTTGAGGTAAATGCCAGGGTATTGCTGTTGATCCAGCTGGCGGCATAATTGGCGCCTTCCTTATTGATATTGCTATTAAGCCTTTCGATCTTTATGCCAGTGGGACCGTTCGCCAGTTGTTGCTGAATAAATACACAGTTATCGATCTCCTGCTGGGCCGTTTTGGAGTACTGGTCGCCAACATTGTTTTCCTGCATAAATTTACTGAGCTCCTGTTGCGCAATGGGATAGTTACCATTGGCGCGCAAACAAATGCCATAGTAGTAGCGGGCAAGCGGGAACGTGCTCGAATCTTTTTTCAGCAATATTTTATACCACTGTTCGGCATGTATATAATCGTTGAGGTTGAAATAACAGTCGCCCATTTGATATAACATGGTACTGTTAAGGCCCCCCAGGTCGTTGGTATTGATGAGAGCTGCGCCCTGTTTTTGTACTACATAGGCGTTATAGCCTGCATGGGACGGTGTTTTACCACTTAAGTACTTTTCGTAATAGTGCGCTGCTGAATAATAATCGCCTTTGGCATAGAACTGCTCAGCCACCCGTTTAAAATTGGTTGCCTGCGCATTTGCAGCGGCAGCAGCCATTCCTAAACCGGCGATCATTAATATATGCTTAAACATAATGTGCTAATTTGCTAATGAGATAATGTGCTAATGAAATCCATCAACTTTAATTGTGAATCTTACAACCTCGGACAAACAAATGGCACCGCATCCTGCTTAACCGATTTGCGTCCTATGAGCGTGAGGGAGATCTCGAAGTTATTGGCATTGCCTGCAACTTTACCCAGGTCGCTCATGTTCACATCGTAGCTCACACTGATCATATAGTTCTTATAATAAACACCTGCATAAGGTGAAACAGCGTCGTTCAGGCGGTAGTTAGCACCCAGTAAGAAGTCGGTTGTTTCGTTCACCTTCATTTGGGCATAAGCGCCCAGCATTTTTTCATCAACATTACCCTGGCGCATATACAATACGTTGGGGGTTATGCTTACATCTTCGTTCAGGCTATATTTTATACCGGCATGGGCTGTTAACCGCATGGGCATTTTTTCATTTTCTTCACCGGCAAAAAAGGGATCCTGCGGTTGTGTTAAATGGTATGCCGAAATACCACCAAAGAAGTTAGCTTTTTTACCTGGCGTGCCATCAAAATATACAGCGCCAATACCGGCATCAAAAGTCATGGCCGATGTTTTGGTGAAATTTTCACCGGTTGTAACTCCTGGAAGTGGTGGTCCCATAGTTGAGCTCCACTGGCTACCCGCAGTAAATTTAGAGGGGTCGAACCGGCGATTGAGCACACCCAACGCCATACCCATTGAAATTTGGTGATAACCAAACCGTACACCGTTATATGACATGGTACCATAGCCCGTTAAAGAGCTGTAACCAATGGTGCCGGCCCGCTGGTTCATTACATTCACACCAAAACTTACATTCTTATTTGTTACAAAATCTGCCGATACACCGGGTGTGGCAAAAGCATTACTAATGCCGCCCCACTGGCTACGATACATAGCTGTAACACGGTAGTTTCCATCAATGGCTCCCGTTAATGCCGGGTTAAGCCATACCGGGTAAGCATAGTATTGCGAAAAGTGAGGATCTGTTTGTGATTTACCTGCAATTGCCGATGCCAGCATCAACAACAACAAGCCGGTTTTTATAAGATATCGCATCACAATCTGTTTTTAAAGGGTTATTGATTACCGGATTAAATTGAACGTTCCTTTTTGATTTACTTTGGTACCATCGAACAATGCGCCTGTTACCACGTATACATACACTCCAATGGGTTGGGGTTTGCCTTTATAGGTTCCATCCCACTGACCTTGCGGATCGTTTGTTTCAAAAACTTTTACACCCCATTGGTTGAACACCATCAGGTGCATTGTTTTCATTACAGTGCTGTATACTTTGAAATAGTCATCTACCTGGTTGTTATTGGGCGAAAACATATTGGGGATAAACACCTTGTCAGATTGCGCCTGGGCTCCTACCCATTGCGATACATACTCAGGGCAATCGGCTCGTGACCCCAATGCCTTTACTATCAGTTTAACAGAATCTGTTGGGTTCAAACCAACAATGGTATGGGTGGTACCAAAATCGCCGGAGGAAGGGATCGACCAGTTGATACCATCACGTGATACACGGTATCCGCTGGTACCTTTAACGGATGTCCAGCTGTACTTGATCGTATTTACGCTTGCTTCTGCCAGGGTAAGTGCAGGATTGGCAAGCTGGCGGCAAATAGTATATTCGATGGCGCCTATATCGGGGGTTGTGGAATTTCTGCTATTATTCAGGAAGTCGTTGGCAATACCCACATTTGCGCCCCTGTTTTCCAACAGGATCTTTGTAGGCGTGTAATCACCTTTAGCCATATCCTCAAATACCGGATGTATGGAAACGGAAGCAGCATCTTTACCGGTAGCTGCCTGCCAATTGGCCAGTGTAGCGTAGTTGACCTTATTTAAAAAACCCATGTATACGTTACTTCCGGTAGATGAAATAAAATAGTTATTATTATTAGCTACCAGGCTATTATCAGCAAGATCGATATATATGCCAAACTTATCGTTTGTTCCAGCACGGCGAATAAAGAAAATATTGTCTTTTACTTCCACCTTATCGGCAATGGCGCCAAATGAACCAAAGCATCTTACAACACCCGGATTAACAGAAGTACTGTCATCGAGTGAAATGGTATTATGGTAATACAGGATGTATCTGGAGGATACGTTATTGAATCCATATTGTTGTCCTCTTCCCCTGAAAGTATACACCAGGTTATTGGAGATAACAACAGGCTCATTAGCTATATGGGCTAAATTGACATTTTCGCATTTTATACCCAGATATTCGGTAATAGTTGATGGTACTTTATCGCCCAGGTGATGGATCCTGTTCCTTGTTATTGTAACACCATAATTATATTCAAACAAATACATACCCCTATATTCCAGGGGGAGCACAGTACGGGTAGGCTGACTGATCTCATTGCTATCGATGAGCGTGTTACCAAGGCCCTGCATATAGATACCGCACAGGTAGTTATCCAATATTTTATTATTTCTTACAATATTGCCTACACAGAATGATGAGTTCACTGTAACTGACACGGAAGCAAGTGCAATGCCGTATGTACCACCAGTGATCGTGTTATTGGCAAAAAGATTGTTATCGCAATAAGTCGGATAAGAGGCATCTTTTGGGTCGTCGTCTTTCGACGTTATTGAAATACCAGCATAGAAGGGTTCGGTAGTAGTTGTACTCAGATTTATTTTACAGCGTTTTATAGTATTATTGTCGGCATCTTCCAATAACTGGATACCAACTCCATACGTAGAACTTCCCTGTACCTCAACGTTCAGGCTATCAATTGTGATATAGTCAGAATTTTTCAATTTTACCACGGCACTGTTTTCTATAGCTGTTGGCGCATAAGTAATAGTGGCACCATTACAATTAAACGTGACGGTGTTTGTAGCTGAAGATGGTATATCTGTGAGTAAAAACTGCTCATTATAAGGGCCGCTGCCGCTGGCAACATTAAACACAAGCGAACCATTGAAACCGCACTGTAATGCCTTCGCAACATCGGAAAAAGATTGGAAATTAACCCCACCTGTGGGTTGTGTGGAATTGATCGTATACGTTCCTGCGTTAAGCGTAGTGTTAACCACTATGCGTTGGATCTTTGAATAAGCAGTGTTTCCACCACAGGTAAGCGCAACACGGTAATAGCGGGTACTGGTTGGTGTTGTTTCTAAATATGGAAAACCCAACGGGCTGGCCATATCAGTAAAGCCACTTGTTGGCGAAGTGCTCGATTGCCAGGTATACGTTTGCCCACCCCCGGCCGAATTACCTATGAGGCCCAGGGATATTTGAGGCCCGGAACATAAAACTGAATCGGGTAGCACATTAATTGTACCGCCTGTAATGGATGACGCACAGGCTGTTGAAATAAATTCATAACAACCTGCATCGGGGTTTGCAGTATTACGGGCTACACCGTCTATATCAGTTAGCACGTTCAGGTTAGCCGCCATATTATCGATGGACTGTGTTGTTGGCCTGAAATTGAAAGTTGCAAGGCTGGTGTAGCCGGGATTAACATCGGTTGAGTAATAATCATATCCGGTTCCCGCCTTCCATGAAGCCATGGTAACATAATCATTACTGATCACTCTCCCTACGGCATCAATACCTGCCGGACCATCAGGCACATATATCACATTTCGCTGACTGGCAAAGTTGTTAGGTGTAAATGCGAATCTGAGACCATAGTTAAAGTCAAAGCTTCTTCTGGTAACAGTTATAACATTATTCATCACCTGCACATAGGTAGTTTGTTCAAAATTCATTCCATAAGCCTCAGAACCCAAAGTAACCTGATCGTCTATCGATATGGTGTTATTGTAAACATTAAGGTAAGAAGTGGCATATGGGAGTGAAGAGTTTTTGCCGGCATAGATGCCAAATATTTTACCATTGGTCCTAAAATCGTACATAAGATTATTGGCAATCAGGCATGTTTGCCCCGGAGCACTCATTGAACCTACCCATATACCGTATACGTCGCTGCCGGCAGTGAGATGAAACCCGTGAATTTTATTTTTCACAATGGAAAAACCATAATTATAGGTATCAAACCACATACCGTACAAAGTACTTGTAGCATCGGGCCCGCCGGTAATATCATTGCCATCGATCACTGTACCGGATGTGTAATACATTTGGATGGCATAATAAATAAAATTTGAAAAGGTATTGCCTACAATTTTATTACCCGACATAAAATTTCCAGGAGCAGATAGCCAGGATGAGGGTAATGAATTAAGGGTAATGCCAACTGTTCCTCCGGTGATGGTATTGTTTTGGATCAGGTTATCGTCGCAAAAGCTTTCACCAAAATCCCAGGAAGCGCCATCGTTACCATTGATCACAATACCTTCATGATTATCGGTATTGCTCCAGTCTACAACATTGGTGATGTGGCAATTTTTGATGGTATTATGGTCAGCATCATTTATTAAATGAAAGCCATACCCATATTCTCCGAAGTCATCAGCCTCTGGAGTAATATTAAGATTATCGAATGTTATATAATCGGCGCCGTTCAATTTAACGCCTGCCCGCTGGTTATAATCAGTTGACAGAAAACTCAGCGTTACACCATTACAATTGAAAGTTATGGTATTGGTAGCTGAAGTACCTGAAATGGCATTAATTATCACCTGTTCGTTATAGGTACTGCCTCCTGTAACATTAAAGGTTACAGGTCCGTTTATGCCTCCTGAAGACACAAAGGCAACTGCAGCTGAAAAAGTTTGGAAATTAGATCCGGAAGCAGGTAAGGTAGAATTAATTGTAAATGTACCGGACACCTGTGCATGAGCCTCGCCCAGGAAACATAATCCCAGGCAAAGGGTAAACAGGATATTCTTATTAAATAAGTGCCCGCGTAAAATTTTTCGCATAGCCGATGATTGGATTTTAAATTTCAATAGGATATCGGACCTCTTAAAATATTAATACGTTGCAAAACTTAAAACCAATTACCAGTAAGGTAACGTTCGTTGGTTAATGGTACCCATAATGCAACAACATATCCCATGTAAGAATGATACATTCTAACAAGGGTCTACGGTTACGTGAATACTTTAGGGTTTCGACGTTTAAATACTTATTGCATTTTCGCTGGAACCTGGTAGTAATACGAAAGAGCACTTAGTACTTCTTCGCACTTCAACTCATTTCACCTATATCAGTTACGAAAAAGGCTTTTGGTATCTTTACGTCTTTAAGTACTTAAGAACGCTTTTTAGGGCCTGCAATTGTGTGCACCCCTATCTGATGATGAAAAAATAATTCACATTTCGCAAGTCGAAGTGTGTGAAATTAAATCTCTTATGAAGTTTTTATTTAGCGGAAAAATTGTAAGGATGAAGGTTATAAATAGCCAGCCATTTCCTGTTGGTATTCCAGTGCAACCTGCTTTGCTTTAACAGCAAAGTCTTCACCACCCGAAGCATAAATAACGGCGCGGCTGGCGTTAACCAGTAACCCCACTTCTTTATTCATTGCCTTTTCGGAAATATCTTTTAAACTACCGCCCTGCGCCCCTACCCCCGGTACCAGGTAAAAATGGTTGGGCGTTATAGCACGAATATTTGTAAACTCCGATGCCTGTGTGGCGCCTACAACAAACATCAACTGATCGGCGGTTCCCCATTGGGCAGCGGTACGTAGTACTTTTTCATACAACAGCTCATCCCCTGCTTTTTGCAGTTCAAAATCACGGGCGCCCGAATTAGAGGTCAATCCTAATACAATGGTCCATTTGTCTTTGTACTCTAGGAACGGCAACACGCTGTCGGCCCCCATATAGGGCGCCACGGTTATAGCATCAAACTGCAGGGTCTCAAAAAATGCTTTTGCATATTGCGATGAGGTATTACCTATATCGCCACGTTTTGCATCGGCAATTTTAAAGTGGGTTGAGGGAATGTAAGCAGCCGTTTTCTCCATAGCCTCCCAGCCGGGTATGCCCAGCGCTTCATAAAACGCCGTATTGATCTTATATCCCACGCAATGGTCCTTTGTGGCATCGATGATCTGTTTATTGAATTCAAAGACCGGGTCGGCCGTTGATAACAAATGCCTGGGGATCTTTGTAATATCGGTATCGAGCCCTACAATGAGGTAGTTTTGTTTGCTGCGTATTTGTTCAACCAGTTGCTGCCGTGTCATGCGTGTTGGAGTTGTAAAATTTGTCGCAAGATATTAGTGAATTGCCATACTTCCTCAAAAGTATTGTATAATGGTACCGGTGCCAGCCTAATTACATTGGGTTCGCGCCAGTCGACAATAACACCGGCCCGGGCCAGTTCGTCAAACACCTGCCTACCCTGTTGTAACATTAACATAGAAACCTGGCTGCCTTTTTCCTCTTCCCCGCGGGGTGTTATAAATTCAATAACAGGTTCAGTTTGCCGGCCGTTCAATTCATCGAGGAGGAACCATAGCCAGTTATTCAATAGTTTTCTTTTCTTTTGCAGCCTGTCGAAACCGGCTTCCATAAATATTTCGAGCGCGGCCCGGTGCGCGGCATATAATAGCGGTGATGGCGTGCTTAACTGCCAGCCTTCTGCCGAGCGCGTTGGGTTAAACCCTTTCTGCATTAAAAAACGGGTGGCTTTATCATATCCCCACCAACCGGCAAAACGGGGTAAGCTTTCATCATTGTGATAACGCTCATGTATATAAGCGCCGCCAATACCGCCGGGCCCCGAGTTCATGTATTTATAACTGCACCAGGCAGCAAAATCTACATTCCAGTTGTGTAATTGCAAGGGAATGTTACCGGCAGCATGCGCCAGATCGAAACCTACTTTTGCCCCTACAGCCTGTGCAGCTTTTGTAATGGCAGCCATATCAAACACCTGACCGGTATAGTAATTCAAACCACCCCACAACACCAGCGCCAGCTCGTTATTATGTTGTTCTATTGCCTGTAAAATATCTTCCTCACGTATAGTAGGCTCACCAGCCCGCGGCGCCACTTCAATGATCACCTCATTTGGATTGAAACCGCAATAGCGTACATGTGTTTCAAGCATATACTGATCGCTGGGGAAGGCTTTGGCCTCGCAAATGATCTTATTGCGTTTTTGAGTTGGCTGGTAAAAGCTCACCAGCAGCAAATGCAAATTCACTGTAAGCTGGTTCATAGCCACCACTTCGTGTGGCAATGCCCCTACAATGGTTGAAAGCGGTGTTATCAGCTGATCGTGGTATTGTAACCAGGGTTGTTCGCCCATAAAAAAACCTTCCACGCCATAGTTGGCCCATTTGTTCAATACCTGTTGCAGGTAAGCGGAGGTTCGTTTAGGTTGTAAACCGCATGAGTTGCCCAGGAAATAGATCTGTTGTTTTCCATCGATAACGGGCATAATGAACTCATTGCGGAATGAGCGTAGTTCATCCTGTTGATCAAGCATTTGAGCAAATGCCTGCGTGTTTTGAAATTGCATGTAGTTTTTGTTAATCGGCGGTAAACTTACAAACTTCCCGTCTTTCCACCATCAACAGGTATACTTACACCATTCACATATGAAGCTGCGGGTGAGGCCAGAAAGGCGGCTACGGCAGCCAGTTCGGCCGCTTCACCAAACCGCTTCATGGGTATTTCCTGCTTCATTTCCTGTTCTATTACGTCGGTTGAAACACTTCGTTTTTGTGCGTTATTCTGTATAAGGCTATCGAGCCGTTGTGTTTTAGTTAACCCCGGCAAAATATTATTAACGGTTATATTGAACTGCCCTACTTCATTGGCCAGGATCTTAGACCATATGGCTACGGCACCGCGTACTGTACCCGATACCGCCAAATTGGTTATGGGAATTCGTATTGAGGTAGAGATCACATTGATAATGCGGCCATACCCCGCCTGTTTCATGGAAGGAATAACAGCTTGCGCCAGCAGCTGGTTTACGATCAGGTGCTGGTTGAATGCCTGTAAAAATGCCTCTTCAGTGGCATCGAGTACCGACCCCGGCGGCGGCCCGCCGGTATTGTTTACAAGAATATGCACCGGATGTTGCTGTACATGCTGCTCAATAACATACTTTACCTGTTCGGGCTTACTAAAATTAGCCACCAGGTAACTGTGCTGTTGCCGCAGAGAAACATCCAGGGTCTTTACCGCCGTATGTAACGACTCTTCATTGCGGGCGAGCAATGTACAGTTGGCGCCTAACAATGCCAGCTCTTCTGCAATGGCCAACCCAATTCCCTGCGAGCTTCCGCAAATGACGGCGTTCTTTCCTTCCAGAGATAAATGCATGTTCTTGGTTTTAAGTTCTAAGTTTCTTCACTTCGACATTCAAAATCCAAAATTCGTAATTCGATATTTTGTATTTCCCTTTTTCATTTTCTCATTTCAACAGATCCGGATAATCGGTAATTATTCCATCAACTCCCAAAGCTTTTAACTCATCGATCTTCGCTTTATCATTCACCGTCCAGGGAATTACTTTTATCTGCTGATCATGGCATTTATTGATAAGTTCTTTATTTACCAGGCTGTAATGAGGGCTATAGATGGTTGGCTTAAAGCTTAACGCTTTCATCTGCTCTTCGAACGAACGTTTATCAAAATCTTCAATCAGTGCAGCCGTTTTAACAGCCGGGTATCGCTTATGCAGGATCTGCAGCGTACGAAAATCGAACGACTGAATAATTACCCGGTCACTGATATTGGCGCCGTTGATAACATTCATAAGCGTATTTATAAATTCGCTGGGTGAAGGGTGATAGATACCATCCGTTATTGGCTGTGTTTTTGTTTCAATATTATAGAACACAGTTCGTCCGCCGTTCAGTTTATGATATGCTTCTACATTCTCAATTACTTCCTTCAGTAATGGTTTGGTTGCTTTCAACCGCTTTTGGTTAGGAAAACGCGGATGCGGTTTTAAGCCCACATCATAGGTTTGCGTTTGCGCATAGGTCATTTTGTAAATGTTCAGGTTGCGTTCATCCTGTTCAGTTACATATTTACCATCGGGGCCGGTAGTAATATCGTGGTTGAAAAATGGTTCGTGTGAAAGTATCACCTGTTTGTCTTTGGTGATCACTGCATCCATTTCAAGTGTGGTAACACCCAGCTCCAGCGCCTTCATCATGGCCGGAATGGTATTTTCGGGCATTAACCCCCTGCAGCCGCGATGGCCTTCTATATCAAATGCAGGTAACACCTGGTTGGAGACTTTTTTTGATGCATGACATGCGAAAATTAACGCCACAAGTAATAGTAGCTCTGTTACTTCCCTAAATTTGATCATATTAGTTTTTTACAGTTATGATTTCAGGGATATTGGAGGAGCAATCTTATTAATGTTGACTAATGGCTGGTGTGTATATTTTGGTTACCGGTTACCAGTTTACCCGTTTCCGGGCCCTGGTAACCGGCAACTGGTAACCGGAAACTAATCTATTACTTCAGCAACCTT
The DNA here is from genome assembly GCA_024809215.1 of Niastella sp. OAS944. GTDB lineage: Bacteria > Bacteroidota > Bacteroidia > Chitinophagales > Chitinophagaceae > Niastella. The sequence goes on along the minus strand of JANUBW010000008.1, from coordinate 266,774 downwards.
TGCCGCATTCATATTGGCATTGCGCATGGCAATACTACGTGTGGCATTGGCTGCAAATTCTTCAAAAGCCTGACGGGTGATCATATCGTCACTCATCATAATTGGTATCCCTATATCGCCACCCTCGCGGATGCTTTGTACCAGGGGTATTTGACCCAGGAAGGGAAGATCATACTCTTCGGCCAGGCGTTTGCCTCCTTCTTTGCCAAAGATATAATACTTATTATCAGGTAGTTCGGCGGGAACAAAATAACTCATATTCTCAACAAGCCCTATCACCGGAACTTTGATCTGGGCCTGGCTAAACATACCGATGGCTTTTTTAGCATCGGCCAGGGCCACATCCTGCGGTGTGGTAACAATTACCGCTCCGGTAACGGGTACGGTTTGCACCAGGGTTAAATGAATATCGCCGGTACCGGGCGGCATATCTATTACCAGGTAATCAAGCTCTTCCCACAACACATCGGTCACAAACTGGCGAATGGCGCTGCTGGCCATTGGCCCACGCCAGATAACCGCACTTTTTTCATCAACCAACAGCCCGATGCTCATCAGTTTTATTCCAAACCGCTCCAGTGGCACAATCATTCCTTTTTGGCCCTCCCCCATGCTTTTCATCATGGGTCTTTCGCCCCGCACCCCAAACATGATAGGTACGCTGGGACCATAAATATCTGCATCCATAAGGCCCACTTTTGCACCACTTTGGGCCAAAGCCAGTGCCAGATTGGCCGATACGGTGCTTTTTCCCACGCCACCCTTACCGCTAATTACAGCAATAATATTTTTCACTTTTGGCAGCACAGATCCGGGATCAGTACGGTTGGTACTGGTGTTGGAAGTAAAATTCACCTTTACAACTGCCTCTTTATTAACCAGTGATTTGATCGCATTTTCGCTGGCCCTTCCCATCATATCTTTCATGGGGCAGGCCGGTGTGGTAAGCACCAATGTGAAAGACACCGCATTTCCATTGATCTCAATGTCTTTTACCATATTCAATGTAACAATATCCTTTCCCAAGTCAGGTTCCTGAACGTTCCTCAATGCATCTAAAACTTTCTCAGGGGTCATTCATCTAATAGTTTTGTTAAAAAGATTTATTTGCCACAAAATTAACTATTGGGGGGTGTATTTTGTTTAAGTATTTTGGGCATTATGTATATATTTGACGGGCATGAAAAGACGTTTACTTTTTCTGATCATACTGGCGATTGCCATCCCCTTTGCTTCTAATGCTCAGTTTGAGAAACTGAAAGACTCCGTAGTGCAGTTATACGGTGTTGTAATGACTGCCGACAGCCTGAAGGCCATCCCCTCAGTGACTGTAATGATAAAGGGTCAGAACCGTGGTACCATAACCAACGAACAGGGCGTTTTTAGTATTGTTGTGATGAAAGGTGATATCGTTGAATTTACCTCGGTTGGTTATAAACCAAAACTGGCCAATATTCCCCGCGAACTCGAAGGAAATCAATATAGTTTATTGCAACTGATGGTTACCGACACGGTTTACCTGCCTGCAACCATCATTCGGCCCCGACCAACCAAAGAACAGTTTGAGCGTGATTTTGTGAATGTAGCTATCCCCGATGATGATTTAGAAATTGCCCGCAAGAATACCGACGAATCAAAACGCAGAGTACTGGCCCGCACCCTCCCCCGCGATGGTAGCGAAAGCTCAGGTATGTTTCTGCGTAATAATGCACAGCGGTATTATTCCAATGGACAGGCCCCTCCTCAAAACATCTTCAATCCCGCTGCATGGGCTGAATTTATTAAAGCCTGGAAAAGAGGCGACTTTAAAAACCAGAATTAGTTGACGGGTTAACAAGTTAACATGTTGACAAGGTATCCTATATTCGAGCATACCTTGCTTCCGACACCTCATGAATTTGCAGCAAAACTTCTATGGCGTTTTTTACATTCGCCAACACAAACACTTGTTAGTTATCAAGTAAGTACATTATCTTAGCAACCGCTTTCATCATTAGCATATTAGCACATTATCAAATTATCACATTATGCTTAACGTTGCTGTAATTGGTGCGGGAACCATGGGTAATGGAATTGCACATGTTTTTGCTCAGAACGGTTTTAAAGTTAACCTCATTGATGTAAATGCCGCCCAGCTTGAAAAAGCCATTCAAACCATTCAAAAGAACTTCGACCGGCAGATAGCCAAAGGCACCGCAACAGAAGAACAAAAGAGCAGTGCCCTGGCCAACCTCACTACTTTTACCGATATGGCCAAAGGTGTTGATGGTACCGAACTTGTTGTTGAAGCCGCCACCGAAAACATCGAACTTAAATTAAATATCTTTAAACAGCTTGATAGCCTGGCCCCCGCCAATGCATTGCTGGCTACAAATACCTCTTCCATTTCAATAACCCGTATTGCTGCAGTTACCAAACGCGCCAGCCAGGTAATAGGCATGCACTTTATGAACCCGGTACCAGTAATGAAACTGGTTGAGATCATTAACGGTTATGCAACTTCGCAAACAGTTACCGATACCATTGTTGCATTAAGCAAACAACTGGGTAAAGTGCCTTGCGTAGTGAACGATTATCCTGGTTTTATTGCCAACCGCATTCTTATGCCAATGATCAATGAAGCCATTTACAGTTTGTACGAAGGCATTGCCGGTGTAAATGAAATTGATACCATCATGAAGTTGGGTATGGCCCATCCTATGGGTCCATTACAATTAGCCGATTTTATTGGGCTCGATACCTGCCACTCCATTCTGAACGTATTGCACGAAGGATTCGGAAATCCCAAGTATGCACCCTGCCCGTTGTTGACTAATATGGTTACTGCGGGATACCTTGGTGTGAAAGCCGGTGAAGGGTTTTATAAATATACTGCGGGAAGTAAGGAACTGGTTGTGAGTGATAGGTTCAATTAGTTGTTCAGTTATTGAGTTCATTAGTTACCTGATGAACTCAATAACTATTGACTCCACCCAAATTGCTTCTGCCACTTCTCCGGCAGCGGTAAATTTGGCACGGTATAAGCAGGCATGCGTTCCCCATTGTTATAAATAAAATGCTCAAGGCGCCAGCGCGTTGAATCCTTTTCATTCCATTGGTTAGAAGCATATTCTTCCTGTATTTGCAACTGGCCATTCTGCCACATATACTTTCCATAAAAGCCAGTGCAATGTTCGCCCAGGTAAACTGATTTTTCCTCAGTGGAAATGCCGAAATCGAAGAATGACCTTATTTGGGGTAAATGGTCGAAGTTATCAGATTCGTAATTGTAAAGATAAATGTCGCGGCAACCGGGCATTGTGCAGCTGCAGGTGCCTGCTGTATAATTCCAAATGATGGAGAGGTCTTTAAACCCATCAAAATTTATATCGCAGAACTGAACGGCGCTGTCTTTAATAACGCCAAAGCCATTCATAACCTGGCGCAGCTTCCAGCTATTCTCTTTCATGAAAAAGAAGAAAAGGTTCTTGTTCTCGAAACCAACAACAGCATGTTGCTTTTTATCGGTGCAAATGTTTCCCTTGTAAAATTGTATCCTGGTGGTATCGCCGTCAAAAACGGCTGTGGTATTAAAGCGGTTCTCACGTTTATGACTATCGAGATGCCTGATGCAGTAATCTTTGAAAAACGACATTTGCTCGGCGCTGTCCATTGCCTTATCTAATAACCTTTCATAAGGAACGGAATGCACCGATAATGTATCTTTCGACTTATTCTTACCCCACGGACTATTACCCGATTTACAGGCCGCGAGTAATACGAGGGACAGGATCATTGTAATAAACCGTATCATACGCTATCAGACCTATATAGCGAAAGATACTACAAATTACTTTTCGTTATCTCTACATTTCTGATCTCTTTAAACTTATAGATCGCTTCTTCGAGCCTACCCTTTGGAATTCCGATCACTATGTGACAAAAGAGGTTCATATCTTTTTCCAGCACCGTGCAATTGAGCGCCTTTACCAGCATCATGATCTCATTCATTTGGGTATAGTCGAACTGCACTCTATAGTTAACCTGTATTGGTTTTTGTATAATAGGCGTTACCTGCAGTGCCATCGAGGCGGCTGATTTATATGCTTCGATAAGCCCCGGCACGCCTAACAGCGTACCACCGAAATAACGCACTACCACCACCAGAACGTTGGTTAGTTTTTTACTATCTATTTGCCCCAGTATAGGTTTGCCGGCCGTGCCCGATGGTTCGCCATCGTCGCTTACCCGGTACGTATTATTATCAAGCCCTATACGATAGGCAAAACAATGATGGGTGGCTTTAGGGTGTTCTTTTTTGATAGCCTCCATGCTCTTCTTAAAATCATCAACCGATTGAATGGGATACGTATAGGCAATAAACTTACTGCCACGGTCTTTATATTCTGCGGTTACGGTTTTATCGATCGTATAAAAAAATTCGGGGTCGCTCATAATTCAAATTAATTAAGGGTTGGGTATTTCAACCATAAGCTATCAATGCAATTGCACCTAATGATAATGCAATACCCAGCCAATTGACAGCCGATAGCTTTTCTTTAAAAATTAACCAGGCCACTAAAGCGGTAAACAATACAATACCCATGTTATTGATGGGTATAATGGCCGAGCTGTTGCCTGAATATCCTTTTAAAGCACCCAGCAGGCACCAGATAGAAAAATAGTTTGGTACACCTATGCATATGCCAGCCACCAACGCCTTTGCAGAAAGCTTTTGTTTGCCCGTACTAAACAGGTAGAACAGAATAAGCCAACCTACTGTAGCAGCCACACAAAAAGCGGTGATCAGGTACGCATCCTGGTTACCAGGGTTTATAAAAGCCTGTTCAACATATTTTATCATAGCATCGAGCAAACCGCTGCCTACAAACAGCAACAAGGGCATAGCCCATACCATCCACGACACCTTATGTTCATTCTTATTTTTTTCAGCAGGCCTTGTTGTTAGCCATACCGCCAGTAATGCAACAGCCACACCGGCTATTTTCAAAATGGTAGCATCTTCGTTATACAGGTATATTGAAAATACAAATGGAATAACCATTGATAGTTTATACGCCACCGTTGCTGCCGCCACACCTATTTTTTGAACGGTATAGGCAGCCAGGTTGAAGAGGGAAATAAACCCACAACCCATTACCAACGCCCATGGCAACCAGGGCTCTTTTACCAGCGAACTGTTTACCGGAAAACTTCCGTTTACAAAGGTGCCGGTGATAACACAAACCGTATAGTTAAATACAATAGCCTGCAGGTTATTGATACCTAACCGGCCAACGATCTTAAAAGCAATAGTAAGCCAGGCAGTAAGTATAATACTGGCAATGAGAAAGAATAAACTACTCACTGTACCAGGGTTTGCGGGTTCACAAAATATTGGAGGGTATCTGAAAACAACGATTCCTGTTTTAACAAACGGCCGCTTTGCATACGTGGGGCGGGCAATCCGTTTGCAACAATCTGTTCGTTATTGGTGATCACTCTTGTTTCATCCCACAGGCCTTCATCAATGAACGATTGCAGCAATTGCGCGCCGCCTTCAACCAGCACGCTTTGCACCTTTAACTGGTATAAAGCATTTGCTATCTGGTGCACCAGTTTTACATCCTGCGTAACCTGGTAATGCAAAAGATTTTCCTGCTCATCATGCTTCAGGCCGTTGAACACAATGGTTTTTACCTGTTTATTAAATAACTGCAGGGACGATGGCAAACGCAGGTTCATATCAACCACCAACCTCATTGGGTTGGCGCCTTTCCATAATCGGGTCGTCAATGACGGATCATCGAATAATGCCGTATTAGTACCCACCAGAATGGCCGCTTCTTCGCCACGCCATTTATGTACCAGCCGGTTGGTGAACTCATTGCTGATAAGCAACCGTTCGCCACCGGCCTCACCGGCTATTTTGGCATTGGCCGTTTGCGCCCATTTTAAAACAATGTACGGACGGTGTTCTGTATGAAAAGTAATAAACCGCTTATTAAGGGTTTTACATTCCTGCTCCAGCACATTCATGGTTACCTGAATACCGGCCGCCTGCAATTTCTCAACTCCTTTACCATCAACCTGTTTAAAGGGGTCGCGGCAACCGATTACCACGTGCGGGATCTTTTTTTCAATGATGAGATCGGCACAGGGCGGTGTTTTGCCAAAATGAGCGCAGGGCTCCAGTGACACATAAATGGTTGATTGCGGTATCAGGTGCCGGTCGGCCTCTTTTACCGAATTTATACAATGCACTTCGGCATGCGGACCGCCATACTGTTGATGATACCCCTCGCCTATGATACGGTTTTCATGCACCAGCACCGCCCCCACCATGGGATTGGGCGCTACGTACCCCGCAGCCGATTCGGCCAGCTGAATACACCGTTGCATGTATGTTTGGTGAGTAGTCAATGGTGAATGGTCAATTGCCAACAGTCTTTGATGAATGTATAAAAACCTTCCATTTATTTAACTGTTACATGTTTCAGGGTGCATGTTACAGGGCTTTTATTGCTGAGTTCAAAAGTATTTTCAGCATCCTGTATTTCCCTGCACCTTGGAACCTGGAACCTGCAACACATTATTAGAATCATAAAGCTTCAAATCAAAACCTGGCAACTAATACCGGAAACTGAAATAAAGCCGCAAATATAGTCCAAAATCCGCCATCTTTGCCGCTATGACCCTACATGAGGCGCAACAGCAACTGACCATATCTTTGTACAACCTGTACGATAACCGCGAGGCAGCCAATATTGCCGACTGGGTTATTGAACATGTTACCGGTATGCGAAAGATCGACCGTATTGTGCATAAACAGTCGCCGTTGCCGCCCCATCAGTTAACCCAAATACAACAATATACGCAGGAACTGCTGAACCACAAACCCGTACAGTACGTTTTGCACGAAGCCTGGTTTTACGGAATGGCGCTTTATGTCGATGAGAATGTGCTTATTCCAAGGCCCGAGACCGAAGAGTTGGTTGAATGGGTTTTGGAACAAGTCGGAAGTCAGAAAAAAGAGGACTCTTCTTACATCTTACCTCCTACCTCCTACTTCAGCATTCTCGACATAGGCACAGGCAGCGGCTGTATTCCAATCTCTCTTAAAAAGAAGCTCCCACAGGCAGAAGTATACGCCTGCGATGTGAGCGAACAGGCGCTGGCAGTAGCTGCGAAAAACGCGGCCACCCAGCAAACGCCGGTTCAATTTCTACAGGCCGATTTTTTACATACAGCCAGCTGGCCTACACTGCCAACAGTTGATATAATAGTAAGCAACCCACCCTATATACCACACCATAACTCAAGCACCATGTTGCAGAACGTGCTGGCTTATGAACCGCACCTGGCCTTGTTTGTACCTAATGAAGATCCACTGGTATTTTATGACGCCATTGCCCGGTTTGCAAAAGAAAAGCTACGCCCCGGTGGCAGCATCTTTGTTGAAATTCATGAAGATCTGGGCGAGCAAACAAAGGCGTTATTTGAATCGAATGGTTTTGTTGCAGTAGTAAAGAAGGATTTGCAGGGGAAGGACAGGATGGTGAAAGCAGAATTAGCTGATGTGATAATTAGCTAATGTGCTAATGAAATACAGGATTATTTGGAAAGGGCTTTAAGGGAAGGAAGATAAATAAAAAACCCACAGCAACCAGTAAGTTACTGTGGGCTATAATAACGTTCTCCAACAATTGGGAGTGGGGCTGTTACTTCAGTTTCGTATCTACTAACAAGGTTGATCGTGCGCCTAAATCTCTTGCAACCCGCATAACAGCCACTACATTCTCCAGCGGCACCGTTTTATCGGCATTGATGGCTATCGTTGCCTGGGTTGAATCTTTCTGCACATAGGGCTCCATAAACGCCTTCATTTCTTCAATAGTGATCTGTTTACCATTGATGATATATTCACCGCTGGGTTTAATATTAACAATCACCGTTTGTTTGGCCTTGGTGTCGCTTTTGGCTTTTGGCTGCGATAATTTGATCACATTCGGATTGGCCAGCGTAGAAACTATAAGAAAGAAGAACAACAGGATGAACAGGATGTCGTTCAACGCTCCTGCATGCAGTTCCTGGTGACCTTTTCCTCTTCTTCTTAGATTCATTTGTAGAATGTTTAAATATCAGGTTAATTATCTCGTAGGTTCCTGTAAAATATCGAGGAACTCGGCCGTGGCCACTTCCATACGGTTCACAGTCTTGTCGATCTGCGCATTCAGGAAGTTATAACCTACATAGGCCAGCAAGCCAATGATCAAACCTGCGGCAGAAGTGATCATTTTGGTATAAATACCACCTGCAATTTGCGCCGGGGTAAATTCGCCCGATGCATTGATATTATAGAACAACTGCAACATACCAAAGATGGTACCCAAAAACCCAAACATGGGCGCTATTCCATATACCAGCGACAATACCGACAGGTTTCGTTCCATTTTATACACCTCTATCTTACCTACATTCTCCATGCTCTTTTCTATTTCCTCTATTCTTTTACCAACCCGTTGCAGGCCTTTATCAATAATACGGGCTACCGGGTTTTGTGTATTCTTGGCCATTGACCGGGCAGCAGTTAAATTACCGCTGATCACGTTATCACGTATTATATACATGAAGTTAGGGTCAATACGGCTTGCCTTTTTAATGGCAATAAGCCTTTCAAAAAAGAAGAATACTGCCAGCACGAACAGCAATCCCAGGGGTATCATGAGCGGACCGCCATGTGAAAGCAGGTCCATCACATTCATTGTTTGTTCGCCCTGTGCAGCCGTTGTGGCGGCTGCATGTACTGAGTCGGCGGCGGGGGTAGCAGGATTGGTAACTTGTAAAAAAAACCAATTCATCCATCAAGTGTTTTAGTGGTGTAAATGTAGGCAATAGTGTGCCTAAAACGAATCGAACGATTTAATATTTCTTAAAAGTTTGCTAATTGAATTACCTGATAGTCAAAATCGTATAGCCAACTAAACGTTAATTCCTGCTCTGGTTGTTCTCCCCTTTCATTTGCATCATGGCCATAATTTGCTGCATATTGCGCTGCATGCTTTCACTGCTGCCATCAAGGAAAATGACGTTCCCCTTACCTACTTCGGCAAAGTTCTTAATGGCTTCCGTCCACATACTGAACAGGATCACGTTTGTATCGAGGTTGGCCTGTTTCATTTGCTCAGCAGCCTGACTCATACCACGGGCAACTTCTTCACGGAACAACGCCACACCCTGACCGCGCAATTGGGCAGCAACACGTTCAGCCTCAGCCGCAATTTTAATAGAATTACCTTCTGCTTCTGCTGCTTTTGTTTTAGTGATCAGCAGGGCCTGGCCTTCGTTCTCCGCGGCGGCCTTCAGGTTATTACTGGCAACCACCTTGCTCATACTGTCCATAATTTGTTTATCGAACGTAATATCATTTATCTGCAGATCGAGCAGGTGATACCCCCATTCTTCCAGCAGGTGGTCTATTTGTTCTTTCACATATTCTACTATTTCTTTACGTAACCCCAGGATCTCGGCCTGGCGTTTGGTGGCCACAAATGAACGAATGGTGCCTTCAATGGTTCGCGTAAGCGCCTGCATAAGATCGCGCTCGCTCAGGAACTTAAACGCTACCTTCTTAATAGTTTCTTCATTTGCATTCTGAACCGCATACAACAACATGCTTTTAAAATACACATTGGCCTGATCGGCTGTTACCGCCTGGAACTCCATTTCTACCGAACGGTTCTGAACACTTACCTTACGGCTGATCTGGTCCAGAAAAGGTACTATTAAATTCAGGCCAGGGTTCAAAACGCGTTGGTATTTCCCAAACCGGGTAACAACTCCTATGAAACCCTGGTTAATAGTTTTTAAACCGGCAAACAAGATGAGTACTATAACAATGACCCACCAATAGGACGCTAAAAATTCCATAAGAATTAAATTTTAATGAAAGTAACGGGAAAATAAGCAAATATGCAAATGGGAATGTTTGTAACATTAAAAGAGGCCTGTTGCAGGTTGCATGTTACAAAGTTGCAGGGCTTGCCTCGCTTTGCGAGGTACGGCCTCTCCAGAGTAGAGATTGCGGCATATATTTTTTATTCCATGTAACCTGTACCCTGAAACCTGTAACTCAAACCTATGAAACACGGTGTTAAAACTAATAACAAATGAACTAAAATAACTAAGGGTTATCTTTGAAAAAATGAACTCAACCAATCAATTCGACATCATAATCGTTGGCGGTGGACCTATTGGCCTTGCCTGTGCCCTGGAAGCTCAAAAAGCAGGTTTACAGTATTGCATTCTCGAAAAAGGCTGTCTTACAAATTCCTTATATAATTATCCGATCAACATGACCTTTTTTTCTACTTCAGAAAAACTGGAGATTGGCGGCATTCCCTTTGTAAGCAATAATATAAAACCTACCCGGCCCGAGGCCCTGGAATATTACCGCCGGGTGGCCACCAGCCATAAACTCAATATACATTTACAGGAAGAAGTAACCGCCATTGCAGCCCACAACAGCAAGTACCAGGTGGTTAGCAATAAACAAACCTACACCGCCACCTTTGTGGTAATAGCTACCGGTTTTTACGATATTCCGGTAATGATGAACATACCCGGCGAAGACCTGTCCAAAGTAGTGCATTACTATAAAGACCCGCATTTTTATGCCATGCAAAAAGTACTGGTAGTGGGGGCCAATAACTCGGCAGTTGATGCAGCATTGGAAACCTGGCGTAAAGGAGCTGAGGTAACTATGGTCATTCGCCATGAAGGTATTGGCAAACGGGTAAAGTATTGGGTAAAGCCCGATATTGAGAACCGCATTAAAGAAGGAAGCATTACAGCGTATACAAATTCTTCGCTGGTGGCTATTCGCGAAAAAGAAGTGGATATTCAAACGCCCAATGGATTAATAACAATAGAAAATGATTATGTAATTGCCATGACGGGCTACCAGCCGCATTGTGATTTCTTACAACAGGTGGGCGTACAGTTGTCGCAGGATGAAGTGCTGCAACCTACCTATAACCCCGAGACCATGGAAACCAATTTACCCAATATTTACCTGGCCGGCGTTGTATGCGGTGGTATGAACACCCATGTTTGGTTTATTGAGAATAGCAGGGAACATGCCATTCTTATAATGCAATCGATAAAGAAAAAACTATTTCCTTAATCCCTTCTATAAACAAAGATCTCTACCCGCCTGTTCCTCTTTCTTCCCGACTGGGATCTGTTACTGGCAACAGGCATTAGATAAGCATATCCTCTTGCAACAAAGCTTACACCCAGCGATGGCACTTTGGTCATCAGGTATTGCTTTACTGCAACAGCACGGTTTTGCGATAATTCCTTGTTGTATTCCAAATTGCCAACGCTATCTGTATGGCCGGTTACCACAACCGAATCGAGCAAGCCGGTTAGTTTGCGGGCAAAGCTATCGAGCAATTCATTGCTTTTTTTTGAAAGCTCATAGCTGGCACTTACAAAATAAATATCCGGTATAATAAGTGTGTCAACATGCTGTACTGTGGGTATACGGGTGAGGTTCAATTTTGGCCGCGGAACCGGCGGGTTCTTTAAATAATTGTCGATCCTTTTTTCAAGCCGGTCGTGCCGGTCGTCGTCTTTATAGATACGTAGTTTTTCAAGATCGGCATTGGTACAAATTCTTTCATTGACATCAACCGGCGTTAACGAAACTTTATCGAGCAGAAACAGATATTCATCCTGAAAATCGGGTTTTATGGAGCCGGTATAATCAGCCCTTTTAAACATACCGATGGTCATATAAGCTTCATTACCGGTGGCCGTATAAACAGTAACCACTTTTTGCCATTTAGCAGGTGACTGGGTTAAAGCGGCGCCGCTGCGCACATACCAGAATGCAGGTTGTATATCGCGAAAGCTTCTTTTTTCGTACAAATAATCTTCGGGCGAAAAATACACGCCAATACTATCCAGCACTTTATTGGTGGCGCTTACATAAAACTCAAGCATGTATTGTTTGCCCTTGCGCAAACCACATAACAATTGTGTGCGTACAAAATTGCGAACACCCCGTTTGTTTACGCAGCCAGCTGCTAAACCAACATAGTGAAAACCATCGTAGGCAATGGACATATCGCCAAAATAATAATTGGCCTGGCCCGAGGTAGCCACCCAGGCTTCGGGTGCACAGTATTTATGGAACTCGGTACAAAGGTTGGCATCTTCAAAACTTCCATTGGCTACCAGGTTTTGGGAATAGCTGGCATACATGGTAAATAACGCCATGGAAAAGGAGGGAACGAATTGACTAATTAGCTTCATAGATAGGTTGACAATGGGATACTTCTAAATTAGTTAAAAAACCGGTGCGGGAACGCTGGTTTTCTTTTACATTGATTTTAATGGAGTTAGAAGTAAAAACATTCCTCAGACCTTCCTTTTCAGGGCCGCCTAAAGTGTTTCAATAACACCTTTTTTTGAATTCATTATAGCTGTAATTGTTTCAATGATGGTCATAATGAATTCATTATTTGAAATTTTGAATTCATTATAGCTACAAGTGTCTTCATGATAAACATCTTTGTTTTCATTATTGCCATTTTTGTTTCAATTATAGCCATAATGAATTCATTTTTTGAAATTTTGAATTCATTATAGCTGCAAGTGTTTTCATGATAACCATCTTTGTTTTCATTATTGCCATTTTTGTTTCAATTATAGCCATAATGAATTCATTTTTTGAAATTTTGAATTCATTATAGCTACAAGTGTTTTCATGATAGCCATCTTTGTTTTCATTATAGCTATAATGCTTTCAATTGTCGCCATAATGAATTTATTATTTGAAATTTTGAAACCATTGTGGCTACAAAGGTTTTCATTATCGCCACCATGATCTCATTTTTGGGAACCCTGAAATTAATGACGGGCAGCTTTGTTTTCATGGTCGCCATCTTCATTTCCATTACCGCCGTCACCGATTTTTATGACCGCCGTCAGCTTTTCACCTACTTATTAGTTCAAATTTGATTTATATCAAGAAAACAACCATTTACTTGCATATAGAAAAAATTGGTTATACTTTTACCCCAGCTTACATCTAAGTCAATCCTTCGAAACTCCACAGTAGAAATCACAACTTCCGTAGTCAAACTTTTTCATTCCATCCTTCCTTTTGAAGACCTCTGATTATAGCTTTTACTGCTACGTGTAACAGAAAAGCATTTCCTCCAATTCCTCTGGGGCCACAACCCAAATTATTCATGCCTAAATCAAAATTAAATGAAGAAGATCTACTCTTTTGTTACCCTGTCAATTCTTGCCCTTACTGTACATGCGCAGTTGGTTATTAATGAAAACTTTACCGGTTATACAAACGGTAACCTTAGCAACCCGAGTCAGGGAGGATGGGTACAACTCGGCACCGGCCAGGACGTTCAAGTAGCTAATGCAACTCCATTAATGTATCCTGTTTATACCGCCGGCACTCAATATGCAACCATTGCCAGAGTTGATGGTACCGACCCACGCAAAGCATTTTCTTTATCTATTGCTACAACTGCAACTACGAATAAAGTTATTTATGTTAGCTTTTTAGTACGGGTAAGCAGTGCACCCGAAGGCAACCAAAACCCCGTTCAGGCAATATCGCTTGAAAATACCGCAAACACAAACTATCCATTAAAGTTTTATATAGAAGAACAACAAGGTAACGGAGCTAGTATTGCGTTTGGCATAGCTACCGGAAGCACCGCACCTGAGTACACCAACTTCGACTTTCAGTACAATACTACCTACTTCATAGTTATACGTTATGATGTTCAGGCCGGAGCAGGAAACGACGATGCTTATTTATTTGTAAACCCTTCTCCGGCTGCAGAGCCATCACCAGCTATTGCAGCTGATGGTACAACAGGCGCACGACAATTGAACGTAGGCGAAGTTGCCTATGGCGACGAATTGAATGCTTTGCGCATCTGGCAAAGTGGTACCGGGTCCGCAGCCGCTGCTTTTGATGGTTTTCGTGTAAGCTCCGGCGATAATTCAGCCGCTGCCTGGGTAGCGCTTGCTCCTCAGGGTGCTCCACTGCCCGTTCAACTCACCAGCTTTAACGCCAGCGAAGAAGGCCTTAGCACCAAACTGGCTTGGAATACAGCCGACGAAAATGGCGTTGCAAGTTATGTGATCGAGAAAAGCACCGATGGCAAAAACTTCACTGCTATAGGCACAGTAAAAGCTGCTAACCTGAAAGCCTACAGCTTTATTGATGCGCAATCTTCAGACAACAGTTATTACAGACTGAAAATGGTTGATATAAACGGTACTTATAAATACAGCTATATTGTTAGTGTAAAGGCCAAACTGATCTCCAGCATTTCGTTGTCGCCCAACCCGGTTAAAACTTCAGTGATGATTCAGCATCCTAAAGCAGGCACTAACACTCACATACAGATCCTCGGCGCTGCCGGTCAACTTATAAGAGATATTCGTTTGTCGGCGAATGCAGTAATATCAAATGTAGATATGAGTGGTCTTACAAACGGTCTTTATCATGTGGTTTACAAGAATGGTTCAGATATATTTAGCAAAACAGTATTGAAGCAATAGTCCGTCAATAGTGTGATTATAAAAAAGCCATTCCGGTTACCGGGATGGCTTTTTGCTTTATAGATACAGCTGAAAGCTGAAAGCCTAAAGCGTAAGGCAAATACAAAATACAGCTATAAGCTGCAAGCTGTAAGCGATAAGCAAATACGGAATACAGCTGAAGGCCTAAAGCCTAAAGCGAATACAGATTTCATGAAATTTGAGGTCTGCTTTTAATGGTAGCCCCGAATAATTGAACTAAGATCTGAAAACTAAGAACTGTATTTCCTGTATCAACTCCATCACCTCTATCAACTTTTCAACTCCCGCGTCAACTCGTCAACTTGTTAACCTGTCAACTTTTCTACTCACTCCTCCCTATACAAAATAATCTCCACCCGCCTGTTCATCTGCCTGCCCTTCGGCGTACTATTACTTGCTACCGGCCGCAGATAAGCAAAGCCGCGGGTAACACTCTTTTCATTTAGATCAGCTACTTTATTAACCAGGTAATTCTTAACCGACATGGCCCGGTTCTTCGATAAGTTTTCATTATACGCCAGCTTACCAATACTATCGGTATGCCCTTCAACGATCATTGAATCTACCTGGTAAGTGGTTATTTTATTAGCGAAACTGTCGAGTAAATGAAAGCTAACGGGGCTTAGTTCATAACTGGCTGTAGCAAAAAAGATATCGGGAATGACCAGGGTATCGATCTTCTGAATTTTGAATTTCTTCTCAGCGGTCTTAGGCAATGGTATTATGGGTGGCGGCTGGCGCCGTAATGCATATATTTTGCGGTCAAGAATACTGTGGCGTTCGTTTTCCAGGTAAATGGCGCTCTTTATACTATCAGCCTGTGGGCATAATTGTTCGGTACTATCAACCGGGGTCAACGACACATCATCTACATAGAAGTAATATTCAGAACGCGTATCGGTTTTATTAATGCCTTTATAATCGATCCGTTTGTAATTGCCAATAGTGATGAACCCTTCGGTACCATTGGCCGTATACAACCACTCTACCTTTTTCCAGTTACGCGTATCCTCTGCCGACCTCTTCATGCCATCTATTGACCATAACTGCGGTACAATATGCCTGAAGTATCTTTTCTCGCATAAGTAATCCTGTTCCGAAAAATAAACACCGATACTATCGAGTACAGGCGTTTGGGCATACACAAACATTACCAGTTTATACTGGTGGCCTTCCTGCAAACCACACAACAGGCGGGAGCGAACAAAATTACGAATACCTACCATTCCCAGGCTGCCGGCAGTGATGCCCAAATAATGGGTGCCGCCATGGGCAGCAACGGTGTGCTCCATAATGGCAGCATCGAAATAATAATTGGCATGTAACGAAGTGGCTATCCAGGCCTCAGGCGCACAGTTCCTGACATACTCTGTGCAAATATTCTCATCTTCAAAGCCACCGTTGGGAATAAGGTTTTGGCACCAAGCCTGAATGCCAAGAAAGATAAAACAGAAAACAAGGGGAACTTTCATATAAGATGGTTACAGGTTACAAGTTGCAGGTTACAGGGCGTTCCTTGAAACTTGAACCTGTAACCTGAAGCTTCTTTCCTACTGCCTTCTGGTCTCTTATTGAATTAACTTTTTTCTTCCCAGATAGTTGCCAAATGAACGATCGTCTGCACACTCTTCTCCATATCCTGCACACTTACATATTCATGTTTGCCATGAAAGGCCATTTCGCCGGTAAACAAATTAGGACATGGCAAACCCATAAACGACAAACGCGACCCGTCGGTACCGCCACGGGCGCTCATTTCAATCAACGGTACCCCTGCCCTCGCAATCGCTTCTTTGGCATATGCGGATACATGCGGATATTTATCAAGCACCTCTTTCATATTGCGATATTGCTCTTTCACTTCAAAATCGGCTTTTGCCCCGGGATAACGTTGTAAGGTGGCCGCCAGTTTTTCTTTTAACAGGTTTTCATATTCAGCCAGCTTTGCGGTAATAAAATCGCGGATGATAAACTCAAGTGTCACTTTTTCTGCAATGCCATTGATGCGCACCGGGTGCACAAAGCCAGCCCGTTTTTCGGTAGTCTCGGGCGACAACGTATCTTGTGGCAGCGACTCTAAAAAAGCACCTGCCACTTTCATGGCGTTTACCAGTTTATCTTTTGCATAACCCGGGTGGGCGCTTACTCCATGAAAGGTAATGGTAACGCCATCGGCAGAAAACGTTTCATCTTCATAAGCTCCACGCTCACCGGCATCGAGCGTATAACCAAACTGGGCACCCAGCTTTTTCAAATCTACTTTATCAACCCCACGGCCAATTTCTTCATCGGGCGTAAACAGTATTTTTATATCGCCATGCGGAACGTTGGGGTTCTGTATAAAAAAATGCGCCATATCCATTATCACGGCAACCCCGGCCTTATCATCTGCCCCCAGCAATGTAGTGCCTGAGGCCGTAATAATATTCTCCCCTTTCTTTTTTAACAAATATGGATGGTCAACAGGCGAAATAACCTGTGAAGGATCATCGGGCAATACAATATTGCCACCATCATAGTTCATATGCACTATTGGTTTTACGCCGGCCCCGGTGCAATCGGGTGCGGTATCAACATGCGAACAATAACAAATTACCGGCACCTGTTTTTTAGTATTACCGGGAATAGTAGCATACACATAACCATGATCGTCGAGATGCGCATCTGAATAACCCATTTGCTGTAGTTCCTGTACCAGCACCCGGCTCAGGTCTTTTTGCTTTTCAGTAGAGGGGCAGGAAGTTGACTGCGGATCGCTTTGAGTATCAATTTGCACATAACGCAAAAACCTTTCCATCACCGTAAAACTATAATTAGTAAACATGTAAGCTGTATTTTTGGCAATATAACTAAATATCGATCAACTTAAATCCTTCATGCACCCTAACAACCCACTGCCAGTACTAAAACATGGCTGGATGCGCGCGCTACTTTTCCTGTTCGCCTTTTTTTCGTGCGCTATACTGGCAGGAATGGTAAGCAACCTGATAATTACAGGCTCATTGACAATTGTGGAAGGCAAGGGTTTGGCCGAACAAAAACTGGGCTCAATCATCCTGACAGTTGGCATTGTCGCCATCATGGTCATTGCCCTAACGGTCATATTTCGCCGCTTTATCGATCGCCGGTCTGTGAAAAGTATGGGGTTTCACTGGTCGCCCTTTCAGGCCGATGCATTTACCGGGTTCAATTTGGGCATTACCTTGCTGGGAACGGCCACCCTGCTGTTACACGCAACCGGTAATCTTGTATGGTCAGCAGCACATCTAAATGCAAGCGATCTTTTAAAAGGGTTTATCCTAATGGCCCTGATAGCCTTAATAGAAGAGATAGTTTTCAGGGCATACATTCTGAACAACCTGTTACAATCACTGCAAAAATGGGTAGCCCTGGGCGTATCGGCGGCCATGTTTACCCTGGCTCATGCCAGTAACCCGGGCATTTCAACTGTGGCCGTTGCCAATTTATTGTTAGCAGGCGCGTTGCTTGGCATCAACTACATCTATACCCGCAATATTTGGTTTGCCGTTTTCTTTCATTTCAGCTGGAACTTTATACAGGGGCCGGTTTTGGGCTATACCGTAAGCGGGCTTCCACTTCAGGGCATCTTACAGCCCGACCTTAAAGGCCCCTGGTGGGTCACTGGCGGTTCGTTTGGGTTGGAAGGTTCGTTTATCATTACCTGTCTGCTGGCACTTACCTTGCTCTTTCTTTATTTCATCTACGAAAAGAATGCCGACAAAACGATAAAAGCCAGCTAATAACATATTTGTAAAATCGAACAAATCTTTCTATCTTTTTATAAACTAAAGCTTGCTATTATGAAAAAACTCCTCATTGGCGCCATCGTTGGCGGCATTATACTCTTTATGTGTCAGTTCCTTTCCTGGACGGTACTTGACTGGCACGGCAGCGCCTACCAGTATACCGACAAACAGGATACCATCATGAACTTTTTAAATTCCCAACTTAATAAAGACCAACAGTTACATTTACCCGCACTACCTGCCGGCGCAAGCAGCGAACAACACGAGGCGCTGCTGAAATCCATGGATGGTAAACCCTGGGCGATCATTCAATATCACCAGTCGTTTAAAATGAATATGGGCTCCAATATGGTTCGAGGATTGATAGTAGATATGTTGATCGTTGCGTTTTTCTGCGCCATCATCAGCCGTATGAATTCACTTAATTTTATTGCCATACTTATTTCTGCACTCTTCGTTGGCATGATCGTTTTCTTCAATGTACCTTATACGCATCACATTTGGTACCAGGACTTTGACCTGATGGGCTATTTTGCCGATTGCATTGTTGGCTGGGGATTGATAGGCATTTGGCTGGGCTGGTTGTATGGGAAGAAGAAATCCGCATAATTATTAAGGCGAGCTCCCCTTAAAGGGGAACCCGCCTTATTCACTTATAACTCGTCAACTCGTTAACTTATTTCGTAGCCTTTTTTACCACCGGTTTCTTTTTTGCCGCCTGTTGTTTAGCCTGAGCAGCCTGGGCTTCCAAAGCAGCTTGTTGCGTAGCAACTTCGTCTACATATACAGTTTTGCCTTCGGGGATCTCCATGCTGGTAAAGATGGTAGGCAGAATGTAAATAAGGTTCTGGATCGAATTATGACTTACATCAACAAACGCCCAATTAAGGCCATTGTCGTTTGATTCACCAACCAGGTAGGTATAAATTTTTACCTTTCCCCGGCTTTCGTCCCATTTTTCCCTTACTTTCTCAATAACACATTGCCATTTTTCAACACCGTCGTTCATTATGCGCAGCATTTGCACCTTAGGCACCTTTTCTTCGGTCTTGGGTTCGTCGCGAAAGTGAATGGTAACAGCGTTCTCTTTAAAGCCATCTTTTCCGCCATAGAACTTATAAGCGCTGGGACAACTCAAATTAATGTAGGTGTTCCAGTCAACATAAAAGTCAGCTTTCACCAAACTATCGGCAAAGCGTAGTGCATGGCGGGTAGCAATGGCTGTGTCAGATTCAGGTAACGATTGATCAGTTGTGGTAGAGGCGATTTGGTCCTGGGCGTAAACCATACCAGATAAACAGACAAATAGTGCACACGTAACTATGCGTTTCGTGGTTTGTATCATAGGGTATAAATTAAGCAGCCAAAATAGAAAAAAAAGCTGGGTAGGTCAAGATGGGAAAACTACGAAATGAAGGGCTGTAAGGAACCCCTTGTTACCAGGTAAATTGTGAGATTATAGGTATGTGAAGTAAGAAGTATGAGGTAGGAAGTACGAAGGAAAAAGAAAAGAGATAGTGGTAGGAGTTAGAGTGAGGAAATAAAAAGTATGAGGCAAAAAAATTCAAGCTCTTCTTACGTCATACTTCTTACTTCCTACGTCATGTATTTACGGCATAATGATGCGGCTGGGTGCAGCACCAATTTCAACCAATTCAATATCGAAAACGAGGTCTTCACCAGCCAAAGGATGGTTGGCATCGAGCATTATGTTTTCTTCGCCAATTTCAGTAACAACAACAGGGATCACAGCGCCTTCTGAATTGGTCATGTTTAAACGCATACCAACTTCCAGCTCCATATCTTCAGGAAATTCGCTGACAGGAAATGCAACGATCATGTCAGGATTTTTGGGGCCATAAGCCTCTGCAACGGGGATTTGGATGGTCTTTTTTTCACCAACTTTCATACCCTCAACGCCATTATCGAAACCGGGAATTACCATTCCGCTTCCAACCTGAAACTCCAGGGGTTCACGGCCGGCAGATGAGTCGAAAGTTGTTCCATCTGTTAAACGGCCATGATAATGAACCTTTACGGTATCGCCGCTTTTTGCTTGTTGCATACTACTATCTTTTTAGTGTTTTTATAATTTCAGGAAAATCAACGCTCCCGTCCCACATACCCTATTCAAGTAGTCAAAAAAATTGACAGAAGTGAGAAGAAATAAAAGCCCAATTCCCTGCCAGCAAAGTAACAGGAATAATTTGGGGCAGCCAATAAAAGTTTTTTAGTGAAATTTGTCTCAAAATTCATTAAAGGACAACCACATACATGACAAACACCATCAATAATAAACCTCGTATCATATTCATGGGAACGCCTGAATTTGCCGTGGCATCGCTCGATGCGCTGGTACAGGCGGGGTGCAATATCATAGCAGTTATTACAGCGCCCGATAAACCCGCCGGCAGGGGCATGAAGCTTACAGAAAGCGCGGTTAAGAAATATGCTGTTGAAAAGCAATTGCCGGTACTGCAACCCGTAAAACTAAAGGACCCGGAATTTCTGGAAGCATTAAAGGCTTTACGGGCCGACCTGCAAATAGTAGTGGCTTTTCGGATGTTGCCCGAACTGGTTTGGAACATGCCGCCAATGGGCACAATTAACCTGCATGGTTCCCTGCTGCCACAATATCGCGGCGCAGCGCCTATTAACTGGGCCGTTATCAATGGTGAAAAAGAAACAGGTGTTACCACCTTTAGGCTGCAACATGAAATTGATACCGGTGATATTTTGTTGCAGGACAGCTTTCCTATTGGCGATGATGAAACCGCCGGTGAAGTGCACGATAGAATGAAAGAAATAGGTGCACAACTGCTGGTAAAAACCGTTGATGGTTTAACCAAAGGTATACTGGAAGAAAGACCGCAATCAATCGGCAATCGGCAATCCGCAATCGGCAATGAAAACCCAACATCAGAACTTAAACACGCACCCAAGCTATTTACCGAAACTTGTAAGATAAACTGGCACCAACCTGTTGCAGCTATCCATAACCTCATCAGGGGATTATCGCCCTACCCTGCTGCATTCACCTCTTTAAACGACAAAAGCCTGAAAATATATAAGGCAAAGAAAGAGCCGCATGCCTCGCCCAAAAGCCCGGGCAGCATAGAAACCGATAACAAAACCTATTTAAAATTCGCCGCCGCCGACGGGTATATTCATGTTTTGGAATTGCAGTTGGAAGGAAAGAAGAAGATGACGGTGGAAGAGTTCCTTAGAGGCTATCGTTTGTAATTGGAACAACTTGATCTTAGATACCGTAACAGGTTTCAGGTTTCAGGTGCCGGGTACCGGTTACCAGTTTCCGGGTAAAACAAAGGGGTGCATCGTTACGCGATACACCCCTTTGTCGTTGGCGCGCAGCGCCTATAAAAAAGTTGTATTCATTATCACATTAGCAAATTATCACATTATCACATTTGCAACTTAACCCCAAAATGCCACCCACAGTACTAAGAACGTTAAACTCAATAAGCTACATCAACATAGAACTTACCCATTTCTGCACCCAGCTCAGCAGCCGCTGCATCACTCAGGCGAACGGTTAATCCAACGCTTTCACGCATATCGGGCAATTGACCCAATACTTTGGCAAAAACCGATTTATTGGTAGAAGTATAGGTGATCTTAACAATAGTACCTACAGCTACATTATTCATAAGGGCATAGTATTTACCATCTTTCCAGCCACTGGTGCTTCTGAAAATACCGGCATTACCTGCAGTTGATTTACCACTGCCGTTATAGCCCGAACGAAAGTAACCACCTTTATAACCGGTATAGCTACCCTCTGGTTTTTCATCTACAACCGGTGGCGGTGTACCTATTTTGTTGTCTTCTTTTTTAGGCTCTTCTTTCTTCAGTTCTTCCTTTTTAACATCCGGTGCTTTTGTTTCGGCAGGTTTGGTTTCTGCTGGCTTTGTTTCAGCAGGTTTGGTTTCGGCCGGCTTTTCTGTTTTAACAACAGGCTGCTCGGTAGCAGGTTTGGTAGCAGTGCCACCAGTAGTAGCAACCGGCGTAATTATTTTCTTTACGCCACTGGCCGCCAGCGACGATTGTGTAGTTTTCACCTTCAGGTATCCCACTATAAGCTTCATTCCGGCCTGCAAATGATCATTGGTAACCCCATTCCATTTTTCAAGCGTTTCAACGGGGATCTTATTATGGTTCTGACTAATGCGGTACATCCATTCTTTCTCACCTACAATATGGTAAACGGGAACAAAAACCTCATCGGCGCCCTTTTTTCCATCCTGTGAAAAATTATGGCCCGAAAGGGGCACTTTCAATTGCTGGCCAATGTTCAACTTATCCATGGTAACACCACTAAGAGTGGATATTTCTTTTGCAGAAGCATTGTATATACGGCCAATTGAATACCAGGTTTCCTTAGGTTGAACCGTATGCAACAGATAAAGGTCAGGAGAGGTACCCTGTACCGACAGGTCAGATTGTGACCACACAAACTGGGTAAACAACAGAAACGCGATGATTAAAACTCCTTTGAACTTCAGCATAGGTTATGCATTTCGTATTCGTGCAAAGATGTAAAATATTATTTAATTAGCGCCAACGGGGATAACTATCCACCGCCAGTTACGGTTGTTCATAGGTATTATCGGAGATCCTTTTCAATATCCGCCATCCCTGGGGATAATAATTGTTTATTCTATTGGGTAAAACCTTTATCCAGCCAAGATTATACTGCTCAAACCGTACCAAAGTCCAGCCTTTATGCGCAGCAGTAACAGAAAGCTCGTCTTTTCGCAGGTATTGGATGGCCTCTTCCTTTTTTAACGATACTGCAACAATTGAATCGTTCACCAGGGTACTCACTGCCAGTGCATGATCGGGCACCAGGTCATTACCAGCTATTTTTCCAATAGCAGTACCCGCCCGGCGCACATACACATTATCTACAACAGTAAGCAATTCTTTTTCCAGCTGCTGCGGAAATGCAAACAGGTCTTCCTTTTGCTTCCACAGCTGTATTGAATTGCCTTGCTGTAACCAGGGTTGTATAATGGCCTGTTCGTTTTTCGACGCTTTTTGCAGTAATGACCGTTTTGGCGGCCGTACAGTATTGCCCTCCCCTTCCGTTTTGCGAAAACAGCTAATAAAAAAGCCTTCACCTTTTACTTTATTGGGAAAGAAACGATAACCAAACGTTTTATGTTTGTCTGATTGTGTTTCAACAATACCCCATGCGGTATCGATGGTCAAAGGCAGACTATTAACTGAAAACGTATCCATAAGCCAGTCGCCCATATTTTCATCCTCTTCCTTCGAATAGGAGCAGGTTGAATAAATAAGCACACCGCCTTCTTTTAAAGCAGGAAAAACGTCGGCCAGAATGCGTTGCTGGCGTTGATAACACAGCTGTACATTGTGTTCGCTCCACTCGCCTATGGCTTCCGGTTCACGCCGGAACAGGCCCGAACCCGAGCAGGGTGCATCGATAACGATAACATCAAAGAAATTCTCCAGTTTGGCAAACGCAGCAGGGTCGGCATTGGTAACGATCACATTGGCGCCGCCCCATTTTATACTATTTTCTTCCAGTATGGCTGCCCTTGATTTAATGACCTCGTTGCTTACCAGCAGGCTTTCAGGCCCAATGAGCGATTGCAATAGGGTCGATTTACCCCCCGGCGCCGCACAAAGGTCAAGCACCCGCAATGGCTGGCTGGTATCTGTTGTTTGGGTAAGCGCCTGCTCCAGGAACATACTCGATGCCTCCTGTACATAATACGCACCCGCATGTATGAGAGGATCAAAAATAAACGCCGGTCGCTGGGGTAAATAGTATCCGTATGTTGACCAGGGAATTGGTGAGGCTGCCGACAGAAGGTTTTCCTGCAATTGCGGAGGGATGCCATTGCCAATTGCTCCCGCTTCAAGGCGGGACCTATTGCCTATTGGCACCTTGGCCGGATTCAGCCGAATGGAAGTAATCTGTTCACCGCTTTCATGTATCTGTACGAACGCTTCTTTATTGAAGCCCGCGATACCGGTTAAAGAATCAAGTAATTGATGAGGAAGCTGCACCCTGCAAAACTATGAAATAATGCGTTAATGAAGTTTTAATGGGCCCGGGAGGTGTATTAGAATGTCATTAATGCGAAATCCCCCTCCCGATTAATTGGGAAGGGGACCTTTCGCTATAGAGCATTTTCGTTACAGTGACTATTTTACAACTTTATCGGCCTTGAATTTTCTTGAAGTGATCAACTGGCCGCGAATATCGTAGAACTTGAAGGTACCCTCGCGTTTGTCGTTTACGTAGTTTCCGGTCTCTTTCACAGTACCATTCGGGTTATACTCGGTTGTTACACCATTACGTTTACCGTCTTTGTAGCTAATGATGATCCTTCTGTTACCACTTTCAAAATTTGCCATGTAGCGGTCAACGGCCCCACTGGTATCGCGATGTTCCATTTCCTTGGGTTTCCCATTGGCATAATAGGTAGTGGTGGTGCCTACCAGCTTTTTAAAATCAACAATAGTATCGGTTTTTATCAACCGGCCGGTTTTAGTATCGTATGATTTGGCAGCCTGGAACTTGCCTTTTTCTTTAAAATGGATCTCAGTTTTCAGTTTGCCGAAGATGAATGATTTTTCAATACCCTCGGTATGATCGTCGTTCAGGTATTGGTACTCATAAGTGAGGTTACTTTTTGGTTTAGCTACAGCAGAGTCGTCAACCTTCGAAAATGTATTTCCATCGTCCTGCGCTTTGGCAAACTGGCCGGAAATTAAAAGGACAATAGCTACGAGTGAAGCACTTTTTGTGATCATATAGTACGATTAACTAGATTTTCTGCTAAGATAATGGAGATTTTTTGCGCCTGCAATGCTGTAACACGTTCTTTTACAGGCAACTGAACTAATTGCACACCTTCCCGCCAATCAAACGCCCCCTGTGCAGTTCTAATAACGGCACAGGGGGCTTATTTAGTGTAATACCCAACGAATACGTTATTTCAATAATGCGATAGCTGCGTTCACCTGTTTATTATACAACTGCAGGGTTCGCGTGGCCGTTTCAATACTTTCCCTTGCTTCCTGCCAGTTACGCTCTTCTACCCCTTCCCTTATGCCCGGCAGCGTTTTTACGCCATAGCCGGTATAATAACCGGGTGCATATACCTGGTGCCGGTACCACGAACGGCGGGGCAACCCTTTTTCATGCAACAATGACCTTTCCGACTGATACAAAATAGTATTCAGTTGTTGTTGTTTCTCCACCGGTAACCGGGTGGCGGAAATATATAATCTTTGAAACTCCTCTACACTTGTTTTTAATTGTGCCAGCGTATTGTCGAGTTCACTGAAATTCAAAAAGGGCACTGCCTCTTTAACTTCCGGTGCACGGTATGTTTTAGTTTGATCCCTGGCAAGGTCATATAATTTTTCTTTTATCAGGCGATTCTGGATCTCAGTTTGTGAACGCATATTATCGGCCAGCGTTTTGATGTCGGCGGCATAATCGGCCACGGTTTTATAAAAACTATTGAAATCTACTGGCAATACCTCGGCATTGGCCAGCCGCAAAGTTACCCGGCCGGCTGTTTTTGACAGCGCAACGCCATAATGAAAACCGGGATCTTTAAAGCGGGAGAACAGATCATAGGAATCGTAAACAGAGTGATACTCACCACCACTGCCTTCACCGCCAAAACCAAGGTTGAGTGAAGAAATACCAAGATGTTGTAAAAAGGGCGTGTAATCTGACCCCGACCCCAGGGCACTCAGCTTTACATTTTTGTTGCCGATTATTTTTGCGCGGTTCGCTTCCGGCGTTTCGGTAATGGTTCTTGCATACAGGCGTTCATTTATGGCCACGCCGGTTTGCGGATCAATAACATCGCGTACCACTTCATTGAAGAACGGCTCCAATGCATGTGAACCACCTGCATTAATAAAACCACGGCTATTCCCATCTGAATTGATGTATGCCACTGCTTTTTGTTGCAATTCGCTGGCATGGTCTTCAACCCATTCGGTAGAGCCCAGTAAGGCGGGCTCTTCGCCATCCCATGCACAATACACCAGTGTACGTTTGTTACGGTATCCTTTTTTTACCAGTTCACCAATAGCGCGGGCTTCTTCCATTTCAGCAACGAGGCCGCTAATAGGATCGGCAGCGCCATTTACCCAGCCATCGTGATGATTGCCTCTTATAACCCATTCATCGGGGAATTGAGAACCAGGCAGCGTGGCAATTACATTATACAAAGGCTTTAGGTCCCAACTAAACGACAGCTGCAAATGCACTTTTTCTTTACTGGGACCGGCATGATATGTAATGGGTAATGCACCCCGCCAACCGGCCGGCGCAACGGGCCCGCCCAATGATTGCAACAGCGGCAATGCATCTTCATAAGAAATGGGCAGCACCGGTATTTTCATTATGGTAGTGGCATCTTTCTGCTCAAGTCTTTTTGCATCTTTGGTGGCACCTATACCAGGGGTAAGCGGGTCGCCGGGATATACAGGCATATCCATTACCGATCCACGCTGCACGCCATCGCTGCGCCGGAAGGCGCCTTGCGGGTATACATCGCCCCGGGCATAACCATCATCTTCGGGGTCGCTGTAAATGATACAACCTATAGCACCATGTTCTGCAGCAACTTTTGGTTTAATACCCCGCCATGAACCGCCATATTTGGCTATCACTATTTTACCTTTCACATCAACGCCCATACGCTCCAGTTCTTCATAATCGGCCGGTATGCCCCGGTTTACAAATACAAGCTCTGCCGTAACATTTCCATCGGCCGAATAAGCATTGTAGGTAGGTAATTGTTCAGCCCGCTGCCCCGATGTGCGGTCTTCTTTTAAAAACGGCTCTTGCAATTTTGCCTTATAGGGTTTACTGCCTAACAACTCAAGCACCCTGGTCTTTGGCGTAGGAAATAATGGATAGTAGGTTACGATCTCCGTTTTATACCCCCATTGTTTAAACAGGGCGGCAATGTATTCGGCATTTGCTTTATCGTGTGGTGAGCCAACATGATGCGGGTGCGATGTAAGGAACTTCATCCAGGTATCCATATTGGCAGCAGAAAGCTGCACATCAAATTGTTTTTCCCATGAAAGCTGTTGAGTGGCGGTTGAATCGGCAAAGCCCATTAACTTTTGGGCATTTGCAGTAGTGAATAATGACAATAGGATTGCTAAAGAAAAAATGATTTTTCTCATGTACTGATTTTTAAAATTTACCAGAAGTTAAAAATGGGGCAATCTATTCACCAGTGGGTCAAAGGGTTTTGACTATCTCAAATCTAACAAAAAATCATACTCTAAAACATACATGCAAAAAAATGTCCCGATATATATCGGGACAAAGTAATATTATTCTATTTAGGCTGTAGCATTATAAATTCTTGATCTCCCCTATCAGGTCCTGCAATACCTTTTTGGCATCGCCAAAAAGCATGGAGGTTTTGGGTTGAAAGAACAGATCGTTCTCGATGCCGGCATAACCGGGTTTCATACTGCGTTTGTTTACGATCACATTTTTCGACAGCTCCACATCAAGAATAGGCATACCATAAATGGGCGAAGAAGGATCGGTTTTTGCAGCGGGGTTCACCACGTCGTTGGCGCCTAAGATCAAAACCACATCAGTAGTCGAAAACTCATCGTTGGCCTGTTCCATTTCAAGCAGCTTGTCGTAGCTCACATCGGCTTCGGCCAGCAGCACGTTCATATGCCCGGGCATACGACCGGCTACAGGATGTATGGCATATTTTACTTCCACGCCTTTGCTCTCGAGTAATTTTTCCAGTTCATGACAGGCATGTTGCGCCTGGGCAACCGCCAAACCATAACCGGGCACTATCATTACTTTATGCGCATAGCTCATTACCACCGCCGTATCGCTCAGGGTAATTTCCTTGTAAGCACCCTGGTCTTTTTTAGCGCCACTGGCAGCAGCGCCGCCGCCAAACGAACCGATCAATACGTTTTTCAGTGAACGGTTCATGGCCTTACACATCAGGATGGTGAGTAAGGTACCGGCAGCGCCTACCAGTATACCACCTGTTAACATCACCTTGTTGTTGTATAAGAAACCACCGCAGGCAGCCGCCACACCGGTAAAAGAGTTCAGCAGGGAAATAACCACGGGCATATCGGCCCCGCCAATGGGCATTACAAACATTACCCCGTATACAAGCGACAAAGCAACAGTTGCATAAAAAAGAATAAGTGCCGTATTCGTTTGATATGTGTAGGTCATTACTGCCGCTACTAACACAAGCGCCAGCATGAGCAAGTTTACTATATGCTGACCGCGGAACGACATATCTTTAATTTTACCGCTCAACTTGCCCCAGGCTATCATGCTACCGGCAAAAGATACGCTACCTATAATTGCCCCTGCAATAATGGTAAGGTAATGACCAGCCGCTACGTATTCGGCCAGTCCAAACAATTCATCGCCTTTATAGTTTTTATATAAGTGATCGAATTCAACGGCAGAGATAAGGGCTGCACAGGCGCCGCCCATTCCGTTGAACATGCTCACCATTTCGGGCATGGCCGTCATTTTTACTTTCTTTGCGGCCAGGGTGCCAATAATGCCACCGATGAGAATGCCGCCAAAGATCCAGGGATAGTTGCCCAGTTTTTTTCCATCTTCTTCATACAGGAATATCGTTCCCACAATAGCGATGGCCATACCTGCCGCCGCCAGCAGATTACCATTACGGGCAGTTTTTGGGTTCGATAACATTTTCAATCCTATAATAAACGTAACCGAACCTACGAGGTAGCACAGGGTTAGTATACTTAATTCCATAATTTATTATTAAATTCCAAATCTCAAGTTCCAAGAACCAAAGAATAAAATCACAAAATACAAATTGCAAGAACCCAAAAAAGGAAATCACAAACTCCAAATCGCAAGAACCAAGAAGAAATACAAAATAACAAGAACCAAACAATACAAAAGTCAGGATTGTGAATCGATTTTTATTTGGATCTTGGTTCTTGGTTTTTGGAATTTCCCGCCGACAAGCGGGAAATCTTTATCACCTATACATTCATTCGCTTCTATATAATTTGCTCCAGGAGAACTGCCAGATCATAATAATTGCGATATATATTCACTATTAACCAAATTTCTAGGAAGTTTCAAACAGAAATCCCTAATTCTCTCCGCATATAAAGCAGTTCTTTCTTCTAAATCATATGGCTTTTTATCATTTCCCTGTTCCCTTTAAATTCGAATTTTTATTACTTGAATTTACCGGACCAGAGCCTTTGTATTAGTCTTTATTTGGGTTTGGGATTTTGTACTTTATTTTTTGGATTTTGCTTTTTTGTATTTTTTATTTGGTTCTTGTTTTTTGGTTCTTGGTATTTTTATTTGGTTCTTGGGTCTTGTGATTTGGAATTTTTTGCCTTTCCTTTAAACATTTCCAACATTCTATCAGTGACTACAAACCCGCCAACAACATTGAGTGTACCTAACACTACGGCTAAAAAGCCAAGTATAAGCGCCACATAATTGTGTTGCTCGGCCTTGCCCATAACAATAATGGCTCCAATGATAACCACACCATGAATGGCATTGGCGCCACTCATTAACGGCGTATGCAGCACACTGGGTACATGACCTATGACCTCAATACCAACGAAGATCATCAATATAACGATGTAGATCATTTGCTGATTATCAGCTATCCAGGTAAGAATTGCTTCCATATAATAAGTTTGTAAATTAAAAACAGCTGTAAGCTTTAAGCCGTAAGCTACAAGCAAATACAGTTAGCTCTTCACTCTATCATGCACCACCTCCCCATTGAAAGTAATACAACAACCTTTCACCAGGTCATCGTTCCAGTTAAGGTTGAGGTTGCCTTCTTTATCAATGATCAGTTGTAAAAAGTTCAACAGGTTTTTGCCGTATAATTTGCTGGCGTCAGACGGCATGGTGGCAGCGAGATTGCTGTTACCAATTATATGCACACCTTTATATAACACGGTTTGATTATTCTTTGTAACAGGTGTATTACCGCCGGTTGCTGCTGCCAGATCGATCACCACCGATCCTTTGCGCATTGCCTGCAACATTTCTTCCGAAATAAGTATGGGTGCTTTTTTACCCGGGATCTGCGCGGTGGTAATAACAATATCGGCTTTGGCAATACTTTCTGCAATACGCTGTTGCTGGCGCTGTTGGTAATCGGCCGATTGTTCAACTGCATAACCACCGGCTTTAGATGCATCGGCAGCGCCTTCCACCTCAATAAATTTGGCGCCCAAACTCATTACCTCTTCTTTTACCGCTGGTCTTGTATCAAATACTTCAACAACTGCACCTAACCTACGGGCGGTTGCAATAGCCTGCAAACCGGCCACACCGGCGCCCAGTATTAATATTTTTGCCGGCGCTATACTACCGGCCGCCGTCATAAACATGGGGAAATATCTGCTGTATGTATTGGCAGCCAGCAATACGGCTTTATAGCCTGCAATATTTGCCTGCGAGCTTAACACATCCATACTTTGCGCACGCGTGGTACGCGGCAACATATCTAAACTAAACGTAGTAATACCCAGTTTAGCCCATTGTTGCATCACCGTCACATTGAACAATGGCTGGTACACGCCTATCACGATCTTTGAATTCAGGTTCGCCACTTCTGCAAATGGGTGAATAGCTACCAATATGTCGGATGAATTAACAACTTCCTGCCTGCTTTTTATAGTAGCGCCGGCTTTAACATAATCCTCATCGTTATGAAATGCTCTTTCACCGGCGCCCGATTCAATTTGTACAGTAATGCCTTTTTTGGTGAGGGCAGTTACAACTTCGGGCAAGAATGATACGCGGGTTTCTTCGGATGGTTCTTTTAAAACTCCAATCGTCATAATCAGGTAGTAGTTATGTAATTCAAGGTAAGAAAAATTTAAGTTATGAATGCCGCACGCTGGAATTGTATTTTTTATTGCATTCTTAACGAAAATTAATGACGAAGGGGCAGCTTTTTTAGAAGCGTACGGTAAAATGCTGTTTTACCTTAAACTGATCGCTGAAGAATACCAGTCCGATAAAGAATAGATCGATAGAAAGCGTTACTGCCGGATCTGCCTTAACGGCCTCCCAGGCCTTTTCCATTTCGGCGCTCCAGTGAATGTCGTCAAAGATCACCACACTGGCATCGTTCAAATAAGGTAACAATTGCTTAAAGTACCGCACCGTAGGCTCGTAGCGGTGATTGCCATCGATAAACGCCAGATCGAGCCGGGGCATGGTTGCCAAAATACCCGGCAAGGTATCATCGAAATTGCCTGTTACCTGTTTTACAGAAGAAAGTTGAAGTGATTGAAAGTTCCGTTTTGCCTGGGCAGCTATGGCAGCACTGCCTTCGGCGGTAATCACCTGCGCCTTTGGATTGGCCATTGCCATATAGGCAGTAGAAATTCCCAGTGAAGTACCCAATTCCAGAATGTGGCCGGGTTGATAATAATTTACAATACGAAATAATAACTGCGCCCATTTCTTCGATTTGGCCGCATGGCGCGCAATAGAAGCAATGGAACGTTGATTGGTTTTGCTTATGGCAGAACCGGCGCCAAAATCTTCTACTTCTATAACGCCACTTTCACGCAGCAGTTTGTGACGTAATGCTTCTACCTGACTGTACGCATAAAAATGCCGCTTATCAATGAGTACTTTTCGCACAAATTCATATACGAATGGCGAATGAATGCCATGGCCTCTGCCATTCAGCGCAGTGATGTAATAAGTGGAATATTTTTTTATAAGTTGCCAGGGAGAGAACATGGGGCCAAAAATATTGAATATCGAATGACGAATATCGAATTTTGAAATAAAACTTCGACATTCAACATTCTACATTTATTATTCTACATTCTTCTTTGCCACACCTGAAAGCTATAATCGTAGGCATGTTTTGCGTCGGCTTTGAAATCGAGTTGTGAAAGTAACTGCCAATCGGTTTCATTTATTTCGGGAAAGAAAGTATCGGCATCTATTGTTGTGTGTACACGGGTAAGGTAAACACGATTGGTAATAGGCAGGGTTTGACTGTATATTTCACCACCACCAATGATAAAGGCTTCTTTGGCATCGGTTTCGGCTGCAACTGCCATAGCTTCTTTTATATCGTGCACCACCCGAATGCCTTCGGGTTGCCAGTCGTTCTTACGGGTTATAACAATATTTGTTCTGCCTGCAAGTGGTTTGCCCAGCGACTCATAGGTTTTACGGCCCATGATAACAGGCATACCCCAGGTGGTATTTTTGAAGAACTTCATATCATTCGGCAGGCTCCACAATAACTGGTTGTTCTTTCCTATTGCATTGTTATCGGCCGCGGCAACCACCTGAGATAAAAGCATAAAAAATATTGAATATTGAATGTTGAATAATGAATGTCGAAGTTCATTTTCTAACGACATTATTTGATCTGGCGGTTACACCGCTACAGGAGCTTTTATAGCCGCATGACACTGATAATTCAACAAAGTGAAATCTTCGAACTTAAAGTCAAAGATGCTTTTTACCGCCGGGTTCAGTTGCATGGTAGGCAACGGAAACGGAGTGCGGGTGAGCTGCAGGTTCACCTGTTCCATATGATTGCTGTATATATGAACGTCGCCAAACGTATGAATGAAATCGCCTGGTTCCATATCGCACACCTGGGCAATCATCATAGTAAGTAAAGCGTATGAAGCAATGTTAAAAGGAACACCCAAAAACACATCGGCCGAGCGCTGGTATAGCTGGCACGACAACCTTGGTTTCCGGCCTTCCTCAGCGGGAGTTACATAGAATTGAAATAATACATGGCACGGCATTAGCGCCATTTCCGGCAAATCGGCCACGTTCCAGGCGCTTACGATCATGCGGCGGCTATCGGGATTGGTCTTTATTTGACGGATCACATCTGTGATCTGATCAATGGTTTTACCCTCCCCTGCCGTCCAGCTGCGCCATTGTTTACCATAAACGGGTCCCAACTCGCCTTGCGCATTGGCCCACTCGTCCCAAATACTAACGTTGTTATCTTTCAGGTATTTGATATTGGTTTCCCCTTTCAGGAACCACAATAATTCGTGAATGATGCTTTTAAGATGCAATTTCTTGGTAGTCACCAGCGGAAAGCCCTGCTGCAGATCAAAACGCATTTGATAGCCAAAACAACTGGTAGTGCCCGTTCCGGTACGGTCTGATTTATAAACGCCGGTTTCCTTTATATGCTTTAGAAGTGACAGATATTGCTCCATGGGCGCAAGGTACGAAAACCGTCAATTTGCTAATTTGCGAATGTGATAATGTGCTAATTACAATAAAAATTGGGGATAAGTATGGCTAATGTGATAATTAGCTAATGAGATAATGTGATAATGGAAGGCAAAAATACAGCTCCGTGCTGCCTGAACCGCCCCCTTCGGGGAGTTGGGGGGTAAAAGCAGTTAGTTTTGGTACTGATAGATTAAATTCATAAAACTATAACGCCAGGTTACCTGATGCCTTTAATGAGGCGGCACGATGTAAAGCCCTGTAACCTGCATCTTGAAACCTGAAACAATCTAATAAAAAGCACCGGCGCCTGCATTTCCTGGAAACCGGGAACTGGGAACTTTTTAATGCTGCCCTGCCAAATTAAACCCATTCCCATTAACGGTATGGCCGTTTGAACCATTCAATTTGGTGCCATTCTGTTGCGGGTTCGCCGGCGGATTGCTCAGCGATTTTGACAGATCGCCATATATTTTAGACAGTAACTGATTATTGGTGATCAGTTTGCCTTCGAGGTCTTTTGTTTTTTGTTGTTCGCGGTTCAATGATTCCTGCAGCGAGGTGATCATATTTTGCTTGTCATCAAGCACCAGCTGCAATACCGCCTGCTGTTGCTGTACCTCATGCAGGTTGCGCTCCAGATTCTCAATATGACCGGTTTTTGAACGCAGGTTGTCCTGGCTCTGTCTTATTTCTTCACGGCTGCGCTCAACGGCCTGCTGCCAGGCACTCACCTCTTCACGTTGTTGCTGTAACTCTTCGCGCATCGCATGTATTTCACGCTCAAACTTCTCTTTTTCCGTTTGGCTTTGCTGTACCTGCATGGTTTTGTCGGCCGCTTCTTTCTCTACTTCACGGAAAGTTTTAATACGATGTTCCAGCTGGTTTTGCAGAAACTCAATTTGCAGTTTCTTTTCCTGCAATACATCCTGCAGATAGGTTTGGTCTGTGATCTTATTTTTCAATGCAGTTTTTTCTTCTTCTGCTTTATTAAGCAATAACTGCATTTCTTTTATTTGTTGTTCGTAATTACCCTGTTTGTGTTCGCTATTGGCCTGTAACCTTTGTTGCAATGCAGCATTCTCCTCTTTCAACTGCTGCAAGGTTCCCTGCAACTGCTGCAATTGGGTTGAAAGGTCATTCTTTTCATTCTTGTATTGCAAACCCAGCTCATTAACCTGTTTGGCAAAAACACGTTGCAATTCCTCTGATTCTGATTGGTTCGATTTTGCCGAATATTCCATGTTCTTCAGCAAATTCTCGAGGCGGGTTATTTCTGCAGCATTTTTATCTTTTAGCTCCTGTTGGGTGCGAAGCTTTTCCTGCAACTGCAAAACTGAATCCTGTAAGGTTTGCACCTGCAGCTGGGCCTGCGCCAGCGCTTCGGGCACCTGCTGGTCGCCCTGGCTTACGCGGGCATTGGCCTGCGCCGTATCCAACGCCTGTTGCAATTGAGAAATCTTCAGCTTATAACCGTTGATCTCCAATTGTATGCGATTATTGGAGTCATCGTTTTGTTTTTCGGTACTATATGCTTTATTAAGAAGATCGGAGTATTTGCCTTCCAGCTCACGAAAGTCCTGCTCAAGCGTAGCGTAGTTCTCACGGTAACGGCGCACTTCCTGTTCATATTTCTTTATCAATGGCTGGTTATCGGGGTTGGTGCCACTTGCCAACCAGTCGGGCACCTGCACCTGATTATTACCATTAGGTTCGGTGGCTACAACCGTATGAAATCCACCATTCTCCATATAAGCAGGTTCGCCCCCTTCGGCAATCCGCTTTTTACGTTTGTAATGAAAAAAGGTGGTTACCATAAATGCAATGATAGTTCCGGGAATAGCGATCCACAGCACTATTTGCAGAAATTGTTTAAACTCGTACATGGAAACGAGCAAGAATCCCAACATAAAAAAATAATTTAGGTACACGTTTAGCTAACAGAAACGATGTGATGTTTCAGAGGGACGGTTGGATTAATAAAGTATACTACGGTATGTGGGGGTATGGCGTTATTTAGTACAATCGCTTAGTGCATTATAGAAAATGAAAAATCAGGCTCATTATCTAATTTGCTGCAATAACGTAAACAGCAACCGAATCAGGGTTCAATAATAATACCAAAAAAAGGTTAAAACAAGCATTGGGCGCTTGTTTTTTCCACAAATACGCATGAAAAAATACGGTCGCCATTGACATATACCATCTTTAACACATATATTTTTACCTTCAGGTATAACAAAACTTTAAAGATTCATAGGGGTACAATAACTTTCAGTTGTCTCTTTTATTAAAACTTTATTGGAAGCATTTATATTTGAAGCGGATTATCAACGCATTAAAGTGGCAATTCCGAATACAACCATCACCATGAAACCGCTGTCGGCCGACAGTGAGCAGGAATTTGAACAGCTTTTTAAAGATCATTTTAAAAGCCTGTATGCCTATGCTTTCACTATTCTGAAAAACGAAGCCATTGCTGAAGAAACAGTTCAGAATGTCTTTTATAAAATATGGGAGAAGAAAGTACCAGACAATATTCAAACATCGCTCAAGGCCTATTTATACAAAGCCGTTTATCACGAAAGCCTGAATTACCTGAAGCATCAGAAAATAAAAGCCCGGTACCAATTGCATGTTATGCAGCAAACAAACAACCATAACGACCATCAGGGTGCATCCCGTAAAATACTGGTAAAGGAGCTGGAAGAAAAGTTACGTGATGCCATGAACGCCCTGCCCCAGCAATGCCGTACCATTTTTCAGCTGAGCCGCTTCGAAGGTTTGAAGTACCAGGAAATAGCCGATCAGTTGGGCATTTCAGTAAAGACCGTAGAGAACCAGATGGGTAAAGCGTTAAAACAATTACGGGTTAAACTCATTGACTATTTACCCATTTTTCTGGTTGCACTCTTTTATATATGAACAATATCACTTTTGGAATTTGGAATTTGGATTTTGGAATTTTTAAAAATTACCCTTATTGAAAAGCTATACACAACATATGGACGATTTGCTGGTAAAACACCTTACCGGTGAGGCTACGGAGGCGGAAACGCTTCAGGTGGAAAAGTGGCTGGCATCCGATGAGGCGAACAAACACTACTTCGATCACTTTAAACTTATATGGGAAGAAAGCGTACAACTGGCCAGCACAACCACTGTTGATGAACAACTGGCCTGGGAACGATTTCAAAACCGTGTTCAGCATGGATCGTTTGCAAAACCCAGGGCCCGGGTATGGTCACTAAACAGCCCTATGATGCGGGCAGCCATTATAACCGGCCTGGTTATAGGCATAGCAGCACTTACCTTTTTCCTTTTCCATAACAACCCCGGCAAAGTAATAGCCGTGGTTACCGTACAGGCCATAGATTCTGTAAAGGCCAACGCATTGCCCGACGGTTCGGAGGTTACCCTCAACAAGCACTCACAGGTATCTTATCCCGAAAAATTCGCTAACGACAAAAGAGTACTGCAACTGAACGGAGAAGCTTTCTTCAAAGTACAACCCAATAAGAAAAAACCATTTGAAGTACATACAAACAATGTTACCATTACCGTAGTAGGCACTTCATTTAACGTAAGAAGCCGGGGCGACACTACTGAGATCATAGTTGAAACAGGTGTTGTAGAGGTAGCCACCGATAAACAAACTGTTGTATTGAAAGCAGGCCAGAAAGCTATTACCGGGTTTACCGAAGCCATTTTGCAAAAACAGGCAAATACCGATCAGCTATACAACTATTACCGCAGCAAGAAATTTGTATGCGATTCAACACCGCTCTATAAACTCATTGAAAAACTGAACGAAGCATACGATGTGCAAATTGTTATAGAAAAAGAAGCGTTACGCAACGAACCATATACCGTTACTTTCGACAATAAACCGCTTGAAGAAATTCTGACAGTCATTAGCTCAACATTTAATACCTCTGTAATTAAAGAAAAAGGAAAAATCATTCTACGTTAACTTGCACGCAGAATCAATAACCATGACAATATTACGGGGAGCGCTTCTCATAGGATTATTTTGTCTTTTAGGTACGGGATCATATTCACAGGCAGTGCTCGATAGAAGGATCACTATTGAAGCAAATAACCAACGTTTGTCAGATGTTTTAAAACTGATCAGCAGCAAAGGGAATT
Source organism: Niastella sp. OAS944 (assembly GCA_024809215.1). Taxonomy (GTDB): domain Bacteria; phylum Bacteroidota; class Bacteroidia; order Chitinophagales; family Chitinophagaceae; genus Niastella. The sequence continues at coordinate 228,956 of JANUBW010000008.1, read as the reverse complement.
TTTATTTTTCCTATAACAGCAGCATCATCGCCCGCGACAGCCTTATTTCAATTTCAGCCTATAACAGATCGGTAAAACAAATACTGGATCAACTTTGCGGCAACCAATACAAATGGCAGCAAAGCAGTGTTAATTATATCATATTAAGAAAAGCACCGGTAACTGCCCCTACCCTAATTGCCAGCCCAACACCCAGCCCCGAAAAATTATATACGGTTTCAGGTACCGTGCTGAATGGTGAAACAGGTGAGAAAGTAGGCAATGTTACCATTTATGAAAAACAACGGCTGGTATCAACCTTATCTGATGATAAAGGCAATTTCACAATAAAACTGAAAAGCCGTTACAGCACAGCGTCGCTTACCATTAGCCGCGAAATGTTTGAAGACACTACCATTGTCATTCAACCCAAATACAACCAACAGGTAACCATTGTTATGACCCCCGTAATAGCCAGCGATCCGGTGGTCACCATCAGCCCTGTTGAAAACGAATTGCCCGATACCATCATTGTTAAACCGCCTACCGATACATTTACAATCGCTTCCATTGCCAAAGAAAAAGAAGAAGTGAACCAGGTAGAAAGGACCCGCTGGGGCAAACGCCTGTTATCGGCCAAACAAAATATTCAAAGTATTAACCTGAAGAAGTTCTTTGCCGACCGTACCTTCCAGGTATCGCTAACACCAGGCTTAAGTACCCATGGCCGGTTAAGTGCGCAGGTTGTCAATAATTTTTCGGCAAACATTATAGCTGGTTATACGGCCGGTGTAAATGGTGTTGAAATAGCCGGCGCCGTTAACATCAATAAAAAAGATGTAAAGTATATGCAGGCTGCCGGCCTTATGAACATTACCGGTGGCTCAATGGATGGCGCCCAATTCGCAGGCGTTCATAACCACGTGATACATGAAGTTACCGGGTTACAGGCTGCCGGTATCAGCAACTTTATAAAAGGATCCGTTACCGGCGTACAATTAAGCGGTATTTACAATCATGTGCAGGGAAATGTAAAAGGCCTGCAGGCGTCTGGTATAGCCAGCTATGTAAAAGGTAATTTCACCGGCGCCCAGTTAAGCGCTATACATAATCACGTATCTGGTTCATTTACAGGTATACAGGCCAGTAATATCTCCAACTTTGTAAAAGGTAAATTAATTGGTGTGCAGTTAAGCAATATCCACAATGTTGCTTATGACAGTGTATTTGGCATACAGGCCGCCACCATAGTAAACTTTGCGCATAAGCAGGTTTCAGGTGCACAACTATCAGCTATTGGTAATTTTGCCAACCGCGAATTGAATGGTGTACAGATATCGCCTATTTTCAATTACACCAAAAAACTGCGTGGTGTGCAAATCGGACTCATAAACGTGAGCGATACTTCGGCCGGTTACAGTATAGGGCTTGTGAATATCGTTTTCAAAGGTTATCATAAAATAGCGTTCTCAACCAACGAGGTATTGAAATACAATGCAGCTTTTAAAACAGGTAACAGCAAACTATACAGCATTTTGTTAGCCGGTTATGGCAGAACATCAACACACGACTGGGATAACGATACTGCAAAAGTGTTTTCATTTGGCTATGGAATTGGGCATGAATTCTCCATTGCAAAATGGTTCAGCCTCAATCCCGAGTTCACAGCACAACATTTATTCTTCGCAAATTGGGATAGCAAAGACAAGGAAGAGAACTCCAACACATTGGCAAAATTACATTTACAATTCAACTTCAAAATCGGCAAGTACTTCGCCATTTTTGGCGGCCCTTCTTTTACGGCCTATTATTCCGAACAATCGGAAAGCGCACCTGCCAATAGCTTAAACTTACCTTCGCCAAGCTATCACACATTCGATTTGTGGGACAATGATGTTAAAGGCTGGATTGGCTGGAACATTGGTTTCACCATTTTCTAATACGCTTTAAATTTTCTTTTTACATAGGGGAACAACTTCGCTCAGGTGTCATACTGCAAATAATATTGCTATGATAAATGGGAAAATTGCAGTATACCTTGGCGCCTGCTTTGTAATGAGTAGTGTTGTATTTGCGCAAAATGTTCCTGCACGCGTTGGGGTAATACCCGGCATAAGCACTCTTGGAAAGAATGATGCCACCACCACAAGTAACTTTTCATTAAACATATTTGGCGGAAGCATCGGTAGTGTAAAAGGTCTTGAAATGGGCAGCATCTTCAATATAAACAAAATGAACATGCAGGGCGTTCAGGCCGCAGGTCATTTCAACATTGTAGGTGGTAATGTAAATGGCTTACAACTGGCAGGCTTGTTCAATACTGTTAAAGGCAATTTTACAGGTGCGCAATATGGCGGACTTATAAATTATATAAACAGGAACGCACGTGGCTTACAGGTTGCCGGTTTGTACAACCAAATAACAGGAAGCCTTACAGGTGCGCAATTTGCGGGCATTGCCAACTATACCCAGCAACCTGTTAAAGGTTGGCAGCTTGCTGGTATTGCCAATATCAATAACAGCAGTGTAACCGGCGCACAAATAGCAGGTATTGTAAACTATACCAAACACTTAAAAGGTTTTCAATTGGGGTTGATCAATATTGCCGACACCTCAAGCGGTTATAGTATTGGCTTGTTAAACATTGTACGTAAAGGATATCATAAGATCGCCGTAAGCACCAATGAAGTATTGAATATGAACGTGGCCATTAAATCGGGCAATGCCAAATTGTACAATATTCTTATGGTTGGCATCAATGCGGGCAATGATGAAAAAACTTTCTCCTACGGTTACGGCATTGGCCATGAAATGAAGATCGCAAAATGGTTCACCCTAAACCCTGAGCTCACTACACAATATCTTTACCTGGGCAATTGGAATTATTTGAATCAGTTGAGTAAACTTCATGTGCTGGCCAATTTTAAACTGGCAAAAGGTATTGCATTATTTGCCGGCCCTTCGTTCTCAGTTTACTACTCCGATCAACCCGAAGCTGTTAAAGGATATAAATTCCTTGTACCTAACAATAGCTATAACACATTCGAATTATGGCATAGCAATGTTACAGGCTGGATTGGGTGGAGCGCCGGCATAAGCTTCCTTTAAATGAGAAATGAAGAATGAAAAATAAGAAATGAAAAAGTAAATACAGTTCTCATAGGGGTACTTAAAAGCTAAGTTGTCACAATAGCAAACACCCACTCATGAAGAATAAATTGTTCACCTTACTTATAACATGCTTGCTATACGGCCTAACAGCAATGGCGCAGCTAACACAAAATATCAGAGGAACGATTATAGATCAATTGCTTCAAACACCCATAGCAGGTGCAACGGTGATCATTACCGGTACCGATAAAAAAGTAGTGGCCGACTCAAGCGGTAACTTCAGAATACCCAACATGGCCGCCGGCACCTATACATTAGTGATATCACACATCAATTATAACAATGCAGTTGCCAGTAATATTATTGTGAATACCGGTAAAGAGGTAGTGCTCACCATTGGCATGGAAACCAGGGTACGAACTGAAAAAGCAGTGGAAGTAACTGCTACAAGTAAAAAGAACAAACCGCTCAACGACATGAGTGTGGTAAGCGCCCGCGCTTTTACTGTTGAAGAAACCCAACGTTATGCAGCGGCAGTGAACGATCCCTTAAGAATGGTTACCGGCTTTGCCGGTGTGGCAAGCGCCGATGATGGCGGCAATGATATTGTAATTAGGGGTAATTCACCTACAGGTTTATTGTGGCGTATGGAAGGTATTGATATTCCCAACCCCAATCACTTTAGCGAGGCAGGCAGTAGTGGCGGTGGCATCTCCATCTTAAGTTCGCAACTATTAGCAAACAGCGATTTTTTGACCGGCGCCTTTGCCGCTGAATATGGTAATGCATTAAGTGGTGTATTTGATCTCAAACTCAGAAAAGGCAATAATGAAAAAAAGGAGTATGCGCTGCAGGCAGGTCTACTTGGCCTCAACGCCGCGGCTGAAGGGCCGCTATCTGCATCGCATAAAGGCTCCTGGCTTGTTAATTACCGTTATTCAACATTGTCATTGTTAAACAATATGGGTCTCGAGCTGGGAGAGGGCGTAACCAACTTCCAGGACCTTTCTTACAACATATATCTCCCTACTAAAAATAAAGGCATTTTCACCCTGTTTGGCTTTGGCGGACTTAGCTCGCAAAACCAGAAGATTGAAACCGACAGTTCTAAATGGGAAATGCAGGATGACCGGTACGCCGGTAAATTCGTAGCGAACACCGGCGCTACCGGCATCACGCATACTATTCCTATCGACAATCAGACCACTATTAAATCGGCAATGGCGTTTTCTTATACGGCCAATTCATACAATGAAAAGTATGCAGACTATAACAAGGTGGTTGTAGACAATTACAGAGACAATTACATTACCAAAAAGATACTGGTATCCTCTACCCTCAACCATAAAATAAATGCCAGCAATGCATTTCGTGCAGGCGCGTATGTAAATTTCATTTTCTTTAAATATTATAAACTCTCTAAAGAAGACGGGAACCCCAATGCGCCCCTGCTCGAAACAATAAATACTTCGGGCAACACCCAAACCGTACAGGCCTTTATTCAATGGCAATACAAACCATTGAACAATCTTACGTTTAACCTGGGCATGCATTACCTGGCCCTTTTGTATAACAATACCGGAAGTGCTGAGCCAAGGGCATCTGTTAAGTGGGACCCCGATAATAAAAGCTCGCTGGCCTTTGGCTATGGCATGCATAGTCAATTGCAGGCATTGGGTGTATATTTTGCCAAAGACGCCAATAACGAGAATCCTAATCAGTACATCGATCTTACCAAGGCGCACCACTTTGTATTGTCATACAGCCGCCTGGTAGGACATCGCTTACGGGCAAAAGCCGAATTATATTATCAGCATTTGTATAACGTACCTGTGACCGTTAACAGCGATAAAACATTTTCTACCCTTAACATTCGCGACGAATTTGTTACGGAAGCGCTTATCAATAATGGAAAAGGAAGGAACTATGGCATTGAGTTAACGCTGGAGAAATACCTGGACAACTATTTTTATTATACCGTCAACGGCTCTTTTTATCAATCGAAATATACGGCCTCCGATGGTGTAGAAAGGAACACACGTTTCAATGGCAATTATCTTTTCAATACTGTTGCGGGCAAAGAATGGCCACTGGCAGGTCAGAAAAGAGTATTGGGATTAAACTTTAAGATCATTTATGCGGGCGGTTACAGAACAACACCCATCAACTTGCCCGCTTCGCAACGGGAAGGTTATACTATTTACAAAGAGAAGGAAGCCTTCAGTTTGCAGAACGAGGCTTACTTCAGACCAGATTGCCGCATTAGCATAAAATGGAACCGCACCCACCTCACCAGTACCCTTTCGCTCGACATCCAAAATATGATCAACCGTAAAAACATCTCCAACCAGGATTACGACCTTTTGAAGAACACAACCATCACCAACTATCAGAACGGCATTATCCCTGTTTTGAACTATAAAGTTGAGTGGTAAAAGCACCCTGTCCTTTTAGTTACAATTACCTTTCTTCATTAACAAACAAAGCACCATGAAAAATTTCCATTTAGCACTATGTATCATTTTAGTTTTCATTGTTTCATCATCCTGCAAAAAAGTAACAGGTAAAGGCCCCGTAGTTACAGAAGGGCGTCAAACCGCTTCGTTCGACGGCGTAGAATTAAGGTTTTCGGCCGACGTTTATTTCACCCAGGCCAACGATTATAAGGTTGAATTGCAGTCGCAGGAAAATATTCTCGATGAAATTGAAACAACCGTTATCAATAACAACTTGGTTATTCGCACCCGCCATTCCGATACCCGGTTCAGGACCAACGATGGCATTCAAATATTTGTAAGCGGTCCCAATGTACGTTCATTCACTGTAGATGGCTCAGGTTACCTGGAAACGAAAAATCCCATTACGCCAGCCAATCTTCAGTTACGGGTTAAAGGTTCGGGCAATCTTAAAGTAAATAATGCCACTACCACAAAGGTGAATGCTGAAATTGATGGTTCAGGTATGATATCTGTAACCAGTGGGAATGCCAATGAAGCCAGTGCCAATATTGAAGGAAGCGGGTTAATTGATATAACGGGCATTATGGTGAAAGACGCCGATGCCAGTGTTAGGGGCTCAGGTAACATCAGTTTATTTGCCACACAAACTTTACAGGCAAATATCTCGGGCAGCGGTACTATATTTTATAAAGGGTCGCCCGCAGTTACAAAACATATTTCAGGTTCAGGAAGTGTAGTACAACAATAGTTTACTTATTTACGAAATTTTTGCGACACACAAGAGTTGGTAACAATTACGTAACACAAACTTAATATTGTTGAATGTACACCATTGGAAATTCATGATCTTTATCAACAAGTTTCATCTTTTTTCCACATTGCTGAAATAAAAAGCCATAATGCAATTTTACTACATTGAACAGCCATATTTTTGAGCGGAGAAAAATGAAATTCCCTAACAATTTCTTAACCCGCTAATTGCCGCATTATGAAATGGGTGTATGTAAACCAGCCTTCAGCTTATATCAGGAAATATGAATTGACGGAAGGCGAAGAAACTAAACTGGTAATAAAGTATAACCTCGATCAGCAATCAGTACGTATTAGTAGTGAAGAAAACCATCGGCTCTTCTTCATCGACAAAACCGGTTTATGGCATAACAAAACCATTTTGAAGAATGAATATGGTGTTGAGATCGGCCGAATGGGGATCGATAAGGTTCATGGAACAGGAATTATTGAAATGGAAGGAAAAAAGTACAATTACACCATTCAGAACGGTTCACAGCTTGTAGTATTTGAACATACCGTTTCTGCCCCACTTGCTGTTTGTGATATGTCGGCAGCGCCTTCATTCACCTCGCTTGCCGCTGTTAAATACAGCAACGAAGAGTACGCCTGCTTTTTATTGGGCATTTGCTGGTATCTCTTCCCGCTTAATGCAGTTGAACAAATTGAATTTACTCAGGCTACTATAGCATAAATTCTTTGACTTTCTTTAAAAAGGTGCATCCTCAATCTGGTGCACCTTTTTTGTTTCCGGTTCCCTGTTCCCAGGCCTCATACCTAAGAACTCTGATTACTTTCAACTTCTTGCTCTATCATTAACTTCCCAATCAACATTTTACATGTCTACTTATCAACTCCCTCGTCAACTCGTCAACCCGTTAACTTATCAACTATAATTATTTTCAGAAATTATTGAAACTTCCAAACTTCTAACTATCTTTGTTCTGTAGAAGCGTAGTCAAATACTAAACCCTATGTTATGAACACGCTGGCATTCATTGTTTACCTGCTCATTACATGGTTTATAACAGTACACGTGGGATTGATCTTTTACCGCAATGGTAAAAGCTATATTCTGAACCTGCTGCATGGAGATGAAAAACTTACCCTGTTTATAAACCGCATGCTACTAATAGGATATTATTTACTAAACCTGGGCTATGTTACCATGACCATCAGGTTTGGTAAACTACTAACAACCTGGGCCGATGTAATAACAAGCATCGGTACCCGTACCGGTAAAATAATGATCATACTGGGCGCCATTCATTTTTGCAACATGGGCATCCTGTTACTGATAAGCCATTACCACCAGCTCGCTAACAACAAACATTAAGTATATGAAAACGTCCCTGAACTTTATCGCTTATCTCATTTACCTGCCGATTGTAATTGTGCTTACCTGGTATGTAGCCCACATTCTGTTCAAGAACGGTAAGATCTTTATGGAAGATATTTTTCATGGCAAAATCACCATAGCACATGCAACCAATAAACTTTTTGAAACAGGGTTCTACCTGCTTAACCTGGGATTTGCATTTATTATAATGGAAATATCGGGTGAAATATATGACAATCGCGATATGCTCGAAATATTAAGTACTAAAATTGGCGGGTTCAGTATTTATCTGGGCATCATGTTGTTCTTTAATCTGTACCTCTTTTTCCGCGGGCGCAGGGTTTCAAAGCAAAAAGCAAGGATGGCAGAAGCCTATATAATTCCGCCTGTGCAGAAATAGTGAATGGTTATACAACATGTTACTCAAAAAAAAAAGAGCCTCCCGGTAAATTGGGAGGCTCTTTGTTTTGATTTGTAGGTACCAGATACCGGTTTCCGGCCCTTGGGTTCGGCATGCCAGTCAAATAGTTAGCGGTCTGAAAATTCAAGGCCTGGAAACCGGGAACCGGGAACTTATTTCAGGCTTATCATTATCGCACAAACATATTCTGAAGCACGGTCCGTTTTACCCCATTGTTGATGGTAATAAAATAAACGCCTTTTTGCATACCGCTATAATCTACAGGCAGTGTATAATTGCCTGGTGAATACATCCTATTGGTCAGGCTCTTCACCAAACGGCCATCTGCCGAATATAAATTCACCATCACTTTTTCAACAGCCGTAACACCAAACCGTATAGTAGCTATGCCATTTGTAGGGTTTGGCAATACGGTAGGTGTAAGCTGCAAACCCGATTGCGTTATGGGCGTTTCTGTCGCCAAACGCGAACCGGTAGCGGCGCTACAGGACGCTTCAGTGGGGTTAATACCACTGATCTCTATCCAGTCGATATTGGCAAACTCTGAGGCTGCTGTTGTTTCCAACCTGATCTTATTGGCTCCCGCAACAAGCGTTACAGGAATCCAGGCAGTGGTTGTCCAGGTGGTCCAGGCGGCTGTTTTAGGGAATGCTACACTACCATTTACTTCTACCCCATTTACAAGCACTCTGGCAGTTGTAGCGCTTTGCGAACCTGCATTGGCATAGCGCCAACGAATATTATATGTACCTGCCGCACCTGCACTAACAGCCCAGGTAATACCTTGTCCGCTCGAATTGCTCAGGTTTATATAATAACCGCCATCGGCGCCGGTATAAGTATTTTGCCGCGACCCATTCGCACTGCAATAACCTACACCCGTACCTGATTTATCATCGATGCGTAAGGTAGTGCCGCCACTGCTGGTGGTGAAATTGGCCGTTACACTTACATTGGCGTTCATGGTTACCGTTGTGGTAGCACTTGTTCCACTGGCACCACCGCTCCAGCTGCTAAAGGTATAACCACTGGCAGGCGTTGCCGTTAAGGTAACTACCGTTCCTGCAGCATAAGTGGTGGCGTTCGGACTGCGCGTAATAGTTCCACCAGCGCTTGGGCTTGCTGTTGTTGTTAAGGTATAGCTTGTGCCAGTGCTATTGGTGAAGTTAGCTGTTACGCTGGTATTGGCATTCATGGTAACGGTTGTGGTAGCACTTGTTCCACTGGCGCCGCCACTCCAGCCGGTAAAGGTATAACCAGAAGCTGGCGTAGCTGTGAGGGTAACTACTGTACCAGCTGTATAAGTTGTTGCATTGGGACTACGGGTAATTGTACCGCCTGCCGATGGATTGGTTGTTGTGGTAAGTGTATACGATGTACTGGTGCCGCAACCGCATTGTGTGGGCGATGGCAAAGTAGCGCCTGCACCGCAGCTGGCGCTTACCAATGCTTTTACATTGGCTGCCGGCGCTATACTCAATGAGTAAGGCGGCGTAAATGAAGTACCGCTGCCTGCGGTATTACCCGTTGTGTTATTAAATACATTGTTGCGGGCGGTTACGGCGGTAAACTCATTTTCATACAAATCTATGGGATCATTTACTGCGTCAAAATAGTTACCTTCTACCAGTATGTCGGCCTCAACACCTGCGCGTACGCAATAATTGGTTTGCGGACTATCGAATAAATTATTTACTACATGCACCTGACCAAAACGAACACGGGGCATGCGTTCAACAGTGCCCGACGTCCACCAGTTATACATCATAGTTACTTTTAACTTTCCCCGGTCGCTTGTTTTGCTGTCGGAGTTACCAATAAGGTTACAATACTGGTGGTTGCTGGAGGCGCCTGTATAGTGAAACTTCGTCCAGCTAATGGTGATATAATTGCAACCATTGGTAATATCGAGGTTGCCATCCTGCCCGTCATAAATATCACAATGGTCAATCCAAACATTGGTAGTGGATGAACCATCGATATTGATACAATCAACACCATCTACATCTACTGATCCAGGGCCCTGTACGATCATATTTCGAATGATCACATTGCTTCCCCGTACATCAAAACCACCATATAATTTGGCGCCGGGCAACCCTATGATGGTAGTGTTGGCAGCAACTTTTACGCGGGTGCTAACACCAGCCCCCATGGTGCCACTTACATAAATAACCCTTGAACCCGAACCATTGGCCGCAGTTGTGAGGGCACTTAATGTAGTTACTGTTTGTGGTGTTGCGCTACCGCCGCCAGTGGTACCGCCATTTTGTGTACACCAGCCTCGTGGTGCACATGCGTCCTGTGCATATGACAACGAAAAAAACATCATCATTATACACAACAGTGTAAATATCCTGCTTTTCATAATTGTTATGCTTTGAGTATTAAGGGCCGCCTCCCGGCTCGCCGGGACGAACGGCCCTGATGGTTGTTTTACCTGGTTAAAATATTCTGAAGTATCTTTTGTTTGCCGCCATAGCTTACGGAAATAAGGTATATGCCTTTTTGTAAACCTTTATAGTCAACCGGCACGTTATGTGTACCGGCAGTGAATAAACGATTGGCGAGTGTTGATACCAGCTTGCCATCTGCTGCAAACAGGTTCACCACCACTTTCTCCTGACGGGCAATAGTAAACCGCAGGGTTGAGTTACCTGTTGTTGGGTTAGGTAACACGATGGGTGCAGTTTCTATCAACTCACTGGTTGAGGTAATTGTACCTTCCGTTGCCAGCCTGCCGCCGGTAGCAGCGCTGCAGGATGCTTCCGTTGGGTTAGTGCCGCTGATCTCTATCCAATCGATATTGGCAAATTCAGAAGAAACGGTTGTTTCCAACCTGATCTTATTTGCACCGGCAACAAGGGTAACAGGGATCCAGGCAGTGGTTGTCCAGGTGGTCCAGGCGGCTGTTTTAGGGAAGGCCACGCTGCCATTTACTTCTACCCCATTTACCAGCACCCGGGCTGTTGTAGCGCTTTGCGAACCTGCATTGGCATAGCGCCAGCGAATATTATACGTGCCCGCCGCACCGGCGCTTACGGCCCAGGTAATACCTTGTCCGCTGGAGTTGCTCAGGTTTATATAATAACCGCCATCGGCGCCGGTATATGTGTTTGCCCGCGATCCATTGGCGCTGCAATAGCCTACACCTGTACCCGATTTATCGTCTATACGCAATACAGTACCGCCACTGCTGGTAGTAAAGTTGGCGGTTGCGCTGGTATTGGCATTTACGGTAACAGTTGTTGTTGCGTTTGTTCCACTGGCGCCACCACTCCAGCTGCTGAAGGTATAACCCGAAGCCGGCGTGGCGGTTAACGTAACTACAGTTCCCGCTGCATAGCTGGCGGCATCTGGACTACGGCTAATAGTTCCACCGGCGGTTGGGCTGGCGGTGGTAGTGAGCGTATACGTTGTGCCTGTGCTTGTGGTGAAGTTAGCGGTAACGGCTCTGTTTGCTGTCATAGTAACATTTACCGAAGCAGCCGTGCTGGTAACATCACCACTCCAACCAGTGAAAGTATAACCACTACTGGCCGCAGCAGTAAGTGTTACAACGGTGCCAGAAGCATAGGTAGTGGCGTTTGGACTGCGGGTAACAGTTCCACCGCCGGAAGGAGTTACGTTTGTGGTTAACGTATAGTTCGTAGTTGTGCTGCCCGATTCTATAGCGCCTAAATCGGGGGCAGAACCATTATAGGTGATACCAGTTGAAGTAACACCAGCATTTATAAGGTCGCTGCCAGTGGCCAGGTTAAGGAAACCACCTGCGGTTGGACTGGCATTGGCGCCTGGCGTTAATGAAACAAAGTCGGCTGCATTTACAGTAAACCCACCCGCGGCGCCCTGAAATGAGTTAGGCGCAGTTGCAGTACCAATGATGCGGTCGTTTGAACCGCTCAGGTACGAGAGGTTATTTTTAAACACATGCGTACCAGCGTCGAAGTTGAAGTTACGTTCAGCATTGCCATAAGAGGTGTTATTGGTAACTTCAATACTACCGGGGTTGCTGTTATAGGTAAAACCATGTTTGCCATTATTAAAGGCAACACATCTTCTAACAATATGGTTCACCTGAATATCTTCGCCACCCAGTTTAAAACCATTTTTATCGCCATTACCCGAGGTAGTGTTATCGGTTAATTTGCCATTTGAATGTGCAATACAACCTTCGAGGGTTACAGGGCCAATTGGGCCTGTATCAGATTTTGTGTATAGGTCCCAGCCATCATCAATATTATGGTGTGAAACGCAATTACGAAAAACGTTACCGGTACCGCAGGTTAACTTGGCGGCAAAACCATCTGCATCTTCATTGTCGGGATCTTTATTATCGTACGACTCGCAGCTGAGAATGAGGTTATTGCTGGGCCACTGGCTTATAGAAGTGTAAGAAGTATTGTAGCGGCTTAGTTGCAAACCGGTGTCGGCATTCTTTCTGAAAATACAACTTTCAATAGTGTTGTTATCGCCGGAAAGCAACAAACCATTATCACCGGCGCTTTCAATGATCAATCCTTTGAAGTGCCAGTAACTCCCATCCAATACAATACCGCGGTTTGAAGACACAACAGCCATACCGGCAAAGCTGATGATGGGCACTTCACTACCGTAGGCCCATAATTTTTTGGTAGCAGATGAAGTACCGCTATTTGATTCGGCAATTACAACTGTAGAAGTTAAACTATATGTACCACCACGCATATAAATGGTACCACCAGCCGTAACTGTGGCCAGTGCATTTGCCAATGTAGTTGGAGCAGAAATGGAAGTGCCGGAGTTGGAAGCACTTCCCGAGGCCGAAACATACAAGACCTGCTGGGCTGAAGCACACAGGTAAACAGTAAACAAGGAAAGCAATGACAATAGCATTTTTTTCATAAAACAAGCTTTAGGTAAATAATAAAAGACAATCGTTAAGGGCAATAAAGAGCTGCATAGTTCTTTTTAAGAACTACGTACTAATGGCTACACCAATTCCAATGAAATTGATAATGAAGCTAACACAGCCGATCACATGCCTAGTTGCAGGGGGAGATATTCGAAACAAACAATAAGCAAGCAAACGCTATTAGCAATAACGGTGATCAGGTAAACGGGCCGGATATAATTCTAATCTGGGTAATTGTAGAAAATACTGGGGATGGGTATGTAACTATTAGGAAAGTTAAAAAAGAAGTGAATGAAAACAATTACTTTGAACACATATTTTTTACGCAAACGTTCCCGGGCGGCAAACGGCAAACGTGAAACGTGAAAGGGGCCGTTCAAATTTGGGCTCGCGCTCTTCGGCAATCGTGAATCGGCAATAAAGCCCGAAATTCGGGGCCCCGCGATCGTAAAACGTGAAACGGCAAACGTGAAAGGGGCCGCTCAAATTTGGGGCTCGCGCTCTTCGGCAATCGTGAATCGGCAATCGGCAATAAAGCCCGAAATTCGGGGCCTTGCGTTCGTAAAACGGCAAACAGTAAACGTAAAACGTGAAACGGAAATACGGCTGAAAGCTACAAGCCAGAGGCTGCTATTAATAGCAAGTCCCGGATTAAAAAACTAAGAACTGAAAACTGAGAACTAAGAACTGTATTACCTCTATCAACTCTATCACCTATATCAACTTTTCAACTCCTCGTCAACTCGTTAACCCGTCAACTCGTCAACTAAGCCCTTTAATAATTCTTTATGTTAATATGAACCCCTTACATATTATTGAGAATGAACCTATCAAACCTAATGAAACTAACTCTTTAACAATTGCCTGTTTATTGGCACGCTTTTTCAATATTATATTCTGTGCTGATAGAATTAATTGATAAACCTAAAAACTTAGAATTATGAATCGGATATTATACTCAACCACAGCAGTAGTAGTTAGCGCAGCCATGTTAATAAGCTCGTGTAAGAACGATAACAAGCTGGCAACGGAAAGCATACCGGTAACGCCGGCCACTGTTTCGGCAAAAGAATATGAAGAGTTTAAAGATTGGAAGCAACAACAACAGCAGGAGAATACCGCCAATGCCAAAACAGCCCCCAAAACAACCACTGTTGTACACAAGCATTATACGGTAAATAAAACTGAACCGGCCGCAGCAACAACCACTAAAAAGAAAAAGGGCTGGAGTAAAGCTGCTAAAGGCACAGTAATTGGCGCGGGTGCAGGTGCAGCAGCTGGTGCAATTTTGATTAAAAAGAACCGGGCCTTAGGCGCCGTAGTAGGTGGTGTAGTTGGTGGCGGTGTAGGTTATGGTGTAGGACGCTCAATGGATAAAAAAGACGGCCGGGTTGGTCAGTAAACATTGATGTTAACAAGTATTAATACCAGGAACTTCCTGATTAGATAGGCTAAAAAATAAACAAGTCCCGACGAGTTCACGTCGGGACTGTTTTTTATTTGGTTTAATGGAAGGCGCGTTACTTTATAAAGAGTTCATCAAGATTTAGGCCACTTGCCCTTGATTTACCAGGGATAACAACATATTATTTAAATCTGTAAAGGGTGCGTCTTTTGCGACAAATCCGTCTGCACCCAGTTGAATTCCTTTGTTAATATATATACTGCTGTCTTCCATAGAAAAGAAGATGATCTTCATGGCCGGCCAGTCCTTTTTTAAGTGAACGGTGGTTTCTAAACCATCCATTACCGGCATGTTAATATCCAGCACACATATATCGGGCGTTTTGTTAACGTGTAATTTATCAAGGAACTCCTGACCGTTCTCAGCTTCCAATACTACATTGTATCCCAACGATTTAAGTCGGAATTTAACACTTTCACGGATCAAGGCATTATCATCTACTACAGCTACGGTGATGGGGAATTCTTTTTTCATAGTTACTTCATTCAGTTTTTCATTAAATTCTTACTTCACGAATCGTTAATTTGGTTTTGGTTACTTTATGAATATCATCTCATATTACTGAGTGTATCCTTATATAATTAAAACACCGGAGTGAACAGTTCGACAAAAAGAATTTTCAGAAACCCTGAAAATGAATAGTTTTTCATTTTTTACTAAGTATTTGTACTTAAAAAACCATCCCAAAATGAGAAAATTAACGGTTATGCCCCCACTCCAACAGCCCTAATGAGCGTTTTTTCTCCAAACCGCTTTTTTACACTGTCAATAGCCTGGTACAGGTTGATCATTTCCTGCGTGTCGTCGAATAAACTTATTTGATAATTTCCGGGTATGAGGTTGGTGAAGCGAATACCCAATAACCTTACCAGTAAGCGCCGCTCATATAACTTATTAAAAAGCTCCTTCGCTGTTTTTAAAAGCACATGATCGGCATTGGTGTAAGAAATAGTGAGTTGTTTAGTGAAAGTTTCGAAATTAGAGTACCGTACTTTTACGGTAACACAGCCAGTGAGTTTGTTCTGCTGGCGTAGCTGAAAGGCAATTTCTTCTGTCATACGCACCAACTGACTGTGTAGAAAATTTATATCAATGGTGTCTGTTTGAAAAGTAGTTTCTGTAGAAATGGATTTTTGCTCGTGGTACGGCACCACCGGTGTTTCGTCGATGCCGTTTGCCTTCCGCCAAAGATCGATGCCCGATTTACCCATTAAATTCTCCATCATTTCAACCGGTATTTCGCTAAGCACCTTTACGGTTTCCACCCCCATCTTCAACAGCTTGTACCCGGTTTCCTTACCAATGCCCGGGATCTTTATAATACTTAGCGGGGCCAGAAAATTCTTTTCATTCCCAAAAGGAATTTCCAATTGCCCGTTTGGTTTCACTTCATTGGTAGCTACTTTGCTCACCAGCTTATTGGAAGCCAGTCCCCAGGAAATGGGCAACCCACTTTCTTTATTGATCTTCTTCTTTAACTGGTCGGTGAACTGCAAACAACCAAAAAACTTATCCATTCCAGTTAGATCTATATAAAACTCATCGATGCTTGCCTTTTCAAAAACCGGCACCGAATCTTTTATTACATCTGTAACCAGGTGCGAATATTTACTGTACGCTTCAAAATCGCTTTTGATAATGATAGCCTCGGGACATAATCTTTTAGCCACCCGCATAGGCATAGCGCTGTGCACACCAAATTTGCGCGCTTCATAACTACAGGCGGCCACTACGCCCCGGTCGCTGCCGCCGCCCACCAGTAAGGGCTTGCCCTGCAGTTTGGGATTGCGCAAGGTTTCTACCGATACAAAAAAAGCATCCAGATCAAAGTGTGCTATATTCCGGTCTTTCGATAATAACATGATTTACTATTTAAGGGTATCGTAACTGCGTTTTTTAAATCCTACTTTTTCTGTTCTGCGGGCCTCAATGCTGTACACACCAAAATCATCAACCACCCGGCCGGTTATTTTGTAAAAACCGCCGCTATGTAATGGATAGGCACGCGCAGCATCAGGAAAATGCACCGTATCGACCCAATTGAGGTTGTTATCAATAAAAGTTCCGAAGAACATCACATCATTATTCTTTGTTTGCACATGCTTGGTGGCAATAAAATACACCAGCACCGTAACCACTTTATGTAAATGGTTGCCAATTTCCCGGGCGGGAATATAATTGGCAGGCTCCTCATCAACCATTGCAAACGGGTTCGATAAAGTAAAGCCCAGGATCTCCTTTTGATCGTACAGGTCATCAATGGCATTGTCGACCAACGTGGGCAAACTAAACTCTACCGGTTTTTCCTCAAACAACGATTCGCTGGCAGGCACATGCGCTTTATTCTTTTTTTGTAGAAAATTAGCTTCCCACAACAATTGTTTTTTGGTTTTACCAGTGAACCTGAAGGCGCCTACACTTACCAGTATATTCAGTTGCTCAAGGGCAATACCCGTACGTTCTATAAGGTCCTGTACATGCAGATATGGCCCCCCGGCCTTTCGTTCTTCCACTATTTGTACCATGGTATTTTGTTGCAAAGCTTTAATATGCACAAACCCGGTATACACTTCATCGCCTTTTATGGAGGTATACATCTCACTATTGTTTACACAGGGCGCATGAATAATTCCGCCAGCCTTCATTAGCTCTATAAAATACAGTTCGGGTGAATAAAACCCACCGAAATTATTGATCACCGACACCATAAATTCTTTGGGAAAGAAGGTCTTTAAGTATAGGCTCATATAACTTTCCACGGCAAAACTGGCAGAGTGGGCTTTACTAAAACTATAACCGGCAAAACTTTCCATCTGCCGCCATACTTCATGCGCCAGCTCATCAGAGTGGCCCAGGCTGCGGCAATTAGCCAGGTATTTGTCTTTAATATGCCTGAACTGATCTTTAGAACGGTACTTGCCGCTCATGGCGCGCCGCAAAATATCTGCTTCGCCTAATGTTAAGCCGGCAAAATAATGCGCGATCTTTATCACATCTTCCTGGAACACCATTACTCCAAACGTTTCGCTTAAATGCTCTTCAAAAAGCGGATGCAGGTACACTATTTTATCGCGGTTATGGAACCGGGTAATATACTCGCGTAACATGCCCGATTGCGCTACGCCGGGCCTTATAATGGAGCTGGCCGCTACCAGGGTAACATAATCATCGCACCGCAGCTTTTTTAATATTTGCCGCATGGCGGGTGATTCAATATAAAAGCAACCAATGGTTTCCCCTTCCCTTATTTGTTTTTTAATAGCCTCATTATGCCTGTAATTATGAAAGTCGTGGATGTTTACATCAATTTTCTTATTGGCTTTTATCAGCCTGAGGCTTTCTTTTATATGCCCCAGTCCGCGCTGACTGAGAATATCAAACTTATTGATACCAAGATTTTCGGCCACAAACATGTCCATTTGCGTGGTGGCAAAGCCTTTAGGGGGCATAAACAAGGCGGCATATTCGTAAATGGGTTTTTCGGTAACCAACATGCCGCAGGGGTGTATAGAAATGTTGCTGGGAAAGTTCTTCATCAACGCGCCATATTGCAATATGGTGTGTTGTATTTTATCTGTTGGTTTTGGCGTACGCTGCAGGTTCTTTATTTCATCAACGGGCAAACCAAACACTTTGCCCAGTTCCATTATAATTGCATCATGCTGAAATGTAGTATAGGCGCCCAATAACGCAACATGGTTCTTTCCATATCTTTTGAAAATATAATCCATGATATCGTCACGGTCGGTCCAGCTGAAGTCAATATCAAAATCGGGCGGCGATGTTCTTTCGGGGTTTAGAAAGCGTTCAAAGTAAAGATTCAATTCTATAGGATCAACATCGGTAATGCGCAAACAATAAGCTACTATAGAGTTGGCGCCGCTCCCCCGCCCAACATAATAAAATCCGCGCGACTGTGCATACCGTATCACATCCCAGTTAATAAGAAAATAAGAATTAAACCCAAGGTCATTGATGATCTTTAATTCTTTGTGCATTCGATCCTGCGCCACTTTATTCTTTTTTCCATAGCGGGCCAGCAGCCCTTCAGTGGCCAGTTTCTCTAACAATACACGATCGTCTTCTTTACTCGCACTAAAACACTGTTTATTTTTATCAACCTTGAAATCCATTTCAATGTGGCAATCATCCAACAGTTTGTAGGTATTGGTAACAAGGGCTGGAAATTGCCTGAACTGTTCGAGCAATGTAGCGGGTGACACAAATGTTTCATCGGGGGAGGCCTGTGTTTCGGCTGGTAATTTTGATAACAGGGTGTTTTTATCAATAGCCCGCAACAACCGGTGCAAATTGAAGTATTGTTTGTTTTGAAAGGTCACGGGTTGCCGAACAACCAGCTTATGCTCATACTTTTTCCAGTCGGTGCCAAACAATTTATTCAGCTCACTGGCCAGCAGACCTATATATTCACCAGCCAGCAGATCAGCGGGAGCTTTTCTATCAAGGGGATAAATAATGTACACATCACTACTGTTGTTAAAATAAGCAGCTGCATGCCCGGGAAAGTTTTTCTTTTGTTGTAAGTGGAATGATAAAAATTCATTGATGCGTGCAAAACCATTGTTGTTCCTGGCTATTACAATATAAAGCAGGGTATCATCATTTCGTATTTCAACCCCAACCACCGGCTTAATATCTTTTTGACGGCAGAAATTCACAAAGTCCCAGCTATCACAGGTACAATTAATATTTGTTAATGCCAGTACATGAATACCATGTTCTGCAGCGGTGTTCACCAATTCTTCTGTTGAATAAGTTCCGTATCGTATACTAAAATATGTTCTGCAGTTTAAGTACATAATGCCCCGTTACTTTATTCAAAGCTAGGAACATTACTAACTTATTTAGCAAATAGTACACAATCACCAGTAAATAGGATAGTTTGTAATTATCTTAGTTATAGGATGACATTAAAAAGTATGATTTGTACTTTTAATCAAAAAGAAGACCTGTAAGGTTCGCCATTTAAACTTGCTTAATTATTAAGTTTACGCGATCCTGACAGGTCGTTATAAATGTTCAACCTGTCAGGTCCAACACAGCACACAAAATATGCGAGACTCTGTGATGGACCTTACAGGTCTTATTTTCTTCTACCTAATTATTCTCAGTATACTTCTTAAAGTTATCTAAGATGGCCTGCCAACCGCCTTGTTGCATTTCAATGGAGTGGGTGCTTTCGGCATCAAAGGTTTCTGTTACTTTAGTTTCATTTCCATTGCCGGCAAACTTAATTTCTACTTTACGACCGTCACCCATGGTATATTCAATCAGTTCATTTGTTTTTACTTCGTCATATACACCACCAAAATCAAAACCAAAGCTGCCATCCTTAGCTTCCATTCTTGTAGCAAAGGTGCCGCCCTTTTTCAAATCGTTCTCAGCTTTGGGGGCATGCCAGTCATCTGAGGCAGCGCACCATTGCGTAATATGCTCGGGGGCCGACCAAAATTTCCAAACTTTTTCAACTGGCGCATTAATAGTGCTTTCTACGGTGATCCTGGTTACATTAGTAGTTGACATTTTCTTTGTTTTTATTGGTTATTTAGATGTTATCGATTGACATCACAAACTTAGGCTAAGTTTCCAAAACCCATGCTGGGCGAAAAGGACAAATGAAGGGGTGATTCGCGACTTATTATGTTAACCCTACACGCATTACAGATTTTTATAAATAAAGCCTGTAATTTAGCCGGGCGAGCCAAAAAACAAAACTACCCATTACTAAAAGAACGATTGCCATGCAAGCCATTCACTCACACTCATGCAGCTGCGCTGTTTGTAACAATGACGCAATTAGCCTTGCAGAAAAAGAGCTGCATATAGAACTTTCTGAGAACAGCCGCCGTGACTTCATAAAAAAGGCCGGTTCTATCATCACCACGCCGCTTGCTGCTGCTGCCTTATATAATGACGAGGCCACATATAAAGCCAATAGCATGCAAAAAAACAAAGCCGTCATTAATGGTAAAGCAAACATGCTCACCCTGCTTCATACGGCCGATATTCACTCCCAGGTAATGGCCCACGATGAATTTTTTATTGAGAACGGGAAACCGGTATATAAAAAACGGGGTGGCCTCGCCAGCCTGAAAACAATGATCAACACATTGCGCAAACAAAATGCAGTGAATACCCTGGTTATTGATGGGGGCGATTGTTTTCAGGGAAGCGGTATTGCAGCTCTCAGCGAAGGCAAGGCTATTGTGCCTTTGATGAACAATATAGGGTACGATATAATGCTGCCGGGCAACTGGGAAGTAGTGTATGGTAAAGAAATGATGATGAAAGATATGTTTGGCTACGATGCATTGAAAGTGTGCGCCAATATGTTTCACGATACCAATGACGAAATGAAAGGCGACCTTATTTTCCCACCCTATTTTGTAAAACATATTGCCGGTATCAAGATAGGTTTTATAGGGTACAATGATCCCTTAACGCCAAAAAGGCAATCGCCCGCCTATTGCGACGGCATAAAATTCACCCCGCCTGAATTGAATGTGGCCAAATACATTAAAATATTAAAGGAATATGAAAAATGCCAACTGGTATTTCTGCTCACGCATATGGGACTGGCCCAGCAATTTGGCCTTTCGAATATGGAACAAATAAAGGGTACCGATTATATTCTTGGCGCCGATACCCACGAGCGGCTACGCCAACCTATAGAAGGTAAATACGCAAAAGTTACCGAGCCCGGCGCCTTTGGTTCCTTCATAGCCAAACTGGATATTGTTATTGAAAATGGAATAGTTAAAGATCATACTTATCAATTGCTCGATGTTGACCCCGATAAATACAAGGAAGATGAAGAAATGAAGCACCTCATCCATAAAGCAAATGAGCCTTACAAAAAAGAGCTGGGCCGGGTGATTGGCAAAACAAAACTCCCCTTGATAAGGTACTACGTAATAGAGTCACCAATGGATAACTTTATTACCGATGCCATTATGTGGAAGTTCAAACCTGATATTGCACTTAGCAATGGGTTTAGGTTTTGCCCGCCCCTGATACCCAACCCCGCAACAGGTATGGCAGATATTACAGTAGATTATCTGTGGAGCATGTTACCGGTTGACAGCGAAGCAAAAAAAGGTTCTATAAGTGGTAAACAGTTATGGCAATGGATGGAAACAGAATTGGAAAATGCATTTGCAAAAGACCCCGCCAAACGCCTGGGTGGCTGGGTGGTACGCTTCAAAGGCATGGAGGTAAACTTTACATTGGGTAACGATGCAGGTAAAAGAGTGAACTATATAAAAGTGGCTGGCAACCCTATTGACCTGAAAAAAGAATATAGTTTTATTGCCTGTGAACGCGAAGGTGACCCTGATACTACCATTTGCCGTATGCAGGGTGTTAAACAACCTAAACTACTGGGACAAACCATGCACAAGGTGATTGAAGAATATCTTGCGGTGCATTCGCCTATTGCACCAGTTATTGAGGGCAGGTGTACAGCTACTGATGCACCCGCCACTTTACTGACTCAAGTAACAGGACTGGGATATGACTTTAGATAATATAGGGTGGGTGCCCTTTTCAAAGGGCGCTCACCATGAGCAAAGGTGAGCCGCTCTGCAGGAGCGACCCACCTTAAAATAAAATGGAGGAATGCATCTTGCGACCGCATTCCTCCAAGTTCCAATCTTTTTATTCGAGGGTTATAATCTACAACAATTACATTAGCTCTTTGGCTGTTTCTTCAGAAAGGCAGCCAGGGCCTTGATACTATCAGAATCAATATAATCAACACCTAATTTCAACACTTCAGTCCAGGCATCATCAAAATCAGGAACGTTCCATAAACGAATCAGTTTGCCTTGTTCATGTGCTTTTTGAATATTCTTCTTCAGTCTTTCCAGGTCTTTGGCCGGAATAGGGCCTTCACCTTTCCATTTTGAATAGTTGATGAAGTTATCACTCAGGAACGCAATACGTGACATCGCATCTTTTGAGTAACGATTGCTTAATAAACCATCAAACACTACGAAAGAAGGGTATGAGATATAAGTGTTAGGATCAGGTTTGTTACCGCTGATCAATACTTTGAATTTTGGTGAACGGGTAAGCTCAGGGTACTTCTGTAAAAGATCGATCACTTTGTTCAATGCAGGAATGGCTTCAGATTTAATATCGATCATTAATACCAGCCCGTGTGCAGTATCAGAATACGGATACCCGTTGTTGGCTTTGATGTACCCCTGAATTGGTTTCAGGTACAGATCTTCCAGCATACGACCTTGTGGAATATCTTTTTCAGTGTGCGCTACATACAATTTGTCGTCCTGTAAAATCACATCCGCTTCAACACTGCCAAATTGCAGTCGGTATGCCGCTTCAAGGGGCGATGACTGTTGGTAGTCGTTGTGTGAGTGCGCGTTGTTTGTTGAATAGTTCTTTGTTTGTGAAAAGGCTGCAGATGATGATAAAGCAGCAGCTAAAAACAGAATCTTTCGCATAAAAATTGGATTGGATCTTTTTTGCAGGTTAACAATTAATGTCATTTGGCAATTCGGATACATTCCTGCAATCGGAGTAAAATGGAATTAGTGTGACGCAATATTACAAATTAAATGTCATTTTCACACCTAAAACAAACAATCCCATATCACAAAAAAATTACTTTGTGCAAGCAACCTTTTTATAATTTAATTCATCCGGTATCCGCTGTAAAATTCCCACCTATAAACGAAAACCAGTAAATTATATTGCGGCAAATAGTATAATAGCTAAGCCGTTGTAAAACAGGTTGAGCACCAGTCTACAACAAATGTTAAGCCAGTATTAAAACTTTATTAGAAGCCTATATATCAAATAGATAATTAATTATTAACAGTGCCCAGGTATACACTTGCAGATTGGCAACTTCTATCGGCGGCTACAAACGCTGCATAAATATGATATGTTCTTTCAGGTATGCCAGGTGAAAGGTAGAGGGTATCTTCACCAACATACCTGAACTGTCCTGTAATATTAGAATTGGCTTGACCATTTTCAATGTCGTATGCCAGTATCATAATCTGATCACATGCATCTTCCGAATGTTTATTAACGGCATCCCAGGTAATTTGCAATTCATTGGGAGCGGCTTTAGCTGCGGTTAAATTTGAAGGTAATGGCACATTGCCAAAACTTACCTGCACCAGCGAAGGATCAATAACCATTTCTTCTCCTTCAACAATAAACGATTTTTTTAGCAGGCACGACTTAGCAGCCAAAAAACCTTCCACCGTTGACGTATAACCTTTGAAACCAGTACGCACAAAAGTTTTAACTGCCTCAGGTTGCAGCCAGCGGTGCGCCATTGCAAATTTATTACGGTTTTGCTGCTCCAGTTTGTGCGGGGGAATGGTACGCGGGTGATGCAATGATTTCATATACGCCTTTCCCTTTCAGGAAGAGCCTATCACTGTTCCAACTTTGCCTTTAAAGTTTCCATTGATGCCATCGGTATAAGTTGCCATGGGTTATAATTTAATTTAATGGTAAATGATTCGTAACACAATCTACTTTTTTTCGGAACAAATACAAATAAATTATATACATAATGTACATGAAACACATACGAAACAGAGGTTTTGCCTGGGCTTGGTCTGGGTTTGGTCTGGGCTTGGTGTGCTTTTCTTCTGTGGTTGAGGCGAAAGAGTTAATACAAAATCTGCCTTCAGGCACGGCCATAAATAAAAAAAGGCGACCTGACGCAAAGCGCGAGGATCGCCGTAGTTTTCAAAAAAAAGGTACAAAATCAGTGAATCTACATGCTTAAAATAGGCATTCGTTTATTGACGTATTATGTAAGAAGCAGGAAGTATGAAGAACCCCTATTTCGGAGCTCGCTTTTATTTCAGACTTCTACTGAGCCTATTTTCCTAATAATTCTTCTAACCGGTCGCCAAAGGCCTCACCACCACTTCCATTGCCTACGTATTTGCCAATGATGTTGCCATCCCTGTCGAGCAAAATTTTGGTAGGGAATGCACTAACCTCATATTCCTTAATGGCATCAAATTGCTGAGCATTTTCATTGTTCAGCACTTGTAACCACGTAAGCCCGTCTTCCGAAATAGCTTTTGTCCACAAATTGCGGCGCTCTTCGGCGGTTTTGGCGTGTTCAGTGGCTATACCAATAATTTCAAAACCTTTGTTTTTAAACTTGCTATACAATTCTTTCAGGTGCGGGTGGCTTGCGCGGCACGGGTGGCACCAGCTTCCCCAGAAATCAAGCAGCACGTAACGACCTTTGAGGGCATTGAGATCAACAGCTGTTCCATTCATATCTTTTTTGGCAGCTGCAAATGAAGCGAGCTTTTGCTTATAGTAATTGCGTACAGAGTCAGTAAGATACTGAAAATAATTTTCACCACCCGGTATTTTATTGTTGGCGGCTTTTATATCGGCCTGAATTTGGTCCGATACTTCCTCACCCGTTAAATACAATTTAGCCAATACGGCAACCGCTTCTTTCGATCTACCAGCAGCATCCAATGCCATGCCATAATCGTATGAAAGATTATATATGATCTTATATTTCTCTGCCTTCATCATTACGCGATTCATCATATCGGCCGGAAACTTCTTACCATTGGCTATGTACAGCGGCTCCAGGTGAAACAACACTTTGTCCTGCTTACCCAATAACAGCAACGACCTTACATATACCGTCATTATACGGTTATAGGCATCCTTACTGCCATCTTTCATAAAAGCCTTTCTTGCTTTATCAACCAATGGCCGCAGATCGGCTTCCACTTCTTTTGCATTGCCTTTTTCATCCTGATCGAGTTGATAAACACTTGTGCTGATCTTTGATTTAATAATACCTTCCCGGGTACGAATTTTCTTCTGCCATTTTGCAGCGTTTGCTTTATCGCCGGCTTTCAGGTACGACATAACGATCTCGCCACGCAGCAGATCATACTGCTCCCCTACTTTACTCATGCCCGTATCGGGAAACTGCATTTTAAAACTGTCTAACTTCTCGATCTTTCTTTCGGTACTTACCAAAAAGAATTTAGAACCAATAATGGCATGTATCAATGGCATGTCTGAAGTATCGCGTTGTGCAAATACAGTTACATTACATACCAGGCTAAACAAACAAGCTATCAACCAGCTTTTCTTTTTCATGTTATACACTTTCTTTTTTAAATTTATATAATTCCCTATGGCATTACGATGAGTTGTTTCCCTTCTCTTTTAACATGAATACCCATGGCATCCATGCCCGTTAATACCTGCGATAATTGCAAACTTCTTTGTATGGCGCCGTTGAATAATTCCGATACCGGGGCACCGGGTGCAAATGTTACCTCCACATTATACCAGCGGGCCAGTTGCCGCATCATGGTCTTTAGCTCAACGCCATCGAAGCGGAAAAGCCCGTTCTTCCAGGCCATAACTTGTTCAAGGTTTGGTGAATGGTCTATGGTGAGTGGTGAATGGTGAGTGGTGAGTGGTGAGTGGGCGCGCGACAATACAGCTTGTTCGCCTGGTTTCAGGACAACTGAAGACTCAGCATTTTTTGCCATTTCATGTTTCACGACCTTCACTTCCCCTTCCAGCAACGTCGTTCTCGCTACATCTTCATCCTCATACGCATTGATGTTAAAATGGGTACCTAAAACTTTTATCTCAGCTCCCGGTATAATAACATTAAAGGGCACTCTATTTCCATTTTTGTTTGCTTGTTTACTCACTTCGAAATATACTTCACCAGTTATATAAACCACCCGGGCCGAATCGTTGAATACCGCCGGAAAACGAATAGATGAGGCAGCATTCAGCCATACCGTTGAACCATCGGGCAGGGTAAGCTGGTACTGTGCGCCCCGGGGCGTTGAAAGCGTATTATATATTGCTGAACCCGATGAGGCATTTGAGGCATCATATATAAGTTGTGCGCCTCGTTGGTTAATATCAGTTTGTCCCTGCCGGCCGATAATGCCCTGGGTAGAACTATCGAGGGAAATGGTTTTACCATCGGCCAGGGTAAGTACCGCCTTATCGCTACCTGGTTGCACTTCTGCTTCCTGATGTACCGCAGGTGCAGCCTGTTTTTCGGCTACAAGCCAATACCAGATGCCACAACCCACCAATAAAGTAATAGCAGCGGCAGCCGCCCACCAGCCAACCAGGCTTCTTCTTTTGGCAATTGGCTCAGGAGCTATTTGTTGTTTAATAAGGCCGAGGCGGCCCTGCAGGCGCCTGCGCGTGGCATCATTAGTATAGCCTGTAGGCTGTAGCCCCTGCTGAAAATGTTGTTTCAACAGTTCATTATCAGCCGCTCCCCCTTCGCCTTTTTCAAACAGCTCAAAAAGCTGATCAACTTCGGCCGGGGAACAGGTTTGGTTTATATATTTCTGCAATAATTCTTCAAACGAAAGTTGTGACACTATATAAGGTTTATAGTAATGACGTTTGGCAAAAGCCTGTCATCTGCTCTTACTATAAATATTTTTAGAAATTATTTCTGCGCCAGCCAGGCAGCAAACAACAAAAGGGCGCCGGCCGAATTATCGTGGGAGTAAAAATACTGGCGAATGCTGCGTGTAGCTTTAACTATATGATCGTTAATGGTTGAGGTAGAAATGCCCAACTCGCTGCTTACCTGCTCGTAGGTTTTGCCCTGCAATTTACAAAGCTCAAATACCTGCCTGCGCTGGGGCGGCAAAGCCGCTACGGCCGCGTGCAGCAGTTGTTCGTTTTCTCGATACAACAGCGTTTCTTCAATATGGGTATACTGTTCCGAAGCGGCAGCTTTTACAT
Organism: Niastella sp. OAS944; assembly: GCA_024809215.1. GTDB lineage: Bacteria > Bacteroidota > Bacteroidia > Chitinophagales > Chitinophagaceae > Niastella. The sequence goes on along the minus strand of JANUBW010000008.1, from coordinate 201,707 downwards.
GGGCATAAAGCACTTTGTCGCGGCGCGTTTTGCGAAAGAAATCATATACTTTGTTCTCACCAATGCGAAACAGGTAACCGCTTACACTGGTATGAATATCGATGGTATTGCGCTTTTCCCAAACCTGAATAAAAATGTCTTGAAGAATTTCTTCTGCCGTTTCGGGATGTTTTACCAACTTTAGTAAACTAACATACAGGGGCTCGCTGTACAGGTGATACAGGCGTTCAAAACTTTCCCGATCGCCTTGTTGTAAGCCGTTGAGTATTTGCTGTTCGTTATATGAGATTATTGTGGCCAATTAATTATTGTACAATGCAAATAAAGGTATTTTATTATTCCATCGGAAAATCTTTCATCTGCTTTGAAAAAGCTTTCCCCTGTTTGCCACTGTTATTAACAGCCCATACGGCCATGGAATATAAAACGGGACGTAAGGCCTTACCCGATTTCGACAATTCGTAGGTAACAAAGGGCGGCACTACCGGTTTCGATTTCCTGATGAGCAGGCCATCGCTTTCCAATTGTTTTAATTGTTGTATCAATACCTTTTCGGTTATGGTGGAGATAGACCGCTTCAACTCATTATACCTTTTGGGACCAGATAATAAATTGAATAAAATAATGGGTTTCCAGTACCCGCCGATCTTTTCCATTACAAACGTTACCGGGCAGGCTACAAACGCCTGACCCTTATTTTCCTGAATAGTGGATGATTCTTTAATTGCTGCCATAGTAAAATCTAAAAATTCCCAATTTCAAATCTCAAGTTCCAAATGAATACAAATGCAAAATCGCAATTTCCGCCGCCAGGCGGCAATACCTACTTTGGGGTAAGTACTTGTATAAAAGTAAGTATCATTTTAGGTTTGTGCAACAATAACAATCATTAAAATGAAAATTACAATTACCGGTTCATTAGGAAACATAAGCAAGGCACTTACCATGCAATTAGTTAAGCAGGGACATGATGTTCGCGTTATTAGCTCCAATGCCGCAAAAGCCGGCGACATTCAACAATTACAGGCTACACCTTTAATTGGTTCAGTAGAAGACTATGATTTTGTAAAGAACGCCTTTGCAGGCAGCGATGCCGTTTATTGTATGATACCACCCAATTTCAGCGTACCCAACTACAATGCATTTACGGTAACCGTTGGTAAGAATTATGCTAAGGCCATTCAGGAAAATGATATTAAGTACGTGGTAAATTTAAGCAGTTCGGGTTCGCCATTGGCAGGCACCGCACCGCTTACCAACTATCAAAACCTGGAAACCTGGCTAAATGAACTGCCATCAGTTAATGTATTACACCTGCGGCCCGGAGGGTTTTATTCCAACTTTTTCGGTAGCATTGGGCTCATTAAATATCAGGGCATTATTGGAAATAATTTCGGGGAAGAAAGTAACTTGTTTATGTCGCACCCAGAGGATATTGCCGAAGCGGCTGCAACAGCACTTTCTTCACTATCCTTTACAGGTAAGAACATTTTGTATATCGTAAGCGATAAAAAGAATGGGCGGCAAATTGCACAGATACTCGGCGCCGCTATTGGCAAACCTGAACTTCCCTGGATACAATTCCCCGACGAACAATTATTACAGGCCCTTTTACAAAATAACTTCTCAAAGGAAGCTGCGCAACATTATATTGTTGATATGGGTATTGCCATTCGCGAAGGATTGCTTGAAAAACATTATGAGGAAAATAAACACCCTGTTTTTGGGAAGCGCAGTTTTACTGAATTTGCTGCATTATTTGCCAGGGTGTATGCAGGATAAACCTCACTTCAGTTGCACATGAATATGGTCATCGTGCCGTACTGCATGGCAGCCATGAAAGCGTATTTTGTTGCTGGTTATATGCAGGCGCGTTTGCAAATGGGGTTCAATAAATATTTTACCTATACGGTTGTCATTGGCAAATAATTCAACCAGGGTTTTAGTTTTTTGCGGGTTGAACACGAAATCGTTTTTACTTCCCTGCGGTATTACATTCTTTAGAAAACTATACAGCCAGTAACCTTTTTCTGCACAAAAAGCGGCGGTGTTGTTCTCTTCATCGGTTGGTTCTTCACAAATACCATAACCGATGGGTGATGGCGCCGCATTGGTTTCCTGCATCGATTGGCTGTTTTTATAACAAAAAGCCAGATCGAGCTTGCGGCCATCATTATGGCTGAGGTGCGGAAACAAGGGGAAACCATTGAAGAATGGGAAGTTGGCATCGAGGTAGTTTACTACTGTACCTAGGTATTTCGTGTTCATTTCACCGGCAACCTGTAATGCCACGTCCCTCAGATCTTTGCTTACATAATTCCTGTTCAGCAAACAGGTTAAAAACGTCAGGGGGCGGAGGTGGTTAGTGGTGCTTACCGGCAGCCGTACACGACCAAAGGGTTTGACCAGTACCGGTACTATTAAAAAAGCAGCAATTGTATAAAGGAGAATAAAAGACCCCAATTTACAACCTCTGCGCAGCCATGGGTTGTTTACTTTTCGGTTAATCAACCTATACGTTGAAAAATTAATTACATATACCAGGCCGCCAATTTGGGTTAGAACCGTAAGTACCAGAAAGGTGATAGTTCTGCCTGTATATGTAATTATTTTCGACGAATTCATGTAAGCTATAGTCTTATCAGAAAGGTAGTTATTGAGTTTATGGTAGCGCCCGCGGCGCTTTTAAATCTGTACACGTCGCAAAACTTATACGTTATTTTATCGGCGGCGGTTATTTGTCCGCTAACAGAAGCATCGGGGCCGTGGGTAATGATGGTATCAACCACAAGTTCTTTTGCCTTCCACAAGGCGTGGCCTTTTAATTCTTTCAAATACTGATCGAGCCCGGTAGTTTGTTTTTGACCTACGATGTCCCAGCTAATTTGTTCAGGTACCAATTCCTGTATATGTTTTACATTACCTTCAGCAATGGCTACCAGCAATTCTTTCAGGAACAGCTTGCGGGGTGCGTTACCGCAATCGGGTTGTATTTGAATGTTGGCCATGGTTATTAAGCTATGGTATTAATCGCAGGGTATTCCAAACCAATCGAGGCCGGTAGCCCAAAAGCAATCTACAGAACTCTTGGCATCTACCCAATAAATACTGCGGCCGGGGAATTTACATTTTGAGTTATGGCTTTTGTGTTCAACCTTAAAATCATCATGATAGGTAAAATAAAAATCTCCTACATGTGCAAACACTTTCGTTTTAGTACTATCCGAATAATCATTTGGCTGTTTTGATTCGTAAGCCTGTATACTTTGCTCTATCTTATTGTACTCTTTTGCATAATTAAGATCGATCATTTTTTCGGAACAAAAAAGCGGGCGACCGATAGTTGCAATACTCTTTTTATCGAAACAAAAAGCAAAGATGTTGCTTATGCATTCATCGAGGCCATATACAATATCTTTCACTTTTGTTTTTACATATCCATTAGTACCGTATACATACAACTCCTGGTTAAAATACGTTCTGAACGCTGCTTCCAGTTTACTGCTCTTTACCAGTTTATAAATACCGGTTGTATCGTACAAAGAATGCGATTTGGGAATTCCTCTTGTTTCATAAACACCGTCTGTTTTCGCAATATCATTAAAGATACTATCCAACACACCCCGGCGTTCACCTATTTCACTTAAAGGCACTACAAGGGCCGTTGTTTTTGGCGACAATTCGTACACGGGATAAAAGATCTGTTTGTTTCCTTCATACGTCCATTTATTCAGGCACTCGTCATTTACATCGTATTCAAACAGTTCTTTTTTAGCTGTATCAACATACACCCATTGGGTGGTGACGAAGTGCTGATTTTCGCCACTTGCCTCGGCAGCATCATGGCCTATTTGATATACCTGGTATTCGGCAGTATCTGTTTTCAGGGTTTGATCAAACACCCATTCTTCCTGGATATTGGCTTTACGGTCGACCCTTATTAATTCATTTTCTGAAAAAGCGATGTACGACATCAGCATAAAATCTGTTGCCGGAATGGAAAAATCGGGATATTCTATTTGTGGTGGTTCAGTTACATTAGCCTCAACAAGCGCTTCAGGCTGCATGGTGTCTATTGACCTGGTTTGCTTCCCCGTTAAAGAAGTTTCGTTTCCAATGGGGCCCTGGCAACTGTATATCAACGTAATAAGGGTAAGGATCTTTACCAGATTCTTCATAGTTTAGGGGATTTCTGACGCAAATGTCGTAAAAGCTTTTGTTTATGCAAGCTCTATCGGCCAACATTAAATGTTGCAGCAAGTATACAATTGAGCACGTTTTCTGCGTTGCAGCTATTTAAACCAGCTCCCCAACAGGCATTAAATTCCAGTACAAACCAGCCGGTTTGTGGGGCATAAGCAATATCTGCAACTACTGCTGCCGGTAATTGTTCTTTATTGGCAGTTGCAAATGCGGCAACAAACACCTTTCCGGCTGACAGATCGGCACTTCCCTCGTAAAAAGCAATATCCTGCACCTCGCCATTCAGTAAATAACACCGCGCTTCTGCCTGTATGTTATCAATAACAGTTGAAACCAGTATTTCTTCGGTATTGGGCAGGCCTTCAGTCGCCTTTTTGAGATCCGTTATATTTTGAAATACGCCTGCTAAAAACATTTTTGGAATTACAGGTTTAATAAAAACCGGGAAATCGGTTTCCTTAATATTTCCCAGTTGTTTTAATTCAACTGTTCGTTTGGTCCATGTATGTTCAAGCCGGGTAATCAATGTATCGTCGGGCGAAAGCAATTCAAGCCCATATATTTGAGCCAACACCAACGCAAAAGCCTGGTTACCGTATATGGCTATTTGTTCGGCGGCCAGTTCCTCATCCTTTACCCAATATTTACCAAGACGTTTAACACGACCGCCTCGATTGGTATAGGCAGTAACCACCTGTTCAACCTCTACGTCTGTTTTTTCGGGTATTAAAAGTATGGGCGCCATATACATGTTACTTATTTAATATTCGCTTCAGCTCGGCCTGGTAAACGGGGTTATCGGTTATTCCATTGTGCGACTGGCCTTCTAATGTAATAAGGGTATCGTGTTGTTTAAAATGTGATTGCAATTTTAATGAAGAGCCATAGTAGATCACTTCATCCTGGTTACCATGAAAAATAACCACGGGCGATTTACAGTTCTTTATATAATTATTCGTTTCGAACTTATACTTTAAAATAAAGGTGGGAATAATAGGATAAGCATGCCGCATCATATCCGTAAGGCTATAATAAGGCGCCTGCAATATAAGCAAGGCCGGGTTATTATTTGATGCCACCTGGCAGGCAAGGCCCGAACCAATCGAATACCCCAGCACTACTATCTTGTTTTCGCTGTACCTGTTCTTCAGCGTATCATACACAGTTTGAACGTCGTTAAATAATTGCTTTTGTCCGCTTATAGAACCTTCGCTTTTGCCATAACCCCGGTAATCTAACAGGAACACATCATAATTCAAATTGGTATAGGTTTGCGCCACCTCGCCCCAGGAATCGAGCGCGCCGCCATTTCCATGCAAATAAAACACAACGCCTTTCGAACTGTCCGCTTTAAATAACAGTCCATGCAAATTAGTTTTGTCGCTTACGGGTATGTTAAGTTCTTCAAATGGCTGATTGAATGTAAAGCGATAGTCCTTTGTCAGTTTCTGCGGAAAAAAGATCAGCTTTTCCTGAAACAGGTAAAGCAATACGCAGATGAGCAGGTATCCAATTGCAATTATCAATAAAGTCTTTAGGAGCATTCTTTTCATATTAGGGCTTATAGTACATTTTCGATTTACAGCTGGGCATCCTTCATCATATAACCGGTGAATCTTCTTTTTACACCTAGTTTTTCCAGGTCAGTAACAAGGTAGTACATGGCTTCATTCTTCCAGCCGTCTTTGTCGGACTTTAGCTTCACTACTTCTTTACCGCAATCATAAATTAAACACACCGCTTGTTTAGCCGTGTCTCCCTGTTTATATCCCCATTCAAGATTTGCGATCTTAAATACCTGTTTTCTTTTCTTCTTTATATGACTGCTATAAATAGCGGTGAGTGTACCTTTCTTACTATCTACCTGTATTTCGGTAAGCCGGGTATAAAACAGAATGTAAAGCACAGCCAGCGGTATAAAAATGCCCCCTGCATACAGGGCCGTCATTGGCTTTTTAGTTAACGCCACCCCAACTATCAATAGGGCAATATATACAAAGATGTAATAAAGCTCATTCTTATTATTCGCTTTGTAGGATTTCATTTATTAATGTTTTTATTCATAGATACAGGTTCCATAAGAATACCCGTTAAATATAATAATAATCCCGGCCCCGGTGAAACAACGTTCACCTGGGCCGGGACCATATTCAATACTACTTTCTATTTAACAAAACGACCAGAGATCATTTTTCCGTTCTTATTCACTCTGACTAAATACATACCTGCTGTTAAGTGTGAAACGTTCAGCCTGTTGTTTACATTTTTAGCCTGTAATACTACTCTACCTGAAAGGTCATATACTTTTATTAATGCTCCGGTAAGATCAAGATCAGTTTGGAATCTTAATTCATTAAGCACAGGATTGGGGTAAAGCTTCAAACCACCGGCACCTGTAATAAGGCCATCTTGTGGTTTTACCGGTGCTACGGCATATACTTTTACTGAAGTAGGCACATCATTAAACCCGTTTGTTACCAGGCATGGGTTATCGGTACTGAATGATTGTGAATTACCCAGGAAATTGTCGCTCGCAAATAATTGGATCTGGTACCCCGCATTCACTTTTAATGAAGAAATATCATTATCTAAAACACCCAATGCCTGCAATTGGGCAAGTGTATAATTACCAGGTGACAGTGAAACAGCATAACCAGCATAGTTACAATCCTTATACACGGTTGCCCCGGTTATTGCACCTATAGCGCTTACTTTTAATGAAGATGTAAGATCATTAAAACTGTTAGCCGTTAAACAGGTATTGTCGCCGGTGATAATTACTGATGTACCGGTAAAGTTATTATCGGCAAATAATTCAACCTGGTAGCCACTGGCCACTTTCAATGAAGAAATATCATCGTTCAAAACGCCCAGGCTTTGCAATTGACCCAGGGTATAATTGCCAGGCAACAGCCCTACCGCATAACCGCCATATGAACAGTTCTTATATACAGTTGCTATAGGTGTATTGGTAACAGTAATAGCTACAGTTGCTGATGACTGCCCACCACGATCGTCAGTGGCCACTGCAGTAATGGTGTAAGAACCGGTTGTTACACCCGTCCAGTTGTAAGAAAAAGGCGTAGCGGTTGCCTCACCCAGTTTAGTACCGCCATTGTAGAACTCTACTTTGCTGATAGCGCCATCGGCGTCGGCAGCATTAACGGTAATAGCTACAGTAGCCGGGGCAAGATACATGCCCCCCGCAACAGGTTTTACAAAACTTACCGTGGGCGCCTGGTTGGTGATTGACCTTATACGTAATGAAGAGGTAGAATCGTTTAACGTATAACTTACCAAACAAGCCGTGTTTGCGGTAAAGCTGGTATAACTTCCCTGCAATGCATTGTTCTTGTACAACAGTACCTCATAACCGCTGTTAACGGTGAAAGAAGAAATGTCTTTATCAGGAATACCACTGGCCACCAGGTCGGCCACCGTGTAAGCACCGGGCGCCAGGCTTACTGCATAGCTGCCCGTATAGTTACAGTCTTTATAGAAAGTAGCAACCGTATTAGCGGCCCCACCGGCAATAGTACCAGTAATAGCATAATAACCAAGCGAACCATAATTTGTATAACCAGTTGAAGCCGGATCGCCAAAGCCAACCCCGGTCACTGAAATAAAGTAAGTGCCTGCAGCAAGTATGGCACTCAGGGTAGCATTCAACCCATCGGGGTTTGATGAGGTTACCACATTACCGGCATTGTCGTATAAGATAGCCAGCACATCGAGATTAGGATGTTTTGCTGCAGGGTTAACATTCAACGATACGGCGCCCCCTGTTGTAGTAAATGTAAAGAAGTCGGCATCACTGGTTGTTTCAATATTACCTGTTAAAAATGCGCTGCCTGTTCCACTGATATTGATGGTAGTAGCAGCTGATCTTGTATTACTATGATCATCGGCACGGTACCCTACTCCATTTGCATTGTTTGCAATGATGGCCAGATCGTCCTGTGTTTGGCTTGAGTTGGCATAATCGCCTTTGCTCCATTGAACAACAGGTTCATAATAACCAGCGCCCATAATGGGCGCCCAGTTGCCTTGTCCCAGGTAATATTCTTCAACCGGGCTTGTTCTTCCATCGTGGCTTAAGCCAAATGTATGCCCTACTTCATGCGAGGCGGCATCGCCGGCACCTTTAATACCACCGTTAAAAACCCAGCAGGGCGTTTCGTTACCCCAGGTAAATGAATTAAGATAAGCTACACCGCCAGCGCCGGGCGCAGCAGTATTGGTAGGCGTGAAAATACAGCGCATGCGTCTGTTGGCCGGGTAAGAATTATACACGGCCTCACTTGTTGTGATGTTGAGTTTGAACGGACTAAAATCTTCACTGATCAATTGCCATACTTCATACCGCTCTGCTTCAGTTAATGTAGAAGGCGCCGCATCAATAGGGTTGCCACTGTTCCAGCCGGTGCCGGAAACATATTGCCCATCGAAATCGAGCAATACAACGCCATTGGCATTCGGATAACTTTGCAGGCTATACAACTGCGCGGCGGTAAGCGCTGCCGCTGCCGCGATGGTGGCTGAACTGGCCGGCGCTTTTTCATAATCAATACACAGCACCTTTTGAATATCTGTTTCGGCAATGTATACATTACCGTTAATATCAGAAGAGTAAGTGTATGCTTTTTTAGTATTGCGTAAAATAATGTTCCCTTCTACTTTGGTCCCTTCTATTCGAATAAAGAAAGAGGAACCGGGTACATTTTCAATTTCACCTACCAGATATTCATTACCGGTAGCCAGCGATTGCCTGAAATTAACTTTACCCGGCATTGAATCAGCAGCATTTATTCGTAACATTAACCGGCCGGTAATACGTTGTTGTGCGTTAACTGTAATTTGTTTTCTGAAATGCGACAGCACATCGGCAGCCCTGCCTAACGGCACGGGTTTTACCTGGCTATAGCCAGCCATGCCCAGCAGCATAGCGCTCAATAGCAATAATGACAGTTTTTTCATAATACTCGATTTTTTAATGGTTAAATGAAAGATCGTGTTGGGGAATGGGCATAGGGATACGAATTCACGCTTATTAGCATGAAACAAAAAGCCTAAAAAGCATTGTGAAGAAGGATTTATAAATAGCGCTTGTGAGGCGAAGGGGTGCGATGGTTTTTAACTGCGCTAAAGATATCTTGTTTAGCTAATTGCTACCAATAGTAATTGTCCTCGTTTGCCCGGGTTTTTGGGTAAGAAATGCCAATGAAGAATAAAAAATTACTCACATTACGAAAGACTTTCATTTAATTTTCGTTAAGGATTGCAATTCTTAATCAGATTGGTGTAATTTTCTACCAGGTTTCACTACCAATTTGTAAGAATTACAAACAACCAACTTTAGCCAACTCCTAAAATCAACAGTATATGGGATTATTCGATTTTATCAAGAATGAATTTATAGAGGTCATTGACTGGGTTGATGACTCGAACAATACAGTTCTTTATAAATTTCCCGACAAGGGAAATAAGATCATGAACAAGGCGCAGTTAACCGTACGGGAATCGCAGGTGGTGGTATTGATGAATGAAGGCGAATTTGGCGATGAATACAAACCCGGCCGGTACGAGCTCTCTACTCAAAACATGCCCATTACTACCACGCTGAAGTCGTGGAAATACCTGTTCGATTCTCCCTTTAAGGTTGATGTATTCTTTGTGAACACCAAACAGTTCACCAATTTGAAATGGGGCACCTCAAACCCTATTATCATGCGCGACCCTGAATTTAAACAGGTGCGGGTAAGATCATTTGGTACGTATACCATCAGGGTAAAAGACGCTAAAAAATTCATTACAGAATTTGCAGGTACTAATCCCTATGTACCTATTGACGCCATTAGCGAACAATGCCGCAATACCATCATCAGCAAAATGGCTGAAGGATTGGCCGAAGCGGGTGTTTCGGTACTTGACCTGGCAGCTAATTTTACCGAAATAGGCAATAAGTTAAAACCCATCTTCCAAACCGATTTTGATGCCTGGGGTATAGAGTTGGGTCAATTCTATATTGAAAATGTTAGCCTGCCCGAAGAAGTGGAAAGAATGTTCGACAAAGCTACGCAGGTGAACATGATGAGCGACAAACTGAACCAGTTCAACCAAATGCAGGCAGGTATTGCGTTGGAGAATATGTCGGAGAATGCGGGCGCAGCCAATATGGCCGGTATGGGCGCAGGTGTTTTGCTCACGAATATGATGCAAACACAAACCCAGCCCCAGCAACCACAGCAACAACAAAATGCCGGTAGTGCTGCCGGTGGTAACGATCAACAAAAAATGATCGACCTGTTAAAACAACTGGGCGAACTGAAAGCCGCAGGTGTTCTTACAGAAGAAGAATTCAACCAAAAGAAAGCCGAGATACTGGGCAAGCTGTAAACGAATAACCCTGACAACCATCTTATGGAACAAGTTCAGAAAGATTCCCTAATGCTATTCCCATGCCCGGGCTGTAATGCGCAATTGTATTTCAACCCCGGGCATCAACAACTGGAATGCGAATATTGTGGCGTTAAGGTTGCCATTGAAAATGGCGCCGACCGGGTTAAAGAAAACAGCCTTCGCCAACAGATGTCAGAAGCAGGCGATCCTGCTGTTCTTATAGAACAACAGGTATATAAATGTGAACGCTGCGGCTCACAAACAGTTTTTGTTTCCGATACACCCACTTTCATTTGCAGCTTTTGCAACTTCGAGGTGGTGAACCCGGTAGCTTATAAAACACGGCTCATTCAACCATCGGGTATTATTCCTTTTGCAGTAGATCAACAAAAATCTATTTCTATTTTCAAAGCCTGGCTGGGCAATGGCTGGTGGGCGCCCCGCGACCTTAGTCAGTTTGCCCGGCAGGATGCACTGCATGGTATTTATGTTCCCTTCTGGACCTACGATGCGCAAACCTATAGCCACTGGAGTGGTTATGGCGGCCGTTACTATTATGTAAACGTTTCTGATACCGATTCAAATGGTAACAGAACAAGCAGACAGGAACGAAGAACAGAATGGATCTATCGCGAAGGTGAATATCAGCACGAGTTTGATGATATCCTTATTGGTGGGGCAACTGAATTAACGCAAAACGAATACGAAAGCATTTACCCCTACAATCTTGCAGAGGTGGTGAACTTTGATGCACGTTATATGTCGGGGTTTAAAGCCGATGTGTATGACATTGCCGTACACGAAGGTTATGATAAAGCCGAGCAATTTATGCAACAGGTAATTCACGAAGGTTGTGCCGAACAATGCCGTATAGATACGTACCGCGATCTGCAGATAAATACTTCGTATGAGAATCAAACCTACAAACACATTCTGTTGCCCTTATGGGTTTGTTCATATGTTTACAAAACCAAGAAGTACCACTTTCTTATTAACGGACAAACCGGTAAGATCTATGGTAAGAAACCAGTATCGGCAGGCAAAGTAACGCTTACGGTTATTTTGGTAATACTGTTGATATTATCAGTATACTGGCTTACGCAGCAATAATGAAGATAACATTATAGTAAAGCCTTCCGTCAACGGCGGAAGGCTTTCTTTTTTCATGGCTTTAGTATTTCATGGCTCAGTTGGCTGTAGCTGTTGCCGGACTGATGATGTCGGATACTTCAACAATTGAATTGGCGGGGAAGCCACCTTTTTGGGCGTGCTCTTTGATCAACTCCACACTTTCGGCCCGGTAAATGCAATACATTTTATTACCTGTTACATAACTGTGTACCCACTCAATTTTCGGCCCCATTGATTTCAATACGCCGCATGATGTTTGTGAAGCGCTTTTTAATTGCTCATGGGTGAATTTACCCAAGTCAGGAATTTCCCGCTCAATAACATACATTTTCATTGTTGCTTGTTTTTTGGTTTTAGAGTTTTCGGTAACAAAGTTTGTTTGCGCCATTCCGGCAAAACTGAATGCTAACAGAATGACAATAACAAGTGCGCTGTAATGGATGTTGCTTTTCATGTTGATTGATTAATGATTTAATAAACCAAAGGTAACTTCAACAACAAGGGAAGCTGTATAACAAATCATTCAATAAATATCAATCATTGATCAATAAAAACTATAGTAAGTGAAGGTTGAAACAAATCGTTCAGAAGATGGTAAAATTCATTCAGCGTAACAACTCGAGATAAGCCATAGGCAATAAACCATAATGGCTTTTAAAACATTTGGTGAAGTAGGAAGGGCTGGTAAAACCGGTATCGAATGTTATTTGAGAAATATTATATCGCTGTTTATTCATTAGTTCCTTTGCTTTCTCAAGCCTGAACTCCTTTAGTAATATATTGGGCGATTTGCCGGTAAGCTCAATGGTCTTTCTATATAATTGCGACTGACTCATTGCCATTGCCTGGCAAAATTCACTAACGGTAAAATCGGTATTTTGCCAGTTCTCTTCCAGTTTATTAAATAATGATGCAAGTAGTTCTTCATCCTGCGGAACAAGGGTAACTATATTACCGGCAGGCTTTTGAAACTGATCTTTAACGGTAAGCTCCTTAACAAGTGATGCAACAGCTATTTTAGAATCATTGGTAATGAAACACAATTGCCGCGCAAACTGTATAGTATCGCCAAACAATTGACTGACCGTTGCAATAGGCTCACCTGCATTTACCGCAAGTTTTAGATCAACAACCATCAGTTCGGGCTGCTGTGTTAGCTGTTGAATGGTAAAGGCACATGAAAGGGCTTGTGCGGCGCCTGTAAATGAAGCAAGAAAACCGTTACCAGGGTGTTCTACTTCCCTGCCATCGAAAGCAGTGAGCTGCTGCCTTATGAGGTTGGTGCAAATGCTCAGCAGCTCGTTTGCTTTTTCGATGCCCAGCTCATGGCGCAATAAGACCGGGTCCTTTATACTAATAAATAGAATTATGCGAAAAGAAGGGTCGTGAAAGACCTTTAATCCATCATCTGTAGTAACTGCATTTTCAGGGTCGTATAACCTGCCAAGGAAAGACTGCACCAGTTCGGGATTCACCTCTATGATCTTATTTGGTATAAGACCATGGGCTTTTTGATGCATGGCCACTACGCATTCTTTATCGGGCGCATCTATTAAACAAAACACATTCTCTCTTTCCTCATCTATCCAGTAGGTCATGCATTTACAATGATGTTCTTCCTGCAGCTGAACATCTTTCCGATGCGCCTCTGCAACGTCCCGGGCCTTTATGCCAGGAATAATATGAACATCCATATAAAGTGGCATACGTCTGATTTTTTGAGCGCCAATTCGGCTAAATTAAAATTAAGATTTCTGAATTGGGCGATTTCATTCTGTTTAATGGCCGAAATACCACTAAAGTGGTATAGCCGGGCCGCATAAAAAAGTCCCGTGCCGACTGAGCCGGGACGGGACTTATCATGTATTGTTTACAGGCACGTTTACTTTTTAACTGCCACAATAATACCTGTTGCCCAAACTTGTTTTGTAATCAACAGGTCTTTCCGCGCATCAAGGGTTGCCATTAAATTCTTAGCCTTTTCATTGTGCCCATCGGGCCAGTTGGGTTGCGGCAACATATCATCAATGATATACAGTCCGCCTTTTTTTAACATAGCCAGTGCTTCGTTTAACAAAAGATACTTGCCATGCCAGGTATCGGCAAAGATATAATCGAACTTTTGATACCAGTTCTCGGCCAGCCATTCGCCTCCGTCTGCAAGCACCAGGCTCAGGCGGTCGTCATGACCTAAATGGTCACTGGCGATCTTTAAATAGCCAGGATCATTGTCTATTGAGACCAGTGTAGAATCATTATCCATTCCGTCGAGTATCCATGATGTTGAAAGTCCCGAGCCGGTACCCAGTTCTAAAAACTTACCCTCGGGTTTGGAAGCAGCGAGCGTACGTAGTAATGAACAGGTTAAAATATCGGAGGCCATTGTAAAGCCCGACAATTTGGTGGCAATGTCAATTTCTTTATAGGCGGTGGGCAGGTGTTGATTGATCTCTTCTGTCATATGGAGTAAGGTTTATAGTGGAAGATACTGATTATTAGTCAAAAGATCATTGCCGTTGCCATGTAAGTATAGGAATGACGGAATTTTATTAATTTCACAGTCGCATTCATGAAAAACGATACTGTTAAGTACAACAAGAAAGCAATTATCATTGGGGCTGGACCTGCGGGTTTGACAGCCGCCTATGAATTACTGACACGGACAAACATAAAGCCAATAATCCTTGAAAGATCCGGTGACATTGGGGGGATATCCAAGACCGTTAATTACAAGGGAAACCGTATTGATATTGGAGGGCATCGTTTTTTCTCCAAATCAGACAGGGTTATGGATTGGTGGTTCCGTTTTATGCCGTTGGAAACCACTACCGAAGGTGAAGTTAACATTAACTATCAGAACCGCTCACGCGCTTTATATACTACAGGAGCTTCCGGTACTGCACCGCTTGATAAGGACAAGGTAATGTTGTTGCGCCGTCGTTTATCGCGCATTTATTTCCTGCGCCAGTTTTTTAATTATCCACTCAATCTGTCGCCTAACACCCTTCGCAAATTAGGTATTCTGCTAACCATGAAAATTGGTTTCTCCTATACATTTGCCAGGCTATTTCCCCGAAGAAAAGAAAGAACGCTTGAAGACTTTATGATAAATAGGTTTGGAAAAACCTTATACAAGACCTTTTTTAAAGATTATACCGAAAAAGTTTGGGGAGTTAATTGTAACGAAATATCCGCCGAATGGGGAGCGCAAAGGATCAAAGGAGTATCCATAACCAAAGCAGTAGCACATGCGCTAAAGCGTAAGAAAAAAGACGACCGGGATATTGCGCAAAAAAATGTGGAAACCAGTCAGATCGAACGCTTTCTTTATCCCAAACATGGACCTGGTCAGCTTTGGGAAGAAGTTGCCCGGCAAATTGAAAGCATGGGCGGTGAAATCATCTTCCATCAAAAAGTTACAAGTATAGCAAATCATAAAGACGGAGTTTCAGCCATTCAATCTATTCATTCGCAAACCGGGGAAACTAAATCCTGGGAAGGCGACTATTTTTTCTCTACCATGCCCGTTAATGAGCTTATTGGGGGCATGTCAGGTAACGTTCCAAACGATGTAAAAGAAGTAGCGGCTGGTTTGTTATACCGTGATTTTATTACGGTTGGTTTATTGTTAAAACAATTCTCTACTCAGGATAAAGCAACTGGTGGTTTCAAAAAACTTAGCCTGGAGGATACATGGATTTACGTACAGGAAAAAGATGTAAAGGTGGGCCGGCTACAGCTGTTTAACAATTGGAGTCCTTTCCTGGTAAAAGACCCTGCAACAAGCTGGATCGGCATGGAATACTTTTGCAATAAAGAAGATGATTTTTGGAACCTGTCTGAAGAAGTGATCAAGGAAACAGCCATAATCGAACTGGAAAAGATTGGGCTCGCCCGAAAGGAAGACGTTTTGGATGCTACTGTTCTCCGGATGGAGAAAACCTATCCGGCCTACTTTGGAACCTACGATCGTTTTGATGTTATTCGAAACTTTGTAGACAGTTTACCAAACCTATACCTTATCGGTCGCAATGGAATGCACAAATACAACAATTCCGACCACTCTATGCTAACGGCTATGACAGCAGTAGACAATATTGTTGCCGGCATTGCCGACAAATCGAATATCTGGTCTATCAATACCGAAATGGAATATCACGAAGAGACAAAAAAATAGGCGATTATACATTGCAGTCGTGAAAATTAATTAACAATTGCTATTTTAGGTTTCAATACTCCTGAAAATGAGCAACCCTAAAAAGTATCGTCTTCCGGCAGGATTTTCTTTATTACAGACAGCAATAAGGTCAGGTACGTTTTTAAAGGATCCCATTAAAGCTGTGGTTAAAAACATGACGCTCTTTTCTGGAACCTATACGGCTTCATTAGGTTTAAACAGGAAAATTATCATTACTCAAAACCCCGATCTCATTAACTACATCTTAAAAGAGAATCATAAAAACTACAACAAATCGGCCATAGCAAAAAGTGCCTCAAGGTTCATGGGTAATGGAATTCTTTTTTCAAACGGGAACTTTTGGCTAAAGCAAAGAAGAATGATACAACCTGCCTTTCATAAGGAAAAACTACAGGAGCTTCAAAGTATCATGATTAAAACTATTGCGAAGTATCTAACAGCATTCCCTGCCGGAGATCGTGTTGATGTATATCCCCTTGTTCATGGGCTCTCTTTCAATGTGCTGTTAAAATCAATATTCAACATACCCTTGCCTCCTGAGATCATTACAGAAATAAGCGAGATCTTCAGCGACATACAGGAGTTTTTAATCAGGGATACCAATCAACCATTAAGCCGGTTATTTTATCCACTAACAGGAGCGAAAAATGTAAGCCTTAAAAAAGCAAACAGGTTACGGGAAATAATCAGGGGTATCATCGATCAACGAAAGACTGAAAATAAAGAAAATTGCGATCTGCTGGATATGCTGCTAAGCTGTACCGATGAGAATACCGGTGAGAAAATGTCAGAGGAACAAGTTATAGATGAAGTGCTGATACTGATCTTTGCGGGGCACGAAACAACAGCCAATACACTTTCCTGGTTATTGTATCTGCTTGCGTGTAACCAGGAAGTACTGGAACAATTAATTGCTTCATTTGCCGGGAAGAACATTGGTGATTGCATGTCTAATGAATATTTGAAAGCAACCATCCATGAGGGCATGCGTTTGTACCCTGCAGCCTGGATGACAGAGCGCGTGGCTGTTGAAGATGACCAGATCGGAGATTTTTCATTTCCCGCAAAAACGATCATTATACCTTTCTTCTTTGGCTTGCACAGGGATAAGAATATTTGGGACGATCCCCTGGCTTTTAAACCTCAACGCTTTATTAATGATCCTAAATTGGCAAGATCAAAATATTTTTTCCCCTTTGGGGCTGGGCCAAGAATGTGCATCGGGAATAATTTCGCCATGGTTGAAATGTGTTTCTTCTTATATACTTTTTTAAAAGAATTTCAAATAAGGCCTTCCGGCCAGGTACCAGCAATGAAGGCGTTAATTACACTCAGGCCTGATAAAGTTGTTTTAACAATCCAAAAGAAAAGCCTCTGAATGATCAGAGGCTTAAAATTTGTGTCTAATATCGTTTAATTAATTACCACATTGAATTTAGGGCCAATGGTATTGGCGTAGATGAAATACATATCATAGTTGCCTGTCTCTTTACATTCAAACCAAAAGCGGGAGCCATCGCTATACATTTTTTTGATGCGGAAAGCAGATACCTGGGTTGAACCTGACAGGTATTTCACATACGTTATACTGGACCTGGTTAGCACCCAATACATGTTGGCGGTAACATCTACCATCACCTCCTCGCCTACTGCGTAACTGTTTTTACCGGGACGCAGATAAGTAGCTTTCACAGTTTCGGCATTTACATACCCCAAATCAAAACGTTTGAATGTTACTGTTACCGTTCGGCTACTACCATCCTCAGCTGTAATGGTGTAGGTAACCGGAAGGTTAAAGTCCTGAGCCACACCGGAGGCAGGGCTAATGGTGGCTTTGTCTGATACTTTTATGAGAGGAACAATTTTTCTCAGCCCATTTACAGCATCTTTTGTGCAGTAGAAATCAATGGCGTTATCCGTGGGCTTGAATACGCCGATCACCGTATCTGCACTGGCCCCATAGTAGTCAGCAGAAAGGTTCGGATGGTCGAGATTGAAAGAGAGGATATTTTTCTCACTGCTTTTCTTCGCAGTAACGGTAACGGTATATTTCTGTACGCCGCCATCTTCTGCAGTTACCGTGTAAGTTACCGGATTGGTAAAATTTATTACCTCCCTGGAAGCAGGGCTCACTTTGGCCCCGTCTGAAATATTTATTTCAGGCGCCAGACTGGTTATATCGGTACCAACAGGCATTTGCAGCGTAATGGTCATGTTGGTTTTATTAATATTGCCGTAAAGACCGTTGATGGTGAATAGATTGATCTCTTTTTCGGTACGTTTGGTGTTAGTGACCCGCACAGTATATTTCCGCTGCGTACCATCCTCCGCCGTTACAGTATAAACCACCGGATTAGTGAAATCAACCTCTGCCAGCGAGGCAGGTGATACGGTAGCTTTGCCAGAAACTGTTACATACGGCGTAAGCTTATTAAGTGTAGTACCAGGAGGCAGCACCAGGGTGATGCTATTGGTTGAATCAACAATGCTGGCCTGCATATTCATTACCGAAAACTCGGTTATACTTTTAGCACTGCTTTTTTCAGGCACCGGGGTTTGCGTTGGTTGTTCTACACCTGGGGAGGATTTAGAGCATGATAATGCAAATAACATTATAGTCAGGACGAATACGATAGAAATTTTTTTCATCGAGTTAAGGACAGTTTTAATAGGGTGAAAAAATTCCTGGCTGCGCAGCACATTCCATAAGTGTTGATAATAAGATTTATGTTACAGCTTTTTTTGTTTTTATTTTTATTGCCTGGCGACAATAAATATTATACTGTTTAGAAATGTATTATCAATATCCACCGGAAGGGCTAAGCGAACAAGCATCAAGCATAAGAAATTTTGTTCAAACTCATTCTGATTATGAGTCAATTCGAAATTTTATAGATCAATTCCCGATCATTGAACAAGAAAGTGTCAAGGTTCTGAAATGGTATATCTTAGCTGGATTTTGGACATCTTATTATGGCTTTGGGTGGACAAAAGAACAGGAAATAAAGTTTTGGGAGCTTGTTTATGAAAAAAGGCATCCTCAATGTGGGTCTGCAATACTAACTCTTGCTGAATCATTAAGAGGAAATGGAATAAAGTCTCTACGGGATGTAATTGACTTATACTTTGATGCCATTGACATAAATCCTGAGCACTACTTCTCTTTAACACAGGAAGGAGGAGGAGAACTGGATGAATTATTGAAAAACCCCGAATTCAACAAAAAGTGCCTGCTCATTGAACTGAATATATGGGAGAACCTGCATAATTACTCATTAGAAGATATTGATGAGCAAACTCCTTATATGGTCAAAAGATGCAATGGAGATGAAAAGCTGGAAAGTTTTATAAAGTCAAAAATTGAAGAGTTGATCAAAAGAAAAAAAGCTTCTGGTAATTTATAAGTTTACACTTGCACCCCAATCTATTTTCTCAGGTTGTTTGATAAAGCATCACAGCAAGCTTATGTTTGTGACTGTAGAATAAATAAATGTCATTGCTGTCGTGTGTATAATTTGCCGTATAAACACGCGCTATAAAAGTCATTGGATTTCCATCCGGGTCATTGGGAGTTTCGTCGCCTTGTATCCATTTTGGCTTACCGCCAACTTCTTCGTATATATCGGCAGGTTTATTATAATGCGGATGAATTAAATTGCCAGTGTCGATAAATGTTTGTTTTGTTTTATTGAAAGATGACTTTGTTTTTTCAAAGTATTCTTCCCAATCTGGTGTCAGGTTAAAAAATTCAAACCCAGTCTTGAATAAATATTTTCCATCAATGACATCAAAGGCTATCATGGACTCCTGACAATATTCATTAAACGTGTCCACTCTGTCATCATTATAAGGGTCTTCATTGTAAAGAAGCATATGAATGTAACCTTCCCATTCCGGATTTATCTGTTTCAGGTCAACAGAAAAAAGTGGAAATAATACTTTCGCATGTTGCTCAACTTTATCAGCAAAAACATCTACAGGGTCTGGGAACATTTTAATGAAATCAGGTATCATGTCAGGGTACTTTGTAAAAATCAGAGGCTATTTTCAATTTGTGGAGTCCGCCAGCAGATTGTCGAACCAATTAAAAGAATTATTTAAGCGTATGAGTGTTGAAAGACAATTGGTAGATAAATATTGACAACCTTTTGGTAAGGACTGTACCTCAAACCTTTATCTTTAGTGTGAGCGTTTAAGAAGCAAGCCTGTTCTTATTCGACAGACGAAAAAATAAAAATGTGATGTTCTGATACATTTATTTTTTTATGAAATGCATATCCATACTTATTTTCTTTTTCAGTGTAGCTGCGCTGAATGTCTCAGGTCAAAACACACTCAAAACCGACAATCCCCATCAGTCCCGGCTGGATTCCCTTGTTCATGAAAACGTATTACGATATTTCAGCGATACTAAAGCGGTTGGGTTAACATTAGGGTTGGTTTTGCGTGGGAATACTTATTTTTATAATTACGGAGAAACCAAAGCCGGAAACGGAAAACTACCAGATAAGCAAACAATCTATGAGATAGGTTCCACCACTAAATCTTTTACTGGTATTCTTTTGGCAAAAGCTGTTTTAGACAAAAAGATCGTTCTCTCGGATGACATAAGAAAATATCTCAAAGGGTCATTTTCTAATTTGGAATACAATGGCACGCCTATCACCATAAAAGAGCTGTCTAACCACACTTCGCGCATTACCCGGATATTTCCCAATATGTGGGAACGAGCTGGGTATGATTCGTTAAACCCATTGGCAGGATACTCCCGGAAGATGTTATACGAAGGCCTGCATAAAATGAAATTAGATAGCGTTCCCGGAAAGATTTATTCTTATTCGAATATGGCAGTCGCTTTACTGGGCACTATCCTGGAAGACACATACGGGAAGAATTATTTCAGTCTGATTTCCAAACATATCCTTCAGCCATTATCCATGAGTGACACCCGAATAGATATATCGGCTTACCAGGCTGAAAGGATAGCTTGGCCGCATAATGAAAAGCGGGAGCCGGTTCCATTGTGGGATATATCATTACTGCCGGCAATGGGCGCTTTACGTTCTACTGCCGCAGATCTGACAAAGTATATCATCGCTAATAATAAAGAATCAGATCCGGCCATAAAATTATCGCACCAGCCGACATTCGGTACTGACAAGGAAGGAATGGCGCTCAACTGGTTCATTCATAGCAGCGAAGATGGTTATAAGATATTTGAGCACGGCGGAGGTACTGGCGGTTCGAGAACCTCATTCGAATGCTTTCCACAGCTGAATGCCGGCTTTGTAATCCTGACTAATAGCTTGGCCAACCGAAATCAGTTAGAGCGCGATATTGCAGCCATTATAATACGGGAGGCCACAGCAACAAAAGAAGAATAACAAAGGAATGGTTAAGAGTGGAGAAGAACGGGGTTCGAATTTCCCTCATCTATCAACAAAAAAGCCCCTGAAATCAGAGGCTCATATTTCGTAGAGTCCGCCCGCAGATTGTCGAACCAATTAAACACAATGAAATCGACCGAGTTTATTAAAGCTTTGCCTTACATTTAAAAGAGATAACGAAAGAGATGGTGAGAAATAAATGGCTGTTACAGAAGCCTTTTCCAATATTCATTTGTTGCACCCATTAAACAACTCTGTCAAAAGATATGAATATGCTTAGGGATTCGAACCAGGAAACAGTTCATACTAAATACACAAAACATCTCAGAAAGAACAATTTAACTTCTTTAAATGCAAAAACCCGCTGCAAGAGCGGGTTTTACAATTTCGTGGAGTCCGCCGGCAGATTGTCGAACCAATTAAAGGCATTTTTTAAGCGTATACAATTACAACAATCTCATCCCATTTTTTTGAATTAAACAGCGTCGCTTGCAATTTGTCTTGCGGATGCTTTTATAGTTCATTAAGAATTTTTTGTGCAACTGATAATAACAGATCAGCATTGATTCGCTGTTTAAAATCTACATTTATATACTCAAACCTGATATTCCCTTTTTTGCTGATAAAGAAAACGGAAGGAACGGGTAATAACTTATTTAGATTTTTCCCGCCGGAAGACTTAGGCAAAAGATTATCATAGGCCGCAGGGGCTTGATACGCTAGCCCGAATTTCTTTGATACACTCAAATCAGCATCTGACAAAAGCGTATACTCCAATTTATTTTTAGTTACGGAGGTTCTCAAATTATCGGGGCTGTCTGTGCTTATAGCAATGATCTGGTAGCCTATTTTTTTAAGTTCCGGCTCTATTTCCTGAATACCAGAGAGCTGCTTATTACAATAAGGGCACCATCCGCCACGATAAAATATCAGTAGGGTAGGTTGCTGGGCAATAGCGGAATTTAAATCGAAATTGTTACCCATGGCATCTGGCAACGTTATTACAGGAATATTTTCTCCGATCAACAATGGACTTATATCTTCCGGCTTGGATGGTATTTCGTTAGCCATTTGTGCGTAAGCGTGTGTGCTGCTAAACTGAAAAACAGAAATAAACAGCAGATACGAAAGGCCGGCGGTTAAAAAACTTTTTCTGGAAATAATTTTCATGTTAAGTATTGATAAGTAAATAAATGGCATATTAGGTTTATGCAATTTATATAATTATTAATCCCGAAAATGTCGGCTACACGACATGACACGCAAGTGGGCCAATAAAAGTGACGTATATTTAGGAGTTAGCGCCTATAAAGTGCCTTTCAAATTTTTGACTCTATGCTTCGTCTAGCTTTCTTTGTATGTTTATTTATTCTAATTGGTGTTGTTGGCTTCAGCCAGGGTTCAGCAGATACATTACAGATTTTAACCGCCGAGCAATACAGGCAGGATTTTGTATGCCTACGACAAGCTTTTGAGCGAACCTATCCCTCCCTTAATCGTTTCACAGATAAAGCCTCAGTAGAAAAAATGTTTGATAGCTGTAATGCTACCATTAATCAGCAGACCAACCGAACAAGCTTTTATTCCACTATAAAATACGTTTTAAGCGCTTTGGGAGATGGGCATTTATCCAGCAAAGCACCTCCAAGCTTGAGAAATGTATTTGAAGCACAAACCTATTTTCCCTTGTCCTTGATATTTCTTCACCAGGGTGCTTATAATTTCTGCGACCACCCACTAATACCTAAAGGAGCTCAAATAATCTCAATCAACGGGGTGGCTATACAACTAATTAGAGAAAGGCTTTATCCATATCTGGTTTCCGATGGTGCGGTTAAAACGTCCAAAAATTGGATGTTAAACAGTACCTTCTGGTTTTATTACTATTTGGTATTCGGAGAGCAGCAAGCCTTTGCAGTCTGCTTTAAATTACCCGGCGGCAGCTTCCAAACTGCATCCCTAAACGCAGAACAAAGAAAAAACTTCCTTTGTTCGCCCTATGAGTTTTTGCAAACCGCAAACTTGCTAGATTTGTCTTACCCTGAAAAGAACGTGGCTGTACTAACTATCAAGACCTTCAGCCGACAAGTATTAACGAACGCAAGTAAAGACTTTGATGCATTTCTAGATTCTTCTTTTCGTACGATAAAGCAAAAAGGCATTAACCGCCTAATCATTGATTTAAGAGGTAATGGTGGCGGAGCGGACGTATATGGAGCTCATTTGTACTCCTTTCTAACCAGTAAACCGTTTAGGTATTACCAGGAACTGGAAACAAAAGGAAAAAAGCTAACCAGTGCAGATCACCCGAACCTAGCCCTGCTAAAGCCGACTGATACCCACTACAACGGAGAAGTATTGTTTTTGATCAATGGACTTACTTTTTCTTCTGCCGCTGAATTTTGTTCCATTGCGAAAAGTAATAATCGAGGAAAGTTTATTGGCGAAGAAACGGGCGGAGGTTATTATGGAAATACATCAGGAGGTTTTATCGATATA
Source organism: Niastella sp. OAS944 (assembly GCA_024809215.1). Classification (GTDB taxonomy): domain Bacteria; phylum Bacteroidota; class Bacteroidia; order Chitinophagales; family Chitinophagaceae; genus Niastella. The sequence continues at coordinate 177,890 of JANUBW010000008.1, read as the reverse complement.
GTCCTTCCGAACACCAGTATAACCGTTTCCATTCCTACTACTAAATATGTTATGGCCGTTAGAAAAATAAAAGAAAAGAACAGGGGTATTATTCCTGACTATGTAGTTGTTCCTACAATAAACAATATTTTAGAAAATAAGGACGTGCAGATGGAGCATGCTATTCGGCTAACAGCCGCCAAGGCAGACTTCGTCAAATAGCAGCTAAGCAACTAAGGTTTTTTCACCCAGCGTAAATTTTTAAGAGGCTTTCGAATTCTTTTTTAACAGTTGGACAATATTACCGGATTCGAACCCAAAAACAGTTCATTCTAAAGACATAAAACATCTTAAAAAGATCAATCCGATTCCTTAAAACTCAAAAACCCGCTACCAGAGCGGGTTTTACAATTTCGTGGACTGCACTGGACTCGAACCAGTGACCCCTACTCTGTCAAAGTAATGCTCTAAACCAACTGAGCTAGCAGTCCGTATAAAGCCGAAGATAAAAAAGCCGGCCGCTTTACCCAAATTTATTACCGCCGGAGGCCTTTAACATTAAAAATATATTCATCGGTTCATGCCGGTTTGTAATTCGTTATCTTTAGGAAAGCACTTCACCATTCAAACTCCTTTATGAACCAGGAAATAATTAACCTTTTCGACGAGTATACCCACGCGCCGCTTTCACGGGAAGAATTCCTTCGCCGGCTTACTAAAGTAACAGGCAGCCTGGCTGCGGCCCTGGCCGTATTACCCATGCTGGAAGTAAATTATGCCCGGGCACAAACAGTGCCTGCGCAGGATGATCGCATTACTACGGAACACATTACTTATCCTGGTGATGATTGTACCATGAAAGGCTATCTGGCCAAACCAAAACAAAAAGGGAAATATGGTACGGTGGTAGTTATTCACGAAAACCGGGGTTTAAACCCCCATATTGAAGATGTAACCCGTCGGGTAGCCATTGCCGGTTTTCTGGCTATTGCGCCCGATGCGCTATCGCCCCTGGGCGGCACGCCAACCAATGAAGATGAGGCCCGCAATATGTTCGGTAAGCTTGATATGCAGAAGAACCTGAACAATTTTATGAAGGCTTTCGACTATGCCAAATCGCTGGACGATGCCAATGGTAAAACAGGTTGTGTTGGTTTTTGCTGGGGCGGCGCCATGGCCAATCAGTTAGCTGTTAATGTGCCCGATCTGAAAGCGGCGGTTGCTTTTTATGGGCGTCAACCCGAGGCAGCCGATGTACCTAAAATAAAAGCTGCCCTGCAATTACATTACGGCGCCCTCGACGAACGTATCAATGCCGGTATCCCGGCATTTGAAGAAGCATTGAAGAAAGCAGGTACTAAATATGAGTTGTATGTGTATGAAGGCGCCAATCATGCATTCCATAATGATACGGCCCCTACGCGGTATAATGCTACAGCTGCAAAACTGGCCTGGGAGCGTACGGTGAAGTTGTTTAACGATACTATTAAATAGAAACAAGCATTATGAACATAGCCAGATGATGTACGAAGTAGGAAGTATGAAGATCCTGATTTTTTGTATTTCCTACTTCATACTTCTTACTTCCTGCTTCTTTTTATTTATACCCCAGTCTTTCTTCTTTCAATTTCTTTCTTAATCAATCCTAACTCTCTTCCCGTTTGCCCGGATACGGATGAGTTCTCCTGCGCCCGGCGCATAAGGTAAGGGATCACATCTCCAATGGGGCCAAATGGCAAATACTTGCTTACTCTAAAACCATTCTTGGCGAGGTTAAAAGTAATATTATCGCTCATACCATACAGTTGCGAAAAATGTACGTGCGGATGATTATGTGGTAATCCTTTTTTATCGAGCAGTTCGGTTGTATATAAATTGCTGTATTCGTTATGCGATGCAACGATCAACGCAATATGATTTAGATAATCTATGCAAAACTCCAACGCTGCATTGTAGTCGCGGTCGGTAGCTGTTTTATTGGGCTGAATGGGCGATGGGTAATTATTGCTGGCAGCGCGTTTGCGTTCCTTCTCCATATAAGCCCCGCGTACCAGTTTGGCTCCCAGTACAAACCCTTTTTGTTGGGCTGAAGCAAAGCTGTCTTTTAAGAACTGTAAACGGTCGTGGCGATACAGTTGAATGGTATTATAGATCACTGTTCTTTTGCGGTTGAACCGTTCCATCATTTGCATGGTAAGCGCATCCACGGGGTCCTGGATCCAGCTTTCTTCTGCATCTATCAAAACACCTATATTTTTGGCTTCAGCAGCTTCACATATGCGAATAATACGATCAACCACCCGTTGCCATTCGGCTTTTTCGGCAGTGGTGAGTACTTCCTCATGAACCCTTCCTTCAAACCCACTCTTGTTTGTGGCCGCAGCATCTAATTTTTCAAGTAGGGCAAACCGGGCCAAACCGGTCACCTTTACACTCATAAAAGGAATATTGGGTTGTGTGGCCGCATAATTGATCACCTTAATGAACTCTTCCGTAGCGTGGTCAAAGTTCTCTTCCCCCTCCTTTCCTTCTACCCCATAATCGAGTATCACCTGCACATTAAACTGCTTTAATTTAGCAGCCACCTTTGCCGTTTCCTCCAGCGTTTCTCCACCAACAAATTGTTCAAATATGGTATTGCGGATGATGTTCTTTATAGGCAACCCTACCTTAATGGCCCAGGGGGTAAGCCGTGTACCTAATTGAACCAGAGCCTGGTATCCCATGCTTGAGAAAAGGAAATGGGCCTTTTTTAACTCTTTATCCGATTTGTAAGCAAATGCATTTTCAGTATTATCAAAAGATACAGCAACGACGGTTTTTGACATAGAACTAACGAATGTTAGGCGCGAAGTTAATTCGAAAACTTTTAAATTCTAAGTTTGCAACACGGTTTTTGCAATCGTTCCCGGTTTCGGGTTTCCGCATAACCGGTCTGGCACAGGAACTTAGTCAGCAATTAGTCGTGAGGATGCATGGGCTTTCATCCGCCAGCTGGCGGACCGTTTCACGTCTCACGCATTGCGTCTTTTTGCTGAGTTTTCACTATCCTAAACCTTGTAAATTGTGGCCCTTATGACGATCCTACATACCGATATTTATAAGTTTAGCATACCCATGCACCCCTTTACCATTGCCACCGGTACCATGCACTATGCGCAAAACACGTTTATCAGGGTGCACACCGATGCAGGCATTTATGGCGTGGGCGAATGCAGTGCTTTTCCAATGATCGCTGGTGAAACCCAGGCCACCTGTTTTGAAATGGCGAAGGATTTTGCCGCCCTTTGGAAAAACAAAAATGCAGCGGCTATTGAAGAACGGTTGCAGGAACTACATAGTTACACGGCCTTCAATGCAACCATTAAAAGCGCCTTCGATATGGCGCTGTACGACCTGGCAGCCAAAGCCGCCGGCAAACCATTGTATAGTTATTTGGGTGGAAGCAAAAAAGAATTGGAGACCGACCTCACCATAGGTATAGACACACCTGATAATATGGCCACTAAAGCCATCGATTTTGTAAAACGGGGCGTACGAATTATCAAAATAAAGCTGGGTAAAAATGCCAAAGAAGATGTAGAACGGGTGCAAAAGATACGGGAAGCCGTTGGTCCTGCAATAGGGCTTCGTATAGACGCCAACCAGGGTTGGAATTATGATGATGCGGTATTTGCCCTCAAGGCCATGGGACCTTATAATATCCAGTTCTGTGAGCAACCGATGCGGTATTGGGACGATGATAAACTTCCCACGCTGGTAAAACAATCGCCCATCAGGATCATGGCCGATGAAAGCGTTTTTGACCACCACGATGCCAAACGTATTATTGCAGCCGGCGCCTGCGACTATGTGAATATCAAGTTCGCCAAATCGGGGGGTATTTGGGAAGCCCGCAAAATACATGAGGTGTGTGAAGAAAATAACATTCCCTGTATGATGGGCGGTATGCTCGAAAGCCGGGTAGCTCTTACCGCTTTTGCGCATTTTGCGCTGTCGCACAACAATGTCGCTTTTTATGATATGGATACCTGTATGCTGGGCCATAAAGCCGACCCGGTTACAGGGGGCGTACAATACAAAGGCTTTTTCCTGGAAGTGCCTGAAACCCCGGGTATAGGCGCCGATGCCGATGAAGCTTTTCTGCAAACACTTGAAAAGGTCACTATATAAACCCACCACACCATATCTTTGCGCAAAAAATAGCATGGACCAGTTTTCCAAGACGGCCAAAGAATCGGTAGTTACCATGACCGAGTTGGTATTACCCAACGATACCAATATGTTTGGCAATTTAATGGGTGGACGATTAATGTACTGGATGGATATTGCAGCTGCCCTCGCAGCTATGAAACATTGCAGCACACCGGTTGTAACAGCATCGGTTGACAATATTTCTTTCGAGAACCCTATTAAACTGGGCAATGCCGTTCATATTCAGGCCAGGGTTTCCCGCGCCTTTAATACTTCCATGGAAATACATATGAGTGTTTGGGGCGAAGATGCCCTTCACCAGTATAAATACAAAAGCAACGAAGCCTATTTTACCTTTGTTTCGCTTGACCCCAATGGAAAACCACGCAAAATTCCAGCACTGATCCCCGAAACGGATGAAGAAAAGAAATTGTTTGATGGTGCTTTGCGCAGAAGACAGTTGCGTTTGATACTTGGCGGTAAAATGCAACCCGATGATGCTACTGAATTAAAAGCATTGTTTACGAAATAACTCTAATAAAAAAATCCCTCTTGCTCAGCCGGAGGGATTTTTTTATTAGCACATTAGCAAATTATCACATTAGCTAATTGGTTTACTCCAGTGATGCGCGCCCTTCATCATAAACGGTTTGCTTTGCTCAATAGCATCCATCACCTGCGCTAAGATCACTTCGGGTGGCGCATCATAATCTATTTGCAGCGGTTCTTTAAATGTAACAGAAAGTAATGTTCCCTTCTTTTTAAACTTCAATCCTTTTTTGTTAAAGGCACGCCAAAATCCACTGATCACAACCGGTACTACAATAGGCTTACACAATTTTATAATATGCGCCGTGCCCTTTCGTCCGGGTGCAAAAGGTGTTGTTGTTCCCTGCGGAAATGTGATGACCCAGTTATTATCCAATGCCCGTGTTATTTTGCGGGTGTCGGAAGGATCGAGCCCCTTACGTACTTCGGTACCCGCCGAACGCCAGGTACGTTTTACAGTGAGCGCACCTCCTAACGTAAACAAACGGCTGATAAAACTGCCGCGCATTGTTTCTTCGGCAGCCACATAATAAACTTTAGTAAAGGGATTTAATAAGTAATAAGGAACACCAAGTTTGTTCTTCTTTCTCCATTTCACTGCACAGAAAATATGCAGAAAGGTGATCACATCGGCAAAGTAAGTTTGATGATTACTGACAAAAAGCACATTCTTCCCGGGCAGTTTGGCAATATGCTCAGTGCCCCTTATACGTAATTTGTTAATGATAACCAGTCCGGGCCAGGTTACTATACCTATTAGTGCATATAGTATCTTTCGAACCAGTTTAATATGTCGTAACCTTTCACTGAACTCGCTCATGCTAGCTTATTTTTACCATCCAATTTGTACCGAAATTAAGGAAATGTTAATAAACCGGTTATCATTATTGCAAACGGTTTCCTGTTTATGTAATTTATGGGTTCCCGAAATCTTATCAGTATTAAATAAATGATCATGAAAAAAATTATTACTACCGCCATCCTTGCTTTCTTTATTTCAGGTTTATTTGCCCAGGCGCCAAACCCGTACCCCAAAACCATAAACGTTAACGGCAGTGCCGATATGGAGATCACTCCCGATGAAATATATGTGGTTGTTACATTAAAAGAATATGAAAAAAAGGGTACTGGTAAAATAGGTATTGAAAAAATTAAAACCGATTTTTTAAATTCCTGCAGCAATGTAGGCTTGCACGATTCGGTTATTACCATTGCTTCATACGAAGGTAATCTGTTAAAGAAAAAGAGATCAAAGGAAGAATTATATGCCACCATTTCCTACCAGATAAAATTCAATAACAGTAAAAAAATGGATGAACTGGTAAACAAACTCGATGATGAAGCTACGCAAGGCTTCGATGTGGTACGTGTTAGCCACAGTAAAATACAGGAATACCGTAAACAGGTAAGAATACTGGCCATAAAAGCCGCTAAAGAAAAAGCAGGTTATCTTACTGAAGCTGTAGGTGAAAGCCTGGGTACAGCAGTTACTATTTCTGAAAACAATACGGGCATTATACAGCCATATTATAACATTAGCCAAACTTCCAATAGAATGGAAATGGCGGGTAACAATGGTTTCTTTAGCTCAGATGGAGGCATTGATTTCAAAAAGATCAAAGTTTATATGGAAGTAAATGTTGTATTTGCTATAAAATAACCAGCCATAAACCTTATCCTTTTTCCCTTTTAGCGTATCATCTTATCTTTGCCCCCATGAAATTTTCTGCGGTAATTTTTGATATGGATGGTCTGCTTATAGATTCTGAACCTTTATGGCAGCAGGCAGGCGCCGAAACGTTACAAGAGTATGGTGTTACGCTCACCGACGAGCAATATATTCTTACTACAGGCCTTCGCACACCTGAATGGGTCGATTACTGGTTTACCCATTTTGCCATTAGTAAGGAAAGGGCAAAAGAAGCTGCCCGGCAAATTGAACAGGCTGCTTTAAACAAAATAAAAGAACATGGTGAAGCCATGGAAGGCGTGCAATACATCATGGACTTTTTTAAAGCCAATAATTTCCTTATAGGCCTCGCCTCTTCTTCGCCTATGCGGTTAATTGAAGCGGTTGTTGAAAAGCTCAATATTCAGCCATACCTGAATGCCATCACTTCTGCCGAGCATTTGCCACATGGCAAACCGCATCCACAGGTATTTTTGAATTGTGCCGAACTATTACAGGTTAAGCCAACTACCTGTATTTGTTTTGAAGATTCTTTTAATGGAATGATAGCCGCCAAGGCAGCACGCATGAAATGTGTTGTTATTCCTGCGCCACACGTTCATCACGAAGGAAGATGGGATGCGGCTGATCGTAAGTTGACAAGCTTGTTAGGATTTAATAAGACAGTTTTAGAAACGTTGTAACCTAATTGGATTAAAGAATACGAAGTAAGAAGTAAGAAGTATGAAGAGCTTGAAACGGCAGGCGGTTAAACCTTATCGGTAACTTCGAATATCGGGTACTTCTTACCTCCTACTTCTTACCTCCTACTTCTTACCTCCTACCTCATAAAATTCAAACGGGACATTCCGATGGCACCCGGAACATCCCGTTGAGTGTAAACTACCCAATGAACCTGTTATTAAGTTGAGTACATGACTGGTTAGTACAATACTACTGTAACTGGCATCGATGTACGTAATATTTTAATCGGTTATAGTAATGGTTATCATTTCAGAGCAGCCAGGTTACCGGGTGCTGCAATGAAGAGCATAAAAGAACAGGAATATGCATATGAATACGATTGAAGTAAATTGCTTCTTCATACGGCACGAATTTGAATTACCAAACAACCTTGTTCTTAATGAAGGATAACGGTGAAATACCACAGATCAATTACACTGGAATGTAGAGCGTTGCTAATGTTGCAGATAGGATTAGGATTGTGTGCCTGTGTTGCTGACATAAATATATAACGCAGTTTTTTCTCATGCAAGCTTACATGCAAATAAATTCTTAAGTAATAACCTCAATCAATATACCGGTAAAGGGCAGAGCTCCCCGCTTTGATTTCCAACGACATAAGTACACATAAAAAAAAGTCCCCCGATTATCTCGGGGGACCTATATTATTTCAGCAGTAAAAGATTACTCTTTTGTTTCTGAAGAACCACCTTGTTGTTCTTCCTGCTTCAATTTTTCTTTGATCTCAGCCAGTGCACCCAGGTCACCTAAAGTAGCTTTTTCTACTTTACCCTGAATGTTCTTAACTGCTTTCTTGGTTTTATCAGCTTCAGCGCGTGCTTCTTTTTGAGCAGCTTGTTTCTCTTCCTGTTTAGATTGCTCCCACAGGCGAGTATGCGATACTACGATGCGTTTTTCATTGCGATCGAATTCGATAACCATGAATTGCAGCGTTTCATCGGCGCCGATGCTTTTGCCATCTTCACGCATGAGGTGACGGTTAGGCGCGAATCCTTCCAGACCGTAAGGTAACTGAACGATACCACCTTTGTCGTCTCTGCGGATAACTGTTCCCTCGTGTACAGAACCAACAGCGAATGTGCCCTGTAATGCATTCCAGGGATCTTCTTCGAGTTGTTTGTGTCCGAGTTGCAGTTTGCGATTGTCTTTATCGATTCCGAGGATAACCACGTCGATGTTCTCACCAACTTTAGTGTACTCAGAAGGATGGTTGAAGCGTTTCAACCAGCTCAGATCGCTGATGTGGATCATACCACCAATACCAGGAGCCAGTTCAACAAACACACCGTAAGGAGTGATGTTTTTCACCAGGCCGGTATGACGGCTGCTCTCTGGGAATTTGGTTTCGATAGTGCTCCATGGATCTTCGCTCATTTGCTTGATGGACAAGCTCATTTTGCGGCTATCTTTATCGAGCGTAACGATCTTAGCTTCGTACTCATCACCCAGTTTGAAGAATTCTTTCGCATTGATTGGTGTGTTAGCCCAGGTAATTTCACTTACGTGTACCAGACCTTCAACACCTGGCATGATCTCCAGGAATGCGCCATAATCTTCGATATTCACCACTTTACCTTTCACTACAGAACCTTCGTGAATGTTCTCTGGCAGAATATCCCATGGATGAGGAGTCAGTTGTTTCAGACCAAGGCTGATGCGTTTTTTCTCATCATCGAAGTCTAATACAACCACTTTCAATTTCTGATCGAGTTTCAGCACCTCACCAGGATGGCTGATACGGCCCCAGCTGATGTCTGTGATATACAACAGACCGTCTAAGCCGCCCAGATCCATGAAGGCACCGAAGTCGGTGATATTTTTGATAGTTCCTTCCAATACCTGACCTCTTTCGAGTTTGCTCATGATCTCTGCACGTTGTGCTTCGATATCGCTTTCGATCAGCGCTTTGTGAGAAACTACGGCGTTCTTAATAGCTTCGTTGATCTTCACTACTTTGAACTCCATTGTTTTTCCTACAAACTGATCGTAATCAGTTACAGGTTTAACGTCGATCTGTGAACCTGGTAAGAAGGTTTCCATACCAAATACATCCACAATCAAACCGCCTTTGGTTTTTGAAGTAACAGTACCGGTAATAACTTCACCAGTTTTATGAACTTCAACAATTCTTTCCCAGGCACGGGTAATGCGGGCTTGTTTACGGCTAAGGTTAAGATGACCTTCCCGGTCTTCTTTCTCAACAACCATAACTTCCACTTCATCACCAGTTCTCAGGTTTGGCAGATCACGGAATTCGTTTAACGAAACCAGACCATCGCTCTTAAAGCCAATGTTGATAACAACATCAGTTTTAGTAAGCGCCACTACTAAACCTTTAACTAATTCGCCGTCGGTAACAGCTTTGAAAGTACCTTCGTAAACAGCATCATACTTTTCCTTTTGTTCTTTGGAATAAGTAGCTACGTTACGTTTGTCAATGCTCCAGTCGAAATCGTCGTGGGCAGTGTTGTCCACTTCCGGAGCCGCAGGTGCTTTTGGTGTCGCTGTAGCTTCAGCACCCTGACCGGCTGCAGAAGACTCCTGTGCATCAGCGTTTAATTGTTTAATAAATAAATGAAACATGATAAAAAACCCGATGATTTTAATTCGGGCTGCAAAGATAAGCCAAAATGCCGGATCTGTAAGGTTTTAAACGTTTTTTTTAGTTTAGTAATCTATTGATTTGCACAGCCTTAACAAGTATTTTTGGAAGCAGGATGCAGCACTTTGCTCTTAAGGTTATATTTATATTCAGTGTTACTAGTATGATTCACATGCAAAAACGATTAGCCGAACCAACAGTATATATTGTACGAAAATCACCTACTGATTTTTTTGGAAACGTGTATAAATTAGATTGTTTTTAATGAATGAAAATTATTTTTTTGTGCAGTTATTTTGACCGGCGTTTTTTCTTTTTACATTTATCGAAATTTTTCAACTGACTATTTGTTATGATTACACCAGTTTTGATCACATTATTTGAGCGGGACCTGAATAAACTGACTGAAGAGATCTCCCAATATCCTGACGACAGCAGCCTGTGGGTGGTAAAGGAAGGCATCAAAAACAGCGGTGGCAACCTGTGTTTGCACCTGACTGGAAGCTTACAACATTTTATTGGCAATGTGTTAGGCGATTCAGGTTATATTAGAAACCGGGAAGGAGAATTTAATATAAAGAATATCGGCAAACATAAATTGCTGAACGAAATAGAGAACGCGAAAGTAGCCGTTAAAGATGCATTGGAGCAAACCAGCAAGAAAACACTGGAGAAAAATTATCCTTTGCCTATTAATGGTGAAACTGTAACAACTGAGTACCTGTTATTACATATGCTCACCCACCTGAGCTATCATACCGGGCAAATCAATTATCACAGAAGATTACTGGGCTTTCCTCAGGAACAGGCGGAAGCACCAAAACAATAAATTTTTCAACGAACCATCAATGCCTTCACAGGTTTGGTGGTTCGTTGCTTAAATGGCGGGTTTTACATCTGCTGCAATTGCTTTTGCTGCAATGAAGCCACTCGTCCAGGCGTTTTGAAAATTAAAGCCGCCGGTAATACCATCTATATCAAGTATTTCACCTGCGAAATATAAGTGTGGTACAATTTTGCTTTGCATTGTATTGGCATCTACCTCTGCCAGTTGAATACCACCCGCTGTTACAAACTCTTCCTTGAACGTTGTTTTACCCTGCACCTTAAACTCCTGTGCACAACAATTTGCAATAAGCTTGTTTTGCTCTTTAGCCGAAACATCGGCCCAGCGTTTTTCTTCCTGTATACCCGATTGTTCAACCAGGTATTGCCATAACCGTTGTGGTAAGTTGAAGGGATTGCGGTTCACTATTTTTTGTGCTGCCAGATCAAATCGTAATTGTTGAAACTGCTCCCGCAATGTATTCTCATTGTAATCAGGAAGCCAGTTTACTATAATTGCAAATTGGTAATTGCCTGTTGCCAATTGCCTGGCACCCCAGGCCGACAGACGTAATACAGCCGGGCCGCTCATACCCCAATGCGTGATCAGCAAAGGCCCTTTGGCCAATAAATTACTGCCTGTTATCTTAACCTGTGCATCAGGTACCGATACGCCCATTAGCTGTGTAATAGCGTTACCGGGCATATTGAAGGTGAACAGGGAGGGAACCGGTTCTGCAATAGTATGTCCCAACTGTTGCAGCCAACCGAACTGCGCTAATTTGGCAAAACCGCCACATGCTATAACAACGTAATCTGCAGTTAGCATCCGAAGGTCAGATAGCTCAAGTGTAAACGCTTCCTGCTCATATTTCAGACTCTTAACATCTGAATTCATTCTTATATCAACACCGTACTTATTCGCTTCGCGTAACAAACAATCAATAATTGTTTGTGATGTATTGGTAACAGGGAACATACGGCCATCTTCTTCGGTTTTCAGTTTTACGCCGCGTTCGCTATACCATTGTATGGTATCGGTAGTAAAGAATTGATGAAATGCTTTCTTAAGAAAATTGCCGCCACGCGGATAGTGGCGCACCATATCGGGAATGGAAAAACAAGAGTGGGTTACGTTACACCGGCCACCACCGGAAACTCTTACTTTTGAGAGCAGCTTGCTTGTTTTTTCGAGAAGGGTCACTTCAAGCGAAGGATGCAGCCGGGCGGCATTTACTGCACAAAAAAAACCGGCCGCCCCGCCTCCTATTACAACTAATCTTTTCTTATTACCACTCACTTATTGCTTAATCCTTGGTATGTAAATTGGGGTTCGTTCTTTCAACAGCTTCAATGATACTGTAATCGCTCAAAATATCGGCTTTGCCTTTACGCACACATACATCATGTTCAAAGTGAACAGAGGGTTTGTGGTCAACCGTGCGAACCGTCCAGCCATCTTCTTCGGTATATACTTCTTTCTTACCCATGTTGATCATAGGTTCAATAGCCAGCACCAATCCTTCGCGCAATACAGGGCCCGAACCGCGCTTGCCGTAATTAGGCACCTGCGGATCTTCGTGCATCGATCTTCCCAGGCCGTGCCCTACCAGTTCACGCACAACACCGTAACCATGCTTTTTTTCGGTATGCTCCTGAATGGCAAATGCAATGTCGCCAATGCGGTTACCAGCTACCGCTTTTTCAATGCCTTTGTATAACGATTCTTTAGTTATACGTATCAGTTTCATTACATCATCGCCGGGGTCGCCGATAGCGAACGTATAGGCATGATCGCCATAGTAACCGTTCTTTAAGGTGCCAATGTCAACAGAAATAATGTCACCTTCTTTCAGTTCGTTTTTATCGGGAAAACCATGCACCACCACATCGTTTACCGAAATGCAGGAGTTGTATGGATAGCCTTTATAGTTCAGAAAGGCAGGCTCTGCCTGGTGATCACGAATAAACTCGCCAATTATTTTGTCTAAAGAAAGCGTAGTGATACCTGGTTTTAATAACCCGGCCACATGGGCCAGTGTTTTACTAACCAGTAAAGCGCTTTCCCGCATCAATGCAATTTCAGCTTCGGTCTTATAATAGATCATTACATTAATTTATATTAAAACAAAACCTGACAACTATACAAACAGCTGTCAGGTTTGGTTTTGCTGAGAAATATTTTATAAAGTAGAAGCTGGGGTAACCTGTTGGCGTCCCTGAATTCTTCCACTCTTCATTAAGCCATCGTATTGGCGCATCAGCAGCTGCGTTTCTATCTGTTGAAGGGTATCGAGAATTACACCTACCATGATAAGCAGGGAAGTACCTCCAAAGAAAGAAGAGAATGATTGCTGAACACCCATTCTTTGTGCAAAACCTGGTAAAATACCAACCATTGCAAGCAGTACCGCACCCGGGAATGTGATCTTATCCATTACAGCACCAATATAATCGGCTGTAGGCTGACCAGGTTTTACGCCTGGGATAAATCCATTATTACGTTTAAGGTCGTCGGCAATTTGTTTGGGGTTGAATATTAACGCAGTGTACAGGAAGGTAAAACCAATTACCATTACTGCATAAATGATCATGTACCAGAAATTGCTATGATTACCAAACACGGCAGCCAGTCCTTTAGTTGAGTCGAAGTTGCTCAACAGGGTTGGTAAGAACATGATCGCCTGGGCAAAGATGATAGGCATTACACCTGCGCTGTTCACCTTTAAGGGGAGGAACTGGCGGGCGCCACCAAACTGGCGGTTACCTACAATTTGTTTAGCATACTGTACAGGCACTTTGCGTACACCCTGGATAAGGATGATAAGCCCCATGATGATGGCAACCAGGATAGCAATTTCGATCACGAAGATCAATAAACCGCCACCGCCTCTGTTTGAGCGGGCTGCCCACTCCTGCCACATTGATTGTGGAAGACGAGCCAGGATACCCACCATGATGATCACCGAGCTACCATTACCCAAACCTTTGTCGGTAATTTTTTCACCCAGCCACATTACGAATAATGTACCTGCAGTGAGGATAACGGTGGTAGACAACCAGAAGTAGGGTTTATAAGATTCAATCATGGCACCGGCGTTGGTAGAATTCAGGAATGCTACGTACGCGCTGGCTTGTAAAATAGTAACCAGTACTGTGAGGTAACGGGTGTATTGATTGATCTTTTTACGACCGCTGTCGCCTTCTTTCTGTAATTTCTGGAAAGGAGGATACAGGATGGTCATCAATTGAATAAAGATCGATGCAGAAATGTACGGCATGATACCTAATGCCAAAATAGAAGCCTGTGAAAAGGCTCCACCAGCAAAGGCGTCGATCAAACCAAGGATACCACCTGAGGATTTACCCTGAGTGATATTGGCAGGGTCAATACCCGGCAGAACAATGTGTGTGCCTAAACGGTAAACGGCTATCAGGGTAATGGTCACCAGAATTTTACTCCTCAGCTCCTCAATACTCCAGATATTTTTCAGTGTTTGGATGAACTTTTTCACGGATTTGCCAAGATTTTTAGATTTCCCTCAAAGAAAAAAAAGACGCATTTGTTCAATGCGTCTATGCAAGTTACACAAAATTACTTTACCAATTCTACTGAGCCGCCCGCAGCTTCAACTGCCTGCTTAGCTTTTTCGCTAATAGCATTCACTTTGATAGCAACCTTGCTTTTCAGTTCACCGTTACCTAATATTTTTATCTTATCTGTTTGGCCTACCAGTCCCCATTCTCTCAGTGTTTCATGAGAAAAATCGTTCAGTTCATATTTTTCTACCAGGTGATCGATTTGGCCCAGGTTAAATACTGTATATTCAACACGGAACGGATTTTTAAATCCACGTTTTGGTAAACGACGCTGAATGGGCATTTGACCACCTTCATGTGCGTTTTTACGTTGATAACCAGCACGGCTCTGGCTACCTTTGTTACCTTTGGTAGAGGTACCACCTTTACCAGAAGCTTCACCACGACCTAAACGTTTTTCCTTGTGTGTTGCGCCTTTTGCAGGCCTCAGTTCATGTAATTTCATCTTATTTTGATTTTTACTTACGGGGAATCGCCCCTCGCATGTTAATGTATAAATTCCTAATGTGTACTACAAGCTAATTAAAGCGGCCGCGAATATAATCATTTACTAACATCAAAAGCAATCAATCTTTTAGAATTGACTGCTTTTAATTAGAAAAATGGCCAATTAGCTCATTTATGATTAAGCCAGCTCTTCAACTTTCACCAGGTGGGTCACTTTGCGAACCATACCCAGGATCTGAGGAGTAGCTTCTACTTCTTTTGAAGCATTTGTCTTATTTAAACCCAGGGCCTGCAGGGTCAGTTTCTGACGCTCAGGACGGTCAATAGGACTTTTTACTAAAGTGATTTTAATCTTTTTCATAACCCCTGTCTCCGCCAACCGACGGATGAAGTTTATAAGTTGAGAATTATTTTTATAACAGAAACCTTACTCTCCGCCCACCGGCGAATTTGTGGTTAACCGTTAAATACTTTCTTCAGGTTCAGTTTACGTTGGCGGGCAACGGTAACTGGTTCACGCAACAAAGCAAGAACTTTGAAGGTTGCTTTTACCACGTTGTGTGGGTTGGCAGAACCCAGTGATTTTGCCAGAACGTCGGTGATACCGGCGGCTTCCAGCACTGCGCGCATACTGCCTCCGGCGATCACACCAGTACCATGAGCAGCAGGCTTAACCAATACTTTGGCAGCACCTTCTTTAGCCCATTGGTCGTGGGGAATTGTACCGTGCATGATAGGCACTTTAATCAGGTTCTTTTTGGCGTCTTCGATACCTTTGGTGATAGCTTCCTGTACTTCTTTAGCTTTACCCAGACCGTGTCCTACAACACCATTTCCGTTACCTACCACTACCAGGGCAGAAAAACTAAAAGCGCGACCACCTTTGGTTGTTTTTACCACGCGGTTAATAGCCACCACTTTCTCTTTCAGCTCGATATCGCCGGCTTTAACCCTGTTTAAATTAACTTTTGCCATTATTTCTATTTGAAATTATCGGAATTGTAAAATGTGAATTGTCTTAGAATTGAAGACCTCCTTCGCGAGCGCCTTCAGCAACAGCTTGCACACGGCCATGATACAGGTTGCCACCACGATCAAAAACGATAGCGCTGATATTCAGGTCTTTTGCTTTGCGGGCAATTGCCTGACCTACCAGTTTGCTTTTTTCAACTTTGGTTATTTTTTGCGCGCTGATATCTTTATCGCGTGAAGAGGCGGCAGCTAAGGTAAAACCTTGTTCGTCATCGATCAGCTGCGCATAGATATCACTATTGCTACGGAAAATGGCCAAACGGGGCTTTGCAGCTGTACCGGCAACCTTCTTACGAATGCGGTAGCGAATCTTTTGCCTTTGTTCTAATTTAGTATTCATTGCTTTTATTTTAAATCCTCCGATACTGCCGGAAGATAATGTTAATGTGATAATGTACTAATCTGCTAATGTGCCAGTGCATCTTTTTAATCAGCACATTAGCACATTAGCTAATTAGCCAATTTATTTACCAGCTGCTTTACCAGCTTTACGACGAATAACCTCGCCAACGTATTTAACACCTTTTCCTTTGTAAGGCTCAGGTTTACGTAAGCTACGTAATTTAGCGGCTACCTGTCCCAGTAATTGTTTGTCAATACCTTCCAGGGTAATCTTTGGGTTCTCCCCTTTTTGCTGGTCAGTAGAAACTTTCAATTCTTTAGGGATCTCGAACAGAATATTGTGAGAATAACCCAGCGACAGATCGAGCAGGTTACCCTGATTGCTTGCTTTATAACCTACCCCAACCAACTCAAGTTTCTTTGTATACCCTTCAGTAACACCTTTCACCATGTTGGCTACCAGCGCGCGGTACAAACCGTGCATAGCACGGTGACGGATCTGGTCGGTAGGACGGGTGAATACAACTTCACCGTTTTCTACTACGGCTTTAATATCCCGGTCAATAGCCTGTTTCAATTCACCTTTAGGACCTTTAACAGTAATAACGTTATCGGCGCTAACTGTGATGGTTACACCACTTGTAACAGTCACCGGTTTTTTACCTATACGAGACATAACTAATAAAATTTATAGTTGTTATATGTTGTTTGCGTTCGCCGAACCGGTCAGCCCCTATAGGTGTGGGCTTAATGTATCCGGAGAACAACGCTGAAAGCCGGTAAGCTTTCAGCGTTATATTGTTTTCTTAGTAGATGTAGCAAAGAACTTCGCCGCCAACGTTTTGGCTTTTGGCTTGTTTGTCGGTCATTACACCTTGTGATGTGCTCACAATTGCAATACCTAAACCATTTTTCACTCTTTTGAACTCTGCAGGGCTGGCATACTGACGTAAACCAGGACGGCTGATTCTTTCCAGAGATTTGATAGCAGGCTCTTTACTTTGAGCATCATATTTCAGGGCTATTTTAATAACACCCTGTTTGTTATCATCCTCAAATTTGTATTTAAGAATGTATCCCTGATCGTACAATATTTCAGTAATACGTTTTTTCAGATTAGAAGCCGGGATCTCAACAATCCTGTGTCCAGCCATCTGCGCATTACGAATTCTAGTCAGGAAATCTGCTATTGGATCAGTTACCATGTTTATTCTAAATTAAAACAGTTTTATAATTTTATTCAAGAGTAGTCCCTGTTACCAGGCTTTCTCTTCTAGTTTGAGAGGCTTGCACTTTGTGCCTTGCCTTTACCAGGATGCTTTTTTAACACCTGGGATTTTGCCATTCAACGCCATTTCACGGAACGTAACACGGCTTAAGCCGAAGTAACGGATATATCCTTTCGGACGACCTGTTAACTGGCAACGGTTTTTCAGACGAACTTTCGAAGAATTCTTCGGCATTTCATCTAAAGCTTTCCAATCGCCGGCAGCTTTCAGTTCAGCACGTTTTTCAGCATGCTGTGCTACCATACGTTCTCTTTTTCTTTGTCTGGCTTTAACTGACTCTTTAGCCATAATTTATTTTACGTTTTGAGATTTCTGAATGTATAAATTCTTAGTCTTTCTTTGCTCCTTTGAAAGGCATACCCAGTTCTTTCAACAGCTCGTAAGCTTCTTCGTTGGTTTGGGCAGTAGTTACAAACGTAATGTCCATACCAGTGATCTTGCTTACTTTATCGATATCGATCTCAGGGAAGATGATCTGCTCTGTAACACCCAGTGTGTAGTTACCACGACCATCGAAAGCTTTATCATTGATCCCTTTGAAGTCACGTACGCGAGGTAAAGAAGTAGAGATCAGCCTGTCGAGGAACTCGTACATTTTGGTACCACGTAAAGTAACGCGGGCGCCGATCGGCATGTTCTTACGCAACTTGAAGTTAGAAATGTCTTTTTTAGACATTGTAGGGATAGCCTTTTGACCAGAGATCATTGTCAGCTCATCAATAGCTATATCTACCAGCTTCTTGTCAGAAACAGCTCCGTTAACACCACGATTGATGCAGATCTTTTCCAAACGGGGAACCTGCATTACGGTGCCGTAGCTGAATTTTTTCATTAAAGCAGATACAACTTCTTTTTTGTATTTGTCTGCCAGCCTGGGGCTATATTTTGTTGTACTCATTTTATTAAGCTTAGCGTGTTATGTTTAATGCATGGTGCAAACAGCATAACACCTTTTAGAAAATCGATAGTTTCTATATTAAAACTTAAGGCCAACTGCTTTCGCGTTCAGCCTTTAGTATTTATTTTATTGCTTCGCCAGATTTCTTAGAAACACGCACCAGCTTACCCTCTTCGCGGGTACGCTTTACTTTCACGCCTGCTCCGGCTTTAGCGTCCCATAACATCACATTAGAGATGTGAATAGGCGCTTCTTTCTTTACGATACCACCACGGGTATTACGAGCCGATGGTTTGGTATGTTTGGTAACGATATTCACGCCTTCAACCAGTACACGTGATTTCTCAGGAAATACTTCCAAAACCACGCGAGGTTTTTTAGCGTCTTTATCATCACCGGCAATAACAACTACGTTATCGCCTTTTTTAATATTAAACTTAGGTTTGAATCTGTTGCTCATTTTATTCTAGCTTTTAGCTAAAAGCTGCAAGCTGCAAGCTTAAAGCCGTTTTCAATTATATTTCATGCAAGCAACAAGCATCATGCTTATAGCTTGCAGCTTGTTTATAAAACTTCCGGAGCCAAAGAAATAATCTTCATGTAACCTTTATCACGCAGCTCACGTGCAACGGGCCCGAAGATACGGGTGCCACGAGGCTCGTCAGACTGATTCAACAGCACTACGGCGTTGTCATCAAACCGGATATAAGATCCGTCTTTACGACGTAATTTGTTCTTTGTACGAACAATTACCGCTTTGGTAACAGTACCTTTTTTAATACCACCAGCAGGAATAGCATCCTTTACGGTTACTACAATTTTATCGCCGATCTTGGCGTAATCCTGGCCGCTGTTTCCCAGTACACGGATACACAGTACTTCCTTGGCGCCACTGTTATCAGCTACATTTAATCTGGATTCTTGCTGAATCATTTTATTAGCTTTTTAGCTCTCAGCCTTTAGTCCCGATGCTATCGGAACCAATAGCGAATGATTAAAAATTTATTTGAAATCGTCGTTAGCAAACAGGCTTTAAGCCTGCTGCTAACAGCTCTATATTACTTCGCTTTCTCTACAACCTCTACCAGTCTCCATCTCTTAGTCTTGCTCAGGGGACGGGTTTCCATAATGCGAACAACATCGCCTATGGTACACTCATTCTTTTCATCATGAGCGTGGAATTTGGTAGTCTTCTTTACGAACTTACCATAGATAGGGTGTTTTACTTTTCTTTCTACCGCAACAGTTATGGTTTTTTCCATTTTGTTGCTGGTTACCACCCCGGTTCTTGTTTTGCGCAAATTTCTGTCTAACATCTATTGTTATTTGAAAAGTTGAAAATGGGTAAATGTGAGTGCATTTTCACATTTAGCAGAATTAAGCCAGTTCTCTTGTTCTGAGTTCAGTCTTTAAACGGGCTACATCTCTGCGCAGGTCACGAATGCTCATCGGATTTTCCAATGGAGAGATTGCGTGTGCAAACTCCAGCTTTTTAAGGCGAAGTTCATCTTCCTGGATCCGGGCTTTCAGGTCTGCCTCACTCATCTCCTTCAGGCCTTTATTGAAATCTATTTTCTTTGCCATATTAATTCAATTTGATAATTCGATAATTAGCTAATGTGATAATTAAAAACCGATCAGCGTATTAGCACATTGGCTAATTATCACCTTATGTTTATGCACTATAGTCGCGTCTTACAACGAACTTAGTTTTGATTGGCAGTTTTTGTGCTGCCAGCAGCATCGCTTCTTTTGCTACTGCTTCTGTAACACCGTCGCATTCGAAAATGATGCGGCCTGGCTCAACTACAGCAGCCCAGAATTCGGGGTTACCTTTACCTTTACCCATACGTACCTCAAGTGGCTTACGGGTAATTGGTTTATCAGGAAATATGCGGATCCAAACATTACCTTCACGCTTCATAGCGCGGGTCATTGCCTGGCGGGCAGCTTCGATCTGACGGTTTGTTAACCAGATAGCTTCCTGAGACTTCAATCCGAAAGAACCAAAAGCGATAGTAGTACCGCGTTTTGCTACTTCGCGGATGCGGCCTTTCTGCGCTTTCCGGTGTTTCGTCCTTTTTGGCTGTAACATTTATCTAAAATTTGAAAATTTGAAAATTGATTAATTAGCTCATCTGCGTATTAGCACTGTAACTAATTAGTCTTGTTGTCTGTTTCTGTCGCCACCTCTGCGGTCGCCACCACCTCTGCGGTCACCACCACCTCTTCTGTCGCCACCGCCACGGTGTCCACCATGTCCGCGATCGCCACCACCTTCACCTTCTCTTCTGTCTCTTCTGTCGTTCACATCGCTCTTACCACCAACGAGGTTCGGATTCAGATCTCTTTTACCAAGTACTTCACCTTTACAGATCCATACTTTGATACCGATCTTACCGTAAACAGTCAACGCAAATACGTTAGCATAGTCGATATCCATACGCAGGGTATGCAATGGTGTACGACCTTGTTTGATCTCTTCGGTACGGGCAATTTCAGCACCACCCAAACGTCCGCTGATCTTTATTTTGATACCTTCAGCACCCATGCGCAGTGCAGAAGCGATAGCCATTTTAATGGCGCGTTTGTAGTTGATACGGTTTTCGATCTGACGGGCAATGGTATCCCCTACGATCATGGCATCCAGCTCAGGACGACGGATTTCAAGAATGTTGATCTGCACATCTTCTTTACCTGTCAGTTTCTTCAACTCTTCTTTAATGCGATCAACCTCACCACCGCCTTTACCTATGATAATACCAGGTTTAGAAGTATGAATGGTAACGATCAGTTTATTCAGCGTACGCTCAATAACGATTTTAGAGATACCACCTTTGTTGATACGGGCGTTCAGATAAGTTCTGATCTTGTTATCCTCGATTAACTTGGTAGAATAATCTTTTTTGTTACCATACCAGTTAGATTCCCAACCGCGGATAATCCCTAACCTGGCACCAATAGGATTGCATTTCTGACCCATTTATTATAATTTGAATTTGCTTAAATTATTTAACGTCAACGATTATAGTAACGTGGTTACTGCGCTTGCGAAGGCGGTAAGCACGGCCTTGCGGAGCAGGTAACATTCTTTTCAAAGTACGTGCGCCGTCAACAAAGATCGTTTTAACGATCAGGCTTGCATCAGCAGCGCTTTGTCCTTCGTTCTTTTGCTCCCAGTTACTAATGGCGCTCTTTAATAATTTGTACAGTGGAGTGGCAGAGTGTTGAGGATGAAATTCCAACAACGCTAACGCTTTTTCCACTTCAACACCACGTATTTCATCAGCCAGCAAACGCATTCTGCGGGGTGATGTGGGATAGTTTCTAAGTTTTGCTACAGCTTCCATTTTTATTATTTCTGATTTCTGACCCCCAATCCTTCAATCAGGGATATTGAAATTTTATTAACCAACTTTTTTACTAGAGTGTCCTTTGAACTGGCGTGTAGGAGCAAACTCACCAAGTTTATGACCAACCATGAATTCGGTTACATATACTGGTATGAATTTGTTACCGTTATGCACAGCAAATGTATGCCCTACAAAATCCGGAGTGATTGTTGAACGACGGCTCCAGGTTTTGATCACACCTTTCTTTGCTTTACCATCGTTGATGTTAAGAACCTTATTCTCCAGGTTAGCGGCTACATAAGGACCTTTTTTAATTGAACGAGCCATATCTAAGATTTGATAATTCGGTTTGTTTGAAAATTTGATCTACAGATCTTTCAATATTACTTGGCTAATTTTTTGCCGTTCTTACGTTGAATGATCAGTTTATCGCTTCCTTTACCTCTTTGGCGTGTTTTCAGACCTTTGGCGTATTTACCAGTTCTGGAACGTGGGTGACCACCTGAAGCCTTACCTTCACCACCACCCATTGGGTGATCTACAGGGTTCATCGCAACACCACGGTTACGCGGCTTAATACCTCTCCAACGGTTACGACCAGCTTTACCCATCATTTCGAGGTTGTGGTCACCGTTACTTACCACACCTACAGAAGCGTAGCAGTTGATCAGTACTTTTCTTAATTCGCCAGAAGGCATTTTCAATACAGCGTATTTCTCTTCTTTGTTGGCAAGCTGAGCCGATGTACCGGCGCTGCGAACCAATTTACCACCCTGGCCAGGTTGCATTTCAATGTTGTGAATGTTGGTACCCAGTGGCATGTTCTTCATTTGAAGCGCATTACCAACTTCAGGAGCAACAGCATCACCGCTTATAACGGTAGCGCCAACCTGTAAACCCTGAGGAGCCAGAATATATCTTTTTTCACCGTCTTTGTAGTTTATCAAAGCGATAAATGCAGTACGGTTTGGATCGTATTCGATAGAAGCTACAGTACCAGGAATATTTTTCTTATCGCGTTTGAAATCGATGATACGGAACTGTTTCTTGTGTCCGCCACCGATATAACGCATAGACCTTCTACCCTGGGCGTTACGGCCACCGGTTTTGCTTATTGGTTCAAGCAGGCTTTTCTCTGGTGTATCTGTAGTGATTTCAGCAAACGCATTTCCTATTCTCCAACGCGTTCCGGCTGTAATCGGTTTGTATTTTTTAAGTGCCATGTTTTCGTCTGTATAATACTGTTAAAAAATTTTTGTCAATTCTTTGCGGCGCTTGACTCGCCATTCTTTAACCCTAACGTATAGGATTAGATGTTAGCGTATAAATCGATATTCTCACCTTCTGCTACTTTCACATACGCTTTTTTGTAAGCCGGTTTTACACCAGAAATAAAACCAGATTTAGTGAACCGGTTCTTTGCTTTACCGGGCACTACTACTGTATTTACTTCTGTAACCGTTACACCGTAAAAGCTTTCAACTGCTTTTTTAATTTCCAGTTTGTTGGCTTTGCGGGCTACACGAAAAGCAAAAGTTCTGCTTTTATCAGTAAGCTTGTTGCTCTTTTCGGTAACGATTGGTTTTATCAGTACTTCTGCGAGTTTCATATTACTCTGTTTGAAAAATTTGTAATTAGCTAATCAGCATTAAATTATGCTTCAACACCTTCCTCACTGAACAACTTGGCTACGCTTTCAGTCAACAACAACACATCTGCATTTACGATATCGTATGTATTGATATCGGCAAACTGTACACTCAGTGCATTGGGGATGTTGCGAACGCTCAGTTGCAGGTTATCGTTATACTCTGGAATAATAACCAAAGCTTTTTTGTTGTCGATCTTCAGGCTGCTCATGATCTCAACAAAAGTCTTTGTTTTAGGAGCATCCAGGTTGATATCTTCAACAACTACAATGGCGTTCTCTTTAGCTTTATAAGACAGTGCGCTGATCTTTGCCAGATCTTTCACTTTACGGTTCAGTTTGAAATCGTAATCGCGGGGTTTAGGTCCAAAGATAGTACCACCACCTTTGTACAAAGGGTTACGGAGGTTACCTTTACGTGCGCCACCAGTACCTTTTTGACGGTGCAGTTTTTTGCTTGAACCTTTAACTTCCAAGCGGGTTTTTACTTTGTGCGTACCTTGACGTTGTGCAGCCAGATATTGCTTTACAGCCAGG
This sequence comes from Niastella sp. OAS944, assembly GCA_024809215.1. Classification (GTDB taxonomy): domain Bacteria; phylum Bacteroidota; class Bacteroidia; order Chitinophagales; family Chitinophagaceae; genus Niastella. The sequence goes on along the minus strand of JANUBW010000008.1, from coordinate 154,161 downwards.
TAAACAACGTGTTGGTTGGGCTCTGTTCCGAAAATATCATCTGCTAATTCTACAGAACGACCGGTTTTAGCACCCTTTATACTTAATACATCTACTTGCATCGTACTTTATATTTAAGATCACCTCCCGATTAACTCGGGATAAATCTGCAATAACAAAATTATTTTTGAATGTATACTATCGCGCCATTGTGGCCAGGAACAGATCCGTTCACCAGGATGTAGTTCTTCTCAGGGAATACTTTCAGGATCTTCAGGCTTTTAACTTTCACGCGATCGTTACCCATACGGCCGGCCATACGCATACCTTTAAATACGCGTGAAGCATCCGATGAGTTACCAATTGAACCCGGAGCACGTTGACGATCGTGTTGACCGTGGCTTTGCTCGCCCACACCACTAAATCCGTGACGTTTAACAACACCCTGAAAACCTTTACCCTTTGTAGTGCCTACAACGTCAACTTTTTCACCTTCAGTGAAAATGTCAACAGTGATAGCATCACCTAAATTCTTTTCAGTGTAATAATTGCGGAATTCTTTGATGAATTTCTTTGCGGCTGTATTTGCCTTAGCGAAGTGATTTTTTTCAGCAGCGATAGTGTGCTTTTCATTCTTGTCACCGTAAGCTATTTGGATAGCATTGTATCCATCAGTTTCGGTAGTTTTTACCTGGGTCACAATACAGGGACCTGCTTCAATGATGGTGCAGGCAGTTTGCTTGCCATCCTGACTGAAGATGCTGGTCATCCCGATCTTTTTACCAATGATTCCTTTCATCGTTGTTCGGTTTGTGCCCTCGTGGTTGAAGAGACATTTGCGGCAATGATTGTAGAACCAGGGGGTTCTTATTAGGTACCTCTACCAGGCAGTAGACAGGTACACAACCATGAGCAACTTCAATCTCCGTTTGCTGCCGACCTTTTCCGTTTGGCGCCGAAGTTTCAGCTTTTACGGCCTTGTGCCGCGTGCTGGTCTTCGTAATCTTTTTTCTAAGATAACCACCTCTGCTTAAGCGTTGGCGGTCGCTGGAAGTACCGACAGTAAACTAACCTCGAAGGGCTAGTTCATATTTTAAAAAGTTTATAACCTATTTTATGTGTGAACCGCTTTAAACGTTTCACAAACCCTGTTTTCACAGGCGGTTCAATTAGTTAACCCAGCGCTGCTTTATCTGTAGGCCATTTGACCAAACAAAGTTTGCAGATAGGCTTGAAAGAACTTTATGAAAAAACCCTGTCAGGATTTTTAGAACCCTGACAGGGTTCATACAAATGCTTTTACGCTTTGATCTCTACTTCTACACCACTGGGTAAGTCAAGCTTACTCAGGGCGTCCACTGTACGGCTAGAAGAAGTATAAATATCTAACAACCGTTTATGGGTGCACAACTGAAACTGCTCACGACTTTTCTTATTCACGTGGGGTGAACGCAATACGGTGAATATTTTTTTACGTGTAGGTAAAGGAATTGGACCTGTTACCACAGCGCCAGTGCTGCGAACGGTTTTTACGATCTTTTCAGCAGATTTATCTACCAGATTGTGATCGTAAGACTGTAATTTTATTCTGATTCGCTGAGACATATTGCAAAACCCAATTTTTCCATTGGGGATGCAAAGGTAGGGGTTGATAGTTATTGTGCAAAAGAATTATCAAAAAAAATTGCTCTAAGCACAAAAAAAGTTCAAAAACTGGGGCTTTTCTGCCCCTTTCGGGGTAATTCCAGCCATAATAACACTGCCCCAGGCCATTATGTTTGCTCACCACCCTCCTATTTTCACCCCCATCGTACCAACCTCCTTCGTTCCTCTGTCGTTTTTGAATTACTAATTCATTATTTTTTCCCTGCCCTTGTGTTACCCATATTGGTAGTAAAAAGGTAGTGGCAAGGTAGTAAAGAGGTAGTGCCAGGGTAGCCCAGGTACGGCCCAGGGGTAGTCCTGGGGTAGTAAAGGGGTAGTGTTTAGGTAGTAAAAGGGTAGTGTTTGGGTAGTAAAGGGGTAGCCAAAATTGCGTTTTTACGTTATAATACATTAATTATCAGCACGATAAAAAACCAAGGGGTAGTCGAGGGGTAGTAAGCCCTCATTAATTTAATGAATGTCAATCAGTTACCGGCATCAGTCGTATTCGCCGAGTTTGCCACTGCCCCAATAATTAAAATTCCGCCCAATAGCCCACCAACCACTGTTCCGGCAGCGGCTCCGCCACGGCTTGCCTTCATAACAAAATACTGGTTGCCACGGTGATTGCCATTCATCCACATGGTTCCCGGCCCCTGATTGCTTTGAATGAGCTGCGAAACAAAGAATGAATGCTCATAAGCTACCGGAAATGCATCACGATTACCTATTGACAGGGATAGATAACTTCTGAGCCGTAAGGGCGAAGAAGTTTCGGTAAACACAGCCGCTTTTACCGGTATACTATATCCATCTGTTACAGAGTATTGCACTTTTTGATAGGCTTCATCAGGCACTTCATCAATAAAATTATTTGTAATACCTATAGGGTTCCTGGTAAAATATGAATATGGTGGAACAAAATCAACCGATGGCGGCAGGCTGGCTACAGCACTTAAATTGCCTGTACCTGAACTATAACCACCTCCCCCGTTTCCATAGTTATAAGAGTTGCCATATGCGGTGCCTTCTATATTTATTTGACGGGGCGCATAACTAACCGACCGGCCATTTACAATGAGCGAGGAATTATGCCAGTCGATAAAAATGGGCACGCGTAATTTGTTTTCTACTGTAATGGTAACGGGTGCATTCTCCCCATAGAAATTATAAACTATGCGAACCGTGTCGTTCACAAATTCAAATTCCTGTAAATCGTTCATGTCTAAATTTGAACTGCTAACGGTTGCATATTGATAAGTACTGCAGGAAGAAAAAAGAAGGACCGCCATAACGGCAATGGGTAAAATTTTTACCATAAGCTTTTTCACACAAGGTAGCAGAATACAAAAACGGCATGTGTTAAGGAAGGTTGAATTAACAAATATTAAGAACACCGTGGTGTTAATTAGGGATCAATTCAACATACGGTACTAATTGCTCGTTGTATAATTTACGTTCGGCGGGGTCAATAACAGGTGGCGCATGATCGCCCACCAGTAGTATATGCGCTTTTGGCGCACCTGGCTTACTTAATTTACCGGCCAGGTCTTTAAACAACTGCTGCTGTTGATAAGCTAATTGCAATATTGTTTCTGAGGTTCTCAACCCTTTAAACTTATCGGAAAATTTTTGATAGCCTTCATCATGTACCTCAATCAGCGGCAAATGCGTAGTGAGTGTTACCCAGTAATAAAACTCCTTTTTTTCGGGTTGGCGGTTCATGGTATTTAACAACCAGGTATTGATGGCCGTATCGCACACACCCCTGAATGTTTTATGTCCGCACATGGACATATTCAGCTTTTCAAACTCTTCTAAAAAATACATTTCCTGCATACCCAATACCGGCCATATTATATTTCGCTGGTAAAACCGGCTGGTATTGCCATGTACTCCTACTACATGATAACCTTGTTGCTGTTTTTTAACCAGCAGTGAGTTTTCTTTTACCCACGAATCTTTTACCTGGTAATAATGAAAAACATAACCGGTCAACTCTCTGAATTCGCCGGCCTGGGTTAAATACTTGTAGCGGTTGGTACCAACTTTAACGGTATACTTATTTTCTTTCGACAACTCATTCAATGGTTGCATTACATCGCGCAGCAATTCGTCGTTGGTAAACAAACCCCACGATTCAACCAGTATAAGGGCTTCCTTTGTTGTTTTACCACTACCCGGCGTTTCAAGAAAGATCTTTTTTGCAGCCGACCCCAGTAATTCAATATCCTTTTTGGCCGTGGTTTTTATAATTACTCTTTGTACTGCTTTTACAAATGCCCATGCAGGTACAGACACTACTCCCCTTTTTGAATGCCCTTTCTCATTTAATGCATTTAACACAAGACCAACCACTATCAAGGGCCATAGAAACCGCACATGCAGTATTTTGTATTTTTCATTGTACCGCATTAACAGCATAAGCAAACCAACAACAACAGCGATAAACAATATCAATATACCTGTCCATTTCAGTATATCAACCAACGGCATATTAGGCACTTTTGTAAGCGCATGCGCTACCTCTAAAAAATCTAAAAAGAAGAGTGAAGTTGATGAAAAGAAGAGATCATAAATAGCAAACAATACCCAGGTTGTTACAAACAGCTTGCGATTGATGTAAGGGTATAAACAGGCAATAAGCAAATATTCCATTACAAAAACACCCCGCAGTAAACTAACCTTCAGCCCCAGTAACCAAAATAAGATATTAGGAACCACAAGTATCAGTAATGCACCCAGTAACCATTGCCAGATCTTTTGCTTTTGCAATTCCATATAATTATATAAGCCAGATGTAAAGAAAATAAAACCCTACGGTGCACAATGCGCCAATAATATCATCGAGCACAATACCTATACCCTGCTGAATTTGTTCAACCGGTTTAAAGAATGGCTTGAAAATATCGAACAATCGCCATACAATAAAAAAAACTAAATAATAACCCGGCTTATGGGGTATAAAGCATACAACTATCAGCGAGCCTATAACTTCATCGAGGGTAAAACAGGAAGGGTCGTGCCCTATGCATTTTTCGAACCGGTACCCCAGGTAAAACGACAGGGGCAATAATACCAGTAAAACGCCAACCAACATAAGATCGGGCTGTATGAACCAGGCAGCTAAAAAAACCAGCGCACTGGTAACCGTACCCGGCCCTTTTGTTTTATACCCTATGTAAAAAAAAGAGCCGGCTACTTTTTCCCAACGTTCCAATTCCATTTCTTTATTAAGGGTTTTACCAAACCGGTGTATGATAATAGTATAATAAACACTTCAAGTGCTGTATGTAACCAATTGCGTGCAATGGAGGCAGGCATTACCAGGTACAATTGTTCCGCAAACAGTAAAATGCCATAAAAATACGACAAAGCGGTTTTTAGTTTGCTTATGAACAAGGTAGGCACCTGTTGTTGTTTGTTACTGGCAAAAGCACCAATGCGAACAATGGTTTGCACAATTTCGCGGGCAAAGTATAATACCGTAAACCATAAACTAATATCGCCAACAAGGCAGAACCAGGCAAAGGCGCCCAGCAAAACAACTTTATCGGCAATGGGATCAAGCAATTGCCCCCAGGCAGTACGGGCATCGAATTTACGGGCCAGCCAGCCATCGACCCAATCGGTAAAAACAATGGCCATAAAACAGGCCATGCGAATGCCGGTGATCTTTCTGTCGTAGAATATTGCTATAAACAGTAAAACACCCGCCACTATCCGCGCTATGGTGACCACATTGGGCAACCATACAGGAAGCCGGTAACTGGTAGTATTAGTCATTCTTATGCGTCAAAGATAACTATCTTCTGCGCGGTTCCAAATGCGTTAAACTTCAACCCAAAACCGGTAATTTCAAACGCATAAAGTACCGTTCAAACTTATGATAACTAATATAGGCTATTAAATAAACAGCCACGGCAAGCCCAAACGAAACAGCCCACAACAATAGGGTTTCATTCTTTAACTGCAGCCCGTATTTATTTAGGAGTAAGCGGTTTAACATTGTCCATAAAGGCATATGAATGATATACATGGCGTAGGAGTACCTGCCAACGCTGGTGAGTATCTTTTTTGTAAACAGCTGTTGAATAAGGTTGTTTTTTGCCGACAGCAGCCCATACCCCATTACAGCAGCAAGGGTAATATCAATAAGAGTAAATCCCAGGCGACTGGTGAACGATTCGGTAAAATGCATGGGTATTTGCAATACCACATAAAAAAGAACATTCAGGGCCACGCCTGCTATGGCAATCCAAAGCAGTATTTGTTTTAACCGGTTGGCATTGCGTTGAATTAACAGGTACAGTAAAGCGCCCGCGGCAAATGCATCTATCCGGCCGGGTAACAATAAATACCGGTAAAGCGGCGCCATTGTTATAAGCTTATCGGCACCCAACCTGAATACAATGGCAAACAAAATAAGGCCAACCATTACCCAGGTTAGCTGGCTTCCTTTTTTGTAAAACAACCTGATCACAAAAGGCCAGGCCAGGTAAAACTGCACTTCAACTGCCAGGGACCATAAATGAATGAGAGAAATATTTTCGGGCCAGCCATAGCGCAGGCTACATATGTTTTCAGAAAACGTCCAGTACCATATTTGTTTATTCATCAAATGGCGGTACGAAGGGGTAACCAGCGATGGTATAAGTAATGGGAATATTAAAAATATAAATACCAATAAAGCAAAGTACAAGGGGAAAATGCGAACTACCCGCCGCCAGTAAAAGTTACGATAATAGTCAGGCTCGTTTACACCCTGCATCAGCTTCCAGGTTATCAAAAATCCCGATAACACAAAGAACAGGTCAACACCTGCCCAGCCAGGTGTAAACCCTACAAAATGCCAGGCCATCACTGCTAAGATGGCCAGGCCACGAAAGCCATCGAAAAGTGCAAAATATTGACCGTTGAAATGTGTTTGTTGGATGTTGGATTGCATGAATTTATTTTCATGTGCATAATGCTCATCGTGCGCCCGGTTGGCAATGTGATCGCAAATAACTCGTAAACAAAGTGCTCAGATGCTCATACGTTCCCGGCCCTTCAGATATATTATGGGTACGGTTTGGATAACTCATAAAATGAAACTGCTTATTGTATTTGATGAGCTCGTTCAATAATAGTTCGGCGTTTTGATAATGCACATTATCGTCGCCACTGCCATGAATGTACAACAAGTTGCCTTTAAGGTTTTTAGCATGTGTTACAGGCGAACCCTGTACATAATCGGCTTTATTTTCCTGGGGCAGGCCCATATAACGCTCCTGGTACACATTGTCGTATGTAAATATGCTGCCTACTGCCGCTACTGAAATACCGGTTTTATAAATATCAGGGTATTGGAACATAAGGTTTAATGTGGCCGATCCACCGCCACTCCAGCCCCATACGGCTATGCGTGAGGTATCAACGAATGGCCATTTGCAAATTTCCCGGGCGGCCATTGCCTGGTCGCGGATATTTACCTGGCCAATATTACGATAGATCACTTTGCGCCAATTACGTCCTTTAGGCACTGGTGTACCGCGGTTATCTATGGAAATATAAATATATCCGTCGCTGGCCATATCGCCTTTGTACAGGAAATTATCTGCAATACCAAACTGGTCTTTTACATTCTGGCCCCAGGGTTCGGTATATACATAAAATACAACTGGGTACTTTTTGTTGCTATCGAAATTCCTTGGTTTTACCATCCAGCCGTCCATTTCAATACCATCGATGGTTTTTACCTTAAAGAACTCGATGCCATTGTTCTTGCTGGCCTTAGCCAATTTATCATTAACCTTATTCTCGCCATTGAGGCCCTTATGGTCGGGCAGCGATATCCATTCATCAGTATAAGCCGTATAGTAATTTGAGAATATGTGGCGGGCATAGGTGGCTGCGGGTGAAAGTTCATAATCGTGTGTGCCTTCCTGGTTGGCGGGCGACACTCTTTCTGCTACGCCTTTACCTGTAAGTTTTGTACGGTACAGGTATTTTTGTGTGCCGTTATTGGGCGAAGCCATAAAATACACATACCCGTTCTTTTCATCAATGCCGGCAATATCCATTACATCGTAATTACCATTTGTTATGAGTTGCTCTTTTTTTCCATCGCGGCTAATGCGGTACAGATGGCGCCAGCCATCTTTTTCCGATGCCCAAATAAATTCTTTGCCATTGCCGATCCAGTCCCAGCCACCCCAAATGTAGTCATTGTCCCAGGTAGGCAGTATATCAATCCAGGCCGAATCTTTTTCTGTATAAATAACCTGCGATGCGCCGGTTTGGGCGTTGCACAGCATAAGGTCGCTTTGGTTTTGATGCCGGTTCAGGTGTTGTATAATAAGCTCATTGCTATTGGCAGCCCACTCCATGCGCGGCACATAACTTTGCAGCGTGGCGTCGGTAGGAATATCCATCCAGTTGGTTTTGCCAGAAGCAATATCCACTACACCGATCTTATAAGGCGAAGGAGCTTCACCGGCTATGGGATATTCAACCGGTACGGCAAAGGGATAAATAGAATCGGTATTGTTCACCATAAGGTAATCCTTCGTTTTGCGCGCATCAATTTGCCAGTAAGCAATGCTTTTGCTATCGGGGCTCCAGCGAAAACCATCGCGGCAAAAGAACTCTTCCTCATACACCCAGTCGAATGTACCATTGATGAATTTTCGGTTACCATCTTTTGTTAGTTGCTGAATATTGCCTGTAGCCAGGTCCTCTACAAATAAATTATACTCGCTTACATAGGCTACTTTAGCGCCGTCGGGTGAAAATTTGGCAAACATCAGGGATGATATTGGGCGGTTCTTACCCAGTTTGGTCAACCTGCCGGTATTTGTATCAAACACCCAATAGTCGCCCCTGGTTTGCAGGCGCCATACCTTTTTGGTGTTCGTAAAGAACAGCACCTTTTTTTCGTCGGCCGAAAAGCTAAAACTGCGGCCATTGATCTGCGTAGTCTGGCCTTCGGGCGTCAGCTGCTTTTTAGTAACGACAACCGTTTTGCTGTGCTGGGGCAGGGTAAATAAACACAGATCTCCATCTTCAATACGATAGTAGCTATTTCCGTTCTTCGACCATTTAATGGCCGCCCCCTGGGCAAACAGGGCAACATGAGCAAATACAGATGCTATTATTATTAAAAAAGTTCTGAGTACAGTTGAAGGATGCATGTTGATACAATTTGGGGCAGGAAATTAAGGATTTGCACGCAAACAAATGTTACCATAAATATAAAACCCTCCCGAAGAGACGGGAGGGTCTATTTATTAGTACTCCTGATGCTCACAATAAAGTTTAGGGGTTATTACCGGGCCCAGTAACCGGGAACCCAGGTATACCCATTACGGCGGGGCGCCCAATAGCCTTGTACATAATGGCGATGGTGGCGGGGTTTAGCCCAATAACCATCTACGTGCACGTAATGGCCGCGACGGTTTTCCCACCCACCTTCAACCCACACGTGACGAGGCGAAGGCGCCACAGGGCGAACTACTACTGGCGCCGAGGGCCGTACTCTCACTACCAGCTGGGCCTGTGAAGCAAATGAAAATCCTACTACCAACACTGCGGCTATAATAATGCGGTTAATATACTTTTTCATACTATCTGTTTTTACTGTTCACAATACATTTTCCGCTATTTGGAGGGCTGGTAAAAACAAAAGTTTAAGCCTGTGTTTGGTGTTGTCATTTCATTAACAAAATGAGGGGATTTATCTGTTAAATTTTATTATATAAAAAAGCCCCGACGATACTGTCGGGGCTATCTGTTTTTTCAGAATACTATCATTATTGCTTAATCAATTGCAGGGTGCCCAGGATGCGGCTAATCTTCTCATCATATATTTTTAACCAGTAAGTGCCTGCTGCGCTGTTAAACCCGGTAATGGCTGCGGTACTTTGGTTAGCTATACGTTTAGTTAACACCACCTGGCCCTGTAAATTCACAATTGTGAAAGTATAGGTTTTGCCGGTGCTGAGGCCTTTTATAGTGATTGGCCCTTTCACCGGGTTGGGATACACGGTGATCACCTGGCCAGGATTATCGGTATCAGTTATACCGGTGCTCATATCCCGGCGGATGGTAATGCTGTCGATATTCTCCTGCGCGGTATAGCAATTTTCACTTGTTCTCATTTTCACATACACCTTATTATCGCCAAGGGCTAATGAAGCGGCTGGTATAGAAATGCTATTATTGCTGCTTTCGGCCTGTACAATGTTGGTAAAGCTATTGTTCCAGGCAAAGGTATATAGCGGATTTTTACCACCACCGCTTACATTGGTTGCGGTTAACACCACAGGGTTAGCAAGTGTAACCACATTGGTGGTGCTGGCACTCAGATTTACATCGGGTGTGGCCGCCACCGTTACCGTAAAGCTGGCCGTAGTGGTTTTGGTATCGGTTGTATTGCTATAGCTCACACTTACAGTATGCGTACCACCGGTAAGGGTGCCGGGTGCAATAGACACCGTACTATCAACTGCAATGGTTAAAATGGTATTATCAAGCTTAACAGTAACAGCAGCAGTGTTATTGGGCAAATTGAGCAGTTTTATTTTTTGCACACCAACAGTGCCACAGTAGTTGTTTACCAGCCCGCTTATAACCGGTTGCACAACAGGATCGGGCTTTACAATGGTACTAACTAAATTGGTTACAATAGGAGCGTTAAAATCAAAGTAAATAGAGGCCGAGTTTGTTATTACTTCTCCTATAGACAGGTTTGTTTTTGGTTTTATACGGTAAGCAATATAGCCATGGCTGGCTGGTTCATTTATCGCCGCATGTGGCAGTAAAATATTGCCGAAGGTCCATTTAAACTTATTATTATCGGTTATCTGTAATGTCCAGGGATGACTGGCGCCGATCATTTCAATACTGCTCCAATCTAATTTATCACTGAGGGTATCCATTATCACCACGTTAAATGCGGTATCGGTACCCAGGTTCTGGAAGTTGATCACATAACTTAGTTCTTCACCATTTGAAACGGCTGCAGGTGAAATTCTTCCGGCATGGTTTTCCGATTTATCATTGGGGTCAAATGAACCGGTCACTATCTGCAGAAGAGTATCCCTGTTATTAACAGGTTGTATATCGCCGGTGGCAGGTTTTATAAACACTATATGCATCAAGGTATCGCCAATGTTTACATCAGGTGCTATTTTATTTTTCAACACAATGGCAATGGAAGCCGATTGTTCGGGCAGCAGGTTGTTGTAGTTCCATACAAGCGTATCGCCGTTTTGTAAATCGGGGACAGGTACTGCGCTAACAAAAGTAGTACCGGAGTCTTTAACCATAATTACGGTACCGGTAGTAATGGTTTCAGTACCGTCGTTTTTATAGTGAATAGAATAAGAACTATTAAATCCTGGCCTGGCTGCGCTGGTATTGATAATACTTACCTGTACATCACGCGTAACGGCAATGGGCTGTAGTGCAAAATCAACCGAATCAACCATTAAGTAATTGGCAAAATTTGACTGATGAGGTACCGTAACAGCCGTATAATATGGTTTATTAATCGCTATTGAAGTAATGAATGATCCTGTATCTACTTCAATTTTAAATTGGCCATTGTATGGTATACCCGAACGTTTGTAACCAGGCTTTTCACTATTAACAATAACATCGCTGTAATAATACTCGCCTGCATCTTTTATTCCGTTTGCATTTAGATCGAGAAACACGTTACCTTTAATAATGTTGGCTGGCCCTAATTTAACCACCCAGGTATTCTGACTTCCCTTTAATCCACTCACATCGCCGTCATTGGAATTTGTATTGCCAAAAACAAAATATTTTCCATTTATCTTATATGCTTTCCCAGGTATTTCAAGCCCAAAGCCGCCTAATGGCCTTTGCCAATTAATACCGCCGTTGGCGTTAACGTTTACCAGCCACATATCATTAGTACTGGTATCTGATTTAAAATGCATGCCCTGTACATCACCATCATTGGAGCCGGTAGATGCAAGTATGGTAAAAGTATTTCCGTCATCAAAAAAATTATCGGACCGCGGAAGGTTGCTCATTGAAATGCTCTCATTCAACGAACCACCTAAACATTTTTGCCAGGCAAGGGTGCCGTTTGCCGCCAACTTTACAAACAAAAGGTCAGATACGCCATGAAAGCCGTTTATATCACCGTTGTTAGACGTTGTTGTACCTAGTAAAAAAGTCTCTCCGGCGGCATTAATAAAAGTTTGATTAAAAGATTCTGCACCTGAACCACCCAGTGCTATTTTCCATAATAAAGTACCATTATTGGAGAACTTCCCTGTCCATACATCGTAGTCGCCATTATTTTTTCCCACATCACCGTCAATTGATGAAGTGATCATGGTCACTAATATGCTGCTATCTATATTATTAAAATACATTTTTGGAGACCCGTCATACCTGCTGCCACCTATGGGTCTTTTCCAAACAATACTTCCGTTATTATCAAGTGTAAACATCCAAACATCTCCGCCCCCAAGTGCGCCGGTCATATTCCTGTCCGATCCGCTGCTTGTAACTACCACGCTCACTTGAGATGAACCTGTTTGTATTACGTCAAATAAACTTTCCGGTGAAAATGTTGATCCAAAAGAATTCCACCATAACACCATTCCATTGGCAGATAATTCAGTAACAAAAAAATCGTTCAGGTAATGATTACTATCCGGGGTATCAAAAAAATCGCCGGCCACTACAATATTCCCGTTCGATTTTATGATCATTTTTTTGGGGTCATTTGATTTTGTTCCAATTCTTGTCTTCCAGATAACACTTCCATCATTTGCCAGTTTAACAACAAATGGTTTGTACAAACCATCATTACCCTGAAAATCACCATCTACAGAATTAGTCTTTCCTAAAATTAATATACTTCCATCTGGTAGCACTTCGGCTTGTACAAAATCATCAACAGCGGTGCCACCAATGATTTGCGTCCATTCAATTGCGCCGTTAGCCGAAAATTTCACAACCCAAACATCATAATTAGCGCCCTTAACCGGGCCATGAAAACCAACTACATCACCATCAACAGAAAGCGTTAGGCCTGTTAAAATAAATCCGCCATCAGGAGTATTTATTGATTTACGTAAAAAGTCAGACCCAGAACCACCTGCATATTTGTCCCATATGATTTTACCATCCTGCCCCATCTTAGTTACCCGGAAATCTGAAAGCGATCCGCTTCTATTACTTCCGCTCATAACAAGCAGGTGACCATCGGTTGTTATGAGGGTACTATTCCAACCATCGGATAAATTTCCACCAATAGGCCTTTGCCATTCAATACCAGGGCTCTGGGCAAAAGCCGTCGAAGTAAGAATAGTGCACCATACAGCGACTATAAACCTGAGATTAAAAATCATGATAAGAAAGTTTTAGGGCTTGGGAAACTGCTGTTGAATATTTATATAAAAGGTAATCAAATGTAATTTTTTATTGGGATAAGGCCAATAGAACTGATAACTGTGCATTACCGGCTATAAGCGTGCAGTTTTGGGGCATAAGTGTGCAGGCAAAAGAGATAAGGCATAAAAAAATCCCCCGGGGCAAGCCGGGGGATCGCTCAGTTCTTCTTTATTATTGGATCAGTAATTTATGCAGATAGATTTTATCATTCACCATAATTCGTAACACATAACTTCCCCTGGCCAGATGACCAAGATCTAAAGGTGTTTTAAACGCAGCTGTATGTTGTACACCAAATTGCTTGGTAGTAACAAGGCGCCCCTGCTGATCAAGCACCTGAACCTGCACATTGCCCTCAACAGTACCCTGTAGTTTCAATGTAGCATTGCCCGTAGCGGGGTTGGGATACAACGATGAAATAATATCGGCGCCGTTCTTTAGGTTTACCAACACAATGGTCGACAATGTAAACGATCCATCTGCATCAACCGATCTCAACTGGTAATAATTATATCCTTTTAGGGGTTGTTTATCTATAAACAAATAAGTACTCATACCAGGCTTTACCTTGCCAATGGTAGTAAAATCAATTCCATTACTACTGCGCAGTACTTCAAACTGTTTTATATGCTCCTCCATGCTGGTTGCCCAGGATACATTAACTACATCACCATCTTCAGCAGCATGGAACCGTGTTAAGGTAACCGGTAATGGTGTAAGTAGCAATACTGCTGTTTTTTCGGTATTGGTTGCAATAGGTAAATTATAATCGAAATAAATACCGGCAGTATTCTTAATGATATCACCTAATTGTACGGTTGGTTTGGGTTTAATTTTATAGGCAATATAACCGTGGCTGTTAGGCTCATCGATGCCCGTGTATGGCAGCTTTATGTCATTGAACTTCCAGGTGAGTTTATTACCATCATCAATTGATAACTGGTATGCATGACTCGATGCGATCATTTGCAGCGAGCTCCAGTCGAGCCGGCTATCGAGCGTATCGCGAACCGTAATATTGAAGGCTGTATCGGTACCGGTGTTTTGGAAACGGATGAGGTAGGTTAACGGATCGGCGCCGGAGATTTGATCAGGCGTTATAATACCACCATGCGACTCCGTTTTATCGTTGGGGTCGAAGGAGCCAATTACCACCTGTTTTAGTATGGCAGTATCATCATTTGGCGTAACATCTGTACCGTCATGTTCTATCCATACTTTTGACTTCAGCGTATCGCCAATATTTGTTGCCGGCGGGGCAGCCACCACAAAGTTAAGCGTTATGAATGCCTCAGTATTGGGAGCCAGGTTACTGAAATTCCAGGTAAGGTTATTGCCATTTACGGTTGCTGTTGGTTGTGAACCGGTTAATGTAAGACGGGTATCTTTGATCAGTTGTATACTACCAGTGGCAACCGTATTTGTTCCAACGTTCTTATATATGATCTTATATTGGGCTGTAAAACCAGGGCGGGCTACAGTAAGCGGCAATATGCTCACATTAACATCGCGCAGGTTGGGCAGTGGTTGAACCGCAAAGTGAATTGAATCGGTATTGAAGTAGCTGTTGAAGGTGGTTGTTTTAGTTGCAGGAACTATGCTATAATAAGGGCTGTAAGGGACCGCCTTTGTTACATAAGTACCGGAATCCACATCCATAGTATAATAACCTTTATATGGAATGGCCGAGGTGGTGTCACCGTTCTTACCTGATCTTACAGTAACCTTATCAAAAGCTAACTCACCATTATTTTGAAAGCCATCGCTGTTGGCATCATAGAAAACACGGCCGGCAATGGTGTTGCTGGCGCCTACTTCAAACATCCACATGTCGACCCAGTTTATCAGTGCCCAGCCACCTATTACAATGTTCCCATTATTTTTTAACGTCAGGCATAATCCGTAATCAGTTGAGGCAGCGCCGAAACTCTTTTCCCAAATCAAATTGCCATTCCCATCAAAATTGATGAGCCAGCAGTTGCTGCCAGTCCCAGATGGGAGTGATACATCGCCATCGTTTGAGCTTGTTCCGCCTACACCCACAAAAGTTTTATCAGGTAACATTTGAATATCATTAATATTATCGCCATCACTGCCACCAAAACATTTTTGCCACTTTATAACCCCTGTTGCCGACAGGTTTACAATCCATGCGTCGCCGCTGATACCACCGTAGGGGTCAGGTTGGTGAAGGCCTGTTACATCACCATCGGTTGAGCTGGAACCACAACTAATAATATAATCACCTGCAGGGGTGATCTCAATATCAGTACCGCTATCTTCACCTGTACCACCCAAACATTTTTGCCATTCTATAGTGCCATTTCTGTCAAGTTTAACTACCCAGGCATCTGGTTTAATCCAACTAACTGAAGTATCGACGGGGACACTATGCGAACCCTGTACATCGCCATCCCATGAATTACTTGAACCGGTTAAAATATATCCGCCATCGGCGGTTTGCTTAATAGCCCCAGGATATTCATTATTACTTCCACCCAGGCATTTCTGCCATAACATATTTCCATTTTTATCTAGTTTGGCCACCCAAATATCATAGGTTGTTCCGTGCGATCCTGACACGTCGCCGTCATTTGATGCGGTGTTTCCAAGTAAGATATATCCATCCGGAGTTCTTTCTACATAAGTAGCATGGTCGTTTAGCGAGCCTCCATAACATTTTTGCCAAATAATATTACCATTGTTGCCTAAACGAACTACCCACGCATCGCCGTTACCATGATGCCCTGTTACATCGCCATTATTAGAAGAAGCGCCACCGGCAACAATATAACCACTGTCATGAGCCAATTGCAGGGAACCTATTCCTTCGCTAGCTGAACCACCCAAAGAAACGTTCCAGATAATATTTCTTTGTTCATCAAGTTTCGCTACCCAAATATCAGAAGTTGGATATATTCCGGTGGGCGAATGATTACCGGAATATAAACCGGTGGTTGAATTGGATGAAAAGCCCAACAGGTACTTACCATCGCGGTCAATAAAATTGATGCGGTCGCCGCCCGTTAACTCATCAGAGTTTTCGGCTCCCCATATTTTTTGCCACTTTAGGCCGGGGGCTTTTCCCTGCGCATTACAAAAATGAACGGCTGCAAAAAAGATAACAGTTAAAAGTATAGATTTACGCATAGCGATAAAATGGTATTCATTTGCTACAGAACCACCAAATGATACTTTGTTTTAGTATTAAGATTAAACCCTATGCTCTTTGTAGAATTAACAGGTAAACACAAGCGCTTTTTACAGGAAGTTGGATGCAGAATAAATAAAGACCGTCAAAACTAATAAATAATTATTGCCTAACGTTAACACCCAATAACTGTGTTGTTTTAGGCTATAAGCGTGCAGTTTTGGGCAATAACTGTGCACATAAAAAAGGCCCCACCATGCGGCAGGGCCTTATATTAAGAGATATGAGAACGCTGTAATTAGTCAGCTTTCACTTTACCTTTCACCTTAGCTATCACTTCTTCAGCGATGTTGGTAGGTGCAGGTGAGTAGTGGCTGAACTCCATGGTGCTGGTAGCGCGGCCCGATGATAAGCTACGTAATTGTGTTACGTAACCGAACATTTCGCTCAGCGGCACTTTAGCTTTAATTACCTGTGCATTACCGCGGGTATCCATACCTTCGAGCATACCACGACGACGGTTAAGGTCACCTGTAACATCACCCATGTATTGGTCTGGCGTAATAACTTCCACTTTCATGATAGGCTCCAGTAATACAGGTTGTGCTTTACGGCCAGCCTCACGGAAACCGCTCTTGGCACACAACTCAAACGACATACCGTCAGAGTCAACCTGGTGGTAGCTACCATCGAAAATGCGAACTTTCACGTTCTCTACAGGATAGCTGGCCAGTACACCAGTGCTCATCGCTGCTTCGAAACCTTTTTGAATTGGTTGAATGAACTCACGGGGGATAGATCCACCGAAGATATCATTCACGAACTGGAATCCTTTACTATCAGGATTTTCTTTCAGCCACTCTTCATCAGCGGGCCCGATCTCAAACACGATGTCGGCGAATTTACCACGACCACCGGTTTGTTTCTTCAGGGTTTCGCGATGCTCAACAGTTTTTCTGAACGCTTCTTTATAAGCAACCTGGGGAGCACCCTGGTTAACTTCTACTTTAAACTCACGACGCATACGGTCGATGATGATCTCAAGGTGCAACTCACCCATACCACGCAGGATGGTTTGACCGGTATCTTCATCGGTATTTACACGTAATGTAGGATCTTCTTCTACCAGTTTGGCGATAGCCATACCCATTTTATCAACGTCGGCCTGAGTTTTAGGCTCAACGGCGATAGCGATAACCGGCTCAGGAATGAACATGTTCTCGAGAGTGATCGGATGATTTTCATCGCAAAGGGTATCACCGGTCTTGATCTCTTTGAAACCTACCGCAGCACCAATATCACCGGCTTCGATGAAATCGATGGGGTTTTGTTTGTTGGCGAACATCTTCATGATACGGCTGATACGCTCGTTCTTACCACTACGCATGTTCTTCACATACGAACCGGCATCGAGGTGACCGCTATAACAACGGAAGAATGCCAAACGACCTACGAATGGGTCGGTCATGATCTTGAAGGCCAGGGCTGCGAAAGGCGCTTTAGGATCGGCCTTACGAACTTCTGGTTCTCCGGTTTCAGGATTAGTACCAACTACATCATCGATATCAGCTGGTGAAGGCAGGTAGCGGCAAACGGCATCCAGTGCAGTTTGTACGCCTTTATTTTTGAATGAAGAACCGCACATCATTGGAACGATGCTCAGATCGATCGTTGCTTTGCGGATAGCTTCATGTACTTCGTCTTCAGTGATTGTATTAGGATCATCGAAAAATTTCTCCATCAGCTTGTCGTCGTATTCGGCAACAGCCTCAATGAGGTTTTGTCTCCACTCATTTGCTTCTTCAACCATATCAGCTGGTACAGGAATTTCGTCGAAGGTCATACCTTCTGTTTCCATGTGCCAAATGATACCTTTCATTTTAATAAGGTCAACCACGCCCTTGAAATCATCTTCGGCGCCGATGGGCAACTGCAGGGGAACTGCTTTTGCACCCAGCATTTCTTTAACCTGTTTAACCACCATCAGGAAGTCGGCACCTGAACGGTCCATTTTATTTACGAAACCGATACGGGGAACTTTGTAACGGTTTGCCTGACGCCAAACGGTTTCAGACTGAGGCTCAACGCCATCAACGGCAGAGAACAGGGCGATCAAACCATCCAGTACACGCATTGAACGCTCTACCTCAATGGTAAAGTCAACGTGGCCCGGAGTATCGATGATGTTGAAGTAGTATTTTTTAGTATTGGCATCAGCCTTACCTTTTACGGTAGGAAAGTTCCACTGGCAGCTAACAGCAGCAGAAGTAATGGTGATACCTCTTTCTTTTTCCTGTTCCATCCAGTCGGTGGTAGCCGCCCCATCATGCACCTCTCCTATTTTATGGATCATACCGGTATAGCGCAAGATACGCTCCGTAGTAGTTGTTTTACCGGCATCGATGTGTGCCGCAATTCCAAAATTTCTTTGTAATCGTAAGTCTGCCATGACTTTGTTATATTTTCTTTTTAATGTTCCAGGGAAAAATGCCCTGAAAATGAGCGGGCAAAGGTAAGAAAAATTCCAACGAATTTCGTATGTATCAGGGTAAAAATAAAAAGCCCCGCCAGGGGCTAAAAAGAAAGCCCTGCGTGATTTACAGGACTTTCCGGTGCAGTAACCTACCAGGTAATAGAAATTTAATACAGATAGTTCAATGCAATAACATCGGCTGAGTTAAAAGGCCGGTTCTGGCCTGAGCCTATGCAGGAAAGCATCCAGCTGTTGGCACTGGTACCGGTGGGCGTACCGGGAATATTGATGGCCCCTACCCCTGCAGATCCTTCATTTACCGCTGAACCGCCACAACTGATAGACCGGTTAAAATAATCGGTATGGCGGAAACCAATGCAATGGCCAATTTCGTGCGCCAGAATGGAAGCCACGGTGTTCTGGGGCTGACCAGAAACCGCGCTGTTATTGAGGATCACCTGATTATAAGGATTTCCCGATGAAGTTGGGAAGCCGGCTGAGGCCAGAAAACTGCCGGAACCATTAACTATAGAAATATTAGCGCCTGAGGTTACGCGGGAAAAAGTAATGGTAAGGCCTAACGCGTTGTAACGCGAAATGGCTGTATTCAACGCTGTAGACCAGGCACTCAGACTGGAAGCCAGGCTTACCGTAATGGTCCGGGGCAGGCTCCTTACCAAATTGGTTGTTCTGTACTGCTCCTCGTTGCCCACCCTTAAAAGTGATACATTAACTTTTTCGTTCAATTCAGCTTCGCTTATCAGAATATCACCTTCAACAATATAGTTGCCATTCCCGTCTGGAATTACATCTTTGTTACTAAATCCGAGGTTGTAAATTTTAGCAAGTACTTCGTCCGAAACTGCGGGTTCAGCAGTTTCAGTCTTTACATTTTTGCGGCAGGCATATAGGATGAGCATGCAGGCTGCCACTGCACTTAAAGTGAAGATAGTCTTTCTCATGTGACTTGTAGATTTAATGTCGGTTAATGGTAATGTTACTGCACGTCTATCAATTTACCGAAATTATCCAGAGGGCTTTTTCGCAAAATGGCAACGGAGTTGCAGATAACCGCAGTTAATACCCAGTTACCAGTAAGGTTCACCGTTATTGTGGAAAAGTTTTTTTTAGCTATTACTAAAATGCACTATACAAGATAGTTAGTATAACGTATTAGCTGTCTGTAGACTTAATACAAGTAACCTAGCGCAACCTTATCATTGGCATTGAACGGACGGTTCTGGCCATAGCTTATGCACGACAACATCCATGAATCAGGATCGGGGTTGGCATTGGTGCCTGGAATAAATACCGCACCAACTGTAGATGCACCTTCATTCACCACCTGGCCGCCACAGCTAAACGAACGGTCCATATAATCGGTATGACGGAATCCTATGCAATGCCCTATTTCATGTGCCAATACAGAAGCTATCATAGTCTGTGGTTGCCCACTCAGCGCACTTGAATTTACCTTTACCTGGTAATAAGGATTGCCACCGCCTGGGAAACCGGCCGATGCCAGATAATTACCCGCAGCCTTTACAATAGAGATGTCGGCATTAGAGTTAACCCGCTGAAAAGTGATTTTCAGGCCCTCGGCATTATAACGGCCAAGAGCTTCATCCAACGCCGCTTTGTATGAGGAAGGAAGTTTTGAGGAAACACTCACTTTAATGACCCGGGGTAAAGCGGTAACCAGGTTATTGGTTCGGTATTGCTCTTCGGCACCAACCCGTAAGAACTGCAATTCGGGTCTGGTATTAAGGTCGGCCTGGCTTAACACAATATCACCTTCCACCACATAATTTCCGTCCTCATCCATTGAGACATTTTTATTACTGAAACCCAGGGCATAAATTTTAGCGAGCGCTTCTTCGGAGGGAGATGCAACTTGTTCGGTAGCAACATTTTTACGGCAGGCAATGAACATAACACCAGATACGGCCATAAGCATTGTTGCTTTCAGGGGGCTGATTCTCATAAGTGTTTCTTTTTAGCTTTTTATAAATTAATGGTTATTTCAATTTAAGAAAATTACTTACATAAAAGAACCTTTAATTAAGCAACTCTGTTGCAGATGGCAGGTGCATAATCTTATAACTTAATGTTTATTATTACCATATATTAAAGTAATTATTTATCAATTTAGGTTGCCCTATATAGTTAGGTGTTTGATCCGTGTTGCTCCAACGTTATTTATTGGTTGGTGTATCGGCATCATATCAAATTTTGTAGATTGTAGTATGAAACAAACCGGGCTTCTGCTGCTTGTTCTTTTATTTACCGTACAACTGGTACAGGCGCAGCATATGATATCCGCAGCCAACCGTAAACTATCGCCGGTATTGCAAAACAACAGGAAACTGCTTACCCTTAAAAAGGAACAGGTGTTTTGGCTGGTTACCTCAAACATTGATTCGGCCAGGAAGTACTTTGCCGACAAGAAATTGCCGGTCACTATTATACGGGAACACGCGGGGGGCCTGCTGGTTGTATCGGCCAAAGGCACAGTAATTGACTCTACGGTATTATCCCTTCCCTTTATTCGCTTTATTGATGTTCCGCGTACTCCACACGAAGAGCTGTCGCTTAACCTGTTCGATAACAGCCTGAACACTATTAACGTGGTGCATAGCAGGTACCCAAACTTAAATGGCAACGGCCTGGTGGTTTCAGTTAAAGAAAACAAACCCGATACTACCGATATCGATTTCAGGGGGCGGTATATTTCAACCCCGCTTAGTTCGAACCTTATTTCATCACATGCCTCATACATGTGCACCGTTATTGCCGGTGGCGAAAATTCGTTTTATACGGGGGGCGGTGTTGTAAAACAGGCATCTATCGTCTCCTCCAACTTTGAATCGCTTTTACCCGACGGCGATAACATTTACAAACAATACGGGGTTTCGGTGCAGAACCATTCCTATGGCACCGGCCTCGAAAATTACTATGGGGCCGATGCTGCAGCCTATGATGCCAGCATTGTTGCCAACCCATCGCTTCTGCATGTTTTTTCATCGGGTAACTCAGGCAACCTTACCAGTACCGGTCCCTATGCAGGCATTGTAAATATGGCCAACCTTACCGGTAGTTTTAAAATGGCTAAGAATGTGCTAACCGTAGGCGCAGCCGACTCTTTTGGCAACGTATCGTATTTAAGCTCAAGAGGACCTGCCTACGATGGCCGTATAAAACCCGAGCTGGTGGCTTTTGGTGAAGATGGTAGTTCTGGTGCAGCCGCCCATACTTCGGGCGCTGTATTGCTTTTACAACAGTATTACAAGGAAAAAAACAGCGGTACCCTTCCCCCCGCTTCATTAATTAAAGCCCTGTTGGTGAACAATGCCGACGACCGGGGCACCAAGGGGCCCGACTTCCTTTCGGGTTACGGCAGCCTGAATGCATACAATGCACTGCGTGGGCTCGAGAACAACCAATATTTTTCAGGCACGGTGTCGCAAGGTATTAGTCAAACCTTTACGGTAACGGTGCCAGCCAATACCCGGCAGTTGAAATTAACCCTTTGCTACACCGACCCCGCCGCTGCCGCCAATGCGCCCAGGGCATTGATCAACGATCTTGATGTTGAGTTAGTGAATAACAGTAACGGGCAGGTTTGGCTGCCCTGGGTGTTAAGTTCGGCGCCAGTACTAGATTCCCTGCTGAAACCAGCCGTTCGCAAAAAAGATACGCTTAACAATATTGAACAGATCACGCTCGATAACCCAACTGCCGGTACCTACACCATCCGGGTAAAAGGCTACGCCATTCCTACCGGCAGCCAGCCATTTTTTGTGGCCTGGCAGGAACAGGCGGCCGATCAGTTTCAATGGCAATACCCTGTTTCGGTTGATTATATAAAAGGCGGTGAAGCCAGCCTGATTCGCTACACAAGTACTTTTAACACCACAACCGGTGTGCTGGAATACAGTATTGACAAAGGCGCCAGCTGGCAAACCGTGAAAAATGACGCTGTATTAGCCGCCGGCTCACAATACTGGCAGGCGCCCGAAATATTTGGCACTGCTTTGCTACGCATGACCATAAACGGACAAACATTTGTATCAGATACCTTCACCATTTCAACGCCGGTAAATGTACAGGTGGGCTTTAATTGCGCCGACTCGGCATTGTTGTTTTGGAGCAAACAACCCGGCATAAATTCATACACAGTATATCAATTGGGCGAAAAATACCTGCAACCGCTGGTAACCTCAGCCGATACCAGTATTATTGTTAGGGCGCCAGGCGAAAAATTGTGGTATACCGTAGCGCCGGTGATAAACAATAACTACCAGGGCATAAAGGGCTACACCATCAATTTTCGTACACAGGGTGTAGACTGCTACCTGAAAAGTTTTTTCGCCGACCTACAGAACGGGAATATGGGCTGGCTTACAGCATCCATTGGTACTGTGCTTAATGTAAAAAGTATAACGTTTGAAAAACTGGTGAACAGGCAGTGGCAGCCATTGCAAACCTTTCAACCCGTTACAAAACCCGATTTTGAACTGGGCGACAATAACCTAACCGATGGGGTAAACAGCTACCGGGTGAAGATCGGTTTGGCAAACGGCCTGTTTATAACCAGTGACCCACAAAGCATTTATTACTTCCTTACCACCCGTTATATTATTTTCCCTAACCCGGTGCCGGCAACCAGCACCTTATCGGTGTTAATGAAGGATGAACCGCAGAATACTTATTTACAGATCTTCAATACGCTGGGGCAAAAAGTATTGCAGCAAAAGCTAACCCAAACGGCGGAAAGTATTTCATTGAACAAACTCCAGGGTGGAATCTATTTTGTGATCATAAAAAAGAATGGGAAGAAGGAGTTTACGGGGAAGGTGATGGTTAAGTAGAGAATAGTTGACGAGTTGACGGGTTGACGGGTTGACGAGGAAGCAATGCGATTAGGGATCAAGTTGAATTCCTGGAGGATTAGTTACTTCTTTGTATCGTTATGCTGTATGCGTAGTTAGAATAAATGGCCGGTTAGTTATAATGCGGGAGAGTAAGTGTTGTCTGTACTCAATTGATGCAGGCAGACCGGGACAAATAGAATTCTTGATAAAGAACAGCCATGCCGATGGTTTAAATGCCTGAAAATCAATTTATTTCTATTAAAGGGAAGCTTATTTAATTGAAAAAAATGTAATTATTTTTTAGAACTTCTAATTGAAAAAATTCCTCATTCTTTTTAATTGGATGCGCATCTGATTGAAAAAACTGTACATTCTTTTTAATTAGATGTGCACGCAATTGAAAAAACTGGACAATCTTTTTAATTGAAAGCTTATCCAATTGAATCAACTGTTCTTTTTTTTCAATTGAATGAACTTCTAATTGAAAAAACAATTCATATTCTTTAATTATGAGAATCTCCAATTGAACAAACAGTTCTTTTTTTTCAATTCAAAAGACTTGTAATTGAGAATTATTTCCTCTTTTTTCAATTAAACCCCGCCCTAAATTCCAACGGCCGGGCAATAATAAAAAAGTCCGGAGAGACCTTCACCGAAAGCAAACTAAAAAACCCACCGGGAGAAACCGGTGGGTGTATATGGTAAGATGTACTTAACACTGTGTTATACGCGGAAGTGAGCAAAAGCCTTGTTAGCTTCAGCCATACGGTGCGTGTCTTCTTTCTTTTTGAAAGCTCCACCTTCACCTTTGCTTGCTGCGATGATCTCGTTAGCCAGTTTTTCTGACATGCTACGACCGTTTCTTTCACGGCTATAGCGGATCAACCACTTAATGCTTAAAGAGATCTTTCTGTCTGCACGAACTTCGGCAGGGATTTGGAAAGTAGCACCACCAATTCTACGGCTGCGTACTTCTACAGCAGGCGTAACATTGCTCAGGGCTTTTTTCCATATTTCATAACCGTTTTCACCGGTTGTTTTAGAAACGCGATCCAGCGCGGTATAGAACAACGTGAAAGCAGTGTTCTTTTTTCCTTCCCACATCAGGTTGTTGATGAACCTGGTAACCATCAAATCGTTATACCTTGCATCAGGCGCTAAGGGAATTTTTTTGACTTTTGTCTTCCTCATTTATAAAAATTTGTAGAACTGTAGTACTAATTATTTTTTAGCCTTTTCCTTTTTAGTTCCGTATTTAGAACGGCTTTGCTTACGATCTTTAACACCCGCAGTATCAAGACTACCACGAACGATGTGGTAACGTACACCTGGTAAGTCTTTTACACGACCACCGCGTACCAGCACGATTGAGTGCTCTTGCAGGTTGTGACCTTCACCGGGGATGTAGGCGATAACCTCTACTTTGTTTGTTAAACGTACTTTCGCCACTTTGCGCAAAGCTGAGTTAGGCTTTTTAGGAGTCGTTGTATAAACACGGGTGCACACACCACGACGGAAAGGACAGGAGTCTAAAGCTCTTGACTTACTTTTAGCCTTAATGATTTCTCTTCCTTTTCTTACCAATTGTTGTATAGTAGGCATTCTGAACCTTTTGATTTTGGGAGGGCAAAGTTAAGCGGATTAATTTTATAACCAAAAAAATTGAGTTCAATTTTCAGGGGTTATGTGGATAACCTGGCCCTTTTGTGCAAAATAACATGAAAAACAGGGGTTTTCGATCGAAAAAAGAATAAAAAACCACAAAAAAAGACCTCCCGAAGGAGGTCTCAACCATATTTTATTACCCTAAACACTAAACATCCATCCAAACTTGTCGGCGGCATGGCCTTCACGGATGGCGTCGAGGCGGCTTTTAATTTCGGGGGTCACCGTCCATTTGGCGGTGTCGAAGCTCATCACAAAATCTTTATACTTCAATTCGCGGATCAGCGAAACGGTGGCGGCGGTACCGGTTCCAAACACTTCGCGCAGATTACCGGCCTTGTAAGCTTCTATCAACATGTCGATAGATACCGGTTTTTCTTCCACTTTAAGCCCCATTTCCTCTAAAATGGTCATAACACTGTCGCGGGTAACGCCGGCCAAAATGGTCCCCTGGCTCAAATCGGGCGTAACAGCCGTGTCGCCAATAACAAAGAACACATTCATGGTACCTATTTCCTGAACATACTTGTGCTCATATACATCGGTCCAAAGCACCTGGTCGTACCCCTGCTTTTTAGCCTGGGCGGTAACATACATGGAAGAACCATAGTTGCCGGCTGCCTTTGCCTGCCCTACCCCACCCGGAGCGGCGCGGGTATACTTTTCTTCCACATAAATACGCATGGGTGCAGCATAATATGGCCCTGTAGGCGCCAGAATGATCATGAACTTATAGCTCTCAGAAGGTCGTACGCCAATCATTTCGTCGGAAGAGAACATGAACGGACGAATGTACAACGAGTGGTCGTGCAGGGCGGGGATCCAGTCTTTATCCAGCGCTACCAGCTGACGCATACCTTCAATAAAAATTTCTTCGGGCACCTCGGGCATTTCCATGCGGGCCGCACTTAAATTGAATCGTTTATAATTATCATATGGCCTGAAAATAAATGCTTCGCCGGCCTCATTCTTGTAGGCTTTGATGCCTTCAAAAATAGACTGGCCGTAATGAATGGCAGCCAGTGAAGGACTCATTACCAGGGGCTGGTATGGCTTTATCTCCACATTTTTCCATTCGCCGTTCACATAATCTGCTACCAGCATATGATCGGTAAATGTTCTGCCAAAGGGAATGTTCTTGAGCGTAATTTCAGGTAACCTGCTTTGCGTAACTTTTGTAACAGGTATACTATAAGCTTCAACCATAATCAAGTATTTTTGAGCCGCAAATAAACAAATAAAGTTTGTTGCCGTCAAATAAATTACTAACAAGTGTTCGTATTAATATATGCGCTTGTTTTCCGATATTTGTCTGATTAAGAATACATTGCAATCAATGAGCTTATCTAATATAAAATTGCCCGGTTTTGTTATTGCCGACCTGTACCGCAACTCGCTGATACAGCCCGAGGGCTATGTGCCTCAGCAGGGAGCTCAGGAACTGGCAGAACCTGAACCGGTTAGGGTTGCCACCCATACACCGCAGCCGGAACCTGTTATTGAAAAGGCTATGCCGAAACCGGTTGATACTACGCCGTATAAGATCCTGGGAAATAATAAAAAACAGATCACTGTAGTGGTAAACTGCCCTCAGGACGTGTTTGTTCCGGAAGGCGACCTGCAATTCCTAACAAAAATGCTCGACGCCTGTAAACTGAACATGGCCGATGTGGCAATTGTGAACCATGCCACAGCTGCGGTGACCATTGAAAAAGTGAAGGCGCAGTTACAACCCAAATTCCTGCTGTTATTTGGAGTAGAACCCGATGTAATTCATCTGCCTATAAATTTTCCATCGTTCAAGGAGCAACCTTATGCCGACACAACCTATCTGTTTACCCCGGCGCTCAGTCAGCTGAATGGCGATACGGATGTAGCTAAGGGATTGAAAAAGAAGCTTTGGGAGTGTTTAAAAAGAATGTTCTTATAACCAACGTAGTGCATGAAACTAATATTTGCTACTAACAATCAACATAAGGTAGAAGAAATTCAGGCGGCCATTGGTAATCAGCTGGAGGTGATCAGCCTTAAACAGGCCGGTATTGACATAGATATTCCTGAGCCGCACGATACCCTGGAGGCCAATGCTTCGGAAAAATCACGCACCATTCACCAGCTCACCGGCCAGCATTGTTTTAGTGAGGATACCGGCCTGGAAGTAGCCGCCCTGAATGGCGAACCAGGGGTAAAAAGCGCCCGCTATGCCGGAGAAGACAAAGCCTTTGACAAGAATGTTGAAAAATTATTGAGCAAACTGGGCAATTCAGATAACCGGAAAGCCCGTTTTCGTACGGTTATTTCACTTATATGGGAAGGCAGGGAATGGCTGTTTGAAGGAATTTGTGAGGGAACCATTACCCGCGAACCGGCAGGTGCCGGCGGTTTTGGCTACGACCCCGTATTTATTCCTACAGGCGGCAACCGTACTTTCGCCCAAATGAGCATGGCCGAAAAGAATGAACTCAGTCATCGTAAAAAGGCGGCTGACAAACTTGTACTATTTTTGCAGGAACAGGTACTCAAAACACGATAGGTTAATATTTAATTACTTAGATTTAAAATTTTTTGGAGCCGAAAAGCAACTATACGATTTCTGAATCCGACTTAATAAAAGGATGCATTGCCGGGGACAGGCGTATGCAGGAAGAATTGTATCACCGCTTTGCTCCCAAAATGTACGCGGTTTGTTTGCGATATGCCAGCAATGTAGAAGATGCACAGGATCTGCTGCAGGAAGGTTTCATTAAAATCTACCGGAATTTACACCATTTCAGGGCAGAAGGCTCCTTCGAAGGCTGGATCAGGCGGGTATTTGTAAATACCTCCATCGAACATTTCAGGAAGAAATCGACCAAACTGTCGATGGTAACCGAAAAAGAAGAAGGTACAATTGAGGATACCGATATAACCGCACTGGAAAACCTGGCAGAAAAAGATATTATAAAAATAGTTCAGGAGTTATCACCCGGCTACAGGGCAGTATTCAATCTGTACGTGGTAGAAGGGTACTCCCATAAAGAGATCGGAGATATGCTGGGAATTAGTGAAGGGACCAGCAAATCACAATTGGCGCGGGCCAAATCCGTTTTACAAAAAAAGGTCGCTCAGTATTTGAGCGACACCCAAAAATCCTACACTAGGTAGAATTATGGCAACGAATAAAAAACATACGCTGTACAATCTGGAAGTTCCGCCTCCATCTGGCGTATGGCCTCGCATTGCGTCGAGGCTAGATGCGGAATTTGATGCCGATGAGGTTCCCGTTGCTCAAAAAATGTTCGACCTTTCGGTAACCCCTCCCCCAGGTATGTTTGCCGAAATTGCCGCTCAGCTCAATACAGAATTGAAAGCAGATGAAGCTTCCGTTGGCAAAAAAATGTACGATCTTTTTGTAATGCCACCGGCCAGCATCTGGAAAAAGATAGCAGCCCAGTTACCGCAACAACCAGCCGTTAAAAAAGAAGGCAGGCTCACTTCCCTGCATTCGTGGAAGGCTATTGCAGCTGCAGCCGCCATGGTATTATTGACCCTTGGCGCCTGGTATTTCTTAGATAATAATAATGCTATTGATGTGGCCAATGTAACACCAGGCCAAAGCCCATCTACTACCAATAGCAGTTCACCATCAAACAAAAAAGTTCGTTCTACCGATATTGAAATTGGCGAACGCCCTGTTGAGCGCGAGCAGCTGAGCCAAAAGCAACTGGCCGCATTAACCGATAATGATATCATCAACCGCAAGTACGGTAACCGTCATGGAGCCCGCCGTGCAGCCTGGTACGATTATCAACCAATAGCCACCAGCTATTCGAGCATGGATGATGTTGATGTTGATTTTACCAAAGAAAACACGGCTATCGTTGAAGCACCGCTTATTCGCGACGCTAACAACCAGGTGATACTTGATAAAAAACTCATTTCACCCGATGATTGTTATATCACCGTTACCAGTCCTAACGGCGAGCAAACCCGTATTTCTTCAAAATTCCTGCATATCATCAGTACCATTAACCAGAATGTGGAACCACAGGACGAGTTAGATGTTATGACCCGCGAAAGCAGCTTGTGGAAACTTCGCTTTAGCGAATGGAAAGAGAAGTTCCTGAACCAGGCTTCTTTTGTTCCTACAGCTACCAGCTTTACCGATATACTTGAACTTAGAGATTTATTGATCACTGAAGAGTAAACCTTAGCATGGCCAGAATTAAAGTTGAGCTACCTGAACAATTCGCATTTTCTACCACTATTCCTGTTCGCATAACTGATCTCAATTACGGTAAACACGTAGGTAACGATACCATACTTTCAATGATACACGAAGCGCGGGTACAATACCTGCGAAAATTGGGTTATGGGGAACTTGACCTGGCCGGCGTTGGTGTTATTATGAGCGACGTAGGCATTGAGTTCAAAAGCGAATTATTCTACGGCGACGAAGTGCTTGTTTCCGTAGCTGCCGGTGATCTTTCCAAAATATCTTTCGACTTATATTATAAGCTGGAGAAGCTTGCTGACGACAAAACAATTCTTGTTGCAGTAGCAAAAACAGGTATGGTTTGCTATGATTACAGCAAGAAAAAAGTAGCAGCTATACCTGAAGAAGTAGCTGTTAAGTTGAAAGGATAGAATTAAGTATATAGTTGTGTGTTACCGGTTACCGGATACCTGTTGCCGGGAATGCAAATACAGGTTGCAGGTTTCAAGTTGCAGGTTACAGGGAAATACAGGCGAAAGCGCGAAGCTGTATTTCATTATCACATTAGCACATTATCACATTTGCTAATTATGCATTCCAAATCCTCCAACTCTCCTCTGCCTGAATAATAAGCATATCGTGGCCATTCTTAATGGCAGCGCCCTGCTCCTCTCCTTTTTGCAGAAATAATGTTTTGGCGGGGTTATATACCAGATCGAACAAATAATGTTTTGAAGTAAGCGCCTGGTAAGGCAATGGCGGGCATTCATCTACCCTGGGGTACATTCCCAGCGGACTGGTATTGATGATAACCTCATGTTCTTTTATAATGGCCTCATCAACCTGTTGATACGAGATCTGGCGGGCAGTGGCGGGCGTACGGGAAACTTCATAAAAAGCAATGCCCAGTTTATCGAGCACATAATGCACGGCTTTGGCAGCGCCACCGGTGCCCAGCACCAGCGCCTTTTTATGATGTGCCTGTAACAGCGGACGTAACGATTCTTCAAAACCCACCACATCGGTATTATGACCGGTTAACTCACCGTTCTCAATTCTAATGCAATTACAGGCGCCTATAGTTTTAACTACATTGCTTTGGGCGGTAAGGAAGGGAATTACTTTCTCTTTATACGGAATAGTAACGTTCAACCCATTCAGGTTGGGGTTATTTTGAATAAGTGCGGCAAATTCATCGATGCTGGCCAGCGGAAAGTTCTCATACACACAACCGGTGATGCCTTCCTGCTGAAACTTATCAGTAAAATACTTCTGTGAAAATGAATGGCTCAACGGGTAGCCAATCAAGCCATATCTTCTCATCTCAGATGTCTTTATTTATTTTTTGCCTCGCGAAATTTATCGGCAATCGGCAATCGTGAAACGACAAACGTGAAACGTGAAAGCCGCTATCACTGACTGCCGATTGCCTATCTGGAACTCCGAAATTTAAAACTCTTACTTCTTACGTCCTATTTCCTACCTCACTTCTGTCCGTTACCATTCAGGAACAAATTGAATGTATCGCCACGCAGGCCAATACGCATTGTTTCTAACGGAATTACTTCGGTAGGTGCAATATTACCCAGGTTCACATTACAGCCCAGCAGTTCAATAAAGTACAATTGCTGTGCTTTTTGTGGCGCTTCCCAAAGGATCTTTTCACCGGGTATTTGTGTAAGGATCTCCTGTACCAGGCCTTCACGTACTTCACCGCTTCCACGGTAAATACCTACGTTACCGGCTTCGCGGGCTTCGGCGATCACATAGGTTGAACCGGCATCCAGTTCGGCACGCATCAGTTCAATCCATTTGTAAGGAGGGATAATATGAGCGGCATCTTTACTTCCCACTTCACTCAATACCGTTCCATGCTTTGCCAGCTTTTCAATATAACCGCATTTTTCAGCATGAGGTATATTGATAGATCCATCGCTTACCTCCATGTATGATATATCATAGTCTTTACATACGCTGATGTAATCATTGAACTGGTTACGGATCAGGAACGCCTCAAACAAAGTGCCGCCAAAATAAACGGGAATATCGTACGACTTGTAAACTTCAATCTTTTCGCGCAGGTTGGGTGTTACGAACGAAGTGCCAAAGCCAAGCTTAACAATATCGATGTGCGGGTGTCCCACGCTCATCATATTTTGCGCTTCCGGAATGCTGAGGCCTTTATCCATTACCATGGTAATACCGCTGTTGCGTGGTTTCTTAATCCTGTCGGGGATCTGTGTGAGGTTAAAATTCATTCCTTGTTTTTTTGTGCAACAATTTTAAAGCCGCCGCAAAAATAATGGAAAACCACATACAAGGCACATGGTTAAAATCATAACAAAATTCCGGCGGCCAGCGTATATGCAAAACAATTAGCAATTAAGTGTAATCACTGTCAATTGCCTGCCTTGCCCGGCATAAACGTGGAATTAACAATAAAATTGAGGCAGTTAAAAGGAAATTAAAATCAATTGGCAAATGGCAATGGGCAATGAACAAAAAAAGCAAAGCGTTCCGATCGGTCGGAACGCCTACCCTATTGCATATTGTCAATAGCTTATTGTTTATTACTCTTCTTATGATGGGCTATCACTTCTATTACCAACTGATGCCGCAAAATAGCGGGGTTCAGGTGTATCAGCTTCTTCAGCAGTTTTGGTGAAGCTGTAAGCGCCGATTCCAGTTGCAACAGGGCTTCCTTGGTTTTGCCCAATGCCAGGTAAATGGCGCTGAGGTAATACAGGAAAATGGGTTTTCCTTCAGTGATCTTTATGGCCGCTTTTACCTGCTCCAGCGCTTCTTCGTAAAATTCGCCCTGGTATAAACAGCGGATCAATGCTTCCCAACTTGAAATATTGCGCGGCCGTTGCCTTACAACATTAGAAAAATATTGTATAGCTTCTTTATAATCGCCTAACTGCATTTTACACTCGCCCATAGCCAGGTTATACTCAGGCTGTAAGCGATGTATTTGCATAGCACTTTCCAGCTGTTTAACGGCCATTGAGTATTGCTCTTCATTAATATAAGTGCAGGCGATCTTATAGTACAACTTGCTATCGCCCTGGTTCAGATGCGATGCCTTGCGATAATAGAAGCGGGCCTGTGCATAGTTCTTCATACGATCGTAGCAGTGGCCAATAGCTTCATAGATCACATCTTCGGGCCGCGAAAGCTCCAGTACTTTTTCAAGCACTTCTATGGCATCTTTATACTTACGAAGGCGAATATAGGCATCGCCCATATTGCGATAAGCATAATCGAACTTTTCGTCGATGGCAACTGCATACTTATAGGCGTCAATGGCCTTTTCGTAGAGTTTTAAACCCTGAAAAGCTGCAGCCAGGTTAAACCAGGCCAGCTCACTGTATGGGTTTTCATCAATAATGTGCGTATGCAGCGTAATGCTTTCCTCGTTGCGGCCGGTGAAGTCGGTCCAGAAACAGATCTTGTACAAGGCTTCCTCATTGGTGGGCTCCTGTTCAAGAATAAGTTTCAGGCAGTCGAAGATCTTGTCGAACTCCTCGTAATCGTCGTACACATCGGCCAGCTCAAACAGCAATTCTATACGTTCCTGGCCTTCGAACAACTGCAGGGCATTCTCTAAAAGCTCTACGGCTTTCTCCTGCTGGTCGAGCGCCAGGTAAACATCTGTTTTTAAAATGTACAGGTTAATATCGTTGCTATCGAGCAACTCGGCGTGATTGAGTATTTCGAGCGCTTCATTATAGTGCCGGGTAGCTATTAACAGGTCGGCTTTTTTAATTAGTAATGCCGACGAATAGGGATATTGTTCAATGCCCATTTCAGCGGCCTCCAAAGCTTGCGGCAAATCCTCCACGTCATCAAAATAATCTATGATCTTTTCGAAGGCCTCTTCTTCAAGGAAAGAATTACCGCGCCCCGCTTTAAGGTTCTGAAACTGCTTAACTAACTCCCTGATTTCTTCATTATCCTGACGAAACGGATTTTCTCTCATTCTTTTAAATAGTAGGTTAATGTAAAATAGGATTTTCGCCGATGTATACCAATTTTAATTTTTGACACATGTGGACAATAATTATAAATACTTACCCTTAGCTAATTGTAGTATTTACTAACAAGCATTAGGTACCTTCTATAAGGGTCAGAAAAACATTTACAGCTGGTTAGCAACACGTTACAAATACCAATCAAAAAATTGTAAAAAAACCAACCCTTTCTTTATGAAATCCGTAACATTTATGTATCTCATTCGTTAAGGATAGTATAAACTTTAATCCACGGGGTTAAAAAAAAGTAAATATTTTTTTATATTTTTGTACTCAATATGCAAGTGAACTCTACGCTAAAACTTAACCACATGCTTAAAAAGACCATCATCAGTTGTGCGATGATCGGGGTATTTGCGCTTGCGCTGGCGAGCAGCGGAGGTGGTGACAAAAAGAAAGCGGAGACACTTCGCAAACCCGATTTTACTCCTATCAGAACGACTAATGGCTTTACATTGAAAGCCGGTCCTGCTTACACAGGCAGCCACACATTCAACAGTGTGCGCGCCAACAACTACATCACACGCAGTACGGTGGTAACGTATCAGCAAGGCAATAAGGTATTTATTCTACCTTATAACAGCCAAAACCGGGTAAATGTTACCCCTGATAGATCATCGTACAATCGCAACAACCTGAACGCTTTTGATCTGAAGATCCGGTTCCGGAAATAATCCGGTTTTTAACCAGATCCCGATCAATTACTTACGTTCATTTTTTTACTCTCTTCATAGGTCATTTCGCGGTAGCCTGATTTAGGTATGTCGAATTTAGAAGCCGGTACCGGGTTCAAATTAATTTTTGACACGGTGTATTTGATGGTGAGTTTACCCTGAACCAGCTCATATTCAAGCGGCAGGCCATTCAGGTTCTTGAACAGGTATTCATAGTCCTTGTTCTCAGGAACAATATCCGGCGTATAATACACGGTAAAGGTGGTTCCGTCGGGGAAAGTTGCCACCGCTTTAATACAGTTATAACCGGCAATGGTCTTTGTATCGCTCGTATTGGCGAAAGTTATTCCATCGTAGCGTTTATTATTTTCTACCCAATTCTCATTGGTCATTCTGATCAGTAGCTTCTGCCCGCTCACTTCCCTTAATACCACTGATGTTCCGGCCTTAGAGTCGTGAATAGTAGCTGAAGAGAACAAGGCGCTGGCCAGTTCGGCCCGGCTCATGTTACCTTTTACATATATTGTTTTGGTATGGCCGTCAAATGCGTCGGCCAGTTTAGGCTCTTTGCTTCCGCTTGAAATACTGGCATCATACACCATGGTAAGCTCGCTCACCTTACGCTGCGCGTTGGCGGTATAAAGCGTTCCCAAACAAACAGTTAACAGTATTGCAAATTCTTTTTTCATGATCTACGGTTGTAATTATAGCAAGATGCGGACAAGGTGATAATAGTTGCTGCGTAAAATACAAAGACCTGGTAATTTTTAAAAAGTAAAAGAGTACTTTATAGATAAATTTGTTAAAAATGAAGCTTTTATGTCATGAAGGGGGAAGTTGACTAGTTAAGAGGTTGACGGGTTGACAAGGTCCTATGTGCGGCATTTCTCTGTTTCCGTTTTAGACCGTGTAAGCAAGTGGTGAGTGGGTTTCCGAAATTCCGGGGGCTCGCGGCAAGTCGTGAAACGGCAATGGTGTCCGATACTTCTGGGCTCGCGATTATTGAGAAACGGCAAACGTGAAACGTGAAAAGGCCCCCTCCAAAAATTTTCCTTACCTCTATCAACTTCATCACCTTTATCAACTTTTCAACTCCCTACTCAAAACCGCCCCACAAAAAAAGTGAGCTTCTAAAAAGAAACTCACTTTACTATGATGAAATAAAATCAATCTACTTCTTCCCCCCGCGGGCCTTCTGCGCTTCGGCCTGTGCAGCCTGCATCTGCTCCAGCCTTTCCTGCCACTTCGATTTACCCTTAGGTTTCTTACGGTTCTCATCGATTTTCGCCAGGATCTTGTCGTGGTCAATAATGTAGTTCTGAATAACGAACTGCAGTATCAGCGTTATCAGGTTCGACACGGTATAATACCACGTAAGGGCCGCCGGCAAACCATTAAACACAAACAACAGAATGAATGGGAAAATATAAGGCATGTACTTGAGCGCCGGATTGTTTTGATCGGGCGTCATGTTCATGTTATAAATAGAGATCAGGAAACTGGTCAACACCGCAGTGATGGTGAACAAGCTCAGGTGATTACCCAAACCTGGCAGGTGAAAGCCCCAACGCAACACGGCATCGTATGCCGCCAGGTTATCGGCCCACAGGAAGTTAACCCCACGCAGATCAATATTCGAGTTAAAGAAACTATACAATGCAAAGAAGATAGGGATCTGCAACAAGGCAGGAATACAACCTCCTAACGGATTCACACCAGCTTCGCGGAACAATTTCATTTGCTCAACGCCCACCTGTTGTTGGTCGTTGTTGTATTTCTCTTTCAGCTTATCAATTTCGGGACGTAACGCTTTCATTTTAGCACCACTCAGGTAACTGGTATATACCAGCGGTGAAGTGAGCAAACGAATGAATAACGTGAGCAATAAGATGGCAATACCTAAGCTACCAACAAAGCTTTTGAAGAAACCGAACACCGGCATCACAATGTACTTGTTGATGGGGCGTACAAAAGCATACATATCACGACCCAGGTTCACGATCTTATCCATTTCGGGGATCTCGTTCTTATGCTTGCGCAGAATACCGTAATCGTTTGGACCGAAATATAACTGCAACGGTAATGCGGCATTAGCACCTAATGGCACTTTTGTATGCAGGGTTGTAGTAACCTCGGCTATTTTGGTAGTTGTATCCTCAGCATTTTTGATGAACTTAATATCGCCAGAAGTGAATTTCTCTTTGGCAGCAATAAGTGTGGTATTGAAGAACTGTTGCGATACGCTTACCCATTGCACCGGTTTTTCCAATGCTTTGGCCGATTTTGTTTGAACATAATCAAACTCGTTGTCTTCATAATAACCAACAGTGGTTTGCGTACGCTCATACTTTACATCAGTTTCATGCTGGCTGGGTTGTTGTTGCCATACCAGGTTAAAGCTACCGCCGGTAAGCATTTTATCGGCACCGGCCATTTGAACACCCCAGTCTATGAGGTAATCGTTGGGCCTGATGGTAAACTGGTGAGCCACTGTACCCTGACCAGGAACTGGTAACTGAAAGGTGAGCGTTTGGCTGTTATCAGCATTCTTTACCACCTGGGGTTTGCTAAAATACAGGTCGGCTATTTCAGCTGAGTTATTATTACCTGTATTGATGCGGTAAGAGAACTTGTCAAAAGCCTGGCTGTTGAGCACTACCGGCTTTCCGTCTAAAAGCGATTTATAGCTTTTTAACTCAACCGTTTTGGGCTGACCGCCCTTATTGGTAAAGCTTATTTTAACTACTTCATTTTCAACTACTGTTAATTCTTCAACGCCGCGTGTTGGGAGTTGGTTCGAATCTACAGCTGTGGTGAGCTTAGCGGTGGTATCGTTAGCCTGGGCAATTGAATCCCGTACACGTTTTACCAGTGCAGTGGAATCTGCTTCCTTTTGTTTTTTTGCCTGTAACTCGTGACTGTTTTTGGTAGAAATAAAAAGATAACCAAACAGTAAAAGCGCTAACAACACAAAGCCAATCACCGTATTGCGGTCCATGTTCATTATACTACTAGTTTAGAAGAGGTGCAAAGATAGTCGGAACTTATAATTTTTGAGTTATTAGTTAACCGATCTGCATTTTTATTACAAAATGTTAATAGATATGCTGCTAAAAGCATATCTATTAACATTTTAACTATATACGCAACGACGGAATTATTATATCATTTCGCTTTGCAGCAAAGGGTTCTTTACTGTGGCCTTTTTTTCGGTGTACTCTTTGGCGGCCTTTACGAAATTCACAAAAATGGGGTGTGGATTTTCAACCGTGCTCTTTAATTCGGGGTGGTATTGAACGCCAATAAAGAATGGGTGCGAGGGCAGTTCTACTATTTCAACCAGCTGGCTTTCAACATTTTTGCCACTCGTAATCATACCGGCCTCCTGAAACTGGTTCAGGTAGCGGTTATTAAACTCCCAGCGGTGACGGTGACGTTCGCTGATGATCTCTTTATTATAGATCTGACGGGCCAAACTGCCTTCAATTGTTTCGCATGAATAAGCACCCAAACGCATAGTACCGCCTTTTGAGGTAACGGCCTTTTGCTCTTCCATAAGGTCAATTACGGGGTCGGGGGTGTCCTTGTTCATTTCGGTTGAATGGGCGTCTTTTAATCCCAATACGTTGCGGGCAAATTCGATAACGGCCATTTGCATACCCAAACAAATACCAAAGAATGGTAATTTGTTCTCACGCGCATATTTCACAGCCAGGATCTTACCTTCTACCCCACGGTGGCCAAAACCAGGCGCTACCAGCAACCCATCGAGGTTAGCCAGTTTTTCGCCTACGTTCTCCGGAGTAATGAATTCACTGTGCACGTTTTGAATTTGCACCTTGCACTCATTCAAAGCGCCGGCATGTACAAATGCTTCAAGTATCGATTTGTAAGCATCCTGCAGCTCAATATATTTTCCAATAAGGCCAATAGTAACCTGGCTCTTGGGGTATTTCAATTTATCCAACACCTCTTTCCACTTTTGCAGATCGGGTTCGTGAAAATCGGTGATGTTGAGTTTCTTTAAGCAAATAAGATCGAGCTTCTCGCGCATCATGGCCAATGGCACTTCGTAAATGGTAGGCGCATCGGCAGCTTCAATTACCGCTTCCTGTTTTACATTACAGAACAGGGCTATCTTACGACGCAGATCGGGTGTCAGTGTTTTTTCAGTACGACACACGATAATATCGGGGTGAACTCCTTCCTGGCTCAGCATTTTGATACTGTGCTGGGTGGGTTTTGTTTTTAATTCCTTAGCTGCTTTCAGGTATGGTATCAGGGTCAGGTGCACTACTACCGTATCTTCTTCGGGCAACTCCCACTGCAACTGACGCAATGCTTCAATGAACGGAAGACTTTCAATATCACCTACAGTACCACCCAATTCGGTAATAATAATATCGTACTGTCCGGTAGTACCCAACAGTAACATGCGACGTTTAATTTCGTCGGTAATATGTGGAACCACCTGAACGGTTTTACCCAGGAAAGCGCCTTCGCGTTCTTTATTAATTACTGTTTGATAAATGCGGCCTGTAGTTACGTTGTTCGACTGTGAAGTGAAAATATTCAGAAAACGCTCGTAGTGACCGAGGTCAAGATCGGTTTCGGCGCCATCTTCAGTAACATAACACTCGCCATGCTCGTATGGGTTTAATGTACCCGGATCTACGTTGATGTAAGGATCGAACTTCTGAATTGTTACCCTCAATCCCCTCGCCTGCAACAATTTTGCAAGCGAAGCTGCAATAATCCCTTTTCCTAATGATGAAGTTACCCCACCGGTAACAAAAATATGCTTGGCCATAATTTATGGTTATTTATTTCAGTTCGTTTTTAACTACGACCGACGTTAAACCAACGTCCTACAACAATCATTGATTAATTGATTAATCCCTATTTGACCAGCGGATATTTAAAACTCTTAATGGAAAATAATTCCGGGAGGTCGTGCAAAGTTACGGCAAATTATTGCGCCAGAAAAGCGTGATTTTTTAGGGTGTGGAAAACCCTGGCTTACTCAGGGCGGGCAGCATTAAAAAGTGGTTAAAACCAATAACTTGAAAGCTAAAATGGCATTTTTTGAGCTGGAACTGGTAAAAATAAAACCTCCCCGGGGCGCGGGGAGGTTAGACGTAATCTTAAGTAAATCAAAACAATAAAGTAAGAGTATAGTTGTTGCTACCTATTTAACTTTAGTTAAAGAAAGAGATTTGAACTGCGCAGAAGCTGTGATGTTCGCTTTTCTATTGCTTGCAGTATTCTTTCTTTCTGTGTCCCTGTTCTTTGCAGAATGTAAAAAAACAATAGCTGCAATTTCAAAAAACAGGATAAAAAAACTAAATCGCTCCTTTTTCATAAGTGTTGAGTGGGTTATTACCTTGATGGGGTACGGTTTTAATTTTTCGCGCAACAAAGCAACGAAAATTTTGTTTCAATTGCAAGCAAACATATTCTTTTTTATCATATTCGTACAACTACGAATACATGTGCCTGTAATTTTACAATTACGTAGCAATAACACAATCAATTCTTCATATTACCATAAAATCTATGCCACATTAACGTTATAACTCACATATTATTTAGCAAATATCCTGAATAGTTTTAGAATTGTTAGCTATCCTTTGCAATTTTATCATAACTGGCAACAATTCCTTTAATGAGAGATGAACTGAAACCCTGGTGTTCCATTTCGTTTAAACCGGCAATGGTACAACCTTTAGGGGTAGTTACTTTATCTATTTCCTGCTCGGGGTGAGTACCTTTTTGCAATAATAGTTCAGCAGCGCCTTTTACCGTTTGCGCGGCAATTAAACTGGCAGTAGCTGCATCGAAACCTATTTCAATACCCCCCTGAATATTGGCGCGAATGTACCGCATAGCATATGCCGTACCGCAAGCGCCCAATACAGTGGCTGCATCCATCAGCTTTTCATCGATCCAAACAGCTTTACCCAGTTGGTTGAACAGGTCTTCGATATATGAAATGTGATCTTTACTTACATCGTGTGAACCTGCCAGGCAGGTCATGCTTTCCTGTATAGCAATAGCAGTGTTTGGCATAGCCCGTATTACAGGTACTTTTTTCTCAACGGCTTTTTGCATATGCCCAATGGTAATACCGGTGATCACCGATACCAGCACATGCTTTTCGGGGTTCAGCAATGACTGCAGTTTTCCTAAAATATCGTCTACCTGAAAAGGTTTTACCGCCAAAATGATCATGTCGGCAAAACGAACCGCTTCTTCGTTGTTATCGCTTACCAGCACACCGCGCTTTTCCAAAGCAGCCAGTGTTTTAATATTCCGTTTGGTAATGAGAATATGTTCAGGTAAGGTAAAACCGCTGTTGATCAGTCCTTCTGCAATGGCAGTACCAAGGTTGCCGCCACCTATGATTGCTATTTTCTTGTTCATGATAATTCGAACTTAATAAAAGTTACCCTTCGCTAAATAATTTCTCACATAATCATTCACGCCTTCTTCCAGTGAATAAAATGAATCTGAATAACCGGCATCTTTCAGCTTTTGCATATTCGCTTCTGTGAAATACTGGTATTTGTCGCGAATATCTTCGGGCATTGGTATGAATTCGATCTTCGCTTCTTTATCTAACCCGCTGAAGGTA
Organism: Niastella sp. OAS944; assembly: GCA_024809215.1. Taxonomy (GTDB): domain Bacteria; phylum Bacteroidota; class Bacteroidia; order Chitinophagales; family Chitinophagaceae; genus Niastella. The sequence goes on along the minus strand of JANUBW010000008.1, from coordinate 113,417 downwards.
GCTTTTGCCAGGTCTTCAAAACTCCTGGCCTTGCCCGTTCCCAGGTTATATAAACCACTCGCTACATCATTGCCTTTTTCAAATTGCTCCATGAGCCAGTAACAGATCTTCAATACATCTTTTACATACACAAAATCGCGCAGCTGCTGGCCATCTTTATAACCTTCTTTGTGCGATTTGAACAACTTCACAAATCCCTGGCTGTTGATCTGGTTAAATGAATGCCAGATCACACTGGCCATACGGCCTTTATGATATTCGTTAGGGCCATATACGTTAAAGAATTTCAGTCCGGCCCAAAAAGGCGGCTGTGTTGCCTGCTGTAAGGCCCATTTATCGAACTCATTCTTTGATACACCGTAAGGGTTCAATGGCTTTAATGAATATACAATGGCGTGGTCGTCATTGTATCCTTCTTCGCCCGAACCATAGGTAGCAGCCGAAGATGCATACACTACCGGCACTTTGTTTTCGGTGCAGTAGTTCCAGATCTTCTGCGAATACTCCACGTTCAAATGCTGGTGTATTGAGTAATCGAACTCGGTGGTATCGGTACGGGCGCCGATATGGAAGATAAAACCAACCTGGGGTTTATTTTGTGCCAGCCACCCGAAGAACTGCTCACGCTCCACTTTCTCCTGGTATTGTTTTCCTTCGAGGTTTGGTGTTTTCTCTATCTTACTGAAGTCGTCTACCAGAATAAGGCGGTTATATCCTTTGCTATTTAAAAAACCGGTAAGGCAGCTGCCAATAAAGCCAGCGGCGCCGGTTACTACTATGATGCTGTCTTTATTCATTTAATAGAATAGTAAATGATTAATTGATTCCTTGCTCATATAAGCGTGAATCGGCAATCGTGAATTGACCAAGATTTCGCGAGGCTTGCAATACTCGTCAACTCGTTAACCAGTTAACTCATTAACTGCCCTCCAACAACTTTATCACCTCCATCAACTTTTCAACTCCTTGTCAACGTGTTAACTTGTCAACTCTTCCCTTTATAAATTATAAAGCGCTCAACGCATGCTCACTCTCATGCCCGGCCAACAAACTCTCAATAGCCGTATCATATTTATCTTTCCAACTTTGAACAGTGCCCCAATTGTTACCATCAACAGTAACGGTACCAGTGGTAACCTGTCCCAGTTGCTCGTAAGGGTGATTGCCCAATATTTTTTTGAATGCTTCTACCTTATCGGCTTTCACGCTTACCACCACACGGCTTTGCGCCTCACCAAACCAATATGCATCTTTACGCACATCGGCTTTTGCAGCTTTTACATCGAAGCCCAGTCCGCGGTTGAAAGAAGATTCGATCAACGCAATGAACAATCCACCTTCGCTGGTATCGTGGGCCGATTCAATAACACGGGCTTTGATAAGCTCAGCGATCTTATTTTGTAAAGCAGCTTCTTCTTCCAGGTTGAAATGCGGGGCTGGTGAGAACTCCACATTCTTAATTTTATGCAGGTACTCACTTGAGTTGATATCACTTCTGCTGGTACCTACCAGGAACAGCTGATCGCCGGCCTGTTTATAATCCATGGTCATTTTATCATCTACGCTATCTAACAAACCAACCATACCAATAGTTGGGGTTGGATAAACAGCGCCATCGGGGTTCTGGTTGTAGAAACTTACGTTACCACCGGTTACAGGGGTATCGAATTTCACACAAGCTTCGCTCATACCTTTTAACGCATATACAAACTGGTAGTATACCTGCGGATCGTATGGGTTACCAAAGTTCAAACAGTTGGTAATACCCAGGGGCTGACCACCACTGCACACAATGTTACGGGCAGCTTCAGAAACAGCTATCATACCACCAATGAACGGATCGGCATATACATACCGGCTGTTACAATCGGTTGTAAGCGCCAGGCCTTTATTGGTTGGTTTAGCAACAACAACTGCTGCGTCGGCAGGCGTATTGGTTGTTGAGGTACCAGCACCAACCATGCTATCGTATTGTACATACACCCAACGTTTGTTGGCGATGTTTGGAATAGTAATAAGTTGCTCAGCCACTGCCTTCAGGTCGGCAGGCACTTCAATGCTATCGGCTTTGAAAGCTTTTATTTTTTCGAAGTAAGCAGGCTCTTTATACTCGCGGGTATATTGGGGAGCACCGCCACCTAATACTAATTCATTGGCAGGAAGTGAAGCTTCCAATTCGCCATTCATATAGAAATGAAGAATGCCATCGTTGGTAACCTCGCCTATTTCAGAACATGGAAGGTCCCATTTATCGAACACAGCCTGAACTGCAGCTTCCTTGCCTTTTTCAACCACCATCAACATACGCTCCTGGCTTTCGCTCAGCAACAGTTCCCAGGCCTTCATATTTTTTTGACGTGTAGGCACTTTCTCGAGGTCGATGCGCATACCTACTTCGCCTTTGGCGCTCATTTCGGCGGTAGAACAAATGATACCGGCGGCACCCATATCCTGCATACCTACTACGGCGCCGGTCTTAATAACTTCTAAACAAGCCTCCAGCAGTTTCTTTTCCTGGAAGGGGTCGCCCACCTGTACGGCAGGTAATTCTTCGGCACTTTCGGCAGTGATATCGGCAGAAGCGAAAGAAGCGCCACCAATACCGTCTTTACCGGTTGCAGAACCTACAAAGAATACGGGGTTGCCAATTCCTTTTGCGGTTGCTGAAATGGTTTCACCATTCTTAACTATACCCACGCTCATGGCATTTACGAGGGGGTTGGTATGATAACATTGTTCAAAGTAAATTTCACCACCAACGGTAGGTACGCCAAAGCAATTGCCATAGTGGCCAATGCCATGTACTACGCCGGCCAGCAGGTGCTGGGTCTTTGCTTCTTTCAGATTACCAAAACGAAGCGAGTTGAGCGAGGCAATTGGCCTTGCGCCCATAGTAAAAATATCGCGGTGAATACCACCTACGCCGGTTGCTGCGCCCTGAAACGGCTCAATGGCCGAAGGGTGGTTATGAGATTCTATTTTAAATACAACACCGAAGCCATCGCCAATATCCATTAAACCCGCGTTCTCCTCACCAGCCTTCACCAGCATTTTTTTGCCTTCGCGGGGCAATGTTTTCAACCACTTAATTGAATTTTTGTAACTGCAATGCTCACTCCACATACCGCTGAATGCGCACAATTCGGTAAAATTGGGCGTACGGCCGAGTTTTTGTTTTATCAGTTCAAATTCTTCCTCGGTAAGACGTAGTTGTTTAGCCGTTTTTACTGTTACTTCCATGTTAATTGTATGTAAAATGCTGATTGAGTGTTAATTTGCTGTCGAGAGATAGTTCCCCCAAAACTCAACCGGCGTTTTTAAGAAAGCGCAAAAGTACAAACAGTCTGTGATCTAATTGATAAATTTATCCCTATTTACCAGGTCATGATAATTGCATTTGTTTATAACAATAAAGCCTTTTTGCCCGAGATGGACGCTTACGAGCGCTTCTTTTCGGGCTACAATATAAAATGTGAGCTGGTTAACAAAAACGATCTGGGCCTTATGCACCGCCATGTTGAGTGGTGGATGATGCCCGCCGACCTTACCAAACCCAAAGAGGGGATCTATAAAATTCACGATTATTGCTCCTCCTCGGTGCCACCCTGGCGCTGGTGGAAGAACTGGTGGAAAAGTTTTTTTAATGCCCAACCCGATTTCCGGCTGTTTTTAAATGAATATGTTCGAAAAACGCTCAATTTTCACGATCAGATCCCTTTTGGTTACCGCGATATTGGCGTACCGGAACACTGGCTGCTCACCGATCCTTTTTTGCATGAACGGGAATATGATTTTGTGTATACCGGCGATCTTTCGCCCGTACGGCAGATCGACAACCTGCTGAACTGCTTCAGCACCGGGCAAATGAAAGACTACACCCTTCTGGTAATAGGAAAGAATTACGAAAACCTGCAAAATGCCTATGCCAGGTACCAGAATATTGTATTTATGGGTCCCCTGCCCTACAATTCAATGGACTCCTATATATTAAAGGCGCGCTTTGGCATTAACTACGTTATTGATAAAGAACCATTTAATAAACAAAGCTCAATACGCCTGCTCGAATATGCCGCCCTTGGCCTGCCCATTGTTACCACGCAATACGAATGGGTAGAACAGTTTCAGCAACAGTACGGCGGTAATTTCTTTTACCTGAACCCCAACCTCAGCAACTTTACCTGGCAGCAGGTAAATGGCCTCCCCTACTCAAAACCCGATGTGGAAAGCTTTACATGGGAACAGCAGATCCGGCGAAGTGGGGTGTTAGAATTCTTAGAATCGAAGTTTCCAGAGTTGAAGTTTTGAGGATATCAGGTGGAGTTTCAGGTTTCAGGTTACAGGTTTCAGGTTACAAGAAATGCAGTTTTGGGGTACCGGTTTCCGGTAACCAGGAAATACAGTTACCAGGAACCTCGTTGCCTGGGAGAAAATCTGAAAGTAATGGCGAGCCATGAACTAAAGCCCTGGAAACTGGAATACAGGTAACCGGCATCTGTATTTTTTATTCCCTGTAACCTGTACCTTGTAACCTGTAACAGCATTTTGCAATGACTATCAGCTTCATTCATCCACATAAAGCATTTATGCCCGAGATAATAGCTTATGTTGATTTTTTTTCGGCCCATAATATAAAAACGCAGGTAGTGAGTTCGCCCGGTGAGCAACAATTACCGGCCGATGTGGAGTGGCATTTTATGGGGCGCCATACCAGCCGCAATAAAAAAGTGATAACCATTCATGAATATGCTTCTGCATCGGTGCCGCCATTGAGCCAATTAAAAGATACCGTCAAAAAACTCATCAATACCAAACCCGATTACCGCATCTTCAATAATGAGTATGTACTAAAACAATTTCAGTTGAACGATGGTATTCCTTTTGGTATTCGCAATTACGGCATTCCATCGGGCACTGCACACCTATTGCCGGATGTAAATAAACAATATGATTTTGTATATATAGGTACAGTTGATAAAGGCCGGCAACTGGAATTACTGTTCAATTGTTTTGCGCATGGCGCATTAAAAGAACAAAGCCTGCTGGTGCTTTCACGGGCATATAATGAGGTAAGTGCCGCATATGCTGCAGCACCGAACATTACGTTCAAAGGCCCCATACCCTATAAGGAAATATATGCCTATATACAACAGGCGCGGTTTGGTATTAATTATATGCCCGATATTGTTCCATACAATCAACAAACCTCGGCCAAGTTCCTCGATTATTCGGCTTGTAAAATGCCGGTTATAACTACCGACTATGCCTGGGTGCGAAGCTTTCAACAACAATACGGCGGTAACTACTTTTACCTGCAACCCGGCCTCAAAAATTTTACCTGGGAAAATGTAAATTCATTCAATTACGAACAACCTGATTTAAGTAGTTGGACGTGGGAGAAGCAGATTCATCAATCAGGAGTATTGTCTTTCTTAGAATCGAAATTTTCTGATTTGAAATTTTGATCTGCACATTTGCATATTAGCAAATTAGCAAATTAACTACTCTGCCCAATCGGCGTTTAACGTAGCCACATATTCATCTATAACATTCTTAATACTGAACTTTTTGATCACGAGGGCGCGGCCATTGCGGCCAAGGCGGGAACGTTCTTCAACAGGCAGGTTAATGATCTTTTCCATTTTATCGGCCAGGTCGAACGGGTCGTGTATATTACAAAGAAAGCCGGTGCTGCCATTTACCACTACTTCTTTGCAACCACGGTTATTGCTGGTAATTACCGGCAACTCCATACTGGCGGCCTCCATAAGGCAACGCGGTACACCTTCATTATAAAAAGAGGGAAAAACAAAACAATCGGCCCGTTGTAAGAACGGGCGCACATCTTTGGCAAATCCGCCGTAATGGATCAATCCTTCTTTTTGCCAGCGGTCAAGGTCTTCTTGTGAAATACTGTCGGGGTGATGTTGCTCAAAAAACCCGATCAGTTCAAACCGCACATCGTAATGCTTTTTCTTTAAAATACGGGCCGCATCGGCATACAGGCTAATGCCCTTGCTTTTGAGCAGACGGGTGCTCATTAAAAATGTAAAAGGTGCATTCTCCTTGCGGGCGCTCCGCTGGGGAAACGAGAAATAGTCAGTATCAACCCCTTCACCGGGCAACACCTTTACCTTTTCGATATTTACAATATGTTCGTTGATGAATATTTTGGCGTCTTCATTGTTCAGGAACCAAACTTCACGGGTTTTGCGCAGGGCTCTTTTATATAGCAGTTTTACTACATGGTATAGCCAGTTGCGTTTGGCAAACGGATAGCCGAGGCCGGTAATTACGGCTACCGATGGAATACCTACAGCCGCAGCCGCCAATGACCCATAAATATTGGGTTTGGCCACGTAGTGAAAAATAAAATCGGGGGCATGTAAGCGATAAAGTTCCCGCAACTGGCGGTAAAATGCCATGTCTGCGGTTAAACTTTTGGTTTTATTGTTGAAATGAAGCGGAATGAAGCGGCAGCCGCACTTTTGCAGGTCGGCAGAGTACTCATCATCAGGTGCCAGCACCATTACCTCAAAACCCTTTGCCATGAGGTCACGGATCACATCTAACCTGAAATTGTACACCGACCACGCGCTGTTCGATACAAAGGCAATCAATTTATGAGCACGAACCATGCTATACATCAACAAATATTAGCTTCAAATTTATACATTTGGATGGGATAATCAAACGTGAAACGTAAAACGGCAAACGTGAAACGGAATACAGCTACAGGCTGCAAGCCGCAAGCTCCAGGTAAATACAGCTGAAAGCTGAAGGCCTAAGGCTAAAAGCGAATACAAAATACAGTTTAAAGGCAAAGAATCCTGGAACCTGTATTTGTATTACCTGGAAACCGGTAACTGGTATCCGGGAACTTTTGTATTTGCTTTTCCCTGAAACTTGTAACCTGGAACCATAACTTGCGACCACAATATGATCATAATAGGTATCATTTTCTATAGTATAGTATTCATTTTCCTCATACACCGCATCATCCGTAACAAAACGCAGTTAACGGTAACCGAATTATCGCTGGCCTTTATTTTTAAGGTGGCCCTGGGTTGTTTGTATGGATATATATATGGTCATTTTTATAATGGCGATGATACCTGGACGTTCCAAACACACTCTCTCGAAGAACTGCAGCTGATGCTAAACGATCCGGTGTTGTTCATTACCAAATTAGGGCCGGCCTACACCTTTGCTTGGCAGGGCGGCACATTTTGGGAGAATATGGGTGCCTGGATACACACCCTGGAAAATAACCTCATTATTAAAGTACTTACCATTGGCAACCTCTTTGGCGGTAGTAATTATTATATTAATGTAGTGTTCTTCAATTTTGTATTGTTCTGGGGGCATTACTGGCTTTTTAAATTGTATGTGCAGGAGTTTCCGCAAAAAAGAAAACAACTGTTGTTGCTTATCTTTTTCTTTCCGCCCCTGGTGTTCTGGCTAAGTGGTATTCGTGGCGATGGTTTGGTACTGTTCTTTCTGGCCCTGCTATTGGTGCATTTTCGCAGGTGGTTATATACTAATAATAAGTGGTCGGTACTTTATTTCGTTTTTGGCGTTTTTGGCATTATCATTTTCCGCAGCCAGGTATTACTATTATTAATACCGGCGCTGGCAGCCTGGTATATATCGGTAAAATTTAACCGAAAACCGTTGCCCACTTTCCTATTGGTATTTGCAACAGGTAGTTTACTCTTTTTTGCCACGGCCTGGCTTTCGCCACAAAAGAATTTACCGCAGGTTATTGCCCAACGGCAGCAGGCGTTTATGGCATTACAGGGCACCCGGTTCCCGCTCGATACCCTGCAACCTACCCTGGGCGGTTTTACCCGGGTTCTGCCTCAGGCCCTGAGCCATACATTTGTTCGACCTTATATATGGGAGGCCCAGGGGGCGCTGCAATTGATGACGGCGGCCGCTATCATAATTTTTTGGGGGCTCACAATTATATGTATTATAAAAAAAGAGATACATTGGAAAGCGATGCTTTGCAAACCGCTGATACTGTTTAGTTTGGGGTTTGGCATCACATTATACATATTTATAGGATATACCATTCCATTTCCGGGAGCCATTGTTCGGTACAAAGCAATTCCTGAGCTTTTATTGCTTGCAGTGCCGGTAATTTGTACAAATTGGGCCTTCCTACAGAAGATTAATAAAAAACTATATATTTAAAAAAATCGCATTTTTCACCCCTTTTTCAATTTTATTGAACCCACTAATGCCCATTTTTATGTGTTTTATCAAAAATATTGCGTCATAAATTCAATTTTTTTTTTTGAACCTGTAATTGTCTTTATTTTGCACAAAAGCAAAAATTTTAGTGATGGAATCATTACGTTTTAAAGCAATCAACGACCTGACCAGCCAGAACGGCCAGGACGTGGACGGTTCAACCAAAATTACTGGCATCTTCGGTGAGAATGTATTTACATTAAAAACTGCTCGTGAGTTTTTGAGTGATGAGGCTTATAAAAGTCTTAATGCCTCTATCAAGGGTGGTAAGAAAATTGACCGCGCCATGGCGAATCAAATCGCGGCTGGTCTTCGTCAGTGGGCAGAAACCAAAGGTGTTACTCACTATACACACTGGTTCCAACCTTTAACAGGTACTACTGCAGAAAAACACGATTCATTCTTTACACTGAAAGGCGATGGTACTGCGCTTGAAACTTTCGACGGTGATGCGCTGATACAACAAGAGCCAGATGCTTCTTCTTTCCCAAGCGGTGGTATTCGTGCAACTTTTGAGGCCCGTGGTTATACTGCATGGGATCCTTCTTCTCCTGCATTCATTATGGAGATTGGCCAGGGTAAAACACTTTGTATCCCTACTATCTTCGTTTCTTATACCGGTGAAACACTTGACTATAAAGCACCTTTATTAAAATCTCTGGAAGCTTTGAATAAAGCTGCCGTTGAAGTGTGCCACTATTTCGACAAAAACGTAAGCAAAGTACAAGCTACCCTGGGTTGGGAGCAAGAGTACTTCGTTATTGACGAAGCTTTCTTCAATGCCCGCCCTGACCTGGTTGTAGGTGGACGTACTGTATTCGGTCATTCACCTGCCAAAGGCCAACAGTTGGAAGACCACTACTTTGGTGCTATTCCCGACAGAATTTACGCTTTCATGCGCGATTTCGAGCAGGAGTCTTACAAACTGGGTATTCCTTTAAGAACCCGTCACAATGAGGTGGCGCCTGCTCAGTTCGAGTGCGCTCCTATCTTCGAAGAAGTTAGCGTGGCAGTTGACCACAACACCCTGTTGATGGATGTTATGGACCGCGTTGCCCGCCGTCATAAATTACGTGCGTTGTTGCATGAGAAACCATTTGCCGGCATTAACGGTAGTGGTAAACACAACAACTGGTCAATGGCTACAGATACCGGCATTAACCTGCTGGCTCCTGGTAAAACACCAAAGACCAACCTGATGTTCCTTACTTTCTTTGTAAACACCATCAAGGCTGTATTTGATTATTCTGACTTAATGCGTGCTTCTATCGCATCTGCCGGAAACGATCACCGCCTGGGTGCAAACGAAGCTCCTCCTGCTATCATCTCTGTATTCATTGGTCAATACCTGTACAAAGTGTTGAACGATGTTAAAGAAAGAGTAGGTGGTAAATTCGATGAGCAGGATGAGGCCATCCTGAAATTAGACCTGCACAGAAGCATTCCTGAGCTGTTGCTCGATAACACTGACCGTAACCGTACTTCACCGTTCGCGTTCACTGGTAACAAATTCGAGTTCCGCGCTGTAGGTTCTACTGCAAACTGTGCTAACCCCATGACCACCCTGAACACGATCATGGCCGAAACGCTGAAGAAATTCAAAAAGGATGTAGATACCTTAATTGAAAAAGGCGAGAAAAAAGAGATCGCTATCATGCACGTTATTCGCGAGTACATCGTAGCCAGCGAAAAAGTATTGTTCGAAGGCGACGGTTACAGCGACGAATGGCACCAGGAAGCTGAAAAACGCGGTTTACCAAACGTACGCACTACGCCAAAAGCGCTGGATGCTATGGTTACCGATAAAGCTAAAGGCCTGTTCGAAAGCAACAACGTGTTAACACACGTAGAGCTGGAAGCACGTCATGAAATTGAGCTTGAAAAATACATCAAGAAAGTACAAATTGAAGCCCGTGTAATGGGTGAGCTGGCAACCAGCCACATTTTACCAGCGGCTATCAAATATCAGAACGAACTGATTGCAAACATCAAAGGTTTGAAAGAAGTTGGTTTGCCAGAAGGAAGCTATGCTAACCAGAAACAAATCCTTACCAAAGTTTCTGAACATGTGAACAAAATGGCTGAACTGGTAGAAAAGATGATCCAGGCTCGTAAAAAAGCCAACGTTATCACTGATACCCGTGAGAAAGCTATCGCCTATTGCGATACTATTAAAGAAGCGTATTTTGATCAGATCCGTTACCATGCCGATAAGCTGGAATTGCTGGTAGGCGATGAGTACTGGCTGCTGCCAAAATACCGTGAGATGCTCTTCTTACGCTAATACACAGAATGTATCAACTAGGTATACTGACATGACAAGTAAGAGCCCCGGTCTGAATAAGGCTGGGGTTCTTCTTTTGGTGATGGCCAATGGTGAATAATGAGTTGGCTCGTGAAACGGTCCGCCAGCTGGCGGATGAAACGTGAAAGGGCTCGCGAATGTTGAAATTACAATGCAATCTTGCGCCGCCCGAAATTTAAGCTGATTGCGGACAAAATGCGCCCTTCGAAATTGGGCGTTTGCCGTTTCACGTTTCACGTTTGCCGACCTCCGACTTCCGACTTCTGACGTCCGACATCCTCCCCTATATCACCAATATCAACATTATCAACTTTTCAACCCTTCTTCTCCCCAAAGAAAAACAACCAACACTACTGCAGTAGCGCTGGTTGTTAGTTTGCTTTATTGGCACGCCATCTATGGGTTATTGAATAACCCGGGCCACAGGCGGCGAATACACCGTTTGGTTACCCTTGCCAATGGCAATTACGCGGAACCAGTAGCGTGCAACAGAATTCAGGTTATTGAACGTATGCTCACGGGTGAGCACTGTTTCACTAACCCAAACGCTGTCTGTAGAGAGCGGGTCGGCTGTATACTGGAATACATACGACTTTGCATTTGCTACTCTGCTTACACGAATACTTGCTGTACCGGGCAATTCGCTTATCACCTTTACCTCTTTGAAAGGCTGTAATTCCTGCGATTCATTTTTGAGCCCCGCAATTTCAAAACCACTTTGTAACAACATGGTTTTATCATTCTTACAGGTTTCAGTCACATAAACATTCAGAATATCGAGGTCCCTTACCAGATCAGCTTTTCTGTCGTTTTTAGCTGATGAAAGGGCCCTGTCTTTCCTGCTTGCTATGGAACCAGCCACTCTGAAATCATCACAGGATTTTTGCAAAATAGCCTTTACAAGTGGCGAATTGGTATAGATTGGATTATTATCCATTGTATCCAAGATCTGGTAACCAAACTTCAGCAGTTTCATATCACTGCTGGTTCTGTATTTGGTGCTAATTTTAATTGACATAAAAAACAATTTAAAGATTTAAAAAAAAGTGTTTAAACCATACGCTACTTATCGCAACCTTAACCTTTACCCATGACCATGCCTGTACATCACCGTATTCCGGTATATAACTTTAGCTCAACTACCAAAGTAAAGCGACGCAAGACGTCAATGAATTTAAGTGAATCAGGGCCTGGATGGGAGTTCGTATTGGCCAATACGAGGTGAGTGAAACTTACCGTTAGAATAACCTAAACTATTGCCGGATCCTGATACTAGCAACAATACTTTCGTTTGTTACTAACGGTTTGTATTTGTTAAAACAAAGATACGATGGCTGAAAAGCCATTTCCAAATTTTGGCAACATTTGGCAACACTTGGCAACAATTTAAGGGGTATACACTTAGTATCCTGTTCGGATACCGGTATTTTAAGTCCTTAAAGCTGTCCAATAAACTGACGATGGTCAGTTTATTAATCCTTCACTTGATCGCATTCTTCTAAAAAATAAATATTAAAATTTCGATTACATGCAACGGTCCTGTGCGTACTATACGTCACGCATTATTGAATGATGGCCGGCATAACATAATAACCGGCCCATAGTACATTAACAGCCATATTTATTGTATCTATCATTCAACTTATCTAACGGAGCAGCCAATTGGGCAAATGCTATTGTGCATTTATCGAATTCAACTATCTGTTGAGCGAAGGCAAAACCCCATTTGTCGAATTCAACAACCGATTTACTGAATTCTATAGGACTTTTGCAGTGTTCTTTGAGCAAAACAGCGAATTCTATAAAACATTTGCGGAATTCAATAGGCTGTTGAACGATTTCTATAAAACATTTGTTTAATTCAATAAGCCGCATGCTGAATTCTATAAATCTTTTGCAGATTTCTATAAGCAGTTAAGCGAATTCTATAAAACATCTGTCAAATTCAATAAGCAACGTGACGAATTCTATAATACATTTGCAAAATTCTACCGTCAATTGAGCGAATGTGATACTGAACTTGACGAATGCACTGGTAAATTCGCTATATGAACTACTGAATTTGATGATTGTGTTAAAGAATTAAGCATATGCACTGGTGAATTTGTCGAATTGATAGTCAAAATCGGTGAACGGGCCACAGAATTCGACAAATGAACAGGTAAAAGTGATGAATGAACAATTGAAAAGTGAAAATGGGTTAGAAAACTGCGGTAACTTAATGGTATGAAAAAGCAAAGTGCCGGAATAATACCATACAAGATCGTAAAAAAACAGTTGTTCTTTTTCATAGCGCATCCGGGCGGTCCGTTCTACCGCAAAAAAGATATTGGCTTCTGGACAATCGTAAAAGGAGAAATAGAAGAAGGTGAAGAGCCAATAAAATGTGCCATTCGGGAGTTTAAAGAGGAAACAGGAATAAGCATTACAAGCGACCTGATGCCCCTGACGCCCATAAAACAGAAAAGTGGCAAGTTGGTATATGCATGGGCGGTGGAGCAGGAAATTAACCCGGATAGCGTCAAAAGCAATATGTTTAAAATGGAATGGCCACCAAAGTCGGGGACTATGGCCGAATTTCCAGAGCTTGATAAATTTGAATGGTTCAACGTGCAGGCGACCATCGGGAAACTTCTACCAGCACAAACCCCTCTGGTATATGAAGTGATGGACCGTTTGCAGTTAAGCATATAAGGAAGAATAAGTTCAATTAATCCAAAATTCTATGTCCAAAACCCTATGTATCCTGGCCATTATTTTGTTTGGCCCCGTAGCAATCTTCGCTCAAAAAGTGTCTAAGGACGATCACCGTGACCTGGTAGAGCGTTCACAAGGTTTAAATACCACCATGTTCCTGAGCTCACTGGAGCAAGGCCGAATTGACGAAGCGATCTCCCTGATAGCCCCCGCTTTTTTGAACAGAAAGACAAAGTACAGAGATTCACTCACAGCGTATCACAAAGAGCTTTCACAGCTTACCAGCAACACAAAACTGAGCATTGTAGTGGTAACCCCTGATAAAAATTACAACACTTACAGGGCTATTTACCACAACCGCCAGGGTGATCATTTTTACCTGGACCTTTACTTTCACAAAGGCGAAACGGATTCAAAAATTGCCCGCATCAAAAAAATGCCGGTAAAAGAAAGCACCACCGAGAAAAAAGAAGTAGCCGCTAAAACAACTAAAAAGTCGGGCACAACAAAAGCCACCAAAAAGACTTCCACTACCAAAGGCAAAAAGAAAAGCCGTTTGGCATAAATAGTTAAAACAACGGTAAACAAGCCTGTGCGAGGAAAAGAATGGGTTTTCTGAGCACAGGCTTTCTTATTTTATTAATATTGCAACCCAATACCTGCTAATTAAAGTTGTATATTAATATCAAAATGAATATGGAAATAAAGCCAAAATTCGGAATAGGGGAATTTACCTTCGGCATGAAAGAAGCCGCAGTGATCGCAAAACTTGGCAAGCCCGATAAGACCATGAAAGATGAAGAAGATGAGGACCAACTGATATATCAATACAATAAACATAAATTACGCCTCACCTTTTATCTTGAACACGAAGGAAGACTGGGCTATATAAGAAGCGCCAACCCAAAGCTTACCTACCAGGGCAAACCGGTAATAAATGTCCCCATCGATCAAATCAAAAAAGATGTGCTGGGTAAATCAATTACCGAATGGGAAATTGAAGATTATGACTTTTTCAGTACTTACTTCAATGAAGAGAACTGGTTTATTTTACATGTAGAGTATGATGAGGTAACGGAGATAGAGCTGGGTGTAACATTTAAGAACGAAGATGAATACGACTGGAAGTAAAAAGTAAATTACATGAGCCAATCAACAACTCTTTTTAGACTATCGAAGGATAAGTTCAGCGAACTGGAGAACTCAGGCGGCAATTCATTTGAGCCATCATGGGCCAAAAACTATATAACACTTCAAGGATCATTTATGGCCCTTGAATTTATTTTATCAAAAGACCAGGATGATTCAACCATAGAACAGATACAGGAATTATTCAGTCCAAGCCAACAGATAGGCGGTCAAAACATTGGCATCGATGATCTTGATTCATTTGAGGAGTTTGACTTTGATGAAATGTCTATATCTTATCTCGATGCAGCAACCATTGGCGGCATACATAACACACTTGATAAAATATCGACCACAGAAATTGAAAGCTTATATGATGCCGACGAATTAAACAGCAATGGCATTTATCCGGAAGTATGGCAGGATGGTGATTCGAAAGACCAGGCGTTTAACTTTCGGCATGTAAGCGATGATTTTGCAGAACTTAAATCAATTATAAAGAAGGCAGCTGAAGAGGGGGATTATATTGTGGTGTTTGAGGGATAAGCGCCTCCATACCCTGACAACAACATTTTATGGAAACCTTTTCAATTACTACCCGGTTAACAACTGCTGAGTACGCTAAAGTTTTTTTTAAAGGTCTTTACAAAAGACCCGTATTTATTCTTTCAACCGTTTTAGGATTATACCTGATTATGTCGCCATTTATTTACGGCGAATCAGATACACCATTATACGAAACAGCGGTAGGTTGCTTTCTTTTACTGGCGCCCTGTTTGATTGCTTTAGCTGCCATTAAGCAATTTACTTCTAACCCCAGTTTTAAAAATGACGTCACATACACCTTTAGTGAAAGCGGAGTAACGGTACAAGGACAAACCTTTAAAGGCGAGTTTGTGTGGGCACATATTAACAAACAGAAAGAGATAGGCAGGTTTCTGATCTTGTATCATACAAAAAAGGCAGGTACCTTCATTGACAAAAGCAAGTTAACGCAGGAGCAGGTGGAGTTTATAAAGGGGAGGGTTGGGAAGAAGTAGAAAAAAAGAAAGCGACTTGCGCCGCTTCTAAATAATTTAAAACAATGAAGCTAGCAATGGCACTCATTTCGGTCTACATAAGTCTTATTTCCATTAGAATTAATGTAATAACAGCCACCGTCTGAGCCTTTGTATAGCTGCTTCCCATTGTGAGTGCCGCAACCACCTGACGAACCAGAACCACCAGACGAACTGGAACCACCTGATACAGTGCCAGTAGGCTCCATGATTGAAATATTATAATTCCCATCCGTAGTTAGTCCACTTACTTTAATGTTTTTAATCTCCGCTCCAGTAAGCTGTGCGCTTTCAAAAGTGTTATAGATATAACTACTTTGGTTGTTCAGAAAAAACTGAACCTTGTATGAATAATGCTTATAAAGCAAGCTCTGACTGTATATATCATATTCAACATTCACGGAGCCATTGAGTGTAACCGCGGAGGAGAAAGTTATATTTATACCCCAATAAAGATTCCCATTTGAGGTTGGCCGGTAATCCTTTACAACAACGAGCAATACTTGTTCCTCTTTAACAGTTGCGTCGTTCTTTTTACATGAAAACAATAATAGAATGCTTGCGAAAATGATCAATTTCATAATGAGGGGTTTGTAGTTAATGAATGCCGGGAACCTCATTAGAAAGCTTGCGAGCTAAGTTAATTTATGATTTATACTTTTAGATGCTTATTGAAGCTCAAAAATAAAACTAAGTATTAACCCTCCCCATTGACCTCCATCAACTTCTCTCCCACCCTCCCATTCATAACCCCTTGTCCCACATGCCCATCCTTCTCAACTCATCCGAACTTGTCCTTCGTCAATTTATTTTAACCCAAATAATTCCTACCATTACCCCTTAATTCAAACCCTCATTATGAAACGAATGCTTGCTGTATCCGCTATGGTGGCCATCGCCGCCTTTGCTACCGCTTTCTCTGGCTATTCTTATAACCTGAAAAAACATCATGAAACCTGCAAAGGGTCTAAGTACTGCTCGGCATGTAAAAACTGCAGCAGATGCGGCCATTGCGCTAAAAATGGTGGCTCTTGCGGCGTATGCCGCTAAAAAAAAAGCGTCCCCGACAGCATTGTCGGGGAGCGCTTTGCCTTCCATATTCTGATACCTATTTGATCATGATCTTTTGGGTCAGCTTTTCATTGCTGCCTTTTTCTGTTACTACCATCATGTAAATTCCGGTATGCAGTCCGGTTATTGACATATTATCTTCATGATAATTGTTCCATTGCTTTATCACCTTTCCATTCAGGTCAATGATCCTGATATCGCGTAATGCACTGCTTCCGAACAATATATTCATGTTACTTGCAGTTCCCGGGTTAGGATATACCGTTATCTTCGATAATTCTTCCATACCGCGCACACCGCGTAATGGTGTCATTTTGCGGGTACCATCTTTATCTATCTGCACTACACGGTACCAGGTATTGGCTTTGGCCATATTAACTTCTGTAAACTGATATGTTAATGGCAGGTTGCTGTTTCCGTTAGCAGCCTTTGTTGTTACAAATCCAACCTTTTCATATGCGCCATTGCCTGTGCTGCGTTGAATTTCAAAACCGGTATTGTTGCTTTCCATACTGGTAGCCCATTGTAATGTAACATTCTGCCCATTACGGTTACCGGTAAAGCTGGTGAACGATACAGGCAGCGAACCTGCCGGCGGCCAGTTAATGGTAACCGTTGCATCGTCGGTCATATTATCGGCTGTTGTGGCAAAGTCGTTATCCGGACCGTCATCAGTTAACTGGTAAGTAAATGTCAACTGTGTAATAGTAGTTGAATTACGGGTAACAGTAAAGGTTCCATCGCTGTTCACAACTACCGTTCCGTTTACTGGTTGTGTAGGTACATTCCATCGCAAATGGGCATACGTATCGTTCTCGTCATTATCGGTTCCGCCGGCATCTACAGTGTTGCCGGTAGGGTAATCTAAATTAGAACCATACAAGGCGCCGCTAAAACCTGTTTCAGTACCGTTGCCACGAATAAACCAATCGTTCAATGCAACAGGCGCACAGTTGGTACCACCGCATATAAGCGCTACGCCACTGATAGAAACATTATCGATCACATATTTATATCCACCACTACCACAAGCTCCATGAAACGAAAGAAAGACTTTGAAGCTACTTTCGTTTACACCAGCAGGAAAAGTAAAACTAAAACAATTCGTTCCTCCTGCCTGCGCCAACTGGTAATTATCAACGTGTGCATAAATATTGGAGGCTGTTTCTAAATCCTTTTTATCAGTTACAGAAGATTTTACAAACAATACATCTGCATAAGTGATACAGGGAAAAGGGATCTGATTTTTCATAGAGGTTTCCCAAGCCGTAATATCAAGACACACCTTTACTGTATTAGATGTTTTATTTACCGCAGGCGTACCTATTACCGCAGGTACATTATCACCCGCCCCGGAAGTTTGCACAACATCATTTCCATTTAAAACATAAAACTTGGATCCTTGATCTAAGATCCAACCAGTAGGGTTAGGGCTAAAATCCTCTTCCAGCTGAGCTTGCGTAATAGTCGTAATTGTCGCAAATAAAATAAAAAGTAAATACCGCTTCATAATGAATGCATTTTGTGGTTAGGGAAAATATTAGGGGTGTTTCACAGCGGTATATTGGGTCTACTGTTTCAAGGGGTATGAACATAAGTATCCTGCACGCCGGTTTTGCCGGAGCAATAAGTTGTATGTTATCGGTTATTGGTGAAAATGGAACTGTTATACCTGTAATAGCCGGGGAGTATATGCATAGCGAAGCAATGCAATGCATACTTTCTTTTCGGTTATTTAGAGGTTATATACAGCAATTAAGCGTATTCTGTCTACTGGAATTTCTCAGGAATAGAATTGTTGATACCGATGTTTTTAAGGAGACGTGATGTGATGATCAGGGGTATTGGAGATAGATGAGTCAAATATAGAATGTGAATTTCATATTCGCAAGAGAACAGATATATAATTGACTTGAAACAAGTCTGCATTAAACATAACAACAATATTTATAACCCCTTATAAAAGAAAAAACTTTTCCCGCAACTGGCAGAAAAAGCTTTAACTATAAATAGCGTATACATTATTACGAATGAGATGCAGGCACCCGCTCCAGCACCCATTTCTTGGCAATTTCCAGCTGTTCTTTCATGGTAATGTTTGTATTATCGAGCTCAAGGGCATCGTCGGCCTTACGCAGCGGGCTTACTTCGCGGTGAGAATCAATATAATCACGCATTTCAAGATTGGCCCTAACCTCTTCCATAGTTACGTTGGGGTTCTTTTCGTATAACTCCTGAAAGCGGCGTTTAACCCTTATATCATTATCGGCCGTCATAAAGATCTTTAATTCAGCATTGGGAAATACAACCGTGCCTATATCGCGGCCATCCATTACTATACCCTTGCTACGGCCCATTTCCTGCTGCTGCTTTACAGCAAACTCCCGTACTTCCCTAATGGCTGCAACCTCACTCACCTTTTCTGCCACCACCAGGTCGCGAATAACGTACTCCACATTCTCACCATTTAGGTGCATCTCGCTTTGGCCGCTCTTGTGGTTCGACATAAACGAGAGCTTTATATGTTGCATAGCCTCATGTACTATCTCGGGATGCGTCCAATCAACGTGGTTACGCAGAAAATACAACGTAATAGCGCGGTACATAGCGCCACTATCTATATATATGTATCCTAACTCACGCGCCAGTTGTTTGGCCAGTGTACTTTTTCCGCAAGACGACCATCCGTCGATGGTTATTATGATCTTATGTTGCATAGACATTGGGTACAAATGTAAAGGAACAAGAAACAAGGAACAAGGCGCAAGTCTTTAATTTTCCAGCAGTCTGAACATAGTCGGAAATCCTGAATTTCAGGCCCTGTTCCTTGATTCTTGAGCCTTGAACCTTGTGCCTTAAAAATAAATGTCGCCCCGGTCTTGGGACGACATCTAATTTGTAGTGGGACTAAATCGGCACACTACGCTGTGTCACCTGGTGCAGTCCATCACCTTAGAGGATGCCCTGAATAATATGCCGGCATAGCGATAATGCCACGTTATACCCGGGGGTATTGTAAACCGAGGGACACGGTAATATTAACGAAATGTTGCCTATTTAGTTGTCCACAACACATAAAATGACATAAAAAAATCCCTCCCGATGTATCGGGAGGGATTGATATACTTAATCTTATGCTTAATTGTTTGCTTCCGATTTCTCTTTCTCCGTTTTCAGCGTGAACTTGATCTTGCTGTTCTCTTTATCAAGGTCGGCCAACAAGGTGTCGCCTTGCTTGATGTGGAGGCTCAGAATCTCTTCTGCAAGAGGATCTTCCAGGTATTTCTGAATAGCCCTGTGCAACGGACGGGCGCCAAACTGTACATCATATCCTTTTTCGGCGATGAAGTGTTTTGCTTCGGTTGTCAACTCAAGGGTGAAGCCCAGGTTGGCCAAACGTTTCATTACACCTTTCATCAGGATGTCGATGATTGAGAAGATGTTCTCTTTGTTCAGCGAGTTGAAGATGATCACATCATCAATACGGTTGAGGAACTCTGGCGAGAAGGTACGTTTCAACGCTTTTTCAATAACGGCTTTGTTATTTTCATTAGCATTTTGCGTACGTGCTGCGGTAGCAAAACCTACACCATCGCCAAAATCTTTCAATTGACGTACACCTATGTTTGAGGTCATGATGATGGTAGTGTTCTTAAAGTCAACTCTTCTACCTAAACCATCTGTCAGCTGTCCATCATCGAGCACCTGTAACAGGATGTTGTAAATATCCGGGTGTGCTTTCTCAATTTCATCGAGCAATATCACCGAATATGGTTTACGGCGTACTTTCTCGGTTAACTGACCACCTTCTTCATAACCCACATATCCCGGAGGCGCGCCTATTAAACGGCTCACCGTGAATTTTTCCATGTATTCACTCATGTCAATGCGAATAAGCGCATCTTCAGAGTCGAACATGTAGCGGGCCAGTGAACGTGCCAGCTCGGTTTTACCAACACCGGTAGGTCCGAGGAAGATAAAGGTACCGATAGGCTTTTTAGGATCTTTCAACCCTACCCTGTTACGTTGTATAGCTTTTACCACTTTTTCAATGGCATCATCCTGACCAATCACCATACCGCGCATATCTTCGGCCATGCGGCGCAGTTTTTCGCTTTCTGCCTGCACCATTCTCTTCACCGGTATACCGGTCATCATGCTCACTACTTCGGCAATGGCTTCATCATCTATGGGGTAGCGTTTGTGTTTGCTTTCTTCTTCCCAGCTTGCTTTCGCTTTTTCCAGTTCTTCCTGCAAACGTTTTTCGGTATCGCGTAAAGAAGCGGCTTCTTCAAACTTCTGGCTCTTTACTACTTTATTCTTTTCAACCTTTACATCTTCGATCTTCTTTTCGAGGTCGAGGATCTCTTTAGGCACGTTGATGTTCTTTAAGTGAACACGGGCGCCTACTTCATCCATAACGTCAATTGCTTTGTCGGGCAATAAACGGTCGGTAATGTAACGGTCGCTTAATTTAACGCAGGCATCAATGGCATCGTCACTGTAAGTAACGTTGTGATAGTCCTCGTATTTTGATTTAATGTTGTTCAGGATCTGAACAGTTTCATCAACACTTGGTGGTTCTACCATTACTTTTTGGAAACGACGATCGAGTGCGCCATCTTTTTCAATGTACATTCTGTACTCGTCGAGGGTAGAAGCGCCAATGCATTGGAGTTCGCCACGTGCCAGGGCTGGTTTAAAGATGTTTGATGCATCAAGAGAACCGCTTGCACCACCAGCGCCTACGATGGTATGTATTTCATCGATGAACAGGATCACATCTCTGTTTTTTTCCAGTTCATTCATGATGGCTTTCATGCGCTCTTCAAACTGACCGCGGTATTTTGTACCGGCCACCAGAGCGGCAAGGTCTAATGAGATCACACGTTTATCAAATAAAACTCTTGATACTTTACGTTGTACGATGCGCAGGGCCAAACCTTCAACGATAGCGGTTTTACCTACACCGGGCTCGCCAATGAGTATTGGGTTGTTCTTTTTACGACGGCTCAGGATCTGCGACACGCGTTCAATTTCTTCCTCACGTCCAACGATAGGGTCAAGGGCACCACTCTCGGCTAAGCGTGTAATGTCGCGGCCAAAATTATCCAATACCGGTGTTTTACTTTTTGTATTACCGGCAGAGCGTGATTTCTGCTGCGAATACTTTTTTTCATCATCAAAATCGTCTTCGTTCTCATCGGCATATTCGCTGCGTACGTCGTTGCTTTTAACAACGCCTAATTCGTTTCTGAATAAATCGTAATCCACGTCGAACTGATTTAAGATTTGAGTTGCTATGTTTTCCTTATTCTTGAGAATGGAGAGCATTAAGTGTTCCGTTTCAACTGTAGGGCTCTTCAGGGCTTTTGCTTCCAACACAGTTACACGTATCACCTTTTCAGCCTGCTTGGTGAGTGGTAAACTGTTTATGTTAGCAATGTTTTTACCGGTTTTGTCTTTTACTGCCAGTTCTACCTCTTTCCGCAATTCGTACAGATCCACATTAAAGCTTTTCAATATACGGACAGCAGTGTTCTCTCCTTCACGGATCAACCCCAGCAACAAATGTTCAGTTCCGATAAAATCGTTTCCCAACCGTAAAGCCTCCTCTCTGCTAAAAGAAATGATCTCCTTTACCTGGGCTGAAAAATTGTTGTCCATTTAATTATAATTTGTTGTGTGTTATACAATAATAACGAATATTTTTGACATTCTGTTGTACCCTTTTATTAATGGTTTTTGTGTTTTGCATCAATTTAATTTTAAGACCTTATGCAGTTCAAAATTGATACCAGTGAGAAATTCCATGCCATTCAGATCAAAGAAGTGTCTTTATCTGCTAATATGACAGGAGAACTAGATGCTTGTTTAATGCCCCTGTTGCAACAGGAAGTTAAAAACGTGGTGCTTATTTTACAAGACATTCAAAACATTGATAACGCTGCCGGTGAGCACCTTGTGAAATTGCAACAAAGCTTTTACGAACAAAGCGCTTCATTTGTGATCTGTGGCCTTCAAAAGCAGGTGGAAAAAGAGCTTGACGCCGCCGATCTGCTTGAATTATTGAACGTAGCGCCAACAGAAAGCGAAGCATGGGATATAGTACATATGGAAGAAATAGAACGCGAACTGGGCGATTCATTTTAGTTGAAAATTTTACCCACCCGGTATTATTCACAGCTCATAAAAATGTGTTGAACAGCTCAAAACCGGAATATGTCAAGAACCGCCGTTGTGTCACCTGTTTACAGAGTAAAAATGGGTTAAAACACCTTTTTCGGATATGTTAAAGTTTAGAAGTTAACAAGTTGACAAGTTAACCAGTTAACAAGTTGAAAGCAAGAGATTGGAAAATGAAGCATAAATGTGACCACACACCCGGCGTGCGAAGTGTAAACAAAGCCTAAAGCAGAAAACTGAACAACTGAATAACTGAACAACTCAATAACCGGGGACAGGCCCAGGAACTAAAAAACCAACAATTCAGAATTAAAGACTTGGACAAATATGCAATTATAGTAGCCGGAGGGTCCGGTTTGCGAATGGGCACCACTTTGCCTAAACAGTTTTTGCCCTTATGCGGCAAACCGGTGCTATGGCATTCACTGGAAACCTTTCTTACAGCCTGGCCCGATGTGCAGATCATTCTGGTACTGCCTAAAGATCACCAGCAAATCGGTGCCGATGTCGTAAACACCACCAGCGACCCCACCCGTATAAGGATAACAGTAGGTGGCGAAACCCGCTTTCATTCAGTTAAGAACGGCCTTGCCCTTATTGAAAACCCCGGCGTTGTGTTTGTTCATGATGCCGTACGTTGTTTGATCACCACCAACCTTATTCACCGCTGTTATGAACAAACGGTTGAAAAAGGCAATGCCATTCCTGCCATTCAACCCATCGACACTTTGCGTATTGAAACCCCTGACGGCAGTCAGCTGCTCGATCGCACCAAAGTGCGTGTTATTCAAACCCCGCAAACATTCTTCAGCGATATCATTAAAAAAGCCTTTGAACAACCCTACAATGCTTCATTTACCGATGAAGCCAGTGTGGTTGAGAAACTGGGTGTTGCCATTCAATTGATCGAAGGCGAAGCCACCAATATAAAAATCACCCGGCCACTCGATATTCTGCTGGCCCAAAAGATCCTTGAGGAACGAACCGCATAACATCGCCCCTGATGAAAAATAAAATAAAACGAATTTTTCTTGTTGGATCAGTCACCTACATCCTTATAGAAATAACCTGTTTTATTTTCATCAAAACCGGCTACATAGGCGCCAACCTTCCGCAATTTTTTACCGATCCGCGCGATACCATGGTTTTCCCTTACACCTATGCCGATGTAAATGAACAATGGGGCGTATGGCATTATAACTATCCGGTAAAAGCGCGCTATGGTTGTGTAACGCTTACATGCGATCCTAATTCCACAGGCGCCAGAGACGTTGAAAGAACATTGCACAGCACCGATACCAACCGCTGTATTGTATTGGGCGATTCGTTTATGGAAGGCTTTGGCATTGCTGATAAAGACCGCGTATCGAACCTGTTGGAGGCCGCCACCGGTCATGAATTCATGAACTTTGCCTGCAGCGATATGGGCAGCACCCAGGAATACCTGGTGTATAAACACCTGGCATCAAAATACGATCACAATACAATACTGTTAGGCATTTTACCGGCGAACGATTTTATGAACGACAATATTCAGTTCGATTCATCACAAAGCCCGCTTCGCTATAAACCTTACTGGAAAGGCGCCTACCCTAACATGAGCATCTATTACTACACCGATCATTTAAATAAATCGGAGTTTAGTTACAATGCCTACCTGCATTACAAAACAACCTTCAAATACAAATTGCGGCACGTGTTGGAAAACACTACCTGCTGGTTCAATATCCTGTACTTTGTTATGAAGAAAAAAGGTGCGGTGAATGTTATTGCAAAGCATGCCCAGGGCCACAAAACTTATTCTGGTTATTTCGATTATTCACCCATAGAGCTCGACCGCTTAAAGCAATCTTTATTGTCATTGCGCAATGCAGCACCCGGTAAAAGGATCATTGCCTTTACCATTCCCATTGCCAGCGACTGGCGCCGGTATGGCAACAGCAAAACATTCCCTTCACTTGTTACTGAGCTTGAAAAATTCTGTAAGACGCAAAATATCATATACACCGATTTGCTTACAACCGGCAACCCCGATGATCAGAAGAACTACAAACAGCAGTTCTTTGATTGTGGCGATATTCACTGGAACGAGCATGGCAACCAGTGGGCTATGAAAAAGCTATTGTCTTATCTTACAGAGAAGAAATAAAACGCTATTGATACTTTAACATTTTAAGCTTACGCAGTATTGGCGGCAGCCTGTTTATGGTAATATGGGGATACCAGGTTAATTGCGCCCCCAGGCATTCAAACAAAAAAGCAATACCCGCAATATCAGACCCCTCAAAATCGAGCACATACCCTGTGCCGGCATACTTCTTTATCAGCTGATCGAGCACAAAGTAAAACCCGCCGTTTTCATTTGAACCGGATGTATTACCAGCCAGCAATGAGTAAACTCTTTTGTTGTAAACAATATTAATGTCACTGGCAATTATGCTGCCATTTGCATTCAACGCTGCCATGGTGTTACAGGCTTCTACCTGCGGCCGGATCCCCTTGTACAATCGCACAAACCGGTCGTAATCGGCTTTTGGTACGGCATCCTTTTCCTTCATCATGGTAAATGACAGTTCGGCAATGGTCTCAACATCTACATCTTCAGTGATTGTTAATCGCGCCTCATTGGCCTTCTTTAATTTACGGCGGGCATGCCTGTTGTATTGTTCCTGAAGTAATGGATATGAAGCATCGAGTTTCAACTCATAATTCTTTCGCGGGGTTACATGGCGGCCGCTTAAAGCATTGTTACCGGCGTTAAGGTCAATATCTATGAGCCTGAACTTACCGGGTATGTGATCTATAAATGTTTTAATCAACGCCTCATCAATGGGCAATGCAGAGAACACCCCCAATGAGGCAGTTACAAATGGCTGGTACAAATAACTGATGCCAAATTTACGACGCCAGGTTAACGGCATTACCGCTTCATAATCGCCCAGCACCAGGGCATCCCAGTTATCGGCCATATGATCGAGGTAAAAAGAATGGGCATACAACAACCCGTTGGCTGCATGGGCAATACATCGGTCCCATTTTTGGGTATCGATCTGTGTACGATGCAGGTATTGCAGGTTGGGGTGCATAATGCGCTAAGCTACTAAAATGGGATCTTATTGCCTGTTACCTTGCGTATATTGAACCGTTGAATATCGATGCTAAAGGAGATCTTTTTAAAGAATGAATTTTGTTCGGGCACCGTTTTCAGGTTATCCTTAAACTCCCTACTGTATAACAGGGGCGCATAAATATTAACCAGGTCGTGAAACAGGCCCAGTTGTAAACCTGCCACATACAAGAACCGGCTGGTGGCCGCATCCTTCTTCCAGGCATCGGCATAGGTACCGGCATCGAGGAAGATCTTTATTGGCAGTTGAACGGGCAACAGTCCTTTGGGCAATGTAGTGTTCAGGTTCATGGAAGCGATCCAGTTATCTGACCGGCCCTGCAAACCCTGAAACAGATCGGTGCGCAATTTCAGTCCGCCATCGCGCATCATTACCTGCTGACTTAAAAACCCTTCCGCTTCATTACGGCCCACAAAGTAATTGCTGTAGGTATAATCTTCGTTGCCCCGCACGGCAGTTAACTTGGGTTGATAGGCCAGTGTGCTGAATTTCTTTGAAAGCGTTTTCTCACCTATATAACCAAATTTGGCGGCGAATACCCGCATTTGCAAGCCGCCGTAGCTGGCGTAGTTAAAGAAATAATTGCCGGTGGCCGTTGCCCGGTAAAACCCTTCCCCCTGTTGCACCTGTAACTGTGCATCGTAAGGATATAAAGTGCGGTAATCGGCAATATTAAAGGTAAGCTGGTTCAGATAGCGGTTGGTTGTTTTGCCTTCTGTTGGGTAAAACTCACCATCTTCATTTTTCATCACATACCTGAAACCGTTTTCCCAAATAAAGAAGGTGCGCCACTCGAGCCATTTATCAACAGTGCTACGAACATTTTTATTTTTGAATGTGAACCGCAGCGCCGGGGCTACTTTGTAAAAACCATTATAGAGGGTCTTACCCAAACTATCAACACCATCCTGTGTTGAGAAGTGTGCACCACTTACTGAAAGATCAATTTTATCGAATGTTTTATTAGGCCGCCAGGTATAACCAATACGGCCAAGGCCCGTTACTTCTTTACTGCCGGTTGCAAACAGGGGGGCCAAAAAGTATTGGAACTTATGTGCCGGAAAGGTATAGTTATGCAACAGCAGCCCTATCATAAACTGGTCGTAGTTATTGTACCCTGCTGCCGGCATCCAGTTTAAATAACTTACGCTGTCATAATTCCTCAGAGAGAATAAAAACACCGGTTTCCACTTGCGGCGGGCCATCGTATTTATGCCGCCTTTTTGTTGCAGCGAATCCATAAACGATTGCACGGCCTTACCATCCCCTACCGTAAAGCTTTTTTGAAAATCCTGCGGATACGGATGTTTGAATTGCCATTGGCGGTAATACGCCTGCATACAACTATCGAAACGCTGAGTGCCTATAGCATTCTCAAGGTGTTGCATCATAAAACCCGTTTTCAGGTACACTATAGCCATGTAATTCACCTCGGTAAAGTCGCCTGATGGCGTAGCTATTGGCTGGTCTTTTTTAATTTGTGCCAGGGCATCAACAGGTAACTCTTCAATGTTATCGGGCAATCTTTTTTGCAGCCATTTCGGGTAATTGTTGCTGGGATATTTCATTGCCTTATACCGGTTATCGTAATAGGTGTTCACACCTTCATCCATCCAGGCATGATCGCGTTCGTTGCTGGCCAGTATGCCATAAAACCAGTTATGACCCACTTCATGCTCAATGGTCATATCCAGTGTTTTTTCATCAAAGCCCGGCGAAATGCTGGTAATGGTAGGGTATTCCATGCCGCCTTCAAAACCCATTTTGGCTTCTACCACACTCACTACATTATAAGGGTACTCGCCAATAAGGTTCGATCTGAAATGCACCGCGTCTTTTAAGAATTGAATGCTTTTGTTCCAGCCCTTGCTTTTTATTGAGCGATAAAAGCTCATGGCCTGCACTACCCGCCCCGATGCCAGTTGAATGGTATCCTGCTTTACAACAAAAGCCGAATCGGCAAACCAAGCAAAGTCGTGTACGTTATTTTGTTTGTATTGAAGGGTTTTAAGAGTTTGTGGTTTGCGGTTGGTGGTTTGTGGTTGCTCCGCAATTTGAGCCGGCTGCTTTTTTTGCGGAATTTTCTTTTTCCCAATAGAAGTTGGCTTTTTAGCTACCGGTTTCTTTGCTACAGGTTTCTTTGCCACTGGCTTTTGGCCGAACCCCGGTTTCTTCTTTATTATTATTTCGCGCGTTTGATTGGCAGTATCGGCCTTTTTCTTCAACCATTCTTTTTCCTCTTCATTCTGCAACTCACCCGTTGCAGCCACTACATATCCCTGGGGAACGGTAATGCGCACATCAAAACTGCCAAACTCGCTGTAAAACTCACCCTGATCGAGGTAAGGAATGGGATGCCAGCCTAAACGATCGTACACGGCTGGTTTGGGATACCATTGCGTAACCTGGTAGGAATGCCGGGTATGCCCCCCGCGCGAAAAATTGGCAGGTAATTGTACATGAAAAGGCGTGGTTATTTCGGTTTCCTGGTTGGGTGCCAATGGCGCCGGCAGGTTAACTTTTATAACATCTATGTATTGCGGATGATCTTCTGTTTTAAGAGTACTATTTGCTACCCGAAAATCGAGGCGGTTTATATATCCTCTTTTATCACGGGTAGAAAAATAGAATTTCGTATCCCCGTTTTGCAGGGTTTGTTCGGTAAATGCCGTTCTATCGTTCTTGAACGCATTGGGCCATAAATGAAACCAGATGAAACGCAGCGTATCGCGCGAATGGTTAACATACCGCAGCTTTAAAAAACCTTCCAGCGAATGTTCGGTATCATTGAGCGATACATCAATAGTATAATGCACTTCCTGTTGCCAGTAATCGGCCTGGCCAATGGCTGGTAACCGCAGCAATGCAATAAGTAGTAGAAGGTAAAGCTTTTTCATTGTTGTTAATGGTCAATAGTCATGAAGCAATAAGCTAAGGATAAGTTATCTACAAACGGCAATCGTGAATCGGCAATCGGCAATGGCAATGGTTTCCGAAATCCCAAGCCTCGCTGCCCGTGAAACGGCAAGCGTGAATCGGCAATCGGCAATGTTCCCGGAACTTCGGGCCTCGCTATCGTGAAACGTGAAACGGCAAACGTGAAAACAGCTGAAAGCTGTAAGCCTAAAGCTTAAATCGAATACAGAATACAGCTACTACGCGGACCACACCATAACGGAGAATCGGAACTTGAACCCTGGAACTAAAAACTGAGAACTAAAAACTACCTTCTCCTTTATCAACTCAACACCTCTATCAACTCATCACTGCCTTGTTAACTCGTTCCCGATTGCATCGGGATCAACTCGTCAAACTGTATTCCATTATCACATTAGCAAATTATCACATTATCACATTGTGTTCTACAACTTCCCTTCTTTATCCAACAAAGCAAAGTATTTGTCCAAATTCTGGCCACTAGCCAATTCCAGTTCCTTTTTAAAATCTTCAGGCTGGGGATGTTTGAACTGCCATTTAGTAAAGTACGACTGTAAGGCCTTATCCAACACATCGCGCCCAAGCACATTTTCCATTATAAACATCCATACAGCTGTTTTTACATAAACAACAATACCATAATCATCTTTATTGGTAAAACCGGTTGAACCGGTAGTGATCGGTTTATCGGCCGGAATAGAATTCAACACTTCATAGATCCTTGCCTGAAAATCCGGCTCCGATAATTCCTTAAGGTCCTTTGGTATCATTGATGCCAGAATGGTGTTGGAGCGGTACTTCTCAGCCTCATACCTGAACTGAAAATAGGTATTGAGCCCCTCATCCATCCAGGGATTATCGCGTTCGTTGCTACCCAAAATACCATAAAACCAGTTATGCCCTACTTCATGTGTGATCACCGCATCCATTTCTTCTTCCTTTGCGTTCGGACTGGTTATTAACGTGATCATCGGATACTCCATACCACCCGACGATAAATTTTTTGGTCCCTCCACGGCCTGTACTACCGGGTAAGGGTATTGGCCTATCCATTTTGAATAATGGCGCACTGCGTCTTTTATATAGCTGGTGCTGTTCTTCCAGGTTTTGTTGCCCGAGGTTTGTCCGTAAGAGAACACCTCAACGGTATCACGTTCGGTCAACTGCAAAGTATCATAGCGGATTATAAAGTCCTTACCGGCAAACCAGGCAAAATCATGAATGCGTTCGCCATAATATTGTAAGGTCTTTAATTTACCCGGGGTAGCGGTTTTATATTGGGTTGCTTTTCCGTTATTATTTTCAAGGCCTATTTCTTTATACCTCATCAGTTCATCGCGGGTTTGAAGGGTGCCGGTAGCACCAACAACATATTCGGCAGGCACGGTAATATTCACTTTAAAGCTGCCGTATTCGCTGTAAAATTCACCCTGGTCAAGGTACGGGAACTGGTGCCAGCCGGTGCGGTCGTATACAGCCGGTTTGGGGTACCACTGGCAAACCATAAACTGTTTATTGGTATAACCCGATCTTGAATAATAGCTGGGCAGCTTTACAGTAAACGGCGTGGTTATGGTAATTTGTTTGCCGGGCAATAAGGGCTGCGCCAATACCAGTTTTACCATATCTATATTAGCCGTATCATCTTCTGTTTTTGCGTTTTGCCCGTTTATTTTCCAATGCAGGTTAGAAATATAGCCAGGATCGTTGATCAACACTTTCTTTACATTGTCTTTTTCCTGCGCCAGCTGTTTGGCCAATGCAGTGTTCTTGTCTTTATATGCATTTGGCCATAAATGAAACCAGATGTAGTTAAGTGTGTCGGGTGAGTTATTGATATATTCTACCAACAGATCGCCTTTTAAACTATGTTGTTTATCGTTTAATGCTACCTGAATATCGTACCGCACTTCCTGTTGCCAGTAATCTTTTTGTGACAAGCCAATCTGTGGCAATACCGCAATCATTAAAAAAGCACAAAGTGTTTTCATAGAATTATTAATCCTAAGTTTTAAGTACTGTATTTCATTAGCACATTATCAAATTAGCAAATTAGCTAATTGTGCTATCTTCCTTTGCCCATAAATATAATGCGCAAGGTGTATATCATTATCTTAAAATCAAGCGCCAGGGATATATTCTCAATATAAATAAGGTCGTATTTCATACGCTTGATCATTTCATCAACATTTTCGGCATACCCAAACTGCACCATGCCCCAGGAGGTTAAACCCGGTTTTACTTTCAACAGGTACGAGTAGTACGGCACCTGTTCGTGTATTTGATTTATATAATAGGCCCGTTCGGGTCTTGGTCCAACCAGGCTCATTTCACCTTTTATGATATTCCAAAGCTGGGGCAATTCATCGAGCCGCCATTTACGCATTATGCGGCCCCATTGGGTAACCCGGGGGTCGTGGGTTGAAGACAGCTGCGGGCCGTTCTTTTCTGCGGGGTGATACATGGAGCGGAACTTGTAAATACGGAATTTTCTGCCCTTATACCCTATTCGCTCCTGTGAATATAACACCGGGCCTGGTGATGATAATTTAACCCTGATGAGCACATAGATCATCAGTGGCAGCAGCAGTACAAACCCAATTAAGGCAATGGCCACATCAATTACCCGTTTTATATTTTGTTGCCATTGCGGCATTAAACCCGATTTTATATCGGTTAAAAAAGCGCCCGACAGGTTGCTTGTTTTTACCGAGCCCGACAAAATATCCAGTACATCGGGCACTATCTTCACTTCTACATCCAATTCGCTTAGCCGGTCAACGATCTTTTCTACATGCACTTTTTCTTCTTTCTCCAATGCAATAACTACCAGCTGTATGGCGCCTTCATCAATCACTTTTTCCATTTCGTGCAGCCAGCCATGCCAGGGTATATGATGGCTGATGCCATTGGGTTCGCCGGCGCTTATAAAACCTGTATAATGGTAACCGGCGGTACGCAAACCATCGCGGGTATCTAAAAATATACGTTCGGCCATGCTATTGCCACCCACCAGCAACGTATTGAAGCGCAAATGTCCCTGCAGCAATTGCTTTTTTACCCGGTTCAATAAAGCGCTTCGCCATAGCCAGGTGAACACCAACTGGGCAACAATATAACAACACAATGCTTTGTAGTAGTAAGTATAATCTTTTTGCGGGTCGTTAATTACAATGGCAAAGAAAATAAAGGTGCAGCCAATGAGGCAGCAAAGAAGGGTGATGTTGAATTCGCCGAAACGCGATTTCCGGTAAAGATCGTTGTAAGCGCCAACAAGTGCGTAGAAGATAATCCATACAACAGGGATGATGGTTATACCATACCAGAAGCGATCGTTCAGCAATAGCTCGTTGTCGACAATTACCTGTTCATGTAACAACAGCCGTCGCGAAAAATACAGAACGACCCAGGCCAATATGGCTGCGAAATAATCGCCCAGCAGGTACCAGGTACTATGGATACGTTTTTCCGAAGGCATGTACAGGGTTACACAATAATATTATTGTTTTTTATTTTCTGCAATATCTGGTGTGCTACATCCATGGCCCGGTAACCATCCACCTCCGATACCATTGTAGGGGTATTGTTCAGGATGGCATCGCGAAATGATTCCAGTTCTTGTTTAATGGCATTCACTTCGGGCACCAGCGGATTTACAACCGCAATTGTTTTTTTACCATGTAAGGTATCAAGATCGAAGGAAAAGGCGTCAACATCCTGGGGAGACTTCAACTTGATGATCTCAGTCTTCTTGTTTAAAAAGTCGATCCCAATGTAAGCATCTTTCTGGAATAACCGCATTTTCCGCATCTTCTTCATGGAGATACGGCTTGAGGTAAGGTTGGCTACACAACCATTATTGAACTCAATACGTACGTTGGCTATATCCGGGGTATCGGTCATTACAGCAACGCCGCTGGCCGATATCTGTTTCACTTCGCTTTTTACCAGGTTTAAAATAATGTCTATGTCGTGGATCATTAGGTCGAGAATAACACTCACTTCGGTACCACGTACATTGAACTGCGCCAGGCGATGTACTTCAATGAACATGGGGTTAAGCTCCATATTCTTTACCGCCAGAAAAGCGGGGTTGAACCGTTCAACGTGCCCCACCTGCAGTTTTATTTGCGATTCCTTTACCAGGTTCACCAGTTCCTGAGCTTCCTGCATGGTATGGGCCATGGGCTTTTCGAGGAACACATGTTTACCCTTGCGAATGGCCATTTTGGCCAGGTTATAATGGTATTGTGTAGGCGCAATTACATCAATTACATCAACGGCATCAATGAGCCGTTCTGCATCCAAAAAACGGGGAATCTGATATTTTTCCGTAACATCCTGCGACGCGTCATCCGAGGGATCGTAAAAGCCAACTAACTCTACTCCCTTGATCTCTTTCCAGTTATTCAAATGAAATTTACCCAGATGACCAACGCCAAATACACCGATCTTTAGCATACGTACAATTAAAGGCGCAAAGATAACAGGTAGCACCCGTTACCAAACGCTTTTTTATTACCAGTAATTGTATGGGATGTTAATAAGTGACTGAGATAATGCGATTTGTGGAAATTCTCACTATTTTAATAAGGCAGACCTGCTTGTATAAGCCGCTGTAGGATGGTAAATAAACAGGCAGGAGCCGTCTTTCAACAGATCAATAAGTGGTTGCGAAACCTCCGGCGCTACTGCCGGGCAGCCCCAGCTGCGGCCAATATAACCCTGGCTTTCAATCAATCCTTCGCATACATAATCGGCGCCATGTATCACAATGCCGCGGCGCATGGCCCCGTCATTAATGCCTTTTTCCATGCCTTGTAAACGAAGCGAATAGCCATTGCTGCCATTGTAGGTTTCACCGGTTACATAAAAACCCAGACTGCTTTTATTTGACGATTGTCTATTACTGAACGATACGGCATTCAACTTGCCGGTCTTCATACCATGCGCCACATACGTATTGTAAACCAACTGATACGAGTTCAGGTCTATCACATACAGGCGTTTGGCATTGCTGGGCTGACTAAAGTCAACGATCGCCAGCAGGTTGTCTTTTATATGACGGTTCTTTACCAGTTTGGCCATCCCTTTTAAGGCCATGGTAAAGACCTTTTTCGACAGGCCGGCGGCTTTTAAATGCAGGCTGTCGTATACATTCAATTTATTTGCAATGGAAAAGAAGGAGTTGTTTGCCGAAGAATCGGAAAAGAGGTTATTATTCGCCCTGGTACCCCCAAATGTGTGGGTAGCTGACGTTTGCAACGCTACAATACCTATCAACAGGTACAGGTATAGCCGTTTTCCCGGTTTTACGATTAATGGTTTTCGCATGGAATCCGTTCCGCTTTTTTGGATAGATGGAATGAAACCAGACCATCATCTATCCGGTACAGAAATTAATGAACGCTATTCTTTAAAAGGATATTATCCCTTGGGATATCTTTAAAAATAGCCTTTTTATGCAACAATAATCAGTCCGGGAACGGGCAAAGGGTACATTAACTATATTATTAATTTGCTTTTAACTTTTAAACAGGCCGCTTTGCGTGAAAATGTGAATAACTTTTTTCGGGTTGCAGGTTCCAGGTTGCAGGTTCCAGGTTTCAAGGAAACTGCCGCAATTCTAAGCAGGATCTGATTTCAAACCCCTGCAACCTGCAACTTGTAACCTGTAACAGATTGTAAAAGGAAATAAAGCATCCGGCTTTCAAAAACGAGCCTAAGTTGATTTGTCTTTATTAAAAAGATAATTCACCACAACGTAGAAAAAGCCAAAAACATTGGCGGTGGTGGTGGTAATAAGGGCTATTAGTACGCCATCGGAAAGAATGAATTTTTTGCGGCTGCACTGGATTATGATAAACAGTACCAGAAACATCCATAAAACCGTGATAGCGAATATAAACACACTGAAATTCTTACGGGCTTTATTATCATCGAGCAGCCGTTTTAACTGCGCCTGTGAGAATGCGGCATCCAGGTCGAGCTTTTTGATCTCTGCTTCATTGGTGTCTTTCAGGTTCACCCGGCTATCTGCCTTTTCTTCGTACAAAGGATGCAGTAGATCTTTTGCCTCAGTAACTGAAGCAACACTTTGTTCGGGTGCGGTTTTCATTATTTTTTTATTAGCAGGCCTTCAAAGTAGAGTTTGATATCATCGTTGTTGATGGGAGTAGACCTTTTATCGGGATCGTAAACTTTTGACCAGGGTGAGTTGGGCTGGTGTGTCCAATTGCTAAGCGACATAGCCGAGATATCTTTTAAGACTTCCCAGGTATAATTAATAGAATCGGTTGCAGCTTCATCGAAGAGGTAGGGCGCTTTATCGGTTTCTGAAGGCAGCCAGGAAGAAGTATCGGTAATTGGGCGGCTGCCGTAGAGCTTGAAATCGTCGTATATTTCCGGAATAACCGGACCATATAACCATGCCTGAAAATTTTCTTTAATAAGCGGGGTGCCGTATTTAATAAGGTGATGGCCATGTGCAAAATACACTAGCTTTTGCAACTTCATTTGCGTCACAAACTTTCCTTCATTGATACCCTTTTTTACAAAGGCATAGGCGATGAGTGAGGCTGGATAAGACATACAATTACGCTGGTATTTGATTTTTTCTTCTTAACCAAATATACGTATTTCTTTTTAATACTAATTAATTTAGCGTTCTCTAACGGCACCCCGCTCACCCTATCACAGCTTCTCTCCTATGATAGAATACAACATATTACGATAATGCTCACTGCATGGCAGTTCCGTTTCGCCAAGCAACACAGCCTTGCGCGATACGGTATCTACCCTTCGCAATGAAATAATATACGAGCGGTGTATGCGAATAAAATCTTCGTGTGGCAGGCGGTTCTCAAAGTATTTGAGACTTTGTAACGTTACAAAAGGTTTCTTGCTATCAACCAAATGTATCTTGGTATAGTCTTTCAACCCTTCGAGGTAAAGTATATCGTTATAAAAGATCTTCTGAATTTTGTGCGAGGTCTTAATGAACAGGAAATCGTCTTTCTTCAACAACGATTTCGTTTTACGATAACTGATGTATTCGTAAGCTTTATTTACGGCAGACATAAACCTGTCGAACGGAACAGGTTTCAGCAAATAGTCAACGGCATCCAGCGCAAAGCCTTCCATTGCATACTCATTGTGAGCTGTAACAAAAATAACTGCCGGTTTTTTGTTCAGGGTTTTTAAAAACTGGGTACCACTTAGTTCGGGCATACGAATATCAAGCAGCACCAGGTCAATTTCTTCTTTTTCAAAATATGGGAATGCCTCCACAGGCCCTTCACAACGGGCTACCAGGTTAAGGTAAGGTACTTTCTGAATAAAATCTTCTAACAGGTCAAGCGCCCAGGGTTCATCATCGATAATAAGGCAATTAATTCTCATAGAACAATTCGATTTTCAGATTTACAATAAACAGGCGGCCCGTTCACAACCAGGTGGGCCCGAACGTGGCGTATACCTAATACGGTATTTGTACCCCAAAAGGCAGGGTATTACTAAAAAGAAATTGACGAATAAAAGAATAACGAGGACCGAATGATTGAAGATGTCGTTGGTCATTACTTTATTGAGCAGGTAAGACGCCAGAGCGTTGCTCCTTCTTTTGACCAAACATGGGATTTTCGCCTGATTTTAAACTTTCTATAACAGTTTTGGCGCCGGCGGCCGCCTCTTCCTGAGTATTGTATCCGATGTTACCGGGTTTACCCGGTATAAAAGGCTGGTGTATAAATATCCGTTCGTTAACAAGTACGTCGTAACCCCAGCCATTCTCCGCTTTGAAAACGTTGTAATGCAGGCCCTGTTGGGGGGCCGGCTTCTTAATTACCAATAAAAAAAAAGTACTGCCGGCTGCAAATAAACATGCTGCCAGCAGTACCATTTTATGCGTTTTACTGATTGTCATCGGTATTGTCTTCAGCGTTAGGCTGAAACTCGTACATGTTGTCAAAAGGATTGGTTCCGCTACGGCCGCTCATAATAAAGCCGCGGTTTTGCAGTGTGAAACCAATAGCGCCGGTACGGGCTGTGCCGCTGAAAGCAGTTTTTTCAACCCATGTATCGTCACCGGGGTTGTACTCCCAGGTGCGTGAGTTCATGCTGCCGTTTTCGCCGCTGGTCACATATGCTTTGCCATCGATAGTGAAGGCTACAGCATTGTAACGGATGATAGAAGTGTATTTATCATCATAGCTTTCGTCGCTTATGTTGGTCAGTTTTCTTAATGAAGTCCATGTTTGAGAACCGGCATCAAACACCTGCAGGTCGTTAATGGCAGATCCATTGTTGTTACCGCTGAACAGGTATACTTTATCGTTTATAGTGAATACAGTGGCTTCAGCTCTTTTTGAACCGGCGATAGCGGGTTTTTGGCTCCAGCTATCAGTGCCGGCATTATATTGCCAAACGTCTTTCAGGTAGTTGTCATCGTAACCGGTAGCAATGTAAGCATTGCCATTAGCAACAAATGCAACGGCGTCTCTGCGGGGAGTACCATCAAAATCATCTTTTTGGGTCCATTTGTTTGCAGCTGGGTCAAACTCCCAAATATCGTTAGTGTAGTTCTGGCTAACATCCAAACCGGTGCCTACATAACCTTTGTTGTTAACGCTGAAGGCAACTGCCTGGCTGCGTACACCACCACCAAAGTCGGCAATCTGTGTCCAGAATTTGTCACTATTTGAATATTTCCAAAAATCGGCCAAACGTTTAGAAGAGGTCAAACCGGTACCTACAAACACAGTATCCTTAATAGTAAAGGCAACTGCCTCACTACGGGCGTTACCATCAAAATCGCCAAAATATACCCAGTTACCCACCAGGTCGCTTGAGCTGTCGGAACTCTTACTACAAGCAGGAATAATGAGAAGTGGTGCGGTAGCAATCACAAGGGCCAGGGAGTAAACTAGAACATTCTTCATTTTGTTTTTTTTGCTGTTTTATTTTTAAAACAATACCAGCGACCAGGAACGCCGTTGATCCCGGTCTTGGCAGGCATTTTCACATGCCCGTTTTTAATTTTTTAATATATCGGCAGGTAAAAATATTTCCGTGAATTCCAAACAACTTTATAAAATAGATAGATAAGGTTAATGAGTCGACCAACATGAGTTTATCATCTTTTGAGACCAGAAGGCTTATTTTTTGCCTTACAGCCCTACCAAATCTTGCTTAATAAACAACTTTTCGGGTTAAAAAGCTGCAAGCTTACAGAAACAACCAACATGTTAAATACTGTAAACCACAACATTAACCAAGTCTTAACATATTCCCCATCCCATATCATTTTCCACAACGCACTTTTGCACCCGCTGGTACCGGCTTGCCGCCGAAACTTGGCGCAATTTAGCCGGGAATATTACCCGGCTTATTATAAATTTGCAAATTTGCACAATTTCGGCTGCACATTTGAAATTTAGTTTCCACCGGCAAAAATAAAAGCTTAGTCGATTATTCGGTGGCAATAATATATAATAACAAATTTTGGTGCTGCCCCGCGTATAAATTACGTGTTTGGTCGCAATGGGTGCCGCTTTCGCGCGCACAAGCTATGGCAGAAAGTGGGTATGCGAACACAAAGAGGTGTTAAAATGAAAACAATATTACCAACAGCCGAAACTTATAAACCTGATATTCCATTACTTTACACCCGCTTGAAAAAGCCGGGATTGCCATAATTAACCAAAACCGTCCTTGATTAGCATTAACAATCACTCACTAAACATAATATGCAGATAAACAAAAGGGTACCTTTCATTTTTACTTACTGCTTAGTTTTTGCCTGTCTTTTGTCTTCGTGCTACAAAAAAGAGATCCAGGTGGGCAGTGACCTGGCCGAAAGCCATACCCGCATTATAACGGTTGATACAATTGGGGTGTTACTATCCAGCTATGTAAAAGACTCATTTGTAACAGCGAACAAGGGATTGGCCCTTATAGGCAATTATCACGACACTTATACAGGGAAAACAAATGCCAGCACTTTTTTCCAAATTGGCTTACCTACTCTCAGTGAAGATGCAGCTACCCTGCTGCCCAAAACCGCCGTATACGATTCAATTGTACTTTATATGCGGGGCAATGGTTACTACTACGGAGATACCACCCAGCCCTTCGACATCTCGGTGTATGAATTGAACCAACAGCCTACCCCCGAAGAAAACCACATAGACGCCTACAATACATCTGATGTTCCGGTAAAAACGGTTCCCCTGGTTACCGGTTCAAAAATACTCAGACCTTCGTCAAAAGATTCTATTGTGTTACGACTGCCCCAGGCTCTGGGACAGGACTTCTATACCAAAATACAAACCAAGGCCAACCAGTTCACCAGCGCTAACCTGTTCCTCGAATATTTTAAAGGCCTTGCTATAAAGCCTACCAATACCAACAGTGGTGCAGTGTATGGCTTTAACATGACCGATAGCAGCATAATAGTACGGTTACACTATCACCTTACCCTTCCTGTTAAACAGGATAAGGTAATTCAATTTGCACTTACCCGTACCAATTACCAGTTCAATCGCATTATTACCGACAGAACGGGTACAACTTTACAGAAATCGAGCCCCGAGCAACGGGAATTCTTTGCAACTGCTACCAATCCATTCGCCATTACCCAAACAGGTACCGGCGTATACCTGAAAGCATTATTCCCAACCTTACGTGAGGTACTTAAAATAAATGATGTGGTGCGGCTTATGGATGCCCGGCTGATATTAAAACCGGTAAGAGGCTCCTATAATTATTATGGCAACAAACTGCCCAACCCACTGTTCCTGCAAACAACCGATGCTTCGAATGAGGCTACTGGTACCATCTTAGATACTACCGGCCAGGGCGTTCAACAACGTGCCCCTGTGATCGATGATGTGTATGGCGTTAACACCAACTATTCGTTCAATATCACTTCCTATATAAACGCATTGCTCAATACCCCGGGCACAGCCGAAAACGGGTTATTTATTATGGAGGCAGAAATGGGGGCAGCCAAACAGATCAACCGCGCTGTAATTGGCAGCAGACAGAACGAGTTCTACCAAACCAAACTGATCTTAAACCTTTTGACAATCGAATAACCACTATATAATGAGAAAACTAATTGTACTGATTGGGCTGTTTGTGGTGCTTTTGAGTAAGGCCAATGCACAGAATATGAGTTCACCATATTCTGTATATGGCGTGGGCGAAATTCAGGAACTGCAGCCAGACCGC
Source organism: Niastella sp. OAS944 (assembly GCA_024809215.1). GTDB lineage: Bacteria > Bacteroidota > Bacteroidia > Chitinophagales > Chitinophagaceae > Niastella. The sequence goes on along the minus strand of JANUBW010000008.1, from coordinate 73,419 downwards.
AGCAGCGGTATGGCCAATACATCTATATCAATATTGTCTACCCCGGGCTTTCTTATCAATAAAAACCCGGCCTCACTTATGGGGTTAGAAAGAAGCGTTGCCCAGGTTGACCTGGCACTGGTAGGTAAAACGGTATCGTTCAAAGGCAATAATATCACCAGCGATAACAGCTCTACCAAAGACGTAACAATAAAACGCATTTCCATTTCAAGCAAATTATCGAACCATTGGGCCAGCAGCGTAGGTTTTAAACCCTTCAGCTATGTGAACTATTCGTTCACGGCGCAAAAAAGCATCGAAGGTTCAAGCAGCACCTATACCGGTCAGTACGACGGTAATGGCGGTTTGCACAATTTGTTCTGGAACAACGCCTTTGCCATAGGCAAACACCTGGCGCTGGGCGTACGCTCAAATTTGATCTTCGGTTCAATTAACCAAACCGAAACGCTCAATGCCCTTAATACACCAGTGGTTTCACAGATCACCAGTTATTATACCGGTTTCAGGTTTGAAGGTGGTGCCATTTACGGCGCCAAGATCAATAAGAACTGGCGTTTTTCAGTAGGCGGTAAAGTAACCACTAAAAACGACCTCACTTCCGAAAAAACGCTTACTGTAACAGAAGGTAATTCTTACGTTGAAAAAGATAAAGTGCTGGCCGACGGTACCTTTACCCTGCCCTGGCAGTATGATGCCGGTATTGCGCTGGTGAATAAAGGCCGCGCCACGTTCACCGTTGACTATAGCTATGGTAACTGGAACAAGTTGAACCCCGGCGGTACCACCTGGACCATGAGGGATAACGAACGCATTTCTGCCGGTTTCCAACTCAGCAACCAAGTACAACGCTATGGTTTTACTGCCGAAAAGAATTACTTCCAGGCAGGTTTGTTTACCGGTAAATCTTATTTGCAGGTAAAGGGGCAGGAGATAAATGAAGTAGGCGCCACCATTGGTTTTGGTGGTTATTTAAGCCGTGCTTTCGCATACAACCTTGCAGTTGAAGGCGGCCGCCGCGGAACCATTAGCGCCAACCTGGTGCGCGAAAATTATGTTCAATTCACCCTGTCGCTCTCGTACAGAGAAGTGTTGTACAGCAAAGGAAGAAAATACGACTAGAATATAATCTCTATACTTTTAAGAGAGGCTTTCATTTGAAAGCCTCTTTTTTTATTTCCTTTTATAGAAGTACAACTTTACCGATGAGGCCAGGGCTTTCTCACTGAGGGTATAATAACCCGAATCATTATTTGAGAACACAATGGCCTCACCTTGCGGTTCCTGTGTATAAGGCAGGCTTACCGGTTCTTTCGCCAGCGTTTGCATAATGGTTTCGCTGGTTTTGCGCGGGTAACTATAAATAGCATCGTATGTTTTCACAACAATCTCTTTACCCGATGGCGATATGGCTGCACTAACGGCTAAATTATAGGTAAGAACACCCACTTCTTCCGCCTTATTGGCTACGGTAGTACTATACGGGTACGTAAGCTTAAATACTTTCGATCGCCTGTCTACCTTGGTAATGATATAAATATCTTTTGTATCGCCATCAACCAGTATGGCTTCGGCATTATGACTTCCATCAGGATAAAAAAACGCGATCTTATCAACCTGTTTAACGGTATCGGCGGCCGCTGTTGGTTCTTCCAGCCTGTAAATGGCATAATCAGTATGCACCAGTAAATTATCGCCGGTTTCTGCAATATAAAGGTATTGCACACCGGGCTTCGGTCCGGCAGCCAAAACAAGATCTTCCCAATCGCGGTTAACCACATTGGCCAGGTGAATTGACTTTAACCAGGTACCATTGTGTTGTAACAGGTGAATACTGGGCGGGTTGCCGCTATCCTGTTCAACCCATAAATAGCCGGGGTTTGCTTTACTATCGGCAATACCCGATGCCTCATTAAGCGCAGGTTCACTAACTGCAAATTCCTGTGGGGTAATATAAAAACCGGCAATGCTATCTTCACCTTTCTTATTACTACATGCCTGCAAACCGGCCAGTACAAAAAATACGAGATGCCTGTAATTGAATGAACACATGGGGTTTAATAATAAGGAAACCAAGGTATTAAAAATACCGGCAATACGGTTTGCCAAATCGAAACAGGCAATAAGAATTTAACAGCTGTAAATATTTTCTTCCGATTTCATAAACAAAAGAAGCTCAGGTTCTTTATATTGCCCTACCGCGTGCAATGGCGGTTCTCATTTAAAACTACTTCATTCCGGCAAGCGCCCTACAGGGTCGCCGGGATTTTATTCCCTTTATCGAAGCGATTTTTTTAGCTAAACGGTACGTACTATTAATTATTAAACCTAATGATTGTGCCATGAACAACATGAATACGCCTTTGTATGCGTCGCTTATGCCCAACAACAAAACCGGGGTGGTACATGAGCAAAGCCTTAACCATGGAAAGTTAACGATAGCATTGCGGCCATTACAGTTACCCGGCGACTGGCGTTTTATAAGCAAATGGATGAGCTGTGAAATGGCCCGTTCAACATCACAACCGTTTCGCCTGCCCGAAAAACATTTGCAGGAAACCTATGCCACCATGCTGATGTGCGATTTTGCGCAACCGCTTATTGTACTAATAAACAATACACCTGGTTTATTGCTTGAAATATGCGATGGCGAAAAACAACTGGCAGAATATGAAACAGGTTTTTATATGCTTGAACGAGGCGACCATATGATCAACATAATAACATCACCAACCCTTATAAACAGTCGTAAAACGCTTATGAATGCGGTAAGCTGCAGCCTGCAGTATTTCTTCAGTTACCCGCAGGCAAACAGAATAGCGTGGGTATTGCATGAGCGGGAAAAACATTTTATTAATCTGGCTAACCACTTAGGTTTCGCAGTAAGCAACCGTTATAACTGGCCGGGCGTACATGTTTACCTGTATTCGCGCGAAAAACACGAGCGGTTTTCTGACAGCTGGCAACAACAAATAAAAAAACTTGTGTAAATTATATAAGCGTTAAAATCCACGGTTGTAATCCACTCTAATACTTCTGAGCCAGAAAAGGCACATACATAATTGATTGATTAATTAACTTCGTTTGTTAATGCGCGTATGTTCATTAACAAACGCAACCAGCGCATTTTTAAACCTTATTTTATGCCTTTAAGTAATCAGGATATACAATATATCCAACGGGCCCAAACGATACTTGCCGAAAACTTCGATAAACACATTACCATTCCACTATTAGCCCGGCAAACGGGCATTAATGAAGCAAAGCTGAAGGAAGGGTTCAAGGAGTTGTACGGGCAAAGCATACATACCTATTTACAACAGTTGCGATTACAAAAAGCGCAGCAATTATTATTGACCACCGAAATGTCGGTAACCGATATCACCTACGATATTGGTTACAGCCATGTAACGCATTTTACAACGCTGTTCAAAAATGAGTTTGGGTTAACACCTACAGAGTGGAGAAAACAGAAAAGAGAAGACCTGTAAGGTCCGCCATTTGAGTTTGCACAATCAGATGGTCTATGCGGTCCTGACAGGTCGAATTATAGCACGACCTGTCAGGTCCAATGCTAGCTAACCATAAGGCAAGCCTCTATGATGGACCTTACAGGTCTATGGCAACTATAAATTCTGCTTCTTCAACTCACTCACCGCAAAATCCGCCGCTCTTGCCGTAAGCGCCATATACGTAAGCGAAGGGTTTTGGCAGGCCGATGATGTCATACAGGCGCCATCGGTAACAAATACGTTGGGTGCATCCCATACCTGGTTATGCCCGTTAAGCACCGATGTTTTGGCATCGCGGCCCATGCGGGCCGTACCCATTTCATGTATGCCCTGCCCTATGGCATAATTATCGGCATTCCAGGTGGTAATATCTTTTACGCCGGCCGCTTCAAACATGGCCACCAGTTCTTTAAGAATATCTTTGCGCATCTTCCACTCGTTCTCCTTTAATTCGGCATCCATAGCCAGCACGGGCAGTCCCCATTTATCTTTAACCGAGGTATCGAGGGTGATCTTATTATCGTGATAAGGCAACACTTCGCCAAAACCGGTGGCGCCAATATGCCAGGCGCCCGGTTCGGTAAGCGCTTCTTTCAGTTCGGCGCCCACGCCCATTTCGGCCACATCGCGCGACCAGTTATCGCGACTGGCGCCGCCCTGGTAACCATAGCCCCGCAGAAAATCGCGTTTATCGCCAAACAAATTGGCAAAACGTGGAATATAAAAACCATTGGCGCGGCGGCCATAGTAGTATTTATCCTCATACCCTTCTACCAATCCTTTTGCACCCAGCATGTAGTGATGGTCCATTACATTGTGGCCCAGTTCACCACTGCTGCTACCAAGCCCACCCGGCCAAATATCAGTAGCAGAGTTCATCAGCACCCAGGTTGAGTTTAACGCTGAGGCACATACAAAAACGATCTTTGCGTAAAACTCATATGTTTTATTGGTTTCGGCATCCAGCACCTCCACCCCTTTGGCCCGTTTGGCGTCTTTGTCGTATATGAGTTTGGTAACTATCGACCAGGGCCTTACCGTTAAGTTACCGGTTTTTACTGCGGCTGGTAAGGTGCTCGACTGGGTACTAAAATAACCACCAAAGGGGCAGCCTTCCCAGCACCGGTTCCTGAACTGGCACTGCGTACGGCCCTCAATGGGCGCCGTTAAATTGGCCACCCGGCCTATAAATAAATGGCGTTGATTTTTATAGTGTTCTTTTATGCGGGCTGCTACATCCTTCTCCACACAGTTAAGGTCCATGGGTGGAAGAAATTGGCCGTCGGGCAATTGGGGCAGGCCTTCTTTACTACCGCTGATGCCGGCAAAACGTTCCACATGATCGTACCAGGGCACCAGGTCTTTATAACGAATGGGCCAGTCGACCCCATAGCCGTCTTTGGCATTGGCCTCAAAATCAAAATCGCTGAGGCGATAACTTTGCCGACCCCATAATAATGAGCGGCCACCCACCTGGTAAGCGCGCCACCAGGTAAAGGGCTTTTTTTCAACGTAGGGGCAGTCTTTTTCATTAGCCCAGTAGGCGGCGTTCTCTTCATGAACGATGGTACCGCCTGCCCAGTCGCGGGTAGCCACCGGCAGGTCGTGTTTTATTTGTTGGGTTTGTTTACCGCGGTGTGTAAAATCCCACGGGTTGTTGTTGGCAGTTTTGTAGTCTTTAATGTGTTCTATGTTTCGGCCGCGTTCGAGCATAAGCACCTTCAGGCCTTTTTGGGTAAGTTCTTTGGCAGCCCAGCCACCGCTGATACCTGAACCTACTACAATAGCGTCATATGTGTTTTGGATAACAGCTTTGCTGTTAACATTGAGCGAATCCCCTGGCATAGCATCGTTTTTTAATAGAAGTTCAATTTATAGAATTAAAGGGGATTATGTGTGATTTGGACATTAATTTTTTATAGATGTAGTTCTTAGTTTTTAGTTTTAAGTTTTTAGTTCTTTGCTTTTAGCTGTATTTGTATTCGCTTTAGGCTTTTAGCTTTGAGCTTTAGGCTGTATTTGCTTGCGGCTTGGGGCTTGCAGCTGTATTCTGTCTTTGCTTACAGCTTATAGCTTACTGCTTATAGCCTGCCACCCACTAACCAACTAACACTCATTACTCACCATCATAGTTTGAATTCATGCGCCTCCGCCGTATCAAACACGGCCATTAACCTGATATGCGAATAATCTTCCTGGCTTCTTATTTCGCAGCGAAGCAGGGTATCGGCTTTGCGGGCAAATTCGGTACGCAGTTGCAGGTATTGTTGTTCATCTATAATGCCGTCTTTCAGGTATTTATCGAGCTTACGTATTCTTTTTTCGTAGGCTTTTATGATGTAGCCTTTTGCTTCTACAACAGCATGTAAATAGTTGGGTCGTTTTTTATGCCGGCCATTATTTTGGGGGTAAGCCTCCATAGCAGCATCATTTATATACAAAGCTATTTATTAATCGAATTAACGGCATGCATTGATTTTAAACATATATATACAAGGTTCTTACTAGCACAGTAAGCGCATTTTATTTTATGCGTTTTTTCCCTTCCGCCCAACATACGCGGTCCATCTATGACGTAAAAAAGGCAAAAGATGATGTAATAGAGCAAAAAGGTATAAAGGCTCCATCTAAATTGCGCTTAAAAGGTCACAGGCCCATGGTTAAAGGCTCCGGCAATTTGTGCCCGGAAGAGTTGTAGCGGATAATTATATTTTGCACGTATGCAATACCCTATACAGGATTATTGCACTCCTATCCTATTGCTTACCATATACTGCAAACGATATTTACCCGGGTGATGTTCAGCCTCCTTTACTTATTTAAGACCCGCACAAACAATAATACGTGGAATGCGCAACAACCATCCATATTCTTTTTACGTGCGCAGTGCTGTAGCAAACATAAAACAGCAACTGGAGAGATCCCCGTTAAAATACAAAACATGCAGCGACTTGTTAGATAGGACCAGTACAATTAACCGAAGAATATTGGAACATGCCTTTAAACAGGAATATGGTTACAGAATAAAAGAGTACCAGTTAAAACAACGGCTGGGTACTTCCAAACTGTTATTACTGGAGGGCATGCCCATAAAACGGGTGGCGAATAAATGTTTTTACAGTTCGCAAAGCGCTTTTTGCCGGGCGTTTAAAAAAGAGTTTAACATGACGCCAACCGACTGGATGAGATCATAGCCCCATAAAGTTGCAAAAAGGTACAACAATGGTACAAAATGGTATAAAGCATGGCAGTAAATTACAGTCATGCTTTTTTCTGTTTACATGATAGTATATGAACAGGTACGACCATGAAATAGCCCATTTGCAACACACACTACAACACTTTGATTTAAAGCAGTGCAAACTTATTGCCAGCTGGTTATGGGAGCATATCCATACGCTGGAGGCCGATGAGCAGTTATACCACACCAGCATAAAGCAGTTCCAACTATCAACCCGCGCATTAAATATTCTACAGTATAATAAAATAACCACCATAGGTCAACTTTTACAAATGTCGGCCGACTGGGACAACTTAAAGCAATTAAAAGGGGCCGGCGCCAAGGTGCTGGCTGAACTAAAGGAAAAGCTGGCCCAGGTTAAGGCAGGAAGAACAGAATAGCTACGCAGTTACACGATGATAAACCTTACTGGCTAAATATTTTTTTAGTAAGTAAAACCTTGTCCACATGATCAACAGTGTAAGGTCTTCTTCAAAGTACGTGCTCGATGCCGTTAAGTGTATAAAGGAGCATATTGACAGCAATCCCTTTCAGTATAAGACAGCTGCTGCATTACTTGAAAATGTAAGTATGCCGAACAGGAGCTCGGTAGAAAAAGCATTTAAAGAAGTACATGGCACCGGTATAAAAGAATACCAGGTGCGGCAGCGGTTAGAGGTTGCCAAGAAATATCTTGAGTCGGGTATGACCAAGAAGCAAATAGCAGCCAAATGCTTTTATAGCAGCCAGGGTTCGTTTTGCCGGGCGTTTAAAAAGGAGTTTGGGATAACCCCCACCGAGTGGTTGAACAAGTATATGTAGCAAGAATGATAAACATTCTTACAAATAAGCAAAACAATGGAGCAAAAATGCGAAAGAAGTGATTGTAACTTGCATCAAGAATGAATGATTCGCTGGTATTGTAAACTAATTGTACAGGACCATAAAGTACAAACCGATATTATCCTCAACAAAGGATAAGGTTTCCGCCGGTACGCCGTGGTTGTCGAACTGCAGCATCGCCGGCCTCGCCCGACGAATTCTAGGCAAAGGCGAACAAGCTATACCAACCTACATTCATACTACACCCCTACACCATTTAAGAACATACTAATACTAAAGTTTTCCTCACCTCCCTTTTAGGGGAGGCTGGGTGGGGTATCCGGAACTAAAAGCTGGTGAGGCAGTTCTATGAATAGTAACGAGGGTCAATGAATGCTTTTTCCTGAATTGTATCCGCAAGGCGGAGGATGTCGCTCATCTTTCACCGCTTTTATCCGGAGCAGTTAACACAACTATTAAACATTATCAAATATGGAAGGGCCTGTAGTTCAAAACCGAAATGTATTTGCAAGAATCTTCTCGTTTTCATGGCTATCCAAAACGACTATTGTTGAAATAATCTCTATGCTGTTCATGATCCTGTTTTTGTATACAGGAATAAGCAAGCTGATGGACTACGCAGTATTTAAAGAGCAGATAGCCGAATCACCTATACTAAAACCAATTGCCCCGTTTATTGCCTGGGCATTACCCTTAGCAGAGTTCATTGTGTGTGCAACGCTTATAATACCCCGGTGGCGGTTAAAGGGATTATATGCCTCTTTATTTTTAATGATCGCATTTACTATATACATAGGCGCTATTATGCTATTTGCAAAGGAATTACCCTGTAGTTGTGGCGGTATAATATCGTTACTCTCGTGGCGAGATCACCTGATCTTTAATAGTGTATTTATACTGCTGGCATTTGCTGGGGTACGGTTAGAAAAACAATTACGACGATCTAAGCAAAGCAACTGACCTCTATTACTATAATTCAAGATGTAAACCAGGGAAAGGATGCGGCTAACCATACGGGCATTGCCCAGGCAACCGGCAATACACTGTTGGTAAAGGATTTTGACATTGAAGATGTGGTATACGGCTCACCATGAGCGGCCATCCGTACCGCATCCTGTTCTTCTGGAAAATGATCTTAAGTAAATTTTGAAATGTAAGGAAATGAGTAAAAAAGCAATCATAATAGGCGCCGGGCCTGCTGGTTTAACTGCAGCGTACGAATTGTTAAAAAGAACGGATACAAAACCGATCATACTTGAAAAATCGGGTGACATAGGTGGCATTTCTAAAACGATCAATTATAAAGGAAATAGAATGGATATCGGCGGCCACCGCTTTTTCTCAAAAAGCGACCGGGTAATGAACTGGTGGTTGAATATCATGCCCGTTCAACCCACTGCCGATACTTATAGTACTATTACTTATCAGAGAAATCAGCGTACTATCAAACAGGAAGAAACCCATTCACGGGTTGCCCCCGAAGATGAGAGTAAGATGATGTTAATACGTAAACGCCTGTCACGCATTTATTTCTTACGCAAGTTCTTTACCTACCCTATTCAACTATCAATAGATACATTACGCAAGTTAGGACCTATCAGAACGACTAGTATTCTAGTATCCTACATAAAGGCACAACTATTCCCCCGCAAACCGGAAAAAAGCCTGAAAGACTTTTTAATAAACCGCTTTGGTGTTAAGCTATATTTATTATTCTTCAAAGATTATACAGAGAAAGTTTGGGGTGTACCCTGTAATGAGATCTCTGCCGAATGGGGCGCACAACGTATCAAGGGTGTATCTATCAGTAAGGCCATACAACATGCCGCGCAAACGATGGTAAAGAAAAAGAAGACAACTGATATTTCGCAAAAGGACACCGAAACCAGTTTGATAGAACAATTTCTTTATCCCGCATTAGGTCCGGGCCAGTTATGGGAAGAAGTAGCGCGCCAGGTACAGGAAATGGGTGGAACCATCATTATGAATGAATATGTTAAAGGAACAGTGACAACTGGCAACCAGGTAACAGGGGTTATTACCGAAAATAAAGAAACCGGTAAACAAACAGAATATACAGGCGATTACTTTTTCAGCACCATGCCTGTACAGGAACTTATAGCCGGCATGAATGGACAGGTTCCCAACGATGTAAAAGAAATTGCAGCAGGTTTACAGTATCGTGATTTTATTACCATAGGTGTGCTGTTGAAAAAATTAACGCCGCCCGACAATAATAAGATACTACCCGACACATGGATATATATACAGGAAAAGGATGTAAAAGTAGGCCGTCTTCAGATCTTCAACAACTGGAGCCCCTATATGGTTAAAGACCCTAATACTGTTTGGCTGGGCATGGAATACTTCTGCAATGAAGGCGATGCGTTCTGGAGCCTAACTAACGAAGAAATTGAACGAACCGCCATTGCAGAATTGGAGAAAATGGGCCTTGCTAAAGTTGAAGATGTACTGGATAGTACGGTGCAACGGATGGAGAAAACATATCCGGCTTATTTTGGCACTTATGATCGATTTGATAAAGTCAGGGAATACACTGACCAGTTTGAGAACCTGTTTCTAATTGGTCGTAATGGGATGCATAAGTATAACAATAGTGATCATAGTATGTTGACGGCGATGGTGGCGGTGGATAATATTTATGAAGGCGTTAGCAGCAAAGGAAATATATGGTCGATTAATACGGAGCAAGAGTATCATGAGAAAAAACAAACGCTCCACCTAATACCTAAAACTAAATCCACATTTAAGCCTCAATTGGAGAAATAATAATAAATAAAATGAAGTCATTTGTTCAGCAATCGGAATTACCGCATGGCCAATCGTTGGTTGTGCAAACATGCGGAGGCACATATTTTGAAGGCAGCCGGAACCCTCATACGGGGTATGAAATCATATTATTTACAAAAGGGGCAGGCCTGGCATTCATAGGAAATTATGTAGAAACATTCGCACAAGGCGATATATTTTTTTTAGGTACCAATATGCCCCATTATTTTCAAAAAAAAAGCAAACAGCAACTTACTGGAGTAGTGGTTCATTTTGATAATGACTTTTTTAGTCAACAGTTTACAAGTATCCCAGAATGCAGTCAAATTAAAAAACTATTTAACATAGCTTGTTATGGCTTAAAGTTTATTGGGAATAGTTCATCTCGCTTAAATCCATTATTAAAAATGCTGGAAACTTCATCGGAGATTAATCGCATTATTCTTCTATTACAATGTTTACAAATAATGGCTACTGCCAACGAGTATATCCTGCTATCTACACATATGTTCGACAATAAATCTTACATTAACAAAAACAGCATAGAAAGAGTCGTTCAATTTACTTTTAGTATGTTCAAAGAACCCGTTACACTATTGAATGTGGCTTCCATCGCATGCATGAGTACATCTACCTTTTGCCGTTACTTCAAACAGTACACGCAAAAAACCTATACATTTTTCCTAAATGAAGTACGTATAAATTATGCTTGTGATCAGTTAATTAAAAGTAACAAGTCAGTAAGAGATATTGCTTTCGAAAGTGGTTACAATACCACAGCGCATTTTCATAGACAATTCATTAAAATAAAACAAACAACGCCACTACAATATCGAAATTTTTCAACCTCAAATAATTGCCATTTATAATGCATTTAATAAATTAAACTTAATTAAAAATGTCTAACATAAATATCAAGCGATCATTCAAGCAATATTTATTGTATGATCGTCAAAACAGGTTGAAAATATTGCTTGCAGCTTCGGCAATTGTTCTGCAATTTACCGTATTTAAATACCTATATCCTTTTGCAAACTACATTCACCATGACTCCTTTGTATACATTAATGCGGCACATGAGAATTTAGATATCAGCACCCACCCCATAGGTTATTCTAAATTTCTACGACTATTTAGTGTATTTAACAGAACAGATTTAGCATTGACGGCTGGACAATACCTACTTATTCAATCGAGTATGCTTTATTTGTTATTTACTATTTTCTATTTTACTAAACTGGGCAACATAACACAATATTTACTACTTATTTTTATGGTATTTAATCCTTTGTTTCTTCATTTAAGTAACCTCGTAAGTAGTGACGGCTTATTCTTGGCATTGAGCTGTTTTTGGTTTGGATTACTTATATGGATAATTTATCGCCCCTCAAATCAGATATTACTATGGCATGCCATAGTATTGCTAATATCCTTTACAGTTCGATATAACGCCTTAATATATCCAATAATTTCCATCGCCGCCTTCTGGTTGTCAGGAATGCCTTTAAGCAAAAAAATATATGGATTAATGATAACAGGGGCACTATGTAGTTCTTTTATATTCTTTAATATCTATAAATATAAAAAGCTAAGCGGCTACAAACAATTCACGCCATTTAGCGGCTGGCAACTGGCCAATAACGCCTTATATGCCTACAGGTACGTTGATAAGAAAGATCGTCAACCTGTACCTAAAAAATTTGAGGCTCTAGATAATATGGTACGTAAGTTCTTTTACAAAACTCGAAACGACCCTTTCTACTATGTAGAGGAAAACCAGGCAAATACGTTTTATATGTGGACAAAAGGTTTGCCGTTAAGAAGATATCAAGATAGTTTATTCAAAAATGTAAAAACAACTGATCAAAACAAACTGAAATTATGGGCTACTATGGCACCTTTTTATAGGGATTATGGAAAATACATTGTCCAAACATACCCTTTATATTACATGCGCTATTTTATTTGGCCCAACTCCAAAAAGTTTTTTGCCCTACCGATTGAATTTCTGGCCTTTTATAACTCTCAAACTGACACAGTGACGGAGCGAACGCAAAAGTGGTTTGGCTATAAAAACCGGATAGTAACTACTAATACAGGCGAAAACAAAATCTCAATATTAGATTTCTATTCTGTTCTTTCCGGCATTATCAGCTTACTGATGTTGTTTGGACTATTATACTATATTATGCTAAAAGGCTGGAAGTACAACCTTTTATTCTCAAAAATAATATTTGTCGGTGGCATTTTTTGGTTATTAAATGCAGTCTTCTCCGTTTGTTCTGCCTCAATTGCATTACGTTTTCAGTCATTTCCAATATTACTTTCCACAATATTTGTTCTCTTATTAGTAGACTGGTTGATCCAGTTGATGAAAGCCTTAAAATTAACAGACATGAATAAACTGAAAATAAAAAATCAGGTATACAAAGGAATTGATAGTATCACAACTTACTAATGAGTAAAAAAACTAAAAGAAATAATAATTGAACGGTCGCAACGCAGTGATAAATTGCTCATGTTTCTTTAAGGCATGCTCTTTTTCTTAAACACAAATCATTCTACAGGCGATAAAAAACGCCCCTTTAACCATTGTCTGACATACAAACAAAATAAATATGAAAACACTTACTTTATCATTTATAATTGCTTCCTTGGTGGGTTGTTTTGGATCCGAACCTCAAAACACCAGCTTAAAGGGGAAACCCTTGCCTCCTTTTAAGCTGCTGCTCACCGATAGTATTACTTTACTAAGTAATGCAGATTTGCCATCTAACAAATCAATTGTTTTTTTTTATTTGAGTCCTTTTTGCCCTTATTGTAAAGCACAAACGAAAGAGATAATTGAAGATCTTGAGAACTTGAAAAATATACAATTTTATTTCATTACAAATTTCCCTTTGAATTCGTTTAAACCCTATTGTAAAGACTATCAACTGGAACGATATCCTAATATAATAGCAGCAATGGACACCGCAAATACCATAGCAGATTATTTTGAAATAACAAATGTGCCTTTTATAGCTGTATTCAAAAAGAACAAAACACTACATAACACATATGTAGGAAAAATCTACAGCGGTCAACTAAAGAAGATTGCAGAACAGAGTGAGTAATACCCCAATTGTTAATAAAATACCAAGCTTATAAACCTTTAAGGAAAATATTTCCATACGGAAAGTATTCATCTTCTCAATCGGATTACAACAACCTAAATGCTGGCGACTTCAACTATTGATGAGTAACAACCCAGCGTTGCAACGCTTGCTTAAGTTTATTCGTGCGAATAAGTGGCCAAGCCGAAAACCACTACAAAAGAGTAGGCACATTTTAAATTAAGCTTTAGCTTTTTGATGTAAAAAGCATTATGTTATGAAAAGAGTAAAAATCATGCTTTTATCTCTGCTAGTGTTAGCCGTAGCCGGAGGAGCCATGGCATTCAATGCAAAACGTACTACTAAATTTTGCACTATTGCAACATTAAGCAATGGATCTTGCCCTACAAGCCCTTCTTCTTGTGCTTTATATACAGGGCAAACTAATGCTGGCGGTACAGGCGATGTGGTTTGTTATACTACTCAATTGAGTGCACAGAATAATTGTTCTGGTATAACAAGTTGTACAACAAAAACTACATTAACCACAGATTAAACCTTAGTATAAATCCCCAATAAATAAATGGGATTACTAGAGTTTAGCTTAGAAGGAAGGCTGCGATTACTTCGCAGCCTTTCTCTCCAGCCACAATACCTAAACTTGTTTACGGCGTTATCCAAGAATTATTTACCCAAAGGGCGCTATTTTCAATATAACGAAAGGGAGGCTCTTTTCTAAATCGGACTTTAACTCTTACAAATATTGAAAATCGACAACTTTTATAAAATTATCTCAAATCAATTGGACTTTGTCTACGTTAATAGGCGCTTATGATTTTAGACTATCATTTCCGGCGTAAGCGGTAATAGCATTGACAAAACCCAATGGTCGCTCAATTTTAAATAATTCTTCCATGCATCATAAGCACACAACATCTTTAGAAATGTTTATACCGGGTACTGATCAGAGAACACCAAATATCTGAAAGCGGGATGAACACTTAGATGTTTGTCTGTTACTGTACCCCTTTGTTGTCAACCGGCCTAACTTGTTTTCCAGCACTTCTTGGTGGAATTATTTCGAGTGTTAGGCTACCCTTAAATACATTTAAGCCTGTTATTTTCCCCTAGCACCGCGTTCATCTTCACTACATAACAGTCGTTTCGCATTTAAGAATAAATAAATTTACGTTTTTATGAATCTTAATTTCCATACTTGATTCAAATAAACTAAAATTATCGCCTAACTCGCCTACCTGTTTATGGGCAAGTTTCGGGAAATTGACAGTTAGATAATGCATTGTAGATCTACCACACATTGAACATTACTTTTGATGTACAAGTAGGCCCCGTATAGTTTGACTTACAATGTATGTTACCGAATTGAATAATGCAGCGATCTTATCGGCCAGATTCAATTCTATATTATTCGAGATGCCATTTATTAATCGGCTCTTCAAACATTTTGGCTTGTTTAAAACATTTCATATTCCATTTCTTGCATACCAAGCAATCTTTTCTCTTGCTTAAAGCACAACTTCCCATAGGATCTAATTCTAATCGACTTTCGATACCCTTAAGCTTATGTGGAAGCCCATTTGTCATCCATCTTGGCGCAGGCGCTTCTTTTAGGTAATGATCAAAAAATTGTAGATATCGTATCGTATAGTCTTTAGCATCGTTGGAAAATAATGTATGATCTCCGTTATCATATTGTAGCCACCAAACTCTTTTCTCAAGTCTTCTTAAGGATGAAAAAAATTGTATTGTTTGGTCTTGATAGTCTTTTGAGCTTTTCTTTCCACAATAAAGTAACAAGGGAGTTTCAATTTTATCTGCATTCAAAACAGTAGTTTGATCTAGCCACGTCGATTTGTGTTCCCATAAATTGCCATATTCAAAACCATCTTCGACCATTTCCATATTACTCCTTCCGTCATCGTAGTTGATTGATAATGCAGTATTAATAAGATCAGCATACACAAAACCTTCACTTAAAGCCATTGCCGAAAGTTCATGAGAATGAGTAAACACGTAGGAAGCCAATTTTGCCGACCAACTGTGAGCAGCACCGCCAATATGTTTCTTATCAACATAGGACAACTTTTTTAAATAGATAGCAGCACCCTCAATTACATTTAACGCAGAAGACCCATATTTAAGTGGTGTTGTATATATATCTGGTGTAAAAATCAAATAGCCGTTGTTTAAAAGTAACATGGGAGAAAAGCCTGGTGCTATTGGCGACCAATTATAATCCGGAACAGGAAATTTAAATATATCCCTTGTAAATTGACTGTAAAAAACTATAATAACCGGATATTTTTTTGAAGGATCGAAATTCTCAGGTTTATATAGTACACCTTGGCTTAAAGTACCATCCAAATTTTTAAAAGTGTGCAGCTGTGCGGAAAGCCAATTGTAATCTTTTTGTGGCTGTATATCTGTTAATGGTTTATATTCCTTAAAATTTGTTGTTAAAAAATAATTTGGCGCTTCTAGAGTATTTTGACGCTTCACAATCCACATGTCAGCATAAGCAGCCTTAATAAAATTTATGCCGTTGCTTTGAAGGTATTCAATATTCAACGTAGTAGCGGGCACTTTCTCTAATGTATATGGACCATTCCACAATCGTTCAAAACTTCCAATTTCACCCAACTCTTTTTTGTAAATACCGCAATATTTAGTTTTCATATCAAATGCATTAAGAAGCAAAGATGCGTTTGGAGGAAAAAGAGGTTGGCCTTTCCATTCGGAATTGTATTGTGCATCTTGTCCATTAGCGATTAATGCAAATCGGATATTATTGCGACGACCGTATCCATTAGTTATATTTAAAGCTTTCGTTTTACCCGATAGATCCAATTGCCAAATATCGTAGTTATCATAAACTAGCACACTTTTATCTCCTTGAATCCAGCCCGCTATACCAACATAAGATTCCGGTGCTTTCTTGGCACGTGAAAAGTAATTTTTCCAGCCTAATTGAAAACTAGGCACCCCGGCAGATATGTTGTTTACTTTCCCTGTGGTAAGATCGATACTGAAATAGTTACATTGCTTTTTTGCATCAAAGTATACGAGGTATTTACCTTCAGGAGAAAATCTAATAGAACCATCCGGTTTTCCTTCTGAGCCTTTTATTAACCGCCTGGAGCCATCTTTGAGAGAGACAAGCCAGACACTGTCATTATTATAATCTTTTTCCCAAAACCTGTCGCCACCAAAATTTGGTTCATTGGGACTAACTTTTTTACCACTTTTTGACACTAACACAAATTCACCTTTAGGAAATCCGAATTCCTTTATTCTTTCAAAACAACCTTTCACGATTTTAATAGCTTGATTTCTATCAGTCTTAATAACGGCACTGTATATCTTAGGCTGTGAATTTATGTACTGTTGCCTCGATTGAAGAACATTATCTTTGTAACTCCAAATATCCAACATTACTATGTTAGTATCTACTGCAGTGAAATTCAACTGTTGCTCTGTGGCAAAGAATAAAATATATTGGCCATTATCAGTAAAATTAGCTTTTTGGATGACCCAATTGGGCTCTACACCCTCAGTATTTCTGTTTACTTTCAATATCGCCTTATCCATTCCCTCTTTCCAGTACCAGATGGAACTTTTTGACGTATCGGATGTAACATTTACAATAAAAACCGCTTGTTTACCACCGCCATCAAGATTATAGCTGTAAATAGCGTTTGTACTATCGGTAGTCGACCATATTGTATATTTTTTACTGTCGGCTAAGTTCAAATATTGCAACATCCTCAGGGTTCCACTATCAGATTTAATAGTTTCATATACTAATACAGAGCTCCCTCCAGTATGCATTGTATAACCATCCACATATAAAAATTTATGTTCCTTTCCACTAACTATATTATAAAGCATCAAGTCTTTTGACTCATTTCTCAACCGATAAATTATCCACTCCCCGGTTTTATCAAATTCAAAATCTAAAACATGATTAAACATTATTTCCTGTCTGCTAATTAACGATTTAATAATAAGATTGCTATTATGAGTCATGTATGCCAGCCATACACCGTTCTTATGTGCATAATGCGAGATATCGCTTACTACCTTACATTCATGTTTACCAGCAGATAAAAAGAATAGCGAATCATTCTGCTGAAACACAAAGAGCTTACTGTCAGCAGAAAAAAAACCGGAATTAGGATTACCTTTAATTACTTCATGCCAACTTCCTTCAATATCTTGCACCACTAAACTATTTTTTAGATTTGTTCTTTTTCCATAATGAACATATTTCAAACTATATGCAAAGTATTTTCCGTCTGGACTTATTGACAAATCTTCATCCTCACCAATTGAAATAAAATTTTCAATATCTCTTGAGTTCATTAGAGGTTTGCTTTTTTTATTGGAAATCAAATGATTATGACTCCAAACGTACTTATCCATTTTAACATCGAAAGGATCCTTTGATTCCGAACTACTTGTAATTAGTTGGAAATTGTTCTGCGCGTATGCTGAAATGGTGCAAGACATCACCCAAACAGCAATAAAAACAATCACTTTCATTTCATCTGTTTATACAACAATAAAAAGTAATTATAACACTGTGGTAAAATATCTTCTTAAAAAAATAACGTATTTTATTTTTCTAAGAAGATATTTATATACGGTGGGCCGGTTCTACTTTAGTATCGTAGAACACACTGCTGTTTATTCATGACATTCAATACCCTTCGTTTTGCACCATGTTTCGCATTAAATTCAGATCACCTAATGGGATTGGATACAATTGTTGATAAGATTTCCAAGGAGCACCGTATGCTTTTTTCGGCGTGATAATAGACATAACTGAATCTACGCCTCTAGTTCTTTTTAGATCGAACCAACGATTCCCCCACTCGGTAAATAATTCTGTTTGGCGCTCTTTAAAGATTCCAGCCAGTAAAGCAGATTTATCATTTACAGTAGTGTTATCCAGACCTGCACGGTTACGTATGATATTCAAATCACTTTTCGCCATGTCAAATTTACCTTGCTGAGCTCGTGCTTCCGCCCTTATCAAATACTGTTCAGCCAAACGAAATACCATGAGGTACTCGGTCATATTTGTGGATCCAGTATTTGATGTTATACTATTATCTGGCAAACTTACTTTATACTTGAACGGGAAGGCAACTGTATCAAGAATGCCCGAGGCAGACTGGTATATTGTTGTATCTATCCAGTTGCCATAAACCTTCCTTTGGTCATTCAGTTCGAAACTATTTAACAAATCTTTGCTCAAATAAACCGGGATAGATGAGTTAGGTCCGCTAGAAGGAATAATAAAGGTAATTGCCTCTTGTGTGTTAAAAAATGCATTAGTTGGCTGCAGTTGCCATATAGCTTCTCGACTATTTTTAAGAAAGACGTTATTCAAAGAAACTAACCCGTATAAGCGACTATTGTCAATAACTGATGTCGCCGCATCTTCTGCATTAGCCCAATCTTCAACGTAAAGATAAACCCTAGCCAGCAAAGAACTTGCAGTCCAGCTGTTTGGTCTTATTCTTTCTTTCGTTTCGTTTAATAGTGTTTGATCCAAGTAGTTTAAACTTAATTTTTCTTTCGCTTCAGTTAAGTCTTTAATAATTTGGTAATAAACTAATTCCTTGGATGTTCTGCCTAGATTTGAATTTATTTTGGGATCTGTACTCAATGCTAATGGGACATCGCCATATAGGTTAACTAAATAAAAATAAAAGAATCCTCTTAAAAAAAGAGCCTCGCCTAACAGTTTATTTTTAATTGTTGGAGTTAGTGCCGTTGCTTTTTCACTAGTCAGTCCTTCGACTGCAGCATTGACTTTGTAAATAAAATTATACAGGGAACTCCAATGTTCCGATCCAGCTACAGGAGAAACGACCGCGGAAAGAGAATTACTATAATACTGTACTTGAGGAGTATTTGCTCCCTGGAGAAGCGTCAGCTCATCTCCAGACAAGCTAGTTAAAAAAGTAATTGATTGTCCACCGGTAAAGGTCATATCAGTGGAACTGGACATTCTGCTATAAATTCCAGTAAGTACCGCTATAGCTGTTGCGTTAGTAGTAAACACAGCGTTTTGAGCTATGGAATTTGTCGGTGGAGGTATTTCTACTGACTTTTTACAAGAAAAAGAAATGAAAATAGAAGTTAAAAGCATGGTTGAATAAAGCCTTTTATTGTATCCTATTGTCGAATTATTTATTGGGTGCATTATCATATTTTGTTGTTTTAATTAATAACAATAACAACCTATAATAACATATGATTAATTATAACTCCAATTTCACGCCTATAGTCCAAACGGTCAGCGGTGGTAAGGATGTGATATTTTGGGTTTCGGGGTCCAGCCCGGTGAATTTTGTAATAGTGATAAGATTTTGAGATCTAAAATATACTTGAGCATTCTCCAGATGTGCTTTGTGTCGCCACCTACTGGGAATTTGCCAACTTAACGAAACATTCTTCAACCTTATATACGAAGCATCAAAAGAATATCCTATATCTGTGAAAGGAGGATAAACTAGCAAAGTCTCATCAGAATTATACCGAGCAAATTCTGCTTGATCTCCCGGTTTTTGCCAATGGCGATTAACTAGAGTAACTGGTTGATTGGCGGCATCCCATGAAAAAGTACCAGGGGGACGGTAATTTCCATTACTATAGTATAATTGTTTCGGTCCCCTTCTTCTAATAAACTGAAAAAGAAAATCCAATTGAAACGCTTTGTAGCTTATTGTATTTTGAAAACCTCCATAAAGTTGCGCGTTTGTATTAACAATTATATTAAAATAATCCTTTGGATAATTTGGATAGTCTGTTACAGGAATAGGAAGGCCGCTACTATCGGCAACCTGATAAAATCCAGTTGCAGGGTCGACACCAATATAGTGCTGATCAGCTTTAGTTATACCCAAAGGTTGACCAACCATAAAGTTGCTAGATTTTTGTCCATACGGCGTTTGATCAATATTAGGAAAACTGACAAGTTTATTTTTAGGAATTGTCAAATTTAAAATACTCGTCCACTGAATTACTTTTCCTTTAACATTTGTAGTTGTTAACATGAATTCCCAACTGGTGTTTTGTATCGTAGCTCCGAAGTTGTCATTAATTGCATTAAATCCAGTGACAGTAGGCAATTTATAATTTATCAACTGATTAGAAGATCGATTATGCGCAAAATTAGCATTAAGCAAAATTCTATCATTCAGAATTCCAACATCTATTCCGATTAGCAATTTTCTCGTTTCCTCCCATTGAAGATTAGGATTTGATATTTGATCAACTACTATGCTACTTGAATTTTGATATGGAATTTGGAGGCTATTAACATAATATAGACTTAAATAACTGTAATCAGCTATCTGATCATTTCCCGTCGTTCCGAAACTACCCCGTATTTTTCCAAAACTTAAAAATGGCATATGCTTTTTTGCCCAATGCTCCTCGCTAAATATCCATCCAAGACCAATGCTTCCAAAATTGTGAAACTTATTGTTATCGCCAAAACGGCTACTCCCATCTCTACGACCAGTTAAGTTAATAAGGTATTTGGAATTCCAATTATAATTTAACCGACCAAAGAAGGCAACATATTTATAGGTATTTGCGGAGGATTCAATGACAAATGAAGATGTAGCGGCAGCAAGACTCTTCATTAAAAGATCGTTTGTAAAACCAGAAGCGCCTTGAGTCAAAACATCATTATTGTTACGTTGATGTGTGCTACCGAGTAAAACTTCTAATTTACTATTACCGAAGGAACCACTATATTGTAACTGAGGTTCAATGATCCAAGAATTCATATTTCTTGTTGAAAAATTTGCAAAACGTTGACTAGTTGCTCTTCTTTCTGGTCGGAAACTTTCTAAACGATTTGCCTTGTATAAGATCGAATTTATATTATTGTAGCCAAAGCTGCTCTTTATCTCTAGTCCTGGCATCAATTTATAACCAATAGACATGTTGCCCACAAGATTCTTGGTTATGTTAGTGAACTCCTGCGCATAAATATAACTTAACGGATTAACCCAAGAAGAGTTACCTGCAGCATTAGGTTCCCAATTAAGTGTGCCATCTGAATTATATAAGTAAGGCGAATTAGGGGCAAGCAAAATAGATTGCTCTGTAAGATCGATTGGCGGCAAAATATTTCTATCGTAAACATAATTGCCACTTAATTGTAATTTTAATTTTTGGTTTGTTGACTGTCCATTCACATTAAAATGCAAGCCTCCTTTTTTATCATCAAAACTTCCAGGGAATACAGTGGTTTGGCGACTGTACGTTCCACTGACTAAATATTGCATTGTAGAAGACCCTCCAGAAATATTTGCACTTACGTCTGAATACTGAGCAGTGCCACCAATCAACGTTTTCTGCCAATCCGTGTATCTTGTGGTATCCCATAATGTAACATCATAATTACTACCTCTTGGTCGAAGTGTGGAAATATCAACTCCATCGTTCATATAGGCTTCGTATCGCATATCTAAGTATTGGCGAGTATTCATCATGGAAACTTTTCTTTCAACTTTCGCCCAACCTTGCTGAAGGCTAACATTAATTTTTGTTTTTCCCTCTTTTCCCCTTTTGGTTGTAATTAGAATAGCGCCATTTCCTGCACGAGAGCCATAAATAGCTGTAGCATCTGCATCTTTTAGTATATCAATTGATTCAATATCATTTGGATTAATGTAATTCAAAGGGCTACCACCTTGTAAAAATCCGCCAGCACCAGAAACAGGCAAACCATCTAAAATAGATCCACCCTCAATTCCACTATAGCTAAGTACAGACGGATAAGGTACTCCATCAATTACAATTAGGGGATCTAATGCCGCGGACCTGAAGCTATTTCGCCCTTGTACTCTAGCAGTCACAGCGCCTCCATTTAACCCAGTCATCTGTGTAACTTCTAAGCCGGGTACTCGTCCTTGCAAGGCCAGTAATGGGTTTTGAACCGGCTGCCTAACGATTTCAGTACTTTTAATAGTAATGACATTACCAGTATTAAACCGTTTTGAAGTCGTACCATAAGCTATAACCTGCAACTCATCTAAATTCCCAACTGCCACGCTTAGTTTCAGAGTGATATAATCGTTACTTTTTATAGAAACCTCTTGTCTATTATACCCTACAGACGTGATAATGAGCACTGCATTCTCATCCAAATCCTTTAAGTAAAATTCACCTTTAGCATTTGTTGTGGTCCCTTTACTGGTTCCTCTCACCACAATATTTACGCCCTGAGTAGGTACACCATTTTCATCAGTAACAATCCCACGCACATCTTTGATATTAGACGACGGCAATTTGCGTTCAATTGAATTTTGTGGATTAGCTTTCGGCACTATAACAATTAATTTCTCCTTTATTTCATACCCCAATGATTGTTCCTTTAAACATTGGTGAAGCACATCTTCAACAGAGGCATTCTTGACATCGACGGTAATTCTTTTTGCATTACGCACTAATCTATCTACGTATAGAAATTTGTAATTCGTTTGTTTCTTTATTTCTTTAAATAGCTTTTCCAACGGAGCATCCTTCAGGGCAATAGTAACATTTTGCCCATAACCTGTCGCCTGCACCTGAAGGCATCCAGCCAACAATATGACAACTACTAATTTCATAACACGTATCACATGTAGTGTTATTATTTTAGTCACTAGCATGTAAATACCACTAAAAACAGTGCACCGCTTTATACCAATCAACCTTCCGCTTTTCTGTAACATATAAAGCAGGGTCAACAGGTAATTGCATAAAAATTGCATACCTTTGAATTGAGGGTTAATAAAATGATGTGATTAACAACTTTTACAGGTTAACCTTTTAGCCGTCCATGTTGGAGCATGAGGCGGCTTTTTCGCCTTTTAGGCACAAAACAGTTGTACCTGTTAATAATTAATTTTTTACGAAATCCTAAAAATGGCAAGTTCGCTTAGACTACTAGACGTACTTCAATTTTTCTTTTGAGGCCAAATAGCACCTCTATCAACATAAGTTGGCTCGCCTTCTTTCATCTTATTAATAACTGTATTGAATTCAATAACATCTTGCTTAAGTTCCGGAATCTTTTCGGCAAACCTTACGGCCCTTTGTTCCCATTCGATTGCCGTTTCTGTCCAACCCGCTTTGTATAATAGATTTGCATAAGTATCACACAAATCAGATCCAATAGTTGACGTATCCGCCGCATATTTCACTACTTTTTCTAGCAATCTCAAAGCGCGATTAATCAAATCTTTTTCTGTAGTAAACAGAAAAGTATTCCAAGCGACGGAATTAATATCCCATTTACTATTGGGATTATTAAGATCCGGCGGTTCGTTCTCCATTTTTTTAAGTTTTAATTTGGTGGCAGCATTATAGTTTTTATGCCGTTCGTACCATTTTATCTTAGCTTCCAATAGATTTTTATCGGAATACATTTTATTGTATTTTTTCCGAATAGCTTTATATAACTTATTCCAAGCTGCTTCGCTATAATCTGGCTTTTGCGATTTATCTATTAGGTTCATTGTTTCCGGCGACACAACAACTTTAGATCCTGCACTTTGCTCCTTAAGAAACGGCCATACTATCTCTTCCTGAATTGTCCGACTTACGACCTCCTGGGCATACCCCTTTTTATTCATTACTTTATCAATTAAATCGCCATCATTGTAAAAAAACCAAAACCTTTTTTTGTCACTTCCAAGTAAAAAACCCGACCACAATTCAATAGCGTCCTTTGTGTACCTTTTTTGCTTTGGCAGAGTAGCAACATATTCGGTATGTTCATCCATTACAATCTTGCCTAATTCTTTCTCTCCCAACTGGTAAGCAGTTTTTATCATGTAAGGCATTTTATCATAATTCTTTATTCCTTTTCTATAATCAGTCACTAACTGATCATACTCTGCAAAGGGGTCAACATAAACCTGCCCAGGTTTTGTGGCCGTTTGGGCAACAGCTATCAACTCTTTTACAGATTGATATCCTAAGACTTGATGAACGATTATTCCGGACGGAGACAAAAAGATCAGGCTGGGATAGCCTTGCACGCGATATTGTTTGTTTAACGCGGCAGCGTCAGCATACCAGCTTTGGACAAAAGCGTTGTCGTTTTTTGTTTTGTCCATCTGCACTTTGATGCTAATGAATTTGTCGTTGAAGTAATTGCCGACGGTGTCGTTAACATAGACCTCCCGATCCATCTTTTTGCAGGGGCCGCACCAGCTTGCAAAAGCATCGATGAAAATAAACTTATTCTCCTCCTTAGCCTTTGCTAATGTCTGTTTCCAACTTAATGATTTTTCAAAATCTATTCCGCCACCATCACCTGTAGATAAAACTTCTTTAGAAAACTGAGCATTTACAATAGTATGAATCATCAAAAGAGTCAAAAATAAAAGACACCTTACCATACCTATATTTTAATAATTAAAGAAACCGGGGCTTTCGTTCCAAATAATAATGAGTAACTGTAGATCAACAAGATTGAAGAAATGGCTTAATGATTAGCAGCACTGATCAATTTTATAGTGTAGCCTGAAGACAAAACAATCACATGAAGGTGATGTGACAAATAAGGTTAGAAGGATTTAACACAGGATACAGAAACAGTTAGTTGTTTTTATATTGTCACCTTATTGTTGTACATCGGTTGATTTAACGGTAATTCCTTTTGAGTCAATTGTAAAATCCAATAAACGGGTAGCTTCCAGTAGTTCTAAAACTTGTGATGCATTATTGTATCGGGAAATTTCGCCCGTCAACGTTATACCTTGTTTCAATACATCACCTTGGTAGTTGACCTCAACATTGTACCATCTTTCGATCTGTCGCATGATTGCAGCCAGGTCGGTATTATCGAACAAAAACTTTCCATCCTTCCAGGCCATCACCTGCTCCAAATCTACATCACTCACCACATTTATCTTTGCGCCATCCACCACCGCCTGCTCTCCCGGTTTTATTATTCGTTCAACCCTCTCGTGTTGAACTTTAACGCTTCCTTCTAACAGCGTTACTTTTATGTTCTCTTCATTTTCGTAGGAATTTACATTGAACCTGGTGCCTAACACCGTTACGTTCATATTGCCTTTACTAACAATGAACCTTTGCTTGAGTCCTCCCCCTTTGGGGGAGTTAGAGGGGGTCACTTCAAAATACGCTTCTCCCGTTACCTCCACTTTCCTTTCTTCTTCACTAAATGCTACAGGGTACCTGATACTCGAGGCCGCATTTAACCAAACCTTACTGCCATCACTTAGTTGTAAATACACCACATCACTGCCCCGGGGTACTGTTATTGTATTATAGATCAACTTTTGCTCAGCGGCTTTGCTGCTGGAATAACTTATAACGCCATCTTGCTCGCGCATCACCTTTGTAGTACCCTGCGTTGCCAGTAATCCGCTTTGCAGGCTATCGAGTACAATTGTTTTTCCGTTCTCCAGGGTTAAGTATGCCTTATTGGTTTTGGGTACCGCATCGTGTGGCGTTGTTTGCACCACGGCTGGTTTAGGGGTAGTTTTATTTGCTTGTTGTAACACATAGGTAACGGTGGTGGCCATGAGTAATACTGCCATGGCAACTGCATATTGCCACCATTTTATGGTAATTACTTTTGCGGGCCCATCGCTTATTGGTTGTCCCCACCCTACTGCCTTTACTCTTGCCCATGCGGCATCGAGGTCAATCTTTTTTCCTTCACTCAATGCCTTTACTTCGGCCATCAATGCGGGTGTATTGTTGATGCGGTTAAAGAACTGCCGGTTCTGTTCCGACTCTTCTACCCATGCATTTAGCGTGGCCGTTTCCTCCGGGGTTATCTCCTGCTTAAGATGCCTGAGTATCAGGTTATTGATTTCGGTATACTCGTTCACTCGGTTAATGGTTTGATTGGCTTAGCACAGCCTGGTAATAATTTGATAACAGTTTCACAACACCCGGTTAATATGTAAACAACAGGTGCAGTTCCATTCTTTACAAGTAGTATATATTTCTAAAAAATATTTTTGAGCAGGGAGAGTATATAAAATAACCAGGCAATGATTACCGGGTGGTCACCCAGCTTCAAACGTAACATACTTATAGCGCGGCTTTTTTGTACATATACCGTGTTTACCGAGATCTGCAAGCGGGCAGCCACCTCCGCCGGCTTTAGCTCTTCATAATACAACATCTTAAAAATGCGCTGGCATTCTTCGGGCAGGTTGTCAATAGAGTTTTGTACTGCTTCGACGATCTCGGCCATTATTGAATACTCGTATTCCAGCAACGTATCATCTTTTATCTCTTCTGCAAATTCCAGGCTTCTTACATCATGTCTTTTTTTCGACTTTAGGTAATTCAAACAACGGTTACGGCAGCTCACATACAGGAAGGCCCTGATGTTGGGTTCACTATCAAACATATTACACCGTTTAAACAGCCCTAAAAAAACTTCGGTAACAATATCTTCGGCCTCATCCTGACTGCCGGTGATCTTTGCAGTGAACACCACCAGCTGTGTATAATATTCCTTGAAAACAAGCTCAAAAGCCTTTTCATTCGCCTGTTGAAAATCCAGCACCACCTGTGGTTCCAGTTTATTTCTCATGAAGCTTTGCGGAGGGCATTTATACCGGCAATACCCGGCAACCTGATAAATTAAGTACCTGTCGTTAGAAAAAGGCTGGCGATTTGGAGGCTTAATAGTTAGAACTGTGCTTAACTGAAGAGTATATTGAATTTGGGTCTTCCAGGTGTGGTAAAGAGGCTGGCGATACAAACTTACGCTTATTAATGTTTGAAAATCAGGGTACAGGACTTGACAAGAATCAATATTTTATCTGCTGCACAGCCTGCAACACCAGAAAATGCCTACTCCTTTACGCGCGGCACCATTATTACACCAATTGTGCAAACTATGACTAAAAAGGGCAAAACATGATGTGATTTCTCTTTTTACATTTTTGCTGAGCCATTAATTTTATGTAACCGCTCAACCAGGGATACTTGTATAAACCTTACTTATGAAATGCAACGTTTGACAAACACGTTCAAAACGTTAAAAACCGTTGCGCATGATCAACAGTATAAAACCTTATTCCAGGTATGTGCTCAATGCTGTTAAAAGCATTAAAGCGCACATAGATGCCGATCCGTTTGAGTATAAGACAGCTGCCAGCCTGCTTGAAAAATTATGTTCACCCAACAGGAGCACCGTTGAAAAGGCGTTCAAAAAAGTATACGGGTGTGGCATAAAAGTATACCAGGTAAGCAAACGACTTGAGGCTAGCAAGAAGTTTTTGGAAGAAGGTATGAGCAAGAAGATGATTGCCTCAAAATGCCTGTATAAGTCGCAAAGCGCGTATGCAGCTGCCTTTAAAAAAGAGTTTGGCATGACGCCCACCGAATGGCAGTTGCTATATTCGGGCTAACAGTCATGCGTGTTGCAAATTTCGACAACAATCTGGCATTTTTCGATAACAATGATGCAAAAATCTATAACCGGTGCATGTAACTTGCATATAGAAGAATGAATGATGCTCCGGTAATTGCCACCGGAAGATATAGACTGGTTAAGGCTGATTTAAAAATCTACAACATTAAGCGAAGGCAATATACAATTACAATTACTTACTTAATCTGACACCAACAATATTAACTGCATAAGCAGTTGTAAAAGCTTATCTATAACGGATAAGGTTTCCGCCGGTACGCCGTGGTTGTCTAGCCGCAGCAAAAACGGCAATGCTTAGCTCCCTATACCATTTTAAAAAATCGACCATTAAACATTATCAACCATTTGCAATGGAAGGACAAGCTATTCAAAACCGCAGCGCTCTCATGAAGATCGTTACATTCTCCTGGCTGTCTAAAGCCACTATTGTTGAGATCATTTCAATTCTTTATTCAATTTTATTTCTCTACACCGCTGTTAGCAAGTTCATGGAGCTAGATGTATTCCAGGAGCAGATTGCCGACAACCCCATCCTGCAACCGGTAGCGCCTATTATTACCTGGGGAGTGCCCATTATCGAAATTATTTTATCAATCATCCTATTCATACCTCAATGGCGATTGAAGGGCCTTTACGCTTCACTGGCTTTAATGATCGCATTTACCATTTATATCGGCGCCATTATGATCTTTTATAAAGAACTGCCCTGCAGTTGCGGCGGTATTATATCAGCGTTAAGCTGGCCGGCGCATTTAGTATTTAATGGTGTATTCATCCTACTCGCTATGATCGCTATCAGGTTATCGCGACAATTACAACGAAGTACCTCTAATTGAAATCAAAAATAGGTAAGATGTAAACCAGGGAAAGGGTGCGGCTATCCATAAGGTATTGCCCAGGCAACCGGTAATTATCTGTTGGTAAGGATGCCAGTTCCCGAATGCAACGGGCGGTTAACCCCCACCCGGTAGATGTGGTATACGGCTCACGATTATGGGCGGCCATCCCTACCGCATCCTGTTCTTCTGGTCTTAATCACCCAGTAACTTTAATTAATTAAACCTTGCCACTTATGCAAAACAACATGTGTTTGAAGGGCTATATTTCAGAAACCATTGCCTCGGTTAAAGATTTTATCGACAGCCATCCATTGGAATGGAAAACAACCGATCAGCTGGCTTCCGATGCAGCCATTAATCGCAAGCTGTTACAAAAATGTTTTAAACAGCTGCACCAAATGAACATCAGTGATTACCAGTTACAGCGGCGCATGGAGGCAGCCACGGAGATGCTCGACCAGGGACGACTATCAAAAAAGCAAATTGCCAAGCGATGCGGGTATAATAGCTACTCTAATTTCAGCATCGCTTTTAAGAGGACGTATAAGATCTCGCCAAGTGATTGGCAGAACAGAGAGGCTGTGTTTGTGTAGAAAAATAGATGTGGCACACCTGGCAGGTGTGCCACATCTTCTTTATTGTAGCTGGTTACTGCCACGTAGGCTCACCACGTTTCATTTTCTCCAGGGTATCTTTCATTGCTTTATCACCTTTACTAAGCGCTACTGCTTTTTCCTGCGCGGTAATAGCTTCGTCTTTGCGGCCGCTTTTATACAACAGGTTGGCATAAGTATCGAGGTAAGCCGGTTCTTCTGTTTGTTTGTACGATAGCTCACTCCACTTCGCCGCTTTATTCAATGCATCCTTATCAGTTATTTTTTCAAATGTTTTCCAGGCAAATTGGTTCAGGTCTTCGGCCTTTACATATTGACCGTATTTACTGATGTATTCATCTGCAGCTGTTACAAAATTATCCCAGTCGTTTTGGTTAAAATAATGAATGGCTTTGGCTCGAAGTAAGATCTCCTCGCCGGCCGGTCCAAATTGTGCCACCTTTGCAGCCAGCGCATCCCAATCGGGCGCAGAATTGGGATTAGAAACTACAGGGCCAATGATCTCTTTATAAACAATACCCATCATCTTATTTTCTGCCTCATGTGGTCCCAACACTTTATTTATGCTGGCGGTGTTGTCTTTCATAATGGCAAAGCCGGGGTCGCTGGTTTTACTGGTCACCTGTACCACATAGGTAAGGTCATCATCACTGTAAGGTTTTGGCAGGGCAGCCAGGTATTCTTTGGTTATTCTGGCAATACCGGTTTTATCCCCGGCCTGTTGGGCAGCCATGGACAATTTTTTAAGAAAGATAGTTTCACGATTGCCCTTTATGTACTCACCTAACAATTCGCTGTATTTTAAACCGGGGTCGGTAAGATCGGCCATTTGTGCATCTACGGCAGGAGTATTGCCGGCTGTAGGTACCAACATTCCATGGATCTTTTTCAGGTCATCGAATGGAATTTTTACTACTGCCCGGTCATAGGTCATAAGGCCGTTTTGTTCGCCCTCCACATCAAAAGGCTGGGTGTAGATGGAGGCGCTCAGCCCTTCTTTTTCCAGCAGTTTTATATGCTGGTTCATAACGGTATATTTTCCTTTAAGGGCCGAAGGGGTAACATTAATATAGCCCCAGGCGCTGTTGGCATTCCATTGGTGATCAGGCACAAAAACACCGATGCCACCAAACTCACCCAATACTCTGCTTTTACCATCCATCTTGGGCGCGTTCATGGGATCGGGGTAGCTATGAATATCGGTGATATCGCTGCTTACCCAGGCGTTAGGTGAAGGGCTGCGCAGTTTTTCGTTTACATATAATATTTCACCGGAGTGGCCATTGAGCAAACGGGTGGGGTCTAATTTCTTGATCCATTCGCTCAGGCGTTGTTGGTCGTACTGGCCCCATTTTTCGTTAAAGAGCGTCCAGGTGGTAATACAGGGGTGGTTGTATAACTGTTCTATATTTTCTTTGCATTCCTGTTCAAACACTTTCTTTGCTTCATCGTTTGGGTTGAATGCGGGGTTTATCATATCCTGCCAAACGATCATGCCTATTTTATCGCAATGATAGTACCAGCGATCGGGTTCTCTTTTAATGTGTTTACGAATGGTATTAAAACCCATGGCTTTTATGGCTTTAATATCATAAGCCAGTGCTTCATCGGTAGGTGCGGTATAAATACCATCGGGCCAAAAACCCTGGTCAAGCGTACCCAGGTTGAACACGTATTTATTGTTCAGGAAGATGCGATCATGACCATCGGCATCTTTTTTTATTTCCACTTTACGCATGCCGAAGTAACTTTTTACCTCATCAACCAGCTTTCCATCTTTTAACAGTCTTACAGAAAGATCATACAAGAATGGATCTTCGGGGCTCCAGTAATGGGCATCGTTAATGGCAAGTGCATTATCCTGGCTGGTAATTGTTTTACGGCTTACTTCTTTACCATTTGTCATGGCCACCGCTTCAATGGTATAACCGTCGGTATTGGCGCTGGTAATGGCAGCCACGTTGAGTTTGTTATTATCTACATCGGGTGTAAGTTTAAGATCTTTAATATATACCTCAGGTACCGTCTCAAGCCATACGGTTTGCCAAATACCGGTAGTAGGTGTATACCAGATGTCTTTTGGAGTGACCACCTGTTTACCATGTGGGTTGGGACCTTTATCAGTAGGGTCGTATACTTTTACCAATAATTCATTATTGCCTTTGTTTAAGGCATCGGTAACATCAATAGAGAAAGCCCCGTAACCACCGGAGTGGAAGCCAACCTTTTTCTTATTGATGAAAACGGTAGCCTGCCAATCGACAGCACCAAAATGCAGCAGCAGCCGTTCGCCTTTTTTCAATGCAGTCTTGCTGATCATTTTTTTATACCAAAGGTTTTCTGATGGCTGCACCATTTTCTTTACACCAGAGAGCGCCGATTCTATGGCAAAAGGCACTAATATTTGTCCGGCGTACACAGTAGGCATTGCAGCATCTTTACTGGTAATAGCATATTGCCATAAACCATTCAGGTTCTGCCAGCTATTACGTTCCATTTGTGGGCGCGGATAAGCCGTTAGGGCATTCGAAGTACTAACATCTTTTGCCCACCTGCTTTGAACAGGTATGGGCGCCATTTTCCAGTTGTCCTGGGCACAGGTAGCCAAATGCAACACAATAAGGAAGGAAACAAGCAGTGATCTCGGTAACATGGTATTATATATTTTGTTATTGACAGGTTTGTACTGGTTCACGGTAGAACCCAGTTTTTGGTGGCAACCAAAAATCAATAAATAATGTCACAAAGAATCTCTGTGGAATGGCTGGTTGGGAGGGTACAATAATACGGGATTATTTTAAATGCACGTGAAGTTGAGCGATTAATTTCTATGGCAATTGTTAAGTATTCAATGGTCGCTTATTAACAGATTTAAATGGCGCCTTTTTTAGCAGCAAACAGGACTAAGGTCATATCTTGTTGGCCTAATTTCATATGTGTTTTATTCTATCTTGGTATTGGAAATCTTAAGGTTTGTAATTGAAATCCATAGAAGAATACCAGCTTCCTACGCATTGTTTATTTGCATGGAGAATCAATTTTTTTAACGGCTCTTATAGTGCTAGCTGTAATAGGATGGGCATTAGCTTTCATGACAAAAAACTCTGAGACTATTAGCTCAGTGCAATGTAGATAACAAAACATGTGGAATAAATTACGTTTTTGAAAGCAACAAATTGCGGTGTATTTTAGTAAACTATGATTTTTGTCTTTATTTGGCCTTGTGTTGATAGAAGGCAGAAGAATTGAAAAATACTTATAACAACTGATCTTTACGAGTATTCGTTAAGCTTTTTTATTCACTGGCAACAGTTTCTAAAATTTTATGCCCTTTGGGCTATACTTAAAAACCTTTACCTAAGTGACTATTTTAATACATTCGTCTATGGGCTTCGAATTTCAAAAAAGCAAAAATATTATGAAAAAAGCAAAAATATTCTTAACAGCTCTTACTGTGCTGGCAATTACAGGAGGTGGGTTAGCTTTCAAAGTAACAATCCCGATAAGATTTGCGCAGTGTGATTTATCAAGTCGCATATGTAAATTAAACACACTCACAACCATCGGTATAAAAACTACCAATATTGGTGGAATTATAGCAGATTATGATATACTGGGCAAGAACTGTGTTTTTGACCCAAATGTGCGTGAGTTTACCTGTACAACACAAACAACCACAGA
Organism: Niastella sp. OAS944; assembly: GCA_024809215.1. Taxonomy (GTDB): domain Bacteria; phylum Bacteroidota; class Bacteroidia; order Chitinophagales; family Chitinophagaceae; genus Niastella. The sequence continues at coordinate 40,364 of JANUBW010000008.1, read as the reverse complement.
TATTTTGGAATAGTCATCAAACTTACATTATTCAGCAGTACAATTTTATAAAATAAAATCACACGCTCTAGACCAAACCTAAAATACTAACTATCCTATCTTCCAAAGCTAAATCGCTGTTCTTTTTGCGGCCAAACTTCACCTAGGGTATTCCCGTCAAACAATATGCCGTCTTTCATAACAAATTGTATTTCGCGGCTATTATGAATATCATCCAGCGGGTCTTTATTCAATATTATTAAATCCGCGATTTTACCTACTTCTAAGGAACCAACATCATTTTGTATACCTAAAGCTTCTGCCCCTGTCAGTGTTGCTGCCCTCAATGCCTCAAGATTAGTAATGCCTCCCATTTGAAGTGCCCACAATTCATTATGCGCACCAATCCCTTGATCGTTTCCATGACTACCTAAACCTACCTTTACCCCAGCTTTTATCATCCGCGCATTAATACGCGCAGGCGCTAGGAAAGTTGGGTCGATAGTATCCTTTGTTACCGTATTTAGAATATTCTCCAATGATTCAGCTCCATTTCCCGTAGGAAATAAACTGGAAGAGTCGCTTTTGAGAAATCTTTTCATTTTATCATTGGGTATTTTCCAAAATCTGTATTTAAAATATTCTTTAGCCGGTTCTTTGGTACCAAAGGAAACCTGAATTGTTGGAGTGAAAAAAACCCCGGAATTGGCAAATAACTGAATGACATCGTTATAAACATCTCCCCATCTTGGATTATGTTCAATGCCTGTACTTCCATCCTTTATCATCGCTATCTGAGGGAAAGGTTCAAACGCGCCTTCATTAGTCATATTCAAACCAGATTCTCTGCAAGCCATTAACAACCATTGCTTTTGCTTACGGGTAGGAAGCATATATTGCTTTATCACTGTCCCACCAAGAGCAGCACGCTTTTTGACCAAAGCTCTTGCTTCTTCAAAATTATCCAGCTTAATGAGCCCATCACCAATCCTAGCCGGCCTTCCAACAGAATACAATCGAGGACCGATCATCTTTCCAGATTGTAATAATTCAGCATAACCAAAAGAGTCAAAGTTGAGTGAAGGATCGCGCGCAGTTGTTACTCCATAAGCGAGATTACTCAAAAACACCCACGACTGCTGTGGAAAAATATCTGGAGATAAACGCATATGCAAATGAAGATCGACAAATCCAGGAATAATTGTTTTTCCTTTCATGTCATAAACGGTAGCTCCTTCAGGAATTGCTACTAGCCCAGCTTTACCCACATTTAAAATGCGTCCATTTTTTATAACAATAGTCCCGTTTTCAATTACATCATTACCTTTCATAGTAATTATTCTCGCGCTCTTAATTGCAAGAATACCTTTGCCATAATTTGAAGGGACCTTCATGTAAAGTTTTATATCCTCACTTGGTTTGATATCTTTTCTATCATTTTTTATTTGCTCGCATTGTGTTGTATAGAAATGGTTGCCAAAAGTCCAGCCAAGTCTTTGACCATTTGACTCCCAAACCGGATCCATTCCGGCGCCTATTTTGATTGCGAGAGAATTATTAGGAGACAACTGTATTATTTTGCCAGTTTCAATGGGTATCAAATAAATATCTTCACATGCAGAATATGCCAAATATTTTCCATCGGGGGATAGGGTTCGCTGCTGAATATAAGAGTCCTCTAACCCTTCAGCCAATACTTCTGACATTGTCCCATCTATGCTTTTTGCCACTAACATAGAACCGCTTCGTTTATAACCCCGGGCTATAAACCTTGGTTGGAAAATGACTTTTTTACCGTCATTTGAAAAAGAAAGACCATTCCATAAAGGCACAGAATCCTCCAGTTTCCTAGGTTCGCCACCATTTGTCGGTACAAGTTCAAGCGTTCCTATCCCTTCATCATCCCGATCATTCAATGAAGGCCTTCCCTTTATAATGGCGATCCACCTTCCATCAGGCGACCAAGCAGGTCGTTGATAATTACCAGAAACCTTTGTCAATTGTTCAGGTTGGCCACCAGTGCTGTTGACCTTCCAAAGCTGCCCTTCAAATTTATCACTCCAAGTGACATAAACTATCCACTTACCGTCACATGAATATACAGGTTGAAACTGGTTCATATCCTGCTCAACAAGAAGCTTAGGTGTACCTCCAGGCAAATTCATTGTATAAACTTTTCCTAATGTCGAGAAAACCAACTGCTTACCATCGATACGGCGACTTACAGAACGAACATATTTCAATTGGAAACTGTCATATGAAATAGGAAATTTATTATACACAAATGCCCCTAAGTCCAACCTTATGTTTGCAGAAAAAGGAATGATTCTATTTTTCGCATCTTGTAGAAAGACCTGATGAATTTTTCCACCGTAACCAATATAGATACTTTTTGAATCTGGTGAAAAGGCAAAATGAGGCTGAGGAACATCTGCCCTATATGAATAAGGTTCTTGCAATAAAGAAGGAATTATGATCTTCTTGATATCATTTATGGAATCATACAAAACCAGTGCTTTGGTGCCATTTGTATCTTTTATATACGCACGATACCGTCTATCAGGAGATCTAAGATTAGCGCTTTCAATAATTGGAAGATTCGAAGATGATAGCACATTAATATCTTTTCCACTAATAGATTGTTTATACCAACATAATTCTCCACTGCCATCGCTCATATATCTGAAAGTCTTACCGTCCGAAAGCCAAACAGGTTTTGATTTTAATCCTATTCCATGAGTTAACTGGCGTGTCTTTCCTCCTTGAGAAGATACCACATGAATGTCACCTACCAGATCAAACAACAACTGTTTACCGTCGGGCGAAACATCGACACTCATGTATGACCCTTCTGAGGTATTGAAACTAACAGTGCGTTCTGGTTTTATTGGTAACGATTGACCTTTGATAAGCCCTGGCGCACTAGAGATTATAAATAATAAAAAACGAATTCTAATAAAACTGTAAAACATAATTTTTACTTTATTATGATAATCGTTTACACAAAGTAGATACATTAATTAAGTTACGAAAAATAAATGGCAAAATATCCGTCTAACATATACCAACATTTTTCGCCAGTTATGTATACGTTTAAATCTAATAGAAATTTGGTTATATTATTTAGTACAGTTTATAGTCAATAATTTAATAGCTTTTATATCCTCTATAAACAATGGCAGAGTAGAAGTCTCTACAAAAAAGGAAATCTTAGAAATATTTTACAAAAACCGCCCTTAAAATAACTTTAGCCCAATCTCATATCAAACGGGACTGATATCATATCATATCACCCTACACTCATACATTTTTGATCCTACCTTGCTATTGAAACACGGATCACAAACGCTCAGTAATATGAAAAAACTCAGTATCGCATTTGTCATAACTTGCCTTGTCGGATGCTTTGGCGCCGAACCCCAAAAAACAGGCATGGAGGGAAAACCATTACCAGGTTTTAACTTGCTGCTGCCAGATAGTTCTACATGGGTAAATACCAACCAAGCCCCAAAAGGCAAACCAGTTATCCTTTATTATTTTAATCCACACTGCCCATATTGCAAAGCCCAAACAAAAGAGATTATAGAAGATATGGATCAATTAAAAGCCAATCAGTTTTATTTTATCACCCCTTATCCATTCGATGAAATGAAAAAGTTCTGGAAAGAATATGAACTGGCGAAATACCCCAACATATCAACAGGAATAGACACTTCAGGTGCGATGGGCAATTACTTTGAAGTAAGTGGTGTGCCTTATTTAGCCATTTACGGAAAAGACCAAAAACTGACTAATACGTTTATGGGTAAGATTTATAGCAGCCAGATAAAAAAAGTAGCTGAGCAGTAGTTTGGAATACCAAGTATATTCACTGTTACTTATAACGAATAAAATATAGAGGTCTTGAACTTATCGGCGTTGTATTGCCATTAAAAAATGAAACTATGGGCAAAAAAGCTATCATAATAGGCGCAGGTCCGGCTGGTCTTACCGCAGCATATGAGTTACTGAAACGTACAGACATTAAACCCATCATTCTCGAAAAATCTGGTGATATAGGCGGCATATCCAAGACCATTAATTATAAAGGGAACCGGATGGATATTGGAGGGCATCGCTTTTTTTCAAAAAGCGACCGGGTGATGAACTGGTGGTTGAATATCATGCCAGTCCAACCTAATGTGGATACTTATACTACTATTACTTATCAGCGAAAACATCGTACCATAAAACAAGAAGAAGCACATTCCAGGTTAGCTCCTGAAGATGAAAGCAAAATGATGCTGATTCGTAAACGCTTATCACGCATTTATTTTCTACGAAAGTTCTTTACCTATCCTATACAATTATCTATTGACACTTTACAGAAGCTTGGAGCGGTGCGAACGCTTGGCATTCTTATTTCATATCTGAAGGCCCAACTATTCCCACGCAAACCAGAAAAAAGCCTAGAGGATTTTTTAATTAACCGGTTTGGCGTAAAACTATATTTACTTTTTTTCAAAGACTATACTGAAAAAGTTTGGGGCGTTCCCTGTAATGAAATCTCCGCGGAATGGGGAGCCCAACGGATAAAAGGCGTATCTATTAGTAAAGCCATACAACATGCCGCGCAAACGATGATGAAGAAAAAGAAAAGTAGTGATATTGCACAGAAGAACACAGAAACCAGCTTAATAGAACAATTCCTCTATCCAGCACTAGGTCCCGGACAGTTATGGGAGGAAGTAGCGCGCCAGGTACAAGAAATGGGTGGAATCATCATCATGCATGAAAGCGTAAAAAAAATACTTACCTCCAACAATAAAGTAACAGGCGTTATCACAGAAATTAAAGAGTCTGGCGTACAAACAGAATATACAGGGGATTATTTTTTTAGCACCATGCCTGTACAGGAACTGATAGCAGGAATGAATGGACAAGTACCATCAGATGTAAAGGAAATAGCTGCAGGATTACAGTACCGTGATTTTATAACTATAGGTATACTGTTGAAAAAACTAACCTCAATAAACAGTCAAAAGATCTTACCCGATACCTGGATCTACATACAGGAAAGGGATGTAAAAGTAGGCCGCTTACAGATCTTTAATAACTGGAGCCCCTATATGGTCAAAGACCCAAACACCGTCTGGCTGGGTATGGAATACTTTTGCAACGAAGGGGATGCATTCTGGAGTTTGACCAATGAAGAAATAGAACGGACAGCCGTTGAAGAACTGGAAAAAATGGGTCTAGCGAAGGTAGAAGATGTTCTGGACAGCACGGTTCAGCGGATGGAAAAGACCTACCCAGCTTATTTTGGCACGTATAATCAATTTGACAAAGTTAAAGAATATACTGACCGGTTTGAAAATTTATTCCTTGTAGGCCGTAATGGTATGCACAAGTATAACAATAGTGATCACAGTATGTTGACCGCTATGGTGTCAGTAGATAATATTTGTGCAGGTGTTACCAGTAAAGGGAATATATGGGAGATTAATACTGAACAGGAGTATCATGAAGAAAAGTCAAAAGACAATAACCATATTAACAACAACAATGAACCTAATATTTCTAGCAACTCAAATGAAATGAGTGTAGATAACGACATTACGGATTCAAAAAGAACCAACAAACCAACAGCTTCGTTTCCTGAATTAGAATCCGTAGTTCCTTTTAAGGCATTCTTATATAACGACAAGCGAAACAGAATATACTTGTATTGCTCTGCTATCGCTATTATAATACAGTTTGCCGTATTTAAATATTTTTATCCGTTTGCTAGTTTTATTAATGGGGATTCATATGTATACCTGGAGACAGCATATCAAAATTTATCCATTAATACCTATCCTGTTGGTTATTCTAATTTCTTAAGATTATTTAGCGTTTTTACTAAGTCAGATTTAATCCTGGTAGCCTTTCAATACTTATTATTGAATATTAGCCTTCTAGTTTTTTTGTTTACAATTTTTTACTTCTACAAGCCGGGTAAGCCAGCACAAATATTTCTTTTGGCCTTTCTAATACTTAATCCAGTATTTCTGTATCTGTCTAACTATGTAAGCAGTGATACTTTATTTCTGGCACTCAGTCTTATGTGGCTTACTCAATTAATATGGATTATTCATCGTCCTACTACTAAATTAATCATATGGAACGGACTTATTTTATTTTGTGTTTTTACAATAAGGTATAATGCGATGTACTATCCAATAATAGCGGGCATTGCCTTTTTGCTATCAAAACAGAAATGGTGGATGAAAATAGCAGGACCCGCAATTGGAGTAGCATTGATTGGCTTATTTGTATTATATACAGGGAATCAATACAAAAAGCTAACAGGAGTTTGGCAGTTCTCACCATTTAGTGGTTGGCAATTAGCGAATAATGCGATGTATGCTTACCGCTATGTAGACAAAGCCGACCGAACTATTGTACCTACTAGATTAAGGGAAATTGATAAAATGATAAGTACTTATTTTGATACCACCAAAGATCTTAAACGTTTTCCTCATGAAAAAATGAAAGCAAGTACCGTTTATATGTGGACGCCAGGCTTGCCACTTCAAAAATATATGGTAGATCATTCTAAAAATGATACATCTAAAAAAGATTTAAAACGCTGGGCAGCAGTTGGTCCTTTATATAGTGGTTATGGATCCTATATTATCAGAAAGCATCCACTTGCATTTTTGCAGTACTATATTTGGCCGAACGCCGTAAAGTTTTATGCTCCACCAGTAGAATTTTTGGAACAATACAGCACTGGTAAGGATAGCGTAGCTCCCATTGCCCAACAATGGTTTGGGTATAAAAGCAGAAAAATAACAAGCAGGTTTAAGGACTTTGACGTACAGATACTGGATTTTTTACCGATTATGGCAGGTATGCTACACATTGTTTTTTTGTTTGGATTAATGGGCTACTTAATGTTTCAGGGATATAAAAAGCAGCCATGGCTTAACAAAGCCATATTATTGGTGACAACATTTTGGTTATTAAACTTTGGATTTAGTGTGTTCGCATCTCCCATTGCTTTACGATTCCAACTGTTTCCCATTATTGTATCAATTGCCTTTGCTTGCCTATTTATAGAATATATTATAAAAGTCGCCAGACAACATGAAACTAACTATATATCTAAGGAAGTAGGGCATATACAGTTTTCAGCATAATTACCTGAATAGAGAGAATTGAAAGTGCAAGACCATATATTAACTCAGATAAAGCATTTCTTATCAATAAGCCTTCACTCTAATTTGATAAGAACACAATATCCGGATACTTCAAGAGGGGGCAATTGCCTGCCGCCTTCACTATGAAGTTATAAATAAGTGTAGGCAAATTTACTAAAATAAAGTTTAGCTTTTTAAATTCAAAAAGCAAAAATATTTATGAAAAAAGCAAAAATATTTTTGACAGCACTTACAGTTTTGGCAGTAGTAGGAGGCGCATTAGCTTTCAAGGCAAAACAACCAAGACAATTTGCCTTTTGTAATACAGCTAGCGGAATTTGTGAATTAAATACATTTACAACCTTCACTATCAAAGAAACTCAATCTGGTGGCGCTCCAGCTGATTATGATGTATTGGGCCATGCTTGTGTTTCTACTATTCCGAATGGACCGTTAGTAACCTGTACAACACTTACAACAACGACCAAAGAATAATTGTAAAATTATCGTTGTTAATTGATACTATTTTTTAAATAGAATCTTTAGTCATTAGGCAATTGCCAAAAAAAGAGGCTTCTCATTTTGAGATAAGCCTCTTTTTTGTAAATCTCCATATAGACATGACGACAAATTTTCATTTTAATCCGTAACTGAAAATTAAATGCAAATTGTTTAAATAAATTATACTATTATGGCCATGTCTTCTCACCCTTTTGCATTTTTTCTAAATTCTGTTGAACAGCCAGATTATTATATTTTTTTATTCTAAGCTCTTGTATTGCTTTTTTCTGCCAAATTATAGCTTCCTGTACAAGGCCGAGTTTATAAAGAATATTTGCATAGGTATCCATAAAATCGGGAGCGGCAGGTTCTAGTTCATTTGCACGTTTACTCCATTCCAGCGCTTGTCTTAATTCTTCATTATCCTTACTATTCTCAAATATTGTCCATGACCAGGTATTCAATGTATTTGCAGTCAGAAAAGTTGAAAAAGAATCTGCATAATACCTTGCAGCAGCAACCAAATTTTTACATGTTTTTTCTGTATGATAATATCCAATGGCATTTAAATAAAAAACAACACAAGAACCAACCACAAATTCAGCATCTTTTCCAAGCTTTTGCTTCTCAACCAGAGGCAAAATTTTACTCCAATCCGAATTTATTTTTAAAGCGTGTTCAATCTCCGTTTTAAAGATAATACCAGGTTTATATATTTTAAAAGCTTCTTCTCCCAATGGCCCATATTTTTTTAGATTTAAATTTATTATTCTCCAATCTGGTTTACCTTTCTTTATTGAACTGTATGGTTTAATTTCTTCATTATTAATAATACTCAATACAATATTTTTACAGGCACTCTCATTCATCCGTTTATTTGTTTCAACTATCCTTTTTGCACTGTCCTTGAACATTACAAACCCCCTGTCTTTGCTGTTGTTTGTAAATTCAGTCATCAACTGAATATTATCTTGCGTAAACAATGAATCAATTGATAATCCATTAATGAAATCGTTAGCTATTTTATGAGCTAGTTCCATTCCCTCCACTCTCTTTACCTTGCGTGCCAATGTTTTTATAGACGTAAGATCGAGTTCATTTCGACGATACTTTTCTAATACCGTATAATATTGTTTTTCTGAATTTACTGCATCAGATCCAATACATATGAAGTAATCAGAATCAAATGCACCAACATCTCTATGCACAACATCACCACTTGGCGAAAAGAAGAGATAAGTAGGAAAAGCAGTCACTTTAAAATTATTTTTTATCATGTTAGCGTCAACATACCAACTTTTAATAAAGTCGTTATCAGACTTCGATGTATCCATTTGAACCTTGACAGAAATAAATCTATCATTAAAATATTTACCAACCTTTTCAGTAGAGTAGACAGTTTTATCCATCATCTTACAAGGACCACACCAGGTGGCATAGCAATCAGCAAATATGTATTTATTTTCGTCTTTCGCTTTTTGCAGCACCTGTTTCCAAGTCAGACTTTTTTCGAATTTAATTCCTTCCTGAGCATATATAAACATAGGCAAAAGGAAGATAAGACTGAATAGTTTTTTCATATTCCAGACTAATTTTATTTCTTTTTTTAATCTTTATTTATTTTAATTATGGGATTATCTTTTATAGCAGATGACAATTGGAACTTCACATAAAATCAAAATTTGCTATCTTTTATCTGTCGTTGTTAACTCTTGTCACTCCTAATGCCGGTGTAGTACCCACCAACCCCCGAATAACCAAGGTTACGTTTGAAAATCTTGGAACCGTGGAAGTCGTAAGTGAAAAAGTTGCAAGCGGCGCAGATGGTGAAGCGGCAGAAGCATCTCTTATCTGAAATGTATATGCGCTGTTGTAAAAGCCAGGATATGTTTTAAATTCAGTATACTGTTTATAAGCAAGATTACTTACTTCATTTATTGTAGGTGTCGTTGACAAAGTAATATTTAATGGCGTGCTATTAGGGGACAAGTTGATAAATCTAATTCCTGCAGTACTATCTGTTCTGTATGGAATATCTTCCTTAATTATTACTCCTTCGGTGCTTCCTGCCTGACCACAAACAAACAAGGAATATATCTCTCTATCCTCTGTAACAAACTTTGAATCGGAAAAATATGGATGTAATGAATCTGCAACAGGCCAAAAATATAGATCATTGCTCCCCTGAAACAATGAAATTTGTGCAAAATTGTTATTTCCTATAGTAACTGCCCGGCTTCCTATTTTCATTCCGACTCCACCTACAACAGCATTTACCGCTGTTAATGACGTCAAAGAGTAACTTTCAATCTTATACTTTTTGCAGGAAGTAATAGAAATTATTGCACACAATAACGTAATCAATTTATTTTTATGTTCCATAAATATTGCTTTAGTTAATTTGGTAATCACCTCATTGAATTACTTTAATCTAGGTTAAGTGATTTACTCTAAAAAAGGATTCCGCTGTAATTCCGTTTGAGAAATGGGAAACCATTGCGAATTTGTATCCCAAGTTCCACCTTTTTGTGGTGTAACCACAGCCATTACAGAGTCCACTGCTCCTGTTCTTTTCAAATCTAACCAGCGATGCCCCCATTCCGTAAATAGCTCCACCTGGCGTTCGTGTAAAATAGCAGCCAGCAAAGAGGATTTATCCGTCGAACCAGGATAACTTAATAGTCTTGCCCTTTTCCTTATGACATTCAGATCATCAATGGCACCAGCAGCATCACCCAGTTGAGCTTTTGCTTCGGCCCGATTGAGGTAAAGTTCACCTAGTCTTAACACCACCTGAAACTCATTTACAGGAACATTTGGTGCAACAATTGTATATTTATATGGATAGTAATAAGTAGTGCTGCCAAGAATAACACTTTTTACCCATGCAGTTTTTCGATTATCGCCATTTTCAAAGCTATTAAGAAGAAAATTGCTCAAGTAAACAGGATTCCCGCCACTTGGCCCCGTTGCTGGAATGATAAATAGCCTGGCATCCCCTGTATTCCAACCCGTATTAACGGGTTGCAATTGCCAAATTGCTTCTTTGCTTGCTTTACTAAACACTGAATTTGTTAATGATACAGTATCATATAAAGTATTGTTGCTTATTACAGTTGTCGCTGCAACTTCAGCTTCTCTCCATTTCTGTTGATACAGAAACACTCTGCTCAGCATGGCAGCTGCAGCCCATTTTGTTGGGCGAAGCCGATCATCTGTAGTGCTCAGAATATCTGCATTCAGATAGTTAGGGCTTAATAAACTTTCAGCATCTTTTAAATCATTTATGACTTGTTGCCAAACTTCTGATTTGGGGGTACGTGGCATTACCGAGTTTATTAAATAATCGGTACTTACTACTAACGGTACATCACCATAAAGAGTAACCAAATAGAAATAAATGAAGGCACGCATAAATTTTGCTTCGCCCAATAATTGATTCTTAACAGTTGGGGTTAAAGCTGTAGCAGCAGTAAGTCCTTCAACTGCCGAATTAATAGTAAATATTTTTTGATAAAGCGGCTCCCAATAACCACCGCCTATATTGGAACTGGTTAAAGAATTAGTATAGTAAAAAAGGGGTGCGCCAGGAACACCTGCATGCAACTTGAATTCGTCAGCAGCTAAGCCACCAAAAAATGATAGAGACCCCGGCCCTGAATTAATACTATTAACACCAAATCTGTTAAAACTAGCATAAAGGCCTGTTAAAACTGCTGCAGCTGTAGCATCAGCAGAGAACACTAAACTTGCAGAAGTACTTGTAACAGGAGAATTTACTTCCACCATTTTTTTGCAAGCGCTAGTTCCTATTACTAATAAGCCTACAAATAAAAAAAAGGGGATTATATATTTAATATTTTTTTTCATAAATTTCATTTATCAAACTAAATTTTAAAATCCAACCTGCAAACCAACTGTAATTACTTTAAGTGGAGGTAGGCTGACTGAATTTAAAGTCTCTGGATCAAGCCCTATATAATTTGTGATTGTAAGCAAATTCTGTCCTTGCATATATAATCGACCATGTGTCAATCCAGCGCGTTTATACCAAGAACCTGGTATCATCCATGACAATGAAATATTTTTGAGTCGAGCAAACGATGCATCACCATAGGCGGCATCACTAATACTAGCTTCTGAAGATGGCGAATATAAACCAAAATTTGAATTGTATCGTTGTATAGAACTTATATCGCCAGGTTTACGCCAACGTTGCAATACCGAAACTGGTTGATTATAATTCATATACGCACCTGCAGCATTTCCAAAGTAATAATTAGGGCCTTTTCTATTAACTAGCTGAAAAGAAAAATCAAACTCAAATCTTTTATACCTGATGTTGTTATGAATTCCTCCATAAAGGATTGGTGAATTATTGATCAACACTGTTCGATCCTTTGAACTATTAGGTGATGAAGTAAGTTTCCCTTCGTTATCTAAAAATTGATATGTGCCGGTTGAGGGATTAACCCCTGCCCACGAATTAACTTTAGTAAGAGTTATTGATTTACCAACAAAATATGTGTTATTATAACCAGAGTTTTCGATGTTATTAAATTTGAGTAATTGGTTCTTAGGTACCGTAAGATTAAAATCACAAGACCATGAAAAGTCTTTTGTATTAATATTTGATGTGCTAAGCGTAAATTCCCAACCGGAATTTTGTACTGTTGCAGGAAGATTTCTGAATATACTACCAAACCCTGTTTGAATTGGAAGATTATAATTGAGCAATTGATTACTAGACCTATTTTGAAAATAGTTGGCTGCGAGAATTACCCTTTCCTTAAAGAGGCCTACATTTAATCCTAAATTAAGTTTTTTTGTTTCTTCCCATTGCAATAAAGCATTAGGTAGGCCCCCTGCCAGCATGCCATTCACCCCCTGGTAAGGAACGCCATCGGAAGATGATGAATAAAGCGACATAAACTGATAATCGCCAATTTGATCATTACCAGTACTGCCATAGCTTGCAGTTAATTTGCCAAAACTAATAAAAGGAAGTTCGTTTTGAATAAATCTTTCCTTAGAGAAGATCCAACCGATACCGGCTGCTCCAAAGTTGTGAAATTGATTTCCCGGACCAAAACGACTGCTGCCATCACGTCTTAGTGTCAAATTAATTATATATTTATCAATCAGATTGTAAGTTAACCTGGAAAACAAGGCATTATATTTATAGACCGAATTTACGGTACCATCAATAACGACTTTAGCTGCAGATCTAACATCATCCAGTACAACATCGCTATTATATGTCTCTCCTCTAAGCCTTAAACCATTACTAATGTTTTGCTGAATAGTAGTCCCTATTAAAACCTCTAATTGGTTTTTACCAAACTTTGTTTTATAACTAACCTGCGGTTCGATAATCCAGGAACTAATATTATTATTTGAATAAAGAGCACTTCGAATAGTTGTTATTCTATCTTCTGGAGCTGAGGAAACCAAAGGGTAAGTTACAATTTCATTAGCTTGCAAATTGGTATAACCAAAGCTACTTTTAATCTCCAAATCTGGAATGATTTTATAACTCACAACAGCATTACCTACAAGATTTTTTGTTTTATTTTTGTACCTGTTATTTAAATAAGCCAACGGATTTGTCCAACTGGAAACTCCACTAGCATTAGGCATCCAATTGAGCAAACCATCTTCGGTGTATATGTTGGGGGCATTGGGGGCTAACTTTATGGCATCTTCTGTAAGATCCCTTGAAATGATTCGATTATTGTCTTCGAGGTAACTGCCTGTTAATAGCAAACGAAATTTTTGATTAGTAGAAACATTGTTTATACTAAAGTGTACGGAACCTTTTTGGTCGGAAAGATCACCAGGGAATACCGTAGTTTCTCTATGATAGCCTACACCTACTAATACCTGCGTATTTATGTTCCCACCTGAGACCGTTCCATTAACGTCAGTATAATGGGATGCATTACCGATTAATTCTTTTTGCCAGTCAGTATACCTAGTCGTATCCCAAAAACCGTTTATATCATAATCAGCATCAGTAATTGCAGCGTTATCATTTCGTTTGGCCTCCCTACGCATTTCCTGGTATTGATGTGTATCAAGTAAATCAAGTTTACGCGCTACCTTTCCCCAACCGGTTTGCATATTTATATCAATTCTAGTCTGACCTGATTTTCCTTTTTTTGTAGTAATGAGGATAACTCCATTGGCACCACGGGAACCATATATAGCAGTCGCGTCTGCATCTTTCAAAATCGATATACTTTCAATGTCTGCAGGATTTAAGAAACTTAGCGGATTCCCGCTCGTAGTTTGTGCTGAACCATGTGCAGCAGAGTTACCTAATACAGATCCATAATTGGCTAATAAAAGTGAAGTATAAGGGACTCCATCAATTACATAAAATGGATCACTTCCACGATTAAGACTGTTCTTTCCTTGTATGGTGACCTGTACTCCAGAACCGGGCAATCCATTCGCCTGAGTTATAAACAGGCCGGGCACTCGTCCTTGTAAAGCGAGCAATGGGTTATTCACCGGCTGCTTAGCTATATCTTCCGCCTTCACCACTCCTACATTCCCTGTTTTTAATCGATTGGTAGTTGTTCCATATCCAATCACAACCGTTTCATCCATCATCGACAACTTCTGTTCCAACGCGATGTTCACAATACCCGAACTTCGCACAGTAAATGTTTTTATATCATGACCTACGTAGCTTATTTCTAACACCGAGTTCTCAGGTATATCTTTTAAATAAAACCGTCCATCCTTATCTGTTACCACGCCGACATTGCTTCCCCGAACCTTAACATTTGCACCAGGCAATGGCCTACCCTCATTATCAGTAACACTACCACTTACATCAATAGGTCCGCTTTTAAGCTCTTGAATCCCGGCAATCGCTTTTATATATTGCTTCTGTTTTATGATAATAAGCTTATCATCTCCCTTCACCCTATACTCCAACCCCTGCCCAGCCACCACCATATCCAATACCTCAGTCATCAAAGCATTAGTAACATCCACCGTCACCCGATGTGTGTTGGCAAGTATGTTTGAAGTATACAAAAAATTGAAGCCCGTCTGCTTCTTTATCTCGGTAAAAATCTTCTCAATATGAACCTCCCGTTCACTGAGCGTAACCTTTTGCCCGAAGCCATCGGTGGCATTCACCTGCAGGCAGGTGGCCAAAATGAGGAATGCAATTAGTTTCATAATCCTGAGTGCCTTTTGAACCAGGGCACCGGTGTTGGCGGCGCCGGTTGTTAGTTTTGGTTGCACGGCTTTACTGCTGCTGGAATGCAATAAATGCCAGCGCTTGCAAACGATAATTTGCATACATTTGGGTTGTAAATGTTAACTAAATAAGAGGCCGATGGCTTCAGAATGGTTAGCTTCAGCCGGGAGTGTTCGCGCACTACCGGCTTTTTCGTCATAAGCAATTTGGAACAACAGTAAGGCTAATGATAATGGTAGATGTATAAATAGGCAGCCTCGCCCGGAGTCTCCGGGGGAATATGATAAGGAAGTTTATGCTTAGGTTCTATATCTTACTTATTTGGATAAGATCACTTTTTTTCCCTGAATGGTGAAATGTATCGATCCCGCTTCTTCTAACAACTCCAACACTTTTGAGGCATAATTATACCGCGATATCGCGCCGTTAAATGCTAATTCTTTAACACTGTTACTTTTAAACTCGGTCTTTTCAAGATCATACCACCGCTCCATTTGGCGCATGATCAGCTGAATATTGGTGTTATTAAAAACGAACTTTCCCGCCTTCCACGCCATTACCATTCCCACATCAATATCTGTGATCACATCAACGCTTGTATTTTTCACCACAGCTTGTTCTCCGGGTTTGATGGTTCGTTCTGATTGGGCTGTTTGTACTTTTACACTTCCTTCAAGCAAGGTTACTTTAATATTGTCTTCATTATCGTAAGTATTCACATTGAATTTGGTACCCAACACCATCACATTCATACTTCCTTTACCTACGATGAATTTTTTGGTCTGCGACTTTGTTACCTCAAAGTAAGCTTCGCCGGTTATTTCCACTTTTCGTTCATCTTCACTAAATGCTACCGGGTACCTGATCGAACTCTCGGCATTCAGCCACACCTTGGTTCCTTCACTCAATTGTAGATAAACAACATCCCCACCCTTGGGCACCGTTACCTTATTATAGATCAGTTGTTGATGGTTGTTTTTTTCATGGCTATACCTAAGCACCCCATTTTTATCGCGCAACACCTGGGTACTTCCCTGCGTAGCTAACAACCCGTTTTGTAAACTGTCAAGCACGATTGTTTGTCCATTATCCAATGTAAGGATAGCCTTTTGGGTTGTAGGCTTTGCATCCTGTTTCGCATCTTTTACTATTAATGGTACTTCGGGTTGTTTTGGTTTTCGTATTAAATAAGTGCCTATCAACAAAAACAAGAACACGGCAGCTGCACCTATTACATACTTTACCACGCGCCTCATCCTTATGATCCTTGCCGCCTGGATACGTTCCCACCCCATCGCTTCCATTTTTTCCCAGGCTTTCTTTAGGTCAAGATCCTTTTGTTCGCCATACAGTCGCAATTGCTCAGCCACCCAAACCGGATCATTGAAATCAATAATGTACTCCCGGTACTTATCATTCTGCTGTATCCAGTCTTCCAGGTAAGCCAATTCTTCGGAAGTCAATTCCTCCCTGGTGAATCGCTTGATCAACAACGCTGCTATTTTATCGTATTGCTGCACTCGGTTAATGGTTTGTATTTATTAATACCTTTCGGTAATAATTAAATAACATTTACATAACATAAAAACAATGGTTTTTGGGTAGTCTCTACAAGAAAGGAAGAATATTTATGAAATATTTTAATGCATGGAATGAGAAAAGGGAAGCAACAACCAAAACACCACCATGGCGTTTTCTGAAAACTTCATTCGTAATGCATTAAGCGCGCGGCTTTTCTGGTTGTATACGGTACTTACTTTTAAATGTAGTTCTTCCGCAATTTCAGCCGGCGCCTTTTCTTCAAAGTATAACTTCTTAAACACCTTGCGGCACTCTTCGGGCAACTCCTCAATGGCATTATATATAGCCGCAACAACGCCCTGCTTTATACCAAACTCAAACTCAAGTAACGTATCATCTGCCATGCGGGTGGCAAATTGACGCAACTGTTCCCGCTTATGCTGCTCAGACTTTATATAATTCAAACTCGAATTACGGCCACAGATATACAGAAACGCCTTCATGTTGATCTCCGTCTCAAACGCATGACAACGATTGAACAGGGCCTGAAATGCCCTTAATGAGATATCCTCCGCCTCCTCGCGGCTGCCCGTAAGTTTGGCAACGAATAGCAACAAGGCAGGATAATAATGATCAAAAACCTTTTTAAAGATTCTTTCATCCCCCTGTTTAAAATCGCTAATCTCCTTACTGTTTAGGATCTCAATGTTCATACGAATTCCTTCCCGCCGCATCTTCTGCAACAGGTGCTACTAATGTTTTAAAATAAGGTAAAGAATAAGGATGTGATTAAATGAACACTAACGCCAATTTATAATTAACCATGAACAAAATTTACCATCTAATAGTACAATCGATCGCCTTTAAGTATTTATCATACTTGCAGTAAAGAGGTACATTTAGTTGAGTTTTTCAAAAAGAAGAATCCGGAGTATCCAGATGGGACAAAGCTTTCAGATGTAGGTGTTTTCCAAGTATTGGGCAAAACTACAGCATTGCTTTAATTTATATACGATTATTTATATAAGTTGATCAAAATCAATTGCACTTTAGCATTACAGTGCATCAATATTGTTGAACTCTAATACTTATGTGCAAAACACTCACTAAATTGTACTATAGCTCACATTCATTCACCATAACCATAACTAACCTATGAGATATTTGTTGATTATACTTGTACATTCAGGCATTAGCGCCACCGCGCAAATTGACACTGCTACCGTAAGCCACGCACAAAAATTGATCGGCATCAATTTTACCGATGCAGAGAAAGACAGCATGACCGGCTGGCTTAACACGTATAAACAGGAGTATGATAAACTGCATCAACAACCTACCCCCAACGGCCTCTCCTACCCTTTTGCGTTTCACCCTGCGCCACCGGGTTTTACAATACCAACCAAACAGTTACCCGTTCACTGGAACATCCCCACTAACGTTACCCTCCCTGCCAACCGCAATGAACTGGCTTTTTATTCCATTCCGCAACTGGCCTCTTTAATAAAAAATAAAAAGATAAGCTCGGTTGAACTCACGAAGTTCTTCCTCGATCGCTTAAAGAAATGGGGCGACACCCTGGAATGTGTGATCACCATAACCGAAGAACTGGCTTTAGCACAGGCGAAACAAGCCGACGCTGAAATAAGCAAAGGCCAGTGGCGCAGCCCGCTCCATGGCATTCCTTATGGCATTAAAGACCTCTTCGCCGTTAAAGGATATAAAACCACCTGGGGCTCGGTGCCGTATAAAGACCAGGTTATTGATGAAGATGCTTTCGTGTACACGCAACTTAAAAAAGCGGGCGCCATACTGGTGGCAAAGCTTACATTGGGCGAGCTGGCCAATATGGACCTGTGGTTTGGCGGCCGCACCCGCAACCCCTGGGACCTTACCCGTGGTGCCGGTGGCTCCAGCGCAGGGTCTGGTGCTGCTACTGCAGCCGGTTTAGTTCCTTATGCCATTGGTACCGAAACCTGGGGCTCCATCATAACTCCTGCGCATCGCTGTGGCGCTACCGGACTGCGCCCTACCTTTGGCTCCGTTAGTCGCGCCGGCGGTATGACGCTTGCCTGGAGCCTCGATAAACCCGGCCCCATCTGTCGCAGTGCCGAAGACGCCGCCATTGTATTTTATTATATGAAAGGCCGCGACGATAACGACGCCAGTTCCATCGATCGCGCCTTTAACTATACCGGCAAGGCCGAGCTTAAAAAGCTGCGCATCGCTTACGCCGGCAATTACTTTAACAAATTAGGGCTGCAAAGTATGCAATGGAGTGTGCTGAAAACATTTCGGGAGCTGGGCGCCAACCTGCAGGAAGTGCAGTTCCCCGACTCGGCCATCTATACCTATAATATGGTAGGCATTATTATCAGCGCCGAATCGGCCGCGGCCTTTGATGAATTAACCCGCAGTAATCGCGATGACCTTATTCGCCGGCAGGACAAGAACTTCTGGCCCAATACCTTTCGCATGGCGCGTTTTATACCGGCCGTTGAATATATCAATGCCAACCGCCATCGCTCGGTATTAATGGAAAAGGTAAACGCCTTTATGAAAAACTATGATATAGTTATAACACCTTCCTTTGTAGATAATCAAATGGCCATTACCAACCTTACCGGTCACCCGGCCCTGGTAATGCCTATTGGCTTCACCACCGATACACACCTGCCCAACAGCATCACCCTTATTGGCAACTTGTACGATGAGGCCATTATACTGGCCGTTGCAAAAGCTTTTCAGGATGCTACCAGCCATAATAAACAGCATCCTGATAAGTTTAAAAATTGACTTTGTGTATGAACTGTAGAAAATGACGTATGAACTGTAGCTTCCACTCTCCCACAAAAGCCACGATGGTTATACATTTGCGGTCATAAGATGAAAAGCAACCGTTATGACCAAACACGCACTCTCCCGTTTACTTATTATTGGCCTGGCCTTATTATGCGCCTGCAAAAAACACAACGACCCGCCTAAAGACCCCGAAGAAAATATACCGCAATACCAGCTAAAGGCCATTACCTGGAGCAATGGCCTTAAAGGCGAGTTTGTTTACAACAATGAAAACAACCTGCAGCATATTGATTATACATTTCAGAATGTGGGTGGCAGAACTGTCTTTGGCTGGAATGGTAAAACCTTTACCGAAATGTACGACGACCGCTCTATGTACAAGAATGTTTATGAATATGACGCTGAAGGAAAGCCTATAAGAATGCGCAACCTGCCGCGTAATGGCAGTATACCCGCTGAGTACCGTTTCGATTTTCATTACAATGCCGCCAAACGAATTGACTCATTGCAATACAGTACCATTAACGAAGCCGGCATAAAACCCAAATGGCTTAGTACGTATGAATATAACAGTACTGGTGATTTGCTAAAGGTTATCACTAAATACGACGATACAGAGATCACCCATACCATCGATGCCTATTCACCACCTGTAAGTTTTTTACCCTGCCATTACATTGAGACCACCATGAACGAAAACTATGTGATCTATAACCTGGGTATTATGACGCAATTGCAAAAACAACATAAGCTTCCATCGAAAGTTACAAGGGTTGTAAGAACCGGTTCAGAACCTTCGTATGTTGATAAAATTGAGGAGCAGATCTTTACAGTGAATGATTATAAGATAGAGAAGATAAATACTATGATTAGTTATCCGGGAATGCCGGGGTATACTAATAAGCTGGAAGCTATATATAGCTACTTTTAGCTCAAAATTACTCTTTGAGGTGTTAAGGAACAGGTTGAAAAGGTGATAGAGTTGATATGGTTGATAGAGGAACAACCCTGTATTACCTTTATCAACTCTATCACCCTTATCAACTTTTCAACTAACGAGGCAACTCGCTTAAAGGCAACACAGCTATACCCCTTGGCCTATAACTGGCAGTCACCGGCAACTGCACCGGCTCATTCTCCTCCTGCAATCCCCCCTCATCAACCTGCACCATATGCAGGTAATTATAATTGGCTGTAGTTGTATCAGGATTGGTATGCTGTGATACTACATACAGTAAGTGGTTGTTGGTGCTGGCGGCCAGCGACACACACTGACTGCTTACATAAGTACCAAAATAACCGGGGTATGTAGGGCCACCCTGCTTTAAGGTAAGGTCGCCGGTTTTACGCGGCGCATGCACATCGGTGATATCGAACATACTTACCGAATTCTCCATGGTATTGGCCGTGAACAACCGGTTATTACTAACATTGCTGCAAAAGCGGCTGCAGCCGGGTCGTGCCGTAGCATCACCTGCATGGGTGAGTGCACCTGTGGAAGTATTGATGTCATAAAAACTAAACTTTTCGCTGAACGGAAAAGCTACGTACAATACGTTTTGTTTACTGGGTTGGTACATCCCCAATGCACCAGGTGTATTGGGGTCGAATGTTGGCGCATCGGGACCGGCTTTCAGCGCTCCATCTTTACCAATTGAAAACAGGTTCATACGTACAGCCGGCGGCGTATAATTATAGCCCCAGGTATTGGAGCCATATACAAAACCACCGCTGCGCGAAACGAGCACCTGCCCCGGGGAAATACCTTCGCGCACATCATACTTACTTACCGGCGTTAAAGTTCCATTACCATCTAATGTAAATACCGAATAATTGGGCGGCATAGAGGAAGGTATAGCCGGATGATTGCTTTTATTAAGCACAATTACATATTGCTGCCATTGGTCGATGCTTACGGGTGTTTCGCCATTGGAAGAAATGGGCGAACCTGGCGCCAATGATAAAGAGCCATCAGAATGTATCTTAAAAACCGAAATGGTATTATCACCCGAATTAACGGTAAGCAAAAATCGCTTATCGTTTGAGAGACGTACTTCATGGTCGCTACTAAAAGAACCGGCATTGGGCGAAGTAGGTATGCCCCGGCCGCCGGTTAAAAAAGGACTACCTGGCAACAACTCCACCTCACCTGTGGCATATACCCGGTAAGCAAGTACGCCGTTTTGCGTCTGGTTTGAATTATTTGTTTGAATATAGATCATGTCATCGGCAGCACCCTTCGGCCCCGCCTGCGGTTTTCCGCTGCCACTGTATTCATTAAGCTTGCTACAACCTGCCAGCAGACTGCAGATAATGATCACCCACAAAGCTGCCAACACACATTTCACACAAAGTAGTTTCATATATAGGGATAAATTATTTGCCGTTGAAAACCTTTTTCACAAAGGGATGGTATCATAGAAAGGATAGTAAAAAGCAGTTCAGGTACAGCTAAAAGCTGAAAGCCTAAAGCTAAAAGCAAATACACCAGCGCCAGCGCCTGAGTTTTCACCTCAAACATCAAAGCTAAAGCGGAAGAACAATTACAAATTAAATACCATTGCCAAAATGAGGCGCGGCAGCCTGTATGGGCTGCCGCGCAAGGTATCGATGGCTGATACGTAGATTTTTTTACCCGCTCTTAATTCAATGTTCGGTATTCATTAGGCGTATAGCCTGTTTTTTGTTTAAACAGCCGGGTAAAATGTTGCGGATATTTAAAACCAAGTTCATACGCTATTTCACTTACCGATTTGCCCGCATCAAATATTCGCTCCTTGGCCATATCAATGACTTTCGATTGAATATATTCCTGGGCGCTTTTACCGGTTTCTTTTTTTATAAGATCGCCAAAATAGTTGGCCGATAAATTCAATTCCCTGGCGCACCAGGCAACGGCGGGTAAACCATCTGTTTGTGGTTTATCGCTGCTGAAATAATCGTTCAGCAATGCTTCAAATTTTTGAAGGATGCCTTTATGCGCATTATCGCGGGTAATGAACTGCCGGTCGTAATACCGGTTGCAATAGTTCAGGAACAATTCAAGCGTGGAGGCTATCACTGTTTTGCTATGCTTATCTATAGGATGTTCCAGCTCAAATTGAATTTGTTTAAACAGGTCGAGCACTACCTGCCGTTCTTTTTCTGATAAATGCAGGGCCTCATTTACATCGTACGAAAAGAAAGAATACTCATGAATATGTTTACCTAATGAGGTACCCTTTATAAGATCGGGATGAAAAAGCAATGCCCAACCGTAGGGTTGCGCCGTTTCAGTTCTACGGCCAACACCCAGCACTTGTCCCGGCGCCACAAACACCAACGTACCTTCCTGGTAATCGTAATTACTACGCCCATATTTTAACTCCCCGCAAACCAGTTGTTTTAAATAAATGGCATACAGTCCGAAATTGAACCGTGCTTCGGGCATTGGTTTGGCGTGTTGCAGATCGAGGACGGTTATTAATGGATGCAGGGTGCTCATGCCGCGGATGTCGTTGTATTGGGCAACTGTTTCCAGTTTAATTATTTCATTCATAGTCGTTCGCTTCAGGTACAAATTTACGGCTTTGCCCGGCAACCTAACTACCCCACAAGACCAATCAGTGATTTTGGTAGAAGAAGCAGTAATTGGTATACCATATAGTTTTTAAAACGACCGCAACTTTGCATCAGCAATCAGGTAATAACCACTAAAAAAATATTATGAAGTACAGAAAATTAGGCAACAGCGATTTGCAGGTATCGGCACTGGGTTTAGGATGTATGGGATTAAGTTTCGGCCTGGGTGTGGCCCCCGACAAACAAAGCTCCATAGCCCTGATACGCGGCGCCTTTGAAGCCGGCATTACTTTCTTTGACACGGCCGAGGCCTATGGCCCCGGTGTTAATGAAGAATTATTAGGTGAAGCATTAGGCCTCGTGCGCGACCAGGTAGTGATTGCTACCAAGTTTGGTTTTAAAGAAGGCAAAACCAACCTGGGGGTAGACAGCCGGCCGGAGAACATCAGGGCCGTTGCAGAAGCCTCATTAAAAAGATTAGGCACCGATCGTATAGATCTGTTTTATCAACACCGTGTTGACCCCAACGTGCCTATTGAAGAAGTGGCGGGTGTTATACAGGAGTTGATAAAAGAAGGAAAGGTAAAATACTGGGGCTTGTCAGAAGCCGGTGTACAAACCATTCGCCGCGCACATGCGGTGCAACCGGTAACAGCTTTACAAAGCGAGTATTCATTATGGTGGCGCGAACCCGAGCAGGAGATATTGCCAACACTGGAAGAACTGGGCATTGGGTTTGTGCCATTCAGTCCGCTCGGTAAAGGCTTTTTAACCGGCGCCATTACTGAAAGCACACAGTTCGACAGCAGTGATTTCCGCAACCAGGTGCCGCGTTTTTCGGAGGAGAACCGTAAGGCCAACCAGGTTTTGATAGATGTGTTGAAAGCCATTGCCGACGCCAAAAGCGCCACTACGGCACAAATAGCACTGGCTTGGTTACTGGCGCAAAAGCCATGGATAGTGCCCATACCCGGTACTACCAAGTTGCATCGGTTAAAAGAGAATATCGGAGCATTGGACATTGAGCTTTCGGCCAATGATTTAAAAGAGATAGAAACTGCACTGGCGCAAATAACGGTACAGGGCGACCGCTATCCGCAGCATTTTCAAAAGATGGTGAACAGATGAGAAAGGTATTGATCACATTGTATAGTAAGGAGAATGTGGGAATAAGCAAACCAAATTGAAAAAATGGTCTCCCGATGAATCGGGAGACCATGCTATCCTTTTAAAACCATTTTGGTTTATAGTTCCTGGCATTATATACAGGAACCATAAACTATTACTACTATTTCAAAGAACGTTATTCAGGTGCAGATTTAAACCGCTAACTATCCATTATTAACTTTCCGGTATAAATACTATCTGACACCAGCATGCCATCTGCCGTAATAAAGCTCAGCCAGGTATGTACGGCTTGTCCACGAAAAGCTGATACATCGAGTTTTGCGTTACATACACTTCTTGGCGGCCCCATGGCGGTAAAGATACATTTGCTAAGAGCTTCACAATAAGCCACCAATATTGCTTTATCAGTGGCATATTCTTTTGGAATTAAATCGTTGTGCCATTTGAACAAAATGGTTTCACCTACCGGCTTTGCAGTAGCCTTTTCGGTATTGAATCGGGGACCACTGGCCACAAGTATCTTACTGTAATCTATGACCATGTTAGGTGGGTTTCCTGAGATCCAATGCAGTATATGCCTCATTGCACAGCTATAATAAGAAAGTTTTTCATTGGTATACCTGTAAGTGATAAACAGCAAGGGTTTGAGTGCTTTTATAAATCTGGTTGCTTTTAAGTGCCTCTCCCTTTGCATCAGTGTTGGTTCTTTCTTAAATTTTGTTTTGTCTTTGATGGGTACCAGCGTATATGAAGCATTATCTGAAACGCATTTTTTTACAGAAATAGCAAGTTGGATCTTTTGATCATTTTGGCCGGCTGTTCGGCCGCTGTTTTCGTTTGTCATACTTGAAAGATTTTACTTAATAAACAAATAGGTTTTTAAAACATTTAAAGAATGCCCCACATGAAATATGGTTTATGCAGGGCATTCATAAAGGATTAAGATTACGAAGCCGCAATGGTTACTTTACCGGCATAGATACTGTTACATACCTCTTTGCCATCGACCGAGATAAAGGCAACCCAGGTGTGCACCTCCTGCCCGCCGAAGCCGGGCAGTTCCAGGTCACCCGTGCCACTACTTCGTGGAGGCCCCTGAACGGTATAGGCGCTTACATCAAGCTTTTCGCAGTAAACCACGAGTACCGCTTTGTCATCGGGTTTGCTTTTACCCATACCACTGTTGGTTGTCCAGGTAAATGTTACCGTATCAACTTTAGCAGAGGCCACCGTTGGTTTAAACGGCTGGCGAATGTCGCCGCGACTGAGCAGTACCTGAGCGTAGTCGATGGTGTAATCGGGATACGTTCCCGTAATACCGTTTACAAGTACATCGCCCATTGCAGCGCTAAAACCGGGTACATTACCAGACTTTTCGCGATAGCATAGCGTGACTACCTCTTTAACGTTACGCATGAACTTCCCAGTAAGTTCCATTTTCTTTCGCTGCTCCTGTTGTGGAGCACTACCTTTACTGGTTCTTTTACCAGGTTTTTTCTTAGCCACGTGTTTATTTTTCCATTTGGTAACAACCATGTTACCTACTTTACCTTTAATGTCGCCAAAGGCGCTTTGTTCAAACTGTGCCATAAAATTTAATTTTTGATAGTTAATAAAATAATTAAAACAAATTGGTTACAAAGCAACTATGTGTAACCGGTATATTCATCGATGCTTTGTGAGAACAAATATACGGGGGTAAAACACCCTTATCCAAATGCACACTCGGAAATACTCACTTATACTCGTATTTTCTGACATTTGGCGTGTTTGTCCATAATTGACGCTTTAGTACGCTTTACAATCTTAAGCCATCAACTTTGCATAATAGGTAAAGGCACTTGTAACATTTGGTAAAAATGTCAAACATGCTTAGCAAGTTTATTGTAGTTGAAGTAAGGTATATAAAAGGTTGTAATGAGGTTGTGTTGCCCGCTACCAGCAATAAAGGGGCAATAGAACCTTTCCCGTACCTCAACACAAGAGCAGCAGTACAGCAAAGGGGGAGCAACAAGGGAGCAAGAGGGGAGCAAAAATCACCGGTTATAGAGCAACAGGGGAGCAGGAAGGGAGCAACAAACATAGATGAAACTCACGCCAGGACTGACCGGAGATAGGAAAAAGAGCAACAAAGGAGCAACAATGGTTGTTGCTCCTTGTAGAAATCAGGACGCCTTTTTCGGCTTTGTAACTTTTTTATTTTTACCATCTTTTGCTGCGGGCATTTCTATTTTTTTACTGGATGCTATATTCTTCTTCTCTTCCTCTTCTTTCTCTTTCCTTGCAGCTTCCTTTACCTGTCTTATTTCCTCTGCGTGACGCATATTTATTTCATCTATCATTTTTTGAAATTTGCCACTGTTTAATTCGCGGGCTTCGCCATCATTTAATAATGCTTGCGCATACTCTTCATCCAAATCAACTGACTTGCAAAACTCTTTTACAGTAACATACTGTTTCCCAAGTTCCTCTTTTAACATTTTGTGTTTCTCCTGTGCATAACGTTCGCAAATACCCAACAGATAGGCAATATCATTCGTTTTTATCATACACTTCCAGGGTGCTTTCCTTGAAGCAAATGCCTCGCCACGCGGATCTAGGGACCGCCTATAACTCGCTATGCGTTTTCTAACCACTATCCTTCCAAGCGGTCTGGCTTCCTTACGCAATAGCCGACGAAGCATACGGCCCGACTTATAGCGTTGCCTTAGCTTGCAATAAAGCAATTTATGCTCCCTATCAGTTAATGTGGGATAATATTCTCGATATTCTTTAGACATATGGCTGTTTTTTTAATCGTTAAGGCTAATACCGCGCATTGGCACCGCCTGCTCTGTATTGCAGATAAAAACATTGTCGTAATTTTTAAACAACCTGAATCCGCACCGTTGAAAGAATGCATTTAATTTTAACTGTTCTTTTCCAGGGTCTTGCTCTACACCTTCCATCTCAAAGCCCTGCACGTTCATCCTGGATGTTTAAAAGCTCCTCTATTTCGTATTTTAGATACAGGTTGTAATTCATAAGTTTAATAGATAAGGGTGATTGAAAAATTTATTACATCGTAGCATGTTGCATCAAGTTGCAGCAGGCATCAACCTGAGCGATGTTACCAGCTGATCTACGTTACAAATAAATACATTGTGGTAATCCTTAAATGGTCTAAATCCACAACGCTGAAAAAATTCGTTCAACTTGCATTGGGCTTTTTCGGGGTCTGTTTCCAAACCGGCTAACGTTACTCCCTGTAACGCATAGGTTTTTTCGCCAACGCTGCCCGGAAAAATAGGTTGAGGGTTTAAAACAAGAACATACCCGTATCTGCCTTTCATTTGTTTTATAGCTTCTTTAAAAATTTTTTCGCCTAAGCCTTTCTTTCTAAACTCAGCGGAAATTCCGAAATGTTCCAGTAGAAGAATATTTGGACTGCTTGCAGCGCCAATTTCATGAATGGTTTCCTGGCTTATAAGAGCAGCATCCAGTTCCATTAGCGCCTCACTATTAATTTTTAATTTTAGCAGGGGGACTTCGGCCATAGTTACTCCATAGACCTTCGCTAATTCCTGATTAAAATATAATAGTTTTATGAAACCCGCCTTCGACACCTTCCACTCATGACCTTTCTCACTGTTGTTAGCTTCATATACATAACACTGAATAAACCCATACATCATACCACATATGGTTCCATTTAGGTTGTCATTGACGTTTACATCCAATAGCTCATTGTACATAAAATAAATATTGCACTTCATAAGCTGAATAGTTTAAAAATTATTGAAGATTTTATAGCTTGCTAATCAGGTAGGCCATTTACAATGAAGCGCATATAAACTGGAATAATACCATGACTCATGAATTGGAGATAATTATTTCACTTTGAAAGCGGCATTTTTTTTGCCCATTTCAGTAATCTGATCTACGTTACAAACAAAAACATTGCCGTACTTTTTAAGCGTCCGAAACCCACAACGTCGAAAAAATGCATTTAACTTCTGTTGTGCTGTTACGGGGTTTCTTTCCAAATCGGTTAAATCCACACCTTTATCTTCATATGAATTTTCCATATCATCTCCGGGTAATACAGGTTTAGGGTCTAAAATAACTATGTAGCCGCATTTACCTTTCATTTGTCTGATAATTCCCTTTAAGATCTGTACCCCTAAACCTTTTTTTCGCCAGTAAGCAGCAATACCAAAACGTTCAATTACCATAAAATTGGGATTGCATACAGGCCCAATTTCCCTGATTGTTTCCTGACTTATAGCGGTATAATCAAATATTTTCAATGCATTACTGCATCCGGTATTAGGTGATGCCTCGTATTCCTTTGCTAAAGCCTGGTTAACGTATATATAGTTTATAAAGCCAGCCTTAGACGCCTGCATATCAACAGTGCCGTTATGATCCCCACATTCTATAGGACCATAATAAATATTTCCAAAAGTGTAAGCACATATCGGCTCATTACAATCGTAATAATTCAAACATATTATTTCGCTTTGAAATAAATATAGTTTATCATCCATAAGCTGAATAGTTTAAGAGATGATTGAAAAGGAAAATGATATAGCCTGCTAATCAGAAAGACCTGTTTCCAGCCCAGGAGTATCACACGCAGAAACATTGCGTACAAACAACAAATCTAATTTTTACCAGTCAGAGTAGAGCTTACATAGAGGTGGGAAAGCGGCTACTTATATGCGTGTGTAAATATAGTGAATTGTTGAAGTATAGAAATATTACTTAACCGGAATCAATAAATGCTGAAGTTATTCAGGATTCAAAAAAAATTTTATTTTATATGACTTTGATAAGGCTATCTGTAGTTATGGACCTAATAATTGGGTTGAGGGAACCAGAGAGTTGATGATTAAGAGCCTTAACGCTTCAAGGCGCTTTTTGTTTCTGTGCTGATATTGGGGATCGGTGTTATAGGCAGAAAAAACTGTGTATAAACAAGTCACTCTACAATTAATATGTCATCTCAACTTCATTAGACCGAAGTTCTAAATTGGCTTGCGTTCCAGGACAGGCTGGATTATACGCACTATATCGAACAACATACTTGTTCCCCTTTACAAGTATATAATCTTTATTAATTTTAATTTTTGTCTGGATACTTTCTCCTGGATTTAATGCAATAAAATCTTCAAAAACTATTCTTCTACTGGCCATTACACCATAATAAGGAATTATATTATTATTCTTATCTATTATACTAAAAACACTTTTCGTAAGCAATTGATGCATACCAATTGTCCAGCTATCTAAATAAATCACACCGAAAGATGCATTAACAAAAACAAGTGTTGCTATAACTTCATCATTGACTACATCAATTGACAAATCAATTTCCAACATTTTACTTTTCACTTCCATATAAATACTTTATGCTTTAATAAAATACATAAAATTATCCGCATTATAAAAAGCTTGCGTACTATGATTTTTTGCCAAGAATAAACATTGTTCTTTACCATAATCAAAATCAATCGTATGCCCTACGTCCAAAAAGTGTGAAATTTCATGAATCAATATTTCTGTGTTTTCCTGGGTATCATCATCTTTCAATTTTCCAAATTGATCACCTAAATAGATAGTATGAAACTCGTCCCAGATATTTGCAATCGCTAGTAAATTCGTTCTTGCAAGTTCATCAGCAATAAACTCAAAGTCATTTATTGTTAACGATTGGGTAATAGCCAAAGCCCTTTCTATTCTATTTATAATAATTTGTCTTCTTTGCTCATCTATGTAACCGAACCACTCTTTTAAGTCCTCAATTGTCTTCGGATCGTTAGTAAGCATCAGCTTTAACTTTCTTTCTAACATAGCTATGCATTCTAAAATTGCTTGATTAATAACCGGTTCTATCTCTTTTATTGAGGGCTCTTGAAAATAGTTAGTACCACCCCGCTCCCCAATCAACACACTCCCCAACCCACTCGTCACCTTCCCACCATGCGCACATCCGTCATCCACTCTTGCTGCAGGTTTACCACCTATAAACACCCCGGCTGATCCACTTATTATTGTATCCGGACCTCCTATAATACAAAAACAAGTATCGCCAACAGTTGCGGCCGGCATTCCACCAATTAACACTGTCCCATTCCCAGGCCCGATAATCACGCCGCCTTGATGTGGCGTTCCGGTAACCGGATCTGTCATCGAACACTCATGCATATTCCCTACTCTTGCTGCAGGTTTTCCCAATTGTATGAATTTACTGTTTGTATAGTTAATTGAGCCTGATCACCCCGGCCTGCATTGATAAATCAACCCCGGCATTGATATTTGCCTTTTCATTGCATTCGATATTTAGATCTTCTGTTGTTTTGATACTTATCTTCTTTCCGCTGATCGTTATTTCTCCGTCTTTCATTTCCAACTCAGCCTCGCCGCATGTTAATTTTAAACTGCCGTTTGCTTTTATGAGTATAGATTTGTCTCCATCCATCTTTAACTGGTTGCCGCTCTTGTCTTGCATCAATACACTTCCTTCACTATCATCCATGATCACCTTTATACCGCTTCGGGTTTGTATGGCCTTTATATGATTACCGGCGACAGCTCCATATTCCGACTTAGCGCCGCCATTATAAACAGTTCCTACAACGTAGGGCCGGGTTGCTTTTCCCCCAGCAAACGACACAATTACTTCCTCACCTTTTTCTGGCAGCATAAACATCCCTTTTCCATTTCCTGCATAGGGGCTTACCACCCGCAGCAATGGACTTTTCTCCTTCTCGCCCATCCAGTGAAAACGTACCTGCACCCTGCCTAACCCTGCCTCATCACGATTATCTACCACCAATGCACTTTGCGTTTCACAAATGGGCTCTGCCAAAGGCTTAACCGGCGGCACCTTAACGGTTGCTGGTACGGCAACAAACTCATTCGAATAATTTCCTATTCCATCCCAGCTATGCTCAACGGATATTATTGCATAATTTCCCAACGACTGATTGTCGGCAAACTTTGCCTTATCTGCGTTTATTGACACGCAATCTCCGGGCTGAAAACCGGGCAGATCACTACAACCATTTAATTGCACCACATCACTTATCTCGCAGGCTGCACGGAAATTAACCGTATCATCAAACTGTTTTTTGCTTCGCACAAAATGATTATGCCAGTTAATAGCCGGTCCGCCAAACAATTGCTCTCCTTTCGATATAACATATTCACCTAACTCATTATGCCCACCATTCAATGCGCTATGCACCATCTCACGGCGATGTATTTGATTGTCTACATAATCAAACGCCATTACCTGAAACTTTCCAGGCTTTAATTGCATATGCACAGCAAACCGGCTCAACTGCAAGCCATAAGTCAATTTGAACTTTTTACCTTTGGGCGCACCCAACACCAGCATTTGCCCATCATAAAATAACCACTCCCCATGTTTACCTGCTAACCGGTTTATAAACTGCCAGGCAGTTTCCTTATACTGCACAGTATAATAGATAGTTTCTTTATATGTCGGGCTTAACCTAAACTTCAAGATATCATCTGGATGCATCTCCAGTACATCCTTCACCATGTTCTTTATCGGCTTCCGTAACCACGACCGGCAATGTGGGTTATTATCCAATAATATGGTTGGGCTATATCCACTTATAACAACATTGCCCGCATGGCCATTGTGACAGGTTGCCTCCATTTGGGTTACCACTCCGACAAAATGCAATTCTGACCGATCCTGCTCCGACACTACATGGATCTGTATAGGCACACCTATCAATCCCTTTGAGTCTTTAAAAATGACGCCTTCGCCGCCTTCTACCGCTTCAAGCGGACAAACCAACCTAAACGTATGATGTGCATATATTCCCTGACTTAGCTTTAGCGTAGTGAAATGATTTATTTTAACTCCATTTATTTCAATAGTAGTTGTAACGGTTTGTGCCATGCATGCTTGTTTTGTGGTTAATGGTTACAGTCCGGGCCAGTTGTTTTTGTATACTGTATCTTCGAGCTTAATGGTATGAGCACTTAACGTGAGTTGTAATATGATAGGATGTTCACCAGTGGGATCAAATACTTCATGATACTCCACACACAACGCATTCTCAAACTCAAGCGTTTTCAATTTGCTCATAGTATCGTACCTGACAAAAGTGATCTTACCGTTTTTAGTTTGCGATGTAGTGATCATCCATTCAAACAAACCAGGATGATTGATACTCGCCAGGGTAATATTAATAGTTCCACCCATGGGCTTTGATGCAGCCTTACCTGTTACATCAATGTTTTGATTAAAACGAAAACCGCATCGAAGCACACTAATTTCATCTTCATTTTGCAATTGCAGCCTGGCAATAAACGACATGGTAAATGTGTTTAAACAATTACGAAATCAATCAAGACATACGTCTTGCGCAGATATATAATTAATAACTGCCGTGGTTGGGACCTTCGCGATGTTGGGAGCTTAGTAGATGATGTTGCTAATAATCAGAGATACTTAACGCGCAGACAAATTGTTAAATCAAATATATGTAATATTCGATTACAGCAAAGAGTTATTGAAGTTTTTTTTTGAATAACAAAATACCGCTAACAGATCACCAGGTTCAAGTTAGCTGCATAAAAAAGGCTCGAACCGGGCCTTCTTTTACTGATTTATTCACTAACAGTTAATGGGTGTATTGGTATTTTACCCTTCCCGCAGATTTGTAGTAAACAGAATACCATATTTTACAATATACCGGTAAATTGAGCTCGTTATAAGTATATTGAAACAAATCGGTTTCAATAGTCTGTGGGTGGTCACTGTACCAGGCGACCCTTTGTGTCATATTGTTTTTGCAATAGCCAGGCGACAAAAAAGGGTTTTTGTCAAATGCATGCCCGCCCTCGATAAGTCTATTGGATGCAATATTCAATTTAGTCAATGGATTGATCTTATTATCATACGTAATATCAAAAACATCATAGCCTATTCCAGGAGGAAATCCAAATTTTGCGTGGGTAATGTTGTTGTTTATGATCTGAAGGGTATCTCTATTGTACCCTGGTGGCAAAATACTTGTAATAAAGACATCATAAGTTGTCAGTTTGTCGGGCAAATAGGTATAGGTACGGCTACTGTAACTTTTAGGAGAATTATATATGGAATCCTTTATGATTTGATTGTTACTGTTATAAAAATGTAATACATCTGCAGTTTTGTAGGTTTGAAATAAAGTCCAGCCGATCGTTCTGTAGGCAGTTCTTTCAGCGCCATTATAAAAGAATTGAAAAGTGGTATCAGTGTTTGCTGCCGGTAGTCGCACCCCATTTGTATCGCTGTAATACCAGACAATCATTTTAACCCGTTTTTGATCGTCAAATACATATTCAAAGGTATTAGCGGTTGCTCCGAGATCAGTGGAATCCCACGCGATCGCTTTAGTTAATAAAGTATCTTGTTGTTGTTGTTTTACACTATCATTTGCAGCACCAGGAGTAGGATCAGGTTCGGGTTCAGAAACAGCATCTTTGTTGCAGGCAACAAAAATAACCATAGCGAACAGGCCATACAGGCATTTTGATAAAAGTTTCATGAGTATGATAAATTTAGCGCGGTTGGGGACGCAAGTTATGAACTGGCTTGCATCAATAAAGAAAAATTTAATTTCCGTGCAGGATCAGCCAGTAAGCGTGCCGATTTGGCCCATAACCGTGTAAAAAGAAAAGAGGCAATAGTTCGTATTACCTCTTTCTACTATATCAACTTTATAAATTTTTCAACTCCCTTGTCAACTCGTCAACCAGTCAACTCGTCAACTCACTCCCTCACCACCTTACTCACCACCACCTCCCCACCCAACCTCACCTGCACAAAATAAACACCCTGCACCGCACCACGCATATCAATAGTATGTACACTCCCCTTTGAGCGGGAAGAATACATTACCCTGCCCATTACATCATGCACTGTTATTTGCGCACCCGCGCTACATTGTACAGTTATATATTCCTTTACCGGGTTAGGATAAACGTTTATTCTTTGCTGAACTTCATTAATAGCAGCCACCGCTACTCTTGCAGCCGTTACCAATGGAGCATCAATGGTAAAATGCCCCTCCGGCGCAAATGCACTGCCCGCATAAGCCGCATCTATCGTTTGCACACTCCAGCTATAATCGCCCGGCGGCAGGCCCTTTAACTTCCAACCTAAATTTTGGTACGCATTGCCTAAACCGCTTACCATGCGTACGCCCGTTGTAATACTTGCATTGGGGAAAATGTAGTAATGCCCATTCGATCCTTTTACATACAGATTATAACTTAATGCCTTTACCGGCGTTTGTGCATCACTACCTGCCAGCCAACTAAACTGTACGCTATCGGCCATTTCCTGTGCATGAATGCTCGACGGCGGTTGTGGAGCCGTGTTAGTAAGCATGCTGGTATTTTTAAATAAGAACGCTACATTGCGCGCATACGGCCCGCTATAGCCGTTCAACAACACATCGGCCCGGCCATCATTATCAAAATCGCCCAACTCTATGGTGCCTTTATTTATGCCTGGCACATTTAAACTTTCAGGGCTTTTTGTAAATGCCCCTGTTCCATCGTTCAAATAAATATTGGTTACCTCGCGCACTTCGCTGCTGCTACGACCGGTTAGTAAAATGTCATAATCGCCATCATTATCCCAATCAACAAATGCACTGCCCCGGCCATTACAATTTTGCCGGTAATTTTGAAACGTGGCCTTCTCTATATAATTTCCCGTGCCATCATTTACATACAACCGGTAAATATCACTACTGCCCGCATCACTATAACTATCGCCATCACCATTTAACAACATATCCAAATCGCCATCGGCATCCACATCGGCAAACTGCGCACTGCCCCAATGCTTTTGTTTAAAAGCTATCGATTGCTCTACAAACGTTCCATCGCCATTGTTCTTCCATAACTGCGTATACCGGCGCGATGCACTGCGGTTCCAGGCCTCTATACAAAAATCAACATCCTGGTCATTATCCACATCCACCCAACTGGCATCGGGGTCCTGTATGTTCATGCCATTGTTTACCCGGTTTACCGGCGCCTGCACACCGGCGCTGTTTTGAAAATAAAATTTATTGGCATTGCTATTACCTATCATAAAATAATCGAGGTACCCATTATTATCCAAATCGGCAAAACCAGCTGCCGGCGCATTTACCTGCGGCATAGTTTCCAACGTAAACAACCCGGTTCCATCGTTACGTAGTATACGCGCATACGCAGCCCAGCCATTGGCCCTGTCCCACCCCGCCAGCATAATATCTAAATCGCCATCGCCATCTATATCTCCGGCGTTTATACTGGGCGTGTAGATACCCGGCAATGATTGCCCGGTTGATGTAAAGTTGCCATTACCATCGTTCTTTAATATGCCACCCACATACGGGTCAACCCCTGAATAAATAATATCCAGGTCGCCATCGTTATCAATATCTACCGACAGTGATTTTCCATAATCAAAGCCAACACCTACGCCTGTATACTCTATGGGTGGTTTGGGCGGTGGTATATAAGCGCGGTTAAAGGCCGCCGCTTCATTATACGCCATGGGCGATGCCTTATCGCGGTACACCATACCTGCCGGCGTTAACAGCGTGGGCGATCTATAAAACATACGCCTCGTATCGCCCACCCATTCGTATAAGGCATACCGTTCTACAAACGAACAGGTATCGAGCACGTTCAGGAACTTTGCAATGGTTTCCGCCTGATCGGCATACGTGGGCGTACAACAGGTCCAGTTAGCGCCATTGTTCCATTCGGTGATCCAAATGGGCCGCCCCGTACGATCGTGCACCGCCTTTAAGCGGTTGTACAACTGCTGCGGTGTTTGCCCGCCCAGGTAAAAGTGCATAGCCACAAAATCAACGCGATAGTTCAATGCATCGGCACGATCGATAAACGAATACAACCACTCCAACCCGCCATCACTGGGCGCAGGTGAACCCAACCGCAACCCGCTGCGCATTAACTCGGGCCATAGAGCCAGCGCATCATCGATGCTCATATTGGCCTGATCGGTTCTTTCCGGTTAATTAAACCCAGCGCATGCGTACTTTTCTTTTTATTATTGATATTGGCAAACGCATTCCACCAGCGGTTATGCCGCATAGGTATATATTCTACATTGGGGTCGCTCACCGCTGCATTATCCCAATCGTATTGCCAGCTGGCATTCAATGCTTCGGCGGCGTCGTGCCCGCTCGTCCAACCCTTTTTTGTTACCCAGCGCCAGGGTACCACGCGTATAAACGATACATCGTTATACAAACCCGCCGGTAATGAATCAATAACA
Source organism: Niastella sp. OAS944 (assembly GCA_024809215.1). Taxonomy (GTDB): domain Bacteria; phylum Bacteroidota; class Bacteroidia; order Chitinophagales; family Chitinophagaceae; genus Niastella. The sequence continues at coordinate 4,177 of JANUBW010000008.1, read as the reverse complement.
ACATCCTGTTTATCGGCAATGTACACGCGGCTATAACCTGTGCCCAGCGAGTCTTTGGCAAAGGTGGCCATATACCCTTTTTTTAACCGGAACGATTTTATGTCGTCGTGCATGCTGCCCAGTTCGCCCGCCCGGTTATACGTGTACAAACCCAATTGCAGCGAGGCGCCCGAACGGTTCAACCCATCATATACCTGCAACGGTTTATAATCGTGGGCCTGACTGATAACCATAGTTCCGTGCAGGTATTGTTCCACCCGTATATTGCTATCGACCACCGCCTTTGCCCCATTTACCAATATTTGCGGTAAATAATTATTGGCCAGCACCGAGGGTTTTATATTGGGGAAGTACAGCCATACATCGCTACCCCGCACATCGAGCACACTGCCTTTTAACGGATTGCTGGCAGCGGTAATGGTTATCTGCGAATTACCCAGTAACAACAAAATGCGGTTGGTAATGGCTGCTACTGTATCGTTATAATTATTGCAAATAAACGGCAACATGGGCAACGGCACCCGCCTTATTGCATAGGTTTTACCGGCGCCATTTTCAGCTGTTACCACAATCTTCATATAGTTGGTAATATAATCGCCGGCGGCAGCTGTTGCGCCGCTGCTGTCAACTATAATAAACGTTGCATAAGGCGATACGCTAATGGCTGAACGCAATTTCCCCACCCTGATGTTTATGGGCAACCAAACATTTGCATGTAAAGCATCGATCAAACCTACCGATACATTTGTGATCTTATTTTTCTGCCCTTCATTGCGCAATACAATGGGGTATTGGGTAGAACCGTTCAGTCCGGCTACCTTTACCGCCATGGTATCACCCACCTTTGTGGTATCCTGCCCAACAATGGGTAAACCGCTTACGGTGCTTACTACGTCGAAAACCGCCGTAGGCGCTACCCGTAATGCCCCCTTTAGCTGCGTTACAGTTATACCTGGCGAAACATTTATAAGCGTATGGTTGACAGTATCAACACTTCCCTCGCTGGTTGACAGTATAGAATAATCGTTAATGAGTGTTACCTGCAATTCATCTATAAGCACCTCCAGCGGTGCGGGCAGCGTGGTGGCGGAAGAACCGGTTTTAACAGCAAAGTATACATCAACAAAGGCCGCTGTATCGGCGCCGGGCACCTTATATACTTTTTTACCCGTACAGGCATTGGCCAAAAAGGTACCGTCGGTATTAGGCCCACAGCCCGCCCAGGTACTAAAACCACGCACCACATCGCCATTGCTATTGGGTGAGTAGTCTACGTTAGGGTTGGGCGCCACCATACTCAGGTACAGTTCGCACCAAAAGCTGGCGGCGGCGCCGGTTTTAAAGGCGCCATCTACCATATACGATTTACCTACCTGCAACGATAGTTTTTGCCAAAAAAGAATATTGGTGCGGTTAAGGCTGGTAACGCGCAGGCAGCCACCAGCCCCCGCTGCCGGCGTTTGACCCGTATAGTTAAAGCTATACGAAGCCGGGAAGACGCTACCCTGGTGGTACACCGTCCACCCCGTGGAATCGCTCATATTACCGTTTGTTAGCAATTGCGCAAAAAGCGCCGAAAACGGTAACAGGGTGAGCAGGGGCATAAGAAGAACATACATTTTTTTCATTGGCAGGCAATTTTGGTTAATGGAATTAGTGAATAGGTAAGTTGCGATGGAAAATACTATTGGAAAAGGGGGAATTTCAGCTATTTTAGGGGTGAAATTGGTATGACAACTGGCGAAGTTCATTAGGGAAAGTAAAAAGGTAGAATTTCAAAAGATCGGCAAACACGGGCTTGCGCATACGATTAGCCAGGAAGCGTTTTCAACCGATTTAAATACGGCCTGTTTTATTGCTTACTTTAATGCCCGTTGTAATTTAAGAAGCGTGTTCACCAATACCAGCCAGGAACGGCCATTTGATGAAATATGCGAAGTATTATTGAAGCGATGCAAAGAAGATGCTAACTGGTGGGCCATCAGCCATATTTACACCAGCCAGCAAGTATTATCAAAATTAACAGACGAACAAAAAGGCATGCTGTTAGGCCGGTGGACAACCGCCCTGCAGGAGATAGCCACGCTGTTGGATGAAGTTTGGAAAGCCAGCAATATAAACCGGGAAACCATGGTGGTTAAACGCGGAAACGACAGCACCACCTGGAACAATACAGCGGGCGCGTGGAACAAGGCAAGAGATAATTGGATGAACCTGATATATGCATTGGGAATAGATTACATTCTTGACGAGCTTTGTTTTGGTAAGGTATTACGGTTAATGGCAGCCGATGTGGTTTTCTGGCATGCTACAACCGGCGGTAAGCTTGACCCCAATACCCATGTATGGAATAAATTACCTTTGCCCTGGGAAGTATTTCAGGGAAAGGCAACATGTAACAAGGAGCTGGTTATTAAGTATTGTAAAGAAGCAGGGATTGATGCTGAAAAAACCGGCTGGATAGCACCGAGGATCCACGGGGTTGCAGCGTTTAAACCAACACCCGAACTGGTAAATGGTGTAGTTGTATCGAATCCGTTTTTGGCAACTGTATTAAAACGGCATAAATATTTTTCGGGCAAAAATGCAAAGCCATTATTTCCTGAAGAAAATTAGATAGGTTAGTTCAGCGGTAGAACGTTCGGCTCGTTTCCGAATGGACGCAGGTTCGAGCCCTGCACCTATCGCGGCATCTGATATAGCTCAGTGGGCTCTTACCCGGGTGGACACAGGTTCGAGCCCTGTTATCAGATCAATTTACATTGTTGCTCTTAAACTCTCATACTGCTTGCTGTCCTTAATGGCCCAGTTGGCCATGGCCATTAAGATGGGCACAAGTTCATCACCTGCCGGCGACAGGCTATAAATAGTTATAGGCGGCATTATCTGTTCCACTTTTTTAGCTATCAGATTGTCGGCCACCAATTGTTTTAAATGCTGCGCCAGCATTTTTTCGGTAATGGCAGGAATAATTCTTTTTAACTCGCTGAAACGTTTGGGACCATCCATTAGCCGGTACAGAATGATCGACTTCCAGTGACCGCCAATTTTATTCATTGCGTAGGTGATGGGGCAGCTCATTTCTGCGATGCCCTTATTCTGATTGTAGGTTGATTGCTCTTTTACTTTTGTCATACCACTTACTTTAGGGTAAGCTATTGTTATAAAGTTAGACCAAAAATAGCTTTGCAGAAACATTTAAATATGAAATTCACCATCACTGGTTCACTTGGCAATATCAGCAAACCCATTGTTGAAACGCTTGTTAAAAACGGTCATGAGGTTACCGTTATCAGCAGCAATGCACAAAAAGTACAGGTTATAGAAGCGCTTGGCGCAAAGGCGGCTATAGGCTCCATTACAGATACGGCCTTCCTCACCAATGCATACAAAGGCGCAGATGCCATTTATACCATGGTACCACCCGATTTTACAGCAGTTAACTACAGGCAACATATGACGGAGGTTGGTAACAGCCTGCTGGAAGCCATCAAAGGTTCGGGTGTAAAACGGGTGGTGAATTTAAGCAGTATTGGCGCCCATTTAAGCGAAGGCACCGGCCCCGTTGCCGCCTTACATGAAGTAGAACAAATATTAAATACCCTGAATGGCGTAGCTATTAAACATTTACGAGCCGGCTTTTTTTATACCAACTTTTTAATGGACATTCCACTGATCAAGAACATGGGTATAATGGGCAGTAACTATGAAGGTAAAAGCAGGTTATCGATGACACACCCAAAAGATATTGCCGAAGTAGCTGCGCAGGAATTACAAGGTTCCTTTGAAGGAAAAACCCACAAATATATAGTGAGCGACGAGCAGGCAATAGCCGATGTTGCCCAAACATTAGGCGCCGCCATTGGTAAACCCGAATTGCCATGGGTACCCATTAGCGATGCAGACTTATTGGGCGCACTAACCGGCGCAGGTCTTTCAGAATCGCTTTCAAAATTGTATGTAGAAATGGGACATGCCATAGGCAGCGGTATCTTGTTCGAAGATTTTCACAAACATCAACCTGAGTTTATTGGAAGAACTAAACTTACAGATTTTGCCAATGAGTTTGCGGCGGTTTATAAAGGATCAAGTCAAATTCTTGGGGGATTAGTTTGTTACGCATAGATTTTAGCGAGTCTGAATAAGAAGAAGCTGATGTCTCTTACGCCCCTTGCAG
>JANUBW010000007.1 GCA_024809215.1 Niastella sp. OAS944 | reverse complement strand
ACAACTTTTAATTGCAGCAGCTAAAGGTGGTTTGAAAGCTACTCCTGTAAGTCGCTTCCGATGGGCCGACCATCATCATTTACATAGCATCAAATAATAAAATTCAAAGAACTAATTCGACAATTTATTATCTGTTCGTGACACTCACCAGCCTGGGTTTTGCAACAGCTTCTTATTCCTGAGAATTTCATCCTGGTCAATTGGCCAAAAATAATCGCGCAGCTTAAAGGCCTGTGTCCATTGTACTATGGGTTTATAATAAGCCGCGGGGTCCTGTTGCTCGGTGCTCCAGCCTCTGACCGGCGCGTTCAATACGATATGGGCCTCGCGCCATCTTCTTAGATCCCAAAATCGCTGTCCTTCAAATGCCAGTTCAATCAATCGTTCCTGGTGAATGATGTCGCGCAGGCCGCTTTTCGTAGTATGTTTTGTGCTTTGGTTCGAAAAGTTTTCCCAGGAATAGGCAACACCTGCCAAACCGGCCCTTGTTCTTACCAGATCTATCCACTTGTATGCTTCCGTACCCGGCCCATTCACTTCATTTAATGCTTCGGCATATAACAAATACAGATCGGCCAGTCGTATTTCGGGCCAGGGATAAGGAGTTTGATTACTTCCCGTAACGTTGCCATCAGCAGCTCCCACCGTACCCATGCTTACCAGTTTCTTGATCCAGTAACCGGTAACCGAAAAATTACTTACACCCTGCCGGGCAGCATATTCGGCCCTTCTTGCTTTTACAAACAGCATGTTGTTGATGGAATAGTTGTTTATCCAGTTACCGAACCAGATGCCTCTATCGAAAGCCAGATCGGCATAAAAACGCGGTTCCCTGTCGAAATGCAGCTTTACCGTTTGCTCGTTCTTTTTTATGTAAAATGTATCGGCATTGGTAGCCGTTTTTAATTGAAAACGGCCTGCATAATCCCATGTTTTGTCTTCAGTGATGGGAACGCCATTACTGGTATAAAATAACTCGGCCATTTTTATGGGCGGCGCCAGTATTCCTTTTGGTCCGCTACCACTTACTGCACCACTGGCCAAAATGGGCATCGTCCAGCGTTGAATATCGGTAGCCCTGCTGGTTGTGTTGGCCCAGATCACTTCGGTATTAAACTCTTTTTCAGTGACGGCCATACGAATACCCAGTTGTATTTTAATGGTGTCGTTAATGATCCAGCTTGGATTTAATGCAGGGTTATATACCTGAAGTGAATAAAAATTACTGTGGCAAAACTCAATGGCCTCTTTGCAGGCCGCAGCGGCCACTTCCCATTTCTTTGGATCGGCAATTGGATTTATCAGTGGAGCGTCGCCATCTTTTCCCTGTGTTTTAAGCGAAGCAAAATCACTATTACCGTTGAATAAGGGGCTGGCGGCTGTTACCAGTACTTTTGCTTTTAATGCCAGTACGATCGATTTGGTTATTCTCCCCAGCTCAGTAGCTTCTGTACCTACGATCTTTGCAGGAAGCGCCTCATTGGCAGCGGCTTCATCAAGCAACTGTACAATATAGCTAAAGCAACTATCCACCGGGTCTCTTGGCACCTGCACTTCTTCGGGCGAACTTCCAACAGCAAGATTATCTTTTATGATAGGAACAGGCCCATACATACGCACCAGGTAAAAGTGATAGTAGGCTTTCAGAAATGTTACTTCTGCCTTCCAGCGTTCTCTTTCAATAATCTCCATATCCCTTACCTTATCTATATTGGCCAAAAAGATATTGCAATCGCGCAAGGCAGTAAACAATTTCAAACCCTGGTTCTTACCCGTCCAGAAACTTCCTAATGGATTACCAACATTCTGCATACCACGGGCAATGTTCCAGTAGTCGGGGTCAACATCGCGAATGGGGTCCATATACCATACTTCGTCGCCGGCATTAAAGGCGGGATTGTCGTCCATATCGCCGTTGCGGGGCATATAGGAATAACAGGTGAATAAAAATTTTTCAGCCGTACTGCGTTGGGTAAATGCGTTGTCGATGGTACCTACCTGATCGGGAACCACATCGAGATACTTTTTACAGGAACCCGCCACCAGCAGTAGTATTATAAATAGTAAGTTGATCTTTTTCATTGTGCTTTTTTAAATAGTTACAGCGATACCTGAATACCCATGTTCACTACCCTTTGAATAGGATAGTTTAATCCATTACCGGCCAACTCAACATCCCATAATTTAAAATCACTGAAGTTGAACAGGTTGGAACCGTTGGCATACACCCGAACATTTTCGATATGGATTTTGGTGGTGAGTTTTTTAGGCACGGTATAACCCAGCTCTACCTGCTTAAGCCGAAGGAATGCACCGCTTCGCATAAACCAGGTACTGGTTTGACTGTTATTCCCGTTCAACACAGGGCTGAGGCGGGGCCATAAAGCATATAAATTCCTTTTTTCCTCTGACCAGTGATCGTCGGCATAAGCCTGTAATAACTGATTCTGCAGAATATAACCTGGTAACTCATCACTCTTATACCTGTATGAAACAAACGGCGCTGTGGCCTTTACATCCATCCAGAATGAGCGCCGGGCTGTGCCCTGGAAGAAAGTAGAGATGTCGAGCCCTTTGTATTTGGCAGAAACGCCAAAGCCATATGTGATCTCGGGTGTGGTAGGAAAACCAATGGGCACCATATCGAGTTTATCAACAACACCATCCTGATTTACATCGCGGTATTTTATATCGCCGCCTTTATAATCGCCAAAGGTTTGGGTAGGTGAGTTCTTTACTTCTTCATCATCGACAAACAAACGCTCGGCTATATAACCCCATGTTTGTGGTATGGGATGACCAATACGGTTTAGGTAATACAGGTCCTCGCCATATTGTAACGATTCATTTTTGTCGAGCCGGCTACGGGCATAAGTAAAGTTGCCCCGGGCCTGTATCAAAAGGTTTTTACCAAAATTCTGCAGGTATTCAACAGAGATATCAACCCCATGTCCTGATGCTTCGCCTACATTGGCCTTAGGTGGATTATCATCGAGGTTTACCTGTAAGCCCAACGTATATGGGATATACGTACGACCCATTAAAATGTTAGAACGCTTCTCGGTATAATACTCAGCAATGATATCCCATTTACCAAACAGGCTTAACTCCATAGCATAATTGGCCTTGCGCGAGGTTTCCCAGGTTATATCCCTGTTCTCGTAACGATTAATGGCAATGGTGTTGCGGGTATACCGGCCATCGGTACCAAACGCAGTAGTGCTGCCAGCATTCAGGTTCACATCGCTCAGGTAATAGAAGCGGTCATCAGCGCTCCCAATTTCATCGTTACCAACCAACCCATATGTAGCCCTTAGCTTTAACTTATTGATGGCAGATTTATATTGTTCAAAGAATTTCTCGTTAGAAACATACCAGGCCATACCCACCGATGGGAAGAAACCAAAACGTTCCGATTTATAAAACCGCTCTGATCCATTATATCCGAAATTGAATTCAGCATAATAGCGGCTATCGAATGAGTAGGTAGCGCGGCCCGAAACACCCATGTTACGATAAGGCAATGACTTTTGTAATGTTTTGGTATCTCCTTCCTGTTTACTACGGGCCGTTACAACCAGCAAACCGCTTAAACCATGTTTATCGAAAGTTCGGTTGTAATTGGTGGCACCCTCGAAATAAAAGTTAGAGGTAACTGTTTTTTCAGCACCAACAGGAGCGCCCAAATAATCCGTTCCACCCTGTGGTACAACGCCGGCGCCTACCTGGTCGGGATTAATAACCTGTAACTGGTAGGTGTTTGTGTATTTATCGTACCCATTGGCGGTATAATAAAAAGGATTGTAACTGCGCGATACGTCAAAATAAGAAGAGCGATTGATATTGGTGAATGCACGCGCTGCCAGACCCGGGGTAACAAAAGAAAGGTCCTGCCGTACTTCAAACTGCGCCGACATCAGCGACTTGTTATAATCTTTATAACCTGAAACCATGTCGGCATAAGGATTCAGGTAATTCCCTTTATCAAAATTGCCGAACATAATATGGTTCACAAACTGATGTGCTGAATCAGCAGGATAATAAGCAGGAAACAGTACCGGGCTGGTTCGCATTACTTTTCTGTACAAACCTGTACCGCCATCTACAGGTCCGTTATAATCATCGAACGTTCCGTACAGGCGAACCATTACATCGGTGGTGCGGGTAACTTTAAGACCTACGTTCGAGCGCAGGTTGTACGTTTTGAGGTTTATATTGTTATTGAAATTATTTCGCTTGTCAACTTTTAGAATACCGTTATCCTGCATAAAGGAACCGGCCAGAAAATAATTTACTATTTGTCCGCCCCCGCTTACACTGAAATTGCCGCGGCGATTGCTTGCCCGGTCTTTGAACAACATGTTCATCCAGTCAACAGCAGGGAACATATCGGGGTTTACACCGAGCTGCGTATAGTCTATTTTACTTTGTGAATAAGGAAGGGGCGCCAGGGGGTTACGTGTCAATACCGACTCCTGGTGCAGTTTTAAATAAGTAATGGGATCGGCCAGCTTTACGGTTTTGGTTGGCTGTGAAATTGAATTCTCGAACCTGAGATATACTTTGGCCTTGCCCTGCTTACCTTCTTTGGTTGTTACCAATATAACGCCATTAGCGCCACGGGCGCCATATAAGGCACTGGCGGTAGCATCTTTCATAATGGAAAAACTGGCAATATCATCGGGTTGAATACGTGCCAGATCGGTAGCTGTATATTCAACGCCATCGATAAGAATAAGCGGGGATGTTTTATATCCAAAAGTGGTAACTCCGCGAATAAAGAATTGCGCATTGTCCTGCCCCGGCTCACCTGTTGTTTGATAAGCAATAACACCTGCCAGGCGGCCGGCCAATGCCGTGGTAAGATTACTGGAAGGCACCTTTAATTCTTCGGGACTGATAGTAGTAACGGACCCAATGATATCGCGTTTCTTTTGTTTACCATATGCCACCACCACTACATCGTTCAATGAGTTGGAGGCACGTTTCATAGATATATTAATTACCTCTTTGCCTTTTACCGGTATTTCCTGGTTATCGAAACCAACCATGGTAAATACCAATACAATATCATCGGGTACCGATAAGATATACTTACCATTAAGATCGGTTGTTGTTCCAATGGTAGTTTGGGTTTTTACAAATACCGACACCCCGGGCATTGGACTTCCTGCAGAATCGGTAACGGTTCCCCTTACCTCTTTATTAATATAGGTAATGGCGTCTTCATTAAGTGGAATAACAGGAACTTGTTTTGAGAGATCGGCATGAGAAATGGGCGCTTGTGCATGAGCGCCATACATAGTGGATAGCAAACAGCATAGCGCTGCTATCCACCTCGTTCGGGCGGGGCAAGTTAGTTTCATGATCGTTAGTTTTGGCAGCAGCCTTTAGTTATTACAATTTACCACTAACCAACGCCTAGCTGTAGCCGGTGCTTGGCATGTTATTAATCTATTTTAACATTGGTCCTTCTGCGTTTTTATGCCTGTTTATTGAAAGAATCGAAGTCTTAATGAGTTAAGGAAAGGTTGACAGGTTAACAAGGGGTGGGTGATAAGTTGATGGAGGTGATAGAGTTGATAAAGGAATACAGTTAATACTTTAACACGTAAACGAAATTTGCTTGGGTGAAAAGCCCCTCCCCCTTCCGGGGGAGGGGTTGGGGAGGGGGCCGGGGCCGATGCCTTTCATTATCACATTAGCATAACTTGTCCCGCTTTGCGGGATTATCGCATTAGCACATTAGCATAAAGGGCCATCCCGGTAAAACCAGGACAGCCCTCATACCCCTCCGGGCTACTAATCATTTATGAACAAGGGAGGAGTTTTTGTTGCATCGAATGGATAAGGCATGAACACAATAGGACAACCGGTTACAGTTGCAATAAGGTTTGCCGGTTAAGGTTTTACTTTTCTACCCCTTTTGTCGCTACCGAAATGTTGCGTATGCGCAAGCGCGAATATCGTCTTGTAATCTACATCGAGCAGATCACTGATCTTGTACAACTCAGCTAACGTAAACTGATCAACGTTGGCAATTAAACGCGTCATCCGGTTATTGTTGGTACCCAGGTCATGAGCCATGATAGTTTTTGGAACATGGGTAAAGATTTCCTTAAATTCGGTTATATGTCTCCCTTCGATCAATATTTTAACTGCTTTATATCGTGGATCTCTTTCCATGTATCAAAGAAAAAAACAAATTCATATTGAAAAAGCATAAAGGATGTTTTGTACTTTCTTTGTTATAACACGTTCTTTTTTTGGTTATCGCTATAACTTTTTTCATTACGATCGGTACAGTGATCATCCATAGGAACATTGTTACTAAAGCCGCTCAGCATCTGCGTTTTACCAGTATCGCCCTCCCCTCCTGGCGTTTAAGAACAATTAGCGGATCACTAAAATCAAAAAGTTTTCCACTAAAAACATTAGCACAAAGCTACTAAATATCTTAGTATTTTTGTACTGCAACCAAACAAATAATTATGGGTTTTCCTTCTCCGGCCAAAGATTACCAGGAGGATGTGATTGAATTGTCGCAATACCTGGTGCAGCACCCTACCGCAACTTTTTATTTCCGTGTTTCGGGCGACAGCATGATAAATGCCTGTATGCCGCACGATTCGCTACTGGTGGTTGACCGGTCAATAAAACCTGTCAGCGGCATGATAGTGCTGGCAGTGGTAAACGGCGAGTTTACTGTGCGCCGCATCGTGCAAACCCGCAAAAGCCTGGTGTTACACCCCGAAAACCCACTCTATAAGCCATTGGTAGTCACAGAAGAAATGAACATGCAGGTTTGGGGCGTAGTGACCGCCGTGGTAGTAAAATATAAATATGAAAAAAAATGATCGCGTTGGTTGATTGTAATAACTTTTATGCCTCGTGCGAACGGCTTTTTCAGCCCGCGTTGCAACATAGTCCCATTGTGGTTTTGAGCAACAACGATGGTTGTGTAATTGCACGCAGCGATGAGGCCAAGTCGCTTGGTATTGAAATGGGGGCACCCTCTTTCTTAATAGAATCCGTATTGAAACAACACAACGTATCAGTTTTTTCTTCCAATTATACGCTGTATGGCGATTTGAGCGACCGGGTAATGACCACCCTTTCGCAATTTGCCGATCAGCTGGAAGTATACTCCATCGACGAAGCGTTTTTAGACCTCACTTCTTTCAGGCATCATCAATTAACCGATTATGCCCATACCATCAGGAACACCATTATGCAAAACATTGGCATTCCTGTTTCCATTGGTATTGCACCTTCAAAAACACTGGCTAAAATAGCCAACAGGCTGGTAAAGAAAAAGAATAAACAACTGGGTGTGTATTGCATAGACACGGCGGAGAAAATGCAGTTCGCCCTGCAACACACCCCGGTGAACGACATATGGGGTATCGGCAGCCAGTATACGAAACTGCTCACACGCAATGGGTTTGTTACCGCCTGGGATGTATCGCGCGCCCCGGAGGAGTGGATACGAAAAAACCTTTCGGTAGTGGGCCAGCGCATGTACAATGAGTTAAGAGGTATTTCCTGTATTGCGTTTGAAGATATGCCGGCCAAAAAGAAAATGGTTTGTGTAGCCCGGGGGTTTGGCAAAGTACTTAGTGAGAAACATGAAGTAATGGAAGCCCTGGCCAATTTTACCGCCATGGTTGCGGCTAAGCTGCGCAGTGAGCAACTGGCTGCCAGCACCATTCAAATATTTTTGCAAACCAATGCGCACCGCAGCAAGGACCCGCAATATTTTCGTTCGTTAACCATTCAACTGCCCGAAGCCACCAACAGTACCAATGAGCTTATACGCCATGCCAGGCAGGGTTTTGAGACCATTTACCGGCCGGGATATAATTATAGCAAAACGGGCTGCACCGCCATGGAACTGGTACCGGCCGAAAAGGTACAGCACAACCTGTTTGAAACAGAGAACAGGGCACGGAATTCGCAGCTAATGCAAGTGGTAGATAAAGTGAACCGGTCGTTTGGGAAAGATGCATTGCGGTTTGCTTTACAGGGATTTGGCGCCCGGTGGAAACTGCGCCAGTTAAAATTATCGCCCTGTTATACCACCCGTATTGAGGAAGTGCTAACCATAAAAATTTGAGTATGCACAATCCGTTTGTTTTACTGACCACCAAATTGCTTGAATCGCTGATAAAAACAGGCAACCACTTTTTTGTACGGCAAACGTATAAACGGGGAAAGAACCAATTGGACCCACTCAATAAAGCAGCTTTTTTATTTACCCATTATACCGATTACAGCCGCGCAAAAACACATTACGATACGCTCGACGATGATCCCAACCGGTTTTTATACAACATCAATGAGGAAGAACATTATCAAAAACTGTTCATAGCTGCCAGTCAGCCAGATGGATTTAAAATTTACAGCCCGTTGATGAAACAAGGCTGGAAGCCCACACCACCTATAGCAGCAAGGATCCGCATTTACATTAATCAAAAATTAAATTGGCACCTCGCCAGGGCTGATTCGGTAAAAGCCGACCTTTTTGTTCAGTTTGGCGAACTTTTCATTACCTTAAAGTGTGGTATTCATGAATTGAAATTACCACTTGCCGACATAGAAAATTTTTGATGCATGTGTTACGATATTTCTTTTTCGTCGAACATACAATTAATAACAGATTATCTGCCCGACCTGGTGATCGATTCCCAGTTATCGATCGACTTTGATCTTACCATTCACGTAATGGCGCAGGCGTACAGAAAATACCCGGTGATCATCTTTGAAGACGACACCTATAAATTAAAACCGTTCGAATGGGGTGTAATAGCCGATTATATGAACACCCCTGAAAAAGTAAAAAAGGGCCGGCAATACATGTGCAATGCCCAAAGCGAAAAGATCATTAATGATAAAAAATCTTTCTGGCGAAGAATACGCACAAAAAGATGCCTGATACCGGTAACCGGTATTTTTGAGCATCGGGAAATAAAAGGCTGGAAAAATAAAGTGCCCTATTTTGTGCATTTGAAAGACCGGCCTATGTTCTGCATTCCTGGTTTATATTATTACTCCCCTTTCCCTGACGTTGAGACCGGCGAAATAAAAGGCACCTTCACACTTATTACCCGTTCCGCCAATAATGTAATGAAACAAATACACAATGGCGGCCCCAATGTTTTCCGCATGCCCATGTTCTTGCCAAAAGAACAGGAATTACATTGGCTACAACCCACATTAACCGATGAAGGCATACAGAAGATCCTTGATTTTGAAATGCCTTCGGAGGAGTTAGATTACTGGCCGGTATTTACCATTCGTTCAACAAAACCCCGCCCCGACGACTTAGATAAAACAGCACCGTTCAACTGGCCAAATCTGCCACCATTGGGCACTGATGAAAGTACGGAGCAAAAAACCCTGTTCTCATAGTAAAACCACCATATGGCCTGTTTGGTACAATAATATATATGATTGACCGTTTTTTAGTTCTCACTACCGGGGATTTGTAGCAAGGAATATGTGGTAACGCCATCAACCGTAAACTGAGTACCAGATCATAACATATGCAAATTAACACCACGCCTGTCAGGTGAACAGTGCGGAACACATCGGCTCATAAAGAAAAGGTACAACTCGATTGCACACGCCGTAATTCCGCTCCCATCTTAAGGCTTACCACATCTGTGCTAACGTGGTTTATTACGATAGAAAAAATACGTAACACACAGATAGTTTTACACTGTTGATATCTTTATTATTCTATTTGTGGAATAATGAAAGTTTTTATATTTTTTCGAGGTATATAGTTATTAAACTAATCCTGTTAATCCCATGAAACTCAACCAAATCGTATTTAGCAGCCTGATTGCATTCGCAAGCAGTTCTGTAGCGCACTCGCAAACCATTACGACTGTTGCCGGAGTTATTGGCTCACCCGGATATGTAGGTGACGCCGGCCCGGCTAACAATGCCAGATTTAACCAACCTAGAGCCGTGGCTACCGATAACGACGGTAACCTGTACATTGCGGATATGCGTAACCACGTTATCCGTAAAGTATCAAACGGTGTGGTTAACACTGTTGCTGGTAATGGTACTGCGGGAACCGCCGGTGCCGGAGGGCCCGCCACCGCAGCCCAGTTAGCTCAGCCAACTGGTATGACCATCGACAATGATGGCAACATTTACATTGCTGACTACAACGCATCAGTAATCAAAAAAGTAACTACTGCAGGTATCATGACGATCTTCGCCGGTAACGGAACCGAAGGTTTTAGTGGTGATGGCGGTCCTGCCTCACAGGCAAAACTGTATCGTCCTACTGCGGTAGCTTCTGACAAAGATGGCAACCTGTACATTTCCGATGCTTCTAACAAAGTGATCAGAAAAGTAACCAAAGCAGGTGTTATTTCTACAATTGCAGGTGTACCTGGCAGAGCCGGTTACGCTGGCGACGGTGGCCCTGCCACCAAAGCCCTCCTTACCCAACCTGCAGGTATAGCTGTAGACTACTCTGGTAACGTTTACATTGCCGATCCTTCAAACTCAGTGATCCGTAAAGTAAATGCAAGCGGTATCATTACCACTTTTGCCGGAACCGGTGTTGCTGGTTACAGTGGCGACAATGGCCCGGCCATTAAAGCCCAGTTCCAGATCGGTTCGCCACAAGGTTTGGCGGTTGACCCTGCCGGTAACGTGTACGCATCTGATTATCAAAACCACGCTATCAGAAAGATCAATACAAAAGGCATCATCACTACCATCGCTGGTAATGGTGCGCCTGATTATGCCGGCGACGGCGGTCCTGCCATCCTGGCTAAGATCTGGTACCCTATAGGTATCGCTACCGATATCGCTGGTAACGTGTTCATCACAGATAGCTATAACAACACCATTCGTGAGATCGTATCCAGCTGTACTGCACCTACTCCTTCATTCGATGTACAACCCATCAGCAAAAGCGCTTGTAAAGGTGGCAATGTTACCTTTACTGTAACCGCCAATAACGCTGATAACTACCAATGGCAACAGTTTCAACCAGCAACCGGAGAATGGCTTGAACTGACAGATGGAGCGAGCTTTTCGGGTGTAACTACCAATACCCTCACAGTAAATGGTATTACCGATAAAATGAATAATAACCAGTTCAGGGTTATGGCCAACAACGCTTGTAAAACACTGTTCAGTAGCAAAGCTACATTAACAGTTACCGGCGGAGCAGCGTCTCCTTCACTGGCTATTGCTCCCGCTTTAAATGGTATGTGTATTGGCGCCCCTGCTGCTTTCTCAGTGAAAGTATCAAACGGTGGTACAGCTCCTGCATACAAATGGCTTGTGAACGGTACCGATGCCGGCAGCACTGCTCCTACTTTCTCAAGCGCTTCTATACAGAATGGCGATAAAGTAAGCTGCGTACTCACAAGTTCTGCAGGTTGCGCAGGCGGACAAATCACTTCTAACGTAATTGAAGTGAAAATGGGAACCGCTCCTGAAGTAAAAGCAAACACAGAAATAAAGATCTTCGAAGGTTTCAGTGCTAAATTAACCGCCATCAGCGAAAACCCGCTCACCTACAGCTGGACCCCAGCCGCTGGTGTAACTGGCGCTAATACAGCCGGCCCAATTGTAAAACCTGCAAAAACCACTACTTATAAAGTAACCGGTACAAATGCAAGTGGTTGCGCCGGAACCGCCGAGGTTCTTGTAACCGTTGTGAAGAGAATAACAATGCCAAAAACGCTTTCAGTAGCTAAAGGCGAGGTATTCAAGATCGCCGAAGTTGACCCTGCATTCACACTGGGAACCTTCTCGGTTACGAATGCTGCCGGTAAAGTGGTATTCACAACTACTGATATCGCTAAAGGATGGAATGGTACTGTAGGCGGTGCAAAAGCTACTGCCGGTATGTACACTTATTCTATCACCGGAACCCTGCAAACAGGAAAGGTAAACTTAAAAGGTTCAGTTCAACTGATCCCATAATATACCTGCGAAATACATAAATAAAAAAGGTGGACCGGTTGATCCACCTTTTTTATTTTATACCACCCTTTGTATCTATCTGAAAATCAACCTGCCTTCACCGCCCACTTATTCCAGATCAAGAATCTTTGAAAAAATGGCCGGTTACTTGCATATTTAAAAAAACATGCTAATCTTTGTATTAGAAATTTAAATCAAGTATTCGTACCCAATCTCCTACTGCATAAGGCCCGTTTCTACAAAACAATCCATTCCAACGAATTTCTTTTAGCGTAAATTATTATTTACGGCCTTGATGTTCCTATAGAACTTTTCCAATTTCCACTGAATCAGCCTATTTATTTCCAATACCTGTGGTCGTAGTTACCTTTTGTATCACCCTTACAAACCACAAGTATGAAACATTTGTACCCGTCATTAACCAAAACGGCACTGCTTTCAACTAAAAGAATTGCATTACTCATTGTAATGTCGTTATACAGCTTTGTTAGCCAGGCGCAATCGCTCAATTTCAATGCGCCCACTATAGTATCAGGAACAGACCTACAGCCAGGATGTGTTTATCGGTTCTCAAAAATAACAGGCACAGGTTTAATAGACGCTCTGGTTAAAATAGACAGTTTGACTGGCGTATCACTATCAGGCATTGACGCTACGCCTTCAGGCGCTTCTACCACCGCCTTTCAACCTCAATTAAGTTCTTTGGGTGGTATTGGTTATCACTACGCCGTGTTTACCATCACATTTGTAAATACCGGCTCAACCACGCCCACACCAGTGTTTAATTTCAGCAGTGTGTTCATGGGTATCGATGGCAGCAACCAAATGAGTGAGTTCAACGCCATCACGGTCGACAATCCTAATTGGGAGTACGTTAGCAGCGCCCCGCAGGTAGCAGTAACGCAGGATGGCAATAAGGTATGGGGCTCAGCAACCAGTTCAAAAACCACCGGCGGCCAGGGCATAGATGAAAATGATTCTACCCAAATGTTCAGGGTAAGCACGCCATCAACCAGCAGTGTAACCATGCGGGTTGGATATTATCAAAGCCAGCACGGCTGGAATGGCAACGACCTGTTTAGCCTGAATATGCAGGGCGGTGACCTTGCGCTGAGCTTACTTCCGGTAAAACTGTTAAACTTCACTACCCAGCTTACAAGTGAAAGAGTATGGCTTACATGGAGCAGCAACCAGGAACAAAACATAAACTACTACAGTATTGAAAAAAGTTACGACAACCAGAATTTTGAGCAGATAGCCCTGTTGTTCCCGGCCGAAGATCTTTCAAGTGTTAATAGTTATACATATAAGGACCCGGTTAAAAACACAAACGCTGTTGTGATCTATTATCGCCTTAAAATGGTTGATAAAGAAGGGAAATACAGATATTCACCAATAAAGTTTGTGCGCCCGGGAAACGCAAACGACACAGTAAAGATAAACGCTTATCCTAACCCGGTATTGAATGAGTTACACATCTCTGTTCCGCAGGGTTGGCAAAACAAAACAGTGAACGGCCAACTGATGAACAGTAACGGAAGCATAATAAAAACATTTAACATACAACAAAGCGCAATAATTGGAATGGCTGATGTACCCCCCGGCACCTACTATATTAAGGTGGCCAATGAAAAAGAGATCAGCACCCAGGCAATTGTAAAAAGAAATTCAAGATAGTTTTTAAGGGTACGATCAATAACGCCGTTCTGTTTCTACAGAATGGCTTTTTTATCCCTATTCGTGCCACATTCATTAATTTGTACCAAAAAAGATCATGACCCAACACCTCTTCGACCGCTCCATTTATATAGCCCGCCGGCAACAACTGAGATCAAAACTTAACAATGGTATTGTGTTGTTGCTGGGTAATGAAGACAGCAGTATGAACTACAAAGACAACTGCTACCCATTTAGACAGGACAGTACCTTTTTGTATTATATCGGTCTCGATCAGCCCAGCCTGGCCGTGATCTTTGACCTCGATGAAAACAGGGAAATACTGTTTGGTGAGAATGTCAGCATCGATGATATCATTTGGACAGGCCCACAACCGCTGGTACAGGAACTGGCAGAATCGGTTGGTATAGCAGAAAGTGACAACAGCGCCAAACTCGCCAGCCTGTTGGCAGCAGCCCGCAAGGCACAGCGCCCCATACATATACTTCCGCCCTACCGGCCCGAGAACAAAATAAAACTGGCCAACCTGTTAGATACTTCCATAGCACAATTACAACAGTTTGTATCAGAAAAACTTATTCGTTCGGTTATAGCGCAACGGGAAATAAAAGAAGAGCGGGAAATAGCCGAAATGGATAATGCCGTAACCATCAGCGCTGAAATGCACCTGGCAGCCATACAGAACGCGCGGCCCGGTATGAAGGAGTATGAACTGGCAGCACAGGTAGAAGCTATTGCGCTGGCTAATAACGGGCGACTCAGCTACCCTGTTATTCTAACCATAAACGGACAAACCCTGCACAATCACTATCACGGCAATACCATTCAGGAAGGGCAAATGGTATTGGTTGATGCAGGTGCAGAAAACAGCATGCATTACGCCGGTGATCTTACCCGCACCTTTCCGGTAGGCAAAAAATTCACCAGCCGCCAGGCCGATTTATATAATGTTGTGCTGAATGCACTTGAGCATGCTGTTTCCCTACTTCGACCTGGTATACAATATAAAGAAGTGCATACCCAGGCCTGTATTAAACTGGCGGAAGGCCTGATAGGTGTTGGTTTAATGAAAGGCAATGCTACAGATGCCGTAGCAGCCGGCGCCCACACCATGTTCTTTCAGTGCGGACTTGGGCATATGATAGGATTGGATGTGCATGACATGGAAGACCTGGGTGAACCATTGGTGGGTTATGATGACCATTTGAAAAAAAGCACTGAGTTCGGCTGGAAATCGCTTCGCCTTGGCAAGACGCTATTGGCGGGTTTTGCGCTTACTGTTGAACCTGGTATATATATAATTCCTGAACTAATCGATCGCTGGAAAACAGAACAAAAACATACATCGTTTATTAATTACGAATTGCTGAACGATTATCGTAACTTCGGAGGCATACGTATTGAAGACAATTATGTGATCACTTCGAATGGCAGCAAGAAATTAGGAAGATCATTGCCAAAAACACTTTCTGATATAGAAGCATTGCGAAACAGTTAGGAATCCATTATTCAATTACTGCTTACCCACTACCATTAACCCAAAAAAGTTAAATCATTTTTCAATGGCACACATTGAACAAACCAAGGTGTGCCCCGGTGAGATAGGCCTGAATTAAACAAATGTTGAACCTTACCAACACGCCCGGTAATTCAATTTGACATTTTTTAATATAATTTGTGAGCGTAGCGTTCCCCGATACCAAAACTTTTGCGATAACCATGTTATTATGGGTTTGCATGCCATATGCATTTTCGCAACCCGTTGATCTTAATCATAAGAGCACAACGGCCCAAATACCACAAGCCCGTATTCAGCAACGCACTCAAGCAACTGAGATCTGCGGCAATCTTATTGACGATGACAATAACGGCCTTACAGACGAAAAAGACTTTTCCTGTTATCTTAATTCCAGCCAGGCATCATGCAAACCAAGTTCCATTATCTGGGCATGTGAAGCATTTGGCAGCCTGTTTTGGGGCGATCTTAATACCGGCATTTGGAAACATGTTGGCATAATGCCCGTAAGCGTGGTTGACATTACCTGGGCATCGAATGGCAAGCTGTATGGTTGCGGCGGATTTCCCAATGGCATTTATGAAATAGACCCGGGTAATGCAGGCATGGAGTTTGTAAAAGGGCTCGACAATTATACAGTATCCAACGCAATGACTGCTGATGCCGCAGGCAACCTGTACGTAGTTGCTTATGATGCTACAATGGGGGTGCAGATCGTTAAGGTAAACCTCGCTACCTGGGAAATCTGCGTTATTGCCAACCTGACAACCGCTAACCTCGGCTCTGCAGGCGACCTCACCTTTATGGACGGTATGCTGTACCTCTCCTGTACAAATAATTCAATTGCAAAGATCGATGTACGTACAGGCGCCATCACCACAAAAAAGTTTATTAACTCAACCACTATCGGTTATTTTGGATTGACCAATTTAGGTGATGGCTTTTTGTACGTTGCCGACCGGGGTAATATTTACCAGGTTGACCCGGTTACAATGACCGTTAATAGTACTCCCTCCATTGTAATAGGCAGTGCCAATATATTTATTTACGGTGTTGCCAGCTATGCAGAACTTTGCCAGGCGCCAACCTGTACAGTAAAAACAAACATTCAGCCTGTAGACAATTCGCCCATTTGTGCCAACCTGGGCACACAATTAAAAGCAGCGCTTTCTTCCTGTAACAATAAAGTAACTTCAGTATGGTGGACAACCCCCGACGGCAATAACGTCAATGGCGACCAGGTGAAAGCAATACAGGAAGGCAAATACTATCTCAACTACCAAACAATAAACGGCGCCTGTAACCGTATGGATTCTTTCAATGTACAATTTGCGGTGAACGCTCCATTAAAAGTTGAGACCAATTTCAAACCACCCAGGGGTTGTTCCTGTACAGGCTCCGTGACAGTAATAGCCGGCTGCGGTAGTGGCAATTTTAAATATGAATGGAGCAATGGGGCTACAACCCCTACCCTTTCAAATGTATGTGCAGGTAATTATTCGGTAAAAGTCACAGACCTTACCTCGCACAAAGACACCACTTTATATTTCAATATGCCGGCAGCATCGAACTTTATTCAAACTGCCATTATATCTACAGTGGGCGATCACTGCAGCCAACACGATGGTAGTATAACTATTGATAAGGTACAAGGCGGTACGCCGCCATACAAATATGCATTGAACAGCGAGCCCACAGGCAACGATGCCTCTTTTAAAAACCTTCGAGCAAGTAACTACACCATCACTATTTATGACGATGCCGGCTGTAGCTTACAAAAACAGGTGGCCGTTCAACCGGTAGCAGGGCCAGAGAAATTATGGCTCACAAAAAAAGATGCGTATTGTGGTTTACCTGCCGGCATGCTTATCATTGATTCTGTAAGAAAAGGAACCGCCACACTTTCCTTTTCCATTAACAACTCCCCTTTCAGTAAGCAAACGAACTACACGAACATTCCACCCGGCGCAAACACTTTGATCGTAAAAGATAATTTTGGCTGTACATTAAAAGAATCTTTTTTTATTGAACAATCGCCTGCGTTAAAACTTGCTATTAATCCAAAGGACACCCTGGTGTGCGCCACACAAAAGGTGACCTTTAATGCAACGGTGCTAAGCAACAATACCGGCATACAATACATATGGAACAACCTGCAGCCAACAACAAAGAGCACGTTCAATACTACTATTAACAGCGATACCAGAACAACCATACAAGCTATAGACATAAACGGCTGTATGGCATTTGATACAGCCATTGCCAAAACCGAATATTGCGACACCCTGTTTACCCGGTGTGTTATGTTTCCCAGCGCCTTCTCGCCTAACCACGACGGGTTGAATGAGCTATTTGGCCCGCACATTGGACAATGTGAAATAAAGAATTACAAAATGGTCATTTATAATCGATGGGGGCAAATGATCTTTCAAACCAACAATATTCACCAGCGATGGAATGGTGAAACAAACGGTTATATACAAGTAACCGGAACCTATGTATTCAACTGCGTATGGGAAGATGGGCTTGGCCTTGCCCACCAGGTTAAAGGAACAGTGGCGCTAATTAAATAATGCTCAGCTACTCAATGAAGCGTTATCTTTATTCTTAAATAAAGACTATGAGCGCCAAACGCATTTCATTACCTGTTTCAGCCACCATAGGTAAAGTAACTGCCGAATATAATGTTCCGGCCAACGCCACCTGCCTGTTAACGCTGGCCCATGGCGCCGGTGCTGGTATGGACCATTCTTTTATGGTTACGCTGTCTGAATCGTTGGCAGCTGTGGGCATTGGCACCATGCGATTCAACTTTCCATTTGCCGAGAATAAAAAAGGCCGTCCCGATACACCGGCTGTAGCACACCAGACTATTGAAGCGGCCATCAATATGGCACGCTCTAAATTCCCCGAACTGCCTTTGTTTGCAGCCGGTAAATCGTTTGGAGGCCGTATGAGCTCACAATATTTAGCAACCCACCCCGATGCAGAAGTACAGGGCATCATCTTTTATGGATTTCCTTTGCATGCAGCAGGCAAACCTTCCATTGACCGGGCCGATCATTTAAAAGAAGTAAAAGTGCCCAAGCTTTTCTTGCAGGGCACCAAAGACACGCTGGCACAATGGGACCTTATTGAACAGGTTTGTGGCGGGCTAAAGAAAGCTAAACTGGTAAAACTCGAAGGCGCCGATCATAGCTTTAAAGCAGGAAAAAAAGTAGATACCATGAGCATGCTGGTAAAAGCCACCAGTGAGTGGGTTGAAAAAATAATTAAATGAGGGATCTATTTTTTTAAGGGTAAACCAAAGTAGAAGTAAAGCGTGCGTTTAACTGTTTTGTGTATGTCATTCAATTCACTAGTGGGCCCAAGCGCTTGTACGCTTACAGTACTTACACCAAACTTTGTTCCTACAGGTGGAATACCGTCAAGAAAAGAGATATCACCTTTAGGCAATTCAGGCGTAGGTTTTGCTCCACTTACTCCATAGAAATTAAACAACCGCACAAACAGGTCTTCATCATGCAATAGTAAACCTGCCTTCCAGTGTGTTTAATTCTATCCAAACAATATCTGCAAAATACCCTTTAAGCTCAGGATACATCCAGGGCGCACTACCGATCTCTTTGTTTTGCCAGTTGGCAGGAACGTTGACTTGCGTTTTATACAAGCCCTTCTCATCGGCATAAACAAAGTTTTTACCGTAGGTAACATTATCGCGGCCACAATTATAATTGCCAAAGCTGTGCTGTTCCCAATGCGAGGGAACGGGAATGGACGTCCAGGTACCGCCATTACGGCCACCGGTGCAATAGAAATCCCAGTTCTTTGTGTGGGTGGCGTCTAGTGCAAGTCTTTTTCATATGGCATGTCAATAATAGCAAATTATTGTAGCAATGCCGGGGAATTGTCCTGCCCCGTCCTGAGGACGGCTAATCAATTGCGAATGCTACTGCCGCTTTTGCATGAATAAGGGTGGTATCAAATGTTGTAACGGGAAAGCTTATATCCTTCAGCAAAATGGGAATTTCAGTACAAGCATACACGATGCCTTCAGCGCCTTGAGATATAAGACTGTTGATGATCTCAAGATGGGAAGCCTTTGCTACGTCGGTAAAAATGCCTTTAACCATTTCGTTAAGGATTGAGTTATGGATAAAGGTTCGTTCCGTTTCATTTGGAACAATGCAAGCAATCCCATGATCGGCAAGCGTATCTTTATAAAACGAATTTTCCATTGTGAATCTGGTGCCAAGAAGCCCCACTTTTTTAAGGCCGGTTTCCTTTATGGCTTTAGATGTAGCCTCAGCGATATGGATCAAAGGAAGCTGACTGGCTAACTTAATATTATCAGCAATGAGGTGAGGTGTGTTAGCAGCAAGTACAATACAGTCGGCGCCAGCCTCCCTCAGCTTAATGGCAACATTTGTATAAATGCGACTAATGCTATCCCAGTCATTTATATCGAGAAGGGGTTTAATTTCACCAAAATTGAGTGAATAAAGGATCAGCTTTGCAGCATGAACACCGCCTAATCTTTCATTGATCAATTCGTTGATGAGCTTGTAGTAGTCTACAGTTGACACCCAACCGGTGCCGCCTATGAGCCCAATTGTTTTCATGAGGGTAAATTTAAGCATGAATCAGGTAATCCTGTAGTTACCCTATTCTGGAAAACAAAAAAGGCCCGCATTGCTGCAGACCTTTGAAAGAAGTGGAGAATACCGGAGTCGAACCGGTGACCTCTTGCATGCCATGCAAGCGCTCTAGCCAACTGAGCTAATTCCCCGTAAATCAACCTGATAAAACAACTGGTTATTTTATCGGGTTGCAAATATATGTTTCTCTTTCGTTTCTACCAAATAAATGCTTAAAAGTCTAAATATTAGTCATTTCCTACTTCCTCGACGTCCGCATCGCCTTCACCTTCTTTACCTTTGCATCTGACAGGAATTTCTGGTATTTGTCAGTTCAACTCCGTACAACGCCACTTTACCCTCGGTATCACAATGCACACCAAATCCATAACTCTTTGTTAATGGCGAAGCTCTTAAACAGGCCTGCCCTTTTGAAAAGAATTCTTCCCTGGCCTTCTTTAGCTCTGCTTTTGTGAGATCGTTCCTGCTGGCAAACACCTGAAACAACACGTCATCTGAAGTGAATTTATAGGGATTGTTTGCAATCAACTCATACTGCATTTCTGCAACAGTCTTTTTATCGCCTTTTGTTGGCGGTCTTGTACCATGATCTGCTTTCGTATCTTCCGCCACTTCAATAAATGTGTTAGTGTAATTGGTGGTATGTATTTTTTTATCAGGCATGTAGGTGTGTTTAACTTTCATATAAAGTCACATTATTTATCCAGCCCAAGTTGTTTTCTGAAGTCAAGATTTAAACTAAACTGTTCCTCTACAGGCACTGCCTTTCGCTTATTTTTATTTATATCCTTACCCTCCTTCGTCCAAAGAAATGGTACAAAGTTAAAAACCATGTTACCATCTAACGCTTTTACGCGTTCGGTTAATTTAATTCTTCCACCGGGCGCATTTTGTTTTGAGCTGTTGTTTTCAATGTAACTAGCGTAAATATAGATGCAATAAAAATCCGTATCATACCATAAAAGTTAATGTACATCCAATCCACTAAAATTTATTTCACTTACCGCAACATCTAAATACTTATCGCCCTTATATATTTCCATGATCTCAAATGTCAATACCAGGTCCTTGTTCTTTACGGTTGACCGGGTTGCCGGAATGCTAAACGTTTGCGAAGCTGTTGTATCGGCAAGCTCCAGTATAGCATAAGGCTTATTGTTAATATACAGCTTAAACTTCCTGACCCTTGAATTTGCTTTGAATAGATCATAGTTTTTGAGGTAACCATTGTAGATCCTGAATTCGTTTACTCTCGGCGACAAAGGCTTAAAGTGAAAATTGATCTTCTTACCCACCACACCCTTTGTAGTGTCGGGCACCCACGCAGTGAGCAAATCAAAATCGTGAATATTGTCTGGCTTATAACTTGTACTTCCCTTCAAATAAGCATCAGATGTTACCTTATACATTTCACCACCACAATACCAGCTACAACCCGGGCCTTCTGATACCGGACCATACCCATTATCTAAACTGTCTAAAAAGGTTCTTTCAACTGAACTCAAATCGTCATAGCTCAGGCTGCCATCGCCCAACTTCCGGTTCTTCTCAATAACTGTTTGCCATAAGGCCTGCTCTTGTTTGGAATAATTGTTGGGCGTACCGATAGTTGGCTTCATGATCTTTACGGTTTGCCCAAACGACACTATTGAAATAGTCGTTATCAAACAGGTAAGGATAGATTTCATTATATTTTATTTGTACAACCCCATAACACTCGCCTGGTAATTTTTATTATAAAATGTAGGTTAAAAAAGTAAGAAAAGAAGCAACCGTCAACTCATATTAATCATGGCTGGCGCTTTGCATGGGATCATTTGAACTAAAGTTGGTTTCAAAAGCATAATTTAAGCGGGTGGCTAACGCCTTTCGCTTTTCCTGCGCAAATATGTTGTCATTGATATAAGACCAAAGTGCTTCACTACCCGTTTCGGGATATTTTTTCACTAAAGCAGTCATGTGCTTATCACCATCAAAAACTTCGAGTTCTGTAACCGTTAATTCTTTGGAGAAAAGACTTTTTCCTGCGCCATTAGGTCCGGCCACTATAAAAAGCGCAGGCTTAATCATGCTGTTGTAAAACCTTAATTACTTTTTCTTCAGAATTGTTGATATTAATTTCTATAAGCTCAGTGCGGCCGTTGGGGTATTTATGAATGAATTGGTTTGGCTTTACGCACAGTTCATTTCGATAAATTATAGGCAGGTTCATCGCTTTTACTGTTACCATTTCTTCTTCCAAAACAGCTTTTAACCTGCTATCCTGTTCTTCCTTACTTAATTGAAAAATAGTTTCGTAGAAGCCATATCATTACTTATTTAGCCTAAATAAAAAATAACGAATTCGCGGCTGAACCACAAAAACCGTAGTTTGCGACCAAATCACACCTTCTTTTTAATGGGCAATATAAAAGACCTGCAGGAGCAATTGTTAACGGACGATAGAAAAGCCCCCATTTCAGGGTTGTCGCTCAACCCCGATGACCATATTGTTGTTCTAAAAAACTACCGCTTTCATAAACAACTCACGCTTGAGCTCTATCTGGCCGGTACCACCCAAACCGGCAAGCTAAAGAACCCATTAAAACTGGTTAACCCTTTTGATGCTGCCTTAAAAGCCAAACAGCTCGATGAATTAAAATTCCTAACCGCATTAAGCCGTTTTCAAAACAATCCTACCGCAACCAAATCTGCTGCAGATATTGAAGCGCTTAAGACCGTTATGTTGAACCCGCTCGCCCTGCGATTCTTTTATCACGAACCGGAGTTCTCTGAAAACGTAACGGCCGGCTCATTAAAAGAAGTGAATATTGGCGATGCCATTAAAGATATACACCTTTCCATTCGCAAAGAAGATGAATGGTATTACATAGTTCCGCAAATACAGTTTGCAAATAAGACCGTCACTTTTGGTGATATTGAGATCAAATACGATTACTTTATACTTCGGGGTGAATCTATTCACCTGTTATCTAAATTTCACCTGCTGAAACTTGCCCGCTTCTTTAAGCAACAGCCATCGGGTTTAAAGCTGCATCAATCAGAATACTCAAACGTGCAGCAAAACATTCTGGCCAAACTGGAAGACCTCATCAGCGTTAATTATGCTTTTGTTGAACCGGGTAGTAAAATGCAAGTGAAACAAAGCGGTGTAAACGAACTGGAGAAATTCATCTATTTATCTGACCTCGACAATTACGTGCTTATTAATCCTGTAATGAGATACGGTTCGGTAGAAATTCCGGTGCTTACCAAACGGCAGATCTATACCCAGGATAGCGAGGGCGAAGTATTCGCCGTTGACCGCGATAATAATGCAGAAATAAAGTTTATCTCTTTGCTCTTACAACAACACGAAGATTTTGAAGAACAACTTGAAACCGACCTCCCCTACTTCTACCTGCATAAAAAGCGTTTTTTAAATGAAGATTGGTTCCTAAACGCCTTTGAGCAGTGGCAGGCTGAAGGCATTATGGTGCTGGGCTTTAATCAACTTAAAGGCAATAAGCTCAATAGCAATAAAGCTAAAATTACCATCAGGGTTATTAGTGGGTTAGACTGGTTCAATACCAGCGTGGAAGTTCGCTTTGGCAAGAAGAAGGTTTCGTTAAAGCAATTGCAAACATCTGTGCGTAACAAAAGCAAGTTTGTACAGCTGGACGATGGTACGCTGGGAATTCTGCCCGCCGAATGGTTAAAAAAGTTTGAGGACTATTTCAACGCAGCTGAGGTAGTTGACGAAGTTTTACAAATACCCAAGTTCAATTACGAAGAAGTTAAACTTCTTTTCCGTGACGATGAGCTCGACGAATCTGTTAAAAAAGAGATCGCCGTATTTGAATCGAAACTCAAAGAGGTTGATTTCTCCAACGAGGTAATTATACCCGAAGAACTGAATGCTTCTTTACGTGAATATCAAAAGCAGGGCCTTGCCTGGCTGAACCTGCTCGACGATTTTAACTTCGGCGGTTGTCTGGCCGATGATATGGGTCTTGGTAAAACCCTTCAGATCATTGCTTTTATTTTAGCCCAGCGCAAAAAGACAACACAGAATACCAACCTGGTGGTGGTGCCTACTTCGCTTATCTTTAACTGGCAGGCAGAAGTAGAAAAATTCGCCCCTTCCATAAAAATGCTTACGCTGTATGGCGCCGGCAGAATAAAGGACATCACGGTGTTCGATAATTACGAGCTTATTTTAACGTCTTACGGCACCCTGCTTTCTGACATAACATTTCTTACAAAATACAGGTTCAATTATGTTTTTCTCGATGAATCGCAAAACATCAAGAACATTGAATCGCAACGCTATTATGCCGCACGGCAGTTACAGAGCCGCAACAAAATAGCCATTACCGGTACACCGGTGGAAAACAATACATTCGATCTGTTTGCACAACTTTCATTCGCATGCCCCGGACTGCTTGGCAATAAACGATCATTTAAAGACCTGTTCTCGATTCCCATAGATAAATTCAAAAGCAGCCGCCATGCGTTGCAATTGCAGAAAAAGGTGGCGCCATTTATTTTACGAAGAACAAAAAGAGATGTTGCCCGCGAGCTTCCGGAGAAAACAGAAATGGTATTGTATTGCCCAATGGAAGAACCCCAGCGTAAAGTATATGAGGCCTATGAACAGGAGTTCCGAGATTATATTGCCGGAAGAACAGATGAAGAAATTGAACGTAACTCTATTCATGTATTAAGAAGCCTCACCCGGCTGCGACAGATCTGCGACTCGCCACTTTTACTGCCCGATGAAAAGTTGTTTGGCGACAATAGCGCAAAAATTGAAGTACTGCTTGAGCAAATAGAGAATAAAGCCCAATATCACAAAGTGCTCGTGTTCTCACAATTTGTATCGATGCTTGAACTTATAAAAAAAGAACTGCAACACCGGGGTATCGCATTTGAATACCTTACCGGTAGTACAAAAGACAGGCAAGGTGTAGTAAATCATTTTCAAAATAACCCGGCTGTGCGGGTATTTCTCATAAGCCTTAAAGCCGGCGGCACTGGTCTTAACTTAACCGAAGCCGATTATGTGTACCTCGTTGATCCCTGGTGGAACCCGGCCGTTGAGAACCAGGCTATCGACCGCAGCTATCGCATTGGCCAAAACAAAGCAGTGATGGCGGTAAGACTTATTTGTCCTGATACGGTTGAAGAAAAAATAATAAAATTGCAGGCTACCAAACGGGCGCT
Organism: Niastella sp. OAS944; assembly: GCA_024809215.1. Taxonomy (GTDB): domain Bacteria; phylum Bacteroidota; class Bacteroidia; order Chitinophagales; family Chitinophagaceae; genus Niastella. The sequence continues at coordinate 460,268 of JANUBW010000007.1, read as the reverse complement.
ATCGAGCGATTTGCTGAAGTCGGAAGCTTCTTTCTTTACTTCTATAACAAAAGCAGAATGGCTTTCAATGCTCGATCATTAGCAAAGACCACTTATTTCACCAACTGTTTCTTTAGCCACTCCAGCGACTCCTGGTTGGTTTCTTCAAAACGCCAGTGACCGGTAATGGGTGTTATTACAATTGTCTTTGGGGCCTTAATAGTATTGATGGCTGCAAATACCGAAGTGGGCGGACAGGTATTATCATTATACCCCCAGGAATAAAAGCCCGGAGCAGTAACCTGTTTGGCAAAGTTTACTACATCATAATAACTGATGGTCTTTAATTTTTCCGGCGTATTGTTCACCGGTTGGTTGCCCTTGTTTAACATATGCGGCCAACCGCCGGCGCGGCCATGCAGGTAGCCTGTTATATCGCACAGGGCCGGGTAAAAGGCTGCCAGGCTGGTTACGCGTTTATCGAGCCCGGCCGTAACTATTGACAGCGCTCCACCCTGGCTGCCACCAGTAACAACTACATTCTTTCCGTCCCAATCGGGCAGGCTGCACAGGTAATCGATGCTGCGCACACAACCCAGGTACACCTTTTTGTAATAGTAGTTATCGCGGTCATCGAGTTTAATGGTCATATAATCACCCAGGGCGCTGCTGATATTTTTGTACGTTTCTACATCGAGCATGGGCGATATACCATGGATCTCAATACTGAGGCTGATATAACCCTGTTCGGCATACGCTGTATAGGGAAGTATACTTTTTACTCCGGCGCCGGGCGGCGTAAACAACACCGGGTATTTACCGGGCGCTTTTGGCTTGCACAGGTAACCATACAAACGTTGCCCCTTTTTATAGTTCTGCAGGTTTACCAAAAACACATCAACGGTTGTTGTTGCATATTGCGGCAATGGCGTTAATTCAACATCCATTGGCACCTTTGCCGCCTCGGCTTTTGCATTATCCCAAAACTGCAGAAAGTCGGCCGGCATGGGAACAGTAGGCACTATTTGCTCAGGCGAGTACGCCAGTTTTATAAGGTCACTATAACTGCGGCCATTGTATTCCGTTCTTACCACCAATTGTCTTAAGCCGGGTTCATGGCTGGTGCCCACTTCTATTTTCCCCTGACCGTTCTTCAGCACCAGGCTTCCCTTTTTTTCAGCAGGCAATTGCTCGGGCCCTATTTCATAATTGATGGTGGCATTGCTAACCGGTACGCCAAACCGGTAAACACTTACCTGCACCGTGGCATTCTGATCTGTTTTGTAATTCCAGTCGGCCGCATCGGGTGTAAGCACAAAATCGATCATCTTCAAAGGGGCAGCAGCATTCTGCGCCACAGCAATTGAAGTAACTAACAGGAGGGAAACAATCAGTCGTAATTTTTTCATTGTAAATAATTATCTGAACTTGGGGTAATTTTTTGGTAAAAGCAGTTTATCATAAGCCATTATCGTAGCCTCGCAATAACACCCACATTTTAAAACATTCCAAAATTAACTAATATGCTTAGAGGCGCTCAGCGGCTGGCTGTTCTTATTTTCATTTTCTCAATGGTATGCTTATTTTCCGCCTGGTGTAATTTACTGAAAAAGAATGCCCGTAACCCACCACCGGCTGTGAACCCTAAAGCATCAGTTATTTACAATACATGATAAAATAAATAGCTATTTTGGCCGTTGACAAATATAAATTAATAAGCAGCCCTTTTATGGTTATTCCTTACAACAAAAAACTGTTGATCGTTACCTTACTCCTCTTGATAGGCGCCACTATCGTATGGCGCATACTTGAACACAATAATGATAAAAAGAACATACAACTGGTACTGCAACCCCAGGTCGGTGATATATATGAAATGGCTACCGAAAACGGTCACTATACATTACTGAAAGTAGGAAAGGTGGCCGGCGAATCGGTTCTTGTTCATATCAATGAATATGAAGCCAATAAAAAATCGCAGATCTCGCAATTAAGAGATGAACCCTTTAGACCTGAGGAAATCCTGTTTACCAAACAAACCCTTCGGGTAATGCTAAAGGAAGGTAAGATCCTTAATGTGGAGAGGTAGTTTACGAGTTAACAAGTTAACAAGTTGACAAGTTGACGAGTTGACGGGTTAACAACTAATACAGCGGGTCTGCATTGCTGTTTAGTATTTCAATAAATTCTTTAAAATTGTCGGCTACCTTTTCGGTCCGGTCGTAACTCTTATAAATACCAGGCTGGCCTTTAATGAAGCCAATTTGGTGACTGTTGATCATAAAATCGCAAAAAGCAATAAACTCATCATCATCGTTCCCCTGGTACTCGGCCCAAATAACTTCCAGCGGCCACAGGTAAAACATATCCTTATTCATGTCACTATTTTCAAACCCATTTACCGCCTTATAAAATTCGTAAAAGTCGTTTGGGAAAGAAAAACCCAGCCATTGCTCCACTTCGGCAATATAACTCTCCAAAGCGCCCGACTGCAGTGCAACACCTTCCCTTTTCCAGGTTAAAATAGCCTCATTTATCCAGGGTACTGGCGAATTCATTGATCAATTATTATATTGTGCAGGTTATTGATCAAAATACATCAATTTCTTGCAAATTACATTACCAGTAACCGATATGAGAAAAATAGTATGCGGCCTTTTTGCCGTGGTAGTATTAACCTGTTGCGACAATAACGATAAGGCGGTAACCAAAAAAGCAAAACCCGGTACAGCCCGTAAAACCGGCGCCAATAAACAACAGGAGAAAAAAGGCCCTTTTAAACTCGATCTGTTCGCTGCCCCTGCCAGTATTGATGGCTGCAGCGAAACCTTCACTTACGATACCTGTAAACCAGACAATTACAGATACGTCTTCGTATCTGATTACGGCGACAACCACTTTATTAAAGTAAAAGGCAAACAAATTCGCCTTACAAAAGATAGCAGTCCATCAAATGAGCTTAATACTAAAAATTATATTAGTGTTTACCATGGCGGCGGCTTTAAAGTAGTATTGAAACTGAAAGTAGTTGAACAATATGAGGAAGCGGCTATGTATAAAGGCACTATTCAAATAACCGGCAATAAAACCGACGCCACGTTTAAAATACATGGCGTTGGCGGCTGTTAACTATTCAAATCCATACCTATGACAACATCAAAAGCAACTAAAAAACAGGTTTGGGACCTGGCCCTTACCGGGGTAGCCATCTTACTAATTGCATTTGCAATAAACCTGAAATTTGTTTACGAATGGGTGTTTAAAGATTCATTCAATCTTGAGCTGAAGAGTTTTGAATTCAATTTATTTGTGTTCACGCCACTGGCGGCTTTGGCGCTCACGCTTGCAGTGGCAGTAGTGTATAGAGTAATCGTAAACGGAAGCAGCCGTACCAATAAAATATTGAAGTTCCTGTCGCTGGCCTTATCTATGCTGTTGTTGCTTTTTCTATTAGTAACCCTTATTATTTTGTAACCCTGCCATGACCATGAAACAACTTTTCTATCTTATATGCCTGTACGCTGTTTGCAGTTGTGGCCAACAGGAACCCATTAATGCAAAACCCGGCACAAAAGAAAGCAAGCATAAAAAAACGCTTGCTTACTTTTTTAACATCGGCATCGATACGTTGGAAGTGTCATCACCTCAGGACTCAAGCAGCTATTTCTATGGCAAAGAAATAGACAGCGCCGGCGCCATGATGTTCCCTGAAGACATTCGGCAAAGGCATTTCAGCGATCCGCCGCAATTGTTTGGTATTTTTAAATTCGCTATCGACAGCAACCGCCTGGGCCTTATTGCCCGAACACCTTCTGAATATGTACCCTCTTCTATTAAGCTTTTCTTTTTCGATCTTAAAAAAGATACCATCACCAATTATATTGAACTGGGCGAAACCTGGGGCGATGCCGGTGATTTTATGCAATTGAACTCCTGGCTTTTCAGAGATAGCAGCAAGCATTTACAAACCCTTATATGGGAACACCAGGGGCACGACAATAGCGTTGACGATCCTAAGGATACAACAATAGCTACAGCAGACTACTACACGCTGCTCGATATATCGACACCGCGCATAGATACCATTTTTGAGAGAAAGGAAAAACTGCCCAAACAGTTTGAACAACTGGTAAAGGCAAAACCTAAAAAGTAAATTCTTTATACCCCAATCAGCCAGCCGAATTTTCCTGCGCCTTATAGTTGCTGAAATACTCCCTTATCAGCGCCGTATACAATTTATTCCGGGTTACATTCAACCGCACCTGTGCGGCCCGGCTTAACTCCTCATTGCGCATAATGCCCCGGGCAATACTATTTGCCTCGTACATAATTTCGTGATTTTTTTTCTGTTTAGGGCTGAGCGTTCTTTTGCTCATGTTGGGATACTTACTTACGACGATCTTATCGCCGTACTTCTTAAAAACTATTTCTTTATTCAGCTGCCCCGATAATTGGAGAAAGACACTGTTACTAATAGCCATAAGCAATCGTTTGTATCATAAATATAAGAAATACCTAACATATATGTCTGGTCTTAGGGTCAACTTAGGGTATTGCTAGGGTTATACTGGGGTCATCCTGGGGTTGAAACCCTAAGATAACCCCAGGATGACCCTAAGATGACCCCAGGATGACCCTAGGATGAGAGGTTACACAGACATGGTTTTAAGGTGGGGCACCCTTGCCGAACAGCCCGCCGTACCATTCAGGGTGGGCACCCTTTGAAAAGGGTACCCACCCTGCAACAAAAAACCCCGCCTTGCGGCAGGGTTTGTATAAATTTAAATATTAGAAGAGTAGGAATTAGTCGCCCCAGATCTCATCTTTTCCGTCTATCCAGGCTTTTACCAGGTCGGTAGTTACTGACTTCGGACGCTCCAACGCAAAGCCAAGTGCTCTGTCCCAAATAAGGCTGGCCAGTACACCAAGTGCACGGCTAACGCCAAACAATACAGTATAGAACTCATATTCAACCATTCCGTAATGAACCAGCAGCGCACCGCTATGTGCATCTACATTTGGCCATGGGTTCTTAACCTTACCCAGCGATTCTAAAATTGGCGGAACTACATCGTACACGTTCCAAACAATTTGTACCAATGGATCTTCGGGGAAATGACGTTTTGCAAAATCCTGTTGTGCACTAAAGCGGGGATCGGTTTTGCGTAATACCGCGTGGCCGTAACCAGGTACTACTTTTCCTTCACCCAGGGTTTTCTTAACATATCCTTCAATCTGCGCTTTGGTAGGAACTTCAGTTTTCAGTTCTTTCTGCATTTCCGTGATCCATTTAACCACTTCCTGGTTAGCCAAGCCATGTAACGGACCAGCTAAACCATTCATACCTGCAGCCAGGCTCAGGTAAGGATCGCTCAGCGCAGAACCAACCAGGTGCGTTGTGTGGGCCGATACGTTACCGCCTTCGTGGTCGGCATGTATGGTCATATACAAACGCATCAGTTCTTTAAAGCTCTCATCTTCGTAACCCAGCATGTGAGCGAGGTTACCTGCCCAGTCGAGCAAGCCGTTGGGCTGAATATGTTGATTGTTGTGATATTTACGACGGTAAATGTAAGCTGCTACACGGGGAAGGCGGGCAATAAGGTCCATTGAATCATCGAACACGGCATCCCAGTAGTCTTTCTTATTCATGCCTTCTGCATAACGGCGGGCGAAGTTACTTTCAGTTTGCAGGGCCATAATACCGGTTACAAACATCGTCATGGGGTGTGCAGTAACAGGTAAAGCATCTATGGCAGCAAACACGTGGTTAGGTACGTGTGAGCGGCGTTGCCAGCTTGAGGTAATGTAATTAACGGCTTCTTCATCGGGCAGCTCGCCAATAAGCATCAGGTAAAAGAGTCCTTCGGGCAATGGTTCGGTACCACCCGGCACTTTTGGTAAATGCTTTTGTAATTCGGGAATAGAATATCCGCGGAAACGGATACCTTCTTTTGCATCGAGTAACGAAGTTTCGGACACCAGGCCGGTAATGCCACGCATACCCTGGTAGATCTGAGAAAGTTGAACTTCTCCGATCTTTTTACTACCATGTTGCTTTAACAGTTCTTTTACGTCGGCTGCAGAGGCTTCTGCCTTTATCTTAAACCTATCCTTAAGAATTCCCATGATGCAGTATGATTATTTGTAAATATGTAATTATGAAGCAATTTAGCTAGCTAAAGTTATAACAAACCCTCACAAAACCGCAAAATTAATTCCACAACAGCAACAATTGAAATAAACAACAATCGTTTGCTTATATTAATATTTTCTTAATGCATATATTTATTTGGGTGCAATACGATACATCCAAACTGCAAACATAGAAAATATGATATTGGGCGTCCACGCTGCCAGCATTGGCGGAAAGCTTCCTTTTGTAGAGAAGGTGAGTGAGAACTTATCCATTACTACAAAGAAAGCTGCCGATATAATGCCCACTGCCAGGTGCAATCCGCTACCACCTCTTGTTTTGCGCGATGCTATGACCGCGCCAATCATGGTTAGGATGAACACTGATATTGGGTTGGCATCGCGCCGGTACCGTTCTACTTTATAATCATTCAGGCCTTCTGACCCCCGCGCCTCTTCACCTTTTATATACCGCACCAGTTCGGGGGTGGTCATTTTATCTTTCAGGTATTTGTCGAACTTGATCTCGTTGGGCTTAAGGTTCAGGTTCATCGTCATTTCGGGAATCACCTTTGTTATTTCCTTTACGCCTTCGATCTTACGTTCTGTAACATTTTGCAACTTCCAGATCTTTTTGGCCGTATCCCAACGCAGGTAATCGGCCCGCAGGTTATACACCAGTTTGGTACCATTAAGCCGGTTGAGGTAAAAGTCGTTGGCCGATTTGCTGCTGGTATCGTAATTGCGCATACCGGCAAAGGTGTTTGTATTTACCCTAAAGTAATAACTGCGGGTACGTTTGGCCGCCTCACCTTGTTCGTAAGAGCTTTTACTGTCGATGTATTGGGTTTGAAAGTTAGCGCGCAACAACATGGCCTTAGGTATCCAGTATTGGGTAGCCACCCAAAATATTCCGCCCATTAATAAGGCCCCCAAAAAGTATGGGCGCAGCATACGGTTAAATCGAACGCCACCAGCTAAAATAGCCACCAGTTCACTTTTGCCCGCCAGTTTTGAGGTGAAGAAAATGGTGGCAATGAACACCATCAGCGGAAATATCATGGATATGATGAAGGGAACGAATCCGAAATAATACAGGGTAATGATCTTGGAAGTGGGTAACCCCGATTTTACAAAGTCATCAGCTTTCTCGCTGGTATCGATCGCTACGGCAATTACACAAAAGATCAATACCATGAACACAGTCGTAGAAATGAACTTCTTTAATATGTACCAGTCGAGTTTTTTTATCATTCGGTAAGCTGCAAATGTACGGCGTGGCAAATGTAGTTGAAAAAAGGCCAGTTTGGTAGACTTTAACGAACTCTAATTGAACTTTAAGAAAACGGAACCATAATGTGATAATTTGATAATGTGCTAATGTGATAATTTAGGTGGTTACAGGGGCTTTGGGTGGAATTTGTGTAACTTGTTTGGTGAGAATGGAAGCCGGCAATCGACAATAGTGTCCGAAACTTCAAGCCTCGCGCGGTCGTAAAACGTGAAACGGCAAATGGTTTCCGAAGTTTCCAGGCCCGGTAATCGTTGCGAGTCTCAAACTAAGAACTGAGAACTATGAACTATGAACTGAGAACAGTGAACTGTAAAACACTCAAACCAAGATAATGATGATTAGAATCACATCCTTACTTCTTCTTGTATTAGCTGTGACCAACGTTAGAGCACAATATGAAAAGAAGGAATTTATTAAGGGTACCGATACCCTGCGCTACCGCCTGCTTTATCCCGTAAATTATGAGGCCGGCAAAAAGTACCCATTGATCATGTTCCTCCATGGCTCTGGTGAACGCGGCAATAATAACGAAGCCCAACTGGTACATGGCGGAAAAATGTTTGCCGATTCTGCCCTGCGCCAACAATTCCCGGCTTTTGTTGTGGTTCCGCAATGCCCCAATACCGATTTCTGGGCACGCCTAAAACGTGATCCCGAGAAAAACGACTCCTTAGGTAAATTCAGGTTCGACAGCAACCAGCCTATTGGCCCCAGCCTGAGCCTGGTTAGCCAACTGCTCGATTCGCTGGTAGCCACCGGAACGGTAAATAAAAAACAGGTGTACCTGGGCGGACTGAGCATGGGTGGCATGGGCACCTTTGAGTTGTTATGGCGTAAACCCAATTTCTTTGCCGCAGCCTTTCCTATTTGTGGTGGCGGCGATCCCGATAAAGTTTCAATATATGGGAAGAAATTTCCGATCTGGATCTTCCATGGCGATAACGACCAGGTAGTTCCGGTAAGCAATTCAAGGCTTATGAGAAATGCCCTTACAAACGCCGGCGCCAAAGTGAAATACACCGAATACCCCGGCGTTGGCCATAATAGCTGGGATAATGTGTTTGTAGAGCCAGGACTTCTACCTTGGTTGTTTAAGCAGAAGAAATAAAAAATATTAAGTTCCACATATTAGCCCCGCCTACGATGTAGGCGGGGCTATTTTTTTACCTACAACCGCTATTAATAGTGCTTAAAAATACTTTTTGGAATTCTGCCTATAATTCTTTTACTTTATTATGTAGCACATATAACACAAAACCTAAAACGATTGCTATGAAATTTTACGATTTGGCTTGCCATAACCGGTGCTTACAGGTATGGCCTTTACTCTTATTGGTGTTGGTTTTTGGTTGTAACAAAAAGCAGTCTCCGCAAGAGGCTGTTCAACAGGAAAACAACGAAAGAACAGCAACCACCGAAGCAACTCCCATTCATACCAGTATGAGGCTTTTTGATGGCGGCAATGAAAGCATTTACCACTCTTTTCGCATCCCCTCTATTATCAAAACCAAAAACGGCACACTGGTGGCTTTTGCAGAAGGCAGAAGGTGGAGCCCCAGTGATTACGGCGATATCAATGTGGTGTTTAAAAGGTCAACAAATAATGGCTCAACCTGGTCGGCCCTTGGTGAAGTGGCCGCCAGTGGAAGCGGCACCTGGGGAAACCCAACAGCAGTATACGACCCTAACCTGGGTACAAACGGCAGGCTCTGGTTGTTTATGTGCTGGAATGATGGCGCCATTGACGAATGGGCCGATTTTGACAGCTGGGGCGACAGAAAGGTTTATTCATCCTATAGTGATGATCATGGCGTTACCTGGTCAACTCCTGTAGACCGCACCAGTACACTGGTACCACCTACTTATAAATGGGATGCGGTGGGGCCCGGCAATGGTATTGTAACAGCTTACGATCACCCGGGCCGGCTTATTATTCCTGCATTGGGCCGAAATATTTACAGCGACGATCATGGCGTTACCTGGCAATATCAACTTATACCAGGCACTACCGATGAAAGCACCATTGTAGAACTGATGGATGGACGTTTAATGAGAAATGACCGCCCCAATAGCAGTACATGGGCAACCGCCAAAAAAAGAAGAAAATCATTTGGCACCATTGAAGGCGGCTTTGGGTCATTTGCGCCCGATAATGCCCTAACAGATCCTAAATGTGAAGGATCGATGATCCGGTACAATACCGATGACCCTGCAAGAATATATTTTCTGAACCCCAATGATATCGATCAACGCTGCAACATGACAGTACGCATTAGTTATGATGAAGGACAAACATGGGCAAGAAGCAGACCTGTTTTTGATTGGAACACCTGTGACTATGCAAATATTACAGTTGCAAAAGGTGGTTACACAAGTATGGCAAAAACTGCCGATTATTGCGTGGGCGCATTAATTGAGATCAATGAAGATGTTCATAGCAGCAGCACCAGTAACAAATCAATTGAATTCCATAAGTTCAATCTTCCCTGGATATTAAATGGAAGTACGGAACCGTGAAACGGCCGGCAAACGTGAAACGGCAAACGTGAAATGCTACCGAGTTGCAAGGCTAATAACTGCTTGGCAGGCCTCATGCGGGCTCAGCAGCTGCTATGTTTCGCGAGGCTTTGGCTAAAAAGGAATGCAGAACTGTAAGACCGTTGCCGTTTCACGTTTCACGTTTTACGCCCTACAATCTCGTTTGCAACCTCGGCACCATTTCATTCTTCCAGCTCAAAAAATCGCCCTTTATAATATGCTCCCGCGCCTGGCGAACAAGCCATAAATAAAATGCGAGGTTATGTACGCTGGCGATGGTAAGTCCCAGTATCTCTTTTGACTTTACCAGGTGGCGTAAGTAGGCTTTGTTATAATGATTGCTGATGTGCGCATCAATTCCATCATCGATGGGCGAAAAATCGCTCTCCCACTTCTTATTATCAATATTAATAACGCCCTGAGAAGTGAACAGCATGGCATTGCGGCCATTGCGGGTAGGCATTACGCAATCGAACATATCTACTCCCAGGGAAATGCACTCCAGAATGTTCCAGGGAGTACCCACCCCCATTAAATAACGGGGTTTGTTTACCGGCAGGTTATCGCAACAAAGACCGCACAGGTCATATAACATGTTTTCGGGTTCGCCAACGCTTAACCCGCCAATGGCATTACCAGTAGCTTCTTTTGAGGCTATGTATTCGCAGCTTGCCTTGCGCAGGTCGGTATAGGTACTGCCCTGTACAATGGGAAACAGGTTTTGCGTATAACCGTATTTATCGGGCGTTTCGTTAAAACGTTTAAAGCAACGGTCGAGCCAGCGATGCGTAAGGTGCATTGACTTTTCGGCATACTTGTAATCGCTGGGGTATGGCGGGCATTCGTCAAATGCCATAATGATATCGGCGCCAATTGAACGTTGAATATCCATCACCGCTTCCGGCGTGAACATATGGCGCGAACCGTCGATGTGCGATTGAAATAACGCACCGTCCTCGGTGAGTTTGCGGGTGCCTGCCAGTGAAAATACCTGATAACCGCCGCTATCGGTAAGAATGGGCCTGTCCCACCCTTTAAAACGGTGTAAACCACCTGCCTTTTGAAGTATCTCGGTGCCGGGGCGCAGGTATAAATGATAGGTATTGCCTAAAATGATGGAGGCATTTATTTCTTCTTTCAGCTGCTGTTGACTCACCGCCTTTACACTTCCTACAGTACCTACAGGCATAAAGATGGGCGTGGCAATTTCACCATGATCGGTGACAATATGTCCGGCCCTGGCTTTTGACTGATCATCGGTATGTTGTAAAGTAAATTGTAATGCGGCCATTGTTTGTTTAATTGGGGTGCAAAGATAATAGGTTGCATCCGCTTTATTACACCCTGTACAGATGGCAAGTTGCAGGTACCGGTTTCCGGTTACCGGTCGCCAGGGCCCGAAACGCGGAGTACCGAAATAATTTCAGCATGCTGCACATAAATCCCGGAAACATGGAACCGGAAACCGGTAACTGTTTCATCATTGATACATAGATACATTTATCTCTATGATTGTTGATTCAGGTGGGTACAACTTCAAATTAAAAACTCATTAGTTTATCATATTTTCGTGCAAAACCTTCACGGAACCGTGCCTAAATTAATTGCTTTTATGGGCGAGATACAAACGTTTTTCATAACCTGGTGGCCTTGGATCCTGTTTTCTGTTTTTTGTCTGGTTACATTGATCCAGTTAATTTATTATATAGCGTTTTTCAGAAGAGTAGCGTTTTATAAAGAAGAAAAAAAAGAGAAATCACAAACCCATGCAGTGAGTATCATTGTGTGCGCTCGTGATGAAGCAAACAATCTTACCAAATATTTGCCCGGTGTACTGGTGCAAAATTACCCTTCCACGCATGAGGTTATTGTAGTAAACCACAATAGCCAGGATGAAACCCGTTACCTGCTCGATGAATTTAAAAAAACATGGAAGAACCTGCAGGCAATTAATCTTGAGCAGGAAGCACTGGGCATTCCCGGTAAAAAATATCCTCTTTCAATAGGTATTAAAGAAGCCAAACACGAAATATTATTGCTTACCGATGCCGATTGTGTACCTGCATCGGAGTTTTGGTTACAGAAAATGCAGGACGCATATCACGATGGAGTTGAGATCGTATTAGGCTACGGCGCTTATAACAAAAAGCCCGGCATTCTTAACAAACTCATTCGCTTTGAAACATTCCATTCAGCATTACAATATATGTCATACGCCCTGGCCGGTTTACCGTATATGGGTGTGGGAAGAAACCTGTCGTATAAGCGGGAATTGTTCTTTCGCAAAAAAGGTTTTTCTTCTATTAACCACGTAGCCAGTGGCGACGACGACCTGTTCATTAACCAGGTAGCCACCAAACACAATGTAAATGTGGTGCTCGATCCCGAAGCGTTCACTTTGTCGGAACCCAAACGCCGGTTTGGCGATTGGATACGCCAAAAGAACCGCCACTATAGTACCGGAAAATTCTATAAACCAGTTCATAAGTTCCTGCTGGGATTATATTCAACCTCTCACTTTTTACTGTACCCGCTGTTTGTGTTATGCCTGGTCTTCTTCGACTGGCGCTTAACCCTGGGCGTATTTGGAATACGTTTCCTGTGGCAGGCAATTGTATACTACAACGCCATGAAAAGGATGAATGAAAAAGATCTTTTTTACTGGTGGTGGATATTAGATATCTGGATGTTCATACATTACTTCATCTTTGCTCCTTCAATATGGAGAAAGCCAACCAAAAACTGGCACTGATAACTAAGTATTTCAGTGACTTTACCGACACACAGTTGCAACAGTTTGCCGCATTGGAAGAACTGTATAACGACTGGAACAGCAAGATCAACGTTATTTCGCGTAAAGACATGGAAGGTCTTTATGAAAAGCATGTGCTGCATTCATTAACGATTGCAACTGCTTTTGAGCTTCCGGCCGGGTCAAACGTAGTTGACCTGGGTACGGGTGGCGGCTTTCCGGGTATACCGCTCGCTATCTTTTTCCCCGAAGTGAAATTCCTGCTGGTTGATAGTATTGGCAAGAAATTAAAAGTAGTGGATGCCGTAGCCGAAGGGCTTGGACTGAAAAACGTTACTACCCGCCATACCCGCGTAGAGGATATCAAAGACAAGAAGTTTGACTTCGTAGTATCAAGAGCTGTTGCGCCATTAAAAGATCTGTGGAAATGGTCGAAGCCTATACTGAAAAAGCCAAACCCCAGCAGCACTACCCAACCACCCGGACTTATTTGCTTAAAAGGTGGCGACCTGCATGCAGAAATAAGCGAAAGCGGCTGCCGCCCGCGTGTGATGGAGATCTATGAAATATTTGCAGAAGAATATTTCAAGGAGAAGTATATGCTTTATGTTCCTTCCTGAGTAAGTGAAGCTTTTGTGAATATAGGTTGCTGTTACAGGTTGCAGGGTGCAAGGTGCCGGTTTCCGGGCTTTTGCTTCGCCAGGCTGATTATGAATAACAGGTAAATGCATTTTGTATTCCTGGTAACAGGCACCTGAAAACCGGGATTCTACAACTATCAAGCTATCAACCAGTAACAATAAGCACTTTTATTTACAGTGAGTAAAACTACCTCAAAGTGGTATTTTACGTTCCCGCAAAAAACTGAACTTTGTACCATGATGGATATTACTGTATGTATCGTAGATGATACAAAAGATATAAGATCTGCATTGGAACAGATCGTTACTATGTCGGAAGGATACCGGTTATTGGGGAGTTGTTCATCGGCAGAGGAAGCGATGGTTAAGATCCCCGATCTGAAACCGCAGATTGTGCTGATGGATATAAACCTGGGTGAAGGAGAAAGTGGCATTGATGTGGTGAGGCACCTCAAGGCAGAATACCCAGATATCCTGTTCATGATGTGTACCGTGTATGAAGACGATGAAAAGATCTTTGAGGCATTGAGCGCCGGCGCCAATGGTTACATTCTCAAAAAAACAGCCCCGCATAAATTACTGGAAGCCATACGCGAACTACAGGAAGGCGGCGCGCCCATGAGCAGCCAGATAGCCCGCAAAGTAGTAGCTGCCTTTCAGCAAAACAAAGCCGGCGAACAAGCTACAGAGAATACACTCAGTGTTTTATCGAACCGCGAAAAAGAAATACTTGAATTACTGGCTAAGGGCATGCTGTATAAAGAAATTGCCGCCAGTTTATTTATCAGTCAGGAAACAGTGCGTAAACACGTATATCATATATACGAGAAATTACATGTTAATAACCGCGTTGAGGCCATAAACAAATTCTTTGGCCGATAAGCGCAAGCAGAAAACAACAGCAAAATTACCCACAAAGTAGTATTGCGTAAATTGTAATACGTAGCTAGCTTTGCACCAGGTTAGGTTGTCACATCAAATACTTACATGCCATTTTACCATCCTGTGCTCTGTTTATCAATAACCTTATTAGACAAAGGCCTCCCGATGCACCGGGAGGCCTTCTTGTTTTATATAAAAAGGAGCTTAAATATTTACCAGGGAATTTCCAGTTTATTATTGGATCTTTCTACATCGGCCATTCGCATAGAGGGGTCAATTTCTATCACCTTTAGGTCGGTAAGGCGTTTGTTGAACTCAAATGTATATTGCGGGTGTGTCCACTTCCAGGGTTCATAAACGTTACGCGGAATAGAAGCATCTTCAACCGGTTTGGCACCAAACATGGAGTATTGCGGTATATAAGCCATCAGCTTGCTGCCATCTTTAAATGTTATCAACACATCTATTGGCATGGGCATATTGCCAAGTCTTCTTAACCTGATCTTTGTTTTACCGCTTTCTTCCCATAAGCTATCGATACCATAATCGATGGTTTTGGTAGTGTTCACCCAATACTCGCGGTACCAGTCGAGCTTCATATCGCTGGCCTTTTCAGCCACCCGAATAAAATCATTTACATTGGGATGTTTAAACCGCCATTGATTATAATAATCGAGCAATATTTTATCGCGTACCTGGGCGCCAACAATATAACCCAGCTGCTCCATAAACACCTCCCCTTTTGAATACGAGGCAATGCCATACGCTATATTGGTTTCATAATGATCGGCATGGGTAGTGAGGGGTTCTTCAAGCCTGCTGGCAACAAGACCAAAGTAATTGTCGTACGCATCTTCATGTGGGTTGGCTTTGCCAACAAATGAATTGCTTCCGGCCAGTGAATCAACCAGCACTTTCTTACGTGGCCCTGTACCTACTTCGCTTTCGGTAGCCTTGCTGTTGGTAACTGTTTGGTAGTAATTGGTAACCAGTGAAGCAGCGTAACTGGTAAAGCCTTCATCCATCCACGGATAAAGCGATTCGTTGGTACCCAGCATCATCTGAAACCAGGTGTGCATCCATTCGTGAATGGCTGTGCTTATGCTGGGGCCTACAATGAGCGTGCCCATGGGGTATTCCATACCACCATCGCCACCATGTATAAACGTATATTGCTTGTATGGATAAGCACCGAATTTCTTTTCAATAAATGGCAAAACAATTACGGCTGCATCTGCTACCCGTTTCCATTGTTCATGAAAATCCTTTATATAAGCATCTGCAGTAGCAAAGTCCTTCTTTTTATCGGCAGCCAGCCCATCGTACACTTTACGTAAATGAGCATCGTCGTTGTTATAAATAACATGTATAACCGGCCCGCCGGCAATAGTGCGGGTAAGATGTGTATACTCAGGATCGGCAGCCCACATAAAGTCGTGTACATTGGGAGCAACAAAACGCCAGGTAAGGGTTGGGCCGGCAGGTTTAGCCATTCTAACACCGGCATCCTGGTAACCAAAACCAATTTGATTTGGGTTTTGCAAATAACCGGTTCCGCCAATCATATAGTTCTTATCGATGGTAATATTCACTTCATAATCGCCCCACACACCATAGAACTCTCGGGCAACATAGGGAGTTGGATGCCAGCCTTCATAATCATACTCACACATTTTAGGGTACCACTGGCTCATTGAATAACGTACACCGGTGGTTGGGTTATCGCGACCACTGCGGCGGATCTGCAGCGGCACCTGGGCTTCAAACTCCATATCGAACACCACTTTTGCATGGGGCAGAATGGGTTGAGTAAGCGGCACTTCAAGAATGGTTTCCTGCACATTGTACTTCTGGGCAGCGCCATTCAGCTTTAAAGAAATTATCTTTTGGTAACCAATCTCATCTTCTTTCAGGTATTGAATACGGTCACGTACGCGGCTATCCCAGTCTTGCTTTTTATTGATGGTCTTTTGGCCAAGTACGCGGCTGCGGTTATCCATCATGCTGTTGGGCTGAAAGGCATTCCAGTATAAATGATAGAATACTTTTTTAAGTGTATCGGGCGAATTATTGGTGTATTCAAGCCTTTGTTTACCGGTAAACCGGTTAGTGGTCACGTTCATGGCAACATCCATCGTGTACTTTACCCGTTGCTGCCACCTGTCGGGTTGTGCCCACACTGTAGCTGTCAACAGGGAAAACAATCCCAGCGTATAGATCTTATTACGCATCATTTCTGTGGTTTTATATTAAAATAGTTTTCAGGCGCGTAAGGTATGCAAAAAAGAAAAATGATAAATAGTTATAAGTTATAACCGGTTAATACCTCCCTTGTATTAAGGAGCTTTTAATGTGATGGCGCACATGCTAAGCGGTTGTAAAACAATAATCCCCGGCAGCATAACTACCGGGGACCTTATATATGTGAAAGTTATTGATTGTTGGCTTACAGTGTAATTTTGTCGCTAAGCAAACGACCGCTGGGGTCGAACAACAGGTTCTTCTTCTGTATATCGTTCTTTTCTATTTCAAGGCGGTATTGCGTTTTGTCTTCACGCAGGGCTATTTTATATACTTTTTCAATAGTCCATTCTTCTGCGTATTTACTTTTTTGAAATCCATCCTTTACAGCTGCAGGCAACTCAGCTTCAGTGATCTTGTTCTCGGTGCTTTGCCAGAAACCTTTATTGGTGAATTTTGCTTCGTAGTGTATGTTATCCTGATCAAATACAGCGGTAAAGCCGGTGAGGCGATCGCGCCATTCAACGTTTAATGCGGTGGGGTATTTACCTCTGAACGCTTCGGTAACTTCTGCCGGTATCTTACGCATTTGCGCGTTGGCGGTACCATATATAGAGAATGCTAAACAAAGCGCCAGACAGTAATAAACAAATTTTTTCATACTTGTTACGTGTTTATGGGAGTTACAATACAAATTTCAATCCCTGACCTGACAAAGAAAACTTAAAGTTGTTGAAATTTTGCATGCCATTTTGTTAATACACTATTTCAACAATTAACAAGCCGAAGTAAGACGTATGATGTATGAAGCACGAAGCCATAAGGTAAAAAACATTGTTTACATGCCAAATGCAACTTTTTCCTACTTCTTATTTCTTACTTCCTACTTCATTCTTTACCAGCCAGCACAATTACAATTTCACCTTTAACATCTTTCTTTTGAAAATGTTCAACTAACTCCTGCAAAGTACCATGGGCATTTTCTTCAAACATTTTACTAAGCTCGCGGCTTACACTGCATTGGCGGTCGGCGCCAAAGTATAAAACAAACTCCTGTAAGGTTTTGAGGAGGCGGTGGGGCGATTCATAAATGATCATGGTACGGTCTTCTTCGGCCAGTTTCTTCAACATGGTTTGCCGGCCTTTTTTGGGCGGCAGAAAACCTTCGAAAGTAAAGCGGTTCATGGGGAGGCCGCTGTTTACCAATGCGGGTACAAAGGCAGTGGCGCCGGGCAAACATTCAACTTTTATTCCCTCTTTTATGCATTCACGTACCAGCAAAAAAGCAGCATCAGATATACCGGGGGTACCGGCATCAGATATCATGGCCATTGTTTTGCCTTCGCGCAGCTGGTTGATAAGATGCGGCACTACCTGGTGCTCATTATGCATATGGTAGGAAGTAACCGGCTTTGATATTTGATAGTGGTTTAACAATTTACCCGATGTGCGGGTATCTTCGGCCAGTATCAGATCAACCTGCTTCAACACCTCCAGGGCCCTGAGGGTAATGTCCTGCAAATTGCCTATTGGTGTAGGAACGATGTAAAGCATAATGGAACTAACGTGATAATTTGCTAATAGCAAATGTGCAAACGCCCTCAGTTAAGGGCATTTGCACATTTGCATAATTTGTTCCGATGTTTGTGGGGTTCAATTAATTAACCACAACTTCAAAGTATTCCATTACTGGATTAGCGAGTAACTTCTTGGAGGCTTCTTCGGCAATAGCTTTTGCCTGATCAGGGGTGTTGGCTTCTACCTGCAGGGTGATGTTCTTTCCTACCCGTACATCCTGAATATTTCCTAATCCCAGATTTTGCAATCCACCCATTACGGCTTTTCCCTGCGGATCGAGCAATTCTTTTAACGGCATTACCTTCACCTGAACTGTATAGGTCATGTGGTTTTATTTTTGAACGCCAAAGATAAGATGATGTAAAGAATAAATACAACCGGTACAGCCAACCATTTTAATAATATACCCGCTATTATGGCTGCAACCAGCAAAATAAGCTTGGGTAAATTACTTTTTACTGAGAAATTTTTAAATTTCAGGGCCATCAACGGCAAATTGCTTACCATTAAATAGCTCACGATGACAATTACGGCATACCAAAGCCATTTATTATGCATCAACTCCACTGCCGCCGGGCTTTCTGAATACCAATAAATAAGCGGGAAAGAAGCGATCAGCAATCCAACAGCCGGTGTAGGTACTCCTTTAAAGCCGAATTGCTGCGAATCGTCGAGGTTAAACTTACCCAGCCTGAAGGCCGCCGCACAAGAGATAATAAAGGCGGGCATCAACATCAAAACAGGCACTTCAACACCATCGGGCTCCGATGAGTAGCTTAACCGTAAAAACTGGTAAACGATCATACCGGGCGCCACGCCAAAACTTACTGCATCGGCCAGGCTATCGAGTTGTTTACCCAATGCAGAAGTAGCGCCGAAGAGGCGGGCAACAAACCCATCTAAAAAATCAACTACTGCAGCCAGTGCTATGAACAATGAACCCAGCCATATTTTTTCTGGTATCTCTAACAACTGGGTACCCTGCTCATCATTAAC
Organism: Niastella sp. OAS944; assembly: GCA_024809215.1. Classification (GTDB taxonomy): domain Bacteria; phylum Bacteroidota; class Bacteroidia; order Chitinophagales; family Chitinophagaceae; genus Niastella. Next base: position 441,232 of record JANUBW010000007.1, on the reverse strand, counting down.
TATAATAATACCGTTCTGAAGTATATATGTGATCGCAATACAACCAAAGAACAAATTGATCAACGTGAACAGGTTCGGAATATGCTTCATTAATTCGAAAAATTAGTAAATATGAATAGGTGCAATTTAACTATTTACGCTTCATGTGTGCTTCAATCTCCTCCGATGTAATAGGTATCTTAGCCATCAGGTCTTTGTTACCGGTTTTGGTAATCCACACATTGTTCTCAATACGTATACCCATTTGCTCTTCTTCTATATAAATACCCGGCTCAATGGTAAACACCATGCCCGGCTTAATAGGCTCAGTACGCGTTCCCAGGTCATGCACATCAATTCCTAAATGATGCGAAATACCATGATACAAATACTTGCGGTACGCACGGTTCTCTTTGTCTTCGTTCTTTATATCCGATGGACTTAACAATCCCAGCTTCACAAATAGTTTGGTAGCCTCTGCACCTACTTTATCGGTGTAATCAACAATACTAATACCTGGTTTCAAAATGCTTTTCGCATAGTTATGCAGTTTCAAACAGGTGTCGTATACCTCACGCTGGCGTTTTGTGAACCTGCCATTCACCGGTACCGTACGGGTTAAATCGGCACAATAACCGCCATACTCGGCGCCAAAATCCATAAGTACCAGGTCGCCATCTTTACATTCCTGGTTATTATTTACATAATGCAGAATGCGGGCGTTGTCGCCACTCGCAATAATACTGCCGTAAGCCGGGCCGGTAGCGCGTTGCGATAAGAAAGAATGCCATATTTCGGCCTCTATCTCATACTCCATTACGCCGGGCTTTATGAATTTAAGCAAGCGTTCAAACGTAACATGGGTAATATCTATTGCTTTTTGCATTACCACAACTTCCTGGGCCGACTTAATTGCCCGCAGGTCTTTCATAATACGGGCGCTGCGTTTATACTGATGCAAAGGGTAACGCTGCCTCATGGTTTCGGCAAAACGGTAATCGCGTACGGGCACCAGACTTCCCTTGCGATCGTTTTCGTTGGTATTTAAATATATGGTATCGGCCAAATGGATCCACCCCTGTAAAACGCCTTCCAGGCTATCGAGCCAAAGAATGGTTGAAATACCACTGATCTTTTTGGCTTCTTCTGCACGTAAGCGTTTGCCATCCCATTTCTCTTTCATTTCATTAGGACGAACCAACACCAGCACCTCTCTGAACTTGGGATCGGGGTTGCCGGGGAACAGGATCACCATGGTATCTTCCTGATCAATTCCACTTAACCAATACAGGTCGCTGTTTTGTTTGAATTTATGCAGGGCATCGCCATTGTTTGGCAGTTCGTCGTTGCTGTTGAAGATAGCGATAGCATTTTTATCCATCCTTGCCACAAAATTCTTACGGTTCTGGATAAAAATGGCAGGATCGAGCGGCAGATACTTCATGTAATAATTTTTTATGGAGCTTTTGTTACTGAATTGAAGGGGTAAAAATAAAGTTCACCCGGCAATTGACAATGGAGAATCGTAACCCGCCCCTCTCATCACCCACATAACCACAATCAATTAACAAATAAATCATGCTTTTAGTACCCATTCAGTAAAACCGCCTGAGCTATCAATGCGATTTTATCCTAACACATGTTAGTTAAATAATTAACAACAAACTACCCATTACATTAGAATATATTCAAAAATGCATTAAATACCGCCATTGGCATGGATAATTTTTAATATTATCTTTGACCCGTAAAACAAACGAATGTTAGTATGTCAATAACCACACTTGCACTGCCAACGAAAGGACTTGAGGAGCTTGGCCTACACTCAACCAACCTGTTACACTATCAATTATCAGCCGATGAACTGGTACAGGATACTTTACGCTTAAACCAGGGTGAACTGAATAACACCGGCGCTCTGGTAGTTAAAACCGGAGAATTTACCGGTAGAAGCCCCAAAGACAAATTCATCGTAAAAGACGAGATCACTGAGAACTCTGTACACTGGAATGACTTCAACATTCCTTTGGATGAAAAATATTTCCATTGCATTCGTAAAAAGATCCTTGATTACCTGAACGTACAGCCGGAAGTATGGATCCGCGATTCTTACGCCTGCGCCGAACCACGCTACCGCCTAAACATTCGTGTAATTAATGATAACCCCTGGGCAAACCTGTTTGCCTATAACATGTTCCTTCGCCCCGAAGAGGAAGAGCTGGACCATTTTACGCCCGACTGGCATATTCTGGCAGCACCAAGCTTAAAGCTCGACCCCACGGAATGTGGCGTTCGTCAACATAATGCGGCTGTAATAAGCTTTAAACACCGCACCATTCTTATAGCCGGCAGCGCCTACACCGGTGAGATCAAAAAAGGAATTTTCTCAATTCTCAATTATATTTTACCGCACGACAAAGGTGTGTTGAGCATGCACTGTTCGGCCAACATAGGTAACGATGGCGATACAGCCCTGTTCTTTGGACTTAGCGGAACCGGCAAAACCACTTTGAGCGCCGATCCTAACCGTAAACTTATTGGCGACGACGAACACGGCTGGACAGACCAGGGCGTATTCAACTTCGAAGGCGGCTGCTATGCCAAGTGTATTGATCTGAGCGCTGAAAAAGAACCGGCCATTTACGCCGCCATACGCGGTGGCGCACTGGTTGAGAACACCATGTTCCACCCCGGCACAATTGATATTGACTATACTAATAAATCCATTACGGAAAATACCAGGGTATCGTACCCGTTGAATTATATCTGTAATGCCAAAGAACCAGCCACTGGCGGTATTCCGGAAAATATTTTTTTCCTTACCTGCGATGCTTATGGCGTTCTGCCTCCGGTTTCAAAACTTACACCCGAACAGGCTATGTACCAGTTTATTTCTGGTTATACAGCTAAAGTAGCAGGTACCGAAGCCGGCGTTACCGAACCTAAATCAACTTTCAGTGCCTGCTTTGGTGCTCCCTTTTTACCCCTGCACCCGGGCTTTTATGCCAGTATGCTGGGCGAAAAACTGAAAAAGCACAACGCTAATGTATGGTTGATAAATACCGGTTGGACGGGCGGCGCTTACGGCACGGGCAGCAGAATGAAATTGTCGTATACCCGCGCCATGATCAGTGCAGCACTGAATGGCCAGCTTGAAAAGGTGGAATATGAAACCCACCCGGTATTTGGTATGGCCATACCTACCAGTTGCCCCGGCGTACCTTCACCGATATTGGACCCACGAAATACCTGGGCCGATAAAGAAGCATACGATAAGGCAGCCGAAAATCTGGCTAAACAGTTCATTACCAATTTTGAAAAATATGCATCGGGGGTTACGCCGGAAGTACTGGCAGCAGCTCCAAAAATTTAGTTTGCCTTTTTTGTTCTTCTTTCAAATATTTTATTGAAATTAGAACGCTTTTTGAACAAAAAGCATTTCGGTCTCAACGATTACTTTGCCATAGAAAGGGTTGTCTCATAACATGGGACAACCTTTTAATTTTGTACATGGTTCTGTTGATTTCCGAAAAATTTAGGGAAATGTTTCCAACGATTTAATTTAAGTTGCTGTTGTGTTTAAGGACCTCCAATTATGAGCAAGGTATTTTTTTCATTACTTCTCGTATGTATGTCCGTTATACAAACGAACAACCTGATCCCCTGGAACGCTTCACGACGGCTTAGCTGGAGCGATTTTAAGGGTGATCCCGATCCGCATTCTACCAACGCAGCACTTACCAGCAGTAATATCAATATTGAGTTTGGTTACAATGACGATGGATTTCAGTATTCAATAAAATGCAGTTTCGACCAAAACCGCTCGTGGGTACGAGTAAAGACCAACGACGTGCTGGCGCATGAACAAGGCCATTTTGATATTGCAGAAATATACGCCCGCAAGCTTAACAAACAAATGAAAGCTTACCGCTTTAATGCCAAAACGGCCAGCAATGATATAAATCAGCTGTACGAAAATGCCATGAAGCAACACCGGCAAACGCAAATCCAGTACGATCAGGAAACCGATTACTCACGCAACAGGCCCAACCAGGAAGAATGGCTGAAAAAGATAGCCAGCGACCTCAAAGGCCTGGAAGCCTTCGCCAATTACCAGCAGTTGAAATAATAGTTAAAAATGAGTACTGTCGGCCTTTAACTGAATTTGCTGACCGAAAAGTGTATTGAACAACAGCGGGAACTGGTTTACATTACTTACACTATCGTACCACAAATGATAATCGCGGTTGGGCAGGTAAACTGCGTTAAAGTTCTGAAATGAAAAATCCCTGCCAGGCATATTATGTGCATCGCGGTTACCATGATCACTCATGACCATAATTACGGCCTTGCCTTGTGTAGCGGCAAACAACTCCTCAAGAAAACGGGTGATGCGTTTGTTAGCATATACCAGGTATTGCAGGTATAATTTATCGTTGCCCGCCAATCTATGATCACTTACAGTTTTATAAACATCGGGCACCTTGCCGGTGCTGTCGTATATATAAGGTTTATGCGGCATTACCAGGTGTAAATAGGTAAAAGAAGGCGAATGCCTGCCGGCAGATGACAACACATTTTGCATTTGGCGCTCATGGGTATTGGCCAGCCCTTTATTTAGCCAGGCCGAAACCCCACCTATATTCAGTTTATCCTGTGGTTCACCAAAAATTATTCTTCTTAAAACCCGTATGTACAATGCCCGTGAAGTGATAAGTTCTATGCCCCGTGGCACTATGGGCACCGAAGTACTGGTATCAATGCCATCCACTACAAATGGCGATAAATTTTGAATGCTGTAATTGAACCGTTTGAAATAAAAACTGGCAGCATTATGGTCAATCATGTTAGCCAGGTTCTTATATGTATCGCGCTGCCGTTTGAAGTTAACCACCGTAGAGTCGAGATAGGTCATATTCAACAGCGAAGCCATTGAGTAAATGGTATAAGAGTAATTGCTCGACGGCTTCGTGCAAACATAAAAACCTTTCTGTTTTAAATACGATTCAAAAGTTTCATTATTGTAATGATAGTATTCTTTCAGCCCCGCAGTTCCCAGGTATTCATCCAGTAACACCAAATAAACATCCGGCTTTGCTGCAGTATCGGCCAGTGGTTGTACAACAGGGACCGGCACAGATGAATTACCAGGTTTAGCAGTAGCAGCCTGCCATGCCAGCAAAACCATTTCAAACATTATAAGCAGTAACAACAACGCGTTTAAAAAACGGGTAAACCTAAACAACGGTTTTTTATAAAAAAACAGCCCTGCAAACACCAATAACGATAACAGGCCGATAGCAGGTATGAGCCTTGTGAACAACGACCAGGAATAAAGTGCACTATGGCTTGCCAGTTCATCCTGTATGGCGCCAAAGAATAAAAAGCAAAAACACAATACGGTCGCCAGCAGCGCGCCTTTGCAGCCATCTTTGTACATTTTACGGCTAGCGTAATACAACACCCAGGCCACAGCGCTATACTGTAGTATTAACAATACCAGGGACGATACTTTTATTAGTCCAAAAAATTCATTGTATCCATGTAATACAAAGAAAAGTATCAGCCACTGAAAGTGTAGCGGTGCTTTAAGTAAATTTTGGAGCTTTTGCATACAGCATTTAGAACAAACCGTATAACTGGGAATCAATCTTCCGAATGATGTCACCCAGGTGTTCGTCGTTTTCGGGGAACTTGTTCTTATCGATGTCTATTACCAGCAGGGGACCTTCTTTGTAGCCATCGATCCATTTATTGTAGAAATCGTTTAGGCGTTTGAGGTAATCGAGCCTGATATTCTCTTCGTATTCGCGGCCACGCTTTTGAATTTGTGCAACCAGCGTTGGCACCGATGCTTTCAGATAGATAAGCAGATCGGGCGGCTGCACCATTGTTTTTAAGGTTTCGAAGAACATGAAATAGTTATCGAAATCGCGTTTGCTCATAAGACCCATTTCGTGCAGGTTGGGTGCAAAGATGTAGGCATCTTCGTATATGGTCCTGTCCTGCACCACGGTTTCGGTACCGCGATGTATATCGTTGAGTTGTTTAAGACGGCTGTTAAGGAAGTAGATCTGCAGGTTAAAACTCCACCTGGGCATATCGTCATAAAAATCGAACAGATAGGGGTTATGGTCTACATCTTCAAACTGGGGTATCCAGCGGTAGTGTTTACTGAGGAGCTCAGTGAGCGTAGTTTTGCCCGCACCGATATTGCCCGCTACAGCGATATGCTTCGGTTTCTTAGTTTTTGCCATTATTGTTGAGTTCTATCCCGTTATAGCCCCGATCCTTGCGGGGCTAATAAAAAATTAAGATATCAATTCTTTCTGGTATCGCCGGTGTTTTTTAATAATAATTCAAACCCATTGCCTCACGCACCACTTTCATGGTAGCCTGAGCGCTTAGCCGGGCTTTTTCGGCGCCCTGTTCCATTACCTTTTGCAGGTAATCGGTATTTTGTTGAATAGCCGCAGCCTTTTCGCGTATGGGAGCTATAAAGTTCACCATATCTTCGGCCAGCTGTTTTTTCATATCACCATACCTGATGGTACATGCGTTATAGTCCTCTTCAAATTTTTGCATAACATCCGGCGCGCTTACCAGTTTCATTAGTAAGAACAGGTTCTCAATATAATCGGGCTTAGGCGTGTTTGGTTCTTTAGGACCACTATCGGTTGTGGCCTTCATTACTTTTTTGCGTATGAGGTCATCGGGATCGCTGAGGTAGAGGGTTGCCATCTGGTTCTCGCTCTTACTCATTTTACCGGCGCCATCGAGGCTGGGCACCTTTACCAGTTCGCTGCCAAAATTAAAAGCAACAGGTTCGGGGAACACTTCACTATAACGATGATTGAAGCGACCGGCAATATTGCGGGCCATTTCCAGGTGTTGTTCCTGATCTTTACCTACCGGTACCAAATGGGCGCGGTGTAAAAGAATATCGGCTGCCTGTAATACCGGGTAGGTCAACAGGCCTGAATTTACGTTTTGTGGATGCTGCCGCACTTTATCTTTAAAGGTGGGGGTTTTTTCCAGTTCACCTACCATGGAAACCATGTTCAGGTACAGATATAGCTCAGAGGTTTCAAAAACATGGCTCTGGCAATACAGGGCGCATTTTTCGGGGTCGAGGCCACTGGCAAGGTGCTCGGCCAGAACGCGGTGTATATTAGTTTTTAACTCTTTTGTATCGGGGTGGGTGGTCAACGAATGCAGGTCGGCCAGCATAAAAAAGCAGGGATATTCATCCTGCATACGCACAAAATTGCGCAGGGCGCCAAAATAGTTGCCAAGGTGTAAAAACCCGGTGGGGCGAATGCCGCCCATGACGATCTCTTTCTTAACACTTTGCATAAGGAGCGCGAAGATAAGAAATCGCAATGAGCTAATGTGCTAATGTGCTGATTTGCTAATGGCGTCAACACACTGAAACCTTGAATTTTACCATTCACCCACACCTCCTGCCCATTGGTATCAATTAGCACATTTGCACATTAGCATATTAGCATATTGGCTATTTTTGCGACTATGGAAGTAAATGATGCATTGGTACAAAACCTGGCCAACCTGGCACGCCTGCAGTTCAATGAGCAGGAAAAAGAAATAATTAAGGGCGACCTGCAACGAATGATCCATTTCGTCGACAAACTCAATGAACTGGATACCACTGGGGTTGAACCGCTTTTACATATGACAGACGCTATCAATGTGTTACGTGAAGATGAGGTAAAAGGGTCCATTTCACGGGAAGAAGCGTTGAAAAACGCCCCCGATTCAGACGGTACGTTCTTTAAAGTGCCAAAGGTGATCAAGAAAGATTAACCCTGGCCTCATAATTCACCCGGCTTTAAACTATTTCTATGAATGCTATCATCCACCTCGAGGACATACGCAAGAGCTATTTTATGGGTAAGCAGGAACTGCAGGTGCTAAAAGGTATTAACCTCGATATTCACACCAACGAGTATGTTGCCCTTATGGGCCCATCCGGTTCGGGCAAAAGTACCCTAATGAATATCCTCGGTTGCCTCGACTCCCCATCTGCCGGCCGCTATGTGTTGAACGGACAGGATGTAAGCAAAATGGCCGACGATAACCTGGCCGATGTTCGTAATAAAGAAATAGGGTTCGTATTTCAACAGTTTAACCTGCTGCCCCGCCTAACCGCTTTGGAAAACGTGGCCCTGCCCCTGGTTTATGCAGGCGTTGGCCGTAAACAACGTACCGAAATGGCTATGGAGGTTATTCAAAAGGTGGGCCTGGAAGAAAGAAGCCATCACAAACCCAATGAGCTTTCGGGTGGTCAGTGCCAGCGTGTGGCCATTGCCCGGGCGCTTGTAAATAATCCTTCACTTATTTTGGCCGATGAGCCTACCGGTAACCTCGATACCAAAACCTCCAAAGAGATCATGGATATCTTTACCCAAATACAGGAGGCCGGTAATACAGTAGTACTGGTAACCCATGAAGAAGATATTGCCAACTATGCCAAACGCGTGGTTCGCCTGCGCGATGGTTTAATTGAAAGCGATACAAGAAAACCAGAACTTGTTGGCGTGTAAAAGTTTCATCCTACTTTAGCAGCAATATCACATAGACGAATATGGCACAGAAAATATATACCAAAACAGGAGATAAAGGTTCTACCTCATTAATTGGCGGAACCAAGGTGCCTAAATCGCATCTGCGAATTGAAGCCTATGGAACCGTTGATGAGCTTAGTTCATGGATAGGCCTGTGCCGCGACCTGCTTACCGACGATGCCGCCAGAACGATACTGCAGGAAGTGCAGGACCGCCTGTTCACCATGAATGCCGCCCTGGCCTGCGACCCCGTAAAAGAGCCCAAACTACTTATACCCGACCTAAAAGAAGAAGACGCTGTACTGCTCGAAAATGAAATGGACCGCATGAATGAGGTTATACCACCCATGAAGAGCTTTATATTGCCTGGCGGTCACCCTACGCTTTCTCAACTGCACATAGCCCGCTGCGTTTGCCGCCGTGCCGAACGGTGTTGTGTTCGCCTCGACCAGGAAAGCCTGGAAGTAAATGGCATTATTTTGAAATACCTCAACCGCCTGAGCGATTATTTATTTGTGCTGGCCCGTTATACCGGCCATCAAATGAATATTGAAGAAATACCCTGGAAAGCGAGAGTCTAATAGGCTAATGTGCTAATATGCCAATATGCTAATTGTTTCTGTGTAACAGACTAATTAATTGCCGGCTCTCTGCTATGCGAAATTGCACCCGCGCAGGTGCATTAGCACATTATCTCATTAGCAAATTATCACATTACGATCTTCCCGTCTTTCATATGCAATATTCTGTCGCTCATTTGCGCCAGCTCTTCGTTGTGCGTTACTATGAGGAATGTTTGATTGAACTGTTGCCTTAGGGAGAAGAACAACTGGTGCAGTTCGGCAGCATTGGCCGAATCGAGATTACCCGTAGGCTCATCGGCAAAAATGATAGCCGGCTTATTTATGAGGGCGCGGGCCACCGCCACACGCTGTTGCTCGCCACCCGATAATGCATTTGGTTTATTATCGATGCGTTTCTCCAGTCCCAACATCGTTAATAACGATAAAGCATACTCCTCTACATCCGACTTACGCCTACCGGCCATCCAGCCGGGTATACACACATTTTCCAGGGCTGTAAACTCGGGCAATAAATGGTGGAACTGGAAAACAAACCCCACATGTTTATTACGAAAAGCCGCCATTTGCTTCTCATTCATGAAATTGATACGTTGATTTCCAACCACTACCTCGCCTTTATCGGGCTTATCGAGGGTGCCCAGAATGTGTAACAACGTACTCTTTCCCGAACCGGAAGGCCCTACAATACTGGCTATTTCGCCTTGCTTTATCTCCAGGTCAACCCCTTTCAATACCCACAGATCACCATAATATTTTTGAATATTCGTCGCTGTCAACATGTGTTGTGAATTACTAATATGGGCGTCAAGATACTACAAACCATTGGCTTCCCGTTCATAGGAACCCTATGTGACAATGTTTTTATGAAAACCTTCCATTATCTTTCAAAGATAGATTTGGTTTTTTCATTAGGAGGGTTACTTTTGCGAAAAATTGAGGGGTAAAACCGGGGATCGAACCTGGCATTTTCTCCGCCCCTTGATTAGGTAACTGTACGTGGATTTAAAACTTTAAACAGGCTAATCGTATGTTTTGGACATTAGAACTTGCATCCTATCTCGAAGATGCACCGTGGCCTGCCACTAAAGATGAGCTGATTGACTACGCAATCCGTAGCGGTGCACCCATTGAAGTGGTAGAAAATCTTCAGGAACTCGAAGATGAAGGAGAGATTTATGAAGGTATAGAAGACATCTGGCCAGATTATCCCAGCCAGGATGACTTCTTCTTTAATGAAGATGAGTATTAAAGCCCATGGCTAAAAAATAGTGCAAACCGGTCGCTGCAAAGCGGGCGGTTTTTTTGGCTTCCGGCCGACGTAAGAGGTACGAAGTATGAAGTAAGAAGAACTTTCTGTGCGACCTTCTAAAAAGCAACGGGTTGAGCACTCTTACGACTGCTCAACCCGCGCGAATTTCATACTTCTTATATCTTACTTCTATTTTTCCATTTGCTCAATAACCGCCTGCGTTACACCGGTAAAGGAGAAGCCTCCATCATGGAACAGATTCTGCATAGTTACCATCTTTGTAAGATCGCTGAACAGTGAAACAACATAATCGGCACATTGATCAGCAGACGCATTACCCAGCGGGCTCATTTTTTCGGCATAAGAAATAAAGCCATCAAAACCTTTTACGCCGCTACCTGCTGTTGTTTTGGTAGGTGATTGCGAAACGGTATTAATACGTACTTTCTTTTTAACACCATAGTGGTAACCGAAGTTACGGGCAACACCTTCAAGCAATGCCTTTGCATCGGCCATTTCATTATAATCGGGGAACACACGTTGAGCAGCGATATAGGTCAATGCTACTACACTGCCCCAGTCGCTGATAGCATCCAGGTCCCAGGCAGTACGCAGCACGCGGTGCAGCGACATAGCCGATATATCGAGGGTCTTTTGGTTAAAACCGTAATCGATCTCAGTATAAGGTTTGTTCTTACGAACGTTAAGGCTCATACCTATTGAGTGCAGAACGAAATCAACCTGACCGCCAAAATGCTTCATGGCACCTTCAAACAAATTCTTCAGATCGTCCATATTGGTAACATCGGCGCCAATAACCGGTGCATTCACTGCTTCGGCCAGTTTATTTATTTCGCCCATACGTAAAGCTACAGGAGCATTGGTCAATACCAGCTGTGCGCCTTCTTCATGACAACGTAAAGCTGTTCTCCACGCAATCGACTTTTCGTCCAGAGCGCCAAATATGATCCCTTTCTTTCCTTTAAGCAGGTTATATGCCATAGAATTTTGTTTTTTAATTAGAATGCGCGCAAAAATAACATCATTTTCCATTCTCTGCGCATTTCCTGTATTTCATTAGCACATTTGCACATTAGCTAATTATCACATTAATTCATCACCATCTCGCGGGCGTTTTCCAAAGCGGCTGCTGTTGGCTTCTCCCCGCTCAGCATTTTTGCAATGGCGGTTATACGTTCATCCTGCGACAGCAGTTTAATGTTTGTTTTAATGGTATTGCCCTTAATGTCTTTATATACGAAGTAATGGGCATCGGCCTTGCCGGCGATCTGGGGCTGATGGGTAATACTGAATACCTGGCGTTTACGGGCAAGATCTTTCATAATTACCCCTACCTGTTTGGCCGCTTCGCCCGAAATACCGGTGTCAATTTCATCGAAGATGAGCGTTGGCAGATCGAGCGATTGCGCTACCAGCGATTTTATACATAACATCAACCGGCTTAACTCACCACCCGACGCTACTTTGCGAATAGGCTCAAAACGGTTGCTTTTATTGGCATCGAATAAGAATTCAATATCATCTATTCCGGTACTCTGTAACGAGGCCAGTGGCGTTACATCAACCTGCAGTCGTGCATTGGGCATACCTACCTGGCCAAGCAATTTATTCACTTTATCCTGCAGCGGCTTCACCTGTTTAACCCGGTTGGCCGTTAGTTTGGCAGCCAGCTCTGTTGCTTTTTGCAACAACTGCTGCACTGCTTTTTCTTTGGTTTGAATGGCCTCGTCTATATTCAGCACCGCCTGTAACTTTTGCTCCAGGTTGTCTTTTATGGTAAGCAGCTCCTGTGTGGTATGAACGCCGTGTTTCTTCAGCAATTTATAACCTGTAGAAATGCGGTCGTTCAGTTGTTCTATCTTTTTGGGATCATGTTGCACATGGTCATTGATGCGCTCTACTTCATCGGCAATATCCTGCAACTCTATCTGAGCCGATAACAGCCGTTGTAACAAAGCCGGCAAAGCCGCATGATGTTCGGTGTAAGGGCTCAGCTGGTTGCACAACGATTTCAGTTGTTGTACCATGGGCGTTTCACCTTCACTTAGCTCGTACACTACTTTGCTCAACGAGGTTTTTATACCTTCTGCATTGCCGAGCATCTTAAGCGTTGCATCGGCTTCTTCCAGTTCATTTTCCTTCAGCCCTGCTTCATGCAGCTCATCGAACAGGAATTTATTATAATCGTATTCTTTGGTAAACTGGTCTTTCTGTTGTTGTAATGCAGTTAACTCTTGTTGGGCCTGATGCCATTGGGTAAATGCGGCCTGGTATTGTTGTAATACATCGGCATGGCCGGCCAGCGCATCGAGCACCTGGCGTTGAAAATCGCTTTCACCCAGTTCAAGGGTATCAAACTGGCGGTGCAGATCAACCAGCATAGAACTAAGCTGGCGCAGTTGCTCCAGGTTAACCGGTGTATCATTTACAAATGCTCTTGATTTGCCATTGGCGCCAATTTCGCGGCGAATAACGAGTTCTTCTTCCACATCGAGGTCCTGCTCGCGTAAAAAGGCTTTTACCGCTTTCTTTTCAGCTATTACAAAAATGCCTTCTACATAACATTTCTTGTCGCGGCTTTGCAGTACCGAAGTATCAACCCGGTCGCCCAGTATCAACGACAGGGCTCCCATGATAATTGATTTACCGGCGCCGGTTTCACCCGTTATTATATTCAGCTTTGGCGAGAAGTCGATCTCTATCTCGTCAATGATTGCAAAGTTCTGTATGAATAGTTTTTTAAGCACAGTACGATTTTGAGCGTAACAAATATAATTGGCATTGGGCATTTTTTATAATGGAGTTTTCCCCGGGCCTCCCCCCATCCCCCCTCCGGTGGAGGGGGGCTACCTCCTATCAGAGTTATTCATTATTACATCTCGCCAAACCAGCCTTTGCTCTTTGGTCGAGTGAATTTTTAAAATCATGGTCTTCCATGTCTAAGCAACGCTGAAACCATTGTTTAGCAGTTTGCTTATCGCCCTGTTGTTCGTAAACATAACCTATTTGCAGGGCCGCGCGGGCGGCAAAATGTTCTTTACGATGTTCGCCCAGTTCAATAGCCTGTTTGTAAAAAACAATGCCCATGCTATCGTTTCCCATATCATCGTATATACGGCCCGCCCGGTAGGCAAATTCCAGCTTTTCCTCGGGCAATGTAAAACTGCTGGCGTTTTTGCCATGCAACAGGGCAATGGCCTGTTTGTAATAACCGCCATCGTTCAACAACCGCGCCTGCAATAATAGTTTATTGGGCCAGTCGTTGGTCAATGCTTCCTTTTGCGCCTGTTTATCGGCTTCTGAAAATGTGCTGCCGCTTTTTAGCACTTTTTGCCGGTATGCTTTCGCTTTAGCATCATCGCCCTGCAGGTAATAATGCCAGCTTAGCTTCTGCAATATATCCTTTACATAGAACTTACCCTTGAAGTTGAAAATAAACCGTTCCAGGTAAATGGCAGCATCGGCATCGAGACCATGCACTTTATTATAACCCATTTCCATATCCCATACCGGCGTTGCCATGTAGTCGGCGCTGATGTTCCTGTTCTTTAGTATCGTTTCGGCTTTCTCTGCATTCTGACTATTGCGATTCAAATTGGCGGCGAGATAGGTTAACAGATGATTATTCACCAAATCATAATGCTTCCTCTCAAGAACGTTAAATATGCTCACCTTATCGTTCTGCACATAAAACGACAAATACCCATAATAAAATATTGCTTCCTCATTAAAAAGCCACTTCCATTCACTGTCGCTGTTTATAAAGTTTATCATGCGGGCCATGCCCTTTTTTATACTGCCATTGATGCCCAGCAAATTGCTTAACCATTTATAGCCATCGGGAATGGTGCCGGCCGCTACCTGCATGGCGCCGGCATATAATAAGTTGGGGGTAAAATCGGGAAAGGCCTCCAGGTTCTTTTTTATTTGTAAATATGAGCGGCGAAACTCCCACCCTGCATCCCAGTTATTACCAAACTTAACCCGTACAGCCGCCCATTGAAAATGGATCACCGACCGGGTGAATAGTAAAAAAGGCGATTTCTCGGGCCCCTCATCCATTTTATCTAACCGGGTATCGCGGTTGGGCAGGCGCTTTTTGTATTCCGCCGGATCTTCATTGAAGAAAAGCACAAAAAAGTCGATATAGTTCTCCAGGAAGTATGGAATGAGGTTATCGGGATGTTCGGCTTTTTCGGCATTCAATAACTGCTGACCATTGTTCAGTTTAAGCTTAATGATCTCGTGGTAAGCCTGTTTGCACCGGTCGTTAAAATCAAACACTTTTTCGGCCCGGCAGGGCAGGTATATCAAAACCAGTAAAAGCGCCAAACAGGTACACCAAAGCCTAATCATGGCTGCAAGATACGGTTAGAAGGCACAAGGCACAAGACTCAAGGCACAAGGTTCGTGACTTAAGGCTCTTTGGTGCGTACCAACTTCGCTTTAAAAGGGTACCATTAGCTTAGGAAAAGCATACCATGTCCGTTAAAACCACGGACTTGGTACGGAGATGGTACGGACTTGGTACGGACTTGATACTTAGATGGTATTAACTAAACCAGGGCAAATCCCCTTAAAAAGAGGACCCGCCCTAAAACAAAAGGTGAGCCGCCCATAAAGAGCGGCTCACCTTTTAAAGTATATTAAAATGTCTTATTTCACTACATCTACCGTGTCGAACAGGTCGCGGTCAACCAGGATACGACCACAGTTTTCGCAAACGATGATCTTTTTACGTTGACGAATTTCGCTTTGACGTTGTGGGGGGATGGCGTTAAAGCAACCGCCACAGGCGTCACGCTCAACGGGCACCACACCTAAACCGTTACGGTAGTTCTTACGAATACGATCATAAGAAAGCAACAAACGCTCTTCAACTTTTTCACGGGCTTCAGAAGCCTGTTTGTTATATGCTTTTTCTTCTTTTTCGTTGGTAGCGATAATCTTTTCCAGCTCACCTTTTTTGGTGCTTAACACACCTTCTTTGGTAGCGATGTTCTTTTTAGCTTTATCGAGAACAACTACTTTCTCAGCTATTTCTTCGTTTGCATCGCGAATGTGTTTTTCGGCCAGCTTAATTTCAAGCTGCTGCATCTCTATTTCTTTATTGATGGCCTCAAACTCGCGGCTGTTCTTTACGTTCTCGCTTTGTTTTTCGTATTTCTTGATCAGGGCTTCAGCTTCCTTGATCAGTTCTTTCTTTTTATTAATAAACTCCTGTATGCCGTTGATCTCTTCCTCAATACGTACCTGGCGTGAATGTAAACCCTGAATTTCATCTTCCAGGTCGCTTACTTCCATTGGTAACTCCCCTTTCAATATCTGTATCTCGTCGATCTTCGATTCAACCTTCTGCAATGCAACGAGTGCGCTTAATTTTTCTTCTACAGAGTAGTCTTTAACGTTAGCCATAAAGAGATTAATAGTTTGTTGTGAATCCTGTACCCGGCTTTCCCTCCTTGATTGTGCTTATCTTGCGTCGCACCCTTCAGCGCCTTGCCCTCTAATCAACAAAATAATGCACAGGATTGGTTTTTAAAGCCGTTTTAAGGACGGCAAAGGTAGGAAATTTTTCCTGCAAAATCCCAGCCAGTAAATCTATGGTAAATTGCTCACTTTCAAAATGACCAATATCGGCAATTATTAGCCGGCCGTTGGCGTCAAAAAACTCGTGGTACTTCATATCGCCGGTAATATAAATGTCGGCACCGGCAGCTAACGCTTTGGAAACCAAGAAGCTACCAGCCCCTCCACAAAGCGCCACCTTTTTTACCGTTTTGCCCGGCAGGGGCGTATGCCTTATTACCGAAAGCCCAAAAGCCTGTTTTAACTGCTTTAAAAAAGCCGTTTCGGGCATTGCGTTGGGCAGTTCGCCCACCAAACCCGATCCTATGCCTGGGTGCGTATTGGCCAGGTTTACAATATCATACGCCACTTCTTCATACGGATGGGCTGTACGTAAAGCCCTTATAAGCGTGCTTTGTACAAAAGCCGGGAAAATGACCTCAAGCTTCAATTCCTTTTCATAATGCCGTTCGCCCGGTTGGCCCACAAAGGGGTTGGTGCCTGCCCCACCTCTAAAGGTGCCGGCGCCTTCGGTCCCAAAACTGCATTCATCATAATTACCTATTTGCCCGGCGCCTGCTTCAAACAAAGCAGCCCGCACCTGCTCAACCTGTTCAACCGGCACAAAAGTGTACAGTTTTTTTAGCGTGGCCTCTTTGGGCGATAAGATCTTTCGGTTCACCAGGCCCAGTTTATCGGCCATCATACCGTTCACGCCATCTATTACATTATCTAAATTGGTATGAATGGCATAAATCGCTATATCATTTTTAATGGCGGTTATTATGGTCTTTTCTACATAATTCCTGCCCGTTATCTTTTTTAAACCACCAAATATAATGGGGTGATGCGCTACTATAAGGTTACAGCCAAGTTGTATGGCCTCGTTCACTATTTCTTCAGTAGCATCCAGGGTACACAAAGCGCCGGTGCACGCCCAGCCCGCATTACCGGTAAGCAGCCCGGCATTATCATAACTTTCCTGTAGTGAAGGCGGGGCAACAGATTCAAGCAAGGTAATGATATCAGCAATTTTCATAATTCACCTGATTATAATCAAAGATAATTGATAGCCGGCCTTGTGTTAATAAAATATATTTATGACAGCAAGGCATGTTAATTGCAAGGTTATTGGTATTTTAAATGAATTATTGACACTAACTACCACCATCTATGCGCGGAACCTGGATAATACTTTTGATCATGGTCGCTGCCGGTGTAGGCATGTACTTTTGGTTTAAGCCTAAACCCAAATCGACCAGAAGCGATACCATCGTGTTTAAGAACACGCCCGATTCCATTATTAAAAAAATGAAGGTTTACCTGGCCGATAATCCCAAGGAAGTGATGTACCTGGATAGTGTATGGATGCAGTCGGACTCAACGCCTTTAAAACAGGTGCTCAATGGCGTTACTGAGGATACCATGAGCAAGGCATATTCGAACATTACTTTGTTCCTCACCTACGACCATCATTCTTTTTATGATATTGAATTAACGAAGCCCGATCCTAAACTTTCGTATAATATCACCCTGGAACTAAAACCACAAAGTGGCGATTCGCTTTTGCTTACCGGTACTATTCTTCCTGATAAAGGAGATGGATTTCAGTTTCAGTCGCATATGATGAAGATATACTCACGTTTTGTGGTAACGTATAATTATAAGCTTCCCGCCCCACCGGCCGATTCCACTTCTATTAAGGGGCATGATGCGAATAAAACGATCACTATACTTAAGAACTAAGAACCTGGTTGTATCAGGCAAATCGCTTATAACAAGCAGGCTAGTGGCTAGTGGTAAATGGCTAGTGGGGCCTGAAACGCCAAGCTCGCTATTTTTAATAGCAGGTCGTTAATGTATTTCCCACTCGCTACTCGCCATTTACTACTAGCCTCTGCCCATAAAAAAAAGCAGCCTCAATTACTGAAGCTGCTTAATAAATTCAACCAACAATCCTCTTACTCAATTATCTTCTCCACTCTCGTCAACTGACCTTCTTCATTCATACCTTCTAAAACAACGCGTAAACGCTTCGATACATCATTGTTATAAAAGGTGATCGTTAATTTATGGTTGTTCTTATCGGTAAGAATGTACGGCGCCCAGTAGATGGTTGGCCTAACATCGGGCAACGAAGCATCGGTAGTTTCTTTGCTGTAATCGGGCGAATAAAATTCCTTAGGCATAGCATAACCGGTAAGTCTGCTTTTATCGAGCCCCCCAATATTGCTGGTTGAAGAGCTGCCTTCGCCCCCCTTCTTGGTATAAATGGCAATAGCACCGCCTGCACCACCACCGGTTGCCCCAAAGAATGGCGGACGGAACGCTTTTACATAAGCAATATCAGAAACCGGAATGTTTTCAATAGCACTTACATCAACCGGCATTTCGTTCAGGAACAAAGCAGGGGTTGCATTACGCCATTGTAATTGCGAGCCTCCACCACCGGTAGTAATTTGCAAACCTGCTACGCGGCCCTGCAGATAACTAAAGATATTATAAGCCCCCATGGCCGCCACATCATCGGTAAGGTCGAAGGTGGTAGCATCGCCGCCCGAGAACAAACCACTGGTATACTTTTCGTCCATTTGTTGCTGCTTCGATTTCTGTTTTGCCTTTACCGTAACGGCCTCCAGTGTTTTTACTTTCTTATCAGATTCAACTTTAAGGCGGTCGGCTTCACTGGCAAAATACTTACCTCTGTTCAGCAGGCTTGTATCTAATGGCATGGGCACCCGCCAGCCCGTATCGGGTTTAATAGTTGAAGCGCTTTTATGTGTGCCGTTAGTGAAATTAACAACGGCTTTGTTGGCAAGGTGTTTACTATTATTGAACTGGTAAAACACCGACACCGTATCAAAGAACACCAACCCCTCCTGCTGAAACTTACCCGTTGAATCCATAGTGAGGAAGAACAACTGACGTGAAGAATCTTTTGCCTGTAGGAATACGTTCAACTGGGTATTCTTTGGCACCTGGCTTTGCAGCACACCGGTTAAGGTTGCGTTTAGCGACAGGTAATTTTCTCTTGGGAATTTTATCACCGGCAATTTACCGGCAGCCAGATCGTCCCATTTAAACTTGCGCCAGCCATTGGTAAGCATTACCAGGTCGAGGTGGGCACGTACCGTATCATCGTTACCGGTAAAATAATAATATGGATTGTGAATATACCCACGCAGATCGCCGCCCAGTAACATGTGCGATACGATGTTATCGGCATCGGGATCGGCCTTGGTAAGGCCTGCATCTGTGATGGCCAGGCTAAGGTTACTTCTTAAAGTATCGGGCACATCTATTACCATCGTATTCTTAGCTCTTCGTTCCGTGCTTTTTGTTATAGGCACCACCCGGCTGGTAAAGAAGTAATCTTCTTTGTTTACAAAAGCAATACGCTCGGCCAGTGGTTTCCAGTCGGCATCAAACACGGTCATTTGTATCATACCGGTTGGTATACCTTCAAGCGGAATAGAACCGCTTACCATAAAATTCTGCGCCAGGTTCAACCGGGCTTTATAAACCACCTGTGAGTTAAAATAACCCAACAGGTACAATGTTTTTAAATTTTCGGGCGCCTCCTGTGAACGTTTAATTATAAATGCCTGCCGGCTACCGGTAGGTGCACATTGCAATACCACACCGGTTGTGCGGGCATCGGGCAATGGGGTTTTATGCGCCTGCTTTTTCTCATCGGTCCATTCGGCAACATAGGTTTTACCGGACTGAGGCTCTAAAGTAAAACGGCCCATGCCATCGTGTGTGGTGCTAAAGGTGGCAACTGTAGCGCCTGTATTATCTTTAATACTTCCTTCGGCATTGACAGGCAAACCATATACATCGGTCACTTTTACTGCCACTACCGATTCAATACCTGTTACCATATCGCCGCCCTCGGGGAAGAAGCGTAAGGTAACCGCGGTTGGTACCGTGCTGGCGGCAGCAGTTGTTGCCGTACCTGGCTTGGCGCCGGCAGCGGGCTTAGCAGTCCCGCCTTGCGGGATAGCAGCCGGGGCAGCTTGCGGAGCAACGGCCACCGTTTTGTTTAAAATGCGAATGGTTTTAGTGAAAAGGAATGCCGTATCGAAATTCAGCATCCAGGTGGTGTACGCTCTAAATACCACTGTGGGTGGTAAATTGGCAGGAAGGTCGAAGTGCCCTGACGATGAACTTTCATAAATGGGCATTATTTTTTGCTGTAATACTTTGCCATTTTGATCGAGCAGCTCAGCATAAAAGTTCCTGCTGATAGGCGAGGGCAAAATGCCTGCATATAAATACGATTTAAACCACATGGTTTCACCCGTATTGTAAGCAGGTTTATCAAAGTGAACATATATTTTCTCCTGCGGGTATCTTTCGCCATACAGGTTCAGCATTGAATCGATCTGTTGAGCATAGCCGGCCCCTAAACCGGAAAATAATACTAAGGCCAAAGCAATCAGGGATCTATAAAAACGAATGCAATTCATGGGGCTATTTATCTTTTAACAAATTAATGGCTTTCATAGCTTAAAATTGATAAAATTTTGTCTATGAATTGTTAAAGAAACCCACATATTAGTGTTTTTTAATGTAACACCCCTGAAACTGCTATAAAATAGACACAGGTCGCTTATTTTCATCGACTGCCACCAGGGTAAAGCTGCCGCTTATGGCTTTTTCGCGCTCGAAAGAATACATTTCTTCTATATATATTTCAACCAATACCCTAACACTGGTTTTACCGGTATGTATTACCCGGCCAATTAGTTCAATGATAGTTCCTGCCGGAATGGGCTTGGTGAAATCTATTTTATCCGATGAAACGGTTACCATTCTTTTGCGGGCAAAACGGGTAGCGCAAATAAATGCCACTTCATCCATCAACGCCATGGCGGTACCGCCAAATAAAGTATCGTAGTGGTTGGTAGTGTTGGGGAATACGGCTTTGAAAATGCGGGTTTCGGATTGTTGGATCTTTTGTTCGATGGTCATTTTACAAATAATGAATGTTAGGTGAATTTGGCAAGTGACCGTTTTTATGGAAGAGTTACAGGTTGCAAGTTACAGGTTACAGGGACTTTGTTGTATGACTCCCTGCAACTTGCAACCTGAAACCTGTAACAGAAACTTAGTAGTAAACAGCTGTTAAGCTACCACCGGCTCACCTACCTTCACCCTCGCCTTCTCTGCAGCCTGCACCATGTTCTTCAATGCGGCAATGGTTTCCGTCCAACGGCGGGTTTTTAAACCGCAATCAGGATTTACCCAAAGGTTCTTCACCGGTAACAGGGCCACTGCTTTTTCAAGCAACTGCACTATTTCCTCAACAGTAGGTACGCGGGGCGAATGGATGTCATAAACGCCGGGCCCTATTTCATTGGGATATTTGAAACGGGCAAAGGCTTCGAGTAACTCCATTTGCGAACGGCTTGTTTCAATGGTTATTACATCGGCGTCCATTTTTGCAATATGCTCCATAATATCATTGAACTCACTATAACACATATGGGTATGTATTTGCGTTTCATCCTGCACCCCACTGGCGCTTAAACGAAATGCTTTCACTGCCCACTCCAGGTAAGCAGGCCCATCGGTTTTACGTAATGGCAACCCTTCACGAATAGCAGGTTCATCTATCTGTATCACTTTAATACCAGCCTTCTCCAGCGCTACCACTTCATCGCGAATTGCCAGGGCAATTTGAAAAGCGGTTTGCCACCTGGGCTGGTCGTCACGTACAAACGACCATTGCAAAATAGTTACCGGCCCGGTAAGCATGCCCTTCATTAACTTTTGGGTTTGCGCCTGTGCAAAAACACTCCATTTTACCGTCATATCGTGCGGCCGGCTTACATCGCCTGCAATTACCGGAGGTTTTACACAACGGCTGCCATAGCTTTGTACCCAACCGTTTTTGGTAAATAAGAACCCATCTAACTGTTCGCCAAAGTACTCCACCATATCATTGCGCTCAAACTCACCATGCACCAGCACATCGAGGCCTATTTCTTCCTGTACCCGAATAGCCGATATGGTTGCTTCTTCAATATCTTCTTCGTATTGTTTTAGCGTTAAGTCGCCCTTCTTCAACTTGGCGCGCAATTGACGTATTTCATCTGTTTGCGGAAACGAACCAATGGTTGTTGTTGGGAATAACGGCAGGTTGAACCTTAACTGCTGTATACGTTGGCGAACCGTGAATTCGCTTTTACGTTTTGCGTCGCCGTCTTTAATACCAGTTACACGGTCTTTCACTACCTGTTTATGAATACGGGTTGAGTTACGACGGCTTTCAATAGCCTGTATATTTATCTTCAGCAGTTCTTTATCACCAGCTACAATTTTCTTTAGTGCGCATACTTCATCGAGCTTTTGTTTGGCAAAAGCCATCCAGTTCTTTATTTCACCATCAAGAGCCGTTTCGCCATCGAGGTCAACAGGCGAATGTAATAAGGAGCAGGAAGGCGCCAGCATAATACGTTCTTCACCAATAACTGTTCTTGCCTTTTCAATCAACGCCAGTGATCTGCTGTAATCGTTCTTCCAAATATTACGGCCATCCACTACCCCAAGTGATAACGACATTTTGGGTGGTATCACTTTCAGCACATCATCTATCTGTTGCGGCGCACGCACGAGGTCAAGGTGCAATGCACATACCGGTAAACTTGCGGCCAATGCGGTATTCTCATGCAATCCTTCGAAGTAGGTTGCCAGCAACAGCTTTAAATTGGTTTTGCTTCTTATTTCTTTAAAAGCATATTGATATGCTTCTTTTTGTTTATCTGTTAGGTCGGTTACCAAAAACGGTTCATCTATTTGTACCCATATGGCGCCGGCATCTTCCAGTTTTTTCAGCACCTCAATATAAACAGGTAGTAACTGTTTTAACAGATCTATCCTGTTGAACCCGCTTTGCTTTTCTTTACCCAGCAACAAATAGGTGATGGGCCCAATGAGCACAGGTTTAGGCGTAGTGCCTGTTACACGTTTACATTCGTTGAACTCATTAAAAAGCTTATCTGAAATAAGGCGGAATTGCTGATTAGCTGTAAACTCCGGTACAATGTAATGGTAATTGGTATCGAACCATTTGGTCATTTCCATGGCCGTTATATCGAGGCCATTTTGTTGATAGCCACGCGCCATGGCAAAATACAGATCGATCTCGGTATTGTCTTTAATATCAGTTGCCACCGGCGTATAGCGTTGTGGCACTGCACCGAATAACAGTGAAGCATCGAGCACCTGGTCGTAAAAGGCAAAGTCATTACAGGGTATCATTTCAATACCAGCGTGTTTTTGTAACAACCAGTTCTCTTCCCTGATCTTTTTGGCTGCGAGGAAAAGCTCCGTCCTTGTGATAGTACCCGCCCAATACTGTTCACAGGCTTTTTTCAATTGGCGTTGTGCCCCAATACGGGGGAACCCAAGATTGTGTGTTAGCATACGCATAAAACATTTTTAGAAACATTAATGAATGGTATTAATGTCTTTACGTTTAATGTGTATGCTTTCGTGATAAAGTGTTAGAGAGAAACAGTTACTAAGTGAGGTGATTTAACTGCTCCTGACTGCTGCTTTTGACCGCGAAAGCATTCGTCTCCGTTTTCAGGCAAGTATCC
Organism: Niastella sp. OAS944; assembly: GCA_024809215.1. Taxonomy (GTDB): domain Bacteria; phylum Bacteroidota; class Bacteroidia; order Chitinophagales; family Chitinophagaceae; genus Niastella. The sequence goes on along the minus strand of JANUBW010000007.1, from coordinate 417,636 downwards.
TGGCTTGTTGTATTGCTTCATAGCCTTCCCATATCTTGTGGCGGATACAGTGGCTTTGTTATGCAGCATGTGAGGTTGTGACCACTCACTACAACATACAGTTGCGCGACAGCCCGTGATTTGCACACGGTTCCTTTTTAATACTCCGGTTGTGGCCGGAATAACCTGAAAACAAGTTTTAAAGTAAAGAACTACGGTGCGAAGATAAGAACCAAGAGCCAAATCACAAGAACCAAAAAATAAATACCAAATTTCAAACTCCAAGCTCCAAGCTTTAAAGAATAAAACTTAAATCCCAAGCACTAAGCTCCAAATAACAAATTTAAAATTCAAGCTCCCAAAAAGCACAAAAACTCAAGCACCAAATAATAATACAAAAATCCCAATTCATAGAAACCAAGGCTTCCCCGTATAGGCTTTGAGATTTGAAGCCTGGGATTTATTTGGATCTTGAGATTTGTGATTTGAGATTTTAACAAAAAAAGGCCTCCCGTTCAAAGGAGGCCCACACATTGTATTTAAGGATTCTAATCCACTACTTTATTACGCACTGCAGGTTACACAACCATCTTCCATACTACAGCTGCCGCCATTGAGGCCATCATCTGCAACAGTTGCTTCGGCGTTTTTAGGCATCACCGGTTCCATTTGGCGGCTGCCTTGTTTTTCAACCGTGAACTGAACAGCCTGGGCTGCCGCTTGTGTACGCAAATAATACATGCCTGTTTTCAATCCCTGCTTCCATGCATAAAAGTGCATAGAAGTAAGTTTGGCCACCGTTGGCGTATCAACAAACAGGTTCAACGATTGCGACTGGCAAATAAAGGCGCCCCGGTCGGCAGCCATATCAATAAGCGTACGTTGTTTAATTTCCCATACTGTTTTGTACAGGGCTTTAATATCGGCAGGTATTTCATTGATCTGTTGAATTGAACCATTGGCTGCAATGATCTTGTTCTTCATGGTATCGTTCCAAAGGCCCAGTTGCACCAGGTCTTTCAGCAGGTGTTTGTTTACGATAATAAATTCACCGCTCAATACACGACGCACATAGATATTTGAAGTATACGGTTCAAAACATTCGTTATTGCCTAAGATCTGTGAAGTAGAGGCTGTAGGCATAGGCGCTACTAATAATGAGTTACGCACACCATGTTTTACCACTTCGGCACGTAATGCTTCCCAATTATGCCTGTTAGATGGTTGTACATTCCACAGATCGAACTGGAACTGACCTTTTGATAAAGGCGAGCCGGCAAAAGTTTCGTAAGGGCCTTGTTCAATGGCCATATCCTTACTGGCCGTCATAGCAGCAAAGTAAATGGTTTCAAAGATGTTTTTATTCAACACCTTGGCCAGCTCACTTTCAAAAGGCAAACGCAACAAAATGAACACATCGGCCAAACCCTGCACACCTAAACCAATGGGTCGATGACGAAGATTTGAGCGTTTAGCTTCCTCAACCGGATAATAATTATTATCAATAATGCGGTTGAGGTTGAGCGTTGCCTGGTAGGTTACTTCATATAATTTCTCAAAATCGAACTTTCCTTCATTTACAAAACGGGGTAATGCCAGCGAGGCCAGGTTACAAACAGCTACTTCATCGGCGCTGGTATACTCCAGTATCTCTGTACACAGGTTGCTGCTTTTAATGGTTCCCAGGTTTTGCTGGTTACTCTTTTTGTTAGCAGCATCTTTATATAGCATATATGGTGTGCCGGTTTCTATTTGTGCTTCCAAAATAGCAAACCACAGGTCCTGTGCTTTTATCACTTTGCGGGCGCGGCCTTCCTGCTCGTAGCGATGGTACAGGGCTTCAAATTCGTCGCCAAACGTATCGCCTAAACCGGGTGCTTCATGTGGGCAGAACAAACTCCAGCTGCCATTCTCTTCAACCCGTTTCATAAACAGGTCGCTGATCCAAAGGGCATAAAACAGATCGCGGGCACGCAACTCTTCTTTACCATGGTTCTTGCGCAGTTCCAAAAATCCTTCAATATCTGCATGCCAGGGTTCCAGGTAAATAGCAAAGGCGCCTTTACGTTTACCTCCGCCCTGATCAACATAACGGGCAGTATCGTTAAATACACGCAGCATGGGAATAATACCGTTGCTGGTGCCATTGGTGCCGCCTATATAGCTACCGGTAGCGCGTACATTATGAATTGATAAGCCAATACCACCGGCGCTTTGTGAGATCTTTGCCGTTTGCTTTAACGTATCGTAAATACCATCGATGCTATCGTCTTTCATGGTAAGCAAAAAGCACGATGACATTTGCGGTTTTGGCGTACCGGCATTGAACAAGGTTGGGGTGGCATGGGTAAACCAGCGCTCGCTCATAAAGTTGTAGGTCTTAACAGCGCTGGCAATGTCTTCTTTATGTATTCCTACTGCCACACGCATATACATATGCTGCGGGCGTTCGGCTATTTTTCCATCAATGCGCAACAGGTACGATTTTTCCAGTGTTTTAAACCCAAAGTAATCGAACCCAAAATCGCGGTCATATATAATAGAACTATCGAGCAACTCGGCATTGGCCTCAATGATCTCCATTACATCGTCGGCCAGCAATGGCGTTTTACGGCCGCTATCGGTATAATCATACAGCCTGCGCATGGTGGCCGAAAACGATTTCTCGGTATTCTTATGCAGGTTGCTCACGGCAATACGTGAGGCCAGCAATGCGTAATCGGGGTGTTTGGTAGTTAATGAAGCGGCGGTTTCGGCAGCCAGGCTATCCAGCTCACTGGTAGTAACACCATCATAAATGCCTTCAATCACTTTCTTGGTTACTTCTATTACATCAACCAGGGGGCTCAACCCATATGATAACTTTTGTATACGTGCAGTGATCTTGTCGAACTTTACTGTCTCTTTCTTTCCATTCCTTTTTATTACGTTCATGCTAATGGAGTTTAAATTGTGCTATCAATATTATTTATCTAGAAATCTTCATCGAGAGAAAACTGTTGCGATTCCTTGGTGGTGTTTACACCGGCCTTTCGGTAATCACCTACCCGCTTTTCAAAGAAGTTGGTCTTGCCCTGCAGCGAGATCATTTCCATAAAGTCGAACGGATTGGCAGCATTGAACATTTTAGGATACCCCAGTTCACTCAACCATCTGTCGGCAACAAATTCAATATATTGTTGCATTAAGCGGGCATTCATTCCAATAAGGTCAACCGGTAAGGCTTCGGTGATGAATTCTTTTTCAATTTGCACGGCATCGCCTATAATACTATATACCTGCTCCTGCGATAATTTAGCGTTCAGCATACTGTATAATAAACAGGCAAATTCGCAATGCAAACCTTCGTCGCGGCTAATAAGTTCATTGCTGAACGTAAGGCCCGGCATCAACCCTCTTTTCTTTAACCAGAATATAGAGCAAAAGCTACCGCTGAAGAATATACCTTCCACCGCTGCAAACGCAACTAAACGCTCGGCAAAGTTCCCTTGTTCAATCCAACGCAATGCCCACTCGGCTTTTTTCTTCACAGCCGGTACGGTATCGATGGCGTGGAACAGTCTGTCTTTTTCCGCAACGTCTTTTACATAGGTATCTATCAGCAAGGCATAGGTTTCGGAATGAATGTTCTCCATCATGATCTGAAAACCATAAAAACAACGGGCCTCGGGCAGTTGCACTTCGCTCATAAAGTTCACGGCCAGGTTCTCGTTCACAATACCATCGCTGGCAGCGAAAAATGCCAGTACGTGTGAAATAAAATGACGCTCGCCATCATTGAGGTTGGCCCAGTCTTTCAGATCACCGCTAAGGTCAATTTCTTCTGCGGTCCAAAAACTGGCCTCATGCTGTTTATACATTTCCCAAATGCGGGGATATTTAATTGGAAGAATAACAAAACGGTCCTTGTTCTCCTGTAACAACACTTCATTTTCGTATTGCATGATAGAATTATAGAATGTTAGGTGTTTAACAATGTGGAACGACGAAAGTAATATGCAGGTGAAAGAATTAAGAATACAGTTTCCCACAAGGTGTTAATAGTTTATGACCGTAGTCATAATTATTTAACCAGTAATAGTGAACAATTTGCCAATTGTTTAATATGCTATAATTTACCGAATTTCGCAACCTGTTTTTAGTACTTATTAAATACACCGGGTATGACAACATCTGCCATTAAATCATTGTACGAAGAATATATAAAGGAGATGCAAACCATCGCCGACCTGCGGTATGCCGCAGGGGTTTTGCAGTGGGACCAGGAAACTTATTTACCGCCTAAAGGCGCCCCCATCAGGGGTCAGCAGATAGCTACCCTTTCGGAAATTGCCCATAAGTATTTTACCGATGAAAAGCTGGGTGCACGGCTGCAGGAGTTACTGGCAGGCGACAAACTGTCGGCCGGGGAAAAAAGAAATGTGGAGCTTACCTGGCAGGATTATTCAAAACAGAAAAAATTCCATTCTTCGTTTGTACGTACACTGGCCGAAGCGGTGAACAAAAGTTTTCACAGCTGGATGGAAGCCCGCAAAGCCAATGACTTTTCTTTATTTGCCAATGACCTGGCGCGGTTGATTGAATTAAAAAAGCAGGAAGCCGATATGTTGGGTTATGAACATCACCCATATAATGCATTGCTCGATGATCACGACAAAGGCGCCACAGTGCAATTGCTCGACGGCGTTTTTTCGGCCATTCAGCAACCATTGAAAGAGTTGTTAGGAAAAATTGCGGCCCAACCGCCTGCCGATGACAGCTTTTTACATCAGCATTTTGACAAAGACAAACAATGGCAGTTTGGTTTACAGGTGGTGAAAGAGCTGGGGTACGATATGGAAGCCGGCCGCCAGGATATTTCTGAACATCCTTTTACAACCAATTTCAACAGCCAGGATGTACGCATTACAACGCGTATCGATGAGAACGACCTTAGCAATATGGTATGGAGCTGTATACACGAAGCCGGTCATGCCCTATACGAACAGGGACTGCCATTGAGTGAATATGGTTTACCGCTGGGCGAACCGGCCTCTTACACCATTCATGAATCGCAGAGTCGTTTGTGGGAAAACCATGTTGGCCGCAGCCGGGCATTTTGCGAACGCTGGTTACCAATTCTGCAACAATATTTTCCCGAGCAACTGGGCAATATTTCTGTTGAACAATTTTACAAAGGCATAAATAAGGTACAACCTTCGCTTATACGTACGGAGGCCGATGAGCTAACCTATCATTTTCATATTAAGATCAGGTACGAACTGGAAAAATTGCTTATTGGAGGTACCATGAACGTAAACGACATACCAGGTTACTGGAATGAGCAATACCTGCAATTAATGGGCGTAAAAGTGCCTGGCGATAAACAGGGCTGCCTGCAGGATGTGCACTGGAGCCATGGCAGTTTTGGCTACTTTCCTACTTACAGTTTGGGAAGTTTTTATGCTGCACAGTTCTACCACTATGCAAACCAGTCAATTACCAATTTAAATGAACATATAAAACAGGGTAATACTACGTCTTTATTACAATGGCTGCGCAGTACGGTACACCAAAAAGGGCGGCGCTTTACAAGCGAGGAATTGTGCAAAGATATATGCGGGGAAACCCTCAATATTGAATATTTTACGGGCTATTTACTTGACAAATACAAAGATATTTACAAATTTTAATATCTGAATTTGTAACTTCCATTCGGCCTGAATTATGAATATATTGAAACCTCTGATAATGACAGGGTTCTTTGCCCTTGTTCTGTCCACATCATGCAAAAAAGCAATTGAGAAAAAAGTGGAAGAAAAGATCATGGACGCTATTACCACGGGGGAATGGATAGTGGAGCAGTATAAAGAAGGAGAGAACAATCTTTCGAACCTGTTTTTATACTACCATTTCAAGTTCAATTCAGACGGCACCTTAACAGGTACAGAAAACGGTAATGCTACCGATGGTACCTGGGATCCCAATACAACTGATTTTACCATATTAACAGATTTTCCTACAGCGGTAGACCCGTTAAAAAAGCTGAATGGCTTATGGAAGATAAAAGACAGTGACTGGGATTATGTAAAAGCCGAAATGCAAACAGACAATGGAACAAAGTTGCTGATCTTACGCAAAAAATAAAACCAGAGAGCCAGAGCCAACGAAGCTTATGTTATTTCCGTATAATTAAGTTGACGCACACAGGTATATAAATATACACCCCTCCCGCTCAACCGACACCTTATCATCGTATAGGCTTCAACCCTAAATATCCTATTTAATTCATCAGACTACAAAAATCCGGTTACCCCACGATTAACTAATTGCCCAACAGCTGGTTAAGAACTGATCATTTGTGCTGTGCAAAACCTTTGGCATTCGCCGGGAATAAGGTTTGCATGGAGTAAAGGTCTTTCTGTGCAGTTGAGGGCGTGTGCCAAATACAACCATAAAAAAAGTTGCCTTGAGTAAATTTGTACTTGCACTTTGTGGAAACCGGATGCGCTTGCCGGTTCGGTTCTCCAAAGGAAGCCCTGGAAAGCTATTTTCAATATGGCAATGCCTGCCGTTCCTATTATTATTTTCGTTTAAGGGATATGCGCAAACAATGACACCTGAGTTTACTTCATCTCAAACGTCGGGGTGTGCACCATTAGTAGTGAGTTTTAAAGACCTTACCACTGGCAATCCACGCTTTTGGAACTGGGATTTCGGGAATGGAACATTAGCAAATGTCCAAAATCCGTCAGTAAGCTTTCCAAACCCCGGAACATATACCGTAAAGCTGGTTGTTCGTAATGCAGATGGAACAACGGGCATTACCAAAACCAATTATATTACCGTTTATCCCGCACCCACAGCCAGCTTTTTGGCTAATATTACGACCGGTTGCGTTCCCGTAAATATTCAGTTCAACGATGCAAGCACTTCTCCTTCGGGCAGTATTGTATCATGGGAATGGGACTTTGGCGATGGCGGCAAAAGCACCGCACAAAATCCACAACACACGTATACTAATACAGGGTTTTATACTGTAACGCTTACAGTCACCAGCAGCACAGGCTGTAAAAACATCCTTTCTGTAGGGCGTTATATACGAATAGTGTCGGGCGTTAAAGCGGAATTTGAACCCGGCAAATCACTTACTTGTCAGCCGCCATACAACATTACCTATATCAACAATTCGAGCGGACCGGGTAATATGACCTTTCAGTGGGACCTTGGCAATGGCAACAGCTCAACCCTATCGGCGCCCAGTACTACATACCCTGCCGGCACCTACAATGTATCCCTTACTGCAACCAGCGAATTTGGTTGCTCGAACACTATTACAAAGCCGATCACATTCAGCGGGCCTACAACGCTCATCAAGGCGCCAGACACCGTTTGTTTGAATACACAGGTAACATTTGTTAATGATGGTTCAGTAGCGCCTCAAAAAACGTTGTGGGACTTTGGCAACGGCCAGCAGTCAACCAGTATAAACGGCACTACCGTTTATACATCGTCGGGAGATTATACTATAAAGGTTAGTAATACATACTCGGGTTGTAAAGACGAAGCCGTTAAAAAAATTTATGTTCGCCCTGGTACCACCATCGATTTCACAGCCACCAATGCCACAGCCTGTAAGCCGCCGTTGAATGTAACCTTTAAGGATGCTTCGCCGGTGCCCAACACAAAATGGGAATGGGATTTTGGCGATGGCACCATTGGTACAGGCGCACCAGTCAATCATTCTTACAACGCAGCAGGTATTTTTGATGTAACAGCAACCTTTACCGACGCTGCCGGCTGTATTGGTAAAGTAACCAAACCAGCTGTAGTTAAAATTGAAGCCCCAACAGTGAAGATCAATACCGTACGCGCAGGAGGATGTGTTCCATATACTTACCAGCCAACAGCAACTGCTACTTCTATAGATGGTATAACCGGCTGGTTATGGGATTTTGGCGATGGAACAACGTCGACCCTTGAAAACCCTACTCACGTTTATAACAACACCGGTAAATACAATATAAAGCTAACCGTAACTACCACCGGCGGCTGTACGGCCACAACAACTGAAATAGATGGAGTAAAAGTAGGGACACCCCCGGCCACCAATTTTTCTATTGGCGCCACCGATGTATGCGCATCTTCTCCGGTTAATTTTACCGATCTTACCCCCAAACCAGTTGATGAATGGGAATGGGATTTTGGCGATGGTGGTTCATCCAATATCCAAAACCCCAGCCACCTCTTTTTGGATACTGGTACCTTTATTGTAAAACTAACTGCATTTAATAACCGTTGCCCGCAAACAAGCACCGGTCAAACTGTAATTATAAGGCCACCAATAGCCAACTTCAAATACGCCATTACCTGTGGCAACCCTACCGTTGCATTTAGGGATACGTCAATTGTAGACCCTGCCTTTGGCCCTGTCTCTTATTCCTGGTCATTTGGAAGTCCGTCGAACACATCTAATCTTCAAAACCCATCGTTTACTTTCCCTGCCTTCAATACTATATACCCTGTAACGCTTACCGTAACAAACGGCAGCTGTTCAAGCACATTTACTGATAATATAAACCTGGTTAAACCAATAGCAGACTTCACAGTTCCATCAGCGAACTTATGTCAAAACACAGATTATAATATAACATCTACCAATAACCAATACATCACAAGTCACCAATGGTCTTTTGATGGCGGTCCGTGGTTATTAGCCGATAAAGTTTACACTGTTAAATTTTCAACCCTTGGCCAGCATAGCATCGGATTGGTCATAACCGATATCAACGGCTGTACCGACACGGTGAGAAAAGCAAATATTGTAACGGTGGTTGGGCCAACAGCTAAATTTACGGCTGGTTCTTCAGGCGGTTGTAAAAACGCACTTGTTACGTTTAACGATAACTCTACCTCATCAGGCGTTAGCCCAATAAATAAATGGACCTTTGATTTTGGCAATGGCAACACCCAAAGCTACACCGCCGCTCCCTTTTCTCACGCTTATCCTGATACCGGCACGTTTGTTCCAATGCTAACTGTTCAGGATGCTATGGGTTGTGTAAACACCTATACTTTACCAGATACCATTTTTATTTCAACACTGAAAACGGACTTTACTTCAGACTACGATACCATTTGCCCCACATCGAACCTTCAATTCGCCAATGAATCAGTTGGCCGAAACCTGACTTACCAATGGTACTTTGGCGATGGCGGCACATCTACAGATAAAGATCCCATTTACAGCTATAGCGTTAATAACGCCAAATACGATGTAAAGCTGGTAGTCACCGACCGCGGCGGCTGTAAAGACTCTGTAACCAAGGCTGGTTTTATTACTACCCTTAAACCAATACCAGCCTTTGACATTGAAGACACGCTTACTATTTGCCCGCCTATTGAAACCAAATTCACCTTCAATGGTAGTTTTTATGAATCGTTTGAATGGGATTTCGACGACGGAGCTACCTCTACATTAAAGAACCCCACGCATTTTTATAACGCCTATGGCGATTTTAAGCCCAAGCTCATTTTAACCGGTTATGGCGGCTGTACAGAATCAGTTAGCGCAACCGTGCACGTTTATAACCCCGGCACCGTCACTACGCTAAACTACAGTCCGCTTGACGCCTGTAATGAATTGATGGTCGATTTCAATCTGGTTACCATACCCGATATGAAGTACACACTCTATTTTGGTGATGGCGTATCTGATACCACCATGCAAAATACGTATCAGCATTTTTATAAATCCCCCGCGTTCTATTTCCCTCAAATTCAGTATACCGACAAACAGGGCTGTATTGCGGGTGTTGACGGTCCGCCAATCAAAGTAATAGGCGCAGAACCCTTCTTTGGGCTCGACCGGAAAAAGTTCTGTGACTCAGGTACTGTTTACTTTACCAATTACACCATTGGTAACGACCCCGTAGTAACCAGAAACTGGGATTTCGGCGACGGCTCAACCTCAACAGATGTTGACCCCAGCCATAATTATTCACAACCAGGATTGTATAAAGTATCGCAATCAGTAACTACCCAGCAAGGCTGTTCGAAAACAGTTACCGATACCATTAAGGTATATCGTACCCCCGATCCATATATCACCGGCGATAGTATCGGTTGCCTGAACGCCACACTAAACCTGCTGGCCAACCTGGTTGTACCCGATACTGCCATTACCTGGAAGTGGACATTGGGTAACCGCAACTTCAGCTCGCCGGATATCGCATTGAACTTTGTGGCAAGTGGCAATTACACTGTTAATTTACAGGCAACTAACCTGCTGGGCTGTTCCGATACCACCAGCAAAGCGTTGTTCGTTCCCGAAATTCCACAACTTACAGTAGTTGAAGACCCCATAATTCCAGTTACTACAGGCATTACTTTACCCGTTACTTATGGGCCAGAGGTAATTAGCTATCATTGGACGCCGGCAAAGAACCTGAGCTGTACCGACTGCCCTACCCCCTATGCCAACCCAAAGCTTACAACAACCTATAATGTTAAGGTGGCAGACCAATACGGCTGTACCAATACGGCCAATGTAACAGTGACCACTATATGTAACGGGTTGAACTATTTTATCCCCAACACCTTCTCGCCCAATGGCGATGGGGTGAACGACATTTTTGCTCCACGTGGTGTTGGACTTACCAGGGTGAACAGTATGCGCATATTTAACCGTTGGGGTGAAATGGTATTCGAGAAAATGAATTTCATGGCAAACGACCGTACCCCAAGCGGTGGCTGGGATGGCAACTATAAAGGCAAACCTGCCAGCGCCGATGTATATGTATATATCGTAGAATTTGTTTGTGAGAACGCAGCCATTGTACCCGTTAAAGGCAACGTGGCGCTTGTTCGCTAGAGCTAAACAACCATTCATTACTTTAAAAGGAACATACATGATCTCCGGCCGCAGCTTTAAACGATATTTTGCCGGCTTTATATTATCACTCACCGTGCTGCATGCAGCAGGGCAGGATATTCATTTTTCGCAATTCTTTGAAGCGCCCCTTTTACGTAACCCCTCGCTGGCCGGCATTTATACCGGCGACTATAGAATACAGGGCGTGTATCGCGATCAATGGAACAGCATTACCAATGCTTACCGCACCGGTTCATTGAATGCTGAATATAAAATGCCTGTTGGTGTTGGAAACGATTTCATAACCACCGGTATTCAGGCCGTGTTTGATAAGGCAGGCACCGTGGGGTTAACAACCACACATATACTGCCCGCCGTCAACTATCATAAATCGCTGAGCAATGATAAAACCATGTACCTGTCGCTGGGTTTTATGGGTGGGCTGATCCGCAAAAGTATCGATATTACCAAGGTCACTACCGACGCCCAGTATAACGGTGGGGCTTTTGACCCTACCATGCCTACCGGCGAAACCATGCTATCGCCCAATTACAGCACCTGGGATGCCAGCGTGGGTATGAGCTTCAATACAACGTTTGGCGTAGAACAGAAACACAGCATGTTCATTGGCGGTGCCTATCATCATTTAAACCGCCCCAAAAATACATTCTATCGTAACCGCAGTATTGATCTGAACCCTAAATATGTTGGTTCTATTGGTGTTAAATGGGCGTTGGATGAAGAATCGGCCATTACATTACAGACCGACCACTCAGTGCAAGGCAGTTATAACGAAACCATTGCCGGTGCTTTGTATTCGCGCAAACTGGGGTACGACATCGATAACAACCCTACGTATACCTTAAGCGGCGGTTTGTTCCTTCGTTACAAAGATGCATTGGTGCCGGTAATTAAAATAGAATGGGGTCACCTATCAACAGCATTGAGTTATGACGTAAACGTATCGCCTTTAAAAACCGCCAGCATGGGCCGCGGCGGGTTCGAACTATCGCTCTCTTACATTGGATTCGTACGACGCGATAACAGCAGTGAGTATAAGATGTTATGTCCGAAGTTTTAATAATATGTGCCCCGACGTGTTGGGGGCACATCTGCTTTATTTCGTTACCATATAATTTCCTACTTCTTTTCCGCTATCATCTAACATGGTTAGCCGCAGGTTGGCGGCATCGGCCTGCAGTTTTATTAAGGTACGCTGCCCTTCCTTAGGACCGCCGCCAATGATGATAGGGTATTGATGTTGTTCTTTTACCGGCGGATGCACACCATACTTATGGGTATGACCGCTTATGACCATATCAACGCGATATTTATTGAACACCGGGTTGAAGAGTTCGCGGCAATGCAGGGTGCCATGCCAGTCGCCCGAATAGAATGGCGGAATATGCATAAGCACCACTTTGTACTTTGCTTTTTTATACGCCTTACTTTGCATTACCTCTTCAAGCCATAACTGTTGTTCCTTACGGTAGGCATCAAAATCAACAATACCTGCATATACGGGCGTATCATCAGTTTTATCTTCACCCGTATCGAGCACCGTAAAATGAACAGGCCCCCAGGTAAAACTATAATACTGGTTCCCTTGCGGCGTGGTAAAATAATGATGAAGATCGCGGCTATACTTTCCCCTTGTTTCATGATTACCCCTAACGTACATAAACGGCTTTTCGCTGGCAAAGCTGTTGATGCAGGGTTGCAGCATATGATCTACTATTTGCTGTTCATTGGTTTGGTAATCAAAGATGTCGCCATTGAAAAATACAAATTCATAAGGATCGGCGCCATTTAATTGCACCAGATGCGGAATAGATTGCGGCCTGTCGTGAATGTCGTTCATGATCAAACAGCGCATGGCCGCCGACTTTTCTACAGGTGTTGTAAAAGAACGCACTTCGCTTTCGAGCGTACCGCCATAGGTAAGTTTATAAGGTTCAAACCCGGTGATCTCTTTCGACACTACACGGTAGTAATACTTTGTACCAGGCTTTAAGCTGTTCAGCTTTATACGGCTTACGCGGTTGTAGGCATCTACCAAACCATTGGTAACGCTATGCGCTTTTTGTCCCAGGGCACTGGTTTCACCAAATTCTACCCAGCTATAAGCCGGCAGATTGGTAATGCACATTACTACCATACTATCGGGTGCGGCATGTTGCAGATATGGCGTTGCTGTAAATATGTGACCGGCCGAGGGGTCGGCAGGCGCCAGCAGAGGCGACGCCTGCAACGAAGCAGGTAACAAGCTACCGGCCAGGGTTGCGCCGCCCAAACCAGTTAGTGATTGCAGGAAATTTCTACGGCTATTATTTTTTTGTGGTTGGTTCATACAGTTGAAAAATTGGCAATGGGATAAAATTAAATACGCCAGGTTAATTAATTGTAACGCAAACGATTGTTCAAAAAAATACAGGCGTTGTTACTTCTTTGTGCCCGCCTTGCTCAGCATAAAAATGGCACAATCATGTGCTGCCAGCTCACCAGTCACTGCTTTTGACGCCCGCAATTGCCGGTTCGAAAATATTTCCCTTGCAGTCCATTGTCCGTATATTTTCAAAGCAGTTTCGAGGTTAAAAGAATATGCAGCAGTAGCATTGCTTCGGTTCAGGATACAGATGGCAAAGCGGTCGCCCGATAGTTCCTTTTTATAAACCAGCCAGCCGTTTGCATCCACCATTGCAGCGGCCTGGTTGCCCAATGCATCCTGGTCAATGGCTATCAATTCCTTATTAAGTAGAATGGCTTTTACTGCAGTATCCATATTACGTACATCGAGGTTAACCATCAGTGGTGATGCCAGCATACACCAAATGGCAAACTGGGTTCTATATTCGGTTAGCGAGCAACCGTTAAAGCGGCCGTTCAGTGAAGAGGATTTTCCTTTGCCAAACAAACCGGTCACCAACAGATCGGGGTCGTTAAAACCACCGGGGCCGGCGTATTTTTCCAACCCCTTTTGTTTTTCAATGGTATTCAAAATACCATTGTGCCCGTTATCGTATTTGTCGCTTTGCCAGGTATCACGCATATCCCAGGTTGTGCGCCAAAGATTGCCACCAGCGGCGCGGGCCCAAAGCCAGGGCTCACGCTGGCCCCATTCGCAAATGCTGTAAACAATAGCACGATTTGTTTTATGCAGCGCATCGCCCATTTTTTTGTAACGGGTAAAGGCGCTTACCATATCATCCGGCGCATTACAGTAATCATACTTTAGGTAATCGATTCCCCATTTTGCAAAAGTTGTGGCGTCGTGTTCCTCAAAGTTGTAGCTACCTGTAACACCGCCACAGGTAAGACTGGCAGCATCGGAATAAATTCCAAGTTTCAATCCTTTTGCATGTACATAATCGGCAAGTGCTTTCATTCCATTGGGAAAGCGGGCCAGATCGGGAAACAGTTCGTTATTGGCATTACGGCCACCTACCCAAAAATCATCAATTACAATGTATTGATAACCGGCGTTTGCCATTCCCGAAACAACCAGTGCATCGGCAATTTGCCTAATGAGTTTATCAGATACTTCTTCTTCAAATAAGTTCCAACTATTCCAACCCATTGGCGGGGTTAAAGCAACGGAAGGCTGCGATTGTACGAATAGTGTAAAGAAGGAAATGCAGAAAGTGCCAGCAATTTTTTTCAGGATCATATATACAGGATTCTATAAGGTGATGCGGATTAAACAGCAATGATTTAGAAGCCTTTCAATCAAAAATAATCAACCGGCGAACAAAACAAACACGCAAACGTTTGTTGAAAATATAGAAATACCTGCTGAACAAACAGTACAAACTGCATCACCGGGTACACTTATTGTAATACATTAGATACCTGCCTGAACCAACCACTGACTGCAACCCTTTTCCTTCGTGTGCCTGCCCATTACCACCTTTATTCTTCCGCCCGGGGAAAACTAATCCACGTTGATATTTTTTTTGGTGTTTGGTATTTATTATTCGCTGATAAAATCTTAAATTTAATAAACATGAGAATCCCGGCAGCGATACAGAACTACCGGCGTCCGCACCAACCAAACGGACTGTCCCTAGCAATGCTTATGGCCATTGTAGCATTAACTATTTCGCAAAGTGCGTTTAACCAAAACAGGTATGACTGGCGAACGAATATCGACCAGGTGATACATGAAACCGACAGCCTCTCTCTTCAATCGCAACGCACCTTTTACCTCAACAAAATACTACGTAAAGACGAACCGCTGAAAGAAACGTGGTACTACACAACGCATAATAATAACATCATTGTTTTTGAAGTACGATACCGAATAGACTCTCTGGAGTATACCGAAACATTCTATTTACACCGTGGCAGATTGATATGCATGGAATTATACGAAACAGATTTTATGTCCTATGCAGAAGATGAAATAAGGCATGGCGAAGTCTTCTTCTTCGATCACGACATGCTTATACAATATGTTACCGTTGGCAATGGATTAACGGATATGTCTTTCCGTGATCCCCAGTATGAACCTTTAAGAAGATTCTATAAACGGTACATTGAGTTACAAAAGAATATATTGTCGCTAGCCACGAACTGAAGCATAATTAGCTAATGTGATAATGAGATAATGTGATAATGCATTTTGTGCAGCAGCCCTTACTTTTCCAAGACTCTAAAGATGGCAAGGCCGATTAATACTTCAATAATGTGATAATCACTTAATTTGCGGTGTGTTAAATCTGAGATGAAATACACTTTTTGTATTTCATTATCGAATTATCACATTAGCACATTATCTCATTGTGCATTCCTGTATTTCATTATCAAATTATCACATTAGCAAATTATCACATTATGGCACCAGATTTTACCCTCTTCGATACCGAAAAGAAACCTGTTAGTCTTCACGATTTTAAAGGCAGGAACGTAGTGCTGCTTTTCTTTCCGCTTGCCTTTACCAGTGTATGCACCAAAGAACTTTGTTACGTTCGCGATAATATATCGTTATTCAATAATGTTGATGCACAGGTGCTGGGCATTAGTGTTGATTCATTGTATACCCTGGCAAAGTTCAAAGAAGAACAAGGGCTTAATTTTCCCTTGTTGAGCGACTTTAATAAGGAGGTATCGAAATTGTATAATAGTTTATATGAGAACTGGAATTATAACATGAAAGGGGTTTCAAAACGGGCTTCGTTTGTGATCGACCGCCAGGGCGTTATTCGTTATAGCCAAATACTCGAAAACGCGGGTGAGTTTCCCGATTTTGGAGCCATACAATCAACCTTAGGCACAATCGCTTGATTTATATCAATTAAAATAGGGTTAAAAAGTGATTTGTGAACAATTTTGTAAGCAGATTCCCCTATTATCAGCAGGTTAATTGCTAAAGGAGTTGTAATTTTGGTTAAAAGGAAATATCTTGAGCAATAACTGTAAAATATCATCGCGCATGAAGATTTTTTACGCATTGTCCACTATCCTTTTATTGTCATTCACAGGAAAAAGCCAGGATCGAAATCCCGGTCAGGAACCTACGCCCACCATCGTAAAGTTCTACCCTAACCCTGCAACTTCAATTATCACCTTCGATTTTCAAAGCGGATATGATAAACAACTGAACCTGCAGATATTTAATTTTATTGGCAAAAAGGTACAGGAGATCAATAACGTAACCCCAAAAACCATCGTTAACCTGAACGATTTTTACCGCGGTATGTACATCTTTCAACTGAAAGATAAAAATGGTAAAGTGGTTGACTCTGGTAAATTCCAGGTTTCTAAATAGCTTATTAAAAACTTATTTATACAAGCCCCGACTATAACGTTGGGGCTTTTTCCTTTAAATCCGCCAAGCCTTGCGAAGGCGGGTTAACTCGTCTTTGGCGTAAACGAGTATCCGCCCGGTCAATCACGAACTTATACACTGTAATCACGAAGCAATGCTCCCATGTAACCAACTTTTTTGTTTTGCAAGCAAAATGGCGCAATTCCCGTTACTTTTGGCCCATGGCAGGCATTACCTCATACAATTTTAAATCGGGATTTAAACACGAACTGGAAGTACTTTCCTTAGCCGCTCTCTATGCCAGCCACCGGCAAACAGTAACGCACCCGCACCGGGCCAACTTCTATCATATATTTTGGTTTGCAAATGGACCGCATACCCATTTTGTAGATTTTAACCCAATTACTATTAAAAAGAACAGCCTGTTGTTTGTAAATAAAGAACAGGTACAAAGCTTCGATCAACGAGGCAATGTCGATGGTAAGCTGATCCTGTTCACCGACCGCTTTTTTGCCAAAAGCACCGATGATCATCGCTTTCTCAACAACTCCATTCTTTTTAACGACTTTATGGAACCGGCGGTTATCAACCTAAACAAAAAAACCGATGAACTCACCGCTTACTTTCAACAAATAGAAAAGGAGTTTGTGAATACCGACGATGCCGGGCATTACGACCTGTTACGAAACAGCCTGCACAACTTTTTAATGCAGGCCGAACGGCAACGGCGCCAATCGGGTTTTAAAGAAATAAAGAAAGGCGCCGATCTCGATTACCTTACCTTGTTTAAAGAACTGGTTGGCCAACATTTTAAAGAGTATAAATCAGTAAACCATTATGCCCGCCAAATAAACGTATCGGAAAAACGGCTGGGGCAGGCCACCCTGAAGACCATTGGCAAAACACCCAAGCAGGTAATAGATGACCGAATTGTACTTGAAGCAAAAAGACTATTAACGCATACTTCCCAAAGCATAAAACAAATAGGCTATTATCTGGGCTTTGAAGAACCCACCAACTTTATCAAATACTTTCGCAAACACGAAGGCGTTACACCTATTGAATTCAGAGAAATGACAAATGAAAAATGAGGAATTGAAATTAAAAAGTAAAAACCAAGGAGTTGTATTTCCTTTTTCATTTCTCATTTGTATCATCTTTAGGCCGTTTTCTACCTTTCCCTGCGCCCTGTGATTTTCGAATTTTGTGTCATCAAATCAAACACAAAACATTTGAATATGGAAAAGAAACAACAGGTAACAGCGCTTTTAAAAGCTATTGAAACAGGCGCCGCAGAACCAGTAGCAGCCATCAATGCAAACAAATACATACAACATAACCTGTCCGTTGAAGATGGCCTTGCCGGTTTTGGCAAACTATTACAACAGTTGCCACCCAATTCAGCTAAGGTGAATACCGTACGCGTTTTTGAAGACGGCAACTTTGTATTCGCTCATACTGAGTATAATTTCTTTGGCCCCAAAATAGGCTTCGATATTTTTAAATTTGAAGAAGGAAAGATCGTTGAACATTGGGATAACCTGCAAACTACTGCCGCTCCTAACCCCAGTGGCCATACTATGATCGACGGCGCTACCACTCTTACAGACACCGACAAAACTGCCGCTAATAAAACCCTGGTGCAATCATTTGTCGATGACATTCTTGTAAACGGCAGAATGGAAAAGCTGGCCGGGTATTTTAATGGCGATAACTATATTCAACACAACCCTTTGATCCCCGATCAATTGTCGGGTTTAGGCAAAGCACTGGAAGCCTGGGCAAAGCAAGGCATTACCATGAAGTACAATACCATTCATAAAGTGTTGGGCGAAGGAAATTTTGTACTGGTAGTAAGTGAAGGTCAACTGGCTGGTAAACATTCTTCTTTCTATGATCTCTTCCGCATTGAAAATGGAAAGATCGCCGAGCATTGGGATACTATAGAGGAGATTCCTGCGAAAGACAGTTGGCAGAATTCGAATGGCAAGTTCAGTTTCTAATTGTGAGCAGTTTTTAGTTTAGTTGACGAGTTAACACCTTAACGTGTTAACTCGTCAACTTTATTTTTACTACAAAACCTGAACTATCAAAAACTTAAGATAATGCGTATTCTCCCATTCCCATACAATTGGATGATCGGCCGATTGGCTTTGGAAGGCAACCTGCCTTATCCTTCTTCGTGCATCCTTAGCTGCTAAACCAATAATATCAAGGAACATTTCTGGCTGAACAAGATTGGTACAGCTCGATGTAACCAAAAAACCACCAGGCTTCACCAGTTTCATTCCACGCAGGTTGATCTCTTTATAACCAGTAATGGCTTTTTGAATATTATCTCTTGTTTTGGTGAACGATGGCGGATCGAGCATCACCACATCATACTGTTTGCCTTCACGGGCCCAGCCCTTCAACACATCAAAAGCGTTCATACATTCAAACTTGCAAATGTTATCAACGCCGTTAAGCGCAGCATTGCGATTGGCCTGGTCTACCGCGTTCTGCGAAATATCGAGCCCTAACACCGACTTAGCGCCATAGGCTGCGGCATGTATCTCAAACGTTCCGGTATAGGTAAAGGCACCCAGCACGTCGGCCCCTTTTACAATATGTTGAATAGCGCGGCGGTTGTCCTGTTGATCAAGAAAGTAACCGGTCTTTTGACCGTTCTCAATATCAACATTGAACTTCAGTCCGTTTTCGTTGATGACGATCTTGGTGTCGAAAGGCGCCGATAAAAATCCTTTCTGTTGCGGCAGACCTTCCAGTTCACGCACCGGCACATCATTACGTTCGTATATACCTTTGGGCTTGAAGATCTTTTCGAGGGCCGCTACAATGGCAGGCTTCCACACATCAATACCCAGGGCCAGGGTTTGAATAACGAAGTAGTCGTTAAACTTATCAATGATCATTTGGGGCAGGTTGTCGGCCTCGCCAAAAATAAGGCGGCAGTTTTCAACATAGCCCAGTTGCTGGCGGTATTTCCAGGCCTCAAGCAGGCGGTTATAGAAGAACTCTTCGTTTACAACATCGTCTTTTTTACGGGTAAGCAAACGCACCAGAATTTGTGAGCGGGGGTTGAAATACCCCTTCCCAATAAACTTCTTATCGTGCGTATACACATCAACAATAGCGCCGGGCTCAACACCGCCGGGGGCTTCATTCACTTCATTGGCAAAGATCCAGGGATGCCCATTGGCCACCCGATGGCTGATCTTCTTTTTTAATATAACCTGATTCATTCGCGCAAAAGTAGAATTATTGGGCGAAATAGTGGAATTGAGGTTTTTGAAGTCCGGTCGAAGTTGCAAAACCAGGCTAAGCACACTATCTTTTCGCATATACTCTACCCTTTATGGCATTAGAAAATTTTCAAATTGGCTTCGGCAATTATGATAAAAGCCCTGAATACTATTACTTAAGCGATACTAACCCGCTAAAAGCCACCATTTTTCTGGCCCTGAAGCTGGGAAAGCCACTACTGATCACCGGCGAACCAGGCACTGGCAAAACGCAGCTTGCCCATTGGGCCGCCTGGTACCTGAGCACAAAAATAGATGGCAACATAACCAGGTTCAATGCAAAGCCGTTTGTGTACAACATAAAAAGCACTTCATCGGGCCGCGACCTCTTTTATAACTACGATGCCATTTCCCACTTCCAGGATAAAGAGGGCCGAAAAAATGTTTCAGAGTTTATCAGCCTGTCGGCCATGGGACAGGCAATTTGTCAAACCCAGGGCCGCAACGGCGCCATAGAGAAATTCGCATTGAACGGCATCAGGAATTTACATACCCTGCATGAGCAGGCGCGCAGCTCGGTATTGCTGATAGATGAAATTGATAAAGCGCCCCGCGACCTTACGAATGACCTGTTGAATGAAATTGAGAACAACCAGTTTTATATACCTGAGTGCGAAAAAGAGATCACCAGAAGCAGTGACCGTAAAACAAGGATCCTGGTAATTCTTACCAGCAATAGCGAAAGAAGTTTACCCGATGCTTTTTTACGCAGATGCCTGTTTTATCATATTCCCTTCCCCACAGAAGAAGAGCTTATCAAGATCATTCTGCACCGTATAAGCCCATTCCTTGAAGAAATGGGTGTTTATTCAAAAATGGATTTCTACGATCACTATATGCGCGCCCTGAAACTGTTTGAGCAAATAAGAAATAAAGCGCATGTAAAACCACCTTCTACCAGCGAACTGCTCGACTGGCTAAAGGTGCTGCATATGGAAAACCTGATAAAAGAAGAGATCAATGTAAATACTGCAGGCTATTTGCCGCCCGAACGTAAAAAAGCACTTCAGCTAAGCTTGTATACGTTGCTAAAAACAAAAGAAGACTTTGACGCAGTAGAGCAATTTTTAAAACTCAGATAGTAAGCATTGGAGCAGAAACGCAACTATTTATTTCCGTTGGAAGAATTGCTGGCCGTGTTAAAAGCCAGCGGTTATGAACTTTCTATACAACAGGTACTGGATATTGAAATGGCATTGTTGACCAACCCCGTTTCGCGGATGAAGGTTAACCAGCTTAAATATCTTGTAGCGCCTGTAATTGCCAAAAACAAAGACGAGCAACGGCATCTTCACCAGCTTATTGACGCCTACATTGCAGAAAAAACAAAACTGGTTGCACCGCCCGAAAAACCAACGGGGCGCTGGCTGCGGGAAAATAAAAAGCTGGTGCTTGCGCTGAAGATAACTGCCTTTTTAATGGTGGCTGCCACAGGCATTTTGTTTTACATTTTAAGAAATGAAACACCGCCCGTAAAGCCGGTAACACCCAAAGCAGTTGTAGAAAAGAAGAACGAAATAAAACGCGATACCGCCACGGTAAAAACACCAGTTGAGCGGCGACTGAAATCTTCTTCCGTACCAACTAAACAAGTGAAGCCGGTACAAGTAAGCACAAAGCCTTCAGGTATTGCCATTGTACCACAGCCTATTGATTTCAACTTACAAATGTCTGGCACGTTTGGCGCCATCATGGGCATTATTATGGCCTGGATCGTTTTTTATGAACGAAAGAAGAAAATGGAGATGAAAGATAAGAAGCGGGCCGATGATGCCATTTTTGTAAAACGTTCTGAATACCTGCACAAGGCAAACGCTTCGGGTTTTGAACCGCAGGGTGAAGTTGCCCAGCCCATCATACGGTTTGCCGAAAGAGATTACCTGGTAGTTCAACCACGCGCCCTGCAAAAAATAAAAAGCTATTTAAAAAGACCGGCCCTTATACAAAACCCCGGTGTCGATATTAAAAAGAGTATTGGCCAAAGCATACGTAATGCAGGCTATACTTCGCTGGCCTATACCAGTGAATGGAAAGACCGGAAATATCTTATTATAAGCGATAACCTGCATGCTGACGCTCATATAACCGGACTGCTTAATTATTTAATAGATGGTATACAAGCATCTATTCCTGCTGTTGTTCGGTATAGCTATACAGGTAATGCAGAAACAGTACAGGATGAAAATGGTAACCCGGTTTCGTTTGAAGAGCTGGCCTATCGGCACAGAGGTTATAACCTGATCATTATTGACAATGGCTATTCCTTTTTTCATACAAAGAACGAACAACTGAAAAAAGAGTTGAATGCATTCTTCGACATCATGGCCAGCCGGTCGGTAATTACTCCTAAACCGCTCGACGACTGGAGCAATAGCGAAGATCTTATTGTAAGAAATAATTTCCAGATCGTTCCTGCCGATATTGCCGAAATAGAATTACTGGCAAAAGCGATTGCAGAAGACAGCCCGGTAACAAAAAATCAATTATTAAACAGACTACCCAACGCATACAGTGTAACAAATTTCAGTTTTGAGACTGTACAGTCGTTGAAACAATACCTCGATGAGGAAAAGTTGTTTCAACCAATTTGCGCCCTGGCTGTTTACCCTCGCTTACAGTGGCCGCTTACTCTTGCACTGTTCGAGGCGTTAAAAGTTGAGCTAACCTACGATCTGCTTTTAAAAACAGCCCGCATTCCATGGTTACACAAAGACCAGCTCGATGATAAAATACGGCTCGAACTGCTGAATTCACTTACTGCAGAAACAGAGGTGATAGCCCGGGAAACCATCATTTCGCTTTTAGATGAAGTCAGGAACAGTACAGCCGAAAATTCACCGGCTTTTACAGAACTGAATACGCAGTACAACATCAATGCCTTCTTCCTGTTCTCGTATGACCAATACAAATACCGGCAATATGGCGATACCCAATACACCATCAGCGACTACTGGCGAAACCTAACCGAATGGGCGTTACAGGAACATGTGGATAGTGGCAGCAGCGCCTTACTGCCAAGGCGAAGGTCTGATCAATCGTCGGTTGACGAATTCCTGTTGAAAGAAAAACAATTCGACAGTTGGAATGTGAATTTTTTAAGGGTAGTATTGGTAACCCTGCCCACCCTGCTATTGTATATCACATTCTCTATTTTCAAACCAGAATTTGTTTATCCCAAGGAGTTATATAAAAATGTATCGTTCTCTGCCCTTGTTACAAAAAACACCAGCTGTATTCAGCAACTGAATTATGTTATTAATTCAACCAATGGCAGGTCTGACACCATTATACTTAGCCAACTGCCTACAGACAGCATTCTAATAAACGATGTAAAGTATAACTCGGTCATTAACCTGGAACTATGGACAAAAGACAGTTTAATGTATCCGGTATCGTTTAATGCAACAGATTCTTTCTGTGAAGTAAGAGCTGATTGCAGATAAAATAAGTTTCCGGTTCCCTGTTACCAGTTTCCAGGCCTTGAATTTTGTAACCGCTGACTATTTGGCGGGCATTCTGAATGTAGTGCCCGGCAACCGGTACCCGGTAACTGGCACCTTCTAACTAAAAAAAAGAGGCTCCCGAATAACCGGAAGCCTCTTTATTATTCACTTATACCCTATCAATAGCCTGTATTTTGTTTCAGGTTTATTGTACCGGTAGCATTATGAATATCTATTTGTGTTTGTGGCAGCGGAAAGAATTCGTTCTTCTTTGCTGTAAAGGTACTCGCCTGGTTAATGGCAAAGATGGTAGGCCTTGTTTTTTCTGCTGCTGCAAAAGCATTCAGCTCGGGCGCCATTACCGTTCCGGTGCCATTATCCCAACGCGACAGGTCAAAGAAGCGTTGTCCTTCCATGGCCAGTTCGAGTTTTCTTTCAAACCGTATAGCCCTCAACGCATCATTTTTGTTCGCAAATGCACCTGCAGGGTACAAACCGATCTTATATTTGTCGGCTTTATCGGTACGGTTTATATATTTACCACTACCGGCATCATACTCGCTGTTTTTATATACCCAGCCAGTTGTATCTGCAGCGCGTGCGCGAACATGATTCACATACTCCAGGGCTTTATCTGAGCTTCCCACTTCCACTTCACATTCAGCAGCCCACAGTAATACATCGGCAAAACGAATGATGTTTACATTGTTCGCGGTGATCTGTGTGGGTCCCCAAAAGCTGCTTTCTGTTGATGACAACAGGTCCTTCTGTACTTTGGCATAGGCATTTTTCTTCGGGCTAAAATAACCATTGGTTGCCTGGTCGCGGATCCAGGTATTATTAGGTGTTGGACCCCAATCGAAGTAAGGAATGCCCGGGCGGCCCATTGTAAGGTCAATTCGCGGATCAAGGTTACCTGTATAGGGAGCTGTAGGATCACTTACGCTCGGGTTGTTGTTATAGGTATCGAACAAAGGCAATCCATCGGCATCAGTCTTGTATGAATTGGCCAGCGAGATGGTGGGGTTGTTAAAACCGCAACAACCACCGGGGCCGGCACTGTTAGGAAAGTTCAAAGCCTCGCCATGGTTACCATTTGTACCAGAACCATCATTTACCGAAGCCTGATAAGCAAAAATTGATTCTGCACTGTTATCTGTGGCTGCATTAAAGTTGTCCTGGAAATTCACCAGCTTGTACGGCTTGCCGTTGGTAGTTTGTCCCTTTCCGGCACCACCATAAGCGGCAGGAATAACTTTATCGAACTGTGCCTTGGCTGCTGCAAACTTGTGCTGATACAGTAATACCTTACCCAGGTACACAATGGCGGCAGACTTGTTTACTCTTCCGGCCTCAGTCTGCGTTTCGGGTAAATTGTCAATTGCATACTGTAAATCGGCCTCAATTTTTGGCCAGATGTTTACAAAATTACCCGAGGCATCAATGTTAGGCACAGCCGTATTATTTGCTGCGGTAAAAATGGTTTCATCTACATATGGCACATTGTTCCACATTTTCTTTGCTTCAAAATGAAAATGCCCGCGTAAAAAACGTGCTTCTGCCTCCATCACTTTTCTTTCGGCGTCAGTGATATCTGTCACCTTCACCAACATTCGTAATACTTCATTGGCGCGTTGTGCGCCATCGTACATCGACTGCCATTTCTGATTAAAGTATGGATTATTGGTATTGTAAGCCCAGGTTTCTATTTGTACTATATCTCCCTGATCGCTTGGCGTAGAACCCTTATAGGAATCACCGCCCGCCACACTGCCAAACACCCAGTTTGAAGGACCAGATGCCCAGTTGTTACCGGCCGCTCCGCCCATACCACCAATCATGTGGTAAGCGCCTATAAGCAATCCGGCTGCACCAGCCTTATTGGCCAGTTGATCGGGCGTAAATGAACCCGATGGTTTTTTATCGAGAAAGCCTTTACTACAGGAGATCATCATGCATAGCGACATCATTGAAATCACCGCTATTAATTTATATTGAAAACGAATTTGTTTCATATTGCTTTGATTTCTTCGTTAAAAAGATAAGTTTACACCTATGTTGAAGTTCTTCTGATTTGACGGATAGTTACCGAAGTCGATACCGAAGTTCGTGTTATCGCGAAGGTTAGAAGTGGTTAATTCAGGATCCAGACCAGTGTATTTGGTCATAGTGAACAAATTGGCAGCCTGTATATACACTCTCAATCTTTCAATACCTACTTTTTTGATCCTTCCTGATGTAACATTATAACCTAATATCATTGACTTACAACGTAAGAAAGAACCATCTTCGAGGTAATACGAGCTGAACTGGGTAGTGGTGCTGAAGTTGGCGCCACGCTCGAGCCGGGGCACTTTGGCATTCAATTTTTGTGGTGTCCACGAATTGTTTGCTGCATCTTTACTTAAAGCGCCGTCAAATACTTGTGGGAAATCGGTCCAGTAACGAACATAATTGATAACATCATTTCCTACAGAAGCGTAGAAGAAAGCAGAGAAATCAAAACCTTTATAAGAAGCTTCGAGATTTAAACCGGTAGTGAATTTGGGGTTTGGATTACCAAAGAACACCCGGTCTTCGGGCTTGATAGTTCCATCACCGCTGGCATCCTGGAATTTCAGGCGGCCGGGAGCTGCTGCTTCCTGTTTAGCCGATTTGTTTACATCATCATCGCTTTGGAAAAGGCCTACCACGTTATAACCATAAAACGCACCCAATGCCTGGCCGGGTTGCAAACGTGAGAAGGCGCCAAAACGGCTTGAACCGGTACTTACCTGGTCGTAATACTTAATGCCATTCGGTAAGCTTTTCACCTTGTTTTTGTAAGAAGTAAAGGTTCCCGTAATATCGAACCTGAATTCGTCTATATTACCATGATAGGTAGCAGACATATCAACCCCGGTGTTCTCAATATTACCTGCATTTACAAATGCAGAAGTGGCGCCGCCTCCGGTTGCCGGAGCCAGGGGACGGAACAGCAATCCACTGATGGCTTTTTTATACCATTCAAATGAGAAGCTTAACCTGTTATCGAGCAATTGCGCATCGAAACCAACATTGGTTATAATGTCTTCTTCCCAGGTGGTTTCTTTGTTACCGTTCTGGCTGGCATAAATACCTAATGTAGCATTGTTGTTTGCGCCTTTAATATCGTAATAAGAATTAGCGGCTGTTGTACCATACAGATCATATGCATTGGTGGGATTGATATTACTGATAGAACCCAGCTTACCCCAGCCACCACGCAGCTTCAATTCATTTAACCAGCCTATGGTGCCAAAGAAGGCTTCGCGCGAAATACGCCAGCCGGCTGTTACACTCGGGAATACGCCCCAGCGTTGGCTTTTATCAAACACCGAAGAACCATCACGACGTAATGTACCGCTCAACAAATATCTGTCATCATAATTGTAATCAACCCGGCCAAACTGTGAATACAATGCACTTTCCATGGGCGTTGCCGGGTTATTGCCATCGATGCCTATACCATTATTGATACTCAGGTTGCCGGTTACCTGTCCGCTGGGCGGCCCAAACAGTAATGTCCACAAATTATTTTCTACAGTAAGATTGCCGGAATTTGTTAATGGATAGTTGTTACGTTGCCCAAAGAATCCGCGCTGGTAGTTTTGAATTGCTTCTGTACCAGCCAACACCTTCAGGTTATGTTTACCCCAGGTGTTGTTATAGGTAAGCGTATTGGTCCACGTCCAGCTGCTGTTGTACATGGTAAACTCAGTGAACGTGTTGTTGTTCTTGTTATTTTCCGCATTTTCATACGAGGTGTAAGAGAATACATTCCAGTAGTGGTTATCAAAAAAACCACCAAAGCTGGTGCGTGCCGTAATATGCTTTAACACATCTACCTCTGCAAACACATTACCCTGCACCTGCCAGTCGTTGTCTTTATTATTGGCAGTACGTTTTAAATTGGCCACGGGGTTTTGTGCATTACCTAAACCCTGTGAGCCTGTACCGGCAAAATTACCTTTAATGTCGTATACAGGAATGAGCGGGCTTTCGCGGTAACTATGCGAAATAGGGTTACCCTCGTTTTGGTTACCGTTTGTTAACCCCGGGTTTTGACGATAAAAAACATACGCATTCTCACCAATGCGAATCTTGTTGTTTATGTTAAACGTGGTGTTGATCCTCGCTGAATATCTTTTTAAGTAGGTTTCAATCAGCGTTCCCTGTTGATTGAAATAGTTCAGCGATAAAAAGAATGAGGACCTGTCGTTACCCGATGAAACCGCTACGTTCTGGCTGGTAATAACAGCAGGTTTAAAGATCTCATGAAACCAGTCGGTACCAGACTTGTTGGTCTTGGTGATCTGGTTTTCGTACAATGCATACTTCGACGGATCAACCCGCGGATCGCCCTCCATGGCTGCAGTGGGTGTAATGTAATCGGGTATCACCGGCGTTGTACCTGTACCCAATTGTTTGTGACCGGGGGTAATACCACTGTTGATATACCCCTGTTGAATGGCGTTGGCTGTTTCCTGGGTGTTGGCAATCCTGAACCCATCTTTCAATGGACGCTGGGTACCAACATAGCCATCATAATTAACCCGCACTCTACCGCTGCGGCCGCGTTTGGTAGTTACCACAATAACGCCATTGGAACCACGCACCCCATAAATAGCGGCGGCGCCGGCATCTTTCAGTACCTGAATAGACTCAATGTCGTTCACGTTCAGGTCGTGCATTGAACCCTGTGTACCGTCGATGATCACCAGCGGATCGGTTGAACCAACCGAGGTAATACCACGTACTCTGATGTTACTGTTGCTGCCAGGCATACCCGAAGAAACGATGGTAACACCAGCTGCCTGACCCTGTAACGCCTTTTCAGGTGTACCGGTAGGAATCTGGCGCATGTTGTCTACCTCTACTACAGCAACGGAACCCGTAATGTCTTTTTTCCGTTGAGCAGTGTAACCCGTAATTACCACTTCATTCAGGCTCGAAGTGGTGGTCTTCAATGAAACATTGAGTGTAAGATTTTCGCCAACAGGCATTTCCCTTGGTTCAAAACCAACGGAAGAAAATACTAACACTGCTGAAGAACCGGGAACAATGATGGAGAAGGAACCCGTTGGGTTGGTTTGTGTAGCAACATTTGACCCTTTCACAGATACAGTGGCCCCTGTGATGGGTTGATTGTTGCTGTCAGTGACCTTTCCGGTAATGGTTTTCTGCTGTTGCGCAAGAATCGTTGTGGCGGGTAATAGCAATAGAATGGCCAGCCACAACCTAACAGTTAGCTTTGAGGGCATAGTCGTTGTTTTTAATGAAACGTTTGGTTGTGAAATCGTTATTACTAAATTAAGCGAATAATCGTCTTTAGCTGAAATAAAAATCAACGTTTTTCAAATACCGTTAGTCCCATTAACTCACGTTATTTTTTTATATATCTTATCTGCTGTATATTAACCTGGTTTGAAAAAAGCACATAACGTAACGGATATCTGTAAACTTTTTATTATTTCAAAAAATGACGAACTAAATTAATTATTTAGAGGTGGGAGCCGGTTGTAAAAGCTGCAATTGGTTAAAATGTAGGTAGTAATGGGTAAATAATTGGAAGTACAAGCTCCAAGAACCAAGTACCAAATTCCAAATAATAAATGCCAAATTCCAAAATCCAAGTTCCAAAATAAATTCAAAGCATCAAATCCTTACATCCAGAAACCCCGGGGTTTCAAATTTGGAATTTCTTTGATTTCGGGGGTCTTAAATTTTAGATTTCATTTGGAACTTGGGGTTTGAAATTTGGAATTTCCAGGGCTTTGCCCTGGTTTCTTATATTTGCACACCTTTTGGAGGGTTCTGCCCTTCTTTCAGGAGCGCCAAAAAGGTGTCTTTTTCGCCGGCAAATGGCTGTAAATAAGACATTTTGGCTTTCCATGGGGCACTGGCAAAATAATTGTCAGGTATAGGTAACTAATAAAAGGCATAAAAACTCCGGTTCCGGGCCATCCTGGAAGCGGTTTTGACCGTCAATATTGCAGTTTTTGAACGTGTAAAAACAGTAAGCACTAGTTATGGCAGATAATGAAAAAAACACCGTGAACCGTGAAAACGGTACCAATGCTGGAATGGATATTAATACCGATGAAAGTATCAGTGGTACTTCTCATCTTAACGAACCGGTTGCTAATGAAGACGAAGTTGAAAAGCTGAAAGCCGAAATTGCAGAGCTGAAAGATAAATACCTGCGGCAGGTGGCTGAATTTGATAATTTCAGACGACGCACCGCCAAAGAAAGAATAGAGATGATACAAACCGCAGGTAAAGAAGTGATCACCTCTTTGCTGGATGTGCTTGATGATTGCGACAGGGCCGAAAAACAATTACAAAGCAGTGAAGACGGTCCTTTGAAAGAAGGCATTCAACTGGTATTTAACAAGCTGAAAAGTACCCTGCAAAGCAAAGGCGTAAAGCCAATGCAAACCATAGGTACCGATTTCAACCCCGATCAGCATGAAGCGATCACCGAAATACCAGCCCCTACAGAAGCGATGAAAGGCAAGGTTATCGATGAAGTGCAGAAAGGATATTACATGAACGACAAGATCATCAGGTTTGCCAAAGTGGTAGTAGGAAAATAATTTGCTAATGTGATAATTAGCTAATGTGATAATGCCGTAGCGCGGCCTTCAATACACATACTAATTAACACATTTTCGAATTATCGAATTGAATTATCACATTAGCACATTATCAAATTATCACATTAGTTTTATATGTCCACGAAACGAGATTACTACGAAATACTGGGGGTTCAAAAAGGTGCTTCGCAGGATGAGATCAAAAAGGCCTATCGTAAGGTAGCGATGCAATTTCACCCCGACCGTAACCCTGGTGATAAAGCAGCTGAAGAAAAATTCAAAGAAGCTGCTGAAGCATATGAAGTGTTGAGCGATGCCGACAAGCGGGCTCAATACGATCGCTTTGGTCATGCCGGCGTACAAGGCAATGGCCGTGGCTTTGGTGGCGGTAGCGGCAACATGGAAGATATCTTTAGCCAGTTTGGCGATATCTTCGGGGATGATATTTTCGGAAGCTTTTTTGGCGGTGGCGGCGGCAGAAGAGGTGGTCAACGGATGCGTGGCGTACGCGGCAGCAACCTGAGAATTAAAATAAAACTTACCTACGAGGAAATAGCCAAGGGCGTTACCAAACAGGTAAAAGTAAAAAAACATGTGCCCTGTAATACCTGTCATGGCAGCGGCGCTAAAGATAAAGGCAGCGTACAAACCTGTAGTACCTGCGGCGGTACCGGCCAGGTGCGTCGTGTTTCTAACACCTTCCTTGGCCAAATGCAAACAGTTAGCACCTGCCCCACATGTAATGGTGAAGGAACAACCATCACTGCTAAATGCGGTAGTTGTAAAGGTGAAGGACGTGTATATGGCGAAGAAACCGTTACCCTCGATATTCCGGCCGGCGTTCAGGAAGGCATGCAATTAAGCCTGGGCGGTAGGGGTAATGCTGGTGAACGTGGCGGCCCTCCCGGCGATCTTATTGTTTTAATTGAAGAAGAACAGCATAAAGAATTACATCGCGATGGATTGAATGTGGCGTACGAACTGCACATTACTTTCCCTGATGCCTGCTTTGGCACTTCGGTTGAAGTACCTACCATTGATGGACGCGCCAAGATAAAAATACCAGCCGGCACACAAAGCGGAAAAATATTCCGTCTGAAAGGCAAAGGTTTCCCTGGCGTTAACTCGTATGAAAAAGGCGATCAGCTGATCTATGTGAATGTATGGACACCGCAGAATTTATCGGCCGAAGAAAAATCACAACTGGAGAAAATGAACGGTTCGCCCAACTTCAAACCACAACCTGAAAAGAGCGATAAAAGCTTTTTTGATAAGGTGAGAGAAATGTTTAGTTAATTAGATAATATGCTGATGTGCTAATGGATTAAAATCTATTAGCACATTTTTTTAATAGCATATTAGCACATTACCACATTAGCTTATTTGTTTCTTAATAGCACAATACTTCCTGCCAGCATATCCTAACTTGTTTTCCTTTTCTTCCTCATCTTGCTATATATCTTCTTCGCCTTCTCAATATTAGTAATGAACTCCTGCTGAACAGCATCTTGCGGGTCGGCCGATTCAGCCGCAAGTTTTATTACTTCACTCCAACCATAAATACGGGCATATTTTGAATCCTTCAACAGCGCACCAAACATGGCCACGGATGAGGCAAACCGGTAGGTGGCGGGCAAAGTAGCAAATGGGGTTACGTTATAAGGCACCTTATAAGTAGTGAATCGTTGTAATGTATCATTAGGCAGTTCGTATCGCACATTCACTTTAGCCAGGTTGCCTTTATGGCCCGGCTGCCCATCAGCAAACACCGGGTCTATTTCAAAAAGCGCTATCACCGAATGGCCCGATCCTACTTCGCCCCCATCTAACTCACTCACCGAATCAACCAGCGCTTTCCATTTATTATCGAACCCAATGAGCCGGTAATTCTTTACCAGGTCGGCATTAAACTCAATATTCAAAAATGCATTATCGGCTACGCTGTACAGTGTTTGGGTGAGTTCTTTTACCAACACTTTCTCTGCTTCGCGTTCATTATCGAGGTACGCAAAATTGCCATTCCCCTTTTTAGCCAGCACCTCCAGCTTCGAGTCTTTATAATTACCCATGCCCACACCCAAACACGTTAAATAGATACCCGATTGCTGATGCAGGGTAATTAGCTTTTCCAACTCATCGTCGCTGGTTTGGCCCACATTAAAATCGCCATCCGTTGCCAGAATTACGCGGTTATTGCCGCCCTTTATGAACTGGCTTTTGGCTAGGTTATAAGCCATTCTGATACCCGATTCGCCAGGTGTTGAGCCACCGGGATACATTTCTTCTATCGACTTGCGGATCTTTTCTTTTTCTTTGCCCGATGTTGGCTGCAGCCATACACCTATCGTGCTGCCATACACTACAATTGAAATGGTATCCTTATCGCGCAGGTTATTTACCAGTAAAGTAAAAGCCGATTTCAGCAAAGGCAACCGGTTGGGCATATCCATTGAACCCGATACATCAACCAGGAACACCAGGTTGCTGGGTGGTATCTTTTCGGGGTCGAGCTTACGGGCCGAAACATGAAGGGCAAGCAGTTGGTTTGTTTTATTCCAGGGGCAGTCAGAAACATATGATTGAAATCCAAATACACTATCACGGGGAGGGGCAAGGTATTTTAAACTGAAATAGTTCAACAGTTCTTCGGTGCGCACCGCATCGGGCGGTACTGTGGTGTTCATATTCAAAAAACGACGCACATTACTGTACGATGCTTTATCGGTATTGATGGCAAACCCGGTTTCAGGATATTTATCGGCCTGTACAAAATCATTTTCCAGCAGGGAATTATAGGTTTCCGTTCCAACCGTCCAGTTACGCCGTTCGCCTGGTTTTAAGTTCCTGGTAAATGATAAAAGCCGGTTCTTTTGCAGGTTGGCCGACGTTAATAGTGTTTTTAATACAAGAGAATGATACCTGGCGGTTTCAAGCTTTATGGAGAGGGCCTGGTAGCCATCGAGGGAAATAGTGATGGAATCAATCAGCTGTTTGGTCATAATACCAAAGGAACCGCTGCTGCCTGAGGAATAAACATACCCTGTTGAATGAAGCAAAATGCGTGCATTCGACAATAAATTATGCTTTTCGTCCCTGATCTCACCACGCAGATAATACTGCGAATGGGCAGTCACTACAATCAGGAATGAGGTTAATATGGCAACAGCAGTTTTCAAGTATGTTGATGAAAGTTAACCATAATAGGTTAAACGGTCAACGTGTCAACTTTATTGACAGATTACCGTAATAACTTATAAACTAATCAACTCCTACTCTATCAACTTAAAAATCTCCGGAATATTTCGCCCTAAACCATCATAATCAAGGCCGTACCCAACAACAAATTTGTTAGGGATAGAAAATCCAAGGTAATCGATGGTAATGGGAAATACCGTTGCTTCGGGCTTGTGCAGCAGCGCTACAATCTTTAATGAGGCAGGTTGCTGGTGCTTTAACTGAGGTAAAAATTCACTGAGCGTTTTACCGGTATCAACAATATCTTCTACAATTACCACATCGCGGCCAAACAGGTCCATATCAAGACCAATAGCCGTTAATACATGTCCGGTTGATTTGGTGCCTTTGTAAGAAGCCAGTTTTATAAAACAGATCTCTGCATCTATGGCAAGCTCCTTAAACAGATCCGATGCAAACATGAATGAGCCATTCAAGATAGCGATGAACAAAGGCTTTTTGTCAGCATAGTCTTTATTCAGCTTACCGGCTATCTCTTTAATACGGCCGGCAATCATTGAGGCATTGAGGTATGGTTCAAACTGTTTGTCATGTACGCGAATTTCACCCATAAGCTAGTTTTTGTAAATAACCAGTTCCTGTCCCATCTTCAGGGCATCACCAGTCAGTTTATTCCACTCTTTGAGTTGTTCAACTGTAATACTATATTTTTTCGCAATACTATACAAAGTTTCTTTTTCCTGTACAATATGCAGGCTGGCAGTAACGGCCGATGAATTGGTTGTAGTGATTTGATCGATGGCTACAACCGGCGTTTTAGGCGCTTCGGTTATAACCACGTCTCTTGCCAGCTTAGGTCTTGCGGGCGCTTTTCCCTGCAGGTATAATTTTTCGCCGGGAGCAGGTTCACCCTGGTTCTGCAAATGATTATTACTTATAAGCGTTTCCAGGCGAATGCCTTCGCTTTGACTGATATCGTACAGGTTTTCGCCAATTCTTACTTCATGAAATTCATTCTCGCCCGATTTGCGTTTGCGTTGCAGGTAAATGAGCTGGTCGCGCGATAATACATCTTCATCATCCTGGGTAAGTTCATTGAAGTCGAGAAGATGCTTCAGCGATACATCATACTGCTTGGCAATACCCAGCATTGAAGCGCCGGCTTTTACGAATATTACTTTGGTCCTGTTGATCTGAAATTGTCCGATGGGATATTCAACAACCGGTTTTGCTGCAGGCGGCAGTTTTATTTCCTGAATAGCCACGCCATTAGTGATATTTACCGGTTTGCCGCCACCTACCAATACTTCATCATTAGGTGATAATTTACCCATGGCAATGAGCGTGTATTGTTGCAGGTTGTAATCTTCAATGTATTTGATGAGGATCTGCGGATATTTGGGATTGGTAGCATACCCGGCTTTTTTTAATCCATATGCCCACTGACTGTAATCGGTAGCGTCATAGCTGAACAGAAAGGCATAGCGGGTGCCGTTCTTTAAAAAATCGGAATGGTCTACATACGACTCTTCTGCTTTTTTATAACTTCTGAAACATTCGCCACGGGCATCGTCATCGTGATACACTTTCTCACCTTTCCATTCGGCCCGGCATTTAATACCAAAATGGTTATTCGATTTGGCGCACAGCTCACTTTTGCCGGCCATACTTTCATGAATACCCTGGGCCAGGGTTATAGAAGCAGGAATACCACTGCGCTGCATTTCGCGAATGGCAATTTCTTTATAGGCATTTATGTAATCAATAACGTCGCTGTTGCGCTGGGCCTGAAGGCCTGTCGCTGCGAAAATGGATATTACAACCAGTAAACGTTTAAACGGCATCCCTTTTATTTTTTTCTAATCATTAGTAATCCGTCCCTGACGGTCAGCAATACTTTCTCAACGCTGGCATCCTGTAAAACATATTCGTTAAACGCCTGGATGGCTTTGGCATTTTTGCCGGAAACCGGCTCTTGCAGCACCTGACCGTGAAAAAGCACATTATCAGCTATAATCAGACCGCCAGGCCGCACCATTGGCAATACCAACTGGTAATAATGGGTATAATTTACCTTATCTGCGTCAATAAATACAATATCCCAGGTTTCGTTTAACCCGGGGATAATGCTTAACGCGTCCCCTACATGCAAAATTATCTTTCCTGCGTCAATTGACCTATTGAAATTTGCCTGCGCTACAGAAGCATCCTGATCCCGCACCTCAATTGTATGTATTTTTCCATCTTTTAACAACCCCTTAGCAAGGCAAAGGGCGCTATAACCGGTAAAAGTTCCTATTTCAAGGATCCGCCGGGGCTGAACCAGGCAGCTGATCATTTCCAGGAACTTCCCCTGCACATGACCACTTAACATATGCGCATGGGCATGGGTAGCTGCTGTGGAAGCCGCAATCTCAGCCAAAAGAGCATCATCGGGTGAAGTGAAGTGGTTTGCGTATGCTTCTGCCAGTGGATTGACTATATCCAAAATGTTTAAATTTTGGCAAAAATAGGTTAACTGGTTGACGAGTTAACAGGTTAACGAGTTGACTAGGTAGTTGAAAAGTTGATGGCCTGGTGCTGTATTCCATTATCACATTAGCACATTATCTCATTATCACATTATTCTTGCTTAGCCCTCGGTCGGGAGTCAGAAATCCATTCACCTTCAAAAAATGGCCTCCCGACCTCAGACTAAACACTCCAGCTATCGTAAATATCTTTAGTGGTAATTGCTATCACTTACTCAGGGTGCTCGCAGATTGTATTAAGAACATCTTCTTCGTTTACTGTACAACGGTAATTGCGTTGGTAGCTATTAAACGGGCGAAATAAAGTTTTAGTTTATGAGCCGTTTATTTTTTTGATCCTATGAGTACATAGCTGGAATGAAAATTTTTCTGCAACACCATACAATAAGTGTGGCACACTTTCGAGGTGTGCCACACTTATTAATTAATATCTCTTTATCGTTATTGCGCCAGCTCTGCTTTTTTTGAGATACTTAGTAAACCAAGGTACGTTAGTAAGCCGTTTATGATAAGCAGCTCAATACCTATCTGGTAGCCGCCGAACCATTTTTCTGAGTTTTGACTCAGAAAATAACATATAACAGGTGCAGCCAAACAAATAAAAGTGATCATCAGGGTCGATGGCAATGCTCTTTTGCTGAGGATACCAAACGCGAAAAGCCCCAGCAACGGCCCGTAAGTATACCCGGCCAGCTTAAGTATTTTATCTATAATACTCCGGTCGCCTATGCGGTAAAATATCATAATACAGGCAAGAAATATAACCGTAAACGAGAGGTGAACCGTTAACCTGATCTTTTTCTGTTGCTTTTCATTCAGGTCATCGCGTCGTTTTAAACCCAGTATATCTATACAAAAAGAAGAGGTCAACGCGGTCAATGCACCATCGGCACTGGGAAATAAGGCACTAATAAGGGCAATGATAAATATGATAGATATGGCCTGGGGCATAAATTGTAAAGCCATGGTAGGAAACAGCTCATCGCCCATAATATTCTTATCGCCGCTCAACAATTGCATTTTTCCACCCGCAGCCTGCGCATATTCAGCCCCATGGTTCAATGCATATAGGTATAACAAACCACCCAGCAGCAGGAATAAAAAGTTAACACCGGCGCTTACCAGGTTAAAGGTTATCATATTCTTCTGCGAATCTTTTAAGGTCTTTACACTAATATTCTTCTGCATCATTTCCTGATCGAGGCCAAACATGGAAATGGTGATGAACATGCCTCCTATTATTTGTTTTAGAAAGAACCCGCCGCTTTTGGGATCGGTGTTAAAGATATTTGTATAGCCCTGGTCGGTCAATGTTCGCATGGCATCGCCTACCGACAGGTTCAGGTTATTTAAAATATAAACAACTGATACTACAAGCCCCACCAGCATTAAAGAAGTTTGCAATGTGTCGGTATATACAATGGTCTTAACCCCGCCTTCGAAAGTATACAGCAGGATCATTAATAAAATAATGAGGGCTGTTACAACAAATGGCACTCCAAAGCTTTTCAAAATAAATTCCTGCAGAACAAATATCACCAGGTACAAACGGGCTGTGGCGCCAACTGTACGGGAGATAATAAAGAACAACGCGCCTGTTTTATAAGCAATGGTGCCGAACCGCTTTTGCAGGTAATTGTAAATAGAAGTAAGGTTCATTTTATAATACAGCGGTAACAATACAAAGGCCACCACCAGGTAACCAAAAAAATAGCCGATCACTACCTGAAAGTATGCGAACCCATTATGTAAGCTGCCGGCGTAATCGCCCACCGTACCTGGCACCGAAACAAAGGTTACCCCACTCAGCGATGTGCCCACCATACCAAATGCCACCAGCATCCAGTTTGAGTTGCGGTTACCAATAAAAAACGAATCGTTGTTTGAATTACGGGAAGTGAAGTACGCAACAACCAGCAACAACACGAAATACCCGATCACAAAAGAGAATAACAGGGATGCAGACATAATTAACGTTGATTAAACGGTTCAATAAAGTCGGATAAGTTCAAAAGCCTAAAAGCCTGACCAGGAGATAGTTTGCGCTGTTCGTTATTACCCATTTGCCTTTTTAAACAGGCATAATGCACTAAACCTCAAAGCGCTCATCCATTCAAACCTAGGGTCTGAAGGTAACAAAATTGTGTTTTACTATTGCTGATAATCCATTTATCTTAGAGCCCAACGGACATTTTTTTAACAATATTTGTCCCTATTAAAAACAGCGAGCATGAAGATAGAATCGGTAGCAGTTTTTTGCGGTTCAAAGACCGGACGGAATCCTTTGTATATGAAGCATGCAACAGAACTCGGCAAGCTGATTGCCATGTTGAACCTGCGCATGGTATATGGTGGCGGTAATAAAGGTTTAATGGGCGCCATTGCCGATTCGGTGCTGGCCAATGGCGGCAAGGTAATGGGCGTAATTCCTAAAATATTAATAGAATGGGAAGCTCAGCATGAAGGGCTTACCGAACTGTTTGTTGTGCCAGATATGCATACGCGAAAAAAGATGATGTATGAAATGTGCGATGCGGCCATTGTAATGCCTGGCGGTTTTGGTACCCTCGACGAGTTGTTTGAAATGCTTACCTGGAATCAACTAAAGATCCACGACAAGAAAATATACATGTTAAATAGCGAAGGTTTCTATAATCACCTTCGGCTGCATATGCATCACATGAAAAAAGAAGATTTTCTTTATGAGGCGATAGAAGAAAGAATCATTTTTTGTGAAACGCCGGTAGAGATATTTAATAAGATCGGGTAACCTAATAGGCTAATTTGCTAATGTGCTAATATGCTAATCCTGTTTATTAATGATCTATTGAAGGATGTTAGCATATTGGCACATTAGTATATCAGCACATTATGCTTAGAATCCAATATTATAACCAAAGTTGAAAAATGCACGGCTGCCATAAGGGCTGCGCTCATTTTGCAACAGATCGTAATTAGCGCTTACGATAAAATATCCCCTGCCCGCCGGGATGGCAGCACCAACTCCGCCTATTAAAGAAGGAACTACTTTACTGTCGAGCGTATACTCAGCATCTGAGCTTAATGATTTTTGTTTACCCCAGGTATAATTCGCCTCTGGCTGTAATTGAAAAAAGATATATTCAATAGGATACACCCGGCCAAAGATATTCAACCCGGCTACGCCATATTGTTCTTTATAATCTAACCACTCGTACTTATTGCTGCTGTAAATAAAATTAATACCGGCGCCGGCAGCCAAATAACGATTGAAGCGGTAGCCTATCTGCGGCGATACATTTACAAGCGTTGACACATTCCCAAAGCCCAAACCAAAATTACCGCCAAAGAACAGTTTATTTTTATCAAAGCCCTTGCTCTCAGGTTCCTGCTCGTCCTGGGCAACAGCTACAACAGAAAACATGGCTAACAAACAGGTGGTCAGTAAATATTTTTTCATACGATCTTAAATTAATATGCAAATTAGCACATTGACGAAAATACAAGCAAGCGAACTTACTTGGTGTTAAGATGTTACTAATACCGGGGTAACTATTCAACTATTAATCAGTAAGATACGACATAGCAGTCTATGTGGATAAATACTGCTAATAATCAAACTGTTACATAATCAGCACTTAGCGAACGCCTTATAACTAAGCATTTATATATATTTTTTTCCTACGTGCTGGCGGGTATTGCAATTATTAGCTTTTGTTATTACTTTTATTGTGCCTATCCATTGAAGACCGAAGATTTACGAGCTTACCAACAACCACAAATCCCTGGAAAATCCCCCCAACTGGTTAACACTTATAGAAAGTTAATCTAACAATCCTGTAAAGCCGTTTTGTACCAATTTGTGATATCATTCCCAACAGCCAATGGTCTGTTCCGGAAGTAATATTCCAATGCCTGTGCGAACCGAACGCATCCTTGTGTCTTATCGGAAAACGATAAAATGTTTTCAGCACTTAATGTACGGAAATGAAGAGATGTATTCTGGCTATTGACGACAGTAAAGCGATCAGGTTTTTACTACATACGGTACTGGGAAAAGACTATCAGGTTGTTACTGCCCCCGATGCCTGTTCAGCCATGTTCTGGTTAGCAAAAAAGAACCTGCCCGACCTAATCATTGTAGACCCACAGTTACCCGATATGCAGGACTGGGAACTGATCGAAGAGTTTTCATCGAGCGCTATTTACCGCGATATACCCATGGTGGTATTGTCGTCGCTCGATAAAGATGTTATCGCTGCAAAATGTCTGAAATATGGAGTTTCAGATTTTTATAAGAAGCCATTTAATCCGCTTGAATTAAACGAAACAGTTCAAAAGATAATGAGCAGGGTTGTACCGGTTTCGAAGGTGAACTAAGGGAAAACCGGCTTTGCCGGAATTGATCAATTAAATTGTCTTCTATGGATTTAGCAATTCTACCTACGAAAAAGATCCTTGATACATACAAACGTTATAGTTTGCCTGTAGCGGAAAATGAGCCAACTGATATTACAAAGCTGCAGTTCTTTTATATAGGCATCCAGGCCCATAACTCAGCAAAACTTACAAACGCATTTGAGTTTGGCTATACCAGCATTTCAACCGGCGATGCATTATTTGCTCTAAAGCGTTTATTGAAAAAGCAGGATGCCATTACCATCCCCGATATGATCATTGCAGAAGCTACCCAGGGTACCGAACACCTGGTAGAACTTCATAAATTCATATATGCGCATAAAATAATGGCCGACGTTCCATTTATCGTTGAGGTAAGCGGACTGCCGCAAGAGGAACTGGAGCGCTTTAAAAGATATGAGTTTATCGATGATCTAATTGTACTGAATGAATTTTCGGCCAACAATCTGCAGCGCAAAGTGAGCTTCCTTAAGAAGATGAAACAAAAGCACCTGCAACAACCCGAAGCCTGCAAGGTAGAAACAGCTTTTCGCACCTACCCCACTGTTAGGGCATTGCTAAAAAGAGGGCTCGATGTAGCCATCTCCTCTACCCTGTTGCTAACACTTGGGCCTGTTATGCTGTTAATAGCGCTGGCGGTTAAATACAATACCGGCGGACCTGTATTGTTCACTACACTTCGCACCGGACGCGGTTACCGTATATTCAACTTGTATAAGTTCAACACGCTTATACAGGATGCTGCAAAAAAGAAGAATGGCGCACCGGTAAGTAAATTCGGAATGTTCCTGCGCAAAACCAGCCTCGATGAGCTGCCGCAATTGCTGAATGTTTGGCGGGGAGATCTGTCGCTGGTTGGTCATCGGGCATTGCCATTGTATGAGGCATCGAGATTAACCACTAATGCAAACGCCGATCATTTTCTGGCTGCAGCCGGTATTACCTGGCACACACAAAAGAACAGCCAAACGGTTATACCTGCTGAAGTACAGCTTGAACCCGGCGCCGATAAATCTGATTTGCTATATGATATTTGGCTAGGCAAACAAGCCCTTAGCCGTCATTCATAATACACAGCCTGATTTACAGTTATATTAAGCAAAGATCTCCCAGGGTGGGAGATCTTTTTTTGTTAAGGCATTATGTTACACCTTTGCTATTTACTTTTCGACACGCGTTTAATTACTTTATTAACGCCATCGGAAATTTCAAGAACATATATATCAGATGGTAAAGTTCCTAATGATAATCTCACATTCTTTGTACCGGCTGGGTATTTGGTTATTTTCTTCACCGCGCCGAATTTATCTAACAGTTTAACCTCTTTGATTTCTTTCAACCCTTTGCCCGCTTTAGCAGTTGAACTGTTACCAGATTCTTTCACAGTTAGGGTAACATCATTTATGGCAGGGTTAGGGTACAGGCTAATGCTGGCATCGCTGGCTTTTACCATTGCCATCCCACCACTACAACTTAGGTCCTTGTAAATGGTACCTGCAGAGGAACAAGAGTTCCATGCAACAACAGACAATACGCTTTCCCCGTTGTATCCAAAACCAGTAATATTCATACCTTGGCCCTGGTCTACCATAAAGCCATCCAGGTAATAGTAATAGGTAGCACCTGACACCCAGGGCGCCTCTACCTGAATCCAACCACTACAAGGATATCCACTGCCGCCCAAATGGTATTCAACCGAAATATTCTGTGAAGGCCACTCAAGCGGGACCAAAAATCCTATCGTCTTTTTTGTTTCTGGCCCCGAAACGCCATTTCCATAATTGGCCTTAACTCCAAGGTCAATAACCAAATTAGAAGATGTATTAAAATTGATAGTAGCAGAAGCATCGGTGGTAGTAAGCGTTTGTGTACCGCTGCCAGCAAATGTAGCTCCACTTATATCTGATCCATAGGATGGATGAATAGTATAAGTATAACTAACTGCCGCCGGTTGGGGATTAATTGCAAATGTTCCGGTAGGATTGCTATAGCAAACGTTTCCTCCATAAGGATCGGTAAAGCTAACTGGCGGGTAATTTCTGCTTACTGTCGGATTTATCAGTGTACACGCCTCCTGATATCCACAACCGGTTATAGTAATAACAGCTTTTACTACACCCCCACTATAATTATCGGTTAGGAAAGTGGCAGTCCCCCCATTGGTGCTAATTAATGACCAGCCACTAGGAAACTCCCAGTTTATGGTAAAAGAACCAGAATTCAACACGTAATAGTCATTGCCCGTATGTTTATTCAGTGTGTAAGTGACCGTTTGATTTCCCAGATCTACAACAGAAGGGCCACTTAATGTATAAGGATTCAACTTCGCTTCAAGAATCACTTCATTTGAAGCAGCAGGAGCAGAAAGTGTGCTGCCGTTTGCATACACCACCTTACAAACAACCCTGGCAGTTGGGGCGTTGAGCGGTATAGTTGTAGCTCCGTAGCCTCCGGTCGTACTGGTAGTTGAAGTATAAAAAACATTATTTATATACCAGTCAAATCGTGACACGGCATTAAAGCCGCTGGGAATTGAATAAGTTACCTGAAAGGGAATATTAGTGCACGGGTTAAGCATAACAATAGGCCCTTGAGTAGTTCCACTGGTGGAAACCGCTACTAGGTGTTCATTACTGGCATAAGCACTGGCCAAAAAGAATATGGCCATGAAAAAGAGTGTACATTTTTTCATACATAAATTTTAACGATAAATGGTAATTGTTAACGCTAATGAATGTACGACAAAACAGTATTAGCCATATAAAAACAAAGTCACAACCAGCTCATTAACAACATATTATGCATGATTATGCGAGATAGCTGTCTTTTTGTATGCTTAAAAATGAGGGCCGCCGACAGAAACCGGAAATAAGCGGGCATACAATATAGTTCGGGTATAGGCAAAAAAAATCTCCCGACCTAAGCCGGGAGATATATAATTGATCTAGCTGAAAGTATTCTTTTGAAGACTAGCCAACAACGGTAGCGCCTTCTACCAGCACGGTAGTTTTATCGTTCAGCACTTCTACAAAACCACCCTGAATTTCGTAAAAAGCGAGGTGATTGCTTTTATCTTTCAACACTTTTACTCTACCTGATTTCAGCGCACTTACCAGTGGAGCGTGTTTGTCAAGCACTTCAAACAAACCGGTTATACCTGGCAGTTGAACGCCAAACACCTCACCACTAAACAGCTTCTTTTCCGGAGTTAAAATCTCTAAATTCATAATGTGCTTATTTGATAATGTGCTAATGTGCCGGGTTTCGACTAGCTAATTAGCACATTAGCTAATTAGCTAATTGGTATTTTATCCTTGTGCCTGAGCCAACAGCTTTTTACCTTTTTCGATGGCATCATCAATGGTACCAACCAGGTTGAAAGCTGCTTCAGGATACTCATCTACTTCACCATCCATGATCATGTTAAAACCACGGATAGTTTCTTCGATGGGAACCAGTACTCCTTTCAAACCGGTAAACTGCTCAGCCACGTGGAAAGGTTGTGACAGGAAGCGTTGTACTTTACGGGCGCGGAATACAGTTTGTTTATCTTCTTCACTCAACTCATCCATACCGAGGATGGCGATGATATCCTGTAACTCTTTGTAACGTTGGAGGATCAATTTAACACGGTTAGCAGTGTTATAGTGAGCATCACCAACGATAGCTGCTGTAAGGATACGGCTGGTAGAATCCAACGGGTCAACCGCAGGATAGATACCTAAGTCAGCGATCTTACGGCTTAATACGGTAG
Source organism: Niastella sp. OAS944 (assembly GCA_024809215.1). Classification (GTDB taxonomy): domain Bacteria; phylum Bacteroidota; class Bacteroidia; order Chitinophagales; family Chitinophagaceae; genus Niastella. The sequence goes on along the minus strand of JANUBW010000007.1, from coordinate 373,795 downwards.
TAGCATCCAGGTGGGCGAAGGTAGTAGCCGGAGCGGGGTCAGTTAAGTCATCCGCAGGTACGTAAACCGCCTGTACTGAAGTGATTGAACCGTTTTTAGTAGATGTGATACGCTCTTGCATGAGACCCATTTCTGTAGCCAGGGTTGGTTGGTAACCTACCGCTGAAGGCATACGACCCAATAACGCCGATACTTCAGAACCAGCCTGGGTGAAACGGAAGATATTATCTACGAAGAACAGGATGTCGCGGCCTTTACCTTGTCCGTCACCATCGCGGTAGTACTCAGCGATAGTTAAACCGCTCAGTGCCACACGGGCGCGGGCGCCTGGGGGCTCGTTCATCTGTCCGAATACGAAGGTAGCTTTTGAATCAGCCAGTTCTTTCATGTTCACTTTGCTCAGGTCCCAGCCACCTTTTTCCATGCTGTGGATGAACTCTTCACCGTATTTCATGATACCGGCTTCAATCATCTCACGCATCAGGTCATTACCTTCACGGGTTCTTTCACCCACACCGGCAAACACTGATAAACCAGAGTAAGCTTTCGCGATGTTATTAATAAGTTCCTGGATCAATACGGTTTTACCTACACCCGCACCACCAAACAAACCGATCTTACCACCTTTTGCATAAGGCTCAATAAGGTCAATTACTTTAATACCAGTGAACAATACTTCAGTAGCAGTGCTCAGGTTTTCAAAAGCAGGTGGCTTACTGTGAATGGGACGACCATTCGTTTTAGGTACAGCGGGTAATCCATCGATAGGATCGCCGGTTACATTGAACAAACGACCTTTGATAGCTTCGCCGGTTGGCATAGCAATCGCAGCACCGGTATCTGTTACAACCATTCCCCGTACCAGACCTTCGGTACCGTCCATGGCGATACAACGAACGCTGTCTTCACCCAGGTGTTGCTGTGCTTCCATTACCAGCACTTCACCATTTGGGCGCTTTAATTCAAGCGCATTGTAGATTTCGGGGAGCTTTCCTTCAAACTGCACGTCTACTACAGCACCGATGATCTGCTTGATCTTACCAACATTTGGCATATAATAGTTTGATTTAGCGTGAGCGTTTTAATTAGGGTTTTGATTTACAACGCTTTAACAGCGCTCTCAATCAAAATTTTTAATTTCGGCTGCAAAGGTAAGTGAACAGCGGAAATTTTTGCAATTTAATAGCAATAGATTTTTTCGAAACTACGGCCAGACGTGGCAAAAACCGGTTTTGAGGTATTGCATTCCAAATCCCGGTCACTGGTTTACGGACAACAGGCATAAGTTACACTTTTATATAATATAACCCGACATAGTATTATTAATATGTTTAAGGCAACAGGATGCTGGGAACCAATTTCTAATGCTTTTTCGTTTTATTTGTACTTTGAATATGGAGTACGCGGCATCCTTATATCCGAACATGCAATTAACTGAAGTTACCACACCTGTATTGGCCAAAGATTTCATCAGGGCCAATGTTGAATTAAACCGGTCGAACCCAAACTACATTCGTCCCCTCGATAAAGATGTAGAAGAAGTGTTCAGTGCCGAAAAGAATAAGACCTTCCGCTTTGGCGAATGTACACGTTGGGTATTATATAACTCCGAAGGAAACCTCATAGGCCGTATTGCCGCCTTTACCAATAAAAAATATAAGAACAAAGGCGATGAATTTCCCGTTGGCGGTATTGGTTTCTTCGACTGTATTAAAGATCAGTCAGCCGCCGATATGCTTTTCGATGTTGCCAAACACTGGCTTATACAACGCGGCGTTGAAGCCATGGATGGTCCTATTAATTTTGGAGAACGCGATCGCTGGTGGGGACTGGTAACCGAAGGCTTTCAGGAACCGCTGTACTGCATGAACTATAACCCGCCCTACTATCGCCAACTTTTTGAAACGTATGGGTTCCGCACTTTCTTTAACCAGATCTGCCTGGGCATTAATCCCAAGAAAAAGCTCAGCGATAAACTGCACGAACGGCATGCTGTTTATGCCACCAACCCCAGCTATAAATGTATTCGCATAGACAAGAACAGGCTGGAGAAGTTTGCCACCGACTTTGCCTATGTATATAATAAAGCCTGGGCGGGCCATGGCGGTTTAAAAGAATTGAAGAAAGACCAGGTGATGCTGATGTTCAAAAAAATGAAGCCCGTGATGGATGACCGTATCATTTGGTTCACCTATCATAATGAACAACCCATAGCCATGTTCATTAACCTGCCCGACCTTAACCAATGGTTCAAACACCTGAACGGGCAGTTCAGTCTTTTTCATAAACTGAAATTCCTGTGGATCAAAATGACCAAGCCCTGTAAAAAATGCACGGGTCTGGTATTTGGTATTGTACCCGAATTTCAGGGCAAGGGCCTAGATGCGTATATGATCGTTGAAAGTGGTAAAGTAATTCAATGGCAAACGCCCTATACCGAATATGAAATGCAGTGGATCGGCGATTTCAATCCTAAAATGCTGAATGTTGCCGCCAGCCTCGGCGATACCTTTCAAAGCCGCGTACTTACTACTTACAGATATTTATTTGATAGAACGCGGGAGTATAAGCGGCATCCGATGGTTAGCTAATGCTGAAGTAAGAGGTAAGAAGTATGAAGTAAGAATAGTCCGATAATTATAAACGGTTTACTTTACTCTTACTGCATACTTCGTACATCGTACATCCTACTTCCTACTTCCTACTTCCTTCTCCAAGCGCCCAGGCCACCGTTTCTTTTATCCCCTCCTCATACGAAGTTGGCGTGAACCCAAACGCTTTATTGAATTTTTCGGAACTGAACAGGTATGGATGTTCGTTCTGGTAGTTCATTTCTTTCAACTCTTTCATGGTGCGGTCGAACAGGCCTGCCATAGACAGCATCCAGTTAGGAATAACCGATACACCATCGGGCTTTTGCACAATAGCCGCAGCCTGTTTCACAAATTGCCGGCCGGTTATAAGGTCACTTGCCGTTGGCAGGTGCCATGTTTGCCCAAATGCATCGGTGCGGTTAGCCAACAGGTATAGTGCCTTTGCTGCATCCGGAACATAGGTAATAGAATGTGGCTGGTCGGCACTGCCAAGCCATTGACTTTTTTTCCCTTTCAACAGGTTTTGTATCACCAGCAGGTTAGGTACACTTGTTTTAAAACCAATTGGTCCGTAGAAGTCGGCGCTACGCGCTATCAGCGCTTGAAGGTTACCGCTTTTTGTTTCCTGTAATAATTGACTGGCAATACCGGCTCTTATTTCGCCTTTTGCACTGCATGGGTTAAAGGGCGTTTCTTCCGTCATCCAGCCATTTACTTTACCGTACATATATACGTTATCGAAAAAGATAAGTTTTGCGCCGGTTTCTTTGCAGGCATTTATCACATTGGTCATTATCACTGGCCACTGCGCCTTCCAAACTCGACTGTCGTAGGGCAGGCCTATTAATAAGTACACAACCGAAGATCCTTTTATCGCATTCAGCGTTTGCTTATAATCGGTTGCATCGGCAGCTACCGATTCAACACCTGCTATTTGTTTTGCGGTGCGCGATACCAACCGCACTTTTTCTTTATTGTTTAATAATATGGGTAATAACTGATCAGCAACTGCGCCTCCGGCGCCAAAGATTGTGTGAATGTTCATAGAATTAAGTTCCTTTATTATTGTTTATTTTTTGGTTTAAAGTAACAGGCTCCCTCCCCCTGCCCCTCCCCCGGAAGGGGGAGGGGTTTTCTTTTAACCTGGTTTATCGCTTGAAAAGCAATCTGCCAGCTATTACTCAGCCCGCCGCACAGAAATCCTTGTCAACCTGTTAACGTGTTAACTTGTCAACCTATCTTAGGCGCCAACAACTTATACAACACCGGCGTCACAATTCTCGTCAGCAAGGTACTACTAATAAGTCCCCCAATAATAACCAGGGCAAGTGGAGAGTACAATGGATTGTTCTCCATTACAAGTGGCAGCAATCCGCCGATAGCTGTTAAAGTGGTTAAAATGATGGGCACAAAGCGTGTTTCACCAGCTTCCTGTATTGCTTTATCGAGGCTCATGCCCTGTTTTCGCAGCTGATCGGTATAATCAACCAGCAAAATAGAATTTTTTACTTCAATCCCAATTAACGCTATTAACCCAATTACCGCAACAAACGAAAACGTATTACTAGTTGCCAGTAACATCAATACGGCGCCGATTATCCCAAGCGGAATTACTGAAAGTACGATAAGCGTTCCGCGGAAAGTTTTAAACTCTAATATCAGCGTCCCCAATATACCGAATATAGTTATCAGCACAATGGTGCCCAGGCCGCCAAAACTTTCCTGACTGGCCTCTACTTCACCGGCAGCTACATAACGACTGTTGGCAGGGAAATGCATGGTATCGAGTTGTTTTAAAATACCCTCAGTTAACTTACCGGTATTATAACCGCTTTGCACAAATGCCGTTGTTACCGTATATCTATCCTTTTCGTAGTGTTTTATTGTAACCGGCGACGTTTCAAAACGAATATCGGCCAGTTGGTTCAATGGAATAGAAGCGCCGGTTACACTGGTTACATATACTTTACTAAAGGCATCGAAGGTTTGGTGTTCTGTTCGCGGCATGGTAACCGTAATATTGTACTCGTCGCCATTCTCTTTTCTAAAAGTTCCAATGTTGAGGCCGGTAACCGACATGCGTATGGTGCGATCTATTTCATGAACAGGTACCCCTAATAAGCCCGCCTTTTCTTTATTTACTTTTACCCGAAGGTCTGTCTTCAGCGTAGTAAGCTCATTATTTACATAAATAGTGCCGGGTGTTTTCTTTAAAATATTCTCTACCCTAAAGGCCAAACTGCGCAAGGTATCGAGGTCTTCGCTAAACAACCTGATGGCTATGGGCGCTTCTACCGGCGGTCCCTGCTCAAAATCTTTTACTTCAATTTTTGCATTGGGATAGTTCCTGAATTTGGCACGTAACTGATCTATCAGCTTTATCTTTTCCCTGGGCGGCGTTTCTTTCAACTGCACAAACAACTGCGCATAATTGCTCACTTCGTTTTGTGGTATCACATTATAATATATACGCGGGTTACCACGGCCCACATTGGTAGCGTAGTTCTTCAGGTCGGGAATATTGCTGATCTCTTTCTCTACGTATTGCGCTACCTGGTTGGTGGCCTGCAAACTGGTACCCAATGGCGTTTCAATATTTATGAGGAACATAGGTTTTTCCGATGCGGGGAACACACTAAAACCCACTACCGGCACCAGGGCCACCGAACCCGCAAATATGGCCAGTGCTACCAGTAATGTAGTAACCGGACGGGCAATAGCAACATTCAACAACCGGCGATATGATCCGCCAATGAATTTCTTCAGTCCGCGTAAAAAGAAATTACCTTCCGGATTTTCATGGTTGCTTAAGATGCGGCTCGAAAGGAACGGAACAATAGTGAGCGATACAAACAGGGACGCCAGTACGGTTGTAACCACTGCAGCCGGTAAGCTCCGAATAAAATCACCCGCGCCTTCTGGCAAAAACATCAGTGGTAAAAAGGCAAATATCAGCGTGACCGTACAACCTATTACCGCCAGACCGATTTGTTTGGTGGCTTCCATGGCCGCCTCGCGCCGGCTATAGCCCATGCGTAAATAACGTTCTATATTTTCAACCACCACTATACTATCATCAACCAGCAGCCCTAACGCCACCACCATACCCACTATGCTCAGCTGGTTAATGGTTATTCCAAACATATCGAGCAGGAACAAGCCAATGGCAAGCGACAGGGGTATAGATACCATCACTACTATAGATGCGCGCAAACCCAATGGCAACAGGGTTAACAACACCAGAAAGATAGCAATAGCAAAGTCGCGGGTAAAACCACCCAGGCGGGTACGAACACTGTGCGCATTATCAAAGCTTTGTTCGTAAGCAATACTTTTAGGAAGCTCTTTTTTAAATTGCTCCAGTATGGGCTTCATTTCTTTTTCTACATCAAAAATGTTGGTGCCCATTTTACGGCTGGCAGTTACAAACACACCTCGTTTTCCATTTAACCTGCCTATATAAGTTTGCTCTTCATAATTAAAACTCACATCGGCCACATCTTTTACATATACCAGCTTTCCATTGGCATTGCTTACGATGGTATTTTTTATTTCATCGAGGTTCTTATAATTACCGCTGGTTTTAATATTAAACTTCTTCTCCCCCATTTCAATACTACCGCCGGGTATATTTACATTTTCGCTTTGAATGGCGCCCAGTACTTTGTTTAAAGGAATATTATACTGCGCCAGTTTTTCCAACTGCAGCGATACCCGTACCTGTTGTTGTGGAAAGGCCCAGTTATCAACGTTCTTTAAGGTCTTTACTTTCTCAAGCCGTTCTTTTAACTTTTTGCTCCATTCTTCCAGGTCTTTATAAGGGGTAGTTTCGCTCAGCAGCGCTATTTGTAAAATATTTACATCGGTAGGGCTGAACTTTAAAATATCTACATCCAATATATCCTGCGGCAATTCTGTTTTAAGCGCATCCATTTCGCGCACCACATCCTGGTACTTTTTATCGGGATCGCTTTCGTATTTAAACTCAATTCGCACTACAGCAAGGCCATCATCCATACGGCTTACAACGCGCTTAATATCGTCGAGCTCGTTCATTCTTTTTTCAATGGGGTCAACCACCAGTTCTTCCATATCTTTCGGACTGGTACCGGGGTATACCACCACCACACTAAACTGTGGCGCTGCAAAATCAGGGTCTTCACCCCGGGGCATGTTCAACAGCGAGTTAACCCCTATGGCTATCAGCATCACAAATACAATGAGTGTGAACTGATAATTTTTTACTGAGAAGTCAGTTATTTTCATAACAGCCTGGTTTGAATTTGTAACAAGTTTTATTAATGCTCGGGAGATAAAAAGATGAACTGATATCGTTGTACTGTTTGTTGGTACCATTGCGATAGCACGGTCAACAGCTCTTCACTTATTGTAGTATTCCCTTTCATTGTTTTGTTATTTAATCACTTTCACGGTTGATTTATCGGTTAAGTAACCTACGCCTTCGGTTATTACTTCACGAACGTTATTGAGCCCGCTAATAATGGCGGCTTTATTATTTTCAAGAAAAGCTATTGTGACCTTGTTTTTTGTAACTGTTTTTCCATCGGCATTTACAGTATATATATAACCGGTTTTATCATTGGCTTCTGTTAACGCTTCTACCGGCACCATGGTCACTGTTTGTTGGCCCGCGGGTTGTAACCGAACGGTGGCGAACAGTCCGGCCGCAAAACGCGCCCCGGCGGGTAATACTTTTACTTCTATTTCATAAGTTCCACTGGCCACATCGGCGCCCTGTGCTATTTCGGTAATAATACCGGCAAATGTTTTATTAGGATAAGCATCTATTTCAACCGAAGCTTTATCACCTTTCTTTAACACTGCCCAGTCTTTATCAGATACGCCAAAGCGTATAACCCAATCGTTGCCGGCTGTACCGTTAAACATAAATACCGGTGAACCTGCACTTGCCATTTCGCCTTCATTCATTAATTTTTTAAGAATAGTACCACTTTCTGTGGCGCGTATTTGTGCATACTGTTGATTAAAGCGGGCAATGCGCAGTCCTTCTTCTGCAACCTGTAATTGGGTCCCTGCATTCTGCACCTGCTCAAGCGTTGCTACGGTATCGTTATACAGGTTCTTTGCACGGGTTAAATCGCGCTGGCCTTTTTCAACACTTTGCGAAGCCTGTTGTACCTGGGCGTTGATCTCGGTAAGATCGAGGGTGGCCAGCAATTGCCCTTTCACTATATGATCGCCTTCCTTAACATATATTCTTGAAATAATACTACCGATCTTGAACGATAACCGTGCCTCGGCGGTAGAAGCCATAGAACCTGAGTACTTCAGCACCGGTGCATATTGCATGGTGGTAATGGGTTGCTGTTTTACAGCAATAGCATCGTCGATAGTACTGGCGGCTTGTGAATGGCCATTGCAACTGGTTATTATAACAGGGGCTGCTGCTAATAGTAAAGGAAAGAGTAGATGTTTCATTTTAAAAAGACTTTATTGTTGATGAACAAGAGTTTTAGTAAGGGGTTCAGAAATTGTATTTAGCTGTTACACGTTCCAGTTCAGCCTCACGGGTCAACACGGCCAGTTGTGCCAGCGAATAATTCAACTGGGCATTGGTTAGCTGTGTGCGGGCATCTATCAATTCTATTTGCAAGGCCTGCCCTTCGCGGTAGCGTCTTTCGGCAAAGCGATAGGTTTCCTGCGCGCTTTGTACTTCATCAACCCTGGCTTGCAGGGTTTGTACTGCCGAGCGATAATTATTAGCCGTGGTATGTACCTGTAAGGTCAATTGCTGTTCTACATCTTTGTATTGTGTGTTCAACGCATCCAATTCTATTTGCGATTGCTGTACTTTGTATTTATTATCGTTTGCTTTGAACAGGTCCCATTTAAATTGCAGTCCGCCTAACTGATAAAACTGATCGCTGTTAAAGCGAAAACCAAAACCCTGAAAACCGATATTGTAAAAAGCATTGAGTTTTGGAATAAGGTAACTCCTGTTCATTTTAATACTGGTGCCCACTACTTTTTGTGCGCTTTGCAGTTTGGTCAGTTCTTCGCGCCGGGCAGGCATTTCTACAGTTGCCGTTGCATTTGTATTTACCTTTTCAAGAATGGTGGAGTCTGTAGTAATAGGCGCATCGAGTGTTTGGTTCAACAAACAATTAAAGTAGGCGGCAGCATTGTGTTGCTGGTTGGCGGCAGCTATTACTGAGGCTTTTACCTGGCTCACCTGCGCTTTTGCACGCATTACCGATTCCCTGGTTGCCGTACCATTTTGCACCATTTTTTCACTTACCCGCAAATTCTCACTGGCAAGCGCAAGCGCATTATTATAGATCTCAACTGCTTTACCGGCCTGCAGATATTGATAATAGGCTTCTTTTATATTCTTAACCAGCTCGCGTTTGTAAATATCAATATCGGCCTGTTGGGTATTGATCAATTCTTTTTTAATGGCCCGGTTATAATACAGGTCGGTATTCACAACCGGCATCACTACTTCAACCCTTGTGTCGTGAAAGTCGTTTGGCAGGAACTGGATGCTTTGATTATTTACCTGCGGGAACTTGCTTTGTCCGGTTAACTGATTAAGGGTGGAGTATACATTGTTCAGCAGGTCGCCAATGGGAATGTCCTGCGTTCTGCCACCCATGGCCAGGGTGTATTGCGAATTCAAACTTGCCTGAGGGTAGAACAAGGTTTTTGCCCGTTTAAGGTCCAGCTCGGCCTTTTGCCTGTCGAAGCTTTTTTGATGCAGGGCCAGGTTGCCATCGAGCCCCTTCTTTATGTAGGCATCTAAGGTTGTTTGTGCAGCGGCCGAACAGGCAAAAAGGCTCCCTGCAATCCCCAAAAGGAGGACTGATAGACTTTGTTTCATAAGTCGATCTCTTTATTTTATAATGTAAATATTATTAACAGTGTTAAGTAAAAAGGCAAAAAAAAACCTCCTCAGGTTTTATTGCCCGATGTATCTACTACATTCATCAACCAGGTTAATCCTTTGGTCATCGTTGGCACCATTTGATCGGCTGTAACGAGTTTATCGAACCGGTTGCGTATTGCCAGTGACACCATACCATGCACTAAACTCCAGAAAGCCATTGAGATACCATCTACATCGCCTTTTTCTATCAGGTTCTTGTCCATACACTCCTGAATTGTTTCTTTCAATTTACCAAGCGCCTGGTCGCCGCTTTTCCATTCACATTTTTCAACCACCTGCAACGCTTCCATGGGGGCATTTAAAATGAACATCAGGTCATAAAAGGCCGGGTTTTCCAGGCCAAACTTCATATAGAACTCCCCCATTTTGTGCAGACGAACAAGCGGGTTCTTTATTGTCCACAGTTCAGCATTATATTCAGCCATTTTCTGAAATCCTATTTCATGCAGTTGAAACAGGATCTCATTCTTATCCTTAAAATAGAGGTAAACGGTTGTGGGACTGTATTCTATAAGATCGGCAATTTTACGGATTGAAACATTTTCATAACCCTGTTCCACAAACAGTTTCATGGAAGCGTCGAGTATCGCTTTTCTTATCTCCAGCTTTTGTTTCTCTTTTCTTTCCGAAATGCCCATAATAATTTTATTAACGACACAAATATACTTAACACTGTTAAGTAACCAAGAATTCACCCACATTTTCCTGAAAATTTTTCTTTCAATCCCCATTTCTTTTGTTTTTGAAACGCCTAAGCCTGGTATGTGCCATGTTTGTGCTACCTAGCATCTTAGGGTGTTCCTAGGGTATTCTTAGGGTGTTCTTAGGCTCATCCTGGGGTTCAAACCCTAAGATGACCCCAGGATAACCCCAGGATGACCCTAAGATGACCCCAGGATGGAAGGTAGCAGAGACATGGATTTGAGATGGATTACAGTTCGCAGTTCTTAGTTTTAAGTTCACAGTCCTTACTTTATAGTTTTCAGTTCTAAGTTTTTGGTTCTGGAGGATCGGAGGTCGGAAGTCGAAGTCCCGAACAGTCGGGAACTATTGCCGATTTTCGAAAGCGAGTCTGGAAATTCGGAGGCCCTTTCACGTTTGCCGTTTCACGTTTCACGACCCCTCGAGTCCCGAACATTCGAAAACTATTGCCGATTGCCGAAAGCGAGTCTGGAAATCCGGAGGCCCTTTCACGTTTGCCGTTTCACGTTTCACGACCCCGCGAGTCCCGAACATTTGGAAACTATTGCCGATTGCCGATTCACGATTGCCTACCAACCACTCAGCACCTAACCATTTCAAACACCATAATAATCAGTAAATCAAAATATTAATAGGCAACCGACATTAGCACATTTGCAGATCAACACATTAGCACATTATTCATACATTTGCCATATTACCATGGATAAATTCATTGTTTCAGCCCGGAAATACCGTCCGCAAACCTTTGATACGGTTGTAGGACAAGCTCATATTACCACCACCCTGCAAAATGCCATTAAGAACCGCCAACTGGCGCATGCCTTTTTGTTTTGCGGTCCGCGTGGGGTGGGTAAAACAACCTGTGCCCGTATTCTGGCCAAAACCATCAATTGTGAAAATCCTACGGCCGAGGGCGAGGCCTGTAACGAATGTCCCTCATGTGTAGCGTTTAATGAGGGTAGCTCCCTTAATGTTTTTGAATTGGATGCTGCCAGTAACAACTCTGTGGAAGATATTCGTTCCTTGGTAGAAAAAGTGCGGTTCGCACCCGAACCAGGTAAACATAAAGTATACGTTATTGACGAGGTTCACATGCTTAGCTCCTCGGCGTTCAATGCCTTTCTGAAAACGCTGGAAGAACCACCTTCCTACGCCATATTCATATTGGCCACAACCGAAAAGCATAAGATCCTTCCTACCATCCTTAGCCGTTGCCAGATCTTCGACTTTAAACGAATTAACAGCAACGACACGGTAGAACACCTTAATAACATCATTGCAAAAGAAGGAATTAAAGCTGAAAAGGCCGCCTTACAGGTAATTGCCCGCAAAAGCGAAGGCTGTATGCGCGATGCCCTCAGTATCCTTGATAAAATAGTAAGCTTTACCAGCGGAACCGTTACGTACCAAAACACGCTGGAGCATTTGAACATTCTCGACGCCGATTATTATTTCAAGCTGCTCGACTGTATGCAGCAGCAGGACCTGGCCGGCGCCATGTTATTATATGATGACATTGACCGCAAGGGTTTTGAAGGCGACCTGGTACTTAATGGCTTTTCTGAGTTCATTCGTAACCTGCTGGTATGTAAAGACGAAAAAGTGGCAGGGCTGCTTCAGGTAGTGGAAAGCTTTAAAGACAAATACATTACTATCGGAAAAAATACACCGGTGGCCTATCTCATAAGCGCCTTGAATATCTTAAACGAAGCCGAGATCAATTTCAAAGGCGCCCGTAACAAAAGATTACATACCGAGCTGGCCATAATAAAATTAACCTACCTGCAACAGGCGCTTGAACTGGCGGCCGGCGGCGATGGCGTTGGTAAAAAAAAAGTAGTTGAGGGAGCCTCATCGGTAGCCTTCCGCAAACTGGCACCACAGCCACAGCCCCAGCAGCGCCAGGAAGCGGTAGCGCCCAAACAGGAAGTGGTGAACCGCAAGCCTGAACCACCGGTTCAGCCAACACAGGCCGTTTACCAACAACCCAGCAATGAAGCCAGGCTCATCATTGAAGATCCGGCTATGGAATACATCAGCCCCGATGAAGAGGAGCTGAACTATATTAATTCCATGCACAGCTCACCAGAGCCGCAGCCAGCTTACAATCAACCCAATACAACAAACAGATCGGCAGGTGCCAAACTGGGTACGCTGGAATCGATAAGGCAGAAGTTTGCCAATAAATCGGCCCACAACACCAACCCGCCCATTCCAATGACGAATGAGCTGCTGCAACAACACTGGGTTGACTTTACTCAAAAGCTGAAGGACAACAAGAATCCGGCAGGCCAGTCGTTCGACATGGCCCGGCTGGTGATCACTTCACCCAACTCTTTTGAGATTGTTACTAATAATAACCTGGAGCAGAAGTTTATTGAGGGCGAACGTCGCGGACTGAGTGAGTATATACAGACGAAATTCAACAATAGAACGATCTTATTCACCATTGTGGTTACCGATAACCCGGTAGCCTTTGTGCCGGTTGAAAAGCCGCTGTCGACCAAGGACCAGTACCTGAAAATTGTGGAGCAGTTCCCGCTGGTGAATGAACTGAGGATGAAACTAAAGTTAGGAATTGATTAAAAATTGGGCTTCCCAAAGGGGTTCAAAAACATACCGTACCATCCTGTACTTTCCTGAATTGGCCTTAGATGCTTTTAGATCATTGAGAGGTGTTTCGGCTGTAATGCTGATGGCTTGCAGCTTGTAGCCTGCAGCCCGGGCGTTATAGCTTTTCAGTTTTCCAATTGCTCATTTTGCTGTAATTTCGACACCTCAAATCGAAAAAATCAGAAATATCAAATAAGAAATATTTATGGCTGAAGTGATTTTAATGCCCCGCCTGAGCGATACCATGACAGAAGGCGTGATAGCGGCCTGGCATAAAAAGGTAGGCGACAAAGTAAAGAAAGGCGACTTACTGGCTGAGGTAGAAACCGATAAGGCTACCATGGAACTGGAAAGTTATAAAGATGGCACCCTGCTTCACATTGGTACGGAAAAAGGGGGAAAATTACAGGTAAATGACCTACTGGCCATTATTGGTAATGCAGGTGAAGACATCAGCTCCCTTCTGGGTGGCGGTGGTCAAAAAGCTGCTGCATCTGCCGCTCCTGCAGCCGAACCAGCCAAAACTGAGGCTAAAGCCGAAGCCAAACCTGCCGGTGAATCACTCGACCTGGCCAACATGCAGGAAGTTATCCTTATGCCCCGCCTGAGCGATACCATGACAGAAGGCGTAATTGCCGGCTGGCATAAAAAAGTAGGCGATACCGTTAAAAAGGGCGACCTGCTGGCCGATGTGGAAACCGATAAGGCAACCATGGAGCTGGAAAGCTATAAAGAAGGTAAATTATTATATATAGGCGCACAAAAAGGCGATAAGGTTCCTGTTAACGCCCTGTTGTGTATCATTGGCGATGAAAAGAAAGTTGATGTTGAAAAGATCGTAGCTGCCGCCAAAGGTGGTGCTACCAGCGGAAGCGCCAATGCAGCCAAAGCACCCGAAGCTGCTGCTCAACCACAAGCCGCTCAGGCCGAAACAGCCGCTCCTGCTGCCCATGCCGAAAACGGCCGGGTAATAGCTTCTCCCCTCGCCAAAAAATTAGCTTCTGAAAAAGGGATCGATATCAACAAAGTTGCCGGTACCGGCGATGGCGGACGTATCATAAAAAGAGATATTGACAATTACACACCTGCTGCAGGTGGAGGTCAACAAGCTGCTGCAGCAACTGCTCAGCCTGGTAAAGCGGCCCCTGCTGTTGCCGGTCAGGTAAGCTTTGAAGATGTACCTGTATCGCAAATGCGTAAGGTAATTGCCAAACGTCTTTCAGAAAGCAAATTCACCGCGCCTGAGTTCTACCTCACCATGGAAATTAACATGGATAACGCGGTAGCAAGCAGAGCCAAAATAAATGAAATAGCGCCTGTTAAGATCTCTTTCAACGACATGGTGTTAAAAGCCTGCGCTATTGCACTGAAACAACACCCCAAAGTGAATAGCAGCTGGATGGGCGATAAGATCCGCGTTAACCATCATGTGAACATTGGCGTTGCAGTAGCCGTTGAAGAAGGCTTACTGGTGCCTGTTGTACGCTTTGCCGATCTGAAATCATTATCACAAATTGGCACTGAAGTAAAAGAGTTCGCGAAGAAAGCAAAAGATAAAAAATTACAGCCTGCAGATTGGGAAGGCAGCACCTTCACCATCAGCAACCTGGGTATGTTTGGTATTGAAGAATTCACTGCCATCATTAACCCACCAGATTCTTGTATCCTGGCTGTAGGCGCCATTAACCAGGTTCCTGTTGTAAAGAATGGTCAAATTCAGGTAGGTAATGTTATGAAAGTAACCTTAACCTGCGACCACCGCGTAGTTGACGGTGCAACCGGCGCTGCGTTCCTGCAAACATTGCAACAGCTGCTTGAAGAGCCATTGCGTATGCTGGTTTAATTGGATAGAAATATTTGATATAAAAAGGGCCTCACTGAATAAGTGGGCCTTTTTCTTTTATGAAGCTATTCGTAAAACGGCAAACGTGAAACGGAATATAGTCGTGAATCCGCAATGGTGAGTGGTGAGTGGCCTCGCTAATGTTAAGGCTAATATACTATCTTACGCCGCCCGAATTTTATTGCCGATTGCCGATTGCGCATGGCCATTGCCCATTCACCTCTTTTTGTCTACTTTTAACCAAATAGAAACCCCATAACCCATGAGACTAACATACATCCTTCTGCTTGGCATAACAGCTATTGTCGCCTGTCAGTCGCCGGAAGGCAATAAACCCAAACTAAACTTTAACCGCCCTTTTATAAAAGATTCACTCACCGGAAACTGGATCATCTCCAGTGTTATCTCCGACAGAAAAGACAAAACCGCAAATGATACCAACTGGTTCAGGCTGGAAACCAAAATAGCACTTACCGCCTATAGTTTTCAACCCAACGGAACCATGTTGATTGACTACGCCACGCCTGAATTCACCACCGCCAGCTGGCAGTTCAATAACAAAAGTAAACAGCTTACCATTCAGGATAAAGACACTACAGTGTCGTTAACGGTGATCAAATACCAAAACGACGTGCTCACATTTGAAAACAACAATAGCGTTATCATTCCCAATGTAACAACAGGCGAAAAAGAAACCATCCACCTGCAGTATATTGCGCAGCGCTTAAAAAGCAACGACACAATACCCAACCTGTTCGACCCTGCCCAAAACAAATGGCGGCAGAAGCCGGCACAAGCCGAAGATGATGCAGCTATTAAGAACCGCCTTAAAGAATCAATCCATTACTACGCCGGTTATTTCGCTAACGTAAAAGGCAATAAGATACCGGTATTCAATCCTGAAAAAATGCTCTGCCCTATTAAATTCTATAACGGCGGTATAGGCAGAAAACGCTTTAAGGAGAACGATAACTGGACGGCGGTCTTCTTCGATAATAAGGATGCTAAAAAAGCACATGATATGCTTGGCAATGCATTTGACAATATCAAAGGTTATCCCGATAAAGGCGGCGACTATGTAGCAGAATATATTATTGCACTGAAGATGGTGGCAGATAATTTATAAAAAATAAGTGCGGCACCTGCCAGTTGGAGTGCCGCACTTATTGAATCTATTGACCATTCACTATTCACCATTCACCATCAGCAACGCCACCTTACCATCCATGGTAGAAGCTACGATCTGCTTTTTATCCAACACCCGCACTGTATTCACCATAGAGTTATCAATTTTATAAGCCCAGATAGTTTTTTGTGTTGCCGGGTCAATAGCATACACCACGCCATTGCGTGTTCCGAAGAATACCTGTCCGCTTTTCTCTATCAGCATAGAAGGCACATGTTCATAGCCAAAACCGGTATGCATTACCCAGGCCGGGCGTTGTGCTGTGCGGCTGGTAGCATACGCCACTACTGTATCCTGCATTGTTTTTCCATAAACATATTTCCCGTCTTGCGATATACCAATCGATTCCCTTACGCGGGTTTCACTATTTTGCCATAAAGTAGCGCCTGTTACCGCATCAATCGCATATAGGGTTCTGTTAGGGCACACCACATACACAACGCTGTCGTACGCTACGGGAATACAGGCTGCAGGTGAAAAGTTAGCCACCGTAAACCCAGGATCCCATTGCCAGGCCAGTTGTCCGTTACTTCGGTTCACCGCATATAAATGTTTATCCCAGGCGCCAAAGATGGCCAGGTTACCATAGATAAGCGGCGTGCTTACCACCGGCCCCTGTAAACCCGAAAACTTCCAGTACTCCTTGCCATCCTTTAAGTTCAGGGCAATGAAATTATGAT
This sequence comes from Niastella sp. OAS944, assembly GCA_024809215.1. Taxonomy (GTDB): domain Bacteria; phylum Bacteroidota; class Bacteroidia; order Chitinophagales; family Chitinophagaceae; genus Niastella. Next base: position 357,246 of record JANUBW010000007.1, on the reverse strand, counting down.
CGCTGCCGCCTATAAAAACAGTATCACCCACAATTGCGGGCGAACCTAATACCGATGCTTCTGTTTTTGTTTTCCAAACTAATTGTCCGGTTAAAAGATTTAAGCAATACACATGGCCATCACCCGAGCCCAGCACCACCTTGCCTGCCCGTACAGCTGGTGACGAAAAGATAGCGCCATTTGTTTTGTAGCTCCATTTCTTTTTTCCCGTTGCCTGCGACAGGGCCATTACCAGGCCGTTCTGATTGCCAAAGATCACCAGGTTGCCGTCCACTGCAGGTGTTGAGATCACATTCGCATCGGAAGAAAATACCCATTTCGGTTTTACCTGTGCGTATTGTTTATTGATGTCATAAGAAGGGCGATCAAATTTGCCTGCATAATCATATTTGTTCAGTTCAATTTTTGTCCAGGAAGGCAGTGTACCTTCACCCGGCCTGCGTTCTGTATAAACAATAGAATCTTTGGTTACATCAACAATATTATAGCCACCAACAGGCGCTTTTGCCCGCAGGTTCGAACGGCCCATTACACCAGGAATACCCTCAAAATTCAAAGCCTTATTAGCATGCCCGTGGCCGCACATGATCATTAAGGTATTGTAATTCTTTAACCGGTCAGTAACTTCATACCAGTTATCGAGCTCCTTATTTATTGGATAATGGTTACAGAAAATAACAGGTTGCGTTTTTGGCGTTTTTTTCAGCAGGCTATCTAGCCATACAATGGCATTGCGGGGCACATGGCCATCACTCATTCTTACATATGGCCCTGAGGCGCAACCGATAAACCGAATGCCATTATGATCGAACTGAAATTTGTCGTACCCGAACGTACTGGTGTAATGATCGCCACCGCTTTCGCTCCAACCCGTATCGTGGTTACCGGGAATGATGTAATATTTTACATGCAGGCTGTCAAGTATTTGTTTGGCCTTTGCCAATTGGGCATCGGTACCCAGTTCGGTAATATCGCCGGTAATGATAACAAATGCCACATCGGTAAGCTGGTTTATATCCTGCACCGTACGACGCAGGTCTTCCTCAGCCGCTCCATTGGGTGAACCAATGTGCGTATCACTGATATGTATAAAACGAAAAGACTTAATCTGTGCGTGTAGCAGGCTCGTTGTCAACAGCAACATTAAAATAAACAACAGTTTTTTCATGCCCGCCAAATTAATATATAAATAAAGTAGAAATACCAGCAGAAAACAGCAGCTACATTAAATTAAAGTTTCTAAATTTAATTGTAACGTTTTCCAGTTCTCCCCTACCAATATTGTATAAAAGAAAACACAATAAAACAACCAGCATACTGGTTTTTACATAGTAAAAAAAATGGTCACATTGTACTGAAGAATTAACAACCAAAAACCTAAAGACCCTTATGCTACTAAGCATTTCAACCTGGTGGCAGCACCTGGTTTTCTTTGAAAAGACCCTGTGGGCTATTGCCATATTGTTTTCCACCATTTATTTATTTCAAAGCATTTTATCAATTTCCGGCGGCGATGTTGACCATGCCTCGGGCGATGCAGATAGTGCTATATCGCACGACGATGGCATGGACTACCAGTTCTTCACCATCAAAAACATGATCGCCTTTTTCACTATGTTTGGCTGGGTGGGTATTGCATCGCATTATGGCGGACTGGGTAAAACAGCCACTATACTGCTTGCCTTTGCCGCAGGCACTACCATAGTGCTATTGACGGTGATCATCTTAAAGAATATGAGCCGTCTTAAACACAGCGGCACGTTGGAAATAAGCAATGCCATAAACTTAACCGGCACTACCTATCTGTTTATTCCCGCTAAACGCGGCGGCACAGGTAAAGTGCATATAAAAGTACAGGGCTCGTTACGCGAATTACCAGCCATGACCGATGATGAAGATGAAATTGCCACCGGCAAACTCATCAGGGTTAAAAACATCATTAACGATAACATATTGCTGGTAACAGTGGTCGAAAACAACCTCTCATTCAAAATATAAATTGCCAATTTCAAACCCTTAAAATTAATTAAGCTATGGATATCGTCCTGATTGTGGTCGCTGGGACCGTATTGTTTTTATTCATTATGATTATCTCCATGTTCCGTAGGTACAAGCGGTGTCCCAGTGACCGCGTACTGGTGGTATATGGTAAAGTAGGCCGGTCAAAAGACGGATCAGACAGTAACCTGAGCGCAAAGTGTATACATGGTGGCGCAGCCTTTATTTGGCCCGTTATACAGGATTACTCGTTCCTTGACCTTACCCCTATTTCCATTGAGGTAAACCTTACCAATGCACTGAGTAAACAAAACATCCGCGTTGACGTGCCTTCGCGTTTTACCGTAGGTATTTCAACCGAACAGGGTGTTATGCAAAATGCCGCGGAGCGTTTGCTTGGTTTGCAGCAGGGTCAAATACACGACCTGGCAAAAGACATCATTCTTGGTCAAATGCGTTTGGTGGTGGCCATGATGGATATTGAAGAGATCAACAGCAACCGCGATAAATTCCTTGCCAACATTGCCTCTAACGTTGAGGCCGAGTTGAACAAGATCGGCTTAAAGATGATCAACGTAAACGTAACCGATATTAAAGACGAAAGCGGTTACCTCGAAGCACTGGGTAAAGAAGCTTCGGCCAAAGCCCTTAACGAAGCAAAGAAAAGCGTGGCAGAGCAGGATAAACTCGGTGAAATTGGTAAAGCCATCGCCGACAGAGAGCGCGACGTAAGCATGAAGCAAACCCAAAAAGAACGCGACGTTCAAATTGCCGAAACACAACGTGACCGCGACTCAATGATCGCTGTAGCAGAAAAAGACAAAGAGATACTGATAGCCGCCGCTAAAAGAGACGAACAAATTGGTAAAGTAGAAGCAGAAAGAGATACGCGTATTAAATCGGCCGCAGCCAACTCAATTGCGGTACAGGGTGAGAACCTGGCCAAAATACAAATAGCCGATTCAGAAGCGTCAAGAAGAGAAAGGGAAGCGGAAGCACTGAAGAGAGCAACCTCTGCCGAAAAAGTACAGGCCGCCATGGCGTTGGAAGAAGCTTACCTGGCCGAACAAAAAGCAGAAGCTGCGCGTGCCGACAGGGAAAGAGCTTCGCAAAATGCCAACATCGTTGTAACGGCTGAAATACAAAAACAAAAAGCCATCATTGAAGCGCAGGCCGAAGCAGAAAAGATCCGCGAAAAAGCGAAAGGTGAGGCAGACGCTATCTACGCCAAACTTGAAGCAGAAGCGCGAGGTATGTACGAGATCCTTACCAAACAGGCCGAAGGTTTAGATAAGATCGTAAAAGCTGCAGGTAACAATCCAAAAGATGCTGTACTGTTGCTGATCAGCGATAAACTGCCAGAGCTGGTTAGAATGCAAACAGACGCTATCAAGAACATCAAGATAGATAAGGTAACGGTTTGGGAAAACGGACAGAACGATAGTGGCAAAAGCTCTACCGCCGGTTTCATCTCTGGTATGTACAAAGCGGTACCACCGTTAAAAGACATCTTCGATATGGCAGGTATGGACCTCCCTTCTTACCTGGGCAATACCAAGAAGATCGAAGAAGCAAAAAACACCGGCAACAGCGGAACCTTTGTGGTAGAAAGCGACACCGATAAAAAGTAATATTGAAAATAACCTATCTTTAAAGAGTCCCAACTATGGGGCTCTTTTTTTATGCTTGCACCGTCAACCATTCAACTACTCCGGTTTCACTTTTCGTTTTTTCTGTTACCGGTATACCTGTTTGCGCTGAGCCAGGTACCTGCAATAAATACAACACACGCTGTTCTTATATTCTTCATTCTGCATATACTGGTATACCCATCGAGCAATGGCTACAACTCATATATGGACCGCGATGAAACACCCATTGGTGGCGTTAAGGCGCCACTACAGCCTACCCGGCAATTATTTTACACAAGTGTAGTTATGGATGTATTAGCCATTGCATTAAGCTTTTTCATCAGCTACTGGTTTACATTTTGCATAGTAGCATATATAGCCGCATCGCGGGCATATAGCTACCGGGGCATCAGATTGAAGAAATATCCTGTTGCCGGATATCTTACAGTAATAATATTTCAGGGCGCCGTAACATTTTTTATGGTATATCACGGAAGCAGTATCGATAAAACACTGGCAGTACCGGCCGCAGGCATGTTAGCCGCCAGTTTGCTTATAGGCGGTTTTTATCCGCTTACCCAGGTATATCAGCACGAAGCCGACAAAAAAGATGGCGTTGTTACTATAAGCGCCTTATTGGGTTACAAAGGCACTTTTATTTTCACCGCAATTATTTATACCCTGGCCATGAGTATACTGGCCTGGTGGTTCTTTACGAATGGCGAACAAAAAAAGTTCATGGTAATAGCAACTATGATGTTGCCAATACTCGTATATTTTTTTAAATGGTCCGGTTTGGTATGGAAGGATGTTCGCACCGCCAATTTCAGGTATACGATGCGCATGAACCTGTTGGCATCCATTTGTACAAATCTGGCTTTCCTTACCTTATTAATCTGGAGGGGATTTTGAGTAAAATTATCGCCATTGGTACAGCAGTGCCTTCATTCCGGCACCGGCAACAAGACATTCTGCAATTCATGCAGCTGATCTACTCTTATACAGAAGCCGACAAACGCCGCCTGCGCTTTCTGTATCATCAAAGCGCTATTGATACCCGTTATTCAGTTGTTCCTGATTACAGTCGCCCCTGTCATGAATGGAAGTTCTACCCTCATACCGAAAACCTGGAGCCCTTTCCTTCACTGGAACAACGCATGATCTGGTATAACAAATACGCCCCGCAGTTATCGGTAAATGCCATTCGCGATTGCCTCGATGGAAAGATCGGCGAAGCCGATATTACACATTTAATTACAGTAAGCTGTACTGGCATGAGCGCCCCCGGCCTCGATCTGCAGGTAATGGAAGTGCTCGACCTGCCGCGGCATACAGCCCGCACCTCAATAAACTTTATGGGTTGTTATGCAGCCATTCATGCATTAAAAGCCGCCGACGCTATTTGTAAAAGCGATAAACAGGCAAAAGTACTGATCGTTTGCACGGAACTGTGCACGTTACACTTTCAACGCGAACCTTCTATTGACAATATTGCATCGAGCCTGCTGTTTGCCGATGGCAGCGCTGCTGCAGTTATAACAGGCAACGACCACCCGGCCAAAGGCCTCCGGCTCGATGGATTTTATTCTGAAGTAATACCCAAAGGCAAAAAAGATATGGCCTGGGAACTGTCCTCAACCGGGTTCCTGATGACCCTTAGCAGTTACATTCCCGATCTGCTTGAAGAAGACTTTAGCCAGTTCACCAACAGAGCCCTGGCCAACAGCGGCCTCAGCCCGCAAAACGTTACACATTGGTGCATACACCCCGGCGGAAAAAAAATTCTGGAAGCAATACATAAAACACTATCATTGCATAATGGCGAACTGCAGGCATCGTACGATATTCTGCAACAATACGGGAATATGTCGTCACCCACTATCCTCTTTGTTTTGAAAAAAATGATGCCCACCCTTTTACACAACCACAACGGGAAGGAACATATTTTCGGCGCGGCTTTCGGTCCCGGCCTTACTATGGAAACTTTTACCGCATCGGTCAATTCATAATATTTTGTTATTATGCCCTGCAGGGTCGTAATATTATGAAAGATCGGTAACGAAATAAAAGCAGTAGACCTGCAACCGTTTCGCGGGTCAATTAGAAAATCATATATTACAATCGTGAATTTTCGTCACCGATCATATCAATCCGAATTGCTCGACCAACCGGATATTCCTTTTGAAGACATTCAGCGGAATATGCAGGAATTAAACTTCATAAACACCTGGCTGGGCGGGCATGCCATAACATTGACCGGAGTAGAGGCTTTGGTAAACGCTCAGCAACCCATTACCATTTGTGAAATTGGTTGTGGCGGTGGCGATAACCTGGTGGCCATTCAAAAATGGTGCAACAAGAAAAACATTCCGGTAGCTTTTATTGGCATCGATATAAATCCGCACTGTATCGATGTGGCATCAAAACGTTCGCTTAATAATATTCAACTTATCCATGGCGATTATAAAGATGCACAATTGACGAAACAACCGGATATTATTTTCTCCTCGCTGTTCTGCCATCACTTTTCAGACCGTGAAATGGTAAAACAGTTACAATGGATGAAATCAAATGCCCGGCTTGGATTCTTTATTAACGATCTGCACCGCCATAAAGTAGCTTATTACTCTATTAAAGTGCTCACCCGGCTATTTTCGAACAGTTATCTGGTAAAGCACGATGCACCCTTATCTGTTGCCCGCGGATTTACAAAAGAAGAATGGTTACAATTTTTCAACTTTGCCGGTATCGACAATTATTCCATTGAATGGAAGTGGGCCTTTCGCTGGCTCATTGTACATAAGAACGCTGGTACCGGAAATATGAAACCGGAATAGCTCATTGCAAAAGGTGTTTCAGGGAACAAATAGCACTATGAGCCTTCAACCCAAATATGATGTCGCCATTGCAGGTGGTGGACTGGCCGGTTTGGCCTTGTCCATACAATGCGCCCGTGCCGGCTATAAAACAGTATTGTTTGAAAGAGAAAAATATCCTTTTCATAAAGTATGCGGTGAATACATAAGCCTCGAAAGCTGGAATTTTTTGCAGGACCTTGGCCTTCCATTAAGCGATATGCAATTGCCTGTCATCAACCGCCTGCTTATTACCACACTCAATGGAAATTATATTGAAACAACCCTGCCGCTCGGCGGCTTTGGTATTAGTCGCTTTACCATCGATCATTTGTTAGCCAACATTGCCCGCCAGGAAGGCGTTACTGTGCTCGAAGAAACCAAGGTGTTGAATGTTGTGTACAGCAATAACATGTTTCATGTTTTCACCAATAAGGGGGAAACCGAGGCAACTGTCGTTGCCGGCGCCTATGGAAAACGCGGCAATCTCGATATAAAATGGAAACGGCAGTTCACCCAGGTAAAACCCAATAAGCTCAATCATTACATTGCTGTAAAATACCATATTCGCACCCACCACGCGGCCGACCTCATAGCCCTCCACAATTTCGAGAATGGCTATTGTGGAATTTCCCAAATTGAGGAAAACAAATATTGCCTCTGCTACCTTACCACTGCTGCCAACCTACGTAAATGCAGGAATGATATTAGCAGTATGGAAAAGGACATTCTTATGAGAAATCCATTTTTGCAAAAGATCTTTTCCAATGCAGAATTCTTATATGATGAACCATTGACCATTTCCCGGATCTCATTTAACAAGAAAACACAAATTGAAAACCATGTTTTAATGATTGGCGACACCGCCGGTCTCATTGCACCTCTATGTGGCAATGGTATGAGCATGGCCCTGCATAGCAGCAAACTGGCGTTTGAAGAGATCGATTCGTTTTTACAGGGACGAATTAACCGGTATGAAATGGAAATTCAATACACCCAGCAATGGGAAAAACATTTTGGCCGGCGCCTTCAGGCCGGCAGGCTGTTACAAGGCTTTTTCGGAAGCGCCTTCCTATCGAACGTACTCATAAAACTAGTAAAACCATTTCCAAAGTTTGTAGCGTTTCTAATACAACAAACACATGGAAAACCTTTTTAAAAAAGGAACCCGGTCACTGCCTGTTTTATTGTTACTACTGGTTCACTTACATGGCTACCCGCAAAATTACTATGGCATCCAGGGCAGTAATTATGCGGGAAGCCTGGGTATTGGCAACAACCCTGCCTCTATTGTAAACACGCCCTATAAATGGGACATCACCATTTTGGGCGCTCAGGCAAAGAACGCCACCAACGGCATTGTTATTCATAATTACTCTCTTATTGGCAACCCCGCCAAATCGCAATACCAATTTAAAGAAGGCGACTTCCGGCGCTTTGCTTATGCTGATTATAACGTGAACTTATTGAACACACGGTTTGCCATCAATCGCCGCCAGGCATTTGGCGTAGGTATTAACCTGCGCGGTTATGCACAAGGAAGTGTTGGCCCGGTAAACTTTATTGATACCCTCAAAACCGTTGGCGACTTTTTTGACATTGGCAATTACAATCGGAAATTATATGGCGACGTTGTACATAGCAGTTGGATAGAAGCCTTTGCCACCTGGGCGCAAACTATTTGGGACAGGCCCGACTCTCGCCTCAACGCCGGCATTACCATGAAAGTAAGCCGCGGCATATCGGGCGCCTACACAAGATTACTAAATGGCAACGTAGCACAAACAGTACATGGCAATAACCCGGTGTACACCATGCAGGATGCTTTTGCCGAATATGCCTATTCATCGAATTACGACGAGTGGAAAGATGAAAAGAGCACCAACCAGAACCTGCGCGATTTTTTAAAGAAAACACAAGGCGGTATTTCATTCGACCTGGGCGCTGAGTACATTGTTAAAAGCGGACAGATATCCGCTGTATTTGATGATGACGACTATTACGACTATAACTGGAAGATTGGCCTGTCGATACTAGACATAGGTTTTAATAAATACAAATATGGCGAGCAAAGCCGTATCCTCAGCGGCTTTCAAAATAACATCACCGATACCGTGCTCGACACCCGATTTTCTGATATAGACAATTTGGAAGAATTCAACGAGCGGTTGAATGGGATTGTAAGGAACATACAGCAACCAGTTGGCACGTATAAAATAGTAAACCCTACCCGGGCGGTATTGAATGTCGATCACTATATCACCGGCGCATGGTATGTTAATGGGAACTTATCTTTAAACCTTTCTTCATTAAGCGGCAGCCAATGGCGTGTTACAGAACTGAATATGCTAACAGTTACGCCCCGTTGGGAAACCAAACGGCTTGGGTTTTATATGCCGGTTCATTTCAATATCAAAGAACAATTTTGGGTAGGCGGCGCTATTAAAGCAGGTCCTTTGCTTTTAGGCGTGCACAACTGGGCCACCGTATTTTCTAAAAACAAAATGCAAAACGGCGGCGCTTATATTGCCCTTGTCATACGCCCCGGCTCTTCCTCCTCCACCGAACGAAAAGATAAACGGTTCAACTGCCCCAAAGTTGGCAACCCTTTCACAAAGAACAAGCTGGGCCAAAAAACGAGTTGCCCGCCCCGTTAGTTATCGTGATCAACGGTAGCTTTGTAGTGTCGGCAAATTTAAATAGCTTACACTATAAAGTTAACCCAACCTGATTTATAGCATGAAAACACTTGCCAGCATTCTCGCATTATTTGCGTGCGTACATACCTGTACCGCACAAACAGATTCCACAATAAAGAAAACCTACATTGTTTCCGCAACAGATACCACTTATATTAAACCAGAGGTGGAGTCTTCATTTCCTGATGGGCTGCATGGATGGCAAACTTTTCTGAACAGAAACCTTAGATATCCTGGCGATGCCATACGGCAAAACATTCAAGGTACTGTTGTACTTCAATTTGTTGTATGCACCGATGGTACGGTTTGCGACATAGAGGCCATCAGCGGCCCCGAAGAATTACGTGAATCGGCCATTGCCGCTATAAAAAGAACTCCCCGTTGGGTGCCAGCCACGCAAAATGGTAAAAATGTACGCTCCTACAAAAAACAGCCAATTGTTTACAGGCTTGGAGGAAGATCAAAGTTATAAGTTTCACGTTTGAAGTATGACGTTTCGGGGCTTTCGCCCGAACAATTCAATAACTGAGCAAAGACTTTTTGCCCACTAGCAGGGACCTCACAGGGGCCCTGTTAGGTCCCTGAAATCTCCTTGGTTAGTTCTTACCAGGCCCCCTGGGAGGTCCAAGTCAATTATTGAAAGATCCAAGCTCAAAGGAACAGTTATAGTTACAACCGATAATTTACTTTCACTTATTTTTGAAAATTCAAAAACACGACTTATCTTTGAGGTGTAGGAAAAAAAGTATGAAACTGGAAGAAGCGCAACAGCAATTCATAGCCTCCTGGGGGGCATTTGGCTCGCATTGGGGCATTAACCGCACCATGGCACAAATTCATGCCTTGTTAATGATCAGTGCCGACCCATTGAGCCAGGACGATATTATGGAAAAGCTTTCAATTAGCCGTGGCAATGTGAACATGAACATCCGCGACCTTATTGATTGGGGCCTTGTAAGCCGTATCATTATTCCAGGCGAGCGTAAAGAGTTCTTCTCTGCCGAAAAAGACATTTGGAAGGTAGCCACCCAAATAGTAAAAGAGCGCAAGAAAAGGGAGTTGGACCCTATGCTGCGACTGTTTGATCAGCTGGAAGAAGTGGAAGGCGATAAAAAAGACAAGAACATAAAGCAGTTTACCGAAACTGTAAGCAACATCAGAAAATTTGGTTTACAGGCCGATAAAATGCTCGAAATGATGATCAAGGCCGATGAGAATTGGTTTCTGGGTAACCTGTTGAAAATGTTTAAATAACATTATTGATGGACAGTCTTGTTATTTGGGAATAATATAAAAATCCAAATTGCAAGCTCCAAGAACCAAAAAATAAAACCGAAATACAAAACCCAATTTGACAGCTTACGATACTATTACATAATTCACGGTTTGAAGTAAACAATCTCAAGTTCACTTATTGAAATCCTGAAATAGCGAATGCCCGCATTTTATAACGATGCCTGTATTTGTGGACAATAAACTGAGAACTGTGAACTAGAAACCTGAATCCAGAAACTATTGATCTTGGATTCTAAAAGTAACCTCCTAAACAAACACCCTACTAATAGATAGAACCGGTTTACCGGTTTTTATTTAGCCATACACTTTCACTAATTTCTGAAATTATGGAAAACAACGACAAAATTCTGGTGTACGATGACGCCTGTCCCCTTTGCGTTGCTTATACCAGTGCCTTTGTAAAAGCGGGCTTATTAACTGCCGAAGGCCGCCAATCTTTTTCCGATGTATCGGCCGAACTGCTGCATACGATCAATTACCAACGTAGTAAAAATGAAATCCCCCTGCTCGATCCGGTTACCAATAAAGTATGGTATGGCATTGATGCCCTGCTCGAAATATTAGGTTCAAAATGCCCTGTCATAAAAACCATTGGCCATTATAAACCGGTTAACTGGTTGCTGAAGAAACTATACAGCTTTATATCCTACAACCGCAAAGTGATAGTTGCCGCCAAGGCTTCGCCGTTAAAGATCGATTGTTCACCATCTTTCAACCTGTTTTACCGGGTATTGTTCATGCTTGTGTTTTTGATTGCCAATACGATCATGCTTTACCCTGTTCACCAGCACCTGTTATCAAAAATTCCGGAGTATTCTTTAACTGGCAGTCAGTTGTTTCTGGTGCATACGGTTATGGTAGCCATCAATTGCATACTGGCTTTGTTCCTGCCTAAACAAACAGCCATTGATTACCTGGGGCAGGTAAATATGCTCACCTTAGTAACCAATTTATTACTGCTGCCTTTGTTAATTACAGGTGCTTATTTAAATCTGCACAATTGGGTAAACTACCTGTACCTGGGGCTACTCACCATTGTGATCTTTAATGAGTATTTCAGGCGTATGGATTATGCCGGCATCCTTAACCGGCATAAAATGATCATGGCCATTAACCTGGTTTGCGTAATTGGTTTGTTCGTTTGCCTGTTTGTTCGTTTTCAATAAAACCTAATTTATATGAAACACAAAAAAATTGTCATTGCAGGCGGTACAGGTTTTATAGCCCAGGCAATGGCCCGGTATTTCGGAAAAGATAATCATGTGATCTTACTTACCCGTAAAGCCGTAAGCACTCAAAATAATAATTACAATCACAAGCTTATAAAAGCAGCGGATGGTTATAACATCACCTATTGGCGTTGGGATTGCGAGCATGTAGAAAAGCACTGGTTACAGGAGGTAGATGGAGCCGATATTGTAATAAACCTGGCCGGCAAAACGGTGAACTGCCGTTATACCGAAAAGAACAAACGGGAGATCATTAACAGCCGTACCCAGGCTACCAAAACCATTGGCGAGGCCATCAGGCAATGTGTTGTTCCGCCCAAACTATGGATCAACGCTTCGTCGGCTACCATTTATAAACATACTACCAATAAACCCAACGATGAATTTACCGGGTTAATAAGCGATGCTAAAAATGATAATATGCCCTACTCTCTTCTCGACCGTTTGCGTTACCGTTACAAGAAAGCCGTAATACAATTACGTGAAGGAAAGAACAATTATAAATATAATGACCTCGATACCGATTTTTCGGTAAAGGTTTGCAAAAGCTGGGAGCATGCCTTGTTTGAACAGCGCACACCCTTTACCCGTAAAATTGCGTTGCGTACTGCCATTACATTAGGGCATGGCGGTGTTATGGTACCTTATTATAACCTGCTAAAAATGGGTTTAGGCGGTTGCCAGGGCGATGGCCGTCAAATGTATAGCTGGATACACATTGAGGACCTTTGCCGGATTGTTGAATGGAGTTTTGAGCACAACGATATGGAAGGCATATATAACTGCAGCGCACCTAATGCGGTTACGAACGAAGTTTTTATGAAAACCCTTCGCCTTGCAACAGGCCATGTGCTGGGTTTGCGGGCGCCAGCCTGGTTGCTTGAATGTGGTGCAAAACTGTTGGGCACCGAAACTGAACTGATTCTGAAAAGCCGTTGGGTATATCCGGCCAAACTTCTGCAATCGGGTTTTGTATTCAGGTATAACGTATTGGAACACGCGCTTACCAATATCATACGCAATACACCCGTACAGAAGTACCACCTGTTTCAAAAGCAGTTGGTCCATTGTTAGCGAAATGTTATAGTTTTGAGATACAACCATTTGAGTAAGCGGCTTGTTATATAACTATGGAAAAAGATAATAAAAAAACACTGGTATTGGGTGCATCGGAAAACCCTTCGCGTTATAGTTTTTTGGCTATTAACAGCTTACGTAAGCATCAGCATGCAGTGGCAGCCATTGGCCGAAAGAACGGCCGGGTACTAGATGTTGATATAACCACTGAGAAAAAACCACTTGAAACGGTTGATACAGTTACCCTGTACCTAAACCCAACCCACCAGAAAGAATACTACGATTATATACTATCGCTGCGTCCCAAACGCATTATATTTAATCCCGGTACAGAAAACGCTGAGCTGTACGACCTTGCTAAAAGTAATGGCATACAACCATTGGAAGCCTGCACTTTAGTGATGCTAAGCACGGGGCAGTACTAGTAGACCTTAGTAAATCCACTTAGTAATTACTTTAACTTTCACTATATATTTCGATTATTCATTCCCAGTAAAATATCCGCATAGCATTTTCGTTCTACATTCGTATTGGAATTAAGCGACAGACGATCCAATACACCCTAAGGCCCATACCAACGTAATCCGAGATCCGAACACTAAAACCCGTACATTATGAAAAACCTAAATGCTGCTGGGCTCTTAGTGGCATGCATCTTTGCATTCCAATCGCTATCTGCCCAACAGGAAACCGTTAACCCTAAGCTAACCCTATTGAAGGCAAAAACACTTGCACAGTTACCTTCAAAGCTGGAATGCAATACGCCAGCATTACAAAGTCTTTCACAGCTTAGAAAATCTGATAAAGTAGCTCTCAACCTTGGCAATTTCGAATTTGCCGGTGAGTTGGTAGAAAGCATACGTCCATCGGCAGGTGTGCAAAGTATGAACATACGTTCAACCAGTATGCCTGGCGCCATGTGCACCGTATCGGTAATTACCCAGAACGATAATACACAGAAACTGGTTGGCAGGATCATTAATCCGCAATCGGATGAAGTGATGGTACTAACGGAAGAAAACAACCGATACTATTGGGTAAAGAAACCGAAAGCGCATTTCTTAGTTAATTAACCTTGATCCATTAATTAACCTTACCTATGATCCGCTACCTCTGAAACCGCAGGAACACTATTTAACTTAACATCCAAATCATCCTTTGATCCATGAAAACCATCTTTTCCGTACTGTTTGCACTATGTATTGCAGCAGGGGCAAATGCTCAGGTGCCTTTGTTAAACAGTTACCCAACGGCCAGGGCCACTATTTTCCTGGACTTTGACGGACAATATGTAACCGGAACCGCCTGGAACTGGAATGGTGCCATCAATGCACAGCCTTCGGGTTTTAATACCGATGGCATGATAGAAATATTCAACCGGGTTTCAGAAGACTATCGCATTTTCAATATCAACATCACTACCGATTCAACCGTATATGCAGCGGCCCCCATTAAACAACGTACGCGGGTTATTATTACCCCTACTTATCAATGGTATGGCGGCGGCGTAGGCGGTGTAGCCTTTGTAGGCTCATTTAGCTGGGGCGATAATCACCCTTGCTTTGTATTCAGCAACCTGCTGGGCACCAATCCTAAATACGTAGCTGAAGCCGCTTCACACGAAGCAGGCCATACGTTAGGATTACAACACCAAAGCGCCTATACTACGGCCTGTATGAAAACCGAATACAACCCCGGCGATGGCAACGGAGAAACAAGCTGGGCGCCTATTATGGGTGTAGGTTATTACAGAAACCTCACTACCTGGCATTACGGCCCCAATACATATGCCTGTGATTATTATCAGGATGACCTGGCCATTATTTCGGGCGCTACCAATGGTTTTGGATACCGCACCGACGATATTGGTAATACACTCATTTCAGCTACTTCAGTAGGCTTTGCCTCTACTGGCTTTAGCACTACCGGCTTAATTAATTCGGGGACAGATAAAGATGTTTTCAAATTCACATTACCTGCCGCAACCTATGTTCACTTAAATGCCATACCCCAAAGCGTAGGTACAAAAGGCTTTACAAATGCAGGTGCCAACCTCGATATAAAACTCAGCCTTCTCAATAATAAAGGCGATACCATAGGACAATACAATCCAATAGGCGCAGTGAATGCCGGTCTTGATAGCAATTTGAACAGTGGTACTTACTATGTGGTGGTGGAAGGAACAGCAAACGATCACCTGGCTAAAAATGAAAGCCTTGGCTATTATGCTATAGAAGCTTCGCCTTTGACCATATTACCAGTACACCGGTTAACATTGAATGGTAAAGCCAATGAAGGTACACATGAGCTAAGCTGGACGTACGAAGCCGATGAAGCCGTTCAACACATTGAGATCCAGAATTCGAAAGACGGTGTGCAATTTGAAACCTTGGCCCAGGTAAGCGCAGGGACCAAAACATTCACCTGGAAACCGTTAGCTGATAATACGCCTTTCTATCGCGTACGTGTGATCACATCGGCCGATGAAAAATCATTCTATTCAAATATCATCAACTTACGTGAGAAGGCCGCCAACAATGCCTCGGTAAGAATAATGAGCACTGTGGTTGTTAATTCAATTTCAGTAACCAGCGACAAAGACGCCAACTACCAGGTTCTGGATGGTACAGGCCGGCTTTTACAACGCGGCAAACTGGTTACCGGAACAAATAACATCGATATAACAAATGCACAAAAAGGCCTGATCCTCCTTCGTATACAAGGCGAAAACGCCACAAATACCTGGAAGTTAATAAAACAATAATAGTCATCTGATTTGGTGAACAACGGGTTTTTCGGTAAATTACGAAAACCCGTTTCACTATGATGTTATGGAGAAAATTTAATGGCGACCCGATTGACCTGCCAATCATCGATGCCGTTGAAAATGCTATCAAACGCGAAACCGAAAAGGGATATAACCTTAAGGTTTGCATTGGCACCGATAGTCAGGTAAAGGGGGCAGAAACAGAATTTGCTACAGTGATTGTTTTCCTGCGCGAAGGCCATGGTGGCTTTATGTTCATTCACAACGAAAAAACCAGGAAGCAATACAGTATCAAAGAACGGATGCTGGTTGAAGTGGCCAAAAGCATTGAAATTGCTTACGACCTTTGCCACCTGTTCACCTCGTATAATGTAGACATGGAAGTGCACGCGGATATAAACACTAATCCGCATTTCAAAAGTAACGATGCACTGAAAGAAGCCATGGGCTACATACTGGGGATGGGGTTTGCATTTAAAGCCAAACCCGAAGCTTTTGCCAGTAGCAGCTGCGCCAACAAAGTAGTTAACTGATAAACCCTCACGCTGTAAACGGAGGGTTTTTTAATGTTTAGTTGTGAAGCATTCACAACTCAGGGGCATTGTCGCCCTAAAAAGTTCCCAGCTCCCCAGGACATGGTAGTGATACAATACTTTAATCGTTGTTCTCTGATTGTGCCACTTCCTTGTTACAGTCTTCAATAAACTGAAGCATTTTATCGCGGCCCATTTTCTTTTCGGCGCTGGTCACAAAATTACGGGGCAAAAACTGCCAGGTCTCTCGCATAGCATCCAAAAAGTCTTTTACATTTTTAGCTACCACACGCTGGGTTTCTTTATCGGCTTTGGTAAATGCCAGGCAAAAAGGAACTTCCCATTTGCCTAACTGATTTACAAAGTCAAGATCTAACTTTTGAGGACTATGGCGGCTGTCAATCAGCACAAATACATTCACCAGGTTTTCGCGCTTGCGCAGGTAATTTTCTATCATTTGCTCCCAATTTCTGCGTTGGCTTTGCGATACTTTGGCAAATCCGTAACCGGGCAAATCAACCAGGTACCAGGCATCTGGTTTACCTGCAGTAGTAGTACCACTGAAGCTTTTAATATCAAAATGATTTATTAGCTGGGTTTTACCGGGTGAGCCCGATGTTTTTGCCAGCTTATGGTTATCGCACAGCATGTTTATCAACGACGACTTGCCCACGTTACTTCTTCCAATAAAGGCATACTCGGGCCGGTCGGCCTTTGGGCATTTTGTATACTCCGGACTACTTATTAAGTAGGTGGCTGATTGAATGATCATGCTGCAAGATAATCAAAAGGCAATGGGCAATTTACAATTGGCAAATGTTGCCCATTCCCGGGCTGCCGAAAATTCGCGAATTTTCGATTTGCCAATTGCTTATTGCTTATTGTCTATTGTTAACCGCTTTGTGAAATCCTTATTGACCTGAAAACTGCAAACTGTTTATATTTGCCGCCCATGGCAAAGTATTCACACGATAAAATAGTGCCGTTCAGCGACTCTGAGCAAACGAAAAAAGAGCAGGTAGCGGCCATGTTCGATAAAATAGCCTTTCGTTACGATTTTTTGAACCGGTTCCTTTCAGGTGGTATCGATGTTTGGTGGCGTAAACGCGCAATTGCCGAGTTAAAAGAAATAAAACCCCGCCTGGTGCTCGATGTGGCTACCGGAACGGCCGACTTAGCCATTATGACCAGTAAGTATTTGCAACCTGAAAAAATAACTGGCATAGATATTTCGGAAGGAATGCTCAATTTGGGGCGCCAGAAGATTGATAAATTATTGTTATCTAAGCAAATAGAATTGTTAAAGGGCGATAGCGAGGCAATAAACTTCCCCGATGCAACGTTTGATGCCATTACCGTTGCCTTTGGTGTGCGGAACTTCGAAAACCTTGCAAAAGGGCTTTCCGAAATGTTCAGGGTACTAAAGCCTGGCGGTAAAGTAGTTATACTTGAATTTTCGAAACCCCGTAAAACGGGATTCAAGAGTTTATACAATTTGTACATGAACGTTATTGCGCCGCGCGCGGGGCAATGGCTGGGCAAGAACAAAGACGCGTATCAATATTTAAATCAATCAATTAAAGCATTTCCCGAAGGCGAAACATTTTTACATATTTTACAACAAGTTGGGTTTACAAATACAACACTAAAACGGCTGAGTTTAGGAATATGTACTATTTATTGCGGCAGAAAAGCCAGTTAAAAAGATGGGCAGCAGGGATATTGCTATTGATCGGTTGTCAACAGGTAAACGCTCAATTACGCGATGCGTTAAATCTCCCCGATCACGATGATAAAAAGTATTATCTGGGTATTGGCCTTATTTACAATAATGCCAGGTTCCAGGTAAGCCAGCACCCCCAGTTTTTATCGAATGACAGCGTTATGGTGGTTGAACCGGAAAACGTAGGCGGTTTTGGTTTGGCGGGTATACATACCCTTCGCCTATCGCCACGGTTTGAGGTACGCGCTATTTTTCCTCAGTTGTTATTCGCTTATAAGAATCTCACCTACCACATAAAATATCCCGACGCCAGTAAGAACGAATCGGCTATAATGACCAAAAAGGTTGAAAGTATTTTGTTAGGCGTACCGGTGCATATTAAATTCCGCAGCGACCGCATTAACAACTTTAGGGTATACATGTTTGGGGGTGGTAAGTTCGAATATGACCTGGCCTCCAATAGTACAGCCCGCAAGGCAGAAGACCTGGTAAAGCTGAAAAAATATGATTTTGGGGTAGAAGCAGGTATCGGGTTCAACTTTTACTTCCCGGTATTTATTCTGTCGCCTGAGATCAAGGTAAGCAACGGCATCTCAAACATTCACTCACGTGACGTAAATCTTAAGTATTCGAGCTCTATTGACAAGCTGAACTCACGCATGATCGTGTTTTCGCTTATTTTTGAAGGTTAAAGCGAACGCACAACCTTCACATATAAAAAAGCCTCTGCTTGTTATCAGCTTGCTGGTAGCAATTATATATGCCTGTAACCATGGCGACAGAACAATACACAAACTGCTCAGCCCAGGCGCCCTAAAAGCCTAACGGCTCACATTTTACGTACTTCTACTAAAATATACTAACGCTTTTCTACTACATTTGCCCTAAACCCTTTCTGCCTGATTAGAAACCAATCATACCTGACTTTTGTTGGCCTGCTCTTGTATTGTAGTATAACAACTGCCTATGGGCAAAACCGGCAGATAAAGCAGGATAGCCTAAGAAAACGGCTGGCAGCCCAACCCAATGATACGATAAGGGTGAAGCTGCTCAATAGCCTTGCCTCCACATATTTTCAAACCAGTGCCGACTCCCTCAATCATTATTCTTTACAGGCCCTTCAACTGGCGAAAAAAATAGCTTACCGCCGCGGTGAGGCCGACGCGGAGGCAAACCAGGCATCCTGGTACAGGCTAAAAGGCGATTATACAACTGCCATAAATAAATTACAACACGCAATAAAAATATACGAGGAACAACACAATCTCATATCAGCAGGTGACAATTACCTCGAAATTGCCCAGGTATATAAAGACATGGGGGGCGACTCAAAAACGCTGGAGTACATTAACAAAGGCATTTACTATAGCAAACATGCCTACAACCTGTTCAAGGACATTCACGATACCATAGGTTTGGTTGAAAGCCTGAACGAGTGTGGCATTTTGTACCGGGATATTGCCAAATCAAACGGCCGTAAAGATTATTACGATTCTGCGTTTACTGTATATACACAGGCAGTTGACCTTATCCAGCGATCGGGTAAAGCCAGAAAAAGCATCAGCAAACTGTACAATAACATAAGCCAGGTTTACAACGAGTACTACAAAGATTATAAAAAGGCGCTTGACTATTTATTCAGGGCCGAAGCAGAGAATAAGGCAAACAACAACCTCAACAGCCTTTCTTTTAACTACGGCAATATTTCACTTGCCTATACCAAATTGAACCAGCCCGGCAAATCGCTTTTATACGCTCGTAAAATGCTCGAAACCTCGCGCCAGCTCAATCGGCCCGAAAGAATGCGGAATGCCTATAATTCCATGTATAATGCATTTGCAGCCGCCAATCGTTTCGATTCCGCCTTACATTACTTCAAGCTGGCCGATGCGCTCGACGACTCATTGAACAATGTTGCTAAGACAAATGAAGTAATTGGTCTGCAAACAAAATATGAGACCGGGAAAAAAGAATTAGAGATCACCCGCCTGCACACCGAAAGCCTTGCCAAAAACAAACAGATCGTAATGTTGGTGGCTACCCTGGTAATATTCGCTTTGCTTATGGCATTTATGGGCTGGCTATACCATCGCAACAGAAAACAACAACTGCAAATCACCGCACAGTCAAGGAAGCTGGAGATAATGATGAAAGAGCTTCACCACCGTGTAAAGAACAACCTGCAAATAGTAAGCAGCCTGTTAAGTTTGCAAACCTATAAAGTGCAGGATGAAGAAGCCGTACTGGTATTGAAGGAAAGCCAGCAACGCGTACAGGCCATGAGCTTTATTCATCAGCGGCTATACAAAACCGAGTCGCTTACTGAGGTGAATATGAAAGAATACCTTACCGACCTGGCAGAATCGCTGGTATCATCGTACGGTTATAACCGCAACGAGTTTGACCTGCATATTTCAGTTGAAAAAGAAATGCTCGATATTGATAAAGCACTGCCCATTGGGCTTATTATAAATGAACTGGTGACCAACTCACTAAAGTATGCATATAGCACTATTTACCGTCCTTCGCTGAACATTACACTCAAACAGGAAGAAGCGAAACTTATTTGCACCATCAAAGACAACGGCATTGGCATTGATGAACAGCAATGGAAACAAAAAAAGAATTCGTTTGGCAAACAACTCATCACCGCTTTATGCAAACAGCTCAGGGCACAGCAAACACTACTGGTAAATGAAGGAACTGAGTTTACAATAACAATACCCCAAATAGCAGCCTAACCAATTATGCCGGCCGAAAAAATAAACATACTAATTGTAGAAGATGAAAGCATTGTAGCCCTCGACCTGGCCAATGGCCTTGAACACGATGGTTATAATATAGCCGGCATTGCCGATAATGCCGAAGAAGCACAACAGTTGTTTGCCGATAATGAGGTAGACATTATTTTAATGGATGTAAATATCATTGGCGAAAAGGACGGCATAGATACTGCCGTTGAAATATTGAAACAAAAGGCCGTACCCATTATTTACCTCACTGCCTTTACCGATGCGGCCACCATCGATCGCATAAAGAAAACACACCCCGCGGCATTCTTATCAAAACCCTATAGCCTTACCAATGTACGTATTGCCATTGACCTGGCCGTGAACAATTTTGCCGTTGCAAATGAACAACAATCAACCGGTAAGATCATTCCACTCGATAAAGACAGCAATCGAAACACCTCCTCTCCCGAACGGGAAATGATCCTTCGAATGAACGATCATATTTTTGTAAAGAACAATTATGCGTTTGTAAAATTAAAGCTCAACGATCTGTTGTATGTTGAGGCCGACAATAATTACATCTCCATCGTTACTTCAGAAAAAAAGTTCCTGCTGCGGCTATCGCTGAACCAATTGCTCGATAAGATCAATTATAAAGCCCTGGTACGCATTCATCGTTCTTACGCGGTAAACATCAATACCATACAGTCGTTCAACGAACAGGAAGTTGAAATAAACCAACATCATTTGCCAATAGGGAGAAATTATAAGGAAGAATTTATGAAACATTTCGATTTCAGATAACCCGCCCCACCACACCAAACATTCACATACAAATTCACGTCATTTACATACAAATGGCCGCGCCGCACCCTTTTGCACGTTAGCTTAGCAGCCATTAAACCAACACCCACAAAAAGGAAAAGGCAACATAAACAGGGTTTATAACTTATTCGTACCAGGCGTTCTGATATTTTAACAGGTGTACTTAAAAGTAGTGGTTCCAATGGTGATACCCTATAAACCCTTCTCGGTGTATCACCGATGAAAAAGAAGTCCCGCTAAAAGCGGGACTATTTTATTATAAGTATGTATGTGATTGGAGTTCTAATAATCGTACTCTCTTCTAAACATATTCATTCTAATACCTGCCGAAATAACAGCAGTCTTTCTCTCGGGCACTTCAGCAATGCTTGTCTTTAAATTCCTTATTAAAGCAGAAGCTTCGAGGAACAGGTTTTCTTTTACCTCATACGATACCAGCACCTGGGCGTTTATACCTGTTGACCGCGGACCTGTCGGCAACTTATATCCATAATCGCCTGAACGGGTTGTATACGCTTTAAAAATGTCAGTACCAAAATTACTGCCGGCGGTATCTGTACCCTGCTTCCAAACAATAAGCCGGGCCGAAGTTGTCCATTTAGGATGTGGCTGATATTTTACTATCCCAATTGCCTCTACAAAATTAGCACCCAGCGGGTGCGCCATAGGCTGATTGTAATGTGTGTAGTTTGCAAGGCTGTCGAAATGAGAATAAGTGAACGGCCGTACCATGTTTATTTCCCCCTGCAGATCGAGATTTTTAACCCCCAGGGCGTTAATGTATTTGGCGCCTGCCTGTATACCAAACTTATTAGCCCACCAGCCTTTGCCCGATTTTAATTCACCCACTTTAAGTTCATCGAGTAGTAACTGTCCGTATAGCTGAACACGTTTAGCTATATTCGCCTTTAGATCAAAACCAACAAAAGCGTTATCAGAACTTCCTTCCTGCTGCTCGGCCAAACGCAAAAAGATAACCGGATTCAGGTAACTGAATTCAAAATGATTTCTACGACCAAACACTACCCCTTCAAAAATGCCAATATTCAACCATTTGGCAACGTCCATACTTAAATGGTGCATGGATACATATTTTTTATCGAGCGTTTTATTACCTGCGTTAATGCCAATAGTTTGCGGCACCAGCTCGGTAAACAGGTTCATATAATTGAACTTCCAAATACGGGTATTGATCTTTAAGAACAAATAGCTGTTACCAAAATCGCTCAGGAACAAACTGCGATAGCCATTACCAATAAAATTCTTATCATATCCAAACTGAAAATCGAGGTACTTGGCGGCGGTGAAGTTGATAGAACCACGGGCATCAATGTAATCAGTAGCCGTTTTTTTAAATACTTTATAAAACCCGTTACCCGGCACTGCGTTGAAAGCAATTATTCTATCCTGTACAAAAAGCGGGGCTCGCTCCTGGTTATCGGTCATATAAGCAGAAAAACCGATCTTTTTAGCGATCAGGCCACGAACAGCAAGCCCTTTTGTATTTACAAATAGCTGGTCATCTGAATGCTCTTCGTTCTCAACTGAAAGCTGTTGCTGAAACACGGGGTTAACGGTAAAGAAAAAGTCCTTTACATTTACCTCCAGCAGGTTTGCCTTGGTTTTATAAAAAGTATTCCACAAACTTTTTTTGCTATAAAAATCGCTGGTATCGGTACCGGTCACCCACTCTGAATTATTCATAAGTAAGCTGCGCAAATTATATTCATCAACCTTCGACAAAAGGTTACCGTTCGCTTTTTGAATCGAATCAGCAGATTCTGCTATACGTACAGCTATTTTCCGGCTAAAGGGTTTTACAGTGTTCAGGTTCAGATCGTCATTGGTTTGAAGTAAAATTTCCAGGCGGTTTAACAGGGTTTGGTGCTTGTTGCCCTGTGGCAAATACGTTGATTGAGCAACCACCCCAAACGGAATTAATAAAAACAATAAGGGGACAATGGTTTTTATAATATATTGCATGGCCAGTATTTAAAAATATTATTTTTTCAAGATATGCAAAATTACCTGATAAAAAATATAATGGTCGTGAATGAAGGTGTTAAGGCCGTGAAGGATGTGTTGATAAAAGACGGTCGCATTGAAAAGATTGATCGTAGCATTCAACCAGATATTTTAGTTACAGAAATTAACGGCGAGGGATTGCATTTATTACCCGGCGCCATTGATGATCAGGTTCACTTTCGCGAACCCGGCCTCACGCACAAAGCTACCATTTATACTGAATCAAAAGCAGCCGTAGCCGGTGGCGTTACTTCCTTTATGGAAATGCCTAATACCATGCCTCCGGTATTTACACAGGAGTTGCTCGAAAACAAGTATACTATTGCCTCAAACAGCGCACTCGCCAATTACTCGTTCTATATGGGTACCTCAAATGAGAATGCTGAGGAAGCCCTGAAAACAAATAAGCGTAAAAATGAAATTGCCGGCATCAAAATCTTTATGGGTTCGTCAACCGGCGGCTTACTTGTTGATAATTATCTAACGCTCGATAAGATCTTTCAGGAAAGCGAAGTGCTTATTGCCACCCACTGTGAGGATGAGAAGATCATCAAAACCAACTTTGAAAGATTAAAGAAAGAAAAAGAGGTGCTGGAACCATCTGACCATCCTGTAATACGTGATGAGAACGGTTGTTTTGAAAGCTCGCTGGCAGCTATACAATTTGCCCAGAAATACAATACCCGGCTCCATATCTTACACATCAGTACCGAAAAAGAACTTGCGCTGTTCTCGAACATGAAGCCCCTGGGTCAAAAGAATATTACAGCCGAAGTATGCGTTCATCACCTGCATTTTACCAGTAACGATTATAGCCGATTGGGCAACCTGGTAAAATGTAACCCGGCTATTAAAGCGCCTAATAACCGTGAGGCCCTTTGGCAGGCCCTGCTCGACGACCGGTTAGATGTTATAGCAACCGACCATGCACCCCATACCCTTGAAGAAAAAGGTGTAACACGCAATGAAGCAGGACAACTTGTGATTCCACCCAACACACCCGGTTCGTACGAGAAATCGCATGCCGGATTACCGCTGGTGCAACATAGCCTTTTGCTGATGCTGCATTATGTAAAAGAAGGACGTATTACGCTGGAAAAAGTAGTTGAAAAAATGAGCCATGCCGTGGCCACCTGTTACCAAATTGCCGACCGTGGGTATATAAGAGAAGGCTATAAAGCCGACCTGGTGATTGTAGATATGAACGCAACTACCACAGCCACAAAAGAAAACATATTGTATAAATGCGGCTGGAGCCCCCTGGAGCAGTTTACCTTCCCCGCGGCCATTACACACACTTTTGTCAATGGTAATTTAGTTTATGGAAACGGACAGTGGAATGAATCTAATAAGGGAGAACGATTATTATTTAATCGGTAACTTACGAAAACAATAGCAGCAATATCCATGGAACTTGACAATACCACGTATAACGACCTGTCTGTATTTCAACATGAGGAAGAATTTTCAATTTTTCACCGGCTTTGCTTTGCCCGTACCTCGCAGGGCCGCGATTGGCTGTTAAAATATTTCAGTAACCCGTTCAGCGACCTTCGGCCTATTCTCGATACCCAGCAGGTACTTAAGTCAATAATTTCTGTTATTGACCAATGGCCCAACGAGATCAGCAACGGGACCCTGATGGTTATTGAAAAGTTTTATGATAGTAATGTAGACGCCATTCCCAATGCCAACGGTGTAAATGCGCTTACCTATAAATTATTCAACCCGGCCGACTTTGCATTGGTTCGCTATTCCATTTCACACTTTAGCGACATTTTAAAAGGCATGCATCAGCTGGTTCAGCTACTCGATACAGATGATGCGCCATTGATGATACGTACTTTTCTTCGCCGGGCAGCCGACCTCATAAATAAACCCACGCTGATAGAACTTAGGCAACATGAGCGGGGCAAACAATTCACCTGGACAGAAACAATATACTTTGGCCGCTATATAAGGAACGAGTTCAGGCAACAGGCCTTTGAACTTATTGCTATTTATGGCCGTATAGACGCCTGGTATTCCATGGCGGTAGCCATGGAAAAAATGAAGCTCGTTTTCCCCGAGTTTATCGATCAACCACAACCATATATAGACGCAAGCAAACTATTTCATATCCTGTTGCCAACACCTACCCCATACGATGTAAAGTTGAGCCATGATAATAATTTCCTGTTCCTTACAGGCGCCAACATGGCCGGCAAAAGCACATTTATAAAAGCGGTGGGCAGCACGGTTTTCCTGGCTCATTTGGGTATGGGGGTACCGGCAGCATCAATGCGGTTAACCCGGTTCGATGGTCTTTTAAGCAACATAAACGTAGTAGATAACATCATAAAAGGAGAAAGCTATTTCTTCAATGAAGTGCAGCGGATAAAAAATACCATTACAAAGATCAATGATGGCCGTAAATGGCTGGTGCTTATTGACGAGCTGTTCAAGGGCACCAATGTACAGGATGCCATGAAATGCTCTTCGGCAGTAATAAAAGGTTTGATAAAAATAAAAAGCTCGCTGTTTATTTTATCAACGCATCTGTATGAAATAGGCGAAGAACTAAAACAATACCCCAATATTACGTTCCGCTTTTTTGAAACAACCGTAAAAGACGATCAGTTAGAATTTAGTTATCAGTTACGGGAAGGTATTAGCAACGACCGGTTAGGATATTTGATATTGAAAAGGGAAAAGGTTGTAGACCTGCTGGAGAAACTGTAAGATATAATATGAAAAAGATACTGCCGCTTTTTATTGCCACCTGTATTGTTTCAACCGTAAATGCCCAGCAACCCGGCGCCAGCATAGATGTTCAACACTATGGGTTTTCAATAGCACTTACCGATACAAGCGACCTGATAAAAGGCAAGGCGGCAATTGATGTGCTGTGTATAAAAGATACTAAAACCATTTCCCTTGATCTTATTTCAAAAAACAATAGCCGTAAGGGAATGACCGTATTACAGGTAGCTGAGAACGGAAAGACTCTTACCTATACCCATATCAACAACCTGCTCAACATACAATTTGAAACGCCTGTTACAGCTGGTGAGCATAAAAACATAGAGATCACTTATGAGGGCGTTCCCGATAACGGACTTATCATCACCAAAAACAAATATGGCCACCGCGTTTTCTTTGCCGACAACTGGCCTAACCGTGCCCGGCACTGGTTACCCTGTGTTGACCACCCAGCCGATAAAGCTGCGCTTGATTTTACGGTTACGGCTCCTGATCATTACCAGGTAATATCAAATGGTATTAAAACCAGCGATACTGTCATAAGCAATCAACTGCGTCGCACACACTATACCGAAACCACGCCCCTTTCAACTAAAATAATGGTAATAGGCGTAGCCAATTTTGCCATTCAGGAGTCGGGCACCGTAAATAACATTCCTGTTTCAAGCTGGGTATACCCCGAAGAAAAAGACAAAGGGTTTTACGATTACGCCCTGGCCGTTGACATACTTCCTTATTTCATAAACAATGTGGGCCCCTATGCCTTTAAAAAACTGGCCAATGTAGAATCAACTACCATGTTTGGGGGTATGGAAAATGCCAGCGCTATCTTTTATTCCGATGAAGCGTCCATTACCGGCGAACGCAAAAGTGAATCACTACTCGCGCATGAAATAGCCCATCAATGGTTTGGCGATATGGCCACCGAAGCCGATTGGAGCCACTTGTGGTTAAGCGAAGGCTTTGCCACTTATATGACCATCCTGTATTTTGAGCATAAATATGGTTATGATACGGCCAGACACATGTTAACAAAGAACCGGCAGCAGGTAGTTGATTTCGCCCGAAAAAAAACACGGCCTGTAGTTGATTCATCGGTTACCAATTATATGGAGTTATTGAATGCGAACTCCTATCAAAAAGGCGGCTGGGTACTACATATGTTACGCCGCCAATTGGGCGATGCCATTTTTTGGAAAGGCATACAAACCTATTACAACCACTATGCAGGTAAAAATGCTGTAACCGGCGATCTCTGTAAGGTAATGGAAGAAGTATCGGGCAAAAACCTGAAAGCATTTTTTACTCAATGGTTGTTTACCACAGGCCACCCCCGGCTTGAAGTAACATGGAAATACAATACAGTTAAAAAAGCAGTAGATATCACTGTTATACAGCAGCAGGATGTATTGTTTCAATTCCCGCTTGAAATACAGGTTGAAAGTTCCTTGTTAAAGAACACATACATCACCAACCGCGAAACACGATTTTCTATTCCCTTTGCAAAGAAACCAGCAACGGTTGTTTTAGACCCACAGGTTAATTTGTTGTTCGAGGGCCACATAGCACCCTAACTACACAATACTTACCGCACATCAAATAATAATTATTCATTATCTTTCCATCCCGCATATGCGCGGAATAACCATAAACTTTATTCATGCTTGTCAAAACGTATGGAAGCGCCGTATATGGAGTGGAAGCCATTACCATAACGGTAGAGGTAAATGTAATGCCGGGCAATATTCATTATTATATTGTAGGCTTGCCCGATAATGCAGTAAAAGAAAGTTTACAACGTGTAGAAAGTGCCATAAAGACCATCGGCTACCAGATGCCCCGCACCAAACTGGTTATTAATTTAGCCCCCGCCGATATTAAGAAAAGCGGCTCCTCTTTCGACCTCGCCATTGCCATTGGCATTCTTGCAGCCAATAATCAATTGACCGATCCGGAGAAATTAAAAAACTATATGATAATGGGTGAGCTTAACCTCGATGGAACTGTTCATCCCATACGAGGGGCATTGCCCATTGCCATTACTGCCCGTAAGGAAGGCTTTAAAGGATTGATAGTTCCCAAACAAAATTGTCGCGAAGCTGGCATGGTAAACTCGCTACCCGTATACGGCGTTGGGAACCTCACTGATCTTATTAACTTTATGAATGATGAGACAAGTATACAACCAATAGTGGTAAATACCCGTGATGAGTTCTTTCAGTCTCAGGAAGAGTTTGAGTTTGATTTCAGCGAAGTAAAAGGGCAGGAAAATATAAAACGGGCACTGGAAATTGCTGCTGCCGGTGGCCACAACGCCATACTCATTGGGCCACCAGGCGCCGGTAAAACCATGCTCGCGAAACGACTGCCAACCATTTTACCCCCGCTCACATTAAAAGAAGCGCTTGAAACAACCAAGATACATTCTGTAGCAGGCAGGCTGCCAGCCAATGCTACCTTAATTTCCCGAAGGCCATTCCGTTCGCCACATCATACAACCAGCGATGTGGCGCTTGTTGGCGGCGGTGGCATACCACAGCCAGGTGAAATTTCGCTGGCCCATAATGGTGTGCTTTTTCTCGATGAATTACCAGAGTTTAAACGTAGCGTGTTGGAGGTTATGCGCCAACCTATGGAAGAACGGCGGGTAACTATAAGCCGGGCCAAAGTAGCCATCGACTTCCCCGCCAGTTTTATGCTGATCTCTTCTATGAATCCCTGCCCCTGCGGCTTCTATAATCATCCTGAAAAAGAATGTACCTGCGCACCGGGCGCTGTTCATAAATACCTCAACAAAATTTCCGGGCCATTGTTAGACCGTATTGACCTGCATGTTGAGGTAACACCAGTACCATTCAACGAATTGAGTTTGCAAAAGAATGCTGAACCATCTGAAGCTATCCGTACAAGGGTTATTAATGCACGTGATATACAAACGCAGCGCTTTAAAGACCATACAGGCATTTATTGCAATGCACAAATGAACAGTAAATTACTAAAGGAAGTATGTGTATTAAATACAGCGGCACAAACCTTATTAAAAACAGCTATGAGCAAACTCAATTTATCGGCAAGGGCTTATGACCGTATTATAAAAGTAAGTCGCACGATAGCCGATCTGGCTACAAATGACACTATTTTGCCGGAGCATGTGGCGGAAGCTATAACCTATAGGAATCTTGATAGAGAAGGTTGGGGAGCGTAAAGGCAAGAACTGTGAGAAGTGGTAAAGAAAAATGGCAAGCAATCGTATGTGAACTATTCGATTAGTTCTGTATCGTTTTATAAGAAGGTGTGTTCCACCCGTCTGCAGGCGTATTCGTTTCGCTTTTCCCTTTAAAGATCCTGGCGAAAACTTCTCCAATGATCTGGGCACCGGTTTTACGCACAATGCGTACATCCAACCAGAAGTTAGCGTTGCGAACATAAAAAGCATCGAACTGGTAACGGTGGAAAATGCTTTCAAAATCTTTGGTAGGACCACGGTAACCTTTGATTTGAGCCAAACCGGTGATACCAGGTTTTACCAGATTTCTGAACTTATAACCATTAACTGCATTGGCGAATTTGTTACAGTCGGCATACATATGTGGGCGTGGGCCTACAATACTCATTTGTCCCATCAACACATTGAAGAACTGAGGAAACTCATCCAAACCGGTAACCCGTAAAAATCTTCCTATACGGGTAATTCGGGGGTCGTTATCGGTTGCCTGGCGTACATCAGCATCTCTATTCATATACATAGTACGGAGCTTATAACACCAAAATACACGACCCAGAAAACCAACGCGCTTTTGCTTAAAAAACACGGGGCCTTTTGAATCAAGTTTGATCAAAACCATTAAAATGGGAAGCAGCCAGGATAATAAGGTTACAATAACTATTAATGACGTCATTATGTCAAAAACCCGTTTTGCAACGAAATATCCTCTCTTACGCTCTAAATAAAGTCTGAGCGACGGTGGGTGCTCAGTAAAAAACTTTATCCTTTTGTATACTAAATTTTCTTGTTGCTCTACCATAGCACAGGTATTTTGGTTCTTCCAGGATTTTGTTAACGAAATTAATGCCTTATTAGTGCCTCTTCTTAGCTTTAACTACACATTTAACATCTAAAACACCTAATTCACCTAAACCCCTAACAATTAAATGTTAAAACAAAAGATTCTAAACTATAAAACCCAAGCATTGACAACGCAAAGCTAAGAAAGGTTGCACCAAAAAAGGTTTAAAATAATTTTGTCTTTTTATTGAAACTGAGCCTTTTCACGATTTTTGGCTAAATCAACACACTTATGCGCTAAAACAGCACAGTTATTGCCCATTTAACACACTTTACTCATACTTATGTCTTTTTTGAAGCAACGATTTAAGGCATTTTAGCAGTCCATTAGTACATAAATGTTTAAAAATGCTTTTACATTTGCGTTATTTATTAAAAAATCACAGTCGTTTGAAGGTTAGATTTCGCATAACCATTAATTAGAGATGAAATCTTATCCCACAAAAATTGATTTTTACCTGTTAATACCCTTTTACAATAACCTACCAGGACTGCTTCAGTCGCTCCAAAGCGTACAATATGATGCAGATAAGTATACAGTAGTAATTGTTGATGATGGTAGCAGAACGCCTATTACCCTTACTGATATTTACAAAGAAATTTCAAACAAGGTTTCCATTGAAATAGTACAATTACCTTGTAATAAAGGAATTACAATAGCCTTAAACGCTGGTTTGCAATGGATAAAAAAGCAAAATGATGCCCGGTTCATTGCCCGTCTCGATTGTGGCGATACCTGTTCGGCCGACCGGTTTTATAAACAGGTTGAATTTTTAGATAAAAATCCCAAGATCAATTTGGTGGGCAGTTGGTGCATATTTAAAGACCACGTTTCTAATATAGCCTACCGATATATTACCCCCACAGCACATAAAAAGATAAAAAGGGGTATGCATTTTCGAAATATTTTCATCCATCCCACTGTAATGTGGAGGTGCGATGCGATGACTAATAATGAGCTGTATCCCGATAATTATCCTGATGCCGAAGACTATGGCTTTTTTTACAGGTTTCTGCAACAGGGTGAAACTGCCATAATTCCAGAATTTCTGGTTACCTGCGAAATAAATCACAAAGGCATTTCGCTGAGTTCCAGAAAAAAGCAGCTAAATAGCCGTATAAAGGTGGTGAATGAATACGGAAGAAATAGGGTTTTACGTTATTTAGGAGTTTTTAAATTAAGATTGTTACTAATCATACCATACAAAATAATTTTTTCGATTAAAAAGTCATTGTACGGTGTATAGCTGTTAAGTAATTAGTGCCATATGACCAATATTAGGGATTTATAACAGATAAGTTCCATAAAGTATTGCAAATTTGCGGTTTACCATTAAATCCATTTTATTATGAAAATTGTACATGTGGCGGAGGCGTTTGCGGGAGGGATTGTAGTTTTGGTAAAATCCTTGGTTGAGAATCTACCTGATGATGAGCACATTATTGTACATGGAGAAAGAGCACATGTAACAAAATTTTCTGATATAAGAAAACAGTTCGCCAGAACCAATGCTCGTTTTGTACGCTGGCATTCAGCCCAACGAAGCATTTCTCTCGGTAAAGACTGGGCTGCATTTTGGGAACTTTACCGTGTTTTAAAAAGGCTGAAAAGGCAACACCAGATAGATGCGGTTCACCTGCATTCATCAAAAAGTGGCTTTATAGGCCGCTTTGTTTGCAAATTACTGAAAATCAATAATGTAATTTATACTCCTAATGGTGCTCCATTCTTAGTGGGCACTAGCAGGTTCTCTAATTTTTTGTATAAACAACTCGAACGCCTTGGCTATGGTTTTGGGGGTCAGGTAGTTACCTGCTCACCTTCAGAACAGGTAGAATATGAAAAAATAGGCATTAGGTCAATAACCATCAATAATGGCATCCCTTTCGACCGCACTAGTGGTTACGATTTGGAACCTGATAACAAAAAGTTTTGCATTGTTACCAGCGGACGCATTATTAACCAAAAGAATCCTGCCCTCTTCAACAGCATTGCGCAATATTTTGAAGAGCTTAAACAATTCCAGTTTGTTTGGATAGGCGACGGCCCGGAAAAAGCTTTATTAACTTCTTCCAATATAAAAGTTACCGGTTGGTTACCTGGCGAGGAAGTAGCCCGCTTGATTTCCTCAGCTAACGTATATTTGTCTACAGCCAACTTTGAGGGCTTACCCTATGCGGTTCTGGAAGCCCTGGCGTTAAAAAAGCCGGTACTTCTCACAGACAGCGTAGGGAACCGTGATCTGGTAAAATCATGTTTGAACGGAGACTTGTTTAAACATCACGCTGAGGCAATAGTTAAATTGTTGCAATACTTTAACAATGCCAGCATGCTCAACATTATGGGAGAATATTCTGCCCTCCACGGTAAAGAATCATTTAATGTAAATCATACCTTTACCCGGTATAAGGATTTATACAAGGGCAATCATATTGAAAATGATAAATATTTGAAGCCAGCCCTGGTAAATGCTTAATTTTAATAGTATACACCATGGAGAAGCAATTGAATGGGATTGTAAGTCCTGATATTATCAAGCAGAACTTGGAATATATCAGAAGCTTTATTGAAGTAGAACTGGCCGAGAAAAAAGAAACCATTAAAGAGCAGGCGGCAGAAATTGAGGCGTTAAAACAACTATTGCAAAAGAAAGATATTGCCATTAGTATGTTTGAGGCAAATACCCGCGAATTTCAGGAAACAGCTGAAGGTAACAGGCAACTGATAAATAAACTATTAGGTGATATTAGCCGGTTGCAGAATGATATTGACTGGTATAAACGGACTTACGAAAAACGGAGCTTCCTGGGCCTTCTTAGAGAAAAGTTTTTTCAAAGAAAGAGGTAATCATACATATCAACTATTTTATATATCAAATAATAGCACTGCTAAAAAACTAAAACTGTTAACCACAAAAGAACCTAATTAAATGGAAAAACTGCTGCCATTCATTCCTGCCCTGGCACATAAAATTCAATAAGCTCGCAATACTAAAAAGCAACTATTGCATTTGGGCATAATACCCATATGCAATAGTTGTAACTTGCTGCCTATTTTAACCGTTACCAAGTTAAACCCAGATATGAGCGTAGGGGCCATTTAAACCTCGATTTTTTAATGAAAACAGATAGAGTAAATAATAATTTAGTCGACTATAATTCATTTTTTTGGACGCCGGAATATGTAGAACCATCTGCTTGGATAGAGCATATACCATTTGCTTTTTGGCTTATTGAAGCATTACAACCAAAATCTTTTGTAGAACTTGGAGTGCATACCGGCACTTCTTATTTTGCTTTTTGCCAGGCCATAAAAACAATGAACATCAATACCGTTTGTTATGGCGTTGACACATGGAAAGGTGATGAGCATGCAGGCTATTATAACGAAGAGATGTTCGAAAAAGTGGACACGTATAATGCCCAGTATTATGCAGGTTTTTCAACGTTGATCAGGTCAACCTTTGACGAGGCTAGAGAATACTTTACAGACGGATATATTGATCTGCTACACATAGACGGGCTACACTTTTATGAAGCAGTAAAACACGATTTTGAAGCATGGCTACCCAGACTTTCCAAAAATGCTATTGTAATTTTTCACGATATCAATGTACGGGAAAGAAAATTTGGCGTATTTAAGTTATGGGAGGAATTAAAACAACAATACAGGAGTTTCCAGTTTGAATTTGGTTATGGGCTGGGCGTTCTTGCTATTGGAGAAGTGGCCCAGGATGAATTAAATAACCTATTTAATAGCAATAACACCGGATCATATTATACATTTTTTAAGAACCTGCTTTTTGAAAGGGCGAGTACGATCAAAGACAAATTAATTAACTCATCATTAATAGCCGGGGAAAAAAACGAATTAGAGGCACTGAATGCAAAGTATTCGCAGGTAACAGAAAATTATAATGCACTTGTAGCAAGTAACAACAAACTGAAAGAAAACTATAAAACCCTTGAATTAAAAAATAAGGAGTTAAGCGAAAAATGCAAGTATCTTTCTATAAAAAATGAAGCTGTTGAATCAAAATACAAGGCTAATCTGGATAAACTTCAAGTCACACTTAAAGAACTAAATAGCCAACAGCAGATTATTCAGTGGTATAAATCCACTTATGAAGATAGAAGCATTTTAGGTACACTAAAAGAAAAGCTTCGGTCTGCATTTAAAAAGAAATCTTCAAACCCGAGTAGGTTAGACATAAGGCAACCAATTGTTTTGCCTAATAATACTTTAAACAACAAAACTAAAAAGAACAGGTATCATCTAATACCAGGAAATGAACTTGTATTCTACTCTGATACCTGGGAGTTTTTGACAGAAGGCGCTGACCCCTTCTTTATTGTTCACTTGAAAAACAAAGGATTAAAAGCAGGTTGGTACTGGCTTTCTATTGAAATCATAGAAATAAAAAATAATATATCATCACCAAAGCTATATTACAATTGTGGACGTGGATTCAATGAGGAGGATGTATGGAGTTTGCCTGAGATTAAGAATAGTAAAATAGAAAGCCTGGTATATTTTCCATCTGATGTTACCGACCTACGATTCGACCCAACCACAACCAGATGTACTTTTTCAATTAGAGAGTTTCACTTAAGGCGATTAGGCAAAACCAAAGCACTCCTGATTGCAGTTTCGGATTATAAAAAAAATCGCTTTCCGCACAGCAGCTATTTATCGTTTTTCGGCAAGGTGATGGCGGATTCTTTGCAATCAAAAAAATTTGATTTTCGCCAAAAACTTAGCGACTATATTTATAACAAAGACAACTCAATTGATCCAGATGCCTACAAAAAGTGGTGTGCCTTATACGATACTATTTCGGAGAACGATGTTGAAATTATAAAAGCACTGGCAAACGATCTTGGTTACAAACCGCTTATTTCGATTATAATGCCCGTTTACAATGCCCCGATACCTTTTTTAAAAAAAGCCATAGAATCAGTAAAAAACCAGGCTTATCAAAACTGGGAACTATGTATTGCTGATGACAAATCAACCGACCCGGCGGTAAAACGCTTACTAAGCAAATACCAGGCAAAAGATCAACGGATAAAAGTGATTTACAGAGAAACGAATGGGCATATCAGTAATGCATCGAACAGTGCATTGGAATTGGCTACCGGAGAGTATATCGCTTTGCTTGACCAGGATGATGAATTACGACCTCATAGCTTATATATGGTTGCCAGGGCCATCAATGAAAACAAAAATCTAAAACTGATTTATAGTGATGAGGATAAAATAGATGAAAACGGCAACAGGCATGATCCGTACTTCAAACCCGACTGGAACATAGATTATGAGTATTCCTTCCATTACACAAACCACCTCTCAGTATACCGAAAAACGGTATTAGATGAAATTGGAGGATTCCAAAAGAAATATGATGGCAGCCAGGACTATGATCTTGCTTTGCGGGTAACTGAAAAGATCAATGAAAAAGATATTCATCACATCCCGCATGTTTTATATCATTGGCGGGCAATACCGGGATCTATGGCAATGGATGCAGGATCTAAAAATTTTGCATTCACAGCAGGCCTCAATGCGTTGAATGATCACCTGAAGCGTACAAATCAACATGCGGTTGCCATGAGGAATGTATTAACAACGCATCGCGTGTTTAGAATGATTGAAGGTGATTTACCAAAGGTTGCTATTATAATTCCTACAAAAGACAAATTAGATATCCTTACAGTCTGTATCACCTCAATAATTACAAAGACCAAGTATAGTAATTATGAAATTATAGTGGTTGATAACAATAGTGAGGAACGACGAACAAAAGAATTTTTTGAAGAAAACAAAGATGTGTTTACCGTATTACGATACGAGAAAGAATTTAACTTTTCGGCTATTAATAATTATGCAGTTGAGCAGGTTGATGCAGAATATATTTGCTTCCTTAACAATGATACAGAGGTACTAAACAGCGACTGGCTGTATGAAATGGTAGCCCATGCGCAACGAAAGGATGTTGGCGCAGTTGGAGCCAAGCTTTATTACCCTAATGATTTAATACAGCATGCCGGCGTTACCCTGCACGACCAAATACCTGGGCGCCATGTATTTGGACTGCAGCATAAAGCCACCACCGGTTATAATTTCAGGCTGGTAGCTACCCAAAGTTACCTGGCGGTAACCGGGGCCTGCCTGGTGGTAAAAAAAGAAAAGTTCCTCGAAGCCGGAAAATTCGATGAAGTATATCTGAAAGTAGCCTATAACGACGTTGATCTGTGTTTGAAGTTATATGAACTTGGATATAAAAATATCTGGACACCTTTTGCCGAATTAAGACATTACGAATCACTTTCAAGAGGAAGTGATCAGGAAGGTGAGAACTTCAAAAGATATACGAAAGAAAAGGACCATATGATCAAAAAGTGGCCAAAATATCTGCTTCATGATCCTTACTTCAATCATAACCTATCACACCATACCGTGCATATAAGTTATAATGGAGAAGTGGCAAACAGTCTTCCCTGGAAAAAATTAAACCCCGCTAAAAATGCATAGAATTTTATTTATTAGTCATAACGCGACCCTTACCGGCGCACCAATGGTATTATTGAATTTGCTTAAATGGCTAAAGCAAAATACCGATACTGAAACTATTCTATTAGTAAATGAGGCGGGGTATGACGGCGGAGCGCTTTTGGGTAAATTTTCCGAGGTAGCAGAAACGTACGTTGTTGAAAGAATGACGGACCATGAATTATATAATTTTATAGCCAATAAGAAAATTGACCTGATATTTTCCAATACTATAGTAAATATTCATTTACTAAATAAGCTATTTAACGTATTGCAGGTCCCACATGTATGTTTTGTACACGAATTGGAAACTGTGATAAAAGAATGTAAAGGTCTAAAAGAAAACATGGAGTGGATCGATGAAAATACCGACATGTTCTTGGCCTGCTCTAAAGCTGTTAAAGAAAATCTGGTTGTCAATAACGGAATTGAGGCTGAAAAAATTAATGTTATCCAGGAGTTCATAGAAATAAAAAAACATGATCCGCAAGTTATCAATTCCCAAACCGCACAAATAAGAAGTAAACTCAACATTCCCAATGATACATTAGTGCTGGGTGTGGTTGGTGCAACACAATACCGCAAAGGATTCGATCTTCTTGTACCCATTGCCAACTCATTAAAAAGTAAAAACCTTTCCTTTAAGATCCTTGTAGTTGGTGCAGATGCTACAACTGATGCTGTTATGTATGACAGAGTAAGCACCGATATTAAAAAAGCAGGCCTGAAGGAACATGTTTATTTAATACCTCCGGACCTGGATATTGATAAATATTATAATCTTTTCGACATATTTCTAATGCTTTCACGGGAAGATCCTTTCCCTCTGGTAAATCTGCATGCTGCGTCTTTTGGAAGCCCCATCATTTGTTTCAATAAATCGGGAGGGTCTCCTGATTTTGTTGAAAATGATTGTGGCTTTGTTGTAGATTATCTGAACATTGAACAATTGGCTGAGAAGGTTTGCCTGCTGGCATCGGACCCGCAATTAAGAAAACAACTTGGGCAAACAGCAAAAACAAAAGTAGAAAGCAGGAATGATATGCAAGTACTGAGCCCTGTTGTTAATAAGTTACTTATTGAAACAATTCAAAAAAGTATCGCTATTGACTTCAACGAAAGAAAGCTGGAATTCAAGAATGAGATCGCCGATAAAGGTGGAAAATCACTAAAAAACTATCTGAAGAAAATAATTAAATCCATTTAAGGTTTTATATAATAACTCAAACGAAGAAAAACATAGCAATCCGTTGAAATCGTTAACGTGAATTACGATAAAACTAAAAAAAACATATATCATCTTAAACCAGGTGTTGATCCTTTCTTTATTGTTCAACTGGAAAACAAAGGATTAAAAGCAGGCTGGTATTGGCTTTCTATTGAAATAACAGAAACAAAAGATAATATCTTCGCACCAAAGCTGTTTTTTAATGGTGGCCGTGGATTTAATGAGCAGGATGTTTGGAATTTACCAAAGATCAGTAACAATAAAATAGAGGGGTTGCTATTCTTTTCATCTGATGTTACAGAGCTACGGTTTGACCCAGGTACAACCAGATGCTCTTTTACAATTAATGAGTTTCGTTTAAGGCCACTAAGCAAAGCAAAAGCATTCGCAATTGCAGTTTCGGATTATAAAAAAAGATACTTTCCCAATAGCAGCTATTTATCGTTTTTCGGCAAGTTGATGGCCGGTTCTTTGCAATCAAAAAAATTTGATTTCCGCCAAAAACTCAGCGACTTTATTTACAACAAAGAAAGCTCAACAGAACCGAATGCCTATAAAAAGTGGTGTACTTTATATGATACCATTTCGCAGCACGATGTTGAAATTATAAAATCACTGGCAAACGATTTGGGCTACAAACCGCTTTTTTCGATCATAATGCCCGTTTATAATGCCCCGATTCCTTTTTTGAAAAAAGCCATAGATTCTGTCATAAACCAAGCTTATCCAAACTGGGAGCTATGTATTGCTGATGATAAATCAACCAACCCGGCGGTAAAACACTTACTGGAAAAGTACCAGACAAAGGATCAACGGATAAAAGTTATTTACAGAGAAACGAATGGGCACATCAGCCATGCATCGAACAGTGCATTGGAACTGGCTACCGGAGAATATATCGCTTTGCTAGATCAGGATGATGAATTACGCCCCCATAGCTTATATATGGTTGCCAGGGCCATCAATGAAAACAAAGATCTAAAACTGATTTATAGTGATGAGGATAAAATAGATGAAAGCGGAAACAGGTTTGATCCCTATTTTAAGACTGATTGGAATAAAGACCTTTTTTATGGGCAAAACATGGTGAACCATCTTGCTGTTTATAACCTTTCGCTGGTAAATAAAATTGGAGGCTTCAGGCCAGGATACGAAGGCAGCCAGGATTACGACCTTGCTTTAAGGTGTGTGGAACAAATACAAGCCGGGCAAATTCATCATATTCCACATGTACTTTACCACTGGCGGGCCACAGAAGGATCTACGGCGAGAATAACATCAAATAAGAACTACGCATACGAAGCGGCACTAAATGCCTTAAATGATCATTTAAAAAGAACAAAGCAAAACGCCACAGCCATATCAAATATAAATAGCTCCTATAGGGTTAAATGGGCTCAGCCTGAGCCAAAGCCAAAGGTTTCTATCATAATTCCAACAAAAGACAATTTAGTTGTATTGTCTACCTGCCTGGAAAGCATACTTCAAAAAACAAATTATGATAATTACGAAGTGCTGATCATCGACAATGATAGCATAGAACAACCTACATACGAGTATTTAAAAATAATTCAAAACAATAATAAAAGGGTTAATGTACTTACTTATAAAAATGAGTTTAACTTTTCTGCCATAGTTAATTATGGTGTGCAGCAATCGAACGGGCAAATTGTTGTTCTTCTTAATAACGACACAGAAGTAATAAATGATGATTGGCTAAGTGAACTAGTGAGCCAATGTGTAAGGCAGGAAATCGGAGCAGTGGGGGCAAAATTATTCTATCCAAACGGACAGATACAGCATGCCGGAATTTTCTTATGTGAAGATCCAGGCAACCATATATATATGAAAAGAGATAAAAATGATCCGGGATATTATAATAAACTAAACCTCGTACAAAATTATAGTGCAGTAACCGCAGCATGCCTTGCCGTAAGAAAAGAATTGTTTATTAAAGTGGGAGGGTTTGATGAAAAGAACTTAAAGATTGCTTACAATGATGTTGATTTTTGTTTAAAGGTAAGGGAACTGGGTTATAGAAACCTTTTTACGCCATTTGCGCAATTGATTCATCATGAATCTTTGACAAGAGGAAGCGACTTAAGCGAAGTAAATTTTCAGCGATGGAGGGAAGAATATAGGTTTATGGCCACCAAATGGAAAAGCATTATATCGAATGATCCTTTTTACAATCCCAATTTAAGTGTTACAACCCTTACAACCCAATTTGCGTTTCCTCCCAAAATAAAATATGACTGGCAATAATTAATACAAATTAAAACTGATGACTAAACAAGTACCTGAGAAAATAGAGCTTGAAAGGCAGAATGACACTGACGTTTCTTACGGACATCAATCTCAACTTGAATTGATTCGATTCGATAAGAAAGCAAAAATGTATATAGGCATATGCTCTTTTTTTTTCTTATTGTTTGTTGTTTTTAAATTACATAATTCATCCATTGCGTTGTGGAATTCAGTTATACCTGATGGGGGAGATGAGTACAGGGGAGTAATAATGGGAACTCCCTTGGGAATCAGGTCTGATGAGTGGGTAGTTACTACGCCATTCATTGTATCGCAGAAAAAAAAAGGATTTCCTGTTTCAAATATAGCCCTTGGATATGGAAAAACTCCGTTGACAATGGGGCTACCTACCAACCATATTATAAGTAAACTTAAACCAGCCTTTTGGGGATTTTATTTTCTCGATATAGAAAGGGGCTATTCCTGGTTTTGGAATATCAAAATTTTTCCCTTTTTAATTGTAGCCTTTTTATTCCTCATGCTTTTTACAAAGAATAACTTTATAATTAGTTTGTTTGGAAGTATTTGGCTTTTTTTATCTTCTCCAATCCAATGGTGGTCCATTAACACTGAAATCTTTACCTACGGGCTACTTGCGCTTATTTCATTAATATACATACTATATTCAAATAAAACCCGGCTAATTGTAATAAACGGCTTCATATTTATACTGGCAGCCCACTCTTATGCGATGATCCTGTATCCTGCATACCAGGTTCCGCTGGCCTACTTTTTACTGGCCTTACTGCTGGCATTTATAATAAGCAGAAAGAATTATAAATTGTTGTGGGAAAACAAGTGGGTTAAACTTTCAGTATTAGCTGGCAGCGTTATTTCTTTGCTATCCCTTATTATTTTATTCTATACCGAAACCAAAGAAACCATACAGGTTATTACAAATACAATTTATCCGGGCAAAAGAAATGAACCAGGTGGTAACTTACAGTTTTTACAATTGTTTAGAGATAACTTTTCCTGGTTTGTTAAAGAACACACGTTCCCGTCCCAATGGTTAAATAATAGTGAGGTATCTGCCTTCCTGATGTTATCCCCCATTGCCAGCATTCTTATTGTTTACTCCTGGGTAAAAACAAAGAAAATCAATGTGCTTTTTATTCCATTGCTCATTTTTCAGGTATTAATATATAATTGGTTCTTTTTGGGGCTCCCTGAGTTTTTAGCCAAACTCACCATGTTTAACGTATGTCCTACCTGGAGAACATTCTATATTTTTGGATTTTCAAACGTTGTTTTTACGCTATTATATTTAGGCCAATTCAGGAAAACGGCAGAGCAAACGACATTAAGACCCAAGATGGCCATTATTTTTTCAATTATTTTCGTAATTGCATTGGCGATTACTTATTCACTAAACAAACAAACCGATAGATTTTTCACAAAAGCACAGGTGATTAATGGAACGATTTTATTTGCCGTTCTGAACTGGCTTATAATATACTTTTCCCAAAGCAAAATATTTCAATACCTGTTTTATGCAAGCTGTACGTTGTATGTTGCAGCGAATATATTCGTTAACCCTTTATGCGTAGGGCTATCGCCTTTCTTTGAAAATAAGGTATACAAAACTGTATCGGAAATAAGAGATAAAGATCCCGATGCCCAGTGGATAACATTTGGGAACTCTATATTTGCTGGCGATTTTCTAAAAGCTGCAGGAGCTAATTGTTTAACTGGGGTTCAATTTGCGCCGCCGCTTGACAAACTGCATATATTGGACCCTTCTTTGAAGAATGAAGATATTTATAACAGATATGCTCATATTGTTGTTACCCCGCTTACTGATGCAAAAGACTCGGTAGAGTTTATTTCCCAGCAGGTTGATCTTTACACCATCAAAATGGACCCCAGCTCCCCCCGCTTGAAGCAAATGGGTATTAAATATGCTTTTTTCACTTATAAACCGTCTGAAGCTGAAGTCAGAGAACTGGTGCCGGTGAAGGACATTTCTGGATTTTATATTTATAAACGTAAAGACTTATGATTATTTCGGTAATAATACCATGTTATAATGTTGCCCGGCATATTGAAGATGTGATCAATAATTTACCTGACCAGGTAGATTATATTATTACTGTGAACGACAGATCACCCGACAATACCGAATCGATAATTCTTCAACTTCAGCAAAAGAATAAAAAAATAATTTACCTGAAGCACGAAGTAAACCAGGGTGTGGGTGGCGCTATGCTCTCCGGTTTTAAAAAATCACTGGAACTGAACTGTGACATAACTTTAAAAATGGATGGCGACAATCAAATGGACCCATCCTATATTCCGGTTTTAATTGAACCATTAATTAACAACAAAGCAGATTTTACAAAAGGCAACCGGTTCAGGGATTTTACTGCGCTCAAAAAAATGCCTATCGGCAGAAGGATTGGCAATCTGGGCCTCAGTTTTTTGATCAAAGCAGCTTCTGGGTATTGGAATATATTTGATCCTACCAATGGGTATTTCGCAATTAAAAATGAGACCTTACAATCAATGAATTTTAAAAAAATCCATAATAGATACTTCTTTGAATCATCTATGCTTATAGAGTTGTACCATGTTAATGGCGTAATTCAGGATGTACCCATGAAAGCCAGGTATGGAGATGAAATTTCAGGCCTGTCAAAAACAAAAACTTTGTTCGAATTTCCACCAAAACTTTTTGCAGCCTTTTTAAGGCGAATTGCCTTAAAGTATTTTTTATACGAATTTAACGTTGCTTCTTTATTTGTACTTTTCGGGTTACCGCTTTTTATTTTTGGAAGTGTTTATGGCATAGTAAACTTTATAAAATATGCAAGTGAAAAAATTCCGGCTCCAACCGGCACAGTAGTTATTCCTACGCTATTGATAACACTCGGCTTTCAGTTATTGTTAGCTGCCGCTAACTATGACATTAATAATTATCCTAAAAGAGATTAGTATACTATTATACTTCCTTTTTATGCAGAAAGTATAACAGTATAAATTAACGCTTATAATTTACGGTGCGTGTATGTCAGAAACAAATGAAGAACATATTGAAGAGGTAAATAAGCCATCCACGCCAAAAGTGGCTGTCCTATATCACATTTTTTATGAAGATTCGGTTACTCATATCGTAGACGAGCTAAAAGGACTTGGTTGTTTCCAAACGTCTTTTTTCTTCAATATATGCTCAGATACACCAAATCAACATAAAATAAGGGAAGCTCTATTGATGTATTTTCCA
This sequence comes from Niastella sp. OAS944, assembly GCA_024809215.1. Classification (GTDB taxonomy): domain Bacteria; phylum Bacteroidota; class Bacteroidia; order Chitinophagales; family Chitinophagaceae; genus Niastella. The sequence continues at coordinate 313,737 of JANUBW010000007.1, read as the reverse complement.
GGGGCATTCATTTGTACCAGTAGTAATAAAGGAAAAGATATAGGAGGAAAATTATTACTAATTAAGGTTTGTTTGCAATTGCAATATAAACCTGATTGGATAATATTTCTGCACGACAAAAAAAGCCTGCAGGCTTTGAATGCAAAAACATGGAAAAATGATCTGCTTAAAATTATACAGGAAGATCAGCTCCAAAAAATCAATGAGATAATTTCAAATAATTCCAAATTGGGAATTATTGCGGCGAAAAACTATGTTCGGAAAGAAACAAAGGAGGACGGGAAATTTACAGGCAACAATGGCCCCATACTTGATGAATTAATACAGAAATACAACATTACCAGTAAAAATCATGAGTATGTGGCAGGAACCATGTTTTGGGCAAAAGCATCCGTTTTAATAGATTTTTTTAAAAAATTTGACCCCCTAAAAATCCGCCAAACGTTAGAAGAAGGCAACGTTATTGACAACTTTAACGGAACCAATACTCACGCATGGGAAAGAATATTATCCTGGATAATAACTAATGGGGGATTAAATTTTAAAACTATATAGCATTGAATTGTCCGGTAGTATTTATCTCAATTCCTTATTCAGCTATAAAAAACGAAATTATAACTGAATATGACATGGAAACAGGAATTAATATCCTCGTTGATTCCAACGATATCGACATGCCCTTCATTTTAGATTTTGTAAGAAGGTTAAACTTTCATTTCATCTTTAGTTTGCCAGATAAAATATTAAATAATGAAATAAACAGCCTGCTTCCCTCTCTATATACGTTATACACCTTATCAAGTTGTTTTGCTAAATGCAACAATTCCATTCCTGTTTTTTTAAGCGAACCCAATAATCAGGTATACCTGCAAAATATAAAAGACTACTTCATGCTGCACGGTGAAAAAAATATAGAATTCACCATATTTGATTCAGCTGATCTTCAAATAAAAAACACTACGCTGCTTATTACCACCATTCAGCTAAAAGCATTAGACGAAATTCAATTACAGCAGTATACAAGCCTGAAAATAAACCAAATTATTTTATCATTTGGCAACCATATCCAACTGAACAAAGAACTGGCATTAATAAAAATCTTCAAAAAGGAAAACAAATACGTTGATATCTTTCTGGAGACAACTACTATAAATAATATTGCCAGTTGGAGTTTGTATGAATCTGAATTATGGCAAAACAGGGCAAAATTGTATCTGTCGTTTATTGCGCTGGGAAAGGAAGTAGGACAAAAGGAATATTACGACATACAACAATGGTATCACCAGGAGTATGAAATACTTCCTCTTTGGTTTAAACGGTTAGGACATGTTGTAAAGGTTTTAATGGGAAAAAGGACTTTTAGATCGCTGTTTAGCGACAATGCGAAAAAAACGAAATAGCTGCCGAATGATTATATAGACAAGTGCGCAAGGTTGAAAATTATCGTGGATGGGATGTTAGACAAAGTTGTAAAATGAGACCGACCCTGCCAATAAAAAGATCATTTTAAACTAGCTAAAAAGTAATCCATTCTAAGTTGCAGTAATCCAAAAAATATCATGGCAAATCCCATGTACTGTAGTATGGGAACTGCTCCATCGAAGTCTTTACCATAAAGACTTTGAATCAGGAATTGAGGAATAAAGAAAAATGCAATAGCCATACCCGACGTAGCGATCAAAACCAAAAAGGTTGATTTGTAAAAGATCTTCTTTTTAAGGATGGCATTCTTTTCTTTTGAAATTTGGGGAAACATCACAAGCGAAATACCTGTTACTAGAAACAAGGATAATCGTGCTAAATTAAGAGCAGCCACCCAGTTACCTGTTATTTCGCTTGAATAGAAATGCTTAATTAACAAAGAGGGAATATTCAGAACGGATTGCAATATCATATTTGCTGTCAAAACCTGGAAAATAAACTTATAAATTGGCTTGATGTCTATTTTCCTGGTTGCAGTAGTTACATCCTTAGTCTCTTTGATATATGGAAAGATCCAAAGGAAGGCAATAAAATAAGCAAGTCCGTATGCCAGAATTGCTCCATTTACACCCATCCCTAAAAATAAAAATGAGACTAAAAGAATTAGCCTTATAAATGCTTCAATAACGGTATTCCAGCTATAATGTAAGAATTTCTGCAAGCCTTGCAGAATACCCCTGTTAACCGGCAAAAGCAAAGAAAATGCCAGGGTAATGCCAATAATTATAACAGGGGTATTGGAGTGTATTTTAAGAAAGCTGGCAATAAAATTTGCAAACACTACGATTAATAAAAGAATAATACCTGAAAACACGAGAACATCATTCTGAATTTTCTTTCTTAACACCCCTATCATTCCAAGCTCACTCTCAAAATTAAATCTGGCTGTAAATTTGGTGATGGCAAAACTTAGTGCTCCGGCGGGTAATGCTACCAGTAAAAATAGTGACATTAACGCACCGAAAACCCCATAATCCTGCGGGCCTAACAGTCTTCCGGCAACAAAATGAAATCCATAAGCCAGCAAATTAGAAACGAAAACCCCGGCCACTACAATGGTGCTGTTTTTTAATAAACTCATCTACTATTGATAATTGTCTGAATGGTTGTTTTTTTATTTTTGGAATATAAAAGTTACCCTGTTCTTCACCAAAAAAGGGTGAAAATTAAATAATCTACCATAAATGCCGCAAATAAAACCTGGCTTTTGAATTTCAAATAAGATAAATAATATATAAGGTGCATTATAATGTAAAATCTGGCAGGTCAAAACGTTATAACCAAACGTGGCTGGCTGAACTAAAGCAGCCAGCAGATAACCTTTTTTCGGCCTCTTCGAAGATATTATGTACGATATATTTTCCTGCATCAAAAGCAACGAACAACAATTAAAATCAATCCTATCTTAATAAATTTAATACCATTGAGTGTTGTACTTATTAACGGTTCAGCCGGTTTAATAGGCATCGAAGCTGTAGCATTTTTTTCATGCCTTTTGAACAGATTTGTAAACAACCTTATAAGCTGGAGCCTTGGCCTTAGGTACAATGATCTTACCAACGCTTTCAAACTATATAAAAAAGAAACAATAAACGGGCTAAAGCCCTCTTTGTCGCCACATTTTAACTTAACCCTGGAGCTACCATTAAAATCGATTGTCAGGTATTTCAGTTATGTTTCGATCCCCAACTCGTGGCGGAACAGGAAAACAGGAGAATCAAAACTGAAGATCAGGGAAATGGGAAGCCGGCACTTTTTCATTTACCTGTACTGCCTGATCGAAAAATTCTTTGAAAGAGGTGATTTTAAAAAATGGAAAGCCGCCGAATGCGATAAACACGCAAATAACAATTCATTTAAAGATTATTATAGAACTTGCGTCCCGGATTCGGATTGCCTGGCACTTCGGATGAACCCGTACTATATTACATATTTCATTACATTGCGCCTAATCAAAAAATAAGCGTGAACTACTGGCTTTTAACGACAGAATATCCTCCCTTTCACGGTGGCGGCATCAGCACCTACTGTTACCACACAGCATGTATGCTGGTTGCAGAAAATATTACCATTACCACTTTTGTACCCGACGACAGTATTTCAGATTATTATATATCAAATACACCCGAAGGCAACCGTATAATTCGTTTTAATACCAACCGTAGCAACAGCGCGGCCTGGTTGGGGTATGCTGCCCGGCTTAGTTACGAATTTGCAGCACTTGTACAACATATTATAAAAATTGAAGGTAAGCCCGATATAATTGAAGCACAGGATTATATGGGAATTGGCTGGTACCTGCTGCAATACAAACACCTGTTGTATGAAGAGGTAAGGGATATTCCGGTAATAATCACCCTTCACTCTCCGGCCTTCCTGTACCTGGAATATAACCGGGTGCCCACCTACAGGTTTCCAGATTTCCATACCTGCGAAATGGAAAAAGAGGCCATTATAATGGCAGATTACCTGATGGCGCCAACACAATTTATTTTGGATGCCATTCAACCCTACGTTGATATCACAACCAAAAACAAGATAGTGGTCCGCAATCCATACGTTGCTCCACAACACAAGGCGGTTAACACCATAGAAAGGAATAAGATCGTTTATTATGGTAAGCTTTCTCCACAAAAAGGCAGCTTTGAACTACTTTCCTATTTCAAAAAAATGTGGGATTCCGGATTTACTTATCCGCTGCACATCATTGGCGGTACCGATATAGTATTTCATCCGGAGCAATTAACGATGGGCCAGCTTGTTAGCAAAAAATATGAAAAATACCTGAATAACGGGAAGTTGCTGTTGCACGGCAAAATAAAGCCCGAGTCAATAGAAAAGGAATTGCACAGCGCACATGTTATCATTGTGCCAAGTATAGTTGATAACCTCCCTTATGTAGTAATTGAATCAATGGCCTTAGGCAAGGTTGTTCTGGCGTCAGTACAGGGCGGGCAACGTGAAATGATAGAACATGGCATAAGCGGCTTTTTATTCGATCACACCGTTGAAGGCGATTTTGAAGAGAAGCTACAACTGGTTATTTCATTGAGCGATGATAAAATAGCGGCGATTGGCAAGGCCGCCAAAGAAAAGGTAGCCGAAATGTATGATCCCGCCGTTGTCAAAAAGCAGAAAATGCCACTGCTTAACGAAATCATACAAAATAAAAAGATATCCACAACCTACCCTTTCCTGTACCAAGGCCAGTTTACGCCTGTTAAAGTCGATGGGAACCTGCTCAGTGTGGTGATCCCCTATTATAATATGGGCAAATACATACAGGAATGCGTGCAATCAATACAGGCTTCTACTTACCCCGATATAGAAATTCTTATTATCAATGACGGAAGTACCGAGGAAGATAGCCTTGCCACGTTAAAACAAATGGAGCAAATGAGGGGTGTAAAGGTATTTCACAAGCCCAACGAAGGGCTTGCCCATACCCGTAATTACGGAGCAGGAAAGGCAAACGGCAGCTGGCTTGCTTTTTTAGATGCCGATGACAAGGTATCGCCTAACTATTATGAAAAAGCATTACGGGTATTGAAGCATTACCAAAATGTATTTTTTGTGGGAAGTTTTGTACAATATTTTGAAGATACCAACCGCAAATGGGCAACCTTCACCCCTCAGCCACCTTACCTGCTGGTACATAACCCGGTTAACAGCAGCGGTTTGGTGTATAAAAAAGCTGCCTTCCTTGCAAGCGGCCAAAACGACAGGACAGTAGATTACGGCCTTGAAGATTACGAAAGTGTAGTACATTTAGTATCAAAAGGATATAACGGAATTGTACTGCCCGAGTTCCTGTTTCAATACCGGGTGCGCGGCGATTCAATGATTAGGAAAATTACGAGGGAGAAGCTCCTGTACTCCTATAAATACATAGCCGAAAAACATAGCTCATATTATAGTACATTTGCAACCCAAATAAACAATTTATTAAATGCGAATGGACCTGGTTTTCTTTTTGATAACCCAACTTTTGCAGTTACAGTAACAACCAACGCCGAAAGTAACGGCTGGTTATATAGAAAAGCAAAAGACTTTATTAAGAAGAATAAGACTTTAAAAAAAATAGCACTGCGCTTAAAAAATAAATAGTTAATGATCGTATCAATAGTAACAGACTGGTTCAAGCGATCGAATAAGTCGGAACGGCTTTGGTTGTTGGCCAAGATCGAGTTTAAATTAAGGTATTATGAAAATAAACTCGGTTTGCTATGGGCGCTTATAAAGCCCCTAATGGACATTGCTATTTATTATGTAGTATTTCAAATAATCATGAAGCAAGACACACCACAGTTTGCTTCATACCTGTTCATCGGTCTTATTTGCTGGAACTTTTTTCTTGAATCAACTACCGGTACCGTACAGATCCTCAACACCAAAAAATACCTGTACGAATACAGTAATATGAATAAGCTGGAAATTTATGTTTCCACCCTGTTAAGTAATTCCATTGGGTTCTTCTTCAACTTTGTTATGTTCCTGCTGTTTTTCAATTTCGTAGAAAGAGGACCAGATCACAGCAACCTGCAAACACTTTGGTTACTGCCGCTTTTCGTAAACCTTTATATATTATCGTTAGCCACCTCGCTAATCATCTCAAATATATACGTAATTGCTAAAGATGTTACCCAAATCTGGCAGGTATTCACACAGGTGCTGTTTTTCTTATCTCCAATACTTTACCCTCTCAATAAATTTAAAGACGCCTTGCCAAACTTCGATTACCTCAATCCTTTAGGGGGTATTATCATTAACGCCCGTCAAACATCAATGTATGGTGTAAGCCCCGACTTTAAACTATTCTTTTTTGATTTTGGGTACGCCATTTTATTATTGATATTCGGAATGTTCCTTTTAAACAAATTAGGATCAAAAGCTGCTGAAAAATTATAACCATGAAAAAGGCGTTGGCAATACAGGCTAAGGGAATAAGTAAAACTTTTCATATCTCTGAAGATAGTCACAATACCGTTAAACACCGGTTGTTCAACCTGTTCAACCCTCCCCGCACAAAAAAAGTTCAGGCAATAAAAACAATGGACTTTGATATTTATAAGGGAGAATGTGTTGGCATACTGGGGCGGAATGGCTGTGGAAAATCAACCCTCATCAGGTTGCTGGCCGGCGTATTCCCCGTTGATACAGGAGAAATAAACATCTATGGTTCTACCCTGCTCATGAACCTGGGCGTAGGTATGAGCCATCAGCTTACAGCCAGGGAGAATATTTACATTTCAGCATCGGTATTGGGATTAAAGATCAAAGAAATTGATGCCATTTTCGACCAGATCGTCGACTTCGCCGAACTGAAAGATTTTATTGACACGAAGATAAAATACTTCTCTTCGGGCATGGTAGCCAGGCTGGGCTTTTCTATTGCCGTAAATGCAGGCGCCGACATTATGTTTCTCGACGAAATATTTGCCGTAGGCGACATGAAGTTCCAGGAAAAAGCTATTAAAGTATTTGAATCAAGCTGGATAGAAGGCAAAACAGTGATACTGGTAAGCCATAGCATGGATGTGGTTAAGAAATATTGCAACCGTACTGCGTTTATGAAGAACGGCAGCCTGATGTATTTTGGCGACACCGACAAAGCCATTCAAATGTATATCGACGACAATCACTAACTGTTTTTAGGTTCAGGCTTCCTGTAGCTTACAATAAGCGCTATAAAAAAGCCGAACATAAAACTCCCTATACTACGGTCAAAATAGGTTTCGCTGATGAATGCCAACATAAAGCTGGCAATTATCAGCAAACCGAGTATATCCCCGGTCTTTATGCTTTGCCTTATGGGTTCAAACAAAAAACCATACAGGAATATCAAAAACCCAACCGTACCAAAAGCGGCCCAAATATCAAGGTAGTTGTTGTGCATATTACGCCGGCTTTTGTAAGCAAACTCAAAATGTTTATCCTTATACACTTTCATTTGCTCTGTCACTTTATCGCCTAACTGTGCCCCAAACACCGGGTACTTCTTTACTACATCCCACCCGCAACTCCACACCGCCAGCCTTATATTAGCGCCATTCCACTGATAATCGGAAGTACTCATATTAAAATGAGCCTCTACGCCCATATCGGTATACTTATAACGGGTATACTTTAACTCTTTGAAACGATTAATGGTTTTTGGAAAGAAATTAACCAGCACCACAAGACCTGCCGCCATGGCCGCCACAACGAATATCAGTTGTTTTGTCTTCCCTTTTTTAATAGCACCCGCAATGGCAACAAGAATAATACAGGAATATAATGAAATGATTGAAACACGACTGGCCAGTAAAAAGTTGGCCACCAATAAAATGAAAATGCAGGCGTACACCCAGCCTTTTTTACCTACAAATGAAGATTTAACCCTGAGAAGATAACCAAAACAAAAAACAGCCACATTAACCATTAGGGCAATATAAACCGACTGCTTATCCATAAAAAAATCGGTAATATTGTCGTTATACAGCAAGGTAACATCGTGCAATTTGATGCTTTGTATAGCCGACCACACCATGCATATCAACAACATGATCGTTGTGATCACACTATACGCATACAATATTCTTTCTTTAAGCTCCTGTTTTATAAACACCAGGCCCATTGAAACAGGGAATACAAACAAAGGCAAGCGTATTAAAACCCACGAAAATCCTTCAGTCACGTCGTTCGATACCAGAGCGCTTATGATATGCAGTAAATAAAAAGCTGCCATTACCAGCACTTCCCTGCGCTGACGCAGTAGATAAAGTTTTTCGCGAAAAGAGTTGTATATAAAAAAACAATAGGTAGATAAAAGGATCAGTACCACATTATTCACCACAATCATGTGATCGGGGTAAAAAGTGACAAGAAATATGCCCACCAGTGCATATAAGATTTTGTCCTTAACGGTCAGTAAGCCAGCCTGGTCATCCATCAAAAACAATGATCGCATATTAGGTTTATCTTATTTACGGGCAAAAATACACTGACCCGGTTAGTTACAGGAATAATAACCGCTATTTAACGAATTCATTATTCCGATGTTGCTCGCATTACAGGCAAAATAAAAATCGCAGCAGGCAACTCCAATACCGTTTGCTACGAATAATATGTTAAGAAAGGCATCATGAAAGTCGCGCTTATTACCAGGTCAACGTTATATTCTGTAAAAGGGGGCGACACCTTTCAGATCGTCAATACTGCCAGAGAATTAAAACACATGGGAATTGAGGCAGACATTACATTAACCAATCAACCTGTTCAATACCAGCGATACGATCTGCTGCACTTTTTCAATATAGTGCGGCCGGCAGATATAGTGTGTCATATAAACCGGTCGAAAAAGCCATTTGTTGTGTCGCCTAACCTGGTGAACTATCACGAATACGATCAGCTTTACCGTAAAGGCATTGCCGGTTCCCTTTTCCGCTTTTTGCCAAAGAATGGCATTGAATATATAAAGACCATTGCCCGGTGGGCACAGGGCAACGATGTATTAATGACCAATTCCTATTTATGGAAAGGACATAAACAAAGCGTACAAAAAATACTACGACAGGCAGCTCAGATCCTGCCTAACTCAAAACTGGAGTATAACCATCTTGCTGAATATGATAAACAACTGCCCGACTATACGCTTGTACCCAATGGCATTGATCCGGCATTGTTCAACTTTAAACATGAGCAGCCCAAAGACCCAAACCTTGTTTTATGTGTTGCAAGAATTGAAGGGTTAAAAAATCAATTGAACCTTATAAAAGCGCTCAATAATACCCGGTACCGCCTGGTGATCATTGGCAACCCGGCACCTAATCAACTACCCTATTATAACGAATGCCGTAAACAGGCAGCATCCAATATTTCCTTCATAAACCATTTGAGCCAGGAAGCGCTGAGTGACTGGTATCAACTGGCCAGTATTCATATTTTACCCAGTTGGTTCGAAACCTGCGGGCTCTCGACCCTTGAAGCAGCTGTTATGGGCTGCAAGGTGGTGATAACCGATAAAGGTTATACCCGCGAATATTTTGGCGAGGAAGCTGCGTATTGCGACCCCGCATCGCCCCAAAGCATGTTGGCCGCAATTGACAAAGCAGCTTCAACACCAGCAACAGATACACTTAGGAACAAAATCCTTACCCAATACACCTGGCAACAGGCGGCATTACATACGGCAACTGCATATAAACAAGTATTACAATGACACTACGGATAGGCATCTTAGGTACCAGAGGTATTCCAAACCATTACGGTGGCTTTGAACAGTTTGCCGAATACCTGTCAACAGGTTTGGTAGCAAAAGGCCATGAAGTATTTGTATACAACTCCCACAACCACCCATACAATAGCGATACCTGGAACAATGTTCAGCTTATTCATTGTTACGATCCCGAAAATCAGCTGGGCAGCTTTGGGCAATTCATTTACGACCTCAATTGCATTCTCGATGCCCGCCGCCGCAACTTCGATGTAATACTGATGCTTGGTTTTACCAGTAGCTCAGCCTGGGGTTGGTTTTACCCCCAACAAAGCACCCTGATATTTAATATGGACGGGCTTGAATGGAAACGGACCAAATATTCAAAACCAGTACAGAAGTTCTTATTACTGGCCGAAAAACTGGCTGTTCGGTTCAGCCATTACCATATTGCCGATTCGGTAGTAATTCAATCATACCTGAAGAAAAAATATGCCATTGCCAGTGAACATATTCCCTATGGCGCCGAAATATACTTCAACGAAGATGAAAGCCTGCTTATGGAATTTGGGGTTGAAAAACATGAGTACTACATTCTGATGGCCCGCATGGCTGCCGAAAACAATATTGAAATGATATTGGATGGCTTTCACGCCAGCAAAAGCAATAAGAAGTTTTTGGTAGTGGGCTCGGTTAATAATCAGCTGGGCAAACACCTGGTGAATAAATTCAGGAACGATAAACGGATTGTTTTCACCGGTGGCATTTACAATCACCCGCAAAAGATACATTCCCTTAAATATTATTCCTGCTTATATTTTCATGGGCATAGCGTTGGCGGCACCAACCCATCACTACTCGAAGCTATGGCCAGCCGGGCAGTAGTAGCGGCGCACGAAAATGACTTTAACCGTGCCGTGTTACAGGAAGATGCTTTTTATTTCTCATCCTGGTGCGAAGTAAAGGGCATTATAGAAACTACTACCCGCAATGAACAGCAATTGGTAATGATCAATAACAATCTTAAAAAAATAAGCGAGCAGTATAATTGGGATACGGTGATTAGCAAGTATGAGGATTTTTTACAACGGTGTGTGGTGGAGAAAGAGAGTAAATCGTTGAAAGGGGTTAATAAGTTGACGAGTTAACAAGTTGACGAGGTTAACAAGAAGTTGAAAAGGTGATAGAGATAATAGAGTTGATAAAGGAATACAACTTGATACTTCATCAGGCTAACGAAATCTAGCTTAGCAAAGAGCCCTCGCCCTTCCGGGGAGGGGTTTGGGGAGGGGGCCCGATTGCCGGTCCACGATTCACGACATCATATTCGCGAAACACCGGAGTAAAAACAATAATCCACACAACGTACTCCGCCACATTAGTAATAAAACTACCGGTAAACTGGTAAATAAAAATAAAGGCAAACAACAGCAGCCGGTAGTAATTGCGCCACACTTTGGTATATACAAACAACAAACATTCGGCAAGTATTCGCACCACAAACCCCACCCAGCCAAACAACGCCAGCGTTTCAGCCGCGGCATTGGGAATAGCCACCCGCACAGTATCAAAACTATAACCATAAAAATCGCGTATCATTTCAAAACCCAGTATTTTGATCTGACCTGCGCCTATTCCCCACCAATAACTTTTTTTCGCCAGCAACTGATCGGCCAGCCAAAAGGCTTCAAAAGTCCTGCCCTTACCCGAAGAATCTTTACCGGTAATTACATTGGCAACACGTACAAAAAGAATATTATCAGGAAAGAAAATTACCCCAATGGCCAATGCGGCAATACAACTTATAACGGCAACACCCGCCAGGTTCACAAAACGTTTATTATGAATGTACGTTTTAAAATGAACAATACCACTTATCACCAACGCCATGGCAATAGCACTAATAACCCCTAAAGAAAACGACAATACCATTGGCAACAACAGCATTAGCAATAGCAACCAGCCATTGATGCGGTTCCGGTAAAAGATGAGCTGTAACAGGAAATAGCAAAACAAGGGCGTAAACAATAAGGCATAATAAGAAGGTTCGTATGTAAACAGACTCAAGCGCCTTACCTTTTCGGCACCAGTGGTAATGAATTGTTCCGTCCAGAGCAGATCGCTATAGGGTGTAAAGAACAGCGGAATGGCTATAATACAGCAAATAAAATTTATGACCAGGAGTTGATGAAAGATGTCCTGCGGATGTTCACACTTAATAAAGAATGTATAGGCAGCCTGGCAGAAGATATACACCAGTGTAATATTCAACAGGGAAATAAAATAGCTTTTTGTATCAACCCCCAAACTGAGTTGTATTAATACAACAGGCGCTAATGCCAGCAGAAAAGGCCACAATACTTCGCGCCTCCGACTCAACACTACCCACACATACAATAACGGGGCTAGCAATGCCGTATAGGTTAACCCAAACGGCAAACCGAGTGAATTAATAAAGAAGTAAATAAAAACAACCGGAAAATATTTACTCATCCACATGCTCTTCCTTGTATTTATTAAAGCGTACCGGCGCGCAGATAACCAGCCAGTTTATTTTTATACAACTGATGATTAAAACCAACCGTTATAAACAATTCGGTCAGCAAAACGGCAATGGTAGTTCCTATTGGCCCCCATACCTGCACCAGCAACAGGTTACTAATGATATTTAAAATAGTACCCCCGGTCAATACACGCAGGTACCTCTTTTTATGATTGGCCGCCATTAACAACTGGCTGGCCGGAATATGCAAACTAACTATAACCGGTCCCAGGCAAAACAACCGCAGCAGCAAAACGGCATTACCACTATTTGCGCCTAAGAACACGGAGATAATAAATGGCGCAAAGCTGAACAGCAATGCCCCGGCCAATAGCATCAGTAATAAAAAAGGCAGATATACCGATCTGAAAAAACCTTGTGTTGCTGTTTTTCCCTTTTGCATCAACTGGCAAAGCGGCGGATAAATAGCCTGTGAAAACATAACCGGCAATTGCCTGGTGGCAAGAAATATCTTTTCAGCAACACTATAATAGCCAGCTACCAGGTCATTGGTGAATAACCGTAATATAAATACATTGATGCTGAGAAAAGAATTTATCGAAATATTGGAAAGCATTACCGGCCAGCCTTCTTTCAGTTCATATTTAATATCGCGCCAGGTAGGCTGAACAATTGGTAAATCGCAAAGCCTGATGGCTTTTACTATACTTAGTATACCTGCAACCAGGCTTCCTACCCCCATAAACAAAATAAAGAACCGGTAATCGGTGCGTTCCCTGATAAATGCAAACACCAGGGCAACAAACAGCAACCGGGCCAGCAGGGTGTAAATAGTTATATATTTCATTTTTTCTACCCCCTGAAAGAACCAGCTTACCAGCAACGACTGCCCCAACACCCAGGTAAAACCAAACAGGTATAATTGAAAATGAGGTCTGAAAAAAGGGATAAATGTGATCAGCATCAGTAACAACACAAAGCATACAAAACAAATGATCATTTTGGCAGCCAGTACGGTAAAGAACAACCTGGCATTTTTAACCGCATCGTTTCGGTGCAGCGCCAACTCGCGGGTAGCGGAAAAGTTAAACCCGTAATCACATACCGTACAAAATATAAGCATTACCACCTGGGCAACAGCAACAATGCCATACCCATCGGCCCCTATTTTTTTAATAACAAAAGGCATTACCAGTACAGGCAGCAAAAAATTTGTTCCCTGCAAAATACCCAGGGCCATGAAATTCGAAAAAACCCGGTTGCGTCTACTGGTACTTTCCATAGTAAAATGTGAGGCGATAGTAAATGTCAAATTATAACAATTAACGCAACCCCCGCCTATAATTTTCCGTAATCAATTATTGATGAAACAGGTAAAACTAGTACAACACCCCGCCGATGAACTGGATGTAGTGGCACTTTTAAAAAATGCCCTTTCATTCATCAGCCAATACGGAAAACTATTGCTTATAGTTGCTTTTACCGGAATGTTGGCCGGCACCATTCGTTTTTACACCACCCCAAAGCTATATTCTTCGTCCCTTGTACTAAAACCCGCCATGCTTAGCGACCCCGAGCAGCTGGAACTCATAAATAGCTGGGCAGCGATGTTAAAGAAAAGAGAGCTGCCGGTGCTGGCGCATGAATTTCACGTTGAAGAAAGCCTGTTGAAAAAGGTTAAATCCATTACCACCGAAGAATTACAAAAAAGTGTTTCACTTAATAACTTCACCGCCTTTACACTTACGGTGCTGGTTACCGATACGGCCATTTTGCAACCTTTACAAAAAGGCCTTTTGTATGCGCTTGACCATAGTGAGTTTGTAAAAGAAAAACTGGAGTCCCGAAAGAACATATTGCAAAGCATGATACAAACCGTGCAGCAGGAAATGGCCCGCCTTAAAAGTACACAAACAGCTGTTGAAACCAGTTTACAACAAAACAATACCGGTGGCTCACGTTTTATGGTAAGTGTATCTGACATCAGCAACCAGATTACCACGCTGCAGGAAAAGAAACTCAATTATGAAGAAAACCTGTCATTTACCTCAGCTGTTTATGTTCTGCAAAACTTTTATGTACCCAGTAAACCGGCGCATCCGCAATTAATAAAACTGCTCATCATTGGGTTTGGCGGCGGACTGTTCCTCGGCCTTGCGATTGCCTGCTTTATATATCTTAAAAGGAAGCTGGCCCAACATGATCAATAACCTGTTATACTTTTTTTACCTGGCATTTATGGTAAGCATGGTGGGTGGCTTCAGGGCTATCAGCAGCATTACCATTGGGCTGATCCTTGTAGCAGGGTTTATAAAAAACAAACTCCACACAGGTTCATGGTTCAATGGCAGCTTACGCAACAGGCACCTGTTTTTCTGCAGCCTGTTCTTTTTATTGCAATTGATCTATCTTCCATTTGCCAGTGACTTTACTGTCGGCTGGAAACACGTACAGGTAAAAAGCGCTACTCTGTTTATTCCGCTTTGTTTTTACTGTTGTTCGTTTATAAACAAAAGCAACTTCCGGTCACTGATGTATGCGTATGTATACACCGTGGCCATTGTACTAACCTGGTGTTTGGGGTTTGCGTTTAAACAAAACTTTTTCCACCATGCACCCATAACCGTATTTTTTTATCACCAGCTGGTGCGCGATCTCGGCCATCATGCAATACAGTTTTCCATACTTGTTTTTGCCGCCCTCATTTATTTATTACACTCGGCCCGGCAAGGCAGCTATTTGTTGAACCGGCGCATTCATTATTTGCTGACGGCTTATTTCATGACCGGTACTTTTTTATTATCGTCGAAACTGGTGATCATCTTTTTGCTGGGCTACCTTGCCCTATACGGGTTCAACAGGTTACAACAAAAGTTCAACACCCGTTGGGCCGTTGCCATTGTGGTTATGACTGTGGCGCTTTGCAGCAGTAGTTTATTGTTTACACAGAACCCGATAAGCGGGCGATTCAATGATGTTATACATGGCGATGTTAGGGTTATAACCCAAACCTCGTTTACACCTAATGATTATTTTAATGGCATTCAGTTCAGGTTGCTGCAATGGCGGTTTGTAAAAGAAATTCTGCAGGAGAACAGGGCCTGGCTGCTTGGGGTTTCACCTGCAAAAGCGCAGCAGTTATTAGATCAGAAGTACATTAGCACCCATATGTATACCGGCACCGGCAGGCCCGGTGACAATACCCATGGTTATTTAGGGTATAATACCCACAATGAGTTCTTGGAATCATTGTTACAAACCGGCCTTATTGGATTGCTTTGTTTTATAGGCATTTGTGCAGAAATGATTGGTATGGCCATACGCCAAAAAAACAAAATGCTTACCTCCCTGGTAGCTCTATTACTGGCTTACACATTTGGCGATGCAGTATTTGAAACACAGTACGGACTGATACTGTTTCTTTTCCTACCATTATTCTTCTTTTTCGGTCAGAAAGATAAAGAGTTGAAAATCAGCTAAAGCATTTACAGAAAATTCACCAAACAACACCTGTTTATTGCCGTTTTCCTCACGATCGAACCAGGGCGTAAGGATTATCGCGAGAACTGTGTTGATTATCGCGATAATCGTTTAGGAAATCCGCGAAAACCGTGATGATTATCGCGAAGATTATGTTGGAAATCGCGAAAACTGAGGCGGTTACTGCGAAGTCATGATATATATCGCGAAAACTGTCACGATTTTCGCGAAACCGTGAGAGAAATTGCGAAAACCGTAATGGTTATCGAGAAGATCATGATGGAAATCGCGAAAACTGAGCGGTTATCGCAAAAATTATGGAAGAAATCGCGATAATTGATATAATTATCGCGAAAAGGAATACAGTTACTGCCATTTCTGTAAAAGGTATTGCTATTTCAGTGAGTATTAATGGTATCACCATTACGGTTATAACAATTTTGCTGAGGGTTAAAGCCATTTCCCCAACCGTTTTGGAAACCTGTGAACTAAGAACTGTGAACTGGGAACCGGCAACTTCTGCATTGCACTTTTCCCGGATTTCCCTGCACTCTTCCCCAGGTATCGGGCTATTTTGGCAGTTTTCTCTAAATTGTATTGCAATTCCCTGGCCTGCTAAACATTCAGGTTGGTAAACTGTTAAATGCAATTATGAAGATTTTATTACAGTATCTTAAACCATACAAATGGTTGGTAGTGTTAACGCTGTTCCTGGCAGCCATTAATACGGCATTTTCCTTATTTGATCCTATTATCTTAGGTAAACTGGTACGGCTTGCCGGCGATTATAATAAAACACCGCATGCCCAACGAACTGTTGAGAGCTTCTTTGGCTCCTCTTTTTTTTATGGTGTTATTTGGCTGTTACTGGCCTCTATTGGGGTGGCCATGGTAAGCCGTATTGCCAAAAACTTTCAGGACTATTTTCTGAATGTAATAGTTCAAAAATTTGGCGCCAAGGTATTTACCGATGGGTTGAAACACGCTATGCGTTTACCTTATCAGGAGTTTGAAGACCAACGCAGTGGTGAAACCCTGAGCGTGCTTACCAAGGTTCGGGCCGATACAGAGAAGTTCATGAACTACTTCATCAACATTATGTTCGGTGTGCTGGTAAGCGTAACCTTCGTTATGGTATATGCAAGTATCTGGATCAGCTGGTACATAGCAGTTGCTTATGTAGTAGGCATCTTCTTACTTACTACCATCACTAACCTGTTAAGTAAGAAAATAAAAAGTATTCAAAAGAACATAGTAGGACAAACTACTGCCCTTGCCGGCGCCACTACCGAATCATTACGCAATATTGAGCTGGTAAAAAGCCTTGGCCTTACCAACCAGGAAGTAGGCAGGTTGAATAAAAACACGTACAAAATACTGGGTCTTGAATTAACCAAAGTAAAACGCGTGCGCAGTATTGCATTTGTACAGGGCACATTTGTGAACACATTACGCCAGGTGATATTGTTTATTTTGATGTACCTGATCTTCCACGATAAAATGGATTTCGGTCAACTGGTTACCATGCAGATCTTCTCATTCTTTGTATTCGGTCCATTACAGGAGATCAGCAATATCATCATCTCTTATCGCGAGGCAGAAGCATCGTTGAACAACTTTCATAACCTGATGACGAAGGCGCCTGAGCGTATGCCCGAACATCCAAAACACCTCGGTAATATTCAAACGCTCGACTTTCAGTCGGTAGCATTCAAACACCAAACCGCCCAGCAACGCGCTATTGATGATATCAGCTTTTCAGTAAAGACCGGCGAAACCATCGCCTTTGTTGGTCCTTCAGGCTCTGGTAAATCAACCCTTATGAAACTGCTGGTAGGCTTGTACCGCCCTCAACAAGGGAAGATAATGTATAACAGCATCGACGAAACTGATATCAACTTCGAAGACCTGCGTAACCAGATTGGTTTTGTAACGCAAGACACCCAGTTGTTCTCTGGCACTATTAAAGAGAACCTGATGTTTGTTAATACCACGGCTACCGATGACGACCTTATGGACGCTCTTAAAAAGGCAAGCTGCATCAATTTGTTGGCCCGTGCCGAAAAGGGTGTGGATACCATGATTGGCGAAGGCGGTCTTAAATTATCAGGGGGCGAAAAACAACGGCTGTCTATTGCCCGCGCCCTTATACGCAAACCGCGGTTACTGATCTTCGACGAGGCCACCTCTTCGCTCGATTCACTGACCGAAGAAGAAATTACCAATACGATAAAAGATATTTCATCGCAACGTAATCAGATCACCATCCTTATTGCCCACCGCCTATCGACCATTATGCATGCCGATCGCATTTATGTGCTCGAAAAAGGTGATATAGTAGAAACAGGCAGCCACGAAAGCCTGCTCGAAGAAAAAGGTTTGTACTATGCCATGTGGCGGCAGCAGATTGGTGAAAGAAAGAAGGTTGCGGCTACCGCTTCTTAATTTTAAGTTTTTTGTTCTGAGTTTTTTGTTCAAGAGTCCCGACAGTACCGTCGGGACTTTTTTTATAGGTTTTAGCTCGCAGCTATTTTTGTACCTTTGCGGCTCATCAATAGAGTTCATAATGTCCGCATCAAAACCCAATTTCCTTTGGAGCATGTTAACCTGTAAATGTCCCCGCTGCCGTAGAGGACATATGTTCAATAATAGTAATCCCTGGAACCTGAAAAAGGTGTTTGACATGCCTGAGTATTGCCCCGAATGCGGTCAGAAGTTTGAGCTGGAAGTGGGTTTTTGGTATGGAACGGGTTATGTGAGCTATGCGTTATCAGTAGCATTATCGGTAGCATCGTTTGTAGCCTGGTATGTGCTCATTGGTATGAGCACCAAGGACAATCGCTTTTTCTGGTGGCTGGGCATTAATATTGGCTTACTTATTTTTCTACAACCCTGGCTTATGCGCCTTAGCCGCGTTATATATCTTTACTTTTTTGTTTCGTATGAACCAAATTACAAAACCAAGGCGCCTGTGAAAAACTCGCTTACTTAGCGCCAGCTACTCATCCACCTGAAAAATAAACCCAACCCCATACACACTATTAATGGCAATCTTTTTCGATGAACTCAAATGCTTTCTCAGGCGTGAAATAAAAACATCGAGGCTGCGACCCAGGAAATAATCATTTTCACCCCACAGGTCTTCCAGTATCTCTTCCCGCTTCAATATTTTATTCTTATGCAGGAACAGGTATTCAAGCAGCTCAAACTCACGCTGGGTTAGCGTAACGTACTTGTTATTGGCAATGCTTATCCTAAACTGCTCCTTGTTCATCACCATATCCCCACAGGTAGCAGCAGGTATTGTCTGCCGGTTTTTTTCCGTTACATTATGGCGGCGAATGATATTCCTTATTCGCAGTACCAGTTCATCAATGTCAAATGGTTTGCTAATGTAATCGTCGGCACCCAGTTTAAGACCATGCAGGCGGTCCTTTTTCTCATTACGGGCAGTTAAAAAAAGAAACGGGATATTGCTATCGAGGCGGTTTATACGTTCAGCCAGTTCAAAACCATCCATACCTGGTAATTGAATATCAATTACAAGCAGGCTGAACTCATGGGCTTTTTCCTTAAAAACGTTCAGTGCATGTGTGCCATTCGTGCACCATTCAATCTCGAAATCCATTACCTCAAGGTATTGTTTTACCACATTACCTAGGTCTGGTTCATCTTCTACAAACAGGACCTTATGTTTCATCGCTTGCGATGATTGATTTCTTGTTTTATTGCTGTTGACAGGGAATAAAGATAATAAACTCGCTGCCTTCTTCGGGTTTACTTTTTACATCCAGCTTCCAGCTATGTGCTTCAACACACTGCCGGGCATAATGCAAACCCAATCCCAGGCCCTGTATAGGTTCATTCTTCCAATTGGGCGCCCGGTAAAATTTATCAAATATCCGCCTGGTAATGGCATCGTTCATTCCAATACCATTGTCTTTAATGCTTAGTAAAACATATTCATCGGTATTGGTAGTTGAAACGGTTATCATTTTGGGTGAACTATTGTTATACTTTATTCCGTTATCAATAATGTTCTGCAGCATGGTGGTAAAATAAAATACATCCACAGCCACCATATCATGCACCGTATGCTTTTCGATATTCAGCTGCACACTACTGTCTGAGATATTCAGCCTGTAATCCAATAAAACATCTTCCAGCAAATCGTTGAGCGGTAAAGTTGTTTTATTCAGCTTCACCATTCGGCCCACACTTATATCAATTACCTGCCCTATCAGCTTTTTAAGCCGGTCGGCCTGCCGGCTAATGACGCCGGTAAGCGATACCACATTTTCTTTCTTCCCGGTTATCTTTTCATTTTGCAAACTTTTATTGGCAACCATTATGGCCGATAGCGGAGTATGAAACTCGTGGGTGATGTTATTGATAAAATCGGTTTGCATATCGGCCAGCTTCTTTTGCTTAAGCCAGTTGCGGAAGGTGATATAGAATATTACCAATACCGATAAAATAGAGAACAAAGAAAGCAGGAACACCGGCATCATCTTTTTTATTACCCCCCACACCCGGTCGTAGGTATCAATATGCAATGCAAAATCCATCTTATAGCTGTGACTGGCGGGGCTGCTTACGGTTAAACCGCTCACACTGTTCGTTGAGTTAATATTTTTCAATTTGCCCGAAATTCGAATACCACCGGAGTCCTGGATGGCCTTGTTAATGAGTGGGTACTTTTGACCATGGGTATAAATGGGAATGTATTTCCGGGCCTCAAAAGCAAAGTCAATATTCCTTATCTGCAGGCAATATTGCAAACTGTCGGTAATGCCAAGCTGTTTTTTCATGGCCTGTATCAGGCTGTCGCCGCAGCTTTTGGCCCTAAGCTCGGCAAACATACTGTCGCACATTACCTGCCGCAAGGTGTCAAATGCACCTTTGCGGTTTTGTTTATACAGCGCCTCCAGCGTGTCAATATATTTATATACATGTTTATCAATTATCTGCACTGCGCCGGGATATAACTTATCGTTATTGATGGCAGGTTCATACAAGTCGTGCATACCAGCTTTTTCAATAGCATAATAATGTTCGTCTTCCATTCTGTACATATTGAATAACAGGAAGAACTGTACAGATGCAAGTATAATAAAGGCAATACCCGCCACTACCTTATATATTGTTATAGGATGCTTGATCATAATCCAGGTGCTGCCAAGGAAGATAAACAGGTTTCCTGAATTTATACTACTCCGCACAGGCCGTTTAATTTCTGTTAACAATTAGTTTGGTTTCTATTGACAACAACATTCTTTAATTGAAATTATTTTGTTGTCTATTTTCAACCTAATAAAAACAATGAAGCGCGTAATTTTCACTTTTGTAGCTTGTAGCTGTTTCGGCATAGCCTTTTCTCAAAACACCATATCACAAAAAACAATCAAACCTTATGACTGGAACGACCGGAACAACAATCCCATTTACCGTAGCGACTCCATTACAAAAAAAGAGTTCACCCTTATTTTCCTTGTACAGGATTCAACCTTTAGCACCGAAACCCAAAAGAAATTAACCAACGCCTTTTTTAAAGTATACCCACAGGAAGTAAAACGCTTTAATAAAGAGGCCACAAAGAAAGTAGTATTCATTATCGACCCTTCGTATGAAGGAGTGGCGGCAGCCAGCAATAATATCATCCGCTGCAATCCTGAATGGATGAAAAAACACCCCGAAGACATTGATGTAATTACACATGAGGCCATGCACCTGGTTCAGGCTTACTACAAAGGCCATACCCCCGGCTGGTTAACAGAAGGCATAGCCGATTATGTTCGCCATAAATATGGCGTAAACAATGAAAAAGGCGGCTGGCAGTTAACACCTTTTAAACCTGAACACCATTATACAAATGCCTACCGAATTACCGCCCGCTTTTTGGTATGGATTGAAGCGAATGTTGACAAAAAGATCGTTGATAAAATGAATGCTGCGGCCTACAAAGGCGAATACAAAGACACATTATGGGTAGAATATACAGGTAAAACAGTTGACCAGCTGTGGGCCGATTATGCAAAAGCCCAGGCCCCTAAAAACTAGCTCAACCCCAGCGCTACAACTATTTAGCAGTAGATTTGTAGGCTCGTCTTATTACAAAAAAGAAATATATTGAAATGAACAAATGGTCACTGTTGTTATGGGCGTTTCCCTTATCCGTATGTGCTCAACAAAAAAACGTTGCTCAGTATGTTAATCCACTAATAGGTACGCAGCGTATGGGGCATACCTTTCCTGGCGCTACCGTTCCCTTTGGTATGGTACAGTTAAGCCCCGATACCGATACCCTTCCCTATGAAATGAATGGTAAATACAATGGCGATGTATATAAGTATTGCGCCGGCTACCAGTACGACGATAAATCTATTGTAGGTTTCAGCCATACCCATTTTAGTGGTACCGGTCATAGCGACTTAGGCGATTTTTTAGTTATGCCAACTGTGGGCGCCCTGCAATTAAACCCCGGGGTTGCAACCGATACCAAAACCGGTTTCCGTTCGGCATTTTCACATGCTAATGAAAAGGCCGAAGCCGGTTATTATAAAGTGCAGCTCGACGATGATAATATCACTGCAGAGCTTACCGCCAGCACCCGTACCGGTTTTCATCAGTATACGTTTCCCAAAAGCAATGACGCCCATATCATCTTCGACCTAATGCATGGCATTTACAATTATGATGATAAAAACGTATGGACCTTCATTCGGGTTGAGAACGATACCCTGGTTACCGGTTATCGCCAAACCAATGGCTGGGCGCGTACGCGTACCGTTTATTTTGCCATGACCTTTTCGAAGCCATTTAAAGAATATGGTTGTAAAGACTACAGCAAAAAACAGGTGTACCGCGGTTTCTGGCGTAAGTTCGATCAGTCGAAGAATTTCCCCGACCTGGCGGGCAAACAACTGCGCATGTTCTTCAACTTTGATACCGAAGCCGGTGAAAAGATAAAAATGAAACTGGCCTTATCTTCTGTAAGTACCGAAGGCGCTTTGCTGAACCTGCGTACCGAAATTCCGCACTGGGATTTTGAAAGAACAAAAGCCGAAGCACAAGCTGCCTGGAATACCGAACTAACCAAAATTTCGGTTGAAGCCCCCGAATCGGAAAAGCAGAATTTTTATACGGCCATGTACCATGCGTTTTTAGGCCCCACCGTGTATATGGATGTTGACCGTAAATACAAAGGGCTCGATCAAAACGTTCATACGGCCGCTAATTTCACCAACTACACCACCTTTTCATTGTGGGATACATATAGGGCATTGCACCCATTCTTTAACCTGGTGCAGCCTGCGCGCAATAGCGATATGGTAAACAGTATGCTGGCGCATTACGATCAAAGTGTGTTGAAGATGCTGCCTGTTTGGAGCCATTACAACAACGACAACTGGTGTATGAGTGGCTACCACAGCGTATCGGTTATTGCCGATGCCATCATTAAAGGCAATACAGGTATTGATGTAGCCCATGCGCTTGAGGCCTGTGTAACTACAGCCAGTCATAAGAACTATGAAGGCATTGGCCCCTATGTTGAAAAAGGATTTATTCCCGATGAAAAACTAGGCACCTCTGCTTCAACAACTTTAGAATATGCCTATGACGACTGGAGTATTGCACAGCTGGCGCAGAAGCTGGGCCGCAACGATATTTATGACGCATTCATGAAACGCTCAACCAGTTACAAGAACCTGTACGATGCATCGGTTGGTTTTATGCGCGCCCGTAAAGAAGACGGCACCTTTAAATCAGCGTTTGATCCGCTGAGCACCCACGGCCAGGGCTATATTGAAGGCAATAGCTGGAACTATAGCTTTTTTGTTCCTCATAATCCCAACGACCTGGTTAACCTAATGGGTGGCAAAAAGAAGTTCGGTGCAAGGCTCGATACCCTGTTCACCATGTACCTGCCCGATAAATATTTTGCCGAAACGGAAGATATTACCCGCGATGGTATCATTGGTAACTATGTGCATGGTAACGAACCGGCGCATCATGTGGCCTACCTGTACAACTTTGCCGGTCAACCTTATAAAACGCAACAACGAGTACGCATGATCCTCAAAAATCAATACAAACCTGCGCCTGATGGTTTGGGTGGTAATGATGATTGCGGACAAATGAGCGCCTGGTATTTGTTTTCAACCTTAGGTTTTTACCCCGTAGCACCTGGTGCTGCTGAATACCAGTTGGGAAGTCCGGCCATCAATAAAGCGGTTATCAAACTTGAAAATGGTAATACGTTCACAATTGAAGCCAATAACCAAAGCGATAAAAATGTGTATGTACAAAAGGTATTGCTCAATGGCAAACAACTGGACCAACCGGTTATTAGTCATGAAGACATAATGAAGGGCGGATCGCTGGTATTCTTTATGAGCGACAAGCCAAAGAAATAATGTACCGGTAACATCATTAATAACAAAAGTCTCGCCCGTAGGCGAGACTTTGTTTTATATTTCTGGGTTAGTAAGTAACTTTATTAAACGTTAATTTACAACAATTATTGTAAATAAGAAATAACTGCTTATTTACGTGCTGGTCTTGAAACGTGAAAGGGTCGCTCAATTTTGAAGCTCGCTGTTTCCAATTAGTCGGAAACTGAATAACTGAACAACTGAATAACCTGAACTAAGAACTGTGAACTCTGAAATGAGAACTACTTCTTCAGCACAACCGTAAATACCGACCCCTTCCCTACCTCACTTTCACAAGTTATACGTCCATTTATTTCTTCCACTAATCTTTTTACAATAGATAGTCCCAGGCCGTTAGAACCTTCGCCATCTGTGGGTCGCGATGATATTTTACTGTACTTCGAAAACAGGTAAGGTAGTTCTTCTTTATCTATGCCTACGCCTTCATCACGCACCTTTAAGCTGATGGTATCTACATCTTCGTTAAGTTGCAGCCATACATTGCGGCCCTGGGGCGTATACTTGATGGCATTCGACAACAGGTTCTCACAAATACGGCTTACCAGGTAGCGATCGCTTAATATAAAGAGTTTCTTTCCTATTTCGGTATGTAAAACAATACGCTTTCGGTTGGCCATTGGTTTAAAGTTTTCGACCATTTCTTCGGAGAAGGCACGCAGATCAAACTTTTCCAATTGCATTTTATGATTACCAATATCGGCGCGTTCTACATCAAGTATTTGGCGTATCAATCTTTCGCCATAAGCGCCTGCTTGTAAAATACGGTTCATGGCTTTTTGCTGTTCCTCTGTTAACCGGTCGAAATCGTTTTGCAATACCTGCCCCCAAATTTGAATGGTGGCAAAAGGTGTGTTCAGGTCGTGCGACACTATGCTTATAAGTGAGTTCTTTTCATAATTCAATTCCGACAGCCGGGCATTTTGTTGTACAATTAAATCGTTGGTAGCCTTCAATCGCCGGTGAGCTTCCCGTTTTAATATAAAGCCAATGGCTATTAGTACCCCAATAATGCCGAGTGCGGCTGCAACCAGTGTAACCTCTCTTGTTCTAATGGTTTCTTTTTCTATTTTATCCTGTAGCAAAATATTTTCTGCTTCGCGCTCTTTTGCATGAAATCGTTCCTGCAGGGAAGCAATGGTTTTGTAAGTATCACTATGCAGAATAGCCGTATCGAGCGAATACCAATCTTTTACGTACTGATAAGCTTTTTTGTAATTACCACTGTACTCAGCCAGTTTTGCCAGTATGGAATAACTATCGGCTTCCTTGCTTTTCGATTCAAGCCGTTGTGCTATCTCCATCGCCCCTTCTGCATAAATAGTTGCCGAATCAAACTGACGCTTTTCAATAAATACATCGGCCAGGTTTAGTTTGGCTACCCATAGCGAGCTCAGATCATTATTATTGCTATGCCGTACCAGGTTTTGATGAAAATAAGGCAGCGCGGCATCATACATCTTTTCTTTAAAATATAAATTGCCCAGGTTGTTATAGGTGCTCGATAAACTGATCAATCCCCGCCGCTCCAGTGGCCGGCCCAGTTGAACAGCTTTCTCCAATAATATGCGTGAGCTGTCGTATTGTTTTAGTTGCGTATAAATAACCGCCAGGTTATTGTAAGTATTTATGAGCGATGGAATTTTTCCATCGCCTTCCGTCATGCGAGCGCATTGCAGGTAAAACTCTTTTGCTTTTTCAGGTTCCCTTATGGCAAAATAAGCAATGGCCAAATCGCTCAAAGCTGCCAACTCGTATTCCGGTGCTTTAATCAAACGCGCTGCCTGTAAAGATTGCAGGTAATATTCAATAGCCTTTTCGTAGTTATTGCTCAGGTCTTCGCAAATACCTTTCAAACGAAGTGATAATACATTACCACGATTGTATTTAAGTAAGTCGGCTTCTTTGGAAATGTAGTCGGCGTAATACTGAATGGAATCTATTTTGTCTTCAGAGAAATCGAGACAGCGATCATATAGAATTTTCAACTGGTTTGTATCAACCTGTTGAGCAAATGAGTGTACGCAAGTTATCAGGATCCCTAAAAGCAGATAGTATTTCAACGGTATAGCCGAATTGTACTACCAAATTAAGAGTTTTTACTTATTAATCAAGTAAGTGGGTAATTTTGTGACTTATATACCGGCGTTTTTATAAATTAATATCTGAAAAGCAGCTATCTTATTATTCTATTAGTTTATTCTTTAATGCGAACTTCACCAATCCAACAGTATTATTAACCCCCAGTTTGGCAATCAGGTTCTTCCGATGGGTTTCAACAGTGCTTACGCTCAGGAAAAGTTTCTTCGCAATTTCCGAATTACTGTATTCTTTGCAAATAAGGGTGAGTACTTCAATTTCGCGCTTAGATAAGATCTCATCTACCTTCTTATCTTCAATGGTAACAGTATTCCTGAAATCCTGGTTGGTATCAAGAATATTGATCTCCTTACTAAAGTATTTATTACCATCAGCTACTGCGCTCAGGGCCTGAGTAAGTTCGGCAATATTTGTATTCTTTAACAGGTAGCCCTGTATATCGTACTTCAATAGTTTATGAATATAACGGGTGCCCCGCATGATGGTGAGATAAAGGATCTTCAGCGTGGGTTGTATTTCGCGGATCTTTAACAGCAGTTCTTCTTCACCTATATCTGGCAGGTGCACATCGAGCAGCAGGATATCAATGTTATTGTTTGGCAACTGGCTTAACAGGCTTTGGCCGGTAAATGCAGAACCTATAACCTCAATACCGGTTTGCTTATTCAACAATAAAACCAGGCCTTCAAGGTATAACTCATGGTCATCTGTGATAAAAACCTTCAGCATAATCTAAATAGTGGATCGGCTAGTTTTTCAAGGTTTATGGTTATAATACCGATCTACAGCAAATTAAAACTATTTAAACCATGCTAACAAAAAACGTAGCCATTCCATTATTTAATTTTCTAATTGCGCAAAGGGTACTGGTTACATTCATTACAGTTTACTTACAGTTGTTCGCTTTAGCAGGCTTTAGCGTTACAATTGGCAATAAGCAATGGGCAATAGACAAGACTTAAATCCTAAAGCCGAAGGCAAATACAGAAACCAGCTAACGAACTGTATTTACTTCTACATTTTTCATTCGACATTCTTCATTCAACATTCACGCCCGCCGCGGCGGGGCGGGCAAAATAAAAGCTCCCCGGCAAAAGTCAGGGAGCTTTTTTTATACGGATTAAATTTTCTACGTCATCGTGTTTTCAGCATAGCCCTTACCTGTTGGGTAGCGCCGTTTTGGAAACGCGCATAATAAACACCCAACGGAAGACCATACCCATCGAAGGTTACAGTATAGGTACCGGATGTATATACTTTATCGGTAAGTGTTTTAATTGCCCGTCCCATTGTATCTATTATCTGTACCAATGTGTGGCCGCCCTTTGTATTGAACGTAATAGATGTTCTTTCAACAAACGGGTTGGGATAATTAATGATCAGCTGCTCGCCATCGTTCCTTACATCATCTATACCCGTAACACCGCAAGCAGTATTTACACACAATGGAAGGTTCTGAAAATTCTTGAGCATAATGGTCTGCAGGTCTACATCATTAACACAGAACCATTGTTTAAGAATGGAAGCATAAATACTTCTGAAGTCATATTGAAAAGGCACGTTATCGTTTCCACCCGCTCCTGTTGGAATTTCGGGATTGGTACCAAAAATGCCGGGCCTTACATTCTTACCAAATACAAATACCGGTGCGGCTGCGCCGTGATCGGTACCCAAACTTGAGTTCGATTTTATACGACGACCAAACTCAGAGAAGGTCATGCCTATCACCCGGTCTTCAACACCAAGACCTTTAAGATCGTCCATAAAACATTTAATGGCGTCAGATACCCGTGCCATCAGCTTGGCGTGGCCGCCAATGGATGTATCAGCCGCTTCAACCTGGCTCGAATGGGTATCGAAGCCACCGGTGCTTACCATGTATACGCGGGTCTTTAAACCACCTTTTACCAACCTTGCTACAATACGGAGCTGTTGGGCCAGGTCGTTATTGCCGGGGTATGAACCTTGTGTTTTAACTTTTGCAGCAGCAGCCCTTATTACGTTTCCGTATAGTTCAGTTTGATCCATTATCATACGAATGTAGGCCAGCTCCTTTGCCCAGGGCGTAGGCGGCAACGGATCCGTTAAGTGATCGATGAAGTTATAGAAGTCTTCCGGATTACTGATGGTCATACCCATAGGGAATGAAGGGCCCTGCAAAGCCAGTGAAGCTACTGAACCGATCTGTATTGCCAGGGGATCGGGCATTTGCGCTGTTGGATAGCCGTTGGGAAAGTTCGGGAACTCTGAATTGAGGTACCGGCCTACCCAGCCGCTGTTTACTATCTTATCCGAATCGGATGCAGTCATCCAGATATCTGTAGCCCTAAAGTGCGAGAAGTTGGGTGAAGGATAACCAACCGCCTGTATTATGGCTAATTTATCTTCATTGAACAGGGTTTGTAAACCACTCATACTGGGGTGTAAACCTGTTTTTGCGGTGCCTTTAAGGGGAAGTATTTTGTTTTGCTTGATGGCAATATTTTTACGGGCGCCATAATAATCAGCATATGTGTCAATGGGTATTACCATGTTCAATCCATCGTTACCACCGTTGAGCTGTATCAGCACCAACACCTTATCGGTATCGGTGGCCGTACCCATAAGGGCCTGTACCAATGGAGACGCCTCTGTAAAAGCCTTTACTGAAAAACCGTTCAGTAATGCAGGCAACGTTACAGATGCTGGCAATGTTTTTTTAAAAAAGTCTCTGCGCTTCATAAGATCGGTTTTTTTGTTAAGCTAATTGGTACTCGGCCAGGTTCATTAAATATTTGTACAACGGCTGCAAACGGTTGTACACGACATTATAGCTAGTCGTGTCAATGTTACGGGCGTTCCAATAATTGGTCCAGTATGATTCATCTGACTGGCCCAAAAGCAATATCTGCGTTTTAATGGATGCTTTTCGCGAAGCAGAAAGCGGTACCCGGTACAAAATATCAAGCACACCCTCAATCAAAGCATCCGGAAGGTGTGCATCGGTAATCTTTTCGGTAAATGCCACCGGATCGATCTTCAACGTTATGTTATTGCGCATATAGCCGGTACCTATCAACTGATCAATAAACCGTCCCCGCTTGGGCATGGTATCGTGGTTGATCCACATTTCATAGTACTGCGGTAACTGGTGGTATGCAGGCCAGCCCGACACGCTTGGTGGATCGGCAATATTCTGTTGCATCAGCTCTGCCTGGTTACGCAGATAGTCCCACATGCCATATTGATTTACATAATCCGACGCATCGGGTATCACTACCTCAAATTCACGCACCAGTCCTACTATCATTTCAATCGGGCTTTTTATCAAACATCCCTGACTAAGCGGATCGAAGAAATGTTCGCTTTTCAACAGTTCCGATAGTATTGGTTTTATTTCCCAGTTCTGGGCAAACTTCTGGGCCAGTGGCTTAATAACATTATTAAGCGTATCGGGTTCTATAGTGTAATAAACAAACCAGGTGTATAGCTTTTTTACAATGAATTCAGAAACCTCAATCTGTTTGGCGAAGATCATGTTTATGAGCTCATCTATTTCAGCTTCGGCGCCGGCAGCATCGCTACGGCCCGCAATTGCAGCGCCACCAAAGAATGAAGAAAAGGTCTTGGTAGTTTTATCGTGCGCTTCGGGTTTAAAGAAAACCGATTCGTCTTCAGGTTTAATTCGCCAGCCGGTCAATACTTTGGCAGCGGCTTTTACATCCTCTTCGGTATAGTTAGGATTGTTTTCTTTACCCAGTGTAAATAGCTCCTGTAATTCACGGGCATAGTTTTCATCAGGTGCTGTATTGGTATTCAGGTAACCGTTGAGGTAACGCAGCATGGCCACGTTCAACGTCATATCCTTTACCAGTTTTTTAAAATTGCCAAGAGCGCTTTGGGTCAACAGCGAATTATAACGGTAGCCATAAGTGGCAGTTTCGTACATGCTGAATTCTGTTGACCAGTGGTTATGCCAGAACAGCACCATTTTTTCACGAATCGTTCTATCCTGGTTTATCATATTACCAACCCACCACGACTTTAGTGAATTGCCTCTTTTGCCATTGGCAGTACCATCGGTTGAAATGGCGTTAACCCAGGTAGTTCCGGGCGCTACAGCAATATCAGCATCTGCACCGTCAATGTCGGTATTGTCGTAATTCTTCAATGGTGGCGCTGGTAGTGCAGTAGATACATTCAGTAATGCATCAACTGCGCCTGAAGGCCCTAATGAAAGAAAATAATCGATGTCTGCTTTTTTGGCCCCGAACATAGTACGCTTCAACAAGTGTGATACTTCTTTGGCTGTCCAGGTACCGGCGTAAGGTGTTAATCCGGAGTAAATTTGACGCAAGCCTCCATAGGGCATTGGAGAAGTAGCTTTGGCTCTTCTTCCCAGCGTGAAGAATTCTCTTCTATCCATAAGGTTGATTTTGGAAGATTGCTTCATGAAGTCGGCCTTTTGACTACAAGATGACAATCCATTTGGCGGAGTTTGAACAAAAATGTTGCCACTTGATGAAATGGGGATAATTGACGTACATTTTCATATACGTTGCGTAACTATACGAACATAAAAAAAGCTGCCTCTTAATGAGAAGCAGCTTTCTATATAATAGTGATTTCTACTAATTAATATTTTCTATAATTCCTGCTATTCCCTGCCCTCCGCCAACACAAGCCGTAACAATACCATACTTCTTGTTAAGGCGCTTCATATCATGAGTAATTTGAATAGTTAGCTTACAACCAGTACAACCCAATGGATGTCCTAATGCAATAGCACCGCCGTTTATATTAACAATATCAGGATTCATTCCTAAGGTACGTATAACCGCTAATGCCTGTGAAGCAAATGCTTCATTCAATTCAACCAGGTCTATTTGGCCTAAGCTCATAGATGCCTGCTTTAATACTTTAGGCACTGCTTCAACGGGGCCAATACCCATAATACGTGGATGCACACCTGCAGAAGCACATGCAACCAAACGGGCAATTGGCTTTAAACCCAGTTCGTTTACCATTCTCTCACTCATTACAATAACAAAGGCAGCACCATCGCTTGTTTGTGACGAGTTACCCGCCGTAACACTGCCATTGGCGGCAAATACGGGTTTCAGTTTATTCAATACATCTATACTGGTATCCTTGCGCGGACCTTCATCAGTATCTACCACATAGCTGCGGGTTTTCTTTTTATTCTTTTCATCGAGGTAAACCTCTTCTACCGTAATAGGCAGAATACCATTTTTAAAATAGCCATTCGTTATTGCGTTGATGGCCTTTTGATGGCTTTGATAGGAGAAGATGTCCTGATCTTCGCGGCTTACATTATATTCTTTAGCCACTGCTTCGGCAGTTAAGCCCATGCTTAAATAATAATCAGGTTCATCCTTGGCAATGGAGTAAGCAGGTACTGTTTTCCAACCGGCAGTTGGCACCAGGCTCATGCTTTCGGTACCACCGGCAATAATACATTCGGCCATACCGCTGCGAATTTTGGCAGTAGCAATGGCAATGGTCTCAAGCCCCGATGCACAATACCGGTTTACAGTGGCGCCGGGCACATCGAACCCAATGGCGCGGGCGGCAATGATCCTGCCCACCTGCAGCCCTTGCTCAGCTTCGGGAACGGCGTTCCCTACAAGCACATCGTCGACCCGTTTCGGGTCAAGCTGCGGAACAGAAGCCATTAATCCTTTTATCACATCAACGGCCAGATCATCGGGCCGGTAGAACCTGAAGCCGCCTCTTTTGGCTTTTCCTACCGCTGTGCGGTAACCAGCTACTATATACGCTTCCATATATAAAGTTTAGTGTTTTAATCCCACATGGTTGTTTATGCAACTTTCTATACCAAAATTAAGGATTGGGAAGGTGAATACCAAAACTTGCAATTGCGCGGTAATTTGACAAATTTTGCCTGAAATAACCATTTACTTAATTCCATTCTGTTCAATTCATTACAATGCTTACACGGAATATTCCCGGCACTTTTCTGTTACTGCAACTGCTGCTGTCTTTTTCGATCTGCTATTCGAACGACGGCGCTTTTCGAACATCGGGCAACCAATTAATTCCTATGTATGAAACAGACATCTCTGTTAAAAAAGAGATCCTGACCATTAACAGAACAGGTTCCCTAAAGGCGGCAATAACTGTTTATTATGAATTCTTCAATCCAACATCAAATAAAGAACTTGAAGTAGGCTTTGAAGCGGTTTCGCCTTCTGGTGATGTTAACATGCGGCCAGTGAACGGTCAACATCCATACATTACCAAGTTCACTGTTAATATGAATGATGCAGCAATTCCATTTAAGGTGGCCATTGTTAGCGACAGCCTGTATTACCGTAACGGAAAATATAAATCAAAAACAATTGCGCAGGCGCTAAAGGAAGTCGACGAGTATGACCTGGTTGATTTTTTTTACGTGTATCATTTTAAGGCGTTATTTAAACCCGGATTAAATATCATAAAACATACGTATACCGTTGATCTTTCCAACTCCATAGCTGAGAATTATGCCCTGCAATATATACTTACAGCTGCGGGGCGATGGGCAAACCGGCAAATTGATGATTTTACCCTGCAAATAAACATGGGTGAATTACAGGACGTTTGGATCAGGAATACCTTCTTCTCCAACGTTTCTGAATGGCAACTGCCAGAAACAGCAAAAGCTATTCAGTTAAAAAAGAGCAACACCGATAACGATATAACTGATACAGCTGAATTTTTCGTACGCAAAGGAATGTTGACGTTTCAGAAACAGAACTTCAAACCTATAGGCGAGTTATATATAGAATCATATAAAAACTGGTTTTATTACAGATCACAGGATGAAAATATGAATGATGATTATTTCAATTGCAAACGCGATCGGTTGCCATTTTCTATCGAGGATCAGGATGGCATAAATAAGCCGGCCGATGAGCTTTCAAAAAGGATACTAAAAAACCTGCCCTTTGCAAGAAGGGGTTATATTTTCAAATCGCCCGAATTACAATCCTATTTTGAAAAGCAACGCTGGTATAAAAAACAGGAAACCTATAAACCCATACTTGCTGAGTTAACACAAAAGGAGCAGGCCTGGTTAAACAGGTTGTAACGGGAACTATGAACTGGGAACAATGAACTATCTTCGCACCGAATTATGTACAACTTACTTCGCCGCCTGTTATTTTGTTTTCCGACCGAATCAGTCCATTATTTCTCCATGAATATGATGAAAATGGGCTGTTCTCTTGGGGTCGTTCGTAAATCCATTTCCGGCCAATTCACCCCTAACAAGGGTGGCCTGGCAAAAGAATTATTTGGCCTTAGGTTTAAAAACCCCGTTGGCCTGGCCGCCGGATTCGATAAGAACGCCCTGTACCTTACCGAGCTGGAAGCGCTGGGTTTTGGTTTTGTTGAAATTGGTACGGTTACCCCAAAACCGCAGGCTGGTAACGACAAACCCCGCTTGTTCCGCCTGCCTAAAGACAAAGCCCTCATCAACCGCATGGGTTTTAACAATGACGGGGTGCAGGTAGTGGCGCAACGCCTTAAAGAATGGCGGGAGAAGCAAGCCGCAAGCTACAAGCTTCAGGCTACAAGCAACTCACCAGTCACCACTCATCATTCACCACTGATCATCGGAGGTAATATTGGTAAAAACAAAGTCACTCCTAACGAAGAGGCCTGGAAGGATTATGAGATCTGCTTCCGCGCCCTGTTCGATTGTGTTGATTACTTTGTGGTAAATGTTAGCTCGCCCAATACCCCCGGTTTGCGCGAACTGCAGGAAAAAGATTCGTTACGTAAGATCCTGTCGCACCTGCAAACTATTAACCAGCAGCTGAGTGGCGCCGATACCGACAAAAAGCCCAAACCCATATTATTAAAGATAGCGCCAGACCTCACTCCACAGCAAATTGACGATGTAATTGACCTGGCTATGGAAATAAAATTAGACGGACTGGTTGCCTCCAACACCACCGTCAGCCGCGAACAATTGAACACTACCGGCCAGGAGCTGGAAGCTATTGGCGCCGGTGGATTAAGCGGCGCTCCCGTTCGCCAGCGTTCTACCGATATTGTAAAATACATTTCTCAAAAAACAAAGGGCCAGTTACCCGTTATTGCCTCTGGTGGTATTTTTACCAGCGCAGATGCCAAAGAGAAACTGGCTGCCGGCGCTGCCCTGGTTCAGGTTTGGACAGGCTTTGTTTACGAAGGCCCGGGTATTGTGAAGAATATTTGTAATGGGTTGTAGCATTTGCAAAATAGAACTGTTGCCTGTTACCGGTTTCGGGGCCTAAAATTCACAACGTTAAACAATTATTCGGGTTTTCCCGGTAACCGGCACCTGGTAACCGGTAACCAAAACATTATTTAAACCCATAACCTGACACTTACCCAAATTATATTCTTTTTACCTGAAACATTCCTGCATCATGCCCTACTAATGATGCACTTGGAGCAATAATTGGTGTTTACGTGGCTCACCCAGGTGTTAACATACCGGTAGCCGTTGGCCCGCCTGTTGCATATTACCAATAAGTTAATTGACTTTTTCTTATTGTACCGGTCGAACAGTTGGTTCGGGCGGAAATTGCCAATTGGCCCGGCCACCTTATTTTTGCCCTTCATTTTTATTACCGACCAACCATGACAGAATTATTTACTATTGATGCACTCATCAGCTTACTAACCCTTACCGTACTGGAAATTGTACTGGGTATTGATAACGTCATTTTCGTGTCCATACTTATGGGCCGGTTAGACAAAACGCAACAACTGAAGGCCCGCCGCATCTGGATGTTTGCGGGTATAGCTGTTCGTATCTGTTTGTTGATGGCCATTGGCTGGTTAGTAAAGAATGGTAATAGCGAGCTGTTTGGTTTTAGTTTCAGGAACGATCACTATGCCTTTACCCTGCGTAACCTTATTATGCTGGCCGGTGGTTTGTTCCTTTTGTATAAAACAGTTAAAGAAATACACCATAAGCTCGAAGGGGAAGATGAAAAGTATGAAAGCAATCCCCGCAAAGCCGCATTTGGTGCAGTAATAGCTCAGATCATTATCATTGATATGGTTTTCTCGTTCGACAGCATTATCACAGCTGTTGGATTGGCGCAGCAGGTAAAAGTTATGATCATTGCGGTTATTATAGCTATGATCATTATGTTCTTTTTCAGTGATAAAATTGCCGATTTCATACACAAGCACCCTACCCTTAAAATGCTGGCCCTCGCCTTCTTATTAATGGTTGGTTTCAGCCTGTTCTTTGAAGGTGTTGAGCCTTTACACCATAGCCATATTCAAAAAGGCTATATATATTTTGCTATGGCCTTCTCTTTTGGTGTAGAAATGTTGAACATGTATATGCGCAAAAAAGCAAGGGGCAAAAAGGTTGAGCTACACGAACCGATTGTTAAGAAGGAAGAACATAATTCTATATAACCAATTGGCACAAACAAAAACCCTCCCGAAACATCGAGAGGGTTTTTGCTTTTTGAATAAGTTTTTAGAACTCTTGCCTATTGTCAATTGCCTATTGCGTATTGGTTAAAAGCACCGCTGAGACCATACCCGCCGTTTCTGTTCGCAAACGGGTTTCTCCTAAGGATACAGGTATAAAATAATGCTCGGTTGCAAAGCTTATTTCTTCATTGGTAAAATCGCCTTCGGGGCCAATTAATACTATTTGTGAGGGAAGCGAGGTATTTACCAACGCCGCCAGGTTTTGTTTATTACCGGGCGCGCAATGGGCTATGAACTTTTGTGTATTATCAATTACATCCTCCTGCTTCAATAACTGGCCAAAACCAACCGGCTGATGCAATACGGGCAGCCACGCCTGTTGCGATTGCAACATAGCACTCACTAATATGTTATGCATACGGTCGAACCGGAAGTTTTGCTTTTCAGTGCGGTCGCATATCAGTGGTATAATTTCAGTAATGCCTAATTCAGTGGCCTTTTCAAGGAACCATTCCAGCCGGCTGTTGTTCTTTAGCAACGAAATGGCAATGCTGGTTTTCCGGCCCGTTCTTTCAATAAACTGCTCTTTTTGTACCGTTACCCGGCATCGTTTTTTATGATCGTCTATGATCGATGTGAGTAGTAATGTTCCCTTGCCATTGGTCAAATGCAACTGCTCGCCCTTTTTCATGCGTAGCACATTGATCACATGTTTGGAGGTATCTTCATCCAATTCAATCTCCGGCATACCGGCAGCAACATCCGAAATATAAAAAAGCGGCAGGTTCATTTCTTTATTCTTTCGTACAAAATAAAACAAAAAAGTCCTGACAGTATCGTCAGGACTTTCAGGATTAATTTTACAATCTCGTCTGGAATTAGAAGAATATTGTTTTAAAACGGGGCTTCGTCATCATCACCGAACGGCATATCGTTCATCTTACTACCAGCCTGTATGTACAGCTTGGCTCCGTCATCGCCACCAGCTCCGGCTGCGCCGCCACCGCCTCCACCATCTACTGGTTTCCAGCTGCCGCCACCGCCGCCCATACCCAAACCACTGAAATCATCACCTTCAAATTCAACAAACTTTTGAATATGAAGTTGGGCTTTCAGCCTAATTGTTTCCAACGAACCGTTACGGTGCTTGGCTATACGTACGTGGGTTTCCCCTTTATTGCTTTCTCCCATTTCATTGGAAGTAATATCATAATATTCGGGACGGTAAATAAACATTACCATGTCGGCATCCTGCTCAATGGCACCCGATTCGCGAAGGTCACTCAGCTGCGGCATCTTGTTACCATCTTTACGCGTTTCAACCGCACGGCTTAACTGCGACAGGGCAATAATGGGTACGTGTAACTCCTTCGCCAGCATTTTTAAGTTACGCGAAATGGTACTGATCTCCTGCTCACGGTTGGTGTTCTTACCATTACCGGCGCCACTCATCAGCTGCAGGTAGTCGATGATAATAAGGCCGATGTTGTGTTTTGTTTTCAACCGGCGACATTTGGCACGAAGCTCAAATACGTTCAGCGCCGCCGTATCGTCAATAAAGATAGGCGCCTGCGCCAGCCGTTGAATACCTTTGGCATACAACTGCTTCATTTCATAATCTTCCATCTTACCACGCGAGATCTTTTCGAGCCAAACTTCACTCTCGGCACTAAGGATACGTGTTACCAGCTGTGCCGAGCTCATCTCAAGGCTGAAGAATACAATGGGCGTTGGGCGGGTACTGCTCAATGCAGCATTGCGCGCCAGGTTAAGGGCAAACGCCGTTTTACCTACCGCCGGACGGGCAGCCAGAATGATCAGATCTGATCCCTGCCATCCGTAAGTCACTTTATCGAGTGAAGGGAAACCACTTGGCACCCCGGTAATATCTTCGGTTTTGTGACGCATGTCTTCAATACGTTGTACGGTTTGCACCAGTACGGTATCGATGCTGTCATAGTTCTTCTTCATGTGGTTATTGGTGATCTCGAAGAGTTTCGCCTCAGCTTCATCGAGCAGGTCGAACACATCGGCGCTGTCTTCATATGCGTCACCAATAATTTCACCACTGATACGGATAAGTTCGCGTTGAATGAATTTCTGTAAAATGATCTTTGCGTGCGCTTCTATATTGGCTGAAGAAACAACTGAATTCGTTAAACGGGTTACGTAATAAGGGCCACCCACCATTTCAAGTTCCTCTTTGCTGCGCAGTTCTTCTACCACCGTCAAAATATCTATCGGCTGGCTTTTCTGCTGCAGGCTTTGCATGGCACGGTAAATACGCTGATGCGCGTCAACATAAAAGCACTCGGCTTTCAAAATTTCCACGGCTACGTCGAAGGCAGTTTTTTCGAGCATAATGGCGCCCAGTACCGCTTCCTCCAGGTCTTTCGCCTGAGGGGGCACTTTTCCGTACACCATGCTGCTCAGGTCTATTGAACCTCCGCGGCGACGTTGTTGTTTTCGGTCTTTGTTGTTCAGATTTGTTAAATCCATCGTTAACGGTCTACAAAAATTTAACCATTGGTTTGATAAAGTTTTTTCAGAAACAGGATCTCTTAAGGTGCTGAAGTGCTATGATGCGCGGTGCAACTTCTGGTTTAATACTGCCAACCAATGACGTTCAGGGTTAGTATTAATTTAGGAAAAGGTCT
The DNA here is from genome assembly GCA_024809215.1 of Niastella sp. OAS944. Taxonomy (GTDB): domain Bacteria; phylum Bacteroidota; class Bacteroidia; order Chitinophagales; family Chitinophagaceae; genus Niastella. Next base: position 275,418 of record JANUBW010000007.1, on the reverse strand, counting down.
GTTATGTGAATATTACTGCACTGTTAACGCAATGTTACCGCATTAGGTCAGGAGGGCGAATATAGACCCCTCCTCAGCCCGGAAAACAAATTGGCTATTCTTAATTTAGTAACAACAATCCACAAATTAACCCACAAATTTAGCACACTTATCCACAGTATCAAGCATATATATTCACAATTAGCAAAAGTTTGCCACTCTTGTTCAATAGAAATCCACATTACATGTTGGTAAGAATAAAGCTCCGAATATTTGGATACAACAGCTGGAAAATAAGATGCAAGCTGGATGGGAATTTCCGCAATTTGATTAGTGAAAATCCTTACCTGTACAGCATTTTGCTTATGCCTTCGGGCTGTAATGGCCTGTTATCGGTTGTTTCAGCAGCACCATTTTTGCCAATGGCCTTTCCATCCACTTTCCAGCAGGTGACCCAGCCAGTGGCATAAATTTGGCGTATATAGTACAGGTATCCGGAAATAAAATCGTCAAACTCTATGTATCTAAACAAAAAACTGTTAATCGAATTTTAAATTTAGCCGGAGAACCGTAAATTAGATTCTTTAATTTTAATTCCGACCATGCGCGTATACCAGTTGCGGCATTATGAAGTAATGATGCCTGAAGAAAATAGTAAAGAAGCACAGCACCTGCTGTACTATGAAAGGCTTTGTTACGACCTCCTTACTGCGCATGCTATTAGCTTTTCGCACGCTGTGGAAGTGGTTAAGCTAAAAAATGGCCGCATAGAACAACGCCCGGGCCGTATTCATCGAATTTTAAGCGCCGCCGAAATTCCTCCGTTCTGTTTTATAGTTTGTAAAAACTAATACGCTCCCAAACGCTAATTTCCAGGTCCCACACTCTTTTTTTCGGGGGATCGGAGTATTTATAGTTGGCATTTTAACTAAGCCTTCCCCCGATGAAGTCGGGGTTGACGAGTTAACAAGGAAAAGATAAGCCCTGGCTTATTATCAGCTTTTGCACTTCAACAATAATCATTGAGCGCTCAATATTTCGCTATTCTCGTCTTTTTCTTACCCTTTTCCATTTCTAAGGCTTTATTTCCAACCTGCGCTCTCCCTAAAACCAGCAGACCAGAAAACCATTTCTGATGCTCCCCTTTTCGTATTACAGAACAATTTCAACAGCTCACAAACTGAATAAAACCCACTGCTAAAGCTTTAGCATTCCACCTAAAAGCTATCTCTCTACCACCTTTCATCCTGGGGTCATCCTGGGGTCATCTTAGGGTTATCCTGGGGTCATCTTAGGGTTTAAACCCCAAGATAAGCCTAAGAACACCTTAGCAATACCCTAGGAAGACCCTAAGATGAGAGGTAGCACAGACATAGGAATTTGAACCTCCAGGCACCTGCGCAGGGCTGGCTCATTTTTTCTGAGCCCGAATAAAACAACTGAGAACTAAAAACTGAGAACCAGGAACCGGTAACCTGGCGCCTGCCGCCTCTTACCGGGGCCCGCCAATTCTTTTTAGTTCCGAATAATTGAACTGAGAACAATGAGCTGTGAACTATGAACTGAGAACTATGAGCTAAGAACTTGAAACCTGTTATCTTTGCAGCCATCATTGAATTATTAAAATCACACACTGATCCATGACTATTTCCTATAACTGGCTTCACGATTATTTGCCGGTAACTATTGATCCCGAGCGGCTTAGTAAATTATTGACCTCTGTTGGTTTGGAGGTGGAAAGCCTGGAGAAATATGAGAGTTTGAAAGGCGGGTTACAAGGTCTGGTGATCGGTGAAGTGCTTTCGACCGAAAAACACCCCAATGCCGATAAATTAACCGTTACCAAAGTAAACGTGGGAGCGGGCGAACCGTTGCAAATTGTTTGCGGCGCGCCGAATGTGGCTGCCGGTCAAAAAGTAGTAGTAGCAACTGTGGGCGCCACCATTTACCCTAAAAAGGGCGATCCCCTTACCATGAAATTGGCAAAAATTCGTGGGGTTGAAAGCTATGGAATGATCTGTGCCGAAGATGAAATTGGCCTTAGTGAAGATCATGCCGGTATTATGGTTTTACCGGCCGATGTAAAAGTAGGCATCCCTGCCGCCGACTATTTCAAAATATACACCGACCACATATACGAAATAGGCCTTACGCCCAACCGTATGGATGCCATGAGCCACCGCGGTGTGGCCCGCGACGTTTGTGCGTTTTTGTCGTACCACGATCATAAAGACCTGAAAGTGGTAGCCCAGCCCATCGGCGATTTTAAGGTTGACAATAACAGCCTGCCCATTTCGGTTACCATCGAAAATACCAATGCCTGCCAGCGCTATGCCGGCGTAAGCATCAGCAACGTTACCGTAAAAGAAAGCCCCCAATGGCTGCAGGATAAACTGCGTGCTATTGGTCAGCGCCCTATTAATAATATAGTAGACATTACCAACTTCATACTGCACGAAACCGGGCAACCCCTGCATGCTTTTGATGCCGATAAGATCACCGGTAAAAAAGTGCTGGTGAAGAACCTGGCCGAAGGCAGCACCTTTGTAACCCTCGACGAAAAAGAAAGAAAGCTCAGCGCCGAAGACCTTATGATCTGTAATGGCAATAGCGAAGGCATGTGTATTGCCGGCGTGTATGGCGGCGCCACCAGTGGTGTAAGCAATGCTACGAAGAATATTTTCCTGGAAAGCGCCTGGTTCAACCCCGTTGATATTCGCAAAACCTCTTTCCGTCATGGTCTGCGTACCGATGCAGCTACCCGTTTCGAAAAGAATGTTGATATTAGTAATACCGTAAACGTATTAAAGCGTGCGGCCTTACTTATTAAAGAACTGGCTGGTGGAGAGATTGCTTCTGAAGTAGTGGATGTTTACCCCAACCCCAAACAGCAACCGCAGGTACAGTTGAAATACCAGTTCCTTAAAAAACTGAGTGGTAAAAGCTACCCGGCCGATGCGGTTAAAAAGATCCTCATTGCCCTGGGTTTTGAAATAGTAAAAGAAAGTGCAGAAGATATAGTGGTTACCGCCCCCTTCAGCAAACCCGACATTCATTTACCGGCCGATATTGTTGAAGAGATCATGCGTATTGACGGGTTAGATAATGTTGAAATACCCAATGCCATTACCATTTCGCCATCGGTAGAAACAAACCGCACCAAGCACATCTATCGCGAAAAAATGGCCAATTACCTGGTGGGCCTCGGTTTCAATGAGATCTTCACCAACTCTATTACCAATGCAGCTTACTTCGACGAGCAGGAACTGAACACAGCCGTTAAGCTGTTGAACAACCTGAGCGCCGATCATAATATTATGCGCCCCTCTATGCTGCAAACCGGCCTTGAGGCTATAGCGCATAACCTTAACCGCAAAAACAGCGACCTTCGCTTTTTCGAATTCGGTAAAACCTACAGCACGCAGGGCCCCGGCAAGTACAGCGAGCATGAACGTGTTTGCCTGTATGTAACCGGCCAGGTTACTGAAGATGCCTGGAAGGGGAAAGGCACGGCCGCCGATATCTTTTACCTGAAAGGCGTTGTGGCAAGAATATTGCAACTGACTGGCATCTCTAAAGCGGCCTTTGCCCCCATTACCGGTGCAGGCAACCTGGTGAACGCCCTGCAGGTAACTATAAATAAAGATGTTGTAGTAACACTGGGTGTGGTACCACCACAGGAACTGAAGCGGTTCGATATTAAACAACCGGTATTTTATGCCGATGTTGACTTTGAAATATTGCTGAAGCACATTTCCGCCACCTCTATAAAAGCAAAAGAATTACCTCGCCAACTGCCCGTACGGCGCGACCTGGCGATGGTAGTACCTAAATCCCTTCCCTTTGCTGACGTTGAGAACGCAGTAAAAAAAGTAAAACTCGACAAGCTACAGTCGATACAGCTGTTCGATATTTTTGAAAGTGAAAAGCTTGGGGCCGATAAAAAGTCCCTGGCGGTTAGCTTTACTTTCCTCGACGAGGAAAAAACGCCCACCGATAAAGATATTGACGGTATGATGAATAAAATTATGAATGCCCTGGAAACAACATTGCAGGCTGAGATCAGAAAATGATAAGGCCTGCGCCAGGCAAAAATTTGTTCAATGGAGGGATTACAGGACCAATTAAAACGGGTCACCGAAAAATTGCAGCAGGTGGTACAACGGTATCATTTGCTGCAAAAAGAGCACGAGCAATTGAGCAGGGAAGTGACTGCGTTGCGCGATAAAGAAAAAGCCCGTATTATACGTATAGATGAGCTGGAAATGAAAATGACGGCACTACAATCTGTTACCGTTCAGTTATCTGAACCGGAAAAGAAAGAAGTGGAAAAAAGAATTAACCGTTACATCCGGGAAATTGACCGGTGTATTGCCTTATTGAGCGAATAAGACCGTTCAAACCCGTTTTATGAGGCGCATTTTCATTTCATCTTCACCCTGGCTAAGCTCAAGGGTATATACACCATAGGGAAGATCGTTCAAACCTTTCCAGGTAACAGTTTTATCGCCTTGGGGTATGTTTGTTTCGAGCCGGCTACATTCGTAACCCCGCTCATCGCGAAGAATGGCTTTCAGACTGGATTGAATGGGCGCGATCAACTCCAGTGTCAGCGCGTCTATAAAGACGTTCGACCTAAGTTTAGCGAACATGTTAATCGTTTGGTTTTGGTGAGTAATCATAGAATACGCACAATTTGAATTTAAACCATCCAAAACGATCCTTTTGTAAAGTCCAGAAGTAGTCCCTGTGAAACGTGTGTGGATAAATATAGAACAAGCATTTCAAAATTGCAAGCGATGGCAGAATTAATTCCCATAAATGTATTGATAGGCGACAGAACCTACCGCATCAAGATAGAACCCAGCGATGAAGAAGTAGTACGGAAGACACTTAAGCTTATCAACGATAAGATCATTGAGTTCAAAACCACCTTCGCCGGAAAAGATATGCAGGACTATGTGGCCATGGTGGTACTGTGGTATGCCACCCAGCAAAAAGCAGCAGACAGCCAACCCCTGGTTGATAGCCAAACCGGCGAACAGCTACAAGCCATAGAAAAGCTGCTTGATAGAATGTTGGCTGAGTAAAGAACAGCCGTTACAGGTTCCATGTTTCGGGTTACAGGGAAATACAAGGGGTTCCCGGTTTCCAGACGCCTGTACGACAGGCCGATTACCAGTTGACAGTTTGAACGTTCAAGGCCCGGCAATCGGTAACCTGCAACATGAAACCTGAAACTTGCAACCTGCATTCCTTGAAACCTGGAACCAGCAACAGTTTTTTCCCTCGAAACCATTATCTTGTAACCGATAGCAGCAAACCCAGCCCGGTCCCTGGCAACCAGTAACTGGTAACCTGCAACATGTAACCTGAAACACAAACATAGAACCCAGATTAAACACCTTTGTACAATCAACATTATCAAATAACCAAATTCCCCATCTACAAATAACTGACTTCAAAATGCTTGCAGTAACGCAGCCTCTTTTTTTGTATTTTCGCACATTCACGTCTCACTATGGTAAAATTGCGAAGCATAGAGAGGATTGGAAACGTAGAATTCTTTAAACATGTAAAACTTAATGGAACAGAGTATGTTAACCGCTATAATAGGATTAGTGGGGCTACTAGCAGGTATAGTAGCAGGCAAATTCATATTTGCCCCAAACACTAAGAAGAAAATCGATGAGGCCGAAAGTCAGGCCCGCAAAATTGTTGCCGATGCACAAACGAATGCTGAAACCATCAAACAACAAAAACAGCTCGAGGCAAAAGAAAAATTCCTGGCCCTGCGCGCTGAATACGATAAAGAGGTGCTCGAGCGCAACCGTAAATTAGGCGAATCGGAAAACCGCGCCCGCCAGAAAGAACAGTCCATTAACTCAAAAAGCGACCAGCTCGACAAACAGATCAAAGAGAACGAAGCGATCAAAGATAATCTGAACCGGCAGATAGAAGTAGTGAACCTGAAACGTACCGAGTTGGAGAAACACCAGGAAGAACACATTCGCCGCCTTGAAAAAATTGCAGGTTTAACGGCAGATGAAGCTAAGAAACAATTAGTTGAAAGTTTAAAACAGGAAGCCCACACCCAGGCCCTGGCCCTTCAGCAGGAAATTGTAGACGATGCCCGTCAAAAAGCCAATAAGGAAGCCCGTAAGATCATTATTCAAACCATACAGCGTACCGCCGCTGAACAGGCTATCGAAAACTCCATCACTGTATTCAACCTCGAAAGCGATGAAATAAAAGGCCAGATCATTGGTCGCGAAGGCCGTAACATCAGGGCTATTGAAGCCGCTACCGGTGTTGACCTTATTGTTGACGATACTCCTGAGGCCATCATCCTTTCTTCTTTCGATCCCCTGCGTCGTGAAATTGCCCGTTTAAGCTTGCAACGCCTGGTTGCCGACGGCCGTATTCACCCCGCCCGTATTGAGGAAGTGGTTGAAAAAACCCGCCGCCAAATTGAAGAGCAGGTTATTGAAATTGGCGAACGTACTGTAATTGAATTAGGTATACATGGTTTACATAAAGAGCTGGTGCGTATAGTAGGTAAAATGCGCTTCCGTTCTTCTTATGGTCAAAACCTGTTAATGCACAGCCGCGAAGTAGCTAACCTGTGTGGTATTATGGCTGCAGAACTGGGCCTTAACCCCAAACTGGCAAAACGCGCCGGTTTACTGCACGATATTGGTAAAGTGCCCGATGAGGAATCAGAACTGAGCCACGCCCTGTTGGGCGCCAAACTGGCCGAAAAATATGGTGAGAACCCGGCGGTAGTAAACGCCATCGGCGCCCACCACGATGAAATGGAAATGCAATATGTGATCTCTCCTATTGTTCAGGCTTGTGACGCCATCAGCGGCGCCCGTCCTGGTGCACGTCGTGAGATCATGCAACAATATTTACAACGTATTAAGGAGCTGGAAAACCTGGCCATGGCGTATCAGGGCGTTGAAAAAGCCTACGCTATTCAGGCGGGCCGTGAGCTGCGGGTAATTGTAGAAGCTGAAAAGGTAAGTGACAATGACTCAGACAAGCTTTCTTTCGATATTGCCCAGAAAATTCAGACCGAAATGACCTATCCCGGACAGATTAAAGTTACCGTGATAAGGGAGAAGAGAGCCGTAAATGTGGCCAAATAATAAAAAAATGCAGTAAAATAGGGGTTTTTGGGAAAATAATAATTCAAAATTCGAAATATTAGTTACCTTTGCCCTCCCCAAAATTTGAATGTCATGAATGCAGCAGTTCAATTTGTACATGAGCAGTTGACAGGAAAAAAAGAGTTCCCGAAGTTTAAAGCGGGTGACAATATAACTGTGAACTATAAAATTATCGAAGGTGGTAAAGAGCGTATCCAGAGCTTTCGTGGCGATGTGATCAAACGCCAGGGGCAAGGTGGTACAGCTACCTTTACCGTACGCAAGATCTCCGATAGTATAGGTGTTGAAAGAACATTCCCTGTTTATTCGCCCAATATTGACTCTATTGAGCTGAATAAAACTGGTCGCGTTCGTCGTGCGAAACTTTTCTACCTGCGTGAGCGTAGTGGTAAAAGCGCACGTATTAAAGAAAAGCGCATGAATACTACAGCATCTGCGGTGGCTCGTTAACCACTTGTACATAAAACGACTTAAAGCGCCCCGAAGCATCGGGGCGCTTTTTATTTCCTTTTGTTAACCGTTAGCAAAAAGACGGGTTTCCCCTTAGCTCTACGTAATTTGTACCACATTTATACGTTGTACTATTCTAAAACACCGTAATTTTGTTTCTCTAACTATAAAAAAAGGTAAATCATGTTACTCAGTCTTAATAACTTGTTGTTCTTCTCAATGCCTGGTGGTAGTGAGTGGTTTTTGATCGTGCTGGCAGTATTGGTATTGTTTGGTGGACGTAAGATCCCTGAATTCATGCGCGGAATTGGCCGTGGTATTCGTGAGTTCAACGACGCCAAGAATAACGTAAAGAAAGAGATTGAAGACGGAATTAACGAGAAAGACGCTAAACAAACACAGGCGTCATCTACTACCCGCTAATTCACCCTTTCACATATATTTTTTTCTGCAACCGATTTGTGTTTCAAACCCGGTAACAACCATTGTTTAAGTATTCCTCAATAACGCAATATCACCAGGACCTGCTTTCTGGTACTACTACCTGTGTTCAGGCTGTTCAACACTACCTGCAACAAATAGATGCCCGCAAGCACCTGAACGCGTACGTAAATACTTATGCAGAAGAAGCACTGCAACGGGCCACCGAGCTCGATGCCAGTCGCCAGGCAGGAAAACCTACAGGCAAACTTCATGGTGTTGTAATAGCGCTGAAAGATGTTATTGCCTATAAGGACCACCCGCTTTCGGCCGCATCGCACATACTCGAGGGGTTTAAACCTGTTTTCAATGCAACTGCCGTAGAAAGATTACTGGCCGAAGAAGCCATAATTATAGGACATACCAACTGTGATGAGTTTGCCATGGGTTCAACCAATGAAAACTCATCATATGGCAAAGTGCTGAACGCCATCGACGAAACCCGGGTTCCCGGTGGTTCATCGGGCGGTTCAGCTGTAGCCGTTCAGGCCGACCTGTGTATGGTAAGCCTTGGTAGCGATACCGGAGGTTCCGTTCGCCAGCCGGCCGACTTCTGTGGCGTGGTGGGGCTTAAACCCACCTACGGTCGCATTAGCCGCCACGGTCTTATTGCCTATGCCTCTTCTTTTGACCAGATAGGTATTTTCGCCAACAATGTGCCCGATGTTGCCCTGGTGCTGGAAATTATTGCCGGTCCCGATGACTTCGACAGCACCGGCGCCCAGCAAAAGGTTGACGCCTACAGCGAACTTACTCCCCTGCCCGCCAAGCCGCTCAGGATCGCTTATTTTAAAGAGGCCTTGGAAAGCCCGGCGCTCGATAAAGAGATCAGGGATTCTATTCTGGAGTTCTCTAAAAAACTACAGGCCGATGGGCATACCGTAGAGCCTGTTGACTTCGAATTCCTCGACTTCATTGTTCCTGCCTACTACATTTTAACTACCGCGGAAGCCTCCAGTAACCTCTCCAGATACGATGGGGTAAAGTATGGACACCGCAATGTGAATAAAAATATTTCTTTAACAGATTTTTATTGTGCCACCCGGTCAGAAGGTTTTGGCTGGGAAGTTAAAAGACGCATCATGCTGGGAACCTTCGTTTTAAGCGCGGGATACTATGATGCGTATTTTACGAAGGCGCAACAGGTACGTAAACTGCTGGTTGATAAGATCAACCTGATCTTCAGCCAGTTCGATGCTATCCTTCTCCCCACAGCCCCCTCTACCGCCTTTAAGATTGGTGAAAAGACAGAGGACCCCATCAGCATGTACCTGGCTGACATTTTTACAGTATTTTCGAACCTCACTGGTATTCCCACCATCTCAATTCCGCTCTTTTGGCACAGTAATGGCATGCCTTATGGGTTGCAGATTATGACGAACCAATTTTCCGAGTTATATTTGCTCAGCCTGTCCGAACAATGGATGGCAAAGTTCAGAACCGCCGGCTAAATGAAAAGCCTAAACCCCTTCGACCCCCGGTCTTAGCTCTGAACATAATCTCCAACAATCCTTAAGAAGACTTCATCCGTTTCATCCTGTGTAGAACATCGTTCTATAATCCATACCCCCGGGTCGATCATCTTCATTTTTTAATCAACGATGATGAAACGAAAACTTTTTATGTCGGGTATTTTAGGCCTGGGTGTATTATGCATGGCATACAGTACTAACCACGGAATAGCGCAGAACACCGCACCTGGTGGAAAAAAGCTCAACAAGATTGTTCTTTCGCAGCAATTCGAGTTCCCTGGAAAAGTAGAAAATGACTCCGCAGATCCCCAGGAAGAAGACCTAAACACAGCATTTACGCTGGGTTACAATTCCGCTAATGGCATCCGTTTAAATCCCCGCGCAATTAAATTCGTGCAGGACTATATGGAGCAAAACGGCGAAGACCTTCGCAAAATGAAGGGCTGGGCCAAGCCGTATTTTAATATGATGGATGGTGTATTGAAGAAATATGGCCTTCCATCCGAATTAAAATACCTGGCCGTTATTGAATCTGAATTAAAATCTACCGCCACCTCATGGGCAGGCGCTGTGGGTCCCTGGCAGTTAATGCCACAAACCGCACGCGACCTTGGCCTAAAGGTGAACCGCAACATTGACGAACGCCGTAACTATACCAAAAGCACCCATGCAGCCGCCAAATATTTGCGCGACTTGTACAGGGAGTTCAACGACTGGTTACTGGTAATTGCGGCTTACAACGGCGGACCAGCTAACGTATACAGCGCCATCAAAAAATGCCAGGGTAGCCGTAACTTCTGGAACCTGCAGTATTACCTGCCGGCCGAAACCAGAATGCACGTGAAGAAATTCATTGGCACCCATTATATCTTTGAAGGCCAGGGCAGCGTAACCACCCTTACCAAGGCCGAGGTTACCGAACAACTGGGTGTAACAGCAACCTACCTCATCAATCGCCGCTTAAGCACCGATGAGTTGGCCAATGTAAAAAGCATGGAAGTATCGGGCAAATATTACTCAGCAGCCATTGTAAAGAACATTATGATGGATGTAAACGAGTTTAACCGCTACAATCCAAACTTCGATGCTATCATGAGCAGCAACGACAACGCCTATGAACTAAAGCTGCCAAACGATAAAATGGAGCTGTTCATAGCGAATAAATATATTATTCTCAATGAGAGTGTGCAGATGTTGTTGAGTGGCGCTACAGTAGTTAAATAAAGAATTCAGATCTCGTTATTTATTATGCCCCGATGTTTCGGGGCATTCTTATTTTAAGCCCCTAACACCTTCTTTATTGCTGCCGCCTTTAACAAACACTCCTCATATTCTTTTTCGGGATCGCTGTAAAACGTAATGGCCGAACCGGCCTGAAAGGAAAGATATTTACTGGCAGCATTATACATAATGCTTCTGATAACTACATTGAAGTCGAAATCGCCTTCGGGTGTAATGTACCCTACGGCACCGGAGAAAATGCCACGGCGGGTTTGCTCGTATTGCTCTATTAATTCCATCACCCGCTTTTTGGGTGCACCAGTCATAGAGCCCATGGGAAAGGTCGCCTTTATGGCTTCAATAAAATGAATATCGCTACGCAGCCGCCCACTAACGGTGGAGATCATTTGATGCACCTGCGGAAAACTGTATATACCAAATAACTCTTCCACCTTTACCGATCCTTCTTCACAGATCTTCGACAGGTCATTACGAACCAGGTCAACGATCATCACATTTTCCGAACGGTCCTTGGCACTATTATACAAATGCGCTGCGCTTGCTGCATCTTCGCCAATATCGTTCAGGTTTCGCTGTGAGGTTCCCTTTATGGGTTGTGAAAATATACGATCACCTTCCTTCTTTATATATCGCTCGGGACTGGCGCATAACAAATACCGCTGCCCGGTTTTATAATAGGCAGCAAAGGGATTGGGCGAGGTATTACTTAATGCACAATACACCTGCAGTGGATCTATATCAACATTTTCAGCAAAGAATTCCTGGCAAAAATTGATCTCATAACAATCGCCACGCAAAATATGCTGTTGCAATTGCTTAACAGTTCGAATGTATTCTTCGCTGCTAATGCGGTTATTGATGGGTGTGGCAAGGTTGTGGGCCGGCAATACCGGCGCTTGCATATTACATATTTCATGAAATATGCGTTCATGACGGGCATCAAAAGCGCCTATCAGCAACTCCTGCCCGTTTAATTGCAAAACAACTTCGGGAACAAAAAAACAAAGGTCGGGGAAGCCAATACCATCGGTATTTGCACTGGTAAGGCCATCGGTCTCGTTTTTAAGATCATAACTTAAATGACCGAATAACCAGTCGCCATATTGTTTGTACAACGCCTGCAATTGATCAAATGCAGTACCAGCCGCAATGGCAAGGGTTTGTACAGCCCCTGCCGCAGCCATGCATTCAATACTATGGTGCGGTAAATTGTATTGCTGGTTATCGAGAAAACAACAAATGTTGAACTGGTTAACCCAGCTCAACATTTGTAATTTGGTTCGCTGAAGATCAGCGACGGGAAATGATATGAATTGTCTGCGCACTGTGGAAACAGGGTGAGCAGTAATAGAAGTAACCACTAAAAGTCCTCCTCATCATCGTCGAAGCCGCGATCATTGAAGAGATCAAGGTCTTTGAACTCATCGTCGACGCCGAGATCATCGTCGTCGCCTTTGCCTTTTTTACCTCCACCTCCAGCTGATCCGCTACTAGCTTTCTTTCCCTTTGATTTGGGCAGATCGAATTCTTCGAAATCAGGATCCCAATCTTCATCTTCTTCGGGTTTATCCCAATCATCCACTTCATCATCAAGATCCTCATCATCGTCGTCATCGTCATCACCCTCTTCATCAGATTTCTTAGAAGAAGTTTTACCGCCTTTCTTAGCGGCCTTCGGCGTTTCTAACTCTTCATCTTCCAAGTCTTCATCATCCTCATCTTCTTCTTTCTTAGGTTTAGATGAGGCCTTTTTCGGAGTTTCCTTAGAAGACTTTGGTGCAGAGTCTCCGCCGGTCTTTTTTTCCTTGTCAGATTTTGCTGCCATTGTCTGGTAAGATTATGTGTGTAAAATTTCGGCGAAGTTTTTAATTCGCCAAATATTTTCAAAACAATTTTTCAATCAACAATTCGAAATGAAAACTACTGAATTTCTATCAATTGTTCACGTCCCGGACCATTGGAAATATAATTTATATTCACACCTAAATATGAATTAATAAATGCTACATATTCCTTCATGGTTGCGGGCAATTCACTAGCCGCTCTAAACTTGTCAGTAGCCGTTTTCCACCCCTTAAAGCTTTTCAACTCAGGAGTAATTGACATTCTTGTCATTTGGAAAGGAATCTGATCTGTCTTTTTATCACCTACATTGTAAGAAGTACATACCTTAAGCTCATCAAAGGCATCCAGTACATCGGCTTTGGTCATAACCAGTTTGGTAACACCATTCACCATACAGGCAAAATTTAGGGCTACCAGGTCAATCCAGCCACAACGACGGGGACGGCCTGTAGTGGCGCCAAATTCATTACCAATGCGACGGAGCTCTTCGCCCATGTCATCGTGTAATTCTGTTGGGAATGGACCGCTACCTACGCGTGTGCAATAAGCTTTGGTAACACCAATCACTTCACGGATCTTTTGTGGTGCAACGCCTAAACCGGTACAAACACCAGCAGAAATGGTATTTGATGAGGTTACAAAGGGGAATGTACCAAAGTCAACATCGAGCATGCTACCTTGTGCACCTTCAGCTAAAACTTTTTTGCCTTCTCTTATCTTCTCATTGATAAAGTATTCACCGTTCACGATCTTGAATTCTTTCATAAACTCAAGCGCTTCGAAGAACTCTTCTTCCCAGGCGGAAATATCTTCATGGAAGTTAAGACTATCGAGCAGTTTCTGATGCTTTAAACGCAAACGAATGTATTGCGTGGTAAAGCTTTTATCTAACAGATCACCTACTCTTAAACCGTTACGGCCTGTTTTATCCATGTAGGCAGGTCCAATACCTTTTAAGGTAGAACCGATCTTATCATTTCCTTTAGATAATTCAGAAGCCTTATCCAACGCGCGGTGTGTTGGCAGTATAAGATGTGTTCTTTCTGAAATAAATAAATTTTTGCGGTAATCGATGCCAAACGCTTTTACCGTTTCACATTCCCTTCTTAAAGTAACCGGGTCAAGTACAACCCCATTACCTATCAGGTTAATTGTGTTCTCATGAAAAATACCCGAGGGTATTTGATGCAGAACAACTTTTTTATCGTTTACATATAACGTATGGCCTGCATTGGGACCACCCTGAAAACGGGCAATAAGATCGTAGTTGGGTGCAAAATAGTCCACGATCTTGCCTTTGCCTTCATCGCCCCATTGAAGACCTAATAAAACATCAACCATTATTAAATATTTGAATAATTTGTAGCAAACGGGGGCAAAAATAGGACTTGCAACCCAAATCACGGAATTGAAATTCCAAGAACCAAGCTCCAAGAACCAAAAAATAAATTCCTACGCAAATACCCAATCTCAAGATCCAGGCTCCAAAGATCAAACCCTATACTTAAAATACAGGACCCAAATAAATAACAAATCCTAATGTACAAACCTAAAGAATCTTTAAACCAATAGACAATTGACAATAGGAAATTGGCAAATGCCTAACTGTTAAAGGCTTACAACAAAACCCAGCACCTTAAATAGTTTTAAGATTTTAGACTTTTTAATTTTTTGGATCTTGAAATTTGAGATTTGTAATTTCTTTGGAACTTCGGAATTTGTGATTTGTGATTTACTGCTGCTCGGTATCGTACCGGTCAACCGTTTCAATGCCAGGCAGTTTCTTCAGGCTGTTCACCAACTCGTCAAGCTCCTCCTTATCATGCACATACACCCTGATATTACCGTGGAACAATCCTTCCCTGGCTTCAATGGTCATGGCATTGATATTGATCTTCATTTCGCCCGAAATAAGGTTGGTGATCTTATGAATTACCCCCACATCATCAAGTCCAATGATCTTTAAACCGGTGAGGAACGATATTTCCTTATTCTTAGCCCATTTGGTTTTTACCACCCGGTGCCCGTATTGGCTCAACAACCTGGTGGCGTTGGGGCAATTCGTTCTGTGAATGGTTAAACCCTTACCGGTGCTTATAAAACCAAATACGTCGTCCCCGGGAATAGGTTTACAACAATTGGCCAGCGTGTACATGATCTTATCGCTGCTTTCGCCAAAGATGATCAGTTCGGCATCTTTCTTACTTGGTAAGGCATGAACAGGATCGGGCTTTACCTCGGGCTTTATTGGCTTGGGTGGCTCCAGCTTATCGCCCAGTACATGAAACTCGCTCAACTCTTTTAAGTCAATACCTTTTATAGATATCTGATAATACAGGTCGAGCGGTGATTGTAATTTATAAAATGAAGTGAGTATATCTACATTATGCTGGTTAAAGGCCGCACCCATGTTCTCTACCTTCCGCTGCAACACATATTTACCTTCATCGGCCACCTTTCTTTTTTCTTCTTTCAGCGCATCCTTGATCTTGCTTTTGGCCTTGGCGGTAACTACTATATTCAGCCAGTCTTCATTAGGCTTTTGCTTGGCGCTGGTAATGATCTCAACCTGGTCGCCACTGCGTAGTTTGTGGCTTATAGGTACCAGTTTATGGTTTATTTTGGCGCCAATACATTTTGAACCTACCGCACTGTGAATCGCAAAGGCAAAATCGAGGGCGGTACTATTTACCGGCAGCATCTTTACATCGCCCTTGGGCGTATATACATATATCTCCTCGGCCAGGAAACTGGTCTTAAAGTCGTGTAAAAAGTCGATAGAGTCGCTGTCCTGGGTATTGAGTACTTCGCGTATCTGCTGAAACCATTTGTCGAAGCGGCTTTCATCGGCCGTACCTTCTTTATATTTCCAGTGGGCAGCCAGGCCCTTTTCGGCAATCTCATTCATACGGCGGGTGCGCACCTGTACTTCCACCCATTTACCCTGTGGCCCCATCACCGTAGTGTGCAGGGCTTCGTAACCATTCGATTTGGGATTGCTTAACCAGTCGCGCAAACGTTCGGGCGAAGGCGTATACTCATCGGTGATCACTGAATATATTTTCCAACAGCCTTCTTTTTCCAGTTCAAGCGGAATATCTAAAATAACCCTGATGGCGAACAGGTCGTATACTTCCTCAAAAGCCACCCCTTTCTTCTTCATTTTGTTCCAAATGGAGTGTATGCTTTTGGGCCGGCCATATATTTCAAAAGTATACCCGGTTTTATCGAGCTTTTCTTTAATAGGCTTTATGAACTCATTTATATACCGCGAGCGCTCGCGCTTTGTTTCTGCCAACTTGCGGGCTATTTCCCTGTAAGCCTCCGGCTCCAGGTACTTCATGGCCAGGTCCTCAAGCTCGGTCTTAATGGTATATAAACCCATACGATGGCTCAACGGCGCATATACATACACTGTTTCAGAAGCGATCTTTAACTGCTTTTCGCGCTTCATACTGTCGAGCGTACGCATGTTGTGCAGGCGGTCGGCCAGCTTTATTAATATAACGCGGGGGTCATCAGTAAGAGTAAGTAAGATCTTTTTAAAATTCTCAGCCTGCGCCGATGCATTTACGTCAATAATATTAGAGATCTTGGTCAATCCATCAACAATGCGGGCTATTTCGTTGCCAAACTCCCGCTCAATATCCTCAAGGGTTACATCGGTATCTTCAACTGTATCGTGTAAAAGCGAACAAATGGTAGAACGTACACCCAGGCCTATTTCCTCAATGCATATGCGGGCTACGGCCAGGGGGTGAAGGATATAAGGTTCCCCGCTTTTGCGGCGCATGGTCTTATGCGCATCGGCGCTCATTTCAAAGGCGCGGCGGAGCAATTCTTTGTCGCCAGGTTTTAATTTGGGTTTAAGAAGCTTTAATAAAGCCCGGTACTCACGAAGTATTAGCTTTTTTTCCTGCTCTTCATTTAAATTATATTTCGGTATCACAGCAACAGAATCCATAGTTAACGAATTTACGTAAAAATGCCCTATGTTTGCACCCCCAAAAGAGATCGCAAGTTCTTAGTTTATAGTTTTAAGCCCGGGCTTCAGCGCCCAACTTAATAATTAAAAACTAAACAACTAAAAAACCGAAGAACTTAAGGGAATTAGAAAATTTGATCTTAGTTTTGCGACCCACTTAATGAGCGCATGTGGTGAAATTGGTAGACACGTCAGACTTAGGATCTGATGCCGCGAGGTGTGGGGGTTCGAGTCCCTCCATGCGCACCAAACAAAAAGCTTCCTGATGCATCGGGAGGCTTTTTTGTTTTGAGGTCATTTCTATCATCAATATAGCTGATTGTAAGGAAATTGCAAATATTTTTTTAATACGAGCACCATTTTAAGCTTACTTTATATTCCAACCTCTACCTACTTTTTTATTTTCTTTTTTATTTTACACCGCCACTATGCAGGAACATAAATTCTGGTCAACAAAAGGCGGCAAGGTATTATCAGTATTACTCCGCTATTTATGGAAGGGCATCCGTTATGCCCTGAAATAAAACCCATTAACCCTCCCTGGCCTAACAATTGTCATATTATGGCCTGATGTTTATTACGCCCCACTTCGTCAAACTTGTTAACTTTATAAAGCATTAACAATTACTTGTATGAATACCATTCTAGTGCCGGTTGATTTTTCACCCGCCTCCCGCAATGCCACTATTTATGCAGCAGAGCTGGCCAAACTGTTTAATGCCCGCCTACTGCTTTTCCATGCGTATATGTTACCTACCCCTATCAGCGAAGTACCTTACGCCATGGTAACGGTAGATAACCTGCAAAAAGAAAATGAAGACCTTATAAGGAAGGAGGCTGCCTGGCTATCCGAACAATACGGCCAGGAGGTAGAGTGGCTGGTTCGCATTGGAATTGCTTCCGATGAAATAAAGAACCTTAATAAAGAAAGGGAAGTAAGCCTTATTGTAATGGGTATGAAGGGCGCTGGCGGACTGGACAAGATGATTGGCAGCACTACCACCAACGTGGCGCGCAAAGTAAAAACGGCCGTACTGGTAATACCGCACGACACTACGTATACCCCGCTAAAACATATTACTTACGCCAGCGATTTCAGCTACAAAACAAGTGTAGAGCTCTTCAACCCGCTGATAGAACTGTGCCGCGCCTTTAGGGCCAAAATACATATACTGTATGTACGCCAGGGCCACGCAGGCGACTCGGAACAGGAGCTAACCGGTAAAAGAAGCAATGAAATTATTTTTGAAGCCTGCGACCACGAATACGCCATTATTGAAGAACCATCTGTAAATCAAGGAATTAACCGGTATTTACAACAGCAAAAAAGCGAAATGCTGGCTATGGTAGCCCATAAACACACCTTTTTGGAGCGATTATTTTCGAAAAATCACACAACCGCAATGGCTTATGAAACCCATGTGCCTTTGTTAATTTTACAGGATAAAGATTAACGAAATACTATCTCAGACTAGTTTTGACCGATTTGCCTGTTTACGTTACCTTTGCAACCCAATTTAAAAAAAAGCGCTATGGCAACAGTAACCAGAGAGAATATCGGCCTGCTGAATGATAAGATTACCATAAAAGTAGCCGGTGCAGATTATCTGCCTTCATTTGAAAAAGCACTCAAAAATTATAGCAAACAAGCCAATATACCAGGTTTCCGCAAAGGCATGGTACCTACAGGCATGATCAAAAAGATGCATGGCCAGTCGGTATTTGCCGATGAGGTTATCAGAACCGTTGAAAAAGAACTGGGTACCTATATGCAAAACGAAAAGCTGGAGATCTTCGCCCAGCCTTTGCCCGTTGCCACTGAAACAGCGCCCAAGCTCGACATGAACAACCCTGTTGAGTATGTGTTCGATTTCGAAGTTGGCCTGAAACCTGCTTTCAATGTAGCCGACCTGTCGAAAGAAAAAATGACCCGCTACAAGGTAACCGTAACCGAAGAGATGATCAATGAAGAAGTTAACCGCCTGCAGGTACGCCACGGTAAACTGGTTGATCGCGACGCCGTAAGCGAAGATGAAAATGTACTGAACGTTACTTTCACCGAAACCGATGCCAATGGCAACGAAATTGAAGGTGGTATTAAAAAAGACAACTCTTTCCTGGCAAAATACTTTGCTGCAGATTACCGTGCTAACATTACCGGTAAAAAAGCAGGCGATGTATTGAACTTTCAGTTGAACAAAGCCTTCGACGAAAAAGAAAGAGAGTGGGTACTGAGCGACCTGGGCCTCGACAAACACGACGAAGCTGCTGCCGCCAAATTCTTCAACATGGCTATTACTAAAGTTGGCCTGGTTGAAAAAGCTGAACTGAACGAAGAGTTCTTCAAAGCAGTTTATCCTAAAAAAGAAGAGATCAAAACTGAAGCTGATCTTCGCAATGAAATAAAATCAGAAATTGAAGGTTACTGGGATAAACAAACGAAAAATCATTTACAACACGAAGTTTACCACGTGTTGGTTGACCATACGAAAATAGATTTCCCCGAATCATTCCTGAAACGTTGGATGCAAACCGGTGGCGAGCAACCTAAAACACAGGAAGAAGTTGAACAGGAGTATCCTACTTTCGTTAACCAACTGAAATGGACCCTCATCATCGACAAGCTGGTTCAGGAAAACAATATCGAAGTAAAGAACGAAGACATTGAAGCCTTTGCCAAACAACAATTATTCGGCTATATGGGTATGAGCATGCAGGAAGATGAACAACCCTGGATCGCTGAGTACATTACCCGTATGATGAAAGACCGCAAGTTTGTTGAAGATGCCTACCATCGCATTCAAACTGAGAAAGTGTTTGACCTGGCTGAATCTAAAGTAAACGCTACTGAAAAACCAGTAACAGTTGAAGAGTTCAGCAAAGAAGCAGAAAAGCACCAACACCATCATCATTAATGAGAAATGAAGAACAGAGAAATGACAAATGAGAAAGTGAAAATGCAGTAACACTCTGTTATTAAATAAGAACCCGGATTTTGATACTCCATGTATTCAAAATCCGGGTTTTGCTTTATACCTGAATCACCGCTTTATCTTATAAATTTTGTTCTTACAATAGTTGGTATTACCAGTGAGTTACTATGGCGTTACCATGGAGCTGATAGGGTGTTGCATCGCTATAAGGTCGCTATAATATCGCTATAAGGTCACTATAAGAACGCTGTAACGTCAGGCTTCATTTCTCATTTCCCTCCAGCAACCCGCCCAACGCATCCAGTTTCTGGCTCCAAAAACTATGATACTGGGTAACCCAGTCAGATACTTCCTTCAATTTATTGAAATCAACCTGGCAGTACCGTTCGCGGCCCTGTTGTTTAATAACTACCAGCCCACATTGGGTAAGTATTTTTATATGCTTTGAAATAGCAGGGCGGCTTACCTGGAAGTTCTCTGCTACCCCATTAAGCGTAAGGGCCTTATTGGCCAGTAAACCAATTATTTCGCGCCTGGTTGGGTCGGCAATGGCCTGAAAAACATCACGACGTAACGTACTCATTTATGTAACTATTCGGTTGCAAAATTATATGTAACCATCCGGTTAGCAAAACAATAACCAGCGGCTAAAACAATGAGTTGTTTTACAAATAATTATGTACCACAGGATCAGGTATTCAATTACTTTGTAAACATAACATAACAAATTGATTGAAAGCTCCTTGTATAAGCGCCTGAGCAATAATAAACCTTTGTATATTCCGTTTATTATATCTATCTTTTTCTATCCATTTTCATTAACCCTGATACTCACTATCCTATATAAAAACCAGTAAATGAAATATCCTTTACTCATTGCTTTATCATTGTTCGTATCATGGAAGGGGTATGCCCAGGAAATTATTCGGCCCGTTCGATTAAAAAGCGGCACCCTTAAAAAAAACATCAACCTTCGAAACGATCTTCATTTTTCCGACTCACTGGTTAAGTATCGTTTCAAAAACAAGTTTTATACCCTTATACAATTTTCAAAACTGCCCAATGTGGCCGAGCGGCAAGCGCTGGCCAGCGAAGGCATTTTGTTGTATGATTATATCCCCGATAATACCTTTTTGGCCGAAATAAATGACCAGCTTACACCAGGCCAGCTTAAAAAAAACATTATCAGTGGCGTTTATACATTAGATGCAACAACTAAAATTGAACCCACATTAAAACAACAACTCGCTGCATCGGTACAGGACCCCGACAAACTAATTGCAGTAAGCTTTTTCGGTAACGTTGATAAAGGAACGGCCATTGCCCAATTAAAGCAGGCCGGCGCTCAAATTATTGAAACAAAAATTCAACCTGAGCATGTTGTATTCATCAGTGCCACTACAACTGTTGTTAATAAAATTGCTACACTGCCATTCGTTGCCTATGTAAGCAGCCAGCAAATGAAACCCGTATCGCTTAACCACCGTAGCCGGGCCGCCCATGGTGTAGATATTCTTAACTCTCCTACCGGCCGTAACCTGCAGGGCACCAATGTTACCCTGGGTCTTGGCGATGATGGCGACGCCAGCTTTCACATTGATATTTCGGGCCGGCTTATAAATCGTACTCCCACTGTAGCGGCCGCGCATGCCACAGCTACTATGGGCTCTATGGGTGGAAGCGGTGTAATATACCAGCGATACAGAGGTATGGCGCCCAAAGCCACCATGATTGGGCAATACTTTAGCGATATACTTGTCAATACGCCTTACTACGTTGCCGATTTTGGTATGGTGGTCACCAATAACTCATACCATTCTGCAGCAAACGGATGTATTGGCCAGGGCGATTATGATGTATTGAGTTATTACGTTGATGCGCAATTGAACAATTATCCTAACCTGCTTCACGTATTTGCTTCGGGAAACGATGGCGCCTTAACCTGCTCACCCTACCCCAATTCGTTCGGCACCGTTAAATCGGGTTTTCAAACAGGTAAAAACGTATTAACTGTTGGCGCCGTTGACAACACCAACAACTACGCACAGCCCAATTTTTCGAGCAAGGGGCCGGTTGATGACGGCCGGTTAAAACCCGAGATCGTTGCCGGTGGAAATGCCATTGCCACCACCATGAACACAAACCTTTACAACACTTTATATGGCACCAGCTTGGCCTCACCGGCGGTAGCCGGCGCATTGGGCCTGCTTTATGAACGCTACCGTCAGCTACATGGCGGCGCCAACCCAACCGGTGCTTTGATTAAAGCAGTAACCTGTAATACAGCTGATGACCTGGGTAATTTTGGTCCCGACTTTAGCTTTGGCTTTGGTAACCTGAATGCGCGCAAAGCTGTTGAGGCGCTTGAGAACAACACCTACTTCAACGGTATGGTAAATAATGGCGGTTCGCAAAACTTTACAATAACCGGCGTACCGGCAGGCACCACGCAAATAAAGATCATGCTGTATTACAGCGACATTGCAGGTACACCTTATGCAGCCACCACCCTTGTAAACAACCTTAATCTTACCGTAACGGGGTCAGATGCCATATTACACCGCCCATTGATACTCGATCCTTCGGCACCAAACGTAAACAACGTTGCCGTTGAAGGCATTGATAACCGGAATAATATTGAACAGGTTGTAATAAACAATCCGCCGGCCGGCGATTTTTCAGTTACCGTAACCGGCGCCAATGTACCAATAGGACCGCAGAATTTTATAGTAACCTACGAGGTTATAGCACCAACCTTCGAAGTATTGTATCCTATAGGCAACGAACCACTGGTTCCGGGAGAGCTTGAGGTAGTTCGCTGGACAGCCAACGATGCCAACACCACCCCTTTTACCTTAGAATACTCTATTGATAACGGCAGTAACTGGACCGTTATTGATAACAATGTACCCGCCGACTCACGAACATACGCATGGACAATGCCTAACACGCCCACCAATACTGCATTGTTTCGTGTAAGCCGTAACGGTACCAGCAACACTGATGTAAGCGACAATACATTTTCTATAATGCAAATGCCGGTGCTTACTGCTACCAATACATGCCCTGGTTACATAGACCTTAGCTGGGGTACGGTACCAGGAGCCACCAGTTACGACGTAATGATGTATAAAGGCACCGACATGAGCGTGGTAACAAACACCACCGGCAACAGCTATTTACTGGGCGGGTTAAACAAAGACAGTACATACTACGTAGGTGTACGCGCCAATATGGGTAGTGTACAGGGCCGGCGTTGCCGCTCCCAGATAATTGTTCCTTCGGGCGGCGCCTGCGCATCACCTACTTTTGATAACGACCTTACAACCAGCGCACAGGTGGCACCTGTTACCGGCCGCATGTATGCAACATCACAATTGGGAACAGTAGCGCCGCAAATAACAGTTAAGAATGCAGGTAGCACGGCTGTTTCAGGCACCTTCAACGTTACTTACCAGGTAAACAACGGCACGCCCGTTACGGAGCCTACAACACAAAATATTGCCGCAAACGGCACCTATACCCATACGTTTGCGACCACATACAACTTCTCTGCCATAGGAACATACACTATAAAAAGCTGGGTAACTTATACCAGCGATCCATTTCATACCAACGACACTCTGGTTACAGTAGTAAAACAATTGCAAAACGACCCAATTGTTTTAAGTCCAAACTTTACCGAAGGCTTTGAAAGCGCTACAGCCAATGCATATACCAACGGCACACGTGGCTTCGATGGCCTCGACCGCTGCGATTTCTTTGCCAGCAGCACCAATGGCCGGGCCCGCACTTTTGTAAATACAGGAATAGCCCGAACCGGCAATCGGGCGGCAACACTCGACCAAATAAGCAACCTGGGTATTATTCAATCAGACAGCCTTATTACAACATTCAACCTGAGCAGCTACACCTCCACTGATCAAATCTGGTTATCGTTCTACTTCAAAAACCAGGGTATTGATTTCTCTGCCGCTAACAACAGAATATATATCAGGGGTAATGAAAACAGTGCATGGCTACCCGTGTATACCCTTCCTTATAACTCTGCCGACTTTGGCGTTTACCGGGCAGCTACACCGGTTAACATAACCGAAACGTTAGCGAATGCCGTACCCGCACAAACCATAAGCAGCACCTTCCAAATAAAGTTCTGCGAAATGGGATACCGTTCTACCAACTCGGTTGTAATTGATGGTAACCTCGACGATGGTTATACGTTTGATGATATTACCTTAACGCTTACTACCAATGATGTAAGTCTTATGCAACTACTGAACCCTGCCGGCAATATATGTGCACTCAGCGGAACCGAACCCATAACAGTGCAGATTAAGAACTATAGTACCGGCACACTTACCAACGTACCTGTTTCGTACCAGATTGATAACGGCACTACGATTACAGAAACCATCCCTACAATAAATGCCGGCCAAACGGTGAATTATACCTTTACGCAAAGAGCCGATCTTTCGGCTTACAAGGTGTACGACTTTAAAGCCTGGGTGGCTTTAGGTACAGATACCTATCATGTTAATGACACCATCACAACCAACTTCCGTACCTCACCTCAAATTACCAGCTTCCCCTACCTCGAAAGTTTCGAGAGCAGCGATGGCAACTGGTATACCGGAGGCTTTAACAGCAGCTGGCAATGGGGCACACCAGCCAAAACCATCATTAACAAAGCAGCAAATGGAACAAAAGCATGGGTAACCAGTTTAACCGGCCTTTACAACAACAACGAGTATTCATACCTGTACTCACCTTGCTTTAACCTGAGCGGCTTAACACAACCGGTATTATCGTTTAGCCACATCTTCAGAACAGAGGATAATTGTAATTGCGATATTCACTGGCTTGAATACAGTACCGATGGTGTGAACTGGATTAAATTAGGCACCACCAGCGGTGGCACCAACTGGTACGACGCCCCAAGTTACCAGTATTGGCAAATGTCAGATACGCGCTGGCATGTAAGCAGCTTTGATGTGCCTGTTAAAACAAGCGCAGTACGCTTTAGAATTGTTATGTATGGCGACCCCGGTGTAACCTATGAAGGTGTAGGCATCGACGATATACATGTATTTGATAAAGCAGCCATTTACAGCGGCGCCAACATCACCAGCGGATTATCGCAGGCCGTAAGCGGTAGTAACTGGATCCATTTTAACTCAGGCGGCAACCGCGTGGTTTCAATAAACCCCAACGGGCAAAATCTGGGCATTACCGATGTAAGGGTTTACTTCAACCCAAGTGGTACGGTACGTAACGATACCAAACAATACTACCTCGACAGGAATATAGTTATTCAACCAACAAATGCACCATCGGCTCCTGTAACCGTTCGTTATTATTTTCTGAACACAGAAACAAATAACCTGATAAATGCTACAGGTTGCGGAACCTGCAGTACCATCACCGACGCCTACGCTGCGGGAGTTACCAAATACAGCAATGCCCCATCGGAAGAAAATGGTACGCTGGCCGATAACACCAATGGATCATACACCTTCATTACACCATCGAACGTTGATATAATTCCATACGACAATGGTTATTATGCCGAATACCAGGTAAGCAGTTTTTCAGAGTTCTGGATCAATAGCGGTGGCCCCGGTCAAAACCAGCCATTACCAATGGTAATGGGCATGTTCACTGTTACAAAGAGCAACAACACAGCCCTGCTACAATGGACCACATTGGAAGAAACCAATACGGCCGAATTTGTTATTGAAAAAAGCACCGATGGCATAAACTATGAAGCAATAAGCAGCATAACAGCAGGCGGCAACACCACCACAGAAAGCAAGTACCAGTTTACCGATAAACAACTGGCAGCTGGCATCAACTACTATCGCATTAAAACAGTTGATAAAGATGCGAAGTACAACTTATCGCCTGTACGCTCAATAAGCAATTCAGACAATGATTTCACCGTCAGCCTGCAGCCCAACCCGGTTACAAAAGGTGTAGCATATATTAACACCTCTGTAAATTGTAACCGTATTGAGTTACGCGATGCTACCGGGCGCATGATAAAAACAGTGAACGTAAAAGGCACCCACAACTCAATATCAGTTGATGGGCTTACCAAAGGAGTATATTTTCTAAATTTGTTTACCGATAGCGGCTCAAAAATTGAGAAGCTGTTTGTTGAATAGCATAATATAAAATCTCAATACACCAGGCGGATACAAAGCACATTGTATCCGCCTTTTCTTTTGCGTTCGGCGATTTCATTAATTTTGCTTTTCAAAAATCAACGCATTGAAGCAGCAAGGGATTCCCGCGAACAGTAAGAAAACAGCAGGATGGTTATGGTTCTTAACAGGCGTAGGCTTTTCTATACTTTGGCCTTCCGCAGCAGTAGCAACCAAATTCGGTTTACAGGTTGCACAACCATTTGTAATTTGTATAGTACGTTTCTTTATTGCAGGTTTGTTAATGGTCATCATTTCACACGGCATCTTACGCAAGCGTCTTCCGCAAAAACACGAATGGAAACAGCTGGCCATTTATGGCTTGCTCAACATCTCGTTATACCTGGGACTGTATGTGCTGGCCATGCGAAATGTATCGGCCGGTTTGGGATCACTGGCCATTGCCACCAACCCGGTACTGTTCAGCCTTATGAATGCACTCATTTTTGGTAAACGCTTACGAACCATTACCGTTGTAAGCCTTATACTATGTATGGGCGGGGTATTACTGGCCGCCTGGCCTTTGTTCAAAAACAGTTATGCAACCCCCGGAGGTATTGCACTGCTCATGCTCTGCATGGTCATATACTCAGCTGGCATCATTTATTTTTCGAAGCAGAGTTGGGAGAACATGCATATACTAACCATCAATGGCTGGCAAACATTACTGGGTGGCGTGTTCTTATTGCCATTTGCCATTGCCACATACCACCCGGCTAAGAATATATGGGGTTTACAAATGCTTGCGCCCATTCTATGGCTGGCAATACCCGTATCTATCATCGGCGTTCAACTTTGGCTATACCTGTTGAAAGACAATGCAGTAAAAGCTTCCTTCTGGCTTTTCTTATGCCCCGTATTCGGTTTTATAATAGCCAGCGTAATGGTACAGGAGCCCATTGGCATATTTACAGTAGTTGGCATGCTATTGACTTTAGCAGGCCTGTACCTGGTACAGAAATATAAATCTGAGTAGTGTTTCCTTAATTCGTAAGCTCAATTTCCCGAATCCGTAAGCCCTTTTGGCGGCGGAAAGGGAACTTTGCGCAAGGATTTGCGCAAAAGTCAAAAAATGGGACTTATTTGTTGCAGAAGCGCCATAAACACAACTATTTAAGCGCTTAAGGTTTTGCCAGGTCCTTGAAAGCTCTTTTTATGAGTGTACACAGTTAGGGCCATCTAAGGGTTTTATTTATCCCCGGCAAACAGTATGCGTATTTTTTTGCTGTTTAAAGGTTTTAGTGGAACTTTTTATGGTCATATCACAATAATAGCCTTTACCTGGTTGTGTTCATTGAATTTCAACCACAATACAGCCAGGTGTTAAGGCTCTGATTAGTGGGTCCCGTCATTGGCGGGACTCTTTTTATTTTACAATAGCTGGCTATGACGTTGAAACAAATTTTTGGCAAACTGCACCTGTGGCTGGGAATAGCATCGGGACTGGTAGTATTGATAGTTGCAGGCACTGGCATTCTGTTGGTTTTTGAAGATGAGCTGGACGAATGGGCCAATCATGATTTTTATTTTGTAACCGTACCACCCAAAGCGCAACGGGTAACGATTGACAGCATGATGCATTCAGCTGCGGCATTTAATCCTTCGTTAAAGATCACGCGTATATATGCTGAAACACAGGCGCCCGAACGCTCTGTAGTGTTTTATGCCAAAAAGAATAAAACGCAAACCTGGCATATTGCCGTGAACCCTTATACCGGCAAGGTGATTGAAGGCGTGAATTATAATAAAACCTTTTACGGTGTTGTATTGAACCTGCACCGTACGCTGTGCATGAATGAAACGGGGAAAGCCATTACCGGCGCCTCGTGCTTTATATTCGTATTCATGGTTATTTCGGGTATTGTTCTATGGTGGCCCAAACGCTGGCATATTTTAAAACAACGTACCCGTATTGCCTGGAAATCGAAATGGAAACGCCTTAACTGGGACCTGCATGCCGTGGGTGGTTTTTATGTTCATATTGTATTGTTCTTTATTGCCGTTACCGGACTTACCTGGTCGTACCAATGGATGAACAATGCAATTTACCTGGTGTTCGATGGCAAACCCATGAAAAAAACAGAAGCGCCTGTAAATACGGTTAAACAACCCATACAGGCCGGGTTTTATGAATCATTGTACCAGCAAACCAATAACAGGCTTCCCTATAAAGGACGCGTTAGCATGTTATTGCCCGAAAAAGACAATCTTTCCATTACCGTTAACAAAATGAACCGCGAAGCTGCGGTGAATAATATTGCAGATGCACTGTACTTTGAAAAAGGCACTGGCCGCATCTTAAAGGAAACCATGTTTAAAAACTCAAGCATGGGAAACAAAGTGCGCCGGATGGTGTACCCAATTCACACCGGAAGGTTGTATGGATGGCCCACCCAGATAATTGCGCTAATAGCTGCTATTGTTGCCTTTAGCTTGCCTATTACCGGATTGCTGATTTACCTGGGGCGCAGAAAAAAGAAGAAAACAATGGTCGTTAAAAAGCCTGTACATACAGTTGTAAAGCAGGAAGAGCCTGTAGTGGTGTAGCAAATGTGTCGTATATTCACCGTTTGCGTTCTTTAAACCACCACCACTTAATGACAGATAGCGAACAGAACGAACCTGACCTTCTTGAGATATGCGTTGAATTCCTGAACGAAATTGGTATTGAAACTTCCTATAGGAGAATCAGCAATAAAAGTTTTCTTCCCGGACTGTTGATCAACAACGGCATGATCATTATTGACAAAGAAGCACTGGAACACCCCGGCGATATTTTACACGAAGCCGGTCATATTGCAGTAGTGCCGGCTAACGACCGGCCACGATTATCGGAGCGAAATATTCCTACCAGAAAAGACCGCGAAACAGAGGAGATCATGGCTATTGCCTGGTCGTATGCAGCCTGTATGCATTTACTAATAGATCCATATTTCGTTTTCCATGAAAAAGGTTACCGGGGTGGTCGGGATTATATTACAGAAGGCTGTCGCCTGAAAAGTTATGTTGGCCTGGCTATGCTCGAAAGAATAGGATTGACCGTAAATGAAAAAAAGGCCCACCAGTTAAACATTCCATCTTACCCTCATATGACAAGATGGTTGCGCGCCTAAACGCAGCCGGTTATTGATTTGGGAAACGCCCGCCCTTCTTCAACGGATCGAGCAAAAAGGTAAGCCCGTTCGATTTTATCTCAAATATGGTCTCAAGCAATACGCCCAGTTTACCTTTGGGAAATCCCTGTTTTTTAAACCAGGCCAGGTAAAAATCGGGCAGGTTGCATAACAAGGTTCCCTTATACTTTCCAAAGGGCATTTTCATTGATACCAATTGTAACAAGATCTCAGGATCGGGGCCTTCGCCGGTTGTCATATAACTCTCCGTTTTATAATAAATACTTTGCGGCAGGCAAATTATTAAAATATTGGTTGAAGAACAGCTAAGCACTAACAGGTTTTCTTCCCAATAATTTAATAAAGCGAAAATGTGATCTTACAGCAAGATTAAAAGACGAGATACAATTATAGGGAACATTGAACTCTTCGCATTTCAATTTTACTATTTTACTTATAGCCGGATAATGAATATGGCTGATGCGGGGAAACAGATGGTGTTCTACCTGGTAGTTCAAACCACCGGCAAACCAGGAAACCAGTTTATTATCAGGGGAGAAATTTGATGTAGTCTTTAATTGGTGAATGGCCCACTCGTTTTCGATAACTGTTGTTTCGCTAAGCGGAGCAAATGTAAATTCAGTTTCTTCTACCACATGCGCCAGCTGAAAAACAATAGCCAGGGTAAAACCTAAACCTACATGCAGGCTTAAAAAGAAAACCAGCCACTGTTGCCAGCCGGTAAGAAGAATGGGCAGCGCTATATAAAAGAAAACATATAACACTTTACTGATCCAGAAAATAACATGATCCTTTGTTTTCATTTTCTGCAACTCGGTATTATGCACTTTCTGTTTAAAGTATTTTTCAAAGTCCTGGAACAGGATCCAGACCATAGAACTGATAGCATACAACAAGGGTGTATATAAATGCTGTATCCGGTGCATAGGTACCCATGGTTGTGAACTGCACATTCTTATAAACGGCGACTTTGCTATATCATCATCTATACCATCAACATTAGGATAGGTATGGTGAATGATATTATGTTTATGCCGCCAAATAAAACTGTTTCCGCCCAGCGCATTCAATGTTAAACCCAAAGTATCGTTCACCCAGCTTTTTGATGAATAGCTACCATGGTTGGCATCGTGCATTACATTAAATCCTATGCAGGCCGATAAAAACCCCAAAACACTACCAATTAAAATGGTTGTTACAACAGGTAATGAAAAGCTAATGGCAATGAGGTATAATGCAATAGAAGCTGCTATTAAAATGATGGTTTTGGAGTACAGTGCCCAATTACCAGTTTTCTTTAAGTTCTTTTCTTTAAAATAGCTGTCTATAGCCCCTTTAAGTGATTGAAAGAATACAGCATTTTTGTTATTGAAGACGACTTTAGACATTCAGTAATTTTAAACGGTTTAACGGTTAAATATACCTTTTATTCCGGTGCGGCATCAATATTAAATAGTTAAACCCGTAATGCCCTCAAATTACAGCGTTCAGTAAGTATTACTACTTACTGAACTCAGAGATCAATAAAGAATTATAAAGCTTGTTCTTACTGGTATGCTCATTAAAGAGGGCACAATACAACATTAGTACCTCACCTTTTTTCGCTTCTTCTTTTATTGCTTTTAATATATTTTGTTGAACCGGCATCCATATTTTCTGATCCCCTACTTTAATTAAGGTTTCTGATTTTATCAGGTTATCTATTTGCGCCGGATCGCCGCCAAACCATTTATGAACCCGTTTTACAGAGCTTAACACTGCTGTATCTATTTTTCTTGTTTCGTCCATATACTCTGCCTCAAAGCGATACTTGCCTGTACGAACATAATAAGGTGGTATTTTAGGGTCCTTTTCAATACTGTCGGCATATTTCTTTTCGGAAGCCAGCATATCGAGAATATTAACCTGGGGATAATTCTTATTCCAGGTAGCCCAGTATTCGTCTTCGGTTTGGGCCTGGGCGGTGAGCTTAAAAAGGAACAACAGAAAAACAAGAGTAAGTGGCCTCAGCATTTTTTTCGTTTGGTGCAAATTTAAACATGATTACCGGTATGCAACAACGTTCATGCCTGTGCCTTGAATTGCAACAACCTACAAATGCCATGAATTTCGCCAGCTTGTGATAAGGCTTTCAATATATTTTCGACTCTTTAAATTTTTGATGGCTTTTTCTCTCTTTATTGCTTCGCCCCTACTAGTAAATATTTCAAAATATACTAATCTTAAAGGCCGTTTTGAAGCAGAATATTTACTAAAGCCATCAAAATGTTTTGACATTCGCCTATCTAAGTCATCACATTGCCCTATATAAAAAGAAAAGTCCTTCAAACTTTGAAGGACGTAAACATAAAATTTTTCAAGTTGCATAGCATAGCTTTTTAATAATTGCTACTATGCCCTAAACCAATACCGAATCTTAATTTTTGCAGAGAGGAAGGGATTCGAACCCTCGATACGGTTTCCCGTATACACACTTTCCAGGCGTGCTCCTTCAACCACTCGGACACCTCTCTGTATATAAAACATATTGTAACCAATATTCTCACGTTCTCCCGTATACACACTTTCTCCCGATGAAATTGTCCCGACAAGTCGGGATTCAACCACCCGGACACCTCTCTGTATATAAACCATACTATAACCCAATATACTCACTTTCCCCCGTATACACACTTTCTCCCGATGAAATCGGGACTCCTTCAACCACTCGGACAAGTCTCCTTTTTAAGGGGCAGCAAATGTACACCATCCGTTCTTAGGCCCCGAATATTTTTTTTGCGTTCGCCGTAGTAATGTTTGCCGCCTCTTCTACCCTTATTTCTTTTACCTCGGCTATCTTTTCTACCACATATTTTAAATAGCTGCTCTCATTTCTTTTACCCCTAAAAGGCACCGGTGTAAGGTACGGGGCATCGGTTTCAAGCACAATATGGTCGAGGGAAAGGGCTTTTATCACTTCGCGTAAATGGGTATTTTTATAAGTTACCACACCTCCTATTCCTAAATAAAAGCCAAGATCAATGATTTGCTGCGCCTCTTCCAGGCTGCCGGTAAAGCAATGAAAAATACCCCGCAAATTGCCTTTCTGGTGCTCTTTCACAATTTCTATACTATCAGTCATCGACTCCCGGCTATGTATAACAATGGGAAGCTGGTACTCCAATGCCCACTCAATTTGCTGGTGAAACGCTTCCTTTTGGGCATCTATAAATGTTTTATCATGATAGTAATCGAGCCCTATTTCCCCAACCGCTTTAAATGGCCGTTTTGCCAGCCATTCACCTACCAAGGCCAGCTCCTTTTTATAATCTGCCTGTACCGAACAGGGGTGCAGCCCCATCATGGCAAAGCATTTACCCGGGTAATCCTGCTCCAGTTTCAGCATAGCATCTATCACTTCACTGTCGATCCCCGGCAGGTAAAATCGCTGAACGCCTTCATTTTCAGCCCGCTCAATTACAGCTTTAATATCCTTTTCAAAATCACGCCCATATAAATGGCAGTGAGTATCAATTAATTGAAGATTCATATCGGCGGCAAAATTCCCAAAAAAATTATGAATCTTTTAAACTATTTAGTACCCATTTCGTCATATCAGGGTAATTTAGTTTATCATAATTGGTTTTAATTTGTTTTATGAAAACTACGTCGCCACTAACTGGCTTGCTGGTAGCAGTAATAACTACCGGATCTCTTTTTTCATCGTGTAAAAAAAACGATGATGCCTCCGGTACGGCCGGCAAAACTGAATTTGCCACCATGAGCGCTCAATCTGATGCTGCTGCCGAAATGGTATTTGAAGATGTTTTTGATAATACCATGGGAGTAAGCGCTGAAGTAGGCATTGGCGGAACCGGCGTTTTTGGCCGGGTTGCTGTTACACCAGGCAGTACCAACCGCATGGAAGGTGTTGATTCAACCGCTTGCTACTCAGTGGTTACCAAGCAACTAAGCACGCTTCGTTTTCCATTACAAATAACAATAGATTTTGGAGGCGGTTGTACCGCCCGCGATGGCAGAACACGTAAGGGCAAGATCATAATTGTTTACACCGGCCACCTCGCTATTCCTGGCAATTCGGCTACCGCTACGTTCGACGGCTATTCGATCGATAATGTTAAAGTTGAAGGAACACACAAACTCACTAATACAGGTACAACTGATAAAAAAAGCTATACTACACAGGTTATCAACGCCAAACTAAGCCAGGCAAACGGTAATTATGTGTTATGGAACAGTGAAAAAACGATAGCCCAGGTTGAAGGTGGCGCTACACCACTCATTGGGCTCGATGATGTGTATAGCATTACCGGCCAGTCGGGTGGCTCGGTACAGATTGATAGCAAGTACTTTCAGTGGTCAACCGCCATTATTACCCCGCTCACCAAAAAGTTTTCTTGCAGGTGGATCTCCCGGGGAACCCTTAGCTTAAAGAAGGGAAATGACGCAGTGGCAGTGCTCGATTATGGCTCCGGAGCCTGCGACAACAAGGCAAGTTTTACAGTAAATGGCCAGGTTCAGGAAATTACTTTGCATTAATCAAAAAAGTTTATACCTTTAATTCAGTTTTCATAGGGTACGGATTAAAAACGGGCCAGGGTGTCTACCCAGGCCCAACTTTTTTTAAGGACATACTGTCGCAAAGACACACATATATCTACCCAAACCGCCCTTCTTTTTACCGGCTTATGGCTTCAAAACGATAGCCTTTTTCACTAAAATATTTAAGCGTTTTTGGCAGTGCTTCCTGCAAACGGGGGAATGCTTTTTCGCTATCATGAAAAACAACTATTGATCCCGGTTGGGCATTTCTGATCACATTTTGTGAACAGGTTTCTGCTGATAGCTTAACATCAAAGTCGCCACTTAGTACATCCCACATGATTATACTAAAGTTGCTGTGCATGGGAGAATTTCGGATACCCGTCAACAGCTTTACCTGAAAGCGGGTGATCTTTCCGTATGGAGGTCGAAAAAGATTGGAGTCGATGTATTTTCCTGCAGCCAGAATACTTTGCAGGTATTGCTCATCGGTAACCTTCCATCCATTCAAATGATGATTGGTATGGTTGCCTACCCGATGGCCTTCATCAAGTATGTTCCTGTAAATATCAGGATGCGCAGCAACGTTTTTACCAATGCAAAAGAAAGTTGCTTTTGCATTGTACTGTTTTAATTGCTCAAGCACAAATGGAGTAACTACCGGGTGCGGACCATCGTCAAACGTGAGATACAATATTTTTTCTTTGACGGGTATGTCCCAAACACAACGCGGATAAAGCTTCTTCAGCCACCAGGGAGTTTTTACAAAATATAGCATGCTATCATCCTCTGCAACAAAAATAATTGAAATTACTGTGCGTAACCGGTAATGTGTACTACTTTCTCCTTGTATTTATACATCTTACCGTTTTTTTTAAGGTGTGCTTCCTGCGATGCCTCACTTGTAAGTATAGGGTTCAGGTACTCTTTTACTTTTTCATCTTTTATCACTGGCGCACTGCCCCCAGATATTGCTTCTTCAATATAACCATGCAGTAATGGTTGCAGTTCGCCATAAAATAAATTATTACCGGCATAAATATCACAGCCTATTACTTTATCACCGCTCATGCAAACAAAACCGGTTACAGTGCTATCGGCATTCTTAAATTTTTCATTGAAGTAATGCAGGTATTCATTTTGGGCCGGTGTATATTTTTTATCGTTACGATGCGCCAGGTAAGCCAGCGTTGGTGCGTTGGTGCCGTTATTATTTATTTGCGAAAATATTTCTTTCCATACAAGCACCTGGTTATTCGATTGGCCAAGCACTTTTCGTAAAGCGGGACCAGCATAATTGTTGTATTGAAATTTTTTCTCCTTATCGCTCCACCTTCCTTCTTCAACACACATTACCGGAATATACTGATCTTTGGGCGATGGGGGCAGAATGGTATCTTTAGACACCATCCTGTCTTGCCGGCCGCCTAACATAATTTCGCCAGCACCTATATACACACTTTGCTTTCCATTATTATTGATCCGCAACCAGTGAACATTTTCTGTTGCGGCAGTACCACGTTCGCTTACCACCACCGAGCCATTGGCAATACCCTGGCTCAACGATACCACACCAGGCATTACTTTGGCGGCGCCACCATAACCCTTAGGACGAATGGGAATAATTTTTAAGTTCTTATACGTCCAGGCACTGTCATAATCAACGTACAGGTTTTGATACGTTAACTGGGCACCGGCTATTTTATATATAAGCAGCAAACTGAGGAAGATCAGCCTTTTTTGCATAGGTTAAAGATACAAAAGCAGAATTAGCTAATGTGATAATTCGATAATGTGCTAATGAAATACAGCCTCCGGCGGCCAGTACCTAAGCCTATCGCCCTCATTAACCTGTCAACCCGTTAACCTGTCAACTATTAACTTATCTTTGCGAGCTATGGCAAAAAAAGTAAGGGTACGATTTGCACCCAGTCCAACAGGCGGCCTGCATTTAGGCGGTGTAAGAACGGTTCTATACAATTATTTGTTTGCCCGCCAGCAAGGCGGCGACTTTGTGTTGCGTATTGAAGATACCGACCAAAGCCGTTACGTGCCGGGCGCAGAAGAATACATTTATGAATGTTTAAAATGGTGCGGGCTGGCGCCAGACGAAAGCCCCCTGGCCGGCGGTCCCTTTGCACCTTACCGCCAAAGCGAACGCAAAGAATTGTACCGGCAGTATGCCGAGTTCTTAGTGCAGGAAGGAAAAGCGTATTACGCATTCGACCGCACCGAAGAACTGGAGTCGTTCCGCGAACGGTTTAAAACAGCCGAAAATCCATCACCACAATACGATCATAAAGTGCGCCAGCAAATGCGCAACTCATGTGCTCTTACATTTGAAGAAACAGAGCGCATGCTGGCCGATGGCGTGCCGCACGTTATTCGCATTCGCATGCCGGAAAATGAAACAGTGACCTTCACCGATATGATACGTGGTGAAGTTAGTTTCAATACCGGCCTTGTGGATGATAAAGTATTATTGAAAGCCGATGGCATGCCTACCTATCACCTCGCTGTGGTGGTAGACGATTACTTAATGAAAATAACCCATGCCTTTCGTGGTGAAGAATGGCTGCCCAGTGCCCCCGTTCATGTTTTATTATGGAAATATTTAGGCTGGGAAGCAGATATGCCGCAATGGGCGCATTTGCCGCTGATTCTAAAACCCGATGGTAATGGCAAACTCAGTAAGCGCGATGGCGATCGCCTCGGTTTTCCGGTATTTGCTATGAACTGGACGGTACCAGGCACAAATGATCTTACAAAAGGCTTTCGCGAACTGGGCTTTATGCCCGAAGCATTTGTAAATATGCTGGCCATGCTTGGTTGGAACGATGGTACCGACCAGGAGCTGTTCACCCTAGATGAACTGAAACAAAAGTTCTCGATGGACCGTGTGCACAAAGGCGGCGCTAAATTCGATTTCGAAAAAGCAAAATGGTTCAACCATGAATGGATAAAGAAAAGTGATGTAGCCCGGCTGAAGACCGATGTAAAACAGATCTTTGGTCAGCATGGAATAACTGCAACTGATGAAAAGCTTGATAAAGTAATAGCACTGGTAAAAGAGCGCTGCACTTTATTAACCGATTTTGTTGAGCAGGCAAAGTTCTTTTTTCAAACCCCACAACAGTGGGACCTGGATGCTATAAAACCCAAATGGAACGATGCCAAGCAGGCATTCTTTGGTGATGTAATCAGCTATTTTCAAAATGCAACCAACTGGAATGTGCCCACCGATCTTGAAAACGGGTTTAAAGAACTGGCGGCAGCTAAACAAATAAAACCCGGTGAAGTATTATTGCCATTGCGTATAATGCTTGTAGGTGGCAAGTTTGGCCCGGGGGTGTTTGATATTGCGGCTGTTATTGGGAAAGAAGAAACGGTGCTTAGAATTAAGGCTGTGTTGGAGAAATTATAGTTTCTGGTGTATTGCTTGCAGCTGCAAGCCACAAGCTTCAAGCTGCAAGCAAATACATTTACTAATCATTAACCCTTGCTGCCATGAGAAATTTTAAGGATTTGAAGATTTGGCAAAATGGTATTGAAATAGCTATTAAAACTTATCGAGTAACAGCAACGTTCCCTCAGGAAGATAAATATGCTATTGTTCAGCAAATGAATAAAGCCGGAGTTTCAATTCCCTCCAATATAGCAGAAGGCAGCAGCAGAAAAAGTGAAAAAGATTATTCAAGATTTATTGAAATCGCTCTGGGTTCTGCTTTTGAACTGGAAACCCAAATTGTAATAGCCGAGCAATTGAAAAAAGGGAACCAACAATTATTACAGGAACTAAAAACTGCCTTACTCGAAGAACAGAAAATGCTCACAGGATTTCAAAATGCTCTTAATACAAAAAATTTCCAATAGTTCTGTATTTTGCTTGTGGCTTGCAGCTTGGAGCTTGCGGCTTTTCCTTCAGCTTTAGCCTTTATCCTTGCTTCTTAAACACTAAAAACCTCTATGGGTAGCTACCCACTCCCCTATATACTGCGCAATCTCAGTAGTAGGCGTTCCCGGTGCAAATAACTTTCCAACGCCTATATCATTCAATTGCTGCATATCTTCTTCGGGAATAATACCGCCGCCGGTGAGCAATACATCATCCATCCCCTTTTCTTTCATTAAAGCCACCACTTTAGGAAAAACGGTCATGTGTGCGCCCGACAATATACTAATGCCAATAGCGTCCACGTCTTCCTGTAAGGCAGCATTCACCACCATCTCAGGCGTTTGCCGCAGTCCGGTATATATTACCTCCATACCGGCATCACGCAAAGCAGTAGCTATAACTTTGGCCCCCCGGTCGTGCCCATCGAGCCCTACTTTGGCAACCAATACCCGCAACGGTCTGTTTACTTTCTGATTCATGCAAGCAACTTTTAAGTATTCAAAAATACACCAAAACGCTTCATTATCCCATAAATGCATTTCAGCACCCCTTTTACACATTACAACCGGACATGCTTTTGCCAGCCCAAAATTGTTTGCATTTTTGACCCATCAAAATAACAAACACGATACAACTTACTTAAACATATTATCAGGACAGGTTCTCTTATCAGATGTGGCAGCCTTTTTCTAAAGGCTGCATTTTTTTGTGGTAACTTACGTACCAATATAAAATCTGTAACATGTATTCTGCAATAACTACATCTAATGAAAATGGCATTCTGCTCATTACCATTAACCGGCCCGATAAATTAAATGCACTGAACAAGACCGTTCTCGATGAACTGAACACGATCATTGATGAAGTATACAGTAACAACAGTATCAAGTCGGCCATCATTACCGGGGCGGGCGCAAAGGCATTTGTTGCCGGCGCAGATATCAGCGAATTCCAGGGTTTAAAACATAGCGAGGGTATGCACCTGGCACAAAAGGGCCAGAATATTTTCAGGAAAATTGAAGACAGCCCCAAACCCATTATTGCAGCAGTTAACGGATTTGCGCTGGGTGGTGGTTGTGAGCTGGCCATGGCCTGTCACTTTAGAATTGCTTCGGATAATGCTAAATTCGGTCAGCCCGAAGTAAACCTGGGTCTTATACCTGGTTATGGTGGCACACAACGCTTAACGCAGTTGATAGGTAAAGGAAGAGCTATTGAATTACTTATTACCGGCAATATGCTCAATGCAGCTACCGCCCTGCAATACGGTCTGGTAAATTATGTAGTTCCGCAGGAAGAACTGCTTACAAAAGCCCGCACCATATTGGAAGTTGTAAATACCAAAGCGCCACTGGCAGTTGGCCGTTGTATAAAAGCTGCCAATGCCGTTTTCGATCAGTCCCAGGATGGCTTTATTGAAGAAGTAAAACTATTTGGCGAATGCTTTGCTACGCAGGATATGGTTGAGGGAACTACGGCTTTCCTTGAGAAAAGAATGCCTGTTTTTAAAGGGAAATGATTATCACGATATGTAAGCTAGTGGTAAATGGTAAGTGGCGAGTGGGAATACAGCTGTCGCGGAAGGTAGCGAATCGCGAAAATAAACCCCACTAGCCATTCACTACTAGCCACTAGCTATTTTCCGCAAACGTTTGTCGTTATTATCTTCAGCTACTTTACTTAACTTGGGTTCAATACATGGAAAAGAAACTCCCTACCATAAAGGAAATAGCCCGCCGTTTGAACATTTCCGCCTCTACGGTATCTCGTGCATTACACGATCATCCCAGCATTGGGTTACGTACTAAAATGGCGGTAAAAAAACTGGCTGCCGAACTTAATTACGAACCCAACCAAACAGCCATTTTCTTTAAACAGCGTAAAACTTTTACCATTGGGCTGGTGCTGCCCAATTTGCGGGAGGAGTTCTTTTCAGCCGCCATCAACGGCATTGAAGATGTAGCGCTCGATCACAATTACATTGTACTTATTGGCCAAAGCCACGACGACCTGGCCCGCGAGCAAAAACTGGTAGAGAGTATGAAGAACCACCGCGTTGATGGCATTATTGCTTCTATCAGTAGCAGCACCACACACATTGAGCACTTTGAACAAATGAAGAACTATGAAATTCCCGTAGTGTTCTTCGACCGCGTACCCGATGCCAAAGACATTCATTCGGTAAGTTGTAATTTGTACGACAGCTCGGTTGAAGCAGTGGAATGGCTAATAAAAAACGGCCATAAACGTGTTGCCTTTTTGCAGGGCCCATCTACCCTCAACATGAAAAATGAACGGCTCGATGGGTATATGGAAGCCCACAAAAAACACAAATTACCGGTTGATGAGTCGCTGATCGTTAGCACCGATCTTTCGCTGGAAGGCACCCAAAAAGCTATCGATTCCTTACTGCAACTCAAAAAACGACCTACCGCCGTTCTTAGCTTCAATGATTATGTAACACTCGACGCCATTCAGTACGCAAGGCAAAAAAAGCTCACCATCAATAAAGACATTTGCTTTGTAAGCTATGCCAACGTGCCGGTAACCCAGTATGTTGAATATCCCCCGCTGGCCTCAGTTGAGCAATTCCCATACGACCAGGGCGTAAGCGCCACTGAATTGCTGTTTAGGCTTATAGAAAAGAAAACGAGCAGGTTAGAGGCGCCTTATGAGAATATTGTATTGAAAAGCGAGTTGATTATCCGGTAGATGCAGGTACCGGTTACCTGTCACCAGTTGCCGGGGTCTGAACCCCAAAACTCAAAATAAGACTCCGCAAGTCTGCCTTTTGGCGAGAGTTTCGAAATTAGGGAACCGGAAACCGGGAACCCACTCACTTTCGAATAAAGGAAAAACTGCTTTCCACAGCAAATCTTAATGCGCAGGAACCCCTTCCCCCATCCATCCTTCAACTTTCACCCGTATTTTTGCGCAAATTTTATAATATGGAATTCCGGATAGAAAAAGATACCATGGGAGAAGTGCAGGTGCCTGCCGATGCCCTGTATGGCGCACAAACTCAGCGCAGTATTGACAACTTCAGAATTGCACAGGATATCAATAAAATGCCGAAAGAGATCATCCGGGCATTTGCTTACCTGAAAAAAGCGGCGGCCATCACCAACTTCGAAGCGGGTGTTCTGCCTAAAGAAAAATGCGATGTAATAGGTGCGGCGTGTGATGAGATCCTGGAAGGAAAACTCGATGCGTATTTTCCCCTGGTAGTTTGGCAAACCGGTTCCGGTACCCAAAGTAACATGAACGTAAATGAAGTGGTTGCCTACCGTGGCCATGTTATGAAAGGTGGAAAATTGACCGACAAGGAAAAATTCCTTCACCCCAACGACGATGTAAATAAATCACAATCGTCGAACGATACCTTCCCTACCGCAATGCACATTGCGGCTTATAAAATATTGATCGAAACCACTATCCCCGGTATTGAAAAATTACGCAATACCCTGGCGGAAAAAAGCAAACAGTTCATGCATGTGGTGAAAATAGGCCGTACGCACTTTATGGATGCTACGCCGCTCACCGTAGGGCAGGAGTTCAGTGGTTATGTATCACAACTCGATCATGGTTTAAAAGCCATTAAGAACACCCTTGCGCACCTGAGCGAACTGGCCCTTGGTGGTACTGCTGTTGGAACCGGCATTAATACCCCGGCTAACTATTCAGAGAATGTAGCCAAACACATTGCCAAACTCACCGGCTTACCTTTTGTTACTGCTGAAAATAAATTTGAAGCACTGGCTGCACACGATGCTATTGTTGAAGCGCATGGTGCGTTGAAAACAGTTGCTGTAAGCCTTATGAAAATAGCCAACGATATTCGTATGCTGTCTTCGGGCCCACGCAGCGGTATCGGCGAATTGTTCATTCCCGATAACGAGCCCGGTTCTTCTATCATGCCTGGTAAAGTAAACCCAACTCAGTGCGAAGCATTGACCATGATCGCTGCACAGGTAATGGGTAATGACGTTGCCATTAGCATTGGCGGCGCCAACGGCCATTTTGAACTGAACGTGTTCAAACCCGTTATGATCTATAACTTCCTGCACAGCGCCCGTCTTATTGGCGATGGTTGTGTAAGCTTTAATGATAAATGTGCCGTAGGTATTGAGCCTATTGAAGCCAACATTAAAAAGCACGTTGATAACTCACTGATGCTGGTAACTTCACTCAATACCAAGATCGGTTACTATAAAGCAGCCGAAATTGCACAAAAAGCCCATAAAGAAGGTACTACCCTTAAAGAAATGGCAGTGAAACTGGGTTACGTTACCCCTGCTGAATTCGACGAATGGGTTATTCCAAAAGATATGGTTGGAAAGATCTGATTAGATTGAAACTAAATACTTCAAAAAGGCCATCGTGAATAACGGTGGCTTTTTTAGCTTAAAGCCAAAAGGCTAAAGCCTAAAGCAAATACACATTGTATTTCGCTTTCGGCTTTGGGCTTTCAGCTTTAGGCTCATTACTATAAACAAAAAATGCCGAAGCATATACTTCGGCATCTTATATAGTAAGCTCTTTATTTCTATTGATCGCTATAAACTTTCACGGTGTCTTTCATTTCATCCTTTGGTAAAGTAACAGGCGACTCTTCGAGGAAACCTTTTTTGAAGAATCGTTTTTGAAACACCAGTATTGAAATAACACCTACTGATATGGATGCATCGGCGATATTGAAGATGGGTGAGAAAAAAGTAAAACGTTCACCACCCCAGAAAGGGATCCACGAGGGTAATATTTTGTTCTCAATGATTGGTGCATAGATCATGTCAACCACTTTACCATGTAAAAAGCTGGCATAACCGCCGCCATGTGGGAACATGGTTGCCAAAGGCTGCCCATCGCCACTACCAGAGAAGATCATTCCGTAGAACATACTATCTATAAGGTTACCAAGCGCACCGGCAAAGATCATAGCCACGCAAAGTATAAAACCACGATGGTACTTCTTTTGGATAATACTGCGGATGTAGTACACACCAAAGATCACTGCAATGAGCCTGAAAATAGTGAGGGCCAGCTTGCCGCCGTCGCCACCAAACTTCCAACCCCAGGCCATACCTTCATTTTCTATAAAATACAGTCGTAACGACCTGCCCAGCAAAAAGATCTGTTCACCATAGCTCATGCTGGTTTTCACCCATATCTTTAAAGCCTGATCGGCGATTATTATTCCTAGTATTACCAGGGCAACTGTTCTAATCTTCACTACGCGTAAATTTAGTTTCCAAAGATAAGGTTTTATTAGTTCCATACCGGCCGGCCCCCACTTCTAATGATGAGCGGTTTTTTCACTTTTTCAAGACCTGTAAGGTGCGCTTTAGAATTTTGCCAAAACGGTCAAATGACGCGCTCCTGACAGGTCGACCTGCCAGGTCCAATATAGCATTTTAATTGTGCAGAACTCAGTGATGGACCTTACAGGTCT
This sequence comes from Niastella sp. OAS944, assembly GCA_024809215.1. Taxonomy (GTDB): domain Bacteria; phylum Bacteroidota; class Bacteroidia; order Chitinophagales; family Chitinophagaceae; genus Niastella. The sequence goes on along the minus strand of JANUBW010000007.1, from coordinate 232,637 downwards.
CCACTATATTACTCTTCAAAATATATTCTTTTCACCCTTTGTGAAATACCGGCAAGCAGTTCATAAGGAATGGTTTGCGCCCAATGCGCCACCTGTTTTACCGGTAATGCGCCCCCAAAAACAATCACTTCATCGCCTTCCTCAACATGTGAAATATTTGTTATATCGATCATGGTCATATCCATACACACCGTTCCTATAACCGGCGCCAGGTGACCGTTTACCAGCATTTTGCCAGCCCCATTACCCAACCGGCGGGGATACCCATCGGCGTAGCCTATACGCACAGTAGCAATGCGTGTATCCTTTGTTACAACACCTCTGCGCCCATAGCTTACCGTTTCGCCTTCCTTCAGATCTTTTATTTGCGCAATGGTCGACTTTAGGGTACTAACTTCCCTAAGGTCTAAGCCGCCCTCACCACTGCTATCGCCGCCGTACAAACCAATTCCCAACCGCACCATATCGAGGTGCCATTTAGGATGGCGAACGATACCAGCGGTATTCACCACATGGCGTATGAATGGGTAAGAAAGAACAGCCTGCAGTTGTTCGGCCATTTTTAAATACAACTCACCTTGCTCATTAGTATAGGCATCGTGTTGCGGATCTTCGCTCGATGCCAGATGCGTAAATACGCTTTGCACTTTAAAGAACGGTGAACGAAGTGAATCTGTCAGCACAGGCAATTCAGCCATTGAAAATCCCAACCGGTTCATTCCTGTTTCCAGTTCAATATGTACCGGGTATTGCTGTATGCCCTGTTTTTTAACGTATTCTTCAAATAAGTGTAGAATGCCGGGCGAATACAGATCGGGCTCCAGGTTATATTGCACCAGCACATCAAAGGTCGACTCCTCGGGGTTCATTACCATTACAGGTAAGTTAATACCTGCCTTACGCAATTCAACCCCTTCATCGGCATAGGCCACAGCCAGATAATCAATACGATGAAACTGCAACGCATTGGCAATTTCATAACTACCGCTGCCATACGAAAAGGCTTTTACCATACCCATCATTTTTGTGGCCGGCTTCAACAATTGCTGAAACTGTTTCAAATTATGGGCAACGGCTGTAAGATCTATTTCCAGTACCGTTTGATGTACTTTTTGCTGCAACAGCCTGTCTATTTGTTCCAGCTCAAATACCCGGGCGCCCTTTAAAAGTATGGTCTCATCTTTAAAGGGGGTATGCATCAGCTCTTTTATAAAAGCGTCTACCGACGAATAAAACGCCAATTCCGGAATACCGGCTCCCTGAAAAATATTCTGGTTATGCGATATGCGCTCCCCAATACCTATCAACCGCCTTACCTGGCGTTGTTGCAGCAATCGCGCAACCTCGGCATACAGGTCTTTTTCTGAGCGGCCGCTTTGTAAAATATCGGAGAGAATTACTGTTTTCTTTTCGTGCTGCTGTTGCTGACTTAAAAAATCGAGTGCAATGGTAAACGAACTAAGATCGGCGCTGTAACTATCATTGATGATAGAACAGTTGTTAATACCTTTTTTCAGTTCTAATCGCATAGCCACGGGGCCCAGCTGCTGCATTTGCTCAACGATAACCTCCTGCGGCACTTTTAAATGCAGCATCACACACCAGCAATGAATGGCATTTTCAACCGAAGCATTATCGGTAAAGGGTATTTCAATGCTTATCTCCTGTTGGTGATAACTGGCGGTAATGGTGGTTTTGACCCCCTCTTTATACACCGTGCGTATTTGCAGGGTGGCTTCGCTTACCATGCTCCAGCTAAATATTTCAAAGCGTTTATTGCTGGGCAGCTGTTGCCATACGGCGGCAACGCCACTGTTTATTTCATGATCGTCCTGACAGTAAATAAGCGTTTCAACATGCCTGAACAATTGCAGTTTTTCATTCACCTTTTGCCGCACATTTACAAATCCCTCACTGTGCGCCTCGCCTACATTGGTAAAAATACCAATAGTAGGTTGAATGATCTTTTGTAACTGTTCCATTTCACCGGGCAGTGAAATACCGGCTTCAAAAATGGCCAGCTCATGCTGCTCGTTCAATGGCCATACGCTTAATGGTACGCCTATTTGCGAGTTATAACTTTTGGGACTGCGTATAATGGTATACTGTTCTTCAAGCAACTGGTTCAGCCATTCTTTTACAATGGTTTTACCATTACTGCCGGTAATGCCAATTACCGGCAAACTGAACTGTTTGCGGTGTGCAGCTACCAGGTTTTGCAATGCCTGTAAGGGATCGCTTACCTGTAGCACATTAGCACCGGAAAGAGCGCTTACATCCACAGCTTCGCTTACCACAAAGTTGCGAACACCCTTTTGGTACAACTGGTTTATAAACGTATGCCCATCGCGGCGCGGACCTTTCAGGGCAAAGAACAATGAACTTTGCGGAAAAATAAGTTTACGGCTGTCAATAAGCAATTGCTCTATCAACGCATTATCGTGTTGAACCAGCCATTTTGCTTTTATGATAGAAGCAATGTTGTCAATAAAGTATTTCACCCGGTTAATTTGATCAGTGAATTTCCCGGTCTATACCTGCATCTGGCTTTTTTTCTTCGAGGGTGCGGTTACTTACGTTGATTGAATAAATGATTGAAGCAAGAATACAGGTAACTATTACCAGCAGGGAAACGTATATAGGAATTTCTTTAATGCCACCGTATTTTATCAGCAGGTCTTCTAACAACATTTTTAACCCAATAAAGATCAGCACAATGGCAATACCATGTTGCAAATGCGCAAATTTATCGCTGGCGCCCCGCAATAAAAAGAACAGCGAGCGCAAACCCAATACCGCAAAAATGTTGGAAGTATAAATAACCAGCTTATCACCTTCGGCCAGGGTAAATACGGCTGGTATACTATCAAGCGCAAAAACAATATCTGTGGTAGCCAGCATGATCACTACAACAAACAGGCTGGTAAATAATTTCTTTCCGTCTTTTCTGATGCTCCATTTACCGTCACCATCTTCGGGTGTTAGCGGTAATACCCTCTTCAATAATTTATACACTTTATTACTTTCCATATTCGGCTCTTCATCTTCATTATGTTTACTTCTGAACATGTTGATACCGGTGTACACCAGAAAGGCGCCGAATATGTATAGAATAAAGTGAAACCGCTCTACCAGCTCTATGCCAATAGCTATAAAAATTATGCGGAAAATGATGGCCATTAGGATCCCTATGAGCAATACCCGGCCGTAAAATTTTTCTTTTACTTTAAAAGACCCAAATATGAGAATGAAGACGAATATATTATCAATGCTCAGCGACCACTCCATTAAATAAGCGCTCACATATTTGATGGCCCTTTCGTGACCATTTTGCACCCATACAAAAACAAAGAAAGCCAGGGCAAGCGAAACCCAGAATGCGGTTTGCCACAAGGCCTTTTTGATGGTTACATGGGATGTTTTTTTACTAAGTAAGCCCAGGTCGAACGCCAATGCCAATACCAATAAACTGCCGAATGTTAAAAACGTGATCTGCTCAGTGCTCATGCTTAATTAAATGGTCGGCAAAGATAAGGCTAGTTTAGGATTACTGGCTGATGGATTGTGTCGCTCTGCTTCTAAGCATCCGTAGCAGGTTCCAGTTACCGGGTGCCGGTTGCCAGGCGCCGGTGCAGAAGGCCGATTAATAGTCAAAAATCTGAAACTTCAAGGCCCGGAAACCGGAAACTGGTAACCGGTAACTACTTCTTCCCCTGATATTTTCTTTTTCTAATAGCTTGATAAATAACACCGAAAACTAACACCAGTACCACAGGTAAGCCTATACTCAGCAATTGCCATTGCACGCGGTCTTCCTCCGTTTTCTGCGGATCGAGCAGGCGCAGGGTGAAATCCTTTGAGCGGGTCTCTAAAATGCCCGATGAATCGGTAAGGTATTGTATACAGTTGAGAAAGAAATCTTTATTGGCGTACTGATAATTGGTGAACTGGTTGTAACCCATAGGCAGCGGCCCTTCTTTGGCGGTAACAACATTGGTTACAATATCGGCATCAGAAACAACGATCATTTTGCTTTCTTTTTCTGTTGCCGCCCTGAAAGGCTGTTTATACATACCGGCCAGCGTATCTAACATGCCGGTCGACAAGCGGTTGGTATACAGAGATGTAAAGCGGCCTTCGAGCAATACCGCCACCGGAACAAAGGGCTGGTTAAAGGTCTTTTTGTCTTCTTCTGTTTTAATACTGTTTAAGCTTACAATGGCCGGGGTGCTGAGCGTGCGGCTTCGTTCTGAACTGGCCAGCAGCACTGTTTTCCTGATGTTGTTCTTTATAGTATCTAATGAATTTGGGAAGATCGACAATACATTATCGAGGTTCTTTGCAATTGGGTGGTTCGAATACGATGATAATGTGGGGAAGTAAGGCCAGGGCATCAGTTGCATTTGCGGCTGGCTGCCATAATTACCCACTACCAGCGGTATTTTATCGCATTGCAGGTCCTGCAGCAGATCGCCATTAATACGAACGCCGTATTTGAACAACAGATCATCGATGTTGAGGTTGCGGTCGTAGGCAACAAAATCGCTGTGGGAGCGCATCAGGCTGTCCATTTCGGCATATAATTTATCAATAAGCCAAAATACTTTTCCACCCTGCATTACATACTGATCTATTTTCAGCTTTTGTTTTTCAGTGAACGGCGTAATAGGTTTTACAATTACCAGCGCATCAAAAACGGTTGGTATTACCGGCACACTGTCAATAGGTACAAAACCAAAGCGGTATTCCTGCCTAAGGGTACGATCGACCAGATCGAATACATTATAGTTAAGCTGATTTTCACTAGTAACCAGGTAACCAATGGCGGGTACGGTATCGGCCGTGATCTTTTGAATTGAACGGGCCATTTTATATTCCAGTAATGCTTCGGCATTATTCAGCGATTGAATACCACCCATCATATCCTGTCCCTGCAACAGGTCTATGGCCACTTCACGATCTCTGTATTTAACAAGCGCCCCGGGATAAACCAAACGTTCTTCCTGGGCCTCGCCCGCCTTTGCCTGCACTTTTATGTTGGTGGGCTTAAGCCCCAGGCTATCTAAATGCAATTGCATTTTTTCTTTGGCTGTATCGCTTAGTCCCTCGCCTGGTTTTTCGAATTTGAACTGAATATTGCTGCCACCCAGTTCTTTAAACTCCTGCAGCATTTCCTTGGTGCTGTTGCTGAGTTTTTTAAAGCCGGCCGGCATATCGCCACTAAGGAATACGGTGACGGTAACTTTATCGTGTAGGCCTTTTATTAATTTTTTGGTAGCAGGCGAAAGGGTATATCTTTTTTCCTGCGTAAGGTCAATACGGGTATGCACTACTGATGCCAGGTAGTTAAAGCCTACGAGTACGATCAGCAAAAACAGCCACCATAGTTTTGAAGCCAGAATTTTGTTCATGGTGTTTTTCCAGGATTATCGTTTCAACAAATTGCGGTTGGTAACAATTAAAAAGAAAAGGGTGATGCTGAGAAAATACATCAGGTCGCGGCTATCTACCACACCCCGGCTTACACTGCGGTAATGGAAATCGATGCCCAGCATTTCGATATAATAATCGGCCCCCGATTGCAGCGCCGGAATTCGGCTTACGGCATTAAACCCACTGTACAATACAAAACAAAGGAAGGCGCCGGCTATAAATGCTACTACCGCATTATTGGTTAGGCTGCTGCAGGCAATGCCTATGGCCACAAATACACCAGCCAAAAAAATAAGGCCTATGTACGAACCAAGGGTTCCGCCCATATCGATACCGCCGCCTGCTGCTGCCAGCTGGCTTATGCTAATGGGGTATATGATGGTGGGAACCAATGCAATGAGCACCACGCCCAACGAACCGAAATACTTACCCGAAACCAGTTGCCAGCGGCTAAGCGGCTTGGTTTGTAATATTTCGAACGTGCCGCCTTTAAATTCGTCGGCAAAACTGCGCATGGTGATAGCAGGAATAAGCAATAACAATATCCAGGGGGCCAGCTCAAAGAATTTTTCCAGGGTGGCATAACCGAAGTCAAGGATATTGGTATCGGGAAATACAAAAAGAAATAAACCATTTAATAAAAGAAATACGACGATGGCAATGTAGCCGGTCAGGCTGCTGAAAAACTGCCGGAATTCTTTTTTACAAACAGACCACATGGGGCGAAAATAAGTGATTATAAGTATATGCAAATAAAAGATGCCGCTATATGACGCGTTTGTCGGCCTTTTTATTATATTGCATCAACACTTTACCAATTATCTATGAAAAAGATCACAACCGGTTCAAGTCTATTTATTTCTGTTCAATCATAAAATAGCCGAAACCTACTGCATAAAAAGTCCTCCGATAAAACGGGGGATTTTTATTTTTAAGGCCTACCCTACACCCCTACCCCTAAAGGAGCCAATGCACAGCGCCTATTAATTTCACCAGGCTCATAATTCAGCGTTCCGGTTTTCGCCAAAAGCTGGCAACTGTATTTGCTTTCAGCCTTCAGCTTTAGGCTTTCAGCTGTATTTCCCTGCCGGGAATTTCAATTTCACCACCTGCCTTTCTCATCTACTTCGGTTCAAACCCAGGCACATTCCTTAAGGTTTGAGCCGTACTTTATTAACCCCAACTTTATATCAAGTCCGTACCAAGTCCGTACCATCTCCGTACCAAGTCCGTGTTAAACACGGAGATGGTACTGCTTTAGCACATAGTACGTATGTTCTTAAGGTTAACCTGGTACGGTACAAACACGAAAAAGCCCCTCCCGAAACCGGAAGGGGCTCACAATATTTTATACTTATTATTTACACAGAGAAACTTTCGCCACAGGCGCAGGTGCGGCTGGCATTGGGGTTATTAAAATAGAACCCTTTACCATTCAGCCCTTCTGAAAATTCGAGGGTGGTGTTTACCAGGTACAAAAAGCTTTTTAGGTCGGTAACCACTTTAATGCCGTTGTCTTCAAAAACCTGGTCGCCCTTTTTGGATTCGTTGTCAAAATCCATTTTATAGCTAAGGCCCGAACAGCCGCCGCCTACCACCGATACCCGTAAAAAATAACCGGCTTCAGGTGAATGAGATTGTTCCTGCATCAGGTTCAATACTTTTTCTTTTGCTTTATCGCTGACGTAAATCATAATTTGCTAATTTGATAATGGGCTAATATGCTAATAATCAATGCGAACTTTAAAAATTAGCTTATAAACAGACTTAGCATAATAACACTAAAGCGGCTCAATTGTTTAAAATTAATCAATTTCCTATTACTTAGGGAACCCGAATGAAAGCATTAGCACATTGGCATATTAGCACATTAGCTAATTTGCTATTTGACTTGCTCTCAACTCTCCTACAACCTTCATAACTTTCTCTATTACAAAGTCAATCTCTTCAGAAGTGGTATAACGCCCAATTGAAAAGCGCAATGAACTGTACGCCAGGTTATCGGCTACTCCCAGGGCTTTTAATACATAACTGGGCTCCATAGAAGCGCTGGTACAGGCCGCGCCCGATGATAAGGCCACTTCTTTATTCAACCCCATCATTAACCCATCGCCATTTACAAAGTTAAATGAGATGTTGGCCACATGGGGTAACCGGTTGGTTTTACTACCGTTCAAATAAGTACCATCCAGTTGCAGCAGGGCTTTCTCTAATTTATTGCGCAACTGGCTCATCCGTTTGCCATCGGTTTCCAACTGCTGGCGGCATATATCGGCCGCTTTGCCAAAACCAGCTATGCCTGGCACATTCAATGTTCCGCTACGCATGCCTTTTTCATGACCGCCCCCATCGAGCTGGGCAGTTAACCTTACCCGGGGATTTTTTCGCCTTACATATAAAGCACCCACGCCTTTGGGCCCATACATTTTATGGGCGCTGCAGGTAAGCAGGTCAATATCGTCTTTTATAACATCAACAGGTATTTTACCAACCGCCTGGGTAGCATCGGTAAAAAACAATACCCCATGCTTTTTAGCCAGGGCACCAATTTCTTTTACGGGTTGAATAGTGCCGGTTTCATTATTCGCATACATAATGGCTATAAGAATGGTGCGGGGGGTTATGGCAGCTTCGAGCTGTTGCAGATCTATGAGCCCTTCTTTATTTACCGGCAAATAAGTAACCTGCCCACCCAGTTTTTCAATATGCTTACAGGTATCGAGCACGGCCTTATGTTCGGTAACACAGGTAATAATATGATTGCCTTTGACGGCATACATTTCAAAAACACCTTTTATAGCCAGGTTATCGCCTTCGGTGGCGCCTGAGGTAAAAATAATTTCCTTTGGTTCGGCACCTATCAGTTTTGCCAGCTGCTCCCGGGCATAATCCACCGCCTCTTCGGCCTGCCAGCCAAAGGAGTGGCTGCGGCTGGCGGCATTACCATACAGTTGGGTAAAATAAGGTATCATTACCTCCATCACCTGCGGGTCGCAGGGTGTGGTGGCATTGTGATCGAGATATATGGGTAGCTTAAGCATTGAATACAAAATTAAGTGGTTTCAAGTTTCGGGGTACAGGTTGCAGGTTACAGGTTGCAGGTTTCAGAGGTTAGGCTTTGGGATTTTAAGGAACTGTTACCCGTTACCGGTTGCCTGTTCCGGGGAAATACAAATACAGGTTGCAGGTTTCACGTTACAAGTGAAAGCTAAATCTATGTAGGGTAACCGGCACCTGAAACCTGTACCTCTGCAACTTGCAACTGATTCTCTGTATTTTATAAGTCACTACTCTTAACTTTGTTGACTACAATAATATAACGCCCTGCTATGCTGAAAGTTGAACATATTGGAATCGCCGTTCGCGAGTTAGCGCAATCGGTGCCCCTGTTTGAAAAACTACTCAATACTTCGTGTTACAAAACCGAACAGGTAGAAAGCGAGCAGGTATCTACCGCCTTTTTTAAAACCGGCGATACAAAAATAGAGTTACTTGAAAGCAGTAATGCTGAAGGGGTTATAGCTAAGTTCATTGATAAAAAAGGCGAGGGTATTCACCACATAGCCTTTGAGGTGGCCGATATAGAAGCCGAAATGAAAAGGCTTGCTGCAGAAGGTTTTGTTCTGTTGAACGAAAAACCAAAACCCGGCGCCGATAATAAACTGGTTTGTTTTCTTCATCCCAAAACCACCAATGGGGTGTTGATTGAACTGTGTATGGAAAGAAAAAATCAATAGGCAATGGACAATTAGCAATATGCAAGGGTTGCCGAACTTCGGAGTGCTCGATTATTTGGCAGGCTGATGAGCTTTGGGAAATCAATTGTCAATTGCCCATTGCTTATTGTCTATTGTCCCATTTTATGCTCGGGACATTCAACCCGTAATTCATCAACGGCAAGCGCTTGTTGCATAAGGTTGCAATAATGCGTTTGCTGCCTGTCGCCATTGTAATAGTAGCAGTTATAACACATGCGTTGGGGAGAAATGATACCTGTTTTGTTCAACCGGTGTACAAGTTCAAGCACTGAAAGAAGTAATTGCTCTTTTTTTTCGGGCGACATGGTTGAAATAGCACCATCGAGCGGAAGGGTAAAGTTTTCGATCATGCCCGTTAACTTACTTCCCTGATCGGTAAGCGAAAAATTAAAGCTGCGCGAATCATACACATCATCAGCCCGCTTGATCAAACCTTTTTGCTCCAGCACTTTTATTGAATCGCTGATAGTGGCCTTGGTCATATTGAACTCCCGGGCCATAGAGGCTATGCGGCGCTGCTTATCATCATTATGGTATTTGATAAAAATAAGCAGCTGCATTTGTATGGGGCTCAGCTTATGCTCCTTCGCTTCCATCCACAACAAAACCCTGAACACTTCAGATATTTTCTCCAAAGCAGCCACTATCTTGTAGTCTACATTGGTAATATGACGTTCCGGGTTAAATGCCGACATGACGAAGCAATTCGCTTTAAAGATACTGACTTAACACGGTGAATATAATACAAGTAGCGCTAATAACCCATACCGCTAACAGACCGTTAGATCGAAAAGATTGTAACTGCGCCGGTTACGTTAAAAAATAACCCTAATAAATAAAAAAAGTTCCACTGTAGATACAGCGGAACCATTATTGTTTACCTAATATGAGGACCATTTAAACCTACAACATTATTGTCTTAACCTCGCTCCAACCCTTGCTATCACTAATTCGTACAACATACACACCAGAGCCGGCGCCCATCGTATTTACGGTGAGCCGGTAAGAAGCCTTACTGAATTCTTTACGCACTATAACCTGTCCGCCCATGTTTATCAACTGTATGGAAACGTTATCTTTTATATCGCTGTTGAAATCAATGATCACTGTCTGGTTTGAAGAAGCGTACACATTTGTTACTGCAGCTGCTTCGTTATTGCGCAGGCTACGAATGGCAGAGTAAAAGGCAGTTCCATTCATATCTACCTGACGTATGCGGTAATAAACTACGGCATCTTTGCTACCTTTATCGGTATAACTATACTTGTTAACTAAAGAAGAACTATTTGCACCAGCTACTGTGGCAATTTGTTTCCAGGTGCGGGCATCGGTACTTTTTTCAACTGCGTAGGAATTATTGTTGATCTCGTTACTGGTGCTCCAGCTTATCTGATTGTTTGTGCCTTGCGCGGTTACATAAAATGTTTCATATACCACGGGCAGGGTGCCACTTATAAAACCGCCGGTTGCATCATCGGCATAAGCGTATCCTACAACATCCGGGTCGCTTCCTTTAAAGATGGTGGTGTTATCAATTCTTAACTGATCGTTGGCACCACTTCCTATTAATCTTCCTCCCGATTCTATAATTACCACACTTCGGTAATCTAACCTTAGTTTAGCATTACTGGTCAGATTAAATTTTCCGAGTACTCTTAACCTTACCTTATCAAGCGAAATATCGTCAGTTAATGCCACAGAATCTCCGAGAGGAATTATGACGGTATCGCCATCTGCTGGTACCCTTGCCGGGCTCCAGGTTGAGGGAGTTGTCCAGCTACCATTGCCGGCGGCGGTTATTATATTTGCCTTAAGGCCAAAAGCCATTGACAGGGTGAATAGGATGGAGAGTACGGACTTCATGGGATAAACAGTTTTATGGCTTATTGTTTTCAATACACGTACCTGTTTTTTCTGGCATGGGGAAAACATTGGGAGAAGCCGATACCCGAAACCGGTCAAACACATTACAATAAAATGATTATCAAAGGAATTTTAATGTGTAATAAATTCTCAAAAAAATATTTATTCCTAATAGGAAACCTTGTCCGGCTACACCAAAACTTTCCCAAACATGGAAGAATTTTACAATAGGTGGAATTATTTAAGGGTTGGTAGGTGTAGTTGACGAGTTAACAAAATAACGAGTTGACAAGGGAATAGGCTCCCAGATGACAAGTACCGCCTTGCCAAAGGGTTGAAATGGCGGAAATGGCTTTGAAAAGGGTGAAAGGGTGATGGAAGTTAATAAGGGAAATAAAGGAAATGCGGGGAGATACGAAGTAAGAGCAATTGCCAATTGCCTGTTGGTTATTCTTCTTCAGCTGCTTCGGTTTTATTCAAGCCCAGCTTATCTATGGCTATGGCGGCGGCTATTTGGCTGGCGTCTTTCTTATTATAGGCTTTGCCTTCGGCTAGTAGTTCGCCATCAACCACGGCGCCAATGGTAAACAGGCGGCGGCCGCCTTCAATACGTTCGTCGAGGGTTTCGAACTCAAGGTTTTTACCGTTCTTATTGGCCCAGCCGTACAGTTTATTCTTGTGGTTTATTTCGAGAAGCTCAAGGTCTTCCATATACAAATGGGGAATGATGATACATTCAAACACCCATACTTTGGTTTTATTAAACCCCCGGTCGAGATAAATGGCGCCTACAACCGCTTCGAGTGTGTTGCCAAATATCTGGCTCATTTTAAGCGAGTTATCGAACTTATTGTAGAAGGTGATCTTCTTCAGGCCCATTTTAATGGCAATTTCATTGAGCTTGTTGCGGTTCACCATTTTAGACCGCATTTCGGTAAGGAAGCCTTCTTCTTTGTAGGGATATTTTTTAAAAAGAAAATCGGCTACGATCCCACTGAGTATTGCATCTCCGAGGTATTCGAGCCGTTCGTTATTTTCATCTGCACTATCCCTTACCGACCTATGGGTAAGGGCAGCCTTATATAATGCGAGCTTGCCGGGTGTAAAACCCAGTACATTACGCAGATTCTTTTTAAAAGAAAGATTCTCTTCTTTGCCTAAAAAGCGGTCCAGGATTCCCACAATTGTCAATCTACTAATTTTTCATTAAGCCAAAAAATCATTAATAGGGCCAGGAGTCCGCAGCCATCAAATTTCTATAGTTCAACAACTCAAAGCGTAGCTATTACGCTTGAAATTTTTTCACTATCACGCAGGCGTTATGCCCTCCAAACCCAAATGTATTACTTAATGCAGCTCGTACAGGTCGCTGCTGGGCTTTTTCAAAGGTGAAATTTAGACGGGCATCCAATTCAGGGTCGTCGGTAAAGTGGTTGATCGTAGGTGGAACTATATCATGTATCACACTTTGGATACATGCTATGGCTTCAACTACACCAGCAGCACCGAGGCAGTGCCCCGTCATGGACTTGGTTGAGCTTATATTCAATTTGAAAGCATGTTCACCAAAAACATCAACGATGGCTTTCACTTCGGCTATATCGCCAAGGGGGGTAGAAGTACCGTGGGTATTGATGTAATCGATATCCTCGGGTTTCATACCGGCTTCTTCCAAAGCTACCATCATAACGTTTTTAGCGCCCAGTCCTTCAGGATGTGGAGCTGTAATATGGTGCGCATCGGCGGTAGCACCGCAACCAGCTATTTCGCAATAAATTTTTGCGCCACGGGCTAATGCATGTTCCAGTTCTTCTAAAACCAATACACCTGAACCTTCGCCCATTACAAAGCCATCGCGTTCCTTATCATAAGGACGGCTGGCCGATTTGGGATCATCGTTGCGTTCGCTCAGGGCTTTCATGGCATTGAAACCGCCTACACCAGCCTCACTGATAACGCTTTCGGCGCCACCGGTAAGAATGATATCGGCCTTGTTAAGCCTAATGAGGTTAAACGCATCCATGATGGCGTTGGTAGAAGAGGCACAAGCACTTACCACCGCAAAGTTAGGACCGCGAAAACCATGCCGCATGGAAATATGGCCTGCAGCTATATCCAATATCATTTTAGGAATGAAGAATGGATTATAACGGGGAGTTCCATCACCTTTGGCAAAGTTGATAACTTCTTCCTGAAAGGTAATTAAACCACCAATACCGCTGGCGAATACAACCCCTACCCGGTCAACGTTGACATTATCTTTATTAATGCCTGCGTCGGCAACTGCCTGGTCACTTGAAATGATAGCAGTTTGGGTAAAACGGTCGATCCTCTTTACTTCCTTACGGTCGAGATAATTCAACGGGTCGAAATTCTTTAACTCGCAGGCAAAGCGCGTTTTGAATTTTGAGGCATCAAACTGGGTAATAAAGTCGGCACCGGATACTCCATTAATGAGTCCGTTCCAATATTCTTGTAAATTATTGCCGATTGGCGTAAGGGCACCAATTCCGGTCACAACAACTCTTTTCAATTGCATAGCTCTTGCCTGTGGGAGTTTAAGTAAGGAAATCCGCTTTCGCAGCATGCGCCCAGCTATCGAAAGCGGATTTAATTTATTGCACCTGATCTACAGTATTCAAATTACTTAGCATGCTCTTCTAAGTAAGCAACAGCCTGGCCAACAGTGGTAATTGTTTCGGCCTGTTCATCAGGGATGGAAATATTGAACTCCTTTTCAAATTCCATTATTAATTCTACGGTGTCGAGAGAATCGGCACCTAAATCATTAGTGAAAGAAGCTTCATTGGTAACCTCTGCTTCTTCTACACCAAGCTTATCAACAATGATCTTTTTAACTCTTGTTGCGATGTCTGACATTTTTGTAAAGTTTAGTTACGGCTGCAAAAATATAGATTTTGGAATAATGACAATAAAAGGCTGGTTTTTAATTAATCTTGTTAATATTTTGTGATTTACCGATTTTGTAGTACCATCCGGCCCTACCCCCGGTTTCACCAGCCGGCCCCTTAAACGGTAAACATATCCTTTTTATGCATTACAGGCCCGTTTATTTTTCAACGGCTTAATGGGGGCTGATAAACGGTAAATCATTATATTGCAGCGCACTACCCAATTAGCAGGCATGGCTTTAAAAATAATAGATCACGGTTCCCGCGAGTACCAGCAAATGGTTCAACTGCGTAATGATATTTTACGCAGGCCATTAGGGCTACAATTTACCCCTGAAGAGCTGGAAAAAGAAAAAGAGGAGATCTTAATTGGCGCTTTTGAAGAAGAAAAAATGTTGGGCTGCTGTATGCTCATAAAAGAAGACCCCAGCTCGGTGCGCCTGCGCCAAATGGCTGTATTAAATAACCTGCAGGGAAAAGGCATTGGCCGCGCCCTTATGCAGTTTGCCGAAAACATTGCCCGCGATCGCGGCTTCCTAAAAATAACTATGCATGCCCGTAAAACGGCTGTAGGTTTTTATGAGAAACTTGGCTACCGGGTTTGCGGCCAGGAGTTTGAAGAAGTTACCATCCCCCACTTCACCATGGAGAAGGCGCTGTAAGTTTTTTAATTGAATCCTAATGTAGATTTAATGCTATCGCGGTAGTAACAGCGCTTATGCTGTAGCTTCCTGACTGGTTACAAATTCCTGCATCTTTGCCAGGAACCTTACCATCTTTTGCATGGTGCCCATATCTTCAACCACCAGCATAAATAATTTACCGTTCTGTTTTAAGCGGGCTTTATTGGTTTGCGTTTGTATGAACGTAAGTATATTATGGAATATGGGCGATTCAAAGTATGGCGAATCGGCCTTGTTTATAAAATAACATTTCAACGTTTCGTCTTTCAGCAGCATTTTTTCAAAACCCAACTCTACTGCCAGCCTGCGACATCTTACGGTATCGAACAGGTCTTCTACCTGTTGTGGTATAGGACCAAAGCGGTCGGCCAGCTCAAGAGCAAAGGCCTGCAACTCTTCTTCGTTATCACAATTATCGAGGCGGGTGTATAACGTCAACCGCTCGGTGATACTTTCTACATAACTATCAGGTATCAGTATTTCTAAATCGGTATCAATGGTACAATCCTGTACAAAGTCTTCCTGTTTAGAAATTTCTGCCTTAAATAATTCGCGGAACTTGGTTCGTTTAAGTTCCTTAATGGCTTCTTCCAGTACCTTCTGGTACATTTCAAAACCAATTTCGGCCATAAAGCCGCTTTGCTCACCACCCAGCAGGTTACCGGCACCACGTATATCCAGGTCGCGCATGGCTATCTGGAAGCCACTGCCCAGCTCACTATGCTGCTCTAATGTTTGTAAACGCTTTCTTGAATCGGGTGGCAGGGTGCTCATTGGCGGCGCCAGCAAATAACAGAAAGCCTTTTTATTGCTTCGCCCTACCCGGCCGCGCAACTGGTGCAGGTCACTTAAACCAAAGTGATGGGCGTTGTTGATAATGATGGTATTTACGTTTGGAATATCTACGCCGCTTTCGACAATATTGGTACAAATAAGCACATCGTACTTTTTATCAATAAAGTCGAGAATACGTTCTTCCAAAATATGCCCTTCGAGCTGGCCATGGGCAAACCCTATACTTAGGTCGGGACACAACCCCTGAATAAGTGCGGCCATTTCGCTGAGGCCCTGCACCCGGTTGTGAATAAAGAATACCTGCCCGCCTCTTTCTGTTTCAAAATAAATAGAATCGCGAATAAAGTCCTGGTTAAATACCTGTACTTCGGTTTGTATAGGCTGCCTGTTTGGGGGCGGCGTATTGATAATACTAAGGTCGCGGGCGCCCATTAAACTGAACTGTAATGTTCGGGGTATAGGCGTTGCCGTTAAAGTTAAACAGTCTACATTGGTACGCAGGGTCTTGATCTTTTCTTTATGGGCCACACCAAACTTCTGCTCTTCGTCAATAACCAAAATACCCAGGTCTTTATATTTTACATCCTTCCCTAACAGGGCATGGGTTCCAATGATAATATCAATTTTCCCTTCTTCAAGCTTTTTTAAAGTTTCCTTTTTCTCTTTGGCCGATTTAAACCTGTTCACATAATCAACTGTTACGGGAAAATCTTTTAAGCGCTCGCTAAAGGTTTTATAGTGCTGAAAGGCCAAAATGGTAGTAGGCACCAGTACAGCGGCCTGTTTGCCATCGCAACAACTTTTGAATGCAGCCCGTATAGCGATCTCCGTTTTTCCAAAACCAACATCACCACATACCAGGCGGTCCATGGGTGAGGGCGATTCCATATCCTTCTTTACATCGCCGGTAGCTTTACTTTGGTCGGGTGTGTCTTCATAAATAAATGAAGCTTCCAACTCGGTTTGCATATAGTTGTCGGGCGCATGCTGAAAACCTTGCTGGGCTTTACGCTGGGCATACAGGGTAATAAGATCAAAGGCAATTTCCTTAACCTTGTTCTTGGTTTTTTCTTTCAGCTTGTTCCAGGCCTCACTACCCAGCTTATTTACCTTGGGTATGCTACCTTCTTTACCGGTATACTTCGATATTTTATGCAGCGAGTTAATGTTCACATACAGAATGTCGCTGTCTTTGTAAATTATACGCACGGCCTCCTGCAATTTGCCGTTCGACTCTAACTTTTGCAAACCGCTGTATACGCCTACCCCATGATCTATATGGGTAACGTAATCGCCTGGTTGCAATTCGCGCAGGGTGCGCAGGGTAATGGCCTTGTTCTTATTATAGGCCTGCTTTACCTTGTATTTATGATAACGTTGAAATATCTGGTGGTCGGTATAACAGATCACTTTCAGGTCTTCATCAATAAACCCTTCGTGTATTGATGTAGGCACCGGGGTGAACTGTATGCCGGCTTTTAAATCTTCGAAAATGCTGTTCAACCGTTCTAACTGGCGTGGATTTTCAGCAAACAAATACAAGCTGAATTTCTTAGCCTCCCATTGTTTCAGATCTTTTATCAGCAGGTCGAACTGGCGATTGAAAGCAGGCTGGTTCTTTGTATTAAAGTCAATGGTGATTGGTGCATGGTTAGTGGGCTCGCTATCTGTAATAAATCCTGATGAATAGCCAAACTCTACAACGTGCCTGTTGGCCAGCTCTTTTTTTAGTGAACCGCCGGTAATGAATTCATCGACCTTTAAAGAAACCTTTATTGTTTTATCATCTTCTTCGGCAGTTTCCCTGGGCACTGTATTGTTGGCCTGCATTTCCATAAACAGGTGCAGGTCTTCTTCCTGGGTCAACAGTCTTTCTTTGGTAAGCTCCCAGTCCTGAAACCAGTAAACCGTATTTTCAGGTAGAAACTCAAACAGGGATATCTTGGCATCTTCATCAAACTGCGTTTCCACGTTGGGTATAATGCTTACCTGTAATAATTTCCGTTCACTTAACTGGGTTTCGGGATCGAAAATGCGAATGGAATCAACATCATTGCCAAACAGCTCAACCCGGTAGGGTTTCTCATTTCCGAACGAATAAATATCAAGGATGCCGCCCCGCAAAGCAAACTGCCCCGGCTCGTAAACAAAATCGGTTGTTGAAAAACCGTACTCTACCAATTGCGCCAACAGGGCATTTACATCAATTGAGTCGCCCGACTTTAAATAAATGATATTTCCCGCCAGTGTTTTTGGCAATACTACTTTTTCGAACAAAGCCTCGGGATAAGTTACCAGGGCCCCCACACGGTTGCTGCCGGCCATGGGTGAAGAAAACCGGGTAAGCGCTTCGGTTCGCAACATTACGTGCGAAGAATTGAGCAACCGGAAATTCTTGCGGTTCTTAAATGAGGTTGGGAAGAAAAAGAAGTTCAGGGCATTGGTAAGATTTTCCAGCGAATTATGCATGTAGGCTGCCGCTTCGGCGTCTTCACATACAATTACGTGATTGAGCTGGCTGCAGGCATCGTGCTGAAAAATGGTACTTATTACAAAAGCTGGGGAACTGCCATTCAGATTCTTACAATAAATTCCCTGAGGTTGGGCAAAAGAAAGCCTGTCCGCCAATTGAAAAAGGCGGGGGTTATTTTTATATGCGTCGAGCAACACTTGCAAATTCATCGGCGCCGCAAAGATACGGGTTAGTTGACGAGTTAACAAGTTGACGAGTTGACAAGGTAGGCTCCCATTCGGGCTCGCTACAATTGGCAGGCAGGCTTGGGCTTACAGGTTACAAGGTTCAGGTTGCAGGGAAATACAAAAAGACTACCAGTTACCGGATACCAGTTGCCGGGAAATACAAGTGGTTGCAGGTTACAGAGTTTAGACCTCTGACTTTAGGCTTCTGACTTCGGAATCCAATTTTGCCAGCGGCCTTAAATCGAGTAACTTAAGTACAGTTACTAATAATTGCAAACCATATGATACAGCCCTGGCAAACCGGTAAGGTGATACGCATTGTTAATGAAACTAATAATACCCGGCGGTATTGGATAGAAATACCAGAAGTAAGTTCGTTTGAATTTGAACCCGGTCAATTTGTTACGCTCGACCTTCCCATTTCTGACAAGCCAGCCAAGCGGCAGCGCAGCTACTCCATTGCATCGTGGCCCGATGGTTCTAATGTATTTGAACTGGTAATTGTTTTACTGGAAGGGGGCGCCGGCACCACCTGGCTTTTTAATGAAATAAAAGAAGGGGATTCGCTCACTTTTCGCGGCCCGCTGGGTAAATTCACCCTGCCCGAACCTATTGACCGCGATCTTTTCTTTATTTGTACCGGTACGGGTATTGCCCCGTTTAGGTCAATGGCACATCATATTTTTAACCATAATATCAACCACCAGAATATTTACCTCATTTTCGGCTGCAGAAAATTAACCGATGGTTTGTATGGACAGGAGCTAAAAGAATTATCAGAAAAAGTAACCAGCTTTCAATATATACCTACCTATTCAAGGGAAGTTCCCGAAAACCATGACCATCTAATACGTACCGGTTACGTACATGCTATTTATGAAGAAATTTGCCGCTCCAACCGCCCCCAGAGCGTTACAGCCGATGCCAATTCATTAAAACCAGCCTATTTTTATTTATGCGGCTGGAAGAATATGATAGATGAGGCAAAAGTTCGCATACAGGCGCTGGGGTACGACCGCAAAGTCATTCATCAGGAGCTGTATGGTTAAACCGCCTGAGCAAATAATTAGCCTTTACACCGATAAGTAGTCGATGTTTTCCTGAGAATTATTTGGGATATATTGGTTGGATTCTGTTAAAATAGTGCCGGACAAAGGAGATAAAAAACAAAACAGGGGTGCTCTTAGCAGACAGGATGGGTTATTTCTTTATGGCTGATTTATCCTGTAACTTTTCTTCTTTTACGTTGATTGGAATAACCGGAATGTTTGATGTGTCTTTCAATTTTTCCTCCAATTGCAGTTTTTCTTTCTGTAATTCAAGAATCTCTGCGTGATTGGCCATCATGTCACATTCCACTTCTCCTACGCGTTTCTTGTATTTTTTCAATTGGGCGCTTCGGGAAAGAAATCCAATTAAAAAAGTGGCAACCGAAATGCCTATCACTACCGATAGGTCGAGTGTTAGTTTAATTAATAACATAGGCTAGCCTCCATGTTGTTGACTCAGGTTGTTTTAAGGTCTGTACAAAATAGAAATGTTCAGTATAATTAAAAAGAGTAGATATCCGATACAAACATATAATTTATTCGAATATCTATTCAGTTTTAAATTAAGTGTTTCTCAACAAATTCCCTTACCTGACTAGCAGATATACGTTCCTGTTGCATTGAATCGCGGTGCCTGATGGTCACGGTTCCGTCTTCTTTGGTCTGATGGTCAATGGTTACGCAGAAAGGAGTACCAATTGCGTCCATACGACGATAACGTCTTCCAATAGCGTCTTTTTCTTCATAAAAACACTTGAAAGAAGATTTGCAGGTATTCATGATCTCGCGTGCTACTTCAGGTAAGCCATCTTTCTTTAACAAAGGCAGAACTGCTAATTTAATAGGCGCCAGTTTTGGCGGCAGCTTCAATACTACGCGGCTATCCTGCTTTTCGGCGGTACTCAGATCTTCTTCAGTATAAGCTTCGCTCATGATCATCATAAACGTTCTATCGAGTCCCACAGAGGTTTCCACTACATAAGGAATGTAGTTTTGATTGATCTCCGGATCAAAGTACTGCATTTTCTTTTTACTATACAGCTGATGATTTTTCAAATCGAAGTCTGTACGGGAGTGAATACCTTCCAGTTCTTTAAAACCGATAGGGAATTCATATTCTATATCGCAGGCCGCATCGGCATAGTGAGCAAGCTTAACGTGGTCGTGAAAGCGAAACTTCTCTTTGGGAATTCCCAGGCTCAGGTGCCATTTCATACGTTCTTCTTTCCAGTATTCGTACCACTCTTTTTGTGAGCCGGGACGAATAAAGAACTGCATTTCCATTTGTTCAAATTCGCGCATGCGGAAAATGAACTGCCGGGCAACTATTTCGTTACGGAAAGCCTTACCGGTTTGGGCAATACCAAAAGGTATTTTCATACGACCGGTTTTTTGCACGTTCAGGAAGTTCACAAAGATACCCTGGGCAGTTTCGGGCCGCAGGTAAATTTCGCTGGCTTCTTCCGATACGCTGCCCAACTGGGTGCTGAACATCAGGTTGAACTGACGAACATCGGTCCAGTTGCCGGTGCCGCTAACGCTACATTTGATCTTAGTATCTTCAATGAGCTTTTTTAAACCTTCATAATCATTGGCAGCCAATAACTTATCCATTTCAGCCAACAGGGCGTCGCCTTCGGCTTTTTTACCTTCTTTTTCAAGCTCATCGGCCTTTGCTTCAATAAGGTGATCAACGCGGTAACGCTTTTTGCTGTCTTTATTATCGATCATGGGATCGCTGAAATTATCAACGTGCCCGCTGGCCTTCCAGGTTGTAGGATGCATAAAAATGGCCGCATCAATACCCACAATGTTCTCATGCATTTGTGTCATGCTCTTCCACCAATAGTCGCGAATATTTTTCTTGAGCTCGCTACCCCACTGGCCGTAGTCATATACGGCACTGAGCCCATCATAAATTTCACTGGACTGGAAAATAAATCCGTACTCTTTGCAATGCGCAATAATCGCCTGGAACCTATTGTTATCTGTTGCCATAAGGCTGCAAATATAGGTGATAAGTTAACAGGTTAACAAGATGACAAGGGTCAAAATTAGAAGTTCCCTGCCGGCAATCTGCCTTTCAATAAATTAAGTTAACACCGTGTAAAACTCACCCCTTCAACTTCTCATTATCCTTATGCCGGTTAGCATCCCTGATATTTTTCTTCTCAAAATTCTTCACCAGGGCTTCGGTTAAATCTACCCCGGTTTGGTTGGCCAGGCAAATAAGTACCCATAATACATCGGCCATTTCATCGGCCAGGTCTTTATTTTTATCGCTTTCTTTAAACGATTGATCGCCATACTTGCGGGCCATTATTCGTGCCAGCTCTCCTACTTCCTCAGTAAGAATAGCCATATTTGTTAGTTCGCTGAAATATCGAACGCCTACTGTTTTTATCCAGTGGTCTACCTGTTGCTGAGCTTCTTTTATTTCCATTTTTCAAATTAAGATTATTCTTTATTCTTCGTATCAATAATTATCGTTACCGGCCCATCATTCAGCAGCGATACTTTCATATCGGCGCCAAATTCGCCTGTACCTACCGGTTTGCCCAAATCGGTTTGCAATTGCTGCACAAACTGTTCGTATAACGGAATAGCCACTGGCGGTTTTGATGCTTTTATATACGATGGGCGATTACCTTTTTTTGTAGAAGCATGCAGGGTGAACTGGCTTACCACAAGAATTTCGCCACCCTGATCTTTAACCGATTCGTTCATTACTCCATCTGCATCATTAAAAATGCGCAGGTTAACGATCTTGCTGCTTAACCAAATTATGTCTTCCGTTGTATCTGTATCTTCAATTCCGACCAAAACAAGCAAACCCTTTGC
Organism: Niastella sp. OAS944; assembly: GCA_024809215.1. Lineage (GTDB taxonomy): Bacteria > Bacteroidota > Bacteroidia > Chitinophagales > Chitinophagaceae > Niastella. Next base: position 210,603 of record JANUBW010000007.1, on the reverse strand, counting down.
AATGGCCGACCGTATACTATCATTGATAACAACATTTGCCTGTGTTACTCGTTGTATTACCGCCCGCATAGTACCTATAAATTAGTTTTATCTTTATAGAATGAAGATAGATGTTTCAAAAGAAATAGAATTTAATACCGCCCGCAGTGGTGGTAAGGGCGGTCAGAACGTTAATAAAGTAGAGACAATGGTGGAAGGATATTTTCACATATCTAACTCATTGATATTAAATGAAGAGCAAAAAGCTACTGTTCAAAAGAAATTAGCTTCAAAAATAAATTCGGAAGGGTTTTTGCAAGTAAAGAGCCAGATTCACCGCAGCCAGTTGCAGAACAAGGAAGAGGTGGTAAAAAAAATGAATACGTTACTTGAACAGGCTTTAAAAAAAGAAAAGAAACGGATCGCCACCAAACCTTCTAAAGCATCTAAGGAAAAGCGGCTTGATACAAAACAGAAACAATCACAACACAAACAAAACCGGCGAAGGATCCGTCCCGGCGATTTGTAAGCGTAACACCGAATGCTATGAAACTGACTCAACAACTGCACCGTGTAAATTTGCCCAAGCTATGCATTGTATTGCTGTTAACAACAGTAGTAATTTCCTGCCAAAAAGAATTACATTTCGACAAAGTACCCGAGAAAGACTATAACCTTATCATCAAATTCTTACCTATTGCCACATACGATTCTGTTCCGCTTGTTTTGGGAAAACCTACCAAGAATACTTTTAAAGAAGAGTACACGCCCACAGCGTTTAAATTTTATGTGCATGACTTTATATTGAGCAATACCGATTCGGGTCATGTGTTCAAACTTGCTCAGGACAAATACTACCTGGTTAATTTTGCCGACTCTGCTTCAACTGAAATAAAATTATCTGTTCAACCATATGTTTATAACCGCCTTTTCTTTACCATTGGCGTTGATAGCGCCAAAAATGTAAGTGGCGCCCAAACCGATGCGTTGGACCCGGCCAATGGTATGTTTTGGAATTGGAATACCGGTTACATTATGGCAAAGCTGGAAGGAACTTCGCCAAAGTCGTCACAAGCTGGTAAATTTGAGTATCACATCGGCGGTTTCGCAGGTGCCGACAATGTAGTAAAACAGGTAGAATGCATATTCCCTTTTCAAAATAATCTGGACCTGAAACCAGGAGGTGAAAGCCGTATGTTCGTTAACTGCGATGCCAACGACTGGTTCTATAATACATGGGATATAAAAATTGCCGACTACCCGGTAGTTACAAGTCCGGGCACACTGGCAAAACAGGTTGCAGAGAATTACTGGAAAATGTTTACAATTGATTCTGTTTCGAACATACAATAGAAATTGTAGTTAATGATTGATATGTGGCTGTAAGATGGACTATAAGAATTTGTTTATTGCTTTTTTTGGGATGCCTGCTGGTAAATGCCTGTAAAAAATCAGGCGATGGTAACAGCGGTCCGCAATTGCTCGATTTTCCAATACCAGCAGGATTCCCAGCCCCGCAATACTCCTTTACCGGCAATCCCTTAACAAAGCAAGGGTTTGAACTGGGCAGGAAACTATTTTATGATGGCCGCCTGTCGAAAGACGGTAATTTCCCCTGCGCCTCCTGCCATCAGCAATTTGCCGCCTTTGCAACTTTCGATCATCCGTTAAGCCATGGATTCAATAACCAATTCACTTTGCGCAATGCACCCGGCCTGTTCAATATGGCCTGGAACAAGGAATTTCATTGGGATGGCGGCATCAACAATATTGAGGTGCAGCCCCTGGCGCCACTTACAGCGCCTAATGAAATGGCCGAAGACATTACCAATGTGATCAATAAACTGAAAGCCGATGAGGTTTACCAAAGAATGTTTACTGCAGCCTTTGGCGATGAAACCATCAACAGCCAGCGAATGTTATTTGCCATTACCCAGTTTGTGAATTCCATGGTATCGGCCAATTCAAAATACGATAAGGTAAAACAAGGCAAGGCCGCATTTACCCAAACAGAACAAAACGGATACACCTTGTTTCAATCGAAATGCGCCACCTGCCATACCGAACCGTTATTCACCGATAATAGTTTTCGCAACAATGGCATACCGGTTGATCCATTCATAAATGATTACGGCAGAATGCGCATCACCAACAAAAAAGAAGACTCGTTAAAATTCAAAGTTCCAAGTTTGCGCAATGTGGCCATTACATTACCCTATGGGCACGATGGGCGCTTTTCCTCTATCACCAGTGTGCTCGATCATTATAGCAGCGGCATACAAAACGGCCCTACCCTCGATCCCCTTCTAAAAAATAAGATACCGCTTACCAACTTCGATAAATTCTATCTGCTCGAATTCCTGAAAACGCTTACCGATTCATCATTCATCAGTGATAAAAGATTTGCACAACCTGAGTAAAAGGCAACGAGGCAAAAAGGCAACGAGAATCGCCAAAAGCTTAAAATGCGCTTTGTAGTTTCAATGTACAGGCGTTACTTTGAAAAAGTCGTCTATTATTTTCAATGTAAATGGCGTTACATTGACAGTAATACCTATCATTTTCAATATAGAAGGGGTTATTTTGAAAATAACATTCATTATTTTCAAAGTAAATGAATTTACATTTAATATAAATTGAATCATTTTCAATGTAAATGGCTTTAAATTGAAAATGACGCCTTTTATTTCAATTTAATACTGCGCATTTATTACGAAATAACAAACGCGGCCACTTTCGTGTACCGCGTTGTAAAACTATAAACAGATTAACGATTAAACTTACTGTTTGGTTAGTTTACTGCCCTGGCTAACTTCTTTTTTGTTCAGGATAACATTGAGTGCATCTTTTTGACGGTTGAGGTCTTCTGTTTGCACTTGTTGATCGTTCTTGTTTTGTGTGATCTTGTCTTGCAATGCTCTCAATTTCTTTTCAAGATCGTATTGATCATCTTTCAGGTTCAGTAATCTCTTCTCAGATTTCTTAACTACTTCTTCCTGTTTTTTGATCTGCACATCGAGGTTATACGCATCAATATAAGGAGCCATTCTATTCAACAGCTCTTTTGAATCGGATACTTTAAAACGATCATCGATGGTGCGTGCACCAATATTCTCACCGGGACGGCCAAGAAGCAGGTACACCACTGTTGATTCGCGCTCTTTCTGGATCTTACGATCTACCTTATAATGAACGTCAACGATCTCTGCATCGTTTTCATCGAGGCGGGTATTGCGATATACGTCAAAGCTTTTAACATGATCGCTTTTACCGCCTCTTTTCTCCATGTAAATTTTGATTGCGTCTTCTACAACAGAAGCTGAGTAAGGTAACTCGATGGTAGCGGCTATTCTGTCGCCTTTTTGATAATCGACTGTCGTTTCGCCAGATTGGGAAAATACAGACGTACTTTGAAGGATAACGGTCACAATGACCATTAAGGGTAAAGATACTTTCATCGGGATCGGATTTTGAACTTAAATATACAATGTGGCGACAAAGATAACAATAGTAGCGATACAAAAACATATCCACCAAGCCATGCGCAAGACGCCGCATAAAGAACTAACATACAACACATTACATAGCTTCATTCATTAATCTGTAACTTTAGCAAATATTCTTATTGTTATTTATATCCTAATGGGGGTATAAACAGCCAACCGCTGTTAAGTATTATGGCTTGAACCCTTAATTTTGAACATTAAATAAATTTCATTGAGCGGTATAAAAAAATTAGCGGGGCAAACAATGTGGTATGGCGTACCCAAAATTGTAAGCCGCTTTTTAAATTATGGTCTTACCCTGTTGGGATTTCGCCTTTTTGACGCAGTAAGCACCAGCGACTTAACCCAGGTTTATGCATTAATTCCTTTTTTGAACATTGTATTTACCTATGGGCTCGAAACCAGTTACTTTCGTTTTGCACAAACAAAAGATAAGTCGGTACTATACAATACCCTGAATGTTTCTATCGTAGCAAGCACAATTCTGTTTACTATTCTGCTATTTATATTCAAGGACCCCATTACCAATTTTGTTGAATTGCAGGATCGACCTGGTTTTGTTACCCTCATGATATGGATAACCTTCTTTGATACCCTGGCGGTAATTCCCTTCGCCAAATTAAGACTGGAGGACCGTCCCCGTAAATATGCATTTGTAAACCTGGCCTCAGCCCTCATCAATATATTGCTGGTGGTATTCTTCCTGTTCATTGCAAAAGGAGCGCACGACAGGCATGAAGCCAGTTTTTTAGGAGTTATTTATAACCCGGATATCAACGTAGGTTATTTTGTTATAGCCAATCTGGTGGCCAGTATTGCAACGTTGTTGTTCCTTTATAAAGAGATCAGTGTTATTCGCTTTGTATTTGATAAACAAATGTGGAAAGAAGTGATCATTTATTCTTATCCGCTGATAATTGTTGGGTTTGGGGGAATGATCAATGAAATGCTAAGCAGGCTGGTATATCGTAAGGTGATTGCCGGGGATACTGCTGCAGAGATACTAAAGGCCAAAAAAGACCTGGGTATATTTGGCGCCAACTACAAACTGGCAGTACTCATTACCATCTTCATTCAGATCTTTAAACTGGCAGCCGAACCCTTTTTCTTTAATAAATCAAAAAGCGACGACGCACAAAAAGTATATGCGCGGGTAATGAAATTCTTTGTAATTGCCTGTTGCTTTATGTTCCTGGTAATATCCCTTTTCCTCAATGGCTGGCAGTTGCTTATAGCTTCAAAATACAAAGAATACGCAGAAGGAATTCATATAGTTCCCATACTGGCTTTAGGCAGTGTTTTCCTTGGTATTTATTATAACCTGTCGGTTTGGTACAAACTTACTAACCGTAATATGACGGGGGCCTATATTACCATTGCCGGCGCCATTATTACCTTGGTTTTAAACATCGTATTTATTCCTCATTTTGGGTATACCGGCTCGGCCTGGGCCACTTTTATTTGTTATGCGTTCATGATGGTGATCAGTTATGTGTTAGGTCAGAAGTATTATACAATACCCTACGCCAAAAAGAAACTGCTCACCTACCTGGCCATTTGTGTAGGCATGTATATTTTTCATGAGTATGCAATTGCCCGAATAATGGATCATGAAGCTGCGTATTTTCCCTTTGTGTATTACGGCACTTCGCTGTTGTTTATAGGTTTGTTTACGTTGCTTCTTGTAAAAGTAGAAAGGAAAGAATTTGAGCGCCTGCCCTTTATTGGAAAATTACTTTACAGAACCCCCAATACTGGCCTAAAACCCCAATAAAGGGTTTCGGCCATACACAAACATTAATGCTCTTTTAATACCATTTGGGCTAACGCCCCATTTTTATCCTTTGAGGAAAGGGTTATGTATTTTTTCATACCCAATGGTAGTTTGAGGGCCATGGCCGGGATGCACTACCGTTTCATTTGGCAATACAAATAACTGGTTACGAATGCTGGCAATTAACGTGTCGAAATTGCCACCGGGCAGGTCGGTACGGCCAATGCTCTCGCGGAACAATACATCGCCGCCAATAACGAATTGCTGCGCCTGACAATAAAAACAAATATGACCCGGGGAGTGCCCTGGTGTAAAAAGCACCTGGAATGCATCATTACCCAACGCTAGGGTATCACCTTCGCGTAAAAAGATAAGGTCGCCTTTGTAATTATCGAAAGGGAGCCCCCAGGATAAACTAAAGGTGGGTGCGTATTCCAGAACAGGTTTTTCTTTTTCATGCAGGTGAAGGGTTAATTTCCAGGTATCATGAACGAATTTGTTGCCGAATACGTGGTCTAAATGACAATGGGTATTTAACAAATATTTAGGCGTTAGGCCGGAAGTTTGTATAAATTCTTTTAATTCATTGCGCTCATTGCCGAAATAGCAGCCGGGGTCAATGATGCAGCATTCACCCGTCTCATTATGCACCACATACGTATTCTCCTGAACCGGGCTAAATGTAAAAGATGTAACTGTTAGCATACTCGTACCTATTATAATTGATTTTCGCGGTATTATGGATTGTTTTAACTTTAAAACATTTAAAGACAGGCTATGCAATTTCAACAGATTCAGCCAAAGACAAAAGTATTTTATTCCTTTCCCTTATTACTTGCCTTGTTGCTGCCATCCGTACTATTCGCCCAGGTGAATACTGTGGAATTTGGAAAGAACAGGGTGCAGTACCGTAAGTTTAAATGGCAATACTACCAAACTACCAATTTCAATACTTATTTCTATGAAAATGGTAAAACCATTGCCAATTATGTTGCGCAAATAGCTGAAAGTGAATTGCCCGCCCTTGAGCAGTTTGTGGAGTATGGCCTGCAACGCCGCGCCAACATTGTTATATATAATCATTTTGACGAATTACAACAATCTAATATAGGTTTGAGCCTCGACTGGCAAACCACCGGCGGTATTACCAAGTTGGTGAATAACAAAATGGTAATATACTTCGATGGCGACCATTCCAAGTTGCGTAAACAGATCCGCCAGGGTATTGCCCGCATTTTGGTTGATAACATTCTGTTTGGCGATGACCTGGGGGAGTTTGCGACCAACCAGGCCCTGCTCGATTTGCCCAAATGGCTGGTAGACGGGTACGTTGATTATGTGGCTGAAGAATGGAGCCCCGAATACGACAATGAACTGAAGCTGGCCCTACTCTCGGGCGATTACAAGAACTTTTATGCGCTCGCCTACGACAAACCGTTACTGGCCGGCCATGCTTTCTGGTACTACCTGGCAGAAAAATACAAAAAGGAGAACGTCACCTACTTCCTCTACCTGTCGCGGGTTTACCGTAACCTCAACAGCGCCTCGCAGCGTATTGCCAAAAAGAAGTTCAAAGAGTTACTGAAAGACTTCATGCTCGAAAGATCGGAGATGTATGAAAAGGACCTGAGAGGACGCCGCGATATGCCAAAAGGAACCGCTACCATTGTTGAAGAAGTGACCCACAATAAAGACTTTATACACTTTACACCCAGCCCCCAGCTAAAAAGTCAAAACTATGCAGTAGTAGAATTCATTAAAGGGCAGTACCGGGTGGCATTGTGGGAGAATATGACCGATAAAAAAGTGCTTTTAAAAACCGGTGTACGTGCCAATGAGAATGAAATAAACCCCAACTACCCATTACTGGCCTGGGATGGCAAAGGCACCCGCCTTGCCTGTATTTACTGGAAAGAAGGAAAAGTGAACCTGTTCGTTTATGACATGGTAGCCCACTTTAAACGAATAAAACAGGAAATACCGCACTTTGAACAAATACAGAGCATGCAGTTTATGCTTAACTCAAACACCCTGTTGTTGAGTGCAGTGCGCAATGGCCAGAGCGACATTTACATTTACGACATTGAAAAAGACACATACGAACAGGTTACCAACGACGCTTATGCCGACCTGGACGCAAGCTTTGTAGCCTTCCCCAATAAAACAGGTATTGTTTTTTCATCGAACCGGCCAGATGCAACAACTAAAGGCGGCGATACGGGAGTAGCAACAAAACGCTATAATATATTCCTGGCCGATAACTACAACAAAAGCGAATTCAGACAAATTACCCAGCTAACAAAAATGAAGTATGGTAATGCACGTTTTCCGATGCAGTACAACACCTACCACTTCACCTTTGTAAGTGATGAAACCGGTATCAGTAACCGTTTCGCGGGCTTCTTTAGTACCCAGCGCGCCGGCCTCGATACAGTAGTACTGGTAGGTGATCAGGTGCTTCGTAACCCCGATGCTGCTGAAATTGATTCAACACTGAAAGCCTGGGGTAAAACCGAGCCAGATTCAACATTCACCTTCTCGGTCACTAAAGACTCAGCATACGCATTCCCCATCACCAATTACCAAAGCGCTCTGCTTGAAACCAAAGTAGCCGGTTACCAGGGAATGGTGAGCGAAGTAAGACAACAAGGAAATCTGAAATTCTTATATAAACTTAAGGTTGACGACGCTACCCTGCGCAAACGTAACCTGAACCCGCGGCCTACAGAGTACCGCCGCAAAACAATTATTGCTGAACAGGCAGCCAGCGGGGCAGCCATACAGTTTAACACACCGGCAGCTCAAAAAAAGGCCGACAGCAGTGCTAATAAGGTCAACGATATATTTGAGACCGGTTTTGAAAAAGAAAAGAAAGACAGCACCCAAACACAGCCACAACCGCAGCAGCAACCGGTAACGAACGATGTATTTGCACCAGTTACCGCCCCCAAACAGGAAGAGGAAGAGGGAACGCTGAAGAAGGCCAAGCTGTTTGATTATAAACTGAAATTCTCTGTTGATAATTTCTCAGGAGGTTTTAATAACGACATTCTGGTAAGCCGTTACCAGCCTTATACAGGTGCCTTACCTGTGGTATTGCAAAGCGGCGGCGCCTTTAATGGCATGCTGAAGGCATCTATCTTCGATCTGTTTGAAGACATTCGCTTTACCGGCGCTATGCGTTTACCGCTGATTGGTGGTATTGGAACCGGCGCTTCGATAGGTAACACGGGCTCTTCGGTATTTATTCCGGTGAACCAGTCGTTGTTCGATGGCGGTGGCGAATGGTATGCCCGTGCCGACTATCTGAAAAAGAGATTCGACTTCTCATTGATCTATTACCGTCGTACCGATTTAGGTAATGTACAGGGCATAAACAATTCAGCCGAACTGTTTGAAGGAAAGTCGTACACCAACCTGTACCAGGCAGTTATCAAGTATCCTTTCGACAGGGTGCGCAGCCTTAGATTTTCGGGTGGTATACGTACCGACAAAGTAGTTGTACGTGGCACCAACTTCGATACAGCTACATTAAAGGTTCCCGATATTAATAAGCAAACTTTTGCGGTTACCCGTCTTGAGTGGGTGCATGATGATGCCATTCAAAAAGCAACCAATATCTGGAACGGCCTGCGTTATAAGATCTATATGGACCTGGATGCGCAGATCAGCAAACCATCTGAAGGTAACCTTAAGCCAGGTCGCTTTACTTATAATTTCGGTTTCGATGGCCGTTACTACTACCCTATTTACCGCAACTTTATATGGGCTGGCCGTGCAGCAGGCGACTTCTCATGGGGCAGCCAGAAGATCGTTTACTACCTTGGTGGTGTAGACGGCTGGATGTTCCCCAAATACAACCAGGACCCCAGACCAACGGACCCTTCATATGCCTTTCAGTCACTGGCGGTGAACATGCGTGGGTTTGCACAAAACGTTGCCAATGGTAATAATGCCGTTGTTATCAATAGTGAATTCCGTTTACCGGTGTTTGCTACCCTGTTTAACAAGCCAATCAATAACGCCTTCCTGCGTAACTTCCAGCTCCTCCAATTCATTGATCTGGGTACAGCATGGAACGGTACGTATAGCAAACTATCAAGACCCCAGGTGGTTTATGGCAGCGAGCCGGCACAGATCCTGATCAAGGCTGGTGGTATTGGACCCTTTGTAGGTGGTTATGGTTTCGGCGCCCGTAGTACCCTGCTGGGTTACTTCCTTCGCCTCGATGCCGGTTGGGAAATGAATACCTTCTTCAAAGGAAAACCTATGTTACATTTTGCAATGGGTGTTGATTTCTAACCCCCAGTAAAAAAATACTCAAAAGCCTCGCGATCTGCCGCGGGGCTTTTTTATTTGTGAACTTCTTACATCCTACTTCTTACTTCCTACCTCAAAAGAAAAAGGCGCCATGAGAACACAGCGCCGTATTGTGGATAAACCAACCGCTATATTGGAAGGGTATAGCGCCTGGGTTTTAATGAATTGCTTTGCTTAGTCTTTTTATAGTTAAGTATACAAACGTCATAAATATTGAAAAACAAGCCACCATACCCCATGCATACATCCATTGAATTGGATGGCAGATCAGTTTTATTAAATAAGCAATAAGAGCAAAAGGATTGGTAATAATATCCCAGCTATTGAATCGCGGATAGCGGCCAATGTAAACACCCAATGCATTTAACCACATAATGGGATATATAAACAGCAACTCATGCTTACCACGTAAATGCGGTTGCATTATTTTTTCCATTTGCCGTACCGACAGTACGCCAAGTAACAATCCATTCCACGCAAATGAAATGATCAACGTCAAATCGAACCAGTTAGGCACATTGGTAAACTTGCCCAAATGAAACAGATCGGTTAGTATATAAAATGAATTGGGAATAAATAGTAACCATATCAATGAAACGGCAGCAAATTTCAACCTGTGTTCCTGAACAGCGGGGCGTTTTTGAAACCAGCTTGATATTACATAAGGGATCCAGGCCAGCACCAGGTTCCATATTAACCAAATAAAAGTGAACTTGCCGGTGTACATTATTCGTGCCATCACCAACACTACACTAAAGCCCATTGATAAGGTTAGTATACGGTCTATTTCACTATTGAATAAGGTAAAGCGATTTAAGGCTATTGACTTATTGACCTCTTTCGTTTGTGCCAATTTCATTATTAAAAGAATTTAGGAATGAATACTACCAGGCCTACAATCAGGGCGGTTATGGCGGCCGTTAAAACAGCTCCCGCAGCCAGGTCTTTAATAAATTTTATTTCAGTATCCTGCTTAATACTAACAAAGTCCATTACCCGCTCTATACAGGTATTAAACATTTCGGCCACCCATACAAAACCAACGGCAAATACCAGCGCCAGTAATTCAGTTTTGGTAACACCCGTAAACGCAGCAAGTATAAACACAGCTATAGTTGCCATAAAATGCAACCAGGCATTATGCTCACGTAAAAAGAATGAAGAAATACCCGCCATCGCAAACCGGAAGCTTCTTAGCCTTGCCCGTATTGAAAAACCCTGAGACTTCATATACATATTTTTTATAACCGGAATTTATATTGCTCTGCTAAATTTACTACAACAAAGGCTTTAATCTGTTACCCCTTATCACACCGTCTATCGCACTGATCAACTGTTGCTTATCTTCTGCGGTCACGTTAACTACCGAAAAAGGTCTTTCCCCAAGCAACATTTTTCTACGCCAGCTCATTTGTTCAATGGTTTGTTCAATGCCGTTGTCGTACCACCAGCCGGTATACAGTTTCCCATTACCATTTCCCAACAAAGCGGTATATATTCTTTTTCCTGCAACCGTTTCTATTTGCACCTGGTTAAATGAATAACCACTTCCCTTCCAACAGATCATTGGATGATGGTCTGCACTAAAAAAGCCTGGAATATGTTTTACATAGATCAACGACTTACTGTTCTGCAGCTTTACGATCTCGGCTGTTATCCGTTCCGTTTTATATCCTTCAACAGTAGCTACTGTTGCAGTTACATCTGCTACAACCCGGTCATTTAAAACAACTTTATAAGCAGCCCAGGAAATAATAACAAACAGCACCAGGTGAATGCGAAGAACGCTGTTCCATAAAACCGGGGTCTCATTCTTTTGTACTATGGAAGCGGCTTGTCCCTTATACTTTATCGCAAGCTGTGTTATTAATACCATGGGTATTATTACATACACCAGTAAACAAAATACTCCGGCCAGCTCATGCATGGTGGTGCCAGGAAGAATCTTGAACCACACCAAACATACTATACGAAACAGGTTGCTGACTATATTGAGCACAAAGGATATGGTGAGCAAACCAATTACCTGCCACCAATTCAATTGCAACTTATACCTGCGCTGGTACATGGCTATTATTATCAATTGTAGCAGCAATGAAGTAACCATCATATTCAACCCCATACATGCGGGGTCAACTGAAAATTCACCGCCCTTACTTATAAGTACATTTCCCTTCACCGTTATACCGGCCTGCGCCCAATTCATTATGATACCAGCCCAGTTTGTTAATTGTAACCTGATGGGAACACTAAACACATCAGCAAAAAACTGCGCTACCGGCGACATCAGGCACACCACCCCAACAGGCAACAGGTTTATTTTGCCTGAAAAGTTTTCCGCAACAAAAAAGCAGGCAAATGCAACGGAGAAATACAACATTGTTTTTTGAGGCAGCAATACTGTCAACAGAGCAACCAATGCTGCAAGAGTGCCATACCTGATATTCCTGTAGTTTCCGTGCTGAATGACGGTAACCAATGGCAATGCCAATATTCCTAATACAATATTTACCGACTGCCATTTAATATAGGTATTCAAGGCAAACAACATAACTATTGCATACAGCAGGTATAGCCCCAGCGCCATCCGTTTGGGTGTTGCAATTTTAAATGAGAGTGGTAATGCCTGTATCATTTTACAATATTCTTTTTAACAGGACGAAATTTTATATACAACAACACAAAACATGCAATAATGATCAACGCCCATTCATGCGGTTCGGGCACAGCGCCGTTCGATTTCTGAGATGCGTTGCTTAAGCTGTTCTTACTGTCATTGATATTAAATCGTTCATAATCCTGCTGTGTTTCTAAAACAACCATACTCGACACAGGACTAACCACGTATGCCTGCTGCGCTGCGGCCACCAGCTCATCATTATCTTTCTCTTCACCGGTAAACCGGGCACCCATTTTTCGCATAATATTATTATAAGCGAATAGCCGCATTAAATGATCGGGCGCTGCAGAAGACTGGGTACAGCTATCGCGCACAATTGCTATATCGGCATTATCAATAACAACCTGGCTTTCGCTTTCCTGGTCCTTTACAAACTCCTGCCTGGCAATTAGTTTTTTCAAATCACCTGCTATTCCATGCGAATACTGAAATGCCCTGTATTCTTTTAGTGTTTTTAAATAAGGGCTTAGTGTGGTGCCAAGGTTAAAGAACTTAAGCCTTTTGCCGTCTTGCATAGAAGACTTTACATGTTGAAGAAACTCGCTGCCGGCCAGGTCTTTTAAGTTTGGAGAAACGGCACTGCTTTTACTAACCAGCAACGATGTGTTTGTATTTTCAATTAAATAAACCGGAAATAAACTAAACTGTAATTGATGCAAATTGTTAAAAAGTGATTCTTTATTTGTCCTGGTTACCTGCACCAGTTGGTTGGTAAACACAAACACCCTTTGTTCTTTTAATGCATTGTAAACGCTATCAAACTCATCTTTCGACCACGATTTGTTTACATCAAGATACACTGTATTTAATGTAGCCGGTTCGTATTGTTTTTGATATGGGCGTACATTATATTGCTTTCCCTCATAACAAAATGCCTCTCTGCTCAACGGCTCATCGGCCAGCTCGATGTTCCATGACGGGTTGTATTTTCCCGAACGGGTAAATCCTAAATGACTGGTTGGTTTTAAAACAGTGGGAGAAATAAAATCCTTTGGTGTTTGCTGAAATTGTAATGATATATCTTCTTTTGCATTGGAAAAAGAAGGACCGTCAAACCAGATATTCTCATATTTCATTCTGCCACTTTCGCGGGTAAGCGGTGCGGTTACCCCCACTTTAAACTTCCTGCTTTCACCTGCCAATACCGGAAACACCCGAACTGATATTGTATTTCCTTCCTGCCAGTGTAAAACAGAAGGATCGCGCCGTTCGCGCCCAACGATCTGTTTGTATGCCGAATCGGCTTTTTGTTTTGTGGTTAGTATACTTTTGGATTCTTTACCTTCTATCCATAATGATAAAGATGTTGCCACCCCACCTTCGGGCAAATGGAAAGTGTAAATGCCTTCTTCCTGGCGCCCGCTCCAACTGCCTTTTGCGGCCACATTCGAAACAGTGATCACCTTTTCGGTGTAAGAGATGCCAAACTGTGGCCATATACGCACCAGGGTATTAATGTGCTCGGTGAACAGATCATCGCCCGACCATAAACGTTCCTGTGCCTGGTGCCGTGAATCGTGCATCGACTCCAGCAGCTTTATCTTATCTTCTTCCGATAAATTTACCCTGCCCGAAAAAAGGTTTGCAATTACTACCAGTGGGTCGTGCTTTTTTTCCTCATCAAAATTTCTCGATGGCACCCGCCAAAGGGCCTCATCAATATTCCAGCCCGTACTATATACCAGTTCAGTTTTAAGTATTTTCTCAGTAAACAGGTTATGCGGCGTGGTTTGCGCCATGGTGATCCATGCCGGCCAACCTGCACTTTCACGCACTGTAGCCTGCCGATAATTTGTATTTATATCCTGGGTTAACAGGGTCCATCGTACAACAAATACAATGATCAACATTACTGATGCTCCGGCCCCACTTAAAAAACTCACCATAAAAGCCTGTTTATTGGCTAGCAGTTTTTTCAGCAATACAAGCGTATAAATAATAAACAGGATACCTACAAAGGAGTGCATTGAAATACCCAGTACAAAAGATATAATAATGCTTATTATATAGGTAGGCAGAAGATAAATGGAGATATAAGCAAAGGCAACTATTGCAATTCCCAACAAAAAGGTCATAACATGCTGCACCCAAAGCGGCATGCGGTCAAAGAAAGCGAATGCGATATAGTTAGCACATAGTATGATCTGCAACCAGGCAAACCAGGGCACTGTACTTTCAAACACTACCATTTCACGGTTCAGGGAATAAGCGCTTATCAGCAATAAAATAAGAAAGAAGAAAAATGGTATTAACCCTTGCCGGCCTTTTTTCAGTCGCTTTGTTATGAGTAACACTACAAAGTATGCAGCAGCTATTAAATAGTTGCACATAAACAGTCCCCCGGTGTCTGGTGAAACAGACGTCATAAACGGTACGCAATAAAAGAAGAACGATACCAGAATTAATATAAGTCCGGTTACAAACAATTCATCTTTTGGTACTATAATATCTTTCATAAAAATTTAGTTAAGCGTTATAAGCTGCCTTGTACATGATTCTTATTGTCTGTACCTGTATGAAATTTCATGAGTGACTTACGGGTTGTTAATACGGCAACCAGTAACCCGGCTATTGTACAACCCATCATGGTATTAATTGGGGAGTCATGAATAAACAATTTCTCTTCAATGATCAAACTGGTGGCAGAATAAAGAATAATGATCACTAACATAAGGCCAAAGGAGAGCCAGCCAATTTTTGCTGAAATACTATAAGGTAACCAGGTTGATAGCTGTACCAGTGGCGTGATCACCATCAGCAGG
Source organism: Niastella sp. OAS944 (assembly GCA_024809215.1). GTDB lineage: Bacteria > Bacteroidota > Bacteroidia > Chitinophagales > Chitinophagaceae > Niastella. The sequence continues at coordinate 195,582 of JANUBW010000007.1, read as the reverse complement.
GGCAGCGTTACAATAAACCCGCCTACCATAAAGAATATAGCAGAGATCACCCGCCAGAGCTCGCCAATCCATATTCCGCCCACACCCCAAAAAACAGCATTCAATGCAACGGTTTTCGCCCATAATCTTACTGCAATAGAAATTGGTGTCATATTGATAAGGTTTAATGGGTAGCTGCAATAAGACCTTTCTTTCTTAAATATTTTTCGGTATAGGCATCTGCATAGTTCCACGACAACCACGATAACTGCCGTTGATTTTTCACAAATTCTGCTTCACGCATTTTCAACCTTTCAATACACCAGTTATTATATACAGAAGGGTCTACATAATCGGCCTTTGGCGTTTCATTATTTGCCCGGTTTTGCAGGGCCACTATATTCGTATCGAGCAAAGGCAATGTTTTGTCTGAAAGAGAAAGTAAAAATTGAACATCCAGCTCAACGGTGTCTCTGTGCTTAAGATTATACCCTGCAATGAACTCATCCCAATGAACGGTTGTGGCCAGTACCAGCACTACAATGCCGGCCCATGCATTTACCCTGAACAGGAAATAATTTGTTTTCCTTGCCCAGATCTTTAAGAATACAGTTATCAATCCTACCAGCACCATCAGCAAAAAGACCAACACACCAATGCGCTTGTATGCCAACCCGTGTTTCAGGATATAGTAATAGTCGCGCAGTAACACAGAACTCACCAGTATTATGTTCTGAATGATCCAGGCGTAGGCACCATATTTCAACCACTTATTGCGTTTGTAAAAATTGAGATTGCCTTTAAAGAAGAACAACAGAATAATCATGGCCAGCACTATGGAAATGATCAGCAGCTCAGTGCCTTCATGCACCATTTTGTATACCGGCTTACCTTCTTCATATTGAAAATGTAACCACAGAAAATTAAAGTCAATAAGATTTACCGCCAGCAACAGCGCATTTAATAAAAGCAGACTAATGATGCCGGTAGTGTTCTCATTCTTAAGGGCCATTATACCGCTGGCCATTTTGCCCATAATACTTTCAACAAAACTATATACAAACCCTTCGCGCTTTTGGCGCAATGTCCTTTTGAACCGCTGCATTCCATCCTGCATGCGCGCTTCACGGGTACTGAAAAAATCAAGTTTACTTTTTAATAAAACAGAACCGGTAATAAGTAATCCCAATAACAGAAACAGGAGTCGCTGCAACGAGAAGAAATCGAAAAAGTGAGCAAAGAAAACTTCCAGCTGAAATCCTATTTTATTTACTATATCAGAAAATGCATTATTGGCACCCCGGTAAATTAAAAAGAATACGATCAATAATATGGCGGGTAATATAGCAAAGCGAATAAGACGGCTTATGCCCTTACGCTTAATACCCTGGCCTTTATTTATTTTTATGGGTTCAACAAATGAAGCAGCCACCATTACAATGTTCAATATCATGGAGCCGCCTGCAAACCAGGCCGACCGGTGTTTATATTCAGCAAAACCAGCCAGTAGTAACAGCGTAATCGTAAACGCAATTTTACTCAGGTCGGTATTGTGTATTACAACCATGGCCAGGCAAACAACATGGCCCAGCAACAGCCAGTTCACCACTGCATATTTAGGGGCTTGGGGATACAGATAGAAAAGGGCCGATAATAAAAATGCATCGAACAGCATGGTGTTGATGGCCAGTTTTTCATTCCAGAACACCAGGTTAAACATAACAGCGCCGGCTGTTACCAGAATGATCTTTACAAGGTCTTTATTCATAGTATGGTTTGTGGAGTTATATAATGTCAATGGTTATATTTATAAAAAGCGCTTTGCATTTCAAAGTGTAAAGGCAAAAAAAATTTACTTCATGCCTTTGATCATTGCCTCAAGGGCTTCAATGTGGTCTTTGAATGCTTTTTCACCTGCGCGGGTAATTGAATAGGTTGTATTTGTTTTTCGTCCAATGAATCCTTTATGTACTTTAACGTATCCATTTTCTTCAAGATTAACCATGTGCGATGCCAGGTTACCATCGGTAACATCGAGCATTTTTTTAAGGTCATTAAAGCTCACCTCCTCATTCACAATAAGGATACTCATTACTCCCATGCGAATGCGGCTATCAAAAATTTTATTAAGATTTTCAATCGGGTTCTTCATGTTGTAATTTATTATCTAACTCTTCCGTTCATACTTCCACCACATAATTGCACCATAGAGAATGTGCAACACGCCAAAACCTGCAGCCCAAAAATACAATCCACTTCCTACTACCCACAAATTAATAATACCGAGTATTAATTGTCCGTACCCCAAATAACGAATTTCGCCTAAGGTGTACTTTGATGCATTTACCAATGCCAGTCCGTAAAAGATCAAACAACCAGGTGATACCAGGGTATAATATCCCATGCTAATGGCATGTAGAATGACTATACCGCCAACAACCATAGGTAAAATGGTGTTCCAGGCCAGGCGTTGTACAGTAGTATCCCACAACGGTGTACCATTACGGCGGCTGCGCGACCAGGTAAATATAAAGGCTGTAATAAATGCTGCAATGAAAGTAACGGCCGCTATCTGTGCCAGGTCGAACATCAGCAATACATAGTTATTGCTCTCGTCATAATCATGTGCACGCCTTACATGCAGGTACTGGTTGATGCGGCTTTGCGCCACCCAGGCGCCCACCAGGGCACATATGCCGGCGCTGATACCACTCCATCCGCTTAGTGAAATAAAGCGTGAGGAGCGTTCCATAATTCGTTTAATATCCTGCAGGGTTTCCAGCGGGGGATGTTGGCTATCCATAAAAAGCACTTTGTAAAACAAAGTACGCATGCGTTTTTCAGATTTCCAAACTTTTTGAGCTTAAACAATAAATTAATTGTTTTTATTCCTCCCAAAGCGGGCTATATAAATAGTATTTATTATTTAAAGGAGCAGCAGCGCCCTCACATGAAAATATTTTTATTCACGAACACAATAAAAGCATGGCATAAGGCCTGCCGTTCTATATGCAAAGCCTGCATATGCCGGTAAAAGATGTTGCTACAACATTATGATGCAGGGGTTCAGGAAAAGAATACTACCGAACCAATAGGGCTTTTACCGATGCAGGCCTCCCTTTTATCTTTTTTAACATTATGCTTTTCTATGGGTTATTGTATTTTTGGCCCAGAATCAAACCGACCTTATAAGAATGCCTATTAGACCATTTAAACTCCTGCTGCTTATACTGTTGACCCAAAACTCAATAGCGCAAACCAGGATACTGAAAGGAATTGTTAAAGACGCCCATAGCGACGAACGCATTCCATTCGCCTCTATGCAATTTAAATCGCAAAAATCTGGTAAGCTCAGCGACTCAGCAGGAACATTTTTATTCCGCTTTAATGAGTGGCCTACAGACACGTTAATCATTTCTTACGTAGGCTACCAGGATTTTAAACTCCCATTCGACAGCTTTGTACTGGCAAGAGCCAAAAACAATGTCTTAGACATCAGCATTTTGATGGAACGCGGCAAATTTGAAGCGGTTGTTGTTAAAAAGAAGATCGACCGCGGTTTGCTGATGTGGAAACGTATTGTAAAACACAAACCGCAAAATGATCGTTACCGCTTTCGCAACTTCTCTTACGAACTGTACAACAAACTGGAAGTTGACCTTAAGAACATCAAAAAAGAAAAATGGGAGAACCTGCCCTTTATCAAGAAGTTCAACTTTGTGCTGAACAATATTGATACAACGGAAGAAGGAGTTCCTTACCTGCCCGTTTACATTACCGAAGCGCTTTCAGATTATTACTTTCAGAAATCGCCCCTGCGCCGCCGCGAAGTATTTAAAGGCACCAAAACAATGGGAGTGAACAATGAAAGCGTTTCAAAATTATTGGGTGGTATTGACCAGAACGTAAATTTTTACGCCAACTTCATTCCGGTCTTCGATAAACAATTCGTAAGCCCCATTAGCGATAACGGCGATAACTTTTACAATTATAAAGTATTGGATTCGCAATTTGTAAATGGTCGCCGTCTTATTCACTTCTTCTTTATACCAAAACACAAAGGTTCAAACACCTTTGAGGGCGATTGCTGGGTGCACGACACCACCTTTGCCATTCAAAAAATGAACCTGCGTCTGGGTAAAGAAGCCAACGTAAACTATGTGAACAAGCTGAGCCTTATTCAGGAATTCAGCTTATTGAATGATAGTACATGGTTTCTTACAAGAGATAAATTCGTAGTTGACCTGGCACTGTTTTCGGGCGAAAAGGCATTGGCTGCTATTGGTCGTAAGACCACTACTTATAAAGATGTTGTAGTAAATGATACTTCGGTAGTAAATGAGCTGGCCAAGAACAAGATCCTTGAAGAAACTATTTTTCCGCCCCATGCCAATAATGCGCCCGACTCCTTTTGGGTACAAAACCGCCATGAAGACCTAACCGTCACAGAAAAGAAATTATACCAAACCATTGATACCCTGTTAAAGATGCCGGCATTTCAGCGGGCAATAAAAACTGTGAACTTTTTGGCAACCGGTTATCTCGATATAGGCAATTTGGAGATAGGGCCCTGGTACAACTGGATCTTTCAAAACGTACTCGAAGGCTGGCGCTTTCGCTGGGATTTGGGTACCAATAAGGGCTTTAGTAAAAAGCTTCACCTGCATGGTTATTTAGCATATGGTACTACCGATCAACAGTTCAAATACGAGGCCGATGCCATGTATTTGTTCAACAAGAACCCACGCTCCTACATTTTTGCCAAGTATTCGAAAGACATCGATTACGGACAGAACTATTTGGAGGAGGTAAGTCAGGATAACATCTTCGCCCTTGCGGTAAGAAAAAATGGTGTTCCAATTAAGTTCCTGAAAACGGAACTGATGCAGCTTGATTTTTTCAAAGAATGGCATTCAGGTTTTTCAGTAACTATGAGCGGTGTACGTAAACTGTACAACCCCTTGTTGAACCTACCCGAAAAAGAGATCTTCACCGATGGCAATGGCGCCACTTCACCGTTAAATACATTTGAAGCTTCGGTACAGTTGCGCTTTGCTTACCTCGAAAAATTCATTGAAGGGTCGTTCCTGCGTTATAGCATGGGCAGCCCCTATCCCATTACCACTATCAAGTATACCCGGGGTATAAAGGGTGCGTTCGATAGCCATTACGAATACAGCAAATTAAGCGGTAGCATTTCAGACTATATGAAAATATCGCCGTACGGTTCGGTTTATTACAATGTATTTGGTGGTAAAACGTTTGGCACACTGCCCTTTATGTTGCTTGATGTAGCGCCCGGTAATGAGATCTATTACTATAACAAGTATGCATATAGTTTAATGAACCGCTGGCAATATTTGCACGATAAATATGCGGGGTTCAATTTTGAACATAATATTGGTTCGGGAATTTTTAGGTTCACACCTTTTACACGGCGGCTTAAATGGCGTCAATTCTATACGGTAAAAGGATTGTGGGGCAGCCTGCGTGAAGAGAACAGAGCATTGAATATGCCTGCCGGCTCTACTTATGTGTTTGAATCGCTCGATGGAAAAACATATATGGAAGTAGGGACTGGTGTAGATAACATCCTTAAGGTGTTGCGGTTTGATTTTGTATGGAGGGTATTACCACAACCATTGCCCGAAGCCGCATCACAACGGTGGGGCGTGTTTGGAAGTTTTAGACTACAGTTCTAATGGTAGGTTATCAATGGTGAATGATCAATAATTCACCTTCAATTTATAGACTTCGCTACGGTTTTACCTGGCGAAGTTTTTTTATGCCTATATGCCGTGAAGTAAAAGAAAAAACAGGTGCCAGAGAACTGGCTCCTGGTAAAGTGTAATTTGCGATACTTCACAAAGAAAAAGAACTATGATAATCTGTTATATGCCTTGTGAAATTCAGGGGTGATTTCAGTTCAGATTTCTAACCGACTATCACTAATTAAAACAACCGAGTGATACAGTTGAACCAAACAGTAATAAAAATATCTTATGTAAGTTGATTTGGGTCAAGCGAAAAGCAGATCTGCTTAACAAAACTTAAGTAATTGGCTAAAGAAGGGAGATAAAAAGAAAGGGGCGACTGGAAAATCGCCCCGCAGGTCATGCCCTCAAAGCTATTGCATAGACCTTGTTTAACTTCATCAAAAATATTGTAATGGTTTTTAAATAAATAATTTTTTAGACGAGTAGCGGTATTTTAACAAATAAGTCATCCTAAACGACCAATTTTCAGCCTCTTTTTGTGTAAATAAGACACTTTAATGGTGTGCTTTTGTTTACTCAATCGATTGCACAACTATCCTGTACTTACCCGCCTAAAATAAAAAAGCAGGCACCTTTTCAGATACCTGCCCAATTCATTTATTCCGGTTGAAAACTATTACTGTACAGTAACCGTAACCGATTTAGCTAACTTACCGCCATATGAACGGTGAATGCCATCGGCATACTGCAATGTAAGTTTGTGTTCACCAGGTGTTAACTTCACTTCTGCTTCTTTTTGTGCATTACCAAAATGCAGGTGAGTTGAATCTTTAGGCACTACAGTACCAGCAGTGAGTGAATCACCAGCATCGATCAGCAGGTGGTGGTGACCAGAAGCTGGCCTAATGATGCCGGCAGAATCCAGTGCAATACCCGATACACCCATTTGAACCTTGAATGGTGATTTAATTTTCTGTCCATTCTTCAGATTTACGAAGAATACTTTAGCGCCATCGGGAATGGTTGGCAATGGAGTAACAGCAGTTGCAGAATCAACCATGTGGTGGTGCTCGCTGGCAGTAGTATCTACTGTAGTAACAGTTGCAGCAGTATCAGCTTTTGTTCCTTCTGTATTGGCACTATCGTTACAAGCTACCAAACCCAGGATCAAAAATGGAATAAGATCAATTTTACGCATAGCCTATTTTTGAAGTGAGTAAATAATGGTTAATTGGCGCAAATTTAATGGTATATAACTGATATCACCTTAATTATTGGCTTATTAACAATCAGTTACCGGGTAATACAAGAGTTACAGATTACAGGTTTCAGGTTACAGGGGAAATACAAATGGTTACCCGTCGCTCCCTGCAACCTGTAACTTGTAACATGCAACGGCCAATTTTTATGGCAAAAGTCCCTGTACCGAATCAAGCACCTCTAAAATAGTTTTTACCGCCTTCTTTATCTCCTTTTCAGTAACGGTAAGCGGTGGTGCAATACGCATACATTCGGGCGCAAAAAGGAACCAGTCGGTAAGCAATCCCCGTTCGAGGCAGCCATCTATTATTTTTTTATTGATCTCAAAGCTTTCAAATTCAAGGGCAATTAGCAGCCCATTGGCCCGTACTGCCTTTATCAGTGGATGTTGCAGCATTTCCCTGAACAGAGCGGCTTTGGATTGTACCTGGTCAATGATGTTTTCTTTCACAAGTACTTTAGCGGCAGCCAGTCCGGCAGCACAACAAACGGGGTGGCCGCCAAAGGTGGTAATATGACCCAGCACAGGGTTTTCTGTAAGTACCTGCATTATTTTTTGGTCGGCTATAAAAGCGCCCAGCGGCATGCCGCCACCAAGAGCTTTACCCATTAGCACAATATCGGGCACTATATTAAATTGTTCAAAGCCCCACAGGGAACCGGTGCGCCCAAAACCTGTTTGAATTTCATCGAGTATCAGTAAGGTGCCGGTTTCGGTACATTTATCGCGCAGGGCTTTCATCCATTGGGCCGAAGGCGTCACCACGCCCCGTTCTGCCTGAATGGTTTCGGCTATTACACAAGCCGTTTGTGCGGTAATTTCCTGCAACGAATTGAAGGAGTCGTACTCGAGGTGCAGCACATCGGGCAGCAGGGGACGGAAGGCATTGCGCCAGTACTCATCGCCCATAATACTCAAAGCCCCCTGGGTACTGCCATGGTAACTTTTGTTAAAGGCTATTATCTGGGTACGGTTGGTAACACGTTTGGCCAGTTTCATAGCCCCTTCGGTAGCCTCGGCACCTGAATTGGTAAAATAAACCGAGTTGAGGGAAGCCGGCAGGTGATCGTTCAGCCATTTGGCGTATTGCACCTGGGGCGTTTCAACCATTTCGCCATAAACCAGCAGGTGCATATAATCGTCAACCTGTTTTTTTATGGCTTTTACCACTTTGGGGTGGCGGTGCCCTACATTGCACACACTAATACCGGCAATAAGATCGAGGTACTTTTTACCGTTGGCATCGCGGAGCACGCTCCCTTTTGCCTTTACAATATCAATTGCCAGTGGGGCCGGTGAAGTTTGGGCCACATGACGAAGAAATAGTTCGCGTTTGTTCATAGTCTGCGCAAAGGTACCGGTTTCCGGTTACCGGTTACCAGTGCGGAAAACCCGACTAATTGCAGGGTGCTGAAAATTTTAAGGACCCGGAAACTGGAACCTGGTAACCGGTAACTGCTAACAATTTCAGATATTTGCTAAAGATGAGGATCTCATTATCAACAAACCATAAACTATAACAGCCATGCCAGTAATCTTACACGTTGAAGGGGTTTACCCCAAGTTTGGAAGTAACTGCTTTATTGCCCCCAATGCCACCATCGTTGGCGATGTAGTTATGGGCGATGATTGCAGCATTTGGTTCAATGCCGTTGTGCGGGGCGATGTAAACAGCATACGCATGGGAAATAAAGTAAATATTCAGGATGGGGCTGTTATTCACTGCACCTATAAACGCACCCAAACTATTATTGGCAATAATGTATCGGTAGGACATAACGCCATCATCCACGGCTGTACCATCGACGATAACGTACTGGTAGGCATGGGCGCCATTATTATGGACCGGGCCCAAATTGGCAGCAATTCTATTATTGCCGCAGGCGCTGTAGTGCTCGAAGAAACCATTGTTCCCCCGGGTACCATTTTTGCAGGAGTACCTGCTAAACGGGTGAAAGACATAGCAGTTGACCAAATTCACGGTGAAATAAACCGCATAGCCAACAATTACATAAAATATGCAGATTGGTTTCGTGATCAGGTAACCGAATAATTGATTTTACCTATTGCAATTATGATATAATATTTCTAGTTTTAAGGGCGTTTATCCTTTGAAAAGTAGTATATGAAAACGATCAGAAATTTCTTGTTTTTTGCAGTTTTGGGAACTTATATTCTGGGTGCAAGCTCGTGCACAAGGTACGGTTGCCCCAGTAATGGAAAAAATGTGGGTGCAGAACGCATATTAGCGGGTGAAAAAGTTCCGAAAGCCAGAAAATTCAGATCGTAGATCCCAGGTCCTAAGAAAAGCCAAAGTAAGCTCCAGCTATTCCGGTTGAACCCGTTTCAACTGTATTTATAATACCCAAACCGTACTTTATGAGCTTGACACTACGCACAGACTTTGGCTGTACCGAGGCGATCATTGATGATGACTGTGGGCTGAAACGCTTTTACGAAGTGGCCAACATTCTTCTTGACGATCTTAAGATCCGTTTTACAAACAAACAGGACGATTTTGACACCCTTACGTGGAACTTCACGTACAGAGGCCACATGCTTACGTTGTACTACAACATTTACACAGGAATTTCCATTTACCCGCACAAATTCAAGGAAGCAGCCCGCAAAGACAATGATGCGGTTATAGAAGTTGCCCAATTTCTTGAAAGCAAATTGCTTGTCAATAAAAGCAGGCGGTATCTCGTGTAAATGCCGATTCCTCTCTCCAATATCCTCTTACTTTATTTAATAAGTTCGTTCGTCTATTGACTCAAGAATATTGTAGTAACTGATGAAACGTTCTTCATTTATATTTCCCTCGGCTACCGCATTCTTTACAGCGCAGCCCGGTTCATTTATATGCAAACAATTATTGAACTGGCACTCGGTAATAAGCCTGGCCATTTCAGGGAAATAATGCGATAGCTCCTGCCGTGTGATATCAACCAAACCAAACTCCCGCATTCCCGGGGTATCAATCACTTTGCCGCCTGTAGCCAGGGGCAGGTCGAACATTTCAGCAAATGTAGTGGTGTGCAAACCTTTACCGCTCCACCCGCTCACGTCCTGCGTTTTTAACTGCAGCTCGGGAAATATGCTATTGATGAAAGATGATTTACCCACACCCGAATGGCCGCTTAGCAAGGTGATCTTCCCCTGCAATGCTTCTTTCACTTCATCAACGCCTTCATTGGTCTTTACCGACATTAACACCGTACGGTAACCAATAGCAGCATACATATCTTTTAAAGCCGCATATTTTTCCTGCTCTTTGTTCTTATACAGATCGGCTTTATTAAAAACAACAATGGCCGGCACATGATAGGCCTCACAGGTTACCAGGAACCTATCAATAAACCCCTGTGAAGTTTTTGGATCTTTAAGTGTGGCAAACAGCAACGACTGATCGAGATTGGACGCAACAATATGATGTTGCTTTTTATGCGAAGGCGATTGCCGGTTAATATAATTGCGCCGGGGAAGAATTTCAGTGATCATGGCCGTATTAGCCGATTCGCTTTCTATTTCAATCACCACCTCATCGCCTACCGCAATGGGATTGGTTGAGGTAATGCCATCTATCTTTAACACCCCTTTTATGCGGGCACTCATAGCCTTGCCCGTTTCCGTTTTAATATTGTACCAACTGCCGGTTGACCGGTAAACTATTGCTTTCATTGGAGCATAAAAGTACGGTAATGGAAATTAATAGCGTATTACGGGAACTTTCTGAATAAAGTATAGCGTAAAAATATTTCCAGCAGCATTAATACGGCTGCGGCGAAAGCAAAGGGAAAGAACCTTTCGGTATAGCGTTTTAACGAAGTAACTTCTATTCGTGATTTTTCGAGTTTATCAATTTCAGTATAGATCCTTTTCAAACTCTCATTATCCCTGGCCCTGTAATACAAACCGCCGGTTTCGGTAGCAATCATCCGCAGCAGCTTTTCATCAATATTCACTTTTTGCTGCCTGGTGGTAACTGTACCGCCTTCACCGGGCACAGGCACCGGCGCATAGCCTTCGGAACCTACGCCAATGGTATACACCCGAACGCCATAGGCTTTGGCCAGCTCTTTACCTGCCAATGGGTCAATACGGCCACCCTGGTCTTCCCCATCGGTAAGCAGGATGATCACTTTCGATTTGGTTTTAACACCCTTCAGGCGGTCAACACTCACCCCTAATCCATCACCAATGGCAGTACCATCTTCTAACAGGCCGCGTTGAATATTGAAGATCTGGGTTTTCAGTACCGCTTTATCGGTTGTTAAAGGCACCAGGGTAAAACTTTCCCCAGAAAAAATAACTACTCCTATACGATCGGTGGGGCGCATATCTACAAACGCAGCCGCCATTTGCTTCGATGCTTCAAGGCGATCGGGCAAAAAGTCCTGCGCCAGCATACTACCGCTCACATCCATACAAAGAATGATATCTATCCCCTGCCCGTTCTTCAGTTCTTCATCGTTACGGGTTTGCGGCCGGGCCATAGCAATTATAATACAACTAACGGCCAGTAACCGCAATATGAATGGTGCATGCCTGAATGTGCTTTTCCAGGAATTGCTTTTGCGGTATACCATCAGGGAAGATACTTTTACGGTACCCTGTTGCTTGTTGTATTTATTGAAATACCAGTAAAGCAATACCGGTATAAATACAAACAATCCGAATACTTCAGAATACGCAAATGTTATATGTTCAAACCAATTGTACAGCAAGGGTCAGGAAATATTATTTAGTGTTTTGATAGCCGATTGAATTACGGCGAAATTCTTTTCAGTATCACTTTCAGCAGGCTGATATTTGGCAAACTTCACAAAATCTACCACCTGTAATGCCTGTACCAGCTGATTGAAGCTTTCTTTATCCATAGGCACCGAACGCAGTTGCATAGTCAGTTCTGCATTCGTTTTCTCCAACGTAGCCACTTTCAATTTGCGGAACATAAACACCCGCAGAATATCGTTGAGGCGGCTATAATACGTTTTTACGTCTCCATTTTGTAAGCCCAGTTTTCGCAACTCTTCCAACGCCTGCAGGGCTTCCTCGTAAGGGCCTAGTTTGGGTTGAACCGGTTGTGGCACAGGCGCCGGTTTCTTTGGTTTTCGCAACAGGTAAACTATAATGCCGGCGGCTACTAAGGTCACCACCCCAATAATCCAGGGTATCCAGGCCATCCAGGCAGGCTTTGGCACCTCTTCAATTTCTTTTATATCGCGATAATCCTTTGAAATATCCAGTTTGGCGTAACTCACTTCAATGGGAATAGAATCGGTAACATAGGCTTGCCCCGCCACCTTTAATACCAATGGAGGAATTACCACGGTGCCCGAATCGAAGCTGGTGATGGTAAGCTCCTGGTGATATTGCTTTCCATCGATGTTATCGGAGGTATCAACCTTTCCTTTTTCAATAAATTCAAAACGGGGAATACTATCAAGATTGAACCAGGTAACTGCCTGGCCCATGGGAATACGTACTTCAAAGGTTAATGTAATGGGTTCGCCAATTAATATCTGATCGCGGCTTACCGATGCTTTGGCAAGCACCTGGCCATGCATTACAACAGGGCTGGCTATTAAACAACCAATGAGGATAATATAGAGAATAGGGTTTTTCATAATTACCGGTTACGCCCAACAAAGAACTTCTGTAACACTTTTACATAATCTTCGCCGGTGCGCAAATGCAGGAGGTCGCAACCTGCCCGCGTAAAAATATTTTTACAATAGTTTGTATGATTAAAAAAAGCGGCTTCATGCTGTTGCCTTACAAGAAAATCACTTGTATCTATCCAGCTGCGCGCACCGGTTTCTGAATCTTCAACTTCCATAAGGCCGGCATCGGGCAACTGCATATCCATTTTATCGTATACCTTCATACCTATTACATCATGTTTTTTACCTGCCACTTTCAATCCATCTTCGAAATCATTATCAAGAAAATCACTTAGCAGAAAAACAATGCTGGTTTGCCTGATTGTATTATTCAATCGTTGCAAAGCCTGTCCAATGCGGGTGCCCTTCTTTTTAGGTTCGGCTGTTAACAGTTCGCGAACGATATACAAGCCATGGTCTCTTCCTTTCTTTGGTGGAATATACTTCTCTATAACATCACTAAAGAACAGTACACCTATTTTATCATTATTACTGATAGCCGAAAATGCCAGCACGGCCGCCACTTCGGTTATCAAATCTTTTTTACGGGACTGGGTGGTACCAAATAATGAACTGGCGCTTACATCAACCATCAGCATTACCGACAATTCGCGTTCTTCTTCAAATACTTTACTGAACGGATGATTAAAGCGGGCCGATACGTTCCAATCGATAAACCTGATATCGTCACCCGCCTGGTATTCGCGAACTTCTTTAAATAACATACCCCGGCCTTTAAAAGCACTGTGATACTCACCCGTAAATAAATGCCGGGTGATCTTTTTGCTTTTAATTTCCAGCTCGCGAACTTTTTTTATTATTTCCGCCGTCGTTAACATAAATCAATTGGCAATTGACAGTGGGCAATTGGCAAGAGCAATTAATTGTCTATTGCTTATTGCCTATTTGTATTAAGGTACTTGAATTACGCGAAGTACGTCGTCTATGATATTCTCGACATTAACATTCTCCGCCTCTGCTTCGTAAGTTAAGCCAATACGGTGGCGTAACACATCTTTTGAAATACTGCGTACATCCTCCGGAATAACAAAACCACGTTTATTTAAAAAGGCATGCGCTTTGGCGGCCAGGGCCAGGTTAATACTGGCGCGGGGCGAACCGCCATAGGCGATCAATGGCTTTAATTTTTCCAGTTTGTAATTGTCGGGAAAACGGGTGGCGAATACAATATCGAGGATGTAATTCTCGACTTTTTCGTCCATGTATATCTGACGGGTAAGATTTTTAGCTTGTGTTAACTCCTCCATGCTCACTACCTGGCTTATTTGCGGGCCTTTTTCGCCCAGTACATTCTGGCGAATAATGATCTGTTCTTCCTGTTTGGTAGGATAGTCAACGATCACTTTCATAATAAACCGGTCTTGCTGCGCTTCGGGCAGCGGGTAGGTACCTTCCTGCTCAAGCGGGTTTTGTGTAGCCAGTACAAGGAAGGGCTCATCCAGTTTATGAGTGGTGTCGCCAATGGTCACCTGCCGTTCCTGCATAGCTTCCAGCAGGGCGCTTTGCACCTTTGCCGGGGCGCGGTTTATTTCATCGGCCAACACGAAATTGGCGAAAATGGGCCCTTTGCGAACTATAAATTCATTTTTTTGCTGATTATAGATCATTGTACCAATTACGTCGGCCGGTAACAGGTCGGGCGTAAATTGTATACGGCTGAATTTTGCATGAACCGCCTGCGCCAGCGATTTAATGGTAAGTGTTTTAGCCAAACCAGGAACCCCTTCCAGCAAAACGTGCCCATTGCTTAATAAACCTATTAAAAGCCTGTCGAGCATATGGTGCTGTCCTATAATAACCCTGGCTGTTTCGTCGCGGAGCCGGTCGATAAAAGCGCTCTGGTACTGTATTTTGTCATTGAGCTGCCGGATATCATCTGCTGTTAATAGCATATACGGGGTTTAGTATGAATGATTGATAATCAGTTATGAAAATACGTGAATGCATTTGCAAAGGGCTTGCCAACTTGTTAAAACCACACTAAAAACAATAAAAATAAACATGTTTTACCACATACAATAAACTGGCAATTTATTAGTTATGCGGCTACACCCACCATATTTCATGCCCCAGGCAACGGAAAAGGAATAATATTTGCCTACTATACAGCTAACTTATTAACCCTGCCCATACTCACGGGCTTAAACAAAAATTGTTCAGATGAAAAAGTATGCATTAACAGCACTCGCCATTGGTTCCATCATTTATGGTTGTAAAAAAGATGATGATGATAAAGATGTTACCAAAGAAAGAATTCAATTTGTAACCAGCTCATCATGGAAATATGATACTGTAGGCATCGACACCAACAAGGATGGCAAACCAGATCAGCCATTGACCGGTTTTACAGTTGAAGCATGTGATAAGGATAATACCATTTTGTTCAAAAGTGATAGTACCGGTACTTTGGATGAGGGGCCCTCAAAATGTAACTCCAGCGATCCTCAAAAAACACCTTTTACCTGGTATTTTAAAGAAAACGGCACCATACTGTACACACCCAATCAAATTTTCGGCACCGACGTTAGCGGCGATTTTAAAGTAGGAGAAATTACTACCTCGCGGTTGCGGGTAATTAAAGATGTTACCTACCCCATCTTTGGCACATTTACCATTGTTCTCGATCTGAAACATTAATTACACTAATTGTAACACCCACATATAAAAAAGTCTTTCCCTGTATTGGGAAGGACTTTTTTATTTAGGCTTTCTTAATTTTTTCTGTTGATAAAATCGAGGAATCACCTTACAATAAAATAATAAAAGCCTGGTTATTGGCACAACTGTTCCTATGAAATCAAATCAACCAATATGAATAGACCATTTTCCAAATCGAACCCAAGATCATAACTATCTTCAAACATTAATAGAAAGTCATTTTGTTAAAAAGGCAGGCCTGGCAGTACCGGGCCTGCCTTTTTGTTTGAAATTAAAATCCCCGCAAAACCCTGTACACACACAATAAATTCCTTTAATATCTGTTATTTGCCCGGCCCTTTTTTATGAATTAAAATCTACCCTTATGAAACCGCATACCTTTACAAGAACCCTGGTCTTTATCTTATTTGCATGTGCTATTGCCACATTATCTTCTTGTGTAAAAAGTAAAGATGAAACCCTGGCTATTACAAAAGATAACCTGGCCGGCACCTATATGCTTACTGTTATTAAAGGAAAAGAAGCCGGACGGGCAGAACAAGACCTTACCAGCATTTATTACGATAACTGCCAACTTGATGATCAATTCGTATTAAATGCCAATATGGTTTTTGATTATATTGATGCCGGTGCTACCTGCACCTACGGCGGAAGCTATAGAGATACCTGGACCCTCTATAATAATGAAGTTTATTTTGATGAAATATTAGGGACTGTTATAAAACTTACCAGCAAAGAACTGGTGGTAAAGCAAACTGAAGGCGATAGTTATGTTACATTCTATTTAACCCGCGTATTATAAAAAGAATTTTACCCATTAAAAGGGCGACCATCACCTGGCCGCCCTTTTTTAATTTCTTTACGATAAATACTTACCTACAATTGGCACCCTGCGCCCAACACCAAAAGCTTTACAACTAACGCGAATGATGGGACAAAACTGGTTACGTTTATATTCATTACTGTTCACCATTTTTAGTACACGGCGCACCAATGTTTCATCAATACCCATTGCTATTAATTCTTTAGGGCCTTTTCTTCTTTCTATGTATTGATACAACACTTTATCAAGCACCGCATAATCGGGTAAGCTGTCACTATCTTTTTGATCGGGCCGCAGCTCGGCCGATGGTGGTTTGGTAATGATATTCTCAGGAATGATCTCCCCATTGCGATTGAGGTATTTGGCCAGCGCATAAACCTGCATTTTATATACATCGCCCAATACACTTAAACCGCCGGCCATATCGCCATACAAAGTTCCATAACCGGTGCTTAGCTCGCTTTTGTTTGAAGTGTTCAGCAATATATAACCGAATTTGTTTGAAATAGACATTAGCAAATTACCGCGGGTACGGCTTTGTAAATTCTCTTCGGCCAGGCCAAATGGCAGATCGCCAAATACCGGCTGCAGCGTTTGCATAAATGAATCGTACACGTTCTTGATGGCAACAATATCATAGGGGTTGCCCAAATTCTTGCTTAGCTGTTCGGCATCGGATACCGAATGCCCGGTTGAATACTGCGACGGCATTAATACAGCCCTTACATTTTCACGACCTAATGCTCTTGTAGCCAGGGCCTGGGTAACGGCGCTGTCAATACCACCCGAGCTACCCAATATGGCTTTGGTAAAACCCATTTTTCTAAAGTAGTCTCTAATGCCCAGTACAAGCGCTTCTTTTATTTGTTCAATATTCTCATCGCTGGTAAGGTATTCAATTACCTTTTCAGGATCTTCCACTTTTCCTACGCGCATTTCTTTATCAAATTCCGGAACTGCTTTTAGTGGTTTGCGTTTTGCCTTTTGCACTTCAATTTCATCGAGGTTCACAATGGCGAAGTCCTCTTCAAAATATTTCATCTCCTTCACTATTTGGCCATTGGCATCCATTACCAGGCTACCGCCATCAAATACGATCTCGGTTTGCGAACCAATGGCATTGCAATAGAACATAGGCAATCCATATTTCAATACGTTAGCGCGAACGATCTCTTCCCTGTCTTTGTCATGATCATAGTCGAATGGCGAAGCAGAGATATTGACCATAAGGTCGGGCTTTTGTTCTATAAGCACATCCATGGGGCATTGGCGGTACAATGGATTATCGCCCAGGTTCCAGATATCTTCACAAACCGTTAACGCAATTTTCTTTCCTTTAAACTCCAGTACATTCCATTCGTAGCCCGGTTCAAAATACCTGTACTCATCAAACACATCATAATTCGGTAATAGCGTTTTATGCGCTACACCAACTACTTTTTTGTCGTACAACAGCCAGGCGGCATTGAACAGGTCTTTCCCTTCTTTCGATGGGTTTCTTTGCGGACTGCCAATAATAACCCCAATGGTATCGGCCTGTTCGGTTATTATTTCTATTGCTTTATAGCATTCGTTTATAAAATCATCAAACTCCAGGAAATCGCGGGGCGGGTAACCACAGATGCTTAGTTCTGAAAAAATAACCAGGTCGGCCTTACGGCTTTTTGCATACTGTATGGCCCCCATTATTTTGCGGGTATTATCTTCAAAATTCCCTATATGATAGTTCTGTTGCGCAATGGCAATTTTCATTTTATGCTTTTGGGTTTAAATAAAAACGACACCGTTTTTTTATACAGGCAAATTTAAGCGAAAAACGCTGAACGCTAAATGCTTAACGTTCAATGCAGGCGGCCATGCTCAGTTCCTGCATTTCAACCTTATCTTCGCGAAATATGCAGAAAGCCTGAGCACACTTAAACTTCGCGTTCAGCGTTAAGCGTTCGGCCTTCAGCCTTAAAATAAATATCTTCAGATGAAAAGAACTGGATTGGTATTATTGATCGTTGCCGGATTATTTTCCTGTAAAGACAAAAACGCTCCCAATGTATCGAACATTAAGGTAGAACTTACCGTAAAGCGGTTCGAGCAGGATTTCTTTGCCCTTGATACCAATCGCATGATGGCTTCCCTGCAACAGGTTGGGGAAAAATATCCTTATTTCCTTGGCGACTTCCTGTACAACATTATGGAACTGCCCGGCATAAGCGATACCAGCACCCAGGAGCAGGCATTGCTGAAGAAATTTATTGGCGACTATAAACCTGTCAAAGACTCTGCTGATGTTGTATTTCGCAATTTCAGTACCATAGAAAAGGAAGTAAAACAAGGCCTGCAGTACGTTAAGTATTATTTTCCTGCTTATAAAGCACCCACACAGCTGGTTACCTATATTGGCCCCATGGAAGGGTTCAGCGATGTTATAACCCGCGATGCGCTGGCAGTAGGCCTGCAATTGCACATGGGCAATAAATACTCGTTGTATCGTAGCAGTATGGGGCAATCGGTTTTCCCCGACTACATCTCACGGCGTTTTACACCCGATTACATTGCGGTAAATTGTATGAAGAATATCATCAATGACATTGCTCCTGAAAAGAACGGCAGTTTACCCCTGGTTGAGTTGATGATTGAAAAAGGAAAGCGGTTGTTTGTGCTTGATAAACTTTTGCCCTATACCGAAGACACTATTAAAACCGGTTATACCGCGGCGCAGTTGAAGGGTTGTTATGAGAACGAAGGTATGATCTGGAATTTCTTTCTTACCAATAACCTGCTGTTCAATATAGAGCCCGCAAATATCAAAAGCTATTTGGAAGAAGCGCCCAACACACCCGAACTGGGTGAACGCTCACCCGGCGCAATTGGCGTTTTTGTGGGCTGGCAAATAGTGAAGAAATATATGGCGAAGCACAGTGAGCTTTCGTTGAATGAGCTGTTGAATACTGATGCGAAAAGAATATTTGAGGAGAGTAAGTATAAGCCGGGGTAACATCAGTTGCAGGTTACAGGTTGCAGGTTACAGGTGCCGGTTTCCGGTTACCCGTTGCGCGGCCAGGTACTATTCCCTTTAACCGCTGTATTCCCCGGCAACTGGCACCAGGGAACCGGTAACTTCTATTTATTCTTCCCTATCTTTTCTTTCAACAGATCCCTGGCTGCCTGCAAATCTGTGATGGATTGAAACGAATCTTTTGGCACCAGGAAGAACGAGCGTGCGTCGAAGTACAAATGAAAAAAGAAAGGGCTTTCAACAAAGTAGCTGAACTTTTTCCAGGGCCAGCCATTTGAGCCCTTTTCGGTCTCCAGCACCACATTCTCATCGAGCAAATGCATAATAAAATGGTCCTTAAAAGTGAGCGACTTGCGGTAAATGCTGCCTGGCAGTATACGCCAGATCACCAGCATAAGCATAAACCACAAAAAGGAAAATATTAGAAATGAGATCGGCTGTATCTTCTTCAATGCAAACAAGATAGCAGAGGTAATAGCAAATACGTTTATAAGTATCAGCAGGACTTTAATTTCCCGACGCATTAAAAAGTGATAGCGTAAAGCCTGTATCACCTGCTTTTTATCATAACCAAATTGAACTGTCATTCAGTTTTCCCCCAATTAAGGGCGTAAAAGTAAGGATTCCAAGCTAAGGCAGAACGAAAAACAGGGTTCAAATTAATGAACCCTGTCCAGCAGTGCACATGAAACAACCTGTGTAACAGGATTTTACTGTTTTCAGGACAAAAAACTTGTTCTTAATGGCTATACTTGAAGGTTTAGTAAATACGGTCTGATATATCTTGAGCAGAGGGCAATATTCGTTTTGCAAACGTACTTAGGAAAATGGGCGATAACAATACCACTTTGTGGTGCTATCCACAAGGAAGATTTTACAACAACTATCTAAATATCAATTTATTAAACATTTAAAGCGGCACTTTATTGGCACTTGGGGTGATCGGGTATTTTTTATTCTCCAGGATCAATTGCCCGTCCGTTGGAATTTAGGGCGGGATTTAATTGAAAAAGAGGGAATAATTCAATTACAAATCTTTTGAATTGAAAAAAGGAACTGTTTGTTCAATTGGAGGTTCCTCCAATTAAAAAGAATGATGAATTTTTTCAATTGGAAATTATTTCAATTGAAAAAGAAGAAGAGTTTTTTCAATTGGGAGCCCATACAATTAAAAAGATTGTACAGTTTTTTCAATCAAATGCACATTCAATTAAAAAGAATGAGGAATTTTTTCAATTAGAAGTTCTTTGAATTAAAAAAAAAGAAGAGTTTTTTCAATTGAGAGCACATACAATTAAAAAGAATGTACAATTGTTTCAATTAGACGCCCATACAATTAAAAAAAATGTACAGTTGTTTCAATCAAATGCACATTCAATTAAAAAGAATGAAGTATTTTTTCAATTAGAAGTTCTTGCAATTAAAAAGAATTTACATTTTTTTCAATTGAATAAGCCTACCATTAATAGAAATAAATTGATTTTCAGGCATTTAAACCATTGGCACGGCGTTCTTTATAAAGAATCGTATTTGTCCCGGTCTGTCTGCATCAATTAAGTACAGACATGATCCGTTCTATCGCAAACCTCTGTTACAACGGGCTTTTCCGTTGGCTGCTTCGGTAGGCGTGATGTACCGGTTACAGGAAGAAGCCAGGAAGGCCAAACAAATGGCAAGTATTATAAAAGGAGTTTTAATCTTCATCGTCGGTTGGGTTTTACAAAGGTAAAACGAATACCCGAATTGAATTAATACTATAGATCATATAAAGAAATGCAAAAGTGCGACAGCCTGAAGGCTCAATATGATATGTTTGTTCCTTTGACATGAATTATAGGCACAAAAAAATCCGCCCATAAAAATGAGCGGATTGAAGTTTATAAAATATAACCGTCCAAAATTAGTGTTTAATGGGTCCTTCTTAAAAGGACTGATGGATATTGGAACGGGTACGTACAATCAATTAACTACAGCCCATACTATTACCGCAATTAAGGCATTTATAGCAGGTTCCGCTGCGGATGGTAATATGTCCGCAGGTATTACAGGCGGGCGCATCGCTTTGCATGCTCTTAGCTGCTGCATTAATGGCATCTATGCCTGCTTCTGCTTTTTTAACAGTGGCTTTTACTGGTTTTAAAGATTCGGTATCGGGCGCCTTCGCCGGTTTGGCCGGAACAATGCGCACATCACTCAATGGGGGTGTTTTTTTTTCATATTCCAGTGAAGTAGGAATTTCATCCCAGTCATCGGTGCCTGTGTTCATTACTTCGGGCTTGTCGAGAACGTGTACCAGGTCAGTTCTACCCAAATACTCATAAGCCAGGGCACGGAAAATGAAGTCAACGATAGACGTGGTGCTCTTGATGTTCGGATGGTCAACCATACCGGCGGGATCAAAGCGGGTGAAGACGAACTTCTCAACATACTCTTCCAGTGGAACGCCATATTGTAAACCAATTGAAATAGCTATGGCAAAACAGTTAAGCATACTACGCATGGTGGCGCCTTCTTTAGCCATATCAATAAATATCTCGCCTACCGTTCCATCGCCATACTCACCGGTGCGCAGGAATAATGCCTGTCCGTTTATTTTGGCTTTCTGCGTAAAGCCACGGCGTTTTGCCGGTAATGTTCTTCGTTCTACAATGCGCGCCAGTTCCCGTTTCAGTTTGGTATCGGGCGATGCCTGAACACGTTTCTGTACTTCGTCCAGCAATTCAGTAATGGTTAGCTTACCAAGGTCAACAATGTTCGACTCTTGTGGTTCAGCGGCAGGTTGCTGCTGGCTGGTCTCTTCTTCCGTTTTCTTTTTCTTGTCGCTTTTGTTGCTGAGCGGCTGGCTTAGCTTGCTGCCATCGCGATATAAAGCGCAGGCTTTTAAACCCAGTTGCCAGCTCATCATGTAGGCATCGGCAATTTCTTCTACCGTTGCTTCATTGGGCAGGTTAATGGTTTTTGAAATAGCACCACTTAAGAAAGGTTGTGCGGCAGCCATCATACGAATATGGCCATGGGCATGAATGTAACGCACGCCCTTTTTACCGCATTTGTTGGCACAGTCAAAAACGGGCAAATGCTCGGCCTTTAAGAATGGAGCGCCCTCGATGGTCATGGTACCGCAGATGTAGTCATTGGCGGCCTCTACCTGCTCATCGGTAAAGCCTAAAGCTTCGAGCAGGCTCCATTCAAAATTAAAGTACTGCTCGGGTTTGAATCCCAGTCGTTGCAGGCACTCTTCTCCGAGGGTGTAAACATTGAATACGAATCCTATTTCAAATGCAGAAGCTACAGCTGCATCTAATTTCCTGATCTCTTCGGCAATAAATCCTTTTTCGCTTAGCGTTTGATGATTGATGTGCGGCGCACCTACAAAAGTGCCGGCGCCCACAGCATACTTAACAATTGATTCTATTTCGCGGGCATTGTAACCCAGGTTCTTTAATGCAGTTGGTACGCTCTGGTTAATGATCTTAAAGTAACCGCCACCGCTTAATTTCTTAAACTTAACCAGGGCAAAATCGGGTTCTACACCAGTGGTATCGCAATCCATTACCAAACCAATAGTACCGGTTGGCGCTATTACAGTAACCTGGGCATTGCGGTAACCATATTTCTCACCTAATTGCACCGCTTCGTCCCACGCTTTGGTAGCAGCTTTCAGCAGGTAATCGGGACTATATTTTGCTTTTATACCCTGTGGTTTAATGTGCAGCTTTTCATATTCATCTGCATCATAAGCCGCCAGGCGGTGGTTGCGCATTACACGCAGCATATCTTCCCTGTTCTCTTCAAAACGGGCAAAGGGCCCTAAGATAGAAGCCAGTTCGGCCGACGTTTTATAAGCAATTCCGGTCATGATGGCGGTAATGGCGCCTGCAATGCCGCGGGCTTCTTCACTATCGTATGGTATACCCATTACCATTAACATGGAGCCCAGGTTGGCATAACC
This sequence comes from Niastella sp. OAS944, assembly GCA_024809215.1. GTDB lineage: Bacteria > Bacteroidota > Bacteroidia > Chitinophagales > Chitinophagaceae > Niastella. The sequence goes on along the minus strand of JANUBW010000007.1, from coordinate 172,492 downwards.
CAAACCAAGTGTACGGTAATCGTAACTCAGCTGGGCCACTTCTTTTGAAGGGAACTGCGCCATAAGCACACTCACTTCAAGTACAACCGTCCACAGGCGGCATACATATTCAAAACCTTCTACATCGAACGTATTGGTAGCCTCGTTATAAAAACGGCGCAGGTTGGCACTTGCCAGGTTACAGGCCGTATTATCGAGGAACATATATTCACTACATGGGTTACTGGCATTGATGCGGCCACCCTTGGGGCTGGTATGCCATTCATTTATGGTAGTATCGTATTGGGTACCGGGGTCGGCGCAACGCCATGCGGCATAAGAAATCTGGTTCCATACTTCACGGGCGGGAATACGTTTCATTATTCTGCCATCTGTTCTTGCCTTCAGCTCCCATTCTTCATTTTTCTCCAGCTTCTCAAAGAACTCATTGGGAATACGAATGGAGTTGTTTGAGTTTTGACCGCTCACCGTTCTGTAAGCTTCGCCTTCATAATCGCTGGGGTAACCGGCGGCTATAAGGGCGCCTACTTTCTTTTCTTCTTCAACCTTCCAGTTTATAAAATCCATGATCTCGGGGTGATCGAGATCTAAACAAACCATTTTAGCTGCGCGGCGGGTAGTACCACCGCTTTTAATAGCGCCGGCTGCCCGGTCGCCGATCTTCAAAAAGCTCATAAGGCCGCTTGAGGTACCGCCACCGCTTAGCTTTTCACCCTCACCTCTGATGTGGGAGAAATTGGTGCCCACACCGCTACCATATTTGAATATACGGGCCTCACGCATCCACAGGTCCATAATACCACCATCGTTAACCAAATCATCTTCAACACTTAATATAAAACAGGCATGTGGTTGTGGACGCTCATAGGCCGAAGTTGATCTTTTTAACTGGCCGTCTTCTGCATCAACATAATAGTGCCCCTGGGGTTTACCTTTAATGCCATAGCTTTCGAACAAACCGGTATTGAACCATTGGGGGCTATTGGGTGTACATGACTGGTTCAGAATGCAATGGACCAGTTCTTCATAAAATATTTCAGCATCTTGTGCCGATGCGAAATAGCCATATTTCTCACCCCATACGCGCCAGCAATTAGCGAGGCGATGGGCAACCTGTTTCACAGAAGTTTCACGACCCAGCGAGCCATCTTGTTGGGGAACGCCTGCCTTGCGGAAGTATTTTTGGGCCAGAATGTCGGTAGCAATCTGACTCCAGTGCTTTGGCACCTCTACATTATTCATTTCAAACACCACTTCGCCACTAGGGTTCCTTATCACAGACATTCGGTAATCATACTCAAACAGATCAAAAACGGAAACGCCTTCGCGCGTGAAGCGGCGATTGAACTGTAAGCCTTTCGATTGCTTTTTGCTGGGCATAGGTTGCTAAGTTTTTAACAAGTGAATTTAATGAGGGTAGAGGGAATAGGGTGAGAACGAAAATATCCAAGTGAGGGCAAATTTCCGACCCGGAAATATGCACAGCTGTGGAAAAGCCATGTTGAAAATACTGTGATGCAAGCTGGGTGTGCTTTACTTGATTTTTGCACAGAATACGGTGCAATGTTGATTACTTTTTGTAGGTTATTTTGAAAAAAAATGCTATCTATAAGGGGGTTGATTTTTTGTATGACCATATCATAATAGAACAAATGAAAGTGAGGATGGTTGGGAGTTTCGGGGCGTGAAACGTGAAACGGCAAACGTGAAAGGACTCGCGTTCATTGAGACTAATAATTAATTTATAACCGCCTGAAATTTATTGCAACCTGTCTGCCTTTCTGCCGGCCGGTGCGGTAGGTTGCATACTGCGCGAGCCCCGACATTAGGAAACCCTTTCACGTTTCACGTTTGACATTTCACGAGCAGGCCTCTTTGCCCAAAAAACTTCCCTTCAAACAGATACTCTTTTTACCCGCATATAAGCCTCTGAAAAACAATATATCGTAAAAGTTTCCCTCGCTTATGGCCCCTTTGGAAAAGTTTTTGCATTTTTGTAGTCACCAATAACCCAGCATGACGAATCGCATTTATCAATCCCTACTGCAACACAAAGAGAAAGGACAGAAATCATTTGCAGTACTGATTGACCCAGACAAGGTTACGGTAGAAAAAATTGATGAGTTAACTGCATTGGCCACCGAAGCACGGGTTGATTACTTGTTGGTTGGTGGCAGCCTGGTTGTTACCAACCGGCTCGATGAGGTAGTACAACAGATCAAAAAAAATTGTGACATTCCGGTAATCCTGTTTCCGGGCAGCCCGTCACAAATAACTCCATATGCCGATGCATTGCTTTATTTATCCCTGATCTCAGGACGCAATGCAGAACTATTGATCGGTCAACATGTTATCTCTGCCCCTTTTGTAAAGCAAAGCGGGCTCGAGATCATTTCAACCGGTTACATGGTCATTGATGGCGGAGCGCCTACCACAGTTTCCTATATCAGCAACGCCGCCCCCATTCCGGCCGATAAGAATGAAATAGCCATGTGCACTGCCATGGCTGGTGAAATGCTTGGTATGAAACTCGTGTTCATGGATGCCGGCAGTGGCGCCAAACGCCCCATTACCGAAGCCATGATCGAAAAGGTAGCACAGATCATAGAAGTGCCTTTAGTAATAGGTGGCGGCATTACCGACCCCGAGAAGGCCTATCGCAATTGTAAAGCTGGTGCCGACGTGATCGTCATTGGCAATGCCATTGAAAAAGATGCTTCTTTGATAAGAGAAATGAGCGCAGCCATTCACTCGGTGCCCACCCGCATCATTTAAGTACAGAATTGAACTTTTTAGTAAGTGTGTTGTTATAACAACTGTTAGGTAGCAGCTTGCAATTGAGCCGCACGGAATTATAATTTGGGGAATTAGCTAAAATTTTACACTAAAAATCCCCACTATTATTAAAAAAGTGTTTTTCTTTGCGGTGACAAAAACATTGAATTAAAAGCATACCCGTCTAAAATGCAAAAAAATCTCACCATAATACTCGCTGATGTAGTCGCGCAAAGCGTGATTACTATAGTGCGTGGGGTTTTTCCTGTACGTCTCAGTACAGTTTTTTTCTTCCAACCTATCCCCGTAAGGGTGCGACGTTGATACTTACGTTACCATACAGCATGTATTGTAGTGACCGGAATGGCAATTCCTCTAAAAAGCCAATTTCCCGGGCACAATGTTTTAAGCCGTTGCATTTTTCACATTTAGCCTTGTTTCAAAAATGGAAACCCAACATCAATTTCAGGTTATTGTAGCTAACGAATCACACCTCAGCTTTGCCCAAATCATATGCGATGAAATGGCCGCGAGCGCGAAAGCCCGTGGAACTGGTATAGCAAAACGTTCGCCCGAGTATATACAACAGAAGATGCGTGAAGGCAAAGCGGTGATCGCCTTTAACCAGGATGGCATCTGGGCTGGCTTTTGTTATATCGAAACATGGAGCCATGGCGAATATGTGGCCAACTCGGGCCTCATTGTATCGCCTAACTTCCGCAAAGGCGGTTTGGCAAAAGCTATTAAGAAAAAGATATTCGAGCTTAGCCGGTTAACATATCCCGACTCAAAGATATTCGGTCTTACTACCGGGCTTGCTGTTATGAAAATAAACAGCGACCTGGGCTATGAGCCCGTAACTTATTCAGAGCTTACACAGGATGAAGCGTTTTGGGCTGGTTGTAAAAGCTGTGTGAACTATGAGATACTCATGAGCAAAGAGCGTAAGAACTGTTTGTGCACAGCTATGCTGTACGATCCAAAAGATCACTACGAGCCACAGGAGACCAAAGAGTTCTTCGAAGAAAAGAAAAGCGTTTTCGAACGCATGTTACGTATAAAACAATGGAAATTGCTGAGGCCCTTCTTTAAAGACGATAAAGACTCGCAGAGCAATACCAAAGACAAAGACGCTTCTGGCGGTGGCGCCGGCAAGATCAAATCCTTTTTTCACTACTTTTTTAATTTCTAAAAACAATTTCTGCGAAGATGGCAAAGAAAGTTGTACTCGGTTTCAGCGGTGGATTAGACACTACATTTTGTGTTAAATACCTGAGCGAAGATCAGGGTTACGAAGTGCATAGCATTATTGTAAATACCGGTGGCTTCACCGATGAGGAGTTGAAAAAAATTGAAGAGCACGCTTATAACCTGGGTGTAAAAACACATACCACGGTTAATGCCATAAAAGGATATTACGATCGCATTATAAAATACCTCATTTACGGAAACGTGTTAAAGAACAACACGTATCCATTAAGTGTAAGTGCCGAGCGTTTGAGCCAGGCCCTGCATATTGCAGAACACGCCCAAAAGCTGAAAGCCGATGCAGTTGCCCATGGCAGCACCGGCGCCGGTAACGACCAGGTTCGTTTTGATATGGTGTTCCATATTCTCATTCCCGGTGTTGAGATCATTACCCCCATCCGCGATCTGAAGCTGAGCCGCGAAGCAGAAATTGAATACCTGAAAGGCAAAGGCGTTAACATGAACTTCGCCAAAGCCGTTTATTCAATAAACAAAGGCTTATGGGGAACCAGCGTTGGCGGTAAAGAAACACTTTCTTCAAAAGGTATGTTACCCGAAGAAGCATGGCCAACACAGGTTACCAAAACAGGTAGTGAAGAAGTAAAACTCCACTTTGAAAAAGGTGAACTGAAAACAGTTAACGATAAATCATTTGCTCACCCCAGCGAAGCCATTCAGTACCTGCAAACCATTGCCGGTGCCTATGGCGTTGGAAGAGATATACACGTAGGCGATACCATCATAGGTATTAAAGGCCGCGTTGGTTTTGAAGCTGCTGCTCCCATGGTGATCTTAAAAGCACACCATGCCCTGGAAAAGCACGTGCTTACCAAATGGCAGCTTAACTGGAAAGACCAGCTGGCACAATTCTACGGCAACTGGTTACATGAAGGCCAGATCATGGACCCCGTAATGCGCGACATTGAAGCTTACCTCGAGAACAGCCAGGCACACGTAACCGGCGATGTATTTGTTCACCTGCAACCCTATCGCTTTCAGATAATAGGTATTGAATCAAGCTATGACCTCATGAGCAGCAAGTTTGGCAAATACGGTGAAATGAATACCGGCTTTACTGGTGAAGACGTACGTGGGTTCAGCAAGATCTTTGGTAACCAGACCTCGATCTATAATTCGGTGAAAGAAGAGAATGAGAAGAAGTAGTTAACGAGGAGTTGAAAAGTGGTGAGTCCATGAAACTAGGGCGCTATTGCCGATTCCCGTTTCACGTAATAATGAATGTTATGAGTCAAAAAATAAAAGTAGGCATTATTGGGGGCGCCGGATATACCGGCGGTGAGTTGCTCAGGTTGCTGATCAACCACCCCCATGTAGATATTGCCTTTGTAAATAGTAAAAGCAATACCGGCAATCCTGTTTACCAGGTTCATGCCGATCTTATAGGTGAAACCGAACTTACATTCAATGATGATCTTTCGCCTTTACAGGATGGAAGCATTGATGTATTGTTTCTTTGTGTAGGCCATGGCGATGCACGTAAATTCTTAACTGAGTATACTGTAAATGACAAGATCAGGATCATTGACCTGTCGCAGGATTTCAGGCTGAGTGCAAAATCATCGATCGGCAACCGCCAGTTTGTATATGGCTTGCCCGAGTTAAATAAGGAAGCTATAAAGACAGCGCAGAACATTGCCAACCCGGGTTGTTTTGCTACAAGTATTCAACTGGGTTTATTGCCACTGGCAAAAGCCGGTTTACTTACATCTGTTTATACTACCGGCATTACGGGTTCAACCGGGGCCGGCCAGGGTTTATCGGGCACCTCACACTTCTCATGGCGCGCCAATAATATTCAGGCCTATAAAACTTTAACGCATCAGCATTTAAAAGAAATAACACAGTCGCTGCACCAACTGCAGCCATCGTTTACCTCAGCAACTGATGGCGTGTCTGAAGCATTGAACTTTATACCATGGCGGGGCGATTTTACCCGCGGTATTTTCATTAGCTCACTGGTTGATTGCGACTGGAAGCTTGACCAGCTTACAGAACTGTATGCTGACTTCTATAAAGACGCACCATTCACCACGCTGAGCCAAACCGAGATCTTTTTAAAACAGGTGGTGAATACCAATAAATGTATCATTCAACTGGAGAAGGTAGGCAGCAAGCTGGTGGTACATAGCGCCATCGATAACCTTACCAAAGGTGCTTCGGGCCAGGCAGTGCAGAATATGAATTTGATCTTTGGGTTAGATGAGAGTGCGGGCCTTAAGTTGAAAGCGAACTATTTTTAATCATATGCGGAGCGGGCAACCGCCAGTTAAACCTTTAGTACAATGAAGCTTTTTGATGTTTATCCAATTAACAACATCGCCATCGAAAAAGCCAAAGGCTCTTACGTTTGGGATGACAAAGGGGAACAATACCTTGACCTGTATGGCGGTCATGCGGTAATTTCTATTGGCCATACCCATCCGCACTATGTAGAACGAATTACCAACCAGTTAAATAAAGTAGGCTTCTATTCCAATTCGGTTAAAATGCCGTTGCAGGATGAGCTTGCTGAAAAGCTGGGTAAGGTAAGCGGCAAACCCGACTATCAGTTATTTCTGATAAGCTCAGGTGCCGAAGCCAACGAAAACGCATTAAAGCTGGCCTCTTTTCATAATGGCCGCAAAAAGATAATAGCATTTAAAAAAGCCTTCCACGGACGTACATCCCTGGCTGTTGCTGCCACCGACAATCCATCTATTGTAGCGCCGGTGAACCAAACATCGAATGTAATTTTTCTTCCCTTCAATGACGTGGCTGCGCTTGAAGCCTGCTTCGCAGAACAGGGACCAGAAATTTCATCGGTGATCATCGAAGGCATACAGGGCGTGGGCGGCATCAATGTAGCCAGCGAGTTGTTTTTACAAACCATCAGACGCCTGTGCGATCAGCATGGCGCCGTATACATTGCCGACAGCGTGCAATGCGGCTATGGCAGAAGCGGTAAATTCTTCTCACACGACTATGCCGGTGTTAATGCAGACATTTACACCATGGCAAAAGGTATGGGCAACGGCTTTCCTGTTGCCGGTATAATAATTGCTCCGCACCTGCAGGCAAAACACGGAATGCTGGGCACCACTTTCGGTGGTAACCACCTGGCATGCGCAGCTGCACTGGCGGTACTGGAAGTAATAGAAAAAGACAACCTGATGCAGAATGCTGCCGAAGTTGGTCAATACCTGGTAGATGAGCTGAAGAAGATACCACAATTACAAAACGTTCGCGGCCGGGGATTGATGATCGGCTTTGACGTTCCCGAACAATTCAAAGATCTGCGTAAGAACCTGCTGTGGAAACACAAGATCTTTACCGGCGAGGCCAAACCTAATGTGATCAGGCTGCTGCCTTCACTGGCCTTACGTAAAAGCGATGTAGATCAGTTACTGGAAGCCATCAAAGAAGAAATTCAGGTTGGCGCCGAAGCATAAATTATAAAAGGGTGAGCAAAGGCTCACCCTTCACTATATTTCTTTCATCATTTAAATTCCTCCCCGCTAAAGGCATGAAAAATTTTACAAGTGTGCACGATGTGCCGCAGATAGATGCACTGGTAAAAAAAGCGCTGGCATACAAAGCCGATCGTTTTAAAGATAAAACATTGGGAGCCGGCAAGCGCATTGGTTTGTTATTTCTGAACCCCAGTATGCGCACGCGCCTTAGCACCCAAATAGCCGCCCAAAACCTGGGTATGGAGCCTATTGTATTTAACGTAGGTCAGGAAGGCTGGGCCCTGGAATTTGAAGATGAAGCCATCATGAGCGGCAGCACTGTAGAGCACGTAAAAGATGCCGCGCCCATTATGGGTAACTATTTTGATATTCTGGCCATTCGTACGTTCCCTTCATTAAAGAACCGCGACGACGACTATAGCGAGCTTTATATAAAACAGTTCATTAAATACGCCGGCATTCCGGTGGTGAGTTTGGAAAGCGCTACCCTGCACCCACTGCAGAGCTTAACCGACATCATTACCATCAATGAAAGCTTACAGGCTAATCCCCTGCCCGCTGGTAAAAAACCTAAGATCGTTTTAACCTGGGCACCACACGTAAAACCATTACCACAATGCGTAGCCAATAGTTTTTCACAATGGGTGAATGCCTGGGGTAAGGCCGACTTTGTGATCACACACCCTGAAGATTATGAACTGGACGAACAATTCACCAAGGGCGCTACCATTACCCACGATCAGAACGCCGCTTTAAAAGATGCCGATTTTGTTTATGTGAAGAACTGGAGCACTTTTAAAGATTACGGTAAGATCTATAATAACGATCCTGAGTGGATGCTCAACAATAAAAAACTCGAGCTTACCAACAATGCCAAAGTAATGCACTGTTTACCGGTAAGACGTAATGTTGAATTGAGTGATGAAATACTCGACGGCCCCAACAGCATTGTTACACAGGAAGCCTCGAACCGTATTTGGGCAGCTCAGGCCGTACTGAGTGAAATACTAGCATCTCAAAAATAAACAAGCAACCAGTGTCAGCATTATATGTTGTTAAGATAGGCGGTAACATTATCGACGATGAAAAAAAGTTATCGTCTTTTCTGAAAGATTTTGCAGCAGTAAAAGGCCATAAGATACTAATCCATGGCGGTGGTAAACTGGCCACCAAACTGGCTGAGCAAATGAACATTCCGCAACAAATGATCGACGGCCGCCGAATCACTGATGCCGAAACGCTGAAGATAGTGACCATGGTGTACGCCGGTTATATAAATAAAAACATTGTGGCGCAACTGCAGGCAAACAACTGCAACGCCATTGGCCTAAGCGGCGCCGACGGAAATGTAATACTTGCACATAAAAGAAACCACCCTACTATTGATTATGGTTTTGCCGGCGATGTAGATGCTGTAAATACCAGCCTGCTCAAAAGCATCATCGACCAACAGATAGCTGTGGTAATGGCGCCCATCACCCACGATCAAAAAGGACAATTGCTAAATACCAATGCCGATACCATTGCCCAGGAAGTGGCCAATGCATTGAGCACGGTGTACGATGTGCAATTGATCTATTCATTTGAAAAAAGCGGTGTGTTGCTCGATGCCAACGACGATAGCACAGTTATTCCATCCATTGACCCGGCTTACTACCAGCAATTGAAATCAGAACAAAAGATATTCGCCGGCATGATCCCCAAGTTGGATAATGCATTTGCCGCGCTGAACCGTGGAGTAAAGAAAGTGATCATTGGCAAGGCTGAACAGTTAACCGATCTCATCACCGGCAAGTCCGGTACAAGCATTGTAGCATGAGTAAAACGAACTTACATACACTGCAACAGAGCGCTATTGAGTTACTGAAGCAGTTAATAACCACACCTTCTTTCAGCAAAGAAGAAGATAAGACAGCTGATATCCTAAAGTCATTCCTCGAAAAGCACGGCGTACCGGCAAAGACCGTTAAACACAACGTATACGCCCGTAATGCGCATTTCGACGACAGCAAACCCACCATCTTACTGAATTCGCACCACGATACGGTAAAACCCAATAAGAACTATACGCTCGATCCGTTTACCCCAATTGAAAAAGAGGGTAAGTTATTCGGCCTGGGTAGCAATGATGCCGGTGGTCCGCTGGTAGCTTTAATAGCCACTTTCCTGTATTTCAATAATCACCCCAACCTGAAATACAATGTAGTGCTGGCCGCTTCGGCCGAAGAAGAGATCAGTGGCAAAGATGGCATTGAATTGGTTTTGCCCCACCTGGGTAAAATTGATTGCGCTATAGTAGGCGAACCTACTCAAATGCAAATGGCCGTTGCCGAACGCGGTCTTATGGTGCTTGATTGTGTAGCACAGGGTAAAGCCGGACATGCGGCCCGCAATGAAGGCGAGAACAGTATATACAAAGCATTAAAAGACATAGAGTGGTTTCAAAGCTACCAGTTCCCTAAAGTTAGTGACCTGCTGGGACCGGTAAAAATGAGTGTAACTGTTATTGAAACCGATAACAAAGCCCATAACGTGGTGCCTGCGCAATGTAAGTTTGTCGTTGACACCCGTGTTAACGAGCTGTATACGTTTGAAGATATTCTGGAAACCATTCACAAGCATGTGCAGTGCGAAGTAGCGCCACGCAGCACGCGTTTGCGCTCTACCTCTATTGCCCTCGATCATCCATTGGTGCAATCAGGTGTTGCATTGGGAAGAACCTACTACGGCTCCCCTACCACTTCTGATAAAGCCTTAATGCCCTTTCAGGCGTTGAAGATGGGCCCTGGCGACTCAGCCCGCAGCCATACTGCCGATGAGTATATTTATATAAATGAAGTGACTGAGGGGATAGAGTTGTATGTGAAGTTGTTAGAGAAGGTTCTTTAGGTTCCCGGTTACCTGTTACCAGTTACCGGGAATACAAAAATGGTTAATGACTTTGATTAGAGTGGATTTTATAATAAAAAACACTCTATATGTCAAGTTACCGCGAATTAGAGATTTATAATGAGTCTAAAAGACTTGCTATTGAGGTTCATAAAATGACAATGGCCTTGCCCAAGTATGAGTTATTTGAAGAAGGTAGCCAGATAAGACGTTCCTCTAAATCAGTAACTTCAATGATTGTAGAGGGGTACGGACGAAGAAGATATAAAGCTGATTTTATAAAACACTTGATATTTTCTCAATCAGAATGTGATGAAACAATAGTACATCTGGATTTTTTATTTACAACAAAGTCTCTCAGCGACGCTGAGCTATATAAAAAACTGAGAAGCGATTACGACCTGTTAAGTAAAAGGATCAATAAATATATTCAGTGGGTTGAATCGAATCTTAATGAATTTAATTAATAAACCCTGGAGACTGGTAGCCTGCCTGGCAACCGGAACCTGGTAACCGGAAACTGAGTCATTATGAAACTTTGGAGCAAAGAAACCACCAATACATCCCAACTCGTTGAAACCTTCACAGTTGGTCGCGATAAAGAGTTTGACATTCTATTGGCCAAATACGACGTACAGGGTTCTATGGCGCATGTTCGCATGCTGGGCGAAGTAGGTTTAATGTCGGAAGAAGAAGCTGATATTGCCATAAAAGGACTTGAAGAAATTGCCGCCGATATAGAACATGGCCGCTTTAAAATTGAAGAAGGCATTGAAGATGTTCACTCCCAGGTTGAATTTATTCTTACCCAACGTATTGGTGAAGCCGGTAAAAAAATTCATAGCGGCCGCAGCCGTAACGACCAGGTTGCAGTTGATATAAAACTATACCTGCGTGCAGAGGTGCTGGCAATAAAGGAAGAAGTAAAAACAACCTTCGACCTGCTGATAGATCAAAGCGAGAAATTTAAAGATCACCTGTTACCAGGTTATACGCACCTGCAAATAGCTATGCCTTCTTCATTTGGTTTATGGCTGGGTGCTTATGCCGAAAGCCTTACCGATGATATGGAGTTGCTGGCCGCCGCTTACCAGGTAGCCAATAAAAATCCATTGGGCAGTGGCGCCGGTTATGGTTCATCCTTCCCGCTGAACAGAAAACGCACAACCGAATTGTTAGGTTTTAAAACCCTTAACTGGAACTCGGTATATGCACAAATGAGCCGCGGTAAAACAGAAAAAGTAATAGGTACTGCATTGGCTGGTATTGCCGGCTCTATTGGCCGCCTGGCTATGGATGCCTGCCTGTATATAAATCAGAACTTTGGTTTTATTTCTTTCCCCAGCGAACTGACCACCGGCAGCAGTATTATGCCGCATAAAAAGAACCCCGACGTGTTTGAGCTTATTCGTGCCAAATGCAATCGCATACAATCTGTGCCCAACGAGTTAACCTTATTGCTGGCCAATTTGCCTTCGGGTTATCATCGCGATCTGCAACTCACAAAAGAGATATTATTCCCTGCCATTGAAGAGTTAAAAGCCTGTTTGCAAATGACCCGGTTAATGTTGCAGAACCTGTCGGTTACCAGCAATATACTGGATGATGAAAAATACAAATACCTCTTTAGTGTAGAAGCGGTGAATGAACTGGTGAACAAAGGCGTTCCCTTCCGCGAAGCATATAAAGAAGTAGGCAATCAAATTGAAAAAGGAGAATTCAATTTCGACTATAAACAACAATTGCACCACGTGCATGAAGGAAGCCTGGGTAATCTTTGTAATAAAGAAATTACCGGAGTGATGAATAGGGTATTGGAGAAGTTTTAGAGCAGTTACAGGTTACAGGTTGCATGTTACAGGGAAATAAAATCGGTCAGCATGCCAGCAATCAGGCTTCTGAAAATTAAGTCCCTGCAACTTGTAACATGTAACCTGCAACGGTCTTTTAAAATACTATCGCTTCAAACTATCAGCAGTTACCCTCGTAGGAGTATCTTTCCCCGCAACGATCGAAGTAGAACTAATGGCAATGGCCTTTATGATGGCCGCCATGTTATTCATATCGAGTGTTTCTATTTCATCTTCCTGTGTATGATAGAATTTTTCGCTATCCATTTTTGAAGTAGAAATGGTGTGCGCCGGTACACCCAGTCTTGCCAGGGTAGCATTATCGCTTCGGTAAAACAGCTGCTGCGCAGGATACGGATCTGCATAGAATTTAAAACCGGTATTTGCCAGGTTCTTTTCTAAGATCTGTCCCATATTGGTTTTCTCGTAACCGGTAATATATGCAGAGTTAGTACCCCATTTGCTTTCGGTACCTATCATTTCAATATTGAACATGGCCATTACCTGTTCGGGTTTATACTGTTGCGAAAAATAGGTAGACCCAAACCCGCCGCTTTCCTCCGCAGTAAAAGCTACAAAGATGAGCGTACGCTCGTTGTTCTTTTGCCTGGCAAAATAATTGGCCAGCATGATAACGGCAGTGGTACCAGCCGCATCGTCGTTGGCGCCATTATAAATGCTATCGCCATCAGCATTCGGTTTACCAATACCCAGGTGATCGTAGTGCCCTGAGAAAATAACGTACTCATCTTTCTTTGACTTACCAGGCAGTACCCCCACTACATTCTTAAGTGGCATTGCAGTAATTGATTGTTTCACCTGTATTGAATATTCGCCCGCTTCTTCATTAGCCAATACCAATACAATATTAAATTTGGGCGAAAACATGTTACGGGGTCTTTTAAAGAACCGGGTAAAAATATTCCGGTTCGCAGTATCAACCATCAACAGGTAATTACCGCCTTCATGTTCAATACGGTTTACCAACATGGCCAATGTATCTCTACTCTTAACAACCTTCATTTGGTAACCCGTTGCCTGGGTAATTGTCAATTCCTCCTGACCACTTATAACAGCAATATCATCGGGGTTCAGCGGTTTACCATTTACCACACCTTTTGCAGAAACAAAACTGGTACGCAGCATGGCAAACTCCTGCAAATACGAATCGCCGGCAACGGGTTGTAATTTGGCTTTTTTGAACTCGTCGGCAATAAACCCAGCGGCTTTGTCTATGCCCGGTGTATAGATCTTACGGCCGCTCATATCGTCGGCGCTCAGTACGCGTTCAATGCGTTCAACCTCTTTAGCGTTGATGATCTTATCAATAGATTGGGCCTCACAAAAAACACCTTGCAGAGCAAGCAGTGAAAGGACAAAGTAGCGCTTAACCATGGGTTTTGAATTTTTGTAGATAAGACAACAATGCCACGGTTGTTCTTTTAAACAGATCAATAACCGTGGCATTGCCCTTTATTAATTGAATTTATAAACTCATCATTTCTTTAAACTTCACCGTTTGGCGGCGGCTCACTTCTATCTTCTCGCCTCCTTTTAATTCCAGTAACAACCCGCCATTAAAATAAGGTTCAATTTTATCAATCAACCGCAGGTTCACTATATGTTTGCGGTTAGCCCTGAAGAAAGTTTTCTCATCGAGCCTTTCTTCCAGGGCATTCAGTGATTTTAAAATAAGTGGCTTGTTGGGACCAAAGTAAACCTTTGCATAGTTGCCTACACTTTCAAACAAGCGAATGTCCGAAAGCTTTACAAACCAGCAACGCTCGCCGTCTTTTACAAACACCTGATCGTTCTCGCTTAATATGCTGCGGTTAAAATTCACGGGCACCATAGGCCCCTGCTCCCGCTCTTCCTGCAGGTGTAGTTTTTGAATAGCATCGGCCAGGCGTTTGGGCTCTACCGGTTTTAACAGGTAGTCGAGCGCATTTACTTCAAATGCCTTCAATGCATATTCATCGTATGCTGTGGTAAAAATAACATGCGGGGCTTTGTCAAGTTCCGATAACATATCGAAACCGGTTTTGCCTGGCATTTGTATATCAAGAAAGATCAGATCGGGATTTATATTCTCTATTTTTTCAACGCCTTCACCGGCATTGCTGGCTTCGGCCACTACTTCAATTTCAGGGAAATCCATAAGCAGTTTTCGCAGCTCACTACGTGCCAGCCGTTCGTCATCAATAATAATGGCTTTGATCATAAACTGGTTTTATTTTATTTCAACAGGGATCAATATACGGGCTTCTACCAGATCAGATCCCACTTGCTTTATTTCAAAATTAGCTTTTTCGCCAAATAATAATTGCAACCGGTTCTTTGTACTGAACAAACCAAAACCATCGCCTTCCTGAATATGTCCGTTCAGGTAACCGGTGTTCAGCACTACCAGCTCGTGATAGTTCTCTTTAAAATCTGACACTACTTTCACAACCCCGCCGCTTATTTGTTTTCCTATGCCATGTTTGATGGCATTCTCTACCAGCGTTTGCAGCATCATTGGCGGCACCGGTTGATCGAGGGTATCTTCGTCTATCTGATATTCGATTTTAAGGCGGTCTTCAAAGCGTATATACTCCAGCGCCAGGTAATCCTTAACTATGTCAAGCTCTTTTTCAAAGGGCACTGTTTCCACTTTCTCTGCCTGCATACTACTGCGCAAAATATTACTGAGCTCGGTAATGGCATTACGGGCGCGGCCGGGATTTTCATCGATCAATGCACGAATGCTATTAAGGGCGTTAAAAATGAAATGTGGGTTAATGTGCGCTTTAATGGTCTTCAGCTCAAGTTCTTTTACCAGCGACTCAAGCCTGATCTTATCTAATTGCGCCTGCCGTGTTTTCAAAATATAATGATAGGCGAAGTAGATCATGTTCCAGATAAGAATGAACATAAAACAACCCATGGATGCCCGCATGATCTTATTCAACAATGAGATCGACTTTTGCCTGGGCGCTTCAATTTTCAACAACTGTTCGAGGGTGGTACCAATGGCCGAATACAATAGCGCAAACAGGATAGAAATAAAAATTATATAAAACACCTGTTCGTTCACCGGCTTATCAACGATCTTGTTTTTGCGTATAAAAAACCGCATCACATGCGTAACCACGAAGCCAATAATAGCCTCCACTACCAGCACATGGTAAATGTAAGGCGTTTCCTGGGTGCGCAGGGTCAGGTAGAAAAATATGAACAATACAATAAAGGCGCTCCAGCCTACGAACTGGCAAAGCCAGTAATATGGAATTCTCTTCTTCATCATGCTTGTTGGAACTATAACAAATCTAGGCAATTGGCCCGCTCTTATTGGGTAAATTGGATATATGGCCGTATAAATAGGTTACCGGCACTACAAAGTAGTGAAATTGTCAATAAATCGGCGTCCCTTTTTGTACTACCCTAAATATTCCCTAAGCCCGGCACGTTTTTTTGTTCTGTTAAAATCTGGCCAGTACTAGGGCTCACGATAGAAAGATGTATTTTTGTCGCTAAAATTTCAATTAAATGGACATCACACCCGGCCCATTGTTGACTACCATTAATTCCCCGGCCGATCTTAAACTATTGAGTAGAGAGCAGTTACACCAGGTGTGTGACGAATTGCGTCAATATATCATTGATGTGGTGAGTGTTCATGGCGGGCATTTTGCCGCCAGCCTGGGTGTGGTAGAGCTTACCGTAGCATTGCATTACATCTACAATACCCCGTACGATCAACTGGTGTGGGACGTAGGTCACCAGGCATATGGACACAAAATTATCACCGGCCGGCGCGATGAATTTCATACCAACCGTAAATACCACGGTCTTAGCGGTTTTCCCAAACGTAGCGAAAGTGAATATGACACATTTGGCGTAGGTCACTCTTCTACTTCCATTTCTGCCGCCCTGGGTATGGCCATGGCCGCCAAATATAAAGGCGAGAACCGTAAATCGGTTGCTGTAATTGGCGATGGCGCCCTTACCGCAGGCCTTGCATTTGAAGGCATGAACCATGCCGGCGTTGCCGATTCTGACGTACTCATTATCCTCAACGATAACTGTATGAGCATTGACCCCAACGTGGGTGCGCTGCGGGAATACCTAACCGATATTACCACCTCACATACATACAACCGCCTGAAGGACGATATTTGGAAGGCGCTGGGTAAATTACCTATTGGTAAGAACTTTAGCCGCGAAATGGCCAGCAAACTGGAACACAGTATAAAAGGGTTCATCAACAAAAGCAGTAACCTGTTCGAATCTTTAAAGCTGCGGTACTTTGGCCCTATCGATGGCAACAATATCACCAAGCTGGTTGATACCTTAAACGACCTGAAGAAAATTCCTGGTCCCAAATTATTGCACGTACTCACGGTAAAAGGCAAGGGCTATGCCCTGGCCGAAAAAGAACAAACCCTGTGGCATGCTCCCGGTTTATTCGACAAGATCACCGGTGAAATTTATAAAAAGAAATACGAAACACCGCAACCTCCCAAATACCAGGATGTATTTGGTCATACCCTGATTGAACTTGCTGAAAAGAACGATAAGATCTTTGGCGTTACACCTGCCATGCCTTCGGGTTCTTCGCTTAAGTTTATGATGGATAAAATGCCCGACCGCGCTTTTGACGTGGGCATTTGCGAACAGCATGCTGTAACCCTTAGCGCCGGTATGGCTACACAGGGCATGCGGGTGTTCTGTAACATTTACTCTTCATTTATGCAACGCGCCTACGACCAGGTAGTACATGATGTAGCTATTCAAAAGCTGCCGGTAGTACTTGTTCTCGACCGCGCGGGGCTTGTTGGCGAAGACGGCCCTACTCACCATGGCGCTTACGACATTGCATACATGCGTTGTATTCCCAACCTCATCATCAGTGCGCCCATGAATGAAAGCGAGCTGCGTAATCTTATGTATACATCCCAGCTCGATTCAATGGAGTTGCCCTTTGTGATCCGCTATCCACGCGGCCAGGGTGTGCTTCCTGAATGGAGAACACCTTTTGAAGAAATTCAAATTGGTAAGGGCAGAAAGATCAAGGACGGACAGGATATTGCCATTCTTACCATTGGCCACCCGGGTAACTTTGCTACCGCCGCCATTCGTGAATTAAAAACCGATGGACTGAACCCGGCGCATTATGATATGCGTTTTGTGAAACCACTCGATGAATCATTGCTGCACGAAGTGTTCAGCAAATACGACAAAGTAGTTACCGTAGAAGATGGAACTGTGACTGGTGGTTTTGGTAGCGCCATTCTTGAGTTTATGGCCGAACACAATTATAAAGCCGAAGTAAAAATATTAGGGATCCCCGATCGCATTGTTGAACATGGTTCACCTAAGGAACTTTATCATGAATGTCACTACGATGCGCAGGCTATTGCCGAAACAGTTCGCACTATGTTGAAGGGAAAAGTTACGGTAAGCCAGTTGATGGGATAAGATCAAACTTCAAATTATAAGAAGTCCCCGACGGTACCGTCGGGGATTTTTTTATAAGAATTCGGCTACAATTGCGTTTTTGTTTACAATCCTGTACCATGCAACGAATACTGTTCCTTTCTATCACCCTGCAGTGCTTTTTAACAGCCGGAGCCCTTTCAACCAAAACGTCACCGCCTAAACTGAAAGAACGTGCCCGATCATTACTGGCATATGCCAGGCAGCACGGTTATAATACCCATACCTGTTTTTTGATTGACATGAGTATTGAGCCGGGGAAGAAACGATTCTTTGTATATGACCTGCAAAAAGATTCTGTAATTGATTCAGGGCTGGTATCACATGGCGCATGCAATAGTAAGGGACTTGTTGTACGGCAATATGGGAATACCATGGGCTGCGGCTGCACCTCACTGGGAAAGTATAAGATAGGTACTTCGTACAAGGGTAAATATGGTTTGGCTTATAAACTACATGGGTTAGATGCTACAAACAGCAACGCCTTTAAGCGGCTCATCGTAATGCATGCACATTATTGTGTGCCTAATGAAGAAGTAAACCCCGAACCCATTTGCCAAAGCGATGGCTGCCCCATGGTGTCGGAAACATTACTGAAAAAGTTAGCCCTCATAATCGATCAATCAAAACAACCGTTGCTACTATCTATTTACGATTCCCTTTAACATTTTATTGGCTACACGTACATATGGAATACAGCGGTTGAAACGTCTTTTTGGCTAGCACAACCCTTTCCACCATGAAACGCATCATTCTCACTACACTCGCCGTGTTCCTTTGCTGTTTACTGGCAACCGCTGCCTGGTATTATTCAAAGATCAGGCGCAAAACACATCACACGGTAACTGATGTTTCGAACCGGAAATTATTAACGCGCCTTAACCTGCACGCCAAACCGCTACTTACCTATGCACAACAGCATGGCTATAATACCAATACCTGCTTTTTAGTAGATATGAGCATTGAATCGGGGAAGAACCGGTTCTTTATATATGATTTGAAAAATAACACGGTGTTAGATGCCGGTTTGGTAGCACATGGCCGTTGTAACCGGGATTGGCTTAAGGGCCGCCAGTATGGAAATGGAGTTGGCTGCGGCTGTACTTCACTGGGTAAATATAAAATAGGCAATCATTACAATGGTAAGTTCGGACTGGCCTATAAGTTACATGGGCTCGACTCAACAAACAGTAATGCCTTTAAGCGGTTTGTGGTATTGCATTCACATAGCTGTGTGCCTAATGGCGAAGTAGATCCATTACCTATTTGTCAAAGCGATGGCTGCCCTACGGTTTCGGGCTCATTTCTAACTAAGCTTGCTACTATTATTGATAAGTCGAAGCAACCTATGCTGTTGTTTACTTTCGATACTAATTAAAAGAAAAAAGTCCCGTTGTAACGGGACTCTTTTAAGATTTTATAAAACCGACTCGGGTGTTTGTCTTTCGGGATCATCGTCGCCGGGAGGAAGAATACCTGGTTGATTGGGATCAACATCCTGCTCCCAGTTCTCGTTCAACTCAACAATAAAGTTATTTCGGCCTTCGCTTACCATAATGGTCATGTACTTCATTTGAACCAGCTCCAACATGGAAAGGAAGATAAAGATGGCATGTATACGGTCCTGGCAAACATCGAACAGTTTTTCAAACGACATTACTTTTTCCTTCTTCATGGTTTCCAGGGCGTAGTGGCGGCTTTCTTCCATGGTGTAGTTATACTTTACCACGGTGTGTACCGGTTTCACATTACGCTGTTCCACTTTCTTCATTACCCTTTCAAATGTTTTCATCAATTTGAAAAGTGTAATGGTTTGAATTTCAGTTCCCTCACCACTCTCTTCGCCAATAGCGGCAATGTCTTTGGCCAGGTTGCCGCGGCGCACCATTAACATCCGGATGGCTTCCATTTCGGCCATCTTGGCCGAAGCTTCCTTAAAGCGTTTGTACTCAAGGATCTTGTCAACCAGTTCCTGACGGGGATCTATTTCATTACCCTGCGCATCCAGTTCTTTACGGGGCAGTAACATCCTGGCTTTGATACGCATAAGAGTAGACACGAACAGGATGAACTCGCTCGAAAGCTCGATGTTCAATTGTTCCTGCCCATGAATATATTCAAGGAAATCCTTAATGATATTGCTGATGGGAATATTGTAAATATCCAGTTCATCCCGCTCAATAAAGAACAGTAACAGGTCGAACGGACCTTCAAACTGCGGTAACTTGATCTGATACGATGGTTGACTCACTTGTTTCTATTTTTTCCTTCCTGCCGGCGGCGGGAGCCAACAAACCTACGCCAAAAAAACAATTGCAGAAAATCACAGGCTGCCTTCGGCCGATATTGTATATAAATTGTGAAAAGGAAGATTTTGACCAGTTTCCAGGTACCAGTTACCAGGCGCCAGGAAATACAAATACCAGCTGCTTTAGCCCCTGGTAACAGGAAACCGGCAACTGGTAACTGTTTAATTTTTTGGGAATGCTATTAATTTATACCGATTCCCCTGCCATACATAAGTTTTAAAATCAATGCATTAGAACTTTCGCTGGTACCCAACACCAATAAACTGGCGCACCTGCAGGCGGGGGGCATTTTTATCTTTACCAAAGGTTTTTACATCGTCGTCATATACAAGATCAACACCGATATTAAAAGAAAAACCCTTGTACACATTCATGGCCAACAGATTGGTCATAAACAGGTCGATATTTTCGGGATTGTGTTTATAGTTGGAGAACAGATCGAGCTTGGCCTTATAGGTTAAATTCTTGATGATCTCGCGGTTTACAGTGGCGGTTAAATAAGCACCTATCTCATTACGTACTGTTTTGCCGGTATCAACACCATAGGCGCCTTTAGCCGATAATTCATCGTCCTTTACTATTACCCAACGGGTTGTAATGGGCGAAAGGAACAAAGAAAAAGTAGGGCTCGGTTTCCAGTCCATACCCGCAGCAACGATCACATAGGCCGGGGCCATAAATGTAGATTGTTTGATCTTGGTAGTATCATTGGGGTAGGTAAAACCATCGGTAAACTGTGAGCGGAAGTTGAACAGCCCGGTGAGGTACATATGATCAAAGAGCTGGCAACCATACTTTGATAATATATCTATGCGGTCGTTGGTTTTGCGGGTACCCAGTGATGTGGAATTAATATAGCCGATCTCAAGGTCTATGTTGTTATCCCACGAATGCCGGCCCTTTTTATAAAAAGCAAATAAGTTCAGTAATCCATTTGCATTAAACGAGAACTGGTCGCCACCAGCTGCCCAGTTCGACAGCGAGGTTTGCCCAATGGTAGAATTGAACATACCACCGGTTTTCCAGGTTTTTACAGCGGTATCGCTTGCATCTTTTTTAATTGATTTTCCTATTTCGCCTCTTAACTCCTGAACGGTTTTGTCTTGGGCCATGCTGGTAAACGTTATCGCTATAAAAGCGAACGCCAGTGCAACTTTCTGCATACGGTTGTTTATAATGTTTAAAAGAAAAGGCATTTTGACGTTAATCAAAATGCCCTGCAAATATAAAACCCATGTTTTATTTCCTATAGCCTATTTCTTTAATGAATCGCGAATTTCACGCAATAAAATAACTTCCTCGGGAGTAACCGGAGCTGCAGCTTCTTCTTTTTTCTTGAAACGGTTAATACCTTTTACGATCAGGAATAGTATAAAAGCAACGATAATGAAGTTAATAGTGGCAGATAAAAACACACCAACCTTAACGGTACCCATTATAGTCAGTTTGTCAAGATCTTGCAGGTTAGCTGCATCCAGTGCAGGTTTCAACAACAGGGGCGTAATAACATCATCAACAAGTGAACTTACAATTTTGCTAAATGCCGCGCCGATGATAACACCAATTGCCAGGTCAACTACGTTGCCCTTCATGGCAAATTCCTTAAATTCTTTCATCATTCCCATAAAAAATAGTTTTAGTTGTTAATGATATTTACTTCTAATATATCAATTTTATCAATATCAGCTTCCTGATTGATATTAACAAGTTGTTTACTTCTTTAACCCCGGGTATTGCATATTCAGCTTTTCAAGCGCTTTTTGCAGGGTATGCGCTATTATGTATTCTTTATACCAGTTCTGATCGGCCGGCACAATTGTCCAGGGTACATCATTGCATTGTTCAAAACAATCTTCATAAGCAGCCCTGTAATCGTCCCACAACTTGGCTTCTTCAAAATCCTTTTCGTTATACTTCCATTGCTTGGCCGGGTTATGAATACGTTCCTGCAAACGTTGCTCCTGCTCTTCGGGTGATATATGCAAATAGAATTTCAATATGGTAGTACTGTTATGTTCCTGCAGCAACTGTTCAAAGTCGTTAATGGCCTTCATACGTTTCTTAACCGTTTTTTCATCTATCCATTTATGTACGCGGGTTATCAGTACATCTTCATAATGCGAGCGGTTAAATATCTGAATACTGCCTTTGGCGGGAACAGCCTTATGTACACGCCATAAAAAATCGTGGCTCAGTTCTTCTTCTGTAGGTGCTTTAAACGAATGCACCTGCACGCCTTGCGGGTTCAGCGCGCCAAATACTTTTCTTATAACGCCGTCTTTGCCACTTGCATCCATACCCTGTAATACTACCAATACAGCATGCTTCGATTCGGCATACAATAGATTCTGTAATTCATTCAAACTTTCAATTATCCCCTCCGTTTTTGCTTTTGTTTCTTCCTTGTCCCAATCTTTAGGCGCCCGGGTACTAATGTCTTTCAACTTGATATTAGCCATACAAATATGTTTACGTCAAATTATTACATTTCGAAATGAATACCTGATTTTTGAACAAATATTTACATGCCAAACAGGGGATCGTTCATTAATGGAATTGTTTTCATTGTGCTTTGTATTATTTGGGGCAGCTCCTTTATACTAATGAAAGAAGGCATTACCCACTTAAGTGCATACCAGGTGGCCACCATACGAATACTGAGCGCCGGCCTGGTGTTGCTGCCTGTAGCAATTAAACAATGGAAAAATATTCCGCTCAATAAACTCGGCTATGTATTTCTATCGGGAATATTGGGCAGCTTCTTCCCTGCTTATTTATTTTGTTTGGCCGAAACAAAGATAGATAGCTCGCTTGCCGGATTTCTTAATTCACTCACCCCTGTATTTACCATATTTACCGGCTTATTGTTCTTTGGCCAGGTATTTCAATTACATAAGCTTGTGGGGGTATCAATTGCCATGGGTGGTATGGTGGTATTGTTGTTTGCTAAAGGCAGTGTAAATATGCAATTTCTATCCTATGCCGCGTTTGCACTTGTAGCTACTGTTTTATATGGATTGAACATAAACCTGGTTGGCCGTCATTTACAGCAAACATCGTCACTGGCGGTGGTTGCCGTAAGCTTTGCGTTGCTGCTTATCCCCTGCTTTGTTATACTATGGGCCACAGGATATTTTTCATTGCCATTAACGCAAAAAGGTATACTGTATTCAAGCGGCGCCTCTTCACTTTTGGGTATTTTGGGCACAGCGGTTGCCACTATACTTTTCTATATACTTATAAAACGTTCGGGCGGGTTATTTGCTTCTATGGTCACCTATGGTATTCCGTTTATTGCGCTATCGTGGGGTTTGCTGGCAGGGGAAACCATTAACAGCTGGCAGGTTGTTGGATTAATTATTATTCTTGCGGGGGTGTATGTGACTACCCGATGGAAGAAGAAGTAAGAAGTACGAGGCAGGATGAATAATATGAGTTAAAAGAAAAAAGTAGGAGGCAAGAAAATTCGCGAGCTTCTTACATCCTACTTCTTATTTCTTACTTCGTATGTTATACGGTCATGATCTCTTTTTCTTTTGCAGCCAGGTGTTTATCAACCAGTGCAATAAAGCGGTCGGTTGTATCCTGAATGGTCTTTTCGGCGTCTTTACAAACGTCTTCGCTCAACCCGTTTTTCTGCAATTTTTTAACCTGCTCCATAGCATCGCGGCGGATATTACGAATGGCAACTTTTGAATGCTCGCCTTCACCTTGTGCTCTTTTCACCAGTTCTTTACGCCGTTCTTCGGTTAAAGGAGGCATAAACAAACGGATCATCACACCATCGTTTTGGGGATTGATGCCAATGTTAGCGGCAATGATAGCCCTTTCAATAGGCTGAAGCATATTTTTTTCCCAGGGCTGAATACTGAGGGTACGCGCATCGGCTACCATAATATTACCAACCTGGCTAATAGGTGTTGGCGTTCCATAATAATCCACCACAATACCGTCAACCAGGTTTGGATTGGCTTTACCGGCACGTACTTTCACTAACTCTGTTTCCAGGTGACTTATGGCTTTTTCCATACCCTCCTGGGCTAAATCCTTAATAATATTTAATTCATCTGACATAGGAAGAAATATTAAATGCCTGCAAACCTACTTATTTTTTTCGGATGATGGTGTTTGCAAAAGACAATAGGCATGATAAGCAAGAGTTACCGGTTACCAGTTTCCAGTTTCCGGGTCGGGTATTTCCAGGTAATAAGTAACCAGGCACCTGGCAACTAATTCTTATGTTCTAAGATGGTATCGGTAGTAAGAGGAACGATCTTAGAGCTTTTCAACTCTCCTTCCTGCGCATCAATTGTTTTAGCTACAAACAGGCGTGCCCGTGGCCGGGTATAATACAATGCCGCAATACCTGAGAAAAACACAATTAATATGGCCAATATGATCCAGGTACAACCCAGGTTACGGCCGGCATATGCAGCCAGAATAAACAACAAATTAATTGAAACCAGCAGCAAAGTTATATTACGGTGCGAAAGGCCTCTGTCGAGTAACAGGTGATGAATGTGATTTCTGTCGGGGCTAAATGGCGAACGCCGGTTAAACGCACGTATCGCAAACACGCGTAATGTATCCATTAAAGGCATTACCAGTATGGCAACAGCAACAGCTGGTGAAGCAAGAATAGGAACTGCTATATCGGTTTGATTGGCTACATTGATGAATTTCACAACCAGTATAGCATTTACCAACCCTATAAGTAGCGAGCCCGTATCGCCCATGAATATTTTTGCCGGTTGAAAGTTGAATATCAAAAAGGCCATTAAGCTACCGGCCAGTGAGAAAGCTAAGATCGAATAAGCAAGCATGTTCACTTGCAGAAAATAAAAACCAAATATAGCTGAAGCCATAAGGCCCAGGGTGCCAGCCAATCCGTCGATACCATCTATCAGGTTAAACGAGTTGATGATAACGATAACAGTAAGATAAGTTAACAACAGGCTGAACATTTCGGGCAGATCATGTATGCCCATAAAGCCATACATGCTTTTTATTTGAATGTTGCCTTTGTAAATTATAAGGAACGCTGCCAATACCTGGCCAATGAATTTTTTGATTGGAGATATAACCAAAATATCATCTTTCAACCCAAGGAAGAAGATAACGAATGCAGCAGCAAAATAGAATTGAAAATCGGTAGCCGATTGATATGGTATGGCTATAAGACAAGCCAACATGAACCCGGCGAAGATGCCAAGCCCACCCAATGATGGAATGGGGTTATGGTGCACTTTTCTTTCGTCAGGTATGTCAAATAATTTTTTCTGTTCTGCTACGGTTATAATTACCGGAATAGCTAAAAAGGTAATTGCAAATGAAATAGCTATAGAAAATAATACATCAAACATCAGCCTGATTTTGTGAGTCTTGGAATATAATACGTGCTACCAATCGGGCCGGGTGAGGCTCATTAACACAAAGCAACGCAAATTACAGTGTATTTTCGGAATTCCCACTAATTAAAAACACTTATACTTAAATACAATGCAACTTTATTACCAACGGCTTTGGATATAAAAATATTGGGAAAGTTTAATTTGATTTATTGATACAAGTCACATTTCCTGTAGTTTTGCACCCAAATTTAAATCTTGCTATGCCAGCTTTAAAGGACATCGCTACTCAAATTCGCAGGGATATCGTTCGTATGGTTCATGGTTGTGCCAGTGGTCACCCGGGTGGTTCACTTGGTTGTACCGATTATTTTACCGCATTATATTTTAAAGTAATGCAGCACAATCCAAAGTTTACCATGGAGGCCCGCAATGAAGATGTATTTATACTATCTAATGGCCATATTTCTCCGGTATTTTATTCTACCCTGGCCCGCGCGGGTTATTTCGACGTAAAAGAACTAGCTACTTTTCGTAAAATAGACTCCCGCTTACAAGGTCACCCTGCCACCCACGAACACCTGCCTGGTATTCGCATTGCCAGCGGTTCATTAGGACAAGGTATGAGCGTTGCCCTTGGTGTAGCTTTATCTAAAAAGCTGAATGGTGAGAACAATGTAGTTTATTCATTACATGGCGATGGTGAGCTGGATGAAGGTCAAAACTGGGAAGCTATCATGTTTGCCGGCGCTAAAGGTGTTGATAACCTTATTTCAACTGTTGACTGGAATGGCCAGCAAATTGACGGGCCTACAGATAAAGTAATGAACCTGGGCGACCTCGAAGCTAAGTTCAAAGCCTTTGCATGGGATGTAATGATACTTGAAAAAGGTAACGATGTTGATGCAGTTGTTGCAGGTCTTGAAGCGGCGAAAGCACGTTTAGGTAAAGGCAAACCCGTTGTTATTTTAATGAAAACAGTAATGGGCGCTGGTGTTGACTTTATGGAAGGTCATCACGAATGGCATGGTATTGCTCCTAACGATGAGCAGCTGGCAAAAGCACTGGCTCAATTACCAGAAACCCTCGGCGACTATTAATTATAGTTGCTCAATCATAAATAAAAAGGTCTGTTCTTATGGAACAGACCTTTTTATTTATGATTATATAAATTATTTGTAATCAGCCTGATAACATCTAACTCCTCAGCTCAATAGGCTGCAACGCTGCCTTGCGCGAAGGGAACCACGAAGCCAGAAAGGCAACGAATGAAACAGTAACGGCTACAAGAAGAAAATCGGTAGCCACTAATTGCACGGGATAATAATCAATTAAGAAAGTGCCGCCCTGAATGGCAATGATCTTATATTTAACCTGGGCCCAGCAAAAAACAATGGCTAACAATACGCCGCTTATAGTTCCAATACCCGCCAGCAGCAAACCTTCACTTAAAAATATCTTTTGTATTAACCGGTTATTGGCGCCCATTGACTTTAATACCTGAATGTCTTTTTGCTTTTCCAACACCAACATGGTTAAACTGCCGATCATGGTGAAGGCTGCCACAATAAGCATTAAGGTAAGAATACCATAAATAGCCCATTTCTCCAGGTTCATTACACTATATAAACTCTGGTTCTGTTCGTACTTTGTTTCAACCTTATAAGTATTGCCCAATAATTGTTGAATACCTCTTTGCACATCATCTGCATCAAAGCCGGCATGCATGGCCAGCTCAACACTGCTATACTCATTGGGCCCCAACCCCATCATTAGTTTCATAAAACCAATATTGGTGATGGCGTATTTATTATCAATATCCTGTTGGATCAGGAAAGTACCTGAAGATTTGATGTTGGCAGCATTAACAGCCTGGGTAGCATCGGCCAGGTTAAAATCCATCCCCCGCTTAAAAGCATATACGGTAAGCGGGAATATGTTTCTATCGGCTTCAATACCTATAGCATTCTCTACTCCATTACCCACTACCAGGTAAGGGTCGTCGGCGCTTCCGGTTTGATAATTACCTTTTATTAGTTTCTGTCCCACACCGGCCACCGACTCATACGAAGTATCAACCCCTTTAATTACAACCGGTACCTGTATATCATCATTTAACAGAATGGTCTTTTCTTCGGCAACAAGGCTATAAGCACGAACACCTTTTACCCCCTGCAATTTTTGTAATTGTTCAGGCGTAAGTATGATGGTCTTGCCCGACTGAGCTGAAATTTTCAGATCGGGATAGAACGAAGAATACAACGACTTTACCAGACTTTCAAACCCATTGAATACGCTTAATACTACTATAAACGCAAACGTAATACCCATTATGGCCACTATACTTACCCATGCAATAACATTGATAGCATTGGTACTTTTCTTTGCTTTAAAATAGCGCCAGGCGAAAAGGAAGTTCAATAGTTTATTGTTTGAGTTTGTAGTATCTGGTTGCTCTAAGCCAAATGATCGTCTAATGTCTATTCCTGAACCTGTTTCAGGTTGCAGGGTTATAATGCCCTGTAACTTGTACCCTGTAACCTGTAACTATTTCTTATCCTTATTTTCGTCGTCTGATTTGATCTTTTTGAACAATTCTTCCATTTTAAACACATGGTCCAGTGTATCATCATGGTAGAATCTCAGTTCGGGCATGCGGCGTAATTGCTTGGCCACACGGCTGGTAAGCTCGCGTTTTATTTCCCATGCCCTCTCTTCCACCTTATTCAAGGCCTCTTTGGCATCTTTTACCTGAAAAAAGCTCAGATAAATACGTGCTTCAAGCAGGTCGGGTGTGATCTTTACCGATGATATAGACACCATGCCCCCATCGATCATTGTGAGCCCTAATCGTTGAAAAATTGTATTTAATTCTTCATTCAGTAAACTTCCCACCTGTTTTTGGCGTTTCCCTTCTTGCATTTCTCTTAACGGTTTAATAGCCGTAAAATTAGTTACTTTGCACCGTTTACTCATTATTTTAACTGTTCATGAAGCGATTTTCAAGGATTTTCTTTTATCTGCGCAATCAGAAAAGCAGAATTGCAGGCTACCTGGTATTCAATGTATTATCAATCATTTTCTCGCTGGTATCCCTCACAATGCTTGCGCCGTTCTTAAATATATTATTCAGCAATGAACCGCCCGTTACCGTTCGCCCCATAGTAGAATGGACCTCCAAAGGCCTCATGGAACAATTAAAATACGGGCTTTCCTATCTCATGCTTCATTATGGCCCTTCAAAGGCGCTTACGGCCATCTGTATTACCATCTTAGTATCTATATTATTTAAAAACCTGTTTTTATACCTGGGTATTCGCATGCTAATTCCCCTGCGTAACAGAATTATGACCAGGTTCAGGGAAGATCTGTATGATAAGATCCTGGCGCTTCCGGTAAGCTATTTTACCGAACAACGCAAGGGCGATATGATGTCGCGCATGAGTAACGACATGAATGAAATAGAATGGAGTATCATTGGCGCACTCGAAGGATTGATAAAAGACCCGTTGAACATTCTTATAGTGTTGGGTATGCTTATTTTTTTAAGTCCACTTTTATCTCTGGTAATGCTGGTTTTGTTACCTGTAGCCGGTTTAGTATTGGGCCGGGTAAGCAAAAGCCTGAAAAGAGACTCGGGCAGGGCGCAGGAACAACAAGGTTTATTATTAAGCACGCTCGATGAATCGCTGGGCGGCCTGCGGGTTGTAAAAGCTTTCAACGCCGAAAAGCTGATGCGTAACCGCTTTGTGGGCAATAATAACCTGCTTAACAAATTGCGCATACAAATGGCATTCAAGCGTGATCTTGCCTCCCCCATGTCGGAATTCCTGGGCGTAATGATCTTTTGTTGCATACTGCTTATTGGCGGCTATATGGTATTTGCCCACAAAGGAGGATTGACCTCTGAAGCCTTTATAACTTATTTGGTCGTATTCTCTCAGATCATTCAACCGGCAAAATCACTTTCACAGGCTTTTTATAATATGCGCCGCGGCGCTGCAGCCATTGACCGGGTTGAAGAAGTGCTTACAGCTCCTTTGATCGTATCTGAAGTGGCCAACCCCAGAACCCTGCAACACTTTGAAAACAAGATAGAGTTAAAGAATGTATCTTTTAAGTACAACGATGTAACCATTCTCGATAACATCAATCTTACAATAGAAAAGGGCAAAACCATTGCGCTTGTTGGATCTTCCGGCGCTGGTAAAAGTACCCTGGCCGATCTTGTGCCCCGCTTTCATGACGTTAGCAGTGGCGAGTTATTGATTGATGGCATTAATATAAAAGAATACTCGCTGTTGTCGTTGCGCGACCAAATGGGTATTGTTACACAGGAACCCATTCTGTTCAATGACACCATTGCCGCCAATATTGCCCTGGGTAACCCGGTAGCCACTATTGATGAAATTGAGCAGGCGGCTAAAATTGCCAATGCGCACGATTTCATCATGAAAAAAGAAGAGAATTATCAAACCAATATAGGCGACCGCGGTAGCAAACTCAGTGGTGGCGAACGCCAGCGCCTGACCATTGCCCGCGCCGTTCTTAAAAACCCGCCCATCCTTATTCTCGATGAGGCCACTTCATCACTGGATACCGAAAGCGAGCGCCTGGTTCAGGACGCCATTAATAAAATGATGGCCAACCGCACCAGTATCGTTATTGCTCACCGCCTCAGCACTATTCGCCATGCCGACGAGATCATTGTTTTACAAAGAGGCAAGATCGTTGAACGCGGCACCCACGATACTCTGATTGGTCAAAATGGATTCTATCGAAAGCTGGTAGAAATGCAGGAAGTGAAGTAGTTGCCGGTTACCAGTTACCTGTGTTAACAACATGAAACTACCTGATCTTAAGAATGCGTTACAGGTTTCAGGTTGCAGGTTACAAGGCAAAGCCAATGTATTCCCCTGTAACTTGTAACCTGGAACCTGAAACAGCTGTTTTCACATCCAACCATCAAACCATTAAACCTTTCACCCCCTGAAACCACCGTCAAATTATCTAATTGGCTAAATTTCGAGTTAAATAATAAAAAAACTACATGAAAATGGCTGTTGCTAAGGGTATGGTTTTGCCATGCCTGCTTTTGTTTGCCGTTACTACCCACGCGCAAAAGCAAAATTTCACCTTTGAACAAATATTCAAAAACAGCGAAACCAATGCTGTACAACCACTGCCAACTATTAATGGCTGGGCCGATGACAGCCATTACATTATAACCCAAAAAGAACCCAGCGGCCGTATGGCCACCTATATGGTGGATGCTAAAACCGGCAAGTCGGTCCCACACCCCGAAGGCGGACTTATAGCACCGCCCGAAACTTCAATACCAGGCAGCGTTAATACCACTTACTCGCCCGACCGTAAATGGGCGGCCTACACCAAAAAAGACAATAACCTGTACATTAAAGATATGGCCAGCGGTAAGGAAACCGCCCTTACCTCTGATGGATCTGCCACCGTTTTGAACGGTTATGCCTCCTGGGTATATTATGAAGAGATCCTTGGCCGCGCCAGCAAGTACAAAGCTTTTTGGTGGAGCGCAGACAGCAAACATCTTTGCTTTATGCGATTTGATGAATCGCAGGTGCCTGTTTTCCCTATTTACGTTGCCGATGGCCAGCACGGCTATCTTGAAAATACCCGTTACCCTAAAGCCGGTGATAAGAACCCCGAAGTAAAGATTGGTGTTGCATCTGTTAATCCTGGTGAAATTGTATGGGCCGATTTTAATGCAAAGGATGACCAATACTTTGGCGAACCGGCCTGGAGCCCCGACGGCCAGTTATGGATTCAATGGATGAACCGCAAGCAAAACAACCTGAAGATCTATAATATTGACCTTGCCAACGGAAGTAAAAAAGAAGTGTACGATGAAAAGCAGGATACCTGGATCGACCTCGATGAAGATGAACGCATTACCTTTCTTTCTGCCGGTAAAGGTTGCATTATAAAAAGCGATCGTGATGGTTGGGAGAACTTATACTACTACGACAACAATGGCCAATTGAAGAACGCCATTACCAATGGCAATTTCTGGGGAACCGGCATTGCCAAAGTTGATGAGAAGGCCGGCGTAGTATATTTCAGGGCGCGTAAAGAAAACTCAGCCCGTTTTGATCTGTACAAAGCAAGCCTGAATGGTAAGGGCGTTACCCGCCTGAGCTTTGGCGATTACACCCACGATTTCTTTAGCATATCGCCCAACGGCAGTTACTTCATTACAGTTTATTCGAACCTCAATACGCCACCGGTAATGGCCCTGGTTGATGCCAAAGGAAAGGTGGTTAGAGAAGTGGCCAATGGTAAAGGAAGCAACTTTGGTAACTATAACTTACCTAAGAACGAAATTGTAAAGGTACCTTCGGCCGACGGCCAGTTTCAACTGCCGGTATCTATAACCTACCCAATCAATTTCGACCCCGCTAAAAAGTACCCGGTACTTATCAGCATCTATGGCGGACCGAACGCCGGCACTGTATATGATCGTTGGAAACCTACAGTAAGCCCTGCTCAATGGTTTGCACAGGAAGGTATGATACAGGTAGCTTTCGATAACCGCAGCAGCGGTCATTTTGGAAAGAAAGGCCTCAACTACATCTTCCGTCAGTTGGGTAAATATGAAATTGAGGACTACATGGCCTGTGGCCGCTGGCTTAAACAACAGCCTTGGGTAGACAGCAGTAAACTTTGTATTACCGGGGGCAGCTTTGGTGGTTACATGACCTGTATGGCGCTTACTTATGGCGCCGATGTATTCCCTTATGGTATTGCAAATTCATCGGTTACCGACTGGAAGTTTTATGACACCCATTATACCGAGCGGTTTATGAACACGCCACAGGACAATCCCGATGGCTATAAGATCACTTCTGTTATGAACTATGCCGATAGGTATAAAGGCCTGTTACGTATTGTGCATGGTACTTCCGACGACAATGTGCATATGCAAAACAGCCTTGTGTTCATTAATAAGCTGGAAGACCTGAAAAAGCATTTTGAGTTTATGGCCTACCCTGGCGAACGCCATAGCTTTATGGGGTTGAAAAGAGTACACAACAGTTACGAGGCGTATAAATTCTATTACCAGTATCTGCTGCAGAAGCCAATGCCTGCGGTATTCTGGGCACCGGATGGGTCCCAAAGAGGATTCTAACTTAAAGACGAACCTTTTGGTCCTAACGATATGAAGTAGGAAGTATGATGTAAGAGATAAGAAATTCGCGAACGTCCTACTTCCTACCTCTTACTTCTTACATCATTTTCATTAAATAGTAAAGCCCTCCGGAATACCGAAGGGCTTTACTATTTAATTATTTAACCGGCATAGTACTCCATTTCCACTACAAGCAGAATGATAACCAACCGACTATGTATGCAAGCTCTGCTTACTTGTTCATCATTTGCTTGGCCTCGATACTCAAGGTCGCGTGCGGAACGGCGCGTAACCTGGCTTTGTCAATAAGCTTTCCGGTTACACGGCAAATACCGTACGTTTTGTTCTCGATGCGCATTAAAGCTTTTTCAAGGTGATCAATGTAGTTGATCTGGCGGCTGGCCATTTGAGCCAACTGCTCCCTTTCCATACTCATGCTGCCATCTTCCATGGTCATGTAGCGATTTTCGTTTTCATCGCCTCCCATTTCATCTTTGCGGGTTATTAAACCCTGTAAATATGTAAGCTCTTTTTTAGCTTGTTCTGCTTTTTTCAAGATCAGTTCTTTGAACTCGCTTAGTTCGGCATCACTATATCTCATGGTTGGTCCTGTTTGAATGTTTTCTGGTTGATCTAATACTGATTTCGTGAATTCCGGTTCGTATCTGCGCGATGTTTTAGTCTTAATTTCCGGTATTACGACCTTTACCGGTTTAGGAGGGTCAGGTTTTTTAGGTGGCGGCGGTGGTATAACGGTTTCCGGTTTCTTGGTTTCTACCTTTACTTCCGGTTTTTCAACCTTTACATGCGCCTCCACTGTTTTCTTTACCTCTTTAACTTCTTTTATTTCAACTGGTTTGGCAACTTGTTTGGCGACGGTAGCTGTGTGAGAAGAAGGTTTTGCATGTGCCTTGGCAACCTCCTGGTGATGAGCAACAGGCTGGGGTTTAACCGGGGCCTTCTTTTCAACAGGTGGTTTAACTGCCTTTTTTGCAGCAGGTTTAACCTCTTTTTTAGCAACTACTTTTTTAGCAGCAGGTTTGGCTGCCCCGCCTGCCGGTCGGGCTGGCCTTTTTGGGGCAATCGTTTTTTTTGCTGGCTTGGCCGCCTTTTTCTTGGTTGCCATACATTTACGCTTTTTTTGTAACGAACACTTTTAATGGAATATCGTTCACTTCAATTTCAATGCCATCTGGTAATTCAGGTACAAGTTCAATTTTATCTGCCAAAACTTCTGTACAAATATAATTATTAAATTGGGCGATCGATTGGTTTAACTCCTGGTGTTCGGTTACCTTAACCAGTATTCGATCAGTGAGCTCAAACCCACTGTCTTTGCGGATTTTCTGGATACGGTTAACCAGTTCGCGGGCATTTCCTTCGCTGACCAGTTCTGGGGTGACGGTTACATCCAAAGCCACGGTGAGAACATCTTTATTGGCCACCATCCACCCGGGGATATCTTCACTGGTGATCTCTACTTCATTAGTCTGTAATATTAAGGGTTCGTTCTCAATATTCAATGAAATACTGCCATCTTTTTCCAATTTAGATATGTCTTCCTGGGTAAATGCTGTCAAAGCTGCGGCTACTGCTTTCATTTTGCCCCCCAATTTCTTACCCAACATAGTATAATTGGGTTTTATCTTCTTTTTAATAAAACCGTTATCCTCTGTCAAATACTCGATCTCTTTTACGTTCACCTCGCTTTTTATAAGGTCTGCAACCAGTTCTACCTGCGCTTTCATGTGTTTATCCAACACAGGCACCAGCACTTTTTGCAATGGCTGACGAACTTTTATGTTCACCTTCTTGCGTAAACTCAACACAAGCGACGATGCATCCTGGGCCAGTCGCATCCTTTCTTCCAGTTCGGTATCGATGGCATTTGTATTGGCAACGGGATAGTTATCATGGTGTACCGATTCTACCTTATGCCTGCCGGTTACTGCGTTCAGGTTTTGGAACAATGCATCGCTGAAGAAGGGTGAAATAGGCGCCATCAGCTTTAACACGGTTTCCAGGCACTCGTACAGGGTTTGGTAAGCGCACACTTTATCATGCTCGTACTCCCCTTTCCAGAACCGGCGGCGGCACAACCGTACATACCAGTTACTAAGATGCTCATCCATAAACTCTTCTATGGCCCTACCAGCCTGTGTTGGCTCGTAATCGTCCATATACTCCGTAACCTTTTTAATAAGGGTATTTAAAGAAGAAAGGATCCAGCGGTCAATTTCGGGCCGTTGTTCCAGCGGTATGTACGCTTCTTTAAAGGAGAACCCATCAACATTTGCATACAATGCAAAGAACTGATAGGTGTTGTATAAGGTGCCGAAGAACTTGCGTTGTACTTCCTTAATGCCTTCCAGGTCGAACTTCATGTTCTCCCAGGGCGAGGCATTGGTAATGAGGTACCACCGGGTAGCATCAGCGCCGTACTGCTCAATGGTCTTAAACGGATCTACCACGTTGCCCAGGCGCTTACTCATCTTATTACCATTCTTATCAAGAACCAGTCCGTTCGATACGCAGGTCTTATATGCTACAGAATCAAATAACAGACCAGCTATTGCATGCAGGGTGTAGAACCAGCCACGGGTTTGATCGACCCCTTCGGCAATAAAATCAGCCGGATAGTTTTTATTGAACGGTTGCTTGAAAGGGAACGGATCGCCGGCGGCTAATTTCTCATGATCGAGGCCCCATTGGGCATAAGGCATGGCGCCGCTGTCGAACCAAACGTCAATAAGGTCGGGCACCCGCTTCATGGGTTTGCCCGAATTACTAACCAGCACGATATCATCTACATAAGGTTTATGCAGATCGAGATCGTTCATGATCTTAGCATTATTGGTGCCCAGGGCTTTATCAGCCTTAGCTGCTTCTTCTTTTAATTGCGGAACAGAGCCAATGCATTTTTCTTCATTACCATCTTCGGTTTTCCAAATAGGTAAGGCAGTGCCCCAAAAGCGGCTACGGCTCAGGTTCCAGTCAACCATATTCTCAAGCCAGTTACCAAAGCGTCCTTCGCCGGTTGATTTAGGCTTCCAGTTGATGGTCTTGTTCAGGGCAACCAGTTTATCTTTAACAGCGGTTGTTTTTATAAACCAGGCATCTAACGGATAGTATAACACAGGTTTATCGGTACGCCAACAGTGTGGATAATTATGCTCATATTTTTCAACCTTAAAGGCGCGGTTCTCTTTCTTCAGCTTAACGCTGATGTCTACGTTAACATCAACATAATCTTTTTCGTCTTTATAGTTCTTTACATAGCGGTTGCTGAACTCGCCTACACCTTCTACGAATTTACCCTGGCGGTCAACCAATGTTAATATACCGATGCCATATTTCTGACCTACTCTATAGTCATCTGCACCAAAAGCCGGGGCCGTATGCACAATTCCGGTACCATCTTCGGTAGTTACGAATTCGCCTAACAACACTCTAAATGGATCGCCACCACTTTTTTCAGCAGTATTTGCTTCAAAAGGCAGCAACTGCTCATAACGGCAACCTTCCAGCTGCGACCCTTTAAACTCTGCAAGTATTCGCCAGGGCAATGTTTTAACCCCTTCGTTGTATTCTTCAAACCCGGTATTTTCGTTCTCGGGCTTAAAGTATTTACCCAACAGGTCTTTTGCCAGAACTACATTTATTGGTAAATGCGTGTATGGGTTAAAGGTTTGTACCAGTACATAGGTTATGCGCCCTCCTACTGTTAAGCCCAGGTTCGAAGGCAGGGTCCAGGGAGTTGTTGTCCATGCCATAAAGAACAGCTCACCGTTGGCAGCATCAAACAGGAATTTTGATTTTTCATCCTTCACTGCTTTGAACATTACAACGGCGCTGGTATCTTTTACCATTTTATAGCAACCAGGCTGGTTCAGCTCGTGTGAGCTAAGACCGGTACCTGCGGCCGGTGAGTAAGGCTGAATGCTTACGCTTTCATACAGCAGTCCCTTTTCGTACATCTTGCTCAGCAGGTACCAAAGGGTTTCTATATAATTGTTATCGAAGGTGATATAAGGATCGTTCAGGT
Source organism: Niastella sp. OAS944 (assembly GCA_024809215.1). Classification (GTDB taxonomy): domain Bacteria; phylum Bacteroidota; class Bacteroidia; order Chitinophagales; family Chitinophagaceae; genus Niastella. The sequence goes on along the minus strand of JANUBW010000007.1, from coordinate 135,915 downwards.
CAACCCAATAGCCCATTTTTTTGGTAATATCGTCCCATTTGTCTTTGTACCGCATTACGGCCTCACGGCACTTGCGGTTATATTCTTCAACAGTGATCTTTTTGCCTATATCTTCTTTGGTAATTCCCAGTTCTTTTTCAACACCTAACTCAATGGGCAGACCATGGGTATCCCAACCGGCCTTGCGGCTTACCTGAAAGCCGCGCATGGTTTTATAGCGGCAAACGAGGTCTTTTAATGTGCGGCTAATAACGTGGTGAATGCCCGGCATTCCGTTGGCGCTTGGCGGCCCTTCGTAAAACACAAAGGAAGGGGCATCGTTACGAAGCGATACACTCTTCTCAAATGCCTGGTTTTCACTCCATTTAGCTAATATTTCCTGTTCTATAACAGGTAAATTCAATTTCTGGAACTCTCTGTAGTTAACTGCCATATATTTCCCGGTAAATCTGTTTAAACACTTTTATTTGGGCTTCCTTACAAAATTACCTGAAGTACAGGTAATTCCGCAGCCCGAAAATTGTGCAAAGGTACTGAAAAGTTACCGGTTGCCGGGGAGTCAGTTACCGGGTATAAGGCCCCTATAACCTTAAAATCTGTACCGGTTACAGGGATGCAGGTTTCCGGTTAAAGCTTCAGTTCATGGTTCATAGTTCTCAGTTCTTAGTTGCCGGTTATTGAGTTGTTCAGTTGTTCAGTTAGTTAGTTCCTGACTGCATGCAAACCCCGATTCTCGATGCGGGTTTATTGCCGATTCATGATTGCCGGGCCAAATGGCGAGGCTCAACCTTCGTAAACCCACTCACCACTCACCATTCACCATTGACTATTCACCATTCACCACTCACCTTTCATCGTTTAAACATAGGTCACTATGATGCATGAAAATAACCTGCTCAAATTTCTTAAGGTCTTTATCGACTGTTCGGTTATATACATAGCCAGGCCCATGCATTAGAACTTGTTTGGGTATAATGCCAGTTCTTTGATTGATTTTTAATGAATAGCTCCATTTTAAGCCGGGTTTATCCACATTTCTGGCTTTTGGCATAATTTCTGGAACTATTTCTGTGCTCTTTGCAATAGATGAATGTTGATAAATTAGAGAAGAAATTTAGGTGTGACTAACTGATTTTTGGTACGATATTTTCTAAGTATTAGTCCCTGTCACACACCTAAAAGTGCCGCCTCGCAGGGAGTTCTTTTGAAAACGACATTTGTTACCTCATTATATGGAAAACCTTTTCTACGGTTTAGGGTTTAGGGGTTAAAAAGGGGAGTAGTCCTGCTCCCCTTTCCTTTAAAATTCTAAAACAAAGGAAAGGTTTTTCTTTTTTACACCTTTTTGTAATCCGTTACCTTCCCGTTTTTAATCTCTGGTAATGCCTGTGGAAAAACCAATCCAGGGCTGTGCATGCCTACGAACAACCCCCGTTTTCGGGAAGCGAAAGACATTGGTGACCCTTTTGTAAAACCTCCGCCACGGGAGGTTTTTTTATGCCCCTGCCTGATGAAAATCATACTGCATTATAAAGCCCGTCATCTGCTACATAATACTCCGCCGGTAGTTTTGCGTCAACATCTTTCATATGACTATCGACCCGGTTTTGCTTCATAAATACAATGTTCCTGTTCCCCGTTATACAAGCTACCCAACGGTTCCCTGCTGGAATGAACATATAGATGCTTCACAATGGACTTCGGTATTTCAACAACAATTTAATGAGCAGAACCGGCGCAAAGGCATTAGTCTTTATTTACACCTGCCGTTTTGCGAATCGCTATGCACCTACTGTGGATGCAATAAGAAAATAACTACCAATCATAGTATTGAAGACGAGTACCTGCATGCTATAATTACCGAATGGAAGTTATATCGCCAATTAATGACCGAAGCGCCCGTCATTAGGGAAATGCACCTCGGCGGCGGCACTCCTACTTTCTTTTCGCCTGCCAATCTTGAAAAACTCATCAAAGCCATTACCAACGACGCCATCATTCATCCCGACCATGAATTCAGTATCGAAGGCCATCCAAACAATACCACCAAACAACATATGGAAAGCCTGTTTCAATTGAGTTTTAGGCGTATTAGTTTTGGTGTGCAGGATAACGACCCAACTGTACAACGCATAATTAACCGTATTCAACCTTTTGAAAATGTACAACGGGTAACCGAACAAGCGCGAGCTATTGGTTTCACGGCTGTTAATTTCGATCTCATATATGGCTTGCCGTTACAAACCCTTTCATCAATAGAGAAAAGTATTCTGCAATCACTGCAATTGAAACCCGATCGGGTTGCATTTTATAGCTATGCACATGTTCCCTGGACAAGCCGCGGCCAGCGCTTGTTCGATGAGAATGACCTGCCGGGTGCCGAACTAAAAATGCAACTGTATGAAACCGGGCGCAGGCTGTTTATTGACCATGGTTATAGCGACATTGGCATGGACCATTTTGCTTTACCGGGCGATGCCTTGCATACCGCCTGGCAACAAGGCACCATGCACCGCAACTTTATGGGGTACACTACCCAACACAGCGGTTTACTGCTTGGCCTCGGTGTTTCGGCCATCAGCGATGCAGGCATTGCCTTTGCACAAAACCATAAAACCTTGCACGATTATTATAAAAGCTTAACATCTCCTAACCCGATCCTTCAATCACAAAGTGTGGGTCACTATGTTGGTGGTGACTCACACTCTTCACTTATTGTTCCTGTAACAAAAGGATATTTTCTTACACAGGAAGATGAAGCTTTCAAGGCTTACATCCTCGATGTAATTTGTAGAGGAACCACTACTTTTCATGCTGAGCATATGCCGTTGTTAAAGCAATATACGTTTCCTGAATTGGCTTTGTTAGAAGCAGATGAACTAATAACCTGGGATGAAAAAAGACTACAGGTAACAGAGCGAGGCAGGCACTTTTTGCGTAATATTTGTAAGGCGTTTGATTTGCACTTATTGAGAAAAGAATCAACAAGTAAAAATCCTCAATATAGTAAGGCAATATAAATTCCAAATCACAAGATCCAAGAATAAATTCCAAATCACAAATTCCAAGAACCAAATAAATTTAAAAACCCAAATCCCAATACAACTATGTAGTTGAGATTTGGGTTTTAAGTATTATTTTTTGGGATCTTGAGATTTGGATCTTGCGATTTTATCAAGGTTTCTTTTTGTCTCTTATAATCTTATAGATCTTAATGGCACTCATTAAAACAATCACAAACCCAATTAACCCGGCCAGCCCCCACACCACACTCATATTTTGTTTTACAGTGGCCAGCATTACAATAGCTACCAGGAAGATGGTAGCTACTTCGTTCCAGATGCGCAGCTTTTGTGAGCTATATTTGAAAACACCATTCATTTGTTGTTTGTAAATGGCGTGCAGTGAAAAATGATAGGCATATAACCCGGCTACAAAAAAGAGTTTTATCAATAACCAGCCGGGCAACACACCCAGCTGTAACCATACCAATGGACCAAATACCAATGTAAGAACAGCCGATGGCCAGGTAATACCAAACCAAAGGCGTTTGATCATAACAGTAAATTGTTTCTGCAGTATCGACTTCTCAGGTTCACCTTTTTCGCCGGCTTCGGTATTATATATAAACAACCGCACGATATAGAACATACCGGCAAACCAGGTTACAATGAATACAATGTGAAGGGCTTTTATATAGTTGTACATAGTGTGGAAAATCGTGAAACGTGAAAAGTGAATCGGCAATCGTGAATCGGCAATCGGCAATGGTTACCCAACCTTCAAGCTTCGCTGTCGTGAAACGGTCTGCCAGCTGGCGGATGAAATGTGAAAGGGTTTCCTAATCTCAGGACTCGCGTCTGCGGCAATCGGCTTGAATTTTAGGCGGCGCAAGGTCGTAAACAAATCTGAATATTCGCGAGCCCACTCACCACTCACCACTCACCACTCACCACTCACCACTCACCATTCACCATCAGCCCATTATCAACTCCTGGTTAACTTGTTAACTCGTCAACTTGTTAACTAACCTTTGATCCACGATGCAATCGCCTTCACCCACATAGGATGTATATTTAAACAAGGTATCATGGTGAACGATTCACCACCCGCCTGCATAAATGTTTCCTTACCCTGCTCTGCAATTTCTTCCAGCGTTTCTAAACAATCACTTACAAATGCCGGACAAGCCACTAATAATTTCTTTACACCTTCGCCTGGCAACTCAGCCAGCCGTTGTGCAGTGTAAGGCTGCAACCAGGGGTCGCGGCCCAACCGTGATTGAAAAGAGAAATTATATTTCTCCTTAGGTATATTCAGTATTTCGGCCACCTTTTTAGTGGTAACCAAACACTGATGCCGGTAACAATATTTATGCGCTTCACTGCTTACCTCGCAACAATTATTCACTTTTAAACAATGATTGCCGGTAATATCACCTTTATGTATATGCCGCTCAGGCACTCCATGATAACTAAACAGCAATTGATCGTACGGCTGTTGCAGGTATGGCTTCATGCTATCGGCCAACGCATCTAAATACAGTTGATTATCGTAATAAGGTGGAATAACAGTAAGCTTGAACTTATACTTACCCTTTACATGGGCTTCTTTGGCGTATTCAACGGCCGTTTCATAACTACTCATAGCATAATGCGGGTACAGGGGCACCAGCACTACCTCTTCCATATCGGGCATTTTTTCTAACAACTCATCATAGGCTGTCCAGGGGGCAGGTGCGCCATAGCGCATAGCCAGGGTTACCGGTTCGGTCACCTGTTTTTGCAAGGCATCCTGCAACTGTTTGCTTATTACCATCAGGGGCGAACCTTCTTTTGTCCAGATGGTAGAATAAGCGTGGGCACTTTTAGGCGCCCTGAACGGAACAATTATACCCCGCACCAATAACAAGCGGCTCAGGTAGGGCATGTCGATCACCCGCTCATCCATCAAAAACTCGTTCAGATAACGACGTACATCTTTAACCTTAGTTGAATCGGGCGAACCCAAATTCATTAAAACGATTCCTCTTTTAGTAGCTGCCATAATAATTGGTGCAAAAGTAACACTGTTAATCGCTTAAAAATCAAATTTTACTTTCCGCTGACTTGCGTACCAATTCGGCTTAAACCATCATACATTGTTTTTTCTTCCATATGTATGCCACCTTTCATCCTGGGGTTTTCTTAGGGTGTTTCTGGGGTCATCCTGGGGTTAAAACCCTAGGATTATCCTAAGATGACCCTAGGATGACCCCAGGATGACCCTAAGATGAGAGGTATCATAGACATGTTTGAGACTATGACCACTATCAGTACAATATTAATAGTATAATAATAATCATCGATTTGCAAAGAATCTCCCTTTGCGCGGGCGCGGCAGGGTTCAAACCCCAAGGGTTTTCTTTAAGAATTATTTCCAATTAATATTTTCAATAATAATTGAGCTAAAGCTCATCAAAATGAAATTATTACAATTGTAAAAATTTTTGAGTGGAGATGTAAAAACCCGCCGCCCGAAACCAACAAGCTTTTAAAAGGACCCGGAAAGAGTAACCATTCCCAAACCCGGAAATTATCCCAAATCAACCACCGGTGATGGTTAAAAAGGTCATTCCAACGCTTTAAAAGCCATGCATGAAATTCCTCATATGCTCATATGATGATAATCAGACAGTAAAATGACAGAGTAATGACAGACATCTTAGGACAATGACGGCCGCGAATGTATTTTTGCAGTGTCAGAATTCGATATTCATGCACGGAAACAGTACCAAGGATATAAATAAGTTTTTCATAGCTGGGATCAATTACAAGAAATCCGATGCGGCAATCAGAGGCCAATTTGCAGTGAGTAATGATCAATACGCTACCCTACTTACCCAAGCCCCCGAATTTGGTTTGCATGAGTTATTTGTTTTAAGCACCTGCAACCGTACCGAAGTGTATGGCTTTGCCGAAAGTGCCGATCAACTGATGAACCTCCTGTGTACCCAAACCGAAGGAACAAAAGAAACTTTCTCCCGACTGGCATATGTTAAACAAGGCATGGCTGCCATAGAACATCTGTTCTCCGTAGCTGCTGGTCTCGACTCACAGATCTTAGGCGATTACGAAATTGTAGGGCAAATAAAACAAGCTGTAAAATTCAGCAAAGAACATGGCTTTACCGATTCGTTCATGGAGCGCCTGGTAAACTGTGTTCTGCAATCTTCCAAAGCAATAAAGAACCAAACCAACCTCAGCGGCGGAACTGTATCAGTTTCATTTGCTGCGGTTCAGTATATCAGGGAAAAGGTAACCGATATTTCCAACAAAAAGATCTTGTTACTGGGTGTTGGAAAAATTGGCCGTAATACCTGCAAGAACCTGGTCGATTACCTCGATGCCGACCACATCACGCTTATTAATCGCACCCACGATAAAGCGGCGCAACTAGCTGAAGAGCTGAACCTTCACCATGCTCCCCTTAGCAATCTGGCCGAAACAGTAGAAACATCTGACATTATATTGGTAGCTACCAACTCGGTTGAACCCACTATAAAAAAAGCTCACCTGGAAGGCAAAGGCGAAAAGCTGATCATCGATCTTTCGGTTCCTTTCAATGTTGAAGAAAGCGCGCAGGAACTGCCTAACGTGCATCTGGTGAACGTTGATGAGCTTTCGAAACTGAAAGACGAAACGCTGCAAATGCGCGAAGCCGAAGTACCTAAAGCCTGGACCCTCATTCGCGAACATATTGAAGAATTCCTCGAGTGGTTCGAAATGCGTAAGCATGTGCCGGTGTTCAAAGCCGTAAAAACAAAACTCAAAGAGATCCAGACCTTTCCATCTTATATTCAACTTTCGCCCGAAATAGCTGCATGCCAAACTATAAATGCCGACGAGAAAATACAACGGGTGATCAATGGCATGGCTTCTAAAATGCGCCAGCGCAACCAACGCGGCTGCTATTATATAGAGGCTATCAATGAGTTCATTGCGCCCTCAAACTAATTGTCGTGAATCGTGAATCGGCAATGCCTGAAATTCAGGGTGGCCGTGCATTTGCCTGGCTCAAAAATTATTAGGCCCGCCAATAGTTTTGAGCCTGAAATAATAGGAATTCCTTCTCACGTTTCACGTTTGCCGTTTTACGATGTATTAGCTTTGCAAAAACTGAAATAGCGCTGATGAATAAAGTGATCCGAATAGGGACCCGGGAAAGCCAACTGGCCGTATGGCAGGCAACCCAGGTACAAAACCTGTTAACCCAACATGGGTTTGCTGCAGAACTGGTATATATTAAAAGCGAAGGCGATATCGATCTTAAAACGCCATTGTACGAAATGGGCGTACAGGGCATTTTTACCCGCAGCCTCGACATTGCCCTGCTTAATGAACGAATAGATATTGCGGTACACTCAATGAAAGATGTGCCTACGCAATTACCTAAAGGAATTATTACTGCGGCTGTTTTAAAGAGAGCTTCGTATAAAGACCTGCTTGTATATAAAGGCGAATCGCCGGAAACCATTGCCCACACGCCATTAACAATAGCCACCAGCAGCATTCGCCGTAAAGCGCAATGGTTGAACCGCTACCCCCACCACACCATCGATAACCTGCGCGGCAATGTAAATACCCGCTTGCAAAAGCTGGCCGACAGCCACTGGAACGGCGCTATTTTCGCTGCCGCCGGACTGGAAAGAATTGGCCTGCGGCCAGAAAATTCCATAGAGCTCGACTGGATGTTGCCCGCACCGGCACAGGGCGCTATTGTAGTAGCCTGCCGCAGCAACGATCAATATTCATTAGATGCCTGTAAGCCATTTAATGATGAGCACACAGCATTATGTACTGCTATTGAAAGAGACTTCCTTCGTGCATTGCTGGGCGGTTGTTCTACCCCAATAAGTGCATTGGCCAGTATAGTTGACGGCCAGGTACATTTTGAAGGAAATATTTTGTCGTTAGACGGTAAAGAAAAAGCAAGCATCGAAAAAACAATTGCCATCAACAATAGCAATAACCTGGGCGTTATTGCCGCCAAAGAATTGTTAGAAAATGGCGGACAGGTTATTGCCGATAAGATCCAACATGCTAAATAGGATTTCCATATTAAGCACCCGGCCACTGGAAACGGCCTTACTGGAAGCTGCAAAGGCTAAGGATATCACCATCGATATTGTATCCTTAATTGATACTTCCCCAGCACAAACCCCGGGCTTAAAAGAAGAGATCGATAAAGTAATAAAACAACCCGCGTCTGTTGTATTCACCAGCATGAATGCAGTAACCACGGTTGCTTCTTATATAAACGGACATAAACCCAACTGGAATATTTTCTGTATAGGCAACACTACGCGCCAACTGGCAGCCAAACACTTTGGTGAGCAGTCGATACATACGGTTGGTAATAATGCATCAGAGCTGGCCAATAAAATGATCGGCGACAAAAGCGTAAAACAGGTTGTTTTCTTTTGTGGCGATCAGCGCCGGGAAGAGCTGCCTGGCAAACTGCGGCAAAACGGAATAACGGTACAGGAAGTGATCGTTTACCATACCATCAGCACGCCTCACAAAATTGACAAAGCGTATGATGGTATTTTATTTTTCAGCCCCAGCGCCGTACAAAGCTTTTTCTACGCCAATGCCGTAGCCCCCGAAACCGTTTTGTTTGCCATAGGGCAAACCACCGCCGATGCCATAAAATCATTTACCAATAATACCATCGTTGAATCTGATAAACCTGGTAAGGAAGAACTGGTAAAAAGAATGTTTCAATTTTTTAAAAAGTAGACTACATATTATAACTATGCTGCAAAACGATCTTTTATTACGCACACTGAAAGGCGAACAAGTAGAACGCCCACCCGTATGGATGATGCGCCAGGCCGGCCGGTATTTACCTGAGTATATGGTACTGCGCGAAAAGTACGGGTTCTTCGAACGTTGTCAAACACCCGAACTTGCCTGCGAAATAACCATTCAACCAGTGGACATTGTTGGTGTAGATGCCGCCATTCTGTTCTCCGATATATTAGTGGTTCCACAAGCCATGGGTTTGGAAGTGCAGTTGATAGAAAGCAAGGGCCCCCTGTTACCCGACCCTATTAAAAATATAAACGACCTCAATCGTGTAAGGGTTCCTGATGTAAACGAGACCCTGAATTACGTATTCGATGCCGTTAAACTCATAAAAAAAGAACTGAATGGCCGCGTTCCCTTAATTGGTTTTGCCGGCGCCCCCTGGACGCTGCTTTGCTATATGGTACAGGGCAAAGGTTCAAAAACCTTCGACGAAGCCAAGATCTTCTGCTACACCCAACCCGAAACAGCGCACCGCCTGTTACAAATGATCACCGATACCACTATTGCCTATCTGAAAGGACAGGTTAAAGCCGGTGTTGATGTTGTACAGATCTTCGATAGCTGGGGCGGATTGCTTAGTCCCGATGACTTCGAGAACTTCTCATTAAAATATATTCGCCAAATAGTTGCAGCCCTTAAAGATGAAGTAGCTACTATCATCTTTGCCAAAGGCGCCTGGCATTCACTGGAAAGCATGGCCGCTACCGGCGCTCATGGCTTAGGTATCGACTGGTGTATTACACCAGCTATGGCCCGCCAGCTGGCAGGTTCAAACGTTACCCTGCAGGGGAATTTCGATCCCGCCAAATTGTTATCGCCCATACCGGTAATACAAAAAGAGGTAAAGAAAATGCTGAACGATTTTGGTGGTCAGCGCCACATTGCCAACCTGGGCCATGGCATTTTACCCAATGTGCCGGTTGATCATGCAAGGGCGTTTGTTGATACGGTGAAGGAATATAAGAAACAGTTGATTAGTTAACGAGTTCGAGGGGGCCTGCCGTTTCACGTTTTACGAAAGCGAGGCCCGCATTATCGGAGTACATTGCCGATTCACGATTGCCGATTGCCGACTTAGATTGATCACTCACTATACATGAACATGAGCATCAAACAAGACTGGATTAACTATATACATGGCCTGCAGGACCGCATATGTGCTGCATTGGAAAAAGAAGACGGCAAGGCTACTTTTAAAGAAGACCAATGGCAACGCCCCGAAGGCGGCGGTGGTAAAACCCGTGTAATTGCCAATGGAAATGTATTTGAAAAAGGCGGTGTAAATACTTCGGTGGTATTTGGTGAAGTAACCGATACCATGCGCAACCAGTTAAAGATAAATGGCAAAAACTGGTTCGCCTGCGGGCTGTCGCTGGTACTGCATCCGGTAAATCCGTTTGTACCAACTGTGCATTGTAATTATAGAATGTTTGAAGTGTATGGCGAGAATGAAAACGAAGCAGCCGATAGATGGTTTGGCGGCGGCACCGATCTTACGCCCTATTATTTGTTTGAAGAAGATGCAAGGCATTTTCATCAAACGTATAAGAATGCCTGTGACGCTTTTGACGCCGGCTTCTTTCCTGCATTCAAAAAAGAATGCGATAATTACTTTGTAAACTGGCACCGCAATAAAGAGCGTCGTGGTATTGGTGGTATATTTTATGATCATCAACGACCTTCTGCAGAAAAAGATGTACAGTTCTGGTTCAATTTTGGCAAAACATGTGGCGATGCTTTTATTACGGCATACCTGCCCATTGTTCAAAAAAGAAAGAACACCCCATATACCGATCAACACAAGCACTGGCAGGAGATCCGTCGCGGCCGTTATGTTGAATTTAACCTGGTGCACGACCGGGGAACTTTGTTTGGCTTAAAAACAAATGGCAGAACGGAAAGCATTTTGATGAGCCTGCCGCCAACTGTAAGGTTCGAATATAATTATCAACCCCAGCCAGGCAGTGAAGAAGATAAATTGTGGCAGGCTACTTTGAACCCGGTTGATTGGGTGTAGATATTACAAAAACAGAAACTACTTAGATATGTATTTACAAAGAAGAAACCGCATATTACGCCAGTCGCCGGCGATCAGAAGCATGGTGGCTGAGACTATATTAACCCCAAATGACTTTATAGTACCGCTGTTCATCAATGAAGGCGAAAACTATAAAGAAGAAATAGCATCTATGCCCGGCTATTATCGTATGAGCCTCGATAATACCATAAAAGAAGTGAAAGAACTGTGGAACATGGGTATCAAGAGCATATTGCTGTTTGTAAAAAGTAAAGATGAACTGAAAGACAATAAGGGTACCGAAGCAGTAAACCCAAATGGTTTAATGCAACGTAGCATTCGCGCTATTAAAGATGCTTGTCCCGATATGCTGGTGATGACCGATGTAGCACTTGACCCCTTTTCTTCTTATGGCCACGATGGCATTGTAGAAGGTTCTGAAATTGTAAACGACGCTACTGTTGAAGTGCTGGCGCAAATGAGTGTTAGCCATGCACAGGCCGGCGCCGATTTTGTTGCCCCCAGCGATATGATGGATGGCCGTATTGCCGCCATTCGCGAAGCACTGGAAGAAAACGGACTTAACAAGACCGGCATCATGAGCTATAGCGCCAAGTATGCATCCTGCTTTTATGGCCCCTTCCGCGATGCGCTGGACAGCGCCCCCGGTTTTGGCGATAAGAAAACCTATCAAATGGATTACAGCAATCGCATTGAGGCCGTTAAAGAAACACTGATGGATGTTGAAGAGGGCGCCGATATTGTAATGGTAAAACCTGCACTTGCTTATCTCGATATCATCAGGGAAGTGAAGAATGCCGTATCGGTTCCGGTTAGCGCTTATAATATCAGTGGTGAATATGCCATGATAAAAGCCGCTGCTAAAATGGGTTGGATAGATGAGAACAAAGCCATTCTTGAAACACTCACTGCCATTAAAAGAGCCGGCGCCGATCTTATTGCTACTTATTTTGCAAAAGACGCAGTTAAATTAATTAGCTAACTCCATTCACCAGTCATATGTTTGAAAAAAGCATCAACTTATTCAACCGGGCGCAACAAAGTATTCCCGGTGGCGTAAACTCTCCCGTACGCGCTTTTAAAAGTGTGGGCGGAACGCCGGTATTTATGAAATCGGCCAAAGGCGCTTATATGTACGATGCCGATGGCAATCGCTTTATTGATTACATCAACTCCTGGGGGCCCATGATCCTCGGTCATGCTTATGAACCAGTAGTAAAGGCCATACAGGAAACTGCACAATATTCAACCTCTTTTGGCGCACCAACAGAGTTAGAGATCGAAATGGCTGAGCTTATCATAAGCATGGTGCCCAATGTTGATCTTGTTCGTATGGTTAGCAGTGGTACCGAGGCCTGCATGAGTGCCATCAGGCTGGCAAGAGGTTTTACCGGCCACAATAAGATCATCAAGTTTGAAGGTTGTTATCATGGTCATGCCGACTCCTTTCTGGTAAAAGCAGGCAGCGGTGTAGCCACCTTCAATATTCAAACAGTACCAGGTGTAACAGCCGGTGTAGCTAATGATACATTGACCTGTGCTTATAATGACCTCGATGCCGTTAAGCAACTGGTAGCAGAACACCATGGAGAAATAGCCGCTATTATTATAGAACCCGTTGCCGGTAATATGGGTTGCATTATTCCACAACCCGGTTTCCTGGAAGGGTTACGCGCCATCTGCGACATGCAGGGCATTGTATTCATCATGGATGAAGTAATGACTGGTTTCAGACTGGCGCAGGGCGGTGCACAGGAACGTTTAAATATAAAGGCCGACCTGGTTACCTACGGTAAAGTAATTGGTGGCGGTATGCCTGTTGGCGCTTTTGGCGGTAAGAAAGAGATCATGCAACACATTTCTCCACTGGGTAATGTTTACCAGGCGGGTACGTTAAGTGGCAACCCGCTTGCCATGATAGCCGGATACGTAATGCTGAAAACGCTAAAAGAAAACGCTGCTATCTATAAACAGTTGGATGAAATGACCAGCTATTTGCACAAAGGATTGAACGAGGTATTGAAAGCCAGTGGCACACCTTATGTTATTAATCAATTGGGCTCAATGATCAGCGTTCACTTTAGCGATCATCCCGTTATCAATTTTGCAACGGCAGCATCGGCAAACAATGAATTGTTCAAAAAGTACTTTCATGCCATGCTTAAACGTGGTGTGTATTTACCACCATCGGCATTTGAAACCTGGTTCCTGTGTAATGCATTAACAAAAGAAGATATAGATGTTACCATTCAGGCAACAAAAGAAAGCCTGCAGGAAATATTATAAAATAAGCAATACTGTTAGTAAATGATTCTGGCTAATTAGTAAGCCTGATATTCCGGTACTTTCAATTTACAACACAATGCCCGATATTAGCCGTTCCCCGTGAACGGCTTTTTTTATTTAACAGACCTAAGCTATGCCCTCATTCAAACAACGACTTGCATCCATAGATGTATTCAGAGCCCTTACCATGTTCCTGATGATCTTTGTAAATGACCTTTGGTCATTGACCAATATTCCCCAATGGCTCGAACATACCGAAGCTGCTGAAGATGGAATGGGTTTGGCCGATGTTGTTTTCCCCGCTTTCCTTTTTATTGTTGGGCTTTCTATTCCCTTTGCCATTGGCAACCGCTGGTCGAAAGGCGCTTCGCAAACAAATATCCTGGGTCATATATTAGTGCGTTCGCTCGCATTACTGGTGATGGGCCTGTTTCATGTAAACCTCGAAAGTTATAATAGCGAAGCAGCTTTGCTGCCCAAAACCATTTGGGAAATACTGTTAACCATCAGCTTCTTTCTTATCTGGCTCGATTATTCACCCACATTATCAAAACAAAAAAGATATTTATTACAAGGCGCCGGTATAGCATTACTGGCTTTTTTAGCCATAGTATACAAAGGCGGCGAAACGGGTAATACTGTTTGGTTACAAAAACACTGGTGGGGCATACTTGGACTCATCGGCTGGTCGTACCTGCTATCATCATTAGTGTTCCTGTTTACAAAAGGAAAACTGCCCTTGTTGATAGGCGCGCTTGTATTCTTTACATTATTCAACATTGCTGCACATGCAGGCTGGCTGCATTGGCTGCAGCCTGTACGCCCTTACATCTGGATCACCGGCGACGGTTCTTCCCCAGCTCTTACCATGGCGGGTATAGTTACAGCAGTATTATATTCTTCGCTGGCAGAAAAAGGCAGGTACAATAGCTGCTTTATTATACTACTTGTTTTTGGTGTAGTGATGTTAGCCGGCGGCTTTGCTGTAAGGCCATTGGGCGGAATTTCAAAAATAAGGGCTACGCCTTCGTGGGTAATGATCTGTACCGGTATTAGTATTTTGTTTTTTACCGCACTTATTTGGCTGGTTGACCGTAAACACAAACAAAACTGGTTTGCCATAATAAAACCGGCCGGCACCAGCACGCTTACCGCCTATTTACTTCCTTATATTGTGTACCCCCTATATGTACTTATTGGTATAAGTTTCCCTGTATTCTTATTAAATGGATTTGTGGGTCTGCTGAAATCGCTTGTATTTGCGCTGCTGATCATTCTGCTGACGGGTTTACTGGAGAAATGGCGGATCAGACTTAAAATTTAACTCGAGGTGGAAAACTGTGTAGGTAGTATAATGTCGTTAACAGATTGCAAAATGAAAACACAAAGATACATATGAAGCAATTTATATGTATCTTTGTGTTTTCATAGGATAAGGTTTAATGGTTAATGGTATTTGATTAGTACAGCCTTCCCCTCACCGGGAGGGCTTTTTCTTTCTTCTACCCCACCAGATCATAAAACCTGTTACAGGCAAACTGGCGGCGATGAGTGAAGCAAAAAAAGCCAGTATCTTTCCGGCCAGGCCCCAAATGGCGCCTGTGTGTATATCGTAATTCATTCGTAACAACTTATCGGCCCCTTTGGCATCTTTAAAACGGCCGTAAATATGATCAACCGGCAATTCCTTCATGGTATATTGATCAAAAAAGCGATAATCTGTTCTCCAATACGTATCGGCATCGGTATTTACAGCAACTTCAATGGAAGCTGAATCATTTGAAGGAAAATGCATTTCAATTGTCTCAGCATCCTTATGCTCTTGTTGCATACGCACCCATAACCGGTCAACCGGCCCGTGGCCTCCCGTTGTACCCACTGGGTATGGAAGAGCGTAAGTTGTAAGATATGCTTTCGTAGTATCTGACAAAGGCTCTACATAAGTGAGCGATTTTTTACCACCCACTCCTTTGTAAATAACATTTGCCAATAGTTGCCAGCCAAAGATCAATCCGGTAATGGCCATAATGATCGCTATCCACGTCATATAAAATCCCAGCACATTGTGCAGATCGTAATTTTTGCGGCGCCAGGCAGCACTCCATTTTATGGAGAACCGTTGTTTGGCAGCTGCTTTATTTCTTGGCCACCAAAGTATAAGCCCGGTGATCATCATTACCACAAATACTATGGTAGCCAAAATTGTAATGGGTTGCCCAATGGCAGGTGGTAACCATAAATAATAATGCCCCATCAACATGACCCTGAAAAAATCGCGGTCCATATTCTTTACCTTCAAAACCTGGCCATCGTTGGGATTTATAAATACTTCATAATAATAGTTCTCTGTTTCTGTGAAGCTGTAAAAAGTTGCAATTGCAGCATCAGCAGCAAGCCCGTATTGCACACTGTGCAAATGTTTGCCGGGTAATGCTTTTTCTGCTATTGCTTTAATTTTCGTAGGGGGTAGCCGAAGGTTAAAATCAAGTGGGGCTACATTTCGAAAGGAGGATTGGGTTAAATTGGTTATCTCGGCCTGAAAGGCATACAAACAACCGGTTAACGCAATAACAAATACAATGATGCCTGAAGTGAAACCCAGCCACAAATGAACTTTTCCAATAATCTTTTTAATTCTCATACGGTTAAAAGCGCTAACCGCGCCTGTTAATTTGTAAAAATCCCATTAACAGGCAAAAGATCGTTATACTATCGGGAATATAGTTTACGCAAAAAGAAAAATATTTTTAGTGCAGCCCTGAGATCAGGGCCGCACCTTTTCCACATTACGGAAACAGGTAATTGCTATTGCAATCCTGTTACAAGTTCAGTCCATGCCGGTAATTCAGCGCTTCCTGGTTTTCTTTTACCAAAGAACTGCACCACCATATTACCCCTGGCATCAAATATTTCGAGCGAATGCACCATGCCATCGGTTGTTGGCTTTTTAACCACCCAGGTGCTGGCAATATCATCCAGCTTAAGGTGCAGGTTAAACGCCGCATCCATAACATTTATCCATCCGGGTATTTCAACTATCTTTTTTACCAGGCCGGTATGTATTTGTATGTTGCCATGGTTACTTACAAATACCATTATTTCTACATCTTTATCAGCGGCTGTTTGCAACAGCAGCTTTACCTGGTCGTTAGCAACGGGGCGAGCAAAATCGCCGGCAATACGCAAGGCATGCAGCCGCGATACATTATGCTTTTTAAGCATAGGAAAGAAGTCATGCGTATCCTTAAGCCCGTTCCAGTCATTACGAAAAGCATGTACATCAACCAGGTCATCATTATAAACAGGCGCCGGGTCGGCAGCACGAATGGGCAGCACCGGTAGCTGTAACGAGTCTTCAAACTCCCGCACCAGTGCTTCAAATGCGTGGTGATCGCTTTTCTCCTGTAAAAATACTTTTACAATAGCAGTACCCTGGTGATCGAACACCTGAATTGATTTATTAAAAGCTGCTTGTTCATTATCGAATACAGCAAAGGCAAATGCCCAACGCTCGAAGAACATACGCATATCAATATCTTCACCAACCACTACACCAACATGGCGGCTATTGATGCCTACTTTCTCAAATACTTTGCCCTATTACCATTACCGGCACAGGAATATCGCTTACCGAGCGCGGAGTACGGGTAGCCGTTACCACCACTTCATTCAAGGACTCGCGGGAAGCAGTATCCCGTTCGGTTTTTTGAGCCGCTGCGTTGAAGTAGCAGCAAAGCATTGCTGGTACAATATAATATAGCTGTTTCAGCATATTGTACTGTTGAATAATAAGTTTAAATAAATACAGGAAAAGCGGGCGTTTCGGCCTGCCGTAATGTGGAGGATACAAAACTATTCAACTATTGCTGGCTGATAGTTACAAAAAGAGGAAATTGATTTACGCGATCGGGAAAGGTGAAAGGCTAATTAGCTAATGTGATAATTTGCTAATGTGATAATGGAATGCAGTTGACGAGTTAACAAGGAGTTGAAAAGGTGATAGAGGTGATAATGTTGATAAAGGAAAAACAGTTCTTAGTTCTCAGTTTTAAGTTATTTGCAATTCGTAACTCGCTACGTTCCGCTACGGCACATAGAGCAAAGCTGTATTTGCTTTAAGCTTTAGGCTTACAGCTTTCAGCTGTATTTAATGCAGTAACAGCTCACAAGGCTTAAGGCCGGTTTGTTTTTTAAATGCGGTAGAGAAATGTGAAATTGAAGAGTAGCCCAGCATCATAGATACTTCGGTTACGGTTAATCCTTTCTCATATAACAAATACCTGGCATGTTCCATGCGCTGGCTTTGATAAAAATCGAAAATGGTAGTGCCGTATAATTCCTTAAAGCCTTTTTTCAAATAGCATTCATTGATGGCTACTTTACGGCTCAGTTCTTTAATGGTGATAGGCTCGCCAATGTGTTGCAGTAATATTTCCCGGGCCTTAACGATCTTTTCGCGATCGGCTTCATTGGCCAGGAACTTACATTGGAACGACTCGATCTCTTTATCATCACCCAGCATACATTCCAGGCTGTATAACAACAACATCTGGGTTTGGGCATTGATATAGATGTTCTCGAGGCTATCGGTATAGGTATGTGTAAGCAATGCTTCCAGCACCTGGCGGGTGCGGCCGCATAAAGGAAGGATCTTTGAAAATGAAGAAGGGTGTACAAACTGCAATACCTCATCGGTAACAGTTTTAAGCTTGCCGGGTTTGGCAAACTGCGAAAGGTGCACCGCCGAAAAGCGGAAACTCATTACATCAATGCTCTCAACTCTTTCGGCACAGGCCTTTGATGTGTTTAGTTTACAATTATCGCACTCAACCTCTTTCTGATTGCAATACATATTACCCGCAATACAAAAACGAAGCTCCACATAGTTGTCCTGCGGCGCTGCCTTTTTGTAATGATATACTAAAACACCGGTATCCTCAATATTCCATTGCTGATGTTTCCGGTATCTTTTAATGGCATATTGAACCGAACCAGGCATCTGCTGCTCTTTTTCCTGCAACATATGCAACTGATCCTGCATGATCGGTTGTTTGTAAGCCAGTGAAAGTATATCTGGTGGATTATACATATTGGTGCGCAAATTTACATTTACAACGTTAAATTTCCCAATGGTTTATCGGCCGGGCGGTCATAAAACTGTAAAGATTCTCAACAAGCACGAATTCGGACGCTCCAAATAAGCCATGTGTAACAATCAGTTACAAGTTATACCCTGCTATGCCGGTGACGAATAACGGTCAATACATTAAAATTGTTCAATTAACAGTTAAAAACGTCAATGTGAATGGGCAATGGAGAATGCACTATAGCCTTGCAGGAGCTTTTTGTTACAGAAAGAATTGAAAATCAATTAAAGTATTCAAAATAGATGTCTTTAGTACAAACATTTTAAAAACTTTTATAGCCATTTTAGTAAATGTGAAGGCTATTTCAATTACTGTTATTGGCATAACAGAAGCAAAAAACATGACAACATTAACTAAAATCGCCATTTCAGTTAATGTTACAGCTGTCACAGAAACTGTTATAGCCATTTCCGTGTAAGAAATAGGCACAGGAAAAGCTTACATCAGCCAGCATTTAGTCGCGAGCCCCAACTTTTTACCCGGCAACCGGTAACTGGGTACCCGGCAACCAATTTAGTCAAAGCTTTGGTTGCTCGAAGACGACATCTTCAGCAATCGGTCAAATTGTTCTGGTGAAAGGTCGTTGTAGAAGAAGTAAACGGGATCGAGGTGACGGCCGTTCTTATGTACTTCGTAGTGACAGTGCGGACCCGTTGATTTTCCGGTACTGCCCACCCAGCCAATGATCTCACCACGTTTGATCTTTTCGCCGGGTTTTACTTTTATCCGGTACATGTGGCCATAGAGAGTTTCATATCCATAACCATGGTTCAAAACCACGTGATTACCATAGCCATTACCCAAATTGCCAGCCACTTTTACCACGCCGTTGGCAGTGGCATATATAGGCGTTCCCTGTGGAGCGGCAAAATCGAGACCGGCGTGCATTTTCACGGTTTTATAAACCGGGTCAATACGATAACCAAAACCCGAAGCCATACGTTTGAGGTCGCTGTTGCTAACCGGCTGAATGGCCGGGGTACAAGCCAGCAGTTGCTCCTTGTTCTTTATGAACTCAGATATTTCAACGTATGATTTATCCTGGGCGCCCATCCGGTTCTCCAGGTTGCGAAGGGAGTGTACTATACTGTTTTCCAGCTCGTAATTGGTCATGCTGGCTACCATTTCCATTTCCTTTTGCTGCGCCATGTCTTTAGCACGCATGCTATCGGGAATGGGATTGGCTTCGAAAATAGTGCGGTAAATATCGTTATCACGCTCCTCCAGCTGGGTCATGCGCTGCTGCATTTTGGCAACCTGCTCATCGAGCACCCAGTAGCGCTCCTGCAGCTGTTCATTATACTGCATCAATGCCTTTTCCTTAGTGGAAGGAAAATACCGGTAAGCAATGGAAACGATTATTATAGAGGTAACAATAGCGGCCGATATAAAACCGAGCACCCGCAGCAATTTAACATGCAGCGGAGTCTCCAGCTTTTCATATCGGAGCGTATTGGTATTGTAGTAGTACTTGATTTTCTTCATGGATACAAGCCGATTACCAAGGTGCTTTTCAGCAAAACAGACCGAATTTATACGTTACCTTTGCAGCCGTTGCCCCAAACGGTAACATTTACAAATATAAAGGCTTAAGTGTCAATTTTATCAAAGATCGTTCCGTTTTATGATGACCAGCGCAGAAATACGACAGCTTTTCATGGAATTTTTCCGAAATAAGGGCCATGAAATCGTTCCATCGGCACCCATTGTGGTAAAGAATGACCCTACCCTGTTATTCACCAATGCGGGCATGAACCAGTTCAAAGACTATTTCCTTGGCAATAAAAAGGCGCCCTTTGCCCGGGTGGCCGATACCCAAAAGTGTTTGCGGGTAAGCGGTAAACACAACGACCTTGAAGAAGTGGGCGTTGACACTTACCACCATACCATGTTTGAAATGCTGGGTAACTGGAGCTTTGGCAATTACTTTAAAAAAGAAGCCATTGCCTGGAGCTGGGAATTGCTTACCGAGGTATATAAAATACCTAAAGACAGGTTGTATGTGACTTATTTCGAAGGTGACGCAGCTGAAAACCTGGCAAAGGACGAAGAAGCGTATAATGAATGGGCTAAACTGGTAGCCCCCGACCGTATACTGCCTGGTAACAAGAAGGATAATTTCTGGGAAATGGGCGATACCGGTCCCTGTGGCCCCTGTTCTGAAATTCACGTTGACTGCCGTTCTGATGAGGAAAGAAAAAAAATAAGCGGCGCCGAAAGAGTGAATAAGGACGATGCCCAGGTTATTGAGATCTGGAATAATGTGTTCATGGAATTCAACCGCAAGAAAGACAGTACGCTTGAGCCGCTGCCCGCCAAACACGTGGATACCGGAATGGGCTTTGAACGTCTGGTTCGGGTACTGCAAGGCAAACAATCAAATTACGATTCTGATGTTTTCACCGGCACCCTGGCTGCTATTGAAAAGATCACTAATAAAAAATATGACGCTTCTGCTAAACCACCTTCCGAAGGTGGCAAGCCAACTGAATGGCTTCAGGCAGTAGCCTTTCGTGTACTGGCCGACCATATTCGTGCCATCAGCTTTACCCTTGCCGATGGACAACTGCCCTCAAACACCGGGGCCGGATATGTGATCCGTCGAATTCTGCGCCGGGCCGTTCGTTATTATTATTCTTACCTCGATTATAAACAGCCGCTTTTGCACCAACTGGTACCGGTACTGGCCGAACAGTTCAAAACCGTTTTCCCCGAACTGATACAACAGCAGGATTTTGTTGCCAAGGTAATTAAGGAAGAAGAAGATGCGTTTCTGCGTACGCTTGAAAAAGGGTTGAAGAAGATTGACGAAATAATTGCTTCTACAAAGAACAAGATCGTTAATGGTTCGGCTGCTTTTGAACTGTATGACACCTATGGTTTTCCAATAGATTTAACGAAGTTAATTGCCAAGGAAAACAACCTTGATGTTGATGAAGAAGCTTTCAAAGCCGAAATGCAACAACAAAAAGACCGCGCCCGGGCCGCTACAGCTATCAATGCCGAAGATTGGGTTGTATTGAGCGAAAATGGCAGCACCAGCTTTGTAGGTTATACCGAAACTCAAACCGAAGCCAAGGTGCTTAAATACCGAAAGGTTACCGCCAAAGGCAAAACCTCGTTCCAACTGGTTCTGACCAAAACACCTTTTTATGCCGAAAGCGGCGGACAGGTTGGTGATACCGGTACCTTATCATTCTCAGGTGAAGAAGTGGCAGTTATAGATACCAAAAAGGAAAATGACCTCATTATTCATTTTGTTGAAAAGCTGCCAACCAATATAACAGCTGTAGTTGAAGCACGCATAGATGCTGCCCGCCGCGCACGCACTGCAGTTCACCACTCTGCTACCCACCTGCTGCACGCAGCTTTGCGTAAAGTATTGGGCACACACGTAGCACAAAAAGGATCGCTGGTAAACGATGAATACCTGCGATTCGACTTCTCGCATTTTGCAAAAATGACCACCGAGGAAATTGCAAAAGTAGAGGCCATTGTAAACGAAAAAATTCGCGCCAATATACCCGTAGTTATAAAAGAACTGCCTAAGGACGAAGCCCTGAAACTGGGCGCTATGGCGCTTTTTGGCGAAAAGTATGGCGATGTGGTACGGGTAGTTGTTATGGACCCTGCTTATTCAGTAGAGCTTTGTGGCGGAACCCACGTAGGCGCTACCGGCGAACTGGGCCTTTTCAAAATAAAACACGAGTCGGCTGTAGCTGCCGGCGTTCGCCGTATTGAAGCTATTAGCGGATTGGCGGCCGAACAATATATTGGAGAGCAACTGGCACAATTGCATCAGGTAAAAGAAGAGTTGAAAAACCCGGCCGATCTGTTAAAGGCCATTCAAAACCTGGCTGCAGAGAACAGCGAAGTAAAGAAAAAACTCGAGCACCTCGAGAACCGCATACTGGTAGGTGTTCGCAACGAACTGTTGCATAAAGACGAGATCATCAATGGAGTAACCTTTGTTGGTGATATTGTTGAAGTTGGCAATGCCGACGCATTAAAGAAATTATGCTTTGATCTTAAGAACCACCTCAACGATCACGTAGTGGTACTGTGCGCTAACATTGGCGGCAAACCATATGTTGCCGTCGGGGTAGCCGATACAGTAGCAGCCGCTCGCCAGCTCGATGCCGGAAAGATCATAAAAGAACATATTGCTCCGCTGATAAAAGGCGGCGGCGGCGGACAAAAAACCCTGGCTACAGCCGGCGGCCAGGACGCCAGTAACCTGCAGCAGGTGATAGAAAAAGTGAAGAGCTTGTTGTAATTCTTCATTTATAAATACTTAAGCCCCTGAATAGTATCTACCGATACTTTTGGGGGCTTTTTCATTAGCTGCGAAGCCCTTGTTAACCCGTCAACCTGTTAACTAACCTTAACATTTCCGAAAATTTTCGTATTTCAATTATTTCCCTATATTTGATGTACGAAAGCTCACGTAGTCTAATAATTATTATTAAAAAACTTCAATAAAATGAAAAGATTCCTGACCTCATGTACCGCTTTGGCAGCCATTACCCTGCTGCTAAGCCAACCCCTGGCAGCCCAGGACAAAGAAAAAGACAAAGACAAAAGTAAAGCCAGTGATAATGAAGAAATCATAATCAAAAGAAAAGGCGATAAAGACACCAAGCTTACCATTGAAATAAAAGGAGACGATATAACCCTCAATGGAAAGCCCCTTGCCGAATTCAATGATGAAGATATTGTAGTTCGGAAGCAAAAATCCCTGTATGCTCCTCACTCCCCTTTCCGCGGCCAAAGTGGCACCTTAAATTTTAGCCACGATAATAATTTTCTTAAAGAAGGTGCACAACTGGGTGTATATACCGAAAAAGATAAAGACGTAAAAGGCGCCATCGTTAATAAAGTGACCGAAGGCAGCGCGGCCGACAAAGCAGGGTTGAAAGAAAACGATGTTATCAAAAAGGTAGATAATGATGATATAGACAGCCCCGAAGAGCTTAGCAAAGTTATTGGCAAACACAAACCCGAAGACAAGGTAACCATCACATACGAAAGGGCCGGCAAAACCGCCAAGACCGAAGCCACGCTGGGCAAAAGAAAAGCTCATGCCCTGGCCCTTCGCTCGCCTCAGTTTGATATGGATATACCCAACTTCAATTTCGATTGGAAAGACAATGATTATGGCCCCCGCACTTTTTTATATGGTCCCAACTCAAGGCCACGCCTGGGCATAAAAGCACAGGATACCGAAGATGGCAAAGGCGTGAAAGTATTAGATGTTGACGATGAATCTGCTGCCGAAAAAGCAGGGATCAAAGAAGACGATGTGATCACTGAATTTGATGGCAAAAAAGTGAATTCAGCCGAAGAACTGTCCGCCGCCGCCAAAGAAGCAAAAGATAAAGCAGCTGTTAAAATAACCTTCAACCGCAATGGAAAATCGCAAACAGTTGAAGTAAAAACACCCAAAAAATTAAAAACAGCAACACTGTAAGCAGTCTTCAAACATCAGCCCTATATTTAGAGCCCCGGCGGTACCGTCGGGGCTTTTTTGCAAGATACCTTGCCGGAAATAAGGTATTTTTGCCTGATTTTTCACCAATAGGCAATCAAATAATATGTCGACAAATTACGATGCATATGAGGTTGTTGTAGGCCTGGAAGTGCATGCCCAGTTATTAACGAACAGTAAGTTGTTTTGTGGCGATAGCGCCGCTTTTGGCGGCGAGCCCAATACGCATATCAGTCCCATTACTTTGGCGCACCCCGGCACGCTGCCCAAACTGAACAAAAAAGCCATTACCTATGCTGTTAAAATAGGTTTGGCCTGTAATTGCACCATTACCCGGCATAATTATTTTGCCCGTAAGAACTATTTCTACCCCGACCTTCCCAAGGGCTACCAGCTTTCGCAACATACTACTGCCATTTGCCAGGGCGGTTTTGTTACCATTCGTACCCAGGAAGGCACCAGGGACATCAGGCTCAACCGCATTCATATGGAAGAAGATGCCGGCAAAAGCCTGCACGATGTAGATGATAAAAATACCTGTGTCGATTACAACCGGGCCGGCGTTCCGCTGGTTGAGATCGTTACAGAACCCGATATACACAGCGG
This sequence comes from Niastella sp. OAS944, assembly GCA_024809215.1. Lineage (GTDB taxonomy): Bacteria > Bacteroidota > Bacteroidia > Chitinophagales > Chitinophagaceae > Niastella. Next base: position 111,498 of record JANUBW010000007.1, on the reverse strand, counting down.
CGACGAAGCATACGCTTACCTTACCGAATTGAGAAAGCTATTGCGCTACCTCGAGATCTGCGATGGTAATATGGAAGAAGGCAGCATGCGCTGCGACGCCAACATTTCAGTTAGAAAAATAGGCGATCCCAAACTGGGCACCAAGGTTGAAGTGAAGAACCTTAACTCTATCCGCAACGTAAAACGCGCTATTGAGTTTGAAGCCAAACGCCTGGTAGATGTTATTGAGGCCGGAGAAAAAGTGATACAACAAACCAGGAGCTTTGATGCAGGTAATGGCACCACCTTCGCCCTGCGCACCAAAGAAGACGCCAACGATTACCGGTATTTTGCCGATCCCGATCTTACACCATTTGTAGTAACAGACGATCTGTTGCAGGATGTTCGCAGTTCTATTCCCGAATTGCCCGAAGCACGCGTAGCCCGGTATACCCAACAATTACAATTACCCGAATACGATGCGCGGGTTATTACCGACGAAAAAGAACTGGCTGTATATTATGAACAAATAACAGCACATTCGACCAACTATAAAGCAGCCGCCAACTGGATGCTGGGCCCCATAAAATCATGGCTCAATGAAACCGGCGAACCCATCACCGCATTACCGGTGAAACCAGAAGGTATTGCTTCGCTTATTGCATTGATCGATAGCAACCAGGTGAACTTCTCGGTTGCTTCAACCAAAATATTCGGCGCATTGTTGAAAGAACCCGGTAAAGATGCATTACAAATTGCCAAAGAATTGAACCTGTTACAGGATTCAGATGAAGGCAATGTGGCCGCTTGGGTTGAAGAAGTATTAAGCAAAATGCCCGATAAAGTAGCAGAATTTAAAAAAGGTAAAAAAGGATTGATCGGTTTATTTGTAGGCGAAGTGAAGAAAGTGTCAAAGGGTAAGGCCGATCCCAAACTAACCAATGATATCCTATTGAAAAAATTGCAATAACTATTAAACAAAACCTGATAGATGAAAAGTATTCAGAACCGGCTCCTGATGATACTACTGGTTGCCATTAGCTCCTGTGGCTCAAAAGACAAAGGAACGCTTGAGGTAACCGGCAATATCGCCAACCTGGATAAGGTAGCGTCATTGTACCCGAAAGCTGTTAAGAACGGAACAGTTACCCTGTTCCTTTATGAAATACCTTATGGCGGCGACCTGCCTCCTGTACAACTCGATTCGGTAACCGTATCTGCCGAAAAAAGATCCTATACATTAAAAGGGCCCGCCAAACACACAGGCATGTATAATATTGTGGTGCTCGACGGTCCCATGGTGCCCGTGGTTAACGACGTTTCGAACATTACCGTTGATATAGACATGGCCAATGAAAGATTCTACACCGTAGCCGGCTCTGTGGCCAGCCGCGAGCTGCAGGATTTCATTTTCACCTACGAGGTTAAGATAGCCGGCGCCGAACAAACTATGGCGCAATTAGACAGCCTTAAACGTATTGGCGCAGCCGATAGCACACTCATCAATTATACCAATCGCAAGAACGAAGCTATTAAGGAGTTGAATGAGTATATGAAACGGATGATGAACGATGCCAGTCAACCCGTAGTGGCCGCTTTCGTTTTAGGCCGTTCGGCTAAAACACTGCCTACACCTGAGTTTGAAACAGCATTGAACAGCCTTACGCAGAAGTATGCCAGCGATTCAAACCTGGCCGAAATGAAAAAACGCTATCTTGCCATTAAAGAGCAGGTTGCTAAAATCAGAGAGCAACAGGATTATTTATGGGTTGGCAAACAGGCGCCTGCGTTAAGCCTGCCCGATGTGAATGGTAAGAATATTTCCATAGCTTCTTACAAAGGGAAATATGTGCTGGTTGATTTTTGGGCAAGCTGGTGCAAACCCTGCCGCGATGAAAATCCCAATGTGGTAGCCGCTTACAATAAATTTAAAGATAAGAACTTTGCCATCCTGGGTGTATCGCTCGATAAAGCAAAAGAGCCCTGGCTTGAGGCAATAAAGGCGGATCAGTTAAAATGGACACACGTAAGTGATCTTGCTTATTGGGATAGTAAAGCTGTATCGGTTTTCGGGTTTAACGGAATTCCTTATAATATCTTAATCGATCCCGATGGTAAAGTAATTGGCGAAGCATTGCGGGGTGAAGAGCTGCATAAAAAACTGAGTGAGATATTTCTAAAATAGCTGAATAGCGCTTTAAGTTGTAAAAAAAGCAAAGGCCTCCCGAAACATTTGGGAGGCCTTTGTTATTCTTCAATATCTTATTATTCATATCCAGGGTTCTGCACTAATACATTTTTACTTTTATCAACTTCTATCTGGGGAATAGGAAAAATATTTTTATTTGCGCCAAAGGGTTGTGGGGTCAGCAAACTCGTTCCATTATAATCGTATTTACCAGTTACAGTTGCCTTAACCCGCATCATGTCCCAAAAACGATGGCCTTCAAAAGCAAGCTCAATACGGCGCTCCTCTAATATTGCCTCAATAAGTTTGTCTTTATCGTTGCTAAAATCGGCCGCTGTATATGATGGCATACTCACCTTGGCGCGATCTCTTACCTCGTTTAATCTGGCCAAAGCATCGGCATCTACACCGGTTCCGGTTCTGGCCTGCGCCTCGGCATAAGTAAGCAGCACCTCGGCATAACGGATAATGGGCGCCCAGTCGGCCCGGGTAGCCACATCGGTATATTTAGTGGTAAATTTGAAAGGGGCAGAGGCAGCCGTATTGCCATTAATGATCATTCCTCTTCTTTTGTCATCGGCCGCAAATTTAGGATTGGTAGCAAGGCTTAAAAAAGTGGGCGACAAAACAACATCACCTCTTACATCTGAAGGAGAATAACGCATGGGCAGGGCTGCATTTGTATTGGGATTATCAGTAGCGTTATTAGGTATTGACCAGATGGTTTCGGCAGTGGTATAATTACCTTTATTAAAGGCGCCACCAACAGTAGCATTCAGGGCAAAGGTCCCATACGTTTTATCAATTACATCCTTTGCATATTTTTTAGCATTGGCATAGTCGCCTTTGTACAAATATACTCTTGATAAAAAAGCAGCTGCAGCCGCTTTAGTGCCGCGGGTTTTAGTATGGTAAACATTGTTAGTGTAACCCGTATACGTTAATGGAAGGTCGGTCAGCGCCTCTGTAAGATCTTTTATGATTGCAGCATACACCTCACCTACGGTTGACCTTGGCTTATTGGCAGTGGGATCGTTATAGGTATAATCTTCGGTAATTAAAGGAATACCGGGGTGCGAAGCATCGGCCGTAAAGTTATACGGTTGCCCAAAAAAGTTTACGAGATAAAAATTAGCTACTGCCCGAACAAACTTACATTCTGCAAGCAAGGCGCTTGCTTTAGCTGCAGTAAGTTTACTGCTATTGGCCGTTATGCCGGCAAAAGCCCTGTTTGCACGTCCTATAGCATCAAACCCTGCCGACCACACAGTCGCCGGAAGTACATAATTGGCAAGCATATTAAAACGCGACATCTCACCAAAAGCACCGCCCCTATCAAAAACATCATTTCCCATGATGTCGACATATATCAGCGCCGGACCAGCTAAAAAATCTTTCTGCAATCCATCATAAGCCGCTAACGTTGCTGCTTCTATTTTTTCAGGTGTTGTAAAAGCCAGGTCGCTCCTAAGCAGGTTCTCCGCTTCAATATCAAGCACCTGTTTGTGGCACGAACTACCAGCCACGGCAATTACCAATAAAGAATACAATATATGTCGCATAACATTTTTTCAATTTAATGATCAATAGCAAAATCAATCTACAAACCGAAGTTAATTCCCGCGGTAAAGGTACGGGTGAGGTAAGGTCGTTGTTTATCTAAACCCAACCCAATGTTGGTATTACCAATACTGTTAGCTTCGGGATCAATACCACTGTAACCAGTAAATGTATACAGGTTACTTGCCTGTACATAAAGGCGTAGTCTGCTGGCTTTTATTCTGCCTACTGCAATTTTAGGCAACGAATAACCAATCTGAACATTACGTATACGAACAAAATCTCCTTTCTCCAGCCAGCGTGTTGATCCCGTAGTAGACCAGTAACTTTCACCCCAAAATAAACGGGGCACATCAGTATTATCACCAGCTTTCGTCCAGGCATCCAGTATGTCTTCCGATTTGTTACGCGATCTGCCGTTATCCATCAACATGGCTTTGGTTTGATTGTATATATAGAAACCAAATGCATATTGCAGATCGATGCTGGCATCGAAAGAGCTATAATTAAATGTTTGCATAAAACCACCATAGTATTTAGGGTAAGGTGATTTGTCCTGTGCAACACGGTCGGTAGCTGCTATTGCAGTAGTAACTGAACCATCACTAACATTGGTCCAAACATAACCATTGCCAACACGTTCAACCTGTTTTTGATTTCCATTTACATCCAGGAAGGTTGCCAGTCCATTGGCAGGGTTTACACCAGCCCAGCGAATAAGATAAAAAAGCCCCAGTGGTTGTCCTGGTCTGGCGATTGAATATTGAGAATTCACATCCTTACTATCATAAAGATCATCGCCCAGGAAATTTGTTGCCAGTACCTTTGTATTATTCCAGGCCCCATTAAAATTAACCGTCCAGGTAAAATTCTTTTTACGCACCACCTGTGCACCAACCGTTAATTCAACACCACGGCTGCGAAGCTTGCCTACATTTTCTGTAATAATATTATTGGGGGCGCCTACAGTAGCCAATACCTGGTTATTCAGGATGAGGTCTATTGTTTTACGGTTATAATAATCAAGGCTAAAGTTTACTCTATTCCACAACACCGCATCGATACCAATATCAAATTGCAAATGCCTTTCCCAACGCAGGTCTTTATTACCGAAGTTATTTACGGTAAGCACAGGAATGTCGGCATACGAACCGGGTGCAAAAGTGCTGGTTGCAGGGAAATAACCAATATCTGAGTTACCCGTAACTCCATAACTGCTCCTAAGCTTTAGTTCATTTACAAAAGTATAGGGACGCATAAAATCTTCCTGTGCAATTTGCCAGGCAATTGACCCTGAAGGAAAATACCCCCAGCGGTTCTTATTACCAAAACGGCTATCCGCATCGGTCCTGAAATTAAATGTAGCAAGGTATTTTTTTCTGAACCCATAATTTACAGTACCGAAATAAGACGCCAGGCCATCATCGATACCGTCAATACCGTTATCACTTCCAGTTATAGCGTAATTGCTGGCATTTATTAATATCAGGTCAGGATCATTTAAACCCTGCCCATAAGTATACATATATGAACTGGTACGACGGGTATATTCTGAACCAGCCAGCAGATTTAATTCATGATCGGCGCCAATTTGCTTTACATAATTCAATGTATTGAACCAGCTCCAGATGTTTCTTTCGTTTTCCGCAGTTTGCCGCAACCCTTTGGTGGTTACCCCATCGCCTATGTCTCTATTCCAGAAGTTATCAATGGTGCCGGTTGAATAATCAACATTCACCTGGCTTTTGAACTTAAGCCCTTTTATAAATTGTACTTCACCAAATGCACTACCAATAAAACGCCGGGCATCTCTTTTCTGGTAATTCAAATGGGTAGTGGCTTCAATGTTAGGGATACTGTAACCAACGATGCCGGAATTACCGCCTACGCCCGTATAATATTTTCCATCAGGGCCATACACAGGAATATTTGGGAAAGCGGTGAGCAAACCAAAAGGAATACCTGCAAAAAAGGTCCCGGTCCCCGACCCCAGGTTATTACTAAGAGTACGTGAGTACTGTGTATTCACTCCAACCTGTAACCAATCATTTAATTTAGTGGTCAGATTTAAACGAGCCGATCCTCTTTTCTGATAAATTGTTTCTATATAACTCTGGTTATCGTTATAATTAAAGGAAGCGAAATACGTGGTTGACTGGTTTCCGCCGCTAACAGCCAGGTTGTGGTTTTGTACCAGGCCTTTGTGAAATAATTCATTCTGCCAGTCGGTATTCACAATATCGATCTTGCCATCATTATCAAGATCATTGTATTTAGCTGAAGTGTCTGTCCGAAGCTGCCCCGCATTCCATTTCAGGGTATTAATTGTCTTATTATAATCTTCAGCATTCAATACTTTCATTCTATTTGCTTCTTCATTAAAACCTGCATAAGCATCGTAGGTGAGGGCATTATGGCCTGCTTTGCCTTTTTTGGTAGTAATAAGCAGTACACCTGCTGAACCGCGTGAACCGTATATAGCTGTGGCAGAAGCGTCTTTGAGTACTTCAATGTTTTCAATATCATTGGGGTTTAGTTCGGCCAGGGGATTTATTTTGTCATTTATTATATTGCTATAACCCTGGTTCAGGGGTACTCCATCCATTACGATCAACGGGGTACTGCCCGAAGAAATAGAGGCAGCGCCTCTTATGCGAATGATAACATCATCACCTACAAGCCCCGATGATGTATTAACCAGCACGCCGGCCGCCTTACCGGTAAGTGCCTGATCAAAACTATAAACAGGTTTATTCGCAAGTTCTTCCCCTTTCACTTTACTTACCGACCCGGTTAGCGAACGTTTGGCTATAGTGTTATACCCTACCACTACAACTTCTTCCATATTCGTTTCAACAGGTTTTAAGGTGAGGTTATAATCACCTGCCTGCCCGATCTTTAATTCTACTGTTTCCATATTAACAGAAGAAATGACCAGTGTTTTTGCACTAACCGGTACATTTAATGAATACCCGCCGTCGGTATCAGTAACTGTACCTACTCTTGTACCTTTAACAATAACAGAAACATTAGAAACCGGATTGCCTTTGGAGTCTGTGATCTTCCCGGTTAGGGTTCTGGTTTGAGCCATCACTTCTCCCGAAAGAAGCAACAAGCTGCACCATAGGGACATTAAAAACTTTCTCATCGGAGTTAGTATTTACAAGGTTATTAACAGTGTATAACAGTTTGCTATCAGTAAAACAAAGTAGAACAATTAAATCATAAGAGTGCTGCAAACCTTACTCATATAATTACATGATCTTTTCATGAACTGATAAAAAATATCAGCACATGTAAATTTAAAAAAATGAGGTACGGTTTATTAGTAACGGTTTTCAGGTATCATCCTGGTATTGCCAAATGATCTTTCATTCAATTTATTGATCAAATGCAATGCGGCAGAAATACGCATTCGCACGTCCTTTTAGGTTAACGGTAGGGGCGCCAAAGATAAGAAGTTACATAGTAATTAATTTCCATTAACATATAATAACAAGAGGAAACAGAATATAAAAAACAAGATAAGTATCCTTCAACACTCAATAGGACGTATAAAAAAAGTCCCGCCATTGGCGGGACCAGGGTAGCTCATACGCTTTGAGGGCAGAGCCTATGTCAGAACCAAAATACGTACAGGCATGGTCACCACTTGCGAATTATCATCAAGCGTTACCAGAAAGTAAAGTCGTAACCCTAACTCTGTATTCACCTTGGCCGCCGCTGCAGTGGGGAACTTTACAAAATAATCGGCTATCGTTGTCTTATAAGTATACGAAGTGCCATTCACAGCAATAGGTGCATTCTCGTAATAGCCTGTTGAACCGCCCGACAGTATCTTCGTGTATGAAGTACTGGCGGCTACTCTTGTTATTTCCTTTATCGTTCTTCCGCTTGATGCCGGTATTGACAATTCAACTACAATATTCCCGCCCGCAGCCAGTGAGGTAGTCACTGTGGGATCGGGTCTGAACTCTGTAGCGTTTGTAATAGAAACAGGCACTGTGGGCCTGTTATCCATTAACGGATCAATATCCTGCTTGGTGCAGCTATTGATGATTATTGCGCCGAATATTAAAAACGCAGTTTTATATATTCTTACATTCATACTGGTAATATTTAATAATTAAAGAACCACAAGGTTGCATCTCCTATTTAGCCCACCATAGCTTTACATCTGTACGTGTAACCGGGTTAGGCGTATTCGGATTCCTTGACAATTCATTAAGCGGGTATGTTAACCTTGTAGGTATCACATTTGGGTTATGCCCTGCTGCATTATTGGCAAGTGCCAATACCGGGTACCCCGTTCTGCGATAGTCATTATATGCTTCAATTCCATTCCCTATCCAGGCTATGTATTTTTGAGTGATGATCTGGTTGCGTTTTTGTTCTGTAGTGCCTGCAAGTGTTACCACACTTGGGTTGGTGGCAAAGTAATTGTCAATTTCAGCAGTTGTCATGCCTGTCTTTTGCATGTTGGCCTTTATACCAGCCTGGTAATAAGTATCGGCATCACCGGCCGTACCCAGTATCAGTGCAGATTCGGCAAGAATAAAATTCACCTGGGCAAAAGTGAGTAGCCTGGCCGGCGCTTCTCCGGTTGTCCCCGTAACAAAAGTGTTGTATTTACTTCTGCTGGCCAATGTGGGTGCAGTAACTGTGGCACCATTATCAAATGCAACAAAGTTACCTGTTGGTTTGGTAAAGTACTTGCCCAACCGTACAGTATCATTCAGGCTTCGCATCAGGTTCAGCAAACGCTGACTAAGCATCTGGTCGGTTTGGCGGTTTAAATTATTAAAAGTATATAATGGGTTTTGATTACCTACGCTGCTGCCAAATGGCACATCAAAATCAACTGCGTTTGAATTAATATAATTATTACCCGCGATAACCGCATCGATGGTTGATTTTGCCAGCGTTGGATTTACGTTAGAGATCTGCATAGCAAATTTCAATAACAGCGTGTTGCCCATGCGTTTCCATTTTGCAAGATTTGTTGTTGTATCAGGGCCGTATACAATATCATCTTTTCCCGGTTTTAATAAACTGGGTTTATCCAGGTCGGCAATTCCCTCTTTTACCAGATCGAATAAACTTTGAATGCTATCGGCCGCATTGCCCTGGTAAATATCCTGTTGCTTATCAAAACGGGGTGATGATCCAAACTTTAACCCTCTGCCGGCTTTTGAATAGGGCACATCGCCCCACAGATCGGTTAACATAGAAAAGGCATACGCCAATTGAAGTTTCGCAACTCCTGCATAAGCAGGGCTAGTGGCGCCATGCTCGTCAATGATCTTCAAGAGGTTATTGATAGCCCCATTATAAAGCTCAAAATTCCATGCGTTATCAAAATATCCTTCGAGCTTATATACATCATAATCTGCAGCCTGGCTGGCAATACCTGCAATATGTTGTACAAGTAAAGAAGTAACCCTGTCAAGATCATTTGTGTTAGCAAAAGCTATTGCTATGGTAGTAGTTGGCAACAACACACCTGGCGGCACACTGGTAGGGTTGTTGGGACTAGTATTTACATCGAGGTATTTTTTACAGGATGCAAACAAAGCCAGTATGATCAAAAACAATATTAGTTTTCTCATATCCGAAATTTTTTAAATTATAAGGAAACTTTCAAGCCGGCGCCAATTGTTCTGGCATTGGGTACACTCTGAAAATCGAACCCACGAATATTACCTGCGCCCTGCGTATTAACCTGCGGATCAAAAAATGCATTGGGTGCAACGTAGAATACATTGTTGGCAAACAACGTTAACTTAACGCTGTTGAGTTTTAATTTTTGTATCAATGTACCCGGGAGATCATACGCTATTGAAATATCGCGCATCCTGAACGTAGTGGCGTCATATACATTGAACTCGCTTTGTAAACCGCCAAGCGCCTGCCAGTATGTTTGTGCAGGTATTTGTATGTTGTTTGGAATAAACTTACCGGTTGCATCCTGTACAACACCTGGTAATATATGCGGCTGATCGCGATCAACAGCAGTTTCCTTTAAGGCGCCACGTGATTTATAAGTGGCAGCCGTAAACGATAATATTTGTCCGCCTTTGATGAAATCAAATGTGAACGACACACTGAAACTCTTAACTCTTAAGTTATTGGTAAACCCTAACTGGTAATCGGGGTTAGGATCGGCCAGTATCTGGTTGGCCAGGGTCGACAGGTATGTTCCTGTAACCGGGTTGATAATACGTTCGCCTTCGGGGCTTCTTGTTATCAATCCGCCAACGATAACACCATATGGCTCGCCTTCCTTTATAGTAGGAATGGAACCGGTAAATGCATCACCGGGTATTGAGAAGCTGGTTACACCTGGGAAAATATAATTTACTTTGTTCCTGATCCTGGTAAAATTACCCGAAACTTCCCAACGCAAATTGCGTTCGCTAATAGGCATTATTGTAACCAGGGCTTCAATACCCTTGTTGGTCATTTTACCAACGTTTGCGGTCACCTCAGCAAAACCGGTTGAAGGGGCCACCCCTACATCCACAATCTGGCTTTTACTTATCTGGTCAAAGTAAGCTACATCAATGGTAACCCGGTTCTTGAACAACGCGGCATTCAACCCTACTTCAATTGAAGAAGTAAACTCGGGCGATAAAGAGGTGGGCGGTAAACGGGAAGTGAGCGCAAAGCCTGTTGTTGCACCAAAAGGAAAATTAAAGCCAGCCACATTGTTACCAAATTCTGGCTTTTCATAAAATTGTACCGTACGGTAAGGTGGCGCATCTCTACCTACTTTAGCATAACTGGCTCGTATTTTACCATAGTTAATTACATCACTCTGAATTTCAAATGCATCAGTAAACACCAGGCCAGCACTTACCGATGGATAGAAATAGGTGTTCTTATTTTTGGGCAGGGTCGAAGACTGATCGGCCCGGCCGGTTAGTTCAAGAAACAAAAAACTTTTATAATCGAACGATGCCTGCGCATAATAACCAACTATCCGCTGTAAAATTGTTTCTTCAGCCGATCCGTTATTTAGTGTAGAAGCGTTATTTACATTATAGAAGAAAGGGATGGAAAGGCCGTCGCCCTGTAGTTCCACCGTTTGAATCCTTCTCTGGTTTATGTTGTTACCTAATAACCCGGTTACATTCAATCCCTTTACAATGTTGTTCTTTTTAGCCGTGATGATGAGGTCGCCATTTACTTCGGTGCGAATGATAGGACTTTCCATCACCAGCCCATTTGGTACCCGGCCCGATCCCAACGCAAAGATCTGTTTACGCCGGTCAGTATATGCGTCTACTCCCAACCGGTAATTTACATTTAACCACGAAGTGAAATCGTAGCCTAAGTTGGTAATACCTATTACACGATACAAATTACTTTTCAGGGGATTTTCGTAAGCGCCAAAGTAGGGGTTCTCCTGCCCTATCACTGCATAGTTATTGCTACCATCGGGATTCTTCCACGTTTTATTACGCTTGTATGCCTGCAGGTCAATACTACGCGCAAGGCCATGTATCGCCGCTAATGCGCTTTGGCCGTTTCCGCCCAGGATACCATCTTGTATTGTATTGGTAAATGTAACGGAACCTCCCAATTTGATCTTCTCACGCAAAACGGTATTGCCGCCAAATTTAACAGAGGCCCTTTTTACTCCTGTATTTGGTAAAATACCTTCCTGGTAAAGATAACCGGCAGAAAATGTAAAGTTCTGTTTGGCATCACCACCATTTATTGAAATGTTGTTATCGGAGATCAAACCTGTTTCAAAGAAGTCTTTTATATTATCGGGGTGTGGGTTGTAATCAACCGGTTGCCCACCCACCAGCAGTCCATTGGCAACAGTTGGGGTAGAACCGAATTTTGGTCCCCAGGAATTTGAACTATTGGGGTTATAAATACCTAGCGAGCCCTGCCCATATTCGTTTTGCACTTCGGGCAAACCGGTGGCTCGTTGAAAACTTATATTTGAAGAAGCAATGATCTCAGCACGCCCTTTTTGCCCACTGCCTTTTTTAGTGGTAATGATAATGGCGCCGGCTGCAGCTCTTGAACCGTATAAAACAGAAGCCGCAGGCCCCTTCAAAATGTTAATTGATTCAATATTGTTCATATCCAGGTCAAGCGCCCGGTTAGGCGGTTGGTTGTCGCCCAGCGAACCGGTAGGTCCGCCATTGGTTCTGTCAACATCATTGCTAATAGGGATGCCATCAATGATAAACAAAGGCTGGTTACTACCCTGAAAAGAAGTAATACCACGAATATTGATATTTACTGAGGAACCAGCGCCACCACTGGCATTTGTGATGTTCACGCCCGCTACTTTGCCTTGTAGGGCATTTACCACATTCACCTGTCCACGATCATTGAACTGATCGGCTTTCAGGTTTTGCGTGGCATATCCCAGTGACCGTTTGTCACGGGCAATACCCAACGATGTAACCACTACTTCGGTTAGGGTATTAAGGCGGGTTGATAATGCAGCGCTGATCGAATTTTTATCTCCGATCGGTATGTCCTGTTCAGCCATGCCTACAGCAGAAAAACTAAGGGTTTTTGAGCCGGCTGGAATTGTGAGAGAAAAAGTACCATCATCTTTTGATGTAGTTCCAAATGAAGTGCCTTTAACTGTAACTGACGCGTTTGGAATGGGATTTCCATTTTCGTCGGTAACTTTTCCGGTAATGGTTCGGCTTTGAGCAAGCAGCTGTCCATAGAAGAACAGTATGCTCCCTAGTAGCATTAGAATTTTTCTCATCTCTTACATTTTTTGGTTCAGACAACAATGAAAACATTCAATAATGCGGATTACGGGAGCGCGGATTAGTGCGGAGTAGGTTTACATGATAGGAAAAAGTGATAATATGATAGGCCATTAAAGTCGGTAGAATGCTGCATTAAGCCGATAAATCCCTAGAAATCAGGAAAACCAAGATAAGATTAGAAACAGCCATATATGCAAAAGTCCAGCCAGGCGGCCAGACTTTGCATATAATATATCAACATACTTTATTGATAGCCATCATTTTGCTGCTCCCTGATTGGGGGACTGGCATTTATCTCAGTTTGTGGAATAAGTAATACCATGCGAAATATTACGGGCTTCGTTTTCATCAGAAGCAATAACACACCGCATATGCTTCACCTTTGTATTGCTCCATTTTGGTGTTTGCCGTAAAATAAAAAAGTCCTCCCGGTGTGTCGGGAGGACTCGTGATCATTACTATCGTGGACCCCGTTTTAGGTCCAGGTCATCAGTCCAGGATCTGTTCTTGTAGTCTTCGCAGGAATATCTTTATTGGTCTTGCCACAACTTATTCAATGCTTTTTCATCCGATGAAGCGGGCCAGATGTAACCATCTTCATTAGGAGCCTTCGCCGGAGCTACCCCTTTAGCCGGAATGGTTTGTAATAACCTCATAAGGTCATTATTGCGTAATCCTTCGCCGAGGAATTCGATACGACGCTCAGTGAGTATGGTATTGGCGAGGTTTGTATACGCAGGAAAATTGGCTGCTGTAAACGTAGTAAGGGCATCTGATCTGCGGTGTACGGCGTTTAACAGGTCTATTGCCTGTTGATCTACTGTTTCGGTACTACGCACTCTTGCTTCAGCTAAATTCAACAATACTTCCGCCCAGCGTATCACAATATTATAATCGGAAGGCGTGGAGGTAGGGTATTTTTTTAAATAGATCTTACCCAAATTTGAAGTGGCTTTCGAGGTGTCCACCAAAGTCCTTCTGGCATCGGTTTTCAGCCAAAGCGGATCTGACAGGATAGCTGAAGAATTCAAAGAATATATAGACCCTACACCATTTGCATTCGCATAAAAATAGCTACGCAAATCGTTTTGTGTACCCGGCGCATCAGCTGCGTTAGTGGTAAAGGGCATTGATAAAATAGACTCCGCGGTAGTATAAGGCGCTGTAAACAGGCCAGTATAACTGGTATTTAGCGTGTTTGCAACTCCGCTTTTCGCAGTAAATGTTCCACTGGTGGGTACTATTTTGTTTGCCTCTTCAATAACCTTATCATATTTCTGCATGCTTAAATAAACTCTTGTCTTAAAAGCGATAGCGGTATTGCGATGTGCCCGGGTAACGTTTGCTGCGTTGGAAGCGGTGGCATGATAATTAAGTGGCAGATTGGCTTCAGCAAAATCCAGATCAGATAAGATCTGCGTATATACCTGCGCTACCGTACTTCTTGCCATATCTGATGAACCCGTGACTTTTATGCCCTTTAACCTTAAAGGCACGCCCAGCTTAGAGCCATTGCCATCAGCATAGGGGCGGGCATAAAACTGCAATAAGCTATAATAAGAGATTGCTCTCAGAAGCTTAGCTTCGCCTATGTAACGGTTTCCTGTAGTTGAATCAACAACTTTAAATCCAACACTATCCATACCATCAATAAACATATTACAGGCATTGATCACCTGGTAGGCCTGTAACCACAATCCTTTAACGGCTGTGGCTGAGTTGGTAGGGCTTAGCATCCAAACGTCATAGTTAGTTACCAGGTTGGGGTCTTGTGCTATAAAATCCTCACCACGAATATCACCATATACAATAAAACGCCCGCCATAAAAACCGCCATTTTTTAAGGTAGCATATAAGCCTGGCATCTGGTTGGCAATTCTCGCTGCAGATGAAAATGCGTTGGCATCGAATAGCTGGCTTTGAGGGGCAGGATCCAGGTAATCACGATGGCAGGCAGACAAAGCCGTTAACATGCCCACTATGCTAAATGTATATATTAACTTAAGTTTCATTGTTTTTCTCTTTTTTAGGTTGAGTAATCAGGTTAGAAGCCAACATTTAGTCCTACAGTAATGGTGCGGCCATTTCCAAGCGTATTTCTGTCTACACCAAAAGAAGAACCGGTGTTACCGTTTGATGATACTTCGGGATCAGGTCCGGGATACTTAGTGATAATAGCGAGGTTCTGACCAGCTACATAAAATCTGGCACGGCTAAGCTGGATCTTGTTCAGCAAACTCTTAGGCAGGCTATAACCTAACTGCACAGTTCTCAGTTTCACAAAATCACCTTTGAATACATTAATATCCATAGGCATGGCCGATCCATTGGAGGTATTATCGCCATATACTGGTTTGGCATATTTAGAATTATCGCCAGGTTTTTGCCAGGTGTCAGTTAATACATCTGTCGAGTTATTCCAGAAACGCATGTCGTGTAAACCTGCATTTGTACCATAATAAATATAATAACCCAACTGGTAAGTAAACAGCACATTCAGGTCGAAGTTCTTATAACTAACATTGTTAGTCCAGCCACCAACAAATTTGGGTACAACATTTTTATACGATACGCCATCATCTGCCTGGTTGATCTTTCCCTCAAAACCATCTTTCACGTAGGGCTTACCATCGGCAGTCATGAATTGGGTTTGACCAGTAGGTGCTACATGTTGGAAAAGGATCTGCTGTCCGGCAGAATTTATAAAGATCCTTCTTCCACTGGCTGGGTCAACTCCGGCAGTAGGAACTACCCATAAATAACCAACGCTTTTGCCCACCACTGTTCTGTTAACGGTTTCAAGACCACTGGTAACGGTTTGCACTTCAGTTAAACCGTCGGCCAGTGCTGTTACCATATTTTTGTTGTAAGAAAGATTGAAAGTAGTGTTCCAGCTAAAATCTCCATTCTCTATCACCCGGGCATCGGTCATAAACTCAATACCCTGGTTATACATTTTACCTACGTTAAGCAATACGCTGTTCCTGTTACCGTCGGTTGGGTTAGGCATACCTACAGAAGGAGCACTGGGAACTCTTAACAACAGGTTATCGATGTTGTTTTTATAGTAAGTAATTTCAGTTGTTATGCGATCATTAAGCAAACCAAAAACTACACCCACATCTGTTTTTGTACTTGTTTCCCAACCTATTTTCTTGTTCCCTACTGTATAATAATACAGGGTGGGGTTTCCACCATAAAGGCCAGAAGCGTAAGTGGTATAAGTAGCAAAATCCTCCATACCACCTATGTTACCTACTTTACCATAGCTGCCACGTAATCTGAAGCTGCTGAATACCTGGTCAGCACCGATCGAATTCCAGAATGATTCGTTGGCAATTTCCCAACCGCCAGAAAATCCATAGAAGGTACCTTTTTTCTCACCCAAGGCTGAATATTCATCCTGACGCAGGTTGGCGCTGATAAAATATTTCTTATTAAAGTTATAATTTAAACGGCCAAAGCTTGAGAGCAGGTAATTCTCAGAGAGGGCCATGCCTGAAGTATTATTGGTAGTAAACCCGGCCTGAATAACAGTATAAGCTGAATCAGACAATGTTCTACGATTTATACCAACGCCTTCGTTTGTACGCCGTTGCTGCTCATTACCCACCAACAGGCTAAAGTTATGTAAATCGGCAAGTGTATAGTCAAATTGAGCGGTGTTGGTCCACAACCAGGTCTTTTGTTTCGAATAAGAACCGGTAGCGCCACCACCCGGGCCACTACCTGCAGAAGTACCATCACCATGATATGGGTTAAGATAAACATCATTATCAACCAGTAAATTATCAACACCATATACAGTTCTTAATGTTATCCAGCTAAGCGGCTTCACCTGTACATATACGTTCGACTGCAGGTGATTGGCTTCGTTGTTAGAACGGTTCTTGTCTAACAAAAAGGTAACATTGTTGAAAGTATATGGGTTGGAACCGTTTACAAGGCTACCCTGGCCGCCAATGGCAGTGCCAGATGCAAGATTATAATTGCCATCAAGATTAAGATTATATGGGGAAATATTGGGCGGAAGCCCTAAAGCCAAACGTGCAGCACCAGACGAGTTAAATGCTTCACCAGGTAATGAACCGGAAGTTCCGGCGATCCTGTTCTTTTCATTTGAATATGATACCTTACCACCCACACTTAACCATTTGGTAACCCTGCTATCAACATTAGCCAACATATTGGCCCGCGTAAAATCGTTCTTTTTAAGAATACCCTGTTGGCTGGTATAACCGGCAGAAAGATAATAAGTAGTACCCTCATTACCACCAGAGATGTTTATGCTATTACTATGTGAAAACCCCTGGCGATACACTTCATCGTACCAATTGGTATTGATAAATTCGCTATCGAGACTACCTGGAAATTTGGGCCTTTTGGGAACGATGAACTTTCCTGTAGTAGCAGGACTAAGTGCTCTCAGGTTTTCGAGCGACATATTTTTGAAATCAACGTATTGTTCTGCATTTAAAACCTCAGGTAACCTGGTAGCTTTTGAAAAACCTGCCCATACATCATAATTAACTTTTGCACGGCCCGATTTACCTTTTTTGGTGGTAATGAATACTACACCGTTTGAAGCGCGGCTACCATAAATGGCTGCAGCTGCTGCATCCTTCGCAATGTCGATGCTTTCAATATCGCTTGGGTTAATGCTTGCCAGCGGGTTTGCAGGAGCGCTGGTAGCACCCTGATCACCCGTATAAGCAGGGATACCATCAATTACAATTAAAGGATAAGAGCTCAGCGAAATAGAGTTGGTTCCCCTGATGCGGAAAACCGGCGGGTTATTTACAACACCGTTGGGTACCGTAATTTGAACGCCCGCTGCTTTACCAGCCAGTGCCGACTCAAAACTTTGTACAGGCTTTTGAGAAACATCTGCTCCCTTTACAGTAGAGATATTACCTGTAACTTCTTTACGCTTTTGTGTACCATAACCAACTACTACAACTTCGGCCAGATTTTTATCGGTAGACTCAAGAGTTACATTAATTACCCCTTTGTTACCAATATTGATCTCTATCTCGCCCATGCCTATTGCAGAGATTGTTAGAACTTTTGACCCTTGAGGAACACTCATGGAATAAGTTCCATCGGCTTTGGTAGTGGTACCGTAACTGGTACCTTTAATAATTATGGAAGCATTTGGAAGTGGTGAACCATCGGCAGTGGTTACTTTGCCTACGATGGAACGTGTTTGTGCATACAGATGGGACACGCATATGCCCACTGCAAGTAGCAGTAATAGCAATTTTCTCATGTGTAAAATTCTTTTTAGAAGTTAGTATCAGCACTAAATTTAACTAAAAAGGATATTCACAGTTAAAAATTTTCAAAAAAACACTTATTTTTTAATCAGCGTTAATAATAATGCCGGTAAAAATATCAGATTGGTAAGCGTTGCCAGCACGAGAGTAAGCGATGTAAGCCAACCAATAGCCTGTGTTCCGCCAAAACTGCTGAAGCAGAAGATCACAAAACCTGCAATGAGTACCAGTGAAGTATAGATGATACTAATACCTGTTTTGTGAATGGTATCAATGATCAGCTCATGTGTAGTTTTTTTACTCTTCAGCGAAAGTTCTTGCCTGTAATTTACTAGGAATCTTATTGTTATATCAATTGCAATACCCAACGCCACAGAAAATACCAGTACAGTCGATGGTTTTATGGCTACGCCCGTCCAGCCCATAACCCCCGCCGTAATGATCAACGGAATAATATTTGGGATCAGCGAACATATCAATATTTTAAATGATCTGAACAGGTACAGCATACAAAGGGCAATTAACAGGAACGCCCACATGATGCTTTCCTTCAAACCATTTATAATAAATGCACTTCCTTCGAGGAATGTTATACTGGTGCCAGTAAATGTAACATGGTATTTAGCCGTGTCGAATAGCTGGCTGCTGCGGTGTTCAATATTGCTTATGAGTTCTGGTAAACGTTTACTGCCTACATCGGCCATGCTAACGCTTATACGTGCCTGCCTGCGGTTACTATCCATAAAGGAACTCACAACGCGGGTAAAGTTGTTCGCCTTACCGCTGCTGTCTGCCGATCCTTTACTACTAAGGTATTGCGACAAAAAGAGCAGATCACCTTCATTGGGCACCCTATAAGCGCTGCTATCACCATTATAATAGGCCTGGCGGGCGAACTTCAACCCTTCAACGATCGAAAGGGGCCTTGCCATTTCAGGCTGTGCAGTAATAAACTGTGATAATGAATCAATACGGGCAAATGTTTGTACAGGGTTTCGCCGCAAGCCTTGTTTCTGTTTTGTATCGATCACTATTTCCAACGGCATTACTCCTTTGAAGTGCTGCTCGAAGTATTTAAGGTCTTTGTATATTTTATCGGTTTTTGGAAGGTCATCTACAATAAAACCTACCGACTTCAACTTAAACATACCCGCTACAGATGCTATTAGTATTATAATAGTTACACCGTAAATCAGTTTTTTGTGATGTGATGACCAGCGTTCAAGATTATCGAGTATCGCCAGCAACCATTTGTTCTCCAGGTAACGGGTATGCCTTTTCTTAGGATCAGGCAAAAAGCTCAGCACAGGAGGTATTAACAAAATGGAGATAAAGAACAGGGCCATAATATTTATACCGGCCACAACACCAAACTCTTTTAATATTTCGCTTTTGGTTAACCCAAACACGGCAAAACCAATGGCGGCGGCAATGTTACAGAACAAGGTCACAATACCCATGCGGCTTATCATGGCTGTTAAGGCCACCCGCTTTCTGCTTTCATTGGTGAAAACCTGGCCATTTATATCGTTATACGCTGTATGATATTTGTTGAGGAAGTAAATACAATTGGGAATACCTATTACTACAATCAATGGAGGAATTACCCCGGTAAGCAGGGTGATCTTATACCCCAGCCACTCAATGGTTCCCATACACCAGATCACACCTATAATAACCACCGCCAGAGAAATGGCTGTAGCACTTATACTGCGAAAGAAGATCAATAATATGATAGCAGAAAGAATGATAGAACCCAACAAGAACCATTGCATTTCAGCCGCTACTTTGGTGGCCAGGTTAGTGCGTATTAACGGCAACCCGCTGTAATGCATTTCGAGGTTATGCTTTTTGCCAAACTCATCGGCCAGGCCAACTATTTTCGCTACTACTTCATTTCTTTTTTTAGAGTTCAATACGTCTTTATTGATACGTATGCCCATTAAGTATGAATGGGAGGCAGGATCGAACATAAGCCCCTGGTAAAAAGGCAGGCTTAAGAATATATTAGCCATGCTGTCGAGCTCGGACTGTGCAAGCGGCCGGCTTACAAAAACAGGAACAGCATTTAATTTTTCATTTGTTGTATCCTTTACCAGGTTGGTGGCGGCGGGCACACTCAATACATCTTCTACTGCAGTAACATTCTTAATATCTTTTGCCAATGCGGCATAATCATTAAAAATGGGCGCCTGAAAAAATTTATCGGTCGAAATACCAATGGCCATCAGGTTGCCGTCTTCACCAAACTGGCGGCGGAAGGCCTGGTAATCCTGGTACTTGGGGTTATCGGTTGGAATTGCTCTGGTAAACTCATAGCTCATCTGTACTTTGAAGGCATGATACCCCATTACAACAGTACAGGCCAATAAGATAATTAACAGTGTCCAGCGAGACCGTAAAATAAACCGGGCGATTTTTTCCCACATAAGATATAGCGTATATTAAATCTCAAATAACAAATCACAAAAACCAAATAAAAAATACCAAATCCCAAATCACAAGTCCCAATAAGAAAATCACAAAATCCAAATTCACAAGGATCTATTACATGCCCTTGAATCTTGTGTCTTTCCCCCTTTAGGGGCACAGGTGGCGCAAAGAAACTCAATTTAACAGGATTAAGGAAGTTTATTTGCCGCCAATAAAAGTCGCTAACCAACTTTTAATTTCAATGAATTAAGAATATTTTTTAATCCCATAACACAGCAAGCCCCCTTGTTCCAGTGCAAAAAAAACTGCCATTTAGTACGTTTTTGAACACAGTTTAGTATTAATGAACTCATATTTTATTCACCTCGCCAATTTGACGTGCTTTGATGGGTAAACTGGCGGCAGATTGGCCCACCAGTTGTATATTACCATTTCAACCACATATAATTACCTTTGAAAACTATGCTTCAACGGTTTTTGGCCCTCTATAGCCTTGCACTGGCTTTTCCGTTCGCGTTGCAGGCGCAACTGCAACCAATTGGTCAATGGCGCGATCATTTACCCTACCAACAGGTAACCGGCGTTACCCACACAGCTGATGAAATTTGGGCCGTTACACCTTACAGCTTGTTTTCAGTTGACCCCGCCGATAACAGTATTGAACGGTGGAGCAAAACCAATGGACTTGCCGAAACCGGTATCAATGCTATTGCCGCCGACCCAACAGGCAATCGTATTGTAATTGGCTATAACAACAGTAATATCGACGTGTTGGTTGAAGACAAGATCACTAACATAAATGCTTTTAAAAATGCCAATATAGCAGGTGATAAAAACATTAATGCCATATTCATAAACCAGCAACTGGCGTTTATGGCCACAGGTATAGGCATTGTAGTTCTCAACCTCGTTAAGTATGAAATTAAAGACACTTACATCATTGGCACCGGCGGTACAAAGATCAACGTAAACGCCATTACAAGTGATGGCGCCTGGTTATATGCTGCAACTGAAGAAGGCATTAAAAAAGCGCCTTTGAACAATACAAACCTGGCCGATTTTCGCAACTGGCAATTGATCTCAGGCACCAATGGACTGCCTGCTGGAAATGTGCAATCGCTTGCATCGGTCCAAAACAAAATACTGGCATTAAGAAATGATTCGCTGTGGCTACAATCGGGCAACAGCTGGAATTTGTTTTACCGCGATGGCAATAGTATCAAAAATTGTACGGTATCTAATAATACCATTCTGTTAAGCGAATCCAATAATAACACCGGCCGTATTGTTGCCTTAACAGCAACCGGCTCCATTGACAAAATCATTCAGGATGCGCAATTAACACGCGCTCCTAAACAAGCCGTTCAATTTCAAAACGAATACTGGATCGCCGATACATTAGCAGGTTTGTCAAATTACAGTGGTACAGTTTTTAACCGGTTAACCCCCAATGCGCCATTATCGACCATTACCGGCAGCATGCAAATAATGCACAACACCCTGTGGGCGGCTGCAGGCAGTGTAAACACCAACTGGGAACCGCTTAATAATAGAAGCGGATTGTTTTCCTTAACCGATAATACCTGGAGTTATTATAACGGTGTCCGCTTTCCTATACTAGATTCACTACCCGATATGGTATCCGTTGCTATTGACCCAACCAATGAAAGTGTATGGGCTGGCTCTTTTGGGGGCGCGCTGGCCAACATAAAAAAAGATAACAGCATCACTATCTTCAAACAAAATTCCACCATACAACCAGCCTATTTTAGCCCAAACAGCTACCGGGTAAGCGGCCTCGCTTTTGACGCAGACAATAACCTATGGGTAGCCAACTATGGCGCGCCGGATCCCATACATGTAAAAAAAGCCGATGGCAACTGGCGTTCTTTTATTATTCCGTTTGCATTGACCGAACAAGGGGTTTCGCAAATTGTAATAGATGATAATAATCAAAAGTGGATCATACTACCTAAAAACAACGGACTGGCCTGTTTTAACAGCGGGCAATCGATCGACAATCCCGGTGACGATCAATGGAAATTATATCGTAGCGGTAAAGGAAACGGTAATCTGCCCGATAACCTGGTTCGTTGTATAACAAAAGATAAGAATAATTTTATTTGGGTAGGCACCGCCAAAGGCATTGGGGTAATTCAATGCGCAACCCAGGTTTTTACCAACCAGGGGTGCGAAGCGGTTCTTCCCATAGTGCAGCAGGATAATTTTGCCGGATATTTGTTCAGCAATGAAGATGTACAAACTATTGCCATTGATGGCGCCGATAGAAAATGGGTAGGAACAAAAAATGGCGTATGGCTTATAAGCCCCGATGCCGAAAAAACCATTTACCGGTTTACCGAAAGCAACAGTGCGTTATTGAACAATGATGTAAAGCAAATAGCTATTGACGGAAAAACCGGTGAGGTATTTTTTGCGACAGCTAAAGGCATTTGTTCATTTCGCAGTACAGCTACCGAAACAAAAGAAACACAAAGCGACGTATTGGTTTTTCCTAATCCTGTACCGCCTGGTTATAATGGTTCTATTGCCATTCGTGGTGTTGCCAATAATGCCATTGTAAAGATCACCGAATTGAATGGCCGCCTTGTATACCAAACAAAGGCACTGGGCAGTCAGGCCATCTGGAATGGGAAAAATTATAAAGGCCAAACTATATCAACCGGCATATACCTGGTGTTTATAAGCGACGAAAACCACCAGGAAAAACAGGTCACCAAAATTGTATTCATTCAAAAATGACACTTCATAACACAAAAGGCATTGTATTACGTACCGTAAAATATGGCGAAACCAGCGTGATCGTCACTATTTTCACGGAGCTGTTCGGTATACAATCTTATATAGTGAATGGAGTGCGGTCTTCTTCAAAAAAAGGAAGCGGAAAGGCCAACCTGTTTCAACCCGGTGCTATTCTCGACCTGGTAGCCTATCATAACGAATTGCATCACCTGCAACGTTTGCGGGAGTTCAGATGGAGTTATTTATACCAGAATATCTTTTTTGATGTAGTAAAGAATTCGGTTGCGTTGTTTATGGTTGAGCTGTTATCCAAAACACTCAAACAACCCGAATCAAATCCCGAGTTATTCTATTTTGCAGAAGACGCGTTCACACATCTTGACAAGGCCGAAGAGCAGGTATTGGGTAATTTTGCATTATACTTTTCCTTACACCTGGCTTCGTTCTTTGGCTTTCGTTTTACCGACAAATACACCGATGAAACGCCCTATTTAGATCTGCAGGAGGGGGAATTTGTTCACGAGCATCCGGTGCATCCTAACTTCCTGCAGTACCCCTATAGTTATATTACTTCACAACTGCTGAAGGTGATGCAGCCACATGAGCTTACCCAAATAAAACTGAACCAGGATACCCGCCGCATCTTACTACACGCATATCAAATCTATTATGCATTACATGTGCAGGATTTTGGCGTAATGAAGACGCTGCCCGTGTTACAAGAAGTACTGGGGTAGATTATATGTTTTGTTAATAAAATCGGCAGTTGCAGGTTACAAGGTACAGGTTGCAGGGCTTTTGCTATACCAATTGTCAATCCCTAATTGACTCCCTGAAACTTGTAACCTGAAACCTGAAACTTTTTCCCATTTAGACCAACCTCTCAACTTTCGATAAATCTTCATTAACGACTAGCACGCCCGGCGTTTTTCCCATTTCAAAACTACCGATCACATCATCGAGTTCAAGCGCTTTGGCACCATTCAATGTAGCCCATTGCAGCAGTTCTTTTATTTCAATATGGGGGTAATGATGGCGAAGGGTTTGCAACTCGGCCAATATGTTCAACTGGCGATTTGAGGCCAAACTATCGGTGCCCACAACAATAGCTGCCTTGTATGCACGCAGCAGATCAACATCTGGTAATGGATTTCCTATGTATTCGTTGGCATTGGGACAAACACAAAAGAATAAATTGGCAATTGGCAATGGGCAATGGGCAATGTATTCCAGATCATCTCTATTGGTATTTGTGTTGTGTACAAGTATTAATGACTGGTTGGGAAGAAAATTAGGCAACCAGGCTGCCAGGCTCTGCTGTTGGGTTGGTTTGTAAAAAGAAATATCGATACCCAATGCCTGGTACAACCGGTGAAAATCGCCGGCGCCTTTCTCAATAAATTCCCTTTCGGCCGCACTTTCCTGGCTATGAATGGTAAGCAGGTGATTGCCGGGAAACCTTGTAATTAACTGGAACAGGGCCGCCGAAACCGAATAGGGTGCGTGCGGCACTATAGAGTTGGAATCTGCCGGGTTACGGTATAAACGGGCAAACTGGTCATAAACCGCTCTGGAGGCTTCAAAACGCTGCAAAGCCGTACCCTCAATAAAACCCATGGTTTCAATAAAATTATGGTACAGCAACCGCCCTGCTTTTTTCAGTTCAACCGTATTGGGTGTATTACAAATATCCCCAACCGCTACTATGCCGTTTTGCAACATGCTGTTTTCTGCATCCTCTATGGCATTTTTAATTATTTCTGCATCAAAACCACGCTGTTGGATCACCTTTACCAGAAAATCGACCATACCGGTTTTTTCGGGAATTATGCCCTTCATATGGCTTAGTTCAAGATGGCAGTGGCAGTTCACAAAGCCAGGACTTAAGATCCCGGTAAAACGACTTATGCCCTCGCCGGCCGTTTCGGCCGGTACAATATCCACAATTTCACCTTCTGCGCTGGTAATTAAAACGGAATTGTTTGATAACCACTCATAACCGGTAAATAAATGATCGGCCTGGAACTTTCTGTAATTCATGTAAGCGATGAAACAATTAACTTTGCAGGTTTATAATGATCGGAAAAAAGCGGTTCAGGTGTACCGGGTTGATCACAATGGCGAAACATCGCCGGTGCAACCGTTAAAAGCCTTTTCCGCGTTCAAAATTAAGTCAAAACTATGTTAGACAAACTGGAAGCCATAAAAGCCAAGTTTGAGGACCTGGGGGTTGCGTTAACCAATCCTGAAATTGTTAGCAATAACAGGAAGTTCAGGACCATGAGCCAGGAATACCGCAGCCTGGAAAAGATCGTAAAAGCTTACGAGGAATATAAAAAGGTTCTGGGCGACCTGGAAGTATATAGAGAAGCCCTGGGCGGCGATGATGCCGAACTGCGTGAACTGGCAAAGGAAGAGCTACCAGCCCTTGAGGAAAACAAGGAAAAGCTGGAAGCCCACATTCGCCAGTTGTTGATACCCAAGGATCCGCAGGACGAAAAGAACTGCATCCTGGAGATCCGCGCTGGTACCGGTGGCGACGAGGCCAGCCTGTTTGCCGGCGACCTGTTACGGATGTACCTGCGCTATTGCGAAAAGAAAGGCTGGAAAACAGCTGTTTTAAGCGAATCGGAAGGAACCGTAGGAGGTTACAAAGAGGTTCAGCTGGAAGTAACCGGGGAAGATGTGTATGGCACCCTAAAGTTTGAAAGTGGTGTACACCGCGTACAACGCGTTCCGGATACTGAAACATCGGGCCGGGTACATACTTCTGCCGCCACGGTAGCCGCAATGCCTGAGGCTGAAGAAGTAGACGTGGAAGTAAAGGACAGCGACGTAAAAATGGAAACAGCCCGAAGCGGTGGAGCCGGTGGTCAGAACGTAAACAAAGTGGAAACCAAAGTAATTCTTACCCACCTTCCTACCGGTATGGTGGTTATGTGCCAAACAGAACGTACCCAGTTAGGTAACCGCGAAAAAGCCATGCAAATGCTGCGTACCAAACTATATGAAGAAGAGGTGCGTAAACAGGAAGACGAAATTTCAAGACATAGAAAGAGCCTTGTAAGTTCGGGCGATCGTAGTGCAAAGATCAGAACATATAACTACCCCCAAGGTCGTATTACCGACCATCGTATTGGCCTTACCGTTTATAATTTAGATGATGTAATGAATGGTAATGTGCAGGAGTTTATTGATGCATTACAGTTTGCTGAGAATGCTGAAAAGCTTGCTAAACAGAGCTAGCAGAAAAGTACTATAAACCTGTACTGATAATAAAGTACTATAAATAAGTAAAAAAGTATTACACGCATAAAAACGCCCCGACCGACCGGGGCGTTTTTATTTGGTTATGGCTGTAACTCAACCGTGACAAGTGTTTCACATAGTTCCACAGTACCTATTCACCCTGAGACCAATCGCTAAAACATCTTGATTTTACCGCCCTTAAGAAGTTTGCATTAATTTTTCATTAATTCACATTAGTATACTAATCCCCGTTATAACGGTGCATGTTACCGAAGTTATAATTAAATGATTATAAAGGGTTTTAAATTAACGTTCGTTCGGTATACAATGGGAGTTTTACGTGTTACAGGGTGCTTATAAGCTCACATAAAAACACGCGAATGTTAACGTTTTACAAAAAGTATTAACAGAGCAATGAAATATAGCAAGTATGTAGTTCCTTTGCATTAGAAATTAATACGCAAAAGTTCTTTACCATTTAGCCCCGAAGGTTTTAATAGCAGTTTAACGGGCTTATCTATACTAATGGCATTGGATTTGCGTTATATAATAAAGTTCTTTTTTAACGACTCACACAAAGCAGTCAATTTTCTCATAAGCAGTTAGTTTTGGTTACGGCCCCTGTTTCTACAGGGGCTATTTTATTTTATATAACTAACTGAACTCCAATATTTAATTTGCTATTTAACTTTCACAAACAAATGGTATACAGCGGCCAGTACAGCACCAATTGAATCGGCAATAATATCATTACCATCAAAACTGCGGTTAGGGATATAATCCCGTTGTAGAAATTCTAACCCAATTCCCAGTCCCACACTGAAAAATGTCAGTATTACAATAATACGCTGCCATTTTTGTTTATCACCACGACGAAAATACAGGTTGAATGCCCAAAGCAATACAATGCCACCAAACAATATGGCATGTACAACCTTATCAATACCTTCTGTAGAAAAAACACCGGCGCTGGGTATTGCAGAACCCGGCAAACACAATAAGAAAATAGTTACGGCAGTCCATGCAAAGGGAATGATCTTCCAGGTACAAAGCTTTTTAACAAAACGCATCATATGTGATGGGAAGATAGTATAAAAAAGTTTACAAGTTGAAAGGTTAACGAGTTAACAAGTTATAGATGAGTGGTTACTACACCTTACCCATAACATACATTTTGCCCTTAGGCGTGGGACTTCCTCCTTCCTGCTCGAGGGTGATAGCAAAAAGCTGGGCACGGGGAATATTTTTCATTTTGACCATCATATGGCCTTTTTCCATGTTTAGCATACCGGCATCAACGGGCTGGTTGTCAACAATGGCCCATAATTGATATTGCATGCCGGCCTGTGGCTCGGGCAGGCTATTTACCATCAGGTAAACGTCTTTAGTGCGGGTATCCCATAAAACGGTAGCCTTGCTATCTGGTGACGGACTGGCTTCAACAGCTTTTCCTTCCATTTTAATTTGCGCCATATAGGGGCTGTTTAAAGCCTGCATGGTTTGCTCGTAATTATCGAGCCGCGTTTGCATGATGCCATTATTTTTAGCCAGTTGGGTTTGCTCGGCCACCAGTTGGTCGTAGCGTTGGCTAAAACTGCGGTATTGATTAAAGTAATACACGTTCAGCCCCATGCTGCCCATCAGCAACACAATGGAGGCGGCCGCCACATACCGCATGGCGCCCGGTAATACACCACGCTTTACAGGCCGCATTTGCACTACGGGGGCAGCAGTTTTACTTACAGGCACACTTGGGCCGGCTGCCAGCTGTTGCAGCACGGTTTCCCTTATATGGGCAGGTGGCGCAACAGCAGCGGCCATAGCGTGCTGTTCAAGTGAAAGCTCAAAGGTGTCGCGGGCGGCCCTTACTTCGGCGTATTGTGAGCACATTTGCTCAAATTCAGCTCTTTCCGCCTCATCAGCGAGCCCCAACACATAGCTTTCAACTATGCCACTTGATATGTATTCCTGTATATTCACTTTAATAATCCCCGTAATTGGATCAATGCATTACGAATGCGTGTTTTCACTGTGCCCAGCGGCATTTTTTGCAGCTCGGCTATCTCCTCATGCGTATACCCTTTAAAATAAGCCAGTTCTATCAAAATCCGTTGCTCTTCTTTAAGTTTTTCCAGCACCTTACGCAAACCGATCGTGTCTACCCCCGGCTGTATTACATCATTTACCTGTAAGGTATCTACGTTGTCTTGTATTGATTGGTTTTTGCGGCTGTTTTGATAACTCCGCGATCTAAGCGTATCAATAGAGGCATTGCGGGCTATATTCATCATCCAGGTAAACAAACGGCCCTTGGCAGGGTCATACTGTTCTATCCTGCGCCAGATGTTCACAAATACCTCCTGCATTACGTCACTGGCCAATTCGGTATCATTTACTACTTGTAATATGATGCTGTATAAAGCCGATGCATAATTATCGTATAAATAGGCATAGGCTTTATTGTCCCTGTTACGCAACAGGGACACCAACTCCTGTTCGGTATATGTTAGTGTTGTACCCAATGTGTTTACCCGGAACGAGGCGTGTTACAAAAAAAAGTGGTTTGTTAAAACCACTTTCAATTTACGTAATAACGTTTGCACCGGATTTTTTAATTTCTTAGGCGCCTACCAGGTTTTTATAAGCTGCAGCATCCATTAAAGCATCAACGTCGGCCACGTTGGTAACGGTCATTTTAACCATCCAGCCTTCGTTATAAGGATCGGTATTAACCACTTCAGGCGAATTGGCCAGTTCGGGGTTCACCTCGTTAATGGTGCCGGCAACGGGCAAATACAGGTCAGAAACGGTTTTAACAGCTTCTACTGTACCAAATACGGCTTCTGCAGTGAGGGTCTTTCCCACTGTTTCAATTTCTACATACACTATATCACCCAGCTCGCGTTGAGCAAAATCGGTAATACCAATAGTTGCAATATTACCCTCCAGCTTTATCCATTCATGATCTTTAGTGTAACGAAGATTATCCGGAAAATTCATGTTTTGAAATTTAATGCTGCAAGATTAAGAAAGTTTATGTTAGTCACAAGGGCTCAAAGGCTGAAAGTGCACAATTAAGTTATGACCGGTTTTCTTAATCCCTGCTTCTCGTAATTATTACATTATTGCCTTTTAATAAGGCTGGCTTTTATGATCTTAACATCCTGAACAGGGCGGTTGCGGTCACCAACTGCTACGGCAGCTATACTATCTATGACCTCTACGCCTTTTATAACCTCGCCAAAGATCGTATACTTCTGATCGAGTGAAGGAGAGCCACCAACGGTCTTATATACTTCGCGATGGGCTGCCGGTATCTTATAGCCGTTTAGCCGGGCCTCTATCTGGTTAAGGTCTGCATCATCATATACCCTTCCCTGCACAATGTAAAACTGGCTGCCATTGCTTTCGCGGGTGGGGTTAACTTCATCGGGGGTACGGGCTGCCGCCAGGGCGCCTTTTTTATGAAATAAATAAGGACGCATTTCTGCCGGAATGGTGTAGCCCGGGTTACCCGCCCCCAACGCTTCGCCGGGTTTGGCGGTTTTACTTTTTGGGTCGCCGGCCTGAACCATAAACTGGCTCATAACCCGGTGAAACAATAACCCATCGTAATAATGCTGGTTAACAAGTTTTATAAAGTTGTCGCGGTGTTTGGGAGTACTATCGGATAACCTGATGACCATAGTGCCTTTGCTGGTCACCAGCTCAATATCTTTGTTAAGATCACCTTTTTTAACCTGGTAAGGCGGGTTTGTTCGATAGGCAGAGATAAGTACTACAGCAGTGAGTAGAAGTAATAGTTTATTCATAGTGTGTTTAATGACAAATGTGATAATGTGATAATTTGCTAATGTGATAATGAAATACAGCCGTTCGGCGGCAATACTAAATAAAACGAACAATTTAAGGTTTGCGTATACCCGGAAACCCGGCCTAATAGCGAGCCCTATTATCACATTAGCACATTAGCAAATTATCACATTGTGCTAAAATTCCTGTTGGTCAAAATACAACAGAATATGGTCTTTTAAAAAGTTCTCCTGCTCGTGCAGGTTCATTACCGGCAGGCTTTTTAGCTGTCTGAAGTGCGGCCACCCTTCTTCATCTACTCCTTCCAGTTCGTAATACCCGCTTTGCGCCAGTAGCGAACAGG
Organism: Niastella sp. OAS944; assembly: GCA_024809215.1. Lineage (GTDB taxonomy): Bacteria > Bacteroidota > Bacteroidia > Chitinophagales > Chitinophagaceae > Niastella. The sequence continues at coordinate 81,141 of JANUBW010000007.1, read as the reverse complement.
TAGCAATATGCATCAGGTCCTGCTTTTGCTCTTTGGTGAATTTGGCTTTTATATCCCCAAATTCCTGAATACCTATTAAAAATAAAATGGTTTCCATATCTGGTTTCTTGCCAAAGCGCTCAATCAGCTTTTCTTCCAGCTTCCACCAGCGGCTTTGTAAATCGTCATTTGCTTGCATACCGCAAAGATAGCAGAATGTGATAATTCGATAATTAGCTAATGTGATAATGCCCCTGCGCGGCCTGCCGAACAGTCGCGCGCCTGTATTTCATTATCGAATTATCACATTAGCTAATTAGCACATTAACTTATCTTTGCCGCAAACCTGATTTTCACATGTTACAGATCGCATTTATTCGACAAAACACAGCGCTGGTAAAGGAAAGACTGGCTTTAAAAAATTTCGGGGATATTGCATTGGTAGATGAGCTTATATCCCTGGACGATGCCCGTAAAAAGTTGCAGCTTGAATTTGATACAACCCAGTCAAAAGTAAATGCAGCATCCAAGGAAATCGGGCAGTTGATGGCCAAAGGCCAGAAAGAAGCAGCCGATACCGCAAAACAAGAGGTGGCTACTTTAAAATCAGCTTTACAACCAATAGCCGATCAACTGGCAGAAACCGAAAAGAAACTACAGGAGCAGATCGTAAAACTGCCCAACCTGCCATCTGATAAAGTGCCCCCCGGCAAAACACCTGAGGATAATGTAACCATTCGCGAAGGTGGTAAAAAGCCAGCCCTGCATGCCGGCGCCGTACCACATTGGGACCTCACAAAAAAATACAACCTCATAGATTTTGAACTGGGCAATAAAATAACCGGTAGCGGTTTTCCCGTGTATATTGGCAAAGGTGCCAAATTACAACGGGCGCTTATTCAGTACTTCCTCGATTTTAATACCAATGCCGGTTATACTGAAGTAATTCCGCCGCATATGGTGAATGAAGCATCAGCCTTTGGTACCGGCCAGTTACCCGATAAGGAAGGACAAATGTATTTTGTTACCGAAGACAATTTTTACCTGATACCAACAGCCGAAGTTCCGGTAACGAATATTTACCGCGATGAGTTGCTGAAAGAAAACGAACTACCTGTTAAGATGACGGCATATACGCCCTGCTTCCGCCGTGAGGCCGGCAGCTATGGCAAAGACGTACGTGGCCTTAACCGTTTGCATCAGTTCGATAAAGTTGAAATAGTTCAGCTTGTTCACCCCGATAAAAGCTACGATGTACTGGAAGATATGGTGGCCCATGTTGAAAAGCTGTTGAAAACATTGGAACTTCCTTACCGCATTCTGAAATTATGCGGTGGAGATATGGGATTTGCATCGGCCCTCACTTATGATTTTGAAGTATACAGCGCGGCCCAGCAAAAATGGCTCGAAGTAAGTTCTGTATCAAACTTCGAAGCATACCAAACCAACCGCATGAAAGTACGGTTCAAAGATGCCAATGGTAAAAACCAGCTGGTGCATTCATTGAATGGCAGTTCACTTGCCTTACCAAGAATAGTTGCCTGTTTACTCGAGAACCATCAAAATGAGAATGGCATTGAATTACCGGCTGTACTGCACAGTTATTTCGGCGCCAAACAGATCAACTAATTGGTGCATATGATGTTTTGATCATTTGTTTAAACTTAACATAAAACTTTGCTAAAGGAAGTATACAGTGTGTATACTTCCTTTTTTGTTTTTCATATTTGCGGCAACCAAAAACCAAAATATATGAAACAAAGATTTCTACTTTCTCTTCTTTTTGTTTGCACTTTAGCGGTAACATCACAGGCACAGATCAACAAAGGCGCAACATGGCTGGGCGGCCAGGTTGGATACAGCCAAACCAACAGCGAATCAGAAACCACATCCAAAACCAAACAAACGGGTTTTAACTTTAGTCCGGCTGTAGGTACAGCTGTAAAAGAAAATCTCATTTTAGGAGTTTTTGTTAATTACAGTACTAATAAAACCAAGATTAGTAGCACCAACACCAGTATCACTACTAAAAAAGAGGAACTCGTTGGCGGCGGACTTTTTATTAGAAATTATATTCCGGTTGTAAACCGGTTATATTTATTCGGTGACGCAAGGGTTTTCTATAATTCGTATAAATACACAGACAAAAGTAACAGTCCCGAAACAAAGATCAAAGGTTTTGATGCTGGTATCAGCGCCACTCCCGGCCTGGCGTTTGCCGTTACAGATAAAATTCAAATTGAAACAGGGCTTAATAACCTTTTTAGCACCAGGTATCAAAAAAGAACGCAAACCCAGGGAATCTCTGAAATTGAAAACAAAACATTCAATACCGGGCTCTTCCTCGACAACAGCTCACAGGTATTTATCGGGTTTCGTTTCCTGATCAATAAAAAAGCGTAGAGCACATAGTACAGAAATCATAAAACAAATTGTTATGAAACTGAAATTGTTATTTTCTGTTGTTTTTGTCTGTACATTGCTCACCACTTCTTATGCACAGATCAACAAAGGATCAACCTGGATTGGCAGCAACTTTTCCTATGGCAAAATCAAAGGTAAACTCTATCCATCACTGCCAGAGGAGGAATTAAAACGAACAAGTATTACACCTTCAGTTGGCATGGCCATAAAGGAGAATCTGGTATTGGGCGTTTTTGCCGCCTACGTTAATGACTACCGTGAAAATGACGACTATCTTCTAGAAAATAAATCAAGATCCTACGGCGGCGGTGTATTTGTGCGCCGTTATATGCCAGTATATAAACAGTTGTACATTTTTGGCGAAGGCAGGCTCAGTTTTAACCATACTAAAGCATCAGGAAAATATGATTGGGGCACCAGCGGAAATTACTCATATGAATCGAAGGGCTGGGCAACCAGCGTTGCATTGACCCCGGGCATCGCATATGGAATTACGCAAAACATACAACTTGAAGCAGGATTAGCTTCTCTATTTAATATCTCGTATGAAAGAGCAAAAGCATTTAATTCCGGAACTAATGCTGGTAATCCCGGCAATTCGAAGGCGAAATCTTTTAATGCAAATGTAAATCTGGATAAGCTTTCTTCATTCACGCTTGGAGTTCGTTTCTTACTGAACAAAAAAGCATAACCCCATTAACCAAACCAAAAACTGAAATATAATGAAATTGAAATTTTTATTTTCGCTACTTGCCCTAACCTGTATGTTATCACCCCAGGCACAGATCAAAAAAGATGCAGTTTTGCTAGGTGGCAGCATTGGTTACAGCAAGGCAAAAGCAAATACATGGCAACAGACCACAAAAAGCAAAACGTTTATCTTCTCTCCTGCTATAGGTGTGGCCATAAAAGAAAACCTGGTAGCAGGTGTTCGAATCAATTATTTGAAGCAAACGCAAAACAGCGATTATGCTTCCACTTATAACAACAAGGTTGATGTTGATAATAAAAATTATGGCGGCGGTGTGTTTATTCGTGGGTATGTACCTATAGTAAACCGCCTGTATGTATTCGGAGAAGGTGAGGTTTCCTATACAGTCATAAGAGGCACAGCTACACAACAATATGACTACTATAGTAGATCAACAGCTAAAACAAAAGGTTGGAGCACAGCGCTCGGCTTAACACCCGGTGTTTCCTTTGGCGTTAGTAAAAAATTCCAGATCGAAAGCGGGTTTAATTCGCTGTTCAACGTAGGTTTTCTGAAAAGTAAAACCATTTCCAGTTCCACTACTCAAATCCAAAAAGAGGAATTATTTTCAGCAGGTGTAGCCCAGAATGACGAATCTTTGTTCTATGTAGGATTCAGGTTTATCATTTAATAAAGTATAATACTAAAAACATCGCATGGAGGCTGTCGGCAACGACGGCCTCTTTGCATTTCGACCGCAAAAACCTGCAACTTTTAAGCACTAATGGCCCACTATGGGCAGGCCTAATCATGTTCTTATTAATTTAATATAATTCGTTAAACTTTTAACATCCGAGCTGGTCACAGGCAAAACCTCCATGAAATGACTGTAACACCCCAGTTGAAAAATCAACACCTGCTATGGCGTGCCGGCTTTGGCCCAATGGCCGAAGAATACAACCAGCTGTCAAACGCCTCGCATAAATCCTACGTTAATTCGCTGTTTAAAGCCTCTGTCAAAGGCCCCCAAATGATTGATGTTGCCGACAACGCCCTCAAAGGTTTGGTTATGGGTGTACAGGAAGCAAGCACAAAAAAACGCGATCTCGACGAAATGGAGCGCCGCCGGCTTCGCCAGCAAAGCCGCGAAGACATAAAAAACCTCAACATCACCTGGCTTAACGAAATGGTGAACAGCGAGCAGCAGATACGCGAAAAAATGTCTCTCTTCTGGCACGGGCATTTTGCCAGCCGCAACCTTAATATTCTTTACCAGCAGCAACTGCTCGATGTTATTCGGCAAAACGCATTAGGTAATTTTGGCGATCTGCTGCGCGAAGTAAGTAAGAGTGCGGCCATGATCAACTTCCTAAACAATAATCAAAATAAAAAAGGCCATCCCAACGAAAACTTTGCCCGCGAAGTAATGGAGCTATTCACCATGGGCAGGGGTAACTATACCGAAAATGATATTAAAGAAGCAGCCCGGGCCTTTACCGGCTGGGGCGCTAATATTAGTGGTGAATTTACCTTTAGAAGAAACCAACACGATGATGGTAAAAAGACCGTACTTGGCAAAACAGGCAACTTCAATGGCGATGATGTGCTGAACATTTTATTGGAGCACAAACAAACCGCCGCCTACATCACCCGCAAAATATACCGCTACTTTGTAAACGATGTGCCCGATGAAGTACAGGTAACGTGGCTGGCCGACCGCTTTTACCAAAGCAAATATGACATCAAAGAATTGATGAAAGATATTTTCACCAGCGACTGGTTCTACGATGCCAAAAACATTGGCTGCAGAATTAAATCGCCTGTTGAACTTATCGTTGGTATTCGCCGCGCATTACCCATGAAGCTTGAAAACGAACAGGTGCAATTGCTGTTACAAAGATTGCTGGGTCAATTACTATTTTATCCGCCAAATGTTGCCGGTTGGCCCGGAGGTAAAAACTGGATCGATAGTTCTTCCTTAATGTTCCGCCTGCGTATACCACAACTGATATATGATAATGATGAAGTAGCCCTTAGCCCCAAAGACGATGACGACCAAATGATGGGAATGAGAGATACAGGAAAGAAAAAAGAACGAATGAGTAAAAAAGGCGGACAGATCATATCTGCTGCTGTTGACTGGGAAACCTATTTAAAAAAGTTTGAGAAAGTTCCACGCGAGAAATTGCTTATTTCCATTGCAGGCATTTTGATACAGGGCGGTGAACCGGTAAATGAAAAAATACTCAACAAGTATATAGATTCATCCAGCAGGGAATCGTTTATCAAAACAGCGACGATTCAATTGATGAGCACACCGGAATATCAGCTTTGTTAATACCGAATACTGAATGTTGAATTTTGAATTTGAAGTAAAAACCAAGAACTTATTTTATGCTTATAAAAAGAAAAGAATTCCTTCAAATAGGCTCGCTGGCAACTGCATCAATGATGCTGCCGAAATTTTTAAAAGCATTTGAAAAACCCACATTGGTGCCGCAAGGCAACAAAGTAGTGGTTGTTTTACAATTAAGCGGCGGTAACGACGGATTGAATACCGTAATACCGGTTCGCAATGATATATATTACAAATTGCGGCCACGGCTGGGTATTACCAAAGAGCAGGCACTGCTGGTAACAGATGAAGTTGGCTTACACCCTGCCCTTACCGGTCTTAAAGACCTGTATAGCGATGGCAGCCTGGGTATACTAAACAGTGTGGGTTACCCGAACCCCGACAGATCGCATTTCAGAAGCATGGACATATGGCACAGCGCCAGCAATAGCAATGAGTATGTATATACCGGCTGGCTTGGCCGCTACCTCGATGCACAATGTTCAGGTTGCGATAAACCAACACAGGCATTGGAAATAGATGATGTATTAAGCCTGGCGCTAAAAGGCGAACATGCAAAAGCACTGGCCATGAAAGATCCACGCCGCCTGTATACTTCAAGCAATGAAAAATATTTTAAAGAAGTAGCTGCCAATCATACAACAGGTGGTGAAGAAAAACCGGTTGACTATTTATACAAAACAATGGCCGAAACTGTAAGCAGTGCCGATTATATTTTCAAACAAAGCCGCTTACACCCAAGTAGTACAGAGTATCCTAAAACCGATTTGGGTAATAGCTTTAAGACTATTGCCAGCCTTATTTTTTCAGATATAAACACGAAAGTATATTATGTATCATTAGGTAGTTTTGATACGCACGTGGGGCAGGAAGGACAACAAAAAAGATTGTTCACTGAAATGAATGATGCCATCAATGCATTTGTGAAAGATCTTAAAAGCAATAATCGTTTTCAGGATGTGCTGTTGATGAGCTTTTCAGAATTTGGCCGTCGCGTATCACAAAACGCCAGTGGTGGAACCGATCACGGCACTGCAAATAATATGTTCTTAATAAGTGGTGGATTGCAACAAAAAGGTGTGTTAAATGCGATGCCCGATTTAGCAGACTTACAGGAAGGCGACCTTAAATACAAAGTAGATTTTAAAAACGTATATGCAACTATACTGAATAAATGGCTGGGGGCAGATGACAAAAAGATATTAGGCAGCCAGTATGAACACCTGAGCTTTATTTAGAGTTAGTCCGTATAAAATAAAAAAGGCGTCTCGATATTATCGGGACGCCTTTTTTATTTACTCCCAGCCTTGTTTTGCAACACCAGCTTTAATAGCAGCCAGTGCTTTTTCTTCGCCCAACAAAGTGGTTAATTTATTTCCTTTACCATCATGACCCTGGGCCATGTATGCACCTTTTGCAGTTTTGGTAATAACCGCATCTTGAATAGGAACGCCCTTTTCTTTTGTTTTCACGTTGTATGCGGTGAGTGTAATTTCTGACATAATTGGTTCATTTACGTGGTTAGTATAATAAAAAAGATGACAACAACTCTTACAAAATCTTAGCCAATAACACTAAATAAGTGTTTAAATATACGAATTTCCAATGTGCGAATATTATATTCTAACTAATGTGATAATAACACAATCGATATTCAGTTTGAACATCGACCAATTAACTAAATAAATGCAATTTTATTATTCACACAGCTAAAAAAGAAATGTGCTAATGAAAATCATTATTCGTTTTCATTAGCACATTATCAAATTAGCTAATTCGCAAATTATATTTATACATCTAGTCGTGCATACTTTGCATGACTTTCTATGAATTCACGACGAGGAGCAACTTCATCTCCCATCAACATACTAAAGATGCGATCTGCTTCAGCAGCGCTTTCAATAGTAACTTTTTTCAAAGTGCGGGTTTCAGGATTCATGGTTGTTTCCCATAATTGTTCCGCGTTCATTTCACCCAAACCTTTGTATCGCTGAATGCCAACGCTTTCTTCTTTACCGCCACCCAGTTTTTCAACCAGTGCTTTGCGTTGTTCTTCATTCCATGCATATGCCGATTCTTTACCTTTTTTAACCAGGTATAATGGCGGTTGTGCAATGTATACATAACCCTGCTCAACCATTTCTTTCATATAACGATAAATGAAAGTAAGTATCAGTGTGGCAATGTGGCTTCCATCCACATCGGCATCGGTCATGATAATGAGCTTGTGGTAGCGAAGTTTCACCAGGTTCAGCGCTTTAGGATCTTCAGGTGTACCAACTGTTACACCAAGCGCTGTATACATATTTCGAATTTCCTCATTCTCATAGATCTTGTGCTCCATAGCTTTCTCTACGTTCAGGATCTTACCACGCAGTGGAAGAATGGCCTGAAAAGCGCGCTCACGGCCTTGTTTGGCAGTACCACCGGCCGAGTCACCCTCAACCAGGAACAACTCGCAACGCTCAGGATCACGATCACTACAGTCGGCCAGTTTACCAGGCAAACCACCACCGGTCAATACCGATTTACGTTGTACCAGTTCACGGGCTTTACGTGCAGCGGCCCTTGCCTGTGCAGCTAATATTACTTTAGAAATGATATTCTTTGCTTCCTTTGGATTTTCTTCAAGGAATGCTTCAAGCACTCTGGAAACAGTTGAATCAACAACACCGCTTACTTCACTGTTACCGAGTTTTGTTTTTGTTTGTCCTTCAAACTGCGGCTCGGGAACCTTCACGGAAATAATTGCGCTTAACCCTTCCCGAAAATCATCACCTTCAATTTCAACCTTGGCTTTTTCAAACAGGTTCTGGCGATCGCCATAACTTTTGAATACCCGGGTTAATGCCCTGCGAAAACCAGCTACGTGTGTACCGCCTTCAATAGTATTGATGTTATTAACATACGAATAGATATGTTCATTATAACTATCATTATAAGTAAGCGCTACTTCAACCGCAACATTGGTATTTTCATCTCTTCCTTCTACATTAATGATGTTGGGAATTAAAGCAGTACGGCCGGCATTCTTATCAAGCATTTCAACAAACTCGATGATACCGCCTTCGCTGTAAAATGTTTTGGTATAAGTACCGTTCTCATCTTTTTCGCGAAGATCGTTCAATGTGATGCGGATACCACGGTTCAGATATGCCAGCTCACGCAAACGCGCCTCAAGAATATCCTTTTTATATACACTAACAGTGAAAATGGTAGTATCGGGCCAAAAGTGTACAAGGGTACCGGTTTTTTCACTGGCACCTATTTCGCGCACCTCATATTGTGGTATACCAATGTTATATTCCTGCTCGAAGATCTTGCCTTCGCGTTGTACGGTAACGTGCAGCTTGGTACTTAATGCGTTAACGCAACTTACACCCACCCCGTGCAAACCGCCGGATACTTTGTAGGTGTTTTTATCGAATTTACCACCAGCGTGCAGGATTGTCATTACCATTTCCAACGCGCTTTTCTTCTCCTTGCTGTTGATACCGGTGGGAATACCGCGGCCATCATCGTCAACAGAGATAGAATTGTCTTCGTGGATAGTAACCACAATGTTCTTACACCATCCGGCCAAAGCTTCGTCAATGGAGTTATCTACTACCTCGTAAACAAGGTGATGCAAACCTTTTTCACCAATGTCGCCGATGTACATCGCAGGACGCTTACGTACTGCTTCCAAACCTTCTAAAACCTGAATGCTATCTGCTCCGTAACCGTTATTGGCAGTGATAGGGATTTCCGTAGTTTCTGTAGCCATAGATTCGTGTGGAATGCTCTTGCAGTTTATAAAAAATTAATCCTGCAAATTTACTAAAAATTAAAGGGTTGACCGCATTTAAAGCCCCTTTTTATGAACTTTTTTCCAGCCACGAAAAGCCCCAACAGCCTGTGTTTTAAGCAATAAAACAATAGGTTTTCCACATAATTTAACAAAGGTTAATAAGTTCTTTAAAGTAGCGGTTTTTGGCCTCTGTATCTTTACTGCACGATATTTGATAGCTTTACCAATTTTATCAGGTTATCAATTGGATTATGGATAATAGCAAGTACTCCCAAATTACTTTTGAATTCAGTGACGCCTCCGCTTCATCGGAAAATGAAGCCTCTGTAGGGGTACGTGTTAAGGCATTAAAACCTGTTCCCGAACCGGTTCAACCCAATGCAGAAGAACCTGCCGTTAACGAAGCCGAAAGCCCGGTTTCAACGCCAGCCAAAAAATCAACCCGCGGCCGCAAATCACTCAAAGCCCTCGATGCCGAAGCCGACCTGGTAAACATTCCGGAAGATGAAACACTGTTTCAACGCCAGTACTATTCAATTGGCGAAGTTGCCGATATGTTTGGCGTAAATCAGTCGTTACTGCGTTTTTGGGAGAATGAATTTGATATCATTCAGCCCCGCAAAAACCGTAAAGGCGATCGCCATTTCAGACCAATAGATATAAAAAATCTTGAATTGATCTACGACCTGTTGCGTCGCAGAAAACTTACCATCGAAGGAGCAAAAGAATTTTTGAAGAAGAATTCAAAAGCCTCGGCGCATTTTGAAATGATTCAATCGCTGCAATCACTGAAGGGATTTTTGCTTGAAATAAAAGCCGCATTGTAGTAGTAAAAATTACCATGTAATGATTACTCAATGTTTAGGCAAAGTTTTATTTCATGTTCTCAAAAAATCTGTAAATTCCATATAACAATTACCCTCCTATGTGGAAATATCTATCCATAGCTCTTTTCCTGATTTGTCAGTATAACGCTCATACACAAACTGTTACTGAAAGCTCCCTTACCGGCAACTGGTTAGTTGTTCGTTGGGAAACAGCCGACCGCCTGCTCGACTTTCAGGATACCCTCGCCAGTTTTAGGTTTATGGTAGATAATTTCAAGTATAAAAATAAAGTTCAGGGAATATTACGGGAAGACAGTATACGTATGCGCCAGGAATTAAAAAAAGTACTTACAACAGCCTCTGCTATACGTTTTAGATTGTTGCTTAATAAAGACAAATCGTTTATCTGGAGCGGCATGGCCAATAACAGCGCCCAGTTCAAAGGCACCTACTCCCTTGGCGCCGGAAATCAAACCCTTGTTTTAACCAGTTTCGATAGCAATACCAAGGCCTACCGCACTATGCTTTTAAAAGTGCATACGTTGCAGGTTGATAAAATGACAATCGAAATCCCTTCTGAAGAACCGGGTTTTAAACAAAGCCGCTTTACATTGAAAAAAGCAGAAGCAGGTACTCAGGCTTCCAAATAAAAAGATTGATAATTACTTTCAATTAGAAGGGTTTTACATTGAAAATAAACTGAATTATTTTCAATGTAATGGGTACTCAATTAAAAGTAATATTTATTACTTTTAATTTGATGCATACTACATTTAAAATAATGGCCATCACTTTAAATGTAAAAGTCATTGAATTAAGAATAATCTATACTATTTCAATTGTAAATAGGTTTAAATTTAAAACTATTTAGTCTAAATCAAGCCTTTACACCAGTTTCTTCTTTAGTAGCCAGCCTGATGTTCATTTCCTCCATCAAATTGATCAGTGAAAGATTTACCTGCTGACGCAAGTCGTTGAAATCGGCCACAGGAATAGGCGCCGAGAAGAATTCGACATGTATAACAAACGCATTTTCGAGAATATCAGAAAGGAACACTGTAGTTGCTTCAACCTGGTCTTTGCGTTGGCTAATGTTATTCTTTACCCGTTGCACAAATTGATTTACCGAAGCATGCGGCGTTTCGGCATGCAGCTTCAATTGCACAAAGGCCCGGCGTTGTGTACGCAGTGAAAGATTATCAAGTATACTGTCAACCATTTGTTTGTTGGGAACAGAAACATATGTTTTTTGATCGGTACGAATACGGGTGCTGCGCAATCCGATCTTCTCCACGGTACCTGTTATATCATGCACTTTTACCTGATCGCCCATTGTAAAAGGCCGGTCGAAAAAGATTATAAAAGAAGCAATGAGGTTCTCTAAACTTTCGCGGGTAGCCAGGGCAATGGCGGCAGTAGCAATACTAAGCCCGGTTAACAGGTTGCTGATGTTGTAATGAAAGGCAAATTTCAGGATCAGCAATATGCCAAAGATCACCAGCACTACTTTAAAGAAATCTTTAAAGAAAACGATGAGCTGGTTATCGGCAGGATCGGCTGTTTGATCGGCGCGGTGATGCAATATCATGGTCACAAAATCCATGATGCGCAACAATAACCATATGAATACAATGATGAGTACTATAACAGAAATGGCATCAACAAACTCATGCACATTGGCCTTGTAAATATCAACATTCAATAATTTGGGGAAAGTCAGTTTGTCTAACGAGATCAAACTTGCCAGTACAAGCAAAAAAACTTCGAGCGGCGAAACAACCAGTTTTACAAACGTTTTTTTATCAACGCCACGCACTACACGCTTTATTATTAAAAATAATAACCCGGCTACATAACGCGATAAATAACGTTTCAAAAGAAAGATCAGTAACAAGGTCCCTGCTACTATAAGGTAGCTTCTTATAGTGTTGTCAAGAAAGATATAATCTAAAAATCCCATTCTAAATAATTCAGTTGCTTTTTACTTTTTCAAAGTTAAAAACTTTAAAAAAGTATACTTCTATAAAAAATTATAATCTTATGAAAAGCGATCATCTATAGGAAAACACTTCTAACCGGGTGTTACGCAACACATACAGGTTACCGGGTGTGATCTTTATTTTTTGTGCATCCCGCATGGCTACGGGAATTGGGTAGTTTTGCAGGTTCAATGTACCGGGTTCATAACGATACAACATATTGGCATCCCGGCCAAACATCGCATTCCCAATAACAGTGAAGTCGGTCCAGCCCTTTAGCTGTATGCGGTTTTTAAACCCGCCATAATAATCTAGAAGATAAACACCTTTCAATGAATCGTATAGATACACTAACCGGTTTTGATCGACTAAAAACTGGGGCGATGGCGCTGTATCAACGATCAACCTGAAATCGGTTGACTGATCTAAAACCCGGCCATCTTCACCAACCCGTTTCAACTTGCTTTCCAACTCATCATATACCCAAATATTATTATCATAACTCTGCCCAATGGCATTTACCTGAAACAATTGTTGTTTTCGAAGATCTATTGTTGCCCGTGTGTTCAAAAACCGGTCCAAAACAACGATGGTACCAAAGTCGCGATAGAAGAGCAATACCCGTAATGGATTGGTAACATCTATCAAATACAGTTTACCGTATTGACGTATATTGTTGAACACAGCAATGGAATCACCCGCGGGGCCCATTTTCTTTATTTGCCCGGTGTTGCTTACAACATACAGGTTACCGAGATTATCAACAGTAAAATCAGTAACCTGCTCACCGGCAATTTTATTGAATACAAAAAACGTGTCGGTTGTTTGTGTGATGGTTTGAGCAGAACCTAGTTGGCTGCAAATCAAAAAAGCGGTTAATATGATAAATGACCGGTTCACTGATGGCGAACGATTTTGTTTTCCAGTTCAGGATAACGGCTTTTGAGCTGTAATTGTTGTCCGTCAAAAACGGCGTAGGTATAATAGCGGATCCAGTCGCCCAGATTAATATAACGGCTGCCCCCTTTCAATGCAAAATCTATTGGCAGGTGCCGGTGACCAAACACCAGGTAATCGTAATGTTGTTCTTTCAGAATGTCTTTGCAATAAGTTATCAGCCACTCTCCTTCTTCGCCATAGAACTTATCATCGGCAGAACCGGTTACAGTACGGCTTCTGCGGCTCATATAATTGGCAATGCCCATCCCAATATATGGCGGAAGAATACCAAATAACCATTGACAAATTGGGTTGCGAAAGATCTTCTTCATCATCTTATATCCATGATCGCCGGGACCGAGCCCATCGCCATGGCCAACCCAAAACTTTTTATTATTGAATTCGAATGCGCGGGGTTCAAAATATACGGGAATGTTCAGCTCTTTTTGCAGGTAATCTCTCATCCACATATCGTGGTTGCCTACGAAGAAATGAATAGGAATGCCTGAGTCGGTTATTTCGGCTAGCTTTCCCAGTAAGCGAACATAACCTCTTGGTACAACAGTGCGGTATTCGTACCAAAAATCGAACATGTCGCCTACAATAAAAATAACGGCCGCATCATTTCTTATCTCTTCAAGGAATGTAACAATACGCTTTTCACGTTCCAGGCTTGTTGCAGCATCGGGAACGCCTAAGTGAAAGTCGCTAAGGAAGTATATTTTTTTATTAGGATTCACTTACTTAAGTTCTGCTTTTCGTTTTTTAGGAAATTTTCGGCAATCGTGAATCGGCAATCGGCAATAGAGTCTGAAACTTCTGCCCTCGCTGGTCGTGAAACGGCAAACGTGAAACGTGAAAGGGTCGTTTAAATTTAAAACTCACATAAATCGGCAAATGGCCCCCTCCCCAGGCCCTCCCCCGGTGGGGGAGGTCACTTTATAGGTCAATTTTTCATTATCAACTTTTCAATTGCCTATTAACCTTTTCAACTTGCCTCTATCACCTCTATCAACATATCAACTTTTCAACTCCTCGTCAACTCGTCAACTTGTTAACTCGTAAACTGTATTCCATTATCACATTAGCACATTATCAAATTATCACATTCACCTCCCAATCCCCATCTTATACGCAACAAAATCACCCGACTCTATACGAGTACGATCAGTGATCTCTCTGTTATACCAGTACATCCAGGCAACAACAGTTGAGTTCTTAAACAACACATGCACGGGCTCTCTTCTGAACAAAGGTACTTCGCCAGGCTCAACGATGAGGCCTTCATAATCATCGATCACTTCCATAGCCTTGTCAAACTCATCAACATTGGCAATATGGTATACTTCGCCAACGATCAAATGATCTTCTTCTGTACAGGGTATTGCGCCGGGATATTCGCCCATATCGTATAAGTTGCCCTGTATGGAACCCATTCCATCGAATACGAAATACCGTGTTATATGCGACAGTATTGGGTTAAGCAGTCCACTTCGCAGTGAACCGTAAACAAACAGCCTATAAATGTTGGGTTGCATGTGTAGGGTGAAACTATTGATCAACTAGAAATACGTATACTTCTTTTGGACCATGTATGCCTACAACCAGCGTTTTTTCAATATCTGCTGTGCGGCTGGGACCTGTTGCAAATGTAATTAACGAGGGAAGATTGCCTGCGTATTTTTCCCTGGCTTTCAACAATGCATCTTTTACATCATACACCAGCTGGCTGGTATATGCAATACAAATGTGAATGGGTGCATAAACGCTGACCGTGCGGCCGCTTTCCTGTGCTGCCGACATTACAATACTGCCGGTACGTGCAACCAGCCATTCGCAAGTGGTGATGGCGGTATCGCAGGAAGCCAGGTCGTTGTGGGAGTAATTCGTGAATTGATTTTCGGCCAGTATTTTTCTCAGGCCTTCTTCTCTACAGTATATTTTATCCCATTTGTTGTTTGTGGCAATCATGTTAAGCTGGGCTGCCAGCTCTTTATGGTTCATGCAAAAAACAAATTTTCCCTGCAGGCTGGTAAAACGTTGCGCAAATTCAAGTTCCAGGTCCTGCTTAGAAGGTTGATATACTGAACTGCTGCCTTCACTTTGCGGAAAAGGGAGAGGCGTTGAGTTATTCAACGCCTTCCTTATTTTCTTTAATATATTTTCTTTTGCCGGAGAAACATTCATACTAGCAATTATGTAGCGGGGTGATTGGTTACATTACTGTCGTAAGGAGGAACGCCTTCGCTGATGGCACCTTCGGCATGACCCTGGCCATCTACATCGAGCGTTTTCTTATCAGTGAATGGTCTTTTACCGATCAATGCCTCTACATCACTTTGGAACAATACTTCTTTTTCGAGCAGGGCTTCGGCAAGTTTTTCAACCTGTCCCCTTTTCTCGGTAAGTAATTGTTTTGTTTTGTCGTATGCTTCATCGATCAGCTTACGAACTTCTTCATCAATGATCTTAGAAGTTTCCTCTGAGTATGGCTTGGTAAATGAATTTTCTGCAGAAGGATCGTAAAAGCTTACGTTACCTACTTTTTCATTCATACCATACACAGTAACCATCGAATATGCTATGCGGGTAATTTGCTGTAAGTCGTTTTGTGCGCCGGTAGATATTTTATTGAAGAAGATATCTTCACTTGCGCGACCGCCGAGCGTCATACATATTTGGTCCATCAACTGATCGGTATTGTACAGGTACTGCTCTTTTGGTGTATACTGTGCATAACCTAAAGCGGCAACACCTCTTGGTACAATTGTTACTTTCAGTAATGGGTAAGCATGTTCCAGGAACCAGCCGCAAATAGCGTGACCAGCTTCGTGGTATGCGATAATACGTTTTTCGTCGGGAGAAATGATCTTGTTCTTCTTTTCCAAACCACCGATCACCCGGTCAACCGCATCCTGGAAGTCGTCCATTTCAACGGATTGTTTGCCTTTACGGGCAGCGATCAGCGCAGCTTCGTTACAAACGTTGGCTATATCGGCGCCGGCAAAACCAGGAGTTTGTTCGGCCAGTTTATGAATATCTACTTTTTCTGAGATCTTGATCGGCTTCAGGTGCACTTTAAAGATGTGCTCTCGGCCTTTAAGATCGGGTTTGTCTATTGAGATCTGACGATCGAAACGGCCCGGGCGTAACAACGCGCTATCCAGTACATCGGGGCGGTTGGTAGCAGCCAGTACAATGATGCCGCTTTCGCCGCTAAAACCATCCATTTCAACCAGCAACTGGTTCAGGGTGCTTTCTCTTTCATCGTTGCTCATGATGGCGTTCTTACCACGTGCGCGGCCGATGGCATCAATTTCATCGATGAAAATGATACAAGGCGCTTTTTCACGGGCTTGTTTGAACAGGTCACGAACACGGCTGGCACCTACCCCAACAAACAGCTCAACGAAATCACTACCGCTCATGCTGAAGAAAGGAACCTGTGCTTCACCTGCCATGGCTTTTGCCAACAGGGTTTTACCGGTTCCGGGAGGCCCCACCAGCAATGCACCTTTGGGTATTTTACCACCCAGTGCTGTATATTTCTTTGGATTCTTTAAGAAATCAACGATCTCCATTACCTCAACCTTAGCTTCATCGAGACCAGCTACATCTGAAAAGGTAATGTTCACTTTAGTGCCTTTATCGAAAAGAGTTGCCCTTGATTTACCAATATTGAAGATGCCGCCGGGGCCACTGCCGCCAGAGGCGCCGCCACCCATTTTACGCATCAACATTACCCAGATAAGTACGATAACTACCAGTGGTAAGAGGAATTGAATGATAGAACCAAACCATTCACCTTCCTGAATAGGAATGTTTGCAACTTTTTCAATTTCGGGGCGCGCTTTGTAGTGCTCATCGAGCTTTTTATCAAACTCTTCGGCTTTAATTACCTTAAACTCAAAATGGGGTCCTTTGTCACCAACACTTGGCCAGTTTTTAGAAAGCTGGTCTTTGTATTTAGGTAACTTGTCTTTCTTGATAAAAACGCGAACTGTATTCTTGTTGGTAACTGTATTAAGCTTTTCTACATCGCCATTATCCAACATTTTGTAGAACTCGAGATCGGTAATGGTTTTAGCATCTGGAGCGAAGGAACCAAATAATTGAAAGCCTACTAAAACTGCAAAGATGATTGCCCAAACCCAGTAAATATTGAATTTTGGACCTTTTCGCTGGCCGCCGTCATCGCGGGGACGTAAGCGAGGGAAGTTGCGGTCGTTCTGTCTTGACTCGTCCTGTGACATATATTGTTGCTTGTCCTTGGTTTTTCTAAATGAAATAATAATGATCGATGGAACCCATTTGTTCGCCTAAAAAGCTGTTAGTTAATGATTATTTCGCACAAAGCCGCATTTTAACATTAATTTTTGCAGCTCGGGCTTAATATTCTTCACCTTCAGCATCGTTCCACATTTCTTCCAGCTTGTAAAATTTGCGCGTTTCGGGCAGCATTACATGAACAACAACATTAACATAATCGACTAATATCCAGTGCGATGACTGTTGTCCTTCGCTATGAAAGGGGGTTTCTTCTACTGCTGTTTCAACATGCGCCATTACAAAATCAGCTATGGCTTTAACCTGGGTAGTACTGCTGGCTTCGCAAATGATGAAATAGTCGGCAACAGCTTCGGGAATTTTACGCAGATCCAGCGAAACAATATTGTCTCCTTTCTTCTCCTTTATGGCGTGAATGATTGCTTTAAAAAACTTTGAACTTTTCGATAATCTGGCTACACTTTTTCGCTTACGACGGGTAGCTACACTTGAAACTTGTTCCAATAATCCTGTGTTTTAATGATCAATTGTGTTTTAATTCTAGGTAGTGAGGAGCTCTGTTCTCAGACTCGATTCGCTTCCCTGACCAGGGGGAATTGACTACTGGTATTTAAAATACGAATAAATCCGCTTATAACAACATTTCTCTCCTTAAACGGTCGGTGCTAATTCATAATTTCGCACATCCCAAAAATAATAATCTTTTGTCACATCCCCCCATTGGTCATCCTTATATAATATTACCTACTGTAGACAGCACCAACAACTATGCCATGCGGCAAATACAAGCCGGATTGGCAAATCATGGCGCCACCTGGTTTGCCCTGGAACAAACTGCCGGCAAAGGTCAACGTGGAAAAAGCTGGTTAACAACCCCTAACCTCAATATCATGCTTAGCGCTGTTGTTACACCCCGTTTATTAGCCACCCGGCAATTCTGGCTGTCGGCAACAGTAGCCCTCGCCTGTTATGATTTTTATAAAAAATATGCCGGGGATGAAACCCGTATTAAATGGCCCAATGATGTGTATTGGCGTGACAGAAAGGCAGGGGGAATTTTAATAGAAAATGTATTCAGAGGCGCCGACTGGTTATATGCCGTGGTAGGCATTGGCATAAACATAAACCAGGTAGTTTTTGACCCCGCACTGCCTAACCCCGTTTCGTTGAAACAGATCACCGGTCGGGATTTTGATGCAGCTGAACTGGGCCGCGAACTTTGCCAGTGCCTGGAAAACCGCTATCAGCAATTACAGGCAGGCGGTATAGAAACCATTATGCAGGAATATCGGCAGGTATTGTACAAATTGCATCAACCTGTTACGCTTAAGAAAGGAAGCATTTCGTTCGAAACCACTATTACGGGCGTTTCAGAGAATGGCCGGCTGCAAACAAAGGATACTATGGAGCGGGAGTTTGATTTTGGGGAAGTGGAGATGATAATTAGATAATATGATAAACCGGCTGCCTGCGACAGACCGGTTTATTGTATTTATTTAGAAGTTCGTAACCTGGAAAAATAACTTACTAACTTTCCCTTCTCGCCTTGCGACTTCGCTCTATTGTTTGGCAACCTGGCTATTTAGTTTGTAATCCCACAACCTCTTTTAGTGACCCGGTTGCATTGTTTCGTATTACTTCGCAACTTTTACCCTAAAGTCGCTTACTTTGACACCAAAGTCAGCGACTTTAAGTAACCGGCTACTTACTCCCTGTTATTACGCACCTGTTCCGTGTAATCACGAACTTATAGGTTGTTATCACGAAACAATGCAGTGATATCATCAACTTTTTTGTTTTGCAACCTATTTCCTCTTTCTTATCTGAAACACTCTCGACAGGTTGAAGCCAAAACGAATATCGCCCTTCCAAAAATCATCGGTAGTACCGGTGAGGAAGGCTTTTTCGTTCATACCGGTGCTATTGCTAAAGTGTAACTGAAATACGTGGCCGCCGGTTTCAATATCAAACCCTACCGATAAAGGGTCTTTAGTGCCCGGTTCGCGGCCGGCCAGTATTGGATGATAATCCACAACAAAAGCAGTACGTTTCGATAACTTCAATCTTGCACCAATGCCTAACGCAAAGGTATTGTTCTCATCATCGGCATTGGTAACCAGGTTGCGATGTACCATTATGGGGCTCAACTGCAAGCTGAATGCGTTGCTGAATTTACGGCCAATGATAATTTCATGATAGTAGCCAACGCGCGAAGAGAAATAATTTTTACGCGATGTATCGGCCCACTTCATGGTGTGCACGGTAATACCCGAAACCCATACCAGTGAAAAAGGCAAACCATCATCTGACTGGCGAAGTAAACGGAACTTACCAAAGGCATCAAGCTCTTTATTCAATGTGCTTCTGCCCACACCTATAGTTAAATTATCGGTTAATCCATAATCGAAGCCCATACGCATACTGGCCTCGTCGAGCCCAAAGAAATTATCTGCACCATTGCTTAACAAGCCAAATCGGTGTAAAATGCGAACATCGAGCACGCCTTTTCCTAACAGCTCCATAGATTGCCCGTTTATTACCCGGGTTGATTTAAAAGCACCGGTTGACCATTGCTTTTGTTTGTTAGAAGAATCCTTCACCAGCTTTAACAGGTCTTCATCCTGTGCATATAAACTACTGCCTGCAACTATTAAGCTGAAGGTAGTAAGAAGTATTTGGGTTATTTTAGTCATATTACGTTTGGTTTTTTAATAAGGGTACTACTAACCAGCCAATGGTTCCAGGGTACAGTTTACGTTAATGGTTATATCATCAGACATGTTTTGCTGTACGGGGCCGGGAATATCAATATCATACTCACTCATAAGGATATTGAACTTGGAAGTAAGCATCAGTTTACCACTTTTAACGGTAATTTTTCCATCGGCTTCAACATCCTTTGTTTGTCCATGTAACGTGAGCTTGCCTTTTACATGCGCGTTATATGTGCCGTCTTTTGTGTAAGCTATATCGCCGTTATTGGCAATTTGCCCGCGAAATTCGGCTTTGGGATATTTATCGCTCTCCACATAATTTTCATTGAAATGTTCCTGCATCAATGCTTTTTTAAATTCAAATCCTTTCATTAAAACAGCGAATTGTATGGCGCCGGTTTTAGCATCGAGCACACAGGTAACGCTGCGATGGCTGGCTGTAATAGTTTCGATAACGCCTTTTGAAACAAAATTGATGGAGCCGCTTTTTGTGAAGTACTTATCCTGTGCAACTAATGAAGTTGCAATAAGCAACAAGCAGAAAGAAATAACGCCTTTCCTTATCTGTA
Organism: Niastella sp. OAS944; assembly: GCA_024809215.1. Lineage (GTDB taxonomy): Bacteria > Bacteroidota > Bacteroidia > Chitinophagales > Chitinophagaceae > Niastella. Next base: position 60,586 of record JANUBW010000007.1, on the reverse strand, counting down.
GATACATTATAACAAAATTTGGGTTTATAAATAGGCGGTAATTACCTGGCAATAACGCAACGGTTCAGCTGAACATCGGACCCCAGCAAACCGGTTTCGTCTTTATTAAAGCCGGTAATAGCGCCTTTAACAGTTATTACAGCGCCGCGTTGTAATGATTTGGTGATCGCATTAGCGGTGCTGTCTAAAACGCAACGTACACTGTTCATATCGGTAGTATCGCCCAGCACAACGGTGCCGGCATTTTCGCCAGCTTCAATGCCTTTGATGGTCCCTTTTACTGATAGTATTTTATTGAGGTATTTTTTTTGGGCTGCCGCTTCATTGCTAATGAATTCCTGTATCAATGCCGATGCCTCCACTGAATAATCGGCCCTTACATCAGCAAGTCCCTGCACAGTTCTGTTATACTGGTACCAGCCATAAATAGCGGCCATTAGTATAACAACTACTATACCACCAACGATTGTTCTTTTTTTGCTCATTAAAAAAGTACTGTTTAATTATTAGGAGCGCCGGAATCAACCCAGCAACTAATAGTTTTTATCTGGCTGTCAGTAAGCGATCCGGTCTTTGGCATAAAACGAGAAACCACTGCCGATTTTATATCTACTGCAACATTTTTAATTTGCGCATATGTAGTCAGCGGGCCGGGGCCATTGGTGCTGCCGGCTGCATGACAAGTGGGAATGGCGCAACTTGATTGAATAATAGGGTTTACGTTTGTAGCAAAAGAAGTACTAACGCCTTCGCAGGAATTACCTCCTCCATACAAAAGCTCTTCCTTATCATTATAACAACCATAAAATAATAACATACTGCCTGTTAAAACGCCTGCAACTTTTTTTATCATAGAACAATAATTAAAACAGCTGTGTATACCTGTACCGAAGTAAGTATGGGTATTGTTTAAATGCCTCAGCATTGTTTTACCGGATGGGTGCCTTATCACTAATTACTATGCAGTTGTACGTTCAACCGTTTACTTTGGTTGCCTTGAAGTCATTTATATAAAAAACCCTCCCGGGCATCGGGAGGGTAACCAAACCCTAAAACTAAAAAATAACCCATAATTAAGTACACCATTTGCACGGTATACTTACCTCGATTGTATAAGCATGGTGTCATAAACACAATTCACCGGTACATATATTATATACCATATACCGTTGCAGAAGTGGCTTATACATATAATTAGATATAAGTGAATAATTGGTGTTTGAAATTGCACTCAATACTTTCACGCTCCTCAGGGTTGAGGATAGTTTACCAGCTATAAGGCTGGGTTTAGGACCGGGTTGAACCAACATGTGTAGCCTTAGATTGAGATTGCAAAAAACTATACGGCAAAGAGGGTTTTACAGTTGCCCGCTTTAATTTCTTTCAAATTATTATTGCGTTACATCGGGCAAAAGCAGTAATTTATTCTTTATATAGATGGCATGGCCCTTACATTAAAATAGAATTAAAGAAAACGGAAAATAAAAAGAGCTGTCAGGCGAATTGGGATTGGATTGTGCTTTAAAGTTCTGATACTTAACAGTAAATTTGAGAAAAGTTACAGTTACTCTACATGACGGAAAAGAATCAATTGTATAGAAAAAAGATCGTAAAGCATCTTTATTTTTCTAATATGCTGTCCTGTGCCGACCTGAGCGACAAGATCAATAAGAGTTTACCTGTTACTACCAAAATGCTGGGAAAACTTATTGAAGAAGGTTGGGTTACGGAAACCGGGTTTGCAGCCTCAACCGGTGGCAGGCGCGCCGTTATGTATTCCCTGAAGCCCGATGTGTTATATGTGGTATCGGTGGCCATGGACCAGCTTATTACCCGCATTGCCATTTTGAATATGCAAAATGTGCAGGTAACTGCCACAGAAATATTCGAACTGCCTTTAACCAGGAACCCACAGGCCCTGGTAATGCTTACCGAAAAGATTGAAGAGGTAATTAATAAATCGGGTATAGCAAAAAACAAGTTTGCCGGTATAGGTATTGGTATGCCGGGTTTTGTAGATGCCCTGCAAGGTCAAAACTATACGTTCCTGGAGCCAGAACAGGGTTCCTTAACCCAATACATTTCATCAAAGCTCAAGCTACCGGTATTTATTGATAATGACAGCCGCCTGATAGCATTGGCCGAACTGATGTTTGGCGCTGCCCGGGGTAAAAAGAACGCAATGGTAATAAATGTTGGCTGGGGCGTTGGCCTGGGTATGATACTGAATGGTGAATTGTTTCGAGGGCACAATGGCTTTGCCGGTGAGTTCAGCCATATTCCGCTTTTTCTGAACAACAAGTTGTGTAGCTGCGGCAAAAGCGGTTGTCTTGAAACAGAGACCTCCCTGCTGGTTGTAATTGAAAAAGCCAATAAGGGACTAAAAGAAGGTAAAATATCACTATTAACAGAATTGTCGGTTGACCGGGCCGAACAGGCCTTTCAGGAAATAATAAGGGCCGCCGGCAAAGGCGACAAATTTGCTGTTGAAATACTTTCCGAATCGGGATATAATATTGGCCGGGGTGTGGCCATCTTAATACATTTATTGAATCCTGAGCTGGTAATATTAAGTGGCCGTGGTTCATCGGCCGGAAGAATTTGGCAGGCGCCCATTCAGCAGGCACTGAACGAACATTGTATTCCCCGGCTTGCTTTAAATACAGAAATAGGTATCTCTTCACTTGGCTACCAGGCAGAAATTACCGGTGCTGCTGCGCTTGTTATGGAGAACTTTGAAAAAAGCGAATGGAAAAAAGAACCTGCCCAACCAGGTGCAGTGGCGTAAGGGGAGTGTTATTTAGAAATTAGCCAGAAAAAGGTAAGTAGGTTATTAGGTTAAGCACGAAGAAGAAGAACATCCATCTGATGAGGGATTTTGTAATACTTTTAAATAGTGCCCTATCTTCTTTCACAGCGCGTATTGATGATTTCGTATCCATGCTACTTCTTATTTTTCCAAAAATAGCAATATTGAAATAGTCATCATAAAGGGTATAATGGTATCCTAAAGATACCCACTAATACTAATATTATTAGTTTTCCCCCGCCTTAATTTATTGATATTAATCAAGTTATTCGGTTGCAACTAAATTGCTGCAACGATCTCTTCAGCATGTTGTTTGTTCTTTGGCCGTAAAAATATCTTACTTATAATCCCCTTTTCATTGATCACAAAAGTGGTGCGGTGAACACCCATATATTTATTACCAAACATTTGCTTTTCGCCCCAAACGCCGTACTTGTTTATTATAGCATGATCGGGGTCGGCCAGTAAAGTAAAAGGCAAACTGAACTTGGTCTCAAACTTCTTATGGCTCTTTTCATCGTTCGGACTAACTCCTAACACCTCAAAACCATTCTTCTTTAACAGCGCATAATTGTCGCGCAGGTTACAAGCCTGAATGGTACAGGTTGGAGTATCGTCTTCAGGATAAAAATAAAGCACCACTTTTTTGCCTTTAAGTTCGCTGAGCGAAACCTTTTTACCGTTCTGGTCCCTGGCGCTGAACGCCGGCGCTTTATCGCCTTCTTTAAGAGTGATCATATTATTTGCAAATAAATGGGGTTAGCGTGTAAAATTATATACTTTCTCGGTCACATTGCCTGCTTCATCCTCGGCCCGTATTTTTAACTGGTGGCGGCCCGACATACATTTTTCATCAAAAACATAAATGAAAGTCCTGCCCTTATCATTAGTAAACCGCAGCCATTTCCCATCCAGTTCGGCCCGCACGTTTTTAACCCGGTCAAAGTTATCATCCACATTGAATGCTATACGGGCGGCCTTGCTCAAATTAGCACCATCGGTAAAACCAATAGGAGCTATTGCAGGCGGTTCTACATCAACAACCAACTGAAAGTTACCAAGGTCCCTAAAACGGGCCGAAGCCCAGTTGCCCTGCCATTGCACTTTCTGCACTTCTTTTTTAGTGCCGGCAAACCATTGCATTACCGTTCGGGCTCTTTCTGCATCGGTGAGTGGCCGGGTGGGTTGAATTCGCACCAGCACAGAATCGCGAATAGGAATATAAACCGCCCCTATTGAATGAATGGAAGAAACAACCGAACTATTTGAATTAGCTGCTTTATTGTATTTAATATGTACAGAATCGAACAAACATCTCTCCCCTAGGTAAAACTCACATTCGGGGCTTTCAAAACCATCCATCATCATAGGGTAAAATTTCCTGTCGGAGGAAATGGGTATTTCCTGGTCGGCTTCATTGAACCTGATCTTATAGTTAAGGGTACTTGAGTTGCCACTGGCATCCTTTACCACTATAGAAATTGAATGCACTTCGCCATCGCTTACATCAACAACCCCATTGCCTTTGTTTCGTTTGTATATAGCGTTTGTATAACCCGGCAATTCAGACAGATGCTGCAAATAGGGACCGCCCTGATATTTGGTCTTATAATCAATATGCGCGTTCAGGTCGCGGGTATCGTTGTAACTGATATTATCCATTCTAAAAGCAACCACCGGTTGATTGTCGACAAGCAGGGTTGATTCAAAAATGCCGTTAAGATTGGCAGACCCCGTTTGGGTATCCCAGGCGCCAATGGCAAAACTCACCAGAGGCGAGGCAACAGTTATTACCGGGGGCGAGGGCTGGTAATTGCCCACTGAAATTGCCTTTGCAGGAAACAGCCGGGGCGATTGCTCGTACACGCTACGGGTTCTGTCGTACACCGCCAAACGCAGTACCTTGGGCGGAACATTATCAGCCACCGGAAATCCGAATAAAAAAGGGTTCACATTTACATCGTCTTTTGTACGTCTAACCTCAAAATGTACATGCGGCGCCTGCGACCCGCCTGTATTTCCGCTATAGGCTAAAAAGTCGCCCTTTTTTACAGGAAAAATATCTGGGCTCAATTCGAGAAAAACCTTCCACGATTGCTGTTGATACTGTTGGTCTTTTACCCATTTTTCCAAAGTAGGATTAAATGCATTCAAATGCGCATATACCGTGGTAAAACCATTGGGGTGCACAATGTATATAGCCCGGCCAAATCCGAAGGGCTCTATCTTGATGCGACCAATGTAACCATCGGCAGCAGCATGCACCGGCAGGTTCTCCCGGGCGTTCGTCTTTATATCTAACCCCATGTGGTAATGATTGGGACGTAGTTCGCCAAAATTGCCGGCCAGCCGCATAGGAATATTAAGCGGGTTGCGAAAGTATCCCTGGGGATAGCTGGCAGGCGGAAAGATCTGGGCAACTAAACTGGTGCTGCTTAGCAATAACAATAGTGTGATTATTCTCATAGGTCCTTTTGACTTGAATGATCCAAAATGGTTACCTGATTATTGATAAAGTTGCAAAACTAAGTGGTTAGCGTATTTCGGTAAAATGTTATGCAAAAATGAAGCGAATTCATCTCATGTAAACAAGCACTAATAGCTTTGGTAATTAGCCGCTACCCATTATCCTTTAATGATAGAAAAAGTACTTTATAATGGTTTGTGAAAATGTGTAAAATTCAATATTAAAAAACTATTAAGACGGGTTACCTACCCAATGAAATTAGAATAAAATCATAGGGAAAGCCGTCATGAAATTAGAATAGAATAAGAGCGGCAACCATTACGGGTATTCATGTGTTAATTTTTAAAAAATACCCACATAGTGGTATAATTTTTATAAACATTGGAACAGCTTTTGGCGTATATAAGTTGTCTTAAAGTAGGTAATAGAAATGAATAATTTTACAAACTCGGTTTTATGAAAACGATTAGGAACAGGATGATACTTTTATTGGCTCTGTCGATCGGTACGATAGTAGGTATCTTTAGAGGAAGTGAAGCAAAACAGAAATGGGTTTTCCGTATCAAAAGTCGTTTTGATGAGAAACGTCAAATAGCCGAACAAAAGAAATTGATACGGGGCGGAGGTGTTGCACTTGATGAAGTTGAATTAGCCGCTTTTCACAACAACTGATTTACCATAAATTTCAGCCAGCAATTCTGAGCCTTTGCCGGATGGTGAAGGCTTTTTTGTATCCCAGCCCCTTGAATGGGGTAAATACAACCTCGCAATAGTTATTAATTCCTATTATTAAAAAGTTTTAAAGTCAAAGGTGAGTGCAGTTTATATGCTGTAGTGCTTACCGTCACTGTAAAAGCATTGGAGCCGAAGGCGACCACCAGGCTGAACCAGCAGCAGGTTTGCATTTAGTCGGCCATTGGCGAAGAATGAATTTCTTACCTCCTGGTTCTTGCTTCACTCCTATTGAACCCCTGCTTCCTGTAGGACCTTTATCAACTCTGTCACCAGTATCAACTTTTCAACTCCTCGTTAACCCGTCAACTACCCTCCTATTCCATTGACACTCCGCACATATTGTGTTCTTTTAAAAATAATCCCAAAAATTCCTTCCGCATCCTTACTTTTGCGCAATTTATCTGGCCGAAAAGCCGTAAAAACTGCGGTAATAAGGTTCAAGGTGAAGGTTCAACAAGGTTTATTCAAAAAAAATCGCTCTTTACTCAAAATGCCAAAAGACACTTCTATCAAGTCAGTATTAATTATCGGTTCAGGTCCCATTATTATCGGCCAGGCTTGCGAATTTGACTATTCAGGTTCACAAGCAGCCCGTAGTATCAGGGAAGAAGGAATTAAAGTAATTCTCATCAACAGTAACCCGGCTACCATCATGACCGACCCTATGATGGCTGACAAGGTTTATCTGTTGCCACTGACGGTAGAGAGCATTGAGCAAATACTGGAAGAAAACCAGATTGATGCGGTGCTACCGACCATGGGGGGACAAACAGCCTTAAACCTGGCTAAAGAAGCTGCGGAGCTGGGCGTGTGGGAAAAATACAACGTTCGTATGATCGGCGTTGATATTGCTGCTATCGATACAGCTGAAGACCGGGAAAAATTCCGCCAGTTGATGGTTAAAATAGGTGTAGCGGTTGCTCCTTCAAAAGTAGCTAACTCGCTTCTCGAAGGAAAGGAATTTGCCCAGGAAATAGGCTTCCCGCTGGTAATTCGTCCTTCATTTACACTGGGTGGAACCGGTGGCGGTTTTGTTCACGATAAATCTGAACTGGAAGCTGCCCTCGACAGAGGTTTGAAAGCCTCGCCCATACATGAGGTACTCGTTGAAAAAGCCGTTTTAGGTTGGAAAGAATACGAATTGGAACTCCTGCGCGACAAAAATGACAACGTAGCCATTATTTGTACCGTAGAGAACCTCGATCCAATGGGTGTACATACCGGCGACTCCATAACTGTAGCCCCGGCTATGACCTTAAGCGATACCGCCTTCCAGGATATGCGAAACCAGGCCATTCTGATGATGCGCAGCCTGGGTAACTTCGCCGGTGGTTGTAACGTGCAGTTCGCATTGAACCCCGAAACTGAAGAACTCATTTCCGTTGAAATAAATCCCAGGGTAAGCCGCTCATCGGCCCTGGCCTCTAAAGCCACCGGTTATCCTATTGCCAAAATAGCTGCTAAACTGGCTATTGGTTATACACTCGACGAACTGAAGAACCAGATCACCCAAACCACTTCGGCTTACTTTGAACCTGCACTGGATTACGTGATCGTGAAAATGCCCCGCTGGAACTTTGATAAATTCAAAGGCGCCAACGACACCCTGGGTTTGCAAATGAAAAGTGTAGGTGAGGTGATGTCAATAGGAAGAAGCTTTACCGAAGCCATTCAAAAGGCCTGTCAAAGCCTTGAGAACAACGCGGTTGGACTGGGCTACTATGGCAAAAGCCAAATGCATGCTGAAGAAATCGTTGAATACATTAAGACCCCGAAATGGGACCGCATCTTCCGTATTAAAGATGCCCTCATGGACGGTGTATCGGTGAGCACGATCACTAAAGCTACTCTTATCGACCGTTGGTTCATCAATGAGATCAAAAAGATCGTTGATATTGAAAAAGAGATCGCCAAATACAAAACATCTACTTTACCCATCGAACTGCTGAAAGAAGCCAAATTCAACGGCTTTAGCGATGATCAGATCTCCAAGATCATGCAGGATGGCAGCGATGAAGAAATATATGAAAAACGGAAAGCGGCAGGCATTACCCGGGTTTATAAAATGGTGGATACCTGTAGCGCCGAGTTTGAAGCAAAAACACCTTACTTCTACTCCACCTTCGAATCGGGCAACTATTCCGAAAGCAAAGTAAGCGACCGCAAAAAAGTGATCGTTCTGGGTTCTGGCCCCAACCGCATTGGTCAGGGTATTGAATTCGACTATTGCTGTGTACACGGTTTGCTGGCACTGAAAGAATGCGGTTACGAGGCCATCATGATGAACTGTAACCCCGAAACAGTGTCTACCGACTTCGATATGGCCGATAAACTGTACTTTGAACCCGTATACTGGGAACACCTGTGGGAGCTCATAGAGCATGAAAAACCCGAAGGTGTAATTGTACAGCTGGGCGGTCAAACAGCCCTGAAACTGGCTGAACGCCTGACCAAAAAAGGAGTAAAGATCATTGGTACCTCTTTCGATAACATGGATATTGCGGAAGACCGCGGCCGTTTCAGCGACATGCTGAAAGAACTGAATATACCTTATCCTAACTACGGTACAGCTTATGATGTTGATGAAGCTGTGGTAGTAGCCAATAAAGTAGGTTATCCCGTACTGGTTCGCCCAAGCTATGTATTAGGTGGACAACGTATGCGTATCGTTATCAACGACGAAGAGGTAGAAAAAGCGGTAGTAAGCCTGTTGAAACACATCCCTGGTAATAAGATCCTCATCGATCACTTCCTCGACCGCTGCCAGGAAGCTGAAATTGACGCCATTTGCGACGGTGAAGAATTTCATGTAATGGGGGTTATGGAGCACATTGAACCTGCAGGTATCCATAGCGGCGACAGTAACGCCGTGTTACCACAGTTCAACCTGAGCCCGTTGATTGTTGAAACCATGGAAGAATACGCCCGTAAGATCGCGTTTAAATTAAATATCAAAGGCCTTATCAATATTCAGTTTGCCATTAAAGATGGTAAAGTGTATGTTCTTGAGGCTAACCCACGCGCATCGCGCACCACGCCATTCATTGCCAAGGCATACCAAATACCTTACCTCAATGTGGCAACCAAGGTCATGTTAGGCGCCAATAAACTGCGCGACTTCAAATTTGTAAAACGCCTTAAGGGATATGCTATCAAAGAACCCGTGTTCAGCTTTGAAAAATTCCCTGGTGTTAGCAAAGAACTGGGACCTGAAATGAAGAGTACCGGTGAAGCCATTCGCTTTATTAAAGACCTGCGCGATCCTTACTTCCGTCAATTGTACAAAGACAGAAGTATGTATTTGAGTAAATAGTTCTTAATACCTCCAAATAAAAATCCCTCCCGAAACATCGGGAGGGATTTTTTTATATCTTCTGTTCTACCGGCTTTTGCTTATACTTTTTAAGCCAGCGTAAAATTGGCTTTTCAATATACAGATAACTGTAAACAGCTAATATGATAACTATAACAACCATTAACAGTAATACCAGCTTGTTGGTAGCATACTGAATATTAATGTTTTTAAGAACAGCTGAAATAACAGGCGTATGCAGAATATACAAGCTATATGAAGCATTTCCTAAAAGCACTAATTCTTCGGGTACATTTACCTTTCGGTGAAACTCCAGTGCGGTCAATCCCGTTATAAGCATTGCCGATGGTATTCCAAAATCAAGCAAACGCGATGTATGCATTTTAATGGGAGTAAAGAACCAGACCAATCCAATTATTGATAGCCCTACAGCCAGCCAAACGGGCGTTTTTTGATATAGCAACCATATTGCAGCACCTATAAATATCTCCAGCATAAATTCATTATACAAACCGTATATGGGTATTTGCCAGGTATGTAACAAGGGGGCTAATAATTTCATTATATTGGCTATCAGTGCCAATCCAAACAAAAAATATAAAACATATTTAAGCTTCCTGTTCATCACAACAAGGGCCATTAGGAAGTACAAATACATTTCATACCGTAATGTCCAGGTAGTAATAATGATGCTCTTGTAGCCAGGTATCAGAAAAAAGGCACGCAAAAATCCACCCCAGGTCCTGCCACTTATATCAACCATGCCTGTAACAATAAAAAGCAATAAAAAAAGCCAGTAAGCAGGATATATGCGCCCCAGCCTGTTTTTAAGGAATTCAACCAACGACGCCCAACCCGGTTTTAAGGCACATGCTGATTGTATAATAACAAAGCCGCTGATCACGAAGAAGAGATCAACGGCCCCATATCCAAATTGAAAAAGTTTTGGAAAAGAATCCTCGTTATAATTCCACCAATAAGTAATATGAAATAAGGTCACGTACAGTGCGGCGGAAAATCGTAAAACCTGAATTGACCTGAAATACATAGAAGGATCATTATATTTCCACCATACTATGCTTTATTGCATATATAACAAGCCCCACCCGGGTTTTCACGCCCAGCTTTTCAAACAGTGAGTTGCGGTAATCATCCACAGTACGGGGGCTCACAAACATTTTGGTGGCAATGTCTTTATAGGTTAATTCAGTACAAACCCACTTCAGGAACTCTTTTTCCTTTTCGGTAAGGTGAACGGGTTCGTTGGGTTTATCCATGTCTTTATGCAGGCCGCTGATGATCTTACCCGAAATGAGTTCAGAAAGATAAAAGTCTTTGTGCAGAACAGAATCGAGCGCCAGTTTAAGTTCTTCAGGCTCGGCATTCTTCATTATATAACCTTTTGCACCAAGGCGCAACATGCGAATGATAATGTTCTCATCGCTGAACATCGACAGCGCTAAGATCTTTACCTGCGGAAAATTCTTGTATATCCATTTGGCAGTTTCATAGCCATCAATATCCGGCATATTTACATCGAGTAAAATAATGTCGGGTATTATATGCTTGTTGAGCTTTTCCTTAACATCCTGTCCGTTACTGGCCTCAAACAATACTTTGTAATTTTCAAAAGAATTGATCAAACGTGCCAGTGCATTCCGCAGCAAAGTATGGTCATCTGCAACTGCTACCTGTATGTTTTTATTAACAGTCATTATCGCGCATTCACTTTTTAATTGGGTAAAGGTAACTGAATAGAAATAATAGTGCCCTGGCCGGGCTCACTTTGCATATCTATTTCAGCACCAATTAATTTTGCCCGGTTGAAAATACTCTTTAATCCAACACCAGCCGCAGACGATGTAGAATTTTTCTTTTCAGCTACATTAAAGCCAATACCATCGTCGGTTATCTTCATTATGAATTTATCGTCGAGATAAGTTAATGTAATCCGTACAGTTTTAGCTTTAGAGTGCTTTAGAATGTTGTTGAGATTTTCCTGGAAGATCCTGAACAACACGATCGCCTTCTGATCATCGAGGCTTTGTTCTATACCCGATACCCCGAACTCTATTTCAAGTAATCCTGTCCGGTTTATGTTTTCCAATTCAAAGTGTATCGATTCGGCCAAACCAATTTGGGCTATACGATCGGTATGCAAACTTTTGGTTAGGTTGGCCAGGTCGATCATTGCTTTATTTAGCACCCCGCGGGCGCCCTGTATAGGTTCCCAGGCATCATGCTTATCATCCATAGGTAATACTGCCAGCGAAAGCTTTACTACCGATAGCATTTGACCAATATTATCATGCAGTTCCTGCCCTATGTTCTTAAAGGTTTCCTCCTGTATTTCCAGTTGCGACTTTAACGTTTCCCGTTCGTACTCCTCCTTCATCCGGTTTATCTCCATAATTTGCCTGTGCTGCCGCCGTTGGTACAGGAACAGAATGGTAACAATAAAGCCTACCAGTAACACCGCCAGAATAGCACCAATTATTATTACTATATATATCTCAGATGTCATATAAGCACCATTGGAGCAGGCAATTTAGCATAAAGTTCAACGCTATAGCGGAGAAGGCTTATTGTTTTTATGATAGTTCAAAAAGGCTATGGTAATCATGGTATACGATATATAATTTACCAGCATAATAAGACTGAACAAAATGCGGGATTCCGCAAATGTAAATCGCATGTTGAGTGTTGCCGGCAGTATAAGCGGTATCATACAGCTGTTTAGTACCAGCATGCTGCTGGCAATCCAAAAAGCAGGCATTTTAAAGGGGCTTTCGTTAATCGCCTTCTTAAAAAGCTCGCTCAGAGAGTACCCGCTAAAAAAAGAAACGATAATAGCGCCGGTAAAATAGTTAAGTGTATTAAAATGGGCCATGCCTTGTATAAAAGCAATATTAAGAATAGCAAATGCAATAAATGTAAAAGAAAGACCTGCGAGCAATTGGATAACCCTTTTATTAGCGATCAGGCTGGATAGTATAAAGCTCCAAAACCCGAACTGTACCACCTGGTAAATGTTGTACACTTTATGATTATTACCAAATTGCTCGGCCCACCACCACCCCATGAGTTCGGTGATCATGGTGAGGAAAATAAACCAGGGCAGCAGTTTCATTGGGGAAAAGGTCCACTTCAAACGCCTGGTGCAAACCACACCTGTTACAAAACAAACGATCAAGAGAATATGGTATATAACTAATAATGGTCTTATCATTTCTGGTTATTAATAATTATTCCAGATAAATCCTAAGCCAGGGATACAATTTAGATTATCGGGGCATGTTATTATCGTATTGAACGCCGGAATTGGATCTTACATAAAAATGCTATAGAAAATAAAGAGTATAATAAAATATTAAGGCATGTTAGAATGTAACTCAGGTTTTTTAAAATGATATCGGGCAGGCCAGGCAAAAAATTCCATAAACCAATAAGCGGAAAAGTACAGCAATAAAAGAATAACAGACCAGAGCATATCCAAAATGCCGGTTCCTTTACCAGGTTTACCGAATGCGTTGATTGAAATAGTTCGAAAAAATAATACATACAGCCAGCCACCACCAATAAGCACCCAATTGAATATGTGATGGTATGAAATGATCTCTGTTGAACAAACATTCTATTGAGCAGCACCAGAACCGGGTATATAGTCATTAACCACAAAATGATCTTTCTCGCCTTCAAATTATATATGCTGAACGCTATAATAAACAGGTAAAACATGAATTCGAATGACGTAAAAACTATATAAAGTAAAGTTACATTCCATTTATATTTTATGAAGAACCAGGCGCTAACTTCTACTGTCAGCGTAATAAACATGAAAAAAGGAAATAATTTCAGGTATTTCGGTATGGAGACCTGAAAAAACAGGTATATCGACGCCAACAGGCAAATGATCTCAATTATTAGTGTTGGAAAGTTCATCAGCCGCTAATGTAGAGAATTCGACCATAAAAAAAAATCCGTCCCGGATAAACCGGAACGGATTTATATAATATAAGCTTTAGCTGTAATTACCTAGATAACAATCATTCCTTTATCGCCCTTATCAACGATAGTAACACCCAATCCATTCCAATCAGTATCAGTACCACTTCCGGGAGGCCATTGGCCCATGTTGTAGGCCAGCAGTTGTTTGCCTTTGTTAGTTTCGTGGTAAACGTTCTTATGTGCTATACCTGTAGCTGTTTCCTGACGGTCTGTTGCTACAAATACAGTGGTTTGCTTGCCGGCATAACCTTCTCTCTCATTAAAATTTTCTGGATATACACCAAAATGCACGCTAACACCATTGGCGCCGGCTTCTTTTGCTTTTTGCAGAAATTCTTCCAGCTCCTCTATTGAATAGAACAGACTCAGCGAATCATCCTGGCCGATACGCTCAGAATTCTGTTGCCATCTTTCCTGTTTATATGTACGGATAAGTGTGTTAACATGGTTGGCATCCACGTATCTTCCTACCCTTAAGGATTTTTTTTCAATAGTAGTCATAGCTTGTGAGTTTTGATATTGAGTGATTGTGTTGTCGACTCAAAAGTAACCGCGAAGGCACAGCAAACTTCGGCTATAACAGGGTGTTAGCCAACTAATTACAAATTACTATTATTCGTAACGTGAAGGAATTCAATTAGTCACGTGAAAAAGACGGTTCAAATACCGTGAAATGAGGAAGAAATAACCGCCAATAAACGGGATCCTTACCCCCGTCTTTTTACGGGGATCAACCAACCGTAATTTACCCGTACAAAAAACCGTATCTAATAAATCGCGCTTTTCTGGCATGTATCCGGTTTTTGTCTGAAATTAGACATGGAGAGTTGCTATCATCCCGTTTTAGAAATCCAATGGTCCTGTGAAAACCCGCCGACAGATTTCCTCAAGGCTTTTGTTATCCTACAAATCCTCTTGAGGAAATTTTATTCTGATAACAGAATTTTTCCTTTTTCAAACTACCTGCTTTATCTTTTTACCATTAGCCTTGTCCTTTTTTGATAAAGTAGGTAGTTTGTTTTTCAAAGTACCTTCCCCCTCTATCTTCTGCAAACACAGGTTCCCCGTATTAATACCAATTCCATTGTATTTTACCATTCGGTATGCCACATTTGCCTGCCTGGCCCATTTGGAAAGGATCACCATTTATCCGGCTTATTATCCCATTTGCCGGCGGTATTACTTGTCAGTGGTATTGGCCCTTAACCGCTTCTTCTTTATGGCTGCTTTTCGCCTTCAGCGCTATTGCCCTCTGGCTGTATTCCGCACTGCCATTATCTCGCCAATACCGTGCCCAATGGTATAACGGCTTGTGGCTACACGTTATGTTATTTGCTATAGGAGGTTTATTATTGTTCTATAATGATGTACGTAATGAAAACCTGAATATTACCAGGCAATATGTTGTAGGAAAGGCTGTGCTGGTGACTATTGAAGAACCACTGTCTGAAAAAAAACAATCCTTTAAAACCATAGCATCTGTTCAGGCAGTGCTGTTTAACCATTCTATTACTAAAGCCGGCGGAAAGATCATACTGTATTTTCAGAAAGACAGTAATGCTCAACAACTTCATTATGGCAAACAGTTGTTACTCTATAAAGCTTTGCAACCGATTAAAAATACAGGTAACCCGGGGTGCTTTGATTATCAGCGGTATTGCACTTTTCAGGGCATTTCATACCAGGTATACCTGAAGCGAGGCGAGTATGCACCGCTCAAAATAGAAAATGAAAACCTGTTTAGGAAATATCTTTTTTCCACAAGGGAAAAAATTATTAATCTCCTGAAGAAATACATTACAGGCGCCAAAGAAGCCGGGCTTGCCGAAGCCATGCTAATTGGCTACAAAGATGATTTAGACAAACGCCTGGTTCAATCCTACTCCGATACCGGCGCTGTACACATAATAGCCATTTCGGGGTTGCATCTGGGGCTAATTTACTGGCTATTAATATTGTTATGCAAGCCATTGGCAAAATATAAAACAGGGAAAACCATTCAACCCATAATTGTTATTGCCGGCCTGTGGTTATTCAGCTTTCTTGCCGGCGGTTCACCATCAGTGCTTCGCTCTGCCGTAATGTTCACCTGTATTGTGCTGGGCGCGCATCTGAACAGAAAAACCTCTGTGTATAACAGCCTGGCCGCTTCTGCTTTTTTGCTTCTTTGCTACAACCCATTCTGGCTTTGGGATGCAGGTTTTCAACTCTCGTAT
This sequence comes from Niastella sp. OAS944, assembly GCA_024809215.1. Lineage (GTDB taxonomy): Bacteria > Bacteroidota > Bacteroidia > Chitinophagales > Chitinophagaceae > Niastella. The sequence continues at coordinate 45,038 of JANUBW010000007.1, read as the reverse complement.
GCAGCAGTACTTAGCCTTGCCATTTTTTATAAACCCATTTACGACCTGTTGTTTGTTCCCAATAAAATAGTTGATACCATTTGGAAATCGGTATGCGTTACGCTTGCTGCCCAAATACTTACAGTACCGGTTTCAATATATCATTTTCACCAGTTCCCTAACTTATTCCTACTTGCCAACCTGCTGGCTGTCCCACTTTCAAGCCTTATTATCATTGTTGAAATTGTTATTTGCCTGGTAAGCGTTTTACCCGCGGCAGCAGCAGGCGTTGGCTATTTGTTACACTATCTTATTTACTGGCTGAACAGTTTTATTGAACAGGTAAGCAGATTGCCTTTTGCCATTACAAACGACCTGCAGATCAGCCTGCCACAACTCGTTTGCCTGTATGTTTTTATTACTGCCACAGCATGGTGGTTAATGTATAACAAAAAGCAGGGTGTATCAATTGCATTGCTGGCTTTATTAACATTTATTGTATTTCATATAACCACGGTGTGGAATGCATTGCATCAAAGGAAGCTCATTGTATATAACGTTCCAAAGCACAGCGCCATTGACGTTATGGTAGGTAACCAATTTATATTTAAAGGCGATAGTACACTACAGCACGATGAGTTATTACAAAAATTTCATTTGCAACCAAGCAGATCACTATACCGCGTAAACAACACAAAAGACACGGGAAAAATACGGAGTACAAACAACCGCTTCTTTTTGGGGAATTTCTCCTTTTTATTAATCGATCGGCCGTACAGGCTTTATAACGTTACACCCAAAACGCCGGTTGACATTATTATTCTTTTGAACAACCCACCGTTAAAAATTGCAGAACTCACCGGTGTTTTCACCTGTCGTCAATTCGTTTTTGATGCATCAAATGCCCCCTGGAAGGTGGCCAAATGGCAACAGGAATGTGAAGAACTGGGACTTTCGGGCTTTTCTGTGGCAGACAAGGGCGCTTTTGTTTTCAACCTGTATTAACCTACCTTTGCGCCCTTAAATCGACCCCGCGGCCCGTGCTGGCAGGTTGATGATCATTAATCCCCAATGTCCTTTCACTACTTCCGAATAAATTACGCATATGACCAAAAAGATACAGTCTGCTCTTATTTCCGTTTTTTATAAAGATGGCCTTGAGCCATTGGTAAAGGAGCTGCACAAACAAGGCATTACAATCTACTCTACAGGTGGTACTCAATCGTTTATAGAGAAACTGGGAATTCCTGTAGTTCCGGTTGAACAGTTAACGACCTACCCTTCTATATTAGGTGGCCGGGTTAAAACCCTGCACCCCTCAGTTTTTGGTGGTATCCTTGGCCGCAGGGAGCTTGAAAGCGATGTTCAGGAAATGAAACAATATAACATCCCTGAAATTGACCTGGTTATTGTTGACTTATACCCATTTGAAGAAACAGTAGCATCTACCAGCGAAGAAAAGCTGATCATTGAAAAGATCGACATAGGCGGCCCCTCTATGATCCGTGGTGCAGCCAAAAACTTTAGCCACGTTACTGTATTGGCTGCTAAAGCCGATTACCAGGTACTGGCCGATATGCTCGCTGCACAAAACGGCACTACCACTCTGGAGCAACGCCGTGCATTTGCCTCTAAAGCTTTTCAAATTGTAGCCCATTATGATGTGGCTATTGCAAAATACTTTAATCCTGAAGGCGATCTGTACTTCCTAGAGTCAATTCCCAGCCCCAAAACAATGCGCTATGGCGAAAACCCACATCAAACCGGCGTTTTCTATGGCGATCTTAACCAGTTATTCGATCAATTGAACGGCAAGGAACTTTCTTATAATAACCTGGTTGACGTTGATGCTGCAGTTCAGCTTATAAACGATTTCTCAACCGATGAAACCGGCGCCGTATTCGGCATTATTAAACATACCAACGTGTGCGGTATAGCATCGCGTAACACAGTTAAAGAGGCATGGGACACTGCTCTGGCCGGCGACCCCGAAAGTGCATTTGGCGGCGTACTGGTATGTAACAAAACCATAGATAAAGCCACAGCCGACGCTATTAATGAGATCTTCTTTGAAGTATTGATAGCCCCCGCATTTAATGAAGATGCACTGGCAGTGTTGAAGTCAAAAAAGAACCGCATTTTGTTACAACAAAAAGCTACTTCAACCCGCACTAACCAATACAAATCCGTGTTGAACGGTGTGCTGGCCCAGGGTGAAGATAAAGGCAATTACCTGGAGTGGAAAGAAGTTGGCGGCCGCGAAAGCAATGCTGCTGAAAAAAGCGATCTGGTATTTGCAAACATCGTGTGTAAGCACCTGAAGTCAAATGCCATTGCACTGATTAAAAACAAACAACTTATTGGTAAAGGCTGCGGACAAACAAGCCGTGTTGATGCTTTGCGTCATGCACTGGAAAAAGCACGCCAGTTTGAGTTCGATTTAAATGGCGCCGTACTTGCCAGCGATGCCTTTTTCCCATTCAATGACTGTGTGCAGTTAGGTCATGCAGCCGGCATTACAGCCTTTATTCAACCGGGTGGTTCTGTACGCGATAAAGACTCAATTGAATATTGCCAGCAACATCAGTTAGCAATGATAATGACCGGTATGAGACATTTTAAACACTAGTTTTACAACATCCATAAAACTACAAAGCCTCCCTGCATAAACCGGGAGGCTTTGTGATTTTATAACATTCTCTTGGTTTACATAATTAGTTATATAAAACTGGTAAGAACCCGGATAGCCAACACATACATTAGTAACCACCGGACCATTGCTGATAATTTTTTGCGCGCAGGCATACATAGCATATTGATAGCTTGTTCCGGCAAAAAGTGTATTCATCCGAACTTCATAAATTCCTTCGGGAATACCCTAATGATAAAGTAATACCGCGAGCCTATCAAGAGATAGCTACATATACGTTAGAAAGAAAATTAAAGGCAGGAAAATACATTTCTTCAATTTACACAAACTTGGTCACATCTATTCATCAGTGTAAGCGTCCCAGTAAACAGTTTCTTTCATAAACAGCTCAAACATCTTACGCCAGCCTTCATACGCCGGGTCAGTACCTAAAATGAAATTGTGCCAGATGGGAATAAAAACTCCTTTACAACCTTTCACCTGTTCATAATATTGCATCAGCTCGTTATAGGTTTGCTGCGGTGTTTGCTTTTGCTCAAATAATGAATTGGCATCCATAAAGCAAAAGGGATACAACATAAGTGAAGTGGTAGTTTCTTTCTCCAGGTCGTACCAGTAATACGGTGAACATACAGAGGCTCTGAATCCATTTATACTTCCATACCCCATTGAAAAGTCTTTCTCGATTCCTGTTTCAATTAACCGGCGAAAGGTGGCCGGAAGCGAAAATCGAATATAGTGCTGCCGGCTGTGAAAGATCTTTTTATCGCCCACCACTTCCAACCATTCCAATTCTTCTTTCAACAGGGAGGTATCATCACCGCTTTGCCACGAAGGATGCCAGCCCAAATGATAGGTGTTTGCGTAATACGTTATAAGATCACGAAATTCACTGCTTTGGCAGGAATTGTTCTTATCGTATAAAGATGTTTTTTTAGCTGCCAGGAAAAAAAAATAAGGCTTAAGCCGGCAATACAAATGCCAGGCATCGAGCCATTCAAAACAATCGAATGGGTCTTTTCTTTTGCCACGTAACACCAACCATCTATCCTTCACCTTTGCCCATTCACCCTTACCAATGTCATTTATAAACCCGCCCAATGTTCGCTGCCAGCCTTTATGCAGGTACGACCAGGCCATATCAATATCATACGTTAAAATACATTTAAACTGGGCCTGCCTGAACACCAATTCCGGAAATTTAAACTGTAATGCTTTTTTAAACGATTGCAACCAGATATTAATCAGCGGTTGCGATAAGAACCCTTCTTTATATGCCAGCGAGTTAGTATGAGCATAACGGCCATACATATCTTTTTCGTGCGGCAGGTACTCTTCGTACCGGCTTAACAGGTAAAACGAGGCAGCAAAAATATCAAATGAAAAATCTCCTTTTGTTTCAAAAAATGCTTTATGAAAATTGATCTCAAAACATTCTATGGGCTGGTGTTTTATACCCGTTTCAAATAATAAGGCGGTCTTACGCAAAAAGAATTCTCCTTCAGAAAACTCCTGTGCCGAATAGTTTAGCCGGGGCTGTTTCGATGTTTTAAAATGGGCCTCATCGGTAGTTATCTGTATAGATTCGTCGAATAGCTCTTTACCAATAAAATCAACAATGTATTGCAGTCGAGGTGTGGCGGTATGGGTATAAAGAAGTAGCATCAGTAGGTGCAAAATAAAAAAGTCAACCGTAAAAGTTGACTTTTTTTAGACTATCTTTTATGTGATTACTTCTTATGCTTCTCCTTCCACATTTCATTAAACGTCTTTCCGGCAAAGTTCAGGTCGGCGCGATTGGTGGTCCACCCTTTAAATACCTTATTTACCATCCAGTTCTTTAGTTTCTGATTCCCCATGTTCATCATACCACGGTGAAGGCTGGCCTGTTTCCACACCTTCCAGGCTACTTTTTCGCCCCAGGCCACATCGCCATTTGTAACTGCATCGTGGCGGTTCTCAAGCAATATTTCGTGCAGGTTTATCTTAACAGCGCATACTTCGGTACAGTTACCGCATAAGGATGAGGCATAGCTTAAGTGCTTCCATTCGCCCATGTCTTTTAACTGAGGCGTAATAACCGCACCAATTGGACCGCTATACGTAGTTTCATAAGCGTGGCCCCCAATATTCTTATAAACAGGGCAGGCATTTAAGCAGGCGCCGCAGCGGATACAGTACAGGCTTTCGCGGGTTCTTTCATTGGCCAAAATGTTTGTGCGACCATTATCGAGCAGTATCACATACATTTCATCGGGGCCATCGGATTCTCCTTGTTGTCTTGGTCCTGAAATAATGGTGTTATATGAGGTGACCCACTGACCGGTGCCATAGGTTGCCAGCAGGGGCCAAAAAAGGCCCAGGTCGTTCATCGAAGGAATAACTTTTTCAATACCTGTTATAACGATATGAGTTTTAGGGAAAGCATTGCTTAAGCGGGCATTTCCTTCGTTTTCGCTCACAGCCACACCACCAATATCGGCCAGAATAAAGTTAGCCCCGGTAATGCCTATTTCGGCCTGTACATATTTCTCCCGCAATTTTTCGCGGGCTACCAAAGTGAGTTGTTCGGCTGATAAATTTGGCGCTACATGGAGTTTCTCGGCAAATAATTTGGCAATGTCCTCCCTGCTTTTATGCATGGCGGGGGTTACAATGTGATATGGTGGTTCCCCATCGAGTTGTTGAATATATTCGCCCAGGTCGGTCTCTACGCTTTCAATACCATGTTCTTCCAAATGATCGTTCAGGTGAATTTCTTCCGTTACCATACTCTTGCTCTTCACGATCGTTTTGCAATTCTTTGCTTTGGCAATCTTAAGTACTTCTTCCACTGCCTGTTTGCCATCTTCGGCCCAAATTACTTTTCCGCCGCGTTTGGTAAGCATGGTCTCAAACTGCTCCAGGTACTGATCGAGCTTTTCAATTGCCTTCCATTTTATATTTTTTGCCCGTTCCCGTGCCAGGTGCACATCTGTGAACTGCGCTTTTCCAAGCGGTACGGCAGCATTGTACTTTCCTATGTTGAAATTCACTTTACGCCTATGCTCCAGATCAGCAGCCTTTATGGTGCTTTTCGCCATGAAGGTGGAAGAATGCTCACTCATATCTGTATAATTCTAAAATCTTGTTTTAGTATGGTTGGTACTACTTAGGCCTGGCCAGTTATTTCTTTTTCTGAGGATAATATTCAGTAGCCGCTTTCTCCAGGGCATTGTAAAAGTCTTCGCCGTACTTGCGTATGATTGGTTCTTTGAGGAACTGATATACAGGTACTTTAAGCTTTTTCCCTAAAGAGCAGGCAGGGCTGCACAAAGTGGGGCGGGGTTCGTAGTTCATACGATCGTAATCGCCTTTTTTGCCATTTTTTTGAATAATGGGAAAGAAATGGCAACTGATGGGCTTTTTCCAACCAATAACCCCATCGTAATAGGCTTGTTCAAAAGCACATTTAATAATGCCCTTTTCATCGCGGCTACCATAAACACAGATCTCATTATCACCGCCGAGGGTAGGCGTTACCCAGCCAAATTCTCTATGATAAACGTATTTGCCTTTACGCTCAATTTCTGCAATAGCAGCGGGTGTGAGGTAGGGTTTTATTTTTTCGTACAGGTCAACCATAATGTCGAGCTCTGCATCTTCAAGCGGGGCGCCGGCATCTCCTTCTTCACAACAGCCACCTTTACATTTGTTAAGGTCGCACACAAATTGTGCTTCGGCTATTTCATCACTGATCAACACGTTGTCTACTACTATCACGTAAAAATGTTTTAAGGCGTAAAATTAAACATAAAGATGCAAATGGGGCCATCCAAAGCTATTTCCACCGGAATGTATTGATCAGGTGCTTCATATCTTCCTCTACAAAGTTGTTTACCACGCTTATAGAATCTGCATCGGGACTGGCATCAAAATACAAAGCCCCTCTTAAAAAGTGCTTTACCGAATCGGTAACAAAGAACTGTTTGGCCGTTGCGGCATTGCCGCCTACAGAAAAGAATACTCCACTTACGCCATTTTTAGTACGTATAGTTGAGTCAACGATCTCTGTTGCGCGGGTACTGTGCTTGTAGGTCATATTGAAAGCATCGTTCACCAGTTTATTGAGGTCATTTTTGCCAACCTCTTTATAGCTGATGTAAATTTTTCCATTTAAACGGGGAAATTCGATATTGATCCAATAAGGATTTTCAGGTTTATCTTCAAAAAAGGTGGTATCCTTTACAATGTTTGCGTATACCGGGTATTCAAAAGTATAGGGATATCCAGCCTGATCGAATACTTTGTATTCATGTTTGGGAAAATCGATCTTGAAGTATCCTTTCCGTTTAGGGGTGTACGTACTGTTACATGCTATTACCGAAACAAACAAAACAACAAGGGGAAGGTACTTTATCACAAATGTTTTCATTCAAAATTTACTATGGATAAAAGGGCCGTTAACTTACCTGCTTATCCTGTTTTATATTAATGGTCACTTTTATTTTTCGAATACGGTTGCGGTCAACCTCAAGTGCTACAAAATCAAAATCGCCAATGGTAGCCGTATCATTAACTTTTGGAATTTCGCCTACCAGTTCCAACATAAGGCCGGCCATAGAGTCGCTATCGCCTTTAACCTGATCGAAAGTATCTTCTTGCAAGTTCATCATTTTACAGGCGTCGTGTATCATGGTGCGGCCTTCGAAAATGTAGGTATTCTCATCGATCTTTTTGCTGCCGGTCTCTTCTTCATCAAACTCATCCCTGATGTCGCCAATGATCTCTTCCAGAATATCTTCCAGGGTAACAATACCACTGGTTCCGCCAAACTCATCAACCACTACGGCAAAGTGAATATGCCTTGTTTGAAATTCTTTCAGCAGGTCTTCAATATGCTTTTGCTCATGTACAAAAAATGGCGGCCGAACAACAATATGCCAGTCGAAATTATCGGGTTCATTCAGGTGAGGCAGCAGGTCCTTTGTGTGAACGATACCAACAATATCATCGAGGCTTTTACGGTACACCGGTAACCGGGAGTAATGCAGCTCTTCCACTTTTCTTTTCAGTGCCTGAAAGTTGGCTTCATATTCAATCCCATTTACATCGAGGCGGGTGCGCATGATCTGCTTTACCGTTATGTTGGGAAATTTATAAATGCCGGCCAGTATACGTTGTTCTTCCTCTTCGTGTATGGTGCTTTTAATGGCCTGTTCCAGTTGCTGGTGGGTATAAGCGCGGGATGCTTTACCGCCAAACAGGTTTTCCACGGTGTCAGATACTTTCAGCAGCCATACACTTATGCGTTTGAACATGTAAAAGATCACTTCAACCAGAAAGGATGCTTCATATGCCGAACGAAGATTGTTTTGTGAGGCGCGAACCTTGGGTAAAATTTCGCCAAACAGTATGATGAGAAAAGAAATGATGATAAGTTTTATGCCGTACGCCACCCACATGCTTATATTGCCTGGCTTTAGGATCAGCACCTGGTCAATAAGGAAGTTGGTAAGAATGATGATGGCGATATTCACCAGGGTATTGGCGATCATTAAAGAAGCCTGTAAAGCCCGGGGCTCTTCAAGCAGGGAGGCTATTCGCTTCCAGCCGGTATCCTGCTTGGTCTTTAGCATGTTAATATCGCGGTAAGTAAGTGAGAAGAAGGCCATTTCGGCGCCGGAAATAAAAAAAGACAACAGTAATAACACCAGCACAGCGGCAGCCAGCAGTGTGGTAGCCTGCACATTGGTCACCATCAACAGTAGCATATTCACATACTCATATCCAAAAATCAACAAAGGCTTGTCCAAAGCATGGGGTTTTCATGAATAAATTAGTCGTCAACTCGAATTATTTCCCTGTCATTAAGTTGTTAATCAACAAAGTTAATCAGAAAGGGGCCGGTTAAAAGCAATTTCATAACCTTTAATCGGCCCCTGCTGATATTTATTTCGAACTGCAAAAATAATAGTATGCGTTAGAATGGCAAATCCTGGGATGGGGAATCGCTTAAGGGTGGGATGTCGGCACTGTTAAAACCTTCAATATTCTCGCTATGAGTGGTGGTAGTGCCATGTGATCCGTGGGTGGAGTCGGCCCTTTTATCTAACATGATCAGGTTATCGCCAACTACCTCAGTTGCAAATTTCTTATTGCCTTCCTTGTCTTCCCAGCTACGAGTTCGAAGCCTGCCTTCAATGTATACCAGGCTACCTTTGTGTAAGTACTTTTGCGCCAGCTCTGCCAATCCTCTCCAAAGTACCACGGTATGCCATTCTGTTTGAGAAATGAGCTTGCCCGATCTGTCTTTAAATGTTTCGGTGGTTGCCAAAGGAAATTTTGCTACGGCAATATGTCCCTCAAGGTGCTGTGTATCCGGGTCCTTTCCTAAATTACCAATTAGCATTACCCTGTTTACTCCTCTCATAAGATGGTAAATTTGATGTTAATAATCGTCTGCGCCTTTTTTATTCCTTTTTAAAGTTAAATTTTTTAATAGAATAAAAGAGATTTTTTTAGGCCCGGTTATTACCGGGATACCCATCTGTAGAGGCTTTCACAAATAGCATAGTTTTTACCATATGTTAGCCACGGCAATCAACCAGGTAAGCCTGGTCATATGAGCGATTATCAAGATTCCTAACGGCTTTAAAACAATTGGGCCGGAGGGGCCGGTTCACCCAAAAAAGTAGTAATAAAGCGAGGGAATGCGTATTTCGATAACTCCTTCTTATCAATAAGTAAAAAATTGCTCAAAGTGGGTAACGGCTCCTGTACCTTCACCTTCACAAACCGCCCATGAATGGTTTGATGCGTAAGTTGTTGCCGGTATATACGACTTATGCTTTCAATATGCGCGGCCTTTTGGCCATTCACCAACTTCTTAAGGAAAGGCGTTTTTAAAGTAATATCTTCTACTGCGGCCGGAGCCTCGTACAATACAAACTCAAACAGGTTTTCCCATATATCCTTACCCGTTCTTTGTTTTATGTACCATTTGCCCTTATGCTCTATGATGAAGTAATAGAACCAGCGCTCTTTGCGTATAAGCGCCTTTTGTTTCACAGGTAGCTGGCTTACCGTATTTTGGTTAAAGGCTTCGCATTCCTTTTGCTGTACACATGTGTTGCATAGGGGATTTTGTGGTTTGCATATAACCGCCCCAAAGTCCATGATCGCCTGATTGTAAATACCAGGCTCATCGGGTTTTAATAACTCCTGTGCAAGGTTTTGAAATTGTTTTTTGCCTGCGGTTGTATCTATAGGTGTTGTTATGCCAAAGTAACGGGCAATAATGCGTTGTACATTACCATCAAGCACAGCATGTGGCAGGTTGAATGCAAATGATGAAATGGCTGATGCGGTGTATGGACCAATACCCGGCAACGCTTCTATTTCATCATACGTAGCAGGGAATATACCGTTATACTCACTGGCAATTTTACGAGCTGTTGCAATAAGATTTTTACAACGGCTGTAATAACCGAGCCCTTCCCACATTTTGAAAACCTTTTCATCACTGGCTTTTGCCAAATGAATAATTGTAGGAAATGCAGCAATGAATTTTTCATAGTAGCTCCATCCCTGTTCAACTCTTGTTTGTTGCAGTATGATCTCACTCAACCATATTTTATATGGATCTTTCTCTCCTTTCCATGGCATCGCTCTTGTGTTACTGTTCTTATTCCATTGTAATAACCTTCGCGTAAAATCAGGTTTCATGTAATTATTTGCTCGTTTTTATCTATTCTGATTGACCAACAGGCCTTTTTTTGCCTAAAAATCGTTCAAAAGCAGCCGATTTTTTTTAAACTGAAAAAAATTGCTAATACTTGTTCAGTGGTCGTTTTGCGCATTAATGTATTGAAAATGAAACGTTTGCCTATCAAAAAGGGCACAAAAATTGTTTAAAATTCATTTTCAATTGTTTATACTTTTCTTGCAAATGTGAAAATTTACAGTTAATTTCATTAAAGAATTGATTTAGTGTAGATTGCCTTTGACATTCCTATGAAATTTCCTTAAAGAAATAAAAATTTGTAAACCCGTAAAAATTCATGCGACATGAGAAAGGCAGACCTCGTTAACCAAATATCGGAAAAAACAGGTATACCGAAGGTTGATGTGCTGGTTACGCTGGAGACCATGTTCAAGGAAGTAAAAGACACCTTGTCCCAGGGCGAGAACATCTACATTCGTGGTTTTGGCAGCTTTATAACAAAGAAGAGAGCTGCTAAAATTGGCCGTAATATCAAAAAGAATATTGCGGTGCATATACCCGAACATTTTATTCCTGCGTTCAAACCAGCCAAGGAATTCGTTGCAGAAGTTAAAAAACTGCAATCAGTAAAAGAAGATCAGCCAAACCCGGATGATGAGATGTAAATTTGCTGCTTAAATGATTTGATTCTTGAAAAAGCAACAAATAATCCTTGTTAGCAGTGGAGTTGGTCTACTGTGTCTGATCTACTTTTTTGGCAAAACCATTCCCCCTAAAAAGAACCCTGGTGCTGTTGCAGCGGCAGCCGGTACAAGTGAAATAAGTTCGAAAACCATTCTGGATGCTTCCAGGCAGCAACTTACACCTGCCCAGCAGGCTTTTGTTGCCCAAATGGAAGCTGGTGTTGTACGCGGTGACGTTAAAGAGCAACAGATTAAGGTTTATAAGCAGCTGGCTGACTTCTGGAAAGACTCAGCCCATTTACTGCTTCCCTACGCTTATTATTCTGCCGAAGCCGCTAAATTGGAAAATTCTCAAAAAAGTCTCACCTTTGCTGCCCAATTCTTTTTAGAGGGCATTCGCCGGCAAGAGAACCCTGAGTTACAACGGTGGATGGCATCAGAGGCTAAAGACTTGTTTGAGAAAGCTTTACAACTTGCTCCAAACAATGATTCGCTGAAAGTGGGATTGGGTAGCGCAATACTTTTCGGAAACCTGGGCGGTGGCCCAATGGAAGGGATCGCAAAGATCAGAGAAGTGGCAGAGAGAGATCCGGAAAATATGTATGCGCAATATATGCTTGGTTTAGGCGGACTTATGTCGGGCCAATATGACAAAGCAATCGATCGGTTACTGAAGGTAGTTCACCATCAGCCAGAAAATGTTGAAGTTGTGCTTATGTTGGCCGATGCTTACGAGCAACACAACGAAAAGGCAAATGCGGTGAAGTGGTACCAGGAGGCTAAGAAGCATATTCAAAGCGCCGACCTGATGAAGGAGATCGACGAACGAATTAAATTACTTGGTAATAATAAATAAACCTTTCCGGTAAAAACATTAGCAACATTTTTTTTTCATCTTAAACTCATTGGTGTTATATGCCTTGTGGTAAAAAAAGAAAGCGTCATAAAATAGCAACGCACAAGCGTAAAAAAAGACTTAGAAAAAACCGGCATAAGAAGAAGAACCGCTAGTTTAACTTCTTGAAAAAGGTCGCGCCTTTCGGGCGAGGCCTTTTCCTTCTTTCGCTGAATCTAGTTATGTTGTCATTTATTACAGGTTACTTACTTTGCTGATTTCTGATACCTGACAACTAATTCCTCTTCAGCACCTTTCCTTGTAGTGATGAGATGGTTTAGACGGTATAAAGACAGAACGCTTGAATAAGGAACTAATTATAAATGCGACACCTCAGGGCGTTGAAATAGCGCTATTAGAGGATAAAAAACTCGTGGAATTGCATCATGAAAAAACTGATGCAAGCTTCGCGGTGGGAGATCTATATCTCGGAAAAGTAAAAAAGCTCATCCCTGGACTAAACGCTGCATTCGTAGATGTAGGTTTTGAAAAGGATGCCTTCCTTCACTACACTGACCTCAGTCCGTATGCACGCTCCCTTTTGAAGTTTACCCAACAGGCCATTGTTGATAATGGTCCCCAGGGTTTCAACTTCGCAAACTTTCAGGTTGAACCGGAAATTGTAAAAACCGGTAAAATCAATGAAGTGTTGAGCGGCAAACCGAACATTCTGGTTCAGATATTGAAAGAACCTATTGCAGCCAAAGGCCCCCGCCTTAGCTGTGAAATTTCCCTGCCTGGCCGTTTCGTTGTTATCACCCCTTTCAATGATATAGTGGCCGTTTCCCGAAAGATCCACTCTGCCGAAGAAAGAAAAAGATTACAGAAGATAGTAGAAGCTATTAAACCAAAGAACTTTGGGGTAATAGTTCGTACTGCTGCTGAAGGCAAGAACACGGCCGAACTTCATGAAGATCTGGCCGCCCTTGTTGAAACCTGGGAAACCATTCAGGCAAACCTGAAAGGCGCAGTGGCCCCCGCCAAGATATTGAGTGAGCAAACAAAGACTACCAGTATCTTACGCGACCTGTTGAATGAAGACTTTAACCGGGTAGTTGTAAATGACCGCAATATTTATAACGATACCCGTAACTACATTCAGCGCATTGCGCCCGAGAAAGCAGAAATTGTTACATTCTATCATAATGGGTTGCCCATTTTCGATCAGTATGGTATTACCAAACAGGTAAAAGCTGCTTTTGGAAAAACCGTAAACCTGCCAAGTGGCGCCTACCTTATTATTGAACATACCGAAGCATTACACGTAATTGATGTAAACAGCGGATACAAAAGCGTTGGCAATAACCAGGAACAAAATGCCCTGGAAACCAACCTTGAAGCTGCTGCTGAGATCAGCCGCCAGTTGCGCCTGCGCGACCTGGGTGGAATTATTGTGGTTGACTTTATTGATATGAAGTTGCCCGATAATAAACGGAAACTGCTGGAGGCTATGGAAGAATGTATGCGCCCCGACAGGGCAAAACATGCCGTTCTGCCCATCTCCAAATTCGGGTTAATGCAAATAACAAGGCAACGGATGAAACCTGAGGTAAATATCAATACCCAGGAAGTATGTCCCAGTTGCGCCGGTACAGGTAAAATATCTTCTACCCTGTTGCTGGAAGATGAAATTGAAAAGAACCTCAGTTACCTCATCACCCATCAACACAAAGACCTTACCCTGGTTGTACATCCTATTATGCACGCCTACCTTACAAAAGGCTCCATGTTTAAATCTAAAGTATGGAAATGGCGCTGGAAGTATGGACAAAAGGTTAAGGTAAGAGAGAACACCAACTATCATCTTACCGAATTCCACTTCTTCGACAAACACGACGACGAAATAAAACTGTAGCCTGCAGGCACAGACAATAAGCAAAAAAAATTTGGCAAGGGTTTCCGAACATTCGGAAACCCTTGTTTTTTATAATAACCCTGCTATTGTAATTTCCTGTTGATTATTCCTCAGGATCAAAAAACCCGAGCCATTTTAGTGGCGCCCCGGCATCACCTATAGTTTCCTGCAAAAGTTTATCGCCAACATGCCCAAAATTCAGGCTGTTGCTCATTAATATTACCGCCGTTTTCTTTTCGGGGTATGCCACAAAGTAGTTATGCCAGCCCTCATTATGCCCGGTATGGAACAGCGCCCTGCCGTAAGGCGTTTTTATTAGCCCAACACCCAGCCCCCACGATAATTGTATGTTATCATTCTCAGTAGTAATGGTATCTCGCAAGGGGCCAAACCCTCTTTTGGTATTGACGCGGATCTGTGGCGTAAACATTTGATTGAACAACTTTTTACCAACCCCTTGTTGCTGCATAAGGGCAATTATAAACTTAGCATAGTCTGTAGCTATAGTATTCATAGAACCGGCAGCCCGGGCGCTTTCCCTTTTTTCGGCCCCGTATAGTTTACCACTGGCCATATACCCTAACGCATAATCGCTATCGAACGAAGGCTGCCATACAAAAGAGGTATGGTCCATTTGTAAAGGCGCCAACACCAGCTCTTTGGCAACATCCTGCAACTTTTGCCCCGTCTGCTCTTCTATTATCACCCCTAACAGGTTCATGCCTTCATTGGAATAATAAAACTTTTTACCGGGCGGAGCTATCAGGTTTACTTTATTGTTATACAGGAACCGAAGAACTGGCAACCCTGAACTATGACTGAGCAGCATACGGGGTGTTACCTGGTTAAATGCAGTGTCAGTGGCCAGGTCTTTCCACTTCTCATATTGCCCTATTGGTTTCTTCAGGTATTTATATACGGGAGTATCAAGGTTAAACATCCCTTTTTCAACCAGCTTTAAAAATAAATAGGCCGATACCGGTTTGGTAAATGAAGCCGCGTACATAATAGTGGTATCGTTCAATACAGCGTTGGTTTGGGTATTCTTAACTCCAAATGCGTGATTATAAACCACTTTATTGTCGTTTATGATCACTACCGCCAGTCCCACAACGCGGGCAGTGTCGACAATCTGCTTTATAGTCGATTCTAGCCGGTCTTTTTTAACAACAACTCCTTGCAGGTTTTTTATTACAGGCTGTGCATATTGATTTAAAAAGCTTAAGCAGCACACCAGGGTGAGGGAGAAGGCTTTCATCGTAATGGTCAGGTATTAAATGTTAAGAAAACTAATATATCTGGTATTTGATGGAGGCAGGCAATTTCTTCGGATGAACATTTACGGAAGGTCTGTAAAAATAAGGATCGGGCAAAAAATTGCCCGATCGAAATATAAAACCAGAAAGGCGTAGGGAAAAAAGTGAATCAGACATGTCAAAATTATTTTTTAATCCCATACGGCAAAGGACAAATTGGTAAACGTGCAGTTTTGGCAATAGCCGTGTAAAAATGGGCGATAACCGTGTAGCCAACTATCGCCAAATTACCTAGATCGACCTTCTTCGTCCTCCTTTTTCATCAGTTTGTAGTCATATTTCGATGCTTCATAACCTATTAATGTTCATTCCTTAATCTCGGGTAAGGTTTAACATTTTCCCAACAAAAAGCCCCCACTATAGCGGGGGCTCCAATCTCACTTAACCAGATACATTTATAATAAAGACTTCTCTTTCCTGAAATGGATATGGAAGTCGGATAGCCAGCCGGGCCGGGATATATCTAGTCCCTGTTTCGGCCACCAAGGAATATTAATATATATTGTACCAGAGTAGCTATAGAAGCCAGGGCAGCCACTACATAAGTTAAAGCAGCCCACTTCAGCGCATCTTTCGCCTGGGGATACTCACGACTACTGGTAATGTTCGAGCGGTTCAACCAGGCCAGCGCCCGCCGGCTCGCATCCAGCTCAACTGGCAGCGTAATCACTGAAAATAAAGTAGTTAAACCAAAAAGTATAATACCTATCAGTAACAGGGCCGGAAAGGCATTTACCATTAACACGCCACCCAGCAATATCCATTGCACTATTCCTGAACTGAACATTACTACGGGCACCAGCTTGCTACGGAGCATTAGCCATTGATAAGCATTGGCATGCTGCACCGCGTGACCGCATTCGTGGGCGGCTACAGCTGCAGAAGCCACTGATACTCCGTTATATACGTCGTCACTAAGGTTTACCGTTTTGGTGGCAGGATCGTAGTGGTCGCTAAGGAAACCATTGGTTGATACTACTTTAACATCATATATACCGTTATCGCGTAACATTTTCATTGCCACTTCCCTACCCGTTAAACCGGCTGACAATGGCACCCGGCTGTACTTCGCAAATTTGCCTTTTAGCACACCGGACACCAGTAAACTGATCACTAAAAACAGGATTGAAACAAGCCAGATTGATGGTGTCATTTTCTTACTCTTTTTTTCTTTAATAACAATAATCTATCAAATCAGTTACCAATCCATTTGAGTAAATTTTACGCCATTTTTAGGCAGAAATCGAGGGCCTTTTTGTCATTCAAATTGCGTTTAATCGCAGTTAGCTGACATTTTATCACAAGCCTTTTTTAAAATCTCTTAAAATTGTATTAAAATTTGATTATCAATGCATTACGGCATCAAAAGACCAAATCGGGCATACATTAAAATCGCGTTGGAATTTATTCACAACCCCAAAAAATAATTTTGTTATGTGGCGCTTATTTGTAATTTAGTGCAAGAATTTAATGGGTTAGTAAGTAAAGGGTCAACAGCAATGTTGGCCTTTTTACTTTTCAAAAAAAGCACCATTTTTACCCCCCTTTTTTGACCCTCTTTTTTGCCCTTTTTTTGATCAAAAAACTTGCTTCGCAAAACACGCATATCGTTTCATACTATCACATACCTTAAACGCAGTTTTAAAAACCCTTCACTAACTTTTTAACGTGACTAACTATTCAAAAATCATTCTTCATAACATTTACATGTTATCAACAACCGTTTTAAACAATGTGCTTTAATAAGCGACCATGTTTTTACTAACTTTATCGCATGGCTAAAGTTAAAACAGCATTCTTTTGTTCGAATTGTGGATATGAAAGCGCAAAATGGGTTGGAAAATGTCCATCATGTGGTACATGGAATACATTTGTTGAAGAAGTAATTTCAAAACCATCTGTAAAAAAAGAAAACGGATGGGACGATTACAATGAAGAAACAAAAACACTTCGTACCATTCCTCTTCATACTATCAAGAGCAGCGAACAAATTCGCATCACTACTTCCGATGCAGAATTAAACAGAGTACTTGGTGGCGGTATTGTTCCAGGTAGCATTGTATTAATTGCAGGTGAACCTGGTATTGGTAAATCAACGCTGTTTTTACAAAATGGCTTACAACTACAGGGAAAAACTGTGTTATACATCAGCGGTGAAGAAAGCGAGCAACAGATAAAGATGCGCGCCGACCGGTTGAATATTCAAAATGACAACTTTTACTTACTCACCGAAACATTAACGCAAACAATATTCCAGGAGATCAAAAAATTAAAACCACACCTGGTCATTGTTGACTCTATTCAAACCATACAATCGCCGTATATCGATTCGTCACCCGGAAGCATATCCCAGATACGCGAATCGGCGGCAGAGTTTCAGCGTTTTGCCAAAGAAACCAACACGCCTGTATTTCTTATTGGCCATATAACAAAGGATGGAAGCATTGCAGGGCCCAAGATCCTGGAACACATGGTTGATACCGTATTACAGTTTGAAGGCGACCGTCATTATGCATATCGCATCTTACGCACCATCAAAAACCGTTTTGGCAGCACATCGGAACTGGGCATATATGAAATGACCGGCATTGGTATGCGGGGTGTGAACAACCCAAGCGAAATACTGATGACGCAAAAGGAAGATCGCTTAAGCGGTATTGCCATTGCAGCCACCATTGAAGGCATGCGTCCATTGCTCATAGAAGTGCAGGCATTGGTAACCCAATCGGTTTACGGAACACCACAACGAACTGTTTCAGGCTTCGATCTTCGACGTTTACAACTGCTGCTGGCTGTACTTGAAAAGAAAGGCGGCTTCCATTTCGGCATAAAAGATGTTTTTTTAAACATTGCAGGCGGTTTGAAGGTAGAAGACCCTTCAATAGATCTGGCCGTTTTATGCGCTCTCCTGAGCTCCTATGAAGATGTTCCTTTACCACCGCATGTTTGTTTTGCCGGCGAAGTTGGTTTAAGTGGTGAAGTAAGGGCCGTTCATCGCATTGAACAACGGATAGCAGAAGCCGAAAAGCTCGGGTTCGAAAAGATCATTGTTTCGCGGTACGGACAAAAATCAATCGCCAAAGGCGCCCATAATATTGAAGTAGTGCCCATGGGCCGTGTTGAAGAAGTTTATCAGTATCTGTTTTAGAATTTATAAGGCTTGAAGAGTAGCAGTAAACAACTGCTATATGTTTAAAAAAGTATTACATCCTTTATTACATCTTTTTATTCCACATCAGTGCGCCGGCTGCGGCAGCGATATTATGAGCCGGCAACAGGTTTTATGTATGCATTGCATAAACCGGTTGCCGGTTACTTCATTTTGTGGTCATGCCAACAACCCCGTTGAAAAGATCTTTTGGGGAAGAATGCCAGTTACCTCAGCCGCCAGTTATTTATACTTTTCAAAAGATTCGGTATTGCAACACATCATTCATGAACTAAAATACAAGGGCAATAAAGAATTAGGATCGTTTATTGGTCGTAAAATGGGCGAAGCTTTATTACATGCGCAGCAATTTAATGATGTGAACGCACTTATTCCACTACCACTGTTTGCAGCCCGGGAAAGAAAACGCGGGTATAATCAGTCAACCCTGTTATGCCGGGGCATGGCCGAAGTATTAAACCTTCCTGTTCTAACCCAGGTAATTTATCGCCACACCCCAAGCGAAACCCAAACAAATAAGAACCGCATTGACCGTTGGCTGAATATGCAGGGTAAATTTGTGTTACAACAACCCGATGCCATCAGCGGCAAACATATTTTACTTGTTGATGATGTAATAACCACCGGCGCAACACTCGAAGCCTGCGGTCAGGAACTATTAACTGCCCCCAATACCCGCTTAAGCATTATGACCATGGCTTATACGGTGAAGTAGTGAATGGTGAGTGGTGAGTGGTGAGTGGTGAGTGGTGAGTGGTGAATGGTGAGTGGTGAGTGGGCTCGCGAGTCGTGAAACGGCAAACGTGAAATGTGAAAGGGCTCGCAAATTTCCCAGATTCACTTACGAACTTGCGCTGCCTAAAATTTATTGCCGATTTAGCCGGCTCAAGATCAATTGCGAAGCCGCAATAAGGACTTTCACGTTTGCCGTTTCACGGTTCACGTGTGCTGATTGCCTTTCATTATCAAATCATCACATTATCAAATTATCACATTGACCGTGTATTTGAAAACGTGTATTTTTACAGGAACATGAAATATATACTTGTTGCCATACTGCTTACAAGCATTCTGATATCCTGTAAAAAGGAATCATTTATAACCAGCAGCACGGCATCGCTGGCAACCAGCGCCGATACCCTGCATTTTGATACCCTGTTTACCACTACAGGTTCTACAACCCGTTTCTTTCGCATATACAACAACAATAACCAAAAGCTGCGGCTGAATAAAGTGGCGCTTGGCGGCGGCGCGGGCTCTTTGTACGATATAAATGTTGATGGCACCCCAGGCCCCGAAGTAAACAATATTGAAATGGAGGCCAATGACAGCATTTATGTATTCGTTACGGTAAAGATAGACCCCAGCATCGATAACTTACCTTTCATTGTTCAGGATAGTATTCTTATCGATTTCAACGGCAATACACGATATGTACAACTGGAAGCCTGGGGGCAAAACGCCAACTTTATACGATCAAGAGTAATTACCGGTAACATTACCTGGACCAACATAAGACCCTATGTTATCACCGGAGGTATGCAGATAGACACCAACGCCACACTTACCATTGAAAAAGGATGCCGCATTTATATGCACGCCGATGCGCCTATTGTCGTTGATGGTACATTACTCGTTAAAGGAGAAAAATATGATAGCACGCGGGTAGTGTTCAGGAGCGACCGCATCGATGATCCATATCGCGATTTTCCTGGCGGCTGGCCCGGTATTTATTTCCGCGGAACCAGTGTAAACAGCAATCTGCAATATGCCAATATCATAAACGCCTATCAGGGTATAGCAGCCGAAAAAGCAAGCTTAAATGCCAATCCTAAAGTAACTCTTAACGAATGTATTGTTGATAATTGTTACGATGCCGGTATACTGGGTGTACAAACAAGTATCAAAGCTCAAAACTGTTTGGTAAGCAATTGCGGCAAGAATGTGTTACTGGGTTATGGCGGTAATTATGATTTCACCCATTGCACAGTAGTATCCTATTCCAATTCTTACATTCTGCATAAAGACCCTGTATTGGTTCTTACCAATTACACAAAAAATGGTAATGTGGTATTAACTGCTAACTTAACTGCCAGCTTTAAGAATTGTATTTTTTGGGGCGAGAATGGAACAACAGAAGATGAAGTGGTAACCGATAAACAAGGCAACACCACCTTCAATGTTAACTTCCAGAATTGTTTATGGAAGGTGAAGAACAGTGTGGCCAATGTAACCGCTACCAACATTACCGCCAACGACCCGCCATTGTTCGACAGCATTAATACTCAATTAAAATTATACAATTTCCGCCTGCGCGATGAATCGCCGGCCCTGAACAGAGGACTTACTACAAGCATCAATATTGACCTTGATGGAAACACACGGCCGGTGGGTGTGCCCGATTTGGGATGTTATGAGAAAAGGTAAGATGGTGAATGGTGAATAGCTCGCGAGTCGTGAAACGGCAAACGTGAAACGCGAAAGGGCTCGCTATCTTTCAAATTAATATACACCTTAAGCCACGCCAAAATTATTGCCTTCTGCTCACAATCACGAGACTTGAAATTGAGCAGCCATTTGCCGCTTCACGTTTGCCGATTGATCTTTACCAGGGAGCATCCGCCAGCCAGTGGATTACCCACCCTTGCAGCTTGCTTTCATTATCACATTAGCCAATTATCACATTATCACATTTGCTTTACATTATTTTACAGGAAAGCAACCAATTTAGCAGCATCTTTGTATAGTACAATTGCCAACCGGCATATACTATACCTAAAATTTTATCAATATGATACGCTTATTGCTTGTTTCCCTGCTCATTGCTGTGGCGCCTTCTATTTACGATTTTAAGGTTCCCGCACTGGATGGTAATGGCACCATCGATTTTAAAAAGTTCAAAGGCAAAAAGATCATGATCGTTAACACCGCCTCTAAATGCGGTAACACCCCTCAATATGCCGAACTGGAGAAATTATATGAGCAGTATAAAGATAAACTGGTGATCGTTGGTTTTCCGGCCAACAACTTTGGCGGTCAGGAACCAGGCTCTAATTCTGAGATCGGTGAGTTTTGTAAAAAGAATTACGGGGTAACATTCCCAATGGCCGAAAAAGTTTCTGTTAAAGGCGAAGATATTCACCCCCTGTTCAAATACCTGGTAGCAGAAGCTGAGAAAAAAGGTTTTACCGACCCCGTTAAGTGGAACTTTACCAAGTTCCTTTTAGATGAAAAAGGTAACCTCATCACCGTTATTCACAACAAAACAAAAGTTACCAGCGAAGAAGTGACCAAATATCTTAAATAGGATATACTATCGTTGTACGAATTAAGCGCTGACGCCATCGTCGGCGCTTTTCTTTTGCCCCACCTTTGCGGCTTATTGCAAGCCCGCCCCCACACTACCCAAATTCCACCACATAATAGTTTAATCGCAGTTGCACTTAAGTGTTTACTCTCAGTTTTTCGTCTGGTAAAACATGAGCAAAATCGATTATAAGTGTACTTTGAACGAATAAAATTCACCTTGCGGGTTTATATAGCCATTTTTGAATCATAAATCCAATATCTGTTTAAACGATCCAATTTTCTGAAGAAAACCATCCAATTCCGCGAAAAACCACCGGATATCCTTTGAACGAAAACCACGGAAAATCCAATCCATTGAAAATCAAAACCACCCACTTTTCCTGGTAACTCTTTATGAAAAATGTGATCCTAATTCTGTTAAAAACCATCAAGAGTTTAGCCGTAAAAGTTTCTGAAAGCCTTCCCGATGTATCGGGAGGCTTTCATTTTATATAGCTAATCAACCTGTCAAAGATCTTGTTCTGCCCCGCCCTCATAATCACCGCTGATATAACAAATATACACCTGCATACACCCATCTTTTTCAAATATGTGACGGCCTCCGGCACCCGGTGTTACGAAGTCCTCCAACCGGTGTTACGAACCGTATTTTTACCTCGGAATTCAATTTCTGGTGTGACGAACTCGTCTAAACGGTGTACGAACCGAGGTTAATACAGTGATGAATTTTTCTTCGGCCTCTTTGCCTCCTCTTTGGGTCCTCAATGGGCCCTCGAAAGTACCTCTGCCGGCATTCGGGCACCAAGGAAGCAATGAGGTTCCATCAAGGTATCATTAAGGTGTATTACACTATTCTTCTTTCTCTTTTCATCGTTGCTTTTTACTACTTAACTTCGCCCGCATGTTATTTAAGAATGTTATAGGCCAGGCAGATGTAAAAGCACATCTGGTAAATATGGTTCAGCAGGACCGTATCAGTCACGCCCTTTTGTTTCTTGGTAAAGAAGGGTGCGGCGCACTGCCCCTGGCCATTGCATTTGCACAATATATTGTTTGTGAAAAGGTGAACCGGAAAACCGCAAATGCGGCCGCACCTGCGGGTCCATCGCTGTTTGGCGAGGAACCTGCACCTTCGGATTCTTCCCACTCACCACTCACCACTCACCACTTGCTCGATTCCTGCGGCGAATGCCCCAGCTGCCAAAAAATGGTGCAGCTTATGCATCCCGACATCCATTTTTCTTACCCCGTAATTCCAAGGAAGTCGGGAGATAAGCCTTTAAGCTCTGATTATATTAGTGAGTGGCGCGAGTTTATTGCTAAATACCCTTATGGCAATTCCTACGACTGGCTGCAGTTTATTGGGGCCGAAAACAAACAGGGTAATATTACCGCATATGAATGTAATGAGATCATTCGCAAGCTGTCGCTCAAAAGTTTCGAAAGCGGATTTAAAATATTGGTAATGTGGATGCCCGAATACCTGGGCAACGAAGGAAATAAATTACTGAAACTCATTGAAGAACCACCACCAGATACCCTCTTTATACTGGTGGCTGAAAATGAGTCGCTGATATTGCAAACCATTTTATCGAGGACCCAGCTGGTTAAAATTCCGGCCCTTACTCATCAGGATATTTCCGCAGCCCTGGTTGAAAAGGCCAAAATGGCCCAGGACCCGGCTATGCAGATAGCCCTGATAGCCGAAGGCAACTACCGCGAAGCCCTGCAATTGATGCAACATGCCGATGAGGACTGGCAGAGCCTGCTGCGCGAATGGCTAAACGCCATTTTAAAGAACGGCCCCATTGCCCAGGTGAAATGGGTTGAAGAGGTGAGCAAGCTGGGCCGTGAAAAGCAGAAGCAGTTCCTGCGCTATTTTACCCATTTGCTTGAACAGGCCATCAGACTGAATGCTATGGGACCGGCCAACTTGCACCTACCCGAGAAGGAAAAGGATTTTGCCGCCCGCCTTAACAAAATTGCGGCGTTCCTTCAGCAACAGGCCATCATTGAGGAACTCGACAAAGCCACTTATTATATTGAGCGCAACGCCAATCCCAAAATGTTGTTCCACGCTCTTACTATTAAATTATATCATATTATAGCTAATAAGCAGGCTCCGGCGGTGATTTAGTAGTGAATGGTGAGTGGAGAGGGGCTAACTTACAAACGTTATCATATACAAGCCCTTTTGACGTTAATAACTTATATTTGTAAATCGGCCTGTTAAGCAGGAAGCAGAAAAATTGTGCGTAAGGGGTTGCATGCGAACAGGATTGCTATATATACCAGGTTATCTTATTTCGCTATATTACCCATAAATGCGTCTTAATCAGCACGTTATAGTCATATAACGCCTAAAATGATGAATACTGGCGCACCCCGGTTTCCCGGAGGGATGTATAATACCCTGCCTCTAATTTCTGCATACGTTTTCCGGCCGACCCGATCATAAATAAATTTTATAAATCGTTAATCCTAAATAAAGAATGGGATGTAGTTCATGCGGAACAGGCGGTAAAGTAGCCGGTTGCAAAAGCAATGGCGGCTGTAGCACGGGCGGATGTAACAGAATGAATGTACACGATTGGCTTAGTAACCTGCCATTCAGCGACCCTTCGGGCAGCTGCAAGATCGTAGAAATAACCTTCAATAACGGAAGCCGTAAAGACTTTTACCGTAACACCACTGTTCATATATTCGAAAAAGGCGACCTCGTTGCCGTTGAAGGCGTAAGCGGGTTCGATGTAGGCACCATAAATATCACCGGTGAAATCGTTAGGCTCCAGATGAAAAAAAGGAATGCCGACGAAACCGACCCCGATATTAAAAAAGTACTTCGCCGGGCCACCGATAAAGACATCGAGATCTGGCAACAAAATAAAGACCGCGAAAAAGAAGCCCTCATCAGGGCCCGGGCCATTGCCCGCCAGCTGAACCTCGAAATGAAATTGACCGAGGTTGAAATTCAGGCCGATGGTCGCAAAGCTACCTTCTTTTATATTGCCGACGACCGGGTTGATTTTCGCGAGTTGATCAAAGTATACGCCAAAGAATTCAGAGTTAAAGTAGAAATGCGGCAAATTGGCGCCCGCCAGGAAGCCGCTAAAGTAGGTGGCATTGGCAGCTGCGGCCGCGAATTGTGCTGTAGCACCTGGTTAACCGATTTCAAATCAGTTAACACTACCGCCGCCCGCTACCAAAACCTGTCTATAAATCAAAGCAAACTCAGCGGTCAGTGCGGCCGGTTGAAATGCTGCCTCAACTACGAGCTCGATATATACCTCGATGCCCTGCAGCACTTCCCCGACAATGCCGATACCTTACAGGTAGCCAAAGGCACTGCTATTCTTATAAAGAAAGATATTTTCAAGAACCTGATGTGGTATACCCTGCCCGATAGCAGCAAGCAATATCCGCTTACTATTGAACGGGTAATAAAAATAAAACAGCTGAACGCGCGTAACCAGGTGCCCGATGAGCTGGAAGCAGTAGATGTAACCACACAGAAACCCAAAGAGGTTGAACCTGAGTTTGTTGATGTGGTGGGGCAAATCAGCTTACGCAGTCTTGAAAGGGCCGAGAAAAAGAAACGCCATGGTGGTGGAGGCGGACATCATCAACACGGCGGCGGCCAGCAAAAAGAAAAAGAACAACCACGCCAGCAGCAACAGCAGCGCGGCGGTGGCGGGCAGAACCAGAACCGCGATAACCGCCAGGGTCAGCATGATAAAAAAGGCGGCGGCGGTGATAACAGACGGCACAACCAGCCCCGGAACCAGGGTGGCGGCGGCCAAAACCAGAACCGCGACAATCGCGGCGACCGGGGTGGAAATAAAGGGAAAGACAATGAAAAAGGCGGCGACCAACAAAAACCTGTATCTTAAAAAATAAATTCAAACTCTAAATCTATGGCATTATTTAAATCCGGTAATCCTGCTTTAGGAGAGAAGGCCTTCTCACAAACCTATACCGTTTATGGTGATGAAGCAATGACAATAAAAGGAACCCTCAACAAGTTCGGTATCCTTTTCCTGCTCACCATGGCAACAGCCGGCCTCGCCTGGAAGATGGCATATTCTGGTGTTAACATTGTTCCTTACATGTGGGTAAGCTTATTCGGCGGTTTGGGCCTTGCTTTTATTATGGCTTTCAAAAGGAACCTGGCCCCTTACCTGGCGCCCGTATATGCGCTGGTTAAAGGTGTTGCTGTGGGTGGCATATCGGCTTACTACAACTATGCATTCGAAAAAATTGCTCCAAATATCATTACACAGGCAGTTGCTTTAACCTTTGGTGTGGTTATCGCCATGTTCCTGTTGTACAGATTTAACATCATTAAGGCTACGCCTATTTTCACCAAGATAATTGTTACCGCCACTGCAGGTATTGCAATTTTCTATCTGATCTCTATTGGCCTGCACTTTGCCAACATCAACATTCCTTTCCTGCACGAAGGCAGCCCTATTGGCATCGTCTTCTCGCTGGTGGTTGTTGCATTAGCTGCTCTGAACCTGATCCTCGATTTCGATCTTATTGAAAACGGTTCTAAAATGGGTGCGCCTAAATACATGGAATGGTACAGCGCTTTCGCATTGCTGGTAACCATTATTTGGCTCTACTTCGAAATTCTGAAGTTGTTGTCAAAACTCGCTAAGAGAGATTAATAGCTGAAAAGCTTAATTATACTAAAAGGGCGCCCGGTTAATCCAGGCGCCCTTTGTATTTACTGTATTTTGTATTCCATTATCTCATTAGCACATTAGCTAATTATCACATTAACCTTACCAGCCATCACCATCGAGCATATTACCTAAGCCGCCCAATATGCTTCCTTCTTCTTTACGTCTTGGTCCGCCATAGGTTAAAATGCGGCCGGCCAAACGGCTAATAGGCAGGGTTTGAATCCATACTTTACCAGGCCCGCGTAATGTAGCAAAGAACAAACCTTCGCCACCAAACAGGGTATTTTTAATACCGCCTACAAACTGAATATCATAATCGATGGTTTGCGTATAAGCCACCAAACAACCGGTATCAATACGCAGCAGTTCGCCGGGTTGTAATGTTCTTTCAAACACGTGACCACCGGCATGCACAAAGGCCATACCATCACCTTCGAGCTTTTGCATAATGAAACCTTCACCACCAAATAAACCGGTACCCAGTTTACGTTGAAATTCTATACCTACGCTTACGCCTTTGGCTGCAGCAAGAAATGCATCTTTTTGGGCAACTATCTTTCCACCCAGTTCCATTAGATCGAGCGGAATAATTTTACCAGGATAGGGAGAGGCAAAGCTTACTTTCTTTTTGCCCTGTCCTACGTTTGAGAATGCGGTCATAAATAAACTTTCACCGGTGATCACGCGCTTACCGGCGGCCATCAATTTACCAAAGAAACCGGTGTTGGCTTTAGCGCCATCGCCA
Organism: Niastella sp. OAS944; assembly: GCA_024809215.1. GTDB lineage: Bacteria > Bacteroidota > Bacteroidia > Chitinophagales > Chitinophagaceae > Niastella. The sequence goes on along the minus strand of JANUBW010000007.1, from coordinate 18,044 downwards.
AAAATGGTTTCCATTTGAATGCCATCATCCATCATCATAAAGGCGCCGCTTTCAGCAATTGCAGTTTCACCCGGATCGAGTTCCACTTCAACATATTGCATTTCTTCACCGTAAATTTTGTAGTCTATTTCGTGATTAGTACGCATGTAATTCTTTTTAAAGTTTAATAATTAAACCACCCCGACAGACTGGTTAGTCGCAATTTAATGCTATTCGTTTCATGAGTTTGATTATTTTTTTGGACGACCGCCACCCCATGTTATTGATAAATGGTTTGGAACCCCTATGGGAAATCGTTTAACTTGGTGCAATCTCATTTAACAAAAATTACACATATGAAAAAAGCCATACTGCTGTTGGCTGCTATGCCATACCTGTACAACCAGGTAGCCGGCCAGGCAAAACTGGTTGAAAAAGTTACACGTACAGGAAATGAGCTCGTTATACCTTACGAAAAGTACGTGCTGCCCAATGGCCTTACGGTTATAGTGCATGAGGACCACAGCGACCCTATAGTTCAGGTTGATGTAACCTACCACGTAGGCTCTGCACGCGAACAAATAGGCAAATCGGGCTTTGCCCATTTCTTTGAGCATATGATGTTCCAGGGCAGCGACCATGTAAAAGATGAAGAACATTTTAAAATGGTGACCGATGCCGGCGGAACATTGAACGGTAGCACCAACCGCGACCGCACCAATTATTACGAAACTGTACCCAGCAATCAACTGGAAAAAATGCTTTGGCTCGAAGCCGACCGCATGGGCTTTTTGCTGGATGCTGTTACACAACAGAAGTTTGAAATACAAAGGGCCACTGTAAAAAATGAACGCGGACAAAACTATGATAACCGCCCCTATGGTTTAATGAGCGAAGTTATTTCACGCAACCTGTACCCATACGGGCACCCCTACTCGTGGTTAACGATCGGGTACATCGAAGACCTGAACCGTGTTGATGTAAATGACCTCAAGAACTTCTTTTTACGATGGTATGGCCCTAACAATGCCACCGTATCAGTTGGCGGCGATGTAAAAACAGCCGATGTAGTAAAGCTGGTTGAAAAATACTTCGGCAGTATACCCCGCGGGCCGCAGGTTGATAAAGTAGTGGTACCCGCCGCAGTACTCGATAAAGACCGTTATGTTTCTTATACTGATAATTATATCAGGCTGCCCATGCTGAATATTGTATATCCTACCGTTCCTAACTATCACAAAGACATGGCGGCCCTTAGTTGCCTGGCCCAAATACTGGGCGCAGGTAATACTTCTCTGTTATATCAGCAATTGGTAAAACCACAATTGGCGCTGCAAACAAATGTGTATAGCCAGTTATACGAACTGGCCGGTGAGTTTACCATTCGCGTTGTGCCGCTGCCTGGTAAAACCCTGGCCGATATGGAAAAACTGGTACGCGCTTCTTTAGATAGTTTAGAAAAACGCGGTGTAACCGATGAGGACATTGCCAAATTCAAAGGATCTTCCGAGGCGCAATACATCAACGGGCTGCAAAGCGTATCGGGCAAAGTATTTCAGCTGGCCGCCTTTCAAACGCTGGCCGGCAACCCCAATATGATAGGCTCTTTGCTTAAGATGATAAATGCAGTAACAAAAGAAGATGTAATGCGGGTATACAACCAGTATATAAAAGGCCAGCATGCCGTTGTATTAAGCGTATTGCCTAAAGGGCAGGAAAGCGTAATTGCAGCAGCAGACAATTACGAGATAGACAAAAGTCATTACACGGCGCCCGATTATGGCTATACAGGTTTGGCGTACAACAAAGCAAAAGACAATTTCGATCGCGCCACTCACCCTGGCAACGGACCTAACCCAATTGTAAAAGTGCCGGCCTTTTGGCGTAAGGAATTGCCGGGCAAAACAAAATTCATTGGTGCCGAAAATAATGAACTACCCACGGTAACGCTTACGATCTCTATACCAGGCGGGCATTTATTACAATCAAAAGATACGGCCCGGATTGGTTTGGCCAGCCTGTTTGCCGATATGATGAATGAGGACACAAAAAATTATACAGCCGAACAAATGACGGCGGAGCTGGATAAACTGGGCAGCAGTATTGAGGTAACCAGCAGTCGCGATGCTATTGTATTTAACGTAGAAGCGCTTAAAAAGAACATTGATAAAACGCTGGCCCTGTTACAGGAACGGTTGTTCAATGCAAAGTTTACCGAAACTACTTTCAACCGCGTACAACGGCAAACACTCGAAAGCCTGAAGCAATCGAAAACACGCCCTGCAGTGGTGGCCGATGATGTAATAGCTGTGGTGAACTATGGAGCCAACCATATATTAGGCATGAACGAAAACGGCACAGAAAGCTCAATAAAGAATATCACCCTGCAGGATATTCAGAATTATTATAACAATTATATGACCACCAACAATACCAAAGTAGTGGTGGTGGGCGATATTACGCAAAATGAAATTTTGCCCAAGCTTTCCTTCTTAAGCAAGCTGCCTAATAAAGCCGTTGTTATACCTGCTGTAGTTGCCAAGCCAAAAGAAATTGATAAATCGAGAATATACCTGGTGAACATTCCCAAGGCGGCACAAACCGAATTCAGAATAAGTGATGTAACCGGTTTAAAATACGATGCCACCGGCGAGTATTATAAAACAGGTTTAATGAACTTTACATTGGGCGGCGGGTTCAATGGCCGCGTGAATATAAACCTGCGCGAAGACAAAGGCTGGACATACGGCGCCCGCACCAACTTTAATGGCGACCAATATACCGGCGACTTCACCTTTAGCTCCGGCATAAAAGCCGATGCTACCGACAGCGCCCTTTCTGAAGTAATAAGAGAATTTAAAGAGTATGCAGCCAATGGCATTAAAGATGAAGAGTTGGTATTTATGAAAAACGCCATTGGGCAACGCGATGCATTACGTTACGAGACCGGTATGCAAAAAGCTGGTTTTATACAACGCATGTTGCAGTATAATTTGCCTGCCAATTATGTTGATCAGCAAAACAAGATCTTACAAAACATTACCAAACCCGAAATTAATGCGCTGGCTAAAAAGTACATCAACCCCAATAAAATGAATATGGTATTGGTGGGCGATAAAGCACGTATATTACCCGGCCTTCAAAAAACGGGGTATGAGATTGTAGAACTGAATATAGAAGGAAAGCCACTTGAGGGAGGGGAAATGAAAAAAGGATTTTAAGCATAATATGCTAATGTGCTAATATGCCATTGTGCTAAGGAATACCATAAAAAAATCCCACGGCATAGCCGTGGGATTTTTCATTAGCATATTATCACATTAGCACATTATCACATTAACTAAAACCAGCTTCCAATGAATGCCTTATTCGCTTTCTCTGGTTTGCCGGCCAGCTTTCTTCTTCTGCGGCTTACTTTATAGTTATGCCTTACCATGGTAATAAGCATCAGCGGTATAAACAGGAACGTCAATGGCGGAATACCAAGGAACGAGATCCATTTACCACCATACATGTTACGCATTGGCCTTCTCAGGCGCTCAGCTATTAAATACATGGCAGGCAATATAAGCAGGGTCATAAAGAAGGCAAAGGCCAAACCAAAGATAATGGTCCATGATAACGGTTTCCAGAACACCACGTTATCGCCACCAAAGAAGATGTGTGGGTTCAGTTCTGAGAACAGGGTAACGAAGTTGATATTTAAACCAACAGCCAGCGGTATAAGACCCAGTATCGCAGCCAATGCGGTCAACAGTACCGGAATGATACGAGTTTTACCAGCCTGTATCAACGCTTCCCTTGTTTTCATGCCACGGGCCCTTAACTCGTCGGCAAACTCAATAACCAGAATACCGTTCTTCACCACTATACCCGCCAAACCTACAATACCAATACCGGTCATAACCACCGACACCTGCATGCCTGTAAAGGCAAAGCCTAACAACACCCCTATCACACTAAAGATGATCTCGGTTAAAATGATAACCGGTTTGCTAACAGAGTTGAACTGAATTACCAGTATCAACAGAATAAAGAACAGGGCAATTACCAGGGCTTTGCCAAGGAAGGCGCCGGTTTCGGCCTGTTGCTCTCCTTCACCTGTTTGCTTAATGGTAACATCATCAGGCACCCCTGCTTTAAACTTGTCTATATAGCTCGCTAAAACCTCGTTTACAGCTGTAGGCGTGGTCACATTCAACAATACGTTCGACCGTATTGTTATCACGCGCTTTTGGTTTTTACGTTTAACACTTCCCAGCGTACTGGTATAATCAACTTTTACCAGTGAGCTTAAAGGCACATGTTTGGTTTGCCCCGAAGCCATATCACGGAAACTGATATTCATGTTCAGCAGATCGGCCAGGTTTTTACGTTGGCCTTCGAGGTTACGCAGCTGTATTTTGTATTCATCTTCACCATCTTTGATCTTCGATACTTCTCTTCCGAATACGGCCGTTCTTATTTCCATACCAATCTGAGTAGAAGAAACACCTTCTATCAACGCCCGCTCGCGGTCTACCGTAAAGGTTACCTCGGGGTTGGTAAGGTCAATATCCATTTTCAGTTCTTCTACACCGGGCACCTGTAACGAATCGAGATAATTCTTTAACGATACAGAGGTCTTAATGAGATTATCGAAATCTTCACTGGCTACTTCAATATTGATGGGAGGATCTGTTGGCGGACCGCCCTTTTCCTGGTCAACCGAAATTTCGGCACCGGGAATACCTTTTATAGCCTGGCGCACTTCATCCAAAATAGGTGCGGTATGAATACCATGCCTTTTTTCAAACTCTACAAACGACACCTGTATACGGCCCAGTTCGGGTCTTGTACTTCTGTCGCCACTCTGCGGATCGCCGGCTCCTACTGCTACGTTACTGATCACACTCTCAACAATGGGATTCTCTTTATAACCACCCTTGCCGTCTTTTTCCATGTGTAACACCTTGTACACTTTTTCTTCCAGCGTGTGGGTAATAGAATCTGTATAGTTTACATCGGTACCAACCGGTAATTTCAGGTAAACATATATCTGGTTGGGGTCGCCGCTGGGGAAGAACACCACCGGTACCTTACGGGCAGCAAAGAATACAAAAGTGAGTATAAGTAAAACAAAGGTGCCCAGCAATAAGTGTACAGGGCGCCATCCTTTCAGTGCCCAACGCAAAGAAGATTCATAGTGGCCCATGATCCAGGGCAGCGCGCGGTTCTGGAACGCATGTATTACATCATCCAATACATACTTGTTCAGGATGATCATTATTACGATGAAGATGAGGAAGTTTCCTAAGAAGGTAAATCCTCCTAAATCGAACAGGATACCTACAGCCAACGTAACCCATAATGAAGGTTTTCGGAAGATGGCCGATTTGGCTGGCTTCGCTTCTCCTTCGGGGTGGTTCATAAAATCAACCGCAAATACAGGGTTCATAATGAACGCTACGATCAACGATGCGGTAAGTGTAAAGATCAACATCGTAGGCAGGTAGATCATGAACTTACCAATGATACCCGGCCAGAATAATAGCGGAACGAAGGGCGCCAGCGTTGTTAATGTACCTGCCAGCACCGGAATAAACACTTCACCAGCCGCCATCATGGCCGATCGCTCACTGGTTAATTTTCCTTTACCTTCTACAAATATGCGGTGGGTATTTTCAATTACCACAATGGCGTCATCCACAATAATACCCAAACCAAACAACAGGGCAAACAGCACTATGAAGTTGAGGGTAACGTGTGTACCAACTATAAGATCGGCAGCAGGTAAGAAGATGAATGCAACGAACATACTTAATGGTACCGAAAGGGCCACAAAGAACGCGTTGGTTACACCCATAAAGAACATCAGGATGATCAACACCAGCACAAAACCAATAACAATGGTATTCACCAGGTCGTTAAAGGAGGTGCGTGATGCTTTACTTTGATCGCCGGTGATAGACACATTCAGGTCCTTTGGCAGTACGGTACTCTGCATATCTTCTACCACTTTCTTTACCGCATCGGATGTTTCAATAAGGTTTTCGCCGGCACGCTTGATGATATTCAGTGTAATTACATTTTTACCATTCAACCGCGCATAGCTTTCTCTATCCTTAATAGTGTCTTTTATTTCGGCAATATCTTTCAGATAAATGGGTGAGCCGCTGGTGTTGCGCACAACTACCTTTTGAATATCATAAGCGGTCTTGAACTGGCCTTTCAACTGCAGGGTACGTTTTGTGTTCCCTACATCGAGCAAACCGCCGGAGATATCCATGTTCTCACGGGAAACAGCGCCGGCAATATCATCGAAGGTGATATTGGCGCTACGCATTTTATAGTTATCTACATTGATCTGGAATTCACGCTCAGGCGCACCTACCAGGTCAACCCGGTTCAGCTGGCTTAATTCTTCCAGTTTATCCTGCATATCATCGGCATATTTTTTCAGCCGGGGCAGGTCATAATCGCCATACAGGTTCACATACATAATGGGCTGTTCCGAAAAACTCACTTCCATTACAGCGGGTTCTTCAGTAAGGTCGGTGGGCAGATCCTTCTTGGCCTTATCTACCGCATCCTTTACTTTTTGCAGGGCCACATCAACTTTTACATCGGTGCCAAACTCAACCATAATGGCTGAATAATCAGCTACCGAAGTACTGGTGGTTTTATTGATCTTGGCGCCTGTGATCCCCTTGATCTGTTTTTCAATTGGGCGGCTAACCAGGTTTTCAATATCCTTGGGCGAGTTACCTACATAAATGGTTTGTACATATATGGTAGGAATAACGATATCGGGAAACTGTTCTTTGGGTAAGGTCACGAATTGGAACACCCCAAATAAACTCACGACCAACATGACCAGGTAAATGGAGGCCTTGTTTTTTATACTCCACGTTGTGGGGCCGAAATTTTTGAACGGTCCTTTAATATTTTCTAAAACACTCATACAATGAATTTGGTGTGTAAGTCGAAATCTGCTTGAAACTATTTGGCATCGGTAATGATGGCCTGGCCATCGTACAGGCCCTGGAAGCCTTCAGTGATCACAACATCACCGGTTTGCAAACCGCTTTTAACTTCCAGTGTATCGCCATACAGAGCACCTGTGGTTATAGGTCTTTTTCTGGCTACGTGTTTTCCATTCTCTTTTGCAGCTACCATTACAAACTTTCCTTTTTCATCATTCTGCATTACATTAATAGGAACTGTAATGGCCTTAGGCGCTGCATAGTCCTGAATACGTACCATAGCTATTTGGCCCGGGCGGAAATTGTTGCCAGAGATCCTTCCTTCAATATAGAATGAACGGGTACTGGGATCAATCAACTTACCGGCAACAGATACCTTTGTGTTGATGGATTTGTTATTATCCTCGGGCAATGTTATAACCAGGTTGGTGCCTTCTTTTACTTTTGTCTGGTAAGACTCAGGAACATTGGCAGTTACTTTAAGGTTGCTGGTATTTACGATTGTTATACCAAACATGGCTGCAGTTGCACCAGAAAAAGTTTCACCTACTTTAATATTCACCCGTTCTGCAACACCACCAATTTCAGCATATACATTCGACATATTGAGCTCTTCTTTAAACAGGTCTATCTGTTTTTCGAGGTTCTCAACATTGCTTTTTGCATTTAATAATTCTACCTCGGTACCAATCTTTTGGTCCCACAGGTTTTTGCGGCGTTGATACAGGTCCTGGGCCAGTTTCAATTGCACATTGGCCTGCTCTATCTGACGGCGGGTTACCGCATCATCGAGCTTCATCAACAACTGGCCTTTTCTTACATTATCGCCTTGTTTTACATATATTGCTTTTACCTGACCGCCCTGCCCGCGGGGTGTTACAACCGCTGCATTATCGGTCTCAATTTTACCCTGCAGGTCTATATAGTGAGTGAAAGCGGTAGTACTAATAGGGGTTAATACTACCAGCTTTGGTTTTTCGGGGAGTTTAAAGCTGGTATCTAATTTTGCAATTTCTTTTTCAAGCTTTGTGACCTTGGCGTTTGTTTCAGTCTGCTCTGTCTTCAATTTCTCAAGCTCAGCTTTTTTCTTCTCCAGTTCACTTTTACCGCCACATGCTGTCATTAAAAGAACAACTGCAGTTGCGCCAATTATGTTATACGTACTTTTCATATCAAATAATTTATCCGGTGTTTGCATTGTTGGTTTAGAGTTTTATAGAATATGGATTAAAGTTTTCCAATGGCTTTTAAATAATCTACCCGGGCTATAATAGCATCATACAGGGCATTGATATAATTGGTTTCAGCAGTTTTCAAATCAGTTTGTGCTGCATTGATCTCGGTATTAGATCCCAGACCTGCCTGGAATTTTTTCTTTGTTTGTTCAAACACTTCTTCTGCCAGTTTGCGGTTCCGTTGCTGATAATCCATAGCCTCAATAGCTGTTTTGAAATTAACCACGGCCGTTTGTACCTGGTTGTCTATTGTTAGTTTCAGGTTGCTGATCTCGTATTCTGTTTTTTGTAAGGTTAGTTTGGCCTCATCTATCTTTGAACGGGTATAAAAACCTTTGAAGATGGGAACAGATATATTGAGACTGATATTTGAGAATGTATACCAGTCGCCTTTACCAAAGAAATCGAATTTATTACGTTGAGCATTTTTTGATAATGAACCTGAAAGGCTTGCTGTTGGTACCTGGCTCAGTTTATAACGCTTGATATTGTACTCATTCAGTTTTTTGCCCAGCTCGGCATATTGTACCTCTTTTCTGTCGTTATAATTATAAGTGCTGGCTTCAAGAACACCTTCTTTGATCTGGCTATCGGACAAGGTAGAATCACTGAGCACCAACTCATCTTTCATTGGCATGCCCATCAACAGTTTCAGGCCAAGATTACCACTTTCGATCGCATTCAGCACCCGCTTCTTTTCTGTTTGTAAATTGGCTACCTGTACTTCTATTTTGTCTACATCTAATTTTTCAGCAAACCCATTTTTAAACATCTCGTTTGTTTCGAACTGTAGCTTTGTCAGCCTTTCAATATTGGCATCGAGCAAACCGATCTGTGTTTTGCTTACCACCAGTTGGTAGTATACTTTATGTACATTGGCTTTTATCAACTCTTCGGTTACCTCAACATTCTTGGAAGCCCATTCAATAATTGTTTTTCTCGACTGCAGCCCTACAAACACCTGTCCGTCGAAGAGTATTTGGCTAAGGTCAAGACCTGCGCTTGCAATATACTTGGTGCCAAACTGGGCCTGTAACAATCCAATATCATTAGGCATTGTAATAGGACGGCCAGAACCATCAGTAACGCCTTCCTTTTGTAAAACCCCGTATGTTGCCAGTGAAATAAAGTCGGGGAACGACTGTACGGCGATGTTGGGGTTATAGGTGGCACCTATTCTTCCGCTTAATTGCGGGTAAGCATTGGCAGTTACCTGCCGGTTCACTTCCTGTTGTAACTTAACATCTATTAACATGTTTTTGACCTGTACGCTGTTCTTTTTTGCATATTCTACAGCCTGTTGTACGGTAAATGCATGTTTTTCCTGGGATATGGCCGGTTGTATTATACTCGCCAATACAACCATAAGAGCTACTCTATTTATGCTTGCCGGTTTCAGTTTCATAGTTCTTTGCATTTTTATTTCTATGCTGTTGATATTTTATGATCAGTTTATGTCCTTTCAGAGAAGCAACCCCGTAAACATAATGTTCTATAACGGCTTTGGTAACCTCGGATAATTTATATCGTGAAGGTGGGAAGAGGTCAATATTAAAGGGGATCATCATCGACTCTAACCTGAATTTAGAAACGATATCTACGTCTATATCGGGTCGGTAGAGCCCTTCCTTAATGCCCCACTCAAGGTTTTTACGAATTACCTCTAACAGGAACTTATTCTTATGCTCCATAAACCGCTGGAATGCCCTGATGTGAAACTTCTCCATATCATACAACACCATGGGGTTCATACTGCTTAATTGTTCAACTACCTGATCAACGGTTAAAAAGATCTCCTCGATTGCATCCTTTGCATTCTCACCGCACTTCATACAATCCTGCTGCATATCCTGCACTTCATCCTCTACCACCGCATCAACCAGTTCATTTTTATCTGTGTAATACTGATAGATGGTTTTTTTTGACATGCCCAACTGGTTGGCAATATCATCCATGGAAACGGAGCGAATACCATACCGCAGGAACAGTTCCTTCGCTTTTTCCCGGATCCTCACTTTTGTATTTCCTTCTGTTATCATAAGATCGGGACAAAACTATAGAAACTTTTTTCGTTACCAAAGTTTCCATCCCCATTTTTTGACCGTTCTTAACAAAGCTCTTACACACACGATTGTTCGTTTTATAAACATTTATTGACATCTGTGGTATAAAATTCGCGACCACCTTATATTTGCTAACCGATTGCTTTCCAGCCTAAAATGCGCCATTTTACAGAAGGTTATTTTATTAGCCAGCCTAAGTAATCTAACTTTGGGGCGCAAAACACAGCAGCACATGAAATCGCCACATATATTTAAAAAGATAATACAGTACTTTCTGCAGGGGCTAATTATTTTAGCCCCAATCGCCATTACGATCTATGCAGTAACTGCTTTATTTAATTTTATCGACAACATTTTGCCCAGCCTTATAGGTTATTTTTCGCCCGACCTGTTAGGCACTGACGCCAATGGTAACCCTAAAAAGATACCTGGGCTCGGTTTTATACTGGTAACGGTTATCGTTGTACTGGTAGGTTATATCTCCTCTTCGTTCATTGTTAGTAAACTGGTCGATCTGTTCGATAAAGTATTGGAGCGTACACCGGGCATCAAGCTTATATATTCAACCATTAAAGATTTTTTTGAGGCCTTTGCCGGTAACAAAAGGAAATTCGACAAATCGGTACTGGTTGCCATTGAAACAACCGATGTATGGCAAATAGGCTTTATTACACAGGAAGACCTACACGAATTTGGATTGAAGGAATTTGTAGCCGTGTATGTTCCGCAATCATATGCCTTTACCGGCCGCCTGTATTTTGTAAAACCCGACCGCGTTCGCGTATTGACCGATATTAGTTCGGCTGAAGCTATGAAGTTTGCTATTTCGGGTGGAGTAACTACTATTGATGATGATGATTCGAAGAAGAATTAGTTATTCAGCTGTTCAGTTAATAAGTTATACAGTTTAATATAACGTTCGGTCCCGCCTACGGCGGGACCGTTTCGTTTTAAGACCTATGAACTGTAAACAATGAACTATGAACTCAACTTAACCGACAACAACCGGCTATTCATAAACTACTTTTCTAACTTCGTAGTTACTTGCCGGAAATGAAAAAGCTACTACTTATAACGCTGTTGACAATCACCTGTCAAAACCTGTTTCCATGGGGCTTCTACGCCCATAAACAAATTAACTATTATGCCGTCTTTCTGCTTCCGCCCGAAATGTTGGTGTTATACAAACCCAATATTGGCTTCATCAGCGATCATGCCGTTGACCCCGATAAACGACGGTATGCCGTAGCCGCAGAAGGCGCCCGCCATTATATTGATATTGACCACTATGGCGTTTACCCCTTCGATTCATTACCCCGTACCTATACAAATGCTTTAAAAAAATACAATAAGGACACATTGCAGAAATATGGCATTGTTCCCTGGCATATTCAAACCATGCTGTTTCGGCTAACGGCTGCTTTTAAAGAAAAAGACCAGGCCAAAATTCTGAAGCTATCGGCCGATATGGGTCACTACATCGCCGATGCACATGTGCCATTGCATGTTTGCAGTAACCACAACGGCCAGCTTACCAACCAGCACGGCATTCATGGCTTTTGGGAATCACGCATACCCGAACTGCTGGCCGCTACCTCGTGGGATTTTATGCTGGGCAAGGCAGGCTATATTACCAACCCTGTATACTTTACCTGGGCACGCATTCTTGAAAGCGCCGCCGCGGCCGATACAGTACTGCGAATTGAAAGAGAATTAACAGCCAGCTTTACGGCCGATCAGAAATATTCCTTTGAGCCACGTAATGGCCAGGTGATAAGGCAATATGCTACCCCCTTTTGCCTGGCATACAATCAGCAGCTTAATAATATGATTGAACGGCGAATGCGGCAATCCATTTCGGCAGTAGCCTCATTTTGGTATACCGCCTGGGTAAATGCCGGCCAGCCCGATCTGAAACAGCTTATAAATAAAAGCTTTAGCGATGATGACCGCCGCGAATTTGAGGAATTAAACACTGCCTGGCTAAAAGGACATGTAAAAGGAAAAGATTGTGACTAATTCAGGATGAACATATTATGTATCTGCTACAAAATTCACTCTGCCTTTAGTGCCGCGAATAGAGTACTTTTGCACTCCTTCTAACATAACTGAATCAATGATGCACAATTTTAACGCGGGACCCAGTATTCTGCCCCAGGAAGTATTTAAACAAGCCAGTGAAGCCATTTTAAACTATAACAACTCCGGTTTGTCGATCCTGGAAATCGGTCACCGCACCGACCTGTTTCAGGCAGTAATGGATGAAGCCATTACCCTTGTGAAAGAATTAATGCAGCTCGATGATCAGCATGAAGTACTGTTCTTGCATGGTGGCGCCAGTACCCAGTTCTTTCAAATTCCCATGAACTTATTGAATGAGAATGAAATAGCTGCCTATACCGATACCGGCACCTGGAGCGCCAAAGCCATAAAGGAAGCCAAACTGTTTGGCCATGTAGAGGTGGTTTGCAGCGCTAAAGAATCCAACTATAACCACCTGCCCAAACAATTTACGGTTCCCAAAACCGCCAAATACCTGCACCTTACCACCAACGAAACCATTCATGGTGTTCAGTGGCACGATTTCGCTCCGTTTTACGAAGCTGGTGTACCATTGGTAGCCGACATGAGTAGCGATATTCTGAGCCGTAAAATGGATTTCAACAAATTCGACCTTATTTATGCCGGCGCACAAAAGAACGTAGGCGCTGCAGGTGTAAACCTGGTGATAGTGAACAAGAACATACTGGGCAAAGTAAACCGCAAGCTGGCCACTATGATGGATTACCGCAATCACATCGAAAACGGCAGCATGCTCAATACGCCACCGGTATTTGCCGTGTACGTTTGTATGCTTACCCTGCGCTGGTTGAAAAACCTGGGTGGTGTAGACGCTATTGAAAAGATCAACAACCAGAAAGCGCAATTACTTTATAATACACTCGATAGCCTGCCCATATTCAAAGGCGCCGTTGTCAATAAGGAAGACCGCAGTATTATGAATGCCTGCTTCGTTATGGAAAATGCCGACCTGGAAAAAGAATTCATCACGCTTTGCAAACAAAACAACATCGTTGGCATAAAAGGCCATCGCAGCGTGGGCGGGTTCAGACCTTCTATGTACAATGCATTGCCGCTCGAAAGCGTACAGGTGCTTACCGATCTCATGAAAGATTTTGCGAATAAAAAAGGATAACTAAAACACTTAATTACTAGAATAATGGCTAATATTTCTCCATTCAAAGCCCTGCGCCCGCGCCCCGAACTGGCCAGGCAGGTTGCCTCTCGCCCTTACGATGTGCTGAATTCGAAAGAAGCCCGCGAAGAAGCAGTAGGTAATCCCTATTCATTTTTGCATATAACCAAGTCAGAGATCGATTTACCAGATGATATCGACATTCACAGTGCACCGGTGTATGAAAAAGCAAAGGAAAATATCGAAGCATTTATTCAACGCAGTATTTTATTCAGGGAAGATAAACCCTGCTATTACATATATCAATTGATAATGAACGGCCGTAGCCAAACGGGGCTGGTAGCTGCCAGCTCAGTTGACGACTACGAGAACGACGTGATCAAAAAACACGAGTTTACGCGCCCCGAAAAAGAACAGGACCGCATCAACCACATTAAAACCAGCGGCGCTCAAACCGGTAATGTGTTCCTCGCATATCGTAACAATGCCGAGGTAGATACGCTGATCGAAAACTGGAAGAACACCCATACACCTATTTACGATTTTGTGGCCGATGACGCCATTAGCCATACTATTTGGGTGATCACTGATGATTCGGTTAATGCAAACATCACCAACCTGTTCAAAACACAAATTCCGCAAACCTATATCGCCGATGGTCACCACCGTGCTGCTTCCGCAGCCAAAGTGCGCAAGGCATTAGGTAACGAAGCCAAAGCAGAAGCTGATCATTTCTTAACTACCCTGTTCCCATCGAACCAGTTGTACATTATGGATTATAACCGGGTGGTTAAAGACCTGAACGGACTTACCGAAGCCGCACTGCTCGAAAAACTGGGCGCTTCATTTACGATAGAAAAAGCAGCCACTGCGGTTGCGCCCGCCCAATTGCATCAGTTTGGTATGTACCTCAAAGGCCAGTGGTATACACTCACTGCCAAAGAAGGTACATATACCAACGACCCTATTGGCGTTCTGGATGTATCAATTTTGAGTAACCTGGTCCTTGACCCAATTTTAGGAATTAAAGACCAACGTACCGACAAACGCATCGACTTCGTAGGTGGTATTCGCGGACTGGGTGAACTGGAAAAAAGAGTGAACAGTGGAGAAATGGCCGTAGCGTTCAGCCTGCACCCGGTAACCATTCAACAATTGTTTGATATTGCCGATAGCGGTAATGTAATGCCACCCAAAAGCACCTGGTTTGAACCTAAACTGCGTGATGGATTGTTGACGCACCTGATATACTAGTTAACAAGGGTAATAAATAAGAAAATATAACTGAGGCCGGAGGGTTGTTACTTAGAGTAGCGCCTCCGGCTTTTGTTTTGGCGCTAGCCTAAAAGTTCGGCATGCCACCAAACAATTTTGAGCCCCGAACCTGAAACCTGAAACCTGGAACTTGGAACCTGAAACCAGCAACCCAGTGAAATGTGAACTCAGAACTAAGTACTCAGAACTGAACAACTCCCTTTGAAAAGAGAACCCTCCCAACCAACATTTTAACGTTCTTTCATCCTACCAGTCCCTTCCAAACCTTATCTTTGAACCGTATGAAACATCTTTTACCAGTTGTAGGCTTATTGTTTGCCGTAAACATGACGCAGGCCCAAACAGAGCCTGGTGACGTAAAATCTGTACAGGAAACGGCTAAAAATTATATGCGTATGGGCGACTATTCCAACGCCGTTCTTGTGCTGAACCGGGGGCTGCAAAACAATAGCGAAAACCTCGACCTGCAAAAAGACCTGGCATTCGCCTATTACCTCAACCGCGATTACGTTCACGGACTGGAAGTAGCAAAAAAATTCCCCGACCGCCAGGATGCCGATGTGCAAAGTTTTCAGATCCTGGGCATGATATACAAAGCCATTGAAGAAGTAAAGGATTGCGAAAAAATGTACCGGGCCGCCCTTAAAAAATTCCCCAACAGCGGCACCCTGTACAGCGAATATGGCGAAATGCTTTGGAGCAAGAAAAATTATTCCGATGCCATAAAACAATGGGAAAAAGGTATTGAAAGCGACCCCGGCTATTCTGGCAACTATTACAACGCCGCCAAATATTATTATTTCACTACAGATAAAGTTTGGGCGCTGGTATATGGCGAGATCTTCGTGAACCTCGAAAGCTATTCAAAACGCACCGCAGAGATCAAAACTGTTTTGCTCGATGGGTACAAGAAGTTGTTCAACGACGCCAACATGACCAAAGACCAGGATACAAAAAACGAATTTGTAAAAGCGTTCCTCGACAACATAAAATCGCAATCGACCTTTATTGGCACCAATGGTGTTAATCCCGAAACGTTATCGGCTGTACGCACCAAATTCGTTCTCGACTGGTTCACAAAATATGCAAAAGGCCTGCCCTTTCGTTTATTCGAATATCAGCAGCAACTGTTAAAATCGGGTATGTTCGATGCCTATAACCAATGGATCTTTGGCACTGCCGGCAACCTGCCAGCATATGAAAACTGGACCAAAACCCACCAGGAAGACTACAACAAGTTTGATTACTTTCAACACAACCGGGTATTTAAAGTACCATCGGGGCAATATTATCAAACAGTAAAATAAGCAATTGGCCCCGGCGGTGTCGTCGGGGCTTTTTTTATTTGCGCAGATTCGTTAAATTCAATTAACGCAAATCCGGGAGTCCTCGTTTGCCATATTCCCCTTGCTGACCCTCCGGATCAAAAAACAACATCTATGACCGAACCCAAACGTCTATTCGATTGCCTGCAGTTCCATTTAACAAGGAAGCCATTGCCCGAAATGCTGGCCGCCAAGGAAAATGGGAAATGGAGAACCTACAGCACCGAAGAAGTAAATAATACCGTAACTAAACTAAGTGCAGGCTTACTGAACCTGGGTATCAAATGCGGCGATATGAGTGCCGAGCAGCGCGATAAAATTGCCATTTTGAGCAAGAACCGGCCGGAATGGATCATGCTCGACCTGGCCGTTCAGCAATGCGGCGCCATTCTTACCCCCATTTACCCTACCATCAATGTACAGGACCTCGAATTTGTTTTAAATGATGCCCAAGTAAAGATCGTATTCGTAAACGATGAAGAACTTTTTCATAAAGTATTAAGCGTAAAAGACCGGATTCCCTGCCTGCAGGAAATATACACCTTTGAACATGTGGCCAATGCCCGTCACTGGAAAGAAGTGCTTAACCTGGCAAACAGTGCGGCTGAGGAAAAAGTGAAGAACATATCGGCGCAAATAAAATATGAAGACCTGGCCACCATCATCTACACCTCAGGCACAACCGGAACACCAAAAGGTGTAATGCTGTCGCACCGTAACATCCTGAGCAATGTGATGGCCTGCTATCCCTGTTTACCCGCCTTCCCCAATATGCGTTCATTGAGCTTTTTGCCTCTGAACCATATATTTGAGCGAATGATCTCCTACTTCTACCTGTACCGCGGCATCGCTATTTACTATGCCGAAAGTATGGAGTCCATTGGCGACAATCTGAAAGAAGTAAAACCCGATATGTTCACCACCGTGCCACGCCTGCTCGAAAAAGTGTACGACCGCATAATGGCCAAAGGCGCTGAACTAACCGGTGTAAAAAGAAAATTATTCTACTGGGCGCACGACCTGGCTACCCGGTACGAGATCAACAAATCGCAGGGCCTTAGCTACAATCTGCAGCTGGCCCTGGCCAACAAACTTATCTTCAGCAAATGGCG
The DNA here is from genome assembly GCA_024809215.1 of Niastella sp. OAS944. GTDB lineage: Bacteria > Bacteroidota > Bacteroidia > Chitinophagales > Chitinophagaceae > Niastella. The sequence goes on along the minus strand of JANUBW010000007.1, from coordinate 894 downwards.
CGAAGCCCTGGGCAATAACCTCAAATGTATTGTAAGCGGCGGCGCTGCCTGCCAGGTGCGCTTAATACGCATTTTCACAGCGGCGCGCATACCCGTGCTTGAAGGTTATGGGTTAACCGAAACCTCACCGGTGATCAGTGTTAACCGTTATGAAGAACACAACCGGCAGTTTGGTACCGTAGGCCCCTTAATTGATGATGTTGAAGTTAAGATCGCCGAAGACGGAGAGATCCTTTGCAAAGGCCCCAACGTTATGATGGGTTATTATAAACGCCCCGATCTTACCCAGGAAACCATGAGCGGTGAATGGTACCATACCGGTGATATTGGTATGATGATCGATAATAAATTCGTGAAGATCACCGACCGCAAAAAAGAACTGTTCAAAACCAGCGGTGGTAAATATGTAGCGCCATTGCCTATAGAAAACAAACTGAAAGAATCAATTTATGTAGAACAGATCATGGTGGTGGGTGCAGAACGAAAATTTGTAGGCGCACTCATCATTCCGGCATTTCCTGCTTTGAAAGACTGGGCACGCAAACAAGGTATCGCCAACCTGACAAACGAACAGTTGGTAAAAGAACCCAAAGTGCTAGAATTGTTCCGCGAACTCATCGACAGCTATAATAAATTCTTCAACCACGTTGAGCAAATAAAAAGGTTTGAATTGCTGCCCCAGGAGTGGAGCATTGAAACAGGTGAAATGACGCCGAAGTTGAGCCTTAAGCGTAAGGTGGTGATGGAGAAGTATAGAGATTCTATTGAGCATATATATTCTTAGTTGACGAGTTAACAGGTTAACAGATTCTGTGTTAGTTTGAAAGTCTGCTATTAATTATTTTTCTATAATTTTGAAGTTCTAAGGCGGCTTTATGTCAGCCTGTTAAGGGC
>JANUBW010000006.1:935-507066 GCA_024809215.1 Niastella sp. OAS944 | reverse complement strand
TACGCTCCGCCTCACTTCGCTTCACCTGCCCGGGGGATTAATCTCTCTAATACAGTTACTTATATTTTATTTACACAAAGAATTAGACACTTCCAAATTATATGAACTAAGTGAATTAATAATTAGTTGATTGATATCAATTTATATCCTACCCCTTCCTCCAACTCATTATTTGACAGGCCCGTTAAGGTTATTGCCTCCACTGATTCATTTTTTGAAAGCTTTGTTCAGGTTGAAGCTTACCCCAACTCATTATTTGAAAGGTTTTGCGAAATGCTTGACTTCATAAGTTATTTTTTCACGCCACCAACTTAGTTTTGACCTCCACAAAGTTTGTTTTCACCTTCCCCAGGTTATTTTCAACTTACAATAACTCATTTTTTACCTTCACTAACTTACTTTCAGCGTTCACAGAGCTGGTTTACCTCAATACTAACTTCATGCATGGGTAAACTTGAGTTGTGGACGCCTAAACCTGATTCATGCACGCCCTATTTTGATTAATGGTCACCTAAAGTTGATTGGTGATAGCTTTAAATCGTTTGATGATGGCCTTCAATTATTCGGGGACGGTCAAAAACAAGTTGCTGACGCCAAAAATAACTTTTGGCGCCACAAAACTAATTAAGGGAGGCATGAACCTGAGTTGTGAAAGCAAAAACAAACCTGGTGAGGTATTAAATTGAGTTAGGGAACCGTGAAAATGAGTTGGAGAACACACATATTGTGTTGGAGAAGCCAGAAAAAGAGTTATGGAAGTCAAAACCTGCGTCGGGCAAAGCAGAAAATGAGTTGGGCAACCCACATATTGCTCCGGGGAGTAGAAAATGAGTTATGGGAAGCAAAAAATGCGTTGGCAACTCAGAAAAAGAGTTGGGCAGCTCATATATTGCGCTGGCGAACCCGGAAAATGAGTTGGGCAATTCACATAATGCTCTGGGACATTCAAAAATGAGTTATGAAAAGCAAAACCTGCGTTGGGCAACTCAGAAAAAGAGTTAGGCAGCTCACATATTGCTCTGGGCAACTCAGAAAAAGAGTTTTGGAAGTCAAAACCAGCGTTGGCAGACCTGGAAAAGAGATATGGATGGCAAATTCGCAATACACCCATGTCATATAATAAAAAAATCCATCTAAAGAAAACAATAGTCCATCTACAGCTCGCCACAACCCGGTAAATTTGTTATTGTTACATTTACACTTAACGATTACTGTTTCCAAAATACGAGAACATATGAGAAAACAACGACAGCTTTCCATCTGCCGGTTGGCAACATTTCTATTCCTATTTATTTCTTCTTCACTGATTGCCACGGCACAGCAAAAAACAATTTCCGGTAAAATTACCGATGCCAAAACAAATGATCCGGTAACCAACGCTTCCATCATTATTAAAGGTAAAAAAACCGGTACCAGTACCGATGAGAACGGCGCCTTTACCATTACCGCATCACCCGGCGACCGCTTGCAAATCACCTCTACCGAATACACAACGGTTGAAGTAGCAGTGGGCGATGCCAATACCCTTTCCATTACAATGAACCGCCTTGTTTCGAACCTCAATGAAGTGGTGGTGATAGGCTATGGTACAGTGCGTAAAAAGGACCTTACAGGCGCCGTGTCTTCATTAAAAGGCAGTGACCTGAAATCTGAAGGCATTATTAACGTAAGCCGCGCCATGCAGGGAAAAATGCCTGGTGTTACCATTGAATCGGCTGGCGGCGACCCCGGCAGCGGAACACGTATACTCGTAAGAGGTGTGGGAACCATGAGAACGCAAAATCCGTTATACATTGTAGACGGCGTACAGGTAGGAGGTATCAATAATATTTCACCAGCCGACATTGAATCAATTGATGTACTGAAAGACGCTTCTGCCGCCTCCATATATGGTAGCCGCGCAGCCAATGGCGTAGTGCTCATTACCACCAAAACCGGAAAACCCGGTAAACCCATCATAACGTTTAACACCAACCTGGGTGTTCAAAAGCTGGCTAAGAAATACGATGTACTTAATGCCGAAGAATGGGCTAATGTAAGCAATGCAGCGCACGATGCGGCTAAACTGGCCCGCTTACCCATGGCGGCCAATCCTTCACAACTGGGCGCTGGTACCGACTGGCAGGACGCTATTTTTAGAAGCGCAACCATGCAGCAATATAACTTATCGGCCGGCGGTGGCACTCAAAACAGCCGGTACAGTATTTCGGGCGAATACAACGACCAACAGGGTATTGTTGATATCACCGGTTATAAACGCTATGGCATGCGCGCCAAATCAGAAACCACATTGGGCAGGTTGAAGGTTGGCGAAACTATAATACTTAGCCGCGAAAAGTTCACCAGGATGCCCGGTGGCTGGGGCGGACAAGGTGGTAATCCTGTTGGTTCTGCGGTAAAAATGATACCGGTGTTTGATATATATGATACATCTGCCATTGGCGGTTATGGCGGCGCCTATGGCTCTGTGGTAAACGTAGCCAATCCGGTAGCGCAACTGAACCTCGAAAGCATTACGTATGAGCTCACCTCGTTACTGGCCAATGCATATGCAGAAGTTACCATTCTGCCTTCGCTGAAATATAAATTTAACCTGGGTTATACCGGATCGTTCAGCGAAACCAATGATTATTATAAGCGGCACAAAACAGGGGGGCTGTTTTCTCATACCACCAACGACCTGAGCCAGGCCAAAACCCGCGATCTGCTGGCACAACTGGAAAACACCCTGCATTATAACCACGATTTTGGTAAACACTCCGTGCAGGCGCTGGCCGGTTATGCCTATCAACGATATAAATATTATTACTGGAATGCCGCCAAAACCAATTTACCCGATGGCCTGCAGGTGCTTGATGTTGGTTCCGGCACTGCTACGGTAAACGGCAACCGCACAGAGAATGTGCTTTTATCCTTACTCGGTCGCGTTATATATTCATACGATAACCGTTATCTGTTAACGGCCAGCTTCAGACGCGATGGTTCATCGCGCTTTGGCCGGGCCAACCGTTTTGGTAATTTTCCATCAGTAGCATTGGGCTGGAACATCTCGAACGAATCATTCTTTAAAAACGCCCCCAAAGTATTGTCAACATTAAAGCTCAGGGGCAGCTTTGGTGTTTTGGGTAACCAGGAGATCCCCGATTATATGTACAGCGCAGCCATTGCTTCCAATATAAATTATGTGACCGGTGAAGACCAGCAAAAATGGTTTGGCGCCATTCAAACTGCGTTCGCTTCGCCCGATATTAAATGGGAAAATACGGAAACATATAATGTAGGCATCGACGCCGGTTTGTTCAACAACAGCCTGAATATTACAGCAGACTATTTCATAAAGAAAACAACCGACGTATTACTTGAAGTACCGGTACCGGGCTCTGCCGGCTCCGCTACAAGCCCTACTGTAAATGCCGGCACCCTGCAAAATAAAGGGCTTGAGCTGGGTTTGAATTACAGCAATTCGCTGGGTAAAATTAACTATTCAGTATATGGCACGTTTACCGCAGTAAAGAATAAAGTATTAAAACTGGGCACTGGTACGCAACAGATCTTTGGTGGCCAGCCAACGCACCACGGCGCACAAACCACCCTTACCCAGGCCGGTGGTGAAGTAAGCGGCTTCTATTTGATAAAAGCATTAGGTATTTTTCAAAGCCAGCAGGAAGTAGATGCCTATGTTGATAAGAACGGAAAGAAAATACAGCCTGCAGCCATGCCCGGCGATATAAAATTCCTCGACGCCAATGGCGACGGTATGATAAGTAATACCGATCGTGTAGATGGTGGCAGTCCCTTCCCTAACTTCGACTATGGTTTCGGAATAAAAGCCAATGCCTACCACTTCGACATCAATATGTACCTGCAGGGCACATCGGGTAACAAGATCTACAATGGCTTACGTCAGGATATGGAAGGCATGAACCTGGAGATCAATTACAGCAGGGCTACACTCAATGCCTGGACACCGCAAAACCATTCTAACATACCCCGTGCCGTTATCGACGATCCAAACTTTAATGCACAAACCTCAAGCCGGTTTCTTGAAAACGGCTCTTACCTGCGGATGCGCACGTTACAAATAGGTTATACCATACCCGAAACACTGGTACAGAAATTAAAGATCACTTCGCTACGGGCTTATTTCAGCGCCGACAACTTATTTACCATTACCAACTATAGTGGGTTCAATCCGGATATTGGACGTTCAGGCAGTATTCTTGACCGTGGTGTTGATTATGGTCACGTAGCCTACCCTATTGCCCGCACATTGTCGGTAGGTATTCAATTGTCGCTGTAACGGTGTTTTTTATTCAATGAAAAAATGTAAGCCAAATGAAAAAGATCATTATTCATACAACCATATTATTGTTGCTGGTAAGCTGTTCGAAAAAGAACCTTGAATTAACCAACCCAAATAACATTACCACAGATACCTACTGGAAAACAGAAGCCGATGTACAAAGCGCACTAGGCGCAACGTATGGCCTGCTTAAAAATGTAGATGGCGGCTTATGGGGCGTACGTGGGGTTGAACTCTCAAACGGCCGGGGCGATGATTTCTTTATCCGCAATGATGTTTCGTATTTATACCAGCTTTCTACCTATACCAATACCCCCGATAATTCGGCGGCCACCAACTTATGGAACATTGCCTATCGCGCCATCTTCAGAGCGAACCAGATACTGGAGAACATCGATAAAGTAACCTCGCTGAGCGACCAGGCAAAAAAAGGCTATATAGCTGAAGCAAAGTTCCTGCGTGGACTGAACTATTTCACCCTGGTTACCAATTTTGGCGATGTGCCATTGCGCAACACGTTGCCCAAAGCAACAGATGATTATTTTGTGCCCAAATCGCCGGAAGCAGATGTTTGGAAGCAGATCATCCAGGATTTTCAGGAATCCCAGGCAGACCTGCCTCTTTCTTATGAGAAAAAATGGGTTGGGCGTGCCACCAGGGGCGCAGCCATAGCGTATTGGGGAAAAGCTTATTTGTATACCAAAGATTATGCAAAGGCCGAGGCAACGCTGTTACAATTAACACAGGCGCCGTTCAATTACCAGTTGATGACCGATTATGGCGATAACTTTATGTCGGCCAAAGAAAAAGAAAACAACCAGGAGTCGGTTTTTGAAATACAGTTGAGCGATGTAGGCGGCACCAACCCCTGGGCCGGCGAAAATACCAATGAAAGCCTGGGTGTTACTACCGCACAGGAATTTGCACCATCGGAGGTGGCAGGTTGGTTTGAAGTGAGCCCCACCGACAAACTCTTTAATGAATTTCAGGTAGAAAAGACCGTTAGTAATGATTTTGACCCGCGCATGTACGCTACGCTGGTATGGAATTACCCGGGCGCTACTTTTTATACCAAACCATTCACAGGGTTCGCATTGCAATTTGGCTATAAATCAATGTACAAGAAATACCAGAACTACTGGCAGGCCAATGAGCTAACCGGCGCCAACGGGGGCAGCTACACCTCCAGCAACAACGAAAGGGCCATGCGGTATGCCGATGTGCTGTTAATGCTGGCCGAAGCCATCACCATGCAGCAACGGCCGGCCGCAGCGTATACGCATGTTAATGCCATTCGCAGCCGGGCGCAATTAAGTCCTTTAACAGCAGGTTTTTCCACTACGCAAATGATGGCGGAAATAAGACACCAGCGAATGCTGGAATTTGCCCGCGAAGGTTTACGATTTTACGACCTCAAAAGATGGGGTTTGTTACAACAGGAAATTACGAATAGCGACAAAGTTGGAAAACAATTCTATAACCCAACCAAACATGAATACTTTCCAATACCACAGTCGGAGCTAAACGCTAACCCCAAAATGGTACAAAGCGATCCATGGAAATAAAGCTAAGGGGGAGCGCTCTTGCAGAGCGGCTCCCCTTTATTTCACTGCAGGGCGAGCACCCTTTGACAAGGGTACCCGCCCTAAATATAAAAAAGGCACCCCGCGGAATTGCGGGATGCCTCTCTTTTCAACATAATCCTAAAAATCGATAATTAGTTTTGCGGCTATGCCTTGCAGTGCATTAACGTTACACCGTGTTATTTATTACTAAAAATTATTGAGCTAATGGTTTGCCTGTAGAAAGTATTGTCTGAAAACAAAACCGCCCCCGTATTTACCCCAACGGTTTGCAACCAGGCGGCTTGTTTTCAGAACAATGTGATCCTTAGTTTCCTGTACCTCCCAATAAGACGTTGGGACTACCCGTATACACTCTTCACAGGCCGGGGCCTGAATTATATTAGTATTTTTACTTGCCGGTAGAATGGTATCAATTGAGCGAGTGTGAAATTAATAGTCAAATCATATACCTATGGTACAGGAACGTATAATTGAGGGTATCAAAATGTTGACGGGGTGTGATCAAATGTATTTTTAAAGGGTATAATTTGTCAACTTAAGCCTTTTTTTATCTCAGCCTGAAAAGCAGAGGGCAGTTTTCCGTATTCTGCCTTGAAGTATTTGGAGAAATATTTAGGGTTGTTAAAGCCGGTTTCATACGCCACCTCAGCAACGGTCATATTTGACTTTTCCAATAATTGTGCCGCTCTTTGTAAACGCAATTGTCGTATAAATTCTATCGGAGTTTTCCCCGTAAGCACAAACAGCCGTTTATATACTGCCGCCCGGCTCAGTAATAATGCCCGGCTTAATTCCTCTACCGAAAAATCGGCATTTGAAATATTGCGTTCTACTATAGCAAGCGCTTCCTGAACAAACCGCTGGTTGGGGTCTTCTACCTTTATATCGGTGGTTTTTACCGCCACCTGTTTGGTAAAAGCCTGTTTAAGCGATTGCTGCTGCCGCAACAGGTTCTTTATTTTACTTACCAGTATTTCAAAATTGAACGGTTTGGTTATGTAATCGGCGGCGCCCGTTTCAAGCCCGCGCAATTGTTGCTCTTCGCAAGTAAGCGCGGTAAGCAAAACCACCGGTATGTGTTTGGTGCGTGGGTCCTGTTTTATTTTTTCGCATAGTTCTATCCCATTCATTACAGGCATACTTATATCACTTACGATAATGTCGGGATGTGCCGATAATGTTTTTTGCCAGCCTTCTTTGCCATTCACGGCGTCAACAATATTGTAATACTCGCGCAGATTCTCTTTTAGGTAGAACAGAAAATCTTCATTGTCTTCGACCAGCAGGATCGTGTGTTCTTTTTTTCCGGTTGTTACCGGCGTTATGGCTGCCACCTCCTGTATGGCAGGCTGTACAATACAAGGCACAGCCTTTGTAACAGGCAGTATTACAGTAAACACCGATCCCCTGCCCTCTTCACTCTCCACAACAATAACACCCTCCATAAGGCTTATAAACTCCCTGGTGATAGCCAGTCCAATACCACTTCCCTGGTTCACCATTGTGCCCGGTAAATCGTGCTGAAAGAACCGTTCAAAGATCTTGTCGTGCCGGTTGTACGGGATCCCAATACCGGTGTCGCGGATCTTTATTTCAAGTGCGGTGCCTGCCTCACTTGTGGTAGTGCCTACCTCAACGGCCACCTGTCCTTTTTCGCCCGTAAACTTAAAGGCATTGGAAAGCAGGTTGAAGATAATGCGTTCAAGTTTATCGTGGTCGAAATGGGCGTACAGGCTTTTTAAAGTAGCGGAATACGAGAATTTGATCTGTTTCTTTTCGGCGATATCGGTAAACGAGCCGGCGGCTTCTTCAATGAACTGAACAATATCGCCGTCGGTGGCATGCAGCTTCAGCTCATTCACTTCCATTCTGCGAAAATCAAGTAGTTGATTTACCAGGTTCAACAAACGGCGGGCATTGCGATGAATTAACTGGTATTGCGAACGGCGCGCCGGTTCTTCTGCCGCTGCTATCATTCGCTCAAGCGGGGTAAGTATAAGCGAAAGCGGGGTGCGAAATTCATGGCTCACATTGGTAAAAAAACGGGTCTTCATAAGGTCGAGCTCGCGGGCCTGCTCCAATGCAAAACGCATTTTTGCTTGTTGAATAACCACCCGCCGCGCAAAGAAGAGGATAGCCAACCCCGCTAATACATATATGAAATAGGCCAGCGGCGTACGCCAGAACGGGGCCATCACAATGATCTTTACGGCTAAAGGTTGTTCGTTCCAAACACCCTGATCGTTCGATGCTTTTACATAAAAAGTATACGTACCGGGGTCCAGGTTGGTGTAAGTCACTTTGCGTGTACTTCCATCGGTGATCAGCCAGTTCTTATTAAATCCTCCAAGGCGGTAGGCGTATTTTATCTTTTGTGAATTGGTATACCCAAGCGCTGCAAATTCAATAGAGAAAATATTTTCATCATAACGCAGCCTGATGTCTTCCGTTTCTGCAATTGCCTTTTGCAGTATCACCTGGCTGTTGAGCTTATCGCCGGGTGCAATGTGCTGGTTAAACACCTGTAAACCGGTAAGCACTACCCGGGGCGCGGGTGTCCTGAATTTTAAATTTGCCGGGTTGAACAGGTTGAACCCATTAGGGCCGCCAAAAACAATTTCACCATTCCTTGTTTTTAAAGCTGCATTTTCATTGAACTCTTTGCCCTGCAACCCGTCGAGGCGGTCGTAGTTGACGCAATTGATGCAAATACCTGTTTTCAATGTACCGAAACAGCTTACACGGCTGATGCCATTGGGCGTACTGATCCACAGGTCATGCGCATTGTCTTCCACAATATTCAGGATCGTATTGTCGGGCAGGCCTTCTTCTTTTCTGAAAACCTGAAAGGTTTTTGTTTGCGGGTTGTAAATATTCAACCCATCGCGCGTACCCACCCAGGTATAACCACGGCTGTCGTTACATATGCTTATGACATTGTCATTGCTGAGTTTTGTTTCGCGGCCCAGCAGCTGATTAAATACACCGGTATTTTTATCGCGTACATCTATGCCATAAGAAGTACCTACCCATAAATTGCCCTGTTTATCTTCCTCAATGGCTGCTATATAATCCATATGCACCGAGTTGGGCGCCATTGGTTTGAAATGAATGAACCGGTTGCCGGCGCGATCGTATTTTTCCATTCCGTACCCCAACGTTCCTACCCATAAGTTTTTATTATGGTCTTCATAAATTTCCCAAACCCGGTTATCAGCAATACTGTTGCTGTCTTTTTCATTATGCCTATGATGGGTAAACGACCGGCCATCGTAACTATCAAGACCGCCAAAATAAGTACCGATCCATAAAACATTGGCATGGTCAATAAACAGGCTTACAATAACATCATTGGCCAGGCTGTTGTCGCTGGCCGGGTTATGCCGGTATTGTTTAAACGTATTATTTGCGCGGTTGAAATAAATAAGTCCGCCCCCATTGGTGCCAATCCATAAATTCCCTTTCGCATCTTCTACAAACCTGTTCACATCATTATAGGGCAATGTGGCATTATTGGTAACATCGTGGCGGTATATTGGGAATTGAATAATGCTTTCGTGATAATAGTTGATGCCCTGCTTAAACGTTCCTACCCATATAATACCCAGATCATCTTTGTACAGATCAGTTAAACTGTTTTGGGCCAAACTGCCGCTGTTGGCGGCATCGTTCAGCAGCACCTGCACCTTCATAGTGTTTTTGTCAAGAAGGTTAATGCCGCCATGATCGGTAGCGATCCACATCAGCCCTTTATTATCCTGTACTATGCTTTCAATGGTGTTGCTGCTGAGAATAGCCAGGCCTTCATTATTCGCTATTTGCTGCAGCGAATAACCGGCAGGGTTAAAGCGGTAAACCCCATTAACGATGCCGCTGCCATACACCCATAATTCGTTTTGCGAATCGATGTACAGCTGGTACAGGTGTTTATTTACGCCTTGTTTTATTTGTACCAAATTGCTGCGACTGATGGCTTTCTTCGACCTGCCATCATATTGCTCCATTAACCCATTACAATAAACCACCCAAAAATTGCTATTCGAATCTGCTTTCACATCGGCAATCACATTCACCTCGCGGCTGGTGTTATTGATGACAGGTATCACCGGTTTGTTTTCTTCGAAATAGAAAATACCCTGGTCGCGGTAAACGAATAAAAAGCCTTTGTCCAGGGGAACTATATCGGTAAGATCATACCCGGGCATGCCCAGCTTTTGTAAATATTTGGGAGCTGCCCGATCAAATTTTTCCGTAGCAGGATCGTAAATATTGAAACCTAAGCGGGTTTCGATCCATAATTGGTTGAAAGGGCCTGCTACGATCTTTGAAATATAATCATCTATAAGAGAAGTAGTATCCTGAATAGAATGGCGAAAAGATCTTATTGTATAACCATCGAAACGGTTCAGTCCGCTCATAGTACCAAACCACATAAATCCTTTGGTCCCTTTGAAAATGCAATTTATTTGGTTGTTGGAAAGTCCCTGATTAAAATCGAGGTGAGCAAAATGATAAGGTATTGATTGTTGTGCCTGTAAAAGAACAACAAAAAAAATACAAACAGGCAGTACAACCAGTTTTCTGGTAACAGATTTCACAAACAGTAGCATAGGAATGGCAAGTATAGTAAAAGAACCCCGGCATTAAAAACTTTTATAAAGTTAAGTTTTTTTCCACCCAGGCAATAAAAAAGGTGGGCCACCCTCGATCGCGTCGCTTTCGAGGGTGGCCCACCTTATATTCCGGCTATTTTTTTACATTTTAAAAATTTCTGCCAGTTTTTTGTTCAATTCTTCACCGCGAACGTTGGTGGCGATGATGGTGCCTTTGGGATCTAACAAAAAATTCTGCGGAATGGCGTTGATGCCATACAGCTTTGCCACCGCATTGTCCCAGAATTTAAGATCAGAAACGTGTGTCCAGGTAAGACCGTCTTTGTGAATAGCTCCAAGCCAGGCGTCTTTTTTATCTTCCTTATCGAGCGAAATGCCCAGCACGGTAAAACCTTTGTCTTTGTATTGGGTAAATGCCTTAACCACGTGTGGGTTTTCCTGGCGGCAGGGCCCGCACCAGCTTGCCCAAAAGTCAACCAGCACGTATTTACCACGGAAGTCAGACAGTTTTACCATATTCCCCAGCGTATCGGGTTGTTGAAACTCCGGCGCAGTTTTTCCTATAGCAGTTATTTTCGCCGACTGAATTTTATCGGCAAGGCGTTGGCCAAAACTGGTGGTTTTATAACCGGCGCCAAGCAACTCGTACATTGATTCAAGTTTTGCCGCATCGAGACCATTGGCAGAAACAGATAACACGTACAAAGCTGCGAATGAGTTTTTATTGGTTGAAATAAACTGCTCAAGCCGTGCCTGATCTGCAGGTTGATTTTCTTTTGCCAATGCCTGGTAATCGGCTACCAGCTCTTTATACCGTGGATCTTTTGCATCAGGACTGTTCACGAAATCGGCTCCATACTTTTCACTCAGCTTACTCATGATCTTTTTCATGGCTTCATTGCTGGCTGCAGCATAGGAATTGTACAACTCATTTTCGGGCGCACCGTTTACAACGGTTGCCTGTATGCTATCCATGGCCATTTTCAAATTCACATCACCGGCTTTTGTTATCAGAATGCCCCAGGGGCTGTAGCCTTTCTTTTTCTTTGCCTCAGCCTTGCTATAAAACATATAGCGGTTGGGTTCTTTAAAGGGTGCGGTAATGGTGAATTGGCCGTTTTGTACGGTAACAGAATCGTAAACGCCTATTGCACGGTTGTAAATAACGATCTCCTCGCCATTAAATGCCGGGTCGGTAGTACCGTTGAATTTTATCAGTGCTACATCTTTGAACACTTCAGCCAGCTTTGTATCCATTGCTTTAACAGAAGCAGCCCCCTCATCGTAACGGCCAATGATCTTACCGGTTGGGTCAATGAGTATTTGTGTAGGCAGTGAATGAACACCAAACAGATCGCTGATATCATTGGTGCGGTCGTACCCTTTTACGGGATCGAATTTCATACCACGCAAAACATGCCGCCAGGGAAGCCCGTCTTTTTCAACGGCTTTGCGCCAGGCATCGTGATCGCGATCGTCGTCGGAGATGCCAATGATCTCCAAACCTTTGGGTTTGTACATCGCATACAGTTCTTTCAGGTGTGGGTTGCCTTTACGGCAAGGCACACACCAGCTGGCCCAAAAATCAACCAGCACGTAACGGCCTTTAAAATCGGTCAGACTTAACTGTTTGCCGTTGATATCGGTTGTGGTAAAATTCTTTGCCATGCTGCCGGGCGAACCGCCTTCCAGTTTGGCTATTTCACTGGCCAGCAGTTTTCCATAACCTGTTTGCTGCGTTTTACCCAGGCGGTTATAAAACAGTTTTAATGAATCGAGCGACAGGCTGGTAACATAAAAGCGCAAATAGAACGCTGTTACAACGGATGCCGGATGTTTTTCAAAGAACCGGAGGGTACAGGCCTTCATGCGTTCATTATATGGTGTGAACAGATCATGGATGGCCGCCGCCCTGTACTTGAGCGTATCGAGTTCATTTTCGGGTGCATTGTTCTTTTTCGCATCGTTGTATGCCTTTGTAGCCACACTGTATTGTGCCGATAATGGCTCCATCTGTTTTCTGATAGGTTCCTGCTCGGCCTGTAACTGTTCATATTCTTTTTGTGTGGCCGAACCGGTTACTACAGGTTTATTGAAATCGCCGTTTATTTTAACCGTAATGGTCTTTTGTGGCTCTAAAAAAAACTGGGCGCTGCTGCGGGCGTTACCCGACGCTTTGGGGTATAGATAGCCCATGCGAGGTTCGCTAACTGACCCTTTAAAAGTAAATGCGCCGTTTTTTAATACGCTGCTGTCCTTTACCTGCTGATCGTTATCATTAGTGTAACCAAAGTATACTACATCAACGGCAGGGCCGCTGTATTTGCCGTTCACTACAAACTCCCCGGGCTTTGTTTGCGCCCGGGCCTGCAGCAACGAAGTTGCTGCCAGGCTCAGTGCTATAATTCTTTTTTGTAACATCATAACAATAATGGTTATTGGTTGTTTTGAGTAATATTTCCGTTTTCTATCAATATATCGTCTGAAATGCGCAACACTACTTTGGGGTCGGTTGGGCTAATGGTCAAAGGCGCCGAATTGAACGAGCTGTAACTGCGTACCATTGGCAAACCGTTACGGAAATAATCGTAACTGTTATGGCCTTCAAATGCCAGTTCCAGGCGGCGTTGTGTAAGTATTTCATCAAACAATGCCTGGCCGCTCAACCCTAATGCAGGCAGTAAACCGGCCCGTTGCCTGATGATATTCACATCGCTCAACGCACCGCCGTTATCTCCTGCTTTTACTCTGGCCTCTGCCCTGTTCAGGTACATTTCGGCCAGGCGCAGGTAATGAATGGGTGCATTGCTGGTATACACCGCCGTGTATTTATACATGTATTTTCGGCAGCTCAACGTATCGGTATTATTACCGGGATATTTATCTTTTACGTAAAAGCTTAACCGCAGATCGGCAGCGCTCATTAAACTCAACAGATCGGGTGATGGTTTAACCTGCCCCGTTGAATAGCTTGAACTACCTGTATATTGCCCGGTTGGCTGATACAGCAGAGTTGGCAGACTGGTAACTATATTGTCGTGGTTCACCGCCCAAATGGTTTCGGCATTGGCCTGGTTGCTGTTGTTATAATAGGCAGTATATGTCGCTCCCTGTAACAAGGAGTAACCGCCGTTTACAATAACCGAATCGGCATATTGGGCAGCCAGCTGCGCATATTGCGTGTTGGGTTGTGCAAACGGCCCGCTCATATAAAGGTATACCCTCGAGAGCAAGGCATAGGCCGCATACTTGCTGGCAAAGCTGTTTACCTTGGTATAGCGAAAATTCTTTATCGACTCTGTTAAATCGGAAATTATCTGCTGGTAGGTTTCCTCTACCGTTGCTCTTGTTGGTTTATCGGCCGCGGTCTCAATGGGCTTCAGGATCAATGAAACACCCAAATTACTGGTTGGCGATTGATAATAAGGCCGGCCATACAACCGAATAAGATTAAAGTACACCACGGCCCGCAGGAACAGGTTCTCTGCTTTTGCCTGCAATATAGTACTGTCAGATTCGGTATCATTTATATGCTTTAACACGATATTGATGCCCAACAGCGCTTTGTACGATGCTTTCCAGAATGCATCGGAACGGCCAAAATCCTTTGAACTGGAGTTAGTGAAATTAAAAGCGTCCACATCTTGCGAAGCTGTCAGGTTCGCGGAGCTGGTATTATCTATTGTACGAACGTTGTTGCCCCTGAATTCGCTTAAGTTAAACCAGTTGTAATCATAACCGCCGGTGGCACCCGACGTGGTTAAACTGTTGTAATTGGCAATGGTTGCTTTTGTATAACCAGCCGGTGTACCAAATTGCTGATCTTCGAACAACACATTATGGGGTTTTATTTCATCGAGCTTTTTGTTGCAGGCCCCCAGCAATGCCCAGGTAAGAAAGATAACAGTTCCTTTTATATAGTTTGTTGTGTTTGGCATGTTGTTGATTTTTCAATTAAAACCCTACGTTTACCCCCGCCATGAACCGGCGCGGCTGCGCGCTGTAAATTCCTGTACCGCCATAGGAGTTTGCTGTGCTGGTACCAACCTGTGCGCCTTCGGGATCGGCCGCATACAGATCCTTGCTCTTGATCACAAACACATTATCGGCACTCACATATACATTCACCGAACGTACTTTCACTTTGCTTACCAGGTTAGTTGGCAATTCGTAGCCCAAGCGTGCATTACGCAGGCGAATGTAGCTGGCATCCTGGTAAATCAATGAAGAGTTCAGGTTGGTGGCACCTCTTGTTCCCCAGGTGCTTCCCCGCGCATCTATCTCGTAATAGTTGGGGTAGTTTGCTTTGGTATCGCCAGGCCCCTGCCACAAACGGACCGCTTTATCGGGCTGCACCGTGTTTTGACCAAAAGTCCACGTATCGGGTGAAATAAAATTGCGCAGGGCGTTATTGAAGATCTTATTGCCATACACAAAATTAAACAGCACACTTAAAGTAATATTCTTATAGCTGAACGTATTGGTAATACCACCAAAGAATTTGGGCGTGGCCGAGCCTACATTCCTGTAACTGCGTAACCCATCTTGTTTTACCAGGGGAATACTGTCAACCAGTACTACGCTTTTATCGGCCAGCACCCGCTCAAACAGGGGGCGTCCATTATCGGGGTTCACACCTGCATACGTAATGGCGCGCAGTGAGTTTACATCTTCGCCTTTGTAACGGTAATAAGAATTTGTATACGCATCTATCAGCGAATCACCATAAATTTTTGTGAGTTTGTTTTTATTGAAGCTGATATTGAAGTCGGTAGTCCAGGTGAAAGCGCGCGACTGAATATTTACCGAGCTCAATTGCAGATCGATGCCCCTGTTAGTGAGTTCGCCCACATTTCTTATCTGCGACAATGAACCCTGGTAGCTCGGCAAAATAGTATTTTGTAACAAGCCGGAGCTACGTCGGTTATACAAGTCAATAGTCAAATTTATCCGTTTCCATAAGCCAAGGTCCAAACCAATATCAGTGGTGTAGGTTGTTTCCCAGGTTATTTCGTCATTGGCCAGGCGTTGAATAGCGGCGCCGGTTGTGGTAGCCGTATTATAACCGTAACTGATGCTTTCCTGGTATACCGTAAAGTTGAGGTTATCGGCGCCTGCTTCGCGGCCCGACGTTCCATAAGAGGCACGCAGTTTCAGGTTGCTAATGGGACGTACGGTGTTCATGAAACTTTCTTTGCTGATAAGCCATGCGCCACTCAATGAATAAAAATTACCATAGCGCTTCAACCGGCCAAAGTTGGTACTTGCATCGCGGCGTAGCGACAACGAACCAAAATATTTGCCTTTATAATTATCATTGAGTTCGGAGAACAATGAGAACGAAGCTTTGTCAATTGCGGGTGGGGTGGTTTGCGGCAAAACCGATCCGCTTCTTAAATAGATCCACGTATTTGGGCCATTACCGTAATTGGTAAAGGCGCCCAGGTTCCGTTCGCCGGGATACGGCGTATTATAACCTGAAGTGATTATTGTTTCAGCATGGGTCTTACTATACTCCTGCCCTGCCAGTGCCGACACCTGGTGATTGCCAAATTGTTTATTGAAGGTGATAAGGTTTGAAGTAAGATAATACGTGTTCTTTGTATCGGTAAGGAACAATTCCCCATTCATATAAAACGGACTGCTGGCCGGCCCGTTGTATTTACCGCGATAAGTTCGGGGATCGCGATACGTGTTCACATTATTATAAACGTAGTTAAAGGTGTTTGTGCTTTGCAACGACAACCAGGGTGTAACTGCATATTTAATTACACCGGTACCCAGGTAACTGTGCCGTTGGGTAATGGTTGTGTTCCATTCATGATGGTACAAAGGATTGCTGTACCAGCTTTGTGAACGTGTTCCCGCTGCTCTGTAAGTATAGTTGGGGATAGAATCGGCCAATTGTCCGTCGGCTTTATACGGACTTACAAATGGCAGGATAACATACGACTGGTTTTCGCCGCTTGAAGAAGTGTATTTATCGAGAAGGGCATTCGCATTGATGCTTACAGATAATTTATTATTTATCTTCTGATCAATATTAAAACGAATGTTCTTCCGGTTAAGGTTATCATCGAGCAGTGTGCCATCCTGTTTAAGCCAGTTTACCGATCCGTAGAATTTTGTTTTATCGGTTCCGCTGGCAAGTGAGAGATTGATATTGCTTTGGCGGCCATCGGGGAACAGCGCATCGTTCGACCAGTCGTAGTTTGTATTGGCTTCATCGTCGGTAAAGATGCGGGTGGTTTTATAATAGTTATCGAAGCTGCCATAAGTTGTTTGCAGGGTGGGCGTAGCGTTGTACAGGGCCTGCATGTATTTGGTCATATGATCAATCAGCTGCGGTGTATTCATGTAGCCCACAAGCCGGTTGTTCTGCACTTTGCCATGACTCATGGCCAGGTTTACCGACAATTTACCTACTGCTCCACGACGGGTAGTAACTACTATAACACCCTGCGCAGCTCTTGAACCATAAATGGCGGTAGAAGCTGCATCTTTTAATAAAGTGATGCTTTCAACATCGCTGGCGTCAACAATATCCTGTAAGTTGGAGGCTGTGGTAATAACGCCATCGAGCACAATCAATGGACCGAAATTGGCATTGTTGGGATCGGGCAAACTGGCCTGGCCACGCATGATCACCTGGCCGCGGTTAGCCACGCTACCCGCACTGCTGGAACTTTTATTTATATATAACCCACCTATTTTGCCTTTCAACATGGCAAGGGTGTTGGCGGTTGAAATACCGCTCCGCAGATCGTTGCCGCTAAGGGTTTGTACAGAACCGGTTATTTCTCTAACTCTTTTGGTTGAATAACCGGTGATCACCAGTTCGTCGAGTTTGGTTTCTTCAATAGACAAAGTAATACGCAGGTTTCTCGTTTGATCGTTGATGACCATTTCTTTGGTTGAATAACCTACTGATGAAACCGACAGGGTTACCTGGCCCGAAAAAAGCGGCAGTGTAAACTCGCCCTGCATATTTGTTTGTGTTCCTTGGGTGGGGTGCGTAACGCCGGTGGCATCGGCTTTAGACCATATTACAACAACAGATGCATTGGGAACCGGAGCGCCTTTACTATCAAGCACCATCCCCTTTATGGGATCGTTAAAAATAGTTACCCCCGCAGGCGCAGGCTTACGGGGAGGCTCCGGCGCTTTAGGACTGATGACAATGGTTTTTCCGAAGATCACATAAGTAAGCGGTTTGTCTTTCAGGCAAAGCCGTAGTACCTGATCGAGCGAAGCATTGTGAACATCTACTGTTACAGCGCCTGCATTTTGCAGTACTTCGGGACTGTATACAAAGTCGCAGGCTACCTGTTTTTGTATTTGTTTAAATACTTTTTGCAAAGGCACATTCTTCTCGGAAATAGTGATCGTTTGCGCTATTCCATTTGCACCCACCTGTAAACAGGCCACCACGAGTAAGAACGCAGTCAACTTCATAAATAGCAGTGTTTGAATGATCTTTCTGCCGGGGGCATGCCTCCGGCTAACAACAGCCAAAAAATGCATAGCTTTGTTTGTGTTTTGGTTAATAATTACAGTCTGTGCTGATTGTATATCTCAATTAGCCAAACATCCGCCGCTTCGTCTCTCACCACGAGGCGGTTTTTGTTTTTAGGTAATTGTCTAGTTCATTATTACTTCAACCGTTTTCCCTTCCACATTAAAATCGGCCACACCGGTTGTTTTAAGCAATTGTAACAGCAGGCCCAGGTTTACATTGCGCGATATGGTACCACTTATATGTTTATTGGTGGCGCCTTTATAAACCACATTCACATTATACCAGTCGGCCACCTGGTTCATTACACTATGTATATCGGCCGTTTCACCAAAGCTGAATTTGCCGTTCTTCCAGGCTACCGCTTGTTCCAAGTCTGGTGAATGGTCAATGGTCAATGGTGAATGGCCCACCGCCATTACAGCCTGCTCGCCTGGTCTTAGGACAACTGAACGCTCTGCATTATTTGCCGATTGCTCCCGCTTTGAGGCGGGACCGATTGCCGATTGACTCACTTTTACCGATCCTTCCAACAGGGTAACCCGCCGGGCATTTTCATAGGCATAAGCGTTTACGTTGAAGTGAGTACCAAGCACCGTTACATTTGTGCCATTTGCTGTTACCACAAAAGGCATTTTTTTATTATGAGTAACTTCAAAGTAGGCCTCGCCGGTTATTTCCACTCTTCTTTCTGTGCCGGTGAAGCTGGCTGGGTACGTGATCGATGAAACCGCATTCAGCCATACCTTACTACCATCGGGCAAAACCAGTTGGTATTGTCCGCCACGCGGGGTGGCTAGCGTGTTAAAAGCAAGTGGTGAGTGGTGAGTGGTGAGTGGGCCGCCCGAATTTTGAGTCTGTGCGTAAATCAGCTCTCCGTTCTTCGTTTTTTTAATTTGTGAATTGCCTTGTTGCGCAATGGCTCCATTGGCCGCACTGTCAAGTACGATCACCGAGCCATCGCCCAGGGTAAGGGTTGCCTTATTGCCACCAGGTAATATATTGGCAGCCGGTCCTAATGAAGCAACCGTTTCTTTCTTTACCGGTTTTAGCCAGCTATAGTACGCCACACTACCCATTAATAACAGTATGGCGGCAGCTGCTGTTATCTTAACCCAGCTTCGCCGTAAGAAATGTACCCGGTGAACGGGCCCCTGTGGTTTAACGGCTATCTTTTCAAAGATCAGGGTGTTCAAACGCGCTTTTCTTTCCGCTGTTTCGGTACCCTCAAACTCATCATCCATAAAGCTGCGTTCAAGCTCCGCTTCCAGCATAGCCTGGTATTCGGGCTTTTCCAATAGCATGGCAAACGTTGATTGGTTTTCATGGCTGAGCCGGCCAGTTATATACTGGTCTAACAGCTCTTTAAAGGCTTGTTCATTCATTCGTAAAAATTAGGATCATTAATAAAGACGCGGTACGCAGCTTGCCGGGACAGGGTAAAATGAAAATATTTTTAAAATAGCCAAACAATCAGCAACAGCCCGGGGTAACGTAAATATTCGCGCAGGAAATTGAGGGCCTGAACCAGGTGAAACTTCACCGTTCTTTTTGAAATACCCAACCGTTCGCCTATTTCGGCATGGCTCAGGTTTTCCATGCGGCTTAATGTAAATACCGCCTTCTGTTGCGGCGGCAGGCGATCTAACCCGTTTATAAGATGGCGATAGGTTTCTTTATACTCAACCTGGGTATCGGGCAGTAATAAGGTGCCGGGGATATCTTCTTCGTCATTATTGGAAATGGTATCCATCACTTTCTTTCTAATGGCCGATACAAGATGGTTGCGGCCGAGGATAAAAAGATAGTTCTTAAAATCTTTCACTTCGGGCAACCGGTGCCGGTTCGCCCATACTTTTACAAATATATCCTGGGTAATTTCTTCGGCCTCTTCGTAACTCTTTACAAACGTAAGCGCATGAGAAAACACTTTGTTCCGGTACAAATTCACCAACCGGGAAAAAGCCTCTTCATTGCCGGCAGCTACGCCAATAAGCAATTCTTTTTCTGTATGTGACGGGTTTTGGTTCAATAACTATTATAAAATAAAGACAACTATCACAGTACAAACATAAATAAAAGGTTATTCAATAAAGCAATTATTCGATCAGTGAACAATTTACCCTTCTTTGAACATGAGTGGTTGGTTCAAGAATGCATTTTAAAATTGAGCAGATAGTGCTATTATTGGAACTAAATTCTAAATATGCGGTCGCTTTTATTCGCCATGGTGGGCGGTTTGGTTTTATGGAGTTGTAATTCGGAAGATACAGATGCTGAATTTGGCTCAGCAGTGCCCGCCGGTACACCAGCCATTCAGTTTAGCGAGGAAAATTACTTCCTTCACGATAATTCACTGTACACCGAAGGGCTGTTGATGCACAACGGCCAGTTATTTGAAAGTACGGGTTCACCCGATACCAGCCGCAAATCACTTATTGGCATCAGCGATCTGAAAACCGGTAAATTCACTAAAAAGGTGCAATTGACAGATACAAGCTTTTTTGGCGAGGGCATCGTTTTCTTTAAAGACAAATTGTACCAGCTTACCTATAAGAACAAAACCGGGTTTATTTATGACGCCAACACCTTTAAACGCACCGGTGAGTTTACGTATACCAATAAAGAAGGCTGGGGACTTACTACCGATGGTACAAATTTGATCATGAGCGATGGTACCGATACCTTAACCTGGTTAAACCCCAATACGCTGAAACCCGTTAAAAGATTACCGGTAACAGAGAACGGCGCACGGCGCGACAGCCTGAATGAGCTTGAATACATCAAAGGATACATTTATGCCAACGTATGGGTAACAGATCATATAGTGAAAATAAACCCGGCCGATGGTAAAGTGGTGGGCAAACTCGATTGCAGTGCACTGGCCATGAAAGCTGCTATGGCAAAACCCAATTGTGGCGAAATGAATGGCATTGCGTACGACAGTACCAGCGGCGCCCTATATGTAACCGGCAAACACTGGCCTCACATTTACCAGATAAAACTTAAGCAGGAATGATCACTTTTTCGCCCAGGAACTTTGGCTTTTTACCCAGCAGGTAATCGACAAACACTTTTACCCGCGCAAATTTTTCGCGCATTTGAGTAACAAAGCCATAATGAGCGCTTACATCTTTCGCGTTAAAGGCAATAGCTGTAATGCCTTCTTTACGCGCCATATACAATGCCCGTTCGTTATGGAACTGTTGTGAAATAATGGTCACCGAATCCTGGCCGAAGATCTCCTTCAGGCGAACCATAGAATCAAATGTTCTGAACCCGGCATAATCGAGGAAGATCACAGTAGAATCGATACCGGCAGCTATAAGATCGGCACGCATATCTTCGGGCTCGCTGTATTCCTTGCGGCTATTGTCGCCACTGATAACAAGGTATTTTATTTTTCCTTCTTTCAACAATTGCGTAGCAGCTTCAATGCGATAGTTATAATACAGGTTGCCATAACCAGAGTGCAGCTTTTTAGAAGTGCCAAGCAGTAAACCCACTTTATTAAACGGAATTGTTTTGGCATCGGTAAACAACTTACCCTTTGCAGTTTTATTGATAATATAGTTACAGGCAATAACGGTTATTAGGCAAATGGGGATAAGCGCTAACAGGCTAAACCAAAGGATCTTTCTTTTACGCATGGGGTGAAATTACATTATTTGTAGTTGTCGTCATATTACAATCAGGCGTTAAGTGTTTGTATAACAATAAGCAACATCACATTAAAAGAGCTTTAAAAGCACCCATGATGGGGTTATCGTTCATTAAAAATACCTTTCTTTTGTGGATTTTTTTACCCGACATCCTGTGGAATGTAGATTGTACGAATATAAGCTATGTTAATACAAGGGACCGCAGGCAGGGTCAATAACATAGACCAAAAATACCTGTAGCTAACAGGGATTCCAAGCTCAAATAATAATTATTTTTTATAAACACAGGAATTGTTCATATGATTCAGCCCCGTAGTTTTTTGCTCGTTGATGATGACATTGACGACATTATTATTTTCCAGGAAACCCTGCGGAAAGTGGATGATAAAATTCAGCTCTTTTACGTGCATGACGGAAAAGACGCAATTGACTTTTTGAGTGGAAGCAAAGGTCATTTACCAAGTCTTATTTTTTTAGATATCAATATGCCCCGTATGGATGGCAAGGAGTGTTTGAGACATCTGAAAAATGATGAAAGATTAAAACAGGTGCCCGTGCTTATGTATACTACCTCATCGCAGTCGACAGATATTGAAGAAACGATGATGACGGGGGCGATGGCCTTTATCACCAAGCCCTGGGGCATTAATGAACTAAACACATTATTAACGGCCATTGCAAAAACACCTGTTGCAAAACTGCCGGCAGCTTTACAATCACTTCAAAAAAACATCAGCTGTTTTATCGTTTGTTAGAACATTTTGAATTGCTATGATCCTTATCGTTGATGATAAATATGAGAATCTGTTTTCTTTAAAATCATTACTACAATTATACGCTTATGAAACCGACACAGCCGCTTCGGGCGAAGAAGCACTGAAAAAGATCTTAAAGAATGAATATTCCGTAATAATCCTCGATGTGCAAATGCCCGACATGGATGGCTATGAAGTAGCGGAAGCCATTTCGGGTCTTAACAAAACAAAGGATATACCCATCATCTTCCTTTCGGCAGTAAACATCGACAAACGTTTTATTGCCAAAGGATACGATTCGGGCGGCGTTGAATACCTCACCAAACCATTCGACAATGAGCTGTTGCTGATGAAAGTAAAAACCTTTCACCGGCTGTATACGCAACGGCAGGAGTTGAAACAGGTAGAAGAAGCATTGCGCCGGGAAATTGAGATCAGAAAAAGATCGCAACAGGAAGTAGAGCAGATCAATTCGCTGCTGGAGTTTAAAGTAGAGGAACGCACCAGGGACCTGTTGCAACTAAACAAAGACCTGGAGAACAGGAACGCAGAACTGGCGCAATATGCGTACCTGGCCTCGCACGACCTGCAGGAACCACTGCGTAAGATCATCACCTTTATAAAGATCATAGAAGAAAAATACCTGAAAGACATTCCCGAAGCAAAACTCGAAATGTCGAAAGTGATCACCTCTTCAGAAAGGATGAGAAATTTGATCAACGCATTATTAAGTTACTCAAAACTATCTGCCGTTTCGCTTTATACCCTGGTAAATTTAAATGATGTAGTAAAAGACACGCTGGCCGATCTGGAAATAACCATAAAAGAAAAACAGGCCGTCATTAATGTAAGCCAGCTTCCCGAGCTGGAAGCCATTCCCGGGCAAATGCGGCAAATGTTTCAGAACCTGTTAAGCAATGCGCTGAAGTTCTCAAAAACCGATACCCGCCCCATTATAAATATATCAAGCGAGCCAGTGAACGAACTATTGCTGGAAGCTGTGCCCGATAAAAATGGAACATATGTACGCATCGATATTTCGGACAATGGCATTGGCCTCGATGAATCGTATATAGATAAGATCTTCGTGATCTTTCAACGTTTGCATGGAAAAACACAATATGAAGGCACTGGTATTGGCCTGGCTATTGTAAAAAAGATCATAGAAAAACACAATGGCATTATTGGCGTGAAAAGCAAAGAGGGCGAAGGCGCCACCTTCACCATTGTGCTACCGGTTAAACAAAGCAACAATACAACTGGCGTTTCAATAAATTAAAACATTTGGAATAAGATGAATGCTTTTAAGCGTAATCTCATCATTGGTTATGGTATTACTTTGTTACTGCTCGTTATAAGTGCTGTAGCGTCATATATCAGCATTACCAATTTGCTCAGCAGCGCCGAACTGGTAAATCATACCAACGAGGTGCAGAAAAAAGTGGAAAAGGTAATAGCCAGCCTGGTAGATGCAGAAACCGGTCAGCGCGGTTTTCTGATAACCGGCCAGCCCCAGTTCCTCGATCCCTTCAATAACGCCATGGAGCGCACCACCCTGCTGTTAAATGATGTAAAAAACCTTACTACAGATAATATTCTGCAACAACGCGATTGCGATCTGCTGAAAAGCCAGGCCCTTACCCGTTTGAATTTCCTGGGTGAACTGGTAAAGAAAAAAAAGAATAATGAGATCATCCCCGACAGCTTACTGGTAGTTGGTAAAGAGCATATGGATAGTGTGCGGGTAATTGTTAAACGTATTCAGGACCGGGAAGAAGGTTTGTTAAAAATAAGAACACAAAACCTGAACCGTTTTGCTACCAGCACTCCTACACTCATTATTGCAGCCTGCCTGCTGGGCATACTGGTAACCATTATCTCGTTTATGCGGGTGCTAAGCGATCATAATAAAAGAGACGCGCTGCAGAAAGAATTACTGGAAAAAGACGAACAGATCTCGCGCCGCATTGAGCTTATAAATGACATTGCAACGGAAATATCCGGCGGTAATTACGATGTGCAGGTAGAAGACACCGGTAGTGATGCGCTGGCCGGTATTGCCGGTTCACTTAACAGAATGACGCAATCGTTACACGTATCATTTAACCACCTGAAAGATCAGCAATGGTTGCAAACCGGGGTTGCGCAACTGAACGAGATCATGATCGGCAAAAAAGAACTGGAAGTGCTTAGCTACCATGTTATAGAGTTTGTGACCAGTTACACCGGTTCTATACAAGGCGCATTTTACCTTCGCTCAGATGAGGAAGAATTGAAATTTGCCGCCGGTATTGCCGTGAACCAACTGGCAAAAGAACGAATTCATTTTGGCGAAGGCATAGCGGGTCAGTGCGCAAAATCGGGCCGCCAGGTATACCTGGAAAATGTTCCCGAATCGCAAATACTGGTTGACTTTACAGGAGGATTAATAAAACCCGCTTCACTGCTGGCTATACCCATATTTCATGAAAGCAAACTGAAAGGTGTAATAGAGATCGCTGCACTTGATGCATACACCCAGGTAAAGCTCGACTTTTTACGTTTGGCCGGTTATAACATAGGCATGGCCATACACAGCGCCCGCGATCATCAGCGCCTGCATGAGCTGTTGGCTGAAACACAAGCCCAATCGGAAGAATTACAGGCACAACATACCGAACTGGAAAATATAAACGCCGAACTGGAAGCACAGGCCGAGAAATTACAAACCAGCGAGGAAGAGTTGCGGGTACAACAGGAAGAACTGCAACACGCCAACCAGGAACTGGAAGAAAGAAGCCGCCTGCTGGAAGAAAAGAATGAACTGATACTGGAAAGAAACCTCGAAATACAGGCCCGCGCCGAAGAGCTGGCCCAAAGCACCAGATACAAATCGGAGTTTCTGGCCAACATGAGCCACGAACTGCGTACACCGCTCAATTCAATTTTATTATTATCGCGGTTGCTTACCGAAAACCATACCAGCAATTTAAACAGCGAACAAATTGAGTATGCCAACGTAATTCAAAGCTCGGGCAAAGGATTGCTTACACTGATAGATGAAATACTCGACCTGTCGAAGATAGAGGCCGGTAAAATGGAGCTGGAGTACACCGATATTCGCATACCCGAACTGGCAAAAGAACTGCAATCACTGTTTCAACCGCTGGCAACAGAAAAGGGAATAGAATTCACTGTTGAGCAGGAGAACGACCTGCCACTTTCTATTGAAACCGATCGCTTACGACTGAATCAGATATTACGAAACCTGTTATCAAACGCATTAAAGTTTACCAAAAAAGGTTCCGTAAAAATGAACATTCAAAAGAAGGATGGCGATCTCTGGTTCACCGTTAAGGATACCGGCATTGGTATTCCCGAAGAAAAACAGGCCATCATCTTTGAAGCGTTTCAACAGGCAGATGGCAGTACACGCAGGCAATATGGCGGCACGGGGCTGGGACTTTCCATTAGCCGCAAACTGGCCCAATTGCTTAATGGTGAAATTATACTTACCAGCGAAACCGGTAAGGGAAGCGAGTTTAGCCTTATACTTCCTGCGGTAAAAAATAATAAGATCCAACAACCAAATGCTACAAACGATACCATACCTGCCAGGGAGCAGGCGGAAAAGCCAGCTATTACCATGCCCTTGCGCGATAGCGAGTTCCTGTCACCCGTTATTCCCTCCCCTGTTGAAGACGACCGCGGCAGCATAGAAGCTGGTGATAAAGTGATATTGATAATAGAAGATGATACCGCATTTGCAAAATCATTACTCGATTATACCCGCGCCAAAGGTTACAAAGGTATTGTAGCCGTGCGGGGCGATGAAGGCATTGCGCTGGCCAAACAATACATTCCACTAGGTATTTTACTCGATCTGCAATTACCGGTGCTTAGCGGCTGGCAGGTTATGGATGAATTGAAATCAGATGTAAATACCCGTCCTATTCCGGTGCATATTATGTCGGCCTACCAGGCAAAGACCAAGAGCCTTTCGAAAGGTGCCGTTGACTTCATTAACAAACCGGTAGCGTTTGAGAAGCTGGGCGAAATGTTCTCGAAGATAGAAAGCGCATTGAACCGTCATCCGAAAAAAGTATTGATCGTTGAAGAGAATACACAACACGCCAAAGCGCTGGCATTTTTCCTCAGCAATCACCAGGTAGCGTCTGAAATAAAAGACACGGTAGAAGAAGGAATAAAATCGCTTAACAAACAGGAAGTAGATTGTGTAATACTCGACATGGGCATTCCTGCTCAACGCTCATACGACACATTAGAAGAAGTGAAAAAAACGCCGGGGCTCGAAGAAGTGCCCATCATTATCTTTACCGGCAAGAACCTGTCGCAAAACGAAGAAGTAAAAATAAAACAGTATGCCGATTCAATAGTGGTGAAAACAGCCCACTCGTACCAACGCATACTCGATGAGGTTTCGCTGTTCCTGCATCTTGTTGAAGAAAACCAAACCGAAAGCCGTTCGTATCGCCGTACCCGTAAAGTAGAAACCGGCGAAGTATTGAAAGGCAAAACGGTGCTGGTAGTTGATGATGATGTACGTAACATATTTTCATTGAGCAAATCGCTTGAAAGCTATGGCATGAACGTTATTAGCGCCATAGATGGCAAAGAAGCGTTGCGCCAGCTGGAAGCCCATGCAAAGATCGACATGGTGTTAATGGATATGATGATGCCCGAACTGGACGGTTATGAAACCACCAAACAACTGCGCACTATGCCCAGGTTCCGTAACCTGCCGGTGATAGCAGTTACCGCAAAAGCCATGACGGGCGACCGGGAAAAATGTATTGCGGCAGGCGCATCTGATTATATTACCAAACCCGTTGATGTTGACCAGCTCATATCCCTGTTGCGTGTTTGGCTTTATCAATAACTTTAACCAATGATCAAAGAGCACGAGCTGGACCTGCTTATTGCCACCCTGTTTGAGCTATATGGCTATGATTTTGGCAATTACGCAAAGGCTTCATTAAAAAGAAGAGTGAACCGGGTAATGGTTATAGACCGCATTCCCAGTTTTGCAGAATTGTTATATAAAGTAAAGAGCGACGCAGGGTACTTCAATCATCTTGTACAGCAACTTACAGTAAATGTAACCGAAATGTTCCGCGACCCGATGGTCTTTAAGGCCATCAGGGAACAGATACTTCCAGTGCTGGCCACTCACCCGTTTATAAGGATCTGGCATGCCGGTTGCTCAACAGGCGAAGAAGTGTACTCTATGGCCATTATGCTGGAAGAAGCCAACCTGTTGCACAAATCATTGCTATACGCTACCGACCTCAACCCTGCTGTAATAGAAAATATAAACCTGGGTATTTTTCCGCTGTCGCAAATGAAACAGTATTCCGAGAACTATATTGCTGCCGGCGGTAAAAAAGATTTCTCAACTTATTATACCGCCAAATACGAATGGGCCAAATTTGATGACCGCTTTCGAACCAAAATGGTGGTGGCTACACACAACCTGGCCTCAGACAGATCGTTCAACGAATTCCAGATCATCATTTGCCGCAATGTGCTTATATACTTCGATAAAGTACTTCAGGATAAAGTGCTCACCTTGTTCGATAACAGCCTCGAAAAACTGGGCTATCTGATACTGGGCTCAAAAGAAAGCCTGCGCTTTTCAGCCGTAGCATCTAAATATACCCCGTTTGCGCAAAAGGAAAAGATCTGGCGTAAAATGGACCGTTAACATTACATGGTTGTTTTCTCCGGCGTTTGTGATCTTTGCTCAAGCATGGGACAATACTTATTTATAACCGCATATATTTCTTCCAGCTTGAAAGGTTTTGAAATATAATCGTTCATGCCCGATTCCAAACAGCGTTCTTTATCTTCCTTCATGGCATCGGCCGTTAACGCAACAACAGGTACATGTCGGTGATGCGTAGGTAAATTTCTAATATTCTCAGTTGCCATAAAGCCATCTACCTCCGGCATATTGATATCCATAAAGATCAGGGCCGGGTTATGCTCCAATAGCATATCTACCGCTTCGTTCCCATCACCGGCCGTTATAACCTCTGCACCCATTTTTCGCAACACTTCAGAGATCAGGAACAGGTTCACCGGCTCATCTTCCACTACCAGTATTTTTGTTGTAGCCGAAAACTCCTGAATGGCAGGAATATGTTCCTTGTGATCGCCGGCCCTGGCTTTGTTAAAGCTAGCAGCCAGCAGCTTGTTCAGATCATTCAACTTCACTGGTTTCGACAGGAACTTATCAATACCAATACTTTCCGCCTCATGCTGAAACACGGTTTTCTCCAACGACGATAACATTAAGATAAAAGGTTCAGTACGCCCTTTCAATAGCACCTTTATTTCTTTCACCAGGGTTATGCCATCCATTACCGGCATTTGGTGATCGGTAATAATGAGATCGTATGGCTCATTTTTATCAATAGCTTCCGCTATCAATAACAGGGCTTCGGGCCCGTTGGTACAAACTTTACAAGGTATTTGCAGGTGATCGAAAATACCCCGCATCAGTTTGCAGTTGGTTTCATTGTCATCTATGATCAACACTTCGCGTAACAATGGCTTCGATTCAAACGCAACCTGCGATGCTTCATTCATTACCTGCAGCGACAGGCTGAACGAAAATGAACTACCTACTACCGGTTCGCTTTCCACGCTTAATGCGCCACCCATAAGATCTACCAGGCTTTTTGAAATGGTTAACCCTAAACCCGTACCGCCATACTTGCGGGTGGTTGAATTATCGGCCTGGGTAAAACTTTCAAAAATAGCATCGAGCTTATCCCTTGCAATACCGATACCGGTATCTTTTACCGTAATACTTACATCAGTATAAGTAAGATCGTTCTTTATATACTTTGTGCCCGATTGCAAATGCACCACTACTTCGCCCTGGTTAGTAAATTTTACCGCATTGCCCATCAGGTTTGTCAATACCTGTTTTATGCGAATAGGGTCGCCCAGCAACTGTGACGGCAACAACGGGTCAACATAACAAACCAGCTCAAGACCCTTTTCCTCTGCTTTTATTGAAATAAGGTCAACGGTATCTTCTACCAGCTCTGCCAGGTTAAAAGGCACTTCATCTATCAACAGCTTACCCGCTTCAATTTTAGAGAAGTCGAGAATGTCATTGATAATATTCAACAGGCTGTAGGCCGACTTACTTACATTTCTTAAATACTCACGCTGCCCTTTTTGCAGATCGGTTGTAAGCACCAGATCGGTAAACCCAATAATACCATTCATGGGCGTACGCAGCTCATGGCTCATATTGGCCATAAATTCGCTTTTTGCTTTGCTGGCGGCTTCGGCATTGTCCTTTGCCACTATCAGTTGTTTTTCCATGCGAATACGCCCGATGGCTGTACCCATGGTAACGGCAAATGATTTAAGAATAGAGAATTCGGTTTCCGTCCACACCCGCTCATAATTATTGCTTAAAGCAATAAAGCCCCAAAACTGGTCCATTACAAAAACAGGCAATGCAGCTACCGACTTAATGTTCCTGCTTTCGAATAACTGACGCAAATCGTCATCATCCACATCCCTGGTAAGGCGCGAGAACACCTCATTATTGCCAAGTGCTTTTATGGCGTTGGGCATATGCCGGGTATCGTAATAAAAAGGCGATTTAAATTCAACTTCATCGGTAGTTTGCAACCAGCGCATAAACGAATCGGCATACAACTTATTTTCTCCATCATCAACACGAATGGTGTAGATGTTTATACCATCGGCATTGATGCCTTTACCCAATGAACGCATAGCCTTTTCAATGGCCTTATTGGGATCATTATTACTTATGAGCTCATGCGTAGCTTCAGCAACAGTTTGTAAAAGATGGTCTTTCTTTTGCAGACGCCAGTTGGCAGCCAGCAATTCCTTTTCGCTGGTCTTCAGGTTGTCGCGCATGGCAATAAGCGCCTTGCCCAATGTATCTTCTTCGCTCAATGGGTCAAAAGGCATATTAAAATTGCGCATACCTATTTCATGTGCAAACAGGCTGGTGACCTGTAATTTCTCCGACAGGTTGTTCACCGCCACCATCATTTCACCTATTTCATTATCGGCATTCTTATAGTTGAGTTTACTGGTTATACCCTTGCCCAGGTCGTTCACTATGTTGCGTATGCGGGCTATGGGCTCAATGATCTTTTTTGAAAAATACAGGGAAAGCAGAAAGCCGATCATTACAATGCACACGGATAATACTATAATAAACGCCCGCAAATTGTACCGCGACTCTGCCAGTTTTTTATTCTGCTGCGCCAGGTACATTTCGCCCATGGCATGAATATCATTAAGCGAATGCATAATAGCCGCAGATTGCGGCAGTACCTCGTCTTCTATCTTTCTTTCAGCTTCCAGTTTGGTCACAGGGTCGTCATAGTCACTAAACTTTTGCAGGGCGCTCATGATCTCCTTTTCAACAACAAGTAATTGTTCAAAACGAACAAACACCTTTTGCAGGCTGTCATTGATCTTTTTCTGCCCCCAGTTGCTGGTATAACTGGCTATCGTTTTCTTTATATCATAATATTCCGTTTCATGGATCTTTTTCAGCTGCGTTTTATCTTCCTGGCCCGATCGCAGGAACACCCAGTTACTGGTGTACATTTTCGACTTCAACAACACTGTATTGAGGTCTTCGATACTTTGCAGCCCAGGCAGTACTACATTCGATATTTTTTCAGAATGTTTATGGTTCCTGATAAGTGTAACGATGGTAATAAACCCGTTTATTATAAATATGCCGCCCAAAAACCAGAAACTAAAAGCTATTCTTTGTTTGATACTTAATTTCATAGGATCTTTCAATAGGATTTATGGCAACTTGTAACTAAAACCGCCCATCAGCATAAGCGGCACTTTATCGGTATAATAAAACTCACGGACAGTTTGATTCAATAGGTTCCTGCCGGCACAGAATAACATAAGCCCTTTAACCGGTTCATACGATACATTTGCATTCAGAATAAATTTCCCTGCTATCCTGTCGGTACCCTGTACTGAATTATTCAATAGAATTCCGGAAATATGATGATACTCCTGTTTGGTAAAGAAATAGGTGCTGAGATTTACATTCAGTTTTCTGGCTAATTTATAATCAACTGTTGCGCCTCCATATAATGCAGGTGTGCTATTAAGTACGCTGCTGTTACCAATACCTGAATAAATATCGGTTGCACCGGGTACCACGTTTGGCATAAGATCAGAAGCCACGAAATCTTTTATGATCGTTTGCTGCCAGGTTACAAACGGTTTTATCTTCAACTTGCGAACATCAATTGTAACAGACACCGTAACACCCGTTTGATTTAATTGCATGGGTAAATTGGTGGTCATAATAGGCGACATGTTCACCGTATCGGCGCCATAGATGATATCATAAGGATTGTGATAAACCTGTAAACTATAGTTATGTGAATGAATACGGAACAATTCTGCATCAACACTTACATGACGGCTAATTTCACTGCGATATCCCAGTTCGATCATTTTTGCAGTAAGTAATTTCAGGTCTTTGTTACCAATTATGGCCATTGATTCCCAGCGGTTAACTCCTGTTGGAATTGTATAAAAGGCCTGGGCCACATAGGTATTGTAAACAGTTGATGAGCGTGGCGCGCTTGAGAACACCGCCCTTACCAGGTTATTCTTGTTCAGCTTAAAGGTGGCAGCCAGCTGGTACGACAAATACGCCGTATCGGGATAATTGAATTTGCTTATAGCCAATCCGCCCACCAGCCTCAGTGCATTATTGAACAGTTTGTATTCACTGCGCAGGTAAGCCGTTGCTGTGGTGATCAGTCCGCGGGCATTGAACAAACCGTTCTTAAGCATTGTATCGGCATACTTTCCGTCATCATAAACCGCACTTTGATAGCTGAAGCCAGGTTTTATTGAAAGAGTTCTTTTTATATAATTGTATTCAACATTCCCATGAAAGATGCTGAAATCATATTTATTACCAGGCGTAAACTCAACGTTTTGTGTACCGCTGTTGTGCGACAGCTGAATGGAGAAATCTTTTATGTTCCCACGCAGGTCGGCATACCGGGTATCTGATTGTACAAATGACAGTGGTGTAAACCCGTTCTCAACAGAAACCCGTTGAGATATGGAGTGTTGCATACCGGTAGAAAGACTGAGTTTATCTTTCGCCGACAGACGATAATTCACAAATAAATTACCGGCAAGTTTCTCCATCGAGGTATTGTGATGGGGATAATGGGTCTGCAGGTCTTTTACCGTATCGGTTGTCATTTTGATCATATAGTCAGGATGCTCAAACCATTGATCCCTGTAATATTCATAGTAGCCAGATTGCGAGCGGTCGCGATGCTGGTAGTTACCAGAGGCGATAATGCTAACCTTGTTAAACTTATATCCAACTGAAGCATTGTTGAGGTAAGTATGATTAGTGCCCTGGCGATTGTTTACCGTTGCATACCAGCCCCGTTTATCAAGGTCCTTTGTAATGATATTGATAACGCCGTTCACCGCATTAGGCCCATATAAAGCCGCCGCGGGGCCGCGCACTACTTCTATCCTTTCTACATCGTTCATGCCAATGGGCAGGGTTTCCCAAAAGGTGCCGCCATGCAGGTAACTGTATATGGGGTGATTGTCGATCATTACCAGCGTAGTGGTATTGGAGGTAAGCGAAAAAGAGGCATAGGGCGGAACATTATCCATACCCCGCAAATGAATATCGTAATTGCCATTGCTTTGTTCCCGAACGATAAAGCCCGGCACCAGGCGCAATGCCTCCATAATAGAGGTGGCGCCGCTTTTCATGATATCCTCCTTCATAATTACTGAGGCCGACAATGGCGCATCGAACAACGACTCGGCCGATTTGGATGCCGAAACGATCTTTACATTCAACAGGTCCTTCAGGCTCATGCCATCATAGGTGTTATGGAAAGCAGTATCGGCCTGCCCCCTGGCAGTTATTATTAAACAACTTACAGCAATAGATACCGAAAATAATTTCCGGCTTACAGATTGTATCATGGTTTTGTTAAACTCTTTATTTTACTATAATACCCAGGCTCAAAAGTTCCGAAGCAATGTCGAGGCTGCGACTTTCAATATTGGTTTTATTGATCTCCAGCTTCAGCCGATCATCGACCAGCACAAAATTGATACAGGCCCCTTTGCGCGATAACCCTTCCGATTCGGTAACAAGCAGTGTAGGTGTATTGGCCGTAGTGGCGGCTATGCGTTTAATATTACTGCTCGATTCGTCGGCAACAAAAAGTATATGGCAATTGTAGAGTGAGGCGTTTGTTGAGAATCTTTTGACAACGATGGGCTGCCCGGCCGCAGATCTTTTAGAGGTGAAATTCTTCAGCTCGTCGTATAAAGGCGTATCCCCAACTACACCAATTACAAACTCGCCCGTTTTTCTGTCGTCGGGCCAGTTGATGTATTTGGTAAAGTGGTAAATTATATTGGCGTGAACGGCGTAGGCATTTTGCGCCCAGGCCTCGTACAGGTGAGAGAACAATAGAATGGTAACTATTATTATTGCTTTATAACGCCGTTTAACAAGTCGCTTTTGTTTATGCCTATCCGCATAATTTAATGACAAGGTTGTTGGCCCCTCATGTGCATAATGGTTGTTCATAGTACTGGACTTGGATATTTGACTGCCGGTATCCCCACTGGCAGGCTGTGCATTTTGAAATATGTCGCAATTACGTTTATAACAGCTGCAAGTGCCTGAGCAGGAATGAACTTAATTGTAATTATAAACAAATAACATATAAGAAATTTAAGGTATACACTTAGATGTTACCTTCCTAAAAAGATCGATGTTTATGGGGGGAGATTTTTAAATTTGCATATTATGTACAAACTTGTAATACTGTTTTGCCTCATTCAGGCTACTGACAAATGATAAAAAAAGTATTCATCCTCATTTTCTTCCTTATTGCAGTTACATTGCTGGCCTATATTTTACAACCAGTTAAAACAGGTAAAGGCAATGATACCACCCAATATGAACTTGTAAAGAACTGGCCTGCGCTGCCGCGAGAACTACTTTTGGGCAACCCCACCGGCATAGACCTAGACACTAATGAGAACATAGTTGTTTTTCATAGGGCAAACAGGAAATGGCCATTACTAGGGCCTATGCCTTCCGAAACAATAAAGACCAAAACGATATTGATCATTGACAGAAATACAGGAAAACTATTGAACAGCTGGGGTGACAGTCTTTTTATAATGCCGCATGGGCTTGCGGTAGATAAAGAGAATAACATTTGGGTAACAGATGTTGGCCTTCACCAGGTATTCAAGTTCAGTCATGAAGGGCAGCTGTTGATGAAACTTGGAGAAGCAAAAGTTTCGGGGAACGACAGCTCGCATTTTAATAAACCCACAGACGTAGCCGTTGCACGTGATGGCTTCTTTTATGTTAGCGACGGCTATGGCAATAACAGAGTAATAAAATTTTCGTCAACCGGTAGATACCTGTTTCAATGGGGTAAGAAAGGAAACGGCGAAGGCGAATTTGATCTACCACATGGTATTTGTTTGAACGAAAAAGGCAATGTATATGTGGCCGACCGCGAAAACAACCGCATACAGCAGTTTGATTCAAACGGAAACTTTATAAAACAAATAACCGACCCCTCCTTTGGAAACATTTGTGCAGTAAGTTTAAACAAGACAAAATTATATGCGGTTGATGATTTTTCCTTTTTGAAACTAAAGCACCGGGGATCAGACGTATTTATTTTCAATACAGGCGGTGATATTCAAACGAGATTTGGCAGAAGTGGTAATTACAAGGGCAATACCTGCTGGTACCACGATTTGGCCATAGATACCGAAGAAAACATTTACACTTGCGATATACTGGGTAATACCTTACAAAAATTTAGTAAGGTACCAGAACATTGATCTATTTTTGTCTATATGCAACCAACAAACGTAACAATACTCTATCGCCCGGTAGGACCGCAGGAACTGGTATTGATTGAACAATCAGGCTGGAAGGAATTTCCACCCCGGCTGCCGGAGCAGCCTATTTTTTATCCTGTAATGAATGAAGAATACGCCATTCAAATATCAAGAGATTGGAATGTACCTGCATACGGCGCTGGCTATGTAACAAAATTTGCAGTCAACAGCGACTATTTAAGTAAGTTCGAGATCCAAAACGTAGGTGGTGAAATACACGATGAACTATGGGTGCCTGCCGAAGAAATGGATGAGTTCAACAGTAATATAGTGGGGTTGATTGAGATTACTAAGGAGTTTAAATAGAAGCCATGAATTTAAAAGCACTTTTCACGTTTACGCTTATCTTGATAGCAGGGAGCGCCAGTATGCGCTTTTCAACCGGCCGGCAAGACAGCGACTTATTTGTAACTTATAACGTCGATGTAAAGAAAAGTGATCTGAGATTATATTGGAAAAACGACAAAAACGAACTGTTCAACAGTCTTGGCAACTTGAAAACCTGGGTTGAAAGCAAAAACAAGAAGCTGCTTTTTGCCATGAATGGCGGCATGTATATATGGAAGACCGCAGTCCCTTAGGGCTTTATATAGAAAATACAAAACAGTTAAGGCAATTGAACACGGCCCGGGGAAGTGGCAACTTTTACCTGCAACCCAATGGCGTGTTTTACATTACTACCGATAACAAGGCCGTAATTTGTAAAACCAGTGACTTTAAGAAAAGCAGTAAAACAAAATACGCCACCCAATCTGGCCCATTGCTTATTGTAGATGGCGCCATTAATTCAGTTTTTACAAAAGGCTCTTCTAATACGAACGTAAGGAACGGCGTTGGTATTTTACCCAATGGTGAAGTGGTATTCGCCATGTCGAAAGACAATGTCAACTTCTACGATTTCGCCAAATACTTTCAGGATATGGGTTGTAAATATGCCCTCTATCTCGATGGTTTTGTTTCCCGTACTTACTGTCCTGAAAAGAACTGGACACAAACCGATGGCGACTTTGGGGTGATCATTGGAGTGACGAAATAGAGATCCAACCTCTAATGCGTCCAGATCATACCCTGCGGATTGATATTCCAGTGATATTTTTGCGCCTCGCCAAATGAGGCAAAATCCATTCGTTCACCGAGAATAATTTCCTTATACGCCTGAAACATTTGGCGGGCGGCAATCATTGG
This sequence comes from Niastella sp. OAS944, assembly GCA_024809215.1. Lineage (GTDB taxonomy): Bacteria > Bacteroidota > Bacteroidia > Chitinophagales > Chitinophagaceae > Niastella. Next base: position 470,471 of record JANUBW010000006.1, on the reverse strand, counting down.
TTGCATACGCCCTACGCCGGTACAAAGACCGGGAATGGCAACCGATGATATGCGATCATCGCCTTTTGCCTTTATCAAAATGGCCTTCATGGCCAGATAGGCATTTACCGAAGTATCTATATTGAAATTGGTGGGTATACGCATAGTTGGGGCCGAAATAAGCAAGCGCACCATTTTATCACCCGTTTCCAGCACCATAGCCTGCCCTACCAGCAATTCACCTTCCGGCAGGTCTTTGATCATTTGTTGAAGCTGTTTTTCAAGGTCCCACCCAAATCTTTCTGATAGCGCATAGTCGAGCCCGCCATCCATAAACCCAAATGAATTGGCCGGACTAACAATAGCATCACACGCCACCGTTGTAATGTCGCCTTCCAGTATTACAACATCCTTTTCTTCGGAAAAAAATTGACGCCAGGCCTCAACCAGTTTGGCTTCCAGCCCACACAGAATGATCTTCATACAAACGAGATAATTAGTTTAACACCTAAGGCGATCAGCGCCGGCAGCGCCTGTATAAAAAATATCTTTTTACTGGCAGTAATGGCGCCATACACTCCGGCAACAATAACGCAACTTAGAAAGAAGATAGCCACATTATTACTCCAGGCCTTATCAGTTATAAAAAACGACCAAATAAGACCTGCGGCCAGAAAGCCATTATATAAACCCTGATTGGCTGCCAACGTTTTGGTGGGCGCAAATAACTCCGGACGCAATGAACCCTTAAATGCTTTTTTGCCCATTGTTTCCCAGGCAAACATTTCGAGGTACAAAATAAATAAATGCTCAAGGGCAACTACGCCCACCAAAATGTTAGCTAATACTTCCATATTTAAAAGGTTTCGTCAACCAGTTCTTTATTGATGAACGCGCCCGCTAAATTACCTGCTGAAACTGCCAGTGCAACCGATCGCATCATATTTATATTATCGCCGGCGGCAAAAACGCCAGGCACCGTTGTTTTGTAAAAATTATCTACCGAAAGATACCCCTGTTCATTTAACGCACAGCCCAATTGCATCGGAATATCGCAATGCTGTACAAAAGGCAGCTTCGAATATACAGCTTTCATTGGCATGGCGCTGCCATCTTTAAACAATACTTGGTTTATATAACCGTTTGTATGATCAAATGCAGCAATCTCCTTCTCTACAATGGAAATATTGTGCTTCGCCAACTTTTCGGTTTGCTCAGGCGTTAAGGTCGATTTACCATTAGTGAAAAGGGTGAGCTCTTTCGTCCAGTTATTAATGAGTTTGGTATATTCATACCCAAGGTCTCCATTAGTTATGACACCGGTTTTTTCATGTCTTACTTCATAACCATGACAATACGGACAATGTATTGCCGTAATACCCCAACAGGCGGCAAAACCGTCAATTGCGGGCATCTGGTCCTTAATACCGGTTGCAAATAATATTTTCTTTGCTGAGAATGCTTCGCCGGCAGCAGTTTTTACTTCAAAACCATCGTTGAGTTTGGTAGCCGACACAGCAATTCCCTGTAAGAATGACACGGTATCATATTTCGACACCTGTTCTTTGGCCTGCAGGGAAATCGCTTTTGGCGTATTGCCGTCGTGCGTAATAAAATTGTGCGAATGCGGGGTTTGCCGGTTACAGGGTTCGCCCCCATCGATGATCAGGGTTTTTCGTAAACTCCTGCCCAATGCCATGGCGGCCGACAAGCCTGCATAGCTGCCGCCTACAATGATCACATCGTATTGCTTTTCCATATATGTCTTTTTTCGTCTGAAGTAATGAAGCAAATGTAAGGAATGTTTTACATTTGCAACAATGTTGCATGCAATTGCAAGTACAATAAGACATACCAATAAACTTCCATGTTTGCGGTTTTAATTGGCTCTTGGATCTTGGGATTTAGATTTTCGTATACGCGTTATGTTACTGAAATCGTAAATCAATTTCCTGATCGCGTAAGCAAGTTTTTGCCGCCAACACTTTTCTTTGCACTTCAATTTTTTTTCTCCTTCCATTGTAACAATTAGTATTTGATATTCAATTAATGGCCTGTGATGAAGAGGTAAGTGAACAAAACTGTTACAAACCTTTTCCAACTTTTTACCTGTTTATCGTACCTGCGCTGTAACGGAAGGAGAACCAGACACAGCGCAGTGCCTAAACAGGTTCTTTTTATTGATACTATACGATTCCCTGCCAGTACAACAAGTCACTTTAAATAAAATCGACATACTATAGCACTTTGCATTTAATAAATGAAAAACAATGAAAATTAAGCTTCGTCTTACACTGTTATTAATCCTGACCACCGGCTTTCAAATTGTTCTGCAGGCACAACAACAAAGCGCCTTGCAGGGAAAGGTAACCACTGCCGATGGCCAGCCGGCCGATGGTATTACGGTTACGCTTACCAACACAAAAAAAACTACAGCAACCAATAAACAAGGGGAATATAAGATCACGGGCATAAAACCCGGCAGTTATACCATACGTGTAACCGCTGTTGGACTAAAACCAGTTGACAAAACCATTACTATAAACGAAGGTGAGATCATAGTGACCGATTTTGTGCTCACTGAAAACCATTCGGAGCTGCAGGAAGTAGTGATCGCAGCCGGAAAGAACAAACCAGCAGCCAGCAGTGAAACCGTTGCCAAAATGCCATTGAGCCGTTTGGAAAACCCACAGATGTATACTACGTTGGGTAAAGACCTGATAGAAGAACAGGTAACTACCGATTTTGGTAGTCTTATAAAGAACACGCCCGGTGTATATAAAATTCAGGGTAACCGTGGAATAAATACCGATGGCGCAGCTGTATACAGCATTCGTGGTTTTCGTACTGAAGTATCGATGATCGATGGAATGCCCGGACAAACAAATGGCGAAATGGACCCTGCGAATGTAGAAAGAGTTGAAGTGCTGAAAGGCCCATCTGCTACTTTATTTGGAAATGTGGTAACCTCCCTGGGTGGGGCTGTTAATATTGTAACTAAAAAACCTATCGACACGTTTGGCGGCCAGGTAGCATATACCATGGGTAGCTATAACCTTAACCGTGTTACCGCCGATATTTATGGCCCTGCCAATAAAGCGGGAAATGTTTTGTTCCGGTTGAATGCCGCTTACCAAAACCAGCAAAGTTTTCAGGATGCCGGTTTTAGAAAATCATTGTTGCTCGCTCCCGCCCTTGAGTTCCGCGCCAGCGATAAACTCAAGATCAATTTGAACGCTGAGTTTTATAATGCAGAAATGACCAGCCCATCGACCATTTTCCTGAACCGTACCCGTCCCTTTATTTATGATTCACCAGATAAAATGGGTTTCAACTGGAAACGGAGTTATACTACGAACGATATAACCATGAAAATGCCTACCACCAATGTGCGGGCCGTTGCCACCTATAAAATTACCAACAACTGGACCTCACAAACCATTGTTAGCAACAATACCCGCAAATCTGATGGATATTATCAATACCAGTTCGTACGTATGGCAAAATCAGACGATACGCTGGAACGTAATTTCTCGCTGTACAACACTATAAATTCAACGTTGGGTGTTCAGCAAAACTTTACCGGCACGTTTACTACCGGCGCCATCAAACACCGTTTACTTGTAGGGCTCGACTATGTTCGTTTTACAATGAACAACGACATTTCGAACACCGGGCTCGACACCATAAATGGCACGTACTTCGACGACCGCAACTATGCAAAAATATCCCGCGCTATAGTTGATCAGAAAATACTGGCCGGCAAATCGGGCGCCGTACACAATCATACTATAACTGAAGTGTATAGCGCATACGCATCGGATGTAATAAACATTACCGATAATTTACTGGCTATGCTAAGCCTGCGTGTTGATGGTTTCGACAGCAAAGGTACCCGCAACCATATAGCCGATACCATTGCCGCTTTCACCAGCTACCACCAAACAAGTGTATCACCAAAACTGGGACTGGTATACCAGGTAGTCAAAAATAAAGTGTCAGTGTTTGCAAACTATATGAATGGTTTTATTAACGTAGCGCCCGTTTCACAGCCAACAAACGAAGTATCGGGTGTATTTAAACCACAACAGGCTAATCAAGTTGAAGGTGGAGTAAAAGCTACCCTGTTCAATGATAAGCTGAACTTTACCGCCAGTTATTATGACATCAGGCTTACCAATGTAACGCGTCCCGGAAGTTATACTTCAGAAAGAGATGGCAAAACATATAATGTAACGGTGCAGGATGGCAGCCAGACAAGCAAAGGTTTTGAACTGGATGTACAGGCCACGCCTATTACAGGTTTGAACATTTTGGCCGGCTATGGCTATAACGACAGTAAATTTACAAAGTCCACAGCAGCCTTAGAAGGAAGACGCCCACCAGCTGCCGGTCCCCGCAACCTGTTCACTAGTTGGTTTACCTATACATTACCAAAAGGTAAGTTGAAAGGCTTTGGCCTCGGTGCAGGTGGTAATTATGTTGATGAGCACATGACCTCAAATGCACTGGCTACCGGTGTATTCACCCTGCCTTCATATACATTATTGAACGGTACCATTTTTTATGAAGCCCGCAGTTACCGCCTGGCTGTAAAGGTCGACAATGCCACCAACGAAACATACTTTGTTGGCCAGGGAACATTAACACCGCAAATGCCACGTAGCATTTCGGCTAATGTAACCATTAAGTTCTAGTCTCTTTTTCCATGTGTTAATAAAGCAGCATTTTCATTGTCAACGGCTTTCCCATAAAACGGGAGAGCCGTTTTTATTTTGTAGACCTGTAAGGTCCATCATAGGGTGCTGCGCTATTATTAAGTATAATTGGACCTGACAGGTCTGCTTTTATTGCCGACCTGTCAGGACCGCATTTACCACTTGTGAATGCCAGCTCAGATGGCGTACCTTACAGGTCTGTGATTAAGTGAAAATTATTTTTCCTCATCGCGTAACCTAATAATTGATTTAGTTTATAAATTGCGTACTCATTTTACTTCTCCTTCCAATTCACCCAATGCTCGCATATGCAGAGCATTATGTTCACACTGTTAATGGCCGATCTTGAAACGCGTAAAACCTAACGCAATTCTCTAAAACTGTTTTTAGCTGAATGATCTGTGCTGTACACGAATGCCGTTGCAGCATAAAGGAATGCTATTGCCTTAGCGAAAAGCATATTGCAAAACGCACTGATCTGGCGTATAGGGAAACCTATGCCTCTACCGAAAAGCAACCTTCGGATGGAGATGAAAATATATTGCCCAAAACGTAAAGAACAACCTTAATATAAAACCATTAAACTATCACAAAATGGAAGCCATTACCACAGCAGCCCGGCAAAAAACAATACCGGCGCACATTACAGGGCCAGGCGTATTACCACCGCCAATGAGCCCATTGATCATTGACGTTACACCAAAAGAAAGAATTGCACTATCAAACGTGGCCAATATTCTCACAAAAGCATTTGGCCATTATGAACACCCCGATTATATTTCTTCACTTCACCTGAATGCATTTCAGTTATTACCCGAACGTATTGCAGGTATACTAAGCCGTTTTGGGGCCGATTTCTCGGGCAACCAATTTGGCGCTTTAGTATTAAGAGGACTTACCGATGTTGATCATGATGCCCTTGGCCCTACCCCACCCTCGTGGAAGGAAACCGATTACAGCAAACTGATCAAATATGGTTTTATTTGTTCCCTGTTGCACGGCGCCATACCTTCCAAACCTGTTCAATATTACGCGCAAAGGAAAGGCGGCGGCTTATTGCATGCCGTTATACCCGATGAGAAAATGAACTTTACACAAACCGGTTCCGGCTCCCGTACCGATCTGTACGTTCATACCGAAGATGCCTTCCTGTTTAACCAGGCCGATTTTCTCAGCTTCCTTTTTCTGCGTAATGAAGAACAAGTGCCTTCTACCCTGTATTCTATCCGGTCGCATGGCGAAACAAATGAAATAATGGAAGCCCTGTTCAAGCCTATTTACAAATGCCCCAAAGATGCCAATTACGCCGATGACGAAAATGCCGGCGAAGAAGTGACCACTTCTATATTATATGGCAACCGCAAATGGCCGTTCATTCGCTTTGATGCTGCAGAGCAGATCTATAATGAAAAAGCAGGGCAAACCCCGGAAGCTATGAATAACCTGGTGCGTTTTTGGGAAGAAGCCCGTCAATTCATTTACAATGATTTTATCCCCGAATCGGGCGATCTCATTTTTGTAAACAACCACCTGTGCGCACATGGAAGAAACTCCTTTGTGGCCGGTTATCGTAATGAAAACGGGAAGCTGGTGAAATGCGAACGCCGGCTTATGCTGCGCATGATGAGCAAAACCAGCCTCATCAACATCAGTTCGGTTGCCCACACCGATGATCCTTACTTCATTATGGAAGAACATTATGGTAAGCTTTTTCACAACGATCCTTCACATCAATAACCGAGTCACTAATGGAAAAACAGACCCTGATCTCAATTTACGCTACGGAGTTACCCGAAAACGAAACAGACGACACCTCCTGTAATGATATTTTTCATGAAGGAACGGAAACCGAATACCGCCTGGCCATTAGAGCGGCAGCGGAACAGATCTCCGGATTTTTAAAGAATACCAATAAACCATTCAGTGGTATAAAACCAGCCGCCTTGTTGGCTGAGTTTGACAGTATCAGTCTTGACAATCCTTTGCCCGATTACAAAAGCCTGTTTGCTGAGATAAATGACTTATATATTAAACATGCCACTGCTTTTCATTTGCCCGAATATATTGCACACCTCAACTGCCCGGTGGTAATTCCGGCACTGGCGGCCGAAGTGATCATCAGCGCCATCAATTCATCGCAAGACACCTACGACCAAAGCGCCGGCGGCACATTCATTGAACGCCGTCTTATTGACTGGACGGGTCAACAACTCGGTTACAGCTCCCAGTGCGATGGCGTGTTCACCGGTGGCGGTTCGCAAAGTAATTTAATGGGCTTATTAGTGGCCCGCGATTATTATGCGCTTACTTATTTGGACCATAATATTAAGTTAGATGGCCACCCGGCCACTGCCCATAAATTCAGAATATTTGTGTCGGAAAAAGCGCATTTCAGTAATCAAAAGAATGCTTCATTAATGGGGCTGGGCGAACAGGCAATAATTAAAGTAGCAACCGATGAACGCTTTCGCATGGATGCTGTTAAACTGAAGCTTGCCATTCAGCAGGAAATAGAAAAAGGAAATATTCCTATTGCCATTGTTGCCACTGCCGGCACTACCGATTTTGGGAACATCGATCCGCTTACGGCCATTGCCCACATTGCCAAACAGCATAACATGTGGATGCATGTTGACGCCGCCTATGGTTGTGGATTATTATTGTCTGAAAAATACCGCCACCTGTTGAACGGTATTGAGCTGGCCGATTCGGTAACCATCGATTATCACAAATCGTTCTTTCAACCCATCAGCAGCAGCGCCTTCCTGGTAAGGAACAAACTTCATCTTAAAATAATTAAACACCATGCAGATTACCTGAACCCCAAAGAACAGGATTATGATGAACTGCCTGCGCAGATCAATAAATCTATTACCCAAAGTACCCGCCGTTTCGATGCACTTAAACTATGGTTCACCTTGCGCTTAATGGGTAAACAAAAACTGGGGCATTATACCGATAAGATCATAGATACCACCGAACAGGCAGCCTGTCTTATTGAAGGCTCGCATCACTTTGAGCTATTAAGCCATTCAGACCTGGGCGTATTGGTATTCCGATATATTCCGCAAAATTCTGCCGGCACGGATATCTGCGCCATGAACCTGTACATAAAACAAACAATGTTCTTCAATGGCGAGGTACTGGTGGCAAGCACTAAAGTTAATGACCGGTTCTACCTGAAGTTTACCATCCTGAACCCGCTCACAACTATTCAACACATTCAAAACATTTTAACAATCATAAAGAAACATGGAAAAGACTATGAGCAACGCTGTCACGATACGGCAAACAGCTGAGCATATTAATTACACGGCGCTCATCAACAGCTTTTGCCGTGAGTTCAATAACTGGAGCCGCTATGAAGGCATTCCTAAATACGATGAGGTGCTGGCCGACTGGTTTGCACATACCGGTCATACCATGCATATCCGTATTGATCTTACAACCATTGGTTCAGAAGTATATATACCATTGCAGTATTATTCAGAAACCGGTATTCACAGCTTTTATTTCCCCGTAGCGGAAAGAGAATTATCAACCAATTGCATAAGCGACATAAGCGCCACCCGTTTTCTGCAACTGGTAACCGAATATGCAAAAACTACCTATCCGGATGCAGAGGCCAGCCGCACCGTTTACCTGATGCAGAATAGCATCCATAACCTGGAGATCTTCCTCGACAGGTTTGAAGTAAATAAACCCGGCATTTTCAATGCGCAACAAACGTTTATTGAGTCCGAGCAATCGTTACTATCAGGCCATAGCCTGCACCCGCTTACAAAAACAAGAGAGGGGTTCAGCACCGATGATCTGTTGCATTATTCACCCGAAACACAGTCGAGTTTTCCATTGCATTACTTCCTGGTACACCCCGATTATGTAACAGAGAAAAGTACGGAAGCTACCCTGCCCTGCGATGTATTGAAAATGGAATTACTGGCAGGCAATGAAAACCTTACCATCAGGTCTATGATCAGGGAGTATTACGATTATAAAGTAGTGCCGGTACATCCCTGGGAAATGCTACATCTTATACAACAACCAGCGGTGCAGGAAATGATGACAAAAGGTCTGTTGTTCAGCCTGGGTGAGGCCGGCGTATTATATGCCGCCACCTCAAGTGTACGTACCGTATATAACGAACAAAGCGACTTTATGTACAAGCTGTCGTTGCATGTAAAGATCACCAATTCGTACCGGGTTAACTATCCGCATGAACTATACCGTGGTCATGATGCAGCGCGGTTGATGAATACAAGCTGGGGGCAAAAATTACATAAACAATACCCTGGGGTGGAATTTATAACCGATCCCGCCTATATTATGGTTAGCTATAATGGTGAGGTGATTGATGGTTTTACTACCAGCATTCGCAAAAATGTATTTAAAGGCGCCAATGCGCAAAAGAATGTATCGCTGGTAGCCGCCTTATGCCAGGATGGAATTGCAGGTAATACGCCGCGCATAGTGAACATCATTGAACAGGCGGCAAAATATCGTAATAAAACAGTAAGCGAAACCGCGCTCGACTGGTTTGCGCAATACCTGCACGTTTGTGTAAAACCATTGATAGGTATTTTCAATGAGTTTGGACTGGGAAGCGAATACCATCAACAGAACGTTTTGCTGGAAATGGATGCCCAATTGTTCCCCGCCAAAATATACTTCCGCGATAACCAGGGCTTTTTCTTTAGAGAAGGAAAAGTAGATGAGCTGTTACAAGTAATCCCCGATTTCGGAAACAACAGCCGCTCATTTATCCCTGAAGAAAGAATGTACCGGTATTGGGACCACTACCTTCTTTCCAACAACCTGTTTGGGTTGGTGAATGCATTAGGTAAAAATCAACTGGCCAATGAAGTTACACTGCTGCGCATGGTGTATGAATTGCTTGAATCAATAAAAGATACCGACAGTACGGGCCTGGTGAACCATTTCTTAACCAGTTTCAAACTAAACACCAAGGGCAACCTGCTTACCAGCATCAACAATATGGATGAAGCCAGTGCACCGCGCACCAACCCGGCCGTGTATCGCACCTACTACAATCCATTGCATAAATACCATTTTAGTAATACACTGATCTATCCGGCATCGAAGGAGATCTTTTACAGCAGGTATTTCCCCAAGGAAGATGTAACCATCAGCCTGCGGCCTGTTGACCTAAACCGCGACCTTAACATGTTACACGAATGGTTTCACCGGGAGCATGCGTTAAAGATCTGGCAAATGAACTGGCCCATTAGTAAACTGGAAACCTATTACCGCACACTGCTGGCCGGCGATATGTTATACGCCTATATAGGCGAAGCCAACGGTGAGCCTTCTTTTTACTTCGAAGTATACTGGGCTGTACGCGATATGGTGGGCGAATATTACGATGTTTTACCAACCGACTATGGCACACACCAATACATAGCATCCATTGATCCTAAAAAGAAATACGTCTCTCCTTCTACCCAATGTATGGTTGATTATGTATTTGCACAACCACAGGTAGGTAAAATGGTAGGCGAAGGTTCGGTTGATTCATTGGCTTCTCTTATGAATAAACTACATGTAGGTTTTAAAGTAGAAAAGACAATAGAGATGCCGCATAAAAAAGCCAATCTGAACTTCTGTTATAGAGAATGGTTCTGGGCAAAATTCCCACAATATAAACCGAACGTTTAATCAGACATTATTTAAAAGAAAACCAAGATGAAAATATATTCCCTCATAGGCATAGGTATTGGTCCGTTTAATTTAGGCCTGGCGGCTTTAACGGAACCAATAACAGAGATAAACACACTCTTCTTCGACCAGTCTGAATCGTTCGACTGGCACCCGGGGCTCATGCTCCCCAACGCTACGTTGCAGGTTCCCTTTATGGCCGACCTGGTTACCCTGGCCGATCCTACCAACAAATACAGCTTTCTGAATTATTGTAAACAAACCAATAGGCTTTACCCATTCTACATAAGAGAGAATTTTAATGTTTTACGTAAGGAGTACAATTTTTATTGCCAATGGGTAGCCGCACAACTCACCAATGTTCGGTTTGGCCATGAAGTAATGAAGATTGAATACAATAACAACCTGTATGAAGTAGCCGTACGCCGTTCAAAAACCGGCAAGACGGAAATATATTATGCAGAACGGCTGGCATTAGGTACCGGTACGCAACCATACCTACCGGCGTTTATCGATCGCAATCAAACGCCTAATGTAATTCACACTTCGCAATACCTGCTTCATAAAAAGCAATTGCAGAAAAGTGGCTCTGTTGCCGTGATCGGTTCGGGACAAAGCGCGGCAGAGATCTTCCAGGACCTGTTGCCATACACCGAACAGGGCATGCAGCTAAGCTGGTTCACCCGTTCGCCACGCTTCTACCCCATGGAATATTCAAAACTTACGCTTGAATTAACATCGCCGGAGTATGTAGATTATTTCTTTAACCTGCCGGAAGAAAAGCGAAGGAAATTGTTATTAAAACAAAACGCTTTATATAAAGGCATCAACTACGACCTCATCAACAACATTTTTGACCAGTTGTATGAAATGAGTGTTGACAATACTTCGCTGCCCGTAAACATAAGATCGAACATGCGGCTTGAGAACATTTTACCCGGTGAGGAAAGCGCTTATGAATTATTGTTTACAGAAACCGAACAGCAGGAGCCGTACACATGCCCGGCCCACTATGTAGTTCTGGCAACAGGCTACAAATATAAGGAGCCGGCTTTTTTACAGGGAATAGCAGCACGTATAAACCGCCAGCCCGATGGGTTGTTCCAGGTGCAGCGCGATTATACCATTGACATAAACGACAATGAAATATTTGTACAGAATGCAGAATTGCATACGCATGGTTTTGTAACCCCCGATCTGGGCATGGGTGCTTATAGAAATGCGCACATCATTAATAAGGTTACCGGACGCGAAGTATACCAGGTTGAAAAAAGGATCGCGTTCCAAACATTCGGAACAACAAAAGCAATTAACAATGAATTTGAAACCACATACAGGCACACTACCGTTGGATAAAACCGTGTGGCAAAAAGTAAACAGCCGCTTGCTGGCAAAAAGTATTGCCGAATTAATGCATGAACAGGTGGCACAACCAGCCATCGTTTCGGAAGATGAAGATGGCAAAACGCATTTCCTGTTATCAACCGATGAGCCCGGTGTTTATTACACCTTCGCCGGTTACAAACGCCAACTCGATTACTGGCATATAGAGCCAAACAGTATACAACGACACAGCAACGATGGCATTGGCTTAGCAACAGATGCACCCTTGTTCTTTATAGAACTACAAACCACATTCGGCATTAACTCATTTACGCTTGCGCATTATGTAGAGGAGCTTTTGCACACACTGTATGCCGATGCCTTTATGCATACCCGGGGCCGCCCAATGGCAAGCGAACTGGCTGTTGCCGGTTACCAAACAGTAGAACACCAAATGGATGGCCACCCATGGGTAATTGTAAACAAAAGCCGGTTAGGTTTTAATTATGAAGATCACAGGCTGTATGCGCCAGAAGCCGATGAACCCGTTCAACTACTTTGGGTAGCCGCGCATAAAAGCCGTGCCGGCTTTCGCAGTCTCCATCATATTGATGAGCGATCTTTCTTTGAGCAGGAACTAAGTACGGAGAAAATTAAAGATTTTGAAAGAACGCTTTTTGCTCAGGGTGTAAATGCAAGTGATTATACATTTATGCCGGTGCATCCCTGGCAATGGAACAACAAACTGTTATTGCAATATGCCGGTGATATTGCCGGCAAGCTGTTGATACCATTGGGTGCCGGCGCAGACAATTATCTGCCCCAGCAAAGCATTCGTACATTTTACAACACCAGCCAACCGTATAAACATTACGTAAAAACGGCTATCTCTATTTTAAGCACCGGCAATATCCGAGGGCTTTCTCCCAAGCAAATGGCTATTGCGCCGCGGGTAACAGAATGGGTAATGAACATGCTACAGGAAGACGCTTACCTGCAAAGCCTGGGCCTGGTATTACTGGGCGAAGTGGCCACAGTAAGCTATACCCATCCTTACTACCATGCTATTATTGACCCGCCATACCAATACAAAGAGTTTTTGGGTGTATTATGGCGCGAAAGCGCAGAGAAATACCTGAAAGCGGGTGAACGCATCATTACCATGGCGTCGCTGTTGTATGTTGATGACGAAGGCAACCCGCTTGTTGGTGAACTGGCAAAACGGAGTGGCCTTACAATAGAAACATGGTTACAAGCTTACCTGCAGGCTTACCTGAGACCTCTGTTACACATCTATTACCAGCATTCGCTTTGCGTAACCCCGCATGGAGAAAACATCATTTTGGTATTGAAGAACGACGTTCCCGTGCGCATTATAATCAAGGATTTTGTTGATGACATTGTACTTACAGAAGAGGCCAAAGAAAAATTGCCTAAAGATCTGGCAGCGGGCATGATCGCTTCTTCCAATAAAGACAATGTACCGCTTTTCATTCTGCTCGGCGTTTTTGACGCTTTCTTCCGTTACCTAAGCAATGTACTGCACACCTATACATCGTATAATGAACAGGCGTTCTGGCAACAGGTATATGATGTGATCATTGAATACCAAACGGCTCACCCGGCGCTGGCGCATAAGTTTGAAAAATACGACCTGTTTACGCCGGAGTTCAAACGCTTTTACATAAACAGTGTTCGTTTGCTGGGTAATGCGTATGAAGAAAAGACCAGCTTTGCCATTCCGCGCAAAGGCGGCACTTTACAAAATCCCCTGGCGCTCATCAGGCAACAGAGGCTCAATGAAACCATTAATGTACAGGCAGCTTTATGAAACAAAAAATAAAAGCGGCCCTTTTGTACAGCGCATCACTCATCGATCTGTTAAAGCTGGCCGTATCGGGCAAAGAAAAAAAGTTCACAACCGGTAGTATTAACCGGGCCATTGTATTACTGGCTGTGCCCATGGTACTGGAACTGGTAATGGAATCGCTTTTTGTTTGCGCCAACCTGTTTTTTGTAAGCCGGTTGGGCGCCAATGCTATTTCCATTGCCGGCACTACAGAATCGGTAATTACCTTTTCGTATTCCGTAGCCATTGGGTTAAGCGTTTCGGCTTCTTCCCTTATTTCACGAAGGACAGGTGAAAAGAAACCCAAAACCGCCGGGCTTACCGCCATGCAGGTGATCTATACCGGGCTGGCCGTTTCATTGATCATCAGCATTGTTTCGTGTGTATTTTACCGGGAAATATTGCATTGGATGGGGCTCTCGTCATTGCTCATTAATGAAGGCGCCTTGTTTTGCCGGCTTATGTTTGGCAGTAGTTTATTTCTGCTGCTACGCATTTCCATTAACGGCATATTCAGAGGTTCCGGCGATGCAGCCCTGGCCATGAGAACACTTTGGTTATCGAATGGTATTAATATTGTGCTCTGTCCACTCCTCATCTTTGGTTGGGGCCCCATACCGGCATTAGGATTAACCGGCGCTGCATTGGCCACAGTTATAGCGCGCATTGCCGGTGTAGGTTATCAGGGCTGGTACCTGTTGCGCGGCAAAACAATAATTACAATTGGCCGGGCGCAGTTACTTATTGTACCGGCTATCATTGGTAAAATAGTAAAACAAGCGGCCGGCGGCACGTTGCAATATATGATACCAGCCAGCAGCTGGATGTTCATGATAAAGATCGTTTCGCATTTTGGCGCCAATGCACTGGCTGGTTATATCATTGCCCAGCGTGTTGCATCTGTTGCTACCATGCCTGCCTGGGGTATTGGTAATGCAGCAGGTGTATTAACGGGGCAAAACCTGGGCGCCAAACAACCGGAGCGGGCCGTGCAAACTGTTTGGAAAGCCGGTTCGGTAAATATGTGCTTTCTTATACTGGTCGCCATCTTCTGGTTCTTCGCAGCCAAACCAGTAGTAAGTCTTTTCTCCGATGTGCCCGAAGTGATCGGTTTTAGTATCATGTACATTCAGTTTATTTCCATGGCCTACATCCTGCTCGGTTATACCATGGTGATATCCCGGTCGCTGAATGCCGCAGGTGACATTAAACAGGTTTCGCTGTTGTACATCCTCATGTTTTATATAACACAATTGCCATTGGCCTGGCTGCTGAGCATTGTGTTTAACTGGGGTCCCAGGGGAATCTTTATTGCCATTCTTATTTCAGAACTGGTGCTGGCCATAGCCTGTATATATGTATTCAAACAAGGTCGGTGGAAACAAATTAAGTTATAAAATAAGCCCCTTTCCAACCGGAGGGGGGTATGGGGGGGAGGCATTAAGTCTCAACTCAAACATTAAATCATTAAATCAATAAAAATGAATTTAAATCAAAATTTACAGGAAGTTATAGCCAAAGCATTTGGCATTGCCCCCAACGATGTTACCGATGAGCTGGAATATCAAAGCATTCCCGAGTGGGATTCCGTATCACACCTGGTGCTGGTAACCGAACTCGAAGCCGCCTATGGCATTACCATCGATATGGAAGATGTACTTACCATGGGCAGCGTAGCAAAAGTAAGAGAGCTGCTAAAGAAGTATAATGTAGAAGCAGCAGCCTAAGATCATTTACCATTAACCATTAATACCATGTTGTTATACGAATTAATCCAAAAGAACAAGGACCTTTTCTTTATAGATGCGCAAACCGGTCATGCGAAATCTATAAATACAATGCATCAATCCCTGCACATCGACAGCACGCAGGGACTGGTGTTTATTTATAACGATAACCTCATTGGGTCGGTAGAAGTATTGCTGAATTTCCTCAACAGTAAATTCACCGTTGTATTATTAAGTGCGCAATTACATCTTTCATTCAAACAAAACCTGGAAGCGTTGTACACGCCCTATTATATTTATGATCCGGCGCGCACTGCCGTTGAAGGTTATAAAGGCACACAGGCATCCGCATCTGTTAAATTGTTTAAACGAAAAGAAACACCGGTCTATCTTATTCATTCCAATATAAAAATGCTGTTAAGCACCTCGGGTACAACCGGATCGCCCAAGTTCGTAAAATTATCGAATGAGAACCTGGTGCAAAACGCCTACTCCATCCTCGACTATATGCCTATCAAAAGCGATGATGTAGTACCGTTGAACGTACCCATCGTTTTTGTGTATGGCTTAAGCATCTTCACCACTAATTGTATGGCGGCCGGCGCCATCCTGTGCACCAATAACGACATTTTGCAACCCGCCTTCTGGACAGATTTTTCTAAATACAACTGTAGCACCATCGGCGGCGTGCCCTATGTATATGAAATGCTGCACCGCATAGGGTTCTTCAAAAAAGATCATCCTTCATTGCGTTATATGACGCAAACCGGTGGCATTCTTAACCAGGCCCTGCGCACCGACATCATGCGATATATTTCTACCTATAACAAACAGTTCTTTGCGCAATACGGACAAACTGAAGCAGCCGGGCGTATGGCTTTTCTTCCCCAGCAACACCTTATTGAAAAAGCCGCGTCCATTGGCAAGCCCATCAAAAACGGCCGCTTTGAAATTGATGACGATACCAATGAGCTTATTTATTTCGGCCCCAATGTATTCGGTGGCTATGCCACCGGCCCCGGTGATTTAAGTACCTGGCAACAGACCAACAAATTGTACACCGGCGACGTGGCCCGTGTGGATGCCGACGGTTATTACTATATAACGGGTAGAATAAAACGCATTATAAAACTGTTTGGCACCCGCCTGAACCTCGATGAAGTAGAACTTATACTCAAGAACTCACTGGGTGGTCAAACCATTGTATGCACCGGTATTAATGACAAGCACCTGCTGGTATCTCATGTAAATGAACAACTGGAAGAAAGCGCCATTAAGCAAATACTGAAAGAAAAGCTACAGATACATACATCAGCAGTTCAGGTAAAATACATTCCCAGCATGCCGCTTACCCCTAATGGAAAGATCGACTATCCGGCCGTTATGGGTTTTGCCCAGGTTCTACCTTTGTCAAGGTCTTGTTAACTTTAACTACATACCAACAATGTGTAAAAAGGGTACCAAGTACGTTATAAGTACGGACTTGGTACGGAGATGGTACGGACTTGGTACGGAGATGAGGTTGAGATGGGTATAACCAGGGGTTAAGAAAAAGGCCATAAGACTTTTCACAAACACCCGGCGAACATTCCACTCGGCGGGTGTTCTCTTTATGCGCTATTGAAAATAAACTTTGACAAGGCCCTTACTATCAATAACTTTACAAACCATTTTCAACATTAAACGCACCCTTATCCTGCTGCCGGCATTTTATAAAACAACGCCGGCACCGATTTTTGGTTATTAATAAGGAGGGTTGACGAACAATTCACCAAATACAGATACAGCGATACTTACAGCACTGGCGAACGATGATGAACAGGCATTTGCAGCCCTTTATCATAAATATCACCAGAAGCTTTTCTATTTTGTATTGAACCTCACCCAATCGCAGCAAACAGCTGAAGACACACTGCAGGAAGTATTTGTAAAGATCTGGGCCGACAGAAAACAACTCGCCGGCATTGCCAACTTCAACGCCTGGATATTTCGCGTTACCAAAAACCATGTATTGAACGGGCTTCGCAGAATGGCCCAGGAAACGCTTATTCTGGCTGAAATTGCCCGCGACATAAACCCCGGCACCGATGATACTTACGCCATTTTGAGCTATAAAGACGTACACGCCGTTTTAAAAGCCGGCATGGATGAACTGCCGCCGCAACAAAAGCGGGTAATGGAGCTAAGTCGCGATGAGGGCATGAAATATGAGGAGATAGGCGCCCGCCTGAACATTTCACCATTGACGGTAAAGAAGCATGCTGCACAGGCCCTGCAATACCTGCGCGAAAAAATAAGAAAGCACTATGCCCTGCCCACGTCGTTGTTTTATGCATTTACCCTGCTCCAAAACTTTTTTTAATATTCACTACTCCCACCGCCTTCACCATTTGTCTTAATAGTATTCTTGCCATTAACAGATCATTACCTTTCCATTAACCTTTTGTAAACGAACCATATATGTCAAAACAGGAGTTAACCAGCCTGCTTCAGCAATATTTATCAAAGGATATTAGTGCCGCCCAAAAGCAGGCGCTTGCCGCCCTTATTGCCAATGCCACCGATGAAGAACAAATAAGGTCGTCGCTGGAAGAAATTTGGAATGAATACCAGCCGGCAGATGCCCTATCGACCCAAAACAGTGAGGCCTATTATAACCGTATTCTACAACAAATAAAACAGCAACCCGCAGCACCTGTTCACCGCGTACATTTCCTGCGGCGCTCATGGTTCCGGATTGCAGCAGCGGCCGTTGTAATTATTGCAGCAGGTGTTATTTCATACTGGTTATTGCCTTCAAAACCGGCCGGGCAGCAACAGGCAAAAACCAATACGCCGGCTAATGAAAAGAATATAAACAAATACCTTACCCTGGCCGATGGCAGTAAAGTTTTACTTCATGCAGGCAGCCGGTTATCGTACCCGCCGGCATTCAACGGTTCAACCCGCGAAGTTACCCTTACCGGCGAAGCCTTTTTTGATGTAGCCCATAATGATGCAATGCCATTTATTATTCACAGCGGCAATATAAAAACCACTGTACTGGGTACCGCTTTCAATATAAAAGCCTGGCCGGCCGAAACCGAAGTGACCGTAACCGTAACCCGCGGTAAAGTGAAGGTAGAAAATGAACGTGGCGTATTGGGCATTATTACCCCCGATCAGCAGTTAAGCGTAAATACGCAAAATAACCAGTTGAAACAGGAGGCGGTGAATGCAGAATTAGAGCTGCCGTGGAAGAACAAGGAATATACGATGGACAATGTTACCATCGATGAAGCCATTACCGAATTAGCCTTCCGGTACAACATTATTATAGAAACAGGCGCCAATGAAAAACCCGGCAACTGCCGGTTCACAGCATCATTTAAACAGGATGAATCACTGGAGTATGTGCTGAACGTGGTGTGCAAAATATACCAGGCCTCCTGGAAGCGGGTTAACGACAAAATAGTAATAACAAATATCAATTGCACAGAATAAAACACAAACCAAACAACCAGCTAATGAGATGGATCAATAGTTCGTAGCACCGCAGCCTTGCGTACAAACGTACAGGTAACCAAAACATAAAAAAACCGCTTCGGCTGGAACCCGAAACGGTTGGAATGTTCAAATAATCGTCGAATCATTTAAACTACCAAATGTATGAATTTTTCAGGATTTGGTTCATGGGCATCGTACGCCCATGAATGGACCAAGAATCAACTGCTTTTTCAAAAAAAATTCTTTTACTTCTGTATGCGTGTGAGTTTTGTATGGATAGTAAGTATGGTTTGTTGCCTGCAGGTAATTTGGGCAAACCATACACATGCACAAACTTTAGACGAGGTAAACATTTCCCTTTCATTGAAAGATGAAAGCCTGGAACAGGCCTTTAAAAAAATAGAAAAACTCACTCCCTTCAGGTTTGCCTATAAAAAAAGCGACATAAGCGTCATCAGCCGCCTGAACCTGGACACCCGCCTTACCCCGGTTGACAAGATCTTACAAACACTACTCGAAGGCACACCTTTACAATTTGAGCAATCGAACTATACCATCTTTATTTCAAGCCGTATTCCACCCGACGGTGAAAAGATAACCCAGAAAGGCATCACCAGTGATACCGCCATTACCATTAGAGGTAAAATAGTATCACCCGAGGGCTCGCCATTAGGTGGTGCGGTGATCACGGTTAAAGGCACCCGCTTTGGCACTGCCGCCGGCAGCAATGGGAATTTTGAAATTCGCGATGTACCCACACCTTCTACCCTGGTAATTTCTTTTGTAGGTTATGAAACAAGCGAAATGCGCGTTACCGGCGAAACCGATTATTTTCTGGTAAAACTTACCCCAACAAAAGAAACGCTCGATGAAGTAACCGTATCTGTAGTAAATACCGGTTACCAGAAATTGCCAAAAGAAAGATCAACCGGTTCGTATAGCATTATTACTGCCAAAGACCTGGAGAAAATGCCAGTAGCCAACCTGATACAACGGATAGAAGGCCTGGCCACCGGCTTACAGCCAAAGATCACAGCAGGTGATAACAGCTTCGTGTATCAGGGTCTAACACAAGGCATCAGCAGCCCAACCCGTAACATTGGTCAAAACGACTACGATATTAATGTACGGGGCAATACCACCATGCGTGGTGAAAGAATGCCGCTGATAGTGGTTGATGGGTTCCCAACTGAATTTGATATAAAGACCCTTAACCCGGCCGACATTGAGCAGATCACTATTTTGAAAGATGCTGCAGCTGCTTCTATCTGGGGCGCACGCGCAGCCAATGGGGTAATTGTCATTGATACAAAAAAAGGCCGTAGCAAAGCAGCGCCAACCGTCAACTTCCTGGCCAATTACACAGCATATGGTTCGCCCCGCTTAAATTACCTGCCCCTGGCAAACAGCGCCGCCATCATTAACTATGATGAAGAGGTGATCAATAAAAACCTGAACCTGTACAACCCCATCACCGGCGCTCCGCCGTTTAAATTATATAAAAGCGATGCAGGCGCCCTGGTATATAAACTAAAAGCCGGCATCATTGATTCTGCCACTTATAAAGCAGAAAGGGCCCGGCTCAGTGCTATCAACGGGTACGATCAGTATAAGGAGTATCTTTTACAACCAGCCAATGCACAAACCTACAATCTGTCGGTAAGCGGCGGCAACGATTATCACACCTACTTTTTCTCAGCATCGTATTCACGCGAAGTTACCAGCGCCATAGGCAATAATGGTGACCGGTTTACCGCAACTGCCAACCAGAGTTTTAAACTGCTGAAAAAAGCTACGCTTGGCATTAGTTTAAAAACCGCTTTGTTCAATTACAAGAACAACGGTATTGGCATATCAAAACTGGGCATTGGCAACAGCGCCTTTCTGCCCTATAACCAGATCGTTGATGAAAATGGCAATAAGGTAAACTATTCTTACAACCTGTACCAGGGAAGAGCCGACACGCTGGTGAATCTTCGCGGCTATTTGCCCTGGGGTTTTAACTACCAGGATGAGCTAACCGCAAACGATAGAACCACGAAAGACAATACCTACAGCGGTACCATCAACCTGAATGTGCCCCTGTTCAAAGGTTTATCGGCAAACGGCGAGTTCATGATGGAAAAATATAGTCAGCAATGGAGTAGCTGGAACAGTCCGGAGTCATGGGCTGCCCGCGATGCGGTAAACACTGCTACCAGCGTAAACTATGCCACCGGCACTTTAATATACGGTATACCCAGGGGAGGCATACTTTCTCAAAACTCCACAAACAACACCAACTACAGCGCCCGGGGTCAATTGTTATATAATGAAAGTTTTGGCGGCATACACCAGATCAATGCTATTGCCGGTACCGAAATAAGGCAAACAAAACAAGGCCAAACAGCCCCGCCCGCTATATACGGTTACAATATGCAAACCGGCAACGGCCAGCAGGTATTGGCCAGTTATGTAAATGTTAATGGGCAAACCATGTCAATTTACGGCGTGCCCACTACCGATCAAAAAGATAAAACAAGACGTTATCTGTCGTACTATGCCAATGCCGCCTATACGCTCATGAACAAATATTCTATTTCTGGTAGCGTTCGGTACGATGATTATAACAATTTTGGTGTAGACAGAAAATACCGCGCAACGCCTCTATGGAGCGCCGGCGCCAAGTGGAATATTGCAGGCGAGAAATTTATGCAACCGGCCAACTTCATCAATGCACTTGCCCTGCGGGCCACCTATGGCTTCAACGGTAACATTGTATCGGATGTTTATCCATTTACCGCCATCAGCATAAGCGATAACTGGAGTACAGCCCAGCCATCGGCCTCCATTTTTCAGCCTGCCAACCCGGCTTTACGCTGGGAAAAAACAGGCGTATTTAACATAGGGCTCGATTATGCCGTACTGAATAATCGTTTATCGGGTAGTGTTGAATGGTATACCAAAAGAGGGAAAGACATTATGTATACCTTCCCAATTGACCCAACGTATGGTAATTCAACCTTAACCACCAACAATACCCGTATTAATGCCAAAGGCTTTGAAACCAGCATTACGGGCGCCTTTATTCGTAAAAAAGACATTGACTGGTCGGCCACCTTTATTTTCTCCTATAACAAGAACAAGATCGTAGACAACCGGTTTATTGCCACCCCGGCCACCTATTCTTCCCTGAGCGGTGCCAATATCGCCGGCTATCCTACAACGTCTTTATGGGTTTACCGTTTTGCCGGGCTCGATAATACAGGTATGACGCAGGTGTATGCTGCAGATAAACAAACCAAACTGCTGCCATCACAAAATCCAACCAGCATAGATGCCTTATATTATGCAGGTACCACCCAGGCGCCATATTATGGAAGCCTTAGCCAAACCTTCCGGTACAAACATTTCACTTTGTTTGCACTGGGTACATATAGCTTTGGTTCTGTATTCCGCCGCCCAACGGTTTCAGTATATACAAGCACCCGCCAACAGACTGTAGTATACGACCTGAACAAGGACATTGATAAACGCTGGCGCGTACCAGGAGATGAGGCCAATACTAATGTACCAGGTATTGCTGGTGCATATGCGGGCCAAAGCCTGTTCAGATATGCAAACTCCGACATCAATATACTCGATGGAAGTTATATCAGGCTGCGTGAAGTTTCACTGAGTTATGGCCTGCCTGCTTCCCTGGCCAAAAAGATCACAGCAAGAAGCATAGACTTTACATTTACAGTAAGAAACCCGGGATTATTGTGGACGAAGAACAAAGAGAAAATAGATCCGGATTTTATTCCTTACCTGAGTGCTAATACAATTGCACTGCCGCCTTCTGCATCTTACAACCTGGCGCTTGGAATTAATTTCTAACTGAAAAAGAGAAGATCACAATGAAACAAGTATTCAACATAATAACCTCCATAATACTTTTATCGGCTGTTACCGGTTGTAAAAAATATGTAGATATAAAAACCCAGGGCAGCCTGGTGCCGCAGGAAACCTATAACTTCAGATACCTGCTCAACAATACATATACATTTGAAGCCACTGTACGCATGCCCGACATGGCTGCCGATGATATCAATATCATAGACAGTGCACAAATGGCGCAACTGGCAACATCTACCTTTTATACGTATTTTGTAAATGCCTATACCTGGCAACCGGCCGTGTACACTGTTTTAGGTGAATCGGACGCTGAGTGGGACAGGATGTACAACCTGATATACAACTGTAATGTGATCATTACAGAAACGCCAGGTAGTACAGGCGGCACCGATAGCCTGAAAAACGTGATCATTGCTGAAGCAAAAGTGCACCGGGCAGATGCGTACCTGACCCTGGTAAATATGTATGCCAAACCATACAATGCGGCTACAGCCAATACAGATGAAGGCGTTCCCCTGGTTACCGCGCCAACGCTTGATGCAAAATTAAGCCGCGCCCCGGTGGCAGAAGTTTATAAGCTCATCATTGACGACCTAACCTCGGCATATGCTTACTTACCAAAACAGAACCTCTTCAACACCCTGCCTTCACGGGCAGCTGCATTTGCCATACTGGCAAGGGCCAACCTGTATATGGGCAATTATGAACAGGCCGGTAATTGGGCCGATAGTTCACTGGCCATTCAAAACACATTGAATAATCTCTCCACATTAACAACGTTCTCTTATCCTGCCCGCTTAAAAGACCCGGAGATCATTTTATCGAAAATTTCTCATGCCAGCAGCAATGCATGGATGCCTACTGCTTTCCGGCTTAGCGACTCTTTACTGAACCTGCTGGGCACTAATGATCTGCGGTATAGCTTTTTTACCATACCGGCCAGCGACTTTTCATCTACCCTGTACACAGGCAGGTTCTTTAGTAAAGAACGCATAGGATCATACGACAATCGTAACCTGGGCCCATCGGTACCTGAAATGATATTGATAAAGGCAGAAGCGCTGGCAAGAAAAGGCGACGTAAGCGGCGCTTTGGCAAAAGCCAACACCTTACGCCAAAACCGCTTTACCACTGCCGCCTATACACCTTTAACAGCAACAACAGCCAATGAAGCATTGGTACAGGTTATTAAAGAACGCCAACGGGAATTCTTCTGTCGCGGTTTGCGCTGGTTCGATATGCGTCGCCTGAAGAATGATCCACTGTTCACCCAAACCATTACCCGTAAATTCAGGGGCGTTACCTATACGCTTGAGCCCAACAGCAACAGGTATGTATTCCCTATTTCAGATTACTATCGACAGTTTAATCCAGGCATTACAGCCAATCCGTAATATAGCCATCAGAAACACCTATTAACAAGGTGTGCCGCACTTTTGATGTGTGGCACACCTAACATACCTTTTTACCATGAAACTCGTGACTTTGATTAGTTGCCTGCTCACATTGCAGGCCGCAGCTCAGAACTATGTGCCCGTTTTTGCCGTATCGCCGCAACGCCCTTTGCCTGGCAGCACCGTTAGCATTACCTATAAGGATAAAGGCACCATGCTGGAAGGCCGAAAGAACATCAGGGGAATTGTTTATTATTTTTCGCAATGGAAATGGCATGCCGATGATATGCCCATGACATGGAAAGACACTGCCTGGGCAGGCAATTATCGTTTACCGAAAGGCTGTGCATTTATCACCTGTATATTTCAGGCCGATTCGCTTATTGACAGAGGCGGTAAGCTAACATACAGCTGGCTGTTGTGCGATTCAACCGGCAAACAAATACCCAGCGCTTATTATGCATGGGGCACCTTGCGCAGCAGAACTTTCAGACAGAACCAACCTTTTCAGGTTGACACCACAGCGTTTATCGAAGATGAAGTAACACGTATGTGGTTGCGTAACGAGGCCACTTACTTTCCTGAAAGCAAACCCTACTTCTTCAAAAAGGCATTGACCTTGTATAAAAGAACAAGCAATGACAGCGCCGTTGAATTGAACATCAGGAAAGAAGTGAGCAATATTCTCAACATGCCTAATTTACCAGAACAGGCATGGATAGATGCAGCAGATGTATATTCCACCATACTGAACGACAAAAGCGCCGCCGATAGCATTCAAAAGCTTATTCTGCAAAAATTCCCCAAGGGCATTTCTGCAAGAGATAAAGCGATGCTCACTCTTAACCGGGAGACCGACCAGTCGAAGAAAATAAAAGATTTCGACCAGTTTATCCTTGACTTTCCGCCCGCTGCCTTTGAAGGCGTAGATACTGATATTACCAACCTGTGGTATAATAAATTATTTCGTGCAGCAGTATATATGCCCATTATTAAAGACAGTAACTACAGTAATTTCTTTAAGTATATGCCTGTAGTACCAACCATTGAACTTAGCACCTGGTACCATCATATGGTAGAGATACCGCATGAAAAGAAAAATATGCCATTAACAACGCTGATGCTTTTGTCTGATGCGCTTATAAAAGAGATCATGAGCCGCCCGCCCAATGGCGTTTACAGCGCCTCACAATGGAAAGAGGTGAGCATCCGCATGAATTACATAAACTATTTCATTCATGCAGAATTGTTGTTTGAAAGCAAACAACCTAAAAAAGCGTTGGAATTTGCCAGCCTGGCAAACCCTATATACAATTTCAAAAAAGGTGAGTTTAACGAACTGTATGTACGGTTACTTTTTGCCAATGGCAGAAAACAGGAAGCGATGTCCTACATACTGAAAGCAGCCAATGAAAATGCCCTTACTCCCTACATGCTCGATGTGTTGAAAAAAGATTACATAGCTAAAAAGAATAAAAAAGGCGAAGGGTTTGAAGCCTGGATAGAATCGCTGAAATCGAAAGACAAGATAGCCGCCGATGAAGAAGAGCTGAAACAAAACCTGGTAAGCCTGCCTATGGCTAACTTTCAATTGGAAAGCAGCAAAGGCGGTACTGTGAGCCTGGAAGGTTTAAAAGGAAAGATAGTGATCATTGACTTTTGGGCCACCTGGTGCGGCCCCTGTAAAGCAGCCATGCCTGGTATGCAAATGGCAGTAAATAAATACAAGGCCGATACCAATGTGGCATTCTATTTTATTGCCACCCAGGAAACAACGGCTGATTATAAAGAACAGATCAAAAAATTTCTGGCCGAAAAGAAATACAACTTCGAAGTATTATACGATGGCTACAATGCCGAAAGTAAACATCTTGATATAGCTTATGCCCGTTGTGCTAAAGACTACCACAGCTCAGGCATTCCTATGAAACTGATCATCGATCAGCAGGGAAAACTTCGCTGGGTGAACAACGGGTACAAAGGCAGCCCAAGCGCCCTGGCCGATGAAATTTCATATATAATCGAAACCCTTAAGAAAGAAGAGAAGTCTGAACCCAAAACAGGAGCTGTGAATACCACAGCTCCTTATTCAAGCGAAACAGTTTTTTTTTGCCCCGCCGATAGTAGTATCCGGTTTGCAGGCACACTAACAAAACCAACAGCACAAAAAATAACCAAAGCCATTGTGCTGGTATCGGGTACCGGCAAACAAGACCGTGATGGCACTATGGCCGGTCATAAATTCTTTGCCGTTATTGCCGATCATTTAACCCGCCAGGGAATTGCTGTTTTACGGGTAGACGACAGGGGGACTGGTGAAACCACCGGCAAATATGAAGATGCTACCACTGCCGATTTCGCAAATGACGCTTTATGCGCTCTTTCTTATCTGGAAAACAGACAAGACCTAAAAGGAATTCCCGTAGGATTACTGGGGCACAGTGAAGGTGGCGCCGCCATTGCCATAGCTGCTGCAAAATCAAATAAAGTAAAATTCATTATCAGTCTTTCGGGGCTGGCCACCAAGGGCCTCGATGCACTGCTTGAACAAAACAGGCAATTGGTTGCTGTAGCCAATATTCCGCAACACGATAAAGACCGATATAACGACATTAACGAAAGAATGTTTAACATCGCCTTTCAATATGCCAATGATACGGCTATGGAAACAAAGCTGAACACTACCTATGCCGACTGGAAGAAAAAAGATGATAAACTGGTAGACAGTCTGAAGATCCAATACGATCATTTCCGTTTTCCTATATATTCGTACGTACGGCAGGCCACGGGCAAATGGTACCGTTATCATATTCAGTTTGACCCTGCCCAATATATTTCTAAAATACATGTGCCCATACTATCTATTTATGGCGAAAAAGATATTATGCTGAACGCGCGTAACAATACACAGAACTGGGAGAAATATACTGCTGCCGCTCATAACAAAAACATCACTACAAAAATATTCCCTGGTATTAACCACTTACTGCAACATTGCAAAACCTGTACTACTACAGAATACGCACAGCTTACAGAAACTATTGATCCGGCTGTTTTAGAGGAGATAACAAGCTGGCTGAAAAGGATCTGATAAAAAAAGTCCCAACCCGGAGAACCGGGTCGGGACGCTGTGCAGAGCGTCAAGCTCGCATCATGATCACATCTAGGGCGTTATTCAAAGAGTTAGTGCTGTACCATAAACCTGATTGTTTGTATTTTTCCATCGTCCCCTACTCCATGCAGTGTGTATACGCCGTTTGCAACCGTTGCCAGGTTTACATCAACGTCATTCACACCAGGGATCGAAGAAGTGGTGAATCGCTTTACCGTTTTACCGGCTGCATCCAGTACCGACCAGCTTATTTTCATTGTTCGCGGACTGCTTATTCGCAGTTTGGCGCTGCTGCCTGTAACCAGCGTTGGCAATAACTGAACACTAAATTCATGCACCGCCTGTTTTAACATTCCCTGGTTGGCTAGTACTATATTTCCTAATAAAGTGGTTGATAATGTAACCAGGCGCGCCGCCGATGTTCCTGTTGGCGTAACACCGCCTGCAGGTGAAATGAGCGCCCAGGTTGCTCCATTGTAAGCGCCGGCATCCATAATGGCAGATGGTACACAACCGGGGTTGGCATCGGCATCAGCGTACTGCAACGTGATGCTTACAGGCGCTGCAGGAACAGCAGTGGTTGTTACATTCCAGGTGCGGTTGATGGCCTTGTTGTCGTCGATAACGTTAGCTATTAAACCTTCCTTCACCCGAACGGTATAGGTCATACCCTGCCCGTTTGCAATAGTAACCGGGTTATATCCAGCGGCCGAATGACCAACCGGCACTGTGATAGTGGTTACATTGGTGGCAATAACTGAACCTGTGCCATTGGTGATGATGTGGCTAGCTGTACTCCCACTTGCAGCGTTTTGCAGGTAGAGATCAAAAGAGCCAAGTGTTATATTTCCATTCATTAATGTAAGTGTATTGCCTATAGATAAATTACCATTTAGTGTAACACCACCTGCCCCATTCATAATGGCATTACCAACAGACATAGCTGCAATGGTTTGGTTGGTGGCGCCACGGAAGGCGATAGTACCCGACGTTGCATTAAGTGTACCATCATTTACAAAATCCCCATACAGATTTAATGTACCGTTGGCATTGATTGTAAGTGTAGCTCCTTTGCCGATAGTAATTGTATTAGCATTGGCAACACCACCGATCACCGGGCTGAAAGGCGTACCGGCATTTATGCTAACATTAGTGGTTGCTACTGGTACTCCACCACACCAGTTGGCAGCCGTATTCCAATCGCTGCTTACCTGACCAACCCAGTTGTTTGAAGACTGAACCGATAAGTTTGCCACATTTGAAACCACAATACCGCACGGATTGGTAATTACCACATCGTACTGACCAGCATCGGCCCCAACAGCATTTGCAATTGAATAAGTAGCACCGGTAGCATTGGCAATGTTCACGCCATTTTTTCTCCATTGATAAGTAAGCGCCGAACCGGTAGCATTAATACTAAATGTAACAGCGCTGCCCATACATACACCCTGGCCCTGCGGTTGCGCAGCAATGGCTATTCTGTCATTAACCGTAGCCACTACCGCCGTACGGGCGCTTTGGCAACTGCCTTCCACAGCCATTACATAATAAGTGGTTGTATCGTTAATAGACGGCGTTGTATAGCCTGAACCAATACCAATAGGTGTAGTTGAAGTAGCATCGGCATACCAGTACAGCGAAGCGCCGGGTGTACCTGTAGCCTGTAAGTTTACCACGCCAGCACTACAACGGGTAGCCGGCGATGTTGCCGTAATAGCCGGACTACTGATAACCACTTTTACAGCTGGGGTATACAACGTGTCGCTTACACAGCCGGCCGCCAAACGGTAATACAAGGTTTGCGTAGCCGCTGTTGTCGAAAATGGCGTTGTAGTGGCATTGGTGATATTTGTATATGTAGCAGAATCGGTGCTTTGTTGCCATTGAAGATCAGAGAACCCATTACCTCCCGTCATGGAAAGCACAGGCGCCCCGTTAAAGCAATAACTGGTTTGCGAAGCGCTGATGGTCCCAGGTGTTAAGGCTACTTTAGTGCGGGTAACTATAGCCATAGCATCATTAGATACTTTTACATCACCGGTCACTGTTGTTTTGGCTGCAAAAATATAGGTACCAGCCGCGCTCATATCAACAGAATCAGTTACTCCGGCCAATTTAACGTCCATAGTTGCGCCGGCGGCAAGTGTACCTGTGTTTATTGTTGAAATAATATTTGCCGTAGCAGCGCCGGTAACATTAACCGTCACCGTCATGGGGTTTACCGCAAAGTCCAAAGGCACAGAACTGTTATTTCGCACTTTAATAGCAACTACTTCTTTACCATAACAGCCTTTGCCGGCAACAGGAGTTTCCAATGAAACGGCCTGCATATCTATACCATTCGATTGCGTGAATTCATCGGCGCCCACATCAGGTGTAAGCAGGTCGCGGGTTTCGCCTTCAATATCATCTGTTACCAGGGCAACCGGTACACCGGCTGCATTGGCAGGCGAAGCTGCCGAAGTAATAATATGAAGGTCAACCGTAGCCGCAGAGCCGGTAGCGTCAACAAACAAAGGATCAACTACCAAACTGGTGCTATCCTTGCCCAGTATCCATTTGCTGGTATATGTTGCGGCGAAAGGCGTACCGGTTGTTCCATTGGTAGAAACAAATTTCCCGCCGGTTCCACCATAGCCATAGATATTATGCTCAATAGTAAAATTTAACTGATTATCGAACCACAACGAGTAATGCGTACCACCCGTTGTTGTTGCATTCGAACGGTTATTGATGAAAATATTGTTACGTACATCGTCGGCACCCGTAGTGGTTTCTTTACGGAAGGCAGACGTATTCTTTACTGTATTGCCCACACCGGTACCGCCAATGTAAACACTGTTGTACACGATGTTACCATTAAGGCCCGATCCTTTCATAATACCATCTATACGAATGGCATTGGTAAGCGAAGTGCCATCGGGACGAATACCCAGGCGTACCATGTTATTATACACATCTACCTTGCCCTGGTTTATTTCAATACCACGCATATTGGCATTTGTATTGGCAGTAGTTACATCAAAGCTATGCACCTTGTTTCTTGCAACGGTATTGGTAACTGCGGTAGAATTATTACCCCAGAAGAAGACACCTTCTATATAAACCCCGGCTGTTGCTGCACCAGATACCAGGCTATGAACGGTATTACCAACTACCCTAACAGGGTTGGCAGTTGAAGCGCCCATATAAATACCCAATACAGCCGAGCTACCGCTACCAAACGTATAGGTAGAAGCGCTGTACAGGTTACGCACTGTATTGTCCGAAACAGTTGTCACTATTGAACTGGCCGACCCGATATTGATACCCGCTGTTTGACAGGCACTGGAATTGGCACCGGCATTATTGGTAAGATTAGCAATCGTGTTATTCGTAATAGCAAATGTACCCGCACCCCCAGAGATATTAATACCCCTTACAAAAATGGGGGTGGTTGTGGATGTATTCACCGCATTGATACTATTGGCCGTTGTTAAACTACCAATAAGGTTACCATCGATATTTACTATACCAACCTGGTTATCGAAAATACCCGAGAAGTTATTTCCGGCGCCTGCCAATGTAATGCCACCCGCTATATTCTGTTTTAAATTGATCACAGAAGTTGCACCACCACTATTGGAGATAAAATACGGAATGGTGTGCGAACCGCTGCCGCCCGAAATTGTAATGGCGCCGGTTGCGGTAGCAGAACCCACTGTATTTGCGGTTACGGTACCAATATTTACATTACCATTTGAATTGGTAACTGCTATACCATGGAACACATCGTTGGCTGTTGTAACCGTACTGTTAATAGAAATATTGGTGATCGTATTACCCTGTACCGAACTTGCCATAACCGGTAAACCTTCGGCCACCTCAAGCCTGATACCATCGAAGTAATTACCAAAGGATGTTAATGTATAAGCAGTACCCGCACAAGCCGGGGCAGAACCGCCAACGTAGTTATCTGTAACGGTGAAGCCATTACCTATACTGCCTACATTTATGTTTGTTGCTATCCAGACACCACGGTTAAACCCATTCGCAGTATAAGCACGTGTGCCGGTTTGAAAGAAGCTGTTACCCTTAATAACCCAGCCACTTGCACCCTGAACAACTTCTATACCAGCTGAGTTGTTACCTGCCAGAAAGAAATCGTAGATATTACAATTAGAGACGGTGTCATTGTTATTGAAATTGCTGTTAGCGCCCGTATTATTGGCGCCCAGTGAATACACGCCAATAGAAGGAACGTCTGCATTGGTGCCGCTTGAGTGAATGTTACAATGATCGATGGTATTGTTATCGTTACCATTTGCGCCATTGTTACCAAAATACACCACCCCGGCCATTTGGGTTGGCTTGTCGCCCCCAACAGCATTCATGCCCTGCAGATCGCAATACATAACTTTATTGAAAGAAGCCTGGTTATCGAAACGGATAGCCGCCCCAATAGCGCTTGTATTAACAATGTTCAAATTGGTTGCATTAAGGCTGCCTGCAGCAGTTACTCCAATTGTTGAACCTACGCCACCGGGTCTTCCATCGATAGTAACATAAGTACCACCGCTAAAGTCAATGGCAGGCACGGGGTACGGGCAAGTAATAACCAGTCCGTTTGCATTGGCTGCCGGGCGAATAAGTACTGTGTTCACCGGGCTCAAACATGCATTTGAACCAATGGTTATAGGCCAGGTTTCTGCAGTGCTTACATAATCACTTTGCAATTCTACAATTACCGCACCGCTGATACCGCCATTGAGGGATGCGAGGGCAGCAGTTAATGTTTTATAAGCAGCATTAGGGCCAACGGTAATAAGTCCGCTGGGACCACTACAGCCGCCTGTTGCTTTGGAAGCAGTTATACCTGCGCTGTATTTAATAGCACTAATACAAGCGTTATTATAAGCATATACATAGTAATCATAAGTTGTACTGGCCAATAAACCGGCGCTGTTAAAGTTGGTAGCAGAACCGGATGCCACCACTGTACCTGTGCCCAGTGAAGTACCTAACTGGTAAGTAATACCATCAACAGGGGCAACAGGTGTTGCACCAGCGGGGTAACGAACTACGAGGTAACCGTTGGCGCCACCCGGTGATGCAGTGAATGAACCATTGATCTGAGTTGCTGAAATAGTAGTGAGCACCAACCCTGCAGGTGTATTGGGTGTAGTACAATTTGCAGGCGGCGCTACAAAATTACCGGCATCGGCCCCAATATCAACAGGGGTTAAACCACTGCGGGTATCGCCGTCATAATCGTCGGTAATTGACGCAATAGCCGTACCTGTACCTTCCGCTACCGATGTACCTGTTGTATTTATATGCAGGTTAATTGCTGACAGGTTACCGGTAGGATTAATGAAATTAGGATCGCCGGTAACACTGTTTATATCGCCACTGAGCCAGCCGGCAGTCGGTGAACCGCCATTGAGATAATTACTCACTTCAGTAGTACCGCTATAAGCAAACTTACCACCGGTGCCACTATACTGGTACACGTTATAATTAACAGCAGCGCCTGCATTGGAACCAGCAAAGGAAATACTGAAATGTTTACCACCACCAGTTGCATTTGAACGAGTGTTGGAAAAAATATTATTTCGAATATCGTGTGTGCCCGATGTAGTAATGCGGGTAAAAGCATATGAGTTAGCCACATTGGAGCCTACGCCAGTTCCACCAACATATACGCTGTTATGATAAAAACCGTTATTGGCAGTTGTATTCACAACAATACCATTAATACCAAGCGCTGTGACGAGCGAAGCGCCATCGGGCTTTATACCCAAGCGCACCATATTATTGCTGTAAACAGCAGAACCGCCACCGATGTAGATACCGTTCAATACCGCGCCGGTATTGGCGGTATTGGCGTCAAAACTATGAATGAAGTTTTTGGCTATGATATTACTTACAGCTGTTGATCCTGTAACATACAACCCGGTTACGCTTACAGCGGCAACAGTACTTGTAGTTGCCACCAGCGAATCGATGCTATTTCCGGTTATAAAAGTACCGGCAGCATTGGTGCTGGCGCTGGCAATACCAATAATGGCGCTGGAGCCGGCGGTAGCCGTGCTCTGCGTGGCATTCGCCAGGTTGGCAATTGTGTTATTGGTTATACCACCACTCAAATTGGCGGTAGTAGAAGTAATATTGATACCTACCACCTGCGATGTAGCAGTGCCCGTAGTGGCATAGTTACAGGTAAGGTTTTTAATGATATTATTCGCAATAGTCAAAACAGCCGCCGCAGTTGTAACCTGAATACCATTTATAAACCGGCCGGTTGTTGTGCCGTTGTTCGAAGCCGTAATATTGGCAATGGTATTATTGCTGAAATTACCCGTAATAGCAGCATTGGTGAATATACCCGAGAAGTAATTGCCCGCAGCGGTGAGCAGCACATTACCAATGAAATTGTTTTTAACAGTTGCATTGTAGGTACCCGTTAAAAAGATCATATGACTGGCAATGGAACCGGTGGCATTGATGGTAATTCCGCCATCGGTAGTACCATTTATACCGTTTACCGAGCCAATGGTATTACCGGTAATAGTACCCACTTCTACATTGCCTGTACCATTTACAACCGCAATGGCATGCATGGCATCGGTAGTAGTTGTAGCCGTGCTTGTATTAATACTGATATTGGTGATCATATTACCCTGTACCGAAGAAGCAGCCTGTGGTGTAGCGGCATCAGCCACTTCAAGCCTGATGCCTTCAAAAAAGCCAGCGGAGCCAGCGGCCATAGTATATGGAGCGCCGCCACAATTGGGCGCACTACCACCTATAAAGTTAGACACAATGATAAACCCATTCCCTATTTCACCGGCACTGGATGTGCGGAAAGGAGCGATCCAGATGGCCCGGTTGAAAGCATTGGAAGTAGTGACCGAAATGGCTTCCGTTTGAAAGAAACTGTTGGCAGCGATCGTAAAACCCGTATTACCCAGGTTCACTTCAAGGCCAGCGGCATTACCGGCATTGAAATAATCGTAAATATTACAACCAATCACCGCATTGCGATCGTTGAACTGGGGCACGTATGAAGCCGTAGCGCTTGAGTTATCGTACCCCAGCGAATAAATACCAATGGTAGGTTTTGTAGAACCGGCGCCTGTAGAGTGGATATTACAATGATCAAAAGTATTATTATCGTTTCCATTGGCCCCATTATTACCTATATACACCACACCAGCAATGCCTGTGGGCTGATTGGCTGCAGTAGTGTTCTGCCCCTGCAGGTCGCAATATTTTATTGTATTATTAGAAGCACCATAGTCGAGCCTGAGCGCAGTGCCCGCCACATTGGTGTTGATGATATTCAGATTAGTTGTATTAGTTGTACCGGCAGCAGTAACCGCAATAACAGCGCCCGTTCCACCGGGGCGGCCATCGATGGTTACATAATTAGCGCCAGAAAGATCAATAGTAGGGCCAACAGCCGAACTGGTAATAACCAATCCGTTGGCACCTGCTTCGGGACGTATAGTTAACGTACGGGTTGCATTCAAACATGCATTGGTAGCAATAACAAGAGGGAATGTTTCGGCGCTACTGGTATAAGTACTTTGCAATTCAAGTATCACTGAGCCGCTCACACCACTTTGCAAAGCAGCCAGCGCTGCCGTTAATGTAGGATAGGTTCCGGTTGGGCCCACGGGAATAATGCCACTGGGGCCCGTACAGGTATTTGTTGTTTGTGTTGCAGTTAATGGCGCTGTAGTATTATAAACAGGGCCAATACAACCGGTATTATTATAGCCATATACATAATAGTCATAAGCCGTGCCACCGGTAAGGCCGGTTGAAGAAAACGACGTAGCCGAATTTATTTGTATTACTGTACCTGTTCCCAGCGTTGACCCAACAGTGTAAGTAGTACCATTTACCGGGTTAACAGGTGTAGCCCCCGCAGGATAACGAACAACCAGGTAAGCATTTGCAGCAGGTGATGAAGCTATAAATGTACCAGTGATCTGGCTGGTAGAGGCAGCCGTAAGCACCAGCGAGGCTGGTTGTGCAGCAGGCGGTACACAGGAATTCATGGCACTTACCGCCATGACCTGTGTAATACCTCTTGAGCTTGTGCGGGTAAAAGTAACGGAAGAAATAAGTTTTGTATAGTTAGGCCCATTCACGGGAACGGCTACCTGGTATATGCGTGGATTATTAGCGCCGCCGCCATTATCCAGTACCTGACCGTTTCCATTCACACGCCCTATACCCCGTATGGCGAATGAAGTACCATCGTACCAGTCGGGCACATTGATGCCGGTAACGGTTTGTGTTGTTCCATCGGCAAAATTCAGGGTTACATTAATAGTAGCCGCCGAGCCGCCAGAAGTGGCCAGCAGGTAAACGATAGCGGCCGTACGGGGAGTAACAAATGTCAATGTTCCGGTTTTACCAATGGTATCGAGGCGCAGTGAGTTATTCACCGATGCATCAGCCATTTGAAAAGAGACCAAAGCGGAGGCCGCACTAATAAAAGAGCCGGAGTTTGGCAGATAATTAGCAGGGGTACCAAACGCAGTAAAGCTTTGGTTCAGGAAGTAATAACCACCACTATCAACATCGGCAGTAACAGAGCCGGCGAATGTAGGGCCATTGGCTATTACATCGGCAGTAAAACCGGTAACGGGAACCGTTGTTACCGTTTGTGCCGTACCGGTAAGCGATAACAACATCAGTGCGATACCCACATAAACCTTCCGGATCATTGACGCAGAATTTCTCATAATTCAATATTGTGAATGTTAAATCAATTGGCAATTAAATCAATTGGCAACCGGCAATTTGCAATTGGCAAGGGTGGCTGAACTTTGAGCTTTGCCTATTGTCCATTGCCTATTGTCTATTGTCTATTGCCTATTGCCTATTGTCTATTGCCCATTGTCTATTGTCTATTGCCTATTGTCTATTGCCTATTTGTTAATAAGGGGCCGCCCCGGAAGAGGCAACCCGATTTACATTTTATGAAACAATCGGGAAGTTATCCCCGACTGTTGCAGCCAGGGAAAGACTAGTCTTTCAACCCGAGATAAGCTTTCACCGCATTATAATCATCCCAGTTAACTGTAGAAGTACGGGCAGAAACACCGCCAGGAATAATTACATAACGATATTGAAAAATCTTTTCATTTGTGTTTGGATCGGTGCGTGAGCTTACATTGTAAGTTGACTCCAAAAAGATACTACCTGACTGAATGATCGGGAAGATCAGGAAATCCTTCAAACGGAAGATCAAACCATTATCGGCATAAGGTAAAGCAACAATAGTTGGAGCAGCAGGCGTATTGATATTCCAATACACTTTAACCTCACCTTTTTGCACAATACTATCAACGATCTTGGGAGCTTCGATAACACCTTCAAAAGAGGTATCAACAGCGTTGAATGTAACATCTATCCAGGGCGAATAAATAACATTGGCGCTTCCATTTTTACCGGTAGCACCTGTAGCGCCGGTAGCACCTTTTTCACCAGCATCGCCTTTTTCACCAGCAGGGCCGGTATCGCCTTTCTTACACGCAGTAAACAGTAAAGCAGCAGTAAACACTAATACATAAGAGCTCCTCAGGAACATGTGTTTCATAATTGAATTTTTGATTTTATTGAAAGATTTACAATACGTTTATCTGATCACTGCTACCCAGCCATTGTAATTGCGGGTGACAGTCTTTATTATGTAGTAGAAAGTTCCAACCGGAACCTGTTTGCCTTTCCAGGTGCCATCCCAGGGATTACTATATCCATGACTGCCATATACCTGTTGACCGTAGCGGTTAAAGATCTCTACCGTACAATTAGTAACTCCACGCAAACCGGCTATTTCCCAGGTATCATTGGTACCGTCGCCATTTGGACTGAAAACATTGGGAATGACCAGTACCTTATCGGGTATCACCATCATAAACTCACGTACAGCAGTATCTTCACAACCAATATCATTGTAGGCATGCAGGGTTACTACATAATTACCGGGATACTGATAATGATGCGAAGCGTTTGCACTCACTGAAGTATCGCCATCACCGAACTCCCATTTGTAAGAGGCGGCCCCCTGTGAACTGTTTGTGAAATTGAAATTGGCATCGTGCAATTCCAATGGCACGTTCTCCAACGGATTAACTGTAAAGGAGGCCGTGGGATATGTTTTTACATTGATAATATTGGTCCTTACCAGCGTATCGTGACACATACCCTGTGCAGAAGCGATGAGGCTCACGCTATAAACACCTGTATTGTTATAGGTAAATGAGGGGCTTAAACTATTGTTGGTGTAGCCACTGCCATCTCCCAAATCCCACCGCCATGAATCGCTGTTCTTTGATGTGTTATTGAAGGTTACAGAATGCGGCACACAGCCCGTTGATTTATTGGGCGAAAAATCTGCCACCGGCATAGGCACTACGGTAATCAAACTGGAAGGGGCATTTGAAGTACAGGCACCATCTTTTGCCGACAAACTAATGATGCCGGTTTTGTCGTATTTAACGGTATAGGGCCCAAATCCGCTGCCCTGCAATACGTTTCCCCCACCCCAGCCCCAGGTAGCGGCGGCAGTATTTGCCCCACTACCTGTATATGTAACGGTAATGGTTGAACCGGCACATATTAATGACTCACTGACGGTAAAGGACGCTGAAACCGGGGTAGAAATAACAACCGGACTTGTTGTTATTGTTGACACGCAACCGTTATCGGTTACCTGCAATTGCAGGTTATGATTTCCTGTATTATTAAACACTATTGAGTAAGGCCCCTGGCCGCTGCCGTTTTGCACGGTAGCCCCGGCCATATTAAACCAGTTATAAGTAGCCGAAGCAGCTGCATTACCTGTATAAGTAACTGTTTGCACCGTGCCCAAACAACCATTGGCTGGCGATACTGTAAAAGTTGAAGTTGGAGAAGGCTTTACGGTTACCGGAACGGTGGCCGACACCGCACAGCCATTATTATCGGTTCCACTTACCGTATAGGTAGTGGTAGTGGTTGGTGTAACCTGCACGCTGCTACCGGTTACATTACCCGGGCTCCATGTATAGGTAGCAACTGTACCGCCACTTGCGCTTACCGATAAAGTGGCCACATCGCCAACACATACAGCAGTTGGGTTAGCCGAAGCTGTTAACACCGCAACAGCAGTAGATGTAACCGCGCCGGAATAATTAACAGTACAATTATCAGCTTCGGTAATAGTACATGAATACGTACCAGGTGTAAGGCCGCTTGCAATAGCAGTTGTTTGCACCGGCGTTGTGCTCCACGCATAGGTAAAAGGAGCTGCGCCATTAGCTACCGTTAATGCAATACTGCCATTGGCATTGTTACAGGTAGCCTGGGTAATTGCAGGCGTAACCGTTGGCGGCGTATACCCCACACCCGACATGGCCAACACTACACACCTGCCCGGCGCCGTTGTACCTGATAAATAACTAATAGTTGCCGATTGCAGTAACTTGTTCTTGTTCACACAACTCAGCGGTATGTCAACCTCGTAAAAACGGGGATTATTTGTAATCACCCCATCTGTTACATACGGCGGCATGCTTTCACGTGTGGTTCTTCCATAGCCCGAATAAACAAATGGTGTTCCGCCAAACCAGTCGGCAATAAACTTATTACCTGCATTATAAGTACTACCATCGGTAAAGGTCAGTACAATATTGATATTGCTTTCTCTTTCCGTTGAGAACAACAACAGGTTCACTGCCGAATACCTGGCTGGTGTTGCTAAATTAAATGTACCGAAGGCCATGGTATTGGCCTGTGAGCCGCCGGCAGACAAGTACATTACATTGTTACCGGTATACGGCTGCAATTGCCAGGTTTTATTACCATTTACAATAAGGCCGTTACTGGGTAAGCCACCCTGTAAACCAACTATCGCCGCAAAGATGTCGGAATACATAATATTCCTGGAAAGATCAAGCCCGGTTGTGGTTACAGCTGTGGCATCGATACCCGACTCGGCAATACCATCCTGGTTAAAACCGCTGGTAATGTCAATAGGCGTATAGGTTTGACCCTGGGAACCGGTTGCAATAACCAACCCACCAAATAAGAGGCAGATATGTAATCCGATTTTGATCATTTCTTCGCGTTTAGTGTTTAGTGCAACAGGTTCACCGATCCTTTCCTGTTACTTTCTGTACCATTTACTAATTTTACTTTTATCACGTAGAAGTAAACACCCATTGGTTGCAATTTCCCTTTGTGTTTTCCATCCCAACCAGTAGTATACTCGCTGCCTTCATATATAAGCTCACCCCATTGATTGAAGATCTTCATATTGGCGCTTGCGATGGCATTACCATATGGCCTGAAGGTTTCGTTCTTGCCATCACCATTTGGCGAGAAAGAGTTTGGGATAAATACTTCATCGGTCAACGTTGTGCCCTCCCCTTTTCCGATGGCGCTGTTGCGGCACACTTCAACACCTAGTGCAATTACACTGATCACCATTTTCTCAACCGGTTGCAGATTTATTATGCTATGCGTAGTTCCAAGGCTGCCCGAAGTAGGAGTGATATATGGACTGCCATTAACCGACACTATATAACCAATAGCGCCGGGCACCGGCAGCCAGCTAAACGAAATAGTGCTGGTTGTTACAGAAGCCACCGTAACAACCGGCGTTGCCAGCGGTGCGTCAATATGCACTTGTTTGGTAGCGGTTGTTGTACAGCCACTCACTGTAACCTGTAATTGAATATTATATGTACCGGACTGACTGTATACAATGCTATAGGGGCCTGCACCTGCGCCGTATTGTAAGGAGGCGCCGCCAAAGCTGTTCCAGTTATAAGTAGCTGTAGCGGTGCCATTACCCGTATAGGTAACGATCTGCGGGGTATTAGGACAAACCGGATCGGGGCTCACCGTGAAAGCAGCAGTAGCCGCCGGTTTTACGGTAACCTCCACCGTATCGGAAGAAGGACAACCATATTTATCTTCGGCATCAACATAATATTTTGTAGTGGCGCCGGGTGTTACCACAATGGCTGAGCCATTTGCACTACCGGGGTTCCAGGTATAGGTGCCACCGGGGGCAACATAAGTGGTGTCAGCATATAATGTAACGGGCGTTCCGGCGCAAACCTGTAAAGTGGTTGCTTTGGCAATAACCGGCGCCGGTGTAATGAGTGTAACAGTAGCCGTATACGGTCTTATACAACCGTTTGAATCTTTTACATTGACGGTATAAGTACCCGCAGGCAATCCCGCCGCAAATGGTGTAGTTTGAGCCGGTGTAGTATTCCACTGATACCTGAATGGTTTAACACCGCCTGTTACACTCAATGAGATATAACCATTGTCAGTAATGCCGCAACGGGCAGGCAATACAGCAGAACTGATATTATACGGCTGAATGCTTTCGCCCGATAAAGCCAGCACCACAACCCGTGAGCCTGCGCTCGCGCTTGTATCTAAAATGGTAACAGATTTTACCATTTTGTTTTGATTGAGACAACTGGTTATAAAATCGTGTGAAAAGAATTTTGGCCAGATGCCTACGCCATCGACTGAGAATGGCGGCACCGTATCACGGCCAATACGGCCCGGGCCGGTTAACACTACATTGGTAGTGCCTACATACCAGTCGGCCAACGGGGCATTCGTCATGGCACGTTCAGAAGAACCATCGGTATAGTTGATATTGATATTGAGGCTGCTTGAGCCCTCGGTTGAAAAAGCCACCAGACTTAACCGCGCATAATAACCAGGCGTTACCAAACTAAGCGTGCCCTCGGTTTTAGTACTGTCAACCGTACCATTCCGTGATAAATACAACGCATTCTTTCCTATGTACGGCGCCAGCTGATAAGTACGTTTTCCGCTTATAATAGTGCCATTGTCGGCTAAGCCGCCCGTAAGACCATTATTTGCAGCAAAGGTTGCCGAATACAAAACGTGACGGGCAACAAACGGGCTTCCATCGATCATGGTAGTAGTTGTAGCCAGCACACTTTTTCCCGTATCAGCAATAACATCATGTTGAAAACCGGTTACAGCAATAGGGTTATACGTTGGTTGCGCATAGCTTTTGCCATGCATCATCAGCAAACCGAGCAACATTCCAATGTAAATGGGAATTATGCTATTTCTCCTGAATTGGTTATTAATGCGCTGTGTGTTCATCAGTCAAGGCTTTGCTTTTATAATATTTTTGAAAAATTATTTTCTAATGATCTTCCTGGATACTGTATGATCACTATATACCAACCGAACTACATAAACGCCGCTTGCATACCGGGTCAAACTGAACCGATAAAGCGTAGCTGGTGTATTGTTGCTAATTATTTCCTCTGCTATCTTTTGGCCAAGGCTGTTGTACAGAGAAATGCCTTTTAGATTTACCGGGGTTGTACCAAACTGTATTGTAAGCGGCCCATTGGAAGGGTTTGGTGTAATTACATACTCCTGCCCGTTTAAATCAGCATGGCTTCCCTTCTTATATAAATTGATATCGTCTATGTAAACATTATTTTCATTACCATTTGAATTGGCGAAAGCGATCATGACAGACCCTTTGTTGATGTATGGGGTAAGATTTACCGAATCTTTTCTCCATTCACCGGCCGATGGTATAAACTCGCTTTTGGTAATGCCATTACGGGTGATGAGCGCCCCGCCCCATTTCTTGTATAAGCTGGTCCAGGTGCTACCACAATTGGTACTAACAAGTACCTGTAATGTATCCCAGCTATTCAGCAATGTTCCGGCGTTGGTTTGCATAGCAGCAGCTACCTGAAAAGAGAGGAAAGCAGAATCAGCACCGGTAATAGCAACCTGTGGCATACGCAGGTAATCTATTTGACCGTTTTGGGTATAGGAATAATTACGGGCAACCATTGCAGCGCTGCCTGTTTTGGCAACACCTGCTACCCGTTCCCAGGTAAATGAATTATCGGCATTGATAATATCCCAACCGGCAGGCGGAAAGGCATCCGATTCAAAACCTTCAGCAACAGGAGGCGCAAGCGCAGCGGGATAAATAAATGCTTTGCTCAGCGTATCGGTGGCCGGTACCATATCGGCAGTGGCATTAGGCGAACTGAGTTGTATTTTAAGCGCATGCAATCCATTGACACCGGCAGCAATAGCATTCAAGGTAATGGCAACTGTAGATAAACTGGGTAAGGATCCCGTCCAGTGGGTCAATACAGGAGTACCGCCATCAACGCTTGCACTGATATCGATCGAAGTAAGCGGTAATGCGCCGTAATTACGAATAGTAATTATGGGTTGAAATTTTGTATCGCACACGCGATTAAGCGGGTTATCGATGCTTATCATTTGCGCATCAACATCTTTAAGTGGCGACACGGCCGCATTAGAGGTCAGCAGCGAAGCCCGGCTATTATTCAGGGTTGTTTCCATACGGTTCACCTGTAACAAGGTGAACATGGCCATACAACCATCGCTGCTATAATCCATATAATTCTGGTACATGATGCCCGGCGCCGATTTTGAACAGGCATCGGTAAGCACACCGGAGTGGCAGCCAGAAGAAGCATCGGCCTGGTCGGGCGTATCATTAATTCTATCACTACCCTCACAGGTGCCATCATCATCGCCCCAGATATGATAAAGGTTAAAGAAATGACCGGCTTCATGGGTAAGCGTACGACCATCATTGTAACCAGCCAGGGAGCCTCCGGGCATAGTTACATTATATATTACAATACCCTGTTCATCGGCCGAAGCGCTGTTAGTAAATGTAGAATAACCCAAAATGCCACCTGCCAGCGTACACACCCAAATATTGAGGTAACGCGACGAGCTCCATACATTGGCGCCGCCGGTACTGAC
This sequence comes from Niastella sp. OAS944, assembly GCA_024809215.1. Classification (GTDB taxonomy): domain Bacteria; phylum Bacteroidota; class Bacteroidia; order Chitinophagales; family Chitinophagaceae; genus Niastella. The sequence goes on along the minus strand of JANUBW010000006.1, from coordinate 427,506 downwards.
GTGCTTTACGTAATTGTCGTTTGGCGTAAACGAAGGCACGCTTGTAACTACCCGTTCAATACCGCTGGTTGGCAAATTAGCAGGCGTACGTTTGGCCAGTACAAACTGGATCTTTGAATGACCGAATAAAGGTTTGAAGGCGGCAGGGACGTTTATAGAATCAGCATTTAAGCCGGCAAAATCGGTGTTCAGCACTTTCAGCTGGTCCTCTACCATCTTATCGGTAACTGCTGCAGGATCGGGCAGTACAATATGAAATACAACAGGGATGTACACCGCACTGGCCATTTCCCGCGCCTGCGGATTGCTGGCACGTTGAGCAGCCAATTGATCAATACGAAGCAGATCCTGCTCATATCTCTCTTTAAGGGATGGGTCTTTCTCAAACGAGCTTTTTAACAGCTCCATGGTTGCACAGCGCTTAATGGGAACAACCTGCGCCTTTACACTGTACAAAAAACCTTGCAACAACACCAGCGCTGCTATACAACCATATCTTTTTAAAAGCATTATTAAATTATTTCTGATTTGCTAATGGATTTTAATTTCGTTCACCAAACATTTCTGGGGCAGCCATCATCGTATTTGTTTCCAATGGTAAAGCCTATTAATAATTCATGCGTACCATGACTGTAATTATTCAGGGTTGTTGTAGAATAATCATAGGAGTAACCTACATGAACTGTATTGGATAAATTGATACCCGCCATGGCAGCATAACCATATTTCAGGCGATAGCTGGCGCCCAGCCATAGAAAATCGAGGTATTGCAGCTTGGCGTTAAAATCTACCTGCACGGGCAGCGGGTCAATATATTTTACCAATACAGAAGGTGTAAGATTGAAGTCTTCACCCAGCAAAAAACGGTAGCCGGCCGTCGTGAACACATGAGGGACGAGCCGGCCCCCGGTTTTCTTAACAGTATTATCTACAAAATCAATTTTCTGTGGAATGATCTGCTGGGCTGAAACACCAACAAAATAATCAGCGGAATACAGGTACACGCCCGCACTAACATCGGGTTTCCATTTATTGATGGTACCGCTGCTATAAACAGCAGGATCAACAGCAGTAGCAAACTGCAGCTTATCGGTTTGCAGTCCTAATTTGGTAAACCCGGCGCCAAACCCAGCGGCAATGCTTGTACGCGGACTAATACCAATATGATAGGCATACGTAACATTAGCGGTGAATTGATTTAATGGCCCCGCCTTATCATTGATAACCTGTAACCCGATACCATGATGTGGTTCTGCTGCTGTATATTCTTCCCAGTACCGCTCCCCTCTTGGATTTTCGCCGGGCATTGAAAAAGAAGTAGCCGTTGTTTTGTAGTCTTTTTTACCTAATGGCGTATGTACAGTAAGGTAAGAAGTAACAGGCGACCCGTCGATGCCTACCCACTGATGCCGGTGACTCACCTTTACATCGGTATAATTCTCAATACCGGTTAATGCCGGGTTCAGAATATACTGATTCAGGATGTATTGGGTGTAGTGAGGTTTTTGCTGGGCCTGTGTGTGGGAGCAGGCAGCTAAAATCACCAAACATACTATTGTTATCTTTTTCATGCCCTGGATTTAAAACGATGATAGTTGACTAGTTAACTTGTTAACGAGTCAACTCGTAACCTATTTACTCAATACTTTAAACTCAGTCCTGCGGTTCTTTTGCCGCCCCTCAGGATCATCGCTGCCATCATCCTTCTTATTCGGCGCAACCGGCATACTGGCACCATAACCTTTGCTTTGTAAACGAACCTTATCAATGCCCTTGCTTACCAGGTAATTCACAACAACCTGTGCCCGGGCATCAGATAAGGTCATATTGTACTTATCGTCACCCCTATTATCGGTATGCGCTCTTATTTCGATAACCATAGAGGGATACTGCTTCAACAAACCAACCAGTTTATCCAATGCAGCAAATGATTCCTGCTGTAGTGACGACCTATCAAAATCGTAATACACATTATCAAGCACGATCACTGCTTCAACTTTTGGTTCCTCTTTTACCAGTTCAGTAACAGGCGGAGGTACAGGATCTGGCAGACGTTGTTTTTTAAGTGTAAATAGTTCCAAACAACAATCGGCAGAACGATCAGAGCTCAACATCACATCGTCGAGAATATTTTTACTGCCGCCCCGGCTGGTGAAATAGATATCGTCTTTTATTGAATTAACCGGGTAGCCAAGGTTTTCGGGCGTGGCCCAGGCATCAATAGTGCCTTTGCTAAAAAAGAAATCGAAACCGCCCATGCCTATACGACCGTTGCTGGAGAAAACCAATGTACCGGTTGAATCATGATAGTAAGGGGCCTGTTCATCATTGATCGTATTTATAGTAGCACCAAGATTAGCTGACTTCTCGGGTTTTAAACTGGCATCAAGTGTGGCATACCAAAGATCAAAGCCGCCGCTACCACCCGGTTTATCGCTGGAGAATAATAAAGTTTTCCCGTCTGACATTAAATATGGCTGTTGTGCGTTATAACCAGGTGTATTCACCAACGCATCAAACAACACAGGTTCACTCCAACTATTATCAGTCTTTTTGCTGGTATATATGGCAGAAGTTTTCTTACCACCCACTAGTGACCAGCGGGTAAGAAACATTGTTTTTCCATCGGAAGAAATACAGGCTACACCCTGATGAATACCGGCGCCCTGAGGTATTTCAATTTTATTTACGCTCTTTGCTTCACCATTTTCATACACTGCTTCATACAACCGGTTTAGAAAAGGTTTGTTTGAAGAATCACCTTCTGTTCGGGTAGACGTAAACAACAAGGTATTTCCGTTCAACCAAACCGGCGAATAGTTGGCGCCCATAGGATTCATTTGTACGCCCTGTTTTACTTCAGTATATAATTTGAGATCCTCCCTATTCAATTGTTCTCTTATAAAGTGCAGGTTCAGCACCTCGCTTTTGGCAGAATTGACGTAAACGTCCTCCGTTTTATATTCATCGAGGAACTGTTGAAATGCCCTTTCCGCGCCCTCGTAATCACCTAATGCCCGTAACGTGCCGGCATAATAATATTGCGCCAACGGAAGCTGGCTGTTCTGATAACTTAAAGCCTTTTCATAGTAAGCAACTGCTTTTACCGGGTAGTTTAACTGGCGATAACTTTCAGCCAGGTTGTATACGGCAAGTTGTGCATTGGGGGCAACACTTTTGCCGCCGGCTGCAGGTTTAACATTATATGGATTATAATCTTCAGGTTTGGCCTTTGTTGTTTTTGAATTCAGGTATTTTTCATAATACTGCGCAGCAGAATAGTAATCTCCTTTTTTATAGTATGCATCGGCAGCCTTTAGATAATCTGTCACAAACTGGCCCCTGGCCCAAATGGAACCAGTAAATGAAACCAGTATTACAAGTATCTTTTTCATTGTAATAGTTTTGGTCGATGGTGAATTATAACCTTGGACAAATGAAATGCGCTTCAGGTGTTTTGATCGATCGTCGTCCCGTAAAGGATAGAGATAATTCGAAACTGTTTGAGCCATGCGCCATTTTGCCCAGATCGGAAGTGTTCACGTCGTAGCTGATGCCCAACACCATATTATGATGGGCAAAGCCTACAAATGGCGATATGGCATCTTTTATTCTGTAGTTGGCGCCAAGCATTACATCGGTTCCCGGCGCGGCATTCATTTGAACATATGCACCGGCCATTTTCTCTTCGGCAGTACCCTGTTTTGAATACAATACATTGGGCGTAACACTCAGCACTTCTGAAAAAGTAAGTCTTACACCGGCATGACCGGTATACCGTATGGGCAGGTTTGCATTGCCGTTTGTGCTGAAATAATCTTTGGGTTTGGTAAGATGCGATACAGAAAACCCGGCGTATAGATTAGCCTTTTTACCAGGTGTTGCATCGAAGTATAACAACCCGGCGCCGGCATCGAAAGAAGACGTTTTTGTTTTATTAAATCCATCTGTTGTATTGCCAGGGTTAAAACCGGTAATAGGGTCCCACTGATCGCCAAATGTAAATTTGGAAGAATTGAACCCACGCCAGATCATTCCAAGTTGCAGGCCCATTACAATGCGATGATTTTCTGCTGCACCCAGTCGAACGCCAGTATAAGCAAGATTGGCGTAGCCGGTAGTATAATAGTAACCGCCATCACCAGCTGTTTGGTTAAGCAGATTAATGCCAATGTTCACATTGTTATTGGTAACAAACTCGCCGCCAAGCCCAATAGTTCTGAAAGGTTTGCTGATATTACCCCACTGGCTTCTATAAATACCCGATACGCGATAGTCGCCATCGAACGAACCGGTTAACGCCGGATTCAACCACGAAGGATATACGTAGTACTGCGTAAAATGCGGATCTACCTGCGCCTGCAACGCCTTATCGGCGCCGGTTAAAAGAAGCAACAGCGTCAACAATCGGCTGATAAATGGTCTTCTCATAGCAGTTCTTTATTTAAATAGTTTTTGTTAGCGGGGCGGACGATTTATTTACTGTATAAAGTGTGATTTCATAGGGCCGTATTAACAGTGGTTTTTCTTCTAATATTTTAAAACTGCCAGTTGATCCAGGCCTTGCCATCTTTCGCACTTACCATATCGTAAGTAGTTGAATCGAGGCGTATGAGGTAATACCCACTGGCGTCAGAAAATTGAATACGGGTCTTTGCCACCGGTATTGAATCAGCTGTGGGTATTGTACCCAACTGACCGAGATAAGGGAATGTTACGCGGCCATCTGACGAAAAGTTTGGCTGCCGGTAACCAAAACCGTAAGGCAACGACAGGGAATTATTAACCAGCTTTACACTCCCAAGCAGATCATATGTAATGTTGCCGCTGACACCACGTTTTGGCCAGTACGTAAGGAAATAAAAATTGGCTGTTTTGGTAATACCATAAGCATCATCTACACCGTTTACATGAAAACCTTCGGGAGAGATCCAGTAACCGCCCTGGCTTACAGCATACTGCCACCAGCGCATGGGCGCATCCAGGTCAACTTTTATGGGCTGGGCAGAACCTATAATTGAAGAAGCGGTACCATTTACACTGAATGAAAGTGTAGTAGTATTCGCGTTCCAGCTGATATTATTTAATGACGAAATGGTTGTTTTGCCATCTGAAAATGCCGGTGATAAAGCTATACCATCTGGTGTATAATAATAACCGGTAGTGTACGTATGAATAACGCCATCGGCATCAACCCATGTAAATGTGATGGTACGGGTCAATTGGTTAACCTGTATTTCATACTGGGATCCACCTACCACCAGTCTTTTAAAGTAAGTGAGGTATTTGCTGATGTTATTGAAGATCCGGTTTGAATACTTCTTATCATAATAGCTTTGCATTTCCTGCTGTGTGGCTTTCACCAGCACAGCTTTGCTTTTATTGAACCGGCCAGTCAATTTTATTGAATCGCCGGTAATACCATCAATAGCAAATTCAAAATCGGAGATCAGTCCGGCGCCATAGCTGCCGCCGTTCACCGCTGCATCAGGATCAGCCAGTACATGTACATATGAATAGGTATCGAATAACAATGCGGGTTGTTGTAATGCTTTCAACCGGTAGCTTGCCGTCATAGGTGTTACTGCAGAAGCAGAATCAAAATCGGAGAACATTTCTACCCGGTTGGTTTCATTGAATTTGAAATAGAATGCTACTACCCCGCCTTCCAATCCGGCCGGATAGATCAATCCTTTCCAACCATATTGCGAAGCAGTAAGGGCCGATTGATAAGTTGCCAGCGCCTCATTTACCCGCTTATCGGGAGACTTGTCAAATACATCCTCGTGTTTTTTGCAACCATAGAAACCGATCGTTGCAGCAGCTATATATATAAGTGTCTTTCTCATAAGTTGAATGTTTGTAAACTTTTACTTTATCAGATTAACCACCTGCGCACGTACTCTTGTTTGCAGTCTGTAGAAATCAATTCCCCAGGTTTCTTTGAAATAGGAAACTACAGTGGCTTCTTTCTGCCGCAGGCGGCTTATAGCTTGTGCCTGCGTTGTATTATTGGCGCTGGTACCGGTAGGGATACTATTAATTATAGCTTCAAAACCAGCCTTTCCTTCAATAAGCATCATGGCCACCATTTCTACAAAATCCTCATCGGGCGATGATTCGGCATAAGCAGTTACAAAACCATCTCTACGGGCATTGGCATCAGACACATTATTCCAATTGGAAGTATAAAACCCAACTGAAATTGATTTATACTCTTTTGGGTACATGATGGTTTGATGAAGGATGTGTGCAAACTCGTGTTCGATGGTATGGAACATTTGTTTGATGTTGAAGGAATCTGAAGCCACATAACCGCTCATACCTCTTGTTCTGAAATCGTTCAAAACATACAACACCACTTTTCTGCCACCTTCGGCTGTACCAAGGGTTATGGTACCGTCTGTATTCCAGCTGGCGCTACCGCAAAGCGCAAAGAACTTGGGCACATATTTCTTCATGAACAAAGAATCTGTTTCAGCAATATAGGTGTCTATCCATACCTTCTTTACAGCGCTCAGTGCCGGAATGATCTTATCTTCTTTTGGAGGCACCAGCGTTTTGTTCAGGCTTAATTCAAACTGGTCCCATTTATATTTTACGGCTATATTGAAGGGTTCGGTTAAACTGTCGCTGATCCAGGTATCTATATAGCTTGTTTCCCAGGCATCGCCGCCAAGTCCGGGGATGTCATTTACATTATCAAGCGATTCCTTTTTGCAGGAGGCCAGCGATAAAATGATGAATGAAAAGAAGAGTAATTTTTGAATATTATTCACCAGGAAATTTTTTAAATGTTTAAGCCGGTTGAGTAAAGGCACCAGCCAACCGGGCACCCTGCTATCAATGACTACATCGTTGTACGATTTGAATACAGGCCACCAGCCGCTGGCGGCCGATATAGGTATTACCTTGGCTGTTGCTTTTTGCTGTGTGTGCGTTTCGTTCATCATGCAAAAGGGTTTAACGAGGATTTAATTGAACACCCGACAACCGTGCCGATTCCGGGATCTGAAACACCCTGCGCTTATCGCCTGGCTCCAGCACCATGGTTTGCCCATCGGTGGTAGTATGTGTAACCGGCAGGTCGTAGCGCAACAGATCGAACCAGCGCATACCTTCCTGAACAAACTCAGCCCGTTTAAAATCGAGCAGGGCGTATATTAAGGCCATGCGCATATCCTGCGTACCATAATAAGTTTGCAGCTTACTATTGGTGATCGTGTGCGCAGTGGCATCATAATTATAGATCCTTGTAGAAGCATATGTATTTAAATCCTGTAGCGCTTCATTGAGATTACCGAGATAAATGTTCGCTTCAATCTTGTTGAACAAACATTCTTCCATGGTTAACAGTGGCACCATTACATAAGGATAACCAATGGTAGCATTAACCGACAAACGCACAAAGTATTCATTGATCTTTGGCAACATGTAATTATTGGTACCAGATGTATAAGTTTGCCGCGTGAATGCATATGTACCGCCGGTAACATTTGAATTCAGGATCTCCGTTCTTTTATTGGCATCCATAGCATACCGCTCGGTGAAATAATTTCTGGCCCATACCGATGAAGTTTCAACCAATAACAAATTGGCGGGTTCAGAAGCCTTGGCATAACGGGCCCACAATTCTTTATAGGTAACAGTGAGGTATGTTGTATTCCAGGGACGCAAACCGGCAGTAATATTGGTTGTTGAAAAAACCGCATTGGCATAGCTGAGCGCCTTTTCATAGTCTTGTTTATACAGAAAGAAACGTGCAGCGAACGCACTGGCAGCAGCTTTGGTGAAATGGTAACGTGGTACCGTATACCGCGTATCATCGAGCAATGGCAAACCAGCCAGCAGGTCCTTTTCTATCATCTCATACACATACCCAACTGATTTGCGTGTATAATTCTCAAAGATCACTTTCTCGGGCGTAAGTACATAAGGAATACCAGGCGATGTGTACGGATCACCGGGATCATAAGGTTTCGAAAACAAAGTAACCAGCATAAAGTGCGCATAAGCACGGCATAATAATGCCTCTCCTTTTTGTGAAGAAAAGCTGGCCGCATCTGAGGCATTATTGCAGGCCTCCAACGCCTGATTAGCTGCAGAGATAGCGCTATAACATGAATTCCAGTAGCCCTCAGGCGAATCCTGCTCGTTCTCGGTTACGTCTTTGAAAAAATAAGGTTGTACTACGGTAAGATCGAGGCCACCTGTTCCTTTATCAGAAACATTGTCTGATATAGATTCACAGAAAGCCATGTAATTCCCCTGCGGATATGCAGTAGTGAGCAATTGCGACACCTGGTCAGGCGTCTCCAGCGACGCCCGGTTATCAGGATTCTTTTCTAGGAACTTACCACAACTGGTTGCTGAGCCTACCAGTGTTATAAATATTGTATATGATAGTAGTTTTTGCATGTCAACTTTAGTTACGGGTTTCAACTTGCCTTTTTATTACAATCCTACTTTAAGCGCCAGCGTTACTTGTTTTTGAACAGGCTGCGCTACGCCCCCGGAATTAAAGAACTCAGGGTCTTGTCCACGAAGTCTTTCATCGCTATATATTAACCAGGGGTTGGTAGCAGCAGCAGTAACAGATGCATTGTTCAAACCAAATTTCTTTACCATTGGCAGTGGTAACTGATAAGCCAGTGATACGGTCTTCAATCTGATAAGGTCGCCTTTAGCCACCCGTTGTGTTGAATAGTTATAGTTATTGTAAGGATATGCGCCATTCAATTGCGACTGGGCAAAGGCATCGAGTATTGAAGGAATGTTGGTATACTTTTCATCACCAGGTATGCTCCAACGATCGTAAAACTCTTTGGGCATGGCATCCAGATCAGAGTAACTGGTCCTAAATGCCGGGTACAACCGGATGGTATTACCGGCCTGATAAGTAACAAATATGTTTAATGATAAAGCTTTGTAATGAAAGGTGTTTGAAAAACCACCGGTGATAGTAGGATCAACCGGACCTTCGTATTGCAGGTTACCTACCGATTGAGATTGCATATACACGGTTGCACTTGTCTTTCCGCTCTCGTCTACAAAGGTTGGGTAGCCGGTAAAAGGTTCAAGTCCTTTGTATTTTATAGAGAACAAACTGCGTACGGGGTACCCTTGTTTGTTACCGCCCTCAGCACCTACAAGGCTGAAAATATTGGGCAGGTCTTTTGCGTTGGTGATCTTGGTTGTATTGTAACCAAACGTGAGTGTACTCTTCCAACCCCAATCTTTTTTACGAATAACCTCGCCACCAAGCAATACCTCAATACCTCTTGAATCCATATCGGCATTGTTGGCTTGTTTATAAGGCTCGCCGCCGATACCCGATGTTTTTACCTGATTAATAAGATCAAAGCTTTTACGTTGGTATACATCCAGGCTTACATTCACCCGTTTATTAAGTAATCCCGCATCAACACCCAGATTGGTTGTATATAATTTCTCCCAGGTAAGATCACTGTTCTCGAGGTTTGTTAATTGTATCGCCGATTCCATTTCGTTTGAGTACGGGCGATTGGTTGTAATATTCTTTAATACAATGCTTGAGTTGGTAGCAGGCCCCATACTGGCCGTTAAACCATAAGTGCCACGCAGGGTGAGGTAGTCAACAAAGCCAAGGTCCTGTATAAACGCCTCCTGATCTACGTTCCATGAACCGGCAACACTCCAGGTAGGCAGCCAGCGGGCCGTAGGCGATTTACCCATACGATTTGAACCATCGTATCGTACTGTTCCGGTAAAATTATATTTGGAATCATATGTGTAAGTACCCGAAGCATACAATGCCACAAAGCGATCGTATTCTTTGCTCATGGCATAATAGGGAAAATTCGTTTCGATGGTTTGTTTCAGAATGCGGTAATCGATAAACGGCACACCACCATTCTCGTATTGATATCCATAACCAGTATTCGAATAATGTTGTCTGTCGGCATATTTTACCTGTTGACCAACCAGCCCATTGATAACGTGTTTACCGGCTATTGTTTTGGTATAGTTAAGGCTGTTACGGATATCGAAGTTCACCAGGGCGTCTTCCGAGCGATTGTAGAAACCACCATAAGGCAATACTACCTCTGGTAATGCTTCAGGATCATCTGGATTGGTGTACAGGAATTTATTGGCATTACGAATGGTAGATGTTTGTGCAGCACGGTAGGCATTTGCCATATTCGACTTCTCGGTAATATTGTGCTCACGGGTTGACTTCACATATCGCATGGCGCCTACAAATTCATAGCGAAAATTGTTGGCAAACTTGTAAGCCAGGTCGCCCTGCAAACGCAGATCAATGATATTAAGATCGAGATAGTTGTTCTTTAATTCTGTAAGCACATTGAAGGGGGCGAAATTCCGTCTGAAATATTCCAGGTTGCCCTTTTCGTCGTAAGCAGTGAGCGTACGGCTGGTATTCAGCGCATAGCTGAATGGGTTGATATCAAAATCACGGTCATATTTCCCTTCTACCGGGTTACCGCTGCGTGAAAGTGATCCCGGTGCTTTTTGCTGACGTACCGAGCCTACGGTGGCAAAACCAGCGCTCAATTTATCGTTGAACTTATAGTTATTACGATAGTTCAGGGTGTAACGGCTTACTTTGTCGGCTACCGTCCAACCGTTGTCGCCATAATAGCTTGTAGAAAAATAAGATTGTGTTTTATCGGTACCGGAAGATATGGCTAATGAATGCTCCTGCATGAAGTTATTACGGAACAACAGATCGAACCAATCGGTATTGGCTTTTGCATACCGTAAGAGGAAGGCTTTTTGAGACGCCTGGTTATTTTTCAATACGAACCGGCCATTTGAATCAAGTGTACTCAACTCCTCATACATTTTACCATATACGCCTATATCACTTCTATCGAGCAGATCTGAGTTAAGAATACCTTTACGCCACAATTCAGCCAGCACCGACATTTGCTCGGCAGAGTTCATGATATTATAATCATTGTAGGTTGGCTTGAACTGGGTACTGTAGTTGCCGGTATAATTAACTGAGGTTCTGCCGGCGCGTCCTTTTTTAGTAGTTATCACCACCACCCCATTCATGGCGCGGGCGCCGTATAAGGCCGTAGCAGCCGCATCTTTCAGAATGTCGAAGCTTTCAATATCATTGGCATTTAAACCGGCTACAGCAGAACCTAATAAGGTAGTAGGGTCGCCACTCGATAACTGGTCGTTTGATATGTTCACGATATCTTCAAGCACTACACCATCTACAACCCATAAAGGCTTGTTATCGCCATTAATTGAGGTAGCGCCACGAATACGTACTTTGGGCGCGGCGCCAAAAACGCCGGATACGTTTTGTACCGATACACCGGCAGCACGGCCTTCCAGCATCTTGCTTACATCGGTAGTACCATCCATTTTTATTTCATCCATTTTTAGGCGTACAGAAGAACCGGAGAACTTTTTCTTATCTACGTTCTGATAACCGGTTACAACTACCTGGTCCATATTGGTAGCTTCTTCCTTTAACCTTACCTGTATAAAACCATTTTTATAATCACTTACTTTGATCTCCTCGGTAGCGAATCCAGTAACGGAGAATACCAGCACCGCTTCGCTGCTGATATTTTTAAATTCAAACTCTCCTTTTTCATTGGTAGCCACTCCGCGGGAGGTTCCCCGCACTATGATCGAAACACCTGCCAGGGGCGCCCCCTTTTCGGAGGTCACAACTCCCTTTACGGTGATATCATTGTTTACAGTAGTTGTTTCGCTGGGTGCAACAATTGCCTGCCGTAGCGGCACGCTATATTCGGGCCGTACAATAATACGGTCATCAACTACGATATAAGAAAGTGCATAGGGCGAAAGGATCTTCTTCAACACCTCACCTACCGTTTGTTTATGGACCGATACACTTACTTTATTCTTAAGCAGTATATCACTATTAGCATGAACGAAAAATACTTTTGCAGTGCTGCCTATTCTGTCGAGGGCATCTTTCAACACTACATTCTTTAACTCGATGGAGATTATTTTATCCAATACATTCTGGCGTTTATCTGCATGTACGCCCCCAGCCAGTAACGGGGCAACATGGCCACACAAAAGCAGCATCAAAAGCAATAGGGTCTTTACACTTTTCCCGGCAGGGCAAAAAGATTCATGTGGTATTGTTTTGTACATACCGTTTCTGGGTTAATTTTAGGTAATAGGCAGCTGTGTCGCCGGTTTTACCCGAACAACCATGTGCTGCCATAACATTAAATGGCAAGAATGCTTTACTGTGAATTTTGTACGCTGAGTGAGTTACCGGCAGCTGCCGCCGGTAATAAGATATCCTTTACTGGTACTTTTCTTTTTAACCGTTGCATTTAATGAAAGCGCTACAAGGCTCAAAGCTCTTTCAACATTGTCATTCACCTGGAAGTAGCCATAGAAAACACAACCACTCATATCTCCTTCAATCGTAACCGGGGTGTGATAATACCGTTCCATTTCCTGTACCACTTTTGCAACGGGCACGCCTGCATAACTAAATTTACCGTTTCGTCGCTGTTTGTAATAAACCGCATCTTCCGGGGCGTTCCGTTTTTCAATTTCGTTGATAGTGATATTATACGCTACGCTTTGATTGGCGTTAATGATCACCGCCTGCAATTCGTTAGAGGCATTTACGGTCTCAACCTTTACCCGCCCTGTTGTTACTACTACCCTGGCCACGCCATTTGGATAAGCTTCTACATTAAACGAAGTGCCCAGTACGGTAGCGACAATGTAAGGCGTTTGAACAATAAAAGGTTTTTCATGATTGGGTTTTACTTCAAAATAGGCTTCACCGGTTAAATGAACTTCCCTGGTATTACCGGTGAAGCGTTGCGGGTACGTGAGCTTGCTATTTTGCTCCAGCGTTATCAATGAACCATCAGGCAATTTGACTGTTTTTCTTTTACCTGTAGCTACTATCTCCTTGTTCGCCGGCGCTAATAACACACTACTATTCATAAACCAATATCCCACTCCTGCAATTATTATGATCAGGGCTGCAACGGCAATTTTCAACTGATGCAATCGTAAAACCTGTAAAAAGGTTGGGGCCGGAACATATATACGGCTGTGAATTTTTTCAAGGATCTCTTCCGATTGCTTCCTGTCCAAACTCTTCTTCATGTATGTAATATCAGTCTCAAAATCCTCAGCCGCTATTTTTTGAATGTCTGAAATATCATGATCATTCAGATAATTCAGCAACCATTCTTCTTCTTCACTGGTCAATTTTTTCTGAGCTAACAAGTATTTTAAATAATCCTGCTTGTCTTTCACCAGTTAGATTTTATATATTATAAAGACGGTTTATTGACGAATTCGGGGGGATGCTTAGATGCATTTTATTCAAACGATGCATCCAATACCTGAAACCTTATTGGCATGCTGCCGCACATACTCGCTTAAACTGGCCATAGCAGCCGATAGATATTCCTTTACGGTATGTCGTGAGATCTTCATCTCAGCAGCGGCCTCCTCGTAGGTCATACCTTCCAGCTTGCACAGTTTTACGATCCTTTGTTTTTGGGGCGACAGCTGCTCTATAGCGCGTTTCAGCAACTGGTAATAATCTTCATATACAGAACCATTCTGCGGAATGGCATTGGTGTCTGCCAGCAGTTTCCGGTGCAGTTCCTGTTCCCGTAGCTTTTTACGGGTATAGTCAATCGATAAATTAAAACTGATAACAAAGATCCAGTTAACTACAGGCTGTTCGAAATTGATATCCTGCCGTTTTTCCCATAACCTTATGAAAACTTCCTGCAGGATATCCTCCGACACCAAAGGATCTTTTGTAAGCTTGAGAATGTTGCGATACACCACCTGGTAATACCGCCAATACAAACTATCAAAGGCTGACACATCGCCGGCCCGCATTTTTACTACTAATTTAGAATCAGGGCTCTTCATAAAATGTACGTTTTAGTGTTATATCAGAATAAGGTTGAACAAAAACTCTTTCATATGGTGGCAACCAGAATAATGTATTATTGTTTTACTATTTTCCTGGCAACCTTTTGCCCGCCTGATGATTGAATAACGATCGTATACAAACCCGCAGCAAAACGACGCCCATCTATTGGCACCACATTCAATCCGGTATTGAGGCTGCTGTTCTTATTGAACAAAAGCCGCCCCTGTATATCATAGATTGAAATGCCGGCCGTTTGCGGGCTGGGTGAAGTAATACGAACTTTTAATTCATCATCAAATGGATTGGGTCGTACTTCAACTGCATATTCACTACTGGCAACCGGCGAAAGCGTTACCTTATTACTGTATTTCCAGGAGCCGTCTGCGTAATACAGCTTCAACCGGTAGTAGTAAAATGCAGCATGTACTGAGGGTTTATGTTTGATGCTATAGAATGATCTTGATGTAGTGCCGCCATTTGCCTTTACTTCGGCAATGGCGTTGTAGGCGGTATCATTAGCTGAATATTCCACAATAAAACGATCGGTATTAACCTCCAGCCCTGTTTCCCAGGTAAGCAGGTTTGCCGTGTCTTTTGCCTCGCCGCGTAACAGTAACTGATCGGCAGGCAGTGTATTAGCAACCCGAAAGTATTGCGTAAAACCGCAACCGAAATCCGAAGCCAGGGTGGCCGGGTAAGCAGGTAACCCATTGGTGAAATTGATTAACGTGCCATCGCGTTTTGTTGCATACAGGTAACCTTTGCCGGCTGCTGTATTAGCCCACCAGTACAACCCATCACAATTAGCATCGGTAACAACCAGCCGGTAACAGCCATCGGGCAGCTCAAGCGAATCGGTATAAACGGTAAGAGCTGCGGTCGGGCTGCGTTGTTTTAATACCGTTCCGTTCAGATCTTCAATACGCCATTTGGTTTGAGCCGCATTATTGTTGCTTTTAATGATCATTGCAAACTGGCCTGGCCAGTCGGGCGCAGTTACAAAGGATGAGTACATACTATTATTAACAGTATAGCCGTCATTACTTCCGTTTATTTTATCAATAGCAACCTGAAACCTGCTTTCTGTTGTGTTCTTGTATGTTGTCAATGAAGAAAGGTCGGGCAAAGTGATGGTGGTATCTTTACCGGGAGCCAATGCCATACCCGATGCCGAATAGGTTTGTAAGGTTTCACCTGCAATACCATATTGTAACGAAAGCGAATTAATGGTTGTGGCACCTGTGTTCTTTATAACCACTATGGGATTACCGCAAATGGGGTTTGTTCTAAAATTGCCTTCATAATTATTGGGAGCAATGATATTCTCAACCGAAGCATCGAGTGTTTGATTGTAGGGCCCATAACAGAACAGTGCAGATTCTATTATATAAGATGCGCTGCCATTGCCCGTGTACGATTGAAAATTTACATCTACATTAAGGTTGTCGCCGGCAGTTACTGCGCCCAATTTATGCACATTGGGGCTCACCAGTTCACCGGGGCACCAGCCTGCACGGTTATACACCCATGTACCCGACTGCGGATATAAATTGTTGCTACCGCAATTATCTTTCCATACGGTTTTTGTTTCCTTTAAACTATTGTTGGTATATACCTGGTAATATTTACTGCAAAATTCTGAGCAACCGGTATTGTCACTGCCATGCCCAGTTACGGTAAAGTTCATTTCGGCCTGTTGGGTATTGGCCGGCGCCATTACGTTTGTGGCTGGCAGGTGATTTTCAATGGGGTCTGCGGTGTTGCCAAACGGGAAAGCCCCATGCCAGAGTCTTTTGATTCCGGTTACATTCCGTGGCGGAATACCTTCTATAAAGGCAAACCTTATATTGCCTGTAAAACCACCTGAGTAGTTATGATAGCTCAGCCTGATGGTAGCTGCATTTTTTAATACGGGGTAATAATCAGTTACATCAAAATAATATCGTTGTTTCCAGCTCCAGGGAGTTCGGGGGTACGAAGCATTGGCATAAGGAGTAATAAGTCGCGACAATTCGAAGGTGTCGGTAGGCGTCATTAAAAAATTCTGAACAGTGTAATCCCAATCGCCACAATATTGGGTACCCGAAGGGCATTGGTATTTACCCAGGGTAAATATCATAATGATCTTGCGATAGGAAACGGAACCTGAAGGAAAAGTAACGGGGGCATCGAAGTCGTTGTACCAGTCGAGCTGTACATCATTTTGTGCCTGTACCCAGGTAGTGTCGCCGGGGTTGGCTAAACCATTTGCAGAAATAAAACCTAAAACAAATAATAATACAAATGCCCGTACAAAATATCTCATTTGTTGCAGTTGATTTTGGTTGTCTAACTTTTAAGTCCGGTCTTGCGATCTTAACCTGTCAATTGATCACGGTCAGGTTACGGTAGTGTTTTTCAGCGGATATTGGAAGCCTATATTAATATTACGTTAAGAGCCTAAAAAAAGGGGGAGACCGGAGGGTCGCTACACCGGGACAACAGCGGGACAAACGCGTTTATCCACAATAATTCATACTTCCAGACTCAAAATCAATGGTGCTAACAGTAAAACGGTGGAATATTCAACATAAAACACTTCATGCGAATACATTTTAAAATGTAGCATAAGTGTAAGTGTGTCATAGTTGATGCTATGACACACTTCACCCCTGCCCTCATATGAGGGGTAAGTGTTGCGCATTCGCATTAGGTATTTCGCATTTATAATGCGTCTACCAGTTCTTCCAATGCAGTATCATCCTGCACATTGATCTTTTTGCGAATACGCTGCCGTGTTTTTTTGATGGAGTCGGGTGCAATACCCAGCATACCGGCCATTTCGCGTTTCGACAGCTTTAATTTCATTAAGGCCAGTAAGCGTTGTTCCGAAGGTGTTAGATCGGGAAACTGTTGTTTGAGTTTATCGAAAAATCCTATTTGTACTTTTTCAAATAAGTTCCTGAATTCATTCCAGTCATCTTCTGTTAAAATAGAGTACTGACGCAACTTAACAGCTATCTCTTCTTTTTCCTGCAACATCGTATACTGTTCCGGTTGAGCGTTTAAATATTCTATTTCCTGTTTAAACTGGTCTATCAGCTGGTTCTTTTCCCGCACACTATCAATATAATAGTTCAATTGTGTTACGGCATTACTCAGCAATTCCTTATTCTTTCTTTGTTTTAACTGTTGCCTGAAAATAAGCTGGGCAGCAATTACCAGCACCAACAATATTACCACTATGATAAAGTTGCGTACCAGCAGGCTCTTGCTTTTTTCGCTTTCGAGCAGTTTCATTTCAGACAAATGCAATTCTATCGCTACCTTTTGTTCGGCCTGACTGAACACCAATGCATCGCGCCGCTGGCTTAAATTATTGGCAACCCGCCGGGCAGTATCGAGATAAGCAAAAGCACTGTCGTACCGTTTCAGGTATTTGTACAGCCGGGCCCGCTGCAAAGCATAATATACAAATGGCCGGGTATCGGCCTGCCGGGTAATTACTTCATAAGCTTCATCGAGTTTTGCAGCTGCCGCCTGTAGCAGCTTTCTATCCAGGTCAAGATCGGCCAGCATACAAATAGTATTAGCCGCGCTGGCCCATTCCCTGCTATCCATACTCAATGTATAATCGATCTTCAATAAAGGAATGGCCTTATCATATTCTTCCAAAAAATAATACACCGAACCCAGATTACCAGAGAGAATGCCAGTCCAGGGAATATTTTGCACTGCAGTAGCGGTATCGAGCCCCATTTTAAAATACAGAATGGCGCTGTCATATTGTTTCAATTCCCTATAGGCAAGCCCCAAGGTGTTCAATGTGCGAATTGCGTATAAAGAATTAGTGTAGGTATACTTGATAGCCTGTGTGAGGTATTGTTTGGCCTTTTCATAATTACCAAAATCGCAATAAATATAACCCAGATCATATAAGTAGCGGCTTGCATATGGATAATGCGCATATCCTATTTTCTGGATAATATTATTAGCCCTTATCATATACTCAAAGGCCTGGGGAAATTTATCCTGCTTATAATACAGCCACCCCATATTATTATAGATCTCCGCTTCCCTTTCTTTCATCTCAGCCGCCAAAGCCATATTCATTGCAGTAGTAAAAAACTGAAGAGCCTTATCGCCGGCATCAATGTAATGTTCTTTATGGTAATCGCCCATAGCAATAACCGAGAACAGCTTTAAAGAAACATCGTTGGTGGAGGAAGCCCAATTATTGATGCGGTTGAGCGCAATCATGGCATGGGTACTGTCGAAGTGAATGATCTGGTCGTTGTAGATCTTTCGGGCAATATTCAGCCGTTCATTGGGGGCGGCCTTTTGCAGCACAGCCAGGTAATCAGTTTGTCCGGGCCAGGCTATGGCCATAATAGGTAGCAGTAAGCACATTAGTGCAACGGTAGTTCTCATGTTCAGTCAAGTTCAGAGGTTTTGGTTTTATAACGTTATTATCGAAATTAATAACAACGTTGCGCCCTGCCTGCTTAAGAAAACAAGTACCCTTCAAAAAAGTATGAATACTCTTTTGCACATAGCTTCGGGTGCATTGCAGGCAAAAAGGCTGCAGCAAACATTTCGTTAAATGGTTAATGCAGGCAAGAAATCAGCTTCAAATACAATCAATTTCTGAGGAGATAACAGGGTTGAAAAACAGTCATTAGTATAATGCGATAATAAAAAATTATTCCCAATATAAAAAACTATTTTTTAATCTAGTACTATCCAGATAGATATAACGTCATTGAAGTAGGCAGCCAATTCTGCTAAACGTTAAGCAACATTTAGTTCACACACGGGTAACAATTAGTTCATATTCAAATTTTGTAACACCAAATTATATTCGCGCCTCGTTGAAATTATTTAGTATGAAGAAATTACTTTTTGCGGCTTACACATTACTATTGTGCAGTTCACACTTAAAAGCCCAGGATGAGCATGTTATATTAATTAGTATCGATGGATTACGTCCTGAATTTTATAAAGACCCTTCATGGAACATGGTGCATTTGCGTCAGGCCATGGAAGGTGGTTCTTATGCCGACGGAGTTGAGGGCGTATTCCCCACCGTTACCTACCCTTCTCACACTACTATGATCTCGGGTGTAAAGCCACTGAAACACGGTGTATATTACAATACCCCATCTGAACCGCTGGGCGTAACCGGCAACTGGATCTGGAAATACGAAAACATTAAAGTGCCTACCCTTTTCAGCGTTGCAAAAGAAAAAGGTTTAAAAACCGCATCCGTTTTCTGGCCAGTGTCGGTAGGCGGTCCGGCCACTTATAACATTCCTGAATACTGGTACCTGCCCACAGAAAAAGGCAAAGACCGTACAATGAGAAAAGCTTTGCAGGAAAATGCCATCCCTGCCGGACTGTATGAAGAGGTTGAACAAAACGCAACCGGTAAATTAAGCGAGCTTGACTGGAATGGCGATTACCTGGGCATGGACGAGAACCTGGCCCGAATGAGCTGTTACCTCATTCGCCAATACAAACCTGCATTGCTGGCCGTACACCTGGTAACAGTAGATCATTTTGAGCACGAACAGGGTCGCAATGGCGATAAAGTAAGAGCTGCCATTGCGGGCGTTGACAGAGCGATCAAGAGCATACGTGAAGCAGTACAAAAAGCAGGTATTGCCGATAAAACCACATTTATTGTTACAGGCGATCATGGCTTTGTAGATATTCACTCAAGTATTTCTCCCAACGTGCTGCTGGCAAAAGCCGGCTTGTACGACCCGCAAAAGCCAGAGATCTGGAAAGCCTATTTTCATCAATCGGGCGGTGCGGCATTTCTGCAATTAAAAGACAAAAACGACAAACAAACCAGGGACAAAGTAATACAACTACTGAAAAGCCTGCCAGCCCAGCAACAAAACACTTTTTATATAAAAACGCGTGAAGAACTGGATGCTGTAGGCGCCGATGCTACTGCCGCATTCGCTTTAGCCGGAAAACAGGGTTATACTTTTAATAACGCAGCTACCGGTGAATTCATTCGCGCTGCTAAAGGTGGTACCCACGGCTTCTTCCCCGATTTTAAAGAAATTCAAACCGGGTTTGTAGCATTTGGCTATGGTATAAAGAAAGGTGTCGTAATTCCGCAAATGGGGCTGGTAGACATTGCGCCACTGATCAGCAAATTATTAAAACTCGATATGCCCGCCGGCGATGGCGTGCTTCTGGAAGGTTTATTAAAATAAGTTTATACGCTCTGTTGATCATTGACAAAGCCCTGACTGAACCGTCAGGGCTTTTTATCATATTTTACTAACTCATTACGGCAGCAGTTCTTTCAATTTTATCTGCTGAAAAGCCAGATCACACTGGCTGCTTTCGTATAAGATCCCAATTGTATCATTATCTATACTCGTTAGGCATGAATAGCCGCGGCTTTTCCATTCATCGAGCAGGATCTTTTTGTTGACCGGCCAGGTAAGTCCATCATCATAACTCACTTTTATGGTCATGTGATGGCGAAGCGTTTTTGAATCGGGATTACTAAATAATAAAATCGACTTCTTTTGTTTATTCAGGCTATAATCGTGTCTGATAATACTAGCCATGCAAACCGGCTCCTGTA
Organism: Niastella sp. OAS944; assembly: GCA_024809215.1. GTDB lineage: Bacteria > Bacteroidota > Bacteroidia > Chitinophagales > Chitinophagaceae > Niastella. Next base: position 406,993 of record JANUBW010000006.1, on the reverse strand, counting down.
AAGCACCACGGCTGGCAGGATGTTCAGTCCAGTCCTCCCCCAGGTTGCGGGTTATGGCAATTACCCGGCCGTTGGTGTCACCAGTATCTGTTTTATTTTTATTATAGCGCATGTTCAACATAATGGCTCCGCCGCTCAATTCAACCGCCATATTTTCGGTGGTTGATTCATTAAATGCGCGGTTGCTGGTATGCCAGGTATTGCCGCCATCTTTGCTGTAAGTAATATTAGAAAATGCTTTACCAGTTTTATCGCGGCCCTGTGTAGGGAAAACAATTGTGCCATCGCGTAAGGTAATACCCGCTCCCGGCGCCGGCGCCCACAACCACCACTCTTCTTTTTTACATTGGCGGGTTATGTTTACCGGCTGGCTCCAGGTTTTGCCATTGTCTTCACTTTTTACGATCATGAATTGAGCAGTTTGTTTTACATCATAACCTGCCTGCGAGCCCCTGCCCTTCCATTGATGATTCCAGTCCTTACTTTCCTCATTCAGCCCTTCTATCCATCTGCCTTGCTCATTTAATACACCGTGCATCCAAAGACCGGCAATAAAAATGGTTCCGGTATTTTTATCAACCAGGATGTTTGCGTCAGAAACGCCATTGAATTTTTCCGGCAACCCGCCCCAGGTTTTCATATCAATAGCTATCTGCATGGGCAACCAGTTGTTGCCCCCATCGGTGCTACGGTTAACACCGATATCAATATTACCTTGCAGATCGCGACCGTTTTCCCGGCGTGCATCATATACTGCCAGCAGCGAACCATCTTTAGCAGTAGCAAGGCCTGGTATACGACAGGTATGTACACTATCCTGATTGTGCTGACGCAATGCAACACCTGTACGCTGTTGCATTTTAGATTGTCCGGCAATTTTGCTTGGCTTACCATTCAGCACAGCACTAACGGCATTGATCGTTATTACATGTACCAAAGAAGCACCATCATTTAATTCCACCGATAACCAGAAGTAATGATCACCTGGTGATAATGACTGATCGCCTTTGATCGTTAGCTTTGGACCTAATTCATCAGCGCTACCGGTCAAGTGTATTTTATCAACACTACCCAGGTTCCTATAGCCTGAATCGGCGCCGGCATAATACAGCCTGAGTTGTTTTATATCTTTCAGGTCTGTGGTGCCTGTTGTACTGAACGTCATTTGCGACAATAGTACAGGCTTACCTCCAGCATCAATATGAATATGAATGCGCGCCACCGGGTTATCTTTCTTTAATTTCAACACCGGTACATTATAACGCTGTTGGGTAATTTGTTGTGCACAAACAGCCACAGGAAGCATACAAACAATGAAACAATACAAAACGATCTTTCTAATACCCGTATTCATCTATAAAATTTATAAACTTCTTAATATCCCGGCGCCTGCACCATAACAAAATTCTTATTCAACTCACTTTGCGGCACAGGGAAGATGTAAAATTTATCATCCCAGTTGCGCGTAGAGGTCCTGGTTCTTGTATAGAATGCCACGTCGCCTAATTTATCACCGGCGAACACATTCATGCCGGTAAAATCGCCCCCCTGCCGGCCTTCGGTTGTATTGACAATTTTCCATCGGCGAACATCAAAGAAACGGCAGCCTTCATAAGCCATTTCAATAGTACGTTCCGTTTGAATAAGCTTACGCATTTCAGCCTGAGTAAAACTACCGGTCTTGGGCAGCTCGGGAATACCGCCACGGTTACGAATGGGATTCAAATAGTCGAGTACTTCTGTAACAGGAGCACCTGATTCATTTAAAGCTTCGGCGCAATTTAAATACAACTCAGCCAACCGAATATACATGGCAGGTCTAACTGTATTGCCGCTATTATTTGACAGGTTCTTTGCCGGATTGGTATTCTTACGCACCAGATAACCTGTTCTGGGAAATTTCGGCTCACTACCGTTACCATTACCGGAATTACCTGTTGGCCAGAATTGTACATGAGTTTGACCCGTTCTGGCTACAAACGGAACCGTAGCGCCATTAAAGGTGATCGTATTATAGAAACGAGGCTCGCGGTTAACATACATATTGGACGTACCGGCCACATAGAAGCCTGTTTTTGCCGTTGTAGTAAACCCGGTTTCGGTATACGTGCTGCCGTTTTCATTTATGATTTTACCATTGGCCATTCTGAATTTATCAACAAACTCCTGTGGCACTGACAATGAGGCGTTGAATGTAGTTCCATTGGCAGCCCTTGGCGCCGCATCATTTTCCCAGGTACCATAAGCAGTTACAGCACGCGTCCATATGCCCTCTGTGTTCCAGCCGGTAAGGAACAGATCACGGTAATTATTAAACGCACGAACAAACAGATCCGAAGGGGTAGACGGGTTATAGATGCTCTTTCCAAATGTTAGAGCGCGATCAATAGCAAATTTCGCAGCATCTACTGCTTTTACCCATTTGCCGGCGTCGTAACCAGTGTTCATCAATTGCTTGCCATCTGCATTCTTAAAGTTGGCATAATCGAGGTTACCATTATACAACGGGCTTGCATCAAACAATAACACCTGCGATTTAACAGCATCGATAATAAGTGTATTGATACGACCGGTTTGGGTTGCATCCTCGGCACCGGTTGAAGTTACATGCCTGTCGGGCACCATTTTCCGGGCTTCATCAAATTCAGCCAAAATATAATCAACACATTCTTTCCAGCTGTTTCGTGGAAGCTGAAAGTCATCGTCGTACCTTGATACATTATCCCCTACGAGAATGACGGGGCCATATAATTTCATGAGTGTCCAGTAATAATATGCGCGTAAAAAACGCGCTTCGCCTTTGTACTGTTTGATCAGCTCTTCACCATTGGGCTCGTTCAACAGGTTGGTTTCACTGTTATCGATGTTGGCCATAAAAACATTCGCCATGCGAATAGCCTGGTAATTATTCGTCCAGATATTGATGGCGTTAGCCGGGCTCAATATTCCGCTGGCTTGCGAAGTAGCGGTGGAAAGTTCCAGCTCGTCGGTAAAGCCCGCCCAGTATCGCGCCGAATTGGTGGTGGTAGACCACGGATCAGGGAGGAAACTGTAAACTGTCGCCAGCCAGTTCTCCGTCTCCGCTTTATCTTTAAAAATTATATCGGGAGAAACAAGGTCTTTTGGTATGCTATCGAAGTAGCCTTTTTTGCAACCGGCTGCTACAACTGCAAGCAATATTATTATAAGTAAATTCTTCATTTTAATAGATTCATTTGTGAATGATGGATCATCGTGAAACGGCGGCCCCCGGCCCCCTTCCAGACCTCCCCCCCCGGAAGGGGGGAGGCCACTTATTAGCTCAGTTATCCATGCCTTTATCAACTCTATCAACCTCGTCAACCTGTTAACTTGTTAACTCGTCAACTCTCTAAAAAGTCACTCTCGCTCCAAAATTATATGCCTTTATATTGGGATAAAATCCGCCTCTGGCAATCTCGTTAGAACTGGTACCGGTATCGTTTAATTCAGGGTCCCAGTATTTCCATCTTGATATAGTGATCAGGTTGGTACCGTTAATAAATATTCGCAGGTTCTTTATCCTGTTACGGCGTAATACGCCGGCAGGTAATGTATACCCCAGTTCAGCACTTTTTAACCGGATAAAATCAGCGGGATGCAACCACCAGTCGCTTACCAGGAAGTTTGAAGTAGGATCAAGATCACTACTTAAACGGGGGTAAAATGGACGCGGATTGGCATTGTCGGGCGTCCAGCGGTCCTTAACAGCTGCATACAGGTTCGGACTATTGGCGCCTTTGTTAAAAGGTAATGTACCATCACCTGCGCCATAAAGCAACCATACTTTACCGGTACCCTGTACAAAAGCACCGATATCAAAACCCTTGTAGCCAAAGGCCATATTCAAACCATACATCATTTTTGGAGTTCCATTGGCATCAACCCGCGATATATCAAAACTGTTGATCTGTCCGTCGCCGTTGAGGTCGGCATACTTAATATCGCCAACTTTCGGATCACCGGGTTGATCTGCCCATTTCCTGATCTCCTCATCGCTTTCAAACAAACCCACGGCAGTATATAATGTTTTTGCATCCACTTCATGACCTTTCCATTCCATCCAGGGGTATGGCTGGGGCGCCTGTCCATCCTGCAGGTTTTTATTTTTATTATAAGTAAAGGTGCCTGTGAATGTTACCCAGGTTGTTTTTGCAAATGACCTGTTATATGAAAGCGTTATATCAACGCCCTTGTTCAACACAATGCCAATATTCCGGATAGGGTTTATGGAGCCAAAACCCGAGATGTTCGGAATGGTTGCATCGGATCGCAGTATACCTTCTCTACTTTCCCTGAATAATTCAGCTATCAGTTTAAGGTCATTGTTCAGGAAATTCATCTCTATACCTAAGTTGTGCCGGTAAGAAGTTTCCCAGGTAGCATCGGTAGCAATTTGCGACTGTGAGTACCCGCCATAGCTGGGCGACAATGCCGAAGGCGTACCAAATTGATAAGCATTAGAAGACTTGGTCAACAGGTCGAGGTACAGGAACCGGTTGCCGGAATAACCGCCATTACCGGTAAGACCGTAACTATATCGCAATTTGAAGTATGACAATACATCTGCTACAGGCTTAAAGAAGTTCTCGTTCGATACAACCCAACCTATCCCAAATGAAGGGAAGAAGCCATAGCGATTTGCGGGACTGAAATTTTCGGATCCGGTGTATCCAAAATTACCTTCTACAAAATACCGGTTATTATATCCATACGTAGCGCGGCCGGTTAAACCGCGGTTACGCCAGGGCGTAGCTGTTGAAAAGGTGGTAGCATTTCCATCAAGAAACTCCGATTGATTCAACAACAGTAAGGCGCCCACTTCATGTTTACGCCCAAAGCTAGCCTGGTAATTCAATGATGCCTCCTGGTACATGCGACGGCTGGTTGACCTTGCGGAAGCAAACCCGAGAATATCGTTGCTGGTATTTAACTGGCGGGTGATCAGATTACCAGTAATAGAATCGCGTTTTTCAGCATAATACATGCGGGCAGCACGTGTGGTGGCCACTGTGGTACCTGCACCCAAATCGAACGAAAATAACCCGGAAACAGATAACCCTTTTATTAACATGCCCAGGTCCTGCCTCACCTTTATATTTGAACGCATGGTAGCAGAGTCATCATAGCCTGAACCAAAACCAAAGGCAAAGCGCGCCGGACTACTTCTGCCATCAGGTGTTCCCGGCCATTGGCCATTTGAATACCTGGCGGGGATAATATGCGATGGCACGCGTAAAGCCTGTTCAAACAGATTGTTCGATACATTGGAAACAGCACCATCATAAGGCCCGTTTCTTCGGTCAACTATGGTAGAGATACCAAGATCGAGTTTGGTAGTACCGGTTACATTTACAACAACATTCGAGGTAAAATTGTATCTGCGATAAAAAGATTTCGTATCGTAGCTATCGTCGGAGTATGGCTTTATTAAACCGGTTTCATTATAATATCCGCCGGAAATATAGTAAGTGGCCTTGTCTGCGCCGCCACTCACATTGAAATTGGCACGTTGTGTTAGGCCATGATTAAGGAACAGTTCTTTATACCAGTTCGTGTTGGGATACAGGTCTGTATCGGTACCATCTCTGTGAAGCTGAATTCTTTCGTCGGTATAAAATTTAGAACGGTCTCTTGTTTCCAGCGCTTCATTATATAACTCCATCCAGGTAGGTGCATCCAACAATTCGGGCAATTGAACAAATTGGGTAATACCCTGGTTCAATTCAACATTGATCTTTGGTTTGCCGGCAACACCGCGTTTGGTATTGATCAATATTACGCCATTAGCACCTCTGGTACCATAAACCGCCGTTGACGTGGCGTCTTTCAATACAGTGAAGGTCTGAATGTCTTCGGGATCGATGTCATTAAAACTTCTGTCAGGCACACCATCGATGATGATCAGCGGTGTTCTGGTACTGGTACCAAAAGTAGAAACACCACGCACCAACACACTCGCATTATCAGCGCCTGGCCCACCACCCCTTGAAGTGGTAATGATACCGGAGATACGGCCGGCCAACATACCGGCAATATCCCTGGCAGGTAACTTCAGATCTTCCGGCGTAATGGTTGACTGTGAGCCTACCACGCTCACTTTCTTTTGCTGACCGTAGCCAATTACGGTCACTTCATCCATACTACCAGCCACAGGCGATAGTTTAACATTAAGATCAACACGGTTCTTTACCGGTAAGCGCTCGATGCGGTAACCGGTATAAGAAAAATCAATGGAATCAACAGGATTCACATTAATGGAATACTGGCCATCCTTGTTGGTGATGGTAGTAATGCCGGTGTGAGAAATTCGAATAGTTACCCCTGTTAGAGGCTTGTCCAGCTCATCAGTAACCTTTCCGGTAACATTTAAAATACGGTCCTGGGCATTGGCAAGTGCAGCCAGGAGCATAAGCGCTGCAAATGGCAATAGCATATACCACCTGTCTGCGCGCAATGGCGATCTTTTCAGGGTCATAGAGTTAGTTTTTTTGTTGCTGGTGATTATCTGGATGTGGAATTGAACAGACGGTGTACAGGTAAGTTGAAATGGTGGTTTGGCCGGCCACCAGGATTAGCAGTTTGATTCATGACAATCGTTTTAAGCGTTAGTGTTGTAGATATGTACTACATAACAAAAATGGAAAGAAAAGTTGATATCCCCAAAAATTTATGTGTTATCAATCTAATTTACCACCGAAACAGCTCATTCTGAACGAGAAACAATTGCCTGCAGGCCATAAAAAAGAATTATATTATGTAGGTCTTAATAATTCTTACTGTTTAGATCCAGACGCACTGTTCGGGCTAACTTGAAAAGTTAGAGGGGTGGAATAAAACAAAAAAGCCCCGTCATTTCAAACGAAATAACGAGGCTCAAATAAATTATCTACAAACTAATTCTTACAAACCAGCTTCAACATCGAACTTAACGGTAGCAGTACCATTAAGTACGGTAGTTGTAGTACGGCGTGCAGTAGCCTTCAATTTGAAATAGAAAATAGTTGCATTGAATTGATCTTTAAAATCAACATCGCTAACTGGAATTTCTAAAACGTTAGAAGAATAAGTTTCAGAAATAGAAGAAATGCCGGCAAATGTAGTGTAACTACCAATGCTACCGCCTGCATTTGAAGTGAAACTTGCATCAGCAGAAGAGAAAGAGCTCCAGTTATCAGACTGAGTTTGATTATTCAAAGTCAAAACGATGCTCTTAATTTTTGCTTTTTTAATGTTACCAATTCCAAGGTCTGGGTTCGATTTTTTGATAGTGCTATCAAGATTAATCCCCCATGAAAAAGTAGCCTCCTGTGTAACATTTGCAGCTACCTTTTGAATCACGAAGTCTGCATTAACAGTTTGCGTAGGAATATTGATCCTTATCGCATCTTTAACCTTATCGCAAGAAGGTAAAAGGGTACTCAGGGCTAATACGGCAACAAAACCAAGAGATCTGTACAAAATTTTCATGATACTGATTTTGGGTTAAATGTGGTTTACTAGAAACGCGCAAATATATAATTTTTGTATACTAGATACTAGTAATACAGGTGCGAATATTGCTTTTTTGTATGCAGATGAACGTTTGTTGTATGTAATTGAAAAAATGCATCAATTATTTCTTGGTAAATCACAAATAATTTCCTTCATATCATTTGGAAGTATCGACTTTTTTTATAAAAGATCGCACCATCATATGTAGCCTGTACAAAAAGGTGATAAAAACAAAGAGGCTGCCGGCAAACATGTTGCCCGGCAGCCCTTTCTTTACTTTACTATCAGTTATTAGTTTTTACCTTGTCTAATCATTGGCAGTTTTGCATACTGAATCAATACCGTATCTATTACTTCAAGGTGAGATTGCAGATCAAAGTTTTTAACATTCACCATTGGAGTTTCTTTAGGCACAGTAATGCAGTCGCCAGATTTCACAACATAGGTCAATAATGGAGCATAAAAATTAACACCATTAGTGATCAATGGAGAAGTTTTGCGGTAAGTACTGCAGGCTCCATCGGGGCAGTCGGTATATGGATTATACTGTGCAACCTTGTTAACTATTGCTGCGCAGCTTGCACCTGCAGCAGGGAAAGTAGTTGAAGTGTACTCAGACACAATCATCATTGAGTCTTTGTAGCCCATGATCTGCATGTTAATACCGTTCACATTTATCCGGTTGTTATCTAACAATTGCATATACTGGCTAGATTCAGGAATAGTAACAAATGTTTGTCCAAGATAAAATTTGCTTTTAACCTCGTTGTCAAAATTCCGGTTCAGGAAGTCCTGAATTGCAGCCTCGTCAGTAATAACCTGGTTGTTTGTATATATGGCAATCTCTTTTACTTCTAAACTTGTTCCGGGGATATAAGTCTCAAGGATTTTGTCTCCCGGAGTTTCAACTGCAGAGCTGTCTTTCTTACAAGCATTTAATAATGCTACAGACATTAACATAGGGAGCAGAAATTTGTACTTCATCGCGTTTTTATTATAGGTTTTTATAGAATACAAAATTTTACGGTTCGGGTATGCGCATACGTTTCCCACTACAGCTGCAATGGATATGCGCCATATAATTCTTCTTACCGGCTAAAGCGTCGCTAATAGTAATTAATTAAGGTTATACACCTTATTCTCTCCTGGCAGTTAGGGGGCTAACAATTGTTCTTTTGTAGGCAAATCATCGGGCAATTTTCGTTTCTGCAATTAAATTGACAAGCGTCATGCAGATGTAGATAAATTCTTCTGTGGCAATCTGGATCTTTTGTTCCTGCAACCGGGGGATAGTGATTATCAGGGATGGCAAGCATTTATAATTGTCAAAATTACACTAATCACGTCATATAAACAATAGTTGATCAAATATATTTTCTACTAAGAGCGAATATGGCCTCTTGTGGTTGCATCATCTGTAATAAAAAATGAAATAAAAAAAATGTAACCGTTTTCATGGGGTAAAACCACTATGCACATTGTACAGGAAAATAATTTTGTGTTAACAAAAAAACTCCTGTATGGAAATACAGGAGTTTATGATAATCATTTTTACCTAGAATAGACATTCACAGCGGAACGATTATCGCTGTACGAAATAAAATGCAACTTATCCATAATACCATCGGGTGTCTGGTTCCCAATGGCCTGGACGTTTGCTATTTATTGAATTGTTATAACTCTCTGTTAGGAATAGCCTATGGCATCCTGTACTGTACTGGTCATAGTTCGGGATGTAAAGCTGCCGTTGAATAAAAATGTTGTGCATCTGCCAGTAACCACAGATCGAAGGAACATACTGATGTACTTCACCGGTTTAAGGAAAACCGACACTTTTGGGCGGAATATACAAATGAAGGAACAGCGTAATAAGAAAATGGGTGTTACATTCATATGCAATCGTTATGGTTACCCGAAGACGCAGTTAGCGTTTCTGTTCAGTTCTTTAGCCGCTGGAACTCGTTTTTCATATGGCATTCATTGGCGGCGACTTCTACAAACTTATTATTAACCAACCGGTTAGAGGTCTTTATTTTGGTATTTATAGTTTAATTTTTGTTCGTTTGGGTAAAAATTTTGGTTTTTGAGGTTTAAAAAAGTCACAAATACACTTATGACCTTTAATTTTGACCTTGAACCAATTTGACTGATTGCTTACTGCTACATTATGCGATTGCCTGTGATTTTTTTTGCAAAAGTGCTTTTGATCCTGTTTTGCTCACTCAAAGCAAGTTCACAACCCAGGTGTAGTGTGCTGCATTATTCAACTGAAGATGGCCTGCCCGATAACCGGGTTATGCGTATAACCAAAGACCACGAGGGTTTTATGTGGTTTGGTACCTCACGAACTTCGCACCCCGTTAACTCTTATACAGGGGCCCATAGAGGCCGTAGTACAAAGTCCAGGGCTTACGGTTGAGGACCGGGACAATTTATTTATTGCCAGGAAAAATGTAACCCGCATGAGCCGGTTCATTAACCAGTTGCTCGATCTTGGCAAAGCGCAAAGCGGCAAAGCATCGCTGCATATTTCAAATGCGGATATTATTTTATTGACCAGGCAGGTGACAGATTATTTCTTCGAAGCATTTCGTGAGAAACAGGTACAGCTACATGTTCATGCAGAAATGCAGGAATTGCATGCATGGGTTGATGGCGAAAAAATTGAAACCGTTTTATTTAACCTCCTCGGCAATGCCCTTAAGTTTAGTCCGCCCGCAAGCACCATTACCATCAGTGTAAAAAACAGCACCAACCCCGGCTGGTTTATTATAGAAGTAAGCGATGAAGGCCCCGGGGTAGAACAGGCCGAACTGGAAAACATCTTCCAGTTGTATTATGAAAGCCATCACCCGCAACAAACGCATTTGAAAGGCTCGGGTATTGGCCTGGCGCTCTCGAAGGAATTCATTGAGCTGCATCATGGAAACTTAATGCCCGTAACAATGCCGGCAAAGGGCTTACTGTAGTGGTTGAACTACAAAAAGACAAAGCACATTTTGCACCGGATTCGGTTATTATAATAACAACGCCGCCTGTTGTTAATGAAGAAAGCGCACCTGCCTTGCCGGCGACAAATACGCTACAAGAGCCATCTGACGCGCAACTGGTTTTGCTTGTAGAAGACAATACCGAGCTCAGTTCGTTCCTTGCAAACCAGTTACGAACACAATACCGGGTTGAAATAGCTGCAGATGGCCTGCAGGGTTTGCATAAAGCGCAGCAACAAATGCCCGATCTTATTGTAAGTGATATTATGATGCCCAACATGGACGGCATTACCATGCTCGATCAGTTGAAAAGAGATCCGGTAACCAGCCATATACCCGTAGTACTGCTTTCTGCCCGTTACGATGTACAAAGCCAGATAGAAGGATTACAGTATGGAGCCGACTATTACATTACCAAACCATTCCATACTGAATTTTTAAAGGCATCTATCAACAACCTGCTAAGGCAACGAACAAAAGTGTTTCGTAACATGCAGAATAAAGAGAAGCCTAAAGCAGCAGTATTGAATCCATCGGATGTTGTGATCACCACGCAGGATGAACAATTCTTAGATGCGGTGATCAGTTTTGTAGAAGAAAGCATGCATGAACCGGAGTTTGAGATAGAGGCGATGGCCACATCGGCCAACATGAGCCGTTCGGCATTTTATAAAAAATTCAAAAGCCTTACCAATATGGCGCCGCTTGAGTTTGTAAATGAAATGCGGCTGAAAAGAGCTAAACAACTATTCGATGCCGGCGAACAGAATGTTTCAAGCGTAAATTATTCAACCGGTTTTAACAGCGCCAAATACTTCAGCACCTGTTTTAAAAAATACTTCGAATGCCCGCCTTCCGATTATATTAAAAACCGCACCACCATTGGCGAACAAACTCCCAACAAAAAATAAAACAATCCCGCCCGTGTAACCGAAGCGGGATTGTTAAGTATGCGACTACCCCACCAGGGCTATTGAATAACCCTTGCAACAGCAGGCGATACGGTTTCCTGGCCATTCATCCCAATGGCTATTACCTGAAACAGGTACTTCTCTTTCGATTTAAGCCCTGTAAAGGTGTAGCGCGAATCGGTGACGAATTTGCTCACCCAAACGCTATCTTCCATTAAAGGATCGGGCGTATACTGGTGAATGTATGCTTTTGCACCCGCCACCTTTTTAACACGGGTGTTTGCTTCACCGGTGCGTTCAGCTGTAACCTTCAATTCCTTGATGGCTGCCAACGATTTTTCGCCCCGGGCCCTGTTCAGCTCAAAACCACTGCTCAACAGTTTGGTTCTGTCGCCGCCACAGGTAAGCGTTACATACTCGGCCAGTATGCCTAATTTAATAAGCATGTTGGTGCGGAAATCCTTTTTAGCTGAAAGAAATTCCTCATCGCCCCCACTGGCTTTTGTTATTGAGGTTATGAATGCCGGCAGGTCTGCCTTTATTTCACCCAAAACAGCTGGTGGGTTTGGAAAAACCGGGTTGTTATCCGTTTTACCGAGTATACGGTTTATGGTACCAACCAGGTCGTTATCGCTTTCGCGTTTGTACGCGGTAATAATTATATTTTTCATCACTTAAAATTTAAATTGTTTAATAATAAAAATGCCTACTACTAATACGTAACCATTACACTTCATTGGCCAATAAGTGTGAACGAAACGCGCCGTTTGTTTTCTCGTTCCTGTGCCGGGTCCTTAAACACCTGACCGGTTATACATTGCTGTTCGTTTGTTCTATACAAAGGTGGGGGTAGAAGCATAACGCGCCAAGCAATGTTCCTTTTTGTCCAATTTGTCCATAATTTTAAATAGAATCATGTATGTAGTTGAACTGATAACGGTATGAAAACCGAGAAAGTTATCTTGATTACATTGCCAGGAAAGCATATTTCAAACGCTCCTAATTGACGTTTATCTATCAATAAGCAGCCATTAGCATGGAGCAAGTACACCACAAATGCTTGTAAGATGATTACCTACGCTTGTAGGTTGTTTGCACTCGTTTGTAAGATGATTTACTTCGTTTGTAAGATATTTTACATCGCTTGCAGGGTTATTTGCATCGCTTGCAAGTTGTTTGTTTTCGTTTGTAAGATAATCTGCAAGGCTTGTAAGCATTTTTACTTCAACGATAAGATGGTTTACATTGGAGATAAGGTTATTTTCTTTAGCAGCCAGCCTGTTTCTACCGTTTGCAGGCTTGTGGGGGTAGCCAGTTATCTTGTTTGTCTTACTGGCCCGCTTGTTGATGCAATTGGTTTGCTTGTTGAACCTGTCAGTTCGCTTGTTCGCCTTACCCGCACCCTTGTTTACCCAACTGGCCCGCTTGTTCGCCCTGCTCGCTCGCTTATTAAGCTTACCGGTTCACTTGTTTCCCCTGCCCGCCCGCTTGTTGATGAAGTTAGTTCGCTTGTTTTTCTTTATTTTTAACCCTCTAACGATTTCAGAAAGGGGGGATTCACATGAGTCAGAAAGCCATTGGCACAGTTTCTCTATTACTATTGCTGGCGCTTCGCCTGTTTGCCGGCAACTACCCGGTTAAATATTTGGGTATCGACCAGGGTTTGTCGAACAATGTTGTACTTACTATTTACCAGGATTATAAAGGTTTTATGTGGTTTGGCACCTACGATGGCCTCAACCGCTACGATGGCTACGGTTTTAAAATATTCAGGAACGTCATTGGCGACAGCACTTCTCTTAACAACAATACCATTTACACCATTGAAGGCGATAAAGAAAACAATATTTGGGTAGGCGGCCTTAAAGGCGCCTGTGTATACGACCCCGTAAAATCAAACTTCTCGCGGTTACAATACAATACGTTCAATAAAAATAAATGGCAGTATGTACAGGATAATATTCACACCATTAAAGCTACTGCCGCCGGCTATATGCTCATTGGTTCGCAGCAAAACGGACTATTGGTGTTCCCAGACAAACGCTCGGCCGGCATACAAATAACGTTTGAGCAAAACGCCAATTACGACGTAACCGCCATTGAGCCCGATACCAAACACAACACCATTTGGGTATTTATTCAACAGGTAGGCCTTTGCCGGTACAACCATACCAATAAAAGCCTGCAACTGGTTAATAATACCTTTAAGCAAGCCAATTGCTTAAAAGCCGACAAACAGGGCAATTTGTGGCTGGGCAATGAAAGCGGGCTGTACTATTTCAATACGGCAAGCCACCAGTTTTCTGAGAACTTTCTTCCCTGGCGCAGTAAGATCGTGAACCTGTATATTGATAAACAAGATGTATTGTGGGTAGGTTCCGATGGCAATGGATTATTGCAATTACAACCCGGTTCAACCCAGGCAGTTCCATTTGTTTCAACTACCGGCCACCCGTTGGTGAACAGCAACGCCGTTTACGCCATTTACGAAGATGCAAACAGCCGTAAATGGATTGGCACCCTGCGCGGCGGCATCAATATGATTGAATCGCACACCAGCTCCTTTACGCACATTACGTATAATACGCCGGGGAACGACAACCAGGTAAACAACTATATTCTATCGTTTTGTGAAGATGAAAAAAAGAATATCTGGATAGGTACCGATGGTGCGGGGCTGCGCTATTGGGATAGAAATAAAAACACTTTCACCCAATACACCAATAGCAGCACCGGTAAAAATACCATCAGCAGTAATTTTATTACCAGTATTGTGAAGGACATGAATAACGAGATCTGGGTATCAACCTGGCTGGGCGCCATAAACCGTTTCAATAAAACCACCGGCGACTTTACCCGCTATGAATGTTACAACCCGGTTACCCGCGCAAAAGAGAACAACGTTTGGCTGCTGTACCAGGATGCGCAAAACAGGTTATGGGCCAGCGCTACCAATGAGGGCAGTTTGTATTTGTTCAACCGGCAAAACAATCAGTTTGAGCTGTTCGATAACAGCATTACCAACCTGCAATGTATTGCCGAAGACCGCCAGGGCGTTTTTTGGGGCGGCAACTATTCTACCCTTTTTCAAATTGAACGCAATAACAAAAAGCACCACAGCTACAATATTGGCTATACCCTTCGTTGTATTCATGAAGATGCAAAACATAATTTCTGGATCGGCACCCAGGAAGGCGGTTTGCTTTTATTCGATCGTACAACGGGAAAATTCAAACGTTATACCACAGCCGACGGACTGCCAAGTAACTCAATACTAAGACTACTGGAAGATGGCGCGGGTAATTTGTGGTTAAGCACTTACAATGGTTTGTGCCGTTTTAACCCGCAAACAAAAACCTGTCGCAACTTTTCACAATCTGATGGCCTGCAAAGCAATCAGTTCAGCTTCAATGCCGGTTTAGCTATAAGCTCGGGTGAATTTCTGTTTGGCGGCATTAAAGGTTTCAATATTTTTTATCCCGATAGTGTGCAGGACAATAAACAGCAACCGGCCATTTTTCTTTCGGGATTAAAAATAAACAACTCCCCGGCGGAAGCAAACGATCAATATATTACGGGCAGGACGCTCGACCGTATTGACCAGGTTACCATTCCTTTCGATCGTGCTGTGGTGTCACTCGATTACCTGGCGCTGGAATACAATGGCGCCGATAAAATCAACTATGCGTACTTTTTAAAGGGTTGGGATAAAGACTGGAATTATGTGAACCGTATAAAGACCGCCAACTACAGCCGTTTGCAGGAAGGCAAATACCAGTTCAAGGTAAAGATCATGAACCCCGATGGCACCTGGGGTAATGAAACACAGCTACTGAACATTATTGTACTGCCACCCTGGTACCGAACCTGGTGGGCTTACCTGCTATACATTGTTTCGTTTGCCGGCGTCATTTACGTATATCTGCGATATACCCGCACCCAGGAACGGTTACGTTATGAAATAAAACTGGCACATGTAGAAAATGAAAAGGAAAAAGAACTGATGGAAAGAAAGATGACCTTTTTTACCAATGTATCGCATGAATTTAGAACGCCTTTATCACTCATTATCAATCCGCTCAGAGAAGCGATCCATAACGATGCCCGCAACGATCTGAAGATTGCCTGGCGCAATGCCCGCCGCCTGTTAAGTTTGGTTGATCAATTGCTGTTGTTTAGAAAAGCCGACAATGGTTCCGATACCTGTAAAATTGCCGCCATCGATATTATTCACCTGTGCGATGAAGTGTATCAGTGTTTTGTGCACCAGGCAAAAATGAAGAACATCGACTATCGCTTTACAACGGCTACTCCCTCGCTTACCATTTATGCCGATTATGAAAAAATAGAGATCGCATTATTCAACCTGCTCTCCAACGCATTTAAGTTTACGCCCGAGAACGGCTCCATTATTTTTAGTGTTTTGGAAACAAATAATACGGTGATCCTTGATATTCGTGATACCGGTTGCGGAATAGACACCGCGGATAGCCAGCGGATATTTGAAAAATTTCAACAGGCAGGTCATGGTAAACGGCAATCGGGTTTTGGCATAGGTTTGTTTTTGGTTAAACAATTTATTGAAAGCCATAAAGGCACAGTAACCTGTACCAGCCAGCTTAACCAGGGCACTACGTTCACTATTACTTTATTCAAAGGCGCCGACCACCTGCCCAAACACTATGATTATATTTCGGGCGATGTAGATGAAAAGAACAACCTGCTGCTACAGGAACTTGCCGCAGAAGTAGAAGAACAACCTGAAGAAAACACACCCATTCCTTTAAAACAGGAAGGCAAACTGGCCGAAGAAGTAGTAACACAAAAAAGATCGATCCTGTTAATTGATGACAACAACGAGATCACGCAATACCTGCAACAGATATTTGGCCCCAATTACCTGGTATACTCAGCTAACAATGGCGATGATGGCTACAAGCTGGCGTTGCAGCATGTGCCCGATCTTGTGATCAGCGACATCAATATGCAGGGCATGGATGGATTGGAGCTTTGCGCCAAATTAAAACAAAGCGATCTGTTGGGCCATATTCCCGTGATCCTGCTCACCGCCTCTGCCGCTACCGATATGAAGTTGAAAGGAATTGAGGGCGGCGCCGACGATTATATTACCAAACCGTTCGACAAAGCACTGCTTCAGGCCAAAGTGGAGACCATTCTTCGCAACCGCAACCTGTTACAACGTTTCTTTTTCGACAGCATTACACTAAAAGAAACCAATACCAGGGTACCCGCCGAATATCAGGAGTTTTTACGAAAATGTATTGCAGTGATTGAGCAAAACATCGACACTGAAGATTTCACCATTAAAAAATTTGCCAAGGCCATGGGTATGAGCCATCCGGCCTTATATAATAAGGTAAAGTCAATTTCGGGCCAGTCGTTAAATGCGTTTATCAGGTCAATCAGGCTGCGCCGCGCGGCGGTGTTAATGTTGACCGAAAATATGAATATCAGGCAGGCCGCCTTTCAGGTGGGTATAAATGATGTACGTTACTTCCGCGAACAGTTTGTGAAAGTCTTTCATATGATGCCTAGTGAGTATATTAAGAAGTATAGAAGTTCGTTTAACAGGGACCATAATGTTATAAAATCGGAGTCTTGAGGACATGGGTTTCTTTGGATACTTGATGAGCTGATAAGGGAAGGCCGCGAAACTGAACAACTGAATAACTATCCCATGATAACTAAACCGAACTAGTAACAGTGAACTGTGAACTAAGAATTGTAAACTGCATTTTACCACCCTTCTTTTAGTGATTTACCCCCCTTCACCGCCACTTCACCACCCTACTTTGCATAGGTAATCAAGGCTTTATACCTAAACGATTCGCCTTGAGCATTAAGGGTCAATACAACTTTTTTTAACCAAACGTGCTTGTTCGTATGAGACATTTTCTGCACCTGCCAACCAGGGCGGCTGGTAGTTTATTCACCAGGTCCGTCGCATCCATTTTTCTTATTGCGTTGTTTCATTTTATTAGTTTACCCCTGTTTGCCCAATCACCCATAAAAGGCCGGGTGGTGGCAAGCGATGGGCCGGTAAGTGGTGTTACCGTAACAATTAAAGGCACCCAAACGTCCACCGTTACCGACGAAAATGGTACGTTCTCCATTCCCGCAGCCGATAAGTCGGTGCTGGTATTTACCCATATTAATTATGCGGCACAGGAGGTTACCATTAATGGTACGGCCGACATTAATATTACCCTGGCAGCGGCCAACAGCAACCTCAACGAAGTGATCGTGATCGGGTACAATGCTCAAAAGAAAGCAACCCTTACCGGGTCTATTTCGGTGGTAAAAGGAGCAGACCTTGTTAAAAGTCCGGCAGTGAATGTTTCCAACTCACTGGCCGGTCGTTTTTCCGGCGTTATGTTGAATAACCGGACTGGTGAACCAGGTTTTGATGGTTCCGACATCAGGATCCGCGGACTGGCTACCACCGGCAACAATGATGTGCTTGTTGTAGTAGATGGAGTTCCTGGTCAGGTTGGAGGACTGGAAAGATTGAATCCGAATGATATTGAAAGCGTGTCTGTCTTAAAAGACGCTTCTGCCGCTATTTATGGTAGCCGTGCCGCAAATGGCGTAATTCTCGTTACTACCAAACGCGGCAAAAGCGGCAAACCCGCCATCTCCGCCAGCTATAACCATGGCTTTTCCTCCCCCACCCGTCTGCCTAAAATGGCCGATGCCGCAACCTATGCTGCCATCGCCAATGAGATTGCCTATTACAACAACAAGGCGGGTGGTATGAACCAACAGTATTCAGACGCCGAAATTCAAAAATTCAGAGATGGTTCCGACCCATTGAATTATCCAAATACAGATTGGGCCAAGGCCACGCTGAAAAATTCAACCGGGCAAGACCAGGCCAATGTTTCGGTAGCCGGGGGGTCAGATAATATACGCTATTACCTGAGCGCTGGTTTTTTAAGCCAGGATGGTTTGTATAAGAACGGCGCCAACAAATACAAACAATACAGTTTTCGTTCGAACATCGATGCCAATATCACCAAGGATTTCAAAGTGAGCCTTTACTTATCGGGCCGCGAAGAAAATCGTCAGTTCCCAACTTCATCGGCAGGCAACATTTTCCGTTCTATTTATCGCGCATATGCTACCATTCCGGCCTTTTATCCCAACGGATTGCCCTCTGCTGGTATTGAGGGAAATAACCCGGCCATGATGGTAACCAATATAGGTGGTATTAGCAGCCAGCCCACACAGGTGTTTAACGGCATTCTGAAAGGGTCTTACAATATTGAAGCGGTGAAAGGTTTGTCGGTAGAAGCGTTTGCGGCCTTTGACAAATCGTGGTATTTCAACAAAACATTTTCTACGCCATACGTATTATATGAGTACAACAAAAGCACCAATTCATATGATCCAAGAACTGTAGGCGGATCGAACAACCTGGCCCAGTTGAATGAAAGCCAGCAAAACCAACAGCAGAACACTTACAATTTCCGCTTCAACTACGAAAGAAGTTTTGGTGATCACAACATCAACGCCTTTGTAGGTTATGAACAAAGTTCTCTGAAAAGAGATTCGTTCTATGCTGCCCGGCTTAACTTTCCCAGCGTGTTAACCCCTGAGTTAACACAAGGCGGAACAGCTGCAACCGATCGTGATAATGGAGGAAAGGGCTATAATTTCACCCGTAAAAGCTATTTGGGTAAAATATCGTATAACTATGCAGAGAAGTACCTCTTCGATGTGCAAATGCGTATTGACGGTTCTTCAACTTTCCCCAGTGGCGAACGTTATGGTTATTTTCCCTCTATGTCTGCAGGCTGGCGCATTTCCAGGGAATCATTCTTTCATGATCTCGCCTTTATCAATGACCTGAAGATAAGAGCATCATACGGTTCACTGGGTAATGATAATGTAAACCAGTTTCAATACATCGACAACTATACATTCAATAGCCAGGTGGTGTTAGGTACCAGTATTGTACCAGCCGTTGACCTTGTTAAACTGGCCAACCCGGGTATTACCTGGGAAGTAGCCCGTAAAACTGACGTTGGATTGGAAGGAGTTGTGTTCAACGATTTTAATTTTGAGTTCATCTGGTTCAAACAAAACAGAACAAAGATCCTCACCCAAAGAAATGCTTCCATTACCAACGTTACCGGTATTGTAAATCCGTACAGCGGCGATCCGTTGGTACCTGCTGAAAATATAGGCAAGGTGAACAGCAATGGTATTGAAGCCACATTAGGCTATAACAACCGCAAAGGAGCTTTTCATTATGGCGCTTCGGGCAATATAACCTATGCCAAAAGCAAGGTCATATTTATTGATGAAGCGGCTGCCGTACCTGATTGGCAAAAGCAAACCGGCAAGCCTTTGAACACCCAGCCATTGAACGAACAAATGTTGTATAATTCACTGGGCATCTTCCGTTCTGCCGATGAAATTGCCAAATACCCGCACCTCGATGGCGCGCAACCCGGCGATCTTATTCTGCAGGATTACAATAACGATGGTAAGATCACGGCCGATGATAAAGTACGTTCTAAATATAGCAACATACCACAGATCACTTATGGCATACTGTTAAACGCCGATTATAAGTCCTTTGATATTTCGGTGGTGTTTGCCGGACAGGCCCGCGTAAGCCAGTTCGTATTACCTGAAGCCGGTACCGTTGGTAATTTTTACAGCAGCTGGGCCGATAACCGCTGGAGCCCCAATAACCCCAATGGTTCTTACCCCCGCGTTGATACCAGAACGTCAGCTTCTGTAAACGGCGGACAATACCCCAGTACCTTCTGGCTGAACAATGCTTCGTTTCTGCGGTTGAAAAACGTAGAACTGGGCTATAATGTTACCAAGCCTATACTAACAAGAATGAAAGTACAATCGCTGCGGGTATACGTAAGCGCATTTAACCTGTTCACCATTACAAAAGTAAAAGACTACGATCCGGAAGGGAACAATTACAGCGGGCAATTCTATCCGCAGCAACGAATTGTAAACCTTGGTGTAGGATTAAGATTCTAAACAAAAAATCGGCAGACAATGAAAACAAGTATTTTTCGATATATAGTTTCTTCAGCTGTTATTGCAACGGCTATTACTTCCTGTAAAAAAGATTTCCTAACTGTTACGCCTACAAGTATTGTTACAGAGGCCTCAGTACTTAACGATTCTTTATTGTTTGAAGATTATGTTGTAGCGCGGTATGTAGGTATACGGTTACAGGATAAAGAAGGTGATGGCACCAACCCCGGGTTTGGCCGTGGTTTCGAATACGCCATGTGGAGCTCACTTACCGACGAATCGATGTACAACAATGATGATAACACCTGGCTGATACAAAAAGGTTTGCTGGCGCCTGAGAACACCGGTATTGCCGGTACTATCTGGGGGCGCAGCTATCGCAGCATAAGGGATATCAACTACGCTATTACCCATATTGATACGGTGGCCATGAGCGCTCCGCATAAAAGCAAGATACTGGCCGAACTGAAATTCATTCGCGCATTCCGGTATCACGACATCATCAGGAATTATGGCGGCGCTATATTGATGGGCAATAAAGTAATTGACCTGTATAAAGATAACCTGCAGGATGAATCGTTGTTCAAAAGAGCTTCGTTGAAAGAATCGATCGATTATACAGTGGCGCAGCTCGATGAAGCCGCCGCCGGCTTACCCCAAGACAACGATGGTTCGTGGTTGTTGGGCCGTGCTACCAAAGGCGCAGCGCTGGCGCTTAAATCGCGACTATTGTTATATGCCGCAAGTCCGCTATATGCTACCGGTACCTGGCAGGATGCAGTAAGCGCCGCACAAGCTGTAATAAGTTTGAACAAATACAGCCTGTTCACCGGTGGTTATGGTAACTTATTCCTGAACGGTGACAATAGCGAAGCCATCTTCGAAAGATTATATACAAAGAACTCAAACCATACCCACCTCGAAATAGCCAATGGCCCTAACGGTTATGGCGGCTGGGGCGGCAACCTGCCATTACAAAACCTGGTAGATGATTACCAGATGAGCAATGGTAAGGCCATCACTGATGGCACTTCAGGTTATGATCCTCAAAACCCATACGTAAATCGCGATCCGCGCTTTTACGCCACTATATTATACAATGGCGCCAGCTATCGCGGCAGTACTATTGAAACCTTTTTACCCGGTGGTAAAGACAGTAAAGATGGCAAAGAGAACTGGAACACCTCAAAAACCGGTTATTACCTGAAGAAGTTCATGAACGATGCTTATCCCTTACAGAACCCATGGGGCAATGCAGGCTTTCAACCCTGGTATTACATGCGCTATGCTGAGGTGCTTTTAAATTTTGCCGAAGCGGCAAATGAACAATATGGCGCCGATGTAGTGCCCTCCGGCTCTACCCTGTCGGCCCGCACTGCAGTTAACCTGATCCGTAAAAGAGCGAACATGCCCGACCTGGCCGCCGGTTTATCGAAATCGCAAATGCGCGATGCCATTCGTTACGAACGCCGCGTTGAGCTGGCCTTTGAAGAGCACCGCTTCTATGATGTAAGAAGATGGATGATTGCCGATGTAACTGAAAACAAACCAGCCGGTGGTATCACCATTACCAAAACAGGAAGCACGTTAACGTATGCCACAAAGGTGGCGCTCGATGGCCGCAAATTCGAAACAAAAAATTACTGGTTGCCTATTCCCAGGTCCGAAATACAAGCTAGTAACAATAAGATCACGCAGAATAATGGGTATTAAATAATCTCAAATTCCAAATCACAAGTTCCAAAAAATAAAACCACAAATCTCAAGCACCAAGAACCAAATAATGAAATCAAAAACTTCAAATTAAAAATTCAATCTTTATTGCATTTCTTCTGGGATTTGAGTTTTGGGATTTGTTTAGATCTTGGTGCTTGGTTCTTGGAATTTCTTTGAAACTTGTGATTTGAGATTTGAAATTTTCGAAGCTAACTTATAAAACAGGAACATGATTCGGAACTATCATTTGCTTTTATTACTGCTACTGCCAGCGATTGCATTTAGCCAGGAAAGGCAACAGCTACTATTCAACGACAACTGGAAATTTTATAAAGGTGAGGTAGCAGCAGCGGAAAAAGCGGCGTTTAACGATGCAGCCTGGCGTACGCTGCAACTGCCGCACGACTGGAGTATTGAAGGCCCGTTCAGCAACGAATGGGCCAGCGGTACCGGTTACCTGCCGGGTGGTATTGGCTGGTACCGTAAAACATTTACACTGCCCGCAAAATGGACAGGCAAACAGGTGTTCATTTACTTCGATGGTGTATACAAGAACAGTGAAGTATTTATCAATGGCCGCTCTATTGGAAAACGGCCAAATGGGTTTATCCCTTTTCAATATGATTTAACGTCCTATTTAAAACCCGGTGCCAATAATACGATTGCAGTAAAAGTAGATCATACCACCTTTGCCGATTCAAGATGGTATACCGGTTCGGGCATTTATCGCAATGTATACCTTATTGCTACCAATCCGGTACATATTGATAAATGGGGTGTGGCATTTAGCACACCCTCCGTATCTGCCAATAACGCAACAGCCAACGTACAGGTATCGGTAGTAAATAACGACAAAGTAAACAAACCAGTAACCGTACAATGCACGCTTATTGATAAAGACGGCAAACAGGTAGCTACTGCCGAAAAGAACATTACGACCAATACTAAAACAGCCGTACAGGCCAGTTGCGCTTTTGACGTTTCGAGCCCGCACTTATGGTCCATTGACGATCCTTATCTGTATACATTACGCGTAACGCTTTTGTCGGGCGGTAAGAAAACCGATGAATGGACAGACAAAGTAGGTATCCGCGCCATCAGGTACGATGCCGGTAATGGATTTTTCCTGAACGAGGTAAATACCAAATTACTGGGCGTATGTATACACGATGACGCCGGGGTGTTAGGCGTGGCCGTACCCGAAGAAGCCTGGATAAGAAGATTACGCACTCTTAAAGCAGCCGGGGTAAATTCATTAAGGCTAAGCCATAACCCTCATGCCGATTACTTATATCGCCTGTGCGATGAAATGGGTTTTGTAGTAATGGATGAAGCGTTTGACGAATGGGAAGTGGGTAAGAACAAATGGATAAAGGGTTGGAATAATGGCCAACCAGGCAAAGATGGTTACCATACCTATTTCAATGAATGGGCTAACCAGGACCTGCGCGATATGATACTTCGTAACCGCAACCGGCCTTCAATAATTATGTGGAGCATTGGGAATGAAATTGATTATCCCAATGACCCTTATACGCATGAGATCCTGAACACGGGGAACAATCCGCAGATCTATGGCCGGGGATATGATTCAACTCATCCACCAGCTGCACGCCTGGGTGAAATTTCAAAACGCCTGGTAGCAGTAGCAAAACAGTATGATACTACCCGCCCTATTACGGCAGCCCTGGCAGGTGTAGTAATGTCGAACACAACCAGCTACCCTGGCAACCTCGATATTGTTGGTTACAATTATCAGGAATACCGTTATGAAGAAGACCACAAACAATATCCCAATCGTGTTATTTACGATAGCGAAAATGGCATGCGTCTCAGCGCCTGGAATGCCGTTGATAAAAATGCATATGTAGCCGGTATGTATTTGTGGACTGGTATTGACTACCTGGGCGAAGCCGGCGCCTGGCCAAACCGCAGCAACCAGGCCGGACTGTTAGACCTCGGCGGCTTTGCTAAACCGGAATATTACTTCCGCCAAAGCATTTGGACGCAAAAGCCAATGATCTACATGGGCACTTCACCTATTCCCAAAACAGAAGACAATGGCATTTGGAGCCACCGGCAGGCCGCGCCCAAATGGAATGGAACAGCGGGCGACTCTATTCGGGTGAACTGTTTTACCAATTGTGAGGAGGCCGAATTATTCCTGAACGGAACTTCATTGGGCAAAAGAACAATGGCCGACGCAAAAAACCGCA
This sequence comes from Niastella sp. OAS944, assembly GCA_024809215.1. GTDB lineage: Bacteria > Bacteroidota > Bacteroidia > Chitinophagales > Chitinophagaceae > Niastella. The sequence goes on along the minus strand of JANUBW010000006.1, from coordinate 382,618 downwards.
TCTTGGTCTGGAACACAGTATACCAACCCGGTGAACTGATTGTAAAAGGATATAAAGACGGAAAAGAAGCCGCGCAATATTCATTGAACACTACCGGCAAAGCTGCAAAAATAGTGGCCAGCATTTATAAAGATCCAATGATAAATGCACGTACCGGTGTGCAGCAAATTGAAGTGGCCCTCACCGACGATAAAGGACAAAAGGTATACGACGCCGATAACGCCGTTACTGTAAGCATAAAAGGCCCCGCCACGTTACTGGGTATTGAGAACAGCGAAGCTAATGATGTAGATAATTATAAAGCAGCTACCAGAAAGGCAAAAAACGGCACACTGATCGTTTATGTACGGCCGCCGGCGAAAGGTGGCACTTACGAAGTGAAGTTAGAAACGCCGGGTATGGAACCGGTAGTGTTGGTTTTTAATTAACAGCAAGATCTGTAAGATTTACTTCAGGACCTTGCATTACTATAATGTTCAGCAGACCTGGCAGGTCTAAGTTTAAATTAATTAGACCTGCCGGAGCCTGCTCCGCCTTAGGGAATGAACGTCATCACAGAAAAAAGGCATTTAAGTAGAACCGTTAATTTAAAAAAGAGTATTTTTCGCTCGCGAAGCTGTAATACCTCTTAACAATTCAAAACCCTACTTAAACGCCACACATGAATTTGCGAATACTGTTTACCCTGGGCACCTTTTTCCTACTCACCATGAACATCATTGCTCAGCCGGGTAAAATGTTCATCGATACTTCGGCAGGCATCAAATCAGAAGATCGAATGGTCTTTATAGGTTATCCCGAAGATCGTCGCGAAGAATCAACCGTAGAACCAGATTCCGTTATAAAAGTTGCCAGGATCTCAAAAAGCACCTTTTTAAGCCTCTCAAAAAATGCCGGTCCCAGTATTATAAATGACTCTACAGGCATAACCCGCACAAAGAAATCTTTCACGATAAAGAACAAATATTTTAAAAAGACATTTGCAACCGACCAGGTTTGTGAATGTTCCACGTCTGACTATCTGGGCTTCATTGCTCCCCTGAACGTATACGTTGTACATACAACAGATATGCAAAATGAAGTTGCTTTTACGGACCTGATCGATTACAGAACAGGGAAATCATTTGATGTACCTTCCTGTGCAGATGAAGGCCCGTATGACATTTTGCTTTCTCCACAATATAATACGCTGTTAACTTATTCTAATTCTGACTTTGAAGCGGGCGACTGCTGTATTCACCTCTTAAAGATCAGGAAAAACCCCACTGGTCAACGCTATACAATGAAAGTAAGCCTGATGTTAAGTTTCAACCGCGTAAACATTCAACAATTGGTTTGGGTAAATGAAAAATGTTTTGTTATGGAAGTGACCGAACGGGATATCGTTGAACCAAATGCCAATTATGATTATGGAAAAAAAAGAAAGTATTTTATGAAAGTTAATCTGCTTAAATAATATATAAGTATTACGGAAAATCAATAGAAAAATTAGTATTCTTTAATTCATGGATACTATAATCAAATCGCTTCAATACCTTATACTGTAGCCGAACCTGGTCCCAGTTTGCCTGAACCTCCGCTGCATCAAAAACAAATATGATTAGTGTGTCCTTGGGTTCATAGTTCCTCGTATAATCCTGAATGGCATTCTCCAGGCATCCACTCTGGTGATAAATTGGTTTTCGCTGCCCGGCCTCAACAAAGGCTCTTTGGTGTGCCATTGGATTCTGCAATGGAATGCTGGTATCAGGATAGTTAAAATTAACAACTGCATATACGTCTTTTTCGGCTTGATTGTTTAACCACAAGTTGTGATGGCAGTTAGTTGTATCTTTCTCGCATTTCATAGCAAGGAACATACAAGTAAAGATCAGAAGTAGTAATATTTTGGTTGCTTTCATAATACATTGACAAGAAAAATACGCCGCCCGTTTTCCACTTTATAATCTTTTTTACATTTTAACATTTACTTTTATCCCCCAAATCCATTTAACAGTCTGGTTAAACACTGATCAAATAATGAATAAAATTGTAATATCTCTACTGATCCTGGCAGTTGCCCATACTACGCTAATTGCGCAAAAACTGGCCCCATTACCTATGAATAATAAAGAATGGAGCGATTCGTGCCAGCCCTTTCGCATTGCCGGCAATTTGTATTATGTAGGCACATACGACCTTGGTTGTTATTTACTGGCTACGCCCAAAGGGCATATTCTTATCAATACCGGTTTGGCCGAATCGGTACCTATGATCAAAAAGAACATGCAGCAACTGGGTTTCAACATGGCCGATATAAAAATTCTACTTACCACCCAGGCGCATTTTGATCATGTTGCCGGAATGGCCGATATAAAAAAACAAACCGGCGCCAAAATGATGGTAGATGAAAAAGATGCTAAAGCACTGGAAGATGGCGGTAATTCCGATTACTATATGGGCGGCAAAGGGCCATTGTACCTGCCGGTAAAACCCGATAAATTATTAAAAGACCATGACACCATTGGTTTGGGTGGAACCAAACTTGAGTTGTTACATCACCCCGGCCACACCAAAGGTTCGTGCAGTTACCTGGTAACCGTAAAAGATGAAAAGAGAAGTTACACTGTACTGATTGCAAATATCCCTACCATTTTAGGAGGTACAAAACTAAGCGGCATGCCCGGTTATCCCGAGATCGGTAAAGACTTTGCCTATACACTTGAATCGATGAAAAAAGTACAATTCGATCTGTGGGTGGCTTCCCATGCCAGCCAGTTCGATATGCACAATAAAAGAAAAGCAGGGGATGCCTATAATCCCGAAGCATTTGCCGGCCGAAGCGATTATGATACCATAATAAAAGAACGAGAAACCGACTATAAGAAACTAAAAGATCAGCAATAAAAATTGAGAAGTAAGAAGTATGAAGTAAGAACCCCGAATTTCCTACCTCATACTTCTTACTTCATACTCTTAAAGCCTACATTCTCTCCTGATATTTATAAACAACATCAAAAGAAGCAGTTCTATCACATCCCCCTCGCCCGCATAGCCCATACCATTTTTACATGGCGGTAAGCATTTGCATCAGACCACTCATTATCCTAATTCAATCCATATGGCCCAAAGTGGCCGCCGCCGGTATTTATAACCGCACTGGGACCATCAAACGACCTGATGGCATCCACTGCTATTGTCCGGGCACTCTGGCTGCCGAAAGATCAAGCTGGTTATCCGCCAAGGGGGAAGATTTAATACAATGGCATAGCGGTGCGCGATACCCATTTAGGCGCATCATTTATACCTTGCCGCAATAACAGGTTGAGTTGTGCAGTATGATGTTGCACATGGCGCATATTATATAATAGCAATTCAAAAAGGGTAAACTCTTTGTACTCACTTATGAAGCGTTTTGTTAACAGTTCTTCAGGCGATATCCGTGTTAACTGATCGCGCAGTTTTTGCCGGGCGTAAGCCAGGTATTGTAACAACTCTTCTTTCTCATACACCCTGTTTGGCATGGCATCATATTCAAAATCAGATTTTGTAAATGGTGCCGGAGGTGTAAAGTCGCTTTCTTTAGGCGTTTGATCACTGAGGTAATAATCTGTCCAGTAAATGGTATGAAAGCTCAGGTACCAGAAGCGCGAACCTTCATTCCACAGTTCAGGTGAACAGGCAGTGATGGCATTTTCAAGCATATCGAGGGTTGCGCCGAATTGTTGCCAGATGTATGTGTTTATTGAGGATTCCATAAATAAATGATGAATGTAGTCTAAATTCAGCAAATCGCATTGAGGCAAGTGGGAAGTGGCGAGTAGCTGATAGGGAAAAAGGCAATCCGGAAGAAAAATAGTAGGTAAGGCTTTGGAATAAAGTGAAGCAAGCGATAACATATGAGCTTCGCATAAAGGCCCTGCTAGCCACTTGCCACTAGCCACTAGCTGCCAACGCAAACGTTCCCGGTAATTTTTCCGCGTTTGGTGTTATGGTTATTAACCAATTGTTTAATTTTTGCTTACATTTCTTTATAGATTAACCAAAAAGATCATAAAACGGTTGGCGGTATGAATGTAAACGCACAGGATGAAAGACTGTTGTTGCTACAGGTTGCTGAGGGCAATGAAAGTGCTTTTACCGTGCTGGTTGAACGTAAGTGGAATAACATATACCTGCAGGCCCTCACCTATGTAAAGGTTTCTGCCCAGGCCCAGGATATTGTTCAGGAAGTATTTTTAAAGATATGGCAGAACCGTAAAAAACTACCTGCCGTTGAAAATTTCGATTCTTACCTGTTCATCATTGCGCGTAACCATATTATAAGCGCCTTGCGAAAAAAACGCCATTTCCCCCTCGATACCGATGACCTTGAGCTGGAAGAAAAGAATTACCTGCCCGACAGAACGCTGGCGCAAAAGAACCTGGCTGCATTAATTGCCCGGGCCATAAACCTATTGCCCCAACAACAAAAGAAAGCTTACCTGTTGAGCCGCGATCAGGAACTTTCGCATGAAGAAATAGCAGCCAGTATGCAGGTGTCCAAAGAAGCCGTGAAAAAGAATATTGTCAGGGCGCTCAATTTCCTAAGGCATTATATCACTACCCATTCCGATATAACTATCCTATTCCTCATCCTGTACCGGTGGGCACAAAAAATATTTTAAAACCCTTGTCCCCTTATTTCTCTGGCATGCGTCTTCAATAGTACGAAAGATGATGCTGCTTTAAGAAAAGAACCAATTATGTATGCAGACTAACAATTTTCAGGAATTATTAGATAAGTACCTCACAGGCCGGCTTACAGAACAGGAAAGAGACCGGTTTTACGAATTGTTGAACGATCCTGAACATACAAAGCAACTCGCAGCCATTATCGATCAGGAACTGTACGAACACCAATACGAAAGCGAACCAGATAATACTTTACTGGCAGCTATTCAGCAAAATTTACAATCCGGTATACAGGCAGAAAAAGAAAAGCGCGCAAAAGTTATTCGCCTCACAAGGCGGCTGGCAGTTGCATCGGTATTGTTTATTGGTTTTTGTGGTGTGGCCTGGTGGTGGCTCACGGCTAAAAAGCCAGTACAAAACGAAATAGTACATGCAAAACCGATAAACGACAAAAACGCAATAACCCCAGGGGGTAATAAAGCAATATTGAAACTGAGCGATGGCAGCGAGATCGTTCTCGACAGCGCCGCCAATGGCGCCCTTGCGCAACAGGGAAATTCGCAGGTTATAAAAACGAAGAATGGTGAGCTGGTATATGATGTGGCTGCCCAAAGTGCGGGCGCCCCACTCACCAGTCACCATTCACCACTTGCTTACAATACAATTGCCACACCGCGCGGCGGGCAATACCAGCTGGTACTGGCAGATGGCACTAAAGTATGGCTGAATGCATCATCGAGCCTGCGATACCCTACTGCCTTTACCGGTAAAGAAAGAAGAGTTGAGTTAACGGGTGAAGGGTATTTTGAAGTAGCGAAAAATGCGTCGATGCCCTTTCATGTGCAGGTAAATAACATGGAGGTAGAAGTACTGGGAACCCATTTTAATATTAATAGTTATACAGATGAAACTGCCATACGTACAACCTTATTAGAGGGAAGTGTAAAAGTCGTGAATCGGTCCCGCCTCAAAGCGGGAGCAATCGGCAATAATACCGTTGTCCTCACACCTGGTAAGCAAGCTGTATTAATTGCCGATTCACGATTCAAGATTGCCGACGCTGACGTAGAACAGGTAATGGCCTGGAAGAACGGCTTATTCCAATTCAAAGCCGCCGACCTGGAAACGGTATTACGACAGGCAGCACGGTGGTACGATGTGCAGTTTGTTTATAAAGGAACTATTCCCGAACGGTTCTCGGGACAAATTTCACGAAGCGCCAACGCAGAACAGTTGCTGAAAATACTTGAATTAACAGGTAAAGTGAAGTTTGAAATAAACGGTAAGACGATTATCGTTAAGCAATAACAAATATAAAATATGTATAAATAAAAACCGGAAGTGGTTGCGACACCTCCGGCGGATTCCTGAGTCAATAAAAAGTAACACTACAATTTTTCAACCCAAAGAGGACCAAAATTATGCTAATGATTGCTTTTGGCAAAGCATCGTTCAAACGATGCTTTCCAGCCGCCATTTACTGCCATGGCGGTGCTAAACTTGTAAGAGTAATGAAACTAACTATTGCTTTGCTTACGGTTGTTTGCCTGCATACCACTGCCAACGGTTTTGCCCAGGGCATAACACTAAACGAAAAGAATGCCCCTGTTGAAAAGGTATTTAAAGAAATTACCAGGCAAACCGGCTATGTGTTCTTTTATGTTGATGGGCTGCTGAACAATGCAAAAAAGGTAACCGTTGTTACCACCAACTCTTCGCTCGACAAAACACTTTCCATTTGTTTTTCACAGTTGCCCTTCAGCTATTCCATTGTTGAAAAAACAATAGTGGTATCAGAAAAAACGCAGCCCCCGCCCCCACACCCAACTGAAAAGCAACTTACTGTTGACGAAGTTACTGTAAGCGGAAAGATCACAGACAATAACAATGCGCCTTTATCAGGCGCCAGTATTGCAGAAAAAGGTACCGAAGCTAAAACCCTGAGTAAAGAAGATGGCAGCTTCAGCCTCTCTGTTTCCAAAGCCAATGCCACGCTTATTGTTTCTTATATCGGATATCAAACAAGAGAAATAGCCTTAAGCACCAGCCAGGTGAGCATTGTGCTGCAACAACTCAACAAGAACATGGATGAAGTGGTGGTGATCGGGTACCAAAGCGTACGCCGCAAAGATCTTACCGGTACCGTTTCTTCTATCAGTGGGGCACAACTGGAAAAGATACCCGTAGCCAGTGCTGCCGAAGCCATTACCGGCCGCCTGCCTGGCGTACAGGTTACCACTGTTGACGGGCAACCAGGCGCCGACATCGTGATCCGCGTTCGCGGTGGCGGCTCCATTACCGGCAGCAATGATCCCCTGTATATTGTTGATGGCTTTAGGGTAAGTAACATAAATGATATTGCACCTTCCGATATTGCCAGCATCGACATTTTGAAAGACGCCGCTACCGCCGCCATTTACGGCGCAGCCGCTGCAAATGGCGTTGTTATTGTAACAACAAAAAGCGCCAAAGGCGGCAAATCAACCATTTCCTACAACGGGTTTATGCAGGCACGCCAATTACCGCGTAAACTGGCGGTTTTGTCGCCTTACGAATTTGTGCTGGCCCAATATGAATATGCCAGAATTCAGGGACAAAGCAGTGTAGACAACTTTGCCAAATACTTTGGGGTGTACGAAGACCTTGACCTGTACAAGTATACAAAGGGTACCGACTGGCAGAATGAATTGTATGGCTCCCCCGCCTGGTCGCAACAACACAATATCAGCTTAACCGGCGGAACCGATAAAACAAAATTCGCACTCAATTTTACCAACAATAAAGAAGCAGGGCTTATTCCAACCAACAGCTATACCCGCAACTATATAAACTTCAAACTAAATCACGAGGTATCACAATCAATAAAGATCGATGCCGCTATCAGGTACACCCACCCCATTACCAATGGCGCCGGCTCTGCAGGCAGCGCCAACTTTCGTGTTGGCGATGGTATAACCACCCGCCCGGTAAACGGCATTGCCGATATGATCATTCTCGATCAGGGCGCCAGTGAAGAATATGAACAGTTCCTCGCCAATATGATAAATCCCGTTCAGCTTACGCAACAGGATTATCGCAGAAAGATCAATCGCCAGTTCAACTTTAATGCAGGCGCTACCTGGAGCATTCTGCGCAACCTTACATTCCGTTCTGAATACAGCTTGGGCTTATCATTCAACGAAACCCGCCGTTACTATGGTCCCTTAACCAGTACTGCAAGGAACGAAGGCATGAATTTGCCAATGGGAGAAATTAACCAAACCAAACTGCGCGACTATCGTTTAACCAACACGTTAAACTATCGTTTCAATAAAAACCTTGTACACGATTTCACCTTTTTGGTTGGTCAGGAAATGCTGGCAAGAGGCAAAGGTTTTGAAGAATATAATCGTGCAAAATATTTCAACGTAGATGTTACTCCCGAAAAGCTGTTTGCTACCATGGGCTTTGGCACTACCGACATTCATACAACCACAGATATTGCACCGGAGAAAACAGCTTCCTTTTTTGGCCGGGTCATTTACCAGTACAACGATAAATATATTTTTAACCTTACCGGGCGGTACGATGGAAGCACCCAGTTTGCACCCGGCAAACAATGGGGGCTGTTCCCTGCCGCTTCTTTTGCCTGGCGTATTTCTTCAGAAGAGTTCATGACCAAGCTGCCATTTATCACCGACCTGAAGCTAAGGGCCAGTTACGGTTCTGTTGGTAATAACAATATCAGTTCCGATCAATGGCGCATGTTATTCAAGCCTGAACAATCGCGGCCCTATGGCGCAGGCGAAACACTTAACCCATATTATACATTTGCCAGCACACAGCTAACCAATCCCGAAGTAAAATGGGAAACTACTATTACCCGTAACATCGGTTTGGATTTTGGTTTATTAAATAATCGCATAGCCGGTACGCTCGATTTTTATCATAACACCACCAAAGACCTGCTGGTACAATCGGCCATTCCACCCACCTCCGGTTTCAGCACCCAACAACGCAATATTGGGCAAACCTCAAACAGGGGTATTGAATTGGGGTTGAATGCCGACATCATCAATAAAGCCGATCTTACCATCAGCTTCAACTTCAATATTGGTGTTAACCGCGCCCGCATCGATAAGCTCGATGGCGTTGATGAACGTACGTTCAATTCAAACTGGGCCGGCACCGATCTTAAAACAATTGACGATTACCGTTTGTACCGCGGCCAAACTATTGGGTTAATGTATGGCTATGTGACCGAAGGCATGTATACCGTTGACGATTTTACCGGTTATGATGCAGCTACCAAAAAATACATACTTGCCGATGGCGTGCACGGTCAGGACCTTGGAGGTATCAGCCTGCGGCCAGGTGTGCTTAAATTAAAAGACCTCGACTCAAGCGGCACCATTACAGCAGATGACCGCACTGTAATTGGCCGTGCACTGCCTAAAGCAACAGGCGGTTTCGGCTTCAATGTAACGTATAAGGGTTTTGACCTCGCGGCCTTTTTTAATTGGGTTTACGGTAACCAGATCTATAATACCGGGCGCATCTCATTCAACATGTATTACCGCAACTCCTTCGCCAATATGTTGAATACAGTTAACTATAACAATCGCTTTCATTATATAAACGAAAGCGGGGCTCTGGTAACCGACCTGAAGGAACTGGCAGCATTAAACCCCAACCCCAAAATATGGTCGCCGTTCTCAATGGGCGGTACCTCACCATACTTTCACTCATGGGCAGTGGAAGACGGCTCCTTCCTGCGCCTGAATACGCTTACATTGGGCTACTCGCTTCCTAAAAATTTGATCTCCAAATTTTACCTCACCAAATTCAGGGTGTATGCAACTGTATACAACGCATTTGTGTGGACGAATTACAGTGGGTACGATCCCGAAGTAAGCACCACCCGCAACAGTGGTTATAACCAGCTGGTGCCCGGTGTCGATTATTCAGCGTTCCCTAAAAGCCGCACATTCACTGCCGGTGTGAACGTAACCTTTTAGCCATTAACAAAGACATTAAGAATTATGAAACGCATTATATATCCCATTATAACGCTTTACTGCCTGGCCGGCATTTCGTGCAAGAAATACCTGGAATCAAATTCAGAGTCTAAGTTTACACAGGAATATGTTTTCGGTTCTGAATCAGATGCGAAGAAAGCCGTGAACATGATCTACGCGCTTTTCAACCAGGATGCATTTACATCACGTGTATCGACCATGTTTGCCGGCAATACCGATGTTGAAGTAGGAAATTCAGTAGCACAAAACCCCGATGGCGCCCGCCGCGATCTGTGGTCATTTGAAGCAACTACCTCCAACAACGATCTGCTCACCGTTTGGAACAATGCTTACAATGCCATAAATAAAGCCAACGAATGCGAATTTGGTCTTACCACCATTTCCCTGGCAAAAGACTCAACCAGCAAAGTTTACCTGAACTTATTAGGTGAGGCAAAGGCGCTGCGCGCGTACTGGTATATGTTACTTGTTCACCATTGGGGCGATGTTCCCTTCAATACAAAAGCATCGCGCGCCGGTGACGACTTCTATATTCCAAGAACAGGGCGCGACACCATTCTTACCTGGTTAATAAATGATCTTATTGGCATAGAGGATAAAATGCAGTGGGCCGAAGCGCTTGACTATGGCATAGAACGCATAAACCGGGAGTTTGTACTGGGGCTTATAGCCAAACTGGCGTTATTGCGTGGCGGTTACTGGCTGTACCCCGACATGACCATGAAACGTAAAAGCGATTACCTGGAATATTATAAGATCGCCAACACATATTGTAAAAAACTGGTTGAATTAAAACCACGTCCCCTGCCCGATTTCGCCACCGTATTTATGAATGAGAATAAAGGTGTTAAACCAGTGAACAGCGACATTTTATATGAAGTAGCCTATCCCCCTGGCTATGGCGATGTAGGCTGGTGTGTAGGAGTTGCAGTAAGCAATGGCGCTGCACAAAAGCACAATTACGGTGCTACTACCATTCAATTTTCCTTTACCCCAACCTATTACCACTCTTTTGATACTACGGATGTACGACTTGCAGCAACCTGCTCGCTGGTGTCTTATAACGATACGCTGGCGCAGGCGCCTGTAGGGCCAACGGGTATCGCTATCAACAAATGGAACCGTTTATTAGTGCCAACGCCTTTAGGGCCCGAATCATCAAAAGGCACCAGCATCAACTGGCCGCTTTTGCGTTATGCCGATGTATTGCTTATGCTGGCCGAAAGTGAAAATGAACTGAATGGCCCAACAGGGCCGGCCCAGGATGCATTGCGTAAAGTGCGGCAACGCGCCTTCCCAGCCAGCTTGTGGAGCGATAAAGTAGATGGCTACATTGCAGCGATAAGTGGCGACAAAAACGCATTTTTCAACGCCATCGTTAATGAACGCGCATGGGAACTGGGTGGTGAAATGTTACGCAAATTCGACCTGGTTCGGTGGGACCTCTATGGTAAAAAAATTGCCGAAACAAGAAATACACTTAATCAAATGGGTTTGGATGCTGTTGGCGGCGTTGGCCAATACAAAAATTTACCCGATATTATTTATGCAAAACGCAACAGCGATAAAACACTCACTTTCCTTAATAAATTTACCAGGGTAACAGGCGCCGTTCCTGCCGAGTACAATATAAAAACAAATTGGCTTGTAACCCTGTATAATACCACCACCAAAGGCCCGGCCAACTATAACCTGTGGCAATGGCGCGGCTATACCGACAATACAGGTAACACGCCAGCAAGATATGTATTACCGTTACATAACCAGGTGATCTCAGCCAGCCAGGGCAGCCTGCAAAACCAATATGGCTATTAAAACAACATTGTACAGGTAAACATTCCATACCATGAACAAAATTATTTATATACTGGCTTTTACAGTATTTATATATACCTCCTGTAAAAAGGACAACGACCTCACCATGCCCCGGTTATTCAGACCAGTATCTATCGGCGCATTAACAGCAGATTCGAATACCATTGAGGCAGCGTGGCAACCCATAGCAGGCGCCACCGGTTATAGTGTAGCAGTAAGTCGCGATACGTTCAAAAGCATTGATATGACCATAGTGGTAGACACCAGCGCGGCAACCATCAAAAAGCTTTTATTTAATCAATTGTACCAGGTACAGGTAAAAGCACTTGCCCGCGATACCAACATGAGTTCAATGTGGTCGAACCTGGGAGCCGTAAAAACCTTATCATCCATATTCCGTTCGCCGGGCATAAACGACATTACGCTAAATTCAGTACGTGCCCGCTGGTCTACCCGGGGCGCCGCGGTAACCGCTATTAAGGTGATTAAAAAAGCCGACAAATCGGTAGTAGCTTCCATAAACCTCACGGCCACCGACCTTACCAATGAGTATGTAGTTATCGATGGGCTCGATGCTTCTACCCAATACACCATGTATTTGTACAGTGGAAACGACGAACGCGGACTTGTTGATTTTTCAACCAAAGCACCGTTTGCCGGCGCCGTTATCGACCTCACCGGTATTACCGGCCGGCCGGGCGTTTTGGCCGATACTTTACCCCAGGTTCCATCGGGAAGCACTATATTACTAAGCCGTGGCGAAACATATATTATTTCCACCGCTATTGCTTTAGACAGATCGCTTACTATTATGAGTAAGCCAGATTTAGCAAATCCCTTAAAGGCGAGAATATACTTTACCAGCAATTTTGAATTCAGGGCCGGTGCTACTATAGATCAAATAGAATTTAATGATGTATATCTGGTGAGCGACAATTATACCAGCCGATATGTGATCAACAATGGCAACAGCGCTAATATCGGGAAAGTGGTATTTAACGAAAGCCGGATAGAAATATTCAGAGGCCTGTTTCGGTTAAAGGACAACGCTACAAACATTGGAGAACTGGTTATGAACAACTGTATAATCGACAGCATTGGCAACTTTTCTGTAATTAATATAAACGCCAGCAGTAAAATAGACAACATTACCATAACCAACAGTACCATTTACAAAGTGGAGGGCGTTATAACCAGCGCATCGGCCGCCAATTCGGTAACTGTATCAGACTGTACATTTAATGAAGCGCCCCTGGGAAATAACAAAAACGTTTATTTCGATTATGGCACCCTTAACATCGCCAATGGTTTTAATATAACCAACTGTTTGTTCGGCATTGGCAAGGTAAGTGGTGGAGCTACTGTAGTGCGTGATATTAAAGTGGGCGGCGCCACTTCGGTTGGCATCACCAACAGCTTTAAAACAACCGACCATGAAACGGGTGGCAGTGAGTTTAAGTCCTTAACATCGGCCAACCGTAAATCAACGGAACTATGGCTGGCTCCATACAATGGCATTTTTGCAATTGCCGATCAAACTTTTGCCGGCCGCAATAGCGCCGGCGATCCACGGTGGCGATAATTCTAAGAGCAAGACCTGTAAGGTTCGCCATCGGTTCTCGCATTATCAGTATGCTTATGCGATCCTGACAGGTCGGCTTTACAAGTAACAGACCTGTCAGGTCCAATTCTACTTAATAATTATTGCAATCTTAAATGATGGACCTTACAGGTCTGTCATTCAGGAAACCTATTGCCATAACAATATTTAAACGTAAAGCAAAAAATCAACGATTGTATGTTATATCAAAAGAACAGGTATTTTTTCTGCTGCCTGCTAACCATGCTGGCGCTTATCCGGAGCTATGGATCACATGCCCAGCAACCCGCTTTCCCCGGGGCGGAAGGAGCTGGTATGTATACCACCGGGGGCCGCGGAACGGCCGGTGTACCCACCACCGTTTTTGAGGTCACCAACCTGCTCGATGACGGTCTGCCGGGAAGCTTGCGGTATGCACTAAGCGCAAACGCCACGTACCGCACCGTTGTATTCCGGGTATCCGGTACCATTCATCTTACTTCGCGGTTGACGATCAAAGCCAACACCACCATAGCCGGACAAACCGCACCGGGCGACGGCATCTGCATAGCCGATCATAATGTAAGCATCAGCGGCGACAACGTGATCGTACGTTATATCCGTTTCCGCTTAGGCGACCGTTACCAGAAAAAAACCGATGCCAATGGCAACCCTGTTGATGGCAGCGGCGGCGATGACGCTTTTGGCGCACTGGGCCCAAGCAATATCATTATAGACCATGTTACCGCAAGCTGGAGCTCCGATGAGGTGCTTACCATTTACCGGGGCGACAACTTAACCATTCAATGGAGCCTTATTTCGGAACCGCTTAACTATTCGTATCACTTCGAAACAGGCGATACCGATTATGAGAACCACGGCTATGGCGGTATTTGGGGCGCTAAACGCGGCAGCATGCACCATAACCTTATAGCACATTGCCGTAACCGCAATCCCCGCTTTGCCGGCATCAGTACTTATACACCTAATACCATTGGTGTAGAAAATGTCGACTTCAGGAACAACGTACTTTATAACTGGGGCATCAATACCGTATATGGCGGCGAAGGCGGTAACTATAATATAGTGAACAATTATTACAAATACGGCCCCAATACCGGCAGTGGTGTAAGATACCGTATATGCAACCCAAGCAACAGTGCTACCGTACCTGTTGGCAAATGGTATGTAGATGGCAATTATGTAGATGGCTCGCCCACCAACACTGCCAACAACTGGGCGGGGGTAAGCGCTGCCGATCCTGCAGCAGCCATGGCAGCCGTGCCATTAAATCATGGTTACCCGGTAACCACAGAAACGGCTGTAAGCGCCTTTGAGACCGTACTATTAAAAGCAGGTTGTTCATTACCCAACCGCGATACACTCGATCAGCGCATTGTAAACGACGTACGTAACCGCAGTGGCCGCATTATAGACGTGCAGGGTGGATTTCCGCATGGCACCGACTATGCACTAACCGTAAATGCATGGCCCGCTCTGGTTTCAACAACAGCTCCTTCCGATAACGACCACGATGGCATGCCCGATAGTTATGAAACAGCAAATGGACTAAACCCTGCCGATGCTGCCGACAGAAATGGCTATGCGGCCAATGGCTATACCAACCTGGAAAATTACCTGAACAGTTTAACCAATACAACCGCCGGCACTACGCCGTTTATTTATGCCAATGCAACATTCAACACCTTTAACCAAATAACCGGCGCCCCTTCCCCCGCTCAAAACTTTCCGGTTTCGGGCAGTAATTTGTCTGGCGCCATTACCATTACAGCGCCTGCAGGTTACCAGCTTTCAACAGACGGAACAAACTGGAGTGGTTCAATTACCCTGAACCCGATAAATAGCGTGGTAGCATCTACCAACATACAGGTAAGACTGAATGCAGCTACTGCAGGCAGTTATACAGGGCAAATAACAATACAAAGCCCCAACGCCACTACCCTTCAGTTTGCATTGAATGGCACAACAGCAAACGTAACCATTAATCAAAAACAGCTTATTGGTTTGTTTCCTACTATGGAAGGTGGATTTGAGAACCAGGCCGCCGGCACCCTGTCAACCGCGGCACCCGCAGCCGCCACCAATCTTATGCAAACTGTCTGGACAACTAATGGTTCGGGCAATATCATTAATAACGGTACCGCCCGAACGGGAAGTAATTATTTTACTTATACCAGTACCAGCGGCAGTACCAAAAACGTGTATTCGCCAACGGTAACAACGCCTAACATGGCAAAAAGCACAAAGTATATTGTACAGTATTATTATAGAACTGCCACACCGGCTACGGGCAATTCTGTAAGCGGACTGCTGGCTGTGGCCGACAGCATTAATTTCACAACCAATTACAATACCATCGCCTACGCAGGTACCGGTACGGCCTGGGCTAAAGCTGCTTTATCTTACTCAGTAAACCCTGCATACAACCCTACTTATACGTGGGGTGGTTTACGTTTCAACGGTGGCGGCGCAGCTATTGTAAAACCTTTTGATGTAGATGACCTGGTAATATATGCGGCAGATGACCAGGCCAACCCCTCAGCAGATAATTCTGCACCCGATGCCGCTACTTCCCCGGCTGCGGCTACAGGCACAAACGGTTCTATTAATATCAGTTGGGCTGCGCCGGCTACCGGCGTAGATGGCGGCGGTTACGTGGTCGTACGCAGCACGTCAACTATACAACCCGCATTAAATGCCAATGGTATTTATTCTATAGGCAATAACATTGGCAACAGCATTGTTCTTTACATAGGCACTGCAACAAACTTTACCGACGATGGCAGCCTGGCTGCTTTGAAATCAGACTCAACATATAACTATTTTATTTTTACAGGCGACAAAGCATTCAACTATTCAACACCAGTTGTTGCTTCAGCAACAGTAATGGTAACGCCGCCAACCGATCCGCCCACGCCCCCAACCTACGAGGTTAAAGTATATACAGCAAACAATGCCGACGCGGTGGTAGCCCTTGATGGGTCGGGCAATTATTCATCTGTACAGGCAGCCATAGATGCTGCGCCAACCGGCAGAACCACGCCCTATGTGATCTTTGTAAAAAATGGAAAATATATTGAGAAAGTACGCATCCCTTCAAACAAACCATTCATTCATTTAATAGGTGAAAGTGTAGCCAATACTATTATCAGTTGGGATTCTTATTCTGGTAAAGTAGAAGGCGGTGTGGTAATTGGCACCAATACTTCAGCTACGCTTACGGTAAATGCCAATGATTTCTACATGATGAGCATTACCGTCGAGAACTCCACCGGCTATACCGGCGATGGCCCGCAAGCCCTGGCCATGTATATTTCCGGCGACCGCTGCGCTTATAAGAACTGTCGCCTCATTAGCGGTCAGGATACTTTGTGGCATAACGGCGATGGACGTCACTATTTCAAAAGCTGTTATATTGATGGCAATACAGATTTCATTTTTGGTTCATCAACAGCAGTCTTCGATTCCTGTGTTATTTTCCCAAGAGATCGAATCGATGGCAGCGGCGGTGGTTATGTTACTGCAGGCGCTACGTCAGCTAGCAATCCTTATGGTGAAGTGTTCAGAAATTGCATTCTTACCGGGAACCGGGGCGTTACCACTTACTCATTAGGCCGGCCCTGGCAGAATGCGCCTAAAACCGTTTTTCTGAATACGATCATGGGCTCTTCTATAAACCCAACTGGCTGGTCAACCTGGAATATCGATACCTCACTCATTACTTATGCCGAATACAATAGCAGGAATTACAATGGCACCCCGGTTGATGTAAGCAAACGCCTATCCTGGTCAAAACAACTAAGCGATACCGCTGCGGCCCGTTACTATAATAATGTAAACCTGTTTCGCGAGTGGGACCCGTTCTTAACATTCCCTGCAATCAATGCACCGGTAACAACCGAGCTGGCGGTATCGAACATGCGTACCCAGCGCAGCGGCGCCAAATCAATCATCAGCTGGAACATAAGCTGGCCAATGACGGGCGTAACGTATGATTTGATGCGCAGTACCGACAGCATTCATTTTACAAAGATCGCCGAGCTTACCGGCACCATCGATTCTATAGTGGCATTCAGCACCACCGATGCCCTGCCGGCAAAAGGAAGCAAATACTATTATTATGTAAAAGCGTCAAAACCGTCGTACCCGTCAACCAATAGTTATGTAGCAATAGTTGACCCAACCATTCCCATCAATGGCGAATTCCGTTCTATGGCATCTGGTAACTGGACGAATAATGGCACCACTTCTATTTGGGAACGTTATAACAGTTCAACAAAAGCCTGGGAAACAGTAGCAGTTGGCACCGGCGCTTCAGGAACGGTAACCATTTCAACAGGCGACACTGTAACATTGAATGCATTGGTAGGCATCAATAACCTGAGCATCGATTCAGGCGCTGTTTTTCAAACCGATGCATCAGGAAGGAACCTGCGCATAAAAGGCGATATAAACAATGCCGGTACGTTTGGGGGAACCAGCACCGGCACAAATAAAATAACCCTTGAACTGGATGGCGCCAATGGCGAATACAATATAACTGGTAGTGGTTTATTCAATTTCTCAGGTATTCGGGCGCTCACCGGTGTTAAAAACATCACATTAAATATAAATGCCGATGTTACCCTAAATGGAAATCTGCAGGCATGGTATGGCAGCGCATCGGCCACTAACTACGGCGATAACAATGTGATCATTAACGTTGGTAAAGGGTATACTGTTAAAGCCAACGTGCTGCACAGCTCATCAACCACCAACACCGCAGCCTCTTTTGGTAAGTATACCTATAATATTAATGGTACGCTCGACCTGAGCAACAGTACTGCACTGAGCGGATTGATACCGCACGCAACCGCAAGCGGTAATTCAATTGCATTAAACGTAAACGGACTGCTTAAAACCGGTACGCAATTCCGTACAGGAAGCACCGGTTCCGGTATACCCGAAACCAAAGTGCTCTTACATATAGGCGATTCTGGTTGGGTAGATGCATCAAAAGCAAGCGCCTTTGCTATAATTGGTAATTACTTTGTGGTGAATGGGAACGGCCGCCTTACATTACCGGTTGGTTTAGAAGCCACCCTGTTTCCCATAGCAACAGCAGCAGGTTTGTACAGTCCGGTTTCGTTAAAGAACAACGGCACACCAGATAATTTCACCGTTAATATAAAGAACAGCTTCGATCACCCTGTGACCGATACAACGAAGGTGGTTAACAACCAATGGACCATTACCGAAGAAACACCTGGCGGCAGCGATATCACAGCCGTGTTTGGCTGGGAAACAGCCAGCCAGGCAAGTGCATTCGACACCGCTCAATTGCTGGCCGTAATGCAATACGATAGCGCATGGAAAATAAAACGCACTATATTGGGTGGCAGTGGATCACACGTTGATCCTTTTACAGCTACCGTTTCGGGATTGAAAAATTTCTCCATATTCGGGGTAACTAATTATACAAAAGCAAACGCTTCCGTGCAGGTGAAAAACCTTACACATACCTACGATGGGTTAACACATGAAGCAACAGCCTTTGCGTATGGCACCGGCGGCGTAACAGATACATTAACACCAGCCGTAACGCTCAATTATGCCGACCAGCTTAATAATATATTACCTGGTTTGCCACGCAATGCCGGCGCTTATTCAGTAATTGTTAACTATACAGGTAATGATTATTATAATCCTGATACGGCTGTTTACAGTTTAACAATTATCCCGGCCCCGCTTACCATCAAAGCGGTTGATCAGGAAAAAGAATTCCGTGCTGCTATTGACCTGGGCAACACTAAGTTCATTACCAGCGGCCTGGCGACGGGCGATACAATTACAAGTGTTAGTTTGTATAGCGCAGGCGCAGGTGCCAAAGCAAAAATGGGTGTGTATCCTATTATTCCATCCAATGCAACAGGCAGCGGGCTTGCCAATTACG
Organism: Niastella sp. OAS944; assembly: GCA_024809215.1. Classification (GTDB taxonomy): domain Bacteria; phylum Bacteroidota; class Bacteroidia; order Chitinophagales; family Chitinophagaceae; genus Niastella. Next base: position 363,600 of record JANUBW010000006.1, on the reverse strand, counting down.
TCATTTCTTACCAAAACGGCACATTAACGGTAAATCCGCCAGGATGCGGCAATAACGACCACCCGTTCCCCAGTCATGACAGGGTTAAGATCTATCCCAACCCGGCAGATGATTTCTTCATCGTTCATGTAAACAAACCGGAGCCCAACGCAACTATTCAATTGTATACCAGCAATGGGGGCCTTATACGCACCGTACGGTTTACAAGTGAAGCCCAACGCATTTGGGTAAAAGACCTGCACCGGGGTATATATTATGTTGTTATTAAGAATGGGCGACAGGTAACAACGGAAAAACTTATAATAAGATAGTTAACTGTGATTGTCACTTTTAGGTTAAGACCAGCCAGGGATTTTCTGGCTGGTCTTTTTATTTCCTTGATTAAGAGCTGATAATGGAAGTAAGCTCTTATTAAATGAAAGCGATTCTTGTAAATGAGTTGTTAAGGAGCCTCCGGAAGATGCCACTCGGATTCTGTTTTATTAGTTTTGTTCCTTAATGCGAATAGCTATAATTATACTATGCCTGTGCTATCTCCTTTTTGGGGGATATAATTACCTGTTAACAGGCAGGCATCATGTCAGCTATTCCACGGTGCTGCATATTGAAAAGAACCATCTGTCGAAATTCACCGATAAAAAACAAGGGTACCCTGTAATAAAAGAAGGGGCTGGCCAGCAGGAATCAAATCTACTGGCAGATATTGAAGACGATGACGACAATGACCCTACAACCCGCAAATTCAAACTGCTTGCAAAACTCCTGTACGCACTCTCCTATTCATTCATATTAACCTGGCTCTATAGCCGCTTTAAAAATCCGCGGCCACATTCTCATATTCTTTCCTACAAATACATAACTATCAGGTCGCTGAGACTTTGATTGACGTGAAACGTGAAACGGCAAACGTGAAAGGCTTTACATGCGGGCCTAATAACTTTTTCCGGCATTCGCTATATCTCGTCTCCCTGCAACCTGCAACCTTTAACCTGTAACCTGGAACCTGTAACATGTAACATGTATCCCATTTACGCTTTACCGTCATCAGATAACCCGGCATCTGGTAACCGGTAACTGGTAACCTATACAATCACCCATATAAATAATGAAAAGAGTAATCCTATTCAAAAGCTTGTTTATTCTATTATATGCAACAAGCTGTAAATCGACCAAAGAAGAAAAAGAAGAAGCTGGTAAATACACCGTTACCAGTCCCATCCGCCTCGATACGTCCTTTACCAAGGAATATGTTTCGCAGATACGTTCTATCCGCAACATCGAGATCAGGGCGCAGGAAAAAGGTTTTCTGCAAAACATTTATGTAGATGAAGGCCAGTATGTAAAAGCAGGCCAGCTATTATTCAGGATCATGCCCAAAATGTATGAAGCCGAAGTATTGAAAGCTGAAGCAGAAACCAAGGCAGCAGAAATTGAATTGCAGAACACAACGGCCCTGGTTGAAAAAAATGTAGTATCAAAGAACGAACAGGCAATGGCTCAGGCCAAACTCGACCAGGCAAAAGCCGAAAGACAGTTGGCAAAATTGCATTTATCGTTCACAGAGATCAGAGCGCCGTTCGATGGTACCATCGACCGTCTTCCCAAAAAAATTGGTAGCCTTATTGACGAAGGCGAACTGCTCACCAGTCTATCAGACAACAGCGAAATGTTCGCCTACTTCAACGTATCGGAACCTGAGTATCTCGAATATCAGGCCAATGCTAAAGGAAAGGTGAACCACAATAAGGTAGGCCTGCTTTTGGCCAATAACCGTCCCCTTCAATATAAAGGAGTTATTGAAACTATAGAAAGCGAATTTGATAATGAGACCGGCAACATTGCCTTTCGCGCTAAATTCCCCAACCCCGACAAACTGTTAAAACACGGTGAAACCGGCAAGGTATTATTGACATTGCCCGTAACAAAAGCATTGATCATACCACAGAAAGCCACATACGAATTACAGGATAAAAAATTTGTTTTTGTAATAGACAAGAACAATGTGGTTAAATCAAGGAACATTACAGTATCTGGCGTATTACCCGATCTGTATGTAGTGAGCGAAGGACTTTCAGATGATGAAAGAATTCTGCTTGAAGGTGTTCAGAAAGTAAAGGACGATGACAAGATCGCCTACGAATTTCAGAAACCTGAGGAAGTAATTAATCACCTGCGCCTGAAAGCAGAATAGTGTAAACTCAAATTGATTTAATCCGATGTTCAATAAATTCATTCAAAGACCGGTCCTGTCTATAGTGATCTCCCTGATCATTGTGTTCCTGGGAGCGCTGGCAATTATGGGGTTACCGGTAACACAGTTCCCTACCATATCACCACCCAAGGTGAATGTAACAGCAGATTATCCCGGCGCCAACGGGGAATTAATGACCAAAGCGGTGCTTATTCCCCTCGAAAGAGCTATCAACGGTGTACCGGGTTTAAAATACATGGCCTCCGATGCAGGTAACGATGGTGAGGCAACCATACAGGTTGTATTCAACCTGGGTACCGATCCCAACGTGGCATCACTGAACGTACAAAACCGCGTGGCCTCGGTAGTGAACAAACTACCGCCGCTGGTTGTACGCGAAGGGGTAAAGATCACGCGTGAAGAGTCGAACATGCTTATGTATGTGAACCTGTACAGCGATGATCCCAATACCGATCAGAAATTCCTGTTCAACTTTGCAGATATAAACGTGTTATCAGAGTTAAAGCGTGTTGATGGTGTGGGTTATGCCGACATCCTTGGTAACCGCGAATACTCTATGCGTATTTGGTTAAAACCCGATCGCATGCTGGCGTACAAGATCTCTGCCGATGAAGTAATGGAAGCGCTTAGCTCGCAAAGCTTGGAAGCCTCACCCGGTAAAACCGGTGAAAGCTCGGGTAAAAGATCGCAGTCGTTTGAATATGTATTGAAATACTCCGGAAGGTTCAGCGACAAACAACAATACGAAAATGTAATTCTTCGCTCAAGCCCCAATGGTGAGATCTTACGCCTGAAAGATGTGGCAGATATTGAGTTCGGCAGCTCTATGTACGACATCTATTCTAACCTGAATGGCAAACCATCTGCAGCAATTGTTTTAAAACAATCATACGGAAGTAATGCCAGCCAGGTTATTAAAAACGTAAAGGAAAAACTGAAAGAGATAAAGGCCAGCTCGTTTCCAAAAGGTATGAACTACGAGATCAGTTATGACGTATCCAAATTCCTGGATGCTTCAATTGAAAAGGTGATTCATACCCTTGTAGAAGCGTTCATCCTGGTAGGTATTGTGGTTTTCCTGTTCCTCGGCGATTGGCGGTCTACGCTTATCCCTGCCCTGGCTGTACCGGTTTCATTGATCGGAACATTCATGTTCATGCAGTTCTTCGGTATAACACTCAACCTCATTACCCTGTTTGCGCTTGTAATGGCCATTGGTGTGGTGGTCGATGATGCCATTGTGGTTATTGAGGCTGTGCATGCCAAAATGGAAGAAGAACATCTTTCTCCATTACAGGCCACTAAAAAAGCCATGCATGAGATCAGCGGCGCTATTATCGCTATCACCTTTCTTATGGCCTCGGTGTTTATACCGGTGGCATTCATGAGCGGCCCGGTAGGTATCTTCTACCGTCAGTTCTCAATTACCATGGCAACAGCCATTATTCTTTCGGGTGTGGTAGCGCTTACGCTTACCCCTGCCCTTTGTGCCATGATCTTAAAGAACAATCATGGCAAACATAGAAAGAAAACACCGGTGAACAGGTTCCTCGACGGTTTCAACAATGGTTTCAACCGTGGACAAGGCAAGTATATGCAGCTGTTAGGTAGTATAGTTACCAGAAGAGGCCTTACCTTTCTCGTTTTAGGCGCTTTTTGCGCCGGCACCTGGTTCCTGAATGGCAAAGTACCTTCGGGCTTCATTCCAAATGAAGACCAGGGTATGTTTTATGCCATCATTCAAACTCCGCCGGGTTCTTCATTGGAAAGAACAAACCAGGTAGCGGAGCGTTTGCAAAAGATAGCCGAAGGTATTGAGGGTATTTCATCAGTGTCTGCTCTGGCAGGTTATGAAATCCTTACCGAAGGTACCGGCGCCAACTCTGGTACCTGTTTGATCAACCTCAAAAGCTGGGAAGAACGGAAACATTCAGTACAGGAAATTATACAGGAGCTGGAAGAAAAGTCAAAAGATATAACCGGCGCCAATATTGAATACTTTATGCCGCCGGCCGTACCAGGCTATGGTGCAGCGGGTGGTTGGGAATTGCGTTTGCTCGATAAAGCAGGTTCAGGAGATTACAAGAAGATGGAGCAGGTAAGCAATGAGTTTGTAGCAGCGCTTACCAAACGAAAAGAACTTTCTTCGGTATTTAGTTTTTACAGCGCCAGCTTCCCGCAATATGTGCTTAAAGTTGATAACGATATTGCGCAGCAAAAAGGAGTTACTATCGAAAATGCGATGAACACACTTTCTACATTGGTAGGCAGTAACTATGAGATCAGCTTTATTAAGTTTGGCCGTCCGTACAAAGTGATGGTGCAGGCAGCGCCACAATACCGGGCGTTACCAGAGGATATCTTAAAGCTATATGTAAAGAATAACAAAGACGAGATGGTGCCATTTTCAGCCTTTATGAAAATGGAAAAGGTGTACGGCTTATCAGAGATCACCCGGCATAACATGTACAACGCATCTGAGATCAGTGGAGCCGCAGCACAGGGCTATAGTAGTGGCGATGCCATTAAAGCTATCAATGAAGTAGCAGCGAAAACACTACCAAGAGGTTTTGGCATCGACTGGGCAGGTATCTCTAAAGATGAGGTAGCCCAGGGTAACCAGGCGATCTATATTTTCCTCATCTGTCTTGGTTTCGTGTACCTGGTGCTGGCAGCCCAATACGAAAGCTTCATTCTTCCATTAGCGGTGATCCTATCGTTGCCAACCGGTATTTTTGGCGCTTTTCTCCTGTTGAAATGTATGGGGCTCGAAAATAACATCTATGCCCAGGTGGCTATGGTAATGTTGATTGGCTTATTGGGTAAGAACGCCGTACTGATAGTGGAGTTTGCCGTTCAAAAGCACCGACAAGGTTACTCTGTGTTGAAAGCGGCGATGGAAGGTTCAAGAGTGCGGTTCCGCCCCATCTTAATGACCTCCTTTGCCTTCATAGCCGGATTGATACCACTGGTATTTGCACATGGCCCTGGCGCCTTAGGTAATCGAACTATTGGCACAGCCGCAGCCGGCGGTATGTTGGTGGGTACGGTATTCGGTGTGCTGATAATACCCGGACTGTACTACATATTCGGGAAAATTGCAGAGCGGCGCATGCTGGCCAAACACGAAGAAGAAAATCCGTTAACTGAAGAAATTGATCATAATGTTTAGATTCCGTATTCAAAAATACGTTGGTCTGTTGTCGATTATTATTGCAGCGGCAGCGGGATGTAAATCCCCTGCCCTTACAACAGCAACGGAAAACAGATCTACACCTGCATCCTACGGGAATAATACCCAGGATACTACCAATACATCGATGCTGCCCTGGCGCAGTTTCTTTACCGATCCAAACCTGATAGCGTTAATAGATACTGCATTAAAGAACAACCAGGAGTTGATGATCACCTTGCAGGAGGTTGAAATAGCAAAAAATGAGATCAGGTTCAAACAGCAGCCACTATTACCAACCGTTGGCGTAAAAGGCGGTATTGGCGTTGAAAAGGTAGGAAGATATACAAGTCAGGGTGCCGGCGATGCCACTACCGAAATAAAAGAGGGCAAAGAAATGCCCGACCCGTTAGGTGATTTTACAATAGCAGCTTATGCCAACTGGGAAATAGATATCTGGAAGAAATTGCGCAATGCAAAAAAGGCAGCAATTACCAGGTATTTGTCAACGGTAGAAGGCAGGAATTTTGTGCTCACCAACCTGATTGCCGAAATAGCTAATTCATATTATGAATTACTGGCGCTCGACAACCAACTGGCAATTGTTAGGCAAAACATAGAGCTGCAAAAGAACGCCCTTGGCATTGTAAAGATCCAAAAGGAAGCCGCGCGGGTAACCGAACTGGCTGTTCAGAAATTTGAGGCAGAAGTGTTGAAATCGCAAAGCCTTGAATATGATCTTCTGCAAAAGATAAAAGAAACCGAGAACAGGATCAACTTCCTGTTGGGCCGGTTCCCGCAACCAATTGTAAGGGAACAAAATAATTTCATTGGGCTGGTACCTGCAGCAGTAAGCACGGGTATACCATCACAGCTGTTGGCAAACCGTCCGGATATTAAACAAGCAGAGTTGGAACTGGCGGCAGCCAAATTGGATGTAAAAGTAGCGCGTGCAGAATTCTTCCCTTCACTGGGCATTTCTGCCGCAGTAGGTTTTCAGGCATTCAACCCAACTTACCTGTTTCGCTTTCCTGAGTCGTTATTGTACTCACTGGCAGGCGACCTTGCCGGACCATTGATAAATCGCAATGCAATAAAGGCCGAGTTCAACAATGCCACGGCACGGCAATTACAGGCAATGTATAACTATGAGCGAACCATCGTAAATGCATACCTGGAGGTAAGTAACCAGTTATCGAACATCAGTAACCTCGAAAAGAGTTATGATCTGAAATCGAAACAGGTAGAAGCATTGACCAATTCAATAAGCATTTCAAATGATCTGTTCAAAAATGCAAGGGCCGATTATTTAGAAGTGTTGCTGACCCAACGCGACGCACTGGAATCGAAATTAGAACTAATAGAAACAAAGAAGCAGCAGCTGAATGCAGTAGTGAATATCTACAGGAATTTAGGCGGCGGCTGGAAATAGTGAAATGAAAAACCACTAAAGCCCTCCATGGATTGCGCCGGGAGGGCTTTTTTTATATTGGTATTATTTACTACTCCCAAAACACGACCCCACCACACTCACCGGCCACCAGCTTTTATCGGTCACCATTGTTAATGATTTACCTTCCTTCACTTCATATTGAATACTGAACGCCACCACCACCAGGGCGCCTTTTACCGGCTCCATATCTAACGAAAGGGTTTGCTTTCGCAATGGCCGCTCACCATATTCCAATATAACGCTGGTTTTATGTTTTTCGGTTGTGCCAGGTGTATCGAAAACATCTGATCTTTTACCAAAACGAAACAAACAGCCAGCTACGCGCGCATTATAATGTATTTTTGCTGTGCCGGCCGGCGCAATTATATCTACCCCGGGAATTAGCTCGGGCACATCAATCGTAATATCCCCTTGTTCGGAAAAGTTTGTCCTAACAGTTTTTTTAACCAGCATAGACATGGAGGCTGCCGCATTGAACTGAAAATTATCTATATAAAAATTGCTGGTTGAATAAGTATTCTCATTTGGCTGATACTCGTGCAGCCATTTATGCATAGCGCTATTAAAGCCATACAACATAGTTTTATCCTGAGCATCATGCAAAATGCGATAGAATGAATCTCGCAAACAACTCGATGCCTTAACAGCCAAACCAAACTGCGCAGCGCTTTTTTTCGTGGCTGCGGTTTGGCGTACAGAACCGGGCGCAGTTCTGCAACACATTATACCCCTGTATTCATAAAAGATGAGTTTGCCAACTTTACCCGTTGCCATAAGATTCTTTGCACGTCCCATACATAATGGTTAAATGGTTAATAATTGATTCGTACCTGATTAACCTCATGTACATACTATTAGCGGCAGAAATCAGTAGCAAGACCGTGACCATAACGGAGTTGATACGGAGATGGTACGGACTTGGTACGGACTTGGTACGAAGTAAAGTTAAAGAAGATACGAACCAAACCACAACCAAACCCATCTTTTTACTACAAAATGACCTGATTGCCATACGTAGCAAGTACACAAAAAAGCCCCCAACGGTACCGCGGGGGGCTGCTTTCACATCAGAGCATATTGCGCTTCCAATACTTATTTACTTCTGCGAATGCACCGTTGCTATGGTTCCGTCTGCATTATATTTTAATTCGGTCACCTTTACATTGCGCAAATGCGTTTTACCCGATAATTGTATATCATGATAGAACAAATACCACTTGCCATCTTTTTCTATAATTGAATGATGGTTCGTCCAGCCTTCAACGGGAGCAAGTAAGATTCCTTTGTATGTGAACGGTCCGGTTGGGCTATCACCAATAGCATACACTATATTGTGCGTATCGCCGGTTGAGTAAGAGAAATAATATTTACCATTATACTTGTGCATCCAGGCAGCTTCAAAAAAGCGGCGGTCGTTGTCTTTTTCTTTATACAGGTTACCGGCACTGTCTACCACCTTAATTTCTTTTACCGGTCCTGCAAAGCTTTTCATATCGGCGCTCAGTTTGGCCACTCTTGGTAATATGGCCAACTCATTCGGCTGACGTAATTTGCCGGCGCTGTCGTATTTGTTATTGTTCCAGCGTTGTAATTGTCCGCCCCAAATGCCACCAAAGTACATATAATACGATCCGTCATCATCCTTGAACACACAGGGGTCAATACTGTAACTTCCTTTTATTGGTTCTTTTTCGGCGGTAAAAGGCCCTTCCGGCGTTTTTGACGTAGCCACACCAATTCTAAATACGTCCTGTTTATCTTTTACAGGGAAATACAAATAATACGTACCATTTGCAAAGGCCGCATCGGGGGCCCATAACTGCCGGCCCGCCCAGGGAATATCTTTTATATGCAATGCCACGCCATGATCGGTAACCTTACTGCCCACGGCATCCATTGAAAGTATGTGATAATCCATCATGTTGAAGTGGTCGCCATTGTCGTTCTGAGGCGTTCCTGTCGCCGTATCGTGCGAGGGGTAAACGTATATGCGTCCGTTAAAAACATGGGCCGAAGGGTCGGCGGTATAAATATTGGAAACCAGAGGCTGCTGCAGGTATTTATCGGCTGTGGCAGCAGTGTTTGTTTGGGTAGTATCTGTAGTGGGTGTTTTGCTGTTCTCAGCTTCATTACAACTGCTTAGGACAGCAATGGCCGATGCCATTAAAAAGATCTTACTTTTCATATGTTTCTATTATGTGTTGTTTTTGCAATCGATTACATAGCTTTCTTAACATAAAAGCCCAGGGCCGGCACAGGTACTTTCAGCAAGCTGGTCAATACATCAAATATACTCCGCGGCGTTCAAAGTTTACCCCGGCATGCCCAACATCTTTAAAACCAGGTTACATTTTTTCAGCTAAGAGCCCTTCGCGAAAATAATTAAAAAACTGACACTCAATAATATCATAACATTTTTGATACTCTTTTAACCAGTTTGCCAAAATATGAGCAATTCCCGGTCCCCGTTTTCTAAACCCACAAACCACCATAAATATACCATCAAATGCCCCTTCAGGCTCAAAGCGCTGAACCGCTTTTAATACCATTGCCAGACCGGCATTCATGAAAAATAAACAAAATTTATTGTAATCGGTTACATTTTGTTTCAAAAATATCTAAATTCGTTCCTGAGAGATAGCTTCCAGCTATTGGAAACGATTGACAACGATTGAATACTGAACAACTTAACTGCTGTATGAACCTTGCGGAACAATACACGAATGCCATTGTGGGGCTATGCCATACCTTAATACCCCTTACCCCCCGGGGCGTTTCCTATTATTATTTTTTTGCATTGAAACCAGGCAACAATTGTATATCAGTTGCCCGGGCGGCCGCATGTTCTTACCGGTTACCACTCCTCAACACCGTAAATATTAGTAACGCCTTAAAATCAAACTATGCTTATGCAAAAGTTATCTAAGCAAAAAATAATGGCCAGCCTTACAAGCCTGCGCGCCGGCCGGTTATTATTTGCACTTATTTCTGCTGCCTTCCTATTGACTGGCTCGTTGCCGGCAATGGCCCAGGACAAAACCATTCAGGGCCGCCTCACTACCGAATCGGGCTCGCCAATTGCCGGGGCCTCGGTTACAATAAAAGGCACCAGCACAGGCACAACCACTAACATCAAGGGCGAATACACCATATCGGCGCCCAAAGGCGCCATCCTCGTTTTTTCGAACGTGGGTTTTTCAGAAAAAGAAGCTACCGTTGGCGATGGCAATACTATCAATCTTCAATTAGGCACGGCTACCCAAAGTTTTGACGAAGTGGTGGTAGTTGGTTATGGTACCCGCCGCAAAAAAGACCTTACCGGTTCTGTTGCCAGCGTAAATCTCGAAGCGCAACAAAATGCGCCCAATACTAACCTTGGCCAATACCTGCAGGGAACGGTGCCCGGTTTGAACGTAGGCTTATCAACCTATGCCGGCGGAACACCACCTATATCTATACGCGGACAAAACACCCTGAGCGGTAATCAAAACGTATTGATCATTCTGGACGGTATTCAATATACAGGTTCACTGTCGTCAATAAACCCCGATGACATTGCCTCTATTGATGTATTGAAAGATGCCAGCTCCACCGCCGTATATGGCGCCCAGGCTGCCAACGGTGTATTGCTGATCACAACAAGGAAAGGACGCGCCGGCACAAAACCCCGCATTGCCTTCTCCAGTTCTTACAGTACACAACGCCCAACCGTAGATATGCGGCCAATGAACCGCGAGGAATACCTGAAGAACATCGCCGATGCCTGGTACAACGAAGCTTATCTGGCCCCGGACTATACTCAGCCTAATCCGAATTTTAACGTAGCCAACCGGGTAGATGCCACCATGAAAGTCAATGGCCAAATATTACCCAATGATTTTAACTGGTACGATGCGGCTACCAACACCGGACAGATTTTCGAAAACAACCTTAGCATTTCGGGCGGTAACGATCGCACTACCTACCTGATATCGGGCGGACTGGTTGATCAAAAAGGATTTGTGATCAATGATATCTTTAAAAGAAAAACCATAAGGGCCAATATTGAAACCAAAGCATTGCCCTGGTGGAAAGTGGGTCTTATTTCTTCCGGCTCTTTTGTAAACCAGGATGGCGCAGAACCTTCGCTCAATAGTATTTTGCGTTGGTCTCCTTTGCAAACGCCATATGATGCAAATGGCAAGGTTGTTCCCTTCCCTACCAATACACTGGAGCCCAACCCATTCACTACTTACTATGTAGATGATTATGAAAGACACAATTATCTTTTCGCAAATGTTTATTCCGATATTGATCTCCCCTTCCTGAAAGGGCTTAATTACAGAATGAACTTTGGTAACAACTACAGAAGCGATCAGAAATTCTTCAGCAGTATTTATGGCGCTAACCAAACAGGTGAAGCATCAAAAGGATATGCCGATTATTACGATTACACGTTCGATAATATCGTTACCTATACCAACACTTTTGGAAAACATAACATCTCTGCTACTGTATTATACGGGGCAATAGAAAGAAAATACAATTCCACTTATACAAGAGCAACCGGGTTCGACCGCCTGAGCCTGAGCTATAATAACCTTTCGTTAGGTACCACTATTACCGATACATCAGACGCATGGCGTGAAAGATTGAACTACCAGATGGCGCGGGTGAACTATAAGTTCAATGATAAATACCTGCTTACCGCTACCCTTCGTCGCGATGGATTTTCGGGATTTGCAGAGAACTTTAAAAGCGCTTACTTCCCCACGGTAGCAGCAGGCTGGATCATTTCTTCGGAAGACTTTATGAAAGATGCCTCCTTTATCAATTACCTTAAACTAAGGGCTGGTTATGGTATCAGCGGCAACCAAACACCCCGCTTTTTATCTATAGCGCGGGTTACCGTTAGCCCATCTTACATTTTCGGCGACGGTTCCCCCTCAGCAGTTGGCCAGCAGGTAAGCGGCCTTGGCAACCCCGATCTTAAATGGGAGCGCACGCGCGGTTTCAATGCAGGCATAGACTTCACATTGCTCGACAACCGCCTGAGTGGTAACATTGACGCTTATTTCAATAAAACAACCGATCTGTTATACAGTATAAACATCCCTGAGATCACCGGTTTCACAAGTATTCAAACCAATGTAGGCGAGCTGCGTAACAACGGAATAGAAGCTTCGATCACCTATAAAGTAATTGATAAAAAAGATTTTCACTGGAGCGCTACCGCAAACCTTTGGTCTAACAAGAACAAGATAGTTACCATTACCGGCCAGGACCTCAATAAAGACGGTGTTGAAGACGACCTTATATCAAGCGGTTTATTTATAGGCAAATCAAGAAATGCCATTTACCATTATCAAACAGACGGCATTTACCAGATAGGCGATACAAGAATAGCCGGCTTTCCCGTGGGAAGCGTACGCCTTGTAGACCAGAATAAGGATAACGATATTACACCCGACAAAGACAGGGTTTTCCTGGGCCGCAAAGAACCGGCTTACCAGATAAGCTTATTCAACTCTTTTTCTTACAAAGATCTTTCATTAAGTATTTTCTTTAACGCAATACAGGGTGGTAAAGACGGCTACCTGGGCAATAACAACCCCAGCTATTTCCGTGACGATAATGCCATTCGTAACAACTTCCCTGCAAGGACCAATTTCTGGTCACCAGGCAATCCTTCAGGTAAGTATCCCCGTAACATCTCCGGTTCCAGGGCTAAAATTGAACCTGAAATGTACCAGAAAAGAAGTTTTATCAGGCTGCAGGATGTTTCTCTCTCCTATAACTTAAACAAGTTTGTAAAGAAAGCGAAATTCCAGGCATTGAATGTATTCGTAAGCGGAAAGAACCTGGTTACCTGGACAGACTGGGAAGGCTGGGACCCCGAAGCGCTTGACCTGAACAATAACCCAATGGGTTTAATAACTGCAGGCCGGCCGGTTATGAGAGCCTTCACTGTAGGAGTGAACATTACTTATTAGTTTTTCAATTACGGTTAAAAAAAATAACATGAAACGATACTTATATATATTCCTGGTAACCATCACAGCCGGCAGTTTGTCGTGCAACAAAGACTATCTCGATGAAAAACCGGAATCGTTCCTGAGTACCGATAATGCCTACTCGACCGAAGCAGATTTTAATGCCGCTATAACGGGCATATATGGATTGGTGAGAAACCATTACTATACAGTAAACGACTTCAACCCATTCTGGTACCTGTACCGCACCGACGCGTACTTTGACATTTCGGTAAGTACCCCCAACATGTCGGGCGATATTGCGCCTACCGGCATCACCAATTTTGCCTGGGCGCCGCACTATGAGATCATTTCTGAGGCAAATACAGTTCTTAGCAGGCTCTCCAATTCAACCGTATTGACCGATGCGCAAAAAAAGCTCTTTGAAGCAAAGGCAAAATTCTTCAGAGGGTTGGCATACCGGGCATTGGGTTACCTGTATGGCGGCGTACCGCTGGTACTGGAAGAAACAACAAACCAGAAAGCACTTAATCCCGATTTTGTACGGGCAAGCAGAACCGAAGTATATACACAGGCCATTGAAGACCTGAAGTTTGCAGCCGCCAATTTACCCGACGTTAAGGGCAACCTGAAAAAAGGAGAAGTGTCCAACGCAGCAGCTTATCACCTTTTAGCAGAGGTTTACCTTGCCAATAAACAATACCAGGAAGCTGCAACCGCAGCAACCGCAGTTATCAATAACCCGGCTTTGGATTTAATGACCGCACGGTTTGGCAGACGCAGTACCGTTACACCCGGCGATGTGTATTGGGACCTGTTTCAACGGGGCAACCAAAACTCTAACGAGAACAGGGAAGCCATCTGGGTTATTCAGATAGAAACAGATGTACCCGGCGGCGGCGGTAGCACAACCGGGGGATCGCAATTTGGTGTATACGGCGCAGAACGCGTGCATGCCCCATTGGTACGCGACCTCAGCAGCAAGGTAGGTACCGCAGATGTTGCATTATTCAACTGGCCAATGGGCGATTACAGTGGCGGCCGTGGTGTAGGGTTCCTTTGTCCCTCTTACTGGTTCAGTGATTCAGTATGGGCCACCGATTTCAATAATGATATAAGGAACGCCAATCATAATTTTGTAAGGGATTTTGTGGCAACAAACCCCAAAAGCCCCTACTTTGGCCAAACCATCTCAACCAAAAACCCTCCTGCCGGTATAAAAGGCATAGGCGGCACCCTTACAAAAGGTAAACACGACCGTGCATTTTATCCATATCAATCAAAAGCAACGCAGGCATACGATCACCCATCAGCGCTATACAACAACCTTGGTGAAACAGACCCGGTACAGAAGTATTTACTAAAATCAGGTGCAGGCGGCACGTACATAGATCAATATTTTATACGACTGGCCGAAACCTATTTATTAAGAGCAGAAGCATACGTGGGCTTAAACCAACCGGCTTTAGCAGCTGCTGATATTAATAAGGTAAGAAGAAGAGCCGGCGCATCGGACGTTTTACCTGCCAATGTAACCATAGATTATATACTTGACGAAAGGCTGCGTGAACTGGGCATTGAAGAAAAAAGAATGTTAACACTGATGCGTTTGGGCAAATGGGTTGAAAGAACAAGAAAATACAATCCTTTCTACGGCACCCAAATGAAAGACAACTACAACCTGTGGCCAATACCATTTGGTGAAATTGAAAAGAACAACAAAGCAGTACTGGAACAAAATCCCGGATACAACTAAGGCAAAAATTCCAAATTCCAAGTTCCAAATCTCAAGTTCCAAATAATAAAACCCAAGCACCAAATCTCAAATTCCAAATAAATACATAGCTTTCTAAACAGGCGTTGAGATTTGGAATTTGGGTTTTATTTGGAGCCTGGGTTTTGTGATTTGCGATTTATTCGTTGGATCTTGTGATTTGAGATTTGTGATTTATTTTTTGGAGCTTGGAATTTGTGATTTGTGATTTTACTAAACATTAGTTCATGAAATACAGATGTCTCTCTATTAGCCTATGTGTGTTATTGATAGCACTGGAAGTTAAAAGCCAAACAACCCGCGAACGCATTAGCCTGAATGACGGATGGAAGTTCATGAAATACACTTCGGCGCCCGATAAATTAATATACGACACAAGGCCCGAGGTCACCGATCGTAAAGACGATGTAGTGGCCGACAGCAAACCCACCGAAGCGGTAACTACCACCACTTCAACAAACGTGTTAAAGAACTGGATACTGCCTACCGCCAATGAGTTTATAAACGACCCGGCCAAACATCATCAGCGGCCGGCAGGCAACCCCGGCAGTGATTTCCCCTTTGTACAAAACAACTTCAACGATAACAACTGGGAAGCAGTTACCCTGCCGCACGACTGGGCTATTAAAGGCCCGTTCTACGAAGGCGAACCCGCAGTAGTAGGCGGTGGTATGGGTAGGTTGCCCAGTCCCGGTGTTGCATGGTACCGTCGTAAGCTAAATATACCGGCTACCGATAAGGGCCGGTCGATCTACCTTGATGTAGATGGCGCCATGTCATACCCCATGGTATGGCTGAATGGCAACCTGGTAGGCGGCTGGCCCTATGGTTATAATTCATTCCGCCTCGATCTTACGCCTTATATTCAATACGGCGGCGATAATCAATTAGCTATCCGGCTCGACAATCCCGCCAATTCCGCACGCTGGTACCCAGGCGGTGGCTTATACCGGCGTGTATGGCTTACCAAAGTAAACCCGGTACATATAGCTCACTGGGGCACATTTATTCGAACAAAAAATGTTACCACTGCAGCAGCCACTGTTGATATTACCCTGCAACTGGAAAACAAAACAGCAAACAGTGAGCCCGTTGAAGTAGCAACTGAAATTTATACCCTCAATGCGCAAACTCAAAAAGCAGGAACTAAAGTAGCCACCATTCCCCGCTCAACTGCCACTATACAGGCAGGCAATAAACAATCTTTTAATTATTCGTCTACTATTAATTCGCCCTTATTATGGGGGCCGCCACCCACACAAAAACCCAATAGATATATAGCCGTTACGCGGCTTTATTCAAAAGGAAAGATGATAGATGAATACCATACCCCCTTTGGTATTCGCTCGCTGCAATTTGATGCCGAAAAAGGCTTGCTGGTAAATGGAAAACCTATTCGCATACAAGGCGTAAACCAACATCACGACCTTGGCGCATTGGGCGCAGCCTTTAACTACCGGGCAGCTGAACGGCAATTGGAAGTGCTGAGAGAGCTGGGTTGCAATGCCATTCGTTTATCGCACAACCCACCGGCGCCGGAGTTATTGGAACTTACCGATAAAATGGGATTCCTTGTCATTGACGAGATCTTCGACAGCTGGGAAAGAAAAAAAACGCCGCACGATTTCCATTTGATCTTCCCCGACTGGCATGAACCCGATACCCGTTCTTTTATCAGAAGAGACCGCAACCACCCTTCTATTATAGCCTGGAGCTTTGGTAATGAAGTGGGTGAACAATATACTGCCGACACAGGCGCTGCCGTTGCAAGAAGACTGTACAATATTGTACATGAAGAAGACAGTACGCGCCCGGCCACTGCGTCTATGAACTATGCCAAACCCCATATGCCGTTCCCTAAAGAAATGGACCTCTTAAGCCTGAACTACCAGGGAGAAGGCATACGTGATGCACCGGCATATGCGCATTTACGTGGCATCAGAACATCGCCCTTATACCCCGCCTTTCATACAAAGTTCCCGAATAAAATGATCGTAAGCAGTGAAACCGCTTCGGCATTGAGCTCTCGTGGCACCTACGTATTTCCGGTATACAATGGCATCAGCGCGCCGGTAAGTGATAGCACAGGAGGCGATCCTAAAAACAGGTATGTAAGCGCATATGAGCTGTATACAGCCGCTTTTGGCGCCTCAGCCGATAAAGTATTCTCCTCGCAGGATAAACATCCTTATGTATCGGGAGAATTTGTATGGTCGGGCTGGGATTATTTAGGCGAACCTACCCCCTATTACTCAGCACGCAGCTCCTACTCGGGCATTATTGACCTGGCAGGTTTTAAGAAAGACCGTTTTTATTTATACCAGGCACGCTGGCGCCCCGAATTGCGCATGGCGCATATTCTTCCCCACTGGACATGGCCCGGCCGCGCCGGACAAATAACCCCGGTGCATGTATTCACCTCCGGAGATGAGGCTGAACTGTTTTTGAACAACAGATCGTTGGGCAGAAAGAAGAAAGGCCCCTATGAATACCGCCTGCGCTGGGATAGCGTAATATATGAACCTGGCACTTTACGCGTAGTAACTTTTAAGAATGGAAAATCCTGGGCAGCCGATACCGTAAAAACAGCAGGCGCCGCAGCAAAACTGCAATTAAAAGCCGACAGAAGCGTCATAAACGCCAATGGTGAAGATCTTTCATTTATAACCCTGCGCATAACCGATGCCAATGGCAACCTGGCGCCCGAGGCTGATAATAACATTACATTCAGCGTTACCGGTGCCGGAGAAATAGTAGCTACCGACAATGGCGATGCGGCCGATCTAGTTTCCTTTGCTTCACATGAACGAAAGGCGTTTAAGGGAATGGCGCTGGTGATTGTGCGGGCGATGAAACC
The DNA here is from genome assembly GCA_024809215.1 of Niastella sp. OAS944. Classification (GTDB taxonomy): domain Bacteria; phylum Bacteroidota; class Bacteroidia; order Chitinophagales; family Chitinophagaceae; genus Niastella. Next base: position 346,160 of record JANUBW010000006.1, on the reverse strand, counting down.
AGGCAACATTATCGTAACGGCTTCGGCTAATGGATTGGTTGAGGCTAAAGCAGTAGTAAAAGCACAATAAGTTGAAAAGGTGATAGAGTTGATAAAGGTGATAGAGGCTGAAGTTTAGGCTTTCCGAAAATAATTATGAGTTTCGAAATAAGGACCTCGTTAACTCGTTAACTAGTTAACTTGCGAGTATATCAACTGTATTTCCTCTATCAACTCTTTGAACTTTATCACCTGTATCAACCTTATCAACTCTATCAACCTGTTACTTATAAACGCTTGCATTCAAGTATTCACCATAGCATTGTTATTTCAATTGATATTCCCGTACAACCTGCTCATTAAACCCTCCTTCTTTAGGATTGGGCTCTCCCTTACCGGTAGTGATCAACTTAAACAAACTATTCCTAACATAATTGCCCCAGGCTTTATGGCAAATTTCATAACATTCATAATCGGGCACAAGGCCAACCTGGGTGAATTGTAACTGGGTTTTATTGATGTTTTCGGATATTTCAAAGACGATAGTATTGCCCGTCCACTCACTTTTGTCTTTGGTAAACTGAAAGAAATTATCGAGTACCTGCCATACCACCTTTTTACCGGGAACCGATTCAATTATCTTCATTTTGCTGCGATGAACATCCTGGTAATGATAATTAAATTCAGCATTAAGTTTTGCCGTATCCCCTTCAATTTCTTCCGACCACCAGCCACGAACATTATTAATGGCATCGAACACTTCCTGCGGAGTTTGGTCAACTACGATGGTAGTGGTAAAATTGTTTAATGTCATAGTTATATTATTTTGATTATGATCACCAAAGCTATTTCCTTCTGCCGGCAACAACCCGGTACGAAATAGACAATCTATGGGGTTGATTTGGACAAAGCAATCCGTATCTTTATACAAACGATGCATCATGAAACAAGTGGTATTACTGGTACCCAACGAGTATGTAAACCTCAGCAGCATAGCTGGCTCCTATGAAATACTTACCCGCGCCAACGCATACTGGCAAAAAATTGGTAACGCCTCCCGGATGGAAGTACAGGTTGCGGGCTTTACCAGCGAGTTACAACTCGACGCGGGCCTTTTTACCATTCACCCCGTGCATATAAAAAATATAAAGAAAGCCGACCTGGTTATAATACCCAGCATTGCCAACAATGGATTTGAGAGCATGATAGAGCAGAATCTTGAATTGATAGCCTGGATAAAAGAGCAATATAAACTCGGCGCAGAAATAGCCAGCATTTGCTCAGGCGCCTTCTTACTGGCCGCAACCGGTTTACTTGAAGGCAAAACCTGCTCCACACACTGGAGTGTTGCAGGCGATTTTAAACGGCTGTTTCCAAATATCAATCTACACATCGATAAACTCATTGCATCTGAACCGGGCATTTATACCAATGGCGGCGCCTTCTCCTTTTTAAACCTGGTACTGTTCCTGGTTGAAAAATACTTCGATCGCGAAACAGCCATCTTCTGCTCAAAGATCTTCCAGATAGATATTGAACGCTCTTCGCAATCGCCCTTCCTTATCTTTCAAATGCAAAAGAACCATGATGACGATCTCATACGGCAGGCCCAAAACTTTATTGAAGAAAACCTGGGCGAGAAAATATCGTTCGAACAACTGGCTTCAAAACTGGCCATCAGCAGACGTAACTTTGACCGGCGATTTGTAAAAGCTACCAGCAATACCCCAGTGGAATATTTACAACGCGTAAAAGTAGAAGCAGCTAAAAGAGCACTGGAAAGCGGCCGGAAAACCGTTTTCGAGGTAATGAGCGATGTTGGCTATTCAGACGACAAAGCGTTCAGGGAAGTATTTAAAAAGCTAACAGGCCTGTCGCCACTCGATTACAGGGCCAGGTACAATTCCCAATCCCCGGCAACGTTTGCGTAAATAAATATACTACCCCGCCCCTGCAAACGAAAAAAGAAATTAACTTTAGTACACCTAAAATGAACCAGAAAAATGACCTATGCCTATACGGTATAAGGTTGCTTTTTTGTACTCCTCCTAAAAGTAAGTTTACCATCTATCACTTATTGACACCTGCCCCTGGCGGGCACCGGAATGCCTTTGATGTTTAGCGCGCTTTAACATAAACAGTTACATTCATTTTTAAACAATTGCCATTATGAAAAGAACGATTCTGCCATTTGGCGCATCGATCGTATGCGCCAGCCTTTCCTTTGCCCTTATTATATGGGGCTGTAACAAAAAAGGTTCAACAAACGATCAACAGCACCCTCACGCTTCTTTAGAAGGCAGGGTTGCCAACTCGGAGTTTATACTTTCCACCTCTAACGGTTACGCAGCAGGTACCACCGGCGGTAACGGCGGTTCTTCCATCACCGTAAGTGACGCCACAGCTTTCAGGAACGCCGCTCAATCGAGCACCACGCAAATCATTACAGTTAATGGCAATTTGAACCTTGGTTCAAGCGCCGTAAATGTAAAAAGCAACAAAACCATAGTAGGCGCCAATTCAAGCTCCGGCATTATTGGTTGCTTATCGGTTTCAAACGTAAGCAATGTACATATTCAAAACCTAAATATCACCAACCCTTCAGCTGCAGGCTCCGGTGATGGCATAGAGGTTTCGGGAAGTACAAAAGTATTTATCACCAAATGCGCCTTTAACAATTGCTCAGATGGGGCATTGGATATTGTTCGCGCTTCGGATAATGTAACCGTATCGTGGTGCCGGTTCAACTATTCGAGCCAAACCGCACACAACTTTGTAAACCTTATTGGTAATGGCGATGATGTTACAACCGACCGTGGTAAACTGCATGTAACCATGCACCACAACTGGTACGATGCCGGTTGTAAACAAAGAATGCCACGAGTACGTTTTGGTCAGGTACACTGCTACAATAACTATTATGCAGCTTCGGCCAGCGACTATTGCATAGGTGTTGGTAACGAAAGCCAGATAAAAGTAGAAAACTGTTATTTCCTCAATCAAAGCAATGCCTGGTCAAATTCCAGCAGCAGCACAAGTGCGCAGGGTAAAATCAATTGGAACAGCGGTAACGTATTCTCAGGCACCAGTGTTCCTTCATGGGCGCCTAATTCATCGGTATTTTCTGTTCCTTATACTTATTCAATGACAACCGGAAGCGGTGTACCCAGTGCTGTAACCGGCAATGCAGGGAACAAATAATGTAATTCTTAGACGGGAGAAAAAAATAAAGGTGGGTACCCTTTTAAAAGGGGGACCCACCTAATGCTTTCTTTACAACTGAACTATCTGCCATTGCTGGTTGCGGCCGCCATTGTAAGGCCACTGTATTACACCACCGCCATTTGCGGTAGAAGCGCCATTTACGTCAAGGCTTTGACCGCTGTTGCGGTTGGTTATTTCAAAATACCCAAAACCCATATCCACTATACGCCATTGCTGGTTATTGCCACCCGAATAATCGTATTGTATAATACTGGTGCCCGAAGTGGTAGAACCGCCATTTACGTCAAGCGCTTTATTGCTGTTACGATTAATGATGCTATAGTAACCATTGCCCAGGTTGGTTATTTTCCATTGCTGGTTATTGCCGCCCCAATAATCCCATTGTACAATAGCGCCCCCATTGGCAGTTGAGGAACCATTTACATCCAGTGCTTTATTACTATTACGGCATACAATGCGATACCATGCCGAACTGTTGAAACTGCCGGAAGGAAAACTTATACTGGTATTGCCCCAGCCATATTGCAACCGGGTTAAGCCCGATGCATTATTTGTAGTTAATGAAGAACCGCTTAAAGTGAGCAAACTATACGTATCACCATCACGTAACCCCGGCCAGTACACACAACCCATAGAGCGGCCTAAGATACCCTGCGTCATTCCCTGAAAGTAAGCGATCTCGCGGTCGCTTCCCGGTGCACCTAAATAGTTCTTTCCCGTGGTCATAGGAATGCCAAACTCGGTAACAATGGTGCGACCGGGATAGGCAATTGACTGAATAGCCGCCACCCAGTCGCCAGCAGTTGTTTTGTTGTTATCGAACCAGGTATAATTGTGATATGACAGCAGGCAACTGCTCAACCGGCTGTCGGCGCCTACTACATTCACATTCTGCGCGTATCCCTGCCCGTCGAGAATAATACGGCCGCGGGGCACCGAAGGATAGTTAGTTAACCAGGTTGCATAGAGATTATTGAGATCGGTTGTGCTGTAGCCATGCGGTTCATTGAATGGTTCAAAATAAACGCGGCTGGTAGAACCATATTTGTTTACAATGGTTTGCCACATACTCCAGAACTGGGTGGTATTATCAACCAATCCATCGCGCGAGCTGCTGCCTTCCCAATAAGCAAGAATTACATTCATACTCCTGCTTACTGCCAGGTCGATGGCGCCTGTATAAGCACTCCAGTATGATTGAGATACTGTTGATGGATTTACCGGCAGCCGCACCGTATTGGCGCCCCGGTTTTGAAAAGCCGTAAGAATGGGGCCTGCTTTTGTTTGTACGGTGGCATAGCTGTCGGTAGACGCCAGCCCGCTCACCACTACAAGGCCGTCTTTGAAGTTATCGGCCGGGTCGGCCCAGTTCAAACCTTTGAAATTGTTGGTCGCATTTACGGTTACAGGCAACCGGTTGGTAATTGCACCACCGGCAGTTTCAGCGCCGGTCCCTGATGGCGATTTTGTACAGGCTGCTACCATTACCGGCAGCAGAAAGATGAATAGCTTTTTCATTGCAATCGTTTTTAATGGTTAAAATGGGAGAACCATTAAAATTAATTGCATGAGAAGAACCTGTACGGGGGACAAATTCTTAAATTATGGGGGGCAAATTTAGTTGACGAGTTAACAGGTTAACAGGTTAACTCGTCAACTGGTTTATTATTCCACAACAGGTACTGCTAAATTTACCGGCGGCTGTGTTACAGCGTTTTGCTTCTTCACTTCCGGCTTGTAGATATTAGCGCCCAGCTTTTCGGTAAAACTCCTTGAAACGAAACGTGGGAAGAACGCATGGAGTTTATTGGTAAAGCCAGGTATGATCTCGGCCTTGCCTCTAAACAAGCCACGTACAGCGATCTTGCCCACCACATCGGGCGACATATTAAATCTTTCAGCTGTCTTTATAGTGGCCGCCGACATACGGGCCCGGTATACAAAATTAGTATCGGTACTACCGGGTATCAGCAAACTTACCGATACCGGCGAATTGCGTAGCTCAAAGCGTAACGCGCGGGTAAAGGAATATACAAATGCCTTTGACGCAGCATAAATATTTAAATATGGAATGGATTGATAGCAGGTAGTGCTGCCCACATTTAATAAAAACGCCTGGGTACGTTTTTTGAGCACCGGTACATAAGCGTGCGATAGCGACACCTGTGCTTTAATATTTACATCGATGATATTCAACTGCTCGCTTAACTCCAGCTGTTCAAAAGCACCATTAAGCCCAAAACCAGCATTGTTTACCACTACCTGAAGTTCATCGTGCCAGATACTTGTCCACGAAGTAAGCGTCGTGAGCGCATCCGGTGAACTAAGATCGAGCGGCAAAGTATAAATAAGAGAATCATATTTTAATTCAATCTCCTTTTTTGTTTCTGCAAGGCCGGCCTCGTTTACATCAACCAATAGCAGGTCAAAATCAAGACGTGCCAGTTCTTTGGCTATTCCCCGGCCTATTCCACTGCCCGAGCCGGTCACTAATGCATATGACATATATTTTCAATTAATAAGGTTTCAAAAATTGTTTATGCTCTTGCTTCCTGAGCACCTTCAGTATTCAGGGGCAACGACAATTCCGCCAATTTCGCCGGCGTTGGTTTCAACCTCAGCTGTGCCAGGCGATGATAGAACGGGGTTGGACTATCCTTATGTTTTGGCTGGTACGCCCCGGTAATAATAGGTATATACATTACACGCCTGCGGCTTTTGGCGCCAATGAACGGTGATTGCTGAACGCGGTGCCATAAACGGCCATCATGTACCGTAAGGTCGCCCGCTTCAATATCAAAACCCACTTCTTTTTTATCGGGGTTATTGTCAATAAAGTATTTCTTCCTGAACAGTAAACGGAACAAACTCTGACTATGCGTGCCGGGCAGTACCCGTAAACCGCCGTTCTCATATGGGCAATCGTCTAAATGAACGCCAACATTCAACATTGGTAAAATACGTGAACCTAAAAAGAGGTCGCGCGGGCTATCGGTATGCCAGCCCAATTGTTTATACTGGCTGTTTTCGGTATTCACATAATGATTTACCACCAGTCCGTCTTTTTCATTCTCCCCTATGCGGCCGGCATAGGCCCCCAGCAGTTTAATGAGCGATTGCAAACGGGGATCTTTTAAAAAATCATGTAGTTTTTGACTGTATTGCGAAGTAAAGGCCAGGCGCTGAATAATGGAGTTGCCATACTCATCGTGCCCGAATTTAAGCGGTATACCATTTACTTTTTTGATATCATATGTTATAAGATGTTTCTGAACACTATCAACTTCTCTAATGAATTCCTGCACAGTTTCCTTATCAATAAAGTTCTTAAATTGAATGATACCGTATTTATTGAAATAAGCTATATGTTTATCGGTGATGGTTTCTTCTAAACGAAACACCTGTTGTTCAAACTGTTTCATAATGCTGGTATAAAAAGATTAATAATTATTATCACTTTCATAAACATGAAAGCAATAACTCATTCGTCTGTGAAAATAGTAGTGAATTACCGGACGCTGGAGGGGGAATAGAAGTATGTCCGGCGAAAGCGGATTAACAACAGCAGGAACAACAACGGAAAGAAGCAGACTGAATTGCAATAGAGAATGTGGCGGCCTTTTGGGCAACGTTACTGCCGGGCCACCTGCCAGGATGTAAATGATTTTGTTGCATAGTGTTCATATTATTACCCCACTAAATTACTAGGCTAATGTACGACATTATTTCATACCGGCAAATTGTTTTACAATAATTATTTAAGGTGAGCGTCCCTCCAAAGGGGCGCTCACCTCGACATACTTTTAACATTACGTTGTATTCGCGTTTTTCTTCCACTATGGGCAATTCCTTCGTTTCGTACCCATCAAAACTGAAAACCAGCACCGAATCGCCGGGTTTAATTTCAATTGCGTACATGCCATCATACATAGTGCCCGAAACATTGCGTGTGCCTTTAACCTGTATGGTTGCGCCCTCTATGGGCGAGCGCTCTTCAAAGGTTACAACCTTGCCAGTCAACACAATACCTTTCACCTGCGCTTTTAAGAACAAGGCAGAAAACACGAGCAGAAAGAATATTACAACAACCTTTATCTGTTTCATACAACGCTTATTCTAATATTTATCGAACCATATTTTTGTAAGCAGGTTATCGGTACCCTGATTTACAACGGCCTGTTTATAATTATTGCCATTAAGCGCCTGTTCCGAACCGGGGTAAATAAAACGTACAGGTATCTTTTTATCCAGCTCACCAGCCACCGCAGGTGTTAACTGAGGGTAATCGAGGCGGCGCCATTCGGCAAATGCTTCCAGCCCCTGGCCAAACAAGGCGATCCATTTTTGCTCACCAATAGACTTTTTATAATTACCGGCATCATACTTTACTGCAGCCTGCGACAGGTAATTATTAATAGCAGTAGCATCTGTAATTCCAAACTGGTTGAGCGAAGCCTTTATGGCCGCTTCATATAATGAGTTGGCATTCTCTGTTGTAAACCCTCTTGCAGCGGCTTCTGCCCTGCCAAACAGCACTTCGGCGTAGCTGGTAATAACAGCCGGGGTTTGAGGAGTAGAGAAATAGGTACCCGGCTTACTGGTTTTGGCAAACCCCAGGTTATTGGCATCGCTGTTGGTAAGACCGCTTGGCACACCTACATAGTTTGTAACAGTTGCATCGCTTGGTTTATTAGCGTATACAGGCAGGCGGGGATCATTCAGCGCATATAGCTTATCAACAATTGTTTTACCAATACGATAGTCATCGCGGGTTTCGAACCAGGCACTCACGGGATTTTGCTGTGGCGATGTTACATATACAAATTGTGCGATCTCAGCATTGGCACTTATTAAACCGCCGGCATCTGCCAGCACATCATTGATGGTTTGTTTTGCTTTCTCGGGCTCCTGGTCTGCAATACGCAGGGCAATACGCAAACGCAATGCGTTGGCAAACTTCTTCCACCTGTCGATCTTTCCGCTATAAATTATATCGCCGGCGATGGCATTACCTGTAGTAGTTAAAGCGGCCCCAGCTGTTTTAAGCTCGTCGAGCAATCCATAATACACATCTTTCTGCCGGTCATAGGCCGGGGTGAGACTATTCTTTATATCTCCGGCCTGTTTATAGGGAATATCACCATAAGCATCAGTAAGCAAACTAAACACCCACGACCGTAATATGATGGCCACATTCTTGTAATTGACATTTGCCTTTTCATCGGGCAACTGAATAATGGTATTCAAATTAGTGATGCTTTGCGCATAGCCCGTATTCCAAAGAGAAGTAAAGCTGCTATTTGAAAAAATATACCTGTCGGGCTCTGTATACTGGATCTTTGCCCAATGCTGAATGATCAATAAAGTTGAATTGAAATTATTATCGGCTCCCCAATACAGATCGGAGGTTATTTTTTGCGCTGCGGTAAGCAGGTAATCGGGCTGTGGATTTTCAGCTGCATTGGGATTCTTATTTATTTCAACCAGGTCTTTTTTACATGACACTGCCAGCATCATCAATCCGGCAAAAGCTACACTATATATGTTTATTCTCATTGTAATGCTGCGTTTAAAATTTGAAATTGATATTGAAACCATAACTTCTTGTTGTGGGCACCGACAGGTCTTCCAAACCCTGTGCATTGCCATAGGTAAATGCAGTTTCGGGATCAATATTGGGAACATCCTTATGTATGATCCACAGGTTTCGGCCCACCAGGGAAACGGTAGCGCTTTGCAAACCAATCTTCCTGATCAATTTAGCAGGCAACGTATACCCTAATTTCAACTCCCTGAATTTTACATATGAAGAACTATACACAAATTGTTCTTCAATACTTCTTGGCGCTTTATAATATTGCGATGCAGAAATGATGGTTGTATTGGCACTTCCATTACTGTTTACGCCGTTGAAGATGATACCATCATCATATACAGCTTCGCCATTGGGGGTGCTGCCGCCTTTGGCCAGCGCAACCGTACCATTGGCTTTGTTATTATTGGGATAGTAGTAATTTAAACCACCATGATCGGCATCACGGCCGGGCAGCGTCATTGCCAACACACCCGTATAGCTGCCGGTTGAATTAGAACCTGCGAACATAGATCCGCCAATGCTGGCATCTATCAGGAAGGAAAGATGAAAGTCTTTATAAGAAAACTTATTGGTTATGCCGCCGATCCAGTCGGGCGTATATTTGCCAAGCACTTTCTTATTGGGATCAGCCTGCGGCAGGCCATTCTTTACAATTATATTACCGGCGCCATCACGCAAATAAGCGTTGCCAAACAGCGTACCATATGGTTTGTTAACGCCGGCGATCACCTGAACGCTGCGATAACTTCCCAATACAAAGTTCTGCAGGCGGCCTTCATCATCTAACCGCACCAGGTTGCTTTTGTTGGCAGCATAGTTTACATCAACATCCCATTGAAACGATCCTTTTTTAACAGGTGTAATGCCTAATTGCACTTCAATACCTTTATTATTGATCTCACCGGCATTCAGCAATTTTTGTGTATAGCCGGTGGTAGCACTGACATCTACCTTCAATATTTGATCTATACTGGTTGTATTGTATAAACTCACATCGAACCGCACCCTGTTATTTAACAAGCCAGCTTCTAATCCCAATTCGGTTGAATTAGTGCTTTCTGATTTAAGGTCCGGATTAAGATCGATGCCCGATGTAGTAAGCTGTGGATTGCTATTGAAAGGCGCATTGAAACTATAAGTATTTATTAACTGATAGGGATCGGCATCGGCGCCTACTTTCGACCAGCCGCCACGGATACGCGCATAGCTCAACACCGGGCTTTTTATATGAAATGCTTCGGTAAGCACAAAGCTGGCATTGAATGAGGGATAATAGTACGACAGGTTCTGTGCCGGCAAGGTAGAGGAACGATCATTACGGGTGGTAATATTCAGGAACGCATAATTGCGAAACCCGAGCTGTACCGAAGCAAAAGTACTGTACGTTTTTAACCGGTTATAACTATTAGATGACAGCAATGGGTCGCGGGAATTTGCCAGCGTATATACATTGGCTACTGCAAGCCTTGGCGCCTGCTGGTCATTTTCTTCATAATACCGCGACCGGATATTCCCTCCTAACAGCGCCTCAAATGTAAGGTCATCGCTCAAATTCTTATTATAGCGAATGTTAGCTTCTGTATTATTTTCATTAACCGTGTAAGACGTTTCCTGGTAAGAGCCGTATGGTGTTCCGTTGGTGCCATACGCCACTTTGATCTTCCGCCTGTCGGTATAAAAATCATTACCCGACCTGAAAGTAGCATTCAAACCGTTGGCAATTTCGTAATCGAGCTTTACAGACCCTACCAACCTGTTACGTCGCTGACTAACCGTATTTTCATAAGCCACCCAAAACGGGTTGCTGTAATAACTATTGTTCCAGTTGAATGTATTACCAGCTGCATCTTTATAATTCCGAAGCTGATCAATGTCTACCTGACGACCAAACCAGGTGAACTGTAACATTGTGCTTGTTGCTCTTTTACCACCGGAACCGGGTAAATTAGGCGCATTATTTACAATATAATTGGCAGTGAGGCCAAGCTTTAATTTTGGGGTAACGGTGAACTGTGCATTAAATGCTATATTATTCTTACGTGCCTCGCTGTTGGGTATAATGCCCGACTGGCGCTCGTTACCCAATGCAATGCGATAATTATAATTATCGCCCGCCCCTTCCAATGCAATATTATTATTGAGGGTAACACCTGTTCTGAAATAATCCCTCACATTATTGGGATGGGCCACAAAGGGAACAGGCGTTCCGTTTGAATAGAACTGCGGGATAAGCTGCCCATCCAATTTAGGGCCCCAGCTTTCATCAACGCCATCATTTATACCACCGCCTTTTCCATCAACATAACTGAATTTTCCTTCGGCGCCCTGGCCAAATACATTCTGGTACTCGGGCAGTATGAGTACGCTGGAAAACGTAGTATTTGAATTTATGGTAACACCAAGTCCACGTTTCTTTTTACCGGTTTTTGTTTTAATGAGAATAACACCATGTGCGGCCCGTGATCCATACAGTGCAGCTGCGTTAGGCCCTTTAAGCACACTTACCGTTTCTATATCTTCGGCATTGAGATCGGCTATGGCATTACGATAATCGCGCGATCCGCCGGCGCCCAACTGAGAATTATCTACCGGTATATCATCTACAATAAATAAGGGCTGGTTATTATTAGCTATAGACGTTTCGCCACGAATAACTATTCTTGAAGAGCCCATATCGCCCTGGGAATTGGTTATACGAACACCGGCCACTTTACCAGCCAGTGCGTTTACGATGTTCACCTCTTTTGCTTCAGCAATATCACCGGGTTTTAATTGCTGTGTGGCATAACCAAGCGATTTACGTTGCCGGGAGAAACCCAGGGCCGTTACCACCACTGCATCGAGCGATTTATCGGATGGCGACAGCTCTACCACAAGATGAGCAGTTTCAGCATCTACAACCACCTGCTGGGTTTCATAACCAACATAAGTAAAAGTGAGTATAGTTCCTTTATCAATTGTTATTGAAAAATTGCCACTACCATCAGAGGCGCTTGCGTTATCAATGGAATTTCCCCGCACGGTAACACCGGCAAGCGGCAACCCTGTGGCCTTTGACCTTACAACACCTTGCAGTGTTTTTGACTGTGAAAAAACAAGGGCGGGTAATAATAAAAGAATGAGGACCCCATAACATGTGACTGTTTTTCTCATTATATATAATTAATAGTTAGTATCAGGTAATAGATGGCCTGCCGGTTTTTACCGGAAGCATTAATGAAGACAATCACTCATTGCGGAACATTTTAGCGCAGGAACAGCACAAATATATAAAGTGTAAAAATATTGTCAAAATTATTCCACTATTTTAGTAGACTTAATAAGATGGATAACCCTGACGCTCTAAACAAAGCAATTTGACGTTTTAAACAAAATGCCCCATTGCCGAAGCAGATAATTTTGTGTAGTAAATTTTAAACAATGAAAAATACACACAACCACATCGGCACATTACAACACCCCCTGCCTTCGGGCTTTACAGCAACATCAACAGTACATGATGTAATAAAAGGCATTGACCTTAGTAACAAAACCACTATCATTACCGGTGGCTATGCAGGCATAGGATTGGAAACGGTAAAGACTTTTGTTGCAGCTGGCGCCACTGTAATTGTACCTGCCCGTGATATAGCTAAAGCAGCAAGCAACTTACGGGGTTTACCTAATGTGACCATTGAACAAATGGACCTTATGGACCCCGACTCTATTGATCAGTTCGCCAGGCGATTTAAGGAAACGCACGATACATTACATATACTGGTAAATAATGCCGGTATTATGTGGGTACCACTGCAACGCGACAAACGAGGTTATGAATCACAGCTTGCCACCAATCATTTAGGTCATTTTCAATTAACCGCCCGCCTATGGCCGGCATTGAAGAAAGCCAGGGGAGCAAGGGTTATCAATGTATCATCCTTTGGCCACCAAATGGCGCCATTTAACTTCGATGATCCTAATTTTCTTCATCGCGAGTATGAAACATTACAAGGGTATGGACAATCAAAAACCGCCAACAACCTGTTCACCGTTGAACTTGACAAACGGGGAAAACAGTACGGGGTACGCGCTTATGCTGTGCATCCGGGTTCAGTAAACGGAACCGATCTTGGCCGTGTAGCCCCGATGGCTTTATTTCAACAAATGGGCACCCATGATGAAGCCGGGAATATAAAACCTGAAGTAGCAGCAAAACTGAAGACCGTAGAACAAGGCGCTGCCACTACGGTATGGTGCGCAACCAGTGCACAATTACAGAACATTGGCGGCGTGTATTGTGAGAATGCCGATATTGCCGGGCTCGATGGGGGTGATATAGCAAAAAACTATGCCGAGCCTTCATCCCTACGTGGCGTACAGCCCTACTCTATCGACTCAGAGAATGCAAAACGATTATGGACCTTAAGTGAAGAAATGACAGGTATATCATTCCCGGTAAATTAAAACCGGGCATGATAAACCTGCCATGCAAGCCGAAGCGCTTCGGCTTTATCTTATTTTGTACATTTACTACTTACAAATGGAATTTGAGACCAAATATATTAGCCCGGATCTTAAACTATCAGAGTTCAAAGGAAAATCCTTTAAAACAGAAGTGGTGTTTGAGCACCACATGCTCATATGGTTCATTTCGGGCGAAACAAAGATCATTCAGGCCGACGATTCTCATATCTTTAAAGCTGGTGATATCTTCCTTATTCCGCGCAATAAGATCACAACGGTTATTAATTATCCATCGAACGGGCAGCCACATAAAGCCGTGGCCATGCATTTGACCACAGAAAAACTAAAGGATTTTTATGCACGCCATAAAGCCATTGGTAAAACGCAGCCACTAGAAACGATCCGCACCTATAAGGGCCATCCGTTACTGCAAAGCTGCCTGGCATCGCTGATCCCTTATTTCGATCTGGGACAGGAGCTGCCAGCTGATATTGCCAATATCAAAATTGATGAAGCCATAAGTATATTACGCGCTATTGATAAAAGCATCGACGGCCTGCTGGCCAATTTTGAAGAACCGGGTAAACTCAACCTCGCTGATTTTATGGAACGCCACTTTATGTTCAATATGCCGCTCGACAGGTTCAGCTATCTCACCGGTCGCAGCCTGGCCACTTTTAGAAGGGATTTTAAAAAGATCTATAATACCACTCCGCAAAAATGGCTAACCGAAAAAAGGCTGCAGCTGGCGCATTACCAGATCAAGGAAAAGCAACGAAAACCGAACGACGTTTATATTGAAACAGGATTCGAAAATCTCTCACACTTTTCATTTGCTTTTAAAAGCTATTATGGCTACCCGCCCAACGCGTTGCTTAATAAATAAGCAGGGCTACAGCGTTAAGCCACCATCTACTATAATTTCAGAGCCTGTAACAAAAGTAGCAGCTTCGTCGCTTAAATAGATCACCAGCTTAGCTACATCTTCAGCGGCACCCATCTTTTTTAAAGGAATGGAATCAACCAGGTGCTCGTGTATGTGCTGCAAAGTGGCATCATCTAACCCCATCTTGGTCATTACCTCAGTTTTTGTTGGGCCGGGGCTTACAATATTCACGCGTATTTTTCTGGGGGCCAATTCTGCGGCAGCTGTCTTTGCTATTGAATTTAATGCAGCCTTGCTGGCCTGGTAAACCGAGCTGTTGGCTTTATAAGTAGATGCAACAATAGAGGATAAAATAACCACAGAAGCGCCATCGTTCAATAAGGGAATGAATTTGCTCAGGGTGAAATAGGCGCCCTTAAAATTGATGTTCATTACGTTGTCGAAATCGGCCTCTGTTTTGCCTTCAATAGGTCCCATATTGCCAACAATGCCTGCATTGATGAACAGGATATCAACCTTACCATACTTTTGACTGACTTCTTCATAAAATGCATCTGTGTCTTTCAAACTGGCCTGATCTGCCACAAATGGAATGGCGCCTAATTCCGCTGCCGCCTTTTCAATAGCTTCTTTACGCCTGCCGGTTATTATTACGGTTGCTTCTTTGGCTATCAGTTCTTTAGCTGTGGCATAACCTATGCCGCTATTTCCGCCTGTAACGATCGCTACTTTGTTTTTAAACGTGCTCATAACTCTTTAATTATTTTTTCAAAGGTATGCCCGTTATGGTATACATTTGTAACCAGTATAACAGAGTATACCAATAAACCTATTTACCAATGCTAAGAGACCAGTCGGAAGAATTAAGGGCTTTACAGGATACCCTGTACTTTATAGGTGGCAAATGGCGCCTGCCTATTGTTAATTCCATATGTAATGGCAACCGGCGTTTTCGGGAAATTGAGCGCAGTATTCCCGGCATTACAACGCGCATGTTATCGAAAGAGTTGAAAGAAATGGAAATGAATAAACTGGTTAAAAGAACAGTGTACGACGAATCGCCCGTGCTGGTTGAATATGAGCCAACGGAGTATTGCCGTTCCTTTGGTAAGATCATTATAGAAATGATCAATTGGGGAAGGGAGCACAGGCGGGTAGTTACTAAGTTGAAAGGTTGATAGAGTTGATAAAGGAATGCGTGACACGGCTGCACCCGTGCCACGCTCACACAATTATCTTTTACGGAACACGATCCCCTCTACATGTTCTCCTACGGAAATATTGGCCATATCGGTGGTTTTATACCAGGCTGGCTTCTCTTTCATATCATCAGAAATAAGCTGTCCGTTTATGACCAGGTTTTCGAAAACGATATTTTTCACTTTCCTTTCTTCATTATAACCGGCAATGATCGACATGCCGGCATTCTTTCCGTTGTAAGTAATGTCTTTCAACAGCACATTTTCTACACCCCGCCCCGGTGACGTACAATATTTGCTATTGAAAAACACCCGGATGTTTACCAGTTGCCCCTGCCTGAAGTCTTCTATCCTGATATTCTCAAAACGAACATTACGCACCAGGTTATTATCGCCGGCATCGATGCTAAGGCAACCCTGGTAATCGATCTGCGCTTCTTTATGGTCAAGGATATCGATATTGATATAATTCAAATTTTCGAGTGTATCCGGATTGGGTGTATTGCCATGCGTGCCTATTAATATAGGATGCGCTACATCGGCCCACAGGGTTGAATTTTGCATGGTAACATTTCTGCTTGAACCGGTAAAACCCAAACGGGTACCATACACAGTAGTACAGTCGTCGGAATTGCGATTGAACACCCCATCGAACAGCACATTGGTACTGCTCATTACGTTCATACCATCGCCCCATCCATAATAGCTCATAGACTTTACATTGCGAATGGTAACACTATCCGAACCGCCGGTAAAACACTGGGTGCAGAAGATGCCTTCTATCAGCACATTCTTTGAATTTGCAATGCGCACTCCCTGCTTTACAGCAATATCAACCATACCGCTTCCCAGTACGCGCACATTACTTGCATCTTTGATGAGTATTTGTGCGCGCAGTATAGCCCCGCCTGCCAGGTACACCGTTTTGCCCGATGGCACTTTCAATATCTTTCCTTTTACTTCATGTATACCGGGGCCATAGTACAACAGGTTGGTATCGCGCTTATCGGGTGTAAACGTATTAATGGGGTTGGCAAATAAATGCAGATTATGAAATATATCGCCATTTATCTCTACCGATAAATTAGCAGGCCGGTACAGTTTAAAAATGACTGTACGCCCTTTTACAGTATGAGGAATATTATAAGACAGCGGCCTGATGCGCGATTGCTTAATATTCCCTTTATTATAGGTTACCGACACCTCCACTTCGCCAGAAAAGTCAAAATAACTCATCGAAGCATTTTCAGTGGTATGTTTTGCCCCTTTCACCTGGTCTACTTTTACCAGGTGAACGGGCAGGGTTTTCCATGGCTGACTGTGCTGCCGCACTTTAACAGTAAAATCAGTATTCAATTCTGCATTGGCCGGGGCTGAATAAACCGCCAATGCAGGCGGTTTATTATCAAAAGGAAAAGCTACTGAAACCTGTAAAACCAATAAAACTAAAAACACCAACTTAACCAAACTTGTCACGTACATGCTGATCTTCATTTAACTTTTGTTATTATTAATCATCTTATTTTTCCGTTAGCATCAACTGACCTCTTACTATTCCGGCATCATATCTTTTTGTATTAATGGTAAAGTACCAGCTGCCCGATATAAATGCATTCTTTTCATCTGTAGTTATACCCGTATTGCCAGCCAGCCCCAGATTGATGCTACCATTACGATTGGTATTTACAAATGGTAATATTCTTACCAGTTTACCATTTTCGGTAGCAGTGGCGGGGCCGTAAAAACTAATAGAAGTTATTGTGTCTTTCTTTGTATCGCGCCACAAGTCGGTCCAGGCAATGGAATAGGTTAATGTATTAGCATCTGCGTCGTACAATCCAGTGAATGTAGCTGTAGAAGTGGTGTCTATTGCCGGCACCAGCTGTTTACTGCTGGCGGTTGCATTTACAGAATAAACCAGTGCGTTTACGCCTGTAGGTTTGCCGCCCTTGGTACAGGCAATGGCTATAGAGAATAAAATAAATATAGTTGTCAATATTTTCATAAAAATGATCCTGTTGGTTATTAAAAAACCCTTTTAGTTCTTAGTTTTTAGTTTTCAGTTGGTGGTAAAATTTTCAGGCACTCCGATATTAATCGATCTTTCTGAGTAGCAGTACAACTTAAAACCTAGAACTAAAAACTTAAAAACTAGTATCCGGGATTTTGTTTCAATGCCGCTGACTTCACCATCTCCCTTTGTGGAATGGCCCAGAAGTACATGGCCTCTGTAAAAACATGTTTGCGCACAGGGATAACGCGGTAAGAAAAAGTTCCATTGGGGGCTCTCGTAATTTCCATTCCATGTGTTTCTGCATTCTCTGTTTGCATGGCAATCTTCCAACGGCGTACATCCCAGAACCGGTGTTCTTCAAATGCCAGCTCAACCCGGCGTTCATGGCGAATGGCTTCACGCATTTCTTCTTTGCTCATACCGGCCTTCAATCCATACATCCCATTTGTACCTGCCTGAATGCCGGCCCGGGTACGGATCATTTTCAACCAGTCGTATATTTCGTTTGTTGGCCCGTAATATTCGTTGGTTGCTTCGGCTGCATTCAACAGCACTTCCGCATAACGCATCACCACCCAGGGGCGATACAATTCGCTGCCGCCACCTACGCCAAAATTGTTGCACATCTTGTAACGGAAGTATCCTGTTTTTGTACCTGTAGAGGTATATATACCATCAACACTGGCGCTTGTAACAGATGCATTGCCTGTTGCTGGTATTGAACCGGTGTAGGTATATACCGGCTGATCGCCCAACGAACCCATATTGCGCAGGGCACCATTATAGTGAACTGTAGTAGTGAGGCGCGGATCGCGATTTTTATACATATTGTCGCCGATGCCGGGATAACCGGATGCGGGATCAGTAATGCGCATACCGTTGATCATATCAAACTCATCAACCAGTTCCTGCGTAGGGAAATACTTTACACCTGCATATCCGTTGGTGGTTCCTCTGGAAGCAGGATTGGCGCTGTTCTCCACGTAAAAATTATTCGCTGTACTGCCCGGTTGCCAAAAAGCCAGCACATGTTCATCCTGCGGACTGTTCTGCAGGAAAAATGTATACATAGCCGCAGAAGGCGTGAGCGGCATGGTATACAATTTATACACGTTCAGATCGATGACGGCTTTGGCGGCATCTGCCGCTTTTTTCCACCGCTCATTGTCGGCGGTTGCATAGGTAAGCAGGTGTTCGGGATCATCGCCACGGGGGCCGCTATTGAACAAGGGACTGGCAGCATACAATAATAATCTTGCTTTTGCAGCCAGGGCGGTGCCTTTGGTTACCCGGTTCTGATTTATGCTATTTGTGAGATAAGAAGCGGGCAACGCGGCAGCAGCTGCATCCAGTTCGCCGGCTATATAATTCACACAGTCTTCATACGAGCTGCGCGGCTCGTCAATTTTTTCACCATTTTCAAAAACCCTGTCACCTATCAGCGGTATACCACCATAAGACTTAACAAGGTTCATGAGGTACCATGCCCGCAGGAACCGCACCTGGCCGGTCCAGAAATCGCGGGTGGCGGTGGTAACGGGAATGCTGTCTTTGTTCTTTATAAAAATATTGGCAGCCCGCACCATCAGGTAAACGGTTCCCCAGGTGCTTGTATCGGCATTACTGGGATTCACCCCGCCATTGGAAATAATATAGGTGTAGATGGTTGGATCACTGATGGGCTCCGACTCGTCGCACGCAGCATCAAGACCGGTATTGTTGAACCGCCTGGCATCGAATGAGAACCCCGCTCTGGAATACAAATAATTAATAACACCCAGCGTTTTCACACTGTCTTTATATACCGCCGATTCAGTTACGTTAGAAAGCTTCTTTTTATCAATAAAGTCCTTCTTGCAGGCTGTTAGCCACACAGCTATGGCAAGCGGCAGCATCCACAATAATTGGGAATATTTTGAAGTGTTCATTTTACCTTTTGTTTTAGGATTAAAAACCTAATTGCACACCGAAATTGAAATTGGCCATATTAGGATAAGCAGCGCCGGTACCATTAGCGATCTCAGCATCCTGCTGAAACTTTCCCATGTTCTGATAATTAAGCAGGTTGTAACCGGTTAGGTATACGCGGGCATTGTCTATGATCCTGAACCTGTTTAAAAATGAGTGCGGTAACTGCCATGCCAGCTCCAATGATTTCAGGCGAACATACCATGCATTGGTAAACCAGAAATCAGAGACGGTTATATAAGAGATATTGTTCACGTTCGCATTTAAACCAATGCGGGGATATGTTGCCGTACCGGCAGTGGCGGGTGTCCAGCGACTGAGGTTCCAGGGACGAAGATTGCCGTTGAACGCATCACCGGCGCCTTCGGCCATTACCTGTACCGCATAGCCATAAGCGCTTTGCAGCAGCGCGCGTAAGGTAACTCCTTTGTAACCCACCATCAGATCGAGGCCCAGGTTATTCGTGGGCAAATTGGGTTTCGACAGGTACGTTCTGTCGGCAGTGGTGATAATGCCATCGCCATTCAGATCATCATACCTGAGATCGCCGGGCTGAATGGTGCTCCATACCGGTGCAGCAATATCTTTCTTTACTTTTCCGGTTGCTTCAAAATCATCCATTTGATAAAACCCTAAACTATGATATCCGAGCGAACCCAGCACCCCAATGGCGCGGCCTACTTTCGACTGGTAAGGATAATCGGGCGCCTCGCTTGCGAAGATGATCTTGTTAACCGCCCACGAAGCATTGGCGCTGATGGAAAGATCTACCTGGCCGATGCGGTTCTTGTAGGTAATAGCGCCATCGATCCCTCTGTTTTCTGTTTTGCCCATATTCTTAAGAGGCGGTAGCTGACCCAGTAATAATGGCACATCGAGCTGCTCAATCAACTGATCGTACCGGTAGTTGTAGAAATAGCTGCCGGCCATGGTGATCTTCCCGTTCAGTAAACTTAATTCCAGGCCCAGGTCGGTTTTGCGTTCCTTTTCCCAGGTAATATCGGGATTTACCAACTTTCCTTCTACCGTGGTGTTACCATAATTATTTCCGCCTGTGGTTGTGTATTCGACAACGGCAGTAGCCGGGTCGAAATCTTTTGGATAACTGGCATCGGATCCAACGAGGCCATACGAGCCTCTGATCTTGAACATATCAAAGAATGGTAACAGGCGTTTAAAGAATCGCTCCTCAGCCAGGTTGTACCCCCAGGAGATAGCAGGGAATATACCATATCGCTTTTCTTTCTGAAAAAGATCGTTTCCATTACGGGCCACCGTTATACCAAACAGGTATTTTTGTTTGTAATCATAATCAAGCCGGCCCGTGGTTCCCCGGTAATTCACCGGAATTTTTTCTTTATCAACGTAATTCCGTTGGTTCAACACCACCAGGCCCGTAAAGTGATGACCATTGAATGTGCGGTTGTAGGTCAACATGGCCTGCAGAATGGTAGTTGCATTATAGGCATTACTGGCTACACTTACGCCATAGGCGGGTGTGCGGTACTCCCCGGCATTCCGGATGGTATAGCTGTCGTTAACCGGATTGTATTTGTAAGAAGCCAACCCACTGCGGGTAAGATTACGGGATTCATTGTTATTACCTGCATACGAAACATTGACCTTGACAGATAAACCGGTTGTAATAAAATCGAGCCGCTGTTCGGCGCCGGCCACTATGTTATAGTTGTTATTGAAATTGCGCTTGTAGCCGCCATTAGCCAGCCGGTTAACCGGACTGATGGCGCCATTGGTGGTTATCGCTCCCTGGTGAGAAGCGTAGCTATAGCTTCCGTTTGGATTGGTAACCGGCATGGCATAAGGCGCCATATAACGGAATGCACTCATTTCATAAAACAAACCCTCCTTTTCAATTACCCCACCGGGATTATTTACCGTTTCAAAACGGCCATTCACGTCGAACCGGATCTTCAGCGTTTTAGTGGGTGTGATATCCAGGTTCGAGCGGTAATTGTAACGACGGTAGAAATAATTCGTGTTCACATAATCACCAACGGGTTTGAACTCCTTCAAAATACCGTTTTGCGTATAGTAGCCAAGGGATGTAAAATACTTCACAAGCTTGTTACCCCCGCTTATATCTACATTGTAGCGGCCCTGAGTAGACGTCTTATTCACCAGTTCTTTCACCCAGTTCACATTTGGATGTCCGTATGGATCGGAGCCATCTTTGAACTTTTGCAGATCATCGGCACTAAAGGGCAACACCGGCGTTTGAGATAGCCCGTAAGCATCGTTGATGGTAGCTTCGTTTCGCAGCAGTGCAGTGGTATATGAATCGAGAAAGGTGGGAAAACGGATCACTTTGTTAATGCCTGCTTCGGTAGTTACATTGATGCGGGGTTTACCGATCCTTCCGCGCAGGGTGGTGATCACCAATACTCCGTTAGCGCCTTTCAACCCATATATAGAGGTAGTGGCGGCATCTTTCAAAATGGAAATGGATTCAATTTCATTCGCATTCAATTGCGAAAGCTGTGTATAGTCATATTCTATATCGTCAACAATGATCAGGGGCTTGTTATCACCAGTGAGTGAGTTAACGCCTCGGATAAAAAAATCGGCGGCGTCTGCGCCGGGTTGCCCGCTTCGTTGCTGAGAAAAGAAACCAGGCATACGCCCCACCAGGGTATTTTGTACACTGGCGGTGGGCACCGTTTTTATTTCGTCGCCCTTGATGGTGCTTACCGCACCAGTGTTGGTGATGCGTTTGGTTCGGCCATAACCAACCACCACTACATCTTCCAATCCTTTCACATCAGTGACCAGCCGCACAAAAACCTCGTTGCTGTTACTAATCTGAACGGTTTGGGTCAAATACCCCACGTTGCTCACCGTTAGCATGTTGCCATTCATTTGTATGGCGAAGCGGCCGTTCTCATCGGCGATGGTTGTATTCTTTTCGTTATTCAGATCTGTGATCGTAGCTCCGCCAACGGGCTGCTTTTTATCGCTGGTGACCACACCGGTCACCTTTCTGCTTTGCGCAAGCAAACCGGCTGTGCCTGGTAGCAGGAGCATTAACAGTATATATAATCGTACGCGCATGTTAATGAGTTTGAGGTGAATGATTTTAGTACCCGGGATTTTGTTCGATACCCGGGTTCACCTGGGTTTCTTTGATGGCGATCGGGAACAGGTACATGGCATCGGAGAAATAAGGCGTTGCTACATCTTTCGGCGTGTAGGTGAACGTTCCATCGGTATTCTTTGTAATGGTTACGCCATGCAACGTGGTTCCATAAACGGCTTTCGCAATTTTCCAACGGCGAATATCCCAGAAGCGTTGTTCTTCAAACGCGAGCTCAAGCCGGCGTTCATTCCTTATAACATCCCGCATTTGCGATTGTGACAACCCGGGTGTAAGCGTATACGGTGACAGTCCTGCACGTTGCCTGATCTTTTCCACGGCGCTGTACACCGATGCTACCGGCCCGGCATATTCGTTCATAGCTTCGGCATACATTAACAGTATATCGGCGTAGCGGATGATACCCCAGGCAGGTACGAATCCATTATCGCGGTACAACGTATTTGTATAGTTGGCGCTGCTGCTATCGTTTGCGCAGAACTTTTTGGCATAATAACCTGTTTGGGTTTGATCCTTTGCTATGATAGCATTGTTGGGCTTATCTTTCCCTCCTTCAAATGTTTCTACAGGCCGTTGCAACCATTTTGCTCCATTATAGAACACCGTTCTTTCCAGGCGTGGATCACGGCCCGCATACGGCGCAGCTGGATTGTAACCTGAAGTTGGATCGGTAATGGGTTTACCATTTTTCATCGGGAACGCATCTACAAACTCCTGGGTGGGGCTTACCCGCCCTTCGCTTTTGGTGTTAGAAATCGTGTAGCCTACCGGGGACATGTAATAGGCATATGTATTTGAAACACGGGAATCGCTCATCTTGAAAAAGATGTGTTCCTTGTTGGCCCGTTGCAGCACGAGCGTATACGGATTGGCTTCCAGGTCGTAAATACCCAGGTCCATAACCGCTTTAGCCGCATCGGCAGCCGCTTTCCAGCGCTCGGCACTATAGGATGAATAACCGGTGTAAGGGCGATTCGGCGTAGCCGATGGATTGAACAACGGACTGGCTGCCAGCAGCAGGGCCTTTGCCTTAATGGCCAGCACCACGCTTTTACGCATTCTTCCAAAATCAGGATCAGTGGTACGGTTAGCCAGTGAAGCGTCGGAACGTAAACTGTCTTTTACAATATCCAACTCGCTTACAATATAATTGATGCATTCTTCGAAGCTGTTGCGTTGCAGGTTGGTAAGATCGGCGTCGTTGGGGTTATATACCTTATCGCCTACCAGTGGCACGCCGCCATACCGCTTCACCAATTCATAATAAAAATAAGCGCGCAAAGCTCGTGCTTCATTGGCAAACCACACTTTGCGCGACGAATCGGCCCATGGCACCGTTTGGTAATTATTGAGATATACATTCGCCTCCCGGATGGCATTATAACAGTTGCTCCAGTTATCATCAAAAGGAGAAATGGGACTGTAACCACCACGGATCACATTCCAGTTACCGTTCCCAACAGCAGTGGGTACTGCATCATCTGAGATAGATTCCAGCGGTGCACTGTTGTAACGTGAATAACCCGTTTGAATTCTTGAGTAAATATAAGTAACCCACTTACTGGCCTGATCGCCTGTGGGATCATTAGGATCAAAAATATATTCGTTTGTAAGTAATTCCAGCGGCTTGTCTTCAAATGCTTTTTTGCAGGAAGTAGCTGCCACTGTCACCAGTATTATACTAAACAGTAAATAATTGTATTTTTTCATACTACTAAGCATTGGCAGTTTAAAATTTGACATTGATACCGAAATTGAACACTTTCATAACCGGATAAACAGAGCCCCAGGATTCCGGATCGAGGTCCTTTCTTACTTTATAGATCTCTGCCCAGGTAAGTAAATTCAGGCCATTGGCAAAAAAGCGCACAGAGGAACCACCAATGCGGCGTGTAAGCTTTTGAGGTATTGTATAACCTACTTCCACATTTTTCAGGCGCACAAAATCATTATCGTACAACCAGAAACTGGAGGTTTGAGAATTATTGGTGTTAGCGCCTAACCATACCCGCGGCTGGGTGGCCGTTTCGGCTGTTGCCTGGGTAAACCGGCCGAGATTGTATTCATAGGCCGTATAATTTCCGCTATTGCCAAAACCATTCATGAAATCACCAGCGATGTACGACTGGCGGTTAATGGTGCCCTGCACCAACGCATTGAAGTCAAATCCTTTGAACCGGAATCCAATATTACCGCCAAAGGCAATGCCCGGCTTGCCGTTACCAATGCCCGATTTGTCATTTTCATCTATAACTCCATCTTCATTACGATCGAGGTAACGGATATCACCGGGGCGTAAAGGACCGGGTACCTGCGGAGTAGATTTTGGCGCAGCCGGTAAAACAGCTGTTGCCGGATCATTGATCTCGTCATTACTTTTAAACAACCCGGTAGCAGTATAACCATATAACAAACCAACCGGTTTGCCGGTAAGCACCTGGTAATCGTATTGCTTGGGCAGTTCGCCATTATACACCACTTTGCTTTGCACCATTGAGAGGTTGCCGGATATATAGTAAGCGAAATCTTTTCGTTGATCCTGCCAGGTAGCCATTATTTCACCACCATAATAATTGAACTTTTGATAGTTGGTCATGGGATAAGTGGCGCCAAAAACACTGGTTGTCATGGTAGGCTGGGCAACAAGATCATAGAACTTATTATAGAAATAGTCGGCGGTAAGCGTAAGCTTGTTATTGAAAAAACCAAGGTCAACACCGGCATTCAGTTTCTTTGCTTTTTCCGGACCCAGGTTGGGATTGGCAATCGCATTCTCACCCGTACTTCTTTCTAAAGAAGAACCGGGCCCATACCAGTATGCCACTGCATTATTCGTGTTGGTAAGGTTATTATAATAGGTTTGAATGTAAGAGAAGTAACCGGCATTCACCTGCCCTGTTAACCCATAATTGGCGCGGAGCTTCAGGTTGCTGATAAATGGCAGGTTGTCTTTTACGAAACGTTCATTGTGCATATTCCAGCCCAAACCGGCCGCCCAATAAGTTGCCCAGCGTTTGGCAGGTGTTACCCAGTTATAACCGCCGTAACTTACCGCTCCTTCTATAACATATTTTTCATCGTAGGCATAATTCAATTTGCCTGCGTAGGCAGTATAATTTTCAGGAAGGTTGGTTGAATTGAATGCAAGCCTGCTTTGCTGGTTAGCTACCGCCAGTGCTTCAAGGGCATGTTTGCCGAATGTTCGGTTGTAGCCAACAGCGCCTTCCATATATACAATGCGCGATCTTTCACCGGCGCCGCCACTGGTTGTTTGTTCAGTGGTATTACCAAACTTTATATAGTTATTGTTAGTATACTGGTAGGTTTCAAATGCCTTGGCGCGGGTAGTTGTAAAGTAGGCGGTGTTGTTGTTGGAGGCCTTTACTTTAATGTACAATCCTTTTGCCAGTACATCCAGTTTCTGCGTTGCTTCCAGGTCAACAGCAATATCGCGCACGTCCTGGAACATGTATCCGCGCGATACGCCCTGGCCATAGATGTTTGCATTTTCACCGAACGTACTCGTTCCACCATAGCTGCCGTTTGGATTATAAACCGGGTATGCATTCTGTGGTGTAGTGAGCAGGGAAAGCATGATGCCCGCTGCACCGCCGCCCGGTTGGTTATACCGCTGAAAACGGCCAAACAGGTTGAGTTGAACAAAAGTGGTGGGTGTTACTTGTGCACCCAGGTTCGAACGCAGGATGTATCTGTCTAACTGTACATTGGTATTATAAGGATTGTTATCATCGGTTTTCAACAACCCTTTTTCGCTGAGTTTATCGAGGTCAACAAAATAACGGAAACCTCTACCACTGCCCTGAACATTTAAATTATACCGGCTGATGGGGGCGTTCTTTTTTAAGACCGTTTTGTACCAGTTCACATCGGGGTAAGTATAAGGATCCGTCTGGTTGCGGTAAGCATCAATTTGGGCCTGGGTATAAGTCGTTTGCCCCACGTCATTTTGCTGGGCTTCATTATACAGCGTTGCATTTTGCCAGGCGGGCAGGGGTTTGGGCAATGCAGTAGGTGTTTCAAAACCAGATTGCGCAGTAAAAGAAATACGCGGTTTGCCCACATCACCTTTTTTCGTTTTCACAGATATGATCCCATAGGAAGAACGTTGGCCAAACATTACCGTTGACATCGCATCTTTCAATAAAGTAATGGATTCAATCTGCTCCGGATCAATAGACATGTACCCGCGCTCAACGCCATCAATCAGGATTACCTGCGCCCGGGCGCCGCGAACATCAAAGGTTGTACCGTTTCCGTCGAGCCCAGGGCCGATGCCGAAAGAACGGATGTTCAAACCCGGCAGTCTGCCTGGCAGGGCCTGCATGAACTGTGGGTTAGGCGTGGTAGCCAACTGATCTGTGTACACTGTGGCAGTTGATTGAAGCAACCGGCTTTTCTTTTGTATCCCAAATAAGAGGGGTTCTTCGTCGGCCACTTTTAATAAAGGCGGGGTCTTTGGCAACACCTGAATGGTGTCTGCCTCCTGAGCCTGTGAAGAAAGGGATAAAACCATACAGGTAAACAGGAAAATGGTCAAGGTTGTGGAAAAAGGAAAAACCTTGTCCGGGGGTTTACAGGCAATCATAAGCAATCGAGTTTTGTTAGCAGTATATGTTACAAAAAGGCTTTAACTGTGTAAAAGTAACTGTGCTAACAAACACCTATGTGGGGGGTAAATGCCTAAAAAAGGGGGTAAATTGGTCAATTACTCCTTTAATTTACTGTCAACCGTATAGCCTTTACCATGAACTTTCCTGTAGCGCCTGATATATTCTGAGGGATTCATTCCAAACAGCTTATTAAACTGTTCGCGAAAGTATTTAATATCATTTATGCCTACCATTACGGCGGTTTCATTCACATTATAATTTGTATTGATAAACATTTCCGCCGCCTTACGTAAACGAATAAAGCGGATAAAGATATTTACCGACTGGCCCGATACCGACTTCACCTTGCGAAACAGGTTCGAATGGCTCATGCCCATTTCAGCCATCAGCGTTTTTACGCTAAAGGACTCGTCATCGAGATGGCTTTCTACAATGGCTATACATTTCTCCAGAAACTCTTTATACTCCTGCGATATCCGCTGGTTGTTCTTATTAAGCGTGATCTCATTATAAAAATATCGCTGCAGCGTGTTGCGGCTTTTGAGCAAACTGGTAATTCGGGCCTGCAACAATTTATTATCAAAAGGTTTGGTAATGTAATCATCGGCACCGCCTTCTACTCCTTTCAATTTAATGTCATCGGAGGTGCTGGCGGTCAATAATATTACCGGTATATGATTGAGGCTTTCGTTTTCTTTTATTTGTTTACATAATTCAATGCCGTTCATTTCCTGCATATGCACATCGGAAATAATACAATCGGGCAGCCAGGTTTGAGCGGCCTTCAGTCCTTCAACCCCACTGGCAGCCTGGTGTATAATGTAAGTATCTTTGAACAGCTGAGCCAGGTAATTCCTTATTTGTTCATCGTCATCGATCAGCAATATGGTTTGTTTGTCGGTAACCACATCCGCCACGGGCAACTTATCTTCTTCGGGTTTTACTTCTTCAACAACGGGATCGTGTTTCAATGCCTGTAAAAACACAGGGCCCGATTCATTAACTTCAGTAATAGGTATGCCCGCAAAATGATCGGCCCCTTTTAATAGGGAGAGAAAAAAAGTAGCGCCCTTCCCTTCCTCGCTGTTATAAGTAATTTTACCCTTATGTTGATCGGTAAAATGCTTTACAAGGAACAGCCCGATACCAAAACCAGCTTTTGATCCCGTAATGGTACGTTCAGCCTGGTAAAACTGTTCAAACAGTTTATCGCCGGTTTGATTGGGAATACCAGCGCCGGTATCGGCTATTGTAATAAGAATATTTCCTTCCTGTTCAATTACAGTAAATGCAATAGCCCCGTTAACGGGCGTATACTTAAAAGCATTCGACAACAGGTTATAAATAATGATCTCCAGTTTTTCGCGATCGGCATAAATTTCCAATGTTTCGTTTGCACAGGTAAAAGTGTAGCTGATATTTTGCAACCGGGCCTGCTGTACAAAACACAGGTAAACATCCCAGGCCAGGTGATGCAAATTCAGTTTTGTTGGCTTAATAGTATCCATACCGCTTTCCGCCTTGCGGAACAACAACAGCTGATCGGCCAAACTTAACATTCGCCGGGCATTACGGTAAACAATACCTAATTCACTATCGGGTTTTGACTGTGCCTCTACGCGCTTATTAAACAGGTCTTTAAGCGGATTGATGATCAATGTCAGGGGTGTTCTGAATTCATGGGCAATAGTGGTGAAGTAAGTGATCTTCTTTTCATTCAACATACGGTCGGCTTCCTGCTGAACATGTTCCCGCTCCCGGTCGGCTTTTTCCTTTTCCAGCTTCAGGTTGGTGATCTTTACTTCGTATTGCAAACGTGTTTGTTTTATACGGTACCGGTTATAGATATATACAATTGCACCGGCAACAACAACATATAAAATATAAGCCCAAACACTGCGGTACCATGGTGGCAGCACAATGATCTTTAATTGCAATTCACTTCCCTCCCATTTCCCTGGCGTGCTGGTGCTTTTTACCCGCAAAGTATAAGAACCCTCCGAAAGATGCGTATATGCAGCCGTGCGTGCATTGTTGGCATAGTTCCAACCCCTGTCCCACCCTTCGAGAAAATAAGCGTATTGCATTTTATCGGGGGCCGAATATTCAAGGGAAGCAAATTCAAATGAAAGAATGGCCTTATCAAAAGGCACTTTAATGACCTCAATGCTATTGCCTGTACTTTTTTCAATAACAGAATTCTCCTGTTCAATGGGTGTGTTATTGATCCTGATATCAGTGAACAAAATGGCCCGCGTATGTTTTTGTTCAACAATATTGGCGGGATAAAAAATATTAAATCCCTTTATGCCGCCAAACACCAATTCGCCCGTTTGTAAGGCAATGGCTGCATTATAATTGAACTGGTTGCTTTGCAACCCGTCGTTCTGGTAATAATTGGTAAACGCGCGGTCTTTTATATTGAATTTAGAGATACCATTAAAGGTGCTGATCCATAAATTGCCAAGTTTATCGTCGAGTATATTCAATACAGAGTTACTGCACAAGCCATCGTCTGTGGTATACCGGGTAACAATTGCGCCGCTTTTACGATCGAACAACAACAGACCGCCACCTTCGGTGCCAACCCAAAAATTGCCAGCCTTATCTTCCAACAACGATCGTACGGGATTGCCAATGTTATAAAAACGGTGTTGTTTATTGATCGTATCGATTGCTATCAACTGTGATAATGAGCCGCCCCACAGGAGGCCCTTATTGTCTTCGCTAAGCAAAAACAGGTCTTTCAGCTTCTCATCGAACAATTCGAATCTATTTGTCTGGCGGTTCAATAAAAAAAGTCCATATTGCAATGTGCCGCTCCATAATCTTTTACGTTTATCTTCAAGTAAAGTATAGGTGAGCCCATTCACGAATTCGCGGTAAGGCGATGTTTGCACAAATCTAAAATGTTCAAAATTGTCAGCCGCTCTGTTATACCGGCTCACCCCGCCTCCCCTGTAAGTAGCAATCCAGATATTATTTTGATAATCGCCGGTGATATGGGTAATGTAATCATTATTTAAAGAATTCGCATCGGCGGGGTTATGCTGGTAATTCCTGAATGTATTGGCCTTACGGTCCCAAATGCTTAACCCATTACCATCTGTGCCAATCCATAATTTGCCATCGGGTTCTTCATAAAAAGTATACACAAAATTACTGATGAGCGTATTGGCAGCCAGGGGATCTGCATCAACTTTTCCGAATAAGTGTTTTTTGTTATCAATGATATTGATACCACCGCGCAGACTGCCGATCCACATTCTGCCATCACGGTCTTCCAGAATAGAAGTGATTGTGTTACTGTTCAAAGAATTTCGTTGCCTGCCGGCTTGCAGGTATTGTAATTCCTGGTCTTTTGTTATATCCATTACTGTAATACCGGCATTGGTGGCAATCCACAATTTGTTATTCCCGGAGGCAGTGACACTGACTACGTCGTTTTGGCTTAATCCATTCTGTTCATTATAATACTTGTCGTATATATTCTGTTTTATGTTATAGCGGTACATGCCCCTGCTGCTTCCCACCCAGATGTTATCCTCTTTGATCTCCAGGCAACTGGCATTGGTCGTTGTTGCATTTACAAGGCGCAACCGTTTAACCGTGTCATCAAACCGATACAATCCTTTGCCCCTGATAAACACCCATACGGTTTTATCTGCTCCCTTTTTTATTGATGCTATCTCCAGGTTTTCACCGGCAGCCTGTGCGTCGGTCGCCAGGCGAACACCCACGCTGTCGCCTGCTGCACAAAATACCACACCCATATCAATAGTGCCGATCAGCATATTGCCATTCCCATCTCTTTCAATATCGCGGATAACCGATGTTAACTTAACTGGCGTATTGTTGCCCGCCTTATAATATATTGGTGTAAAATTGTTGGCGAGGGGGTGATAAACGGCCACACCCTGGCGGGTGGCCACCCATATATTGCCATTATTATCTTCATCAATGGCATTGATGAAGTTATTGGGTAATGAAGAAGTGTTGTTGAAATTATTTCGAAAAACTTTGAAGGTATAAGCGTCGTACCGGTTGAGGCCATCGTAAGTGCCAAACCATAAAAATCCTTTCTTATCCTGGTAAATACAACGCACCGAATTGTTTGAGAGCCCCTGTTCTATTCCCAGCCAGGAGGTAATAGGATAATCCGCAGCAAACGAGGGTTTGAACAGATTAAAAAGCAGTAGCGACAGAGCAATCGTTCTTACAATTCCTGTTTTCATACAGCAAACAAAGCAGCAACGTTCAGTTCAGATTTTGGTTTCCATATAAAAGTACAAATCTTGCTGCTCGTGTAATCGTGTTTTTTGTTTACTTAACAGTTTAGCAAAGTGAACATTTTCAAAATCAGGCAATTACTTTAAAAAAAAATCCAAGAACCAAATTCCAAGATCCAAATAAAATCCAAAACCCAGGCACCAAATAAAGAATCAAAAAAATCCAAAATCCAAGTTCCAAGCTCCAAATGAATACAATAGATA
This sequence comes from Niastella sp. OAS944, assembly GCA_024809215.1. Taxonomy (GTDB): domain Bacteria; phylum Bacteroidota; class Bacteroidia; order Chitinophagales; family Chitinophagaceae; genus Niastella. The sequence goes on along the minus strand of JANUBW010000006.1, from coordinate 314,614 downwards.
GTTTATGATTTGGAATTTGTTTGTGATTTGGGATTTATTTGGTGCTTGTGATTTAAAGTTTGTGATTTCTTCTTTGGATCCTGGAACTTGAGATTTGTGATTTATTCTTTAATTATTGTCTTAACAACATTTTCTTTACCCATGCTCACTTTTATAAAATATGAGCCTTTTGAGAATTTGCTTATATCTATGGTTTGCTGGTTTCCCTTTGCAGTATTCGAATATACCTGTTGCCCTTTTGCATTGAACATTTTGATGGTGGCTTTATCGCGAAAATAAACAGTCAGCTTTTCATTAGCAGGGTTAGGTGTTATAACTACAATATTACTTATATCCACCTGTGGTGCAGCGGAGGTTTCCATTCTTGCCGTTGTTACGGGCACAAGCCGCCATTGCTGGTTGGCGCCGGCCAAATAAGTCCATTGTTGTACGTTGGCGCCATCGGCTGTTGAGCTGCCGTTAACATCAACGCATTTACCACTATGCACGGCATTGATGCGAAAATACCCATCGCCGGCAGGCAGAAAAGTAAATCGCTGGTTGTTGCCATTGTTACTTGTCCATATTTGTACATTGGCGCCATCGGCTGTTGAATTACTGGTTACCTCCAACATTTTGCCGCTGCCAACACCCGTTACGCTGTAGATGCCATTGCCCTGGTGCGCCAACGTCCAGTTCTGACATACACAGGTATTGTTGGCATATTGTTGCACATTGCTGCCGTTGGCGGTTCCGTTGTTCAATACATCGAGCGCTTTGCCGCTGTGGCGGGCAAAGATCTTGTATGTTCCATTGCTTACGGTATTGGGCACAAACGCATCGCGGGTAAAAGTAAGCGTACCAAAACCCAGCTGATCGTAACCACCGCTGGCAGTGCCATAATTGCCGCCACCGCCTTCGGGGCGATGCAATGTTGCATATGCAGCTATACCAGGTACCGATAATCCCATGCGATTGGCGTAATGATTATATACCATTTCCCAAACCGGACGAATATTCCCCCTGCTGGCGTCAGAAATAACTGTTTGCGACATTTGCGCACAATTCTGACCCGTTCCCCAGGTATAAGTGGTGTATGGGACTGTATTGCCGGTATTATATTGGGCTACGTATTCTGCTCCTTTCATAAAGCGATTGCTATCGTACCCGTACATATCGTCGCCCTGGTTCCAGGCCATTTCACAAAAGGAAGCCATTAACCCAATGCCCAGGGTACAGTGTCCCTGGTCACGGCCACTCTCCTGCCACTGGCCTAATGTAGATGAATGCAGGTACCATACTGTTTTTGTAATAGCGCCATTACCTGCACCTGTTTTAAAATAATTGATAGCGCGATTGTACAGGTCGCGGCGATCGCACAAAACACCAATAGCCAGTATGGCGGCCATATTACACTGGTCCCAGTTAGCCCAATAATTGGTAATACAGGCCGTGTTGTGGTTGGTAAGAAAGTCTTCACATAGCGGATAAAATTCATTCAACATCATATTCTTAAAGCGGGTGAAATCAGCAGCGGCCCAACCACTGTAAGTACGCATGATCTCCGCTGCATTGGCAAACTGGTAACCATAAATACCGGCCGCCAAAAAGCGATCGGCATTGCCGGTTACATGTTGCAGCGTGGCCGACCACTGGTTCATGATATCGATGCTTTTATTGGCATAAGCCACATCGCCCGAGATCTTCCAGCGCAGTGCGCATTGATACGCAGCTGCAATATCATTGTACAGCTGCGGGTAGTTTTGCCCGGTACCGCCTCTTATAACCGTATCGGTGGGGCGTGCTACATATCCTAACTGCGAATGACTATTGGCCACCAGCAGGTCCCAGCTGCCCTTCCAGGGCTGGGCGTTGGCATTTACTTTAGCACGCATGCGGGCAAAGTCGGCTTCGGTGTGTAATAAGCCGGGGTGAACAAATGCCTGTGCCGTTGCATTGTACCCGGCAAACAGGGAAAGAGAAAAGAAAAGCCAGCTAAGAACCATGTTCTTTTTCATAATCGTTAGTATTTAATAGTTATGGTAATAGCAGATCAGGCCAGGAAAAACCTGGCCTGATCAAATGTATTTACCTTACTATGAAACTATGGCGGTGTGATCTGTCAAATAAGGGGGGCAAACAGCCCATCGAGGTGGAGGCGTTTTTTTGCTTCAGCCCAAAAACCGGCAGGCATGGGCGTAGTTGCCATATCAACATTGCCTTTTACTTTCTGTGGCCGGCTGGTGCTTAATGCAATACTGGTTACACCAGGACCATTTATACCAAACTGAATACAGGCATGAGCTGGTTCAACACCATATGCTTCGCAAAGGGCAAAGAAGTCTTTACGCCATTGCAATAAGGCATCGTCCTTTGGGTTACCTGCTGTAACCGGTTTATAATTGTAAAAATCACCCCCGGTTAAAAAGCCGCCGTTAAAAACGGCCGAGTTAATAATAAGTGTACCCTTATCCTTTAATTGTTGCATGTATTGCAACAGGTCGGCCGGGTGCGAATGCAGGGTCATACTGTTGGCTATCATAACCCAGTCGAGCCGCACCTGGTCGGTGATCTCTTTTATGACCGTCCAGGTTTTGGCGCCCACGCCCACTGCTTTTACTTTACCGGCAGCTTTTAATTCAAACAAAGCACGGTAAGCTTCTTTTACATTTTCAAACCGTTGAGCACGGTCTGTACTATCTTTTGCAGCGGCCAGGTATTCATCCGGATCGTGTACCGATACCAGTTCTGCATGATAACCGTTCAGCAATTCATTGCCCTGTTCGTAACATTGTAAAATTCCTTCATAGCTGATCCGCTGTTCTGCATCATGTTTAATATCCTTCCACACGCCAGGCTCAAATGTTGGTTCGGGGCCGGTGAGGGGGATGCGGTACCAGCCCAGTTTATTACTGATCAATACATCCGCTGGTTTTACCTGTAGCTGGCGCAAACAATTTCCCAACGACTCCAGCGACTGGCCGGCGCCATATTTACCGGCACTGTCGAACACGGCCGGTTTGCCGGAATACTTTATCCATTCACCTACAATAGCGCATTTATCGGCCTCCGGTAAAGCCACATACAGGTTTCCCAACCCGCTGGTGCCCACCACCACTTTTGGCAATTTGATCTCGCTCATCAGATATTATTAATTTTAATCGTTGATCAACAAATGTAGGCCGCCCAGGTATTTTCTTCCTGTAAAAAATAAGACTTTGTTTTATACGAATCCGACCTTTTCTTTGCAGTTCAAGCTGCCATCATGATGAACCGGAGATTGTTAAAACATTCATTTTCCCTGCTGCACATCGATCATGTGCACCTCACCTCTAAATGGAATTACAAGAATGTGATCAGTCCTTATTATCGGCTTTATTACATCGATGAAGGTGAAGGATCCGTTTCGAACAGCCAGATCAACCTTAAGCTGGAACCCGGGCATTTGTATCTTATTCCCAGTTATACCCTATGCAATTTGCATTGCAACGCGCATTTGAGCCAGTATTTTATTCAATTCTTTGAAGAGTCGCCCGATGGCCTTTCGCTTTTCCAGCATCATCGTACATTAATGAAAGTACAGGCCGGCGATATAGATGCCGCAAACTTCAAACGAATGCTGCAAATAAATCCCGGCCGAGGCATCAACCGGTCAGACAATCCCAAAGTATATGAAAAGAATGAATATTACCGCGAATATGAAGAGTTGAACAATCGCACCAGCGATGCTGCCTATATGGAAACACAGGGCATCCTATTACAATTACTGTCGCGCTTTTTGCCGGCCAGCAGTTCCACTAAGAGCGAGGAAGCCATTCCTTCAAAGGTGCTGGATGCCATGAGTTATATTCAATTGCATTTGAATGAGGCGTTGACCATTGCCCAGCTGGCACAACGCGCCAATCAGAACCATGATTATTTTTCGAGGGTATTTTTACAATTTACGGGAGAAAGACCGCTGCAATATATTCATGCAAAGCGCATTGAGCGGGCGCAGTATTTAATTGCCACTACCAATATGATGTATGCAGAAATTGCCACCCAAACCGGCTTTAGCAGCCTGCCGCATTTTTCGCGCATCTTTAAAAAAATGACAGGTATTACGCCCGACAATTATCGCAAGCAGCACCGGCTGGCCAATGCAGTTTAATCTGTTCTTAAAATTTTTTTTCAATTTCATTTGGAAGAAATTATTTCTCTTTATTAATTTAGCTTGCCTTTTTCAAGGCGCTTTTATTCTATTAATAAATAATTAAAACCTGTTTGTTAATCTTATGTTAGCGCTACATCGTCAAACACGGCGAATTGAAGCCCGTGGACTTAGCCCCCGTTTTTTTGTAGTTCTGTTTTTTTCAACCCTTTCTTTACTAACCCAGGCTGCTCCCGGCAATTCAGGTCCTGCCAGAAGCTCAAGTTTTTCTGCACGGCTTATGAACCTGGAAGCCACAGCCAAAGAAACATTCCGTTTCACCGCTTCGCTTTTTAACGGCCAAAACCGTTCGGCCATTTATGAATTACAAGCCAGGACGCCCGCCGGCTGGAACAGCGTATTCAGAGTTGATGGCATGCAGGTTACTTCATTTAAACTCGATTCAAACAAATCACAGGATGTTTCAATTGAGCTTACTCCTTCGCCTTCCGTAAAACCAGGTAAATACGCTATACCAGTTGTAGCTTTATCTGATGGAAGTTCGCTTGAACTTAACCTGGAGGCTGTTGTAAAAGGTTCTTACACCATAGAGCTTACTACGCCAAACGGATTGCTTAGCGAGGAAGTTACCGAAGGCAGCCGCAAGCCTATTTATTTATCGCTTAAGAACGAGGGCTCCCTGCCACTCGATAATCTTGAGCTTGCTGCACAAACACCTACCAACTGGAATGTATCATTTGAGCCGGCAAAAATTGAACGGCTCGATCCCGGCAGCTCAATCAATGTGGTGGCCAATTTAAATGTACCCGACAAAACGATTGCCGGCGACTACCTTACCAAATTCACTGTTAAGAACAACAACGCTACTGCCGAATCAACGCACAGGCTAACTGTAACCACCTCGTGGCTGGCAGGCTGGCTGGGTATAACAGTGATCCTGCTGGCAGTTGGAATGGTGTATGTATTAATTAGAAAATACGGTAGAAGATAAGAAACTATCAGTATGGAAAATCCTGTCATTGAATTAATAGGGTTGACCAAAGTGTATGGTTCTTTAAAGGCTGTAAACAATCTCAATCTCACCATTGGGAAAGGAGAGATCTATGGCCTTCTTGGACCAAATGGCGCCGGCAAAACCACTACTATCTTAATGATGCTTGGGCTTACTGAGCCTACAGCCGGCTCCGTTACAGTTTGTGGTGTCAACGCAACCAGCAATCCCGTTGCTGTTAAACGAAAGGTTGGCTACATGCCCGACAATATGGGTTTTTATGATGGCATGAATGCGCTCGACAACCTTATATATATTGCCAGGCTAAATGGCCTTCAGGAAACACAGGTACGCGACCGGGCCGTAGAAATGATGAAAATGGTGGGGTTGGAAAATGCGATGCATAAAAAGGCCGGCACCTACTCACGTGGTATGAAACAACGGCTGGGCCTTGCCGAGGTACTTATAAAACAACCTGAAGTAATTATTCTCGATGAACCAACCAATGGCATCGATCCCAGCGGCGTGAAAGAATTCCTTGCACTTATAAGGCAGTTAAGCCGGCAACAAAATATCACGGTATTATTATCATCGCACCACCTGAACCAGGTGCAACAGGTTTGCGACCGGGTGGGCATTTTTGTAGAAGGTAAATTGCTGGCCAATGATCATATTTCCCGGCTTTCGCACCAGGTATCGGGAGAATCGCAGCTGGTTAATTTTTCCTTTGCCGATCATTCACGACTTACCGATGCGCACAGACAGGAATTGCTGAACACAGAAGGAGTTAGCTCGGTTGAATTCACAAACAATGGCATTGAAATAACTGGCACACCGGGCCTTACGCCGTCGTTTGTACGCTTTTTTGTTGCACATGATTTTGATATTATTAATGTTCAACAGAAAGAGTATGGACTTGAAGAGATCTATCAACGCTATTTTGAAATCAATGTAACTGAAAAAGAAACCAATGGAAAATCCGGCAATATATTTCAAAGGTCTTTTTTTAAGAAAAATCAAAATTAATCCGATTGCGGTTGAACGACCAGCTTCTCCGTTTGGCATAATGGTAAGAAAAGAAATTGCCGACCAGGTGCGAAGCTGGCGGTTTATAGTACTATTGGCATTGATAGTACTTACGTTCATAGCGTCGATGTATGTGTCGCTCGCCAATATAAAACCCGGCGCAGGCGTTAATGAACCGGAACGGTTTCTGCTGTATTTAAAAATACTTACAACAACCGATGGTTCTCTGCCGTCGTTCCACATCTTCATGAGCTTTTTAGGCGCCATTTTAGGTATTGGCTTGGGGTTCGATGCGGTAAACGCTGAGCAACAAAATGGAACATTAATCCGTTTGCTGGCGCAACCCATTTACCGCGACAATTTTCTGCTGGCAAAATTTATTAGTCCGCTCATTGTTATTACCACCCTATTCCTTTCGCTTGCGTTGCTAATGATCGGCGGCGGTTTACTAATAACCGGTGTAATGATTGAGTGGGTAGAACTGCTGCGCATACTTGCGTTCACGCTGCTTACCGTGTTATACGTTGGTTTCTGGCTGAGCCTTTCCATTCTGCTTTCAGTGAAATTTAAACAGGCTACCACATCGGCGCTTACGGCCATTGGCATTTGGCTGTTCTTCACCATATTTTACAAAATTGTGGTGAATATGATCGTGAAAGCCTTTCTTCCCGACCCGGCATTTCTTTTGCAAGAGGACATTCTTTATTATAATAATCTGATCCTCGATCTGCTAAGAATTTCGCCGGGACAGTTATACACTGACGCCACCACGGTATTATTGATGCCGGCTGTGCGCAGCCTGGGAGCGCTTACGGTGGAACAAATGGCGGGCGCTATACCCACTCCACTGTCATTCAGGGAAAGTATAATGATCGTATGGCCACAATTAACCGGTTTAATTGCAGCCACCACTGTTTGTTTTGCGCTGGCGTATTACTGGTTCATGAGAAGAGAGATCAGGTCGTAATTACAAAAGCACATCAGTATGCAAACTAACTTTTATATCATTTGTCATATTGCCACACCAACCGGGCCCGAAACTTATGGCCGTTTTGAAATTGGCAATGACCGCGAAGCCGCTTACCGGCTTTTTGCCCGGCTTAAAGGTGATAAAGAAGTGAATGGGCAAAATATGTTATGCCTCGAACTGATGGAGACGGTGAACGAACTACCCGTAAATATCAATATACTTAGTTGTACGCTTTCTGAGCTTACAGAAAACGTTCGCTTAATTACCAAAGAAGTATTCAACCAGCACAATTTGAATGGCGCCCCGTAGGGCTGGTTGAATGCTTACCTGTTCAATAACATCTTAACATAAAACGAAGGCTGCGCCAGCTTTTTTCGCAGATCTATTTCATAGAACATACACGACATTAACTCGCGTAATTGTTTGTTGCGCATAGCTGTTTTCATTAAGAAATTAAACAACCAGGTATTATTGGCCAGCCGTTGCAGCCTGGTGCTTAAGCGTAGTTCGGGACCCAGTATCCTGTATACCTCATCATCATACGCTTTCATGACAGCGGCAGAAAAATTATTTGCCTTTAAACAGGCAGCGGACTGTTGTGCAGCTATACGGCCCGAATATAAGGCATTGCCAATACCTTCGCCCGTAAAAGGATCAATGAGATAAGCCGCGTCGCCGGTTAGCATAAAGCGGTCACCAGAAAGCACACGTCTTTTGCTTCCAAGCGGTAAACCAAACCCTTCAATAGCACTTACTACGGTTGCATTTTTAAACCGCTTCTTCATTACAAGGTCGTTCGCAATTACCTCCTGCAGCATTTTCTTCAGGTTCATTTTCCGTTTACGTACCACTGAACTTAATATGCTGATGCCTACATTGGCTTCGCCATTGGGCAAGGGAAAGATCCAGAAATAACCGGGCAGCAGTGAGCGAAGAAAATGTAATTCAATAAATCCATCGGGGCTTAATCCTGTAACGCCTTTGTAGTAAGCCCTGATGCCCGCGCAGTAATGCTGCGGCTCCATATGTATGTTGGCTGTTTCTTTGGTAAAAGAAGAATGGGCGCCATTGGCAACGATCACCAGTTTTGCTTTTACTGAAAAAGAACCGTCGGCACTGGAGAGCAGATAGCCGTCATGCTGCAAGCTATACTTATCTACAGCCTGGCCCTGAAATAACTGAATGCCGGCGCATCGTTTCATTTCTTCAACCAGGAAGTTATCGAAGTCTATTCGTTTGCAAACAAAACCGGCGGGAATGCCGCTTTTTGTATGGCTGTTATAATCGGGCTGGTAAGCAATATCGAGCGAATCGCGGCTGGGGGCAGAAAAGGTAACACCCCAACTCCCTTCTTTTGCGGGGAACCGGCAAAGACGATCGCCAATGCTTTTATCGATGCGATTTAAGGCAGTAAGTACTTTACCGCTCAGGCCATCGCCACAGATCTTGTCGCGGGGGAATACAGCTTTGTCAACTACCACGCAGGGAATATTCAATTGCTGCAACTGTAAAGCAGCGGCGGCCCCTGCCGGTCCGGCACCAATAATGCAAACGTCTGTGGCTATCATATATATGCTGAATCAGTTTTGACCAGTGGGAAGATAGGGATTTTTATTTAACGGATGTATGCTCCTGGTGCCGCCATAGCTCCTGAAAGATGGGATTATGTTCACGCAGGTAAGTAAACGATCCTTCGGCCACTACTCTTCCCTGTTTCAATACATATACATAGTCGAACTGACTTAATAAATGCAGTCGGTGCATCGATGAAATGATCGCCTTGTCTTTAAAAGCAGTGAACATCTTTTGATAGATCATGGCTTCCGTTTTAGGATCTACGCTGCTGGTGGGCTCATCAAGCAACACCACTTCGCTTTCGCGGGCAGCCAGTATACCACGGGCCAGCGCCAGGCGTTGTTTTTGTCCGCCCGAGAGGTTAACACCTTTTTCCCTGATATCCGATCCAAGGCCGTTAGGTAGTTGATGAATTACGTCGGTAAAATGAGCACTTTCACTAACAGCCATGATCTCTTCATCGGTAAAGGGTAAGCCAAGTGTTATATTATATGCAATGGTATTCTCGAATATTTCCGGCTCCTGCGGAAACAGGGTTACCGTTTCATTGATGGTGGCTAATGAATACGGTTTACCATCAACCAGCAGCTGCATACCATCCTGCGGATCGTATAACCCTCTTAATAAAGACAGCAGGGTGCTTTTACCGCTGCCACTCTCTCCTATCAATGCTATGCGCTTTCCTTTACCAATTGTAAGATTAAGGTTGTGCAGGCTTTGTGGCGCATGTTCGCTATCGTATTGAACGCGGTGCGAAAAGTTCAGGTTCTTTAGCTCTATGGTTTGCCAGGTATTGGGCAGGTCGGTCAATTCATCGGCACGATGTTGCTCATGAAATGCTTTTTCAATATTACGGGCGGTTTCAACATGCGTGTTGTATTGTATAATTTCGGTGTATTGCCAGGCTACATCATGGAACACGGTGGTGAACTGGTTTACAAATCCGAGTAAGGTAACCAGGCCGGCTACAGGAAACACCTTGCCTGTTTCCCAGTTCTGCCATACAAAACCTGCCGTGATCACTACGTATATAAGCGTCACCATCATATCGGCCACAAACCATTTCCATTCATTGATGGATACGCGTTTTTTAAAAGACGGCACTATCAACTGGATCTTACTGAGCAATCCGCTTTCCATGCTTTTTTCCAACCGCAGGGTTATCACGGTCATAATATTGGATAGACTATCGAACAGTGTGGAGGAAACCACATGCTCGCGCTCATTCTGTTCATCCATTGCTTTAATGAACGGTTTATCGAATCGCATTATGATCCAAATGGTGAATATACCAAGCAGGATGCCGATGCTGCCAAAGAGCGGAGAAAAATACAACATGGCGATCACGGAGAACACCATTTTGCCCAGGGCATGAATATACATAAAGCCTTTATCGAAAAACTCTTTCAGCGCTTCATAGGCCTTTCTGATTCGATTGATGGTGGAACCGCTGTGATGGTCCTGGTGCCACTTAACCGGTAAATGCAGGGCCTGGTGATACCTTTCCATCAGAAAATTACGGCTAAGATTAAAAGCCAGGTCCCGCTCCATAATACGCGAGGGCCCGTGAAAACACCATTCAACAAACTTCAGGCTAAAATAAGTAACCGCATATAGCATGGCGTAATAGAAAACCTGTTTAGTATCCTGCTGTATCTTTCCTACAAACCATCCAAACAAGATGGGATTCAGCGAATAGATCACATTGGCAACAAAGAACAGGGAATAAACAAGAACGTATTTCTTTCGTTCATGGCGGGCATAATGCCATGCGGTGCGTAGTAATGAGATATATGGATTGGGCATAATTGACGCAAAGGTAAGAAAAACAAAAAAGGCGGGCTGCCCTTAAAGGACAACCCGCCTAAACATCAATTTAATATAATGTTATTTGATCTTTTCTTTGATCTGATCCAGCGTAACGTTTTCGGCTACTACTTTCCCATTCCCATCCAATAAAAACATAGCGGGGATCGCTTTTACATTATAGGCATCTGCAAGCCCTTTTCGATCGAGAAAACTATACCAGGGTAATGCTTCGGCCACATCAGCTTTTACCCAATCGGCTTCTTTTTTGTCAATCGACACGCTGATGATCTCTACGCCAAGGCCTTTATTGCCAGCCTCGCTATAAAATGCTTTTAACGCAGGTATGGCTTTGCGGCATGGGTTGCACCAGGAAGCCCAGAAATCGATGACAACATATTTTTTTCCTTTGGCCATAGATGCAAAAGAAACCGGCTTCTGCTCAGCATTTACAAATGCCAGTGATGGCGCATTTTTACCAACATAACTTGGCGGATACAGGTCGGCCTGCACTATTTTACCATAATAACTTTCTTTGGCTTCTTTGGAGAACTGCTCATACAGCGCTTTTTCTTTTGGTGTAAAATAGCTCAACTGATCAAGCATCAGGAAGGGTCCCCACCAGCTGTCTTTGTTTGCAAGGATCAACCCTTTTATAGAATCTTCTACCGTTGTAAAGAACTGCTTTTCATCATTTGCAAATTTCTTGTATGCCTCAGACTCTAACAGCTGTTTACGCAGAACAGTATCTTTTTTATCACCTGCTGCCTTCAGCTGGTCAAGCACCTCTTTATTATTAGTATGGTAAGCCTCATACAATACGCCCATCCGGTCGCGCAGCGAAGTCTTTTTCAAAAACTCTTCGTGCGCTTTGCTGCCGGTCACCTTCAGGTCGTTAAACTGATGCGATGTTGAGCCACTCATTTCTTTTTCTACCACTTTGCCGGTCACCTCAATAGCTGCGTTCTCTACCATTACGCGAAACATGCTGTAATCTTCCCCGGCTATTTTTACATAAAAAATGCGCGGACTGGCCACACTGCCTGTGAATACGAATTTGCCATTCTTCACCACGGTTTCTGCAACCGGCTTTTCGCGTTTATGGGCGCCACCGGGCACCAGTTCTATTTTAGTGCCATCGGCCAGTTCTTTGAATTCGCCGGTCAATGTATACTTTGTTGCAGCCGGTTGAAACGAATATAAAGTTCCAGCAACCACCAGTGCAGCCATGGCACAGGCTGCTTTTTTAATTAAGGTTTGCCTCATCGATTAGTGTTTTATTGGTTTACGTTCTGTTGAATAGTACCGTTTCCTGAGTTCTTAACGGCGCCCAGCGGAATTGGCATCGTCCACAGATGTGAATCGGGTTTCAGGCTTACAGTAGCGCCGTTCTCTGTTTTTGTAAATGTTTTTGCGTAAAGCGGGTCTTTGTTAAACCGGCGCACATCGGCAAAAGAAACAATGTTAAACAGTGTCTCATTTTCTTTTGTGCGGCGGATATAGTCTATTGCATCTTTTGTAGAGCCAGCCGTTAATGCAACATAGTTAGCAGGCAGAATACGTTTAGCCCGTACCGTATTCAAAGCATCCATAGCTCCGGCAAGGTCATTTTTACGGGCCAGGCATTCTGCTTTTATCATATATACCTCAGTGGTAGTAATACCTCCTTCGTTGAAATAACCGGTAGTAATGGCATAAAAGTATGTTTCTGAACCCACCAATCGTGATTTCCAGCGCGATAACAAACTGGCATCGCCGGTTTCAAAACGGGCGGCCCTGTCAGCGCGCAAGGGCCATTCCCTTCTGCTATAAACATATTCACCATGCATCATGATATAATTCTCTACATAATTATAACCCCGGGGGTTGGGCAAGCTGGGGTAATTGTCGGCCAGATCGATCTGGGCTTTGTATGAATTATAAAAGGCTACATAATCGAACAGTTTATCGTTCACGGCAAGCGCCTGGTTGGCATAAGAAAGCGCCTGATCATAATTGTTCATTTGCAGGTATACCCGCGCTAAGAAAGCATAAGCCGCTCCTTTTGTGCCATGTACAACGGTAGCGCCTTTATCGGGCAGGTTAGGAATTGCTTCCGTTACTGTGCTAATGATGAAATCGTACATTTCCTGAATGGTTACCTGTTTATGCGGCGCATTCACTTCGGCGCTTTCTATCAGGGGTACACTTAGTTTGGAACTTGCATTTGACGCTTCATATGTATCGGCATAATAATTCGCCAAAATGAAGTAATGCATAGCGCGGCCCAGCTTAGCCTGTGCCATCAGCTGATTTTTATCTGCATCGGAAGCATCTGTTGCCGCCGGTGCATATTGTAAGATGAGGTTGAACGTTGATATAGCTGCATAGGCAGTATAATAAACGCTTTCATCGGTAGTGTTCAAATCGATCCTGTTGGCATTTGCATCCCAGTAATAGTTGACCTTCCATAGTGGATTTCCATTTAAGGTTGTCTGGCTCTCCCAACGGTCGTTCAACAACAATACCGCCTGCGTTACCGGGGCCCTGTGGTTTGTATACTCATCCCTTACCAGGGCTTCAAAGTCGGCCAGGGTGGTTGGTATTTTTTTACCTTTCGGAAGCACATCGAGATATTTTTTACAAGACCCCAGGCTTGTTACCAGCAGCAACAGCACAATATTTATAGTGAAAGTTATTTTAGACTTCATAGCCGTTCTTTTTTAAAAATGTTTACAGATTAAAAACCGAGGTACAATCCCCCTACAAAATTTGGCCTGTTATAACCGCCAAGCAGGTACTTGGCATTTTTGTCGGCCGCAATGGTAAAGGCATTCTCTACATTGAACTGCAAACGGGCGCTTTCAACGAACGCTCTCCTTGTTAAATGAGAAGGCAGGTTATAGGCCAGTGAAATATTACGCATTCGAATGTAACCGGCATTCAGCACATTGATATCTGCATAGTTATAGATAGTTGCCAGGGCTGTGCTAAAACCAGCTGATTCGGCAAATGCAGCTTTAGGCACATTGGTAGTAGCTTCATCACCCGGTTTGCGCCAGCGTTCGGTTATCCGTTTATTCACGGGCAGGAACGCAGTTACATAACCATTTACAAGACCGCTGTACTGACTACCCAGTACAGGGAGTTCAGTATTTCTCATTTTATTGCCGCCTTCGTAGGTTAGCAAAAAGGCAAACGTGAAATTCTTATAATCGAGCGAACTGCTGAAAGAGCCGCTGTATTTAGGTATTTTAGAACCGCTGTAGATCACAGCCTGAAGTGATGAAGGCGAGGTCATTACCTTGTCGCCTTTTTCGTTATACACCTGAGGCAATCCCTTATCGCTTAAGCCAGCCCACTTAAAGCTGTAAATAGCGTTGAACGGATCACCTACCCGGGGATATGCATTGGGGTAATCGAGCTGCAGATAATACACCGGCGCCTCTACATTTACATAGGTCACCTTGTTTTTGTTAAGTGCAACCAAACCGGTAACATTCCACTTAAGATTTTTTGAGCGAATGACATCAACACTAATTGAAGTTTCGATACCGTTGTTGGTCATTTCACCATTATTGATGTAATAGGTAGAATAACCCCATCCTTCTGTTGGCACGCCCTGCGTACTGGCCAACAGATCTTTACCACGTTTATTATAATAATCTATTGAACCGGTGATGCGGTTATTGTACATGGCAAAGTCAATGCCTACGTTACCGGTAAATGTGCGCTCCCACGACAACAAGGGGTTAGGCCGCGAGCTGATAGAACCCTGTGTGCCACCAAGCAATGCATTAGTGCTATAACGCGCAGTCATATAAGGCGCCGCGTCCTTTGCAATATTACCACCAAGACCATAAGAACTACGCAGCTTCAGGTACGAAACAAAACCAGGGGTAAAGAAATCTTCTTTATAAATATTCCAGCCGGCGCCTAACGACCATAATGGTTTGTTCTGGTATTTTGAATCGGTACCCCACAGGTTACTTCGGTCCCAGCGAAGGCTACCGGTAAACACATATTTTTCATCGTACGAGTAACCTACGTTGCCATAGAATGAAACAAAGCGGTTGATCACTTCATTATCGGCGCTTATATCTGCGTTGGTAAATGAACCGCCGCCCAATACCAACCCGGTAGCGCTGGCAAGCTGTGCAGCATTTACGAGGTTAGAGGAAAGTACATTGGGATCGTAGTTGTATTGCGTTTGACTATTGTATTCCAGCTTTGCGTTCTTTATTTCGGAACCGGCTATGGCTGTGATATTATGACGCCCGCCAAAGGTTTTATCGAAATTCAACTGCTGGCGAAAGTTGTAAGCGTTATTCAGCTGTGTTTGCCTGTTGTAAATATTTCCGTAAGGCAATAAATACTGAAAGTTAGTAGCAGCAGTATATTGCGCAAAACTATTTACGCGGCTGCGTACATAGGAACTGTTCTTATCGTATAGCCTGCTAAAACGATCGCTGTTGTTCTCATACTGGAACGACATCTGGTAATTCAACCATTTTGCAAACTTCACATCAAGCTTGGCATAACTGCGGCTCATAAAGCCTTTGGTTTTACCCAGGTTCATACCAATTTCATCGAGCGGCGTAATATCCATGCTGTACAACTTGTACTGGTTCATGATATTAATGGTATTAGCGCTCAGGCGAGATGCTGCAGTTGAGGTATAATTAGACCCATCATCATTTTTAAGCTGATCGTAGGGCAAAAAATTGTAACCCGGGTTTAACACGGTATAATTCTGCTCCTCCTTATCGGTATACTGCAGGTATGAGCTCACTTCAAAATCGAGCCAGCTGGTCAAATGCGCAGTATTGCGCAGGTTCACCCCCAGGTTTTTATTGGCCGAATATTTATCCTCAAGCGCATTATGGCGATAAGTAATGGATGTATAAAATGCGTTTTTGTCGCTTGCATTGGCCACGCTTACATTATACTGTTGCAAAAAGGTATTGCGTTTAGCATATTTTTCCAGATCATCGTAAAATTTATAACCGTTTTGCGAAAGCTGATCGAGCTTTGTATCCAGATCGGTCTGGGATATTTTACCTGCATAGTAATTGAGATATGCTTTTACTCCCTGGCTGTAATAAATATTGTTCGCAAGCATGGAGTTGGCATAGGTGGTGGTATTGGCGGTTTGAAGGTTGGGATTATTGGCGGCCCACTCCTTTTCAATATCTACCATATCTGCCGAATTGGCTAACCGGTTGGAGTAATAGTTGTAAGGTTGAAAAGTAAAAGTACTTGAAGCATTGATCTGCGGTTTGCCTTTTTTTGCTTTCTTAGTAACGATGACCACCACTCCATTGGCAGCGCGGGCGCCGTAAATAGAAGCGGCAGCAGCATCC
Organism: Niastella sp. OAS944; assembly: GCA_024809215.1. Classification (GTDB taxonomy): domain Bacteria; phylum Bacteroidota; class Bacteroidia; order Chitinophagales; family Chitinophagaceae; genus Niastella. Next base: position 298,775 of record JANUBW010000006.1, on the reverse strand, counting down.
TTCAACACCGTGATCTTCTCAATATCTTCGAGGTTTAAACCGGGCAGATTCTCAGTTATAGAATTGCTGGATAATGAAGAATTCTCCACCGGAAAACCATCAACTACATACAGGGGGCTTGTAACGCCGGTCATTGAAGTGGTTCCGCGAATAAGGCCATTATTATAACCAGCTACACGGCCTTCGAGCAATGAACTTAGGGTGCTCAGGCGCTGTTGTTTAAATGAGCCGGCAGTAACCGTAGCAAAAGATCCTGTAGCGCGTTCCTTGCTCAACGTTTGATAACCGGTTGAATAACTATTTACAACAATGGCATCCAGGGAATCTGCCGACCGGGCCAGCAACACTTCAAAATGCATAGAGGCGCCATCAACAAACAGGCGTTTTACATCCTGAATTTCATTACCACCCTTTAAGCGGGTAAGGGATATATCTTTAACCTGAAAACCTACCGACGTTATCTGCAGTACAGAATTATCATTTATATTATCCAATACAAACGAACCGTCATCACCCGTAGAGGTGCCAATGGCAGTACCTTTAACATTAACCGATGCGCCGGGTAATGGCGCCCTGTCGGGCGAGAACACAAAACCAGATACTTTTACAGTAGCCCGCTGGTCAATTTGCATAGTTGCAGGAGCTTCTGACAAGAAGATGGTTTTACCCTGAATGGAATACTTAAGGGGTTGTGATCTTAGTACTTCTTTGAGAAAGCTTTCCAGCGGCATTTGTTGCGCAGAAATAGTAACAGGCCGGGTGCCTTTTAACAATGCTTCATCAAAGAAAAAAACATAACCGGTTTGTTCTTTCACAACATTGAATACGTTCTTTAATGGAACGTTCTTACCGGAAAATGTGACCGGCTGAGAGAACACTTTTGCCGAAACCTGTAAACAGGTAGCCAATAAAATGATTGCCGTGAACTTCATAACGAACATAGTTTTGGTAAACGGCTTCCGTCTCTCGCTATGACGGAATAGCGCAGCAATTTGCATAGATTTGCTTTGTTTTGGGTTATGTAATAAGCAGTCTTCCACAATGTGCTTAATGATCCAAACGCCAGCCGGAGGTGGTTACGACACTTTCGGCTTTTTTTTGGGGAACACATTGAACTTTCGTTCAGGCAATGCAATCAGGCATTCTCAGTTAATCATTCATTTTTGTTGTACTATCATTGTGCGGCCTTGTATATTGAATTTGATGCCCAATGATTGCAATCCATTCATAAGTTGTGATAAGGTAAGGTCGTGGGTTATTTCACCACTGAATTTACGGGCAGGTATTTGTCCTTCATATTTTACATCAACATTGTACCAGCGTGAAAGTTGCCGCATCACTGTTGCCAGGTCGGCGCCGGTAAAGCTGAATAATCCATTCTTCCAGGCCATTACTTGTTCTACGTCTGCGTCGGCAATCGTAAATCGTGAATCGGCAATAAATACAGCTTGCTTACCAGGCGTGAGGACAACGGTATTATTACCGATTGCTCCCGTGCCTGGCCGGGACCGATTCACGACTTTTACACTTCCTTCCAATAATGTAACCTTTATATCAGGCTCATCTTCATAAACATTTACATTGAAGTGCGTGCCCAATACTTCAACATTCATTGGTCCATGTTGTACTTTAAAAGGCTTTGCAGCATCGTGCGCCACTTCAAAATATACTTCTCCTTTTACTTCCACCTTTCTATCATTGCCTACAAACGCTACCGGATAAGTAATGGAAGAACCGGCATTGAGCCAGATACGGCTTCCGTCTGAAAGCGTCATATCTATCACCCTGCTTCCTCTTGGGTTTGTAAGCGTATTATAAATCAGCTCAGCGGCTGCACCTTTATAAGCAATTTGCCCGTCGGCCAGCTTTACTACCTGCACACTACCCTCACTGGCCAATGCGCCATTACCGGCACTATCGAGATACACCGTTTGTCCATTATTTAGTGTAATGGTAGCCCGGTTATTATGCGGCGCAGGCACATCCTGTATTGTAGTGGTAGCAACGTCACCGGGTGTACTGACCGTTTTATTATTATTTAACAGCCACCAGCTGGCAACACCCAACGATAATATAACCACTGCAGCCGCGGCCCAACGAAACAAAGGCTTACGCCAAAGTGGAATAGCCACCGGTTGCTGCATATAAGGCTCTGCCTTGCTATACACCTGTTGCAAAACCTGCTCCCACCCCACAGCGGGCACTTTATTACCAGCGGCAGAATGCGCCCAATACGCGTCCAATTCAGCTTGTATCACGGTTTCATCCTTCAGCTGGCTCACCTGTTGCCAAAACTCCTCCAGCTCTTCGGCTGTACTTTTGTCATTCAGGTATTGCTGAACCAGGTATTGTAACCGGTTGTTTTGTGTGCTCATAGCAGCAGGTTATACCATAACGACGGCACGAGAAGGAAAATAGGGTTATCGGCCTGTTAACTTTTTTTGATTTTTTTTTAGAAACCGGCTAGGCGAGAAAAAAGAGAACGGAAAGCGCGGCATTTCCGGGGTATTTCTTTTGCAGATACTCACTAATGGAGCGGGTGGCAGCCATAATAGTGCCTTTAACCGTGTTCCGCGAGAGGTTCAGGGCTTTTGCTATTTCGTCATAAGTAAGGCCCTGTTCGCGGCTGAGGGTATATATAAGTTTGCGTTGGGGTGGAAGCTGATTGACAGCCTCCCGTAAAATACGGCGGGTCTCTTCATCAATAAGCCAGTCTTCAAGGTTCTGCTCTGGCTGATCAATTCGTTGTGCATAAACCTGTTGCAACCGGGCATGCCGGGCAGTTGTTTTGAAAAAGTCCATGGCTTTGTTGTAAGCCACCTTGTGCAGAAACCCTTCCAGGTTTTCGATCTGCACCAACATTTCGCGGCCCACCCAAAGTTTCATAAAAACATCAACCAGAATATCCTCAGCTACTTCGGACGATTTGGTAATACCGGCCAGGTAATTAAACAACCGTTGCCGGTGCGCCTCAAAGATGCGTGCAAAAGCATCCTGGTCACCATCGGCTATCCGACGCAGCAGTTCCCGCTCATTATATTTGGGTTGTTCCGGCACTTTGTTGATTACTTGGGGGTTAAAAATAATAAATGTTGTTCAAAAAGAAAGATGCGCCTTAGGTTAAGGTGCGTTCACCTTTATCAATTTCAACTCCCTGGCATAATTATTTTGTATATAGAATAACTAAAACATTAAATCATGGACAATCCGAATAAGAAAAAAGCCGACGGAAAACGGGTGAGCCAACAGCCCCATGAGCAGGCTTACCAGAAGAGAAAGAAAGCGAGTGCTAAAAAAAGCAACAAAAAAACAAAGAAACCATAAAGCACAGCTTATTATTGTATTTAACAAACCCCGCGCAAGCGGGGTTAACATTTATATGGCACTTGGACCAGCAATACTAAAGATCCTGAGCAAACAATATGAGCCTTCAGCATTTATTGAAAAAAAATTCCAGCGTTACGACCTTGGATTTAAAACCGATGCCGAAGGCAATCCCATTGTTTTATTTATGGGCACCAAAGATGGTTCAGGTCATATACGCGGCAGGCGATATGCACGAAGATTACTTAAAGACCCCAATGGTAAAATAATTAAAGATCACTGGGATGATAAAGGGGTTGTAAACTGATGGTCTTACCTGGCCTGGAATACACTAATAGGATCTATTTGATTTTTGTTTTATCTTATGCCCTTAAAGCCCGATTGAAACAATGTAAGGGCTGAATCCAATACTCAATCTAAAATTGAAGATACCCTCTCAAATGGGCGTTTCGTTTATCACTTACCCGACGATGAAACAAAAAACAACTGGTTGCTTGTAGATTATCATAAGGGCAAAGAACATCGTACAGGGTATATACACAGGTCGAGGATCGTTCATCTCAAAGACATGACCGCGTTCAAACAGATAATAGTAAATGACACGCTGCTTAAACTGGAACTGAACGATATGCAGATAACAATTAAGTCGGGCACTTTTGTAAAAGCAGGCAGAAAGATATCTTATAATACACCCGCAGATGCGTCACCTTTCTTTGCTGCAATAGATGGCAAAATGCCCTGGGGCACCGATGGCGCATTGCCTCGTACCGAATATAAATCCATCCAATTAAAAATTGGCAACAACATACTTACTTTTCCAAAGTCAGGCTATAATGATCTGTTTGAAATTGGTTCATTCCATAGAACATTGGCATATCTTGACAAAACAACCGGTAAAATTTATATAGAAGCAGGAAACAGCGACGGCGCCGGATCATATGTAGTGGCATGGATAATAAACAATGCAAAAATTGAATGGAGGGAGGAATTTATTCCGTTTTAATTAAACATTTTATACCGCTTAAAACTTCCCCTTTCCGAACATTTGTTACATTCTATTGATGAAATGTGCCATTTGCGAAAACCGATTTGCACGAGTTTTATCCGCAATGAAAAACAGTATTCATACTATAACAACAGCATTCTTTCTGTTTGCCACTTTGCAACTGCAAGCCCAAAAACAGCATAGTCATAAAAAGAACCCCGATGATTCTTCCCGTTTTTACAACGAAGTAAGCACCTATGTAAATCCGGTTTTACCGGGCGATCACCCCGACCCCACCCTTTTAAAAGCAGGCGATGATTTTTATCATTGCGGATCAAGTTTTCATTTTACACCCTACCTGCCTATATATCATTCAAGAGACCTGGTGCATTGGGAAGTGATCAGCCGCGTTGTTCCACCAGCAAAAGCAAACTGGGTACCCGATAAACCATCGGGTGGCATTTGGCAGGGCGCCATCACTTATTTTTATGGCTCTTACTGGATCTATTTCTCTGCCAGCGGACAATGGTTTTGTAAAGCCAGTTCTCCAGCCGGGCCCTGGTCGGCCCCGGTACAGGTAAAAACAAACCCGGTAACTGGCGCATTGGGTTACGATAACTCTATTTTTTTTGATGACGATGGTAAACCATATATGGTGATCAAGAATGGACAAAAAGTAAACCGTATTCAGGCGCTGGGCCGCGATGGACAATTAACAGATACGGTAATTAACCTCGACTGGATAAACGCCAACCTGCAATACAGCTGGGCCGAAGGACCGGTAATGTGCAAACGCAATGGCTACTATTATTACTTTCCGGCCGGCGATGTATCGGGCGGACAATACGTATTACGTGCAACTGCGTTAACAAGCGATTCAACCAAATGGGAACGGCTGGGTAATTTTTTTAAACCTATAACCGATGCGCATGCACGCTTCAGAAGTCCCAATCATATTGCCGCGCCTTTTCAACTGGCCGATGGCAGCTGGTGGACGGTAGGTCAAAGCTACGAACGTGTTGATGGTAACGACTGGAGCGGCCAGGGCCGGCAAACATCTTTATACCCTGTTATTTGGGAAGGTGATCGCCCATGGGGCCTAGCGCCGGCCAGCACACCCATAAATAAGCCCAACCTGCCTAATACAGGTATTCTTTGGCGTAGTGTACGATCCGATTATTTTAATGATGAAAACTCGGGCGCCTGGTGGCATTTCCTAAGTAAGAAAATGGATGGCCGGTACTCATTAACAACAAGGAAAGGCTGGTTACAACTTTCACCCGATACCAACCGGGCGCATATTGTTCAAAAAGAAACAGATCATTATTACTCCGCTGTAACCAAAATAGAATTCGATGCCATCGATATGCTTTCCCGGGCGGGCATTTTATAATGATCAAAATTCTTATTAAGCTCATACCACGTTATTTGCATATCCCCTACTTTAAGAACAATGCTATCCTCTACAATACTTACCGGTTTCTCTATGGGCCCGGGCCCATTACAAAAACAAACACAAAAACAAATAAACAGAAATGGAGTAAGGTTATATATGTATTTCATATCTGCAGCCATATTCATTTAAAAAAAATCCAAAACTACCACCTGAACAGCGGCGGTAGTTTTGGAAAACCAATGATCATGAATGTATTATTCTGGCCAGCCCCAGGTTATTGAAATATGAACCGTGGCATTCCCCGCACCACCCCACATACCCAGCACGCCCGGATAAACGACCTCGTTCCAGGTATCGGACGAATAACTTTGCCAGGGATATAAAAGAACATTTCCCATAAAGCCGCCCCCTTCTGTTGGCTGAGCCCAAACCTCCCAGGTAGCCCAGCCATTCGGGGCATTCTGTGTTGCCGTCCAGTTTACTGTAATCGGACTGGAAGCTGTTACATTCCAAACAGTCTCCTCCCAATAGATCCATTCATCGTCGGTGGCCGTTTGTTCGCACCAGAGCTCGGTACCTACCGACCCGCCAGTGATAACACCAGCATAAGTTGCGCGAGCTGATAAGAGCAATAAAAGAAAAACAGGAACTAACTTTTTCATAAGTCATATTTTAAGGTTTAATAAATAATAACAATATCACGAATGCATACCACCGTTCTTATTGGTGCGCTGATAAGCAATGGGCGTTTCTTTAAATCTTTTCATAAAGGCCTTGCTAAAACTGCTCGAAGAACCGAACCCAACCATTTCGGCCACTTCAAACACTTTATAATTAGCCGATGCTATTAAGATGGCAGCCTGTTGTAGCCTGGCCGAACCAATCAATTCATTGGGTGTTTGCCTGGTCAGGTTCTTTATTTTCCTAAACAACGTAGGGCGGCTCATATTCATGACCCTGGCCAACCAATCAACATTCAGTGATCTATTATGAATGTTAGCCGAAATACATTCCTGTAATGTTTTTATAAACTCATCATCTGTTTGTGGCGCAGTTATACGTCTGGGAACAGAATGGTCAAAAACTTCCCGTGAACAAACTACCAGTTGAATATTTTCTTCGCCAATGATCTTCTCTACTCCTGTTATACTGTCGGTAACATGTATGGTATAGGCGGTTTGCAATTGCGCTGTTAAAACAGCCAACTCTTGTTTATCTGGTATTATAAATAAGATATTGCTTTTCATACTGCCCCGAACTACAGGTTTGGATTTAACCGTTTCTCTTCGGCATTGTATGGCAGGTACCAGTTCTTTTGGTTTGCCAGGGTAGCATCGAGGTACGGGTGCAATGAAACCGGCGCCCGTTTTTTCACCGCATTAATCAGCACCTGCGGTCTTCCCCTGCGTGCTATACGCATCAGATCGTACCATCTTCTACCCTCAAAACCCAACTCAAGCCCACGCTCGCGTAAAATATAATCTTCTATTTCTTCAGTTGTAGAACTGGTTGTTACTGTTGGCGCCGGCATACGTGCCCGGTCGCGCACCGCATTGATACGGGAAATAGCAGTTGCTTTGTCACCTAACCGGTTAGCCGCTTCGGCCCATAATAAATACACATCGGCAAAACGATAAATATGGTATTTACTTTCACTTTGGTAAGGCGCTCTTACATTCGGCGGCACATCGATAGTTCCCGGTGTAATTGTACCCAGCCCAATATATTTCCAAATAACCGGATCGCTTTTTAAGCGGTTATAATAAGGCGCTCTGCCTGCATAACTACGCCCAAAACCCCGGTCAACTTCATCGATGGCATTATTGGTTGAAACGCTATTAGGATAGTTGGGATTATAGGTTTTAATTGCCGCATCAGATGGCGCTACCATATACATACCGCCTGATGCAGGATCATTGGACGTGAATTTCATTAACGGGTTCACCTCACGCCCCAGGAAGTTGAACGCTACAAAGAACATAGGCTCGCCAAAAAGGTTTTGGTTTGAAACACCCAGGTACATAGAGAACCAGTCGTTCTTGTTTCCCGGCGCGCCGCCATTTACTGTTTCATACGTACTGCAGGCCGCAGCAGCCTGCGCATATTTGCTTCGCCATAAATATACTTCTGCCTGTAAAGCACATACGGTTTTCTTTGTAACCCGCAACCGGCTTTGTTCTTCACTCACCCTTTTTCCAACCTCAAAACTATTTGGCACGGACACCATTATATCAGTGGTTGCAAAAGCTTTTAACAAGTCGGCTTCAATGGTATCTAATATCGTATTTTGATTGGTAGCGCCTATATAGGGCACATTGCTGATATCATCAACGGCCTTTAGTACCAACGGTACAGAATCAAAATTCATTACCAGGTTAAAATACGCCCATGAACGCAGGAACCGCGCTTCACCTACATACTGGTTCTTTTCAAAGGAAGAAAAGTTATTGGCATCGGTTGGTACCCGGGGTACATTTTCGATTACATAATTGGCCCGATTGATAAGATCATAAAATACTTTCCAATTGGTGTATTTGTTATTGGCGGTTACCTGGTGATTGGATAGTTCTAAAAGATCATTATCGGCGCCCGTACCCGGTTTAACCCAATCGGCACGCATCTCACCTAAAATAAAACGATATTCAACAATAGGTTGTAATGCCTGGTATGCCCCGCGCAACATAAACTCCGCATCCCAAAAGTCTTTTAAAAACTCATTATCAGGAATTACGTCTTTGGGATCCGGATCGAGTAGTTTCTTACAGGATACTGTAAGTAACGTTGAGGCTAGTGTAATAAGAATAATTGTTTTATTAAAAGAATATTTCATCTTATTGTAGTATTTGCGTTTATTAATAAACCCTTTACGTGAAACGGCAAACGTGAAAAGATCTCCGAATGTCGCGCTCTCCTATTTCCTACTTCTGCCTTTTCCTCTATCACCTTTATCAACTCCATCAACTTATCAACTCCTGGTCAACTCGTCAACAAGTCAACTCGTCAACTTACTTACAATCCCAACTTAACTCCTACCATATACGTCTTCAACGGCGGCACATTGCCATAATCGGCGCCAACCACCACCGGACTAAACCCTTTATAATTACTAAACGTATGCAGGTTTTGTGCGGTCACCAGTAACCGGGCATTCTTAAATACATTTTTAAAGATGCCTTTCAATGGAAAGTTGTAGCCAAGTGTAACAGCTTTGAACCGGGCATACGAGCCATCTTCAATAAACCGGCTGCTAAAACGGGTATTACCCACAGCATCGCCATGCAACAGTCGTGGCAGGCTGGTTATATCGCCTTCCTTTTGCCAGCGGCTGTTTATTGATGTTGACTGATTATCATTATTCGACATTGATTCCAGCGCTGCACGCCGGGCATTATATACATCATTACCAACAGCAAAATCAATAAACACAGAAAGATCAAAACTTTTATAGGAGAACACGTTGTAAATGCCGCCATAATAATCAGGGGTGGTTTGGCCTATGATCTTTCTATCATCTTCATCAATGGTACCGCTTTCATCCACATCTTCAAAAATGATATCACCACCACGAAATGGGTTTGTATTGGCTGATTCATTCTTTACCGTTACATCGCTGCTGTTCGCATACACGCCCAGGGCATTATAACCATAAAAAGCGCCAATGGCATTATCTGCCAGCATAATACTGTTATAATCGCCATGGCTCATAACGGCATCCAGTTTATCGGGCAGCGAAACGATCTTATTCTTATTATAAGCAGCCGTTATATTGGTTTGCCAGCCAAAGGCACCGGTCAGTATTTTACCGTTAATACCTAACTCAACGCCTTTATTCTCAACAGTGCCTTCACTAACCGCGTACTTATCAAAACCACTGGTACCAGGCAGTTTAATGGTATTGAACAAATGATCGGTACTTTTTGTATAGAGGTCGAGGGCAAAACCAATACGGCCTTCCAAAAATTCTGCATCCAGCCCCACATTGAATTGTTTGGTTTCTTCCCATTGAAAATCTCTATTACCCAAGATGCCTAACCGCACTGCGGAGTAGTTATTATATGGCGCCGGTACAATGGCGTTGAAGGAATTGTAATACCCTACTTCCTGGTTGCCGGTAATACCGTAGCTGGTGCGTAATTTTAGTTCACTGATCACTTTGTTATTGCGAAGAAATGCTTCATCGCTTATACGCCAGGCCACACCTACAGAAGGAAAATACCCCCAGCGTTTACTTTGCGCAAAACGGCTCGATCCATCGGCCCGCATGTTCACATCGAACAGGTAGCGGTTCTTTAATCTATATCGAACCGTTCCAAAGAACGACATCAACTTCCACGATGGCGATGCACTGCCTAATGAATCGAGGTTGGGATCGGTTTCGTTGGCCGAACTGATACCCGAGAACTGATCTGAAGTTGCATTTACATATACACCTACCTTGGCATCCTGTGCAGTAGTTTGATAGGCCGTTCCCAGGGTTGCATCGAAGGTATGGTTGCCCGATGCAGACGTTCTTGTATAATTCAGCGTGTTCTCATTCATGAGCATTAACTCATAACTCTTGGCAGCGGCAGCGCTTCTTATTATATAACCTTCGGGAGCAAAACCAGCAGAGGGTCTGAACCGCGATTCATCGAGCCGGAAATAATCCCCGGCAATGGCAATACGCAAATTCAAATACGGGGATAACGTATACTGACCCGTTATTCTGCCAAGAATGCGATTGGTGCTGCTGGTATTTTTCAACCGGTCAATAACAGCATATGGATTGTTGCGCCCTGTATAATCGGCACTGTCAACATCACGCAGATCTTCCCCTTCGGGCGTTTGTTGAAAAGCAGTGAGCATGGGATTTTTTACAGCCGACAGGAACAGCGGATTGGTATTAAAAGCATTACCTTCCTCTGCAAGGTCTTTATTCGTTCGGGTATAGGAAAGCGTATTCAGGAAACTCAATTTGCGGCCCACCTTATAATCAAGATTAAAGCGGGTAGTAAATCGTTCAAAACTGGTATTCTTCAATACACCCGACTGGTTAGTATAACCAACATTCAACGAATATTTGGCAACGGCATCGCCGCCACGTAAGGTAAGATGATAGTTATTGAACCGGCCGTTTTGCATGGCGTCTTTTTGCCAGTTGGTATTGTTATTATACCGTTCTATCTGGTTGGCTGGGGTAGATAACAACAGGTAACGGCCAACCCCTTTATTAATATCGGCCTCAGATAAACCGCGCGCCCTTTCCTTTTCCAGAATATATTCTTTGTATTGATCGGCATCCAGTACCGATAAAGGTTCCGGCGACTGCATTACACCGGTGTAACCCGAAAAATCGAGGTAGGTGCGCCCTGAAGTACCGCCATAAGTAGTAATTATAACAACGCCATTTGCGCCACGTATGCCATATAACGCCGTTGCATGCGCATCTTTTAAAACCGTAATACTGGCAATATCATCAGGATTTATATCGGCCAGCGGATTATTATCTGCATTGCGGGCCAGGGCGCCGCTAAAGCGGTATGATTTCACCGGTATGCCATCAACTATAAACAATGGTTGCGACCCGGCATTTATAGTAGTAAGGCCCCGTACATTGATCAATGCTCCCGCCCCCGGTGAACCGGAAATATTAACAACCTGCACACCGGCAGCCTGGCCCTGTAATAACGCGTCAATAGACACTGCTGCAAGATCTTTTACCCGGTTCTCATTTACTATGGAAACAGCGCCGGTGATACTTGTTCGTTTGGGATTTATATAACCGATATTTATTTGCTCAATGGGTTTGATGTTTATAAGCGAATCAACTATCGTTGATTTCTTTTGTTGCGCCAGCGCTACCGCAGCCGGCAACAACAAAACGATACATGACCAATATTTAAAGCTTTTGAACATATGTGTAAGATGAATGGTAGATGTTTGGGTTAATACTCCGGCGTTAGCACCAGGGCTTCCAGGTTAATACCGCCCTGCCTGGTACATACAAAATTCAATCGCTTATCGCCGCTGGTTTTAAAATCATACGTTCCTATGACCAGCTTTTGTTCATACTGTGATCCCTGAGTGAAATTGATGACGTTACCAATGAGATCATCACCATGCTTTAGCTGGTAATCACCGCGGTTAAACCCATTTTTATAACTGACCTCGATCCTGTATTTACCTCTTCTTACATTTTTTACTATAGCTACCAATGAATCATTGATATTATCAGGGTCCATAAATAAAAAGTTTTCGGTGCGGCCAAGGAAAGTTTCGGGGTAATACCGCCACCGGCCCCCGCTTGCATTTAGTGTAGCCAATTGCGCCGACGTGAAGCCGGGGATACCATAACAATAAGCTGCATTTTTCCAGAAAACATGGTAGATCTGAGTGCGCTTGAGCGCCGGGTTAAAGGCTATATGTTTTTCAACATTATGAATTACGCCATTGCGCATAATGACATCGGTAGCCGAAAAATCAGCTGTTTCATTTATCAGTTTGCTGCCTGCCAGGTTCACATAGATATAATCGTTGTTGTTAATGCATAATAAAGTACTGTCCCAATGTTCAATTACATTAAGGGGGCGAAAGGCAGGTCTCAACTGGCTATAGCTGGCGCTGAAATTAGCGCCGGGAATAATATGGTACCGCATAAGCGCCTCCACTTCTTCAATAGGCATACTATTGAGGTCCTGTATACCTGCGGCCTTCAGCACATCATCTGTTTCAGCAAACAACGTAACCCGTATTCTTTGTCCACGCCAGTCGGTAAGCCTGGTAAGCGTATCCATTAAACCGGTGCGTTTTAATCCGCCGATCATAATACTGTACACACTCTTATTCTGCTCAAGGAATTCGCCAATGGTAAGGGTGGGCGGATTGAGCACCGCATCAATTTTATGCACCAGTGCATTTGAGTATTCAATATCGGTTGCATACACTTTAGCAATACCATTGGCGATCGTATTTACTTTAAAACCCTTTGAAATATCGAGGGTAATAAAATCGCCTCTGCCCGTTGGCGTTGTCTGTGGCCCCTGTATGAACTCTGCCGATTTTATGCGGGTGGGCAGAATGTGATACACCAATATGGTCTTCAGTTCTTCCTCTGAAAAATCATCGAGTTTGGTTTTTACCTTTCCCGAAAAGAACTTTCGCCAGGCATTGTTATCGGGTATAAAAAAAGTGAACGGCCCATATGTGTTCAGCGTAGCCGACATCTTTGTTTTTTCCAGCGCCTGCACCGAAATGCTCAGCGAGGTATCCTGCTGTAACATATCGAATGCCAGCAGCTGCCGCAATTGCTCCTGGTACGAGAAGTTATCGCGTTTGCAGGCTGTTGCAATCAAAATAATGCAACAACATATGGCAAGTAATTTATTCATAATTCGAAGTTTTACTGGTAATAGGGGTTTTGCTCAAGTTTTGGGTTCTTATTCAGTTCATCGCGATGAATAGGTAAATACCAACCGCGTGGATCAATGATGCGGGCCCTTATTTGCGAGCGCTCAGCAACAGTCCTTCCCGCCACTACCCTGCTTATAAGAAAATCGGGCTGATTTTCGTTGGTAGCTACCCGTACGAGATCGAACCAGCGCTTGCCTTCCATGGCCAGCTCCATGGCCCGCTCTTTCATAATAAGTTCCATAAACATGTCGACCGGAGAATTGCCATCGAGAAAATCATAGGGAGCAAGGGAGACCCGAAGGCGCACAAAGTTTAACAAAACCGCAGCTTCCTCTTTTTCACTTGCGCCCAAATGCGCCAGTGCTTCAGCACGCATCAGCATAACATCGGCCCGCCGGTATAAAATAAAGTTGGGGTCATTGGTTGGCCTTTCTATATTATCAGTGTTAAGCCCGGTGTATTTCCAGTAAGTGCGTGCGCCCGCCTCACGGTATGTTCTGTTCAGTCCGCGCAACAGATCTTTTTCACCATCGAAATAGGTGAATAAAACCGGGTTCATATTGAAGTTGTTGCTAATGCCGCGCAAACTGTTTGTTTCAGACAACTGGTAATCGTATTGTATTTCGAAAATGCTTTCAACGCTGTTCTTCTGTGAGAAGATGTTAAACCAGCTATCACCCGGCGCCAGTTTATACAAGGAATTATCCAGTACTTTTTTAGCTGCTGCGGCGGCTTCAACATACTTTGCACGCCACAGAAATACATCGGCCTGTAACGCGTTCACCGCGCCTTTTGTAGCACGACCACGGGAGTCTGCATCCTTTGCATATTTAACAGGTATACCTTTTTCGGCAGTAGCCAGGTCGGCTTCAATTTGGTCAAGTATAATATTTGCGGGGCTTTTAGGCACCAGGAAGTCAACCGCATCGCTGCTGGGTGGCTGTAACACCAGGGGCACATCGCGAAATGTTCGTACCAGGTAGAAATAAGACAATGCCCGTAAGAAAAGGGCTTCCCCCACAATGGCATCACTTTCTTCCGTGGTAAACCGGTTATCCAACACCGGTATCCCAGGCACTTTTTCAATTACTGTGTTGGCTCTGCTGATCACGTTGTACGGCGCCGCCCAAACGGAAGCAGGCCGGTTATTTTCGAACAATTGAAAATAAGGATAAGTTATATCGTTGTTCTGAAGCGGTGAAACCAGGTCGCCCCTGAATTCGCCCCAGGTAAGAAATTCGTCGCTACAGGCCTGCAAGGCATCATATACACCTATGATAGAAGCATTGGCATCGGCTTCCGTTTTAAAGAAAGCATCGCCTGTTAATGAGTTCTCAGGCACCTGGTTCAGGTATTTTTTGCAGCTGCCTAATGTGGTCAGCAACAGGCATGTTGCCAACCCAATTACCAACCGTTTAAATTCTATTTTATTCATGGGACACATCGTTAGTTGAAATATATAATTTTTAGAACCTGGCGTTTATGCCTATGGTATACCCTCTGCTTCTGGGCGTTAGGCCGCGATCGATACCAATAAACGCAGGATTGTTTCCATAAGGAGAAATAGATATTTCGGGGTCTGAGCCGGTGTATTTCGTAAACGTGAACAGGTCGTTGGCGGTAAAGAAAGCATCAACGCCTTTTAGTTTTATTTTTTGCACCCAGGTTTTAGGGAAGGTGTAATTAAGGCTTATGAATTTCAACCGCGCATAAGAACCGTCCTCTATCCAGCGGGTAGAGCCCTGGCTGTTCCGTTGATCATTGTTCAATGCACGCGGCATATCGGTTACATCACCCTGTTTGCGCCAACGCTTCATGGTAGTGATGGCCTGGTTATCGGCGGTCATCATTCTTTCGAGGTAATACCGCATACCATTCACTACATCGTTGCCGTACTGAAATTGTATAAAGAATTTAAACCCGAAGTTTTTATACCGGAACTCATTACTAAAGCCGCCAAAGAAATCGGGGTTGGCATTTCCGATCAGCACACGGTCCTGGTCGTTTATAATACCATCGTTATTGAGATCTTCATAAATGGCATCGCCACCGCGTAACGTATCGCCGGTCTCATTCAGCAGTCGCATCTTCCGTGGGTTCACGCCATCCAGTTCATACACGGTATTTCCTTTGGCATCGCGCACCACCGCATCGCCGTCGGTGGCATACACGCCTTTATACACCAGACCATAATAGGTCCCCAATGCATCGCCCTGTTTTACCTGCGAGCTCATGTTCGCATAGTTCTCGGTTAATTTCAAAGTACCGCCGGGCAGCGAGGTCACTTTATTTATATTCCGGCCAAGATTGAACGACATGGTCCATTCAAAATCACCGGCTTTTTTGGCGCGAATGGCGTTTAACATTCCATCTACTTCAACCCCACGATTACTGATATTGCCCAGGTTGGTGAGGATACTGCCATTCGTATTGCTTAAATTCCAACCGCCTACTACACCGCTGGATGATGGCACGGGCAGATTGAACAACAGATCTTTGGTCACTTTCTCATACAGATCTAACGTAACAACAACCCGGCTTTTGAACAGATCGAGGTCCATACCCAGGTTAGTGCTTTCACTTGTTTCCCACCGTAAGCTATTCAGGGCTGGGTTGCTTTGGCTTACGCCACTATAGCCCATATAATTATTGCCGGCGGTAAACTGGCTGATGTAAGCATAGTTGGGAATACCACTGTTGCCCAATTGCCCCCATGATGCTCTGAACTTTAGGTCTGTTAGCCAGGGCACATCGGTGAGAAAAGGTTCTGCAGATGCCCGCCAATAGCCACCCACCGAAGGGAAGTTGGCGTATTTATTACCGCCGCCGAATTTTGATGAGCCATCGCGCCGTACCGTAAAGTTGAAACCATAGCGGTCGTTGTAAATAAGATCGGCTTTTGCAAACAACGATACAATGGTTTCCGTTGTTTTGCTTGAAACAAGCTGACGGTTACCACCTGTTGTTCCCAGCGTTTGTAAAGCGCCTGATGCGCTTGCATAGGCACTGGCTATCAACTGGCTTGTAGTGAACGTATTGAAGGTATTACCCAGCACAAAATTTCCTTTCAACTTCGGCGTCAGGTTACGGCTATAGGTAAGCAGGTTATCAAGTATCATTTGCATCCGTTCGTAATCACGCGTATCAACCCGGTTAAAGCTGCGGTCGTTCCAGATCAAACCGGTCGCTTCTGGCGGAAAATACGTATTGCCGTTCTCCCCTACATAATCGAGTGATGCGTTACTGATGTATTTCAGTCCGTTTATAATATCCAGCTCGGCACGAATGTTTGGTTTCAGGTTGGTGCTAAAGGCATCATTATTTACAGTATTGGCAAAAGCAACCGGGTTATCGAGCCCGCCATGCACGCCAGGCAGGGAAAAGTAATTGGGCAGCGGGTTACCATTTACATCTATATCATAAATAGGCAATGCCGAAGACCTGATGTGCCCAATAAAATAAACCGTACCCTGGCCATAATTGGCATGATTATTCACTTTACTGCGCGCAAAAGAAATATTTGCCGAGAACTTCAGTTTGTTCGATACTTTATAGTCGAGGTTGAAACGGGAAGTGAACCGTTTATTACCTGTATTGATAAACGATCCCTTACGGTCGGTATATGACGTACTGAAGTTATAACGCATAGCTTCACCCCCACCCGAAACCGATAAATTGTGCGTTTGCGAATACCCGGTTTGTTTCAGTGCTTTTAACCAGTCGGTATTGTTCTGGTAATATTGATACGCACTATAAGAAGGATCATCAACCAGTGGTTGTAAGTCGACACTGGAAGGATTTATATTTCCTGCATTTTGTAATGCTTCCAACCGCATCACTTTGTATTCGGACCCGCTCAGCACAGGGATCGATGGCGGCGCTTCCTGCATACTAAGCTGTGAGTTCAGCGTAATATCTGTTTTTCCTTTCTTACCTCTTTTTGTTGTAATGATAATAACACCGTTTGCAGCCCGTGCGCCATAGATGGCGGCGGCATTGGCATCTTTCAAAATATCGAACCGTTCTATGTCGCTGGGGTTAATATCGGCTATTGGATTTATGCGGGCAGCGTTTTGTCCGTTGGCCGAATTATCAAAAGGTGTTGAAATAATGGGAACGCCATCTATAATATATAACGGCTCGTTACCCCCGCTAATAGAACCTGCGCCGCGAATGCGAATATCTACACCGGCGCCGGGGTCGCCGGAATTGGTTACTATTTGTACACCGGCAGCGCGGCCCTGTAGCATCTGGTCAATAGAAGTAGCTGGCTGGTCCTGCAGCACCTCGCCTTTAACAGAACTTACGGCGCCAATAAGATCGCGTCTCGACGTGTTACCAAAACCGTTACTTACCTGGTCGCCCCGCCGGGCCAGCACGATCACATCAGACATATTCTGTCCCGAATCGCGTATCAGCTGAACATTTATGATGGCGCGGGCGCCAATGGTTTCGGTTTTACTTTCATAACCAATAAAGGAGAACCGCAGGCGGTTAGCCGTATTGCTTATGCGAATAGTGTAATTACCATCGGCATCGGTATTGGCGCCATTTACCTGGCGATCGTTCTCATTCACTTCTACAATGGTAACGCCATCGATGGCCTGGCCTTTACCTTTTTCGGTCACCCGCCCTTTTATTGTTACTGGAGTTTGTGATTGAACGTTAATCGCTATCAATACAAACAGCCATTTTATTATTACATATTTGTTCATATGCAGCTAGTTTAAAAAATATCAAATTGCAAATCACAAGAACCAATAAATGAACTCACAAATCGCAAATCACAAAACAAAATTCAAAATCCAAGTTCCAAGCTCCAAGCTCCAAATGAATACAATAGATAGTTTTTTTGGAACTTGGGATTTGACATTTGGAATTTATTATTTGGAGCTTGAGATTTGGATTTTGGAATTTTTATTGATTAGGAAGCAATACTTTATTCACCTTATATAAATAACCAACAGGCGGTGTACCCGGCCCTATGGCAATTGCAGGTTGCGTAATGGTAGCCACTACACCTCCCGCGCTTCTAACAGTAGTACCATTATTACTAAACAGCAGAGTTTGCCCGAGATCGGTATTCTTACTTCCTGTGAGTGCTGCGGTTGCCAGGTTTTCGTTAATGACGTGGTGCCGTACTATATTACTGAATTGGGTAGCCGTTAATAAAGCGCCATTGAGGGTTTTCTTTTTTACATCGAGCCCTATTTCCTGGAAGGCGGCATTGGTGGGTGCAAAGAAAGTTCCTGTACGGGAATTGAGTGACAGCGTAGGCATAAGCGAAGCGCCCTGCACGGCAGCCATAAACGTGGCAAGCTCAGGATCGAGCATTGCCTGCCCCATGGCGCTCGTTTCGAATGGCGATGCAGGAAACGTAGTATTGATAACATGAATAGTTCCATTGCTGGCAATGATATCCTTTTTGATAAAATTACTGCCAGCCAGCGCCGGCACTAATGGGCCGTTCACCGACCTGATCTGTCGGGTGCGATTGATAAATTCATTTGAGGTAACAACGGTATCGGCAACAAAATAAGATTCCAGCACGGCCTCGGCATACGAGGGCGACAAAGCCGCAATTTTATCGGTAACACTGTTATCGATACGCGCCACTGCGGGTGCAATAAGTGCATCGAGCAACTGGTTTGAGGGAATTAACAAAGTAGTTGACAATGGATCACCGCCCTGGTTAGCCGGTGCAGTGTTTTGGCGATACTCAATAGAAGTATATACACTGTTCAGCAACGGATAGGTTTTATAAAAAACCGAATCCATACGGCCATCACGATCTCGGTCGTAGCTGTTGAAGCGATCGAAGGCGCTGTCGGCGGTTAATTGCATTAACTTGAAAAATGTACTTGTTCTGAGTTCGGGGTCGATTTGTAAAACTTCTTCCAGGTTGGGCAGCGGCACCATTACCGCATTGATGCCATGAATAACGCCATTGGCGGCATCAATATCCCGCAACGAATTAATGACCGGTATACCATTTATCTTAATGGAGTCGGCAACGGTAACATCAATATTTACAAACTTCTTATTGCGGGTGAGGAACAACCGTTGTTGATAGGTGGCAAACCGCGCTTTCAGGTCGTAGTAATACCACATATTATTTATAATGTGGAAACTTAAGATCCGGAACAGTTTATCAACCGGTACCTCATCAACGGAGCCATACCCGTTACTACCAAGGTATTTTGTAAATGCCTCGTCAGTAGGGGCAAATATGGTATACAACCCGCCCTCATCAATGAACTGTACCAGGTCGGCACGTTCAAGGCCTTTAGTGAACAGGCTAAAAGTGGGTTCTGCTTTGAGTTTGTTGTAAAGAAAGCCGCCCTTGGGGCTTTTGTCGTTGTAGTAATCGTTAAAACCTTTGTTACAACCAAGGGAAATTAGCAAGAGAAATAAGGGGATGGTGAGTATGGGCACAGGTTTACCCAATAGCATGTTGGCCATCAGCAATCAGTTAGTGGTTAAGCAATACAGTTTATGGTCGAAAGCGAGGTTACCTATAAAATCCGCTGACCGCCGGCGCACACATAAGGTTATTTTCAATATAAGATAAGTGTGGGTGATGCCGGCCATCAGTGGTTCCACGGTAACATTTGTAAAATTCATAAAAAGGCTTTCCGGCGTATGGCACAAATGTTTGCAATACTGTCAAAAATGTTCAAACGACAGCTAAAGGTGTGGTACACTTATATTTACATTAGCAGAAAAGGGTGCCACACCTTAACTTCGTAACCGATTGCTTTGCTTATGGTATGTAAAAGATATACGCTGCTTTCGTTGTACGTATTGCTGTCTTTTGTGGCCGCCGCACAAAAGACCTCCATCAATTTCACTTCCATTTCGTCAAAAGACGGTTTGCTCTCCAACGTAGTGAACGCCATTATAAAAGACCGCCAGGGCTTAATGTGGTTTGCTACCGATGACGGGTTGAACAAATTCGACGGCACCAATTTTACCGTTTACCGCAATATTACCGGCGATACCACCAGTTTACGGGTAAACGAGGTGTTGACCTTGTGTGAAGACAAACAGGGAAATGTTTGGGTGGGCACCAGCGGCGGCGGACTGAGCCTGTACGACCGTAAAAAAGACAATTTTACCAACTACCCTACCCAAAATGTGTTCGGCGGTTTTTCCACCAAATCGGTGATCAGGAGTATTTGCTGCGATCACCGCGGTAAATTATGGATCGCTCAATTTGAAGGCGTATATGAATTTGACCCGGTAACAAAAATTCCCCGGGCGCTGAACCTGGGCAAGGCCCTGGACAGAAATCGTGTCAAAATCACCCTTTTTTGTGTGTTTGAAGACAGCCAGCACAGAATATGGGTAGGAAGCGACTATGGGTTATACTTATATAAAAGAGAAACAGACTCCTTTGTTCGTTTTGCCCACAACCCCAACGATGCCACCAGTATAAGCAATGATGTGGTACGCACCATCACCGAAGACAGCGCCGGTAACCTGTGGCTGGGCACTGTAGATGGATTGAACAAATTACCGCCGGGCCAAACCGGTTTTGTGCGATATAAAAACACCGGTGCCAACGCCATTGGCATCAACAGCAATGAGATCAACTTTGTAGCTGCCGATAAAGAAGGCGAACTATGGCTGGGTACCAACAGTGGCTTAAACAAATTCAACCCCGCAACAAAAGCTGTTTCCGTTTTTGAACCCGACCCTGGGAACGTTCATAGCCTTACCAGCAAAAACGTCAAATGCGCCTATATCGACAAACTGGGCATTTACTGGTTCGGCACCTTTCGCGGCGGTATTAATAAATACGATAAGAACGGAAACCTGTTCAACCTGAAGCTTAGCAATGCTTTTCAGGAAAACAGCAACAAAGCGGCTATTATATGTGCGCTTACCGAAAACAAAAAAGGGAACATATATATAGGTACCGACGACGAAGGCCTGCTTGAGTTTGATCGCAAAACAGAGAAGCTGCGCCGCATTGCTTTTCCTAAGGATAACAATATGACCATTCCTGTTTTGTCTTTACAACTAACACATGATAACCAACTATACCTGGGCACATTTGCCCATGGATTATTCATACGCGATGAGGTAACGGGCCGTTTGGAAAATTTTAGAAAAGGTACAGGTGTAAATGATCTGAACAGCAACGATATCTTTTGTTTGAAAGAAGATAGCAAAGGCAATATTTGGGTGGGCACCAACGGCGCCGGCGTAAATATTATACAGCATAAAAAGGTGATCTTAAAGCTCACGCCCAACCCCAACGGACCCAATGAAGAAGCTTTACCTGTAAACGGCTACGCCCGCGCCTTTGCAGAAGACAATGAGGGCAATATGTGGATAGGGTCGCACGGGGCCGGGCTTGCCACGTATAATATGGCCACGCATACTTTTAAAGTATTCACCCGCGACAATAGCCGCCTGCCAAGTGATAAAGTGGAAGCCCTGCTTTGCGATAGCCATGGTAATATTTGGGTGGGTACGTATGGGGGCGGACTCAGCCTTTTTGATAAAGCAAAAAACCAGTTCATTAACTTTTCAGAAAAAGACGGTTTGCAAAATACGACCATTTACCAACTGATTGAAGATCTGCAGGGCCGCATCTGGCTTTCTACCAATACCGGTATTGGCTGTTTTGACCTAAGCACAAAAAGCTTTCGCAACTTCAATAACCAACACGGGGTGCAAAATAATAACTTTGTACATGGTTCGGGTATCCGCCTTTCCGATGGCGAATTATTTTTTGGCGGCTTACAGGGTTTCAATTATTTCGACCCTGCTGCATTGACCACCAATCGCAATGCACCAGCGGTGTTGCTTACCGATCTGCGTATTTCAAATAAATCGGTTGTTGCCGGTAGTGACGCATCAATAAAAGAACACATTTCGGTGGCGCAGGAAATAAGGCTCGATTATAAACAGAACTTTGCGCTGAGCTTTGTAGCATTGAATTACACCAATCCCAAACAAAACAGGTACGCGTATAAGTTAGATGGCTTCGATAAAGACTGGAATTATACCGGCACCATCAATACCGCTTCTTATACCAACCTCGATCCCGGTCATTATACTTTTAGGGTTAAAGCAAGTAATAACGACGGGGTTTGGAGTGAACATGAAACCCAGATAAAAATATACGTAAAGCCACCTTTCTGGGCCACCATTTATGCCTATATCTTTTATTTTCTGGTAATAGCAGGCGTGCTTTTGTATAGCCGTTACCGGGCCATTACCAAGTTAAGAAGGAAATTTGCCATTGAACAGGAACGCCGGGAAGTACGGCGTATGCAGGAGCTTGACAAACTAAAATTGAAATTCCTTACCAACCTCAGTCATGATTTCAGAACACCCATTTCGCTTATTATGGGCCCTGTTGAACAATTGATAAATGAAGATAACACAAGAGGCCGATCAGACAAACTGTTAATGATAAGACGTAACGCCCGTAGATTGCTTAACCTCGTTAACCAGTTGCTCGATTTTAGGAAGATGGAAGAGCATGAACTGAAACTGCAATTATCAAAAGGTGAGTTTGTTTCCTTTATAAAAGAGGTGTGCGAATCGTTCCGCGATCTGTCGGAAAGAAAACACATCAATTTCACTTTTACCTCATTCATTCCACAATTACATACCCGGTTCGACCGCGATAAACTGGAACGGATACTCTTCAACCTGTTGTCCAATGCATTTAAATTTACGATGAGCGGTGGTGATGTAGGTGTTGAAATAGCCAATGCCGAAAAACCGGGAAGCGCCGGGCAGCAGTGGGTCACCATTAAGGTAACGGATACCGGCATAGGTATTCCCCAGGAAGAACAGCAGAAAATTTTTGAACACTTTATTCAGCATAGTACCCCTGAGCATATATTAAACCAGGGTACGGGCATTGGACTTTCCATTACAAAAGAGTTTGTAAAAATGCATGGCGGCACCATAGATGTGGAAAGTATTACCAGTAAAGGTTCCGCATTTATTATTCAAATTCCATTAACGGTAATGGAAGAACAGGTGGTAGAAATACCAGCGCATTTTGAAGAGGAAATACCACCCGCTTCCGGGAACGAAAACGAATCTTTACCCAATGCATTGTCGGTGCTTTTGATAGAAGACAATGAAGATTTCCGGTTCTATTTAAAAGACAATCTCAGTAACAATTATAAAATACTGGAAGCAGCCGATGGTAAAGAGGGCTGGCAAAAAGCACTGGCCTGCCACCCACAACTGATCGTAAGCGATATTAGTATGCCGGGAATGGATGGCATTACCCTTGTTAAAAAATTAAAGGCCGACAAAAGAACAAGCCATATTCCGGTTATTCTGCTAACAGCCGTGACAGGCGAAGAAGAGCAGTTACGGGGATTGGGGACCGGCGCCAACGATTACATTACCAAACCATTCAACTTTGAAGTACTGAATGCCAAGATAAAAAGCCTGCTTATTTTGCAGCACACCATGCAAAATGCCTATACCAAACAAATAAAAGTTGTTGCACCTGAAGTTGAGTTTGAAAGTGCCGACGAAAAATTGTTGCAGGAAATAGTGGGTTATCTCGAAAAGAACCTTACCAATTCACAACTTTCGGTAGAAACGTTAAGTAAGGAAGTAGGAATGAGCAGGACCAGCCTGTATTCTAAATTACTTGAACTAACCGGCCAAAGCCCTGTGGAATACATCCGTTCGTTCAGGTTGGAAAAAGCAGCGGTGCTAATGGAGAAAAGCAATATGAATATTGCGGAAATAGCGTACCAGGTTGGGTTTACGACGCCGAATTATTTTGCAAGATCATTCAAGGGAAAATTCAATATGTTACCGTCAGAGTATATCGCTACTAAAAGACAGAAGTAGGAAGTAAGAAGTAAGAAGAACCTGTATTTTCGTACCTCCTACTTCTTACCTCTTACCTCCCCAAATAATAATTAACAACAATGATTCAACGATATTACCTCTACTTGCCAATATTGTTTGTACTTATAACCAAACAAACTTTGGCCCAGAAAGAATCCTTAAAAGAAGTCTTCAAAAATGACTTTCTTATAGGAACT
This sequence comes from Niastella sp. OAS944, assembly GCA_024809215.1. Classification (GTDB taxonomy): domain Bacteria; phylum Bacteroidota; class Bacteroidia; order Chitinophagales; family Chitinophagaceae; genus Niastella. The sequence goes on along the minus strand of JANUBW010000006.1, from coordinate 274,639 downwards.
GCATTAAACTCTTTCCAGATACAACAGAAAGATACGGCTGCAAACCGGCTGGTGCTGCAACACTTTAATGCTATTACGCCCGAAAACAGCATGAAGGCAACCCACCTGCATCCGCAGTGGGATAAATACAATTTCACCCTGTCCGATCAGCTGGTTGCTTATGGCCGGCAACACAATATTAAAATAAACGGGCATACACTTATCTGGCACAGTCAGCTGCCTGCTTATGTAAAAAACCTGAATAATGCCGATTCGCTTAAACAGTATATGAAAGATCATATTTCTACTTTGGCCGGTCACTATAAAGGAAAAGTATTTTCCTGGGATGTAGTAAACGAGGCATTGGAAGGCGATGGCAGCCTGCGCAAATCGATCTTCTTAAAGTTGCTTGGCGACGATTATATTATTGACGCATTCCGGCTGACACAGCAGGCGGCGCCTGATGCAGAGTTGTATTATAATGATTATAATATAGAAGGCCTTACAAAAAGAAGGGCAGCCATTGCACTGATCAAAAAGATCCAGGCCGCAGGTGTACGTATTGATGGCATAGGTGTACAGGGACACTGGGCTGCGGTGCATGTTCCGCTGGCAGATATAGAACAAAGCATTCAGGAATTTTCGGCCTTAGGCATAAAAGTAATGTTTACCGAGCTCGACCTCACTGTTTTGCCCAGCCCATACAAACGCGACGTTGTAGATGTAAGCCAAAGAACACTTCCCAATACCCCAGCAACCAATCCATGGCCCAACGGCTTGCCAGACTTTAAACAGGCCGAACTCAGCAAAAGTTATGAAGACCTGTTCAAATTATTCCTGAAATATAAAGACAAGATCGGCCGTATCACTTTCTGGGGTGTGCATGACGGCCAGTCGTGGCTGAATAATTTCCCCATTGCCGGCCGCACCAACTACCCATTGCTGTTCGACAGAAGCTACCAGCCCAAACCGGCGTTTTATGCGGTAATAGCCACGCACCATCGCTAGGCGGAAAGAAAAAGGGCTAATTCCCAAAGATCACCAGGTATAAATATCTGCGGATGCATATGCCGACGACCAACCGGGGCCGCTGGTCATTACCAGCAATTCAACCCAGTAAGAAAAATTGGGGTCCAATCCCGATACACTTCCATAGTCGTAAACACTTTGATTTTGGGCAGTTGCGTTAACATAGGCGGAAGTTATATCGCCCCACAAAGCCGCCTCACTATAATAAGCGGAGCTACTGCATTCTGCACTCAGGTTATACCGAAAATTGCCTGTGGGGCAATTCACCTGCCAGGCGCCGCTTACATGTTGTTCAACTCCGTTGGCATAACAGGAGGCGCTACGGGTATTGCCTGTACAGGATTGCGAATAAGCAACCGTGGAAAACAATGAATAAAAGATTAACATTCCCAAGACAAGACTTAATTGTTTCATGTTTTTTCATTTTGAGTTAATAATCAATACCGGAATCAGCCCTTTTTATCTTGTGACCTTTTAATATATTTTTGATAATCTATCTTATTCGTCAATGTGTATTTCTTCTTTAACTGCTCCAGGCGTTGCGCCTTTTTATACAACAATTTTTCAGCTGTTATTTGTGTAATAAGATCGCGTTGCACTTCTTCCAGGGTTATTTTTCTTCTCCCCTGTTCCGACTCTTTTTTTATTACAATGAAATTTCCATCAAATGCAACAGGCATCATTACACCATTGCCCTTCATGGCAAAAACAGCGTACTTGATACTATCAGAAAAAAATGCCTGCTTATAGTTTACAACTTTATGCCTGTAATTGGGGTGCAGGTTATTGTCAATGGGCGCCAGGTTGCCCGCCTTTATATTCATTACGGCCATCATGGCGGCGCGCTTGTCGCGGAACTGAAACGCAGAAACCACAACATCTGTGGCCCGCGAAAAACTATCTTGCATTGATTCAAACTGATTGTGCAACTCATCATCGGCAACTGTAATACCGGCTTTCAATTCTTTTTTCTCATAGGCAGCCCACATCACATCGTTACGGTAATTATTTTTATCGAGTACAAATTTCATTTCTTTGGTAATTCCCAATTCCCCGGCTTCGACCCATGCATACCGATCGTATACAAATGAGTTGATATAAGATTGCAGTTCTGCCATGGTGCTTATCTCCTTACTTAGCGGCAGGGTGTTATAGTATTCCATGAATTCCCCTATTGTAATATGCAACTCAGTATTTTTTTGGCTATAAGAGAAAAGCGTGCTGGTAATTTCATTTTGATCAAACCAACGAATGGACCTATTCTTTAGGTGGCTTTCAAAAACGGTCATTGCGGCAGCATTGCACTTTATATGCGCCTGCGCTATTACCGTATCAAAATTTTTCATTTGCGTTCCCTGCTCTTTCATTTTTCCAGCTAACAATCCTCTGGGATTCGAAACAACGTAATGGGCCATACTTTCTACCCATTTATTTATTTCAGCAGCAGTATCATAGCCTATTTCGCACGCATCGGCCAAAAAGTAAGCACGGTCGATAAAAGAATTTAGGAAGGCAACTCTATCAGTATCGGCAGGCGTTCTACTTTTTTGACGGTAAAGGTCTGATAGAAAGAGATCGAGATTCTTTTCCAATTCGTATTCAGTAATGGTAATTTTTCCTACCTCAAGAATGACCTTGTCTGACACATTGTTGTAATGATAAAAAGAGGTAATGAGGAAGAATATCGATAAGGTAATGATTATTTTGCCACACATGAAATAAGGTTAAAATATGAATAACGGTAAGATCAGCCGAAAGTAGAGTTTTTTTATTTACGTTCCATTGCAGGCCTGCCTCCTGAGAGATTTCGACTACATTTTGATATAAATTGACCATGAAAAGTTTAAGATTGTCCGGTTTACATCTGTACATTAGCGTAAGGAACAAAACAAACTGCTTTACCTGCCGTCCCTGCCAACACTTCTGCAATTACTATTTGCATCCATTTAATAAATAAACGATTGTCTATGAAAAAAAATCTCATCCAGATTCTTGCCCTTGGCTTATTGTTGACCGGTTGTTCAAAAAAGGGAAACCAGCCACTTTCCGGCGAGGATAGTAACAGCCCTAAAGAAGAAGCCACCGCTGCAATCAATGCCGGCACGGTGCAACAAAACATCAGGGGTTTTGGCGGCGCCAATATTCGCGGCTGGGTAGCCGATCTTACAACAGCTCAAAGAACAACAGCATTCTCGCCCAGTACAGGTATTGGCTTAAGCGTATTACGGGTACGGGTATCGCCCAACAGTTCAGACTTTTCCTTAGAAAAACCAACCATCGATGCCGCCAAATCATTTGGCGCTTCTGTTATCGCCTCAGCCTGGACGGCGCCCGCTTCCATGAAAGACAATAACAACCTGGTGGGTGGTAAATTGAAAACAGATTCCTACGCCAGTTATTCGGCACACCTGCGCAATTTCTGTAACACCGTAGGCGGCGTAACGGCCATAAGCCCTATTAATGAACCGAACATAGATGTAACCTATGAATCGATGAAACTAACAGCGCCGGAAGTAGCCGCTTTTGTCGCCGCCGAAGGCAGTAATTGCGGTGCTTCTATTATGGCCCCCGAAACGTTCAACATGGATAAAACGTATATGGATACCTACCTGAGCAACGCCACCGCCAGTTCAAAAACCGGGTACCTGTGCGGACATATTTACGGCAAAACGCCCTATACTTATTCAGCAGGTAAAGAAGTATGGATGACGGAACATATTTACAACACCAACGATGCCAACGGCTGGGCCGACGCCATGGGTATTGCCAAAGAAATACACGACTGTATGAATGTTGGCTATAACATGTATGTATGGTGGTATATAAGGCGCAGTTATGGCCCTATGGATGAAAGCGGCAATATTACCAAACGCGGTTATGTAATGGCTCATTGGGCACGGTACGTGCGCCCGGGCTATAGCAAAATAAGCTGCACCGCTAACCCAACCAGCGGCGTGTATGTAACGGCGTATAAAAGCGGTTCAAAAATAGTGGTGGTAGCCATTAATCAAAATTCGGCCATCACCTATCAGCCATTTACCATCAGTGGCGCCACCGTTGCCGGGTTCAATCGTTACCGAACAACCAGCTCGGCCAGTCTTACCGCCGATAGCTTTACCATTGCCAATGGCAGCTTTGGAATTAATTTACCGGCATCGAGTGTGACTACGTTAGTTTCATATTAGGGGAGTTGTCAGTGGTGAGTTGTGAGTGGGTTCGCGATTGTTCGGAAATCTAAACGTTCGGAGGCTCACTCTCCACTCACCATTCACCACTCACCAATTCAAGCCTATTAATTAAAACCTTACATTCCTACAAATGAAACATCTATCGTACATTCTTATTATACTCTTCACCTGCTGTTCAAAAAACAAAGTACAGGAGAAAACAACTGAACCAACAAGCAACGCTAAAGAAGAAGCCATTGCCATTCCCAACTGGTATGCCGAAGCGCGGTGTTTTCTCGATGGGCCAACCGGTGCTTTCGACGACCTGGCAGTGAAAGATCCATCCATTGTTTATTCCGGTGGGCGGTACCATTTATTCTACACCGGTCGCGATAAAGGTACTGGCGGACTTTGGCGCATGGGTTATGCCAATGCAACAAGCATAGCCGGGTTAAAAACGGCCGGCCGCACCTTTATGAGCGCTCTGAATGCCGGTTCTTATTTTTGTGCGCCGCAGGTATTCTGGTTCCCGGTAAAAGGAAAATGGTTCATCATATACCAAAGCGGTTTAGGCGCTTCTTTCGCCACATCAACAGATGTAGGGAACCCTGCATTATGGACGGCCAACCGCGCTATGGGTTTTACCGATGGCATCGATTTTTGGTGTATAGCCGATGGCAGCTATGTGTATTGCTTTTATTCGGCACAGGATGGTTCGCGCACCATTAAACGCCGCCGAACAACCATTAGCAATTTTCCTTATAATTGGGAAGCGCCTACCGTTGTTGCTACCAGTACATTTGAAGCACCGCATGTATACCGCAACAAAGCCGATGGTAAATATTATATGATCGTAGAAGACATAAACCGCTACCAGGAACTGTGGACAGCAGCAAGTCTTGGTGGTACATGGACAAAAGTATCTGAACAATGGGCCGTAAGAAGCAGGCTCACCTTTTTATCGGAAGTATGGACCGACCAGGTTTCGCATGTTGAAGCCATTCGTTCGGGCAACGACGATAAAATGGAAATTGACAATATAGATCGTTGTCAGTTGTTGATACAGGGCGTACCAAATGGGAACTATGGCGACTATGGGAATATTCCTTATGACTTGGGAATTATCAGGAATTATCAATAATACAGAGGGTGGGTCGTCTTGCAAAGGCGACCCACCCTCTCACCATTCATCTCAACTAAAAGATTGCCTGTACTGCAAAGGAGATTGATTAGTTTTATTCTTGAACAGCTTATTGAACGACTGTGGGTATTCGAACCCAAAATGATAAGCAATTTCACCAACCGACATGCTGGTACCCGTAAGCATATCTTTCGCTTTCTCAATCATCTTTTCATGGATGTGTTGTTGCGCTGTGAGGCCGGTAAGCGAACGAAGCATATCACTAAAATAACCGGTTGATAAGTTGAATTGTTTGGCCAGGTATTCAACCGTGGGCAGCCCGTTTTTATTTCCGGCGCCTTTATTAAAATAATCAGTAAGGATGTCCTCTACCCTTACCAGCAGATCGTGATTCACCGATTTGCGGGTAACAAACTGCCGGTTATAAAACCGGTCGGCATAACTTAACAGCAATTCTATATAGCCAATGATCACGTTCTCACTATAATGATCAATTGAATTACGGATCTCCTGATCGAGCAACTGAATAATGGAAACAACGGCCTCTTCTTCCTTTTGAGAGAGATGTAATGCTTCATAAACGGCATAACTGAAAAAGCCATACTTCTTTATCTTTTTTGCCAACGGGTGTCGTCTTATAAGATCGGGATGAAAAGTAACACTCCAGCCATCGCATTGATTATCGGCAGTTATACCCGAAACAATTTGACCAGGCGCAGTGAAGATCATTACGCCTTCGTCAAAATCGTAGGTACCCTGCCCATATCTGATCTTTCCTTTTACATTTCGCTTTAGAGAAATGCAATACAGATCAAGCCTCAGTAAAGGCGCATCTGTTGGCGCTGCGGAATAGTCGAGGTCCCCGAGCCTGAACACACTTGCCAATGGATGAAATGGTTTGGGCAATGCCAGCATGCGGTGTTGCGCAGAAATAGAAGGAACGATATGAGGCGTTTGCTTCTTCATTGGTTACAAAGGTATGCTTATAAATTAACTCCCTTCATTCCGTTCGCATCGTACCGGTCGCCGGTAATAGTACCTAAAGGAATAATTGACTCTAACCTGTTCAAATCGGCAGTTGATAATGAAATTGCAGTAGCAGCAATATTCTGCTCCAGGTATTTAACTCTTTTAGTACCGGGAATAGGTACATATCCTTTTGCCATTACCCAGGCAAGGGCCAGCTGCGAAGGAGTAATGCCTTTTTCATCAGCCAGTTTTTCAATTTCATGTAACAGGTCGATATTCTTATAAAATTGTTGCCCCTGAAATTTGGGTAACGAGCGTCTGAAATCATCGGCAGACAGATCATCAAAACTTTTCAATTCACCGGTAATAAAACCGCGGCCTAATGGTGAATAAGGTACAAAGCCAATACCCAGTTCCTGTAACGTATTAAGTATTCCAGCTTCTTCCACATCCCGCTCAAATAATGAGTATTCCGATTGAACAGCAGTAATAGGACGAATGGCGTGCGCGCGGCGAATGGTTTCGGAACCGGCTTCAGACAAACCGATATACTTTACCTTACCTGCCGCAACCAGATCGGCCATGGCCTGTACGGTTTCTTCAATGGGCGTATTGGGATCAACGCGGTGTAAATAGTAAAGATCAATAACATCGGTATTCAGGTTCTTTAAAGAACGTTCCACCGCTTTCTTTACATACTCTTTTTTCCCGTTGATGCTCCAGGTTATTGCACCTGCATCATCAATTTCCCAACCAAACTTAGTGGCAATGATATACTCATTTCGTTTTCCTTTTATGGCTTTTGCAATCAATTGTTCATTAACAAGCGGTCCATACAGATCGGCAGTGTCTAAAAATTTCCGCCCAGTTCTAAAGAACGATGAATAGTAGCAATAGCTTCCTGTTCATTTGCTTTACCGTAAATATCATAATGACCCATACCCGTCATACCCATACAGCCAAGCCCAATTTTAGGAACAATAAGCCCCTGACTGCCTAATTTCATTTGTGGAATGCTTTCCATACGAATGCGTTTAAATTTTATACTGCAAAAGTGAATGGAAAGCGGCTGAGAAAAGTGTTTAAATCATGGGGAGTTGTATCCAAAGGCTGGATTTCGTTTGCAGGCAGTTGGTGCAAACAAATTTCACTCACTTTTCGTTTGCAGGAACACCGGGTAAACGAATTCCTCGCCTTTTTCGTTTGCAGAAGCATCCTGCAAACGATTTTTTTGGCTTTTTCGTTTGCAATAACATTATGCAAACGTATTCTTTGCCTTTTTCGTTTGCAGGAACACCGTGCAAACGATTTCTATTCTTTTTCCGTTTGCAGGAACATCGTGCAAACGATTTCTTTGCCTTTTTCGTTTGCAGGAACACCGTGAAAACGAATTTTGCCCCATTTTACTAACGAACATCAGCTTTATTTTATTCTAATTTAGGCAAAACGTATAAACCAGTTCGATAACACTATTACAGGGCTAAAATTTTTGTTTTCGCATAGTGCACATGTTATATTTGTATTCATTGATCCTCTCGTATCCACTATACGTTTTCCAACCAGCACAGAGTCCCATAAAAACAGCTATTATGAGCAGAATAAACTATGGGTACAAAAGACGCCAACACGACATCTTGATGACAAGCATGTGCGTTATAGATAAAATGGAAAACAATCCATTATTCCCCAAACCACCAGCGGCCCTGGAAAAGCTAAAAAAAGCGACTCCTGCTTTTCAAAAAGCACTGGCCAACGCATTAGGGCGCGATAAACATATGGTTGCTGTTAAAGACGGAAAAAAAGAACTCGTCCTTGCGTTGTTACAGGAACTGGTTACATATGTATTAAAGGTCAGTAACGGGGATAGAATGATCATCCTTAGCAGCGGGTTCGATGCAACACAGGAACGACGTAAAATCTGGATCGCACCTGTAATTGAAGATTTGGAGGTTAAACTGGGCGGCCCTGGCATTGCAACCATCCAGGCTAAGGGTGTAAAGGGCGTGAAAGGTTATGCTCACCAATATGCCATCGAACAGCCTGGCAAAAACACCATATGGCATAGCGAAGGAAGTACTAATAAAAAGTATACTTTTATTAACCTGAAGTCTGAAAAAAGGTATTGGTTCCGGATAGTGGGTATTGGTACCAGGAAACGGCAGGGGTATTCGCCAATTGTTTCGGTAGTGATTCAATAACCCTACCCAATCAAATACGCCAGTCCATCATTTACCGGTTCGCACAGATCGGCAATTTTTCGGGTGCTGAAAAGTTTTTCAACTTTGTCGCGGGCCTCCTTATAATCATGATGTATGGGGCATGGCCGGCTGGCCGAACATTTGCTCAACCCAAGACCACATTCTTTAAACAATTGTTTTCCATCGATAGCCTCAACTATATTGATGATGGGCTGTTTTCTTTGTTCTTTTGAAATATAGAAACCGCCCGAAGGCCCTTTAACACTATTAACCACGCCCTGCTTCACCAGCGTTTGCATTAATTTACCAATGGTGTGCTCACTGGCATCAATAAACTCTGCAATTTCCTTAATACCGGCATTTTCGCCACTCTCAAATTTAGAGGCGAGATAAATAACGGCTTTTATAGCGGTTTTACAAGTAGAGCTCAGCATCGGTTATCGGTTTAAAAAATCAAGTCCTTCCTTTGAGATCATTTCCTGGGTCCAGGCCGGTTCAAATACCACCTTCACAAGTACCGTATAGCCGGGATAATGGGCCAGTAAATTATTTTCCACCCCATCAACAATGGAATGTCCCATAGGACAAAACTGTGTACTTAAAGTCATTATTACAAATATTTTTCTGGCCGCCTCATCAATTTGCAACTGGTAAATAAGCCCCATATCAACTACGTTCAATCCAATTTCAGGATCGAGCACTTCGCGTAACCCCGCCAGGGCATTGCTTACGTCATTCATACATTACGCTCTTTGTGAAAATATTTTTAATACGTTGGCAGTATATAAAAATGCACTGCATAGCAACAATCCCGCGCCTAGCTTTATTACAAGTGCATTTGAGATAAGCACCCCAACGGCAAACAGCAGAAACCCCGGCAAATAACTTATAACCATACCATTGAACATACCTGCACTGAACAGTTCCTTGGGATCGGGCGTTTGGCCGAGGCCTGATTTTGTATGGTATATTTTATTCCATACAATAAAAGGCAGTGTTTTAAAGGTCATGCCCAGAATGAGAGCAGTAAGCCATCCAAAAAAGATGGTGAACCCATAGGCTAATACCAGTTTTGTAAAATGCCGGCGGCAAACACAAAAATGGCATTTACATTTTCCGTTTTGCTTTGAGCAATACCAGCCGCTACGTTTATCAAATAAAACAATACCGCCACATTAATAAGCACTGCCCCGGTTTGGGCGGGCCATTGCATATTGAATGTGTAAAACGACCATATAAGCAATGGTATGCCTGCAGCAGCAAAAGCAAAGGTGAAGTATGCCAGCCTGTTACTGTACAATTCCCTTTCTATTAAAATGGGTAATAGCTGATGGCTTGAGCCCAAAATGATCATGGTGCCCCACCCCAACGCCATAGTATGTGTTATGGCCAGAATATGCGGTTGAAAATAATGTTGTGTAAATGTATGTGAGGAAGTGAACAACATGACAGCAGACGCCAGAAACGCCAAAGCCGCATACACATAAAAGGGCAATACTACTTTGTGTGTAGTTGTTTTAACCAGTTCGCTGTTGTTTCTGTGCATACCATCAGGTATTAAAAATTAAAAGATGCACTTCTCCTTCACGCACTTCTTTTATCCGATACACAAATTTCCGCTGTGCTAATTCTGGCAGCAGGAAAACCGGAATACGTTTATGATAAACATACAAAGCAGTACCTGCAACCAGGCCATCGAGCGCTTCGACTATGGTCATCATGGGCAATGGCATTTCAAGCCCACGCACATCCACTGTCTGAAGCCGGTTGTTATACTTTGCCAGTATTTCATCCCAATTCATTGACGTTTTGGTAACGGGTGCAGCTGCCGTAACATTTGCAACCGACTTACAGTAAAACCAGGTTTCTACCAGGTTATTGTTGATCTCATTTGCCCAGCTATTGAAGCCCTGTTTTTGCAACAACAGCATTAAAGGCATTGGTTCAAAACTGTTCAACAGTTTCAATACCTGTCCCGGTTGAAGGCTTTTGAATTGTTCAAGAATGATATTCAACGGGTCTTTACCCGATGCTATAACCGGCCGCACATCGAGTATTACAATGTCATTTGGCGTCAATGACTTTATAAAATCAGGCGCTTGTTGTTTTTCTTCTGCAACTATCGGTACAGTATCATCTGCATTGAACCCCAATGGTTGCAGCTTTTTGAAAAACTCGTTGATACTGCAGCCACCGATCTTACTGGCCGTTGAAACGGAAGCCCGCCCTGCCATTAACTTTCTTAAGATAGGATTACGCAGCTTTTCAAATTTAGGCGACAGGCTGATGATAGCTTCTAAAGCAGCCGGATGGTGCTTTAGTATGGCGGCGATCTTTGTATTGGCTGTTATAACCATAGCATTAAGTTTATTGTAATAGCAGGCGGGCTTACGTTCTAAAACTTATTTCTTCTCCAGCGCCAGGGCTTTGGGGAAAAGAATATTGTTCTCGAGGTGCACATGAATATGCAGATCGTTCTCAAATTCATTTAATAAGCGGTACAACAAACTATAGCTGGCGCAGGCATCGGCAGGCAACGTGTAATTATTAGCGAGTTCTCTTATCTTCTCCAAAATACCACCAGCGGTTTCATGCTCCAGTTCCATTACGCTAATAGGATTTTGAATGGAGCCAAAAGGAAAAAAGGCAGCGGGTTGACCAGGCTCTATTTTCACCAGGCGTTTGATAAATGGAAATAAGATAGCTTCTTCTTTATTCAGGTGCCCCAACAGTTCATTATTCAAGGTTTCAACCAGGGTTTGAATAGTAATTAACTCAGGATGAGCATCGCCATGCACCTTCGCAACTTTCGCGGCATATTGTCTTATTTCGGGGAGATATTTCTTTACGTAACTATGATGTGTATTCATTATATAGTCGGCCAGAAAATCGAGGCCCCATTCATTATAAGGTAAGGGCCGGCCGCCACTTGCAGTTTTTTCAACCTGTTGTAATTCGAACTCTATCTTCGTTACATCGAGCCCTTTTTCCAAACAGGCTTCTTTAACCGATTTCTTACCACCGCAACAAAAATCGAGTCCGTACTTTTTAAATACTTCAGCCTTGCGCAGGTCTTTAGCGGCAATTTGTCCAAGTGTTTCATCCAATGCGCCGGCAACATTCTTTCCTATACGCACCTTCCACCATTCGGGCCCCTGTTCAAGATATTCCCAGCTAAAGGTATTTCCCCGTTCACCCAGCAATTGGTAATAAAGCGGTTTGGGATCGTGATCGTTGTGTATGGTTACACTTTCTCCTTCATTGAGCGCATCGAAACGGGCAAAAATAGTGGGGTGTTTTTGCCGGGGCTCCAGTAACGTTACATTTAAAATATTTTCCTGCATAGTGTTTAATATTTCATTTATTCCTTAGTACGCAACAAAGGTATAAGTGAAATAAATCACCGGGAATAAAAGTACCGTAATACTTTTATTCCCGGTGTAGAATCATGTTTTGGGCTAACCACTATCAGGAAGGGCACTGACGAAGATCAGAACTTACAATGAGTTGATCAGATATGTCTGTCCTTGTTTTGTATCGAATGTAAGCACATAGCCATGCGCGTCTTTTTCCGATTTAATTTTCAGCGATACTATAGTAACAGGTATTGCAGTTCTTATTTTACAAATTCCGCCCACGTTCGATACAATGAGGGCATTGGTGAGCCGGTGATTTTTCCAATGAATGGATACATCAAAATTACCACGGGCTTTTAAGCCGGAAACCGAACCTTCACCCCAGGCATCGGGCAGTGCAGGTAACAAATGCACTTCGCCCAAATGACTTTGCAACAGCATTTCGGCCATGCCGGCTGTGCCGCCAAAGTTGCCATCGATTTGAAAAGGCGGATGCGCATCGAAGAAGTTGGCATAGGTGCCGCCTCTTTTAAAACCGGTGCCTGAATTGCCGGTATAAGTCAACAACTGGCGTACCAATGAGTAGGCATGGTTGCCATCGAGTAAACGTGCCCAAAAGTTGATCTTCCAGGCCTTGCTCCAACCCGTACCTTCATCACCCCTTATTTCTAATGTTCTGCGGGCAGCTGCTGCAAACTCAGGTGTTGATACCGGCGCTATTTGCCTTCCGGGATGCAAGCCAAACAAATGCGATACATGGCGATGTTGCGGATCAACATCTTCATAGTCTTTATTCCATTCCTGCAAATTGCCTTTGCTGCCAATGTGCAATGGATACAATTTTGCTTTCCTGGCCACCAGTTTGTCGTGGAAAACTTTATCAATACCCAGCACATCACAGGCTTCTATCAGGTTGGTGAACAGGTCCCAGATGATAGACATATCCATAGTAGTAGCCACGCCAATGCCCGACGTTTTACCATTGCCATATTTAAAATCATTTTCGGGCGAAGTGGAAGGCACCATGATGAGGTAGCCATCTTTATCTTCTACGAGCCAGTCGAGACAAAACTCAGCAGCCCCTTTCATTAAAGGATAAGCGACGTTCTTTAAGAATTTTTTATCCCTGGTGAAGCTATAATGTTCCCAGGCGTGCTGACAAAGCCAGTTACCGCCCTGTGGCCAGTTGGCCCATTTGGGGTCGCCATCGCCTTTATTACCTACGGGATTGCTGGTTGCCCAGATATCGGTATTGTGATGCGCTACCCAGCCGTTCATACCATAAAACTCTTTGGTAGTGCGTTTACCCGTAACAGCCAGGTTGTTCATGAGGTCAAAAAGCGGCAAATGCATCTCGGATAAGTTCGTTACTTCTGCCGGCCAGTAGTTCATTTGTGTATTTATATTGATGGTAAAGTTTGAACTCCAGGGCGCCCGCAGTTCTTTATTCCAGAGGCCCTGTAAATTGGCAGGTATCCCGCCCGGCCTCGAGCACGACAACAATAGGTAACGGCCATAGTTAAAGTATAACACTTCAATGCCCGGGTCGTACGCTCCTGCAGAGTAGTTTTCAAGTCGTTTGTCGCTGGGGAGCATGGAATTCTTGTTTACACGGATCCCTTTATTATATCCCAACGTAGTATCCTGTAAATGAAAAGTTACCCTGTCGTAATATTTTCTATGGTCGGCTCGCTGGCGGTCTATTAGTTGCTGAACATTATATTTCAGGGCTGCATTCAAATACCCTGTTGCCAACTTGTGCTCATCCTTACCCTCTTTATCGGGGCATTTATCAAAGCCGTTAAAGCTTGTAGCGGCAGAGATATACAGTACAACGTCGGAAGCACTCTTTATTGTTATGCCAGATGTATCGGCTGTAACCGTTCCTCCTGTATTCACTGCTTTCACAATCATTTCGTACCGCATACCGCTACAGTTGGCGCCGGTACTGTCTTTCCAGATGATCGGCGCCTGGTTCCTTTTATAATAGCTGGGATCGGCATGTGCCGGCGCCTTTCCCTTCATTACCAATTCATTGTTAGCGGCTGCACTTAGGGTATACATAAGCGGGCTTCGGGCACCCACTTTCAGGTTTAGCGAACCGGCAGTGATCGCTTTTATTTGTATAATGATCACCTGATCGGGCGCTGATGCATATACGGTACGGGTAAAAAATTCACCGCCCGCCATATATGAGGTATTACATCTTGCGTTTTGTATGTCCAGGCTGCGTTCATAACCCGTTACAGCTGTATCCCTGAATTGTTGTTTAATAATAAGATCGCCCATAGGCATATACGATTCGGTGAAAAGGCCCTGCATTTTTTTTGCCAGCGCGCTTGCCTTGTCGAAATCGGCTTCCAGCAACACCTTTCTGATCTCGGGTAAGTGACTGGCAGCATCGGGATTTATCACTTTAGGTATTGGCCCGCCACTCCAAAGGCTACTTTCATTTAACTGTATCAACTCTTCCTGCACACCGCCAAACACCATGGCGCCAAGGCGGCCATTGCCTACAGGTAGCGCTTCCGTCCATTCGTGGGCTGGCCGATCATAGTGTAAATTATCAATATGCATTTGAGTGATCCCTGCCAGTGGAATTAACAGGAACAGAAGAGAAACTATACACGAGGCTTTCTTCGTTTTATTCATATGGCAATTTTAAGACGTGCTCAAAGTTAATGGCAGGCGTATTTGTAACATTATTTGAAAAAGACTTTATTTTGCATAAATCCGACCTTTTATAATTATGCCACACAACATTACAGCACTGATCCTTAAAGGCGAATATGGTAAAGATATTGCTATTAAATATGACCTGGTTGGCAAAGACCTGGGATTTAATTTAACGCTATTTCATGTGAGTCACAATTATGCCAGTTATTGGCAATTCATATTTGGGCTGAAGGGATTTTTGGAAAGCGCCAAACCCGCATCTTGGACCATTCCTACCGAACTAGCTTTAGCTGAACTTATGAAAAAGATTTCAGCTACCCCTTATATAGCCACCCCTTATATTGAGTTTGCGATCATTTCAACAGATTATTTTGGCGGCATTGGGTCGCAATTTGCCAGTGTTTACAAAAATGATACATGGGTAAGTAAAAAAATAACAACTATAAATGAAGCATTGGCATACCTGGGAGTAACGAGCAAAGCAGGCCTGGATGAATTTGACACGGTTGGGCTTGTTAATATAAGAAGTCAGCCCGATATGCTGGACAAGTACAGTGACCTTTGCGAAAAACATGATCTGTAAAAAACTATAGCGTAGTTTATCGGGTTTAGCTAGTGGTATCGGCGTTGTTTTACGTATATAAACCCTATATACAAAATACACCCGGTCATATGAAACGAATGCTTATTGCAGCAGGCGTATTAGCGTTTGCCAGCTCGCCATTATTAGCCCAAACAGATACCAGTAAGGTTACCATCAACTGGAATAAAACCCTCATAGTTTCGAAAACAACGCCAACCTTGCAGTTGGTTGAGAACCCCATGGTGCGGCCCGGTTCGCCCATTCATAAAAATACTTTTAAGGCATTAAAGGAACTAGGCGCCGATTATGTTCGGTATGTGCCCTGGTTCCCCTACCCTAAAATGGCTGTGGCAGAACTAAAACCACCCACCGGCAGCAATACATATTGGGATTTTACCTACCTCGACAGCTCCATGGCCGCTTTTATGGAAGCGACAAAAGGGCATTCAAGCGTCATTAATTTCAGCACTACCCCGGCCTGGATGTGGAAGACGGCCAAACCAGTTGCCTACCCCGATGATGCGTATGGATTATGTTGGGACTATAACCAGGGCACCGAATTACGCGATACCACCATGAAAGAACTCACCGGTTATTTTTCGCGTCTGTTCAGTTGGTATACAAAAGGCGGGTTTACCGATGAGTTGGGCGTGTATCATAAATCAGGGCATCATTACGATATTCCCTATTGGGAAGTGCTCAACGAGCCCGACCTTGAACATAAAATACCAGTACAACTGTACACCAAAATGTACGATGCCATTGTAGGTGAACTGAAGAAGATCAGTCCCCAAACAAAATTCGTAGGACTATCGCTGGCGCATGTACGCGAACCGGAGTATTTTGAATATTTCCTGAACCTAAAGAACCATAAACCCGGTATACCGCTCGAAGGGATTTCGTACCATCACTATTCAAGACCCTCACAACCGCAGCAGGACATTGACGGCTACCAGTACACGTTCTTTGAAAGTGCAGAAAGCTTTCTCGACAAAGTGCGTTACATTGAGCATATAAGGAAACGCCTGGCGCCGCAGGTATTTACACAGATCAATGAAATAGGCGTTATACTCCGCTCACCGCGCGAAAATGGTCCTATACATGAAGACTACTGGAACCTGGCCGGTTCATTATACGCTTATATTTTTCTCGAACTAACCAAACTCGGCATCGATGTAGCCGGCGAATCGCAACTGGTAGGTTACCCCACACAGTTTCCCGATGTAAGTATGATGAACTGGGAAAACGGCAATCCCAATGCACGGTACTGGGTACTGCGCCTTATAAAAGAAAACTTTGGCGCCGGCGATGTGCTGGCCACCACCACCTGCAAAAGCAAAGGGAATTACATAGTAGCCCAGGGAATACAAACCAAACAGGGGAAGAAGATCTTATTGATAAACAAAAATAAAGCGGAGGCTACTGTGATGTTGCCGGTAGATGTGAAGGCAGGTAGTGTGAGATCGGTAGATGTAAGCACTCGCGAACAAGCGCCTTCGCAAGTGGCGGTTAATGGGAATGTGGTGGTATTGAAGGGGTTTGGGGTGAGTGTGGTGGAGGTGAGGTGAGAAAAGCAAAAAAGGCGCCGATGCCTCGCGCCTTCTTTGCTTCTTTACGTATACTATTCTTCTTTATCACCGGCAGGAACGACTGGCGGTTTAAATTTGAGCATAATACTATCCGGTATATTCTCTACAATTGGTGAAAAGGGATAGGCATTGAGAGGTGAAAAAATATTGAACCTTCCTGCACTATCCTTAACCGCCCACATTATGTAATAACCCAAAGGATTTTGACTTTCATCCTGAAGCTCATCTTTTCCAACATTTTCGGCCCTGTCAAAATAGCGTTCAGCGCCAGAATAAATATCAAATATCACCCCCATAGATTTAGTTTTCTCCAATGAGAATTGGCTTTGTATTTTATTTTCAACCGTTGTTAATGATTGTTCCCCGGAATAAATAATTATGTCCGACTCGAATCGCGACAATTTATTTATATAAATCTCATAATAAGGATGCTTATTTCCGACTACCTGAACAAAGGAATCGATCACTGATTTAAGCCCGCTCTTTGGTATCAGATATTTATCATTTAAAACAGTTTTTTCAGAATTACGACAGGCAATCATGATCATGAACCCTGAAAATAAAAACAATACTCTTGACATAAAAAATTATTATTATTTCACCATACTTCTAAAAATAGCTCCTTGCTGCTGAACTAGCGGAATTAGCCCAATCCCAGGCTTTCCACTTCGCAAATTTGATTGTTTAAAATCTTTGAGGCCTGGCGCATCTGATAAGATGCCCAATTTATAATTAACAAACTCACTCCACTTCCCGCTTTTGGGTCCGGAAATGAGGAAACTAATTTTATCTTTATAGTATTTATCCCCCATCATAAACACAAAAACAGGCTTTTTGGGCGTTGAGAATGCGGCAAACGTCAAATCCCCATAACCGGTTGAAGTTGATGTGCTGACTATATCTCCACCAGGATGTGTATGAGCTGTTGCCAGGGTGTTAAATGTTTTACCTGAAGCATCAACCAAATTTCCGTCCTTAAATGAATAACCATAATTATTCAAATCAACAGTTTTTGAATTATTCTTATAATCCGGAGTTACAAGAACTCCCTTATCTGTTAAAACACCCATTGATTCATTACCTGTATCCGTGGTCCGTTTTATCATTCGGGAATAGGCACTCGATTCCCTGGCAAACATAATACTTCCATCTTTCCTATAGTCTTCAATAACACGCCCTTTTTTGTCTTTTACCTGAAAATCGGTTCCCTTATATACCTGATCTTTTTTCAATATGGAATTTTTAGTTATAGTAGGATCATATACGTATTCCATATCTACGTCCTGATACCAGTCCATTCCATCAGGGTCTATGTTTATAAGCGGATTATCGGCACAATAATTATACGGGGTCCAGTTAAAATAATTATCAGCATGAGGATCCTGGTTATTCCAACGTCCTATTGTGGCATCGTACATTCTTGGCCCAAAATCGTACCACTCCAACCCACTACCATCACTAAACTCTTTTTCCTGTTCTTCCTTTTCGTTTAACCGGAGTTTATTTTCCAACGATCCGGACGCTTTTGAACTAATGCCTGTCATCGTCAATCCAAATGGATAATAATGCGTTTCTTCCAGTAACGGGCCTTTATTATGAATAACCTGAAGATTATCGAAATACACTCTTACCGGACTTTCATTACTAACATAAACATAAAGATAACCATTGTAATTGATTGGAATGTTTGAGAATGTATGGGGCGTTAGTTCATTGGCATGGCCTACTTTATCGAAGCCCCCGTCTTTATACTGAAAATGTTCATCCAGCAGCATCCAGTTTATATAGGCTTTGGGACCCGTATTTGTTTCCCGGTTTGGATCCTCAAGAAATCCTTTAACAGCGTCATGAATGGATGGTATTCCATTTAATCCATTTGCTGTAACCAATTTGCTTGCTGCGGTGGCCGAAGCATTGAGTAATCCACCTAAAACATCCACCACAGGTACAGGATATTGATTATTATCCGTGCTGTTATCAAAGTAATATGATTTACCGTAAATATCGATGCGATCGCCACTCATTACCTTCAGCGTTATACCTAAGCCGGTTACCCCACCGGTACCTGATGCTTCTAACCTATATAACTTTTGGCTGAATGCGGTAACGTCACTGGTGGGGTTATTATTTACAGGAGGGTCCAATTCACCCTCGCCGCCATTTTTGTTAATATAATTTGGAATGCCTATGGCCTCACTCCTATCCGTGATATTGGATGTAACAATATTAAAGTACTCACTTTCTTTAGCTACTGCTGTTTCTTCCAGCGTTGCTGCAGGATAGATACATGGCTGTTGCGCACTTGTTAGCACTGTACGCACGTTACCAAGATGGTCTTTTATAAAATAATCATATTCATAATGGGCAGGAGCCTTAGCTGTAGCTTCTATGTAACGTACCCGACCTTCTTCATGCCCAATGTACTGCAACTTATCAGTATAAGCTAATGCATCCAGATCATTATCCTTGTACGACTTACTTTCATAAATAAAACCATTCAAATATGAGGTGATAGTGATTATGTCGGTCGTATAGCTAGCATTATTATACATAACCGTAGCGTCAAACTCAGTTACCGTTTTTTGCAACTTTTCTCCTGTAGCATCATACAAATAAATGATGGTACCCTTCACGCCGGGCGAATTATCCTTTTGTACATTTATTTTCCAGGGAAGGTTTAAGTGATTATACAAAATACCAGCTGTGCTGCCTCCTATTTGTTTATTGAGATCGGTAGTAAGGTTCCCATTATCATCATACCTATAATCATCACTGCCGCTATTTTTATCGGTAAAGTCGCCAAGCTTAATATCGGCTGCGGCAGGTACTGCATCATAAACAGATACCAGTTTATTACCAAGCCCCTGCGTGGAATAACCGTATGTAAGATCGTCTATTACCGGACTGCTGTTCAGTTTTAGACCATACTGTTTCATGGCCTTTATATTACCGTTTTCATCATAGGCTTTGTTCGGGTCTGCGCCATCCCCCATCTGCACATCGAATTTCACCTTATCATCATCTATATAATCGATTTTGTCAAACTGGGTAAAATCGGCGCCCAGCAGGCGATTCACTTTATCGTAGGTATAACCATAGGCCCTTCTTACTCCATCACCTTTGCTGCGCCATTTAACACCTGCGATATTGCCATTATACTGATTTGCCTGAAAGCCCTGATCGTAGTTCAATTCAATTCCAAACCAGGCATCGTCCTGCCCGTTATTGTTTGCATACTCTTTATTGATGCCGGTGAGCCACCCTCTGATATTATACGAATATTCCAGCCGTGCCACTCCGGGTGCATAGTAACCATTTCCACCAAGATTCTTTGTCCACAAATTTCCATTCGGCTTGTACCAATGATCTGAGATCATTGTTTTAGAACCATCGTTATCATCGATCGTTTTCCATATTCTCAACAACCTGCCGCCATGGTCGAAATCAAACCCGGTTTTGAGATGCACACTGGCAGGAACTGCGTTAATATTCGAATGATCGACGTAATTACAGATGACATTACCAATAAAATCGTACCGGTTGGTAATGATATCGGTGCCTTTGAGCGTTTCGCTATACTCCTGGATGATGCGCAAACGATCGTCATAAAAATTAACCTTAGTAAGCCAATTACCGGTTCCCTGGTTATCAGGATCGGTTAAAACTCTCACCATTGTACCGGTAACCTGCCCTGTTGGCTGAGCGAAGTGCTGCGTTGGCATTTCTACCGGATGCAGATTGGTGCCCGCATCCAGATAATTATTGTATGCAGCAGAGAACGACTTGTTTGTCCAGGAATAATCGTCGTAATACGTTTTGGTAAGGGCTACAAAAGGAGCCGTTGACGGAAGGGGATATTTATTAACAGTTATTCCCTCAATTGTAATATTCGCTCCGGGTTGAACAATTTCAGCAGTAAAATAATCCCCTGATAGAAAAGTAGGATCCAAAGTAATGCTATTCAACGCTTGCTGCACACCAGTATTTAAACCTATAAGGGTTATATCCTGCTTGAGACTGCCAGCATAACCCGTTTTTGTTTGGTCCAAAACTAATTGTTGTGCATTTAATGCATTAATATCCCATGTGGCAATACCTGTGATCACCGGTCGGTTTAGATCATCGTACAGAATGGTCATCCACTGTTTGTTTTTACGCAAATTGCCATCCTGGGTAAGCACCAGCCTGTCGCGGATATCATACACCATATATACCCAATCGGCGCCAGGCAGCTTTTTGGCTACCACACGACCATGATTATCGAACTCATAGCGAAAACATAATTCGTTGACAATATCATCGGTGAGCATCCAGTTGGTAGTGTTGTTTACCGTCAATGCTGCGATCGCTTTCGGCGGTAATACAAAACGTAATTGATTCCGTTCATCATATACATAATAGGTACATAGAAAACCTTCCAGTCCTGCGTCGTCTGTCACATTCCCAACCTGCACTTTTTTAAATATCAGCTTTTTTTCAAAGTCAGTATACTCAAAAACCCTGTTTCCCTGCTCATCTATAGTAATTTTCCTAACCAACGTACCCCAATCAAAAGCACTTGTTGAAACCGGAATATTGATCCTTACATCTGCAGTATTATTATAAGTAAGGTCGTTGCTTGTTATTTCCCATTTGCGCACACCTTCCTCATCTGTATTATAGGAGTGTTGATACTTTATACCTCGGTTGCTTCCTCCCCAGTTGTTGCCTGGGTGTACAACGCCTACAACTTCTTTATGATGATTATGCTCGTGAAGAATATGCGCATAATAGGGTTGTTCATCAGAGTATTCCGACCACATGTATATTGACTGCTCATAATAAGGGTCCATTTTGAACAAGCCATTAGTTCTACCTGATGCATAAGGCTGGTACTTAAATTCTTCAAAACCATATTCATTGTAATTAACCGGCGTTACCCAATCAAAACCATTTATTGTAGCCTGGCGGTTAACAGTTTGGATCGGTCTGCCCAAACCATCAAAAAACTCGGTCGTTTCCTTAACATCCTTACTAGCAGCATTTTCAAAAACATCGGGATCGGTTATAGGCATACAGGCTTCCCTTGTACGCGTGTAGTTCACTATATCACCCCCCTTAAACCTATAAGGAATAAATGGATTATATGGAGGTGACTGCGGCGTAACGGTAACAGGTTTGTTATTTTGCTGCGCCTGACTATGCCCCGCAGCAAGGATAAACATGATGCTAAATACAACATGTGAGAATCTGTTTATCTTAAACATGCTTATAAGATTAGTACACTTGTTGATTAAATTGATAGTTGAAGGACTTCAGGATATTATTATCCTGATCGCGGATATAGACCAGCCGGCCATAAGAATCGTATTCATAACGGATAACCCGATTACTTATATCGCACTCGCTGGTAATACCAACCATGGGCTCATAGGTGTAGGTGCTCATTTGTGCATTCGCCGGGTAAAAACGCACTTCATCTATCTGCCCTTGCAGGTTGATGGTATATTCACCATTAGCTACTACGATATTTGTTGTTACCTGTAAGTTCCATTTATCGCCCGTCTTTTCCCACCAGGTTAAGATATATTTACCGTTGGTGAGGTTCTTTAACGATTTGGAGAAAAGACCTGTATAGCTTTGTTTACCTGTTTTACTATCCCCCGAATTTCCATCCACCCCTTCAAAGCTGGTATGGTAAATATCTTTGGTTTCTGCGTTAACGGCGCGTGCTATAGGATGTTGCGAACGGTATCCCCAGATATAAGAGCTCTTTACATCATTTTCTTTTGATACGGAAAATACATTCCCTTTGATATCGTAATTGTAATAATGCATCCGCGCCTCAAATGGTTTGGTCCCTGTTTTAATATACACCTGCTCTGGTGCAATCACCCGGTTCGACCAATCTCTGAACCCATACAATTCAGCCGATACCAATGTTGACATCTTGAAAGTTTCCTTTTCAACTATAGTTGTAAAGTAACCTGCATTTGCCAAGCCGCTTATCATTGACCTTTGATCAGCAGTCAATACTGCAGCATCCGGTACGGTATTCCCTACAGGATAGTAAAACCTTTCAGTAATCGCGGTGCCACTACCGGCTGAGATCTTTTGAGTCATATTGTACGGATAATTCGGGTCATAATCATACCTCATAGCGGTAGAATAATAGTTACCATCACGGTCGTATATATGAGATTCAGTCAAAAGCTGCTCATTGTCTACCACATAATGGAGCAAATGCATTTCATAAGGATTTATTTTATTAGTAAAACAGCGGTTTGATATATCTGATGGACTCCGCCAGAGCTTGTCATGTGGTTGCATCTGCCCCCAGTAGTAAGTCAAATGCACCGGTTCGATGATCCATGAATAATGCTCTCTGGTATTTGTTGAATATGTATACTCATGCTCGTCCCATACATTCTCGGTATTGGAAAAAACCCGCTTATAGATGAGTTTTGGCCCTTTTGAACCCAGGTTTCTGATATAAGCCAAAACATGATTATCCTCGTCGGCTATAGGCCTGTTGTAAAATTGAGAAGGTGTATAGTCATAAAAATATTCTGCCTTGCTTTCATTGCTGTACTCAGTTACACAGGGATACCACACGGGTAGGTTAAAACTGAAGTGTTTGTATTTGTGATAAGAGGAAAGCCTTCTTTGACGAAAATGCTGGCAACCGCAAAATTCGTAGGGGCCTGGTGTTATATCTATTATATTAGTAGTTATAAAGTCATTGCCATCCAATGTAGCTGGTAACACATCAACATTATTCACAAGCACTTCTTTAAAAATTCCCAGGTTGCCCACCCCCGATTCATTCCAACCATACTTGTATGTTTTTGTCATCACCTTACCAGATGACCTGTCGAAGGTTTCTACCTTTGTTACCCGCAGCCCAAGGCCAAAAGTTTCGTTTCCTTTCGACAGAAAACGATGTGGCTCATAGGTATAATTTGTATAACCGCCGGTAGGGTAATTGATCTTCTTCAAAATGTGTGATTGCATATATGCAGCATTGGGCTCCCGATTTGCATACCCAATGTTCATTACGCCTGTATGGGTTTGGGTACCCAGGTACTTTGCAGTATAATGCTTCAACTGTATACGGGGTACAAGGTTCTGGTTGTTCTGTCCATTATAAAAACCAGCATAATCCTGCCCGTTCTTGTACGTAAAAGGCTGCATATCATATTCAAATGTATATTGCCCTTCCCCGCTTATGGACACACTGTTCAAAAGATCGCCACCAGAAAATAAAACATTTTTTATCAGCCTGTTATCCTCATTATATACATTAATAGACGCCAGTTTGGTTTTACTGCTATTGGTATAAGCCATATTTACCATTCCTGTTAGAAAGGTCATTTTAGTAAGCGCCCAGGAAGACCGGTCTTCTGCGGGTGGCCATGACCACCCCTCATCATAACGTCGTACGTAGGTATTAGGCGACCACTCAGGTAAATGCACCTGATCGGATCCTCCTGAACATCCAGACTCAACTCTATCCTGAACAACCACGGAATAGGTATAAGGAAACTCATTGGGTATAGTTATTGGATCATAGCTGAAATAAATAGCATTATCACTACCGGGTGCATTCATCTGCTCCAGCATCCATTCAGTTGTGCCTACATCCTTAATATTATCACGGTAGGTTCTTCCAAATATATAAGAGTAGCCTTTATCATCGCTCACCACAAAACACATTGGTGATTTGTTACGGCCACCACCGCCTATTGGCGTTATTTTAACCGGAGCGTCAGGAATGGGCGTGCCTTTCATTACACCATTTTCCCACGTAATAATAAATGTTGTATTAAGATTGGGCAGGTGAATAGTAAAAATATCATATTGTGCGTCATGTGTGGGATGACTAATTCCTCCTCCATTCCACCAGGGGTTATCTATAGCCATGTCATGAAGCTCCTGAGTAAAATCTTCACTTAAATAACCACTGATCTTTTCTGTGGTTGCCAGATCATCGGGGTTTCCCATAATGGTACGGGTTATTCTGAAACCCGGGAAAAGCGTCCAACCTAAACCGATATTTCCAGCCTGGTCTTCTACTTTGATACCCGAAGTATGGTATCTCAATGAAAAAGGAATGGTCATTCCGGTAGCATCCAGGTTAAATAAGGGTACAGTAACATCTACAGCCCCGGTTGACAGGCTGATTGGCTGAGCCAAAAATTTCTGAAATTGCATTGCCACAGGAGATGGCGGTATAATTTCAGGGGCACCCGGCTGGGCGACCAATTTCCCAAAACTGCATAAGACTAATAATAGTAAGAAAAACCTCCGGGAGGTACATTGCTGTATCATCCTGCTTTAATTTATCGTTTATTTTATTCTTAAATTTATATCCTGTCCCTTAACTTACCGAATGCGTTCCGCATCTGTTTATAATTTGGGAAATTTCGCAATATCTGCAATCGTAGATTTGATAATATTCGAGAGGGGCTGCAAAATAAAAAATCTTTTCGAAAAGAGACAGGATTTTTAATCACCGTGTCTATTTCTGGAATAGACGTGCATATTTATCCAATAAGTGTGTAAATAAAAAAAAGCCGGAGTAACTCCGGCGATCATACTAAAAACATATTTTTAAGCTCACAGGCTTCCATTTCATGCAACAGTTGCACCAACTCCTCCTCCCCCATTATATCCTGCAAATGATTAAAAAGAATCCTTTCCTCAAACCTGATGTGCTTTTCCAATTGCCCCGCAAATTGCTGCAACAACTGGTCATCACTTCTGTTTTGAGAAATACTGTCAATAAGATCATATAGCTGTGTATGTTCTTTTTCGGCCTGTTCACGTAAAATATCGCCGACTGGCAGTTTGCTGAATAAGAAATCTTCTTCCCTTTTAAAATGCCCACGCAGGTCTTTATTAAAGAAATCAAGGGTATACTTGCTAATAAACTGCGCATCTACCCCATTTGTTATATCCTGCCGTATTTGCCATACCTGCAATAACCCAAAATGATGTTCGCGTGAGAACTGTACAAATGCCTTGCTTCGTTTTATTGGTTTATGCGTTTCCATGGTAAAATTATTTTAATAGTTTCTTCAGATCTTCCAGAATACTTTTTGCCTGATCAATATTAAAGTCTTCGTGCTGTTTTTTTTGAACGCCCAAACGGGTAAGCTCAATATCAAGATCGGGTTTTATTGAATGATTGGCCAAACAAGCTTTTGAGCAAGCCAGCGGACATCCATCTATCACGATGATCTTCCGCGCCGAAAGCGCTGTTCTCACCAACTTCTTTACATTTCCACCAACACCCGCAATACACGACATTTCCGCCAGGTTCAACCTGTCTAACTGAATGGCCAGGTAATTGGCCATTTGAGCGGCACTGGAACATCCTGAGCATGAATAAACAAGCGGTTTTATGTTTGAAGAACGATCGGTTGTATTCATATACAAATTTATCGTCGTTATTATTTTTTTCAGCTAACACACATCATACCACACACTGATCAACCTCATAAAAAAAGGCGGGCCCCACAAAGGAGACCCGCCCAAATAAATTAAAAAGCAAGGCAACAAGCGACAAGAGAAATTTTTTCCCGCTCTACCCCTGAGCTACGCCCCCATTTTAGTTTGATAATGATCTGTGGAGACGGCGGGACTCGAACCCGCGACCTGGCGTTTGAAGAACGAAGTAACTCTTACCTACGACACTTGCTTTTCAATTTATAAAGAACTTAAAAAACAGGAGCAACAAGCGAAAACGGTTTGGGGATTTGTCGTGCCGGATTCGAACCGGATAGGTGTTACCCTATTACCTCCCCTTCATTGGAGACGAAGTAACCGTCATCTAACGGCATCCTGTAACTTTTGGAACAAGGCTACAAACGTATAGCGACTGCTATACGGTGCACTACTATTGTGCTACCATTCGGATTCTCCTGAATGAGCAGGAGTTGAACCTGCATCCCCGTATCTTAAACGAAGTAACGCTGTACTACGGCACCTGTTCCATTATCTTTCTATTACAATTCTATTTTATTGATCACTTCCAATGCATTGGCGCCGTTTTCCATTGCTTCCATTACATCAAACACTTTATCGCTAAAACCTGCGATCAGGTGCACGCCATTCTTTTCAACCTGTAAAGGTGTATTTCCATAACCTGCCAAATCGAACAGGTACAGCTTTGCATTTGGCGCTATTTTTTTGTAAGCAGCCCATTGATACGCCATAGTGTTAGCTGCAGAAGTATTGTTTGTTCTGCTATCCCACAACTGCACATCGGTAAACAACATGATCTTATCGGCTACATATTTACGATCTAACAGGTCTCTTAACACCAGGTAACCATTCGTTGCATAACCAACCTCTCCCTGTCTCCTATACAACGCATCTACTTTTGCCAGTACATCACGTCCGGGCAGCGACATGATCTTCCACTTATCACCGAATATACCAGACACTACGTTCTTCGATTTCGATTGCATCAACATACCCAACAACAAACCTATATCGTACAACAACACTTTGCTTTTTGGTGATATTGGCTTTTGCATAGAACCCGAAACGTCGCAGGCAATAACTACCCGTGTATCCACATCGAACCCTTTCATATTGCGAACACTAAACGTAATGGCGGTTTCCAACGCATCAGTAATATATCCCTTAAAAGAGGATGAAAGATCTTGCAACTCACGGTATGCCGCCAGAAAACGGAATGGCAATTGTTTTGAATTAGCTACCGCTTTTTCATCGGCCAAACGCTCACTCACTTTTTTATAATGCGCTGTGCTAACCTTGGCTTGCAGAATATTTCGCAGGTTACGCAGTAAGGCCATATAACCCAATTTGTCACTATCTATCAGTTCTTCCCATTTTGCAGCAATGGCGCGGTCTTTCGCTTTCTCATTCGCAAACTTTTGTTGTCCCAGGGCCGACAGTTCCGTTTCCCACGTATATGGTATAGCCAACTCCTGTTTTACTATTTTATTGAACAGCGCCTGTTGCGTTTCATCTTTCGCTTTAGGATGTACCAGGAACAAGGCATCGCGCAGCTTTACTTCGGTGCTGCGGTTGTATTTCGCAAACTGGTATTCATCGAATTTATTGAAAGCGCCTGCCAGTCCTTTTTGCACCTGCTTTGAAATCTTATTTAATTTCTTAGCGGCTTTTCTGTTATTCGCTACCTGGTAATAAGCCAGCAGCTCCATGATCTCGTCAGGACGTTGTACTATTTTTTCAACGGTACGCGACACCAGATTATCACCACTATGTATCTTTGCCAATTCTGCAGCCAGTACTACCGGTGCAGTTCGCAAATTCATTTGCTTACGGGCATAAACAGCCAGTTTTGCCGTAAATTCGGGTTTTACAACCGGCACCAGTAACTGAATACGCGCCAGCCGGTCATCGGCCTTTTCATAGCTGGTATCGCTTAACATGGTTGTTGCAATAGCTGTATACAATTCCATTTCAGGCGTAAGATTGAAAGCGTCTGCACCTTCATAGTTTACTGTTGTAGCCTTTGCCTTTGATGATAAATTGAATTTCATAACTATTGTTTTTGTTTGTTTCTGATAGAACAAAGATGTCCCCCGGTGTACGCAACCCAACTGCGCAGCAACAAACTTTTTTTGGCCGGCTATCACAACTACATGATCATCACAGAAGAAACACTGAAAATAATTTTTCAAAAAGGCATTCAAAATACCAACTGCGCAGTTTTATTGCGCACAAATTATTCCCTGGCCCCCAATTTACCAGGCAACCGCCAAAGCATTAGTATTACAACCATCAAACAAACAACATCTACATAAAAGGTTAACCGCAATGCAGGCACATACGCTGCAGCTACCTCTGGGTGCTGTAGTTTATAATAAAATATTCCGCTAATTATGCTAATTCCAAGGGCCGACGCAATTTGTTGAAATGTTGAAAATATACCGGAAGCCATTGCTGCATTTTCAAGGGCAATATTGTTTAGCACAATGTTCAACAAAAAAGGAAGTACCATACCATTGCCCAGGCCATAAATCCCGATAAGGAACATAGTACATACTGGATTATCCTTCTCATTAAACAAGCATAACTGCAATAAAAAAGAAATTAATATAATTAAAAGCCCCGTTTGCAGCACTCTCTTTCCCCAGCGGGTCAACAATTTTGAAGCAACAATGGATGAGATCATAAAAAGGAGGGCATGCGGTAAAAAGTACATTCCACATGAGATGGCCGAAACGCCCTGTCCACTCTGTAAAAACACTGCTATTATTAACAGATATGCCGCATGCAACATAAAGTGAAACAAAACAGCCATTAAGCCATAGTTAAATTCTTTGTTTAGAAAAAGTTTCAAATCTAAAATTGGAGTCCTGTTACCTTTTGTTAACTTCATTTGCACCACCAAAAACATCATTAATAATAAAAAAGAGAATATCAGGAGAAAAAAGCTCCAGCCGGGCCACGACTGTTCTCTGCCGATAGATAATACATATATAATTCCCCCAAGAGAAACTGCCAGCATCAGGGCGCCCAAATAGTCGAAGCGTATGTTATTTACTCTTTCGGTTTCGATGAGGTATTTCTTTATCATCAGCATCGAAAAAATACCAATGGGTAAATTGATAAGAAAGATAAGCCGCCAACCTGCTATTGATAAGTGTGTTTCGGCCAAATAACCACCAAGTATTTGTCCAATGATAGCTGCAATACTTAAGGTAATACCATACCAGCCTATTGCTTTCGCCCGTTCTGCTGCGTTAGGGAAAAGCTCCTGAATATAGGAAATGCACTGTGTTACCATAAATGCAGAGCTCACTCCCTGCAGAAAACGCGCAATGATAAGCTGCCTGGCATTTATGCATAATCCGCACAAGCAGGAGGTGAAGGTGAACCAAAACATTCCCCAAAAGAAAACTCTTTTCTTTCCCAGGTAATCGCCTGTTCTTGCCCCTATTATTAAAAAAGAAGCGCTGCCCAACAGGTAAGCCGAAACAACCAGTTGCATTTCGCCATCCGAAGCATTAAGGTTTGCCTTTATGGTTGGGATAGAAATATTAATAATAAAGATATCGATAACATATAGCATAGGTGCAGTAAGGACAATAGCCAGCTGTAACCACTTATTAGTGGTCATTTTTTGAAGATCCATAAAATGTGAGGTATTAAGAAAGTGTAAGTTGTTCTTTAGTTCTCATTTCAAAGTCGAGCAACCATTTTTTGCGCCAGATACCGCCGCCATATCCGGTCAATGCGCCATTGGCGCCTATGATCCTGTGACAGGGCACCAAAATGGAAACTCTGTTATAGCCATTGGCATTCGCAACTGCCCTAACAGCTTCGGCCCGATGCAGGGAAGCTACCAATTGAGAATAGGACACGGTGGTTGCATAAGGCACCTCGCGAAGGGCCATCCAAACTGATCGTTGAAACTCAGATCCCGGGGTATGCAATGGGACCGTGAAAGTTGTGCGCTTTCCCTCAAAGTATTCGGCCAACTGTTGTTCCAGTATATCAAAGTGCCTGTTATCTCCCTGCACAATGGTTGCATTCAAGATCCGTGCAAGTGATTTAAACTCTGTTTCCAGCATTTTCCGGTCGGTAAATTCAAGCAGGCAAACGCCCTTGCTGGTGGCGCATGCATACATTGTACCTAAAGGAGTTTCCAGCCGTTTAAGATCAATTACCACCTGTACTTTACTTTTATTTGGCGAAACCCCAAATACCTGTTTAAAAGAATCTGCAAACCCGCTTACCGATTCGAACCCCGATGCATAAGCAGCACTTGTTACCCGCTCGCCGTCCTGGATTTTCTTAAAAGCGGTATTGATGCGGAACATTCGCTGATACGCCTGAAAGGTAATACCATGGTTTTTAATGAACCATCTTCTTAGCGTAAAAGGATCGATACCTCGTTTTATAAGGTCGGCATCTTTGATCTTACAGGCAGGGTCTTCTGTAATTTCATTCAGAAGATCCCGGATGTGAGACGGGGTTTCATTCAATTTTTCAAGTGGGCGGCAAACCTTACATGGCCGGTAACCTTTCAGGATCGACTCTTTGGCAGAAAAAAAGAAGGTAACATTTTCCTTTTTAGGCTTTCTGGCAGTACAGGAAGGGCGGCAAAATACGCCGGTGGTCTTTACCGCAGTAAAAAACATTCCCTCAAAGGACTCGTCCTTTTCAAGGCACGCTTTATACATGATCTCAAATGTCAATTCCATTTTTCGGCATTTTTTGTACGTCAAAATTAACCTTACAGCCACACCCTGGCAACCGAAAACTTGGCAGGTATTTTTTATCCCTACATTGGTATAAATAAAAGAGGGCGTCTTAAATGTAAGTGGCGCCCTTTTAATTAAAAAGGCAAGACCGTCCACTGGTTGGCAGACGGTCTTTTGCTTATGAAGAAGGTCTGGTCCCTTACCGTAGTAAGGCAATTTTAATACGTCTTATAATTTCCCCGGTATTTACATTTTCTAATTGATTGTAGAACAAGTCTCCGTCAAACCAGGCCTTTACGTAATAGCTTCCATTGGGAACACTGGCAGGAATGGGAATGGTAGTTTTCCAAAACGTATAACAATCAGGCAAGGGATATTCGTGGATATCTAATGGATAGGTATATTCTGTACCTGTGGTCACATCTTCCAATATAAGGAAAGAATAGCCCGGGCATTCACATCCGCCTGTAAATTGCGCCTCAACTGCCAAACCATCCGAAGTAAAACCAGCATAGGTTATAGGAGACTCCGTGAGGCGTGGCCCGGTTGGGCAAGAGGTAGGCTCAGTTCTATTCTGTGGGTCAGGCCAGCCTGGAAAGTTAGGATCCCCGGGATTTTGCGGATCAGAGGTGCAAACAAATGCGTAGTACGGAAAGCTAACATCATAACAGTTCACTTTGTCACCAGTAACCGGATCAAAATCTTCGCAAATCAGGAAGGAGTGATAAAGTGTTTGAAGCTCACAGGCTCCTCCCATTACCCTTGCACTGTTTGTTTGCTGTGCAACAGCCTTACCCGAATTGTATTGTTGGGAAGATAAGAATTTCCCTTTCCAATCTTTAGAACTTACATACCCGCTGAAGTCTTCAACTATGCTTTGATAGTGATTATTATATAGGTAATTAGGGCCATTGCTTACATAGTCAGCAGATGGTATATACGTAACAATTTTCTCACTCACCATGCCGCTCATTTTATCCTTATAAATTACAAACCGATCGAAAGAATTGTCAACCATCTTATTAAGGGTAGCTGATGGTATATTCGAACTGCCAAAGAATACGATCTCACGGTTAGTGTAAGAAATAGGTGCTTCAATAAAGTACGATCTTTCGTTTTCACCGATGTAGGCTTTCGAAAAATCTACTTTCTTAAAATTTTTCCCGGTCTTACCAGGGATCTTAATAGAGTCATAATTACCATACTTGGTCTCCAGGCGTTGAAGATAAATTTTAGCATCTTCAACTGTTAGTCCGTTGTGTTTGTCTGTTGATTGATTCTTTTTACAGGAAACAGTAGTAAAAATAATTACGCTAACAAGGATTGTCAGGCTTACATTTCTTTTCATCATTGGTTTAATAAATTGGTTGTTGATCAGGTACTAAAAACGGTATAATGATGCAGGTAGTTTTCTGCTTATATTTTAAATGTAAAGTAAAACCCGGTGAAGTGTAATAATCAGATATTAAATTTGATGAGCGTGCCCTTTTTGCAATTAACGTGTTGTTTTAGACAATATTCGTGCAGGAGATATGTTATTTATGTATATATAATCCGTAAAGGATTGGCCGCAAAATAACGCATAAAATGGATCTGCTATGACTTATCAGATTATAACAGCGGCTGCAGATCGGGGACCTACCAGTTCTTCTGGCTCCTTCTTTATCCCATCCTGTGAAAAAGTGCCGCTTCCTTCACAGCCTCATTGCAGATGTCCTGTATTTTAGCAACAGCATGCTGTAAGCGCTGCGCATCACCCTTATAATATTCTACTTCATCAAACAAAGGATCGAGCGCTTCGTTCAACCCCATTATTGAAACGGTAGTTCGTAAATTATGCGTAATACTTCTCATTTTTTTCTCATCACCCGCTTTTACCGAAGCCGATAGCGACTCCATGGCCAATGGAATGGCTTTTATAAATTTCTGTGTTGCGTCTTTTTCATAGGTTGTATTACCGGCGCTTACCTCCTGCAGATAGTCGAGTTTTATATATTTATAACCGGGGGCACCTGTAACACCCGTAACTTCTCTCTTTGCTCCCGGTTGTACAAAAGCCGTGAACTTGCTTATGAGCAAACTTAACTGCTCCTGCTTTATTGGTTTGGCTATATAGTCGTTCATACCATAACTAAGACATTTTTCCCGTTCGCCGGGCATGGCATGTGCCGTCATGGCAATAATAGGAATAGCAGACCGTAATTCATTTCTTATTTTGCGGGAAGCGGTATAACCATCCATTACCGGCATTTGAATGTCCATCAACACCAGGTCGTATTTGTTTGCTTCTAGTTTGTCAATAGCCTCCTGGCCATTGTTGGCCATTTCAAAGGGCAGGTCCCAGCTTTTGAAAATGTGGCTAATCAGACTTTGATTAAATTCATTGTCTTCCGTTACCAACACCTTTATATCTGAAGCCGCCGCTCCTGCTAACGGTGATTCGGCAACAGCCAGGTGATCGATGATCTGCCGGGTAGAAACTGTGTAAGGAATGTTTACATAAAACACGGTGCCGATACCGGCCTTGCTTTCCACATCTATGGTTCCGCCCTGAAGTTCTACCAGGTCGCGTACGATCGATAACCCCAGGCCGGTTCCGCCATACTGCCTGGTAATGGTATCATCAGCCTGTTCAAAACGGCCGAAAATATGTTTCAGTTTTTGCGCTTCAATGCCAATACCGGTATCGATCACCTGCATTTTTATTTTCACATTGTTATCGTTCATGCTTTCTGCAGCTACTTTCAGGGTAACCGATCCGGCGGCAGTAAACTTTAAGGCATTTCCCAATAAATTGTTCAGGATCTGCGTGAGCCGCACCGGGTCTCCTTCCAGTATGTCAGGTATCGTTTTATCTATTACCGTCTTTAACTGAATGTCCTTATCTTTTGCCCTGGGCATAACCATAGTCTCTACTGAATGAATCAGTCCACGCAGGCTAAAAGGCACGTGTTCTATCCGCATCATGCCCGCTTCTATTTTGGAAATATCCAGAATATCGTTCACAATGGCCAACAGGTTCTCGCCCGACTGTTCAATAGTTTGCACATATTGTTTCGCATCGTCATCGAGTTTTTTCTGTGCCAACAACTGGGTAAACCCAACAATGGCATTCATGGGCGTGCGGATCTCATGGCTCATATTGGCCAGGAAATTTTCTTTTACCCTGGCTGTTTCGCGTAACATTTGTTCGGAACGGATCAGCTTTTTAATAATGTAGATGATATACCAGAATACCAGTGCCGCCGCCAGTAATACCAGGGCCATTACAATGTAACTGAACTGTAATGCCTTTTGACCGCTTCGTTGTACACTGCCGGTTATTGCAGCCAGCTGGCGGTTACGGGCCTCCGTGATCTTACGTACATTGTTTTCAATATCATATGAAACCCATTCGGGCAGGTTGGCGTTGATGGTATCTTCAGCCGCCTTTACTCCGTGGCGCCGCCAGGCGTGGAGGATACTATGAAAAAGTTCTATTTTAAGGTTGATCGTTTTGTTAAGTTCGGCAATCAATGCCACACTAATGGGGTCATCTTTGATGGTTCGCAGAAAATCCTGGGCATTTTGAATTTCTTTAAACTCGCGTTCGAGCCCGGAGAGGTAAGTGGTATCACCCGACTCAATAAATCCCCTGATCTTTCTTTCAATTACCACCTTTCCTTTTGCCGCATCGAGCAAATTGCGGGTGATCTGGTATTCATCGAGCAGTTTTTTATTAGAGGTAACAAGCGCATTCACATGCCGGGTTGAATTGAATTCGATGTACCCCAGAATGAGGGTACCTGCAATAAATAGGCCTATGATGTAGAATATGATCCGCTTGCCTGACATGGATAATGATTTTATTGGCTGTCTGAAGAAACAAAAGTATTCACCAACAGTGGAGGTACGCCTGGTAAGCTATGAATGAGGATAAACTATCGACAAAAAAGGTTTTCGGGGCGACGGGGATCACAGCACATTCATCCGCTTATTGAGCGTGGACCGATAGGCATCGGCAACCGGCACCGTTTTTTCCTGCACTACAATAACTCCATCACGTATGGTATCTATCTTATCTATGGCCACAATATACGAACGGTGCACCCGCAGGAATTTACTGGCCGGCAGCCTGTCTTCCACCACTTTAAGTGTATTGTGAATGGCAAAGAAACGCTGGGCCGTGTGCAGTTTTACATAATCGCGCATCGATTCTACAAACAGGATCTCATCGAGACTAAGCCGCCTGATAATATTGGAATCACGAATAAATATGAACTCCCCTTCTTCTACATTCAATTCTTCCTGTGCGCTTTCGATCAAAACCCGGGCTTTATCAATGGCTTGTATCAGCCTTGCGGGCGTAACCGGCTTTAATATATAATCGGCCACGTTCAGTTCAAAAGCTTCAACAGCATAATCTCTTTTTGAGGTGGTGAAAATTATGACAGGACCTTTATCGTGCAGATTGCGGGTAAGTTCCAGTCCCGACATACCGGGCATTTCTATATCGAGTAATATAATATCTATTTCTTTTTCCTGAAGCAGATTATACGCCTGCAGGGCGTCGGCGCATTCGCCGGCTATTGTTATGTCTTTAATACGACCAACAATTTGGCCAAGGACATCTCTGGCTATTTCGTTATCATCTACTATCAGGACGTTCATAAGCCAAATATAATAAATCTCCCCTTTCCCGTCGACAGGTTTTGCCTTCCCGTCGTTTTGCAAAAACATTCGCCTGTTTTTGAAAGTAAGTTGCATCAGAAATCGATCAGAAACCAAAAACATAACAACATGACACCTTTAATTGGAATTACCCAGGAAAACGCCCTGAAGACCGCACAGATACTAAGCGGCGTTTTAGCCGATGAAGTACTTCTATATATTAAAACCCGCAACGCGCACTGGAATGTAGAAGACGCTGACTTTTATAACCAGCATAAATTTTATGAAGAGCAATACGAACAGTTGGACGATATAATGGACGAAGTAGCAGAACGTATTCGCACCCTGGGTCATTATGCACCGGCTACCATGAAAGATTACCTTCAACTTACTCACCTTACCGAATTATCGAGGGACACTAACGACGGACAGGGTTTTATGCATGAACTGCTGGGCGATCATGAAAGCATTATTGTACACCTGCGGGCAAACATTGGCCACATTGCCGAAACCTTAAAAGATGCCGGCACCAGCGATTTCATTACCCAATTACTTGAAAAGCATGAAAAGATGGCGTGGATGTTACGATCACATTTAAAAAAGATACCTGTAAACTTTATACATCATTTTAATAATGAGAAATGATTCAAGATATAAACCTGTGAACAACCAGATGAAAGCAAAAGATTCGTAGCCTTTTGCTTTCATCAAAATCCTGCCCCTCCTATTATTAATCATAAAAACAACCATCATGGACCTGCCAAACATCATTTCAAAACTGGTAGCTGCACAAAACGATCATAACAGTACAGCTTTTGTAAAATGTTTTGCCGAAACAGCCATCGTATTTGACGATTACAATATTTACTCCGGAAGAGGCGCTATAAAAGAATGGATTGAAAAAACCAATTACACGTTTAACAATATGCTAAAGCCGATTGCCTATACAAAGATCGGCACATCGATAATACTCGATGTAGAAGTATCGGGTACATTCGATCAGGGACCGCTTATGCTGGGTTATCACTTCAAGCTTGCCGGCGGGCGAATTCATTCGTTGCTGATCACGAATATAAATTAGCGCCCAAACACCTGAACTTTTAAACAAACAAAATTGGGCTTTTGAACAAAATGAGCAGACACAAATAGTGAGAACTTTGTGTCATGAAAAACAAACATCCTTCACAATCTGAAACACAACCGCGTATCTTATTCAACCACTACGCAGATGGCAATGTTGAAGGCGAGGCGTTTGTATGTGATCACATCTTTAGTTACATCATTAGCGGAACCCACGATATTTGGGTGGGCGATCAATTATATTCATTTAAGGCCGGCGACTACCGCTTCTTTCGAAGAAATCAATTAACAAGATACGTGAAGAAACCTTCCGGAGAAGGTTTTAGATCTATTGCCGTACACATTGATCAGGGAACGCTAAAAGAGATTGCAAATGAATACACCTACTCCTCTCCTTCTACCTATAACGGCCCCGATGTATTGTTACTTAAACCCAACCAGTATTTACACCATTATATCGACTCACTTACACCGTATTTCAATGCAACCGGTGAGCGATTTGAAAAAATAAAACAGCTTAAAGCCAGGGAATTGGTGCATCTGTTACTGGAGACCAACCCACAGTTAAAACAGGTATTATTCGACTTCAACAACCCGGGCAAAATAGACCTGCAGGCATTTATGAACAAGCACTACAGGTATAACGTTAGCGTTGATCGCTTTGCATACTTAACGGGCAGAAGCTTATCTGGTTTCAAACGCGATTTTGAAAAACTTTTTCAAACCACACCCGGTAAATGGCTTGTTTGGAAACGGTTACAGGAAGCGCATTATCTGATAGAAGAAAAAGGCAAACGTCCTTCCGACATCTACCTCGACGTTGGCTTTAACGACCTGTCGCATTTCTCCTTTGCATATAAAAAAGCATTCGGTAATGCCCCAACAAAAAAGAACAGGCATTGATCCTCACATTTATTAACTAAACATACAATCGAAATGGATTTGAAACTGAAAGGAAAGCGGGCGCTGGTAACAGGCTCCAGCTCCGGCCTGGGCGAAGCTATTGCTAAAATGCTGGCCGCAGAAGGTGCAGCCGTAGTTATACATGGCCGTAATACAACACGTGCCGAACAGGTAGCAGAAAGTATTTTAAAGAAAGGCGGTTCGGCGCATACTGCTATAGGCGACCTGGCAACCGATGAGGGTGCTGATATTGTTGCCAAAGCAGCACTGCAACATGGCGATATAGATATCCTGGTAAACAATGCCGGGGCTACAAGTCATAAAACGTGGTCTGATGTAACTACACAGGACTGGATGGATATGTATAATCAGAATGTAGTTGCCTATGTAAGAATGATACAGCGAATTGTTCCTCAAATGAAAACACTTGGCTGGGGACGGGTAATACATATCGGTGGCGGACTGGGAATACAACCTATTAAAGAACAGCCGCACTATAATGCAACCCTGGCTGCACGGCACAACATGTCGGTTTCACTTGCCAGGCAACTGAAGGATACAGGCATTACATCGAACGTGGTTTCACCGGGAGCCATTATGAACCCCATGGTAGAACAATGGCTTTTAAATGCAGCGCCTAAATTTGGCTGGGGCACCGAACTGGAAGAGATCAAATATCGCGCGGTGCAGGACCTGATTCCCAATGATACCGGACGATTTGGTAGGCCTGAAGAGATCGCTGCTGCGGTAGCTTACCTCACGGGCCCCTATGCCGACTATATAAGCGGGGCTTTGATAAGGGTTGACGGCGGAACTATTCGTTGTATGTAAATCGGCTGGCCCAATTTTTTTAGCCGTTTATTAGAATTGGGAAAGAATGGATATTCGAGACAATAAAGGCGAAGAACCGGCCAGGCAAACCATTCAGGAAGTAAAGACCCATCATAAAATATGGCTGGGAACCTATATTTTACTGGCACTGGGATGTTTGGCCGTGTATTTCATTTTACGATTTACAAGTTATGTTCCCCTACTGAAAAGGATGTTCCTCGGTGGATTTTTCGTATTTACGGTGCTCGGAATTTCCAAGTACATTGAAACGCTGGTTATTAAGTATAAAGAATCCAAAGCCATTCGTTATAATTTAGTACGGCTTATACGCATTCTGGCATTTCTTACCATTGTAATGATCATCATTGCATTTCTTTTTGAGAACTGGTATACCGCAGCCGTTTCATTAGGTCTTTTCTCCCTGGTTCTTGGTTTTGCTTTACAAACTCCCATTTCCTCGTTTATAGGATGGCTTTATATTATCATTCGCACACCGTATAAAGTAGGTGACAGAATACAAATTGGCGATTTTAAAGGTGATGTGGTTGAGATCAATTACCTGGATACTACTTTATGGGAATTTGCAGGCGACTATCTTACCAACGACCTGCCAAGTGGCCGCCTTATCCGTTTTCCTAATACCCTGGTATTGCAGTCGGAAGTGTATAATTATTCGTGGCGAAAATTTCCTTACATCTGGAATGAGATCCCTTTTCATATTGCGTATGAAAGTGACTTCAGTTTTGTGGAAACCACATTGCGTAACGTGGCCAAAGAAGCGTTAGGCCCCAATATGGATGAGAAAGTAAAAGAGTTGAAACTACTGATTCAACAAACACCCGTTGATGAATTAACGATCAGGGAATACCCTTTTGTAACTTTTCGTACCAATAGCAATACCTGGGTAGAAGCAGCGGTTAACTACCTCGTAGATCCCAAACAGGCATCTGCCATAAGGACTACTATTATTAAAAATGCAATTGCTGCGTTATTGCAACAACCCGATAAGGTATTGTTCCCGAAATCGAATGCCCGGTAATAACAATGATCACATATCCTGCAACACGCACCAGCAGTTGTTAAAATTCTTTTCCAGCAGGTCCTGTTTTCTTATCCAAAAAGATAAACGGCCAAGGAAAAACGCCTGTTCATTCATGAGATAGGTAAAATTTTCTAATGAGGCACCAGATCACCCAAAATGGATCTTCACTGTTTGGTAAAACAGCCGGCTTTGTTGGGCCTGCTCGGTAAATCCCTGTAAGCCGAATAAACCGGCGGCATTGCCTTTATTGATGGAGATCTCCAGGTAACCGGCAGCGTTAAAAAGTGCAAGCTTTTCGCCTTCGGGTACATCGGCATAGGTATCAACAATTTTATCGATCACTTCATTGCGCTTAAATACGATCTTGAAGTGACGGCCTTTGCGATGTTCTTCAAACTGTTCGCGGGTTATATTTACTACAATGTTCTCGAAATGGTCAATAAAAATGATCTGTCCTTCCATCCAGTTCTCACCAAAAAGCGGACGTAAATGGTTCTTCTCAAGGAACGGCACATCGGGAATGCCTATGTCCTGCATGCTGGCGCCGGTATGTATTTGCTGAATGGCTTCGGCCATAACCTGGGTTAAATACAGCGTATTTTTAATGGCCTTGGGGTCAAGCGGCAAACCTATGATCATTTCAGGTTTATCTTCCAGTATCATGGTGAGTAATCCATTATCGGCACATAATATATACTGCTGCTGATGCCAGGCCAGCAAAAGCTGTTGCGGC
Organism: Niastella sp. OAS944; assembly: GCA_024809215.1. Classification (GTDB taxonomy): domain Bacteria; phylum Bacteroidota; class Bacteroidia; order Chitinophagales; family Chitinophagaceae; genus Niastella. Next base: position 234,524 of record JANUBW010000006.1, on the reverse strand, counting down.
CTTTTCTCAAACAGGTTTATCAGCAATAAATGAAATGTATATGGAGGAAACTCCTTAATACTATTGCGGCAGATATACGCTGCCTGCGGATAATTAAACGGGGATATAGTATGCGAAACGTCAACCAGGGTAAATGCCGGGTTGGTTTGCAATAGCCTGCCTTTTACTGCACCCACCAGGTAGTCTTGCATACCAAAGTCAGAAGTGAGGGTTAGTAAAGGCATTTATGAAATTAAAAATTTAAAATGAAAAATTAGAAACAGGAAAGACTGAACAAGAATGAGAGGAAATGAAAAATGAGGTTTTGACTTTGTCATTTTTCATTTCACATTTCTCATTTTTAATTTATTTAGACAGCTGGTTATTCTTAAAAAAGAACTTGTACACCAGTTTATCTGTTAGCGAGGGGAATAATTTATTCATAAAGATGGTTCTTTTACCATTAAAGGTAAGAACAAGAGTACGCTTACGATGTTCAATGGCTTTTAGAATTTCCCTTGAACATTCTTCTGCGGTCATGAGGCTGGCCTCGTCGAGCGGCGACTCACCCTGGGGGTTACCTTGTTCATTCAACGCAACATTACGAATATTGGATGCGGTAAAACCGGGGCAAACCCACATAACGTGTACGCCGGTATGTAATAATTCGGTACGGATAGCCTCGAGCCAGCCCTGTAAAGCAAACTTAGAAGCGGAGTAAGCGGCGCGGCCGGGCAATCCCCGGTAACCGGCAATGGAAGAAACGCCCACTATGGTTCCCTGGCGTTCTAAAATGGAGGGCAAGGCATATTTGGTACAATATACCGAACCAAAAAAGTTTACATCCATCACTTTTTTGATCACTTCGGTATCTGCATCGTTAAATAAGGCGCGCATGCTAATGCCGGCATTGTTGATAAGGATATCTATACCACCAAAAGTTTTAATGGTAGATTCAATAAAGCGTTTACAATCGCTTTCTTTACTAACATCGCAGGTAATGGTATGCAGCATTACATTGGCGTGCTGAAGCTGCAGCTGGTATAATTTGTCGTAATTACGAGCGCAGGTAGCCACCTTTGCCCCTGCCGCAACACAAGCATCAACCAAAGCCTTACCAATTCCGTCGCTTCCACCCGTTATAGCTACAACCTTATCTTTTAAAAATGACATAGCGTTACTTTTGTAATCACAAAAATAGCGGAGTTAACCCGCTGAAAAAATACAAGTTGAAGAAATAGTTTAGGATTTTTTTTCAAAAAATTTGGTGTGATATGAATTTCCCCTATTTTTGCACTCCCAAATTAAACGCACCGATACGGAAAGAGGCAATAAGAAGAGAATGAAGGAGTTGGGAGGTAAATTTGGGAAAAAAGTTCTTAAAATATTAAACTTTTATAAGGTAGATCTCGTAGCTCAGTTGGTAGAGCACAACACTTTTAATGTTGGGGTCCTGGGTTCGAGTCCCAGCGGGATCACAGAAGCATAAGAGGCTATCAGAAATGGTGGCCTTTACTTTTAAAAGCAGAAGGGAGTTGAAAACCCCTCTCAAGATATTAGGTTGAACTCGTAGCTCAGTTGGTAGAGCATTACACTTTTAATGTAGGGGTCCTGGGTTCGAGTCCCAGCGGGTTCACAGAAATTGAAAAGGCCATCAGAAATGATGGCCTTTTTTATTGCCCTGCCGACGGTGCCCCTAACTAATCACTTTATCGTATACTCCCGGATCATGTTGAAAAATTGGGGGATTTTGGATAAAGTTGTTGTTTTGCAGTCTAATAAATCGGACAAGAAACATTGGAAAAGGATCAGGAAAAAGAATTGTTAGGTTATTTTTTACCAGCAGGGACACTTGAATATTTTGACATCACTCACTTTGTAAAAGATAAAGTAGGATTGGTCTTATTTTTAGAAGAAAAGAACCTACCTCCGGCCGAATATGCAGGCCAAACACTTCACTCTAAAGGATTTTATCCGGAAGTTCGGGTACAGGACTTTCCGATTCGCGAAAACAAAGTAGAACTGAGTATAAAGCGCCGCCGCTGGGAAGTTCAGTCTACTGGAGAAATTGTATCTCGCAATTGGGACCTGATTATGAAAGGAGCACGACTCACCAAAGAGTTCGCGCTTTTTTTAAAAGATGCATTTGGACAATCATCCGGTTAGTTGCCACCAACTGGCCAGAACGTACCAGATGGATGGCAGTCAGCTTCAGCAGCAATACAAACATCACATTAGCGACTATAAAGATTGGGATCAACGTGAGCATGCCACCGAATGGATGCTTTTTGAAAAGAACATGGGTACTCATCTCAGTATTGATGAGACGGCGTTATCCAACGATGAACTTTATACAGTCGTTACCAACAAGTCTGCCAAAGGCCAAAAAGGGGCCATTGTAGCCATGATCAAAGGTACTTTGGCCGATAAGGTTACTGAGGTATTACTGCGTATCAATAAACGATTAAGAGATGGGGTGCAGGAAGTAACCCTTGATATGGCAGCGGGGATGCACCTGATTGTCAGGCGCTGTTTTCCTAAAGCACGCCGGGTGGTAGACCGCTTCCATGTGCAACAATTAGCCTCAGAGGCTGTACAGGAAATACGCATTAAACATCGCTGGCTGGCTATAGATGAAGAAAATGCACAAATTGCCAAAGCCAAAAAGAAAGGATTGACCTACGTTCAGCAATTGTTACCTAATGGCGATTCTCCTAAGCAATTATTAGCCCGTAGTCGCTACCTGCTGTTCAAGCATAAAGAGCGCTGGACATACTCTCAAAAACAGCGGGCGGCGCTTATTTTTGAGCGCTATCCTGCAATCAAGAATGCCTATGATTTATCAATGAGATTGACTGATATCTTCAACCATTGCAAGTGTAGAGAAGAAGCATTTAAGAAGCTGGCCTTATGGTATAATCATATAGAAGAAGCAAATATTGAATCCTTTAGGACCGTATTTAGAACTATCGAAACGCACTACGAAAGCATATTAAATTACTTTGATAACAGAAGTACAAATGCTTCTACCGAAGCATTCAATGCCAAAATCAAATCTTTTAGGGCTTCTGCAAGGGGCGTAAGGGACATAAGCTTTTTCTTATTCAGACTATCCAAAATATATGCGTAGAAGCGAAATCCCCCAACTTTTTGACTTGATCCATACTCCCTTACATCTACTTCCGATATTCTAAAATATCCATAGGCGAAGTTTTCGAAATGGGTCTCATTCATTATATTTCCTCTTACAGAACCTGGTGTTGTTTGAAACGGGCCGGTATTAGCCCCTGATGCTGCCAACAACTTTCTGAAATAATCATAATATCTCCGGGAAATTCCGTACAACCTGATGTTTATCATATCTCCGGCCTTCAGCTCTTTGTCGGAAAAATATTCCTGCATCAGGCTGCCCTGACTTTTCTCGTCATTTTTTGCTTTATAATTTGGAAACGTTGATACGGGTGATAGAATACGATGTAGATAGTGATTTTCCTCATTGCCATTATCCTGGTAGTAGTATTTGATCTCTACCTCATCGCCGCCAAATCCACCGGTATTATTCTGTGTAATATTAGTTTCAACATTCGGCACACCTATACAGGTTTCGGTTGCGGTATAGATATCCTCTTTTAAAACTACTTTTAATGTATAAGTTTCGCCGATAACCGGATGGAAATTGGAGCAGATATACTCTCCCGTACCAGGATTTTCTATAAAACTAAAAACAGCATTTGCTGAATTTGTTATAACTATATCCGCTCCTGAAACCGTTGGAAATAACGTACTGTAATATCCGGTTGTGGTAGAGAGTTTGATCTTCTGCTCATTGCCTGTGGTACCCTTCACCCAATCAATAGATGCGTCAATTACCAATTTCGGTTCTGCTGTTTCTAAATCCACTTGCACTACTTTTGTGCAAGACAGAAGGAAAAAACAAAATAAAACTAACTGGTATTTATGTGAGTTTCTCATTTTTAATTGGAATTAGAATCTGAAATTATAAGTCACACCCGGAATGATACCGAAGATCGATATCCGCTTTGCTTCGCTTAATCCTGTTTCGCTGTTTTGCTCAAACATAATAGACGCGGCATTGCTTCTATTGTAAACATTGTAAATACTGAACACCCATTCGCTTCTCCACTTTTTTTTGCTGTCGGGTTTGGGTGTGTTCTCAGGTATATGGGTAATTTAGCCGAAACTGAATCTCAGGAATTCAAAAGGCTGTCAGAAATGGTCGTCTGTTTATATCTTGTCGACCATTAACCTATAAAAATTATTTTCATGTCAATGTGGGAATTTGAAGCCCTGGTTGAAGAGGCTATCAAGCTGGTTGATAAAATAGACACCACCAACGAAAAGAAAGTTCAACTGATCGGAAACCTGTACGCCATACAGGAACAATACGATTGCTCGTTCACCAACTTCAGGGTAATGCCAATTTTGCTCAAAACAGGCTACACAAAAACCATCGACTACACCTAACACCCGGACTACAAAGGAAATGAAGCTTATTTTTCAGCATATGAACCCATTCATACTTCGTTAACCTTGTCACGTGCAGCCCTGGATGACGATGAAGACTGGAAAGATACATTTGAGGATGGCAGAGAAGGTTTACTTGACTGGTTTTTTGATGAATAAACCAACCCGAAGTTTTACTTTCGTGCAACATGAATATCTACACCACCCCGGGAAATGTTACCATTACCTGTCATAAGCGAACCATGCCTTACCTGGAACAGGAGGTAAAGGAACTTGGCTTTAACCCAATAGAAACTTTTGTTACCGGTGTAAAGCTAAAGGCAACGGTGAACGAATGCATCAGGCTCAACCTGAACCTGCGTTGCGCCAGCCAGGTGCTGTATAGCCTTCAATCCTTTGAGGCACGTAATGCTGATGATGTATATAATAACATTATTCGCTATCCCTGGGAAAACATTTTACCCGATGGGGTTTACTTTTCCATTACCAGTAATGTAAACAATGACACCATCAACAACAGCATGTTTGCCAATCTGCGCGTAAAGGATGCCATCATTGACCGGCTGCGCGATAAAAGAGGAACACGCCCCGCCACCGGTTCTGCATTAACAGGCGCCGTGGTTCATTTATTTTGGAAAGATGAGCATGCCGAAGTGTTTGTAGATACCTCGGGCGATTCGCTGGCCCGGCATGGATACCGCAAAATTCCCGGTCAGGCGCCCATGCTGGAATCACTGGCAGCTGCTACTATTTATGCCAGTCGTTGGGACAGGGTTAACCCCTTTGTAAACCCCATGTGCGGTTCAGGGACTATTGCTATTGAAGCCGCCATGATAGCCACCAATCGCCGCCCCGGTTTGTTCAGGACCAATTATGCCTTTATGCACCTGCAGGGGTATGACGAGCAGGTATACCTGCAGGAGGATGCCCGGCTGGAAGAGCAGATCAAAGAAGTACCCGGCCTTCGCATAATAGCTACCGATTACAGCGCCAAAGCCGTTGAAAACGCCCGTAAGAATGCAGTGGCCGCCGGTGTGGCCAACCTGATAGAGTTTGCTGTTTGTGATTTTGCAGCTACAGAAGTGCCCCAAAATGTGCCTGGTATCTTTTATGTAAACCCCGAATACGGTGAACGGTTGGGCGAAATAGCGGAACTGGAAAAAACATATAGTCGTATTGGTGACTTTATGAAGCAAAAATGCGGCGGATATTTTGGCTATGTGTTTACCGGCAATCTTGAACTTGCCAAAAAGATAGGACTGAAAGCAACACGACGGATAGAATTTTATACAAGTATTATCGACTGCCGCCTGCTTGAATATGAATTGTACAGCGGAACCCGTTCGGCACCTAAAATATAAGATTAACAAAAGAGGCTACCCGAACAAGTAGCCTCTTATATTTTTCATGGTTATGCATCTGGTATTACAGGTTCTACTAATTTTGCCAGCTTCTCCAACGACTCCTGCCAGCCTAAGTAACACATTTCAACAGGTATAACAGAAGGAATTCCTTCCTGTAAAACTTTTATTTCAGTGCCTGCAATATTCTTTTTCAATGTAACTGTTGTGATCATTTCTCCCGGCAGGTTGGGATCATCAAATTTATCGGTGTACTTCAAAAATTCATTGGGTTTTATCTCCAGATAGGTTCCGCCAAAGGAATGGCTATTACCCGTTGAAAAGTTCTGGAACGACATTTTAAAAGTACCCCCTGTTTTTGCTTCCATTTGGTGAACGGTGCAAAGAAATCCATATGGCGGCAGCCATGAAGCAATTGCCGTGGCATCAGTAAATGCACGGAACAATTTTTCCGGCGTTGTTTTCAGAACTCTGTGTAGTGAAACTGAATTGTTTGACATAAGTAACATTTTACCAGTTAATGATTGAACAAATTTAAGCCCAACAGATTTCCCGCAACGGGGGCATTTGCGACTATATGAAGGTAGTTTGCGACTTTTAGACATAACAGCTTTTTTTATTTGTATTACCTTAGTGCGCGAATCGTACACTTTTAAAGTTTAATCAATTACAATTCTCTATACCTGTGTTTACAATTTTTCAGAACTACCTTCAATCAAAAGCCTCATTTACCAGCGAGCAGCTGGAGATGATCAACGCGGTGTCTGTTATAAAAAAGCTTCGCAAAAATCAATACCTGCTTCAGGAAGGAGATGTTTGGCGGTACAATGCCTTTGTTTGCCAGGGTTGTTTAAGAACTTACAGCATAGATGAAAAAGGGCTTGAGCATGTTTTAAACTTTGCCGTTGAGAACTGGTGGATCGGCGACCGGGAAAGTTTATTGAATGGTACCCCTTCCCGCTTTAATATTGATGCCATTGAAGACTCGATAGTATTGTTGATCACCAAAGAGAACTTCGACATGCTCACGTCAAAGCTGCCTCAATTGAATGATCTTGTGAATTTAATTTTGCAGCGCAGTTTTGTAGCAAGCCAAAACCGCATCAACTCAAATATAAGCCATACGGCAGAAGAGAAGTACAAAGCATTTATTGAAAAATACGGGCCAATAAGCCTGCGACTTCCTCAACATATGATTGCCTCGTATTTAGGCATTACACCCGAAACCCTGAGCAGGGTAAGAAAGCAATTGAAAAAATAAAACACCAGCCATTGACATAGATCAATTAATAAGACACCATAGGTCAATGGAGCCAGCACCTGTTTTGGCGCAACTTTGAGCCATCATTAACAACAAAATCTATAGTGATGTCAAAGACGATCTTTATTACAGGTACAAGTACAGGTTTTGGTAAACTTACCGCTATAACACTGGCCAATGCCGGACATACCGTTCTTGCTGGCATGCGTGATACCGGCAACAGAAATAAAGCAGTGGCTGAAGAATTATCGGCCATAGCCAATATAGAAGTGGTGGAAATAGATATAACATCTGATGCATCCGTTTCTGCTGCCTTTGAACAGGTATTGGCTAAACACGGCAAAGTTGATGTACTGGTTAACAATGCCGCCGTTAGCGGTTTCGGGTTGCTGGAAGCATTTTCTATTGACCAGATCAAAAAAATGTTTGAGGTGAATTTCTATGGTGTAATACGAACCTACCAGGCTGTTTTGCCATCTATGCGCAAAAACCGCGATGGCCTTATCATCAACCTTACATCCGGCGCAAGCGGCCATACTTTACCATTTATGGTGCCCTACCTGGCATCGAAATTTGCCGTAGAAAGCGTAGTTGAAGGTGTGCAGGAAGAATTAAAGCAATTTGGCATTGAGAACGTATCTATTCAACCGGGTGTTTACCCTACTGAAATGAATAATGGCAGTAAAGCAGGTGTACATGCCGACAAGCCGGCCATTGCACAGGCTTACGACCCAATAGCCAGCGAGCAGTTCAATGCACTTGGTACATCGTTGTTTGGCAAAATGGCCCAATTTAATATGGATCCGCAAACAATTGCCGATGGCATATTAAACCTTGTGGAAATGAAAAAAGGCACCCGGCCTCTGCGCTATCCATTAGATGCCATTGCACAGGGTACAGATATTGAATTCATAAATGCCCGGGCAGCCATTAAGGCTAAATGGGTTGCGGCCTATGCAGGTTAAAAGATCGAGGCTATCGGTTTCCGATAGCCTCGATTATTTTTTTATTCCGGTATCTCCACCCCCGCTTCCCGTGCCAACTGTTCATGCTCCATCGCTTTCTTTTCATCACGCACCTCATCGTAAGTAAGGTACATGCGCCGTAATTCAAGATGCGCATTAGCAGTACCCCATTTTACCGAGTCCATATAATAAGAAAGCGCTTTGCGTGGGTCCTGTTTACACCCATGCCCCAGCTCATGTAACCTTGCCAGGTTGAATGCACAATCAGGATCTTTATATTTAGCACCACTTTTATAAGCCTTATACGCATTCTTATAATCCTCCTTTTGCTCAAACAAAACGCCCACATAGTTATGGCACTCGTATCCTAACTGGCAGGCTTGCTCAAAATGCGGTAATGCCTTTTCATAGTTCTTCTCTACATGATTGCCCTCATAATATATTATCCCCAGGTTGTAATGCCCATAACTTACATTTCCCGCAGCACTTAGCTCATATAATTCAATTGCTTTGTTTATGTCGGCAGTAGTACCCAGGCCATCCATATAGCAATTTGCCAATCCGTTGGCGGCGTGCGGCGAACCTGCTTCAACACCCCGGGTGTACCATTCAAAGGAACGTTTCGAATCAACAAAGCCCTCTATAGCTTCATAAATGTAGCCGAGGTCATTCATTGAGTCGGCGTTCCCTTTGTCGGCCGCCAATGTATAATATTTGATCGCCGCTGAATAATCCTGCGCGCTTAAAGCGTCAAAACCCTTTGCATGAAGCATATCGGGTGGAAGCGCATCCCCGGCAACAGCGAGAAGATGGTTTAATTCATGTGGATTATATCGATAACGCTTATTTTCAACAAGCAGTTCTTCCAGTTCTTCTGATGAAAGCAGGGTTGCAACTCCCAGGTGGTTGATCCTAAAAGCCGCCTGCCCGTTTGTTGCAAATGTTTCCCATTCCTGGTCGCCGGCCCAGTTCACATCGCTAACGATCATGTCATAAACAGGGGGCACAACTTCGAGCCCTATTATATATAAACCATGTTTAGTGCCTTTTTGTAAAAGGTATACCTTATCGAGGAAGGGGTCAATACGGTCGTATTCCATCTCAAGCATCCACCCATTTTGAACGGAGTACATGCCGAAATGATCTTTGGCCTTAACGATCACCACATCATCGAATGCAGGCCATATATCAAGATATCCTACTTCCAGTATCGTTTGACCTTCCGCCGTAACGAGGCCATGAAATTGAAGTGTCTTTCTACCCTTTTTTATTTCATCGGTTATCCGCATTAACGGCCTGCCGTTATAGGTCCCCACCCGGTCTGATTCGCAGGGTACAAATGGCAAAAGCGTTTGTCCGGCAGCATTTATAATACTCTTCGCCCCACCCTTAGCAATTTCATACCATTGGGCTTCTTCAGAAATAACCCTCAATTCATCGTAGCTGGTTGAAGGCAGTTCGGCACCCGGCTGTACCAGATAATGTTGTGAATCTATTTGAACTCTTCCATAACCATTCAGTACATCATAGGCATCATCATATATTAAACCGGTAACCAACTTTCCTTCGCGGTTTACATAACCATATTTGCCACCGCGCTTAACCACGGCAAAAGTTTCATTATCGGGAAAACTGTACACTTCATCATATTGCGCCGGAATAATTACAGTGCCATCTTTCTTTTTCAAGCCCTCCAGACCGTTTTCAGTAAATACAATTTCCTCCTCCGGATCTTCTTCCTCTTCAAAATAACCACTCCGTATCACTTCCCAGCCATAACCATATGCGCTGTGGCTAAACAATTGGCTGAAAGAAGTAAAACCATATGGGCTATCACGCACGCCGGGGCAGTTGTTTAGTAATGCCGGTGCATCGGCTTCTATAGCTGCCTTTATACAATCGTTGGTTGCTTTTATTAAGTTCAACAGTTCTGTAGCCTGCGCTTCGTGCGGATCGTCGCTCATATTAAATACATCCCAGGCATCGAGGTGAAAACTGTTATAAACCGCTTTGTTTTCCAGAAAGCTGTATATTTTCTGCATGCTGGCCCTAAAAGCTTTAGGGTTGTCGGTGAGTACTTCGGCATGGCGATCAATAAACGAATAAAACGACATCAGTGCGGCCTTGCCTAAAAACGCATTTGCATATAAACCGCCTAATGTGCCATTGTACATCGGCGGCGCCAGAAAAGGTTCACCGGCGAACAGGGGGTGCAGGAACAGGGGAAATTCATATTTCCACTCCATCATCATTAATACATCACTTTCATTACTGGCCACAACCGGCAGCAGGCCGTCCAGCTCGTGATATTTATTTGGCTCTTGATCTCTTCTGTTTTCTGTGACGTTTACATTGTACAGATACATCCGGTGCGACATGTCTCTATTTTTTAATGCCTATCTAATCGTTTAAACCATTCATTTTGTTGCACCAAGTTGCCTCGTTTTCAGGCATTTTCCAAAATATTTTGGTTGCACTTCCATATACTTATTGTTCCTGCACTTTTCCAAAAGGATCATACAATCCGCCCCAACTATCGTCGTTACGTTGCCTTATCAAATAGTTGAAATAGGCTGCCATTGTTTTCTTTAAAAAAACAACTCCCAACTCCTGACCAAAAGAAGGATCATAGAACATGTAAAACAAATGCTTTGAGCCTAATGATTCCAACAACAGGTTAATGTTTGTAATGAAATCATTATCGAACCAGTCGTTTATGCAGCGGATAGAAAACTCGCGGGTAACATTATTAATAGTAACTGTTGCCGATCTAGGATCTCCTTCCTTAAAACTGGCGTTTTGTAAGGTCAGCAGTCCATTGGTAAGTCCGATCATATCTTCTAAAAACCCACCATAATAGCGCACCTCTTCAAAACCCTCCGCATCCATGATTATGATATTTTCTTTGGCAATATGATCTTCAAGTATATTCTGAAAACCCTGACGTAAATACGCCGGTTCTATATCAGGTGACGGTTCTTCCTCAATGATTGGCTTTTTTACAACGATTGGAGCACCATTTACAGCATCGATCTCCAACTCTGAGTTCCCGTCTTTAACTATCCATCTTAACACCAGGGTCATTTTATCATCAATTAACCCATTTTCTTTCGCAATTTCTCTTGCTTTCAGATACCCGATGGGATGATAAGGCGATTTTTCATAGTCATATTCTCCCTGTAGCGTTCCATCTTCTTTATAAACCGTTATTTTCCCTACCAACAGATTCTGCTGCGTTTCATTTTTATCCCAATTCAGGTCCCCGCTCTCGTAATACCGTTTCATATTCTTACTGTACGAATCCAATTGCCGGTAATGATATTCCGGTTTACCGCTGCGATAGAAAGTTTTGTAATCCAGTTGTGCAAATTCACTACTCACCACTTTTTCAAGCAGAATAGTAAAATTTGCATCAAATTGCACATCTACATAATAGTTGTCGCTTGTCCATCGCTGCTGGATCCACTGCTCAGTCAAATTTTCAAAAAGGTCTTTAAAAACCCATTGTTCATTTTTAAAATCCGCATTGTCCAAAATAGAAGGCCTGTACCGGAGAAATGGACCAAAATATTCATTTTCTTTCAAATCATCCTGTCCATCGGCGAGGGTTCCAACAACGGCCCGCCGAATACTTCCATCCGCATTATATTCAATGGTCGAAAAAAGAGATTTGCCTGTAAATGTCTGATAAATATGGCCTTCGGTTAAAAAGCTGGTTAATGTAAAGGCTTGATCGCGAAATCTGTCTTCGCTAAGGAACCCGGGTACGAAATTTTTTAAGTCCATGGCTATTATAATATTAGGTTTACGCAGCCAAATTGGGTCGATTTCGTTCTTCAGCCAAATTTTTTCGGCGAGGACCCTGAAACCGGCAGCCCAACACCCCAAAACAGGCCTCTAACCTCCAAACAATCTTATAGTTAACATAAACTTTGCCCTAAAAACTTAAATCAGAGCGCTTATATTTGCCCATTCTTTTAAACCAACACTTTATGAATTTTAACCGAGTGAACAACATAGTGGGTTGGGTAGTGTGCCTGATTGCCTGTAGCGTTTACGTACTCACTATGGAACCAACCGGCAGTTTTTGGGACTGCGGTGAATTTGTCAGCAGTGCCTATAAACTCCAGGTCCCCCACCCACCCGGAGCCCCGCTCTTCATCCTTCTGGGTCGCTTTTTTATTGTACTTTTTGGCGATAACCCCGCCAATGCCGCACTCGGCGTGAATTTCATGAATGCCATAGCCAGTGGCTTCACTATATTGTTCCTCTTCTGGACCATCACTCACTTTGCCCGTAAACTGGTAAAACAAGATGGTCTCGACTTATCAAAACAACAATTGATCACCATTATGGGTGCCGGCGTAGTAGGCGCCCTGGCCTATACTTTCTCCGATTCTTTCTGGTATAGTGCTGTAGAAGGTGAGGTGTACGCCCTGTCGTCCCTGTTCACCGCTGTGGTTTTTTGGGCCATTTTGAAATGGGAACATGAAGTTGACCAGGAAAGCAGGACCGACGGCCATAAATTTTCCCGTGCCGACCGCTGGTTGATATTCATTTTTTATATGATGGGTTTGTCTATCGGGGTACACTTGTTGAACCTGTTGACCATTCCCGCCATTGTAATGGTGTATTATTTCAAACGCTATAAAGTTAGCCGCTGGGGTACTGTTGCCGCCTTCTTTATCGGTTGCGTTATCACCGGTCTGGTTCAGGTTGCCATTATTCAATGGTCAATCAAAGGCGCCGGCTTGTTCGATATTTTCTTTGTGAACAATATGGGTACCCCCTTCTTTGTTGGTTTTGGTACTTATTTCGTTCTGTTGAGCGCCCTGTTGGTACTGGGTTTGTTGTTCACCGACGAACAGATCAGAAAATTCACCATCTTCCCCGTTTGGTTATCGGCTATCATCCTGTTATTCTGTTTCCCTTTTATTCATTCAGCCGGAACCTTTGTATTATTAATATTAGGATTAGGTGTGGTAATAGCCCTTTGTTATTACTCAAAAAATAATATCATTTCATTTTTGAAGATCGGTCTTTGGTCGGCCATCTTCCTCATATTAGGTTATTCAACATACTTCACTACCCTGGTGCGCTCTTCTGCCAACCCATCGGTAGATATGTACAATGTTGACAACCCCGTAAGCCTTGTAGGTTACCTTAGCCGTGAGCAATATGGCGACTGGCCGGTAGCTTATGGACCCGACTTCGTATACCGTTCGCCATTTGTTACCACCGGCGACCTGTATGTAAAAGGTGAAGACAAATACGTTCCTGCCGGTAAAACCCGTAAACAGGACTTCAGCGCCAAACCTTCTGAAGAAGACAAAGCGCAAATAGCACAACAACACCCTGAATGGGATGTAGATAAAATTGGTCCTCACATTTTCCCGCGTATGTGGGATAACGGCAACGAGCGTAACCAGGAATATGTTTATCGCACTTTTGGTGGTTTAGCCGCCGATGAGCAACCCGGTTTTGGCAACAACATCCGTTATTTCCTCGATTACCAGTTCCGCTGGATGTACTGGCGTTATTTCATGTGGAATTTTGCCGGTAAACAAAACGACCTCCAGGGTTTTGGCAACCGTCGCGATGGTAACTGGAACAGTGGTATCAATTTTATTGATAAAGGCCTGTTCGGACACAGCACACCTGCTGAACTGCCCGAAACAGCCGGCTCAAAAAATAAAGCCAATAACAAATTATTCTTCCTGCCATTTATACTTGGCGTATTAGGATTTGTATTCCAGCTGAACCGTAACAGGCGCGACTGGCTGATCAACTTCCTGTTATTCTTCTTTACCGGACTGGCCATTGTAATTTACCTTAACCAAAGCGGTCAGCAGCCACGTGAACGTGATTACGCTTACGTAGGTTCATTCTATGCCTTTGCGGTATGGATCGGTTTAGGTGTTATTTGGGTACGCGAACAACTTGGCCGTTATGTACAGGGTGCCATACCCGATTATGTGGCCTTTGGCGCCTGCCTGCTGGCAGTACCGGTGCTGATGGCTTCTCAGGAATGGGACGACCATGACCGTAGCAAAAAAGTACTGGCCCGCGACATTGGTAAAGACTACCTTGAGAGCTGTTCAAAAGATGGTATCCTGATCTCATTCGGCGATAACGATACTTATCCGCTGTGGTATTCTCAGGAAGTGGAGCAAATTCGTCCCGACCTGCGTGTGATCAACTATAGTTTGTTGGGAACCGACTGGTACATTAACGAGCTGCGTTATAAAGTGAACGAAAGCGCGCCAACGGATGTGATCTTCACTCCTCAACAAATTGAAGGTGATAAGAGGAACGTGGTATTTACCGCTTCTTACCTCAGCCGCAGTGGTTACACTACCCCACTGGCAGGTTTTGATCAGAACAAATACTACGATCTGTACGATCTGTTGAAGACTGTTACCGCCAACGACGATCCTAAATACACCATTCAAATGAATGATGAGGATTTCGGCAACATTCTTCCGGTTAATAAAGTAAGCATCCCTGTTGATGTTGAATGGGCTAAAAAGAACATTCCGCTCAATCCAGGCGACAGTGTTGTAAGCGAACTGAAGCTCGACATCAAACGAAGCTACCTGCAAAAGAACGATCTGGCCGTATTGGCCATCATTGCAGGTAATAAATGGAAACGTCCTATTTACTTCACTTCTACACAGGAACTGGAAGACCTGGGCCTTGAAAAATACGTACGTATGGAAGGCTTGTCGTACCGACTGGTACCAGTTGAAGGAACCAATGTACAGCTGGATGTTTCATACAAGAACATGATGGAGAAATTCGGTTATGGTAATGCCAGCAAAAACGGCGTTTACTTCGATGAAGAGAACCGTCGCCATATAAACAGCCTTCGTCAGGCGCATTCGTTCCTGGGTATGGCATTGGTAGATGCCGGTAAAACAGATTCAGCCCGTAAAGAGTTACGTAAATACGATGCTTCGGTGTCGGAAGAAAACGTTCCTTACGGTATGACATCGAACCGTGGCAACTTCCACAACCGGGTTACCATGACGTATTTATATGCCGCGTATCGCGCAGGTGATATGGAACTGGCTAAAAAAGTTAACAAGTCGGTTAAAACCGATCTGGAACAACAGATGAAGTACTACCGCTCACTTGGCGACGGAGGTCAGAACAACGAACAGTTGGCACTGAACGCCATGAATTATATGAACGGCAAAGGCGGCATTCTGTCAGAAAAACAGGAAGTATTTGCACAGGACATCGTTTCATCGTACCAGATGATGATGCAAATGGCCGACTGGGAAAAGCAATTTGGTGGTGGTACCGGTGGTAGCGCAGTAGAAAATGCACCCGATACGCTGCAAACGCCTAAAACGATAGATACTGTGAAATAAACAGGTAACTATCAAAAATATACACACAATGCCACTCCGCCAGCCGGGTGGCATTGATGTTTTAAGGGGTTCTCAACAATTGTCGCCGTTCGTTGTTGTATGTGTTAACAATAATTACATACATCACCGAATGAATTTTAATGCTTAAATTGGGTTAGAACCAGTTCTTATTACCACAAAAAAAACAAGTAACCAGTGATAGGACACCATTTTACCAAATTCGATCCCCGTCAACAGGGCAAATCGAAGTTTGAGCAGTTGCTTGATGTTTTCATGCAATTGCTTACCTATACCAATGGCGACGTGAGCGAAGCACTGAACTGGATGAACCAGCTCGACAAAGAATATGAGCTTACGAACAACGAATACGGCATGGGCGATTTTATTGAAGAGTTGAAAGAAAAAGGATATATCCAGGAGAACCAGGTAAGCGGCGAAATTAAGATCACTTCCAAAACCGAACAGGGCATTCGCAAACGTTCGCTCGAAGAGATCTTTGGCAAGCTAAAGAAAACAAAATCGGGCGATCACCATACATTTAAACCCGGCTCAGGCGATGAAGTGAATCCTGAGACCAGGCCGTTCCAGTTTGGCGATACCCTTGAACAGATCGACTTCACTACTTCCATTCTCAATGCGCAGATCAACCACGGCATTGAGAGTTTCAATATGCAGGAAGATGATCTGGCCATCAGGGAAACCGATTTCAAATCGCAAACTTCCACCGTACTGATGATCGATATTTCACACTCGATGATCCTGTACGGCGAAGACCGTATTACACCGGCGAAAAAAGTGGCCATGGCGCTCAGTGAACTCATTACTACCAAATATCCTAAAGACACACTCGATATTGTGGTATTTGGTAACGATGCCTGGCCGGTGGAAATAAAAGACCTCCCCTACTTACAGGTAGGTCCATACCACACCAATACCGTTGCCGGCCTTGAAATGGCTATGGATATTTTGCGCCGCCGCAAAAATCCCAACAAACAGATCTTTATGATCACGGATGGTAAACCCACCTGTTTGAAAATTGGTAAACGATATTATAAGAACAGCTTTGGGCTCGACCGGCGTATTACCAACCGCTGTTTGAACCTGGCCGCTCAATGCAAAAAACTAAAAGTGCCAATAACCACTTTTATGATCGCCACCGATCCTTATTTGCAGCGGTTTGTACAGGAGTTTACAGAAACCAATAGCGGTAAGGCCTTTTTTGCCTCGCTCGACAGGTTGGGCGCATTTATATTCCGTGATTTTGAAAACGGTAAAAGAAAAACAGTGTATTAAAAATTTTGAGATTTTGGGATTTCGGGATTTTGAGATTTAATCGAAATGCTGCAGTCTTACAAATCTCAAAATCAAAAAATCTCAAAATCAGCAATCGAAAAATAACATGAGTATACCAAAAATAAAGACCCTGGGTGAACTAAAGAAGAGCGGCTATCAACCAAAGTCAGTAAAAGATGAGATCAGAAAGAACCTTATAACAAAACTACAAAAACACGAAAGCACCTTTAGTGGTATTATAGGTTATGAAGAAACCGTAATACCCGATGTAGAAAGGGCCCTGCTTTCGCGTCATAATATTTTATTTCTTGGCTTACGCGGGCAGGCTAAAACCCGTATGGCCCGGCAAATGATAGAACTGCTCGATGAGTATGTTCCGGTTATTGAAGGCAGTGAGATAAACGACGATCCGTTAAATCCCATTAGCCGGCATGCCAAAGATCTTATTGCCGAACACGGCGATGCAACGCCCATTCAATGGATCCACCGCAGCGAACGCTATGGTGAAAAGCTGGCTACACCCGACGTAAGCGTAGCCGATCTTATTGGCGACATAGATCCCATTAAGGCCGCCAACCTTCGGTTAAACTTTGCCGATGAACGGGTGATACACTATGGCATTATACCCCGTAGCAACCGCGGTATTTTTGTTATTAATGAAATTCCCGATCTACAGGCGCGTATACAGGTAGCGCTTTTTAATATTCTGGAAGAAGGCGATGTGCAGATCCGTGGTTTCAAACTACGCATGCCGCTCGATATTGTGTTTGTGTTTACAGCTAACCCCGAAGATTATACCAACCGTGGTTCAATTGTAACGCCGTTGAAAGACCGTATCGAAAGCCAGATCTTAACGCATTATCCCAAAACGATAGATACCGCGCTTACCATCACTGAGCAGGAAGCCGATATTTTGCATGAGCAAAAAAGCAAGGTAGAGTTAAGCGACCTGGTAAAACGCCTTATAGAACAGATCTCTTTTGAAGCCCGCGCCAGCGAACTGGTAGATAAAAAAAGCGGTGTTTCGGCCCGTTTAAGTATTTCTGCCTTTGAAAATGCAGTAAGTTCAGCAGAGCGCCGGGCACTTATCAATAAAGAGAATAACACACAGGTATGGATCAGCGACCTTATTGGTCTTATACCATCCATTACAGGTAAAATTGAGCTGGTGTATGAAGGCGAACAGGAAGGCCCCTACCAGGTAGCCATGAACCTGCTCGACAAGGCCATTCGCACCCAGTTCATTCAATACTTCCCTAACCCCGAAACACTAAAGAAAAAGCGGAACCAACAGGCGGCGGAAGAAAACCCATATCGCTCCATTTCACAATGGTTCGATAAAGGCAATTCGCTCAACCTGCTCTTTCACACCAAAGATGACGAGAAGGTGCAGCAATTGTATAAGGTGGATGGCCTGCATGCACTGGTAAAAAAGTATTTTAAACAGGCCAATGAAAAAGAAGCCGCGTTGTTAATGGAGTTTGTACTGCATGGCCTGGCCTCCTTCTCAATGATCAGTAAAAAGATACTGGAAAGCCGCATCGAATTCAAAGACCTTATGGGGTCAATGCTGGGCAATACCACTACTTTTTCTGACGAAGAATTTGAGAACGACGACTTCAATTAATAACGAATATTGAATATCCGATGTAGAATGTTGAAGTGAAGACCGGTTATACCGCAAACTCGCTTCAACATTTTACTTTTATCCTACTTTATATGGCAACACTTACGACTTCTGTTATTGTTGATGCGCCCGCAGCCAAAGTTTTATTGACCCTACACCACATTCACCTCCCGCTCCAAATGCACACCAAATTTGGTGTACACAGTTTTCATTACGTCTTCGCTCAGGTCATAAATTTCCTGACCGGTAGCGTGGCCATAATTTACCAATACCAGCGCCTGCTTTTCGTGTACACCTGCATCACCGCGGCGACAACCTTTTAAACCGCTTTGCTCTATGAGCCAGCCTGCAGCTAATTTAACGGTGCCATCGGCATTGCTATAACCTACAATATGGGGGAATTCAGTTTTTAATTGCGCATATACATCGGCTGCAACCGAAGGGTTCTTGAAAAAACTACCGGCATTTCCAATCTTCGCCGGATCGGGCAATTTGGATGACCGTATATTGATCACCGCTTGCGATATAGCCTGTATGCTTAACTGCTGCACACCCATTCGCTCCAGTTCCTGCTCAATAGCACCATAACTGGTATTGAATTTCGGTACTTTATTCAACCTATACGTTACATTCATTATAACATACTGGTTGCGGAACTTCCCTTTGAACACGCTCTCCCGGTAACCAAACGCACAATCCTGCGCATTAAACTTGTGCACTTCCTTATCACCCAGGTGAAAAGCTTCCAACTCTTCAAACACCTCTTTTATTTCTACGCCATATGCACCTATATTTTGCATAGGACTGGCCCCTACGCAACCAGGGATCAGCGATAGATTCTCTACCCCCGCCCAGTTCTGTTGTAAACAATACTGAACAAAGCCATGCCAGTTTTCCCCGGCGCCGGCTTTCACATAAACATGATCGGTATCTTCTTTTACAACCGTTAAACCCGGAACTTCATTTTTAAGTACAAGCCTGTTCACATGATCTTTAAACAGCATATTGCTGCCACCGCCTAAAATAAGCGGTGCTTTTCCCGAAATGGGATTGTTTTCGATCAATATTCTTAATTCTTCTATTGAATTAAAAGTAGCAAACAGTTTTGCTATAGCGTCAATACCCAGTGTGTTGTATTGCCGGAGCGGAATATTTTGTTGAATTTGCGTCATCAGCAGGGCAAAATAACAAATTATGCATCGAAAAACCGCAGTTGTACTGGGCGCAACCGGATTAATTGGCCGGCAGCTTGTACAGGAACTGTTAGAAAATGAATATTTCAGCAAGGTTAGAATACTGGTACGAAAGCCAATTACCCTTAATCATCCTAAAGCCGAAGTACAGGTTGTTAATTTTAATGATGAAAAAGATATTGCCGCCAAGATCGACATCGGTGACGTGATCTTTTGCAGCATTGGTACCACAAGAAAAAAAGTAAAAGGTAATAAGACCGAATACCGCAAGGTCGATTATGATATTCCCATCATTACTGCCCGGTTAGGGGTTCAGCATGGTTTCAATCAATTTCTTTTAGTTTCTGCCATTGGCGCCAACCCGCTTGCAGCCAACTTTTATCTGCAATTAAAAGGCTGTATTGAAGAGGATGTTACCGCCTTCCCCTTCGAAAGCATCCACATCTTCAGACCTTCTGTTCTCATGGGTAAAAGAGATGAATTCAGGTTGGGCGAAAAAGTAGGCACAGGTATTATGAAAGCCTTTTCTTTTCTTTTGCTGGGTGGCTGGCGCAAATACAAACCCATTAGCGGGTCCGATGTGGCCAAAGCCATGGTAGCCGCCGCCAATAAAGAAGTGGCCGGCGTACATATGTATGAATATGATGAAATGCAAGAACTAATTAGCTAATGTGCAAATGGGCTAATATGCTATTATTCTAAACACCAGCACATTAGCACCTTATCATATCAGCACATTATCCTAAGTAATAATACGATTGCAGATACAAATAATTGCTCCTATATTGGCGGAAAGTATAATATTTTAGAATAATTATACTTTAACCATTGTCAATAAATCACATACCCTCTGAAACATTAGAATTATGAAAAGCACGTACCTGCAATTTTCGGCAGCCGTTTTGGTAGCCGCATGCCTTTTTGCCTGTCAAAAAGATCTCTCGGGCAGTAAATTAGAACCATCTTCATTAGAAAATTCATCAACCACAGCAAACGCAAGAATAGCAAGTTCAGGCTGCGGTCAGCTTCGTACCTACACCCAGGGTGGTTGGGGTGCCAGTCCAAACGGTAATAACCCGGGCGTTTATTTACACGCTAATTTCAATTCAGCATTTGGTGATGGCTTAACGGTGGGTTGCGCACCCTCCAGCTATTACATTAAATTAACATCGGCACAGGCCATTACCAACCTGTTGCCTACCGGTGGCAAAGCTACGGCATTAACTGCCAATGCAACCGACCCTGCTTCGGTTAAAAATGTATTGGTTGGACAACTGGTGGCGCTTAAACTCTCTGTTGGTTTCGATGATACCGATGCCGGTTTTGGCCAATCGGGCGTTGCATTAGGCAACATGATCATTGGAAGCGGCGTATTTAAAGGATATACCGTTCGTGCGTTTTTGGCTATCGGAGAAAAAGTATTGGGTGATTGCAGCTCCAGGTTCACCCCTGCACAGGTAAATGAAACCGCATCGGCCATTAACGAGAATTTCGACAATGGAAATACCGACAAAGGGTTTCTGGTATGTCCCGGTGGCGAGAATCCGCCATCTGATGGTGGAGGCGGCGGTAATATTCCGTCTTAACATTTTGCGCCTACTCCTTATATGCAAATGCATCCCACCAAACGGGGTGCATTTGTTTTATATAGAATGCAGAACAATAGCGAATCTGTATTTCATTAGCACATTAGCAAATTAGCAAATTGACATTTACATCGCATCAACATCTGCTATAACCACCACATTCCTAAAGCGTTTATCATTATGCAGTATAGCTACCTGTTCCTGTATAAACCGTTTGCACCGTGTTATTAGCTCGCCATCCTTTGGCAGCTTTACCAGTAGTTCCATCAGATACTGGTTCCTAATGCGGTTTACCACCGGTTCTGCAGGCCCTACCAGGTATTTGCCATATTCGGCATTCATGGCAAAACTCATCATTTGCGCAGCCGCTTCGGCCACATCTTTTGCCTTGTGTTTAAAGGTGAGTTGTATAAGACGCGAGAATGGCGGATAGAAGAACATTTTGCGGCCTTCTATTTCCTGTTTATAAAACAAACCGTAGTCGTGCTGTTGTACAAAATACAAAACGGGGTGCTGGGTGTTCGATACCTGTATGTAAACCCGGCCTTGTTTATCTTTTCTTCCTGCCCGGCCACTCACCTGTTCCATTAATTGAAAAGCACGTTCATTTACCCTGAAATCGGCAAAACTCAACAGGCTGTCGGCATCGAGAATGCCTACCAGGTTCACGTTCTCAAAATCGAGCCCCTTAACTACCATTTGGGTGCCTACCAGAATATCTAACCGGCTTTGTTCAAATTGTTGTATCAGACTATCGTGCGCAGTTTTGCCCCGAACACTATCTATATCCATACGGGCAATACGCGCTTGCGGGAACATTTCTTCCAGCTGCTCCTCTATTCGTTCGGTACCAAAATTCCTTTGGGCAAATTTATCGCTGCCACAAGCCTGGCATGCATGCACCGGCGGATATACCGTACCGCAATAATGGCAATGCAGCTTGTGCGTGTTCTTGTGAAAGGTTAGTGTTACATCGCAATACTTGCAATGGGGTATCCAGCCACAGGTTTCACAAACCTGGTAGGGCGAATACCCGCGGCGGTTCTGAAAAAGTATTACCTGTTTATTCTGTAACATCGATTGGTCTATAGCCGCTTTCAGGGCCGGTGTAATTATGATCTTGTTCTTATCGGCCCCAAACAAGCGCTTGGTATCAACAATATCTATAGCCGGTAATTGCACGCCACCAAAACGTTCACCCAATATGGCCAGTCCGTACTTTTGCGATTGTGCATTAAAGTAACTTTCAACCGAGGGCGTAGCACTGCCCAGCAATACATTTGCATTGAATAAAGAGGCGTAATAAATAGCGCCATCGCGGGCGTTGTACCGCGGCGCCGGGTCCTGCTGTTTGTAGGAGGTATCGTGCTCTTCATCTACTACTATCAGTCCAAGATCGGTAAAGGGTAAGAAGATAGACGAACGGGCGCCCAAAACTACTTTCAATTCACCCGTTTTTACTTTATTCCAGATCTCAACCCGTTCATTTTGGTTGAACTTACTATGATAAATACCTATATATCCGCCAAAATGCTTTTGCAGCCGGCGAATTACCTGCGAGGTAAGCGCAATTTCGGGTAACAGGTACAATACCTGTTTGCCCTGCCGAATGTATTTTTCAATGACCTTTACGTATACCTGCGTTTTACCACTGGCGGTAACGCCATGCAACAAACAAACCGGTTTACTTACCAGTTGTTCGCTTATAGATTCGTAGGCCCGCTGCTGCGCAGGCGTTAGGTCAAAATCAATTTGAATGCTACGGGGAAGATATTGTAGCCTGTCTACCTGCCGTTTTTCAAGCCACAGAATGTTTTTATCAACCAGTCCTTTTACCTGGGCATCGGAAGCGCCGCTTTTTTTCAGCAGTTCGCTTTTTGTTACCTCGCCCATGGTCTTCATCAGGTGCAAATAGGCGAGCAACAGCTCCATTTGTTTTTCGGCACGCTGCAGTTTTTTATCTTCATTCAGCAACGCGGCCAGCTCTTCTTCATTATCGTATTTTTGGTTCAGCAGTACAAAGGTCTCTTTTTTGGGCGACCAGGTTTCTTTAAGGGCTTCCCAAACAAAACATACCTTTTTTTCAATAAGCCGTTTTATTACCGGGTATACCCGGTGCGAATCGAGCAACTGCTGCACTTCGCCGATCTTAAGTTCTTTTTTAATGAGCAGGGCCTCCCCTACCAGGTATTCGTCGTGGTCGAGGGTTGAAAAGTCTTCGCCAAATTCTTCATTATATACCAAAACGGTTTCGCTACTCAATTTAAAATGGGCAGGCAGCGCAGCCGCCATCACCTCGCCTTCGCTACACATGTAGTAGCGGGCGATCCACTCCCATAATTTCAATTGTTGTTCAAAAAGAACGGGCTCTGCATCGAGGATGTTGAGGATATCTTTTGCCTCAAAAGCTTCGGGCTTTTCGATATGAAGACGTTTTACTATACCGGCGTATCTCTTGTTCTTACCTAATACCACCTCTACACGAACGCCTGTCTTTACCTGTTCACGTAACGATTCGGGCACCGACCAGGTATAGTTTTTTGGCAACGCCAAAGGAATAATGACTTCTGCAAACAAAACGGGACTGCTCATTTCGGTGCTCAAGATACGGATTAGTTGACGAGTTAACGAGTTAACAAGTTGACGAGGAAGTTGAAAAGGTGAGAAAGGTGATATAGTTGATAAAGGAAATACAAGTTATTCAGTTGTTCAGTTCTTAAGTTAGGGAAAAAAGATCGATCCTAAAGGCGTAGCACAGCGAAGCCGAAAAACAGCGAACTGAAAACTGTGAACTATGAACTGTGAACAATGAACTATTGTATCCAACCCGCTTTATACTCTCTAAGTTTCTGCTCCATATACTGATGCACTTTTTGCTTCAGCATCTCAACATCTTTGTTGGTTAAGCCTTCAACCGGTATTTCTTTCAAAAACACCGAGCGGTTACGGCCGGGATTTATGCTAAAGGCCGTGCTGTAATGCATGCGGTGCCAGGTATCTAAAAACAAAATAGGCTTTATGGGCGTTTGCGTTTCAATAGCTATGCGAAAGGCGCCATCGTACATTTCTTTCATGGGTTTGCCCGTTTCGTTAAAAGTGCCCTCAGGAAAAATAAAAATAGAAATACCCTTGCGGATGACCGACTTCAATATACGTACACTATTGGCCCGGTGTGCCGAACTGCTGCGATCGACCGTTACCACCGCATTGCGGTAAATAAAACCAAATAAGGGAACTTTCGACACTTCGGCTTTGCCCAGGGCGCGTACCCGCTGGTGAAGGGTTTTTACGATCACCGGCGCATCGAGGTAAGAAATATGATTGGCAACGAAAATATATTGCTTGTTTTTATCATGCGGGTACTCATAAATATTGCGGTGCCCGATGCCAATGACAAAGAACCATACATCGGCCCAGTAAGCGCACAAACGGTAAATAACATTACCACCCCGCACTTTGCCGAAAAATGAGGCAATAATAACGGGCGGTATCACCACCAGCATAAACAAAATAAAGGTGATCAATGCGTAAAAAGAATAGACCAGTCGGAGGAATCTCATGGGTGTGTATCAATGGTGTACGGAAATAATGGAGAAAAATACTACTTCCATAAGGAATATGTAGAAACCGGGCCATTATTTGAAAAAGTATTGAGCCAGATCAATTTAACTAGGGCTTCAGGTTGCAAGTTGCAGGATTCAAGGTGCCGTTACCGGTTTCCGGTTTCCTGTTACCAGGGCCTGATTATCGGACACTCCGCCAATTATCGGACACTCCGAAATTTTAGCCCGGCAACCGGCAAACTGGAAACCGGCACCTGTATTTTGTATTCCCTGTAACCTGTAACCTGTAACCTGTAACTTCTTACTTACAATTACAGCTCCACTCGTTACCAAGGTCAATTACAGTTATCACCACCATTCCCCTTTTGGCCGGGGCAAAAATGATGCGCACCTGCTGCCCGTCGCGGGTATTTCCCTCCAGGGCATATTTAGGATCGGGGCGGCCGGCGGGCTCGCTTTTGCGGTAATTAATACGGCCGTTGGCCAGAATTTCCTCTACCTCAGACTCATCAATATGGCGGCAATCCATTCGGCAACGGGCATGTTTGGTATAAATAAGCTTACCCGGGTGGCGGTCGATGACCTCATCACTGGCAGCGCTTCCATTATCGGGGGCTGTACTGGGCGGAGGCGGCGGATTGTAATGGTTCTTTTTATTGCTCTTTTGCTGCTGCCGGCCCTCCTGGCCACCTGTATTTTCCATACAGGAAACCAGCACTACCAGGCTGAAAATGAGGATGCGGGATATTAGTTGCTTCATAATCAAGGAAGCAAATTAGCACATTTGTATATTGGCACATTAGCATATTAATTATTTATCTTTGCGGCCTCTATGGGCTCAAAAAAAACAGTGGCATTTCATACATTAGGTTGTAAGCTGAACTTTTCAGAAACCTCTACTCTTTCGCGTATGCTTGAAAATGAGGGATTTGAGAAGACAGCCTTTGAAGATCATGCAGATGTGTACGTTATTAACACCTGCTCGGTAACCGATAATGCCGATAAGGAATGCCGGCAACTGGTACGGCGTATTCAACGCAAAGCACCGGAAAGCCTGGTGGTGATCACCGGCTGTTATGCCCAGCTAAAACCGAAAGAAATTGCCTCCATTCCTGGAGTAGATATGGTGTTGGGCGCCGCAGAAAAGTTCAACATAGCCCATCATTTGAAAGAATTGACCAAAGGCGACGCCACCAAAATATGCAGTTGCGATATTGAAGAAGTAAGCGGTTTCCATTCTTCATTCTCAATAAACGACCGTACACGTACCTTCTTGAAAGTGCAGGACGGCTGCGATTACAATTGTTCTTTCTGCACCATTCCCATGGCGCGGGGCAAAAGCCGCAGCGATTTAATTGAAGGTGTTGTGGCAAACGTAAATAAGCTGGCCGCCAATGGCGTAAAAGAAATAGTGCTTACCGGGGTAAACCTGGGCGATTTTGGGGAAGGTAAAGAAAAC
Source organism: Niastella sp. OAS944 (assembly GCA_024809215.1). Taxonomy (GTDB): domain Bacteria; phylum Bacteroidota; class Bacteroidia; order Chitinophagales; family Chitinophagaceae; genus Niastella. The sequence continues at coordinate 208,376 of JANUBW010000006.1, read as the reverse complement.
TTTTATGAACTTGCCAGCACTCTTAACAAACTCGAAGGCATTCAGCGCTACCGCATTTCTTCCATTGAACCCAATTTGCTCACCAATAGCATTATTGAGCTGGTAGCCAACAGCAATACCTTTATGCCGCATTTTCATATTCCCCTGCAAAGCGGCAGCAACCGTATTTTAGGTTTAATGAGAAGGCGCTACCGTCGCGAGTTATACGCCGAGCGGGTAAAACTTATAAAAACGCTGATGCCACATGCCGCCATTGGGGTAGATGTTATAGTTGGTTTCCCCGGCGAAACAAATGAAGATTTTCAGGAAACATTCGACTTTTTGCACGAACTGGATGTTACCTACCTGCACGTATTTACATACTCCGAACGCGATAATACCCACGCACTTACACTGGGCCCGGTGGTGCCTGTACATGTAAGGCATGAACGAAATAAGACCTTGCGTAACCTCTCTTACATGAAGCAACAGTACTTCAACCAGCAATTTGCCGGCGAAACCCGCAAAGTATTGTTTGAAGAAAACGAAAAGAATGGCATGATGGAAGGTTATACCGATAATTACATAAAGGTTGTAGCTCCTTACAAACAGGAATGGGTAAATAATATCATTGACTGGAAGTTATAGTCCGCGTAAAAAAGACACACACGAATTATTGATTTTTTACATCTAATAAGTAATTCTCTGTATATATTGTGACCGATTATGCGAAAATGTTTGCATAAATAAAGTAGATTACACCCGGTTACAAGTAGCACGGTGAATGGTATTAATTTAATTGGCAAAACTGGCTAATTGATATAAATTCACTAACGGGTAAACATGGTTAACAGCTCTGGGGTAGTATATTAATCATATACGCTCAAAAACTTGCTATGCTTGCAACTAACCATCCTTTAAGCATATTGGTAGTGGAAGATAACGAAAGTGATTTTGTTCTTTTCTGTGAATATCTTAAACTAAGTAAGCTTCCAACGCAGAATATCATACGCGCCGAACGTCTCGGCGAAGCCTTACATTTACTACACGAACACCCAGCCGATCTCATTTTTCTTGACCTGAGCCTGCCTGATAGTGATGGCATTAACTCATTTGTACGGTTGAACGAGGAAGCCCGGCACATTTCTATTATTGTATTATCTGGCCTGGCCGACCGCCAGGTGGCGCTCAATACCATTTCGCTGGGCGCCCAGGATTATCTGGTAAAAGGAGAATTTGATGAGAAGGTGCTGGCCAAATCAATTCAATACAGCATTGAGCGTAAAAAGATACTACAAAAAGTGGTGGAGAACTTTGAACGGTACAACACCCTTATTAAAGCTACCAGCGACACTATATGGGACTGGGACCTGCGAACAAATGACGTTCTTTGGAACGAAGGCATCAACTCCGTCTTTGGGTTCGATCAGCGACATGTTGAGAACACTATTGAATGGCACCATCAAAATATTCACCCCGACGACCGGGAGCGTATTTTACAAACCATTGATGAATGCATGAAAGAAGGCCGCGATCACTGGCAGGAAGAATACCGCTATAAATCGGCCAACGGCATATACAAGATCGTATATGACAGGGGTTATATTTTAAAGACCGAACACGACAAACCCTACCGTATACTAGGCGCCATGATGGATATTACCGAGCGGAAGAAAATGCAGGAAGAACTGGTACGCAACCAAATTGAGACCCAAAAGCTCATTACCCAGGTTACCATACAAACACAGGAACAGGAACGCCGCGAAATTGGCCGTGAACTACACGATAATATAAACCAGATACTGGCCACCGCCAAACTGTGTGTTGATATGGCGCTGAACGAAGAAGACCATCGTAAGGAGCTGCTTAGCAAAAGCTATGAGAATATTTCCAAAGCCATCAACGAAATTCGCGTACTTTCCAAAACACTGGTTCCACCTTCACTGGGCGATATAGGTTTAAAAGAAGCCCTTATTGAATTGATAGAAAATTTAACGGTATCACCCGAGTTAAATATAAAAATAAAGGCAAATGACCATCATATTGAGAATGTGTCGAATAATAAAAAGCTCATTATGTACCGGATAGTTCAGGAGCAGTTGAATAACATTCTGAAACATTCCGGCGCAACAGAAGCATTGATTGAGTTAAAAACCATGCGAAACTGGCTGCACCTGAACATTAAAGACAATGGTGTTGGGTTCGATACCCGTAAAAAGAACCGCGGCATTGGACTGAACAACATCATAAGCCGGGTTGAAATGCAGAACGGGAAAATGGAAATAATCAGTGCGCCGGGTAAAGGATGTACCCTGAAGATAGAGATACCCGGGTAACGGTTTATTGTTTGTGGTTTGTAGTTTGTGGTTGCTGCCGCGCTTTGAGCCTCAAAATTAATTTTAAACCTCGCAATAAAGAACAACAAACCATAAACCTCAAACCACAAACTGCCTCTTAATTTATCTCAATTAACAATTATCAGGAAAGTACTTTTTTAATATATCCTGCAACAGGGCTGGTGTAAGTGGTTTGTTACGAAACTCCTTTACGGCGGGTATTTTACGAGCCTTTAATTCATCTTCGGGGTTAAACGAAGTAGTAAGCATTATTACAATAATACTGCTTTTGTGCGCCTCGGGTAAGGCCTCGTACTTCTGTAAAAACTCCCAGCCATCCATAGCCGGCATATTGATATCCAGGAAAATTATTTCCGGACTGGGGCATTTTTCATTCAAAGGGGCTGGCTGGCTGGCACAGGATAAATAATCCAGGGCTTCGCGGGCACCAGGGATGATCTTTATGTGACGGGTACACTCCACCTCCTCAATAGCTATCTTATTCAAAAAGTTAGTAGGCTCGTCATCATCTACCAATAGTATACAATTTAGTTTCGCCTTCATGATGCTTTCAATATAGGTTAAAATGGAAATCTTTCTAATTTTCAACCACACATCATCTACACCCATTGTTTTACTTTACATTACTAATTGTTTGTATAACAATGGAATTTCCCGGTTAACTACCATATTAAAACAGTAACCTGTATTTTAACCTTTATACGAAGCGAGGGAATTTCAGACGCAGCTTTCCAGTTGCTGATTCACGAATAACAAGGGTTTATTTTGGAAATCCGCAGGTTGATGCCCGTATATTTTCTTAGGGTTACATATTTTTCGCTGGTTTAACGTGGACCTGATAAAGATAAAATATAAACGCGAATTAAAATATCATTAATTCTTCCATGTATATATTTTCACTTATCCGTTAGGTTAACTAAAGCGATTTACCATCAAGAATATTGTGAATTAATTGACAATAAGTAAGGAGTTAAAACTAGTTTTCGGCAATGGTAAAATAAAAGGTACTCCCTACCCCCGGTTCAGATTGCACCCATATTTTTCCACCATGCAGCTCGGCTATTTTTTTGCTATGCGCCAGGCCTATTCCAGAACCATCGTAGATAGAGCGGTTGTGTAAACGCTGAAAGATCACAAATATTCTTTCCTGGTACTGATCTTCGATACCAATACCGTTATCTTTTACTGAAAACTGCCAGAATCCGTTTGTTTGTTTAGCATCAATGTGTATAACCGGTGTTATGCCCGGTTTTCTGAATTTGATAGAATTACTCACCAGGTTTTGAAAAAGCGATTTAAGCTCGGTGGCATACGCATTATACAGCATAGGCAGCGGTGAGGTTTTGATGTATACCCCATTTTCTACAATAACATTGTGCAAATCGGCCAGTACTTCCTGAACAAGCACATTGCAATCTACCTGGCGGCTTTCATTACCCCGTCCAATACGCGAGTAATCGAGCAGGTCTTTGATCAGCGTTTTCATTCTGCCCGACGACTGAACCACATAATCGATATACTGATCGGCCGTAGGATCGAGGCGGCCATGGTATTGCTTTCGCAGTAATTGTACAAAGCCCGATGTGGTTTGCAGCGGCTCCTGCAGGTCGTGCGAAGCAACATAGGCAAACTGCTCCAGCTCCTTATTCTTGCTTTCCAGTTCGGCGGTACGCTGCTTCACTTTTCTTTCCAAATTGGCATTGGCCTCGCGAATGGTTCTCTCCATTTGCTTCATTTTAGAAATATCACGAATAGCGGCAGAAAGCCATAATCCCTCTTCGGTAATCAGCGGGCTCAAACAAACTTCAACAGGAAACACCTCACCGGTGTTACGGGTGCCCATCAATTCTTCTTTTATACTTATATGGCTTGAACCATCGCCCTGCTGATCGGCACTTTTTATTTGCTCAAGCACTTCCAGCCGCATGGGCATTAGCATGGGCATAAGCATACATACCTTCTGATTTACCATTTCATTGCGGGTATAACCGAACATTTTTACCGTTTGCGCATTTACCAGCTGAATAAGTCCTTCCTCGTTTACGATCACAATGGGATCAGGGGCGCCTTCTAACAGGTTCCTGAACTTTTCTTCAGCCTTCTTACGTTGCTCTACCTCGGCTTCCAGCTCGGCCGATGAACGCAGGGTAAAGGCCATTGGCAACACTTTGATGATATAGAAGATAGTTATCCAGCTAATAATACCGGTAATAGCCCTTACAAGTGCATTTATACGATATACAGGAAACCAAAAAGTAACAGCATCAAAAAAGTGGGTAGCGCCGCAGGCCAGAATAAAACCGGCAAACAAAAAATACAGCCGTATAAACCGGGCATCGTGCCGTTTGCTGATGTATTTGATGATGATAAAGGGAATGGTGAAGTAGGCCGACCATACCAATAGATCGCTGATGATATACAACCAACCGTGAAAATCTGTCCAGGTGCCACATTTCCAACGTGAAGGCCAGTCAGACATATCCAGCAATTTTTCGAAAAATTCGACAACCTGTTTCATACAAATAAGATTATGTACTGTAAATGGAAATACTTAAGTATGCAGCTACTAATACAGATCGGGAATTTGTAATGATTGGGGGCCTAACCAGGAGATGACTTTTTGAACCTTGCGCCTAAATTAAAACATTCCCTAACAAAAACAAAACCCCGACGGTAACCGTCGGGGCCATATAACCTGAAAACCTAAAAACTATATTTAGTCTACTTTTTTCGTAGCCGACACCTCACCTACTGTGCCAAACCAGCCATAGATCTTTGTTGTGCTGCCCGAATTCAAATTCTTCACATTGGCAGGTACATTCAGTAATACTTTGGCAAACATGCCGCCATTGGTCAACTGCTCCTGCGCCTGCTCAATAAACTCTTTCGAAGGTTTCGACAGCGAACGCAGCAACACGGTTACCACATCGCCTTTTTCATAAGGATGTTTGCCGGAAGTAACCCCATCGCGGAAGGGCGGAATAAAGGCAAAACCATCAGAGATGCCTTCGTCGCCACCAAATGAGCCGTCGGAGGCCAGCAATTCACCAACATGGTAATTCAGCGCTTCATTTTTATAAGTACGCACCCAGCAATAATCAACCGCCCCAACAGGATCGTGCGCATACAGTTTTACGTAATAACCTTCTTTATCGTCTTCGTCTTCTTTTTCTTTGTATTCAGAGGTGAGCGAGTCAAGAATTGAATGGCGTTTCAACTCATCGGTAGCTTCAAATTTTTCGCTTTTCCAATCGATACTTAATTTATAAGTATGGCCTACAACACCAATAGATGTAGTGCCCGCATCGTAACTATAAGCGCCCTCTTTATAAGTGAACGGATATGATTTGCCAGCCGTTACATCGGTAACCGTTATCTGTGCATCGGAAATAACATTGGGTGCTGCAGTGCTCATATACTCGGCCGACTTCAGGAACTTAATGGTTTGCACGCCAGGCCTGTCGGTTATCCAGGCATCAACATACGGTAATGCATCGCCCTTTGGCATATCGAGATCGATGACCCGTTCACACGCGGTCACTGATGAAGCTAACAGAACTACAGAAATATATTTAATTACTTTATTACGCATTGTGTAATTTTTAAGATTGAATGTTTAAGCTCTTTCCTCAGATTAGAATTTAAAATTCCAGGTTACAGAAGGGATCAGTGAACCGATGATAGATAAACGGACCGCTTCTTTCTTTTCTGGCGTATCCTCATTCTGACGGAAATAGATACTATAAGCATTCTGACGCGCATATAGGTTGTAGATACCAAAAACCCACTCTGTTTTGAATTTTTTATCCTGGCGTGTTTTCATGGTTGCCGATACATCCAAACGGTGGTAAGCAGGCAATCTGAATTCATTACGTTTATTGGTGCTGTTATATGGAATAGGCATACCCTGAATATCTAACCGCGTATCGGGGAAGGTAGTAGGCGTACCGGAACCATAAGTGAAGTTGCCGGAGAATGACCATTTATCGTTGAACGTATACATTACGCAGCTATTGATAACATGCGTACGATCGTAGCGGCTCAGGTACCATTCATTATTGCTGATGCCATTTGTTTGGCGTAATGATCTTGACAAAGTATAGTTCACCCAACCCTGCCATTTACCGGTCTCTTTTTTCACTTCCAGTTCAACACCATATGATTTTCCTTTACCGGTAAGCAGGTCGGCTTCAACAAACTGGTTCAGGTCGAGGTTGGCATTGTCGATATAATCGAGCAGGTCATCCATCTTTTTATAAAAAGCCTCAGCTGAAATTTCAACCGGCCATCCTGCTGGCAGTGTAACAAAACCTGCAGAGAACTGATCGGTCAATGATGGTTTTATATTATTGGTGCTGGGGAAGTACAGGTCAACCGGTGTAGGTGAAGCTGTATTGCTCAGCAGGTGTATGTACTGTGTACTGCGGCTATAACCAAGTTTAAACTGGGTATTCTTTTTAAGTTCATACCGCAATGATACACGGGGCTCAAAGTACAACCAGTCTACAACCGGCTTTTTGCTGGTAACCACTTCTTCACGATCGAGCGGTTTACGTACGTTGGCCGTTGTATCTCTGAAATGATATACGGTTGTATTGCCTAAATATGCATACTGGTTCAAACGAACACCGGCCTGTACCTGCCATTTTGAATTCAGCTTCCAGGTATCTTCCAGGAACAGGGCCGACTCAGAACCATAGCGGCGATTTAAAATGATCTCGGCTTTTGTGCCTTCGCTGGTGGCCACGCCTTTACCAGGATAGAAGTTATAATAGATCACATTTACACCGGTTTTGATGGTGTGTTTGTTGCTGACATACCAGGTAAGCGAAGGTTTTACACCGTAGGTTTGAATGTCTGAGGTCCAATCGTACCCTTGCGGAATTTCATCATCAGAATTAAACTTCAGTGCGTAATTGTATTTAGAATAATACACGCTGGTATTTAAGAACAATTTGCGATTGAACAAATGGTTCCAACGCAGAGTAGCCGTTGAGTTGCCCCAATTGAATTTCACCTGGTTGCCAAACCCAAACACATCACGGCCAAAATAACCACTCAGGAAAATGGTATTTTTTTCATTCAGTTCGTAGTTCAGTTTAGCGGTAAGGTCATAGAAATACATGGTACTGTTGCGGTCTTCTGCTTTCAGAAATGGTTTTGCCAGCACATCGATGTACGAACGGCGGGCAGCCACTATGAAAGAAGATTTGTTTTTTTGCAACGGGCCTTCAACCGATAAACGGCTGAACACGTTACCAATACCACCATTCACCTGGTATTTCTGGTTATTACCTTCTTTCATGCGAATATCGAGCACTGAAGATGTACGGCCGCCATATTCAGCAGGGAAAGCACTTTTATACATGGTAACGTTCTTCACCGCATCTGGATTGAACACAGAGAAGAAACCCAGCAGGTGCGAAGAGTTGTACACGGGGGCTTCGTCCATTATGATAAGGTTTTCATCAACATTACCACCACGCACGTTAAAACCCGAAGCACCCTCACCTACTGTTGTAACACCGGGTAAGGTCAACAAGGCTTTAACAATATCGGGCTCACCCATAAAGGCAGGGATCTTTTTTATTTGAGCGGCGCTGAGCTGCTGAATACCCATACCCACGGTATTGGTACGACGCAGTTTCTTTTCGCCGGTGATCACCACTTCAGCCATGTCTTTACCGGCTGTTACGGAAAGCGATGCATCTATTTTGCTGTTGCCGGTTACTTCAATTTCTTTTTGATATGTTTTAAACCCTGAGTAGGAAATAAGCATCGTGTATTTTCCTGCAGGCAGGGTTACAGAATAATAACCATATGAGTTTGTCATTACTGCAATGCCAGCAGGTTGCATGGTGATGGTTGCATTAATAAGCACTTCACCATTAGATTCATCTTTAACATAACCGCTTACGGTGTATTTGCCGGTTTGCGCCTGTAATGAACTTATAGCTAATAACATGACCATGTAGGCCATGCAAAAACGCCCTAAAAAAGAATCTAAAGAAAAACGCATCAACTGTCGGATCATAAAAATTGTTGGTTTGTGATATGTGACAACGAGGATTATGTTAACCCCTATTTCGTTGCAATATTTTTTTTAAAGGTTATTTTTCCCTCACACATGATAACTTCTTACAGCTTTATAATCAGGCTCTAATACCCAACTACCACGAGGGCATAAACAGGCAGACGAATCGTTGACTTATTAATTGTAAAATTGAAACAAAAAGATGGGATATTTTCCTCCTTTACCGAGAACTCACCGATAATTCACCGTTTTTTACTTCGCCCAGGAACGAAATTATTTACCAAATGTTGTGTGTGAGTTTGGGAAACAGCTTTCAACCAGTATATTTGGCACTTATAATGAAAAATCGTAAGGTCACAATTATAATTTTCCTGGTACTCTGTGTGCTGCTGAAAGTTTATTTCATAGCAAAAGACAACCCTGAGCTGAAGTTTAATACCGACGACCAGCGTAACTATGATATAGCACAAAACCATGTGTTGGGAAAGGGGTATGGCATTTACGATATTATGGCTCACCGGTACCGGCTGAGTGCATTCCATACATCTTCCACTGTTTTTCTTTACGAGTTCTTAATAAAACAGCAGATACCACAAAAGAGTATCGTTTTTACTTTTTATATTCTTTCAACCCTGTTCTATATACTGGCCGTCATTTATTTGTACCGATTACTTACCCTGTTACAAATTTCTTCTGCTTTGGTATATGCAGCAACTATCCTGTTTGCGCTTTACCCATCGGTAATGTATTCGGTGGGTGCAAAACATCAAATGGAAAACATTGTAATGCCATTGCATATTATCAATTTTTATTTCCTGCTACAATATGTAAAGGGCCGGTCGATAACCATACCTGTTTATATATTTTTATTGATAAGCATTACCTTTTGTTGTTTTTTTAAATCGCAGGTCTTATTGCTGTATTTCATCACCGGCTGCGTTTTGCTTTTCCTGTTTGTAAAAAAGCGAATAAAGGAAAAGCAAACGAATAATGCGATGTTGTATTTTCTGCTGGCACTAATACTATTTATAAGCATTGCCTTCACCCCTGTACTAATAAAAAACAAACAACTATTTGGGGCTTATATTATAAGTACGCAGGCGGGGTTCGAATTGCTGCATGGGCACAATGGCATTAACAAGGGTAACTGGACAATGTCAGTGCCGGGCACTCCATTAGACAGGTATGTGCATGAAAAAATACCCAATATTGAAACGCTGGATGAATATACGGAGAGCAAAGCCCGGGCACAACTTGCCAGGGAATGGATAAAGGATAACCCGGGTACGGAAATAAAATATATTTTCAAGAAAATGGCGCGCTACTTTATGCCCGAACATGCGCAACCCTTAACAATGAAAGCTACATTTAAATACCATCCCCTGACTATCCTTTTACACGGTGTATTTTTCTTTGGCCTTATTGTTTCTTTTATAAAGAACAGGAAATTCCTGTTCGCTGATGAAATGTTGTTATTAATGATGCCGGTGATAGCAACGCTGGCATTATCAGTTATTTTCTTTTTTGATTTTAAGTTACGGTATCATGCGGAGCCGTTTATAATAATTGTGGCGGTGTTTGGGTTGGATAGGTGTATAAGAAAATATCCGATCACATCTTCAACTAATTCCATTTTAGCCAGGCAAAACCGTCACTAATTAACTCAATCGTACTCTGATTGGCAATGAAATTAGAAGTTGTACCATTGGGCAATGTAATGGAGGTAGAAAATGTCCAGGAATTGCTGCTGCGGTTCAAATTCCAGATATAAATTCGCTGTCCCGCATAGGAAGAAGCAGCAGGTAATACTACACTATGGCTACCGGCGCCAGAGAGGTCGGATAATTTTTCATCCCGTTCCTAAGAATGGTTGTATTACTCGTTAAGTTTGTATAAGACTGACTTCCTATTACTATATTACTATCGTTTGTGGAAACCTGCCCTGCGGAGCCAGTTGCTCTTTTTCCTATATGAATATTATTATTCCCTATAGTTCTTGCACGCCCGTCATACCACACTCCACCGAGACCAACGTTATTATTTCCAACATAAGCATTAGAAGAATGCCCCCCAATATCAACATTATCGGATGTAGTAGTAAGCCATTGCATAGCCTGATTACCAAAGGCAATATTTCGTATACCGGTGGTAAGTCGCTGCAGCGTTCCTGCGCCTACGTTTCCACTACCAGACGTCAATGCAGTCATACTGTAATCGCCAATTGCTACGTTTTGCTAGCCAGAAGTCAGCGATTGAAACAATCCATTTAGACCGATGGCGACATTACCTGCTCCTGTAGGACTAACAGGCTGGTTATATGATAATATCAAATTGCTGTTTGCAACGTTTAATTTAGCTGGTCCAACTGTAAATAAACTACCGGTTTGAGTTATATTATTATTTACAAAAAATAGCTTACTACCAATCTTAACACTATCACCCACAAATGGCTTATGAGTCAAATTAATGGCGTTATCAATTTTCCATAAAGAATAATCGCCACCACGAATTAATATCGTGTCGCCGCCCAAAACTAACGTTGAATCATTTAACTTCTCTGCCCTTCTAAACTCTGTTCTTCCCCTACCCTTGTTGAACAAGAATCCCGGAACGGTTTGGGTATGATTTTCAATAATCAACTCCGCAGTATCGGAGGAGTTAGTGATCTTTACACTATCGGCTTTGATAGTGTAGTTGTATTGGGCATGGAGGGGTTTCTCCAGGCACAGCAGTGCGAGAAGAAAGAGAATTCTTTTCATAAATGGTGGTGTTATTTCTTTACTGTACTATATACTATTTATAACGGTCTTTGGTGCGGCCTTTCTTGTTTTAGCTTGTTATACTGATCGTTTTGCCTTTTATAGTTTTATCCTGATCAATTATAAACAAGGTCGATTCTTCAATTTTCTTTAAAGTCTATAATTAATCATCGAAATGGTAATAAACTTGACAACAGCACATTGACACTTGTACTGGAATCACATACCCTTCTATTAAGAAAGCAGCTATACACCTGAATATTAATTGCGCCACATGCAGGAATTATCTCTCAGGCTACAATAGCAATCCTACAATTTTTGCAATATGCGTCTCAACAGTTGAAGGAAATAAAGGAGGCTTCATTTAACCCTCCTTTATTTCCTTCTAGTTTATTTGCTGCTATAGATACATTGCCAACATCCTAGGAATAAAGCTTATTAAGTTCAACATCATCATCCTGATACTCCCAATCAAAATATATCATAGCCTTTCTTATTACCTCGTTTTCATTTTTACCCCATATATTTTCAAGTTTTTCTTTTACCAATGCTTTGACCGTTTCTTTTTCAAATTTTTCAATAACAGCAATATGCGGAAAGAACACTATTTCAGAACTGGATTTTTTTACAATTCTTTCAAAATAAAGGCTTAGATTGACATAGTGGCCCGGTCATAAATATCAGAAATCGTCTTTTCATTCCTGTGGATCAATACACCAAACTCTTTATAAGTAAGTCTTTTGGCCTCCACCTCCTTACGTATTATATCACCAATATGAATTGCCATAGCTGATTAGGGTTTTATTGTTCTTTGATTTAGCTCATGCACTGCTACATTGAGCATAAGAAATATCTCAATGAAGAAAATAGTATCGGCTATTTCTTCATCAGGGTTAACAAAGGCTGCATTTTCTGAACTCATGGCACCTTTGAACAATCGCCAGAGCATTATTTTCACATCTTGCAGCCCGTATATATCATAAAACTCCTGAATTACTGCTTCAGGTGATTCGATGAGGGCTGTTTTAAAGAAGCACCCATCTGTAAAACTGAATTTATCTTTTCCATAATAATTATTTAATGATGAATAATGATGTTAAAAAAAATGCCCGCCAGTGTAGAGGACACAGCGGGGTACTACTAAACGTGCATGGGCCTTTGAATGGCTCAACAACACAGTTTTTAATAAGTTGGTATAGCACGAGAAGCCACTGTTTAACTAGTAGCTAAAAAAGAAAGTTGTTGAATGGGTTCTCCCCTGTTTAAAAGGCTATTTAAAAATGAAGGTTAAAATGCTTTTCCCCTTACAAGTTGGGTGTATTCTTTGGTTGAGCCGTTGAGCTGCTGGTAGGCTTTTCCTTCTTTCGCTTATTTGGTGTGGGTTTCACTGGCTCAGTTGTGGTTTGAGCTGCTGGTGAGCTTGTGGGCTGGTAAGTGGCCTGAATATTGTTCAAGATTGCATCCAGCACTGTGGAAATGTTACTTTTCATCTGCTGGTATTCTTCATGGTCGGCAAGTGCATAGATAAACCCTTTATTATCGTCTTCCCTTGGGTGCCTGGTTAAAAAACCTGCCTGATGCAGCATAAAGTTATGGCGTTTTACCGTACTTAAAGGTATGTGCAGCTCTTTACTGATCATCCTGTTGGTAAACCCAACCTTTAGCTGTTGCTGTAAGTGCTGTTTTAACGCTTCAAAGTAATTCCTACAGGCACCTGGTAGTTCATCGCTCTTTCGCAGTAGCACTTCACTCATTAGCTGATTTGCTGCTTTAATGTCTGCTATTGTAGTTTCAATATAAACTTCACCTGTAGTTTGATCCTTCTTTTGCTCACGTTGATACTGGTGGAAAAAAGTTATCAATTCTATAAATGCCAGGTAATGTGCATTGGTTCGGCGTGGTTTAAAAACAGTGGGTGGAAGCTGCAATAATTCGGCAAATGGATTTCTTACTGATACAGGAACCAACACCCGTTGAACTTTCTGTAGAAGCTGTTTAACTTTCGCCTGCCCCTTAAAATCAATTTTCCCTGCACTTTTTAATCTTTGGTAATGCATGATCTTTTCATCTTGTTCCTTAGTTTCATCCAGGTGTACCAGGAAGCTTCTATTCGAATTATCCTCATATACATTTTCCTTTGTTGTGCAACCCGCAACGCATATTGGGCCTTCTACCCGTAAATGAACTGTTTGTGCTTCACCAGCCTGATTCCTATATACCACTGTTTTGGTGATCACCTTTTTACTTTGCAGTTCACGTAACGGATAAAGTACATCACCTGCCCCATCCAAATCTTCAATTAAGATCAACTTGTGTTTCAGTTCCTGTTTACCAAAGTAATAAAATGCATTCTCCGATAAACTGGTGATCTGTATTACATCTTCAGACGGTATTAACTCCCCTACTTTTTCCTGTAAATGGGTTTTTACCGTACCCGATGAACCCAGGCTGATCACATGCAATGGTTCTTCCCTTTTTCTGCTGGTAAATACCAGAAACATGAGTAACCTGTTATTTTCTTCGCCAATAACCCCACTTTGCCCAATCAGTTCATTGGTAACATGTAAAAGATTGGGCTGACGTAAGAACTGTTCTGCCTCCTTCCTTTCAGCTTCAGTAAGCTGCTTTACCGGTTCTTTTTCTTTTGCCAGTAATTTCAACTGTTCCAGCCTGTATGCTTCCAGTTCATTGATCAACCCAGCAAAAGCAGTAGCCAAATAAGCAGTACCCAGTGCAAACCTTTCAGCACAACGCCTTACCAGTTTATCAAGGCTTTCATTGTTGTATATGTCCTGCTACCTCCTTATATTCAACTTTAAGGGTTACTCGCATTCTTTCCAGTCCTTCTATTTTAAGGCCACCCAGAAGCCCAAAATGAAGTTGTTCGAATTGCCAGGTTATGTATTCCCTGTTTTCCGTGTTAAGTATTGTCATGTAATAGCGTTTAATGGTTGAAATAAAAAAAGAAGGCCCAACCAGACCTTCTTCAATGGTATAAATAAAAAAAGCCAAGCTCTTAAGCCTGGCTTTGTGTTTTTCTGTTAATTATTTATTGGATATCCGGACGCTTTATTGTGTAAAGGTCATGAAAATTGCTGGACACAACTCATAATGCAGACTGCAATTTATTTGCTATTAATTTGGGCAAATCTTCGAATTCAATCTGACAAAAATTGACCTCAGGATAATCATAATGAAAAAACATACACTCTTTCTTGGAATAAACCTCAATGCTCCCCATTTCCGAAACATTAAAAATTGAACTAAGTTCATTGTCATAAATCTTAAAATCGAACAATGTAAGAGAGCTATTTGTCCTAATATACTTGCCAAAATTCATATCCAACTTCCCTTCCCTGTTTACTAACTCGACATAAAGAGATTTTTTAGGGAAATACAAATACGTTTCCCCTTCACTTGATTTCCTATAAAAAACTTTATCCTTAACAACAACAACTTGTTTACAGGATAAAAAGAATACTATAACTAATAAACAACACAAAAGTTTCATTATCCAACATTTTTATATCGTTCCGTTTTTTGCTTATCATCAATTGCCTGACCTTGTAGCGGATCTACAGACAATCGTTGGGGATTGATATTTTTTATACCAAAGTTAATAGTCTGCTTAATATTCGACAAAGGTGTTCGTTGATCATCATATATTGATTGGTTAGTAAAATTACCAACAACATGCAATCCAAGAGATGACCTTGAAGTTCCATTTGTAATACTAACGTTAACAGAGGACATACTAACAGGGGTAACTGTAACAACAGCCCCTCCGATAAAAAATTGGGCAAGATTAGAAGTCACATGTTTTAAAACAGACTGATCAAATCCCTTTCCACCATCCCAGGCAAACTGATCAGGACTAAAAGGAAGCCCAAAAACATATGATTTACCTTGAGCCAAATAGTCTACATAGCTTTGATTATTTGCATTTATCCCTTCCCTTATTTTTGTACTTAAAATAGTTAACACTTCTTTATATACTTCCCTCTTAGAAAAAAAAGCACCTTCACTACCCTTAGCATAATCCTCAGCAAATGGGTTAACACCAAAATCAAAAACCCGACTACTTGGTCCTTTACCAGTAGCAAACTCATACAAAAGAATTGCTGTAGTAGACTCGGAGTTTGTTCTAAACTGCTGTTGTTTCTGCTCTTCTGTATATGATTCAACCTTATGATCAATTAGCAAGGCTCTTGCGCCCAAAGCTTGCATCGCAGCAAAATCTGTACCCAAAAAAACATTATTGCCATTTGTATTTTGCATAACTGTTTGTTTCCAAGCCAACTTATCCAAATCAGTCCAATTATTCCACTGACTCTGTGCGCGCTTCATTTCATCAACAAGAGAATTCCCTCCCTCTTCTCCATCAATATCAATAAATAAAACAGGACTATTACTTGCATATTGATACGGGGTCAACCAAGGATAAGAATTTGACAAAGGATCCACACTCAAAAACCTCCCCACTCTCGGATCATAAACCCTCATCCCATAATCCTGCTGCTGTCCCTCCCCCTTCACATCATTATCATTCTCCTTACCATTAAACCCATACCTATACCCACCAGCATTATAACTCCGCCCCACCTGCAACATCCCAAAAGGATAATAATCCTGTGCACTTACTACCTGCGGATTGAAATAATCTATTGTACTGTTATTTGATGAAATACCCAGTTTTTTATCATTCACTGTCACCAGTACGTTCCCCAAATGATTACTTAACTCAAAGAGCTTGTTTCCCCGGGCAAAAGGAATACTGTCGCCAACACCAAAGATAGGCATTGTAATTTTGAACGGATCGGCGGTGGTGGAAATACTATCCTCCACAATTAAGCTTCGCCTTAACACCCCTAACCTGCTGCTCCCGTATAAATGCAGCTCAGTTTGCGATAGGCGACCATCATTTAACGAAGTCTTACCTGCCTCATATACACTCATTACATTCCCTTGTGCATCGCGGGCATACCAGGTGGTTACTCCCTGGCCTCCGCCAGCTGGCGGAGGGATAACGACTTTACTGATCCTGTTACCGCTAGCGTCGTATGTGTACGATATGACTGTACCATCCTTTTTTACAATCCTGCTGATCTTACCATAAACCGTCCAGTTAATGCTGGTGATGCCTTCTGCACTATCCTTAATCAAATTACCTATAGCATCATAACCATAATTACCAGCGGTTTGGTCGTCAATATCCTCTGTATAATTAGCTGAATCCACGTAATCTCTAACATGATCAAGCCTGTTAGTCCCCATAACATAGTTGTAACTCAGACTATCCATAGCCAGCGGTTTGCCGGCGAACGTGTTACCATTGCGTTTGTAAGTTACAATATTTCCATTAGGGTCATAGCTGATCCGTTCCTGGAAGTCGCTTCTGGGCGTTAAAGTATCCCAGCTGGTTCCGGTCCTTTTCCAGGCATCCATTGCCACCAGGCGATTGAGCTGGTCATACTGATAATTGTACAGTAAAGGATTATTAAGCGCCCCTATGTTCACCGCCATACTGCTGATGTTTCCATTATACAGCGGGCGATATTTACCTTCTAATGCAGCTCCGCTCCATGCCGTAGCACCACTGATGGCCTTGTAATCACCATTAAAGTAATTCAACGCTACCTGGTAAGCCGGTTTACCTACTATACTTCCACTACTTCCATCGGGTTTTAAAGTATAACCAGCAGTAGTATTTACATCAGGATTAAAGGATTTCAGCCACCCTTGCAAATTGTAGGCATGATTTACCCCCTGCACCTGTTGTTCGCCTAATACCGTTCTTGCCAACGGACCATGATCGTAATATTGATAGTATGCATCATTATCCCAGTTTATGCTATCTGCACTGGTGAGCACATTTGTTATCCGGTTCTCTGCATCATACACGTATTTATGATAGAACGCATCGGGCCGTCCCGGCTGATAACTTACCTGGTTCACCTTACCACTTACCAGGTCAAAATCGTAAACAATCTTTTTAAAACCATTTTCCGTTTTACCCATTACTCCTTTCGCGTAGTAATGCAACAAGGTATCTACATTACCCAAAATATCGTAACTATAATAAGTAGCAGTAGCAAATCCAAAAGTATCAAGCTCTGCTGCTTTGTCATATAATGCCACCCATGAAACCCGATTACGAAGATTTCTTGCGGTTAATGCCAGATCACGTAATGGATAATAATCCAGATCGTATGTTGTCTTTGTGATCTGCTCCGCAGTTGGCGCAGCATTTGTTAACCAGGTATCCAGTGAACCCTGATCTCTACTGGTAGCATCTACCATTGCCGTACTGCTTTTCAACTGCCCTACTTCTATAATGCGGCCTAAAATATCATACTTGGTAAAGCTGTATTGTGCACTGTCTTTTTGTTTCGCATTCTGCGATACGCTCAGTCTTCCCAACCTATCGTACCAGAAAGCGCTTCTGCCGCCATCGGGCGAATGTTGCGCCACTACCTGGTTTAATGTATTATACCGGTAATCGGTATATAAAGTATGCGCCGGCACCAATTCTATTCCAGCTTTCCGGGCCAGCCTTACCTGCATGGTATCGGCAATATGAACACCCGCCGGCGGCACCGTACGTATAAGGTTTCCGGCCTGGTCGTAGTAATATAACGTATAATGATACTCCCGCTTGGTATAAGTAACCGTAAACGATTCGTAGCGGTATGCCGCCAGGCATTTGTTTGTATAATTTCTTTCAAATGCGGCTGTCAACGAATCGGTATATGCCTTGTAAAGCTCCGTCCCTTTGCTTACAGCAAAGCTGATACTGTCTGAACAGGCCCCTTCATATGTTATAACCAATGGGGGCAGCACGGTTTCCGATCTTCCACATAATCTTGGCCCGTCATAATCATCATAACAATGCCCGCCGCCCGAACATACTAATGCCGTGTCTCTGATCATCAACAAACTTTCTTCACGGGTACCTTCTGTATATAATGGTGTTACCTGTTCGTCAACCCCTATAGCCCAGGGTATGCGGCTTACTGTTTCCTCAGTAGCGCCCAGGTTTGTTTGCTGATCGAAACAAGTGGCGCCGGGGTTCAATACCATCATGAACATCTGTTGATTGTTATCGCCCGCCATGGTAAACTTACCATTATTGTTCTGCGCAATGCGGCCAATGGTTTGCGTACCAGCCAAATTGGTCTCGTTTGTCCATAATAAGTTACCGGAGGCATCAACACGCTGCCAAATAACATGTGCACTGTTATTACCCGTTTGCGCTACCATGTAGCCGCCATCGCCGGCAGGGAATACAGATGAGGTTACCATTCGGCTGCTGCCCGAAGGAATATTGAATCGCTTGTAAGACACTACATCTCCTGTTCTCGTCAAATTGACAACACCCACCTGGGCATTTACGGTACCTAACTGCTGCGCACTGTTCACCATCACCATATAGCCATTTTCGGTAGCGTATATATCCCGGAACCAGCAACTACGTGTAGTATCTGTGCCATCGGCATAATGCCATGACCGTATGAGGTTTCCACTGTTCTTATTCACTTTATGTATCACCCCAAAGTATCTGTCACCCAGGTTAGGGTCATAAGCGGCGCCACTTACCAACAGCGTATCATCCTGTTCTAATAATCCATAGGAAGGAACACCATTATAACTGATTGAATCGGTTTCATTTGGAATACATACCGTACTGTTATTCTGCAAACGGCTGGTCCCAAAACGGCGCACCCAGTTAATAGTTCCATCTGCCTTTAAACGGCTCAGTAAAAATTCTCCATGGCCGGCATGCTGGTTATAAATGCCCAGTGCTGCATAGCCACCATCGCTGGTTTGAATAACATCATAGCCGCGCTCACCAAACGGAGTATTGAAGCCGATTGTTTTTGCCCAAACCGGTGTAAGATCGGCTGTTGTTTTCAAGATCCATATAGCGCCGGTTGAATGACTGCCCGAATGCGTGGTACCTATTGCGATATAACCATTATCGCTGGTTCGGCGCACACGAAACAAGGTGTCGCTACCCGTTCCACCGTAGTGTTTAGACCATGGATTTCCACCCAGGCTGTCGGTTTTCACCAGTACTCCATCGTTAAAGATGCCGGTAACACTTCCTGCCATAATATAGCCCCCATCGGGTGTTGGCTGAATATCCTGCAGTTTACCAAGCTGGGTGCTCTCAGTTAAATACAGGTTACCAATACGCTCGTCGGTACAATAATGTATAGTATTATAAAGGGAAGAGTCTTCACATGTCTTCAAAAACTGAAGATACTCCCAGGTTTGTTTTGCATAGCCCAGGTGATTATTCATATAATTCTGGAAGATATTATTCCGTTTTACCTGAACCGTATCATCCGTATCTGCCATCCGCGGTAAATCATTGGGATATTGTTGTTTGAAGTTTTGATACAGGGCTTTTACCACTGTACAGCTTGTACACACTTCCTTTGAATTACACTGCAGGGCCGGTGGCAAAGTTATGGGGTCTTTCAGGTTTGCACAGGCATAGCCGCTTTCACCAGGTATTCCTCTATTATTACACAGGTTCAGTAAAATTTGCAGGTCACTATCCCTCCTATCTACTCCCTGTGTTCTTTTCAAATAAGCGGCAAAAGTTGGATCAATTCGGCCCAGTTTTCTTACATTCAAATATTGTGTATAGAATTCATTTAGTATCGTACACTCACAATCCGTTGGTTTGCCATAAACCGGTTTATCAAAATAGATCGGCTGTTTGTCGTACGGCGCGGGCACAGTAATGTTGTCGGCACTGCAGACCAGGCTGTCGCGGGCAATGCCATGGGTACTATTATAGCCCTCGATGATGTCCCTGAAATTATGATAGCTGGTACCTTCTAAAACAGCTCCTTCGGGTAAACTGCTGGCGCCAAAAAGATGATCGGGATCACAGGCCTTACGGCACAACTGTTTTAACAACGGTATAATGATATCGCGCAAGTCATTGCCATTGTTCACATAGCAGGGAGCTAACTGATTGTACCATTGACCGGCGAGCATGTCAACATTCTTATCGTACTGTAGATTCATTTGTCTTTGCGCCTCGGCTTTGGCCTGATCAACCTTGCCTGGGTCGTTGGCGTATTCAAGCTCATTTTCATCGATCACCGTTTTTAATTCGTCATAAAACTGTGGCTGATGTTGTGCCGCAACAAGGGCATTCCGTTTAGGAATTTCTGTATAAACCGGGTTCGCTGGAGTACAATTCTGGGGATCATTTACCAGTTCATTTACGAATGTTTGTTTTACCTGAAGATACAGGTTACGGAACGTGATCCAGGCCATATCAAGGTCGCCATCACACCAGGTAGTATCAAAATTGTGTAACCTGTTATTATTATAAAATTCTGTACATAATGAATTTCCTTCATCGCACTTGGTAACGATGTTGGCCATGGCCCATACGTTAATAAATTTTCCATTATTCAATTTCACATACTCGACCAGCTTTTGTTCGAGGCGATCTTTTACACCCGGATGTATACTTAGTAATGGATCGAGATTATTGTTATTAGGACCGAAAATGCAATTGGTATCTGCAATATTGGTAGGATTGAGATAGCCTGCCGCTTTTGCATCTCTATAATTGTCCACGGCCTCCATTTTCCTGTCCCACAAATTGCTTGGCCTTAATGCTTCCAGTTCTTTCAATTTGCAATACTCAGGATGATAAGGCAATAACGCCTCGGCCCAGGTAGTGCGGAAGTTTTGTGTAAACTCGGTCCTGCTTAGTGAATTCGGCTCTACCATCATATCACTATTAGCATTGTACACTTTATCGGGCTGGCCGTTAGCATCAAGGTACTTTACCTGCTCTAACTGAAACACGCTTACAAAATCGGTGGAATCCTGGGGGTCAACCCAGAAAATAGAATACATGCTCGTTCTTCCTTTCGCAGTTGTATCTGCATACTGGCCATATGGAGGGGTCATATCCTGCAACATAGCATTGCGAATATCATTGTCGGCCGAAGCACTGTCGCCGCACAATGCATTACAGGCTTCAACCGCATTTTTGTAAGCGGCGTTTATTTGATCGTTATACAATGCCACCTCATCGGCAGGTATACCTGCCTGCGAAATAAACTTAGTCTTGAATTGTTCTGCGGTACCCACACTCTCCCGGCATTTAGCACAATCCGGCTCACAATCCTGGCTGGTTTGGGCTATTATTGCACGTTGTTCATTTATGAAATCCTGTAATGACCGGCAGGTATTATTGGGCATATATACACTATCGCGGTAATAATTAAACCCATCGCGGCTCAACGTTAACCGTTTGGTGATCTGGTAGTTACCAGGTTGTAGGGAAAGGTCAAACGAGAACGTCATCGGCTCTGGCGTACAGGACGGCGTAATGGCACCCAGCGAAAAATTGCGTAATACCTTTTCGTATGCTTTTTTACCCGGTAACGACTGGTTATTGCAATTATCGGTAATAGTTATCTGCAGGTCGTACAAACATGTATAACAGATATTCTGAGCGCCAAGATTTTCGCAATTCTTTTCTATAAGCGAAGCGGGATCGAGTTTGTACCTGAAGGCATAGTTCCCTGCCGCTGAAACCAGTAACGATTTCTGGTTTATCATGCTCCAGTTCTCCAAAAAGCGCGAACCTGAGTCAACCAGATTTTCGGTAACATCGATGCTGTCATAAGAAGCCAGCGGTGCCATGCTTGTAGGCGCCACACCTGCCAGTCCGGTAGCGATGGTGCGGCCGTGCATATCTACATAACTAATGCTGAACTGTCCGTTGGCATCCTGCACCATGTTCTTAAAATAATGCGAATGGTCGCCCACATCAGTTCCAAACAAAGCATCCAGTTCGCCCTGGTCGGGTGACCCATAATAATATTTTGTTTCATGGCCACTACCCAACTGAAAATCTTTTCCCACCCCACCCTGGCGGCTGATACGCCCCGTATTATCCGGCGTATACTCCGTTTCTGTGAAAGGATATTTTTCTGCGTTTGGAATGAACTGGTTCATCCCAATGGTTTTATTGGGATTGTTCGCTGAATAATAGAGACTGGCGCCCGAACTGTCAACCATTTCTTTGCCATGGGCATTGCAATACATATCGGGGCTGTACAGCGAATCAAAATCACTTTTATAATACTCGGGGTTGTTGATACTTCTATTAAACCCTGCGGTATACTGAATTGCATTTTGCAAAGATGGCGCCGGCATTACCTGAATGGCAGGCCGCCCCTGGTAATCGTAAAACGTTTCGGCAACAATTGTTTTATTATTGGTATTGTCCTTGGTTACGGTTTGACGGTTGCGCAGGCTGCCATCAAAATACTGCGTTACCACTTTCCTTTTTCCTTCTTCCGCAAAACTGATGTTCGATTGCCAGTTAAGCGGCCGTTCATGACCGGTAAACGCATATTGCCCCATTCCAGTCAGGGATGCATCAGAACTCCAGATAGCAGCCAATACCGAATTGGCCTTACCTATTTGTACCGGCCGCACACGGATAAACAATGTTCCATTGTTATCATACATCAATGGAATGTTGTATGTATTGGCACTTGTGCTTACGCGGGTAGAATTGTGATAGAATATCAATGCAGGATCAAAACTCCCGTCTTGTTTTTTATACCTGCCATAAGCAGATTCATCTATATAGGTCCATTCCAGGTCGTACTGGTCGGCTCCGCGGATGGCCGTCCAGCTTACAGGTAGTTCGTCGGCATTGGCACCTGCCAACGGGTTTACTGTTATATTTGTAACCGTATTGGTACATGAAAAGTTATATTTCGGCTTAGCTGTCAACTGATTTTCTATAAACAACACAGATGACACATTCCACGTAGCGCCATTCGAATCTACTTCCAGCACTTTTACCGTTACTTTTCTTCCCCCGTAAAAAACAAAATTATTCCGGGCATTATATACTTTGCCCGTATCATAGGTAATGGTAAAATCTTTTATTAAGGAAGCCGTATCGGCGCCATTACTGTAAGAAATAAGCAGTTTTACTTTTACCTCAAAAGCGGTACGCATGTATACATTTGAGGCTTCATTGATCTTAAGGGTAATAACATTTTGTACCTGGTAACCGGTATCAACTCCTATGGCCGCTGCATTGAAGAAAGCGGAATCCTGCACGGTTACCGAAGAGTCTTTGCGTATCTGGTTCTTGCTACCGTCGAGTATAGCTCTTGCTACTACGCCGCCGCCCCCATCGCCCGCACGGGCAATAGCAGCCATACAAAAAAAGCCTACAAATAATAATATGCGGTAAAAGGAATGGGTCTGCATTTGAATCTTATTTTATGCCTTCCGAAATCTTACGGTTCCTGAAAAAGGTTCCACACCAACTATTTTCTTCTATCAATACTTACTGATGCCCACCCAGGCGCTACCCGTGTATTTTATGGTAATGGCGCCACGGGTAGCTATGAAATTCGATTCATTTGAATCTAATCCTGCAATAACTACGGTATTGGTTGTATGTAAATTCTTGATGGTTATTTCGCGGTCTAAAGTACCGGTAGGCAAAGTAATGGTTGCCTGGCCAGCGGCATAGTTTACAAATACTACATCTATACCTGCGGGAATGGTGTATGCACTTCCGGTGACAGTTGCGCTGGTGCGCTGTGGCGACTGTGGCCTTTTTCTAACCTGCCCATTGCCGTCCACAACCAGCATACTATCGGTGGCGCTTGTTGATGCGGGAAGACCGACCAGGCGAAAATCGTTGATACCAATTTTATTAATGAATTCAACCCGGTCCTGTGTCATCGTCAAACCTGCACTCACCTCCCCCCGGGAACAATAAATATTCAAACTGTCACCTGCATACATGTACATACCAGAGCCATTCCCCTCATAGTCTTTATTATATAAATACATGCGGCCACCAATATCGCTTATGGTATAGTCAAAAGTCCCCCAGTTATCAGAAACTTCGGCTGTCATGCCTGCACTTCCCTCACCATCGGCTGAACTTGCACGATAAACAAGTTCACTAACCCCAAGTTGCATACGTGCTCCTGCCCCCAATTGCGGATTTTTAAAACTCATTGTCAGACCATCTGCTAAAACCATACTGGTAGTATTTCCAAAATGCTCATTTCGGTAATCGTAATACAAACCTCCCCAAAGCTGTAAATCTGTAGTATACAAATCATCACTTGTTTTTGTGAGCATATTAATGCCATCGAAATTCTGATACGTTATTAAATTGCGGGCGCCATCATGTATCCTTTCACCGGTCAGTTTAAGATCGGCGTTGGCAAAGTTTTTGCTTCCTCGTCCCAAATGAATGGTATCACCACCTACCACAACCGAGGTATCGTCAAGCTGAGCTATTCTTCTGAACTCCGTTCTACCCCTGCCTCTGTTAAACAGGAAACCCGGCACTGTTTGGGTATGGTTCTCAATAATAAGCTCCGCGGTATCGCAGGTGTTGGTGATCTTTACACTATCAGCTTTGATGGTATATACATATTGAGCATGGAGGGCATTCCCCAATAGCAGAATGGAGAGAACAAAAATTATACGTTTCATAATATTCGATTGGAATAGTTCTTTAATTATTTTTTATAGTGAACCAGATCACAGTTTTGGCGAAGCAAGAAATATCTGGTAATCTTTATACTTTTCTGATGGCTCGTACTTTCCTTTGGCAAGCCGGTTAAAGAACCGCTTTTCATCAAAGAGCTCATCGGTAAACTGTCCCTGCGCATAGTCACTGAACAGGATCTCAACATTACCCTCATTCTGATAAAGCCCGTTGCCGCCTTCGCCAATCAGCTGGTCTTTTTCAACCAGTTCACTGGTATACATTTCATACACTACCTTTTTAAAGAAGCCGGTCTTTTCATCAATTACCATGATAATGTTCTTATATGTTTGACCGGGCGGAAAACTCAGCGTGAGCGTTGCCATACCTTTATTATTTGTTACCCTGGTACGTATACCTTCAAATTGAGCGAGCGCACTATCGAGCACAGCCACGGGATCGGCCATTTGCGAAGGCTGCGGTGTTGACAAATAGATCAGCTTATCTTCATTATTTACCTGCATGGAATAGGTATCGTTTGTTAGCATCTCTGTTCCTTCTATCACAAATCGCATATGGTTCTTATGCAATGCCACTTCGCCCGACATGGTATCGAAGTATTGACCTGGGTTGTCTTTATTCGCATACCTGTATACCACATGAAAGCTTAAGTACGATGCCGACTTATATGCCTGTTGCACTTGCTGCATAAACTGTTTTACTACAAGGGTGCTGTCACCTGCGATTGCCTGCACACTAACCAGTAAACAACCCGCTAACACCAGTAAAATGATCTTCTTCATATAATGATTTTATATGTTCTTTTTATTGTTCCTTAAACAAAGCGCTTCTGCTTTCTTTTATCGTTTGCACCCCACGCTCTGTTTCCTTTTTCACCCGAACCAACGTACCATCATCGTCGTACTCATAGAAGGTGGCATAGTTGTTCTCATCGAGTTCGGCCATTAACCGCAGGTTCACGGCATTGTACACGAACGATTTCATTTGTGCATTGAACGGATGAATGCGGATATCGTCGAAATAAGTAACAGCCGAATCGGAAGCCTGCAGTTCTACTTTCATTTGGATTGCATTGGCAGGAATGTCAACAATTGATTCATAGCGCTGCCATCCTTCAACCAGGTTACCTGCCGGGCTTAACGTAATGGTGCTTACATTACCGCCCGCCGTAAAGCTTACGCGTATGTGATTACGCGTATAGCTTTTGCACATACAACTGTTGTCTTCTTTTACCCAGCCGCCAATGAGTACTTTTTTACCGGCTATGGGCGCAAAGTTTGGCACTATTGTATTCGTTGAGGCCTTCATTCCTTTGAACTTACTACCACAGTCCTCTGATTTCATTTTAGCATTGAGCTGGGGCACTATTGCATCTGAAGCAATTTGCAGATTGGCTTCAATACCCACCAGGTTGTCCTGATCTATCTTCAAGCTATATCTTCCCGTATGTGCCTGTGTGGTGGTAAACCCGGCCTTGAACGGAGAGAAGTCGAACGAGCGGGTAATGGGACAGGCTTCATTGCAGGTGTTTGTTTCAAAACCATAATCCTCAAAACCTTCATAGGCGCCTTCCTGATAATGGCTGTTTTGCAACACGGCAGTTGGCAGTGTTAATCCATAGCCGTAGACACCTGAATTGTAACGACCCAACGGGTCTTTATTTTCCAGCTCAAATCCTTTGCGGTTAAACAAGGTAGTTTGGCTGTTCCATACCCAACGGGTGGTATCATATGAAGGCACCCACTGATTGTTTTGATATACCCAGAATGGAGCAAAATCTTTTATAACTCCAAAAGTGCGGGTATTGATGTATTTAGACGTATCAGATTCCACACGGCTGCCATAATATACATAACTGCGCAGCGGACGGAAATTACCCAGTATGCCATATTGATAAGGGTTAACACTTGTATCGATAATGGAACTGTAACAAATGCTGCTACCTGAATTTGAACATTTCTTCGTTGAATTGTACCGCACTTCAAGCCCCGCCGTATCGGGCACCCGTGGCTTAACAACATACGTTACTTCTATCACCGGCCATTTGGCAGCATCGGCATAACGCTGCGAATACCAGGTTGAATAATAATTACCATAACCACTTTGCAAATAACCCGGCGGTTCTACAAACTCGCCAAATGTACAGGCCGAAGTATCGGCGTGAAAATCTTTTGCGCCCTGTGTAAGCATGAAAGAAGTAGAAACATATCTTCCGATACGGTACCCTTCCACATAATCTTTTACATTGATGGTATCGTTTTGGAAGGGCACTGTTCTTTTAACTTCCCTATGCCATTTACTGTTATATATTTTTTCATGAAAATCTACTAATGGCACCTTCGAATACCAGCCGGGGGTAATCAATGATACACTTAAGGTATCAACCGGGTTTACTGAGTTGGCATTGGGCCACATACCTGGTTTATGACCGCGTTGATCGGCTTGCAACAACATCCTGGCCGATAATATTTCAGCGTTATGAGGCACCTGGTCATTTATATTGTTGAAATCCAAAACAGCCAACGCATTCCGCTCATGCACGCCAATATTGAGATTGTTTTCAGTCATCAACCTATCAGAAACAGAGTCGATCAATGTTAAGGAATCCCTGAAAGTGGGACAGGTTTGCGTAGACAGCAGGCTTGCTGAAAAATTGGGTGCAATACGCACTGTAACAGTATCGGGCGATGGAATTTCCACATTAGCCCTTCTGAATATTACTCCACCGGGGGTGCAGGTACCGATGGTATAATCGTAGTACGATGCGCTGGTAGGCGTACGACGGTATAGTTCTACCATTACATTTCCAATATAACATTCATAGACCGTTTTTACAGGGTCGGCTGTTATTGGCTTAAAGTATTGGTCCTTATTCCTTTTCAATAATGGACAGTTGTTTATATCAAAGCTGTCTATTTCACCAGCCAATGTACCTATCGTCTTAATATTGGCGTCGAGTACAAATAATTGATTTGTTTTTATGAGGTGATCAAAGAACGGCAGCATACAGTTGCATGCTTCCTGTGCAAACAGTGTTGAATCTTCCCTGGTGGCAATACAAGTTTGCTTAACATCATTTTTTCTTCTATCGGCCACTTTCCAAAACTGCGCCATCTCACTGGCATCGGCATTTACCACATGGGTGGCCGTATCAAATACCAGGTGATAATTTCCATTTGCATCTGGCCGCATAGGATTACGTAGCGACACTACCGAACCAACCGCCCCGTTTATATTCCGGTGGCCCGACCTGATGACTTTCAGTGTAACATCATTACCCGAAAACGGCACCCCGTTCCTGTCTACAAGGAATAGTTGTGGTGCGCCACCGTGTACGATATTGCTGTCTATCACCCATAATTTATATCTGTCAGCAAAGGAGGCCGTGTCACCAACAGCACAACCTATAGCGTTGTAAGATTCCTTACTGTATGCCAGTAACTCATCACCTCCCATTAGGTAATTGGCTTCCTGACCATTTATCCCCTGCGTTATTTTACCATTCCTCACCTCCAGATGCATCAACAGGGCGCCAATATTCTGGTAGGCAGGCCCAACGCCTTTATAAGCCCAATGCGCCGGATAGCTAAACTGGTATATGGGATCGTTGAATTCATTTTGTGTTCTTGTCAATAATGGATCACCCGTTTCCGAATCGTACAACATATTTTTGGTAGATACCTTACTTCCCTTTTCAATATGCACCACACTGTCGATGATGCCATACCGGTATATCACTTTTGTCATGGCCGCCGAACGGAATCGGGTGGTTTCCTTCTGGTAAAGGGGTATCAGACTTGGAACAATCACGAAAGCGGGTGCACCGGGTACAGCGAAAAGATCCACATTCACACTAACATTGGCACCAACGGAAACAGAGGTTTGTTCGCGCATATCGGCCATCAACTCCACATCTTTACCAATAATTGCCGTTGTATCTATTGTACCATCCGGGCTAATGGTCGTTACCATGTTGTTCAATTTCTTATAGGTAACGGCATTATTATCGACCCGGTAAAAATTCTCGGTATAGCTTATAAGCCCAACCGAATCAACTTCCGAATACGTAGCTTCTGAACGAAGCTTGCCATTCATATCATTTAGTTCTACTTTAAAGCCCTGTGAAACCGCGAGATAATTTCGGGCATCGATACGCAGGAAATTTCTTAGCGCAGGTTTATATCTTTTCTTGGTATCATTGTCGAACACCGACCAGTCCCAGGTTGTCGGAAAATCATACGTTGTATAGAATCTCGATTCGGAATAGCCATTGGCTGAGCGGGTTTTATTTGTATGGATACTTCTTACGCGCACGTTGCGGTAACCAATGGAAGCACCGGGAAAAAACGCCTCGCCCAACGGTTCTTCGCTATATAAAGTGGCTGCAGGGGCCATTATAGATACTTTATCCCGGTACTCTATGGGCAGGTGGAAAGGATTTTCTTCAGCGCCTATCATTGGCTCCCAGGCAGCTACTCCACTACTGATACGGGTGGGCACACCATTTACGTTTTGCTCCATCGTATAATCGTAATGTTGACCATATACCGCTTCCCGTTGCTTTTTATCTTTTTGTTGCGTCATTTTGTCCCACGAGTCGTAAACAAGAACTGTCTTTACCCGCAAACCGCCACCGTATTTCTTCAGCGTGGGACTATTTAATCGTACATAAGAACGCGAAGGTGTGGTAACGGCCGCCAGGCTATTTTTCCTGGCATCATTAAAGCCATTTAACATAGAAACTACTGTAGGTAGTAAAGGAACAATATTGCTTACAGCTGTGAGCACATTGAATTTATCGCCAGGCTCGGCATCACCGTTTGCTTTGGAAGGCAGGTTCAGCCGCACAAAATTGATGGCAGCCTGAGCCAGTGGGCTCAATGGACCACCGCCATCGCCAGCCTTGTTTACGCCTGCTACTTTGATCCATATAATATTCGGATCGCTGGTTTTACCATACCATTTACCGTTATTATAGGCAGTGTCGGGTTCAGCATAACAGGAAATATATTCTGAACCATAACCCCAGTCATCTGAGGGCATTTTTACAAAAACCCTGAAATATAACCTGCCCATACCTTCCAGGTATCGTGCATACAGTTCCTGATCATTTTGTACAGCAACCGGAATTCGTACAAAGGTAAACAGCTGATCTTCCGGTTTCCAGTATGAGTCAACGTTGTACAGCCTGTCACTACGTGAAGCCACTGCATTTGACGTTCCAAACCCCGCCAGCTCCATCATTTGGGTGGCACGTCTGTTTTGTACATACCCATAATCGTCGCTTTCGTATTTTACTTTTATTCCGCCTCCGGAAGGCAGTTTAATGGAATCCATAGTCCAGGCGGCAGCGTTATTAGCGGCTAGTGTACTATCTTGTAATGCATAAGGATAGTCGGCATTGCTCAAAGGGTTGCCGGTTGTAGCTCCCGGGTTTTGCATTGGGTTTTTATAGGTACCCCATTTATCGGTAGCGTTGGTTATATAACGCGGGTTGTTATTATGATAATAAAATTCATAAGGATTGAGCCTGCCTTTATTGTTCCCATTATATGTGAACCAGATCCTTTTCAGGGTTAGTTTACCCGAGTCGTTACCCTCGCTCTTATATTTATTAATGCCGCGGCACAATTCATATGAATAGTCGAAGTGTACGGTTTTTATAGGTGTGGCGTTTGTATCATGGGCTAAAAAATCGGCCTTTGAATACAGGTCAATCTGTTTCAGGCATAAGGCTTTTCCATTTTTTGTTTTGACACCTTTTTCACTGATCGCCAGCAGATCATCGCGTTGTTGCAGGGTAAAGGTGGCGATCATGGTTTTTGATTCAATGGTATGCAGGTACCACATTTCTTTTTTACCACTTACATAATTCGCTTTATCGTCGCGGTTATAAGTCTTCAATCCTTCGGCATAATTGGCGCTGTCGCTGTAAGGCGCCCGCCATTCGTATGGGCTGGCAATACCAGCCGTTTTTGAATAATTGAATTTTACGGCATCGCCCTGATCATCGTCGCTGATACCATTACCTGTAACATCAACATAGTCGGGCGATAAAATACCGCTCAATAAAAATGAGTGCGCATAGGCCGGTATTTCCTGGCGACTGTAGTAACCCTGCTTGCCACTGATATTGCGTGTACTGTTTTCCTGATCAGAATAAGTGGTCATGCCCGAAAGGTTATTCTTTGCATTACCCTTATCAACCGAAAAGCTTACTTCTTTTTGTTCAATATTATAAACCGGAATACCATATACATACCTGCGGCCGTCGGGGTTTAATACGTCTATTTCAGAAATATGACTGGCTTTCCGGAAGTTATTCACCCGGTCTTCGCGGGTAATAACATTATCTACAATGGCCGTATCGGTAAATACGGGAGGGAAAAAGTGTTTTATATTGATCGTATCCTTATCTCCCGAATAATTATTCCTAGTGAATTCCTTAGTATGATCCTGACTGGGTGTTCTCCAAAAAAGATGCGCATAGGCAAAACCATCTCCGCCCAATTCCAGATATTCTATTTTTAGCTTATAAAAGTGGTCCTTGATCAGGTTTAATTTTGTTTTGGGCCAGTCTGGGTAGGTGCGGGGCTTCCAGGTGTCTATTACAACCGAATCATCGAGCCACACCCGGATCCTGTCGTCGACGACTACCCCAAAATCATAGGTACCGGTTTCAGGTGCTTTCAGGCGGCCCAGCCAGCGGACGGTAAAATTATCATTCGGAAAACTGTCCGAAATTTCTATTTTCTTATTTCCGGCATGAGCATAGTATGGAGTCCACCTCTCCCAGTCGTGATGCATAGTCTCGTTGAATTTTTCCGGAACGAACCAGGGCCCTCTAAATTCAGTATTCTTATAAAAATACCCATTCAACCCGGTGCCTAAACTTATTGTATCGCTCACGGAAATATCATCACAATGGCGGGGGGTGAACGTATTTACTTTATGGTGATAAATGTATTTGTCGAGACCTGCTACTGATGCTTCAGATGCAGTGAGGTAAGAAATAACCTGGGCGCGTTTGTCGCGTTTGGTACGTATAACACTATCCTTTTCCACAGGAATGCTTCCCACTTTAGCTCTGCCGCTGTACCGGTTAAGCGTATTGGCGGCAATTATGGTTGGGCTATTCTTACTGTTCTGGCTTAATGCCGGCGCTACAACATCATCGCCGCCAAGCTTATCATAAAAAGCTTTGGTATTGATCGCCTTTTCACCGGGGTTTCGAAAATAGGTCGCTTCAAATAACCCCCGGCTATTGCGGAAATTGATCGTATTGCCTATTTCGTTTTCTGCTTCCCACGGACCGGATTGAGTATAGGAATAGTTAAAATTCAAATCAACCCCTGCATGTAATATATCGCCAAAGCCGAGGTCGCCGCTAAATGCATTCGTTTTTGTTTTATTGAGAATGCGATGATCGGAGATATACCCGATATCACCGCGATATGGCCTGAAAGTGCCACCGGTACCTTCACCCGACATAGAAAATACATCGTAAGTATACGTGGGCACCCCTATATGTGGAACAGCCGGTTTTTCACGATAAGTAATTTCTTTTTCGCGGTTAAAGTCGGTCAATGCATCACGATTACCGACGAAGTTCTGGTAATTGAGATAGCCGAATACCGGCATGGCCACCGAAGTATCAGCTGATTCAATGTATTCGCTGCCCCAATACCCGCTAATGAATGTTGATGCATGATGCCCTTTCTTTTGATCACCTAGTTTAAAGGTTACACTGTTATTGAAATTGGTCATGGGCATGGTGATATAAGGCGTATATGGCGCCCATGCGAACAACAAGGCACTGCGCTCAGCCCCTAAACTAGCACCATTCCTGTTGCTTAAGCTACTATTAAGCCCCATTTGTATGCCCTTAAGGCCCGTCATCGAATTATAGGGTGCCGAAACACTTAAACCGCCGCTCCAGCCTGGATAATTTTTACTTTGCTCATGCCTGAACTGGTACGACAAACTGGGTTGCAACGTAATACCATTTTGGGTATTATTGGTAAGCGATAAACCTCCCGTTAATGAGCCAAACTGTTTGGCTCCTACACTCAGCGAAGCGTTTAGCGACTGTTCGAAACCCCAGCCGTTATATGTATTATGAAATACGCCGAGGCTCATGCCAGCATCTATACTCAAAGAAGTAGGGTCTTGGCCAGTGCTACTTTTCTTTAATTTATCCAGTCCGAATATTTCCATATTACCACCTACCGTTACTCCCCAGTTATCATTTGGCTTTATATTCGAAACCTTCCTCATTGTATCAGCCCCTCCATTAAAATCATCAGGCACACCGCGCATATTGCGGGTAATAGAACCAGGGTTTATATTCCAACCCAGCCCTACCCAGCTTGCTTCTTCATCCATGGTAATACCACTGTGATAAGCAATGTTCACCGGGTAACCACCCACATCGAGTAAGGGAATGTTATAGCTGAAATCACCCGAGAACAGGTCAACCATATTATTGCTGTTAACCGAACTGAACGACTGGCTCTCAGGTTGTGTAGGCCCGCCAATAAAAGAATGGTTGGCTATGCTTTTGTCCAACGTAATTACCGGTCCATCCATCTTTTTACTCCCTTGTAATGGTGATGCAGACGCCAGGATATTACCGGGAGCAACTCTGTTGTTGTTGCGGGAACTCAACCTGCCCCATTGGTATGGTTCATACCTGCGCCCGATACGCTCAGCGATGGTTAGCTGAACAAAAGAAATGCTCAACAGGAATAAGGCGATGTGCTTCTGATACCTTAATGCTAAACTCAAGATCATGTTCGGGGTATATTAATTAGTTCAACTATTGCTATGCAAGTTGTTAAATGCAACACGTAATATTCAATCTTTACAGCGCTACTTCGTCACTGTGAATTTAACCGACCAGGTTTCATTACGGCTGCTGGTAAAGCGTAGCAGATAAACTTTATCAGTTTGTATTTTTCTATTGTTACGTAAGGGAACCTGCAACTGGTTTTGTCCGTACTTCAACATAAGCTCACCTTCCTGCACAACCGGATTACCGGCTTCTTCTATACTTGTTATAGTATATTTTACGACTGAATCTGCCGCCGCATTATCATAGGTGATTCGCAGTACATTACCTGCAGAAGCGATCACGGCATCCTGTGCGCGCTTTACTTCTACAAATGGCGTTTCCTTTACGCTCTCTAATGCGGATTGGGTTTTTGTTACCCTGAACGTCCAGATATCGCTCAACGCAACCGGTTTACCACTGTTCATGGCCACTATTCGCCAGGCATATACTTTACCAGTATCCAGCGATCGTGTAGATGCGGGGTAATTCCAGAAAAGGTCTTTCGTGTATACCGAAGCGTTCAATGGAACATTTTGTTGAACTGCATCCGCTTTACCCTGCCCTAGTAACACTTCAACAATCACAATGGCATACCCCAGGTCGTTAAACAAACCTATTGGTGTTGGCGGCAGCCAGGTAAATTGGGGGTATGGCGTTATCAGGTTGTCTTCGTTGGCCGGGGTATTCAGCAGGGGCGGACTTAACGGATCAACGTTTACCTGAATACAATTCTCCACCAACGTAAGATCGCCTTTCGTTGCGCTTACTACCGTATAACAAGCCAGGTACCGCCCGGCCGGCAACATGCCATTCGGGTCCATATCTACTTTGGCTGCCGGAATGCTATAGGTATATTGAACAGGTGAAACATCCCGCGCCTGCAATTGCCGGGCGCCCTTGTTCAATGAAACGGGGGCCGAAGTGGCATTCATTACCGGTTGGTTTGTTTGTGCATCGAGTAACGCCAGGTTCACTCTAACCAACTGGGTATTATTACCGGCATTTACCAACACCAGGTTCCATAACTGGTTCTTTACAAGAACGCCTGCCGGCGGCACCTGTAGCGTCATGCTTATCTGTGCATGCGATGTAACCATTACACCCAATAGCAGTAAACAAAACAACATCCGTTTTCTAGACATAACTTCCTGTTCAAAATGTTTTAAAATAAGTTGCCCGGCCTGTATTGTT
Source organism: Niastella sp. OAS944 (assembly GCA_024809215.1). Classification (GTDB taxonomy): domain Bacteria; phylum Bacteroidota; class Bacteroidia; order Chitinophagales; family Chitinophagaceae; genus Niastella. The sequence continues at coordinate 173,677 of JANUBW010000006.1, read as the reverse complement.
TGGTACAAGCTGTTTATTCATTCCAGGGATAAATCCCTTTTCTGCTGAAAATTGTATTTGACCAACTTTGGGGATCTGTAAAGAGGTTTCTGCAGAATAACCCAGTTGTTCTATATTGAATTCTGTTTGATAGTTGTATTTAAGGCCACCGCCGACGGTGATATATTTATTGAGATTGTAAAGTGCCTTTCCTTCCAGTGTATACAACTTATACTCCTGATTAAAGGCGCCTGACGCATTGGCCTGCAGCGTGAGCCGCTGCATAAAGGCCGACTGGCTTAATAATAAATTCCTTGTATTGAAGTATACAAAACCCGAATCGGTTGACCGGTTATAGAACTGCGTATATACCATGGCCGAATTCATCATCAACTGGCGCACCCTATAGGAATGGGTCACATTGCCAGTAAGGGTGTAAAAAAGATTTTCCTGGTATACCCCATCGCCCAGTTTCGTGATCTGACTGCTTGGGAAATAACCCAGCGATATGATCGGCCATCGGTTCTTGCGCAGCGTTGCCTGTATGCTTTTGAAAACGGTGGTACTTTTATATTGACTTCCTATAAATGGATTACTGAAATCATTTGTATTGGCGCCCAGGTTAAGTGCCAATTGACGCTTAAAGAACAACTGCTGCACATTGGCGCTCCAGGCGGTTTGTTCAGAACCGTCGGTAAAGGTGCTGAACGACTGAAAATTGGCGCCCAGCCTTTTAAACGTTGTCTTTACCGTTGTTTGCGTTCTGGGGAAAAATGCATCTGCTTTTAAGGAATACGCTTCATTACGGCGATTGCTCATTTCGAGCATTTGCGAAGGCAAACTGTTTTTGCCCGACGAATCTTTTGCATATACCGGGTACGATGACTTAGCCACCTCGGCCGTAAGCATAATATTTTTATTCAGCCGGTACGTTCCTTCAATGGTAAAACCCATTAAACCCGAAGAAGGTGTTTGAATCTGCTGGGAATCTACAGTACCGGCATTGTATAACTGCCGGCGACCGCCAAACCAGGTAAATATTATATTATTACCATCTTTCAATCCACGTCCATACCTTAACACCGTAAGATATTGTCCCGATTGTTTGGGACCTTTTACAATGAAATCGCGAAAGCGATAATCAACACTGCCTGTTGCCAGTGCATAATAAGCATCAGGATTGTATTCGGCCTGAAAGCCATTCACTGAAATATTCTTTGCCGACAGTTCGGAATAATTCACCACACTTCTGCCAACACCAAAAGAACGGATGGCCATTAAGGTTTTATAGCCTTTAGGAAGAACGGTATCGCCGATCTGGTTTTCTTCCATGATGTCTTTAAGTTTCGCCGGGCTTTTTGCCTGTTCAATTTCACGACAGACCTTGTTAATCGTTTCCTGCGATTGACCTTTAGCTGCTTTTACCATTTGTTGAAGCGCAACCACGCGGGCACGTAATGAATCGGCCTGTTGTTTGCGCTTTACATACAATGCTTCAATATTTGAAGTATCTATTCCGGGGCGGACAAGCGCTGAATCCATAGCGGGTAACTTCAAACTGGTATCAGGTGTTTTTGCCAGGTTCCGCAACGAGTCTCGCATGGCTTTTTCCCTGGCCTCGACCAGTTTCTGTATAAGACTGGGATTTTTTATCCAGCCATCTAACATCCTTAGCTTTTTAATAGTTAAATCCAGCTCAGCTTTCAAACTATCAGGGGCCTTTGGCGATGGCAATGAAGCCAAAAACCTTTCCCTGATCTGCATTTTTATTTTCTGTGTGAACTGGGTATTGTTATAATTGAAATTGAGATCGGAAAAATTCCTGAACAACTTTGAATTGGTGAACCTGTTGGTAAGATATACCCGCATGGGATATTGCCCCTTTACGGTTATATCCAGATAGGTTTGTATTGTATGTTGATAGATATCCTGCTCATTATAGGGCGTATCGATATTTGAATAATAATTCACATTGTACATAACATTTCCATGTACTTGCAAAAAGGGTATTCGTTGTGGTTTTACCGGTTCAACAGGAGCCGTTTTCTTTACCGGTTCTCTTACCACCGGCACATATACGTAAGCATATATGGGTAGCTTTACAACTCCTTTACAATTTTGCTTTTGTGGCAACCAAAATGAAGGTTCATCCTCTTCTACAGTAGAAGTATCCTTTACAGCGTTTACATCAGGCTTTCGTTCCTGACCATGCGCTGCAATACAGCTATATAGTATAAGCAATATAGTCCCTATCCACTTTTGCAAAATGAAATGCTTTTTTTAGTTTTTAGACACAATCATCCAACTGCCACCGTTTGCTACTACGGTTACAAATTGCCATTGATTGGTGAGTGCATATGAGCCTGAACCGTCGATCATTTGAGAAGAAGCGTTGGTAACATTTACTAGATTACCATTGTTGACTTTCTTAATAGTATACGTTTGTCCATCACATACCGCAGCATTTGGCAGTGTTATGGTCACGATAGGTGACGCGGCGGTTACAAAAATGTATTCATCCGTATCGCCAATAGTTATGTCGGTTGATGTATTACGTATAGCAGACCTATGTCCTGAAGTAGTTGTGATGTTATCAAAGCGACTGGTACCGCTCACGTGCAACCTGGCCGATGGAGTGCTGGTACCGATACCGAAATTGCCGTTCTCAGCGATGCGTGCTTTTTCTGACAGGTCCTGCAAAGTGGTCCCGGAAGAACCGGTTTGAGCAGTGGCAAAAATTACACTGCCAGGTATACCTGAGCCTGTCCCTTTACCGCCGGCGATGGTGATAGCTCCTCCATCCTTGTTTGTGCCATAGCCTCCAGAACCATTTATCGTATAGGACAATCCTGGTCCGTCTTGATTATTTCTTTGCACACCAGATCCGAAATAAACATTATAGATTGCTTTTGTCCATTTGCCATATTCATTCTGGTAATCAGGCCCACCACATACCAGCTGATATTTACCCGTACTTACTGATTCTTTTCCTAGCACAATGGAACCCGTATCAGCAAAAGCGTGCTCCCCAATAGCAATCCCTCCCGCTGTAGAACCCAAAATCCCTATCCCATGAGCCACCGTTTGTTTAAATCCAATTCCAACAGATTCAGCCCCAGTTCCGTCTACCTGCATACCAGATCCCAATGCAACTGTAGCATGCCCTATAACAGAATTGCCCCCTATATTGATCCTGGCATCGCCATAAATACCGCCAAACGGCACTATGTTAACATTTTTATCCTGGTAAATAACACCAGCGGTCCAAGTGTCACCATTAAATTGAGCCAGATATCCTTTATCTTCTGCAGTATTAAATAACCAGTGCCCCGAAGTATCAACCCTGGCCGTTTCCCGGTTGTTTTGTAAAAATGTCAAAGGAAAATTGTCTTTAGTTCCTAAAAGAGCTGTGCTACCAAAGGCGTTGCCTCCCTGTTTGTAATATTTTCCAAAAGCCTTATTAAAATCCAGTGTATCTGCACCTATAAGATATACACTATCGTTCAGAGCAAACATTCCTCTTCTAAACTCCGTTCTTCCGTGTCCTTTATTAAATAAGAACCCAGGCACTGTTTGCGTATGATTTTCAATGATCAACTCCGCTGTGTCACAACTGTTAGTGATTTTCACGCTATCTGCCTTGATAGTATATACGTATTGGGCATGAACAGCCTGGCCCGCACATAGGAGCGCAAGAAACAATAATACACGATTCATAAAAAGCTATAGTTATAAGTCATTTTAAAAACAATTTCGATGTCAGCAATTCGAATTATGCTGGTTATTGATTTTTAGATGTAGCTACTATTATCCAACTGCCGCCGTTTGCCACCACAGTTACAAATGACCATTGGCTAATAAGTGAATATGAGTTTGCTCCATCGATCAACTGCGATGCATTACTAACAAGAGTTACCGAGTTACCGTCGTTTAATTTTTTAATGGTAAATATTTGGCCGTCGCGACCAGTAGCCGTGGGCAATGTTATTGTTACATTACTTGTAGCGTTTACTAAAACGTATTCATCCGTATCGTTAACAGTAGCATCACCTGATACAATATGCATGGCCGACCTATGACCAGAAGTAATAACTGTGTTATCAAAGCGACCCATTCCATTCACATGTAACTTGACTGAAGGATTACTGGTACCAATACCGAAATTACCAACGCTATCGAAACGCGCTTTTTCTGACAGGCCTTGCAAAGTTGTTCCGTAAGAAGTGGGCTGTGCAGTAGTGAAAATAATACTACCCGGTTTACCAGCACCTGTTCCTTTACCGCCGGCAATGGTGATATCTCCACCGGCTTCATTTGCGCCATACGCACCGGAGCCATGTATAGTATAACCCAAAGCAGGACCCTCATAATTGTTCCTTTGCACACCAGAACCAAAATAAACATCAGTTATAGGCTCTCCACCCCCAGGCCTTACAGAACCACTTACAAACTGCAAAGGCTCTGTAGTAACTGTTTTAGAGCCGATAGCAATAGACTGAGGACCTGCATATGTATCCTCACCTATTGCGATTCCACGTTCTGTCTTTCCCAAAATTCCTATGCCATTGGTTACCGTGATGTTATTGCCTACTCCGAATGCTTTAAATCCGCTTGAGATTACTGTACAAAATTGACCTATCCCTATTGCAGATAAATTGCTATTAACGTATACATCCCTTCCTATACTGATGGTGTTATCGCCACTACTGCTAGGTACGATCGCAATATTTACCCTGCCATCAACATTAATTGTTCCTTCGGTCCAGGTATCTCCTTTAAACTGCGCCACCTGTCCTCTATCCTGCGTTGTATTAAACAACCAGTTACCACTTGTAGCTATTCTCCCTTTTTCAACTCCATTTTGCAGAAAGGTTAAGGGGTAGTTGTCATTGGTGCCTAACAAACCGGTAGTACCAAACCTGTTACCGCCCTGAAACCAAACATTAGTCAATTTCATAGTATCACCGCCTATCAGAAAGGTATTGTCGGTCAGATTTTGAAATACTTTCCTGAACTCCGTCCGCCCCCTGCCTTTATTAAATAAGAAACCTGGCACAGTCTGCGTATGATTCTCAATGATCAACTCCGCAGTATCACAACTGTTAGTGATCTTCACACTATCTGCCTTGATAGTATATACGTATTGAGCATGAACTGCCTGGCCCGCGCCTAAGAGCGCAAGAAACAATAGAATCCGGTTCATAAAACTCTTTAGTTTTAAGATATTCTAAAAAATACATCTCCACTATGGCCCATAATCAAATAATAAATAAATGACTATGCCACTAAAGCACAAAACAATCGCCTTAATAGATGTGAAAAATTGAAATGGCCAATAAATTATAGATATAAATCAGAAAAGACTATTCCTCCATGCTACAAATCATAAACAGGGTTTGGGTTGGGTTATTGAAACAGTTTTTTATCCTTGAGAGAGTTGCTTGGTGCAAATATAGTATATGAACTATACCGAGAATAATTTTCTTATTAGATTTTAGTTATCAGTTAGGCACATATGCACATCGGGAATGAATATGTGTTAACAACAAAATTTGGAAGCAGGAGATTTCAGACAGTCATTCAACAAAACCAAATCCTCTTCACAGAAGCCACCACGGCTTTCAATGCTATAAATCTTTTTATTTTGCTGCAGTATATCTAATACCCAATAGGCGGAACTACGAAAAGATGCTGCTTTCGAAAGTTTTGAGCTTGCTTCACTCCTGTTGATCACTATTACCTTTTTCGAAAAGAAACAATAATTCACAATTATAACGCTCGTATCATCTATGCTTATACTATCTGTAAAACTTTGCGACAAAAAAATCAATTCAATAATTACTGTAAAAATGATAATACCTACCCAGGAGTAAGGTTTCAAAAAAATCAAAATCACTGCTGCGGGCCAATATCAAAAGAGTCGTTTGAAGTAAAGATTCATGATATTCTTTATCGTTATTTATCTTAATCATCATCTTATCAGTAGACGACAGACTCTTTTTATTACAGCATGGAGATCATTTATACTAATTTCAAACCCCAATCACCTGCCCGCATGCGCTCCTCCCTTCCATTTCTTCAACAATGATAAAGCATACTCTTTTTCTTTCGCAGGCGCTTTAGGATTATTCAAAACATCCTGTATTAGTGGCAATATGGCCTCATCATTTTTCATTAGCAGGTAACCAAACGCCACCCCATTGAGTCCATTTCCGCGTTTATATCCATCCAAAACAGCAATTACCGCTTTGTCATGAAATGCCTGCCGGTTTTGTTCAAGGATTGTCAAAACCGGGTGTTTATCCTGGCCCTTCAAATACAGTTTTTCCAATAAAGGTTTTATTTTTTCATGCCGCAGGTCCCACTGCATATACTCAAAAAACTGAGCACTAGGATCGAAGTTTTTGTGATTTTTATAAAGAAACGCAGCCAGCGTCGTATCGAGGTTGTCCTGCGGCATTACCACAGCTTTCGCTTTTATAACAGAACCGGTATCGGTTTTCTGTTCCTGAACAGTGTCATTGGCTTGTACAGTTGGAGCCCCGGCTGCTTTTTGTTTAGGATCACTGCTACAGGCAGCCAGTAAAAGAAGAAAGAGTAAATTTTTACAGTTTTTCATATGCCGCCAAAATACTCAGCAAAATTCATTAAAACAAGAACCCCGTCCGCCAGCTGGCTGAACAGGGCCTTCCCGTTTATCTATTCGACGCGGCGGAGTAAAAAGCATTCATGGCTATTATGTAATAAAGGATAAAGGTTGTAATGGTTTGAAAAACTACGCCTTCTGGTTTTTCAATTTGGTATGTAATAACATCTATAAACAACCGATCGGCCCCACCATACCAATAACTATACCAGCAATATTCGATGTGAATAATTCAAACGTCAATGATCAATCGTCTTAATTAATGGTTAATCGTTAATCCGAAATGGGTCCCTTAACAAACCAGCAGCTCCCCGGTTCAGTATCCTAAAGAAATAGGTACTCTTTTTCCATTGCCTTGTTGCCTCGTTGCCTCCTTGCCTTTTTTACTTAAATTGCACCATGCGACAACTTGCTGCTATACTTTTTGCCGACATGACCGGTTATACCGCCTTAATGCAGGAAAATGAACAACTGGCCCGAATTAAACGCCAGCGACTGAAAGAGGTGCTGGAGGATACTATTGCCCGCTTTCATGGAAAAATTTTACAATATTATGGCGATGGCTCATTGAGCATTTTCAACAGCGCCATCGATAGCGTACATGCGGCTATCGAAATTCAGCAACAGTTGCAGCAGCATCCTAAAGTTGACCTCCGCATTGGCATTCATACCGGCGACGTTATCATTGAAGAAGAATCAATTTATGGCGATGGGGTAAACCTGGCCTCCCGTATTGAATCGCTGGCCGTTCCCGGTGGTGTTTTTGTATCGGAAAAAGTGTACGATGAGCTCCGCAACCAGGAACTTATTCAAACCCGGGATATGGGTTATTATGAACTGAAAAATATAAAACAGCCCGTGCGGGTTTTTGCCATTGCCAATAGTGGCATTGTAGTGCCCGGCCGCAATGAAGTACGCGGCAAAACGGCCGCCCCGGTAAACAAACTGGCCGTACTGCCTTTTGTAAATATGAGCGCCGACCCCGAAAATGAATATTTCAGCGACGGTATTACCGAAGAACTGCTGAACACCCTTACCCGGGTAGACGGTCTGCAGGTTACTTCCCGCACCTCCGCCTTTGCATTCAAAGGAAGGCACGACGACATTCGCGACATCGCCATTCAGCTGAACGTTGATAAAATACTGGAAGGAAGCGTGCGTAAGGCAGGCAACCGCGTTCGCATCACTGCCCAGCTCATAAATGCCGCCGACGGTTTTCATATTTGGAGCGAGACCTACGATCGCAAACTCGACGATATTTTTGAAGTGCAGGACGAGATCAGCGGCATTATTGCCAACAAGCTAAAAGAAAACCTTACCGGCGCACAAAGACCCGCCATAAAATCGAGCGTCAAAAACATTGCTGCCTATACGCATTACCTGAAAGGACTGCATTTTAAAAACAAGATCACCCCGGCCGATACCCGCAAAGCCATTGAATGTTTTAAACAGGCCATTGCCATTGAACCATCATATGCCGAAGCACATGCCATGGTAGCGCAATGCTATTGCAGCCTTGGCACCATGGGACAAATGATACCACACACCGCTTTTGAGATCGGACATCAATATGCCGATAAAGCCCTGGAATTGGATGGTACCATTGCCGAAGGACATATTGCCAAAGCCATGGCTTTTTTATATTATGAATGGAAATGGCAACAGGCGTATGATGCTTTACAAAAAGCCATAGAACTAAACCCCAGCCGGGTTGAAGCCTATGACCTGCTTGGATTTTACTATATAGCCCACAACGAAAAGCCACAGGCCGTAAAAGTGCTTGAACAGGCAGAACAAATAGACCCACTCTCCCCCACCATCATTCGCTCACTGGGCATGATGTATATGTTTAGCGAACGGTTCGATGATGCCGTACGCCAGGCCGAGAAATTATTAGAGATGAACCCCGAAATGCGCAGCGCCATTGAGCTGAAAGCATGGGCCATTGGTATGCGGGGCGACTGGCAAACGTCGCTTGAATTATTTAAAGAAGTACACCGCCTTACCGGTCATCCATTGAAAGGTTTGATGGGCCTTGGTGTGGCTTATGCCCGCTGTGGTATGATGGACAAAGCCCTGGAATGTGTTCACAAACTTGAATTACGCCAACAGGAAGAACCCGATTCTGTTGTTGATGGCGATCTGGCAGCCGTTTGGTTAGGCATTGGTGATATTGAAAAAGTTTTTTCCTACCTGAACGAATGCATCGATAAAAGAATGGGCCCCGTTGCCTGCTTTATCGAATACCCACCCTATAAGGTGGTGAAAGCTGACCCCAGGTATAATGAGTTAAAGAAGAGGATGGGGATTTAGTAATAATGAAACGGCCTCTTTAACAACAATCGGTTCACCCATTGATGATTAAATTCTTTTAAACTACTTTTGAGCCCCAATAAATAGCATTTTTCTATAATTCATAGGGCAATATGGCGTTATTAAAGGTATTAGCGGTAAGTAAGCAAATGAATGGCAATGCGGTGCTGCAGGAGATCTCATTCACACAGAAAAAATTTCAAAAACTGGCCATCGTTGGCGAATCCGGCTCTGGTAAAAGTACGTTGATGAAGATCATTGGTGGACTGGTTCAACCCGATAGCGGCGATGTGGTGTTCGACAATAAACATGTTGAAGGCCCCAATGAACGACTGATACCCGGCCATCCGCAAATGGCGTATTTGTCGCAACATTTTGAACTGCGCAACAATTACCGGGTAGAAGAAATACTGGAATACGCCAATACATTACCCGAAGTAGAAGCGCAGTCCCTGTACGAGATCTGCCACATTAAACATTTGCTGAAACGCAAAACCGACCAGGTTTCGGGTGGAGAAAAACAACGGATCGCCATGGCGCGGCTGCTGATTGGCGCTCCCAAATTGTTCTTACTGGATGAACCTTTCTCGAACCTCGATAATCTGCACCGGAATACCTTACGGGCTGTTATAAAAGCCATGGGTGAGAAACTGGGTATTACCTGTTTGATGGTTTCTCACGACCCCGTTGACGCACTTAGCTGGGCCGATGAGATCATAGTGATGAAAAGCGGGCAAATCATTCAGCAGGACACGCCTGAAAAAATATATCACCAACCCATTAATGAATATGCTGCAGGTTTGTTTGGAAAATACAATTCGTTCACAAGAACGGAAGCCGCCGAATTTGGCGAAATACCCAACAGCTATGGCAATAAGAAACAATTGTTCTTAAGGCCCGAAGCATTTACCCTGGTTGCTAAAAAAAGCAAAACGTCGGTAGCAGGTATAGTAACGGATATTGCCTATTTGGGTAGCCATTATGAAGTAGAAGTAGCGTTGCCCGATGCCATGATGATCGTAAAGATCGACAATATTGAACAGTCGCAGGGTGATGTGGTTTATGTGACATTCAGGCAGGAAGTATGATGTAAGAGGTATGATGTAAGAAGAGGTTGAATTTTAAAGCTCAAAAGAAATTTCTGCATTTCGTCTTTCCTACTTCCTACCTCCTACTTCGGCAAATTATAAGTGCAAATGTTTCTTATTTTAAATGTATATTTCATAGAATGACAATCACAGCCACAAAAGTTTCAGCGCGTCAAAAAGAGATCGTACATCAGTACGAGGCCGAGCTTGATAAACATATGCTGGAACTGAAAGCCGGCGGTGTGGAGGTCATGCATGAGATCAGCGACCTGGCCAGAATAATGAACATTCACCCCATTCATTTAAGTAATACCGTTAAAGCCGTTACGGGCCGCTCGGCCTGCGATCTGTTTGAAGAAAAGCTGGTAATACTCTCCAAAGAATTGCTCACCAATACTAACCTCCCTGTAGCAGAAATTGCCCGCCAACTCACCTATGACCCCTCCAACTTCACCAAATTTTTTAAAAAATACGTAAAAATGACGCCGAAAACGTATAGAGATAGTTTGTAACATTTGTTGTTGCACTTAATTCTTAAACACTCACCATTTTTCCTTAAACAGTCACCATACCCGGTATTCAATTTGCCTGCAATTTTGTGTCATAAACAGTAAATCATGTCAACAACAACAAAAATTGCATTAGTTACCGGTGGCAGCCGTGGACTGGGAAAAGATATGGCCATCAACCTTGCTAAAAAAGGAATAGATGTAATATTGACCTATGTAAACAATAAAGAGGCCGCCGATGAAACCGTAAAGGCTATTGAAGCCCTGGGCCGCAAAGCTGCTGCATTGCGCCTCGATATGGCTAACATTAAAGCCATTGACCCGTTTGTGCAGGAACTGTCTGCTACTTTACAATCGAAATGGAATACCAACGCATTCGATTGCCTCATTAACAATGCCGGTATTGGCGGTGGCGCTACAATTGATAAAGTGACCGAAGAAATGTTCGATGAATTTTTAAACGTACATTTCAAAGGCGTTTATTTTTTAACGCAGAAATGTTTGCCCTTAATTAACAACAATGGCCGCGTGATCAATATTTCAACCGGCACTACCCGCTTCACCAATCCGGGTTACTCCGTGTATGCCTCTATGAAAGGCGCCGTTGAAGTGCTAACGAAATATATGGCGCGGGAGTTTGGTCCCAGAGGTATAACCGTAAACATTGTAGCGCCCGGTCCCGTTGCTACCGATTTCAACAATGCAACCATTCGCAGTAACCCACAATTGCAGGAACGCTTAGGCGCACTTTCTCCTTTGAACCGTGTTGGCGAAGCTGAAAACGACATCGGTCCTGTAGTTGCGTTTTTGTGTACTGATGAAGCTCGTTGGGTAAATGGGCAAAGGATTGAAGTGAGCGGTGGGATAAATGTTTAGTTCTTAGTGCATAGTCCTCAGTTGAGTTTGCTGGTTATTAGATTCTTTGTAAAAAACTAAACCAGCAAACTCCATTTTGGCTTTTTATAATAAAGGCCGATAGGTTGTCCATATGCCAGGATCAGATCGATCAATTCTTTTTTCTTTATTTCCAGAATAGTGACATCAAATTGTACACTGGTCTGGCCCTTCATATGTAATACAAGAGCTACATTATCTTCATCAACTTCTGTTGAAAAGCTTTCTATTGATGCCCAAGGATAAAATTCCTTGCCCCGCAAACGAATGCCTTCTGCTGAAATAACCATTTCAATTTTTCGATTACGTAACTCCCGGATATAATATATACACGCAACCAACGATACCGATCCGCATAAGACAACTACCCATTGCCCATCTTTATTCTGCCAAACCATAAATGATCCTATAATGCAACCAATAGCAATCAATCCGCTGATCACAACACGCACAATCAACTTCTGTTTGCTTTTCTTTAGTACAATTTCTTGTTTTTCCATTAGCTTAAGATTGTTCTACAGTTATTCATAAAACTCATACTTATATTCCGGTACTATTTTTATCAATCCAATCAAAACTAACACTATAAAAACGCCTGCTATAAGCTCGGTCAAACTATTCTGCCTGAAGAAAATGCCATAAAGCAACGGGCAAATAAATAAACTTACGAGTACTGCAGAGGGAATTGATTGATCGTTTGTTCTTCTGTCTACAATTCCGTTTTCATCCATAAAGCGAGGGTTTGATCGCTATTTCAGATCAAACAAACCAATTTTTTGGCAAATAATCAAACTGCCTGGCTAAATTTCATTGATATTTATCAGATAAATGAGACCACAGGTAACAATCCGAAAAAATCAACAACTTTTTAGAATGTTTATTAACTTTTAAGAAAAGCAACTAACAGATATTGTAACATATCTGCTTTTACAAAAAGCTGCTAAGTTTTTCAAAAAGTTAGCAGTTTTTTGCAAATACTCAACGGCATTTACTGATCCTTATCAGCTTTTTATATTTACAGTCAGCGTTCAATAATACTTATCAAATAACCATAAAAGCTGGTAACAAATACCAATAACTGTTATAAACAGTTAAATAATAACGGCTTTTATAAATGTTTATCTAAGAGCGGTAAAAGCTGATAACTCTTACCGATTCTAACCTAAATCATTTGTCTTATGTCAAAAAATTACGGAAGCTGTAAATATTTTTGGTCAGTTGATCAACAATTCTATAACTTTATTACAGAACGACTACTGTTGCACGTATAAATGCAACCGCACCGCTTTAATTATTTTCTAACCGGGGAGATTACCTGCACAAAGGATTCGATGCACAGTTAATTTTATTAACTATTAAACTAACTGTATGAACAGGAAGCTTGCATTGAATTTTCGTAAACACAACGACGCTGAACTGAATGAAATAGCTTATTTTATTTGGAATAGTCTGCATAACAACAAAGACTGGCTCGATATACAAACGTTATTACCACCTATCCAAAAAACATTAGAACAATTTCAGCACTACAGGCAGGAAGCCTGGAATGGCGACACCCAAATGATCATAATCAAAAACGATTTTAAAGAAAAACTCATTTCTTTATTACGGGAACTCGGTGAAACAATACAGTTGAAAGCTAAAGGGGATGAATGGCTGATCTTAACCAGCGGATATGAGACCGCTAAACCGCCCAAAAATGCAAAGCTGGAAAAACCCGGGGAGTTTAAAGTTTTGCCTGGACCAATGAATGGTCAAATAATATTACAGTCAAAAAGAGTAAAAGGCGCCAAAGCATACCAGTACCAATATACCCGAGGTCCTGTAAATAATGAAACTAAGTGGGAAACCATTACCAGTACCCAACGGAAAATTGTTATATCCGATCTGCCCCTCGGCATACAATTCTTCTTTCAAATGGCCGCTATCGGGGCGCGTAATCAAATTACATATACTGATATTGTTTCCAGATTTATTGCTTAAGGAATGCCGAGGTCAGAAATCGGGGACGGAACGGTGCAAGGTAAAAAGCAGGACCCCGGAACGTTTGTGTATATGGTTTCGGGTATTGACTATTTAGGAAGGACTGTAACTAAAAAAGGGGCCTTTACGTTGGTTCGCTAAACTTTCAAAAACGCAGCTACCGTATCAACCACAAAACCAGGAAAAACACCGAGATAACCTAACAGAAACATCAGTACAACAAGCGACGTATATGTTGCAGCATAAAAGAATGGATGCAGGGTCCTTTCCTTAACGGGTGTTAATGGCGGTGCGGCAAACAGGGTGCTGATGATGCGCAGGTAATAATACAACCCAATTACACTGCTTAACGCCAGCACCACCGCCAGCAACCACATATGTTGCTGTACACCGGCTGTGAGTATAAAGAATTTGGCAGGAAAACCAGCAGTTAGTGGAATGCCGGCCAATGATAATAAAGCAACGGTAAAGATGGCAGCCGTCAATGGGCTTCGCCAAAACAATCCGCGATATCCGCTTAACTCATCGGCATCGCGGCGTTGGGTCGATAACAGCGTTATAATACCAAAGGCCGACAACAAGGTTATTGAATACGCCAGCAGGTAAAATACGGCGGCGCCAACACCGGCATTGCCCGACAAAAACGCCACCAGCAAATAACCGAAATGCGCAATGGATGAATACGCCAGCAGCCGTTTAATGTTCTGCTGCATCAGCGCCAGCACATTGCCAGCGATCATACAGGCAATGGCGATGATGGTAAAAACAGTAACCGCCAGGTGATTCTCCTGTAAATGTACGGCCTGCGCAAAACGTATAAAAACGGCAAAAACGCCGATTTTGGAAACCGTGGCAATAAACGCCGTTACCGGCGCCGGCGCGCCCTGGTATACATCGGCCGCCCATAAATGAAATGGCACCAATGCCAGTTTAAACCCAATGGCCACCACAATTAAACCAATTCCCATCAGGAACAATACCGAAGCCCCCGAGGAACTAATAACACGCCCAATGGCAGCAAATTCCATGCTGCCCGTTTCCATATATATCAGCGCCATACCAAACAAAAGAAAGGCCGATGACAAAGCTGCCAGCACCAGGTATTTCATGCCTGCTTCCACCGCATTGTTTCGGTTGCGCAAATACGCTATCAATGCATACAGGCTTACGCTCAACAATTCCAACCCAATAAATAACGACACAAAATGCCGGCTAATGGTCAATACGGCAGAGCCTAATGTGGCCAGAAAAAGCAGGATATAATATTCTTTAGGATTCTCTTCGCGTTCTTCAAAATAGATATAGCTAAGCAATCCAACCACCAGTACTGAAAATATGATCAACCCGGTAAATAACGCAGCAAACCCATCAACCACCAGCAGTGGCGGCACTTCACGCGGCAGGGCATCGCGCACATACCACATGGCAAATACAACACCACACATTAAAACAAAACCCGTTACCTGTATTACGGTATGGCTTTGCCTGAAAGCTATAAGCAGGATCACCACTATGGCTGCAGTGGCCAGTATCATAAATGGAAGTAATGCCAGAAATTGTAAATGAGTCATCGTAAAATGTTTCAGGTTACAGGTTTCAAGTTGCACACCAGGCACCGGTTACCAGTGGATTTGGAATTTGGTGCTTTGGCTGTTATCTTATAGCTATTCCTGCAACAACACCGCTAACCATATTGATAACGGGTTGCGGGTATAAACCAAGAATAACGATTGCAAGCGTAAGCGCCCCTACAATTACCCACTCGCGGGCGCTGAGGTCGGCCGGTATTTCATTAACGGTTTGCGTTTGTCCAAGAAACACCTTTTGCATCAGGCGCAATGAATACAAAGCCGATAACACCAAACCAACACTGGCAATAACCGTAAGCACCGGGCTCACCGTGAAGGTGCTTAAGAGTATTAAAAATTCTGCAATAAAATTCCCGAGGAATGGCAAGCCCAACGAAGCCATAACAAATAACATGGCCATGGCACCCATGTGCGGCATGGCCGTCCACATACCGCCCATTTGATTTATATCCCTGGTATGTAGCCTTTCTTTTAACATACCGGCCATAACGAATAAAGCGCCGGTACTAACACCATGCGTCATCAGTTGCATTATTACTCCCTGCAGTGCAATTTCCCTAAAAGCAAATGCACCCAACAGCACAAAACCCATATGGCTTACTGAAGTATAAGCAATGAGCCGTTTAAGATCGGTTTGCGCAAAAGCAAGCATCGCCCCATATACAATACCAATAACGCCCAACAACATGGCCAGCCAACTTATATCTGCTGCAGCCTGCGGAAACATGGGCAACACAAAACGCAAAATACCATAGGCGCCGGTCTTTAACAGCAAACCCGCCAGTATAAGACTGCCCGCCGTTGGCGCTTCACTATGCGCATCGGGCAACCAGTTGTGCAGCGGTACCATGGGCAGTTTGATCACAAAGGCGATCATAAACCCCATCATTATCCAACGGGCAGCCGAACCGCGCAGGTTGGTATTGAGCAGCGCAAAATAATCGAATGTATAATGGCCACCGTTCTGTTGCGCATGAATAAAATACATGGCCAAAATACTCAGCAGCATCAGCAGTCCACCGGTTTGGGTAAACAAAAAGAATTTATAAGCCGCATAGCGCCGGTTGAAATCGCCCCAAATAGCAATCAGAAAATACATAGGCACCAGCATCACTTCCCAGAAGAAATAGAACAGGAACATGTCCATAGCGACAAAAACGCCTGCAATGCCGGCCAGCGTCCATAGTAAATTGAAAAAGTAAAAGCCCGTTCTTTCACGTACTTCGTTCCATGAGCTCAACACGGCCAGGGTACCTAACAAAAAAGTAAGCATTAGCAGAATAAAGCTTAACCCATCGAGCGCCAGGTGAAAGCTAATACCATAGGCAGGTATCCAGTTTGCCTGGTAATGAATGAACCAGTTATTGCCGGGTGTTTTTATAGGCGGGTTATTAATAAACCAAACCAGTGGAATAGAAAAAGCAGTGACCACCGATATCAGCGCTATCCAGCGGCAGATCAATTGATCTTGTTGGGCAACCAGCCAACAAACAACGCCGCCTGCCAATAAAACCACTATCATCCAAACCAGGATCATAATAATATTTGAAGGGTGATAATAAACAAAATACCGGCCAGTACACCTACTATATACAACCGCAAGGAGCCGTTTTGCGAAATGGCAAACCAGCTGTTCAATTTCAGTGCGGCCTGGGCAATGCCGTTGTATAAACGATCTATGACATCGCTTTTATTGATACGGGTTATAAATACAAAAGGTTTTACAAACAGAAAATTATACAGCTGATCGAACTTAAAGCCACTGAACAACAGATCGCGCATGCCCGATAAACCCGGCGATCTCTGCCAGCGGATACCCGGTTTTCCGTAATACAATAAATAACCCAGGTATATACCGGCCAAAGTCACAAACACCGCCATTAGTTGAAACAACCATTCAGACGGCAGATCAGGCTTCAATACCGTTTCGGGTAATACTTTTTGAACGAGATCAGAAAACAGCGAGAGATGCACCATATTATGCGGCCATTCAATAAAACCTGCAGTAATAGAAAGAAAGGCCAGCACTATCAGCGGAATGACCATACCCTGTGCCGGGTGTTCATGCACCGGTGTTCTTACATCGCCCCAAAAAACAACCAACATTAACCGGGTTGTATACAATGCAGTAATAAAAGCTCCCGCCATGGCCATTACCCATAATAAAGGATTACCATTTGCGGCGCTCCAACTGTACCAAAGAATGGCATCTTTACTAAAAAAGCCGGCGCTTACCAGCGGCAATGCGCTCAAGGCAACTGCCCCTGCAAGGAATGTTACAAAAACCACCGGCATACGTTTGCGCAGTCCACCCATCATAAAAATATTATGCTCATGATGTAAGGCTTCTATTATAACGCCTGCGGCGAGAAATAACAGCGCTTTAAAAAATGCATGGGTAAAGAAATGGAAGATGGCAGCGCTCCAGGCGCCAACGCCCAACGCCAGGAACATATAACCTATCTGGCTGATGGTTGAATAAGCCAGGATCCGTTTTATATCAGTTTGCGCCAACGCGCTACAACCAGCCACAAATAATGTAAGGGCACCAATAATAGCAACGATCATCATGGTTACCGGCGATAATTGAAACAGCACATGCATACGCGCAATTAAATAAACACCTGCAGTGACCATAGTGGCCGCATGGATCAATGCACTCACGGGGCTGGGCCCGGCCATAGCATCGGGTAACCAGGTTTGTAAAGGCAGCTGTGCCGATTTACCCATTCCACCCACCAATAGTAATATGGTGATGAGTACAATATTGCTGCCACCTGTGGTAAAATGATCGGGCGCCAGGTGCAGAATGGCTGAGATATTTAATGTACCCAGCTCTTTGAACAACAGGAACAAACCGATCAGTAAGGCTGTGTCGCCAATACGGGTAATTAGAAATGCTTTAATGGCGGCGCGGCAATTGGAAGGCACTTCATACCAGAACCCGATCAATAAATAACTACATAAACCAACGCCTTCCCACCCCAGGTACATAAGCACCAGGTTATCGGCCATTACCAGTAACAACATAGAGCACACGAATAAATTCATGGATGCAAAAAAGCGGGCATAATCATCATCGTGCCACATAAAGAAGGCGGAGTAAATATGGATAAGCGCACCCACAAACGTGATGATAAAAATAAAAACGAGGGTCAATGCATCAGCACGCAAGCCAATATCAACCGATAAATTGCCTATTGAAAACCACGACCATAATAATTGGTCATAGGCGCCGCCGGCTGGCGGGGTTTGCAGAAAAGAAAGGCCCAGTATGATGGTGAGGATGGCTGCAATGCAGATAGTTCCGGCTCCTAGTATGGCCACGGCCCGTTTGGGCATTTGTCTTCCGAAGAACGAAAGTACCACGAAGCCAATTAGTGGAAGTAATGGTATGAAGGCTAGTAGTGGAGGCATAGTTGACAAGTTAACACGTTAACAGGTTGACAAGGGTTTCTGTGCAGGAGGCTGATTAATAGTTGACAGGTTGATAAGGTTGATAGAGTTAATAAAGGCCCTCTGTGCATCGGTCTGACTAGCTGGTTGCCGCGCGCGAAGCCGTATTTGCTTTTAGCTTTCGGCTTTCAGCTTTCAGCTGTATTCTATTTCACGTTTCACGTTTGCCGTTTCACGACTTTCATTAATCACGTAATTCCTTCAACCTATCTACATCCAACGTTTTGTGTTGGTGGTAAATCTGCAGCACCAGCGCCAGGCCAACCGATACTTCTGCAGCGGCCATGGCAAGGATAAAGAGAAACATGACCTGTCCATCGGGTTGTTGCCATTTTGCTCCGGCGGCAACAAATGCCAGTCCGGATGCATTGAGCATGATCTCAACGGAGATCAGCATAAACACCACATTCTTCCTGGTGAGTACACCCACGAGGCCCAGGGCAAATAATACCGAGGCCACTATCAAAACCATATGTGCACTATTGATCATGTAAAACAGTTTGTTCGTTTTTTAATGATTCAACCGGCCTTAGCGGTTTGGGCTTTTCTTTTTTACCTTCTCCATTTTGGAGGAAGCGATGCAATGGCGTATGCATATGTTTACCAATGTGTGCAGCGCCTACAATACCTGCCATTAGTAAAAAACCGGTAAGCTCAACAGCAATGATGTATTCGCCATATAACGACAGTGCCAACCTGCGCGGATCAACCACCGACACTTTCAAAGGCTGATCACTATCAGTAAACAGCAGTATGATCATTTCAACCAATAACACCAACACCAGGGCCGATGGTACCAACCACACTTTAGGCTTTAACCATTCCTTTTCCTGTTGTGCAGTGTCCTTACCCAGGTTCAGCATCATTACTACAAATATGAACAATACGATAATGGCGCCGGCGTACACAATGATCTCCAAAGCCGCAACGAATGGCGCACCAAGCGACAAAAAGATCATTCCCACTGCTAAAAAAGAAACGGCAAGGTAAAGCAAAGCATGAACCGGATGATACCGGGTTATGACCAAAATAGTTGATGCAATGGCGATGGTTGATGACAGGTAAAATAAAGTTGACATAGAACGCTTTTTATTAGTATCGGCCATTCATGATCAATGAACCTGTTACCAGTTCCCGGTTTCTGGTTTCCAGGCTTTATACCTCAGATCTCCGACTATATTCAGCAGTACCTATTTTCTAATGGCCGCGCCCCTGGTAACAGGAAACAGGTAACCGGTAACGTTTACATATCAATGACAAAGTTTCAACTACCACAAACCAGCCCCCAGGTTAGGGAAGTAAACTATGTACATCTACCGGCGGTTCTTCATTAACGCCCTCGCCTTTCTTTTTAACCCCGGCTTCAAGGCCAGCCACACGATAAAAATTATAACCGGGGTATTTACCCTCACTATCTATCAGCAGGTCTTCTTTTTCAAACACCAGGTTCTGGCGGTTGTACTCGGCCATTTCAAAATCGGGGATCAGTTGTATGGCGTAGGTTGGACAAGCATCTTCACAATACCCACAAAAAATGCAGCGGGAAAAGTTGATGCGAAAGAAATCGGGATACCGGCGCCCATTCTCATCTTCGGTAGCCTGCAGAGCTATACAATCTACCGGACAAGCCACTGCACACAAATAACACCCCACACAACGTTCGCCACCATCAGGGTCTTTGGTTAATACAATACGGCCCCGATAGCGCGGATGTAATTCCACCTTCTCTTCGGGATACTCTATCGTTGCCTTTTTTTTGAACAGGTGGATGAAGACCAGCCACATCGTTCTTAGATGACTTAACATAGTTATCTATTTTAGTGATCTCTTAACCATAAGGCCACCGCTCCGGTGATCAATAAATTAGCCAACACAATGGGTAAAATGATCTTCCAGCCATAAGCGATCAACTGATCGTATCTTGGCCGGGGAAGCGATGCCCTTAACAATATAAATAAGCCAATAAAGAAAAATAACTTAATGGCAAACCAGGCCAATGGCGGTAAGAACGCCGGGCCCAGCCAGCCGCCAAAGAACAGGGTTACGATCATAGCTGAGATCAACGTAATACCCAGGTATTCGCCAATAAAGAACATGCCGAACTTCATACCCGAATACTCGGCATGATACCCGGCGATCAACTCACTCTCCGCCTCCGGAATATCAAAAGGTAAACGATGCGTTTCGGCAATACCGGCAATAAAGAAAATAACAAAACCCACCGGCTGCGTTACCACAAACCACCAATTCTTTTGGGCCGCCACTATATCGCCCAGGTTAAATGAACCGGTAAGCATTACCACACCCATAAGCGATAAACCCATAAACACTTCATAAGCGATCATTTGCGAAGCTCCGCGCATAGCCCCAAGCAACGCGTATTTATTATTGGATGCCCAACCACCTAACACAATACTGTAAACGCCCATCGACGACATGGCCAGGAAAAAGAGAATGCCAATATTAAGATCAGCGACTACAATACCCGGCGCAAAAGGAATGATCACAAAACTCATCAACACACTGGCCACCACAATAGCCGGCGCCAGAATAAACACCCATTTATCGGCAAATGGTGGTATCCAGTCTTCTTTAAAGAATAACTTAAGCGTATCGGCCAATACAATTAAAATGCCCAGCGGCCCGGCCCGGTTGGGCCCCAGCCTGTCTTGCCATAAAGCAAGCATGCGGCGTTCAACCCAAATTAGTCCGGCGGCTATGTTTAATAAAACAAATAACACACCGGCTACTATTAATATTTGTTCAGTTGTCATTTCTTATAATTTGATACTAACAACCTGTATCCACGAATTCCAATTCATCACAGGCATACCTGTAAGACCCGCCGGCATTAATACCACTCCATTGGGAATGGTTCCATTTGTTTTCACCGGCAGTTCATATGTTTGTTCAAAAACTTTTATCGAAAGCAACGAACCATCTACCACACCTAACTGATCGGCATCGGATGCCGACATAGCAATATATGGCTGTGGCGACAACTCACTTACGCCCTTGGCATAGGCACTTAGCTCTTCTGACCCAAATACATGCCATTGCGGCAGCAACAACCATTTTTCATTACGCACAATAAACGGTTCGGGAATGTCTTTAAAATAAACCGGCGCGCCGTTGCGCTTATATGCAAAGAGCGCTGCGCCTGCATTTTCATTACGCAATGCACCACCTACCTCCTGCTGGTATTTATTTACCGATTGAATAGAATTCCAACCCGGCGACCAAAAGAACGGGATCAGGGGGGATGGCGGTTTACCCGTATAACCTTCCATTGTAAACGAAAATGGTGAATCTCCATCCTGTTTTGGCTTGGGCTCGCTCACCGCCAGGTTTGCCAACATAGCCGTGCGACCACTATAGCGATGTGGTTCGCGCGGCATCGATTGCCCGTTTATGCGAAAGTCATGATGGGGCGCCGATGCTGCTATGCCGGCAAACTGTGGCATTAACTGTTGGCACATGGTCAATACATCTTCGGGATGATATACCTGTTCGTTGGTATTACCTGTTTTTACCGCCTGTAATTTCAACAGCCATTTCCAACTTTCCTGTATATATTTATTAGCTGGTACATATACCTGGTAAAATCGTTGCGCCCGGCCTTCATAGTTTACCAAGGTACCATCGCCTTCGGCAAATGTGGCGGCCGGGATCAACACATCGGCCTTTTGTGTAGTGGCGTTATTCAGGGTATCGAACACAATACAATGCTGGCAACTGTTGAAGAACACGTCTGCAATAGGCGCCGGCACATGCCGGTACAGATCATTTTCAAGTACAATAGCTGCTATATTATTTTCTCGTGTGGCCCGCAGCACCGCATTTTCAAAACCAGCAGCATTCATTATGGCCAGTCCCATGCTATTACTTTCAGGCATTACATAAGCCAGCTTCACTTCGCGCTCATGTGTATTCAATGCAGCGGCAATATCAAATGCCGCTCTTATCAAAGCTTCATTGTAACAACCGGCGCCGCTGATGATCACCGGGCGTTTTGCCTGTTGCAACGCTGCCGCAATAACCGCGGCCTGATCTTGTACATCTCTATCGAGCAATACAGCCGGCACCGGCGTGTTTAACCGGTTGGCAATGGCAAAACCCAAACGGGCTAAATTATCAGGGGCCAAATGCACTGAGCAGGTACTTATTTCATCGAGTGGTGATGAGCTAATGGTACAATTGGCCAGAAAACCTTTTTCCTGCTGCACTAACTCGCGCACCGCAGCATCGTGCCAGCTGGGTAATGCCCTGTTTTCCAGCACATGCTGCGCAGCAGTTTTCATTACACCCTGCCTCACCGCCAACGCCATTACGGGCGCCGTGTTCCAGATATCTTCGCCTAACACTAAAATGGCATCGGCCTGTTGTACATCCTGCAAAGAAGCTGTTTGCACCGCTCCCGACCTCATTACCTCCACTATTCTTTTTTCAATAAAACCAAGTGTATCATTTATGCCCTGGTAGAAATTTTCTTTCCCCACCAATTGCATCAGCGCCGTATTGCTTTCAACAGATGCACGGGGGGAACCAATACCAATAAGCGTATGCGTGCTCATTAAAATACGCAGATGGTCCATCAACACTGCTTCATCCACCGCCTCTATTGACCGGCTGCGAATAAGCGGTTGCGTAATACGGTTGGCGCTGTTTACAAATTCATAACCAAAACGCCCCCGGTCGCACAGGAAGTAACCGTTCACCTGGCTATTGTACCTGTTGGTAATACAACGCAACTGGCCATATCGCTCACCGGCAATGGTATTACAACCTACACTGCAATGAGTACATACCGAAGGTGCTGTTGTAAGGTCCCATTTGCGGGTATAATGTTCGCGTAATGTTTTGTCGGTAAATACCCCGGTTGGACAAACCTCTGCCAAATTACCGCTGAACGGACTTTCCAGTATGCCATCCTTCTCGCGGCCAAAATAAACATGGTTGTGCGCGGCAAAAACATTCAGGTCTTTCCCGCCTGCGTAATCGTGATAATAGCGTACACAACGATAACATTGTATACAGCGGTTCATTTCATGATGTATGAACGGGCCAAGGTATTGATTTTTGTAGGTCCTTTTTTTGAAATGATAACGACGATAATCGTGGCCCGTCATTACCGTCATATCCTGCAAATGACAGCTACCGCCCTCATCGCAAACGGGGCAATCGTGCGGGTGATTGGTCATCAGCCATTCTATCACCTGGCTGCGGAACGCTTTTGCGGTTTTGTCGGCCACCGATAAATGCAGTCCATCCCTGATGTTTTCCATACAACTCATTACCAGCCTGCCCCGGGTATCATTCTCATCTTTAAACACTTTTACCGCACACTGCCGGCATGCGCCCACGCTGCCCAATGCCGGATGCCAGCAGAAGTAAGGGAGGTCGATGCCGAGCGTAAGGCAGGCTTCGAGGAGATTCTTACCTTCCTTTACCGTGTATTGTTTGTTATCGATGAAAATAGTAGACATATCATTTAAAAATGAAACATTTCGATTCTTAAGTAACCGTTACCGGTTACCGGTTTCCGGTTTCCAGGGGCCCGGCAACCGGTACCTGGTAACCGGCGCCTGCATCCTTTTAATCATACGGACACTTATGCATGGTAATGTGTCTTTCAAAATCCTCTCTAAAATATTTAAGCGCACTTTGCAACGGTTCCATGGCGCCGGGGGCAAGGGCGCAAAAAGTATTTCCGGGCCCCAGCCATTGCGTATGCATTTGCAATAACTCCATATCTTCATTGGTACCGGTGCCATGCTCAAGGCTTAACAACATTTTTTCTACCCATGGTAACCCTTCGCGGCACGGCGTGCACCAGCCACAACTTTCCTGGGCAAAAAAGTGTTGCAGGTTATGAACAAAACCAACGGGGCAGGTGGCATCGTCCATTACCACCATAGTACCTGTACCCAGGCGACTGCCGGCAGCCTGCACGGAAGCAAAATCCATTTTTACATCGAGGTGTTCTGTAGTAAGAAAATCGGTAGAAGCGCCACCCGGCAATATGCCTTTTAATTGATATCCGTTCTTCATGCCTCCGGCGTATTCTTCAACCAGCTCCCGTACTGTAACGCTGCCTATGGGCAACTCCCAGCAACCGGGATTATTCACTTTACCACTAACACCATACAACTTGGTGCCGCCATCGTCGCCACTTCCTAATCCTCTAAACCATTCAGCGCCGTTGTTTACGATATGCGGAAGATTGCAAAGTGTTTCTACATTATTTACAATAGTGGGTTTGCCATACAAACCACTTATTTGCGGAAATGGCGGTTTTGACCGGGGAGTGGCACGCTTTCCTTCCAACGCATTTAATAAGGCAGTTTCCTCGCCACACATATAACGGCCAACGCCGGTATGCAAATGCATTTCCAAACTAAACCCGCTGCCCCGGATGTTCTTTCCCAAATAACCGGCAGCATATGCTTCGTGAATACTTTTGCGTAATAATTGCGCCGCTTTTTTATACGCCCAACGTAAAAAGATGTACGAAATATCGGCCTGTATGGCATAGGCGGCCAATATCATACCTTCAATCAATTGATGCGGGTTGCCTTCGAGCAGCATGCGGTCTTTAAATGTACCGGGCTCCATTTCATCGGCATTGGCAATAAGGTATTTTGGGTGCGGCGCATCATTACCCATGGGCACAAAGCTCCATTTCATACCGGTATTAAAACCTGCGCCGCCACGGCCTTTCAGTCCGCTGTCCTGCACCAGCTTTTGCACTTCCTGGTACGACATACTGGTGAGCACTTTTTGCAGGGCAGAATAACCGCCCGTCATCTCATATTCGTGGAGATCAAATGCCGGGCAGCCGGGATGGATATATTGTGTTAACGGATGTTCCATAGTACGTTAGGTATACTTTTTTAAAATACGGTCGAGGCAGGTTACGGTAACATCTTTATAAAGGTCATTATCTATCATTAAGGCGGGGGCGTGATCGCAGCAACCGAGGCAGGCGTTAGGTAATAAAGTGAAACAATCGTCACCGGTTGTTTCGCCAAACCTGATGCGCAGTTTTTCCTGTAAGGCAGTATAGATGTCGCCATACTTCATTACATAACACGAAATGCTATCACATAACAGGATCACATGCCGGCCCACGGGTTTACGAAAAATAAGGTTGTAAAAGGTGGCCACACTATCTACTTCGGCGGGACTCATTTGTAAATAGGCGGCAATAGCATTTACGCTTTCATCACTGATCCAACGGCGATTGTTTTGAACGATCTTCAACGCTTCAATAACTGCGGCACTTTTATGCGGCACCATTGCTATTTCATGATCGATGGCGGTTCGTTCTTTATCGGTGAGATAATGTTCCTTAAGCACTCCCTCTGCGTAGCTGGCTGTGTTATCTGAATTAGATTGTTTTTTATTTAATTTTTGTTCTATCATTCTATTTTGTTTTCGGCATTCGCAAAACGGCACCGGCCCCCTCCCTTTATCACCTCTATCAACTCTATCAACTTATCAACTATTACTCAGCCTGCTGCACAGAAACTGCCTTTCATTATCACATTATCACATTAGCAAATTATCACATTAACGATCTATATCGGCCAACACAAAATCTATACTGCCAAGAATACTCAACAGGTCACCAACCGTATACCCTTTACTAATAAACGGCAGCATCTGCATGTGCGGGAATGACGGAGTGCGAATGCGCACTCTATAGGCCGCGGTATTGCCATCACTAATACAGTAATAGCTATTGGCGCCCTTGGTGGCTTCAATACAACTCATGGCTTCCCCATCGGGTATTACCGGCCCCCAGCTCACATTCAGAAAATGGGTAATGAGCGTTTCAATATCCTGCATAGTATATTTCTTTAACGGCGGCGTAGTAAGCGGATGGCTCGATTTATAATCGCCTGCCGGCATATTCTCGAGGCACTGTTTTACAATGCGCAGGCTCTGGCGCATCTCCTCTACCCGTACCAGTGCGCGATCGTAACAATCGCCATTCTGGGCGGTGGGTATATCAAATTCAAACCGGTCGTAACCGCTATAAGGTTGTTTTTTACGCCAGTCCCAATCGAAACCGCAGGCCCGCAAACCGGGTCCGGTTACACCCCACTCAATGGCTTCGTCCAAAGTATAGATACCTATACCTTTTGTTCTTGCCTTGAATATACTGTTGCGAATAACCATTTTTTCATATTCGCGGATCTTGGGTGGGAAATAATCAACAAAATACTGAACGAGTCTTTGCCAGCCATTGGGCAGGTCCTGCGCCACGCCCCCAATGCGGAACCAATTGGGATGCATGCGGCCGCCGCAAATGGCTTCAATGATATCGAAGATCTTTTCGCGGTCGGTGAACATATAAAATACCGGGGAAAGCTGCCCAAGGTCCTGGGCAAAAGTACCAAACCAAACGAGGTGACTGGCAATGCGGAACAGTTCGCACAACATAACTCGAATGGTCATGGCCCTGTCGGGCAACTCGATGCCCGCCAGTTTTTCAACGGCCAACAGGTATGCGAGGTTGTTCATAACACCGCCGAGGTAATCAACACGATCGGTGTAAGGAATATATGTATGCCAGCTTTGCCGCTCGGCCATTTTCTCGGCGCCTCGGTGGTGAAAACCAATTTCAGGAACGGCATCAACAATATCTTCACCATTCAATTGCAGAATGATACGTAACACGCCATGGGTGCCGGGGTGTTGCGGACCGATATTGAGGAACATAAAGTCGGCATCGTCGCCGTGTTCTTTCAGTCCCCATTCTTCGGGTTTAAAACGCAACGCTTCCTGTTCGCGGTCCTGCAACTCATCGTACAACTGAAACGGTCCCATTTCGGTTGCCCTTGCCGGATGTTCCTTGCGTAAAGGATGCCCCTGCCAGGTAAGCGGCATTAAAATGCGGGTTAAATGCGGATGCCCGTTGAACCGGATGCCGAACATGTCGTACACCTCGCGTTCGTACCAATTGGCATTTTGAAACAAAGAAGTAATGGAAGAGATAGAAGGATACTCACCACGCAATGCTACTTTCAGTTTAATGAAGGCGTTCTGTTCAAAAGAGAAGAGCACATATACTACGGTAAATTCGGCCATGGGCAGGCCATTGAAGCGATTGCGGTTCCGTTCATCAATGCCAAACAGATCGTATAACATTTTGAATGGCTGCGGAACTTCGGTCTTTAAACATTGTATAGCAGGTACGATCTTCTCCTTAGACACCCACAGTGTGAGTATTTCATCAACGGTCTTTTGCTGGTATTGAATATTTTCTTCCAGCCGTTGTTGCAGATGCTGTATTATATTATTGGCATCCGACATATTTAAAATGTTTGTGGTTTATGGTTTACAAACAACAAACTTTTATATTTCATCCACACCTTTAAAACTTGTCATATTCATCCTTGCATCGTGTTTCACTTCTTTCATGGAAGTCATCGTTGGTTTTATGATGCCCTGTTGGCCAATGACCCAGCTTAATGGCCGTTTTTCTTTTCCAACCGAATCGGCCAGTAACATCAGTCCTTGCATAAACGCATCGGGCCGGGGCGGGCAACCGGGCACATATACATCAACGGGCAGGAACTTATCAACGCCCTGCACTACACTATATATATCATACATACCGCCGCTGTTGGCACAACTGCCCATAGAGATCACCCAGCGGGGTTCCATCATTTGTTCGTGTAAGCGTTTTATGATGGGCACCATTTTTATAAAAACCGTTCCGGCAATTACCATTACATCCGCTTCACGCGGTGTACCGCGTATAACTTCGGCGCCAAAACGAGCAACATCATATTTACTGGTAATACTGGTAGCCATTTCAACAAAACAACAGCTAAGGCCAAAGTGAAATGGCCACATGGAGTTCTTACGGCCCCAGGCCACCAGGCTTTGAACGGAGGTAAGCATAATACTTTGGCGAACGGCCTCTTCGAGACTGCCATTACCGGAAATGTTTCCGGTTGAATCACCTGCTTTGCTTAACCACCATTTCATAATATATACTTTAGTATAAGTTTTTGCTGGCCCCCGCCCCCCCTCCAGACCTCCCCGCGGAAGGGGGGAGGCCACTTCTTAAGTCAAATATTCGTTGCCTTTATCAGGCTTCAAAAATCAAACAAGATGCTGCACAGAAACCCTTTATCAACTTTATCAGCATTTCAACTTACTCAGAGAGCTGCACATAGGACAACCTTGTTAACTCGTCAACTCCTCACCCCGTCAACTCCCTATACCGCTTCATAATCTTCTTAACGTTGATACCTATATCCAACGCCCCTATCCCCCACTCATAGATCAACACTACAACCAACTGAGCTATAAATATCGCCACGCCAATATACCCGTACCAGCCGAGTTCGTAAAAGCCAAGCGCCCACAGAATAATGAACACGGCTTCTACATCAAAAATTACAAACAACATGGCAACGAGGTAAAACTGGGCAGAAAAACGAAGGCGTGCAGAGCCAGTTTGTTCTATTCCTCCTTCGTATGGTTTATTGGTAGCGCGGTCGTGATGATGTTGACCTAATATATATGAAAGAAACAGGATGGCAACGAGCAGAAAAACTACCACACCTGCGTACAATAGCAATGGCCATAATTGATTACTATGGATATCTGATTCCGGCATAAAATAATACTTCCACTAAGGAGGCTCATACATGAATACAAGTTCCCCCTTTCACAACAAATAAAATCCCATACACTACGCCATACAGCTACAATAGTACGATCAGTGAATTGATTAACTGGTAATGTAATGTTCAAGACATTGAATAACGAAGTCTTTCTGATCGATGATATATTTTACAAGATCACCGATTGAAACGAGTCCAATTAATTCATTGTCTTCAAGTACAGGTAAATGACGGATATGTTTATCAGTCATCAATTGCATGCAGTATTCAATCTTGCAATCAGGAGTAACAAACACCGGGCTTTCGGTCATAATGTCCATAACCCTGGTCTCTTTTGAGGATCTTCCCTTTAATATTACTTTGCGGGCGTAGTCACGTTCTGTAAAAATACCATCCAGTTTACCGTTCTCTTCCAACACAACCAGTGAACCGAGATTCCTCGCTTCCAGTGTTTCTAAAGCTTCGTATACGGAGCTTTCCGGATTTACCGTATATACCACATGTCCTTTAATTTGCAGTATATCTCTTACCGTATCCATGGTAATAGTTTTAAGAGCTATTTATACTGTTAAGTTATTCAATTTTTATTAAATAAAAAATTAATCCCTAAAACAGTTCACAGTTCTTAGTTCTTAGTTTTCAGTTCAAAACCAAAAAGTTGAGCCACCCGCCTGTTGGCAGATGGCTCAACGCTGTATTCATTATCACATTATCAAATTATCACATTCTGTATTACTCTCTTTTTATAAACCTCCGCACGGTGCTTTGTCCATTATTCCCAATAAATGCCACATAATAGATTCCCGGTCGATAGTTTTGTAAACCGATCTTTATCCTGCTGGTTGTTGCACGCGGTGAAATGGATTGCAGCAACTGTTCGGCACTGTTATACAATTTAAGTTCACGCCATACGCCCCTATTGAAAGTCACCTCTACAGTATGCACGGCGGGGTTGGGACCAACCCGCAATGCAATGGCTGCTACTTCAATCCTCCTGGTGCCTAATATTTTTGACCGGCCATCGCGATCTGTTTGTGTTAACCGGTAATAATTACTTCCATGTTCGGGCCACTCATCGGTATAAGAATAATCAACCGGCTGGTTATTATCACCTTTTCCCGGTACCGTGGCAATAGTTGTATAATGTAAGCCATCGCCGCTTCGTTCCAGCGTAAAATGATCATTGTTCACCTCCATGGCAGTTTCCCATGAAAGTTTAACAGCACCGGCCGTTGTTTCTTCTGCGTTGAAATGAAGCAGGGTAACAGGTAATAACGTAAAGAAATTTGAAGGATAATAAACGCCTGAAGCAATATTCAATGCAGGGCCATCACTGCCAATCCAGTTAGCGGGATCTGCAACGGCAGCTTTTATTGCTGCCGTTGTACCGGTCGTTGTACCAGCATAGATCATGTTGTCAAATCCATAATTGGCTGTCCCCACTGTACCGGGGCCCACTGAAAGATTTGCTGTATTGGCTGTTAGGGCAACCGCTGTTAGCCCGTTTGTTAAACCGGGAGGTAAATAAGACAGAACATCAGAAGTAATGGCCGCGCCGCCTGTATACCATACGCCATTCGCGCCGTAGGCAGTGTTCTGTCCTGTATTTAATGCGTAAATAAAAGTAGCGCCCAACGCCGTACCGGAGGCACCCTGGTATACAATTAACTGGTCGCCAAAATTACTAAAACCAAAGGGTGTTGATGGATTTCCCAATTGTCCCGATACACCGGTGGAAGCCCCATTAATAGTATTATTGGTGCCATAAACCACCGTGCCTGCAGATATCAAAGCAGGTACAGTATATACCAGATAGCCATCGCTTGTATTACCGGCAGCTGTTCTGAAATTACTAATGGTGGCATCGTAGCCATTGTCGGTAAAAACAATAACCGTACCCGCAGTTATATTTCTCATTGCCAGAAACGCCCATCGCTGGTTCGGATAGGTATCGTCGGAATTAAAGCCCAGAATGATAATATCCCCCGCCGACAAGCTTTGCGCCTGAACGTCATCCTGGCTAACGAGCAATAACATACAGGTGCATACAATGTATACATTGTGTAGTTTTTTTATCATAACATGGTGTTTTCAAATATTATTAAATGACTGACCCTCGAAGAATCCATATTTCGCTGCAAAACGACCAGGCATTAAAACACCATTAACCATTAGGGTATGTATATGCAGGACCTCATTATTAATACACGAGATCAGAAAAGAACCGGAAGTATTGAGAATTGTGCCGGGCAAATGCGGTATCCGTCCATTAGAAGGCGCAGGCTCGGCATCGATGATGCGCACCTCAAAACCGTTGTAAGAAGTTATTGCACCGTTATTCCAGGGATTACAGGCTTTCACCAGATTGCAGATGGCTACGGCATTCATGGAGGCCCAACTAATGCAAACATCATTTGCGGTTGGCCTGCCAAAATAAGCTGCATGTTTTTCATCCTGAACTTTTACAACAATGGTATGTTTCTGCCTGTGCAACTCCAACAGATGATTTACGCCTTCAGTTAAATAATGGCTCATTAACTGGTGAACATATCCGTAACTGAAGAACGGTTCATTAGGATATTCTTTTTGCCAGGCAATAGCACCTGTATCGATATTTTCACTAATGAAGTGAATAGTGATAGCCAGCGAAGTGGCGCCATTCTTTAATTGCCAGAATACAGGGTTAGGCCCCCTGTATTCCGGCAAATGCCCAAAATGTACATT
The DNA here is from genome assembly GCA_024809215.1 of Niastella sp. OAS944. Lineage (GTDB taxonomy): Bacteria > Bacteroidota > Bacteroidia > Chitinophagales > Chitinophagaceae > Niastella. The sequence continues at coordinate 141,850 of JANUBW010000006.1, read as the reverse complement.
ATAAAGAACGGGCGTAATAGTAGTAAAGCGCTTAATACGAATGATCTCACTATAGCCAATTACAAATATGATATCGGGCCGTTGTTCGTTTACCCAATCGTACAAAGACCGGCCACTGCTCTTTTCATGCGTACAGGAAATTGCAGCCTGTGTACAAAAAGAAACAATTGCTGACTTTTCATTGACGGTAGATTCTGCTGAAAAGACAGTAATATCTCTACCTGCAGATTGCAGGTAATGCAAAAGCGGTAAACAAATAGTAGAATTTGAAACAATGCCTGTTCTCATATTACTTACAGGCACAAATCAGGAGTTCCTTAATTTCTGGACGGGAAAAACCCCTCTACGCAAATAATGTAGTTCAAGCACAGCGAAGGCTGTCGGTTTTCGTGCGGCTGGCTACCGCCGGAAACACTGATACTATTAGGAGCCAGTGTTGCAGTAGGCGTACCGTTATACGTATTTACAGGAATTGTGTCACCACCATAGGTCGCATTTGACATGGCGAGATAATTGTTGTTTGCAGAATCAGAGTTTGCCGTACTGCCGCTTACTTCAACCAAATGGTTATGAGCAGGCATTTGATTCTGGATTAACGAAACAGTTTCAACACCTAAAGATTGCCCTAATGGCCAGGCGCTTAAACCTGGTCCCTGTCCCTGACCAACAGGTACCCGCCCCCGCAGATCAGGCAACGCAAAAGTAGTACGTCCATCGCCGCCATAAACGGTTCCAAGAATTGAGAATAAAGCGGTATTCGTTGAAATTGACAGCAGTTGCCCCTGGCACAAGGCCCAGCCCCTTGGAGCGAAGTTTCCGGCAAACAATTGTATGGTTCCAATAGTACCTTCCATAAATAAGTTGATTAATGGTGAGAAAATGGTGATTTAAAATTAGCACAATTTAATATTCGAAGATCATGCAGAAAGTTGATAATGGTCAGCTTTTCACTTGTGTGTTAGTGTTGTATTCACAATAACACACAACATTTATTTGATCGCGATCAATATCCAATTCACTCACCCCATTTACATTTATAATGCGCATACCTTAGTACAAAACCAACAACATGAAAAAACATTGCGCACTATTTTTATTTTCCGGTGTATTGATGTTTGCAACGTCGTGCCAGGAAACAGCCACCGAAAAAACAGATCACAATACCATGGGCGATACCGTTGCTACCGCCACTGCTTTCGACATGAACAAAGCAAAAGCATGGATTGAAAGTGACAACGCAAAATTTAGTGAAGAAGCAAAAAAGGGCGACTCCAATGCTTTAGCTGCACACTATGCCTCTGATGGCTGGGCCATGTTCGATAACAGCGAACCATTTAAAGGCGCAGCCATTGCAAATGCATGGGGCGGCGCCATCAGAATGGGCATGAAAGAATTGAAAATTAATACCGTTGACCTTACCGGCAATGCCGAACTGCTTGTTGAAACAGGCATGTATGAAATGATTGGCGATGGCAATAAAACACTCGATAAAGGTAAATATGTGGTTGTATGGAAGCCCGAGGGCGACGGTTGGAAAATTTATCGTGATATAGGCAATAGCAACATGGCCCCACACAAATAATTTGAATATAAATGCCGGCAGCCAAACTTACAACTGCCGGCATTTGCTATCTTTTTAGCAAAATCGTTTTTTATCTGGCAAAAAACACATACTTTCAGGTAAAATTGAACGTAAACCCTTTCCTTCTAAATGTATGTTTGCCGGCTTTAGTTCACATAGTGACAATGATTTGTCTCTGCTACGGGACGGCATGGCCGCATTTGAAGCATTGTATAAAAAATACTGGTACCAGTTATATTGTGTAGCTTTTAAATACACCCATTCGGGCCCCGACTCGGAAGAACTGGTACAGAACCTGTTTGAAAAGATCTGGCGCAACCGCGCCAATTTGCAGGTAAAGAACTGGGGCGCCTTTCTTACCATTTCCCTTCGCAACATGGCCATCGACTTTCATCGTCAGCAGGCCGTTAAAGATAAATTCCTGCAAAACTACCAAACGGCAACAACTACAAGCGATACAGATAACGGAATAGACCAGGAACAATTATTAGTGCTTATAGAGAACCACCTGCACGAGCTCCCCGAAAAAACCCAGATTATTTTTAAACTAAGCCGCTACGAACATAAATCGGTAAAAGAAATTGCCGGTCATATGCAACTCACCGAAAAAGCGGTTGAATACCATATTACGCGCTCGCTCAAACTATTACGCAGGCACCTGCGAAACTACCTGAACACCTATACCACTTTACTATAATACAACTCAGCAAATTAAGGAGGCTGCGTTTGCATGTGATTGTTTGTCTTTCTATCTTCGTATAACCATTTTATACGCCCTAACTCCCAACCAAATGAGACTCATTCTATCCCTTATTCTTTTGTTTGCAGCCACACTGTGTTATGCGCAACCCAGCTATCATTGGGCAAAAGCGCTGGCTGGCCCGGGTGCAGAATCGGGGTTTGCCATCACAGCCGACGCCTCCGGTAATTCCTATACAGCAGGCAGCTTTGCCGATACCGCCGACTTTGACCCTGGCCCCGGCCACTACGATATTCAATCAATTGGCGCAGTTGATGCCTATGTGTGCAAACTGGATGCTTCAGGTAATTTTGTTTGGGCCAGAAATATAGGCGGTGACAACACCAGTGCAGAAGCGCATGCTGTAGCAGTAGATGCTGCCGGTAATGTTTATATCACCGGCTGGTTCAGAGGAACGGTAGACTTTGACCCTACCAGCGGTGTTCAAATGGTTACAGCTACCAGTAATATCGATCTGTTTATCATTAAATTAAATGCTGCAGGCAATTACGTTTGGGGTAAAAAAATTGGTGGCGACGTATTTGCTGTTGGCAATGGTATAGCTGTAGACGCCAAAGGCAATGTATTTACCACAGGCTATTATTGGGGAGTAGTTGACTTTGACCCCGGGCCCAACTCACAAACACTTAATTCGGCAGGGTACAATGCTATTTTTGTTTCCAAACTCGATTCTTCGGGCAATTATGTGTGGGCCAAAAGTATGAATGGTACTGGTAGTGGTGTAGCCAAGTCTATAGCCCTCGATGCTACTGGTAATATTTATGTTGCCGGTGATTTTCAGGTAGGCCCTATCGATTTTGACCCTGGCCCGGGCACAGCGATCATTACACCGTATGGCAGCATAGATGGTTTTGTTTGCAAACTGAATGCTGCAGGCAATTATGTTTGGGCCCAAAAAATAGGCAGCTCCCAATACGACCAGGCCTTTTCAGTAGCTGTTGACACCTCGGGCAATGTACATGTAATGGGTACTTTTGATGGTACAGCAGATTTCGATCCCGGCACGGGCACCCATACCCTTACATCAAACGGCGGTTCAGATATGTACATTCTCAAACTTAATGCGGCGGGCAATTATCTCTGGGCTAAGGGAATGGGTGGAACCGACCATGAATTTCCAGGCAACCTGGCACTCGATACGTTAGGCAATGTATACACAACAGGGCATTTCAGATACACCATCGATCTTGATCCCGGTCCCGGCGTTCAAAACCGTACTGCGGCTGGCGGCTCATTCTATTTTGATATCTATATTTCCAAACTCGATGCTTCGGGCAATTATGTGTGGGGATATACCATAGGCGGCGGCTCCGGCGATGAGTACACTGGCGCCCTTGCAGTAAAAGGCAACGACAATATTTACCTCACCGGCCATTATTGGAACACACCCGATATGGACCCCGGCCCCGGAACACAGAACCTGCCGTTCACAGGCGTAAGTGATGTTTTCGTTTTGCATCTCTTTAACCCCGCTTTGGAGTTTAAATTGCAGCAATTTAAGGCTACTGATAATAAAACCAATGTACTACTGCAATGGCAAACGATCGTTGATGAAACCATTGCGTCCTATTCAGTTGAAAAAAGTACAGACAGTTTAATTTATGCTGGCATTGGATCTGTAGCTGCTGCTAATAACGGTGCCTATACCAATAACTACAATTATACCGATACACAGGTGGTAGATACCAATTTTTACCGGTTGAAAATAATAAATAAGAATGGCCAGTTTACATATAGCAATGCAGTGTCTGTAAAAAGAAAACCCATTACCGATACCACCAACGTTATAAGCACCCCTGTTACCCCACCTGCCCTGCAGTTATCGCCTAACCCGGCCGGCAATACTATATATGTGCAGGTAAATGAAAACGAAAAGGTAACCTTTCAGGTTGTTGACGGCAACGGGCGTGTTTGGCAAAAGCAAACAGTGGAACTTACCGAAAACATCTCATACCCAATAAACATTCAACAACTGCCGCCAGGACAATACTATTTAATTGTAAGCGGCAAACAAACGAAACAGACAAAGACATTCCTGAAAAGATAAGCCTTCATATATTCATTTTAAAACACCCCATAAGCCGGCGCTTATGGGGTGTTTTATTTCCCGGGCTCCCCTTTTAAAAAAAAATATTTTTAACCTTTAGGGATACCCTTTACCCCCACGTCATATATAAAACACCCGTATTGAGCCAGTCGAACTTCGATCACTTATTGCAAAAGTACCTAGCCGGTGAATGTACCGAAGAGGAGGAAAAGCTTATATTGGAATGGTACAATAAACTGATCACTAACAGTGATCTGCATTTGTCGAATGCAGAAAGGTCACTGATAGAAGCAAGGCTATGGAACACCATTACAACCAACGTACAGGTACCCAATACAACGCAAACAGCGAAGGTAATATCGATCACCCCACGCACCTGGATCCGTGTAGCCGCAGCGGCAGCCGTATTGGCAATAATAGCTTCAGCCATTGTATTGTACCGGCAACCGGTACATAAAAACAACCGGCTGGCACTGGTTCAACCCCGGGCCAGTTACGATAGCCTGGCAAATACAACAAATGCAGAACAAAAGTTTCAGCTGGCCGACAGCAGCCTTATTACCCTGCAACCCGGCGCAACCATATATTATCCGACGGCGTTTACCGGCGCCACGCGTGAGGTGTATTTGCATGGAAGCGCTTTTTTCAATGTGCACCATAACCCGCAAAAACATTTTAAGGTACACCTGAACAATGAGCTTACCACAGAAGTGCTGGGCACCAGTTTTAACATTACACAAAATAGTACAAACTGGAATACAGAGGTGGCCGTTGTTACCGGCAAAGTGCTTGTATACAAACGTACTGAAGAAGAAAGTACAGTTGCAGACAGCACTAACCAGGTTGTATTGACCCGCAACAAAAAAGTAACGTTCAATGCCGAACGTAATCAACTAATAGCCGGCATTGTTGATAATCCCCTACCCCTGCCAAAAACAAAACCGCTAAACAGTACAGCCAACACAAACAGTAATGACCAATTTGTATTTGAAGAAGCAGAGATGCAGCAGGTATTGCAGGCCCTGAGCGACGCCTATGGCATTCTGATAACATCTGAGAATGCAGCTATTGCCGGGCTTCACTTCACCGGCGATCTTTCAAGCCACAACCTGTTTGTACAATTAGAGATCATTTGCAAATCAACACAAACAACATACGAGATAAACGGCTCGCAAATTATCTTAAAAAGAAACCAGGACCAGTGACTAACAGCGCTGCTATTACAACAATTCAAAACCGTTAAATAGAAAATACCGGCCCGCCGCGGTGTATTGATGCTGTATTATGCGGCCAGGCCTTTTATTGTATAAATAAAAACCAACAACTGCAACCTAATTATTGAATGTAAAAACTGTCACTATGAGAAAAGAACGATTGCGACTTCTATTCTTTGCCCGCCTGTTCCTATGGCAACTGGCGCTTACCATTGCCTGTAGCAATACCGTTCAGGCCAATGCGCAAAATATACTCGACAAAAAAGTAAACCTGAGCATTGACCAGGTTGAAGTAAAAAAAGTACTGCGCGAAATTCAACAGCAAACCGGGGTTTCTTTTATTTACAGCAGCGACATTATTAACCTTAATAAAAAGGTTTCGTGCCGCCTGGTAAATAAAAAGCTGGCGGAGCTTTTCACCAATGTATTGACCCCCATCGGCATTTTGTTCAGTGTCATTGACGAAAAGCAGATTTTGCTTTACAACGCGCCGCCTGTTCAAAAAAAAATGATCGAACACGCAAGCTATGAAACGCCTGCGCCAGCGCTCACCGTTACCGGACAGGTGTTGAACGCCAACTCGCTGCCATTGCCAGGGGTATCGGTAATGGTACGCGGTGCATCAACCGGCACCGTCACCGACCGTGAAGGACGCTTTTCACTGAACGTTCCTTATGCCGAAGCAACACTTGTATTTTCCTTTATCGGCTACCAGTCGCAGGAAGTAGCGTTACAGGGCCGAAGCACCTTAGCCATTACTTTAAAAGAAGATGCACAGAACCTGAAAGATGTGGTGGTGGTTGGTTATGGCACGCAAAAAAAGGTAACGGTTACCGGCGCCGTTGCAGCTATTTCTTCAAAAGAATTACAGCAAAGCCCAACCGCCAACTTAACCAATGCATTGGCAGGCCGCTTACCCGGTTTGAATGTAAACCAGTTTGCCGGCGGTGAACCAGGCGTTGATGTAAGCGATATTTACATTCGCGGCATAGGCACTTATGGAAATGCCCGGCCAATAGTAATAGTAGATGGTGTAGAACGATCGTTAAACTATTTAAGCGCCGATGAAATTGAAAGCTTTACGATATTGAAAGATGCCTCGGCAACCGCTGTTTTTGGCGTACGTGGCGCCAACGGCGTTATTGTAATTACTACCAAACGTGGTAAAGCATCGGAAAAAGCCTCGCTGAATTTAAAGATCTCCAACGGCGTCAACAGCCCCGTACATTTTCCCAGTTACCTGGGCTCGGCCGATTATGCCATGTTGTTCAACGAAGCCAAGATAAACGATAATCCCGGCGTATCGCCCGGCACGCTGAACCTGTTCACCCAGGAGCAAATAGATAATTACAGAAAAGCAAAAGGCGACAATAGCGACGGCCTTGGTTATAATATCGACTACTTCGATTTCGCTTTCAAACCGGGCTATCAACAAGATTACAGCTTAACCATACAGGGCGGCAGCAACAAGGCCCGGTATTTTATAATGGGTAATTATTTTCAACAGAACGGTAACTACAAACAAACCATCAGCGACCCCTATAAAACTCAGTCCATCTTCAAGCGATATAATTTTCGATCAAATATCGACGTAGACATTACCAACTCCTTATATGCCACTTTAATATTGGGGGTACGTCTTACCGATCGTAATGCACCCGGCACCACGGCGGCGCGGGTGATGGAAATTGCCAATACCCAGCCACCTATTTACCCAATTGTATTGGAATCAAACGACAATCCCGCCAATAAGGCATACAATGTAAGTTTCCCTAACGGCATGTTGTTTGGCACCCAAACCTATCGTTTCAATATGCTGGGCGAACTGTCGAAAACCGGCTATCTTAATCAACGCGTAAATTATCTCGACGGTTCGTTCATTATGGGTTACAAGCTCGATGCACTTACCAGGGGGTTGAAGCTGGAGGGCATGTTCTCTTACGACCGCCAGGGCGGTTACTGGGTAACACGTTCGGTACCTACCGAATCGCAAGGGTATCGCGTATACCCCGGTTATGCCACTTTTTACCCTACAGATGGTGTTGATGTGTTTATGAAAGGAGGCCATTATACCGGCGCCTACAGCACGCCACGCCGTTCAACTGATAATACCCTTGGTAATACTTATTCGCGCGACGATGAAGTTGGCCGAACCTATTATCAAATGAAACTCGATTACTTACGCACATTTGGAAAACACAATGTATCGGGCCTTATACTGGCCAACCGCTCTATCAGAATAAAGAACAATGAAGTGCCATTTTGCTACCAGGGCGTATCGGGCCGTATTACCTACAACTTCGACCAGCGTTATTTGGCCGAATTCAACATGGGTTATAATGGTTCCGAAAACTTTGCACCGGGCAACCGGTATGGCAAATTCCCCGCAGCCTCTATTGGCTGGGTTGTAAGTAATGAAAGCTTTATGCAAAGCACACAGGGTTGGTTAGATATGTTAAAGCTGCGTGGCTCCTATGGTTTGGTTGGCAACGATCAGGCAGGTTCTAACCCCAGTGATAACCGCTTCGGCTACCTGCAGTTCTATAATAACTCAGGCGATTCGTACAACTTTGGCACTCAAAATAACCAGAACCCCGGTGGTATTCGTCCGGGCCGGTTGGCCAACCCTATTCTTACCTGGGAAAAAGCGCGCAAAATGAATATCGGTATCGACCTCGAACTGTTGAACCGTCGACTTACTATTACGCTCGACATGTTCCATGAACATCGGTACGACATTATAACCGATCTTAGCGGCGCCGATAAACAGGGCTTCCCTTCGCTTGTGGGAACCGCCGCTCCATTGTTGAATGTGGGTATCGTAAACAACAGAGGGTTTGATTTTGAAGTTTCCTGGAGCGATAAAATAGGCAGCAATTTTACCTATACCATTCGCCCTAACTTCTCCTTTGCACGCAACAAGATAAAATACCAGCGGGAAGTGTTGCGCAACTTTGAATGGCAATATCGTACCGGCAATCCGGTGGGTCAGCCATTTGTTTACCAGTTCGACGGGTTCATCAACAGCCAGAAAGAAGCCGATGACCTGAACAAAATGAACAATGGTACCGGGTTTCAAAAATGGGGTACCGTACTGCCCGGCGATGTAAAGTATGTTGACATAGATGGCGACGGCCAGATCACCGACCTGAACGACCGTATAGCAAAAGGTTATCCGCGTGTTCCTGAAATTCAGTTTGGCATTCCCATGAACTTCCGCTATAAATCGTTTGACCTGAGTATCCTGTTCCAGGGTGCCACGCACACTTCATTGTTGTTGGGCGGACCAGCCACTTACGACTTCCCTATTTATCAAAATGATGAAGTGGGTAAAGTAAAACCCATGCACCTGAAACGCTGGACGCCTGAAACTGCCGCAACGGCCACATACCCGGCGCTGCATTACGGCAAATACGACAATAACAAACAATACAACAGCAGCCTGTTCATGTTCAACGCCCAATACCTGCGGCTCAAGAATTTTGAAGTAGGTTATTACCTGCCTTCGAAATGGATGAAACGGGCAGGTTTACAGCGCACCCGTGTATACGTACAGGGCATGAACATGATCACCTTTGATAAACTGAGAGATGCCGACGTTGACCCAGAGATAAATGAAATAAATGGTAACTGGTATCCTATTATGAAGGTGGTGAATTTTGGAATCGACATCACACTTTAAAAGACGGTTACAGGTTACAGGTTTCATGTTACAGGGAAAACCCTGAAACCTGCAACCTGAAACTTGCAACAGCTTTTCAATTCGTAAATTTTCTTTTATGAAAAAATCAATCTTTATATATAGCATCATCTTCATCCTTGCAACGTCATGCAAGAAAGACTTTCTCGATCGCAAACCCGATGATCAAATGACCGAGGCGCAGGTATTTGGCGATTATGAAAAAGTGAACAAAATGGTAACCGATCTGTACAGCGATCTGCACTCCCGCGCACGCGGTCTGGCATTCATTCAACACTTTTCAATAAGCGCTATTACCGATGAATGCCGGGGATCGACAGTAGAGAACGGACAATCACGCACTTTCAATACCGGCGGCTGGAACGCCAACGACCAACCAGGTACAGGATACAAATGGGCCGATATTTATTCAACCATCCGCATTGCCAACATGATCATTTCGGGCGTAAGGAAATACAGCACACCCGATAACCCGCTCAACAAGGGCGACCTGGACATTCGTATGGGCGAAACATTTTTTATGCGCGCCTATTATCATTACCTGGCAGCCCGTTTGTATGGCGAAATCCCATACATCGATTTCCTTATAGACCCCAATGGCGACCTGGGCATAAAACAGGAAACATTTCATACTATAGCAGATAAGATAAGCGCCGATTGCGACAGCGCCATTGCGCTGTTGCCTGTTAACCAAACCGACCCGCAATTTGCCCGCACCGAAAAAGGAACTGCGCTGGCATTAAAAGCCATCGTTCGTTGGATGGCCGCCACCCCACTCTATAATGGCGGTGTGTTACCCAATGATACCCGCATAGGAAAAGCCAGTTATGCCAGCCGCGATAACAAACGTTGGGAAGCTGCCCGCGATGCCGCCAAAGCTGTACTGAACCTTAAATCGGAAAACGGTTCGCCAAGGTATAGTTTGTATACCGGTTATGGCCCCAGCGATTTTGTTTCGGGTAGTAACAACAAAGTGTACTCGCGGTTATACCAGCTCTTTTACGATTTTAATTCATTTAAAACCGAAGGCATTTTCATGAACATGAACGATAAATGGGAAGCATGGCAGGGCGATAACTATCCGCCATCTGAAGGCGGCGGTTCAAGGCAACAACCGGTGCAGGAACAGGTAGACGAATATGAATACATTGCGCCAGACGGCTACGGCTATCCCGTATATGATGCGCGGGCAGTGGCCGATGGATATAATGATGCCAACCCCTATGAAAGCGTAAAACGCGATCCCCGTTTTTACCGCGACGTTATTTATCATGGCTCTACTTTTCGTAACGTAGTGAGGAACACATTCACCGGAGCCGATAAAATAGGCGCCACCAACTCAACCACAACCGGTTATTTTCTGCGTAAGTTCTATCGCGAAGATTACCGCCCGGGTAATGGTGTTTCATTTCAAATACATTACCCGCTTATTCGCTTACCCGAGATCATGCTTATATATGCAGAAGCATTGAACGAAACCGGTGGTTCGTCCGATGAGATCTTCACTATGCTGAACACAATAAGACAGCGGTCGTTTATGGCGCCGGTACCGCCATCGGTAAAAGGCGATAAAGACAAAACGAATGAATATATTCAACGCGAACGCCGGGTAGAATTTTTCTATGAGAACAAACGCTGGTACACAGCACGGTTATACCTTGAACCCAGCAGCACCACTCAAATGGCACGCGAACAAGCCTGGCAGGCAGCGGGTAACGATAACGATACACGCTCGCAAAAATTCTGGCCCTATCCCAAATGTCAGCGTATGGTAAATGGCATGAAACCTATAGAAGACCCCAATGGAAAAATTGTTATCGGGGGAAAAACATACAGCATGCAACGGTTTTATGTTGCTGCCTGGGTGTTTGTAGCGCCAACGCATTATTTCTTTCCTATTATGCAGGACGAACTTTTAAAAGACCCGGCTTTACAACAGGCGCCGGGATGGTGAAATGAGAAATGAAAAATTAGAAATGAGAAATTAAGAAGTGAAAACAGGCACCCTTGGGCCAGAACTTACTATTCTGGTTTAAGGGTGTCTGTTTTTGCTATACATGCTAATAAAACAAGTATGAGTGTAATAGCATTGGCCATGGTGCGAATGCTGTGTAAACGATTCCATGGCTTTTCAAACGACTGGCGGTATTGCTGCAATGTTTCTGGCGAAGCCGATTGTAATTGAAAACCATCGAGTGCATTATTAAGTGGAACATTGCCCATAATGGTAACACCAAAAGTACCAAGTGCATAGATGACGGTCGCTGCCAGCAAAAGATAAAACCTTGTGTGCGCAGGATTGCTGTATTGCACCCAGGCGCTTACAGGCAATAAGATCAAAGTGCCTATAAAGCTCATAAAGAATAAGGGGTTCAAAATTTCGCGGTTGATCGATTGCATGGCGGCCAGGTAACCGGCATCGGGCAATTTACCAAGGCCAGGGTTAACCGAACAGGAATAAGAATAAAAGAGTCCGGCAATAAGCGCTGTTGTTAAAGCGGTGATCAGTAATGTGATGTTTGCAAATGTCATGGGAGCGGGTTTTATTGTTGTTGTAAATATTTTTTAATTAAAGCGATCGCTTCTGCATCTACGATGGTAGTGCCAATGCGTGGCATCCGGCCTTTTTCCATCATGTTCACAATACGGTCTTTTCTTTTTTCAATGCGGGTATCGGCGAGTGATACTTCATAACCAAAGCGAAGAAAAGAAACTGCGCAGGAACCTTTGTCGCTATGGCAATGCGCACAGTTTACATCGAGGTAGGCCCGCACTCTTTCGGTTACACTATATGTTTCATTTTGCCAGTTGGGCAATTGGGAGAAACGGCCGGCATCAACGGCAGTTAGTACACCGGTGTTTTGTAAATGCTGCAATTGATCTATGCGAACATTATTCCGCACCACTTCCCTATTCAGATTCCTGATCTTAATACCTACCGGCATCAACAAATTATTACTATTGTGACAGGATGCACAATCCTTTGGTGATGGTATGCGATAAGAAATAGTTTGGAGGTTTGCCTTATCATCTATCCAACTAACGAGTACATTGGCACCTTTGCTTTCGAGCATAGCATCGGTTTGCTCATTGTTCCAAACATATGTACCAGCAAGCCATTGTCCATTTAACTTTATAAGCAGCCTGGTTTCAATAAGGCGTTTGCCCTTTAATGGATCGCGTTTATCGTTGAAATAATAAAATGTTTTCACCAGGATGGTGCTATCGGGAAATTGCGGCAGTCCGTCGTTTACCGCAACAATGGTTTTACCCACAGGCAGTTTTATCAGCCGTTGTTTTTCGGCGTAATCGGTAAACAGGCCTGTAGCCAGTTCGTACAACTGAAACCCGTTGGCGGGGATAAGCGCAGCCGGGTTGCCTGAGAAAATATTATAATCTGAAATAAGCGGCAGCAACATGCCCGTATACCGGGCTGTGCTGCCGCCATATGCTGAACGACCAGGCAAATACCCCGCCGCAATAACAGCGGTAACAAGTAAACTGGCAACGATCATAATCCGGTTCATAATAAAACTAATTATGACCCAAAATTATAAGCGCCGGAAGGCCGAAAATAGAAGAAAACCGACACGGGCGCTCAACTATTTCAAAGAACGGCGTTAGCTAACCCGAAAAGTCTACAAAATTGACACAAAAAGCTACAAAACTGGTACTTATAGTACCCCTTATGGTACGATATTGTGTTCTTAACAGATTGAAGCCAGGTAATATGAATAAAAAATATGGTATACTGCTGATGCAGTTAGCGCTAACCATTAGTACCGCTATAGCCAGCGATTCAACAGAGATTAAAAAAGCATCACGGCCAAACGTGGTGATCATTATGGCCGACGACCTCGATTCGCGTCAGCTGAGCTGTTATGGCGGGAAGAATATAAAAACAACCAATATTGATAAACTGGCAGGCGAAGGACTGAAGTTTAACCAGATGATAGCCTCCGAAGCCATGTGTGTGCCCACCAGGGCTTCGTTGTTCACTGGACTTTACCCAATGCGGCATGGCTCTTACCAAAATCATAAGAGGGTATACGACAGCGTAAAAAGTGTTTGTCATTATTTAGGTGCTCAGGGGTATAAAGTGGCTCTTACCGGTAAAGACCACAGCACCAAACCGGCCTCTGTATTTCCGTTTACATTTATAAAAGGTTTTGAACCTAATTGCGTAGCGCCCACCGATGACTATTCGTTGGATGATATTCGTTCGTTCATAACCACCCAGGCAAACGATCCGTTTTGCCTCTTCATTATGAGCATTGATCCACATATGCCCTGGACCATGGGCGACCCTTCGGAATTTAATGCCGACAAACTACAACTACCACCGCACTGGGTAGATACAAAAGAAATACGCACCCAGTATTGTAAATTCCTGGCCGAAGTAAGAAGGCTCGATAACCAGGTAGGCGATATTATGCAGTTATTGAAAGAAACCGGGCAGGAGAAAAATACCATTTTCATTTTCCTGGGAGAACAAGGCCCCCAGTTCCCCGGTGGCAAGTGGAACTTATGGGATTACGGACAAAAAAGCTCCATGATCATTCGCTGGCCGGGTGTAGTAAAGCCGGGCACAGAATCGGATGCCATTGTGCAATATGAAGATATTACGCCTACCTTATGTGCTATTGCCGGCGGCAAGGCTCCCGATAATTTAGATGGAAAAAACTTTTTACCCGTAATACTTGGCAAACAAAAAGAGAACAGGAAATATGCATTCGGTATTCATAACAATATACCCGAAGGCACTGCGTATGCCATTCGATCGATCAGGGATACCAGGTATAAGTTGATCATGAACCTGTCGTTTGAAAGCAAATACTACAACCGGTTTATGATGAACCCTAATAATAAGAACAGCTACTGGAATACGTGGGTCGAAAAGGGAAATACATCACCAGAAGCCAATCAATTAGTTACCAGGATCACTACCCGCCCGGCGATTGAATTCTATGATCTGCAAAAAGATCCTTATGAAATGCATAACCTGGCAGGTGATGCAGCCTACACTAAAATGATTGGGACCTACAGTGAACAATTAAAGGAATGGATGCGGCAGCAAAATGATGCGGGGGCGGTTGTAGATAAGGAGATCCCCCATTCAGGCGAGAATAATTAATGAACCGGGGAGCTTTACTGCTTCTGGCAAACGCGATTAAAATTATATATCTTTTCAATTTGTAAAAATTTATCTTCATTTTCAGCCAATAAGTAAGGGCCCAAAGAGTTAATTAGGCATGCAATTTAATAATTCTATGTTATCGAAAATTTACCTGGTGGTAACTGTAAGTTTACTTCAATTCTGCACCAGCCCAACCGTAAAAGATACCGCCGCTAATACTGCTGATACTATTATTAATATTAATAAGCAAAGCAATACGCCTGCTAACACGCTTGCCAGTTTTACCTGGAATGATGAGCTCTGTGAATACAAGGGCAACTATAACCCCCAGACCTATCCCCCCGATTTGATCAAAAACACCTATGAATTATATTCCGTCTATGCAGGCCTGCTGCTTGAAAATCGCCCGTCGGTATACAAGCCATCAGATTTAGCTAAGCTCAACCTAAAGGCCCTCACTGCGGAATACACAGAGAAGAAATCGTTCCTTGAAAAGTTGAAGATCGTCGATGCTCCTTTTTGGAACACCCTAAAAAAGCAAACGCTGCAACAACTGGATGAAGAGTACGAATTTGATAAACTGAAAATACAGGCATTCGATAACCCGGAAGTACTGTTGAATAACAGATATTCAAAATCCTGTGAACGGTTTGTTACTGCCCTGAACGCAACAGACACAAGCATATTATTTGCAACATGGAAAAGTTTTGCTGAAGAATTAAAAGCAAAAAACGGTTCACCCGAAGCCTTTATGGCAAGATTTTATGATAAATACAATTCGCCTGAAAAGTTAATTTATGCGAAGATCGATTTAATAACTTTCGGATGGGGCAACTGTGCAAATAGTAGTACATTTCATATAGTAAACGACGGAAGCGCAGCGAACGAATTTGAAAAATTGTTTACGAATGTTAAACGGGAATGTGAAGAGCCTTAATGCGGTTGGCGATAAGAAAGCAAAGGAAGAAGCTGTCTGCCACGTCAACCGGAATTCATAGTCTTCCGCTATTTAAAAATGTTCAATTCCTCATTATAAACAGGACTTTGTATGCCCAAAAAATTTAAAACACTATGAAATACATGGTTTTGTGACAATGAATTTTTTGTCTTCAGTTGTTTTAAACTGTTATCAGATGCCCAAACTATAAAAGGAATGTCATATTGTTCTTTTGGCGCCAGACTTAAAGGCAAGCCATGCATGTATAGATTTTTTTCTCCTAAAGATTCGCCATGGTCGGAAACAAAAATCATTGCACTTTTATATTCCTTTAATTGTTTTAAATCTTCAATTACATTGTATAAAATATAATCGGTATAACCAATCGTATTGTCATAAGCATTGACCAGTTCAGCATTAGAACATTTCGCTAATTCAACACTATTACAGACAGGCCTAAACGTCTCGAACTTAGGCGGATATTTCTTGCTATACTCAGGTCCATGACTTATACTTGTGTGCAATACTATCAATACCTTGGTTTTTGTACTCGCTGCTATTTGCTCTTTCAGGTTATTCAGAAGAACTTCATCGTAATCGCATCCATCGCCTTTACAATTTTTCATCAGCGCTTCTTTGTTGAGGTAATTTTTTATAAGAACGGGTGGTTCTCCCCAGTTTGTAGTTCTCCAGACAACCTCTACTCCATTTCTATATAAATAATTGGGTAAAATTTCATACAACTCGCCGGTATTTTTATGTTCTAAAATACACTTTACACCTGCAGTAGTGTAGGTAGCGCAAGAGGTAGCATTAAAATGAAATATACCAGGGGTTTTTGAAAGAAGAGGATTTGTATTTTTACTGTACCCGTATAAAGAAAAATTTTCACTTCTGGCGGACTCTCCTATCACTAAGACTACAACTGATTTCTGGTTATCTCGTATGGTAGCATCTGGCAATAATATTTCTTTTTCATTTTCCTGGTGTTTATGTACAAAAAAAAGAGAAAGATTTACAGTGTAACTCCATGGCATTGCAAGCCCGCCTAATGTTTTTGAATTTTTATCAATCCACAACCAATTTTTGGAATTGGCAAATGATACAATTAACATAAATAATAAACTAGCTAAAGTAATGATTAAAAACCGCCTGAATGTTACATTTACTATTTTGGCTTTAATGATAATAATGCCAGGAATAACGCCAAGCAGAATTACATACAATAGTAATTTTATGGAAAAAAAACCAGCCGACTCAGCATAATTGGTATTCAGCACATTGCCGACCATACTTTCGTCTATTATAACACCGTAAGTATTAATAAAGTAAACTGCAATTGCGTTGACAATAAAGAATAATACCCAAATAATTTTACCTACAAAGCGTAATAGAAAGAACGTCAGAAAATAGGCAAAGAAATTTGCAACCAGCATTAGAATAATAAAACAAATTATAATGGTAATGCCGTTAAGACTTTTATGATCAACATTATTAAAAACAAATTTTAAAAAGGGAAAATGAAAGAATAAGAAGTTAAGACAACTTATTAATAAAGAAAAGTGCACGATTTTTATATTATTGTTTAATAAACGCATAAACTATTTTATAAAATGGAACAATCAAGCCGATTAATACCAAATAAAATATCACCAAATTTTTGTCGATTATCTGGCAGATTAATGACACACAACAAGCCAGTATTAATAAAATAAAAACCGGATAGTATTTTTTATTATTAACCCAGGCCCAGATTTTATATCTCCGGCTGATAAAGATCCCTGCCAGTCCCGAGATATATCCGATAATGCTGCCAATAATAACATCAAGCGGATAATGCGCTCCTACGCCTACCCTTGTGAACGATATAACTAGTCCTGTTATAATTGTAAAAAGAACCCATAAAATTTTATAGGTCAACTTTTCGGGCATAAATGCAAACAACAAAACTGTAAATGTTGTAAAGACTGTAATTGAGTGTCCAGAGGGTAAGCTGGCATGCCCAACCGCCTTTTTTCCGATGAGAACAAAACAATTATTATCAAACACCACAGCGGGTCTTGGCACCCGAAATATACTTTTTAAACCGGCAGAAAATATAAGAGAAGCCAGCGATGCCGATATTAATGACTCCCATATTTTAGGTGCATACAAAATGAAAATGCTTAAAACCGACAACATAATTGAAGCATCTCCTAATTGGGTAATATTATAGATGACATCTGGGAATTGGCCTAAATTATAGTTAATGAAAAAGAAATTGTCCTTTTGGATCTGTACATATTTATCAGTATGTAAAGAATCCTTGTTGTGTAAAAACAAAATAATTGCGACTAACAAAAATATGGGCAAAAAAAATAAACATAGTTTGAGTTTGGAATAATTTTTAATAACGTTTACGTTCATTTGCACATTACGGGTTTTTATTTACAGATTTCGGCTAAAGTATATTTTTGTTGAGCCCGCATATTTTATATATACCAAATGCCTTACTTTATATATTAAAGCAGCCCTTACATCTAGTAAATAAATCGCACGGTAAAATTTAATGGAAAGAAAGCTGTCGACTACTATTTTTAAAACGCTTTGGAGGGATGTGGATTGAAATAACTTTTTTGGGGTTTGTATGTTATTATTAGTTTTTAGAAAAGGCTTACCATCTATAAATCTTAATTTGGTATATAATTAATACCCTTTTGTATAGTAAAGATTTATATTCTTTGAGTATTGCTACATTTGTCAGAAACCTAAAATGGGTTTATGAATAATACTTTACACAGAAAATACATGGACACCAACTGGATGCTTCAGTTGATCATCGCAGAAAAATACCGATTTCAACGTCATTTGTTCCCGATCGTATTTTGTATTGTTGTTTTGTATTACAGTCCGGCGGACTATGTAGAACCTTTCGAAACCTATAATCGACTGGTCATTTTTTTTCAGATATTTTTATTGGCCTATGGTAATATGTATATTTTTGTGCCTAAGCTTTTGTTTAGAAAAAAATACCTGAGTTATGGTCTTTTTGTGCTTTCAAGCATGATTCTTTCGTTCTACGCGCACGAAGTTTTTTCTTTTTATTTCAAATCTGATTTACTGCCTTACGAGGATGACAATATCAACTTTTTAACCTTTTCCTTTATGATCATGATGCTTATTATTGCATCGGCAGCAGTTAAATTATTCCAGCAGTGGATATCTGATGCGCAGCTGATTCATGATCTGGACCTGGCAAAAACTAATACAGAACTGGAACAGCTCAAGAATCAGATCAATCCGCATTTCCTTTTTAATATGCTTAATAATGCCAATGTTTTAATTGAAGATGATCCTAAAAAAGCTTCGCAGGTTTTGGTGAAACTAAGCGACCTACTTCGTTATCAGCTTTATGACAGCTCGAGAGATAAAGTTTTATTAACTTCAGAAATTCATTTTTTAGAAGATTTTTTAAACTTAGAAAAAGTTCGACGTGATAATTTTAATATTTTAATATCCAAAGAAGGTGAGTTGAGCGGTGTTCAGGTTCCCCCCTTATTATTTATTTCATTTGTCGAAAATGCTGTAAAACACAATAATGACTCAGCGAAATTATCCTACGTAAATTTGTTTTTCCATGTTCGCCATACTGAGCTTTTTTTCAAATGCATAAACTCAAAACCCGCAGTAAAAGCAGTTAATAAATCCGGAGGATTAGGTCTGGCCAATATTAAAAGAAGATTAGAACTCCTGTTCCCTTCTTCACATGATTTGAAAATAGAAGACAATTCGGAAACGTACTGCGTTACCTTAACTTTAAAATTTTAAAATGAACTGTATAATAGTTGATGATGAGCCATTAGCAAGAAAAGCAATCCAAAAACTGGTTTATCAGACAGAAAATCTAGAGTCTATAGCTTCATTTAATGGCGCAGATGCTACAAGAGAATTTCTGGCAAAAAATGCTGTTGATTTAGTGTTTCTTGATATTCAAATGCCGGGAGTGAATGGAATTGAATTTGCCAGAACTATTCCTAAAAAAACTTTAGTGGTGTTTACTACCGCTTATCATGAATTTGCTTCTGAGAGTTATGAAGTCGACGCTATTGACTATTTGATCAAACCTGTAAAATTAGAACGGTTTCAAAAAGCAGTTGAAAAGGCACAGACGTATTGCAAATTATTCCGTAATGATTATATAAACAGTAATATTGAAAACATAACCGATGATTATATTTTCGTAAAGGCAGACCGCAGAATGTTCAAAGTACATTTTAGTGACATTCTTTTTATCGAAGGTTTAAAAGACTATGTGGTTATTTATTTAGAAAATCAAAAAGTGATTACGCTGATGAATATTAAAACTATTAATGATTTACTTCCAAAAAGTTTCTTTGTCAGAGTCAGCAAGTCTTATATAATCAATGTAAACAAAATAGATTCTGTTGACAACAATACTATATACATAGAAAAAAATGAAATACCCATTGGCAATGTTTACAGGGATTTCTTTTTTAATGAATTTGTAACCAAAAAGATTTTGAATAAGTGATAAACTCTTCATTAGCGCACTGGCTGAACCAGATAACCAACTTTTCGTCTTTACTTATTTAATTGCATGTATTTTTACCTACAAAAATCGCCATTTCATTTTGCTCAGGCTTAAAGGATGCTTAAACATACCAGAGCTTACCACATCTGAAATATCATATGCCAAAGATTTAGGAGAAAGTTGTTGTTTTGCAGCCCGGGAAACCGCCGATAATATGCAGACGTTAAGAGGCATAAAAAAAGGCTCACATTGCTGTGAACCTTTCCGGTGTGGGAGTTGACGGGCTCGAACCGCCGACCCTCTGCTTGTAAGGCAGATGCTCTGAACCAACTGAGCTAAACTCCCTTATATTTTACAATCTAACTTTCAACCTCTTAGAACTAATTTCCCAATTTCTTCTTTTCTCGCTACCCTTATTCCGTTTTGGGAGTGCAAAGATAAGGCTTGCTACATTTCCGCCAAATTTTTTTAGCCTGATGATGAATATTTTTTCTCTTTTTTTACAAAATTCCCGCCCTCCTTAAAAATTGATAAATTGCAGTAGCCTAAAGGGCGCCATTTTTAAATCTTACCTGTTATTGGCAAATGCACTATCGTATTATTCTTCCACCAGAAATTTTGAGACCCTTTGTTCGGTACTTCTGGGTACTGGAAAATAATGATAGTACCAATACACAGGAGACGTTCAATCCCCTCCCCGATGGCTGCCCTGGTATCATGTTCCAACCTCCCGATAAAGGTACTTTTTACTTAGAAGAAGGCGCTAAAGAACTACCCGGCATTATGCTATACGGTCAGGCCATTCAACCGGCAAAAATGGTTTTAACAGGAAAGTTAAATACCGTAGGCGTTTGCCTGCAACCGCACGCCCTGCAATCTGTTTTTGGGATTAATGCCCATGAGCTCACGGCTAAGTGCGTTGACCTGCGACTGGTACAACATAAAAAAGAAAAACATTTACAGGAAAAGCTGATGAATGCGGCCTCTATTGAAGAACAGATCAATCTGTTTTCATCAAGCCTTATTAATACTGTTCAACTTAATGGCGACACGCAGGATGCAATGACAAAATTCGCCATTACAGAAATATTCAGGGCTAAAGGTGAAGTATCTTTCGATGCACTACTGAAACAATTACAACTGTCAGAACGCACGCTCGAGCGCCGGTTCAAACAAAGTATTGGTGTTTCTGCCAAACTATTCTCCCGCATCTGTCGCTTCCAGGAATCGCTTAACCAACTTCGCAAAAACAACTACCAAAAGTTATCTGATATAGCTTACGAAAACGGCTACAGCGACCAATCGCATTTCATTCGCACATTTAAAGAGTTTACAGGTGTATCGCCTTTCGATTATAAGAAGCAGTTGAGTGAAGTGGCAGAGAATTTTCCGAAGGTGAAAAGTTACAGATGATATTTATACCCCTTTAGGACAGGCTATAAAAGAAAAAAGGTCCTCTGTAGAAACAGCCGACCTCTAACGATTGCTTGCCATATGAAAAAAAACGTAAAATCTAATTTGGAGTGAAGCTTTTGCTTCGGGTAGCTCTTCTTTTCTTTCTTTCTTTCTTCTTTTACCGTGCTACCGTTGTTGATGATGTAAAAGTACAGCGCGCCTGGCGTTCTTCATAACCCGGTTTTTCACGATTTCATTACCCCTAACGCTGCTATACAACTGCAAAACTTACTACCACACTGCTTTCTGGCCCTTTTTATTTATGATGGTTAGCGTGAAATAATAATAGAAATATTATCAAAAAGGGTGAAAAAAAAACGGATCAAGTCAAATTCTTGGGGATTGCGTTAGATCTAATGTTTTAAAGATCAGACAGAGTAGTTTACTATGTCTCGTTCCGTGAGAATCACATAAATACTTCTTGAATAAAAATAGTGACCAACAAATGAAGAATTAGAACCGGAAAGCCAATCGTCATGACCGTCAGAATTTTGACTTGATCCAAAAAAACGGAATTTGTTCTTTAAATGGTATAAAAGAAAAAAGGTCCTCTGTAGAAACAGCCGACCTCTAACGATTGCTTGCCATATGAAAAAAAACGTAAAATCTAATTTGGGTGAAGCTTTTGCTTCGGGTAGCTCTTCTTTTCTTTCTTCTTTTACTGTGCTACCGTTGATGATGTAAAAGTACAGCGCGCCTGGTTAATTACATAACCCACTTTTTCACGTTTTCATTACGCCTAACGCTGCTATACAATTGCAAAACCAACGACCACACTGCATTTCAGACGATGCACTTTATGATGGTTACCACCTCCAACCAGCATGGTACAGGACAGCGTTCAATGGGCAATTGGCAATAAGCAATAGGCAATTAAAACCCGTGCCTTTTGCCAATTGTCTATTGCCAGTTACTTCAACAACGCCCTATACCGCCCCAACGCCTCTATAAAATAATAATCGGCAAGGTAAGCGGCACATCCAATTCAAAGCCATGTGGTATGCTGCCTACAGAATGCTTCAGCAGAAAATTACCATTGGTACCCAGTTCGGCTCTATAGCCTGTACCTGCAAGTGAATGTAAAATAGCCTCGGCTGCTTTAAAGTAGCTTTCGCCTTCTTTGCCTAAATAAGTTGATAATTCGAACAACGCCGATGCCGTTACTGCTGCAGCAGACGCATCACGTAATTCAGGGCTCTGGCCGGCTTTTGCTTTTGATTTTACACCGGGCACATAACCTGGCTTATTTACATTGAAATCCCAGTAAGGCACTTTATCGGCCGGCAGGTTTTTATGTTGTAAATAAAAATCAGCCATCTTACGGGCGCATTCCAAAAAGCGCACATCCTTTGTTTCGCGGTATACTACCGTAAATCCATAAATGCCCCAACTTTGTCCGCGGCTCCATGCGGAGTTATCGGCATAACCTTGCGCCGTTTCCCGCGCTACTACCGCATTGCTGGCGGTATCGTAACACACCACATGATAACAGCTATGATCATCCCGTACCTGGTTCTTCATGGTACTTTCTGCATGTTTAATGGCCACCTCGCGATACCGAGGATCGCCTGTGAACTTCGATGCAAAGAACAACAACTCCAGGTTCATCATATTATCAATGATCACCGGATATTTATAAGTGGCATTTCCATGCCATGAGGTAAAACTATTCCACGATTTAATAACCCCTACCCTGTCATTGTACCGCGTACAAAGCGATTTGGCTGTTTGCACCAATATCTTTGCATAGCTGGCATCGCCGGTTAAGCGGTAGCCATTACCGTAACTGCAATACATCAGGAAGCCAAGATCGTGGTGACCGTTAAAGAACTGTAAGGGTTCCAGCTTCTCCGTCCATTTTTTGGCCGCATCTTTTAAACTATTGTCTTTTGTATTCTCATAGGTATACCACAAACTGCCAGGAAAGAAACCGCCCGTCCAGTCGCGGCGTTCGGTTGATACCAGCTTTCCATTCTTATCAATAGTACGCGGAAACAGGGTATCGTATTGAGCAGCATCTACCAGCATATTCTTTAAATGCCTGCTGGCAAATGAAAAGTTCTCCGCAACAAATTCTTTTGCACTGCTTAATACAAATGTGGTGGTAGAACCGGCATATACACCTTGCGGTAAAGCGCTTTCCCACTGTACTGCTTCACCTAAAGCGGCCGTTCGAACAGTGAGCGTAACCTTTGCAGCCGTTTGTGAAGGATCGGCAACAGATGCAGTTATGCTTTTGCTATTGATGTTCTTCAGCAATACCACACAGGGTTTATCTACAGTTACACTAATATCGCCATCGGTTAATGTACCGGGTTGGTAAAACACTACCTGTAGCATATTCAGCCCCAGGTGTTTTACCGCCTGTATACTTTCCGTATTGGAAATGATCTTTACCTGGTTCATGGAAGTCTTTATATCTTCCGGTTTCCCGGGCACTACCACGTAGGCATACTTACCGTTCACCGGTGCAGCTCCATGATTGAACCACAGCTTGAACACATTGCCGGTGATATCGCTCTTTGAATGGCTGTTATTGATGCGATACCAGTTACCTTTTTGTTCACCGGTGCTTAAAACAATATTTCCGCCATCGGGAAAATAATAACCAACATCGTTATGCCAGATATAATTTGGGTTACTAAACTCCTGCTGCTTTCCAGTAGCCTGCTTCTTTTTATCAACCTGTACATTGCCATTCAGCCAGCACTGGTTCAAAGTAGTTACAACGCTGCCATTGCTATTGATACCGGCGCCGAGGCATACGACTTCATTATCAAAAAAGAACCACGACTTTTTTGCCTTTACTCCATCGTAATTTATATCATAAGCGGTTGCGCCATACATACTATCCGATACGCCACCGGCAAAAGCGGTGCTGCCCGGTTCGCCCCAAAATTTATCCATCAATACATCTTCAGCATGATCTGCTGAAGTAGTACCAGGAATTTTATCCCACTCCCACAAAGGCATTATATTATAATATTCATCGCCTTTTACCTGTATGTTGGTTGAACCATCGGGCAAATAGCGACCGTACAGGTTTTCTTTATTACCCGACTCTGTTCGGTTAGTTCGTGTTGATACCAAACGAACATTAAAGTTATAAGCCGGGCGATTGTGCATGGTATAATCGGCACGCCAGAAATGCGTATGCGCCGCTTCAACCTGATAATCTTCGGGTTGTTTGCCTGAGATTCTTGCCATTGCCGCAAACCAGTTGGCCGAACGTGATGGATCAACCAGGCGGGCATCTTCCAGCAGATCACCATCGCCTTGTTTCCTCAGGATATTCGGACGACTGATACCTCGTCCCTCTACATTGAAATCGATATATTTTCCGCGTATGGTTCGCAAATAGGTTTTGTCGAAATAGTTTGATAACCGTTGTTGCGCCGCATCGCTTAATGCATAGGGCGTGCCGCGAACGTATTTAGCAACTTTATATTCGCCGGCCAGGAACACGGCGCCATAGCTGCTTAACTGTAATTGCGGGCCGTGTTGCAAATATGAATAATCGTGTTGCAGACCTTCTTCGGTAGTGAATTGCACGGGTTGAAAAGCATGGGTTACTGCTGTATCCATCAACTTATCGTTACCCGTTAACAAGGCACGATATAAAAAATGTATGGCAACATCCAGTTTATTGGCGCCGGTCATTTTTATAATATCGCCGCGTTGCATTCTTTTTATCAGCGAATCTTCCAATGATGCAGGAACACGCTCTGTACCAAAACGCATGGTGATCAGTATCTGCCCTATCATTTGGGGCGACTTAATTTCATTATGCCACCAGTTACTACTTTTAGGGTCAAGGGCATACCAGTAACGCAAACCAGATACGATAGCCGGATACAATACTTTATATCCACCCGGCACATCGGCCTGTTGGGCAAAGGCAGTTGCAAAATCCTGCAAACGCTGCAAATGCGTACCCGGTTGCCAGGTAGTAATGGTGGTATTGGTGTAATCAATATCGGGCCAGCTGCCATCGGCGCGCATACCAGCCAGTTGTTTTGCCATGGCTTTTGCCTGCGCCGGCGTAAGGGTACGCTTCAGGTCGGCATACACTCTTGACAAGATAGTATCAAAAACAGGCGGCGGCATGCTCTGCGCCTGCATTACAACAAAAAATAACAAGCAAAAAAGAACCCCTCTCATAATAGTATATCTCTATTTATTGAATCGTTAAATCAACGGTGCTAACCGCACTATTTTCAGCATCGGGCGTTGCATTGGCAGCAACAAACGTGGCCGTATACCTGCCTGCCTTACTGTATACATAGGTGTAGGATGGTAAACCTAATGTAATGCTTTTTATGGCTACGCCGGCATCGGGTGTTACCTTTTGAAGATCGAGCGGGCCCATGATGGTCCAGGCTTCTGCCGGGCTGGTAGCTGCGGCCGCAGTGGCGGCTCCGGTTATCACCAGCGAAGTGCCGGGCGTTACCACCCAGTTATAAGTATTGCTTATTGGGTAGGCTACCCAACCCGGACTGAACGTTGACACCCCGCCGTAATTGGTCGTAATTGGCGTATTATTCGCAGCCAGGCTGGCGATGGTATATGCGCTGCCATCTTTTAAAGTATTGGTAACCGTAAGCCCGGTAATGGTCCATTTGTTTTGAATGGCCTTATCTGCTGCCTCGTATTTAAATGCAATATATACCGGCGTACCATTCGACAGATCGCTTAAGTCTATAGCACCCGATGCCGTTGCGGTGGCATTGGTAGCCCAGGTAGCGCGAGATGTAATGTTGGTCCAGCTGGCGGCCTTAATATTCGCCTGTGTGGCAGCAGTATCGCCCACTACAACACCTTTAAAATCGGCTGATGCCATCAATGATAACGGTCCGTTTTGTGCGTTGGTGTTCAGCGCCGTTGAAAATTGCAGGGTTGGAATACCCGCGGCGGTTACCCGGTTGCGGTATTCGTACTGGCGGCCCTGTTCGCCTGAATAAAAAGTAATAGTGGTTGGGTCGCCTTCTACAGTAAATTTCACATTACTTCCGGCATGGTAAGCGGCGCTATCGGATGTTACGCTAAACGACAGCGCATCCACCTTCAGCTTCTTTTCACAGGCTACAAATACAGTGAGCCCGGGCAGTAGTAAAAAAAGTAATTTTCGCATGTGCGGTATTTTTACGGGCCGTTTACCAGCCCGGGTTATTTAATGTGATGGCTTTGTTTACACTCATTTCACCTGAGGGTATGGGAAACAACAGGTTTCTTTCCGAAACATTATTATAACCCAATGCAGCTTGTGTTTTTGTATTGGTTGTCACTATTGCCGCGTTGGCAATATCTGTTGCTATTGCTTTCATGGTTGGAACAAAAATACCCCAGCGTATAAGATCGGGCCGGCGTAACCCTTCAAAACACAACTCACGCGCCCGCTCATTTTGAATATCGGTAATGGTAAGTGAAGTAAGATCAACATCTGCCTTTGTAAGTAAGGTGGTAGTTGCGGTAGCGGCCACACCTGCATACGTAAATACTGCTCCGGTAACATTGGCATCGGAAGCGCCGCTTGCCTGTGTAGGGCCTGTTGTTGTTGAAATACCGGCCTTAGTTACCGTATATACATTACCATTATTGATCACCTGCACATTTAACGCATAGTTGTTTTTGGGTTGCCATGCATTGCCTATATATACAAGCGGCGCACTGGCAAAACCTGAACCACCGGCCGTTAAAGTAACACCGGTGATCTTTCCGCCGGAAACGGTGGCCGTATAAGCAAGCCCCGACCCTGTATTAGTTGAACCTACAACAGGCGCCGTTGTATAACCTGTACCTTGTGTTAGTAAGGTTATTGTTTTCACCGGGGCCGTGCCGCCGTTTACGCCATAACCGCGCTCCCGCACTTCATTGATAGCTTTTAAGGCGGTTGCTGTAGAACCATTTACATTCAACTCGGCTTCGGCCTGCATCAACAACACATCGGCATAACGCAGTATGGGAAAATTAACAGGTGTATAGTTCTTGTTCTTTGGATAAACCTTTTCGTACGATCTGCGCCATTTGGCCGGTGTACGGTTCCATGCAAAGGCGCCGGTAATAGGTGTTCTGGTTACCAATGGCGGCGATGTGCTTGTAGTAACCGTATAGTTAAAACACTGAATAGCCCAATCGCGGCGCGCATCAGTATACTCGTACAGGTTATACAACTTGCCGGTGGTCCATATAAAGCCATAGCAATAACCAGTATCGGTATAAATAAAATCCGATGCGCCTGAAGCATTACTATAGGTGGCGGTATTGGTAAACGGAATGCCATTGGCGCTGCCTACCCAGCCACCGGTTTGTTGGGTGGTAGTATTGTTACCGGAGAAATCGGCCTCCCACATTTGCTCGCGAATATCATAAATGTCCGATGCTTCATTAATGAACAACTGGCTATAGCTGCTGTTCAAACTGTGCAATCCCGTAGCCTGTACTTTGTTGGTCCAGGCCAGCGCATCGGCATATTTACTTTTATCCAGCAAAGGATAACCCGCCATATACAAACATACCCTGGCTAAAATACCCTGTACAGTTGTTTTTGAAATACGGCTGCCATGACCAATTTTATCGGCAGTATACACTTTGGCTTCTGCCTCCGTCATATCTTTTAATATTTGCGCGTACACCTGCGCGATGGGTGTACGGGGCACGCTCAAACTATCTAAACTATTGGTGGCGGTGGTCTTTAATGGAATATCGCCAAAATTGCTTACCAGCAGAAAATGATAGTAGGCACGCAGAAAAAGCGCTTCGCCATAAATAGCCTGTGTGGCAATAGAAGTGTCCGCAGGGTTTAAATGCACAATGAGCTCATTGGCTCTTTCTACCCCGGTATATAAACTGCTCCAAAAACTATTTACATCGGTATTGGTATAATCGAAACTATACACCTGCACGCCCGATGTTAACACCCGGCCTGCGCCGCCATAAAAACTTTCATCGGTACAGGCGCCCAGTTGGTAAAACATAGCACTTCCGTATACGGATGCCTGGAACAATGGGTTGTACACGCCAGCCAGCGCATTGGTTAAATTGGCGCCTGTATAATAGGCGGCAGGGGGTAAAAAGCTGGTTGGTTCTGTAGTAAGAAATTTCTTACAGCCCGCCAATGTACCCAACCCCGCCAATAACAAGATGTATATATAATTAAAACGTTTCATTGGTTGTAATTTTTTTAATTAGAAGGAAATGTTTGCACCAAATACAATAGTGCGGGCGCGTGGATAGGGTGAGTAATCGAAACCGGCCGTAAGCACTGAATTGTATGCATTCACCTCGGGGTCCTGACCGCTGTAGTTGCTTAACGTTAACAGGTTTTGTGCACTGGCATATAACCTGAAGCTGTTGATCTTTGCCTTCTTCATTAAAGTACGGGGAAAGGTATAACCCAGGGCCAGCGTTTTAAGGCGCAGGAATGATCCATCCTCCACCGTGCGTGATGAGTAACCACCGCCATAAAATCCATTGGTGCGAAACTGGTTTGTGTTAGTATTAGTGGGCGTCCAGCGATCGTTATAAGAAGCGAACTGGTTTAAATAAGTTTTGTTGAGTGCATTGCCACTGAACACCATGTTATTGGCATTTTGTATATCGTTGCCATAACTCCACTGTAAAAACACGTTCAGGTCAAATCCTTTATAGGTAACGTTGTTATTGAAGCCACCAATATGAACCGGCAGGCCGCGACCAATTACCGTATAGTCAAGCGCGTTCACCACTTTATCGCCGTTGATGTCTTTGTATTTGATATCTCCCGGCTGCACGCTGGCACGTGCATTACCATTTGTGGTTACATCATCTTTTAGCGTATAGCCACCTGCGGTGTTTTTATTAAAGTCTTCGTATTGATAAACGCCTTCCCATACATACCCATACATTTGTCCTAATGCCTTACCCACCTGTGCTATATATGCAGGCGCTGTTGCCCAGGCATTGTCCCACTTTATCATCGACTGCAATGTTTGCTGTCCCTGTGCAAGCCCTAACACTTTGCTTTGGTTGAATGAGATATTAAAGCTTGCATTCCAGGTAAGGTCTTTCTTCTTTACCGGACTAAAGTTCAGTACGAACTCCAGACCCTGGTTCTGTACACTACCCACGTTCATGAACACGGTTGAGTAGCCGGAAGAAGTGGGTACGGATGCATTCAGTAAAAGATTCTTTGTTTTCTTCCGGTAAACATCGGCGGTAAGGCTCACCCTGTCGCCCAGCAGGCTTACATCGATACCTGCATTCAACTGCGAAGTGGTTTCCCATTTCAGATCGGGATTGCCAATGGTTGCCGGCACCGCACCGGTAATGGGTACATTGTTAAAGGTGTACACCGATGTAAGTGCCGGGGTTTGGCTGTAAGTTGCCAAATACGCAAAATCCGACACGCGGTTATTACCCGTGTTCCCATACGATACACGCAATTTTCCGTCAGTGAGTATATGCTGGTCTTTCATGAAATTTTCGCTGGTGAACCGCCAGGCGATGGCGCCCGATGGAAAGTAGGCCCAATGATTTTCGGGTGAGAATTTCGAACTGCCATCGGCACGGAAACTGGCAGTAAACAAATACTTCGACTGATAACTGTAGTTCACCCTTCCAAGCATGGAAGAGGCTGTCCACAGCGAGCCGGTACTTGTTACCGCCAGCGGAGTGCCTTCTCTCAGGTCGTTTATGCCAAGCGATTCGTTTGGCACTTTTATGGCGCTTACGCCATAAGAGGATGTCTTATTGCCCTGTTCAGTAAAACCGGCCACTACGTTGATCGTGTGATCGGTGCCGATATTTTTATTATAGCTGAGCGTGTTCTCGTTCAGCCATGAATTGGTTTCATTATAAATAACCGAACCATTGGCGCCATTAGAGGTCATAAGCGCATTGCCATACGAAGTTTTTGAATTATTGAACACATCGTTGCGCAGCGTATTGCCTGTCAATCCACCGGTAACACGTAATATTAAATTAGGAATGATGGTATACTCGGCATAACCATTCACACTTAAGTTCTTTGTCCGGTTATCGCGTACCAGGTTCTGCAAATTCACAACCGGGTTAAAACGGTAATCTTGTGTTGATGGCACTGAGGCATCGGTAAAATCACTGGTGCTTAGGTCAACTACCCCAATAGCCAGCTGACTGGCCGCGCTGGGCGCAACCGGCCTGTAGCCCCATACACTATACATAAGATTTGAGGTGCCGCTGTTGTTTGTTTGGCTGGGCGCCAAACCATATTGTAACAGGTAGCTATAGTTGGCATTGATGCCCACCTTTAAACGTTTGCTTACCGTTTGATCGAGCACTACCCTGCCCTGGTATCGTTTGTAACCAGAGTTGATGATAACACCATCCTGGTTGAACAGCGAGGTTGACATCAGGTATTTTGTTTTATCATTTCCACCCGAAACCGATAAGGTATGGTTTTGAATGGGCGCGGTTTGCAGCACCATATCCTGCCAGTCGATAAACGCAGCTGTATCCTTATAATATTCAGGCGCGGTGCCGCCGCTATAATATAATTGGTAAGGCGTTGGCACAGTGCCGCTGCCGGGAACGTATGCAACAGTAGATGGATTGAACTCAAGCTGGTATTTTACAAATTCAGCCGGGCTCATCAACCTTACAATTTTATTGGCTTGCTGAAAACCATAACTGGTGCTGAAGTTGATGGTTGCCGTACTGCCTTTACCTTTTTTAGTGGTAATGAGAATTACGCCATTTGCGCCTCTTGCGCCATAAATGGCAGTGGAGGAAGCATCTTTCAATACTTCTATTGATTCAATATCCTGGGGGTTGATGGCATTGTTGTTGGGGTTTTCTATAGGGAAGCCATCAATTACATACAGGGGTGAATTATCCTGGGTAATGGAGTTTGCGCCACGGATAACGATATTGGTTTCGGCGCCCGGCTGGCCATCGGAAGAGGTAACCTGCACACCCGCCACGCGGCCGCCCAGGGCTTCTTCAAACGAACGTACCGGAGCTTTCATCAGGTCGCCCATTTGCACCTGGCTTACCGAGCCGGTGAGGTCTTTTCGTTTTACTTTTCCATAACCGATCACCACGGCGCTGTTCAACTCAGTTGAAACAGGCATAAGCCTTATATGTATGCCCTGCCGCACCTGGGTAACCATACTGCGGCCGGCAAAGCCAACATAATTAATGGTGATCCTTACTGAATCGGCCGTTTTCACCATAATAGAGAAAGTGCCGTCATCGGCCGAAAGACCGCGGCCTAATAATGCCCCCGCAGGAACACTATTAATACTTATGGAGGCGCCGCCAAGGGGTTCACCGGTTTGATCGTTGAAAAGTTGTCCGGCAATGCGGGAGGTAATATTCGACTGGCCATTAACTGTTGCCAGCCCTGCAATACACATGGCAAAAAGTAGAAGGGGTATACGCATAGCAATCTTTAAATGATAAAAGCACTCATTCATCATAGCAGTTCCGGGTTTTGGTAGAACTAATTTGCGTAAGAATTGAAATTATGGCGGGGCAAAAATTCGTTTTTAAGGGGGTAAAAATCAGTTTTTTCAATTCTACCCCTCATTATCAAGGTGTTCGTCCCCCTTGTTTATGAATTCGGTGGGCGATTGACCAAACTGTTTGCGGAATTCCTTACTAAAATATTTGCGGTCGCTAAAGCCAACCCGGTAAGCCACCTCGGCAATTGATATGTCGTTGCCGGGTTGCCGCAACAACTCAGCCGCTTTTTTCAGCCGTACCGATTTTATAAAGTCGGCGATAGACATATCGGTGAGCGCTTTTAGTTTACGGTAAAGAACGGTTTGGCTCATGCCGGCTTTCTTCAGCAACACCGGCACCCCAAATTCGGGGTCTTCCATATTTTCTTCTACCATAGCCACCAGCTTTTGTAAAAACAGGGTTTCGGCAGTTGGCGCTTCCGGCGGTTCTGTCGCAAATGCCAACTGTGCCGGGGGCTGTAAGGTTATTTGCCGGGTGAACTTTTCGCGGTTAATGTTCCGTAGCGAGAGGAGGTTGCGCACCTGCAGTTCCAACACCTGAATAAAGAAAGGTTTGGTAATGTAGGCATCGGCCCCGGTTTGCAAACCGGTAATTTGGGAAGAAGGCGCGGCCCGGGCAGTTAATAATATTACAGGTATGTGGTTAGTGCGTTCGTCGGTTTTTATGCGATCACATAAAGTAAAACCATCGTCCTCTCCTTCCATCATCACATCGCTGATCACCAGGTCGGGGATCAATTCGGTAACGGTTTGCCAGCCACTGGCCCCGTTCGAAGCTTCGGTAATATCGTATTGGGCAGAAAGAGCGTTGCGGATCATTTGCCTGATATCGTCATTATCTTCAACCAGCAACAACGATGGTTTGGCAGTAGTGGTGGCATTCTCTTCTTCAACCATAGGAGTTATTGCCACTTCAATGCCGGGCGCAGTTTGTTTTTCAACCATGGCATTTCGTATGCCAGTAGCGCCGGTCAATTGTTCTTTTGTAAAATGGGCTTTGCCCAGGGGTAAATAAATGGTAAAGCAGGTGGTTCCATTTTGATCATCATCGTTCACAGAAGCACTTTCTATCTCAATACGCCCGCCATGTGCTTCAATAATGCTTTTCGAAAGCGCCAGGCCAATACCCGTACCCAACCCTTTTGGCGTATTACCCATTTGATAGAACCGGTTGAACAATTTTTCCTGCTGTTCTTTGGGAACTACCGGTCCTGAATTACTGATAGCGATAAGCAGCTCTTTTTCATTATCTTCCCTTACCACTACAGTTATATCTCCTCCCTCACTTGTAAACTTAAATGCATTAGAAAGCAGGTTGAACAATACTTTTTCCAGTTGTACGGGATCAAACCAACAGGTTATATTATCAGCTATCTCTATAACATTCACTAAAGGCATGAACATATAAGTGATCGACCGGCTGTTGGCCAGGTCGCGGAACGATAAAAAGATGGTGCGGGTAAACGCCACAATATTTCCTTCACTTACGCTGAGCTGCATATTACCGCTTTCGGCTTTTCTAAAATCGAGCAATTCGCTAACAAGCCGTATGAGCCTGTCGGCATTCTTTTTTACCAATGCCAGCTGGCGGTTTACGGTTGAATCAACCGGTGTGTTCGCCAAAAGATTTTCAACCGGCCCCACTATCAGCGTTAATGGCGTTCGTATCTCGTGCGAAATATTGGTAAAGAAATCGATCTTCTGCTGATGCAGTTCTTCCTGCTGCATCTTTTGCTGATGCTCGTAATACAGATCTCTTTCCAGCCGGGCCTGGCGGCGAAAAAAGCGAATGGTAATATATAATAGCAGCACGGCAACAATGAAATAGATAAGGTAGGCCCACCAGGTTTTCCATAATGGCGGATGCACTACAATTTCCAAACGCGCCGGCTCATTGTTCCAAACACCATCGTTGTTACTGGCGCGAACCAAAAAAGTGTATCGTCCCGATGGCAGGTTGGTATAAGTTGCAGCAGGATTATCAACAATGTTCCAATCCTTTTCAAAACCATCTAACTTATACGCGTAGCGGTTCTTACCCGATTTTATATAATTAAGTGCGGCAAACTCAATAGTGAAGATGTTTTGTGCCGCTGCAAAATCAATGCGCCGGGTATACGACATAGCGCTTTGGAGCAAACCGCTTTCATCGCGTATACCTACGGGCTTATTGAACAACTTCAAACCAGTGAACACAACAGGCGGTATACTTTCGTTTACCCGCATTTGTTGCGGATAAAAACTTACCATACCGGTAAAGCCGCCAAAAAAGAATTGCCCGTTCGCATCGCGGTAATAACTGTTATAGTTAAACTCATTACCCGGCAGGCCATCGAAAATATTATAGTTCAATACCTGGCCCTTATTGCCATTGAAACGGCAAAGGCCATTCTCGGTGCTCAACCATAAGTATCCCTGCTCATCTTCGAGAATGCCGCGTACATTATTACCCGGCAATCCGTTTTGCATGGTGTAGGTAGAAAATGATTGTGTATTGGGATGGTATAAACTCAGTCCGCCATCATAGGTGCCGATCCATATTCTGCCCTTACTGTCTTCCAACATGCAGTTGATATAATCAGAGTTCAGACTATCCTTATTTCCCGGTTGTTTATAGAACCAGGTAAAACGTTGTTCGCCGGGCGGTAATACGTTTAGGCCATGGGCAGTACCTACCCAAAGATTTTTATGGCGGTCTTCATATACCAACCGCACCCAGTTGCTACTGATGCGAAAACGCGAAGCAGGATGGGTGGTAAAGTTTTCGCTGCGCCCTGTTTCGCGGTTAAATAAATTCAACCCTTTACCATAAGCGCCCACCCAAAAACGGCCCCGGCTATCTTCGCCCATGCAAATTATGTTATCGCCCGAAAGAGACGTGCTGTCATCGGCATTATGCCGGTAATGCGTAAAGGTTTTTGTGGCAGGGTTAAAACGGTTCAACCCGCCATCGTAGGTGCCAATCCACATTACATTTTGCTTATCCTTATAAATAGCTTTTATAAAATTGCGGCTAAGGCTGCGCGGGTCAGCAGGGTCGTTCTTATAATGAATGAAAGTATTTCGCTGGCAATCGAAGTAATTAAGCCCTTCTGCTTCGGTGCCTATCCATAAGTTTTGTTTTTCATCGGCGGTAATGGCGCTTACGACGTTACTGCTAATGCTGTTCACCAGCCTGCTTGTTTTGTATATGGTGAATGGGGTTGCAATAGCATGGGTTACATTTACACCGCCGAAAACTGTGCCTACCCATAATGAACCATATTTGTCGATATACAGGTCGCGAATAGAATTATTGCTCAAACTACCTGCGTCTTCAGGATCGTTACGATAAACCGTAAATGCTCTGTTGGCGGTTTCAAAATAGTTGAGTCCGTCGATGGTTGCAATCCACAAATTCTGCGACTCATCAACGATCATCTTTCGAATGATGTCGCTGCTGATGCTGCCGGGTGTATGATTGCTATGGGTAAAATGCTGAAAGTTGTTTGTATTACGATCGAGCAAATTGAGGCCGCCGCATTCGGTGCCAACCCAAAGCTCACCCCTGCATTCAACGATGGAAGAAACATTATTACAACTCAAACTGCCGGCTACATTCGGTTGATGCGTAAAGTAAGTATAATTTGCTTTTCCATTTTTATAGTTCATGCAAACCAGTCCGCCCGCCGTGCCCACCCATAATGCACCCTGCTTATCTTCACAAATGGCATGTATTTCATTCATACCAACACCGGGAAAAAAGTTTTGGAAGCGGCCGGGGTTTTCGCCGGTCAGCAGGTTAAGCCCATTATTAGTGCCTACCCAAATGCGACCTGAACGGTCTTCATAAATACAATTGATATAAATCTGACTGATGCTGCCGGGGCGGGTTGAATCGGCTAACATGCGTTCAAAGGCATCTTTTTGGGGCAGGTACAGGTTAAGACCGCGTTGTGTACCTACCCACAAACGATTGCGTCGATCGCGCAGCAAGGCAAAAACATAATCGTTTGAACTGATGGAGTTGGTATCGCCGGGAATATTCCGGTATACCTGAAACGAGCGGGTATTGTAGCGGTTAAGACAGTTGCGGGTACCGAACCACATAAAACCGGCGCTGTCCTGTACTATGGAGATCACGGAGCTTTGCGACAAACCATCCTCAACTGATAAATGAGTAAAGCGCCGCCCCTGGGCCAGGCCGTTCACTCCTGTACATAACCATGCGCAAAACAAGAGCACGGAAAACATGTACTGTTGCAGTAGTTTGGGATTATGTTGGTCGGTCATCAAAACTTACTCACGAAAATTATACGGGTTGTGGTTGCAAGGAACAGGTAAAAAGGGGAAAATGGTATTGGTAACAAATGTAACTAAAAAAGAGGCTTATATTAGCAGAAATAGCAAACCTGTTCGTATGAATACCGCTTTCTATATAAACAACCTCAATTTCGTTGAAACCTGGTCGTTTAACCGCGAGGATGACGGCACTTTGTCAATGTATGCTTTCGCAACAGAAGAAGGGCTGTTTCAACCTGGCAGTAAACGAACCGGCACGTTCAAAAAAGACCACCCGACTGCAGAGCGGATAAAACAAATACTGCAAACAGAGATTGAAATATCTATGAGCTATTTGTGTGCCCCGGTTTACCGCGACGCGTTGGTGTTTTACGACAAGAACGATAAAGTGATCTCTATCCTGAACATTTGCCTAACGTGTTTGCACATGACTGCGGAAAACATTCCTGATGTAAAGGGGGATTATAAAGCCTATGAATGGTTGAAAAGATTGTTTATTGAGCTTGGGCATGCGGTAGAGAACCCCGGGTATAGTATTATTGAGGATTTTGATAAGATGAAGGCGAAGGTGAGGAAAAAGAAGGAGCAGTAATTCAACTATCCGCTTCATGCAACGTTTCAAAAACCTTTTCTATAAGGTAAAATGCCGAAACTACGATCATTACATTGCTGGTATTGGTTTCAATAGTTCCACTGTGAAGATAATAATTCGTATTAAACCGTTGCCACCAGGTAAGCTGATCAACCTTTAGCGTGTACTCCGCATAGGTATCTCCATAAATACCGTACAGCATGAATTTAAAACACTCCCCGGATGGAATACCTGATGGAATTCGTCGAAAATTATAAACTGCTTTATCCAATGTAACGGTGCCATTAGGCTCTGTAGGTACATCCTGCCAGAAAAGACGCATTTCGCTGTCGATAAATGTATACTCCCCTAACTGGTTATTCGAAGGATCAATAAGCAGGTATTGCGGCTTTTTCCAGATCTTCTCGTTTACCGACACTGTAAGTTTTTTACCTTCAATTTCAATAAACTGTTCTTTAGCATAATAATAAAATTGCGCAGCCGTGATTCCATTATCATCAATTAGCTTATATAAACACAGTTGTTTTCGTGAGTTACCGGTTACAGGATCGTTGAGAATTTCCCTGGTGAAGGTGTATCGTTTTACGTCGGAAGAGTTGGGCTGAAGGGTCATGCATGCTAAAAATAATCATTTTACGGCCAATACAAAACTGGAAAGTATTCCAACGATCTTTAAACAAATTACTGACTTTACAACTATTTGTAAAATCTTTAGGGAATTCCCGTTTCCCTAAAGGAAATTGCAAAACCTTACAGGTATTTGCAAAACCATACAGGTAATCGCAAAACCTTCCAGGTATTTGCAAAATCATTCAGGAAAAGCGAAAAGCTTTCGGAAAATCGCAAAACCCGAAAGGAAAGCTCGTTTCCCTTCGGGAATCTGAAAAACCTTGCGGGAATTTGTAAAACCTTACGGGAAACCAGATAACCTTACAGGAATTTGCAAAACCTTACAGTAATTCGTAAAACCCGACGGGAATTTGAAATTCCCGTCGCGAAATTGTGATTTGATGGTTTTAATGGTTGATTTACAGTTAAAATATGGCCCGGTTTTAAAAATTGACCCTGTAAACAATCAATAAAGCCCCATTAATTGATCTGTTTAAAGGTTCAAAACATAAACAGGCATAACAACAACCCAACCCACCCGCTATTTAAAGTTGTTGGCCTTGCATTTCGTTCAACATGCTTTGAAAAATGATTGATGAGGCCTTTGAATTACTTAATCATTGCTAAAACAAACCTGTTTAGCAGCACAATTCAATAAACATCACCATCAACAACTTTACATGCATTCTTTTCAAACTTATTCCTACTGTTCAATTACTTACAAAACCAAACAAAAACTAGCCATTCCTGTTATATTCAACCAATTTTGCTGCAATGCCGCTTAACCGGCCCGGTGGTGAAACTACCCGATGGCAAACACCCGTGTAACAGGCCCATATTTACTCTTTTTTGTATTTACAACACTTTATTTACTCTTAATGAAGCATTTACGTGAAAAACACCCTTTCTTAAAAACCAATAAAAGAGCTTGCTATGCGCCAGGTATTTTTATAAATTTGTAACGGATTAAACCATAGTATATGGCTTTTGACGGATCAGTAAAACCACATTATGAAGAGGAAACCGATGTGCTCACTACAACGGAAGAGCCATACAGTTTGATTGTATGGAACGATGAGGTGAACACATTTGAATGGGTTATTGAAACCCTGGTTGAAGTGTGCGGCCATTCTACCGAACAGGCGGAACAATGCGCATACATCATCCATTTCCAGGGCAAATATGCCGTTAAACAAGGCTCTTATGATGAGCTAAAACCCCAATGCGATGCCATCACCGACCGTGGCATTGGCGCAACACTTGAAGTACTGGCCTAAGTTGCTGGTATATTCTTACTAACCTTTGCTTGCCTCCTTGCCTTAAGGCTTACACTTACATTTCTCTTTTTATTATTTTTACGGCAACCAACCACGCCCGGAATGCCTCTATTTGCTTTGGATAACGAGATAATTTTTCCTCCTGTTCACCTGGCCGAACCAGATGGATTGCTGGCTGTTGGCGGCGATCTTTCAACCGAACGTTTATTACTGGCCTATCGCCAGGGTATTTTTCCCTGGTACGAAGGTGAACATATACTTTGGTGGTGCCCCAATCCACGCTTCATTCTTACCCCTGCTACCCTGAAGGTGAGCAAAAGCATGAAACAATTACTTAAACGCGAAGTATTCACCTTTACCATCAATAAAGCATTTGCCGATGTAATTAATAATTGCAAAAGCATTGACCGGCCCGGACAAAACGGCACCTGGATCACCAATCAAATGAAGGACGCCTACATTCGTTTACACCGGCTGGGTTTTGCGCACAGCGCAGAAGTTTGGGAGAACGATGAACTGGTGGGCGGTTTGTATGGAATTCGTTTGGGAAAAGTTTTCTTTGGTGAAAGCATGTTCAGCAAAGTGAGTAACGCCAGCAAATATGCCTTCATTAGTTACGTGCAGCAATTACAACAGGAAGATGTTCAACTGATCGATTGCCAGGTTTATACCGAACATTTAGAAAGCCTGGGCGCTCAAATGATAGCGAGAGAAGATTTTGTTCAGCTATTGCAGAAGCTTATTGAATAGTTAATTTAGTTGACTGGTTAACGAGTTAACCAGTCAACTTTTGAGCAACTTTATTTTGAATAAGTAGCCACAGAATAATGTTTTAACGAAGTAACCTTTAACTGATCATTCTTTATATACACTTTCTTATACTCACGAAACTGATTGTTGTTGTCCATAAAACCAACAATACAGGAGTATTTTTCATCCCCTTTTTTAATTACGGGTTTTGGCTCCGTACCCATATCAGGCAGGTGCAATGTATCGTCGCCCTCCAACTCTTCATACTTACATTTCATTACGTAATCAAAAGTCTTTGGCGTTTCATACACTTTAACAGAGAAATACCAGTCGTTTAACGGGTTCTCGGTTTTTTCTTTGTGCTCCGCTACAGGCTCTTTGTTTACCGTTGTACGGTTGAGCGGAATTTTTACTGCAGGCGGCGCTTCAACAGCAGCAGGTTTTTCAGCCGCCGCTTTTGCTTCATTGTTGGGTGCTGTCTCACGACACCCTGCTGCAAGCAAACAGCATAATAACAGATTGCGTCTTTTCATAGTGTGGGTTATTTATTTACCGGCAAATATTTTACAAGTTTAGTACCAAAAAGCAAATTAGCAAATGTGATAATTCGATAATTTGATAATGTACGTTTCTTTTATAGTAATTACTGAATGGAAAGTTAAAAATGTTTACGAGTTGACGGGGAGTTGAAAAGTTGATAATGGTGATAGAGTTGACAAAGGAGTTGACAAGTTAACAGGTTAACAAGTTGACAAGGGTTTCTTTGCAGCAGCTGATTGCCGTCAGAAAGAAACTTTCTTACCAGGATGCCGCTCAGCATACTGATACACCAGCCCTCTGATATAATCATTTTCAGGATACTGTGTAAGATAGGTTTTCAATTCTTCCCTATTGGTAATTCCAACGCCTGCAGGAATATTTCCCATTCCATAAAACTTGCCTTTTTCCATTAAAATGCAACTATGTTCATCGCGCTCGTTACCTGTATCAACCACAGCAAAAGTGGGCAACCATTCTTCCAGCCATTGCAGCGACTGTTGTACTCTTTCGTTGTAAGTATCAACGGCCTCTTTATGTTCACATGCGCCTAAACAAACGGTTTCACCTGTACTGGTGCAAGGCCCCGGCGCCGTTTGCATAAAACACAATTTAGGACACAGGTTAAACCGTTCAATTAGTTTATTAACGAGCCGGTGACCCTCAACCAACAGGTTGAAGGTATACAACGGTACCATATGTTTCTTCTTTTTATCAATAGCCAGCCGCATATAACCACTGCTGTCTTCAAACATATACAATGCGAATGTATGCGCAAACCGTTTCTGGCTGTTATTGAATTGAGGCCATAACCGTTTAATCTCCACGCTTTCAAGAATAAAAGCCATCAATTCTGTACTGCAGGTTTGATAAGTTATACTGTAAATGTTCCGTAAAAAATCCTGCCGTTGTTTACCCGATCCGTTATGCGTAAAATGACTGCTTACACGGTACTTCAGGTTCTTGGCCTTGCCCACATAAATAACCTTACCGGTTTGATTATGGAAATAATAAACCCCGGGCGTATACGGTAATTTATCAACCTGCTCCTTAGGTAAATTCGGCGGCAGCGATTGTTCCTTTGCACCTCGTTTTATAAACTGCTGAATATGCGGTTCGGCATTGTTTTGCAGCAAATGCTCCAGCAACAGAACGGTAGCATCGGCATCGCCACCGGCCCGGTGCCGGTTTTGTATTGTGATACCGAAATAACGGCAAAGGTTACCCAAACTATAAGAAGGGATACCAGGAAAAACTTTTTTCGACAGGCGAACAGTACATAATTTATTGAGCGTAAGCTCAAATCCTGCCGCTGAAAAATGATGTTTCAGGAAGGAGTAGTCGAAATTTACATTGTGGGCCACAAAGATCTTTCCATTCAACAACTCAAATAATTGCGGCGCCAGCTCTTCAAACGAAGGCGCTTCGGCAACCATTTCATTCGAAATGCCCGTTAACACCTGAATATAATAAGGAATGGTACGCACAGGCCTTACCAGGCTTTCGAACCGGTTTACCACAGATTGTCCATCATGCAACACAATAGCGATCTCGGTTATGTCGTTATTGGCAGCGTACCCGCCGGTAGTTTCTATATCAACGATAGCGTACATAGATTAATCGTAAAGTTACAAAAGAACGAACGAACACCGGCCGAACAGTAAATGAGCCAATGTTAAGCCATAACTAACTGGTTATAAGCTGTTTTCTATAATCCTACCCCATGAGTGTTTAATCCGAACCCGCATTGTTAAACCTCAAAAAATCCGTTGCTATGCAAAAATTCAACTTGCATCAATCAGGAGAAAAACGCACCGTTGTAGCTGTAGTAGTATTGTTCTTCACTGCACTGGTACTGTTTTCTTACTGGTTCACACAGGCGTAATTTCTTTGTATTTCTGTAAGAGCGTTTCTTAAGTATGAAGTACAAATACCTGGATGCAACCTGCGATTGATAACCGCCACATGCAAACCAAACGACTGGCTTAGCCATCTGCCTCCTGATCCGCGGGCACAAGGTAAAGCCATAATCGTAAGTATATTTGTGCTTCATACTTTTTCACCTAACTCATTACTCACGTGAACAACTCCGGAACCGTTATAACATCTTTTTTCCTACCTTGTTTACCTGCCCTAACGTTAAAGTTATAACGTCATAGTTTTCAACCCTTAAATGTGTATTTTCCACCCCTTCTTACCCCCGTTTTTTTCACATTTTTAACGCCGGAATTTGCAGTATTAACAACTGTACACTATTTTTGTATTGGCTATCAACGAATGCCTGGCACTAAACTCTAATTGGTTTATATCCTTCCTGAATCACCACGGCTTTAGTTACTTTAGACACACCCTTTACTTCGTAAGCCTGTGAAGACCGATTGCATATGATCGTACTACGTATACTTAACAATTAAAACAAAAAACGTAGCGTATGAAAAAGTCATCGCATCATTTCCATCTAAGCGAAAACGGTAAAGTTGCATTAATGGCAATAGGTTTTCTGAGCTTTATTATGTTGCTCACATACCTGTATTGGTATGCATAATTGCTACTAACAACTACCTTACTGAAACACAAAAAGCTTTCCGGTATCTCCAAACGGTATGATATTGGAGTGAGATTCATTTTGTAGGCATTCTGCGGAAAGCGGGGTGCTTTTTTTATGGTTACAGGTTTCAAGTTGCAGGGACTTCGTGAATGTTTCTTCCTTGGTGATCCAAACAAGCTGTTTCCGGTTACCGGGCACCGGTTTCCGGGCTTTTCCCTCAGCCCTCCGGCTATTTCTCACCTGTATTTCCCAGGCAACTGGTAACCGGTATCCGGCACCTTTTCAATTGTACATACCACTCCCAGCCTATCTACAATCCTGAAACCTGAAACATGCAACCTGAAACATGCAACCTGTATTTCCCCGGCAACTGGTAACCGGCGACCGGTAACTGTTATCATGCCCCTTTTACAACGGTATTCCTTCTTCCATTAGCACATTGGCACATTAGCACATCAGCAAATTAACTACCTTTGCACTCCCTTAAAGCAGATTACAAAATCTATGGAATTAAGCAAGAATTATCAGCCCGAAGCGGTGGAGGACAAATGGAGTAAGCATTGGAAATCAAAAAGATATTTCAACAGCACCCCCGATGAGCGTAAACCGTTCACCGTGGTGATACCCCCACCCAACGTTACCGGGGTACTTCACATGGGCCATACCCTTAACGAAACGGTGCAGGACATTTTGGTGCGTAAAGCCCGCATGAGCGGCTTCAACGCCTGCTGGGTACCCGGCAGCGACCACGCCTCTATTGCCACCGAAAGCAAGGTGGTGCAAATGCTCGAAAAGGAAAAAGGCATCAAAAAAAGCGATCTCACCCGTGAGGAGTTCCTCAAACATGCTTTTGAGTGGAAAGAAAAATACGGCGGCATCATTTACCACCAAATTGAAAAACTGGGTTGTAGTGTTGACTGGGACCGGGTTTCCTTTACCATGGACCCCGACTACTACAAAGCCGTTATCAAGGTATTTGTTGACCTGTACAATAAAAAAATGATCTACCGCGGCGCCCGTATGATCAACTGGGACCCCGCCGCTAAAACCGCCCTCAGCGATGAGGAAGTGGAGTATAAAGAAGTTCAGGGTAAACTGTATTACGTAAAATATGCCGTACAAGGTGAAGATGGAAAACCATCGGCCGACTTTGTTACCATCGCTACCCAACGCCCCGAAACCATTATGGGCGACAGTGGCGTTTGCGTTAACCCTACCGACGAACGTTTTGCCCACCTCAAAGGCAAAAAAGTGATCGTTCCGCTGGTAAACCGCGCCGTTCCGGTAATATTCGACGAATATGTTGATCCCGCATTTGGTACCGGTGCGCTGAAAGTTACGCCTGCACACGATATTAACGACTACAACC
Organism: Niastella sp. OAS944; assembly: GCA_024809215.1. Classification (GTDB taxonomy): domain Bacteria; phylum Bacteroidota; class Bacteroidia; order Chitinophagales; family Chitinophagaceae; genus Niastella. The sequence continues at coordinate 98,043 of JANUBW010000006.1, read as the reverse complement.
TGGGGTTGAAACATAACCTGCAGGTAATTGATACCCTCAACGAAGACGGTACACTTAACGAAGCCGCACAGGTTTGCGTTGGTATGGACCGATTTGAGGCCCGCAAAAAAGTAGTGGAAATGCTGGCAGAACAAGGTCTGCTGGTAAAAGAAGAAGAATACACTACCCGCCTTGGCTTTTCGCAACGCAGCCTCGCCGTGGTAGAACCCCGTATTTCAACCCAATGGTTTGTGACCATGCGCTCCCTGGCCGATAAAGCCCTGGGCGCCGTAACCAGCGGTGAAGTAAAAATTCACCCCGGCGATAAATTCATGGCCACTTATAAGTATTGGTTAGAAAATGTAAAAGACTGGTGTATCAGCCGCCAGCTTTGGTGGGGCCAGCGTATACCTGCCTGGTACGATGATAACGGTAATTGTTATGTAGCAGAAACCGAAGAAGAAGCTGTTCGCCTGTGGGCCGAAAATACCGCTTCGCAGGTAGGCTCAACCGAAACTTCTCCCTACACAAAACACCCGCTTCGCCAGGACGATGACGTGCTCGACACCTGGTTCAGCAGCTGGTTATGGCCTATTGAAGTGTTCAAAGGCGTTACCCACCCCGGTAACCCCGATATAAATTATTACTACCCTGGTTCGGTACTGGTAACCGGTCAGGACATTATATTCTTTTGGGTAGCCCGCATGATCATGGCCGGCATGGAGTATATGGACGTAAAACCGTTCAGCGATGTGTACTTCACCGGTATGGTGCGCGATAAACTGGGCCGTAAAATGAGTAAGCAGCTGGGTAACTCACCCGACCTGCTGATGCTGATCGACAAATTTGGCGCCGATGCCGTTCGCTTCGGTATCATGATCTCATCACCCGCGGGTAACGACCTGTTATTTGATGAAACTTCCCCTGAACAGGGCAGCAAGTTCAATAACAAATTCTGGAACGCCCTGAAGCTGGTGAAAATGTTTGAAGCCAAGGTTAGCCCAACTGCAAGCGGCGTAACGCCATTTGCCGTAACCTGGTTCGAGAACAAACTGCAGGCAGCCAAAGCAGAAATTGAACAACATTATAAAGATTTCAAACTCAGCGAAGGATTAAAAACACTTTACTCTCTTATTTGGGACGACTTCTGTAGCTATTACCTTGAGTGGGTTAAACCGCCGATGGAGCAGCCTATTGACAAGGGTGTATACGACAAAACGGTTGAGTTCTTTTCCGAACTGATGCAAATGCTGCATCCTTACATGCCGTTTGTTACAGAAGAAATATACCATTTGCTGGCCCCCCGCACCGAAGACCTGTGCGTAAAACAATTTACGGCGCCGCAGCCATTTGATACAGTTGTATTGCACGAAGGTCAATTACTGATTGACGCCATTACAGGTTTACGCGATGTTCGGGTAAAGAACCAGATAAAAACAAAAGACCCAATAAAACTGTATATACAAGGCGAAAACAATGAGCTGTTCAAAGCCATTGAAGACGTATTGAAAAAACAGGTAAATATTGAGCAAATTTCTTTTGTGACAGAACCTGTAGTACAAACCATTACAGCGGTGATCGGTAAGGATAAATTCTATATTGAAACTGAACACCCTGTAGATAATAGTGCTCAAAAAGAACAGCTGTTAAAGGACCTGGACTACTACAAGAAGTTCCTTGAATCAGTTAACAAAAAGTTAAGTAACGAAAGGTTCGTACAATCTGCAAGGCCAGATGTCGTTCAATTAGAGCAAAAGAAAAAACTGGATGCTGAAGAAAAGATCAGAGCTATCGAAGATAGCCTCAAAAACCTCTAACAAGACATCAACGGTTTCATATATTTTCAAAAGCACGCTGCTGTTTGCGGTGTGCTTTTGTTATTTTAAACCGTCGTGCAAGGCCCAAAAAATGAATTTTGATCAGCGAATGCTGATGCGATTGATGGAGAGCCGTAACCCGGGCGCTACCAGGGTCATGCAGGGCATCTCAGACAACACACAGTTGATATCGGTGCTGGTACCCGCTACTGTAGCAGCAGTAGGTCTTATTGACAATAATAGAACTACTTTGCAGAAGAGCCTGTACCTGGCAGAATCGGCCCTGGCCTCCACTTTCATAACCTATGGCCTGAAGTATTCTGTTAAACGCACCCGGCCGTATATTACAAATCCCGCGCTTAATGCAAAGGGTAGCGGACGTGATCCATCTTTTCCCTCAGGACATACCTCAGTAGCATTTTCTACCGCCACTTCATTATACCTGGCATACCCCAAATGGTATGTAGCCGTTCCGGCATTTGCCTATGCCGCATCAGTTGGCTATAGCCGTATGTACCTGGGTGTTCACTACCCCACCGATGTACTGGCCGGCGCCGTTATTGGTGCGGGAAGTGCATGGTTAATGTATAAAGCTAATAAGTGGCTTTTTAAGAAGCATTCGAGTACAGTTCCGGCTTTTTAGAAATTAGCAATGAGCATAAAGCCTAAAGCTGAAAGCCGAAGGCAAATACAGGTGTGAGCATTTGTATTCGCTTTTAGCTTTAGGCCTTAGGCTTTGGGCTTAGTTCTATATTCAACCAGGCAAAACGCTATCTGCCAAGCAGGTTAATAGGTAATATAAACTCCCATTGATTAGGATCCAGCCTTATTCTGCGATCAACATCAATAAGCCGGCTATACCTGATGCCAAAGCTTACATGGTATTCGTTCCACCATTTGGTATCGAAGAATAACTCTGCGCCGGCAGATTTCAATTCCAGATCATTAATGCTTTGTTTTGGCCTTAAGTATTTCAGGTAGGTATAATCAAAAAATCCATTTACCCGAAGCCGCTGAAAGTAAACAATGTTACCAATGCCAAAATCGGGGTACACCAATGGCATATGATAATTCACACCTAACTTATACATTTCAGGAAACACAAAACTATTAATGCCAAAATACCCGCGCGATGTGGGGAAGCTGCTACCGAAGCTATAATCGGTAAGCGTATCACGTTTTTGATACGCGGCATTGAACACCAGGTTATGCGTCGGGAACACACCGGGCAGGTACAGATAGCCGTTCGTTAACCACTGGTAACCGCTGTAATTAGAAACGATAGTTCGAAACCTTGACAACAGGCTTACACCCAACCGCGGATAAATATGCTGCTTTGCTACCTGCGATTGCATGGTAAACGATACCGACCCGTCAACAAATTCAAATTGCTTATCGGCAAACCTGGTTTTTGAAGCAAGGGTATAATTAACCTGGTGATGGTTAATGCCACCCGAAATATTTAACCTACGGTAAAAACGGCCGCCATTAAAAGTAAAAGGCAATTGTAAACCGAAACGGCCATTGAGCTCGTTCCAGGTTTTAAAAGGAGAATCTAATTCTTTACGGTCGAATGTTTCTGCAACACCCAGTACCAGGTAGGGAAACCAGCCGCCATAAATGGCCGAAACGCCTACATCTTTATACTTTTCATCGGTATTGTAATTGAAATAGATCTCCGTTTGTAAGGTGTTCAGCACGTTCTCCCCTATTAGTGAAAATGTATAATCGGGGTCGGAAATATAAGGCCGCCAGCTGTGAAAATTAATGAGGTTAAACGCCTTGTGATACCTGCTAATAGGGTACGTGCGGCTGGTATCAACGGGCAATGGTTGTCCATTTTTTAAATCGCCCAATGAATACTCAAACAATGGAGCGGTGAAATCGTCAGTGCTTACCGGCTGCCAGCTTTTGTTTGAAACGGCTTGCTGCACCAGGTGATAACCAGCAGCTGTAAATGCCGAATAAATGGCTTTGTTATTAAAAGTACTTAATTGATAATTTCCCGTGCCCCTGTTATCTGTTGTAGGCAACAGCAACAATTGTTTATTTACCAGCGCAAACAATTCATCGCGCTGGTTCCAGGCCGCAGTAAAAGTAATAGTGTCGCCCTGTACAGCCGGAAACCCAATTACACGTGTTGAATAAGGTAACAATTCTTCAACCGATCCATCATTGATGTTTACCAGCCCCAGCGTATTGGTACCATCATTGGCCCTTACCGCCGCAACCACCTGTTGTTGGTTATAAAATTTTGGCTGGCTATAAAACAACTGTTTCGGGTTAGGCAGTTTTTTCAGCACAGCGCCAGATGTTGCATCAACAATATGCAGCGTAGCAACACCACCGGGCTGCACATCTACAGCCACAATGCTTTTGCCGTCGGCCGAAATATCGGGCGCAAAATAAGCCGAATGATGCGTGAGGGTTTGTTGCTGACCGGTTTTTACGTCAAGCACTTTCAGTACACTATAATCTTTCCAGTTCCATCGCAGGTCAGATTCGTAAGCGGCATATACAATTTTGCCATTACGGTAAGAAAAGTAATTATCGAGCGAAATATCTTTTGTACGCAGGCGGGTATCTTCGCCGCTGCTGATATTACGTAAATAGAACGCCGGTATTTTTTTATAACTGCTTTTAACCAGTACCACCGTATTATCGCTTATCCATTGCGGAAATTCCTCGTCTCCGGCAAAATGGTTTTGATTGCTGGCCCATTGGCTAACGGCATCGCCCCGGCTGGTATCAACATACGATTGAAAATATTTAAACGCATTCTGGCGAAAGGTGCGGTAATTTGTATTGCTGTACTTTTTAATAGCATGTTGCCAGGGGTAGAACAAACCCTTATACCGGGCTGCATCATCGGTGACCTTTTTCCAGAAATCGGCGCCATATTTTTCACGACCGTAAGCCACCTGCATAAAACCCATGCGGTAATGATCGGGTACAAAATCGCGCAGCGAGCCGTTGCGCAACTTCATCCATGAATAATTTTTATTGGCCAGCCATAACGAGCGGTAATCATTAAAAAAGAAGGGCATTCGTCCCCTGCCCTGGCGGCTTTTAAGCGTTTCCTGGTATACGGCATCGCCTTCCCAAAACCAGTTGGGTATGGCGGCGCTATTTACCATGGCCAACCCTTCCTGGCCAAACAAATAATAGGCTACCCGCGAAAGCCCCTTGCGGAAATTATTGTATTGCTGTACGTGCCGGTATTCGTGTAATGCCAGCGAATGCGAAAAGGGCAAGGTGCCCAGGTCGAAGGCGCTTTGCGGCGGCATTAGATAGAATTCGCTGCGCCAGGGCCCTAATGACACATAGCCATTGGAGATAGTGGTGCGTGGCTGCATCACAATACTGATCTTGCGCACCCGGTCGCCAATGGTGGAGGATGTTTGTACCCCCAGCTTTTGAACGGTGGTAACAACATCGGCGGCCTGTTTTTCCAAACCCAGTGCCGCCGGGAAAATAACCCGTATGGTATCGTTATTTATCTGGTTCCATTTTGTAGAAGGAGGATGACCACCAAATTGCTGCGCCTGCAAATTATTTATCACCGGCAAACAACAAGCTAATAGCAAAAGTTTTCTCATTAGAAAGTATTATAAAGTACGTACAGATACACCGGGCCTTGGTTATAAACCTGAAAATAAATCCTTTTTTCTATATGCAGATAATTTATTCGACAGTCACTTTACGTGAAACGGTCCGCCAGCTGGCGGATGAAACGTGAAAGGCTCAATTTCAAGACTCATAACTGTTTTCATCTTCACTATTTGGCAGCCTGCCTTTAGCCGTTCGTCGGCGGAGACGTAAAATTATTATGAGTCCCGGGTATAGGACTTTGCCGTTTCACGTTTCACGTTTGCCGATTGCCAACCAGCACCCCAAACATTCATTTATAGAAAAGTGTACCTGAAGTTGTATATTTAACCCGTACCACGTTCCGTTATCCCCTGAAAGGAAAAAACATATTAGAAACACATGCTTTCGTTATTAGCTCTGGCTGTAGCTCCCGGCGCTGCTATTACTTTGTATATTTATTCAAGGGATAAATATGACCGGGAACCGCTGAAGCCTTTATTGATCTCCTTTTTGTTAGGCGCGCTTGCCACAGTGCCGGCTATTTTTATACAAACAAAATTAAAGCATGAGCTAAACCAATATTTCCCCGGTTTCACCATCTTGTATTTCATTTTATTATCATTCATTGTTGTAGCTGGCAGTGAAGAAGGCTGCAAATACCTTATGCTGCGGTACTATGCCTATCGTAATAAAGCCTTTAACGAACCTTTCGACGGTATTATTTATTCCATAATGATCAGTATGGGGTTTGCCACCCTCGAAAATATAGGTTATGTGCTGGAATTTGGTTTTCAAACCGGCATTCTGCGTATGTTCTTATCAGTGCCCTCGCATGGCGCATTTGCCGTGCTGATGGGTTATCATGTAGGCCTTGCCAAATTCGACAAACTCCCGCGCAGGCGCGGCACCATCCAACATTTTATTAAAGGATTGCTGCTGGCCATCTTTTTTCATGGCGCCTTCGACTTCTTTTTATTGCTGCAGAATAATTACCAGGTTACAAAACATGTATCGAACGGGTTACTTATCAGCGGCGCGCTGGTAATGTGGTACATTGCCATCCGCATTTCCATACGATCGATAAGGCTGCATGAGGAGCTTTCGCGCCAGCACTATCATAAAAGCGATAGCTCAATCACCGAAGTATAGTACTTTTGCGGCTTATGGTAACAATTCGATTGGCAAATGCCGATGACCTTACAACAGTTGAAAAACTGGCCCGCGAAATATGGCCGGGCACCTATGGCGATATTCTTTCTTCAGAGCAGCTGGAGTATATGCTCGATCTTATTTACAACAATGCCGCACTGCGCAATCAAATGCAGCACCAGCAGCATACTTTTTTAATTGTAGAACAGGAAGATGGCGAGCCCGTGGCTTTTGCCGCTTATTCAACCGTTGAACCCGGCGTTAGTAAACTGCATAAAATATATGTGCATCAAAAAACACAAGGCCAGGGCATTGGCAAACAATTAATAGATCATATTGTAAGCCAACTGCGCACGCAAGGCATTCATACCCTCAGACTAAACGTAAACCGCCAGAACAAAGCCCGCTTCTTTTACGAGAAGTTAGGATTTGAAGTAACTAAAGAAGAAGATATTGATATTGGTAAAGGGTACTTTATGGTAGACTATGTTATGGAGCGAACACTTACTTTGTAACAAACTTAATTTGTACCCCGAAACTGTTACAGGTTTCAGGGTACAGGTTACAGGGCGCTATTGCAGAATGCTGATGATTCTCAGGCTTCGCGAAAATTTAACCCCTGCAACCTGCAACTTGTAACCTGCAACTCATTACTATTCATTTTCAACTCCCATTGCCGAAAGCTTCATCTTCTTGGTGAGTTCAGGCCCAAAATATTTCTCAATTCTGCGTTCAACCAAATAAATAACGGGGGTAAGTACAAGGGCCATTACAAATTTGTAGATATAGTTCATAATACCAATGGCCAATATCTGTTGCCAGGTAAAGATGCCCGAAAAAGCAATGAACAACACAATGTAACTATCAACCAGCTGTGATACTACGGTTGAACCGGTTGCCCGCAACCAGATATGTTTGTCGCCGGTACGTTTCTTTATTTTATGGAAAACGGTCACATCAACCAGCTGGCTTACCAAAAAGGCCGTTAAACTACCTACTATAATACGCATACCCTGGCCAAAGATGCCATCAAAAGCGCTTTGCATATTGGGAATGCCTCTTTCTTTTCCGCTATTGATCCAAAAATCGGCTGCCGGTACATGAATGGCGAGGTAATACATCAGGAAGGCATATGAAATAAGTATAACGGCAATTATACTTATGCGGCGTACTGCCTTGGGGCCATAATATTCATTAATAATATCGGTCATGATAAACTCCAATGGCCACAACAAAACCCCGCAGGTAAGGGTAAATGCCAGTCCGCTTTGGCCAAATAACGTAAAGTTGGCCGGGGCCACACCCATTAGTTTTTCCAGGGAAAACAGTTTGGTGCCTATGCTTTCGGCAATAAGGGCATTGGCTACAAAGAAAGCGCTGAAAAACACAAAGAGCCGGGTCGGTTTATCCTTAATTATAGCTTGGATCATCTTAAAATAAGTATTATCTGGGGCAATAAAATGAGAAAATTAGCAATAATAAGCCATCCCGGGAAATTCTTTAAAACCGGTTTGCGTTGCAATATAAACACCAGTATGAACAGGTTTACGGCTATATTCAGCACGGTAGCGAACAAAATCCCCAAAATTAAAACCAGCGAAACAGCGTCTGATGGCCGTCCTTCCTCCAATACAGGGTAATAACGCATTACCCACACCAACACGAAGCAAACATTACAAATAAAAGCCACCCGACAGAAAAATATTAAACTTTGCATATAGTCAACTTGCTGTAAAATTGCATTATTTTGCCCAACTATTAATTATTTGCAATAATGAAGAAAACACTCTGGCAACAGGTAATGCCACATCTGATATCCGTTGCTATCTTTCTGGTAGTAGCCCTTATCTTCTGTAAACCAGCGCTTGAAAGCGACTCTGTGATGAAGCAAGGTGATATTGTAAACTGGCAGGGCATGAGCCACCAGTCGTTCGAATATAAAGAAAAGCATGGCCGTTTTCCATTGTGGATAACCAATATGTATGGCGGTATGCCCGGTTACCAGGTAGCAATGGATGGCCCGCCCAATCCCCTGGGTTATGTAGATCGTGTGTTTCAATTGGGATTGCCCAAGCCTATCAATATTTTCTTCCTGGCCTGTATTTCGTTCTACTTCCTGTGCATGGTATTGCGTGTTCGGCCCTGGGTGGCTGTTATTGGCGGTTTGGCATTTGCTTATAGTTCAACCTTCCCGCAATTTATAACCGCAGGGCACGATACCCAAATGCTGGCGCTGGCTTATACGCCGGCCGTACTGGCAGGCGTGTTACTGCTGTTCGATAAAAAGTATATCAGTGGCTTCATTGTTACTGCCCTGTTCTCCAGTATTCAAATTACACAGGGTCACCAGCAGATCTCTTATTACATGTTCATGATCATCGGCATTATGTCGTTGTTCTTCCTTATACAAGGTATTCGCGCCGGAAAGGCCATATTGCCATTAAAAGCCATTGGTATTACCGCAGCGGCCGTTATTCTTGGTGTTGCTACCAATGCTGTTACCTTACTCACCGTGTACGATTATTCGAAAGAATCTAAACGCGCCGGCCAGCTGGTAATGCCCGACAATCAGAATAAACACGATGTTGTACAGGGCAATAAAACAAAAGGCCTTAGCAAAGAATACGCGTTTCAATGGAGCTATGGTTGGGATGAATCGCTGACGCTGATGTTCCCGGGTGTTAAAGGCTACGGCTCTCACTATGCAGAGCGCGATGGCGACTACGACATGTACCCAAAACTCGACGAGAACTCTAATTTCCATAAACAACTTACAGAAAAACTAGGTGTTCCTGAAGACCAGGCCGGCCAGTTAACGATGGGTACCAGCGGTTCTTTATATTGGGGCGATCAGCCATTCACCGTTGGCCCCATTTACCTGGGCGCCATCGTTTGTATGCTGTTCATTTTCTCAATGGTTTACCTCGATGGAAAACATAAGTGGTGGATATTCACAGCCGCCGTACTGGGTATTTTACTGGCCCTGGGTAAACACTTCCCTTCGTTCAACTATTTTCTGTTCGATTATCTTCCTTTCTACAATAAATTCCGCGTGCCTACCATGGCGCTTGAAATTACCGGCCTAATGCTGCCCATTGGCGCCGCATTAGGTTTGGAAAAACTGGTTTCAGATACCATCATCGATCTGAAAAAAGTTAAGCTGGCAGCCATGATCATCGGCGCCGTGTTCGTTCTCACCACTGCCTGGTATTTTACTTCCGATTACAGCAACGAGAATAAACAACGTACCACTGCATTCAACCAACTCATAAGTGGCGACCAAAAAAACCTTACACGGGAGGCCATCAATGAGTTCAACAATAAGTATCCCGGTCAGGTAGACAATGGCATTTATGAAGATTTTGTACAAAAGACCGGCAACAATACCGCCGCAGCTAAAGGTCTGGTGACCGCCCTGCGTCAAGACCGGCAGAGTGCTTTTGGCGCCACCATTGTACGTTCGCTGATCTTTGTACTACTGGCCATGGGACTTATTTTCCTGTTCATTCAGAAAAAAGTGAACGCGCTTGTTATGCTGGCCGGTGTTGGCCTGCTTACTGCCATCGACCTGCTTACGTTCGACAGTAACTACCTGAACAAATTCAATTTTGGCAGCAAAGAAAGTTATGAAGCTTCAGAGTTTCCGCTTTCACCTGCCGACCAAAAAATATTGCAGGATAAAGACCCCAATTTCAGGGTACTGAACAATACATCACGTAATCCGTATGCTGAAGACTCACGTACGTCGTACCACCATAAATCAATTGGTGGTTATCACCCTGCCCGTTTAGGTATTTATGACGACCTGATGGAGCACCAGCTGTATCGCTCTACCAATCCGGCTGTGCTGAACATGCTTAACGTTAAATACTTTATTGAGCGCGACCAGCAGGGAGCTGCAGCGGTACCAAACCCCAATGCATTAGGTAATGTTTGGTTTGTAAATAAAGTAAGATATGTGAACGGCCCTATTGAGGAAATGACGGCCCTGAACAATTTCAACCCGGCTGCTGAAGCAATCGTTGATAAAAAGTTCGAATCACTACTGACCGGCGCCGTTGCCGCCGATAGCAGTGCTACTATTAAACAAACGGCCTTCGATAATGAGAACGTTAAATACGAAAGCAACAGCAGTGCACCGCATGTGGCCGTGTTTAGCGAGATCTATTATAAAGACTGGCATGCATATATCGATGGCAAGGAAACGCCTATAGCCAAAGCAAACTATGTGTTGCGCGCCATGCTGATACCAGCCGGCAAACACAGTATAGAATTTAAGTTTGAACCTGCCGTATACCACACCGGCAGCACCATTACCGCCATCACCGCATGGCTGGTATTCCTGCTGTTGTTAGGTTATATTGGCTATGCGGTTCGCTCGCAACTGGCTAATGACAAAAAGTAATATTGAATATCAAATAATGAAAGTAAAATGTCGAAGGAATAACACTTCGACATTTTACTTTTGTACCAGATTATGACAGCACCCAATACAAATAACGGAATAGCTATAGTTATCATCACCTATAACCGGCCCGAAGATGCGCTGGAACTGGCGCAAAACATCAGCCAGCTGCAGGATGTTACCACCCTGTGCAGCGAGGTTATTTTTGTAAATAACAAAAGCACGGAATCGTATTCGGCACTGGAGTCGTTTATTCAACAACACCCACAAATTCCCTTCCGCTATTATATGGCAGATGAGAACCTGGGCGTTTCGCGAGGCCGCAATTTCGCCATTCAAAAAAGCACGGCCCAATACCTGGTATTTCTCGATGACGATGCGCTGTTCAAAAACCTCGATGCATTGCATTACATAAAGGAGATATTCAACCAGCCGCAGGTAGAAACCAACCGCCCCACTGGTATTATTTCCTTCAAGGTATATTACCATTCTACCGGTGAACTTCAAATAACCGCCTTCCCGCATAAACAATTCGAGCGGCGTAAAAACTGGCACCATTTTCAAACCGGGTATTTTGTAGGCTGCGCCCATGCCATTCACCGCGATATTTTTGAAAAGACCGGCTACTACCCTACCAACTTCTTTTATGGGATGGAAGAATACGATCTCAGCTATCGCGCCATCGATGCGGGGTTCGATATTGTGTATGACGACCGGGTGATCATTCTGCACAAGGAATCGCCATTGGGCCGGCAAACCAAAAAAGAAAAGCTGCGCGGCATGTGGGTGAATAAAAGCAAAGTGGCATACAAATATCTGCCCATGATCTATTTCTTTTCAACCGCCTTTATGTGGAGCTTTGAGTATTTGCGCAAAACCAACTATGACTTCGGCGGCTGGTTAAAAGGTTGGGGTGAAGTTTTTGGAATTCCCTTCTCTGAAAAAAGAAAGCCTGTTAATGAAACAGGCTTGAAGTATCTTAAAATGGTGGAGGCTAGATTGTGGTTCTAATACGGCAATCGTGAATCGGCAATCAGCAATGGTTTCCGGAATTTCAGGCCTCGCTATCGTGAAACGTGAAACGGCAAACGTGAAAGGTCTCGCGAAGTTCGCACACCTCGTCAACTCGTTAACTTTTTAACTCGTCAACTTGTATTTCCTCTATCAACTCTATCACCGCTATCAACTTTTCAACTCCTAGTCAACTCACTTATACCCAAATTTACCAAGGAATTCTTCTTTACGCCGCGTCGCCACCTCTATCAACGCATTATCACTCATCTCAATTAACCCGCCCCTGCCCTTGTGATATTTCTTTACAAAGTTGAGGTTAATGATATGCGAGTTATGAATGCGGAAAAAGATATCGGCAGGTAAAATTTCTTCATATTCTTTAATGATCCTTGAGGAAACATATTTCTGATTGTCGGTAGAATGTACATATGTATAACCGCCCTTGGCTTCAAACCTTATGATCTCGGCCAGCTGCACAAACACCAGCCCTTCATTATTAGGCAGGGCTATTTTTTGCAGCGAGGAGTTGGGTTTATTGATGTTGAACATCAGGTTCTGTAACTGTACATTTATATTTTTGAAACGAATGCGCTCTTTGGCTTTGTTCACCGCCGTTTTTAATTCGTCCATACTAACCGGTTTCAACAGGTAATCAAGCGCACTGTATTTGAACGCCTTTAGCGTATAAGCATCAAAGGCCGTTATGAAGATGATCTCAAATTCGATGGGCATTATTTTGTCGAGCAGGTCAAAAGCATTCCCATGCGGCATTTCAATATCAAGAAATACCAGGTCGGGCTTCTTTTCTGCAATAAGGGGCATGGCCGTTTCGGCACTTACGGCTTCCCCTACAATGTTTACATCCGGGCAACATTCGTTTAACAAACCATTCAAAATGCGAATATTCTTAGGTTCGTCGTCTACAATCAGAGCGTTTATCATACAACAAAGAAAAATAAATATATTATAAAACAGGAAAACTTATTGTCACTCTGGTCCCCAAGGAATTGTGAAATTTATCTTCCAGGTCCTCGATCACCATATAAATCTTTTCGGAATGTTCCTGATTAAACATCGAAATTCGGTCTGCCGTTAAGGACAAACCCTTAGACTGATAATTGATGGGTGAAATGCTTTTATACTCCATGGCCGCCTTTCGGCCTACCCCGTTATCTTCCAAAATACAGATCAGGTGTTCACCTTCCCGCTTCACCGTTATCGTTACAACGCCATTTTTATCGCGCCGGAACCGTAACCCATGCCGCACACTGTTCTCTACAAACGGCTGTAAGATCATGGGCGGAATATAATATTCGGCGGGGTCAACCGCCGGGTCAATGGAAACCACCCACGAAAAGGCGTTCTCCAACCTTGTTTTTTCCAGCTCCAGGTAATTCGTCAAATAATCCAGTTCCTCTTCCAGGCTGATCTCGGGTTTTGACGAAAAATCGAGCGTTTGCCTTATCAACCGCGAAAAGCCGGAAATAAATTTATTAGCGCCTGTTACATCGGCATCCATTACATACTGCTGAATGGAGTTAAGGCTGTTAAAAATGAAATGCGGGTTCATTTGCGCCTTGCGCGACAGCTGCTCCAAATCGGCAATTCGTTTAATAAAGGCTGTTTTCTCCTGCTCCCGTTTACGTACCCGGCGAATAATGACCCATACCAGCAAACCTGTTAACGCCAAAAACGACATTACCATCAATAGCCGGAACCAGGTTTTTTCGTACAACAGTTTTTCTATAACAAAAGGCGCAACCAGCAATTTACTGGGTACATCGAATTTATTAAAGGCCTGTAGCTGTAACTCATATTCGCCCGAGGGCAGCGTGGGGTAGCTTACAAATGTTGTACGCGTTTCGTGCCAGCCACTATCGAGCCCCAGCAACCGGTACCGGTAACGGATATCGCCGGTTGACCGGTAAGAAATACCCACAAAACCAAACCCGATACTATTTTTATTATGGGAAATTTTCGTAGGTGCCAGCCCGGGATAATACGTTGTATCGCCCACCGTAACATCGGTGAACTTTAAATTGCATTCCGACTGGTTACTCATTTTTTCTTCATCAAAAAAAGTGATGCCCTCAGGTGTACCTACAAAAACTTTATTACTATCAACGTAAATGGCATTTATAATATCGGCAATAAGCCCATCGCCGGTTGTGTATTTTATCACAGGGTGACGCAATTGCACCACATCAACCTTGCTCAGCCCTCTATCTGTACCAACCCACAAATGACGGCCGTTTAAAAACAAGGTGCGGCAAACATTGCTGGCAAGTCCCTGCGCCTGTTTTATATCGGCCACCAAACGCCCGTCTCTATAACCTAAAAGTCCGTCGCCATAGGTGCCTACCCATAATGTACCCCATGCATCCTGTTGAATATTGGTTATACGGGTACGCAATGCGGGCACTTTATCGCCCAGGCATTGCGAACTGCCATTGGGGTAACGGCAATACAAACCATTTAAGGTGCCAATATAAACGGTATCATGGCTTACAAAAACGGCTGTTGAGCGTTCGTTCCAAATGGTGTCTTTAATGCGCAGCGTTTGTGGGTCCATGGTAACCATATTGTCCTTGGTTGCTATATACAACAGATCGCCGTGTAAAAAAATTCCCTTTATAACAATGTCGTTGATCACAGGATTTTTATTATTACCGGGGTTCAGTTGTGAGATATAATTACTGGTTCCGTATATAACAAATTTGTTCTTGTAATTAGCAAGAAAACCAACCGGGTTAATGCCCAAATGCTGCAGCGAAAGCCGCTTCTCTTCCATTTCGCCGGTCTTGCGGTTCATTTGGTATATTTCAGTTACTTCACTTCCGGCCAAAATAGATTCTTTGAACCGGGTAAAGGAAAAAACTTCGGCCGGCATGTTATTCTTCCTGATCCTGATATTCAACACCGAGGGCGAACTTAACTGGTACACGCCATGGCCCAGTGTTGTAAACCAGAGATTACCTTCAGAATCCCTTAGCATATTGTTGACCGATAACCCCGGCAAAAAATGCAAGGGTTTTTCAGGACTTCTTTTATCGTATACATACGCACCATCGTGGGTGCCTAAACCTACATGTTCGTTATCTATGATGCACTGATTGATATAATTCACATTGAACGGAAAAGAAAAACATTTATCCGCATCGACTGTAAGCACTGCATTTAGTAAGCTGTCCCTTCGCCAGAAAATGGTTTGGCCATTCATGGCAAAAGTTGAATGATGATTTCTAAAGAAACCAATGGTCTTGTGCAACAGGAACCGTTCATTATCTACATCATACAACCGGTGGCCATCGCATACCAAAAACTTACCATCAACACCGGTGGCTATGCCATTGATATATTCAATGGGTTGCCCATTTATTTTATCTATAACAACAACTTCGTCATTGGCTTTCACCAAATACATAATACCGGTTTCATGCATCAGCACATTGCCTGCTTTATCTTCGGCAAAACCTATTACAAAATCTTTCACCGGTATCTTTTTCAGCATGGGATCGTTTGCCGATGTATAGATCTTCCCCTTATAATAATAGCAAACCGATTTTTTAAACGGCACTATCCAAACGCGTCCTTTTGAATCGGCAAACACCTGAATGATCTCGTTATCGGGTAAACCCTCCTGCCGGCTGAAGTTTTTAAAATGGGTACCATCAAAACGGCTCAAACCGCTTTCGGTGCCAAACCAAAGGAACCCATCTTTATCCTGCACCATACTATACACAGTAGAGCCGGCAAGCCCATCCTTGCTATTGTATTGCGTATAGCCATACTCCTGGCTAAAAACGGCCAATGGCAGCAGGCTTACAAACAATATGTATATGATCAACTTCATTTGTTACATTAGAATACGGGAAAACTTAAGGTTACTTTTGTGCCCAGTGCATTTTGCGCATCGTCAACCAGGTCATCGATGAACATTGATATTTTTTGTTCATGCTCTTTGTTGAACATTTCTATTCTATCGGCCGTTAGCGACAATCCTTTTGACTGATAATTGATTGGTGAAATACTTTTATACTGCATGGCCGCTTTACGGCCTACGCCATTATCTTCAAGCACGCAGATGAGGTAATCGCCTTCGCGGTGTACCGAAATGGTCACTATGCCGTTTTTATCGCGCCTGAAACGCAAGCCATGCCGTACGCTGTTCTCCACAAACGGTTGTAGTATCATGGGCGGTATATAATAGTCGGCCGGGTTTACGGTTTTATCAATATGCACCTGCCAGGCAAAAGAATCTTCCAGCCGTGTTTTTTCCAGCTCAAGGTAATTGGTGAGGTAATCCAACTCTTCTTCCAGACTTATTTCAGGCTTAGAAGAAAAATCGAGTGTTTGTCTTATGAGCCGGGAGAAACTTGAAATAAACTTATTGGCCCCCATAAGATCGGAGTTCAAGACATAATGCTGAATTGAGTTGAGGCTGTTAAAAATAAAGTGCGGGTTCATTTGCGCCTTGCGCGATAGCTGTTCCAACTCATTGATGCGTTTGCTGATGGCCGTTTTTTCCTGCTCACGCCGTCTTATACGCCTTATGATCAATGTTACGGCAATACCCGTGACCGCCAAAAACAACAACCCTAACAACAACCTGAACCAGGTGCGCTCGTATAACATTTTATCGATGGTAAACCCAGCCGTTAACATTTTGCTGTGTATATCGAACTTATTGAGCGCCTGTAATTGAAATTGATAGTCGCCCGAAGGAAGCGTGGGGTAACTCACAAAGGTTTCGCGGGTTTCGCGCCAGGTGCTATCGAGCCCCAGCAAGCGATAGCGGTACCGTACATCGCCACCCGATTTATAAGATATACCTACATAATCAAATCGTATGCTGTTCTTATTATGATCTATAAGGGCGGGTATGCTGTCAAAACTCCAGGTATTACCGCCAACCGAAATATCGGTGAACAACAGATCGCAGCGCGACTGGCTGATCAGTTTTTCTTCATCAAAAAAAGTAATGCCTTCGGGTGAACCTACAAACACTTTATTACTGTCTACGTACAATGCATTGGTAATATCCGAAACAAGGCCATCGCCGGTGGTATATTTTGTTATGGGGAAACCGGGCTGGGCCACATTTATTTTATTAATGCCTTTATCGGTGCCTACCCATAAACAATTTCCACTTAAATAAAAGGTACGGCATACATTACTTGTTAACCCGTTCCGGCGATTAAGCGTGGCTATAACGCGGTCATTTTTTACTGCAATGAGGCCATCGCCATATGTGCCCACCCATACAGTACCCGCGGAATCTTTTTGTATACAGGTGATACGGGTTTTTAATGCCGGTGCTTTATCGCCTAAACATTGTGTTGTGCCATTGGGTAAATGACGATATAAGCCATCCAGGGTGCCTATATAGGCTGTATCCTTATCGGCATATACCGAGGTTGACCGGCCGTGCCATACTGTGTCGGATATTATCCAGGTATCGGGATAAATTACAAATACATTGTCTTTAGTGGCCACGTATAATTTATCGCCGCTTAAACAAAAATCTTTAAAGGCCAACGGGTATACCTGTTTCTTTAATCTTATAAAATCAAGATCGGTGCAGTACACCGAATAATTTGATCCGTACACCGCAAACCGGTCTTTGTAAACGATCATCTTTGAAATAGGATTAAATCCTTTTTCCTGTAGCGCAACCGTTTCATTATGCAGCCGGCCGGTTTTCCGGTTCAATTTGTAAAGCAGGTTTAATTCGGTGGTGGCCATGATTGTTTCACCGTACGGGGCCAGGGCAAAAACCTGGTTGGGCAAATTGTTGTTGCGTAGTTTTAAATTCAGCACATAGGGCGACCCTAACCTGTACAGGCCATGCCCGGCCGTACCAAACCATATGTTACCCTCCGTATCCTTTAGCATATTGTTTACAGGTACACCGGGCAGAAAATGACGTACGCTGTCTTTTCCGCTTATATCATAAACGATTGCCCCTTCGTGGGTACAATTGCCAAAATGATCATCATCGAGCAAATTGTAATTGATATGTGTTTCGGCCAAAGGGAAAGTTACGCTGCCTGGCCGGTTAAAATAACCGGCTTCAGTAACAAACCTGTCTCTGCGCCACACCAACACCCGGCTGTTAAATGCAAAATAGCTGAAGTGCCCGCCGGAGTATACATTTACTTCTTTTTTTAAACTAAAATGCCCGTTTACAAAATCATATGCCCTGCCCTGATCTATAACAATAAACCCACCACCGGGGTGGGCGCAGATATTGGCTATTTGTATAAAGGGTTTGCCGTTTACTGAATCAACAACCTGCACCTGCCCTTGCGCACTTACCAAATACATTTTATTATACTCCTGCAACAGCATGTTACCGGCTTCGTCCTCTGCAAAATGAATAATGTAGTCAACAACGGGGATACGCTTAAGCATGGGGTCATTTTCGGCCGTATGTATTTTCCCTTTGTAGTAGTAACACACCGTTTTTTTGAACGGCGCTATCCATATACGGCCTTTTGAATCGGCAAACAATTGCACCACTTCATTATCGGGCAAACCATCTTCGCGGGTAAAGCTTTTAAAATGGGTGCCATCGAACCGGCTGAGGCCACCTTCTGTGCCCAGCCATATAAACCCATCTTTATCCTGCACCATACAATAAATGGTGCCTCCTGCAAGGCCATCCCTGCTATTGTATTGGGTATAGCCATACTCCTGGCCACAAACGGCCAATGGCACCACAAACGTTAGCAACACTATATATACAAACCTTTTCATTATTCAGTTTTAAAGCACCGGAAAACGTATGGTTACCCGGGTACCCAATGCGTTTTGCTCATCATCTTCCAGATCATCTATCTGCATGCTGATCTTCTGCGCATGTTCCTTATTGAACATATCTATACGATCGGCCGTCAGCGACATACCTTTCGACTGGTAATTGATGGGTGAAATACTTTTATACTTCATAGCCGCTTTGCGCCCTACCCCGTTATCTTCCAAAATACAAACGAGGTAATCGCCTTCGCGTTTTACCGAAATGGTTACCTTACCCGCTTTATCCTTGCGAAAGCGCAGCCCATGGCGCACACTGTTCTCTACAAACGGCTGTAAGATCATAGGAGGAATATAATAATCTGCCGTATGTACTTCATTATCGATGTTCACCGCCCAGGAGAACGCATCTTCCAACCGCGTTCTTTCAATATCCAAATAGTTGGTGAGGTAATCCAGCTCTTCTTCGAGGCTTATTTCGGGTTTACTTGAAAAATCGAGTGTTTGCCTTATGAGCCTCGAGAACCCCGAAATGAATTTATTGGCGCCGGCCACATCGGCATCCATTACATATTGTTGTATAGAGTTAAGGCTATTAAAAATGAAATGCGGGTTCATTTGCGCCTTGCGCGATAATTGTTCCAGCTCGCTTATACGTTTGGTGGTGGCTGTTTTTTCCTGCTCACGTTTACGTATGCGGCGAATAATAAGCCAGGCAAAGAAACCAACTACCGCCACAAATAATGCATCAACCAATATCTGGAACCAAAGCTTTTCGTACAGCAGTTTTTCAATAGTAAAGCGTGCAACGAGCGGGCGGCTGCGTACATCGAATTTATTAATGGCCTGTATTTGCAGCGTATAATCGCCCGATGGCAGCGTGGGAAAATTAAGTTGTGTTTCGCGGGTCTCTATCCAATTGCTATCGAGGCCCAGTAACCGGTAACGATAGCGGATATCGCCCGATGATCTATAGGAAATACCTACATAATTAAATTGCAGACTGTTCTTTGCATGTGGCACCATTACCGGCGCCTCATCGGGATAGTATAGTTGTCCGCCAATGGTTATATCAATAAACCGCATATCGCAGCGGCTCTGGCTGGCTACTTTTTCTTCATCAAAAAAAGTAACGCCTTCGGGCGTACCTACAAACACTTTGCTTTTATCTACATACAATACGTTGATGATATCTGAGACCAGGCCATCGCCCGTTGTATATTTTTTTACCGGGTAGGTAGTATCATCGATGCGTATTTTATTAAGCCCTCTGTTTGTGCCTACCCATAATGAGTTGCCGTGCAAAAAAAGGGTACGGCAAATATTACTTGTTAAGCCGCACTCCTGTTTTAATAAAGTAAGTATGGTCTCATTTTTAAAAGCGATCATGCCGCCTCCTAAAGTGGCAATCCATAATACGTTGTTGGTATCGCGCGTAATGGCCGCAATGCGGTTCCTTAGCGGCGTAAACCTTTCGCCCAGGTTTTGCTTTACGCCATTGGGAAGCAAACGAAACAACCCATTGATGGTCCCAATATAAAAAGTATCGTTTACAACATGCACTGCCGTGGCACGTTCGTGCCAAATGGTATCACGTATGGCCAGGTTAAGGGGGTTGATCCTGAAAATACTTCTGTCGGTTAATACCAGCAGATCATCCCTATAAGGATAAAAGCCTTTTACACAGATATAATGATGATCTTTTAAAAAATTGAATTGGGGCGAAAGCAGCGACAAACACATGGATGTGCCCGAAACAATATTCTTTTCTTTATTTACAAACAGCGCCACCGTTGACTCGGGCCGCCCCTTTGTACGCAGTAACGCCTTGCTTTCTTCTTTACCGGTTTGCACATTCAACTTGTGAACAACATTACGGTCGCTGCCTGCGATTATTGAATTGCCATACGCCGCAAAAGAAAATACCTGGTGACTTGTATTGTTATCCCTGAATTTGGTATTTAAAACCGAAGCAGAATTTAACCGGTAAACGCCCTGCCCCAGCGTGGTGAACCATAAATTACCTTCATTATCTTTTTGCACCCAGCTAACCCCCACCCCCGGCAAAAAATGTTGTATACTATCGGGGTAATTGATATTGTAAATGGTGGCCCCATCGGTTGTATTAACAGCCACATGTTCATCATCAACCACACAATTGTTGAGCTGAAAAGTATCGGAGGGTAAATAAATAACTTTATTGGTAACAAACGAGCGAATGGAACTGCGTTTTATATTATCCCGCAACGCAATAAGTTTATCGTTCAACGAAACAAAACCAACATAAAAATCTAACAGTTCATAAGTTCTGTCCAGGTTAAACAAGCGGTTATTATATTCATACAGATTGTTCGACTCCAGCACCCAAAAACCACCGGCCGGGTTACGGGCCACCGCCGACAGATAATGAACAGGGCGGCCATGTATTTCCTTAACGGTATAAACTTCATTTTTGTTGGTGACCTGGTGAAACTGGTTTGTTTCCATCAACAATACATTTCCCCTGTCGTCTTCTGCAAACCGCATTACATTACCGCCTATCTGTATCTTCTTTAATAAAGGATCGTTATCCTGGTTATAGATCTTTCCCTTATAATAATAGCAGATCGTTTTTTTAAACGGCGATATCCAAACGCGGCCTTTTGAGTCGGCAAACAATTGAATGATCTCGTTATCGGGTAAACCATCTTCCTGGGTAAAAGTTTTAAAATGGGTGCCATCAAAGCGGTTCAACCCGGTTTCGGTACCAAACCACATAAAACCTTCTACATCCTGCGTTGTGCAGTATACCGTGGAGCTGGCCAGGCCATCCTTACTATCATAACGGGTATAACCGTATTCCTGGCTGAATATGTATAGGGGGGAAAATAGTAAAAATAAAACTGCGGCTAACCATCTCATAAGACCTTATAAAAATAAGGCTTATTTGCTAAAATGGTAGGGGTAAATCGCCATATACGGCCAACATTGGCGGCAAACCGCGTAGCCATGCCAAAATGGGCAAACGGGTTGCGCAACCTGAAAATATTCTCTATAAAACCGGCAATATAAAACACGGGAATAGTGAAGGTGTAAAACGCCAGCTGTACCAGGTACCAGGCGGCACCAAATTGTTTGCGAATGCGTACAAAATTCGACAGCATGATCTGTAACCCCTTGCGGTCGTACAGGTTATAATAACCTTTACCCGAAGAACCAAAGGCCTCATTGGCCGATTCGCCCTGCAGGTGAATTACTTTGTACTGGCCGTAAATACTAAGCTGGCCTGTTTTTCGTAAACGGCTGCACCATTCTGCCTCTTCGGCATACAGGAAGAAATCCTCATCGAGTAAACCGGCTTTTTCAATAGCCGTCTTTTTTACCATTAAAAAAGCGCCATTGATCCAGTCAACTTCAACCAACGCATCGGAGTCGGGCACATTGGGTTTTTCAACCTTTACCTGGTTGCCCAGCCATTTAATAAAATTGCCGAGGTAAGGTAATGGCAGCAGGTAGTTCAACCCGCCTTTCATAAAGAAATTGCCCGAGATCTGGGGTGTGCGGTCGGCATTGAGCAATTGTACACCGCAGGCCACATAAGGCGAAGCAATAAACTTACGGTAACAATTTTCAATGGCGTTGTCTTCGTTCAGCGTATCGCTGTTCAGCAACAACACCACATCGCCGCTCGATTGCCGTATGCCTTCGTTGTTGGCGCGGGCAAAACCTGCATTATAGGAAAGCGGTATCCATTTTACCTGGGGAAAAGCGGTAGTAACGATCTCACGGCTGTTATCACCCGATGCATTGTCAACAACGATCACCTCCTGCGTAATGGTTTCGCGGCCGGTGAAAACCGTTCGTAAACAATCAACCAGCAGGCCAGGTGTTTTATAGTTAACAATGATGATGGATAAAGCCATTATGGGCGCAATTGGTTTCTATGTAAAAGAAAATGCAAACTCATACAAAACTTTGAAGCAAGGCCATTGTTCAACACAACGCGGGGTAATTTCCTTTGCCAGCCTATCATGGAGCTAATTACCGGGTGTATGGGGCCGCTGTAACCTGCAATACGGATCTCTTCTTCTTTCGTTATTTCGAGGTTACGTATCATGCGCCACCAGCCATCGTATGCCAGCATATTTTTCAATGCACCAATACCCACTTTACCCAACAGGTAAAAATTCTCGGGCACTTCCACTTCGCGTTTGCGAAAACAATCCTGTGTTACCTGGTGCTCGCCCATGCCCACATTCATCAGCACTTCGGGTATATGCACCGGTTGGGTAGTTTTAAAATACCTGATATAAAAATCTATATCTACCACCCATTTCACTTTGTTATCGTAAAAGAATTGTTTGTCGTTGGGGTGCAGCACCACGCTTGGCGGTCCTACCACATTGCTTGAGAACAATACGGCCGGTTGTTTTAATAATTGCTTATAGCGAAAATCGTTGATGTGCATGTCTTCGGTGCGGCCGGTTTGGAACCAGTTATTGCGGTAAGCGCAAAAGAAGAAACGGGCATGGGGATTGTTCTTAATAGCATCGGCAAACTTTTGCAGGCTGTGCTCATTGGCCAGCCAGTCGTCGTCGTGTATTAGTTTAATCCACTGGCCTTTTGCCTGGCGAATACCTTCATTCCAGTTCTCGGGTGTGCCTTTTACCGGCACGTTCCTGAAATACTGTAATGGGAATTGACCCAGGTATTGGTTACACAGTTCTTTTACACTATTATCCGGACTATCATCAGTTACCACTACTTCAAAATCACGGAAGGTTTGTATTGCAACAGATTGCAATAACCGCTGCAGGAAATCAATCCGTTTATAAGCAGGGATACAAATTGAAATTAATATTGGATCAGACATTTTTTATTTTCCTGGCAATGATAACATAGTTTAAAGTCAATAGCTCATCGTGGTATCTTTTATCAACCCAAATAGCTATTCTATTTAACAATGCAGTGAAGTGAAGGTTTATGAACAGGCCTTTGAGCAGTTTCACCAAAAGCCGTTTCTTTTTAAAGGTAGAATATACCATATTGATATTCATTTGGAAAATGGCTGCCCATTTACCACCGTTGGCCTTTATTTCAAGCACCTCAAAGCCTTTTTGCTCAAACATGGCCTTCAGTCCGTATTTCGAATACCGGTAAAAATCGTAGGGTTCTTCATGTAGTTCCCAGGTGAACGGCGCCGAAACGATCACCAGTCCGTCCTGTTTCAACACCCGGTTGGCTTCCTGCATCATTTTGAACGGATCGTTCACATGTTCAATAACCTGGGTACTGAAAACCGTATCGAATTGCGCGTCGGGAAAGTTCAGTTTAGTGGCTTCACAAATAACATCTACCTTATTCTTATCGCTTTGCACCACATCGCAGCCAACATACCCTGTTGCCTTGTTGGCGAACAATTGCTCATAGGGTTTGTTGCCACATCCAATATCGAGCACCTGGCCGTTAGCATATTTGCCGATGGCCGTTTTCAGGTCTTCGATCAAATAATACATTACAATATAGTCTGACCTGTTCTTCTTTAAATGAACAGAGCTAAGCCGGGCCAGTCCCTCCTGCCTCATACGCCTTTCTTTTTTTGCAATTTTCTCTTTACCAGGTACATCCGCCAGCGGGTATAACCTATCCAGGTTTTCATTTTATTTAACCGGCGTTCCTTTTCGAGGTACAACGATGGGTGAATGCGAACCAGATACTGCGGATTGGTATTTTCAAACGCAGGTTTCAATTGCGCATATTGTTGTATGCTGTCTTTATGAATGAACAATAAAATGTTTTGTTTGTACCAATAGTCAACATTGTCCATATTCCAAATAAGGGGACGAATATAATCAACCGGTACAAAGCCAAATTTCTGAAACAGGTTGCTCCAGTATTCGGGCATTTGTTCATTGATGTGATAGGTGCCCTCCTGCCCTATTACGGCAGCCGAGAACAATACCACATTACTTAATGAGGTAAGCGATTGCACAAACTGTT
Source organism: Niastella sp. OAS944 (assembly GCA_024809215.1). Taxonomy (GTDB): domain Bacteria; phylum Bacteroidota; class Bacteroidia; order Chitinophagales; family Chitinophagaceae; genus Niastella. The sequence continues at coordinate 73,353 of JANUBW010000006.1, read as the reverse complement.
CGGCATGGCTGGCGGGCAAATGCTCTGCAACTTCCAGCGACATGGCCAGGTCGAACTTGCGGTCCAGTTTTACCGGTTCTTTCAGGTCCTGGAACTGTACAAAGGCCGGGTCCACCTTTAACATGGCAGGGGTTACATAGGGACCTTCAATACCCTTTACTTCTTTTACCTGCGTTTCTTCTTTCCAAACTTTCAACCAGTAGCCTACACCGCACCCCACATCAACCACCGAGGCTGGTTTGAAAACAGCATTTACAATTGGTAATACCCGTTGTGCAGAGAGGTAAGAACCATTCTGCTGATCGGCATAAAAGTCGGCGTTATAATGTTTTGATTCTATCATAGGTATCGCTTACAATCCGTTTCGAACCTTATTTTTATTTAATAATTTACTATAATAAGACGGAAAATACGTCATAATGATCAGCTTGGTCACAAATAGTACGGGCGATTGTTTGAACCGTTTTACCCAATGCGCCGTAATATACTGGTGCCCCATGCGGGCTGCGTGTTTTTGATGAACGTAATTTTCGATGCTGTTGGGTTTTGCATAATTGTTATACAGGGTCTTCGACATAGAGGTGTTCATTACCCGGTAATCGAACAACACTTCATCAACATACCTGAACAAATAGCCGGCAAACGAAATACGCAACCACATTTCCCAGTCTTCCCAGCCCAGCTTCATGTTGGTATCGTAGGGCCCAACTTTATCCAACGCTTCCTTTCTGATCACCGCACAGGCATCGATATAATTGGCGATCATGAGCTTTTGCATATTGTACCCGCCCGTTTTCCAAATACCCGTTTTCTCTCCAAAATATTCGGCATTGCCATACACTACGGCCACCGAGGGGTCGGCATCCATTATTCCAATGGCCCGGGTCAAATACGCCGGCCGAACCTTATTATCGGCATCCAGGGGCAAAATGTATTTTCCGGTGGCCAGGGCAATTCCGGTGTTCCTGGCACCCGACAGGCCTTTGTTCTCCTGAAAAATTACCCGGTATCCCTGGGTTTTCAGGCTGTTCAGCTCATCAATGGTACGTTGGTCGGTTGAACCATCATTCACAATGATTAACTCATACAATTCTGAATTACAGGCGCTTATACTCTCCAGCACCTCTTTTAAATAATGGCCCTGGTTATAACACGGAATTATGATCGAGACTTTAACAGCCATATTACAAAAACCCAAAAATATTGATTTATAATTAAGTAGTGTGTAAAATGAGTATCAATTAAATACAACGCACTTATCGCCCAAAACTGCACAACTATTGCCAAAAATGCGCACTTATTTGTTTATAGGGGTTACGTAAACGGGATGTACTATATTGGCCTGTTAACCGGTTATATTACCCGCTTAATGCTTAACATCTGAAAGCAACGGAAATAATAATACTATCTGCCCAATGCCTGTTGTTAACAACAGGCGTTTGGGCGCAGCATAAAAAAGGTGCAAGCCAAAACCTTGTAGTGAATGGCGATTTCTCCAAAGGGAACAGCCAGTTTACCTCACAGTATGATTATACCATTTTTAACTATGGTGAGGGCGAATACACCGTAACTGGTCAGCCGCTTACATGGAATAAATTACTGGCCGATTGCCGCGATCGTACCAGCGGCAATGGCAATATGTTGCTGGTAAACGGGGCTACTGCTGCAAACAGGGTCATATGGCAGCAAACAATAGACATACAACCCAATACCGCATATGATTTGGCGGCCTGGTTACAAAATGCCAATGTTCATAAAAAGGGAAGCAATCCACCCAAACTACAGTTTGTTATAAATGGTATTAAAATGGGCAATGGTGTACAGGTGGGTTACAATAGTTTTGAGTGGGCGCAAATGGAAAGTGTGTGGAACTCAGGCAAAGCAAACAAAGCCACCATAGGCATCATCAACTTAAATACCATTGCACCGGGTAATGATTTTGCCATTGACGATATTTCATTTACGCCCCTGAAGGCTTATAATGATCTTATTGTAAAGAGAAAAGTAAAGAAACAGGTTCAGCAGGCTACAATAGAAACAAAAACCAACATAGAAACAGTAAAGCCTGAAACAGCAAAAGCGGAACAGGTTACATGGCCGCAACAGGCCGTTATTGCAGCCCCTTTCGTTTTGGCCAACCGCGTAAATGAACTGGCAAGCACAATAGCCACCAGCGAAAACGAAATTGAGATCAATATTTACGACAATGGTACCATTGACAATGATACCATTTCTGTATACCTCGATAAAATGCTGGTATTGTCGAAACAACGGTTAACCGCAAAAGCGCTCACCCTAAAAATAAACCTCAATGAAACTGCCAACTATCATGAACTGGTAATGGTGGCAGAAAACCTTGGCGAAATTCCACCCAATACCTCGCTTATGGTAGTAAAAGCAGGTAAAAAACAATACGAGGTTCGCATTACCTCTACCGAACAGAAGAATGCCGTTGTGGTATTCACGTATGCGAAGTGAAGGGTAAAGCCCTTTTTATTTTCCCTCAAACAACGAGGGGTTCACCGGCTTTTCGCGTTCAGCTTCCAGGTACGAAAGGAACTTATCTAACCCATTTCTTTTCTCATCGGTAAGCTCATAGCTGATGTTCTCGCGGTAATACTTTTGCAGATCGTAGATCTGGTAAGGATTTTCAGCCACAGCAGTATCTATGTTCTGGAGCCCCAGTTTATTGGCCTCGTTAAAGGCGGCAATAAAATCGGCCGGCAGGGGTTTGTTGCTTACCCAGGCGGCAAACACAAAGGGAAGACCGGTATGATCTATCCAGGCTGTGCCCAGGTCGTACAGATAGTTTGATTTTAAACGTTGCTCCAGCGCCCGGTCACCAATGACCACGCCGGCAGTGGTACCTTTTATTTGAGCGCGGTAATCGGCTTTGGTATCAACCAGTTTGGGCTCTATATTCCAGTATTTTTTCAGTAATACTTTTGCCAGCGCCACCGAGGTGCGGCTTTGGTAATCTAGTAGTACTTTTTCTACCTTTTCAATAGGAACTTCACTAAAAATAGCTACTGAAGCCACCGGACCGGTACAACCAATACAATAATCGGTAATAATGTGATGCTCTTGCAGGTGCGGGATCACCGCCACAGGAACCAGGCCCACATCAATTGTTCCCTCTACCAGCATACGGGCCACATTGGCCGGGTAATCTTCAATCAACAACAGGTCATTGGCCACCGGTGCATGCTGAATTCCAAATATTAAAGGCTTCGTATTGAGATAATTAACAATTCCAACCTTAATCTTATTCAATTGATTTAATTTTGCGGGCACAAAGGTACTCTGACGTGCCTCAATAAACAACAATTGTTCATGGAACTAAACGCTCTTACGGCCATTTCACCTGTTGACGGACGCTATCGCCACCAGGTTCAACATTTAGACGACTATTTTTCTGAATTCGCTCTTATTAAATACCGCGTGCTAATAGAAGTAGAGTATGTGCGGTTCCTGGCCGATAAAAAATTCTTCTCCCTTACGGCCGCCCAAAAGAAAGGCCTGCAGGAAATTTGTGAGAACTTCTCAGTTGAGAACGCTCAAAAGATAAAAGACACCGAAAAGATCACCAACCACGACGTTAAGGCCGTGGAGTACTTCCTGAAAGAAAAACTAGCTTCCCTCGACGCCGAAAACATCCAGGAATGGGTGCACTTCGGACTTACCTCACAGGATATTAATAATACCGCCATTCCGCTTTCGTGGAAACATGCCATCGAAAACGAATACCTGCCAGCCCTGCTGAACTTCAACCGTCAGCTGGAGTTGTTGGCAACCGAATGGAAAGACATACCCATGCTGGCCCATACCCATGGCCAACCAGCCAGCCCTACCCGTTTAGGTAAGGAGATAATGGTGTTTGTTGAACGCATCGGCAACCAGGTTGAACAGGTGATCAATGTGCCTGTTACCGCTAAATTCGGCGGCGCCACAGGTAACTTCAACGCCCATGCGGTAGCCTTTCCCGAAAAGGATTGGGTAACGTTTGGTAATGAATTCGTGGAGGGCGTACTGGGTTTACAACGCCAGCAGTTCACAACGCAAATTGAACACTACGATAACCTGGCCGCACATTTTGATGCCATGAAACGCATCAACAACATCCTCATCGATCTTTGCCGCGACATTTGGACTTATATATCCATGGAGTACTTTAAGCAAAAGACCGTTAAGGGTGAAATAGGCTCCAGCGCCATGCCGCATAAGGTAAACCCTATTGATTTTGAAAATGCCGAAGGCAACCTGGGTATAGCCAACGCATTGCTTGAGCACCTGGCCGGCAAATTACCGGTTAGCCGCCTGCAACGCGACCTTACCGATTCAACCGTTTTGCGTAACATCGGCGTTCCGTTCGCACACATTATTCTCGCTATAAAATCTATTGAAAAAGGCTTGGGTAAACTGGTGTTGAATTCGAATGCCCTGAATGCTGACCTGGAAAAGAACTGGGCCGTAGTAGCCGAAGCCATTCAAACTATTTTACGCCGCGAAAACTACCCGCAGCCATACGAAGCGCTGAAAGAATTAACGCGTGGTAAAAACGGCATTACCCAGGAAAGCATGCATGAGTTTATTGATGGACTGAAGGTGACGGCGGCGGTTAAGAAGGAGTTGAAGAAGATAACGCCGCACAATTACACGGGGGTGAATCCGGAGTATTAAAATAGTCAATTAGCTAATGTGATAATGCGATAATGTGATAATGCCTCTGCGCGGCATTCCGAATATACGCGAGTCTGTATTTCATTATCATATTATCACATTAGCTAATTATCAAATTGGCTTTACACAAGCTTCTTCCAATACAGGTTATCGGCTTGTTTTGTCATCATCTCAAACCCATTCTTCTCCACCACTCTTATAGAAGCCTTATTATCGGCATTTGTTTCCACCAGCACCACACTAACATCTTTGCGGGCGGCTGCCCATTGTAAAATGCCATTTACAGCTTCGGTCATATACCCCTTGCCCTGCATGGGCGGCATGGTGCCATAACCTATCTCAACACGGCCACCATCCATGGGCGGACCTTTAAAACCTAATTCAGCCACAATGGTTTTGTTGGTTTTATCAACCACCAGCCAAAAAGTATGAAAAAGATAATCATCATCCCGGGCTTCGCGCATCTTTGGCAAAGTGATATTGGTAACCCGGTCCCTTACCTGTGGTGCAACGGTGCGGCCAAATGGCGTTAGTCCCAACAGCTGTTCCAGGCCGTCTCTGCCATTCAGGTATAATTCTAATTGCGATATGGTAAGTGGAAATAAATGAAGCCGTTCTGTTTCTATTACGTTGGGATTTTTGCTTTTAAAATAACACAACGGCCGGTTGGCTTCCATAATATCGGGCTGTTGTTCAAAGCCGCTTCGCAGCAGTACTTTTTGCGAGGCAATGTTGGCAGTATCTGTTATGGCCACTATCACCGGCAGTTTCAAAATATCAAAAGCATACTGCATGCCGCCTACAGTTGATTCGGTGGCATAGCCCTTACCCCAGTGGTCTTTCAACAAAGCATAGCCTAATTGTATTTCAGAATGCCGGTTGGCGTCAGCCGTTTCAACAGGAATAACGGCAAAGGAGCCACAAAATTCGTTGCTTGCCTTTTCAATCATGGCCCAGCGGCCCAACAGCGGTTGCTGCTCGTAATAAGCCAGGTTGCGTTTTAAGAATATACTACACTCCTGGCGGCTCTTAGGTTCCCGAATGTATTTCATTACCTCGGGATCGCCGTTCAGATTGAAGAAGTTTTCTTCATCGTCAAGTGTGTATCTGCGAATTACAAGCCGATCCGTTTCAAATATGACCATCCAATAGTTTTTAGTTTTAAGTTCTTAGTTCATCTTAAACCAGCAACTGAACCATTCAACTATTAATCAGACTGCCGCACAGAAGCACCTTGTCAACTCGTCAACTTGACTCGTCAACTCTTAAACTGCTTCCTTATGAATCTCACTCGTAAAGTGAAACTCAATATCCGGATTGTTGGTGCGTTCGGTGTTCAGGAACCATTCGCTTTGAGCCAGGTAAACCAGGTGGCCGTCTTTATCGGTAGCAATGTTGTTCGATTTAAAGCGGGTGAACTCATCCAGCTTTTTAGGGTCGGCACTGGTGATCCAGCAGGCTTTGTAATAAGGTAATGCCCTAAACTCGCACGAAGCGCCATACTCCTGCAAAAGGCGGTATTGAATTACCTCAAACTGCAGGTCGCCCACACAACCAATGATCTTTTTATTACCGCCAAACTGGGTAAACAACTGGGCCACCCCTTCGTCGGTCAATTGTAAAAGCCCCTTTTCCAATTGCTTGGTTTTCATTGGGTCTTTATTGATCACCTCTTTAAATATTTCAGGGGAGAACGAAGGAATACCGGTAAAGAAGAAGTTTTCACCTTCGGTAAGCGTATCACCAATTTTAAAGTTACCGGTATCGAACAAACCCACTACATCGCCGGCAAATGCTTCTTCAATAACATCTTTATCGCGGGCCATGAATGTATAAGGGTTGCTAAAGCGTACATCTTTATCGAGACGTACGTGATGGAAATATTTATTACGCTCAAACTTGCCACTGCACACCCGCAAAAACGCAATCCGGTCGCGGTGTTTGGGATCGAGGTTGGCGTGGATCTTGAAAATAAAACCAGAGAATTTGTCTTCGGTTGGCGGCACATCCCGAACCGAAGTATGTCTTGGACGGGGAACAGGTGCAATGCGAATAAAAGTATCGAGCATTTCCCTCACGCCAAAGTTATTGATGGCGCTGCCAAAGAACACAGGCGCTACTTTGCCCGACAAATAATCATTCACGGGTAATTCGCCATAAACGCCTTCGATCAGCTCGGCATCTTCACGCAAAATAGAAGCATCTTTCTCCCCTACTTTTTCATCCAGTACCGGCAAACTGAGGTCACTGATTGCTACAGTATCATCATCATTAGCCTTTGTATTGGCGGTGAAAAGCAGCAGGTTCTTATCGTGCAGGTTGTATACGCCCTTGAAATCTTTACCGCTGTTAATGGGCCAGGTCATGGGGTGCAGCGAGATCTTGAGCTCATTCTCTATTTCTTCCAACAGGTCGAAGCGGTTCTTACCATCACGGTCCATTTTGTTAATGAACACGATCACCGGGGTGTCGCGCATGCGGCACACCTCCATCAGGCGACGGGTTTGGTCCTCCACCCCGTTCACGCTGTCAACCACCAGAATAACGCTGTCAACGGCCGTTAGGGTTCGGTAAGTATCTTCCGCAAAGTCCTTGTGACCAGGGGTATCGAGCAGGTTAATTAAAATATTTTTGTATTCGAAGCTCATCACCGACGTAGCCACCGAGATACCACGCTGACGCTCAATTTCCATAAAGTCACTGGTAGCGTGTTTTTTGATCTTATTGCTTTTTACCGCTCCGGCCGTTTGAATGGCGCCCCCAAACAGCAGGAATTTTTCGGTAAGGGTAGTTTTACCGGCATCGGGGTGCGAGATAATAGCAAAAGTGCGTCGTTTATGAATTTCGTTGTTGTATTTCATTGTCTTATATCGAGTTGTACCTTGCGGCTTGTAGCCTTTTAGGTTCGCAAAGGTAACACAAATGGACGAAAGGCCGAAGGGAATACAAGCAGTATGCTGCAAGCCGTAAGCTGGCCGCGCTGTATTTCATTATCTCATTAGCACATTAGCAAATTATCACATTAGTACACCGTAACCGTCCACGTACGGGTAAACGTCTCGCCTCCAACCAACTTATTCACCCCTTCTTTTTCGGGCAGTTGTTGCGTGCTGCCCACACTGTCGGCAATGCCGCACCAGGGTTCTATACAAACAAAATCGGCGTTCTTGGCCGCCCAAATACCCATAAATGGAAATCCGGGGTAATCGAAACGGAAGCCATGTTCTGTTTTATCGGAACCCAGGGTAACTATTGATGAGGCCATACCTTTCAACACCAGCGCATCTTTCTGAAACAGGTCTTTCGACAGGTTCAACCGGTTGGTGTTTTGTAAAAGTGGCAAGGGAGTTTGTTCAATAAGTCCGTCGGGTGAAATAGGCCAGCGGTGCGCCGTCTCAACCTGGTTGAACTGTAAATAATAGTCGGTGTAGCTGGTACCCGCTACCAGCGGAATTTTAAATGCCGGGTGGGCGCCTACCGAAAAATACATCAGTTCTTTGGCGGGGTTCACCACTTCATAGGCAACGGCCAGTGAGTTTTCGAACAGGGTATACCTTATTCTGAACTCAAAGGCAAACGGGTATACCGTAAGCGTTTCGGCGTCGCTACGCAGCAAAAAGGTAATGCTATCGCCGTTATGTTCCTCCACGGCAAATTGTTTGTCGCGGGCAAAACCATGGCGTGGCAACTGGTACGCTGCACCATTATAGAAGTAGGTATTATTTTTTAATGTACCCACTATAGGAAACAGCACCGGCGAATGTTTGCCCCAAACGGCGGGATCGCCCTGCCACATATAATCGAGTTGATGTTCTTTATGCACCAGGCTGGTTAATTCAGCCCCTTTGGCATTGATAACAGCTTTTATCTTTGTATTTTCTATTGTAACCATGGAGCTAAGATAAAATAATTAAAGAATGGAAACTATCGATGTAGTAGTAAAGCTTTTGATAGCAGTTCTTATAGGCGGCATAATTGGCGCCGAAAGGGAATATCATAACAAATCGGCCGGGTTACGCACCCTTATGCTGATCTGTATTGGCTCTACCCTGTTCACTATATTTTCTATGGAAATTGGCGAACATACATCGCCCGATCGTATTGCCAGCAATATTGTAACGGGTATTGGTTTTGTTGGCGCCGGGGTTATTTTTATGGGCGGAACCGGCATAAACGGCGTTACCACTGCGGCCACCATTTGGGTAACGGCAGCACTGGGCGTTGGCGTTGGGGCGGGTCACCAATATGCAGCACTTACGGGCTGTATTGTGTTGGTTGGCATCTTGTATACCTTTACCAAAATTGAAACCTGGATAGATCGTATTAACCGGGTACACACGTATAAGATCACCTGCCCCTACCGCGAAAATGTATTTGAGCATTTTGAAGAAATGATGAAACAACACAAACTCTCCTTTAAAAGAGGCGCCCAATGCCGCGATAAACAAACCGTTACCGGTATCTGGGAAGCCGAAGGCCATAAAAATGAGCACGATGAGTTCATTCATAAAATGCTCAACGATGTTACCATTGAGCGATTTGAATTTTAACAGGCAGGTTACTACCTGGTCCTATACATGGAAGTATACACGCGTTGCAATTCCTTTTTGGTAAGCACATCCCTGATGCGGGCCGCCTGATCGTATATACAGCCATGCTTGTCTCAAAACTATCAAGCTCATCTTCATACAGATCTTTCCAGTCAAGGTTCATTTCATGCTTTTTATTATACGGCTGCAGTAAACGATTGGCATAAGCAGAGTCAACATACTTCATCAGTTCGCGGGTCTCAAAAAGCCCGGTATTATCAATGTTATAATGTTCTACCATTTGCACATACCCGAGTTTTTCTCCTTTATAAACTGCCTTTACAAATACTTCGGTATAAATGATCGAATCCCGCGCCCAATCGCGCCGGCTATAGAGTAACCGTTGCAAAATTCTTGTATGCCCCATAAGCCCGGCGCTTTCATCAAAGCTTCCCCGGAAACCGTTGCTATTTTTTTCAGCAGTGCGGGTTTTAAGTTCTTTTAGAAAAGCGGTAGTAGAACCGAGCTTCGATTGTAAAGCAGAGACAAGATCGGCAGGCGTTTGCAGTTCTTCGCAGGTGGGATCCAAATATTCCCGGCACAAAAAAGAACTCAGCCTTATATTATCGTAAGCTAAACATCCCCCAAGCAGTCCCGTTGTTTCATTTGAATGGCTGATCTTTTCAAACAGTTCGTTCTCTTCCCGGCTAAGCAACACCCCTTCATTTTTGAGTATATACAGGCAATAGGCGCCGTATGCTTTGCGGGCAGGGTTAAACGATTTGCAATGTTTAATAATAGTAGCATGATCGCGTTTAACGAGTAAGGGTTCATACTCATCAGTGATTTTCGAAGGCCACTCCCATATAATCCCCTTCTCAGCCTCTTCAGGAGTTGCTACTCTACGCGTTTCATATAAACCGGGCAGGCCTTCAAAATACATGAGATCATCTTCATACAGGTTGCGCCAGGTAAAATCAGTATTATTGGCAGCATTATAATCTTTCAGCACCTGCGCAGTATAGTCGTGATTCACATATCTGAATAAAGTATCCCCTCCGTAAGTCGACACTAAAACATAACCCAACTGCTCACCCCTGTAAACGGCATGTACAGCTATTACCGATGAATTGTATCGATAATCTTTTTTATACAAAGTATGTCCCAGCAAGGCGGCTGAATTGTACCAACCGTTATGAGCCGAATCAAGTTGTTGGGCATGTTTTTGTAAGGTATTCATGAGCCGGGTGGTTGAAGCCGTGTTTTCCCGTAGATCCCGTACCAGGTCTTCCGGGGTTTGCCCCCACGATAAATTGGCTGCAACAATCAATATGGCAAGAACTAAAATGCGGGTCATGGAAAGGGTTTGAAGTAAAACTACTAACTGTACCGGAGAAATGAAAGCTGCATTTCACCATTCACCATTGACCATTGACCATTTAACACTACAGATACTTAATAATCAACACCTGAATATTATATTTGATCCATGCGCCGTGTTCTGGAAATATTAGGCAGTAGCCTCAACTTAACGTGGCAGGAGTTCAAAAGCCACAAAATTCGCACCTTGTTGTCGCTGACCGGGGTTGCCTTTGGCATTTTTTGTATCATAAGTGTGCTGGCAACAGTAGACAGTCTCGAATACCAGGTACAAAAAGACATTAAATCCCTTGGCACCAATACCGTGTATATCGACAAATGGGTATACGCCGGCGGACCCGATTATCCCTGGTGGCGCTATGTAAAACGCCCTTCCCCAACATATGAAGAAATGCAGCTGGTAAAACTAAAAGTACCGGCCGCTTCCAGTGTAGCCTTTAACATCAGCAGCAACAGTTACGTGGGGTACGAAGATGATGTTATAAACAACGTAAACTACTACGGCATTACCGATGAGTTTGTAAATATTCAACCGATAGAAATTGAACTGGGCCGCTACCTGCAGCCCGTTGATTACGACTTTGCCGCCAATGTGGTAGTAATGGGCTACACCATTGCCGAAACCCTGTTTGGCAAAGCCGAAAAAGCACTGGGCAAACCCATTGTTTTAAAGTCGGGCAAACGCGCCCAGGTAGTGGGCATTATTAAAAAACAGGGCAAAAGCTTTGTAAACGCCTGGGAATACGATAACAGCCTCATTATGCCGTTGGGTTTTATGAAGGAAATGATGCGCGAAAAGAACAGCAACCCCGTCATCATGGTGCAGGGTAAGGAAACGGTTCCTATGGAACAACTGCGCGATGATCTTACCGGCGCCATGCGTTCTATTCGCAAACTAAAACCCACCCAGGAAGATGATTTTGCCCTCAACGATATAGATGCCTTTAGCAGTTTCGCCAGCGAAATCTTTGGCGGCATCAACAAAGGCGGCTGGGCTATTGCCATTTTATCGCTGGTGGTAGGTATGTTTGGCGTGGCTAATATTATGTTCGTTACAGTTCGTGAACGTACGCCACAAATAGGGCTCAAAAAAGCCATCGGGGCCAAACGCTCTGTAATACTTACCGAATTTTTGCTCGAAAGCGCCTTCCTGTGTATCATGGGCGGACTAATGGGGCTTACCATAGTATTTCTGCTTACCCTTGCATCCAAAGCCATCTTTGGCTTTGCGGTATTTATAGCACCCAATATTTTAATACTTGCCATTTCCATTTGTATTATCGTTGGAGTAATGGCCGGCATTATTCCGGCCTCTATTGCAGCCAGAATGGACCCGGTGGTAGCAATAAGAAGTAAATAGCATAATTAGCTAATTTGCTAATGTGATAATGTGATAATTCGATAATGAAATACAACATTGTGAGTGCTGCGTGAGCATACGGTCACGGAAAATAAGCCGGCAGCACATGAAGCATTATCACATTAGCTGATTATCACATTATCACATTCCGCTTTTCTTATATTTGCAAAGTGAGTATTACAATCCTAGCAATCGAATCATCGTGCGACGAAACATCCGCCGCTGTTATTCGCGACGGCGAAATTCTTTCAAATTTTATTGCCAATCAAACCGTGCATGAACAATATGGCGGCGTAGTGCCCGAGCTGGCTTCCCGCGCCCATATGCAAAATATAGTGCCGGTAGTGCATGCCGCTTTGCAAAAGGCAGCACAGTCTGCCGGCGAATACGTGAACGAAGCCTCAGTAAACAACCTGCTGCAATCGGTGAATGCCGTGGCCTTTACCCAGGCGCCGGGCCTTATTGGCTCGCTGCTGGTAGGCGCTCAGTTTGCCAAATCGCTGGCGCTGGCACTCAATGTGCCGCTCATTGGTGTGCACCATATGCAGGCCCATGTGCTGGCCAACCTTATTGAAGATCCCAAACCTGAGTTCCCCTTCCTTTGCCTTACCGTAAGTGGCGGACATACCCAGATAGTTCTTTGCGAATCGCCCCTTTCACTAAAAGTAATTGGTGAAACCATGGACGATGCCGCTGGTGAAGCCTTTGATAAATCGGCCAAATTACTAGGCCTGCCCTACCCCGGCGGCCCGCTCATTGATAAATATGCCAAAACCGGCGATCCCAACAGGTTCAAATTTCCTGAACCACAAATACCCGGACTGAACTTCAGCTTTAGTGGATTGAAAACCGCCATCCTGTATTTTCTACAGGAGAATACGGCCGCCAATCCCAATTTTGTGGAGGAGAACCTGGCCGATATTTGCGCTTCTATACAACACCGCATCGTTAGTATTTTGCTGAACAAGGTAAAGGCAGCTGCCCGCACCACGGGTATCGATCAAATATGTATTGCCGGCGGCGTGTCGGCCAATAGCGGCTTACGCAAAGGCATTACCGAAATGGGCGAAAAACACAAATGGCAAACCTTTATTCCCGCCTTTCAATATTGTACCGACAATGCCGCTATGATCGCAATGACAGCTTATTATAAGTTCCTTAATGAAGAGTTTGCTGATTTGAGTGTGGGGCCCACGGCTAGAGCAGAGTTCTAAGTTCATAGTTTTTAGTTTTAAGTTCTTAGTTCCTGAATATTTAAGCTCTTCGCTTATATGGATGTTTGTTGGTTTCAAGTTTCAGCGTGACAATTGGCGAGCCTCGCGAATTTCCAAAAAACTTAAAATTCAAATAGCCACGGAAAATAGCGAGCACCGAATAAAAAACTAAAAACTTAGAACTAAAAACTTGAGACTCGAAACTTGAGACTTGAAACCAGAAACTGAAAAACTAAAAAGTGGCCAATACTTACTTTAAGTTCAAACAATTCACAATACATCAGGATCGGGTAGCCATGAAAGTATGCACCGATGCATGCATTTTGGGCGCCTGGTTCCCGGCTAAAATGGCACAGCATGCAACAGTGTTAGATATAGGCAGCGGCACCGGCCTGTTGATGATGATGCTTGCACAACGCACTCAGGCCGAAATACACGGCATCGAGATCGACATGGACGCTTATGAGCAACTAAAGGAAAACACCAGCCAAAACGACTGGAAGGAGCGCCTGAAGGTATTTCATGGCGACGCCCGCAGCTTTCAATTTCCGGTAAAGTATGATTTCATTATTTCGAACCCGCCTTTTTTCGAGAACGACCTGTTAAGCACCGACGACCGCGAACAGGTGGCCAAACACAGCAAACACCTAACCCTTCACGCGCTTATTGAAGTAATTGCCGCCAACTTGCAACCCCAGGGCGCCTTTGGTATCCTGCTGCCCTATCACCGCTGGGAACAATTCAATAAACTGGCAACACAGCAAAACTTCTCTCTCACCGAAAAACTCATTGTTCGGCATACGCCCAACCATGCACCCTTCCGCGCCATTTTACATTACACCCGCAACCACCAAAACGTTGCAACAGATCTTCAACTCACCATTCAACAGGAAAAAGGCGTTTATACGCCCGAGTTTGTAGCCTTATTGAAAGATTACTACTTGTATCTGTAACAGATACATTGTATTTTACCGGCGTTTAGGAAGTTGGCATTCCTACCCTGTAGTGGGTAGGTAAATGAAAACCATTATTTTTTTAACCATTGAAAATCAGCACTGTAAATAAATCACTAATAAATATTCGTGTATTATAATCCAAAAATCGAATATTTGTTTATCCATATCCGTTGAAATACGGTATTTCTACGCTGGTAGTGGTTCCATAACCTTGTCTGAACATTGGATTCCCGCGTTAAAAACCGAAAACTTACATGAAAAGCAAACTGTGTACAAGTTTAACCTTGCTAACGTTCGTATTGCTATTTGTATTTGTTGCCTGCAACAAAGCCGGCAAGCAAAATGACAATGAAGCCAAGACTGAAGAAGGTGAAGTTATCAATTCGAACCCCTTATTAGCAAACACACCCATTTCTTGTCCCAATGCCCCTAACTACGGGGACACTATTCTTTTCACAAAACCTAAAAGTGGCGGTGATTTTTTTGCCGACCCCATAAACAACCAGGGGGTACAGGGTACCTATTTGAGCTGGCCCGAAGGGCTTAAGCTTAACCGTAATACCGGTAGCATTAACCTTTCGCAAAGTGAGACCGGCGTTCGGTACAAAGTAGCCTTCGTTAAACAAGGTACTACCGATACCTGTGTAGCTCAGTTGATCATTGGCGGTATGACCTACCTCGATAAGATCTATGCCATAGATCAAAACGACACCCTGGCAAAACCCATTTTCAATGCCGATCCGTTTGGCCCTTCTATTTGTGATGCCAGTGATGACAGCGATTATCCCGATAACGGGAATAGCGGCAACAACAGATGTGAATTTGACGATGCTGCTCCCGGCTCAAAAGCCAATGACCAAAAGCTGCGCGTACGTACCCGAAGCGGTATCATTAACCTGAAGAAATCACTGGCCGATGGTATATTTGGACCCAATGTTAAGAACGGCGATTTTAAACTCATTCCCATTCAGTACCAGCTTAACGATGGCAGCAGTAAGGCCGTACAATCTGTAACTGTAAAGGTGATGTACTACGACAAAGTATCAAACATTCCAACAATACTGCAACAGGAAATAAGCGGTAAAAATCTCAGCATGTTCAGCTACCAGATAGTGAATGGCAGACCTCGTCCGCCATTGATCATCATTGCCGGACTATCCCGCTAACAATAGGCAATAAGCAATAAACAACAGGGTTTAGGAACTTCCGAACGTTCGATTACAGGCAACCTGATGCCGTTTAAGGTTAATTTGCCCATTGCCCATTGCCTATTGCTCATTGGTTCTTATACCCAATCACCCTTATCTTCGCCGCCATGGTAAAAATGGGTAGTGGTTTTTTACGGTGTATTTTGTGGAAAGGCTGGTTACCGCTGGTCGCGTGGTTGTTTTGTTCGTACAACTACGACAAACGGGTTAAATCTGACACCCTGCAATCGCTGTACAACAAAGCCAACAGGTTGTTCAAAATGGCCACCGATGCCACCGACAGCCTGGCCCTTACAGCCTATCAACAGGTGCTGGCGCTGGCTGCCCAGCAGGGCAATGCCCCCGACTCCATACTGTTCTTCTCTAATGTAAACTGTGGCAAATTACTGGAAGATCGTGCCGGCTATACGCAGGCCATCGAGGCGTATTTGAAGGCTTTTCGAATAAAACAACGCAATACCAACTGGAGCGATTCGCTTTTATACGAATTGAACGTACATACGGGAACCACCTATTACCACCTCAACAATTTCGACTCGGCCAATCATTTTTTGTTAGAAGCCGAAATGCTGGCGCAACGGTACCCCGGCGTACATGAAAAAGAACGGATGTACAACGATCTTGGTGCTATGTATTATGAGAGCGGCAATTATTTACAAAGCCGCAATTACTTTACCCATGCGCTGGAGATCATTAAAAAGCAACCACAGGTAGACGTAGCCTGGGTAGTTAACATCGAGAACAACATCGCCGTGGCTAACTATAAGCTGGGCAAATACGAAGAAGCGATTGCTATTTACCAGTCCATTTGCTCGCGCAACATATTTACCAACCAGATCTTCTTAAATATGGGTTTGGCCTATAAGGCCATGGGAAATTATAAAAAAGCCCTTCAATGGTTTCGTAAGGTAAATGCCCCCACCCTGCCCCGCGTGTACAACGAAATTGCACATGCCCACCTGCTGATGGACCATACCGATTCGGCGGAGTACTTTCTCAACCTGTTTCATAAGGCGCCTGCAGAAGGCAAAGCCAAACCTAACACCATTTACTATGGCATGCATCATTTGTACGATGGTGAGGTATGCATAAAACGGAAACAATATGAGGCGGCGCTGCCCAATTTACAACAGGCCATAATGGTATTGGGCGGGCGGTTCAACAACCCCGATCCGTTTAGCAATCCCGAGAATTTCACCGGTTCTTTTCTATCCTTTCGTTTGTACGATGCGTTGTATAGAAAAGCCAATGTTTTTGAAACGCTGTACATAGTTCAGAAAAAAGAAAAGTATTTACAGGCGGCGCTGGCCACCTATAAAAGCGCTATTGCTTTGTTACGCTATATTGAAAAAAGCTATGATACCGATGATGCCAAATTGTTCCTGAAAAGCAACAACCAGCAGGTATACCAGCAGGCAGTGCAGGTTTGTTTTCAATTGCACGCCCTTTACCCCAATGCCGGGTATGCGCAAGAGGCTTTTGTAATGGCCGAGCGCAACAAAGCCTCAATAATGTACAGCGGGGTGGCCGAAAAAAGTTTTCGCAAAATACCCGGGCTCGACCCCATTCTTTTACAACAGGAAAGAAATATAAAATACAATATTGCGCGGGTAAGCATAAAGGGCGACCGGTCGCTCGACAGCGGTACGGCGGCACAGCTTACCAATGAAAAAGCCAATTTTGAAATTCAACTGGCGCAGGTGCAACGCGCTATTGAGCAAAACAGCCATTATTATAAACTGAAGTATAGCGAAACCTACCCGCGGCCCGACTCAATACAACAATTCCTCACAACAGAGCAGGCCGTTATTAGTTTTTATGCTACCGGTAATGCACTGCAGGTATTTGTTATAACCAAAAATGATTTTAAACAAACCCGTATCGATTCGTTAACAGCATTAAAACAAGCCATAACGCAATGGCTAACTGCTTTGCAAAATACCGAAAGCGGCCGCCGCTTTAAAGGCCAGCCCTGGGGCGAACGCATTTACAAGCTATTGGTAAAACCAGTACAGGCATTGGCGGGTAATAAATTCGAGTGGACCATCATCCCCGACAATATATTGTACTATCTGCCATTTGAATCGTTACCGGCAGAAGATAAACCCGATGCCAAAACGCTGCTCGAAACGAATGAGATCAGTTATCAGTTTGGCGCCCGTTTTTTTGTAATGCAGGCCTCACGTGCACCATCGGCGGCATCTTCGTACAATACACTGGCCATGGCGCCCTTTGCACAAAACAGTTTGCCATTTCCGCATCCCGTATATAACAATATGCAACAACTGCCGGCATCGGCAAAAGAAATTGCCGGTTTACCGGGTTTATATATTACCGGCAACCAGGCAACGAAGACGCAGTTCTTACAAAACTTCAATAAATACCCGGTAGTGCATTTGGCTACCCATGCCATTGCCGATACAGGCAATAGCGATATTTCGTTCATTGCGTTTTATCCAAAAACAAAACAGCCCACCCAGGATGCCCTGTACCTCGAAGAATTGTATGGATTGAATATGGAGAACACACGACTGATGATCATAAGCGCCTGTGAAACCGGTAATGGACAGTTGGTGAACAGCGAAGGTGTATTAAGTATTACACGTGGGTTTGCGTATGCAGGTTGTGCCAGTATGGTAAACAGTTTATGGAAGGCCGATGATGAGGCTACAGCTGCTATATTACATCAATTCCATATATACTTACAAAAGGGTTACTCTAAACCCAAAGCATTGCGTCAGGCGAAGCTCGATTACCTGCATAGTAATACGGTGAACAAATCGCCTGTGTATTGGGCGCATTTGCTATTGACCGGCGATACCCAACCGCTGGTACAATCAACGGCGGCATATAAATGGTTGCTTGTTGGTAGTGTATTGTTAACAGCCTTGTTAACCGGAGGAGTATTAAACAAAAAGAGAAAAAAAAGTCGACGTAGCTAACACAAGTATACGGATTAAAATTTGCTCTGATGTGTGTACTCCGGACTACAGCATATTCTGCGTTATCCTTTGATCAAACGTCGACTTTTATATTTTGAGCGTGTTGCTTTCATAGCTAAAAACGGTAACCGGGCTACGCCCGATTACCGAAAACTAAATCTTTAATTCAAATCAGGTCCTGTTTCCAGGGGTGTGTGCTATCAACAACCAGAGTTTAGGGACTAAACTGAAGGCAATAGGCATAATGTAACACAGCATTAAACATGCGTATTTTACCTTTTGCTTTCAGCTTGGGGCTGTAAGCCTTTCTTTAAATATGTGACTGCATCGCCCGATCTTGATCGGCGCGAACGTGATTGTAAAAAATTCGTGAAGAAGAGACCATCCAGGCTTCTCTGTTGTAATCCGCCAGCTGGCGGACTACCCAGGTTTCCGATATCATGATCTGGTCCTCACGAATGCGAAGCTAATATTCGAGAAGATGGAATCACACAGGTTTCTCTGTCAATCTCCGCCAGCCGGCGGAGGAAGCAGGCTTCCATATTATTGATTCAGATCTCCGCGAACGCGTAGATTTATCCGTGAAGAAGGAACCACACAGGTTTCTCTGTCGCTACATCCGGTGTAACGCAGGCTTCCATATTATTGATTCAAATCTCCACGGATGTGTAGATTATTTCGTGAAGAAGGAACCACACAGGCTTCTCTGTCAATCCCGACTTGTCGGGAAGCAGGTTTCCATATTATTGATTCAGATCTCCACGAATGTGTAGATTAAATCCGTAAGGATGGAATCATCCAGGTTTCTCTGTTGTCCGCCGTAGGCGACCCAGGTTTCCGATGTTATGATTCAGATCCTCACGAACGTGTAAGGGACTTATTTAAAAGAGCTGCTATTAATTAGTAAAAGCTGCTGAATTCGATGTAACCGCGAAATGCGATTTTTTTAAAAAAATTATTTCAATTAACGGCTCGCCTTGATCTTCAGGATCTGCAGATCGAAATATCCGATCTTGCTGGCTTGCTGATGATACTTATGGCTTTTATCGGCCTGTATCTGTTGAAATAATTGAATGGCCCCACTGGTATTATTACCAGCCAGTTCGCTTAGCGCCAGGTAAAACTGCGCTTCATCGCGATACAGGTCATCGTTTGTTTGAGCATTATTTGCTAATACTTTTTCAAACAATAAACTTGCTGCTGCATATTGTTTTAATTGCAGATGGGCGAAGCCGGAAAGGAATAAGGCTTTATTATCATGTAAGGAAAGTCGGTTAACGGTGGCAACAACGCCGATCCAGTTTTGAGCCCGGTACACCTGTTCTATATCGGTGATGGTTGCCTGACCTCTGGTAGTTGGTAGTGTATACTCTATGAACGCTTGTTCATACACGCGTGTTGCGTTAACGGTAAAAAATTTATACGAACCCACACCAACCAATAATAACAACACGGCGGCGGCCATACGAACAGCTTTGCTCAAACGAAAAACACGTGTTGTTTTTTTATTAGATGTTTGTAACACCTCAACCGGTTGTATAACCCTGAAATTTTCTTTTATCAATGCCACCTGGTCATAGATAGCAGAATATTCTACTGCATCAACAGCCAGTTGTAAAAACCGGAGTTGCTTGCGGGTCTCATCATCGCTATTGATCAGCGCTTCCATTTCCCGCATCTCCTTTTCTTCAAGTGTGCGGTCGAGGTAATTGATTAATAATTGGTCGTTGCGGTCCTCCATAAAAAATTAGTCTGACTGTTGATTCACCAGCTTTGCGATCACAGGATTTTGTTTTACCATTTCTGTTAACGCTTGCAGGCACTTGTATTTTTTGTTGCGCACCACCTGTTCATTTTCGTAAGGCAGGTGATGTAAAATATCTTTCATTGTAAGGTTTTCGTAATAAAACAGGGTAAGTAATTTTTTACAGGGCTCCCCCAGTTTGCCCAGTACGGTAACAAACTGTTGTTTTACTTCGCGGTCGGCTATGTACTGGCTTACGTCCATTTCAGTAACCTCCCGCCCATGTTCAAAAACCTTTTCCCGGGCATCGCTTCGTTGGCGTTTTTTCAGTTCATTCAACCATAGGTTGCGGGCAATGGCAGTTAAAAATGTTTTTATACTGGCTTCGCCCCTGAACTTTTCTTTTTTTACCAGGTCAATAAAAGTGACCACCGTTTCCTGAAATATATCCTCAGCATCGGGCGGCGTACCGCTGTTGGCCAGAATATACGACTGGATGGTAGAAGAATACTGCTCGTAAATGAAAAATATGGCGTTATTCAGCTGATCACTTCTTCCAATAGCGGCAATCAATTCCGCATCGGAGTACATATTGCCCTTTATCATACCTCGGTTATAATAGTAAACACCGGTAATTATTTTGTAACCGGACTAGTCAGTTTTTATGAAAAATTATAATCGCTGGCCTGGAATGGCGCAAAAGTAGTACAGGAAGTGTTATATTCAGGAGGAATTTGGGGAATAACCCAGCAAATTGATAATTATCAATAAAACCGGACTGTTTCCTAATAAGAAATACTTACCGTTCTACCCACACACCCTAAACACCCGCCCATATGCCCCACATAATGCTTCCAGAAGCCCCAAAAACATATTAAAGTGCGAATTTAAAAAAATAAAGTTTTGAAGCATAAAGGTGAACATAAACATCCTATCAACATATATAAACTGATTGTTCTCAAAGTGTCCCCAAATACAAGTCTGTTAATTTGGTAGAATATACAAAATGGTGCCGGGCCGAATTTTGCCAAAACGTCGAAACCAAGCTCAAAGAGGGCAAAACATGAAGTGATTGATCGAAAAAATATTAACAAGCTAAGTAACTTGCACTCAGAAGAATAAAGCAAAAGGGTCCCTGGTGGCCGGCTTAAATTTGTAGCGCCCTATCCATGCTCATGCGATTGTAACGCTTGGTATGCCCTGGCTTTATCTGAGGCACACTGAATGTATACAATGATGTATTGTAGTTGACTGTTAAAGACTAATTAGGCAACGCAATGTTTAATGAATGTGGTACAAAGACGCGCATAATAACATTTATTATTTACTATTCATTAAACAGGCTGTATGCCCAAAAAAGAAGTCAACCGGTCTGTGCAGGTTGCAGCTATGCAGATCAAGAAGTATCTTGACGGGCATCCTTATACCCACTTAAGCACGGCCGCATTGGCAAGGCAATATCACATCAGCAGGAATGCACTACAGGATTTTTTTAAAGAGAAGTACAAACAACCATTGGGGGCATACAAATTAAAATTACGATTGGGCGAAGCCAAACGATTATTACGCATGGGCAAATCGGTAAAGGAAATAAGTATTATTCTTCGTTATTCTTCGCCCAGTTCATTTAGTAATGCTTTTAAAAATTATTACAACATCAGTGCAAAGGAATGGATAAACAAAATAGAGAGCAGAAAAACACGAAAGATGAAGAACAACGCCCGCACAACAGATCAATAGCATAACCTTGTACCAGTGGCCATTAATAAACCTGATTGCACATGAAATCGACCAGAAATGCAATAGAGAAGTATTTAAAAGATAACATGGGACATTATATCAATCCATTCAGGGTAGAAAGCACCCTCGATGAGGAAGGAGCTTTTGATATGAGCGCCCGGTGGCCCGATGTTTTTGCCGAACCCGATTATAACCTAGAGATCAGTATAACCAATACTACGGTAGCAGAATTTAGTAAGTTGAGTGGAATAAATACGGTAGAACAGCTGCATTTTGTTAGTCCGCACATGTTGATAGAGCTGTTTCACAAGGGCATAGCCCGGTTATGCTGTATGATAGACAATCCCGATTATTATTACGAGCTGCGCTTTTACAAAAAGAATGGCAAGCTGTATATGTTAGATGAGGAAGAAGATATTAATAAGGTAATTAAGGAAAAGCTGGAAACGCCCGGTGATTTTTTTGAGTTCACCAGGAACTATGTTTCAAATTTGTAAGCGTGGCACTAAACCGCTCCGCCATGAACCGTGCAGAAAGAAATATATACACGTTCCTCGACGACCATCTGGGGTTGTACGACAATCCCCATGGCGTGGAGTTTTGTATGAATATCGATGATTCAGTTTTTGTGATCCATCCCCTTAACCCACCACCCGAACCCTGGGTTGATTATGGTTTATTATACAACAGCACCCCTTTTTTTACATTCATGCAGGATTTTAAGTTCCGTCATTCGCAGGAGCTTGTATCCCTTACGCCCGCCCATCTCTGGTCTATGTATTACAATGGCAAGGCCGAGATATATTGTTCAATTGTAGTAAAGATCATTTTTCATGCATTGTATTTTCGCCTTACAAAAAACAACACGATGATCGTTCGCGACGATCATGATAATGAGCATGAAGTAGGCGAAGTATTTCACAATCCGCACCAGTTTTTAACGTATACCCAAAGTCATTTCGTACACACCGAAGGCTAACCAGGAACGACCATTCTATTACCATTAACCTACCGACCATGGGGAATGAAAAACGGTTCACGCTGCATGTACTGCAGGCAGTAGGTGCATATAAAAAAAACCTCGACGATCATCGCGGCGCCATTGGCGATAGCGCGCAAAAGCTATCGGAGAAATATGGCATTACCCGCAATACCTTGCAACAGGCGTTTAAAATACAATACGGCCTAACCATTCGCGATTACAAGCTGAAGAAAAGAATGGAACGCAGCAAAAGAATGTTAAAGGCGGGAAAAGACATCAAAGAAATTACTTATCAATTACATTATACCACGGTGCGGGCATTTTTATATGCGTTCAAAAGGCATTATGGTATAACGCCAAGCCAATATACGGGAGCGAAGCCTTTATCGTAACAAAACAGTTATCTCACTTGATCACCGCCAATTTTATTTGCGCAACAACAATAAAAAATCAACTTCTATCCAAACATCTTCTTAAATTAAATCATCAACCCATTCCTTCTGGCTTTCCTTATAACTAATTGCCATTGCCTGTTACACAGGTGGCATCTTATGGTTGCAATGATTAATAGCAGGCTTATAATGACGCATTGCCAAACAGGCCGAAGATATAACTGTCCTGTTCCCTCGCATTGCAGCGCAGCGCCGACACGTTGCTGCGTTGCAACAATGCGTATCTGGCTTGTTTGCTCACGTTGCAGGCTATATGGAACGCGACTGCGCGACGGGGATGAGACGGATCAGCACTGATAGGTGTCGCTGCAGCACTGCTATGAGTTCCAAATGCGCAGTTACGTCACGCTGCAGGCCCGATGTGATGTTATGCTGCGCTGCAATGAGGCATTACAGCGCAACTCCGCCGCATCGCAGTTACGCTACTTCTCATTGCTGCGCAACTATGCCGCATTGCTGTGCAGCAATGACTCATTGCAGTAACGTTCTATGAGTTAACAGACGTGCTACATAGGTAAAGTCAACCTGCAACCTGAAGAAACGTCGCGGAGCGTGCTCATTTCAATGCGTTTGCTCCTCATAGCGTAACTGCAAGCTCAGCAAACGCGCTGATACGATCACCCGGCAAGCCTGCGGCCTCACCCAACATGCAGACTACGTGAGGTTACGGATCGACAAGGCCACGGAGCAACACAGCAACAACCAGAAAACATCCGACTATTACATCACCATAGGGCTTTGGCAAGATATTCCTGCTGGAAAATCTTACCAAAGCTTTTTTATTTTCTAAACTCCCTTCCAGCCGAGGTATTATAACTCACCGTAAGCTATGACCGCGGTTGTTTTTTCGCGACAAAAGACGACATTATACGACAAAAGACGACACTTTTTGGGGTACCTATTCTTTGATTCAAAAATTCCATCTACGTTTGTCATGCGTTGTTGCTAACAACACACATCCTGAACCGATAGCTAACAGTTCAGGGAAAACGAATCCGAAAACGCCATACGCGCAGTACTCACAACGGCCTCTGCGCGGCTTCAATGAGTAGTATGGCTCCCCTATTAAAGCGTAACAGGTACAGATTAGTAGCAGGCAACTTAATTTTTTCACAACTAAATTTTTACATATGGAACCGATCATATTAAAATCATACAAACGGGATGGCGACAGCGAATTAGCCACAAGCGCCACCCGTGTAGCAGAGGGAATGGACAACAATCCCAAATTCCCCGATCCACCGCCAGCATATGTTTCATTAAAAACATTGCTGCCGGATTACAGAACAGCTGTTGCAAATGCCAAAGGGCGCGACTCAGTAGCCGTATCACTTAAAAAAGACCTGAAGGTTAAAGTGATTGGCTATATGATCGAGCTCGATGCGTGGGTAACAGAAAAATGTAAAGGCGACCGCACTATGCTGTTGGAAAGCGGTTTTTATATTTCAGGCGAAAAAGGTAAAACTGTAGAAGAACCAGTTATTACCGCCCTGGAAGTTGAACTGGGCCGTCCGGGTGTACTAACAACCAGAATTAAAAGGATAGCACGCACCCGGCTGTACTTTCACCAGTATACAACCGAATCGCCAACATCGGCCACCAACTGGCATAGTGAATCAAGTTTGCAACCAGCGTATACCTTCAACGGCCTAACATCCGGCGGAACATACTGGCTGCGGGTAGCGGTCGTTAGCAAAACCGGTCAATGGATCTATTCACCGGTTGAGACACGGATCGTTCAATAATCACTAGTAAACATTTATCTATCAAAAAAAACCAAGACCCTTTCCGGTTCACGCCGTGAGGGTCTTTTACTTTTTATAAAAGGGGTGTTTTCACGGGTATAGGGGTTTTCTTTATTGATTAAATTAGTTGTCTCATAATTCTTCATCATATGCCTAGTCCAAAAGATTTTCAATTCGATCTGCCTGCCACCGATAGGCCTTCCCCAATCACACTGCCTGAAGAATGGTTTCCCGGTGTTCAAAATTATTGGGCGCGTTGTACTTCTGAACGATCTGTAGGCGACCATATTAATGGCATTGTGGCTGTTGTGATCCATGCTACCGCCGGCGCCAGCTCTTCCGGCGCGGTTTCGGTAATGAACCCCGCCCCCGGTAAACCATCGGCGAGTTTTCACTGGCTGGTACCCGATGAAGATGAACCGCAACATGGCCGCCTTATTTGGGCTTGCGCCCGCGAAAAAGATGCGGCCTGGCATGTACAAAATTCAAAATCTCATCCTGCAGTAAATAATGGTAAAACGCATGTAAACCACTGGTCGCTGGGTATTGAGATCGTTAACCGGCAAAGCGGTGGCGACTCATTCTCCGACTGGCAGGTAGCTGCTACTGCACAGATCGTGCGCTATTGTTACGCCAAGTATCCCAATTTGAAACATGTTATCTCGCACGCCCGGCTCGATCCCCAACGCCGCAACGACCCCGGGCCTAATTTCCCCTGGGATAAGTTTACACAACTTGTGATGGGCGCTCAGGCTCCTTTATCAATGCTGACCAAACCCAAAGCCGTAAACGGATCGGCGCTCGATCAATTCAAAACCGCTTCGCTTGCAGATGAAGAAGCTAATTTTAAAATAAGAGAGAATTTACACATCAAGAGCCTTCATAAATAAACATGCAGTAGTATCTATCCATAAAAAAGGTCTCCCAACATCCCGGGAGGCCTTTTGGGTTTTTGATTGTTTCTAAAATAAAACTGGGTGTTTTTCACGTTTGAGGGGAATGAGAGTTTGGTTATGTTAGTGGGACAAAAAGGGAAAGTATGACACACTATAATGATACAAGAGTAGAAAAAACACAATCAGAGATAATAGTTCACCTTATAAGTACTAAGGATATATCTAAAACCCTTTCTTTTACAATAAATTTCAAAGAAAACGACCCTGCCTATATTCAACACCTGACAAATTCTCTTTTCGGCGAATTTTTTATTGTATCAAATTTTCAAGGCACCATTACACTAGTACGAATCACAACATTAGAACACGCATATGTTACTCATCAGCTTTTATCAAAACTCGTCAAAAATATTTCAATTATTGCCTGGCGAAATAAAGATGTTACATTCATACAATGTGCAACTAAATGGGAAAATGATATTACAGCTCTTGAAAAGGGAATATATTTTTCAAAATCGTCTATTGAAACAAAAGGGAAACCCCAATCCGAGGTAACCATATACATTGTCAAGAAGCCTTCTTTGCATGAACAAGAAAATATTGTTAATGCCTGCGGCGAATTTATGGAAGCCTTGGGCTTTGAAATGAAAACACAAAATGAACCCATTTACAATTCCTTTTGGCAAAAAATAAGGTTTGTATTCAAAAAGAATGTTACAGAGCAAGATGTTCAGAATATATTTGACAAGGCAAAGAAAGCGCTTGAGCTAAAACATATTGATCTCCCAACCGCCGAACAAACGGAAAAGCTGGCCAATGCTGTTGACAAAATATTGAATAGCGTAAATAGGTTCGACAACTGTACTATTCGTTTAGGCTCGCTGTTGATAGTCAAAAGAATGATTGAAGGGGAACCAATGCTTAAAGTGCACCAATTGACACCGGATGAGATCAAATACTTAGAAGCAAACGATTCGCTATTAAAAGAGGCCGACCCTTTGGCTCCGCCAATTAAAATAAACCCTGTCATAAATACAATCCCGGAAGATACAACAGGTGGTTTACCGGAGCAGGCAAAGATTTAAGATCAGGACAGGTGCGCATATTGTATTTGCTTCAACGCCTTTAGTTAATTATTAATTCTGCAGCAGGATCATTCCCAAGACGACGCCTCCAACACCTCATCGGAAATTGTGACTGCGTAAGTTTTTTTTGCATTTTTGTGCGGATGATGAAAGAATTCCGGTAAAGACTGATAAGGATCAACCATTCCAAACACAAATACGTGAAAAACACCCATTTTTTGTAAAGAATTATTCTGTAATCTCGGAAACAGTTTTACTAATATTATCATAACCTCTTAATCAAATTCCAATGGACTTTAAAGATGAAATAAAACTGTTTGGCGACAGGGTCGAAAAACTTAAAGATCAAATCCAAACAGAAGAAGCTACTAAGAATGCGTTTATAATGCCTTTTATAAAAGCATTGGGCTATGACGTATTCAACCCCTTTGAAGTAATGCCCGAATTTATTGCCGATATCGGCATCAAAAAAGGGGAAAAGGTAGACTATGCAATCATGAGAGAAGGAAATCCCTGCATTTTAATTGAATGTAAACACTGGCGCGAAAGTCTTGACCCGCACAACTCTCAGCTATTTCGATATTTTCATACTACAAGCGCCAAATTCGGCCTCTTATCAAATGGCATTGTTTATAGGTTCTACACTGATTTAGTGGAACCCAACAAAATGGACGAAAAGCCATTCTTCGAATTTAATGTTACAGATATAAAAGACAATCAGATTGAGGAATTAAAGAAATTCCATAAATCATACTTCGATGTAGAAAGCATACAAAACACTGCCAGTGAGCTTAAATACATGAACGAACTGAAGGTGCTTATCAATTCTGAATTCCATAACCCTTCAGACGGTTTTGTGCGTCATTTTGCGAAACAAATTTACAATGGTGTTCTTACGTCCAGATTAATGGAACAGTTTTGCGGACTAACAAAAAAGTCAATCCAGCAATATATCAACGATCTCATAACAGAAAGATTAAAATCCGCACTAAAGAAGGAGAATGACGAACAGAAAACGGTAGAAGCAGAACCACCAGCCAGCCAGCCTGATGCAAAGGATGTTAAAATTGAAACAACAGAAGAAGAACTGGAAAGCTTTATGATTGTGAAAACAATCATGCGCCAAAAAATAAAAGCAACCAGAATAGTATATCGGGACGCACAATCCTACTTTGCCATTCTGTTAGATGACAACAACAGAAAAACTATTTGCAGACTGTATTTAAATAGTTCAAAAAAATACATTGGCACATTCGATGAAACTAAGAAAGAGACAAAATATGAGATATCGGCCCTAGACGACATATTCAACTACTCAGAACATTTGCTAAAAACCATTTCGTTCTACGATGGCGAAAAAGAAAAGCAGCAATCGGGGAAGATGAATGATGTGACTAATGTCTAACAATTAAGAAGCCCCGTGAGGGGCTTTTTAATTGTTCGTATTATTTACTAATTATATAATTCGCAATATAAGCAAGACAAACAAGCCCTGTTATATACTGACCAATAAGAATGGTCATATACAATGGCTTTTTAATTTCCAACTCTTTTAGATCGAGATTGAGCCCCCCAGAATACAAATGCGGTATATAGAAAGCATCTTCAAATCTAAACTCCAACTCCTGCCCTATTACCCCGATCGTATACAGCACACCCCCAAAAAGAAAAACCATTCTCTTATAAAACATCAAATCTTTTGCTCAAGTGTACCAAACTTTGATCACCAATAAAAAGGTATTTTAACGGTATTTAGCTCGTTCTTAATTCTGTATTCACTTCTTCATTTCTTATTCAACATTTTTAACCCCTCATCTCCTATGCGCCCCCACCGTCTTAATAGTCACATTATACGTTCCCACCGCATTTGGCAATTTAAATGCAAAGGCCAATCGATACTCTTGTCCGGGTTCGGCAATATTGGCCGCGGGAATGCGATAATAACACCAATAATCGGCCTGTACGCCGCCACCGATCGCCGCGGGGTTGAACACCGGGAACACCGGCACCTTATCTGGATACGGAAATACAAACGCAGTATCGGTTAGCTTTACATCATAGTATGGGTCCCAGTTTGTAAAACTTGCCAGGCCAGCGCGGGCCTGCACTTCGCCTTTGGCCGGACTGAACACATTTCCATTTTCATCAACCCATTTAATGGTGATCACTGGTGGGCCACTTGCATCGCGCTTTGCCGTTAGCTCCGGGGTAAAATAAACACGCGCCTGTGAAATAGTATCGTTCAGGTAACTATATGATGTACCTGTTTGTACAAAAAATTCCGTGGGCAGGATATTGATATCACAAGCTTCGGTGATCTTTTTCATACCACGCACATTACTAACCTCAACATCCATAGTATATGATCCCTGCGGTACAAATGTAGTGGTACCTGTAAACTGCAACCGCCCTCCTATGGGGTTCAAACTAAATGGCGCTACCATACTATCCTTCAGCTTTGCTTTGAGCGTTTCGGGCGTACTATCGTTATACGTTACATTACCGCTGAACACGGTCAATTGTTGTGGTTTTAGAAATACGCTATCGGCGCTTTTGCCGTTTTTCTTATCGCGCACACTCAACAATGACACTTTCAATGGCGCTGTACTGCCATCGGCCACCATACTGGCCGACACCGTTGTTACACCCTGCGCTACCGCAAACGGATTCTCCAGGTAATATAAATTATCGCTTAAAAAACCAGTTTCCTGTTTTTCACAACCGCCATTTACGCCAATTACGATAATAACCGCCAATAGCCGTAATAGTATTTTATTGCTTTTCATTTTTTACGGGTTATAGTTTATTCAATGTAGCCGTATTTGCCAGTACATGAAGCGTAGTAGCGCCGTTGCTGGTCTTTACGCCTGTGGTTTGACAAGGTATACTTACATCCACCACATCACCGGGCGGCATATTGGGCGAATCGTCCAACACGCCGTTGATCTTTACATACTGCAAGGTATAATAACTATATGCCGGCGCCGAATTAACCAGGTTGATAGTATAAGTATTCTCTATTTTCTTTACCGCCGATAATGCAGAGTCAGCCGCGGCCCAGTTGGCGTACTGTTTGGCGGCTTCGCTGGCATTGTCAAGCGTTATACCGGCATCGCTGAATAAATATTGCGTAACCAGTTTGGAGGTAACCTTACTGAATAGATCATTCAGCGTAGTTACCTGCAGGGAATTCATTAAGGCGGTCACCGAAAAGTCGGTAAACGCAAAAAATGTCCCCGCCTTGTTCACCGAATCCTTTAAATTAAAATGGTCGATGATCAACACCACCGTATCGAAATAATGATAACGATGATTGGCCAGATAATCGTAATTGCTCAACGGTGTTACAGCCTTTGCCAGCCCGCCGTCGGTAAGATAATCATCCTTCTTACACCCGACCGAGGCTATTACTAATATTATTGCTACAAACTTTATATATCGGTTCATTGAATGAATATTTATGTTAGGATTAATTTGTTACCGGTTACCAGTTTTCGGTTACCGGGGCCTCTTGTTCAGCATGCCGGTTATTAATCAGGCTGTCCGCACTTTCAGCCCGGCAACGGGTACCCGTCAACTGGCAACCTGCGTCCTATTTCACTTTTCCAACCCAGAATGCAGTTTGTTTCAAATTAACATTGGTAAGGAACAACGTTGGATCAACCGGCCAGTAATACTTTCCTGCAGTAAAATCGGCATGGGTAATAAATGGAAATTGTTGCTCGCCGGTCAATCGCTCCAGACGTATTAAGTCGAATGTGCGATGCCCCTCCAAAAACAATTCACGCCCCCGCTCATCGGCAATGGCATATAACAGGTCATTACCCGTTACACCAGTTATTGGAGTAGTAACGCCACGCATTGTGCGCAACTGGTTCACGATGGCCAATGCGCCCGCGGCATCCGGCGCCGGCTTCGCGGCCAGCGCTTCGGCTTTCAGTAGTGCAATATCCGCCAGCCTGAACACCAGGATATTATTCAACGCTATCTGGTATGCGGTGCTGTTGTTCACATTTTGAATATTTGCCCACTTAATGCACTCATACGCCGTTACGCTTCCGCTATTGATAAGCACCATCGTTTTTTTGAAACGTACATCGTCGTGGTCCTGGTACAAATAATTTACCAGTCCGATATTTAATTGCCACAAGGGCTGCACCGCACCGTTGCTGAGATACGGTGGCGTTAATGTAACACCGGTGATGGTATAATTTTCTTTAGCATTTACGCTTTCGATAAGCGCGTTTTGCGAGATCTCGAAAATGCTTTCACTGCTTTGTCCTTTGAACAGGTCGGTATAATTCGATTCCGGCACCAGTGTATACCGGCCCGAACCTATTACCTGATCACAGGCTTTATTGCAATTATCATAATCCCCCTGCCAGGCGTAAATATGCGCCAATAACGCATAAGCCGCCCCTTTATCGCCCCGCACAGCTGCGTCGTGAAAGCCATTGTCTTTCCAGTTGAGGTATTCAATTGCTTTGTTCACATCGGCAATAGCTTGTTGTAATACCTGTTGTTGGGTTGAACGCGGCACCTGTGGTTCCGTACTGGCATCTGCGCTATAGCTGGTCACCAGCGGCACATCACCCCATACCCGCGCCAGATAGAAGTAATTAAATGCCCGGGTGAAATAAGCTTCGCCGAGGTATTTGTTTCGGGTGGCTTCTTTATCTTTTTGCGTATTACCCGCAAATACATTCACCGGCATATTGTTTATGAAATACAAACAGCGGTTGCTTTGTGTAATAGCTGCATAAAAGTTGGTATACAAACGCAGCTTTAATCGCGGATCGTAGGTATTGGCCGACGGAATACTTATACCCCAGTTCACATTCAACACATCATTATAAGCGCCATCACCGCCCATAATACCGGTGAATTCATCACTCACCAGATCGCCATAAGTATAATAAGTAATGGCCGCATTGAATGCCGACCTGATCAACGAGTAACAGGCCGCCACCGAAGCATTGGCATCGGCTTCCGTTTTCCAGGTGGTTTCATCCGTTGCCTGACTGTATGGGTCCTGGTCAAGAAATTTCTTGCAGGACGAAGCTCCCAGCAAGAGTATGAGTGACCAGAAGATATGCTTGGGTTTCATAAAAAATTAATTTGAAATAAAATATGTTTTCGTAAAACGGCAAACGTGAAACGTGAAAGCTTAACACACCAGACCTCAAAATCGGCAATCGGCAATCGTGAATCGGCAATAGTTCTCGAAACTCAAAACCTCACTATCGTAAAACATAATTCAAAGCTCATCAATCCGACAACTATTACACAGCCTGCTGAACAGAAGTCCTCTATCAACGCCATCACCTTTATCAACTTTTCAACTTATTACTCACCATTATCACAATTCAACATTCAATCCTAAAGTAAACTTTAGAGCAGTTGGATACACTACATTCGCCGATCCGGTAGTGGGATCAACCAGTTCAGGATCGGGGATCGCTTTTGTTTTTTTGAACGTATACACATTGTCAACCATACCGTACACATTCAACCGCTTTAATCCCATTCCCTTTACCACTCCCTCGGGCAGGGTATAGCCAAGCGTTACATTCCGCACGCGCACAAAACTGCCATCCTCCACGAAATACGAACTGGCAATATTCCAGGGGTCCAGCGCCGGGCCATTTGGATACACCATACGTGGGTATTTAGTGCGGTCGCCGGGGTTTGTCCAGAACTGATCGAGCATATTGGTGATAGCGGCCGGTCCGCTCACACTGCCCCACCATTGGTACATTTTACTTCCATTGAGATAATCACTGAGATAGCCGTTGAAGATCTTTCGTCCGCCCACAAACGAGCAAAACACGTTCAGGTTAAACCCCTTCCAGGAAAAACTATTCCCAAACCCGCCGGTGACTTTAGGCATGGGATTGCCGGCAATCACTTTATCGTCGAAATTGATATTGTAATCGCCATTGTTATCAACATATGCCGGGTCGCCCGCTGTAAGCGCTCCGCCCTGAAAACTGAGCCTTCTACCGGTAATAGGATCTACCGGCACTTCCTTCTCGGTTGCATAAACGCCATCTATCTGATATACTTTGTAATTGAAAAGCGGTTCGCCATAAGTCAATGTTTGCTGAAACCACGATGGGCCGAACAGAAAATCGCGATTACCGTTCGGCAGTTTGGTGACGTAATTGTCGTTAAAACTGATATTGAAATTGGTATTCCACTGGAATTTCGACTGGCTGGGCATGTTCCGTGTATTAAGGCCTATCTCCAAACCGCGGTTGCGCACATTCACGTAGTTACCGCTGTAATAAGCATAGCCCGAAGTAACCTGGGCAGGAATGTTCCAGAAATATTTATCGTTCGCATCTTTCTGGTACCAGTCTACCACTAAACCCACGCGATTATTAAAAAGCTCTATATCGGCGCCTATATCTAATTGCGGGAATTTCTCCCACCGCACGTTATCACTACTACTTACGCCATCATTGAAAATATAACTGTCATACGGGAAGGGCGATACCACCGGCGAACCATTATAGGTTGATGGTGTTCCGGCCAAATACACATAACTACCCGAGCTACCCAGTGTACCGGTTGTACTTAACAGATAGCTGGCATCGGTATACAATGCCTGGTATTTTGCGTACCAGCTGCCGGGGTCGTTTCCCGTTACGCCATAGCTGGCGCGCACCTTCATAAAGTTGATATACTTTTTAAGCGGGTCGAAAAAATTTTCATCAGAAGCGATCCAGCCTACCGATACCGAAGGAAAAGTACCCCAACGATACGATGGACTGTAAATACTGCTGGCATCGCGCCGGAAAGAAGCAGTGAGCAGGTATTTGCCGGCATAATCGTACAACAGGCGACCATAATACGATACCGTGGTTTTACGGCTTGTAGTGGAGCTTGCATACAGGTTAGCGCCAGAAGGCACCGTTTGCAAAGTGGTTATTCCGGTTACATTGATGCCTTTCGCATACGCATAGGTATAATACTGTTTATTGTTATAAGAGCTGGTACCCGCCGCTATGGCAAAATGATGGTCTTTGATGCGGTTCTCATAGGTAAGATAATTTTCGAAACTCCAGCCAGGGTTAGTGGTATTTATATCATAGGCCGTATTCTGCAACCCGTTCAGTTCAAGTGGTGAGAAATAGGCGTATTTGTCGTTATAGTTCGTTGCGCTGAAATAGCTATTGAAAGTAAGATTGCGCACAAGGGTATCAACCAGGTTTACCGAGCCTACAATGGTAAAGATGCGGTTGTCGTCGTAATAACTTTTATCTCCTTTGAAAACCGATTCCTGCTCAGGTGTTAACTGCACAAAGGAGGAAGGGAAGCTCCAGGAGTTGAACAAAGCGCCGGTAGAACCTCCTACCCCATGTTGGCGTTTTTCAGAACTGATCATAATGTCGGTAGCCACGCTCATGCCCTTTATGGGTTTGATGTTCACATGCAGGTGCGGCGCCAGCCTTCGCAGTCCAAACCCATTGATAACGCCCTGTTCGTTATAATGATTGATTGATAAACGATAAGAATTATTATTTCCGAAGTACCCGGCAATGGCCACATCCTGACTGTTCACCACAGCATTGTCGCGCACCATCATACCCTGCCAGTCTACATTGTTATTAAAAGCGGGGTTCAGGCTATCGGTGACCTGTACGGGTAATTGTCCCTGTTGCAGATTGTTATAAGGCAATTGATCGTGCACCAATTGAAGCTTTAACGCCCGTTCGGCATTGCCTATGTACACATCCCGGAACGCAGGCTTCAGCGTAACGCCCGCATACGCACTGGCGCTGATCTGCGTTTTGCCCGGCCGGGCGCTTTTTGTTTTTATAATGATGACACCATTACCCGCACGGGCGCCATAAATGGCAGAAGCCGATGCATCTTTCAGCACATCGATACTTTCAATATCATTTGGATTGATCAAACTGAGCGGATTACTATTGCTGTAAGAACTGCCGATGGCGTTTACGTCGTAAATGACGCCATCGATCACATAGAGCGGACCGGTATTACCGCCATTGCCATTACCGTAATCGATATTGGTAGCGCCACGGATCACAATACTGGGTTTGGCACCCAGCTCACCGGTGCTGCTAAGTACGCTTACTCCGGTGAGACGCCCCTGCAGGGTTTGATCAAAACTCGATTGCGGAATATTGGCAATATCCTTCCCGCTCACCGTGGCTACGGCAGCCGTTACATTACGCCGTTTCTGGCTTTGGTAACCTATAACCACCACATCGGTCATGGCGCGGTCGTCGGGTTTGAGTTTAATTATCATTACGGAGGAACCGGTACGCACCTCTTGTTTTTCATAACCAATAAAGCTGATAAGAAGGCGGCCTGCAGTACCGCGGAGTGTAAGTGTAAATTTGCCTTCCTCATTGGTAGAGGCGCCGTTGGAGGTTTGTCCTTTTTCGGTGATGGAGGCGCCCATTACGGGATGTCCTTTTTCATCAATGACCGTTCCCGTTATAGTTTGCCCGGTTTGTGCAAACATAGGTGGCAGCCAGCAAAGGAATAGCCATGCCAACAACCCCAACGGCCTTGTCAATCGTTTCATAGCAGATAGTTTGGTGAATGATACGTGTTGTTAGTACAATTAAAGCTACCTTCTGTTGCTGAAATGTTGTTAATGGGAATTGGTGGAGTGTTTACGGATATTAGCTTTTTAGTTGACAAGTTAATCCCGATGCAATCGGGAACGAGTTGACAAGGGGTTCTGTGCGGCAGTTTTATTAATAGCTAACAGTATCAATCACTTGCCTTTAGCCTAATAACATTTATCGACCAGGGCTTGAAAGTTAAGCTATTGATATTAGTTATGTTACTCACCACCGGCTTATAAATTTCCTTACCGAACGTATTCTCGGCTTCGCCATTGGGAGCTGAGAGGGTAATTAATTTGGCTTTGGAATGAACCTTTAAATTATCGAGATCGAGATGTGTAGTAATAGGCTCTGAACCGGCATTAACAGTTTTGATGATGATGTCGCCTGTGGCGGAGTCCTTACCAGCTATGGCAAAAAATACGGGCGGCGGCGTATAGGTCATCAGCAGTTTTCCATCGAGATAGCAATCCACTTTATCTACCCCTACCTCAAGCCTGATCTCATACCAGCGGCCTGTCTCTACGGGTGCAGCTAACCGCTGCTGATTGGTAACATCAGCCACCTCATCGCCATGGGTAACACTTTCAAACACGCAATGACTGTTCACCCAACTACCGATATGAGCGCGCAATAAGGTGCTGTCGCTTTTGACCGCAAATGGCACTATAAACGCATTGGTGCCGCCGATCTTGCGGGCCTTTAGGGTAAGTGTATACGTATTGAACGACCTGTTTTTTAACCTGGCAAACAACTGCGGCCCATTGTTGTTTTGCTGTAAGCTGCTGTCAGAAGCCGTCCAGGTACCACGTACCTGTTTCCATTCGGTGCCGGGAAAATTCTTACTCTCATACACCAGCTTTCCATTTTCAACCAGTTTTATATCGGCATATTCGGTTTGGGTATCCCAGGTGGCCACACCAATACTCCCTTTGAATTGCGGCTTTTTAATTACAGCAGGTATAATGGAGGTAGTCACAGGCAGGTTCACCGTAGCGCGGTTTTCGGTCATCATTTTTATAGCATAATAACTGATGCGGGCAAAACTCTTTGCCGAATTGAAATGAATAAGATTCACCGGCCAGTCAACATCATGCTCGTTTACCAACAGGGGCGCATAACTGCTCATGGTCACCAGGTCGCCATTGCGTTCCATACTCATTATATACACAGCGTCTGACAAGGCTGCCGTCATGTTACCGGCGCCTACCCCGCTGTTGGTAGCGTATTCGCCTACATACATTTTCCAATCGCCCCGTTTGTATTTATCGAAATGATTGGTATTACGCATAGCCCAATACGCCGGTTTGTAAGCATGTTCATCGGCAATGTCTACCTGTTTCATACTATCGAGCGTATGCCGGTTCACATCACCAATACCCATGCTGGCTATCAATTGCAGTTGCGGGTATTTTTCTTTTATAACTTTATAGAATGTATTATACCGGGCGGCATACCGTGGCCCGTGCTGTTCATTTCCTAACTCAACATATTTTAAAGGAAAAGGCTCAGGATGTCCGTTGAAACTTCGCTGCATACCCCATTTACTGTTCACTGGACCAATTGCATACTCAATAGCATCGAGCACATCGGTAAGAACGGAATCTATTTCACTATCCGGCACATAATTGCCACTGCGGAATTCACAGCTTACGCCAATGTTCATCACATACAAAGCTGCAGCATTAATATCTTCACAAAACTGCAGGTATTCGTGAAAACCAAACCCATTGGTGCTCCAATAACCCCACGGACTAAACGTTGCCCGCCGATGTTCTATTTCCCCAATACTGTGCTTCCAATTGGGCGAGTTGGCTACGCTTATTCCTTCAACAAAACAACCACCGGGCCAGCGTACAAAAGCAGGATGCAGTGCGGCAATATATTGAGCGAGATCATTACGCAGTCCGTTCCGGCGGTCCTTAAATGTTTTGGCGGGAAAAAGCGACACTACATCGAGCCATACACTACCGGTGCTACCAAAAGACAAAACGAATTGCGCTTTCGGATCTGATTGCGTAGCGGTTAAATCACACACATATTTCTTCCACTCTTTGTTAGTGCAATCAGCAAATGTATAACTGGCGAGTATTGCGCCTTTTTCTGATCGTAATGAAGCAGTAACCGGTCCTTTATAATGATCACTCACCCGAATAAAAAAGCTCAGCGTATAGTGGGCCCCTTTTTCTACATTAATGCCCCAGAAACCTTCATTCACCAGTGCATTTACATTGGGCGTTTTTACATCTACCTGCATAGAATGCGGCGTAGCGGCAGTCAATGGTTTATCTGTAGATAATGCCAGCGCCACACTACTATCATTATTCAACAAACGCCAGGTGGGCCACTGGCTTTTATAGGGCCATTCCATTTTCCAATCGCTTGCTTCATTATTTCTCAAATTAAAATGCGGCGACCGGTCCGGCACAATAAAACCATTCTCCAGCTTCGTACCGTGGGGCAGTGTGCTTTCTTCAAATCCCCGGTTCTGGATCAGCTCAGCGTACAATCCACCCTCACCGCCATGACTGATCTCTTCGAAGAATACACCGTGTAATGTTTTAGAAACGGGTGCAGCAACTTTAGATGCATCTATTTTGATAGAAACTTTATGTTGACCAGAAACGGTAACGATGCTATGGAAAAGTATGAAGAATAAGAGCAATTGTTTCATGCAAATTAGCTTTAGCTTGGTTACCGGTTACCAGATACCAGTTTCCGGGCATAAATTTTAGAGTCTCCGATTATTTGCAGGAAGTCTTAAACTTTAGACCTGGTACCAGGGAACCGGCAACCGGCAACAGTGCCACAGTTTATTCCACTATCCACTCATGCACTCCGGAAGCATAATCAACCGGCAATTGTACTTCCAGTTTAAGCGCAGTAGTTTTAACCGGCTCAAAACTCACCGTATTGTATTTATCCTTTGCGATCTCATAAGCGGTTGCATTTTTTACGGGCAGCCATTGTCCATCCTTCATATAATAGATGGTCCATTTGGCAGGAATGCGGCAACCGCCCCAGGGCCCATCATCGAACCAATATACTTTGCAGGAAGAAACGGTATGTTCACTATCAAAATCATACTGCACCCATTCGGTGGAATTCTTTTTTGGCCACCAATGAAAATAGGGCACCGAGTTATCTTTTGAATCAGCCGGCTCTAACTGATCGTGTACCGACATAATACTTCTCGATCTGATACTGGCTGTTACCTTACTGGTGTACGCAATGGTTGGCGCAGGCTGTGGCCGCGCTGCCGCTTGTGAATAGGGTATCCAAACCTCCATCTCGCCGGGCCCGCGGTTATCCCAGGCATAGTAAGGAATAGCGGTCACCGTTTGCTCACTGGTGATCAGATCCGTTGTATTCAACTGTCGTTTAGCGCCCGTACCCGGCATGGTGATGCGATTGATACCATTCAACACATTGCCGGCATAACTCACCTGCATAGGTGCATTTTTATCTACAATAATATTTTGTACAAGACTGTCTTTATTATCCCAACCTTCAAGACAATATACAACCGGGCCATATTGAATGGCAAAACGGCCTTCATCGGCTTTTACCTGCTCACTGGCATATACATGCTGCGGCTGCATGGGTAACTCCACGGTAATATTATCTCCTTTTTGCCAGGTACGCTGAAACACCGCATAACCTTTTTCTACTTTTACGGTTGCCGGTTTTCCATTAATAGCTATAGTTACTTTTTGCGGTTGCTCGTCAATGCTATACAGTTCACCCGGCACAGGTTTTCCTTCGGCCCAGCCGGGAATACGAATATGTAAGGCAAAGGTGGTGGGCTTTGCAACGTCTACCTGAAGCGCGATATGTCCATCCCACGGGTAATTAGTGGTTTGCATGAGTTGCACTTTACCAGCAGGCAATTTAATGGTGCTGCTGTTGCTCATAAACAGGTTTACG
The DNA here is from genome assembly GCA_024809215.1 of Niastella sp. OAS944. Classification (GTDB taxonomy): domain Bacteria; phylum Bacteroidota; class Bacteroidia; order Chitinophagales; family Chitinophagaceae; genus Niastella. The sequence continues at coordinate 33,907 of JANUBW010000006.1, read as the reverse complement.
TACAGGTTATTTTTATTCTGTGCATACACATAACCCGGTACCGATGGCAGAAAGCGGGTCATATTAGAAATACAACAGGCACAGGAAAACCAGGGACTGCGATCATGCTGTCCCACCGAAGCAAGTGGATTTGGATAAAAGAATTTTGTGCCGTTTAACGACATTCCCGACAACAAGCCATTGTACAACGTACGTTCCAGCACATCGATATATTTTGCATCGCCATGCAACAGGAACATACGGCTGTTCCAATATACGTTGGCAATGGCGGCACAGGTTTCGGCATAGGCGCTCATATTGGGAAGATAAAACGCATCGCCAAACGCTTCGCCATTATTGGTAGCGCCAATACCGCCGGTTATGTACAGCTTCTTCATCACCACATCGTTCCAAATGGCATCGATGGCTTTCAGGTAGGCCGTATCACCGGTAAGCGCGGCAATATCGGCCATGCCGCTGTACATATAGGCGGCTCGTACAGCGTGTCCAACTGCTTCAGTTTGATCGACCACGCGTTTGTTTGCCTGGTTGTATGCATCCCCATGAGGGCCGCGCACATCGAGAAAGAATTTTGCCAGATCGAGGTACTTCTTATTGCCGGTAATGCGATACAATTTAGCCAGCCCGATCTCTACGATCTGGTGACCGGGATAGATCTCCAGCTTGCCCCAGCCAAAATCTTTACACAACAGGTCGGCATTTTTTAAAGCAATATTGAGCAGGTTCTTTTTACCGGTGGCATTAAAATGCGCATACGCGGCTTCGTACATATGACCCGAGTTATACAATTCATGACTTAAGATAGAATCTTTAATCCAACGTTTATCGCCGATCCAGTCGTGCGGTTTTGCCGCTTTTATCGTTCGAAAGGTAAAGAGATAGCCATCGGGCTCCTGCGCCTGGGTAATAATGTCGATCAATGAATCGAGATATTTCGACAAAGTCGCATTTGGCGCCACCTGCAGCGCATAAGATGCACCTTCGATCCATTTATAAACATCAGTATCGTCGAAAGTAAATTCGGAACAAACCTTATTCTCACGTTTACCCGCCGCCGCCAGAAAGTTATCGATGCGGCCATGCTTTTTGCACATCTCTAAAATGTAGGGAATGGTAATAGTAGCATTCACATTCATTTTCGGTTGCCAAAAATTATCGGTCACTTTTACCTGGGTGAAGGATACAGGTTGGATGGGGTAATCTTTTACCTGGGATTTGCAGATGAGGGGTAACAGTGTTACTAATAAGGTTTTTATATGCATGATTGGTTGTTATTACTTTTAAATTTCAGTTACAGGTTACAAGGTGCAGGTTGCAGGGAATACACAGTTACCAGTTTCCGGTTTCCTGTTACCGGATCTCAACTTCAGGGCTTCCCGACAATTAGCAGCAGGCTGCAATAAAGGTCCTGGCAACCGGGCCCAGGTAACCGGCAACACGCTCCTATAATCGCTACACAATCCTTTATCACTTCATATTATTTCTATCCGGCGGTTCCACATTAAGTAAATGCTTCACAAAAAAATCTCTCTTCTTCAACCTGCCATACGGCCCGCCATCGCTATGGCCCATACCGGGGATCACCAACAGATCGAACACCTTACCGGTTTTGATAAGCGCACTGGCAAAACGTAAAGTAGATTCCGGCGGCACATTGGTATCGGCTTCGCCAACGATCAATAGCAGGTTACCTTGTAGCTTAGCCGCATTGGTGATATTGCTTTGCGCACCATAATGCGGCCCTACGGGGTAGCCCATCCATTGTTCATTCCACCATTGTTTATCGATGCGGTTATCATGACAGCCGCAACTCGACACAGCCGCTTTATAAAATTCAGGATGGAACAGTAAGGCGCCGGCGGAGTTTTGTCCACCCGCCGATGTACCATACAACCCAACGCGTGATGTATCAATATAAGAATATTTCTTTGCGAGGGCCTTTATCCAAAGGATTCGATCTGGCAAACCGGCATCGGCCAGGTTTTTCCAGCACACATCATGAAAAGCTTTGGAGCGATTGGCGGTGCCCATACCATCGCATTGAACAACTATAAAACCAAGCGCGGCCATGGATTGCATTTCGCCATAGTTCATAAAACGCTTTGGCACAAACGCATCCTGTGGACCGGCATATATATTCTCAATAACGGGATACATTTTAGTGCTGTCGAAATTAGGTGGGCGGCATACTATTCCCCAGATATCGGTGAGGCCATCACGGCCTTTGGCCACAAACACTTCAGGTATGCGGATGCCCAGTTTAAGATAAGCGCTTATATCGGCCTGTTCTATTTCAGCAATAAGTTTTCCATCAGCAGTGCGCCGGAGCTCGGTAACAGCCGGCAGATCGGGGCGGGAATAGTTATCGATAAAGTATTGTCGATCGGGAGAGAAGGTGCAATAATGACTGGCATTGGCCGGCGTGAGCGATACCAGGTTCCTGCCATCAAAACCGATTCGGTAATAATGAATGTTGTAAGGATCTTCGCCGAGGTTCATACCGCTGGCCTGAAACCAGATCTCGCGTTTGGTCTCGTCTATGCTATCCACTTTACGCACCACCCAGTTGCTCCCGCGCGGGATAATGGCGTTTTTGACGCCGCCCTTAACGGCATCTACCAGGTAAAGATGATTGTAACCGTCCTTTTCACTGCTCCAGATGACCTCATTTGTTTTGGCAGTGTACCAGGAGAAGATGCGGCTTTCGAAAATAAAGGTTTTCGTTTGCTCTTCGATGAGGTTACGGGTAGAACCTGTATTTGCATTCACCTCAATTATACGGAAACGCTGGTGTCCACGGTCGGCCTTTTCAAAAGTAAAGAAGTTATTATCGTTCGTGCGCCAGTGCACCCAGGGATAATCGAGAAAGTTGTATAGTTCCGTTTCTACCTTTACCAGCTTTTTATCAGTTACATTAATGGTAAACATTTCATAACCAGTGAAGGGGTCGCCCGGCTGGGCATATTCATGCGATTTCAACACACCGCGAAAAGAAGTATCAGTTGAAGACAACACATAATACACCGGTTTTTCTTCAACCGGAAAAACATGAAACACTACCAGGTGTTTGCTATCGGGCGACCATTGAATATGTCCGTAAGAGTTAGTGGTATCGCCATTGGTAGTGCATTGTACCGCTTCTCCGCCCTGCGCAGCCCGCAGAAATACATTACCGGCTTTTACGGAGGCTATCCATTGTTTATCGGGCGAGAGGCTATCGGAGGGGCGCTGCCGTTCCCAGCGGCTTTTAATACCGCCATAGATGATGCCATTATCTTTGGTGGGTAGCAGCTTTGTTGTATCTGTGATCTTTGTTTTTGTTCCCGTCTTTGCATCCACCAGCCAATACTCCCGCGAACTATCGGCCAGCACATTTCGGTACCAGAAGCTTTTATTACCGGGTTGCCAGTGTGCCCTGATGTTTCCTTTCAGGATGGCATTCTTCGCCAGGGAATCGAGCAGCGAAGCAGATTTATAGGCATTGAGCACTTCGTCCCTGGTTGGCTGAAATAGTGGTAATGACTGGGCGTTTGCATCCTGTAGCCCGGCAACAAGAAAAGATATTATTAGGGGAACCCGCCAAAAAAGCATTGCGTTAATTTAAGCTGGTGAAAGCTAAAATTAACGCAATGTATGTGGTGAATGGTAGCGTGTGCTAACAGGTTGTTTACCGATATTGACAAAAAAAGCTCCTTATTCGAACCTGCCTTTTGACTTTAGCTCATTTATACGAAAGACCCTGGTCTCAACTACCTGTCTTGCACTGGAAGTATCAATATCTGCGAACTTCCGAATCAATAAACTATCGCCTGAACACGAGTAGCGATAGAGCTCATGTTCATTATCCAATTTGCCAACATACAATCTAAAACTTACAGAATCGGTGATATAATCTGCATCAACACCTGCCGGGTTTACATTAAAGGTTTCCACGTATAATGTATGCTCGCAAACTTCTGTGGTGAACTTGTGCTTTTTTATGCAACTTGAAAACATTACACATCCCAACAAAATATAAATGACTTTCAATTTCATCCTGGTTTATTGAAGGGGAGAATTTTAATTCACCACCAATATCATTCCTTGCCTTGTCCTAAATATGCTGCCCTTTTAAGCAACTTAAAATTGATAAACAAATGGCACTTAATCAACATACAAATTATTGTAAACAATGCGAACAAGCCTGTTGTTGCTAAATATAAAAATCAACTCGTTGGCCGATTCAAGTTCAGTGATCTTTATTACATCGCCAGGTTCTTTCCCTAACTTAAACCGCTCTGCAAATTTCGCCTTGTCTAACCCTATTTTAATTGTTCCATTATCCAATGCCATGCGCTCAGACTGGATACTCAGATACAATGGGAAACAATTTTGCTTTGCTGATAAATAAGATACCGTATCACAACCTGCCTTATAGGTAACCACCGTATCAAACACTCCTTCGGCAAACTTATTCTTTGAGGTTTTATACGCCCGTTGAACGTCTTTAAACATATTATCAATATGCTTACAGGTCAATTCATTTTCAAGGGCCCCAGCAATGAAATTATCATCCTGAACAGAAAATGCAGTTTCCGGTAGTCTAGATGAATCGCATGTTTCCAATCCGCCATTTGATGCACAACTTAGAAGCAATAAAAATGAACAACTGATTAGGATAACTCTAAATAACATATTAGTATATTGATTAACCTTTCTATCCATCACATACAACCCAAACCTGCAACCCAACAATACCACTACCCCACCTATACACCGCATCCCCAATACCATGTATGTTCTATTTGGCACATTGTGAACACTACCAAGCGCAAGTAAAAGAATACCCAGGTTGAATACAAAAAACAAGAATGCAACAATTTGCAGAATGCCAAGTGACCTGCCCAAAATTTTGACCATAGAACGAATATACTCACATTAACCAATTCTCCATAGCCACCTTAACAGCCGCGGTCATACTTTTAACATTGAACTTTTGCATCAGGTTGGGGCGGTGAATCTCTACCGCATTTGGCCTTTCATGATTTTATAATTTTTCTCACCAAGAGGATCACCCAAATCGGCTGACTTCTTATATAATGCTAAAGCTTTTTCTACATCTTTTTCACAACCTTCTCCCGATTCATAAAACGATGCAAGATTATTACAAGCCGCAGCATGATCTTGTGCACTGGCCTTTGTATACCAATAAATACATTTCGCTGGATTATAATTTGGGTTTTCTAAACTTAAATAGTTCATTGTTTCATACTGTTGTCCCAAATCATATTGAGCGTCAGCATGACCTAAATATGCTGCCCTTTTAAGCAACTTAAAATATTCATTATAAATATTTCTCCCGTCCTCTTCTTTAATTTGACCAGGCGATATATACATTTTTTCATGTACCGCCCTTGCCTTTAAATAAACCCTATCCCCCTTCATTATTCATATTCTTTAATTTTATCCACTTTACCACACAGAAAAGTGGCAGTTTTCTTTAGATTGCCTTTTTCGTCCCAAATATACCAATGTGTGCAAACAGTTTTTTTACAGATAGATGAAATTATCACCTGCTACAACAAGGATAATCAAACTTCGTTGTTACCTTTTCACGGAAAACTTCTACAACCAACGAGCCTGATGATTTATATATACTATCCCCGGGAGCTACATACTTCCATAGCCCCTGCGATTCAGGCACACAATAACATATATCTTTTAATGTGTCGGTTTTATTATGATTCTTTAATATAATTATCCCAAAACAACCGGTTTCGGCTTTCTTTTTACTAACAACCACACCACTAATAACCAATGGCTCTATATTCGTTTTCAAATAGGATTCACAATTAAACGTACAGCCATTTAAAAGGCCAGCCGTTATAAATAGAAACAAAAAACTGAGCTTCATTTTTATTTTCTTAATCTTTTGATTTTATCATTTACTTCTGTAATGTTTGCCTGAACCGACTGCAATAAAGCCTCAACTGCTTTAATCAGCGCGGTTGAATTTTGTTCTTTGGAAGACCTGCTTTTTTCGGTGGTGCCAAAAAGATATTTATACCCGTCTGCAGTAGTGATCGTCCAACGCTGATCAACAATAAATATCGGGCTCCGCATCTTTGTACCCGCCACAAACCTGCCTGAAATAAAGCTCGTCGGGGTGACCGGCCGGCGGCACATACTCACCCATTGCATCAATGCTTGTAGGTAACGGCGTTTCAGGATATCCGAATGCACTTAAATCACTTACCAGGTCATCAACTCCCCTTGCCGACCGGGTTATTATACCGCCGGCGCTAACCAAAAATGCATAGAAAATAACGGGCAATAGCGATTGCAGAAAACCGCATAAGGGAAGGTGGTACAATATCATGAATGATCAATCGCTGAACATTAAGACATCAACCCATTCTCCATAGCCACCTTGACAGCCGCGGTCATACTTTTAACATTGAACTTTTGCATCAGGTTGCGGCGGTGGGTCTCCACCGTGAGCGGACTAACATGTAACTGCCCCGCAATGGCGGCGCTGGTTTGCCCATCGGCTATCAGTTTTAAAATTTCTTTTTCGCGTTTAGTGAGCGCCGGCAGTACCTGCAGGTCGCGGGCACTGGGTTTGGCCATAATTTCTTTTGCTTCACGGCTCAAGGCAATTTGACCGTCGAGCGCTTCATTGATACAGGCTACCACTTCATCGGCGCCGGCATTTTTTAACAAATAACCACTGGCGCCATTATGCAACATCTTCATAATAGTGCTGCGCTCGTTGTGATTACTGAACGCCAGCACACAGGTAGCCGGCGAAAGCGTCTTTACTTCCCTGCACAGATCTATTCCATTTATATCGGGCAGGGTAATATCGAGCATCACAATATCTGACCCACTGCCGGCCTTTTTAATATAGTTAAGGAACTCACCACCCGTGCTGAAACAGATGGTACTCACATAATCGTATGCCTGCATCAATACCTTTTGCAACCCTTCGAGCACAATGGGGTGATCATCTACAATGGCAATGGTTATCTTTTTTTTATCAGCTAACATGAAATTCAATATTTATGGTTGTACCAATACCGGGTGCCGATTCAATATCAAGCGTTCCTTTCAGGTAATCGACCCGGTTCTTTACATTCGTCAACCCTATTCCTTTTCCTACGTTGATCTCACTTGCATTAAAGCCTTTTCCATTATCCTCCACAGTTATATAAAACGCATTTTCATTCTGGCTGCATTGCACCAATATCGAAGATGCGGCCGCATGACGCACTGCGTTTGCCAGCAGTTCCTGTACAATGCGAAAAATAGTCACCTGCATATCCTGCGTTATGTCTTTTTCTACATTATACGCCTGAAAATCTACCTTCAATGCCGGCGTTACAAACGACTCGCAGGTTTCTTTCAGGGCCGTTTCCAAACCCGAATTCAGCAACGATTCCGGCATCATATTACGGGCTATACGCCGTAATTCATTAACCGACCTGTCGAGCTGATTAATGATCACCGGCAGGTCTTTTGTAAACACTTCTGTTTGCGACATGGGCGACAAACGCGACAAATTGATCTTTACCCCGGCCAGCATACCGCCCAGCCCATCGTGCAGGTCGCCGGCCAGGCGTTTGCGTTCGCGTTCCTCCCCCTGCAGCAAGGCCGCAGCCAGTTTCAATTGCTGTTGCTGACTAATATCTTTCAACTGTTGTTGGTGGCCTAATTCTTTCTGCACAACCAGCTTGCGCGAATTGCGGTAATACAGCCATCCTAAGATCGCCAATGCCAGCATTAAGATACTAAACCCGGCCAATGACCAGGCAAGCAACTGGTGGTTGCGCGATGTAAGCGCCGCCTTTTCATTGGCAGCCTGCAGCAATGAGATCTTTTTCTGGTTCTCGGCATTATTGTATTTCTTCTCCAGTTCTATGATATCGTTCTGAAATTTTGCATCGTTTAAGCTATCGCTTAACCGAATGTATTTAGCGGCCCAGGTATATGCGTCGCTTTTATTACCAGCCGCAGCATACGTTTCAGACATATCTTTATAAAAGATCCTTTTATCGGTTGTGAACACCACAGGACTGGCCAACAAATCGTGCAAAACTGCCAGCGCACCCTGGTAATCCTTCTTACCGATCAGTGATTTGTATTTGGCGCCCTTTAACCGGTTAATGGAATAAACAGCCCGCGGATCGTTCTTTCCTAATTCTATGGCCTTATCAAAACTATTCACCGCTTCGTTGTAACGTTTATTGCGATCGAACCAAATACCTTCGGCATAATAATACGTGAGGTACAGGTTTGAATTGGGTTTCGACGCCAGAATGCGACTGGCTTTATCGAGATTGGGTTTTGCTGAATCGGGCTGATGATTGTAAACGTAATTTTCAGCTGCGTAAACATACACTTCTACAAGCGTTTCAATACGCACCGGGTTACTTACATCGGATTGTTCAATATGACCAATAGCCTTTGTTAAATAGGCTGCCGCATCGGTGCGCTGGTCGGCATTCATAAAAACGGTAGCAATTGCCTTCTCTATATTCCCTATTAAAAATGCATCGCCCGATTGTTTGGCCAGCGGCAATGCCCTGTTCACAAAAACAACCATGGCATCTTTTTCACTTCCTTTCATTTGTTGTAAAGTGCCATAGGCATGCATAATATATCCCCGCACCTTATACGCTTCTTTATGCGTAAAAGGCTGCAGGGCTGAATCGCCTTTCAACAAACACGCTTCTATTGCAGGAATATTACGACTGGCATATAGTGTTTGCGCTTTGTAGAACCAGCTGGCAGCGTCGGTAAATGAACCGGGCTTGCTCAACGCAATACCTTTATTGAGATAATCCCTGATCTTATTGGTATCACCTATAAGCCGGCAAACAGATGATAACTTAAGATACGCATACGCCTTTGCGCTATCGGTAATAGTGGCCGCAGCCTCTTTCTCCATACGTGCCACATGCCCTGCATCATCATCGAGTGAATAAACAAGCTGTGCGTTACAAATGGGTACGATAAAAAAGAACAGGATTGAATAAAACGCTTTTTTCATTGCTATTGGTCCGTTTGCACGATGTTTAAGTTTCAAAAATAACAGCATTTGCCAACCTTTCTGTATACCCGGTAAAAATACCGGAAAACCAGTAGTTCAAATTACCTGTTGCCCGGTATATGGCACACCTGCATACGATTTTAATTTTGCCCTCAGTTTATCAAAATCATTAAACATGAAAACACTGAAGCAATTCTCCCTTTCCATTCTGGCATTAGCCCTGGTACTTGTTTTACAATCGGGTTGTAAAAAAGACAAGGACAACAACAACAATTCGAACAGAAACGTGAAATACGAACTTACCGGTACGTTCACGGGAAAATTTTCTATCATTATTACCGACAACTCAAGCGGCAGTCAGACATTTGACAACGTAAGCATTCCCTGGTCAAAAGAAATTTCTTACCCAAGCAATGTTATTGCCGTTGGTATTGGCACCGCTATTACTACGGAGGGCGGAGCCGGACAAACCGCTTTCCTGAAGATCTATGCCGGTGGGAATATGGTGAAGTCAACCAATGCTACTTCTGACGCCAATGGCGCGCTTTCATTGCCTACGCTCGGGCATAACTTCTAGCCTAAAACAAAGGATCCAGAACAGATTAACTCAATAACTTAAAACGGAATGAAAAAATTAGCTCTTGTATTATTTGCCGCAACTCTCTTCGCTACAAAATCAAACGCACAATTTTTTGAAAATGGGACCAATGTGATCAGCGCCGGCGTTGGCCTTGGCGGCCACTACGGCAGCTATACCTATGGTTCGCAAACCCCTGCCATAAGCTTACAATACGAAAAAGGCATGTGGGACATTGGCGGTCCCGGCGTTATCAGTCTTGGTGGTTATGCAGGTATAAAAGGTTATAAAAACTCCGGCACCTCCGGTTCATACCATTACAGCGAAAAATGGAATTATACCGTAATTGGCGTACGCAGTGCTTATCACTACAATGGTATCGAAAACGAAAAGTTTGATGTATATGGCGGTTTAATGCTGTCGTACAACATCCTTAGCTATAAATTCACAGACAACAGCGGCGGCTCATCTACCTACCGGGGCGGCAGCTATGGCAGCAACCTCGGCCTTTCACTGTATGCCGGCGGTCGCTACCTGTTCACCGACAACATTGGCGCTTTTGCCGAGCTTGGTTATGGTGTGTCGTACCTGACCCTTGGTGTGGCTTACAAATTCTAAACATAGTAGCTCCAAAAGCTTTCAAAGGGAGCCCAACGCGCGTTGGGCTCCCTTTTTTACATAACCCTGGTCAATTTATGATCAAATGACAATAAATACGGCAAAACTGCATTATTATGCAGGCCATTCCTGATAAATTCAGGGCTGAAATTAAACCCATGAGGCCAAACTTGAAGCGTAACATTGTTATACATCGAAAAATAACATGGCTATTACTGTTCTCAGTTTTCTCACTTTTGGTAGCATACTGGTTTGTGTATACCAGTAAAAAAAGCATTGAATCAACCAATATACACATTAACAATACCCACGAGCTTATAGTTACCGTTCAAACCTGTATTACATCGGTTGTTGAAACGGGCATTGTTCCTTCATCCCTCCTCGATTCGCTCAACCAGCTTTCACACGCCAATAACGATTTCACCGCCGCCCTGCCCATTCTACACCAGCTTATATTGGCCCACAAGCCTGCTGCCGAAATAAAGGACCAGCTGTACAAAATGCTGCGGGAAGAAAAAGCTTTACTTACGCAAAGAAAATACGCAAACGGCAAGGTTGTTAAACGCGTAACCAATGGCATGTACATTGGAAGAACAGGCGCGTTCCTCTTAGTGGCCATCATTTTACTGATGGTGAACAAAGACATTACGCGCCATAAAGAAACCCAGCAGAAACTGATAGAAGCTATTGAAGAAGCAAGAAAGGCAAAGAAAATGCAGGAACAGTTCCTGGCCAACATGAGCCATGAAATAAGAACGCCCATGAATGGCATCAAGGGCATGACCGACCTTATGCTGGAAACGCCGCTTACTGAAAAGCAAAAAGACATGGCTGGGATGATAAAACGCTCCATCAATACCCTGCTGGTGGTGATCAACGACATTCTCGATTTCTCAAAAATAAAAGCCGGCAAACTGCATATAGAAAAGATCGACCTCTCCATTAAAGAGGTAATGAAAAATACGGTGTCGCTTTTTGCGCACCCGCTGCAGTCAAAAGCATTGCCATTACAAGTGAGCATTGACCCCAATATTCCCGAACACCTAACCGGCGACCCACATCGGTTGAACCAGATACTGAACAACCTGCTTAGCAATGCCATTAAATTCACCAACGAAGGCCATATAAAGATCTCGGTAGCTATACAAGAACAAACGCCCGACACCATAACGCTTCTTTTTACGGTAACCGATACCGGCGTGGGCATACCGGCAGAAAGCATCGCTTATATTTTCGACAGCTTTTCTCAGGCTTCACAGGATATTTCGCGGCGCTTTGGCGGAACAGGCCTGGGTCTTACCATTTGCAAACAATTGCTGCAATTACAGGGCGGCGACATCTCCGTAAAAAGCACCGTGGGCAAAGGCACCAGCTTTCAATTTTATTTACCATTTGGGATAAACCTCAATTTCATGCCAGACAATTCAGCTAATACAAACAAACCTGAGTACGAATACCCATTGGCAGGCAAACAGGTGCTTGTTGCAGAAGACAATGAAATAAACCAGAAACTGATTGAATTTGTACTACGCAAAGCCGGCGGCACGGTAACCATTGCCAATAACGGCGAAGAGGCCATTCAGCATTTACAACAGAACAACCTGTACGACCTCATCATTATGGACCTGCAAATGCCAAAGATGGATGGCTATGCAACCACCTATTATATCCGCAATAACCTTCGTTTAAAAACACCCATCATTGCCATGACGGCCACCGCTATGAAAGACGAACAATGGCAATGCCTGCATGCCGGCATGAATGAATACATGACCAAACCATTTGAGTTTGGTGAACTGTATAAAAGGATCGCTAGTTTAGTAGACTAACTGTTTGAATTTTGCAATAGTTTGTTTGAATAACATAATGATCGGTGGTACCAACCGGCGTAATTTAGTAGAGTGATGGCATAGCTTTTTCATGCTATTCCTTTTGCTCTTTCAAAACGTTAATCATTATGATCAAATTAACTGTCAACGGTCAGCCTTTTTCGGTTGATGTGGAGCCCGGCATGCCCTTACTTTGGGTGATACGTGATGTATTACATTTAACAGGTACTAAATATGGCTGTGGTATGGCCCAATGCGGCGCCTGCACAGTACATTTAAACGGCGATGCAGTTCGCTCCTGCGTAACACCGGTAAAACGGGCAGAGAATCAAACCGTGACCACTATCGAAGGTCTTTCTCCCAATTCTACACACCCCCTGCAACAAGCCTGGATCGCTGAAGATGTACCGCAATGCGGTTATTGCCAAAGCGGACAAATTATGGCAGCAGCTGTATTGTTAAAAGAAAATCCCAACCCAACCGACCAGGATATAGATGATGCCATGAGTGGTAACATTTGCCGGTGCGGCACTTACCAACGGGTTCGCAAAGCCATTCATCATGCTGCAGAATTACAAAAACAGGGAGGTGCACAATGAGCAACAATACAATAAGCCGACGCAACTTTTTGCAAACCAGCGGCACCCTTACCGGCGGATTACTGATCTCATTTTTTATTCCGGCTGCTGCAAAAAAACTGGGCGAAATGCCAACAGGCAATACCATGTTCGCCCCCAATGCTTATTTAAATGTTTTACCCGACAATAACATAAAGATCGTTCTGTCGCACGTTGAAATGGGCCAGGGTGTTTGGACTACCCTGCCAATGTTGATAGCGGAAGAACTGGATTGCGACTGGAACAAAGTGATCGTTGAACATGCACCACCGGGGCAACCATTCGTACACACCGTTTATGGTCTGCAAATAACCGGCGGCTCCAGTTCAACCTGGTCGGAGTTTGAGCGCTATCGCAATGCAGGGGCAACAGCAAGAGCCCTGCTGGTTCAGGCCGCTGCACAAAAACTCAATGTAGACCCAGCATCGTGCAAAACCGAAAACGGCTTTGTAATAGCCGGCGATAAACGCATCAGTTATGGTGAGCTTACAGAAGCCGCCAGTAAACTACCTCCGCCTGCCAATGTACAATTGAAGGATAAAAAAGACTGGAATTATTTAGGCAAACCCACCAAACGGCTCGATGCAAAAGCAAAGGTGAACGGGCAGGCTTCTTTTGGTATGGATGTTCACTTTCCCGGTATGCTCACTGCTGTAGTGGCGCATTCACCCGTTTTTGGCGGAACCGTAAAATCATTTGACGCCACCGCTGCCAAAGCAATTAAGGGTGTGCGTGAGGTAGTAAAGATACCCACCGGCGTTGCAGTGATCGCCGATCATTTTTGGGCAGCCAAACAAGGAAGGGATGCGTTAAAGATAGAATGGAACAATGGCGCCGGAGAAAGCTTCGGCACTATCAGTCAGTTTGATTCATACAAAAAGCTCGCCACCCAAAGAGGCACATCTGCAGGTAAGGCGGGCGATGTTGAAACAGCGTTGCCTAAAACAAAAAAACAGATAAACGCCACTTATGAGTTTCCCTACCTGGCGCATGCGCCTATGGAACCTTTGAACTGCACCGTTAAACTAAGCGGTAATTCCTGTGAAATATGGACCGGCACTCAAATGCCCGGGGTTGACCAGACTGCCGCCGCTACCATCCTTGGCTTTAAACCCGAGCAGGTGAAAATGAATATCCAGTTCCTTGGCGGAGGGTTTGGCCGAAGGGCAACGCCTGCTTCAGACTTTGTTTCAGAAGCGGTACAGGTAGCAAAAGCAAGCAGCGGTAAATTCACAAAACTTGTATGGTCGCGCGAAGATGATATTCGCGGCGGTTATTACCGCCCCGCATTCCTGCACCAGGTAAACATTGGCATTGGTGATGATGGCATGCCTGCAGCATGGAAACATACCCTTGTGGGCCAGTCGATCGTTGCCGGCACACCTTTTCAGGGTTTGATAAAAGACGGGGTTGACGGCACTTCGGTTGAAGGCGTAAATGATTCGCCGTACCTGGAATCGATCCCCAACTATAATATTGAACTGCACTCACCCAACACTCCCGTATCGGTACTGTGGTGGCGTTCCGTTGGGCATACCCATACGGCATTTGTAATGGAAACGCTTATTGATGAACTGGCACATTCCGCAGGCAAAGACCCTGTTGAGTACCGCCGGAGTTTACTAAAAAGTAAACGGCACCTGAATGTACTTAACCTGGTTGCAGAGAAAGCCGGCTGGAACAATCCATTGCCTGCCGGCCGCTACCGCGGTGTTGCAGTGCATGAATCGTTTGCCAGTTATGTTGCCCAGGTGGCTGAGATCTCTATAGAAAAGGGACAATTAAAAGTACATCGCGTAGTATGTGCTATTGATTGCGGCCTGGCCGTGAATCCCGAAGGCGTACGTGCCCAAATGGAAAGCGGCATCATCTTTGGCTTGACAGCCGTATTGTATGGCGAGATCTTCCTTGACAAGGGCCGCGTGAAACAACGGAATTTCCACGACTATAAAATACTGCGTATGAACGAAACGCCCGTAATAGAGGTGCACATTGCCGATAGTAATGAAAAAATGGGCGGCGCCGGCGAACCGGGCACACCACCTATAGCACCGGCTATTGCCAATGCCATATTTGCTGCTACCGGTAAACGGGTTAGAAAATTACCCTTACAGGCAGCCGATCTTACCAAAGCATAATGCAGTCAACAAACAAAACAACTTATTATGAAAACCGGTTGGTACAATCATATAAGACCAGGCAATATTACTTTATGTGCAACAGCTATTACACTTGCATTGACATTAGCGGCAACGCTGGGTTTTAAAAACGATGACGACAAATACAAAAGCTGGGATAATATAAAAGCAGTAACGGCGCGCGACAGCCTCCTGTCTGCAAACGCTTTTATGCAGGTGTATAAAGTGCTGATGTCGCCCCGTTGTATGAACTGTCATCCTTCGGGTGATATACCCTTAAACGGCGACGACAATCATTTACATCCACAAGGTGTAAAACGCGGCCCCGATGGTAAAGGCGTATATGCTTTGAAATGCACTAATTGTCATCAAAAACAAAATACGCCGGGGCTTAACATGCCTCCGGGCACAACCGAAGAATGGCATTTGCCACCTTCAAATATGAAGATGGTATTTCAGGGTAAAACGGCGCATGAGCTGGCCGAGCAGTTAAAAGATACAAAACAAAATGGTGGTAAATCGCCGCACGACATGCTGGAACATGTGAAAACCGACCTCGTTAAATGGGGCTGGAATCCGGGCGAAGGCAGAAGCACGCCACCACTCCCCTATGCTGAATTTGTTAAACAATGGAACCAGTGGATCAATAGCGGCGCTGTTGCGCCGGCATCGGGTGAAAAGTTAGCGCGGTGATAAATGAAGTAAGAGGTATGAAGTAGGAAGCTCGCGAAATTCGGGTTCTTCCTACTTCTTACCTCCTACTTCTTACTCTTACTTTCATACCTCTTACCATACACGCCATCATTACTCTTTTACTATCTTTTTTATCTTCTTATTAAACGCATCCGAAACATAAAACACCGTTTTCCCATTCTCCTTTGTGATCACAATGCCTTCAGGTCTTGTAATAAAAACAGTTTGTGCCGGCCCTTCTTCTTCACCCGTTCCCGTATTATTGCCTGCAAAATTCGACTCTACGCCGGCCGGCGTATACTTCTTGATCTTTCCCATTCCACTATAAGTAACATACAGGTTTTTATCTTCGTCGAGCACTGCATGCGTAGGCATAAAATTCACACTTAACGAACCGCCAATGGTGGTTACCGTGCCATCAGGCGCCATTTTGCGCACTTTACCACCGCCCTTTTCGGTAATAAACAAATTGCCATCTTTATCAAACACCATACTACCGGGGCCCACAATACCCGCCTGCAGGCCTTTGCCATCGGAACTGGTTTGCTGCCCATTACCGGCAATGGTAGTTACATTGTTTGTAGCCAGTTCAATTTGCCTTATCACATGATTGTTATGATCGCCCACCAATAGATGGGTGCCTGTATTATTAATAGCTAAGCCATAAGGCATACTGAAACGGGCATTTGCGCCAATTCCGTCTTTATTGTCAAATTCACCCGCTTTACCGGCAATGGTAGTTACATCGCCATTGGGTGTTATTTTACGAATGGTGAAGTTCATTTGATCTGCCACATACAAATTACCGTTAGCATCCAGCACAATACTGGTCACCGAATTAAAACGTGCATTTTCGCCATTTGCATCAACACTGCCTCTGCCAGCAGCGCCCGCCACGGTTGATACAACGCCCTGTGGTGTTATCTTCCTGATCTTATTGAGGTCGGTCACATAAATATTTCCATTATTGTCAAGTACCATACCAGCGGGCCATTGAAAGGTAGCTGTTGAGCCAGGGCCATTGAGGCCTCCCGTTCCTCCCGTGCCGGCAAAAGTGCTCACGCGCCAACTTATAAAATGAAAAGCTTTTGCTTTAGTAACAAATTTATTATTGGCAAATACGGTGATATCATGATCGCCCTGAGGTAAGTCGGCCGGCAAATTAACCACCAACTGCGTTGTTGAAGCCGATGTTATAGGCGCTGTAAACGTTCCAAACCGCACCTCGTTTAAACTGGCCGTATTATTAAAGCCTGCACCAGTAATGGTAACCGTACCACTTTCAGCCTTATCTGGCGAAACAGTGGTAATGCTCAAAGTAATATTACCTGGGTTATTTGGGTTTCCCGGATTGCCCGGATTACCAGGATCAGGGTCTGGTGAATTATTACCGCCGGATTTACTACAAGCAAGTGCAACGAGCATACAACTGATTAAGCCTGCCTTTCTTATCATGACTACGCTGTTTTTTTATACCTGTCAAAGGTATTTGAAAGAGCTGTCCGGCAAGGTGAATTCAGATGAACTGCGCATATTGCTGACTGAAGTGTAGATTATTTAGCCAGGCAGACCTGTAAGGTCCGCCTTTTGAGTTCGAACATTCAGCTGGTATAGCGATCCTGACAGGTCGAATATTAAGTAATAAGACCTGTCAGGTACAATTCAACGGTCTGTTTATGCCAGACCCAATGATGCACCTTACAGGTCTTATTTTATTAATTCATCAATACTCCTTCTGCACGCTCAACCTTGCTGCCATTGATGGTCACTTCATCCATCTTTACATCTTTGGCGTGGTCGATCTTTACAGGGGTTTTTACGCCTCTTATATTACAGTTAACCATTCGTAAGTGCTGCACCGGTGATTCTTTATAGGCATGAACATATACGCCATATTCGCCACCGTCAACCACATCCAGGTTTTCTACCCATATATTACGAATGGTAGGCATGTAGTTACCGGGCGCTTCATAAAACATATTGCAATGAACGGCCGCATCGCGGTAGGTGCCCACTTTTATATCTTTCATAAACACATTCTCAATAACGCCGCCTCTCGATGAACTGGTTTTAATACGCAATACCCGGTCGAGCTCAGGGCTGTCCATGGTACAATTAATAGCATAAATATTACGGGCGCCGCCTGCAATTTCACTACCTATTACCACGCCACCATGGCCATCTTTCATTTCACAATTTTCGATGAGGTGGTTTTCTGCCGGCCGGCCATATTTTCTACCATCTTCATCGCGACCCGATTTAATAGCTATACAATCATCGCCGGTATCAAAATAACAATCTTTAATGAGCACGTTCTTACAAGCTTCGGGATCGCAGCCATCGGTATTGGGGCCTTTTGCCTGCACGTTCACTTTTTCAATGGTTACGTTTTCGCATAATACCGGGTTCATGAACCACATGGGCGAGCTTATCATTTTCACCCCGGAAATGAGAATATTTTTACAGTTGTAAGGCTGTAACATATTCGGGCGCAGGTAATGGCCATCGCCAAACACTCTTTTGCGCGGGTCAACTTTTTGGTGCATCAGCACATGTAATGAGTCCCTTGCTTTTGTTTGTTTGGGCATACCTTCCTTCCAGCCATATGCTTTTTTACCATTCCAGTTCCACCAGGCTTCGTTATTGGCATTACCATCTAACGTACCAGTACCAGTGACGGCAATATTCTGCTCACCATAAGCATAGATCTGGGCCGAGTAGTTCATACACTCCATACCTTCCCAACGGGTAAATACAATGGGATAATCTTTGGGGTCCTGGCTAAAAAGGATCACTGCATTATCTTGTAAATGCAGGTTCACATTACTTTTAAGATACAATGGCCCCGTAAGCCATTTACCTGCAGGCACCACTACCCTGCCCCCGCCATTGGCGTTGCAGGTTTCTATCGCTTTTTTAAATGCTTCTGAATTTTTTGTAGAACCGTCGCCTTTGGCGCCAAAGTCGGCAATGTTATAATCCTTGTTCTTAAATACAGGCGCTTTTATTTGTTTGCGCAATTGTTCTATTTCCTGTAAGGGTTGTTTTGATGAGGTCCACACTTTTGATTGTCCTTTAGCATTGATTGTAAATAGTACGAATAGGGCAAAGGCAATCTTTGGCAGACTGGCCCGGTATTTTCGTGAATTCATATCTTCTTTTAAGTATGAGCAATCTATTCGGGGCGTAAAAGTAGGCTATTTTGGGTATGAACTGTCCTGATCAAGGCTTTCTGATAGCCAATAAAAAGCAAAAATGCCGGTAAACCAGCACTTTATGTCACATTTACACTTATTTACATTTTTTCAATATCTATCAACGGCCCCGTCACCCATACTTAACAGTAACTTCCCGCCTTTTGTAATATCGGCAAATGAAATAAATGGCTGATGAAGCGTTTTCCCATTGTATTGCATTGTATTAATATAGCCATTCTGCACGCTGTTGTTCTTAGCTTCAATTACAAACTGTTTACCAGCATAATACTTTTGGTTGAGCTGTATGGTTATTTTATTAAACAATGGCGCGGTTATGCCCATTTGCGGCTGGGCGTCTGCAAGCCCTTTAACATCAAACAAACCCAGTGCAGCCATAACATACCAGGCCCCCAGTTGTCCCTGGTCTTCATCCTGCCCAAACCCATATCCATGCACCGCTTCGGTACCATAAAATTTATTACAGATATCCCGCACCCATTTTTGTGTTAATGAAGGTTTGCCCGAAAAATTGAATAACCAGGAAATATGCAAACCGGGCTGGTTGCCATGATTGTATACGCCGCCAATGCCGGCAAAAGCGTCAATATTGGCGCCACCACCAAACAGGGCTTTTTCAGAAATGGTAAAAGTGCTGTCGAGCCTGGCGTTAAAAGTGTTAACGCCTACTTTGGCGATCAGTGCCTGCGGGTTATGCGGAACAAAATAAGTGTATTGCCAGGCATTGCCTTCCTGAAACCCGCGCCAGGGCTGCGAGGGGTCGAAGTTATCGACAAAGGAGCCATCTGCTTTTTTAGGCCGTACCAGTTTTAATGCCGGATCGAACAATTGTTCCCAGCCCTTCGACAAACGCATAAAGGTTTTATAATCGGCTTCTTTACCCAATTGTTTGGCCCATTGCGCCATAGCATATGCGCTAAAGGCATACTCAAGCGTGTGTGAAGCAGAGAACTTCCATGCTTCTTCCCAACTGCTGCCTTTGTCTAAATGATTTACATAACCGTATTTCACAAAGCTGTCAACATCCATTTTGCCCGCACCACGAGGCCGGTCTTTTCCATCCAGTTCATTCTTACGTGCAGCTGCATATGCCTGTTGAATATCAAAATCTTGTATGCCGGCCATATAGGCGCCGCTAAAAACAATACTTACCATATTGGTGCCAACACCCGATACAAAACGGCTATTGGCAATACCATCTGCCAGCCAGCCGGCATCTTTATAGATCAGTAACTGGCTTTTTATAAAATCAGCATAATATTCAGGATAAGCCAGTGCCCACAACTGAGTGAGGTTCCAGTAAGCGCCCCAAACCGCATCGGTATTATAATGATTGTGTACAGGTACTCCTTTTTTATTTAATGGGATCCGCCCTACCGTACCATCATTTTTGGGATACGCGCCATTTACGTCACTGGCCAGGCCGCGCCCCAGTAATGCATGATACAATCCTGTATAGAATTTGGTAGCGCTGCTTTTGTCGGCAGTTTCTATTTGTATGCGGCCCAGGTATTGCTCCCAGGTAGCTTGCGCGTGTTGCTTTGCAGCATCGAATGATAAAGCGGCAGCTTCCTGTTGCAGGTTCAGTTTTGCATTTTCAATGGAGGTATATGATAAGCCGGCTTTTATAGTGATGGCTTCCTGTTCATTAGTAGAGAACGTAAGGTACAAACCGGCGCCTTTGCCGCTTATTTCTTTGTTACCGGCAGAAACGTCATTTCCGTTAAATACGCCCCACCCTGTTGGCTTTTTATCAATGATGGCAGAAAAATACATTGTTACTTCACCGCCCGGCTGGTACTTCTGTACGTATACCGGTAAAGTAGTTACATAACCTTCTATACGGCCATCGGCATTCAGGTATACTTTGGCATCTTTAACAGCACCGCTTTCGCCTTGTTTATTACCAATATCAAAAAGAATATGTGCTTCCCTGCTTTGCGGAAAAGTATAACGATGAAATGCCACTCTTTTGGTGGCAGTCAATTCCGCCTTAATATTATAATCTTTCAACAAAACAGCATAATATCCTGCTGTTGCGATCTCATCTTTTTTATCGAAACGGGAACGGTAACCATTATCTACATCTTCCAGTTTACCCGGTGTTGTTTGTAATTTACCGGTAATGGGTGCGAACACGATGCCCCCTACCTGAAATTCATGAAAGTTGGGAAAGCCTTCTATAGACTGATGCCGGGTATCGTAGCCAGTAGCCTCCCAGCCATTTTCATTACCGTATGAACCGTTTGTTGACGGCGCAGGTTTGGCCATACCAAATGGCACAGCACCCGGGGTATAATGAAACCACCGGCAATGCGCTGTACCGATGTTGGGATCTACATATTGACAGAGGCTGGTAGCAGTTTGAGCTTCGCATTGGACTGTTACAAAAGCGATCAATGCTAATAGTATTTTTTTCAATGTATTTACTTTTGGGATCATTGATAATTGACGTCGTGAATCGGCAATCGGTAATAGTTTCCGACGGTGCAGATTGCGAATTAGTCTCAAAGTTCGCGAGCCACTCACCATTCACCATTCACCATGGCCACCGCTCCTACAAGCGCCGCTTCTTCGCCCAATACAGAAGTAGTAATGAGCACCTTCGGAAAACGCGCGCTAATACCAGTTAACAGCACCTCTTTAAACAACGGAAATGATTGCGCTATATTCCCGCCAATAACAACGGCCTCTGCCCCTGAGCTTTCAATAAACCGGTTTAAAAAGATGGATAAGTTATTACCGAACTCATTGAATAAAGTCCTTACCAGTTCATTGTGCATAGCAAGACCGGCCAACTCTTTTACACCGGATATCTGGCTACCGCTTATAGCAGCATAGCGACACACAAACCAGCGGGTGCTTAGGTATTCTTCTGCTATACCATCGTGCAAGGGCATATTCCACAGGTCGGCGCTGGCCGACCGGCCATTTTTATAAATAGCGGTCCCAAGCCCGGTGCCTAAGGTAACACTAATAGCCACTTGCCCATCGTTTACGCTGCCGTAAAACACCTCGCCCTGTAAAAAACAGGCGGCATCGTTGTTTATATAGATAGCTGCAGGATCTATCTCCAATGCATCGGCCAGCATTTTTTTTACATTTAAACCATACAGCTGCGGATATTTATTTTGATCACTGATAAAACAAATACCTTCTTCATAATTGAACGGACCGGGCATAGCCAAACAAACCTTTGAGATCTCCTGCTGCTGCGTGGCCTGTTTAATGCAACCTGCCCATACGTTGATGATCTCCTGTGCAGAAGCAAGCGAATCAACATGTAAACGAACCAGCGAAGTATCGATCAACTGTTTGCCGGTTACATCTATTTGTGCTGCGGTAATATGCGACCCGCCAATATCGGCCCCTATAACTATTGAATGCGACATGCTTTTTATTGTTAATGACCTGCAGGTTTAACATAAAGGTCAGGATCTTTTGATTGTTCTTTCCAGTCGTTTTCAATTTGCTCCAGTGATTTACCTTTTGTTTCAGGCAACAGTTTTAATACCGTAATAAACGCGATCAAACAAAACAGGGCGAATAACCAGAAGGTATAGGCAGTACCAATGCGTTTTAAAAGTATAGGTGTTAACCAGCCAACAATGGTATCGGCTACCCACATTACCATAATACTAATAGCCATGGCGCGACCGCGAATATTACCCGGGAATATTTCCGAAGCCACTACAAACTTCAGGGGGCCGATTGAAAAAGCAAAGGAAGCCAGGAATGCCAGTACACAGATCAACAGGGCCCAGCCGGTTGTTGCACCTGCATAAAAGCAAATGCCTGTTGCCAGCAGGCTTACCGTAGCGCCTATCGTTCCCGCCAGGTATAAGGGCCGCCGGCCCAAACTATCTACTTTCCAAATGGCGATCAACGTGAACAACATATTGGCCCCGCCGAAAATGATCTGGCTTAATAATGAATTGGTGAGTGAAATACCAGCACTGCTCAATATACTTGGCCCATAATAGATGATGGCGTTAATACCGCTGAATTGCGAAAATAACGGCAACAATATTCCAATGATAAGCGCCTTGCGCCATTTAGGCTGCAGCAAAGTACGATATGAAATAGGTTCCGCTTTTTGTGCCAGCTTCCAATGCGGACTTTCGGGCACCATCAATAAACCAAGCGCAAACAATACTGCCGGTATTACACCTATACCAAACATGCCCCGCCAAACTTCTGTTACCATTACGGTGTGTAATACACCTGTAGTATCGTTGGTATGTGCCAAAGCGTAGTTTAACAAGGCTGAATTGGTTAAGTAAGCTACCAGTATACCCAGCGTTACCGCAAACTGGTAATAAGTAACCAGTCGCCCACGGATACGCGCCGGCGCAATTTCCGAAATATACAAAGGAACAACGTTAGAGGCCAGGCCAATACCAATACCACCCATTACACGGGCTGCAATTATTCCTGGTAAGGTTGGCAATAGTGAACAACCCAGGGCAGACAATAAGAATAACAATGCGGCCAATATCATTGGTTTCTTTCTGCCAAACTTATCGCTCAACTCACCCGACATGGCAACACCAACAATGCAGCCTACCAGGGCAGAAGATACAAACCAACCCTCTTGTATATCTGTTAGCGAGAATTGTTTATTCAACAACGGTAAGATACCCGACACCACCGCCATATCGAACCCAAACAGGAAACCACCCAGCGAAGCTACCAGCGTTATAATAAAAAGATGAGTGCTTTTTGATGTCATAGCGATTAGTGTTTGGCGTTCTGTATTTTCGACATGGATGGCGGCGCATCACCCCGTTTACTTCCCCAGGCCGTATTGGGCTCAGGGCCCATTTCCAATACCAGAGAACCACCGTCAACCAGGTCGGCGTGATAGAACCAGGGTTTCGTCAATGGTTTTCCATCGAGGGTAGCCGACTGAATATACCTGTTCTTATCACTTACATTATGCGCTTCAATGGTAAAGGTTTTACCAGGGTAATAAGTGGGATCGAGCGTTATTGTCGTTTTTTCGAACAAAGGGCTGCCGATCTCATAAAATGGTTTTACCGAAGCGCCTCCATCTGTTTGAAACAATCCCATCGCCGCCATTACATACCAGGCGCCCATTTGCCCTTCATCTTCATCACCCAGCCAGCCATGCAATGGTGTAGAACCATAATAACGGTCCATGATCTCCCGCGTGTAGTTTTGCGTAAGCCATGGTTTGCCCGAGTAATTGAATAACCAGGCGGCCTGCATATTGGGCTGGTTGCCATGATTGATAGGAATACGATCGTACAGATCGCCTTCGGCATTGAAATTATACCGGGCCGATTTTTTAAACCCTTCTTCCAGGCGATTGTTAAATTCATCTTTACCCATCAGGTTCAGGATCCCCTGCACATCGTGCGGATTAAAGAAACTATACTGCCAGGCATTGCCTTCCAAATACCCCGTACCGTTGAATGAAGTACAACAATACGGATTCCATTCTTTTACCCAGGTACCATCCTTATGCTTCATACGAATGTATTTTGTAGCTGTGTCAAATACATTTTTATAGTTGCCTGCGCGCTTTATGAATTGTTCATATTCTTTCTTTTTACCCAACGCCTTTGCCATTTGCGATACACACCAGTCGTCGTACGCATATTCAAGCGTATTTGACACCTGACCTTCTTCTGTTGGCACATAACCCAGCTTCATATACGATTCAAAGAACTTATTGCCGGCATAACCACCTTCGGGCGTTACCACACCGGGTGTGGTTTGCTGGTGAAGCATAGCCTGAAAGGCGTTTTCTGCGTCAAAGTCGCGAATGCCTTTTTGATAAGCGCCAACGATCAATGCAATTTCATGCGAGGCTTCCATAATACCGGAGTATTCAATACCGGCCGGCCCCTTTGGCAACCAGCCGCCGGTGTTATAGATAGATAAAAATGAACGCACCCATTTACTGGTAAGATCAGGATTTACCAGCGCCCACAACTGGTTAAGGTTCCAGAAAGTATTCCATAATGCATCGCAACCATATACAGGCGAATCGGCTTTGCCCTCCTGTACTTTCTCATTTACATCAACATACTTTCCATTTACATCGCTCCAGGTAGTACGGGCTACATATGAACGATACATATTGGTATAGAACTTCTTTCTTTGCTCTTCCGTTCCGCCCTGCACCTGTATCTTGCTCAACATGCCATTCCAAACCTTCTTTGCATTGTTACGCACCGCGTCGAAGTCCCAGTTAAAAGCATTCATTTCTGTTTCAAGGTTCAGGCGGGCCTGCTCAATGCTTACCAGTGAAATAGCAGTTTGCATCAACAGCACTTCACCCTTTTTTGTATTGAAGTCGGCAAATGCCCCCATGCGCCCTTTGCCTGCTACTTCTTTAACATCTTTAATGTGCTGGTCACCTTTCCAACCGCCAAAATGTTCAATGGGTTTATTAAACCTTACTACAAAATGAACAGTGTATTCATTCCAGCCCGATTTCTGTTTCGAATAACCGTCAATTTCGCGATCGGTCAATTTGGTGATCTTTGCATCCAGTATTTCAGCAGTGTTCTCGAAGGGAATGTCCAGATCGAGCAAAATGTGAAGTTCCTCTTCTTCCGGTGTTGTAAAACGAAAGAAACCGGCGCGGGTGGTGCTGGTAAGCTCTGTATGAATATTGCCATTCATAAGTGTTACTGCATAATAACCCGGACTGGCCTTTTCTGTTTCTTTATAGATGCGGGAACGGTAACCGGTTGTCCAACCCGTGGTAGGGCCATCGGCCGGACCGCGCCGTGTGTTCAAAGCCCCAACGGTAGGCATAACCGATAGGCCGGCCATCGTCCAGGAATGAATATGACTGAACCCGCCAATATTGTTTAAGGTATATTCATATCCCGATTTCCAAACACCGCCCTGATTATCGGGCGCCAGTTGCACCATACCGAATGGCATGGTAGCGCCGGGATTCAGCATCCAACGTGATTCGGAAGTTCCGAGTAACGGATCAGCATAATCAACCGGTTCTTTTTGCTGAGCAAAAACCGGCAATATGCAGCAACTCATGAAGGCAAACAACCATGTTTTCATATGCTTAAGGTAATTATTTTAGTTCTGTAATATTTTCTTTACAAAACGCCTTTACTACTTTAGCAACACCCGCTCCCTTATTAATGAGTGTATAACTTTTGGCGGCGGCGGGCATTACAAAGGTTTCTGCATAACTGAATGTTTCCACTACGCCATCACCAGCTTCTACCGTTACTGCGCTACCTTCAACCAACATCAGAATATGACAGGTATTATTGGTTTGTACCGTAATACGGGTTTCAAATTCAAGCCGGTGCACATCGTAAAAATGGGCTGCATGCGTGGGGCAATGCACCAGCGCCCAGTCATTACCTTTTTCAATCACCTGCTGTTTCGAAATTAATTCTTCTGTTACCCTGGCGCCTTTTCTTTCAAAATTCAGGTTATTGAAAGCATGTTCTATATTAATGGCCCTGGGCTCACCATTAAGATCGAGCCGCAGCCAGTCGTACATTTTAAAAGTAAAGATATAAGGCGTGGCGCTGATCTCGAGTACCAGGTTATTTATACCTGCGCTGTGTACAGTGCCATTTGGAATTAAGAACAGATCGTGTTTTGATGCAGTATGCGACTGCACATATTCCTCAATAGGAACTACCAGTTTATTGGCCTTGCTGTTTTCCAACGTTTGTCTGAAACCCACGGGATCGATCCCTTCCTGAAAACCCAGGTATACCTGGGCGCCTTCCCTGCAATCGAGAATATAATAGGTTTCATCCTGCGTAATGGTCTCCCCAAAATTTTCGCGGATATACTTTAAGGTAGGATGGCACTGGATAGACAGGTTGCCGCCCGCCCAGGTATCGAGAAAGTCAAAACGGATAGGAAATTCATACCCAAACAAACCGGCATGTTTGCCCAATACATTGTTGTTTTCCTGGAACATCAAACAGTCGAATGATACCTCCAGCAAATTACCATCGCTTTCAAACACCAGTCCGTTCTCGGGAACGATGAGTTCAAACGACCATGCATAGTTCACTTCATCTTTATTCAGTTCTTTGATCTTTTCTTTCATCCATTGTCCGCCCCAGGCCCCAGCCTCAAACCAGGGCCGCACGCGGAACACCTGCCGGCTAATAGATGACAATGCTGTTTTTAAAACATCAGCAAACATCCAGTTCAATGATCCTTCCCATTGGCCATCGGCCATCACCGCTATTTTGTTCAGCAGGTTTTGCTTATGTTCATTCAGCACTACCCAGTCGATAAAATAAAAGCGTTTATACATCTCTGCGGAGCGGCTTACTTTTTTACTTCCCAGGTTGGTGATGCTGCCGGCCCGCATACGGTACTGTATTTCGTTCTTGGGTACATCGAGATATACAACCGGTGCATTTAATGAAACAAGCGCAGCACCCGTTCCATATATTATGGTACAATTGGCGTTTTTGTCGGCCTGCAATGCCGCCATTTCATTCATATTGAAGAAGTCGGCCAGCTTGCCATTGAACCTGGTGCCCCAAACTGATTCCGGGGTTCCCATAAAAGGAACCACCATTTCATTGATAGCCTCTTCTGTTTTCATACAGGCGCTTACATCGATCCAGTGCACCTTTGTGCCTTTTAATGTAAACTCCGCCTGCAGGCATTGTTTTACTTCTTTCCAGAATATACCGCCATATCCGTCAATAATAACCACCGGGTGCTGCAGCATCCATTGCACAAGCGATGCATATCCGCCAAAGATCTTACCGGCGCCCAGTGAATGGCAGGGATACATATTATATTCACTATCAGTAAATTCACCCGTTTTGATCTGTTGCGGCAATAATGGCTGCGAACTTACCCGCCGTTTGCTACCGGCACCTTTGCTTTTACCTGCAATATTCTCCGATGTTTCGTACATAGCCCAAATGTATGTACATACATATAAACATACAAACATTTCTCGCCCATTTCTCTATTTTTGTGCTTCACCAGCTTGAAAAATCAACCAGTATGAAGCTTCGCATCGACCATAAAAGCCACGTTCCGCTTCACTTACAGGCCGAAGAGTTATTACGTAACCTCATTAGCGACCCACAGTACGCCGGAGGTAAATTCCTGCCCAATGAGGTAGACCTGGCAAAAGAGCTGGCTATTTCACGAACTACTTTACGGCAGGCATTGAACAAACTTGTATATGAAGGTTTGTTGATACGTAAAAAGGGCATTGGCACCAAGGTGGCGGAGTCGTCGGTAAGTTCCAAATCGAAGAACTGGTTAAGCTTTTCTCAGGAGATGAAGGCCCGGGGTATTCCCATCAAGAATTTTGAATTGCATGTGAGCTGGGTATATCCTGATGAAGCGGTTGCTAATTTTTTTGAGATCACCACCCAGAAGAAAATATTGAAGCTGGAAAGGCTGCGAGGCAGGCCTGAAGGGCCTTTCGTGTATTTTGTTTCCTTCTTTCATCCCCGGGTAGGGCTCACTGGCGAAGAGGATTTCAAACGTCCCCTGTATGAAATACTGGAAACGGAACACCTGGTTGTTGCCAATTTATCGAAGGAAGAAATAAGCGCCAAAGCCGCCGGAAAGTTCATTGCCGGTAAACTTGAAATTGAACCCGGCTCCCCCATCCTGTTCAGAAAAAGATTCGTGTACGACCAGGGAGAACGGCCTATTGAATATAATTTGGGTTATTATAAGGCAGATAGCTTTGTATATACAATTGAGTCTCGACGGGAATGATTTCTTAAAATGAGGTTACTTAGTACAATGTTGCATGTTTAAGGATACTAAGTAGCAGGTTGACGAGTTAACTGTGAACAATGAACTGTGAACTTAAAACTACGAACCCGAAACCGGAAGCTGGGGGCTTTTCTTCCGGGAGTTGATCTCCGCAACAAGCGCATCAATGGTGGCTCTGTGTATGGCAGTCACCTGTTGATTACCGGAGATAAATGCCCTGGTATACTTTTGCGTTTCTTCTGCCAGCAGATCAATTAGTACTTGTAATTCGAGTGGACTGAAATCGGGTTGCATCACTTTTAGATCACAAACTCTACGCCATTTTAATGAAAAGAACGTTACATAGAGGTAAACACTTAACTTTGTAAACACATTCCTCCGCGGTCTTTACCTTATCGCAAGCACCTGGCTTGTAGCTTCGTAACCCTGCATAACTTTCTCTCCGTATTCAGAAAGCCCAAATTCTATTCTTTTGTTAAACTATACTTCATGGCAACGAAACCTAAAGCGACCGCAGATAAGCAATTCATGCAGGCAGTGATCGACAGCGCGCTCGACATTATACAGGTGTTCAAGGCAGAAAGGGACGACTCGGGAAAGATCATAGATTTCACCTGGTATGCCAATAATATAAATGCCCAGGCCCAAAATGGCAACGTAATAGGTAAAAGTCTGCTACAGCAGAACCCCGGCATAATTCGCGCCGGCATTTATGATCGTATGGTACAGGTAACAGAAACCGGCGTTTCCCAGCGGTACGAACAAAGCTATTCTTTTGAACAGTTCAGGACCCAGTGGTTTTATCAATCCCTTGTAAAATTTGACGATGGCATTATAATGACCACCAGGGATATTACAGCCCATAAAATGGCCGAGCAGCAGATCATTAAAGGCAACAGCCTGTTGCAGTCCCTCTTCAATTCCTCGCTCAATACAATAACAGTAGTTGAAGCCGTTCGGGACAACAATTCAGAAGTGATCGATTTCAAATATGTACTAACCAATACGCTTGCCCGCCAAACCGAAGGCGGCGATCCTTCAGGTGAGTTATTCCTGCAACGACACCCTGGCATGGCAAATACAGAACATTTTCAATACCTGAAAGCGGTAGTAGAAACCGGTCAGCCCCGCGAATGGGAGATCTATTATGGCTCTAAAGGTTACGATAACTGGTACCGTGTAAAAGCCGTTAAAATTGGCGATGGCGTTGCAGTAACATCCGATGATATTACGGAACATAAGAAAGCCGCAGAAGAAATGCTGCGCATAAAAGATGAACTGGCAAAACGGGTAACCGACAAATATCACCGCATCATCAACTTCCTTGATGAAGGTTTTTGCATTGTGGAAGTCATGTTCGATAAAAAAATGAAAGCATTGGATTATCGCTTTCTGGAAACAAATCCGGTTTTTGAACAACAAACCGGGTTAATGAATGTGGTTGGAAAAATGATGCGTGAACTGGCGCCTGATACGGAAGAACACTGGTTTGAAATATTCGGGCATGTAGCAGCCACCGGTAAGCCCAGGCGTTTTCAACACGAAGCCAGACATTTGAAACGGTATTACGATGTATATGCGTTCCGCATCGACGAACCGCACGAGCATCATGTAGCTATTTTGTTTAATAAAATTGCCGACAGATAAAAACAAAAAGAGCTGTTCATAACAGATATGAACAGCTCTTTTGCAGCTACATCTCCGCTACAACTTAACCAGTTTTATCTGTTTGATGTTATTCCCTTGTTTAACCTCAAGATAATAGAATCCTGAGCGATACGAACTTCCCAACTGCAATGTACCTTCCGGAACATTCTGCCGGGTTTCCACTATCCTGCCCTGTATGTCAACCACCCGCAAACTGATCTTTCCTTCCGAGCCTTTTATATTGATAGTAAAATGGTCCTGCGCCGGATTACCATATACCTTCACTGTAAATGGATTTACAAACACCGGCATTTGTATCTCTTCTGCCTTTTCTTCGCGGGCCGACGTAATTGTCGTATTTGACGGTGTGCTGCGTACTGATACATTTCCGCCGCCCAGGTTTTGCAATACTGTTTGTGCGCCATTCCAGTTGCTGCTGAATATTACCTGCGTGGTATTGGGATCCATTATTAAGATGCTCACCTGGTCGCCCTGGCCACCGGTTGATACATCATTCATCTTAACGGTGAGGTCCAGGTTTCCGCCTAATGCTATTGGGTTTGAAGGGTCCGTAATATCCTTATAATTCGCTTTGGTGTTAAAATAAGCCGGCACACTTGTACTACCCTGAGGAGGAGGCGATACCGCCAGCATATTTACCGCATTGCTTTTCACCTGATAAATTCTACCATTGCTGCGGATGATAATATTACACTGACCTTTCAGGTTTGAACCGGATTTCGTGTACTGCATATTGAATCCGAAATTGGTCTTCAGGTCTTTTGATCCGGCAATTGCACCTGCACATGAACTGTTTTTCAAATAGCCTCCGCCTGTTACAAAATCAGCACCCGGACGGGCTATAGTAATGTTAGTAGGCATATCAGATATACTAATGTTATAATAATTATCAACTACTGCATATATCTGGAAATTGGCGCCGCCTGATTGTTGTTCGGTTTGGCTTAGCGTGTAGGGAAACGAAGTCGTAACAAGCCCTGTTGTTGAATCGGTCATCAGGACAGGAATTAAATTTTGGGTTCCCATAATTGTTCCATCGTCCCTTTTAAAAGTCACCCTGGCATTTTTAATATTGCCCCGGTCTCCGTCAGCAGACGGGAACAGGTCGCGAATGGTAGCGCTCAGGGTTACAGTCAACGAAATGGCCGAGGTTGTTGGCAGCGATAGATAGGTTTGCCCGGTATAGGTTACTTCAGCATTTTCCTGTGTAATAGTGAGCGAACAGGTACCGGTGCAGTTACTACTGTTTAAGCCATAGTTTACATTTGGTGTATTATATATGGCGGTCACGGTTTTTGCGCCAGGGGCCATTTGTCCGTCAAGGCCTTCAACCAGTTGCTTATTTGTGAGAACACCAACCAGGTTATTACCCGATACAGTAAATGGAACGGTACCCATAATTTGATTACCTACCTTAAAGGTCACTGAAACGGCCGCGCCATTTGCGCCGGTTACGACAGGTGCACCATTATTAATGGTTGCGGTAAAGGTTACCGCATCGCTGTATTGTTGCGTTGCAACATTTGTACTAACATAGGTAGTAACGGGCACCGCTGCAATAGTGAGGGTAGCCGGTGTATTAGTAATTGTATAATTAAATAAACGGCCATTGGGATCATTCAGGGTTGCCGCAATAGGATACATACCAATTGGAGAAGCGCTTGTAGCCGTTGTGCTATAACTTACTGTAATATTATCACTTGCTACTATACCTGTTTCAATGCCATTGAGTGTTGGAATTGGCGCGCCATACAATTTACTCTTATTATTTACAGTAATCGTAAGCGCACGTTTTCCAATGGTGAGGTTAGCACCTACATAAGTAAGTATATAGTTCGTACTTAGTGCCAATGTCCCTTGTTGAATAGCATACGCACCTACATCCTCTCCTGCTGCCCTTGTTAAAGCGCCACTAAACGCATCACTAAAGGCCAGGCTACCGGTTGTGATTTGATAGGTCAATGCCGGATCAGCGTCACCATAGGTTTTGCTCCTGGCTTGGGCTGTAATAGTTACAGCGCGCTCAGTTATTGTGAAATTGGCGCCCGCATAAGAAAGTATATAATTTGAACTCAATGCCAGATTTCCTTGCTGAATAGCATATACGCCAACGTTTATACCTGCTACTCTTGTTAAAGCGCCGGAGAAGTTATCGCCATAAACCAATGCACCAGAAGTAATTTTGTAAGTTAATGCGGGATCAGCATCACCGTAGATCTTACTCTTCGCATCGGCAGTGACTGTGACAGCACGTGTACCAATGGTGAGATTAGCTCCCACATAACTAAGCACATAATTCGCATTTAAAGCAAGTGTGTTTTGGGTAATTGCACGTGTACCAATATTCTCTCCTGCATCCCGCGTAAGCTCACCACTAAATACATCACTAAAGGCCAGGCTACCTGCGGTAATCTTATAAGTCAGTTCAGGATCGGGATCGCCATAGGTCTTACTTTGTGCATCGGCGGTTACTGTAACACCGCGTGTACCAATGGTGAGGTTAGCCCCCACATAACTAAGTACATAGTTCGCATTTAAAGCAAGTGTGTTTTGGGTAATTGCACGTGTACCAATATTCTCTCCTGCATCCCGCGTAAGCTCACCACTAAATACATCACTAAAGGCCAGGCTACCTGTTGTAATTTTATAAGTCAATTCAGGATCAGGATCGCCATAGGTCTTACTTTGCGCATCGGCGGTTACTGTAACAGCGCGTGTACCAATGGTAAGATTAGCTCCCACATAACTAAGCACATAGTTCGCATTTAAAGCAAGTGTGTTTTGGGTAATTGCACGTGTACCAATATTCTCTCCTGCATCCCGCGTAAGCTCACCACTAAATACATCACTAAAG
>JANUBW010000006.1:0-838 GCA_024809215.1 Niastella sp. OAS944 | reverse complement strand
AAGGCAAGACTCCCTGCGGTAATCTTATAAGTCAGCTCAGGATCGGGATCACCATAGGTCTTACTTTGAGCATCGGCGGTTACTGTAACAGCTCGTGTACCAATGGTGAGATTCGCGCCTGCATATGTAAGATCGTAGTTCGCACTCAAGGCCAGGGTGCCTTTATTAATAGCATAGTTTCCTACACTTTCACCAACATCCCTGATCAATGCACCTGTAAAGGCATCGCTAAAGGCGAGACTGCCATTTGTTATTTGATACGTCAACGACGGGTCAGCATTGCCATAAGTCTTATTTTTCGCATCAGCAGTAACCGTGATCGCCCGTGTGCCAATGGTGAAATTCGCGCCTGCATATGTAAGATCGTAGTTCGCACTCAAGGCCAGTGTGCCTTGATTGATAGCATAGTTTCCCACACTTTCACCGCCATCCCTGGTCAATGCACCTGTAAAGGCATCGCTAAAGGCGAGACTGCCATTTGTTATTTGATAAGTTAACGCAGGATCACCATTGCCATAAGTCTTGCTCTTAGAATCAGCAGTAATCGTGATGGCGCGTGTACCGATGGTGAGATTAGCTCCCACATAACTAAGTACATAGTTCGCATTTAAAGCAAGTGTGTTTTGGGTAATTGCACGTGTACCAATATTCTCTCCTGCATCCCGCGTAAGCTCACCACTAAACGCATCACTAAAGGCCAGGCTACCTGTTGTAATTTTATATGTCAATTCAGGATCAGGATCGCCATAGGTCTTACTTTGTGCATCGGCGGTAACTGTAATAGCCCGTGTGCCAATGGTGAGATTCGCGCCTGCATATGTAAGATCGTAGTTCGCAC
>JANUBW010000005.1 GCA_024809215.1 Niastella sp. OAS944 | reverse complement strand
GGGGTTTATTCTGCATCAATTCTTAACTATCTTTGAACACAGATGCCGACTCTAATACTGTTACTTCCTATTTACACATAATATTTTACACTCTCTATAATTTCCGTAATTTCAACCAGTCCAAGAGGTTACAGGTCTCCGGCGTTTAAAGCTTCTGATTAGTACAACCGGATTTTAAGATTCCTGATTAGTAAATTGGCACATGGCCGGAAACACCATTACCGGCTTAAAAATTTAGCAGGTTACAGGTCTGTCGTAGCAACTATTAAATACATACAGCACTAACAGCATAGTGCTGTTCAATTGCATTGCTATGAAATTTATCCGCAACTTGTCAATCAGGAATAAATTACTGCTCGTTTCCCTCATTCCCCTGGCAGCACTGCTGTATTTTCTCGCAACAGATGTAGTTGATAAAATTACCAAAGAACGGAATATTCAACGGGTCCATAAAGACGTATTGGAAATAGAAAAGGTGAGTGACGTTATTCACAATTTAATGGCAGAGCGTGGTTATTCTATTGCATATGTTGGCAGCGGCGGACAAAGTGAAAAGTCTGAAATGCTTGTTCAACGGGCAGAAACCGATAAGTCTATTGCCGCCTTTAAACAGTTGCTTATTGAACAGAAAAAAAATAGTGAAATACCCCCACTGGCGGTATTGCCCGATGTAAGGAGCGGTATTAATCAGCTTACCATCTCCGTTGATACCCTGGCCCGCAGGTATGCCATTATGAATGTACTGTT
Source organism: Niastella sp. OAS944 (assembly GCA_024809215.1). Lineage (GTDB taxonomy): Bacteria > Bacteroidota > Bacteroidia > Chitinophagales > Chitinophagaceae > Niastella. The sequence goes on along the minus strand of JANUBW010000005.1, from coordinate 508,475 downwards.
ACTCGATGACGCGAATATCACTTATCGTAGTGTACGCGACCCCGAGATCAGGAACCTTATTGAATCGCATTTGTTTCTGGTAAATGCGAAAGGCTATTTAGGACAGCTGCGAATGCACCTGCATCTTGCGCTTTTAAATAAAGAACTTAAACAAAGAGAATATGCCGAATTCGCCCGGCTGAGGGGCAAATTTGAGAACAACATTGATCGCTATTATAAAAATACCGGCCCTTCACAACTGGCTTCATTCAATGCCCTGCTTGCAACACCGGCCGTTGCCCTTACAAAAAAGCTGATCGATTCGGTATTCAAAAACCCCGACGTGGCTACCTATCTGCCTATTGATACCTGGCGCCTGAACGTTACGGAGTATTTGAACGGATTAAAAAAACAGGAATCGCAATCGATCTTTGAGATCCGCCAGCTGGTGGAGGAAAAACAGGCCGCCATTGCCAGGGCATTAACTGTTTCAATAGTTATTGTAGTAGTGGTTGTTGCGCTCATTTTAGTGTTATTGTATTTTGTAATTCGTGCCATTGTAGATCCCATTCGCGCCATGCAAAAAGCCGCCGATCGTATTGCCCTGGGCGAAACCGATCTGAACGTTCTCGTTGCATCTAAAGATGAAATAGGTCAACTGGCCGCTTCCTTTAACAAACTGATAGCGGCATCGAGAGAATATACCCTCGTGGCCGATACTATATCAGGCGGCGACTATACCTCAGATGTTACCATTCGTAGCGAAGCTGACCTTTTAGGAAAGTCTCTCGCCAACATGAAGCACAACCTGCGTAAACTGTCGGAAGAAAATGCCACTCGTACGTGGATGCTTATGGGCGCCAGTGAATTGAACGATATTTTACGGGGCGAAAAAACGATCCAGGACCTGGGCCAGCAGATCATTGGTATGCTAACGCCATACCTTAAAGCGCAGGTAGGCGCCATATACCTGGCCGAAAACAATAACCTGGAGCTGGTAAGCAGTTATGCGTTTTCGTACCGGAAAGGAAATACCAATCATATTAAGATAGGAGAAGGATTGGTTGGACAGGCCGCCATGGAAAAAAAGCATATCATATTTGCAAATGTCCCCGATGACTATATTAAAATAAATTCAGGTTTGGGCCAGGTATTGCCCAAAAACATCCTCGTATATCCTTTTATGTACGATAGCCATGTAAGCGGGGTAATAGAAATTGGTTCGGTGCACGAAATTTCCGATCTCGATATTCAGCTGTTAAAAATTGTTTCTGAAAGTATTGGCATCGCCTTTAATTCTGCCCAGTCAAGATCGAAGCTGAAAGAGTTGCTCGAAGAAACCCAGCGCCAGGGAGAAGAGCTGGTATCACAACAGGAAGAGTTAAGGCAAACCAATGAGGAGTTGAGTGAAAAGACCGGTATGCTCGAAAGATCGCAGACCGAATTAAGGGAGCAACAGGAAGAACTGCAGCAAACCAATGAAGAGCTGGAAGAAAAGGCCAACCTGCTGGAAGAGCAAAAAGAAAAGCTGGAGCTTGCCAAATTTGAAGTAGAATCAAAGGCAAAGGAGCTGGAGGCTACCAGCAAATACAAATCGGAATTTTTGGCCAATATGAGCCACGAGCTACGCACGCCGCTAAACAGTATTCTTATATTATCACAACTGCTTACCGAAAATAAAAATAAATCACTGTCGCAAAAAGATATTGAGTTTGCCACCAATATTCATAATTCAGGGAGCGACCTGTTGAACCTGATCAACGAGATCCTCGATCTGTCGAAGGTGGAAGCCGGAAGAATAGATATAGAAATAGAACCGGTGCAGGTTGGTGAGGTTACACACAGCCTGAAGCAAATGTTTACCGAGGTTGCGCGCAGCAAGAATATCAATTTCGAAATAGATTGTCATGATGAGCGGTTCCAGGCGCCCATATATACCGACCGGCAACGGTTGGAACAGATCCTGCGCAACCTGCTTTCAAATGCGTTCAAATTCACCGATCGCGATGGAAAAGTAACGGTTACAATGGATGTAAAGGCGCCGGATGTAAGTATTCGTAATGAAAAACTGCGCAGTCTTCCCCAAATGGCCATGTTTTCTGTATCAGATTCGGGTATAGGCATTCCCGCAGATAAGCAGGGTATTATTTTTGAAGCGTTTCAGCAGGCCGATGGCTCAACCAAGCGCAAATTTGGCGGTACCGGTTTGGGATTGTCTATAAGCCGGGAGCTGGCGGGGGCACTGGGTGGTGAAATTCACCTGCAAAGCGAAGAGGGAAAGGGCAGTACATTCAGCTTGTACCTGCCTTTGCAGTTCAATGAAGAAGGGGTAACCACAAAAGGCGAAAGGATCGTAGAAGTAATAAAACCTGAGAAGAAACAAGCCGACCCCGAAATTCCGGCACATGTGCCTACGCCGCATAAGGAAGCGAAAGACGACCGGTACCATATACATGCCAATGATAAAACCATTCTTATTATAGAAGATGATGAGCCGTTTGCAACAGTGTTGCTGGAGATTGCCCGGGAAAAAGGGTATAAAGGTATTATGGCGCACCAGGGAAATACAGGGCTTAGCCTGGCGCGTTATTACCGCCCCGACGCCATTATTCTCGATATGAAGCTGCCGGTGCTCGATGGCTCAGAAGTGTTACGGTTACTGAAGAACGACCCCGAGCTGCGGCATATTCCGGTACAGATCATGAGCGGGTACGATCGCCGCAAGGAAGGGCTGGAACTGGGCGCGTTCGATTTTATTCGAAAACCATTAACGCAGGAGGCCGTGAAGGGCGCGTTCGACCGCATTGAAGATTTTATGAGCCGTAAGCTTAAAAAGTTGCTGGTAGTGGAAGATAATAAACAGCAAAACCAGGCTATCCGGGAGCTTATTGGCAATGGCGATATAAAGTCTTTTTCGGCATTTACGGGTCAGGAAGCGTACAATATGCTTCAGGAGGAGAAGTTCGATTGTATTATCATTGACCTGGGCCTGCCCGATATGAGCGGTTTTGAACTGATGGAAAAAATAAAAGAGAGCGAGGAGCTGAACAGGATCCCGATCATTGTATATACCGGGCGTGATATGAATAAAGATGAAGCCCGGCAACTGGAAAAGCTGGCCAATACCGTGGTGTTGAAGACCTCCAATTCAAAGGAACGGCTGCTCGATGAAACGGCGTTGTTCCTGCACCGGGTTGAAGCAAAACTGCCCAAGGAAAAGCAACAGATCATAAGAAAGCTTCACCGTACCGAAGAAGTACTGAAAAGCAGAAAGGTGTTGATCGTAGATGATGATATGCGAAATATTTACTCGCTTACCAATGTGCTGGAAGAGGAAGGTATGAAATGTTATGTGGCCGAAAATGGCAAGGTAGCGCTTGATATGTTGAACAAGCATGCCGACATAGACATTGTATTGATGGATGTAATGATGCCTGAGATGGATGGCTACGAAGCAACCATGTGCATTCGTAAAATGGAAAAATATAATAAATTACCCATCATTGCGCTAACGGCAAAAGCCATGAAGGGCGACCGGGAAAAATGCCTTGAAGCAGGTATGAGCGATTATGTATCAAAACCGGTGAACATTGAACAGTTGCTGTCGCTGATGAGGGTATGGTTGTACCAGTAAAAATTCCAAATTCCAAATTCCAAATTCCAAGCTCCAAGCTCCAAAAAAATACAGAGAAAGCCATTGTTGTTTAAGATTTGGAACTTGAGATTTGTGTTTTATTCTTTGTGATTTCATTTTTTGGAACTTGAGATTTGAGATTCGGAATTTTTTTGGTTCTTGAATATTGTGATTTGGAATTTATTATTCGAGACATATATGATTGAAAATGGTGAATATCAACAATTCCTGGAGTCGGTAAGATTCGTATACGGGTACGATTTTACCGAATATGCAGAGGCGTCGGTGATTCGCAGAATTCGGAATTTCATGGAAACAAACAAGATCGGCAGTCTGAAAGACCTGGGACGCATGGTAATGAAAGACGAATCGGCGTTTGAGCATTTTGTACAGGAGATCACGGTGAACGTTACCGAAATGTTTCGCGACCCGCTTTTTTACAAAAGCCTGCGCAAAAACGTAGTGAACCGGCTGGCCACCTATCCCTTTATAAAAGTATGGATAGCGGGGTGTAGTACCGGCGAAGAAGTATACAGCATGGCCATTTTATTACGCGAGGAAGGGTTGCTGGAAAGAACGGTGATCTATGCCACTGATATCAATCAGGATGCGTTGCAAAAAGCGAAAGAGGGGATATCTTCCATCAGCAACATGAAGAGTTATACCGAGAATTATTTAAAAGCAGGTGGCAAAAATTCCTTTTCCGATTATTATAAAGCGAAATACAACTCAGTTCTTTGGGATAAATCATTGCGGCAGAATATTGTTTTTTCTGTGCATAACCTGGCTATGGATAAATCGTTCAACGAATTTCAGTTGATCCTGTGCCGCAATGTGCTTATCTATTTCAATCAAAGCCTTCAAAGCAAGGTGATCAGTTTGTTTTATGAAAGTTTATGCTCGTTTGGGTTTTTAAGTCTCGGTAATAAAGAATCATTATTGTTTGCTGATAAACAGAAGTGTTTTGAAGAAATAGATAAAAAAGAAAAAATATTTATGAAAATAAAATAGTCAGGCAACAGTACATGGAGTTAAGTAAAGCGTACGATGCGATCGTTATTGGAGCTTCCGCCGGTGGCTTATATGTTATGACACGTTTGCTGCAGCCATTACCGGCCGGCTTTCCATTGCCGGTAATTGTGGTGCAGCACCGGTCGAAAGATGAGCGTTCGCTGCTGGAAGAAGTGTTGCAACAAAAATGTGCAGTGCGTATTAAACAGGCCGATGAAAAGGAATTGATACAAAAGGGCACCGTGTATATTGCACCGCCCGATTATCATTTACTTATAGAGAACGACCGCAGTTTTTCATTGAGTTTTGACGCCCCGGTGAACTTTAGCCGTCCCTCGATAGATGTACTATTTGAATCGGCGGCAGATGTTTATAAAGAAAGATTATTGGGAATTATTTTAACCGGCGCCAACAGCGATGGGGCCGGGGGAATTAAACGAATAGCCATGCAGGGTGGAACAACCATTGGGCAGAATCCCGAAACGGCCGATTATCCTGAAATGCCAAAGGCGGCTATCAATACGGGCTACGTAAAGCATATTATGACACCCGATGAAATTAGCCGGTATTTATTGGCGCTTATTTAAAAATAATCAAGATGGTAAAAGAGGTGAAAGACCACATTTTGATCGTTGACGATAAAGTAAATAATATTTACGCCCTGGAGCAGATATTGGGTCAGCCAGATCGCAATCTCATAAGTGTAACAAGCGGCAATGAGGCGCTAAAGATTGCCCTGAACCAGGAGATAGACCTTATTATCCTCGATGTGCAAATGCCGGGTATGGATGGGTTTGAAGTGGCGCAGATCCTGAAATCGAATAAACGCACCAGCGAAACACCCATCATATTTGTGACCGCCGAATTGAAAGATCAGAAATTTGTACTGAAGGGGTTTGAAGAAGGCGCTATTGATTACCTGGCCAAACCACTAAACCCCGAGATCACCGAAGCCAAGGTATCGGTGCTTTTGCAGCTGCACCGGCAGCAGCGGGAACTGATGGAGAAGAACCAGGCATTGGAAAATTTTGCGCTGCTGATCAACAACTCGGCCGACCTTATTTGCATCATTAACAGCAAAACGTTTACGATAGAGGAAATGAATGATGCGGTATACGACCGGTTGGGTTTTACTGTCAATGAAGTTAAAGGTTCGTCCCTGTTGGATTATTTATCGGAACCAGGTCAGGAGAAAGTACGCTCATTGGCGAAAGAAAAACAGCCCACATTTTCTTTTGAAGCGCTGATGTACACTAAAAGCAACGAGCCCCGGTATTTCAGTTGGAACGTAGTGCATAAACACAACTCCTGGTTTGCCAATGGCCGCGATATTACCCGTCAGAAAAAGGCCGATTTTGAAATAAACCAGCTGAACAAGAACCTGGAAAGGAATGTTGCCCAGTTGCAGCTCACCAACAAAGAGCTGGAAGCATTTTCCTATTCGGTGTCGCACGATTTGCGGGCGCCCCTGCGCAGCATAAACGGTTATGCGCAAATGATCCAGGACGACCATGCGCATACCTTCAACGACGATGCTAAACGGATGTTGAATGTAATAAGGAACAATGCCAAAAAAATGGGCACCCTCATCGACGACCTGCTGGCATTTTCGCGAATGGGCCGTAAAGAGATCACCAGGGTGCCTATTGAGTTCAATAAACTGGTTGAGCCCATTATTGCCGAAATAAAACAGAATGCACCGCCCACAACGCAAATAAACCTGAAGCCATTGATAAATACGCAGGGCGATCCATCCCTGCTATCACAGGTGTATATAAACCTTATTTCAAACGCAGTGAAGTATTCTTCAAAAAAAGATAATGCAGAGGTTGAGATAGGGGCTGAAGAAAAAGACGATGAAATTGTGTATTATGTGAAAGATAACGGCGCTGGTTTCGATAATCAGTATGCGCATAAATTATTTGGCGTTTTTCAACGGTTGCATAGCAACGAAGAGTTTGAGGGAACGGGCGTGGGCCTGGCCATTGTGCAACGTATAATTGTAAAGCATGGCGGAAAAGTATGGGCCGAAGGAAAGCTGAATGAAGGCGCTTCGTTTTATTTTTCATTACCAAAAACCTATAATCCTCCAGTATGATTGATAACCTTAACCCCGCAAAAGTTGAAGTTTTATTATGTGAAGACAATGCCGATGATGCAGAGCTTACGATCCGCGCCCTGGCAAAAGAAGGGCTGGCCACCTCCCTGGTGCATGTAAAAGATGGGGAAGAGTTATTGCAATACGTATTTGGTACCGGCGCCTGGGCCGGTCGTAATGCAGCCGAACTGCCCCGCTTAATTATCGTTGACCTTAAAATGCCCAAGGTTGATGGGTTGGAAGTGATCAGAAAGCTGAAATCGGAAAAGCGTACCAGTATGATACCCGTTGTGCTGCTTACCTCATCGAAAGAAGAAAAGGACATTATGGAAAGTTACAGGCTTGGGGTAAACAGTTACATAGTAAAACCCGTAGAATTTGAGTTGTATATAAAGGCGGTAAGTACGATAGGCCTTTATTGGTTAATATTGAATCAACCCTATCAATCGTAAATTATGATGACTGAGCAAAGTATTAAATTACTGATCCTCGAACACGATGAAAGCGACCTCGAGTTGTTGCTATATCAATTAAAGAAAGGCGCCCTTGATTTTATTCCAACGATCGTTGAAACCAAAGATGAGTTTAGGGCTGCATTAACGGAAAGTAAATTCGATATTATATTGAGTGATTATTCATTGCCGGGTTTTGATGGGGTGAGTGCATTCAATATCAAACAGGAAGTTTGTCCCGATGTGCCGTTCATCATTGTATCGGGCACCATTGGGGAAGAAAATGCGGTGGAGCTTATAAAGAACGGCGTTACCGATTACGCCATTAAAGACAAGTTATTCACCGTTATTCCTAAAATAAAACGGGCTATAAAAGAGGCCAATGAGCGCAATGAAAAAATGATTGCCGAGGAGAAGCTGCGAAAGAGTGAGCGCCAGTTGACCGAAGCGCAGAAGATCTCAAAAATTGGCAGTTGGGAAATAGGGCAGAAGGGGGAACTGATAGCCTGTTCAGATGAGTTGTACCGCATATTGGACCTGCCGCTTAATGCGCCTTTGTCGTATGACATCTTTCTTGAATTTGTACATCCCGACGATAAGGGTATTGTTTTAAAAGCCCAGGACCAGGCTATTAATAACGGCATGGCCGATGTGGCGCTGTTTCGCATAATCAGTAAAAAAGGTACCGAAAAGCACATCGAGGGCCGGGGTTCGGTAAAGCAAAAAGGCAATACCATTAGTTTTATAGGTACCTGCCAGGATATTTCGGAGAAAATACAGGCCGAAAAACAACTGGTGCAATACTCGCTGCAGATTGCCAAAGAGAGGGAAGAGCACCAACGTATGCTGGTTAGGGCCTCCATCGAAAGCCAGGAGCGCGAAAGGCATGAGATAGGCCGCGAGCTGCATGATAACATCAACCAGATATTGGCCGTTACCAAGGCTTATATAGAGGCCAGCACCCAGGAGGAGGATATGCGCGATGAGTTGCTCGATCGCAGCATCAAGAACCTGCAAATGGCCATCAATGAGATCAGGAAGATCTCCAAATCGCTGGTGCCGCCGGTGATGGATAAGAACGGTCTTATTGACTCTGTTCAGGACCTTATAGAGAATATTCGCCTGGTGAACCCGTTTGCCATCAGCTTTAATTATGAAAAGGAACACCTTAGGAATGTAAGTTCGCAACAGCAGCTGGCCCTGTACCGCATTGTGCAGGAGCAGTTCAATAATATTATCAAACACGCCCAGGCCCACAACGTGAACATAGAGCTAATAGAAAAGAACAATTTTATTGACCTCAACATCCAGGATGATGGCAAGGGCTTTGATCCCAAGGAACGCCGCAAAGGGGTAGGGTTAAGCAACATCCTCAGCCGCATAGAGTTGTTTGATGGTAAGCTGGAAGTTATTAGTTCCAAGGGGCATGGGTGTACGTTAAAGGTGCATGTACCGAAAGTGAGTAAGGAACTGGCTTAGGAGGGGTTGGGTATTTTGGTTGCTTTGGGATTCTAAGAAGGAGTTGCAGGTTACAAGTTACAGGTTACAGGGCGCCGGTTACCGGTTTCCAGTTGCCGGGGGAAGGAAACTGAATGAGATGTAAAATATTTATAAAACATTTACCGGATAGGTGAATGTTTTTTTTGTTTTCAGGCTTTTTCGTTTATAAACCTCCCGATCATTTCCGCCAAACACGACAGATCTGCCTGCTCAAAGGCATGGGGTGTGCCCGGGAGAACGCCAAGCTGGGCATTGGGCAGCTGTTTGTAAACGGCTACCGTTTCGTCGAGGGTAACCATTTTATCGCGGTCGCCTAAGAGTAACAATGATGGCGTGGTGATGGATGGATAATCTTCTGGCTGCAGGGTGTTTTGGTTGCCCAAATGGGTGAGGAGTTCTTTTGTTTTGTCCAACAAAAGCAGCCAGTCGTTGGGGGCATGGCGTTGTTGCAACTGGGCGGCAAAGGCCGGCACCTTTTCCTGTATGGTTTTACCGTCGAGCATCTTCACTTCGCGATTGGCGGTTTTGTCGTCCCAATGAAATTTAGTGGCCAGCGTTATAAGTCTATTGATTTTGTTAGGAAAATGTTTAGCCAGGTACATGGCCGCGTATCCCCCCATGCTGTAACCGAAGATATTAGCCTGCTCTATATTTGATTCCTTCATATACTCCGCTATCTGTTCTGCAAATAATGGTATGGAAAATGCTATATCAGGGAACGGTTTGCCACCATGACCAGAAAAATTAAAGCTATGAACATGAAAAGTATTTTGTAATCTTGTTGCGAGTGGTTGCAATTGGTCTTTACTGCCAAGAGCGCCGTGTAATAAAAGGAGGTGTTGCATTGTAGTTATTATGAATTTCAAATATAAAAAATCAATTACAAGTGTAAACACATTACAGTAAGATATGATAAAGAAGTTTATGCATTCCAGCGTTATTCATTGCAAACTATTATTCAGTGCTTTGTATGTAAGTGTTTCTATTCATGCGGTATCACTAAATTTAAGATACCTTTTGTCAAATCAATTAGTACGTTGTTTAATATAATACGGGGGTTCTCTTTAGCTGTGAAAAAGTGTTTGTCAGCTACATAAAATAAGATGCACTAACCTACCATTAACTTGTACCATGTACCAATACCTTTGTAGCGATATTACACTTTCTCTCATCTGTATTTCCCTGCCATTAAATACAATGTGATCCAAAAGATTGCCTTATGCAAGTGTTAGCCTTATGCCATGGTACCGGCGTAGCAGGCTTCCTGTTGCCCTTATATTGGATTGATGAAATAACAAAATTGTCCATGCTGCGTTGACGCAATGCCGTATGGGAGAAATATGTTTTTTATTATTTACACATAAAACCGAATCAGTTATGAAAAAGATCATCGCATTCTTTGTACTTGCTTGCGCTTTCACTGTTGCCAATGCAAACATTAATGCAAAAACCACTGCTGCTTTCGTGCAACCGTTTAGCCAATCGTACGCTTTGTCAAACGACTACCTATGGTTTACCGACATCGACCTTACAGACCCGGCCGGATCTTATTGTGACATTTGGAGGGAAATGGAAAGGTTACGTAGGGTGTTTCCTAACTACTCGTTTTCTCATTACAATTACGGAGGCTTGCTTGAATTTGAATTTGGTTTTTCAGCGCCTTTGTATTTTGCTACCATATATAGTGACCTCAATAAGTAATTAGCGGTTACTAGTTATAGCCGTCATTTTGGATCAATGCCGGGTTGCGAATTATCTCGTCTTTCGGGATTGGCCAAAGGGCCGCAGTAGGCTTCCAGGTAGCAGGCCGGCAAACAGGCATCACCTCATCAATTCTTTTTTCACCGGGATGTGTAGCCGTACGGGCCGGTAACCGTTTCAGATCGAACCAGCGATGGCCCCATTCTGCAAAGAATTCCACGCGCCGCTCCTGTTCTATGGCTGCAAGCGCCTGGCTTTGGGTGGTAATGGTCGTCAGGTCTGGTAACCCCGCTCTTTTCCTTACCTTATTCAGGTCACTGACCGCATCGGGCAACTGATCTAACATTGCCCGGGCTTCCGCGCGAATACAATATTGTTCTGCCAACCGCAGCACCATATTGTATTCTTCCCGCGGAGTATTGGTGTTTAATCTGTATTTATAAGGCGAGTTGTATTGTTTGCCACTGCTGGTTACCGTTCTTATCCATAAACGCCGGGCATCACCCGCTTCAATTCTTTTCATTGTGGTATCGCTCAAAATAAAAGCTGGTCTTCCATTGGGTACCACCGGTACAAACATGCCACCTTCTGCGGTATTATAAGTATCCATAATTGTCATAAACTGTAGAATGGCTTCTTTGCTGTGATAGCGGAAGGTTTGCGCCAGACTGGTTTCCAGTTGATAAATATCTGACTCAATTACAGCGGTGGCTTCTGATGCCGCGTTGCTCCATTGTTCATTGTACAAATAAACCCTTGCTAACAGCGCCTTTGCTGCCAATCGATTCACCCGTACCCGAGCCAATGAATCAGTAGTTGTTACATATTTATCTGTTAATAGGTTCTTTGCCTCTATAAGGTCACCAGTTATTTGATTATATACTTCTGCTACCGGTGTTCTCGGTTTAGTGGCGTTTTTTGTATAATCAGTATTTAATGCTAATGGCACATCTCCAAATAAATTAACCAGGTAAAAGTAGCTGAAGGCGCGCAAGAAATAAGCTTCTCCCATTAGCTGATCACGCAAAGATGGGTTAACTGCTTTAGAACCGGTTAGCCCTTCAATCAGGTCATTGCATTGATAAATATAGCCATAGGTTACCGTCCATATACTCCATATTGGTTTATTGTCGGTTTGTATTGAGTTTATTAAAAAGGGTTGATCTGTATCTAATACTGTTGTGCGGTTTAATTCGTCAGAAGCAAGACCGCAATAACGGCTTATGTAACCATTGAATGGCCCAAAATTGTACATTATATTATAATAAAGGCCTATCAATGCCGCTTGTGCCAGCGAATCACTTGCGTATACTTGCGGCGTGGTCACTTGATTAGTCGGCGAGCCGGCGTCAAGTAATTTATTACAGCTTGTAGCGGGGAATAGACCAATTATAAATAGAGTTATAAAAGCCCATTTGTATTTATACCTTAAAATGAACATACTCTACAGTTTATAAAGTTACTTGTACACCGATGGTTATCGTTTTTTGCAAAGGCAAGCTAAACGGTACCTGTAATTCCGGATCAGCGCCTTTAAAAGGCGTTATGGTAAATAGGTTATCGGCGCTTATATATATGCTTGTACCTTTTATATGTTTTTTCTTACAAAACTTCTCCGTAAAAGTATAACCCAATTGTGCATTTTTCAATCGCACATAAGAGGCGTCTATCAATAATGCATCTGAGTTTACCCAGTTTGGGATTGAATTTTTTATCGATCCAGAACTCAATGTACTAACCTTTTGCCAGGTAGCCTGATCACCCCGTTGCCGCCAGCGGTTGTCCAGTTCTGCTGGCAGATTGCTGTAAAAGTCAAGGTCGGTTTGACCTGGTGTGCTTGTACTGCTATTGTAAAAGTAAGATGAAAAGTGCGGCGCTTTTTGCTGACGGAATTCCAGATAAGTGTCCAGATAAAATTGCTGGTAATGAAAAAGGTTTCGAATGCCGCCAAAAAATACCGGATCATAACTGATGGCTATTTTCTCGTTTGGATCAGCTACAGTAAACAAACCGGTTGCAGAATCAACCCCTGTGTAATGCTGTACGATCAAAATATTAAGCGGTTTTCCGATCATGAGTTTACTAGCATAAGCTGAATTTTCCAGGTCGTTGAATTGCACCAGTTTGTTTTGCGGTATAGCCAGGTTCAGTTTGCTGCACCACATAAACTTACCCCAGCTCTTTTTAAAAACCGCGTCCACTTCAATCCCTGTATTTTGGATGGTTGCCGGAAAGTTTTGAACTATATTGCCATAACCTGTTTGTGTAGGCAATTTATAATTAATAAGTTGGTTCTTACTTCGATTGCGATAACCAATAACATTGGCACTGAAATAGTCGTTAAAGCGCAGTTCAATACCCCCTTCCAGTTTGCGGGTAACTTCCCATTGATAGTAAGGGTTGGCCAATCCCTCGGGGAAGATACCGGTTATTGCCTGGTATTGTCTTAAGGCTTTGCCCCACGTATTCAGGTAAGCATAATCGCCAATCTGGTCATTACCGGTGGTGCCGTAACTTGCGCGCAACTTGGCATAACTGTTAGCGCCTTTTTCATTCTCTTTTTCCCAAAATATCCAACCCGCGCCAATAGCGCCAAAATTGGCATACCGGTTCTCCGGCCCAAAACGCGATGAACCATCACGTCGTAACGTTAAGCTTAGAAAATATTTGTCTTTAAAATTGAACTTAACCCGGCCAAAGGTGGAAAGGAATAAATACTTTGATTTATCGGCTGAATACTTTGAGCCTTGCGCTGTTTCAGGAATACCCAGTAACTGATCGTTGATGTAACCGGTATCCTCACGGCTCCAGCGGTCGTTTAGTTGTGATGACCAGCTGGTGCCAATCACGCCATCTACCCGTATCTTATCCCCAAGCGAATCGGTATAATGTAAGGACGGCTCAACAATCCAGGTAGTAAAGATATTTTTGGCTTCACTATAGGTACCAGTTGGATTTAACTTAGGATCAAAAGCGCTCATGGGCTCTTTACTTCTTTCCTGCACCTTGATCTCATTATAACCAACAGAGGTTTCCAGCCGCAACTTCCGCATTAATTTATACTGTACATAGGCATGCAGTAAGGAGTTGCCGGTTTGTATATTATCGTTCAGCCTGAAATAACTTAAGGGGTTACGAAAATGCACGCCGTTGCCCTCCCAAACTAAATTACCGGCTTCATCTTTTAATTCAGGTGCATTGGGCGCCAGCAGTGTAGCATTCATTATGTTTTCGGTCAACCATTTGTTTTCTGTAATGGAGTAGGAGGCTGTTACCCCTGTTTTTAGTTTCCGGTTCTTTGAGCGGTAATAAAAATCTGATAACAATGACCATCGTTTGCCGTATACATCCGAAGGTAATGCGGCTGTCTGGCTGCCATAACCACCATTTACCATCACCTGAAACAACGAATCGCCCTGGGAGAAAGAGAAGTGCGTATTCATGTTATTGCCTGTTCCCCCAAGTATCAACTTATTCATATCTGTATACCTGTTCTGGTCCCACAATACCAGGTCGGGTGCTTTAGCGGCAGTAATAGCTATGCCATCGTTTGTAAATGCTTCACGCCGCATTTGCAGGTATTGTTCGGTATTCATCAATTACATACCGGGCAGCGAACGCCCTATACCATAAGAAGCCGAAACCGTTAACCGTGGTTCTTTGGATGTTCCTTTTTTAGTGGTGATCAATATAACGCCATTGGCGCCACGGGCACCATACATGGCAGTGGCTTCTGCATCTTTCAACAAGGTGATGCTTTCAATGTCCAGTGGGTTAATAGTAAAGAAAGGATCAAAGCCCGTGGCAGAAATGCCTGGCGCCTGTGGTTCGCCTACCATGGTAGTTAACTGGTTCACCGGCCGCAGCAATGGCGCCCAGGGTATACCGTTAACAACAAAAAGCGGACTGCTGGAGGGCCTGTAGTTTAATTCAGAACTTGAGCCCAGTGAAGTAGGCCCTCTGAATTGAAATTTATGCGTAGTGCCGGCGAGGCCGCTGGTAGGTGGCGCAAACACGCCCGATAAATTTTCCTGGGCAATACGCAGCACATCACCAACAGGTACACCGCTTAACCGCACCTGGGCCACACCTGCTGTGTTACTTTTTTCCCTGGTTGAATAACCCCTTACGATGGCCACATCCATGTTGGGGTTTTCCAACTGCATATGAACGATGAGGACCTTATGGCTGCTATGCCAGGGAATAAGTACAGGTTTATAGCTGATGTAAGAGATCTCGAGCGTATCGCCAATGCTCCACTGTATATCAAATTCGCCGGCGTTATTAGTGGCAATACCGGTACGGCCCGGCCGTAATGTAATTGATGCAGCAGGTAATGAGCGTGAAGAATCGTTCACTACTATACCTTCAACGCGGAACACAAATTGTGCGCGGCTATTTTTAATTTCCTCCGGTGTTTTCTTTCTTACAGAATGCCGGTTGGCCATGAATTCGTATGTGAGATATGGTTGCACTGCAAATATGCGTGGTAGTGTACTATCGGTAAATGGCAATAGAGGTACCCTAACCGGCTCGGCCAGTTTGTAATTCTTTTTATCCATCACCACAGTTACACCTTTCTGTTTCAATATTTTTATAACCCTTTCCAGGCTTATGCCGGGCGTTCCGGGTTCATCATCCTGACCTTTTGCTACACTAAAACAGCACACCATAACCAAATAACCAAGGACCTTCTTCATACGGTGTATATTTCCGGTATTATATAGGTTATGAAGTTAAAAAAATGACGACGTTTTAACAGTTCTTTTTTTAGCAGGCAGGAGCGATCGTTAGATAGAACACAGTTGACCATACAAGTAGTTAGTTTCAGTGTGAAGCAATATAATTAATAATGCCCGCTATTGCCAGATAAACGTCTGGAAATAGCAGGCGATAAGGCTAACAAATCACAATTACGGCTGCCCGAAAGCAGCTATCGGGCGGGAATCCTGTGCTTGTGTGGTATAAAGAGGAATGCTGTGCAGCATTTTACAGCTACACAGCGATTTCTTTTGATCAAAGGAGGTTTAATGGAGCCTAATGGTATTCTCTGCGAAGTACAGCCTGGACAAGTTCTTCAGTTTTTTATGTTATTGTTTATATGTTTAAGGTTAATTGTTTTTTGCTTTGGCCACCACGGTATGTCCATCCAATGTGAACAGTACGCTTTCGTTTGTGGTGTTCAACAATTTCAGTACGTCGGCCAATGATGCTGTTTTATCTACGTTACCCGTTAATGTGGTTTCAGGGGTACCTGGTTCAACCCTGGTATCAACAATATACCAGCGTCCTATTTGTTTCAGTATCGATTGTGCCGTTTCGCCTTCAAAATTGATCATGCCATTCTTCCATGCAAGTTGTTGCAATACTTCTTCCTTGCTTTTGGTTTTAATAGCTATGCCTTCGCTGGTAACTATGGCCTGTTGATTGGGCTTTATGTTCTTTTGCTCAGTACCGTTCTGAATGGCTACAGCGCCGCTTACCAATGTGGCAGTTACTGCATTGTCGCCATCATAGGCCTTTACATTGAACTTAGTGCCCAGTACTTTTACCTCAGTGCCATCAGTTGTAAGCACACGGAAAGGTTTTGCCTTGTTTTCGGCCACCTCAAAATAACCTTCGCCTTTAATTTCAACCGTACGATCATTGCCATTAAAAGCGGCCGGGTATTTTAATGATGAACCGGCGTTTAACCATACCCTGGTACCATCGGCCAACGTTACCTTGTATTCGCCACCATATGGTGTTTTCAGGTTATTGTCCAATGTTGTTACGGCCTGCTTATGGTTATCAGATATTTTATAAACGAGTTGGTTGTCGCTTTCTTTACTGATCTCCATTTGGTCCTGGTAAGCAATAATGCCAGGCCGTGCGGTATCAAGGTCGATCTCTGTTTTGTTAGCCAAAGTAAGCAGCGCTCTTTGTCTGCCAGGTTCAATTGGTTTCTCTGCTACGGCAGGTATAGTGCCGGCTGCGTTTGGTTGCTTGTTGTTATTGATTAGCTGGTAAAGGGCGATACCGCCTATAATACTACCTGTTAATATAGCGGCGACCATCCAGGTGCGTTTGCGGCGGTTACCTGTTTGCATTTGAACTACGGGCGCTTCTTCCTGAACCGGAACCGAAAGCGAGTGGGCGGCAACGATGCTTTCCCATACAGCTTCCTGTTTGCTTTCCAGTTTGTCGTAAAGAGCTGCGTATTCCAAAAGCCGGGGGTCACTTGTGTCAACTTTCATATAGTCCAATGCTTTGCCAGATGTCCACTCCTCACAAATTTCCTGTTCATCGCTACTCAAAGGCGCATCATCGGCTTTACCCAATGCTAACTGGGCTATATTGCGAGATAGTGCTTTCATGTGTTCGATTTGTAAGGTGTTTGGTAATAAGGTTTAATGTTAACTTTTAAGAGGCCCCCTTAGATCAACATGTAGTCTTCTATTTGATAAAACACCCGATCTAAACCAAACATTAAGAAATTGGAGAACATTTTTTTTATTGTTACCCAAAACATATCCTGATAAGTAAAGCTAATAGTAGAAGTACGACAGGAATGTCATATTTATCCCCGTTCTCTTCCATGAACTTCTTCAGGGCCTTCAGCCCTTTCGACCGTTGCGTATATACCTGGTTCATGCTAATATTCAACTCTTTAGCAATTTCGTCGGGTTGCAAATTCTTCATATAAAGCCTGATGACCGATTCGCATTGTTTCTCCAGCTTCAGGCTCGAGAGGGCGATATCGATCAGCTTACGCATATAATCCATTTCATATTTCTTATTAACAGTGGGCTCTTCAACCGTAGGCATTTCGTCCTGCAGCTTCTTTTTCAGTGGATCATCTTTCTTTGCCACCCGCCGTAAATAATTAAGCGCACTATTTCTTACTGAGATATATAAATATGCCTGTAATTGCTCAATAGCATTGAAATTGAGCTTCTTGCCAAACAACTTCCTGATAGCGGAGATAGCAATATCTTCTGCCTCATCTTCATCCTCGGTCATACGAAAGGCGAATATCGTAAGGGGTTTGAAGGTAGCATTGAATAGCTCCTTATACGCTGCCGGATCCTCATTGTTTAATTTAGCAAGAAGGTCGTTCGTGATATGCATTAGCATTTCATTTAATAAATGAGCGATAAAGGGGAATAAAAATAAAGCCCGAAAGATATCATCTTTCGGTAACGTAGCATTGTTTCCACGCAGAAGAGTTACACGAACTTTGGGGGAGAATAAGGCCTGGACGACGCAAGATTAATCAAATAATCCATCAAATGCAAACAATCGTTTGCGTTATTTTTTCATCTAAGACATAATACTTATATGAAAAATGTGCCTGTTAAACATATTCCGATATGTCGCTGGTTTGTTAGTGTTTTTATATAATATCTATTTATATTATCTGCCGCTCAAAATAACGGTGGTTGCCGTTTCAAACAGATCGCGTTCCTTAGCCCGTAATGTATAATGTAAACCGGCCAGTTCGGGCAACAGGCTTTCGCGCGAAATAACAAGGGCATCGGGATGCGCTGTTATTACTTCATTCAGTTGCCCGGGCGTATCGATGTTTTTAATGGGTTTGTTTAAATAGAAGTTATAGGCCGGATTATATATCTTATATGAATACACCTGCTCGTCTTTATGCAACAGGTGAACCGTTTTGGTAACCGGGTTATGTTTATAAACGGCGGGGTAGCCAATGGCCAGGAATAATAAATTAAAGACAGAGTAACCGCCTATTATTATATGCATGGCTTTTTTCAAACCTTCCTTTTTAAAATAATACCAACTGGCTGCCGATGTAAGCAGGGGTACCACAAACAAAAATGCCCAGCCTTTAAATTGTTGGGTGGCTGTTTCAAGCCCCAATCCAATAAAGGCTGCTGTAAGTAACAAGGCATTTATAGATACCAATACCCATAATGGATATTCTTTTACTTTTATTTGCCCGGTTATAACCTTGTTTAGAAAATACCCAAACAACACCGCTACAAAAGGATAGCAGGGCATGGGCTAGTTGGGCAGTTTGGTGCCTGAGATACTAAAGAATACGATAAACACAACTGTTACATACATGCAAAGCCGTACCAGGGTGTTGCGGTGGTAGCTGCGTATTTTTTCGATAGTTCCCCAATAAAAACAGAAACCGGCAATAGTCCTAACAAAACAAACATGGGCACCATTATAAATAGCCCGCCATGGCCTTCCATAGGTTCGCCAAAACGGTTGAAATTATGCCGGAAGAAAAACTCTCTTGTGAATTCACCATTTGTTGCCTTGTGTATTATGACGTACCAGGGTGCGGCAACCATGCCAATGATGGCAACGTACAATAACATTCTCCATGATAACAACAGATCGTATTTCTTTTGCGAAAGCACCCACCATACCAATGCGGCGGCAGGCAGTGCAAACCGGTTTTTATCAAAGCTATCTCAACTATGCTATCTGAATGTTACAGCAACGTTATCAGTTTATTATGCGGTTTATGACGATTATATCCTATGTAATTGGTAATTAATGTAATTTCGACGCTGATTATTAAGCAATAAAACAAATGAACTGGTACGAGAACGACGTTAAAAAACTGGAATCATTAAAAGGCACATTACCCTATACGCCCGAAACTATTTTTTATGGCAGCTCAACCATGCGGTTATGGGAGGGTATGTATGAGGACCTGAAACCGCTTCAGCCTGTAAACCTTGGTTTTGGCGGGTCAACCCTGGCGGCCTGTGTTTGGTTTTTCGATCGTATAATGGAGCCTTATGCGCCCAAACATTTTGTATGTTATGCCGGTGAGAACGACCTCGGTGATGGCCGTACGCCGGAAGAAGTGTATATATTTTTCCGCCAGTTTCAGGCTTGTTTGCAAAAACGCTTCCCCGATGTGCCATTGACCTATATTTCAATAAAACCCAGCGTAGCCCGCTGGAACCTCGAAAAGCAGGTACGCTATGCCAATGAGCTTATAAAAGCAGAAATTGAAAAAACAAATGGCCGCCAACACTTCCTCAATATTTTCGATCACATGCTGAACGCCAATGGGCAGCCGGTAAAAGAATTGTTTGAGTCCGATGGTTTGCATTTGAGCAAAAAAGGTTATCTTTTATGGAAAGAAATTTTGCTCAATCATTTTGCATCGGGCTTTAAGATTTCATAACAGGTACGATACATCTTTTTACTGAATTTGTGTGTCTAGAAAAGCATGACCAGAAAATACTATAAGTGGTTTAGCCCCTCGTTGTACAGGCATATGGAATTGCTTGCTTTTGGTCATGGCGGCGCTTCGGTGCTTTTCTTTCCCACCCGCACTGCCCGGTTTTATGATTATGAGAACTGGAAGATCGTTCATGTGTTGCAGGATAAAATTGAAAAGGGACAGCTGCAATTGTTTTGTGTTGACAGTGTAGATATTGAAAGCTTTTATGCGCAGGTGCCGCCCGCCGATAAAATTGCCCGTCACCTGCAATACGAGCGCTATATTCTTCAGGAAGTGCTTCCGCTTATTATGTTCAGGCCCAATTTCACCGGGCTGATATCGGCAGGGTGCAGCCTGGGTGGTTACCATGCCGTGAACATTGCTTTTAAATATCCCGAGTTCTTCAATAAAGTGGTGTCTATGAGCGCCCGCTTCGATCTCACCCTTTCTGCCAATACTTTCCCAGACCTGTTCAATGGGTATGTTGATGAGAATATCTATTATAATATGCCCAGTATGTACATGCCTAATTTAACCGACACCTCTGTACTCGATAAAATACGGAAACAGTCAATATGCCTGGCCGTGGGCCGCGAAGATCCCTTTTATGATAACAACAAACATTTAAGCGCGGTGCTTAGCGATAAAAAAATTGATCACTCCCTGTTTGTGTGGGACGAAGAAGCACACCGGCCCTATCACTGGCGTAAAATGGTGCAGCTGTATTTGTAACACTTCTTACCGCCTGGCCAGTACGCCGGGCTGTATGGTGGCGATCACCATATGATCAACAGCTTGTTCGCGGGTAACTTCATTAAGAAATTTTCCGTTGAGGCGGCTGATAGAAAAATTCGGAAGCTCCAATGTGATGTGTACCGGATAATTCATGTTTTTCAGTTGATCGATCTTTTCGCGGGATGCATATACAACGATCTCCTTTTGCATGTTATTCAGATACTGAGCATCTATCCAATGAATTTGCCCCTTGTAATAGAATTGAAATGAATATTCCGAGGATCCATCTCTAAACATATAAACATCCTGCGGGCCGGTGGTGTTTAAAGATCTGGCCGCTTCATTGCCGCACTGGTATTGAAAGAGCTCAGGATAGAACAGTGTATTCAGGAACAGATTTACCACCATAATTATTCCGAACGACCGGGCAATAAGATGTTGTAATGCATTGCCGGGGAAAAGGCGGTTCAAGGCAAACGCCAAAACCGCCAGCAAAATAATGGCCGGGACCTTGTACGGCAGCCCCGCAAAAAATGCAAGACCAATACAGGCAACTATAAGCAGGTAGAACAAAGTATTTTGACTGTAAACAATAGTTTTTAGCAGCGTATTGTTCTTTAGGTTCAGCAGCCAGTTGGCAACAATAATAGCAAAGAATGGGTACAGGATATTTAAATAGTGCGGTAGCTGAAACCGGCTTAATGAGAACACGAGGAACCCCGCAATGGAAATACCGCTACAGATATAATTACCCGACGGTGTAATGGCTCTTTTATAATTTTTGATATACGACCCTGCCAGCAAAAAGAGAATAATTGACCACGGCAAAAAAGCCCATATAAGCGTATGTACATAAAACAGTTTGTCGCCTGCGCCTTTTATTGGGCCGGTATTAAAGAAGCGGCCAAACTGGCTATCCCAAAAAAAGAACCGGATGCCTGATACATTGTGCTGCCCAAATATCAGCTTCTCCGGATGTTTGTCGAATTGGACGTAAAGGGTGATCAGTTCGGGCATAATAAATACAAGCACCAACACCATGCTTACCCACCAACGATAATTAAGAAATTGTTTCCATTCCTTTTTTATTATCCAATGAATAACAAAACCTGCCATAACCATACAGGCAATAAAAATACCCTTGGTCATTATAGCGAAGGCCAGCAATAATGAACCTGCTATGTAATGTTTCCATTTATTATTACGGTAGGCCAGATAGTAATGATAGGCAGTGCCTATCATTAATCCGGTTAAATAAGGTTCGGCGCGTACATCGTTATTGGAAAGTATCAGGTGCTCAATAGAGATATAAATAAGCGTTGCCCATTGCGCAGTTTGCTTATTATATAATTTGTTGGCAAAAGCATAGGTATATAAAGCGCCGCCCAGCCAAAAGAGTAAGGCGGGAAGTTTATAAGCAAAGGAGTGTATGCCAAACAACTTAAAACTAAAGGCGGTGATCCAAAAGGGGAAATGCGGTTTGTCGAGCCAGTCGTTGCCCTCAACAAACAAATTCACATAGTCGCCATTAAGGGCCATTGTTTTTGAAATGGCGGCGTACAGTGCGCCATCAGGGGCAAGAATGGGCAGAAATAAGCCGGTGGCATTCGTTATGATACCTGCTATAACCAGCCATATGAACCACGCGTTGGTATTGGAGGGGAGCGGTAGTTTCTTTTGTTGATATGTTGATTGAACTAGAGTCATAGAGTTTATTAGGTTGAAGAAGTAGGAAGTATGAAGTAGGAAATACAAAGCGCGAGTCTCAAATTTTCGGGCTCTTCTTACTTCATACTTCTTATCTCTTACTTCTTTAAGCTATATACCTACAGCTCCCTGATTTAAAATTACTGTCTTTTTAAAGTACTTCTTATAATCACGCCTGTTCCAGTTCTCAAATAATTTAAACATGCTCAGTCCGGTAATAATACCAAGTAGAGCGCCAGCTGCAATATCAAAAGGGAAGTGTTTGCCCACATAAACCTGGGCCAGCCCTATCATAAATGCCCATAACCAAAGCCAGTACCATTTTTGGCGGGTAATATGAATAATAGAGAAGAACCAGAAAGTGGCCAGTCCGAAATGATTGGCAGCATGTGACGATGGGAATGAATATTTGCCACCGCAACCAATGATGCCGCGAACAACGGTGGTCATATCTTCATCGTAGCAGGGACGTAAGCGTACAAAATGAAATTTAAGAATGCTTGCGCTGGTGTAATCGGTGATAATAAAACATAATATGGTAAGACAAATAAATTTTAATGCAGTAGGCCTGTCGCGCCTTAAGATCCAATAAAGGATAAATATATATAATGGTACCCAGGTATACTGGTTGCGCAATAATAACATAAAGCCATCGAGCCAGCTGGCGCTCATATCGCGATGGATAAAAGTAAATGCGATCTTATCAATGTTTTCGAGCCAGTCGAATAAGTACATGGCTGGTAAATTTTAAGTTTTAAAAATAGTTGGGGCATGTGATGTCATTTTTACCAGCGTATTAACTGTGTATGATCATATACGTGGGGAAGAAATAACAAACAGTTAATCTGGCCTTGACTGTAATGTCGTTTATCCTGAAACCCGCAACGTTTATCGAACGACACGTATGGTGAGCTTACCTGGCTAAATAATGTTAGCAGAAATTTTGGCAGCGGGAAGAAGTATCTTTACCCAATACCACAAAACGACATTAATGTAAACCCGGCACTCGTACAAAACCCTTTCTGGTAATAAAACTAATAACATCAGGAAATATGGCATTAAAGAGAATCTCTGTTTTAGCAATTGCGTTTTTTTGCATGGTCATTGTGCACGGCCAGTCATTTATTGTTGGCTCATTTAATTTACGTTTCGATAACCCGCGCGACACGGGTAACCTGTGGGTGAACCGAGCGCCGGTGGTAGCCTCACTTATACAATTTCATGATTTCGATATCCTGGGCACACAGGAAGGTTTACGTAACCAGCTCGATGATATAAAGACTGCGTTGCCTGAATATAGTTTCTTTGGCGCAGGCCGCGATGATGGCCAGGCGAAAGGCGAACACTCTGCCATCTTTTACAAAACGGCTAAGTTCAATGTACTTAAAAGCGGTAACTTCTGGTTGTCTGCCACACCCGAAAAACCAGGCCCGGGTTGGGATGCACGCATAAACCGTATTTGTTCATGGGTACAGTTGCAGCATAAAAAGTCGAAAAAGAAATTCTATTTCTTTAACGTACACTATGATCACCAGGGGGTACAGGCACGCCGTGAAAGCAGCCTGCTTATACTTAAAAAAATAAAGGAAATAGCAGGCAACGATCCCGTGGTGTTTACCGGCGATCTCAATGGCAGCCATGAAAGCGAATGGTATAAAAGCCTCGAAACATCGGGCTGGCTGAAAGATACTTTCAAACAGGTGGCACACCCTTATGCCAATAATGGTTCATTTAACAGCTTTGGTAATAATCTGCAAAAAACAGAGATCATCGATCACATCTTTGTTACCGCTCCCTTCAAAGCACAAAAATGGGGAATATTGTCAGATCATTATCATGGCAAATTCCCTTCAGATCATTATCCCATTCTGGCTGTAGTTAATTTGTAATTATACTTATTAAAAAAGGTGTGGTACACTTTTAAAGTGTGCCACGCCTTTTTTAATTCTATATGTTCTACATTTATGAGCTTTTGAATTAACTTGCTCAACGATATTTAAGTATAGCTATGCACGAAGATCTGATACTGCTTATTGGGCAGAACATAAAGAGTAAACGTACAGAAAAGAACATTACACTGGAAGAACTGGCCAACAGGGCAGGGGTTACGAAAGGGCTGATCTCTCAAATAGAAAACAATCGCACGGTACCTTCTTTACCGGTGCTGTTCAATTTAATACATGGCTTGCAGGAAGATGTAAAAACATTTTTTGATGATATGCATGAGCATTTCACCAACGGGCATGTTTTAATAATACGCAAGGGCGAAGAAAAAGCCTTTGAGAAGGAACCGGTAAAAGGCTTTTCTTACAAGCGTATACTTACCAAAAGCGTTATGGCCCAGGCGGTAGACTTTGTGTTACTTGAGTTGAAGAAAGGGGCAGTGCGTAGACAAATGATACGTACCGATGCCTTTGAATGTAAACATGTGCTTAAAGGAAAGATCGAATACGAGATCGAAAAAGAAAAGTTCACGCTCGATGCCGGCGATACCTTATTCTTCGATGGCCGCGCCCGCCACCGCCTTCGTAATATTGGTAATAGTGATGCCTCTATGCTGGTAGTCTATTTCTTTTAATTCCCTCCATATATTACTTTAATATTACTATACATTAGTTTAGCTATGCTAAACAATTAATATTTTCATAAAATACCCCTAACACTCGCTTTACAGAGCCTCGATAATTTCGTGGACGAAGAATTTCTGCTCTCCTCATCCAAAAAACTGATTTATGAGGCTATACCTTGTAAAAAAAGTCACGCTTTTTTTGTGGCTGTTTATTGTCCCGTTTTTAGTTCATGCTCAGCAATCAATTACCGGAAAAGTGGTTTCCGCCAAAGACAATGAGCCCATCACAGGTGTTTCGGTACTTGTGAAAGGCCATGCTGCCGGAACGTCCAGTAACGCCAGCGGCGCTTTTGTTATTAAGGCAAAAGAAGGCGATGTACTGGTATTGAGCGGTATAGGATATCAAACAAAAGAAGTTGCCATAACCGGTAATGATATAACGGTATCGCTCACTGAATCATCAAACGGGTTGAGCGAAGTGGTGGTTACCGCCCTTGGTATAAAAAAAGAAGTGAAGAAACTCGGCTATGCCGTACAGGAAGTAAAAGGGGAAGATTTGGTAAAGGCCCGCGATCAAAACCCCATTACAGGTTTAACAGGTAAAGTGGCTGGCTTATCAGTTGGGGCATCAGCTGAATTATTACGCAAACCAACTGTGCTGCTTCGTGGTAATGAGATCAATTTATATGTGGTAGATGGTATTCCTATCAGTACCGATACGTGGAATATAAGTCCTGATGATATAGAGTCATATACTGTGTTGAAAGGACCGGCCGCTGCTGCGTTATATGGTTACCGTGCGCAGTATGGCGCCATACTGATCACCACTAAAAAGGGCGCCAAACGCAAAGGTTTCACGGTAGAGTTCAATTCGTCCAATTCTATGGATAAAGGTTTTCTGGCATTTCCGCGGGTGCAGGATGAATATGGCCCTGGCGAGAATGCCACGTATGCTTTTGGCGATGGTAAAGGCGGTGGCAAGAATGACAATGACTATGATGTGTGGGGCCCTCGCTTCGAAGGACAGCTGATCCCTCAATATGATGGCGAATATGATCCTGCGCAAACCTATGTTACTTCATTTCCCGGCGGCCACGATCAGGATTTTACTGGTCATATAAAACCAACGCCCTGGGTGGCCCGTGGAAAAAATAACCTGAACCGTTTTTTACGTACCGGTTTTCAATCAACCAATAATATAGCATTGAATGCTACCGGCGACAATTATAACCTGCGCTTCTCTTTATCGCATTCATACCAGCAAAGCTATATTCCCAATATGGACCTGAACATAACCAACTTCAATATGTATGGTGCATTCAATCCATCGTCAAAGCTAAAGATAGAAGCTAATCTGAACTATAACCGTCAGTATACGCCCAACTTCCCCGATGTTGATTATGGCCCAAATAGTTTGCTCTATAACGTTGGTATCTGGACCGGCGCCGACTGGGATGTGCAATCGCCAGACATCAAAGGTATTTGGCAATCGGGCAAAACAGGCAGGCAATCGGTATTTGCCGAATATCAACGCTACCACAATCCCTGGTTTATGGTGTATGAGTGGTTGCGCGGTCATTACAAGAACGATCTGTACGGTTATGTATCTGCGAATTATAAGCTCAACGACAACCTGAATGTAACCGCCCGCACGCAGGCTACTACTTATGGCTTATTGCGTACCGAAAAAATGCCGTTCTCGGCCCATCCGTACGGCCGTGAAGGCGCCCGGGGCGACTATCGCGAAGATCATCGCAATTTGTTTGAGAACAACACAGAAGTACAGCTTGCTTATAATTATAATGTACGCAGGTTTCTTAACCTTTCTGGTTTAGTGGGTGGCAATGTGCGGTCTTTTTTCTATAACTCAAACTTCACTTCTACCGATTACCTGAACGTGCCCGGGGTATATGCTTTCAGTAATTCTTTAAACCCTGTACAGGCAAGTAGTTTTTCGGCAGATATGCGGGTGCTGAGTGCCTATTATTCACTTGATGCTACCTTGGGTAAATATGCAACCATTTCTGCCACAGGCCGTGTAGATAAATCAACTGCCTTGCCAAAAGCGCACCCCAGTGGTTTTTATCCTGCTGTTTCTGTATCAAGCGTTTTATCAGATTATATTCAGTTGCCTGCAGCCATCTCTTTCCTAAAGGTAAGAGGTTCTTATGCTCAGGTTCGTGGCGATGCTACTTCACCAACCATTGGTATGGCGCCATTCAGTACCATTTCGGCCTTTGGAAACACACCATCGGGAAACTCATTGACCGATTACCCGCTTGATTATGGAAATAATTATTTATCTCCTTATGGCGGACCCGATTATTCGCTGCAGGCTGCATATTCAACCAGCAAGCAATACGATAACCAAACTGCAGCCGCATTCTCGAATAACATGTTCGATCCAAATATTAGAACTTTTAAGCGGGTTAACTATGAGGAAGGTATTGATATTAGGTTCCTGCAAAACCGGTTAGGATTAAGCGCTACAGCCTTTCAATATGTAGATGGTCCGCGTATTTTGCAGAACGTATCCTCACTTGCCACCGGTTACAGCGCTTATTATATAAATGCCCTGGTTACTAAAAAGACCGGCTATGAACTTACTTTGACCGGCACACCGCTCAAACTGCAAAATGGCCTGCTCTGGGATGTAATGATAAACTGGTCAACCTACCAGGACAGATATAAGGAGTTACCCCCGGGACAAACTACCTATGCTACCTTCTATAAAGTAAATGATCGCGTTGATAAATTATATACCAGCGCGTTTGTAAAGACCGCCGATGGTAAGATCGTTCATGATAATGCCGGTAAGCCGTTGAATAATCCGGTGTCGCAATTCCTGGGTTACCTGAATGCTGATTACCAATGGAGCATTTACAACAAGATCGGTTATAAAGGGTTTACACTCGGTTTTCAATTTGATGGAAGTGTGGGCGGCGTTACAACCGACTATATGCATAATAAAACCATGCGCGGTGGTCGTAATATCGAAACCGTACAGGGCGCTTTAGGTGTTGCAAGAAAAGCCGATAATGACCATGCCGGTGATAAGAATTACTCTGGTATATATGTTGGAGATGGTGTGGTGGTATCTAACAACATACCGCTTAATTACGACAACGATGGCAATATCATCAATTATAAGGACCTGCAGTTTACCGCTAACAAAACAGCTACCCATGTGCAGGATTATGTGAGCAAGTATTATGGTATTGATGAGGCTAATTTAATGAGTAAGACCTATGCCAAATTGCGTGAGGTTACGCTTACTTATAATTTGCCAACTGCCCTGCTGAGTCGCACATTCATCAACCGCGCCAGCATTTCGCTTCTCGGCCGCAACCTGATCTATTTCTATAAGGACAAACGTTTCAAAGACGTTGATCTTGACCAATACAATTATGCACTGGGTGCTACTGGGCTGCAATCGCCAACAACCCGCAGGTATGGCGTGAACCTGAATATTATTTTTTAAATGTTTCAAGTTTCAAGTTGCAGGTTACAAGGTCCTTGTAACCTGCAACTTGAAACCTGCAACTCAATATTCGTTGATTTAATAATTTTTATAATGAGACACTTTCAATATACGATCATTATTCTGGTTGTTTTAGCTGCAACCGGTTGTAAGAAGTCGTTTGACGACATGAATAAAAACGAGAACAAACCAACCTCGGTACCTGCTTCCTTACTATTGAATGGTATTTTATATAAAATGTATGATGCCCCATCGGGCATGAAGGAACGCTGGTGCCAGTATTATTGCTGTAACTACGACTATTATGGCAATAATCGCTACGATTTTGGGGCTGGCGATGATCATTATCTCACACTTAAGAATGTAGTGAAAATGCAGGAAGAGGCTATAAAAGGTGGCGCCGCACAGTTGAATCCATATGCAGCGCTGGCAAAGTTCTTTAAAGCCTATTTCTTTACCCAAATGAGTTTGTCAATGGGCGATGTGCCTATGTCTGAAGCATTGCTGGGAAGCACAAAACTTACCCCGGTGTATGATCAACAGAAAAAGGTTTTTCAACAATCGTTACAATGGCTTGATAGTGCCAATAACGAGTTGGCCCAGTTAATAGCCGCAAACGATGCGTCATTGGATGGCGACTTTTATTACAATAACAAGTTAACGAAATGGCAAAAATTGGTGAACACCTTCCGTCTGCGTTTGTTGCTGCATTTAAGCAAAAGGATCGATGATGCCGAGCTTAACGTGAAGCAACAATTCTCTGCCATTCTTTCAAACAAAAGCAAATACCCTGTAATGGAGGATGCAGGCGATAACCTGCAGTTTGTATACAAACATCCCACCAACGATTATCCAATGAGCCCCGATAATTTTGGGTTCGATGCCTTACGGTATAATATGACGGCAACGTATGTAGGTTTGCTTACGCAGTTGAAAGACCCCCGGGTTTTTGTAACTGCTGAACCCGCTTCGGCATTGGTAACTGGCGGAAAAAGCCCCGCAGATTTTGATGCATATTTAGGAGCCAGCCCGGGTGAAGATATTGGCGCTATGTACATAAAAGCAAATGGCGGACAGTACTCACTTATCAATCGTAAACATTTTTATGAGACCTATACGGCAGAGCCTTCTATACAAATTGGGTTTGCTGAAATGTGTTTCAATATTGCCGAAGCCATTAACAGGGGCTGGGTGAGCTCAGGTCAACTGGGTACAGCAGAAGATTATTATAAAGCAGGGATAAAAGCTTCCATGGCGTTTTATAATATTCCGGAGACCGGCGCCTTTGATGCATTCTTTTTGAAATCTGGAAGCCCTGGTAGTGCCAATGTAGTATATGATAAATATGCTATTGCGGTCAACTTTAATAACTATTATGCTCAAACATCTGTTGCCTATGCCGGAAACAATGCAACGGGCTTAACACAGATCCTCAATCAACGTTACCTGGCATTGTTCCGCCATTCGGGCCTGGAGTCTTACTTCACCTGGCGCCGCACCGGTGTGCCCACTTTTACTACAGGGCCCGGCACCGGCAACAGCGCCCGCATAGCCTTACGCTTTCAGTATGCGGTCTCGGAAAAAACAGCCAATACAACCAACTATACAAGTGCGCTACAAACCCAGTACAGCGGTAATGATGACATTAACGGAGTAATGTGGTTGGTAAAATAAATAAGTGTATGATCAATATAAACGCAACAAACATCGCAAACGAAGTTATTCGCTTATATGAAGAATTCGGCGGCTCTGAGTATGCCGGCGAAAAAGTAACACAGCTCGAGCACATGGTACAGGCAGCCCGGCTGGCCGAGCAGGAGGGGTATGATGAAGAAGTGATCCTGGCTGCCTTTCTGCACGACATAGGACATATTTGTGTTTCTGCGAAGGAAAATAATGCCATGGATGGCTGGGGTATAAAAGATCACGAAGAAATAGGCGCCGGTAAGTGGGGAGAATGATATGACAAATATCAAAAATGAAATAGGCTGTTTGATATTTGTCAAACAGCCTATTGTAATGTGTTAAAAGTGCTTTAAGGCGTCGTTTCCGGCAAAAACCGTATTATCCGTCAATTAAGCGACAATTCGCTAAGGTTTTGCTTTACTTCATCTTCAGTAAGATGTACATAATCGGCAAACTCTTTTATTGACACATAATCTTTCTTTTTCCGGCCCAATTCTTCACGGATCGTTTGTAGCAATCGTTGGGCCGTACGGATATTTATGCCCAGGATCTTTGTAATGTCGTTTGTATGAATGACCAGTCTTTGTGTGACTGGCTGTGGGGACGCGGATGCTTTTTTTGCGGTTTTCTTCTTCTTACCGGCAGTTTTCTTTTTCGTAGCTATTGCTTTCTTTTTTACCTGTGCAGTCTTCTTTGCAGCAATGCGTTTCTTTTTTGCCATGCTGTTCAAAACATTTAATGGTTAAGCCAATAGTGGCAGTTGGCTTACTAATCTGAGCATCGTGTACTAAACTTCCAAAGTTGCACCCTGGAAGGGGTTGACCTGAACGTGTAAATTAATTTGAATTTTGAAATCGGGCAAATAAAAATGCAGCTTTTAGCAGGGGCCTAAAAGCTGCATTGGAGAACGTAAGGGGTTAGGGGCTTTATATCGTAGTTATACTGCATCGAACCCAGTCCACCAGCACCAGGTCCCAGGTAGAAACAAGTTGTGAAAACTCGTCATCCACGCTGTCGAAGGCGGTAATGCTTAAATGGGTGATGCTATTGTTGACCAGCGTGCCGTAATATTCGTAATTGTCGGATTGTATAGCAAACCCGTTTTCGACAAAATTATTTTCTGCAATCCTTACATTGCCCTTTTTGTTTACCTGTATGGAAGCGCAAAAAGCGTCAAAAGGAATATCTATTCCCAAATGAGCGGTCTGCTGTCGAATATGTTGGGTATCGTAACCTAATAAAGGGTTTTTGCCGTTTTCGGCTAAGATAATAGGGTCTATCAACGCCAGTTCTTCCTGTATCTTGGCTAACTCAGCTGCTGGTAAAAACTCCATTTGCAACCATTGGTCGGGTGTCATATCTATAGTGAATTGCTCATAGAATGGAGCCGCAGTGGTTGACGGAATAACAGCATGCCGGGTGGGCAGATCATGACCTAATGGCGTTTGCTGTAGTTGCTCCTTGTTCAATACATGAAGCGTGAGTTTTTTAAATATTGAAAACTCATCTGAATGATGTGGTTTGGCTTTTATTACCCGCCATTCATTGCCGTCTATTGTTAGCGTTACTGGTTTATCAAATACTATTGGTAAGTGATGTAACAATACTTTATACTTTCCTATAGGTTGTTCAGTAACACCATCTATACAGGTTACTTTCACCTTCCTGGGAAACATGGTAAGGGCGGCATCTAATACTTTAGCGTAATTCATTTTTCAATGTGATAATTCAATACAAAGATCGATAATAATAATGCACTGGTGGCACAATGATTATCAGGACGCTTATGTGCAGGGGTTACCAAA
The DNA here is from genome assembly GCA_024809215.1 of Niastella sp. OAS944. Classification (GTDB taxonomy): domain Bacteria; phylum Bacteroidota; class Bacteroidia; order Chitinophagales; family Chitinophagaceae; genus Niastella. The sequence goes on along the minus strand of JANUBW010000005.1, from coordinate 476,918 downwards.
CATCGATAAGCTTTTATAAAAGCGAGGGCGTTTCCCGACTTGCCCTCGCTGGCTGGTATAGTCCAGGCCAATATATCGGCAAAGGGAGCAATGAAAGGAGACTCAGTTAGTCCGAAATGAAAGTTATAATAATCGAGCAGTTTTGATGAAGCTGTGTAAACGAACAGGGTAATGATCAACGTGCATATGATCATAATGACCGCGTTACTCTTTTTCATAGCATTGCAGGTTCTTAATGTTGAAGAATAAGGTTATGGTTCCCTGTAATACAACAGGGTGTTGCTACAAGATCAGTATCTCTTAAAATTTATTTTTTTACGGTTTGGAGGTCATTCATCAGGAACGGACACAATAGCTCGCCGATTTATTCAGTGAGAATGAATCGGAATAGTAAGTTCATAAACCGGATCGTGAAAGGAGGTTAGAGGGAGTGTCGGGAGCTGGCTTTAACCTCTGTGTATTATCTTATTGTAAAATTACAAAGGAATTTTATTTTCCAATGTTAAGTTTTTGTTTCGTAGCATCAGTACAAAAATGAGTTAAGCCTGTTTTACTGTTTGTTCAATATTAGCAACTGAGATAATATATTTTATGTCACCGTTACACGTAAAGTATTTATAGCAATAATTGTTACTAAAGCATATGTGTATGCTTTAGGCTTATCATGGTAGGTCTAAGTCTTATGTTTTAAATACATGTGTTCATAGTTTCATAACAGTACAATATAAATGCATTATATAATTTGCGCATTACTGTTATAGATATGTGGCAGGACCGACCAATTAAACCGCAGCCCCGTTCTTTCAATGCTGATGAGCAGGTGTTCAATGAATGGTATTATCAGCATTGGGAATTATTATTTAAGCTGGCCTGTAAAAAAACAGGTTCGGCCGAAGACGCCTATGATCTCGTGCACGACCTGTTTGCCGATATCTGGCGATCGATGCCTTCCTTACCCGATGATGCAGCCGTACGTTCATACCTGGTAGCGTGTTTATATCATAAAGTATTCAACTATTTCCGCTCTAAAGGTTTGCGTGAAAAACACTACAGGAACCTGGAGGCGTTTTTGGCGCATCAGGCCATTTCCGATCCAGATTATGCCCTTATGCAGCAGGAACAGGAGCAGGAAAATATTCATCAGGCCATTGAGAAAGAGATCACCGATATGCCCGATAAAATGAAAAGGATCTTCATTCGCAATTATTATCACGATCAATCCATTTCCGAAATCGCCGGCGATCTGTCGCTTTCGCGGCAAACGGTAAAAAATCAGCTCCACATAGCTTCTAAACGCTTGCGCCGGGCAATAAAACAATTTGCGGTACAGATATTTTTATCATGGTAATCAAGGGAATAATAGATTTTTTTTCTAAATTGTCCGGATGAAATATTCTATCAGCGACGGATTCCCGTATTATATTGAATTATTAGGCGATAAAGATCCCTATCAATTATTTACTTCGAAAGAAAACCTCGATCTGCTAAAATCAGTTTCAGAAGAAAATGCATCATTCCGGTATGCACCGGGTAAATGGAGCATTAAACAAATAATTGGTCATATTACCGATCACGAACGCATTATGACCTATCGCGCGCTCCGGTTCAGCCGAAACGACAAAACCGCATTGCCCGGTTACGACCAGGACACCTTTGTTGACAACAGCCGTTTTGATGAACAGCCTGTAAGTCAACTGATCACCGATCTTGAAAACGTCAGGAACGCCTCTAATAGCTTTATAAGATCATTGTCGAAAGAACAATTGATGCTAACCGGTCAGGCCTGGAAATATGAATTGACCGTTGAAGAATTCCTGAAAGCCACCATAGGCCATGAGCTTCACCATATAGAAGTGATCAAACAGAAATATTTGCCTGCCTTTATCTCTTAACATTATGGTAATATACCCGGTATGGTACTATTTGCCGGCCGGGTTATTACTATGATGTATGAAACAAAGCCCCATGTCCGTTGAAGCGTTGATTCAACGGTTCAGGAACAATGAATGCACTCCCGAAGAACTAGCACTGTTACAACAATGGGTGACCCAACTCACCCTCACTGACGAATCGACCAATTTGTCGGCGGAGCAATTGGCCGCGGTTAAAGACCGTATGTACCAGCAATTGGTAAGCGAAAGGCCGGTTGCCATGCGGCGCCATTTGCCATATCGCCGTTTACTGGTTGCCGCCAGCTGGTTGTTGGTAATAGTGTCAACAGCCGTACTTTATTATTATATAAAGCCTATTGGCATACAACGGCATAAGCAACAGCCACAGCTTACCGTTATTGAGAACCGGCAACCCGGCATCCGCCGCATTACGCTGCCAGATGGTTCGCAGGTATGCCTGAATATGAATTCCCGCCTTGAATTTGACCAGGAACAATTCAACCACACAGAACGGCTGTTGAAATTATCAAGTGAGGGTTACTTTGAAGTAGTGCCCTCTATAAAACCTGGCACCGATAGTACAAGAATTCCATTTATAGTTGAAACCGGTAGCCTGCGCACCCGCGTTTTAGGTACGGCTTTTAATATTGAAGCCTATGACCAGGAGTCGGAAGTGCGGGTATCGCTTGTACATGGAAAGATAGCCCTTGACGATACGGCAACCGACAGAACCACCATACTTTCTCCCAATCATTCTTTACGCTACTCCAAACAAACCCAATCGTGGGAAGTGATGTCCGTTGAAGCAGCCAATGTTGCTTTATGGACGAAGGGTTACCTGGTTTTTAATGAAGTGCCGTTACAGGAAGCCCTCGATCGTATAAAGGAAAGATATCAAATAACTATCGACTATAATCCTGCCATCGTGCAGCATAAACGAATTACCGCAAGCTTCCACAATAGTACGTGGCCGGCTGTATTGGCCAATATCCTTTTTGTGCACGATCTGCAATTCAGGAAAGTGGGCGATAAAGTTGTTATAGGAAAACACTAAACACAAACCTGGTTTAAATAAAGTAAAAAGCCATTCAGAATAAGAATTGTGATATGAACAAATTAACCGGAATACTAACTGTCATTGTTTTTTTTACATCAACCCTGCTTACAGCAGCGCAGGTAATTACATTAAAAGAAAAGATCTCTGTTTCGTTAAAAAACACAACCGCGGCAAAGGTTGTAGAAGAATTGGATAAACGCAGCAACTACACGTTTTCGTATAGCAGCGAACAATTAGATAAGATAAGTATAAAGTCATTTGTTTATGACAATATTACTTTAGGTGAAGCGCTGGAGAACCTGCAGCGGGTAGCCAATCTTGAATTCAACCTGTTAGGGAATACAATTGCTGTAAAGATCAGCCCGGCTCCGGCTGTTGCGCCTGCAGTTTCTAATAATTCACGTCCGGGAAAGATCACCGGTGTAATTCGTAACGATAAAAACGAATTAATGCCGGGCGTAACAATAAACGTTGAACAGACCGATAAAGGAACTACCACCTCTATTAATGGTGATTACATTGTGTCGTTGCCTGCCGGTACGTACAACGTAAAATTCTCATTCGTGGGTTACCAGCCGCGGCGCATTACAGATGTAGTAGTAAAAGAAAATGAAACCACCGATCTAAGCACGGTGCTTACAGCCGCTTCAAAGCAAATGCAGGCGGTAGTGGTAACCAGCGGCGCCCGTAAGGAAAGCACCCGCTCATTACTCATGGCGCAGAAGAACAGCGCCGGTATGACAAACGGTATCAGCGCAGAACAAATTCGTGCTACGGCAGATAACAATACCGGCCAGGTATTGAAACGCGTAAGCGGTATTACCGTGCAGGGAGATAAATTTGTTACCATTCGCGGTGTTAGCGACCGATACAATAACGTGTTGATCAACGGCGCATCACTGCCAAGTACAGAACCCAACAGAAGGAATTTTAGTTTTGATATTGTACCCAGCGCCCTGGTTGATAATGTGGTGGTGAACAAAACGGCCACGCCCGACCTGCCTGGCGAATTTACGGGTGGCATGGTGCAGATCAATACCACAGATGTGCCCTTTAAAGATTTTCTCAATATTGGTATTGGCACCGGTTTTAATACGGCCAGTACGGGACAGGATTTTATAAGCCGGAAGCGTGATAAAAAAGCAGCGCTGGGAATCGTTGATGAAGACCGTAAATGGTTTGGCGATGGCCGCATTTTTGATCAGCAGACATATATTAAATATTACAAAGCCGGCGACACAGCTGCTTTGCGCAATATTGGGTCGAAAATTCCCAATCGATGGCAAACCTACCGCTACCATTATACGCCTATGCAGAATTACCAGCTGTCGGGCGGCCTGAGCAAATTGTTTAAAAATGACAACAGTATTGGCGCCGTAGGTGCGTTGACGTACCGCAACGAAATGTTGTATGAGGAAGGCGAGGCGCGCAGCCTGCAGAACTACGATTACTGGAGCAAACGATACCGCTACAACACCACCATAGGCGCATTATTGAATTTAGCTTATAAATCAAAAAAACATAAACTGGCGTTTAAGAACCTGTACAATAACCGATACAGCAACCAGTTCGACGACCGGTATGGTTTCCAGATCAGTAATGACGGTTTTGAGAACCGTAACGGTGAAACCACGCTTACCAATCGCATGATCCAAAGCAGGGTAGAAGGGGATCACAGTCTCTTCAATGCAAAGCTGCGGCTCGACTGGTATGGCGATTATATTACCTTAAAACGCGAGCAGCCAGACGGGCGTTATGAAGTGGCCGAAGACACAGATTCTGCCAGCCATACCTATACGTACGATTTTGGTGAGCGCAACCTGTTTAGGGGCGGCTTATATGCGTCAACGCTTGATGAAAAACGTACCAATGGCGGCGCCAATTTATCCGTACCCTTTACCATTGCCAAAGCAAAGCAGACTTTTAAAATGGGATACGCTTATTCAAAACGCGAAGCTGATTACGATGCTACCGGGTTGCGAATTCTTGCAAGCAATGTTGCTTTTGAAAATGCCAAACAGGGGCTTCCGTACTACGAGATTGTTACGCCAAAGGCGGTTGCCAGCGGCGATCTGATTTATGTTCCCACCTATATCCGCTCTGAGAGTACCGGCGACCGTTATGACGGTGAACAAACTTTACGTTCAGCCTACGGAATGCTCGATCTTAAAATTATGCAGCACCTACGGTTGGTGGGCGGTTTCAGGTATGAGAACAACAAGGTGAAAATGAGTACCGAAACATATAATGCTGATGGTTTTCCGGTATTCAGCGATTCTGTATACAACGAAAAGGACTGGCTGCCTTCGGTAAACCTGATCTATAGTGTAACCGACAAGCTCAATCTTCGTGCTGCATTTAGTAAAACCCTGGCGCGGCCCGATTTTGTAGAACGTTCCCCTTATGTATATTATGATTTTGTGGAGCAAATTCAGGTGACCGGTCAGCAGGCCTTGCAGGTTACACGTATCAAAAATTATGACTTTAGGATTGAATATTATCCAACAGGCAATGAGATCCTTTCTGCTTCTGTTTTCTATAAATACTTCGATAAACCCGTTGAACGGTTTTATATTTTGGGCAGCCCCAATAACAGCGTTGAATACTGGAACCTCGAAAGCGCAACTGCAAAAGGTGTTGAAGTTGAAGTGAGAAAATCGCTGTCGTTTATTTCGCCGGCAAGTAGCTGGTTGCAGCATTTGTATTTCAGCGCCAACGCCACCATCCTCGAAGGCGGTATAAAACACGTTGTAAAGAAAAGTCCGACAACGAACAAAGACACCTTTTATGTTGAGAATGGTAATCGACCCATACAGGGATTGTCCCCTTATATTGTAAACATGGGCCTTAATTACCAGGCAAGTGAGTGGGGTTTTAACGTAGCATATAACCGCTTTGGTCGTCGCATAGTAAATGGTGGTACCAATCCCCGGATCATTCAATATGAAAATTCACGCGATGTGGTAGATGTTCAATTGAGTACAAAGATCATGAAACAAAAAGCCGAGCTCCGGTTTAATATTTCTGACCTGTTGAACCAATATACGGTTATCTACAGCAATAACGTAAACCGCGATGGCACGGGCAGTTATCCCGATGAAGCAGATAATTACGATCCCAAAGGTTCAGATTATAACAAAGACATGGATTTTGTGGGCTATAAAGTGAAGAAAGGAACTTCATTTAGCCTTAGCCTTACCTATAGATTGTAATGAAGAAAAAATATTTAAAAATTAGAAATGAAAAAGGGAATACAAAATACAAATAAAAGGGGAGGAATGTTTAACGGTATTTATTCGTGCAGTATTGTGTTGTTGTTTATGTGCAGCTTTGGCTGTTCGAAAAGTGAGGACGCTATAGAACAGGAGCGGTTTACTTTGTTGCAATTGAATACAATTACTGTTGATTCCATGCGCCTTTCTGTAACTGATAGCGATAAATTACTCACCGATTCACTGATGACTCCCGAGGGGAAAGTTAGCATGACAGTAAAGTACGATAACCCGTTGCGTAGATATAAGGTTACCGATCTGTATAGCAATGCGTTACTCTTTGATTCTACAATACACTATCAGCAGATATATAATAATTCGGTTACTTTTTTTCAGCCAGCTTCTGGCGAAAAAATTATACTGGTAAGCCCACCGGTGAACGAGCAGAAGCCGCATAAGGACAGCGCCAAACTCTCAGTTGTATATTCTATTCCTTCAACCGATGCTATATATGATCAGATAAAAGTGGTGGTTGAGCAAAGTAAAGATGGCGGTACCGCTTATATTCCTATGGATAGTTTCCTGCTAAAGCGAGGTGAATTCTCTCCATATATCACCAGTTTAAAGCAACGGAGGCCGATATTAAAGTTTTATACAACCAACGCCAGCCGCGTACAGGTTGGTACAACCTATAGTGGATTTTTTTCGCTGGCAGGTGATATATCCATTTACTATTTAAATCTAAAAAGCAACACCAACACAAGCGGTATCAAACTTTATTAAAATTTACAAAAGTATACAATGAAACCGGGTCTTACTTTAGTCTTATTTATATTATTTATACAATTCTCATTTGGCCAAACCATTAATGAAATTTATTTGCCGCAGTATGTATATGGCGCAGGTGCTAACAGTACCAGCAGAACACCCTATGTTTGCCGGTTACAGCTTGTAGGTTTAACCCCTAATGCTACCTATAGATACTTTGCGCGGTTTACACCAACCAATAGTACTACTGCCGGAGACGGCGCATTTATATATGTAAAACAAACGGGGGACTTTGTTAGAATAACCAGTCCTACCGCTGCCACTAATTATGGGGAACTTACAGCCGATGCGTCAGGTACATATACCGGTTGGTTTATGGCAGATCCATCCTCATCAACCACCTTTACCGCTAATGGCAAGGTGAAATTCAGGATATTTTTGAATAATGGGAACGGTGGAATAAGTGTTTTATCGCGCCCCACCACTTCAAGCGAAATAACGGTGTTGAACTATGGCGCCACCACCACTAACTGTACAGCTATTCGCAGTACGCCGGTAACAGGCGGCGTAGCAAAGAACTTTGTAATGATATGGGATAATGCCGCAGGTACTGGTCGTCCTGTAGCCGGCAGTGTAATTGAAAGTGATGGAGTAGATGCCTCCAATAGTTATGCGGCTTTCTACGCAACTGACGTAAATGGAGTAGACAAAGCCTGGGGAACTATAATTCCCAATGACATGGCCAATGGGATCCGCAGGATCTCACAGTTTAGTCTCGCTACCGGCATTGAGGTTGGCTATAAGCTTTCTTCAGATGGCAGCTGGCCGGTATTGGGTGGCGGTCGTACAAGTACTGTAAATACAACCGGCGGTTTAACCAATGTAATTGTATTGGATGGCGCGTTGGCCCGGCTCGACGGAGCGAATGGAAAAACCGACCAAACCATTACATTCGATCCAATGGCTGCAAAAACATATGGCGACGCCGATTTTAGTCCCGGCGCCACAACCAGCTCGGGCCTGCAGATAAGTTATTCAAGCGATAATACCGCATTCGCATCCATTGTAAACAATAATGTACACATATCGGGCGCAGGTAGTGCCAATATAACCGCCCAACAAAGCGGCGATGATTTTTTTAATGCGGCCACCGCTGTTCAACAACCGCTAACGATCAATAAGGCCGCACTTACTATAACCGGAAAAGATGAACAGGTGTTATACGGAACAGCCATTCCTGTTTTAACTGCCCTTTACACAGGCTTTGTAAAAGGCGATACAGAAGCAACTCTTACCACATTGCCTGCCGTAACTACGCCAGCTACTTCAACATCGCCTATTGGCACTTACGATATTATAGCGAGTGGCGCCGTTTCGCCTAATTACAACATTACTTATGTAAAAGGAATTTTAACCATTACGCCATCGCAGCAATCGCAAACCATTACTTTTAATACAATTAACCCCGTTACATACGGAGCGGCTGATTTTGATGCAGGCGCGGCCGCAAGTTCGGGTTTAACAGTTGCCTACGCAAGTAGCAATACGCAGGTTGCTACCATTAAAAATGGGAAAATACATATAACAGGAGCGGGTACAGCTACCATTACCGCATCCCAGGGCGGCTCCAGCGCCTGGTCTGCAGCGGCCGATGTAACACAAACGCTCACCGTAAATAAAGCAACCCTAACTATTACTGCCGATAATAAGACCAGGCTGGCAAATCAACCCAATCCAACGCTTACCGTATCATATTCCGGGTTTGTAAACAATGAGAATACTGCCGTATTAACCACACAACCCGTAGTTAATACTACGGCTACCAGTAGTTCGCCGGCAGGTAAATATGATATTACTGTTAGTGGTGCTGCTGCTGATAATTATAATATCATTTACGTTAAAGGAACTTTGACCATTGATCCGCTTGCAGGCCAAACTATTACCTTCACTACTTTGCCCGCCAGGCAATATGGAGATGCTGGTATAAAATTAAATGCTACCGCTTCAAGCAAACTTTCCGTTACGTTTACCAGCAGCAACCCTTCGGTAGGTATTGTCAGGAACGATTCTGTGATCATTCTTGCAGCGGGTACTACTATAATAACCGCTTCGCAGGCAGGTGATGCCACGTATGCGCCTGCCAGTGCATCGCAAACGTTCACTGTTCAAAAAGCGCGGCTGTATATACAGGCCAACGATGTAGCCAAAAATGAAGGACAGCCAAACCCGCCGCTGACCATCACTTACAAAGGGTTTGTGAAAGGTGAGGATTCAACCATTTTAACAGCACCACCTGTTGTCAGCACAAATGCCACTACCACCTCAGTTGCCGGTGCGTATGCTATAATAGTTACCGGGTCGGTAGCAGCCAACTACACCATTGCCCAATTAAATGGCACATTAAGTGTTCTGCCTGCACAGGGAGCCGCACAGGATAATATGGCGGCTTATATCAGTAGCCCGGGTCAGTTACGGGTAAATGTACATGCTGCTAACAGTGGAAAGGGTGTAATTCAGTTGTTCGATAATAACGGCACCCGCCTGGTAAACGTGAACGTAACACTGGTTACAGGCCATAATACATTCACTGTTCCGGTTGCTACCGTTGTAGCCGGCATTTATCATATACGTGTTGCCGTTGCCGGGGTTTTACTGAAAGAAAAAATAATCGTACAATAATCATAAATCATTCTATCCAAAACTTTTTTGTGATGAGGAAGCTATTAATAACCGGCGTTGCCATTTTTTGCGTACATGCGCTTGTAGCTCAGGAAAAGAGTTCTATTAATATAACTACCACAGCCGTTCCTTTTTTGCGCATTTCGCCCGATGCGCGCAGTGGGGGAATGGGGGAGGCTGGTATAGCCATTAGTCCCGATGCCAATAGTGTTTTTTATAATCAGGCTAAGTTACCATTTGCCCGTAAAGCAACTTCCATAAGCGCTACTTATGCCCCCTGGTTGAAAGAGGTGGCCGACAATATGTACCTGGCCACATTGGCAGGTTATCATCAGTTGGATGAATTACAAAGTGTGTCGGCTTCACTGCGGTATTTTAATGCCGGTGATATTAGTATGGTTGATTACAGCGGTAATAAATTACAAACCGTTCGTCCACGAGAGCTGGCATTTGACCTGGGCTATGCACGTAAACTAAGTGATAAAATTGGCCTCGGTGTTGCGCTGCGCTATATTTCTTCCAAACTGGCTACCGGTGCTATTAATGGAACCAGCTACAAAGCGGGTAATGCGTTTGCGGCAGACCTGTCGGCTTATTATAACGGTTCGGCTGATAATGGACGCGGCTGGACTGCAGGGATCTCTTTATCGAACTTGGGTACTAAAATAGGATATACAGAGGAGGCAGGTAATAAAGACTTCCTGCCGGCAGGTTTAGGTATTGGAGCTGCATATACCGAGGTGTGGAACGATGACAACAAAATGACCTTTGCTTTACAGGCCGATAAATTATTAGTGCCGGAAGTTCCCACCTCGCCGGAAGATATGCCTGCTTATCGAAATAAAAGTATTGTGACCGGCTGGTTCGATTCATTTGATAACAATGCCCTGCAACTGGCCTTTGGTACAGAATATATTTTTAAAGATCAGTTATACCTGCGATTAGGCTACAACAGCAAATCGTACAACTATGGCAACTGGCAGTATGTTACTGCCGGCGCCGGCGTGCGGTTCAATATGGCCATGGTAAATTTTTCTTACCTGGTACCAACAGGTGATAAAGTGAATAGAAATCCATTGGGCAATACCGTTCGGTTAGGACTTATATTTGAAATGAAAAATGAAAAATAAGGAATGAGTAATTAGAAAGTAAATACAGTTATGTGTTTCTTGATTGTATTTACTTTCTACTTCAGTTAATGTTTGCTTGTTTATTGGCAATTGCCTGTTGCCAATTGCTTATTAACCTCTCTTCCCCGGCTTTGATTTGATGGATGTTTGCGGCTGCATTTCAGTAATATGAAAATGCGAATAGGTTTTGTGCGTGCGTAACAAATGCATGTAACGATATTGATATGCACATACATGAATGCACAAACGCAATATTAACAAACCAATAACTAATTGCTAAATCGATGAAGAAGTGTTGTGCGAGATGTTTTGGGTTATAATTTTACACTATGGCATTTGCGTTAGTTGTTGATGAATGTGATTTGTGACCAGCGCATATCATTTAAAAGGATCACCTGTTTCATATACATCCCATTTTTTAGTAATTGTTTAAAAAACCAAATTAATCATGAAAAGACTTATCCTCAGCGTGGCTGTGCTTTCTTTAGTAGCCACTGCTTGTAAGAAAAATGGTATAGACAAAGGTTTTAGTCCACGTAGTACATTTGCCGGTCCATATGTTGATACTGTAGTATTACCATTAACCATCACTGCAGATCGCTTTCTGGCAAATGATACTTTATATGTACTGGATGGCAAAACGTATGTAACTAACAACGCTACGCTCATCCTTGAAGAAGGTACACGTGTAGAAGCTGTGAAAAAATCAACCAACGACTCTGCCTCAGCGTTGATTGTAACTCGCGGTTCACAACTTTTTGCTGCCGGTACACCCAGCGATCCAATTGTATTCACTTCTAACCAGGCTACGCCAGCCACAGGAGACTGGGGTGGCATCGTGTTATTAGGTAATGCACCTTTGAACAGAGCCGATGCCAGCATCGAAGGTATCAATTTGCCCAGCGTTCCTGCTGGTGTAGATATCAACTACGGTGGCGGTGGCGCTGGCCTGGGTGATGTAAATCACAGCGCCGGACAACTGGAGTATGTGATCATTGAGTATGCTGGTGCTGCTGTTGCTACTGACAACGAATTGAATGGTCTTACTTTAGGTGGTGTTGGTGCTGGTACTATCCTGAACCACATTGAAGTTGCTTATGGCAACGATGATGCTTTTGAGTTCTTTGGTGGTACAGTAAATGCAAGCTACCTGTTTGCTCTGGCTCCCGATGATGATGCATTCGATTTCGACTTTGGTTACACCGGCCATATCCAGTATGCAGTTTCTGTACTGGATGCCAGCCAGAACTATTCAGCCAACCCTAACGGTATTGAAAGTGATAACAATGGTACCGGTGCTACTGACAATCCACGCACTAAAGCTATCATTTCAAACCTCACTGTTGTTGGCGTTTCAACTGCCACCCAGGCAACTTCACTCGGCCTGTTGAACGGTGCTCATTTCCGTCGTCACAGCAGCTACGAAGTTCGTAACTCCATCTTCATTGGTTTCCCTACAGGTGTGCAACTGGCTTCTGCCGGTTCACAGGCTGATTCTTCAAACTTCAGCTATAACCTGGTACAGGCATTCTCTGCTATTGTTAATCCTACTTCTATTTCACTGGTTAACAACAACGCAAAATACCTGGGTGGCGATGCTAATGATGTTGTTGATCTGGCTTCTCCCTGGACTTATGATTTCAGACCTAAAGCCGGTTCTCCTGCTTTAACTTTAGCGCCTAACTATACAGGGTTGCCTTCTGATTTCGAAACACCTGCTTTCCGCGGTGCTTTCGGTCAATACGATGCTAACGACATTACTGTTAACAACTGGTTAGCAGGTTGGGCAAAATTGAGCTATTAATAATTTCCTGCCATGTTATATGAAACAGGTAATTCTTTATAAGCACCGGGCTTTTGCAAAAAAGCAGCCCGGTGTTTTTTTTTATTAACCTAACACTAACACTAACAATTATGAAAACCGGAGTTAATATACTCATCCTGCTCCTGATAGCTTCTGTATCTTTCGGACAGTCTATATCAGAAGTGTATTTTCCCCAGTATATTCAGGGTGTTGGCAATTTCAACGCCGCTGATGATCGCAAGGTGCCTTTTGTTTGCCGTATTACGGTAAACGGTTTAACACCTAATGCAACCTATCGTTACTACAACCGGTTTGTATCTTCACCAACCAGCACCAGCATTGGTGAGGGCGCTTATATTCTGGTAAAAGACAGCGGCGATTTTGTGCGCAGCACTACGGCAACCCTGGCCATTGCCGGCCGTTATGGTGAATTCGTTACCGATTCAACCGGTGCTTATACCGGTTGGTTTGTAAATGAAGCAGCTTCTTCTACCTTGTTCAGACCCGGCAATAGCGTTTACTTCCGCCTGGTGTTGAATAACGGCGCCAATGGTATAACCGTTGCTCATCGTTTAACAGCGCCCAGTGCGGTTACCGTGCTGAATTTTGGCAATGATACTGCCGGTGGCACTGCTTTACGCACTACACCTTTGCGCTATGGCGCCCCCAAACAATTCATTTTATTATATGATAACCTGTTTGCACAGGGACGCCCGGTTGCTGCTACTTTTATTGAAAGCGATGGTACCGATAACAGCATTGCCAATGGCTATGCACCTTTTTATGCCGATAGCGTAAACGGTGTTAACAAAGCCTGGGGTACTATTATTCCAAACAATTTATCAAACGGTATCCTGCATATTGCCCAGCGTTCACTGAATGGCAGTCTGTACCGTTTGTACCTGTCGTTCAATGGTAAATGGCCTTCACAAACCTGGACTCCCATTGATACCCGCAACGCTACCGGCGGATTGGACAATGTACTGGTGATAGATGGTAAAAAACTGTTCATCATCAATCTGTGGCTCAATGGCGAAGAAACCAGCGAAGAGCTGATCACGCTGCAATGGAGCACACCCGATGAGGCCAATGCCCGTGAATATGTAGTAGAGAAATCTACTGATGGCGGTAAAACATTTGAGCCATTTACGGTGGTAAAAGCTACTGGTAAAAATCCATTCTATCAGTTAACAGATACCCGTTCAGATAAAGCTGCATTTTACCGCGTTCATCTCGTAGGAAAAGATAATGTAAAAGTTGCCAGCGATGTATTGGCAGTAAAGGGTGTGGTTAAGATAAACGTTTATCCTAATCCGGTACAAAACCAACTGGTAATGCAACATCCGCAAGCTGAAGCCGGCGCTACCGTTCAGCTGGTTAGCATCGATGGCCGTCAGTTGTTTACACAAAATGTACAACAAGGCGCGGTTCAAACAACGCTGAATGTAAGCAAACTGATCCCTGGCAATTACATGGTAGTATTCAATATGAATGGCCTGCGTCAAAGCAAATCGTTCATAAAGAAATAAGAGTCTTTCTTTTTTTCAATTTACTTTGAAGTGCGTTTACTTCAAAAGCGAAAGGGTATTCCGCCTGCTCGCGGAATACCCTTTTCAAAGTAATTGTTTAAAACCACTACAAAAATAATTTTTAGCGCTTAACAAAAAAATAAAAATAAAATAAAGGCGAACAGGACTGCTACCTGTTCGCATCATTTTAAAAACCAGCATCAAGACCTTACAATGACCATTGGTAAATTCATTATATATATACTGCTTTCAGTAGCATTGTTACCCAGCCCCGCCTGTACAAAAAAAGATGCCGGCTGGCAACCCACTGATTCTATTGGCAAGATCAATAAATGGGTGTACGATAGTATGGCCATGTATTATTACTGGAGTGCCGATATGCCCCCGCATCCTGATTATTCGTTGCCCACAGAGCAATTCTTTAAACAACTGCTATCGCCCAACGACCGCTTTTCCTGGATCAGTAACCGAACTACCATTGGCGCTACCAAAACAGCAGCTGAAACTTATGGTTTTTACTATTCGTTCACAATACACCCGTTCGATCAGCAAAAATTAATTGGGGTCATTACCAGTGTTATTCCCGGCAGCAATGCTAACAACCGGGGTTTGAAGCGAGGTATGCTTTTTTCGGCAGTAAACGACAGGCCAATAACCGTCGATAATAAAAAAGCTACCAAAGAAGCTTTACAGGCAGCCGCTGCTACATTACAGTTAGCAGCATTCAATACCGATCGCTCTGCCCTGGTTGATTCGGCCCGCATAGGTGTACAAAGCGCTATTGTGCCCCAAAAAAGCGTATATGCCACCCATGTATTTGAGAATAACGGCAAAAAGACCGGCTACCTGGCCTATTATCTATGTGCCGAAAAAGACGATGCTGTTATGCTGCAAAGCATACAAAAATTACAACAACAGGGTGTTACCGAATTTATTCTCGATTTGCGCTATAACCCTGGCGGCAGCGTGGCTTCTGCAACCAAACTGGCCGCATTGCTTACCAGTAACTTCAATGCCGGTAATAAATTCATAACCTACCGCGGCAATAAACACGGGGGCACCGTTGTACAAACTTTTCAGCAGGCCATTTCATTTAGCAGTAATGCCGCCGGAAAGAGCATGAGCGATCTGCAGGCCTGGAATCTTAACTTGTCGCGCGTGTATATATTAACTTCAGCAGAAACCGCATCAGCGGCTGAATTGCTTACCCATAACCTGGAGCCATATACTAATGTTGTTCGTATAGGTGAAATTACATTGGGCAAAGATGAGGCTTCCTTCCCAATAGAAGACCAGCGCAATCCACGGCAGGTGGCCTGGGTTATTATGCCCATAGTATATAAAATCGCAGATGCAAATGGCAAAGGAGATTATGCCACCGGGCTAACACCTCATCATGCGGTTGTTGAAACCAGTAAGCTGCCTTTGGCTCCAATAGGCAAGCCTGGCGATCTGCCGGTTGATAAAGCGTTTATGCTAATTTATGGCACCACGGCAGTGAGCGTTACGGTGTTGTGATAATAAAAAAGGGCCGCCCGGCAGGCAGCCCTATATGAAATTTGATTTGTTAGCGTTTACAAAAACTTCAACACTTCTGCGCCAATAGCGTCGGTGCCTAATATTTTGTCGGCAGGAGTTTGTGCATCTGCAATATCACGTGTACGGAAGCCTGCTTTCAATACTTTATCAACTGCGCTGATAACCGCTTCTGATTCGGCTTTCATGCCAAATGAAATATCAAGCAACAGTGCGGCAGATAAAATAGAAGCCAGCGGGTTAGCTACACCTTTACCAGTGATGTCGTGCGCAGAACCGTGAATAGGCTCATAAACACCTGTGCCATCACCAATAGAAGCAGAGGCCAGCATACCCATAGAACCGGCGATCTGCGAAGCTTCGTCGGTAAGGATATCACCAAACAGGTTGGCAGTAACTACTACGTCAAACTTGCGTGGGTCTTTTATCAGCAACATAGCGGTAGCATCAACAAACTGATGTTCTACTTCTACATCGGGATATTCCTTTGCAAGCTTTTGAACCACTTCGCGCCACAGGCGGCTGGTTTCAATAACATTTGCTTTATCTACAGAACATAATTTCTTTCTTCTTGTACGGGCTGCTTCAAATGCTTTACGTGCAATACGCTCAACTTCAAAACGGCTATACTGGGCTACATCATATGCCGTGTCGCCATCGTTCTTTCTGCCTTTCTCACCAAAATAAATATCGCCCGTAAGCTCACGGAAGAAAAGGATGTCGGCTCCTTTTAATACTTCAGGTTTAATACTTGAAGCACCCAACAGCTCATCGAATAATTTAATAGGACGTAAGTTGGCGTACAAACCCAGTTCTTTACGCATTTTCAGCAAACCCTGCTCAGGACGTACTTTGGCAGAAGGGTCGTTGTCGTACTTAGGGTGACCAACTGCGCCAAATAACACGGCGTCTGACTTGCGCATTTTCTCCAGCGTTTCATCTGGCAGGGGATTGCCTGTAGCTTCAATGGCCACGTGACCGATCAATGCTTCGTCGTATGTAAAATTGTGTCCGAATTTTGCAGCTATTTTGTCTAACACTTTTTTACCAACTGCAGTTACTTCCTGGCCTATGCCGTCGCCGGGGACGATTAAGATATGTTTGCTAGCCATTTGCTTTTAATATTGGTTTTGCTAAAGAATGAGCTTTATGATTATAAAATTCTGTTGCAGGTTTCAGGTTGCAAGTTTCAGGGAAATCCCTGGAACCTGAAACCTGTAACTTGAAACCATTTAAATAAGATTCAACATTTTTTGTGTGGCCTTTATGGCTGAAACCGTTTGGTCGCTATCGAGACCGCGGGTTTTGAACTCTTTGCCATTTAAGCTCCAGGTGATCACCGTTTCGCAAAGAGCGTCACTTTTTCCGCCCGGCGGAATACGTACCGTATAATCGGTTAACATCGGCAGGTCTTTTTTCAGTCGTTTATATACTTTCTTCAGGGCATTTACAAAGGCATCGTATTGTCCGTCGCCTTGTGAATGCTCTTCATATAATTCTCCTTCTACAGATATTTCAACGGTTACCGAGGGTCGAAGGTTTTTTGAATGTGTAAGCACATAATTTTCTATACGCACTTTTTCTTCAATATTCCTGCTGTCTATAACATCGGAAATGATGTACGGCAGGTCGGCCTGGGTAACCACTTCTTTTTTGTCGCCCAATTCAATAATGCGTTGGGTAACTTTTTTCAGGTCGGGTTCACTCAACTGAATACCCAGTTGCGCCAGGTTGTTTTCAATATTTGCCTTACCGCTGGTTTTGCCAAGGGCATAACGCCGTGTACGGCCAAAACGCTCGGGCATCAGGTCGCTGAAATAAAGCTTGTTCTTTTTATCGCCATCGGCGTGTATACCGGCGGTTTGGGTAAACACGTTCTCGCCAACAACAGGTTTGTTAACTGGAATGCGGAAACCAGAGAAGGTTTCTACCAGTTTTGATACGCGATATAACGAGGCTTCTACAACCGAAGTTTTTACTTCGGGCAGAAAATCGTTCAGTACCGCAATGGCGCTGGCAAGGGGAGCATTGCCTGCTCTTTCGCCCATACCATTAATAGTAAGGTGTATGCCATGAGCGCCGGCTTTTACGCCTTCCAGCACGTTGGCTGTGCCCAGGTCATAATCATTATGTGCGTGAAAATCGAAATGCAGATCGGGATAGCGTTGCACAATGGCCGAAATGTATTCTGTTACTTCCGATGGAATGAGTATTCCCAGTGTATCGGGTAACATAATGCGTTTTACCGGCAGCTTTTGAATGAAATCGAGGTATTGGAATACATACTCTTTTGAGTGGCGCATTCCATTGCTCCAGTCTTCGAGGTATACATTCACTTCAATACCCTTTTTGCGGGCCAGCTTTATTACTTCGGCTATTTCGGCAAAATGCTGTTCGGGCTTTTTCTTTAACTGGTGGGTGAGGTGGTTTAACGAGCCCTTGGTGAGCAGGTTCATCACTTTGGCGCCGGCTTGTTGCATCCATTGAATGCTTACATCGCCATCAACAAAGGTGAGCACTTCAACCTGGTTCAAATAACCATTGGCTTTTGCCCATTTTGTAATTGCTTTTACGGCTTCAAACTCACCTTCACTTACCCGGGCAGAAGCAATTTCAATGCGGTTTACCTTTACTTCGGTCAAAAGCAATTGGGCAATCGTCAATTTTTCGGTGGGGGAGAACGACACTCCGCTGGTTTGTTCGCCATCGCGGAGCGTGGTATCCATGATCTCTATGTGTCGCTGGTCACCAGGCATAAATACGTAAAGTTCCAAATCACAAATTCCAAGAACCAAAAAAGAACCCAAAGAACAAATCACTATAACTCAATAATCAACTTGAATATAAGTTTTGGAGCTTGGTGATTTGGGATTTGGAATTTATTATTTGGATCTTGGAATTTGGTTCTTGTGATTTATTTATTAATAGATGCTTTTTGTAGCCAGGGTCTGAATGTCAGACTTCAGGCTTTGCAGAAAGTCGATATCATCGTACCCATTCATCATATTGTTCTTCTTATAGCCATTGATATCGAATGACTCAGAAGCGCCGTCGCCTACGATAGTGATCTTTTGTTCGGGAAGGTTTACTTCCAGCTCAGTTTTTGGATTGGCTTCAATTGCCTTGAAGATCTTATCGAGGAATGCTTCACTTACCTGTACGGGTAAGATGCCAATGTTCAAAGAGTTGTTCTTGAAGATATCGGCAAAGAAACTGCTCACTACGCAACGGAAACCATAATCGTATATGGCCCATGCTGCGTGCTCACGGCTGCTACCGCTTCCGAAGTTCTTACCGCCCACCAGTATTTTACCAGAGTAGATGGGGTTATTTAAAACGAAGTCTTTTTTAGGAGTGCCGTCGTTCTCAAAGCGCCAGTCGCGGAACAGGTTGTCACCAAATCCCTTGCGCTCAGTGGCTTTTAAGAAACGGGCCGGAATGATCTGATCGGTATCTACGTTCTCGATGGGCATAGGTACCGCAGTGCTCTTTAATACTGTAAACTTATCGTAGGCCATTTGACTGTTGTATAAGTAGTAAGTTATTGTTATTAGGAATCTGTTTCAAGTTGCAGGTTCCAGGTTTCAGGGACCACGAAGTTGGTTTTCCCTGTAACTTGAAACTTGTAACCTGTAACTTAGATCAGTTCGCGAGGATCAGTTACAAACCCTGTAACCGCAGCGGCTGCAGCTACCAGTGGGCTTGCCAGCATGGTTCTTGCGCCAGGACCCTGACGGCCTTCAAAGTTGCGGTTGCTGGTGCTTACCGCGTATTTGCCGGCTGGGATCTTGTCGTCGTTCATGGCCAAACAGGCTGAACAACCAGGTTGACGTAACTGGAAACCTGCTTCAGTCAGAATATCCAGAATACCTTCTTCCTTAATTTGCGCTTCAACAATGTGCGAACCAGGAACGATCCAGGCAGTTACATGATCAGCTTTTTTACGGCCTTTTACAATAGATGCAAATGCGCGGAAGTCTTCAATACGGCCATTGGTACAGCTACCAATAAACACATAATCAACTTTTTTACCGATCATATTATCAGCTTCATGGAAATCCATATAAGCTAATGACTTATCAAAGCTGGCTTTACCACTGCCAATTTGTTCGGCAGAAGGGATCTTTTTGGTGATACCGATACCCATACCCGGATTGGTTCCGTAGGTGATCATTGGCTCAATATCGGCAGCGTCGAAGTTGTATTCTTTATCAAAGAAAGCGCCTTCGTCGCTCTTCAGCGTTTTCCAGTAAGCTACTGCTTTATCCCAGGCTTCGCCTTTAGGTGCTTTTTCGCGGCCTTTTATGTAGTTGAACGTGGTTTCGTCAGGAGCTACCATACCACCACGTGCACCCATTTCAATACTCATGTTGCACACGGTCATACGGCCTTCCATGGTCATGTTCTCAAATACATCACCGGCAAACTCTACAAAGTAACCGGTTGCACCGGCGGCAGTGAGTTTAGAAATGATGTACAGCACAACATCCTTTGGAACGATGCCTTTACCCAGTTTACCGTTTACGTTTATACGCATTTTCTTGGGGCGTGGCTGCATAATACACTGGCTTGAAAGTACCATCTCAACTTCAGACGTACCAATACCAAATGCAATAGCGCCAAACGCACCGTGGGTAGAAGTATGCGAATCGCCGCAAACGATGGTCATACCTGGCAGTGTAATACCGTTTTCGGGACCCACAACGTGCACAATACCATTTTTAGGATTGCCCAATCCCCAGTGTGAAATACCATATTTAGCCGAGTTACTTTCCAGGGCTTTCAGCTGGTTGGCGCTCAGGGGGTCCTGAACGGGCAGGTGCTGGTTAATGGTAGGCGTGTTATGATCGGCAGTTGCGAAGGTCTTCTCGGGGAACATCACTTTCAGTCCCCGGCTTTCCAAACCCAAAAATGCTACCGGGCTGGTTACCTCGTGAATAAAATGCCGGTCAATAAACAACACATCGGGGCCATCGTCAATATGCTTTACCACATGCGAATCCCATACTTTGTCGAATAATGCAGCGGGGGTTTTGCTCATTTTATTTATTTTAAATCAAGCTGCAAAATTCTTAAAATATCGTCAGATTATAAGGGAATTATGTGTATTTTTTCTAATAGTGACGTTAAAAATGAAAAAATATCAAATTCTGGGTTGTTCTGTTGCATTTTGTTCAATATATCTGCTAAAACCATGGAAATGAGACAGGTTTCGACCTGCATATTGGTATTACCAGCTCAGCCGAATTTAATTTTTTTCCTACCTTCAGCCCATTCTAGCTACTTCCCACCCAAATTTCATTGATTTCCCGCGTGTAAATGTCGCATTTCTGCTAACGAGTGTGAGTTTGTATGAACATTTGTCTTATCTAAAATCAATGGTTCAAAATGAAATTTGCTTCGCTTTTCGTTTCCTTTTTCGTTGTTTGCTTTAGCTATACCTATGCGCAACAACCTGCTTACAAAGATGCCAAACAACCCATAGCAAAACGGGTTGCCGATCTGCTCTCACGTATGACCTTGGAAGAAAAAGTGGCCCAGTTGCAAACCATGCATGCCGGCCGACCCAGGCTCGACGATAAACTGTTTAACAATACCGCCAAACTCGATTCGCTGTACAAGAATGGAATGGGTATGATAACCCGGCCTTTGATGAAACCCTTGAGCAAACCATATCGGCCCGCAACCGATTGCAGGACTATATGGTAAATAAAACCAGGCTGGGTATTCCTATTATATTCATTGATGAAGCCCACCACGGATTGGTACAGCGCCAGGTTGATGTGTTTCCCCATGGTATTGGCCTTTCGTCCAGTTGGGACCCCGTGCTTATTGAAAAGCTTTACACCCACGCCGCAAAACAGGCCCGCATACGGGGCACCAGTCTGGTGCTGGCGCCGGTGCTCGATGTTGTTCGTGATCCACGGTGGGGCCGCACTGGCGAAACCCTTGGCGAAGATCCTTATCTGAGCGGTATGCTGGGCAGCGCTATTGTGCGCGGTTTTCAGGGTAGCACCAATGGAGCTATAGCGCCCGACCATGTGGCGGCTACTTTAAAACATTTCTCTGGTCATGGCCAGTCGGAGAGTGGCAGCAACCAGGCGCCCGCCAACTATTCAATGCGGGTTATTCGCGAGGCGCATCTGGAGCCTTTTCGCCTGGTGATAAAAAATGCCAACCCCGCCGGTATTATGGCTTCTTATAATGAAATAGATGGAATGCCTTCCCACGCCAATAAATGGTTGCTGAAAGATGTATTAAGAAAAGAATGGAATTATGGCGGGGTAGTGGTAAGCGACTGGTTTGGCATAGAGCAGTTATGGAATAAACATTTTATTGCTGCCGATCAAAAAGCTGCTGCACTTAAAGCCTTTAATGCGGGTGTAACAACCGATTTGCCATACGGAGTGAATTATCGTCACCTCGGTACACTGGTAAAAGAAAATAAGATCAGTGTAAGATCGCTCGATAGCGCTGTTGCTAAAATACTTGAACTGAAATTTAAATTGGGTTTGTTTGAGCAGGCAATAACCATCGATATAGAAAAAGCAAAACAAAATGCTGCTAACACCGAAGGCCGCCAGTTGGCACTAAAGATCGCCGAAGAATCGATGGTGTTGCTAAAAAATACGCCCTTTGGCAACGCACCGGGCAATTTGTTACCATTGAAGAAAGATCAGTATAAAAAGATTGCGGTAATTGGCCCTATGGCTGCCGTAAACTATTTGGGCGACTATTCGGGCCTGCCCGGTAAAAACATTTCCTTATTGGAAGGCATTAAGAATAAAGCAGCGGGGGCCGAAGTACTGTATGCAAAAGGCTGCCGGATTACCATCAATGGCGATACCATAAGCCAGAATAATTACCAATACATTGATACCATCATATTCCCTTCAAAAGAAGAAAACGCCCAACTGATTGACGAAGCTGTTAAAATTGCGCAACAGGCAGAGATCGTTGTGCTGGCAATTGGGGAGAACGAACAATTGTCGCGCGAGGCCTGGGCGCCCAATCACTTTGGCGATATGGCCGATTTGCGTTTACAAAGTCAACAGGAAGAGCTGGTAAAAGCCATTGTAGGTACAGGCAAACCAGTGGTGGTTTATTTAACACATGGCCGGCCCCTGGCAATTCCGGGTGTGGTACAAAATGTTGCTGCGGTTGTTGATGGTTGGTTTATGGGTGAAGAGGCTGGTAATGCATTTGCCAATATTTTGTTTGGCGAAACAAATCCATCGGGAAAACTCACTATCACATATCCCCGCTCAATTGGACAGATCCCTGTGTTCTACAATCACAAACCCAGCGCGCAATTCTTTAATTATGTAATGGAAGATAAAACACCCTTGTTCCCTTTTGGGCATGGGTTAAGTTATACCACCTTCAATTATTCAAAACCAAGGATCGTTATGCCTGGCGCGCCCAAAAAGACCAGTTTGGCCTCTGCTGGTTCAAGTGGCGAAATTTATGGCATTGTTGAAGTTGATGTTACCAACACCGGAAGTATGACAGGCGATGAAATTGTACAATTATATATACATCAAAAAGTAAGCAGTGTAACCCGGCCGGTAAAAGAGTTGAAAGATTTTGCCCGTATTACGCTTGAACCGGCACAAACGAAAACGATTTCCTTTACCGTTGATGCCAGCAAGCTGGCTTTTTGGAATGCTGATATGCAATTTGGAGTAGAAGATGGCATCTTTGAATGCATGGTAGGCCGCAGCTCGGCCGACCTGCAAAAGGCTGAGCTGAAAGTTGGTAAGTAAAAAGGTTTCCGGGTTTCTGGTTACCGGTTTCCAGGCCTTGAATTTTCAGACTGCTAACTATTTGGCGGCGTTCTGAATGTAAGGCCCGGCAACAGGTATCCGGCAACTTTAATAAATGACCCCGATCAATAAATTATGATTATAAAAAAATAATGTTTACATTTGTTTCGTACCTCTTTCGATCTGCTTAGCCAAATGACCATGCCCAGGTCTTTATTGGGCGACTCGATTGTTTGCCCCTTACCATATTTTTCTTCTGTTTCATTGCCTTCTTACCATAATCTATAATCTACACAGGAAAGGATTTTTAATTGGATGATCGTCTATTTAAAAATAATGCATATTACTTTTAATATAGCGCTCATCAAAGTGAAAATAAGGCAGATTATTTCTAATCTAAGGCTGATCAAATTGAAAGTAATGCGCTTTATTTTTAATTTAAGAGTCATCAAATTGAAAATAACGCTCAATATTTTCAATGTAAAATACTTCCGATGAATTGGAAAGCCTTTTCTTTCAACTGAACAATCTGCTTATATATAAAGGCCTCTCTAATTTCATTTTAATCTTCCCGTACTATATTCGCGGCCAAACAAACCCAAAAGAAACTTACCATGAGATCAGCATTTCTTGCGACATGCTTAGGCCTGTCGTTGTATTCTAATGCCCAGGTTAGCTTACCTGCCGAAGGCCCGCCGGCTCCGGAACCAGAGAAAGACGCATTGAAGTTTAATCTTAACCAAAGCGGCAGTCATTATTTTCAATTCACTTTATCGAACCAAACCTGGCTTCGTTTTAATGAAAGCAATCCCGGCACCCTGGTTGAAAACAGGGTGAAGGATAATACATTTGATATCGGTTTGCGTAGAACGCGTTTTCAGGCGTTTGGACAAATAACCGATAAGGTATTTGTGTATTTCCAGTTTGGCATGAACAATTTCAACAGCCAGTACAATACCGGCAATAACCGTAAACTGCATGCCTTTTTCCACGACGCGTTGGGAGAATACAAATTTTCAAAAGGCAATCAGTTGAAAGTTGGTGGCGGACTGACCATCGCCAACGGCTTATCGCGGTTCTCACAGCCAAGTGTTAGTACCATTATGACCATGGACGTTCCCGTTTTTGCGCAAACGACCGTTGACCAAACGGATGAGTTTAGCCGTAAACTGAGCGTTTACGCCCGTGGTCAGATAGGTAAATTTGATTACCGGTTTATTCTGAGTGATCCTTTTCCTATAACATCATCGGGCGCTGCGCAAAACGGACTTACAAACGTTTCAAATTTTGCACAGTACGGACATACACTGCAACAACAGGGTTATCTTATTTACCAGTTCTTCGAACATGAGAACCATACCACGCCCTATATGACGGGTACTTATTTAGGTAAGAAAAAGATCTTCAACATTGCTGTAGGCGGTATTTACCAGAAAGACGCTATGTGGCATATGGAAATTCCAAACCCCACAGATACCATTTACGAAGACCTGAAATTGTTTGCAGTTGAAAGTTTTCTGGATATGCCGCTGAGCAGCAAACAGGACGCCATTTCGGCCTACGCAGGATTTTTCAATACCGATTATGGTAAAGATTATTTGCGTTTTAACGGATCTATGAACCCGGCCAATGGTACTTCGTTATCTGCACCCAGTGCCATTACCGGCCATGGTCCTACATTTGGTAATTCGCATCCTATGTTTGGCACCGGAAAAGTTATTTATACGCAGGTTGGCTATTTATTCCCTGAGAACTTTTTGAAAAGCAAAAGCCGGTTTATGCCCTATGCTTCCTTTACACATGCCAAATACGATCGTTTAAATGGAAAGTCAATGGAAATATATAATGCCGGTATCAATTGCCTTATAAATGGCCATAGATCGAAGTTCACACTTGACTGGCAAAACAGGCCAACATATGAAACCTCTGTGGCTACAGGTATTGTAAAAGGTGCACGCAAGAATACGGTGACGTTACAATATCAGATCTTCTTTTAGAAGTAAGAAGTAGGGGGTAAAAAGTAAGAAGATCCTGAATTTTGCATTTTCCTACTTCTTATTTCTTACTTCATGCTTCGCTTTGTATATGCCAGGTTGCATGTTTTTAAGTACCTTTCGCCTCTAATAAAACATAATTATACCCGATGATCATCGATCTGCTGTCTAACGCACAATTGTATTACAACCAGGGCCCATTGTTTAAAAAAGCATTTGAGTACCTGGCCAACACCGATTTTTCGAAAGTTGAAAAGGGAAAATATGAACTCGACGGCACCAATTTGTTTGCCATTGTAAATGAATACGACACCATTGCTACTGATAACGAGCAAATGGAATCGCATAAGAAATATATCGATATTCAATACATTGTTTCCGGCGCAGAGCGTATTGGCCACGATTTGCTTACCACGCAAAAACCTTCAAAAGCATACGATGATGAGAAGGATTTTATGCTGTGGGGCGAAAAGCCTTCTTTTTTCTCGGTTATAAAAGCCGGCATGTTTGCGGTTTTCTTCCCGCACGATCTGCATATGCCGAATATTATGATAGATAATGCTGCTCCTGTAAAGAAAGTGGTTATTAAGGTGGCAGTTGGATAGATAGAAATTGTTTCAGGTTACAGGTTTCAGGCACCAAGGAGATCGCAATTGGTTTTCCCTGTAACTTGTAACCTGCAACCTGTAACATTGACTATTGTCTGTTTGTCAGTTTCTGGATCACATATTTGCCCACTTTATTGCCAGCAATCAACCCGTTCTCAATAGCATCCATAAAGTGGATGCCACCGTAAAAACGACTGATGGCTGCTTCCTGTGCAGCCTGGTTGAAAGAGGAAAAATGCCTTGGCGCCAGGCCATATGATACTTCCACACTATCGGTGTACGCAAAGTTTTCGCCAAAGAAATGGGTGAGAATGGTGGCCGAACAGGCTGATATAACCGAATGCCCGCTCAGGTATTCGGGAAAAGGCGGTGTTTGTAATACCGGTGTCCAATGCGGATCAATGTATTTTCTAATGGCAGTTTCCGGACGAATACGGTTACTGCGGAATTTTTCATCCCAGCAGCAGATAAATGCATCCATTAATCCAATGGCTACATTTGTATAGATCTGCATGGCATCTTCAAAATTTTTACCGGCTTTTGAACAGGCGATACCGGTAATGCCCAGCCAATGGGCGCCTGGTGATATCTTTTTACTACTCATTATCAAATGACCATCGTCTTGGATGGCAAAAGGATTGCAATCCCAGAATGCTGCAATAACGCGATGCTCCATTGGCATCTCTTTGCCTTCCTCATAATTCTGTAAAAGTAATTTATAAAAAGCCGTTTTTCTTCCGGTTGAAAAGATAGTAGGCGGCGGTGCTTTAAATTGTGTGCACGAATCAAGCGCCAACGTTCTAACAGTACTGAAGTATGGTTCTACCGCCGGTAAAAAACCGGGCGGGGTAGGGTACCAGCAACCTTCTTTGGCTACCGGCGTATAACGGATATAATTACTTATCTTATTATAACGGTCGGCCTTTGCATAGGCCAGTATTTTTTTACTTACCGCTTTTGCATAACGCAGGGAATTATTTATAGTCTCTTCGTTAAAGCCCGATCTTTTACAGGAATCAATAAAATGCTTTTCAAACGCTGCCAGCAGTTTTTCCGAAGGCTGCATTTTTTGCGCAGTTTGTAACATGGCCAGCACAGCGCTTAATTGAACGTTGTATGATGGTATTGAATCCGGACGCTTACAGTGGGGGTATTCATTAAGAGCTTCATGCATGCTTTTATATGTGGCATTATTTTGAGCGACTACTTCATAACCGGCCAAACAGGCATATGAAAAAAATCGCGCTGCCAGTGGCGGATTTGTTATGTCATGGATCATTACCTCAGTCATTTGTTCAATCACCTGGCCAATGATCACGGACGTAAAAACTGGCTCTTTATGAATACGGTCTTTACAACCTGCAAGTGAAATCATAAGGAATGTATATAACAATCGTTTCATTGTGCCTTATATGCTTTTATTGGCTGTTGATTGATACCAAATAACAACAGCCCGTTAATGGGTAATACAGTTCTTACATCGCCCTTTACATAAAATCCCGATCGTTGCTGACTTAGGTAGTTAAACCCGCCTTTGCCATCATTTTGCAATAACATACCATAACCTGCATCATACTTGCCCGGGCGTAGTTTTGCTTTATTCATATTTCCGCACAATAAAAGATCTTCATGGCCATCCTTGTTATAATCGAGCGGTGTAATGGTATATACCGGCATGTATTGCGTTTGAATGGGTAATGCTTTTAACTGGTATTTGCCAGGCCCGCTTTCGAAGTAAGCAGTTTGCAGATAGTTTGCCTGCAAATGGCCGGCGCCTTTCAATTCTTCTTCAGTAAAAACGTTGTTCAACGTAGCATCGGCATAACCTTTATAATCAATAAAGCGCGTACGCATCATGCTAACCTGGTCAAGCAATTCATCGCGGGTACAATACGGGTAAGATCTGCCCTGGATGTAAAAACAAAATACAGGATCAATGGCCCCATTGTCGTCAAAATCTTTGTAAAACAGTTCGGCAGGTTCTTTATCGCTTGCCCGGCATTGGGTGTTCAGTCCCAGGTTGCCAATAATAAGATCGGGTTTACCATCTTTATTAAAATCACCGGTGGCAATCTTATTCCACCAGCCCCGGTAGTTTGAATTAAAATAATTTGTCGTTTGCTCTTGTAGTTTATCATTCACATTAACGTATACCGATACGGGCATCCATTCGCCCACAACTACCAGGTCTTTCCTGTTGTCGTTATTCAGATCTATCCAGGCTGCATCGGTGATCATGCCGGCTTTTTGCAATGCAGGGGCAATACTATTTATTTGATCGGTAAAATGCCCCTTGCCATCATTTATGAGTATATAACTCACCGGTGTTTCAGGATAACGGCCTGGTATAAGCCGGCCACCAACAAACAGATCGGGGTGCCCATCGTTATTGATATCATTTACCCGTACACAACTTTTACTAACCCGCATAGGGGGCAGTGCGTTGTTGCTTTTTCTGAAATTACCTTTTCCGTCGTTTAAATAAAGCCTGTCCTGCAGCAAAGGGTCATCGGGCGTGTAATTATGATAACCGCCGCTGGCCACATATATATCATTAAAGCCATCGCCATTTACATCAACTATTACTGCATCTGTATCCTCACTAAACGCGTCAGACTCAAAATCCGGCTCCTGCTTTTGTAAAAAACCACCATTTTTTTGTTGCAGGTATAACCTGGCTGGCTGGCCACTGCCGCCACCGGCATAAATGTCTTCTAACGCATCGCCATTTACATCACCTTTTACCAGGCAGGGCCCGCTAAACGATAAAGGATTAACCAGCAATGGTTGTCGTTTAAAATCATTTATGGCGCTGGCAGGCGATGTATAATCGATGGGTGATCGCGTTTCGGCAAACAGGGAAGGGGCGAACTGCAAACCTTTATATTTATCCGTAGCCGCTTTTTCTTCAACCACCAGTAACTGATCGGCTTTTACATTATGTAAGATCTGCTCTTTGTTGTTTAACCATATTATACGAATGGAATCGATGGTTGTTTGCTGGCCCAGGCCAAAATGCAGCAGAGAAGATACCGTTGACAGGTATCCTCGTGATGGCATCTGTTCTGCATATTGTTGGCCGGCGCTGGTATAACAAATAACTTTTGCGCCAATACCCTGGGTATTGCCGGTAAGTCCCTGCAATTTTATTTGCAAATAATGCGAGCCTGTTTGTTGCCGGTTCTCATTGCGGTAAATAAAAGCAGGTTCATTAATGTTATTGATCACCAGGTCAAGGTCGCCATCGTTATCAAGATCGGCATATGCGGCGCCGTTACTGTTCGATGCCTTTGTAAAGCCCCATTTTGTTGATACATTGGTGAACGTACAATTTTTGTTATTCGCAAACAGGTAATTGATCACGTTGCTTGATGGTATTTTATGTACAAGCTCCAACACATCTTCCCGTTTCAACCGCCCCTTGCTTTGCACATAGTCGTTCATATACTTGATGAAATCGAGATTGGTATAATCGCGCAAATAGCCATTGGTCACCATCAGGTCCTTCCAGCCATCGTTATCATAATCGGCTAACAATGGCGCCCAGCTCCAGTCGGTGTTCGATACGCCGGCTGCCTGACCGATCTCACTAAATAACACCTCTCCCTGGACCCCTCCAAAGGAGGGGGGAATAGAGGCCTGTTGGGGGCCCACATTCAACTGCAGCATATTTCTCATATACTGGTAATAAAAACCGGTACGAATATTCAGATTGAACTTTTCATAATTATCGGGCGCAAACAATAGCTTTTGGCGATGGTTGTCTTCGGGCAGCATATCGAGGGTGTAAATATCGGGCAGTGCATCGTTATTTATATCGGCAATGTCGTTACCCATAGAGAACTGGCTGTTGTGGCCCAAACTTGTTTGCAGCCGGTCGGTAAAGGTTCCATTATGATTGTTTATGTACAAATAATCCGGTACCGCATAATCGTTTGAAATGTATATGTCCTGCCAGCCATCGCTGTTAAGATCGGCAATGCCGGCGCCAAGTCCATACGTTAGGGCAGAACTGCTGATGCCCGCTTTGCGGGTTATATCGGTAAAGTTGTTTTTGTCGTTTTGTAATAAACGAACACCTACAGCTTTGTCTTCTTTCTGTAAAATGGCTGCCGTACTGGCTTCATCGAGCACCGGTAATGAGTTGGGATTGTGGTTTAGCATAAATGCATCCAGGTCGCCATCGCGGTCCATATCGAAGAAGTAAGCCTGGGTGGTGTACCCGGTATCGGCCAACCCAAATTGTTGCGCCTGCTCACTGAAATGCGGATAGCCTTTTGCATCATTGCCTGTATTGATGAACAGCTCATTCTTTCTTTTTTCTCCACTTAATTTTCCCGAATAACAAAGGTAAATATCAAGCAGGCCATCGCCATTCACATCGGCCATGGTTACACCGGTTTTCCATGGACCGGTCCTGCCGGTTACACCAGCGGCCGTCGTTATCTCTTCAAAATGCATGGCCCCGTTGTTCAGGTATAGTTTATTGCCGGCCATGTTGGCTGTGAAATAAATATCAGTCAGTCCATCCCCGTTCACATCTCCGGTAGCCACGCCACTGCCATTATAGAAATACTCATACATCAGCACATTTGTGTTTAAGCCTTCTGTGAGCGTATTGGTGAATGATACGTGGGTGCTGTCGGCCGGTAGTAGAGTAAACAAGGGGCGAGCGACCGATTCAATTTGTTTATTGTTGGTACATGAAATGAATATGAAACAAATGATAATAATAGGTCGATTCATTATCAATAGTTACTTTTTGTTTAAAACAAACCGAAATTGAAATTTATAGGTATGAATTTGTGGATTTCGAGATTTAGGGATTTCGAGATTTCTTTTAATGCAGCCTCAAGACAAATCTCAAAATCCCTAAATCTCAAAATCAGAAATTTCTTCAATCAATCATATCCCGGATTCTGCACCAGCTTTAAATTAGTTTTCATCTCATCACTGGGTATGGGCCTGAAGTACATTTTATCGTCCCACTTACGGTTCTCCTGCGAATTAACTTCCAGTGGCGTGTAGGTGTAATTGTATCTTGTCTCGTCATGTCTGTAGGGCGATGGTGCCGTGGCGCCTGGTTTCAATTTACCTACCACATCAATATATACCAGCTTACGGCCAAAAGTAGCAGGGGCGTTCATCCAGCGGCGGCAATCGTGGTATCGCTGGTCTTCATAGGCCAGTTCAACTCTGCGTTCGTTCCTGTATCGTTCTTTCAATGCTGCGCCGTTTTCGGCAATGGCAGGCATGCCGGCTCTAAAGCGGATCCTGTTCAGCCAAAGCGTTGCTTCTGCTTCTTCGCCCAGCTCAATACAGGCTTCTATATAATTCATCACTGCTTCGGTATAGCGAAAGAAAGGCCAGGGAATGGTTTGCCGGGTTGTATTGTCAACAATGTCGGGATCGGGATCAATGAATTTACGCATGTAATAACCCGTCCAGCTGCCGTTCCAGTTTTCGATGGAACTTGAGCGGGTATCGAGCCCCGGTAGGAATGTGCCGCCAGCCTGTTCGTACTTACCTGTTTGTATCTGGTTGGCCGGGTCCACATTACCCGAGATCTTGTCGCGGGGTTTCCAATCGGCCCCATCATATAAGATGCTGGCATAAAACCGGGGATCACGGTCTGCATAAGGATTGGCCTTATGTTTAGCACTGTCCCAGCTGAATTTTTTGCCGTCCATCATTTCATAATCATCAACCAGTTGTTGAACGGGCGTATTACCGGCCCAGTTATGATAGCCATTGGGTCCGTTTGTCAATCCTACATACATGCCGGCATATTCATCTTTGTTGGTTGTAAAGTAACGGCCGAAGAGTATTTCACTTGCCGCTACTTTATCTACGTCACCGCTTTTGCTGCCGCCGCCCATTGCCAGCGACACGTAATTCTTTTTGCCGTCGGCTGTTGAAACAGGGGCCGTAAGGTTCAGTTTGTATCCTTTGGTAGCGGCAGCATCCATCAACGCTTTTGCGGCGTTTTTGGCGGCTGTCCACCTGGCTGTGCGGTCACCGCTTACATAACCCAGTAATTCCGGTTTTGAAAAGCCACTGATCACGGCCGATCTTGACTTAGCCGTTGGTATGTCGTGCAGATCGCTTGCTGCATATAACAACATGCGCGACTTTAACGCCATGGCCCCCAGGTCGCTGGCCCTGCCAGACTGCATTGTTTTTCCTTTTAGTAGCTGGATGGCGGTGTCGCAATCTTTAATAATAAAGTTTACGCATTCCTCCCAGGTATTTCGGGTTACGCTGTAATCTTCACCAAGACCATAAGTTCTATCGATAATTGGTACACCGCCGTAATACCTTACCAGTTGATGAAAAAAGAAAGCACGCATAAAATGCGATTCTCCTTTCAGCCGGTCGTTAAGCGTTTTGTCCTCAAATGTGGCTGTGCGCAAATTCTCAATAGCCAGGTTGGTTTGCCGCACCTTGGCATACATGTCGTTATTGCTGCCATCTTTTCCCCAGCGGTAGTTCACATTTACCCAGCCAATATTCGATGGGTTGAGCGTGCCTTCATTTATGATGTTGATCCCCCGGCTGGGATGCGTAAAAACGGCTTCATCCGATAGGGAGGCCAGCATTTGTTCATCAAAACCACCTTGTCCCAAACCGGCATAAATACCGGTGATAAAAGCCTCTGCCAGTGCACCATCTTTCCAGGTATCTGTCGATAAAACTTTATCCAGCGGTTTTGTATTTAGAAATTCACGTTTGCAGGCGCCTGCAGTGGCTAATAAGAGCACACAAAACAGCATCTTTTTCATCTATAGTATTTTTAATATTATTAGAATGATACTCTTGCCCCTACATTCAGTATTCTTGATTGCGGGTAGTACTGGCCGTTGCCACTGGTTGATTCTGGGTCCCAGATCTTCATTTTATCAAACGTGATGAGGTTAATACCATTGGCATACAACCGAAGATTGGTAATGCCTGCTTTCTGGCCGAGCTTCGATGGCAGGTTATACCCGAACTCGATATTCTTTAAACGCAGGTAATTGCTTTTGCGCAGCCAGTAAGTATTTAAACCAAATGCGCCGCCGGCAAAATAGGTGTTGCCCCGGTTCACCAGGCGGGGATCAACGGTGCTGGGGTTGTCAACCGTCCAGCGATGGTCGTAGGAATATTTAAGGAAGTTGCCAATGGTGCCCGATTCGGTGCCAAAGAACAGTAAACCGCCCGAAGCTCCCTGGAACAGAATGGTACAATCAAAATTCTTGTACTGCAAATTGAAATTCACCCCACCGGTAAACCAGGGATCGCGGTTCTTTTCAAGCCGGGTGCGGTCGTCGGCATCGATCTTTCCATTACCATCGATGTCTTTTATTTTCATATCGCCCGGTAACAATTTGCCGGTAGCTGCACTATAATCGATCGTGTTCTTGTCAATATCGTTCTGATCAACGAACACGCCATCATATTCATAAGTGAGAAATGCGGCGCCATTGGTGCCAAAAGTTTTGCCCTTTGATAACTGATATGGTTTCAGGCCAGGAGTTTCGGGCAAATTGATCACCTTATTACGGGCATAGCCGCCATTCACGCTTACGCTAAAACGCAGATCGCCAAAATTATCGTTATAACCAACTGTGAATTCAAATCCTTTGTTGCTCACCTTGCCCAGGTTTTCGGGTGGTAAGGTAACACCAGCCGAAGCCGGCACCACGGCCGTGTTTTGCATCAGGATCTTGGTACGGATGTTATTGAATACATCCAGTTCAAAAGTGATGCGATTGTTGAGGGCAGAACCTTCTAACCCTGCATTTGAATTGTTTGCTACTTCCCAGGTATAACCCGGATTGGGCAGCCCGGTTTCGGTAAGCGTTTTTACAACATTGCCGCCGGCTATGTACGTGTTGAAACCATAGGTAGACAGGAACCGATATTCCTGCAGCACATCGTTAAAAATGATATTATCATTCCCCATTTGTCCCCAGGAAGCACGTATTTTCAGGTTGTCGATAAAGCTAACCGGTTTAAAGAATTTTTCTTCAGATATGCGCCAGCCAAGTAATACGCCGGGGAAGAAACCAAAGCGATCGTTTTCGGGGAAGATGTAGGAACCATCATAACGCCACAGGAACTCGAGCAGGTACTTTTCTTTAAAGTTATAATTGGCGCGTCCGAAATAGCTTAACCTTGCCCGGTTGTACGCGCTGCCATTATTATCTTTTTGCTGATCGCCACCGGCAAACAACTGGTCTATAGCCGATGAAATATAATTGCGCCGGAATGAATTGAAGTTCTGGTTACCGATGGTTTCGCGGGTAACTGCTGCCATCAGGTTAAGTGTATGCGAACCGAATGTGCGGTCATAATTTATAAAGCCCGACAGGTTGATGTTCAGTTGATCTTCGAGCGATTCTGTAAGCCGTGCATCGGTAAAGGTTGAGCGCACCGACTTGGTTAGTTTGGGCGTAACGCCATCGGGCTCATAGGTTGCCTTATCCCAGAAGTAGAGGTACCAGGGTGTTTCCCAGCGTTTGGTACGTTTGAAATATTTATCAACCGCTGCAAACCCTGCAATTTTCAACCCTTCTACAAAGGGCACCTGCACATCTATTCTGCCATTTGTTTGAAAATAATCGCGCCGGTCTTTATCATAACCGGTTTGATTGGTTGTGATCACAATAGGGTTCTGCCCATTTTCAATGTCGGGCCCCGGTAAGCCATTGGGCCACACTTCCTGTTCTGTAGGTTTACCGCGCATAAGCATGCGGAATATAGGCTGTGCGCCAACAGTAGGGAAGAACCGGTATTCTTCGCGGGCCGTTAACCCCAGGTTGGTGCTGATATATTTGTTCACTTTGGCATCGAGGTTCAGGCGCATATCATATTGTTTGTAACCGGTAGCCGAGTTTTTATAATAGCCATCCTGATTATCATAACCAAGCGAAGCCAGGTATTTTACATTATCGTTGCCGCCCGAAACCTGCACATTGTGGCTTTGCTGGGGCGACCAGTTTTTTAGCGTGGTGGCAAACCAATCGGTATTGGGATGGCCCCAGGCATCGGAACCATCGCGGTATTTATTGAAATCGGTGGGGGAGAAAGGAGCATCTACCTTTACACCATTATCGGTGCGGGTGTAGGTTCCGTTCTGTTTAAATGCGTTCGAAGCTGCCGACCATTGATCGGCTGGCAGATCAAATAGCGTGAGCTCATTTACTATTGTTGCATATTCAACGGCATCGCTCATTTCGGGTATACGCGTTGGTTGCGCCCAACCCTGGTTAAAATCATACGACAATTGCGGTTTGCCGGTTTTACCTCTTTTTGTGGTAATAAGAATAACGCCATTTGCAGCGCGCGAACCATAAATGGCGGCGGCTGCATCTTTTAATATCGACATGCTTTCAATATCGGCCGGGTTCAAGCGTTCGAGGCCACCGGCCCTGTCGGGCACACCGTCAATAACTATTAACGCACCACTGTTGTTAGGTGTATTGGAGCCACGGATGCGAATGGTAGAACCGTCGTAACCAGGTTCGCCGCTCGATTGAATGGTAGTAACGCCTGGTAAGCGGCCGGCCAGTGCGTTCGACAAATTCACCGAAGGCGACTTGGCCAGTTCGGTACCTTTTACCTGGGCAACCGCACCGGTTACCGTTACTTTCTTTTGTGTGCCGTAACCAACTACCACAATTTCACCCAGCTGCCCGGTACTGCCGGCTGCCATCGCTATTGTAATGGTTGTTTTTCCCGCAACATTCACTTCCTGTGTTTTAAAACCCACCGACGAAACAATGAGAACGGAACTACCCTCAGGAACATTGAGGGTAAAGTTGCCATTCATATCGGTATTGGTTCCGGTAGCAGTACCTTTTACCACAACACTTACACCTGGCAGTGGATTACCTTTGTCGTCGGTAACCTGACCCTTTATTTCCTGTAAGGCGGCATCATCAACCTTTACGGTCAATACATTAAGGCCGGGAGGTTCGGCCAGCGCAGATGAGCCCTGCTTGTATAAAATTATCCGGTCTTTTACCAGTTTAAATGAAATACCAAAGGGGGTAAGCAGTTCTTCCAGCACCTCGCTCAGCTTTTTTTGCATGGCTTTTATTGAAACTTTGCGGCCGGCTTCAATGGTCTTTGAACTGTAAACAAAACGTGCACCCGTTTGATTTTTTAGCAGATTGAATACATCTTTTAGCTGTCCTTTATCGACAGATACAGTAACCACTTTATCGAGAATACCCTGCGCTTCTGCAGTATTGAAATAGGCGTGGGTATTTACGACAAGGATAAGTAATAATTGCAGAAATACTACCCGTAAGGCAATAGCGGTAACTCCAATGAATCTCTTATTTTTCATAAATAGATTATTGTTA
This sequence comes from Niastella sp. OAS944, assembly GCA_024809215.1. GTDB lineage: Bacteria > Bacteroidota > Bacteroidia > Chitinophagales > Chitinophagaceae > Niastella. The sequence continues at coordinate 440,591 of JANUBW010000005.1, read as the reverse complement.
ATAATGGAGAACGATCATTGAGGTAAATCGTGAAACGGCAAACGGGAAACGTGAAAGCAATAAATGCCCGATTCCCGATATTCCGGAAATTCACTAATGCTCAGCGCTCATTCAATAGTAAAGGTTGTGATAATTTATCCCGTGCGCGGGACTACGTGATGAATAGTTGTATTCTCATGCGACAATCGTTTTGGATGTTTTTTAAAATGTTATTCGCAACCTGAGCCTTTGATCAGGATCTTTGTGCCTCTTATTTCATATGTAGCCTGTACCGATTCACAAATGATCTCTAACTGATCGTACAGGTTTTGCCCTTTTATATCGCCCGTGAAAAGGCATTTCGCCAGGCTTTCATTATCGAGTACCATTTCTATATGGTAGGCCTGTTCGAGGTATCGCAAAACGCGGGCCATGGGTGTTTCATCAAACACAAAATTCAGTTCCGTTATTCTTTCCTCTGCATTCTTTTCGGCAATCACCGGCAAAGGAATGTCAACCAGCGTTGTTCTGAAGTGATGGTCTGTATCGTTATAGATCACCCGCTGGTTTGGTTTCAGTATCACCCCGCTCGATTCGTCGTTTTTTCTTTCCTGCACTGTTTCGTTTCCATATTCATACACGGCCACTTTACCGGTTTGCACCGCCACTTCTACATTACTGGTGAGTGGATTGGCTTTTACAAAAAAGCTGGTGCCCAGCACCTGGGCTACAATATTCTTGCTATATACATAAAAGGGTGACCGCGTGTTACGGGTAACTTTAAAGAACGCGTTTCCCTCCAGATATACTTCACGTTTAGGGCCGGTGAACCGATCGTTGTACCGCACAATTGCCTTAGGCTCCAATATCACCAGCGAGCCATCGGGCAGGGTTACTGTATCGTTAAAAAGCTTGTCGTTTTTAATTTGGTGCAAACCGGCCATGTTTTCCTGTTTAGGCACAGTAAGACGTTCATTACTGCTTAGGCGCCACCAGGCCATTATAATAATACCGCCGCCTATAACAGCAGCGCTAAGCCAGCGTACCCATACCGGAATGATCCTCGCGGGCCCCGATACCTGTTTGCCGGTTTCTGCAACCAGTGTATGTTGTTGAATTTTGGGCCATAGGCGCTCCAGCGAATCCTTAATCTCTTCGGCTGGAAGGGCAGGGTCCATGCCTTCTTCATCGCCCAGCAATTCATACCATTGTTCAACCAGTTTACGCTCTTCCTCAGTGCAATCATTCTCCACATACCGTTTCAGCAAATGATAAAAGGCCTTTCGATTCATGTAGTTTTGTTTGTCTCTGCGGGCAGAGTTAATAAATAGTCGGTTGAGAAAACGTATACCCTAAATGAATGCAGAAATTATCTTTTTAAGACATCAGCGGAGATCCATTTTACCTGATACTCACTGCTAAAAAAGAAATACTTACCATCGGGAGTAAGGTATGGGCAGTATTCGTAGCGTTTTGTATTAATGCCATGGTTTAACGCAACGGGTTGTTGCCATTGACCATTTACCTGGTGCGAGATATACAGATCGGCTTCCCCAAAGCCGCCGGGCCGGTTGGAGGGAAATACGAGGAATGATTCATCGGGCGCTATCAGCGGGTCGTGCTCGTCGTACGTTGTATTGATAACAGGGCCCAGGTTAACCGGTTTTTCATAGCCGGCGCCTGTTTTGCGGCTCATGAACAGATCGAGGTTGCCTTCGCGATAGGAGGAAAAGTATACGTTGCCCGGGCGGGAAACCGATACATAATATTCGGTGCTGTCGCTATTGACGCCGGTAAGGTATTCCGGGGCGCCATATCCATTGGGCTGCTTTGCCAGCCGGTAAATGTCATAATCGGCGGTAGTGTCGTTTTTGTCTTTAGGCCGGTTTGAGATAAAATAAAGTGCACTGTCGGGCGCAATAAAGGGATCGGTATTGGAGTAAAGCGTATCGAATAAGGGGCTAATGACAGGTTCCTGCCACTTATTATTTATATAAGTAGTTTCAAAGATCACATATTTGCGGTTATGCGAACGGGAGAAGTAAAAGGTTTTGCCATCGGCAGAAAACGTAGAATTAAAGTCAAGCGTATCTTTTGATACAATGCCTGGTAAAAATACCTGCGGCAGGGTATCCGGCGCCGGCTGGGGATAAGCGATGCTGGCGGGAAGGTTATTCTGTTTACAACTGGAAATATAAAATGTAATGAATAAGCAGGCAGCAACAGTTAGTCTTTTATATTTCATGGCAGGAAGGGTTTGTTAAATTGACAACCGTACTTAAAGATTAAGCAGTAACAGTTCTACAATAATAAAATCTTTCAAATGCAGCCGCATAAATTTAAGGGACTGGGTAACATGGTATTCAACGGCTTTTTCAGATAGGTTCATGTGTTGGGCGATCTCTTTGGTGGAACGCTTTTCATAACGGCTCAGGCGAAAGATCTCCTGTGTTTTTTGAGGCAATTTCTTGATGGTATTATCGATGGCAATAGACAGTTCGTGCAGAAGCAGTCTTGATTCGGAGAGGTTTTCCTGAACGGCCATTTGTTCTTTAGCCGATTGGTAGTATCGTTCGCGAATAAGTTGGGCGCGAATATAATCTATAACCTGGTAACGAACGGCCGATTGAAGATAGGAAGGCAGGTGTTGAATTTGTGCTGTTTCCCGCTTTACCCATAAGCTGATAAAGAGGTTTTGCACCAGTTCTTCGGCAATGGCTTTGGATTTTACTTTTTTAAGTGCAGCAAGAAATACCATCTCACTATAACGCACATAAATTTCCTCCAAAGCCGATCCGTCGCCTGCTTTGAGTAGTTTTAAAAGTATCGCATCGTCAAATACCTTGTAGTTCATATGGCTGGGCTTAACAAATATAAATAATTAGCACCGCAAGCGCGGTAGGAAAATTTATATATAACTGAAATTGAGCATCAACAATGTTTCGGTTATGCCAACTGGCTAATTGCCGATATGTATTAGTTAAAATAAGATAACCGTAAGGCGGACGAAATACCCTATTTCCCTGATAATACTTATTAAAAATATTCTTAATTTTATGGTCTCAAAATTATCCCGCTCTATAAAACAGTACCCCGCATTATTAACTTCAAAAAGCTTGCAAATGAAAAAACTGTTTTTAATGGCGGCAGCCATCATGACGTTGTCCTTTTTGGTTGTTGATCCTATTTCAAAGAAAGAACGGAATTATGCAGCCAAACTGCTAAAGGACACTGAAAAAGACCTAAAAGACCAACTCAAAGGGTTATCTGAAGCGCAATTAAAGTTTAAGCCGGCCCCCGACAGGTGGAGCATTGAAGAATGTGTAAAGCATATTGCTGTTAGCGAAAACATGTTCTGGGAGATGATGGACGGTGCAATTAAAGCTACGGCCAACCCCGATAAACGCAGCGAAATAAAAGTGACAGACGAGCAGTTGGTACAAAAAATTGAAGACCGTACCAATAAAGTAAAAACGTCGGAAAAATTAATGCCGGAGAATAGCAGCTTCAAAGATGCCGATGAAGCATTTGAGGCATTTAAAAAACAACGCGATAAGCTGATGGAATATATAAAGTCGACCAGCGACGACCTGCGCAATCACGTGGCCACAACGCCACTTGGTATGCTTGATAGTTATCAGCTTATATTGTTTACAGCGGCGCACTCAAACCGGCATACGCAACAGATCATTGAAGTAAAGGCCGATCCAAATTATCCCAAATGATACAGAACAGATAACGCAGTAATTATAGGTTGAAAGGTTAACGGCTGAAGGAATGATGGTTCCTTTGGCCGTTTTTGTTTGTTGAATGGAACAAAAACGTTTTGCTAAACAGGGCGTGGCTGCAATTTGATCGTTGCATGCCTGCAATGGATCGTTGTTGGTTGCAATGGTATCGTTGCTGAATGAATTATGAACGTTGTTAGCTTGCTACGAGGTTATTGTTGCTTCAAATTTCATTATCACAGGTTGAAATTTTGTCCATTTTAATTGTTATTTCACTTGTTGCAGGCTGATATATTATCATTGCATGTGGCTCAACGCTCAAATGCAACCTGCAATGATGCAATTTCACGCTGCAATGGTCCATTGTTGGTTTGCAATGGTCATTGCATGACAGACAATGACCATTGCAAGCTTGCAATGACCTAATGTAAGCTTGCAACGATATAAATTCATGGGATAATGTTGGGAAGGAATGTTTATTGCGGGAAAAACAATAATAGCAATATTAATGTATAATAATAAAAGTCATATGAATACACCAGGTTATTTTGAAATTCAGTCATCGAACCCGGCACGTGAGATCAAATTTTATGAAGAAGTATTTACATGGAAGTTCATTAAGGACGAAAACGCACCCATAGAATACTATAGAATTGAGACCAATGGCATGCATGGTGGACTTTTAAAACGTCCGGCAGCAGCCCCGCCGGCAGAATGTGGCGCCAATGCTTTTGTTAGTTCCATGCAGGTTGAAAGTTTTGATAATACGGCTGTCTTGATATTAAAAAGTGGCGGCTCAATTGCTTTGCCAAAATTTGCAGTACCAGGAAGATGCTGGCAGGGATATTTTTTAGATACTGATCATAATACATTTGGGATCTTTGAGGTTGATTTGGAGGCTAAATGAGCGAGTTAAAAAATCCAAATCATGATTGAGCTTTTAATTTTTGATGTACATAATATAAAATCCTGAGGGAAATATTTAGTATGTATTATGCTTAAGGAGCTTAATACTAAATCATTATTGACTGATATTTCACTTATAGCTTTAAGAGTGTTGGTATCGCTATTACGATTACTTATTCTCACTGAAAATTTCCGGTTAAAGGCGGTATCAAGAACGATCGTACACCATCTTGCCGTGTCGTTGTATATTTTATTCTGCAGCCGGATAACGTCTCTGTCAATAATGCTTTTTGTGATTCATCCTTTGATTCACAGTTGCACTTTTTGTATTTGGGCATGCAGCAGATAGCAAATATTAAGGGCACAATAATTAAACGCATAAGGGTTTATAGTTAGATGCAAATAAAAGGCGTATCCATAACCTAACTTAACCAAAATCAAAATATTGTAAATGCAACCCCGTTTGTTTAGTCAATTTTGAAGTTTGAAGTGTTATAAAAGAAATACCTGTCAAGTTTTGCGGACACTGTCCGCAAAATTGGAAGCACTATGATTTTTTTGCGCACCTCAACTCAAACGTTATGAAACCATTCTGTTGCCACCTGTTACTGATCGCTCTCACTAATGTCACTTTCGGTCAGACCAACTTAAAAGAAAATTGTACGTACTACGCAATTGACGACCGGGATTCCGTTTGCCTTGATGCGCATATAAATGTAGCGCCTGAAGAGGTGGACAGTTTTATTAAAACCGGTAAAAAAGATATTCTATTGATCTTTGATACCTGGGTAAACTGGGGAAACCGGTTGCTTAGTGGTAAGAACTTAAAGAATGAACAAGTTGTTGAGTATTTGAAGAAGTATAAAACAATCGTACTTTATGTCGACGACAAGCTTATTGCCAATGACAAAGAATCGCTCACTATAGGTAAAAAGAATATGCTGTACGAAGTAGATAAATTTGCAGCCGCAACACAGCCCTATTACATTATTATTAAAGGTGGAAAAGCAAAATGCAGTTCAGGTTATATGCCCAACCCAGAGAAGATACTGGCGTTTTTCAAGAGATGTGAATGACGGTTGAAGTTACCTTACTTAGGCAATGGTGTTTTTAGATTTTTAAGCAAAATTCAGGTATGCAGCTTTCATAGTTAGCCAAAACTGTAAATAGCGTAGCCTAAAATACCAATAAAAAGCCCTCCCGGTGCATCGGGAGGGCTTTGTGATGTACCCTAATGTGCACAATCTATATTTGGTTTTTCATTTCCCTTACCTTTTAGATAGCCCTGTATTGGCTTTCTCTAAAAGATGATTCACTTTAAACTTGTTGGCGTAATTGTCGTAGTGAGCCAACTCACCATCGTTACGGAACTGCGCATCCAGGTAAATATGGAACAGGTCATTTTCCGGAAATGCATTCTTCAAATTGTACACGGTCAATGGCTGTATTTCGCCTTTGCCGTAGGTGGAGAAGTAGTATTTCCGTACCCGTTGCGTTCCTTTGGGTAACGACGTATACACGTCTTTATAATAGATCCAGATAGCTCCTTTTTCCAGGAAGTTATACTGGGTGAAATTCCAGGTCCTTACAATATTGCCTTTGTTCTTATAGGCATAGATCTCATCTTTAAAAACATGGATCTTTTCTCCATTGTGTTTAACTATTAAAAATGGCTTTTTGATAAATTCATTGAACCGGATTTTGTTTTCATCCAACCCATCATTGGTGGCATAAGTAAGCCTGTTGTTCTCAAAATCATCAAGTGTAAGATAAACGCCGCTTTGTGCATTCACTGCCATTCCAATTACCATAAATGATAATGCCATATACATCGTTCTCATGATCTTATTTTTTAATAGTGATGTTACTGTTGATTATAGCCGTTCAGGACAAACCAATGGTTTGCTGCTTGTGAAGTTTTGCAAATAGTAAATGCTGGTATGTATTAATCAACCCGTAAAGGGGTAGGTACGGTGAAACTATTAGATACGGTGTACACAATGAAGGATGAACAATGGAATTTTTGCCTGTTGCGGAGGTGCATTGTTAACAGGGTACGCTTCTGTTAATGTAGATACAGCGTGAAATGAATATTCGGCGAAACCCGGCGTGAAGGATGATGGAACAAATTTAGCAATTCTTATTTTAGCATCGTTGCGTTTTTGTTCATGACCTAATCTTGATTGCTTGTGATCGTCTTTGCAATTTTCTTTCTCCTCACTCCAAAGGTCTTCGTGAGTGGTTGTGCCCAGGGCAACGGAAACCAGTTTTTCGAGGCAACAATCAAGCCGTACAGTAGCACCAAAAGTGCTTGTGAGGTATACAAGGGCTAATATGGTTACCAGGAATTTCTTCATTCGTTATCCAGCCGCAAAACTAAACATTGTTGGCTGTATCTCTAAGCGGCGCTTTAACATAGCTTTTGGTTTTATAATTTCATTAACAATATGCAATTCATTAAATTATATAAATATAATTGTGTTATGTCTGTTTGCGGGCAATTAGCGAAAAAAGCGACATAAAGGCCGTTCTCATCTGCTAAAAAATGCCCTTTTTTGCTCTTTTTCACCAACTCTTGTTACAAACCATTAAAAAGAGCATGCCTCCATTGGGAAACACGCTCTTTTTTAATAGAGAGGCAATTTGCCTCGTCAACTCGTTAACTTGTCAACTCGTTAACTAACACATCACATCACTCTTGCTTTGGCAACACTATTGATGTTGCTGTAGCTTTTTCTGCCGCAGGCTTTTGTTCGCTTGCCAGCGGTTGCGTTGGCGCAGCTGTTGCAATACGTGCTGCAACCGGCGCGCTTCCACCACCACCTTGTTTAAACTGCATGCCGGCAGCCGTTCCCTTCCTTATCTGGGTTACTAGTCCTTCTTTTGTGTTAAGCTTTTTATTAAGCAAAGGTGCAGGCGCAACTCTTTCATTGCTGAACAGCAAGCCGGGCGCCGTTCCATTCTTTAGCTGGGTTATTAGCCGTTCGCCGGTGTTCTCTGTTTGTGCGTTTACTATACTGCTGATGCCAATGGCAATTACCAGCAGGGTGTATGAGCGTATGATAGTTGTTTTCATTGTTTTTTATTTACAGTTCACGAATACTTTTATTTTGCTAATGCCGGCTGCATTGTAATTGTCGAGGGCTTTGCCAATTACCTGGCCGGGTTTTACTTTATCGGGGTTGGCTTTCATAGCCACACCGGGTGTTGATGAGGTGACAAGCAGGTCGCCTTTTTGAATAGCGCCGCCTTCGGTACATACTTTGGTTGGTATTACGCCTATAACACCCATGGGCGCTTTATTGCTGAGGTCGCTGTCAATGTGTTCCTCTGTAAGCAACACGCCTGGTTTGGTAGCGTATACGCCCAGCACCAGGGTAGAGTAAGGCTCGCCCGATTTGGCAACAGCTCTATCTTTATCGAGCGATATCACCAGTACATCGCCAGGTTCATAATTATTAATGCTTCCTTCAACGTCAAAGACCTCGGCCACATCGGCGCCGCTGTTTTGTGTACCGCCATTAAAGAAACCTCTTCCTGCCGAATTGATACGGGCAACGTTTACAGTACCAGGATTACCTGATCTAAAAACGGCGATGCTGCCATTGCTATGTTGTTCAGCGGTAAGCACGGGGTTGATATTCGCCGTATTATAATTCACGAAACGTGCAGCGCGGCCCTGGCCAAAGTTGGGCACCCATGCATAAATGGCGCTACCTGTACCATCGGCAGTAGTTTCTACACCATCGCCGGTGTTAGATGCGTTAGCTGTTATGCCATTGCCATTTCCTTCGGCAATAGCTATAAGGGCCGGACCGTTGCCCGCAGGATTACTGGCGTGAAATAAACCTGCAAAGCCGCCTGTGCCTGAAGAAATACCATATATACCCGCGGTTCCAAAATTGGCGAACTGGCTGTTCACTTCGCCCCGCACTGCTGCTGAAGTGCCTGTAACTTTATCTACTTTAAAATTACCGGCAATTCCATTACCCACAGTGGTAACCGTTATGGCATCGCTGGTGTTTGATTCATTGTATATATTGAAGCGGCCGGCGCGTCCGGTAGCAAAAGAGGGCACCCAGGCATATAATGCATTACCTGCGCCATCGATATTTGTTTCAACGCCATTACCATCTTTACTGGCATTGGCTGTAAAGGCATTTCCATTGCCATCGGTAATAGCCACCAATGCAGGGCCATTGCCCGATGTATTGGAGGCATGGAACAAACCGGCAAAACCACCGGTGCCGCTCGACTTACCAAAAATGCCTGCTGCACCAAAGTTGCCAAAGATGGTCTTTACTTCACCTCTTACGGCGGCAGCTACACTATTTGTATTGTTTACAAGGAAGGAGGCTGCGTTGCCCTGGGTATTATCGGGAATATTTCCATTGCCATTTGTTTCTACTTCAAGTGTATTGCCCGTGGTATTGGTGTTGTTGTAATTTTCAAATCTTCCTGCCCGGCCTGTACTGTTGTTAAGGCCAACCTGCCCTAATACGCCAACAGCTGTACCTGAAGCATTGGTAGCAATAAAACCACGTACGCCATAACCGCCGCCATCGTTTCTGCCAACCACTGCGCCGGCAATATCGCTGGTGGTTCTACCTACCACGGCTTCACCGCCGCCGTTATTGTCGCCCACAACACCTGCTGATGTTTGTGCTGCAGAAATACCATGCACGCCAAAACCGGCGCCGGTACTGCTGCGAACGCCTGCACCATTGCCTGTAGTGGTTATATTAACTACAGTACCATTGCCAACCGAACTGGCGCTGATCACATTGTTGTTATTGGCATTATTAAAAATGTTGAAGCTGGCAGGCAGGCCATTGTTGCTGGTGGCCTGTAAACCGGTACCCGTATTACTGTTTGCATAAACACCAAAGCCGTTGGCCGATGCATTTCCATATACACCAAGACCATTGGGTGTTACACCGTATACGCCCCAGCCACTTCCGTTTTGCGAGCCATATACACCAACACCCAGGCCGCCGGTACCGTTATTGATACCACGAATGCCCGATGAAAAACCACCGGGTGATGTGCTTGATACAATACCGCGAACAGAGCTGATGTTTGAAGTAGTTGTGTTATTCACTCCTTCCAGTGAAGTGCCATCACCATCGTTTGTAATGGAGAATACTGTTCCTGCCTCATTCACTGTAGTAGCAAAGGGCAGGCTGAAGCTTCCACCGCCGCCGGTATTGTCGGCCCCTGGCGCCCAGTTGGTGCCGTCGAACTTAAGTACCTGACCGGCCACTGGTGCAGTATTGGCCACCGGTTTACTTTGTAATGCAACCACACTTGGGTTGGGATACGTGCCACCCAGGTCGCCACCGGCCGCGCCATTTGGCGGCAACGATGTTGGTATTACTCCTGCAGCCAGTTTATTTGCAGTGATAGTGCCGTTGGCGATCTTATCGGCCGTTACCTTTCCATTGGCAATGGTTGGGTTGGGGAAGGTACCTGTTAAGTCGCCGCCGGCATTACCGCCGGGAGGGGCCGATGCCGCAAATAATGCATAGGGTACCGATAACAACTGGCTGGCGCCCATATCGGTAAAGCTATTTCCGCCATTGGGATCAATTTCTACCTGCAAATATTTACTACCGCTGCCCCAGTTTACCGTAGCCATATTGCCAACGATATTGGTGCCGCCTGCGCTGCCAATAGCTACCGTGAACAATCCAAATCCATTGGTGCTTAATGCCCGGGTTTCACTATATACGGTAAGCCCGTTTGCGGTGCCTTCATGTATGGTTAAACGTAGTTTGATGTTTTTGAACGGAAGCGCATTGCCTCCGGGGTTTCTGGCTATACCCTGATAATTGATAGCCGCCGGGGCTTGTGCCCGGGTTATGGCAATAGAAGTAACACACAACAGTAATGTTGTAAATATTGATTTCATTGTTCCGTATTTTCAGTTGAGAATGATGGTGATGAAGATATTCTAGCGGGTTATATGAATGAGTTTATAGGTGCCTTTTCGTTCAGGCGATGATGGGTCGGTGGGAACCAACGATATTTGCAGCATATAAGTTCCCGCGGGATAACGTTGCAGATCGATCTTTTCAATACGGCTTACACCATTGTAGTCGAACTGCCTTGTTTCAACCAGCTTGCCTAATATATTCATTAACCGGATACATACACGCCCCGGTGTTGGCAGGTTCAAATTCAACTCAGTAAAAGTGAAAACAGGATTGGGAAAGATCATAATGTCGCCGGTGGCAAAAAAATCATTGCTTTTGGGCGCATGCCCCTTTTCTATTCCCGGATGCAAAAAGCCATTTTCCAATAATATACAATTGGGTTTCAAATAGCTATCAATGAGGCACATTTCGCCCACACTCCAGTCGAACCGGTAATAACCACTGGTGGCCGAACCACCTGTTGCGTTTATAACCGTGGGTGAAACTTCCTGGGCGGAAGAAAAGTAAGGACATAGTAATAGCAGCAGAATCAATTGTGTAAATGATCCTTTCATGGGTGATACGTTTTGAATGTTTAAATAGAAAACAACGCTGCTGGCCATGCCAGGCAGAAACAGGTACTACCAGAATTTACTACCAGGGATTATACAGATGGGTTTTCGTGGGGATGAATTTTGGCGATCATCTTTCGTTAACTATAGATTTGATGATACAAAAATAAAGACGCTGTGTTTATGTACAATACTCTTTTAGTGGTATATATATAATCATCAATTGTAAGCGACTCAAACTATATGCGTAACATTACGCAATTTGTACCGCGCCGGCGCGGTATATCTACTTCAACGGTGTTGCGTAGGTTCAAATTTCCTATACCTCAAACGGGTGAGTGCGCAAAAATCACCAGTTACCATAAACGCAATTGGGTGTACGAAGGCTTGATCTTAACTTCTATGAATGCTTTTTGTGGAAGGCTTACCGGTGTGGCACCCTGTGCAGCCTGTACATGATACACGGCGGTTTCTTCAAAACGTGAAGCTACAATGATCTGTGTTGCACCGGCGTGCTCATTGAACAGTTGTTGTACCAGTTGCGGAGAGTTATTGTCTCTCGACAGATGTGAAAGGAACAGATGGCTCATATACGCTGGTTTGTGTTGGGTAAAAATATCCAGCGCCTGTTTGTTTGAAAGATGTCCATGCCCGCCCCGGATGCGATTTTTTAAATGCCGGAGATAGCTGCCTTTCTCCAACATCTCTTCATCGTAATTAGCTTCCAGGAATGCGGCATGGCAATGTTTAAAATGCATAATAAGATGATCACAGGCGGCGCCAATGTCGGTAAACACGCCTATGTTCACATTGTTTCCATTAACGATAAAACTATGCGGCTCGGCGGCATCATGAAATTTAGGGAAGGCCTGAATGGCCAGGTTGCCGATCTGCACCGGTTCATACGCCTTAAAGGAAAATAACTGTTCCTGCTGTATACTTAAATTTCCGTGGTAACGGGTGGCTTCGGTGATGTAAACGGGGAGTTGGTATTTTTTTGCCAGAACCGGAATGCCGCTGATATGATCGGTATGCTCGTGCGAAACAAAAATGGCTTTTACGTTTTGCATCGAAAGCCCCAGCCGGTGCATCCGCCGTTCAGTTTCACGGCACGAGATGCCGGCATCTACCAGGATGGCCTCCTGGTCGTTGCCCACATAATAACAGTTTCCATTAGATCCCGAATTCAACGATGCAATAAACAGCGACATGGTGGTGCAAAGATAGGGGCCCTAATTCATCGATACAATTTCCTTTTTCACCGATGGACCGCCATTCTGGCGCGGATACCGATTAAACTTTACAGCGAAATACGGTCAGACAAACATTGATCACGCTGGATAAAAAAATAATTAACTATGGAAAGAAAGCATTTTCTGAAACACGGATTAGCCGCACTCGGTCTTGCCGCTATTGCTCCATTGGCCAATGGCTGTAAAAAAGAAACAGATTCAACGGATACCGACACTGATTCAGGCGGTTCCTCATCCGGCTCCTGTACGGTATCGCCTACAGAAACGGAAGGCCCGTTCCCTACAAAATCGCCCAGTTCATACGTAAGGTCAGATATAAGAGACGATAGAACAGGCGTGGCATTTACGATCAAAATCAATATCAAAAATAAGAATAACAGTTGTGCTGCTTTGTCAGGCGCCATAGTTGATATTTGGCATTGCGATAAGGATGGCAATTATTCCGAATATGGCGGTACCGGTATGCAATCGACCAATTACACCTCGGTGCATTTTTTACGTGGCCGTCAAACCACCGACTCTGCCGGACTGGTTACTTTTACTTCCATTTTCCCCGGCTGGTACAGCGGCCGCGCAACGCATATTCATGTTCACATTTACAATGCATCGGGCACCAGCCTGCTGGTAACACAGATCTCCTTTCCCGAAGGAAGCAGCTCTGCTGTGGCAACCGTAAATGGCAGCGGTGGCACCGCCTATGGTTATACAAAAGGAATGAGTGGTTATACTTATAATGCTTCTGACAATGTTTTCAGTGATGATTCGGCTGGCATTGAATTGAGTACAGTTACCGGAAGTTTGTCGGGCGGGTATACTTTGACCCATACAATTAATGTAGCTGCGTAAAATATTATAAAAACACTCGTTGAAAAACCAACTATGCAAAAAGGGACCATCAGGTTATGTTATAGAAAACTGATCGATGTACAATCGACAAAGCCCTGGGAGAAGCTGGTATTTGAAGATAGCTATACCGAGTTCCTGATGCAGTCGCAGCTCTATAATCACGAAAAGAAGTTTTCTGCGTTCAGCGACATAATAACCCATATGCCGGCGGCAGAGAGATTGCATTTTTTAGTGAGCGCCGCCGTCATTGGGTATTTGCAACAATTAAAGGGTATAGTGCCCGACCTGGTCAATAACCTGGGCCGGTTGTTCCTGCCCTTTAATAATTACCGTTTCGAAATTATCAACTCCGATATAAAGGACAAGACCAAACACCAGGTTGCCATCAATTTCTTTACCGATCACCTGGTTTGGCACGATACCATTAACAATCAGTTATTGCTATCCGTTCCCGGCAATACCATGAATGGTGAAGTGTTGACCGATCTTTTTACCCTGCCGCCCTTTGTAAGCATCTACTCATTAAAATCACCCGAACATAATGGTACAACAGAACAAAGGAAAGATCTTCCTGGCCGATGAACGCGGCCATAATGAAGTGGAATGGTTTAGAAGTTATAACACCTTTAACTTCGGACAATTTCAGCGTGAACATAAAACGCCGTTTGGGCCGTTGTATGTTTTGAATGATGATACACTGGCTGGTGGCAAAAGCATTTCACTTACCATTGAGGCCGATACTGAGATCGTATTGGTGCCGGTGGTGGGTGCCATTACCTATAAAGACAGTATGGGTAATTCAAATATCATTGAAGCGGGTGAATGCCAGGTGTATACTGCGCCCAAAGACACGGTTATTCATATTGGAAATCCTTACGATAATGAGCTGGTGAATTTTTTGCAGTTGTGGTTTTATAAGAAATGTGATGTACTGCGTTCCCCCCAATTGATACCGTTCGATATTATTAATAGTAAGAACAAGCTGGTGCCCGTTCCGGTGAGTAATACGCCGTTTAAATACGGCATTGGCAAATATGCCGGTCGCCAAGAATCGTTGTACCAGTTAAGCAATACCGGAAATGGTTTGTTTGCTTTTGTTATTCAGGGCGCATTTGAAGTGCAGTACCGCCTGTTGCACCCAAGAGATGGATTGGCCTTGTGGGAAGCGGATGCGGTTGAGTGGGAGGCGTTGTCGAATGATGCGATTATTTTTATTGTAGAGATACCTTTGTGTGCATAAGTAAATGAAGTATGAAGTAGGAGGTATGAAGCTCGCGAACTTCGTACCTCTTACTTCTTACCTCTTACTTCATAAACCTATTAATTAGCAAGCGGGTTGTTTTGTAATTCAACATCTGGCAAACCAAATATAAACTTACTAGGCACCGGTTTGCGACTAGGGATTTTGATCACTGCATTAACGCCAGTGATGGTTTGGGCAACGCGATTGGTTCTAACCATATCGAACCAGCGTTTGCATTCGCCAATAAATTCATATCCTCTTTCACGAAACACCATATCGTCAAATGCGGCGCCGCTTAAACCTGCCGGAAGATCGGCTGTTGCACTGGGTGTATTGATGGGCACACCATAAGCACGCCGGCGTACCTGGTTAATGGCATTGTATGCAGCATCAGTGGGGCCGTTTACTTTGTTTTCTGCTTCTGCAAAGATCAATAATACATCGGCAAAACGGTACAGGTAAAAGTCGTTGCCATTACCGGTGTCAATAGGTGCATCGGGGTCTTTGTATTTACCCATACGCAGATCATATATATCATTTTCTATTTCAGCAGCGGTTACGACGCCATTGATCAAATAACTGCTGTAAGTACTGAACTTTTTACGCAGGTCGTTATCGTCCCAGTTTTTTATCAACGGCGCAATGGAAATAATGCCGCCGAATTTATTGCCGCTTACTGAATAACCGGCTGCCTTGGCTCTTGAGTCGGCCCAGTAGGAGGCCATGAAGGCGCCCTTATCAACGATCTGCGAGAACTTTAAAGAAAATACATCTTCTTTGTTAGTAGCTAACGTAGGCGAATAAACGGTTGCCAGGGAAGGCTCCAGGTCGTAACCATAGGTAGCCTTTTTATCCATCACTTCTTTGGCCTTATCGCGGGCGTTTGTATACTGGCCCAGGGTAAGATAAACATCTGCCAGTGCTGTTTTGGCGGCTCCTGCCGTTGCCCGGCCCGGTGAAGTGGTGGTATTGGGCAGTGCTGTTTCGGCATACTTAAGGTCGGCAATAACGGAATCATAAATAACGTTCACGGGTGAAAGCGCCAGCGCTACATCATTGGTGTTTACAATGGGTTGTAATCTCAATGGTACCTTACCCCATACCCGAACGGCAAAATAATAACAATAGCCCCGTACGAAATAAGCTTCGCCGTATGCTTTCTTTTTAACCGCATCGCTGAGCGTGGTATTTTTATTCAGATTAAATATTAAATTATTGGCGCGGCCAATAGCCTCGTACAGGGTTGTCCAGCTTTGTGCAAAGCTGTTGGGCTGGTTCATTACATTATTGTAATTACTCCAGTTTGATTGGGTTGAACCGCCGTCGGCATATTCACTCATCAGCTCAAGCCCAAGCCCCACAGTTGATTCCCATAGCCGGCCACGGCTGCGGGTGAGCGGCTCATACACCCCAATTACTGTTTGATCGAGTGTTGTAGGATCAAGTTCGCCCAACGTAGCTGTTGCTTTGGGCTCTTCTTCCAATAGCTTCTTGCAACTTGTTACTATTGTAACTGCAAGAAGGATATATAATATTTTAAATTTCATAGTTGATGCTTTTAAAAGGTTATTCCCAAACCAAAATTGTATGTCTTAGCAGAAGGATATGATCCTAAGTCAACACCCTGTCTTCTATCATTGCCATTAAAGGTGTTTACTTCGGGGTCGTAACCTGAATAATCGGTAAAGGTGAGCAGGTTCTGTGCGCTTACATATACATTCAGATTCTTGATGGTTTTGCTTTTCAACTCTATGTTATAATCCAACCGAATGTTACGCAGTCTGAAGAACGAACCATTCTCCATATAGCGATCGCTGCGGAAATGATATAATGCCACTTTGGTTTCTGGCCTTGGATAAAAATCATTCGCTACTTTAAGTTTATTGAACTGATTCTCAACCGTAGGCGAGGTTAGGTCAAACAAACCGGCATTATTTATCTTAGACCCGCTAACACCGGCCCATACCGATGATAAAGTAAACCGTTTATACCTGATGGTTGGGTTAATACCATAGTACAGGTCGGGGTAGGGACTGCCTATGATCTGGTTGTCTGTTGCATTTATAACGTCGCGGCCATTGTTATCTTTATCGCCATTCAGGTTTTCATATAAGGCATATCCGTCTTTATCTAAACCAATAAATTTAGGTCCGTAAAAGGCCGACAGCGGTTCCCCGGGGCGAATGATACTGTTTGAGCCAGAGGCATCGTTGCCGCCGGCAATGGTTGGTATATCTTTCCCGTCTTTTGTTTTGGTTACTTTGTTCTTGTTTTGCGAAAGGTTCACGTCTATAGCTACTGTCCAGTCGCTATTGTTCACCAGGTTGGTACCCAGGGTAAATTCCCAGCCTTTGTTCTGCACTTCACCAACGTTGTCGATGATTTGTCCGGGGCCCGAACCAATACCGGCACCAACACCTGCGGTTGGCGGTAATTGCACCAGTGCCAGCAGATCGGTTGTTTTCTTCACATAATAATCAAACGTGAGGCGGATCTTATCGTTTAGGAAACTGGCGTCAAACCCAACATCGGTTTGGGCGGTGGTTTCCCATTTCAGGTTGGGGTTGGGGAAAGTAGGCGCTAACCCAACTGATAAACCTGTTCCCGCACCCTGACCGGTATTTACGGTTTGCCCTAGCAGTAATGACTGATATGGTTTAATGGCCGGGTTGCCCGCTTGTCCCCAGCTGGCGCGCAGCTTCAGGCTCGATAGCCAGGAAACATCTTGAAGAAACGCTTCTTCTGAAATGCGCCAGGCCGCCGATACGGAAGGGAATACACCGTACTTGTTATTTTCGGCAAATACCGAAGCGCCATCACGCCGAATGCTTGCGGCAAACATGTATTTATCTTTCAGGTTCAGCCGAACGCGGGCAAAAGCACTCACTATCGTGTTTTCTATTACGTTAGTAAGCGGTTTGCTTACCGAGTTGGCCGAGTTGAAATTATAATTCTTTAACTGATCGGTGCCAAAACCGGCGGCAGCCAGATCGATGGTGTTAAGTCTTTCTTTTTGAAGAGATACCCCGCCAATAGCTTCTATATATGATAGAGGCGAAAGGTTGTATTTGTATTCCAGAAAGTCTTCGGCCAGTAAGGAAGTTTTATCGTAATTGCCCAGCTCTGCTGAACCAATATTGTTACCCAAACGTGGTAAGATGCGTGGAAAATACAGGTCGCGGCGAATATGATAAAAATCCCCCGACAGCCGCGTAGTGTTCGTTAAACCTTTTATTATAATTGTCTTAAAGTCAACACCACCCTGTACGCGGGTAGTGGCGTTGCGGTCAAGTACTTCATCGGCCATGGCTACCGGATTCTCCGCATCTATACCGTTAAAGGTAAAGGGAGTTACATCTGCATACGTGCCATCGTCATTCTTTATAGGTGCGGTAGGCACTGCACGCATTATTGAGCCGATACCGGATTTGCCAAAATTGCGGGTATTGTCGCCAACAGAAGGGGAGAAGCCATTTTGTACGGCACGCGAAACGGTCATGCGTGACTGTATGGAAAAGCGGTCACTCACTTTACTGTCGAAATTCAAACGAAGAGATCCCCGTTTGTAACCACTGTTACGTACAATACCCTGTTGAGTAGTAAAACCGGTAGAGATATAGTAACGCGTTTTCTCATTTCCACCGGAAATGCTTAGGTTGTTGTTGTTAAGTAATCCTGTGCGAAAAACTTCATCCTGCCAGTCGGTATCAATACCCGGCGTCCAGTTGGCAAGTGCGGCAGGAAAACCAATCCCGGAGTTAGTATAATATCTTTTTGCAAAATCAACATACTCCTCGGCATTCATCAGCTCCAGTTTCTTACGTATTTTTTGAACACCGGCTGAGCTTTCAAATACAATGCGCGATTGCCCCGCCCGGCCCGATCGCGTAGTTATCATTACAACGCCATTGGCGCCGCGTGAACCATAGATGGCGGTGGCAGAAGCATCTTTCAGTACTTCAATAGATTCTATGTCAGACGGGTTGATGGTAGCCAACCCGTTTGCGCCGCGTACATCATCATTGAACTGCGGTAATCCATCTATAACATATAACGGCTCATTACCGCCGGCTATAGACGAAACACCACGAACACGTACGCTGATGCCAGCGCCCGGTTGTCCGGATGTTTGTTGCACCTGTACACCCGCCAGCCGGCCCGATACGGCCTGTTCAACACTTACAACAGGCATTTCGCGCAGCTTTTCACTGCGTATGGATGATACGGCGCCAGTTAATTCTGTTTTTCGCTGGGTGCCATACCCAACTACAACAACGTCAGAAAGTCCTTGTGCTTCTTCTTTTAGCTGTAATTCAACAGGAACACCGGCCGTGGCCAGCAGTTCTTTTTTTTCAAAACCAACAGAGGAAAATACAAGCACCACTTTATCGCCGGGTGCTGAAATAGTGAATGAGCCATCGCTGGCTGTAGCTGTAACCGTTTTACTATTCTTGATCTGAACAGTGACACCCGCCAGGGGATTTTGTTGTGGATTGGTAACTTTTCCGGTAAACTGTTTGTTTTGTGCAAACGCAACAGTACACCAGCTCATTACCAACAAGGCAATCGTTAGTTTGGCATTACGCATAGCAATAGTTTTGTTGAGGTATTAAAGCAAGACAGTAATTTTAAGCGAGTTTTATATATATTATACATTTTATTTACGGAAACGTTTCCGCTTGCATTTTTCAAATGGATTATTTTATGATATATATCATGCTTTATTGCAATTGTCTTGGTGTCTAAAAATCGAAAGTATCGGTACGTTGGTCTGTTTTTTTATTCACAACAACGAAAACCACCGCTCAGTTATCCCGGAAATTATGAACTTGCTGCCCGAACAACACAATTGCTCCAATCCTTTCAATAATCTGACAGCCCCCTGGGCAATAACCTCTACCACCGTATTGGGTGAATAGTTACAGCTATTAGCTGTGATCAGAAAGGCAACAAGATTAAATCTGGAATTAAATTAGAAACTGTTTCTATGAAAATAGTGCTACGTATTAGCGTACCTGTATGCTTACTTATCATTTTGCTGTACTCCTGTTCAAAGACAAACACCTTTGTTCATTGCTCTGACTGGGTAGGGGATTATGCTTTTCATGAAGATCCGGTGCCCACTGCTACCGGCATCAATAAGATCATGGAGTGGGAGTTAACGGTTTCTAAGGAACAAAAGAACGATACCTGTTTTGGTACATTGGAAATAACCGGACTTACAACTTATATAAAATTACTCACCACGCTGTCGGGCGATTCGTCGCGCGTGGATGTTGTTTATAACAAATACCTCGACGGGTCGCATGATTTTAAACCCGGCGATGTTTTGTTCAGCCTGCATAAAGACAGCAACCATATTGTAACCACCTGGAATCAGCTACATCCTATGCTGGAAGACAATCCCGATGCCCAGGGCGCCTGCTTTAAATTATTGAAAAAGAAAGCAAGTTGATCTCTCAAGGAATAGTGCTTATAAAAAAAGGATTGTAATCGTTTACATAAAATTAAAATCTTTTCCTATTTTAGTTATCGGAAAAATTAACGACTGTTCCCGATAACCCAACCAACGATCTGCTGCCATAATGAGATATTCCGAATTTACCAGTGAAGAACTGTGGATACATATGCTGCCCGGTGACCACCTGGCGCTTGATGCGCTCGTTAAAAGACATTACAATTTACTTTATCAATATGGCTGTAAATTTACCCGCGATGCATCGCAGGTGAAGGATTGCATACAGGATATGTTCCTGTACATCTGGCAACGGCGGCATGCCATAAATGAAACTGCTTCGGTAGAACATTACCTGATGAAGGCTTTACGCCGCCGGTTAGAAAGGGCCCTTTTTAAAACCAACAACACAGAGGGAATTGGTTTTCTTGACTTTACCGATACCTGCGCCACGCCCGATGATCAGATCATTCAGCAGGAACAAAAAACAGCCCTTGCCTATAAAATAAAACAATGCATTCTTCAGCTCTCTAAACGCCAACAGGAGATCATTTACTTACGCTTCTATCTCAATGCCAGCCCCGCCGACATTGCCGACATTATGCAACTAAACCGTCAGTCGGTATACAACCTCTTGCACGACGCCCTTAATAAACTGCGAAACAGCACGGGGCAATACTTTAAGCCTACTGTTGCTATATCAATTTTGTTGTTGGTTTTAAGCCAGTTGTAACTGGAAATTCCAAATTGCAAATCACAAGATCCAAATAATTAATACAAAATCTCAAAAGCCAAACAAATCCCAAAAGCTTTTTAGCAGGCTTTTGGAATTTGAGATTTGGAGCTTGGAATTTATTTGGTTCTTGGAACTTGGAATTTGAGATTTATTTTTTGGTTCTTGGCGCTTGGTTTTTGAGATTTTTTAAAAAAAGTTTCAAATACTACAGTAGATATTCCTAATCCATGTGTATAGGTTAGAAAGAGATAGCTTTTTAACCTATACACATGAAAGAGCAGGAATTCAATAGCATAGACGATTTACTGGCCAGCGAGTTGTTCAGGAAATGGATCATTGACAAAGATGAAGACGCTGCCACTTTCTTTAGCCAATGGATTGACCAAAACTCTGCCCGCCTCGAATGGGTGGCCACCGCCAAGGGTATTATAGAAGCCCTAACGCAAAACAACAACAGGTTAACCAGCCAGGAAATAAATAGCGAAGCAGATCGTATTCAGGAAAAGATATTGTCCTTAAATCCGCCATTGTACGCAAATGAAGAACCCGGATACCTGGAGACCTGGAACGACGACGGTAAGCAGCAAGGTTCGAAAGGTATCCCTCTTTTTTATCGTACGCGTTATGTGGCGGGCATGGCCGCCTGTTTGTTGATGATAGCCGGTATTTACTGGTACTTCTCGAACAAAGCATTGCCTGCCTCAAACAACAATGCCTATAAAGCATTTATGCAGGAAACAGAACATAAAAGCTTTGAGTACAATAACAATTCAGATGCGGAGCAACATATTGTATTAAGTGATGGAAGCGAAGTAGTACTGGAAAAGAATAGCCGCCTTACGTATGCTGCCAATTTCTCTTCGGGCAAAAGAGAAGTTTATCTTGAAGGCAATGCCTTTTTCAATATAACCCGGAACCCTGAGCGCCCTTTTATAGTATACACCCAAACCATTGTAACAAAAGTATTAGGCACCAGCTTTTATGTAAAGGCAAATACAAAAGCCGAAACTGCCAGTGTGGTGGTGAAAACAGGAAAAGTATCTGTTTTCAAACGTGAGAACTTTACCAGTACCGATGCCGGTTCCACTACTTTAAAAGGAATGGTGGTAACGCCCAACCAACAGGTGATCTATGATATTTTGAATGCGCAAATGAATAAATCGCTGGTCGAAAAACCGGCGCTGGCAAACCAAACCACTTACAATTTTGATTTTGACGATACCCCCGCCACTGAGGTGTTCAAGACTTTACAGTCGGCGTATGGTGTACCCATGCTGCTCGACGATGAAGTACTGGCTTCCTGCACCATTTCGGCCTCGCTGGGCAATGAGCCGTTTTATGAAAAGCTGCGCATCATTTGTAAGATCATTAATGCAACGTATGAAGTGATTGATGGAACCGTGGTGATTAGTTCCAAAGGATGTAAAGGTTAATGTGATAATTAGCTAATGTGATTGTGCTAATGAATACAAAGAAGGCTTAAAGATATTAGGTTGATCCATACTCTGACAGACTAACTGCTGCCAACTAAAAACTAAGAACTAAAAACTAAGAACTAAAAACTAAGAACTAAAAACTAAGAACTAAAAACTAATTAAGTAACCAAAATTACCTTCTTATGTAACCTCTAACTATTGCTTGTAGTTCCCTCCCCGTAGAGGGATAAAAAAGGAAGCCTGTAATGTTGGCCCATTACAAGCCTCCGGTTAATACCTGTATCTGCTATTTGCACAGTGTGATACAGGCCGTTGATTTCAATTACTATTAAAACCAAGGATTGCAATTTATGAAAAATATTTTTTCATTAGTGACTGCCATTATGAAAGTATCTGCTATCCCGATCTTGCTGTTGCTGACCTCGTTTTGTAGCCTTGCCAAAGTAACCACTGCACAGGATGTGCTGGCCAAAAATGTAACCATTTCAGTGTCAAACAAAGAGCTGAAATCGGTACTCAAAGATGTAAGCAAAATGACCGGCGCCAAATTCCTGTACAGCCGGGAGATCATTCAAAGCGACCGCCGTATTACCATTAGTGTGAAAGATAAACCGCTGGCCGATTTTCTGGGCCAGGTGCTTACGCCATTGCACATCAGCTACGAAATGGATAAGAATGGCTATATCTTTTTAAATAATACGACAACGGTGCAAAGCCTTGCCGCCAGTGATAATGCCTTGTTTGATGAAAATACGGGCTATGAAGCGCTGACAGCCCCACCGCCGGGAAAACTTACGGGTAAGGTGGTAGCAGAAGATGGTAACGTTATCGTTAGCGCCAACATTCAAATAAAAGGCACCAGCAGGGGTACTGCCACCAATAAAGAGGGATTGTTTGAACTTAATATAAACGACGACGATAAAGTATTGATCATTTCTGCGGTTGGTTACGAAAAACAGGAGGTGACCATTGGAAAGGAAACAAAATTCCTGTTCATTCTAAAACCGCAGATCGCCAACCTCGATGATGTAGTGGTAATTGGTTATGGCACCCAAAAACGTAAAGATGTAAACAGTTCTATAGTTTCAATAAAAGCCGAAGACTTAAAGAACCTGCCGCAAACCGGTATCGATCAAATGTTGCAGGGTAAAGCCTCCGGCGTTACCGTTACCCAAAACTCAGGTGCACCCGGCGGTGGAGTTTCGGTAAAGATCCGCGGTATTTCTACCTTTGGTGGTACCGAGCCGCTATATGTTATTGATGGAGTTCCCCTCAATGGCAACTTCAATAAAGACGCTATTTCATTCGTAGGCGATAACGAATCGAATATGAGTGCGCTGGCCTATTTAAACCCAAGCGACATTTTATCGGTCGACATTCTGAAAGACGCATCGGCTACTTCTATTTATGGTAACCAGGGCGCCAATGGGGTTATCATCATCACCACTAAAAAAGGTAAGGCGGGTGATGGTAAGATCACTTTTGATGCTTATTATGGTGTTGCTTCCGTTTCAAAATACCTCGATCTGCTTGATCTGAAAGGATATGCTTCTTATAAGAACAGCATTGCCGATTTCATTGGACAGGAGCGGCAACCTCAATACAACAATGTTGATCTGTTAGGTTCGGGTACCGACTGGCAACGCGAGATCTTCAAGTCTTCTGCCGTTCAAAACTACCAGCTGGCACTGTCGGGTGGTAAACTGGGTACTACCTATTATGTATCGGGCAACTATTATGATCAGGAAGGTACCATCATTGGTTCAGGCCTCAAGCGTAAAACCATTCGTGTTAACATCGATAACCAAATAAAACCCTGGTTAAAGTTAGGCATCAATGGTACTTATGGCAGTACCGAACAAAAGATCACCCTCACCAATAACTCAAACAACAGTTATGGTAATGTGATCGCTATGGCCATTCAGCAATCGCCCGATGTGCCGGTTAAAAATATCGACGGCACCTATGGCGGGCCTAGCGATATCACCGGTTTGGGCGCTATGAGCGGCGGTAACCCCGTTGCACAGGCAACCACCTGGCACACGCTGCTTACCAAGAATAAATTACAAAGCAACATCTACGTACAAGCGATCTTTTTAAAAGACTTCTCCTTCCGGAGTGATTTCGGTAGCGATCTAAACTGGAACTTAAGCGATGCCTTTATGCCCACTTTTACCTGGGGCCGTTCAATTAATGAATTGAACACGTATAAAGTGCAGAACGGTAAAACCACTTACTGGAACTGGCGCAATGTAGTGAACTGGCAAAAAAGATTTAAAGAACATGACCTTTCGGTAATGATAGGGCAGGAGGCGCAGAAGTATATGTCGAATACAACGCTTTCGGCGCGTTCGAAGTTTGCCAGTAATGAGTTGTACTCGTTGAACCTGGGTGATCCTACAACTGCCAGTTCATCACAAAACCTGGCGCAAAACACCCAGGAGTCGTACTTCAGCCGTATTATTTATACCTACGATAACAGGTATTCATTTACTGCCAATCTGCGCCGCGATCGAACTTCCAAATTTGCACCGGGTCACCAGGTTGGTTATTTTCCTGGTTTGTCAGCATCCTGGACGGTTTCAAACGAAGACTTCTTTAAACAATTCGAAACTGTCAATTACCTGAAGCTAAGAGCCGGGTATGGCGAAATAGGTAATCAGAATGTACCTAACTATGTATATGGTTCGGCGCTGAGCCCTGCATTTGCCAGCTCAGCGGCCTTTGGTACCGGCCTGGGTCAATACGTTAGCAATTATGCCAACCCCAACGTTACCTGGGAACACCAGGCGCAAACCAACTTTGGTATAGACCTTGGTATTGCCCGCCAGTTTGAGATCACGGTAGATGTATACAATAAGATCAGTGATAAATTCCTGTTTGCTGCAACATATCCCACATTTACCGGTACGGGTATCCCCAACAGTGGTACCGCCGGTATAGCCGCACCTTATGTAAACTTTGGTAAGATGCAAAACAAAGGGTACGATATCTCTTTCATTTATCATACACCTAAACAATCGAAAATTGAATGGAAAAGCACCCTGGTATTCTCACATTACAAGAATATTGTTAAGGAGCTCAACAGCCAAACAAGCAACATTACCCAGGTATTGTCGGTAAATGGTAACCCGCCCGTTACAAGAACGGTGGTTGGCCAGGCTGTTGGATTGTTTTATGGGTATGAAACGGCAGGGCTTTTTCAAACACCTGAACAATTGTATTCTTCAGCCATTCGTTCGGGCAATGATCGTAATGCAAAGAACGGAACTTATTTAGGCGATATACAATATAGAGACCAGGATAAAAGCGGTGCCATTGACGGTGACGACCGTGTGATCATTGGCAATCCTAATCCTAAATTCACTTTTGGTTTTACCAATAACCTCAGCTATAAGAATTTCGACGCTACCATATTTATCACCGGTACATACGGCAACGATATCTTCAACTATACGCGTGTATGGGGTGAAGGCATGTCGGCCAGTTCGGGCAATCAGATGGCCTCGGTAAAAGACCGCTGGACGTTTGAGAACACCAACACTTCCATGCCGCGTTACGCCAATGCCGATCCGAATGAGAATGGGGGTATTTCAAACCGCTTTATCGAAGATGGCACTTACCTGCGAATTCAGAATATAACCCTGGGATATAATTTTTCTCCATTACTGCAAAAAAGGTTTAAATACATTTCAAGGATCCGCGCATACGTTTCTGTACAAAACCTATACACGTTCACCGACTATTCGGGGTACGATCCTGAAGTGGGCCCGGTTAACGGCAACGTATTTCTCAGTGGCATTGATTTGGGTCGTTATCCCGTGCCAAGAACTATTACCGGCGGTATTAATGTTGAATTCTAAAAACAAACGAACGATGAAGCCAAATTTCAAAAATATAACCCGGGCTTGTGGAGTTGTGCTGGCAGTATCGGTATTTGGAACTGCCTGTAAGAAATCATTTTTCGACGGAACGCCCAAAGGACAATATACTACAGAAACTTTCTTTAAGACCCCGGCTGAGGTGCAGGCTGCCACGGCAACTATGTACAATGCGCCCTGGTTCAATTTTAACTGTACCTATAGCATGAGTATTGGCGATGTATATAGCGGTAACTCTACCGGCGATGCCAATACGGCCATGACGCAGTTTCAGAATATGAACGTAACCCAGAGTAATGAATACCTCGCCAAAGGCTGGGCGGCGTTATATGCTGTAGTGGGGCAGGCCAATGCCATTATAAACAATGTTAACAACAATGCAGCGGTATTGCCCGATAGTACGGTTAAAACCGCCCTTGGCGAATGTCATTTTATGCGGGCGGCCGCTTATTTCTACCTGGTGCGCAATTATGGCGCCGTACCCATAGTTACAGAAGCGAACAATTACCTGCAGAACTATCAAATACCAAGGCACCTGGTTGCTGACGTGTACAAGTTTATCATCAGCGACCTGCAGGCTGCGGAAACGCAATTGCCGGTGAGATCAAATGCCAAAGGTCGCGTATCACGCGGCGCTGCTAAAGCAATGCTGGCAAAAGTATACCTTACCATGGACGATTTTGCCAAAGCAAAAGCCAAGGCCTGGGAGCTCATCAGCAATGAAAGCACCTATGGTTACGGTTTAGTTGAGAAGTTTGAAGACCTGTTTTACACCCGTAACAATAATAATAAGGAAAGCATTTTTGCGCTGCAATGGGTGGCCAGTAATGCCGATGGGGCTTACGGTACCGGCAATGTTACCCAGGCTTATTGCGCACCCTATGGCCAGGAATTAACGGGTAGCACCGATGGCTGGGGAAGTTTTAAACCCAGCATTGATCTGCAACGCGATTCCATCGCTGGTGACGCTCGTAGAAAAGTGACCTATATGCGCGCCAATGATTATTATCCGGAGTTGCTGACTGCAAAAGGTGGTTATACTTATCCCAGCTGTAAATCGAAGACCGGCGCCAATGTTAAAAAATACGTGGTTGGTAATTATGAAGACAATGCGGCTACCGGCGGCGCTTATAATATGAGCACCGGAATAAATACGTATATGATCCGTTATGCCGATGTATTGCTCACTTATGTTGAAGCAGAAATAGGCAATGGTACTTCTACCAGCGATCCCGTGGCCATTGCGCAATTTATGCGGGTACGTACAAGGGCCGGTTTAAGTAGTTTGCCTGTAACCTCCATAACAACCGATGATCTGTTAAGGGAAAGACGATTGGAGTTTGCCTTTGAAGGCCAGTATTGGTACGACATATTGCGTTTGCCACAGGATCAGGCATTACTAAGGTTAAGCAATACCGAAAGAGGCTTGTTCGATAGCTGGTGCGGCAGCGGTCCGGTTATTACCAATAAGATCAATGTAACCGCCAATATGTTGTTGTTCCCTATACCACAATCGGAAATAGATATAGATCCCAAACTGGCAGAAAACCCAGTTGGTTATTATTAATCAGAAAATCTGGCCAATATGAAGAAACATATTTTAGTTTGTACAGTGCTTTGCACACTGGCAACTACACTATATACAGGTTGTAAAAAAGATGAAACAGTTCATACACCCGGTAATTTATCGGTAAGTCCGGCCTCGGCATTACCCGAAACATTTATTACTATCACCGGAAGCGATATGGATGATATTGTATCGATAAAATTCGACACAACAGTTGCCTCGTTCAGTTCGGTGTTCAATACATCGGGTTCGTTATTTACAACGGTGCCAACAAATGCCCGCTATGGTTCGCAACCCATTACTATTACCAACAGGGCCGGTATAACGTCAACCGTTGATTTTACCGTGTTGCAGCCTGCACCGGCTATCAACAGCTTTACACCAGGTAATGCGCCGCCCGGCGATACCATAACCATTACCGGTAAAATGTTTGTAAACATAAACGCCATTTATATTGGTACCAAGAAAGCGATCATAATAGATTCTTCGAGCCGGTTCACCACGAAAATAGTTATCCCTGTAGGCGCAGTTTCAGGATTGCTGTCAGTAGTAACTGCAGGCGGCACATCATACAGCGCCGGTGCGCTTACCGTGGGAGAAAGAGCTTACCTGATAGCCGATTTTGATGGCGCAGGTTTAAGTCCCAATGGCAACTCCTGGTATGGCTATGGCGATATAACCGGAAAAGCGATTGCCAGCTCTAATCCCGATCCTTTATCGGGCAACTTTATAAAAATGATCTCTAACCAATCGGGCACGGCTGGTTATGGCGGCATTTCAACATACCCCAACACTACCGCCGATAAAACGTTTGGTATGACATCTGCAAAAGAAAAAACCATTCTTAAGTTCGATATAAATAACAACGGCAAAACAGGTACCCAAATTCAGGCGATTGTTGAAGAAGTGGCTACTTCACCCAAAAACAATTATGCAAAGACTGTTAGTATAAATGGCACGGGCTGGAATACCATTGCCATTCCGCTAACGGAAATGCTCGATAGTTACGGCGGCGGTTCAACAACGCCAACGCCTTCTAAAATAATCACCGTGAAATTCCATTTTCCCAATAAGAGCAATCCAATGGAAGCGAATATCGATAATGTGCGGTTTGCCTGGGAAAAGAACTGATAACAACAAAACGTATTACAATGAAACTACTTAATATATTATGGTCTGGCACTTTGGTTGCGTTGTGCATTGCAAGCTGCCGGAAAGATATTAATTACGATCCCGATACCATCGATGCCGATCTTTCCCTTACCCTGAAGTCCGCAGCACCGTTTCCGTTAGGCGTTGGCGTTGGGTACGAAGAATTTATTGCCGGTGGCAAATATGCCGACATCATAAAATCGGAATTTTCTAACGTTACTGCCGGTTATGTAATGAAACACGGGGCTATTGTACAAAGCGGTGGCATTTACAACTTTGCCAAAGCCGATGATTTTGTAAGCAAAGCGAAAGCTGCCGGTTTAGATGTATATGGGCATACGTTGTGCTGGTTCCAAAATAACAATGGTAATTATTTACGCTCATTGGTAAATGCAGGGGTGGCAACGCCGAACCCCAGTATTATGGTAAACGGCACCTTTGAGGCTGCAGGCAGCGGTACGCCATTTGCTAACTGGGAAATAAAGAATGGTACCGCATACATAAGTGCCGGCACTGCTGCCGGTGAAATGTATGAGGGTAGCACTTCGTTAAAAGCGGCAACCCCTACGCTTAGTCCCAACAACGAATGGAGTTTGCAAATAGCAAGCGATCCCATAACCACGACAACCGGCACTGAATATAAAGTTCGCTTTTACGCTAAAGCTGCCGCTGCCGGCGGACAGTTCAGGCTGTCGACCATGCTTGGGGCAGCTTCTCAGTATTCTGGTAACTTTTCAATTACAACAAGCTGGGCGCCTTATGAGTGGAAATTTACTGCTGATGGCACCAGCAAACGCGTTGTATTCGATTTGGGTAAAATACCCAATACCTATTATGTAGACAGTGTAAGCGTAACCCTGGCCAATCCGCCCGCTTCGGGTGCTACCTTTGCCCTGCAACAATACCGTGTTGATACCACTTTAAAGAACTGGATCACAGCTTCGGTTACCCACTTTAAAGACAAGGTACATGCCTGGGATGTGGTGAACGAACCGTTGGATGATACCGGCGCTGTACGCTCCGGCACCAGTGCCAGCGACGCCTTCTTTTGGGGCGATTACCTGGGCGACCGGGACGCATCAAAGAAAAAAGTAGCCAATGGCGATAGCATGGTGGCCAAGGCCTTCCGTTATGCCCATGCTGCCGACCCAACCGCTAAATTATTCCTGAACGACTATGCGCATGAAAGCAATGGCCGCAAACTCGATAGTCTTATTGCATTGATAAAACGGTTAAAATCAGCCGGCGTGCCAATACATGGGGTAGGGTTGCAAATGCACATGAGTTACCAAACGCCAACTACCGGTATTGATAATGCCATTTTGAAAATGGCGCAATTAGGCTTGCTGGTAAAGATCACAGAGATAGATATAAGTGTGAACCTGGGCGAACAAACCAATCCCGAGACTGCCAATTTTGTTTTAACACCAACCATGTTGCCGCAGCAGGCTGCTAAATATCAGTATGTGGCAGAATCCTACATTCGTAATGTGCCAGAGGCGCAACGTTATGGTATAACCGTGTGGGGCGTGAGCGATTCTGATAGCTGGTTACGCAACCGGTTACCATACCATACAAAAGATTACCCCTTGCTGTGGGATGAAAGTTATAATAAAAAACAAGCATACACCGGGCTCCTTACCGGGCTGCAGTTAAAGTAAAAACGGGGGATGAGCAACCAACCTGTTAGGGCAGAGTGCCTAAGCCGTGCCCTGTTCTGACAGGTTTTTTGTTTAATAGGCAAGACCTGTAAGGTCCATCATCGGGTCATGCATTTTTAGAATGTTGTCTTGGACCTGACAGGTCTGCTATTAGTCGACCTGTCAGGATCGCAAAAACCTAATAATTAAGCAAGCTCAAATGGCGAACCTACAGGTCTTCCCTTTCTTTCGTAAATTAGCATGAACTACCACTACTTGTCAATGAAAAGAATCCTTCTAGCAACCCTGGTTATCTGTCAACAACTCCAGGCTCAAACCGCAAAGGTCAACAACCCCATCCTCGCCGGCTTCTATCCCGATCCATCTATTTGCCGGGCGGGCAACGATTACTACCTGGTAAACTCTACGTTTGTATATTATCCCGGCCTGCCCGTCTTTAAAAGCAACGACCTGGTGAATTGGGAACAACTGGGTTTTGCCATGGACCGGCCCGAACAACTCGATCTCGATGGCGATCCTATTGGCAATGGCGGCTTATATGCCCCTTCCATCCGCTTCTATAAAGGCACTTTTTACATTACCTGTACCAACGTAGGCAAAGGCGGCAACTTTATCATTACAACAAAAAATCCAAAGAACGGCTGGAGTAATCCTGTGTTCTTACCAGCGGTAAAAGGTATTGACCCTTCCATGTTCTTTGACGATAACGGAAAAGCATACATTGTATATAACAGCGAGGCCACCGATAATAAACCCCAATACGATGGGCATCGTACCATAAGGCTATACGAAGTTGACCTGGCAACCCTGCAAACGACTGGTGAAGAAAAACTATTGGTGAACGGCGGTACAGATATTACGAAGAAACCTGTTTGGATTGAGGGGCCGCATATTTTCAAAAAAGAAGGTTACTATTTTTTAATGTGTGCCGAGGGTGGTACCGAGTTTAATCATTCAGAAGTGATCTTTCGCAGCAAAAAAGTAGATGGTCCCTATGAACCCTATAAAGACAATCCTATTCTTACCCAGCGAACTTTAGATGGCAACCGCAAACGCCCAGTAACATCAACAGGCCATGCAGACCTGGTGAATGCCAGCGATGGCAACTGGTACGCCGTATTCCTTGGTTGCCGGCCTTATACCGGCAATCATTACAATACAGGGCGCGAAACGTTTATGACAAAGGTGGAATGGAAAGATGGCTGGCCCATCATCTTAAACAGTAATGAGCCCGTGCCTGCTAAAATAAGTTTTCCAAACGTTAGTGCAAAAACTCCATTGCCTTATAGCACCGATTTTCATTTTAAAGATAATTTCAAAACCACTACACTAAGCAACAGGTACCAGTTTATACGCACAGTGCGTGAACCCTGGTACCACATCAATAGCGTATCCGGGTTGCTTACTATGCAACTAAAACCTTTAACGGTGCAGGATAAAGGCAATCCTGCATTTATCGGTTACCGGCAATCGCATCTACGCGGTTATGCTGCTACTGCGTTATCGTTTACTCCAGCCAGTGAAAATGAAAAGGCCGGCCTCATAGTATTTCAAAACGAAACTCATTATTATTATCTCTGTCAGTCGATGGTTAATAACCAGCCGGTAGTACAGTTATTCAAAGGCCCGGGTAGTGCAGACGGCAAACCACAATTGTTAGAAACATTTAAAATACAAACCAGCAGTCAGCTTCCGTTGCAGTTAAGGATTCAAACAAACGGCGATGCCTATTCATTCTACTTTGCCGAAAAAGGCAGCCCCGTTTGGCGCCTGTTAAAAGAAGGTGTTGATGCAAAATTCCTAAGCACACAAACTGCTGGTGGCTTTGTAGGCTGTATGTATGCTATGTACGCTACATCAAACGGAACGCCCACCTCAAACACGGCCGTATTCAGCTCTTTCGAAAGCAAGGGGAACGATGACTGATAGGTGTTTTCATTAATATCATAACGAAAATCAGTAAAACTACGGTTGAAATAAAACTAACAAGTTAGTAGCTTAGCTAACTAAGATTCCCATCCACGGCCTACATCTTTTAATGAACTAGCGAACCTGTTCCCGGTTCCCTGTTTCCGGTTTCCCGGGGCTCGGCCCTTAATCTATTTGTATTTCCCGGCAACAGGTAACTGGTAACCGGTAACTGATTTTTTCATCCGCACCCGCTTCATTTTATCACCGTCAAACTTAATAGACAATGCTCCAATTTGACAAAGGGCCTGGTGTTGCGTTTGCTAAACACTTCGCCGCGTTGCCCGATCATGATGCAATCAAAGAACATTTTTGGTACGATTGGGGGCCGGTATTTTATCGTGGCCGGCTCGATGGCAGTGCAAAGATCATTTGTGTTGCTTCTGACCCCGGCCCAACGGAACGTATAGCTGGCAGAAACCTCGTTGGTAATGCCGGCCAGCGGGTACAGGGCTTTCTGAATAAAATTGGTCTTACCCAATCATATGTTTGCCTTAATGGATTTGCGTATGCATTATTCCCCAGCCATCTTAGCGATGGCATAAAACTCATAAGCCGCCCGGAGCTTACCGCCTGGCGTAATAAGTTATTCAACATGCTGAAAAAGCCTTCGCTGCAAGCCGTGGTGGCCTTTGGCGCTGTTGCACAAAAAGCGGTGCAGTTATGGGATACAAAAGGTAACATCAAGGTGTTTGAAACTTATCACCCCAGCTATCACTCCGGTGGTGCAGCAGGCGAAAAGAAAATGCTTACCGATTGGAACCGCGTGGTAACCGGGTTGCGTGATATTATTACACCCGATGATGGCGCAACTACCAACCTGCCTTTATATGGCGCTAAGTTTGCCGAGCAGGATTATGCGGCCATTCCACACCTCGATCTGCCTTTTGGTTTACCCGATTGGTTTGGCAACGATGCCTTCTTTAGAAAGAATCGTGGTATGAACAGTGTTAGCAGACCTTCACCCGACGACCGACACACCCTTGAATGGAAAGCCCCCAAATTCAGCTGATATGCCCAACAAACCTTCAAAGCCCCCAATAGACCCGCTCGAAAGCGCACGGTATGGCTTACATGGTACTATTGTTACCATGGCCGGTCCCAATGAAATTATTAAAGGCACTATCTTTATCAATGCTGCACGTATTGAAGCCATCATCCCCGATAGCAAGCCAATACCGGAAGCGTTAACAGATATACCGGTGTACAAAACCAGGGGCACTATTTTTCCCGGGTTTATTGAGTTGCACAATCACTTAAGCTATAACTGTTTGCCCATGTGGAATGTGCCTAAGAAATACGATAACCGGGCACAATGGAGCGGTATTGATCCCTATAAACAGAACATTAGTTATCCCATGAACCTGCTGGGAAAAACTAAAGGATATGTAGAAGCGATTGTAAGGTATGTTGAATGTAAATGCCTGGCCGGTGGTGTTACTACTTCACAGGGAATTATGTTGTTCAGCAATGCAGGTATTAAGAAGTATTACCGGGGTATAGTGCGCAATGTGGAAGAATCCGGCGATGCCGGTCTGCCAAACGTTGATGCACATATTCCTGATATCGTTGCCCGCGATGCCGAAAAGTTCTCGAAGCAAATACAAAAAAGCAGCTGCATGTTGCTGCATTTAAGCGAAGGCACCAATGCATCGGCCCGCAAACATTTCGAAAACCTAAAGTTCAACGAAACGGAGTGGGCCATTGGTCCGTCGCTGGCCGGTATACATTGTGTTGCACTGCAAAAGCAGGACTATACCGTTATGAAACAAAAAGGCGCCAGCATGGTATGGTCGCCATTCAGCAACCTGCTGTTATACGGACAAACAGCTGATATAAAAAGCGCCAAAGAAAGCGGTATTACCATTGCATTGGGGAGCGACTGGAGCCCCAGCGGCAGCAAGAATATGTTAGGCGAATTAAAGGTGGCAAAGCTATACAATGAAGCAAATGGTAAGTTGTTCAGCGATTATGAGCTTGTGGCTATGGCCACCATCAACGCTGCCCGTATTATAAAATGGGATAAAGAACTGGGCACACTCGAAAAAGGTAAACGGGCCGATGTGGTAGTAATAAACGGGCAGGGGAGCGATCCGTTTAAAACGCTGTTACAGGCATCGGAAAAAAGTATAGCATTGGTTGTTGTAAATGGAACGCCGCGTTTTGGTGATGCTACACTGATGCGAAAGTTTGGTGGCAGTGGTATGGAACAAAAGACCATTGGCAAGAAAGCGAAATTATTTAACCTGAAACAAACAACGCAAGACCCGGTAGTAAGTGGCCTTACTTTAGCAGCCGCTACAAAACGGATGAAAGATGGTTTGCTTAATATTCGAAAACTGGCCAATAATTCGTTGCCGTTACGTGGTATGTTAGATAAACAGGGAAATCGTTTTCTGGTACCACTAAAAGCGCAGCCCGAAGCGAATGCCGAACCCGAATGGGTGTTGGTGCTCGATCATAATGAAGATGAGGGCGAAGCGGTGCGGCCTAACTTTGATCCCATGGCAAAACATGGCCTGCCATTTAAAAAGATAGCGCCCATGGAAATTACTGCCGATGTGTTAGTTCCAATAAAACTCGATACCCTTACCGTAGCAGGCGATAGCGCCTTCTTTAAGCAGGTGGCGCAACAAATGAATTTGCCTGAATATATTAAGACGGGGTTGAAGAAGATGTATGCGGATTTGTAAATACAGCTGAAAGCTTAAAGCCTAAAGCTGAAAGCAAATACAGGTCCGCGAATTGTCGTTATTCTTCACTAATTGCGTTTTTCTGCATTTGGCGTTTTAAGCAGCTTTGAATATATTCGCCTGGTGAACGAACATGTAAAAATATTCTACTCCTACCTCGCTTTTCTGCGAAGTGCATGTGCCAACGTGCCATAGTCTTCATGTTGTTAGTACATTTCTATTCTAATTTGTTGCTTATATTTAATTGACATAAGGCCTTTAGGCTGGTTGATTAAGCTATATTTTAATTATTTAATTAACTCATAAAAAGTTATGCAAAATATTGCCGTTATCGGACTGGGTAAAGTGGGTTCGCTGGTAGCCACTTTGCTGAATGATGTTTTTACTGTTACCGGTGTTGATCAAAAGGCGCCCGAAGGTCTTCCGTTTAAAATAGTAACCGGAAATATTCAGGATACAAAATTTATCGAAGACCTGTTGAGTAAACAAGACGCAGTGGTGTCGTGTTTGCCATACAATTTAAACCTGCCGGTTGCAGAAGCTGCCTTTAAGACGGGCATTCATTATTTCGATCTTACTGAAGATGTACCCACTACCAGCGCTATTCGTAAAATGGCTGAAACCTCAAAAGGTGTTATGGCGCCGCAATGCGGACTGGCCCCTGGTTTTATTGGTATCGTTGGTGCCGATCTCTGTCATCGGTTTACCAAATTGCGCGATGTAGAGTTGCGTGTGGGCGCCTTACCTCGTTATCCCAATGGATTAATGGCTTATTCTTTCACCTGGTCGCCGGCCGGTGTTATAAATGAATATATAAACGATGCCGAAGTGATACACAATGGTATTCGTAAAATGGTGCCTTCGCTCGATGGTATTGAACAGATAAATATTGAAGGGCAGGAGTTTGAAGCGTTTAGCACCAGTGGTGGTTTAGGTACATTATGCGAAACCCTGGAAGGAAAAGTAGACACGCTTAACTATAAAACCATTCGTTATCCCGGTCATGCCCGCCTGATGCGTTTTTTATTATATGAACTGATTTTGAAAGACAAGCGTGAGCTAACTGAACAAATACTAACAGAAGCCAAACCGCCGGTGCGGGAAGATGTGGTATATGTTTATGCGGTAGTAGAAGGCTGGAAAGGGCAGGAGCTGGCCCGCGAAGAATTTTACCAGGCATACCATCCTATTACTATTAATGGTAAAGAATGGCGCGCCATTTCATGGACCACCGCCGCCTCTGTAGCCGCCGTTGTTGAAATGGTTGCCAATAAAGAATTACCGCAGAAAGGATTTATTAAACAGGAAGAAATACCATTTGAGAAGTTTCTTAAAACGAAGAATGGTAGCTTGTATGCAAAGAATCAATAGCTGTTACCTGTTACCGGTTTCCGGTTGCCAGGGGCGCGGCCTACAAGGCTTTTGTATTCCCCGGTAACCGGTACCTGGCAACCGGCACCATTTACATTCAATCAACGAACTTAATTATGTCTTCAACACTAGATAAAGTACTGGACGGACTTATGTCCCGCTACAAAGAACGCGTTCCCGATGTATCATCCATTATCAATGCCATGATAAAGGAGAATATTATACAGCAGGCGGCCGATATTGAAAATGACCATATTGCATTTAGAACAATGGGTGTGCCGCACCTGGGCATCCAGTCGTTGGAAAAGATCTTTTTACATTATGGTTATCATAAGCGCGACTATTATCATTTTGCTGAAAAGAAATTGGATGCATATTGGTATGCACCGCCTTCGCCTCAATACCCAAGAATATTTATCAGCGAACTGCGGGTAAAGGACCTGTCGCCCGAAGTACAGCAGATAATAACCAGCTATACAAACGAAGTTACTGCCGATCCCGTTGATCGGCTCAATCTCGATGATGCCCACGCAGTAGATCAGTTCCTGCACAGCGGTTTGTGGCGGTTACCCACATGGAGCGATTTTGAAACGTTGGGTAAACAAAGTGAGTATGCGGCCTGGGTTATTTACAACCGGTATTACCTTAACCATTTTACCATTAGCGTACATAACCTGAAGGATGGATATAATACCATTGCCCAATTCAATGAGTTTCTCGAGCGTAATGGATTTACGCTGAACAATGCAGGCGGGAAAATAAAGACCAGTCCCGATGGTGGTTTACTACAAAGCTCAACAGTGGCAGAAATGATAGATGCTCAATTTGCCGGTGGCGATGTGCATTCCATTTCAGGTTCATATATTGAATTTGCCGAACGGCGCATTTTGCCGCAATATGCGCATTTGCCCAAAGACCAGATTAGGCGAGAACACCGACGCGAAGGGTTTGAAGCCGGTAATGCCGATAAGATCTTTGAGAGCACGTACAGCTCTCAAACGAATAGATAAAAACCGGGTGGTTGCCCTTTAAGGGCAACTCACCCGGAATGTGCCAGGGTGAGCCGCTTTGCAAAAGCGACTCACCCTTTTCATTACTGTTATGCAACTTTTCAAGCGCAAATTCCGACTTCTCTGTATCTTTCAGCACCGGATAGATATGTAAAAAATAATCATATTATGAAGACAACGAAAGCGGCCCATATGAAAGTAGTTTTAACTGTATTCTGTTTATTATCCTTCACAATAGTTTCCCTGGCAAAAGACAAAGTGCTCGTATTCTCAAAAACGGCTGGTTTCCATCATAAGTCCATCGATGTGGGTGTAAAAGCCATTCAGGACCTTGGGCTGAAATATAATTTCGAGGTGGATGCTACTACCGACTCAACAAAGTTTGTGTACAGCAACTTAAAGAAATATGCTGCCGTGATCTTTTTAAACACCACCGGCAATGTGCTGAGCGACGAACAGCAAAAAGCATTTGAACAGTACATTAAGGCCGGTGGCGGTTTTGTTGGCATACATTCGGCAACCGATACAGAATACGATTGGCCCTGGTATGGCAACCTGGTAGGTGCGTATTTTGTAAAACATCCGAAAATTCAGGAGGCTGTGCTGGCGATCAACGACAGTACGAACATTGCTACCAAACATTTACCCCGTCCCTGGAAGCGTACCGATGAGTGGTACAATTTCAGGTATGTGGCCACCGACCTGCACGTATTAATTACTATTGACGAAAGTTCCTATACTGGTGGCACCAACGGGGCCAGCCATTATATGGCCTGGTATCATAACTACGATGGTGGCCGCGCGTTTTATACCGCATTAGGCCATACCGACGAATCTTATGCCGACCCGTTGTATCTGCAACATTTATGGGGAGGAATTCAATATGCAATGGGGAAGGTGAAAAAGTAGTATAGAAGATATTTAATCGCCCGGCGGTTTCCTTTTAATGTGGAATTGCCGGGCGTTAAATTTGTACTCGTTTTTTGCGAAGTATTACTAATGCTGCTATATAGCCAACAAGTAGAATTTGCGTAATTATAAGAACCCAGGTGGCTATAGGTAAGAGTTGAATTATTGTTCGGGCATTTTCAAACATTGCTTGGTTGTATTGCCGGTATTTTAATAGTACGGCGGGGAACTTGATAAAGAAATAAGTTGAAGTGGTTGCCAGAAAGTAAATAATAAACAATATCCAGTTTAATTTGCTGATCGTTTTCAAATACAACCAATATCCGATCACTGCAAAAAACAGGGTCATTATTATTACCAGCACCCAGGAGTAGTAAGCAGGATATACAGTAGTATGCCAGCCAGGCCCAACGCTTGCGGCAGAGCCGAAGAAGTAAATCAATGCTATCAATAGCACGATAAGGAATGCAATAAGGAAATAGGCCTTTTTCATATTATTACAATTACGGCAATAAGTAATAATGAGGTTAGTTTGGTTATTAATATTCGTTTAGCCATTTATGATAAGTTGGGTACATTTTTTCGAACCAGCCAACACCGCCAACACGATTGACCAAAATAACGTTATCAACCCACCCACAATAGGCATCGGGTATCCAGGCAAAGAGCAGCCTGGTCTCAGCAATTTCCGTTAAATAAAACCATGTATCGATCGGAGGCAGGTCATACAGGTCGAACAAATAATAAGATTCAAATTCGCATACCCCGTCAACATCGGTAGCGTCAATCTGTGTAACAACAATACGGCCTTTGTATTTGGCGTCAGGGGCTAACCCTTTCAGACATTTTTCTTTGTATGCCATTTGATCTCGGAAAAACGTATTGATGTATTCACCTTCAACAACCGGATCAATTGTCCAGCGCGCAGATTTTACCATCTCTTTGTCAGTGTCATTGCCCGTTTGAAATTCTTCAATGCCGAATTCAATTACTTCCACCCCATCGATCTGGGGAATAATAGTTCTGAATACAGACGCTACATCGGTCAATGCTTCATTGACAACTATATTACGCTCTTGTATATCGCAATACAGTTGTGTTAGTAATAAATTCTTTCTGAATGTATCAGCGTCAATATTCAACATAAGTATTTGTAATGCCTGGCCAATATAACACAAAAGCTCAATGGCTAAAAGCTCCTTAACAAATTTATAAGTATAAAATTGCTGCCAATGTACCCACCGAAACAATCAGCCACAAAATAAGCCCCTGCAGTACCGGTTTTAACCCAACATGTCGCACCGATTTACCACTCAGCCCACAACCTATCAGGAACAGTGTAACGGTCAAGACCGATCTTGAAATGTTTAAGATATAATTATTGTAATGCTGTATAGCCGGGAAGAATGTGTTCAGGCACATAGCTATTACAAATAACCCAATAAACCAGGGGACCTTTATCCTTGTTCCCTTGTTTTTAAAAATGAAGGTGCTGATAAACGCAAGCGGAACAATCCACAATGCCCGGGTAAGTTTTACCGTTGCTGCAATATCCAATGCCTGGGCGCCATACTTGCCGGCTGCGCCTATAACAGAACTGGTATCGTGTATGGCAATGGCGCACCAAAGTCCGAATTGCGTTTGGCTTAAATGCAGGTAAGCGCCTATCATCGGAAATAACACCAGTGCACTGGCATTTAAAATGAAAATAGTAGCAAGCGCAATACTTATCTGTTTTTCTTTTGCTTTTATAACGGGCGATATGGCGGCAATGGCGCTTCCGCCGCAAATAGCGGTTCCAGCAGCAATAAGAAATGAAGTTTTGTTATTGATTTTAAAAAGCCTGCCTAAAAGGTAGCCCATAAGCAAGGTGCCTGCAATAGTAAATACAGTGATCTGTATGCTTTCTTTCCCGGTTTGTAAAGCAGTAGTAATATTCACCCTAAACCCTAACAACACTACTGAGGTTTGCAAAAGCAAATGCGATACCTTATGATTTAAATGCAAATAGGGGTGGCCAACAAATTGTGCAATGATCAAACCTAATAATAAAGCCAGGGGTGCACTGATAACTGGCGAGATGCAAAAGATCAGTGCCAGTAAAAAGATCAGCTCCCGGGTAGTAATGCGTTTGTCTAAAAATCTACGTTCTTCTTTCGGTGTAACATTTTCCGTTTCCATGGCACAAAGTTCACAAACGGATGAGCGAAAGAGAAATGAATACTATTAATGTGCTATAACTTAAAGTTATTAGAGGATATGAATTTCATAAACAGTTCGGTTAGGGACTGATTATCTCCCTGCTGTTTTACAAAGTAAAATGCGCGTTCTATATGCAAATCTCTTATGTCGATAATGGTAAGCTCATTGCTTTTAAGTTCTTTTACTATTGAGTGAATGGAAAGAAAAGCAAAACTATCGGAGCTGCCTAAGTACGATTTAATGCTTTCTGTACTTTCAAGTATCATTTCTACTTGTAACAGTGCCATCTTTACACCTGCCTTTTTCAATGCAGCAGCAATTACTTCCTGTGAGCCGGAACCCTGCTCGCGCATCAGCAGAGGTAACTCCTTTAATGCCGCCAGGGGAACAGATTGCTTTTTAAGTAAAGGATTGCCGACACGGGTGCAAAGCACCATTTCATCTTTTAAAAAGGTGGCATATTTAAGTTGTGGACGTTTCGACTGGCCTTCTATAATGCCGAAATCAATTTTGTTAGCGATAAGGGCATTCTCAATGTACTCGGTATTATTAGTGGTGAGGGCAATTTTTATATCGGGAAATTTTTGTTTAAACGAAGCCAGGTACTTAGGTAATACATATTGCGCCACGGTGGTACTGGCGCCAATCCGCAGCGTTCCTTTTACATTTTCATTGATGGCCGCCAGGTCAACTTCTATATTGCGATAAATTGCGAAGAGTTGTTCTGTATGCGCCAGCAGGGCCGTGCCTGCAGACGTAAGTTTTATTTTAGTTCCATTGCGTTGAAATAACTGGGTCTTGTAGTAGGTTTCTATTTCGTGGATATGTTTTGTTACCGCCGGTTGGGTAATAAACAACTCTTCCGCCGCTTTGGTAAAATTCAATCTGCGGGCAACGGTGTAAAATACTTTTAATCGAAAATCGAACATGGGGTAAAGATAATTTGCTCATTAATAAGGAATAAAAATATTAATAGAAGGCATAAGGAGCAGGATGCACTCCTGTAATAATGAACTATTTTTGCGCAATTTGAAACCAAATCGTCAATGAGTAAACAAGTTGCCCAGGTGAAGTATAATACCAGTTATCCTTCCATTGAAGACCTACGAGACAAAGCCAAAAGAAAAATCCCAAAATTTGCCTTTGAATACCTCGACGGCGGATGTAATGAAGATGTAAACCTGTATAAGAACACGGCCGAGATCAGGGAGGTGGAATTAGCGCCTTATTACCTGAGCAAACACACCGGTTCGAGCCTGAAAACCGAGCTTTTCGGTCATGTATATGACGCCCCGTTTGGTATTGCGCCCGTTGGTTTGCAGGGGCTTATTTGGCCCAACTCTCCGCAAATTCTTGCCAAAGCCGCCCTTGAACATAATATTCCCTTTATACTTAGCACCGTTACTACTGCCGATATTGAATCTATTAGTAAAATAACCGAAGGCAGGGCCTGGTACCAGTTGTACCATCCTGCCGAAGATGAGGTGCGCGATGATATTTTAAAACGGTTGGAAGCAGCCCAGTATCCCGTGCTGGTGTTGTTGAGTGATGTGCCTTCTTTTGGTTTCAGACCAAGGGATATTCGTAATGGACTGGCCATGCCGCCCCGCATGACGCTTAGAAATATTCTTCAGATCATGGGCCGGCCTGAGTGGGCTCTCAAAACCCTTATTCACGGTACGCCTAATTTTGCCACCCTGAAGCCTTACATGCCAAAAGGGCTGAACATGAAGCAGTTGGGGCTGTTTATGAACCGTACATTTAAGGGCCGGCTGAATGAGGATAAAGTAGCTGCCATTCGAGATAAATGGAAAGGTAAAATTGTGGTGAAAGGTATTGCTACCGAAGCCGATACCGAAATGTGTATCAGGCTGGGCATGGATGGTATCATTGTTTCGAACCATGGCGGCCGCCAGTTAGATGCAGGTGAGTCGGCCATTCATTCAATGTACCCGATCGTTGACAAGTACAAAGGCAAAATAAAGATCATGATGGACAGCGGTCTGCGTTCGGGCCCCGATGTGGCCAGGGTGTTGGCTTCCGGCGCCGATTTTACCTTTATGGGCCGTTCCTTTATGTACAGCGTTGCGGCGCTGGGCGATGAAGGGGGTAACCACGTGATCTCTATGCTGAAAACGCAATTACTTCAGGTTATGGACCAGGTGTGTTGTGCCGAAGTTGGCGATCTGCCAAAGCATTTGATCAAATAATTTCTTTTTGATTATAAAAGGGAAGTTCTTCGCCAGCCGGCGGGGAACTTTCTTTTTTATACCACTATCAACACCTTAGCCCCGCCCACATATTTCTCAGGAACTATAGTATCACCCTTCAATTTCCCAAAAGCTACACCCAGCGCCACCATGATACTACAATCGGCCGGCTTGTTTGCCGGCATTCCCTTTAATATAAGGGTGCTTGCAGAAGCAGGGGCATTTACGGGTAGCCAATCGCTTTGGGCATATTCAAAATATGATCTCTCTTTATACTTAAGCATGTACCCATGTTCGGTATAACAAATGTCAGGCACCAGTCCGGCAGTGCCAATAAACCTGAAATATGGGTAATTACCGGGCGACATAAAGTTAATGCCGGGCACCAGGGCTGGTAGGTCTATATGCACCTGTTCGCCCTGCAGATTGCACACGACCGGCGTTCTTACAATTGTTTCCAGCAGGTAGCGCCGGTTCAGGGTAAACCCTTCAAGCAGCCGGGGTTGTTTTGTTAAAAGTACATGACGTTTGCCCCAGCCGCTGGTGGTATCCATTTTTTGAATGGTGCGCAACAGGGCGTTAAGCGGTCCTACTATGTTATAATCTGCCAAAAAAAGTAAAGGGTGCAAATAACTTTTTATAGTGGCAGCGGCCAGCGCCCGGCCGCCAAACTCCATGTTGTTCCGGCGGGTGTTCTCAAAGTTCTTTGCGTTCTTTACCTGCTTCTTTGAAGGGCCGCCTTTTCTGCGAATAATGATCTTGTCTGACCCCCGCATTTTATAAAAACTCAGGTTTTGAACAGAACCGGTTAACTGAATGGTACCCTCAAGCTTTGCCATATGCTATGGTTTTAATGGTAATGTAAAAGGTTAGCGTAATGCATGAACAATACTTATTATATAAACAACTAAATGATATGATAGTACTAAGCCGTAGATAACTTCTATTTAATAAAACAGGGGATATATAGGAGTTATATACGGG
Source organism: Niastella sp. OAS944 (assembly GCA_024809215.1). Lineage (GTDB taxonomy): Bacteria > Bacteroidota > Bacteroidia > Chitinophagales > Chitinophagaceae > Niastella. The sequence continues at coordinate 396,914 of JANUBW010000005.1, read as the reverse complement.
ATATATAGGGGATATCTACGGGATATCTATTTTTCTCCTATGAAGAATAGGAGGGATTCTCCTATAAATAACCAGGGGTTATATAGCCCGCGCGCCTGCCTTGTTAACCCGTCAACCAGTTAACTCGTCAACTTAAAATTGCACTCATCAGAAATTAACAATATATTAGTGGCTTGCCAGGGCCGTTGCTAACCAATAAATTACCCGCTATAACCCGCTGGGTTTGCTGACCTTGAAAATCCCTAAATCGCTGAGTTTATTAACATTGAAACTCCTAATTGTGGTATAACACAAAATCCATAACTGGGGCGAATTGCTTATTTTTGTTACAACTTAACGGATCAGTATGCAGGAGAACATCATTGACCTAAAGCACGTAAATATCTATCAGGGGAATAACCTTGTTTTACAAGACGTAAACTTCAGAGTTCAAAAAGGGGAATTTGTATACCTGGTTGGTAAAACAGGCACCGGCAAAAGCAGCCTGTTAAAAACCATGTATGGCGACCTGCGCCTGAAAGAAGGCGATGGCACTGTAGTTGGCTTTAACCTGCGCGATATGGACTGGAAGAAAGTGCCCTTCCTGCGCCGGAACCTGGGCGTTGTGTTCCAGGATTTTCAGCTGTTGACCGATCGTAATGTGAACGACAACCTGCGTTTTGTGCTTCGCGCTACCGGCTGGAAGGATGAAAAACTGATGGACGAAAAGATCCTTGATGTGCTTGATAAAGTTGGCCTCAAAGCAAAGGGCTTTAAAATGCCATTTGAGCTAAGCGGCGGCGAACAACAACGTGTTGATATTGCCCGCGCCCTGCTCAATTCGCCCAAACTCATACTGGCCGATGAGCCCACCGGTAACCTCGATCCCGAAACGTCAGACGAGATCATGCAGCTGTTGTTCCACATCAGCCGCGATTATGGTACCGCCATTGTAATGGCTACCCACGACTACATCGTTATCAATAAATATCCCGCCCGCACGGTTCGCACCGAACGGGGACGGGTTATTGACAATGCTAAAATATCCATTGAATAAGACGCTGCGCATTGCGTTTGTTATCGAATGTGGAAAGCAGTAATGTTTTCCGCAAACGAATTTCTTCTTCTGCAAATGGCTGCCGGTACAATTGCATGATCTGGCTTTTAAAGGCAGTGGCATTAGTACCTATATGGCAGGCACTTTCTAACCCCGTGCTTTGAACCGTAGCTTCATTTACAAGGCAATGCCGCCCGTTAAAAAGCGCATTCAATAATTTAAGTTTAACCCCTGTTGCATTAAAGGAGGGCAATATATTTATTTGCGCCTTGCCAATCATATCCTGCATTTCCTGTTCACTTGGGTCGGCCACCAGGCAGGCATTACCGTATTTATTGGCAATACGTTGAAGTTTGGGCGAAGGTCCTTTACCAGCTATCACCAACGGAACCTTTAGATCGTTGAATACTTTCTTCATTAACCAAATGGCAGCTTCTTCGTTTTCGTTCACCGACAGGTTACCGTGGTATAAGCAAAAACAACCCACACCTTCGGGCGCCGATATTTGGGTATAGGGAAGAAACACCGGCAGAGTAGCCACCTGTTTGGCGCCAAATTCCTTGCGATAGGTATTGGTATCCTGCTCCGACACCGCAAGTACCAGGGCTTTATTGGCAATGTTCTCTTCGTAATGTTTCAACAGCCGGCTCTCGTTGAGGTAATACATTTTTTTGAAAAGCGAATGGCTGCTATGAAATAACTGCTTATAATATTTATACTCTACATTATGCAGGCGAAGCACCATTTTGCGGTTGTTGAACCGCTCATCCTGTAACAGGTATGTACAGTGTACGCCTTCGAGTAAAATGGGGTAACTGTCCTTCAATAACCGCTCTTCGAGCAAAGCATTGGTACGGCTGGCTACTATATAAGGCAATTTGTGCGAGAAGCCTTTATGGCCGCATTGGCGCGGATAGTAATATACTTCGGCACAATATTGCTCCAGTTCTTCCTGCTGGCTGCGTTTGTGCTCAAAACAATGTAAATGAATACGGATGCCTTGCTGATACAGCGCTACCAGTTTATAAAAAAGATCAAAAAAACCGCCATGATCAACAGGGTAGGGTACGTCGAATGAAATGATATGTAAATGCTTTTCCACTGGCTAGAATATGTTTTTATATAACTCCAATAACTTTTTTTCCTCTTGCTGCCAGTTGATGGCTTCGCGCGCCTTTACACAATTTTGTTGCAATTGATAATATAAATTTTTGTTATTCAATAGTTCATTTAACCGCTCGGCCAGCGATTCCGGCCGCAGGTCATTAGTAAGAACAGCTATATTGTACTTATTGTTTATTTCTTCGTAAGCCGGATATTTCACACACAACTGGGGCAGGCCGGCATGCAGATAATCAAAGAACCGGTTGCCCAGGGAATGGTAATTGTTCATGCCATTATTTTCAAAAAGCGTTACCCCGGCCCAGGCCTGTAACGTATATTCCCGAAGTTCTGCGGGTAGTATTCTTCCCTTAAAAATAACTTTCTCGTGTAGCCCATGTTCCTGTACCAGTTGTTGGGCTGCCTGCATAAAATTGCCATCGCCGCAAATGATAAGCCGGGCATTTACGTATTTCATGGCCGGTATCAGCGTTTCAAAGCTGCGGCCTTCATTAACAGCTCCCTGGTATAAGATATACTTTTCGGGTTTATCGGGTATGGTAAGTGGTTGCAGTACCGGAACGTTGCGCACCACTTCATACTGTACCTTGTACAAGCGCTGAAATTCCTTTGCTATCGCGTCGTTAACCGTATACCCATGTTTGAAGTTGGGAACGGTGTGTTTTTCTACCCACTTCCAAATACGGTATATGGCCGGCCGGGTAACCACTTCTTTCATTTCGCAAAACAGTTCATGGGCGTCGTAAACCCGGGGTATACGTTTTAGCTTTGAAATATAATAAAAGGGAAGAATGGTATCAAGATCAATGGCGCATACGGCATCGGTCTTTTTAAATAATAAATAGAAGAACAGCCGCAGGTTATACTCCAGGTAGCTTAATTTGCCGGTTTTGATAAAACAAAAAAGCCTTTTTTGGCTGAAGGGACGGGGAACCAGGGCAGGAGTGTTGGCCCAGCGGCGCCCAATAAGGGTTACCGAATAACCACCTTCGGCCAGGGATGTGCAAATTCTTATCATCCGCTGGTCGTAATTGAGGTCGTTGGTAACGGCGAAAACGAGGTGTTTCATGTGGCCGGGAAAAGGGTTAGTAACTTATATTGGGTTGAAAATTAATGATTTTACTATAAAAAAACGGTTTCATGTTCCGGGTTTCATGTTGCAGGGCCGACTATTGAAACCGCTGTGCAATTGCATTATGCTGAACCAGGCGGAGTTCCGGATTAGTAACCCCCTGAAACCTGTAACTTGCAACCTGTAACCCGGAAAGGCCAAAAATAGGCCTTTTGTCAAAAAAAAATTTCCCCATATTACTCACTCAATAATAATTTATTACATACCTTTGCCGGCAAATTAAGAAGATTTTTTTTGGAGTTTTTAAACAAATTGAGATGCCTTATTTAACAAAAGAGAAAGTTTCGAGCGTATTTGCACAATATGGTGGCAATGCTAAAAACACTGGTTCCGTAGAGGGCCAAATTGCGTTGTTGACAGAACGCATCAACGGGATTTCTTTACACCTTCAACAAAACAAGAAGGATTTTTCAACTCACCGTGGTCTTATGACTTTGGTTGGTCAACGTAAAAGCCTGCTCACTTACCTGAGCAAACATAACCTGCAAGGTTACCGCGCTTTAATCGAAAAACTTGGTATCAGAAAATAAGTGTATATTATAAGAAACAACTATTCCCAACTGTTTTCCGGTTGGGAATAGTTGTTTTTGCTATACTTTTTTTCTGAACTTGTTGTTTTAATAACCGGTTGCTGCTATTGCCTGCGCAATATCCCACCTAATGCAGGTTGTATTAGCGACCATTAAACTACATCTTTAGTATGCTCTCTCAACCAATTAGCGTAACCTTTGATATAGGGGGCGGACGCGAGGTTTCTATTGAAACCGGCCGCCTGGCCCGTCAGGCCGACGGAGCCGTAACAGTTCGCCAAGGCAACTGTATCATTCTGGCAACCGTTGTTGCCAACAAAGAACCCAAGGAAGGACAATCGTTCTTTCCCCTGGTAGTTGATTACAATGAAAAATTTGCTTCAGCAGGCCGTATTCCCGGTTCATTCTTCAAACGCGAAGGTAAATTAAGTGACTATGAGGTATTGGTAAGCCGTTTGATAGACCGTGCTTTACGCCCGCTTTTCCCTGAAGATTATTTATGTGATGTTCAGGTACTGATAACACTTATTTCAAGCGATAAAGAAGTGATGCCCGATGCACTGGCGTGCCTGGCTGCTTCAGCTGCACTGGCAGTTTCAGATGTTCCCATTAAGGAGATCATTTCTGAAGTACGTGTTTCACGTATTGAAGGACAATTTGTTGTTAACCCAAGCCGCACAGAGCTGGCTAAAGCCGATATGGATTTCATTATTGGCGCTACCAGCAAAAACCTGATGATGGTGGAAGGTGAAGCTGACGAATGTGCTGAAGAAGATATGGTGAAAGCCCTGGAAATTGCACACGAAGCTATTCGCCTTCAGATCAAAGCACAGGAAGAACTGCGTGCTAAAAAAGGCGTAACCGGTAAAAGGGATTACACCAAACCCGTGCAAAATGAAGAGCTGCAACAAAAAGTAGCCGAATTTGCAAAGGATAAGATCTACCAGATCAGCCGCTCGGCTTCTGCAAAACACGACAGAAGTGATGCTATCGATACGTTGAAAGATGAATTGATCACCAGCCTGGGCGAAGAAGCGGAAGATGATGTGAAAAAGCTGGCTAAAAAATATTTCGACGACCTGCAATGGGAAGTGGTTCGTAATATGATCCTCGACGATCGTATTCGTTTAGACGGCCGTGCACTCGACCAGGTTCGTCCATTGAATATGGAAGTAGACATTCTGCCTTCACCACACGGTTCTGCATTGTTCACCCGTGGTGAAACACAATCTTTAACCACTGTTACTTTAGGTACGCCTTTAGATGAACTGCTGGTTGAAAGTGCGGCTGTGTCAGACTATACAAAATTCATTTTACACTATAACTTCCCGCCATTTTCAACAGGGGAAGTGAAGATGATGCGCGCTCCCGGCCGCCGCGAGGTTGGTCACGGTAACCTGGCTATGCGTTCATTGAAAAAAATGATGCCCGGCAATGAGTATCCTTACACCGTTCGTGTAGTGAGCGATATCCTGGAGTCGAATGGTTCATCTTCTATGGCTACAGTTTGCGCCGGTTCACTGGCGTTGATGGATGCCGGTGTACCCATTCCCAAACACGTTAGTGGTGTGGCCATGGGATTGATCACCCGCGCAAGCGATGGTAAATACGCCATTCTTACCGACATTCTGGGCGATGAAGATCACCTGGGTGATATGGACTTTAAAGTAACCGGTACCCGCGATGGTATTTGCGGTGTGCAAATGGATATCAAAATAGATGGCTTAAGCATGGAAACCATGCGCGAAGCGTTGGAGCAAGCCCGTAAAGGCCGCCTGCACATTGTTGAGGCCATGTATGAAAGCATTGGTGAAGCCAGAACCGAGGTTAAACCTCATGCACCAAGAATGGAGAAATTGTTTATCGACAAGGAATTCATTGGTGCGGTTATTGGGCCCCAGGGTAAAATTATTCAGGAAATTCAACGCGAAACCGGCGCCACTATCAACATTGAAGAGGTTGGTAATTACGGCGAGGTTAGCATCTTTAGCCCGGCTAAAGAAGGTCTTGATAAAGCCGTTGCCTGGATCAAAGGTATCGTTGCTGTGCCTGAAGTAGGTTCAGTATACGAAGCCACTGTAAAAGGCATTAAAGAATTTGGCGCATTCGTTGAATTCTTACCTGGCAAACAAGGTTTGTTACACATCAGCGAAATTTCATGGAAACGCCTCGAAACAATGGAAGGTGTGTTGAAAGAAGGCGAGAAAGTGAAAGTAAAACTGATTGGCATTGATCACAAAACCGGCAAGTTCAAACTGAGCCGTAAGATCCTGATGCCAAAGCCTGAAGGCCAAAAGCCACAGAGCCCGCAACAGTAAGAATTTAAGATAGGAGAATATAGGAAGGTCTGTACTAAAATGCAGGCCTTCTTTTTTTTAAACGAGTTAATTTTCATGCAAAACTACGTTCAGATAAAATTTCAGCCGGTATCGAAAGAACAACAGGAGATCCTTTTAGCGCAGCTAACAGAACTTAACTATGAAGGCTTTGAAGAAGGCCTGAACTATCTCACTGCTTTTATTCCTGAAGACCTGTATGTTGAAGCAGATACGTATGAATTGGTTGCAGGTACCGATACGGCCATAACCAAAGAAGTGATTGCACCAAGAAACTGGAATGCAGAGTGGGAGGAGAATTTTCAACCCGTTATCATTGATGAATTTTGCGGCATCCGCGCCCATTTTCATGCGCCTTTACAAAATGTAAAGCATGAAATAATCATCACGCCTAAAATGAGTTTTGGCACTGGCCATCACGCTACCACGCACCTGATGATACAAAGCATGGAGCAATTTGACTTCAACAATAAACATGTACTTGATTTTGGCACTGGTACAGGTGTGTTGGCGATATTAGCCGAAAGGCTGGGAGCAAACCCAATTCTCGCCATAGATAACGATGAATGGAGTATAAACAATTCCGAAGAAAATATAGCGCTTAATCACTGTTCGAACATTACCATACAACAGGCAGATGTTTTACAAATGTCTACAGAATTCGATATTATTTTGGCGAACATAAATAAACATGTATTGCTGGCAAATATGGAAGGAATTAAACAACATTTAACATTGGATGGCGTTGTAATAATGAGCGGGCTTTTGATCGGTGACAGACCCGATATTGAGAAGTGCGCAGCAAACAATGGATTAAAAGTTCTTGAATGTAAGACAAGAGGCGATTGGATGTGTTTACTGTTTAAAAAATAATAACGCCAAGAACCTGATAGTTATCAATTAATTAACTTTTTTTCCATATTTTCGTCATCTAACTTTCAACCAACTATTCAATGAAAGAAGCTTTACTCATTGTAATAGCATATTTGATCGGCTCTATTCCAACAGCTGTATGGGTTAGTAAAGCGTTTTTTGGAATCGATATCCGTGAATACGGCAGTGGAAATGCCGGTGCTACCAATACTTTCCGTGTTTTAGGCTCCAAATGGGGCACTTTTGTCATGATCGTTGACATGCTGAAAGGCGTTGCCGCCACCAGCCTTTACATTTTACTTCCTTATTATATGGAGGGCGCTAATGAATGGGACCGCACCAATTTTATGGTGGGGCTGGGTTTAGCTGCTGTTTTAGGCCATATATTCCCCATTTGGGCGAATTTCAGGGGCGGAAAGGGGGTTGCCACCCTGTTTGGAATGATCCTCGCAATTCAGCCATTAGTGGCGCTCCTGTGTGTTGGAATTTTTCTTCTGGTTTTATACCTCACCCGTTTCGTATCACTTAGTTCAATTCTCGCCAGCATAGCATTTGCCGTTTTCATTCTGGTTATTTTCAATGAAAAAGAGCCGCTTTATCGCGCCTTTGCCATTGCCGTAGCCTTACTGGTTGTACTTACACACCAAAAGAACATTACCCGTTTATTACGTGGCGGCGAAAGCAAAGTGCCTATTCTCAAATACCGCGACAGACGGAAAGAAAGGAGAAGAAAATAGGCAATAGACAATAAGCAATTGGCAAAAATTATAGAAGAGACTGTTGTATGGCAACAGTCTTTCTTCATTTAAAGGGTATATGTAATCCTAGTTCTTTGGCAATTGCCTATTGCCAATTGCCAATTGGTTAATTTGAGGTATTAAATTCCCACCTTACATTCAGTGTTTTTCATACGAAAGTAAACCTTGTGGATTTTCTTAATTTGATGGTATTGCTTTGATTTTATAAGTTTGTTAAAGAATGAGTTACATTCTGCTTTAAAAGCAGGATATTATTGCTTTACCTAATAGCTTGGTATAAGGATTGTTTAATTAAAAAGAAGTAAACCCATTAGAGAAATGAAACAAGTCATGCATAAGGCTATACTTGCCGCCGTGTTGGCAACTGGCATAGCTTCCTGTTCACAAAATGCAATTACAGGTAGAAATCAGTTAACTCTTTACAACGAGGCCGATATTCAGTCAATGGCCGCCCAGCAATATCAGCAGTTCTTAACCGAAAATAAAGTGGTTAGCACCAGTGGCAGCAAAGACGCTGAAATGGTGCGCAGGGTAGGGCAGCGGCTGGTAAATGCTATTAATTCATATTATTCCAGTCAGGGTAAAACAGCCGAGCTGGAAGGTTATAAATGGGAATACAACCTGGTGAATTCGCAGGAAGTGAATGCCTGGTGTATGCCTGGTGGTAAAATAGTAGTGTATACGGGCTTATTACCCATTACACAGAACGAAGCCGCCCTGGCGGTAGTAATGGGCCACGAAATTGCCCACGCCCTGGCAAAACACGGTAATGAGCGTATGAGCCAGTCGGCCATTCAGCAAATGGGTCAGCAGGCATTGTCGGTAGCCATTGCCAATAAAAGTGCTGCAGCCCAAAACATTCTGTTGAGTGCTTATGGTATTGGTTCAAACGTAGGCGCTATGTTGCCATTTAGCCGTAAACAGGAGTTGGAAGCCGACCAGTTTGGTCTCATCTTCTCCAGCATGGCTGGTTATAATCCCCAGGAAGCAATTGCTTTGTGGGAAAGAATGAAAGCTGCTTCGGGCGGTTCAAAACCACCAGAAATACTTAGTACCCACCCGGCTGAAGATACCCGTATTCAAAAGCTGCGTGATTTTATGCCAGAAGCAATGAAATACTACAAACCTGTAGGTAAATAGTAGTTCTTACAATAATATTACGAAAGCGTTCCGCCTAAACGGAGCGCTTTTTTATTTCAGTATGTTCTGTTGCATTGTGGGATTTATACGATGGTTATCAGTAATAACCATATGAGCAATGAGTGAATGTGAATAATCTATCAATCATAAAGCTCTTTTTATGATCTCAAACTACAAAAGTGGCACATAGCTTGTTTTCTACCCCCTCGGTTAAGCAACACCTGTCTTTCCCTAAACAAGCTGTTATAAAAGTATACGAGGGTTAACGTCTGATTTCATCTTACCCGTTTTTACAGCACCGTTAGAAGGTCCATATATCCATTACATCGTGAATCGTTAATCGTGAATCGGCAATGCCAACTGGTTTGCATACTTGCTACCATCAGTTGCAGGGTTCTTATTGCCGATTGCCTAACACCACTGTTATTAGTGTAAATAAATCATCTCTATAATGCAAGAAAGTTTACTCAAAACGAAGTATAAAATAAACCCGTTTAATTATGAGAAAGCGGAAATTGCTTGCATTGACTACCGTGGGAATTCTGATGCATCTGATGGTGCAGGCCCAACAACCGATAATGGGTTTGGAGTCATATTTTGAAGAGGCATACTGGCGTTATCCGAATATTCCACGTGGCGTGCTGGAAGCGGCAGCCTATTCGGCATCGCGCCTGATAAACCTTCAACCCACCACATCGGCCAATAATAATTGTACCGGCATGCCGCAACGGCATGGCATATTCGCGCTTATTGAAAATGGCCGGGGCTATTTCAAAAACAACCTGTGGACGGTTTGCAATAGCAGCAACATAACGCCGGATCAATATGATAAAGATGTTCGGTTACAGGTACTGTCGGTAGCCAAGTTTTTAAGTCGCGAAGCAAGCTTTATACAAATTGATGTAAAGTTTAGCACTGAAGCATTTGCCAGTATATTCGATAAACTGGCTGAATTTCCCGACGACAGCTCCATGATCAACAAGTATGCGTTGGCCCTGTACAAATATGATATATACGATCAGTTGCGAAACGGGTTTACCACCCCTTCGCTGAAAAGAGCGCCGGTTAAGGTACAAATGGAAAAGATCTTTCCGGCGCCTTTGTTACGTAAGTTAGAATCACCCGTTATTGATATCAATGTGGATAAAGACAGCGTCCTGTTCAACAGTAATAAACCGGCGGAAACCTATAACACCACTATCATTGCGGCAACGCATATACAGGAAACGCCCGCAGCACATGAGGCCACAGAAGCTGCAGCAGCTGATTATAAACAAGCCCTGTATCTAAAAGCAAATACCAATAATTATCAAAGCGGCCGCATAGGCGGCAAAATAACCCATGTTGCCATTCATACCACACAGGGCAGTTATGCAGCTACCATATCGTGGTTCAGGAATGGGGCCGCTCATAGCTCGTCGCATTATATTGTACGGGCTTCTGACGGACAAATAACCCAAATGGTAAAGGAAAGCGATATGGCTTTGCATGCACAAAGCGCCAATGCCTATACAATAGGTATAGAACACGAAGGGTTTATTGAAAGCGGTAATAAATGGTATTCAGATAAAATGTACCGGAGTTCGGCTGCACTGGTGCGTGATATTTGCGCCCGCTACTCCATTGATGGTTCGGCCTGTTACCGCGGCGCTGCTACTGCCGGCACACTCAACATCAAAGGGCATCAGCATTTTAATGGCAATGCCCATTTAGACCCGGGCAAACACTGGAACTGGTTTAAGTATGCTGAACTTATAGTAGATAACCAAGCAGATGATGCCGTACCGGAAGAAAAATTCAAAGGCATTCCCAACGGCGTATATCGTATTACTAATGTAAGCAGTCGTAAGGTTTTGAACACGCGCGATTGCTCGGGCAATCAATTAGCAAAGATCACGCAAACCGCGTGGACCGGGAAGGATTGTCAGCTTTGGCGATTTGAATATGCAGGAGAGGGATGGTACAAAATAACGAGCCAGGTAAGCGGACGTGCGCTGGATGTACCCGGCGGATCGAAAGATAATGTACAGGTGCATATAAAAGATGCCAAGGACAATGACAGCCAACTGTGGCGATTGATCGAAGAAGGTAATAAAGGTGAACTGCAACTGGTGAATAAAGCAAGCGGTAAGGTGCTGGAAGTATTTGGTGGTTCTGTTAATAATGGCGCAGCAGTATTGCAAACCAGGTATACAGGCAAAACGCGTCAACGCTGGACAATAACTACAGCGAACACTAATGTTACCGGAGGCGATGATAACAGGTTCAGGCAGGTACATTTGGAAGGAGGAGGAGGAGAGGGGAAGAATTAAATCATGGGCCATCGCTAATTTGTCATTGAGACACATATTATAATGCAATTATATGATGGCCATTTTGGATAAATACAAGCTGGCAAAAGAGTTTAGCAAGGGTATGGTTCAAATTATTTTTTGCTTAGGGCCAAAGGCTTAATACACACTGCTTGCAGCCTGAGGCTTATTGATTTAGATTAAACCAATCCTATAAACATTTAACAGCATTTGGTGTGGAAGTTAGTGCTCTGCACCAATGTTGTTAAATTTTATTTTATACCGTGAACAACATTTCATACCTTTGCAATCCCGTCTATTTTTATAACCTGAAAAGCTTATTACAAAAACCTTCGGCATGTCGCAAAATTTGTTAGAAAAGCTTCAATTACAGGAAGAAAAGAACGTGTTAATTCAAGGTTTGCCTTCCTCAATTGAGAAGCAATTTGCCAAATTATCGTTTGCCAAAAATGTAACACCACTGTTAAAAACTCGTAAGATCGACTTTGCTTTGGTGTTTGCAGTAAACGAAAATCAATTAAACGGCATTTTAAGGGATGTACTCCCTTGTCTCCAGGAAGAAAGTAAGTTTTGGATTGCTTATCCAAAAAGCACTTCAAAAATTGCTACCAACCTGACCAGGGAATGCAGCTGGGATGGTGTTAAAAGCGCCGGATTTGAAGGCGCTTGTGAAGTGGCTTTAGACCATGTATGGACCGCCATTCGGTTCAACAGGGCTGCTGCCACGGTAAAAGTTAGCGCCGGTGGCAGAAAGAGAGCAGCCGCTGCTCCTGCGCCCGCAATGATAGATTAAACTGGTTATGATTTGCCTTTCAAATCATTATTAAACTGTCTCATCACGACAGACTATTAAAAGTAATTTTTAACCCCGATAGGATGAAGTCCTGATCGGGGTTAATTGTTTAAATTCCAAAACACAAATCTCAAGAACCAAATAAGAAATACAAAATCCCAAAACACAAGCCCCAAAAGGAAGTTACATATCTCAAAACCCCAATAAATCTAAAAGGCTTATTAGGACTCTTGAATTTTCCTTATTGGAATTTATTTGGTTCCTGGAACTTGGAATTTGGGTTTTATTTTTTGGATCTTGGAGCTTGGTTCTTGGAAGTTTATCGTAGTTACAACTTTTTAAACACAATACCTGTTCTCTTCGCCAGTTCAACTTCCATTTCCTTAATGTGCAGGTGTGGAGGCAGCAGTTCTAAAAACTTTTCGTAAGAGTTATTAGCCTCCAAATCGCCCAGGTTCTGCTCCATCAGGTGTTTTATCTTTTTCAACTTCAGGAATTGCAGGGTACTCAGCACATCGTCTTTAAAGGTTTTTACCTCTTTCATCAATGGCTTATGAACATACTCGATATTCATATACTTTCTAAAGCCCTGCTCCAAAGAGGAGAATGCCTGCGCTTCGGCCGTCCAGTGATCGCTTAATTCGTAAGGCGAATTCAATAACGATACTACCAGTGTGCTTACTTCATTATCCTGCGAAAAGATAAAGTCTTTATCGGTTGGCTCCTGGTTATTCGACATCATTTCGCGATAGAGCTGCATTACCTTGGAGATGATCTGGTTTTCGAGCATTTCTTCAACAATTGATTCATTGAAGATGTAATCAGCTATTTTTTGCTGATGGTCCCAGGGTTCCATACCATGCTCAAGTAAGATCTTCAGCAGTGCTTTTTCCTGCAGCTCGTCTTTGAAGATGAGGTTAAAGCTTTCGTCGGTATAACCGGCAGCTTCGCCATGCATGGCATTCTCGTCATAAAACTGAGAAGGGTCTGCCGGTGGCTGATGTTTGCTTTCTTCCTTGGCCACTTTTTCCCTGATGAATTTGTTCACCAGGTTAACCAATCCGCCTTCCTCAATACGCAACAACTCAGCACACTTTTTTATATAGTCCTGCTGTTTTGTAAAATCTTCGAGCCTGTTGATCTTGGCAATGGTTTCTGCCACCTGGTTCACCACGCTTGCTTTTTTATTGGCGTCGTTGCCAACATCTTTCATTTGTACTTCAAGCTGAAAGATGATGAAGTCCTTTTTATTTTTATCGATGAACTCCCTGAAGGCAGTAGCGCCAACTTTGTTTACATAGCTATCGGGGTCTTCTTTATCGGGAATGAGTACAAGCTTTACGTTGAGGCCTTCTTCCAGCGCCATATCTAACCCGCGCAAGGCAGCCTTTACCCCGGCCGCATCGCCATCATAGATAATAGTAAGGTTCTTGGTATATTTTTTTATAAGCCGTAGCTGGTCCATGGTAAGTGAAGTACCGCCAGAGGCCACTACGTTCTCAATACCGGCCTGATGCAGGGATATTACATCGGTATACCCTTCAACCAGTAAACACTCATCGAATTTATCAATAGCCTGCCGGGCAAAATAGGTGCCGTACAGGATCTTACTTTTTATATACACCTCGTTCTCGGGCGTATTGATGTATTTGGGTGCTCTATCGCTTTTACCTATGATACGGGCGCCAAAACCAATTACTTTACCCGACTGGTTATGTACCGGGAAAATGATACGGCCGCGATAGTTATCCATTGGTTTGCCATCACGAACAACAACCAAACCACTTTTTTGCAGGTTCTCAACGCTGTATTGCGCCGCCAGGGCTGTTTGGGCAAACGCATCGCGGGTTTGTAAACAATATCCCAACTGAAAGCGCTCCATGATCTCTTCCCTGAAACCACGTTCTTTTAAGTAGCTTAAACCAATGGCCTGGCCTTCTTCGCTTTCAAAAAGATTCTTTGTAAAATACTGACGGGCAAAACCATTTAGAATGAAAAGGCTGTCGGCTACCAGTTGCTGTTGTTTAACTTCGGGGCTAACCGCGGTTTCTTCAATTTCAACATTATACTTTGCCGCCAGCCAACGCAGGGCTTCAACATAGGAGTACTTTTCGTGCTCCATGATAAAGCTGATGGTGTTGCCGCTACGGCCGCAACCAAAACATTTATAAATTTCTTTGGCGGGCGAAACGGTGAATGAGGGTGATTTTTCACCATGAAAAGGGCAAAGGCCCAAATAGTTCGCGCCTCGTTTTTTTAGCTTTATAAAACCGCCTACAATCTCAATTATATCTATCCGACTTAGGATCTGCTGTATGGTTTGCTGACTGATCATTGGCGACAAATTTAATAATTAGGAACTTGATATTGGTCAAAAAATGGGAGGGGGGAGAAAAAGCTTTAGAAAAAAAACATAGGTTTGTTTCAAAATGGGAAAAGTGGGTACACGATTGCCAACCTTATCAGAAATGATCCATTACTTTGGGCCATATGTTGGCCTGGTACTTTCACTTATAATTGCAATATTAATATTACAGTACATTTGGTTCAAAAGGGTTTTAAAGGCAAAAAATGAAGAAATAAAACGATTGGCCGATAGGGAGCAAACGCTAAATGACAGGGTTATCTTTATGATAAGTGAAGAAATTGGTTTTAATAAGCGCGCAAAATAAAATTGTAACCTATGTTAATGTTTATAAGCATATCAATTGCACTTGCCGTATTCTTTATTTACCAGTATTTTACTTTTATAAAAGTTTATTATATAGGTCAATCACTGCACCAGTTTCGCGAGTTACGCCACGAGCTTACCATGTATCTTTCAGCTAACGTAAAAAATAATCTTTCTGCGAATGAGGCTATTGAGTATTATTTACTTTTAAAAGGCATTGATGGCTGTATCAAAAATTTCGATCTGCTTAAAGTAAAGTTCCAGCAATTCAATTCCTTTAAACTTCTTTCTTCAAAAATTCTATCCACCTCACAAAACGTAGCTTCTCAAACCCAAAGCACTGCTGTTAAACATGTGTATATTGTAAAACTTCAGGAAAGTGTTTTAACCGCTTTCAAGGCAATACCATTTTGCCGGTTCCGGTTTGTTCTTTTTCTGTATAAAGCGCTAATAACATTGCTGGTTAAACTGGGCTTTATGAAGGCAAAAAAACAATTGAGCAACATTGAACAGCTTGCCAAGGCCGAAGCCATGCTCAGCAAAAGAGGCGTTCCCTGCAAAAATTAATATACAAACAGGCCATATGCGGCCGGCTCTAATTCCTACCAAAACAACTTAGTGGTATACAGTATTTTGCATATAGGTTATTAAAATATAGCTGAAAAGGAGAGATGAATTATAATTTCTTGTTATTAACAAGAGGTTCAGAATTTTTATCCACGCATTCCGGTTTATTCGGCAAATGTTTCTTAAATTTAATTAACTACTCCATCGCACATACAACCTTATCTTCCAATGTAAGAAGCTCTTTTATTTCTTCATTTATAAATTTTCTCCCATGGTAACTACTGATATCGCACAGCTATCAAGAGAATGCAATGCCTGGAGGGAGACATTGCGTTCTTACCGAGATGAATTCGGTCAGCTTAAACACCACCTTCAAGATCTTGCCGGCCATCAGACCAACAAAGACGTTCTTCTTGAAATTGAGCACCTCGACAATCAGTTCCACATTCAGCTCATTAACATTCACGACCTCAAGCAAGCCATTAAACTTCACCACCGCAGGCTTAGCAATGAAATGGCAGACAGTACGGGACAAAACCTGGCAGACGACACGACCTCCGATCACGAGAAATTATTCAACGATTATCAGCAATTGGAAAGTACCCTGACTGAAGTAAAGGAGGAATTTTCGCATTTTGCAAATCATATAGCCTAACCCACGAATGTCTGCTTGTAAATAGCAGACTTTTAAATTTTTAAGAACCAGATGTAATAAGAGGTAAGAGGTAGGAAATAAGAGGTAAGAAACTCGCGAATTTTGAGGCTTTGAAGTAAATTCAGGAGCCTGGAATATCAGGCTCTTCATACTTCTTACTTCCTACTTCCGACTTCAGAAAGTAACGCACCCAATAGCAACTCCTTTGTCAAATGCTAATTACAATTTGACAAGATCCCCCTATCAGCCGCATCCATACCTTTTTAAAACTACCTATTCTTCATTTTAAAAATTGTTTGCTATGGCTGAATTTGATACCTCACACGTAAAGAATGTTGTCTTGCTGGGCCACGCCGGCTGCGGTAAGACCACATTGGCGGAATGCATGCTATATGAAGCTGGCCTCATTACCCGCCGCGGCACCATTGCCGAAAGAAATACCATCGGTGATTACCACGAACTGGAACAGGAACGCGGTAACTCCATCTTCTCCAAATTAATGCATACCAAATGGCGGGGTTATAAGATCAACATTATTGATACGCCCGGTTACGACGACTTTGTTGGTGAAGTGATATCGGCCCTTCGGGTAGCCGATACCGGCGTTATGTTATTGAATGCCGTAATGGGTGTTGAAGTTGGCACCGACATCATTTGGGAATACACCGAACAGTTTAAAACACCTATGATCTTTGCGGTAAATAAACTGGATGAAGACAACGCCGATTTTGATAAGACCATACGCGAAGCAAAAGCGCATTTTGGCGGTAAAGTAGCCGTAGTGCAATACCCGCGGCAACTGGGCGCCGGTTTTCATGAGATCATAGATGTGCTTCGCATGACCATGTATAAATTCAAAGACACGGGCGGCAAACCCGAAAAATTACCTATACCCGACGATGAACGTGAACGTGCCGATGAATTGCATAAGGAACTAATTGAGACCGTAGCCAGCAATGATGAAACGTTGATGGAAAAATACTTCGATAAAGGAGAGCTGGATGAAGATGAAATGAAAAGCGGGTTGAAAAAAGCCATGATCAACCACGATATATTTCCGGTATTCTGTCTTTCCGCAGAACGCAATATGGGCAGCGGCCGGTTGATGGGCTTTATTGACAATGTATGCCCCAGTGCCAATGAAATGCCGCCTCAAACCACACAAAATAACCAGGCATTGCCCTGCGATGCCAACGGCCCCGCCTGCATCTTTGTGTTCAAGACCATTAGCGAACCGCACGTAGGCGATATGTCGTTCTTTAAAGTATACTCAGGTACCGTGCAAAGCGGTATGGAGCTGGAAAATGAATCAACGGGTATTACCGAAAAGCTGAACCAATTGTTTTTGGTTGAAGGAAATAAACGCAGCAATATCAACGAGCTGGTGGCCGGCGATATAGGCGCCACACTTAAACTAAAGAACACCCACGTAAACAATACCCTGCATGTAAAGGGCAAAAATTACGAACTGCATCCCATTGAATTTCCACCACCCAATATGACAGTGGCCATTGAAACAGTGAAAAAGAACGAAGAGGAAAAACTATCACAGGCATTGCACCAGTTACGGGAAGAAGATCCTACGCTGATAGTGGAAGTTTCGCAGGAACTAAAACAAACGCTTATACATTGCCAGGGCGATATGCACCTGGCGGTGGCCAAATGGAAAATAGAGCATTTACATAAGGTTGATGTAAAGTTTATTAAGCCACGTATTCCATACCGCGAAACCATTCGCCGCATGGCCGAGGCCAATTACCGCCACAAAAAGCAGAGCGGGGGCGCCGGCCAGTTTGGAGAGGTGTTTTTGCGCATAGAACCCTGGTACGAAGGCATGGCCGACCCACAGGGGCTTAATGTTCGCGGCCGCGATGTGCACGAGCTCGACTGGGGCGGCAAACTGGTGTATTATAACTGTATTGTTGGCGGCGCTATAGACAATCGCTTTCAGCCATCTATCTTAAAAGGTGTTATGGAAAAAATGCAAACGGGCCCCCTTACCGGGTCGTATGTACGTGATGTACGGGTTTCGGTTTACGACGGTAAAATGCACCCGGTGGATAGTAATGATATTTCGTTTAAGATCGCAGGCTTAATGGCCTTTAAACAGGCTTTTCAGCAGGCAGACCCACAGATACTGGAACCCGTTTACCAGGTTGATGTTTTATGTCCCGACGATTTAACCGGCGCCGTTATGGGCGACCTGCAAAGCCGCCGGGCCGTTGTAGAGGGCATAGATACCCAGGGGCATTTTCAAAAAGTGATAGCCAAAGTGCCGCTGGCCGAAATGGATGGCTACTCTTCATCGCTGAGGTCAATAACCCAGGGCCGCGCCAAGTTCACCATGAAGTTTTTTGATTATGTGGCCGTGCCATTTGATGAACAGCGCAGGTTAATTGATGATTATTCGAAGACGGCGAAAGAAGAGCTGGTATAGAGTTGAGAAGGTGATAGAGTTGATAATGTTGATAAAGGGAATACAAGTTGACGAGTTAACTGGTTAACGAGTTGACGAGGGCTTTGGTGCGGCTGTTTTTGCTTGCCGAAGCCTCACGAATGTTCAGCAGGCGAGGCTTACTGGGATATAATGAGTTGTCGCGAGCCCACTCACCACTCACCACTCACCATTGACCATTCACCATCATGAACCAACTGGCCCTAGCATATACGAATAGCTACCTACGGGTGGCTATTTTTCTTTGCGTAACTTACATCAATGTTGCTGGGAAAGTATTGGGGTAAAGGTTATAGAAAAATTTTATTTGAATTCACGAATAACTATTATTTTCAACGGTAATGAAAGGGGAGCCTTAACGATTGGCTTCCTGTGCACTAATCATTTTATGTATGGAGGTGAACGCCTTGAAAGAATCAGCATTTTTATCGGGTGGTGGTGAAGCAGGAAAACTGATAAGATCCATTGACTGGGCCGCCAACCCTGCCGGAAACCCGGCAAACTGGCCGCTACAACTGCAAACTGCCGCCAGCATTATATTGCATTCGCACGTGCCCATGTTTATAGCATGGGGCACAGCCGGTACCCTGTTGTATAACGACGCCAGCCAGCCGCTGATAACCGGTTCTTCAAAAATGGCTATGGGCCAACCGGTTCACACCATATTAACCGAACAATGGAGTGTATTGGCGCCGGCGTTTGAGCAGGCCTTACAGGGAACGCCGGTTATATTGCATAACGTAGAGTTTATGATAAACCGGCATGGCTACAGGGAGCCGGTTGCATTTACATTCTCCTGCATACCCCTTATAGCAGCAACCGGTGAGGCAGGCGGCATACTGGTTACTGCCACTGAAAATGAATCCAACCTGGCAACTGATCAGAAAAGCATCCTTGATGCATTACTTCAGCTTCCTATAGGCATGCTTGTTATAAAGAAAGAAGATCATAAGATAGAGCTGGCAAATGAGGCCTACATAAAAATGACCGGCAGGCATACCAATGACCTGGCCGGCAAACTGGTATTTGAGGGAGCACCTGAGTTGCAGGCGCCCCGGTTTAAGATGTTCATTGACCAGGCAATGACCACCGGCGTATCGTATGTTGAGAATGGGATGCCCATGCAGGTGATGCGTAATGGCAAACTGGTAGAGGCGTATTTTAATATTCTTTTCTTTCCGGTGCAGGGCGCAGCCGACACTATTGACGGCGTTATAATTGCAACACGTGAAGTAACCGATTATGAGCTGGAGCGAAAGCGGATGGAAAACAGTGAGAACTATTTTCGCCGCCTGGCCGATACCGTTCCGGTAATGCTATGGATAACCCGCCCCGATGGAAGTTGTACATACGTAAACCAAAAATGGTATGATTATACCGGGCAACGGCCCGAAGATACATTGGGGCGTGGCTGGCTAACGATCGTACACCCCGACGATGCAGACCAAATGAAAACCGGCTTTGAAGAAGCCAATGCCCGTCATGTTCCCTTTAACCTTGAATACCGCATTAAAGGGGCCGATGGCATTTACCGCTGGATACTCGACTCCGGTTCGCCGGTGTTTGATAAGAACGGCGTATTTGAAGGCTTCATTGGCTCAGTTGTAAATATCGACCAGCGTAAACAGGCCGAAAATGCCGTAAGGCAACGGGAGGGGCAGTTTAGGCAACTGGCCGATTCAATGCCACAGATCGTGTGGACGGCGACTGCCGATGGCTATGTAGATTACTATAACAAACAATGGTACCTTTTAATAGGGGAGGAAAACGAATTTGGCAACAGCAGTTTTCTGGCTCATGTTCATCCCGACGACTATGACCGCTGTTTAACCTCATGGCTTGAAGTAGTAAGAACAGGTGAACCGTATGAAGTTGAGTTCAGGTTCAGGGTAAAGGCGCCCATCAACGCTTACAGTTGGTTTTTGGTGCGGGCAAGGCCTATAAAAAATGAAAACGGACAGATCATAAAATGGTATGGGACCTGTACAGATATTGATGAAGTAAAACGAATTGAGCATACGCTGCGTGAAAGCGAAGAGCGATTTAGGGTGGTGGTGAATTCTGCGCCGGTAATGGTGTGGATGAGCGACCCGCAAAAACGCTTTACATTCTTTAATAAACGCTGGCTTGAATTTACCGGCCGCGCTATGGAACAGGAATTGTGGGATGGCTGGAAGGAAGGTATTTGGCACGAGGACCTGGATATGGGGCTAACTGCTTATCACGAAGCATTTGAGGCCCGCCGCGATTTTGAAGTAGAGTTTCGTATGCAACGAAACGATGGCGAATACAGGTGGATCGTTTGCAATGGTATTCCCCGTTTCTCGTACGATGGCACCTTTTTGGGCTATATAGGATCGAGCATAGATATTCACGAACGTAAAACCATACGCATTCAGCTGGAGAACAGGGTAGCGGAAAGAACACAGGAAATAAGTCGCAAGAACCAGGCGTTGGAAGAAACTACCCGCACCCTGAAAGAGATAAACCAGCAATTGCAACAACGGCACGAAGAGCTGCGGCAAAGTGAAGAACGTTATTTGCGCATGACCAATGAGGTGGAGGATTATGCCATTATATTACTTAGCAAGGAAGGTTTGATAGAGAACTGGAACAAAGGCGCGGAGAAGATAAAAGGTTATACGGCCGATGAGGCCATTGGCAAACACTTTAGAATATTTTACAATCATGCCGATCAGCAACATCATTTACCCGAAAAGTTGATAGAAGAAGCAAGCGTGTATGGTAAATCAACTTACGAAGGCTGGCGCATTCGAAAAGACGGATCAACCTTGTGGGCTTACACCGTGATCACTGCTTTACATAACGATAAAAACGACATCATCGGGTTTTCGAAAGTTACCCGCGACCTTACCCAGCGTAAGTTAGCCGATGACCGGTTGAAAATGTATGCCGAACAACTGGAGCAAAAGAACCGTGAGCTGGAACGGAGCAATAGTGAGCTGTCATCATTTAGTTATGTGGCCAGTCACGATTTGCAGGAACCCCTGCGAAAGATACAGGCTTTTGGCAACCTGATACAACAACGCGATGTATCCAATTTAAGCGATACCAGTAAAGATTACTTTGAACGGATGGTGAAAGCTGCCATTCGCATGCAAAACCTGATTGACTCGCTGCTTGAGTTCTCGCGCACAACCACAGCACGCAAGAATTTCGAAAATACCGATTTGAATGCACTGCTGGATGACGTGAAGAAGGAGCTGGGGCATCGCATTGAAGAAAAGAAAGCCATAATTGAATCGTCGCACCTGCCTACACTTAGTATAATACCATTTCAGTTCAGGCAACTGTTATCAAACCTTATTAGTAATTCGCTAAAATACTCAAAAGAAGAAATAACGCCGGTTATTGAGATAAAAGCTAATTATGTTAAAAGAAAGGACTTGCACGAGAAAGCTGCTTTGCCGGGTAAGGATTATTTTCAGTTTAGTGTAGCCGACAATGGTATTGGTTTTGAACAGGAGTATGCCGAAAAGATCTTTGATCTGTTTCAGCGATTACATGGGCGAAATGAATATTCCGGTTCTGGAATCGGTTTGGCAATTTGTAAGAAGATCGTGGAGAACCATCATGGGTTTATGCGGGCTGAAAGTGAACCGGGGCAGGGAGCTACGTTCTTTTTCTTCATTCCTGTTAAATAGTTCACTGTTCTTAGTTTTTAGTTCTTAGTTGAAATACAAAGTCCGCAAGTTGTGTGGTAGCACGCCTTGCGGACTTTTCTTATTTCTTACATCAATATTTAGCGCATTCTTTTAACTCGCGTTCAGAATAAGCTAATCCATATTGCTTAAGCACATCGTCGGGCACACCATTCCATTTGTTTGGCGTGTTACCGGCATAGGCTATGTCTTTAACGCCGATTTCGCTGGTATAAAAACCAGAGGCGGTAAGATCGCGCATAAGGCTAAAGAACGCAACACCCTGCACCAGTTCGGGATTGGGCTTTTTACCTTTTGTTACTTTGTTACCTTTCTCGTCTTTATACGTGATTTCGGGATAAGCGATATCATCTACAATATTCAATCGTTGCTTTTCGTCTAAGTCAACGAACGACTTTTCGAAACGTTTCAGGCTTTGCATATCGAGCCAGCGTAAACCGCCCCGCATGGGTATTTGGTTTTCGGGTTTGTCCTTTACTATAAACTCAATGAAGTCGGGCACTTTGGCGTCAGATGCGCTGCCGCTTACTTCATCGCGCGGAATAATGATATCGGCCAGTATGGTAATAGTGGCCATTTCATGTTCGGTAAAGAATTTGGTTGACATTAATTCTTTCTCGCGGATCTTTTCTTCTTCAGCGCGGTCTAATGTTAGTGCGGCGGCGGGCTCGGTGGCTTTGTCGGTGCCTTTTTTCTTATCATCAGTTTTGCAGGCATCAAGCAGCATACCAGCCGACAGGGCACCTACAGCTATTGTTTTTAATGATTTTCTTCTATCCATAATTAGTTCTTAGTTTTTAGTTCTAAGTTCTTAGTTCGAATTTAAATATTGAACCTTTTACTAATTGAGTTCCCTTGTTAACCAGTTAACTAATATTCCTCTTCTTCATCTCGTCTATAATATATTCTGAAGCACGCATAGAAAGTGCGAGGATGGTCCAGGTGATGTTTTTATCGGCCTGCGATACAAACGCTCCGCCATCTACACAAAACAGGTTTTTGCACTCGTGGGCCTGGTTGAATTTGTTCAGTGCCGAACGTTTGGGATCGTTACCCATTCGAACGGTGCCGGCCTCGTGAATGATATTACCCGGAGCATGCAAACCATAATTATTGCTTGCATCATCGTTATCGCCATAAGTGATAATGGCGCCCATTTCATGCATGATCTCCCTGAAGGTTTCCTTCATGTGTTTAGCCTGGTTTATTTCATGCTCAGTTGGCTTTACATTGAAACGCAGAACAGGGATACCGTATTTATCAACCACTTTAGGATCTATTTCGCAATAGTTGCTTTCAACGGCAATGGCTTCACCGCGACCGGCCATACCAACACGGGCTCCATAGAAGTAGCGGTAATCTTCTTTCAAAGATTTGCCATAACCACCGGGTTGTTTTTCATGTCCTTTTACGGCAAAGCGGCCATTCATATGTTGTACCCCGCCGCCAAAACCATAAGCAGGCTGGCCAAAACCGCCCCAGTATTCAATATGATAACCACGTGGAAAATCGAGCTTTTTATTATCGCCCCACCATGGTGTATAAATGTGTGCGCCGCCAACACCATCTTCATTATAGCGTTTGCGATCGAACAGTTCGGGAATAACACCACCCATATCGGCACCGGTTGAATCGTGCAGGTATTTACCTACTACGCCGCTGTTGTTGGCCAGACCGTTTGGATAGCGGGCCGATTTTGAGTTCAGTAACAGGCGGGCCGATTCACAGGCGCTGGCAGCCAGTATCACTGTGCGGCCCACCACCTGGTACTCCTGCATATCGCTCTTGTTAACATACGATACGCCGGTTGCCAATCCTTCTTTATTAGTAAGTACCTCACGCGCCATGGCGTTGGTGATAACATCAACATTACCGGTTTCAATGGCAGGCTTTACCAATACCGATGAGGAAGAGAAGTCGGCATAAGCATAAGAGCAGGCGCGGTTACATTGTCCGCAGAAGATACATTCGCCGCGTGAGTCGTTGATCTTTTTAGTAAGGATCGACAGGCGGGAAGGGATCACGGGAATACCAATGCCGGTTGCTGCCTTTTTGATCATAAGCTCATGGAGGCGGGGTTTGGGCGGAGGAAGGAAAATGCCATCGGGATCATTCTCCAAACCTTCATTTGAACCAAACACGCCAATGAGTTTATCAACTCTATCGTAATAAGGTTTTATGTCTTCATAGCCAATTGGCCAGTCATCACCCAGGCCGTCGATACTGCGGCGTTTAAAGTCTTTAGGGCCGAAGCGTAATGAAATACGGCCCCAGTGATTGGTTCGACCGCCGATCATGCGGGCGCGCCACCATTCCCATTTGGTATTTTCGGCGTGTGTGTACGGCTCGCCATCAATTTCCCAGCCCCAGTAGCAGGCATCAAAATCACCAAATGGCCTGAACTTGGTGCTGGCGCCACGTCGGGGTGATTCCCACGGATTTTTTAACTGGGTTACATTGGTCCTTGGGTCATACATAGGTCCTGCCTCAATCAAACATACTTTCAAACCAGCATTTGCCAGTACATAAGCTGCCATGCCGCCTCCGGCGCCAGAGCCAATGATGATGGCATCATACTGCTTTGGATTTTTTTTTACCTGAAGATCCCCCATAAGAGTAAGAAAGTTTAAGAATTGACGATTGGTTTAGCGCATAAATCTAAGGTTTTAGCACTCCCGGGCAATTTTTTGTAATATCTTTTTTATGTGTGGTACAAATAGCATTATACATTGATAAGAAAGCATTGATTGAAAAATTCCAAATTCCAAATCTCAAGTTCCAAGGAAAAAGTTCCAAATTCCAAATCTCAAGTTCCAAAGCAAAAGGCCAAAGAATAAATACAAAACTCAAATGACAACTTTCAATAAATACTGAGGGCATACAGCAGAAAAACGCATATGTTTGGTGGTGTTGATGAAAGCTGCCAGGGTTAGTGAGAGGTATAAGGATTTGTAATTAGTAGATTTGGAGCCTGTTAAGGCAAATGGGTAATTTCTTTATTTGTGGCCTATACACTTACTGGCATACATTTTTGAATTTTATATACCATTTTAGCTATTTTAATTGATATTCTTCAAAGAACGACAATTTTACCTGAACTATCGGTATAAAAACATATAGATAAACCCTTATTTGAAAAAAAATTGGCGGTCTAAATTGCATAAATTATGTTTTATTCACGCAATTTTACCTATCTAAAAACGTTGTATTAATGTCCTTTTATTCTGTAAAAACCTATAATCAGATATCCCTATGACCCCGTACATCCAAAACGAAACGGATTACCTGGCCGAGAAATTCATGATTTTGGAATATCATATCGCGCATGCCAGTAAGATAGCTCTTCTTAAGATCCAAAGCTGGAAATTCGCCGTTAAGAATCCAGAAGTAGGAACCCGTTATCAAATGGCGGCAGAAGATATGGTACGCCAATCTTTAATGAGCTTTGTGCCCAATTCTCACATTTTAAGTGAAGAAGGCTTTTATTTCCGTCCGATCGCGAATTAATTAGTTTTAAAATAATCACAGCAAGTCGCTCCACCTGGAGCGACTTTTTTTTGCCTCCCCACAGATCCGTCGCGCCGTGAATGGTGAGTGGTGAATGGTCTCGCGAAGTCGTAAAACGGTCCGCCAGCTGGCAGATGAAACGTGAAAATGACTCGCGAACTTTGAGATTATTAAACAGCTTTGCAGCATCCGGCCTAAGCGAACGGCCGCAAATGATCAATAGCCTCGACATTCGGACCCCCTTTCACGTTTGCCGTTTCACGTTTTACGCTGTCGCAATTGTCGCTTCCATACCTTTACAAAATTTCACTATTTATTTTCAGGATATATAACAGAAACCAGTAAATGATATCTGGTTAAGGAATAATTACTAGTAATATAACGGCACCGTTATGACAAACTATCATTAATGGTTAACCTGTATATACGGTCACTAAAGGTGTCTAAATATTTTATTTTGAAAATACAGTTTCAAAAAGACCTCCTTATCTTTGTTTTGGCAACACTAATCAGCGAAGTGAGTAAGAATGGTGAGACGAGCAATGTAGCCGATGCACAAACCTTATCTAATGGACCGGATTCAACACATTACGCCACTTCTTCTCTTTTTATCTCTATTTATTATCTCATATGCCTGCGGGCATCTTTGGTGTGCCTTCTCATTTTTTGCATTTATAGTCAATCCGTACAACTGGCAGGTTTCATCAAAATTGATCGATCAACAGCATCTGTTTACAGATGTGAAGCCGGCGGTTTTAGTAAACCGGTTTAAGGTGATCGTACGTTGTACGGAATATGTGCCGGAATGGTTTTTATCGTCACGATGATTTGATCCCGGGCACCCCATGAAACGGCAGCAATAAAACGGATAGCAACAACTCCTCATTACAACATGGTCCCTGCTTTCAGCATGCAGGCGTCATTGCGTGTACTATTGTTCACTGGTTTAATAGTAACCTATGTTTATTTCAGCACGGTGATAGTCACCTGCTGGTGTGCGCATGCATTTTGCCCGGCAAGTGGCAATACCGAGTTAATGGTAAACTACTATTGTTATTTGCTATAAACCTTTTCTTATGAAATTGAAAAAAGAGGACATTGAAAGGATCAGGCTTGCGAGGGATTTGTTAACGAAGAACAGGCGCTATCATATAACCATCAATGATCTCAGTCAACAAACACAACTCAATAGAACGAAACTGCAATTTGGATTCAAGCAGTTGTTTGGCATAAGCATCGACGATTATCGCATTCTGTTGCGAATGGAAAAAGCGAAAGAGTTACTTGAACAAACTGAAAAAAGTGTAAAGGAAATATCATCGCTGGTAGGGTATAAGAGCATGGGAAGTTTTAGTACAATGTTTAAAAAAGTATACAGCAAATCGCCCACCGAATGGCGGAATGGGCTGCACGGTTAAAGGAAACTGAACATAAAAAACCTTGTTCCACAAAGTGCCGTCACTTTGCGCGAGCCCCTGCGTTCTTTGTATAACACTAACAGTATTGAATATGTGTTTATGTGAAATTATATTTTCAATTTGTGCAAATAAAAGAAATGAAGTGTTGTATATTGCAATAGATATTTGAAAGGACGGTTCTCGATACATACATAGTCAGACAGTGATAGCTGCGGTACAAAATTATTGGGTGCTCTAATTGCATCAGCCCTCAAAGCACCATTCATCTACATAGCTAAACAGGCCATAAGTACCGCGCTACACTGCTGAGTTGAAATGTATTTGATTCGTACTCTTTAATTATATAACAGGCATGAATGATTGCAAAAGCGGCCATTCAGCAACCTGTAAAGCTCTTTACAATTGGCTATAGAATGATGATCTGGGCGGCCGGTGGCATTATTATGGTAGGTGGAACGATATTTTGCAGGAGGGTCAGTAACTACACCCACCCTTATAGTGCAGGGCTGAAGAACGAGTCGCTCCCGGTTTTCACCCAATGACCAGGAAATTATAACCCAGGCATTGCCGGCTCCCGGATTCATTTTTAATATTGGGTTTGTTTTTTACTAATTGGCCTTTCTTGATCTATTATAGAAGGTTTTTAACAGTGGCTTGCCCGTACTGCCTTTTCTCTCTAGTAAGGGCACTATAGGTAAGCAATTAATTTCTTGATTTTGAGATTGCGGGATTTTGAGATTTCTTTAAAGGCAGCATAATAACAAATCTCAAAATCTCTAAATCCAGAAATCCCGAAATCAGCAAATTAGATATGGGAATTGTAAATGCGAAAAAGATCATTGTTTCATTCCCATTATTTGTTAATTTCAGTTATGGACCTGCGGGTACTAACTGATGAGATTCTGCTACAACTGCTAAAAGCCGATAACGACCAGGCTTTTAAAGAGATCTATTCCCGCTACTGGAAAGCAATCTTCGAATCTGCTTATCACCGTCTTGCAAATAAGGAAGTGGCCAAAGAACTGGTCCAAAACATATTTCTGCGCATTTGGGAAAAACGGCATACCCTTCAAATCCATCACGTGCACAGCTACCTGCAAACCGCTATTAAAAACAGCATTATTAATTATGTTGAATCTACGCTGGTTCATAAGAAGTACCTGCAACATGTAATGAACGCAAACTCCACCGCTTATAATGGTACCGAATCTACTATCAACTTTCATGAATTATCACAGGCAATAGAAAAAGCCATTGCCATGCTGCCAGAGAAAACCAGGCACGTGTTCCGGCTTAGCCGTTTCGATCATCTGTCAATAAGGGAAATAGCGGCCAACATGAATATTTCAGAAAAAGCCGTTGAATACCATATTACCCAATCGCTCAAAACCTTACGGTTGTACCTGAAAGATTACCTCGATATCGCATTCTGATTTTTTATATCTCAATATTTTTTTTCTACTCGTTTAGGGGTTCGCTGCACTTGCCTGTCTACTACATTTATGGACCGGATTGCTTTTAGGGAATTGTTATTACGATATGCAGGTGGCACAGCTACAACTGATGAGAAAGTGCTGATAGATCATTGGTATGAACTATTGTATAACAACGATTTGCCGGCCCTGAAGCAGGATGAACTGGATGAAATTGAGCAGGAAATGTGGACCTATATAGAAAAAGAAGGTATTATTCCTGGTAATGCGCCTCTTGTATCCATTGATCATAACAAACAGCGCAAACGGCTGTATTATATTTCCGCGGCAGCTGTAGTTATTGCACTGGCAATAACAAGCTGGGCAGTGTTTAGTAATAAGCCCAAAGCATTTTCATACGAACAAAGCAGGCAGCAGAAACATTTATTGGAAAGTATAAACAATACCCTGGCGCCGCAACGTATTGCACTGAATGATGGCAGTTATGTTATACTACAGCCATTTTCGAAGATCGCGTTTTCAAATTTCGATTCAATAAGCCGGGAAGTATATCTTGAAGGAGAGGCTTTTTTTCAGGTGGCCAAAGATGCTAATCGCCCCTTCTTCGTATATACCAACGAACTGGTTACAAAAGTGCTGGGCACCAGCTTTGACGTACAGGCTTTTCCAAACGACAATAACATAAAAGTGCTGGTGCATACCGGTAAAGTAACTGTATACCAACGCAAGAAAGACGAAAGTGAGCAACAATTGGCCAGGTCCAATGCTACTATAATTACCCCCAATCAGCAGGTACTGTTTAACCGGCAGCAGGCCAGTATCATAAAATCAATATCCACACAGCCTCAGGTTGTTTATACCCCTGTTAACAAAAACAAAGATCGGCTTGTATTTACCGATGCACCGGCATCGGATGTTTTTATGAGCATTCAACGGTCGTATGGCATTACCATCGTATATGATGAAGAGCTGTTAAGCCATTGTTCATTCACCGGTGCATTTACCAACGAAACTTTTTATGAGCGTATCGGTCTTGTATGTAAAGCCATAGAGGCCAGCTATGAGCAGGCCGATGGGCAGGTTATCATCACAGGCCATGATTGTGAAAAATAAAACTACTAACCAAAATACATGAATTATGAGAAACATACCATTGCTCACATTCATTACCGCCATGCTTTTTTGCGTTATTGGATATGCAGCACCCGGCCACACCCAGGGTGTGCTCGATCGTGAAGTAACACTGGATATCAAAGAAAAAAAGCTGGCGTATGTATTGACGAAAATTGAAGAGCAAACAAAAGTAATGTTTGTATTCAGTCCAAAACTGATACAAAGCAACCGGCTGGTCACCATCAGCAAGTCAAAAGAAAAATTATCGGTTGTGCTCGATGATCTTTCCAAACAAATGAATATTGAATATGAGGTAGCCGGCGATAAGGTGATCTTAAAACGGCAGCTGACCGATAAGGCGGGAGAGGAAACAGATGCTTCACCTGAATTGGCATTTGTGCCTATAACCGGTAAAATTACCAATGCCAAAGGCGAGCCGCTGAGCGGCGTAAGTGTAGTAGTGAAAAATAAAGCCGGCGGCACTTCTACCAATACCAATGGCGCTTTTACCATCGATGCCAATGAAGGCGATGTGCTTGTTTTATCGATCATTGGTTTTAAAACAAAGGAAGTGACGGTGGGCAGCCAGCACGAACTAAGCATTTCGCTCGATGAAGCAGTTGCCGAGCTCACCACCGTAGTGGTAGGCTCCCGTTCATTAAGGCCAAGGACCAATGTTGAATCGCCGGTGCCGGTTGATGTGATCTCATCAAAAGACCTGCTGGCAACCGGACAAATTGAACCTACACAACAAATACAGTTCACGGCGCCTTCCTTTGTTTCGAACCGGCAAACGGTTGCCGATGGCACCGATCATATTGACCCCGCCTCGTTACGCGGGCTGGGGCCAGATCAGGTATTGGTACTGGTAAATGGAAAGCGCCGATATAATACTGCGTTGGTGAATATCAACGGAACAGTAGGAAAAGGTTCTGTAGGCACCGATCTTAATTCCATTCCCGGTAGCAGCATTGAGCGTATTGAAGTATTGCGCGACGGCGCGGCCTCACAATATGGTTCAGACGCTATTGCCGGTGTTATAAATGTTGTTTTGAAAAAGAAGACCGGCACACAGGTGTTTGCCCATACCGGTGCACAATATGAAGGCGATGGCGCCAGTGTGCAGTTAGGAATTAACCAGGGGTTTAAAGTAGGTAAAGGTGTACTGAATATTACCGGTGAAATAAGGCATCGCCAGCCTACCAACCGGGCTGGTGACTACCTGGGCACCGTGTACACAGCCAATGCAACCCAGGATGAGCAACTGATAGCTCAAAACGGCGGCTGGGACAGAAAGAACAATATGTATATCGGCAATTCAAAACAATTGAACGCCTATGGTGAAGCCAATCTTGAGCTGCCGGTTTCAACCAATACTAAATTCTATGCAACCGGCATGTACAGTTACCGCAAAGGAAAAGCGGCTGGTTTTTATCGTTATCCCAAACAGGCGCCATCGCAGGTTGTGTTGGATTTATACCCACGCGGTTTTCTACCCTATATTGGTTCCGATATCACCGACCGGTCGTTACTGGCAGGTATAAAAGGCAAAACCGCCAATGCCTGGAATTGGGATGTAAGCAGCGTATTCGGCGGCAACCAGTTTAGCTTTGAGGTTACCAATTCAAACAACGCCAGTATGGGAATAAATTCACCTACCGAATTTGAATGTGGTAAACTTCGTTTTCAACAAAGCACTACCAATGTCGACTTCTCAAAAGACTTTGGGTCGCAACTGAAACTATCGTCGTTTAACGTAGCCCTTGGTGCTGAGTTTCGATTAGATATGTATAAGATCACGGCCGGACAGGAAGAATCGTGGAGAAATTACGACGCAACCAAGGCGGGTGGCGCACAGGTGTTCCCTGGTTTTCAACCAGACAATGAAGTAGATGAAAATAGAAATGTGATGAGCACCTATGTAGATATAGAATCGGATATTACCGAAAAATTCCTGGTTAATGTGGCTGGCCGTTTTGAACATTACAGCGATTTTGGAAATGCACTGGCCGGTAAGCTTGCCTTGCGTTACAAAATCATCGATGCATTATCTATTCGTGGCGCCATAAGCAATGGTTTCAGGGCGCCATCCATTCACCAGTATTATTTCAATAATGTAAGTACGCAGTTTCAGCTGGTTGGCGGTTCATTAACGGCCAGTAATACCTTAACGGTTCGCAATAGCGATAAAATTGCAAAAGCACTGGGTATTCCCGACCTGAAAGAAGAAACTTCGGTGAACTACAGCCTTGGTATTACCGCCAAACCCGGCAGAAATGTGTCGTTGACAATAGACGCTTATCGCATAGACATTAAAGACCGCATTCTGTACGCCGGTCCGTTTAGAAGAACGGCAGGCTCAATAGTTGATTCGGTGCTCGACGCGGCGAATATTTCGAACGACGTGCAGGTAGTTCAGGCATTTTCCAACTTTGTTGATACCAAAACACAGGGTATCGATGTGATATTGTCGTTTAGTCCACAGGTTGGCAAGGGTAATCTCGATCTTACCCTGGCAGCCAACGTAAATGAAACAAAGATCAAAAAGATAAAGGGTACCAATAATATCCCCGCTGTTCCGGATGCCAATGGTAATTATTTCTTTTTCGACCGGGCCGAACAATCGCGGGTAGAATTGGCTAACCCCAAAAACAAGGTTGCCCTTTCTGCTAATTACCAAATTAAAAAGTTTGGCATCATGGCCCGTGCAACCCGCTTTGGCAAAGTTTCGTCATGGAATACGAACCCGCAGCTCGATGAAACCTATGAAGCCAAGGTGGTGACCGATGCCAGCATCAGTTACCAGCTAATACCACAGGTTCGGGTAACCATTGGCGCAAATAACCTGTTTGATGTGTATCCCGATAAGCTGAAATGGTTTAGGGAGGGTAATGGCGATAAATCAAATACCTATTATGCCAATACCTCCGACGGCAGGTTCGTGTACAGCCGTAATGCCACCCAGTTTGGAATGAATGGCGGATATTACTACATAAGTCTTTCGGCTAGCTTTTAACACGTGGTCACATGAGAAAATAGGGATTAACCCATCGCAGCAGCGGTGGGTTTCTCTTTTATTACCTTAACCCCTGAAGGGAGAACAAATGCAGAAATGAAGTATCTTGCCCCTTATATAGTTTTTGTATGATCGTTGTTATTCAATGTAAAGACCAGGTTGGACTAGTTGCCGGTATTACCGGTGTGTTGGCAAAAGAGCAATTGAATATTGTTTCATTGCGCGAACACGTTGATAAAATTGAGAACCGCTTTTTTATAAGGGTGCATATTGAGCAGGAAGTTAATGCGGAGGCACTGGAGCAAAAGCTGAAACAGATCCTTCCGCCCGATGCATTTATTAAGGTAAACCCTCAGCCTGAGAAAAAAGTGGTGGTACTGGTAACCAAAGAATATCATTGCCTGGCCGATATCCTTATTCGCAATCATTTTAAAACACTGGGCGCCCAGGTTCAATGTGTCATTGGAAATTATGATACCTTACAGAACATCAGCCAGCGGTTCGATATTCCTTTTTACCAGGTATCGCACGAAGGAAAGGATAAACAGGCATTTGAAGACCAAATAGCCAGTCTCATTGATAAATATGCACCGGATTATATTGTGCTGGCCAAATTCATGCGTATACTTTCGCCTGGCTTTGTTGCAAAATATAGCGGCCATATCATCAATATTCACCACTCGTTCCTGCCGGCTTTTGTAGGCGCCAGTCCGTATAAGCAGGCATTTGAGCGTGGGGTAAAACTAATAGGCGCCACAGCCCATTTTGTAACCAATGAGCTCGATGAAGGGCCTATTATTGCGCAACAGATAATACCGGTAACCCATTCGCATACTTCGGCCGATATGATGAAGGCAGGGAAGGAGATTGAAACGGCGGTGCTGGCTAAAGCGCTCCATTTAGTACTTGAAGATCGGGTTTTCGTGTACAAGAATAAAACTGTTGTGTTTGAATAATTTTAAGTTCTTAGTTCTCAGTTTTTAGTTCATAGTTCACAGTTCGTAGTTGTTCAGTTGTAAGTTTTAGTAGGCTTCGCTTCGCTCGCCAACAACATAGATGACTGGCTTTTGCCAATGGTTTTGGCTACGCTACGCTTCGCCCTTATTTTCAACTAACGAACTTAATAACTGAACAACTGTATTCCCTTTATCAACTGTATCAACTCTATCATCTTATCAACTAACTAAGACTCCCATTTCACCAACTGCCGATCAAACCCCATTGCAACCAGCTCTTCATACGCCGCCCACACATCATCCGGGATCTCCTGGTACACCTGGAAGCCTTTTTCGGGATAAAGCTTTATCCTTTGCAGATCGCCGACCATCATGTTAATGAGTTTCTCCATTGAAATAAGCTCATTGGGATATTCTTCAAAAGTGAGCAGGGGAGAAGTGACAATAAGCTTTTTATGGGGCCAGTGCTTTTTAAAAGTTGCATAGCTGCGGCGTTCCATATATGGCTTTTGAACAACAATAAAACTCTCTACATTCAGTTTTTTCTCCTGCAGTAATTGTTGCGTGAACAGAATGTTTTCGCCGGTATTGGTGCTTTTATTTTCAATAAAGATGGCTTCGCGTGGTACGCCCTTATCGAGGGCAATAGTGGCAAACAGTTCGGCTTCGGTGCCCTTCCACATATCCCTGGTAAGTTTGCCTAATCCCCCTGAAAAAATGATGAAGGGAGCATAGCCCTGCATATACACATCGGCGCCCCTTTCGGCGGTGCGGGTATCCATACTGCCTAATACAAGTATACAATCCGATTTTTCGAGGGTATGATGCAGCTGATGATAGTTCCATAACTTTTTAGCCAGCTTTAGCGCTTCCTGGTTTATCATTATTTGTACGGTTAGGTTAATGCTTGTAAGCAAAGAATTTGCCAACAAAACATATAACGGAATATTTGTAATTAACCCTATGCTCTTAAGCCAGTTTTTTAGTGTAAATCAGCGATCTGTAACTGCTCCCGAATCCGCAGAACTGAGAACTAAAAACTATGAACTGTGAACTTCTTCATGTTTACTTAACTTATGCAATTCCAGTACGGTGCCATTGGCGGTTTCGTGGTACATGGGTATGAATTTGCGGTTATATTCTATTTCATGGTAAGTATATGATGTTCTTTGCTGAACCATATTGCCATACACCTCATTAAAACCACGCACCAGTACGTATATTTCCATATCGGTGCTTTGCAGGTCTTCTTTTGAAAAGCCTGCCAGCGGACTTTCTTCATCAATGGCGTGTACTACCGTCCAGTTCATGGGCATGCTGTCGATCTTGCTGCGTTCAAGTGTAAGGTTGTAATATTTATACTGCGGCTTTCCATTCTCATTAAGCAACATGGCCAGTGTTACCTGAACAATAACATCGGTCAATGCATGGTTTTGCTTGTAACAAACGAATCTGAACATCAGCGCCATTTTATCGCGATACGGTGCTATTACTGCATGATCGCTAAAGGCCAGGTGAGCGCGCGGGCGGGCAAAACGTCCGTAAATAAGACCGGTTGCCAGGGCAAAGGAAAGAAAGCCGCTCATGGCTTCTACGGCCGCTACCAGGTTGGCGGCATCGCCAATGGGATTTACCCGGCCATAACCAACGGTGGTAAAGGTTTCGGTACTGAAAAAATATAGTTCTTTGAATATGCCTACAGGTGTATTGGTAATAAAGCCCGTGAACTGATCGGGGCCAATAAACCAGTAAATTCCTGTATACACCAGGTTTATGCTAAAAAAGAAAACAATAATGGTTACAATGAACTGCCATAAAGGCAACGACAGCATAGTGTAAAATATACTAAACCGGTCCCAAAACGGCCAGCCTTTTTTATGAAGGTTGAAGGTGCCGTCGCGATTGATAAAGCGGCTGCCATTGATAATACCTGTAGTACTGAACCCCGTATCGTTGTTTAACTTGGGAACTGGATTTATTTCTTTGGTGGGCATGAGTTTTCAATATTTACGCAAATGTAAGAAGTAGGAGGTAAGAAGTAAGAGGTAAGAGGTAGGAGGTAGGAAGTAAGAAAAGCCCGAATTTTAAGCAGTCGGAATAAAAACGCGACTTCAGAAGTTAAGACTCTTCATACTTCTTACATCCTACTTCTTACTTCGCTTGACTATTACCAACAAATTTACCACCAGCAATAAATATTCTAAAAAGAATCACCTCCACTTATTCGTCCTCATATCCCAACTGGTAATACCAATTTTAAACTGAACCGGGTTATTGAATTTATTGGCAGCGGAGCCCACTACATATACACCCAGCTTGAATTTACTTAAAGTATTGAATGGCCATTTAAACACCCGCTCAATGCCCGCCCAGGCTTCGGCATAACGTAGTGAGCGTTCAGGCGCATATAGAAAACCGCCACCAGCCACCTCGCGCAACTGAAGTTTTTTGAGAAGGGGAATTTTATTAATAAGGGCCCCATTGAATTCATGCATATAATGCCCCTGGTAAAACCTTTTAAATACCGCAAACGTACTATCAAGCGCCTGGAATGCTTCGTGCGGATTCATAAACAAAATAGGATCGCCCTGGCGTTGCCATTTATAGTCAACCAGCCTCAGGTCTTTTGTATTAAAAAAGCTGCCCGTTCGTATACTGTAGGTGGAAATACCCACCAGGCCCAGTTTTAATTCCTGTTCTAACCCAAACTCCAGGTAATCGAAATTTACTTTACTGGCAAACAAATTGGGCAGGCCTTTGCGCCAGCTAACATAAAAGGTTGGCCATACAGAACCTAAAATGATCTTTTCCTTTGGCTCGCGAATATATTTCTGTCGCGGTGTATACGATAGCCGCACCTTTCCATAACTGGCATTGTAGGCATCAAAGTCAACCGCGTGATTGTTCTCAAGCACATCGCCAAACAAACTATCTACATGCCTGTTGGTTTTATACCCCGCTACCGAACGCCGGAATGCAATATCAAAATCCGTATATAGAAATAAACCGTTAACCAGCTCCAGTTCATGCCCTAGTCCCAGTGAATTATCGAGATAAACATTGCTTCGTTTTATTTGGTTTATCCATGCATCACCAGCATAAATGGCTGCAAACTGACGGCCTGCAGACACCTTAAGAAAACCCCGGTTGAAGGGGTTATACAAATATCTTACAGATAAACTACCATTAATATCCTTGTTGCGAATGCCATAACTAAGGTTAGGATACAACCAAACACCTCTTCTGCTGGTAAATCGTTTGGAATAAAATAACGAAGCCATTATTCGGGTTCCGCCAAATTGAAAGGGCTGAATTAAACCTGGCAACGGGGGTAGCGACCAGTGGCGTTCTTTTTCATGGTCATTGAATTGCTGACCGCTCCATAACCATTTCTTCCAGGTAAGCTTGTTTGTTACGGCATCGAGCGAATCGAGATACGCCCTGGTATGTGTAGCGCGGTAAATACTGTCTTTATAATGTATAAAGCGAACTTCTTTTTCGGTTAATGGTTCGGTACGGTTGCTTTGCCAGAAAGTACTGTCTTTATCATATGCTTCCTGTGTGGTAGAGCTTATTTCAACCCCAAAGTATTTTTTAGGGAATTGCTTGTGCAGTTCGAAGTTCTTATAGGTGGCAGTGGTTATACCTGATTTTGTTGCCTTATTGCTTTTGCTATAATAAGTGAACTGTTGCCGGGTGATCATCCAGGCGGTATCGGAAATAAGATCGAAGTGCTGTTCTACTTCAAAAAAATCGTATTCGGGTAAGTGATAAGAAGGCATTTTTAGCCGGGCATGTAATAACACCCACAAACTATCGGCAATGGTTATTTCGCCTTCCATGGTTGCGTTGCTCACCTGGCGTGGTTTAACGCTGATGACATATACCTTACGGCCATTTTGTTTTTCCGTTCTTATAATTCTAAAACGGTAGGCAATTAATCCGCTGTAACTGATGGGCGAAAGAAAAGGTGTTTCGCTAATGGCTGGCGTTTTAACCAGGTTATTATAAAAATTGAAATCGCCCTCGGTAGTTGTTAAATAGAAAAGTCCATTTGTGTTACCGCGCTTTGTTACACCTAGCCGTTCTTCTTTAATACCCTGCGGCGCTTTATCGAGTTGCAAAACAATTTCAGCCATGGCCATACGGTCGAGCTCGCTGTTCACTGTAAACCTGTTCACTGCTGTATCGGCCTGTGGTTTGTTCTTTTTCTTTGCCTTTACTTTTAGCGAATCTTCCTGTACGGCTTTTATATACACGGTGCAGGAGTAGGGGCCGGCCGCATTTTGAATAGAATCTTTTTTGTGGATCACCTGGCGAATGATCTCTTCAGAACGGTCGCGTACTTTACCTTTTACAACCACTTCCGAAAGCCCCCGGGAGCCATCGGGTTCCATTATAATATTTTGTAAATAGTCGGCCTTTTGAACAGCAATGGTGATCAGTTGCGTTTTGTAACCTACCATACTTATCACCAGGTCGAACTTACCTGCCTCAACCCGTAATTCGTAAGTGCCATCTTCTTTTGACACAACGCCGTGTTTCCATTCCTTTACCTGCACGGTGGCAAAGGCCAATGGCTCTAACCGTGGATTGGTTATTTTTCCATAAATTTTATAGGATTGCCCCCGGGCTAAAGAAAATGAAAGTAGTATAAGGGTGATAGATAGTAGAATTCGGTTCATGCAGGCTAGTTGGTGGGTTAAAATACATTGTTCCTGCATGAACCGAAAGTCATTCAAGTCACTTTACATTGACTTTAACACTTCACAGCGTTTCGAATATTAAATAACCGTGAACTATGAACTATTTAGCTTTATCTAATGCCATTTTTGCCGCTAACCCCGTTAGTACACTTGCCATAAACCATTTTTGAACACGCACCCATTTAGGATTGGCAGCGAACCAGCGGGCGGCGCGGGCTGCCAGCATTATTATTATAAAATTGATCGTAAAACTTACCATGATCTGCACAACGCCCAGTGTTAAACTTTGCGTGAATACTGAACCGTACGCCGGTTTTATAAATTGCGGAAAGAAAGAGAGATAAAATACCGCCACTTTGGGGTTGAGCACATTGGTAAAAAAGCCCATACGAAACAATTTGCCATTGGTATCGGCCTTTAGATCGGCACCGCGCGCGCGCGGTGGTTCAAATACATTTTTGCTGCCCGGTTTTATAGCCTGCCAGGCAAGATATAAAAGATAAATAACCCCGGCCGTTTTTAAGATAGTATAGGCATAAGGTATAGCAAACAGCACAGCTGTTAAACTAAACGATACCATCACTATATGAAACAGGAAACCACAAATAACCCCGGCTAAAGAAATAAGTCCGGCTTTGCGTCCCTGGGTAATGGACCGGGAGATCAAATAGATCATATTAGGGCCCGGACTGATCACCAATCCGAATGCCGCCAGGGCGAAAAGCAGTAGGTCCTGTATGGGGAGCATATTAATAGGTTTGCTGCAAATATAATGGCTTAATAAAGGAGCATGCGTGCCGGTTTTAACAAAGCGGGTAGGCCGGTTAGGGTGGGCAATATGGCTTGTAGGGTGATTGGCGTGACTTGTAAGGTGATTTACATTATTTGTAGGGAAACTGGCGCCATCTGTAAGATGATTTGCATGGCTTGTAAGATAATTGCCCGCATTTGTAAGATGATTGGCATCGTTTGCAGGTTAATTGATATGGCCCGTAAGGTGTTTTGCAAGGCTTGTAAGATGATTTACATCGCTTGTAAGCACTTCTTTTTCGGTAGTTGGCTTGTTAGCGATGCTTGCAAGCTTGTTTGTGTTGTCAGTTAGCTTGTTTATGTTGCCGGCCCGCTTATAAGTCTTGCCGGTTCACTCGTTTGTCACGTTTGCCCCCTTGTTTGCCTTCGCCGCCCCCTTGTTTGTGTTGGCAGTTCACTTGTTTGTCACGTTGGCCCCCTTGTTTGTGTTGACAGTTCACTTGTTTACCTCGTTGACCCCCTAATTTGTGTTGGCAATTACCTTGTTTACCTCGTTCGCCCCTTTGCACGAGGTACCGGTACGCTATTTGCCATATCCGTACGCTTGTTTGGGCTATTTGTGCACTTATTTAGCTTATGGGAATGCCATATTTTTTGGCCTGCGTTCTTATAAACTGATCAGCTTCAGTACTTCCGTCGGTACAAACCTGGTCCATTTTCTTTCCAAGCTTTTTAACCAGTGCCGGGTTGTTGATCAGTTCAAGTGTTTCGCCTTCTTCAGTGCGGGTAGTAATGGTGGGCAGGCAGGAAGAATCGCCAAACATGGAGACTTCTTTTTTATCAGTAATAAAAGAACCGCCAATGCCACCGTGTGAGGTATAAAAGAAACGTTCTTCGGCGTGATCTACACCAATATATTTAAGTGAAGTATTACTAAAATAACTGCGTGACCTTACTTCGGGGTGCCGGCGGGCATGCGCCACATACTTTACGTTTTCTACATTCATGCCATCTAAACAACCCTGGCGGTCTACCGAATCGTACAAGCCCATAAAATAAACACGCACCAGCGGGCTTAACATTCTTGCCAATGCAGTAACGGCCAAACCACCACGACTGTGACCAATTAATACCACCCGCACATCATCGGTAGTAAGTGGCTGGCTGGCTAACATATTTTGGGTAACCATTACTGGTTGCCGTAAGTTTTGAGGTTGATAATAGCCCCGGCGTTCCATTGCGTGCATCTTTTGGTTCTCCTGGCTTTGCATACAGCTATTCACGTCAAACATCTCCAGTGGTTTTATGGAGCGGGTGCGGGTGGCCGGGAATAACATATTGATGCGTTGGTAAATAAAATCAAGCGCTTCCTGTAAAATAGGCACACTATCGCTGCCGGTTACGGTATTGGAAGGGCCATGAAACCAGCGGCGGTCTATTTCCATTGAACCGTAATGAACATCGCGAATAAATTTAAAAGTGCTGCTATTGCTTCCATCCTGGTACATCCATTCACGGGAGCCTGTGCCATCGATACCAACTACAATATATTTAGCATCCATAGAGAGAAAGGTTATTTGATTATGGTAAATGGGTAATGTGGAATTTACGAGATATCCGGATTTTAGGATTTTTGCGATTTGTGAGAGAGCAAATTCTACACCAATTTAAAAAATTTATTCTAATTTAAACATCCGTTCATCCAAACGGCACGTAAATTGGTAATAAAATATATTCGCCGGATTATTATTTTATACTATTTTCGTTTTGCTGCACTGAGAGCATGATCAAGACATTCCCCTTTTG
Source organism: Niastella sp. OAS944 (assembly GCA_024809215.1). GTDB lineage: Bacteria > Bacteroidota > Bacteroidia > Chitinophagales > Chitinophagaceae > Niastella. The sequence continues at coordinate 356,146 of JANUBW010000005.1, read as the reverse complement.
ACACGCTTCACTGGTTGCGTTGATACGTCTTACCCGTTAGTTATATTAATTTTTCAGATCATGCGGCTTAAGTATTACACATTACCACTGGAACCTGAATTGCTGATGCAAAAAAAAGAGCATCCTGGTTGTACATTAAAACAATCGGTAGCTCAACACCTGCACCTTATTATTACCACCGCCTTTGGCGAAATGCAAAGTGATGTTGATTTTGGCAATTCTATTTGGGACCATGATTTTGATAATCTTACTGCCCGCACCCGTCAGCAGGAATGGATGAAAGAATCGCTATTAAAAGCCGTTCGCAAACATGAAAAAAGGCTCGACGGTATTAAGGTTGACGTATTGGTTAAACAGGAAGAAGTAAACGCCCTTTCAGCAGAAAGGCGCGTTAAAAAACGTCTCGACATTTTTATAATCGGCCGACTCACCGCTACCAGCGAAGACATTACTTTCCGCGACAGCTTTTTTGTGAGCCCGCTATCGTATAGTTAGCGTACATACCTTACTGGCATTGATTAAGTAGCATGGTTATACGCATATAATCAGAAATATATTATTTACATGGAAAATCGGGAGCAAATAAAGAACCGGATGATGAAAACGGCTGCCCGCCTGTGGGGATATTCTGAAGATGAAACCGAATCTTCTTTCGACCCGCTGGTGAATGTACTGTTTTCCGCCTGTGCACTGGAACTCGAAAAGATCTCCAACGAAGTACACGCCTCACGCGCCCGCCTGCTCGAACGTATGGTGCAACTGTTATCGCCCGAAGTATTGTGTGGCCCCCTGGCCGCACATGGGGTTATGCATGCCGCATCAATTGAAGATATGGCCTGGCTGCAGGAAAGCGATCAGTTTTTTTGTTCACAAAGGACCGGTATTTCATATGAATCAACCGGTACAGGTTATAAAGACATTTTCTTTGCGCCAACCGGCAACTTTCAATTAAATACCTCGGCAGTTACTTACCTGGCCACCGGGCACCAACTGTTTCGCTACCGCGAAAAGATCTCGAAAGAAGTGATCACGCATTGCCTTCCCGGTAAAGAACTGGAACAACGGGTTTTATGGATCGGCCTTAAAGGGCAGAACATAAAACTTCACAATACCCAATACTTTTTTGAAATTAAAAATGAAGTAAACAAAGAACTGTTCTATAAGAACCTGCCACAAACCCGCTGGTTTCATAATGACAGGGAATTGCAGGTATTGCAAGGTTATAACCAGGATAATATCAGTGGCGAGCATCTTGAAATAGAACAACTGTTGATCAGAAAAAATACCGCTGCCTGGAAGTTAAAGGAGTTTGTAAACGCCTATTATAAACCCAGGTTCATCACCATTCGCCCAAACGATAGCCAGCCCATTATAGAAAATGAAGGCTGGCCTGCCGAACTGTTACAGGCGTTTGATAAAAAAGAAATACAGGCATTGCAGGCCGAGCATGTGCTTTGGTTAAAAATTCAATTCCCTGAAAATATATCAGGCGCCGTGTTACAGGATGTTGTGTGCCATGTGAACTGTTTTCCCGTGCTGAATTGCGAAATGCATGAAACGGTGCACTCTATGCGCGATATGTTGAATATTATTCCTATGCATTCTGAGGATATATTTTTTGACCTGCATGAGATCTCAGATGCCGATGGCAACGTATACAATATACGGGCTATTGAAAAAAATGCCCAGGAAAAGCTAACCATGATCCTGCGGCAGGGTGGTATAGGCCGGTTCGACGAACGCGACGCCACCATGATCATAGAAAATATTGTTCAATTGTTAAGTGATGAAAGCGCTGCCTTTTCCGTACTGGGCCGCGATTTTCTGTCGGGCGAATTAAAAACGCTGCAGCAGATCATTTATAAACTTGAACAACAAATGATCACCCGCGAACTAAGCAGGGAGCATACACCTTTTTTAGTTGTTCGTAAAGAAAAAGACGAGGATTTCAGCAACCTCACCGTAGCCTACTGGAGCACCAGTGGCGAACAGGGCAATGATATAAAGGCCGGTACTACGTTGCAAACGTATAAAACCGACGGTATGTTTCAAACCCAGTGTACGCTGCTCACTACTACCATTGGCGGAAGAAGCAGGCTGAGCGCTTCTGAAAGTATTACTGCTTATAAATCGGCCTTGCTCTCGCGCGACCGGTTGATCAGTCTGGAAGATATAAAGGTGTTCTGCCGCCTGCAATTGGGAAATATTGCTAAACATATTGAAGTGGTGAAAGGCGTAATGGTCCCGCGCCAGGTATCGCAGGGTTTTACCCGCACTATTGATGTAACCATAAAGCTAAATCGCAAAGATTATATGGATGCGCAGGATAGAAATCAGTTACAGTATTGGAAAGATAGCCTGGTGTTGAAGTTAACCGATAAATCGGCGGGGTTGACGCCTTTTAGAGTGTTTATAGAGCAGGAGGTTTAAGAGTTAACAGGTTAACAAGGAGTTGAAAAGTTGATGAAGGTGACAGAGTTAATAAAGGAGTAAGTTGACGAGTTAACAGGTTAACAAGTTAACAAGGTCCTATGTGCGGCAGTCTGACGAATAGCGGTTTTCATATTTGCCGATTGCCGATTGCCGACAGGAGCACGAGCCTCGAAATTGAGCGATCCCTTTCACGTTTCACGTTTGCCGTTTTACGATATTAATCAATAACCACAAATGAACCGTCATAACGCAATAGAAATATTTTATAAAGAACTCTCCGGCATTCTGCCCGATATAAAAGCAGAAACGCTGGTGAACCAGGCTTTACAGAATAAGCTGCATCCCGATGATATTGTTGCGCGGCACGATGGTCGTTTTATGCGTGAATACCGTGCCGATGTGTACGATGTAGAAAAGATAGACGATAGCCGGTTGCACCAGCTGATACAACTTAGCTTGTCACGTTCCGGTTTATACGATCTGGTGCCCGAAGGATTATTTCACCAGTCATATACCAGCGCCAAAGCAAATAATTCTGCCACTGAGCTGGCTGCCCAAAGCCGTATAGATAGAAAAAAAGAACTGGCTGCAAGAAAATTCTTTCAACCCATAGAGAATAGTTTTTTCCGTCAGCAGGTAATGATTGAGCAACAGGAGGAAAATATGCTGGCCGGCATAAACAATGGCCTGCTGAACGATTACTTCTTTTCGTTTTGGGAATTTCCCCAAGGGTTGAACAAAACCTCGGCCATGTTGCTGGTATTGTTATTACCCTATGCACATGAAATTGCCGGTAACCTGGCACTAATGCAGGATTGTCTTGAAATTCTATTACAGGAAACAGTTACCATATCATTAGTGCCGCCAACAGATTTAGAAGCGCCGGTTACTGCAAGTGATTTGGGAATGGGGGAGTTGGGAAACGATATGGTATGCGGGCATACTTTTAATGAAGATTATCCATGCCTGCAATACACCATTGGTCCCTTGAAACATTCAAAACCGGTTGATTATGTAACCGGTGGCGATAATGATCTGTTGCTGCAGGTATTCAATAATTATTTCGCACCGGTAGAAGCAGACATTATTATAGAAGTTGAAGTAGACCGGTCGCGGGTAGAACTAAGCGAAGATGATAGTCCGATATTAGGATATGCTGTTTTATAAATATAAAAAATGTATTCGCATTAGCACATTAGCATATTAGCACATTATCAAATTAAATCTTATGCTTTCTCCGGAACTAAATAAATTGTTGCTTTACCTGGGCATAAGCCTCATCAGCTTTTCGTCTATTATTGGGGTGTTTGCCAAAAAGATCCGCAACAGTTTTAAACCATTCAGCAAACGGGCCATCTGGTACCTGTTGGCATCGGTAGCTATTTTTGCCGTGACTGGTCTTTTTATTGCGGCCAGGTTCTTTTCAAGTTATAACGGGTATTTTATTTTCTTTCAGGTATTGTTCCTGTTATATGGCGTATTGCATATTTACATGATGCATCGGAAAATGGATTGGGGCAAAGAGAAACAAACATTTGTGCCCGACCTCATCTTTACCTTTCTTATACTATTGGCTGGTTCCATCTGTTTTATGCTGGCCTATCGCTGGCTCAACCGCGAAGGATTGGAGATATCTATGATGTTCTCCACGTTGTTCTTTATTATTCCGCTTTTTGTATGGCATACATTTCTTTCTGCATTGGCCATTCCACCCAAGGTATTAAACCAATGGTATTACCCGGTGCATGAGCCAATGGAAGACCCTGAAGAAAGCAAATTGAAGAACATGCTGCTTATTAGTTTTGAATTTCAAAAGAACGGACAAGAATCTTTCTTCACCAATTTCAGGGCCAAGGCTCCGGTTGATATGGAACTGGGCGAACTATTCTATTATTTCATCAACGATTACAATGAACGGCATCCGCAGGGGCAAATTCATTTTTCGAACGGAACAGGCAAACCCTATGGTTGGATGTTTTATAAAAAGCCAAAATGGTACACCATAATGACCACATACATGGATTCTGAAAAAACCATTTACCTGAACCGCATCAGGGAGAATGATGTCATTGTATGTAGCCGCATCATAGAAAATTAAGCAAAGAACTAATTAAAATACATTAAGCATGCAGATTAACCGTGAATATTTACCTGTGAACTGGGTAGATGGGATGAAGATCAACAAAACGCATTTTATTGCTCAGGATAATGCATTTACTTATCGCCAGGCGCATACAGTAAGCAGCTTTTTAAACGAGCATAATTATGGTTTGCTGCCCGTGTTCGACCGTCATCATACTTCGGCCAAATTATTTTTATCGTTAGATAATGAACAAACCGTACACCTGCGTATCCAACGCTGCCGGGCCATTTCCCGCGGCGGTTATGTAATGGAGTTCGATACCGATACTTCATTGACCGGTCAGCAATTATCGGCCGCTATACCTGGGCTACAGGTGCCTTTCAGCGAATTGAAAGATCGCAGCACGCATTACTATGTGGTATTAAGCATAGATGCTTATGAGCGGGTGCCGTATGGCATAGCCGACCCTAAAGAAACACCGCCCCGTATGCCGTTTACCATGCCGGTATACCATCTTACGCTATTGCCTGTGCATGAAACCAGCGCTGTTTCATTGGGACAATTTCAGGTGCCGGTAGGAAAGGTAACTGTAGAAGACCAGGTGGTTCGGTTGGTTGAAAATTATATTCCACCCTGCACGGCAGTGAACAGTCATTTCGAATTGTTGGAAGTGCATGCCGGTTTGGAACAGTTCTTTGGTCAAATGGAATTATATGCGCTGCAGATCATTCAAAAGATACTTCAAAAGAAACAACAGAATGAACTGGCCGATGCAATTTATAAGATCTGCGAAAACCTGAGCCTGTTCACCGCAACGGAGTACAGCAATTTCAAATTATCGTACATCTACCAGCCGCCGGTATTTATGATAACCGCGGTAACCGGTATGGCCAGGTTGATAAAGAACACCATGGATTTTTATACCGGTACCAGCAAAGATGAACTGATAAGCTATTGCACCGAATGGTGTGGTGTAAACCAGGGCGAACTGGAATCGGCCATTACCACGCTTTGCAGCTATCAATACAATCACCTCGATATTAATGATTCGCTGGAGAAAGTATTGCGGTTCACCACCATTATTTCAGCCTTGTTTGCCAGTCTCTCGCGCCTTGAATACATTGGCAAGAAGAAGGAGAGCGGCATTTTTGTAAAAGAGCAGGTATTGTTACCGCAAACAGAAGCAACGCCAGTTAAGAAAAGAAGAAGCTTTTTGGCAGATTAATAACCGAATAAATTTAAATCAATAGAAAATGCCAACCGTATTAAACCACAAGGAAAGGAACCGTGCATTTTTAAAGTTTTTGTTCTTTTTTGTTATATCCGTATGGCTTATAGTAGGAGCTGTTTATTTCGATATGCGCATTCCTTTTAAAGAAAACGATGTATTACGCGAACAGGTTACCCGCTATCGTAACCAGAGCGTAGCGCAGGAAAGATTTGTAACCAGTATGGACCAGGCCAAAGTGTTGATCGACTCCCTTAAACAACCTGGCGTAAACAGTATGTACCTGAACCAGCAGATAGCGGCCAAGCTGCGTGAGCTTACCGACCTGCAGTATAAAGACAGCAGCATGTTCAGCCGTATGAATAAGAATGTGCTTGACCTGTACCTGCGTTACCAGGATGCCACTAATAAAGTAGTAAGCATGGGCGACCTGCCAAAACAGCTGGAAGATTATAAAGGGAAATATGAACAAACACAGCGCGATCTTGATCAGGCTCGCAGGGATATTGACCTGTTGAGAAGAGCAAGTACAGCCGCCGGGTTTTAAGGTTTCTTAACGATCTTGACCCGGCCTGCAGCAACAAACCGCTTTTTCCAGTAAGGTTCGTCGAGGTTTGAAATGCTAACACCACTGGAGGTGGTAGCGTTGATAAAATACCGGTTCTTTAAATACATGCCAACGTGCGAAATAGGAGTGCCGGGTACCGTACAAAAGAAAACAAGATCGCCTTCAGAAAAATAAGTTTTATCATGAAACGCTTCCACATTTTTTGTAAAGAACTGTTGCGCCGAAGTGCGGGGCACCTGAATGCTGTACACATCGCCCAGCAGGCGCTGAATAAAGGCCGAGCAGTCGATGCCTTTTTCATCGGCACCGCCGTATTTGTAGGGCGTTTTCAGCCACTTGTCAATAAAGGCGTACAACGGCACATTGGAAATACTGTCGGAAGAAATTTTCATAAAGGCGGCGTACTTGGCTATCAGTTTCCTTTCGGCGCTGGCATTGGGCAGGGTGAGTGAAGGATCGGCGGGTTTTACTATTATGGTCTCGTATTGATTGGTGGTTTTACGCGACCCCGTACAAGAGGCCAGGGTTAAAAGAAAGAATCCTAAACTATATGTTAAAAAAGATAATCGTTTCATAGCGTCAGCACTTTAACGTGAATGCAAAAGTAAAATTATGGAAAATAAGAAAATACAGCTGGCTTATATCGATGAAAAGGTCATTCTCACCATGATCATTACAGCTTTGCTGGGCCTGGTGATCACCGGGTTTAAATACAAAAACTACGAACATTGTTTCGATTTTCATATAAAGGCAAAAGCAAATTTCTTTCGCACCGATGAACCCATCAGGTTCGAAACAGATGCTTTGTACTCCAAAGATTTTGATTGGGATTTTGGCGATAGCGAAAGCAGCCAAACCAACATTAATTCTGTGGTGCATGCTTATAATCAGCCGGGTGAATATACCGTAGCCTTAACGGTAAATGGCACATGTACCGAATACAAAACCATTTATATAACCAGGGCGCCCAAACTCGAAAACCCCATGCTGATGCCAAGGTTTGTTTGTCCGCAAGTGGCCGAAGTAGGTAAAGCCGTTACCTTTCAGGATACCACTGCCGGTGCTCATAGCTGGGAATGGCGTTTTGGTGAAACCGCATCTATTGACGCCACTTCATCAACGGCCAGTTACGTGTATAAAACGCCTGGTTTAAAAACCATTTCACTGGTGTTGAATGGCGATCCCAAACAACTGGGCGTTTGCAAAGTATTTGTGAATGATAAAACCATAGCGCCATCGAGGTCGAATACAAGGCCGGCCAGGCAACAACCAGCCTTTATTGTAGTGCCTGCCAAACCGCAAACGCCAACGTTGGAAGAACAGAACCATCCACAGCCGGCAGTAACAGAACCGCCAAAACCACAAGGGGTAACCATCAGCAAACAGGAACTGGAAACAAAGTTGCGCGGCGTAGTGAACAACTACCTCACCGCCGAAAATTTTGCGCCTTACTTCTGTAATAACCTGAATGTACCGGTTAGCCTTAATGGAACAGAGATAACTTTTACACAGTTCTGTAACAAACTGGGCTCAATAAAGACAGATAAGAAAATAAAGCAACTGAACGTACAACAAATAAAGAGCAGTGAAACGAATTGTTTGATAGGGTTGAATGTAAGCTTGAAAATGAAGCAGGGCTTCTTAGGTATATTTTAGAAAATTCCAAGAACCAAAACCCAAGAACAAAATAAAAAATACAAAATCTCAACTATGTTATTAGATATTTTCTTTTGGAATTTGAAATTTGGTTTTTTGGGTTCTTGTTATTTGTGACTTGTGATTTCATTTTTTGGTTCTTGAGATTTGCGATTTGGAATTTATTTTTTGGAACTTGTGATTTGAGATTTGGAATTTATTCTTTGGAACTTGGAATTTGAGATTTGGAATTTCACTTACTCACTTCAATGAGAAAAGAGTAACAGGCAACAACTAAATTTACATTAGCTATGACAGAGCAACTATTAGGTACAGTTATATCGGCGTCATTCAAACGAATGAACCACATAGCACAGGCTATTGCCAGGGAACATATGCATCCCCATATTGCACCGCCCCACATATTAAAAGCCCTACTACATAAAGATGCAGGTTTGCAATCGCTGTTAAAACAGCTTGATAAAGACATATATTATATGGAAGAGTGGGCAGATGTGCGCCTGGAATCTTTACCAAAAGCAACCCGCCTCGATGATACATTAACGGCCGATGAACCGGTAAAAGCAGTAATGGAAGAAGCCGATACCATACGCGTAATCGCCGGTAGCGATGAATTGGAACCTGTGCATGTATTGGCTGCCTTAAGTACACCAGGTGTTGGGTTTAGTTATGAGCAGTTAAAAACATTTCCTGTTCAGCGGCAGGAGTTGTTACAACAAACAGCTGCAGATTCAACCTTGAATAAGGTGCTGAGCAATAATAATAAAAATGGCGCTGCAAAGCAAAACAATAACCAGGCATTGCTAAAATATTGTACCCATAAAAATGCCCGGGCTAAAGCCGGTAAAATAGATGCCATTACCGGGCGCGATAAAGAAATAAGGGCCATGGCCGAAATACTGGGCCGCCGGTCAAAACCTAATGTATTGATCATTGGCGAACCGGGGGTTGGTAAAAGCGCATTGGTCGATGGCTTTACCCTGGCTATAGAAGGAAAGAAGGTGCCGCGCTTTTTAGAGACGGCCCAGGTATTTGAGCTTGATAATGGAGCATTGGCCGCCGGCGCTTCTTACAAAGGCGAAGTAGAAGAGCGATTGAAAAATATTATTCAGGAAGTAAAGCAATTCGATAAGGCCATTTTGTTTATAGATGAAATGCATGTGCTGATGGATAAACAGGGCGCCATGGCTGGCGCCGCTAATTTACTAAAACCCGAGCTGGCGCGTGGAGAACTAACCGTTATAGGTGCTACTACTTTGGAAGAGTATCGTAAGCATATTGAAAAAGACGAAGCCTTTGCCCGCCGCTTTGATATTATACAGGTTGAAGAGCCCGATATGGCCACTACTTTTCGCATGATGCAAACGATAATGCCACATTACAGTAAACACCATGCCATTGAAGTAGATAATGAAACCCTGCAAGACGCCATCCGGCTGGCAAAGCGGTATGTTAAAGACCGTCGTTTGCCCGATGCCGCAATAGACCTGGTAGATCATTCCATGGCTGCGCTTCGGTTGGCAAGAGATACCGGTTCTCAAGTGGTAACAGAAATGAAAACGGTATTTGAAGAAATGAAGAAAGAAGGGGAGAAGCATACGGAGGAAGATTGGAAATGGCATTATAGCCAATTGAGAAGTAAGATAAGTCCCATATTATGGGCGGCTGTACAATCAGAGGCCGATCCAATGCAAATGACTGAAGCCAGTGAGATCATAAATTATTTGAATACGGCCTACGATGCCTTATCACAAATGGCCACCGATGAACGCCAGGCATTGAACCCTTCAGATGTGGCTGCTATTGTAGCGCACAAAACGGGCATCCCCATTGGTAAAGTGCAGGCGCAGGAAAAAGAACGCCTGCTGAAAATGGATGAGATCCTAAAACAACGGGTAGTAGGGCAGGACCATGCCATTCGCGCAATAAGTGAGGCTATCCTTGAATCAAGGGCCGGGTTGGGTAAAGCAGGGCAACCCATTGGTTCGTTTTTCTTTCTGGGACCAACGGGTACGGGTAAAACCGAACTGGCAAAAGCATTGGCCGATTTTCTGTTCCAGGATGAATCGTCAATGATCAGGTTCGATATGAGTGAGTTTAAAGAAGAGCATTCTGCCGCTTTGTTAATTGGCGCCCCGCCCGGTTATGTGGGGTACGAAGAGGGCGGACTACTTATTAATAAGATCAGGCAGCAACCCTATTCGGTAGTGTTGTTCGATGAAATTGAAAAAGCGCATCAGTCGGTGTTCGATATTTTTTTACAAATAATGGACGAAGGTAAGCTGCATGATAAGTTAGGGAAGGAAGGCGACTTTTCAAATGCACTTATAATATTTACGTCGAACATCGGCAGCCAGTTTGTAGTTGATACATTTAATAAGAACGAAGTGCCATCTTCAACAAAGCTAATGGAGATCATGGCCAACTATTTCAGACCAGAGTTCCTTGGCCGGTTAACAGAGATTTGTCCGTTTGCACCCATGACCAGTGAAATGGTTGAACGGATCCTTAATATACAATTGCGTAGCCTGTACAGCTCGCTGGAAAAACAGGGTATTACGTTAACGCTAACCGATAGCGCTAAAAAGCAGTTAGCCATATTGGGCTTCGCTCCTCAATATGGAGCCAGGCCGTTAGCAGGTGTTATCAGGAATAATTTGCGCCGGCCGTTATCGCGCAAGATCATTAGTGGTGAGGCAGGAGTGAATGGATCAACTAACTTAACATTAGACGTTGATAGTAACGGTGAGTTTGTATGGAAAACATAAAATTGACTTAACGGATGCAACATTATGTTTATATGAACTGTCTGGCATGCTAACGTTAACATGTATATTTAAGAAGCAATGTTAACTGCAGATTAAAAAATGGCATTCACCGTATTTTTACTAAAGGGTTAGTGGTGAATTTTGTCTTTAATGTTCATTCATTAATCATTATGGAATGAATTTTGCCAAAACGTTTATGGAAAATTATGTCTGATATCCAATCCGTCAAACCATTTATTTCGTAAATTATATTCGATTACTCGTTACAGAGAGCAAGTCTTAATCTGAAAACCAAAAATATTTATCATGAGCATTCAGCCCTACGGGATTGGCGGCACGGAAGTAAAAACGGATGCCTTCGAAGCCTTTGCAGACATTCCACAAAATCGAGTATTGCTCGCAGAAAAACTCACACACGACACACCTGTTAAACCTCAGATCATAGAGGGGCTCACCAGCATTGACGATGTGTTTGAAAATTTCAAACCCAAGGTCGAGATGACCTTTGAAACGGAGGACGGCGGCATGCGCAGGGAAACACTCCATTTTAAAGGACTGGCCGATTTTGGCGCCAAGGGTATTATTGCTCAAAGCGAATTCCTGGGCGACGTGAATATGCAGCAGCTGCAGTATCAGAAAATAATAAAGCAGTTAAAAACAAATAAACTGCTGAAGCAGGCGCTCGCCAATGCTGATACAAAAGAAAGTATTATAAAAGCTTTACAGTCACTTATACAGGAACTTGAATCGGCCAGGTAACACCCATTAATCAAATTATCATTAAAACGTTATCATGAGTACTGAATCCATTAAACCCGTTGCCCAGCAAACGGCAGTGAAAGAAGTTTTGCAACCAGCCGAACAATTGGAAACAAGTGTGCAGGGCCTTGCAAAATTCGGTGGTTTCGATCTGTTAGAGTCTGCTATTGATGCTGTGCAGAACATAAACCCGGAAAGAAAGGCCCGCAAAAAGATCTTCCTGGAAGAGAGCAGCAAAAAAGAAGAACGCACTGCATTAAAGAAAACATTAAAGCTTTGGCTCGATATTCTGCAAAATGCCGAAGATCCTGCCGATATGATAGAAACCTGTAACCAACGGTCGGAACAGGCAGGCCAGGTTTTGAAAAAGAACCTGAAAGCAGCAGTAAAAGAAACTGAACAACTCGAAAAGTCATACCGCTCAATAGCACTTTTCTTCAAGAACACAGAAAGCCTGAAGGTTAAAAATGTATCGATCATAAATGCCGATCCCGACCAGGTACGTGACCTTGACAATACCCGTTTTATTGACGCTATTCATAACGAACTGACTGATAATTACGACAGGCTCGACCTGCGCAATAATTATAGCATAATGGTATTGCCAGGTTATTTGGGCAGTAATAAAGTAGTAGAAAAATGGGCCAAGATCGCTTATGAAAATAAAGTGATGCTGGTTACCGATTTCGAAGATCTTGATACACCCGATGACGTTATGGAATTGTTTGAAGCTGCCAACCTTACCAGTGGTGATCCATACCGTTCTAATGTGATCATGGCGTGTAACTGGCTGGTAGGCCGTGGACGTTTTACTGAAATTGATGAGGAAGACGATCTGCTGGTTCCACCATCACCTGCATTGGCCGGAAAGATCTATCAAACCTTAATGTCACAGGTAACAGCCGGTAAAAAATTCGGCGGCATCAATGAAGTAGATGGTGTTCGCTTCGATTTAAAGAAGAGTGAAATTGCCAGCCTCGAAAAACTTGGTTTAATACCAATGGTAAAAGAATATGGCAAAGTGATGGCGTTCTCTGCCAAAACTTTGTTCAATGGCGATAACCTGGGTTTACAAACTTATTCAGTAGTGCGTGTGTTTGACTATGTTACAAAAGTGATGATGGATTTCCTGAACCGCAGGGCATTTGAGAACTTCAATGCATCAACGCGTAAGGAACTGAATGGCCAAATTGTTAAATTCCTCGATGGAATTACCGGACCTAACAAATTAATTGAGAACTTTAGCATAAGACGATTTGAACAAGACCCTGTTCAAAAAGATCGCATATACCTCGACATTCATCTGAAACCGTATTTCCCCGCAAAAACTTTTATGATCAAGTTAGAAGGGCAGAAGGGAGACGACCTGGATAAAAATGAGTGGTCTTCTAAATACGAGCAGGATAAGTAAATTCTGCACATTTCTTTAAAATCCATATCACACCCAAACGGATACCCCCACATCCTTGATTAATTTCAACGGATAACCCAAACCTGTAGTAGCAATTGACAGCTTCATGTTAATGACGCTGAAGAAGAGTGTTTTGTACCGCGTTTTAGCTCCATGGTTTAAACACCACATCAATTATTAGTAATTGGCAATGCCTTCGTGTGTTGCCACCAGGATTCGTTTTTTATTTTTTATTAGGTCTATATACCATTTTTTAATCATTCAAAACCATTAATTATGTCATTTAAGGCAAAACTTAAAGTGGCTGGCAAGGAAGTAAATGTTCTTGCATGTTCTTACGCACTGAAACAGGAAACAGACGCAACCGGCCGTCCTTCGTCTATTACCCGTGGCGGAAAAATTCAACTTACAGTTGAATCAACCGGCGACACTACTTTCTTCGAATGGATGTGTAACAACTTCGAACGTAAAGATGGCTCTATCACTTTCATTAAACGTGACACTGATGCAACGCAGAAAGAGTTGAAGTTTAGTGAAGCTTACCTGGTTGAGTATCGTGAAAGTTTCGACGGTGCCAACGATAGCCCTGTTACGGAATCATTTACGCTGAGCGCTAAAGGCATTGAGCTGGGCACCGGCAAACATGAAAATGAATGGGTATAATAATCCAACTCATGTTATTTTAAAAGGGAGGGTCATTCCGGTTTCTATCGGAATGACTATCCTTATACTTACAAGTGCCATGTTAATCATTAAATACTAATCAAATATTCCATGTCATTTATAGCAAAACTTTCATTAGATGGCGAAGAGATGAATATCCTGCACTGTGCGTTCCGCTTTTCACAGGCCACTGATGGAACCGGCAAACCAACCGCTATACCACAAGGCGGCGCCGTTACCCTGGTAGTTGAAAGCAATGGCAGTACCGGCCTGTTCGATTGGATGGTTAGTCCAACCCAAACCAAAAGCGGCACCATTACCTTTTATCGCCGTGATAATATGAGCAAATTAAAAACGCTGCAGTTCAGCGATGCGCACTGTGTCGATTATCATGAAACCTATGATCACAATAGTGACAGTCCTATGCAGGTGCAGATAATTCTCAGCGCCAAAGAAGTTAAACTAAATGAATCGCAGTTCAAAAATAACTGGCCCCAATAGCTAGTTAAATCATAAGGCAGGAAACAGTCGGAGATCGCAAATAAGAACTTTCACGTTTCACGTTTGCCGTTTCACGATTTTCAACCATAAACGACATAACATTTTTTATGGCCCAACTAATCAGTAGCAATATAACCATTGCCGGTACTCCTATTAAACAAATTACCTCTTTTCAGCTAACCCAAAACATTTTTGACCACCACTACTTCCGGCTTGTATGCCCCGCAGAATCGCTCGAAGGAATGGAAGGTGGTATGCTTACATCATCCCGCAACCTTATTGGTGAAGTTTTACAGGCTTCATTCAGCACACCCGCTACGGGCAGCGGATTAAAGTTCCGCGGTATTGTGATGCAGGTAGAAGCAGATCGCTTCAGTGGTCATACCGGTAATATTGTCATTTCAGGAACCAGTCCTACCATTGTGCTCGATAATGGCCCCCACTGCAAAAGCTGGGAAAAGAAAGCCATTAAGAACATAGCACAGGATGTATTAAAACATTTCCCGCAAAATTTATTGCAGGCGCAAATTGCGCCCCAGTATCCCGAAACGCTGGCGTATACCGTGCAATACAAACAAACAGCCTGGCAATTCCTCAACTTTCTTTGCGCCAGCTATGGCGAATGGTTGTTTTATGACGGCAACCAGTTACAAATAGGCGCACTCAAATCTTCCGAAGCAACGGCACTTACATTTGGCAGCAATATCAGCCGCTTTAGTATGGCGCTACAGGTACAACAGTCCAATAGCACCATGATGGCTTATGATTATCTCAATAACGAAGTATATACCAGCACCCCTCAGGGCATTGAAGGCAAGGCCGGTCTTAATGATATGGGTAAACATGTGTTTCAGGCCAGCAACACAGTGTATGCTACACAGCCAAAGTATTGGAACAACCAGTTTGTAAGTAATAAAAAACAGGTAGATGATTCCATTAACATACGTACGGCTATGCAAAGCAGTAACACCGTACGTTTTAGCGGCAGCAGTGCACACCCAGGGGTAAAAATTGGCGGCACCATCAATGTACAGGGTAATAATCTATATAGCCTGGCAGGCGAAAATTATGGCGAGTATACGGTGCTTTCCGTGAGCCATTACTTCGATGGACATGGCAATTATAATAACGATTTCACAGCTGTTCCGGCCGGTATAAAAGTACCGCCCGTAAAACCGGCCGTCATGGCGTTCTCTGAATCGCAAAGCGCCATAGTTACAGATAATTTCGATCCTAAAGGACTGGGTCGCATAAGAGTGAAATTTCACTGGATGAATGGCGCCGAGAAAACACCGTGGATCCGTGTAACCAGTCCGCATGCCGGCGGCGGAAAAGGAATGTACTTTATGCCCGAAGTGGGTGAAGAAGTGATCATTGGTTTTGAAGGCGGAAGTCCAACCAAACCCTATATGATAGGATCTGTATATCATGGCAAGGCTACCAATACTTTTGGCAATGCCGATAATGATGTAAAGGCGGTACAAACCCGCAGCGGTACCAAAATAATTATGAATGATAAAGAAGGCAGTGTGCTGGTGGAGGATAAAGATGGCAATAGCATACTGCTGGATGGAAAAGGGAACATCACCGTAAAATCGAATGATACTGTTACCATCGATGCTAAAAACCAGATCACACTTAAAACCAAAGTGATCTCGATGGAAGCAGAGAATGAAATTACGATGAACTCAAAAGTGCTTGATGGACAATTCTCCGAAACAGCAACCTTGTTTGGAAACAACGAAGTGAATGTAAATTCTACCTCTGCGGTAAATGTATCTTCCGATAATAAAGTAACCGTTGGTGGTAACGTGCAGGTTGATATATTCGGTAATACCAAAGTGGCGCTGGGTTCAAAGGCAGTGGAAGTGAGCGGAGATATGACGACTACCATCGCCGGCGGACAGTTGAAGTTGAATTGTTAGTTGACGAGTTGACGAGGTGACGAGTTAACGAGGGTAAGTTGAAAAGGTGATAAAGGTGATAGAGTTGATAAAGGGAAACTGACCTAATAAGGTTTTAGATAGCGAGTCCATAAGTTTCGAACTTTATTGCCGATTGCCGATTCACGATTGCCGACAATGGCGAGCTTCGAATTTAGGAAGCCCTTTCACGTTTGCCGTTTCACGTTTCACGACTAGCGAGTCCATAAGTTTCGAACTCTATTGCCGATTGCCGATTCACGATTGCCGACGAAAGCGAGTTTCAAATTTAAGAAGCTCTTTCACGTTTCACGTTTGCCGTTTCACGTAAAAATAACGAACCACCAAATGAACGAACACAACCCAATAACAGTACGCCTCGACGAAATGGTGCAGGTTTGGAAAAAGAACGTACTGCCACAACATACCCTTATCCGTTGGATGTTGAAACCCGAAGAGCACCGGATGTACGAAGGGTTTTGCCGTCTTGAGGCATCGCCATACGGAAAGCTCGATACGCTGTTTGTATTCTTTTATACACCATTCAATGGTGCAAAAACTTACAGTCATGCGTTGCTCGAAAACTGGCTTCACGAATACGATGAAGCAGAAAAGCAGCAGAAACTGACGGCTGCAGGTATAAAAAGCAACTGGGACCTGCAACTGTTCAGAAAGGCTGTGTCGGAAAATGACTATACAGCATGTGATCAGTTACTGCCCGCCTTGATACAATCGTACAGGGATTGTATTGGCCAACCGCAAAAACAGTTTGTGTTCAGCGTATTGCCAAAACAAATGAGCGGTCCGCGCCAATTTCAGCAATGGATACAACAATGGATGAATCAGCCAAAAGAAACTGGCATCCAGTTACTGGTGTTCGATCATACAGAAGGCAATTTCTGGGGTAATGTATTTGAGTATTTTTCCGACTATTCAGTAACGTTGAAACATGACTTGCGCATGCAGGATGCTATCAGGCAAATAGCTACCGCAGGTGCCGCTACCGATCCCTATGCATTCTTTAGAAAATGCATGTTCGAAATGGGTGAGGCCGCTAATAAAAAGAATAAAACCGGGTTGATGGAGTGGGGGCAGAAAGCCATTGAGTGCGGTAAAAAAACTGGTGATAAAAGTCTGCTAAGTACTGCCTACATCACCTATGCCGGTATATTGTTCAATTTTAAAGATCACGAACTGATCAATGACCTGCTCGATACCGGCATTCGGTTATGCAAACAGGAGATAGCCGGCGGCAATGAATTACTAAAGCCAATGCTGCTGCAGTACTATACCTATAAAGGCGCCGATTGCCAGATCCAGAAAGAAAGAAAAGAAGCGCTTGAATGGTTTATGAAAGCAGGTGATGAAGCGGTTGTTTTTGGTTTGGCAACACAAGCCATTTCTGCATATCATAAAGCCTGGGTATTTGCCAATTACAAAAACTGGCACGAAGAAAAGATCCAGGCCTGCCGCCAGGCATTACAACTCACCAACCGCCTTACCAATGATGAGCTACAGGCTTCGGAATATCCTTTTATGGCGTATGATTATGTGCAATACAAACAGCGGGAGAACGATGAATTGGCTACCCACGTTTCCAACAAAATGATGGAAATATATGGCGAAGACTGGAAGAAGACAATTGAAGAGTTGAAGCAAAACTATACAAAGAAAAAGATCAGGCAGGCAAATGCAGAGGAGCTGGCTTAACGGTACACAGAATAATCTATAACCAATATGGAAAACATTACCACTGTAAAGTCGAAGATCGATCTCATAGACGAAGAAATAACCCATAAGTATGCCGACGAACTACGGGCAAAGGAAAGCCGGATAAATTTTACAAAAGACGGCTGGGTAGAAGAAATGCGGGCAATAGAATCGGAATACCGTCAAAAAATAGCGCCTGAGCTGGCATTTATCAGAAGAACGGTAGGCGAGGTGTTGGCGGAAAATTCCTTTAAAGACATGCAGGCTATGGCCGCACTGCTCGATGATACACCGCGCCTGAAGAATTACATAACGCCAACATTTGAAGAGTTGGATGAAGATGTAAAAAACGACAGTACTGAATACGTAACGCTGAGCCTTGTGTTGTTTATGACCAGAAACCTGGAACCCGATGCCCGTGATGAAATGGTTTATTTCAGTGATCTTATCAGGTTCTGTGAATCAAAAAAGGTAGATGTTAATTCCATCTTGAAACATTTGTTGCCTTATGCATCTGATGAAATAAAATACGGTAATTATTCCGTACGTACATTATTTCAGAATGCGGTTGAAGATTCAGCGCATAGTAGAAAATAAAGAATTTGGTATTTGGAGCTTGGAATTTATTATTTGGATCTTGGAATTTGGTATTTGGAATTTTGTATCTGGAGCTTATTAAACTTATTCTATGTACGTAGCCAATACACACCTGAAGCCAGTGATCGGTATCGATATTCACTTTGTGAATACGCCAGTTCCTTTTATTCCACTTCCACATCCATATATAGGGCTGGTCATTGATCCGTTTGATTACATTCCTTTTATTGGCGCTACCGTATCGGTAAATAACGTACCCAGGGGTAATACAGATACTTCTGGCATGATCATAACCTTTGTTCACATTCCGTTTGGCGTTGGGTTTAGCATGGTTCCCGTCATTGGTCATGATAGCCAGAACTTTTTTGGCAGTAAGACGGTACAAATAGACGGCGCCCCCATGAGTGGCTCCGGTTATATACTCATGACGTGTAACGATATCGGGCTGCCATTGTCATTCAGTCCCGGTAAAAAATTCAAACCAATACCTTCTTTATACCTGCCTACCTCGTTTTGCATTCCATTACAGTGGGGTAAACCGGTAATAGTGGGCGGCCCGCTGGTGCCCAATTTCAGTTTGATGGCTTTGTTAAAAGCATTCGTTTTTGGTTCCTTCCTTAAAATATTTGGCAAAATAGGTGGTAAGCTGCTGAAGGCTTTAAACAATAAAGTGCTTAAGAAAATACCCGGCACGCAAAAGCTAACCAGCAAATTATGTAAAATGGGATTTGAACCGGTTGATCTTATCACCGGCCGCGTAAATTACGAATACACCGATTTTGAATTGCCCGGGCCCATTCCAATAAAATGGACCCGTACCTGGGACAGCGATTCATTCATCAAAGGGCCGCTGGGGCACGGCGTTCAATTGGCATATGATCGTTGTGTTCGGCTTTGGCCCAAAGAAGAAGCTTTATCAGTAACACTGGCCGATGGCAGACAGGCGGTATTTCCTTTGCTTTATCATGGTGAAAGTTTTTATCATCCGCAGGAAAAGATACGCCTGCGCCGTAAACAAAACGGACATTTTATACTGGAAGATTATAACGAATCGCTATACTATCATTTTAATTACGATACTGAACCCGGTATCTGGCGTCTGTCGTTTATCGAAAACTACGGCGGCAATCGTGTTCAGTTGCATTATACCGGCGGCAATCTTACAGCCATAACGGATTCCGCCGGAAGGCAACTGTTATGTAAGATGGATAAACAACATCGCATAACGGAGGTAAAAGTTAAACATCGCGAGCAGGAACAAATAATGGTTACCTATGCGTATAATAGTGCAGACGACCTGGTTCGCATCGCCGATGCAATGGAGCAGGTGGTAGAAATTGAGTACCGTTATCACCTGATGATCAAAAAAACTGACCGCAATGGTCAAAGCTTTTACTGGGAATATGACAGTAAAAAACGCTGCATTCATACCTGGGGCGATGGGGGTATACTGGAAGGTTATATTCAATACCGGAAAGGCTACAACACCGTCACCAATTCTTTAGGCGAGATCACTACTTATTATTTCGATGAGAATAATTTATGTGTACAGGAAACAGATCACTATGGCAACAACAGGTATACCGAATATACAGAAGACTTTGAAATATACCGGCAGATAGATGAAGAAGGCAATATAGTGGGTTATGCATATGATGAACAATCGCGGCTTAAAGAAAAAATGCTTCCCGATGGAACAAGTATGCAGTTTCATTATAATGAGTACAATCAGCTAACCCTTATGATCAATGCCGACGGAAGCAGTATGACCCGGGGTTATGATAGCCAGCGGCGATTGCGCTTCATAAATTATCCAAACGGAAAAACAGTTTCTTATGAATACAATGGGAAGGGGCAATTAGAAAGCGTGATTGAAACAGGCAACCGCAAAACGGTAATAACCTACGACGAAGACGATAACCCGGTTAGTTTGCAATTGCCCGATGGTACAACCGCTTACTGGCAATATGATGCATTTGGCCGTTGTGTGCGAAGTTCTAATACGGTAGCAGAAGTGCGCTTTTTTGAATACGACCGGTTGAATCGTTTAACGGCTATGCATTTGCCCGATGGCAATACCGTGCAGCTCGAATACAATGGGTATGATGAAGTGATCAAAGCAACAGACAAGCATAATAATGTACAATTCGAATACACGGTTTCGGGCAATATAAAAAAACGCATCAGGAATAATACAGAACAGCGCTTTGTTTATGATACGGAGGAACGCTTGCGCTCTGTTGTAAATGAACAGGGCAGGCACTATAGTTTTGATTATAACAAAAGAGGTGAAATTATAAAAGAAACCGGGTTCGATGGATTGCAACGGGAGTACAATCGCGATAGTACAGGAAAAATAATTAAAACACTGCGACCCCAAGGCCGTTATGCCCAATATGAATATGATGCCAATGGCCGCATAATACGGGTAGAATATCATGATGGCAGCTGGGAACAATATAGCTATGACAAAAACGGAAATCTTATTGAAGCGATCAATGAGCATTGTTCCATTAGGTTAACCCGAAATAAAATGGGAGCCGTTGAATTAGAACAACAGGATACATACACAGTGCAAAGCGTATATGATAAGTTGGGTAACCGTATTGCAATTAAAAGTAATTTAGGCGCCGATATTCAGCTGCGGCGCGATAAGGTGGGGCAGGTAACCCAAATGCAGGCCGCATTGTGGGCAGCAAATATCAAATACAATGAAGCCGGTCAGGAAATAGAAAGACTATTGCCCGGCAGGGTTATAAGCGAACGAAAATATGATGAGGCTGGAAGACCCGGTGAGCACATAGTAAGAAAAGGTGGAGTGGTGCAATGCTGGAAAAAATATACATGGGATACCAACAACAGGATTGCCAATATTTTTGATGCTTTATCACAAACTAACACGGGGTTTAACCACGATGTGTTAGGTAACCTGGTATTTGCCCAGTATGCCGACAACAGTATTGTTCATCGCGTAACTGATACAACCGGCAATTTATATGAAACAAAAGAAAGAACGGATAGCAGGTACAATAGCGGCGGCTCCTTGCTCGAAAATAAAAGATTCACGTATAAGTATGATAGTGAAGGCAATTTAATAAGTAAAACAGAAAAGACAACTCGTAAAAAACATCAGTATGAATGGTATGCCAATGGCATGCTGAAAAAAGTAATAAGGCCCGATGGAAAAGAAGTAACATTTACCTATGATGCCCTTGGCAGGCGAATATCAAAATGTGTTGGCGGAAAAATTATTCGTTGGGTATGGGACGCCAACGTACCATTGCACGAATGGTGCTATGCGGAAGAGGAAAAACCTGTAGTGGAAGTAAACGAATGGGGCGGGTTAACATTCAACAAACAGGAACCGGCAGAAAATATTATTACCTGGGTATTCGATGCAGACGAATATGCGCCGGCAGCAAAAATAGTAAATGGGTTATTCTATAGTATTATAACAGACTACCTGGGAACACCAGTTGAGGCGTATGATGAAAAGGGAAAACGCGTTTGGGAATGCGTACTGGATATCTATGGAAGAAAAAGGTCAATAAATGGCCCGGCTGACTTTATTCCATTCCGATACCAGGGACAGTATGAAGATGTAGAAACAGGATTGTATTATAACAGGCACAGGTATTATGAACCCGAAACGGGCCGGTATATTTCCCAGGACCCGATAGCCTTGCAGGGAGGAGATAATTTGTATGCCTATGTGCATGATCCTAATCTGCAGATCGATATCTTTGGAATGCACGAAGCGATAGCCTGGCTTAATGGGAAGGCGGTTATGGATGGTAATTCATATTCCTGGTATAGTACCAGGGGCTCCAAAAACGGTCCGTTCAATGGATATGGAGCAAAAGGCCATAGTGAAGCTAAATTGCTCGAATTCCTGGAAAAGAACCACGCTGCGGAACTGAAAGGCAGTCATTTGAAAATTGTTTCGATGGGACAAATAGTTAAACGCGGCGTAGACACCTTAGATCCTTTGCCACCATGCCCCAGATGTTATATGGGACTGGAAGCCTTTGCCAAAACACATGAAATGACAATAGAGTACATATGGGATAACAACCATCCTGAAGGGAAAACTACCTTTGATGGATGTAAAAAATAAAAAGAAAATATGGATTTTATTCAGGAAGTTGAAAGTAAGATCAGTTTATTGAGGGAAAAAGACCCCGAGCTTAAAATTTTCGGCGCATGGGAGCATAAATACCGGTTCAATAACAAGGTTACCGAAACTGAGGTAATAAAATTTGAAGAAAAGTTTAAAGTTAAACTGCCCGATGATTATAAAGCATTTATTACCCGCATAGGCAATGGCGGAGCAGGCCCCTATTACGGCATCAAACAATTAGATATAATAGAAGGGCCAAAGGATTTTAAACTTTCAAGTAAACCTTCCATAGATCTCGCTAAAGCATTCCCTTTTACCGACAGCTGGGATGCAGAATGGCTGGATACCTTCGATTGGGACAACGAGCGCCCCGGTGAAGATCTGCTTGAGAAATACTTCGATACTTCATTGATCAGCGGTACTATACCCTTATGCCATTACGGGCACGGGATCACGTATTTATTAGTGGTCAACGGCCCGGAGCATGGGCATATGTGGTACGACGGCAGAGCAGACTATAGTGGTATTCAACCAGAAACCATAGATGGCAGCGATAAAGAAAGAATAACATTTTCTGAATGGTATTTAAATTGGCTCACATCACTCTTGTAAGCTATGCCGACCTTCCATACAGAACAGTTGAACAACATTCCCATAGCCAATACGGTAAAAACTTTTTTAACAGAGAACGGGCTTCCCCAAAGCTCCCGCAAAGAGAGTACGCTGGGCATTCATTTTATAACGGATGTTACACAAATGACCCCTGTTTTAGTTGATAAGCACAGCTACTGGAAAATTGGTAATGAATGGGAAGAAAATAAGAATATCATTGCCATTCGAGAAGGAACAGAGGAAGTATATGCAGTAGAATTAGGCCAGCCCAATAAAGCTGTTTTTATTAACTCAAACCTGCCTTCGTTCTTATTGGTTTTACAATACTTTAAACAATATGAAAAACGAAAAGAAGCCTGGGAGCCGCCGCCAATGATCTTGTCGCGTGATGAAATGTTGAAGAAGCTGGAAATGTTTAAAAATGGCACCATGCCCGTGGCTGATCGGGCAGGTAAAAAAGAGGCATTTGATCAGCAAAATGAGTTTAACGCTATGAAAAGTTATATACAACAATGCGACGCCGTTGCCATACAAAATGAAAATTATTGGTGGCATATAATACTTGAACAGGTTGCCAATGATATTCTGTAATTAGCATTAAATCAAACTTACCATTAATCCATAGTTGAATTATTGACAAGGCCTGGTACTGCCAGTTCTGTGTTTTTTGTAGTTCATGATATAATAACCGAATCTATGTACGTAGCCAACACACACCTGAAACCCGTGATAGGTATCGACATTCACTTTGTGAATACGCCTGTTCCGTTTATTCCACTTCCTCATCCATACATTGGGTTGGTGATCGATCCCTTTGACTATATCCCATTTATCGGCGCCACCGTTAACGTAAACAATGTGCCGCGCGGTAATACCGATACCGGTGGTATGATCATCACCTTTGCGCATATTCCGTTCGGTGTTGGGTTTTCGTTAGTGCCCATGATTGGGCACGACAGCCAAAACTTTTTTGGCAGCAAGACCGTACAAATAGATGGGGCTCCCATGAGCGGATCGGGTTATATGCTTATGACCTGTAACGATATTGGGTTGCCGCTTTCCTTCTCGCCGGGCAAAAAATTCAAACCCATTCCTTCACTTTACCTGCCCACGTCTTTTTGCATTCCATTGCAATGGGGAAAGCCGGTAATAGTAGGCGGGCCGCTTGTGCCCAACTTCAGTTTGATGGCTTTACTAAAAGCATTCGTTTTTGGTTCTTTTCTAAAGATCTTTGGAAAAATAGGCGGAAAACTGCTGAAAGCTTTAAATAATAAAGTGCTTAAGAAATTACCCGGCACCCAAAAACTAACCAGCAAATTATGTAAAATGGGTTTTGAACCGGTTGATCTTATTACCGGCCGGGTAAATTATGAATACACCGATTTTGAATTGCCCGGCCCCATTCCCATTAAATGGGTACGCAACTGGGACAGCGATTCTTCTATTAAGGGACCGTTGGGGTATGGTGTACAACTGTCGTATGATCGTTGTGTACAGCTGCTGCCCGAAGACCACTGCTTGACCGTAACACTGGCCGATGGCAGACAGGCTGTATTTCCAATGATGGGCTATGGCGAAAGCTTTTACCATCCTCAGGAGAAAATACTGTTACGCCGTAAACAGAACGGACATTTTATATTGGAAGATTATGAGGACTCGTTATACTATCATTTCAATTACGATACAGTGCCAAACAAATGGCGTTTGTCGTTTATTGAGAACTACAGCGGAAACCGGATTCAGTTGCATTATACCGGCGGTTATTTAAGCGCTATAACAGATTCGGCCGGAAGGCAACTGTTCTTACACTTAGATAAGCAACATCGCATAACAGCCGTAGATGTAACACACCGGTCGTTACAGCAACGCCTGGTGAACTATGCCTATAATGCCGATGGCGACCTTATTTCCATTACTGATGCCCTGCAACAGCCGACTACTATTGAGTATGACAATCACCTGATGATAAAAAAGACCGACCGTAATGGTCAAAGTTTTTACTGGGAATACGACAACAAAAAACGTTGCATTCATACCTGGGGCGATGGCGGCATACTGGAAGGTTTCATCCAATACGGTAAAGGATACAATGCCGTAACAAATTCATTGGGCGAGCGCACTATCTATTATTTTGATGAGAACAATCTTTGTATTCAGGAAACCGATCACTATGGCAATCACCGGTATACCGAATACACAGAAGACTTTAACGTATACCGCGAAATAGATGAGCTGGGGAATATAACAGGATATGCATACGACGAAAAAAGCCGGCTTAAAGAAAAAATGTTCGCCGACGGAAGCATCCGGCAGTTTAATTATAACGATCATGG
Organism: Niastella sp. OAS944; assembly: GCA_024809215.1. Classification (GTDB taxonomy): domain Bacteria; phylum Bacteroidota; class Bacteroidia; order Chitinophagales; family Chitinophagaceae; genus Niastella. The sequence goes on along the minus strand of JANUBW010000005.1, from coordinate 330,782 downwards.
GCAGGTTGTACTTATTGTTCAACCGAATGGCAGCAGCCAAACCTTTGGGTATGATGAAATGCGGCGCCTGCGTTTTATTAACTATCCAAATGGTCAAACAATTACTTATGAATACAATGCTGAAGGGCAACTGAACGCGATCTTTGAATCGGGAGGCCGCAAAACAGTTATGACCTATGATGAAGATGAGAATCTGACAGGCCTGCAACTGCCCGATGGCACCGTAACCGGCTGGAGGTATAATGCTTTGGGACTTTGTACACAAGCCATCAATACCGAAGGCAAAGTGCGGCATTTTGAATATGACAGGTTGAACCGCCTGTGCAATATGCATTTACCCGATGGCAATACCGTTCGCCTAACATATAATGCATATAAAGAAGTGGTGCAGGCCGCTGACCGGCATGGCCTTGTACAGTTTGAATATACGCCGCTGGGCAATGTAAAAAAAAGAAAACAGAACAACAGGGAAATGCAATTTCTGTATGATACAGAAGAGCGTTTGAATGCGGTTGTAAACGAAGCAGGAAAATACTATTCTTTCAGTTACAACAAACGGGGTGAAATTAGCCATGAAACCGGTTTCGATGGTTTACAACGTAAATATGAGCGGGACGCTACCGGTAAAGTAATTAAGGTTGTTCGCCCCGGCGGTCGCTTTATACAGTATGAATACGATTCAAATGGCCGCATAATCCGTGTAGAATATCACGATGGCAGCTATGAGTTGTATAGTTACGACCCCAATGGAAACCTGCAGGAAGCCATCAACGAAAACAGCCACGTTCGGTTAACCCGCAATAAAGTAGGTTGTATAGTGCTTGAAGCTCAGGACGGATACCAGATCCATAGCAGTTATGGTAAGGCCGGCGACCGCAATAGCATAACCAGTAATTTAGGCGCAAACATACAATTGCACCGCAATAAACAGGGACTGGTAACCGATATGCAGGCAAAAGTGAACGACCTTCTATGGAAGGCACAAATGAAATACAACCAGGCGGGTCAGGAAATTGAAAGGCTGTTACCGGGTGGATTAACAAGTACATGGCAATACGATGCTGCCGGCAAACCGGCCGAACACCAGGTGAGAGCAAACAGCAAAGTTCAACATTGGAAAAAATACACCTGGGACGCCGACGACCGGCTTGTGAATATTTTTGATGCTATATCACTGGGCAATATCCATTTTAAACATGACACCTTCTCAAATCTCATATTTGCACAATATGCCGATAACAGCATTGTGCATCGCTCCGCCGATGCTACTGGTAACGTTTATGAGACCACCGAAAAAAACGATCGCAAATACAATAGCGCCGGGGCCTTACTCGAAAGTGAAAAGTGCTTATACAAATACGACGAGGAGGGCAACCTGGTAAGTAAAACGGATAAAGTCAGTCAGAAAAAAACTTACTATGAGTGGTTTGCCAGCGGTATGCTTAAAAGAGTGATAAGGCCCGATGGAAAAGAAGTATCGTTTACCTATGATGCCCTGGGGCGGCGGATATCGAAATGCTTTGGTGGCAAAATAACCCGTTGGGTTTGGGATGGTAATGTTCCGCTGCATGAATGGACTTATAACGAGGCAGAAAAACCAACGCCGGTTGTAAATGAATGGGGCGAAATAACATTCGACAAACAGGAACCCTGTTCAAAAGATACAGTAGTAACATGGATCTTCGAAGCTGAAAGTTTTGTGCCTGCAGCTAAAATAGAAAACGGCAAAACATACAGCATTATAGCCGATCATTTGGATGCGCCCTTTTTAATGATTGACGAGGAAGGAAAAAAAGTATGGGAAGGCGTGCTGGATATTTATGGAAGATTAAGAACTTTACAGGGCAACAGGAGTTCTTTGCCATTCAGATTCCAGGGGCAATATGAAGATGCCGAAACAGGATTGTACTATAACAGGTTTAGATATTATGCGCCGGAAGAAGGCCTGTATATTAGCCAGGACCCTGTAAGGTTATTGGGCGGAAACAAAACGTTATATGCTTATGTTGAAGATACGAATGCCTATGTAGACGTTTTTGGATTAGGTCCTATTCCCATGGGCTTTAAAAGCTATGGCCAGTTTAGGCAGTTCTCACAGGCAACTCAGGCCTCTTTAACCCGGGCCGGATATCCCGGTAGCGTGCCTGTTATGCAGGGTAGTGCAGTTACCGGAGTGCAATATGGAACGGGCAAGCCATTTGGGCCTCACAGTGACTACGACGTGGCTGTAGTAAATAAAGACCTGCATGAGAAAGCTGTTTCAATGGGCCTGGGAAAAGATGGAAAAAAGATCTTGTTGGATGAATCGGAAGAAGGTTTGCGAAATGCTGACCGATTAGGGCTCACAAACGCCAGAAACAAGCTTTCAAGACTGGCAGGCAGGGAAGTGAATTTTGCCATTTATCCGGATATGGAAACTGCAAAGTCAAAAGCTGTATCTATGCATATGCCTTGTAAGTGATAGTTATATTTTAAAAAAAAGACGACATTAATGAATAAAATAATCTCACTGATCTATGCCGCCGGTGGTGATGTAAACGGGATATTGGATTATTTGAATAGTTTGAATATAACCTTTAACGAAAGAGATAGCTCATATACCGGAGGGTATCATAAAGCAGCTTTTGAGAACGGTACAATCAGGGTTTATTCAAATTACCAGCAGGAGGAAAAAGAATGGAGGTATGAAAGTTTTAAACAGTATCCCTATGTGATAGGTGTAAGAATTGATAAAGGAAAAAAGTTAGAAAGAGAAAACAAGGGAATGTTTTTTGAAGACGCTTTTTCTCAAAAAGGATTTATGCTTATTTCAAAAGAAGAGTCTCCAACGGACATTTAAGGTCATGAACATACATGCAGAAATAATATCGGGTAAATCAATAGGCGATATTGAGATTGGTAAACCGATAGACGCATATCTGACATCTATTTACCAGGAGAACAGAAAAGTAGAACTAAATACATTCGACCATCCCGGATTAAAACTACATAGCTATAAAATTGACGATGGCCTTATTACGATAAATGCTGATGAGAACGGGACCATATTAAACGTATCGTGCAGGAGCGCATATGAAGGCAAATACAAAGGCGTTTTACGTCCGGGAATGTCGGTTGCTCAAGTTGTTGCAGCTACTCAAAAACAACTTTTGATACATGGTTTTTTAGTTGTAGATAATGATTTTGGCTTTTGCTTTAATCTGCCTTCTCCATACGATGATGACCTGGACCATGTTTCTGAATTACCCGATGACCTGGTGCTGGAAGAGGTTTATGTGAAAGACAAAGAGTGGTGGAGGTAACCGCCGCCAATTGAAATAATTGATCACCCTGTCGGTTTATTAAATCGGCAGGGTGTTTTTTTATTATCTATGCCCGTTTAATCAGGGCGTTTTATTCTTCCGCTTTTTTCATCAAAGTATCTGTCTACAGACCATGGGCCGTTGCCTGCAATAAGGAAGTAAATAAGACCGGCAAGGCATACTACTGTAATGGCCATTTGTGCAAATGGCCTGAACATGCCATCGGCCATGTTTATAAAGATGATAGCGCCTAACAGAATAGGGATCTGCATAATACAGGCAGCCCGGGTAAGTAGTCCCACCGCCAGCATAATACCGCCAACAAGGTGGGCAAATACAACATAGTGGCCAACCATACTTAATGCAAAATAACTATTGGGTAAAATACCGCTCATTTGGCTTATCAGCGTGCCCATGTTTTCAAGAAACTCAATTCCTTTGTAGAACAGGAATAAGCCAAGGGCGCAGCGAAAGATATCTGCCCATTTGGGATGATGCCTGTCACCCCAGTACTCAAGTCGTTGTAGGAGGTTCATACGGCAATTTTTTGAGTAAATAAAGAAAGAGCAGTACAAAGGTAGGGTATTCCTGCTTACCCGCTTAAAAGCGTCTAAAACGCTAAAAAAGCAAATGGGCCATCCGTCAGCATTTTGACGAATGACCCACCTTCTATTTAAATGCTATAACCTTAATAATTTTTAAACAGATACGCTGGCGCTTTTGCTCGAGAACAGCCATTCTGTTAACTGCGATTTAAGTCTGCTGGGGAAAGAAGACTGAGAAATGTTACCAGTGTAATCAACGTACTTCACCATTACTTTGATCATGATCACCTGTTCTCTCTTTGCCTTTTCCTGCCTGTCGGCCGAAGCCAGTAACCACTTTTCCATTTCAATCTTGTCTTCAACAATTTCACCTTTACCTTGTACTTTCAGGCGATAAGCGATCCCTTTTTTAAAGAATTCCAGGCGAACCGGAAATTCTTTGTCAAATGCTTCAATATCCTGTACGGGTTTGGGAATCACAAATCTGATTTCGTCATCTTCATTGATCTCCATTTCGGTAACCAGGTGGTTGGGAAGTTTGAATAAAGAATCTCCTTCGGCAAAAAATAAAGCGCTGTTCAATTCAGATAACTTCCTTTTCAACAGTTTACCGGGTAAATTAGTAATCATAGATTCCGTTTTATTATAAAAAGAATAAAAGCTACGGTATGGATTGCACTTTTTCAGTAGCTTGAATATTATAAAAAATACCCAATTGCCATACCATTTCTCTTACGAATGATTCTTAATGGATTAGTGCAGGCATCTCAGAATTTCCGTCCCATAACTGGACAGGTTTTTCCAAAATTGACATTCCTGACTCATTTACCGTTGGATTACCCGGTTGAATTGCGAAAATTGTAGAATAAACTGGATTTATCAGACCGCTGAACCTTTTATTAGAACAACAGATCGCACTGATTGTTCTTTGAGATGTAGGTAGCTTTTACGTGTTTCATCTTGTTGATACCCTGCAAGTCCCTCTTCATTTTCAAAAGCTACCAGGTGGATTTCGAATGGTGGTTCTATTGAATTATCTACAAATGTACTATTTGTTGGCCGTAATCGAAAAAGAAGTTGGCCGTTATATTTCCACATAAGTGGAATAACAACGTTCTCAAACTCAAAGAAAGCCGCTTCTTCGCCTTCTTTTATATAAATAAGCTGTGTTAGATAGATCATTTTCGTTTCAGGCCTTAAATGTGGGGCTAAAACTGCGTAATTTTTACATTAGTTGTGACTACAATTTTGTTAAAGCCGCCGAATTGGGTTTATAAAATATTATGCCACGTGAATAAACGTGATGGTCAAAGGGTAGTCTATAGGGGTATGGTGCCTTTCAAAACAAGCCTCATATTACTAACTGCAACCGCTATAACAGTATTGATCTCATTACCCCGCATATTATTTTTACAAAGGTTACCGCAGGGGCATTTATTAAGTATCAACGTTTCAGATCTTTTATTAAGAGCCGCTTATATATTCATTACATCTGTACTGTTCTTTCTTTTTCACTTGCATACGTGTACCATCACGATAGGTTTTGTAAAAATTGATTGCAACAAATTCTGTCATCGCTTACCTGTAACTTTTATTCTGTTTCTTATCATTGATCCACTGTTGCTACAATTCCACACTTTGTTATACCGCCCAGTTATAAACGAACAACTCTTCAGGTTTTTATTTAATAGAGACGTTTTACCGGCGTTCAAAAGCTGGATGGCTGGTTGACTGGTTAAATAAGCAGCTTTACCTGTTTTAATAGATATAACCTTATTTGATTAACGTACTTTGTATATAAATGCAACAATCGTAAATATGAAAAAGATAATCAACATCACTGCATTGCTGGTATTGCTCACACTGGTTACCAACCATGCACTTGCCCAGTCAAAAATGACTGAAGAACAAAAGAAAGAAGCCAAAGCTAAATACCAGGCTTATAAAGAAAAACTGAACCTTACAGAAGAGCAGTCGAAGCAGGTAGATGCTATTAATAGCGACTGGCTTGAGGGCCTGGCTGGCATAAAGAATTCAGGCGCCGGCAAAATGGCCAGGTACAAAAAGTATAAAGCACTTAAAGCCACCAGGGATAAAAGAATGAAAGAGGTGTTGACGAAAGATCAATATAAGATCTATCAGCAACAACAGCAGGAGATGAAAGATGAGTTTCAGGAACGCAGGGCAAACCGAGAGTAGCCAACAGGCAATAGGCAATAGACAATAGGCAATAGACAATAGGCAATAGACAATAGGCAATGATCATCGCGAGCCCTTGCCAATTGCAAATTGCCAATTGCTAATTGATTTTATATGATCCAGGTAATGTTTTATGATATAAAATGATGACTAAAATAGTAACAAATATTTCTTACAAGGTTGCAACTTAAATGACAGAACCTGCGTCCACGCTCACAAACGTTGTACTAACACTTATAATTAACATTTTTTAACACTCAGTTAATACTGGGAAATAATAATATACCTACATTTGCACTTTCATATGGCAAGCAATCGTTTGAGCCCCTTGTTTCTACAAAGGGCTTCTTTTTTTAATGAAGTGAACAAGGCCATAATATATACTTATACGCAAGTGTACTCGTAAAACTCCGAGATGAGTATCCGTTTTTTAACGATCGATAAAAAAGTTTACCGCAAACGTTATGAAATACGGGATATAGTTGCATTCTTTGCATCACGTATCCTTTGAGAGACCTGCGCCCGGCAGGCAAAAGCAACAAATAACAAATCTCAAGCTCCAAAAAGATCCAAACTCTAAATCTGAAAACCCAAATAGTACCAAGCTTCAGTTCCAATTCAATTAACTGATTTGCGATTTGAAATTTGTCTTTTGGCTTTTATTTGGATCTTGTTATTTGAGATTTGGAGTTTCTTCCTGGTTTAATCAAGTTCCGGTGTTCCTGTAAAAACCGCAATCACATTGTTAACTTGATTATTTCGTACCAATGAAACATTTTACCCAAACCTGTTTCCTTTTGATCACCTGTATTGTGATCAGTAATATTTCATTTGCAAATGATGGCCGTCATGCGCCATCGCTGTTTACCACCGCTCGTTTTATGGCGTCAGTTAAAAGAATTGACTCTATTAATGCAGTCAATGCTACTGCCAAGGTGTGTGCCTGTCAAATATTGAACCTTCGCTCAAACAACCACCAGGTAAAGAACGCCGTGGTATTTGCTGAAAAAACAAATAAAGAAGGGAACGATGATCTGGTAAAAGCAAAAATGCGGCTGGAAAAAGAAAAGCGCCTGATGCGAATACTTTTCTTTCCTAAAATAGAGGTATTAGCCAGTACCTCTTCAGCCACCGATTGCAATACCCTGTTTATACAATTAAAAAAGAAGCAGGATGACCTATTGTTGTATGAGGTGTTGAATGCTGATATTATAGTAAAATAACAAAACCTGCCCTTGTTCAAAGGGCAGGTTTTAATAACTTGTCAACTCGTCAACTTGTTAACTTGTTAACTCGTCAACTTAATATTGCTCCTTATCGTTCGGAAAATCCTTCGCTTTCACATCATGAATGTAATTCCTGATGGCGCCTGTAACCTGTTCGTGCAGGTTGAGGTATTGCCTTAAAAAGCGTGGCTTAAATTCGGTATTAATGCCCAGCATATCGTGCATAACCAATACCTGTCCGTCGCAATACATACCGGCTCCAATGCCAATGGTAGGTATTACCAGCGATTCAGACACTTCTTTAGCCAGCATGGCGGGTATTTTTTCAAGCACTACGCCAAAGCAACCTGCTTCCTGCAGTAATTTGGCATCAGCGCGCAATTTATTGGCTTCGGCTTCTTCGCGTGCCCGTACCGTATAGGTTCCGAATTTGTAAATTGATTGTGGTGTTAAACCCAGGTGCCCCATTACCGGGATGCCGGCCGCCACAATACGTTTTACCGACTCCAGTACTTCTTCGCCTCCTTCCAGTTTAACGGCATGCGCACCCGTTTCTTTCATAATACGAATGGCAGATGCCAGCGCTTCTTTTGAATTGGCCTGGTAAGTACCAAACGGCAGGTCAACCACTACAAAACAACGGTTAATACCGCGTATAACCGAAGATGCATGGTAGATCATTTGATCGAGTGTAATTGGCAAGGTGGTTTCATGACCAGCCATTACATTCGATGCAGAATCACCAACCAGTATTACATCAATACCGGCATCATCGAATAAGCGGGCAAAAGAAAAATCATAGGCCGTGATCATGGAGATCTTTTCTCCTACGGTCTTCATTCTTTGTAACGTATGGGTCGTTACTTTTTTTACTTCTTTGTTAACGTGTACCGACATAACTGAGAGTTTAGTGCAAGAAAGGCGGGAGGGAATATGGCTCTGCATTAGAATAAAACACATTCATAATGCTCCTCGCAGTTGTTAGCGGCTGCTAAGTTAAAGGAAAATGAAATGACAAATCACAAATTAAAAATTGGGAGCTTGAGAATTTATGGATCCTGTAACTTTACCGGTAGTTCTAAGTTCTTAGTTTTTAGTTCTTTAACTGTAAACTAAGAACTAAAAACTTAAAACTAAAAACAAAGGATCAGGAACTAAGAACCAGTTTACCTTCTAATTTTAATTCATCATACAAATGTTGAATAAGTCCATCGGCCAAACCAATTTTAGGTACATAAATTTCACCAATATTGGCCCAGCGCATAACATTTATATATATGAACAGCGCCGGTACAATTACATCGGCCCGGTCTTCGCGCAGTTTATAAATACGAATTCTGTCTTCAACCGAAAAACTGCTTAGTTCTTTGTAGTAATCTTTTAATAACTCAAGCGGCAACGCTTTGCCTTCTTTGCGTTTGGAGAGCGAGAACACTTTATTTATGTTACCACCCGAACCAATAGCTATAATATCCTGGTAGGGTTTTGTTTCGCGCTTTACAAAGTCTTTCATTTCTCCCCACATATAATCATCAACCTGGTTCTTCAGCAGCCTGATGGTGCCAATATTAAAGGAGCGTTTAAAAATAAGCCTTCCATTGGCGAAAAAGGTGAGTTCGGTGCTGCCACCGCCAACATCTATATATAAATACGTGTGATTTTTATCGAGGTTCTCAGCAATATGGTTCTCGTAAATAAATGAAGCCTCGGCATCGCCGGTTATTACTTCAATGCCAATACCGGTTTCTTTTCTTACCCGGTCAAGTATACGGTGGGCATTAGAGGCATCGCGCATGGCCGAGGTGGCGGCGGCCTTGCAGTATTTTACATCATAAGCATCCATCAACAGCTTATATGCCTTGATGGTATTGAGTATCATTTCTTCCTTTTCTTTCGATATTTCATTGTTCTCAAACACATCGAAGCCTAAGCGCAAAGGCACCCGCACCAGGTTGATCTTCTGAAATTGCGGGCGTTTATTATTCCCCTGAATAACATCAGAGATCAGCAATCTTGCTGCGTTACTGCCTATATCAATAGCCGCCAGTTTCATGTGTGTGTTTATACCGCCGGGGCTTCGCCAATTACCGTAGCGTCTGCAACTACTGAAATTGGTGCTCCGGGTATAAGGTTACTTTTTTGATGTAAGTAATTATATATCTCCAGTTGCGACCGTATTTTTTTGTGTTTCCGGTCGCGCACATACCGGTTACTCAATTCATTGTCCAAAATTCTGGCTTTTACATTATCACTCAGTTGTATTTCCAGGATATTTTTCAACACTTTTTTAATATTCTCGTCAAAAATAGGACAAGTTGCCTCTACACGATGGTCGAGATTGCGTACCATCCAGTCGGCCGATGAAATAAATACCCGTTCAGCGCCATTATTATGAAAAATAAACACCCGTGCATGTTCAAGATACTCGTCTATTATACTTACCGCTTTTACGGGTTTTACGAATTTGGCATTTTCAGTGAACATACAGAAGATGCCCCGGATGATGAGTTTTATTTCTACACCCACGCGTGCCGCTTCGTATAATTTTTCAATAAGTGCTTCGTCCGAAAGCGAATTCATCTTTAAAAGAATACCGGCGGGTTTCTTTTCCCGGGCATTTTTTATTTCGCGATTAATGAGTTTTATCAGCTCTTTGCGCAAACTCGTAGGGCAGGGGATAATGGTTTTGCAGGCCTTAATAAAATGTATTCCATCTTTAGGTTTCTCCAGGTAATTAAAAATGCGGTTCACATCAGCCATAATATGCCTGTCTGCTGTGAGCAAACAATGATCACCGTAAATGGTTGATGTTTTTTCGTTAAGGTTGCCTGTGCTTATAAAACCATAATGGATAGTATGATTGTTTACCCGTTTTTTTATAAGACAGCACTTGGCATGCACTTTCATGTCGGGTATACTTATCAACACTTTTACACCCTCAATCTCCAGCCTTTCTTTCCATTCCAGGTTAGCTTCCTCATCAAAGCGGGCGCGCAGCTCGAGCATTACAGTTACCTGTTTGCCATTGCGTACCGCATTTATAAGGGCGTTCACCACTTTCGAATTACTTGCCAGCCGGTAAGCGGTTATTTTAATAACCGTAACATCGGGATCAATGGCTGCTTCACGCAGCAGGTCAATTACAGAGTGGAAGGAGTGATACGGAAAGTTCAGCATCACATCTGTTTGCTGTATTATGTCGGTTACGCGTTGGGCGCTTTTTAATAAGGGATGAATAAATGGCCTTTTGCGATGGCCTTTGCGTTCAAATACATCGGGGAAATCCATAAAATGGCGGAAGTTATGGATACGGCCACCAGGAATAAGGCTGTCTTTACGCGCCAGGTTTAACTTGCGTATGAGGTAATCGAGCAGGCCTGCATCCATTTGTTTGTCAAACACAAAGCGAACGGGCTTACCCTTCCGGCGGTTCTTCACCCCTTTTTCAATTTTCTGAATGATACTGGTTGAAATGTCATTATCAATATCTATTTCGGCGTCTTTGGTTACTTTAAACACCCAACTGGCATAGCGATCGTAGCCAAAGTAGGAGTAAATGCTTTTGAGGTTGAACCTGATAACGTCTTCCAGTAATATAATATGATGCTCGCCGGGCGGGGAGGGCAGTTGTATAAAACGGCCGTTTGCCTTGGCTGGAATTTCAATGATAGAATACTTCCGCTTAAGGGTAGCATCTTTGCGCGACAGCACCACACCCAGGTAAATTGATTTTTCGCGCAGATAAGGGAACTGCGGAATGCTTTCGATCATGAGCGGAATGGTATTGCTTCGCACTTCTTCCTCAAAAAAGGTTTGTACAAATTTTTGTTGTTCTTTATTGAGCGCTTTTTCGGTTATCAAAAAGATCTTTTCTTTTTCAAGCTCCCGGTGCACGCCCTCCCAAATACGATTAAACTCGGCCTGTTGTTCCAAAACGATCTGTTGAATTTCGTCGAGGATCTTAGCGGGGGCAGCTTCCATGTGCATGTTCTTTTTGCCCACTTCGGTCATGCGTTTAAGCGTAGCCACGCGTACCCGAAAAAATTCATCGAGGTTATTGGAGAAAATACCTAAAAATTTGATCCTTTCGCGCAAGGGCACACTGGGGTCCGAAGCCTCTTGCAACACTCTACCGTTAAAAGATAACCAGCTTATATCACGTGCTATAGTTTTTCGCTTCATCTGTGTGATCATAGTTTGTATTGGCAGAATTCCCCCCGGAATCCGATTTAAAGGTTTTAGAAATACATTTAATTTCTATGCCTGGGCCTAATGTTCATACCGTTGGGTATGAATACTTTCTGCCAAAGGTGAGACGGTCTAAATTAAAATTAAATTAAGTAATTATTAAATCGGTAGAGCAGAATCTGTTATAAAGATTTAGGTTAATTCTTTCTTCTTCCTCAAAGTATGCTTCCGTAGGGTTTGTTCCGGCTTAAGTCCGGGAAAATCCCTCTTATTCTTCATAGGAGAATAAGAGATATTCCGTAGATATCCCGTATATGTTCCGTATATAACTCCTAGATATCCCCTCTTTTATTAGATACGGGATATGTTGGAGATGTACTGGGGTTATTATGGCTAGAAATATGGCATGTACCTTACAAGTATATGGTTCAGCCTATGAGCTGGCATTAAGTAAGGGAGGTATATGGCTAAAGAAAAGGGTAGAAGAAGCGGTTTGGGGAGCCTGGCAATTGCTAAATACAGTTTAGCATTAATAGAATGCAATTGTTTGTATATTTATCGTTCCGGGGAACTTCCGGGAACCTCAAAAATGTGAATAACCTGCCAAACTGGGCTAATTTGCACAATTCCAAGGTGTATATATCCACAGATGTTGAAAAACTCTTAAAAAAAGTTTGGTGAGAGTTTGATAAATCCATAGATTTTCCGACCTTTGCCGTCCTAAATTTTAATGAGTCATGGCTAGAGTATGTCAGGTGACAGGTAAAGTTCCCGTAACAGGGCACAAAGTTTCACATTCCAACATTAAAACCAAACGCAGGTTTTTACCGAATTTGCAAACAAAGAAGTTTTACCTGGCCGAAGAAGATAAATGGATCACCCTGAAGTTATCAACTGAAGGAATTCGTACTATTAACAAAAGAGGTTTATTGCCCGTAGTGAAAGAACTGCGTGCTAAGGGTGAAAAAATCTAATTAACTTTTTAAAGCGTAAAACAATGGCAAAGAAAGGTAACCGAGTTCAGGTTATATTGGAATGTACTGAGCACAAAAACAGCGGACAGCCTGGTACCAGCCGGTATATCTCTAACAAGAACAAAAAGAATACTCCTGAGCGTCTGGAGTTGAAAAAATACAACCCAATCCTGAAAAAGGTAACGGTTCACAAAGAAATTAAATAATTTACTGGTCGGTCCCGATACCGTCGGGATTGATCTTAAAATAAGCAACAATGGCAAAAGCAGCTTCAAAGAACGCGAAAACCAAAGATGCTAAAGCAGCAGCTGAAGCAAAGAACTGGACAAAAGTAATTCGCGCCGTACGTAGCGAAAAAACTGGTGCATATACTTTCAAAGAAAATATCGTGCACAAAGACAAGGTGAAAGATTTCATGGCTGGAAAATAATTGATTTTCTTGCAAGATATTATAAGGTTAGTACGTAAGTACCGATATTGAAGAAGCTGTTCTCACAAGGGACGGCTTTTTTGCTGTTCACAGGTATTCATTAAAAAAATGCCGGGTGCAGGTTGCATGGAAAAGCAAACTATATGTATTTCCCTGTAACCTGAAACTTGTAACCTGCAACAGTTGTTTACAAAGGAGTCAATTATCATATTGACGTTTAACGACTACAAAACATTTATCTTAGCCTTAAAATCAGGAAAATGAGTTTTTTCGGGAAGTTGTTTGGTAAAAAAGAAAAGGAATCGCTCGATCAGGGATTACAGAAAACCAAAGAGGGATTTCTGTCAAAGATCACCAAAGCCATCGCCGGCAAAAGTACAGTAGACGAAGAGGTACTCGATAACCTCGAAGACGCACTGGTAAGCGCCGACGTGGGTATAGATACAACTGTTCAGATCATAGAACGTATTGAACAACGCGTAGCTAAAGATAAATACCTCAATACCAACGAACTTAATAAGTTATTACAGCAAGAAATTGAGGCCGTTTTGGTTGACGCGCCAGAAAATAATTCTTATAATTTCAATACCCAGCTCCCAGCCAAACCATTTGTAATACTGGTGGTGGGCGTAAACGGCGTTGGTAAAACAACTACCATTGGCAAACTGGCCTATAACTTCAAAAAGGCCGGCAAATCGGTATTATTGGGTGCCGCCGATACCTTCCGCGCTGCCGCGGTTGATCAGCTCACCATCTGGAGCGAACGGGTAGGTGTTCCCATTGTAAAACAAGCCATGGGTAGCGACCCTGCCTCCGTGGCCTTTGATACCGTTCAAAGCGGACTGGCCAAAGGCGCCGAAGTGATCATTATAGATACGGCCGGCCGGTTACACAACAAGGCCCACCTTATGGATGAGTTAGGCAAGATCCGCCGGGTGGTTCAAAAATTGATCCCCGAAGCGCCGCACGAAGTGCTGCTGGTTCTGGATGGTTCAACCGGACAAAATGCCCTGGAGCAGGCCAAACATTTTACCGCCACAACCGATGTATCGGCCCTGGCCATTACCAAACTCGATGGTACTGCAAAAGGCGGGGTGGTGCTGGCCATAGCCAACCAGTTTAAAATACCGGTTAAGTTTATTGGGGTGGGTGAGAAGATGGAAGACCTGCTGGTATTTGACAAACATGAGTTTGTTGACAGTTTATTTAAACTAGGAAATTAAATGCCAATTAGCTAATATGATAATTTGCTAATGTGATAATTAAATACAAAATGCCCCGCTCTCGGCAAGCCTCGAGCGGGGCATTTTCTTGAAGAAATTTATCAAATCAATTAGAAGGTAAACTTAAACCCTAAGCCTCCCCATATATCGGCATATGGGTGATGCAGCAATTCAAAATAGGGATTGATATCAAGGCTCACGGCAATGGGTGCGCCTTTGAACTTGTAATCGAGACCCAGAACGCCATCGATGCCAAATGATGCCGCTCCGTCTTCATAGTGATCGTCATGACGCCAATAATGATCATTGTATACCCCAATGTGAGCACCGGGGCCAACATACCATTTCAAGCCCGGAGCGCCATTAATATCTCCATGAAATTCATATAAACCGGTAAAACGGAACCCATGGTTCCAGAAATAAGCAATGCCTTCCAATGCCCGGTCGCTACGAATAAAGTGTTTGATGGTTAAAGCGCCAGGCCAGAATTTGGCGCCGATGGCGGTTTTATAGCTCGATCCCATTGACTGGGCATCGGCACGGTTCGCGGTTAACAGGGCTACTAAAGCTAGTAGAGCAACAAATCTTTTCATATATACCTTTGTTTGGTCATCATCGGGGTTTAAAAAACTGTGCCAATTCCTTAATTTTTGAGAAACATAGTACAAATACTTAGTTTTCAGTCAACTTTTCTGGTATAAACGGTGGTTTTGGCATTTGGTTACGCATTGAAATCTCAAATCTCAAATCACAAGAACCAAAGAATATGACACAAATTTTAAATTTTAAGGAAATTCCAACCGGTAAATCACAGTTGTAAAATCTATTAAGTATTGAAATTTGAAATTTTGATTTTTTGGAGATGTGGGATTTGTTATTTGGTTCTTATTTGGGTTTTGGAATTTGGGATTTGGTTCTTTTTTATTAAGTACCTTTGCGCCCTTATATGAAAGTAAGATCACATAAAAAGGACAAGGTAAATATCATTACCCTCGGCTGCAGCAAGAACATGGTTGACAGTGAAGTATTGAGCGGTCAGTTAATGGCCAATGATATTGACGTGGTACATGAAAATAAAAAGTCGGACCATAATATAGTTATCGTAAATACCTGCGGTTTTATTGATAAAGCCAAGGAAGAGTCGGTAAATACTATTCTGGCGCAGGTTGAACGCAAACGTCGCGGTCAGCTGGATAAGGTATATGTTACGGGCTGCCTGAGCGAACGTTATAAGAACAATCTGGAAACAGAGATCCCCGAAGTAGACGCCTATTTCGGTACCATGGAGCTGCCGCTGATCCTGAAACAGTTTGAGGCCGATTACAAGGCGGAACTGATTGGTGAACGCTTACTGGCAACGCCGCGCCATTATGCCTACCTCAAAATATCTGAAGGCTGTAACCGCACCTGTTCGTTTTGCGCCATTCCGTTGATGCGTGGCCAGCACGTAAGCCGGTCAATTGAAGACCTGGTGAAAGAAGCGGAGGGCCTGGTAAAAAAAGGGGTGAAAGAAGTGATGCTTATTGCCCAGGAGCTAACCTATTACGGCCTGGATATTTATAAAAAACGGATGCTCGGCGACCTCTTGAACCGCCTGGCCGATGTAAAGGGTTTGGAATGGATCCGCCTGCACTATGCTTACCCTTCTAAATTCCCGCTTGATATACTGGATGTAATGCGCGACCGGGATAATATTTGTAATTATCTCGATATGCCGTTGCAACATGCCAGCGATAATATGCTGAAGGCTATGAAGCGCCAGATAACCCAGTCGGAAATGAATGAGCTCATTGCCGCCATCAGGGAAAAAGTGCCTGGCATTGCATTACGTACTACACTTATTGCCGGTTTCCCCGGCGAAACAAGAGACGATGTAGAGTCGTTAAAATCGTTCCTGCAACATCACCGTTTTGAGCGTGTGGGCATCTTTACCTATTCGCACGAAGAAGGCACATCGGCCCATGACCTTGAAGACAATATTGAGCATGAAGAGAAAGAGGCAAGAGCGCAGGAAATAATGGAAGTACAGCAGGAGATAAGCTTTGAAAAGAACCAGGAGCTGGTTGGCAAAACGTTTAAAACGCTTGTTGATAAAAAAGAATCGGGCCGCTATTTGGGCCGTACCGAGTTTGATAGTGTGGAAGTAGATAATGAAGTGATCATAAACACCACTAAAAAACTGCCCATTGGTGAATTTGTAAATGTAAAGATCACCAAGGCTTATGATTACGATTTGGAAGGCGAAATAGTAGAATAATTTAAGAGATAATCTATATGTGTAAACGCTGCTCGTAAATATCGGGCAGCGTTTTTACTTTTCGCTACATTGAATACCTGTAATGTAAACCCGCAACAGTAACCGAATTACCACAAAGTTGTATTGTTATCGCTTTTAATAAGCAATACCTTCGCATTGTTATCATTATGAAATAAAGCAGTAATAATGATATGCAAGATGCTTTGTCATACTTGATCCAAACTTGATCTCAGTCGGCGGTTTTTCTATAAAAGCTCAATGTGAGGGCAATGGTAAATCTGGAATGGTTTGTGAGAACAGATCTTCCGGCATTTAGTGGATAATGAGGTAGTGCGACAAAATTATACTGAATATTATCCACACTGGCCCCGACGGCAACCGTCGGGGCTTTTTTCTTTTTTAATACCTGCTAATAATCGTTTGCACTCCTAATTAATTAAATAAATGTGACATACCATTAACAAAAAAATATAATAAATACTTATTGAAAATGTTGGAATAAGTTTTTTACCCGGTAAATTTGGAGTTAGGTTAAAACGCTTTGTACAGTTCATTAGTAGCAACCCTTACAAAGGGTTTAGGTTCTGATTATTTATGCTGGCAACAGCACACCCGGAGTTCTTAACAGCGAAAGAAAGATCAGCTCTTTCTTTCCTGTTAGGTTCTGGGTAACAGCGTAGTAGTTAACCATATTTATCATATTATCTTCATTATTTCACACAGGTATATTGGTTAAAGGAATGTATAATACCTTTGTAACCCACTACAACGGTAAATACATTGTACTATGTTTAAAGATGCATCTTCACACGAAATAGATCAGGTTTTACAAACAGCCTGGAAGGCGTTTCATCAATACCGCAAATGTTCGTTAAAAGAAAGGGCACAATTCATGCGCACCATTGCCGCAGAGCTCGAAAATGCAGGCGATGAACTGATACAAACCGCTATGCGGGAAACCAATTTGCCCGAAGCACGTTTACGTAATGAACGCGCCCGCACCATGTTTCAGCTAACCAGTTACGCCGATGCCTGCGAGCGTGGTGAATGGCTGGAAGCCCGCATCGATACGGCAAACACGTCAAAAACGCCACCCAAACCCGATATACGCAAAATGCTGGTGCCCCTGGGCCCCGTAGTAGTATTTGGCGCCAGTAATTTTCCATTTGCTTATTCAACAGCAGGTGGCGACACGGCCTGTGCCCTTGCTGCCGGCTGCCCTGTTATTGTAAAGGCACATCCTGCCCACGCCCAAACATCAGAAATAGTAGCCCAGGCCATTTTAAAGGCCGCTGCAATATGCAAACTTCCCAATGGTGTTTTTGCCCACGTGCATGGCGCTTCACAGGAAGTAGGGAAGGCCCTGGTTACACACCCCTATACAAAAGCAGTTGGCTTTACCGGTTCTTACTTAGGCGGTAAAGCCTTGTTCGACTGGGCTAATCAGCGTAAAGAACCCATACCTGTATTTTCAGAAATGGGCAGTGTGAACCCCGTGTTCCTGTTCCCCGAAAAGCTAAAGCAATCGGCTGTTGAGGTTGCAAAACAATATGCCGGTTCTATTACATTGGGGGTTGGACAATTCTGTACCAATCCGGGTTTGATCTTTGGCATTGAAGGCGACGATCTGCAGCAATTCATAAATACACTTGGTAACGAAATAAAAGCAGTAACACCCGGCACCATGTTGCACCCCGGCATTGCAAAGAACTATGCCGAGAACAGGGCCCGCGCATTATCACAACAAAAAGTAGATACCGTTGCCATAAGTGATGCACAGCCTGCCGAAAATCAGGGCGTGCCAACCATTGCATCGGCAAGCGGTGAAGCATTTCTCAGCAACCCCGTTTTACACCAGGAAGTGTTTGGCCCTTATTCAATAGTTATTCGCTGCAAAGATAAAAATGAATTGCTTGAAGCGGTGCGCCACCTCGAAGGGCAACTGACTGCTACGTTAATGGCTACCGATAATGATATTTTGAATAATGATGAACTGGTTGAAGCTGTAAAGGATATTTGCGGCCGCTTTATAGTGAACGGTGTACCCACTGGTGTGGAAGTATGTTTAAGCATGCATCATGGCGGCCCGTTCCCTGCCACAACCGATTCACGATTTACTTCGGTTGGGGCCGATGGTATTAAACGATTTGCCCGCCCTTTAGCTTATCAAAACTGGCCGGATAGCTTACTGCCGGAAGAATTGAAGAACAATAACCCATTAGGAATTTGGAGAACGGTGAATGATGTATTATCAAAAGGCAGTTTGTAGTTTATGGTTTGTGGTTCTTTACGTGCAGCATTCTGAGTAATTATCGCGAACTCCGAATTGCGGCAGCAACCAAAGACAACAAACCACAAACAACAAACCATAAACCCCGTCTGCCGTTTTATGCGGCATAGAAATCTATTGCCATTACTATTTTTTAATTATTTTACCTGCCGGGCATGAAGAAAACTTTTTTCTGTATCGATGCGCATACCTGTGGCAATCCCGTTAGGCTGGTAGCCGGGGGCGGCCCTGTACTTGAAGGAAAGAACATGAGTGAAAAGCGCCAGCATTTTTTAAAAGAATACGACTGGATCCGCAAAGGACTTATGTTTGAACCCCGCGGTCACGATATGATGAGTGGCAGCATTTTGTATCCGGCGCATGATCCGCAAAACGATATGGCGGTGTTGTTCATAGAAACCAGTGGTTGTTTACCTATGTGTGGTCATGGTACAATTGGTACTATTACTATTGCAATAGAAGAAGGATTAATTACGCCAAAAGTACCGGGTACCGTACGGCTTGAAACTCCGGCCGGACTGGTAATGATCAGTTACAAACAGGAAGGTAAAAAAGTAAAAAGTGTAAAGCTTACCAATGTTCCGGCTTACCTGGCAGCTGAAGGTTTGCAGGTAACATCGCCCGATTTGGGTGAACTTACCATCGATGTAGCTTATGGTGGTAACTTTTATGCTATTGTGGATGTTCAACCCAACTTTAAAGGGTTAGAACACTATGGTGCCGATCAGCTGATAGCATGGGCCCGGGAGTTACGCAAAAGAATAAACGCACAATATCAATTCGTTCATCCCGAAAACCCCACCATCAATGGATGCTCGCATATCTTATGGACTGGGAGTGTAATTGACAAGAATGCTACTGCCCGCAATGCGGTGTTTTATGGCGATAAAGCCATTGATCGTTCGCCCTGCGGTACCGGCACATCGGCCCGCATGGCGCAATGGTATGCCAAAGGGAAACTGAAGAAGGGCGATGCGTTTATACATGAAAGTATTATAGGATCGCAGTTTGTAGGGCGTATTGAAGAAGAAATCCCGAATGCTTTCGGGATGGATGGCAAACCGGCCATTCGCCCAAGTATCGAAGGCTGGGCGAAAGTGTATGGTTATAATACAATCTCTATTGATTCTGAGGATGATCCGTATGCATATGGCTTTCAGGTAATTTAACAGGCCAATTGAGTAATTGCGAAAGATTGTTATAAAACAGCAGTTTTCCGGTTACCGGGTACCGGTTTCCAGGAAATACAAAGTCAGCATCCTGGTAACTGGTAACCGGCAACCGGTACCTGTTTCTATTCTCGAGATGCTTAATCATTCACGAATCATACAATCACATGAGTAAACAAGTTACTATTATAGGAGGTGGCGTTATTGGACTATGCTGTGCTTATTATTTACAGAAAGAAGGTTATGAAATAACGGTTATTGAACGCGGCGATATCACAGATGGAACTTCCTTTGGTAATGCCGGTTATGTATCACCCAGTCATTTTGTACCGCTTGCTTCACCGGGTATAGTAGCTCAGGGCCTTCGCTGGATGCTTAGTTCAACCAGCCCTTTCTATATAAAACCCCGCTTTAGCATTGATCTTATAAAATGGTTGATGACCTTTCGTAAACAGGCCAATGCACAAACGGTTGAACGGAATGTGCCGCCGCTAAACGACATCCTTCATTTAAGCCGCGAATTAACCAGCGATATAAAGAATGAATTAGGTAATCACTTTCGCATGCAGGAAGTGGGTTGCTTTATGTTGTATAAATCGGCCTCCGTTGAAAAACATGAAATAGAACTGGCAAAGGAAGCCGCGCGTTTAAAAATAGAAACCCAAATACTAAACGCACAGGAAGTACAGGCCATGGAACCCGATGTGCAGGTAGATGTAAAAGGCGGAATATTGTACCCGATAGACTGCCATATGCACCCCGGTGATTTCATGCGTACGTTAAAAGCCCATTTACAAAAAGCCGGTGTGAAATTGCAACTCAATACAACAGTTACCGGTTTTGAGAAACAAGGGAATACGGTAACAGCCGTTATTACCGATAAAGGTAAATTCGATTGTTCGCAATTGGTATTGGCAACAGGCTCGTGGTTACCGGTAGTAACCGAAAAGCTGGGTGTTTCTATTTTGCTACAGGCAGGTAAAGGCTATAGCATGACGTATGAGAATATTTCACGCAACCTGCGTTACCCAGCCATTTTGGTAGATAAACGAGTGGCCATGACGCCAATGGGCGCCGACCTGCGTATGGGTGGCACCATGGAGATAAGCGGACTTAACTCACCTGTATTAATAAAAAGAGCACATGCTATTTTCAATGGCGCAAAAGCTTATTACCCCGATCTGCCGGTTGATGTAATGCCAAAAGAAAAGATCTGGTATGGCTTAAGGCCGCTTACCCCCGATGGGTTGCCGTATATAGGCAGCCACAGCCAATACGCTAATCTCATAATCGCCGGCGGACATGCCATGCTTGGCCTTTCACTTGCTGCCGCAACAGGTAAACTGGTTGAAGAACTGGTTAATAAGAAGAAGACTACTATTGATATTACTGCGTTTCGACCAGAAAGATTCTGACTTCTATAAAGAAAATGTTACAAGTTTCAGGATACAGGTTGCAAGGCCCTGTAACCTGAAACCTGTATCCTGTAACTGACTATTACTGGTAACTGGAAACCCGTAACCTGCAACTTCTTCCTAATGGGTTTTCACTATCTTTAGCCCCTCAAAATAAGCTTGATATGAAAAAACACCTTATTGCCGGGGCTTTCACTATGGCAACATTCCTGGCTAACGCCCAGGAACACCAACTTGTTAAAAAATGGGAAACGGATACACTGCTGAAGGTGCCTGAATCGGTGCTGTACGATGCCGATAACAAAATATTATACGTTACCAATATAGATGGGCAACCCTGGGAAAAAGATAACAAAGGCTCGGTAGGCAAGGTGGGCCTCGATGGTAAAATAATTACCGTTGACTGGGTAAGTGGTTTTCAGGCGCCCAAAGGAATGGCTTTATACAAGAACAACCTGTATGTGGCCGATGTTGACAAAGTAGGCGTAATTGATATTAAAAAAGGCACGCTTACCCAAACCATTCCCGTTGAAGGCGCTTTGGCCCTGAACGATATTACCGTTGATAAAAAAGGGGTGCTATACGTTTCTGATTCAAAAAACAAAAAAGTGCACCGCATAGAGAACGGCACGGTTACTACCTGGCTCGAAAACCTGAAAGGCCCCAATGGCGTTTTGATTGATGGTAATGACCTGTTTGTGCTCGACGCCGGCGGATTGTATAAAGTTGAAAAAGACAAATCGCTCACCAAATTGGCCGAAGGTATGGAAGGCGGCACCGATGGGCTGGAGCATGTAAAAGGAAAAGATTATATAGTAAGCTGCTGGGGCGGCGTTATTTGGTATGTAAATGGCGACGGCACCAAGCAAAACCTGCTAGATACCCGCGAACAAAAGATAAATACCGCCGATATTGGCTACGATGCCAAAAATCGCATCGTATATGTACCCACCTTCTGGAAAAATAAGATCGTGGCTTATGAACTAAAGTAAGAATGGAACGTTAAAAATGACGATCAGTTATGGCAATCGCATGATTGATAGTACTTTTATGTTCCCATTTGCTTAATTATGGATTGTAATTCTACCAATTTATCATTTGAACAGACCGGTTATTTTTCAAAGATCATTATAGATTACCTTAACCAGTCGCCTGCAATAAAGCCTTTTTATACGCACCCTGTTTCGCTGGAAGGGATGGCTGCCGCCATACAGGCCCGCCAACAGGCTCAACCAGACCGTAACCTGCTGGTAAAAGAATTACAGGAGCAATATAAGGGCATTGAGACCTCTGCACTTGTTCAGCAGAACATTCAACAGCTATTACAACCCAATACATTTACCATAACCACGGCGCACCAGCCGGCCATCTTTACGGGGCATTTGTATTTTATATACAAAATAGCGCACGTAATAAAACTGGCCGACAGGCTGAAGAAAGAGTTTCCTGATAAACATTTTGTTCCAGTATTCTGGATGGGCAGCGAAGATGCCGATCTTGATGAACTGGGCCATGTGTACCTAAGCAGCGATAAACTGGTGTGGGAAACAAATCAAACCGGTGCCGTAGGGCGTATGAACACCAAGGGGCTCGATAAACTCATTCATCGCATAGAAGGGGAGTTGTCGGTACAACCTTTTGGAAAGGAGCTTATACAGCTGTTGCGCGATTGCTATTTGCAAAGCCCCGATATACAAACGGCCACTTTCAAACTCATTAACGCATTATTTGCTGAATATGGTTTGATAGTTATTATGCCCGATAATGCCAACCTGAAAAAGGCAATGGAGCCGGTGTTTCGCGAAGACCTGTTGCAACAAACGCCCGCCGGTGTAGTAGAGAAGACCATTGAGCAATTATCGAAGCAGTATAAGGCGCAGGCGCACCCACGCCCTATCAATTTATTTTACTTAAAAGATAATATACGTGAGTTGATAGAGCTGAAAGGAGATAAGTACGAAGTAAGAAATACAACCCTCAGTTTTACCAAAGACGAAATACTGGCCGAGCTGGCAAATAATCCGGAGCGGTTCAGTCCGAACGTGATACTACGCGGCCTGTATCAGGAAACGGTGTTACCCAATATTGCCTTTATTGGCGGTGGCGGCGAAACAGCTTACTGGCTTGAGCTAAAGGACCTGTTCAATCATTACAAAGTACCGTTCCCTATGTTAGTGGTGCGTAATTCGTTTTTGATCATAGAAAAAAAGTGGCAGGAGAAGATCCGGAAGCTGGATTTACAAACAAAAGATCTTTTTCAACCCGAACAGGATGTACTTACAATGCTGGTAAGCCGTCAAAAAAATGGCGAGTTGAAATTAAAGAATGAACTGGAAGCTGCCATGCGCGTATACGATCTGTTAAAAGACAAAGCAGCGAATATCGACAGATCATTACTGCAACATGTGGAAGCCTTACAGGCCCGAACAATAAAGCCTTTACAGGAGTTGGAGAAGAAAATGTTGCGCGCCGAGAAAAAGAAATACGAAACAGAACAACGGCAAATACAAACCATCAGAAAGGCATTGTTCCCAAAGAATGGCCTGCAGGAAAGGGTTGATAATTTTATGCCCTGGTATGCTTTATGGGGTCGTGAATTTATTCATATCGTATATGAACATTCTCTAACGTTAGAACAGGAGTTTACAATCTTAGAAGAAGGCTAGTTCTTTTTCCAAAACCGTAAACAGTTTTCCCAATTTTGAAAATCAATCGGGGTCAACTCACTTATTTTTGAAAAAGTTTTAGTTCACACGTATAGAAAAGTTAAAAAGTGCCATTCTGTAATACGGAATGGCACTTTTTTTAAATTCCAGATCCCAAGCACTAAGAACCCAAAAAATACTAAATCCCAAACTCCAAGTTCCAGGAAGAATTCCTGGAACTTGAAATTTGGGATTTTATTTGGATCTTGTTATTTGCGATTTTCTCCCTTATTCTTTTACCCGAACGGTGAATACGCCGTTCTTTCCAGCCTTGTTATCGGCAAGCAGATATAATTTCAGTCTGCTGCTTTTTTCAGTTCTTATACAAATAGACTGCATATTAAAGCCGGCAAAGTCATCACTGATCTCGCTCAAATGAAAAAGGGCGTTCACTTTCATTTTCTTGCGAACAACTTTGCGTGAAGCATTCTCAATAACGGCCAGGTAACTATCACCGGTGGTTTTATGTTCTTTGTCGTTGCTTTCTGATAACAAAGTAACAACCAGCCAGTCGTTTTTATACGAATAGGCGAGACCCGATAACCCTACTACCTGGTTAGGTGTTTGGGGCAGATCAAAACTAACAGTAGTGATCTCGGCATTGGCCTGGTTCTTCCAAAAATCGGCATCGGTAACGATGATGTGATTTTCAGGAGAAGCTTTATGGTCACGGTTACACAGTACCAGTTTACCCAGTACAATGGCGGCAGATTCAATATTGATAACGCCAACCGTTGCTTTTAATCTATTATAAAATTCGGTAATGTCGAATTCTTCTGTAGTATAATCATCGAGGTTAACCAAAATGGCTTTGTGATGATTGTCTTTTATATCGAAACCCAATACCAGTAAGCGGGGAATGCTATTCACCTCTACAATGGTAGTTGCTTCGAAATCGGATTTACTGCCGGGAAGTATTTTCGGATCATCGTACCGTAATAATTGATGATTGGCGAGTAGTTGCCATTTTTTGTTGAGTGCAGCCATATCGCTTGCATCATCATCAACCAAATACAGGGTGTCGTTAAAAAATTCAAGGTTTGAGCCAACGGGCAAATCCGGAATTTCTCTATAGTCGAGCAATTTGAGTTTCATACCGTGCGCAAATTACAAGGATGGTTTGTGATTCCCTAATCAAATTTATTCTCCCACCCCTGTTTTTTCAAGTTTTCGACTTTTGATAATACTTCTTCTTCTAGTTTCTGCTTATATGCCGCTACCTGATTTCCAATATGTTCATCAAATGAACCAATAATGGATGCTGCCAAAATGCCGGCGTTTTTAGCCGCATTCAGCGCTACTGTAGCAACTGGTATGCCATTAGGCATTTGTAGAATCGATAATACAGAATCCCAACCATCAATTGAATTGGATGATTTTATGGGCACCCCAATTACAGGCAGGGGTGTTAATGAGGCTACCATACCGGGCAAATGTGCGGCGCCACCAGCCCCGGCAATGATCACTTTCAGTCCTCTTTGCCGCGCCTTTGTAGCATATTCCATCATGCGCACCGGTGTACGGTGTGCCGAAACCACTGTTAGTTCGAACGATATTCCAAATCCCTTCAGTACATCGGCAGCCGCCTGCATAACAGGCAGATCGCTATCGCTGCCCATGATTATTCCAACCTGAACAGTTTGTTGTTTGTGGTTTATAGTTTGTGGTTCACTCATTTCTGGTCTCTGTTTTTGAATTTTTGACCTTTAATTTTCGAGGCGTTAAGATATGTAATAAAATACTTCTCCTTTCGAGATGGATAATGAATTTATGAATTCCAACCGACTCCCTCTTTCAAACCCCTCGGCAATATTATCCATTATAGAACCACTGCTGCCTCGAATCTGATCCTTAAGCCGAAAATCAGAGGCTAGTGGTTCCTTAAAGGTTAATGCATAGGCTTTTTTACTCAAAATTCTTGCTAACTGCCAGATTTCGAGGTCTTCAAATTTTGTAATAGTTGCCATAATTAATAATTAAGCTTAATATGGCTACTTCAAAACCTTAAACACATTATGTCCTAAAAAGGAAAAGTTTGCTGCATGTGGGAATAACCACAAACAACAAACTACAAACCACAAACATAAGCTATTTTAACAGATCACCTTTCAACCTCAATAATTCCGTTTCGGCCAGCTTCAAATTATACTGGGCAGCATACAGGCGGTTGCGGGCATCCTGTAAACTGAACTGCGCTTCGCGGTATTCAATAAAGGTAGCAACCCCTTGTTTCCATCTTTCGCGGGCAATGGCCACATTTTCTTCGGCCAGTACTATATTATCATCTTCAAGCATCAGCAACTGCTTTTGCGCTTCATAATTTTTAAATGAATTGGTAAGGCCTACATCAATCAGGGTCCGTTGCTTTTCGTAAGCAATCTGCTGATACGAAACATCCAGCTTCGCCTGTTTAATTAAGCGGCGGGTATTGAAACCATTCAAAATGGGCACATTCAGGCCAAACCCGTAATTCAATCCCTTGTTCTGGTTAAAAAAGGGTTGGTTCTGGTTTACTACAACGCTGTTATTGGTTGAAGTGAAATTATAAGCTGAGTTAAACGAAAGCGTGGGCCAAAATCCGGCTTTTGCTTCTTTAACTGAGATGTTGGCAATTTCAATATTCTTTTTTGCTACCTGCAGGTCGAGGTTTGTTTCCTCATATTTTGTAGCCAACTCACCATATTGTAAACCCATATTGGTTGGTATGGTATCGGCTACTTCGTAAACCGACCCGGTTTTGAAACCTATCAATTGGCTCAGCTGATCGCGCAACTGAGCTATGAGTGTAAGCTGGTTTATTTGTGCTGCTTTTTGGGCATTGTAGTCCACTTTGGCCTGTAATAACTCGGGTTTGCTGCCCAGGCCCACCGATAATTTTTTATCGGCCAGCTTCATTCGTTCTTCATTGAGCGACATTTGTTCTTCCACCGCTTTCAACTGAAGCTTTTGTCGAACGATATTGTAGTAATTATTAATAACGGCTGCCACACTGTTCACCATTTGTGCTTTAATGCTTATACCGCCCAATTGCTCCAGCTCATACAATCGTTCGCGGGTAGCAAACATGCGCATACCATCAAAAAGCGTCCAGCTAAGGTTAACCGAATAGTTCATATTGGTGGTGCGAACGCCATTGCGGGTAACCAGGCTATCCTTACCGCTACTGCGGCTGGCAAACTTCAATTGTTGGTTATTGGTATTCCATACTACGTTAGCCACACCATTCACTGTTGGTAAAAAGGCGGCAAATGAATAGTAACGGTCCAGCGCATAGGATGTAGAGTCGTTACGGCTTAACAAAATGTCGTAGTTGTTTTTCAACGCAGCAGCAATGGCATCCTGCAGGGTAAGTTGCTGTTGCGCTTTTGCCAGAATGGAACCGAAAAGAAAAATAAAAGTTATTGAAACATATTTCATATAAAGAGAAACTGTTTGTTTGTTGAAAACGTTACAGGTTTCAGGTTGCAAGTTGCAGGGGAAAACCTGCCAACCTGTAACATGAAACCTGCAATCTGTATTTTACGCCCTACTGCTTTCCTTTTCATCCATTAATTCCATTTCGCTCTTATGTTTTTTGCGACTCAGGAACGAATAAACCGCAGGTACCACGTACAACGTAAGTATCAGGGAGAACATAATACCACCTACGATCACAATACCTAATGGAATACGGCTGGTTGATGCGGCACCCAGTGATAAGGCAATGGGCAAAGCACCCAGGGCCATGGCAAGGCTGGTCATCAAAATTGGCCGTAAACGTGCGCTGGCAGCTTCAATAACTGCATCGCGCTTCGACATGCCTGCATGTTGTTTCTGATTGGCAAACTCCACAATAAGGATACCGTTCTTGGTAACAAGCCCTACAAGCATAATCATGCCAATTTGAGAGAATATATTGAAGGTTTGATCGAACAGCCAGAGTGATAACAACGCGCCGGCAAAGGCCATTGGCACCGTAATAATGATAATGATGGGATCAATAAAACTTTCAAACTGGGCTGCCAGTACCAGGAAGATCAATCCAATAGCCAGTACCAATGCGAACATGATATTGCCGCTGCTTTCAGCAAAGTCGCGGCTGGCGCCAGCCAGTGAAGTTGAAAAAGTTCCATCGAGTAAAGGTTTGGCAATGTCTTCCATAGCCTTTATACCTTCACCCAGCGTATGCCCGGGGGCCACGCCGGCCGATATGGTAGCCGATTTGTACCGGTTAAAGTGGTACAGGGTAGGCGGCGTTGTTTGCTCCTGCATGCTAACCAGGTTATCGAGCGAAATAAGCTCGCCCCGGTTATTGCGTACATATATATTCTTCAGGTCGGTAGGATCGTCACGATCGTTACGCGCTACCTGGCCAATTACTGAATATTGTTTTCCTGTTCGATAGAAGTAACCCAATTGCAAATTACTAAGCGCTAATTGCAGGGTGCCCGATACATCGGCCACACTTACTCCCAATTGGGCGGCTTTTATACGATCTATTTGAAGATTTACTTCCGGCTTGTTGAATTTCAGATCAACGTCTACACCCTGGAAGGCCGGGTTCTTGTTTGCCTGTTCCAGGAACTTGGGCAATACTTCGGCCAGTTTATTGAAGTCGTTATTCTGAATAACAAATTGGACCGGCAAACCCCCTCTGCGGTTTACTGAAATGGTTTGCTCCTGTATGGCAAATGCCTTACCATCAGAGAACTTACCCAGGTTACGGTTTATCATATCAACGATCTGCTGCTGCGAACGGGTACGCTCATTAGGTTCGCTTAATGTAGCACGTACAAAACCTGTATTGGTAGCGCCCGAGCCGCTAAAACCAGGCGCTGTAACAGTAAGCACCGTTTTGGCTTCGGGCACTGAATCCATTACAAACTGTGCCACGCGGTCGATATAGGCATCCATATAATCGAACGATGTACCTTCGGGTGCGGTGATCTGTAAACGAAACTGGCTGCGGTCTTCCAATGGCGCCAGCTCAGATTTTATACTTCCGAAAATAAATATAATAAGCGCCGTACAGCCAGCCACAATTACCCAGGCTATCCAGCGCACCCGCATAAATTTCTTCAGCGAATTAAAATAACCTGTTTCCATCCAACGGAAGAAAGGTTCCGTTTTATGATAGAACCAGCCATGTTTATGTACATTACGGGTAAGCTTTACGTTCAGTACGGGCGTTAAGGTAAGCGATACCAGGGCCGAGATCAATACGGCGCCGGCTACCACAATACCAAACTCACGGAACAAACGTCCGGTAAAACCCTGTAAGAAGATGATAGGTAAAAAGATAATGGCCAGTGTAATAGAGGTGGCAATTACGGCAAAATAAATTTCCTTTGAACCTTCTTTGGCCGCCTGGTATTTGTTCATACCTTCTTCCATCTTTTTAAAGATGTTTTCGGTTACCACAATACCATCATCCACCACCAACCCGGTTGCCAGTACTATACCCAGCAGCGACAATACGTTTACCGTAAACCCGCTCAGGTACATGATAAAGAAGGCGCCTATCAGCGACACAGGGATATCTATCAACGGACGGAAAGCGATGAGCCAGCTACGGAAGAACAAATAGATGATCAGTACCACAAGAATGAGGGAGATGATCAGCGTTTCCTCCACTTCGGAGATCGACTTCTTAATGAACTTTGTTTGATCGAGCGCTATTCCCAGTTTAATATCCTGTGGTACTTCTTTTTTAAGCTGATCGAGCCTTTTGTAAAACTCGTTCGAAATAGCAACATAGTTACTACCCGGTTGCGGCACCAGCGCCAATGCGATCATCGGTATGCGGCTTTCCTTCAGAATGGTTTCTTCATTCTCGGGGCCCAGTACTGCTTCGGCCACATCCTTCAACCTGATGTCGCTGCCATTGACGTTCTTTATGATAACATTATTGAAATCATCTTCCGTGGTCAACCGGCCAAACGTACGGATGGTTAATTCGGTACTATTACCGGTAATTTTACCCGAAGGCAGCTCCACATTCTCTTTGTTCAATGCAGCCTGTACATCGCCGGGGGTTAACCCGTAAGCGCTTAGTTTTGCCGGGTTGAACCAGATACGCATGGCGTACCGTTTTTCGCCCCATATTTGAATAGCGCTGACACCGGGAATGGTTTGCAACCGTTCAACCAGTACGTTGTTGGCATATTCGGTTATCTCAAGCTGGTTGCGAGTATTGCTCTGCACCGTCATGGAAATGATGGCATCTGAGCTTGCATCAGCTTTTGCCACCACAGGGGGAGCCGGAAGGTCATCGGGTAATGAACGCTGCGCCTGTGATACTTTATCGCGCACATCGTTGGCTGCAGCTTCCAGGTCAATGCTCAGTTCAAACTCAACGTTAATACTGCTTACGCCCTGGCTGTTTGTAGACGTGATATTTCTAACACCCGCAATACCATTGATGGCTTTTTCGAGTGGTTCAGTAATTTGTGATTCTACGATCTCTGCATTGGCGCCGGGATATTGCGTTCGCACACTTACGTTAGGCGGGTCAATGGCAGGATAATCACGAACGCCCAGGAAGGTAAAACCGATCACCCCGAACAACACAATGAGGATGTTCAGTACCGTTGCCAACACCGGTCGCCGTAAACTCAGTTCCGAGATATTCATCTAAATCGCTTATTGTACTTTGGTTAATTTGATTTTGCTTTCAGGGCGTATCGCCAGTAATGCCGTAGTTAAAATAGTATCTCCTTCCTTCACGCCATCTAATACCTGCACATACGAGGAATCGCGAATGCCGGTTGTAACCACTGTAAAATCAGCTTTACCGCCTTTATAAACGATCACCCGTTTGTTACGCGCCTGTGGAATGATCGCCTGCGAAGGAACGATCAGCGAGTGGTCGTTCTTTCCCAATTGTAAAGCCACTTTGGCAAATGCGCCCGGCACCAGCAGGTTATGTTTACCCGCTACAATCGCGCGCACTTTTAAGGTACGGGTATTGGCCTCAATGTTCGATTCGGTAGCCAATACAGCAGCTGTAAACTTATTATCAGTGCCTGCAACGTTAAAGCTTACCTGACGGCCTTTACGCATAGCTTCGCTGTATTTTTCCGGTACAGAAAACTCAAGCTTCAGCTGGTTTACCTGGCTAATGGTAGTAAGCAGGGTAGTGGGCGTAATATAAGCACCATTGCTGATGTTCTTTAACCCAATACGACCGGGAAAAGGCGCCCTTACTTCTGTTTTAGCTATATCAACCTTAATAAGCTCTATGTCGGCTTTCAGGTTGCTTACCTGTAACTGGCTAAGGTCAACTTCCTGTTTGCTTATACCTTCTATCTTAAGCAAAGCTTCCTGACGTTCGGCTGTTTTTTGCGCAATTTCAAGTTGCACCTGCAACTTCTTTAACTGGGCCTGCAGGTCGGCATCGAACATCTTTACAAGCAAAGCTCCTTTTTGTACAAAACTTCCTTCGGGAATGTTTAAGCTTATTACCCGGCCCGAAATTTCAGGACGGATCTCCGTTACTTCAAAAGGCAACAGGGTTCCGGGAATTTCAAGGTTCTCACTAAGGGATTTTGTCTTCACTATAAATGCTTCAGCCTGTACGGGGCGATCGCCACCACCAGTACGGCCGGCATTTGCAGGGGTTTCTTTTTTCTCGTTTTTGCAGGATACAAAAATGAAGGCTAGAATAATTCCAATTACAATCCGGCTTTTACGGTTCATCTGAGTTTTTAAATGTTTGTTTAGCGTAAAACAAGAAACGGTAAACAAGAAAAAATATTCCGTATTAATCAAGTCTTAATGCGGAGTATACGTTTCCTTGTTTACCGTTTAGTGTTACTTGTTTCACGCCCGCAAAATTAATGTATTAACAAAGGCCCATTACCAAAAAGGGTATGAACGGCAGGCTGAACGTATGCTAACTTACGACTTTTAATATGTTTTTAATCCTGTTCGCTTTATACGTTAAATCCTGTCTTTCTTTAGAGACGATAGTTACATGTCCCATCTTGCGGCCAGGCTTGGTTTGTTTTTTTCCATACAGGTGAACAAATACATTCTCCATTTTCAACACCTCATCTAAACCTTCATATTTAGCTTCGCCTGTAAACCCTTCGGCGCCTACTAAATTTACTATAGCAGCTGGTAAAATATGATCGGTGTTGCCTAGCGGATATTGCAACATAACACGCCATAACATATCAAATTGCGAACTGTAATTTGCTTCTATAGTATGATGGCCACTGTTATGAACACGTGGGGCCGTTTCATTCACGAAAACGTCGCCCTGTTTATCAACGAATAGTTCAACTGCAAAAATACCCGGGCTTTTTAGTCCTTTTACTACCGCCAGTGAAATGGCTTCTACTTTCCATAATACGCGGTCGGTCATTTCGGCCGGCGCAAGCTGGTAATCGAGCAGGTTAAGCCTGGGGTCAACAATCATATCAACAGGCGGGTAAAGGGCTGTTTCCCCCTTATCGTTTACAGCAATGATCTGTGAAATTTCGCGGTGAATGGTCACCATTTTCTCCAGCACCGCCGGCGCATCAAAACCTTTTTCGATGTCGGCAGCGGTATTTAGTAATTGAACACCGCGGCCATCATAACCGCCAACGCCTACTTTGTGAACGGCCGGCAGAAAATTGGCATTAGCTCTTAATTCGGCCAGGTTTTGGGTAACAACAAAAGAAGAAGTGGGTATGCTTGCTTCTTTGTAGAACTCTTTCTGAAGTATTTTATTTTTTATAGTACGAAGGGCCGAAGGGCGGGGGTATACCCGTACACCTTCCTGTTCAAGTTTATCGAGCGCCTCATCGTTCACCGATTCAATTTCAATAGTAATGGCATCCAGTCCTTTCCCGAAATTATATACATCATCAAAATTGCGAATATCACCTTTTACAAAATGATGGCATAAATGGGCTGAAGGGCACTGATCGTCGTTTTCAAGGACAAAGGTTTCTACGGGATAGTTGGCAGCAGCCTGTAATAACATTCTACCTAATTGTCCGCCGCCAAGGATACCAATTTTTTGCATGCTTAGTATTTAGTTAAGCGGCAAAGATAAGGAAGTGAAGTAGTATCAGGGCAATGAAGCGGGAAGTGGGGCAGTGCCGCTCCAAATAAACTGGAACTTACTGGCATATAAGTGGTTAGGGTGCATTAAAGGCGTAATTCCACGTGCTTCACCGCGCCCGATGCATCAAGGACAATATACCTTGGAATAGCAGAAATGAACAACCAGGCAGCCAGCACACTGTTGTAATTATTGATCAATAAATACTGTGCTTTTTCAATCTTATGTTTTTGAGCCGCCATTTTCCACTTTTGTTTATCTGTATCTAATGACACATAGCATACAGCATAATCCTTTTCCAATTTTGCCACTTTGGGCAACGATTGTATACAGGGGCCGCACCAGCTGGCCCAAAAATCAATCAGCACTTCTTTGCCGGTGTACAATTGCAGCAGCTCTTTCAATGTGATGGTGCGCCCATCGGGCGTTAACAACCTGGCGCCGGCCAATACCATTGAATCAATAGGCCTTCCTTCCCGTAGTTGTTTAAGACAGGCTACTGTAATGGGTTGTAAATAGTTCTTTGGAAGTTGTAACCTGTTCACCTGCGTAAGTAATTGCTGTAATCTGTCGTTACTGATGTTTTTTCTAAAGGAAGAATTTATCATCAGGGCACTCAATAACATACCCCTGGTTTTACCGGTAAAAGAATCCAGTGCATGGTCCAGTGCCACTGTTCTGTAATTGCTGCTGTCTTTCAGCCGGGCAATGGTAGTTACATAGGACACGGTAGCCAGGGCGTAGGGCAACAGATTTTCCAGTTCATCTTTTTGAAAATCGCTCAATTGGAATTGCTTTATATACCGGCTGCCGCTTTGGGGGAATTGTTTTTGAAAGGTGGCAGAACTCTTATAAAATAGCAATGCAAACAGGTGCAGGTATTTTACATAAGCCGAGACCCAGGTATACGCCTCGCGCGACATAGTGTTTCTTTCCCGGGCCTCGTTTAGCATTGCATATCTTACAGCTGTTACTGAATCAACCGCCTGCACATATTCTTCAAAATTATCATCTGCTTTGCGGTACTTTTCAAATGGTGCATTAACCGATTTAATTGCCTGGTAAATGGCATAATTTCCGGGAAACCTTCCGCCGGCTATTTCATATTTATTGGCTGCCTTGTTAAAAGTTATTGCTATGGAATCATTGCTGCCTATTATAAAATAGGCGCCATCTAAATTCATAAGCAGTGCCGTGGCTGTTTTATAGCTGTAGCTTTTTATTGCGCCCGCACTTACAGGTACCATCAGCTGTAACAAACGGTCGCCGGTTAGTTCATTATCGCTTGTAAGCTGAAGGGTATCGGCTGCTGTATTATTTGACCCATCTACTGTAACAACCAGGGTGCCGGCCAGTAAACCAGTATTGATACAAAGCAAAAAAGCCAGCAGTATGGCCCTGTTTAGCCTTATGTAAAACATTTAGCAATGTGTTTGTTATAAAGTTACTTATAAAGCGCTGCATCACCTGGTGCATATAACTTCTAATAAAATAGTTTTCAATATTTTATTATCTTTGTTGCTGCAAATGAAACCCGATTACCCACATAAGGTTTTTAACGACAAACGCATGGGCTACTTCCTGCTGATGGAGGCCCTTGCCATGGACAGTCTTTATGAGGTAGGAGATAAGAAGTAGGAAGTAAGAAGAGTCTTTCATTCGGACCTCAAATCCATTCCCTAGCCTTAAACTTCGTACTTCGTACCTCTTACTTCGAGTTCGTATCATACGATTCCCCCACTTACATTTCTATTCACCGCTGCAACCAGGCAATTATTGTTAATTGTTCTGTTTGTGCTATTGCTTAAATACCGTTTAAACAAAATAGTATGTCAAAGACATTGATGGCGGCTGCGCCTAACACACAAACCGATTTTCTCCCCCTTGAAGGCACCGATTATGTGGAGTTTTATGTAGGCAACGCAAAACAGGCGGCCCATTTTTATAAAACCGCATTCGGCTTTCAGTCGCTGGCCTATGCAGGTCCCGAAACCGGGGTAAAAGACCGCGCCAGCTATGCGATAAGGCAAAACAAACTCACTTTTGTATTAACTACGCCTTTACGTGCCGGCAACCCCATAGCCGATCACATTTACAAACATGGCGATGGCGTAAAAGTACTGGCCCTTCGGGTACAGGATGCTACCAGCGCCTGGGAAGAAACTACAAAACGCGGCGGCAAAAGCTATATGGAACCTACCCGCCTTACAGATGAACATGGCGAAGTAGTGCTTAGCGGTATTCATACCTATGGCGAAACGGTGCATCTTTTTATTGAAAGAAAGAATTACAACGGCGCTTTTATGCCCGGGTTTAAAGAATGGAAAACCGTATACAATCCTATCTCAACCGGTCTTGAATATGTTGACCACTGCGTGGGTAATGTAGGCTGGAACCAGATGAACAAATGGGTAGGTTTTTATGAAGAGGTGCTTGGCTTCCGCAACATCCTGAGCTTTGACGATAACGATATTTCTACCGAATATTCGGCCCTCATGAGTAAGGTAATGAGCAATGGCAATGGCTTTGTAAAATTCCCTATCAATGAGCCCGCAGAAGGTAAAAAGAAATCGCAGGTAGAAGAATACCTCGAATATTATGATGGCGAAGGCTGTCAGCACGTAGCACTGGCCACCAACAATATTGTTGAAACCGTAACCACCATACGTGACCGTGGCGTTGAGTTTTTGAAAGTGCCAACCACCTATTACGATGACCTGCTAGACAGGGTAGGGCATATTGATGAAGACCTGGAGCCGCTGAAAGAGCTGGGTATTTTGGTTGACAGGGATGATGAAGGTTATTTATTACAAATATTTACCCGCCCTGTTGAAGACCGGCCTACGCTGTTCTTTGAGATCATTCAGCGCAAAGGCGCTAAAAGTTTCGGAAAAGGAAACTTCAAAGCCTTGTTCGAAGCCATTGAGCGGGAACAGGAACTGAGGGGTAACTTATAATAATTATTGAGAGAATCTGCTAATTAGAAAGTCCGGCCGAAGCTAGGGTAACAAATAGCTGAGGCTGGGCTTTTGTTTTGTCGGCAATCAGCAATAGTGTTCGAAATTTAAGGCCTCGCGAAGCCGTAAAACGTGAAACGGCAAACGTGAAACGGTTTCTTATATTTCTGAACTCCGCACTTCTTCGGCAATCGGCAATCGGCAATCGGCAATAGTGTCCGAAATTTAAGGCCTCGCGAACTCGTGAAACGTGAAATACACCCCACTATCTAACTCCTCAACTCCAAATCCTGCTTGCAATTAATCGCGAGTTCAGAATAAAGGCCTGTGAACAATGAACTGTGAACTATGAACCTCCCGCATATCGAAAAAACTGAACAACTGAATAACTGAATAACTCAAGGGGTTTTACTTACAATCCATAAACATTAATCCTTATTTATTGTTGAAAGAATTGAAACTGAACAACCCTCGGTGCTAAATTTGAATTAATAAGCAATTAGCAACACCAACACGCATTACACAGCTTTGCAAATGACATACAGCAATTTGTACATTATCCACAGTGTTAATAAGCTAAAATGCTTTTTGGTGCTTTGTTTGTATTAATTTTAACACCGATTGACGAAAGTGCAATAAATAATCATAACCTATTTTGCGTTCTAACTCCAGTTAATTTACATGAGATACTCGTTTATACTTTTACTGGGGGCATTGTGCCTTATTAAAACAGCTACCGCGCAAACCGCTGCGGCCGCCAGTATTAATTTTATCGATTACCAGCGCTCCCTGCCTCGTATCAGCGATGCGTTGAAACGTAAGGAAGACACGCTGATGAAGCAGTTCCAGGACAAACGACTTGCCTGGCCTGCCAAATACCTCTACATACGTTCCTTTAAATATGATAGCCAAATTGAAGTTTGGGTAAAGCAGGAACTGGGCGATAAGTTCACCCTGTTTAAAACCTATCGCGTATGTGCGCTGGCGGGATCATTAGGTCCCAAACGCATGCAGGGCGATTACCAGGTACCCGAAGGGTTTTATTACATAAATGAATTCAACCCAAGAAGTCAGTACCACCTGTCGCTGGGCCTGAATTATCCCAACGCCTCAGATCGCATACTAAGCGATTCACTGATGCCTGGTGGCGATATTTATATCCACGGCAGCTGTGTAACTACAGGTTGCATACCGGTAAATAACGAACAGATCGAAGAGCTGTATATTCTTGCGGCGCATGCCCGCAGTGCCGGCCAGGATTTTATTCCGGTGCATATTTTCCCCATCCGGTTCGATAATGCACGCAGCGGCGAATATCTGAAAAAGTATGTAAAAGATTTTCCTGAATACAAGGAACTGTCTGAAGAACTGAGGCACGCCTATACTTACTTCGAAAAAACAAAGAAGCTGCCTATAATCATGGTAGGCAACAAGGGCGATTACCTGGTTGAAGGTATTCTTCCGAAGGAAAAAGAAGTAGTGGTGGTAAAGAAAGAACGCCGTCCGCTGAAAACGTATAATCCCAACGATATTTCTGCAGTAGTAGAACGTTTGCCCGTTTTCCCTGGCGGAAATGAAAAATTCCAGGCCTTTATCGATCAGCTAAGTAAGGACATGGTGCCTTATTTGCTCGATCACCAGACAAAGACCTTTGCCCAGGTTGAATTTGTAATTGATAAGGAAGGAAAAGTTAT
This sequence comes from Niastella sp. OAS944, assembly GCA_024809215.1. Lineage (GTDB taxonomy): Bacteria > Bacteroidota > Bacteroidia > Chitinophagales > Chitinophagaceae > Niastella. The sequence continues at coordinate 293,174 of JANUBW010000005.1, read as the reverse complement.
TTATGCCAATGTACTCAAAGGCGGTAACGACGATCTGAACGACAAAATAATTGAAGCATTTGAGAACATGCCGCAGTGGAAACCGGCCGTAAAACACGATCAAACAGTTGCTGTTAAATTAAAACAGACGGTGTTTATTGAGAAGGCAGAAAAGCAGGTTGTTGGAAGTGTGCAGTAGCGTGAAACGTGAGACGTGAAACGGCAAAGGGTTGCCGCTGGTTCAGCCACCCGCTAATTTTTAAGCATCTGAAAGTGTAAGCTCAAAACATATTTAAATGAATAATGCCCCGCCGGAATGGTGGGGCATTATTTTTATAATAAACTGCAATAAATCGAGATCAAAGTGCATAACAGCAAATCTAACCTTAGGGCATTTTCACGTTTGCCGTCTGCCGTTTTACGACTAAATAATGTCCATAGCCAGAACAAAGAACGTGCACACGAAGGGCAGGATCATGGTTAAATAAGGCCAGCCGGTTGCAATAGCAAAAAGAAATGCAGCAGTAGAAACTAAAAACAGGATCCAGTACAAAGATTTATTAGCGCCTTTAGCCATATGGTAAAAATTTGCCGCAAAAATATAACGAAAGATCTATACCTAATAGAAAATGGGTGTGTATTTTTTACTATCTTTCAAACTTCGAATCCCATCCGGTTTTGGCCTGCTAAATGTCCTTGAATATCCCGATCATGAAGGCCTTTATTGCCTTTTTTTAACCTGCTTGCTATAATTTCGTTCTGAAAATGAACGCTTTATCTGGTTTTAACCGTACGTGAGAACCCCGGCATTTATTATTAAACCAAACCATTATGACAATTCATTTCTATATTAGATTTTATACCCGGCCCGGCGAATCATTGTATGTTATTGGCAATACCGACGAATTAGGCAACAATGACCCCAACAAGGCATTTCCTTTAACCTGGCTTAGCCACGACCTGTGGACGGGCACCGTTACAATCAATAACCCACAAACCGATATCGTTCAATACACCTACATCTACAAAGGCATCGATGGCAACCAGGTACAGGAACAGGACGACAATAAACACATCCCTATTTCAAAAAGTCCCATGCAGGAAATAAGGGTATTGGATACCTGGAACCCGCCGGGGGAATTTGGAAATACTTTTTATACCGATCCCTTTCAACAAATACTGCTCAAAGAAAATGAAACCAAAACCAAGAGCAAGGCAGTAAAACATGCCACCCATTACTTTAAGGTAAAAGCGCCGCTGCTTCAAAAAAATGAAGTGGTTTGCTTGCTCGGCAGCAACAGGGACCTGGCCGATTGGGACGAAACCGATCCGGTATTGCTACATCGTGAAGGCAACTGGTGGACGATAAAACTAAACCTGCCAAAGGAATCATTTCCCATTCAATACAAATACGGGATCTATAATACAAAAAGCAAAGAATTTGTACGGTTCGAAGAAGGGGAGAACCGCTGGCTGCACGGCGATGCCCTCGTAAACACTCTTACCATTTTGCACGATGGTTTTTTGCACCTTCCCAATAGCACATGGAAGGGCGCTGGCGTGGTGATACCGGTTTTCAGTTTACGCAGCAAGAACTCATTTGGGGTGGGGGAATTCACCGATCTGAAATTACTGGTTGACTGGGCCGCAAAAACCGGCATGAAGATGATACAGATACTACCGGTGAACGACACTACAGCCACGCATACCTGGGTAGATTCGTATCCGTATGCCGCCATTTCAGCATTTGCGCTACATCCGTTATACCTCAACATTAGCAAACTGGCCGGTAAAAAATATGCCGACCTCATAAAACCGTTGAAGAAGAAACAGGTACTGCTGAACGAGCTGCCCCATGTGGATTACGAAGCGGTAATGCACACCAAGCTTGCAGCCATAAAAGAGCTGTACATGGTGATGAAAGATGAATGGTTAAAAGATCCCGATTTTGCGAAGTTCTTTTACCAGAATGAACACTGGCTGGTGCCCTATGCGGTTTTCTGCAGCCTGCGCGATCGCCATCAAACGGCCGATTTCAACCAGTGGAAGGGAAATAATATTTATAATAAAGAAGCCATACAAAAGCTGGCTTCACCCAAGGGCAAACAGTACGATCAAATAGCCATTCACTACTTCATACAATATCATTTACATAGCCAGTTACAGGAGGCAGCAGAGTATGCACATAAGAATGGCATCATACTAAAAGGCGATATTCCGATTGGTGTTTACCGTTATGGCTGCGATGCCTGGGTTGAACCTGAATTGTACCATATGGAAATGCAGGCGGGCGCACCACCCGATGATTTTGCTGTGCGCGGACAAAACTGGGGCTTTCCTACGTATAACTGGGACCGTATGGCTGCCGATGGTTACGAATGGTGGCACCAGCGGTTTGTACAAATGAGCAATTACTTCGATGCATTTCGAATAGATCATATTCTGGGTTTCTTTCGCATCTGGAGCATTCCAATGCACGCTGTAGAAGGCATTATGGGCCGTTTTGTACACGCCGTGCCCATCCATATTGTGGAGTTTGAACAACGTGGTATTTGGTTCAACCCGGCCAGGTATTGCCAGCCATATATAAATGATGCCGTGTTGTGGGAACTGTTTGGGCCAAATGGAGAAAAGTTTAAACCATACCTCAATGCTGCCGGAAATCAATACACGTTAAAGCCTGAATTTGCTACACAGCGACAGGTGGAAGCGCATTTTGATGCACTAGAAAGAAGTGAAGAGAACCAGCACTTACGGCAAGGCCTGTATGATCTTATTTCAAACGTGCTGTTGTTTGAACAACCGGGTTCAAACGGAACAGAATTTCATTTCAGAATTAGTATAGAAAGCATCACATCGTTCCATCATTTAGATGGCCATTTGAAGGAACAGTTAAAGGCGCTTTACATCAATTATTTTTACGAGCGCCAGGAACATTTTTGGATGCAGGAAGGGTTACGTAAATTGCCGGCGCTAAAGCGGTCGACCAATATGCTTATTTGCGGAGAAGACCTGGGCATGGTGCCGCATTGCGTACCCGTGGTGATGAAGCAGCTGGGGGTGTTGAGCCTGGAAATACAGCGGATGCCAAAAGATATTCATACCGAATTCTTTCATCCGGCACAGGCGCCGTACCTGAGTGTAGTAACGCCGGCAACGCACGATATGAGCACGGTTCGCGGCTGGTGGGAAGAGGACCGCACAAAAACGCAGCGGTTCTATAACAATATCCTGGGGCAATGGGGCGAAGCGCCACCCACATGCGAAGCATGGATCAATAAGGCCATTGTGATACAGCATTTGCAATCACCGGCTATGTGGGCCACCTTCCAGTTGCAGGACCTGTTGGGCATGAACGAGATCTTACGCCGCGAAAACCCCGAGGAAGAACGTATTAATGTACCCGCTATACCAAAACATTACTGGCGGTATAGAATGCATCTTACGCTGGAGCAGTTGTTGAAGGAGAAAGAGTTTAATACAGAGCTCGAAGAGTATATTAAAGATTCTGGCAGATAGAAGCTGAATATTATTATAGGTTAATACGTTGATAAGTTGATAAGGTTGAAAAGGTGATAGAGGATTTAATTGTATTCCTTTATCAACTATATCAACATATCAACTTTTCAACTTTTTCACATTTCACGCTCAACCAAACCCCAATGAAAGTAGCATTTAAGTCATTCAACCTCCCATTCAAATACCCTTTTACTATTTCAAAAGGAACAAAAACCCATCAGCCCTCGTTAGTTGTACAACTGGAATTTCGTGGCTTTGTAGGATATGGCGAAGCGCCGGCCATTACGTATTACAATATTCCCGTTGATAAAATGGAAGCCGATCTGAAACAGAAAAAACTGTTTGTAGAGAAGTTTGCATTCACCGATCCCGAACGATACTGGCATTACCTGCATCATTTATACCCGCAAAACAATTTCCTCGTGTGTGCATTGGATATTGCCGCCTGGGATATGTACGGCAAGCTTCGCCAACAACCGCTGTACAAACTGTGGGACCTCGATATGCAAAAAGCGCCGCTTACCGATTATACCATTGGCATTGACACCATTGAGAAAATGGTAGCCAAAATGCAGGAAAAGCCGTGGCCTATTTATAAGATCAAACTGGGTACCGACCAGGATATTGAAATAATGACCGCATTACGTAAACACACCGAGGCGGTACTTCGGGTTGACGCAAACGCCGCCTGGACGGTGGAGGAAGCCCTGGAGAAACTACCCGCGCTAAAAGACCTGGGTGTTGAGTTTGTTGAGCAGCCGCTGGCAAAAGACGACTGGGAAGGCATGAAGCGGTTGTACAACGAGTCGCCATTGCCATTAATAGCCGATGAAAGCTGTGTTGTGGAAGGGGATGTACAAAAATGTCATGAGCATTTTCATGGAATAAATATAAAGCTCACCAAATGCAGCGGCATAACGCCCGCCCGCCGCATGATCACCAATGCCCGCTCCCTGGGTATGAAAGTAATGGTAGGCAGCATGAATGAAAGCACTGTTGGCTCAGCCGCCATTGCGCATCTTGCACCTTTGCTCGATTACGTAGATATGGATGGCCCATTGTTACTGGCCGAAGATATTGCTACCGGTTTACAATTCGATAATGGAAAAGTGACCTGCAGCGATGCGTTTGGGCTGGGCGTGGAGGTAAAGGATACTTCGGTGTTTGAATGAACAGTTGGCCATCACTATTAGAAATTAGAATAAATTACTATTTTGGTCGAATGAAAACATTCCCGGCATTATTCCTTTTGGCAATACTCGCCTCATTTTCCGCCTTTACCCAAACTACGCTCCCCATAAAAACCGGCAACTACGAAGAAACTGTTGACCTGGCATATGATAAAAGCAAGGGTATCATTTCTGGCATAATTTCACGGTCAAATTATGATAACCCAAACGGACCCCGTATTTCCTGTTCTTTATTGTTTCTAAGTTCACCCCAATCAAAAACAATAGGCCCCAATAAATACCAGGTACGCTTCTTTAACGAGGGCGATACTTCCGAAGCAGGAAAAGGCTATATTGAAATTATCAAAACCGGTATTAACGTTAAATGCTATGGGCGTTTTTCAAGTTGCGATAACTTACTGGACCTTGCCGGCGAAACCGGCGAACCCTTTGGGTTTTCAACGGCTAAATCATTTATTTCGGCCAATACTATTCGCAACGCCAAAGCAACTATTTATAAAACAGCTTCCGATACAGCTAAAACAAAGATGTACCTGGTAAAAGGCAACTTCATTAGTATTATGACAGTAAATGATAACTGGGTGTCATTTGAGTATATGACTTTCTCGGGAAAAAGAATAAAGGGCTGGTTGAAAAAGGAAGATGTAGCATGGTAGTTAATAATAAATTATCCCCGGTTTTATATTTCCTGGTTGCAGGGCTTGTTTCCTGTGGCATGCGAAAAGTATATTTAGGAAATAATACAACCGCTGTTCCCAAAAACACCAAAGCATACAAAAACAGGGTCAGGTTTGATTCTACGGTATTAAAGAATATTGATACCAGTATAGTGTACGAAGAAATAGGATATCTCCATATGGACAGTCTTTGGTTAAGAAGAAAAGCTCCGTTTACCTCTCATTACACACATTATGGAGTTCTTAGGTTTTATTCAAATGGTTTTATGAACGAATTTATCGTTGATTCAACTAAGCCATTAATACCTAAAAATTTCGATCCCGCTTATGCTGGTTATAGAGGCGTTTATTACAGGAAGAAAAGCCACATACAATTAGAATTATTAGGCCCCGTTAATGGATTGCAACATATGGGAAAACTAATATTCTATATTGAAACCAAAGGAGACACATTGATTACGTCGCAGGGAAGATCAGCATTCACCAGGCATGTATATGTTAAAAGAAAATTACCACCGGAATATTTAAGTTATACAAATCCCGACTTCACCAAAACAAATTAATTCTCAAATCGCTTAATATTAAACTCACCGCTCTTCTTCATCGTTATTTCATAACGCATACCATTACTAACTTCTACCGGATTATCTGACTCGTAATCGCCCTCAGATACATTTTATTCCTGGCTTCTGAACTTCCTGAGAAAACAATAAAATTTGAATTAGCCAACCAGTTGTTCGAGCTAAAGGATACATCGGTAATTTCACCCAATGCAGTATACGTTCGGGGAAAAAACACCTATAGTTTTATCCGCTTTTTTAAAGACGGTAAGGCATTGGTAAGCTTCGACTACCTCAGCTATCCAACCGAAGAACAGTTTAATGATTTCAGTTATTGCCGGCCTGCCTACTATACTATAAAAGACGATCAGGTGATTGTTGAATTTTATCAGGGTAAGGCATCGGGCGTTATGCGCATGGTTGCCCGTCGCCTCAATAATGGCGGGTTGGAATTTAGTTTCTCGCAGAAACAAGAAACCGGTTTTTACAGGAAAGATCATACGAAGTTGTATAAATGGCTATGACATTGAGTCTCCGGGAAAAACAACTTCCCGGAAAGGGAAAATACCACTTATGGGTTAGTCACCTGCTAACTGATTCATTTCTAGTTTTATATAACTGTAACAAATACTTTAAGTTAGTTTAATACATCACTGTTAATAACCAGTGATAATATGTATTGCTATAATTGTGACAAAAGAACGTTAGCTCCTGTTTGCATTAACAAAAACAGTTTATTACTTTCGGGCTACCATATACCTTAATCACAGTTAACCCTGTCCGAATCCATGAGAATGATCCGTATCCTGATCAAAGGCATCCTATTGCTTTTAACCCTAACCTGTCATTTTGCTATCACGAAGGCTTTCGGGGCAAATTACGCAGATACCTCTGCCAGCGTTTCAAAGATCTCAGGCACATTACAAAAAATTATTGGAGAGAACAGGCTTGTTGGAGAATTTAAAGAATCCGACATGGCTTCGTTACCCGTTGGTATTCTGAAGGAGATCAATGGCAAATCGTATATCATTGCCATTGATAAAGCACGCTTTACACCACAGGGTGCTTTTTTCGATATCTACGCACAACTTACCTTGCCCGGCACCGATGAAGCGCTTTCATTTGCAGCGGTAAATGTTGCCTTCACTCCAGGCGGTATTGCCGCAGCAGCCGGCACCCGTCTTGAACTGGTAAGCAACCACGTTATAAAGATCAACAATAAGGTAGACCTGGTTATTCCCGGCGATCGCAGCAATTATATTGAATGGGATTGCAACGGCTTTAAAAGCGTGAACCTTAAAGGACAATTTGAATTTGAAAAAGACTGGCTTGAACCGTTATATGAGAAAGACCAAAAAGTTGTTGCCTCGTTTCAAATAAATGCCAAAGACCTGCATAACATTCTGGCCCGGGTCGATATGACCCCTTTTGCCATTAAAGGCGTTCAGGACTTTGGTTTCGAGGTAAAGGAAGCCGTTGTTGATATGAGCGATATTGCCAATCCTGATGGACTAATGCTTACCAGCAGCGATCTGGCGGCATGGGATGGCGAACCAAACCTTTGGAAAGGGTTCTATCTTAAACAGCTTAACATCTTTCTTCCGCCTCAGCTGGCCAACGGTAAAGGCGAACGGCCTGTAGTAAGCGCCACCGATATGACCATCGATAACAGTGGTCTTTCTGGTAAGTTCAGCGCTGCTAATCTTATAAAGATCGGCGATGCCTCCGCAAGCGGATGGCCTTTGTCGGTAGACTATATTGAGGTACAACTTATTCATAATAAAGTAGCCGGCGGCTCGCTCAAAGGCGATATCAATATTCCGTTCTTAGGCGACAGCGCCATGCGCTACCTCGCCGCTGTTGAAACCCGGCAGGATGATATCTATTATGCCTTTGTACTTGAAACTACCCAGGAGAAAAAGTTTGAGACCTTCTTAGGCGATATTCATTTATATCCTAACAGCCAGATAAAGATTGAACGATATAAAGGGCAATTTATTCCCAGCGCGGTGTTGCATGGTAAAGTTGACCTTAATAAAGGCATATTAAAGGCGCCCGGTATCGCCTTCCAGGACCTTACCATCAGCACCCAAAAACCTTATGTTCATAAAGGCACCCTTAGCCTCGACGGAAGTGTTGGTTTTAAGATCGGCAGCTTCCAGTGTGGCTTTGATGATATTTCAATAGGCTTTTCAACCGGCCAGTTTGCCATTGGCGCCAAGGTGCGCATTGGCTTAATGAATAGTGAAGACAAAGGCTTCGCCGCCACCACCGGCGTTATGGTGCTGGGTAGTGTGAAAGAAGTGACAGAAACCGTTAGTAATGGCAAATTCACTTACGAAAGAACGCATACAAAGTGGAAGTTTGAGAAAGTAAAAGTGAATGATATTGCGCTGCTGGTTAAAACCACCGCGTTTGAACTCGACGGAATGATCGCTTTGTATGAAGATCATCCTGTTTACGGCAATGGATTTAAAGGTAAAATATCACTTAAAATACCGGCACTGCCATCCAAGATGGTGGCCCACGCCATATTCGGATCAAAAGACGATTACCGCTACTGGCACGTAGATGCATTTGTACCTATACGTATTCCTGTAGCAACCGGCTTCTCCATCCGCCGTTTATTGGGTGGCCTCTCGTACCATATGGAGCGGCCCCCTGTGCCCGACCCGTATAGCATTGGCGAATCTGATAGTACCGGCATGAAGAATGCCGATGAGCTGCTAAACTATGTTCCTTCACGTGAGGCCGGACTTGGTTTCCTGGCCGGCGTTACTATTGCCACCGATCCTACGGCAACGGTCTTTAATGCCGATGTAATGCTCGAGGTCATGTTCAGTACCGATGGTGGTTTGCGGTATGTGCAGTTCGATGGTTCTGGTTACTTCTTCTCAAACCTGTCGCAGAAAACCGAAAGCGAAGCGTCGCAGGCGCCCATTACGGCAAAAGTGTATATCCGCTATGATAACACGAACAGCTCATTCCACGCCAGTGTAAAAACTTATATCAACGTATTTGGCATAATAAAAGGTACCGGCCCCAATAACCTTGCGGTAGAAGCCGTAATGCATTTTGAACCCGGTCAGTGGTGGATGTATGTAGGTCGTCCTTCACAAATGATGGGCCTCAGCATTGCTGGTCTTGCTACTGTACAAAGTTATTTCCAGGCTGGTACAAGGGTAGAAGATATGCCGCCGCCTCCGCCCGAAGTAACCAGCGTGCTCGATGTTGGCTCGGGTAATTTCATGGAAAAGGAAAATGCTATGAGCACCGGCCGGGGTATTGGCTTCGGTATGCATTTTAAAGTAGCAGTAGGTATTGGAAAAGACAAAGGCTTTATCTACGCGTTCCTTGGCCTGGGAGCAGGTACCGATATCCTGTTGCGCGATTATGGTGAAGCGCGTTGTAAAGGTAGCAGTGGCCCCATTGGTATCAATGGCTGGTATGCATCAGGACAGGCCTATGCTTATTTGCAGGGTCGGGTGGGCGTACGGGTTAAAATACTCGGTCGCAAAAAAGAGTTCGATATCTTATACCTGTCTGCAGCCGCGCTATTACAGGCCAAACTGCCTAACCCGGCATGGTTCCGTGGCGCCGTTGGGGTTCAGTATTCTATTCTCGGTGGTTTGGTTAAAGGAAAAGCCACTATGAAATTCGAAGTGGGTACCGAGTGTGAAATTGTAGGCGGAAAAGAAATAGATATAAAGATCATCAACGATATGCAACCGGGCGATCTTTCAAAAGATATCAGCGTGTTCAGCTCGCCACAGGTAGCCTTTAACCTGGCCATTGGCAAATCGTTCAGTATGATGAACAATGAAGATGTGGTAACTACCTATCAGATAAAGCTCGATGAATTTAAGCTTACCGGTAAAAACACCGGCGATATTAAAGGCGATATTGAATTGAACGATAATAAAGATGCGGCCACCCTGAACTTTCGCGACATTCTGCCGCCCGATGCCGACCTGGTAGCATCAGTTAAACTGCACATTGAAAAATGGACCGGCTCAACATGGACGCCGCTAACTGAAGGTGGTAAAGTTGATTATGAAACCAAATCGGTGACCTTCCACACCGGCACGGCACCTGGGTATATTCCTGCGGAAAACATTGCTTACAGTTATCCCGTAAATCAGCAATACAACTTCTTTACAAAAGAATACAATCGCGGTTATGTGAAACTGAAACGCGGTCAGCCTTACCTGTTCACAGAGAACGATAACAACGGCAGCTGGAAATATAATGTACGTTTTGAAGCGGGCGATGGCAGCGTGATCAATACGCCCGTGTCTTACGACATTAACAATACACAGGTGAACTTTGAAATACCCGCTAACCTGGCGTCAGAAACGGTATATCGCCTGGGTGTTGTTAAAACACCGGCCAACACGGTATCGGCCAATGATAATGTAACCGCACAAAGTACCACTGTTGAGGAAGATGATAATGTTACCACCGTCACCGAAAATAAACTGAAGGGAGTGGCGCTTGCAGCTACCGAAACTTCACTGATGGAACAGGCTTTCAGGACCAGTAAGTATACATCTTTCCGTGAAAAAATGAACGCAACATCCAATACTATGGACCTCATGGATATTGCTACCGATTATGTGCCGGTTATTGGAAAACGCTTCGATAGCTACGAAACCTTCGACAAGTTTGAATTGAGTGGCGATGGTAATAATACAAAACCGCTGTTATTCGGCCGGGCTGTACCAAACAGCAACTGGTTGCAGAATAAGATCATACCGTTAATTTATCAGCAATACCCAATGGATAACGACATTACCATCGATCAGCGCGATGTGAAATTGTTGGGTTCACCACCATTATTAGCGGTGAGCGTATTCAATAACGATCCGGCTACATACCAGTTAACAGGCGAGGCCGCCAATGCCGGAACTGCGCAAACAGTACCGGGGCGTTTCCGCATCATGTACTTCTTGTCGTATGTGAGCTATCGCGATTACCAGGAGCTATTGTCGAAAGCAGTAGCCAAATACCTATCTGGTAAAACGGCACTGGTAATGCCAGCGGGTGTAGGTCAGTTAATGAGCACTACCTATCCCGAAATGGAAATAAATCAACAATATTCGGTTGAGTTGAATTACCGGTTACCAGGTACAAATACAATTACATCAACAGTTAATTATAATATCCTGTATAAATAAAGCCAACCCATTAATCCCTTAGAACTATGAAAGCCTTATACCAATTGATGGTGTTCTGCCTGTTGTGTGCACCTGTTGCTTTCTCTCAGCAAAAGCAACATGCCATAATGGCCCTTGCCAGCCCTCGTTACGACTCCATTACGTTGCGATGGGCGCCTGCAGGCCAGGTGGCATGGCAAACAGGTAACAAATATGGTTACATTATAGAACGCTTTGTGGTGGCGCGCGATGGAAAACCGGTTGAACTGGCCGGGCAGCATGGATCGCAATTAACAACAGCGCCCATTAAACCATTGCCCGAAGCGCAAATGGAACAACTGGCGGTTAGTAACGATCGTGTAGCGCTGGTTAAAGAAGCTATTTACAGTAAAGACTTTCAGCTAACGACACCCGAAAAAGGGATCGGAAATTTTATAACCCAGCAGGGCGAAGCCGATATGCGATACGGCTTTATGCTGCTTGCCTGCGACCTGAGCCCCGTAGCGGCCAATGCGGCCGGATTGAGATTTGTTGACCGGTCGGTAAAAAAAGGCGAACGCTATGCATATAAGATCTCGGTTGCGCAGCAACCCAAGGGCGCAAGTATTGAACCCGGCGTTTGTGTTACCTCGTTACAGGAACCACTAAAGCTGGCGCCGCCACGCGAATTCTCCGTTCAATGGGACGATAGCCTCGCCCGCCTGCAATGGCTTACCAATATTGATAAAGGCATTTATACTGCATATGTAGTTGAGCGGTCGGCCGATGGAAAAAGCTTTACACCGGTAACTGATCTGCCTGTTATGCCTTCGGCCGAAAAGCCCGGCCACCCGTTTAGCTTTTTTATTGATAGCTTAACCGATAATGAAACTACCTGGCATTATCGCATTAAGGGTTTAACGCCTTTTGGCGATGCCGGGCCGTATTCGCAGGTAGTGAACGGTCATGGTATGCCGGCGCTTGAATCGCCCTTCATAGATAGTATTGCATCTATAGACAATAAAAAGATCTATCTGCAATGGCATTTATCGTCTTTATTAAAAAGTAAAACGCAGTCGGTGGTGGTTACCAGGGCGCCAAAAGCCGAAGGGCCTTATAAAGACATTTCGCAGCCACTCGATAAACAGGCTGTTACGTTTATTGATGAAAAGCCCCCGGCCGATAGCTACTACCGTATAAAAATAAAAACAACCGATAACCGTACTGTGTATTCATTGCCCGAGCTGGGCCAGGTAATTGATATGCAGCCACCAGCCATGCCGGTTGGGGTAAAAGGTAAAATTGACAGCACTGGTATTGTACACCTTGAATGGGATGCAAATACCGAACCCGATCTTAGGGGTTATCGCATATTCAGGGCCAATGCCATCCATGAAGAGTTTACCGAAGTAACCCGCCGCATTTTAAAAAAGAACAGCTTTACCGATACGGTTAAGGTGCAAACCCTTTCTGAAAAAGTATTGTACCGGGTAGTGGCAGTTGATAAAATGTACAACCCTTCGCAGTACTCGCAGATATATACGTTGAAAAGACCAGATAAAGTAGCGCCGTCTGCACCTGTGTTTACGTATTGCCGGGTTCAGGATACCATTGCAGGCATTTTATTACAATGGAAGAACAGCAGCAGTGAGGATGTGGTAAAACAGGTATTGTACCGGGTAAATAGCCAGGTTGGCAGCTTTAATAAAGATGTAGTGTTTACCGATTCTACCAATACCATTCACGAATGGATAGACACTACCGTACAACCCGGTAGTAAATATTATTATGAGCTGGTGGCTTTTGATGAGGCCGGTAATATAGCGAAGAACCGCAGCGGCGACATGGAATATGAAACCGCTTTTCGCCCCGCCATCAATGACATAAGGGCCCTGGCTAACCGCGAAAAAAAGCTTATCAGCATTGAATGGAAACACGACCAGGAACCTGCCATCTATTATGTTTACCGCTCAGTAAATAACCAGCCCTTCCTGTTATATAAAAAGCTCACAGGCAAACAAAAGTCTGTTACCGATGAAGGAATAAAAATAGGCAACGGTTACGCGTACAGGATAAAAGCCGAATGGACGAGTGGTAAAACCACCAAAATGAGTAAACCTGTATCAATTCAGTATTAATTCAATTTATTTCATGATACCCATGAAAAAGACCTTATTGCTATTGTTAACCGGCATGTTTGCAATGATAACTGCCAGGGCCCAAATTCAGGTTGAGATCGTTGTGAAAGCGATCTATTGTGATTATCAAAATGATGGGGGCGATGACTATGGCGGCCGTTTCCGCTTTTATAAAGATGATCCGCAAGATGCCTGTGGTAAACTGATGCACCCTTTGTGTAACAATGCCGATGAGCGTTGTATAAAATTACCCAGGCAAAAATATTACTACAACGATGCCTTTTGGAAGCCGCTGAACACTATTACCTTACCGGCAGGCACCAATTCGTTCACCCTATATATGCGCAGCCACCACGAACGGCAGCGTGATTGTACTTTTGGAAGTAATAGCGAAGAATGTGAGGCAGAGAATAACAGTTGTGGAGATGGTGATAGCCACGAATTACTCACCAATATGACTGTTAATGTCGCCGATTTCCCGCCGGGCGTACTGGTGCCATTAGGCCGTTTAACAAACAATGACGCAAGCTCCAGTGCATATGCCGACCTGTACATCAGGTATTCCATTACAACACCTAAACAGCCTGTTCCGCAGCCCAATGCCTCGTTAACCACGTTTTGCGCCAATGATGTACTTGAGCTGGCTACCGATGTGCTGCCCAATAATTCAGGATTACAATATACGTGGCAATATGGCTTCGAAGGTGATACGTATGAAATAATGAACCCCGATAAAAGTTTCCAAAACTATAAAAATGAATGGGGCGATTGCGGCCACTGGGAGTATGATCCGGGGTTTGGAGATTATTGGGTGTCTGGCTGGGATTGCGACCTGCCCGATTATATCACCATCCAAAACTGGAACACTTTAACGCCTGCTAATGCCAATACCGACCGTTTTGCCCGGTTCACACCCCAAACGGCAGTATTTAATAATAACCTTACCACCAGCAAAAGAGTGATGTTCAAAGTAAAGGCATCGAGTACAGAGGGAAAGGAAAGCTCGTGGTCAAACACATCTATTTACACTTTCCTGCCGCCACCACCTATTCTTACCCAATCGAATTTTACAATAAAAAAATCCTGTCCGTTCCCAAACAATGGCCAGGTTGTAATTCCATACAATGCCATTAGTACACCGTTTACACAGGTACGTTGGTTACTGAAGAACGGACACTTCAACAACAGCACCTGCTCTATTGTATTTAACGACGATGAAACTATTTCGAGCACCTGTGGTTTGATTGAAAAGAAAAGTGATGGGTTAGTCAATGTGCCAAAATCAGCTTCCGATGCGCCTATCGTGATCGATAATTTGCCCAAGGGCGATTATACCTTATGGGTGATAAATCCAGGCGAAAGTTCCGGTAATTGTTATTATCCGTTGAATATTACCATTGGAGAATATCCCGAACTCACCATCACTAAATTATCATCAAACGATCTTTCGTGTTTTGCTGCCGGTGATGGTGCTTTAAAAGTACAGGCCGCAGGCGGAGACCCGGGTAGTGGTTACCAGTTTAAATTAAAGGCAAAAGATCATCCGGAGCTCAATACCGAATATGCAACTATCACAGGCGATGTATTTGAACGCACCGGTTTACCCGCCGATGAGTATACCATTTACATGAAAAATGCCTGTACACCCGAAAAGACCCTGCCGATCACTTTAACAGAACCAACAAAAACAAGAGGAGAGGCCATTTTCAACCAGGCTACCTGTTATGACCCTGCCAATGGCAGCGCTGCAGTAACCGTGTTGCAGGGTATGGGCAGGTATACCTATGAGTTATGGAAGAATAACGTTAAGGCGGCAGAGAATGCAGGCGTTACCAATCAAAATCATTTATTTGGCAATTTATTGCCCGGTAAATACCAGGTTAAAATACTGGACGCCGACCGGCTTACCTGTGCCGGCTGGGATACAACGGTTACCATTGTTGCTCCGCCTGTGCTTACAGCAACAATAAAGAAAACCGATAGCGTGAGCTGTTACGGCGGTAATGATGGCGTTATTGAAGTAAAAGGAGATGGCGGCAGCGGCCGGTATGTATTTACTTTAAGAAGTAACGGCACTGTTATAAGCACTAATACCGATGGGTTATTTAATGGCTTAACGGCAGGCACCTATGAGTTAACCACTTCAAAACCTGCCGATGAGAACTGTAACGATAATGATGTGCAAATGGTAACAGTGCCACAGCGTGGTCAACTGGTGGCAACCATGAGCGTTACACCGGTAACCTGTTTTGGCAAGAATAATGGAATAGCAGATGTGTTGGCAACGGGTGGTTCAGGATCTTATTCTTACTACTGGGAATATTGGAATGGTACTGCCTGGCAACACAATCCTTTCTGGTTCGCAACCGATAAACAAATTAGTTCGCTGGAACCCGGCAGGTACCGCGTAAAGGTTTCGGATAATAAATCAACATTAAATTGTTCAATTTATTCGCAGGAAGTAACAGTAAAAGAACCTGCCAAACTGCTTATCACCAACGTGCAAACTACCGATGCTGCCTGTAAGGCAGATGGTGGCCGTATTAAAATTACCGCTACTGGTGGTAATGGCAATTATACTTACTATTATTCAGTAGGTGATCAGTTGCATTATATAGCGTTTGATGAAAATACCCCGCTTACCATTAACGGCGATTATTATGTAAAGGTTGAAGATCCCAAAGGATGTTCAATAGAAGATAATACCGCGTACCCCATTAGTTTACCGCCAACACCTATGGACTTTACCATGCTGTCTTCAGACTATGACGGCACTTCGGTGGGTTGTTATAATGGCAGCAACGGCAGCATAACCATTACAGCCACCGGCGGAAGCGGCAGCGGGTACGTATATGCTATAGGGCACGCCGCCTATCAAACGTCCCCGGTATTTGATCAGTTAACTTTCGGAACTTACGCTATAACTGTAAAAGATAAACGTGGATGTGAGTTAAGTAAGAACATTACCTTAACACAACCAACACGGCCTTTACTGGGAAGTATTGTCAATAAACAGGAAGTAGGCTGTCCCGGTACACCCACCGGCTCATTTGGCATCAACATTCAATATGGCCGTGCGCCCTATCAGTATAGCATCGACAACGGCAAAACGTTTCAATCTGCCCCTGTATTTACCAGCTTGTATACCGGCACCTACCAGGTGGTGGTAAAAGATAAATTCGATTGCCGGTGGACAACCAGCGTTACGCTTGTTTCTACCATACCGCTGGTAACGTATTCGAACAATGTTACCAATGTGCGTTGTTTTGGCGGCAATGATGGGGCAATAAAAGTTACTACCGGCGGCGGACAACCACCTTACCAGTATAAATGGGAAAACTTTACCAATACAACCGATCAGTTGGCCGGTGTTATTGCCGGAAAATATGTGCTGCATGTAACAGACGGGGCCGGCTGTTTAAGCAATGATACCGTATTGGTGGCGCAACCCGCCGCTGCTTTGTCGGCCATCACTGCTGCACAACCGGTTTGTGTTGGTTCAAACGGAAGCATAACGGTAAGCGCCAGTGGCGGCACGCCTCCTTACCAGTATTCATCTAACAATGGAAGCACCTTCCAAAACAATACCGTGCTGGGCAACCTTACTGCCGGTACTTACCAGGTGGTAATAAAGGATAATAATAACTGCCAGGCTTCGTACCCCGTAGTCATTAACCCGGCCAATGCCATGCCCGAGATCAACTTCCTTGTAGCATCGGGTAAAAATGCATTGGATACGCTGGTGATAAAAGAAGTGTCATTGCCAATACCAGATTCAGTACACTGGAGCTTTGACCCGGCAGCGCAGGTAATTGAGAACGGCGCATCGCCCCGCATAAAATTCAATAGCAATGGAAGCTACTGGGTTGCCATGACCGGTTATTTCAAAGGGTGTGCGTATACACTCCGTAAAACAGTGTACATAAACCCATACGATGCCAATGCCGGATTGGTGTATACGCCGCCGGTGCAGGTAATAGATACGGTAACGTTATACCCCAATCCTAATAGCGGCCAGTTTTCGGTACATGTTAAACTAAACCGCAAACAAAAACTCATCATCCTTATACAGGATATGGGCTCGGGCCGCGAAATAGCGCGCCGTGCGTATGACCCGGCATTGATCACCGACGACCAGTTTGTACTGGGAAATATTAGTAATGGCACCTATGTATTGAGAGTGATAGCCGAAAACGACAGTCGCGATGTGCTGTTTATTATAAACAGGTAATGCCCTTAACCCTAAACCTTAACAACCGATGAAAAAAGCCAAACTCCTCACCCTGTTTCTGTGTTGCCTTATTAGCAGGCAACTGTATGCCCAGGCTATTGATGAGCTGGGGGTGAAAAAAGGCGTAAAGATCAATGGATCGGTAAGCGCCAATAGTGTGGCCTATATGGCCCATGGAATTGATTCCCGGCGCGATCCGTTCAACTGGTTCTTACAGGGTAATCTTAATATCAACCTTTTCGGTTATAATATGCCGTTCTCCTTTAGCTATAGTAACCAGGGCCGCAATTTTGCCCAGCCGTTCAACCGGTTCCAGTTTGCACCATCGTATAAATGGGCGCGGGGTTACTTTGGCAATACCAGCATGACCTTTAGTAATTATACCCTGGCAGGCCATATGTTCAATGGGGCCGGGGTTGAATTAAGTCCGGGTAAATGGCGTGTGGCAGGTATGTATGGTACATTACTAAAAGCTGTTCCGTTCGATGTAAACAATAAAGAAAGCTATAACAGCGCCGCTTTTGAACGCAAGGGCTGGGGCTGGAAGGCCGGGTATGAAGACAAAGGCAACAGTTATAGCATCTCATTTTTTAAGGCAAAAGACGATGCAAACTCCATTCCTTTTGTGCCTGCCGATGCCACGCTTACTCCGCGTGAAAATACAGCAGTGGCGGTATCGGTACGGCAATCGTTCTTTAAACGGCTGTTCACCGATGTGGAGTATTCGGTATCGGTACTTAACCGCGATGTACGGGCCGTTAAAAGCGCTGAAGATAGTTTGCAGGGCCAGTTTAATTTAGTGAAACAATTCCTTTCACCTTCCGCGTCTACAGTGTACTTCGATGCGCTGCAGGCCGGTCTTGGTTATACCGGTAATTTCTATAGTATTCAAATGCGTTTCGAAAGAGTGGCGCCGGGTTATACAACATTGGGAGCTTACAATCTTGTAAACGATATGCGCAATATTACCATTGCACCTTCGGTGCAGCTCTTTAATAACCGGGTGCAAATATCGGCCAATGCAGGTATACAGGATAACAACCTCGATAATACAAAAACCACTACTACCCGCAGATGGGTGGGCAGCGGTAATATCAGCGTTATACCAAATCAGCATTGGATGGTAAATGGATCTTATTCCAACTTTACCACCTTTACAAGAGTGCGGCCCGTATACGATCCTTATTTTAGTAATCCGCTCGATTCACTCAACTTTTACCAGGTAAATACCAGCTATAACGGCGTGGTGGCTTATCAGTTTGGTGATAAAAATATAAGGCACGGAATAATGCTAACCCTCAATTACCAGCTGGCAGGTGATGCACAGCCTTCACAACAGGGGACCGAACCGCAGAAAAGCAATTTCTACACCGCCAATGCCGGGTATACATTTAACCAGTTGCAAAAAGACCTTTCGCTAACAGCCGGCGGCAATTATTATGTGCAGGATATGCCGGGCGCACGCACCTGGTTTACCGGTCCTTCCCTTAGCGCAGCAAAAACATTGCTTAAGAAAAAGCTCAGGCTGAATGCCACTTCGGCTTACAACATAACAAGATCAACGGTAAATAATGTTACCACCCGCAACGGTGTATGGAACAATGCACTGCAGGCCTCGTTTACGCCACAGGCGCAAAGTAACCCAACGCCCAATGGCAGCGGTATAACCAACAATAAAAAAGTAACAGGACGGCATAGTTTAAATGCAGCAGTTAATTACCTGCATCAACAGGCAGTAGTTCCCCGTCCTCAGTTTTCAGAGTTAACGGTAACAATGGGTTACAATTTTAGTTTTTAAAACATGCTGCTGGCTTAATAGCACATTAGCAAATTAGCACATTAGCATATTATTCTTATGAACCTTAGTCACGATATCCGTATGATAACAAAAAGAAGGGTACTGAATTGGATTGTTTACTGCATACTGATTATTACAGGGCTGTTCAGCGTAAACAACGCCGGTGCTCAAACCATACATCCGGTAACGGCTTCGTTGCAGCTGATACCGCCATATAGTGTATACCTGGCCGATTATTCAGCCCCCGGTAATGATAAACTGCGGGTAATACTAACGCTGAACGATCTTACTGTGCCTTCATATACCGTGCGGCTTCGGTTAAAAGTTGAGTTGAATGGACAGGTGATCATGCAAACCGATCCTGCTTACCGGCCTTCGGGTATAACAATTCTGCCCGGTATGCCGCAGATCATTACAGGAACACAACTGAATGAATACCTGGTTTCGGACCATCTGCAGTTTTTAAACGGGTTCAGTCGTGATAATTATGAACGTACAAAAGCATTGCCCGAAGGGGCCTATCGCATTTGTGTTACCGCATACGATTATAACCGCAGCGATGATGTAGCCATTAGTAACGATGGCTGTAACATCTTCTTCTTTCAGAAAAAAGAAGCGCCCCTGCTTAACTATCCGCTTTGCAATAGCCGGGTAGAAAGAAAAGATCCGCAATTTTTAACTTTTACCTGGAGCATCCGAAATACACCTTCATTTGTAACCGGTTCATCGGGTACAGGTTACCGGTTCGAGTTGTTTGAAGTGCGGCCTGCAGGTAGCAATGCCGAATACATCGTTCGCAGCAGTAAACCTATTTATAGTGTTACTACCGATAACGCCATGTTGGTATATGGCCCCGGCGAGCCCCGTTTGCAGGATAGTATGCAATATGTTTGGCGTGTACAGGCATATGATAAAGATGGCCGCGATGCTTTTCAAAATAACGGGTACAGCCTTGCCTGTATGTTTACCTACGGCGGCGTTGATCCTTTTGTGGTGAATAATATTGGGAAACCCGAGTTGCTGGCTGAGTCGCTTGGTGAGCGTAGTGGCAAATGGTGGTGGCATATAAGCAATACGCAGTCATTAGATGGCTGGAACCTGCAATACCGCAAACAGGGAGCCAAAGACGCCAAAACCGACACCTATGAATGGAACAAAAAATACGTTGCCGATACCCTGTTCCATTTGTTTAACCTGGAACCTGAAAATACCTACGAGGCGCGTGTGCAGCCGGTGATGAAGGGCATTAATGGCAGCTGGAGCGAAACGGCGGTATTTACTACCATGCCCAAACGCGTGTACGAATGCGGCAAAAACGACACCGCCAATAACGGTATGGGAGCAAATATAGCCGGACAGCCATTGAACAGTGCCATAGCAGGCATGGTGGTGCGGGTAGGCAATTTTGATATGCAGCTGCTTGAAGTATCGGGCGGTAATGGCCGCTTTAGCGGGTATGGCGCTGTGGCCACACCATTATTAGGGATGAGGCTGAATGTAAAATTTGCCGATGTACAAATTAATGACAAGCTTCAGCTAACCCAGGGCGAAGTAGTGGCGCTTACCGATGGTATTGATGCCTGGATAAAAGACCGCACCAAAGTAAAGGATGATGTAGAGACCATTAAGAACTGGACCGAAAAAATGCCCGACTTTGAGACCGGTTCATTGGGTGAAATAAAAGATTTTGCAAAAGAACTACTGGGCATAAGCGACGGTGTATGGGAAGATACCTATGTATATAACGATCGGGAGCGTAAAGATGTGCAGGCAGCGCTGGCCGAAGTAAAAGCGGCCATGCAGGACCTGGAAGATAAAGACCCCTCTAATGACGCTGCAGCCGAAAAGAAACTGCGTACAACGTTAAAGAAGGTGGAACCGTTGTTGGAGAAACTGAGTAATAATATTGGCAAAGGGGTTTTGGTGCAACTGGGGCTTACCAGGAATAAACTGTATAAAGCCATTGTTTCGGGTTATGTAAAAGAATTACAAACCAGTATAGCCTCGCTTATTAATGAGCGTGAAGCCATAAATGCGCTGGCAAAACATGGCCCATATAACGACAACGATGTAAAGGGTTATGCAGCTGCATTGCCGGCCTGTATACGATCGCTCAGTGAGCAAAAACAAAAAGCGCTTACCGAATACCTTAAATCGAAGATCAGTAATGAAACAGACTGGAATAAATATGCCGAAAGCTTACAGGCTAAAATAGCCCAAAAACAGGCCGATGAAGCCTTCTTCGGTAATACTGAAAAGGAAATAGACGAAGCCGCTACAACCAAAACAGACCTTACCATTGAAGACTGGGCAACGGGCAATACAGCAAAATGGAACGACAATAATGAACGCTTTTGTCCTTATGTGCTTGAAAAGTTTGAGGCAGACCAAAAAGAAATGGCCTTACTGAGCACGCTGGCCGAAACCGTGGCCGAAGCGTTCAGCAATTTCAGTTTGCCATCGAACGTATTCGTATTCAATTACGGCATTCAGATCCAGTTCCTAAATGGCAAGAACCAAACAAGTAACAGCATTGAGGTAGGTGGAAAGAAATATATGCTGATCACTGTACCTGGCACCCATCAGTTTATAGGGTTTTATAACGCAACCTTGTTACAGAAAGCGCCAAGGAACGGAGATGGCACCGTTAATATAGATGAGTTGAACAAGTTGGATGCTGCCAATAATAAAGAAGGCTGGCTGCCTAAAGAGGGCAATTATGAAGTAGTAAATGAGATCAGTCAACCTTTTGCACGCGAGGTTTTTGACGACCTAATGTCAAGCAGGACGATGGATAATGCAACTGCCTTGGGGATTGCCAAAGCCCTGGATGGCGTTAAAGTAGAAATATGGAATGAATACCTGAAAGAGGCATGGGAAGGTGCAAGCGATCAGGAACGTGGGTTGTATGAAATGGGCTTTAGTTTAAGTACTGTTGACGAGTTCCAAAAAGACCTGGCTGCATTCCTTATTGCCATTAAGAACAGGAGGGAAGCCTTATTATCGCTTACCCGCAGATGGTATGCCGAACCTTCGAACCAAAGCAAGATCCGCGAAAAGATCATCATATGGACATTATGGAAGTTTGAAGACAAGGATTATTTAGCGCTTAATAATTCGAAGCGCGATAGCGTACTGAAGATCCTGAACGATGGCAACCTGCATACCTGGAACCTGGGCGATAAGATAGCTACGAGACTGGTGACAACAGTACCCGATAAAGAACGAAAAGAATGGCTGGAAATATTGAGTAAAGGAAGCCGGTTGCAAGAATTGTTTACCGATGTGGATGGTGATGAGTTCAGGGAAATGATCATGTGGCTGAGTAAAGTGGTATTGGCAAAATTTCCCCGGCCCATAGGATTCGATCTTAAAACCGCGATCCTGACAGATAAGTTTGTGCCGTTCAAAGAAGGATTGTTTACAGGATATACGGCAAAAGAGACAATTGATGAAAATGGGACTATCACATTATCAACACGGCCGCAGCTCACCAATGATCTTAAATCGGCGCAAGGGCTTAAGGCCACAGATTATGTGTGGGTATGTTTTAAAAGTCCGTTTAAACTAAACGAAAAAGTTAATTTTATAAAGGGCAACAAAATGCCCATACCTGCCTTATTAGCTTATGCGATCTTTAATGAAGAAAATAACCGGCGATTACTACAGGGCGGAAAGTTCGCTTTAGATGTTGCGCTGTTAGCAGTAGGGGTAGGTGAGATAACAGCAGCTATGCAGGCTGCAACCAAGTTGGAAAAAGCACTACGTGTAACAAAGGCGATCGTAGACCTGGGAATGGGCCTGGGCGATATTGTAGTGAATGATTTTCTCGTCAACAAATTAAACGAAACAGATGAGGGTAAGGCATTTTTGGATACCTGGAATACCATTCAATTATATTATGGCTTAGGTGGTATAGGCACAGAAATTGGGTTGTACGCTCGTAAGTTGTACAAGCAGGGAAAGATATTGAAGGAGATGAAAAAGGAAATGGCCCTGGCTGATGATTTGGAAGGGAAATTGGATGAGATGATGAAAGGTGTTGAAAAAGAAACCGGCATTGCGAATAATGCATCTGAAATTGCTCCAGATCCACAATGGGCGTTTTGGAGTGATTATCCGAAAAAAGTGATTAACGGAGAAGAATACGCTGTTGTGGGTAACCGCTATTTCTCACAGGAAGCAGTTGATGCTATGGCGCCTGTTGGTTTTGGTGCGGGAAAAAGCGGAGTTGTAGGACAGGGTGTTAGCGCCCGTACAGTGGAAGGGATAATACAAACAGAAAAAGAAATAGTGGATGGTGCTAAAAGTTATTTCGATAATTTTGACGTTATTGTCGTAACCGAACAAAATGGGTCAATTGTCAGAGGTGTATATAAAATAACCGATCAGGCTGATCCTGGTGTGCTTAAAGTGTTTGAAAGGAAGGCCGACGATTTGGGAATGAAAATAAATAATAGTTATAACGCAGCAAACGTAGAGAAGCAGGCAGCCAAAGCAAGAATTGCAAAAAATAAAGGGAATGCCGGAAATCATGCTTACATGACCGGCAAAATAAATGGAGTAGATGCGGATGTTAAACCGGTATGGAGCAGCGGGGCGGTGGCTATAGGGGAGCCCCAGATCTTTAACGCACTTGAAGTGGTAGGTAAAGACGGGAATAAGTTTTTAAGAAACGTATGTTCCGAGTATAAAATGCTGAACTGGCTCGCAAAGCAATTAAAAGCTGATGCTAAATTGGGCAAAGTTTATTCAGACGTAAGGGGCGAGTTAAAGATCGTATCTGAATTTGATTATTGTAAATCGTGCAGGAATATTATAGAGCAGTTTAATGAAATGTTTCCTAACATAAAACTTGTATTGGTCAATGGAGCAAAATAAAAAAGAGTTTAACATTATTACCAATCAACCGTATATGCTGCAACAAACAATTGATTGGTATAATAGCATTTATAAAACAGATTTTGAACTTGCACGGTTTGTAAGGGATGAAGTGAATTTTGCTGTTGTAGTATATGAAAAGGCCTCTGATTTCGATATCTTTCAATTAGGCGCTAACTATGGCAGGCAATGCGAGGCTTTTGATAAAACATTCACATCGTCAATACCACCGGATTATTTTGACGACAAAACAAAATATCCAAAAGAATAATTGGTAACAGTAACTAAAACAGAAAGGGGGGCTATTTAATTAACCCACCCTTTCTGTTTTTATAGCTTTCAACATCTACTTCATATAAATGGCATTAGCAATATTATCAAATACCATCCCTTCTCAGGAAGAGACATTTAAAAATATAATGTTAGCCGCATTAAAAGCTAATCTTTATTGTGCATTCAGTGAAAATGCTTTAAAAAGCAATGGTAAGATCCAGGACATCGAACTTCGTCGATATTTTGGAAAACAAGAGGACGATTTTGAATATTTCTTAATGGATGTTCATGAAAAAGACTGGAGTGAAACGGCGACCCAAAAGAGAAAAAAATGGAATAAACCATTTTCTGCTGGCAGGCACAGATAATACACCGTCCAGAGTATGTTATGATTTTTCTTTAGCCTACCTGCGAATATGTCTACAACATGTGATCGCTATTTATGACTGGATATTTACGCTGGAAGAAATAGAAAAGATAGAAGAAGAAACAGGGTGGTTTGAAGCATGGTTCAATGATAGAAAATAAAGGTTTATTAATGAAAGAGCTTACTATTAAATTTAAATTTGATGGCGTTAGTACTTCATCTGATGAAATATCGGCATTCGAAAAGAAATACGATATTATTTTTCCAGAATATTTAAAAGCGTTTTTGTTAACCTATGGCGGAACAACAACTGAGGAACACAAATACCTCGACCAATATACGGTGAATGATTTTTTGCCGCTACAGGAAAACAGAAATGCCTCTATAGAAATGATATTGCCTGTAGTAAGGGATGAAGAGGAAGGCGCTGGTCGCAATGATTTGATACCGTTTGCCACCGATCCCGGGGGAAGATCGTTTTATGTTTCCATTGGCGAAAGCGATAACGGCTGCATATATTATGATGTTATTGGCATGGTATCAGCTGAGCCTGTACGAAAAATTGCAAACAGCTTTGAAGAGTTTATTAACAGCCTTCGAAAAGATTAAGTAAAACAGAAAGGGTGCTAACAAATTAGCCACCCTTTCTGTATTTATAGCAGTTCCAGGTCTTCTTCATAATATCTTCTCCCTTTCATGATTTCATTGACCATTACATCGTAGTAAAATATTCTGTTGTTATTGTGCCAATGAACACCCCTGATCTCCCCAAACTCCAGCACCCCTTTGGTATTCATAAATTTTACTTTTTCAAAAGGTTTAAATTGGGGAACGATATTTACAGGGATAAAGATTGACCTTTTGACCCTGAATTGATAATCATCACCAAAGGCTATTGTTATAAAGTTGCCATTATCAGCAATACATTCATGAAGACTTCTTATATAAGTATAGCCCATTAGCTTTTCCACGTCATCGGGGTGAATATCTTCTAACTGTTCAGCCGGGGATAAAGTATACATGTATGTTCCGCCCCATTTGCCTGTAAGATTTTCCATTTCACAAAAATAAACAAGCCCTGCGCAAAAACAGGGCTTGTTGCCTAGAAGCAATCTATAATTTCAGGCTGTACTTCACACATACCGAAACTCCAGTACTGCTTCCTGTGCGTGCCGACTTATTGTATTCTGTAACGTTTATCGTTTACCTTGCTCAATGCAATACACACGCATTGTAGCAGGAATATTTTAATTGAACAGGAAGTTCAAGTATTTACAAATCACGTCTTATTCAAAAAGATAAAATCTACAATCAGAAGCTATACCGATAATTCTGGTCGGGAGGTTGTTGTTTACCAGTCTATCTCTTACCTGGAACCGAAGGTAAGGATTCCGTTACGAAAATAACAAAAAAAATAAATTCACAAAATAAAAAATCCTCCCCGTATCCGATAGCTATCGGGTGGGGAGGACAATCTCTTTGGATGGTTTCCAAAAGGATCATTGATTACAGGTCTTTCAACGGATTGGATGGCAGTGTACGGATTACATTACGTTTTCAAATGGTACAAATAGTTTCTAACGGTACGGACAGTTGATTAAGGTTTTACGGATATTGGTGTACTTAATGTTTCAAGGACCGGTTTTTCAATAATGGATTTCGCTTAATGGATTTTGTTCTTTTTCAAAGGATAACAGATCTTGGTTTTCATAGATCCGGTCAGGTGCTCCAGGATTTTAAATTGGATTTTTTTGTTGCTCAGTTTTCAGGGATCGGATTTTGGGTTTCGGATAGTCGGTTAATGGTTCGATACAGGTTTAATGGACCAGGTTCTGTTTCAAAGGATAAAAGATCGTTTTTTCATAGGGCCGGTGGTTCTTCAGGATCTTAATTGGATTTTTTGGGTACGTGACACTTAGGGTTTAGGGATTGCTACAAATCAGGTCTTCAAAAGGGTACGGTCAAGATCAGATTATTTAGGGTCTACTGGTGCCAGTTATCGGTTTCATAGGTTAGGCACTTGGTTTTCATAGGATTTCCAGTCGGGTACGGATATTTTGCTACAAATCAGGCTTAGGGTACGGTCAGTTTAGGGGTTGCCTTTAATCTTTTACGGTCAGGGTTTAGGGACTAAGGCGGGTACGGATCTTTACTACAAATCAGGCTTTAAAAAGGGTACGATCAGGGTTCTTATTTTTCAGGGCTTGTTTTCTTACGGTTTCGGATCTGGTTTCGGTTTCATTTGCATTGGATTGTTATAACGATGTAAAAATACACTCCCAAACACCCCCTTTGCAAATATTCGACACACTCCTTCAGCGCATTGATTAGTAACACATTTAACGGGTAAATAAATTTACTTAGGCTTAGTGGTTAGGGTAGGGGTGAACTAGGTGTAACAATAGACAATAAGCGATAGGCAATAAGCAATAGGCAAAGAAGGGATTCGCGAATTACAGGAGTACTCGAAAATCCGCAACCCTTGCCAATTGCTTATTGCCTATTGTCTATTGGTTTTTAGAATTTAAACGCAATACTTGCAGCGAAATTCCTAAGCTTTTGCGGGTTAACGGTAGTGTAACCCACCCAGTATTTTTTGTTGGTAAGATTGTCCATTTTTACCGACACCCTGAACTTCGGCTGGTCGTAGAATACAGAGGCATTCAGCACTGTATACTCCGGTAAAGTGAAAGTTCCCAGGTCTTTTGCATTGATGATCTTATTATCGCTGGCATAATTACCGCCAAATCCGGCTCCCAGGCCTTTCAATGTTGGGCATTGCAGGCGGTAGCTGATCCACCAGTTGGCCACCCAGGGCGAACCTGCTGTTCCGGGGCGCATACCCTCTACATTTGGATCTGCCGATTTTTCATATTTTGAATCGTTATAGTTAACGCCGGCTAACAGGCTAAGGCCGGCAATTGGGTTTGCAATTACCTCAGCATCAAAACCTTTGCTTATTTGGGTGCCATCCTGTATTGAAATTCCTGGTATTGAAGTAGGACGTATTACATCGGTTACTTTAATGTTATAAACACTAACCGATGCGTTTAATTTACCTTCAAAAACATCGACTTTAACGCCGCCTTCCACCTGGTTGGCCTGCTCGGGCACAAAATCATTTTTGTCGTCCTCGCCGCCATTTACACCGTATTTATTGGTGAACGAGTTCTGGTAATTGGCAAAAAGCGAAATTTTATCCTTAACCGGCTGAAAAACGATACCGAATTTAGGCGCCAGAAAAGTTTGACCGTACGCTTTAGGATTTACAAAACTTCCGGTGATATCGTCTGCAGGTCCGCGGTTATCAAAATGGTCTAACCGCACAGCCGCCAGCAACATCAAATTATCTGTTACATTGAACATATCGCTTACATATGCACTGTACGTATTGGCAATATAGTTAGCGGGGTAGGTGAATTGATCGCCAACTTCCTGGTATAACCGGTCCATATTGGTACGGTTAAAACTTTGGTACTGGCCACGATAAATGGCTCCTGTAGAATCATTCAAATACTTGTAAGCAGTGATGGTATCATAAGTATTGCCGCCAAAGAACTGATCGCTATAATGATGGGTAAAATCGAGTCCGCCCAAAAAGCGATTCCTAAACTGGCCGATATTGAAATTGCCGATAAAGTTCTGCTGTAATTCAATAAACTGGTCTTTGCTGCTTTTGGTATACTGATCATTGCGGCTAATAACCGCACCCTCAGTCGCATTGCCGTTTGATAACAAATAGAAATAAGGTGAAGGACCGTCGCTATAACCGTTGGTTGCAGAGAAGATGGTTTGTGACTTCCAGTTGTCATTGAAAGTATAATTCATTTGCCCAAAGAAGTTTATGTTCCTTGAGGTCTGGAACAGGTCTTCATTCACATAAGAACGTTTGTAATCGATGTTCAATTTATCGGCTCTGTCAACGCCCAGGTTGGCCATGGTTGAATCGGAGGGGAAAAACAATACATTCAAGCCGGTGTTCTGTCCGTTATAGAATTCAGCATCGAACTGAAAATTCAGTTTATCATTTACCTTATAGGAAAGGCTGGGCGCCAGTACAAAACCCCTGTTAAAGCCATTATCCATAAAGCTGCCTTCTGTTCTGTAAACGGCGTTTACCCGTAAGAGTACATTTTTTGCAGAATCAAGCGGTGTATTTATATCAATACCCACCCGGTTGAACTGATAGCTGCCGTTTGAGTAATTGATCTCACCGCCAAAATGATCGTATGGTTTTTTGGTAACGCGGTTCATTAATCCGCCATAGGAGGTGAGTACATTACCAAATAAAGTGGCCGATGGGCCTTTTATCACTTCCAGTTTTTCGAGGTTGGCGGCATCGGTCAACGCAGCCACATTACCAGCCACACCATTGCGCAAGGTGCTTTGAACAATAAAACCGCGCATGTTGTAATAACCGCCGCCGTCGCCGCTGCGGCCGGTAGCATCCCACATTTTTTGAACGCCGGGGGCGTTACGCAGGGCATCATCAACCGAAAATACCAGTTGCTCGTTGAGTAAGGTTTTAGAAACGCTTGAATATACCTGCGGGTTTTCCATATTTTTCAAAGACATCTTCGACACATAATCGCTGCTGGTAACGCTAAAGCCTTTGCGGCCGCTTACCACCACTTCGGCCAGTTGTTTTGAAGAGATATTTAATTGAATAGAAACGGCAGTTATTTTATTGCCGTCTACCTGTACCTGTTGTACAATGGTTTCATAACCCACCTGCGAGATCTCAATTTCGTAGGCGCCCGATTTTACCCGGGTAAAAGAAAAAGAACCATCATCTTCGGTAACGGTTATTTTTCTGGTGCCTTTAAGTAGAACGGTCACAGCAGCAGCTGCCTTATTATCTGCCGTTGTAACACGACCTTTAATGGTGCCAAATCCATCATCCGGATCGTTGGCCAACACGGGAATAATTGCAATTAGTAAGAATGCCAGAACTGTAGATATCCTTTTCATCAGAGCTTATTTTTCAAAAATATTTCCAAACCAACCTGCTTATGCGCCACTAAGCATACTCATCAACTGTTTCGATTGCAACTCGGTTTCGGCAGAATCGAGCATGGTATGCAGCTGTTGCAATTCGCGCGGACTTAACAATATGCGCACCCCTTCGCAGGGAACGGGAATGGCCAGTGTTTTTTTATTTATGGTAGCGGGGTCAATGGGTGTTTCGCTGAACATCCGCTTTATGAAGTCGAAAAAATCGTAAAAATCAGTACGGTTCCAGGTTAGCAGGATATTACCAAAAGCCAATTGAATAGAATCGCAACCACGACAAAGGATCACATATCCGCTTTCATCATCGTAAAACAACGTCTGGTAATTGCACATAAGGTATAATGGTTTTAAGTTATTTGAATATTCGTAATATGACAATCAATAAAGGAATGCAAAAGTAGGCGTGCAGAAACGGGCAGGTTTTCAAAAAAGGGAAATCCAGTTACGCAAAAAGGAAAAACAGTTATTCAGTTCTGAGTTCTTAGTTCACAGTCCTTTAATCCGGGACTCGCTATAAATAGCTAAATACCGGAAAACCGGGATATGTTTTCGGCTAAAAAGTGGCTAGTTTTGTCGTTTCCTCTGATAAGAAAACAAGTACGTCATGAAAACACTGTTAAGATCAGCATTTCTTTTACTGGTACCCCTTGCCGGTATGGCCCAGAAAATTGTGACTCCCGGAAGCTCAGACATCAATACCGACCGTTTGAAAGCCGGAAAGTCATTGTACACGATCTATTATGTAAAAGATAATAACTGGATAAAAAAAGGCACCTTTACAAATGAGATCATTTTATCAGGTGATGCGTTAAGGTTTATTGTCGACTACAAGGATGATAAAGATAAATGGTATAGGAAAAGAACATCTGTAACGGATGCAAAAACACTAAGCGTGCGCAGTTATAAGTCGGAAGGACTGAAAAATACGCTCGATCTCAATTTCGGCGCCACTGTTACCGCTAAATGGCATTATACCACTGGTGAAAAGGATAAGCAGGTAACCATAAAGCCTACCGGCAAATATGTTGACTTTAATGTATCGGAAATTCTTTTTACCACCCTGCCGCTGAGTGCGGGTTATAAAGCTACCATCCCGGAGTTTTATTATGGAACCGGCACCAGTCCCGACAGCGTACTGAGTAACTACATTATAAAAGATGTAAAAAGCTATGTGCAACGTTCACCTAAAACCGGGGAACACGAAAGCTGGCTGGTGAGTGTATTGGAAGAGTCTTCAGGCGCTTATTATACCTACATCATAGATAAAAAAGATTACCGCATATGGCAGCGCGAAATGCCTGTAGGCGGTGGAACTATAGAGATTTGTGTAAATGAGGAATTGGATTACCAGCCAATTGCAAGCAAATTCAATAAGGAAGAAGCATTGCAGAAATTAGAGAAGGGCAACAGTGTAATTATGGGAACTGCATTGGCAAGAGATCATAGTAGTAATAACAGACTTCAGGTGGTTAATATAAACAAAGCGCAATTTGCTCCCAGGGGAACTGTAGTGTCAATTCTTCCCAACTCACCCTATATTGAAGAATGGAAAGCGGTGAATAAGAAAATAAGGAAAGGTAAAAAGCTGCCCGAGGTACCTATTGATCCTAATGTGTCGGCCTGTATAAAAAAAACAACCGTGTATGATGATAAAGGGCATTTTGAATTTACGAACTTAATGCCGGGTGAATATATTTTGATCACCTCCTTTGGGTATACGCATCAGTATTCTTATTCGTATTATGCGGGCACTTCTTCGCTGGTGCATCCGAGCGGAGCGGTATTGTCATCGAGCCCTATTTATAAATCGGCCAATGCCGCCACGGGGGCAACGGCAGAAATAGAAGAAATAGTTACCATTAAGAATGATGGTGATAAGCTGGAAATTAAGCTGAAAGATACACGGTAGAAAGATGTAAGAAGGAAGAGATTTAGAGATTTCGGGATTTTGAGATTTGTCTTAAATCAAAACAAATGTCAACATCCCGAAATCTCAAAACTTTACCTGTCTATTGCCTGGCAATTATCTGCCGGCAAATATTGCTGTAATCTTTCCTTTAGCAACGAATGAGTGAACTTCCAGTTCCCATTTTCGAAATGGATCAAATCGGTATTTTCATCAAGATTGGCAAGAAACACGAATAACCTGACAGGCATTTTGCCTGTAAAAACCAGCGACATACATCTATAAAAAAAGCTATACACATACATGTTCATGAATATTAATGCAGCAATCTGTAAGCCTGTTGTCAGAACTGATATTGTTGGGAAGTAGCCCGGTCTTGGGTACAGCGTATACAATCTTCCCAGTTCTAAAAAAGGAAATGTATTAGTGCGTTCCATAATAGTACAAAAAGAGAAAAGTACCATACTTATATAAAAAGCAATAGCAAATCCCCTGATCAGGCTATACACTATCGCGCGGCTAAATATGATCCATAAATGATGGTCCGATCGCAAAGAGCCAAGTGTTCCTTCTTTTTTATTTCCACTGATTACGTAAAAAAACAGTATTACTGCAGTTGAAATTGCAGCTATTGGATTTTTTTGAATATTCCAGACAAACGGAAGCACTGTTACATAAAAAAACAAAATGATAATGTAATCACTCAAATTCATCCTGGGGAAGATCCAGTCTCGCAGCCTGTGAAAATAATTTTCCTCGTAAAATGTTAATAAGAGAGAGAGAAAGGCTACAGTTCCAATGAAAGACATTGCGTTTAATACAATAGGTTTTCCTAACGTCCACCAATGAGGTTGAATAGTATAGGGGCCTGCCAGGCTAAATAAAGGATAAAAACTTAGATATAATCCAACTCCGATCAATAAGCCGAAGATAAAAGTTACCAGACACCGGATTAAACCAACTCTTATTTCCTGCCCTGCACTTAACGACATACAGTCAAGAATATTAAATCCATTGGTTGGGTGAAGGCCATCCTCGATAAGGCTTAGCTGTGCAAGATATTTAACTGTTTTATAAGGTTTACTTACTGTCACCTTATCAACCTCATTCCTGATATATGCATCAATTAGGTCATTGTCCGATCTGATAGCGCCAAAGTCTATTTTTCTCTTTTGGTTTTTCGAAAGGGCCAGTGCCATTTTGATCCGGAATGCCGAATGTAATAATCCACGAATATGCGTGTGTTTCTCCAGGGATTGCTTTAAATAAAAGACGGGGTGAGATCTGCTGTTTACTTCTAATGGAGCGATAGACTTTAATGGGTCATCAATCGGGTTAAACTTAATTACATAGTTGGCTATATGAACATTCTCCAGATAACCTGCGAAGTAGTCATCAAATTTTTCAGATCGGCAACACATGATAACATCTGTAATAAAGTTATTAGGATTTCCATCCCTGTTCTGCAAATAGGCGTTCAGACATGTTATAAAGTATCGGGAATATGCCGATTCATCCAGGCCATCCAATAGTAATATTACCTTCCCATTCTGTAATTCATTGCGGATAAAAGACTCCTCAATATTAACGTCGCTTAATATATCCTTTATTTGTTGAGCGGCCCAATTGATAAATGTTTTTTTATAATCTTTGCTACTGTTTGAGAGGTTATATTCCCAGGTAGCGGCATTAATAAATACCGGTATGCCAGCAGTAACATCTAAACGGGCATCTTTAATCAAATTCCGCCATACTCTTACTAAAACGGAACTTTTTCCTGCTCCTGCCTCTCCCGTTATCAACAATCTTTCATTGTTATTTACGTAATCTTTGTATATCATATCAACATCTGCAGTCAAATGTTTACTACCAGGTGGCCGGGGGGGCGGGGGATAGTAGACATATCTATTATTCGCTGTCTTTTTATACACACTAAACGACTGTAGCAAATAAGATTCATCGCTCAATGTGACTTTGATCTTGTTTTCAACGTAATTTTCAAAGTACTCCAGCAATTCATTTCTTTGATTGTTGCGGGCCTTCTTCTTGCGGGGCTTTGTTATAAACCAGGCAATAAAAGCTAAACTCAGTGTAGATAGTATCAGGATCAGCGATTCATTCTCTCTGTAGAAAGGGAAAAGCTGAAGTCGGGTTTTAATTTTATTAGTAAACTCATTTGTTACAAAGTCCATCCATATATTACCTATAATAACCGCTGTTATTACATATACAATAAATTGTTTCATGATAAAAAAATAGGTATCCACCAATGATTTTGGTGATACTTTGATGGTTATCTATATTGTAGTTTACTAATATTTGATATCATAAAAACGGGTGTTTTTCACCTTTTTTATTTGGTTACTTTTACATTGTTTATTTGGAATGTTGAATATCCATAAAGAATGAGAACGATGACCTTATATATTATAGCAGCTGTTTTAATAGTAGTGGCGCTCATTGTTTACCGTGTATTTCTGCCTAAATCCAGTTCAACTAAGAGCGGGTATTTTATTTCTACCCAAAGCGAAAGCAATGAAAGAGTAAAGAGCTTACAACTTGACAAAAGATCTGAAGATGTATCCTATATTTTAGATACCAGCCGGCTGACATTTCCCCATATGCCGCCGAAACCAGATACTGTTGAGTACAAAGCAGATCCTGAAAGAGAATGGGTAATTGATCTTATTCAGGTGAACGGTGACAACTTTAAAAAAAATGATTTTAATAAAATTTTCAATTATGAGTGGAGGACAAAATTTCCATCCTCGTTATATGGCTTTTCGCCAATAGACAAACGCTGGACTTTTGCAGATGCAGGAGGTACGCCGGATATTTACAGCAAATTGCAGGTTGCCGTTGATGTGCAGGAAATATACAGCGATAAGAATATGACTTATGACCCTAAAGAACTTGAAAAATACATTATTGAATTGGAGAAGCGATTAAAAAAGTATCCGGCAAAGTTGCGAATTGAACCACATGAAAGCATTGACAGCGCAATTATCAAGGCAAAAAGGTTGATTGCACTTCACAAAGAATTTAACCATGATGCTATTATAGTGCTGAAAAGTAACAATGAGTATAAGGGAATTGAAATGTGGGATGCTTTACAATGTATTGGATTAACCTGGGGTGATGGTGACCTTTTTCACTGGAATAACAATAAAGAATACGGGCACGACCAACACTTTAGCGTTTGGACGGTTACTGAACCTGGTTATTTCCTGCCGGAAGCCATAAAAGCAGGAGAAATGAACCCTGTTAACCTGGTGTTTGGATTTTCTATTCCCAGAAGCGCTGATGCTAAGAATATTTACGACATTATGCTTAATGCGGCCAGGTATTGCCAAAAGCGTTTAGGCGGACAACTTCTTAACAAAGCTGGCAATCCCCTTGATGAACAAAAGGAAAAGCATGACCTGGCCGACCTTCTTAAAAAAATGGAAACTGCAGGTATCATTGCAGGTTCAGATAAAGCACTTCGGATGTTTTGAAAGCTGGCCAATTAAATGTGCCAGGCAACACAAAGCCTTGTAAGCCGAAAGCTTACAAGGCTTTTGTAGGTAACTGATATCATTCCCTAAACCGTAGCCGCATCCGCAGGCAGCTTAAACCGCCCGGCCACCGAACCAAATGAACGGGTTAAACGGTTCCAGGAGTTTATTTGGATAACTGCCATAGTAATATTGGCAATTTCTTCTTTGGTGAAGTATTTATTCAGTTCATCGTGCAGATGTTCACTGTGCACTTCAGCCGGCATATGCGTGAGGTGCTCGGCAAAAGCCAGCACGGCCTGCTCCTGGGGTGTATAATAGTCGGTTTCGCGCCAGGCCGAAACAGAGACAATGCGCAATGGGGTTTCGCCGGCATGAATGGCTTTTTTATAGTGCATATCGAGGCAATATGCGCAACTGTTGATCTGCGATACGCGCATACGCATCAGCTCCAGCAGTTTAATGTCGAGCCCGCATTGGTCTATGTAGTTTTGTCCCTGCTTTAATGCGTTGTAAACGCCAGATGCATCCTGAAATGAAATACGTTCCATGTTTTAATAGATTTTGTACCCTATTGACAAACAGGAAGATTTTCGTGTGACAACTTTTTTACTATTTCTTGAAAAACGAAGTAAGAAGTAGGAGGTAGGAAGTAGGAAATACAAAACCCGGCTGAAAAATAGCGAGCTTCGTACTTCCTACTTCCTACTTCATATTTCAATTAATCCCCACCAGTTTATCCGGATTACGAACAATATAAACCCGGTGAATTAATTCATCCTGCACCTCAAAGATCATGCAGGTAACAAGCTGATCATTATCGTAATAGAACAGGGCGGGGAGGTGGTTTACCCAGCCACGTACCGGCTCGCGGTCAAAGTAGAACTTATTGTAAATGCCATACAGGAACTGGGAAGCGCTTTCGGTACCCACTAACGGGTTGAGGGCTGCCGCCACTTTACCGCCACCGTCAGAAACAACCATTACATCGTTACTAAGCAGTTGTTCCAGCTTTTTTACATCACGGGAGCGAATAACGTCCATGTATTTAGTGAGGTAGTCGCCAGGGGTCTTTACCACTTCATTAAACCGTTCATTTTGAAGGGCTGCCTTTGCCCGGCTGAGTATTTTTCTTGAATTTTCAACGCTGATATCAAGCACTTCGGCTATTTCTTCATGTTCGTAGGAGAATGCTTCTTTTAATATAAAAACGGCCCGTTGTTTGGCGTCGAGCTTTTCGAGTAGTACCATAAGGGAGTACGAGAGAATGTCTTTTTGGTTCACTTCAGCGTCTGCCGTTTCAGTAGCAACCGGTTCGGGCAGCCAGTTACCGGGGTAACCGCTTTGCATCTTCTGCAACCTGTTACGGGCATTAATGGCGCGGTTGATGACCGAGCGGGTAAGGTAAGCTTTTTCATTTTGTATGTCGGCTCCGGCGCGATTGATCATTTCAAGCATTACATCCTGAACAACATCCTTAGCATCTTCATAAGAACCGAGGATGTTATATGCGTACGAGGTAAGAATTGGTCGAAGGGAATCCATGGGTGCAAAGGTAATGAACGCGGATAACACAACACTTCTGTTGTTGTTGGCTGAAATAATTGGAGATGTTGCTTGCAACGGTTGTATGTTCGCTTGTTTTAGGACAATGTTAGTTGAATTGGCGGAAAATCAGGCAGCAACGCTTCAATGTGTGGTTGCTTTATTACATTGTGCGTGATTTTGTGAGTAAGGTCGCTGACATTTCAACCGATGTTCGCCTGTTTTGGGCCAAAGTCAGGCAGTTTTACCTCAAAAGCAGCTTGTAACGAACCAAAGTCAGGCACTCGCCTTCATCTTTTTACAAATTTTTCAGCTTTTTGGAAACAAATAAGAAGCTTTTTAAACTTTTCAGGATTTCTGTAAACAATCATGCTTTATTTACAACCTTTTGGTTTTATGGTAAACATTCAGTCTTTATTATAAATAATCCTGTCGTTTTGTAAACTATCGGGCTTTTTTGTAACTATTCGGGAAGAAGTTTAACCTATTAAGCCTTTTTGTAAAAAACTACTGCTTTTTTACAACTTTCCAGGTTCATTATAACTAAACGGATATTTATGAAAGCAATATGACGCTTTTGTAAAAAATCGGTTCTTATTTCAGCCCTTTCTAAATAGTTGTAAGAAATCAAACAATCTTTACTGTTATTCAGCTTTATGAAAAAAAATGCCTTATTCCTGATAAAACACCCATTATTTAACAGAATTTCATTTTTTACAATAAAAATTCATATTTTAGTTGAGTGCCAGTCAATGACATATGCAGTTGTTGGCGATTCATACCAACGGTTAAGCCACTCTTTTTAATAGCATTTATCTTTTACGGGGATCCAAGGCCAAAGCACATCGGGAATTGTGAATAGAAACAGTTTAGATCTGTTTTTAAACC
This sequence comes from Niastella sp. OAS944, assembly GCA_024809215.1. GTDB lineage: Bacteria > Bacteroidota > Bacteroidia > Chitinophagales > Chitinophagaceae > Niastella. Next base: position 255,577 of record JANUBW010000005.1, on the reverse strand, counting down.
AATAATCATTGTAAACAGCTTTATGAAAAAGAAACTGGCCCTGAATTTTATTGAAACATCCGATTCAGATCTGCATGTTCTGGCCTCCAGGGTTGCAAAGTGCATGGCGGACAATGAAAATTTTTCCGATCCGGGAATGCTTATTATTGAATTAAAAGAAACAAACGTTCAGTACATTAAAGCTCTATCAGATTCTGGTTTGGGCGACAGGGAAAAGGTTGCCATCAAAAACGATCTTCGGGTACTTCTTATAAAAAAATTGAAACAAATAGCTGGGTTTGTTCAGTCTCAGGCAAATGGAAGAGAGCTGGCGCTGGTAAGCAGCGGGTTCTCACTTATAAAACCTACAGGTGAAATGGTATTAAATGCACCTGTTGACTTTCAGATCACACCTGGTCCCAAACCTGGTGAAATGATCTTAAAGGTACGCCGGGTTGTGGGCGCCCGCTCATACCTGTATCAATGGACACCAGCTCCAATTACCGCCGAGAGCGTATGGGAAAGCATTGCCGACACCCGGTGTAAGAAAGTCATTTCCGGTCTTCCTCTCGGTATAAATTATTGTTTTCGCATGGCCGCAGTAGGAGCCCGAAATCAGATCGTTTATACAGGGGTGTTGAGCCGGTATATTTCATGACCTTAAACGCTTTAATTGGACAGTGAGCCTAAAAGATTAAAGATTGGTGGACTATCTGCTACGAAATCATTTTTCAGGTTATCTGGCGTTTCATGTCAATGGCTTCTGCAGCCAATTAATTACTGTGTATTGTTCAGGTTAAGCTTGCGTTGCATATTGTGAAGACAAATGCCTAATTCGTCGCTTAATGTACATGTCTTGCCACAAAGCAATGCCTTGGAAGTCTTATGACAAGGACGCTGCAAACAGCAGCGTCCTGATTAGTAATAGTTAATTTTATTGACCAGAAGTGACACCCCTTCTGTTCCCTGGAGTGAAGATTGTATATGTTACAGAGACAAAGCCCCCGGCCTCCAGTCTCTTTTTAAATTCTATAGCAGTGGGCTTACTATCATAAATTGTGGTGTTCATGTTAGGATACAACTCTGTCTTGATCTTTTCAACCTGCATACAGGCAATGCCAGTTGAGATATTAAATTGTTGTTTGTTGCCGAACATAAAAGAAAGTCCCCCTAAGTAAACAGGGCGGGGCTTGTCTTCAATTGAGATGCCGGCGCCAACCGCAAGCGCCATGCTGAAACCCGGAGCAAATTTTTTGCCGAGGTGGGCAAGGGCAGTAAACCCAATAGGAGGTGATGCATTACCGGTTGATACTAATTTATACTTGGCGGAATCTGTGATCACGTTTTCTGTATTTGGTTGAGCTTGCCATTGATAAGTCTGATCACGGAATTTATCGCCAAATCCGATGAAAACTCCGGAACTGAAACTCACAAAATGTTTTTTGGTAACCGTAACAGCAAAGCTGGTGCTGTCCCGGTCCAGCGGCTTGGAATGCCATTTTGTAACAATGGAATTGACGGTGTCTCTCGGCGCAATTTTAAGTGCAAATTCCAATCTGTCACCTTGCGGATACATGGGTGGTGCAGTGTAAGTGAAATTTTCCTTTGAAAGATTGTTGTTGAACAATACCATCCGCATTAGTTGCTCGTCCGTAGGTTTGCCGAAATCTGTCCATATCTTTTCTATTGTTTCCTTCGCTTGTGTATTGGTTTTAATGGCAGCTTCGGCCAGGGTCTTTTGTTGAAAAGTTTTGGTTGTATCTGTTAGTTTGATTGAGTTGCGTTCCTTTTGTTTTTCCGCCAGCTTTTGTTTATCAACTTTTGGATCTTCCTTTAGCTTTTTGATTTCCTCGTCAAGACCCGCGGCTTTTTTATATTCGTTGCGCATCTTTTCGAGGATGGTATTTACAGTGTTTAAATCTGTTTCAGCTTGTGTGATGGTTTTGTTTATTTCTGCCATTGTTGCATGGTATACCGATTTGAGTTCGAGTAATTCCTTGCTATAGTCGCTGAATTTCTTCTTTTGTATTTTTTCACAACATTCAAAGGTCTCACAGTCAGAATATGCCTTGATATAGCTGTCTGTAAGTTCATCATATTTTTGTTTGAAGACGATCAGTGCAGTTTCAAGAGCTTTCCATGGATATTCACCAACAGCCGCTTCTCCGGGTTTTGCAAGCTTCGCCAGTCCATCCATAAAGTCACCCTGCCCAAGGAAAAGGTTTGTAAAAAGTGCAGGTGGCTCACTTCCGAAACTCACATCGTCGATGGAAAATATGACGTCGTATACATAACGGTTTACATTGATGGCAATAAATTTCAACTCTTTCCCATACCGCACCTTCATATTTTTTAGATCATCAACAGGGTCGGCAACCTTGCCGTCACAGCTATAGTAAAGCTTTTTACAGGAAAAATCATAAATAAGTACGTTGCTGTTATGGCATTCTTTGCAAAACGCCAATGAAATTCGACCAACAGGCGGGGCTTTTTTCGTTTTTCGCGAGCCATGTCCCCGTGATGAATCTTTCGAGCCGCCGGAGTCAGTAGGTTTGTCGTTTATTGCGTCGGTATCAGCAACGCTGTTCTGGGCCAGTAGTGGTGTCGATGCAACTAATACTATTATAAAAATGCAAAGTCTGTAGAATTGTCTATTCATTTAATTATGCTTAATTGGTTAGGGTTATCGTATTGGGACGGGAGTTAACTCATAGGCGACCGCAGCGCCAACTTTATCTGTATCTGAAAAGGTAAAATTTCTACTTCCTGCATTTGCGCATGGGTAATGCATTACAGATTTAGGGTCATAAGTTGTTAAATCGTACCTTCCCTGAATGATCTCGTGACCGCATAAAAGAGGCTGGCCGGAGCGGATTTGTTCGTGTAAAAAACCTAAAATATGGCCAACTTCGTGACGACACATTCCTAGTTTGTCATAATTGTTTGTAAAATATGTGGAATCGATAAATACCACTCGTTGCTCCGGGTCCTTTTGGTTGGGGTAGAATGCATTTGCAAAAAAAGCGCCGTAAGTTTTAATCCCTACAACGACAAAGGACAAGCCGTCTGTAGGAATTTCCTTATCCTGGTTATCCTTTTTAGTGACGTGAATGAATTTTATGTTTGTAAGTTTAGTCCACTCCGCAGTTGCCAATGCCATGTTTTTAACTACCATTTCATAATGCTCTTGTGTACTGAAAGAGCTGCGAACCACAGCATAAGTTAAAATAGTGCCGGCTCGCCATCGAATCAGGGTATCATGGTCTTTGCGGCCAAATAGCTTACGGTAGTCAGGCTGTAAGTCAAGACTGATATGCGGAAATCTGTATTCAAAATATTCAGCTGGTGTTAAACGAACATCGCCTTCTACCAGGTAATATAGCCGTCTTTTCAGCCGGATTGTGTCGTGTTTGTACTTTACCGTATCCTTCCCGTTTATATAGTACTGGGGAAGGTCAGATAACCAGAAGGTATCACTACTAACGTTATCCGGCTTTTGATATTCCAGGACTGTAAAGTAGGCTGAGCTCTTGGGTACAGCAGGGGCAAGGCTTTTCTTCTTTGTAATTGAGCAATATTGAAAAATAACAATTACCATTATTGTAACTGTGACATACGCAATACGTTTCATTTGGTGTCTTTTATTTAGGGGATAAAGTATAGCGTTAGGGATATATGCCATTAGCTAACGGGCAGTAATCCCAGGTTTAAATAGGAGGGATGGAATATTGAAGTTGCGTTAGTGGCAACCCTTGCCACCTGGCAATGCAAAAGTGGTGCTTGCTTTTTTTCTGTGCAATACCCACTTTTAGGTAATTTTGTAAACACCCATCGCCGAAGCACCGGCGAAATTGAATGCCCTAAGCCATTATGATAACAGACCGTATAACCAACGTCATACTTACACATTCAACCCTGCAGGATAAGATCAATGCATTATCGGCTATTGCTGAAAGTTTGCCCATTGTGATCATTGTACACGACCTGCAATCTCAGGGAGTAATATATATGTCGCCCAACGGTTTAAAGATCCTGGGATGTACCCTTGAGGAAATAAAAGAATTAGGACCGGCTTATCACGACCTGTTTTTTAATAAAGAAGACCTGGCCGATTATGCGCCTAAGGTTTTTTCTCTGCTTAATTCTTCGGAAGATGATAAAATGGTGAGCAATTTTCAGCAGGTTCGCCCTTCCCATGATCACGACTGGAAGTGGTACCTCACCACGCACAAAGTGTTTATGCGCGATGAAACCGGAACCCCAACCCATTTAATAGCAGCAGCATCGCCCATTGATCCACAGCACCATGTTACCAGCAAAGTGAACCGGCTGCTGGAGGAAAATAACTTTCTCCGTCGCAATCAAAAGGTTTTTGGCTCCCTGGGCAAACGGGAAAAGGAAATATTGAAATTCATGGCACTAGGCAATAGTACAGCTGAAATGGCCGCAAATCTGTTCATTTCTGAACAAACCGTAAATACCCATCGACGGAACATCAAAGCAAAGCTGAATGCCGAAAGCAATTATGATATTGTGAAATTTGCGCAGTCTTTCGATTTGATCTGATTTCTCTCCATAATGCCACCAAAATCAGTTACTTTTGCCGCTATTTAAAGGACAATCGACTTAATGAAGAATATCCGCAATTTTTGCATTATTGCCCATATCGACCATGGTAAAAGTACCCTGGCAGACAGACTGTTACAATCTACCAATACCATCAGCGAACGCGAAATGATGGACCAGGTGCTGGACGATATGGACCTGGAAAGGGAAAAAGGGATCACCATCAAGAGCCATGCCATTCAGATCAACTATAAACATTCCGACGGTCAGGAGTACATCCTGAACCTGATCGATACGCCCGGTCACGTTGACTTCAGCTATGAAGTGAGCCGCGCCCTGGCCGCCTGCGAAGGCGCCCTGTTGCTGGTAGACGCTACCCAGGGTATTCAGGCCCAAACCATTAGCAATCTTTATCTCGCCATAGAGAACGATCTGGAGATCATCCCGGTTATCAATAAAATTGATATGGATGGCGCCATGATAGAAGAGGTAAAAGACCAGATCATTGAACTTATTGGCTGCAAACCCGAAGAAATATTGCTGGCCAGCGGCCGTACCGGTATCGGTATCGAAGGCATTTTGCAAGCCATTGTAGAACGTATACCTGCACCCGAGGGCGATACGCAAAAACCATTGCAGGCGCTGATCTTCGACAGCGTGTTCAATAGTTTCCGTGGTATTATCGTGTACTTCCGGGTACTGAACGGTGTCATCCGCAAAGGTGATATTGTAAAATTCGTGTCAACCGACATGGATTATGAGGCTGCAGAAGTTGGTATCCTTAAACTAAAGATGACCGAGAAGAAGGAAGTAGGCGCAGGCGACGTAGGTTATCTTATTACCGGTATCAAAAATGCCAAAGAAGTAAAAGTGGGTGATACCATCACCCTCAAGAATAATCCTACACAGGAAATGATCAAAGGTTTCCAGGAAGTGAAACCGATGGTATTCGCAGGTATCTTCCCGGTAAATACCGATGAGTTTGAAGAGTTACGCGACTGTATGGATAAACTCCAGCTGAACGATGCCTCTCTTACTTACGAACTGGAAACCTCTCAGGCCCTTGGCTTTGGTTTCCGATGTGGATTTCTGGGTATGCTGCACATGGAGATCATTCAGGAAAGGCTTGAACGCGAGTTTAACCAAACCGTTATCACTACCGTTCCGAACGTGAGCTTTATAGCCTATACTACCAAAGGTGAAAAGATCATCGTTAATAACCCTACCCAGTTCCCCGATCCGGTAAAGACCGACAGAATTGAAGAACCATACATCAAGGCGCAGATCATTACAAAGCCCGAGTATATCGGTAATATCATGACGCTTTGCCTGGGTAAACGCGGCATTTTGTTGAACCAAAGCTATTTGACCACCACCCGTGTGGAGCTGCAGTTCGAGATGCCATTGACAGAGATCGTATTCGACTTCTACGATAAATTAAAGAGCCAGACCCGCGGTTATGCATCGTTCGATTACCACCCGATAGGCTACCGTGAAAGCGATATCGTAAAGATGGATATACTGCTGAACGGCGATAAAGTGGATGCATTAAGCGCCCTCATTCACCGTGCACGCTCGCAGGATTTTGGCCGTAAACTTTGCGAAAAGCTGAAAGAGTTATTACCCCGCCAGCAGTTCCAGATAGCCATACAGGCAGCCGTTGGCGCCAAAGTACTGGCCCGCGAAACCATCAGCGCAATGCGCAAAGACGTTACCGCCAAATGTTATGGTGGTGACATCAGCCGTAAGCGTAAACTGTTAGAGAAACAGAAAGAAGGTAAAAAGCGTATGCGCCAGATCGGTAACGTAGAAGTACCGCAGGAAGCATTCCTCGCTGTATTGAAACTCGACGATTAAGAACATTTCAAAAATATGTACTGGCCCCGACAGCATTGTTGGGGCTTTTTTGTTGCCATAGCTTGCTCCCGAACAGGCAAATTATTAATATTGTTTCTAGAATTTTATACCTATATGAAGCAAATTGTACCTACTTTATTACTGTTAAGCAGTCTGATTGCCCATGCTCAAACAACTCCTGGTAAGCTGGCAGAGCCCCTGCCTAAAGAAAATACAACAAAAGCGCCGGAAGACAATAGACCTGTTAACAACACCAATGTAATAGATGGAAAAACTTTTTATACTGTGCGTGTCTACAAAGAGAAGGACCTGGTAACAGCAAGGATAGGGGAAGCTTTTGGGCCCAGGTATTACGCGCTGCTGGAATATCACACCAAGAAAAAGATTACTCCTTTTATATATGATGGCATTGGCCAATTTGTAAATTCTGATATAACGGCGGTAGTTCTGAATGGAAAATATGGTCTTATCAATGTAAAAGGCAAGCTGGTAGTGCCCTGTATTTATGATAACATGGATCGATTGATTGTTGATAACGCTTCATACTACACTGTTCAAAAGGACGGACGTTACGGTGTTATCAATGAACAGGGACAACAGGTGCTGCCAATGGAATACGATGAGCTTTCTGTGGATAAAGGTACTACCTACCTGGTAGTTACAAAAGATAAAAAGCAGGGTTTGATGAACTTTACCACGCGCAAACTGACCATGCCTGTTGAATATGATAGCGTTGGTGTTAGAGCCGGCAAAGCTGCAATTGTAAAAAAAGACGGTCAATACACTTTGTTGGACCTCAATGGAAACAAATTGTTGAGCAACTGGTATACCCGGTTCAGCGTTACTGAACCTGATCCTTCATATAGCCTCTTTGGCAGGCCTGCACCTCCTGACACTGCCCTTGTTGAACTGAACGGTAAAAAAGGCCTGATTACAATGACGGGAAAAGAAGTGATACCCATTGTATATGATCAATTGACCAGGTTAAAAAGCAATACGGTGAGCAAGCCCCTGGCTTTGATTGCTGAAAAAGCAGGTAAATATGGTTTGTTTGGAACCGATGGTAAAGTGGTGTTGTCTATGGAGTATGACAAGATAGATTTCCTTGCCCGTTACGCTGATGTGTTGATCGTAAAAAAGAAAGACCAAATGGGTTTGTTGGGTTTTGACGGAAAAGAATTGTTGCCTGTTTTGTATGATGAAGTCGTTTTCTCATATCATTATTACCTTGTAAAAAAGAATGATCAATACGGCTTATGTTCCCCCAAGGGAAGCCTTGTGCTGCCAGTGGAATACACTACCCTGGCGAGGGTTGTCAATAATAACAACCTGAATGGTGTTTATTATCTGGGCACTAAAGCGGGTAAAAAAGGCATAGCAGATATGGAAACCGCTAAACCATGTGTTGATTTTATTTATGATGATGTGCGCACTTTTCGTAGAGATCCCTATGAGGTTGACGTCTTTGCTAATCGCATTATTGTAGCACAGCATAGTAAATATGGTTTGGTCAATATAGGCGGTAAAACCTTATTGCCCTTTGAATACAGCGACATGCAATACGTCAATAATAAATGTGTTATTGCTGCTAAAAATGGCAAGTATGGTGTTTTAGATATTGATAATCCTACAACCCCATTGCTGCCTTTTGAATACAAGTCCATAAGCTACAGTGACTTTGCTGGTGGTAAGATCATTGTTCAGAAAGACTGGGCAACGGAGGAATATTATGTAAAAGAAAACGAACTTAAAAAGAGTAGTGGTTATTAGTTGATCCACCGGGTTAGCCCAGCATCGTCAGGGCTTTTTTATTCCCAAAATATTTAGTAATATCGAATATCAATTAAATGCGACGTAGGGGGATTCCAGTAGTTGAAAAATTATTGGAATACTATGTTAACCAAAAATATCAGCAAGGATCAACGAATACTGATCCTGCAGCAACCTTTACATCAACAGTATATCCTTCATTACTCAAATACTAATGGAGGCATTGTATTAATTCATAAGCTGGTTGATAGCGACGACAGCGACTTTGAATTACTCGTTGCCATTGGAATTGTATTGGCAAACGATGGCGAGAAAGTGGAGCTTCTTCCAAAGCTTCAGGAAAGAGATATAGATTTCAGACGTAAAGTATTGCCTGGTGCCAAAATGAATAAAAACCCTGACTTAAGAATTAATGAAGAATATTGGGAGGTAGAATCACCTGAGTGGCCATATAAAGACATTAATATAAACAACAGGATTAGAAAAGGGCAGGAGCAGGCAGACGCTTTAATAATTTATTTCCGAAAACCGGTTAATATAAAAATGGTAGAAAGGATAATAAAAGGCCGGTTTAAGATGCATAAGACCTTTCGAAAAGCAGAAATATGGGTAAACTCAATCCGGGTGGGAACCTGTATAAAATAAATAACCGGTAGCGCTAACTACCGGGTTGGTCCAAGCCGCAGCCTGATCCATTACGAATATACGACTTTTCTCATGTATTCAAAATATTTTTCTTACCCCCAAACAAAGGATTTAGATTTATTCATTATTTATCGTGTCTTAAATTACACACATGCGTACTCCACTACAAAAAGGCGAACAGATCTTATTGGTTACCCATACCAGCTGGGTTAAATTAATTGTTCCGGTATTGATTGGGCTGGCAGGTTGGGTGGCGTCTGTTTTTATTGGCTTTTTAGAATGGGGCTGGATAGCTGCCGTTGTAGGTTCGCTGTATTTTGTGATCGTTTATTTCTCCTGGAAGGTAAACATATGGGTAGTTACCAATTACCGCGTTATTGATGAAGCCGGTTTGTTCAATCATTTCGCCAAGGAAAGTCCGCTCGAAAAGATAAATAATGTATCGTACGATCAAACGCTGTGGGGCCGTATCCTCAATTTTGGCCATGTTGAAATTCAAACCGCGGCCGAAGTAGGCGCTACCGATTATTACAATGTTCATGGTCCTAAACGCCTCAAAGATACCATTACACTGGCCCAGGCTGAATATAAAAATATGCAACTGGCCAGTCAGGCCCAGCACATGGCCACCGCCATGGGTATACAACAAGGCGATGTTAAATATACTTCATCCGGCTCTGTTGCCATTGCTTCTGAACTGGAGAAATTACATCAGCTGAAACAACAGGGAATAATAACCGAAGAGGAGTTTAATAAAGCGAAGAATAAGTTGTTGGGATAGCAATGAGTTACAGGTTACAAGTTCCAGGTTGCAGGGAAATACAATTCCCGAATTTCGGAAAGGCATTGTTTTGTAGCGAATTCGCAAAAAAGGACCTGTAACGTGTAACCTGAAACCTGTAACCCAATAATAGCGAGCTCCGAAAGTTAAGAACCGGAAACCGGCAACCGGTAACTGGCAAACAGCTTATTATATACGAAAAACCCCGATTTTACTCGGGGTTTTCCTATGATAGTAAGTTTATCCTTTCTTCTTAGGCGCTGTAGCCTTCTTTGGCCTGGCAGGCTCTTTCTCTGGTATACCTGCTTCTTTCTCCATATTGCGGCGTGAGGCCTCTTCTAACCGCTGCTCATTGGCGTTACCGGCATCATCTAAAATAGCCGATTCACGGGGGAAGTCGCCATCTTTTAACTTCAGTTCAAACTCAAGGCGCTCCACATGCACCCATTGGCCGTTCTTCCATTTAAAAGCTTCAAAATCGCCATCGGGTATGTATGTCGATTTTCTTGTAGGTTCATTGCTTTCTGAGATCAGGTGATCGAACACAATGATATCTTTCTCGGGATCGTAATTAAAGAAGGTTTTTGCCTCTTTCTTATATTCAATATTGAAGCGCGCCTGTGATGGCTTTTTAACTGAATCTTCTTTGAATGAAATGGCGCCGCCAAACATAGGTTCGCCGCGTTCGTTAAAATGCATTACTTCTAACCACTTTCTGTTGCTGCTTACACTGTAATCGTCAAATCCCAACAAGGTATAGTACTTCTGTCCATTAAACTCTTTGGGAATAATGCGATAATAAATAGCGCCGATCCAGTTATTACGAGAACGTACCGAATCGAGCGGTTTTGCGGTGAACATCGAATAATCGAACAGGGGGAACAGTTTAAGCGATCCATCGGGCGTATTCATTTGAATAGCTCCTTTTTGCAGGTACACATATTCATCTTTCTTTAATTGCCAGGTGAATATGCGGAATGTGCTATCGGGCGAATACAACTTCGAAATATTCAAAGAATCGAATGGATGGTAAAATGAATTCTTTACTTTTAATGCCCTTACAAAAGTGCGGGTAAACACACTATCGCTTCTGAAACGGTCGGCGGGTTGTTCACTAAACACCATATTGGCCGACAATCTCTTTAAAGAGTCTTCTTTCTTCTGCAATTCCTTTTTATCGGCAGCTGAAATGGGCTGCGCAAAAACAGGCGCCACGCCAAATAAGCCGATCAATAACAAACAGCAGGTCAGATAATATTTATATAGGTAATTCATGGTATTTTTTAACCGTGTGGCAAAGTTACAACGATGCCGCCCGGGTTGCGAAACAGGAACGTGAAAGACCTGATAAAATTTTATTTCGTTTGCAAAGCTTTTGCAAAATCGGGTAAAGTATTAAATGCCAGGTCAATAGCAGGGTGGGGAAGTGCCACATCGGGGTGGGTTGTTTTAACAAAAACAGTATGAATACCACCATTACGCCCAAAATCCATATCGCTGATGTTGTTCCCTACGATCAGGGACCTTTGCAGGTCAATGGCGGGAAAATCTTTTTTCGCCTGGAAGATCATACCCGGATTGGGCTTACGGAACGGATCACTTGAATCATTGGCGGTACAGTAATAAATACGATCGATGCGGCCGCCGGCTTTTTCAATGTCAGCGGTCATTTTGGTATGAATATCGTTCAGATCGGCTTCTGTCATTAACCCGCGCCCAACACCTCGTTGGTTGGTGGTAAGAATTACCAGTCCGAACAAATCGGTGAGTGTCTTCATTGCTTCGGGCACCCCGTCGTAAAAAACAAACTCATCGTAATTGTATACATAGTCCTGGTACTTCTCATGATTTATAACACCATCACGATCGAGGAATAATGTCCAGCTTTTATCAATCTGTTTCAGATCTAACATAAATAGTCATCATTTTAGCCAGCCATGCCGGCAAGGTCGCGGTTTGCTTTTTCGAAATCTTCAGGTATTCCGATGTCAATAAAATACTCATCCTGCACTACGCCAAACATAGGGCGTTCGGTATATAATTTCTCCAGGTAATCTTTTTCAAAAGAGAACTTTTCAGGAAGCCCTTCGTTCAACAAGGCGGCTACCTGTACGGCATAGATGCCGCCATTGATAAGGCCGCTTTCGTAAAACTGTTTTTCCTTAAAGCTTTTAATGGCGCCGTTCTCTTTCAATTCAACTACACCATACCTGTCGAAACGTTGCATGGGTTTTAGCGCCAGCGTGCAATGACTTTGGTTTTGCTGATGAACGGCGGTCAATGCCGGCAGTTGTATAGAGAATAAAGTGTCGCCGTTAAGGATGAGCACATTTTCTTCGGTAGCCTGTTTGCAGGCCAATTGAATAGCGCCACCGGTACCCAGCGGCTCCTTTTCAATTACATATTGTTTGTTGCAACCGGCATAAGCAGTATCGAGAAATGCTTCAATAGCTTCGTGTTTATAACCCAGCGAAAAAATGAATTTCTCAACGCCCTGTTTTTTGAAATGGTCGATCACATACGACACAAATGGCCGTCCTGCTACCGGTGCCATACACTTGGGAAGATCAGGTACGGCTGAGCGTAACCTGGTCCCTAATCCACCTGCGAGAATAATACATTCTTTGATCATATAAATTACCTGTTACAGGTTGCAAGTTTCAGGTTGCAGGGAAATACAATTCGCTTTTCCCCTGTAACCTGAACCCTGTAACTTGCAACTACTTATTGAAATATTGTTCTTCTACCAACTGACATATAATGTGCCCTAACATAATATGGCTTTCCTGAATGCGCGGTGTATCTTTTGAAGGAACGTTTACCAGGTAATCGCTCAGTGGTTTCATTTTACCACCGGCGTCGCCGGTAAAGCCAACCGTAACGATCCCTTTTTCGCGGGCGGTCTCAAATGCTTTTACAATATTGGCCGAGTTGCCGGATGTAGATAAACCTACCAGTACATCGCCTTTCAAACCAATACCTTTTATTAAACGGGCATATACCACATCGTAGCTGTAATCGTTGGCTACGGCGGTTAAGTAGGAAGTGTTACAGTGTAATGCTTCGGCAGGCAATGCATCGCGATCGGTATAAAAACGGCCGCTGAACTCTGCCGCCAGGTGTTGTGCATCGGCGGCACTGCCACCATTACCGGCAAAATAAACACGATTACCATTGCGCAGCGCTTCGGTAATTATGTTTGCCAGTTTTTCAATAGTACCCAACAATACAGCATCTTTTAAGATAAGTTCTTTGGTACTTATAGAGGCTTTGATAATGTCGGTGATCTTATTCATCATAGAATATTCTTTACTAATTTGATTGTTTTTCATTTTGTACAAGCATATTTCGGCAATCGGCAATCGTGAATCGGCAATAGTCTCCGAAATTTAAGGACTCGCGAACTCGTAAAACGTGAAACGGCAAACGTGAAAGACCTATTATCGAGCCTCAAAACAATTTTCAGCCCTGTTTATCTTACAGCAGAAGTCTGTTCGTGTTTCCTTTATCAACTATATCACCTCTATCATCTTTTCAACTTCCTTGTTAACTCGTCAACTTGTTAACTTGTCAACCTTTTACTTCTTACATCTTACTTCTCTGCCTAAATTCAACGGCCATTCCCTTATCAAAATGTCCGCTACTATCTATATCGACCACGACGTAAGCCCATGGTCAACAAACTGATAGTTCTTAACAAAACCACCAAACGCATTCAGCCGTTCAATTACTTTATATTTTGTATTGGCCGGGCAATAGAAGGTCATAAAGCCACCACCACCGGCACCGGATATTTTACCACCCGTGGCGCCTGCTTTTTTAGCTGCTTCATAAATTTCATCCATCAAATTATTTGAAATGCCTTCGGCCATTTGTTTTTTCTGTTGGAACCCAAAATCGAGGATCTCCCCAATTTCGTGTAAACGCCCTTTCAGCAACGCTTCTTTCATCAGTTGCGCCTGGCGTTTTAACTGGTGCATGGCGTCGATGGGTTTTTCTTTTTTGCCAACCACATTCGCACTTTGCTTTTCAATGATCTTAGCCGATTCGCGACTGGTAGCTGTATAATACAGAACAAGATTGTTTTCCAGTTCAAACAAATACTGCTGTTTTATTCGCAACGGATTCACCACTACATTATCGCCATGAAACTCCATATAGTTAACGCCGCCAAAAGTAGCAGCGTATTGGTCTTGCTTGCCACCGGCCATAGCCAGGTCGCTACGCTCTATTTCATAAGCAAGCTGGGCAACATCATATTCACCCAGTGGCAGCCGCAACATCTCTGCAAAAGCGCCTACAATGGCAACCACCAGCGTAGAAGAGGTACCCAGGCCCGAACCCGCAGGTGCATCTACAAAGGTGCTCAGCTTAAACCCGGTTTCGGGCATGCCGTATTGTTTTTGAATACGGTTATATACGCCCTTTAACAGATCGAGTTTACCATCTATTGGCAGCTCCCTGCTCCAGTCAAATTGCTGCTCTTCCTGCCTGTCCATCGTTTGCAGCAGGATCGTTTTCTCTTCAACAGGTTCAATATTGGCATAGGCGTATAGCGATACCGTAGCATTCAAAATTGCTCCGCCATACAAGTCGCTGTATGGACTAACATCGGTACCACCACCAGCCAAACCTATACGTAATGGCGCTTTACTTCTATAGATGCTTTTAGTCATTTATAAGTAAGTATATTATATGCGATGTGATGCCTGATATTTGTATTTCCATTATCAAATTAGCACATCAGCACATTATCACATTATGGTTAGTATTGTTTCTACCAATTTATTCCAGCTGTACTTTTCCTTTTCGCTGCGAAGATGCGGTATAAAATACTGTTCTCCAAGCTCAAAATACCTGCCGATGGCGGCCGCCAGCGAAGCCGGGTTTTCAGATTCACATACCAGTCCCACTTTTTCATGCGGTACCATTACAGGCAAATTGCCCACATTGGTAACGATCATTGGCTTCTCAAAATGATATGCCAGGGGCGTAACCCCGCTTTGGGTAGCATTGCGATAAGGTTGAACAACTACATCAGCTGCACTTAGATAATATCTTACTTCGCTATCTGGAATAAAATCGGTCCTTAATATGAGACGATCTTCAATCCCAAGCCGTTTTATTTGGTCCCGGAAAGGTTTTTCATCTTCATAAAATTCACCGGCCACCAATAGTTTTGGTGTACTGGCCGAACCCGGGGAAGGTTGCAGCAGTTTCATGGCATCAAATGCTATATCGAGGCCTTTGTAACGGCGAATGAACCCAAAGAAAAGGATGATCTTTTCATTTACATCGATGCCCAGCTTTTTTCTGGCTTCTTCTTTGGGCACAGCCGGTCCAAAATTATCATACAAGGGATGTATAACCTCTTTTGCCGGTTTGTCTTTCTCAAACAGGCGCAGGTCTTTCATCACCTTATCACTCATGGTAATAAAGGCATCGCAACTCTTGAGGAAATATTTCGTGAAAGGCACGTCGCCAGGACGTTTTTCGTGGGGAATAACATTATCGGTAATGGCAATCACCTTTGTATGCCTGTTCTTCTTTGCCCTGCGTAAAATGGTGCCCAGTGCCGGGCCCATAAACGGCAGCCAGTAGCGTACAACTATAATATCGGGACGTATTCGCTGTAATGCATTTCCTATTTGTAACCAGTTGAGCGGCCAGCAGGAATTAATTACAGAATATATTTCAATATCAGTTGGCGCCGGTTCCGAAGAATACTGTGTGGTGCCAGGAAATAAAAACGAAGGATACTGCAATGAAAAAGAATAGATGCAGCAGGTATGGCCTTCATCATTGAACTGTTTGCACAGCCGCTGATCGAAAGTTGCCAAACCACCCCGCAACGGATGTGCGGGCCCTATGATCACTATATTTTTATGCGCCATTCTTATCGATACCTATTTTCTTCTCAATCAAATAAAAATTGCGCCCGGGTGAGTTACGCGATATCAGTTCGCCAAGGAAACCTGCTATAAACAGCAGGGTACCCATAACCATGGCAGTTAATGATATATAGAATACCGGCCGGTTGGTAAGGGCGTATTCCGGTTGAATGAACTTAGAAATAACCAGGTACAGCACCATTAAAAAGCCCGATATCAGGAACGCAGAGCCCCACAAACCAAAGAAGTGCATGGGTCGTTTGCTATACTTGCCCACGAAAGTAATGGAAGCCAGATCGAGAAAGCCGTTCACAAAACGTTCCCAGCCAAACTTGGTAGTACCGTATTTGCGCTTGCGGTGTTCCACTACTTTTTCGCCGATCTTTTTAAAACCGGCCCATTTTGCCAGCACCGGTATATAGCGATGCATTTCGCCATATACTTCAATACATTTAACAACCTTATTGCGGTAAGCTTTCAATCCGCAGTTGAAATCATGCAATTGGATCTTCGACATGC
Source organism: Niastella sp. OAS944 (assembly GCA_024809215.1). Classification (GTDB taxonomy): domain Bacteria; phylum Bacteroidota; class Bacteroidia; order Chitinophagales; family Chitinophagaceae; genus Niastella. The sequence continues at coordinate 239,569 of JANUBW010000005.1, read as the reverse complement.
GGCGTGTAGCCCAGTTGAAGAATTTGCTTGGAATATTCTTGGTAAGCGTATTATCGTAACGCACTTTTTTCCAGCCGCTAACCAGGTCAAAGCCTTCCTGCACGATCATTTGGTACAGCCCGGGTATTTCATCGGGACTATCCTGCATATCGGCATCCATAGTAATAACCACTTTACCCTGTGCGGCTTTAAAGCCTTCGTTCAGGGCAGCAGATTTACCGTAGTTCCGTTGAAAGCGAATGCCTTTTATGTTCGCATTCTTTAATCGTAATTGTTCAATAACGGTCCAAGACTCATCGGTACTGCCGTCATCGATCATAATGATCTCATAGGAGTAGTTGTTGGCCGTAACCACCCGCTCAATCCATGCACACAATTCGGGCAGGGACTCCTCTTCATTCAACAACGGCACTACAATGGATATATCCATAGTTTATTGGTTAAATGAATTTTCAAAAAAGGGCCGCTTCTTTTTCATGATGCCCGCAACAATAAGGGCTATTATGAAATGAAGAATACATCTTACGGCGAATGCCAGGGCCTGTGCAGCCAAACCGAAACTGTTGAATTTTTCCATCCATTCCAGTGTTTGGTCAATTTTCGACTGCGGCATATTGCTTTTCTCCATTTCATAGATCATTGCGTCAATAGAAGCCTGACGAAGGGCTTCTCTAAACGCCGTATCTATATAATTAAACAGCACATAGTCGAATATGGTTGATAACAAAATGCCAATGACCATTACTTTGAAGATCCCTTTTAATGCATCGGCAAATTCAAGATAACCACCCTGTTGTTTTCTCAATTGCCAGGCTGTTAAAAAAGCAAAGCCTACGGCAATTACTACGCCAAGGTATTTATTGCTCGGGTGCATATAGGCATTTACACCGCCCAAATACAGGATTACGGTATATACAATGCTGATAACTCCAAAAAGCAAACCATACAGCAAGATGGGACTTTTGCCGGCGGATGCAGTTGTCATAAAATAATGGTATTAATTTAGAATTAAGGCGTCTTTATTGATGATCCCTTTTACTGAACCATTGAGTGTTTTTCCGGTGAAAGCAGAGTTTTTCGACTTTGACCTGAAAGATGCGGCTGAAATGGTAACCGCAGCACCTGGTTCAAACAAAGTGAAACAGGCAGGTGCATCTTTTTTGATCACCGGTATTTCAAGTCCGAAGATCTTTCGGGGATTAATGCTCACCAGTTCAACCCAGCGGCTTTCGGTAAGCCCGGGCAGCACGGTTTTGACAGCGCTGTAGGAGGTTTCCAGTCCGGTCATACCATATTTGGCATACTCAAACTCAAGTACCTTGCTATCGTACTCATGCGGCAGGTGGTGCGTAGCAATACAATCTATTGTTCCGTCAAGAACTGCCTGGCGGAGCAATTCAACGTCGCTTTTGGTACGCAACGGGGGAAATACTTTCAAATTTGTGTCGTAGTCTGTCAGGTCTTCGTCGGTAAAGAAAAGGTGATAAGGCGTAACAGAACATGTTACCGCCAAACCGGCTTCTTTTGCGCGGCGAATATATTCGAGTGATTTGGGCGAGCTAACCCCGGTGAAATGCAATTTTGAATCGGCATAGCGAACCAGTTTTATATCTCTGGCCACCTGTAACTCTTCTGCCATCATGGGTTTACCGGGCAATCCCAGGCGGGTTGAAACAATACCTTCGTGCATAAGGCCATTGGCGCCTACGCTTTTGTCGTCGGGTATTTGTATAACTGTACCATCAAAAGCTTTTACGTATTGCAGCGCTTTCAATAGCAAACCGGCCGACTGAATGGGGTTCAGGCCATCGCTGAACGCTACGGCGCCGCTGGCGCGCATGTCGTACATTTCGGCCAGGTCTTTACCTTCCGCTCCTTTCGAAATGGCGCCTATGGGGTGAATGTTCACCGGCAGCGATTTCGATTTCTGACTAATGTATTCTGCCTGGGTTTTGCTATCGATCACCGGTTTGGTATTGGGGATCACGAAAACGTCGGTATAACCACCAGCGGCTGCTGCGCGGGAACCGGTTTCCAGTGTTTCCTTGAACTCGTAGCCGGGGTCGGCAAAATGGGCAAAAACATCTACCCAGCCTGGCGATAAATGCAGCTGGCTGCCCGAAATTACCTGATCTGCTTCTGCTGATATAGCAGGTTGAATATCCCTGATAATACCTGATTCAATAAGGACATCCTGCTTTGTTCCGTTAAATGGTGATGATGGGTCTGTAATTGTAACCTGTTGAATTAGAATCTTCATTATCAAAAAGTTGAGCGAAGATACGGTTTTCTGCTTTAAGTTCTTAGTTCTTAGTTCTCAGTTCATTAGTTCTTAACGTTTAAAAAATCCGGGGTTACCGGTTACCAGTTGCCGGATACCGGGCCCAAATTTCGGAGCCTCCGCTAACAGGCAGCATACCGAGCATTCAAGCCTGGTAACCGGAAACCGGCAACCTGCAACCTGTAACCTGTATTTGTATTCCCTGCAACCTGCAACCTGTATTTTGTATTCCCTGCAACCTGTAACCTGCAACCTGGAACCTGTATTTGTATTCCCCGGCAACCGGTAACCGGCAACCTGTATTTTGTATTCCCCGGCAACCTGTAACCGGCAACCTGTAACCTGTATTTTGTATTCCCTGAAACCTGCAACCTGCAACCTGTAACCTGTATTTTGTATTTCCCCGGCAACTGGTAACCGGCAACCTGTAACCTGTATTTTGTATTCCCTGAAACTTGAAACCTGCAACCTGTAACCTGTATTTTGTATTTCCCCGGCAACAGGGAACCGGTAACCGGAAACTTTAACTCACTTTATTCACCGGCGCTCCCTTTAAAAATGCAGCAACATTTTCAACCGTCACCTCCATAACCCGCTGCCGCGCTTCCTTACTGATCCACGCAATGTGTGGGGTAATAATGCAATTTTTGGCCGAAAGCAAGGGATTATCAGCTGGCGGTGGTTCGGTCGACAACACATCCAGCGCCGCGCCGGCAATACGGTTGCTGTTCAGGGCATCGGCCAGGTGCTGCTCGTTGATGAGCGGTCCGCGGGAAGTATTTATTATACAGGCCGAAGGTTTCATAACCCCAATTAATTCATTATTTACAAAGCCGGTATTTTCTGGCTTTAGCGGACAGTGCAGCGAAATAAAATCGCTTTTGGCAAACAGATCGGGCAGGGAAGCCCAGGGCGCAAATGCATTTTCTTTTTTGGAAGGAGTGTAGTAGAGCACCTTCATGCCAAAGGCCTGGGCAATGCGGGCAGTTTGCTGGCCGATATTTCCCCAGCCAACGATGCCCATGGTTTTGCCTGCCAGCTCGGTTAATGGCGATAACTGATAGCTAAAGTCGGGCGACTTCACCCAGCCGCCGGCGGCAACCGACGCGGCATGTTTGCCAACCTGATTGGTGAGTTCAAGCAAAAGTGCAAAACTGTGCTGGGCTACAGAATCGGTTCCGTATGCCGGAACATTGCTTACCACAATACCTTTTTGGGCGGCGGCCTGTACATCTATGATATTATAACCCGTGGCTGTAACCCCAATGAGTTTTAAATTAGGCAACTGGTCAATAGCGGCGGCATTGAACGGCACTTTATTGGTTAGAACAATTGCGGCATCTTTGCATCGGTCAATTAACTCATCGGGCTTCGTTCTGTCGTATACGGTAAGTTCGCCCAACGTTTCTATTTGTTTCCAACTCAAATCGCCGGGGTTAAGGGTATAACCGTCGGTTACTACTATTTTAGTCATCAGCCAATAATTAAAGTATGTGTAAGCGACAAAAATACAGGAATAAAGTTTGTGTTGCCAGTTACCGGGCACCAGTTGCCAGGTAATACAATTGTATTCCCGGTAACCGGAAACTGGTAACCGGTAACTGCATATCTTAGCACAAATTTTCAATCGCGTAATATGGCAGAATACGTAATAATAGTAAACCAGATAGAAGAATACCAGATGCTGAACGATACACGATCGCTCGATGCCATTTTTCGCAAAGCGCAAAGCGCCGTAGTTGGAGGTGAAGTAGTGGCGCTGGTTAGGCAAAACGCCAACGGACAACAATATAGGTTTGAAGAGATCTCAACCCTCGAAGATCTAAATGTATATAAGAAGAATGTATACAAGTATGTAAAAGAAGAATAACATGAGAATCCTTGTCACAGGCAGTGCCGGCCATTTGGGCGAAGCCCTGGTGCGCACACTGCAGGAAATGAAATATGAGGTGGTTGGCATAGATATACTGGCCTCACCATTTACCAACTATACCGGAACAATAGCCGATCGCGACTTTGTAAAGCAATGTATGCAGGGCGTGAGCGTGGTATTACATACAGCCACTTTGCACAAACCCCATGTGGCCACCCATACACCCCGCCAATTTATTGATACCAATATTACCGGTACATTAAATTTATTACAGGAAACAGTAGCTGCAGGTGTTGAATCATTCATATTTACCAGCACCACCAGCACATTTGGCGATGCACTGGTGCCACCACCTGGTGCCCCTGCCGCCTGGATCACAGAAGAGGTAACGCCTGTTCCTAAAAACATTTATGGTGTTACCAAAACCGCCGCTGAGAATTTGTGCCAGCTGTATTACCGCAATTTCGGACTGCCCTGTATTGTATTACGCACTTCGCGTTTCTTTCCGGAAGAAGACGATAACAAAAAAATGCGCGGAATATATGCCGATTCAAATATAAAAGCCAATGAATTCCTGTACCGCCGGGTAGAAATAGAAGATGTGGTAAGCGCCCACCTGTTGGCTATGCAACATGCACGGCGTATTGGTTTTGGCACGTACATCATTAGCGCTACTACACCTTTTACCAAAGCCGATCTGTTGAACCTGCGGCTGCATGCCACAGATGTAGTGAAACACCTGTTTCCCGAATATGTTGAATTATATGAACAATTGGGCTGGAAGATGTTTCCCTCGCTCGACAGGGTATATGTGAACGAACGCGCCCGAAATGAACTGGGCTGGCAACCTAAATACGACTTCAAATACATTATTGAGCAGATTCGTTCCTCAAACGACCTGCGCAGCCGGCTGGCGGCACAAATAGGCGTTAAAGGTTACCATGCCGAAAAATTCAATGAAGGGCCTTATCCGGTGTGAAAAATCTCAAATCACAAGATTCAAAAAAGGAAATACAAAATCTCAAATCTCAAGGTCTGTTAAGAGGTATTGGGATTTATTTGGAACTTGGGATTTGGATTTTGGAATTTATTATTTGGATCTTGAGATTTGGAGCTTGGAATTTTGCATATTATAATGCATTAATTGCCAATCAGCTTTAATAGCGTCCTATATAAAGAAACTACATTTAAGTTATTTCTTTATATGATCGCATTTAAAAAGAACCTGTTATTGCTTGCTGCATGTTGCATGTTACACCCTGTATTTGCAAAATCACCATCGCCCAATACCACAAGTATTAAACCTATAGCTTTCGCTACTCATATTGCCGCCATTACAAAAAACACCATTGTTGTAGTTACCGGAAGCACCATTCGTTTTACCGTTGATACACCCGAAGACCAGGGCTTGTGCTCAACCCGCCCAACGGTAAAACAATTCCTCGATCAGATCACCTCTACCGATGGTTCCATTCAACAATATAAGATCATTGATAAAGCAGGCAACCCAAAAATGGAAGGGGTTATTGAGCCAAACGACCGCCTGGCGGCAACCTCGCAAAACGGTAAGGCCACCCAAACTTATTTGCTAACTGTTAAAGCAATGGCATTAAGCGGCCGGCTGCAATTACAACAACAGCAAATAACCGTCAATACAAAAAAAGACCTCACGCTGTTTTATACGGCCGGGCAACGCAGTCCAAACGCTACTGTAAAAATAGTTCTGCCCGCAGGTGTTAAAGCGTCCATGCAAAACACAACAGTGAATGTTATTGGCCGCGGCGATGTTACCCTGGCAACGCTTGCCCAACAATCTATAGGGCGTACCGGTTCGCTCTATTCATATTCCAAAGTAGGAGAGGTGGCTATAATGCCATTGGCAAACGGCGGCTCTGTATTGCAGTTTAGTAAACTCGATCTTCGACCGGCCAATGGCGCCGACCTGAAGATCGTTATTCATGACGTAACACTTCCTCGCGCCGGTAACTATACTTTTAAAGCTACGTATACCACCACAAAACCCGAAGCGCTTACCAGTGCAGGCGAAACAGCTACGCTACAGGCAGTACAAACCATTGCAGACCTTACCCGAACAAATGCCAACAGTTACACCCAGGTGCATTTTACCTGGAGCCATATAGCCGCCAGATCGATCACGCTGATGCAATCGCTCGATTCGGGAAAAAGCTATCAACCGGCAAAAGCCGTCATTGACGTCAAAACCGCCAGCGCCACAATCACCGCATTACAACCAAATAAACTATACACGTTCCGTTTACAGGTAAATGATGGACAACACAAAGGTGTATCAAATATTATTAGACATTATTCTGGCAAACTTGATATTAAACAGTTTGGCATTACCGGCGACAGCACGCAGGATTATACGCAACCTGTTAACCAGGCCATCGAGTATTTAAGTGAGTTAGGTGGCGGCACCCTGCTTTTCAGCAAAGGCATTTATGGCGTACGCACTATTCAATTAAAAAGCAACGTGTACCTGTACATCGATAAAGAGGCAACCATAAAAGCATTAAAAGGCGCCGATGCACCGGAAGCCACCTGGTTCAGCGATAAAAAATACCGCTCGGGTTTATCGCCAACAGATGTGGGGCCGTATGCCGACCCTGAAAACTATTTAACCAAACAGGATGTAGGCCATCACTATTTCAGGAACTCGATGTTCTTTGGTGAACGAATAGATAATGTAAAGATCATTGGCAATGGCACCATTACCGGTAATGGCCACCTGGTTACCGGCGATAATGTAATGAACAACGCACCCGATAACCGGGCCGATAAAATGTTCACTTTTAAACTATGTACAAATATTGAAATAGGCGGTATTTACCGCGAGGCCGATCTGTGGTACGATAGCAGTAAAGATGAACCTTACTATATAAACAAAGACGGTTCGAAAGACTTTAATACAGATAACATGCTGCACATTGACCGCAGCGGTCATTTTGCATTATTGGCAACCGGCACCGATCACATAAACGTTCACAATACTTATTTCAGCAAGGACTACACAACCAACGTACGGGACATTTATGACTTCATGGCCTGCAATGATGTTACCGTTACCAATATCTATTCAAAAGTAAGTTCCGATGATATTGTAAAACCCGGTTCCGATTGCGCACTGGGCTTTACGCGACCGGCGCGTGATTATAAAGTGCGAAATGTGATCGGCGATACCAATTGCAACTTATTTCAGATAGGGTCCGAAACGGCTGATGACATCATGGACATTTGCGTTGATAATATTTATGTGCTTGGCTCCAATAAAGCCGGGTTTTCCATATCAACCAACGATGGCGGCCATGTAAAGAACATACATCTTAACTGCGGACATACAGGCTCGCTACACGCCCGCTCAAAAATGTTCCGCACGTTCACGCCTTTCTTTATTTCTATTTCAAACCGCGGCCGCGTACTTGGTGCTGAAGTTGGCAAATATGCATTTACCGATAATGGCGAAAAGCATAATGAATTGCTGGTAAAGAATGTGAACATAGGCCAGGTAGAGAACATTGTCATAAATGGAATTGATATTTATGAAGTATATGCCGGCAGTTCCTTCCGCGAAAAAAGATGGTCGCCCTACGATGGCAAACAGCGCCGCGCCACACCCATAATTGCCGGTTATAGTTTGCCAGCCAATGGGCTCGACTTTACATTACCCAATGGTAAACATACAGGCTATATAAAGAATATTGTTTTCAACGATGTGCATGTACTGGTAAAAGGCGGTAACCCCGAAACCGATACCGCCGCCACACCGCCCGAACTGGGCGTAGGGCAATACAATGCTTCCAATTTAAAAGTGCAGCCAGCATATGGCCTTTGGGCCCGGCATGTAATGGACCTCACTGTTAAGGCCTGTTCTTTTAATTATGAAAAGAAAGATGGCCGCTATGCCGTGTATTTAGATGATGTAGTGGGTGCGCAATTGTCTGAAATAAAAACCGCTCAACCCGGCGGCAATAGGGAAGTGATAGAACTCAGGAATTCGCCGCAGGTGCATATGAGTAATATCTCATACCATTTGCCTTAAAGGTATTCAGTATATTTACTGAAAACTACATATGGAAAATAACTATCCTTACGAAACCCGGCTCGATGTTAAGTATGATTACCTCGAACTGGTTGATGTGCCTGCTATTGTTAAGGCCAATACACATAAGTGGTTTAACCAAACCCTAACCAAAGTAAACGATAGTGTGGTACGGGTGGCCATCATAGAAGGGGAGTACCATTGGCACAAACACGATAATGATGATGAGTTCTTTTTTGTGCTGGAAGGCCAATTGCTCATCGACCTGGAAGATAAAACAATTGCATTGAATCCCTGGGAAGGGTTCACCATACCAAAAGGTGTTGTACACAGAACACGGGCGCAGGTTAAAACCGTGATGTTGATGGTAGAGACGAGTGAGATTATTCCAACGGGGGATTAAGAAGTAGGAAATACCGGGTAGCGTCTGCATGTAAGATATGTAGTGCTACCCGGCATTTTAATATTACCAAAATACTGCGACCAGTATTGCAGTTAAAGATGTTAAAAACAATAAACCACTGAGTATACTAACTAAAAGAAATCCTTTCTTGTACTCAATAGCTTTTTTCCTTTTCGACAACAGGAGCCCGCCCAATGATAGTATCACCAGCAGCAAAGTATAAAATCCATAAACTGTCAAACGCAAGCGAATGCCATAATTAATTAGCGGAATGATGTCACCTTCAGGAGCAAATCGAAGATAAATACATTCATCTATTTCCCTTGCGATAAAAAAAAGCAATACCGCAACGAATATAAATATTGCTACTACCAGGAGACTTTTTTTCATTAGATAAGGTTGGTTATAAAAGAAAAGACCGTCTTTTAATTTTGACGGCCTTTCATTTGTAAGTTAGTATTATTCTGATTAATCCTTCAGCTTAGTAGTGTTGGTCTCAAGCACACTTAATGGTGAAGTCTTTGTCAATGTATCAAGCTGTTGCTGACGAACTTTCGTCCATCTGTTTAACGAGCTGCTGTACTCGCCAACTAACCTGTTGAATATACCAAGGTCGGCTGTTTGATAGGCAAACGCAAATGTATTGGTGCCACTGCGGTAAAAAGGCTGGTCGTTATCGTAAAAAGGGTGCTTTGAATCGTAATAATCATTATCCCCAATTGGGTATCCTTTATTATCTCCATTAATGGTGCCACCGGTACCAACGAATACTACATCAATAGGCACTGAAGCGGCAGTTACGTTTGTACCTTCGAACAGCGCCATACCGAAAGCATTTCCACTATTAGCAAGCAGGTTGGTGGTGCCCGATCCAAACCCATCGCCGGCAGAACCATATGACATTGCTTTTACCCAATTGGCAGAACTAATGTCGGTTGAATTTATTCCATTGATCAATTTTTTAATTCCTCCTACATAAAAGAAGGTGCCCTTTTTAGCTTTCCCGGTAGTTATGTTCATTTTATAAGTGCGAACACCACCGGTAGCCCAGTTGTTTGCCGGGAAACCAATGGGGGTTGAGGTGCCGGCATTATTGGTAGTTACCACAGAGAATGGCGTTACAGTAAAATCAATGTCCTTTGTTGCCATAAACTGTATATACTCATAATTGGCATCACTTTCGGCACCTGCAACAACATCGCTCATAAAACCGGTAATAATAGCAGCCGCACCTTTGATAATGGGATTTTTCTTTCTTACATCACTTGCTGTACGCAGCCTGAAATGCGGCACACGCTCACCATTGCTTATGCTATTTAATAATATTCCCACGTAATTTGAGTAGAACGGCGCTTCATTATTGGCAAACTGCGCTTTGGGGTCTGTATGTATGGTTATTCTGCCATAAGTATCATCGGCCACTTTATCGCCACTCAACACATCGCCGGGTTGAGCCAATGGAAACAGGTTGGCTTTTACAATGACACTTAAGCTACTTTCATAATCATCGGGTTTAGCTAAAGCTTTATTCAGGTATAACCAGGTTACAGGTATTGGCCGGCCGCTGGCTACTTTTTGAACTGCATCGTTGGTAATATTGGTGATCTGCAATATGCCATCTACTCTTGTAAGTGTACTGCCTTCTACATAGATCTCTACCGAATCGCCCGGCACATAACTGGCAGCCGCATCGCCAATGGCCACTGATATTCCGCGTACTGTCGACAGCCGGCGGGCATCTTCAAGCATCAGTAATCCTTTGGGCAGGTTGTTACCGGAATGGTCAGATACAACTACCCCGGCAATTTTTGTGGCACCGAACATATTGTCTTTTGAAAGAACAACATCCTGATCTTTATAAATGTTACGCACATCGAAAAGACCGATATAATCACCTACCACACCGCCACGATACTCATCTTTTTTACAGGCCCATAAAAAGACCGTTATCAATAAATAGAATGTATATGTTGCTATATTTTTCATTGTACTACAATTGTTACTTATAATTTCATTGCCAATTGCCTATTGTAAATTGTCTATTGATCTCACTTCTTCTGCCACCAAACCTCTGTTGAAATAAGATCGGGCCCCTGTGCATCAAGCGCCAGTTTGTAATTGGTAGGGTTGGTCGACTGCACATAAATAGGGTAGGTCATACGCGCAGGCATTACCCCGTTATTACGTAACCCGGCGCCTTTAGGCAATATGGGGTGGCCGGTACGGCGATACTCGAACCATTGTTGCAGATCGGTTAAGAACAGGGCATAGTATTTTTGCAAATGGATCTTTTCCATCTTTTGGTCAAGGGTCTCCGAGTTGATCCAGTTCATGCCAATGTTGCTTAAGTAAGTAGTGATGGTTACATTCCAGGTACTGATCCACTGAGTAATGCTTGCTTTGGCGCCTTCGTTATAAAAACTTTCAGGGGCACCGGTGATATATCCCTTTGTTGCCGCTTCGGCAAGAATGAATTGCACTTCAGGATAATTCAAGATCATACCGGTCATTGGTTCCGTCATTAAGTTTGCTGCCGTAACACCATTCACCGTTTGTGCATTGGAGTAAAAATAGGCTTTCTTGGTTGTAACATCACCCGGCGAATAACCACTGGGCACACCTACAAAAGCACCGGAAGCAGGAGCTATGCGCCATCTGTTAACCCCATTTGATCCCAGGGAGATATCGATCCGCGGATCGGCCCATTCAACCAGGTTATCAAGAAAAAAGCTGGCAATGCCCGGTTGTCTAAAATCCTGTTCGCGTACGGTGAGATAAGGCGAGGTGTATGGAGCCTTATCCGTCCACTTTAAGATAGCCGATTCATCATTTGTGGCAATAATGGGATAATTGGCTTTATTGGTCTCAGCAATCTCTTTTATCTTGGCAATACACTGGTCGGCCACTTCTGCTTTACCCGACAATCGTAACAGCAACCGTAAATACAATGAATTACCAAACTTGCGCCATCTCGATACGTTACCGGCGTATATAGGATCACTGGCGCCATCTATACCTACGTTTGCTGCAAGCAGCGTATTGGCGGTATCGAGCTTTTTGAAAATATCGAGATAAATTTCTTTCTGACGATCGAAGGCCGGCTCAACAGTACCAGCCGTTTGCCCTGAATCGGGTTTTGCTTTATTCGATTCAAAATAGGGCACATCGCCATAGGTATCGGTAAGCAATGAATACACCCACGACTGGCAGATAAGCGAAATGCCCATGTAGGATTTGTTGTTCAGGCTTCCTTCCTGGTTGGCCAGTTTGTAAATGTCTTTATAGTTAGTGAGCTCGGTAAACCAGCCATTGTACAGGTAATCGGCCCAGTTATTACGATAATCATAACGGAACACCTTTCCTTCACCATCGCCCATATCAACAGTAACCTGCATTAGCTCGTTATTAAAGTTGCGGTTACGCATCATGTTATAGGTAACGGTATTCACCAGGGCCGGCGCCAGTAACTGGCGGGGCAGAACATAAGGCGTGGTATTAGGATCGGTATTTGTTTCTGTGAAATCTTTTGTACAGGATGCTACTGTTAAACTAAACAATACGGCAGCACCTGCTATTTTATTTATGATCAGCTTCATGTTTTTAAGAATTAAAGTCCAATAACTAAGTTACAGCCGATGGTACGGGTAGATGGGAACTGACCGATCTCGAAACCCTGAATGATATCAGTGCCGCTCAACGTACCGAACTCAGGATCGAACATAGGCCAGGGCGACCAAATGAACAGGTTGCGGCCATATACTCCGAACGTTGCTTTTTGCAATCCCAGCTTTTTTATTGTTTTCGGACCAAGGGAATAATCCAAACGCGCTTCTCTGAATTTGATAAAGTCGGTGCGGAAGGTGCTTCCTTCGGCATTATCAATACCCCAGTGTGAACGGTAGTATTCATCTATGTCGGTAGCTAATACATCATTTTGGCGGTATTTACCATCAGGCTCCTGAATAACCCCATTACCAATGATACCGTTGTAACGGCCAGGTAAGGTTTTGGTTAATTTACCCTGCTCTGCCATTTTGTAGTGCATCAGCGAGTGTGCAACAGCGCCATACTGTACATCGAAAAGTAAATTCAGACGGAAATTCTTATAACTGAAATCGTTACCAAAACCTAAGCGCCATTTGGGCGCGGTATTGCCCAGGTATTGCACTTCTGGTGAAAGCAAAGCAAAACCGGTATTGGCATCATATACTATTTGTCCGTCGGGCGAGCGCACATAGCCTTTGCCATACAAGTCGCCCATTCTGCCACCAACTTTGGCAACGATCTGTCCGCCGCCAACAGGACCGGTTTGCAGTACCACCGAACTGTCGGGCAATTCTTTAATGGTGTTTCTATTTGAAGAGAATACGATATTGGTATTCCATTTAAAGCCGCTTCTTGTTATAACAGGTGTTCCATTCAACGCTATCTCAATACCACGGTTACTTACTTTACCAAAGTTAACCACCTGCTTGGCGAACCCCGATGAGCGATCGAGTATCCGTTGCATGATCTGGTCTTTGGTTGTACCCGAATACAGGGTAAGATCGATACCTACGCGGTTCTTGAACATTTTTGCATTTAAACCTACTTCAAAAGTAGTGGTGCGAAGCGGGCGCAGGTTGGCATTGTTCAAAGTGCCTGGGTTTGTTAGGCCGCCGCTCCATAAGCTGCCGGGAGAAACATACACATTGTTTCCGGTAAGGTAGGGGATAACACCACTGCTACCTACACTCGATGCAGAGAAGCGCAGCTTACCATAATTAATTTGTGCGGGCAAATGAAACACTTCCGAAGCTATAAAGCTCAGGTTGGCCGAAGGATAAAAGAAACCTACATTATCGGTACGGGTAGGGGTGGCCAGGGGGCTGGCCCAGTCCTGCCGGCCGGTAAGATCTAAGAACAGGAACTCTTTATAAGCAGCAGTAAACAATCCATAAAAACTGTTGATCGAATACTTGCTTCTGTATGGAACCGTTACCAGCGGACCAGCTGTATTGGCCAGCGTATATACGCCGGGGTAAATAAGCGAGTCGGCGCGTACTTCATCTTTATTATAGTTGTTACGCAATGCACTTCCACCTAAGGTAGCAGAGAAATCAAAATCCTTATGTACCTTTTTACTATACTTCAACAGGAAGTCGGTAGTGCTTTCCTGACCAGCTAAACTTTGGGTACGGTAACTTCCTTTCGGGAATTTTGAACCGGCATCATATGGCCTGCGCTGCGAACGTTGTTCTGTACTAAGATCGAGCGACGTACGGAGGGTTAAACTCAACTCTTTGGTGAAGTTATATGAGGCCGAAATGTTACCTGTTACCACATGGCGGTTACTGGCATTCAGGAATTCATAAGCAATAGCATAAGGGTTTTCGGGGAATGAGCTGTATGGGTAGAAGATCCCGCGGTTCTCCTGGTCTTTCTTCCAGTAATTCTTTAACCAGTCAATGTCGGCATTGGGTTGCCAGAAGATGAACCAGTACATGATACTCTGGTTGCCATAACCGGCGCCGGGCAGGTTATCGCTCCATTTATTGGTATAGTTGATCTTTGAAGAAATGGTAAGTTTGTCGCTTACTTTTGAATTAACCGATAACGCTACCGTATTACGTTTATAACCGGTATTGGGTATGATCCATTTGTTTTGAACATTCGTTAATGAAAAACGGGCAGTGGTCTTTTCAGAACCACCATCTACACTTATTGAATTGGTAATGGTATTACCGGTATTGAAGTAGTTGAATAATTTATTCTTATAGCCCCTCCACTCGGTGGGTGTATTTGAGCGGCCTTGTGTTTCAGTATCAAATTGATTGAACATTTGTCCGTCGAAACGTGGGCCGTAAGCAGAGCTACTGGTTGAGTTGGGCGATCTGCCATAATCATAATCAGCCTGGCCATCTAACCCCATTCCATATTCAAATTGCATATCGGGCCAGCGGTTTGGCTGCTCAATAGAGGCATTTGAATTGAGCGTAATACCAAGCTTCTTACCTTTATTGCCACCCGATTTGGTAGTAATGATAATGGCTCCATTGGCCGCACGTAAACCATACAGGGCCGAGGCGCCGGGTCCTTTCAACACGGTTACCGATTCAATATCTTCGGGGTTCAGGTCATTTAAGCTGCCGCCATAGTCGGCCGGCATATTATCGGAACCTGTGCCATACGTTGTTTCGCCGCCTATGGCGGTTCTGCGGTTACTACCCGAATTGATAACCACCCCATCTACTACGATCAGGGCTTCGTTATCACCGGTAAGGTTGTTCTCTCCACGTAAGATGATCTTATTACTTCCGGTGGGGCCGCTGTTTGAGCGCACCAGGTTCAAACCGGCAACTTTACCCGATAAGGCATCTGTCCAGTTGCTCGATACTGCATCGGTGAGTTGTTCATTATTGATGGTAGTGGTAGCATAACCCAATGATTTTTCAGCGCGTTTAATACCAAGCGCTGTTACAACCACATTTTGCATTTGTTGCTCATCCTTTACCAGTGAAATAATAATACCCGTTGGCGATGATACGGTGAAATTCTTTTTTGCAGGTTGAAACCCTACAGCCGTGATCTCAATTGAGCCATCAACCGCCGCAACGGTTTTAGAGAATTTTCCATTTTCATCGGCAATGGCGATCACATTTTTTTGATTGGGTTGTTTAATGATCACCGAAGCGCCGGGTACAGGTGTGGTTCCTTCCTGTACAGTTCCTTTTAATACGATCGTAGGCAGCTTCTGAGGAATGTTAGCCTTTTTGATCACGTAGTTGGAGCCGGTCAATGTTGCATTAAAACCGCCGGGGGCTAATACTTTGTTTAATAAGTCACCCACATTACCTGCTTCATAAGAAGCAGTGGGTACTTTAACTGCGGCCAGTTCATCATTGGCATAAGCAAGCTGTACTTTAAATACCCGGCCAAAGTCTTCGGCTATAGCCGCCAAATCACCGGCGCCATGCCGGTAATGTACCTGGCCCTGTTGTGCCTGCAGGTTTATAAAACCTGTCGTAAGCAGTAATAATAGCGCAGTGAATGTTCTGGTTAGTTTTAAGTATTCCATATGTTCGTTACATTATAAGCAATACGTTAGCTGTCCGCTTTTCAGCAGATCAAAAAAAGGATGTTGTTAATGATTCTTAGTGAATGTTAAAGCCAGTCAATGTGTTCAGCACCGATAAGTTTTCCTGCAATGAAACAGACATGTTCCAGGTAAGCGTTACTTTCTTTTTTTTGTCGATAGCGCCATGCATAAGTTTAACCTGGTAATAGGTTTCAATGCGGTTAAGCAACTCCTCCAATGAAATGTTCTGTAACCTTACCTGTTGTTGTAACCACCAGTCGGCCGAGGCTGGGTCAATGGTTTGTACTATACCGGTAATGGCTTTTGTTGTACTTACCTGTTGGCCTGCGGTCAGAATTTGGTTACCACCCGTGTTCTTCAATGCTACTTTGCCTTCTTTTACGGTAAGCTGCAGATCTACCGAATCGAGCTTACGAATGGTAAATGCGGTGCCTACAACTGTGATCTGTTGCCTGTTTACATCGATGGTAAACGGGTGTTGCGCATCTTTTGCTACGCTGAAGAAGGCCGTGCCTTTTGATAACACGGTACTACGCTGTTTTTGAAAATCGGCGTGTACTTTCATTGCCGACCACGGCGCCAGCCAAACAACGGAACCATCTGCAAGCATGATCTTCTTTGCGCTATCGGTAGTAGCAAGCTCCTGCCAGGCATTCGCCCGGGCCGGCGACTCATTACCAGGCACCTTAATAAAGATGGCCACCAGTATGGCCGCGGCAGCGCTTAAACCAATAAAGAAAAACTGCTTTCTCTGTTTCCGCCGGTTGTCGATGCGGTCGTTAATGCTGTTCAGCAGAATCTGCTTCTTTTGCATGCCTATAGCTTCGGGTGAATCCCATGCCTTGAGCCATTGCTCATCTGACTGTTCATTATCTTTCTTATCGTGCCTTGATTTACGGGGCATGCAAAAACTGCTTTAATTGATAGACGGAGGTTTATTGATAATGGTACTATAGGAAAATAAGAAAAATCTTGATATTAAATTCCAAATCTCAAATTCCAAGATCCAAAGAAGAAATACCAAATTCCAAATCACAAGGTCCAAAGAAAAAATACAAAACCCCAAATTGCAAAGCCTCCCCGCTATAGCGGAGAACCAAAAAGAAGTTCCCAAATGCAAGAACCCAATAAGAACCCCCAAAGGGCAAAGGGTGATGAAACGACTGTATTCTTTTGGAATTTGAATTTTGTATTTTGGAATTTTTTTGGAGCTTGGAGCTTGGGATTTGTGATTTATTATTTGGAGCTTGGGATTTGGAATTTTTTAAAAAAATATTTGTACCTGCCGCAACATTTTGAGTATACGCTGGCCGGCAGTATGCAATTGGTTCTTTACCGTTTGCTCGCTGAGCTGTAGTTCAGATGCGATCTCTTTCACCGATAACTGTTCTTCATTCTTCATGGAGTAAATACGGCGCATTTGTCCGGGCAGTTTACTGGTGGCATTCTTCCAAATATGATAGGCCTGTTTATATTGGTACTGCTCGTCGGGCGCAGGCCTTCCTTCGGTGCGCTCAGGCATTTCTTCGGTAAGTGTATACCTTTTTCTTTTAGCGCTTCTAAGGTGATCACTAATACAGTGCTGAACAATGGTATATAAGTAATTGCGGAAAGAGGAGTGTATAACGATCGTTTGACGCTTGTTCCACAGGCGAATGAACACTTCCTGCAAAACATCATCGGCCTCTTGCGACCCGTTCAACCGCACACGGATGTACGAGTGAATGGGATCGGCAAACCGGTTAAAAATCTCATCAAATGCAATTCGGTCCCCTTTTGTCAGGCGCAACAGTAATTCACCATCGTCGGGAACAATTGGTTGAAAATTCATATGGCGGAAGCTTAGCAACCAAATGTAACAAACAAAATGAAAGTGTCTGAATTATTTTTAAGTTTTTTTAACCTGTTTTGAGGCATTTTGCTTACGCAAACGATTGCATGGTTTCGTTATTTAATATATTGGCCGCATAAACATGCAAATGTGAAACTAAAAGACCGTTTCCGAAACTGGAAACGGTCTTTTTCGAATCACTTCGAAATGCAATTATTGCTTTATCAGCTTTAAACTTGCTTCTGAGTTCAGCTTATTCACTTTAATATAGTAAATGCCTGTTGGCAACGATTGCAATTCATTAAAGTACTGGGCATTGGTTCCTGCATACACCCTGGTCGACTTGCGCCAAACCAGCTTGCCATCACTATTGAACACCCGAAGATTTACGATTTCATCGGTTTTGCTTTCAATGGTGATCAGTACATTATTGGTGAATGGGTTGGGAGATGCTGTAACTTCAAACCCCTGTACATTGGTACGAATGGTAATGATGCCGCTGTACTCATAACGGCCGTTGATATCAACCATTTTTAACCGGTAATAGTTATTGCCTGCAGCAGGTGCAATATCAATAAATGAATATTGTAAGGTAAGCGCATCTGATGTTGAAGCCTGCACCTGGCCTAATGATGAATAATGAACGCCATCGGCGCTGCGTTCTACTATGAAATGAGAGAAGTTAACACCTTTATCTGTTTCCCAGTTAAGATACGTTTTCTCATTTCTATAAACGCCGTTCCACAATGTAAGTTTAACAGGTAAGATACCACATGGTGAAGCGGCATTACCCGGACTAACCAACAGTGGGGCGGTAGTTAAGATCCTTTTCACACCGGCCGATCCGGGTGCTGCATTATAAACGTTATCAATAGGTCCGCTGGCTGAAGTTGAACGGGTAAGACCATTTACGCCACCGGTAACAGTTATATTGGCGTTTGATAAAATGTTGGTAATTACAACACCTCCGCCGCCACCGCCGCCGGGGCCATGTGCGTAGTGAATTGTACTATTACCACCTTTACCACCAATAGCTGTGGCAGTAATGGTGCCGTTGGTTGTAATGGTAGAGGTATTTGCAAATACAATTATGCTACCACCGGCGCCACCGCCGCCTGCAGCATCGGTGGTTGACGGATCGTTCGATGCTGCGCCATTTGCTGTAATTGATCCATTGCCAACAAATGATTTGGCACGTATAATAACAATACCACCGCCGGCGCCGCCACTGCACAAATATTCAGTTCCGGCAGCAGCTGCGTTGTTGGCTGTACCGGCGCCGCCGCCGCCGCCCATTACTATTCTCTGTTCAGAAGCCTGGGCATATGCAGAACCGCCAAATCCGCCGGTATTATAAGTAGCGGGATTACCCGGACCACCATCCCAGCCGCTGCCGCCACGTCCGCCTGCGCCGCCATTACCACCACCACCGCCACCGGTGTTGTATTGATTCGAGTTGGTTTGGCCATCGGTACCACCGCCACCGGCATTACCCGGTGCACCTCTGCCCAATGAACCGTCTATATAACCTTCAATATTTGTAGTGGTTGAATTGGTGCCGCTGTTGTAAACATACATAGGCGTGCCGGCAATACCTTCGCCTTTGGCGCCACCTGTACTGTTACCACTGGTGGTAACAGGGGAATTCCAGCGATAATCAGTATTTGTTAAACTGGTTGAAGCGCCGGTGAAATTTTTTCCGCCACCGCCTCTGTAGCCTAATGCATTCGCATTTATTGTTGAACTGCTGTTACCGAAGCTAAATGTATTGGTTGCTTCCAGTACAATAACACCACCGGCCTGGCCATTCCACGCAGTTCCGGTTACAGAGCGATTGTTATTAATAGTGATGTCATAATAGCGGGGCACTCTTATGAGCTGGTAATTTTGAGCGCCGGTTGAAGCAGAATAAGCCCGGGTAAAATAGTTATTTGCCAGCGGATAGGACAATGTAACTAAACCCGTACCTGAGTTGTAAGCAGATACAATATTATATTCAAATGTACCTGCCACCAGGTTTGAAGTTAAATAACCACTGGCATCACCGCCGGCAACGCCGTCGCCATAATTATCACCATTGGCGCTGTTGTATTCGGCGCCTTGCATTTGAATGATCAATACCATGTCGCCATTAGCGATATTGGTGGCATTACCTATAGGAGCGAGTACGGTTAGGGTAGTACTTCCTTTAACAGGACTGCCTGTACCAGGGTAATAGGTGTTAAGCACCGTATTGTCGGTGTTAACAGTAAGATTGTTGCCGGTGCTTGGTAATACAGCACCACATTGACTAAAAGAGCTTTTCGAAAAACAAAAGAGCAGAAGGAGTAACGGGAATACTCGGGTAAAATTTGGTTTCATTACACTTTATATTGATTACTGGTTGGGTGTTGGATCTTTATGGATAAATTAAAAATATGCAAATGTAACACTAAACCTTAATCATTTCTAAAGGAATACCCGTATTTGATACATTTAATATTGATTTACCCATTCACCATATATTTAATGTTGAATTACCCATTTGCCATTAATTTTTTAACTGTTTTTATTACTTTTAATCAAGTCGCCGGTAAATTCTTACGATTTTTTTGAAGAAAATTCTAAAAATAAAAAGGTCGCCCTAGCAAACCAAAGCGACCTGATAATTGTATGGAATTAATTAGAACGCAAATTCATTCACCTGCCCAACAGCTTTTGGTAAAGCGCTGTCACTGAATTGAGGCATGCTGACGCCTTCAACGCGGAATGTGGTAATATCTTTCATACCTAAAAAACCAAGTGAACCTCTTAAGAACGGCTCGGCAAAATCAAGCGATTGCATAGGTCCTTCAGAATAAATACCACCAGAAGCGACGGCGAGGTAAACTTTTTTATTGACCACCAGTCCTTTTGGTGCCCCATCGGCATAGCTAAAAGTAACGCCGGCGCGCGCAATATGATCAACCCATGCTTTTAAAACGGAAGGAATACCAAAGTTGTACAGTGGCACGCCGATCACTATGATATCCGCAGCCATTAATTCTTTAACAGCCTCTTCTGAATTTCTTATGGCGTCTTTATGATCTTCAGTACGCAGGTCGGCCGGCGTAAAAAAAGCGGCTATCTGATTGCCTTCTAAATGGGGCAGGGGCTCTTTTGCCAGATCGCGGGTTTGCACTTTACTACCGGGGTAAACTGTTAACAATTTGTCAATGATAGCGCCTGACAGCTTGTTGCTGAACGACATATCACCTTTTGCACTTGACACTATATTCAATATCTTTTTCATTGTAGTTTGATTTGTAGCTTGAGTATTTATTACTTTTTTGATTTCATCACAAAGCTACCTACCTTTACTATACTTTAGTAAGTACTATACTCCTGTATAGCACTATACTACGATATAGCGCTATACAGGAGTATAGTGATCTAAAACGATAAATCATGAGTACTAAACCTGAACACAGAGACACAAAAACATGTATGGGGCAGATGATGCCGGTACAGGACGCCTTACAGGTATTGAGCGGCAAATGGAAACTGCCCATCCTCATTTCATTAGGATTTGGCAATAAACGGTTTGGGGAAATTGCGAAAGACATACCCAAAATAACCGACCGTATGCTGTCGAAAGAATTAAGGGAGCTGGAAATGAACTTCCTGATAGAGCGGAGGGTTTACGATACCGTTCCGGTAACCGTTGAGTATTCAAAAACGGAATATGGCACTTCACTCGATCCTGTCATAAATGAATTGCACAAATGGGGCAGTAAACACCGGAAAAAGATCATGAACAAAGTATAATACAAATGGCAAAGCTGCAGGAACAACCAATGATATACAGATCGGGTTTCGATTACTTACAAAAATTAAAAAAGAACAATCACCGCGATTGGTTCAATGACAATAAGGCAACTTATCAAAAGGAACTGGAACTGGTAGAGCAGTTTGCAGAAGCTTTATTGCGCGAGTTAAATAAACACGACGAAATTGAAACGCCTTCAGGCAAAAAAAGCCTGCATCGCATTTATCGCGACATTCGTTTTTCAAACGATAAAACGCCTTATAAAACAAACTGGAGCGGCAACTTTAAACGCGCTACCAAATACCGCCGGGGTGGTTATTATTTTCATTTGGAACCCGGTAACAGCTACCTCGCCGGCGGTTTCTGGGCGCCCAATGCACCAGATATAAAACGCATACGCGACGAAATTGCCTTTGATGCGGCACCCCTGCGAAAAATATTAAAGAGCAAGACCTTCATCAATACATTTGGCACCCTGCAGGGCGAACAACTGAAAACGGCACCCAAAGGTTTTGAGGCCGGTCACGAAGCCATTGACCTGTTGCGTTATAAACAATTCCTGCTTATCAGGCGCTTTGCCGACAAAGAGGTTTTAAGCGACCGTTTTTTAAACGAAGCCAGCAGTACGTTTAAGAACATGCGCCCCTTCTTTGATTATATGAGCGTGGTACTTACTACCGACACAAACGGACTGGAATTATAACTGTATACAATCGAAACAGTTACTGTATCATAACCGGACGTTCCTGAATAAATATTCCGTTGTAAATCATTCTCTTTCAGCTCCAATTGAAACCGGCATGGTTTATTATTAAGCATACAGGGCGTTCCGCCCCTGTAATTGATAACATATGCTTAAAAATTATATCACTATTGCGCTCCGGCATCTGGCCAAACACAAACTGTTTTCCATCATCAATATTTTGTGTATTGCAATTGGCATTACGTTTTCCCTGCTTATTGGTGTTTATATCCTGAACCAGAAAAGCATTAACCATGGCCTGCGTAATATCGACAGGCAATATGTTATCAAAAGTACGTGGAAGGCAAAGGGCATGGGCATGGTTGAAACAACAATGGGCCCCCTGGCGCAATCACTAAAAGATCAGTTCCCCAACCTGGTGGCTAATTGTTTTCGATTTAACCCGGTTACAAACGTGGTATCGGCCGGTGATAAAAATTTCAAAGAGGATATGGCCATTTGCGATACAAGCCTGGTATCCATGTATGGCTTTCCACTTGTAGCCGGTGATAAGCATAATGCATTCGGCAATAGCAGCGGCGCCGTTATCACCGAAGCAATGGCCATAAAACTATTCGGAACAACCAATGCGCTCAATAAAACCATCACCATCTCTACCATTGGTAATGGAAAGCAGGATTACCTGGTATCGGCTGTATTGAAAGAAATGCCTTACAATTCGGTGAACAGGTATTTAGACGCCGATGGTTATAATGTGTTCCTTCCGTTTGAGGGCAGTCATTATTATCCTGGTACCGATGGCGCCGGTGATAAAAACTGGAACCTGATCTTTATGGTCAACATGATAGAATTACAGCCCGGCGTTTCTATAGCAGAAGTAAAGCGGGCCACCAACCAGCTGCTGGCGCAAAACCTGCCCAATAACCTCAAAGGAATGCTCACCCCTGAATTCGCTCCGCTAAAAGACTACTACCTGCAGAACAATAACGGCGCCGTTCAAAAGATGATCAACACGCTGTCGTTGGTAGCGCTGTTCATTTTACTGATGGCTATTATCAATTTTGTAAACATCAGTATTGGCACCGCATCGTACCGGTTGAAAGAAATAGGTTTACGAAAAGTATTTGGCAGCGCCAGAAGGCAATTAATTGTACAGCACCTTACCGAATCGCTGCTGCTTACCACCATAGCAGGTTTGTTATCACTCGGTTTGTATGAAGTGGTGCGGCCATATTTCAACCAGGTCTTAAATACGACCATTACCCCTATAACAGAACTTGGTTATGAAACCTGGCTGATGTTATTGTCGCTTATAATTGTTGTAGGCTGCATCTCGGGCTTCTATCCCGCCTTTGTTTTAAGCTCAACCAATATTATTCATTCGGTAAAAGGGAAGATCAACGCGGCAAAAGGCGGACTTACCCTGCGTAGAACGCTGCTGATAGTTCAGTTCAGCCTGGCCATTATCATTTTCATTAGTGCCTTGAACGTTTCACGGCAGGTCACTTATTTTTTCAATAAAGACATAGGCTATAATAAAGATCAACTGCTGGTGCTTTCCACCTTTCCCAAACAGTGGGATTCTGCCGGTATTATGCGTATGCAGGCAATCAGGAATGAAATGGAAAGCGTGCCTGGTGTTCAAAGCGCTTCACTTTCGTTTGAAGTGCCCGACCGCATGCCGCCAGGCGGCATTGATCTGTTACCGGAAGGCAGTGATCATAGAACAGTTGTATCTTCTACAGTAGCCGATGAGAACTTTGCCCGTACTTTTGGCCTGCACATTAGCCAGGGTAATTTTTTCGACAATTACCGCAACGGCACTGCACGTAATGAAATAATCCTGAATAAAACCGCCGCTAAACTACTTGGCGTAACCGCTGTAAACACAATAATACGTACGCCAGGCGGACAAACCTTAACAGTAACAGGCATCGTAAATGATTTTAATTATTCTTCCTTCCAGCAAAGCATTGGCCCCATGGCTTTTATTCATATAAAGGATAGTCCGCAATACCGGTATATGACCTTTAAAATTGCCGGCGACAATATGGAGAATACTGTCAGCGCATTAAAGGCAAAATGGCGATCGTTATTACCCAATGCGCCATTTGAATACAACTTCATGGACGAACGTTTTAAAGCGTTATATCAATCGGAAGTGCAGTTAAAAAAGGCCACCCACCTGGCTACCATATTAAATCTTGTTATTGTATTTATGGGCATATTTGGTGTAATGGCCTTCACCCTTGCCCGCAGGAACAAAGAAATTGCAGTAAGAAAGGTACTGGGTGCAGAATCGCTGAATATTGTGCTGTTATTTTTTAAAGATTATGCCATCCTTATCCTGATCGCAAATATAATAGCCTGGCCGCTGGCATATTGGGCAACCAACCAGTGGCTGCAAAATTATGCCTATAGAATGCAACAGAATATAATGCCATATGCAAGCGTATTTGTAACGGTAGCGGTGGCAACCTTTCTGTTCGTTGCTATACTTTGCCTTAAAGCAACCCAGGCCAACCCGGTAAAGAATTTAAGAACGGAATAAAGCGTCTGTTTTATAAAATTAGCTAACAGTTATAGCTGCTTCTTTGATCGGAAGCAGCTTTTTTATTAATACAACTGGTGGTAGCAGGCATTGCAATCGTATGCATAAATGAGAATTGAAAAAATATAATAGTACAGGACTTTACAGGATGGCCCGTTATGGCTTTTTCTTACCTTCCTGATCTCAAAAAACAAAATTGCCTGCCAATGAACAAAGAATTGCTAATAGCCGGATGTTTTAGCTTATTATGCCTGCAACAAGCTGCGGCCCAGGTTACCTTACAACAATTACGTACAGAAAATTTAGTGAACCCCATCGGCATCGACGTTACAACGCCCCGTTTCAGTTGGCAGCTGGCGGGCAATCAGCGCGGCATTATGCAAACCGCATTTGCAATAAAAGTAACAGCCGGCAATAGTGCCGTATGGAATAGCGGAAAAGTTAGCAGCGATCAATCGGTACAAGTGCCGTATGCCGGTAAACCCCTGCAAGCCGCCACCAAATACCAGTGGCAGGTAAGAGTATGGGACAATAACGGCCGCAGCACGCCCTGGAGCACACCTGCATCTTTTCAAACAGCTTTATTATCAACTGAAGACTGGAAAGCGCAATGGATAAACCCTGGCTTTGCCGAAGACCTGAAGACTCGCCCGGCCATTCTTTTCAGAAAAGCATTTAATACAAGTAAAAAAATAAAGACGGCCACCGCCTATATAACGGCCCATGGTTTGTACGAAGCGCAGATCAATGGCAAGCGGGTAGGGGACTACTATCTTACCCCAGGCTGGACGAGCTATAAAAAACGCCTGCAATACCAGGTGTACGATGTTACCAGCCTGCTGGCAACCGGACAAAATGCCATAGGCGTATCCGTTGGTAACGGTTGGTACCGCAGCGACCTGGCCTGGAATGGCAACAAAAATACTTTTGGCAGTGATGCCGGCCTGTTGTTTCAACTGGCTATTACCTATACCGATGGCACAAGCGAACTGGTAGTATCTGACGACAGCTGGAGATCTTCTACCGGGGCTATCCGTTATACCGAGATCTATCATGGCGAAACCGTAGATATGCGTCAGGACAAAGCCGGCTGGGCCAATGTGGGGTATAATGACGCCGGCTGGAGCAATGTAAAAACGGAGAATTATTCAAAAGATGTGCTCATTGCCACCTATAATGAGCCGATAAAAAAACATGAAACGTTCAAACCCATTAAAGTGCTAAAAACACCTGGTGGCAAAACGGTGCTCGACTTCGGTCAAAACCTGGTAGGCTGGGTTGAAGTAAAAGCAAAAGGCAATAGCGGCGACAGCATAATAATAAAACATGCTGAAGTATTGGACAAGCACGGAAACTTCTATACCGAAAACCTGCGTGCCGCCAAAGCAACAGCCACCTATGTACTTGATGGAAAAGAAAACGTTTTTGAACCGCATTTTACTTTCTTTGGTTTCCGTTATATACAGGTAGAAGGTTATCCCGGTGAAATAAAACCCGAGAACTTCACAGCGGTGGCCCTGTATTCTGCCATGCAACCAACAGGCTCTTTTACCAGCTCGCATCCCTTGCTAAACCAGTTACAACATAATATACAATGGGGGCAACGGGGCAATTTTCTCGATGTACCAACAGATTGTCCGCAACGTGATGAACGCCTGGGCTGGACGGGCGATGCACAGGCATTTTCCCGTACCGCAGCCTTCAATTTTGGCGTGTATAATTTCTTTGCCAAATGGATGCATGATGTTACAGCCGATCAACGCGAAGATGGCCTTATACCAAGTGTGGTTCCCAATGTACTTGGCCCCAAATCGGGCGGCTCAAGCGGCTGGGCCGATGTGGTGACCATTCTTCCCTGGAACACCTACCTGGCCTATGGTGATAAGAAGATCCTCGAAGACGAATACAAGACCATGAAAGCCTGGGTGGGTTATATTCAGGGCCAAAGTAAGAACAACCTGTGGCAAAGCGGACCACACTATGGCGACTGGCTTTTCTACCGTCCGTTCGACGACAATGACGGCAAAGCCGCCGTTACCGACAAATTCCTTATTGCCCAGTGCTTTTACGCCAATTCCGTTCAGATAGTGATAAACACCGCTAAACTATTGGGTAAAACAGAGGACGTTGCTACTTACGAAAGCCTGCTTAATAAAGTAAAAGAGGCCTTTGTAAAAGAATACCTTACGCCTAATGGACGGTTGGTTTCGAGCACCCAAACCGCCTATGTGCTGGCCTTGAATTTTGATATGCTGCCCGAACAGTTACGTGAACAGGCGGCGGCACGGCTGGTAGAAAACGTAAAAGCCTACAGAAACCACCTTACTACAGGGTTTTTGGGTACGCCGTATTTGTGCCATGTGTTGAGCCGGTTTGGTTATACTGATCTCGCATATCAATTATTGTTACAGGAAACATACCCATCGTGGTTATACCCGGTTAAAATGGGTGCTACTACCATTTGGGAACGCTGGGATGGACAAAAACCCGACAGCTCATTTCAAACACCCAGCATGAACTCCTTTAACCATTACGCATATGGCGCCATTGGCGACTGGATGTACCGGGTAATGGCAGGATTGGATACTTATGAGGACAAACCTGGTTATAAGCATATTAAGATAGAACCACATCCTGGCGGAGGGTTAACCAAAGCCGCAGCCACGCTGCAAACCAATTACGGAATCGCCAGCAGCGGCTGGACGATCAATGGAAATGAACTGACGCTGGAAGTGGAAATACCAGCCAACACCACTGCCGATATTCATATTCCCGGCACCAGTGCCGACGCCATTTCCGAAAATGGCAAAACCATTTCCAGCCAAAAAGAAATGCAGGCAACCACTACCGCTGATAAATACGTAGTGGTAAAGGTGGGATCGGGTAAATACCGGTTTGTTACAACAGTACCGGCAACACTTAATACAGCAGCAAAATAATAGCACAAATGCAACGATTTGCAACCCTGTCCTGTCCCAGGTTAAACCGGGATGGACAGGGTTGATTTTTTCATGGGCCACCCATCCATTTTTCTTTGAAATACCGTAAACCTGTTAAGCTTTTTCCTGCGGAAAAAATAACTAGTTAACAGTATATATATTAATTTACCGGTGATGAAAGTGGCAAATGAAAATAGCATTAAAAAATTGGTTTTGGTGTTGGTGTTTCTTGCGTTATCAATCTGTACCATACATGCCCAGGATCACGTTGTAACAATTAAAGTACTTGATAGTGTGCAACTTCCGGTTGCAAATGCCACCATTAGGATAAATACAAAAGAAAAACTGGCCGATTCTGCCGGCTCCTTTTTTACAACTTTGCCAAAAGGAAAATATCGCATTGTGGCAAGCGCTGTAGGACATTACTCTACCACACAGCAGGTTACCATCAATCATGATACTACTTTTCAAATTCTACTAAAAGGGCGGGAAAGTTTATTACAGAATGTTTTTGTTACCGCCAATCGCAATGTTTTACGGAATCAGATGAGCGTCCACAGTTTGGAAATGTCCCAAATACAGAAATTACCAATGATCCTAGGTGAAGTGGACCCCATAAAAACGATCACATTATTACCTGGTATAAAAAATGGGGGCGAAGCAAGCGCCGGCATCTATGTTCGCGGCGGCGGGCCCGATCAGAACCTCGTTTTGCTCGACGGTATTCCGGTGTACAATCCCAATCACCTGCTCGGTTTCTTTAGCGTATTTAATGGCGATGCAGTAAAAAACATCGAAGTAATAAAAGGTGGTATGCCCGCTGAATATGGCGGCCGTTTAAGCAGCGTCATTTCCGTCAATAGCCGTGAGGGCAATAAAGACTCACTCAAAATTGGCGGCGGTGTAGGGCTTATTTCTTCCCGGCTTTCGGTTGAAGGGCCGTTGATAAAAAAAAGATCATCATTTGTTATAAGCGCGCGCCGTACCTATATTGACCAGGTAGCCAAATTAATTGCGCCCGATAGTATTGGTAAAAACGGCTATTACTTCTACGACATAAACGCCAAGGCCGACTTTATCATCAATAATAACAACACGCTTTATCTCACTTTTTATACCGGTAAAGACAATTTCACATTTGCCGATGATGACAATGACGGCCCGGCCCGCGAATTCAATGCCATTTGGGGAAATACCATTTTGGGACTTACCTGGAAACAACAGGTAGATAAAAAATGGAAACAGGAATTATCACTCGTGCGCAATGATTTCAATTTGAACAGCCGCGTAATATTTGGCACCAATGGATTTGTTTTCTCTTCGGGCCTTACCGACCACTCCATTAAAAACGACTGGACCTATACCCCAACTAACTGGGTAAAATGGAAAACCGGTTTTCAGTATACCTGGCACATCTTCAGACCCGGAGCCGGAAGTTCCACCGCAGGTGTACAGGAATTTCAGACCCAGATCCATGATCAGTATGCACGCGAAGCGGCAGGTTATATAAGCACAGATATCGACATAACTACTAAACTGAACCTGGTTGCAGGATTGCGGTATAGTTATTTTAATCAGATTGGCCCCACAGAGCGGGTTATATATGGCGCCGATGGTTCACCAACCGGTGAAACAGAATATTACAAAAGAGGCCAGAGTATTGCCCGTTTTAAATACCCGGAACCCAGGGTAAACCTGCTGTATAAACTGCCCAATGCAGCCAGCGTTAAACTATCGTATACGCGTACTATACAGTATCTGCACCTGGCAACCACCAGTGCGGCTACTTTTCCCAGCGACCTGTGGGTGCCTGCAAGCCGGTTGATACAACCTGGCAAAGCAGATCAAATAGCCGCCGGCTATTTCAAAAGCTTTCGCAATAGCCAATACGAAATAAGCGCCGAGGCTTATTACAAAACCATGAGCAACCAACTGGAATTTAAACCCGGGGCCAGGCTGTTATTGAACCAGAACCTTGAAGGTGAAATGATCTTTGGCACCGGTAAAGCTTATGGACTGGAACTATTCTTCCAAAAGAAAACCGGCAGGCTCAATGGCTGGATCGGTTATACCCTGAGCAGGGCCGAAAGAACATTCCCCCAGATGAATGAAGGCAAGTCATTTCCTTACCGGTACGATCGTACGCACGATGTAAGCGTTGTGGCCAATTATCGTTTAAGTCAAAAATGGGAAGCGGCAGCCGTTTTTGTATATGGCACCGGTAATGCCCTAACCATGCCCACCGGCCGGTTCTTGTATAACCTGGGTTACGATAGTGATAAAAAACAACCCATCTTTACCAATATCAGTCAATACAACAAGATCAACGACTATCGCATGCCTGCCTATCATCGCATGGACCTTGCGTTTACCTATACGCATAAACCCAATAGCAACAAACGGTTTAAGAGCAATTGGGTTTTTAGTTTGTATAATGTTTATAACCGGCGAAACCCATACTTCATATATATAGATGTTGATGAGGACGAACGAAAGGTACAGGGAAAACAGGTATTTCTTTTTCCGGTGCTGCCTGGAGTAACGTGGAATTTCAAATTTTAAACTATGAGAACAGTCAATATATATCGTTTCACTTTTATAACAGCACTGATAGTGATGTTTATGTCGTGTGAACGGAACTTTGATATAAAGCTGGAAGATAATGTGCCGCAACTTATAGTGGAGGCATACATCAACAACGAATTGCCGCTGTATAATTACGTTATACTTGGCCGCAGCCAGGGGTATTATGATAATGGGTTTGAAAATATTCCGGTAACCGGCGCCACAGTTACTATTACAGAAGGCACGTTGGAGGCTAATAATGTATATAACTGGAACACGGCTACAAAGAAACGGTTAATTGAAGGCAAGCTGCCACAATTTGGCAATGCCATGTTGCCCGGTGTTTACTTCGATAGCATGATATCGCGCAACCAATTAAACAGAGCGTTAATAGGCACACCGGGAAAACATTACCTGCTTGAGATCGATGCAGAGGGCAAACACTACTCGGCCATTACGCAGTTATTGCCCGTAGTGCCGGTAGACAGCCTTACAAGTGGCTTTCATTATTTGGATGATGATGGCGACTCTACTTTAGAGAAAGCACGCATTACGGTCCATTATAAAGACCCGGACACCATTGGAAATACAATATTACATTACTGGCGCCATGGATACGACAAAGATAACTTTGGCTGGGGTGGACTAGGCTCAAACAGGTTTATTACCGGTAGTGATGAACTGGTGAACGGTGAGTATATTCACCTTACCCATTCCTATGGGTTTCTGTTAACAGACTCCGTAAGCTATTTTATGGCCGGCGTTGAAAGAAAAGTGTATAATTTCTGGGACAGTTTCAATAAAGCAAGATCGAACGGCGGCCCCTTTTCAACACCCGTTAAACTTTTGAATACAATAGAAGGGGAGAATGTTATCGGTTGCTTTAGTGGGTTTAGTTTAAGTGTAAGATCAATTGTAATAAAATAAAGGACGCGAGATCATTCTTCTTTAGTAATTCTATCCATCTCCTTTAACACAGTTGGCAGCCTGAATTCACCATGCATATTTTTAACAAATTCGGCAGCCTGTTGCAGGTCAACGCCAACAGCAGTTACGTATAAAGGGTTGTTACTTTCGCCACGCAAAACAGGTATCACATTTTTGAGGTTCTGGTGAAAATTGCTTTTCGCCACCCCAATAACCGGCACCTTGTGGTTTATACTCTCATAAACATAAGCGCCTAATCCGGGTTTACCCAAATCATCGAGCACCACAAACCCATCAACAACAATATAGGTTACAGAGGAGAGGTCAATCTGATGTAACACTTCCAGTATACAGGGCAATTCCCGTTTGTAAAAAGCGCCGGGTTCGTATTCTGCAACAGAATCAATGTATTTGATCACATGTTGAACAGCTGCAGCATCGCCCCAGTTTTGTATAAGCGCGCCTACCGCTTTGGCCGTGTTTTCCTTGTAGTGTACATCAATTGCTACGATCATACGGCGAAAATACATTAAAACCGTATATTGTGTTATG
Organism: Niastella sp. OAS944; assembly: GCA_024809215.1. Classification (GTDB taxonomy): domain Bacteria; phylum Bacteroidota; class Bacteroidia; order Chitinophagales; family Chitinophagaceae; genus Niastella. The sequence goes on along the minus strand of JANUBW010000005.1, from coordinate 208,019 downwards.
CACCATCATTATGAAAAAAGGTCTTTATGCCTCCGCCATATTGTTTTTTACTTTCCTTTTTATTACATAAGCAAATATTCGATTTTCTGAAAGAAAAGGATTTAATTAGCTAACTATCTTAAAAATCATACCTCACCGCAAAAGATATATAACAGCCTTGTGAAAAGGATTTTCTTTTGCCCTCGTAGTTATCAGGGTAATAATACTTTCTATTGGTATTATGCGTGTAACTGAATTCTGGCAACAGCGATATATGATCAGAAACCTTTGTAATAACCCCAACAGGAATGCTCCAGGAAAAATAATTGATCTTCTTTGCCGGTGCATTATTATAACTGAACCCATGATCGGTAGATGACCAGCCAACACTGGCCGGGGGCGGGTTCCACCACTCTTCCACGTTGCGAAACTCTTCATGTATGTTTCCTCCCAATGCCAAAGACATTTGAAGCGCAAAACCAAAATAAAATCCGGTATTGCTTTTGGCGCCCATTATTTTATAAATAGCCCTGGTTTGCAAATCGGCATACCGCTGGTTATACCGCAACCTTAGGTCATTATACTGATACCTGATGGTTGTATCTTTTGGGTAGTAGTATTGCGGAGAAAAATACTTTTTAGTTTTATAACTTTTATATCCTACTCCCAGCGACAAGTCTACCCGATTATTATCACTGCCTGCAATCGGAAACAGATGCCTTACTACATCAAGCCTTGCGCCGGCACCGTCGATGCCTATGCTAAATGAACCTCCTTTGGGCCCGTTACCAAATTCCAGGTTATTTTTATCTACAAGCGGTGCATATCCGTCGGCAAACAAATGTGGCCAGTTATACGTTTCTATTCCATAATTGTCAGTGTAAAAGAAAGGCCGTATTTCAATACCCCATTTAGATGATCTTTGGGCGTAGGTATTAAATGCAATAATTAACGATAAAAAGAAAATGGGTATCCGCTTTAACATGGCTACAGGATTTAACACAAAATGAAAAACTATCTGACAGATAAAAGATCAATAACGTTGCTTTTTTAAATGCTAATTAATAAGTTTGATCTCTCCCTCGGCATAGCTGAATTTCCTTTCCTGTGAAACCGTATTATAGGGCGGCTGGCATTCATATTCTGTTGCGTAGATCACCTGGTTTTTGATGTGATGTAGCGTATAGCAAAAATTAAATGAAGGAAAGCTGCCTGTCATTTTCATAGACGTTCCGGTATTCACGTAAATGATGGCATCGTGCCCTACGATCGCATTTCCACCGGCTTTGGATGTCATAACATAAGAAATAATACAATCTTCCTTACCATCTCCATTTATATCACCAAAGATAGGAGTGGGGTTATCTACAATAACCTCTTTTTTCCATTCAATAACCTGCTTGTATTTATTGAAAAGCTCCACTGCATTCTGTCGGGGTATAAAGTCTTCCTCAACTGAAAAACAGGCATACAAGTGTGGGGTGCCATAAAGTTCGATATCGAGTTTTGGAAAATAATATCCCATTCCCCTGTTGTATGAATACTGATATACCCTGGTAATACCACCTGTATAATCTTTTTCCCGTATAACATCTACAAGCCTGTCATATCGTCCGCCCTTATAAATTGGTTTACCGCTAAAATGATCATGAGCCAAAAACATGGTATTAAGGCACATCATGATATTGATATGTTCAGTGTCTGAAATATCTGAAAGCTTTTTGTTTTTGAGTAAAACGATAGAGGTATCAACAAGTTTATCAAATTCCGATCTTACAATCTTCTGTGGTCTATCATGGTTGACAGCAGATCTTTTTTGCGCTACGCCCGTAAACACGGAAAAAAGTATAGCCGCCAGGAGAATACTTCTACAATACAGGTTCATTGTTTTTTCAATTATCGGGGGTAAAATATAAAAAAATGTCAGCGCCTGCAACTTAAAGATCAACAAACCAGTCTGCTAAAATTACCAATTTAAATATTTGTAAATTTGACAATGAATCATTCTCTTTTGCTTGCCGTATTCGGCTTCTTGTTATTATCAAATGTCGAAGCAAAGAACCTTGGACGTCGTTACAATATAGCCGATCATGGCGCTTTAGGTGATGGCAAAACCCTCAATACAAAAGCCATTCAGGCTGTCATTGATGAATGCGCAAAAAATGGCGGCGGCGCCCTTGTTATTCCCAAAGGTATTTTCATAAGCGGGGCCCTTTTTCTAAAACCCGGTGTTAATATTGAACTTGAGAGTGGCGCCGTGCTTAAAGGTTCTACCGACATAAACGACTATCCCAAATTAAACACCCGTATTGAAGGCCATTTTGAACCTTGGCGCACGGCATTGATCAATGGTGATGGTGTTCACCATTTACGCATCAGCGGCTCAGGCACCATCGATGGCAGTGGTGAACCTTTTTGGAAAGAATTCTATAACAGGCGGAATGCTGATAAAAAAACGACCAACTTAAACGTTGAACGTCCGCGACTGGCCTTTATTCAAAATTCAAAGGATGTACAAATAAGCGGTGTTACCTTTTTAAATTCAGGTTTCTGGAACCTGCATCTTTACCGGTGCCAGAATGTGATCGTAGAGTATTGCCGGTTTCAGGCGCCGGATGGCCCCAAACCTTACCATCATGCACCAAGCTCTGATGGTATCGATATCGACAGTGGAAAAGACATTGCCATTCGCTATTGCTTTTTCTCCGTTGGCGACGATTGTATCGCGTTAAAGGGCTCTAAAGGCCCCTTTGCCTTACAAGATCAGGATAGTCCGCCTGTTGAGAACATCCAGATCAGTGATTGCATATTCGAAGCAGGCGGTGGTATTGTAACCTTTGGCAGTGAGGCCACCATTGTTCGCCATGTAGATGTTAAACGTTGTACCACGCTTGGCCCAACGGTGTTAAGACTAAAGCTTCGTCCCGATACACCGCAACAATATGAAGATGTAACCATGAGCGATATTACCCTGGTAGATGGTGGTGTAATTTTTAAAGTGTCGCCCTGGACCCAGTATTTCGACCTGAAAGGTGAGGCGCCACCCAAAGCTGTGGTACGTAATATTAAAATATCCAATATAAAAGGTACCGCTGATTCCTTTGGCGAGCTCACCGGTCATGACCAAACTACCATTGATAACATACAGGTTTCAAATGTTGATGTACAATTAAAAAGCACCGATTTCAAAGTTGGTAAAGTAGAAAACCTGAACTTCAAAAATGTGAAGGTGAACGGAAAAGCCTGGCAGCCGGCAAAAAAATAATATGGAAATATACCCATTGGGCATCTTACGTATAACCGAAACGATGCCCAATGCCTGCCAAATATGTAATCCTCATATTTTCAATCTTTATTGTCTGTTGCAGAGAATCCTCAACATATCCCGAAGGCGGTTATGCCTATCCCAAAACAATTGCTGCCGGCGATAGTAACTTATACTTTTATCAATTGAAAGATATTTCTTCTAAAGAGGATGCGTTGTTGTATAGGACCGCCTGGCGTTATTATAAACCATTTAACGAACCCAACCTTAGTATACAACAACAGCCCAAAGAAACCTTCAGACTATCATACTTTGATGCGTTTGGCAATGGCATGATCATCACATTTAATAAAGATTCCATGGTTGTTAAAAGAGGCAACCCGTTAATTCTTTATGATCGTAAAGTTGAAAAATTCTCTTCTATTACAACCCTGGTTCCCATAACCAAAAGTCAATACAATTCTTTAATACATGACATTAACTCGTCTGGCTTTTGGTCGTTGTCGCACAAAATAACATGCAGCCAAATAGGAACAGATGGCTATGGGTTCTGGCTGGAAGCTAATACAAGGGACAGGTATAAAATTGTTATTGTACACGGCTGCCCACCCAACACCTCAACATTCACGAAAGCATGTCAGCAAATAATTGACTTTGCAAAACAGGATAAAAAGTTATAATACCTTTCCAAACATCGCCAACATATCGTTCAACGCATTGGGCTCGTGCATCCAGTTGGTGTTGAACATAGTGCCCGCACCTATTTCGGCAAACCGCGCAAACATTTGTCTTTCATAATTGGCAATGGCGGCTTTTATACTTGTAAATCTTCCATTGGTTAGGCTTTCACTCAATTGCAACGCATCTAACATAGCCATGTTCACACCTTCACCGGCAAATGGCGGCATCCAGTGTGCGGCATCACCAATGAGTGTGATGTTGGGTTGTGCTTCCCAATGCTGATCTAACGGCATACAATACTGCGGCCGCGGAATAAATAACGTGGTTTCGCTTTCAAATAATTCGTGCCACACCGGGCTCCATGTTGAAAATTCTTTTTTGAACCATTTCAGTAACTGTTTATTTTCTTTAAAATCAATACCACTCGTTTTGTACCAGTGCTCGTCGGTTTTCCAGCTTGTTGTAAAGCCTAAACTGCCATCGCCTTTTGAACTTACGATCAGCGTTTGTGCGTTTCCATAAGCAAAGATCTTTCCACCCTTCAACAGCGCATGAATACGAGGCGCCGTTCTTTCTGCATCTTTTATTGAGCCTTCTATCATAGTTACACCTGCCCATACAGGTTTAATGTCAGTAACAAATGGCCTTATTTTCGAGTTTGCGCCATCGGCGCCAATTACGACATCAGCAATGGCGGTGTTACCGTTTTGAAAGTTTATTTGCCAGCTATCCTGTACTTTTTCAATTGATAAAATATGACTGTCCCAAACTACAGTGCCGGCCTGCAATGAGTTCAAAAGTAGATCGCGTAATGGGCCGCGATCGATCTCGGGCCGGTGATGCTCATCACCAAAAGTTTCGTATTTCCCTTCAAGATGATCGTCAAAATGTATGTTGGCGTGGCTATCTACTACCCGCATAAGTTCGGCCCCGGGCCGGTAATGCAATTTAAATTCGTTTAGTAAACCTGCTTTGTCAAGGGCTGCCAGGCCCGATCCGGTATGTAAATCCAGGGCCCCGCCCTGTATACGCGCATTGTTATCTTTATCGCGTTCGTATACGGTTACGTTGATGCCTTTTAGTTGTAGTAAGCGGGCTAAGGTTAACCCGCCGGGGCCGCCGCCGATGATAGCTATTTTCTTGTTGTGTATTAACATAACACAAAGCTATTTCTTAGGCAGGGCCGATAATAGTATAAATCGGTCGTTTTGATTTTTAGCCAGCTCTTTGGGTGTAACCCCGGTCATCTTTTTTACTTCTTTTATAAAATGGGTCTGGTCGGTATAATTAAGTTCGGGGAATAGTTTACCGGCTTTAATGTGATGGAGCGATGCCCTGAAGCGCATGATACTGCAATACGCTTTTAAGGAAATTCCAAACTGATCGTTAAAATACCTGTTTATCTGCCGGCTGCTCCAGAATACTTTTTCAGAAAGTTCTTTTACAGTTAATGTTCCATTGGATGAATAGATCAATTGGAACAATTGCTTTTTCCTGTCGTCAATACCGGGTTTTATCATTGACATCATTTGTGCCGACACCTTTTCAGCGAATACTTCCAGATCTGTCAGATCATGTTTGCTAACATTCCAAAAGCCGGCCGGTAAAACGGCGCCTTCATTAAGCAGTGAATCAACTTTTTCATGTAACAGGTATTCAACGGCCAGCAGTTTAAAACTAATGGCAAAAAAGGCGGTATTGGCGGAAATAGTGGCCGGGCCGGGCTGCGTGTCTAAACCCCTAAGCACTGCTGCAAGCCCGTCCTTGTTTTTCAGGGAAAAAATAATATCGAACCTGCCGTCGGGAATGAGCACTACCTGGTGGTCATGGTTTGTATTATTGGCGATCATCCAAAAGCTCTCCACAAAGTCGGAAAGCGGGGCGGCGGGGGCCAACGTTCTCCATTTAATTCCTGTTGTCTGCATATATTTAGTGGCGTAAAATTAGATATTTTCTCACGGCCTGTATCCCTTGCCTAAACGCATGGGGGAACCCTGTTTTTAGCTTAATTTTGCACCAAATTATTTGATCTTGAGTGTTCCTGTGTTTTTGATTACTCCGCCTTTTACGCAGCTTAATACGCCATATCCGGCTACGGCTTACCTGAAGGGCTTTCTGAATACTAAAAATATCCGTTCGTTCCAAAGCGATCTGGGCATAGAGGTAACGCTTGCCCTGTTTTGCCGGGAGGGGCTCCAGGAACTGTTCTCCCGTATTAATCAGCTTAACAAACCATTGAGCGACAATGCCGCCCGCATGGTGGCCCTGCAAGACGATTACATTGACACCATCGATGATGTGGTGCTTTTTTTACAGGGACAAAGCCCTACCATGGCGCACCGCATTTGTAAACGCGAGTTGTTGCCTGAGGCCAGCCGGTTTGCACAGCTGCAGGACCTCGACTGGGCTTTTGGCTCCATGGGTACACAGGATAAAGGCAAACACTTTGCTACCATGTACCTCGAGGACCTTTCAGACCTCATTAGCGAGTGCATAGATGAGCATTTTGGCTTTAGCCGGTATGCCGAAAAACTGGGCCGTTCGGCCAACAGCTTCGACGAACTGTATAATGCGCTGCAACAGGAATACACGTTTATTGATGAACTGCTGATCAGGCTGCTGAAAGCTCATATGGAAAGGTTACAACCAAAGTTGGTTGCCATTTCCGTGCCTTTCCCCGGTAACCTGTATGCCTCGCTGCGTTGCGGGCAGTGGATAAAACAACACTTTCCCCAGGTAAAAGTGGCTATGGGCGGCGGTTTTGCCAATACTGAATTGCGATCCCTCAGCGACCCGCGTGTATTTGAGTTCTACGATTACATTTCGCTCGATGATGGCGAGGCGCCGCTTGAACAACTGGTGCAATTGGTAGAAGGCCACCGGTCAACCGAAGAACTGAAAAGAACGTTTACCCTGCAGAATGGATCGGTACAATACATCAACAACCAAAGCTGTACCGATTACAAACAGGCACAGGTAGGCACACCCGATTACAGCGATTTTTTGCTCGATAAATACATTTCAGCAATTGAAGTGGTAAACCCCATGCACCGCATGTGGAGCGATGGCCGCTGGAATAAACTAACCATGGCGCATGGCTGCTATTGGGGTAAATGTACTTTTTGCGATATCTCGCTCGATTATATCAAACTATATGAACCCATAGCCGCCTCGTTGCTGATTGACCGTATGGAGGAAATGATAAAACAAACGGGACAGAACGGTTTTCACTTTGTTGATGAAGCTGCACCACCGGCTATGATGCGTGCACTGGCGCTGGAGATCATAAGGCGCAAACTGATTGTGAGCTGGTGGGCCAATGTGCGTTTTGAAAAAAGCTTTACCCGCGATCTTTGCCTGTTGCTGAAACGCTCTGGTTGTATAGCTATTTCGGGTGGACTGGAAGTGGCCAGCGACCGCCTGTTAGCGCTTATACAAAAAGGTATTACCGTAAGCCAGGTAGCACAGGTAAACAAACATTTTACCGAGGCAGGTATTATGGTGCATGCCTACCTTATGTATGGTTTTCCCACCCAAACCGAACAGGAAACTATTGATTCATTGGAGATGGTACGACAAATGTTTGCAGCCGGTGTATTACAGTCGGCCTTCTGGCATTTGTTTACCATGACGGTGCACAGCCCTGTCGGTATGCAACCAGAGAAATTCCAGGTAAAAAGAGAATCGGCCCTGGTAGGCGCTTTTGCCAATAACGACCTGGTGCACATTGACGAAACGGGCGCCGATCATGAAGAATTTGCATTTGGTTTGAAGAAGTCACTATTCAATTATATGCATGGCATTGGGTTGGAAGATCCGCTGTCAAAATGGTTCGATTTTAAAGTGCCTAAAACCAAAGTACCGCCCGACTATATTCAAAAGGCGCTGGAGCATGACATTTACACTACGGCCAAACCTACTACCAGGGTTGTATATCTGGGCCGGTCACCCATTGTAGAACAATTTACAAAAAGTAAAAAAGGCAATAGCTGGGAAGTAACCTCGCTTACCTTCCAGGATAAACGCGAAAAATATAGCATCAGCGTATCACGCGAACAGGGAATATGGTTAGGGGAGATGTTAAAAACTTTGTCTATCACCAATGCCAAAATGCTGACACTACAGGATGTAATGGACAGCTATAAAGCTGCCGGATTGGAAGACTTTGAATTATTTTGGGACAACAAACCGGTGAATACGTTACACAAGGTTGGGTTACTTAAGTTATAATAAATGTGCCCCGAAACTTCGGGGCACATTTACGAAATTTATTGATGAACAGCGCCGGGCTTTTCTTTACACGACCATACATCCGCTAAAAATGTTGCTTCTGCAAAGAATTCATCAAAGGTAGTTCCACCGGGTAATTCAATTCGTTCGCCGCTGCTGTTGTAAAACCATGGGATAGAACTACAGGCAGGGCCGGCAACAGCCTGCAGATATACAATCCGGCCTTTCCACTCATATTTTTTAATATAAGGATCGCAAATGCAATTCGGATTCTCCGTTTTAGCTTTATTAATTAACTCATCTTCTACACTATTCGATTTGTTCTTTCTGCAGGCGGCCAACAGGCATACACCCATTGTTAAAACATACAATAACTTTTTAATTGACATGGTTCTGTTTTTTATGTTGACACCGTTAGGCGTACAGAACGTTGCATACAGGGCCAAATAGTTGTAGCGTTAGCTGCTTTCCAGTCCGCAATACACGTTCGAAAAATTTTTCTTATCAAGATCGCTTTTATGGATCACAAAATAAATTTCACCTGCATCCCAAAAACAAAAGCCGGGGTTATTATCAGAACTTACACGCAACAGTACCATCCATTCTTCAGGTTTTCCCATCATCTTATTTACAGCTTCTATTTCGGGGGTACCATGCTGTTTGAATACATATGAATTTATACCATGTTCAGGTTTAACCGTACCAACAACTAATCCTGCTTGTAATTGCTCAGTTTCTTTATACAGCTCATTCATCTCAGCCAGTTCGGGATATAAACTGTGCGCATTGTATGTAAAAGGTATACTGGCATATTTCCCGGCTTCGGCACGGAAGGGGGTATAGATACCATTTTGCTCGTAGATGAAATCATTGTCGATCTTTAGCTCTTTCGCTGATTGCAGGTTGTTACTATCACCATCGTAATACAAAACCTTCGGCCCCATTTCTTCCTGATCAGTTATAAAAAAATAAAGCATTCCGGTGCGGGGAAGATAATCCTGTAAATGTGCAATGGCTGTACAATTGATCTGGGCAATGAACTGCAATCCTCTTTCCTGTTTTTCCCAATCTATAAAAGTAGGATAGGGTACGCCGGGTGGCAGATCGGGCAGGCCGCCGAAACGGTGATTTCCTTTTACAGTATAGGTGTCTTCTTCTGTTGTTTCCAGCGCTATTGATCTCAGTGTACGGTTGGTCAATCCTTCTTTGAACTCATTCAGTTCGGTTGCATTTATCTGTTCTTCCAACAAAGACAACAGCTCAGGATCATATTTAGCAAAGAAACGGGTATCGTCATAAGCAATGGTTCCCTGGCCATCGGCGCCTTTATAGGTATAATTAAGTAACGCTATTTTCTTTTCCAGTTCCAGGTCCAGGTCGGGAATGTTTTCCAAACCGGCAGGCAATTGCTGCAGCGGGTTGTTTTCAATACCCAAATACTTTAATCCCGATACAGACGCAGGCAACGTTGTTAATTTATTATTTGAAAGAACCAGGTGTTCAAGGTTCTCGGGCAGCACTGCAGGAATGGATTGCAGTTCATTTCTACCCAAATATAATTTCTTCAGAACAGGCAGTTGGAATATATATTCATTGAGATCTTCAACTTTACTATCCTGAAGCCTGAAGGTCTCCAGCTTTTTCAGATCACCCAGCCATTGGGGCAGGCTTTCTAATGCAACTACACCTGTTAGTGAGAGGTCTTTTAATTCGGTGAGGTGTTGTACTGCTGTAGGTAGCGCTGTAAGACCAGCCGCCAGTTTTTTATCGCGATAATCAATAGACAATACCTGCAGCTGGGTTAGCGGTTGAATGGTTTCCTGTAGTATGTCAGGATTTACGTCGGTCAACCAGAGATGGCGAACAAGATCGGGCGACGCAGAACTTACTTCTTCTGTACTTAGGAAGCGGTAATTTTTCCAGTCAAGGTTATGTATAGGTAATTTCACCGCCAGCTTAAATGGGAATTCGTTGAAATTACCATTGATAGTGAGCCAGCCATTTTGTAAGATCACATCGGCAGTAAGGCGTAGTGAATATTGAAAACCACCTTTCCATAGATAAGTTAAATACGAGTTATCACTTTCATCTTCGAAATGAAATGTACCCGTAGGGATACCGGCATTATAAATGCCTTTAAAATAAAATTGCAGGTATACTTTACCATTATCATAGCTGGTGATGATATCGTTCTCTTTATCCATCAACCGGTGTGGCGCCTGTGCTTCTATTTTAACGTTAAGCGCGCCATCGCCATCGGAAATATAACATTGGGACTCCTTATTTAGTGTAAACACATGATGCTCTATTTGCCAAAATTCTTCCCCATTGGCCGGAAATGATATAGGTTCAGGCTCTGCTTTGTCAAAATACTTAAGGCTTTGCCATATGTCATCAAACAGCGGTTCATAATATTCTAAGTTGCTATGGCAATCACCAATAAAGAGGTAACCATATTCACTGTTGATGGGCAGCAGGCCGAAATAATAAAAAGATCCGTTAGGCGCTTGTGCTGTTCTTATAGTAGAAATAGAACCGGCCACCTCCAGTGTTTTATCGGCAATTACTTCAACTGTGCCGCGTTCATCTAAACAAAACGCCTGGAAACGGGTAGGGAGGTCATCGCCTTCGTAATCATCAAAAGTATTGAGTTCCTGTAAGCTGATGTTTATATACGACAGGCATTTATCGTTCTGCCTGTGTTCCGCCATTATACTTTCATTCAATGGTTGAACGTGCTCGTATACAGAAGGAAATTGAACGCTGAATGTTTTCGTTGCTGTTGGGTACATAAGAACAGGTTTGTGTAAACTTGCGCCAAGTATACTATTTTTTATTTAGATATTCACCAATACGGCAACCTTTGCTGCTTTCAATCGTAGTAATTATAATATTCCACCGCACCTTTTTCTTCTGCCCTAATTACCGGCCGTTATTGATCACTACTAAATCTGTTTAGTATGAAAGTAACATTGCACAAATACCGTCAATTGGGCTTGACGGGCGCAGCCATCTTTTGCATGATTATTCTAAATGCCGGTTGCAATAAATTTATGGACCACCCATTTGGTGGAAAAAATCCCCAAGGGTTAAAAGATTACAACCAGGTAAATCTTGTGGGCAATAATGATGAATACAAGCCGGCCCATATTGACGCCCACCTTCTCAATGCCTGGGGTATTGCATTCAGCGCAAGTGGTATTGCCTGGGTTTCTTCGCAGGAGGGACATGTATCGGCAGTTTACGATCGCGATGGTAACATGCTTGCTGCCCGTCCCGAAGTGGCCATTCCTTCGCCGGGTGGCGCTACAGGCGGCAATCCAACAGGTCAGGTGGCTAACATGGACACAAGCGCTGCCGACTTCAAATTATCGAACAACGCAGCAGGCCGTTTCTTTTTCGTTGGCGTTGATGGTATTCTTTCGGGCTGGAACGGCGCTGCAGGCAATAACGCATTGGTGATAAAAAACAATGCAGGTTCAGTATACACCGGCGTTACCATGGCGCAAAACGATGCAAAAGCCTGGCGCCTGTATGCGGCCAATTTTGCTACTGGTAAAATTGATGTATGGGATAAAGATTTCGCATCAGTGAATTTGCCTTTTAGCGATCCCAATCTTCCTGCAGGTTACGCTCCGTTCAATATTCAGAATGTAGGCGGCAAATTATATGTACTATACGCCAAAGTTGGCAGCGATGGGGAAGAAGAAAAAGGCCCCGGCAAGGGCTTTGTTGATATATACAATGCCGATGGCATGCTTGAACAACGTTTTGCTTCGCGCGAGCAATTAAATGCCCCATGGGGCGTGGCTCAGGCGCCAGATACATTCTTTAGTGATGAAGACGGCCAAAACCAACCTGCCATATTGGTTGGTAATTTTGGCGATGGCCATATCAATGCCTATAGTTTAAAGGGAAAATTCCTGGGACAACTCAGGGGCCAAGGCCAACCAATAGAAATAGAAGGGTTATGGGCTATTATGTTTCCTCCTGCCACTTCAACCATTGACCCTAACAGGCTTTATTTTGCTGCCGGACCCGATGATGAAAAAGAAGGATTATTCGGATACATAACAAAGTAAAATTTATAGTTATAAGCCGGAAGTTGGGGATATTAACTTCCGGCTTAACTTTATATTAAACTTTTTAATCATGATCGTAGTACACGACATTTTTATTTGCAAACCAGGTAATGCGTCTAAACTGGCGAAACTGTTTAAAGAAGTAATGACAGAAAGCAAGGAATTTGTAAGTGTTATGACCGATATGACGGGTCAGTACAACCGGGTAATAATGGTAAGCCAGTATGATAACCTTACTGCTTATGAAAGAAGTTGGGAAGAACAGAAGAACAACGAAGAGCTGATGAAAAAAATGAAAGAAAAAATGGCGGGGTACCATGAAATGTATTTGACCGGCTCAAGGGAAATATACCAGGTCTGGTAATCTGTATTTAATAAATATTCAATTATTACACTTCATTTCGCTGTTACTTATGGCGAGGGTATTTGTTTGTGTGTGTTAGTTAGCTTAGTAATATAAAACCCTTCAGATCACCAGACCTGAAGGGTTCATTCTTTATGGAAACAGCTTACGCCTCCTTCTTCACATAATACTGGTCCTGGTTCTCATAAAAATGAGCCAGGTCTTCTCTCGCAGTGGCTATTGCTTTTACTTTATCTTCATAATAAAGTTTACCTATTGAATACTCATAAGCATTTGCCAATTGTCTTGATTTTCCCTTCACCTCAGGATCATCCTTATGCGCCTGCAGTTTCTTCATTCTGGCTATAAGGCCAAATACCCGGTTGCTACACAGGTAATCGATAATTTCAGGAGCTTTATACCTGTTATCTATAATTTCATTACAAAGCTCTACTGCGGCCAGCCGCAATACGCGGTCGCCCATTAGCCCTATCTTTTTGAATACATGTTGTTCTTCAGTCATGGGTCAAAAATAAGCAAATAGAGGGGTGATGGCAATATTTCACGCAAATAAATGCAAATCAACTGTTTAACCGGTTGTTTGTACACAGTCTGAGCCAATATACCAATCGGTATAATTGGTGCGGAACGTTGTTGGTTGTTTTCTGGTCATTGCAGTGCTGCAGGAAGACGTTGTTGTGTTGAAGGGTGACGGTGATGGCGCGTTACGTGAGGCTGCAGGCTTGCCAGAAGGGCATGTCAACGTGTTTGCTGAGCTTGCAGGCACGCTACCTGGCGTAAACGCTACGTTCTAAGTATGTTCAGTGTTGATGCCTCATGTTGTAGGCTGCGCAGAAAGAGTAAACACGTTTGTTATAGCAATAAACTGTACTGCAATGACTCGTTACAGTGCAACTATACGTCATTGCTGTACTGCAACGTGTGGAAGTGTGACTGCGACGTGGCGTTGCAGAACAGCAAGAGCTCTTTGCAGCGCAGAGGGAGCGCGTAGCGCGCCTGCAATGTGAGGCAACGGCGCGTTTGTTACTCCGTGCAGCGCTGCAACGTCACATTTCGGCGCTGCAAAGTGACATTCCATTTCGGCGGTCAGGTTTATGTAATCTGCAATGCGAGGAAACGCGCCGGAAACGCGTCATTGCAACGCAACAAAGTGTGCGCCCGGTGCTGCATGATGAAGGATCATACAAGCAATGCGTCGGTTTAGTTCGGCAGTGCTGTATTGCAAGATAACTATTGACCGCGGCAGGCGTGAAATACCTACGGTTATACCTGTAATTCTAACATTCTACTCTTGGTTTGGTGAAAATGGATCAGTAGATTGGATACCCGCCACATTGAACACAAAGAAAAAATCCTTGGGATATGCTACAAAATTTGAGTTATTGTCAAATGATTCCCCTTTTTTAAATTGAAATATATCATTCACCATATAAATCGTCTTATCCATTACAAGGGCTATTTCATATTTATCAGGCTCAGCCAATCCCTTTTCCTTTTCCGGGCCTGAAATTATAAACCTATCTTCTTTAAATGATTTAACCTCTACATATTTCCAATTACCGTCTTCATTTTTATATTCAATGTCGTAATGAAGTTGATCGCTCTTATGGGGAGTTGTTGAATTTCCTGAAACCCATTTAACGTTTTCCTCTCCGTATTTACTTTTCAATGTATTATATACAAGTCTTTCTGCATTTTTACCCGCACGTTTTTTACCTTTATCATTCAATGATGAGTGAACCCAGTTACTTCCTGACGGGCTACTTGGCCATGGAACTTTTGTTGTATTTTTTGTTATGGATGCATTAAAGAGCTCACCAATCAATTCATCCCTTTCTGTTGAATCATCTTTGTTTCCGTCGGAAGATAACTGTTGTTTTAAACATTCTTCAATTACTGAACTATTGCCTTCAAAGTATAACAAACTTCTTATTTCTTCTGGCAGATCAATTTCCTCAATTTTGTATTGTTGTAATAACTTGTTGTATAAATTGGAGATTGTTTTCTTTTCTAAAGATTCTTGATCTAGATTTATATGAAAGCGAGATAATATTTCGGTCTTCAGATTTTTTTGATATTCAATCGTCAATTGGTATTTTCCCTCGTCAATAATTTCTTTCATTTCATTAATAAGCCCGTTTTTATACTTATTTAAAATAGCGATGTAATATTTTTGCTCCGTTACATTATCCCTTAACTTTTCCCACAACAACTGATTAAATACAAATTCAAGATCTTTGATCCCCGCAACATATTGAGCACGGTGCCATTGTAAAAGCCCGTTCAAAAGTATCTGATTAACCTGTAAATTTAATTCTCGACAAAGCTGACATATCAAGTCAAATGATTCTTTGTTACTGAAGTTCTCCATGTCGGCTTTTGAGTAATTAGCAGATAGGTTAATGCCCAAGGAGTTCCTCACTTTTTGCTTAAGCGTCTCGAAATTATCAACAAAATCTTCTAGATGCTTTTGCTTTAATCTGAATATGTTTTTCCAAAAGTTTATTTCTGTTCTTGAAATTCCCAGCAAATTATATGCTTCATCTATTTTATCTTTTCCCAAATCCTGATTTGCCACATGGATGGTATCATGCAAGTCATTTCTGAAAAGCTGCCTAAAATCGTTTTTTAAGTCATTTACTTTAAATATTATGCACATCATCTCGGCAAAAGCATCGCAGAATAAGGAATTCTTTTTTAGGCTTTCCGCAGTTGTTACGGCTGTAGTTTTATAGTAGAATGTATCATCTATATTAATAAATTCTTTCTCTTCAACAGTAATTTCCTCAGAGTCACCAAATTTAAAATAGCATTGTACTACGATATTAATCTTAAATTGCTTTAATAGTTTTGCTTCTCTTTTTTTGGTATCCACATCTGAAATGCTCTTTTTAACATTGGGCGAACTGAATCGATAAGCCAAAAGAAAAGGCTTAATATCTTCGATCATTATATTTATATCGTCATTGATGGCGCTTAATTGCAATTTACTTTCGTTAAGTGTTACTTTAAACCCTCGCAAACTTTTCACCCCTAAATATTGTTCAACATGATCTTCTCCTGCCCGTTTCTGCAGATTTAATATAGGCAACGTATTTAATATTTTTTGCGGCAACATGGGGTTGTCGGAATAAAATATTTCATTATTGGGAAGGTATGCTCCATTATCCCCCTTTTTGGCGTATAGCAATAATTTTTGGGGAACAGAAATATTCGAGTTTTGTTTTACGAGGCTATCTAAAGCTGCTTTATAGATTGTTTGAGTTAATCTGCCACTCTTTGATTCGTCCTTTTGAGGTATGACATGTAAAATATTGTAAATACTTTCTGGTTTAAGCTCATCAAATGATTCTTTTGCTCCAAGTTTTATAAGTATTGCTTTGACCTCAGCCTTATTGAAACCTAAATTTTCGAAGAATGAATAATCTAAAAGAAAATCGTTATTTATCAATTTGTTTAATTGCTCACTACCTTCCTCAAGAATATAATTTACAAAAAGACCAGAAGATATAAACTGGTATCGTATATAGGAAAATTGGGAATACAATTTTCGCCAATAATTATATTGCCAATCGATTGTCTGCTCATTCTGCTCAAGATATAGCCGAATAACGCTATCTTTTAATGCAAGTAATATGATGTGACTCAATTTGAGCTTTCTGATCGTTTCAAAATTCAAAATACCGGTTAAACTTAAATCTTTTGAAATCCTGCTTACTCTAAAATCTTCTGAATAATCAACATCCCGATCAAATAGAAAATCCACATAAGATTGCAATTTCTGATCATCTTTATAAGCAATTGAGTAAGTTTGGGAAAACTTATTTACCCCCAACCATATAAAAAAATTCTCTATCAACGAATCTTCTTCCGGGTTTAAATTCCAGTAATTGACTTCCGCAAGGTATTCATCATCACTCAAATGATTTTCGTAAATTAAAGTTATAATTTCCCCTGCTGGATATGTTTCGCTAAGAAATAATTCATCTGAGTCTACCACAGCCCTTGATTTTGAAATTAGCGGAGGGGCAACTAAATTTATCTTTTCTTTTTTGTTGTCTAATGTCTTATAATTAGCGTAAAGGGCCGAAACCATCTCCTGGATTATACTTAGTTGTTCAGGCTGCTTTCGCACCTTTAATGCATCTTTTGTGCCCGTAATTATTTTTTCAATAACATTATTGCTGTCATATGGCTGAATGTTTACAATTCTTTTTATAATTCGTTGTAACTCTCTGGAACGAAGCTCGCTTTTATCAAACCGCGATTCAAGTTTCCCAATAAGTAAGTCGTAAAGTTCCAACTTCATAAAATCAATCTTCACAGACTTAGGTATGCTAAACATTTCATCAGATCTTACAGCTGGAGTGAAAGCCAAACTGTCTTTAGATATAATCTCAGATGCTTCATTAACCAACAATGAGAATTTGCCCTGATCTTCACTAATGTTGTTATTATTGGCCATTTGAACAATGAGTTCTGCCCTTAAATGTAAATCTGCTATACAGCCTGACAGGTCATTTATTCTTTCTACGAAAGAATAATGTTCATATACTTTGCCATTAAATGTGTCGTCAATTTGGTTACCTGTCGGTATTAACATTTCAGGGAAATATTGGCCGAAATGCTGCTGCATGAAGCCGTTAAACTCTTCACTATAATAGACAACATTAATAAGATCATTGTAATGATTATATATACAAGGATAAATAGATTCTGTTTTTTTGATATCCTCTAGCCTGGTATAAAAGTCTTCAATGAGCTTGGAATCGGAAGATTTTGAAACAGGAGTAAGTAATTTATACGGCCTCCAATCGACTTTCTCTTTTGTAAGAAATATAGCACAATGTCTTAATAACTCTACAAGTTCCTTTAAAATGTATTCATTTTTTTTCGAATCATTTAAATGATTCCTTGAACTGTTTAATTCAAATGTGCCGTGTATGATTGCAGGTAAGGAGATGGACACTTGCGTTGGAAAGAAGTTGAATAATTTTTTGTAATTATCTGAAAGATTCTCCTGGAATGCTACTTTTAAATTATAGGACTGTTTTTCCTCCTTGCTTTTGTCCTGATAAATATCTGGCAAAACATTGGATAATGAAAACACCCTCCACTTTTTTTCTTTTATTTGAATAATTTCATAATCGGCAGTCAATTCTTTTTGGCTGCCAAGCACAATTGAGCCTTCGTTTTCTTGAATATTTATACTTTGAATATTATTCAAGAATAAAAGAATCTCTTCCTTTAATTCCTTCAATTGACTGTGAATATCCTCTTCAAAATCCTTATAATATTTGATCTCAATTGAGGTGGTCCATTCATTTGTTAGTTCAATTTCCTCTATAGACGGGACTGCCAATATCGGTAATGGAATTGTTTGTTGAGTAAGACCATATTTTTTTCGGATATCTTGTTTTTCCTGTTCAGAGAGTTTTAATTGGTTCTCGAAAACATCTGTTGCTATCTCTGGTGAAAAAGTAATGAGGCACCCATTGCTGCGGATTTCAACTTTTTTGGCCCAATTTAAAATCGAACGGAAGCCTAATCCTTTATTACCTATATAGCCTGCGCTAATCTTTGTGCTTAGATTGGCCAACATTAACGATTTAATTCCACCAACCTGAAAGGGGTTGCCTTTGTTGCTAATAATAAGCTTTTGAGTAACCTTATTCCATTCAATGCGAACTCTATCAGATCCAACATCATCGGCATTTTGCAGTAACTCTAACAGTTGTCTTCCATTATATTCTTTTGTAAGCTCTAATTCATGTTTATAATCTGCAATAAAGCGATCATGGCTTTGCTGGTAGGTTTGGAGGTTATCATTTATCAGCTTTTGTATTTCAGATTTAAAACTCATAAAGTGAAAAATATAAAAATATCTGAACGTTTCAATATTTTGCGCTTTAAGTTCTCATATCTGCTGCTAATATTGATTCTAATCAACGACTACCCTCCGGCATCAACCTATCGGCCACATTCAATGTATACGCAAGCTCAGGATAAACAAAATCCATACTTCTGTTCTCCTGACCGCGCAGTTTAAAAAATTCCATTTCCTGCTCCTTGTTTGCCAGCTCCAATGGTTTCCCATTAGCGAAATAAGGTTCGCCATCTTTAAACTGAACATACGTTTTTGACATTCGAAAGGTTATGCCTAACCATTTATTATCTGCAACCAAAGAATTGGGATCCGGGGCAGCATCCAGTACAATTTTATGAAGCCACTTTGTATTGGTTGTCACCGAAAACAACATTACCGAATTATGAGTTAGTGTATACTCAAATTCTTCGTCGCTTACTTTACTCCTGATCTTTAATTTTCTTACATGTTGTGCTGAAAGCTCATCGGGCCTTTCATAACAGGAAAAAACTCCTATATATGAATCATCGGCCAATTTGGTGAGGTATTCATTAGTATTGGCAGAGTGAACGTATCAACACATTAATTATTGTATTTCGCGCTGTTTGTCACACTCAAAACCTTTACCGTATCAACATTACCGTTCCCTTTACCACCACCGGCTTACCTTCATTACAGGTCACTTCAACAATATATACATAAGCGCCCGGCTCGGCAATGCGGCCATTAATTGTGCCATCCCAACCGGTGTAACGATCATTGGGTAAAAAGTTTTCCCGGTTGAAAACAACCTGTCCCCAGCGGTTGAAGATGCGGAAGCTTTTCACTCGTTGTATACCGTAGCCTTTTACGTTGAACCGTTCGTTCTTCCCATCGCCATTGGGTGTAAACGCATTGGGTATATACACGGCGCCTTTGCCACAGGCAACAGTAAAGCGCACTTCGTCTTCCGAGGTACAACCGTATTGTGTGGTAACGCGCAGGCGATATGCTATATCTTTATCTGCAACAAACTGTGGCGTTTTACAGGTAGTGCAGTTTAAACCGGTAGCCGGCCACCAACTATAATTCACAACATCTGTGCTCACCGTTGGTGCTAAGGTAATAACCTGTCCGGCGTCTAATGTACGATCGGGGCCAAGGTCAACTATGGGAAGATCGGCCACGGTTACCAGCACAAAGCCGGTGTCGTTCTTGCAAGTATTTCGACTAAAGCCTACCACCTGGTAATTGGTTGTTTGTTGGGGCGATGCTTTTGTTGAAGCGCTGGTTGCATTGTTCAAACCTGACAACGGCGTCCATTCCCAGCGATTGGTATTACCACTGGCGGTGAGCCGGGTTTCATCACCACGGCAGATCAACACATCATTGCTGTGTTGCAGCAATACTTTTTCATCTACCGTAATGCGCACACTGTCTTTTTGCACACAGCCAAAAGTATTGGTAACGGTAACATAATATTTCATTGCCTGTAACGCAGTTACAACAGGCGTTGCAGTAGTTGCATGCTGCATATCAACAACCGGCTGCCAGCTATATTGCGCCCCATCATGCGCCTGTAGGGGCACCAGGCTGCCAATACAAACCGTTGTATCTTTTGGTGAAGCGGCAGGCACCGGCAATGCATGTATGGTAATGGCCGTGTCGTCGGTTACCTGGCAGCCGTATTTGGTATCTACCGTAAATGCCAGTTTGTATAAGCCGGCATTATTAAAATAATAAGTAGCGGCATCTGTACTGCTAATGGCGTTGCCATCGAGCGTCCAGCTATATTGAATGATCTGATCTTCTGAACTTATGGCTGACTGGAAGTTGATTGATTGTTCAGCACATTTCTCAACATCTCCATTTATTTGGATCACCGGTTTTGTAAAGATCTTTATGGGCGTAGCTGCCGTAAAATCGGCCGTACAACCTGTTGTACTTATCGCCTGCACTTTAACGGGATACAAACCTGCAGTAGCGTAGGTATGAACAGGATCTACATCGGTAGCGCCATTGGCATCGCCAAAGTCCCAGTTATAAGAAGCTACACCAAAATGACCTTGTGATGTATTGGTAAATGTTATGGTGCGGTCGTCACCACAACGAATAGCGCGGTCTATGGTAAAGCCGGCCACTATAGAATCTACTGTAACCCGGGCTGCCAGCGAATCGATACAACCGGCATCGGTAGTTACCACCAGGGCCAGCTGGTGAATACCAGCTGGTAAAGCATAAGACAGATCTGGTGTTGAAGTGGTGGGCTGATCATTCACATACCAGGCATATTTAGCCACCGGATCGGCGCTTGTGCTATTGTTGTTATATATGCGCAAGGCCGGCGAACAATACAGGCTATCGGCTTTAAAAGCAACAACAGGTTGCTGATGTACCTGTACGCTTTTGGGCAAAGTAAGCGTATCGGCACAGCCATAAAAGCTGTTCACAATAAGCCTTACATCATATTCACCATCGGTACCATAGGTATGTAAAGGATGTTCCTGGGTGGATGTTTGTCCATCACCAAACGACCATTGGTACGATACGGCCCCAAATGCAGTGGTTGACTGGCCGGTAAATTGTACAGCCCGGTCATTAAAACAACGCAGGGGGCGGTCAATAGAGAATGCTGCAAACGCCGAATCAACAATAATACTATCCGTTGCTTTTAATGTAAACGGACAACCCTCCGGACTGATCAAAACAATATTGGGCAGATACTTCCCAGCCAGCGGGTACACATGGTTCACTATAGAGTCGGCTATGGAAGGACTTACCGGTGTGCCATCGCCATAATCCCATGCATAGGTGCTGATGTTACTGCCGGTTACCTGTAAGGGTAGGGTATAAGGTGCACATCCTATAGCAGCGCCGGTATGCAACTGGGCGATAGGTCCTTTTATGTGAATGATCTTTGTTATGGAATCAAGACAGCCGCTTACACCGGTAATGTGTAACGTTACCGGGTAATAGCCGGGCAGTGGGTAAATATGGCGTGCCGGATCTTTATCGGTAGAGCCGGTTCCGCCATCGCCAAAATCCCATACATATTTATTGGCATAGGTTGAACTATCGGCAAACAACACACCCACAGGCGCACAGTTGCTGGTATCTTTTGCGCTGAATTCGGCTTTAGGTTTTACCAGTTTTATATAGGCAGGTGTGGTAATACTATCCATACAACCATTCTCATCTTTCACCACCAGCTTAATATCATATTGACCGGTTGTGCTGTATGTATGTGAAGCATTATAGCTGGTAGCGCTGGCGCCATCGCCAAAATCCCATTTATAAGTGGCATTATAAGCATTTGAATAGTTGTACATATATACACTGGTACTGCCGCACTTCAGCGTGTCGTAACTAAAGAAAGATGCCTTGGGTCTATACGCTTTTACATAATTGGTATAGCTGGCCTGCGCCGTACAACCAATGGCGTCTTTTATCGTTAGCGATACGGTGTAAAATCGTACATAACTGTTATTGCTGTACGTATGCGAAAGCGCGGTATCCTGTGTGGTGGTATATACCGGCGAACCATCGCCAAAATTCCAGCTCCATTCTATAATGGGCGTACTGCCGTTTTGTTTGCTGGTATCGGTAAAGTTTACAAGCAGGGTAGGGTCGCAGGTAGTGAGCGGTGTGCCTGTAAAACCAGCGGCCGGCCCTTTCACCGTTATGGGCACTGCATATTGAAATGAATCAACACATCCCAGTTTATCTTCAATGATGAGCTTTACATAAAACACGCCTGTATCTGTGTATTGGTGAGAGGTATTGCCATTGAGATACAGACCGTATGTGTTGTAATAATTTCTGTTATTGATAACCTGGCGCACGGTACTATCGCCAAAATCCCAGGTGTATTTGGCAATAAGCGAACTATCGATGCCGATGGTACGGAAATTCACGGTTTTGTTGTTACAGATGTCGGTAACATCGGGAACAAAATTGGGATGTTCATCTATGATCACCACCCGTACACGGCCTGTAGAAACGTTACCGGTGAGCAGATCCCTGCGGGTAACCTCCACTACATATTTGGTGGCTGTATTGGGGTAAGCATGAACAACAGGATTCAACGGCGGTGTAGTATACAATGGCGAACCGTCGCCAAAATCCCAGCTAAGCGGAACTGAGTTGGCTACTGTATCGGTGAGAGTGAGGGTATATTTATCACTACAGGTTTTGCCAATGGTGAAGCCGCCACCACCACCTCCACCGCCTCCGCCGCCACCTGAACCATCGTCGTCGCAGAGATCGGCTATGGTTACCGGTTTGGCAGTTGAACTAACCGTACAACCTTGGGCGGTAATGATCTTTAGTGTAATGAAATAACCACCGGCACCCGTGTAAACATGCGTGGCATTGTCAACCGTTGTGCTTGTGGTATAACCATCGCCAAAATCCCATTCATAGCTAACAATAGGGTCAAGCAGGTTGGTTATTCGTGCCGTGGCTTTTACAGGCAATGGCTTACACCCATCGTGCGGGGTATAGGTAAAGTCAACCTGCGGTTGCTGAATTTTTATAATACCGGGCTTTTGCATGTAAGTAGTGCAACCAGTGAGGGTATCGGTGATAGTAAGCGTTACTGTATAATTTGCAAAATTGGTGTAGGTATGCGTGGGACTTTCAGTGGCATCGTGTATGCCATCGCCAAAATTCCAGTCGTATTTTAAATGATCAGGTGGATTGCTTAGGTTAGTGAACTGAACTGTAAAAGGTATACTACAGCCAACGGTTTTATCCATAGAAAAGTCGGCCTGCAATTTGGGCCGAACATTAATAATGTGGTGGGCAGTATCGTTACACCCGGCAGCATTATATGCGATCATCATAATGTCGTAATCGCCGGGGGTGGCAAATGTATGCGAAACGTTTTGTCCGTATTGTATGGCATTGTTATCGGGGAATAACCATTTTACCGTACTGATAAAAGCTGCTGGTGTAATATTTCCATATAAGGTTGTGGTTGCGCCTGAACATACGGTGTCGGGCGCGGTAATAGAAACGGTTGGTTTACCAACCAGCACGCCATTACTACGAACAGTGGTATTGGTGCAATTAGTGCCGTTCTTTGCAGTAAGCGTAACGGTATAAGCGCCTGTACTGGCATAAGTATGGGTTGGGTTGGCATCGGTTGAGGTTTGACCGTCGCCAAAATCCCATAAATACGTTATTGTTCCGCCGCCTGTACTGGTGTTTACAAAACTGGTGGTAAAAGGTATATCACAACTGGAATTAGCGGGAATGTTAAAAGAGGCAGTAACCTTCTGGTATACCTGAATGTATTGGGTTTTAATAGCGGCATCGCTGCTACAGCCCCAGTTGTTGGTTACTATCAGCGATACATTATAATTGCCATTGTTGGTGTAAGTAAACAAAGGGTTTGGGATAGAACTGCCGCCGGCGCCAAAGTCCCACAGATAATTGGTAATGGAACCGGTTGCCGTGGTGGCCTGGTTTGTAAAGTTTACTGTGTGGGGTGAACAGCCTGCGAGGTCATCGCCGGTAAAAGCGGCCACCGGTTTTGGATGTACCGTTACAATATCCTGTTTCACCCTTACATCACCATTTGAAAAAGTAACGGTAAGGATAACGGTATAAGTACCGGCTGTTAAATAGTTGGTGCCTACTGTAGCGGCGCCATTGTTGATGATCGTCCCATTGCCCAGGTTCCAGTCGCGGCGCACCACCGTACCTCCGGTTGAAAGATCGGTAAAGTTTACGCCACCAAGCGGAACGCAGCCTTCTCTTTTGTTTATAGAAAAATCGGCGGTTTGTGCCATTAGGGAACAGCAACTAATCAGGACTATAAACAGGGTACCTAGATACTTTCTCATAAACCTTAGTAAAGAGTTACCGGTTTCCGGTTTCCAGTTACCGGGCTTAGCCTGGCAACCGGTACCTGGTAACCGGTAACATATATTTTATTGGATCACCAGCTTATTAACAAACAGCTTCTCACCTTTGCTATTCATAATAGTAGCAACATACACCCCTCTTGTTAAAGCAGGCAAATTTATAACAGTAATGCTTGTATTTCCAGTAAGTGTGGTTGCCCATACCTGCTGGCCGGCAATGGTAGTTATCGTTAATTGCAACCTGCCATTTACCGGCTGGGCAACCGACAGGTTCAATTTGGTTGATGCCGGGTTGGGCGCCAAACTGATAACCGTTTGCTGGTCTATTAAAATGGTTGCAATAGAAGAAATAGTTGAACGACCATCAACATCAACCTGTTTCAACCGGTAAAAATTCTTACCCAACTGGTAATGCGTGGTATTGAACTGATAACTGTTTACCTGGTTGCTGTTCATATTACCAGCCACAGTGCCAATGGTCTCAAAATCGTAACCACTGGCGCTGTACTGCACCTCGAACACTTTGTTTTGTTGCTCCTGTGCTGTTGACCAGGTTAGCTTTACCTGGTTGTTGTTATACTGGCCGTTAAAAGACAACAGGCTTACGGGCAAGGCAGCCATGGGGTATAAGGTAACGTATGAAAACAGGCTGTCAAGGGTGCCGCTAGCGTCTGCCTCGGTAAGCGTAAAGCCGCGGGTAGTGAAACGGGCGGCAGAAAGCTCGGTCAACAAAAATGGGACCGTATCGATGATCGTTGAATCGCCCGTTGCATTGATAGCCCAGGTTCCCTGGTAAGAGGTGCTGTCTGACGTGATCGTATAAGTTCCGTTGTTAAAGAAGTTGTATTTCAGACTTGCATAGTTAGCTACATTGTTTACAGAATCCTTGTGGAATATGGTGGCAACTTCTGAACCGCGCAGTACATCCACCTGTTTTTCTACCTTCCATGTCCTGGAAAATAATTCCGCTGGTTGCGCGTGTCCGGCAATAGCGATGGTAAACAGCGCCAGTATGGTAATGAATAGTTGTTTCATGATAATAGTGTTTTATTAGTGACCGGCCTCAAATGTTTTCTTTAACCGCAGATCGATATTTTTAAACAGGATGGAACCAACGATGATATTGCCGATGGCATTATTTTCTCCGGTGCCAACGCTGCCGCAATAACTTAAACCGGTACCCACCGTTACGATCTTTACTTTACCGCATTCTTCCACCACACTGCGGAATACTTTGCCGGGCGACAGGAAGTGGCCGGGCTGTGTATAGTTTGTAAACGTGAGGTCCTTATCATTCGGATAGATCCATACCTGGTCGTAACGGGTATCGCGCAGTTGGTTACCACAAACCCAATTATCTAACGTGCGGTCGTAAAGAACGCGGTCATTGATAAATAGCTGGCTATTGTACAAATTGTAGGTGTGACAGGCTACCACGGAATCCGGGTTATCCGCTTTTTGTTTTAGCATCCAGAAAGCCCGAAAATCTTTGTCTACACGATCGCTTAACCAGGGAACTTTTTTATTGGAGGGCGCGGTATTGTGCAGCGCGAGATAGGTTCCATCAAGCACCTGCGATATGTATTTGATGCCGCCGTTGCTGTTGGTTTCCATAGTGGCCGGGTCAAACGCACTCACATGCCGGTACACCATATCTGCCACCGTATTCTTATTGGCAGCTTTCAGCATAACGACTCCCAGCACATCATAGGGAAAGTCGAAAGGAGTGGGGGCGGTAAGGCTAACGTTGCCCTTCATCAGCTTGTACACATATTCTGCATTACAGTTGCCGCCATTGGGGCCGGTGGTAGTACAAACTTCTGTTTCCACGTGATAGATGTGGTAATCCTTGCGGCCGGTAACATCCTGCTCGCTCTGGGCCTCAATATCGTTTATCGCATGAAGGTTACATACGTGATAATCGGCTGTGTCTTTAATAAGCGGATAATTCCTGCCTAATGTGCTGCTCATAATACCATTGCTGGTAGCGATCCACTGAATGGAATCTTTTTCAGAAACACCGCCCAGGATATTATCACTGATAAGGCCATGGGTAGCCGCTGTGTAAAATGTGTAAGAACTTTTGCTGTTTACAGAACCGCTGCCGTGGTAAACGATCAGGCCTTTATTGGTACCTATAAATACCTGCCCCAGGCGATTGCCCCAGATAGCGTTGGCGTTGATGCTGGCGCCCGCAGGAAAGATACAGGAAAGATTGGCGGTGTTAACATACGTCCAGTTGCCTTTACGGCGAACCGCAAAACCTTTACCTGCGCTCATGGTAACCCACAGATCACCGGTAGCCGTAAGCCACAAGCCGTTGAATATGCCGCCGGCCGGAATACCGAGTGTAGCAAAATCTGCGGAAACGCCGGTGTAAGTGGCATCAAGGTTGTATTTCAGCACACGGGCCGGGAAAGAAATACCTGATTTACTGGTATAAGGACCTACGCTGATCCACGCTTCGTTTTTACCTGCTGCCACGCAATATACGTTGCGGGTTTGCGGCGTTTGTGATACCGTGGGGTTACAGGTATATGCGGGATAAGGAAGCTCGCCGGGTTCTGCTCCGTTAATATAATCCTGCCAGGTGCCACGCGAAACAAAACCAAGCGTGGCCATATTGTTGAAAGAAAAAGTACCCGGTGTTACAATATAGTCCGGGCTTGAAGTGAGATCGTGATACTTATGTGCACTCCATACAGAACCATTGGAATCTACCGCCAAACCGGCGCAATTGAGGGTGGCAATACCATTACGCGCCAGATAGGTAAAACATTGGGCATTTCTATCGGGCGAATAATGCGTCAATCCCGCCGGGTTGTTAATGGGAATTTGTTCAATGCCACCACCGGCGGCGGTGCTGCCGCCCCGACCATTGTGACCGGCCCAAATATAACCCCAATGGTCGGCTGCCAGGGCCTGTACGTTAAAGTTAGAGGTGCCCGCCAGCGCTGTAAACGTTGTGGCATTGGCCGATTTGTTGAGTTGATAAACCCCGTTACTTCTTCCTGCCCAAATGTTGTAATTGGAGTCAACGGCAATACAGGTAAAGGAGGTTCCAGGGTTGTAGCTGTTCATTTGCATTTGCGCGTGCAAACACAAGGGTGCCAGCCACAAAAAAAGTAAACACTTCTTCATGGTTTAATATTAATTAACGAATAATGATTAGCAAGCGTAGGTTTCCAGGATCTGCCCGGGTTAAAGCAGTATTTTAAAACGGTTGGGTTTCATAAGATGATTGAAGAAGGGGAAGACTTATAAATTAAAGGAATTACAACAGTAGATAAATAGTGCGTATGTCGGTTGTAGGGCGGTAGTTATGTGTTTCATAAAGGATTTAGGTTATGGTGCCGCAAATGTAGAGAAGTTTGCATTGGTAATCAATATCATGATAAGGAAAAGTTATTCACGAAGGAAAATACCTAGTTACCTTGGTTTGAGGAGTTGGTTGACAAGTTAACAAGTTGACAAGGGCCCCTTGCTACGCTGGCGCTGCGCGAAGAAAAAGTTGAATAGGTTAATAGAGATGATAAAGTTGATAATGAGACTTTTTCTTTCTAAAAATAAATTTTGATCCTTTTAAAAACTTTCTAATTTTGCACCCATGAAATTTATGACATCATATCAAAACTTCCTCTGTGGCTATCCTTCGGGTACCCGGTGTGTTATGGTATGATGTTAACTATATAACATTGTGAAGCACCGGCGGTACCGTCGGTGCTTTTTTTTATGCATATAACAATCAATGAAACATGAAGAAGATCCCAACGCTATTCAAAAGAGAGAATAGCCTGCCGAACAACCCTGCAAAAAACGAAGTAACACCCGGTTGTGAATGGGTGTTAGAAGGGGAAGGTATTGCTACCCATAAATGGGATGGTACCTGTTGCCTCGTAAAAGATGGAATACTCTTTAAAAGGTACGATGCAAAACAAGGTAAAACACCACCCGATGGATTTATTCCTGCTCAGGACCCTGATCCCATTACAGGTCACTGGCCCGGATGGTTAAAAGTTACTGCTGCAAAAGAAGATAAATATTTTATGCAAGGGTGGCACAATAGTTTTGCCACATTAGGCAACCCCGTACCCGATGGTACATACGAATTAATAGGCCCCAAGGTGAATAGCAATAAAGACGATGTAGCCGATCATATACTGGTGCCCCATGGCGACATCAACTACCCCGAATTTCCACGGACTTTCGAAGCGATAAAAGAATTCCTGGAAACCTTCAAGGGAGAAGGGGTGGTGTTCCATCATCCCGATGGCCGTATGTGCAAGATCAAGCGGCGTGATTTTGGATTCAAATGGTAATTATTATAAATCAAAAGGCCCTCCGGATGTATCGGGAGGGCCTCTTATTTAGTTGTTACTGTTTTACGAACTGTTGTACCTGTTGTATTTGTTTTCCTTTCACTAATAAGTAATAAACGCCCGCGGGCAGCGCCTGAATATTTATAGAGGCAGACGTTTTACCGTTCAGGTTTATGTGTTGTTGTTGCCATATGCGGCCGGTTGCATCAGTGATCTGAAGCTGCACAGTTTCCGTACCGGTAGCCTGTACATTCAGCAACTCTTTTGCGGGGCTGGGCGATACCTGTAAGGGTTGTGCACGGCCATTTCTTGTTACCGAAACCATGCGGCTATTGGTGAACCGTCCATCTTTATCTATCATCTTTAAGCGATAAAAAGCAGTGCCTGTTACAGGCTGAGCATCC
This sequence comes from Niastella sp. OAS944, assembly GCA_024809215.1. Taxonomy (GTDB): domain Bacteria; phylum Bacteroidota; class Bacteroidia; order Chitinophagales; family Chitinophagaceae; genus Niastella. Next base: position 178,980 of record JANUBW010000005.1, on the reverse strand, counting down.
TTATAAGTATAATTGTTTACGAGGTTATTACTGGCAGCCGCTACTGAGCCAATGTTCTCATACTTCTTACCATCTGCACTTCTTTCAATGGTAAATGAAGCGGTATTTTCTTCCTGGCTGGTTTGCCATTGCAACTGCACCTCCGTTTCTTTGTCTATGGCAGAAAAGTTTAATAAGGTGAGTGGTAAAGGCGAGGGAACCAGGTGCAAAATATAAGCACCCGTAGCAACAGTGGTAAGCTCCTGTGTGCCTGAGCCAAAATCAAAATCAACGGTGCCTTCAAAAGATCCTGTCGTGTAAACGTTATCATTAGCCGTAACAGCAATGGCTACACCATTATCCTCGCCGCTGCTTCCTAAATTGGCAGCCCATTGCCAGGCGCCCGAAGCATCTAATTTTAAAAGGAAGATATCAGACGAACCTGCAGCTGAAGTAAGGTTATGGGTTCCTGTGCCCGGATCAAAATCAACGTCATTTATAAACCTACCGGTGAGATACACGTTGTTCAGGTTATCCAATGCCAGGCTTTGCCCCTCATCGGTGCCGGTACTACCTACGCTAACGGCCCATACATAGTCGCCGGCAGCATCAAGTTTTGAAACATACACGTCGGCGTTACCATTTGACATCAGTTGATGTACCCCTGAGCCCGGATCAAAATTGACTGTGCCTTCAAAATAACCCGTGGTATATACATTTTGGCTGGCATCCACTGCAATGCTGCCTCCCCTCTGCACACCGTTGTCGCCCATTTTTTTAGCCCATACATAATCGCCGGCAGCATTTAATTTTAAAATGAAAATATCATTATCAGACGCTCCATAAAGGTTTTGTATTCCTGTACCAGGGTCAAAATCGGCGGTTCGGGTAAAGTAACCTGTAGTATACACATTGCCAACTGCATCTACGGCTATGCCTATCCCCTGGTTGGTGCCACCACTGCTCCCTATGTTTTTTGCCCATGCTAAGTTGCCTGAAGCATCTAATTTCAAAATGAAGATATCTTGACTGTATTCGGTACCGGCATCGAGGTTATAAGTTCCCGGACCGGGGTCAAAATCCATAATTTCATAAAAACTGCCGGTAGTATACACGTTGCCTGCGCCGTCTACAGTTATGGCACAGGCAAAACCTGATTTGCTACTGGTAAGGCTTTTAGCCCATACAAAGTTGCCGTCAGCATCTAACTTTAAAATGTATATATAGTAGTTAAGCGGTGTAGTAGAGCCTATCATTACATGTTCACCGGCGCCAGGATCAAAATCAACCGTGTCCTTAAAAGTGCCGGTTAAATACACATTACCGGCGGCGTCTACTTTTATGCCCCTGATAAAATCTGCAGCCTTTCCTCCCACGCTTTTTGCCCAAAGCAGGTTACCCGAAGCATCAGACTTCGTAATATAAATATCGCCGAAACCTTTTGATGTAAGGAGCCGGGCGCCTGTGCCGGGATCAAAATCGGCGGTGCCGGAAAACGTACCTGTTGTATATACATTTCCTGCAGCATCTACATCTACTCCGATCGGATCAGCGTTGTCGAAATACTTTGCCCAACTGTACGCAGGTTGCGCTTTTACGATATTAAATGCACTTAGTAAAAACACGAATAGCAGGGCAGGGATAATTGAATTTCTGGTAATCATATAGGTATTTAGGGATTAACGTTATTAACGCGCTGCCAAAATAGTATATATTATCTTCAGGCAATAAACAGGAATTCATATTAACTCACATTTATCTATTTTTTATGAGCGTCAGGGATAACCAGTTATAAATCTTTCAAGCATCAGCATGATCGCTACAAGGGTAAGAGGGCCGGGTGAATTTATCTTTGATCCATCAAAATTTTTAAAATGAAACCATTGAAAAAACTGACCCTCGCTCTTTTAACTGTACTAAGTACCGTATTGCTTTTCAGCTGCAGCAAAGACGATGACAAAACCCCAATGATACCCGGTGAAACACTGGCCAGTACAGCCTGGGAAACTACCAATGCAAAAAATAACAAAGGAGAAAATGTGGCATTAACAGATGCTAACGTAGTTAACTTTGTTGGCTTCGCTTACTTTAGAACAGATGGCACATTCAGTATTTACAACCTCGACGATTCACCAAAATCACAAGGCGACTGGTCTGTTTCTGCCGATGGTAAAACACGTACGATCGTAGCAAAGAATGCCGCCGGCCAGGTATTGTTTACCCGCGTAGTGGATATACTTACACTCACCCAACAGGAATTTACATACCGGGTTTATACAAATGCGAACGACAAAACCGTTTATTTCGATATTGTGCATACACCCACAACACATAAAGAACCTAAGTAACCAGCTCAAACTTTGGTAAAAGCATGCATTGGTCAGGATCGCCTGATCAATTCATGCTTTTTTATTATATTTCCTATACAAAGGAAATACATGCGTGTATTAGAAAAGAATAGTCAATTCCCAATAGTGGGCATTCATGAGTTCAGAAAAGGGCAATTGGCAGGGCGGGAAGAGCTATTGTTTAACGAGCTGCATGGAGCACGGCATATTGCCAAACCACATCAGCACGATTTTTTTATCATTGTATTGTTCGAACGTGCACAGGGCGTACACAATATAGATTTTCGCGATTATCAAATTGAGAACCGGCAAATACATGTGTTGTTCCCCGGGCAGGTGCATAAGTGGGATATACAATCAAATACAACGGGGTATCAGCTTATGATAGAGCCCAATTTCCTTGAGCAGTTTGCTTCGTATTTTCGCTTTTCTTATACCAATTATCGAAACAACCCGGTGATCCCTTTAACCGATGCGGCTTTTAAACTATTGCTGTATGAGTTTAATGAGATCAGGAACGAACTAAAAGCGCCTGACTCGCTTCCGGGTATCATTTGTGCGCGGGCCGGTGTTATTGCCGCTATCGTAAGCAAAGAAGCGGAGGCCGGTTTTACCGACTTCAAAGTTTTTCAATCGAATCCCAGGCTTGCGACGTTCAACATGCTTATTGATCAGCATTTCAGAGAGCAGAAATCGGTTTCTTTTTACGCCAAACAACTGCACATCTCTGCCAACTATCTTAATATACTTTGTAAAAAGAATTTAAAGATATCGGCCACTGAACTTATACAGCAAAGAATTACCCTCGAAGCCAAACGGCTGCTGCAATCAACCGATATGTCGGTAAAGGCAATAGCCTATGAGCTTGGCTTTGTTGATCATGCCTATTTTTCAAACTATTTCAGGGATCAAACAGGGTTTACACCCAGGGATTTCAGGGAGGGGAAGTAAAGCATTCAATTAAGAACGCCTTCCCTTATTTCTATAATTCTTAAAAGAACCTTCGGCGCCCTGCCGCTTTTCCTTTTTACTCATGTGGTTCTCTTTCTCTTTGCCCTTGTTCTTTTCAGGACGGTTGGGTTTTCCGTTCCGGGCCTGTGTAGGCTTTTGCGTTGCATTTTCCCTTTTCCAGGGTTTCTCCTCTTTTTTGCCTTTTTGAGGTCGGCCTTCTTTTGTGGCTGGCTTTGTGCTTTTGAATTTACCAGGCTGCTCTTTGTCGCCTTTAAGGGACGTCACAGGTTTTGTCGTTTTCCCTTTATCAGCCTTTTCCTCTTTAGCATTGGGAGCAAACTCGCGTTTATGCGGTGGGGGCATATATGAATTGCCTTTATTGCTGCGCGCAGCCGGTTTTGGTTTGGCAGCGCTTTGTTCTTTGCTTGAGTCGGATATGCTTTCCATCAGGATCGATAATTCTGCATCGCTGAGGTAACGCCATTTGCCTACGGCCAGTTTGTCGAGCTTTATGTTCATGATGCGAACCCGCTGTAAACTTACCACCGCATAGCCAAGATGCTCGCACATGCGTCTGATTTGCCGGTTGAGGCCTTGTGTAAGCGTAATACGGAACGTTTGCCGGCCCATTGGCTGTACCTTACAGGGCAGGGTAACAGTGTCTAAAATGGGCACTCCGTGCGACATCTGGTGAATGAAAGAACTATCGATGGGTTTATTAACCCGTACGATGTATTCTTTTTCGTGATTGTTATCGGCCCGCAGGATCTTATTGATGATATCGCCGTCATTGGTGAGCAGGATAAGACCTTCGGAATCTTTATCGAGACGGCCTATGGGAAAGATCCGCTTGGGATACCCCACAAAACTGATGATATTATCTTTGATGTGTAATTCGGTAGTAGTGGTGATACCTGTAGGTTTGTTGAGCGCCAGGTATACCCGTTTTTCTTTTTTAGCGGCCGTAATGATGCTGCCATCCACCTCCACAGTGTCGCCGGGTTTATACCGGTTGCCCAAAACGGCCGGCCGGTTGTTCAAAAATACCCGTCCCTGGGTAATGAGGTTATCTGCTTCGCGGCGTGAACAATAACCCGTATCGCTGATAAACTTGTTTAAACTGATCGAATTTTCCAAGAATATATCTTTTTAGAGTGGTTGGCACCTGCCTTCCAGGTGCAAATGTCTGTAATTGAGATCAAATTACCCGCTTACTGCAGCTTTTTGAAGATCTGAGACATGGTTTGTTTATCCAAAGCTTCCATTTCAACCAGTTTTAATGCCTTCACCATTTTAGCGGTAGCAGTTTTATAATGCAGAAAATGGGCAGTTTTGAGGTGGGCTTCGTAAGCATCCCTGTTTGCATAGATCTCGACAATACGGATCTGATGATGTTGTTTTTGTTCAAACATAGGAAAGATGGCAATTACGCCGGTTTCTTTTTGTATGGAAGCTGCTGCCTCCACTTTAAGAATATCCCTGTACTCACTCAGATACTCCGGGTGTACTTCTATTTCGGCTACGCGTACCATCATATCCTGTTGTGCGTTAACTGCAGATATGTTAAGCGTTAAAATAAGAGCAAGAATAATTCGATTCATGGTGTTTGTTTTGATGACCCTTGAATAATTCAGATCAAAGGTAAAGGAATAGGTTATTTTTGTTTGAACAGGCCTCAATAACTTAAATAACAAAGCATGCATTTCACTAAACTGGTTCCAAGTCTCTTCTACGCCGATATTCAAATAGCGCTAAAAACCTTTATTCATTGCCTTGAATTTACTATTGGCCACAACGAATTACATACCAGTAATCCCTTTTGTGTAGTAGGTAAAGACGACCTCAGCATTATGCTTTTTGAAAACGCAGAATACGCCGAAAACGATCATCCCGAGATCAGGCTGGTAACCAACAATATCAACGAAGTTTATGAAAAGGTGGCGTCGAAATTCCCCGGGTTGTTGCATCCTAATTTAAAGGAAGTAACCCTAAGGCCATGGGGTGCCAAAGAATTTGCGATCATTGATGGGCAAATTGGGATAAGAGTGCAGGAATGGCCAAACCAGGTAAAGACGATCCAAGAATACATGCTACCATATTTTGGTCCCATAGACCCCGCAAACCTCAATTGGTATTATCATACCCAAATTGCATTTCCCGACCACGATTATGTAATAGGGCTCGACTTAAATTTTAAGAACAAACAAATCGAAGCCGGAATGGCCAATGATATTGCCAACTTCCTGTCAAACCTGGAGGAATTTGACAAACGGAATCATCTTGCTATTGAAAAAGATTTTGCAGATCAGGTTGGCGAAACTTTTGGCTACATTCAATTTCTTCTCGAAGAACTGGAGGAAATGGAGTTAAATGAAAAACAACTGCTGCAAAAACTGCGACTGGTTCGTGTGGGCTTATATCCCGATGATAAATATGACGGCGGCTATTTCGCCGCTTTCGATTATTCAGTTGACATTGATGGACAACCGTGCAACCAGGTGCTGGTGATAAAGACCGGAAAGGAAGGAATGCCGATAGAAACAGACTGGGAAAGCTAATACAATAACGGGTCCCGACTTAATCGGGACCCGTGCAATCCTTTGTAAGGACAATATGTGCTTTAATGCACTATTTACTGAATCACCTTGATAACAACCGGCGAGTAAACCCTTTCACCGTCCTTGCTGATAGCTATCACCCGAAACCAGTACTTAATAGTTGAGTCCAGCCCGCTAAAAGTATTATAAGGATCTTTGCTGCCTTCACTTATCCATATGGTTTCTGCAGTTGGTGGTTCGGTAGTGTATTGGTGCATGTAAGCACGTGCACGATGTAACCGTTTAACTTTGGTGGTAGTTTCGCCGGGAGGGCCCAGTTCAACGTCCAATTGTTCAATAACCGGCTCTTCCTGGTTCGACTTATCTCCTGAAATAAGAACGCCACTGCTTAGATAATGCCCCGGTTGCCTTTGCTTTTTTCCGTGACATATTTTGCCAGTACAGTAAGTAAAACTATGAGACGCGCCTTTCTACGCATGATAACTATGCACAACAACCCCCTTCGGAAAAACCTTTACCTCGTCCAATTTCAGGTATTGTGGTATTTTTAAACCGGTGAAAATTGGCAACCCCGAACCTAATACCACAGGATGAATGGCCAGTTGGTATTCATCAATTAAACCTGTTGCTATTAAGTTCTGCATAAATCCCGCACCGCCAATTGCTACGATCGGCTTTCCCGGCTCGGCTTTAAGCTTACTGATCTCTTTGGCAAGATCGCCATCAAAGACCCGCGCTTCGGCCCAGGAAGCCACGGCGGGGGATTGTTCTTCTGTGACCGTTTTCATATAATCACTGCTCTTAAATCCACTCTTTGAAAAAACAGCTTTAGGTATCTCGTTCATCGGTGCTGCAAAAGGTCCCGTTGCAGCTGGCCAGTAAGGCGCCATCGTCTCAAATGATTTTCTTCCCATTATAATCAACCCTGCCTGCTGTATTTGGTCAACACTCCATGCCATTGACTCTTCGTCACCAGTCTTAAACACCCAATCCTTTTGGCCATCAGTACCGGCTACAAAACCGTCGATAGAAACCGACATCTTCATTATCAACTTTCGCATAGTAGATTTGTTTTTACAAATGTACCAGGCGCCTCTTAAGGCAATGGGGGGCTAAAACGACAATCTAAAGGGGTGATTGTGACTTGATCTTCCATGAACAATTCACAACTTCACTTGCACCTGCTTTAAATATTTTTATCGCCGCTGATCAATTGTGGAAAATGGCTAATACGCTCCGCCCAACAACGTGTGCCCTGTCCCCACAGGCATATCATAAATTTTTGTAACTCCTGAACCGTCAATGTTACTAATGTATATGTCATCGTCATTGCCGTTAGAACCTGTAGTTCCTCCGATAAAAACAATTTTTGTTCCGTCTGGACTAAGTTTTGGGTACTCATCAGTAATATGCTGTCCGGCAGGCATTGTGATATTTGCTTTTGTCTGGTTAGTTCCATCATAATTCATTGTCCAGATCTCGGTGGCACCTCCGCCCGTTAGTAATTTTGCAAATACTATTTTGTTTAATTGATAAATTCCTCCTGTTGTTGAGTTTACCGATAGCGTTCCGTTGCTTGTTACGCTAAGTCCGTTGCCAACAATAATACCACCTAAATTTGTAGTCGTTGCAGGTGGCAAAGAGTAGCTTGTTCCTGTTTGTGCCTCTGCTGTTTTTTTACAACTTAATTGAAAAAGAACGATTGACGCAGAAAATACTGTCAATACAATTGAACTTAAGAGAAGTTTTTTCATTTTTTTAAAAATTGGGGTTAGCTATATGTCGTGTCAAATGAATGTAGCAGCAAATAAACATTAACATGTTGTCAAATTCTGTCAATCAGCTAAAGCGCTAAAATGCTGATATGAAAGGAGGAATGGAAGACAATAAAGCTGAGAACATCCGATACGGCTGTTGGCAAATTTATTGAAAGAGGAATAGCGCTAAATTAAAAATTTAACTATGATCATAGCTAAATTCTTCAGGGGGCAAATTGTTTTCATACATTTCCTGAACTAACTGCAATTGCCGTTTTACCTCATTTTTAAGTGCGAGCGGCTTCTTGACTTTCATCTGGCTAAGCCACATCAAGATCCAACCAATTAGCTCCCGGTTAATACCACATTGTATTCGCAATACCAACGTTCCTTTTCGTGTGGTAACAAATTCTTGTGAAGGATGCCAGAAGATGTGCTGCATGAACATGGCTACCCGTGGCGTAATTTCAAGCTCAATATCATACACCTTGTCATCTTTATTTGCTGTAATGCCAAATCTTTTGACCATTTCCTTTTTAAAGACAGGCTCCCACTTTTTTCGCCGAAACATCTCATTGGTCAGCTCGAACTGTAGCTCTTTGTCTACTCCAAAAATCAGCAGGGTTGCAGTGGCTTCATGAATGCAACATACATGTAAATGTCCCCGGTGAATCAGAATGTAAAGAGGGTTTATGGAAGCTGGCATTTCTAACTTGTCCTCTGCATGGCTATTGTCATGGAAAACCGTTTGTATCTGTATTTTGCGGTTGTTGCCAATAGCCCAAATGATTTCGTCAAGTTTACCCAACACTTCCTGCTCATGCAAATAATCATAGAAGTGGCTATTCAATATTCCTATTTCAAATGTTTTAAAGCTATATTCAGTTTTTCCCTGATTATAATGCTGATACCATACAGTATCAAACTTCTCCATGGTTTCCCTGCGGATTTCCTTCAGGGTGCGGGGAGCCAGACTTCGAAGCAAGCCATAGGTCGCCCATTCCTTTTGTTGAACTGTAGTTTCAGACTGATATCTGACGAGTTGGAATATCTTTTGATTTTTCTCACCTATACGTTCCACAACACTTTCCTCTTCCAAAAATCTCAAAGCGCAAAGTTCCTGCAAATCTCTATACAGCTGCCGTTGAGAGATATTGATACCGGCACCTTTTGTCCACTTGTAAAGTATTTCAATGGTAACTGGCCCCCTGCGGAGGCGGTTATAAATGCGCATGAGGCGTTCTAATCTGCTGGCCATAAGGTGTAAAGATAAGAAAGCTGATAGGTTTTGTTAATAAACAAAAACGGGGCCGTCTAAACTGCTCCTCATAACTTCAACTGTATAGTAACCCCACCAAATAAAATGTTCTTACCGGCGCTAACCTGCTTTAAATAAGAACCTGCCTTTAGCCAGGTGAATTCTGTACGCAGGTAAAAATATGGGTTGGGCGTAAACACAAAGTCGGTTGAAAATTGATTACCAATGTGCCTTTCTGTAGCTAGCTTACCGGAATACAACAGCGCGGTATTGGGGCCGTAAATTCCATCGTTGTTGCTATACCGCCAGAAAAAGTCAATATCAAAATTCAGGGCTGTCTTCTTTGAGAAATTGAGCGACGCAGCAGGATGAATGTCGAAAAGATTGGCGGGCCCAATAAGCGCCGCCAGCCCAAAATATCCACCCCGCGGAAATAATGGATTAAAAGTTTGTATTTTATTGTCATCCATCTTTTGGTCGCCGCTGATCAATTCGGTTTTTACTCCCAGCTCCGGTTGAAGAAAGCAGTTTTCAAATTTGTAATTGGTATTCAACGAGGCGGTCCATGCAGAAATATCTCTTCCATCAATATCGCCGAATTGATAAAGGGCTTCGGCATCATAGTCCCAGCTGCCTGCGTTACCAAAGAGGCGTGTGCCAAAGGAATGCCTGGTTTCCTTGCCCTTGATATTATCAAAAGAAGCTTCTTTGCGTTGCAATCCTAAATAATACAGATCCAAACCGCCAACGACTGGTACTTGTTTAAAAGTAAAGTAGTTACCCCAGAATAAAGTATTCTTATTGAACTTATCATCAAATATTCCCTTGCGGGCAGCAACGTAATGGCTGAAGAAAGCATCGGCCTTAACATTTTTCCAACCGGCCATCAATTTAACTGCATCAAATGATTGCCGGTTGTTAGGTCCTTCACGTACACTCACTAAACGTTGTGACCCGTAAGACAGCTCCTGCCGGCCTGCCCTCAACGTTAGTCTTAATGGAGCGGTTGACCGGTTTGAAAGATCAACAAATGCCTGGTGCAGTTCCAGTGGGTTATCATCTACCGGGCTTGCATTTGGCCTGCCACCCGCACCACTGCTTTGTAACTGTACAAAGGTGCGAAAGCTGTTTCCTATATGAAGGTCGCCGTGCACCAACAAGCGGTTTAGCATATAGCCATCTTTATCTTTAGGCTCATCGCCAAAGTCTTCATTTTTAAAGTAGAAATACTGGTAGCGAAAATCACCGCCAAAACTCAAATAGGTATTCCCATTGGCCGACAGCGGAATAAATTTTATTCTCTTATACCAATCATGCGTTGTGTCGCTTTGTGCGTTTGCACCAATGAATAATAAAAGAAGCAGGGGCGTTATTATTACCGTTTTCATTTTTGATACCCTCCATAATATTTTACCGGGCTCCATTCAGGAATTACAGGCGGCGGCGCGGTGTTGAGGTTTGAATAGTCGCCGGTAGCATATACCGGTTTGCCGTTTAGAATGGTAAGAAGAGAATGAATGTTCCTGATATCATTAACAGGTATGGAAAAATAATCCTCGCTGATAATTGCTAGATCTGCATACTGGCCTTTGACAATTTTACCTTTTAACTTCTCATCACCGCTTACCCATGCACTACCCACCGTGTATAACTGCAGGGCTTCAAATCTTGTAAGCACATCCCGGGTTGGCCAGAACTGATCGCCACCCATTGTTTTGCCCGTGGTTGCCCAATACAGGCAGATCCATGGATTAAAAGTAGAGATCCTGGTAGCATCTGTACCAAGCCCTACAGGAATACCCATGCGGAGCATCTTTTTTATGGGTGGAACCTGGCGATCGGGCGTTCCATACATTTTTTTATACAGCTCGCCCTGGTAAAACATTCTGAATTGAACCGCAATACCGCCGCCTAATTTTTTAATTCGTTGCAACTCCGAATCGGTTACCGTTTCTGCATGGTCAAACAACCAGTGTAAACCATTAAAAGGGATTTCCTTATTTATCTTTTCAAAAACAGTAAGCATCCGGTCTATTGATTCACCATACGTAGCATGTAAACGAAATGGCCAGTGGTTCTGTACAAACAATCGTATAATGGGCTCCAGGTCGGCTTCCATTTTATCGGAGAGCTCAATACGTGGCTCCAGGAAATTTTCAAAATCAGCAGCGCTTGCTACCAGGTTTTCTCCTGCACCTTCGGCCATATAGCCATATGGCAAAAGCATATTATCGTTTTGCCTGAGCTTAACTGAACTGGTCCAATGCTGGTAGTCCTGTAGTTCTTTACCGGCCACCTGGGCAAACAGGAAATAGGAAGTTCGCAGCGTTAACTTTCCGGCACGTGCCAGCTCTATGGCAACCGAATAATCATCGGGATAAAACTGGCCACCGCCTCCGGCATCCACTACACTCGTTAACCCATACTTATTCAATTCGTGATAATACTGAAGGGTTGAATTCAACCGTTCTTCCCGATTTAATTTTGTTGTAAGGGCCAGCGTGGTATAAATGGCCTTTGGAGTTTGTTTTGCATATAACATACCGGTGGGCGATCCGCTGCTATCTAATTCAACCAGGCTGCCTTCGTAGCGGGTGTTACTATCGTATTTTAAAACTTCAATGCCTTTTTTATTTACAAACGCTTTTCCATACAGGTAAGTAATAAATACCGGCTTATCGGGTACGGCTTCATTTATTTCGTCAATAGTGGGTTGTCGTTTTTCTTCAAACTGGTATTCATTCCAACCGCCAACTACTTTTATCCAAACACCCGGCGGTGTTCGGGCTGCCTGTTCCTTTAGCATTTCCATGGCTCTTTTCAGGGAGGTAACGCCGTCCCAACGCAGCTCTGCATTATAGTTCAATCCTTCGCGTATTACATGAATATGGCTGTCGTTCAGCCCGGGAATAACGGTGCGGCCTTTGGCATCGATGATTTTAGTAGCAGGCGTTTTGTACTTCGCAAGTATCGATGCAGTAGTGCCAACATCGGCAATGATGCCATCTTTAATAGCTACGGCCTGTTTAAATGCGCCGGGGCTCTCCATGGTAGCCACTTTACCGTTAATAATAATAAGGTCTGTTTTATTTTGTGCCGTTAATAGCAATGAAAATAACAGACATGGAATAAGCAATAAGCTATTCATGACGATTTTTTAAGTAATATGGTCTGTGGTATTATTTTTCCTTGTTGCCGCTGATGTCTTTATAGGCGTTTGGCAGGTTAAAATTGAAGTGAAGCCAGTTGAAAAGAACGTAACCCTTATCGTATTCTTTCATGGTTATCGTTCGCTTGGCCTGTTCAAGGGTTTGTCCTTTTTGTATAGCAGCAGTTACCTGTTGCCTCAGCGATTGTACATAGTCGATGGTATATTTTATACCGGCCTTGGTGGTAATTCTTCCATGACCTGGAATAACGATGGCATCGTCGGGCAACAGGTCGTACATTCTTTTAAGGTTATCGGCAGGTTCCAGAAAATACCCATCAAACAGCCAGGGAATGGTAGGACTTTCTGCAATAAAGGGATTGCCCGCCCAAAATACTTTCGATGACGGCAGCCAAACGAACAGATCTGCCGGCGATTGCGCCGTACCGGTATTAATGAGTTCAACCACCTTGCCGCCACCCAAATCAACCTTTAACTTATCATTTTTTGCAATGGTTATATCCGCAGCACGGTACCGGGCTTCTTCAATACCCCTGCCTTTGCCAAATAACATGATCATGAATTGTTTTATGTTCTCAAAATTTTTGGCGAGGTTTTCTTTTGCAAAGTCATTTTGAATGATGATGGTAGCCGGTGGCAGCAGATAGTTGGTAAAGCAATGATCGCCATGATCACTGGTGTTTACCGCATAAAGAATGGGCTTATCAGTAACAGACCTTATCAATTTTATTTCCTGGTCGTACAGCTTTTTGTTTAAGAAGCATTCTATTATCATTACGCCTTTTTCGCCAACAATGAACCCGCCCGATGTGGCCTGCGGAATACCTTTGGTGGTTTCCGTTTCAACTGTCGACGGTTGTATAGCATACACGCCATCTGCCAGCTTATGTAATTTCAGTTCAACAGTATTTCCATCCCAGATAGGAACCTGCGGCGGCAGTGCATCTTGCGCCGCCACAGGTAAATGAAATATAATGGAAATACAGATAATAGCAGTCATGGTTAATTGCTTTTTCATGATATTTTTATTTCTCCATAAAAAAATTAAGCAGATCTTGTTGTACCTGTGCCGTATTTTCCTGTACTATCCAATGCCCGGCGCCTTTGATATTGGAGCCTTTTACATTTTCAGCAACAAGCTTACTGTGATCGGCAAGAAAGGCTGCGCCGAAATATTCGCCGCCCATAGCCAGCAAAGGCATTTTCAATTTGGTTTTCGCAAACTCCTTATTGTCCTTTGCATCCTGCTCAAATGCGCCAAACCAATGAAAGGCGCCTGTGGTTCCACCCTGTACTGAATATGCTCTTACAAATTCATTCACCTCTTCAGGTGTGAATGGGTCTTTTACATGCCCCACCACTGGCCAAAAGTTGGTTAGGAACAAACGTTCCTGCCCGGCCACCAGCTCGCCCGAATGCGGAAAGCCAAAGAACCCAAACCACCAGGCCGAACCTTTTACCTGGCTCCATACGGGCTCAATACCTGGCAGTAAAGCATCCATCAACGCCAGTTTTTTTACTTCGGTTGAAAATTGCGCGGCATAGGCATAAGCTACCATGAGGCCTATATCGTGGCCGGCGAGGTTTATGTTATTGTAGCCCAGTTGCTTTACCAACCCATGGATATACGAAGCCAGCGTTTTCTTATCGTAACCGCTGTCGGGCTTGCCCGATTCGCCTACACCCGGCAGATCGGGCGCTATCACCGTAAAATTTTTAGAGAACTCGGGCAACAGCCGGTTCCACATATACCAGTTTTGTCCAAAGCCATGGATCAATACCAGCGGTTCGCCCGATCCGCCGATCACATAATGAACATCAACACCGTTTACTTTTGCAGTAGCGTGTTTGAAATTGGCGGGGGGAGCTGCAGGGGCAATTGTTTCAGCAGCAGCAGTACTTTCGGTTGTAGTAGCTGCGGGTAGTTTTCCCGAACTGGTTTGGCATCCAATTGAACCAAATACCAATAGAAATAATAAAACAGGGATGTACGTTCTCATATAATTATAAATGTTTGTTGGGTTATTTTATTTGCGGCCTTTCGCTGCCGTTTCTATCACCTGTGCAACCATCGCAGCGTTTGAAATAAATAGCACATGGCTTCCTTTTACTTCCGTTGCAACGGCCCCGGCTCTTTTATACATCATTCGTTGTAATGAGGGATTGATGCTTTTGTCATCAGTAGCCACTATAGCATACGCTGGTTTTGTTTTCCAGGCAGGTGTAGTTACAGGTGTAAGAAATCCTTTTACTGCAATAGGTCCCTGCGAGGCATACATAAAATCGGCTTTTTCCTTACTTACATCAGCGGCGAAGCCTGCATGAAATTTTGCTTTGTCGTAATACACAAATCCTTTTTCATCGGGTGGAAGGATGCCATTTTCCGGCGCTGGTGGTTCTTTTTTAATGATGTCGAGTGTAGTTTCACCCGCATCCGGCGCAAATGCCGCTACGTATACCAGGCTGGCTACTTTATCGGTATTACCGGCTGCTGTTATTACGGTACCACCCCATGAATGGCCAACCAATACGGTAGGGCCATCCTGTTTATCAAGGGCTCTTTGAGTGGCGGCCACATCGTCTTCCAATGAGGAAAGCGGGTTTTGTACCATGGTTACATTATAACCATGCGATCTTAAAATGGTATAAACATTTTCCCAGCCCGAACCATCGGCAAAAGCGCCGTGTACAATTACAACGTTCTTAACGGCTGAAACCGGCTGTGCATACAGGTTGCCGGCGGTTAGCAATGCCGATAAAAAGAGATAATTTTTCATTTTTCAAATTTTTATGGTGTGTTTATTAAGCTAGTTGACGGTCTATCCATTCAAGAATATGATCCGCATCTTCCTTCCAGGTTGGTTGCCCCAGCACAAAGTGATTGCGGCCTTTGAACTCTTTATAATCCGTTACCGAATTACTGTGCCTGTATTTTTTATAATTTGAATAATTGAGGGAAGCTGGTATTGTGTTGTCGTCGCTGCCTGCAGTAAGCAATAATGGGGCATGCGGATTTTCATAATTGATCTTCGCCGCTTTGGTAATGGTATCTCTTACAATGAGCTTCGATTCGGGAATGGCGTATTTGTAATAGGCGTCTTTTTGTGAATCGCAGTCCATTCCATTGGTAAATGCGTATTTCCATTGGCTGAAAGACATAAGAAAGGATTGCCGCACAGATGTAAAAAATCCGAGCGGGCCCCAGCCGGCTTTTAAAAAAGATAATTTGAAAGTAATGATGCCTTGCGGCGGTACTGAATGTATGGCAATACCTGCAGCTCCCAACCCTCTTTGTAACAGTAGTTGAACAATAAGCCCGCCAATGGAATGGCCAATGAGAATGGGCTTTTCAGGAAGCTGCCTTACAATATTATCATAATGATCTATCAATGCAGGAAGCCGGTTAGCCGCAATGTCTCTATTGGGATGGCTGTTACGCAAGGCTTCGGCCGAAGCGCTTTTGTGTGGCCAGGGCGTAGCAATGGTTTGGTATCCTTTGCTTTCAAAATAAGCTTTCCATTCATCCCAGCAACTGTGATGAACAAAAGCACCGGTGATAAAGACAACTGTTTTGGAACGATTATTTCCCATAGGTAACAATTATGGGAACCTATTGCCAATTACAATGCCTTATTTATAAATGAGTACTGTTCAATATCTTGCTGTTGATTAAGTAAAAGCGTACCGCGATATTTCGCGGTGCGTGTAACGAAACCGCGAAATATCACGGTTTATTAGTATTAATTTTATACAAAGAAGTTTCACTACATGCCAAATGCTATTATATGCATATGTTTTATTATAATAACAGCCTTAATGGCAATGGGTCAGGGTTCGGTACCCCGCAATTTGTCCCAAAAAGAATTGTTCAAACTGCTACAGGGTAGTAAACAGGATAGTGACCGTATTGAAATTCTGTTCGAACTGGGAAGGACCTACATGTTACAGGTGAACAGCGACAGGAAAAACTATAAGATGGATACTGCCGCTGAATTTTTTAACTGCGCCCTTAGGTTAAGCGATACGCTGAAATTAAAAGGGTTTTGGTTTGAGAGCACCCTGCTGGTAGGCGAAGCTCATCTTAACAAAGATGATACGGCCGGCGGCAAAAAAAGATTTTTTGAGGTGGCCGCTATTTATCATGCAAAAGGCGATGTGCAAAGAGAAGCCCGCACCTGGCTCAGGCTTGCCCGAAAAATAGCCTGGCGTAAAGAATATACCCCCGAAATTGACGGTTATTTTGATAAGGCTATAAAATTGTACACACAGGCCGGAAATATCGAAAAAGAAGCTTACGCCCGGTCGTACCTGACAGAATTCCTTTTACAAACAGGCAGATCTTATTTGATGGAAAAGGAGTTGGTTCGCATAGTTGACATCAATAGTAAAATTGGCGATAAATACCTTGCCTATGATTATTATACGCTTTCCTCATTAGCCAGGTACCGCGGGGCTTACGAAAAAGCACTGTTATATGCAACAAAATGTGTTGAAACGGCAGAACAAAAAAAAGACAGCCTGTTTTTAAGCTCATTTTATGGCGAGCTGGCCCTGGTGAATGATGAACTGGGCCGCGTGGCAGAAAGCAGCTATTGGTACCGGAAAGCATTGGAGAAAAGAATAGACGAAAAAGACAAGATAACGATACTGAGAACAGCACGCTTTCTCATTAGGCAATTGGTAAAACTAAAAAAGAACAGGGACGCGCTTACTTTGATGGATAGCTTGTGTGCGGTATATCCGCCCAAAGCCGTATGGGAAAAAGCCGTTGTTGCACAATGCTATGCGTATTGCTTTGATGACCTGCAACAATACCCCAAAGCCGAGCAATACTTTTTAACAATGGCCGCATCATACAGAAATGTGGTGCCCGATAATGAAACCTATTGTATCGCCAATATGGACATCGGTCGGTTTTATTTGCAACGCCGCCAATTCAAAAAAGCGAAAGGCTACCTGGATACCGCTTTGGCCAATAAAGGGGCCGACCGGATAATAGACCTGAGAGAATTGTATCAGATGCTGTTCACTGCCGACTCCGCATTAGGCAATCATTCCGCTGCTGTAAAAGACCTCAGGCTATATGAACTGCTTAACGATTCTATTTACAATGAAAGAAAAAGCCGGCAAATTGAAGAACTTACCATCCAATACGAAACGCAGAAAAAAGAGCAAAGCATCCGTTTGCTCAAAAACGAAAAACAGCTTCAGCAAAATGAGTTGACAAAGGTCCGAAACACCATCAGCTGGATCATTGGCGTGGCTTTATTATTTATCGTTATAATTGGTTTGCTGGTAAACAACGCCCGCATAAAGCAACGGACCAACCAGGCGCTACAGGTTCAGCAAAAACAAATTGAAAAGAAAAACGAATCGCTGCAACGGCTGGTAGAAGAGAAAGAATGGCTGGTAAGGGAGATCCATCACCGGGTTAAAAACAATTTTCATATGGTAATGGGTTTGCTGGGTACACAGGCAGCCTATTTAAAAAGTAACGAAGCCATACAGGCGGTTGCAGAAAGCCAGCAACGTATTCAGGCCATGTCGCTGGTGCATCAGAAATTATATCAGTCAGAAAATATGTCGGCCATCAATATGGCCGATTATATTCATGAATTGGTCGATTATTTAAAAGACAGTTTTCAAACCGGTCGCAAGGTCAAATTCAACCTGCAAATTGAACCCGTAAAATTGAATATATCGCACTGTATTCCGCTGGGGTTAATATTAAACGAAGCCATTACCAATGCCCTTAAACATGCGTTCCCCGGTAACAGGGAAGGCGTAATAGATATCTTATTAAAGAAAACATCAGACGATCATTATCTGCTTTCTGTAAAAGACAATGGCATTGGGCTGCCGCCAGCATTCAATAGCAATAAACAGGCTTCCATGGGTATGAAGCTGATGCGTGGACTTAGTGATGATCTCGATGCCAGCTTTAAAGTGAACAATAATGGCGGTACAGAAATTCTGCTCAATTTTACAGATGACGATAATAGTGAACAACCAAACTAATTTTATGAAAGAACAGATCCTTATTGTTGAAGATCAGTTTGTAGAAGCCGATTATTTGCGGCTGCTGCTGGAACAGGCTGGTTATACCATTACCGGTATTGCACGTTCGGTTATTCAGGCGCAGGAATTGATCGCTGATAAAAAACCCGATTTTGTTCTTTTAGATATTTTATTAAAGGGCAAACAAACAGGTATCGATTTGGCAAAACAACTGACAGCAGATAATATTCCGTTTGTTTACCTCTCGGCCAACTCAGATGAAACTATTTTGAACGCGGCCAAAGAAACACAACCTTACGGCTTTCTTGTAAAACCTTTCAGGGAAAAAGACCTGCTGGTAGCCCTTGAAATTGCCAAATACCGCCATGCACACAGCGTTGACGCCCGATACCGCCGGGAAGCCGACTTACGTAAACTGCTAAAAACAGTTATAACCGATACCGGCACCTACACACAAAAATTGCTGAAAATAGCTACAGCCCTTCAAACCTGTATCCCATTCGATTTTTTGGCCGCCGGCTTCGATGAAGCAGGAGAACCACTTCATAAAGCAACAGGCTTTTTAAGAATAGGGTTTGAAGAATACCAGGTAATTGGCATACCCGAACTGGCCGTTATCACGGGAAGATCAATAGAAGAGTTAAAACAGCTTTCTTTAAAAAAATTATTTGCCCATACATTTCAACTTCAATCTCATATGGAAATGCCTGTGCGCATTTCTAACGAAAAACCTTTCCCTTTTTGTTTATATAGCCGAAGACCCGAAGCCTACGGTAATGAACAGGTTGACCTATTCGAAAGAATTCAGTACGCAATGACCCAAACCATGGAGCATTTACTGCTGGGTGAAATAGATGAGACGGCTAAAATACAATTACCAAAAATAGCAGCAGTTGAACGCGTGAACAGCGGGGAAGGGTTTGAAGGCATCGTGGGCAAAAGCCATCTGTTATTAAATGTATTTGATCATATTTCGCAGGTAGCCCCTTCAGATACTTCCGTACTTATATTGGGCGAAAGCGGTACAGGTAAAGAAAAGATAGCCAACTGCATTCACGATCTGTCGTATCGCAAAGGAAAACCGTTTGTTAAAGTGAACTGTGCGGCATTGCCTGCCACATTGATCGAGAGCGAGTTATTCGGACATGAAAAAGGCGCTTTTACCGGCGCGTTAGAGAAAAGGATTGGCAAATTTGAGCGGGCTGATAAAGGGACCCTCTTTCTTGATGAAGTGGGGGAGATGCCCATAGAACTGCAGGTAAAACTATTAAGGGTTTTACAGGAACGGGAAATAGAAAGAGTAGGGGGCAGGGATACTATAAAAGTTGATGTTCGCATTATTGCAGCCACTAATAAGAATCTCGAAAAAGAAGTTGCCGAAGGACGTTTCAGGCTCGATTTGTATTACCGGCTGAATGTGTTTCCTATTATGCTGCCGGCTTTGCGCGAACGCAGGGAAGATATTCCGGCCCTGGCTTATTATTTTATGGACCATTATAATCATAAGGCCGGAAAAAAGATCAACAGTATTACCGACAACGTACTTAAGAAGATGATGGCCTACAACTGGCCGGGCAATATTCGTGAGCTGGAGCATTTAATTGAAAGAAGTGTGCTGCTTGCCAAAGGAACGGTCATTGAAGAGGTACTATTACCAACGGTCGAAAAAAATGACAAATCCGCCTTTTCCGAAGATGCAGTTATGAAAACGATAGCGGAGAATGAAAAAGACCATATCATTTCGGTATTAATAAAATGCAATGGAAGAATAT
Organism: Niastella sp. OAS944; assembly: GCA_024809215.1. Taxonomy (GTDB): domain Bacteria; phylum Bacteroidota; class Bacteroidia; order Chitinophagales; family Chitinophagaceae; genus Niastella. The sequence goes on along the minus strand of JANUBW010000005.1, from coordinate 159,170 downwards.
GGGGGCCCGGGGCAGCCGCCGAGATCCTGAATATCAACCCTTCTACATTGAGGTCAAAAATGAAAAAACTTGGCATAAAAAAGGAGTACATTAAATAAGATTTGAATAAGTACATCCCGCTATACATAAATAACACATCACGATAAGTATTGATCTGTAACCTTAAGAGCGTGTTAACATTTACAACTATACATTTGGGTGACAAACTAACCCTTAATGAGACGACCCTTGCTTTGCCTTATCGTGATGCTGTTTTCCCAGCTCATTAGAACCAACGCCCAAAGCCAGCTTCAAAAGATATACGTACATCCCAAAACGCCGGGCAACGAAAAACAATCAAAATTTATAGACTCCATACGATTTATTCCTTTGGAAATAAAAGAGGGAATTGAACTAACCACGCATGCCAACGTAGAAGTAACTGCCAATTACATAATGATAAGGAATTATGCAAACAAGGAAGCGTTGCTATATACAAAGAACGGGCGCTTTGTTAAAAAAATAAGCTATAAAAAACTTGGCGACTTTTTTTACCCGGTTTATGACGAACATAAAGACCAGCTTATTTTTTGGGGAAATAATAGAAATTATCAGCTCACAAGCAGAGACAGGATAAAAGTAAAACTCGACTACAGTAATCCGCGTAACAAAAGGTATTTTAAAAAATATAAGATCGATTTAAAGGATACCACATTTACCATTAAAAAAGATATTCCGCAGCAAAACGACATTTTAAATTCCACCTATTACTATGATGATGTTTATGTAATGGGGAATATCAATACAAGCGAACTGTATAAAGATAGTCTTGACTATGAATTAAAACTCTATAAAGGAAACCAGTTGATAAAAAGCTACTTTCCTTACAATCATATAAATGAAGCAAAGTATTTATATGCAGAAGAAAACATAACCCGAAATCTTACAGATACACCTTATATTCAAATTGTAACCCGCCCTTATTGCGATACCATTTACAAAATGGTAAAAGATAGTTTATTTCCTGCCTATCAAATAGTGTTGCCGTTGGAGAACAGTTTGCCGCCATCGTTTTTCAACAAACCCTTTAAAAATAAAGCCGACCGGGAAAACTTCAGACGTAACAATGGCTGGATGTTTCACCAGGTGTATATGTTCTATGAAACGCCCCGGTTCATTTATTTTTTAATGGCCTATCAAAGCAATTACGAAACGTACCTCTATCAAAAGAAAACCAATACCATTTGCAAGGTAAAAAATATAAAACCAGACAGCAGCCAGTATAATTTACAGCTTTTTGAACAGTATGGCAATTCACGTAAACAGGACAAATTCTATAAAACAATAAAGGCCGGCGACATACTTCCCTTTTTTGAAAAAAATAAAGAGGTGCCGGTGCCCAAAGAACTGGAAAGTTTTCTAAAAAGCAATCCGCCCGAAAACACACCCGTGATCATTGAATTCAAACTCAAAAACTAACCCTTGAAGAACATTTTTTTAACCTGTATTTTACTGTGCTGTTGTACACTGGTCTTTAGCCAAACCGGTAAGCTAAAAGGTTCGGTAATGGACGCAGCAACCAAAACCCCACTGGAACTGGCCACCGTAACCATTTTCGGCCCCGACTCTTCGGTTGTGGCCTATAAATTATCTGACAAAGACGGTATCTTCATCTTTGAAAAATTACCACTGAAGAAAAAGTTACTGGTAAGCGTTACCTACACCGGCTACGCCAGTTACCATACATCAATTCAACAAGACGCAGCCAAAACAGACACGCTTTCCGTATTAATGATGTTGAGCAGTAAAGACACGGTAGTGGTAACCGCTGCCATTCCCATCAAAATGAACGGCGATACCTTAGAGATCAACCCGGCCGCTTTTAAAATGAAAAACGACGCCGTTGTAGAAGAATTACTGAACCAGGTTAGCGGCATTACCATCTGGTCCGACGGCACTATAACAGTAAACGGAAAAAAAGTAAACAGTCTGCTGGTTGACGGCAAACCGTTTATGGGCGCCACAGATTCCCGTGTGGCCACGCAAAACCTGCCTAAATCGGCCATCGATAAAATACAACTATACCAGGAATACGACCGCACCAATATCAACCAGCCATCAACCAAACCCCAGGACTCACTGCTTACCATGAACATTAAGTTGAAAGAGAATGCCAAAAAAGGATACTTTGGTAAAGCAGGGGTGGGCTATGGCAGCCAGGACAGGTATGAAGCCGATCTTTCTTTTCAGATGTATAACAAAAGAAGTAGTGCGGGTATAGGAGGTGGAATTAATAATATCAATAAGAGTATCGGCAACCTGCAGGAGATCTTTCAAAACAATACCTACAGGAACTATAACCCCAACTTATACAATGTAGGGCGTTTTGGTACCAATGGCATCAATAAAAATCATTCTATAGGGGGCGTTATTGTTCATAATTTTATTGAATCAAGCAATAGCCGGCAAAACGACCGCCTTACGCTTAACTACAATAAATCGGGCACCGACGCTTTCATCAGCGACAAAAGTTACCAAAGCAGAACAACCATCGGCAATCCGCAGTTTATATCCGAAGACGGTATTCAAAACAATCTTTCAAATAAACATGATATTGGCATCAAATATTTAAAGACCAATAGTTACAACGATAACTTTGACGTTAACGGTAGTGTAAGTACCAATACAGAGAGCGGCAGATCTGACCGCGCCGTTGAAGTAAGAGATTCCGTAGACCAGTTGCAAAGCACCAATTATACTACTACACTTACCAGCCGAAGATCAGATAACGAAAGCCTGAACGTAAACTTTAGTAAACGGGATGATGAACAGCCTGTAAAAAGCTTTAATACCCGGCTCGACGCATCACGCAGCAATTCGGTATCGGAAAGAGACCAGGAAAGTGAATTCAATTCCCGTATCGATCCAACAAAAAGCGCTTATACCAACAGGCATTACACCACAAACAATGAATCGCTGAACCTGACCGCAAATTTTGATTATGCCGGCTTTAAAAGGCTTTTATTAGGCCGGTATAACCTGTTTGGTGTAACCCTTAGCCTGAACCAATGGGTCAATTACAGCAGGGTAACAGATAATACTATTGTAAGAGATTACGACACTACGCTTAAACAGGCCCTTTTCAATGGCAAACTTTCCAACTCAAATAAAAGGGAAGTATTTGAGTATACGCCCTCGTTTTCATTGTCGAAAGAATTTTTCAAGTGGAACGACATCACTTACAAAAGCTTTCAAATATTTTTTAAACTGTTAGACGATTTTAAAATTGACAATAATACCTCGTCCTTTGCGCAAAGAAACCTGCGACGCAATTTCCAGTTCTTCAGACAGGAAGGATCGCTTAGTTATCGCTTTAGCCGGCGTGAGAAATACAATTATTTCGTGTATGGATACTATTCAAAAAACCTGGAGTACCCTTCCATTGATCGACTGTATACCATTGTAGACGATATCAATGCCTATGAGATCAGATATGGCAACCCTAACCTGAAGAACAGCATCAATCACGCTGTGAACTTCAATGGTAATTTCAATACGGAAAATAAAAAGTCGCTGTATTCTATCAATGGTAATTTTGGCGGCAGATATTCCGTGGCGTTAGATCCTGTAACCGACAGCACCATCAACGACTCTTCGGGCAAAAGGATGTATTACTATACCAATGCCGACAGGACCACTAACTTCAATGTAAATTACAGTTTCAATATCTCGAGAAAGTTAAATAAGAACAATATTCAGCTCATGTATAATGGAGATTTCAGGACCGGCAAACAACCAAACTTTATCGACGGGTTCAGCAACGTAAGTACAACCGGCAGCATCTCCAATAACTTTACCCTGCAATTTTCATTTAAATCATATCTGGTACTCACTGCGGGGCAAAACTTTCAGCATAATAATTCGCGGCAAACCGCCTCTGGCCTGCGGGCATTTAAAAACGACAGCAGGACCACCAAGTTCGGCATTGTTGTTAATTACCCATCTGGCTTTACCCTTAGCAGTACGTTAGATCACATAACCAACACAAGTTTAAGCAAACCGGTGGTTCTTTGGAATGCCTTCGCTTCATACAGGTTTATGAAGCAACAGGGAGAACTGAAATTCTCGGCTATGGACCTGTTAAAGCAATATCAAAACATCAGCAACAGTGTAAATTACTCTGGCACTACCACCCGCATTACAAATGGGTTGCAACAGTATTTTATGCTAACGTTCTCTTACTATCCACGCAAGTTTGGTAAAACGGAGATCAAAAGGCAAAAGATTGACCGGGACTATTAGGAACGCCGGCTAAACCACCTTCAATATTCTAACAGTTTTTCGGTGCGTACGCTCGTAAAAGAATTAAACGGGGTATAACAAAGTTGACAACTTCTCAAACAAAAATGAAAAGCAATTAAATGATCTGTCTCAACGCTTCGATTCCTTAAAGACCAATAAAACATTGGATACTATAATCAAATACCAGGGCCTGTCAGAACTGCTTTCAAGTTACGATTCAATTGGCAACAGACTTACACGAAGCAGTTACAATCATGAAACTGCCAATGATTTTTTAAGGTTAGCTGTACAGATCAGTGATATGCTGAAAAGCGATTCGGCTTATTTGACAGCTTACCTTAGGCATGATGAAGTAGATTCGTTAAAACGGACCCTGGCGAGGTATATCACTTATTGCAATGCTATTCAAACTTCAAGTAAATCAACAGATATAGAATCTTACTACAAACCCCAAAATACGCTTTTGATCTCGTCAGAAATAAAAGACAAACTTGAACAGGCGTACAATCAAATGCTACTTAAGGTAGATTAGTAAATGCCATATTATAACGGATAATTTTGAAAACCCGCGGCGAAAGCTGCGGGTTTTTTGCTTATTAGAGCGGCAGGGCGGCCCGGCGGGTGAATTTTAAATTAAAATGCCATTATTAAACAGATTCATGTTTAAAATGGAGTAAATTTCAGATTTCCAAAACGACCTTGTTATATGACCAACCAAAAGAAACTCAGAAGGCAATTTTTAAAGGATTCAGTTAAAGCATCGGGTTTAATGATCATGGCGCCGCTTATGAGCAAAGCCAAATATGTAGAATCAGCACCAAAACCTAAGGGAATAACTACAGCGCCCAATCGCATTAAATTTGCCGTCATCAATATCGATCACCCGCATATTTATGGTATGACGGAAGCCATAAAAAGAGGCGGTGGGGAATTGGTGGCCCTGTATGCCAAACAACCCGAGCTCACTACTGCATTTTTGAAAAGCTTTCCCGAGGCCAAACTGGTAAAAAGCGAAAATGAGATCCTGGAAGATCCCGCCATTCATTTAGTATTAAGTTCAGGTATACCCGACGAAAGAGCGCCATTAGGTATTCGGGTAATGAAACATGGAAAAGATTATTTGACCGATAAACCCGGCATCATCAGTTTAGAACAATTGGCTGCAGTAAAGAAAGTGCAAAAAGAAACAAAACGGATCTACTCCATCATGTACAGTGAACGTTTTGAAAATAAAGGCACCGAAAAAGCAAGCCAGATCGTAAAAGCAGGCGGCATTGGCCAGGTCATTCAAACCATAAACATGGCGCCGCATAGGATCTACAACAATATTGGAAAAACCGGACTGGCTGTAAGACCCGATTGGTTTTGGGATAAAAAAAGATACGGTGGCATACTTACCGATATCGGCTCGCATCAGTTCGATCAGTATTTACACTTCACCGGCTCAACCGAAGCCCAGGTGCTAATGTCGCAGGTAGGCAATGTGCATCACCCCGATAAACCTTTATTCGAAGATTTTGGCGATGTAATGCTGAGTGGCAACGGCGGCGCCGGTTACATACGGGTGGACTGGTTTACCCCCGATGGTTTAGATACCTGGGGCGACGGCCGGTTAACCATACTTGGTACCGACGGATATATTGAAGTAAGAAAAAATACAGATATGCTTTCAGGAAATAAAGGCGGCAATCATTTATACCTCGTCAATAAAAAAGAAATGATCCATGTAGATTGCAACAATGAGGTATTACCATTTGGGCCTTTATTTGTCGATGATGTACTTAACAGGACCGAAACTGCCATGACACAGGCACATTGTTTTCTGGCAACTGAATTGGCGTTGAAGGCACAAAAGAATGCCAGGATAATGACGTTGAAAAAATAGACTGTCAGCTGTTATACAGGAGGCTGCCTTCTTAGGTGAGAAGGCAGCCTTTTTTTTATCTGAAAAGCACAACAGTGCCTTTTCGTTCAATAAGATCGCCTTTGAATGTAATACCGGCGGCAGACCATACATAGGCGCCGGTTTGCATGGGGGCGCCATTAATAGAACCGGTCCAGCCAACGGCAGGGTTGGTTGTAAAGAAAACACGCTGCCCCCAGCGGTTATACACGGCAAAGTATTTGAATTCTTTGATGCCAATAGGTATTGCTTTGAAAACATCATTACGTCCATCGCTATTAGGGGAAAATGCATTGGGCACAAAAATATCTGCCACCGCAAACGCTGTTATGGTTATGGTACCGGTTCCTTCACAACCATTGGGTGTACTGGCAACTACAGTATAGGTTGTATTCTTATTTACAGTAGCTACCGGGTTTTGGATTGAAGCATCGCTTAAGCCGGCCGGGGGCGACCAACTGTATGTTGTAAAGCCGCTCTTGTTTACATCAATAGCATTTAGCGGCAGGAGTTGATTTATATAAACAGAAGTATCATTTCCTGCAAAAACTTTGGCCGGCGGTGTTACCGAAACAGTTACCACTTCATCCTGTACAGAGGCACACCCCTTTGCATCGGTAACCGTAAGGTGATATGAAATGGTATTTGCCGGCTTAACGGCTGTAGGGTTATTTATATACGCATCGTTTAGATAAGTGGTGGGCGACCAGCTATATTGTACACCGCCATTTGCATTCAGCTGTGCCGATTGACCATAACAGATTGTTGCGTTTGCTCCTGCGTCGGCAACCGGCGCCGCAACTACTGCTACAATAACTGAATCTTTCTTTTCACAAACGCCTAAGCGGGCCGTTATGTAGTATTTTGTTGTAACCCGGGGCGATGCATCGGGACTAAGCACAGCCGGGTTATTTAACTCTGTGATTGGCTGCCAGGAAAAAGTATTTCCGGTTGAAACTGCTTTTATGGAAACGCTTGTGCCTTCACAAATAGTGAGATCGGCACCTGCATCAACAGTAACGGTATTCACCAGGTCAACAAGTACCGGTTGAGCTGCTGTACAACCCCGGGCATCTTTAACAGTGGCCGTATAGTTACCGGTTGCCAAACCGCTAAACACACCACTACTTTTAAAAGGACCGGTATTTATTGAAAATGTATATGGTTGTGTTCCGCCTGTACCCAATGCCGTTATACTACCGTCGTTATTTGGGCACGTGGCAGCGGTTGCATTGGCTGCTATTTGCGGGCCGGCCAGGTTGGCCACACTTACATTGGCAGTATTGGTATACCCGCTGGCATCTTTAACAGTTATAACATAATTGCCCGCTGCTACAGCAGAAAAAACATTACTGTTTTGAAAATTAACGCCATCAATGGAATAGGTATAAGGCGTAGTACCATTGGTAGCACCAGCTGTTATGCTGCCGTTTGCATTACCACAGGTAGCATCTGTAGCCGATAAATTAACCGACAAACAAACATTATCAATGGTTACGTATTTGGTATTTACAAGACCGTCGGCATCTTTACCATACACCGTATAATTGCCCGGCCCCAAACCTGTAAAAACATTACCGGTTTGATAATTTATATTATCAATGGAATATTCGTAAGGCGGTGTTCCGTTTGCCCCTGTTACCTTAATGGTACCGTCGTTGTTGCCGCAGGAAGCGCCTTTGGCTACAACATTCAGCGTAAGACATTTTGTAGATATAGGGTAACAACAAAGACTCATCCGGCAGCCATTTGCCCCTCTTATATTAGCCGTAATATACTGCATGGAGTATACATTGAAAACATTGCTCGGTTGCCAGTTAAGGCCATCGATGCTGTATTCGTACGGCCCTACGCCGCCTATAGGGGTTATGGTTAACATAGCGCCGGTAAAATCGCAGTTGGCCGGTATTACATCAACCGACAGAAATGGCTCACGCACGTCATTTATAATAATACTGGCGGATGCTGTAGCGCCCAATGCATCTTTGGCTGTTATAGTATAGGTGCCGCCCCACAAACCGGGAAACTCATTACTGGTTTGCCAGGTGCTGCCATTATAAATAACCCCATTGATTGAATACGTATAAGGCCCCGTTCCAAAGGTGGCCGATGCAGTTATTTTTCCCTGCGGATAACCACACCTGGTATGAACAGGGGTAAGAACAACATTATTACAATTGTCAACAACATTTACCGTAGTATTGGCTGTATTTCCACCGGCATCCTTTACGGTAACGGTATAGTTGCCAGCAGTAACGCCGGTAAAACTATTGCTGCCCTGGTAATTGGTGCCGTCTATTGAAAATTGAAAAGGGGCCACGCCTTTAGATACCAACGCATAGATGGCGCCACTATTACCACAGGTGGCCGCCATGCTTGTTGCTGTTATTACCGGGCAATTATCGGCAACGGTGGTGGTATCCATTTTTAAAAGCCCAAGCGCATCCTTTATGATCACTGTATGTTTACCCGCGGGTACGCCGGTAAATATATTGCTGCTCTGAAAATTTACCCCGTCAATAGAAAACTGATAGGGCGGGGTACCGCTGGTAACAGTTTCAACGATCTTTCCATCATTATTTCCGCAGGTTGCATTGGTTACAGCAGCGCTTGCTTTAATAGGGCACGACTGGTTCATATGGATGGCATACATGTATTTTTTTCCACTGGCATCGGTCATATATACTACACGATTACCTGCACCCAAGCCGGTAAAAATGCCGCTGTTTTGATAGTTGACGCCATCTAAAGAATAAGAAACGGGCTGTGCGGCGGTCCATAATGAAAAATCGATAGCGCCTTCATTGTTACAAACCGAAACAGACCTGGAGATATTAGCCCCATTAAGCGTGGGACAATTCATGCTTCTGAGGTTGAACCAGTTAAGGAAAGTACAACCGTTTGCATCTTTTACAATAAAATAGTATTGCCCGGCTATGAGGTTGGTAAAAGTGGGGCTCGATTGAAAGTTTGTATTATCAAGGCTGTACGTATAGGGCGGCTTGCCATAAACAGCATCTATGGTTACACTGCCATCGGCCGAAGTACAGCCCGTAGGATCAACAGTTCGCGAAAAGCCCCCAATGCCCTGGTAACCATTTTTTACAATTACCGTAGTGGTGGCAGTGGCGCCGGTTGCGTCTTTTACAACTACGGGATAAGTGCCCGCCCTGCATAACCATAACCTGTTATTTTGAAAAGGCCAGCCGGCAAAAGAGTAAGTGTAAGGAGGCGTTCCACCCGTTGCTGTTGCCAGTATAGAAGCATTTTCCTGTGAACAGGAAGGAGGGTTTACACTGGTGATAACCTGAAGTGCCGCTGTTGCAAGTGCTGTATGTAGTTGTTGGCCTAACCCTATGCTACATTGTAAGATCAAAAAGAATAATAAACCCGTTGAAGTTAATTGCCGCTGTTTGATGCACATATATTATACCGTCTGCCGCCCTTTTTTTGATTCTCTCTACACTTTACCTGATGCTGAAATATTTAAAATACCTGTTACAAAAAAAGCCCAAAATAGAGCTAATTATAGTTAACTGCAAACCAGTATGCGATCTTTTTTTCCTTCCATCCCAACCGCAACTACCGCCTGCGAAAAATAATTCATCCCGCAAAAATCACCTACTTGTTATAAGTCAACCGGTTAGCTGTTTGGCACCCGGCTTGACTTACTTCTATGCGAAAACACCCATTTATTAAATCACAAAACATTTATTATGCACAACATCGACCGCACTACGAATGAATATGAATTCAATGAATTCGAATTTGAAGGCGAAGGTGAATTTGAATTTGAAGGTGAGTTTGAAGGCGAAGGCGAATTCGAGTTTGAAGGAGAACTGGAAGGCGAAGCGCTTGAACTGGAACTGGCAACCGAATTACTGGGCGTTTCAAACGAACAGGAGATGGAACAGTTTCTGGGTAAGCTTATCAAAAAGGCCGGCAGAGGCTTATCGAACTTTGCCAAATCTTCCGTTGGCAGAGGTTTATTGAGCGGCTTGAAATCCATTGCTAAAAAAGCATTGCCCGTGGCAGCAGGCGCATTAGGCAACTTCCTGGTGCCTGGTATTGGCGGCGCTATTGGCAGCAAACTGGGCAGTGCAGCTTCGAACCTGTTTGAGCTGGAACTGGAAGGCCTTAGCAATGAAGACCGCGAGTTTGAAGTGGCCCGCCGTTATGTACGTTTTGCTACAGATGCTACCCGCCGGGCAGCAGCAGCAGCCAGTGCCGGCCAGGCGCCCGGTAATGCAATTAATGGCGCCCTTAAACAAGCTGCATACAATCATGCACCCGGTTTATTACGCAAACGTCGCCGCTATAACAATCGTTCTGGATATTATAATAATAACTCAGGCGGCGGAGCAACTTCGGGCACATGGGAAAGAAATGGCAATAACATCATTCTGTACGGCGCCTAAACCGGTAACCATTACTTCTCATCTTAAAACATTTTCAAATGAGCTTTCTGAATGAATATGAACTCAACCCCGAACTGTTGCAGGAAACCGGTGAGCTGGAACAGGAGGGCGAATTGGCCGGCCGGTTACTGAATATAGCCAGCGAACAGGAGTTTGAACAATTCCTGGGAAGTATTTGGGATGCTGGTAAACGTTTGTACAATTCGGCACAGGGCCAGGCAATAAAACGAGACTTTATTAAAGGCGCCAAAAGCTTTGGTAAGAAAATGCTGCCCAGTGTTGGTAAAAACCTGGGGCAGTATGCAGGAGGCAGCACCGGGGCTAAAATAGGTAATACCCTTGCCAACGCCGCCAGCAGCTGGTTGTTTGGCGAGGTAAGCAAAAACGAAGCGGTAGATTATGTTCGGGTAATTAGTAATGCCGCCCGTTATTTAAGAAATGCGTTGAAAAAAGGAAATGCCATTAACCAGGCAGGCGGTTCAAGAGGATTGGTTACGCAGGCCATTAACCAGGCTGCCCGGCCCATTTTTTCACGTAAGCAAACAGCATCCAAAAATCAGGGAACATGGACACGCAAGGGATCAAAGCTGATCGTATACAACGTGATGTAAGATACCGCAGTTTCCTCATCAATGAAGCACAGGGATTATTGACCCGGCTGAAACAGTTACAGCCCTTTGAAATGTCGATGCCCATGGTGATGGCAGCAGCGGTGCCTTATACGGCACAAAAGGAAATATTCGGGTTAATGCGGGCAGGTAAAGCACATCTTACCGAAAGGATATTGTGTTTTATAAGAAACGTAAAGACAAAAAATATTCCTGTTGAAAAATGCCAGGCTGCCTATGCCGTGCTGAAACTACGTTTTAATTCTCTCTTAGATCAGTTCGATATTTTCTGCGATGTAGTAAGCCAGCGGGGCGAAAACGAAACCGGCATTTGGGTTGCCGGGTTAGATGTTCTGGCCCGTGATGCGCTTATAATGACACGCTATTATATAGAGGCACCGCCCATGATCTGTTACCTCGATCGGGGGCATGGAGCTGCTATACGCCGCGCACGCACCCGATTACCCGGAGGCGACGATAACCCGGTGGCCGTTATAAAAATTCCCCGTGAACGAATGGTGGCCAGCGGTATTGGTTCATCCCTGGTTCACGAAGTGGGGCACCAGGGTTCGGCCCTGCTCGACCTCATTGCTTCACTAAAGCTGGTACTCGATGACCTGGCCGTTAAAGAAAAACCTTACAGTGAAGCGTGGACGTTATTGAGCCGCTGGATCTCAGAGATCCTGTCCGACTTCTGGGCCGTATGTTTCCTGGGCATCAGCGCCTCTACAGGGCTCATCAGCGTGGTATCGCTTCCCAGGTACTTTGTATTGCGTGCAGTTGACGACGACCCGCATCCTTTTCCCTGGATAAGGGTAAAGATCAGCATCGCATTTGGTAAACTGTTATACCCCGACGATCAATGGCAACGATTGGAACGCTTATGGGAAACCTTTTATCCCACAACGGGGCTGGCGCCTGCTACACTGCAATTGTTGCAGCAGTTTGAACAGGTATTGCCTCGGTTTGCCAAACTGATGAAAGAACACCGGCCGCCGAAATTAAAAGGGAAACAATTACATGAAATATTCCCGTTGCACGAACGCCAGCCGCAGCAGTTAAGGGCCCATTATCAGCAATGGAAGAAAGACTGCAACCTGCTTGCCAAACAACGCCCTTCACTGGTATTTGCTGCAGTAGGGCAGGCCAGGGCCGATAATGTAATAACCCCGTTCACCGAAAACCGGCTGCTTACTAAAATGCTGCGACACTGGGCACTGGTGAATATTTAATGAAGCACTTTTATTTACTCATCAAAAAAGAAAAACTTAACATGGAAAACTTTTTATTTAAAGTGAATGATCATGTAAGTAGATGGCTTAACCTGAGACAGATCTCCAACGTCTCACTAAGCATCATACCTAATGAAGTTGACCAGGGCGATACGGTAATCTTAAACATTTCATTCGAAACAACAATTGAATATGTTTATATTGACCCACCGAATGCAAGCTCATCACGATCATCACTCTACCTCGATTTCTTTCCGGATATTCCCGCTGGCGTACTACGACATGTATATGATGAAGTGTACCGGGGTGGCGGAGAATTAAATGAAGGCACTAAAATAAAACTGGACATAAATGACCCCGACTCGCTTGATAAAGCAGTTACCGTTATTTCCCACTGGCAATTGAGCACCACCGATTGCAATAACTCAGGCTATGCCGTTCAACCGATCATCAATTTCATTGACGCAGATGACAATAAAACGGTAACGTTCCTTGAAGTGAACGATCAAAACCGCATCTACATCAGGCGGTCGGCATTAAATGCCACTACCAGTATCAATGCCAACCTGCAGCCCAGCGCCACACCTTTTACCCGCGACCTCACACTGTGGTTGCTGATACTAAAGGGCACAGAAGCCATATCGTTCGATAACTATATGAAACATATGGATTTCATTTTCTGTGGTACAGATGGCATACAAAATAAACAGGAACTGGGAAAAATGATCTATAACCTGAAGGGCAGGCGTTTACTGCCTTTTACCGATACCGATGCTTACCGCAGCCTGAAAGTGGCCACTGAAGCCTTTTTAATGGTGAATTGCGGTGTAAGCAATTACGGCAGTTTTTCAACCCGCGATGTAGAAGAGCTGTACAACCGGGTTACCCTTAAGAACGGCGATGTAGACAGGAGCGACCTCGATAAATTTTGGGGCCAGTACCTGGTACATACCAATGGCACCGACGAAAAAGTGCTGCCTTACCTGGCCATTATACGCCGCAAACTGGGCGATCAGGGAATCAAGAACATTACCATGGACCAGGCGCTGGACCTCTTTGACGAAGATGGTAACCGCGATATGAAAAAAACCAACTGCGTTGGCATCATCAGCGATAAATTAAGCAACCCCTGCTTTCTTGAACTGATATGGAGTTACTGGCACGAAGAAAGTATGATGGTACAGGGCATATCTGCCATTTGCCGCCGGTTCCAAAACCTGCGCGGGAACGGCAACGGCAATAGAAACGGGAACGGAAAAATGAGCGTAAACGGAAACGGTAAAATGAACGGATATGGCTTCGACCCGCTGGCCAACCTGGAAATAGATCCGCTTCGCCCGCTTAACAACGTTATATGGGGATATATTCAGGACGAACAACACAGGCTGAGCGTTCGCCGGCGAACCCTCGAATACGATCATCATTATGGTATTTCACTGCACGGTAAAGCAGTGGGAACGTTGCCTACGGCCGATAGCCGCAGCAAATTCATTGAAGCCTTTCATCACCTGCTTAATACCACCTTACGGTTCTATAAGCAACTGGACGATACCACAGTGGTAGCTGATGGCTTCCCCATCCTGAATGCGTTGAAGGAGGTACACCTCATCTTAAGCGAAGGCGCCCATAACCAGTTTGGCGATCTTCCATCCACAGCCCGTATTGAAATGCTGATGCAGCAATGGTTACTGGCCCGGCCCGAGTTCAGGGAGTTTTTACCCACCCGTATTATGGTGGCTTATCCCGAAGCCTGGATGGACCGTGTAGCATCTATGAATTCACTGCAAAACTGGACCAAAACTTCGGTACTCCATTTCCGTGACCTGGGTGTATTTGGCGAACAGTTACTGCTTTCCGTGCGCTTTGGCAACTGGGCCTCTGTTTCGGACCGTAACCAGGCAGCCAACTGGGCCAAATTCTGGCGCGAACAAATACAGGGTTATGTGCATGCTTACCGTGCCGTTACGGGTATTGACCTGAGCCTTGAAGTTGGAAAGATCGATGGACAGCAACCTTCCGTGCACTTATTACGTCGCCTTAAAGAACAAACAATAAGATAGGTGTATAATGGATTTTACATCCTCGTTGTACCTGGCCATGAAACACCCGGGTACAACATTACAAAACTGGGAACAACTTACAACAGGTATACCCGCTGTTTTGGGCGAGCCGGCGCTGAATAAACATGTGGCCAATCAGGTAGCCGGGCTGCAAGGTTTGGAATGTGGACTAACGGCGCCAAGCACCCTGCATCTATACTATGACCTTTACCATGCTTTAAGCAATGAGCCGGTAACTGTATTCATTGACGAAAATATTTACCCGGTTTCGCAATATGGCATTGAACAATTGCTGGTAAAAAGAACTCCGGTCTATTATTTCCGTCACCAAAATGCAACACACCTGCAGCAGCTTATAAAACAACGTTGCAAAAGAGGCAGAAAATCCATAGTACTAAGTGATGGCTGGTGCCCCGTATGCGGCCGGGCAGCCCCGGTTGAGCATTACGCGGCCTTGTTGAACAGCATGAACGGGCAATTATTTATAGACGATACACAGGCCTTTGGCATTTTGGGTACAGCAGGAGGAGGCATATTGCGATGGAAACAACTAACAGCAGTGCAAAGCCGCTGTATTACCACCATTGTTTCGCTGGCCAAAGCATGGGGCGTGCCCATGGCTGTTATGGGCGGCACACGCAATAATATTGGGCTGTTTGAACAGGCCAGTGTTGTACGGGCATATTCAAGTCCGGTTAGCAATGCCCATATACAGGCAGCGGTGAATGCGCTGCATGTGAACCAAACCATGGGCAACCAGTTACGGGCCAGGCTATGGCGTAATGTAAAACTGTTCAGGCGCCAGATGGCGCAGGTTAAACTGCCTGTAAGCAATAGCTGCTTTCCGGTGCAATATGTACATCACCCGGGTGTCGGCATAACAACAGCTATGTATAATCAACTGCAGCAACGAGGTGTAAAAACAGTTTTGTCGGCCTCACATACAGGCACCCATCCAATATTAACGTTGATCTTGCGCAGTGACCATACCAGTGAGCAGATTCGCCGGCTTGTGCAGGAATTAGCCAATGCATACAATGGACAATGGGCAATAGGCAAAAGCTCACGAATTACGGCGTGCCCGATTACAGGCAAACTGATGCCGGTTAGAGAATAATTTGCCAATTGCTTATTGCCAATTGCTAATTGACTTCACCAACAGCCAGCCATAAATGGCATACTATAATTTAACTATTAAACATTTCAATATGACTACGCATACCCGGTCATGCAACTGCCCATCGTGCCGGCATACAGGCCGGTTACATAAAACCTGGCGCGAACGCAGGAATGAGCGCCTGGCAAAACCCAGGCCGGGCGGTAATTGCGCGGCGGGAACAAACAACGAAACGCTGCCCGATCAATTTTTGGGTCCTATACTGGCCAATGCCATAAATATTGGTAGCCGTGTTGCCAGAAGTGTGCAACGCAATTCGCCGCCCGGTGCTTTACCGGCTGTGCCCGGTAAAGTAACCACATCGCCCCTGATAAGCATTGGCGACAGGCAACGCAAGGCCCTGTTGCGTTACTGGCAGGAGCAAAAAAAGCGGGCCAGCCCCATTCTTCAGAAACGGTACGACAATTACATCAAAGCCATTGAGCAACGAAAAAGACCATCCTGGCACCAGTCGGAAAAAGACCTGCAATTGTTTTTCAGGCAGTTTGGCATACCCGGCCAAAGAACATTTCTGAATAACCAGCCTGCGAAGTGGGTGCAACAGGCCAATGGCAGGTATAAACCGCCGGCCGGTAGTGTTATTCCGGATATTAACCCGGCCGATAGTATGATAGAAATAAAGAATTATAACCTCAACAACCAGGCGCAGTTGATCCGCACATTACAAAAGCAAATTGCCCGCAGGCGGTTGCAGGGACCGCAGGATGCCTCGGGCAACTCTATACCACAACGTATTGTACTGGATGCGCGAGGCCAGCATGGTACACCGCAGCAATTACGGCAACTGGCCCAAACCATTGCCTTAAAAACCAATTTGCCGGCCGACGCCGTTCAAATAGTGACCTGGGAAATATAAGAATTAAAAATTCCAAATTCCAAGCTCCAAGGACCAAATAAAAAATATAAAATCTCAAAATCAGAAATTGTATTTATGCTTATCATAGATGCACATTGTCATGCCGGTAAGGGCGATGGGCTTACAGGGCCCTGGGATACGCAGGCATCATTGACACAATTTCTAAAATGGTCGGCAGCCGCTTGTATACAACGCACCAACCTGTTTGCTGCTTTTCATTCCGATTATGCCCAGGCCAATGCGGCCGTGGCTGCCATTGTAAACAAAAACCCACAACGCTTTTATGGTTTTGCTTTTGTACATGCCATTCACGATCGGGGCCGGGTATACGACATGGTACGCAAAGCCGTTTTGCAATACGGGTTTTGTGGCATAAAAGTGCACCGGCACGATGCGCGCATCAGTCGCGAAATTTGCGACGTAGCCCGCATGTTCTCACTGCCTGTATTATACGATGTAGTAGGGGAAGTATCGATGATAGAGTTGCTGGCCACAGAATATCCCGACGTTAATTTTATAATTCCACACCTGTCGAGTTTTGCCGACGACTGGCGGGCGCAAATTGCTTTTATTCCAATGCTTGAGCGGCATACTAATATTTATACCGACACGTCGGGGGTTCGCCGGTTCGATCTGCTGGCCATGGCCTACAAGCGTGCAGGCGCCCGTAAAATACTCTTTGGCACCGATGGCCCCTGGCTGCATCCTGCAGTAGAATTGCAAAAGATCTTTGCACTTACCACCAATACGAAAGATCTGCAACTGATGCTCGCTGCTAATTTTCTTCGGTTAACGTGTAAGGCGCGTAACAAAGCATTTGAAAAAACACCAGCCATAAAGCCGGCCATCAAAAGAGAGTTGTTACCTGTACAGGATGAATATAAAGATCCCTGGCTTATAAGTCATTAATTACTTCGTTATTCTTTTTTCGGATATACTGCAATGTTCGAACCTCCACATTCAGCTTACGGGCGGCCAGTTTAAGATTGCCGTCACAATCTTCCAGGGCAACTTCCATAGCCAAATGGGCTATATCATTTTTTATTCGCATCAGATCTTTGCCGCTGGCAATGGCCAGCCTGATAGACTGATGCAGGCTGTTGTTCGAAGAAGCTGTAAAGCCCTGTAATTGCTGCGGCGACGGGCATTCTTCTTCCGGCATATCACCAATGGTAATAAAACCCTGGCCTGCATAGCGCATAACGATCTGGCTCACCAGTTGCTTTAACTCACGAATGTTTCCCTGGTAATCACGATGTACCAAATAATTCATAATGGCGCCATCCATTTCCGGCGCAACAATGGCATTTAACTCCTTACGCAGAAATGCTCTTACCAGTTCGGGTATATCTTCCCTTCTGTTGCGCAGGGGCGGTATAACAAATACCGAAGCCGCTATCCTGAAATACAGGTCTTTTCTAAAACTGCCAAGGTTAATTTCTTCTTTCACGTTACGGTTGGTAGCACATACCAGCCTGAAGTTGGTTTTACGCCAGGTATTACTGCCTACACGCTTATACATACCTTCCTGAATTACACGTAACAATCCGGCCTGCATGGTCAATGGCAATTCACCCAGTTCGTCGAGGAACAAGGTGCCGGTATCGGCCATTTCAAAAGCGCCGTCCCGGGCCTGTACGGCATTGGTAAAGGCGCCCTTTTCATGGCCGTAAAACTCACTACCCGATAATTCGGGAACGATGGTAGTACAATCCATTAACACCAGTTTACCTTTTTCTTTCCGCTGGTCAAGTTCATGTATCAGGCGGGCGGTCATTTCTTTACCTGTGCCCGACTCACCTATAAGAAGTACACTGTTGTTGGTAAAAAAAGCCGTTTCAACCACCTTTCTTAAAAAGCGCTTCCACGTATAACTTGTTCCAATTAAATTATTACGTATAAGGTCCTGTGACAGCAATGCTTCCACCTGCGCCCAGCGTTTCAACCTGGCTTTTAAGTGTAACAACACATCTTCACTCTTGTTCCATTCCAGCATTTCGTGGGCGCCCGCCTGCTTCAATTGCCATTTTACTGCATCCGAAAGCGTTTTGTTGATAGTTAGCAGAACAATTTTTATATCAAACACAGTAAGTGGTTGCATGTACTCCATTACCGTTTCTACTGATAATTTATCGCTCCATACTACAATGGCAACGCCGGCCGCTTCTGGCTGCCGGGTAAAAACAACGCCATCTTCATCCAGCTTTTTTTGAATAGGGGCAAATAAAGGACAGCCTTCTTCCCCCGCATATATTAAGTGCACGACACTTTTTTCCATCAGACAGTTATTAACCGTTAGTGAAAATGGTAAACGAATATAACTGGGCAGTTGCTGCCGGCCAATAGCACAAATAGGGTAGTTCAGTTATGTAGGTACATACGAAGTTCCATAATGGCAAATTTCGGATATGCTTATTCTAGTGCAGTAGTAAGAGAATCGTTTGGTACTGGAGATACGATGGCAAGCTATTTAATTTAAGTAGAAAGCACCACCGTTTTTTCACCCTTTTCTGAAATCTTTTTTACCAGGCCATTGGCTATAACGATTGGCCTTGTACTTTTTATATAATACTATTTGGTCTCCATAAAGGATTTATAAGTATATTGGTTAAGGTAAAAGCATTCAAATGAAGAAAGGTATATATGTAATGGTTCTTTGTTCAGTGACACTATTAACTGCAGCCACTACTATACAGGCGCAAACGCGTAAGTTACTGGCGCTTTCCAAAGGTGATCATACGTTAGCTGTTGTTGATCCCGTATCGTTAAAGGTGATTGCAAAAATGCCGGTAGGCGCCGACCCGCACGAAGTAATTGCTTCAACCGATGGAAAAACAGCCTATGTGTCAAACACAGGCGGCGGCCGTTTTCATGTGTTGAATGTAATTGACCTCGTAGCACAAAAAACAATCGATAGTATTGATACCAGTCCATTAATGGGCCCGCATGGGCTTGCATTTGCCAATGGTAAATTGTGGTTTTCGGCAGAAGGGTCCAAAGCTGTAGGCAGGTACGATCCCACACTAAAGAAGGTTGACTGGGCAATGGGCACCGGGCAGAACAGGACCCATATGGTGGAAGTAACAAAAGACGGCCAGCATTTATATGCTACCAATACCGTGGGTGGCACAGTTAGCCTTTTAAGTAAAGGGAGTACGGAATGGGCGCAAACAGTTGTATCAACAAGCAGGGGAGTAGAGGGCTTTGACCTTTCGCCCGATGGTAAAGAAATTTGGGCTGTAGCAGCAGAGAACGGTTCCATTTATATAATTGATACAACGTCCAAAACGGTTATACAAACACTTGAGGCAAAAGCTATAGGCGCCAATCGCCTGCGAATTACCTATGATGGGAAACTGGCATTGATAAGCAGCCTGCGCACCGGTGAACTGTTCATCTATGATGTAAAAGAACGTAAGGAATTAAAACGGGTTAAAGTGGGTGCCGGCGCTGCCGGATTGCTGATTGACACTGACAATAGCCGTGCCTTTGTAGCCTGCTCACCCGACAATTATGTGGCGGTGGTAAATTTAAGAACATTTGAAATAATTACCCGCATAGATGTAGGCAAAACACCCGACGGACTGGCCTGGGCGTTACAGTAAGTAAAAGCAGTTTTGGCTTGTTCATTATTCTTCATAGTTTTTTATTGGAAGTTATTCACAGCAGGTTACAGTAGCTTGTATAAAATTGCCTGCTATGAAAAAAAAGGTAGTACTACTCCTAACGGGAGCGCTATGCTCCTTTGCATTTTATGCATGTTCAAAAAATAAAATAAAAGATGCTCCAATTACTAAAGAAGTAAGTGAAGAAACCGGTGCCGCAGCCCGCCGGGGCAGCACAGATACGAGCATTTATGACCCCACCTGTTTGCTTGCGCCAAACGCAAAATTGAAAATACTGGGCGAAGGTTTTAGTTTTACCGAAGGCCCGGCCGTTGATAAAAAAGGTAATATATTTTTTACAGATCAACCCAACGACAAGATCTATAAATGGGCGGCCAACAACGGAAAGATCACCACATTTTTAACGGGTACAGGCCGCTCGAACGGAATGGCATTTGATAAAAACGGGAATCTCATAACCTGCGCCGATATGCATGGCGAATTATGGAAAATAGCGCCGAACGGAAGCCACACCGTTCTGGTAAATAATTACAAAGGCAAATTATTGAATGGCCCCAATGACGTATGGATCAATCCTAAAAATGGCGGCATGTATATCACCGACCCCATATTTCCAAGAGGTTATTGGGATGCCGGCGATCCGCGCCAGCAGGAATGGCCTCCTACGCATTCGCAACAAGCCCCAACCGGCAAAGGTGGATATGTATACTATCTGGCTGCCGGCAGCCACACTTTAGTACGGGTTACAACAGAGGCTATGGGCTGGGATGCCGATGGCTGGCCAAACGGGGTTGTGGGAACTCCCGATGGTAAAAAGCTGTATGTAAATAAATGGGCGCCCGATATCAATACGGCAGGTACCTGGGTGTTTGATATAAAACCCAATGGAACCCTTGCCAATATGCGGAAGTTTGCAGATATGGGCGGCGATGGGATGTCGATGGATGAGCGTGGGAATATTTATATCAGTAACTCATATGGAGTGACCGCTTTCAATTCAAAAGGCATTAAAATATTCAACGTGCCCACAGGCGACGGCGCCACCAACAATGTATTTGGCGGCCCCAATAATAAAACCTTATTTATTACCGGACCGGTAGACAAGTTAACTGCAATAAAAATGAATGTAAATGGGGTAGAGAAGTTTTAAAACGCATCCCCGATAATTCCCGTGGCAATAGCGGCGCCTTTGTCGTTTAAATGATCGATGTCGAAAAACAAGCTATCGGCCTCAAACACTTTGTTGATTTGAAGGTCTATGTATTTAGCTTTTGTAGCACGGAGAATGTTATCGATGAACTGTTTGTTCTTATTGAGTAATATGGGATCGAGACAGCCGTAAAACGGCTTACAAACCGGCATGGTAACCAGTATGGTTTGAATACCCTTTTGCTGAAGCATGGAAATAAAATTCACCATTCTCTTATAGATCATGGGGGCACAGCTGGTATCGATCCAGTGTTCGTTCCAGTCGATTATTTTTCGCTGATATTTATGTAGCCTGTAATCGGCCGACGCTTTTGAAAGGTCCTTAAATTCGGGCCTGTAACCCATAATGGTATCACGCTGGTCGTCTGTATTACATTCATTGAGCCGGAACCCACAGGTAAAGACATGGTATCGCTTGATGGAATAAGTATTTATAAACCCGTGTTTCAAATTCCAGTGATGGTAAAGCTTGGCTGCCGATCCTTCCCGCTTGCCCGTAAAATAGAAGGTGATGTAATCGACCGGAATGATCACATATCTTAAATTCGGAAGCTGGTGCAGGTTTTTCTCTATTATTTCAATATCTATTTCTACCGCTTTACTTTCTTCTGCAATATTTAATGCTTTTACCGGAAGCAATGTGGGGTTTATTCCATTTAATGTATGGCTGGTGCCTGTTATAAGGCATTGTACACTTTCTTTATACTGCTCAAATAACTTTCTTTTTAAAGTAACTACGCGGTCCTGTTCCTGCCTGAGCCCCAATAAAACAAGCACCAGTGCCGGAACAATGGACAATTGACCTATTTTAAAAATAAACTTTAGCATCAGAACTGAAAATAAATAAATGAAACATTGTCTTTTTGAATGATGGCATTCAGCAGGAACAAGGTGGTAAGCGTAAATATGGTATACTGTACTATTCTTGAACCAACGGCCATCAGTACATTTCTATTGGCTACCTTAACTTTCAGGTCCCTTTCATTTCTTCTGAACAACCAGTCAAACGCTAACAGTGGTAAAATATAATAGAAGATGAACAGAAAGGGAACCGCTTCACCCCAATGGTAAAAGTTTGTAAAAATGTTCTTTGTGTAACTAATAGCATCGCCCAGATCGTGGATCCTGAAGAAGATCCAGGCAAAGGTTACAAAGCTAAATGTAGCAAGCATTTGCAGTAGTTCTTTACTATTGGGCAATGCCCTGTCTTCTGCCACCACTTCATTAACATGTTTACGGTTTCGGTTTAATAGTAACAGGGGCAAAAACCCACAGGCATGAATAAAACCCCAGGCAATAAAATTCCAGCTGGCACCATGCCAAAAACCGCTTACCAGGAATATGATAAAGGTATTTCTGACCGCTTTACCCTTGCCCTGTTTTGAACCACCCAGTGGAACATACAGGTAGTCTCTAAACCAGGAGGACAGTGAAATATGCCATCTTCGCCAAAACTCGGCTATATCTCTTGAAAAGTAGGGGAACCGGAAATTGCTTAACAGTTCAAATCCAAATAATTTGGCAGTACCCAGGGCTATGTCTGAGTACCCGCTAAAGTCGCCATAGATCTGAAACGAAAAAGCGATGGCCCCAAGTACAAGGGTAATACCGTTATACTGGTGGTAATTGTTAAAGATCTGGTCGGCTACAACCGCCAGACTGTCGGCAATTACTACCTTCTTAAACATACCCCATACTATTAAGCGGCATCCCTGGGCGGCCTGCGTATAACTAAAGATGCGCTTTTGCTGTATTTGTGGCAGCAGGTGCGTTGCCCGTTCAATAGGCCCGGCTACCAGTAACGGGAAAAAGGAAACAAACACGGCATAGTCTACAAAATTGGAAATGGGTTTTATTTTTCCTCTGTAAATATCAAATACATACGACATGCCATGGAATGTGTAGAAAGAAATACCGATTGGCAAACCGATCTCAAGTATAACGGGGTGAATGTGTAATCCCAACAATTCGAAGCCTTGTTGAAATTGCTGTACAAAAAAGTTGTAATACTTGAATAAGGCAAGTATACCAAGATTATTGATAATGCTTAGCCATAAAAAAAGGCGTGCTTTTTTGCGGTTTGCAGAAGCTACAGAAAAACCGTACACGTAATCGAGAAATGTGCTTAAGGCCAGTAACCCCATAAACTTCCAGCTCCACCAACCGTAAAAGAAATAACTGGCAATTAGCAACAGGCTATTTTGCCAGCGCAGGCGCTTATTAAAAATAAACCAGTATAAGCAAAACACAACCGGAAGAAAAACAAGAAATGCAAGGGAATTAAACAGCACGGCATTAAGTTTTGGCATTTAACGACAATAAAAAAGGACCGCTTGCGCGATCCTTTTTTGAGATTCTGAGTAGATTCGAACTACTGTAAAAGGTCTTGCGGACCTTCGCCTAACCACTCAGCCACAGAACCTGTTATAAGATTATGTATATCTCTACGGATCTTATTATTATTGTTACATTAAAAAGTCATTAGATCGGGTGTTTTGTAAGAAGACGGACCTACCGTTAGTTTAACCGGATATATGGGATGGAAACTTGAAGATTGAATTCTTACATTAAGGTACAAAACAATTTAATATAACAATCAATTTTTTTTCAGCTTAACATTGATCAGCATTATTTCATTACTTACTGTTGCTACATCAATCCAATTTGTAAGTATCACATACCCGAATCACTTACAGTTATTCTTACTTATTACTTTCCATTTTAGACAAGAAATTTTTAAAATGTATATTTACTTTCTTAACTTAGTATTCTCCATCTTCCTGTGAGCTTCATTTGTAGTCACTGCGTAAAAAGTCCATTATCGATCTGTCCCCTAATTCTCAATTATAATATTTATGGTAAATAGTCAATATCTAGGTAACTAAATATTGGAAAAGTATTGGCTTGGGATTAATACATCTACATAAACTAAGAGCTTATGAACATTCTTGGGATCAACTTTTATTATCACGACTCTACGGCATGTATTATTTCAAACGGAAACCTGGTTGTTGCCATTGAGGAAGAACGGATAACCCGCAAAAAACACTCTACCGAATTTCCCATTCATGCCATTGAAAAATGTATGGAGGTTGCAGGGCTAAAGCCGGCCGACATAGATCATGTTGCTGTGTCTATTGACCCCAAACTGGGTTTGGGTAAAAAGTTTTTTTACAGCATAAAGAACCTGCTGCATAGCCGTGAATTCCTTAGGCAGGAAGTAGTGCTACGTTTATATTTAAAGCGTAAGCGTTTCGCCAACTGGTATAGCAGTTTTTTTAAGGAAGGCCGCAAACCGACTATTCATTATGTACCCCATCATCTTTCACATGTAGTAGGCACTTATTTGATCTCACCATACGAAAGCGCCGCCCTGCTGTCTGTTGACGGATCGGGCGAATGGGCAACCACCTTTATGGGCCAGGCAAAAGGTATTGATTATACTTTTTTCAGACAGGATCACTTTCCAATGTCCCTGGGCTCGGTATATGAAGCTGCCACCCAATACTGCGGTTTCATACCCAACTACGATGAGGGAAAAACAATGGGGCTCGCGCCGTTAGGCGACCCGCTGAAATTTTATAAAACAGTATCCCAAATCTTTTGGATCAATGACGATCTTTCAATAGGTGTAGATCTTAGTTATTTCCGGTACCAGTATTATTCGCCCATACGGTATAGTTCAAAATTCGTTGAAGCCTTTGGGGCGCCCCGCAATAAAGATAAACGAGCCAAATTTGAACAGCATCACCTGGATGTAGCAGCTGCCTTTCAGTTTCATTTGGAAGAATGTATGCTTAAGCTGGCCCGCGGGCTACATAAAAGAACAGGCGAGGATTACCTGGTCATTTCTGGCGGGGTTGCACTTAACAGTGTAGCCAACGGACGCATTGTTAGGGAAAGTGGTTTTAAAGACATTTACCTGATGCCGGCAGCCGGTGATAATGGCACGGCACTTGGCGCAGCTTATTATGTGTACAATTGTATCCTAAAGAACAAGCGCGGGTTTGTACACAATGACCCTTATGTGGGTACCAGTTACAGTAACAAGGATTTTGAAAACGTGATTCAAATTTGCAAACTGTCGGCCACCTATTATGATAATGTAGAGGAACGCACGGCCGAGATCCTTCATAATGGACAAATAGTAGGCTGGTTTCAGGGTGCTATGGAAATTGGGCCTCGTTCGCTTGGCAATCGCAGTATACTGGCCAATCCAACGCTCAAGCACATGAAAGATAAAGTAAATGCCGAGGTAAAGCACCGGGAAGCATTTCGTCCGTTTGCGCCCTCTTGTCCCATAGAAGATGTTCCCACCTATTTCGAGCAGCATGTAGCTGATCCTTTTATGTTGAAGGTATGTAATGTATTGCCCGACAAACGCGATATAGTGCCGGCCATTACGCATGTTGATGGAACGGCCCGTTTACAAACAATTCATAAGGAAACGAATAGCAGGTTTCATAACCTGTTGAAAGAGTTTGAAAAACTAAGCGGTGTTCCTGTAATACTCAATACAAGTTTTAATGTAATGGGCGAACCCATTGTAGAATCGCCGTATGATGCCATTCGATGTTTTTTCACTACGGGGCTCGATGTGCTGGTACTGGGGAATTATATTATTGAGAAGAAATAAAACCCCAATTTACTACATCCCAATAGCTTTAAAGAACAGCTCCTTATAATTTACGCCTATAGGAATGGCCATATCGTTAATATATACGGTATTGCCTTCTATATGGCTGATCCTGGATTTATTAATAATAAAGGAGCGATGAACACGGATAAACAAACCTGCTGGTAACAATGCTTCAAATGAAGAGAACGACATAGTTGGGAGCATGGTGCCGGTATTAGAAAGTATCCTGGTATAATTTCCTTTTGCTTCGGCTACTACAATGTCGTGGTAGTGCAACTTGTATATCTTACCATCTGCCTTTATAAAAAAATAATCACTGGGTACGTTATGGGTTGGGTTATCGGCGCCAGCCGTTTTGCCGGCCTGAAGCTTTTCAATAACCTTATCAACCGCTACTATAAAACGTTCCAACGAAAAGGGCTTTACCAGGTAATCACAAGCCGCAAGGTCAAAAGCATCTACAGCATAGTCCTTATAAGCTGTTGTGAATATTACCTGCGGAGCGTTCTTCAGTGTTTTTAAAAAGCCAATTCCATCCAGTACCGGCAGGTGTACATCGAGGAACAGCAGGTGCACAGGCGTATATTGCATTATTTCCTTTGCTTCAAATACGTTTCCGCAACAGCCTGCAATTCGCAGTTGGGGCAGGTGGCTACAGTAATTAATAATTATATCCCTTGCAATTGGTTCATCATCTACAATAAGGCAGTTGAACATAGTATCATTTTATTTTTAAACTCAGCTTTACGGTATACCTGTTTTGCGCAGCAATTTGCTCTAAAATATAATCCTTTTCATACAACAGGTTCAGCCTTTTGATGGTATTTGCCAACCCCAGTCCCGAAGGTTGGTGTAATGAATTATATTTCTTTGTTTCGTTGTGCGAATTTTCGATACAAAACAAAAGCTGGTCACCCGAAAGGGATAGTTTAATACTAACATAGATCTTTTCGTCGAGTGTGTTTTGAGCATGTTTGAACGCATTTTCAATAAATACGATCAATACCATGGGTGCTATTCGTATATTTTTATTATTTGCAGTTAGCACATCGCAGTGTAATACCAGCCGGTCGCTCAACCGTAGCTTTTCAAAACCGATATAATTGTGAATGTATTCCAATTCCTCCTGTAAGGTAACAAATGGCTTTTTAGTTTCATATACCGAGTAACGCAGCAGATCGGAGAGCTGTAATAAAAGGGACGGCATGCGTTCGTGTTGTGTGATGGCAATGCCATATAAATTGTTCAGGGTATTGAAAAGGAAATGCGGGCTTAATTGCGATTGCAAAAGGTTCAGTTCGCTTTGCTTTTGTTCGGCCCGCAACTCGGCATCGTTTATCTGTTTTTGTATGGAAGCGCGGGTTAACTTTATAATAATACCCATTACAAAAGCAATGATGAAAAAGGGGAGCGTGGCAACCGAAAATTCTATAATATCGCCCGGTGCATTGAATATCATTTTGGCTGCAAGTGGCCAAACAATAACCATGGCCATCAACATAAGCACCGCATACATGCTGAAATGAAAAGGCTTCTGCTGCAGGTACCAGCGTTGGCAAAGCCAGCGACCGGCATAAATACATAACAAAAGAAAACTGCAACAGAATACAGTTAACAATAACCGCTGTTGTATAAATGCAAAATAGTAATGTATGCCTGAGATCAGCAGGCATATAACAGCCAGGATAAACACCGTATGAAGCATCAATGCCTCGCTCCTGATCTTTCCTGCTAAGGTCAATTTCATATCTTAAAGTTCGTAATAGTTTTCACATTTACTTCAGGGAATATGTTGAACAGGGTATAAAAACGTTCCAATTCGCTTTATTCTGTGACGAATGATTAAAACCTGCCATCAGCCGGCTCAACAGCATTTTTCCGGCACTCAACATATTTATTTTATTTCAGGTTCAGATTGGGCAAATTTTGGCCAAATAACCATCGATGAAACCTATTCTGATACTGCTTACCCTGGCATTTATAAGTATCCCGGCATCTTTTGTACAAGCACAAAACGCCAATGGCCGCATCAGCGGAATGATCACCAATGTGCAAAATAACCCGTTACCTGGCGCCTCGGTTACTTTATTTAAACCTGCCGCCCCTGCATTTAACAAAACGATAGCTGTAGGCGAGGATGGACGATTTGCCTTTAAAAAATTGTACGAAGGGCAATATATAATGATAATAACTAACGTAGGATTCAAAAAATACGTAAGCGATACCTTTACGATCGATGCCGGTCACCATACGCTGTTATTACCCGTTATAGTGCTGCAGCACAATGCACAAAAAGCATTGAAAGAAGTGGTGGTTGGCGCCAGTAAGCCGTTACTTGAGCACAAAATAGATAGAACGATCGTAAACGTAGATGCCATGCTAACCGTTGCGGGCAGTAATGCGCTGGAAGTATTGGCACGCAGCCCCGGTGTAAGGGTGCAACCCGATGGCGATATCAGTCTGTACCAGAAGGATGGAGTGCTGGTATTGATTGATAACAAACCCACTTATTTATCGGCACAGGAACTGGCTGCATACCTGCGATCACTACCGGCAGGCATTTTAGATAAGGTTGAGCTTATAAGTAATCCGCCGGCCCAATACGATGCATCAGGGGGCGCTATCATCAACATCCGGTTAAAAAAGAACCGCGCATTGGGTTTTAACGGCAGCATGTTGATCGCCTACAACCAGGGGAGGTACCAACGGAACAATGAAGCCATTATGCTCAATTACAGAAAAAAGAAAATTAACCTCTTTGCAAACCTGAGCCATGCAAGGGATGGCAACTACAACCGAGAAACCAACAACCGTTATTATTACAACACAAATGGTTCGCCACAACAATCGCTACTCATCAATAAGTGGTATACCTTTCAGTCAGATGGTATAAATGTCAGAACGGGGCTCGATTATTTTGTCTCAGCCAACACCACGGTAGGTATATTATTTACTGGTGGTGTTCGTCCGCGCAGCGATCAGCTTAGCTATAATAGCAATTCAATAGCAAGCGGCACCATGCACGGTAATTACCCATGGTACAGTGGCGGCATCAATATGAATGTGCTGCATACATTCAATCGCAAAGGTACCACACTTAGCAGTGACCTCGATGTGGTAACCCTTCATGCAGATGGTAATCAGTACTTGTCTACACAGGTAATGTACAATTTGCCGGCAGATATAAATATCATGTCGGCCAAAGCCGATTACAACATGCCGCTAAATAAAAAAATAAAGCTGGAGGCAGGCTTGAAATCAAGCTACGTACGCACGCAATACAACAATGACTGGTATAATAAAACAGCCGATGGGTATACGCCGGATTACGGAAATACCAATCATTTTAAATACAGTGAAAATATAAATGCAGGCTATGTAAGCATTGCAAAAGAATGGCGACGCTGGAGCGCCAAAGCCGGTGTACGCATTGAAAACACCAATATGCATGGCCGGCAGTTACCCAATATAGTTATTCCCGACTCATCTTTCAGTCGCAATTATACGAACCTGTTCCCCGATTGCTATTTGCAATATAAATTGGATAGTAATAATAACAACATAGTGACACTTAGCTACAGCCAGCGCATCCGCCGCCCCAATTACCAGCAATTAAACCCCTTTCTTTTTTATAACGACAAGTACAGCTATTCAGCCGGCAATCCTGCCCTAACTCCGCAATACTTTAGGGGCATTGAATTAAGGTATACTTATAAGAATCGTTTAGGGTTGGTTGCAGGCTATTTGTATACTAGTAAATTAATTCAGTCGCTGATAGAGGTTTCAGGCTCGGTTAATATAACCCGGCCGCAGAACTTTGGCGTTAATCATGCGCTTACTATTTATCCCTTTGTGCAGCTGATGCCCTTTAAAGGCTGGCAGCTAAATGCAGGGGTGGCATTGTTTCACCTTGAGAACAGGGGCATAGCCTATGAGCAAACGATTGATAATGATATTACCACATTTGAAATGGAAATGACCAATCAGTTCAGGTTCTCAAAAAGCTGGAGCGCCGAATTAAGCGGCATGTATTCAGGTGCGCGCCTTGCTGGTCAAACAAGAACCAGCCCTATCTGGCGCGCCGATGTAGCAGTGCAAAAAACGGTATTCAAAGAAAAGGGATCAATAAAACTAAACATGACAGATATTTTTCATTCAATGATCAGGCGCGATCAATTCAGCGGCCTGCTGCTTATGCAGTCGCAACGCAGGCTTGAAAATGATACGCAACGGTTAGGAATTTCATTGAGCTACCGCTTTGGCGATACAAACAGTAAAAAACGTAGCAATCAGCATACCGGTAGCGCTGCGGAAGAGCAGGGGAGGTTGTAACTTTGCAATAAGATCGAAAAATGATTTACATGAATTTCTAAATAGGTGTTTACATCAAAAATAAAAACCACCACCAGGTGAAAACATATTCTTCACGGCATGTTATACTTACAGCTATTTGCTGTTTTGTTGCCTGCGCAGGTGATTTTGCCGTAACTGCCATTATCGGACTGCATTATAAAAATTATGATGCGCTCAACCAGTCAGAAAGTTTTCTGGGCACATCAATAAGTCCTGTGGCCCTGTATATGAATACCTGGGGAGTGATCTTTAGTATATTGTTTGTATTATATGCTTACGGACTACAAAGAACCATTTTTAACGAAGGCTTTTGGCAACAGGTATCGGTATGGCTGATTGTAATATATGGTTTGGGCGAAGGCATTGGGAGTGCATTATTTCCATATGAACATACAGGTGATGGCCTGGCTTTAACCGGCAAATTGCATTTATTGTTCAGCACAATAGGGGTAATAGCAATTGTAGTAAATTCATTTGTGTTACTGAGAGTATTCCGGAAAGAACATTTTCCGTGTTTGAGTGCCTATGCCCGCTTTGTTGCCTTTAGCGGGCTTATGTTTATCATGCTGTTCCTGCTGGCCAAAATGCATATAATACCCTTGCGGGGGCTTTGGCAGCGTCTTTTCATTGCCGATTACTATTCTTTGCTCATTGTTGTAGCTGTTGAGATGCTAAGGCTTCATTACATTACTAATAGCGAGCGGTAATTGTAACAGATCAAAATCATTATCGTAAACCAGATATTTGTTTTCCCACAGTGTGGCATATTTCTCTTTGAATTCACGCAGTCCTTTGTAATGCTGGAACCGTTTAATTTTTTCAGCCGCCAGTTTAATGATCTGTTCGGCCGTGTTACCGGGCTGGCCAATACCCAACATGGGCACCAACCCAAGGTTTACATACAACTGCCCACGTTCTTTGGCATAAGCAATCAACTGAATGATCAATGCATCCATAACAGCAGGCGGCGCATCATTGGTTTTTCGTATAAGATCGTACGTACATTCTTCTTCGGCATAATCGGGTATCACATTCAAAAAAGCTTTTATAGTGCCATCGGCATCTTTAACCACAATTACATCTTCCTGCATCAGTTCCTTTTCGTCGAACATGCCCTGCGAAAAGATCAGTTCTTCTTTACCTAAACTTTTCAACCATTCATCAGATACCTTTCTTAGTTCCGCAAGAAAAGCGCTTGTATGCGGGGGGCAATGCATCGAAACAGTATAACCTTTCTTTTGCAGGCTGTTCAACCCATTGCGTAATGATTTTTTACCCCTGCCTTCGAGTGTAAATTCGTTTATGTTCAATATTGCTTCCTGCCCAATGATCAGCTTGCGTTTCTTTAACTGGCTAAACCATAGGACGCTGCTTTCATCAACACGGTAAAAAGCCGGTTTTAAACCCATTTTACGGCACTGCCTGTCGAACTCCTGCAAAACTTCTACTTTGCATTCTTCTGCACAAACGGGTTCTTCCAATACAATGGCAAAACCGCCGGATATGCGATAGGCAACAAAAGCTTCATGGATCTCTGAAAAGAAAAATAATTTGTCTTTATATACCTTAAAATGATCAATAGCCGAATTACCAAACTCCTTCAATAAAAACAAGGCACGTTCGCGGTAATTTTCGGTAACCGTATATTTTTTTACATGCGGCTTAATGAGGGTAAACAATAAAAACGCCCAGGTAAAAAAGCCAAGGGCTTTTATAAGCCATATCAATTCATGGGCAAACCTTGTTATGGGATGAAGGGAGGGATCATCGGCAAGCAATAATAGACTTCTTATGGTATGAACCAGCGACTCCTGCCAGGTGAAATCAACACCGAAATGCCGGGGTTTAATAAAATAAAAATTAAGAAAACCAAACAGGGCCACCGCCGCAAAACTGATCATGGCAGTTTTTAACCCGGCCTGCATCCATTTACTGCTGCTGCGAATACGGTATTGAGATGCCGTGGTTATTAATACAATAAGGGTTAAACCCGAAAAGATCGCTTCTGCATAATCAAGCGCTTTTGTTAAATGACCAATTAACGAAAAGAACGACAGGCTAAGCGCAATGATCCAGGCGTTACGAAGTCCGCGAAATAAAAATGCCGAAGTGCCCAGTAATGTTAAACCAATCAATAACACCAGCAGGTGCGAAGCATGTATAGTTGTTAATGGCAGATACTCCCGCAGCAGGCGGGTGCGGTTATGAATGGGAGGCACAATAACCGATACAATATTTACAATGCCTAATGCAAAACACAACAACACCGGAGCCACCCTTAAAAATATTCTTCGTGCTTTCCAGCTCAATGCAATAAAACCGGCAATCAAAGGCAGCCAGAATTCAAACACCCGGTATAAAATGGTAATAGATAAAGCCTGCGCATCATTGTACCCGAATTGTTGCAAACCATATATCATTGATATTTCCACTGCGCCCAACCCACGCAAAAAGGGCGATAAGACCATCATTAATACAGAAATGATATAAACCGCAGCCGATGCACCAAATGAAGCTGGTACACCCAGGGCAAGCATAGCAATGTATAAGTGTACCATACCACATATTTCTACCCCAATTGAAAACGCAACGGCCCCCGAAAATTTGGGCAGGCTAACGTTAGCTGCAAATACCTCGTTTAAAGTAGGAGTGAAGGAAGGTATTTTTTTGTCGATCCACCGGTATAGCCTCTTTTTTTGCTTTATAGACCGCACCGCTATTACTATAAGCGTTATAATGAATAACGAAGCCAGCAGTCCAAGCAATGCATTTTTAAAACGGCTGGTCACAAAGACGGTGTAAATCACAATAGGTAATCCTGCAATAAAAACAGTGAGTAAACCGGTAAAGGCAAATAATCCGCTTGCCTGGTGCACTTGCGGCTGACGAAAACCTTCTTTACGTATTTGTGAGGGCGAGTAAGCCAGTGAACTAAAGCCGCCAGCGGGTAAAAAAACGCTTACAAAATTTCGTTTTAAGAACAGGATGATGGCATGCGTCCACTTCAGTTTTAGCCCAATGGCTGCAAAGCTCTTCCGGTACATACCGCCTTCAAAAAAAATGTAAATAAAGGTAATTGTTAAACCGGCGAGCAACCATAAAACCCGGGCCTGCCGTAATTGCGGAATAATGGCTTGTAATTCTTTTCTTTCATTCCTAAAAAAAACAATGGCGAGCAACAGCGTGAATATAGCGAGGATCTCACGCCAGTAAGGTTTTGGCGATAATGACTTTAGTTTTATACGGCTATTTACATTCGGCGCCATATCCGTAAAAATTAGTACAAAGGTAGAACTATCTGAGCGAATAGGTGCCGCCCACGAGATTTACAGTGTTTTTCCGAAACCGCAGGCTTTATGATTTTTATTTAAAAAACTGTACTTTTGACTGTTTCACACCCGTAAACAATTTGTTATGGAACTAAAGAAGGTAGAAAAAATTTCGAAGGCGCTGGCAGATCCCAACAGATTGCAGATACTTAAATCAATCCATAAGAACAAGGCCTGCCTGTATTGTTCCGAAATAAACGACATGATCGACCTGGCACAACCATCGGTTTCACACCATCTTAAACAACTCACTGATGCTGAATTGATCATAGCAGAAAAAGAAGGCCGCGAAGTAAAGTATAGCCTCAATAACAAAGTCATTGACCAGTATGTTAATTTTCTTACAGCCCTGAAGGTTTAAAAAAAAATTTTGAGAAAAATTATTGACGTATTGAAATGTTTCGATACGTTTGTGGTCCAATTCAATCCAGCAATGGATTTTTTTTAGACCCAATACATCGAAACATTTCGATGTATCAATTAAATTTCAGCACAATGAACCGTTTATTACCGACCAGTCTTTCGCTCGTAGTATCATTATCCATTATAGTATTTCTTGATGCCTGTACCAGCCGGGCTAACCAGAGCGAGCCGGCCACCACTGCAGCTATTGCGGCCGCGCCGGGCATTCCTGCCGATGTTCATATAGTGGCGCCGGGGGCAGTTCAACAAATGATCGAGATCGCTGGTACACTGGCTGCCAACCAGGAAGTATCCATCGCCAGCGAGTTGACCAAAAAAGTTGTAGGCGTACCCGTGAAAGAAGGCCATAGCGTTGCAAGGGGCGCCCTGCTTTTTCAACTGGATGATGCCGACCTGCAGGCCCAAATGGAGCGGCTTCGTCAACAGGAAAAACTGGCCGCACTCAATGAGGCCCGGATGAAAGACCTGATTGCACATGATGCCGCATCACAGCAGGACTATGACCAGGCTGCTACCAATCTGGCTGTTCTAAAAGCGGAGATCAGGCAACTGGAAACCACTATCGACAAAACACGCATCAGGGCTCCTTTCTCCGGGAAGATCGGCATCATTCGCACTTATCCCGGCGCACTGGTTTCACCCAATGTACCGCTTACAACGATCGTGGATGATGCACAAATAAAAGTAGAGTTCTCTATTCCGGAGAAATACGCCAGCCTGGTAAATGCCGGCAGCCGGCAGTTGTTCACTGTTGAAGGCGACAGTACCCAATACAATGCCACCGTGATCTCCAAAGAATCCTTTGTTGATCATGACACCCGCACCCTGTTGGTAAGAGCGATTGCCGCTAACCCAAAAAGTAAACTGGTGGCCGGACAAAGCGCACACCTGGCCATTGCCCTGCATACATCCAACGATGCCCTGCAAATACCCAGTCAAAGCCTTATGCCTTCCTCACAGGGATATTCTGTATTTCTGCTGAAGAATGGTAAAGCGCAAATAACAGCGGTAACAGTTGGGCAGCGCGATGCAGAGCGTGTTCAGATAACGAAAGGAATTCAGGCGGGCGATACCATTATTGTCAGTAACCAGTTGCGTTTGTCACCCGGCGCAGATGTTAGGGTGGTGAATCTTAAGTAAGAGCAGCTATCGTAAAACGTGAGACGTGAAACGTGAAAGTCCTATACCCGGGGTTCGCTACTAAGTCGGCAATCGGGCAGTAATTATCCCGAAAAATTCGCGAGCTTTTTCACGTTTGCCGTTTCACGTTTCACGATTCACCATTTGACCATGCAGCCTTAAACCTTATCCTGATCCTTACCTCTTCTATTTATCATTCTCAAATAATTATATGAGCGCCATTTCACAAATGAGCATCTCCAGGCCGGTACTGGCGGGGGTGATGTCAGTTCTATTGATCTTATTTGGCATAGTGGGCTATACGTTTCTGGGTACCCGTGAGTATCCGGTAACAGATTCGCCCATAGTGACCGTAACAACCGTTTATCCCGGTGCAAGTGCCGATATTATTGCCTCGCAGGTAACCAAACCATTGGAGGAAGCCATTGCAGAAGCAAACGGCATTCGGGCACTTTCATCGGTAAGCCGCGAGCAGGTGAGCATCATTACGGTGGAATTTAATATGAATGCCGACCTGGAAGCCGCAGCTAATGATGTGCGTGATAAGGTTTCCAAATCGCGCCAGCAATTACCTGTAGATATTGAGCCCACCATCGTTGAAAAATCGGGGCCGCCAGAGTTCCTGGTGTTTCTTACCGTACAAAGCGATACTAAAAGTCTGGAAGATATTACCGACTTCGTGAACATCAGTATAAAAGAGCGGTTACAATCTATACCCGGTGTGCGGCTGGTTGAATCGTATGCAGGCCGCAAACGCGCCATGCGGTTGCGCATGGACCCTGTAAAACTTTCTTCTTACGGACTTTCCCCAGCCGATATACAGGCTGCATTACAACGCGAGAATGTTGACCTGCCCAGCGGACGTATTGAAGGACAGGAAACAGAGATGACCCTTCGCACATTGGGCCGCCTGGTAACAGAAGAAGATTTCAATAACATGATCATCAGCGAAAAGAACGGCGCCGTTGTTCGCTTCAGGGATGTGGGCCAGGCCATCATGAGCTCGCAGAACGAACGTACAGCCATGATCGTTGCAGAAGGGAAAACCGCCCGCTATGGGGTGGGAACCGGGGTGCAGCCACAACGCGGCGCCAATTCACTCGCTATTGTTGATGAATTTAATAAAAGGTTTGAAGAGATCATCAAAACAGCGCCAAAGGAATATAACATCAGGTT
This sequence comes from Niastella sp. OAS944, assembly GCA_024809215.1. Classification (GTDB taxonomy): domain Bacteria; phylum Bacteroidota; class Bacteroidia; order Chitinophagales; family Chitinophagaceae; genus Niastella. Next base: position 122,740 of record JANUBW010000005.1, on the reverse strand, counting down.
GGGTAAAGACTTCACCGTTCCGGTAAAGAACTCACTTTCGGAAGTGGAAGAAACTTTGATCCTCGCATTTGGACTGGTGACCATTATCATTTTCATTTTCCTGCGCGACTGGCGTAGTACGCTGATACCGCTGGTAGCAATTCCGGTGTCTATAGTATCGGCCTTCTTTATAATGTACATAATGAATTACTCCATCAACGTGCTTACCCTGTTGGGGCTGGTACTGGCTATTGGATTGGTGGTTGATGATGCCATTGTGGTACTGGAGAACATTTATTCGAAGGTAGAAGAAGGTATGACCCCGCTGGAAGCAGCCCGTAAAGGGTCTAGCGAAATATACTTTGCCGTTATATCCACAACCATCACACTGGCAGCAGTGTTCCTGCCCATTATGTTCCTTGGTGGTATTACCGGTAAGCTGTTTAAGGAGTTTGTGGTAGTGGTAGCCGGCTCTGTATTGATCTCTGCATTTGTGGCCCTTACCTTGTCGCCCATGATGAGTGCTTACCTGCTGAAAGCAGGTGCCCATCACAACTGGCTGTACCGTAAAACAGAACCTTTCTTTGTAAAACTGAATAACGGTTACGAAAGCCTGCTGAAAGGCTTTATGCGATATCGCTGGTTGGGCTTTGCATTACTTATTCTTTCATTTGGTATTGCCTGGTGGCTGGCGCCCAAACTGCCTTCAGAACTGGCTCCGCTTGAAGACCGCTCGCTGGTAGGGCTGGCAGTGATCGCACCCGAAGGCACCTCCTTCGAAAGCATGGAAGCATCCATGAAAGAGATCAGCAATTATGTAGCAGATTCTATTCCCGATCTAAATAATAACGTTACGTATGCTGCAGTAGCTGCGGGTGTAGGCTCACTGGTGCAACCAGCGAACAGTGGCTTTCAGTGGGTGTTTCTGGAAGACCCCGCTAAACGAAAAAGCGGTATGACGCAGCAACAGGTGTATGAGAAACTGGTGGCTGCCAGCAACCGGTTCCGCAATGTGATCGTGATCCCTATACAGATCCCCACAATTGGCGGTTTTGCATCCAGTCAGCCCATTGAATATGTAGTGCAGGCGCCCGATCTGAAACAATTGATCGAAGTAATGCCGAAGCTCACCGGTGCTGTTTATGGAAGCAAAAAGCTGAGTTTTGTAAATCCTGATTTTAAAGTGAACCGGCCCGAGATCAGTATTTCAATCGATCGCCACCGGGCGGCACAGTTAGGCATCTCTACACAGGAAATTGGTCGCTCCCTGCAACTGGCGTTGAGCGGACGCCGTTACGGATACTTTATCTATAACGACCGTCAATACGAAGTGATTGGGCAATTGGAAAGATCAGAACGTTCTACTCCCGAAAACCTTCGTTCTATTTTCCTGAAATCATCCAACAACCAAATGGTGCCGTTAGATAACCTGGTATCGTTGCATGAAGGAATTAGTCCGCCCGCAATTTACCGCTATAATCAAAGTTATAGTGTAACCATACAGGCAACACCATCGGCAGGTGTGAGCATGGGCGAAGCGCTTGACGAAATGGACCGTATTGCCAAAGAAACATTACCAGCAGGTTTCACTACGGCACTGGCCGGACAAAGCCGCGATTATAAGGAAAGCAGTTCGAGCCTTGTGTTTGCATTCATCTTTGCCATTATCCTTATCTATTTGGTACTGGCGGCGCAATTTGAAAGTTTGATCGATCCGTTTATCATCCTGCTTACCGTGCCAATGGCTGTAACCGGCGCCCTTATTAGCTTGTGGGTAAGTGATAGTTCTATCAATATTTTCAGTCAGATAGGTATGATCATGCTGATCGGTTTGATCACTAAGAATGGGATCCTGATCGTGGAATTTGCCAACCACCGCAAGAAAGAAGGACTGAGTGTACGTGATGCTGTTATATCGGCAGCCGCTTCGCGCTTCAGACCTATATTAATGACCACATTGGCTATGATCTTCGGCGCGCTGCCCATTGCACTTAGTTTGGGCAACTCATCTGGCAGCCGCGCATCATTGGGCATTGTAGTAGTAGGCGGACTGGTATTTGCCGGAATCCTTACCCTTTTTGTGATCCCTGCGGTGTACAGCTTTTTTAGCCGGAAAAATCAATTGGCAACAAGCAATAGACAATTGGCAATAGATAATAAGCAAATAAGCTCGCCAATTATAGGGTAGTTCGAATATCGGCAGCCTTTGCGAACCAATTGGCAATATGCAATAGACAATTGGCAAGGCTGTAATAATGTGGAATTCCCGACTATAAACGGGCTTCGCCAATTGCCCATTGTCTATTGCCTATTGAATTTCTTCAACACAATACAGTATTATCATGAACGCACGATTAAGTTATTATATTCTGCTGTTGGCGATGATAGCCCCGTTTACGGGCAGTGCACAACAGGAAAGAAGTCTTGGTTTGCAGGATGCCGTGCTATTGGCAAAACAGTATAACCGAACACTAAAAGCCAGTGCATTGGATATTTCCATTGCAGGTGAGCAGGTACGGGTAGCAAAAAGTCTTTCGCTGCCTGCAGCCCAACTGGGCGCGCAGTACACGCATTATTTTGCCTTGCCTGCATTCTTCGGTTTTGGCGCAAACGGCAACAGCAGTAAAATTCCCTATGACCGATTTGGTGGCCGTGACCAGTTTTCAGGTGCTATAAGCGCCAGCTATCCGCTTTACAATCCGGTTGCTGCACCTACCCGCAAGGCGGCGCAATTACGGGAACAGGTATCGCGCGAACTGTACCGGCAATCAGCTATCGATGTAGCAGCCGATGTGCAACAAACCTACCTGGGTATACTGGTGTTGGCCGAACGGTTAAAGCTGCAACAGGAAAGCCTGTTGAGAAATGAAAAAGCGCTGGCCGATGCCAGGTCGTTGCTGGCACAGGGCAGGGGACTACGTGTTGATACGCTGCGGGCATACACGGCAGTAGAGAACCTGAAACCCGATATGCTTAAACTCAATTTCGCTATTGAGGTAGGCAAACAACAATTGATAACGCTGATGGGAATGGATTCGCTTACCCAAATCACCCTTACCGATTCACTGGTGGTAAATGCACCCATTGCCATTCCTCCAGAAAATGAATTGTACGAGCAGGCCCTTCATCAACGGCCCGATCTGCAGGCATTGGCATTACAACAACAGGTAAGCGAACAACAAGCTTCGCTGGCCAGGGCCGCACGGTTGCCGGTAGTGTCGGCTGTAGCCCAATACCAGCTGCAAACACAGGCCAGTAAGTTTGATTTTGCAAATGCCAACTGGCCTTCCACCTCATTTGCAGGCGCGCAGGTGGTATTGCCCCTGTTCACGGGTTTTAGCAATCAGGCAAAGGTCCGCCAGGCCGAAATGGCGCGCAATCAATCGGGTATCCGCCTCACAGAAGCGCAACAGGCGTTGAAGACAACAGTTAAACAGGTAATCGCCAATTTAAAGCAAACTTACGACCGTATGCAAACGCAGTTAAACGTAAAAGAAACAGCGTTGCAGGGATACGATATTGTACAATACCGTTATGCCAAAGGGGTAACCTCGAGGCTCGATTTAACCGATGCAGAACTGGCATTAACAGCCGCTCAATTAAATTATCTGGAAGCAGTGTTTGATTACAGAAGCGCAGCAATAGAGTTAGCGCGAACAAGTGGTAACGAAGGTTTCATCATCAAGTAGATGTACAGTTAAAAAGTGAGCGAGCGCCCCCGGGATCATCACCCGGGGGTTTTTTATTTATTGGAGCAGCAACATTGTTCACAGATTATTATGAACTTGTTTCAGGTCATTAAATATTTTGCCTGTTGCATTTTTGAATGACAAGTGTTATTTTTATTAGAGCTCTCCGTATCCAATTCTTCCTTTGTTTCCACCAAAGCCTTCAGTTAATCACACGTCCATCCCAAGACATTTAATTTAACAACCCGCCCAATATTCTCCTGAAAGCACGACCCCCAAACATTTCTTAAACACAAAAAGCATTTTATGAAAAGGTTACTACTACTTACCCTTTTTGCAACCACTGTATTGTTATTACATGCACAGATCGAAGAAGGTTTTATTCCGGCTCCATTAGGCTGGGTAATAGCGCAGGGTGCTCAATTTACCAATGGCATTATTCTTACTCCGGGAGTAGGTGGCTTTAACCCGGCCAATATTGGAACGCCGCCGGTATACAAAACATCGGACAAGATGAAAGTATGTTTCGATATATGGGCTACCGATGCCTATGGGCAGGGTACTAATAAGGAACCATTTCCATGTACTACCTATGCCGACATTTTATTTGTGAAGTCAACCGTAAAAGATTCAAGAGACGCTGAACTGGCGGAAAACATCTATGCAAGGCAGGATAATTATATATTGCCTAAAAACGGAGGCACCACCTGTTTTACATTTACCTTTCCGGCTATAGTAGCGGCCTCAGATTTCAAGGTATTTATATCATTTCATGCCGACTGTATACAAGGCGGCTTCAAGTATATATTTGATAATTTATGCATAAGCGGAGTTGGGCTCATATGTGGCGGAACGAATTGTGCGCCTGTTGCACTCAATGATGTCATTAACAGGGGCGATATAAATGAGCTGTCTTTTAATGGTATATTATACGGCTCAAACAATTCCTTTCCTCCTGTACCAACCGGGTATGCTGTTGATGCAACAGGGATCGATAATGACGCCAATGACGATTATAGTGATTTACAATGGTCGTTGTTAACACCACCGGTAAATGGCAGTGTAGTGGTAAATAACGATGGCAGCGTTGCTGTTTGGCGGAATTCAACTGCGGTTACACAGTTAACCTTCACTTACCGTTTAATGGATGACGGACCAGATAATGATTTCACCACCCTGGCGGATAATATGTATAACGACGCCACGGTAACCGTAAACTGGCCTGTTGGGTCTAATTTACCAGTTTCGCTGATTAAATTTAATGCAGAGCGTAGCGGGTCAACCGTAAATCTGCAATGGACCACTGCAGCAGAAAGCAATAATATTGGTTTTAAAATTCAACGCAGCACGGGCGACGGGGTATGGCAAAACAGCGGATATGTGGCCAGCAAAGCCTTCGATGGCACCAGCAATACCCCAATTTCCTACCAGTATAATGAAACAAACACCGCTGCCGGCTTTACCTGGTATCGCTTAGTACAAAAAGATAAAGACAACACATCAACGATCAGCGCTTCGGCTGGTGTGCGAGGTATGGAAGAATCGGCCCGGGTGTCGATCTATCCCAACCCCGGCACATCGGGTAATATGAACGTGTTATTCGGAAACAGCGCCACCCATGATATTTCAGTTATGGACTTAAGCGGTAGAATAGTAAGGACCTGGAAGAACTACCACAGCGATAAGCTATTGATCGATGGTATTAAGGCCGGCGTGTACATGCTGGTGATCACAACCAGGTTGAACAATGAAAAGCAGGTATATAAGATAGTAATAAAGTAAATACGTTTCGTTTTTTTGTGGTTAGATATGGCCCTTTTATCCCGCAGGGGTATGAGGGCCATTTTTTTTGTTTGTGTTATGTAATTAACTACTTTCTGGCATCAATATGCAAATCGAAACATGAAAAACGCTTTCATAGCCTACTTTTTGATTGTAAATGGTGCATATACCTGTCAGGCGCAAACCGCCAAATCTGATGCATTAAGTAAGTTTAAGGAACCGGAAGTGGTGCCTGTTGAAGGAGGCACGTATACGATGGGGTTGCTAAAAGATGAAGCGCGCGAAGAATTTAGAGTATCTACAGGCACCCACATAGCAACGGTAAGCGATTATTATATCGGGAAATACGAGGTCACCCGGGCCGAATGGCGGGCCCTAATGAGCGATAGCTCAAATTTCTCACATCATGCGGGTTGTGGCAACTGTCCGGTTGAAGAAGTTAGCTGGAATGAAATTCAAGTTTATATTCAGAAATTAAATGATCTTACCGGTAAGTACTACCAGTTACCAACGCAGGCGCAATGGGAATTTGCAGCGCGGGGCGGAAAAAAGAGTAAGGGTTATAAATATGCGGGCAGTGATAATATTGAGGAGGTGGCAGTTACCGGTCATACGCAACCAGTGGGAAGCAAAAAACCGAATGAATTAGGCCTCTATGATATGAGCGGCAACGTTGCCGAATGGTGTAAGGATGGGTCAAAAACCGGATATTATATTCGGGGTGGGAGCTGGGGCGTTGGTGCCGGGGAATGCCAGCTTGCAAAAGACCGTAAAACGGGCTATGCGAATGATCGCAGTGCCAAAGTTGGGTTCCGGCTTGCATTGATCCCATATATACCGCAGCCAAAATGCTTTCAGGGCGATACCGTAAAGTATATAAAATGCATTTTCGATGACAGGCGCACACACTATATCGACAAGCCGTTCTATTTTTTATTAAACGACCTGGAATTGCCACTGAGATCATTTTATAATGGCAACCACTTTAAAGCTACAAATGCGGGCGAGGCCACTACTTTTGCTTTTTACGACGTACAAAAAACAAACAATACATTAGCTGATCTTCGTACATACCGTCGGCAGGATATTGAGAAAATTGTATTTATAACTATTAACTGGAAAACACCGCTACCACCGGGTATTGTCGAAAATCTCTATAAAACCAGTGGGGGAGAATTTACACCAGCAGTACAGGAATATTTTCGAAAACAGGTCATTGGCGATATTATAACCCACCGCTTTGCTATTGTAGGCGCAGCAGAGTAAAAACTTATTTTCTGAGTGTTTCCTTTGTTTTATGCTTGTCTGTTCGTAAAGTAATGATCCGCAGCGAGGCCAATAACCTGATAACAGGATAAACGGGATCCACTTCATGCCAGCGTTTACCAAAGTTAATAGCAGTAGGACTTTTGTGATGATTATTATGGTAGGATTCGCCCAGCATCAGAAAGTCGACCGAAAACAGGTTTTGCGAGGTGTTCTTTAATTTAAAATTGGTATACCCATATTTATGGGCAAACCAGTTGATGATGGCTCCATGAAGCGGCCCCATAACAAATACAAAAGGCAGCAACAGCAACCACCACAGAGATGGGCTTAACCACAGAAATATTGCTATATATGCAAGCATCCAGCATATGCGGGAAAAGGTAGAGTGCGCCCATTTATCGAAAGCCGGCCAATCGGGCAAATTACGGGTAAATTGCTCTTCTACTTCCAATTCACCTTTATAGATGCGGCTATAGATCTGCTTTGTGTGCACCATCATTTGCAACATATTGCGGGAATATTCCGGGGAATGTGGGTCTTTTTCTGTATCGGTATAGGCATGGTGCATCCGGTGCATAATTGCATACGCACGGGGACTTAAATAAGACGAGCCCTGTGTTATATAAGTGAAAATAAAAAAAGTCCTTTCCCAGAATTTGTTCATGGTAAATGCCTGGTGGGCGGCATACCTGTGTTGAAAAAAGGTTTGACAAAAAAGAGAAGAATACCAGATGGCTATAAAAATGATCAGTACCCACATAATTTAAACTTTTGAAATAGAACATGCGGAAAACTGATTTTTTCGAAATAGCTAATAAGCTGGAATGAAAGTAAAAAAGTTATACGCGAAATCTATCGGGCCGCAAGTTACGGCAAATAAAGTTAATGAAATTACAATGACTGCCGGTTCTTTGCTTTAATGTTAATTTAATGTGCTGCAACAGCTGACCACCGATCAGTGGATAAAAAAATAATAAAAGAACGAACATTCTTTTATATTTGTGTTGTTATGCGAACAAAAGATGCACAAAAAGAAGTATTGATAAGGCAAAAAACGATGGAGATCGTTGTTAAGGAAGGTCTGGAAGGGTTCAGCATGCACAAACTGGCAGCGGGCGTTGGCATATCGGTCAATACTATTTACCTGAATTTTAATAATAAAGAAGACCTGATCATTAAAGTTTACCACGGCGTAGTTAAGAAAATGGAGGAGGTATTGCTCGAAGGGTTCAACCCCGAAATGGACTTTGCAACCGGTTTAAAATTACAATGGAAGAACCGCCTGCGGTATTTTATGAAATACCCGCTGCATATTGAATTTACCGAGCAGATCAGGCATTCGCCCATTTATGAAAAGGTGATGGGTCTTCAGGGTAAAAAGTTCACGTCCACCATGGAGCAATTCTATGAAAGGGCCATAAAAAACAAAGAACTGATACGCTTTCCATTAGAAATATACTGGTCATTAGCCTATGCCCCTTTATTTCAGCTGCTTAAATTTCACCGGCAGAAAAAAAGCGTTACAGGCAAACCATTTGTATTGACCGAAAAAAAACTCAAACAGGTCTTCAGCCGCGTTTTGCTGTCACTTGCCCCATAATATTTTTTTCACCTAATAAAGAACAATTGTTCTTTTATAAACCTGTTTACTATGCAAATAAATCACCTGAATTTTCCCGTAACTGATGTAGCACAAACAAGATCATTTTTTGAAAAACATTTCAATTTTACCTGCAAAGAGGTAAAAGGTGACAATATGATGGCCATATTACAAAGCGAGGAGGGATTTGTATTAACGCTGATGTCAACTGATTTTAATAGAAATGGCAATTCTACTTACCCAGACGCCTTTCATATGGGCTTTCTCGTAAATGACCGGGATAAAGTACAATCCATTTGGCAGCACCTTCACAATAGTGGCGTTACACTTGAACAGGAGCCACATAACATGCGGGGCGTTTTTGGCTTTTATCTCCATGCCCCGGGAAACATCTTAATAGAAGTAAGTACTATTGGTAATTAAATAGGGGCTTAGGCCCCTTTTACTATTAACGGATTCTAATCTTCAAAAAGGAAGTAAACAAAAAGCATTTCGCTATTATTAATAATCGACAGCGCCAGATCCAGGGTGTGCTTACTTACGGAAAAACCTCCTCCTCCTCCGCCCTGGTCCCAGGGATTGTTATGCCAATTTGTAAAACATCTGCACGTTTCCATATTCAAATTTTCAATTGCGGCATTGTAATACCATTGCGCTTTTTCAGCAGGCATTTGTTCACTATTACTAAAGCCTAAATTGAATTGAAAAGAAGAAAGCAATATTTTTTTAAACAAGTTGTAATCTATCTCATTCCAGTCTTCATTTAGTCCATTTAATCCTTCACTTTTACAAACTTCATCTAAGATGTTAATTACATTGGATGTTGAGTGCAAATCAATTTTTTCAAAACTAACTCTCAATGCACCTCCCCAATAATACTCTTTAAGCTTTAATTCTTCGTAGATATTTAGTTTATTCATGTATTTAGCAGCTTGCAAAGGTAATAGATTTACTGCTATTTCTTATTCCTTTCTCACGTTCATCGACCTCGCCTTTTGCCTGATCTCAAATTGCAGGGTCAAGTGATGATTATTGATCAGGTCTGCTGTTTTGCTGGGCTCTGTCATTCTGAATTTGTCGTCAAAAACAGCCTGATTAACATTTACAATGTAATTACCAGCCGGTAAGTTAAAGAAATATTCGCCATTCTCATTTGTAAGCGTATGGTACACCGTTCCGTTTGTTGCTATTGCAGTTACTCTTATACCATCCAGTTGCATAGTAAGCGAACTTTGTTCATCGCGAAATAATACCAGCTTACCCGTTATAATATTACTGCGGGTAAAGGGAAAGAAATATACATTTTGATCTTTCCCTGCACTTAATACCTGTCTGAAACCCATTTTGGGCATCCAGCCTTCCAAGCCGCTGATCTGACTAAAATCAACCATAAATTCTTTATCATCGGTATTCTTACAAATAATTTCTCCGTTACCATTACTTAACAACAGGCCGGCATTTATAAGTATCCGGGCATTTTTTACTCTTGGTTCGCTTTCATCAGGGAAGCCGTTATTGTTTTCATCGAGATATAAAACAAGTTTGAACGAGCGGGATGTTTCATTTTTGAAGACCGGCAATTGCAATTTTTTGCGGATGGTGAGGTTTATAACCGGACATTCTTTTCGCGTTACATTCACCTGGGTGATAAGCCCGATATCAATGCCGGTTTTAGGCGATGAATACTGAATATTGTTATAAACCGTAAAGAAGGTTACACCTGTTTGTTTTTCGTTCAGATAGTTTGCCTGCAGATGGCAAAAAATATTTTTCTTTGTCCAGGGTAATTCAATAAAAGGCGATATCTGTATACGGTTGAACGCTACCGGTGAATTCAGGTATTCCTTTATTTCATAATAGTAATAAGGGCCAACGTCGTGCCGAAGTTGCATGCCATAACGATCGTTCTGAATATTTATAAAATGGTTGAAGCTGTTGAACCGGTTGAGCGTGGGCATGGCAGGTATACGAACCTGGCCGGCATTGTAAAAAGCCGATACCCACCAACGATCGTTCAATCTCCAACTGATGTTTGCAGAGATCTTGTACATATTGGCCTGAACGGCAGTAGCGCTGTCCTGCACCTGTTTTAGTATTCCCGGCGACAATACCAGTGAGAAATTTTTGCGCTGCCAGCCAAACCGCATTCCATATTCCCGGTTATTAATGTTAAACAGGTAATTAACCAGGGAATCGCCTGTATTATTATAAGCTCTTTTATTAAGCTCAAAGTAAGCGCCTGCAAATAGATTATTTATCAATAAACGGGCTTCATGTAATTGATAATGCGAACCCTTGTTAAAACCGGGGAAATTTTCTGAATACCGGCTAATGGTAGAGGAGAGCTGATAGTATTTCTTTTGGGTCTCAAAATGGTAACCTGCCTGCCAGGCCAGCATAGAGGTATCCATCTTTGACCTTGCTAATTTTTCCTGCCCGCCGCCGCCCTCAAGGGAAAAGCGGGTATCTTCACCAATCTTCCATTCCAGCTTATTTAATACCAGCGAACTGGTTTGTTTTTTCTCAACATCATTATTAACAAATGCGTTGGCATGCCAGGTAATTGTTTTTGCAAGCGGCTGACTGAGTTTTACATTGAATTGCCGCGTATTACCGGTACGGCTTTGTACGCCCATTACTTCAATGGCATTATTTTGTAACCCCGCATATTGCACACGAAGTCCTGTACCGTCAATCAAAAAGTTATCATAGTCGATGATACTGCCACCTGTAAACCGCCAGGGGCCATTTACATATTCCAGTGTAGCCTTTTGCGTGTTAGCCGAATAATTTCGATAATAGTTATTGGTTTGCAGCAATACGTTCAGCTGTTGATCATTTTTTAATTTAAGGGAGCCCCGCAGGTTCAAAAAGGCAAAGGAGTGTTGACTGGCCATATTCTGTAAGTTCAATTCAAGGGTCAGGGGCAGTTTGCGGTAGCTATCGTTATCGCCAGTATAAACAGAACCCAGCCTGGTTATTTGCAGGTTCAGCATTTTGGTTTCACCCAGCCTGTTCTTAATAAAAACGGTTATTTCATCTTTCTTTAAAAAATGGATGTCTTTGGGTGATAATAATACCTGGGCGTTTATTGTGCGCGCTTCACCGGGCTGCAGAGTAACGGAATAATTCTTTTTGTCGATACTTAGTGCCAGATCGGTATTAAAATCAAAACTGTAATGATCGGCACTGTTACCGGTATTTTCCAGATAAATATTAAAAGCAACCTGCTTGTCCGTTTCCATAAAAGCCACTGCAGGTTGCTTTAACACCGCCTTCCATGTAATGTTCTCTTTGGGCCGGATGTAGAATTGCGTATGCATGACCTGGTTTAATTCTTTAACGCGTATCTCAACGTTAAATGTGCGCCAGGCCAGGGCCGTGGAGTTTTTGGCCAATATAAACCGGATGGGAATGGCCTGGTTTTCACCCTGCCTTATTGCTGTTTCTATAATATTGCCGGTAATTACTGACGTCATATCGGGTGCAGTAATAACGAGCTGAACATGTATTGAACGATTGCTGTTGTTTGAGATGCTTACGTTGTTGAACGAATAATTATTCTCTTCTACCAATACGGAATCATGCAGAAAATGAAATTGTACTAACGATGGCAGGCTATTATTTGGTTGGGCCATCAGGGAGGTTGATCTCAGGCTCAACAGCAACATCATCACAAGTAAGCTGCGGTAACGGCAATATGTAGAAACGGTTTTCAAGTCTTTTGTTTTACATGGGTTCGGTTGGGTGAACAAAAGCCCTTTCGGGCTTTTGTTATGGGGGTTTAAATAAACTTATTGTTGAGTAGCAGTATATACAACAGAGAGCGTATAGGTGCCTGCGTCATAGCTAAAGCCTGGGTTGGCATTATAGTCAACGCTAAAGCTGCTCATACCTCTGGCGCCGCTGGTAAGAGATTGCGAAGTAGTTGACAGAGCTCCGTATGAAGAACCGCCGTTCAGTCGTACACCCAAAACAGTGGAAGGCATGGCGGGTGAAGGCGCTGAAGGGCCGCTGAAATTAGCACTTGCAGAACCTACAGTTACAGCCCAGGGGCGGTTTGATTTTACCTGCAGGCTCGATGCGTTTAAATTAGAAAGGCCGTTTTGATAATCAGTTGTATTGGCAAACGTAAAGTTAGTACCTGTTGCAGCAGTAAAAGCAATGTCGATTTGATTTTGCAGGGTTAAGGTCACAGTTTGACTTGCAGTAGCAGATTGAGCTTTGGTTGCAGAGTAACCAGCGAAAAGGGCGGCAGCGATCAAAGTAAGTTTTTTCATGTTGTTCTTTTTTTGTTTGTTAAAGAGGTTGTTTGTTTAATTTGTTTACGGTTACATAAAGCCAATCGCCGTGCCGATTAAATAACAGATTGATAACCATATATTGTAAGTTTTGGCATGCCTTATTTTTTCCATAACATGGAAAAGTATTCCGAAATATAAACCATTTCGTTTGCCATCATACGTTAGCTACAGGAAAGTATGTATAAAAAACAAGTGTGCCCCGATACATCGGGGCACACTTACATTAAGAGATATAATTTAAACTATAAAGACGTTGCAGTATATATTATCGACTTGGTTTTTGTATTACTCTTATCATCAGTAACGGTCTCTATCACCTGTGTAATAGTAAGCGACTGTTTATCCTGCGACAACTCAACCTTGCTTTCTGTGGCCGTTGTTTTTTTATCCTTACCATACGCATTCCCGCCCCCTTTTAACTGGGGTAAATGTACAGGGCCTGCGGGCAATAAATTTAAAGTAATTACCTGCTGCGCCTTTTTCGAGGCCTTTTGAGCCACGACAATAAATTGACCAAAAACAAGAAATGGTAGCAGAATGAGTTTCTTCACCGAAATAATATTTTCTATCATTAAGTTCGGTGTAATAATCAGTAAATACAAGCCCGGCACTACTGATTGTTCGGGCAATAAATAAAAATACTTATTGCACGGTTAGGGTGTAAACAATAGAAAGATTATAAATGCCCGGACCGTAGTTGTAACCAGGGGTGGCTTTTAGGTCCATGTTAAAAGAGTTACCGGAAACACTTGTATTTCCCCGGTTGCCCGTTGCCAATACCTGGTCGGTTGAAGATAGTTGTATATAAGATGATTGTCCGCTCTTTACAACCCCAATAACCGAAGCCGGCATATTTGCGGAGGCATAGGTGCCACTGGCGGAGAAGTTTGGTGTGGCTGACGACACGCCCAGCTTCCAAAGCTGGTTGCTTTTAATATTAAATGAATTGAAGTTACTTATTGTGTATCCGCTACCATATTGCGCACTGGTAAATGTTATAGCCGGAGAAGCATTGTTAGTAATAGTGAACTCCATAACAGACTGAATACTTATTGCAGAATTGATGGTGCCATTAAAAGAGTATTGCGCCATACCATTTACTGAGAACAGGCATAGCAGCGATATTATATAAAGGCTTGTCTTTTTCATAATTATGGTTGCGTCATGGTAAATAACATAGTGAGGTTATAGGTACCCGGGGCATAACTATACCCAATAGGACCGGCCAGCAGATCGTAATTGAAAGTAATAGGGGTATTTGTAGTATTTAAGGTTTGTAATGTTTGGTCGCTGGTGCTTAGGATAACAGTATTAAAATTAGCAGTGACCGTAGGACTTACTGAATTTAAACGAACGGCCAACATCGAAGCCGGCAGGGGAGTGGCCGTACTACTGGTTGATGATGAAACTTTGGCAAATATTCTAAAATTATTGCTTGATTTTGAAGTAGCTGTAATTTGAAAAGCATTGGTTTTAACCTGCTGGGTCTCAAGCGCTGAGGCATTTGAAAGATTGAAACCCGTATTAATAGCGGTAAGCTCTATTTGATTGTTTTTATTTTGACCCAGGGCCGGTGTTGTTAAAACCAGCATTATAACAACATGTATTACCAATAACCGAATTTTATTTATTCCTGTATTGCACATACGATGCAGGTTTTACTTAATAGCAATATATTTTTATTTTCTGAAATGATCAAATACAAAAACCATGAAACACCTGTTGTGTATTTTAGCCGCATTCGCTTTTGTGTCACTCCAAAGTTCTGCTCAAAAAATAGGCATCCAGCCATCCATTCTGGAGTTTCATGTAACCCCCGGCGTTGCCGAATCGCAGGCGATCAGGATCAGTAATAACTCCGATGCAAAAGTATCCTTTCATTCATACCTTGCCGATTGGCTAAGGGACAGCACCGGAGGGCACCATTATTTTAAACCCGACACCCTTAACCGTTCGTGCGCATCGTGGATCACTACAGATAAACAATTTATTGAAGTTGCGCCCGGTAAAAGCGATGAAATAGTGGTTCGACTTCAGGCACCGTTAGATCCTGCTATGTGTAAGCAAATGAAATGGGCAATGCTTTTTCTGCAAAGCGCCGAAGAGCAGGACAGCGCCGACCGTAAAAGCAAACAATTCAATACTAAAATAAAGGAATTACTGCGGGTAGGGGTACACATCTATCAAACTCCGCCATCAGTTGCTCAAATGAGCGCCAGAGCGCTCACCATGAAACCCGTGCCAGGAGAAAAAAATACCTACGATTTTTATATGGTGAATACCGGAGAAACCATGTTGCAATGCAAAGCACATATGGCGCTTACAAATATTGAAACCGGCAAAGAGTTCAAACTGGATAAGATAGAATTCCCGGTGTTTCCTGATGGACAAAGAATAGTACGCCTGGTAATTCCTGCTACTGTTCCTAAAGGAAAGTATTCTGCACTTGCCATATTGGATATTGGCGAAGATGCTTCACTGGAAGCTATAGAACGTACAATTGAAGTGAAGTAAAGCAGCAACTATTTTAATCGCTTTGACGGTAAAAATAATTGATATACTCAATTCGCCGCAGGTAACAGACATTCTTTTTTGGAATTACCAGCACAAGCATGTGCCTGGAAGCATCGACAAAGGTCCTGTCTTCAGGCCTGTAAATTATTGCCAGCCTATGTTTCCGATAATAACCCAGGTCCATATTCGCTTTCAGGCTATCGCGCAGATCATACAGTGAGATCGTTTTTTTCGCAAATCTTTTTGCGTAAACAGCCTCGTCGTATACGGCGAGCGTATCCTTCGATAAGCTGATACTTATTTTGAAGTACCCAAGCGAATCAATGAAGTCGCGCGGTTTTCCGTTCCGCACGAAACCATAAACGGTATATCCCCGGGCATAAATACCTTCATTAATTTCATTATTGCGTAAACTGTCGTTTTTCAGTAGAATAAATACGGTATCAGCGTATGGCGCCGGCATTGCTTCAGCTGCCGGTGCTATCAGTGCCGATAAAACGATTATTATTGCCAGAATTGTCGATTTCATATTCATTGCGCGGGCGCAAAGATATTGTATCTTGCATCTTTAACCTTAAATCCTGTACCACTATGGGCTTAGACTACTCGATAAAAACATATATAAAAAAAGATAAACTGCCCGCCAGTTTAAAATGGTTGTCCGAAAACTCCGTAAAGGGAGAAAAAACCTTACAGATCAGGTGTAATAATGAAATATCCCATGTAACCGGTCTTTATTTTAAAATTAAAAATCACCCTCCTTTAACTGCCGATACGATAATAGAAGATTTTACGGTTTTGGATTTTTTTACTTCATTGATAGTTGATATTGACCCCAAGGTACTTGCTTCCGTAGCTAATGATGCCAATTTTTATTCTGAGCCCTTTTTGTGGCTGGAAGATTATAAGGAAGATTTTGAAGAGCGTTACTTAGGGAAGGGAAAAATAAGCGTAGGTGGTTTTGATACTACCATTAAGAAAATTGAAAACAGCGACGTTTATGAAATGAGCTTTATGGCTGTTACCAGCAAGATGAGTTTAATGATCGCAAAATCAATAGCCGTTAAAAAATGGATAGTAGACTTTTCTAAAGCATCCGATGCCATTTTTTCCTATGTAGATATGGAAGACTTGGGCCGTAATGTTTACTATTACAAAGGCCCGGTAAACCTTACTTTAAATACCAATTACGATACCCATCGCTACCCGGCATTCGCAACGTTTTTCAACGATTATCGTATGCTTCTTACATCCTCCGGAAGGCCTTCTGAAAATACGGGTCTAAGCGTTAGCATCGTAAGTTATTTTAAACAGGAAATGTTACCGGCCTGTTTGCAATGGTTACAAAACAACACCTGGGCCCAGGAAAAATTGCCTTTTCCCGTTCCCCGTAGCGGTGAAACAGTTCATTTTTCAACCAGTTTGATCTTTGATCTTGATTCAACAATAATTGTCTGTGTACAGGACCTGCAATTTGATATGGACATGGTTAAAGATTTTAAAAACAATTTTGAAAGTATTTATTTACAAAATGGTAAAGTAAAAATAGGTCCCTTTGAGGTTAGGCTTACTAAAATAAGGGACAGCGATCTATATGAAATAGCTTTCAGGCCTAAATTCCACTGGAGAGACACCTGGGTTATTAAAACTTCCTTCACGGTAAAAAAATGGATCCTGGAACTTTCGATCGCCGCAGACTCGATATTATCCTTTATAGATCAGGAAGTCACAGGACATCGAATATTATATTACAAAGGATATCAATTAGATTTTAAGATCCACGACCTGGAAGAAATAATTTCATCTGCATCGATCAATGATTTCTTTTCTGACTGTTACGCACTTGATCCCAGGGAAAATGATATATGATGAACAAAGACAATTTTGTATTTAACGGAGACTGGTCATTCGAAATAGTGTTGCATGCATTTGCCGGATTTCAGGAACGACGCGGCCCTTATACAGCCAAATCTTCTGAATTGCCAGCTAATGGATTGGTGATAATTGAATTCGAGGACGACCTCACCGATAACCCCGACCCATACGTGGAACAGCTGAATACGCTGGATTTTATCTTTAACAATCACGAGAAGATCGCACATGCCCTCATTGAGAAAACTGTTCAATACACTAATCACGGAATAGAAGAGGAGCATCAGCATATAAAATACCATACCGTTAAATCTGTAATGGGAGTAGCCGCAATAACTATCCAAACGGTTTCAAAAGACGGCGTCTCTTATTATGATATCGCATGTGGTTCTGATTTGGAAGAGGAAAATGGTTTAAATTTTCTTTTTCACAAGGAGCGGATCGTTTCTTTAAAACCCAACACCGGCATTCCCCGTTGGGACGCCTTAAAAGACAATGGTACGTACGAACAATTTGCCAATAAACCGCGCGAAGGTAAAATTATTCAAAGGTACACGCCGCATCCTAAGTATAATAAACTAAAGCCATCACAACAGTTTGCCAACGACACCTATGAACATAGCCTGATTGCCCGGAAATTGAACGACAGATTTATAAATGAGGTGGAAAATGGAACGATTGATATAAATGGCATATACAAAGGTCCGGACTGGAGCTATCTTGAGTTGACTTACTGGTTTAATAACAATGAGCTTAGTGAATATTTACTCTCAAAAAAAGCACATATCAGGTATGCGCTGCACATGTGTGTTGACTATGCCTACAGTGAAGAAGCACTGGCCATGCTTTTAAAACACGGCGCCGATATAAACGCCTACGATCATAATGGAAAAACAGTTATTTACAAACTGGTAGCCTCGTTACTTTACTGGATAGATGAGCATTATAGGTTAAATTACCATACACACTTTGAACAACCGGCTGATACCCCGGAAAACTTTAAACAAAAGATCGCCCATTTTATAAGATCAGGTGCCGACCCAAACATCAGGAATCTCAATGGGCAGAATTGTTTTGATGTCATGAAAAATGCTTCAGCAGACATTCAAATACAGGTCAGCAATTTTTTGCAGGATTGTTTAAAACAAAAATAAGGCATGTAAAAGGCCTCCCGGGATGTTGGGAGGCCTTTGTTTTACTTCGTTGTATATACATCTACCTCAGCCAGAAAAGTATGATTGGTACCGGCTACCTGTGGCTCCAGCGCCGTTATTTTTAAATAACGCCACCCGGTGGCAGATGATACCGGGTACGATTGTACATCATTGGTGATGGCAAATGCATATTCACCCAGTTTGGTAAAGCTACTGCCGTCCTTACTTGCCTCCAGCCTGAATGTTTTCATACCACTCTTGTTAGGTGTAGAAGCCTGCCGGTTGGTTATATCAACCGTTACCAGGTTCAGCTCCTTTTTCATATCTATCAACACCCAGTGCGGATAGGGTACTACTACCGAATAATCGGTATGCCAGTAGGTAGTCGGCTTGCCATCAATAACTGCCGATGCCTTACCCGTGTTTTCCCAGCCATCGGGTGTTTCACTGTCTGCAGTGGCCGTCCAGCCGCTTTTGTCGGCCCGCGCTGCGGTAGATTTGTCTTCAAAGATTACCGCATCGGGTTTATTGCAGGCCGCTATTAATAAGATGCCCAAAGCTATAAATGCGCTATATAAAGTTGAATGTGTCATATTCATCAGGGATTTTGTGTAAGGTTGGGGTTCTTGTTTATTTCTGCCTGGGGTATAAAGAATACCACACGGTTGTCGCCCGGTTGTACGGTTTGATTAACATTACCATTTACAACCTGTGAGCCCGGGTAATTGCGTACCACCGGCCGGTTGTTCCTGAACAGGTCATACGCCCTGTGCCCTTCAAACGCCAGCTCAAGGTACCGTTCATCAAGCACTACATCCAGCGCCGTTTTACCGCTGGCCGCTATACTTGTTAGTGTATGTAATGCGGCGCCTGAGAGTGAAGCCCGCTGCCTGATCTTATTTACATCGTCGAGCGCCTGTTGTGCATTACCCAGTTTGGCGTTTGCCTCTGCCCGTATCAAATACATTTCGGCCAGCCTGAGATATACCGGCGAACTGAGGTTTACAATTCCTTCCTGCAAACTGTATTTGTTTATATAATACATAGGCGTATTGGGCGTAAGCTTGGTGTTGTATTGCAACACGCCGTTCACTTTTAAAGGCGAAATAAAACTGAACCGCAGGTCGCCGGGATTTTTGCCCAGGGTATCGATATATTTCTGCGAAGCATATATTTCGGCCCAGCCGCTATAAGCCTGGCTTTGCGCCACCCCGCTGGCATCGCCGCTGAAGTACATACTGCCTATGGCAGAAAAACCACGGTCTTCTGTTTTGGTATGGCGAATACAGAAAATAGTTTCTTTATTGCCTTCGGGCACATTGCGGAAATAATTGGTGTACTCACTGCCCGTTAACAAACTATACCGGCCCGAATTGATCACTTTATCGGCATACTCTATGGCTTTGGCATTTTCTTCTTTATACAGATACACGCGCGACAAAAGCGCATACGCTACTTCTTTTGAAGCAAATGGGTTGGCCTTGCCCTGGGTGCCACCGCGCATAAGGTCTGCGGCTTTTAACAGATCGGCAATTACAAAATCATATACGTCCTTTACACTGCTACGCGCCAGCGTAGCTTTAACCGTGTCGCTTAACCCGTCTTTTAAAATGGGCACACCGGTGTTGCTGCCATTGCCCTGCGGATACGGCCTGCCAAAAATGCGCACCAGGTTAAAATGCATCATGGCCCTTATAAATAAGTTTTCGCCTTTTAATTGCCTCAGCTCATCGCTGGCATCGTCGGGTATAACACCAATGATACGGTTAGCGGCTTCGGCGGCTTTATAGGCCTGTCCCCAAAACAGGTTGGGATGATCGCTGGTGGTTAAATGCGTATAACGGTAAGCGCGGGTAAGATCATCGGAAGAATTTTGTCCCTGCGCCACTTCGTCGGTGGGGTACTCCATAATAAAATGCCCGCTTCGTACATAACCCGCATTCTTAAACAGGGCATAGGTGCCTATAGTTGCCGTTTCAATATCGCCGGCATTGGTCAATGCCGAACTTTCATCGATAGCCGTGGAGGGAACAAAGGTCTTTCTGCATGAAGACAAAGCCATGATGATTAAGAATAGTATCGTAAGTATGTTGATTGATTTCATTGGAGGCTTTTTATAATGAGATATTGACGCCAAATAAGATCTTTTTGCTGATGGGGTATTTTATCAACGACGATCCCTCGCTCAGCACCACTTCAGGATCGGTACCGCTGAAGTTGGTGCCCGTCCATAAATTGTCACCGCTGATAAACAAGCGTACAGTTTTTAATTTGGCGCGGCCGGTCAATGAGGCCGGCAGGTCGTATCCCAGTTTTATATTTCGCAGCCTTATAAAGCTGCCTTCTTCGAGGTAGCGGGTAGAAGTGGCATTGGATGCATCACTGCGGCCATGTACCGGTTTGGGATGCGTGGCCTTATCGCCGGGTTTTTCCCAACGGCTCCAGCCTTTCGCCAGTACCATTTGGTTATAGCTTTCATAAAGGCCATCATTGTCGAAATAAAAACGGCTTTCGTTATACACGTAATTGCCATATACGAAATTCAAAAAAGCGCTTAACGAAATGCCTTTGTACGAAAACGTGTTGGTAATACCGCCGGTGAATTTGGGCGCGGCCGATTTACCCGTAAACTCTCTGGTGGCAGCATTGTAATTATTGGTATACGTTATATAGTTCTTTCCATCGGCATCGGCCAGCAGTTTCTGCCATAAGGGGCCGCCGGTTTGTTCATCAACACCAGCCCATACCGGCATAAACCATTCGTCCATATCGTGCCCAACGGCAATAGGCTGCGAAGCAGAAGGGTCTACTTCTTTACGGCCGGTGTTTACCGCCAGCACTTTGTTGCGATTGAATGCCATGTTAAAGCTGGTCTCCCAGGTAAAAGCACCGGTAACATTCCTGGTATCAATATTAAATTCAAGCCCTCGGTTACGTACGGTACCAACATTCTCCCATACATAACTGTAACCGGTTGTGGCCGCCAGTGGTGTTTTAAACAACAGCGAGGCTGATTGTTTTTGATACAGGTCAACACTAAGCCTAATTCGTTTAAACAGTTCTAGATCGAGGCCCAGGTTGGTGGTCTTTATTTTTTCCCAGGTAAGGTTGGGATTGCCTTTTTGATCGGGATAGGCGCCGGGCGCGTTGGCATAACTGGCCGCCTGTGATATTGTGTACAAACCCAGGGCGGCGTAGTCGCCAAACTCTGCATTACCCGTGGTGCCGTAACTAACACGCAGCTTAAGCAGATCGATGGCCGCAATGTTCATAAACGATTCTTTACTAATGATCCACGAAGCACCCAGTTGAAAAAAGTTTGCACTGGGGTTGTTGTTACCAAAACGGCTTGAGTAATCGTTTACAAAGGAAGCAACCGCAAAATACCGGCCTGCATAGTTATAGTCGGCCTGCGCCAGCAGCTTGCTAAATATATATTCATTAACACCGCCGGTGATGTTCTTTTTCTCGCCGGTAGCTGTTGTCAATGCATCGCGGCCAGGCGGTAAACCGGTGGCATAAGTGGTTACCACATCGTAATACGATTTCTCTATTTCCGATACGGCCAGTACACTAATGCCATGATTGCCGAATGCATTTTCGTATTTCAACCGGTTTGATGTAAGCAGGTTGTTGGTATACGAAACGGTATTGTTTACATACCCGCCATCTGTGGCGCCTTCTTTTGAACGTTTGTCATAATAAGCGTCGCTGCGGTAATTGTAAAACCGGGCGCGGTTATACGAAGCCAGGCTGATGGTACGGGTAAGTTTATAATCGAGGTTAAGGTCGCCATTGATATTAATGCTTCGGGCCTTTGAGAAATTGTATTGCAGGGAGTGAAGAAAATTATCGCGGTCGCGGCCATACCATTTACCAAAGCGGGCATCTTTGGGCGTGCCATTCACATCATATGCCGAATCGAATGGCAGGTTAAGGTAAGCATCATATACGGTAGCGTCGGGGTTATAAGTATCCTTGGTAAAGATGCCATTGACCAGGGCGCTTACTTTTAACCGGTCGGTTATTTTATGGGTAAGGTTGGTGCGAAAGTTATAGGCTGTTTTATCATTGTTTATGAGCGTACCTTCTTCGTAATAATAATTACCGGCAATATAATATTGGGTTTTGTCGCTGCCGCCGCTTGCGCTCAAATTGTAACTCTGCACTTTGGCTTTGCGAAAGGCAAGATCCCACCAGTTGGTATTTGTATTTAACACGGCAGGGTCGGGGTTGTAGAATGTTGTCTGGTAATCGTACAACTGTTGGGTGTTCATGAGTTTAAAATTACCATTGGTGGCTTCGCTGCGCCCCATGGTGGCGCTGAAATCGATAATGGCCTTGCCCGACTTACCGGTTTTGGTAGTGATGATGATAACGCCATTGGCTGCGCGCGATCCGTATAAACCGGTTGCGGCCGCATCTTTCAGAATGGTCACCGATTCAATATCATTGGGGTTGAAGGTGCCGCCGATATTGCCATCCACCACATATAAGGGTGTTGTTTTGGCGGTAATGGTGCCGGCCCCACGAATAAGCACTGTAGGCGCTGCCGTAGGATCGCCCGAACCTGCCGATACTACTACGCCCGGCGCTTTACCCTGCAGCAAACTGGTTAATTCATTGCTGGTTACATCGCGCAATTTATTGCCCGACACAACAGAAACGGCACTCGACAACTGTGATGCTTTTTTTGAGGAATAACCAACGATCACCACTTCTTTTTCTTCAATAACTTCTTTCTTCATGATGATGCTTAGGGCCAGTTCGCTGCCGATGGTTACCTCTGTACTCTTATAACCCACCATGGAAAAATGCAGCACATCGCCTTTGCTTGCAGTAATGGTAAAGGCGCCGCCGGCATCGGTGCTGGTGCCCCGGCCATTTGCTTTTACCACAACCGAAACACCCGGTAACGGCGTGTCATGTTCATCTTTAATAATGCCATGCACTTCCAGTAGCACAGGTGCAGTTATTCTTTCTTCGATACCGGGTGGTTGTGGCGCAGGTATTGTTCTCGAACTGATAACAATATAGTTCCCATTGATCCTGAACTCGAGCGGCTGGTGCGCAAATACCAGGTTGAGCACCTCGTTCAACGGCAGGTTGTTTACGGAAAGGCTTACGGGTTGGGCGGTTTTGATCATTTCTTTACCGTAAATAAAGCTGTACCCGCTTTGCTTTTTTATTTCGCCCAGCACTTTTTCAAGTGGCTTGTTCTTTGCCGAAAGCGTGATCATTTGTGCACGCAGGTTGGCAGTAGCATGAAGGCATGCCGCAAGTAGTAAGATGGCTGTCAATTTCATAACCCTTAATAGTTTAAGAGTTCCGCCCCGGTAGCTATAGGCGCGGTCATTTGCAGTTAAATGCATAGCTTTGCATTGAGTTTTGGTGATTAAAAAATGATGGCTAGTCGTTTTTTATTACTGAACTATGCCGCTTCGTGTACGAGACGAAGCGGTTTTTTATTTAAGGTTTCATTACGATTACTTTATTTCCTTCTACCACGAATTTGATCTGCTTCGTCATCTCCAGCAGCGTAAGCAATTGCGATACGGGCAAATCGCGTTCTATATCAGCTACAAAAGTTTCGGTGATAATGTCTTTATATTCCACTTCTATATTGTACCATCGCTGCAGCTGATCCATTATCTGCTTCACGGTATTACCGTTGAACTGAAAGCGGCCATTCTTCCAGGCCATGATCTGCTCAAGATCAGCTGAACGGTCAATGGTGAATGGTGAATGGTGAGTGGTGAGTGGTGAATTGGCCGCCAATACAGACTGCTCTCCAGGTCGCAGGACTGCTGCCATTTGAGATTTCACGTTTGCCGTTTCACGTTTCACGACCCGCACGCTTCCTTCAAGTAACGTAGTTTGTATCCGCTGCAGATCATAGCTATTAACATTAAAATGGGTCCCCAGCACCTCTACAATTTGTTCCCCGCTTTTTACGAGGAAAGGCGCGTTTGAAGAAAGATGCGCCACTTCAAAATACACCTGTCCGGTAACCTGCACTTCACGCGGCCCTTTGCCAAATGAAGTAGGGAAGCGGATAGAAGAGAGGGCATCGAGCCAAACCTCTGTTCCATCACTCAGTTGTAAATGAAACAACCGACCCTTTTCGGTGGCAATGGTATTATACACCACTTTGCTGCTGCTGCTATACGTTAAGGTGCCGTTCATTTTCACCGCCTGCATGCCCTGCAGTGTAACGGCGCCATTTATAATGCTGTCCAAAGCTTTTTTACTGCCATCTGGCAGCGTTAAGATCACCTGTTGTTTGGCAGGCGCAATATCATTTCTGAACCGTTCCTGTTGCGACAAATGCGTATAGCCGGCGGGCGCTGCTTTTCTGTTCACAAACAGATAGAAATAGCCGGCGCCCAACAGCAGCAGCAATACGGCCGCAGCCCACCACAAGGGCTTCCTTATTATATAGATCCGTGAAGCAGGGGCATTGATCTGTTGCAACAGCCGTGCTTCCATCCGTTGCTGCACTTCTTCCTTTTGTCCATCGGCCCATTGCCATTCACCGGTTTCAGCTAGTTCAGCAAACCATTGTTCAACTAATTGTTTTTCTTCGGGTGTACATTCACCGGTACGGTATTTTTCCAGGAGGGTTCTGGCCTCATTGTTATCCATGGCTTGGTATTGTTATACCCAAGAGTCCGCTGTCAGGAAACGACAGGGGTAAAAGAATTGAAAATATTTTTTTTAGAACAGCAGGTATAACAAAGCTACGTGAATGGTAGCCGAATGAGCGCCAAGTGCGGTCTTTATCAATTGCATGGCATGCTGAATATGTTTCTTCACCGTTTCAACCGAAATACCCAGCTGGCGGGCTATTTCTTTATGGGTAAGATGTTGCTGCCGGCTGAGGCGGTATACTTCCTGCATTTTAGGCGGCATTTGGGCCACCGTATTATAAATAGTTTGCTGAACTTCTTTTAGCTGCAGTTTTATTTCTATAGAAGCCGGTAAATTATTTTCAGCCGCATCGGTAAGCATGGCGAGGTAATCGCGGCGGGTAATATTCTTTTCAATATAATGTATGGCTTTGTATCGAACACTTACCTGTAAATAGGCATCTAATGTTCCTTCAATGTGAAGCTCTTTGCGGCGTTTCCAAATGGAAAGAAAAACATCCTGCACCACATCTTCTGCTTCCTGTTGACCGCGCAATGCTTTCACGGCTGTTATAAACAGATCTTCCCAGTAACGACGGTAAAGAAGGGAAAATGCCTCCTGGTCGTCATTGCTCATTCTTTTGAGCAGTACGTCGTCGGTATAAGTGAGCAGCGTCATAAGCAGTAGTAACTAGATAAAAATAAGCAAATTTTATGCAGATAAATCGTGCAATCGATTGTGTAGATTTATTGATTCGGCATAAATTAATTTACCCCTGTATTGATAGTTCGTCGGACAATGTTCAAAATCATCATTAACCTTCAAACTATCACTTATGAAGCAAAACCATTTATGTATGATCACATTCTGGCTCTGTATGTTTTTTTCTTTTTGCAGTAAACACACGCAACCTGCTGATGCCGCAGCAGAGGAGCGTACGGCCACCGTTGAAGCGGTGCCGCCTGCTTCGGAATATACCATTTCCATGGGCGGTAACGCATACGTTACCACGCTGGCTTCAGGTTCTTCGGAAACGGTTACCTCCACTACGCTCGCAAACTGGACGAATGCCAACAGCAAATTCAGCGCTTATTTCAGGCTGGCACTAACCGGAACGCTTACGGTAAAAATGCGGGCGAGTGTATTGCCGTCGGGCACCAGTTCTATACGGGTTACTGTTAACGGCACGCTGTTTACGGTGAATTTATCGGGAAGTGCCCAAACGGTATATACCGTGGGAACAGTAAACATAAGCACGCCTGGTTATGTGAAGGTAGATTTTCAGGGGCTCACTAAAAGCGGCAGTTATTTTGCCGATGTGTACGACCTGCTTATCAGTGGTACCGCCACCGCGTCGAACGTGGTGTATGCCAACGATGCGGCTAATTATTACTGGTCGCGCCGCGGACCAAGTGTGCATTTGAATTATGGTTCACCGGCCAATACAGAATGGTTCTATAATGAAATGACCATTCCGGCCGGGGAAGACAAGATCGGATCTTATTTTATGGCTAATGGGTTTTCGGGTGGTTATTTTGGTATACAGGTGAATTCTTCTACCGAGCGCCGGGTATTG
Source organism: Niastella sp. OAS944 (assembly GCA_024809215.1). GTDB lineage: Bacteria > Bacteroidota > Bacteroidia > Chitinophagales > Chitinophagaceae > Niastella. The sequence goes on along the minus strand of JANUBW010000005.1, from coordinate 96,371 downwards.
TTTTCAATTTGGGATCCTGCAACCGGCAAAACCACACTTGTAAGAAAAGGACCTAACGTAGTAGACAATGCGTTTGGCGGCGAAGGTACGGGCGGCCAAAGTTACCTGGTGTTTAACTGGGCGGCCGGCACCACCTATAAATTCCTGACCCAGGGCAAACCAGACGGTAATGGCAGCACGCTTTTCTCGTCCTGGATCTATACACCCGAAACCAGCGCCTGGCGTTTTATCGCCACATGGAAGCGGCCTAACACCAACACCTACCTAACCGGCTTGCACTCATTCCTTGAAAATTTCAATCCCAACCAGGGCTACCTGGGTCGCAAGGTATTGTATAATAATCAGTGGGTTCGCAGTAGTGCCGGTGTATGGTCTGAACGCACCAGTGGTTCGTTCACAGTTGATGCAACCGGCGACAACCAGCAGCGTATGGATTTTAAAGGCGGTTTGGATAATGGTAAATTCTATTTGCAGAATGGCGGCTTTTTTGCCGACTATGTATCAGAAGGTGCGGTGTTTAACAGACCGGCAATGGGTGTGCAACCGACGGTTGACTTAACTACATTGCCTTAAAAGTTTATTGTAAAAGGATTAAAATATGTAAAAGGCCTCCCGGCGTGGGAGGCCTTGTTTTGTTAATGAATCATTGTTTACTAATGATCACTGAATGATGCAGGACTTAATTGGCGAGTACACCATATTTCCGCCCTTACTCATTGCAGCTACCCGTAACCAGTACGTTTTACCCGAAGCAAGACCGCTGAATGTAAAGTCCGGTTGCGGAGTTGTTTCGCTGTACCACGTGGTCTCCGACGTAGGCGGCTCAGTGGTATACTGGTGTACATAAGCCCTTGTACCTCTTACCCGTTTAACCTGGGTGGTTACAATACCCGGAGGGCCTAACGTTACATCCAGTTGACCAATGGCCGGCATGTGGCCTTCACCTTTTTCACCAGAGATGGCAAAACCGCTTGATAATAACATGGTACGGTCGCCATTACATTTACTGGTTACATAAGCAGCTAATTCATTTAAATAACCTATCATTTGCGCCTTCAGGTCTTTTTTACGTGAAATAGCTACTTTCTCGCGGGTTTTGGCGTCAGCCACTGCGCCAATATAAACAGGCAACAATTTTCTTATTAAATCCAGCACCGGAGGTGGATCGGGAAAACTTTCATTGTCTGTCATTTCTTTGTCGATGTGCGTAACGGTCGATGACAGTTCGGTGTCACGATCACGTTTGTAAGTTTTTAAAATTATAGATTCCATTTTGTTTAAATTTTAGTTTGTTAATAATTAAAATACCTGCTACTAATAGGTACCTGTTACACTTTTATTGGCCAATAAAGGTGAGAAGCAAACGAGTGCATTGTTTAACCATTCAAGTGCGGATCCTTACATTCGTCCGGTTGCCCATTGCTGTTCGTTTGTTCCATACAAAGGTGGGGTAGAACCATACTCGCTCCAAGCAATGTTCCTTTTTGTCCAATTTGTCCATAATTTTAAATAGAACCATGTATATAGTTGAACGAATGGCGGTACGAAAAACACGGATAGTTATCTTGATCCGATTCATTGTATTCTTACAAGAAAGAACTGCTATTGACATTTATCAGTATCCGAAAATGATTTAGCAAATACTGAACAGAAATATACCGATTGGTATTTTCAATTTCGGCGTTGCTTCATTACAATGGACCATTGCTACGTTACAACGGAGCATTGCTACGCAACTCCGGCGCGTTGCTTCGTGTAATTGGGCAATTGCAAGCTTACAATGACATCAAAGCCACTTGCAATTGATTATTGTAGTGAGATAACAGTCGTTGTAAGTGATTTGCGAGCCAATTGCAAGCTGCAATGGTCCATTGTTGAGTTGCAACGGGCCATTGTTGCGTTGCAATAGTGCATTGTTGGCTTGCAATGGTCATTGCAGTACAGCAATGCTGCATTGCAGCTTACTTACGGAGCATAGTAAGCTACATATGACTTATTGCAACGGAGATACGTATCAAAGTAAGCTTCCAATGACGAAAAAACAGCAACTTATGCTTCATTGTTACAAAACAACGCGCCAGGGCTGGTTTGCAATAAAACAGAGCAGCGAAGCTGCGTCATGATGTAACACACACATGATGCAAATAAAGAAAGCAATAGACACTTTCATTGCGGATATTGAAAATAATTATAAATTCATACATCCTTTCAAGTTATACCTGTTCCTGTTTTATCTCACAACAACTTCCTGGTAGCCTGATGTGGTAGCAACGCAGAACGTAGCTTTAAATACCACAAACCATATAACCATGTATTATTGCAGCAGGTCGAAAGACATAGAATACTCACTGGAAAAGATCCATATTCGAATGGCGGAGTTGAGAGAAATAGTTCCGGAAACGGCAAAGCTGCCGCCTACGGGAAACGAGGACATCATAAACGGCCTTAACCTCGATCATCCTGTAACGGAGTTTATTATTGAGTATAGCGTTCTTATGTTCTGGGCAAATAATCCGCCCGATCCGCGTGGCGAAAAAATGTGTAGCAGACTGCCGCCATACTTTATACATGTGAGTACAAAAGAGCTGGCCCTTGCACTTGGCTATCACTATAAAACTGTGGAACGGGCAAAAAAACTAGTACACGATACGCTGCAGTTAAAAGAACGTGCAGATATTACGGTAGACGAATTTTGTAAGATATTTAATTACAAACAAGAAGACATAGATAAAGTACACCAGAACCTGGAATATATAAGATTAGGTAAGTGGAATAAGATAAAGGAAATTCATGCGAAGCAGGGATTAACATCAAAAGATAAAAAAACAAATAAATCAGATTGACCAACATAAGTACAAGCTGCACCGTGAAAAACACCTTTTTACCTTAATCAACACCGTAAGAAGGCGTGTTTATAAAAACAGGTAGTTGTACGCATAAAGGGTTATACGAAAAGCAATAATTTTGGCCCATCAGTTGAACCACCTGCACTGATCAGCTTGCTTACCACCCCTGTTATTACCTGTTAAAGATCAATTTGTAAGGCAGTTATATCTGCAACAAAAAACCGTTACACCCCGGTTAGTAGCATTTTTTTAATTCTTGCGAAACTTTTAAATAGGAGACCAATGATCAAACGATTCATTGGGATGTGCGCTATTGTCATGATCTTTCATGCCTGCGCATATTCCCAAATGTGCCCGTCCAATGGCGGCGGCCCTAACTATGCAGGTCAAAACCTTACAGATTATAATTTTACTACATTGCCGGCTAACGCACTGGTGGGTGCAAACTTTACCGGTGCAATCCTTAGCGGTGCTCAATTTCAAAATGTAAATTTAACCAATGCCAATTTTTCCGGCGCCAATATGCGCCGGTCGGCAAAAGGCATAACCGATCTAAGCGGCGCACTACTTGACCATACCTGTTTTCAAAATACACAAATGGACAGCGCCAATCTTCAGTTCGCCGTTTTTAAAGCCACCGATCTGTCGAACGCCAGTTTATTGTCGACCAATTTTGGTCCGCTAATGACCATTCAGCTTTCCAGTGATAACATTCGAACAAAATTTAAAAATACCACTACCGATTTTAATCATTTCCCCATCAATAACTGGCCGGCAGCTTACTGGTCGTATACCGATCTTAGTAATTGCCGCATTTCAGGGCTCAACTCTCAAAACTTCAGCTTTAAAGGAAAGAATATCAGCGGCGCCATTTTGCAGGGTATGAACTTCTCCAATTTCGATTTCAGGCAATGTGTAATGACGGGAGCCGACTTTACCGGCGCCACACTTAATTATGCGCACATGGACAGCAGTACCATGGACCAGGTAAAAATGGTAAATGCCAAACTAAACTTTACCCAAATGACCGGCGTAAACTTTTACAACGCCGCCAATACGGGCAAGATAGCTGATCTTTCGGGTGCCGTGCTGAACAATGCAACCCTGCACCGAAGCAATTTCACTTTTGCCAATATGCGCGGTACAACGCTGTTAGGTGTAACCGCCGACAGTTGTGTATTCAATTCTGCCAATTTTCAATCAGACACCGCCTATAATGTGGCCAATTTTTCCGGCGCCAACTTAAATTACGCTTCGTTCAGTTCGGCACAACTCAATGGCGTTAATTTATCAAATGCGTATATCGTTAATGGCAATTTCAGCAACCTAACGCTAATGAGCACCAATTTCAGCTATGCCATTATGCCGGGCGCTGTTTTTCAACAAAGCACACTGGAAGGTGTATTTTTTACCGGCGCCATTTTGCAGAATGCCAGTTTTGTTTCCGCATTGATGAAAACACCACCTAATGGCGGGGCAGGGGTCGATTTTTCCTGTACACAATTGGGCGGGGCCGATTTCTCCAATGCAACCATTACCCAGGCCAACTTCTCTGATGCGGTAATGCCGGTGGCCGACTCCTGTTGCAAAACCCTCGATGGAAGTTATTGCGGAATAATAGCCATTAACCAGAAAGGATATGGGGCTACCATTTTGCCTCGGTTAAAGAATAAAGTAACCTGCCCCAATGGCGACCTCGATACCTGCCATGGACTGCAATGGGTAGTGCCCGGCTGGCGCACTGCCAATTGTAACCCACAGCACGTAACCCAAATTGTTTGGTTTAAACCCAATTGCGGCGGCAGCGATACTACCGGCATGATCACCTTTGCCGATCCCAATCTGCAGTCTTGTTTGGTGAATCAGTTATTTGGCGGCGATAACAGTAAGGTGATCACCAAAAATATTGCAGCGCAGGTGCCATCGCTAAGTTGCCCGTGCATGGGCATCAGCAACCTCAGCGGGCTTCAAAACTTTACCTCGCTTAAGTCGCTCGACCTTTCGTGTAACAAATTAACCGATGGCACCTTCTTTGCACAATTGCATTCCCTCAATAAACTAAAAGTAAGCGAAAACAAACTGGTGATGCTGAATTTACAGGGCGTGCCGGGGCTCAATTACCTCGATGCATCGGACAACGCGATCACCTCTGTACTACTGGATGCCGATAGTTATGTAAACTACCTCGATCTCTCATACAACAACCTGTCGCAAATGGATATTTCCATTCAAACGGCGCTTAACTATGTCGATCTTTCTTATAATAAGTTAACAAACGTAGGCGATCTCTCGGGCCTCAGCAATGCCAGTACCATTTACCTGCAAAACAATTCCCTTAAAACCATCGGCAATATTGCCGGTATCTATAACAGCGGAAATGGAAATCTTTTATACATGAACCTGGCCTGTAACCTGCCTTTTCAATGCAACACGCTGGGGCTCGATAATAACCAGCAGGAAAAAGATTTTCTTAGTCATACCCTGTGCGGGGTGAATAATTTACCCGGTTGTAGTACAACATTTTCTACCACAAATAAAACCATTAAAAACATCCCCCATGTGCGCAAAAACAAAAAAAGCCAAACACTACATCAATAGAACAGGTTATTTATTTGCCGGCCTGTTGTTGTTTGTACTGTTGTTGTTAAACGCAGCCGGCCATGCCCAAACCAGTAATGATTGTCCTTTCTGCTACCTGGCAGGTAAAAGCTTTGCCGGGCAGGACCTCACCAATGTAAATTTTAACGGCGCTACTTTAGACAGTGCCGATTTTACCAATGCCCGCCTAGATGGCGCCAACTTCAGTAACGCAAGCCTTATTGGGGCAAAATTCACCAACGCAAAAGCCGAAGTATCCGCCAAAGGACCGGTTAATTTTTCCTTGGCTAATTGTACCGGCGCCGATTACAGTAATACCAATTGTAAGAATGCCACATTCTATTATGCCAACCTTAGTGGCGCCAATTTCACCGGAGCCGATCTTACTACTGTGCGTATGGGACCCGAACTAAAAGTGTATAATAGTAGTCCCGCCATTTTTAAAGGAGCTAAACTGGGTTGTGAATTCTTATCTCATATATATGTCCTGAACCTGAAAGACGCCCAACTACCGCCCTGTTTACAACAACCTGTATCGCAGGCAGCCAAAACGGCCCGCTTAACAATTACTGATATAAAGAAACCATCCGACGCTACACAATCTACACTGGTTACGGCCAGTGGTAAAGGAGATTGTAAAAGAGATACTACGAAAGCGATGCCGAAGGAGGTACTGGCCGCAGGAGACACCTTGCATGTATCTACCACGGGCACTGATAATGGCAGCTGTGGTGGCGCAAACAGTCCATGTAAAACAATCGCGCAGGCGGTAACCAATTGCGGCGCCAATGCCTGTACCATTGCGGTAGACTATGGTGAATATCCCCTCAGTACATCTGTGTCGTTGAAAGGCATTAACCTGGTGGGCGGTTTTTATAATGGTCAGGCTACCACTTATCAGTCAGCGCTGTTAGCGCCGCCCGGCGGTTTGCCGGCCATCATTGCTACAGGCGGAGCAGTGAACATCAGCAATTTTATATTGAATGGCAGTACTACAACACAACAAAATACGGCCAGCATTGTGCTGTTGGCGCAGGGCAACAGCACAGTAACCCTGTCAAACACCAACATCAATTCGTTTAAAGGTGGTTTGGGTAGCAGTCCCAACGCGCCAGGGCCAGGCGGTAATGGTAATAAAGGCGGCGATGGCAGCAATGGTAAAGGCGGGGGCGGCGGTACATCCGCCTGCTCTAACAATACCGGGGGGGTGGGCGGCAACAGTTCTTACTTTACCAAAGCCGATTGTAAATATTTATGGGCTAAGGTGCGGTGTGAGCAAAGCATACAGGTTTGCTGGTACAATGGCGGTAGCGGCCAGCCCGGTTCCACGGGCGTATCGGCAGCAGGCTCTACAGCGGCCGCAGGCGTCTTTTACTTCTGCGGCAGCAAAGAACGCCCATCTACAACCGCAACAGGTACTACGGGCACGGCTGGGGCCTGTGGCAGCAACGCGGCCAACCCCAACAGTAATACTACCGGCACATTTACCAATCAGCAGTGGACAACCGTTACCGGTGGCAACGGCACAGGCGGAGGTAATGGCGGCGGCGGTGGTGGTGGCGGTTGTGGCGGCTATTGCGCTTATTGCGGTTGTTTTTGTGGGGAAGAAACCTACAATGGCACCGCAGGCGGTGGTGGCGGCGCCGGTGGTTGCGGGGCTGCAGGGGGGCAGGGCGCCAATATGGGCGGCGCGTCCTTTGGCGTAGTGCTTATTAATGCTACCCTGGCTGCAGACAGTACCGTAAAAATAACCAACGGCATGGGAGGTGATGGCGGAACAGGCGCCGCCGGCAATAGTGGCGGCACCGGCGGGGCAGGGGGCAGCGCCCAGGCAGGCAATAACGTTTGTAATAATACCGGCGGTCAGGGCGGTTCCGGTGGCCCGGGTGGGGCGGGCGGCGCCAGCGGTGGTGGCGCAGGAGGTAATGGCGGCCCCTCTATTGGCGTGGCGCTCGTAGGTAATTCAACATTCTCCAATAAGATCATATTCTATGCAGGCAAATCGGGTACGCCCGGTTCTGGTGGCAGCGGCGGCAATCCAACAGCCGGGGCCACCTGTTACGGCGCCAAAGGAAATGGCGGCCTAAATGCCACAGTAGCTAATTCTTATCAATATTAATAACTCTAAAATTATCTTCTAATGGGAAATGAAAAAACAGCTACAACTTTAGGCCACATTTTTCATGTGAGCCTAACCGACAAGTTCAACGATGAAGATTACTGGCTGCATGTGGCGGGAAAAAAATACCCGCTGGTAGCACATACTACCGAATCGCTGGCCGAATCAGTTAAACAGCAACCCGCACTGGCGAAATATCCGCAGGGACATCTTACACACTATACCCAGCTACCCGTTCCCATGCAGTTGAACCAGGTAATACGCATTTCGGTACGGCATACCAACTATACAGGTAAAGTACCGGGCGATTATGGGGTACATTTTGTGGCTATTCATGTAGTGCCTAACGACGATGCGCACCAGTTAATGGCCACACAACACCAGGTAAAGGTAGTGGCGCAGCCAATCGATTACGTAAGCACGGCAAAAGCATTGATCTTTCACCATGCCGACCTCATTACTGCCAATAGTACGTATGCGCCTATTGTTATGGACCACATGGACCAGGAGAAAGCACCATCTACCTATTTGTTGATACAACAACTGGCTACACAAATGCGCATCGCCGGGCCGCCAACAGCCAACAGCGGCTGGGCAAATTATAAGCCTTTTGATGCAGGCAGCAAGGGAACCAAACAAACCCTGGTGCCCACGGATAATACCATTCAAAATGCCGGCGCTTCCATGACCGCCGTGCAAATAAGCACCAAGAACGATACCCGGTTGCAGGGTACCAGCTGGACACAGGAAACCGGTACCAGCGTACAGACTTCCGGCACCAGTGCAACGCCTGAATTATTGGGTTCGGTAAAGCTCGATGCTGTGAGTGGTGATAACTGGACGGCATCCCTTGCCAATACCAATACAGCCAATGGCCTTGAAACATCTATCAAAGTGCTTAATAGCGATACCCGGCAAGTGCAGATAACGATGAACAACTACTATGTGCGATGGCTGGCATCTTACATTCAGTTTATTGATGCCGATGGTAACGCCATGAGTACCCCCACCTGGCAACCCGACGATGGCGGTATAGTGGCCGACATTGTGAATGCACTTAGCCTTAATTACGACAACATGCGCTTTATTGGCTGGGTAAACCCTATAAACACGGTGTTTGCAATTCCTGTTTCAGCCGACCCGGGCACCCTTACCGTTAACATAACCTTCCCTGCAAATGCCGTTTCGGCTAACCTGTATGGTTGCGGGCTGGGCACCGGTAATAACCAATATCCTAAAACACCGGTGATCGGCGGCGTATTTACCGGCCTGGCCAATTTGGGTATTCCTACATTCTTCCTTGGCTTTGGTGTGGCTGCGCAAACGTATAAACCATTGTACGACATCATGGGCAAACCCGCTTTCATTAAAGCAGTAGTAGCATTGGGTGTTACATACTTTGGCGGTGATTTTATTTACAATGGCGCAGTGAATAAAAAAATGGATTGGCATGCATTTTCTACGCTTACACAAATTTTGTTTAACCAGGCCTGTACCAAAGCGCTGGTTTGGTGTGAAGCCGAAATTGCCGGCGGTGAAATTGAAGATGAGATCCCATTTGCAGGCTGGATCATGCTGGCCATTAATATAGCCACCACGCTGGCGCAACTGGCAGAAACAATTGTTGAAGTAGCCACCTCACCGTGGATGATCACCAACAGCATCTCAACTACCATTACCAGTACGCTAACCATTCATCCCGATCCGCGCCATAATGCATTCCCTGCAGCGCCACAGGGATCAACACCTTCTTACGTTACCAAAATGATTTACCAGCAGCAAAACAGGCCCAGTATTACTTCACCTGCTGTTAAACTGAATTCATCGAGCTATCCTGCAACACTACCCGCACAATTCACTAATACGCTGGGCGGACAGGTAAAATTTGAAGTGGATTTTTATATCGACAACTGGCTGGCCGGTAAAGCCACTACTTCGTGGCTCGAAAATAATGAAGCCAATACAGCCAACATTACGTTATACCTGTTTCAACAACCCATACCACTTACCAATAAATCGGTATACACACATACAGCCATTCTGGGTTACCAAAACAATGCCTATACCTGGATACAACAGAGTACACCACCCAATGCCACCATTGCCAATACCGATACCAGCCAAAGCGGTAACGCCATTTCCGACTGGACGGGTTTGGCATTGAGCCAACGCAGCGGCATGCTCGGGCTGGCATGGAAGGCAGCCGGCATGGGCATTACCGATTGTTCAACTGGTTCAGGCGGACAACTATATGCTTTTGAGAATATAGATATACCCGGAGCAGCCATGAGCTCAGTGAAGTTCCCTTCCTGCGGTTTTACTTCGCCTTCGGAACTGGTGTATGATGTATACCCGCCCAAATTTTTAATGAAGAACGGGCAATTTGTTGTAGACAAGAATGGCAATCCGGTGGCAGACCCAACCGATATCAGCCTCGGTAATTATTATGTTGACCCGCGTAAAGCCGATAACGACCAGGATGTGGATGGCGGCTACCATTTGCGCAATGTAACGTTAGATGCCGGTACACCGTTCAACATGAGCGCAACGCAAAATTCATTTGGCCGCTTCCCATACTATCCCGATTCTATTGTCATGCATCCCGGCGGATATGTGGTAGGCGTTAATCGAAAGTATTGTAAAATGATGATCACCCAGTTAACGGGCGGCACCGGACTGGCTGATAACAATATTCCACTGGCGCTCACCTTTGCCGGACAGGCGCTGAACTTTAATGGCAGCGACGGCCGTGCAGGATTGTTGTTCACCCCGGTAGCTGTTACCTGCTCATACGATGGCACCATATTGGTTTTAGAGCAACTGAGCAGTCAGGGCTTTAATATTGCCCGCTTGCAGGCCTTTGATCTTAATGGGAATCCGGTGAACTGCTTCCAGGATAGCAGCGGAAATGCGTCGCCGTTTTTGATAATACCAGCAAACGTTACTTATCTCGATATGGCAGCAGTAGGCGATAATTGCACCACTTATTTGTATGTGTTGTATTATGCAAACGATGGCAGCCATGTGAGCGACTATAGTATGGCGATATACCAGTATGGCCAGGGCGCGCCTAAAGGCAACCTGCTTGTTACTACCACAAATATTCCGGCAGCCCGCCTGAATGTGGATATGTGGCATACACTGTACACGTTGAATTATGCCATGACGCAGGATGGAAAAGGCAATAATGCAGGGCCTTCAGGCGGAACGGGTACAGGTCCCGCCGGACGTACTGTACCATCGGTAAGCGAGTGGATGCCACCGTTGCCTTCATAAATATGATCCACAATTGCAAAAGCCCGTAAATTCAGCATTTACGGGCTTTTTTATCAACTACCGGAAAATTTCTTCTGCAATATTTGCAGCAAATTTATCAAGATCTACAGTTCCGGTATTACTAAGAATAATGATGGTTGAATTATTTTCGAGTATATGAAACAGCATGCTTTGTGCACCTATAATTTTACCGGGTCTTTTAACAATGGTAAACATCTTTTTATTGATGTCGTAATCTTTGTACACCCAAACACCCAATCCATATTCATCATGCGCCGCCGTGAACATCAGGTTTAGGGTTTCCTGTTTCAAAAGTTTTCTTCCAAACAAAGCATCTGAAAATTTTGCAATATCATCTGCTGTTGAATACATAGCACCAGCGGCGTACCAATTGTTTGTATAAACGGGCAAATCGTTTGTAAGCACCTTTGATGCGTCGCGGTAAAAATAGGTATCGGCAAGTTTATCAATAATCTTCTCCTGTGTTATCATGCCGGAGTTTAACAGGTTTAAAGGCTTCAATATTTTTTCTTGTAAGGTTTCCCCAAACGATTTGCCGGTAACTGTTTCAATTATTTTTCCGAGAATAATATACTCGGCATTATTATAATCGAACCGGGTACCCGGTTTGCTAACCAATGTGTCGCTGCAATAGGTAGCTAACATTTCATTGGGTGTATGAGGAAGTTGATACTGTGGTATTCCACTCTTAAGGGCAGACTCAAGAGTTAGCCCTTCGTCCATATTACGCATGCCGGATGTCATGTTCAATAGCTGCTTTACACTTACTTTATCACCGGCCGCGCCTTTATAATCGGGCAAATAGGTAGTTATAGTTTTATCAAGATCAATTTTTCCCTGCTCGTACAATTGTAATATTAAAACAGCAGTAAAGGCCTTGGTAATAGAGGCCACTTTATATTTTGTATCAGTTGTATTGGGCACTTTAAAAGCAAAGTTGGCAAAGCCAAAACTTTTTTTATAAACTGCTTTTGAGTTTTCCTTAATAAGAATAGTGCCATTGAAATTATTCTTCCTTGCGAAAGAATCAATAAACAGGGCTGCTTTTGACGGCTGAGCAAAAGCATCGTTGATGAATGTGGAAATGGTAATGATCAATATTAATTTTCTCATGCAAGCTTTTTGAATAATGATTATACGAATGTGAGATTAGAAATGTTACAAATGGTGAGCAATACTTATGTATGTCATTATCATTGCCTTTAATATAATCTTTTTATTGCAATAGTTTGGCCGATTTAAGAAAGGAGGAAAAAACGGTTTTTTCCCGCATAGGCATGCTGTAAATTAGGCTGAATTTACATTAGATATATGACAAAGGAACTTTCAGTTGACGCCATAAAACAAATAAGATCGTTGACGACTACAATGGTGCTTATTGCGACGGTTGGAATGCTGACTTTTCCTGCGGTTCGCGACAGCCTTATGCTCGAAGGCCAAATAAGGGAACTGGCGGCCTGGCTCACAATAAAAGAAAAGTTTGCACAGTATGACTTTACCAAGCTACACGATTACCCTCAGAATGCCGTTATTAAAGGTTCACCGGAATTACTGGAGGTACAATCCGGTACCGAGATACCAGATACGATCCCCTTTACGATACACCTTCCCTGGACGGGCGAAAAACCACAACAGATCCATTTAATTCCGGTAAAAGATCATAAGGATTGTTATTATATTGGCAATGTTGAATCAGGCCCCCCATAACTACCTATGCTATAGCCTTTCTACATGCGAAACCGCATACGCTGCCAACTGATTATATTATTGATCAGGAGCCACGAACGATGTATAATGCTATTTTCAGGGATTCGCTGGCCGTACCACGAGGGTGGGGCGTGATCAGGTCCATTCTTTTTTCCAGAGGATGGACAGGCAAGCAGCCTAACGATATCAGTTCCAATGATCCGGTATATACAAAATTGATCATAGAGATCTTTTCAAAAACATATACCGTATCAGGTATTCCCTTTGCACCCCGGCTGTATCCCATAGCCCTCACAATTGCTTTAGCGGCCCTTGGCTTCCTGATGCTGGGACCTACGTTGATCCTTTATCGTAACAAACCGGAAACATCTAATGACTCCTGGATCATGTTGCTTGCAATGACAGGATGGCGGGGTAAGATGCTATGGACCGCCCAGTTAATGGCGGCGTTGTTTTGCACTTTAATGCCGGCGGTTACAGGTTTGCTATCACTCATCTTTATTGGACCATTTCTTGAAGGATGGCAGTATGCATTATTGGTGTTATGTGCCATAGGCACTATTTTTACATCTATAATATTGGGAATATGCAGTAAAATATTTCTTACTGCGAACCTGCGTTAAAACAATAAGATGCCTAACCGTTATCATGAAAATTCACAAGGAGATTTCTATGTGGTAGATGGGGTTTGTACAAGTTGCGGCGCCCCACAGGCAGAAGCCCCTGACCTAATAGATCATTCTAATTTAGAATGCGGCCACTGTTATTTTAAGAAACAACCCGAAACGGAGGAGGAAATAGAAAGAGCAATAAATGCAATAGCTGTTTCCTGCATATCGGGACTGAGGTATGGCGGTACTAATGAAAAAATATTGAAACGACTTTACGAAATAGGAGAGGGCGAGCAATGCGACCAAAAGCCCCTGGAAAATTATAAAACAATCATTTGGAACAAAGTAACGTTTCTGTATAATGGTTCCATTAAAGAACTATCTGAGTTAATAACCTCCAAAATCGTTCAGGGAACACCCCATCTTAACAAGCAGATAATTAATTTAAAATTACAGAATGAAAATTACTTTGAGTTTATTTACAGATGGACAACCGGATCGACAGGCATTATTTTTAAATGCTATTCTATTGCCGACAAAAAGTTTTGTATTGACTTTGATATAGAAAAAAGAGGGAACGAAATTTCAATTCGTGGAAACGCAATTGGAATGAATTCAATTCTTGGCTCAAATAAAAATGTTTCTGAAATATGCTGGTTCGATAGGGAGAATAATATTTATAGGGGAGAGGAATTGAGACAAAGGTGGAGATTGTTGTTTTGATAAGATTTTTAAGTTCTTTTATTATCAGAAATTAGAAAGTATTCATCAAAATCCGGCCCCTTGAGATGAAGAAAATCATCTGAAACATACATAACCTCAAATTCGATTGGATCAGTCCTCTCACCAGAGAAGTACATAATAAGTTTACTTTCGCTCAACTTTACACTAAATCTAAATGGGTATTGGTACTTGAATTTTTTGTCTGTTTTTATTCTACCTGACCTGCGATCAATATCAAGATAAAAAAGATATGGATTACTTTCGAGTGAACAACCATTTTCGCACACAAATTCATTAGTATAAGATTCTCCCAACACGCCAAACTCTTTTATCGCATACCACTTTTTTCCGAAAATACAATCTTGCAAATTTTGACACTGTGAGTTTAGCGGGGTCAAAAAAAGCAAAACAAATCCTAAGTAGGTAATGAAATTAATTTTATGCATTGTTCAATAATTTGACTTGTGACAATTCAACTTGTGCCGGAAATAGATGCGGATGGATTAATGTGGTCGGAGTACAATGCTTCAAAAATACACAACTTTTATTTTCAAATTTTCTGATTGATATCAGTCAAGGCATTGAAACAGTGCCTGCCTGTCGGCACACTGTGGACTCATTCTATAAAAGCGATCAAAGTTCGTTTCCAGAAAGGGTGAAAAAACGGTATCAAATTAATACAAAAAATAGATAGCTTGCAATATTCACTCTGTTTACCCAATTACGCCTTTAGTATACCAACACTATTACCAAATTTACATTTGCTTCAATATCAAATTTTAAAATCTTATGACAGAGGCAGAAAAAACAAAAATTAAAGAAGAGGAAATTTATCGTGAAGAGATCAGGAAAAATATTTCTAAGAAAGGTGGATTTGTTTCCTTTATAAATGCGCCTTTATTTTTGTGGTTCCTTTCAGTGGTTGTCATCGGACTAATATCCTTTTTATATAATGACTATGTCCAAGAACAAAAGGATAACATAGAGACGATAGAAAAAATTAACAAGCTTGATTTTGAGATTGAAAATAGAATTTCACAATTCTGGTTCAACCTTGAACCATATATCGGTAAGAGCACAAGCCCCCTAAATAGACTAATTACTTTTAGTAATCTTGTAAATCTCGATACGCTTAAAACTTTCTGGAAAGCGTTCAAAAATGAACCGACCCAAAATCCTAAATTATCACAAGAGATTTATGAGGAATATAAAAACAGAAGCACTCCATCTCTTATGTTTGAATTAACAGCATTGCTTGAGCATAAGTTTGGAAAAGAAATTTCTACATTCTATGACAGTAAAGGCAGGTTAAAAAAAACAACTAATTCACAGGATAGCATTAAGATAGTTGAAATAAGAAAAGTAAAAAATGCAGCAATTTTCATTAGTACAAATAGACTTTTTGACCCAGTATTTATAAAAAATATACATACAACAAAGACCCTTATCCAACTGGATTGTGGAATGTTTTTGGAGAGTATATAATTAAACACAGGTGGGATTCTTACTTCCACTATCGAAATGCTTTGTGGGACTACAGCAATTATGACCCAGGACTTTGATATTTTTAAACTGTAACACCAAATTTATTCTTTCACTATAGAGTGACGACTGACTTTATTATGTGAATACGAAACAATTGAAAGCATTTCAAAAATGAAATTTCAGATCAGCCATGTGACTACTTGAAAACTTAATAGTTGAGATCAAACACAGATGGAAACAAAAAAGATAACACCAAAACGGCCTAACAAAACAATTATATTTTTAAAATTATTTTTAAAAAAGAATATAATTGCCTTGATTGCCCTAATTGTTTCTTTGACAAGCGCATACTTCTCTATAAAAAACTCTCGTGATACTGCTACTCAACAAGCAATTGATAATACATATAAAACATTTTACGACATATGCGTTACTAATTTGTCAAACTGGGATTTAGTTCATTTATATACAGTGGCTGAAAGCTACGATTCAGTTAAATCTAATATACATACAGCAATATCTCCTTTAACAAGAATGAAGCAGGCTGAATATTTATTAAAGGAACGGGCATTTGCTAATTATTTACTTGGAGTGTTCGAGCAAGTTTTTTATCAATATAATCAATCTAGGGAGTCTGGAAATACTAAAAGAGCAGATTTTTTAAAAGCAGTACTTGACTATTTTACTGGTAGAGTTCTAAGAAACCAAAGACTTTTATATTTATGGGATATAAACGGTGGTAAGCTTTCAATTTATTATGAAGAAAGTACTAGAGAGTATTATAATAAGTATGTTTTGAATGATGAGAAAGCCCCACTTATAGTAAAGCCTGACCCTAAAGGACCATACTATTTAGATTCACTAAAATGATTAGGTATGAACGAGCAAAAAATACTATTTATTAGCGACTATTCCAAGTGGAGTCAGAGCGCGTATCAATACATCCAATCTGTATTCAGAAACACTGATAATGTATTCTACGAACGAGGTGATGCCCCAAGCGACACTCTCCAGACTTGGCAAGGAGATTGGATTATTTCATTTAAATCGGAGTTACTACTGCCTCAAGTATTTTTAAAAAAGGCAAGGCTCGGAGCCATTAATTTTCATCCATCACCTCCAAAATATAGAGGAATTGGAGGGTATATCTTAGCATTAAGAAACGCGGATACGCAATTTGGTGTGACTTGCCATTACATGAATAATACAATTGATAGTGGACAAATAATTAAGACTAGCTATTTCGATATTGGAAAAGATGATTCATTACTTACATTATATCATAAAACGGCTCTCCATTGTTTAAAACTTTTATTTGATATTGTTGAACATATTTATTTTGAGATCCCATTTCCAAAATCAAGTGAGAACTGGGGAAAACAATTGTATAAATATGCTGATTTTAAAAATGAATTAGAAATATTGAAGAGCGTTGAAACTAAAGAATCTAAATATGCGGACGTAGCAATTTCTTATCAACTGTCAAAACAATCAAATAAAAAATAAGATTATCAATTCACATCCACTAACAAGTTTATAGCTGGATCACGTTTATAAATTGCTTCTCCAAACTTCACCCACGAGGGGGTAAGGTCAGTCGATGCTTTTTTACAGGAAGAAAAACCAATAACCAGGCGGAAAGTTAATAAGAACAGGACGAAGGGGATTTCATATTTATCAATTGACTGTCACGATAACGGCAATATCTTTTATTTTGGTAGGAACGGCAGCTTATGTAAAAAACAACCCCGCCCGGTTTAAACCAGGCGGAATTATTAGAAACTCATTTACATTTATTGATACTTAAAAATACTATTTTGACTTGGTGGCTATAAATTCCTTAATATCATTTATTGCTTCTAATGATGCCGGCGAATCAATATGTGAAAACAACCAAACATGCTTCTGCCCTTCAAACTCTTTTAATCTTGCTTTTTTCTGTATTGGTTTAATATAAGCATAGAAGTTTTTTGAATCATCATTCAATACTTCATCAGTGCCTACCAACAACAGAACCGGAGGGAATTTTTTAAATTTTATTTCACCTGGGTCTGCTTCTTTGATTTTATCGGGTGCATACATTAAAGCATGGCTATACAAATAGTCTTTACTTAAAATTGGGTCAACTGATTGTTTTGTTACATATGAATTATTAATGCATTTTAAATCAATCCAGGGAGAAATAAGAGCTAAAGAAGCCGGCATTGACAGATTGTATTTTTGAGCGTCATTTACTAATGATATTGCCAACCCACCACCAGCACTGTCGCCCATAATCGTAATTTTGTAGTTAGGATATTTCTTCTGAAGTTCCCGATAAACCTTTAATATTTCATTATTGGCAGCAGGGAACGGATGTTCGGGAGACAATGAGTATTCTATATATAAAATAGCTGAGTTTAATGATTTAGCTAAATGCGTTAACATAGCACGGTAGGCATTTACACTTCCATACGTATATACACCACCGTGCAGGTAGATAACAATGTTTTTTTGGGTTAGCTGATCCTGATTAAACCAATAACTTTTTACACCTGCAATTTCTTCTCCAATTACCGTAATAGTGCTATCCGGGGGGTACGCTTTTCCCAACGTTTCATAAAAAGCCCTAAAACCGTTAATTTTTTGTATAGTACTATCAGGAACGGTTTGTGCATCTACGACCGAAATACTTAACTGGAATATGCTTAGTAGAAAGTATAATTTTAATGCTCTGCTCATTTGTTTTCTATTAGAATGTGAATGAAATTGTTTGTTCCGGAATAAAGAGTTTATATGTTTCCTGATGAATTTATTTTATCAAAAATGGATAGTCTGTGTAGCCATGCTCACCACCACCAAACATGGTTGCCCTGTCAGGCTGGTTAAGTTCTGCACCCATTTCAAATCGTTTTGGCAAGTCGGGATTTGCTAAAAATAGTGTACCAAATGAAATAAGATGGGCTATTCCTTTCTCAAGCTCGGCTTCGGCTGTCGCTTTATCGTAAGCCGTATTGGCTATAACTTTTTGCTTTATCATTGAACCGAACAACTCTATTTCATCATCAGCCGGATAGTGTGAAGCAGAAGGGAAGTAAGGACTTCGTTTCATTAATTCTACAAAGGCAAAGTCTAATTTGTTCAGCTCCTCAATCAAATAAGTGTAAGTGTCAACAGGATTGTCCAAAATCATATTGCCATAAGGATGAAAAGGTGAAATTTTAATACCTACTTTGTCTCCACCAACAGCACTTATTAATTCCTGCATTACTTCTAACACAAACCGTGATTTGTTTGGAATGCTGCCTCCATATTCATCTGTTCTTTGGTTGGCACTCTCCGCTAAAAACTGATTGGGTAAATAACCGTTTGCAGCATGCAGCTCCACGCCATCAAAGCCTGCTTTCATGGCATTTTTAGCGGCCCGGCCAAAATCCCTTATCGTTTGTTTGATTTCGTCCCAGGTAATTTCCCGGGTGTTTCGTAGTCTTTTAAACCTTGTGAAGTGAAATGTTGCATACCTTTTATAGGCAGTGCAGAAGGAGCAAGAGGTAATTTACCATTCCTGTCAATAGAATGACCCACACGACCTGTATGCCAAAGCTGGGCAATAATAATACCTCCATTGTCATGAACGGCTTTTGTAACCTTTTTCCAGGCGTCAATTTGTTCCTGTGTGTAAATCCCGGGAGTTAAAAGACTACCTGTTGCTTCCTCACTGATATTGATAGCCTCGGTAATGATAAGCCCGGCACTCACTCTTTGATGATAGTATTGCACTGTCATATCACCAACTACACCACGTATGTCTGCACGGCTCCTTGTCATTGCAGACATTACCATACTGTTTTTCAGTGATAGATTTCCTAACTCAATTTGTTTAAGCAATTTCATTTTATTAATGTTTTTAATATTACTGGTTATTTATTGTAAAGAGTTACGTAAACTTCATTAGCAAATTCTTCCGCCGTGGTTGGTGTGGTATTTGACTCATCTCTTTTTTGATAATTCATAAAACCTGTTTTAATAGCTGTACCCATTTCTAATAAATTATTTACAAAATCTTCAGAGAAACCATTGCTTAAAAAAGACTGTTTGGCCTGTTCAACCGGCAATTGAACATAGGCTAACCCAGGATTACCAATTGCTTTTCCTACAATGGTTGTCACCTCTCTCAATGTGTAATTTTTAGGGCCCATTACAGCATGAACAGTTTTGCCTTTAAAATCAAGTTTTGCTAAATGACCGGCTGCTATTTTGGCAACATCTTTTGTGGCTACCATTGGAATTGGATGGTCGCCATCTGCTGCGGTACCATTAATACCCATCTTCTTAACTACAGCAATTGTTCTCAGGAAGTTTTCCATAAAGTAGGCGGAACGAATATGCAAAACATTTACATCGCTCAACTGATTTAATCTAACTTCCTGTTCGGCTGTACCACCCATTATGCCATTACCTTCGTGCATATGAGATCCAACACTGCTCATGTTTACGATATACTTAATTCCAGATCTTTCAATAGCTTCAATTAACTTGCCTGTTACCTGTCGCTGATATGCTCTTGTATTTTCAGCTTTTACATCATCAGGTAATAAAACGAACGCGCTGTCTGCATTTTTAAAGGCATTTGTTAATACTTGTACATCAGTTATATCGGCTGCAATTATTTCCGTTCCCAGGGTGCGGTATTTTTCCAACTTATCAGTATGCCTTGCTATCAAGGCTACCTTATGTCCTTCATTTAAAAGGATCTCAGAAATTTTATTACCAACTGTTCCTGTAGCGCCGAGTATTACAATTTTCTTTTTCATTTCTTTAAAAATTTTGTTGTGATTTCTTATTTGCAATGCAAAGATGGTTTAATATAACATGGTAAACTTGTATCAGATCACTGTTCTTATGGTTGTTTTTTCCAGGTAGTCCCTGCTTCTAATCGTCCACTTTCTAAATCATTTTTAATAATATTCAATGCATCTTTAAGCATTGAACGCACTGCTTTCATCAGAATTAATTTAACCACCAGACTTGAAATAAAATTTGTTGGAACAGCCCTGTATGTCCACTCAATTTTGGTCGTGCTGTTTCCTACATCAGTAAAAAGCCACTCACCTTCAAGTCGTTTAAGTAATGCCGATAACACCTTAGAGGTAAAATGTTCATTCCTGTAAGAAAAGGAAGATGGAGCATTCACTGTTAACAGGCTTTCCTGGGAGGTTGACCCATCTTTAAAATATATTGTTCTTGTAAGCCCGGCCTTGCTCCAACCTTCTTTCACACTTGTATCAACAATCGCAGGGATCAAGGCATTTCCACGAAAGATGTGCATCAAATTGATAGGGGCTATATAATTAAAAGCCCGGTCAATTGGAGTATGGATGGTGATTACTATTTTTGTTTCAGGAGACTTTAGCATTTTTTATTTTTACTTATTATTAACTATTTACAGTTCAAAGATCGTTTCACAAAAAATGGCAAACTTGTATCAGATCACTGTTCCTGCAGATTACCACTATACATTCCTTCATCAAAATGAACTGCATTAGTTTGTGTAATGAATAATACGATATCACTTGTTTCAAGTGCATTGAATAGCGGGTATTCGTTTTCTATCAACACACTTTCCCCGGCCTTCAAAGTCATGTTCTCACTTACTTGTATTTCTCCATTAAATACATAAAAGAGAAAAGCAGTATTTTTAGCAGGCATTTCAGGCAAAAGGACGTCCGCTCCATTTTCCAAACGCATATCCATTATCCATGTATTACTACTTACTTGCAATGGATAATCTTTTCCTTTGCCAGCTATTTTTCGCCATTTGTTCAAACTATAAGCTTCCGGCATTTGATGAAACTGAACTTTCGGTTTTAAACCGCCAACTTCCGGTCTGATAAAGATTTGCAACCCTTCTAATACACCACCATCTTCCAAGACCATTTCTTCGTGATAAAAATTTGCACCTGCATTCATCATCATCAATTTCTGGTTTGAAATAATGTCCGCGAAACCTTCAGAGTCAAGATGCTTTACCTTTCCGCTTCGCAAGTAGGTGAGTATCTCATCATCCCTGTGCAGGTGCATAGGGATAAGCGTACCGGGTGTGATCCTGGCATGGTCTATTCTTCCTAATGTAGAAAAACCAGTATCTTTTAACTGCGGACGAATAAGCCCCGGATATAAAATTTGTATTCCAAAACCGCCATGCTGTTTACCATACTTTATGGTTGTATCAATTTTTGTTAACATTGCTTTTAATATTATTATACAAAAGAGGGACTATAACTCTACAGCTACTTTACCTACATAGCCGCCTTGTTCAGCATATTGATATGCTTCTTTGGATTGATCAAATGAAAACACCCTGCTTACCTGAATTTGCAGCCCGGCGTTGATGGCATGCAGCAACTGCTCCATATTACCTGCAGATGGATTAGCAAGTATTACAATATGTTTTTTACCGGTAAATAAATTTTTGAAAAGCGATGTGGGAATTTCAATGGGCTTGGGAGTAGGGTTCAAAAACAGCGCTTTGGGTTTCATGATTTGTTTGGCATTTGCATAACCCATTTTCCCGAAAGATCAATTACAATATCATACGTGTTTTTTTGAGCAAGCACATTTTCTTTGGTGTAGTCTATTACCGAATTCGCTCCCCATTTATTTGCAAAATCTATTGCCTTTGTACTGGTAACTGCTGTTACGGTTGCTCCTGTTTGTTTAAGTAGTTGCAATAGAAACATACCAAAGCCACCTGTTGCACCATTTACCAGAATTTTTGTGCCAGAATTTATGTTTCCCATTTTCCCTAGTGCAGTAACTGCAGCGGCACCTGTAACAGGAATAGACGCTGCCTGGCAAAAATTTATGTGTACTGGCTTTTTCCAAACCAATGCAGAAGGCACAGCAACATATTCAGCCAATGCACCTTCTTTCATAGTATTCTTAACTGCGCCAAAAACTTCGTCCCCCTTTTTAAAGTTGGTTACAGCGGACCCTGTTTCTTCAATGATACCAGCAAAATCAACGCCTGTGTGTTTTGGGAATTTTGAACCGGACATCAGTTTCATCTCGCCTTTTCTGATCTTCCAATCTAAAGGGTTAATTGAAACTGCTTTTACTTTTACTAATACCTGATTTGATTGAACAGAAGGTTTTGACTCTTCTATGCGTTGCAAAACATCTGTGTTTCCAAACTTTTGATAAGCTATTGCTTTCATTGTGCTATCTGTTTAAATTGATAGCACAAATTTGAAAACATCCAAACTAGTAAACTTGTATCAAATCACTATTCTGTTTTAAGGCTTTTGGCGGCATCCCAAACATTTCATACATGTATTTATTCAGCTGGGGCAGATCGTAAAAACCCGTTTCGTATGCAATATCAGTAAGGCTTCTGTCTTTGTTAGAGAGGGTAAGATAAACAACCTGGCGTAACCTTGTCCATAATAAATATTTTGACAAACTACTACCTGTTTGTTCTTTGAATAAGGAAGCCAACCGGGAAGGGGAGAGGAAAACTATATCAGCAAAAGTTTGCGGTGTTATGCCTTGTTCAAAATAATTACCCCTGATATATTCAACTATTTTTGTTACTCTTTCATCATATTCAACCACTGGTAGTTTTGAAAGCAGGGCATTGATGATGATGTAAATGTCAAAAGTGTCTTTACCTGTTTGAAAAAAGGTACTTGTTTCTGATGGAGAATTAAAAATAATATAGTCCTGATTGGTATTAAATCTGCGGGAAAGCTCCAGGCCAATATTTGAGTATGGCTCTATGTTTAAAACATTTATTGTTCCTTTTTCGGCAACGCAAAAATGTGGGACCTGCGGTTTAAGCAAAAAACCATGAATACGTTCGCATAACTGACCATTGATAGTTGAAGTAAACGGGGTATCATTTGATAATACAATTTGATATGCCGAATGGTGGTGAATTTCAACAGTAAGATTATAGGCTTTAAGGGCAAGAATAAACGGATTATTTATTTGCTTGGTCATGATATGTTTATTTTTTCGGCTCTCCATCAAATACATACTTTTCAAAGATACAAGCCGTTTATTGATAATCTCTTTTGTTTCCTCATTTTAGATAAGCCATAACACATTTACCTTATATGAGACTTGTGATTTTCCTAATGATAGCCAGTATGTCTTTTTCCGTATACAGTCAACAAGCGACAATCGCGGGCTTTTTAACGGAAATTGGCCGCTCAACCGATGGTTTGGTAAAAGCCTGCTTACTGGTCAACAAAAACGGCTATGGAACGGAGTTGCTTATTTACAAAAATGGAAAGAACTGGGACACGTTGTCCATTGTGAGGGAGGGCGATAGCGATATAGGCGACACCTGTTTCATTCAAACCGTTCAAATTGACAAAAAGGGACTAAAGGAAGTGGTGCTAAGCTGGTCGGGCCAGGGCTCACACAGTTACGGCGGGCCAACGGGAGGTGGATTTAGTAATAAATTTACCAAACATGAGATCTGGAATTTAAATACGGGTAAGAAACTATTCGCAGCCCAGAGTCTTTATTACAACCAGGAAAGTTTGGGCTACTACAGCGAAAAAGATCCATCCGAATTAAAAACCCGAACCGAAACCTGTTCTTACCAGTATACCTTTGCTGTAACGAAAGATGGTAAGGTTGTTATCAGCAATTTGAAACAAAAAAATTCCAGTCCAGTCTCAAAGCCCGATCATAAGCCAGGAGTTTATCTTTTCAGGGATGATCAATTTGTTAGGCAATGAAAGTAAAAGCACGAATTATAGATCAAGTATTAGAGTACAGTTCGTAACTATTTTAGTACAATGTGTACTTTTTTCCAGCATTAGCAAATTATATTCCAGCTACTTACCTTATTATTTACGGTTCATGTCATTTTGACTATTATATTTAGCTTCATCGTGCTAAGTATTTTAGTATGTTTGCATTTGAAACATTCCCTGTTGATCCGTATATGCTCCAACCAAAGTCAGATATTATCAGGCGTCTTCAGCATGAGATCCTTCCGCTTCAGGGATATAAATCTGCATTAGGCAGATCTTCGCTTAAAATTGATCTGGACGCTATTAATCCGGCATTTCCCAATGCCACCTTCCCATTAGGCGCCATCCATGAATTTATGGTAAATGCCCCTGGTACAAAGGCCGCCACTTCAGGTTTTGTTACCTCCATTATTTCTTCATTAATGAAAGAAGAAGGGGTGGTTCTTTGGATCAGCGCCAACCGTACCATATTTCCGCCGGCTCTCAGCTTTTTTAATATTGATGCACACCGCATCATTTTTGTGGATCTAAGAAATCAAAAAGAAGTTTCCTGGGCAGTGGAGGAAGCACTTCAGGTGAAAGGACTTGCTGCTGTAGTTGGTGAGGTACAGGAACTTGATTTTACAGCAAGCAGGCGTTTGCAACTGGCAGTAGAAAAAAGTCAGGTCACAGGATTTATTCTCAACAATAATAAGAAGAACAATACAAATGCTTCTCTCTGCCGTTGGCAGGTACAGGTTGCTCCAAGTATACCCATCGATAATTTGCCCGGCATTGGTTATCCCTGTTGGAAAGTTGATCTGCTAAAAGTACGTAATGGCTGCCCCGGCAGCTGGCAAATTGCGTGGATGAACGGTCGGTTCTCAACCACTACTAATAAACGGATAGTATATAAGGAGTTTCACAAAAAAACAGGTTGATATGAAAAAGCGATTTGTGTGTGTATGGTTCCATCACCTGGAAGCTGATTGGTTTGCAATGCGAAAACCCGCATTAAAAATGGCGCCGTTTGTACTTGCTGCAAAAGACCATGGCCGAATGGTAATAACAGCTGCTAATGCGTTGGCCGAAGAGCAGGGAATAAAAAAAGGGATGGTTGTAGCCAATGCCCGTATGATACTTCCTGCATTGGAGGTGCTTGACCATTTCCCCGAACTTAATGATAAACTATTGAACAAACTGGCTGAATGGTGTATTCGCTTTTCACCCTGCGTTGCTATTGATGCTCCTGATGCGCTGATCTTCGATGCATCGGGCTGTGCGCATTTATGGGGTGGCGAAATAGATTATTTAACCACTATTATAACGCGGTTGAATGATCGCGGTTACCAGGTAAGGGTTGG
Organism: Niastella sp. OAS944; assembly: GCA_024809215.1. Lineage (GTDB taxonomy): Bacteria > Bacteroidota > Bacteroidia > Chitinophagales > Chitinophagaceae > Niastella. The sequence continues at coordinate 70,895 of JANUBW010000005.1, read as the reverse complement.
TATGGCCGATACTATTGGCGCAGCCTGGGCCATTGCCCGTTATGGCCAATCGTCACCGGTGATTGAGCCCGGCATGCAATCATCGGCTTTACTTTCATTGCCACCCGCTTCATTACGTATTGAACAGGAACTGGTAGAACGTTTATATAAATTAGGCTTACATCAAATAAAGGATTTTATCAGTATGCCGCGTTCTGCCTTGCAGCGCCGTTTTGGCCAGCCATTTTTGCAAAGGCTGAACCAGGCCCTGGGCATGGAACAGGAATTTATTCAACCGGTGCAACCCATAGAAGCCTGGCAGGAAAGATTACCCTGTCTTGAACCTATTGTTACATTAACAGGTATTGAGATCGCTTTAGAGCAATTACTTAATAGTTTATGTAAAAGACTTGAACAGGAACAAAAAGGCATCAGAACACTTCATTTGCATTGCCACCGCATTGATGATGCTATTATTACAGTATCCATTGGTACCAACCGGCCTTCACGTAACCTAAAACATCTATTCAAATTATTCGAGAACAAACTGCAAACTATTGAACCTGCTTTAGGCATTGAGTTGTTTGTGCTGGATGCGGTAAAGGTAGAAGACCATACTGCTGTACAGGAAAAGTTATGGGAAAAACAGGGTGGCTTGCACGACACGCAATTGGCAGAGCTGTTAGATCGTTTTACCGACCGGTTTGGCCGTAATTGTTTTCATCGTTATTTGCCCGATGAGCACTACTGGCCCGAACGAAGTATTAAAGCCTCGCAATCGCTTGAAGAATCTATAACTACCGCTTGGCGAACCGACCAGCCAAGGCCCATTCATCTTTTTCCCAACCCGCAGCCAATAGAAGTAACAGCACCTATTCCCGATTATCCGCCTATGTTCTTCAGGTTTAAAGGGCAGTTGCATAAGATCATAAAGGCCGACGGCCCCGAACGTATTGAACAGGAGTGGTGGATCACCGAAGGTCAACATCGTGATTACTATTGCGTGGAAGATGAGGCCGGACAACGTTTCTGGCTCTTCAGAGCGGGGCATTATGATGCTGCCAAAACCTATGGCTGGTACCTGCATGGTTTATTTGCCTAAATAAAAGCATATGGAGTATACTGAACTACAGGTAACCAGCAACTTTAGTTTTCTACGGGGCGCCAGTCATCCCGAAGAACTAGTGGAATATGCGGCTTCCCTGGGTTATAAAAGTATCGCTATCACCGACCGCAATACGCTTGCCGGTATTGTTAGGGCACATGCTGCTGCAAAAAAAGCAGGTATACAATTAATTGTTGGCTGTCGTATTGATCTGCTCGATGGGCCTTCACTGCTTGCTTACCCCACTGATGTTAACGCCTATGCAAGGCTTTGCCAGTTATTGAGCCTTGGTAATTTGCGGGCCGAAAAAGGCGATTGTCATTTATATAAAGCCGATGTTTATGAATTGGCAGCAGGAATGCTGTTTATTGTTATTCCCCCCGATAAACTGAATAATAAATTTAGGTTTGAGGATTCGTTTATAACAATGCTAAACGAATATAAAGATTCGTTTAAAGAACAACTTTACTTAGCTGTTTCGCGCCGGTATTATGCGCATGATGCAAAATATATTTTCAAATTACATGAACTGTCGCAGGAAATGCAGGTGCCGCTTGTAGCCACCAACGATGTACATTATCATGAACCTAACCGTCGTGAACTGCAGGATATAGTTACATGCATCAGAGAGAAGTGTACCATTTATACAGCAGGTTATACCTTACACGCCAATGCAGAAAGATTTTTGAAACCAGCCACTGAAATGGAACGGCTGTTCAGGCAATACCCGCAAGCTATTCTGAACACGCAAACAATTGCTGCAGCCTGCCAATTCAATCTAAGCGAACTAACTTATGAATATCCCGAAGAAATTACCAGTGAAGGCCGTACGCCACAGGAAGAATTGACCATACTTGCCTGGCAGGGCGCCCATGAACGTTTTGGCGAAGACATACCTGAAAAAACGGTAGCGGCCATAAAATATGAACTGGCGTTTATTGAGCAAATGAATTATGCATCGTATTTCTTAACGGTATATGATATTGTTCGTTTTGCCCGTTCGCAAAATATTCTTTGTCAGGGCAGGGGTTCCGCTGCCAATTCAACGGTTTGCTATTGTTTGGGCATCACCAGTGTGAACCCCGCTAAATTCGATCTGTTGTTTGAACGGTTTATCAGTTCTGCGCGTAATGAACCGCCCGATATTGATGTTGACTTTGAACATGAGCGGCGGGAAGAAGTAATACAATACGTGTATGAAAAGTATGGGCGCCATCGTGCGGCTATTGTAGCCACTGTTACCCAGCAACACCAGAAAGGCGCGTTGCGCGACGTAGCAAAGGCCATGGGGGTTTCTGTTGATACCATTAACCAGTTATCAGATTCCATCTGGGATTCAATAACTGAACGAATAGAAGAGGCTACTATCAGGCAGCAGGGACTCGATCCGGGCGACAGGCATTTAATGAAAGTATTGCAGCTGACCCACGAATTCATCGGCTTTCCGCGGCAGTTAGGGCAGCATACCGGCGGTTTTGTAATAACCCGGGGTAAACTTACCGATCTGTGCCCCGTGCTTAATGCCCGAATGGAAAACCGTACCTGTATTGAATGGAATAAAGACGATATAGATACGCTTGGGTTTATGAAGGTCGATGTGCTCGCTTTAGGAATGCTTACCTGTATACGCAAGGCATTCGATCTGGCAAAACAGCATTATAACCTCCATCTTACGCTGGCCAATATTCCACAGGATGATCCGGCGGTATATGAAATGATCTCCCATGCCGATACTATAGGCGTTTTTCAAATAGAAAGCCGGGCACAGCAAAGTATGCTGCCCAGGTTGCGGCCAAAGACTTTTTACGACCTGGTAATAGAAGTAGCCATAGTTCGTCCCGGGCCCATTCAGGGCGATATGGTGCATCCCTATCTTCGTAGAAGAAATGGGGAAGAACCGGTTGAATATCCCTCAAAGGAACTGGAAGATATATTAGGCCGCACATTGGGTGTTCCGCTTTTTCAGGAGCAGGCCATGAAGATTGCCATTGTGGCAGCGGGTTTTACACCGGCCGAAGCAGACGAGCTGCGCCGAAGTATGGCCACCTTCAAAGCCAAAGGTATGGTCACAAAATTCCAGGAGAAGCTTGTTAAGGGAATGACAGCAAGAGGTTATACGGCAGAATTTGCGCTGCGGGTCTTTAAACAACTGGAAGGCTTTGGATCGTACGGTTTTCCCGAAAGCCATGCAGCCAGTTTTGCCCTGCTGGTATACGTGAGCAGCTGGCTGAAATGGTATTATGCCGATGTATTTGCCTGCGCATTATTGAACAGTATGCCAATGGGGTTTTATCAACCCGCTCAAATAGTGATCGATGCAAAAAATCATGGGGTAGAAGTAAGGCCCATAGATATAAATTATTCCTGTTGGGATAATACGCTTGAAGAAAAAGCAGGGAAGTTTTGCGCCCTGCGACTCGGGTTCAGGCAGGTAAAAGGTATAAGGGAAGAAGAAGTGCAGCGAATGCTTCATCACCGAAAAACGGCATTTACCAATATAGATCAACTGCGTAGCCTGCAACTGTCTGATAATTTCCTTGAAAGGCTGGCTGATGCCGATGCCTTCCGCTCGCTGGGCCTCGATAGGCGCCAGGCCTTATGGGAGCTTACAACAAAAGATACTTCTATTGAATTATTCAAAGGTCAGCAGCCCGAAGCGGCAAAAGATGAAAATGTAGCGTTGCCTCAAATGAGTGTGTCGGAACATGTGGTACAGGATTACGCATCGATATCGCTATCGTTAAAAGCACATCCCGTAAGCTTTATAAGAGAAAAACTAAACAAGCTATATATAACACCTGTTAACCAGCTGTCTAAAATGAAAGATGGCGACCTGGTTAAAGTATCGGGTTTGGTATTAGTGCGGCAGCGGCCAGGTACATCAAAAGGCGTGATCTTTATGACCATTGAAGATGAAAGTGGATGGGCCAACCTGGTTGTTTTCAAAAATATCTTCGATACCTATCGCAAGGAGATCATACAATCGCGGCTCATCATGGTTGAAGGCAAATTGCAAATAGAAGGGGAGGTGATCCATGTGGTAGTATCGGCCTGCTACAATTTTTCAAAATTATTAAAGCATTTGACGTCCACGCAAAAAGAACAGGGTAAGCTGTTTGCTGATGCCAGGAATTTTAAATAAACAATTGTGTTTTTAACCTTTCAGCTGTAGATTTGCGCCATGGGAATAAGAAAATTAACAAGGTTCAAAGTGAAAGTAATGTTAGATGGAAAAGAAATTGAGGTGGACGTTCACCCTATAAACACCATCCAAAAACAACTTTATCAAATTTATATCCCCATAGATTCAAAGCCATATCGAATTCACATGCAGATAAATGAAGAGGGGGCTTTCAGAATTGCATTAAAAGATCAGGTACCGCAAAATATCGCGCAATTAGAGTCTGTTTTGGAAGAGGCTATAATTAACTCTTAACCGTCTAATTGACATAAGTAATAAATGCCACACCCCGAAGGTGTGGCATTTTAATAAATTTACCTGGCTTGTAAAAAGGTACAGGTATCATAAATTACCCTGGGCGTTGTTGCATTGTAGGAATAACTTATGTAAAATGTTTTTGTGGCCGGATCGTACCGGTTCTTATAAGCAGGATCTGTAACCGAAGGCGCCTTTCCGCCATCCGGCATATTGGTAACGGTAACCGAGTTATCGGCATTCACCGTAAATACGGGATATACACCAAAAAATGATAAAGCCCCGTTGTTGAAAAAAGGCTGCGCTTCCATTGCTATTGAGCTGGCGCCAACAGTGGTAAATGTTACTTTCGGCGCTTTAAAAGGACCCACATAAGCCGCCGTGGGGTGGCTCACATACCCTTTCATTACATAAATGCCATCATATTTATTTCGTCCGCCAAATGAATAAAAAGCCGTACCAAAGTTAGAGCTGATTGTTCCGTAAGAAGCAGAAACGATCTTCAATGGAAGAGCATAACTTTTATTAAAGTCGAAATCATTACTTATAGTGATGGGTATTTGTAAAGATGTTTGACGGGAACCCTTTGCTATAACCAATGAAGACGGAAGCTTAAATACAGAGGCAGGCGGCACTTCATATTCTGCTTTAAAAGTAGTATCATATGCTTTCAGGGCAATGCTATCGATGCCCAGCGAAACGGTAATATCCTGTGGCGCCGTTTGGTTACCAGAGTAACTTACATTTACCTGCAATGGAACAACCTGGTTGGCGGTAATAGTGCCAAGATCAATAAAGAAACGGGGAAAAACAGAAGTTGCATTCGCCACATTATCGCCGGTATTGGCAAACTCTACCACGTTCTTCGTACCTGTATCGGGATCAATATTCATAGCATCCTTTTTTAAACAGGACGACAAACCCGACAACAGCATTGAAAACAATAATATATTTATAGGTGCTGATTTCATAATAATAAATTTTTAAACAAACTATTGTGCCCAAAAAATAAGTGATGAAAACGGTGTAATGTTTTTAGGAAGATTGGAGGAGTTGTAAGCTCCTTCAGAAACAGGATATAAGATCCGGGTTGGCAACCTGTCGGGCCTGGTTGATTCTGATTCTGTAGAAGCAAATGTTTGCGTACCGTTGGCGCCCGCGGTATTTACCAGTACAGGATAATGCGTACGGCGATATTCATTCCATGCTTCATCACTGTTCACCATATTCAACGCTATATATTTCTGGGTAATGATCGCTTCTAATTTCTGTTCTTTTGTACCTGCTTTTGAAAAATCGGCCAGGTAACTGCTATTATTATTTAAAATATAATCTGCAGCATCAGCCTCAGGTGTTCCCGTTATAGTACCATCAGGTTTTGCATACAAATATTTAAACGAAGCGGTAATACCATTCTTAAACAGTGCTTCTGCATTGCCGGTTGACAGAATACCATTTACCACTCCTTCGGCCTGAAGAAAATAACTTTCCGCAGCTGTTATCAATGGCATACCCGCATCAGGCCCTTTCAAGGCTCCGGTTGCATCACCTGCAGAAGAACCGCCACGGTCGGTACCGGGGTACCAAAAACTACCCTCCGGGCTTGAGGATATGCTGTTGTTTTCATAACCCAGGGTATTGGATGGGGTAGAAGGGAACTGATAATATACAGCAGCGCCTCTTCCGGCATCGGTTAATTTTATACCATTATAGAACGTCATTATAAATGTCGAAGGCATCCAGGCTTTACCTCTGGCAGAACCGGAGTAAGTCCAGGTCCATGTATCCCATTCCGGGTTTTGCTTGCCGTTGTCCCGTACAAAACCGGGGTTTATCAATGCGTCGGTAGTTAAAAAACCATCGCTGCTAAAATTTGTATTTGCAAAATTTACCTTCCCATTAGCATGTATGACTAAACGAAGTTTTAAGGTATTCGCCAGTTTTTTCCAAAGTTTCACATCTCCTTTGAATAACACATCCGAGGTGCCTAACGGTTTTACAGCAACTGTGGTGGCGCCCGCATTAATGGTATTTATTGCGGTATCTAGCTGGCTGGCGAGGTCCTTGTATATTTCTTTGGCATCGGTATAAGCAGGAGAGAGTTTATTGGCTCCCTGCAGCGCTTCAATATACGGAACATCGTTATAAGCATCTACCAGTAACTGAAAACTGAACACCTTCATAATTCTCGCCGCTGCATTGAAATAGCTATAAGTGGCCACATCACTTGTTTTGTTTAGTATGGCCTGGTAATCTTCCAGATTATCATATACGCCGGCCCAAAGATTGTTAAAGTTAGAGGACGTGAAATTATAAGTAAACGATACACCAAAACCGCCATATCCACCGGCATTGGCCATATAACCAGTCAGCTGCGCACCATAAGTATTAAAAGCATTTAAATTACCTGCAGAAGCAGTAATTGCCTGCGGCAATATCAATTCGGGTGTAGCCGAAGTTGCATTATTCGGATTGGCATTAACATCGAAATATTTTTTACAGGAGGTAACGAGTACCATTGATCCTATATATAGTATTGCAATTATATTCTTCATGATCAATAATATTTAAAGACTTCCTCAATAAGTATTCATTAAAATTTAAACGTTAGGGTACCGCCGTAAAAACGCGATGGTGGCGTTTGGTTAATGCTGTTCAACCCAATACCATTGTTATCGCTGCCGGCAGCACTGTATTCAGGGTCGGTATAATAATTATCCTTAGTGAGCCACATTAATAAGTTACGGGCCTGGGCACTGATGGTGATGCCTTTAATAACTTTGGTTTTCATCAGCACGCTGGCAGGCACATCATAGGAAATAGAGATCTCTCTTAATTTGAGGAAGTTACCCGAAGAGAGATAATTGGAGGTTACATCGCGGTTAATGCCATCGGTCCAGAAACCATTATTACCATTACCGTTTTTAACTGTAATATCATTATTGGGAATAAACTTACCGGCATTATTAGGATCGGCAATAACAGAATTGGGAAATACAAAACGCTGGCGGTTGTACACAGCCGTACGATAGCCGGTTCCCGACCAGTCGAGCTCTGTACCAATGCCATTAAATATTTTGTAGCCGCCTCGATATTCAAACAGAAAGTAAAAGCGGAAATTCTTAAACTTAACCGTTCCATCAAAACCTACCCGGTTTTTAGCAACGGCACTACCTAGTATAGATATTGTATCAGATTTAGTAGGCAGTCCGGTAATACCGTCCACAATAACATGCCCCTGCGGATCGCGGTTATAATCATAACCCATAATTACCGGAAATGCCTGTCCCGCCACCGCATAAGCGTTGGCTGTTCCGCTCGACGACAAAGAAAGCTTGGGAAGATCGGCACTGATAAAGTTTACATTATTATCGAGGTAGGTATAGTTACCACCAATATTAACCTCCCAGTTCTTTGAGCGGTAGGCAGTAATATGTGCAGTAACTTCTAACCCACGGCTTTGAGTTTGACCGGTGTTGGTTAACAAATTGGTAAAGCCGGTACTGTTAGAGATGCTGGTTGTTACCGTTTGATCATCGGTTTTGGTATCGTACCAGGTAACGGAAGAGGTAAACCGATCGTTAAACATGTTCAAATCGAAACCGGCTTCATACCCTTTGGTAATTTCAGGTTTCAGGTTGTTCGAAACAAGTGTATTGCCAACGGTAAATCCGGCCTGCGATCCAAATGGAAAGCCGCTTGCCTGGTAGTACGTTGGCTCCAGCTGGTAAGCGCCATAAGTACCACCCAGGTTTACCTGACCTACTTTCGACCAGCCGGCCCTTAGTTTGAGGTAAGAAATGGGCGTGGTTTCGGCAAGGATATTAAGAGCGTCTGTTGCAATAAATGAAACATCTGCAGAAGGATAAAAGAAGGATCGGTTATTGGGCGACAGCGTAGATACCCAGTCGTTACGGCCTGTAGCATGTAAGAATAAATAATCTTTAAAGCCAATGCGGATATCGCCATAAGCGCCTGTTTGGCGTGCCAGAAAATTCGATTCGCTGGCCCCGGGTGTTCCTACACCATTACTTACGTTATACAAACCAGGTATAACCAGTCCGCTTGCAGATACTAAAACATTCTTGGCCTGGTCCTGACGCCATTGGCCGCCGGCAATCAACTTAAGATCAAACTCGCCTGCTTTTTTATTGTATTGTACAAAGGCATCGCTCAGCAATTGTGTATTATACCCGCTGAAATCAGATACAGATGCCGGAATATCAGATTTGGAACTGGCATCGGTATGTTTCGCAAAATCGGTATAAGTAAAAGCGCCAACGGTGTTTTTATAGGAAGTATTCTTGGTTACCACACCCTGCCGGGCAATAAGATCGAGCCCGTTAAAAGGTGCAAACTTTATTTCTATATTGGCGGTAAGATAATCGTTCCTTGTTTTTTGCCGGTAATTATCTATGGTAAAATAAGGGTTCTGGTACCAGGGATTATAAAAGCCATTCGGATTGGCGAATTTGTTGGTTCGCCAGTCTTTATATTTTTGAATGTCAACATTTGTTGGCATATTTAACAGATTCACATATACGTTACCGGTTTGAGAAGTTACGTCGTACCGGTTTTGAATATAAGCCGCGCTGTAAGTAGCATTGATAGTGTTTGCAATTTTGCGGGTGCCATTAACCCGCACAGATGCCCGGTTGTATTTGTCGCCGGGTGTGGTGCCAGTGGTGGTGGCGTATTGTCCGGAAAGAAACATAGTTGAGCGTTCATCACCGTTCTGCAGTGAAAAATCAGACTGATTGGTAACGCCCACGTTCCAGAACTTTAAGTGACCTGAGTTATAAGCGTAAACAGCAGAATCCTGGGATCCATCTTCCAATGCCGGTCCCAGCGCACGTTTTACGCCATCATATTCGGGGCCATACGACTGGTTTTCGAGGTAAGAGAACAGCGGAGCGCCGTTTACATCGCTACCATAGGCGCTGCCGCCGGCGCCAAATTTCTTTTGCAGTTTGGGGAAATAAGCCAGCGACTGTAATGAGATCGTGTTCGAAACAGTTACTTCGGTAACACCTTTTTTCCCTTTTTTAGTAGAGATCACAACAGCTCCGTTGGAAGCCTGTGAGCCATATAACGCTGCGGCACCTGCGCCGTTTAGCACTACCAGTTCATCCACATCTTCGGGGTTAAGATTGCCCAGTACCTCGTTAGGAACAATAACGTTATCAAGCACCACCAGGGCCTGGTTGTTACCCGTAAGAGATCTTTGTCCGCGCAAAATAAGCCTGAAGCTGGGGTTTACGCCACCGGCTGTTCCGCTGATCTGCAGACCGGCCACTTTGCCCTGCATACCACCGGCAATATTGGTTGATTTGCCGGCTAAAAGCAGATCAGACTTTATAACGGTGTTAGCCGTACCTATCTCTTTTCTTTTGGATTTAATACCGCCGGCGGTAACAATAACTTCGTCCATCAGGAGCTCAGCGCTTTCCAGTTTAATGATCATAGGAGCGCCGCTTTGCGACCTTATGTTAAAAGATTTGTACGTAACAGCAGTAACCGTAAGCATGGCGCCGCGGTTAACCTGCATGGTGAAATTTCCATTTAGATCGGCTACCGTAGCCAATCTGGTGCCTTTAATAATAATGGATGCGTTGGGAATGGGGGCGCCGGCTTTATCAAGAATTGTTCCGGAGACCGTTTCAGTTTGCGCAGATGCGCATAGCGCAATGCATACCAGCACTGCGAGCAGTGGTATAAATTTTCTCATGTAACTGATAATTTTGGTTTTAAATCAAAACGAGCTCAACTCTTTTGCAAATCATGGTTATAAAGCAGGCAATCATTGGGAGGGGAACGGAGACTATACCCGGGTATGATAAACTATATTAATGCAAGTTATCAAGATAGCTTTGTTTAGCACACATATGGCCCTTATCCAATTTTATCCAGTTTTTGATCGATTTTAACCCTGATGTCTATGCTATAAGAAACAGAACAATACACATAGCAGATATATGTATATGCATAGGAAATCCAGCGATGTTGTACATTTAATTAAATAACATGTTGAAGCTATGTATCCATATATGCAGGAATTTGAAAACCCCGACCTGAACTTAAAAGGTAGAATAGATGGCCCGGCCCCGGTACAGGCATGGGGTACCATAAATGGTTTTTCGTTTTACTTTAGAGCGAGATGGCATGAATGGTCATTTGCCATCTCAGAAAACCCTGCAATAGACCCGGTAGATATACAAATGATAGAACAGGGAAAGGAGCATGGCTATTTTGCTGAAGGAATCATTGGCAAGGAGTGGGAATACCTGGCAAGCTATATGGAAACCAGCATGGCCATAGATATAATAACTAAATGTTCAACAGAATATTTGAAAGCTAAATAAAAAGAGCCTTGAGAACGGTTCTCAAGGCTCCTCGATCATTAATTATTTAATTATTCAACCCAAAATAGCAGCTTTTACCTTTTAAACTTTTTACGCCAGGGCGCATCAATTTCCCAGTCTCCGGCCATAATACAACCATAAGGCATAATTTCATCTACCACATCACCAAGCCCAAATTCCTGCATTTGACGTTTTACAGCATGCGCATCTTTATAGGCACTTGGCAATTCAGATACATCTATGTTGTTGGAAAAAAATCTAATATCAAGTCCCTGCGTTTCTTCTGCAAAAACCTCTTCAATCGTTTTGTTCGCTTTTGTCCTTTTATGCGCTTTTCTACTTAAGTTTCTACCCGCTCCGTGTGGTGCAAAACCCAGGTTGCTTTCCGTCGTTTGTCCCTTTACGATCAAAACTGGCATACTCATATTCAAAGGGATCAGGCGCAAGCCATTTTTGCTATCAGGAACAAATTTATCATCCAATGGCGTAGCGCCTTTGGCGTGATAAAACAAGTCTTCGTCCTTAAATACAAAATTGTGTTCATTCCAAAACCTGTCCACCATATCTGTTTTTAACTTTTCAAGAGTGGCATTATGAATAGTGGTATGATTAAGTTTTGTCCAGTCTCTTACTATTTGCAATGCCTCCCAGTAAGAACTACCTTCGTTTGTATCATATGGTATCCAGGCATTTTTAGGAAGCGTTTGTGGCGAAATGTCTTTTCTAAACATTTCAGCTACTTTCATTCCCTGTGTATAAAGGTTTGCACCAAAACCACGGCTTCCATGATGGGTTACCATCATTGTTTCGCCGGTTTGTTTTGAGATCCCTACAAATAAAAAGTGATTACCGTCGCCTTGTGTTCCTAAATGAGATTTTGCTAAATTTAAACTCGCCTGATTGTCAAAGAATTTATTTGCTACAATTCGTTCTTCCAGGTCTTTTGGCAGATCAGAGAACTCAGGCCGGCCACCGCCACCAAAATGCGTAACGGAATGCGCTTTATCTAAAACTTCTTTAGGCGATATGTTGCCAAAATTAGTCATCATTACAGAACAACAAATGTCTGCACTATGCATAGCCGGGTGAATAGCGTTCTTTGCGGCTACTACACCACCTACAGGAATTTGCCCAACTTCACCAGTAGGACAAGCATCGGGCATTACAACACCTTTTACCAATGTTGGCGTTCTCATTAGTACATTCATGGTATCAAAAACCTGTTGAACATTTGCCATTTCAGCTTCAGTTTCTGCTGTAATATTTTTATGAAAAGGCAACGGCTTATCGAACGGTTCAATAGTTACAGGTGCAATGGTCTTAATATATGAGGCAAGTGCTTCACCTTGCAGGTTATGTTTATTCGCATATTCTATCGCTTCTTTAAACCATTTTGAAGGTCTGTAACCTAATTCAATTATTTCTTTTCCAGTTATCATATTGTTAGAATTATTCAACGGATATCTTTAATACTGTAAAAATAAAACCTAACTACGCAGTGAATCTGCGTAGTATAAAAATAAATATACGAAAGCCCTGAAACGCTTATCTGTAAAGAACTTCAGGGCTTTTATCATTTATTGACAGTTAAAGATCATATGGCAGAGACCACACGTTGTCTATCTCCCATACCTCGCCGGCGAGACTAACTACGTACGCGTTGTCGCCAATGAACTCCATTGAGGTGGGCTGGTTAAGACCGTCTGCTACCACTTTAAAGGTATTATTTGATCTCAGATTCAGGAGCGCGCCGGTGTTCGGCAACGCAGGTGCACCTTCAAAGGGACCATCCCATTTGCCCTGAGCAAGAACATAGAGCGCATTTCCGTGGCTAAATTCCACGTCTACAAATAACCCAACATCCAACCCGGCGGCAGAGGCAACCTCCGTGGCTGTTGGCGGTTTTTTCGAGATGGACATGAGTTTGGCATTCTCAGGCAGGTGAGGAATGGGACCGGCTTCGGTAACATAGATCGTGTTGCCTCTCACCGCCAGTCCGGTTGGTACAACATCTGCGAAAGCGATCACCTCAGTAACCTCACCCGTGAGGGTGACATAAAGTACGCGGTTATGATGTCCGTCTGTAACAATGAAACCGTCGCGATAGGGTTCAAGCGCGTATTGAAAGCCCGTGGGCACGAAGAAGGCAGGCACCGGGGGATGGGCAATAGACCATGCGCCGATATCCGCCACAACGGTAAAGCTATTGGGCCCGTTTACCCGGTAGATACCTACAGTGTCGTGACCATCGAGGTCTGGCGCAACACCGGTAACCAGCGCATATGCAGTTTGGCCGCGGAAGGCCACATCAACCACTCCACTACCAATGTAGTACAGGTCGGGAATGCGCTTCGGAAATCCGGTAGCGAAGGACCGCACGGCGCCGGTCTTGGGGTTAACACGCCAGATGGTGCCATCGAGCGGTGCAGTAACGTACAAAGCCCCGTCGGGGCCAACGGTACTGCCCTGGAGCTCCTTCAGGCCTGTAACCAGCGGTTTTGGTGGTTTAGGAATACCATGAGGAAGGTCACCTTTTTTGCAACCCTGAACAACCATGGCAAGGCAAAAGCCCAGTAGAATAACAATTCGGCTGTTAATGATAAACCTCTTCATTGTTTTTCATTTTAGTTGGGGAAATACGAGGGGACGCAGACTGATGTTATTTTTAACAAGGGCAGTGAATCGTAGTAATCAATGAAGTGCGTTATGACAGGAATTTTATTAGGATAAACTATTCTTCAATAAAAAATCCCCAATCAAAATTAGCCAGATTAATTATAAAAATCATTAGGTGCTTGACGAGAATCATGATAATAAATAAAAACATAGGTTCCGTAAGTAAAATACCCAGTCACCGTTGTAATAAAATATATCGCTTACCGACTGATAGGTTACCCCCTAATGGACCCTGAATAAAGCAATTTTATTTTTTCCATTAAAACAAAACCTATGCGCAAAATGCAATTCATTGCTGCATTACCTGTATTAATTATTGCAATCATTCCTTTTGGCAGCCACGCACAATCAACTGTTGACCAGGTAGGCAATACCGCCGACAGAGTGGGAAACACTATTGATAAAGTGGGTGGACTATTTAAAAAGAAAAACAAGAACAAACCCGCCGACACAGATGCTACCAAACCAACCGCCTCAGGCAACAGCGTTACTATTAATACGGTCTATGATTTTGTACCCGGCAACACGTTGTTGTTTATAGATCATTTTGACTCCACCAAAAAGGGAAATTTCCCTGTTAAATGGCTCACCAATGCCAGCGGTGAAGTGGTTACCCTGCAACAATTTCCCGGCAACTGGTTTTCTATTACAAGCAATGGCTTATATATTCCCAAAATAAAAACCGGTCTTCCCAAAGATTTTACTGTTGAGTTTGACGTCATCATTGACGGTGGAAGTAGCAGTACACTGTATGTTGATTTTGAAGATGCGCTCGATGGGAATTTTGACAGATACCCTTCTAACCCTTACCTGCAATTTAGAATATACTCGGGCGGCAGCGCTTATGTAGAATGTAAAGGCAAAGACCTGAGTTCCCATGTTAATAGCGATGCCTATACTACAGGCGGAAAAATAAATCACATGGCGTTTAAAAAAGAAGGCGAACGTTTACGGGTATACATCAATCAGGAAAAAACATACGACATTAATCATGCCTTTGAAGGTAATAGAACATACAGCACCTTTAAATTCGGCGCCGATTTCAATAGCCCAACGCATATGCTGATCTCAAATGTTAAAATAGCAGGTTTGTAAACTCATTACAAAAACGCAAACACCCCTGATACATCGGGGGTGTTTGCCCCTATAGCTTCATATTCATCACTTCTCTAATAATTTTTAGCGCTTGTAGCTGCTCTTTAAAATTCAACGAGGCAAAACCAAGTCGTATAGCATTAAATTGCTGCTTACCTACGTCAAAGGTGGTTCCATCTTTCATGATCAAACCCTTGTCAAACGCCTTGCGGGAAATTATCTTTAGATCGTGTTTTAAAAAGGTTGTATATACCGACATGCCACCATCGGGAACTTTAAATGAAATATGACCGGTTAATTCTTTTTGAAGACAATCACAGAAATGATCTCTTCTTTCTTTATACAACTTCACCGACTTCTTTATGTGCCTTGCAATTGTTCCATCTTTGTATAATTCAGCAATGGCATTTTCCATTAAGCTGTCTCCCTGCATGTCTATATGCTTACGGAAATAAGTGGCCGTTTGTATAAATTCCTTTGGCGCCACTATAAAACCGAGCCTTACAGCTGGTGCGAAGGTTTTAGTAAGTGTACCAATATAAATTACGTTACCCTTGCTATCATAACTGGCCATAGGCATTATTGGTTTGCTTGAATAATGAAAATCGTAATCATAATCATCTTCAATGATCGCAAACCTGTATTTAGTCGCAAGTTTAAGCAAATGCATTCTTCTTTCAGGCGACAGCGTAACTGTAGTTGGATTGTGATGATGCGGGATCACATATACAAGTCGTATCTTTTTCTTCTCACAAAGTTTTTCAACTGCGTTGATATCCATGCCATCCTCATCAACAGGAACATAGATCAGTTTTGCTCCCAGTTGCTGAAAAGTAAGATTGGCCATACGGTAACCAGGCACGCCAACTATTACCTCATCACCAGGATTAATAATTACAGAAGTTGCAATGAAGATCCCCATTTGTGACCCCTTCGTAATTAAAATATTATCAGCAGTAATTGATAAACCCCTGGTGTCGCACAAAAAATTGGCAAGTGTTTGTCTTAGTAACAAAGTGCCTTGCGCACCACCGTATTGTAAATATTTTTTATTTGCAGAAAGGCGTGAAAGGCTCCGCATGCATCTTGTGAACTCTTCTATTGGAGCAAGGCGAACATCAGGAAAGCCATCATTAAAAGCAAGTTTATCTGTTGGTGGAAAATCGGAAAAAGCAACCGGAATAATTCTTTTCTGATCATAATTAAAGCCTGGTTGTTCAGGAAGACTGAAATCCGCAACATTGCCAGCCAGTTGCTTAGGTGACAATACAGGAAGATTTGCTTTTACAAATGTCCCCTTTTTAGGTAGCATTTCAATCCAGCCTTGCGCTTCCAGTTCCTGGTAAGCCGCCACTACAGTCATGCGGTTAATACCCAACATAACTGCCAGTTCTCTTGAACCAGGAAGTTTCAACCCCTTTCTTAATCTTCCATGCCTTATATGATGAATAATTAAATTGGTGATCTGCAAATACACAGATACTTCAGACTTGTCATCTATGGTGATCAGCTCTTTCAGTAAAGACATCTGGATTAGCTTATTTGTTGATTCTGGATTATTTGGATAATCCAGTAAAGATATAGCTTTGATATGTCAAAAACACTATTTATGAAAGAAAGAATGAACATTGACGCCGCGGAAGCCGGTGTTTATAAAGCAATGAATGCAGCAGAAAAGCAGATCTCAACTTTTACAATCGAAAAGAAACTGGCTGAACTCGTAAAATTAAGAACATCACAGCTCAATGGCTGTGGGTATTGCGTGAACCTTCACTCACAGGATGCAAGAAAGGCCGGGGAAACCGAGCAAAGGGTGTTTGCGATCAGTGCCTGGTGGGAGACTCCTTTCTTCACGGAAGCAGAGCGGGCTGCATTAAAATTAGCAGAAGAAATAACAAAGATCCATGAAGCCGGATTAAGGGAAGATACTTTTCAAAATGCAAAAAAGTATTTCAGTGAAACTGAAATTGCCCAACTCATTTTTATAACTACCGTAACCAATAGCTGGAACCGCATTGCCATATCGATGCACATGGTTGCCGAATAAATTGTAACCACCTTTTACTAAAACGTAACATCCATTAAATGAAAGAACAAATCATTTGCAGCACCTGCGGCACCTATTACCCTGCAGACCAAGCACCAAAACTATGTGTTATCTGTAGTGATGAGCGTCAGTACATTCCGGAGACGGGACAAAGCTGGACAAAAACCCAAGACCTTCACCGGAAACACAGTATTAAACTGAATAAGCTTCATGAGCGGCTTTATGAAATAGAGATCAATCCCATATTTGCTATTGGTCAAAGAGCTTTATTGGTTTTGTCAGATGAAGGGAACGTATTGTGGGATTGCATTCCGATGCTCGATGAACTCACGATTGAATTCATTAGATCGAAAGGAGGGCTGAAAGCGATTGCATTTTCGCATCCGCATTATTACAGCAATATGAATGAGTGGGCAAGTGTTTTCGATTGTCCTGTATTTATTCATAACAACGATGCAGAACATATTATGGTAAAAGGACCACACATTCATCTTTGGCAAGGTGATGAATTGCCCTTGTGGGATGGAATGAAAATATTGCTGATAGGCGGACATTTTGAAGGCAGCAGTATTTTGCATGTGCCTTTTTTGTCGAAAGAAGGGACCATAATTTGCGGCGACACGTTGTTTCTTTCCCCAAGCAAAAAACACTTTTCCGTTTTCCGTAGCTTTCCAAATCGTATTCCCTTATCACAGCCTGAAATGTTGAGAGTTAAACAGCGGTTTGAGTCAATTCCTTTTGATTCATTTTACGGTTATATAAAAACACAAAATTTGCAGGAAAATGTAAAGGCTGTTTTTGCAGGATCGATGAAGAAGAACCTTTCTTAAGATTCATACCAGGCTAAAATATAATCAGCTACTTTTTCCCAACCTGGTTCCCCGCAAATGAAGTGACTTTTGTCTTCAAATATCTTTACATCAATCCGACTATTTTTATCTTTATACCTGCCCTTATAACACTTTTGTTCATAGTAACGCTTCCATTCCGTCCAGCTGTCGTTGTTTACAAAATTTCCGTGAATAAGAATGATGGTTTTTGATTTTGACATATCAGGTAGTTTTTAAGGTTAATAAGTAAGTTACACCTTTATAGACCAACGACAAAAAAGCCCTGAAACGCTTTTCTATTTTGCGTTTCAGGGCTTTTGCTTAAGCTGGTGAATTAGAAATAACTTACCACCCATAAAGAGTAGTAAACCCACTCCACCATTTCCGTTTTACTTTAAAGTAACGTTTTTTCATCCATTGCTTTCCGTTCCTGGAAACCAGTTTCCAATTAGCGGGATTTTTCACCAGGCTTTTACCTTCCTCCATATACATATGGTTATATGGATTATCACAACAAGATCTCCAAAACGTGGGATGCCATGGGCAACGGGGGCATTTCGTGTGGAATTGAAGGCAACAAAAGGAGCTAATATTGGACTCTGGTTGATTTTCTCAAACTTTTCAAGTGAAACTGCTCCTATAAATATGTTCGAGATAGGCATGGGTAGTGACCCGGAACTGGTTATTGACTTCGTAAAGACATTGGCAAAGACACATGGCAGGTTTTTGTATTATTTTGACGGAGGTAAAATATCATTGATCACAAAGGACAAGGATAAACAAATTATAATGAACGAGATTTTCTAAAAGTAGGTTGATAGCTCTTACAGGTCTCAATTGGTCAGGGTGTAAATTGCAAAGTCAGGGTTTTCCATGTCAGCTTCTATTGATTTTTTAAATCCAAACTTCAACAAAAGTTTGGTTGAATGCTGATTGTCGTTATGAGTAAATGCCTCAATTTTTTGAAGCTGCAAGGTATGAAAGGCATAGTCAATAACTTTTTCAGCCGCCTCTTTCATTATTCCCTGTCCCTGATAATTTGTCAAAAGTTCGTAACCGATCTCGCACTTATCTTCTTCGTTTGAAAAGCTAAAAAGGCAAATTGTTCCAACAAAGGCGTTACTATCTGTCAGGGTTATTACCCAATAGATCCCATCATTTTTTTCAATGATATCATTTATCTTGTTGATAAAGTTGATTGCGTCTTCGATTGTCTGGCTTGGTTGTCTCTCAAGATACTTGTTTATCTCTTTGTCAGAACGCAAAGCAAAAATACTTTCCCCGTCATCTGTTGATAACTGTCTAAGGGTTAGTCTTGCGGTTGTCAAATTTGGAAATGGAGTGAAGGATCTGTTTACCATTCTGTTTGATTTTTACCAGGTAATATTTATAGAAAGGTAGCCGTTTTAATTAATACCAGCCCGATATTTTTGAATAACCTGATTGTCGGTTGTTTTTAATTCATTATACCATCGAACAATTTTAAAAGTATCGAAGGATCTTTGAACTGTCATTGTTGATTTCTCCAATTTCAGCGATTCCATCTTAGCTCTGATGGTGTCATTTATAACCAGCTTGTTCTCATTTGCCAGGTAAATCATTGCTTCCATGGCATTCACCGCATATAAATAATTAGGTGAATAAAGCAAATCACAGATCAATGCTATTTGTCCGTTCTTAATCAACGCAACAAAATCCTTAGGGGCCTGCACATAACTGTAACAGCACGCTTTATCGCTGTTGTATTGATTGTATAAAATGTTATTGATCCAATCGTCTTTTTTTGCTTTATCCGATGGAATATTAAACCGGTAGTCTTTATAGATCTCAGCAACTTTTACCAGGTTGTTTTGTAAGAAACTTGTCGCAATTATTTCAGAATAATCTATTACTTTGATCAGGAACTGCAGTTTTGGAACTACAAAAGTTTTAAACAACTTAAAATCAGGAATTCTGTTTCCATACAAACCACACCTGGCTTCGGTATGACTGCTTAATATGCATTTTTTTCTTATTACACTGTTGCCAATACAGTCGAGTGTTACTTTTGCATGCAGATAGCTTCCATTGATATTAATATCAATTACCTTAATTAACCCAATTTCGGTTTCTGTTTTACTAACTTTTGCATACCTGATTTTTTTTAATTTATCGCTCACCTGATCTACTTCAAAAGTGCTGTCGAAAAAACTATTTAAAACCCCTATGACCGGCAGTTCTTTTTTCAGCGATTTCATTTTGTAACTGGCAGGATAAACCATTGAATCAGCTGCACAAATGAAATCCGCAGTAACAGAATCGAGGTACCTGGCATTGGTAATATTGTAAAAAGATTGCTGCGCATGGCCTTTTTCAATGCCTGGTACCAATAAAGCCACAATGGCAAATATGATATTAAATAATTTCATTTTATTTTAAAGCATTACTTTCTATAAAATCCGCGCTTCCTGTTATGGTAACAGCTGTTCCTACCGGGCCCGAAGAAGGTGAAAAAGAAGTTATAACAGGCGCCTGAGCCAAAGATTGTAAAACACTTAAAATAGTAAAAGAGAAAAGAAACAAATACTTTTTTGGCGTAAGGGACTTAAGAAAAACCATCATCATTTAGAGTTAAGGGTAAGAAAACGTAACAAGGTATAACATCTTGTTCAAATAAGCAATCTTATTCAATCATTTACTCATCAGCTTACTCTTCACAACTACCTCTATCACTTCGTCACGTAAATTTCGGCTTATAGGAATATTGTGCTGTTGAATGCGTATATCATTACCGTCGATACTGTCGATCTTTGCAATAGCTACCAGATAGGATTTGTGAACCCTTAAAAACTTTCTCTTGTCAAGGTATGTCTCCACTGTTTTCAGTGGCAGAAGTGTCATGAACTTACTATTGCTGGTATAGATAATTACATAATTCTGAAGTGCCTGAACAAACAGGATCTCTCCTATATATATCTTCTCATACTTATTTTCACATTTGATGAATGCATAATCCGGTGCTGCAGTTACTGGGTTTTCAATTTTATTATTCTTAAGTAGATAATAGTCTTTTGCTTTATTGGTAGCTTTTAAGAACCGGGTAAAAGTGATCGGCTTTAACAGGTAATCTATCACGTCTAATTGAAAACCTTCAATGGCATAATCGGAATAAGCGGTGGTGAGAATGACCATGGGCAGGCTGGTCTTTATTTTTAGAAAATCAAGGCCCGTCATAAAAGGCATTTGAATATCCAGGAAAATAAGATCTACAGGCTGGCTTTCCAGTAATTTGTTCAGCTCAAGCGGGTTTTGTGCAACAGTCACCAGTTCGAGGTAGTCAATCACTTCAATATACTTTGAAAGCCCTTCAGCGGAAAGCGGCTCATCATCCGTTATTATACATTTCAGTTTCATGCCAAATTAATTTTCAATATTACTTTAAATTTAGCAGGTTCTTTCCCAACGTAAATTTCATGTTTACCCGGATATACCAGGTTCAACCGGCGCCGCACATTGGTAAGGCCGATACCTGATAAAGCAGGCGTATCCTCTGTCTCCAAATTTCTGCTGTTCTCTATATGTAATTCTAAGATCCGTTGGTCCGTTAGAGAAAGGTCCATTTTTATAAAGTGTTGCCGTGTTCTGCCTTTCGAAAGGTGCTTAAATGCATTCTCCACAAAGGGTAGCAGCATGAACGGGGCAATATAACTATTGTGCACTGTGGAATGATTGATATTGAAAGAAAGGTCCGTTTGGTTTTCATGCAGCCGGAGCGATTCCAGTTCAATAAAATTTTCGAGGAACGTGAGCTCCTTGTTTAATGGAATTTCTTTTTCGTTACACTCATAAAGCTGGTAACGAAGCATTTCAGAAAAGGAGGCAAGTGATTCCGACGCCAGGTCGGGGTTTTTATGGATGAGAACAAAGATCGAATTAATGGTATTGAATAGAAAGTGCGGATTGATCTGCGATTTCAGGTATTTTAATTCCGTTTCCAGATTCTCCTTTTCAAGCACCAGTCTTTTCTTTTCTGCGTTTAGCCAGTTCTTGCCCAGTTTTACGCTCATGGCCAAAGTCATTGCTCCCGCAGTTGATGGCAAAGCCATAACAGAAAATATTGACAGAAACTGATCGGGACGTTTACCGAATAACTCGGTGAATGTTTTGCTTGATGTCCATGCGTTTAAATAATAACCCAGCGTAATGAGTGCTGAACATACCAATACGGTCATTATCACAAGAAAAATATAGGTTTTGTACCGGCCAGGGTATAGATACTTAGGAATGAGATAATAGAGATTAAAATAAGCGCCGGCAGCCTGGAAAATGATATAACCTATGAATTTTACAGGTGTTTCATTCAGAAACAGGTAAAATAACATATCATTAAAACTACCTACATTAATAAACATCCACAGTAAGTGATAGGCTATCCAGAAAGGAATGTGGTAAAGGCGGTATTTTATTATCCAGTTACGCATAATATTAAAACTATCCGTTATCCTGTAAAATAATCGGAAAATGGATCAAAGTACCCTGGAGATTGATATTCTGTAAAAATGAAGTGACGAATGGGTTTAACCGGCTTTATTGCAAATGATCAATCTGCCGGCACATGTCGTCAATTTACCCAACGTATAGTAGTAAATCAGGGTTTTATTTGGGAAATATCAACCATGAAATATTTCCTGATGATCATATTATTTTTTTTGGCAACATCTGCCAGTTCGCAATTGAGCGGCAAAGTGGAGCGCAGTAAAGGCGATAGTTTATTGGGCGAAGTGGTTGTAACAGCTAAAAAGGAGTTGACAAAGCATACGCCAGGCGGTAAGGTTTTTAATATACAGTCGAGCCTTTTAACCAAAGGAAGTAATGCCTTGCAGGTGCTGGAACGGCTACCGGGCGTAATAACCGATCGCAGGAATAATCAGTTTAGCCTGAATGGACAATCGGGTGTCACGGTATTATTCAATGGAAGAAGGGTAGGGCTTTCGATGGAAGAATTAATGAATTTACTGGAAAGTACCGTAGCGGATAATATTGATAAGATTGAACTGATAACTTCAGCAGATGCTAAATATGATGCAGATGGAAGTGGTGGGATCATAAATATCATATTTAAAAAAAGCGAGCAGGAAGGCACCAGGGTGAATGCATCGGCTACTTTAGGGTATGGCTATCGCGGCAAAGCAGTTGGGTCAATATCCCTATCACATGGCTTTAAGAATGCCAGTGTGTTTGGTTCATATTCCTGGATATACGATGGTGTACGTTCCGGATTTATGGGAGATGGCACAAATGAGGACCTACTTTATAAAGGAAGTACGTTTGCAACCTTTTCCGGTATATCACGTAGGTTTCAGAATACACATAACTTAAACCTGACGGGGGAAATACGTCCGGGTATCAAAACCACATTAGGAGGTGACATGGCATTTTCGACGAACAAAACCCATAATCTCACAAATAACGCCGGCTCATGGCAATATGATAACGGGAATTATCTTCGGTATATGGCACTTTCCGAAGGTAATAACAGGCGACACAATATCAGCACTTCTGTTTATTCAAAACATAAGCTTTCCGCCAATTCACAATTGAATCTCGATGCCAGCTTTATTCATTATAACAGCAATAACCCGGCTATAATAAACGCAAGGTATTATGATGAAACCGGAGATCCTGTTATACCGGCAGACTCAAATTTTACCAGTGGAAATCGCGGGGAGAGTTTCTCCACCATTGAAGCTTTAACCTTTTCAATGGACTATACCAGCAAATTTGGGAAGAAAGTTCAGGCTGAATTCGGCAGCAGGGGCAGTATTTCGGAAAACAGTAACAACAGCAGGGTAGAGCGTCTGGTAAATGATCAATGGACAATAGATCTCCGGTCGCAGTCGGTAGTGAACAGCAGAGAGAAAATTGCCGCACTATATACACAGTTTAAGTTTTTGTTAAATACAAACGCAAGCTTTCAGCTAGGACTGCGGTATGAATACTGGCGTCGGGATATAGGCCTGTATAAGGAGCCATTTATTATTGGAAAACTCTTTCCTTCCTTATTATATACGCGGTCCTTCACTAACGGCAGCGCTCTGTCGGTTGGCTATAACCGCCGTATCAGCCGTCCGGCTTATACCGATCTGGTGTCATCACTTTTTTACAACGACCCTACGTTTGTATTTTCAGGAAATCCATTGCTAAAACCTACCATCTCTGATATATTTAAAGCAGAATATAATCAGAAACAATTAAATATCTCTTTGTCTTTTCAGGCCGATCAGCATCCGGTCTTACGTTATCAGATCACCAGCAATGAGACAAAGGAAATAGGTATATCCTCACCGCAGAACCTCGATTACCAAAAGAATATCAACCTGGCCATAAATTATTCACTGCAACCGGCTATGTGGTGGAAAATAACTTTGGGTAGCACTACATCCCTTCGCAATTACAAAGTGTCTTATAGCCTGCAGCCTGCGGTAAAAACATTTATCTTTCAGAACCTTACTTTTAACCAACAATTGCAGTTACCCTGGCAGCTGGAAGCGGAATTAAACGGCTGGTATAATTTCCGTTTCTATGAAGGAACCAATATAATAAGCGGATTTGGGGTCATTAATTTTGCCCTGGCCAAAAAACTGAAAAATGACAAAGGCAGCTTTCAGCTTTCACTGCCCGATCTATTTGGCTCATTTCGCGTGCGCACGCATATCGGCGGTATGACCCCAATCGCTTTTAACATCGATACTCATTCCACCTGGAGAAATGAATCGGCCTTCTATCGTGTTATCAAACTGACCTATACACGAAGTTTTGGCAAAAGCAGTATTCGCTCTTCAACCAGGAATAGCAGGAGTGAGGAAGTAGAGCGAATACAGTAATGTTGTCAATAATAATCCAATAATCTCCACTCTGAAACCTGAATAAGATCGGCGCCGCTTATAGCAGTGATGTTCAGCCTGTAAATTGAATAATTGGCTTCTGCAGCAAGATTGAACGTTCGGGTTACATTTCTGCCGGGGAAGGTCTCATTGCTCCTGCTGTCGATCGTTATCCACGTTGTGCCATCATTGGAGCCTTGCAGGTTAAAGTTTTTCGGATCGCGGTCCGGCGCGTCATTGCCGGAAGTAATTGTATAAGCATCTATTTTCCTTGAAGAAGGAAATGCCAATTGTACATACAGATCTGTGTCGTAATCAAAAGCCAGATATTTAGACGAGAAGTTACTATCGATAAGTTTCGGTAACTGTTCACCTCCCGGAGAATTGGTATAATTTCCTGTAAGTGTTCCGCCTTTTGTAACATCTTTTGACCTTACATTAATTTCATCGATCCTGAAATAAGTAACGGAAAGATCATCTTTAATGGTCCCCGACGACACACTGGTAAGTTTTATAGGCAACATATATTTCACACCCAACGTAAGATTTTTGGGATTGATGGATAACGTAAGTGGTTCAGACGAGGTTTCTCCACTTTTTATTATAGTGGTTGTGCCCGAAAGGGTGTAGGCGTTTTCCGGCAACACCCGGTACACGTCGCCCGTAAACGCATTGGTTTCATTGTAATTTTTTACGAGCGTAGTATCAACTGCAAAATTACCGGTAATGTCTGAAGGTGCGCCGTTATACGAAGTATAATAAAATCCGAATGCCGTTTCCTGAATGGAATCAACTTTAACCAGCGCCCGCACTTTGTTTTTATCCTGGTATGCCTGGGGCATGTAGCATACACCTTCTTTTAGGGTATACAGATCGTCTTCTTTGAGGCAGGCAGTTAATAAAATAGCCGCCAATAACATTGGCAGTAATACTGACAATGACCGGGGCTGTTTATGTATATTGAATTGGTTACACATATGCAATTATTTTTTTAAAACTGGTGTTAGCGGTTTATTACCATCCTGGATTTTGCACCAGGTATTTATCTTTTAAAATTTCGTTGTTGGGAATAGGCCATAAGTAATCTCTTGGCAGGAACCTTCTTTTCTGCACCAGCGTTTTTTCATAAAACCCCTGGTCATCGGCAAAGATGTTCATGCCATATACATCTGCGCCCATTGTTTCGGCGGCAATCTTCCATCTGCGCAGGTCGAAATAGCGAACGTTTTCAAATGCCAGTTCCACCTGGCGTTCGTGCCTGATAACATTTCGTACTGCTTCCTGGCCAATTGGAACAGGCAATGCATCTGTACCGGCTCCATATTGCGGAAGCCCGGCACGTGCCCTTATGAGATTTACCAGTTTTAGAATTTCAGGGTCTGCGGGGTTCGATTCATTTGATGCTTCTGCATAGTCGAGGTACATTTGGGCCAGCCTTATATATACCCAGCCTCTCGACTGGTTACTGTTGGCAAGCTGCTTTCTTACAATATAGCCTGTAGAGCTAACATCCCATGTGCTTTGTGTTCTGCCCGAATTGCCGCTGAGCTCAAAAACCGGCACCACTTCATCGGGACTGCTACCCTGGTTTTGCCAGTAACAACGGTTATAGCTTACGCCCACATAAAATCTTGCTTCGCGGTTAACCCATTGATTAAATGTAGACCGGTCTTTGACATCATAAGGCGCCCTGAAATTGGAGAATCCTGATTTTTGGTATCCCGAACCGGCATCAGCTATCGCTAACCCGTTTTTCATCTCATAAGCATCTACCATGCTTTGGTTCACCGATAAAAAACCTGCACCTTTTCCTACAGTGTTATTATAACCCACCAGTTTTGGGGTAATATCATACCAGTAATCGCCGGCGCCGCCGCACATTGCTTTTCCCCAGACCCATTCGGAATTCCAATCGTTCAACATTACGTTCTTACACGATTTGTAGGCGGCCACAAATGGGTTGGCATCAGTTTCTGTATAGAGCTTGTAGGTGCTGGGTACAAATTCATCGAGGAATTGCCTGTAAGCATCTGCGGCGAGCTTCCATTTATTGGCATCATACGTTTGGTTGATCAACTGCACGCCATCCTTGTTCTTTAATGAAGCATAATCTTTATTGCCATTGAATAACGGGCTTGCAGCCAGTAATAAAACCTGCGCTTTATAGGCTTTACAAACGCCGGTGGTTACCCGGCCCCATTCATTATTCAACGGCAGGCTGGCAGGTTGATTTTGTCCCAGTGTTTCAGAAGTTTTAAACTCAGTATAAGCCTGGTCCAGTTCACTCGTAACGTATGCTACACAACTGTCGAAAGAAGTACGTGGAAAAAATATTGCATCACCGGTACCTTCAACGGGTACTACATCGGGCAGTATAATCACCGGACCGTAAAGCCTCATCATCCAATAATAAAAAATAGCTCTTAATGCACGTGCTTCGGCTTTGAAACGCATTTTTTGCAGGGGCGTTAGATCGGGAGCAGTCGCTGCATCGATCTTTGCAATAAAATCAGTAGCTGTTCTTACCGGTTTATAAAAATTTGTCCAGTAAGTACCGCCCACATTATTATCCCAGGTGCTTTGGTTGAGTGCATTGGACATTACCCAGCTAAGCGACCAGTAATTGGCTTCATCCGAAGCGCCTGTCCATGGCCCAGCATAACTACCACCAGGTGCAAAACGACTGCTGAATTCATCGGGAACATTGGCATATACCTGTGCCAGGTACCCATTGGTATTGTTGTAGGTTTTAAATATATCTTCTTCTTTTAAAAGATTATCGGGTATCTGGTCGAGAAATTTTTTACACGATGCCACCGTCACAAGGGCGAAGAACACAATTATTATTTTGAATATATTGTTTGTCATTATATCGATGATTAAGAATTAAAAATTAGCCTGCAAACCGATAGACATATTACGGGTATTTGGGTATGTATTTCCGTTATTTGTATTCAGTTCAGGGTCCCATAGGTCAAATTTGCTCCAGTAAAGCAAATTCACCCCCGAGAAATACACCCTTGCGCTTGCCAGGCCAATTTTTTTGAAAGGTTCTTTTGGAATGTTATAGCCAAAATCAATTGTCTTTAAACGAAGGAAGCTCATATCCCTTACCCACCAGGTACTGGCCACGGTATTATTCGATGTGGCAGTACTGCCCCAGCCAAGGCGCGGAAAATAAGGATGCTCCGCTTTATTCTCTTTTGTCCACCTGTTGGTTGACATTTTGTATATGTTACCGTCATTACCGCCTCCGCTGAAAGGCATCGCCGCATTACCAGACATTAACCTTGAGGCGCCTGATATTCCCTGGAAAAATATACTGAGGTAAAATTTGCCAACATTAATATTGGCGCCAAAACCGTATACCAGGTTCGGCACGTCCCAACGACTGATCTTCGTTTGGTCATAAATATCAACCACCCCGTCACCGTTCAGATCTTTATATTTCAGATCACCTACACGCGGATTTCCCAATGCAATTTGTGAAGGGCTGTTATCGATCTCTTTCTGGCTTTGGAAAATGCCTTCGGCCATATAACCGTAAGCAGCCAGCAGGTTATGCCCCCTTCTTTCCTGGTAAGGATCTGCAAAAGGAGCCTGCCTGTTCTCACGCAGGATGTCTGTGTTGTAAGTAAAGTTTCCCCTGAAAGAAATGTTTACTTTTTTGGATAATGAAATGGCGCGTAACTCTACCGTTCCGTCAAAGCCGGCTGCATCGAGAATGCCATAGTTGCCAACGGGATTATACTGTAATCCTGCGTAGTCGGGAAAATCGGCCCTGGTTAAAAATACACCGGTACGATGCGACTTGAAATAATCAAGCACAAACGATAGTTTATCATTCAAAATATTGAACTCTATACCCAGGTCCTGTGTATGGGCAGTAGCCCATTGTACGTTTGCGCCATACTGTGAAATGTTAACACCGGAAACGCCCGTGCTGGCACCAGGTCTGCCGAATGAAATTCCCCGGGCGCCGTTTGTAACAAGTGTTAAAAAACCAAAACGCAAACCGGTTCCCGGTGCACCTGCTTTTCCGTTTGAATACCGGACCTTAAAATATTGGAAGATCTTCGACAACGGTTCAAAAAACTTTTCTTTTGAAACAACCCAGCCAACACCTACGGAGGGAAAGAAACCAAACCGGTTGGCGGGTGCATAGTTCTCAGAACCATTATACCCGCCGGTTATTTCTGTAAAGTATTTATCACTATAGGAGTAAGTGACCTTGCCTGCTATGTTTTGCTGGCGAAATGGGATATAATTACTTAAAGTGCCGTTGAAAGGATTTAACTGGCTTAACTGGTTATAAACAACTGTAGAGTAAATATGATGATCTCCAAAGTAACGGTCGTAAGATACCTGTCCCTCCAAAGTAAATTGACGGGTTCCACCGTTGGCAGTAGCGAACCCTAACTCATCCGATCCTGCGATCATTTGTTCCAGATTAAGACTGCCATCGGGTTTGTAAGGATTCGTTTGGTTTAAATAGTAGATGCTTCTGCTTCTTATTCTGCGTTCGAATGATTCATTAAACAGGTCATAAGAATACATGCCTTTTAAATTAAGGCCTTTGGTGACAAAATCCAGGTTCTGAGTAAGGAAAATGCTACTGTTGATCTTTGACTGAAATCTTTTAATAACACCTGTTTGTGTTGTGGCCGCCCAGGGATTGGGAGAAGGAGTGGAACCATAACCTATACCCGAAACCAGGTTACCGGGGTACATAGGCGGATAAAAAACAGGACTGGCATTTTGCGCCTGCGCAAAGGCCTGCCCGGCGCCCCAGCCAGGTTCGTTGAAATTGGTAATATAACCATTCAGGTATAAGCTGAATTTGGTTGATTTAGTAAGGTCCATATCGATATTCGATGTATAATTGAACCTTCTGAAGAGGGTGGTGGCGTCGTAGTCTACATTCGGGTCTGTTTTCAACAGCGACGTTTCATCATAATAGGCTACAGAGGTATAGTATTTTGTATTTTCACTACCACCAGTGGCGCTCACATTAAGACGTTTGTTGAGCGAATACTTTTTAAACAAAAGGTCCATCCAGTCTACATTCGGATATCTGTACGGATTAGCCTTTCCCGAAAGCGTGCTATCTATATATTCCTGGGTAAACTGCGGCGCCTGACCTGAAGCGATCAGGGCCTCGTTTTTCAGTTCCATATAAGTTTTGGCGTCGGCCATTTCAGGCACTTTGGTAAAGGAGGTAGTGCCCTGGTTATAATTCATCATCAGTCTTACCTTACCTGCTTTACCTTTTTTGGTATTGATGAGAATTACACCATTGGCGCCCAATGAGCCGTAAACCGCGGTAGAGGAAGCGTCTTTTAAAATGGTGAAAGACTCAATATCTTCCGGATCCACGCTGTTTAAATCCCTGCCCTGTACACCGTCGATGATAACCAACGCACCGCTTGGGCTTCCGCCGAATGTTTGAATTCCTCTAATCCATATATCGGCAGAATTACTACCGGGTAAACCAGAGCGTTGTACGCCCACCACACCAGCTACCCGCCCGGCCAGCATAGTGCTGAGATTGGCTACCGGGTGTTCCAATTCCTTTGCGCTGATGGTTGACTGTGCGCCTACAACGCTGATCTTTTTTTGTTTACCGCCGTAACTGGAAACGATCACGTCTTCAAGACTGCCAGCTTTGGCTTCCATGATCACTTCGAGCACCAGCGAATTATTAACCGGCCTTATCATTTCAATATACCCGGTATGCGTAAACACCAGTACATCGGCGGTGTTTACCTGCAATTTAAACTGGCCTTCGGTATTGGTGACTGTTCCCGAGTTTGTTTTAGCCTGTATTGTAACAGACACACCGGGAATGGGTTTGTCCATCTTGTCTTTTACAGTTCCTGTAACGGTAATGATAGATTGCGAGAAGGAACCGTTAGTAATGAGGATGGCGAATAGGAGCGCAGACAAAATCTTACGCAGATAGTTTCTCGGCATAGCATTGGTTAGTTTTGGTTTTCTTTAACAATTTAACCTGTTTAGCAGGGGGCAAGCTGTTAATGAATATTAAACGGAATGTTAACTGAAATTAAATGGCAACTTCCTTTAGGACCAAGTAGTTTCGCATTTTAAACAAACGCTATATTTT
Organism: Niastella sp. OAS944; assembly: GCA_024809215.1. Classification (GTDB taxonomy): domain Bacteria; phylum Bacteroidota; class Bacteroidia; order Chitinophagales; family Chitinophagaceae; genus Niastella. The sequence goes on along the minus strand of JANUBW010000005.1, from coordinate 40,378 downwards.
TCAACGGTGTTTACAAGAGATTATGCATAACCATTTAGGTTCATTGATAACCGTTATAATTACTTGCTGCTTAAACCAGTAACGATGGTAGAAAAAGGGTGTAAAAAACAAGCGCCATCAAACTATTAGATTTGATGGCGCTTGAAAATACGTTCAAAGCAGTTATAAAAGGCTGTAAAAAAATACGCTTATTTTTTGATAAATTCTCTTTGACGTCTTAAATGGCTAATTGTATATTTCAATTGTTTGAACCTTTTTGTCCAATATCTTGAAAAGAGCACTATCTGAATTATGACTAACAGGATCATGAAAGCTATTATAGCAAACTGAACCGGATTATTTGTAGTGACGAACGTTGTGAAGAGGAACAAGCTGGCAATTACCATAAGCCGGCCAATAACGAAGAAGGCAGTATGTGATCTTATTTTAAAAAGATAGTATTGCAATGTGCTTTTAATATCGTTTCCTCTAACTGTTTTTTTTAACAGCCTGTAAGGTATAAAGTTATTCAGGATACTAAAAAACAGTGTACCTGCTAAAAGTATCTCCAGAAAAAGAGGCTTTGGGTTAATACTAAAAAAAACATAGTACAAGAAAAGAAAAATCGTAAACGCAACAGTCTCTATGATTAACCGCTTGTTTAAACGTTTTAATGTTGGGTGAGATCGATCAGAAAGCATAACTTTTATATCAGCATTATATACAGGTATCGTATCAATACTTTGCCAGATCGACTTTATGGGATACTGCTCCAATGACTTACATAAAAGTTGCTGAATTTGCTTTTTAATTCTGTTCAACTTTACACCTACAATTGTTTCTGCAACTCCGGTAATTTCTGCAATTTCAGGATACTTAAGATCTTCCAAATATAACGCGATCATCGCTTTGTCGTCGTAGTTCAATTGCATTAAAGCGCTTATCAATTTTTCTTTATCGTCTGCAGCACCTTGTTGTATTCGCTTACCCTTAGAAAGGTTAGTAGTATTTTCGGAATTACTCTTTTTTTTATCACAGCTGGTAATACAAGTGCTGAGCGCAATTTGATAGACCCCTAAACTAAACCTAGCCTTCTTATTTAATACAGGGGCAGAGATCCATAACTGGAACACAATTTCATGAAACAGATTTACCCTGTCATCGATTGAATCCCGGTAAATTCTGCAAATCCTTCCAATTATTTTTTGGTGACGATCAACTAATTTTACAAACTGACCTTCGTCAATTTTTTCGTGCTGACCTCTCCATTCTACCAATTGCGCTTTTTCCATATCGGTTATTTTGAATATTGGAATACAACGCCAGTAAACTGGTCAAATACTTTTCTTAAGAATAACGCTTGTTTCAGGTTTAACTGCCTTTTCCTTTTTATATTCGAAATATCGTTTCAATTTCAGAAAATTCAACTCTAATAAATAATAGCTTGCTGATGCTGCCAAAAAAGTAAACCCAACTGCAAAAACAAAAAGTAGTGCCAGATTCATTTTGGGTGAAAAACTCCAAATTGTAGCAATACAAAGAGGATGATATATGTATAAGCCATAACTTATTTTTCCTGCAAATACCATTGGCTGAGAGCGCAAAAACCTCTTAACCAAGGTTGTTTCCCGTGATGATATTACATATCCTACTATACTCCAAAAGGTAAAAGCAAGTAAATTGTATTTAATTATTTGTATAATGGAGTTATTTATATCTGTAAATATTGTCAAAAGAGCAATAGTTGGAATTGCAAAGACCACTGAAAGCAGTAAATATATATTTGCATTCTTATCGGTTAACTTATTCTTTAATTCAAGAACAGCTAATAAGGCACCTATAGCCAACTCATCTATTCTGGCAAACGTAAAGTAATAAGCTGCATAGTCGTGCTCAATCATAATATACTTTATTACAAATGCCATTACAATTATTAACACAATTGCACCTACAATTCTTCTAATGCTTAGTAAATAGATCAAAAGTGGCCAGAACAGGTAAAAATGTTCTTCTACAGAAAGGGACCAGAGATGCCTGGGGCCAACCTGGTCCCATCTAAACGCCAATGCAAAATTTTGCACGTAGGTCCAGCAATATACTTGTAGGTTGAAGGGTGCAAAAGGCTTTCCTGAAATTAACGGAAGTATTATAAAAATCAGCGCCAGGAAAAAGTAATAAAGAGGAAAGATCCGCAATGATCTCCTGACATAAAAGCTTGAGAAATAGTTAGGCGATTCTTTTGTTGCAATAAGGATGCGTGTTATTAAAAAACCAGACAACACAAAGAATAATGTAACTCCTGTTCTGCCAAAATTTGCAAACCTGGTTACAAGCGGGGGCAGATTCAAATCATAGAAGAAGTGAAAGTATATAACCATAAAGACTGCTATGGCCCTAACCCCATCTAATTCTTTATGATACGTCAAATTCATATCCAACACTTTACCTTTCCACAATGAATAGAACGACCTTAGGCAAAAGCCTTTTCCCTGATTTTCTTTAAAATGGAAACATCCAGAGTTTTTGCAAGGTTTTTACGGAGATAATTGGAAATAAGTTGGAATTAATTCCTTAGCGTACATGAATGGGCCTGTTATCAGGCATTTTACGCTTAACACTGGCTTGGGGGTAATGGTATTAAATACTAATCTAAATTTAAATAAAAAAACATTCTTATGAATGCTTTCAGGTATGATCGTGGTCATTAACTGGTGTATTTTTTATATAAAATTGTCAATCTCTACAGTAACCTCATTGTTCAGGGGATGGCTTTGGCATAGCAGGATAAAACCCTGGTCAATATGCTCCTTGCGTAATGCAAAATTATTGGCCATGTGTACTTTGCCGGCAATTAATTTTCCTATACAAACGCCGCAGGTCCCGTTTTTACATGAATATTTTAACGGTATACGGTCTGCCCGAGCGGCTTCAAGTATGGTTGTACCGGGCGACACCTCCAGCAGGTTAGACTGTTCGTAATAGTGCAATAACACTTCCCGGGGCGCATCTGGTAATACAACGCGGACATCAGTAGTCTCTGGCGCAAACCATTCCACATAAATATTGGCACCAGGCACCTGCATTTCTTCCAATACTTCGTGGTGTAACTTCATAAGTGCGGAGGGTCCACAAATAAAATATTGTACGTTGTGTAGCGGATCATCTGTAACCTGTTTAATCAGTTTGCTGGCAACGTGCTTGGTCAACCGGCCTTTGATCACTGCTGCGCCTACTTGTGTTGCAACATCAGTTGATTGCGATAGAACATGATAGCTATTAAACCTGTCTTCAAACCTCTTTTTCAGATCGTATATGGATTTTTTGAAAATAATATCCTCCGTAGTGCGGCTCGAATAAATAAGGGTAACTTTTGTATGCGGCGACCTGCCCAGGATGGAGCGACAGATGGAAAACAAGGGCGTTATTCCACTTCCCCCCGCCAGCAATACAATATGCCTGCAGCTATAGGTACTGGCCAAAGGCGTAAAATTGCCATATGGCCCATCAATATTCCATGTAGTGATGCGTGCAGGATTATCAATAATAAAATTGCTCATCAAACCCCCAGGTACTCTTTTCACAGTAATGGATGGATTTACATCTTCATCGGGCAATGAACTTAACGAATAAGACCGGGTTACGGGTTCATCATTGATCAACAGCGTTATGTTTATAAATTGTCCGGGTGCGTAATTAAAAAGAGCCCCCCCGGTATTAAATGTTATTGTTATTGTATCTTTTGTTTCTTTAAGGATAGTTGCAGTTGTCCATTTATATTTGGTTGCCATGTTCAATGATTAGTACTGGATTTGATTTTTATAAAGATGCGTCTTATTTTAATGAACGTATGCAATTTCCGGATTGTGGTTAGATAGATTGTTATACAATTTTTTGAAAGATTTATAAAATTGGAAGGTCACAGTATCGATGAAGTTTATCAGTTGATGCCGCGGATAATGAGGGGGGAGACGCTCAGTAACCATGCGTAATGTTACAATAATAAGAACAATAAACATAATTATAAAGGGAAGGGTATTTGATCCTGAAAGGGACCAGATGCCTTTCCCTTTTAAGTAGGGGCGGGTATTAAAATGCATTGAATTTGACCTTAATATCATGCTTGTCTGCATACGCCTTGCCCAGGTCCATCAGCTTATTGTACTTCTTACTGAACGCCTCATAATACAGCTGGTCGAAGTTGACAGCAGCCTGCTTTATCGAATCGTCCGCAACATGCGCGTCCTTCATGGCGGCGATGGAAAGATATCCATTCTTTACCTTATCGAGCGTATAGCCAAACAAATCCTTCGAAGCTTCAATCATTGGTTTTGTCTCCTCCGTTTCCGAAAGCGCCTGCACATCCTTATACGCCTTCTCCATATATGAGATACTGAATTTCACGCGATCATAGTAAGATGACGGTACCATTTTTTTGCTTTTTTCATCATATGATTGCGGTGTTTCCTGAAGCATATCATAGATCTCTTTGCCGCCAAAGCGGCCGACCAGGTTCGCGTTCAAAACAGATACATCAAAATACTTCTCGGGCTTAGTCATATTACAGGCTGCAAAAAATAACACCACGCCAGCTGACAGGATAAATCTTAGTTTCATAGATTAAAGTTTTTAAACGCGCGCGAAGATATTTATTTTATGCTATATTCTCGTAGCGGCTAAGTCGCTGATCACTGGGTGGCGTTCATCATTGTTCCTTTGCATTTTAAAAAATAAGAATATCTTTGCAGTGCAAATTATAGGGGCATCGCCCTCAATTACTCCCAGCCAACTTCCACAGTTAGATATCCCAGTGTTTTTATTATTAGCTAGTACGCTGTTGTCAATACAGCCTTAATTGACTTACAGGTACTTATATCCCTAACTGCAATGGAATCTTATGCGTGTATGCCAATTGAACCCTAAACAGGGCACGATAAAGCATGTATTTCGAACATTCTTTTTATTAGTGCTGCTGATGTCCGATCATATTTCCGTACTGGCGCAAACGCCTTCCATATCCTCCTTTACGACCAATTCTGTTTGCCAGGGAAGCGCCATCACCATAAGCGGCGCCAATTTTACCAATGCCAGCGCCGTAAAATGCGGTACCCTCGATGCCGCCAGTTTTACCGTCAATAATGATAATACCATTACAGCCGTGGTGGCCGACTTTGCTACAAGTGGCGTCATAACTATAACAACACCCGGAGGTACGGGTACAAGTGGTAGTACTTTAACCATTTTACCATCACCCAAACCGGCCCTCACCGATATTGGCACCCGCGATGCGCCTTTTACCAATTGCGATGGCAATAACACCTATCAGCTTAAGGTAAGTAATAGTTCTACCACTTACGGTTCGGGTAATGCCTATCAAATTAACTGGGGCGATAATACGGCGGCATTTTCACAAACCGACTGGCCTGCCAATGCGCAAACGACCCATACTTACACGGCTCAGGGCTATTTTACTATAACCATTACCATTACGCCGCAAAACGGTTGTGCCAAAACTGCCACTTACCAGTTTTATAATGGTAAGAACCCGTTGGCCAGCTTTACCACTTCCAACCCAACTACGGGTTTATGTATTCCGGCGCCTGTTGAATTTGTTATTGGCAACTGGTTTAACAATTCAACCGGTACTACCTACAAGGTTATTTTTGGCGATGGCAGTCCCAGCGTTACTTTACAGCATCCGTTAAATAATTCCAACACCGTGGAGTTATTATCACATATATACAACACCTCTTCCTGCCCGGCTGTTGACTTTACTGCGAAGCTTGAAGCGAACAATGGTTGCTTTACTACAACCTATACACTAAACCAGATCATTGTCAGAAAGAAACCCGTCGCCAATTTTAGTTTTTCGCCTTCACCGGCTTGTGTAAACACTCCTGTTTGTTTCACCAATCAAACAACAAATGGCTATAGTGGCAACTCCTGTAATACCACTACCAATTTCAGCTGGGATTTTGGTGATGGCACAACGTCTACGGCACAAACTCCTCCCTGTCATACCTACGCATCACCAGGTACATATACTGTTTCTTTAACTGCTTCCAATTCAGCCTGCGGCAGCGATGGCATATCAAAAACAGTGACTGTTGCATCGCCATCGCCACCACCTGTGGTTACCAGTCCGCTAACGTATTGCCGGGGGCAGGCTGCTTCCCAACTTACCGCAACCGGCACAGGTTTGGTATGGTATACCAGCGCTACAGGTGGAAGCGGTTCACCGGTTGCGCCAACGCCTTCAACCATTACGGCAGGAACTTTTACTTACTACGTGAGCCAAACATTGCCCAACAGTTGTGAAAGCCCGAGAGTGCCCATTATTGTTACTGTTAATGCAACACCTGCAGCCCCGGCTGTTACATCACCTGTATTGCTTTGTGAGAACCAAACCGCTTCGCCGCTTACAGCTACAGGAACCGGTTTATTATGGTATACGGCTGCAACCGGTGGCACCAACTCATCAACACCGCCTACACCAAGCACTTCGAATACTGGTACTACGAATTATTATGTTAGCCAAACAGTAAATGGTTGTGAAAGTCCGCGGGCAATGATAACGGTAACGGTAGGTTCATTGCCGGCGGCGCCGGTTGTTAATTCTCCAATAAATTATTGCCAGAACCAACCGGCAACTCCTTTAACGGCAACGGGTACCGGCTTGTTATGGTATACAGGGCAGGCTGGGGGAGCAGGCTCCCCGGTTGCACCAACCCCTGTCACCAGTTCGCCCGGTAGTACAACATACTATGTTAGTCAAACCACTGCTTGTGGCGAAGGACCCCGCACTGGTATTACAGTTATAGTGAACGCCAGTCCTTCGGCTGGCATAAGCTATACACCCACAGTGCTTTGTAACGTAGCGAATACGCCGGCAACGCCCAATGCACCCATTGCGGTTACACAAACCGGTAATTCCGGCGGTGTATATACTGTATCGCCAACAGGGTTGCCAATAAATGCAACAACCGGTGAGATCAATCCTGCCGGCGCTGCCCCTGGTAACTACACTATAAGATATACGGTTGCCGGAACAGGTGGCTGTACCAATTTTGTTGCTACAGCTACTGTTACTGTAAGCGGAACGCCCAATGCTACTATTAGTTACCCGGCTATTTGTACCAGTGATGGTGCGGTTAGGGTAAACCACACCGGTACTGCGGGCGGTTCATATACCACTACAACCGGTTTAACAATCGATCAAACTACTGGTACCATTACACCTGCTACCAGCACACCGGGAACATATGCGGTTACTTATACGGTTCCGGCATCGCCACCTTGTCCCGGCTTTACTACCAGCACCAATGTTACGGTAAGCCTGGCACCTTCTGCAGCTATCAGTTACAATCCGGCAACGCTTTGTAATGTGGTGAATACGCCGGGTACACCCAATGCTCCTGTTGCTGTAACCCAAACGGGTACAACAGGCGGCGTTTATTCCGTATCACCGGCCGGGCTACCTGTAAACACAAATACAGGTGAGATCAATCCCTCGGGCGCCCAGGCAGGAACTTATACAATAAAATATTCAATCCCCGGCGCGGGTGGTTGCACAGCTTATAACGTTACTACCACTGTTACCGTTAACAGCACCCCTGTTGCCGCCATTAGTTATCCGGGCTCACCATTTTGCCGGGGCAATAATATACCGCAACGGATCTCCCTATCGGGTACATCCGGTGGAACCTTTAGCGCTGCAGCAGGATTGTCGTTGAATGCATCTACCGGCGATATCAATCCTTCGCTTAGCACGCCGGGTATTTATACCGTGACCTACACCATTGCTGCAGCGCCGCCTTGTCCGGGTTTTGTGACCACTACAACTGTACAAATAGACGATAGCCCGGTTATCACCTTTCTCACAGCTACGCAAAGTATTTGTTCGGGTGGAACGGCGGTATTTTCGCCTTCCTCTACAGTTGCCAATACTATTTATAACTGGTCGCTTATTGCGCCTTTGCCGTCTGGGGTAACAGGTGTTTCATCGGGCAGCGTATCGGGCCCTAATGCGGCTATCACTTTATCTTTTACCAATACCGGCCCTACCGGCCAGTCGCTTACCATACAGGTAAAGCCTGTAAATCAGGGGCAGAACCCTTGTGCGGGCGCACCCTATAATTTAACCCTTATTGTGAATCCTATTCCGGCTGCGCCCTTGGTCGATACCCTGCATTTGTGTATGGGAACGCAGCCTGCTGCCATCAGCATTACTTCATTACCGGGCACAACAATTAAATGGTACGATCAAAATGGGGTGTTGTTAAGCGCCGCTCCAATTATACCTACCACAAACCCTGCACAGTTCACCTACTATGTGAGCCAGTCCTATGCCAGTGGGTGCGAAAGCCCGAAATCGAAAGCCATTGCGGTGGTTCATCCCACGCCGGTAATTACAAGTTCTTCCTATACTAATCCAACAGCTTGCGGCACGCCATCGGGCTCCATAGTTTTAAACCTGCTCGATCTTAATGGTAACCCCATTCCCAATGCGCCGTTGATCGTACATTATACTAAATTTCAAACACCCCTTTCTTATGTTGGCAATACCAATGCTAGTGGAAATGTTACTGTGCCATTAACAGCCGGCGCCTATTCTCAAATATCAGTTGAAACATATGGTTGCGCGTCACAGCAGATCCCGGACGTTTTTGTGCTAAAAGATCCTAACCCGCCGGCACAACCGGTTGCTGGGTATAATCCGCCAATTTGCAGTGAAACGCCTTTAATACTAACCGCGCTGTCACCTACCAGTACCCTTGCCGGGCCTATTGATTATGTGTGGGCTGGTCATGCGTTTGGGCCCACGCCCGATACGGTACGAAATACCTCTATAATTTTCCCTTCCGCTGCGGTGTCAGATGCGGGTACATACGTTGTATATGCAATGCAGAACAATTGTATTTCTGCTGCAACCAGTATCCTTGTTGACATAAAACAATCGCCTTCAAAACCGGTAATTGTAACCAGAGCACCTTTGTGTGTGGGCGATAAACTTTTTCTGCAGGCATATAGTTCCATGCAGGGTGCTAACCCGGTATTAAATTATTTGTGGAAAGGTCCGGGCACTGGTTTCCCTGTAAATGCACCAAATGCCGGTATCAATAATGTAAAGGTTGCCGATGGCGGCATCTATTCAATAACGGTGAGTTCTCCGGCCACAGGTTGTAGTTCCACTTCCGATACAATGATACAAATAGGAGGGTACCCCATTGTTAAATTCCCCCAGGATTCACTCACATTGCCTACTGGCTTTTTGTTACCATTAACGCCAGTGATCACCAATGCTGCCGATGCGGGAATTTTACCCATCAAAAATGTGGCCTGGACACCCTCGCAGGATATTGCCTGTAATGATGTGGTATGTGCTTCTCCAATTGCTGCTATAAAGAATAATAAATGCTTTATTGCAAAGGCCACCAATATCTATGGTTGCAGCGGTAGCGATACACTTTGTGTAAAAGTATATTGTAACAATTCACAGGTATTGATCGCAAATGCTTTTACTCCGCATGGCAATGTGCCTGAAAATACAAAACTCATCGTACGGGCAACCGGAATTGTTTCTGTTAAAGCATTCCGGGTATTTAATCGCTGGGGAAGAATTGTTTTCGAAAGAAATAATTTTCCGCCCAACGATGCTTCTTTTGGCTGGGATGGGCAGGTGAACGGTAAACCGGGCGATAGCGGTGTATATATCTATACCATTGATGTGATGTGTGAGAACGGGGTGCCCTATACGTATAAAGGGAATGTTACATTACTTTAAATTCTTCTGGTATGAAAAGGGATGTGAAGTTGTTATTTACGGTCATCTTATTGCAATCGTTTTTATGTGGTAACGCACAGGATGTTGGGTTCTCACAATTTTATGACCAGCCTTTGTTACGCAACCCTGCCCTTGCTGGTGTGTTTACCGGTGATGTGCGGGTAACGGCTGCGTTCAGGAACCAGTGGCAAAGCGTTACTATTCCTTACAGGACTTATGCCCTGAACGGTGAATTTAAAATGCCTGTGCTGGCAGATAATAATCTTACGTTGGGGTTGCAGTTGATCAGAGATGTGGCCGGAACTTCTCAATTCAGTACTACGCAAATTATGCCGGCAGCTAATTTCAGTTTGCCAATGAGCAACGAGCGACCTGCTTATTTATCGTTTGGTGTTATGGGAGGAATACTACAACAAAAATTCGATCCCACTAAGCTGGTGCTCAATGATCAGTTCGTTTCGGGAAGCAATGGCAGCTTAAGTGTGTTACCGGCTTCACGCCAGGTTTTTAACAGAACAGATGTAACGTATTTAGATCTTTCGGCTGGTATAAGCTACAGTAGTGAATTTGCCAATGAGATACAATATTTTGCCGGGGCCGGACTGTTCCATCTTACCAAACCTAAGGTGGGCTTTTATGATGGAAATATAATTACCCGTAACAGAAAACTAACGTTGAACAGTGGGGTATCGGCGCCAACCAGCGAAACAGACCGGTTTATTTTATACGCCGATTATTTTAAACAGTTTGCAACAGGCTTTAAGGCTGCAGGTAAAGCTTCGTTTCAATATGGTATTATGTTCAGCCGTGATCTATTTGTAGAAGGGGATGTGCAAAAAACGATCACCTTTGGGGTATTGCATAGATTGCAGGATGCAGTTATTCCTGTTGTTAAATTGCAGATCTCCAAATTTATAGTTGGCTTGAGTTATGATGTTAACGTAAGCAAACTGGTTGCAGCAAGTAACTATCGTGGTGGCTTTGAGCTTACTATTTCGTACAGAGACCTGTTAAACATTCACAACACTGATCTGCGGCAGGTTGAATGTTATGGCCCGCAATTTAGAAATTAAGCTTGCACCCTGCTCAACGCTGGGAGAATTTACTGTATTACCCGTTCCACCACCGGTGAATACACCATTTGTCCGTCGCGGGCAATGGCTACCACGCGAAACCAGTACTTCTTCACCGATTGCAGCCCCTTGAATGTATAATGCGCCTCCTTACTTGCTGCATGAGCCCACATGGTTTTCGCTGTGGGTGGCTCGTCAGTGTACTGATGCAGGTAAGCCCGGGCATTGCGCAGGCGCTTAACCCGGGTGGTTGCTATACCGGGAGGACCTAATTCCACCTGCAGTTCCTCAATAACCGGTTCAGTCTTGTTGTATTGCTCCCCCGAAATGGGAAAACCGCTGCTTAATAACATCCCTCTGTCTCCATTACAGGTAAGGGTTACATATTCAGCCACTTCTGTTAACGATGCGGCAAGCTCCAGCTTCTTTCCTTTTTTGAGAGCAACAACCTCTATATCTCTTCCTATGGAATAGCTTAGCAAAGTTTGAAACTCAGGCAACAATTTTATTGTGGTCTCCAGGGCGGCAGGAGGGTTGGGGAAGTTAGGATTGTCGGTCATTTTATCTTTTACCCTGTAACCCGTGGTTATAAGTTCACTGTCGCGCTGGCGTTTAATGCTTAAGATCTTGTTTTTCATGTTATAAACTTTAAAGGGTTAAGTGCTATGTTTAACCGCTACATGTCAGCACCTTAAAGTTTATGGGGGTTAAAGTAGATCATCGTCATGTAATTCAGGTTCCCGCAGCCTGATATGTAACCTTTACACACAAACTATATTGCATTACTCGCGTGTTCTATGGCGTTGCTCCATGACAATATACTATTGCCAGATTACAATGACTAATAACTTGCTTACAATGCTGCATTACCAGCAAACTTTATCTTATAGATAAATGATCTTGCTTCAGAACCCGGCGACTTTAGGTAATAGGCACGTGACTTTGGTTAACAAGTACGCGACTTTGGACTGTATCTCTGCAAGCTTTACAAACAAGTCGGTGAGTAATGCATCAATGTAAGAGAGTAATGCTGCAAAGTTGTAGAGCAATGCAATAAAGCTGTTGCGTAATGCTCCATTACAACGGACTTATGTGTTAAAGTACATTACTTGTGTCAGCATTACGTGAACTTATAGAGCAATGTTTGCAAGTTATGTAGGAAAGTTTAGAAGTAGTGATCAGAAGTTGCCAGGTAATGTAGGGGCTATTGGGTCAAATGGGCATACCTCTTTGGGGATCTCCGGCTGGAATGATCCGTAAAGTCTGAGTCGAATTATTTATGTATATAATGCGGGCAGACCCGCTTTCAAAAGCCGTTATAACGCGAAGGTCCTGGCAAATGGCGCTTTTAATTAATATTAATGCAAGAATAACCAGGCTAATTTTCATTGTTGTTGTTCTTCTTCTCTTAAAAGTTTCTCAATGGCGCTTCCTAATTTCCGCCCCACAATGTAATATCCTTCAGGAGTGCCGGAAGGTGTGTTCCATGGGGTTTCACCCAGGGAACGCTTACCCGGTGAAATAAGGCTGGATTTTCTGACGGGGGCCGCGCCGGGTTTTGTTTCAATTTTACAGCCGGATCGATTAAAATTGAAGTCATGAAACTTAAATTCTCCTCTGTTAATACGGCATATATTGTACAGGAAATTACTGTTACTCTGATAAGATAAATTAACAATTTTCACCTTTATCATTTTTTTCCATTTTCTTTTTAAGCAATGCGATATTTTTTTCCTTTCCTTCAGTGAGAAGATTTCGGCAATAATCTGTAAAATAGAGATGTGATAGCAGGAAATGTAGCGATTGTTTTATAGGGTTATCTATTTGAGTATTTGTATATAATTTACGCTCCTGCCATACCAGTGCATCAAGGTGTTCAAAATCGGTCGTTCCCAGGTGATAGGTATCTGCATCACACAGTATTTGCTCAATCAGGCTAACTGGTTTAACCGGCATTTTCGTTGCCATTATACATTTGCCTGCCTCATACTGCAAATGCGCTTCAACATTATATTTATCTAAAAATAATCGCATTACAACAACACTGGTTTCTTCGTGTCTCTCCGCTTCACCCAATAAATAACCTGTATCATGAAACCAGGCCGCAGTTTGTAATACAAATCTTTCCTGATCATTTAATTGGTAATGATCTGCTATCTCATAAACATGCCGAACCACAGCTTGTGTATGCTCAAGGTTATGGTATACAAGGTGGGGGTTGCCATGGTTGTAAAATAATTCTTTTACATACAAAGGCATCTCAGTGATAATATTGATAGGGTAATTCATCGCTTTTTTCGCTATTTATAGCTTATGATATTGGTGATATTTTAGGTTAATGTATATTTTTTTTGACTGCGAATATTTCTTTATATACAAAACGACTTACCTCATATATTAAAGCAGCCTTTACATCTAGCAAAATATCAGGCTATGCGCCGATGGGAAAAGAACAATCCAGCGAAATCACTTTCAGTCTTATGTTCTTCAATTTTGATCAGGAACTTTTTGTTTTAAAAACTTAGCTTCTTTCGCTGAAATCTTAGTGTGCAATTATTTTAGTATAGGTAAAAGCTGCTTTAATATGGAAAGTAAGGCACTTTGTATATATATAATAAGCGGGTTCAACAAAGATATACTTTAGCCGAAAATCATAAATATTTAAATCTAAACATTAATAAATGAAAAGCAGAATCCTATTCTTGCTAGTACTGTTTTTTGCCTTTGCAGGCCATGCATATTCGCAGGAAAAAGTTACCCTTAGCGGCACTATAACCAATAAGTCCAATACCGAAACATTAATTGGCGTATCTATTTACATTCCGGAAGCGAAAGCAGGTATTACTACCAATTCTTACGGATACTATACCACGATACTGCCAAAAGGGACTTACACCATTATCATAAGCCACATAGGTTTTGATAAAATAGAAGAAACTATCACGCTGAACGAAAACACAAAAAGGAACTTTGGGCTGACAGAAAGCAGTAAAACATTGGGTGAAGTTGTAGTTAAAAGCAATACTACAAAAGAAAACATCCGGAAACCTGAAATGAGTACCAGTAAACTGTCTATTGCCACGATAAAAAAGATGCCGGCCGTTCTGGGTGAAGTAGATGTCTTAAAATCAATCTTACAGCTTCCCGGGGTTACCAATGCTCAGGAAGGCGCATCGGGATTTAATGTCAGGGGCGGTTCTGTTGATGGAAATCTTGTACTGCTTGATGAAGCCGTTGTTTATAATACATCGCATTTATTCGGATTCTTTTCTGTTTTCAACTCTGATGTAATCAAAGATCTGAAACTTTATAAGGGAGGTATTCCTGCTAATTTCGGCGGACGTATATCATCAGTACTGGATATTTATCAAAAAGAAGGAAACAACAAGGAGTATCATGTAAACGGGGGGGTCGGATTAATATCAAGCCGGTTACTTGTAGAAGGTCCTATTGTTAAAGAAAAAAGTTCTTTTGTGGTTGCGGGAAGAGGATCTTACGCACATCTTTTTTTGAAAATGGCAAATGAACCAAATTCAGCCTATTTCTACGATCTGAACACCAAGTTTAATTACAAATTCAATGATAGAAATAATGTCTTTGTATCAGGATATTTTGGTAACGACAACATGAATTTTAATAACAGTTTTATTAACGTATATGGTAATAAACTTTTTAATCTAAGATGGAACCATATATTCTCTGATAAGATATTCTCTAATGCGTCTGCCATTTACAGTGATTATGACTACCAGATCAAAGTCAAATCTGCTGGTCTTGACTGGAAAGCAGAGGTAAAAAATTACAATTTTAAATATGATCTTAAACATTATTTGTCAAATGATCTGACTTTAAATTATGGTGTAAATTCAATTTACTACAGTTTTAATCCTGGAACAATCAGGCCGTTTGGAGAGAGTTCAGCTATCAATCCGGACCAGTTGGCAAAAAAATACGCTTTTGAAAATGCCGTATATATCAGCGCTGAACAAAACCTTTCCGAAAAATTATCACTGAAATATGGACTTCGCTACAGTAACTTTCAAAGATTAGGGGCGCAGGAAGTGTACACTTACGCCAATAATCAGCCGGTTGTTTTCAATAAGCAGCTTCAAATTTATGAAGAGGGTACTCCAACAGGAACAATAAACTATAAGGAAAACAAAAAGATAGCAGGTTTTGACAACTTTGAACCAAGGCTTGCCATTGCTTACTCTCTAAACAATGACCAATCCATTAAGGCCAGTTACAATAGAATGAGCCAATATGTTCATTTAATTTCCAATACTGCATCTGCAAGCCCGCTGGATATATGGGCGCCTTCTGACCAATACCTTAAACCAGAAATTTTAGATCAGGTAGCACTGGGGTACTTTCACAATTTTAAAGGCGGTAAATATTCCTTGGAAGCTGAAACTTTCTATAAAAAAATAAAAAACAAATCAGACTATATTGACGGCGCTGATCTACTTGGGATCGACGCAGTAGAAACGGTGCTTTTAAACGGCGAAGGAAGGGCATATGGTCTGGAAATGATGCTCAAAAAAAATACAGGAAAGCTCACTGGCTGGGTTTCATATACTATTTCAAAAGCACAACAAAGGACGCCAGGCAGAAATGCAGATGAACCGGGTATAAATAACGGCGAATGGTACAGAGCAAATTATGACAAGTTGCATAATCTATCCGTTACGGGCGCTTATGCTTATAATCCGAAATGGTCGTTTGGGGCTATTTTAACTTTCCAGAGCGGAAAAGCAGCAACATTTCCTAATGGAAAATACCAATATCATGGTATTACTGTTGCGAGTTATGGTGAAAGAAATGAAAATTCTTTATCTGCATACCACCATTTAGACATATCAGCAACATATACTCCTAAACCCTACAAGAAAAAAGGTTGGCAGGGTGAATGGAATTTCAGTATCTACAATCTTTACAACAGAAGCAATGCAGCATCGTACTCTTTTAGACAGAATGAAGATACGGGAGCAAATGAAACAAGAAGAATATCCATTTTCGGTATTGTTCCCAGTGTAACATACAACGTAAAATTTTAAATACAACTCACGTACTTATAAAAAGATAAAAATGAAAATGCTACAAAAAATTATAATTATATCCGCTGGACTGTTTGTGACAGGATGCGAGAAGGTTACTACTGTGGATCTTAAGACAGCATCGCCAAAATTGGTTATAGACGCGTCTATAGACTGGGTAAAAAATACAGCAGGCAATGAACAAAAGATTGTGTTGTCGACCACAACAGGTTATTACAGCCCCGAATTTTCGAGCGTATCCGGAGCAGTAATTACTGTAACTAACCCGTCAAATACAGTTTTTGAATTTGTAGAAACGCCCGGAACAGGGCAATATATTTGCCGCAATTTTCTTCCTGTTATTGGCCAGACTTATAACTTAAAAATTGTTTTAAATGGGCAAACTTATACAGCATCGGAAACATTTACCGCTGTTCCTAAAATTGAAGATAAGATTGATCAGAACAACAAAGGAGGTGAGGCCGGTGATGAAATTGAAGTAACATTTTACTATAAGGATGATGCAAATCAGGCAAACTCCTATTTAACCGGAGTTACCCAGCCTTACATAGCATTCCCCGAGCTTGAAGTTGAAGATGATGAACATAGTAATGGTAATGTAATGCAGGAATCATATTCGTATAAAAAGTTAAAAGCAGGGGATAAGGTAGACATAAAACTGTACGGAATTTCAAAAAGCTATTACAATTACATGTTCAAATTAATACTGGCTTCTGGTAATGATGGCAATCCTTTCCCTACAACACCTAGTGCTGTCCGCGGTAATATTATCAATCAGACCGATAGTAAAAATTACGCTTTGGGCTATTTCAGACTGGCAGAAATGGATACTAAAAGCTATACGATTAAGTAATTAAGTTTTGTACGTGTAGTGAAAAATCGGAATTATTCTCTACAATCAAAACGATTAAAAAGAATCAAAGCCTTCGGATTGAATCCGAAGGCTTTTGTGTTGTCGCCATGTTTTATCTTCGATTCAGCTTTGCACCGCACTTAAATTAGGGCTACCGGTATTATCGAGTAAGACCACCAGTTGTGCAATGCAATGGAGTGGCCAGGAAGCGCCTTAATGTAATGCAGACATGAAACAAATCAATGAAGCAATAGCCGGATTTACTGTAGAAATTGACAAAAATCACTTTTTGGCGGTCTGTTGGGGGCAATTCCTTTAACTGCGGTGGTTGTACGTGGCGCCGCCAATGTGGATGCCGGCGGCCGTACAAAAATGTCTGCCATTACTCACGGGGTCCTGCTTTTAGCAGAAAAGAAATAAAGAATTATTCCAATTTAAAAACCCTTCAAAGCCACTAATCCTGGCAGCGTTCGCAAGGCTATCCTATAAAATCATCAAATTAAATATATAGTTTATTGCCAATGGCTTATTTTTTTTCAGGGGAAGGGTTTGTGACGTGTGCGCCATGCATGGCGCTACGAAGGAGGGTTGCAGTTGCATAATAATCTACTAACAGCTTATCTTTAGCTTCGGATGGTGCATAAAAGCCAGATAGCCTCAAAATATAAAAACGATAACATATGAATGATGCTTCAACCAACGATCCTTCCTTTGACAGCCCCGGAGGTAGCGCTTTTTATTATGATCATTTTCTCGGTCCCCTGTTCTTTGAACCTTATGCCATAGAAATTGCAAAACGAATAGATCCGGCGCCAGTTTCTGTTGCTCTGGAAATTGCTTCGGGAACAGGACGGGTAACACGTCATATAAGAAAATGTTTAAAAATCTCCGCACAACTGATTGCTTCGGATATAAGTGAGGAGATGCAGGCTGAAGCAAAAAAACAATTAAGTCATCTTGATATTGACTGGCAAATTATAGATGCACAACAATTACCGTTTAGCGACAATAGTATCGACCTGGTTGTTTGTTGCTTCGGTTATATGTTCGTTGATGATAAGCCGAAGGCATTTGCTGAAGCTTACCGTGTTTTAAAGCCGGGCGGAATGCTTTTGTTTACAACCTGGGATAAACTGGAGCATAATGCGGTGTCCTATACATCCAGGGTCCTGGCCGAAAAATACCTGAAAGGCCCGTTGCCCGATTCGTACGA
This sequence comes from Niastella sp. OAS944, assembly GCA_024809215.1. Lineage (GTDB taxonomy): Bacteria > Bacteroidota > Bacteroidia > Chitinophagales > Chitinophagaceae > Niastella. The sequence continues at coordinate 22,422 of JANUBW010000005.1, read as the reverse complement.
TGTTGCTGTTTCAATGAATGATGTAGAGGCCATAAGGCTACTATTAGATAAAGAAGGGTTTTCAAAAATTTCTATTGAAAAAGTAAAGCAGTTTTCTGTTTGTTCAGGTGCGAAGGAAGCTGCAACCGGCCTGGTTGCAGGCGGGTTTATTTTTAAAGAGCTCAGGCAACAAAATGCGGAATTAATAGATGAAATAAAGATTGAACTTGAAAAAGAACTCGCGGAAAAATTCGGCGCCTCGCCCATGGTAGCACCAATGAGCGCCGTAATTAGCCAGGCATGGAAATAAAGAGAAAGCATTGTGTCTTAGAATTTATTGCACCTTCGCAAGGCTTATCAAAACCATTCTGGGATGGAATAATGCATTTAAGCAGCGGCCAGGGAACCGAGTGGCGGTACCAAGGCCGGTATTAAGGTATTTGCCGGGAATGTTAATTCTGCTTATATGAATAAAATATTCAGGGCGGTAAAATAAAAACGGTATTCTCAGCAGTGTACTTCGAACAAACAGGCCCCTTCAGATCATTGGATCGAAGGGGCTTGTTACATTTTACATACTTGTCTACAGTTTGTCTACGCCTGTTTTTAGGATTTTGATAGCTCAGCCACTTGCTTTGCACCCGGAAAACTTTTATTTACAAAATCCGTTTATGTACAACAAATTCTACTTCGTTAAACTTTTTCTGTTTGTTTTATTACTATCTATGGGTGCAGCCAATAAGGCGAATGCGCAGCTTCAGGTAACCATATCCAATGTTTACAATGTAACAACCGGCGTATATGACTCACCTGCTTCTGCAGGTGATATATTAGAATATACCTTTATTACCACCAATACGTCTACTACTAATTTAACCGGTTGCAGGTTTTACAACAGTATTCCGGCAGGAACAGCCTATGTAACAGGCTCAACCTCATTGAACGACGTTCCGGTACCCGATGTAAATAGCCAAATGCCCTATGTTGGTTCGGGCGGGTTAATTAACCCCATCGCCTGGGACCCGGGTATACTGGGTGGCGGTACTACTGCTAAAGTAACCTACCGGGTTAAGGCAACTGCCAATGCGGGCAAAATCAGCAACTCCGCTACCTGTACAGCAATCAGCAACGGTGTCAGTGTTATTCAAAATTCCGGCATAATATATACACCGCTTTTAGCCGACCCCGCCGGTGCAGTTGTTTATCAGTCAACAGCCAATACGGCGCCCGGCACCTCAGGTGTATACAACAATATCAGAACAGTGAGTACTGAAAATGGGGTAGGGGGCACTACTATCTTTGCCGGCGCCAGCGGCCCCTGTTACAACGCAATTACCGGTGCCTCATTAGCAGCAGGTAGTGTATTGACAAATGTTGCAGCGTTGGCCTACGACAAAATTTCAAACAGGATCTATTTCGTTAACAACATTGTTGGTACTGTGCAAGACCTTTGTTATGTAGACTTAGGCGCCAGCCCCGTTGCGGCCAAAAGATTTGTTGGTTATCCGCTTGAAACAACTACTGGTAGTGGTTATAATATTAACCGCATGACCTTTACTGTTGACGGGTACGGCTATGCAGTTACTTCAAACGCCCTTGACCTTATCCGTTTTACCATTAATGCGTCTACCGGTCTTCCGGTAATCAGTAGGTTAGGGGCATTGGTGAATGATGTCACTAATGGTTCCAGGAATGTACTGGCCGAAGCGGGGGGAGATATTTTTAGCGATGGATCGGGCAAATTGTATTTGGTGGTTAATTCCGGAAATATGTACAGGATCAATCCTGCCACACGGGTATCTACTTACATCGGCAGAATACAACCTGTACCTTCAGGTAACACCAATTCGGTTGCCCTTGATACGGCCGGTAATATTTATACAGGAGGCTCTTACCAGAATGTTTATAAAGTAAACCTGGCTACCATGAGCGCTGCGTCCATAACAAGCGGTACCACCAATGTTTGGACGAACGGCGACTACGCCAGTTGCGCCTTCCCTATACTGCAAAGTGCCATACAAATGAATACATCATACCGTAATATCAGCGGTAATGCGAACGTAGCATCGGGCGATACGATTGAGTATACTATTGAAGTGGTTAACACCGGAAACCTCCCTGCTGCCGGTTTAAAATTATATGATGCTATTCCTGCCTATAGCAATTATGTTGCAGCTTCCTCAACAATGAATGGTACAACCGTTGCAGATGCAGCACAGTTAACAATGCCCTTTTCTTTAAGCGGCGGTAAATTCATTAATTCACCGACGGAAGAATCGCCAGGTATTATAAAGCCAGGTTATGCCAATAAAGTAGTGATCAAATACCGGATAATAACAGAACCGCTAAATACAATATGTAACCAGGCTACAGCAACCTTACTCGATTTCTATGGAAATTTGGAGACCATTTACTCCGACGATCCGGCACAACCCGGCAATCAGGATGCCACCTGCTTTTGGTCGGATAGTGCAAGAGTGACCACACCAGGCGCCAGGCTGGCTACAACCGGCAATACCCAACTTAGAGCAAAGGGAACGGTAACGGTACAACCCAATCCCTTCGTTACAGCATTGAACCTGCAGCTACAGTTAAATACAGCCACCGCAGTACAGGTACGACTGTTTGATCTATACGGCAGAACCGTGTTCACCACGTCTCAAAAATTGGCAACAGGCTTCCAGTCATTGCAGATAAATGTTCCGGCAGGTCTTACACCGGGCACCTATGTACTGGATGTTACGGACGGAAATAACCGGTTATTACAGAAAAAACTGCTGAAACAATAAGCATAAAAATACACAAGGCATCTACCAGTTGGTGGATGCCTTGTCGTTTCTTCTCGCGACAGGTGACACATCCACTACACAACACAATTCGAACCCTTCTGCCCTTTATTATTTTATTCAAATAATCCAATCATGTAAAAATCGCTTGTATAAGCCGCATAACTAATCCTGATCTCACGATTGATCCTTAAGAGCCCCAACATGGGATGTTCGGGCAATGGCAAATTACTGGCAACTGCCATTTCACTGATTGATTTAAAGTGTTTCATCAGATTGGCCTAAAGTTACAAATTAAAGAGAAAATGCGTTTACGATTGAAGTAGGCGGGCATTTTTTGCAGGATTAACCAATCTATATGCCATTTTAGGAAACAAACGGTTGAACAAATACACCAATTTCGTGTCACCAACACGTATAGTGAAGCGGTTGTTTTTGATCCCAGCAATCAATGCGTTTACCAATTTTTCCGGCGGGATTCCTTTTGACTCCATGTTTTCCGTCATACTTGTTGCCACTACAGGTGGTAACAGCTCAAACACTTTCACCTTGCTGTGCAGTATTTTTAAATGATCCCGCAACGACACGGTGTAAGAGTGCATGGCCGCTTTGCTGGCAGAATAAGTTGCGCCAAGATTCAATGGCACATAGCTTAAAATGGAAGAGGTGTTGATAATGGCCGCTTCTTTCTTTGACTTCAGCATTTCGATGAACAGGTTGTTCAGGCGTATCACACCCAGGTAGTTGATGTCTATTTCATACTTTGCCAACTCAAAATGTTTGTCATTCGCTATTCCCATATTCGGTGGATAACTCATAACGCCGGCATTATTGTAAAGGATATCAATTCCTCCAAGCTCCTTAATCTTATTAAAAAGTAACTGAGCATCATCCGCATTGGCTACATCACTTTTTATGGCAGTTAATGCCGGATATAATTTTTTGGCCTCGTCCAATTTCCCCTGGTTTCTGCCAGTTATGATCACTTTTGCACCATTAGCTAAAAATTGCTTTGCTGCTGCTAATCCTATACCAGCCGTACCGCCGGTTATCAGTATTGTTTTTCCTTTAAGTTCCATTTTGCTTTTTTTTGCATTTGTTGATAACACAAAAGTAGGTTGAGCTTAATCCCCAGTCATAACCCAAAAGGAGGAATGTCTAACACAAAAAGACGTGGAATGCTGTTATACTTAATGATTTTTCGGTATCAAAGCAAAGCCATGCATTGAATGTGACGACCTTCTTTATCTTTACGGCATGATATCACAGATTTACCGGTCTGGCTACTTCATTATCTCCGGCGTTTTAATATTTACCTGCTTTGCCATTATAGGCGTTTTCATATCTGTGCAATCTGGTAAGCGCACCCGCCAAATTAGCGACGACATGGCAGCGAAGGTTTACCAACTGAAGTCTACAGTATTCAAAAATGAGTTTGCCAGTTTTCTAAAAGGATTAAACAATATCGCTTCTGTAGTATCGCAGCTGCCCAATAGTGCAGCAGTGCAACAGAACCTTCCGTTTGCAGAAGCGCTGCTACTTAGCCATCCGCAAATCAATAAAGGCTTTTATGCCTTAGTACGCCGGAGCGACACTTTGCTGCGTGCTGTGCAAAAACAGGATAGCCATTACTTAACCAATTCCCTGCAACCTTATCAGCTGCAAAACATTCGCCAGCTACTGGCTGTGCCAGGCACTGGCAACAATGCCAGCACCACCCTCAGCATAGCCGATTCTTTACACTGGCTGGCTACTACCCGCTATCAACTTTCCGACTCTTCGATATTATTACTGGGCCTGGACATTAATCTGCAACAACTGCAGCACTACCTATGGAGTGTAGACACTACCGGCCGTGCCTATGCCTTTGTTGTGGATGAGCATGGCACCTATATATCGCATCCCGATGAAAAACTAATTGGCCGGCGCATGCCGGCAGGCGTACAGGCTATTACCAACAAAAAGCCACTGGGCGATAGCATTACCAGTTATCAAACCATCAACTCCACCTATCTGCAGGGATTGCCGGTGGTAAGGTTTCAAACACCCTTGCAGCTTATCGGTGCGCAATGGACACTGGTAGTAGATACGCCGCTGCTGGCGGTAGATGAAGATGTAAAAGCCATTGAAAAATACATGCTACTGCTGTTTGCCTCCACCGCCATTATGATATTGGCGCTGATAGTATGGGCGCAAACAAAATGGCAGAAAGAATTTATGCTGCGCCAGCAGGCCGAACTAACGCGGCAGGAGCTGTTGGCTGAAAAGCAGACACTGAGCCTGATGGCAGAAAGACAGGAGAAGCATAATGCCCTGTTGCAGCTGAATACGCTAAAAGATAAAGTAGATCCGCATTTCCTGTTCAATTCACTCAGCTCTCTGAATGCGCTGATAGAACAGTCGCCCCAATTGGCACAGTCCTTCGTCATGAAGCTATCCCGGGTATACCGCTACGTATTGGATGCCCATCCGGAAGAGCTATCCACCGTAGCAGAAGAGCTGAACTTTGCCAATGAATATTTTTTCCTGTTGAAAATACGGTTTGGTCAGGGCCTGCAACCCTTAACCGTACAATTGTCAGACGAGCATTTGCATGGGCAAATACCGTTTATGAGCCTGCAAACGCTTATAGAAAATGCGGTGAAGCATAATATAGTGTCGAAAGAAACGCCGCTACACATTACCATACAAAGCGAAGGCGACCATATAGTAGTAAGTAACAACCTGCAACTTCGTAAAGATGTAAAAGGATCGGGCAAACATGGGCTCGACTACCTGCGTGGTACCTATACTTACCTGGGCCATCACAGCTTTCGCTGTGGTGTAGCAGGCAGCCATTTTACCTGCTACCTGCCGGTGCTGCGTGTTACCGGATAGTTACTAACCCGCATGCCTTAATAATTTCACTCCCCTCAACTGCGGTTTCACTCCGGTGAAGCCGCCAGTTCGTCGCCAGCGGCATTTTCATTCTTTGATTATTCGCGATTTTGGAGGAATGATTTGGAGCAAGATTTCATTTGTAACTGCTTTCTGCTTTTCTATCTCAGGCTTACAGGCACAGGATATGCCCCCCAATGACAAAAAAGATAGTGCACAGAAAAGCTCAGTAAAAAGTTACCATACCCTGCTAAAAAAAGCGAAAACTACAGATGGTCTCTTTAAAGTGCACCAGGTAGAAAATGACTACTACTTCGAGATCCCCCTTTCGCTGCTGGAAAAAGACTTCCTGCTGGTAAACAAAATTTCCACTGTACCCATTGCTATCAACGAAGCGGGTATAAACAAGGGAATGAATACCAACAACAAGCTGATCCGCTTTAGCCTGAACGGCAAAGGCAATGTATGGGTAAAAACCATTGTGCCACAGGCAGAAGCCCCTGCAGGTGATGCCATAGCACAATCGGTAAAAGACAACTTTACCGGCTCCGTTATCGAAAGCTTTAAGATAGACGCCTATGCGCCAGACTCATCGGCAGTGGTCATTAAAGTAAACAAGGTATTTGACGGATCGGAAAAAAGCTTTAACGATGTATTTACCGATATAGGATTGGGAACCAGTCCTAAAACTGCACTCTCTGGTATAGAGCACATCAAAAGCTTTCCGCAGAATGTGGTAGTACGTTCATTACTCACCACCGCTGTAACAGAAGGCCCAGCCACTATGCCCGTGAGTATGGCCGTAACTGCCAATCTGCTGCTGCTGCCAGCAAGCCCTATGCAGCCGCGGTTTGCAGACAACCGCGTAGGCTACTTTACCACGCCCCGCTGGTATTTTTCCGATACTCAACAAAAAATGGAAAGCAGGGAACTGATCACCCGCTGGCGGCTGGAGCCCAAACCCGATGACCGTGCCCGCTACCTGGCTGGCCAGTTGGTAGAGCCTGCACGCCCCATCATTTTTTATATAGATCCATCTACGCCAGTACAATGGCGCCCTTATATTATGGCCGGCATCAACGACTGGCAGCAAGCATTTGAAGCCGCAGGCTTTAAGAATGCTATACAAGCCAGGCTGGTAACAGATACTGCCGACTTTGATGGCGATGATATACGCTACTCTGTAGTTACCTATGCCGCCTCGCCTAAGTCTAATGCTATGGGCCCCGCGGTGGTAGACCCACGCTCTGGTGAAATACTGGAGTCTGATGTGATCTGGTGGCACAATGTAATGACCTCGCTGCAATACTGGATGCGCATACAAACCGGTATTATTGATACCGGCGCCCGTGAAAATGATTTTAGCGTAGCACAGATGGGAAACGCCATCCGCTTCGTAGCTGCACATGAGATAGGGCACACATTAGGATTGAAACATAATATGGGCGCATCTGCTGCTTATCCGGTAGATTCCCTGCGCTCGCCCAGCTTTACCGCACGCATGGGCGGCACCGCCCCTTCTATTATGGACTATGCCCGCTTTAATTATGTAGCACAACCGGAAGATCATGTAACGGCTATCACGCCCGGCATTGGCATCTACGACAGCTATGCTATAGCCTGGGGCTATCGCTGGCTGGGCGAAAATACCTCTCCCTGGCAGGCACTGAAAACGCAACAGCAGTGGATAGCAGCACATGCCCATGACCCGCTGTACCACTATGGCGAGCAGCAAAGCAGCCAGCATGTAATAGACCCGAGAGCACAATCGGAAGACATTGGCGATGATGCCATGAAAGCGGGCGAATACGGCTTGCTGAACCTGAAACGGCTGATACCACAAATAATACAATGGACCACTGCGCCGGGCGATACCTACTACCAGGCTGGAAAACTATACATGGCCGCTATCTGGCAATGGAATACCTATAATGATCATGTAATAGCCAACATCGGCGGTTACCACCTGGAGCATCCTGTAGCAGGTGATGGAAAAAAGGCCTATACACCGGTAGCGAAAGAAGTGCAGCAACGTGCTTTTCAATTCCTGGTGAAGCATATGCTCACCATGCCTGCCTGGCTATTTAATCCTGCACTGCTGAACAATAGCTTTGCTGTAAAAGATACACCGCTGGGACCTTTTGAATACGGCCCATATGATATGAAGCGCGAACAGCAATACGGCCTGCTTTATAGCCTGCTGAGTGATGAAAGACTGCTGCGACTGCTGGAAATGGAATCGCTGTACGGTAAGCAAAAAGTATTCACCGTTACAGAACTACTCGCTTCCTGTCGCAAAAACATATTGGCGCCTACACTGCAGGGGCAGTCGCTGACGATGGATCAAAGGCTTACCCAACAGAACTATGTAGATGCCCTGATCGTAAGCACAGATAAACTGATGGAGAAGATCACCAAAAAGACATTAACAGCAGATGCTGCAGCAACCACAGCCGGCGTGCAGCTGCGTAATAAACTACAAAATCTGCCACAGCTTTGTGATTTAACGCCGCGTGCTTTTCAACAAACAGAAGTAACCGGCGTCGGCCATGCAGCTGATGCAGTAGCGCTGCGCAACATATATGTAACAGCTATGGCACGCACCTCTGGTGTGGCCGCAGCCAAAAGAGGAGAACTGTATACAATACTACAAACATTGGAAAAGCATAAAGATCAGGGCGACACAGATACCAAAAACCATTACCTCGATCTGGTGCTGCGCATCAGACAACATTTACAATTGAATTAACCCAAAACTACCATAATCTTGCAAAAATGAGCAGACTAGTATTACCCCTCCTTTTATTGCTGGTGAGCATTTCTACCGGCTTTAGCCAGGAGCAAACAACCATTAAGGGACAAGTATTGTCGGAAGAAAGCGGCAAGCCCATTCCCGGCGCTTCTGTATTCGTAGACAAATCCCCAATAGGAGAGCAGGCAGGCGCTGATGTAATTCAGAATTCGGTGATGGGCGCCGTTACCAATGTTGAAGGTCGCTTTAGCCTGAAAGTACCCGCAGGCACCACTTATTTGAAAGTAAGCAGTGTGGGCTACAATACTTTATTGGTAAATATTACCAATAAGAAAACAATCATTATTCGCCTGGCCACAGACAGCAATACACTGGGGGCTGTTATCGTAAACGGTTATACCGGCATATCGCGCCGTAAGAACACGACCGCTACCGTTAAAGTAGACTACGATAAAATACGCCAGACAGGCGTATCGGGTATAGACCAGATGCTGGAAGGCCAGGTAGCCGGTGTAGCTGTAACGTCGGTGAACGGCGGCCCTAACGCTGCTCCTAAGATCAGGATACGCGGTACAGCCTCACTTACAACACAAGACCCGCTGTGGGTATTGGATGGTATACCACTTGAAGGTACCAGCCTGCCTGTGAGCTATGACAAAGACAACATTGATCAGCTGCGCAACCTGCCTATTGCCGGTTTGAACCCCGATGATATTGCAGACATTACCGTACTGAAAGATGCTGCTGCCACTGCCATCTATGGCGCCAGGGCTTCTAATGGAGTAATTGTGATCACCACGAAAAAAGGTAAGAAAGGTCCTGTAGCTCTCAACTTTACAGCCAACACCTTTATTGCAGAACGCCCCGATTTTGACAAGCTGAACCTGATGAATGCCAGCGAAAAAGTAGATTTTGAACTGGGTTTGGCCCAGGACGAGAATCTTACCTACCGCGAAGGTCAGGGTGCTATAGCCAGGATACTGAACAAATCAGGTGAACTGTCCAAATACAGATCCAATGGCTTTAACGCACTGAGCGCTACTACACAACAGGCTATTAACGATCTGCGCAGCAACAATACCAACTGGGGCAACGAACTGTACCAGACGGCTGTAAACCAGCAATACGGCCTTAGCCTGTCTGGTGGTAACGACCAGGCCAACTATTATTTCTCTGGCGGCTACTATAACGAAAAAGGCGCTACTGTGGGTACAGGTCTGAAACGGTATAACGTAACGTTGAAAACCGATTTCAATATCTCTTCTAAATTAAACCTGGGTGTAGCTTTGTTTGGTACCAACACTACGCGAAACAACTATCTGACCGAGATAGATGGCAATACCAGTCCATCACGCTACTCACGCAATGTGAACCCTTATTTAACGGTAAGAGATGCCAACGGCAACTATGTGTATGACCAGGATATCTTTGGTACGGCCAACTTAAGTGGTGATGTATATCTTCCCTTCAACATTATTGAAGAAAGAGACAATACCCGCTACCAGCTTAAAAACAACAGCATGAAGGGCCTGTTTACTGCCAGTTACAAAATATTGCCTTCACTGAAACTGCGCTCTGAACTGGGTTTGCAGTTTGACGAAACAGGTATTGAACGCTATGCAGGTACCAACTCTTACTTCCTGCGCAAGCTGCGTGAAACTACCCGCTACTATAACTCCGCTACACGCAAATACGAATATTACCTGCCTGCAGGTGGAACCATTCAAAACCAGCATACCTCCTTCTTCCAATACAACTGGAAGAATATGCTGGAGTACAACAAAGTATTCAACAGGAAGCACGAAATAGATGCCTTGCTGGGTACAGAGTTGAGAAGAAACAAGAACACAGATGTCTTCAGCAAAGGTTTTGGGTACAACCAACAAACCGGAACCACGCAGAATATTGTTTTCCCGAACGCAGATATGGCTGGCAACGCCGATTTCCGCGCTTATCAGAAAGCGTTTGTGGAGAATGCATTTGTGTCGGCCTATGCTACACTCTCTTATACCTACAACCGTAAGTATACCCTGTATGGCAGCATTCGTTTTGATGGGTCGGACCTGTTTGGTGTAGATCCGAAATACAAATACCTGCCTATCTACTCTTTGTCTGGCGCATGGAACGTAAGAGAAGAAGCGTTTATGCAAGATATTGCCTGGATCACCAACCTGCGCGTACGCGGCTCTTACGGTATACAGGGCAACATAGACAAGAACACGTCGCCTTTTGTAGTAGGAAACTACAACGTTGGCACCATACTACCTGGCAACAGTGAACCAACCATCAATGTAACAAGCCCGCCCAATAACAAACTGAGATGGGAAAAGACCACCACTGTAAACGCCGGCCTGGATATGGGTCTGTTTAAAAATGCCGTTCAAATCACCTTCGACTATTATCACCGTAATAGCAAAGACCTGATTGGTACAGAAGCACTGCAACTGGAAAATGGTTTTGAATACACCAGCTCTAACTTTGCACGCATAACCAACAAAGGTCTGGAACTGAGCATCAGCACCAGGAACATCAATACCCGCCGTTTCCAATGGTATACCGACTTCAATATTTCTCATAACAAAAGCAGGGTAGAAAGACAAAAAGTGCGCGCCAGCGATTTCATGCCTTCTAAAGAAGGATATGCAGTAAACGCTTTGTTTGTATTGCCTACTGTCGGTGTAGATGCCAATGGTCTTCCTTTGTTCAAACAAGGTGATAAAACATTGTCGATGGAAGACTTCTATCAGTTGTACGATCCTTATGCCGACATATTCCCACGTGAAATACTGGCTACACGCCTTACACCGCAGCAGTTCCAGGGTTTGTATACTTATATCGGTGATACCGATCCTAAGTATACAGGTGGTATCACCAACCGCTTCCGTTTGGGTAGTTTTGACCTGGCAGTATCGGCCCTGTTCAACCTGGACCAATGGCGCCAACGCACACCAGCGTACAATCCTGCTTTATTAGACCGTGGACTGAACTATTCTAAATCGAGAGAAGGCATACCTGCCGCTTTTGGTAAAGAAAGCTATGGAGGCGACCGCTGGATGGCCTACACCTGGATGTTTTCACAAGACCCTGTTGGCTCTTACAAACAGTGGGACTTGTTTGCAAAAAAGCTGAGCTATGTACGCATCAACAGCATACGCCTGGGCTATACTATGCCAGCTGCTATAGCCGGCAAAATGAGGGCCAGCAGCCTGAGACTGTCTGTAGAAACCAGAAACCCATTTGTATTTGGTACCAGCTACGACGGCTATTTTGATCCGGAAACATTTGGCAACATTTACGCACAACCCATTACCAAAAGCTTTGCTATTGGATTAAACGCCACTTTTTAATTAACAACATCATGAACAAGATCATAACAATTATAGCAGCTTTTGCACTCGTTACCGGCGCTACCAGCTGTAAAAAATACCTGGATATAGAACCGGTGGGCCGCGTTATACCTAAAACCGAAGACGACTTTCGTGCGCTGATGACTTCAGCCTATGTTAGTTTTCCTGCACATAAATCCCTGCTGTCTTTACGTACAGACGAGCTTGTGCTGGACGAGTACTCAACTGAATATCCCAACTATAGAGACATTTATAACTGGAAGGATGCAAACCCCGACCCGGTGACCATGGAGTTTGCATATGAAGGTTTTTATAAAACCATCTTCTACGTGAACCAGGTAATAGCCGAAGTAGAGAATGAAGCTGGTAAAAACACCGTAACCGCACAACTGAAAGGAGAAGCCTACCTGATGCGCGCCTATGCTCATTTTGAACTGCTGAACCTGTATGCCAAACCCTACAATGCAGCTACTGCCAGTACAGAGCGAGGCGTACCACTGGCATTAAAAATAGACCTGGAGCAGAACTATGCACCCGCAACTGTAGAAGCCGTATACACACAAATACTGGCAGACATAGCAGCAGGCAGGCAACTGCTGAATACAGACAATTTTGAGACAGGCAAGAACTACCGGTTTACCACACGTGCCGCGCTTGCACTACTGGCAAGGGTAAGGGAATTCAGAGGTGAATGGACCTTGGCACAGGAAGCCGCTACAGCGGCGCTGGCTATGAACAATGCCCTGGAAGACCTGAACACTTCAACCCGTTTGCCCAGCCACTATCAGAGTGCAGAAAACATTATGTCTATGGAAAAAGCATACGACCTGCGCAATGTGGCTTATATCTCCAACCACCTGCTCACCATATACAATCAGCAGAACGATCTGCGTTATCCGCTGTATTTCAGAAAATCCGGTGGCGACTATGTTTCCCTGAAAGGTAACAGCGATGCGTTGAAAATATCTTTCCGCAATGGAGAGCTGTACCTGATACAGGCAGAAGCGGCGCTGCAAACGGATAATTTAACAGCAGCCCGTGAACACCTGCTGGCCCTGAAAGTGAAGCGCCTGAGACCAGCCTACTATCAAACTGAAGCCACCCGCGTAAACGGCCTTAACAAACAAGCGCTGCTGGAAGAAATAATAGCCGAACGCGAAAGAGAACTGGCACAGGAAGGCCACCGCTGGTACGACCTGCGCCGCTATGGACAACCAACCATACAACACGAAGTAAACGGTGACACTTTCAAATTGGAACAGAATGATTTCCGATATACCCTGCGCTTTCCCAAAAGCGCCATCGCCAATAATCCTAACCTGCTGTAGCCCTACGCCAGCAGTTACAGAATAGCACAACTCCGGCCGGTATTGCACCCGCCGGAGTTTTTTTATATTTGTGCGCCAGGTAGAACCACCGGCACCACGAAGCAAATGAAAATATTGATCATAGAAGATGAGGAACTAGCATCCACCACGCTGCAAAATATGCTGCGCCGCATAGACGCGCAGATAGAAATTACCGCCAGCCTGGAGACCGTAGCCGCCGCCGTTAACTGGCTGCAGCACCACAAACCCGATCTTATTTTCATGGATATTCACCTGGGCGATGGGGAAAGCTTTGGCATCTTCAGCGAAGTAAATGTGAATAGTCCCGTGATATTCACCACCGCCTACGACCAATATACCCTACAGGCATTTAAGCACCAGGGTATAGACTACCTGCTAAAGCCGTTTGATGAAGCAGACGTAAGAGCCGCCCTGCAGAAACTATCCAATATTCGCCAGACAACTCCTGTACCCACCACTGGTTTAGCACCTGCCGCCGGCAGATTGCGCAACCGCTTTATGGTGAAGATCGGCAACCTGATCAAAACCATCCAGATGGACGAGGTGGCCTATTTTATGGCATCGGACAAATATCTGTATATGGTGACCAAAGGCCAGCAACGCTATATCATAGAAGAAACCATCAGCAGCCTGGAGCCACAGCTGCAACCGGACAACTTTTTCCGCATCAACCGCAAATTCATTATCAGCATTACCGCTATTAAAGAAATGCACAAGCTCCCCCGCAACCGGGTGAACATTATCCTTAACCCGCCGCCTATAGAAAGTGTAGATATTATTGTAAGTGAGGAACGGGCGGAACAATTTAAACAGTGGCTGGATCTGTGATTCAGGCAAGCTTTCCAACCTGTTTATTAAGTAGTTAAAAGCAGCAGCCGAACTGTGCAAAGCTGCGGCACAGTTTTTTATTTATATATTCTAAAACATATAAAATGAAAAAAATTGCAATAATTGTTGTTATGCTTGTGGCTATTGGTGCATCCATTAGCTCATGCAGTGCGGGTGCACACATAGGCACCAAACATCATGGAGTAAGTGCGGGTGCAAAAGCTCATTAATAATTATAATCAATAGAAGAATGTTCCGAAGTGGTGTATTAATAAACTACTACGGCACTAATAACTTTACAAGGCCCGCTTTCGCGGGCCTTTGTTGTATTTAAACGCCGGTTACTTATTGGTGTTTGCGCCCTCAGCATTCAAAAATGCAGGTATGATCAAAGAAAGCAAAGAGCTTTGATGCATAACCGAAATATGCGAAGTGCCTGGAAGTATTGCCAGTTGAGATGCAGGTAATCCCATCATGTCACCAAGTCCGTGCCCGCCAAGTAATTTATACATTTTTACAGCATGCTCAGGCTGTATGATATCTGCATCACCAATCATGACCAGGGCAGGGGCTTTTACACTCTTAATACTTTCGGCACTCCAGTCTTGCTTTTTCGAGTTAAAAGTTTTCATTTTCTCAACCAGTTTTGCGAAATCCTGTTTTCTGGGCGCAAGACTGTCATATTCCCGCTTAAAGGGTGAACCTTCTAACATAGCAGGAGTAAGTTGGCTCATGCCAGCTATAAGTTCCGGAAAAACACCTTCAAAAGTATAGCTAACTGATGTTAGAATTAATTTATGAACAACCTCCGGATGCCGGATAGCCAATTGTAAAGCAGCTCCTGCGCCCAGGCTATAGCCAAAGACGTCGGCACCAGACACCTGAAGATATTTAAGTAATGCAGCTGCATCATCAGCAAGCGCCTCACAACTAATAGCGCGGTCTATGTCTGCCGTTCTTCCATGCCCCTGCATCTCTACAGCAATTACCGGCCGATCTTTTGAAAGAAAAGGGATCAGCTCTCCAAAGGAAGTACCGATACCGGAAAATGCCCCGTGTAATAGTAACAGCGGAGTACCTGTTTTTGTACCATAGATCTCATAATACATCTTCAGGCCATTAACAGGAGCATATCCTTTTTTTATGGGTTCTTCAGCCGAAACAGCGACTGTTAACAGAAACAAACGGTTAACCGGACTGGTACGTGATCATAAGGATAATAGTCCCATTGCCGATGCTTCTATTGTTTTAACAGCCCCATCTGGCAAAACGTGGTCAACAAAAACAGATGACAAAGGCAACTATTTGTTTGATACCATTCATAATGATTATTCTAATTACCGGATCACCATTACTAAAAAATATTATAATGACAGCACTGATGTTGTAAAAATTATTGATACCGCTGAGGCGAACCTGCTCACTAATCAGTTAATCAATACCGATATGTATATTGTTAAAAAATTCATTTTAAATATAGAGAATGTAGTTACCGTATATTTCGATTTTGACAAAAGCAAACTGAAAACGGAAGCTAAGAACAAACTAGATTCAGTTTGCCTTGTATTGGCGCAATTTCCTTCTTCAACGATCCAGATCTCGGCCTATACAGATGGCAAGGGCACCGATGAATACAATAAGAAGCTTTCTGGACCGGCGCGCCAGGTCATGCGCCCGATATTTTATTAACAAAGGAGTAAAAGCCAGCCGCATTACTTTTGAATCATTCGGAGCCTGTTGTCCGCTTGAATTGGAATTGATCGATGGCCGCGATAATCCTGATGGCCGCAGTCGTAACAGAAGAGCATTGATAAATATATCGAAGGAGTAAAGTTAATAACAAGGCATCCGCTGGTTAACGGATGCCTTGTTCAATTTCGTCGGGGCGAATATCGGCATGCTATTCACTTCTTAGTGCATTAACCGGATTAGATAATCCAGCTTTCAACGACTGAAAACTTACGGTTATTAAGGCAATTGCAATGGCCACACAACCTGCTGTTACAAACATCCACCCACTATGTGGATCTGGTAAGCAAAATTCTGCAACCATATATTCATGCAATACCAGGCTACAGGTGAAGCGATAATAATAGCTACCAATACAAGGCTGATACAATCTTTTGAGAGCAGCAGGGCAACACGGGTTGCTGAAGCACCGAGTACTTTACGAATACCTATTTCTTTAGTTCGTATTACCATGCTGGCAGTACGCTGTTCTTTATCGTAATTACGTTGAAAAACCTTATCCAGATTAGAAGGTATCTGAGCTATTCCTACCATGGGCATTGCCAAAATTCGCAGGGCTCGTTTTCAACGTTTGATAAGCTTCAGAATTACCCTTTCAGTTCCCTGCACAATTTCTGCATAGTAAATACCTGGCCGGAACCCATGGCCGGTTTGTATGGATCCACTGGCAGGCAGATTAGTTCTTTTTACTATCAATCTTCCCAATTCATCGGTAATGGTAATATCTACCAGATTATTTCTACCACTCCATTTCAGGCTGATGAATTCAGTGAATGCGTTGGGGAAAGCTTTTGCATGTAATTTAGAGGATGCTGCGTCCAAAACAACCTTGGTATTCTGTTCAGGATGAGTACGGGACCTGGTTAGCACAGGGGTTTGTTCATATTTGATGGTGGTATAATCGAATCCGGTTCCATTGCCTTCACTTAATCCCGTTACATATACATTGCCCTTTTTATCCAGGCCTACGCCTGTTGCCAGGTCTCTGCCATTTCCCGGGCCATTATAAATGGCTACCCATTGTTGCGCTCCGTTTGTATTGTATTTGACGGTAGCATAATCTAACCCATTTTGGAATGCACTGGCACCCGTAATATAAACATTATCATTTGCATCCAGCACAAGTTTAGAGGCTCCTCCATTCGGGGCGTCGCCGGGACTCGCGAAAATTGCTACCCACTGCTGCATACCTGCGGAATTGTATTTGATGGTGACATAGTCATTGTCAGCGTCTTCTGTTCCAGGTCCCGTTACGCCGGTCAGGTATACATTTCCCGCATCATCCAGCGCTATTGCCGTTCCCGCTTCATGGTCACGGTTATAAGTTGCCACCCATTGCTGCTGGCCTGCATTATTGTATTTGATCGTGGCTATGTCTCTATAGTTTCCATTTACCTGATCAGCAGAGCCTGTTACGTATACATTGCCATGCGAATCTATGGCCAGCGCGTGTGCCTCGTCTGTACTATTATTAGAACCATTATAGCGCTGCACCCATTCCACATCACCATCCTCGTTATATTTAATAGTGGTAATATCTAAGCCGGTCCCATTGCCTGTACTAAAGCCTGTTATACATATATTGCCTTCATCATCAACTGCAATGGCATTTGCCTTATCGTATCCATTACCCGGGCCGTTATAGGTTCTTACCCACATTGAATCTCCATTCTTGTCGTATTTAATGGTGACGATATCGGATTGGTTTCCATTGCCAACAATAGAACCTGTTATATACACATTGCCCTTTTTATCAGCCGCAATGGCATTACTCTGATCGGATCCGAGACCCGGTCCGTTAAATCGTTGAACCCATTTTGTATTTCCATCATCATCGTACTTAATGGTGGCAATTTCGTTTTCGCCGGTACTAGTGGCAATCGTGCCCGTAACATACACGTTACCCTTATGATCGGCGGCAATAGCCAATGGGTAATCGAAACTGTTGCCAGGGCCATTATACCTTGTTACCCACTTTTCGTCTCCATTATTGTCATACTTTACAGTGGCATAGTCGGCTCCCGTCCTGTTGCTAATGCTAAAACCTGTTACAATAACGTTGCCTTTACGGTCCATCACCAATGCAAGCGCCTCGTCGTTATCATTTGCATTTCCATTTAGCCTTTGTACCCATTTTTCAGTGACCTGGGTAAAACCTATGGCTGCCCCCAAAAAAAGACAGCCAAAAAGTATTGACTTTCTGTATAGTACCATTTTTCTCATAACTTAAATTTTAAGATTTAATAATAATGCAACCTTTATTATGAGTACTGACTATTCTGTCTCCATGAACTGATAAGGGTCAATCAGTTAAGAGGTATGTTAGCGGGCAACAGGAAAGTTTCAGCGGAAAAATGAAATCTTGTAACCTTTTTTGAAAGGATATGAAGCTACTTTTATTGTAGACTGGTATTTCAAAGTACGGGTATTTGCGACATCTAAACAATGAGCGCTATCAGCATTAAATAAAAGTTGCATCAAATAGTGATGAGACAAAATCGATTGGAACAAAATTTACAATCAGACCCGGTTCGCATCGTGGTGTTGCATCTGAACAGGTTGGGGGATTGATACGCATGGAAACTGGCAAGTATGCAGTGCTGGCCCAAACAGCATCGAATAGTGGAGATATTACCGGTGCACATGGCGACCAGAATCTATGGATCGTATCATTCAATGAAACCGGGAACCTGCTTTGGCAAAAGAGCTTTGGCGGTTCCAAAAGCGAGCGTTTATACGGTATGGATTACAGCTCCTTTGACGGTAGCCTGGTGATAAGTGCTGTCACCAACTCAAATGATGGGGATGTATCTGGCTTTCATGGCGGTTACGATAGCTGGTTAGTCAAATTGTCCAACACCGGGCAATTGCTATGGCAGAAAGCCCTTGGCGGCTCGGCTAATGAGAATCCTTCGCAATTATTGATCGATCAATCCGGACAACTGATATTTTCGGCCGAAACAAACTCTTCCGATGGCGATGTTTCTGGCTTTCATGGCGTACGTGATGCATGGGTAGTTAGCCTGTCTTCTTCGGGAAACCTTGTTTGGCAAAAAAGTTTAGGCGGATCGGGCACCGACCTACCGGCCCGGATCTATGCCGACGGCAATGGATATACATTACTAGCTATAACCCAGTCGAACAACGATGGTGACGTACGCGGGAATCATTATAAAAGCGATACCCTGGTAGGAGATACATCTACCACCATTCTTTTTTATTCTGATATCTGGATAGTGCATGTAGGCAACAATGGGGCACTGGAATGGCGGAAATGCCTTGGCGGTTCGGGCGAGGATACACCTGGCGAATTGTTTTTCATGGATGGAAAACGATTGCTGGTCGCCTCCAGCGGGTCTTCCGACGGTGATGCCGCACCGGCAAGTGGAAAGGGACAGGGTTTATGGTTTGTTAAACTGGGACTGTCCAACATCATTAAAGGAAATGTGTTTCTCGATTTAAATGCCAATGGTATAAGGGATGCCAACGAACCGGGTTATGACAAAGTATCCGTCAAAAGCGAGAAAACGAATTACAACCGTGTAAGTATTCCATATAATGGCACATTTAAAAACGAAGTAGATACCGGTACCTATACCACTATTGTAACTGTTGCCAATCCCTATTTTGCCGTACATACGGCGCCAAACCGGTAAGGCCCGGTTTCAACACTGCTTTCAGAATATATTACAAAAACAGCGGTACCGATACTGTGGCAACGGGTTACGTATACATGCTGAAAGATAACCGCACTACAATGAGCAGCGCTACACCAATGCCCGACCGCGTAAGCGGCGACTCATTGTTTTGGAATTTCAGCAACCTGAATCCTTTCCAGGAAGTGGCCATTGACCTATCGTTGGCCGTTGGAGCGCCTCCTTTGGTAAATGTCATGGATACGCTCCGGTTCAAAGCATTTATTGAACCCGTTGCACAGGACCAACAGCTCGCCGATAACCAGGATTCAGTGATTCGTGTTGCCACCGGTTCTTATGACCCAAACGACAAAAACGAAAATCATGGCGGACATGTTACCCTCAGTGAAGCTTCGAACGGTTACCTCAGCTATGTCATCCGCTTTCAAAACATGGGTACAGATACTGCCTTCAGTATTATAGTAAGAGACACACTGGATGAAAAACTCGATTGGAGTTCGATCGAAATGATTGGCGCCAGTCATGTTTATTCATTGCAGATAGCGGACGGCAATAAATGTACATGGCGTTTTAATAACATTCTGTTGCCGCACAGCGCCATAAATGAACCTGCCAGTCATGGATTCATCTCTTACCGGCTTAAAACAAAGAACGTCCAGGTGAACGACGTGATAAAAAATTCGGCTTCTATCTATTTTGATTTCAATCTTCCGGTTAAAACCCAAACACACGAAACAGGTATCCAGGCCGATCCAATTGGAGCTCCGCCAAAACCTGTACTTAGCGGTTTGTTAGGTTCTTACTGCAGCAACCAGGGCGCTGTGAAAGTAAAGCTAACCAATTTGCCTGCGGCGCCCACCACCATTACGGTAACTGTAAGCGGTGCAGTCTTAAGTGTGTTGGCTGATAGCACTGTAATGATATCCCTTTCAACGGCAGGTATAAAAAATATGGTAGTTACCTATACCAATACAAGCGGTACACAGTCAACCAACGCCAGCTTCACCGTATCGGCGGCGGTAACGCCTGATGTGAATTTAAGCGCAAGCACGTTACAGGTTGTCAGCAACCCGGTTACCATCGCAGCCACAAATGACAGCGGTGGCGGTAAAGATCCCCGTTATACTTTTGCATGGGATAACAATTTTACCAACCTGTTGCAGACAGAGAGTGCACAAAATACAGTGACCGTTCAGGCTACTTCCTTCATTACAGGAGATAATAAAGTATATGTGAAAAATGCGTACCAGCGAAACCTGTTATACTTCGCAAACCGCCATTGATAGTATTACCATTCACAAAGAGCAACCCACGGGCATTGTAGATGCAGATAATCCCGGTCATATAATCACGGCTTATCCCAATCCGTTTACTACGTCTGTCAACATTAAAGGTTTAAGTACAGCAAAGAAATACCGCATCGTTATATCCAATCTTAACGGGCAGATATTGTATAGCAAACGGATCGTGAACCGTGCAGATGTTGCTTTCACCGACCTAAAATGTTAGATCAAAAAAGTGGTGTGATCATTCACATATCCTCTACCAGCAGCCAGTTCCCTATATGGGAGTCAACAATGGCTTATAGCGTTGCTAAATCTGCATTGAATGCTTATAGTAAAGCATTAGCTACAGAGGTAGCTGGTAAAGGGATAAGGGTCATTACAGTATCTCCAGGCTTAAATAAAACCGATGCAATGAAAACCTTTTTGGAAGATTATGCAAAGCAAAGCAACATCACTGTAGAGGAAATGACAAGAAAGCTTTTTGAGAGGGTTGGTGGTATACCAATGGGAAGAATGCTGAGCCGGAAGAAACGGCGGAGCTAATCAACTTCCTGGTTTCGCCTGCGGCTTCTTATATCACCGGCACGAATTTCACTATTGACGGAGGCAACTTCCCTATAGTCAAATAACATGCATTTTGAAAGGGCTTTTTCGTCTGATCTGCTTACCAGATCAGACGAAAAGACGGCTTCAGCAGTTAAATGTTCATGACGATTTCAGATCAGATATTATGGTAGTTTCTTTCGTGACCAACATAACAACTTCGCTCATGTCGAAAAATTTGGCGTGATCCGGTTCAACATTTTTCAGGAAATTCTCTGATGAAAAAAATTGTCGATAATCTTCAAATGAGTCGAAATAGATATCTGTGATAGCATCGTATGCAGGTTCTGGAAAACCCGGTTCAATGATCGGGTGGCTTACTACATACTTACGAACGTATTGCTGCGCCTCGGATATGGAGGAAAATAATGGAGCGTGCTTATTTTTGTGATGATCGACGAATGCTTCAAAGCTCATCTCCGGCAGCTTTTTAATTAAAAATGAAAATTTGATCATATTTTCGATTATTTAAGGCAAAACTATCTCACTTCAGCACCGAAGTCAAGTACGCATAAATTAATCACTATACTGATTAGGATATACAATACAGGAAATTATGTATGAAAAGAAGATTCCACTCAGGTTAGATTGTGGCCTTCACCTGTTCAAAGAATTATTGAACGGTAAATGGAAACTCATGCTGATCTATTACATTTCAGCAGGCCTAAAACGACCTGGTGAGTTACAACGAAAGATAGGCACTGCGGACAGACGTGTATTGACAAATCAGCTTAACGAACTGGTAAAGCACGGGTTTGTGGACAAGAAAGTTTTCGATACTAAAATCCCTAAAGTTGAGTATGGACTTACCACATTGGGTCAAAGCTTGCTCCCTATCATCCTTGCACTCGAAACATGGGGCGAAAATAATAGGACGGTTCTGGAAAAAGCGCTTCAGGAACAGGTTCAAGATAATCCATGAATATCAGTACATCCTGTAATACCTTCGAATGGGCCATCAATATTTCGCTGGAACTCCCGTTGCTATGGGATTCAGGCCGAGTAGAGATAAAAGAAAATTTACAAAAATTAGTGTTCCCGAAGGGAATAAGCTACTACCACAAAATTGGCACATTTCTAACTGACGAAGTAAACGAAGTATTTCAGCCAATCCCGGATCAAGTCAAATTCTTGGGGGATTAGTTTGTTACGCATAGATTTTAGCGAGTCTGAATAAGAAGAAGCTGATGTCTCTTACGCCCCTTGCAGA
>JANUBW010000004.1 GCA_024809215.1 Niastella sp. OAS944 | reverse complement strand
CCTTTAGCACTGTAACGGCCTTTGAATGTTTGTTCGTGATCCTTTTCTACCATACATTTTAATTTTAAAGTGTATAGTTTTTTTAGGACGAGGCAACGTGATTCCGCTTTTCTTGCTCCCCTGTTGCTCCCCTGGTGCTCTTTGCATGCTGTTTGTTGCTCCCTTGTTGCTCCCTGCTTGCTCCCCTGTTGCTATTTTGCTAAGGTTGTAGTAAGGTTGCGGTTACCCCTTGCTGCTCCTTTGTTGCTCCTGCAGGGCAACCAAACCTCATTACAACCTTTATTTAACCTTAAGTAAACCTCTATTAGGTAGGGAGCGGACTGTGACAAAAGCAATGTGTTTGATTTACGTTATGTGGCTGCTGAAGTGTTAAGTTCTTCTTTCTTCGCTCTTCCTTCGTTCCTTGTTAACCCATTCTATACCTTTTTTCCAGTAAAACACTACCCATTTACTACCGTTTTACTACCATTTTCCCTATGACTGGGGGTAGTAAAAAGGTAGTAAAAAACTGGTTTTTCTTTATGAAAGAGGTAGCGTTTGGGTAGCAAATGGGTAGCCCAAAGGTTAACGAAGAACGAACCGGGAACGAAGCAGGAGCGGGCAAGCGAACTTGATCATCATCAAGTTAATTTTCGCATAAAGGGCAGGGTTTTTGAAGTATAAAGGGTGTTGCATTAGATGGATGTAGGCATCGGGTTTGGTTTCTATAACGATATAGGTCCCGCAACAAGACCGGAAAACCAATCTGTTAACCGGAACCTTGAAACGATTAATAAAAGCGTTCTCATAACGCTAAAGCATCTTTGACATGTTGAGACATTTTAGAATGCTATTGCCTTTCTGCGGGACTGAGCAAAGGCATAGTTTATCGTTCTTCGTAAGATCTTTGGTGGTTTGCGAACAATGCTAAGCACATTCTAAGAAAAGTCTGGGGTTTTCAAAACATCTGCCCGCCAAAGGCAGATAATTCTCTTCTTATCTCAACATATAAGCAAAAACGAGTTCAACAGTTTACTAAAGCAATGTAATTAATACGCGTTGTGTCTGCTGGTCGGTATATAACCGATAAGCGGCTTCAACCAGGCAAAGCACGTGGTTATACGCCATAAAGGCTTGCCTTGGAAAAAAGCCGTTAGGATACCCGTCAACATGATCAATACCTGATGTGTGGAAATCGGCCAGTTTGCGCCGCAGGTGGAATGGCTTGAAGGATTGGTCAGTTGCTTGTACTACGAAGCAATGTACAACTGCGTTACAAACGCTTTCAACTGTTCATAGAACTCATACAATAATTAGCGCCCATTACCATACGAGTATGGATTTTTTGTATTGATAACTGCAACCCGCAGCCAACTGGCTGTGTGGTTGCTTTTTTTATATAGCGGAGTTATTTGAAAGGGGAGAGGTGTAGCATCTAAAAAGCAAAACCCGCCATTACAGCGGGTTTTACAAAAATTGCGTATGTTGTGCGCCTCGGCTATTCGTAATTGTAATTATCCCAGTAAGGATTTACACTTCTCAAATTTGCAGGCACCCAGAATATCGGGGTGGTAAAGTTGTCCTGGCTTTTTACAGTCGCGTAATTATCGGGGTTTGTCTTCTGTTCATCGGTAGGATACCGTAAACGTTCCGGAAGCGGCTTCATTACTTTTGCATTGAAGGTCATAGGCTCCAGTTTTGGATGCCGCGTTCTTCTTAACTCCGCCCACAACTCGTAAGGGCACATCAGGTTCAGGTGAACATATTTCTGTTGCATCAACAATTCCATTTTATCCTCGGTATTCGTTCGGCTATCAAACCTGGCAGCAATTGAATCAGCATAGGTATTGATGATCGATGCTGAAGGTTTGGTCGGATGCATGATTGGCGCGGTGGTAGCAAAGGGGCTTTTCTGGTTTAACGTATACCAGAAATTGGTAGAATGAGTGATTGCATCTTTGATATGCGCTGCAGCCGTTTTACCGGTTGTACCCAGGTTTTTGAGCGCAACTTCCGCCAGCAACAGATCTGTTTCGGCCAGCGACATCATGTATACCGGAAAGGTTTCATTCCGGTGATACGTGGCAAGGTTGTACATAGAACGAGAGTTCTGTTTAAGATGCTCGTTCAGGTCGCCCATAACGCCGCCTGTATAATACTTTTCGCCGGCAACATAAGCAGGTTTCTGACCATCGGCATTATAGTTTACCCCCCGGTAATCGCCAACCGCAGGTGTAACAGTCAAATCGCTGAATTTAGTAGGCATTGCTATAACAGGTAGCCGTGGGTCATCTATGCCGGGCTCATAAATTGTACTGTTCCTATTCATTCTCCTCATAATAACATCAGGTATGAAGGTAGTATGCCAGGATTCGCCAATACCACGGATCCACTCACCACCGGCATCGGCTTTCAATGCATAGGGCAGTGGCCATACCTGGTCCTTCGTGGGAAGGTTATTTTTTGTAAGCACATCCTGGATGTGTGATTTGGCAAATGCTTCTTCCACACCGGAAATGCGTATGGCAAATTTCAATCGGATACTATTTATATATTGCACCCATTGGTTCACATCACCTGCAAACGCAATGTCCTGTACTTTGAAAACCGCTTTGGCCGATACAGACATTTTATTGAACTGGCCAGGCAGGTCTTCGGATAGTTTTTTCAACTCGTCCATCACGCTTTTATAAATTTCCTTTGCGTCATCATATTTAGGGAAAAACACCCTGTCCTTGCCCTTAAATGCCTCTGAATAAGGAATGTTGTTATAAAAGTCAACCGCCAGCAACGCTGCATAATCCTTCATAACGGTTGTAAGAGAATAGTAGATCTCGTTGTCATCGAGGTCAGTGCCCGACACCGCTGCTATATTGTCTTTAATAACGGCCCAGGTGTTCACGCTGCCGTAAAAAGCGCCCAGCCTGTTTGACCAAAGCTGTGGATAAGAGCCGAAAGCAGTGGTGCCGGTAAGGTCGTCAAAAGTTGAGAACCAGGCATACCGGTCGGTAATATAACGTTGACTTACCTGCGAATAGCCTGCAACTCCCACGCCACCGTTACCTGCCAGATCCCACCACCATTCGCCATAGTCCTGTACATACAGTTTCCAGGAGTAAAGCGTTTTGGTAAACATGCCGGCAAACAGGTTGCCGGTCTTATCGTAATTCTCAGGGTTGGGAAATTCTTTCTCAATCGACTTCTTACACGAAGCAAGCGCAAGTGAAAAAGCAATCATCCCTATAAATATTTTTTTCATAATTTTTCTTTTGAAGCTTTTAGAAACTAACGTTTACACCAAAAATGAAAGACCTGATGGAAGGATAGAATGAGTTCTCAATATATCCCTGTGCACCCAATGCACTTTCGGGGTCAATATTGGGCACGGTCTTGTACAAATAGCCCAGGTTCCTTACTGCGGCAGTTAACGAAAGCTTCTGCAATTTCAGCATGTTCGACACCTTCGCTGGCAGGGCATAATCAATTGAAATTTCGCGTAGTTTAATGTAATCGTTTTTGAACAAACGGTCGGGGGGCCATGATGTGCTATTGTCGTTGATATATGTTTGATAGTAAGCGGGGGCAGCTACTATAACATCATTCCTTTCATACTTAACTGTACCACCTGCATTCACTTCTTTCACCCCATCAAGCACAATACCGTCGTGGTACACAATACCGTCGCGTGCATTCGCGGGCGCCGGTTTATTGTGCTCCCAGGCTACTTTGGCGCCTGTAGCATTGTCTTCATAGTAGGCCATGCCACCAGTTGCCTCATCCCTGCCATGGAGCGATGCTTTTATTACACCGGTACCCATCAGGTAGTTGTTGGTATAAGAGAAAATGCTTCCGCCAAATTTGTAGTCAATGCCAAAATGGAAATTGAAACCTTTAAAAGAGAAATCGCTGTATACACCGCCAAATACTTTGGGGTTTACATTTTTACCGGTGCTTGTAACCTCGTCGCTCAGCGCATAGAAACCATTGGCAGCGACAATTCTATTGCCAGCGGGATCGCGCTTGTAGTCATACGCACGTATTTCTCCAATGCGCTGGCCTTCTTTCGCCCAAACCTGGAATCCCTGATTGCCATCGATAAATTTCTGGGTAATACCGGGATACAGTTTAACAACTTTTGAAAACTGGTTGGCCGCTGTAAAGGTGAGGTCCCAACGATATTTTTTGGTAGCCACTGGAGCGCCCTTTACCATAAGTTCAAGGCCCCAGTTTTTTACATTACCTGTATTGATCTTGGCTGCCGTGTAACCGGTTGCAGGTGTAATGGGCTGCTGCACGATCTGATCGTAGGTATTATTGGTATAGAATGAAAAATCAAATTCAAGCCTGCTTCTTTCAAACCACCTTGTATTGAAGCCAACTTCAAATTCACGTTTGCGGAAAGGTTTTAATGCCTCCAGGAAGAGAGCGGAAGGATTACACAAACGGGTTAGGACGATTCAATTATAACGGACATGAGCGTCCGTTAAACTGGCAGGCTACCACTACGTTTGCCGAGGAAGGCAAAAGAAAAACCGTGGTGCAGTATTACGATGGCAGCATGCGTGCCCGCCAAACAGTTACAAAAGATAACAGTATCGAAAAAACCATTGTAGCTGAAAATTTTTACGATTACCAGGGTCGGCCAGTGATACAGGTACTGCCTGCCCCAACGCTGAATTCGGTTATTGGCTACTCCAAAAATTTTAACCGTGGGCTGAACAGCGCTTCCGGTTACGACAAAAGCCTGTATGACACGCTGGCCAGCGCCGATCTGTATTGCACTATGGGGGCGCCTGCTATGGCTACAACAAACGGGGCAGCACAATATTATTCCCCGGCCAACCCTTTGGCCGATTCAGGGTTTAATAAATACATACCCGATGCGGAAGGATACCCGTTTACGGAAGTAGAATATGCACAGGATAATACCAGTCGCATCAGCCGGCAAAGCGGTGTAGGCAAAACCTTCCGCATTGGCAGTGGCCATGAAACAAAATACTTTTACGGCACACCCGACCAGCGCGAACTGGATGCCTTGTTTGGTACCGAAGTTGGCCACTTCTCCCATTATTTTAAAACCATGGTGCGTGATGCAAACGGCCAATATAGCGTAAGCTATACTGATATGCGCGGCAGGACCATTGCCACGGCATTGGCTGGTGTTCCGCCCGATAGTATTAAACTCGATACCTTGTCATCGTATGCATCAGCCACACGCACCGAAAAGCTTTCCGATCCATCGGCCACCGTTATTAAAGACTGGGTAATGGAGAATAAAAAAGGATTGCTTGTATCCAAAGCCGGCGACCATACATTTACTTATAAATTAGACCCGCAAACGCTGCAACAGGAAGGGTGTACACAGGCGCAGATCTGTTATGAGTGTTTATACGATCTGCAGATCACCATCACCGACGATTGCAATAACCAAAAGCTGGGCGGCGCTCCTTTCGATACGGTGATCCATAATTTTCAGATTGGCCAGATAGATACTTCATGCAAAAACAACAGCGGCGGCTTCTCGCTTTCTTTTACAAAATTCCTGGAAGAAGGCAGTTATGAAGTAACCAAAAAATTATCGGTAAGCCGCTATGGATTGGATTACTATCGCGACAGTATTTTCCTGAAAACAAATACCTGTAAAACAATCGATGATCTTATACAGGAGCAGCGGCAATTGCTGGCCGGTGTATTACAATGCAGGCCAACCTGCCAGAGTTGTAAAGACAGCCTGGGTACATGGGACCAATTCTGGGTGCGGTTCAGACAGACATCGGGTATTGCCGATGTTGATACGGCCGGTTACAGGAACATGGCTTTAACAGCATATGCCAAAGCACAGGAAGATTGTGCGGCGCTCTGCGATTCAACCGTAACGGAAGCCAACGACATTCGCCGTAATATGCTTATGGATATGACGCCCTCTTCGGGCCAGTATGCCAATATCGATAACGACAACGATATCTTATCTATATTCTTTTCTTCGGCAGATGGCGATGCGCCCGACACCACCGCTAAATTCCAGGATGTGACAAATTACCTCGATGCTAACGGTAATCCTGACCTGGTATATGACGAAGGTTCCGGCCAACTGGTGCCGCCGCAAAACCTCACTCCCGAAGTATTTGCGCAGAAGTTTAAATTAAGCTGGGCCGAAGCGTTATTGCCTTTGCATCCCGAGTATTGCAAATTGCAGCGATATGACCAACTGAA
Organism: Niastella sp. OAS944; assembly: GCA_024809215.1. Taxonomy (GTDB): domain Bacteria; phylum Bacteroidota; class Bacteroidia; order Chitinophagales; family Chitinophagaceae; genus Niastella. The sequence goes on along the minus strand of JANUBW010000004.1, from coordinate 633,744 downwards.
AGCCAGCCACGAATGGGATAAACGTTTTGCCGAAACCGATACCTGGCAGGAAGCGAAGGAAAAAGGATATCTCAATCCCATAAGAGATGGTGGTTTCCCGGCCCACCTGAACGGCGCCGGTACCGATGTTAAAGATCCGATGGCGGAGTTTAAGAACAAGCTCTTTCTTAGCAAGTTGAAAGATTCACTGCTGAATTACCGGAAGATCGATGGCGGTACCATCAGCCTGTGGGCCGTGGCCAGTGTTACCACCATGTGCCAGAAGGGAACCGATAACCAGGCCTGTTTTGAAACTTATAGTAATAATGCATGGGCCATGAACCCTGATACTATGTGTGTGGGTGAACTGAACATGGCCTGGCGCGCTTACCGGCAGATGTACCTCGATGTTAAGCGGAATATTCTTAACAAATACTGGATCAAAGATTCCTGCACAAAAGCATTAACCGCTGCCCAACTGATGGATCGGGGATTTATACCTCATTTCAGTGATGCAGATGAACTGGCTAAAGCTGCCGGTGGTACGCTGCCATCAGATACCAACCAGGCCAAGAATGAAATAGGCAATAAGATGGATAATTATTACCAGTCTAACTGCCAGGCCTACGTCACCCAGTGGATGCAACAGTTAAGTAAATGCACTTTTTGTGATTCCGCCAGTATAACCGATATAATCATTCCTCAACTGGTACAGGTATGTATGGAAGGATCTGATGTGAACCATCCATACGGCGCCAGTTCGGTGAAGCCTTCAAGTACCAATCAGTTCAGGAGTTTTGAAGAGGTGATCAATAACTATAATCAAACCCATGGTATAACCGATTTTATAAATTGTAATTCATATAGAATAACGGCGCCCAAACCATACGATCAGCAGTCGGTTTTTGGCAACAAGCCCATCTATAACAAACCCGAAGATTGTGAATGCGAAGCTATTGCCGGCTATTATAATAAGTACCAGAATGCATCGGGGTATAGTTCTTTTTCTGATTATTTGAAAAAAGTATATAATACCTCTGTAACCGATGCGGCGCTCAATCAGTTGTTGAGTTTGTGTAAAGTAAATGGGGCGCCGCCTGCTTCGTGCAGTTACCTGGAATCGCCCTTGTTCTTACCGCCGGCCTTTCAGTGTTATACAGGAGATATTTGCATAGGATGTGAGCAGTTTAAAACAGCAGACCAGGCATTCAGAAGTAAATTCCCCGGTATAAGCCCGTTAGCTGGTATGGTTACCGATTCTATACAAACAAGGAATAACTTGTTGTACGAACAATTCATGAACTACCGGTTTGGTTTTGCAAAAACGGTGGATGAATACCTTGCTTTTGCAAAAGGATGTGAGATGCCGGTTGATTCTGTTAGTGAACTGCAATCGATAGTGAGTGGATATAAAGCATCGACATCCGCGGCCACCAGCTGGTATTATGTTGGTACCGGCTTTCAGGTTACCGACCCCCATCAGCTTTTCAGGGATGGGCAAATTAAATTGCCTGATAGTTATCATAGCACACCTGCCTATTGCTGTGTTTCGCCTGTTAACTTTTTCGGAAAATCCGTTTGTTTGCCGGATGGTTACCAGGTGGAAGCCCGTATAAGAACAACGGGATGGCTGCTTGCTTCTCTCAATGTATATAGTACAGACACCACAACAGCCGGGGGATATATATGCGAATACCAAAGCGATGGTAATACCATTAACGGCGGAACTTTTATAGATGGGCGTAGCCAGTTTATTGCAGGACAAACCATTGCTACAGCGCCCGGTAGCCTGGCCGACTGGCATATACTAAAAATGAGGGTAACTAAAACAGCCTATGAGCAGTATGTAGACGGACGGTTAATAAAGGTATATCAGAAGGTGCCGCGATTATATGGTCAACCTGTAGGGCCAATACCCGGAATATTTCTTTCGTTTGCTTCAATGGAGGCTGCTGTAGATTGGGTGAAACTGTCGGACGTAAACGGCATAACGCAATTTTTCGAAGATTTTAATGACCCCGATAACCAGAGTCTTGTTAATGGAAACGCAATATGTCCGTCTGCTACCTGTACTACAGATTTTTCCAATTATTTCAATCAGCAAAAAGGAACCAGTTATAACTTCAGCCAGATTGATTCATTATATCTGGCCAATGGTATTGCTTTAAATGTTTGTAATACCGATACCAGCACAAATACCGGCGGAATTACCTGCGATTCATTAATGACCATTTATAACAATGCAGTTTGTTTATATAATTCTTTATCCGACCCGCTTGTAAATACGCATCAATGTAATATCGCTAACTGGATTGTAGGGGGTGTTTATAACACTACTAACCAGGGTTTCAATACCAATGAACTGAAGACACCTTCCATTATCAGTAATGGCTATATACATATGCCTTATCCGGATAGTTCAACCCGGTATGGTGCAGTTACGTATGGCAGCCAGCGTTGGTGGAGAGTGCAGAACGAATACGCACTGGAAGCAAGGGTGCGAAATATTGGCGGTACGGATGTTGATTTTGCTATAAACAACAATAGCCTCGATGATCCTGGCTATGATAGAGAAGAGGATTTTTATATAGCATTTATACCACAATGGGCGACGGGATATTATAACCTCCAGGGCGTGCGGCATTATGATTCAGCCTTTGGAGGCAGGAACTTCAACGACTGGCGCACGGTAAAATATGTGGTTAAACCCGACAGGTTCCAGGTTTACTTCGATGGCCAGTTAATAAAAGAATTGATGCGTGATGGCCATCATTATATTTACCGCCTCGTTTATCCTTTTATAAAGGCCAACGTAGGAGAAAGTTTGCAGGTTGACTGGATAAAGATGTATGGCGCCGGCGACAGCCTTATGTTCCATGAGAGTTTTGATAATTATCCTTCCTTGAGCAGACCCGATCCATACTTCCTGGAGCCACGGCAGGATTGCAAACCATTCTTCGAGCAATATTTTAATAGCAGAACAGGTAACAACTATACCTATGACCAAATAAAAGCTTATTACAGGACGCGATGTGGCGCTACCATTAATTTCTGTCCCGAAGAGCAGACTCTCACCCTTTGCGGTCGTGCCGAACCGGTATTTCCACCGGTAGCGCTGGATGACATAAATAATTGCAGCGATACCACCTTTATCATTGCCAGCAAGGCGCAGGAACTGTACAATGTATACCTTGATTCATTAAAAGGCCACTTTGACAGCAGCTATGTTGCTAAGTGCCTCCAGGCCTATAAACTGGAGCAGTTTACGGTGCGGCATGCTGTAAGTGAATACCATCATACCCTGTACTATTTCGATTTGGCTGGTAATCTTATAAAAACGGTGCCGCCTGCTGGGGTACGTGCTAATTATGATTCATTGTGGCTGGACAGCGTGGAAGTGGCCCGTGCTGCCGCTAACCTGAAAGTGCCGGCACACGAACTGGTAACACAATACCGCTATAATACATTGAATGGTGTGGTAAGTCAAAGAAGTCCTGATGGCGGTAAAACAGAATTCTGGTACGACAGATTGGGGCGGCTGGCAATAAGTCGTAACGCGAGGCAGAAAGCAGCCGGTGGTTTATTTAGTTATACCCGGTACGATGCACTGGGTCGAATAACGGAGGTTGGCCAGGTAAAAGACCCTGCCGCGTCACAAGTGAACGATAACCTTACCCGCAATGAAACGGCGCTGGACAACTGGCTCACAGGCTTAGATGGTTACCGTGGGCAGGTCACAAAAACCATTTACGACCTTCCGTACACCGGTTTCGGTAGTGTTAATAGCCGGCTGATAGTGCAGCAGAAAAATTTACGTAATCGCGTAAGCTATATAAGCTATTCCGATACTCCCGGTGTATCTGCTGCATACAATACAGCGACTTTTTATAGTTACGATATTCACGGTAATGTAGATACCCTTTTACAGGATTATGGACAAAATAGTGTGGCGGCCAATGTTATGAATACCCAGAATAACCGCTTTAAAAAACTGTTATACCAGTATGACCTTATAAGCGGCAAAGTGAATATGGTGATGTACCAGCCTGGCTGGAGCGACCGTTGGTACCACCGCTACCGCTATGACGCGGAAAACAGGCTTATTGAGGTTGAAACCAGTCTCGACAGCCTTGTATGGGAAAAAGATGCCCGGTATGAATATTACCGGCATGGCACACTGGCGCGTATGGTGCTGGGGCAGCAACAGGTTCAGGGCATTGATTATGCATATACCCTGCAGGGGTGGTTGAAAGGTGTGAACAGTACGGGTGGCACTATTGCTCATGATATGGGCAGTGATGGAAAAGATGGTCATCTGAATCAGTTTATCGCGCGGGATGCTTTTGGATTTACGCTGAACTACTTTGCCGGCGAATACAAGCCGGTTGGCAATGGCGTAGACCCATTCCCGGGTTACAGCGGCCGTTTAACTGATTTAAATAATTACCGGCCTTTATATAATGGCAATATCAGCAGCATGTCTGTGTACAACCGGCGGTTTGAAGAGGAGCCGGGCGGACCGTTACACTTTTATAATTACCGGTACGACCAGTTGAACCGCCTCACCGGCCAGGATGTATATAAAGGGTTTGATGTTGCGGCCAATAGTTGGAACGGCATGATTGGTAATAATGATTATTTAAAAGAACGCATTGCCTACGATGCTAACGGCAATATATTAAAATACCTGCGTAATGCCATGAGTGGGGCTGGCGTTGATATGGATAGCCTCAGTTACCGGTATTATAAAGGAACCAACCAGCTACGACAGATAAGGGATGCCGTGGGTGACAATACTTATCAAAGCCAGGAAGACAACCTGATTGCCGATATCGACAATCAAACCGACACCAGCAACTATGTATACGATGAAATCGGCAACCTGGTAAAAGACAAGGCCGAAGGCATTAGCAATATTAAATGGAATGTATATGGTAAGATACTTGAAATTACCCGTACTGCTACCGATAAAGTACCGGTAACCACTATACAATTCACTTATGATGCATTGGGCAACCGCATAGGCAAAATCACAGATGCAGGTGGCGAAAAGCAGTACACATGGTATGTTCGGGATGCACAGGGAAATATTATAACCACTTATGCGGCCACAGGAAATAGCAGCGATTTAAGCGCGCTGCAATTGATGCAGGATGAAAGATATATATATGGAAGCAGCAGAGTGGGTATGTATAAATATCCTGATGAGGTAAGCGGCGGCCCGGATGATAAATGGGCCTATTATAACGGTACTACGTTTGATCGTGGATTCCGGCAATATGAACTAAGTAACCACCTGGGCAATGTACTGGCTACTATCAGCGATAAAAAGTTTGGCGTACCTTCGGATGCCAATAGTTCTTTGATAGACCACTTTGAACCGCATATAGTAACGGCACAGGATTATTATCCGTTTGGAATGCTTTCGAGGGTGTCATTGTCAAGTAATGGTAAGAGTTATAGGTTTGGGTTTAATGGTAAGGAGAATGATAATGAGGTGAAGGGATTGGGGAACCAATTAAATTTTGGAGCAAGGGTTTATGACTCACGTGTGGGTAAATTTTTGAGTATTGATCCGCATGTAGCTAGTTATCCGGGCATTTCGCCATATTCTGGGTTTAGTAACAATCCTAATAGTTTTATTGATCCTGATGGAAAAGATATAGTGTATTTTAACCTAAGTGGAATTGAAGTGTATCGTGTCAAAAGTAATACAGAGTTTAGAACATTTATTCAATCCACAGACGATAAGCATATTAAAATGCCAACACAAAGTATGGTTGGGTGGAAAGAAGTACCTATGCCTAAAATTATTCAGGAACGCACTCAAACGGGAGATAATACGACGGGCGCTGCTTATCAACAATTCGATTATTTAATTGCTGCAAGAACTGGATTATTTAATCAATCAAAAAATCTTGGTTTATTACAGCTTTATACAGAAGGTGGTGATCCTATTCCGAAAGAAGCCAATAAAAGTATTGATGATTTAGATCCAACAATGGTCAAGGCTGCCTCAATTCAGGAGTCCAGTGGAGGGGTAGGTAAAAACAAGGATTTACTTACCGCTAATAATCCGGGTGATTTTGATAAATATAAAAAAGCATATGGATTAAAAAAGAGTGATGATATGAGTAACGATCCAAACACTTCGCTTTATCTTGGTATTAGATTTATAGCAACTAAGGGATTTAGAAATGGAGTTGGTTATGATCCCAAAACTGGTAACAAAACATATAAATTTCAAGGTTGGCTTAGAGCTTTTGGCAATTACAATGGATGGGGAATTGAAAAAATAAAAGGTATACCAAAGAAAGAATGGAAAATTCCTTCTCTTTATGAAAATTACATTAAGGAAATGGTTGATAATGCCAAACCTTCAACTCCTTCAAATTTTGACAATAAATGAAATATTTTTTAATTCAACTATTGATTGTTGTAACTATTTTTTATAGTTGCCAACAGCCCAGTTCTAGTAACATATCCAGAAAAGATTTTAAGGATAAAATATTTGACATTGTATTAAGTGAAAACAATATCAACCAGGAGTATTGTTTTGAAAAAATAGATTCAATTAATAATACTAAATATTGTTTAGTAAATATTGGAAGTATTAAAACAAAACACACTGAATATGTTTTTATTTTAAATACTGTTCTGAGCGGAAGCAAATCAGTTATGGCCAACTCTTATATTAATATTTTTGATCTAAAAGGAAATAAAGTTGGTTATTATTATGCAGGAGGTGCTTTTCAAAATTTGCCAAAAATTCAAGGTTCAAATTTGATTTTTCAAAACAATATCAATTGTGGTAGATCCACATCTATTAGTTTTAAGGATAGTATACCTCAAAGCATTTTTATTCAGTGTGGTGATATAGAAGGGAAAATGTATGGGGATGTTTATAAGTTTGAACGGTACAGGTAAAGTATCAACGAAATTGTTTTATGCTATACGCTGATTGGGTTTGCATAAGCCGGTTATGTTGGCATGGAATGTTTTTTAATATGTTATTCATTCGAGATTTTGGAAGCTGTCATTAGTGTTTATAATGCAAAACATTTTATCGTTTACAACATGAAATATCATTATTTGTGTTAAGGCTGTTTATGCATATTACCATTCGTTTAATATTCATTTGCCTTACAAGCACAACCCTGCACGCCCAACCCAAGTCCTTTACCAAATCCCCAGCCCTCGGCATTCATCTGTCGGTCATGGATTTTAAAGGAGCTGATAGCTTGCGGGCATTTGGGCGGAATGCGGTTACCGGTTTGTCTGTCAATTACCAGAACAGCTTTTCAAGAAAGTGGGATTACAGCATAACCATGGCCGGTTCGTTTATGGAGTTTGCCGATAAGGATAATAAAGACCTTGGTAATGGTAAAAAGCAATTGCTCATTGAAGTAGATGGTTCGGTAAGGGCGCACCTGCTGGCGCCGGAAAAACGGGTGCGGCCTTATTTACAGTCAGGCATAGGCGTATCGGCATACAACAGTTATTATGGTGTTTTTATTCCAACCGGTTTAGGTTGCCAGGTAAACATAACGCCTGATGTATTTGTGCTTGTTAACTCTCAATACCGGATACCGGTTACCAACACTCAGCACCAGCATTTTTATCACAGCATTGGAATAGCCGGAAACATAAACAGGAAAAAGATCGTAAAAGAAAGACCAAACCTGCCATTGCCGCCGATAGTGTCTGTTGCAAAACCAATAGACTCAGATGGCGATGGCATTGTTGATAGCGTTGATAAATGTCCGCTGGTATTGGGCGTGTTACGTTACCACGGATGCCCTGTTCCTGACCGTGATGGCGACAGGATCAATGACGAAGAAGATCAATGTCCCGATGTAAAAGGCGTAGCGCAATACAAAGGCTGTCCCATTCCCGATCGTGACCTGGATGGGGTAGAGGATGCGCTGGATAAATGTCCCGATAAAGCCGGTAATGCGGCAAATGGCGGATGTCCTGAAATAAAAGCAGCGATTATAAATAGTTTACAGGTGGCTGCGCAGCATATTTATTTTGCCACTGGCAGCTATGTGTTATTAAAAAAATCATGGCCCTCGTTAGATGAAGTGGCTAATATTTTAAAGAAGGATCCCGATCTAAAACTGATCATTGAAGGCCACACCGATAATGCGGGCACCACTCAAAAAAATCAGGTATTGAGTGATAATCGCGCAAAAGCAGTAATGCAATATCTTACAGCCGCTGGTATAACACCGGCTCGCCTGCAGGCTATCGGTTATGGACAGCAACAACCCGTTGCTGATAATACAACCAGCGATGGCCGTGCAAAGAACAGGAGAGTTGAATTAAAAGTGTTTAATCAGTAATTGTTCAGATATTAATCCCCGCTTCCTGCCGCTCCTGGTAACCGGCCTTTGATCCATTTGATCTGGCCATTGTGATTCGATTCATGTTCCACCACATGAAACCATTTGCAGTAATTGTTGGTGGGCTGGCCGCCAAAAAACTTTGGATCAATCGTCATCAGCCATTTATCATCCCGCTTGCGCAATTCGGCCAAAGTCTTTTCGCGTGTTTCAGTAAGGATGTTAACATAATATGCCAGGTCATGGCCTTTTATGGTTTTACGGCCTTCTTCTCCCAGGCCCATGGGAATAGACCAGGTAGCTTTATCTTTAAATTCTCTCAGTCCTTCAAAAGTATTGCCCTGGTAATAAGTTTCGGTGGCAGCCAGGTGCAATAACATAGCACCAATGGTATTTGATTTAGGATCGTGCAGGTAGTCCAGATCTTCCTGTTTCAATCCTTTTACTGAACGCAATACGGTCTCGCGCATCCAGTTCATCATTGATACCAGCGTACCAACCTGTGGCGAGTAACCTTCTTTGGGACCAATGATATGGAGACTATCTTCAGTAGTACTATCAGCGGCCATCAACATAGTTGGGAACGCAGTTAAACCGGCAGTAACGGCGGCAGTGGTTTTAATAAATCCCCTGCGACTGGTAGTTGTTTCGGACTTCATAACATAAGTTTGTTAATGAATTTATCACCATTTTACAAAATAGCAATTACCACTCAACATATAGCTCCGGATAATATAATAAAAATTTACAAAGCGGTCATCCCTTCATCGCTTCGCTACATAGTAAAATTAGGCAGTTACAATCTGCAATTAAAGGACAAGAAGTGTTGTGATTGTATTCGTAAAATTCTCTTCGTAAAGTTCCTCATTTGTTCCCTGTCGGCTATCGTATATATACAATCTTGTGGAGGGGTTAATATGCTTTTTAAAAAATGGCCAAGTTTTTGTTATTGAGGCTAACTGAAATAGTTATTAAACCCATTTATCATTAGCTAACGTTAATGAAGCATTTAACCCGGTAACCCATGAAAGTCTATTTGTTTGTTATTTTGAATTTTATTGCTATTGCCTCCCGGGCTCAGCAAAAGAAAACGGTTGAACCAGCTGATACAGTTCTGGCAACATATTTACAGCATCAATTTTACTCTGAAAGTTTTGTAGACAGTTGTTACACCGGAATTCATTTTCTGGAAATAAGCTTCTCCTCTAAATCAATGTCCACATTTATTTCAGGTAATTTAAATTCCGTTTATAAAAAGCGTATTGAAACCCTGGTTGCTGATCCGTTGAAGATCTGGGATAAGAGCTATGTTGCCTATTGCAAAAAGAAAAAGATTCACATAGTACTGCCAATTTTATTTGTTATAAATGCAAACTGTTACAGGTTAAAAGATACAAGTAATACGGTAGACCCTTTGAATAAGTCGACTGTAAATGAATTAGCGATCAAAATATTGAATAGTCAGTCTTTATCGCTAAAGCAATCTTTTAATGAAATTGGGCTTCAACAAAAAGGAAAGGCTACCAATTGCATATTGGCAGCTCCATGTACTATTAGCAGCAGGTTGAACAAGCAAAAAACAATGATGTAATTGAAAATATAACCGTCGCACATATCCTGTCCTTTCTGCAAAAAAGGTTTCCCGATGTATCGGGCGACCTTTTTTATTTTGTTTGAAACATTACTTTCTCCAACATTCCCGCCTTTGGCGAACGGTTGATGAAGAATTCCGATACCGGTAAGGGTGTTTCTAAAAAATCAAATAAAGAAACCTGTTTATTATCAATATAGATCAAGTCGCCGGTTTGATCAACACAGGTAATAACCAGCTTCTTTCTGCTTACATCATTTCCGGTATAAACACTATCAATATGCAACGCATGCTGTAATAAGTCCGTTGCATGATATCCCTGCCGGAATTTTCCCTGATAGGGATGGGTTTTATTTGTTCTATCTTCAAAACAAAGCTCAGCGGTTTCATTAGGCATAAACCCATTGCCATGCCGTGTTAAATAGGCACGCATTACGTAATAGACATCCGGCAATGGCAGGTTTTCTTTTTGAATGATGTCCATGGCATTTTTCGAAGTGGTATTGCTTCTGGTTACATTGGGGAAAAATCCAAAATCCATATCCAGCATAATGCCCTGCGCGCCTTCGAAAATAATATGCTCATACTTGTCTTTAATTTCGGTGAGCGGTGTAATGGAAAGATCGCATTGATCAACATACCATAAAAATGCTGAGATCTTTTCATCTACGTTAACCGCACTGTAATAGGTGGCTATTTGTTGCAGTTTCTGTAGCAACAGGGGCCGGTATTGCAGATCGATCGCAAACAATTTATAAGGGGTTTGCGTATGGCGGGCAATGGTAGCACCCAGGCCAACACCTACCGACCCATGTTTATTAACTAACTCAAGCCGTTGGTTATGTTCGTAATCAAAGGGAGTCGTTATCATACTTAACGGATGAATATAATGAACAGGACCATATCCATTTTGCACCAGCGCTTCGCGTTCATTAAAAAAAGATTTCGGACAAAAGGTGCAATATTCGCTCCAGTATGTATGGGCGCCACGGAAAGTACCGGCGCCAAAACTGGAGAAAATATGCCGGTACCGGTTGGTTTCAACGGTATGTCCGGCATTATGTCCACCCGAAAATCGAACCACCAGGCTATGGGGCGATGAAAGGAATGCGGTTGTTATTCCTTTCCCTTCATCGCCAAAAAATAGTCCTGAAACGACGCTCGTTTTGCTCATCTTCATTTTGTTTTATAAAGAAACGATCCCGGTTTGTTTGCCGGTAGTAACACCATTATTTATTTTAACCAATGCATTCGACACTTGTTTGGCTGTAGTAGTATCAAAGGCGGCCACTATCTTTTTCAGGTCGGCGCCCATCACCACAGCAACTGTAGATGCAATTATTTCGGCTATGTTGTTATAATCTTCAACTATGATCAGTCGTTCCTGTAACAATTTCCGCCATCCATCTATGATAACGCGTGAGCCGCCAGTTGATGTTTCGGTAACATGCAAATGGAACACATGATACATTCTTTGCGCTTCAGCCAATAATTGTTCGGTAGAGATATCCTCATAAAAAGAGTAGCCTAACAGATCGGTTAGAAAATCTCTCTCCAGCGTTTTATGTACCCCTTCGTCGCCAATGGTGAATAAAAAACCTTTCTGGTTTCTTTTTTCAAAACAGTCAATGGATGTATGTCGCGCAAAAAACAGCCAGGCCAGCGAATACGATTCCATGCTTTGACCACCTCCATTTCCTTCGAGGTAAATTTTTGTAAGCCATCTGTTCAGTTCGTCGGTGCCCGATTCAAATTGTCCTACCTGTAACGGACTGCTATCAGAGTATTGATCACCTATGCCACCAAACAATACATGCGCATCGGGTACACCATGATCGATGAGGGTGTTCATGAGATTGCCTAATTTGTGACGCACCAACATTTCGGGAATAGAGCCCATACTACCGGTTTCATCTAAAAAAACACCTATTGCCAGGCTTTCGGGATGTTCTGCAGAATCACGGCTTTCGCGAAACTGAACGCCCCTGGGCGACATATCTTTATCAATACTTCTGTTTGCGAATACCTGGGCAGTTGATTTGGTTGAATAATTGTGCTTTAAATGCTTATAAGCATCATTTGACCAGCTTGAATGTCCCATACATTTTGTTTTTAAATGGTTAATGAATGAAAGCTTTTTTTAAAATTCTTACGCAACATTTGCTGATAGTGGCTTAAGCACTGGTAAGCATCATCATGCCGGGTAAGTAAGAAATTGATAAAATCTTCGTTGTGCGTTTTTCTGAATTTCACCGCATTGCCTGATTTATCGCCTAACAGGTACGCAGCTATGCGTTTGGCGCATTCCAGGTCGGTCACCGAAGACGCCGTTTTTGATTGTAAGATCTGTGCCGGATACCAGTTCATATACCGGCCCGATACTGTGTGTATTCTTCTGTTTTTCCGTGCGAGGTGGTAAAAAGAAACCACCTGTATGCCATGATTTTCCGGAACAATAAAAACCGATTCAGGATTAAGTCCGCCATGAACAAAACCGCTTTGCGACAGGTAGGCAATGTATTCCAGCAGTCTGTTCAGCACCCAGTTAACATGTTCCTGTGGCAGTTGTAATCCTGATAACGGAATGGCCCTTTTTTCAAACGAAAACCGGTAAGTACCATCTGCCAGCCCAATACATTCTTTTGGCAAATACTTTTTGAAATGCATATCTGCGTCAGACCGCAGTTGTTGAAACATATTATAATTGTCAACCGATGCGGTAAGGTTTGATAGGGCAGAAGTAAAGTGGGCCCAATAGCCATTCGTTTTAAAAATACCAGCATCATCTGTAAATGGTTTGCCGTTCTCATACTGCTCCCTCCAGATATTCATTTTTGAAGTTGCTTCCACAGCACCCATATCGGTACAGGTATCCGGATGGATCTGCTTTACAATGGTGTTGAATTCTGTTTTAAAATTCACCGGGTTCAACACATCTTCTATTTTATTTGCCTTCTTAATTTTTTCGATCAGTGCATTCATGTGTTAACTTTTTTAATAAACACATAGGATCCCTGCCCGTACCGGAGTACAGTTTTTTGTGGAACCGTCTTATGTTTTTTAATGATGCTTTATATACGGCAGAAGCAGTTGGAACCCCTTGCTGTCAAGGGTTATGCCAGTAATATCATTGTTTTTGCGTTATTTATACGCAAATTTAAGCAGGCGTTTTGATATGTGCAAGTTTTTTGCGTAAAATGAACGCAAAATAGTTTGTTATTTAATAAGATTGTCGATTATCTGTTTGAATTTCGGGTTATCGGGATGTGGCGCATCGTAGTTTAGAATATGACCAGTGGGATCTGCAATCACATAATGGGAAACCCACAATGCTTTGCAGTATACAGCAAACAGGCTGTTGAAGGCACGGGGCTCTATAAATGCGGATCCGCCCGGCTTATGTTGCGCTATCGATCGCTTCCAGGCATCAACCTCTGTGTCCATGGAAACGGTAATAAACTGAATCAACTTAGGATTGTATTGTGGTATCAATTTATTCCATGCCGGTATGGTTTTAATACAGGGGCCGCACCAGCTGGCCCACATATCTATCACCAGGTATTTCCCTTTGAAGCTGGTAAAGTCTACCCATTTTCCCGATAAGTCCTGGAGCTTGAAATCGTGTATTGACCTGATGCCTGCCAGCTGTTTATTAAAATCCTGGTCGAACAACGGGTTTTTAGCCCTGAATGCAGTGTCGTTTGTTAACGGGTACACATAGGACAACACCTCATAACCTACTGAGCTGTTTTTTACGCTATCGGCCAGGGCGTTATATAAAAGTTTCACCGAATCAACTGGTATTCTTCGGCATCGTTTTCCCAACAGGTATCCGCTCAAATACGATTCAGGGTGTGATGCAATATAACCTACGTCCATTTTGGTAATAACGCCCCTGGCTGCTTCCACAAGTTGGCCCAGGGAGTCAATTTGTTTTGCATAATCTGAATGACCCGTTTGTTTCTTACGCAAGACCAGGGTGCGGAGGGTTTGAAAATAGTATTCGGCTGTATCAATCTGCGAAGATTTAACATGATCCCATTTCTCTTTTTCATCCTGGTGCGGTGAACCCGTAATAGTTGCTTTTTTTATACCGTCGATTTTTGATATTTGAATGGCGCCGGGGCTCAATATAAACCGGATCACACTTTGATCATCAAAATCTTTGTTCTGCATGTTTGTCCAGATCAACGCTTCTGAGGCGGCCCTCACATTACAGAAAAAACTAAAACTGCCATGATCGAGTACGGTGCTATCGCGATGATATTCATTTGTATTATTCATATGCATTAGCACAACAGTTCCGGTATTTCTTCCTGTAATATGACCGGTAATCTGGAAGCCCGTTGAGGTAGGGTTTGGTTGAGAAAAGCACTTCATGATGAAGCTGGCTGAACACAGGATGAAAGCAATTAAGGTTTTTACTATCATGGTACAAGCAAAGTGGTTAGTGGTATTTTATGACACCCTGATGATGCAGCATTCATGAAATTCCATAAAGCGCGGGATCATAAAATAAACCAGGCCCTGCTCGCAAGGGGGCCTGGTTTAGCCTATAAAACTTTACAATAGTGAAGCTGGTATTTGATTAGAATGCTTATAACGTAGCGCTTCTTTGAATGGTAACATTTCTCGCCCGCATAACCGTGTTTCCTGAAGGGCCCGGCGTGCCTGAAGAGCCTTCCATTTGCAGGTCAATAATTAAGTTAAGCGGTTCGTTTACGAAGTTTTGACCGGTTTGTGTTGATACATTTGTACCATCTATCCAGTATTCAATGCTCACGTTGTTAGTAGTGCCAATTCTTGTTAAATATGCAGTGTATGTATGCCAGTTAGCCGGGTTTGAGATCACTGTGCCAATACTTGACCACTGACCATTTTGATTTTTGTAGGTGTTCGTCCAGTTTGTGGTACTTCCTTTAAACTCCATAATATCACTTTCCGGCGGCCACTGATTAGCTCCGTTCAGCCAGAAAGCCGGCCAGGTGCCTTTAACTGAAGGGCACTGGAACTCACCTGAAACCCGCCATTTAGGCCACGAGGCGCTTACAGTAACCTGTTGTTTCGCATAACAGGTGCCGGAAAAATAATGGATGCTTGGCTTGTCGCTAACTGTTCCGGGGTAAGCAGTCATAGTGAGCACCCCGCCTGAAGTGGACATATTTTGGGTCCTCATACGTGCCGATCCGTTATGATCGATGCCCCATGGATAAAAATTATTCCAATAGGTGCTGTAAGAATTAAATGAAGTGGTGGGAAGAAGTGTTACAAACGTAGCTTCCTCTTTTGCTTCGGATTGTGTTTGTTGCTGGTGTGTTGAATTGTTGGCCGGAGCATCTTTCATACATGATGTACCCATCATAATAGAAAGAAAGACAATGGTAATTAAAGTTGTTTTTTTCATAATGGCTTTTTGATATTAGTTAATGTGCAGCTTCCCTAATTAGAATTAATAGGTAGGTCAAAGCTCAACTAATATCAAGAGCACCATCGGGTACATTTTGGTAAATTATGGGGGATAAACTCTTATAGAGAATATCAGCGCTTATAATAAAGTAAGATAGCGCCACCACCGAATGTTTTTGTTTTTTACCCATCTTCGCCATCCGTAACCTCACTTCCCGGCCCGGTAATGTCTTCGTCGTCGTTGTTTTTCTTATCCTTGTCGGGAAGATTTTCATTAGCCCGCGGATTAGGGTTCTTTTTAACCGATTCGGGCGACTGGCCATTTACAAAAGCGTTCTTCGCGTTTTCCTGTTCTTCTCTTTTCCGGTCTTCATCGCGTTTACCTGAGATCATATGCTTTTTAGTAAACTACAAAAAGATTATGCCAGGAAGCGCATGGCGCCCCCTGGCATAAACTGGCACAAAAAAGCAACAGGTTGTCACGGAATAATTCCATTGACAACCTGCAATCTTTTTTTCGGAAAATCTTTAGGGCAATAAAACAGCTTTTTTCGGCTATTTTTTATGCAAACTGCTTTTGTTCTGCTGCTTTTAAATACACAACAATACAATCTAATCCACCTTTAAAGTAATTATACCGGATTTCCTGTGCTACGCATGTCGTATTGTCCAGGTCTTCAGACAGTTTATAGTTAAAACTGACACTATGACCTTGTTTCGGTATGTCATCTATTGGCAAAAAGATACAAATGTCTTCCTGCCTGGTTTCGATGTGTTGCTTAAAATTGAAAATTACCTTTCTATCCATGATTTCGCAAAGTTATAAAACACATTCAAAAATTAAAGTATGATAGCCGTTAAAGTGTATAACAAACGGTTAAATAGTGGTTTTCCTGTAGTTTTTACGACCCTGTATTTAATAGAAAAAATCCTGCCCCGCTAGCCGGAACAGGATCTTTTGAGTATGCTAAAATATGGACCTTGTTTTAGCAGGTTTATTCAGGAATATTTCCCCGGGAGTCTTCAAAGTGAGTTCACCCTTTTATGCAGCACTTCCCAAAGCGATGCTTCGGCAGTTTCGAAGATGGTTGTAACCGATGCTTCAACAATAAGCCAACTGCCTTCTTTAATTTCATCGTCAAGTTGATTGGCATCCCAACCGCTGTAACCAATAAAAAGCCTGAGATTGCTTTCCGCATCGTTAGCGGTGTTTAGGTAATCAACGGCTTGTTTAAAATTGCCTGCTATATACACGCCATCTGCTATGGGCCGGCCTTCTTGTATATGATCCGGCACACGGTGAATGAAGTATAAGCTTTCTCTTTCAACCGGTCCGCCTTCATGTAAAGGAAAAGGCTTGCTGGTGCGGAATTCGGTAAGCTCATTGAATGTTCTTTCAAATATTTGGTTCATCACAAAACCCAATGCGCCTTTTTCATTGTACTCCGCAATATAAATGACCACTTTATCGAAATACGGGTCTTCAAGTGAAGGAGCACTGATGAGTATTGAACCTGTTTTTATTGTGGGATTATTATTTGACATGTACACAAAGATGGAAATAATCCAGCAAGTATGGGTGAAAGCCTGCTATTTTCATTTATGACCTAAATGATTATTTTGAGGCTCATAAAAATCAGTCATGATAGTTCAAATTTTTCAGGGAACCGATATTCTGCAGTTAAAAACAGAAATGGAAACCGCCGCTTCAAAAATTCCTTTGAAACCCTCTTTTATAACCCAAAGTCAATCGTCTATTCCCAACCCCGCTTACAACGCTTCAGTAGCCGAAACGCAAAAGCCCGATGTAACCATTATAACGATTACGGTTACGTACGAGTAGATGATTTTGCAGGTTCATTCTGATCTTCAATAGAAGAAATGTCTATTATTTTATGCGCGTACTTTTGTTTAAATTCCTCAATCGACAGATCATTATCGCCACGCAGCTGCTTAAGGTTGCTACCACCTTTGTGTGCATGTGGGATATAGTCTTTTGGGGGAGCCGGTATAGCAGCTTCGCAAGTGGAAGAGCATACATTGACGAGTAAAGGCAATACATCGGTGCCAATCCTCAATGATACCCAAAGTTGATTTGTATCAAGCCACGACATGTCTTTTTTACAAATACTACATTTTACCGTATTCCCTTCATATCGAACAGGGTTATTTGTTAATATAGGGAATCCCTTTCTATTCTTAAAATTGCCATATAGCGCCCTGGTACTAACCCGGCTGTCTTTAAGCTTTTTGCAATTGATGATCTCATATGGAAACCAATGCAGGTCATATGAAGTATATGGGTCAAAATATTCCAGTGATTCCATTTCGCCAATTTCCGGTGGAATACGCTTTAATTTACTACCATAAAGCCAAACCCTTTTTACTTTTTTTAGGGTGGCAATGGTTTCAGGCAGCGTATAGATCTGGGAGAAAAGTTCGGGGCCTAATTCCTTTACAGGAGAAAATTCGTCATTTCCTTCAGCAGCAATTTTTTCAACGTAATCGCAAAGCCGCTTCCAGGCAACAGAGTTCCTGTCCTGTACATTATTTTTTATGGCCGAGATCATGTTATTCATGTTGGCGTTTATGGATACAATGTATTCGATTTTGCTCAAAATTACAGCAACAACCCATTTCTGACGTATTAATAAAAATAATCATAGTCTCGGTCCTGCAATGCCGGTAATTGGGTAATTATTAGCCTCTACATCAAAAAATATTAAAATTTCTGAAAAAGTATTAGTCAAAACGTATTGATGAACTGTTTTTAAAGATGCTACTAATCAGAGCCAATACCAGAAGACCCGGTGTGTCTACACCGGGTCTTTCCTTTTTGCTTCCCTTCTTCCCAAACCCCTTTTGCTTATTTTATCCTATCTTTTAGTGCATTATGAAAATCATCATTGTAGGTGCTACTTCGGGTATTGGCAGGGAGTTGGCGCAGCAATATTATCAACTGGGAAATACCCTGGCGGTTACTGGCAGAAGAAAGGAGTTATTACAGGAGTTGCAAGGCCAATTGCCTGGTATCCACATCAGTTGCTTCGATGTACAAACGGCTAATGTGGTTTCGGAGTTAGGGGCATTAATAACGCATATGGATGGTATTGACCTGTTGATCTATTGCGCCGGTTATGGCAACCCGGCTAATGAGCTGGTGGCCGAAGTTGAGCTGGATTCCACTGCTACCAATGTAATGGGATTTGTAAAAACCGCTTCTTTTGCGTTTAATTATTTCCGCAAGCAGGGCCATGGTCAGCTGGCTGTAATATCATCAGTGGCTGCATTAAGGGGCAATAGCCATTCTCCGGCTTATAGCGCCTCTAAAGCTTATGTTAGCAATTATGCCGAGGGTTTGAATATAAAAGCGAGTAAACTGCATGTAGATGTTGTGGTTACGGATATTCGTCCGGGTTTTATAAAAACCAAAATGGCTAAGGGGTACGGACAATTTTGGGTAGCTCCGGTTGAAAAAGCTGCCCGCCAGATCAGGGTTGCTATTGCCGCAAAAAAGCGGGTGGCTTATGTAACAAAACGGTGGTGGCTAATAGCTGTTATTTTGAAAAGATTGCCTTTTGGCATTTACAGGAAAATAGGATAAGCCCCTTAACCGTTTCAAAAACCAATACCTTTGGGTTATGAAAGCAATACCGGTCAAACAAATTTCTTCAAAAGAACAAGACAATACCGGCCGGTTCAATATTCGTGAAATTCAGGAAATTTTAAATGGAAATGATCTTGTTCACGGCCTTCATAAACACGATTTCTTTTTTGTGCTGGTGCTGCAACAGGGGCAGGGTAGGCATGAGATCGATTTTATACAATACGAGGTGCATGAGCATACTGTGTTTATTATTCGTCCGGGCCAGGTGCATCGCCTTGAATTAAGAGCAAACAGCAGCGGACATTTATTGGAATTTGACCGCACTTTTTATCAGCCCAAAAATACGCTTACCGATCAGCGATGGAAAAAGGCAACCAGTAAAAATCATTGTGAAGTAGAGGCCGCCAGGTTTGTGAAATTACAATCTATTTTGGGCAGTATTATGAATGAATACAGCACAAAACAGGATGGTTATGTAGAAGCGATAAAAGCCAATCTCGATCTGTTTTTTATAGAATACCTGCGACAAAGCCGCCATCCGGGCATAATTGCGAAAAGCGAAAATGGTTATATGTACGAACGGTTCTCGGCGTTTGTACAATTGTTGGAAACCAATATCTGCCATATGAAAAGCGTTGCGCAATATGCCGGTATGTTGAACCTTTCGTCGTATCAGTTAAATGCCATTACAAAATCGGCTGTAGGTAAAACTGTTTCAGACCTTATTAATGAACAAATCATACTGGAAGCAAAACGTTATTTGCTGGCAACGCCCCATCAGGTAAAAGATATAGCCGATCATTTAGGCTATGAAGATGCATCCTATTTTGTCAGGTTCTTCAAAAAACAAACAGGGTATTCTCCCGAGGTATTTAGAAAGAATTTTAAATAAGTCCTGTTCAACTATGTAATCGTCCTGTTAAGCAGCCTGCTGTCTGTTTTAGTTTTGTTACATGAAAACAAAAGCAAAATTGATACTGTCGCTTAAAATATGGATGGTGATCTATCCCTCTATAACATTATTCCTCTTTGTATTTGGCAATCAACTGGCGACTGTTCCATTGTATCAAAGAACTTTTATTCTCACCATTTCATTAGTGCCCTGGATGATGTTCGTGGGCCTGCCTTTCATTGACTATTTATTACACAGGTTTTTGAAGAAATAATTTAAAAATATAAAAATGAAAATTGTAATTGTAGGTGCTTATGGCACTATGGGAAGCTATTTGGCTAACGCATTTGAAAAAGAACATGAAGTGGTTAGGGTGGGGCGGCAAAGCGGGAACATTCAAGTGGATATTACCTCGCCCGAATCAATTGAAGCAATGTATAAAAAGCTGGGCGCTTTTGATGCATTGATCTGTACTGCAGGTCCCACCTATGTAGGGCCCTGGAAGAATTTAACCGATGCTACATTCAGAAAAGGTGTGGATGGCAAAATGATGGGACAGATAAACCTGGTACTGATAGGCCAGCATTACATAAACCCCAAGGGCTCATTTACCCTTATCACCGGTGCGGTAACCCACGAGCCGCAAAGGAATTTTGCCAACGCATCGGCAGCTAATGCTGCAGTAGAAGGGTTTGTGAAAGGTGCAGCCATTGAGTTGGAAAAGGGTATACGCATAAATGCTGTTAGTCCCGGCGTTATTGAAAATTCACCACAATATTTCCCCTTTTTCCCGGGTGAGGTGCCGGTAACTATGCAACAGCTCGAATATGGTTTTAGAAAGAGTGTATTTGGGGCTAATACGGGGCAGGTGATCAGGCTGGGCTGATTAATTATGTTTTTGCCTTTTATTTTGCAACCATGGGGTGTTATTATACATCATAAGGATGTTTAAATAACTACCATTATGAAATGTTTGCCATTTACCATTGCGCTATTTCTTATGCTACCCATGTTTTGTTTGGCGCAAACAGACTCTGCCAAAGCCAATGCGGAGATTGAGAAAAAAGCGGCTGAATGGACAGCTGGTTTGAAATTAACAGATGTTGAAAAGCAAAAAAGGGTAACGGCCGCTGTGGGGACCCATTTAAAAACCGTTCGCGACTGGAACAATGAGCATCCGGCTTCTACGGTTCCGGCTGGTATTAATCCGGCTACTGGTAACAAACTGTCTGAGCTCGACCGGCAGATCATTGCCAATTCAGCGATGCCAGCCTCGGTTCATAAAGACCTGATGGATGCGTTGAACAAAGACCTTACGCCAGAGCAGGTTGAATTCATACTTGATCAATATACCATCGGAAAAGTGGCTTTTACCCTTAAAGGTTATAAGGCCATTGTGCCAGATCTTAAGCCGGAAGAGGAGTCCAAAATACTTGAGTATTTAAAACAGGCGCGTGAGCAGGCGATCGACTATAAAAGTATGAAACAGATCTCGGCTATTTTTGAAATTTACAAAACCAAATGCGAGCAATACCTGAATAACAATGGCCGTAACTGGCGGCAGTTGTTCAAAACGTATGTTGATAAAGCAAAAGCTGAGAAGTCGGCAAAAAATAAGTGATGGTTAGTTTCGCTCCCTGGGTGCAAATTTAATGATCACTTCGGCTGTATTACTTTTACGTAATTGGGGGATCGAGCAGGAGAATTCTATCCTGGCCGATCCCTTCTTTATCTAAAGGCCGATGTGTATATTTGACTGCAATGTTATTCTTCATGTCTCACACCTATAAAAATAAAATATCTTTCAATTCTATCTCCATACCCGACCTGGGTTGGCGAAAGGAAAAGGGAGATAATGAAATATACTGGACAAACCCAGAAGACACAATTACTGTATCGATAAACTATTTTGATGAAACGCCCGATATTCCCACCATTAAAAATGTGAATGAGCTTACAGAATATCATCGTAGCATTATTGAAGGAGTAAATGGTGAATTGATTGGGGTAGAAGTATTCAGGCGGAATCCATTTGATATTGTACGTACGTTAGCGAAGCTACCTTTAGCTGATCATGTATTATATATCGGGGATATAGCGATCCCGTTTAGTACATGCCTTTTTTCAATAAAGGTCCGGGTGGTTGAATCAAATCCTACATCCGATCAATCACTTACGCTGCTCGCCGATTTGGTCATCCAACTTGAGCAGGGATTTACCTGGGAGCCTGCTTTGGAAAAGTTACCTCGTTTCGAATTATGAACGATCTGAATAAATTAAAACAACAATTCGAAGCCTGCATGTTAGCTGGTGCCATAGGCGATGCCTGGGGCAGTTGTTTTGAAAATATGATCGTTCCGGATAATAAAACTACTTTTTATTTATACCCGCCAAAAGCGCCAGAAAAGAAATGGGCCTTTACCGATGATACCCAGCTAACAATGGCTACCTGCGAAGCGCTTTGCGCTGGCGGTGATTTTGATGCGGCGCTATTGGCAAATAAGTTTGTGCGTTATTATAAAGAGAAAAGGCTGACAGGGCTTGGCGCCAGTTCATTAAAGGCAATTATTGAATTGGAGGCTGGCGCACATTGGAGCCAGGTTGGCCGTGAAGGGGAGTATGCTGCTGGTAATGGCGCCGCTATGCGAATTGCACCTCTTGCCTTCTTTTCAAATATTTCAAGACAAAACATAAGAGATGCCTGCCGCATAACTCACCGCAATGATGAAGCGTATGTTGGGGCACTGGCAATATTTCTAAGTATTAAATCAATTATTTCAGGTGCCTGGTGGGGTGAAAATAATTTGTTTGACCTTATAATTTCCGAATTGCCCGATACCCGGGTTCGCGACAGGCTGATTGAGATCAATGCCATTCAAAACAGCGCTGATATAAAATCCATTGCACAGCTAGGTAATAATGGCTATGTAGTAAACTCTATTCCTTTTGCCATCTTCGCGGCTACACAAGTGCATAAGATCGGATTGCGCGATATGTATAAAGCTATTATTGATGCCGGCGGCGACACCGATACTAATGCATCGCTGGCCGGGCAAATAGCAGGTGCTCTTTACAAAAATATTCCCGCCGAACTTTTAAGTAAGTTGAAAGCCGTAGATAATATTGAATGGATGATGGAGGTGGTTAAGAAGACCCGGGATTGCATTATTGTTTAGAGCGGGATGTTACTTCCTACGAATACGACAAAACGGCAATTTTATAAAAAGACTCACTTCTGAAAATAACGTGCCCAAAAGATTGGATGAAGGATAATTGTATATTACTGATGTTTTCAAAAATATATGACTACAATCATGATTTTTTAGGGCTGATTTTATAAAAGGATACCAACTTATTTAGAAGTGAGCTGTTTGGTCTCATATGTAGCAGTTTCATCACTTCTAAATTAAAAAATTATGAAAATCAACAAAGTTCTGTTCGTTGTCACTTCTCATGATGAATTAGGCAATACCGGCAAAAAAACAGGCTTATGGATCGAGGAGTTTGCCGCTCCCTATTACAAGTTTCATGATCTTGGAAAAGAAATTGTTATTGCATCACCCAAAGGCGGACAGGCGCCCATCGATCCTAAAAGTGATCTCCCTGAGAACAGAACAGAGGCCACAATAAGGTATTATAACGATAAGGATACGCAAAATAAACTTAGCAACACAGTACCACTGAGCGAGGTGTCGGAAAGTGATTTTGATACCATTTTTTATCCGGGCGGCCACGGCCCCATGTGGGACCTTCCCGATAATAAAGAATCCATAAAACTTATTGAGTCATTCATTAATAATGGTAAACCGGTGGCGTTGGTTTGTCATGCCCCGGTAGCTTTAAAGAATGTTAAGTCAAACAGCGGCGAATGGCTTATAAAAGGAAAAAGGGTTGCCGCCTTTACCAATACAGAAGAAGAAGCTGTGCAACTGACCGAAGTTGTTCCTTTCCTTTTGGAGGATATGTTGAAAGAACTTGGCGCCAATTTTCAAAAAGGCGAAGACTGGATGCCTTTTGTAACCCGCGATGGATTACTGATCACCGGTCAAAATCCTGCTTCGTCTGTTTTAGCTGTTACTACTTTACTTGAGTATGCAGGCAGGCTGCAGGAAGCTGCTTTAGCTTAGTAAACGTTATAAACAAACCCGCCGGCGTAGTGCCTGGCGGGTTTATTCTTTATGGATGTTTATACTTGTTTGGTAATAATTTGATGTCATCAATTTCATCGGCTAGCTGTTTTCCCAGTTTTATTGAAATTTCCTGGGTAAACCTGTAGTGAATACCTGCATACACTCTTGAAACGGCTGCTTCATCAAGTAAATTGGATAAAGAGGTAAAGTGGCGCGCAGGCAAGCCCCGCCAATCATACGTATTGTCGGTAACATCAATATCGCCATACTCATTTTTCAATACGTTTATAACAGGCGAGTAAAGCCCAACGAGGCCCGAGGTATAGTCGGGGTAAGGCGGTGTAACTAAATAAGACTGCCAGGCGGTATCTATATTCCGTTGAATATAGGTGATGGGTCTTATGAGGTTATAATGATATTTTGATCTGAATGTAATTATGGCGCCATCCTTTAATCCAATGCCTGTTTTGGCATATACTTCTGCAGCTTGTAACAATTTAGCCTTCCGGTCTTCCTGCACCCAGGTAATAATGGAAAGTAAATGATAAGGCGCCGGAACGCCAACAGCTGCTCCGCCTGCATCGGCCCACCAGTTGGCAATTGCTTTTCGTTCATCGGTTAAATTTTTGCCTATCTCATATACTTCATTGTTGGCTTTATAGAATGATGATGATTTATCTTCTGAAAATGGAATGGGTGGCGGAGCAATAGCTGTAAGACTATACGCAAGAAAAGGTCTTGAATTTTGTAAGAAAGGACCTACCGTAGCAAAGGCAGGCGGGGTGGGAATCCAGGATGAAGGTGTAACAGGTGGCGGAACATAACCTACATTGGAAAGATTGAAATTATCTGTTGTTGACCAGTTGTAAATAGCTTCGGCAATGGCACGCCCAAATGCCTGTGACCGCATAAGTACAGCATCTGAATTGTCTGTGCTGAACCGATTGTAGTTAGCGTTTTCCATTGAATCGATACTTACCTTATTGGCATCGGTAAGGTTTACCAGGAATAATTTGAACATACTGGCGAGGGCTGCATTGGCGCTTTCGCTCCATAAATATTCTTTGCTCAGGTCAGCTTCCGGCATCGCTGGCATTTGGTATAACCAGGAAGACAAACTGGCCGATCCTTTAGCGCCGGGGCGAACCGCTTCGTAAAGCCCAACACCTATAAAACCAAAATTTCTGTTGGCCAATATTACAACTGGTTGCGGATTGGCCGGCCGCTGTGTTTGTGCTATAAATTTGTACCAGGCATACACCACGTCGGCGTTCTCTTCTTCCTGTGGCCGGGGAAAAGGAAGATCTCTTTTATGGCAGCTGCACAGTATGCCTATTAGTATTACGGTTGACAATAGTTTTACACTACGATTAGTTGTTAAAAATAATGGCATAACTAATCATTTTAAGTATGAATGATGAAGTGAATGAGGCTAATTATGTAAATGATCAAACCATTGGTTTAAAAATTACATTTAATAAAATGTAGTTTTGCAAAAGTTTCAAGAGGAGGGGAAGAGAAACAGGAACCGAAGGTATGGCAATTAAGTCATATGTGGTAATGACCTGACGGTTGTCAGAATTATCACAGTTTCCCACATCTAAAAATGATCTGAAAGCGATTTGTGCTCATTCTTCATTTTATAATCAAAATCTTTTCCCTGAAATTCAAATAAGGGCGTTTCTTTTGGGTTTGAATTGTACTTATCAATAAGTTCATTTACTGCATCTATTATATATTGATTTTGATATAGCTCACCAACCCAAAGATTATGTATTATTTTATACTCGGTAAAAAACTTATTTTCCTCATTTTCCCAGGCGCCACCATAGTTTGAACTAAGCCAGTTGTAGAAAAGTAAGATCTGTTCATGATTGCTTAACTGGGCCCTTAGTATTTTTAAATATTTCATCTTGCTGTTGTAGTCGGTTATGGCATCACTATAAGCAACAAATTTTACCATTAAAAATAAATGCCTGAAATAGTGCCCTAACGAACTTGAATAGCCTTTGTACTCCCTGAAGTCAATGGGGTGTGAGTAGTCCCTGTCGTTTGGTCCCTCTATTATGCCCGACCAGGAATGAGATAATGAATCTATATCTATATAATCACTGTTCCAGCCCCAGAAAAAAATATCGTACGCGTGTTTGTATTCATTTATGAAAGGCAGATGATCGTAATTGATATAGCTTAAAAACGCTTTAAACTCATCGGCCATGGTTACAAAGGCCTGTCGTTTTGAGACCTGTTTCCCGTTTACAACACTCGTTATAGTGAGCTCATCAACATTTTCTTTATGTAAGCGAAGCATTTCAAAGAACTGGCTTTCGAATTGCTGAACCCTGTTTTGTTTTTCCTGGTATAACTGCTCCTTTTTAAACTGCCTTTCTGTTTGTTTTATTTGGTCGGTGAAAATATCAACCTGCAACTTATTGGCCCTGTACTGCATGTAAAAAGCCAGTCCGGTAACTATTACAGCCGAAAGATTGATAAAAGGGCTCATCAATCCGCCAAATGTATCGCCAATTTGACCGGTGTTTCTGAAGTCGAAGTATTTCAATGATGCCCTACTGGTAAATAAAAAGGGTGCAAGGAGTGCAAAAACATACAGTAAACCCGCCAGTACTAATAACGCTATTATCAGCGGGGTAAGGTTGGTGTTATAGTTCTTTTTCTTGTCTTGCATAATATTCGGTTATTGCTCTGTTATTTGATCCCAAAAGTTATTCCGAATATCCGTTATGTATGGCAGCCTTGGGGAATTTAAATGAGAATGGTGATGGAAATTGATAAAGATCAAATACTTTTAAGCCATAGCTTGTTTTAAAGTACAGCTAACGGCCTGCTAATTTGGTTTTGTTCCCTTTCTGCTTTAGTTTTGATCAAAGCCCCATTACCAGAACGATGCATATGAAGAAGCTCTTCCTGCTTTTGTCTTATCTTTTCCTGCTCTGTAACCTGAATGCTCAAACGGATACGCTTGCCCGTTCCCTTAGCCGGTTGAATGAGGTTTTACAGCACGACCAGGAGTTCGACCTGAAAAAGCAGTCGGCCATCGATGTCGTAAAACAGGATCTGGCTGCTACTAATAATAACGATCTGCCGGCTTTGTTCAGGGCATATGAAAACCTGTATAGCGCTTACCGTGTTTACCAGTTCGACTCCTCATACGGTTATGCCAAAAAAATGCTTGCAGTGGCACATCGCCTCAACGATGCTGCCCTTATAAATTATGCCCGTATCAAAATGGGTTTCTCGCTGCTTTCATCGGGCATGTATAAAGAAACACTCGATTCGCTTTCTTCAATTCAAATAAGTGTAGTGCCCGATAGTTGCCGCGCTGAATATTATGCCCTCATGGGAAGATATTATTACGACCTGGGTGATTACGATAAAGACCAATACCATACGCCGCGCTATAATGAAAAGGGCGCGCTGTACATCGACTCAGCCCTGGCCATTTGGGATAAAAACGGGTACGACTATATTTACTTCCAGGGTTTGAAAGAATTAAAAAAGGGCAATCGCACCGATGCCAAACGAAATTTCGATGTGTTGCTTTCACGTTCCGGCCTTACACCACACCAGATTGCCATTACAGCTTCCACCCTAAGCGACCTGTATATTCAGAATGGCGATATCGATAGTGCCATTCTTTTGCTTATCAGGGCCACCATCGCCGATGTGCAAAGCAGTACCAAGGAAACTTCAGCGGCTTTTATTCTTTCTACCTTATTATATAAGCGGGCCGATATTAAAAATGCATCGGTGTGTATTAATCAGGCATTTTCCGACGCGGTGTTTTTCGGCGCCCGTCAACGTAAAGTACAGGTTGGTGATGTACTGCCGTTGATAGAGGCGCAGAAATATGCCATGGTGGAACAGCAAAAAACAAAATTGCTGTGGTATGCCGGTCTGGTCACTTTTTTACTGTTGCTGGTTGTGACCCTCATAATAATTGTATTCAAACAATTGAAAAAATTAAAGCGAGCCCAGGATGCCATTTTAGAAGCGCATCGCAATATGCAGGAAGCAAACCGGCGCTTGTCCGAGACCAACGAAAAGCTAAACGACGCCAACAAGATAAAAGAAGAGTATATTGGTTATTTCTTTAATGTTAACTCTGAATTCTTTGATAAGATAGAACGGTTCAAAAAATCGGTTGATCAAAAACTTACCGAACGCAAATATGATGAAATAAAATTCCTGGTAAATAATATCAACCTGAAAAGGGAAAAGGAAGAACTGCTGAAACATTTCGACCGGGCTTTTCTAAAACTGTTTCCCAATTTTGTGGCCGAGTTCAATGAACTGTTCAGGGAAGAAGACCGCATTGAACTGGAGGATAATGAACTGCTCAATACCGATCTGCGCATTTTTGCCCTGGCCCGCATGGGTATTCATGAAAATGAAAAGATAGCTCATATTCTGCAGTACTCCATCAATACCATCAACACCTACAAAACCCGCATTCGCAATAAATCAATAGTGCCCAATGATGAGTTTGAAAAGCGAATTATGCAGATAAAGACGATTGATTAAGTTACCGGGAAAGACATAATGCAGTTACAGGTTTCAAGGTACAGGTTGCAGGGAAATACAAATGCGGTTACGGGAAAGGCAGAATACAGTTACAGGTTTCAGGGTACAGGTTGCAGGACATTTGCGCGGCCGGCAATTTGGAAAGCATTATGAATATAAGCCCTGTAACCTGCACCATGTAACCTGTAACCCCCTTTTATTTGAATATATATTCCTTAAATATATACGTGTATAACGGTTTGATGATAAATTACTTACGCAGCCGCATAATCGCTTTTTAGCCAATATTTCCTATACTTTAGCTATACAATTTGCTTTCGCCCTGCGCTTGTTCTTTTTTTGAGTTCGCTTGTCAGTTATTCAATTCAACCAATTCAAAAAATAACAGTTTATGCGAAGAAGGCGATTGCTTCCACACCTATGGTGCAGCTTCCTATTACTACTGGTTTTCCAGATCACATTTGCCCAGTCAAAATCTGTTACCGGCACCGTAACGGATGAAAAAGGCGCTCCTTTGGCAGGCGCCACCGTGTTGATAAAAAATACAAAAAACAATGTAACCACAAATGCTTCAGGACAATTTGAACTGCTGGCGCCGGCCAACGTAAAAACCCTGGTGGTGTCGTATGTTGGGTACGAAACAAGGGAGGTGGCCATACCTTCTGGCAACCTGATTAATGTTATCCTGAAAGCTGCCGATGGCAATTTAGACGCTATTGTCGTAGTGGGTTATGGCACCCAAAAACGATCGGATGTAACCGGCGCGGTGGGTTCGGTAAAAGGGGAAGCCATCAGGAACATGCCTGTTACCAATGTTACCGATGCCATACAAGGTAGGGTAGCAGGTGTAGAGGTCATTAAATCATCGGGCAGTCCCGATGCCGGTTCAACCATCATCATCCGCGGACTTTCTTCATTACACCAACCCAATCCGCTGTATATAGTGGATGGCGTTCGCACCAATGGCGACAATCTCAACGTGCAGGATATTGCCACCGTAGATATTCTAAAAGATGCCAGCGCCGCCGCCATTTATGGTTCCGCAGCCGCGGGTGGCGTTATTGTTGTTACTACTAAAAAAGGTGCATCGGCAAAACCTACTATTAACTTCAATGCCCGGTATGGTATTACCAAACCAAAGCTTATTTCCTTATTGAACAAAGAGCAATACATTAAACTGCAAAACATTTTACACCCGCAGTTTTTTGCCAATGCCACACATACCGATACACTGGCCGATACCGACTGGACAGATGCCCTGTACCGCGATGCGTCGGAAAATAATTATAATTTGTCTGTTGCAGGTTCTTCGCCTGTAGTGAATTATCTTTTATCGGGTTTTTATAATAAACAAACCGGTATTTATAAAAGAAATTATTCCAATATCGGCGGAGCGCGTATCAATACCGATTATAAACTCACCTCGTTTTTAAAGATCGGCGAACAGCTGGCTTTTTCTCAACGTAAAACAGCGCCACCGGTAGGTAGTGAGGCGCAATTACATAATGCCCCCTTTAGAACATTGCCCATTATTCCTATTAAGAATGCAAATGGCACCTGGGGCGTAGTGCCGGGCGGTTACAACGGTTTACAGTTCGGCGGCCCCAACCCGGTAGGCGCCATGGAATCGGCCGATGCCATTAATTTCAAAAATAATTTACAGGGAAATGTATTTGCAGAAGTTAAGCTGCCCCTGCACCTCACCTTTAGAAGCAATATCAGTTATTCGTATTATGAAGAATCGCAGGATTATTACCAGGCGGCATTCGATTTTGGCCAGGTGGTGAACAATGTGAATTCACTTACCCGCACTTCGATAAAAAGCAGCCAGGTATTAACGAACTATGTTCTTACTTTCGACCAAAGCTTCGGCGGTCATTCCATTAACGCCATCGCAGGTTTTGAGCAAATAGCTTCTAAATACCGCAACATCGGTGCTTTTCAAAGTTATGTAGGGATGCCCGGTTATTCCTTTGTTCAAACCACTCAATCAACAGCTACTGTTAGCGGCAAGAACGACGATAACGGGCTGGTAAAATCATTCTTCGGCAGGCTTAACTATAATTATAAAAGCCGCTATTATTTAACAGGATCTATAAGGCAGGATGCCAACTTCACCGTGTTTGGTCCTAATAAACAAAAAGGCGTTTTTGGCGCATTTTCCGCTGGTTGGAATATCAGCGAAGAGAATTTCTTTACGCCGTTAAAAACAACTTTAAGCCGGTTAAAACTTCGGGGTAGTTATGGTACCCTGGGTAATAGCAATATTCCGCCTTATACCTATGTGGCATCGTATAGCTCCTTCACCGGGCCTAATGCACTGGGTTCGCTTTCCGGCGCCAACTTTACGCCAGGCGGACCGCTCGACATTGGTGTAACCATAAATTCCATTCCTAACCCCAACCTGCATTGGGAAACCGTTTACGAAACCAATCTGGGTGTAGATGGTGAGGCCATGAATGGAAAGATCTACTTCACGGCTGAGTATTATAATCGCGATACTAAAGATATGTTGTATGCCCTGCCGGTTGCCCTGAGCTCAGGTTATACGGTGCCTTATTTTACCAATATTGGCAAAGTGAGCAGCAAAGGTGTTGACCTGTTGCTGGGTTATCGCGGCAAGGTGTCGGAGTTAAGCTTTGACGTTAGCCTTAACGGCGGATTTAATAAGAACAAGGTAACTGACCTCAGCGGTATTGCCAATGATAAATTGTTCGATGGTTATAACTATTACTCTACCGGTGATGCGGCATTCAATGTAATGTCGAACCAGAATATAACTGTAACAAAAGCCGGTTTGCCCTTCGGTTCTTTTTATGGCTATAAAGTGATCGGTATGTTTAAAACTGATGCCGAAGCGGCGGCCAGCGCTCAACCCAATGCAAAAGCCGGCGACCTTATTTTTGCGCATGATGATAAGAACGGCAAAACCCTTTCGCCCGACGACAGGCAGGTGATTGGTAATCCCAACCCGAAATTAGTGTATGGCGCTGCTGTCAGGCTTAATTATAAAGGGTTCGATGCGTCTCTGTTGTTCAATGGCGTGGCGGGTGTTGATATTTTCAATGGCGTGAAGGCCTATGAAATGTATCCATTCTCTGATGGCAACACCACTTCAAAAGTATTTGGCGCCTCCTTCCTGGGCGATAACCAACTCACCGCTCAACCACGTTTGGGTGTAAAGAACAACGATGGCTCTTTTACCCTCGATCCTAATAAGAACTATACCTCGGTGAACAGTTATTTTGTTGAGCCGGGCGATTACCTGAAACTGAAAAACCTGCAAGTGGGTTATACGTTCAACGCGGCGCTGTTACAAAAAGCAGGTATTAAAACAGCGCGTGTATTTGTAATGGCCAATAACCTGTTTACCATCACAAAATATTCAGGGCTCGATCCTGAGCTGGGAAGCGCTTTTTCTGCGGCCGCACAATCGGGTTTTGTAGGTAATGCAGTAGGTGTTACCACCCGCGGTTTAGATGCAGTGTCACAATATCCGCAGGTAAGATTGTATTCAGCAGGTATCGATATCAACTTCTAGCCATCGTTTAAAAACTATTATCATGTTCAAAAAGAAATACCTCATCATATTTGGGCTTGTCATACTAAGTGCATGTAAAAAAGATCCTGGTCTGGTTGTGCCTACCGACAGCTATTCTACCACTAATTTTCCTAAAACCTTAAGCGAGTTGAATAGTGTGCTGGTTCCCTGTTATTCAAATTTGCGCGATGCCAACCTGTTTGGTTTTCATTTGTGGCCAAAGGCTTTATCAAATGCAACACATACTGCCAATAGCGCTTATGACGGCGACCCTTCCTGGAACGAAATGGCGGCAACCAATTTAGGTATCACCAATACATACGTACAGGAAGCCTGGACAAGCTTTTTTGCCGGTGTTAAGAATTGCAATGTGGCCATACAGGGCGCCGATTTTTATATGTCGCGCTATGGCAAACCGCAAGACCAATCGACCGTTGACCTGGTAAAAGGACAGGCCTATTTTCTCAGGGCCTATTATTACTTCAACCTCGAATGTTTGTTTGGTGAAAGTTATATCACTACAGCCGGTGGCGGCGATAAAAAAGGGGTACCCATTTTTACTGAACTGCCAACCGGGTTAGAAGGAACGCAAAAAGGCCGTAACACTGTTAAAGAAGTATGGGACCTCATCGTTAGCGATTGTAAACAGTCTGCCGCCTTGCTAAAAGGGAAAACCTGGTCGGGTAATGATAAAGGACGAATTAGCGAATGGGCCGCCAAATCATTACTGGGAAAGGCGTATGTATTTACGCAGAACTGGAATGAGGCCAGAACCGTGTTGAAAGATGTGATCGATAACAGTGGCAAATCGCTGATGCCTTACGAAAAATACCGCGATGCATTTATTGGCATAAGCGCCAATGAATTCAATGAAGAATCAATATTTGAGTTGAATGTTGACCAGGATTCAAAAGGTAACTATGGTGTATATGGTAATACGCCCAATGCTACCACCATTAATGGTTTGATCTGGTGTCCCTGGGCGTTAGGGGAAGATGGAACAGAAGGCGCTTCAAACCCATTAGGATATGGCAATGAGATCTTTCACGACAAAAACGTAGAGCGTTTTGGGTTCGGCCTGGGTTCCTATACGCTGAAGCCAAATCCCGATTTCAATAGCGGTAAAGCGGCCAGTTATACCAATCCAAAGAATATAATGGACCCGGTTTACAAACAGCAATCGTTACAGGTAAGAGTAAATAAGACCTGCGATCCGCGGTTGTTTGTAAATGCCTTGCAACCCTGGGTTGATTCGGTGAAATTTGATGGCAGGAACTGGTACCCTGTTTCCATGCCAAAATTTTGGGCAAAGCAGGCAAACAGGTATGGCTGGAGCTTTAGAAAGTATGCACCCATTTTCGATAATATCAATAATACCGGTCCGGCCGATGCCTGGAATTATTATCTCATCAGGCTGGCAGAAGTGTATTTGTTGTATGCAGAAGCGGCAAAGGGTTTGAACGATAATACTACCGCGCTTGCCTACCTGAATAAAACAAAACGCCGTGCCTATGGTTACCCCGATAATGCACCTTCGCCGGTTGATTATACCAGTTTAACGGGCGCAACGGTTGCCATTGGTGACCCGGTATTGGGAAACAATCCGCTGTATTACGAACGTTTTGCCGAATTGTTCAATGAAGGCGGTTGGTGGTTTGATGTTTGTCGCTGGCGCATAGGAGCATCAGAAGCCGCTTATTATGAAACAGCCATCAATGTAAATGGCAAACTTGAATGGAAAGATAAAACCTATAGCTGGCCCATTCCACAGGCTGAATTTAATTCAAACCCGAAGATGACCGGGCAGCAGAATCAGGGGTATTAAGTGAATGGTGAGTGGTGAATCGGCAATCGGCAATCGGCAATCGGCAATCGGCAATAAGTTTCCGGCAGCGCAAGATCGCATATTAATCTCAAAGTTCGCGAGCCCACTCACCACTGACCATTCACGATTCACGACAAAAGACTATAATTCTTAATCAGATACTTACACATGATGAGTTCTATAAAAACACGTGTGCTTATATTATTCCTGTTGTTCTCAATTTCAGCTAAGGCAAGTCCGCCATTGGAAATAACCAGGGAAAAGGTACGGTTACAGTTTTCAGTAGATGATGCAGGCAGGCCGGTATATGCCGTTTTGTTCAATGGTAAAGAAGTGGTAAAACCTTCTTCGCTTGGCTTTTTAATCGATAGCGATTCTCTTTTCTATAAGAACTTTAAACTGGCAGGTGAAGATCGTAAAACGGTTGATGAAACCTGGAAACCCGTTTGGGGCGAGTACAGTACCATTCGCAACAACTATGAACAACTAACGGTGCACCTCAAACATAGTTCGGGAAAGCTGCTGGATATTGTTTTTAAGGTATTTGCCGATGGGGTAGGGTTCAGGTATGAATTTCCCCGGCAAAACGGATTGACTTACTTTATTATAAAGGACGAATGTACGCAGTTTCAATTGGCCGGTGATCATAAGGCGTTTTGGATCCCGGGCGATTTTGATACCAACGAATATGCTTATACAACCTCCCTGTTAAGCGAGGTGAATAACACGCCCGTGGTAGCAGCAGCTACGGATATTGCTGTACGAACAGTAACCGATGCACGGGCTGTGCAAACCCCGCTGATGATGAAAACAGCCGATGGATTATATATTAATATTCACGAGGCAGCGCTGTTGAATTATCCCGCCATGCAATTGCATGTAGATAACAAAAGTTTCAGGTTGTCATCGACCCTGGTGCCCGATGCATTTAATAATAAAGCTTATTTGCACGCACCCACGCATACGCCCTGGCGCACTATAATTATCAGCGATAAGGCAACGGATATACTGGCCTCTAAAATAATTCTGAACTTGAATGAGCCGCCTGTTGATACCAATGTGGCATGGATCAAACCCATGAAATTCGTAGGTGTATGGTGGGAAATGCAAACCGGTAAAAGCACCTGGAACTATTCTGATTATGCCGATAGCACCGATGCGAAGGGTCAGTTAATTCCCAATCAAAAGCATGGCGCCAATACTGCCAATGTAAAACGGTATATTGATTTTGCTGCAAAGAATGGCATAGGTGGTGTACTGGTTGAAGGGTGGAATAAAGGCTGGGAAAGCTGGTTTGGCAACTGGAAAGAAAATGTGTTTGATTTTGCTACACCGTACCCCGACTTTAATGTAAAGGAGATCACAGAATACGCCCTGTTAAAGGGGGTGAATATGATCATGCATAACGAAACTTCGGGCTCTGCTACCAGTTATGAACGGCAATTGGATACGGCTTTCAGGTTCATGAAACAATTCGGTTATCATGCTGTGAAAACAGGTTATGTGGGGCGTATTGTTCCGCGGGGCGAACATCACGACGGCCAATGGATGGTGAACCATTACGAACGGGTATTACAACATGGCATGCAATACCAGGTAATGGTAGATGCGCACGAGCCTCCGCGGCCTACAGGGTTGCATCGCACCTATCCCAACTTCATGGCTTGCGAAGCTGCAAGGGGCAATGAATACCACGCATTCAGCAACGGAAACCCTCCCGATCATGAAACCATTTTGCCCTTTACCCGGCTTATGGGCGGCCCTATGGATTATACACCCGGCATTTTTAAATTAAAAGGCTATGCGCCGGGAGTGCCCAATAGATCGGTGCACTCTACATTGGCAAAACAACTGGCATTGTATGTTACCATGTACAGTCCCGTTACAATGGCTGCAGACCTGCCGGAAAATTACGAAGCAAAACCCGATGCCTTTCAGTTTATAAAAGAAGTACCGGTTGACTGGGATGATACTAAGATCCTGGAGGCTGAGCCGGGCGATTATATTACCATTGCACGCAAAGAAAAAGGAAGTGACCGATGGTTTGTTGGCGCCATTACCGATGAAAATGCCCGTGCAACAACCCTTCCACTTAATTTTTTGCAGAAGGGGAAAAAATATAAAGCGATCATCTATGAAGACGCAACCGGGGCTACCTGGAAAACAAACCCCGAAGCTTATTCCATCAGGAGTGTGACGGTAGATAGCAACACAAGGTTAAAGCTTGCACTGGCGCCAGGCGGCGGTACAGCCATCAGTATTATTCAAAGCGAATAATTCCCCTTGTATTCGATTTTGGTCGCCATTGCAATTGCTATGGCGGCCATTTTCTTTTTCCTAACGGTTGTTTGTTATTGGGGATTTATTGGCCTGCACGACTATTGCCTGAAACTGCACGAAAAAAGGTAAAATCTACACGCTTATAAACTCGGCTGGCATAAATACGAAATTTAATATAGTTTCGCACCTGTAATTCGGTTATCCTATGAATGTTATACCAATGAACCAATTGAACATTTCTTTATCTGCACCTTCCGTTAGTAAACTAACGTATAGTATATTTCCTAAAGACCAGCCCAATACCCCGCCGGGGCCCCGTTTGCCAGTAAATTAAACACGTCTGCTTACATATTGAAACTGCCATATACCATCATATATTGGATGGAACCCTATTAGCATATCCCTAAATCCAAACCTTGAGAAAGCTTTTTATAGATCACTTCACCTGTATACTGTTGTTGTTGGTTTTTATAACAGCCTGCAAAAAAGAACAGGAAACAGCTTTAAGCGTTGATTTCGCATATACCATTGTGAACAACGATTTTTCTGCGCCGGTTAAAATAAATTTCACCAATAATGCCACTGGAGCCACTCATTATAAATGGACGTTCACCGGTGGCGACCCTGCTACTTCCGATAAAAAAGATCCGGGAACGGTAACTTTTGGCTCGGCTGGTAATTGTTCGGTTACCCTCGAGGCCTGGAATGCGGATAACCGGAATTCAAAAACAATCGAGATCCTTATTGATAGTTCGGTTGTTATAGGTTTCGATGCATTGCCACAGGTAAATGATTTTGTTCCGGCAGATGTAACTATTGTAAATAAAACCACCGGCGGTGTTAGTTATAAGTGGACATTCGAAGGTGGCCAGCCCGCTACATCTACAGCAAAAGATCCCGGTATTGTAAAATTTACCACACCGGGCGATCATACCATTACACTCATAGTGAACAATGGCCGAAAAGACTTTACCCAAACCAAAAAACTTACGCTGCTACCTGCATTATTGCCGGCTTTTACCATCATTCCTTCGTTAGACGATAACGATTATGAAGCGCCGTTAACAGCAACGCTCAATAATGAAACTGTTAGCGGGCTGCATTGGAAATGGACCACCACAGGCGGTACCATCGATAATGATACGGCCCGTAAACCTTCTATATATTTTGCTGTACCAGGTTCCTATATCATTACGCTAACTGCGGGTAATAACAAAGAAACAAAAACTGTTCAGCAAACCATTAATGTATTGCCAAATTCCAATTTGCGCACTTTTAATGATGTTCGTTTTGGCATTAATACGGCGCATGGTTCGGTGGGTTGTTTTTTCTCTACCAAACTACAGCGCAGCTTCAAAGCCTCAGATGACCTGAAAGTTGCAGGAAAAGATATTGATCTTGTGTTCTTCGGGTTGAATCAAAGCTTTACCTATAACCGCTTTATATCACCCGACTCGGCCACAAACTATACGTTTGATGCTATTCCGGGCGCTCAATCAGCTACCGTTATTAATTCGCAGGAATATTGCGGTTGCAGCGCCAGCCTTACACCGGCCGACTTTGACGGTATGACCAATGATGCCATGTTTGCAACTATGCCGGTTGATTTTAGTAGTGGCGGGTGGTTGCAATTCACAAACAACCAGGTGCCGCGGGTAGTGTTATTCAAAACAAGCGATGGCCGCAAAGGCGCTGTTAAAATAAAACAGTTCGTGCAAAACGGCGCCGATTCATACATCGTAACGGATATAAAAGTGCAGAAAGTACCGTAACGCAGGCCATGAAGCCCCATTCCAAACGAATCCCTGAACCCTATGCATAAAATTGTACGCAGTCTTTTATTCATCATACTGCTTACCTGTTGTAAAATAACTATTGCCCAACAGGTAGACATTGAAGGCCTGAAAAATGTCTTCAAGGCAAAACCGATCAGGTTTAGTGGCGGTATAGCTGCCAATACCGCCTTTTATAGCGGTAATGGCAATTATGGCCGTGAACCGTTTACCTGGTTTTTGCAAGGTAATCTCAATGCCAATCTGTTTGGCAAGATCAATCTGCCGTTTTCCTTTAATCTTACTAATGCCAGTCATGGGTTAACATATCCCACACCACCTAACCGGTTGAGTTTGCATCCTACATATAAGTGGATAGCAGGGCATATAGGTGATGTAGCTATGAGTTTTTCACCGTATACATTAAGCGGCCATCAGTTCACGGGTGCAGGTGTTGATCTTACGCCGGATGGCCCCTGGAGAATAAGCGCCATGGGCGGCAGGTTGCTGAAATCAGTGCAGTACGATAGCACCTCTAATATGTTGCCCGTGTACCGCCGTATAGGATATGGCGCCAAACTGGGTTATAATCAAAAAATGTACAGGGTCAGTATCTCGGCTTTTGCTGCAAAGGATATACGAAGCAGTTTGGCCACAGCACCTGATAGTTTGCTGATCTTTCCCGGACAAAATCTTGCATTGCATTATGAACTGGGTTTGCAACCGTTAAGAGGCCTGGAGCTTTCCGGTGGTTATGCAACCAGTGTATTAACGCGCGATGTACGCGATAGTACCGAAAATTTGAACAAGGGCGTATCAAACATATTTATGAAGGGAAATGGTTCTACTGCCGTGTATCATGCCCTGAAAGCCCAGTTGAATTATACTTTCCGCAAAAGCACCATTGGCGCAGGGTACGAGCGCATAGATCCCGGCTACCAAACATTCGGAACTTATTATTTCAGTAACGACCTCGAAAATATAACCGTAAATCTGGCGCAAAGTCTTTTAAGAGACAAAGCCAATATTTCTGCTAACGTAGGCATACAACGCGATAACCTCGATTACAGCAAATCCGGCACTACCAGGCGAGTTGTAGGTGCACTTAATTTAAATTATACACCTACCGAAAAACTGCAAACCAGTTTCAGTTATTCCAACTTTCAAACGTATATGAGTATTCGTCCGCAGTTCGAATACATTAACCAGTTGCCCTATCAGCAAATGGATACCCTGAATTTTACCCAGATCTCTCAAAACGCCAATTTGAATGTAAATGTGCTTACCAAAAAGAGCGAACAGCAAATGCATTCATTGAACATGAACCTGAATTTTCAGGATGCATCGGATGATCAGGGCGGCTCTGTTGCCAAGGGTAACAGCTCACAATTTTACAACCTGGCCACCTCTTACGGTGTTCAATGGTTACAGCAGGGCATGAACCTGACGGCCGCATATAATGTGAGCTACAACACCATTGCACGTAACGATTTTATGACCATGGGGCCAACCGTAAGTTTTATGGCGAAGATGTTTAAAAAGAAATTGTCGTCAGGGCTTTCTACCTCGTACAATTTCAGTAAACAGGATAATGTTCAAATAAGCAGTGTGCTGAGTGTGCGTTTTAATGCATCGTATACGGTGTTCAAAAAACACCGGTTGAACCTGAACCTTGTCAATCAGATTCGCGAAACACAACAAACTAAAAATACTACCGACCTCACGGGAACCATGGGGTATAGTTACAGTTTTTAAACAGTAAGCGGTAAAATTAAATGTACGCTATGAAACGTTTTTGTTTTGGTTTATTGCTACTACTTTGTTTTTCCGTAGCAAAGGCAGGCGATGGCGACGAACAGTATTTTGCCGATTCTGCCGCTATTAAATCAATGGCCATAAGTGCTGTGGAGAAAGTAGAGCAGAGCGACAAATGGCTTGAAA
Organism: Niastella sp. OAS944; assembly: GCA_024809215.1. Taxonomy (GTDB): domain Bacteria; phylum Bacteroidota; class Bacteroidia; order Chitinophagales; family Chitinophagaceae; genus Niastella. The sequence goes on along the minus strand of JANUBW010000004.1, from coordinate 593,893 downwards.
TGCTGCAGCCCGATGATTTGAACGAATTGCCGGTTGGCTTACGCAGAACTGTCAATAACATTACCTATAAAATTGCGATAAGCAGTGCCGTGTTTCATGAAACATATGCTGAGCTTACCGTGTTTGCAAAGGTGAAGATCCCACAACGCGATGAACCGTTGTTCTTTGGTATAAGTTCACTAAAACTTTCTTACCGTGGTGGTATTGTTGGCGATGCAAGGCTGGTATTATTAGGCGATTGTCATATACCCATTCATGGTGGCAATGCCATGCTGATACTGAAAGGTGGATTTAATTTGCAGAATGGACAGGCGCAATCGGGCCTTACATCTCTTACCATAGACTGTAACGGTTTTAAAGAATTAAGCGTGGCGGCCCAGGTTGAGTTTCCCCGCTCGTTGCTGATACCCTGTGATAATAGTGGAAATAAATTGGCCGATGCGAAAGCCAAAGTGAGCGCCGGGTTTGATGCGATCATTACTGACTGGAACGATATTCTGATCACTATTAACCTGCCTAAATTCCAGGTCAATAAACTCGAAGGGATTGTGTTTACCGTATCAAATGCTGTCTTCGATTTCAGCGATACCCGCAATAGCCCTGCTGTAACTTTCCCTTCGGGGTATGAAGCCCGGTATTTACACTATCCCAACCCATATATGTGGCGGGGCGTGTATATACAAACCATCGATATAGAACTTCCCAAGATGTTCCGCCGTGCCGGTTCAACAGGGCCGGTGTCGTTTAACGGACATGATATGATCATCGACAATAATGGGGTGAGTGGTACTTTTTCAGGAAAAGGGATCTTGCCCTATAAAGCGGGTTCTGCATCGGGCTGGCATTTTTCGGTTGATGATGTTAGTATTGGCCTCGAAGCGAATCACCTGGTAGCTGCTTCTTTTAGCGGTAACCTGGGATTGCCGGTAGCCGACAAAGATTCGCTTGAATATGAAGCCGTGATCACCGAAGACAATAAATACTGGCTTACCGTAAAGCCCAAGAAGCAACTCGATTTCCAGCTTTGGCAGGCCAGGGTAGACCTCGATTCCAACTCATATATAAAGCTGCTTGTAGAGGATGGTAACTTCAGACCCGAAGCCAATTTATGCGGCCGCATGACCATAGCTGCCGGTAACGGATCGGGTTCTTCCATAGCCGAGCTGAAAGCCATCACCTTCCGCAATATGAAGTTGAAGACGGTGAGCCCTTATTTTACTGTAGATTATTTTGGTTACGATGGCGAAATAAAGATCGCGAAGTTCCCGGTTTCAATTGACAGCATCGTACTTGTTGCCAATGCTACCCGGGCCGATCTGTCGTTTGGCGTAAAGCTTACCCTTTCAGAAAATGCGTTTAAAGCATCAACGAGGTTGAACATAGGTTGTACGTACAACCAACAGAATGGTTTCAGTAACTGGAAATTTGAAAAAGTATCGCTGTCGAAGATAAAGATCGATAATGCAAAGATCGGCGGACTTACCCTTAATGGTGAGATTGAATTTGTGCAGAACGATGCTGTGTATGGCGATGGTTTTGCCGGTGGTATTAAGGCCAATTTCGATGCGTTGAATAAAATAGAGGTGAACGTTCGCTGTAGGTTTGGATATAATAAATTCCGTTACTGGTTTGTAGACGGTTCGGCAAAATGGGCCGAAGGGTTTCCGGTGGCCGGCGCCTTACGTATAAACGGATTTTCCGGTGGCGCCTATTATAGAATGAGCAAAATGAATGCGGCATCGGGCACTTCGCTCGACAATATGCCGAATTATAAACCCGACTCAGTTCTTGGCCTGGGAATAAAAGCGGGTGTATTCTTTAACGTAATGAAACCAGAAGCCGTTCAGGGTATGGCCGAGTTTGAAGTTGCGTTTAACCGCGGCGGTGGTATGAATTACATCGGTTTCTTTGGCAATGCCAAGTTCATGGGCAAGTTACCCGGTATTGCCAGCAAGTTTATGGAAAAGTCGGCCGACCTGTTCAATAAAATAGAAAATAACGTAACCAAGCAGCTGGAGGGATTGTCTGAAACAGCCAAGCTCGATAAGATAGAAGAACTACAAAAACTTAAGATCACCAATCCCCAACAGGCCGGCAGGGAAATACCCCCAGATGAAGATATGAAAACGTCGAATGGTATTTCTGCATATGTGGGCATGTTCTATGATTTTCAAAGTAATACTTTTCATGCCAATTTCGATCTGTATGTAAATGCGGCTAAGGGATTGTTACAAGGTATTGGTGATAATTACCGTGCCGGCTGGGCGGTTATGCATTTTGCTCCTTCTGAGTGGTATATATATATGGGTACGCCTACCGACCCAATAGGTATTCAGTTCGGATTGGGTGGTTTCAGAATAAAAACGCAATCGTATTTCATGCTGGGTACCAATATACCCGGCTCGCCCGCACCGCCACGGGAAGTGGCCGATATTCTTGGTATGGAAGCAGACCAGTTGGATTATATGCGCGATGCCAATGCCCTGGGCGATGGACGTGGTATTGCTTTCGGTTCACGAATAACGATAGAGACGGGCGATATATCCTTTTTAATATTGTATGCCAATTTCAAGGCGGGCCTTGGCTTTGATATGATGCTGAAAGATTATGGCGATGCGCATTGCGAAGGCAGTACCGAACCTATAGGTATCAATGGCTGGTATGCCAATGCCCAGGCTTATGCCTATTTGCAGGGTGAGTTAGGAGTTAAAGTAAACCTGTGGTTTATAAAAGCGCGTATTCCTATTATACAGGGCGCTGCCGCCGCTTTAATGCAGGCGCGGTTGCCAAACCCGGCGTGGTTTGTTGGTTATTTGGGTGTGCGGTTTAACTTACTGGGAGGTTTGGTAAAAGGTAATGTACGGTTTAAGGTAGAAGTAGGTAATGAATGTAAGATCGTATCGGGCTCGGGTAGTGCAACACCGGTAGGTATTGCAGTTATTTCAGATATAACTCCAAAAGAAGCTGCCCAGGTAGATGTGTTTGCTGCGCCCCAGGCGGCCTTCAATTTCGCTGTTGGAAAAGATATTCCTATTGCCGATGAAAAAGGCCAGCACACGTTCCGCATACAACTTGATCAGTTCGATCTAATGGCAAATGGAAAAACCATTACAGGTAAACTGAAATGGAATACCAATAACGATGTGGTTACCTTTTATTCAAATGAAATACTACCGCCGTCTACATCGGTTTCAGCTACAGTTAAAGTAAGTTTTAAAGAAAATCAAAACGGTTCGTGGCAAACGGTTTATATAGATGGTAAAAAGGCAGAAGAAAGCCGTACGATTTCCTTTACTACAGGTACCGCTCCTGAAAGCATTCCGTTAAGCAATATAGCTTATTCGTGGCCGGTTGTAGACCAACAGAATTTTTATACAGCCGAAACCAACCAGGGTATTATTCAGTTAAAACGCGGACAAAAATATTTATTTGCCATCCCGGGTTATATTCCCCAGTTGATGGTGCGTTCAGCCAGTGGCGTTACAGTTGCCAAACTGCCATTCACCTATGATGAGAACGAATGCCGTTTGCGGTTCAACATCTTTAAGGTACAAAATAATGCCGGGTATGAACTGGTGCTGCAAAGCGTTCCCGCAGCCAGCACTAACAGCAATGCAGGCGGAATGGTTACCAATACCACCACAACCGATGCCGGCGACAGTGTGCAGATAACGGGTAATAGTGCCACTGATGTGGTGCGTGCCGATACCGGTAAAACATTATTGAACTACGCATTCCACAGCAGCAGGTATGGCACGTTTGCCGAAAAAATGCAAAATATACAGCCCGGAAACAGCGCAGTATGGAAACTGTCTTCCGATCTGTTCACGCTACAGCAGGGAGTAACAGGTGCCGAGCCTTTGGATTTAAGTGAACTGGCCGGTACCGATTACACAGATAATGTTCCGCTGGTGCAACCACTGGCTGTTACTGACGACGACTTTTTCCGGTCATTTATTTATCCGCTCAACTACAAAAATTATCCGGTTGCCGGCGATATTGTCATCAGCAAACGCGACACTGCGGAATTCGGTTTTGTTCCCGTTAAATCGTTACCGGTATCGCTTGCTTATCAAAGCCTGGTAAGCCAGGGTAATTTTACCGATCCGGTGGTAACAGGTTATCTGCCTTATCTGTATGATCTGCCCCGCATATACAAACAGGATTTCCTGGACCTGCAATCTCAGGTGGTAAACAGGTATTTGGGAACACCGCAGCAAAAAAATTACGAATGGCTCATCAATGGCTACTATCCAATAATGAAACAGGGATATTATAAAGTGAATTATCAGTTTATAATACCAGGCGGCATTAAAGGCAGTTCGCATATTGTTCAATATTATAACCCGATCAATTAATCTATGAAACGCCTGATATTATTGTTTTTTATAGTTGTGCTGGGCGCCTCGGGCGCAGCAGTTGCGCAGCAGGGCAGGCAGGCCGCCTCACAAATAAAAATGATAGCAAGGCCCGACAGTACGGGCCATACTATAAGGCTGCGATGGGCGGCTACCAATGTGGCTTTATGGAAACTTACCAATCAATATGGTTTTATTCTGGAACGTTATACCGTATTGCGCAATAAACAAATGCTCGATAAACCTGAGCGCAAAGTGCTGAGTGGCGGGCCAATAAGATCAAAACCACTCGATGCCTGGCAGGAAGTGGCAAAGAAAGACCAGTTTGCCGCTGTAATGGCGCAGGCATTGTATGGCAGCAATTTTCAGGTAGGCGGTAACGATACCAAAGGTGTTGGCCGCATCATTAGCCAGTCGCAGGAAGCGGAGCAACGCTTTAGCTTTTCACTGTTTGCCGCAGATATGAGTTTTGAAGGCGCGCAGCTGGCTGGTTGGGGCTGGGTTGATAATGAAGTTAATCCAAACGAAAAGTACCTGTACCGGCTTACAACCGCTGTGCCTGCAAATCTTACTAAACCCGATACCGCCGGCGTATATATAGGTGCTGAAAATTATGAACCATTACCTGCGGTGCAGGAAGTGAATGCGCAGTTTGGCAATCGTACTGTAATGCTTGCCTGGGATTATAACCGGGTAAAAGCATATTATACTTCGTACTATGTTGAAAAGTCGGAAGATGGTGGTAAAACATTTCGCCGCCTGTCAGACGTGCCCGTGAGCAACCTGAATGAAAAAGATAAACGTGCTTCAAACCGGATGTACTTCACCGATACCCTGCATGAAAATGGAGTTGCCTATCAGTACCGTGTACGTGGTATCAATCCTTTTGGTGAAGCCGGTCCGCCTTCAGCTGCGATAAAGGGGCAGGGTGCTAATATGCTTCCTTTTGTGCCGGGTATTCAATCGGCTTATGCAGATGATAAAGGAATATTGCAAATGCAATGGGTGTTTGAAGAAAAGGCAAACGGGTTTATCAAAGGTTTTCAGATAAGCCGGGCCGATAATGCAAACGGTCCTTACAAAATATGGCTCGATAATATTGATGCTACAACCCGCACGCTTGCTATTAAAAAGGCAGTGGGCGAGCCGGGTTATTTTACCATAACCGCTGTAGCGAAAGAAGGGGAGGGTCGAACCTCTTACCCGGTATTGGTTCAACCGGTTGATTCCATCGCGCCGGCCGTGCCAACAGGTTTAAAGGCCGTTATAGATTCCAATGGCGTGGTAACGCTTACCTGGAATAAGAACAGTGAACGTGATCTGATGGGTTATAAGATATACCGGGCCATGAAAAAAAATGAAGAGCTGGTGCCGCTTATTGATTCTGTTTGGCGTGGTAATAAATTTCGTGACAAGCTAAGCCTGAAACTGCTTAATAAAAAAGTATACTATGCCATTTCTGCACTCGATAAACGGTTTAACCAGAGTGGCCATACCGAGTTGGTTGAGTTGAAAAAGCCCAATATAATTCCTCCCTCTGCCGCTGTGATCACCAAATATAACGTTGCCGGTAATATGGTTACGTTAAACTGGATAAACAGTGCTGATGAAGATATTGCCGCGCATATTCTGTACCGGAAGGCAACGGCCGACAGCGGTTACACCATTGTGCAACAGTTTGCCGGCAAAAGCCGCAATACCTATACCGATACAGTAAGGGGCATTGCCGGTACATACAATTATTACATAGCGGCAACAAGTGAAGGAGGACTGGCTACTGCTTCTGAAAAGCTTGCCGTTACAGTAGCTGCGGGTGCTGCCGGCGCTTTGCAGATCACCCGTTTATATGCATACCCGCAGCCTGAGCAAAGAAGAGTAGAAGTAGTATGGGACGATGAAATGAAACAGGTGGTCAATTACCAGGTATATAAATCTTCTGGCAACGGCGCCATGACCTTATTTAAATCAGTGCCGGCAGGTACAAAAGGTTTGTACGATACCGAGGTGCAGGTAAACACGGTTTACCAGTATGCGGTAATGGCGGTGCTGGCATCGGGCGCTTATAGCGAAATGAAAAAAGTATCGATAAATTATTAATACGTTTCTATGAGAATGCGTGTATTGTTATTGGTAATTGTTTTACTGCAGGCAGCAGCATTTACAACGTTGGCGCAGCCAAGGTATAAGTTGAAAATGCATCTGAAAATATTTTGCCCCAAATATAGTTACCGAAATGATTGTTCTGGTAATCTTTACACGGCAACGGCACATTTTAGTAATCCTGATATAACACCTGTAAGGATCTCCTCTAAAGATGATATGGCTGATGGCACCAAGGGATACAGCCTGATGTGGATAGGAGCAGATTGTGGCTATAACCCCTACGAGTATTGGGATTCCATCACCTGGGATGCATCTCAGGAATTATCAAAAGTCGTATGTTATTGTAGTAGCGATCGACATGATAACATTTGTCGTATGAGTTGCCAAACATCGAGCGACTGGAATTTTGGTAGTTGGTATACCGGTAACGGCTATTTTTATAGCCCGTGGAATGAGAGCACTGATTGTTTTAAAAATGAGGCCGAAACCTGGATCACGCCTGAAAGGATAGATTTGTGGACAGATAATCCCAATGAAACGTATTTACCCACTACCGACAGAGTTACCATTTATGCTACGCCCGGTTATCCGGCACCTGTATACAGATGGCAATACAATGTGGGCGGCAGCGGGTGGAACAATTTTCCTGCATCTACCAACACCGATGGTAAATCCACCATTAGTGTGTCGGGGCGCGATCTGATGGGCACTGATTTCGATAATATACCACGCGGTCAAAATGTGGTCTTCCGGGTTAGTCCGGTCTATTATTTTGCATCGCAGCCGCTTACTTTAACACCCTCTATTCCTTCTCCGCATATCATTTCAGTAACGCCGGTTCCCAACAAATGTTTTGGGGTAAAGGATGGTACGGTCATCGTTCAATTCGATCGTCAGTTATATGCAGGCGAAACCATGAATATTACCCTGATAAACACAACGGATGGTCAGCCAGAGACGTCTCCATCGCTCAAAGAGCTGAACGCTGGTAATACTTACACTTTTCCGGCAAAGTTTGGTCCTGGAAACTTTACTGTAAATCTGTTCGGAAAATACAATGATGTGAACACTTATTCCACGGGTGAACAACACAAGGGTACAACGTCATATACAGGCCCCACGGCTGTTAGTTTTTCAAATAGTATAAAGAACGTAAACTGTTTTAACGGCGCCGATGGAACGATAAGTTTAAATGCAACCGGTGGCGTTGGTAATTATTCCGCACGTTATAAACAGGCGCAGGATGATACATATAGCCTGGCAGCCTTTGCTTCGCCCACTCAACATACCGTCAGCGGTTTAGATAGTGGCGTATACAAACTCAGGATATACGATGGAAATAACTGTATCATGAAAGATGCAGCGGGTAACGAAGTTGTTCAAACAGTTACCATAATACAACCTGCACAACCCGTACAGGTAGATTACAGGCAAACAACCAACCCGCTGGCATTTGGAAGTACCGATGGCAGCGCCATGGCAATTGTTATTGGCGGTACGCCTGTAAGCGGTAATAGCTATAACATAGTTTGGAAAGACAGTACCAGCGGTTCTGCTTTAACTACCGTTACCAATACTATCAATCCATTTACCACCAAGTTGCAGCAAATAGGCGAGGGCACCTATATTGTAACTGCCACCGATGCAAACTATGCGCTTGCATCCGGTGCTAATGCTGCGGGCTGTATTGTTGCCGATACGCTTCATTTAAAACAGCCGCCCATGTTGATAGTGACCGTGGAAGAGGATCATTATGTTACCTGTAAGAACAGCAGCGATGGCGTGTTGTATGCCAAAGCGCAGGGTGGCATTGAGATCCCTTCGAAACGATATACCTACCAGTGGTTCCGTAGTGATAACAGCAGTTGGTTGAATATTGGTCAGCCCGACAGTTTTGCTTTGAAACTTACAGCAGGCACTTATAAGATAGTAGTTACCGATAATAATAACATCAGCAGAGAGTCGGTGCCATTTGTGCTTGGCGAGCCCCAATTGCTAACACTTGGGTTAACCAGTACTCAGGTATTTTGTAGTGGTGGAAACAATGGAACTGCAACCGCGGTTATAGCCGGGGGCACAACTCCTTACAGCATTGCATGGAGTAATGGCGCTACCACACAAAATATTACAGGTTTAACAACAGGCAACTATCTGGCTTATGTAAATGATGCCCGTGGTTGCCAAACACAACAACAGGTAAAGGTATCTACACCCAATCCTATTGTGGTAAATAACCCTGTGGCTATACAGCCGGTATGTTCAGGTTATTGTAATGGGGCCATCAGTTATAGCGTATCGGGTGGAACAGCGCCTTATAGTTATCAATGGAGTAATGGCAGTACCGCACAGCTGCAGTCTGCATTGTGTGCAGGCGCCTATACAGTAAAGATAATAGACGCAATGGGGTGTTCAGAACAGCATGTGTTCAATTTGCAGAACCCTTCGCCGCTTACGGTTGCACTGGGGCCCGATCGTACGCTGTGTGCCGGTCAGGCATGGTTGGCCGATGCTACTGTAGCTGATGCAAATGCAGTTTACAGTTGGAGCAGCGCCAATGGGTTTAATGCCAGCACGGCAAGCGTATCACTAACTGCAACAGGTAAGTATGATGTACAGGTAACAGATAGTAAAGGTTGTAAAGGAAGTGGTAGCATAAATATCAGCAGAAGTGATGCTACCGTAGCTGCAGAATTTGTGTCAAGCACACAGGCATTTAAAGGCGAGAAAGTGACTTTTGTGAATATAAGTCAGCCCTGGCCCCAAACCATAACGTGGCAGGTACCGCAAGGTGACATTACGGTACAGCGTCGCACGGATAGCCTTCTTGAGTTGCAATTTAATCAAACGGGCTCCTATCGCATCGGAATGCAAACGGCGGTGGGAAGTTGCACCAAAGAATACAGTAACAATATTACCATTATAGAAGGGCAGTCATTCGATAGCCCCGGGGCATCAACTACCGATCCGTTTATACTGGATTATAAGTTGGCGCCTAACCCAAACAATGGACAGTTTACTGTAATTGTTGATTTGCGTGAGAAGGCCGATATCAGTCTGCGGCTTATTAATCTGCAATCGGGCGCTACAATAGATCAGCAGCGGAAAAGCGGTAGTAACAAATATACAGTTCCATATAAAGTTAATGTAGTAGGCGGCGTATATGCGCTTGTGCTGGAAACGGCAAAAGATACCCGCATATTAAGAGTGTTGATATTGTAATAAAAAGGCTCAGCTCAAAAGCTTAAATGATAATGATAGTTACCCTATATAAGAAAACCATAAGCAGGTTATTGATCTTAACTGCCTGTTTATTGCTCGGGAATTTGGCAGGTGCACAACAATACCCGGTACAGATAGTTCCGCAATTGTTGCCGCCGTACACTTTAAATGTAAGTGACTATTACAATGGTACCAACGAAAAACTGGTGCTGTTGCTTACCAATACCGATTTAAACAAGCCCACATTGCAGGTGCGTTTACGCATGAGCATACAGGGGCAGGCGGCCAAACTCATTAGCCGGGATAATGTATATTATCCGGCTATCAGCCTCGATGGCGGTGTTCCCACCCGCATCACGCTGGGCGACCTGGCGCCTTATTTCAATGCCGACAATCTTATATTCGAGGGCATTACCCGTGCACAGTATGTGCAAAGCGGAAAGTTGCCCGAAGGGTTCTATCAATTTTGTTTTGAAGCTGTAGAGGTTAACTCCGGCCAGATTGTTGGTCGCAGCAGTTGTGCCATGGCCTGGATAAGTTTGAGCGATCCGCCATTACTGAATTTGCCCAGGAAGACTGAAAATATTGTTTATAAAGATCCGCAAAATATCATCTTTCAATGGACACCTCGAAATTATAACAGTCCAACCAGTGCATTCAATACCGAATATGAATTTACACTTGTAGAAATATGGGACAATGGCCTGGCGCCTGAAGCGGCATTTGGTTCCGCCCAGCCGCTGTACAGGACCGTTACGCAGGCAACTACATTGTTGTATGGCCCCGGTGAACCATTGTTGTTATCGGGCCATAAGTATGCCTGGCGGGTACGTGCGCAGCAAACCGATGGCTCATCGGGTTCCGATGCCTGGCGTAACAACGGGTACAGTGAAATTTATTGGTTTAACTGCCAGAGCGATTGTGCACCGCCGTTAAACGTACAGCACGAATTAAGTTCCGGGCGGGCAACCATTACCTGGGCTGCCAATCCCAATCAAACCAGTTTTACGGTAGACTATCGCGAAAAGGGGCAGAACGGTTCAACCTGGTACAACTCAGCTACCACGGCTAACCGTATGATGTTGTACGATCTGAAGAAAGGCAAATCCTATGAATACCGTGTAGGCGGCACCTGCGATAATGGCATTACGTATACCTACAGCGATATTAAAACGCTGGAGATCGCCGCTGCCGATAGTGCCGTGAATACCGATTGCGGATTGCTGGTAGCAGAGGAGAATATTAAGAATCGTACACCCATTCAAACCCTGCTTACCGGCGATGTGATTACGGCGGGCGATTTCCCGGTAAAATTATTACAGGTAAGCGGGCAAAGCGCCTTTACCGGCGCCGGTTATGTAACCGTTCCCTTCCTGGGCCAAAGCCGGGTAAAGGTGAAGTTCAGCGGTATTACCGTAAACACCGATAAGCAGTTGATCGGTGGTGTTATAGAAACAACCTACGATGCTAAAGAGTCGCAGATAAAAAATCTTGATGAAGTAATAGATGGTGGCGGCGGAGTTGGAATAGTGGTTAAAGGAATAGATACCGCGGGCTATTATGTTGATATGGTGATACCCGATGCCCGTAATATCGACGTTGAATTGAACAAAACAGTAGATAGTGCAGGGAATTCGGTGCCTGGTGGAGGCGCTACGTTAACGATTACCGGTAGTGATGGTACAACAAAACAGGTGAAGGTAGAAGAGTTGCCGGCTACTATTAAAGATAAGAGCGGTACTGTTTATGGTGTAGATAAAGATGGTCATGTTTCGAAAGTTGCATCGAGCGAGCCAATGAATATGACGGCCGCGCAGTTAAACTCTTTACAAAGTGAAAAGGCGGTTGTTAAGTTTCTGCCGCATGAGAACCAGTTGTATGCGTTCGATGAGTACCAGCCGGTATACAGTCGTAGTAATCTGTTCTACGAAGAGTATGAAAAGCTGAATGGGGATTATTATGTAAACAGTAAAGCTATTGTTGAAGCGCAGACCGACGTTGTAAAAGCGGTGGTGGACATAAAGGATAACAGCATTGTAGCCGACAGTATTCGTTTTGTAACAGGTAAAGGAACGCGGTACGAGAGTAAGAAGCTTTCCAATAGTACCTGGGAGATAAAGATCGTGGGTGGCCCGGCTGGTGATGCACAGGAGTTATATGCACTATACCCGCAGGGTGATGGCAAGTTCCTGCCGCTGGGTAAACTGTTTATAGCTGCATATCCAGCGCGAACCTTTAAGGTGGTGCTTGTTCCTGTAAACGGGGCGCCGGTCAATAAGGATGCAATAAGCACGAAGCTCAATGAAATATATAAACCCGTAGGTATCACATTCCAGGTAACGCAGGATAAGTCGTTCGATGACAAGAGCTGGGATATACATAAAGATGATAAGCTGGCGGTATCGGGCAGTGGCTGGTTATCGACGTTGACCGATGAAATGAAAGCGTTGAACAGTGCGTATAGCAGTGCACGTACGGTTCAGCAGGATGCGGTTTATTTGTTTGTATTGAGCGGCAGCGATAGTTCCAGTACCCTGGCCGGAGATATGCCAAGGGGCAAACAATTCGGTTACCTGTTTACGGGTACCGATGGAAAGGTGGCAGCCCATGAAATAGGACATGGATTATTTAGCCTGAAACACGTGTTTGATAATAACTATGGTTTCAAGCAGGGCGAACTCCCATCGAACGTTATGGATTACCCTGCGGGCAATCGTTTTGCCAAACATCAGTGGGATTTGATGTATAAGCCGGGTTTGGTGATCGGGTTGTTTGAGAAGGATGCGGATGCGCAGTTGAGTCAGTATGTAAAAACGATGAGCGATGAGTCGGCATTCACGCTGGGTACTGGCCTGTATTATCAGCCGGCATCGAATGAAAGAACGTTTATGTCGCCGGGTGGTAAGTTGGTTGTGTTTAAAGCAGGTTCAGCACTTAAAAACCTGCGGTTTAAAATGTGCGATAAAGATGGGCCGCAAGCTTATCCTGTAGGTTGCCTGCTTGAATTTACATTAGACGATGTTAAGTATGGACAGTTACTTACCAAAAAGGATCAGGTATTCTGTCATTATTCAAGTAAAGACAAGATTGAGAAGTACCAGACATCAAAAGCCGATAAAGATCTCGACAGGTTTGTATTTAATTATAGTGGCCTGGTAAAAGATCAGCAGTATAAAGCGTTGGTGTTGTTACAGCACCCTGATGATTTTGGCAAAGTATTGAAAAGTGTGGTGCCTATTGCATATGATGGTGCGGCAACGGGAATGGCAAATGACAGTAAAAATGGAACGATCTATTTGCCTGCTGTCAAAAATCAACCCGAGGCAACGGCTCTTAACATGTCATTGCCAATTCCATGTACAGGCACGTACGAGTTGTTGCTGAAAGATTTGCGTGATGACGTGACTTCATGGAAATCTCCAGAGGCCATTGGATTTGTAGAAACGCATACTTCTGAAACTAACACTGCACTTAGAAATAAGATCGTAGCGAACATCGGCTTGTACATTGATTTAATTGGAAGCGGCCTGTATAATCAGCTGAAAGAAGGAGAAGTAAACCTGGCGAAGGCAACAGGGGGCGATAAGGCATATCTTGATTACCTGGATTACTTAAAGGGATTCTGGGATATGTTAAGGGAATCTGGCACTGATGCTGCCAAGGTCACCAACCCTGAATTGTTAGTGAAGTATTACTGGAAAAAGTATGTTCAGTTTAAGTCTTTAAGTGAGTATACACGCGCCTGGCTGGTTGAGGATAGGTTAACAGTGCTTAATACGCTTGTTAAGGATAATATGTCCGGGTCTGGAAATTGCTGGGCCTATATGCTGGAGTCGCTTGGGTTCGAAATTGGCTTTGGTTTGGAAGAGTTTGCGCTTTCACTTATTGAGAATACGCCTGAAAACGACAGAGCGGCATTGCTCGATGGATTGTTAAAGAACTCGTTACTGATGAACCTGATCAAACGTATTGATAACAGGGGAATGGGCGAGAATAACTTTGACCGGCTGTTTACACTTTTAATAGAGTTCTATAAGAAGAAGCTGGAAGAGAAGCCTGTTACATTGGAACAACTTGCCAGCCAAAACAGGGTTTATTTTTGGAAAACGGAATTCTTTACAAATTATCCGTCATTCCAGGCAGAGCTGCTTTCTACAGGTAAAGTGTTGGTGACAACGAAGACGGTTAAGGATCAGGACCTGTTGAGTTATATAAAGTCAATTATAGAGAGTAAAACGATTCCCGCCGGTGGTTTACAAAAAGATAATTTACGGGTAGAGTACGATCCCCTGATGCCTGTGTTGCTTATATTAGGGGAAGGGCCTTCCAACACTATTAAGCCGTTGGAAAATCAAATGATGATGGTAGTGCCTGCGGTTGCACTCGACTGGTTGTGGCGTACAAACGAAACACGTGGCCTGGCTCAATTTGGAAAACGTGTGGTTGATGTTGGATTAACGGTTCTTAGTCTTGGTACGTGGACTGCGGCGACCAAGGTTGGAAAAGTGATGCAGGCGGCCAGTGCGGTTTTTGTTGCAGGTGATCTTTTGGTTAGTGAGTCGCATATAAAAGCAGAATTGTTAAAGTCGGTGGCGGGGCAGTATTTTTTGACGGCCTATTATTCGCTCATGGCTATTACCGCAGTGGCAGATATAGGCACCGCCATGGCGGGGTTACAGCACAATGCAGATAATTTTGTTCAGGCTTATGAAGAGGTTTCCAATTTAAGAAAAACCGAACCTGCCCTGGTTATAATAGAGGGTAGTGAATTTGATAAGAAGACAACAAATCTATACCAGACGCTAAAAAACCTTGGGTATGGCGTAACCGCCGGTAGGCTGGCCCAGGTTGAACAGAAAGTAAGTTCGGTTATACAAAAGCTTGACAAGTTTTACGATAAAACCAAGATCACCCTTCAAACAGTAAAGGAAGGCGGTGTACTGAAATTAAAACAGTTAGGTACATACGGCGAGTTTGTGGTGTTATACTGGGATGACATCAAGGGGATCTTTAAGGATGAAGGGGTATTTAACTGGGCAAATATATTAGGTATAAAGTTTAATCCCGAGGTGCGTCTTGAGATGGCATTGGAGGGAGGTTCCCAGGGAGCGTTTGTGTTCGCAAAAACAACGGAGAAGGGACCGCTTGGTAAAGCGATAGAAAAGGTGCGCGCAATTCCCGACAATCCTCAAAATATACGAGAGGCCATTGGGGTTATAAGGAACGAGTTGAATATTTCCGATAACCTCTATAACAATCAGTTTTTTAAAAGTATTTTGCAGAAGTTTGAGGCAAAGGGTGCTGCTGGTGTCGACGAAGCGCGGGTGTTCATGCAAGAGATCAAAAACTTTGGCATTGAAGAGAGTTTAGCGGCAGATCTTAGCGGTAGCAGGGCGAAAAACCTGTCGGAGCTTTTAGGAGAAAACCCACGTGACCTTTCGATTTATAGGGACATAAAGGCTGATCCGCGGTCAGCTTTAAGCCGTCAGGAAGAGCGATTTGCCGGTTTAGCTAACAAGGATAGATGGGAAAAATGGGGTAAATCGGAGTTCTTCAAAGCTGTAACAGAGGATGGAAAGTTATTTGAAGATCATGTAATCCAATTGGTAAGAAGCAATGATAGGACAATCTGGACTGATTTGAGAGGGGCGATAACCGATCTGAAAGATAGAAAGATACTTTCGCAGGTTCATTTTTGTGTTCCAGGTTATAAAGTGCCTTGTAATGAAGCAGGTAAATATTTTATTGCCGATCTGGTATTTGTGAAGTATGGTGAAGATGCCAGAGGTAATGCTATAATTGAGGATATGGTAATAGGGGAAATTAAACTAAGTGATGGTACACCACTTACTGATGGTCAAGAAGCTGCAAAAGCTGCTATCGGCGAAAAACTGAGTGTGAGAAGTGTAGACAAAACCAGGGATGTTTATAATACCTTACTGCCAGCTGCCCTTGAGAAATCAGCAGAAATAAAACAGGTGAAATTTATAGAAATAAGGGGTAATGGAAATGGAGCATATATAAGTGGTGGAATAAAAAAATAAAAGCATGACAACTAAAGAGGTAAATCAATATTTAAAAAAATACCTTGGGCCATATTTTGAATTGCATGGTTTTGTTATAACGGATTTGGGAAACCTGGGATACGAGGTTATTAAAGAGGTCAATGATCTCAGGTATCGATGCATTAGCAACAGATTAAGAAAAGGAAAAGGAATTGCTTTTGAAGCATTTTCTATGACAATCTGGTTTGACGTAATTGAAAATTATTTAAAAGACATACTTGATAAGTATGGTTTAACGAAGTCCACATATACGCTTCGGTTTTATCATAACTCGGATTTTGAACAAAAATACAGCCAGCAGGTTTTATCGGTTGAGATCGATTCCGAGGCTGATGTTGCCTTGCATGCAGAAGCGGTAATGCAATACTGTACTCATATCGCCTTTCCTTTTTTTGATAAATATGGTAGTTTAGAAGCTTTAAATGATTTTATTAAACAACTGCCTGAAAAAGAATTAACTTATCATATAGGCGGTGAGTGTCAGATGAAGAAGATGATTGTGCTAAAATGGTGTAGCGATCCGGAATACGATAACTATGCGGAATATGTAAGGCAAAAATTTGAATCAATTAAACACCTTGAAGATGGAAAATATATTCCACTTCTTAATGCTTATTATGAGTTGGCGGAAAAGTTAAAGCAGGGAGTTAGTTGATTTTTCGAACAGCGCGGCTGTTTAACCTCCTGTTAAAACTAATAACCCTTCAACTCATCAGGCTTGAAGGGTTATTAGTTTTACTATCTCAACAAGTGGTAACAAGGGAATACAACGAAATCCTAATCCTGATTTTAATTTAAAAGAGTATTTGCTAAAAATGGAATAATAAAGCAAAAGTTCAAATAATAGACTGCACCCAAAATGTCAGAAACTTATAAGGTAATAGGAATTATTAACTATTCAAATCGCATAGGGTGTTAGGAATTGATCAAAGTTTTAATTTGCGCGGTATTGTTTTATCATAAAATGTTATAATATGATCCTGAGTCGCAGCCAGGCAGAAAAAATATTTTATTCAAAGTTTAAGCCATTTGTTGAAAGGTTAGGGTTTCAGATAACGGATAAAAAGTTATCACAAGCCCAAAAAGAGTATGAATGGGGCTGGGTTAAATTATCAGTTACATTTTCCGGACATAACCTTATGGCAAGCGTATTCTGTTTAACAAGGATCAATAAGATTGAAGAATTGCTAGAGGAATTTATTGAGGAAACCGGCCTTTTCGGTATAAAAAAAAACAATTTTATTACCTTTTATGTTCCTGAAGATGTAGCATGGCTGGAAGTAAATCAAAATAAAATGCGGAGTAATTTCCAGTTTGGAATAATTACTACGGAAGAAACTGTTTTGGAATTTTTCGATCTGTACAGCTTTATGATTAAAGAAAAAATTCTTCCTGCAAGGGAAAAATGGCAGGAACCAAAGGTGATGGATAGTCTTCTTCATGGTAGCGATTATGAAATTTCGAGGCGGATCTTTGGATCTACGGGAGACTTCTTTTTACGGAAGATCATTATTTCCAAATTGGCCGGCAATCCCGACTATGAAAACATATATGCTGAGGTGTACCAATTCCTTGCGGCTGCTGCAAAAACCGAAAGTGATATCCAGCCATACCTGCCGGTCCTGGAAAAGTTACATGAACGTCTTAAAAGTGTCGATCCCGGAATATAACTTCATTAGTGTATTGCTTATTAATATAAAATAGGTATGAAGACTAAAGGATTGCACCGGTTGATAATAGAAAAGTTAAATGGCGTTTTAGTAGAAAAGGGGTTTCAAATTACCAAAGACGACATACTTGATCATATAAACGGAAATAAGAATGTTACAAGAATAGTTACATATATTGAGGGGAAAGCAAGTTATTACGTTGGCCTGTGGATTGGGAAACGGTTCAATGTATTAGAGTCTGTTTTTGAAAAATACATTGATCAAATAAATCCCGGACTAATAGCCAGGTGTGAAAAATGGAATAATAAAGTAAACGCCCTAATATAGACTGCACCCAAAATGTTAGAAACTTATAAAGCAACAGGAATTATTTACTATTCAAGTCACCAAATTATAATGGAGACTTTTCAGCCTATATTTAAAGGTATGACAGTAAGGCAAAGACTGGTTGGGGTTGATCTTACATATGAAGATGAAACTACCGAAGTTTATTTTAAAACCTATTATGATGATGAATCGGAGTATAATCTGGATATCCTTTTTACAGGGCCTGAATCCGAATTTTTAAATATTAAGGAGCAGATCAAAAACAGGCTTCTAAAAGCAGATATTTTATTCGCCATAAGTTTTTATGTAAACGATAATGAGGGAAATGAAATAGAAGAAGAAGAGTTTATTCATCCCGACTTTGCAAAACGGTATATCCCTCCGAGTAGATGACGAGATCTTAAGAATATGAAGTATTAAAATTTCTTTGCAAATAAAAGGCGATGAATGAATCTAAATTCTTTTGAAGATGGTTTAAGGAAAGAACTTGATAAATGTTTTTCAGAAAAGGGCTTTGCTGTTTTTGAAAAGCGGGGTTTTGCCTATGTTAAAGAACGGAAAGGCTATACAGATTATGTTTTTATAAGGCTGGGTGGTAAATCGTATCTGCATGAATTATACGCGCAGGTAAGTATGGGCAGGAAGATAGAATTGATAGAAAGCTATTGGGAAGAATATGCTGAATTGCTTGGAATACAAAGGATGCGGCTCACCATGAGTATCGACCAGCTTGACGAAAGAGGTGTTTCACAGTTAGGGATCACTTTGAAAGATGATGACACCGAGGCGGTGGCAAAGGCCCGGGACTATATTATTCAAACTTTTGAAAAAATATTATATCCCCAGGCAGAATTTATGACAGATATAAGAGAACTGGATATAGTTCATAACAACGTTCCTGATAACACGCGGTATGGGTCTATTGAAAAGTGGTTTAGAAGAATGATCATTGCAAAACTTGCCGGAAATGAGAATTATCAAAAGGTATTAAACCTGTTTTTGTCTATGGAGCAGAAGGCTATTCAGCTTGATCCTGAAAATAAAGCAGAATATGAAACTATGATCAATATAGTGGGGGAGTTGGATAAAAAACTGAGTAATGTTCTTCCGTTGAAAGATCCGAAAGATATTATTTAAACTTATGGAATAGAAGTTTATGAATACTGGAAGATTGCACGATTAATAATAGGAAAATTAAATAGTGTTTTAGAAGTGAAGGGGTTTGGAATTCGTAAAGATGATACACTTGACGTATAAACGAAAATAAAGATGTTACAAGAATAAAGGATATGAAACTTTATACACCAAGAGAAATAAGGGGGAGTTGGTATTTTAAAAGTAATAAATATGGATATGACTATGATATAGCACCGTATCCAGAAATTCTGTCTGATTTAAAAAAAGTATTATCCGTTCTTATAGAATCTAAAATGTTACTTCCAAGATTTTTGCAAGGCAAGGACGGTGAACTGATTTATAAAAATGTAGAGGACCTGGTTACTTTAATAGAGGCAGATAATTTTCTGTATAAATGTTTTGTGTTTGGGATTAAAGGCGATACAACTATCTACACAGAACAGGGCGAAGAAATTCATTCTGAAATATTTTCTTTAGTAGGTTTTCGGACATTCCAGCAAGATTTTGCTTTATCAACAAAATCTGATATTTGGCTGCCTATGGCTTTTGATGAAAATAGCGATTCATTTGTATGGAATTTGGAACGATATAAGTTAAACTATTACAGACTTCCAGCTGTGCTAAAAAAGATAAATGATATTTTAGGCTGGGAAAATGAAAGTCTAATGAGTAGGGAATTTAACGAAAGAGGAAGTTTGCAGATTGGGTACGATCTCTTTCTATCTCCAGAAACGATAATAAGCGAATACAATGAGAACCCTAATCCTGATTTTAATTTAAATGAGTATTTGTTAAAAATGGGATGATAAAGTAAAAGCCCTAATATAGACTGCACCCAAAATGTTAGAAACTTATAAAGTAATAGGAATTATTTACTATTCAAGTCACGAGGTTATAATAGAGACTTTCAAGGATATTTTTAAAGATATTACTGCAAGGCCCAGAATATTTGGGTTTGATATTAGCTATAAAGATGAAACTACCGAAGTTGTCATTAAAACCCATGATAATGAAGAACGACAGTATTATGTTGATATCTATTTTACAGGTTCTGAATTGGAATTTTCAAATATGAAGGAACATATCAAACACAGGCTTTTAAAAGCGGATGTTTTATTTGATATAGGTTTTCTAGTACAAGATGATGAAGGTAATGAAATAGAAGAAGAGTTTATTCATCCCGACTTTGCAAAACGATTTATCCCTCCAGGAAGATGACAAAATCTTAAGAAAATGAAGTATTAAAATTTTGGATCAGATTTATGAGATGATAGCAATCAAGGCGCCTAAAACAGCTGCTCCAAATAGAAAGAAGCTGGGAGAGTCGTTCCTGAAATTCTTCCAGGAGAATGCGCCTTCTGAAGTTGAGCCATTTAAGCGAATAATGAAAAAATACCGAATGACTCAATATAATATTTATGAAAAGAATAAAAAGATTTTGGGTTCTTGATAAGTGTATTGAATTTGCAAAAATTACTGACATTAAACTTGAAAACGAGATTGGCTATCAATATGATAAACCTCCTGGTAAATTTGATGGCAAGTATGATATATTGAATAATACATTGATTGCTGTTTTTAGCAGTGATGCCAGGAACTATTTATTGTTAGATGGGAGGCTGGTCGATTTGACGAAAGATATAACTATCGGTCATAGGATAGCACATGAAATGAATGAAATTAGCAGGTTTAAAGTGTATAGTAAGGGAGAAGCGATTTATGAATTGGAATACATAAATCCACATGAACCTATGATAAATCCAACACCCTTTGATACTCATGAGGACTATGGAACAACAAATTTTGCATGTGAGTTAGGGAAATATATTAGGCGGGTCCAGGAAGATTCAAATGTGGTTTTGTTTCCTGAAAATTTCTAAAACCCAAATAAGCCTGGCTATCGAAGAAGGGCCGGGACTTAAACAAACAGCATGGATATTGCAGGTCACAGAATAATTATCCATAACACGCTTTCAAATGAAGTGGACAACATCAAATAGAATTTCTAATAGAAAGGGTACATAAAGAGCATAACATTATTCTTCAGTAATATCTTCAAAATCCGCAGGGTCATCTGCTCTGGTGGGCGTGATTCCTATAAAGGAAACCAATACCCCATACGGCTCACAGTTACCAAATTTTCCTTCTGCGAACCTAACATTCCATTCATCGCTCTCACAATAAAAGGTCAGGTCCGGTTCATATAAGGGAAATTCATCCAAAGACAGATCGAGCCAGGCCAGCTCATGGTCAAGGATCTTATAAACCGCCGGGTCTTCTTTAAACCTGGCCTTAACATATGCGAGCCCTTCCAATAACAATATTTCGATGTCAGTCAGTATAGATTCAATAAATTCTTTTGACCCATCACTCACAACCTGATCTTTTGTGAAAATGTTTATTGTCTGCTGGCCGGCAAAACGGCCTTGTTTTATGTCAATTAAACCTTGCCACATAAATTCATTATCAGGGGCCTGTATCTTTTCATACTCATCAAAATTTAAGCTGAAGGATGCTGACATATGTTTCATTTATCAGGTAAATATACATGAGATGCGTTACTCGGCAGATGAACGTTCTTATTTCGCGGTGTCGATGTTAGGCACTGGTTGTACCTTGTAAGAGCTATCGCCGGGGTGTTCAATTTTCCATTGGGCAATAAATGAAAAGCTGCATGATTTTATATAGCTGTAATAATCGTAGTCTGTTTCGAATGTTTTAAGAATATCATAGCTGGGTCGGTACTCAACCATAAAGCTATCCAATGCTGGTGATACGAGCCCGGTTATGCGTTTTACCAGCGCTTTGCTAAAGCGGTGGTCTACATACTTGTCTTTTTCCTCCCGTTCAAGCCGCGTTCTCAATGCTTCCATTCGTCTGAACTTTCTTGGATTGAAGATGTAGTCGAAATCGATGCCTAGTCCAAACCCGCTGCTGGGCGCGCTGCCAATGGCAGGGTCATAATCAAACACTTTTCTATATTCATTACGGTTGGCAATAGAGTCCATGCGGTAACTGGGTTGCCGTACGGTTACCGAAGGCAACAGGTCCATCGATACCGGCAGGCTAACGTCGAGCGGTTGATCGGGTGGTAATCTTTTAACCGGAAATTTTGCCGATGTTTTTCCCAGGTAGGAAAAATAAATGGAGTCATCATTGGGCACCTTGATGTTGTAGCGGCCCAGCGTATCGGTCATAGTTCCTATGCCTGAGGTGCCTATTACGCTTACATTGGGTATGCCATGGCGTGCCTGTTTATCATACACGGTGCCTTTAATAACTACCTGGGCAGCGGCTACCCGGCATAAGAGCACCAATAACAGCAATAAAGATTTTCGACGGTTAAGTATAGTTCGCTTCATTTTTGCCTGATAACTGGTCGGATATTACTCCTGGGGTGTGCATGGTAAAAATAAAGCATTTCGGCATTAAAAACACGGAATAAGACGAACAGGGTATTTTTATAGACGAAGGCGGCGTTAAAATAAAGTAGTTAAGCCCTTTAACAAGAGCTTAACTATTCTTAAAAATTCATTAGAGCAATATACCGGGTGTGATCTCATCAATAAGGGTAGGGTGCCTGGGTTCCCAGTTTAATGTTTTACGGGTTTGCTTGCTCAATGCTGAGCAGTCCATTCCAGCAAAATGTTTGAACCAGCCAAAATGCGCTTCTGCTTCGCTGCCTTCTTTACTTACCGTGGGTAATTGTAAGCCTTTGCCAATGGCAGTGGCTATTTGCTTAAAGGGTATACCTTCTTCTGCTATGGGATGAAAGACCTTCTGCTGCGGTTGTTTTTCAATGATAAGACGGTATACAACAGCCGCATCTAACCGATGAACGGCCGGCCAGCGGTTATTTCCTTCTCCTATATAAACCGACTGACCTTTTTCCTTAGCCATTCCAATTACCATAGGAACAAAACCATGGTCGCCTTTGCCATGCGTTGATGCCGGTAGTCTTACAATGTAAGTGTTTACACCTTGTTGGGCAACCGCATTGGCAGCTTCTTCCGTAGCTGCGCGGGGCGATACGTCGGAGCCGGGGTGTGCATCATTCTCGGTAAACTGTCCTTCTTTCCTTAATATACCTACACCAGATGTAACCACCAATGGGCGGTTTGAACCGGCAAGCACCGATCCTAATGCCAGTATCACCTGGCGATCGTTTTCACAATTCTCCTTGTAGCGTGAAAAATCGTGATTAAAAGCAGTATGAATGACCGCATCGCATTGTGCAGCGCCTTTTTTTATGCTTTCCAGGTCATCGAGGTTTCCGAAATGCGCCTCGGCGCCGGCTTTTACCAACGCCTCTGCTGCACTTTCAGAACGTACCATGCCAAGCACTTTATGGCCTGTCTGTAACAATTCCTGAACTATAGCGGAGCCCACAAATCCTGAAGCTCCTGTAACAAATACTCGCATAATGAATGATTTAATTTTGACCTCACAAAATTCAATCAGTACATGTGCGAAAACATGGTCATTTGACCATATTTAATTAGCGGTGTAATTGTGAATGACGGATGCGGGTAAGTGTTTTTAACGAAATGCCAAGATACGAGGCTATCATATGCAACGGAAGTCTGGCCAGCAGATCGGGATAGCTTTTCACAAAGGATTCATATTTTTCCTCTGGTGTAGCGCTAAGCGTGGTGAACAGCCGGTTGCGGTTGCCGTAACTGGCCTGGGTGATCAGCTTCTGTGAAAAATTGTTTAGTGCCGGTATTTCATGTAACAAACGCTCAAACTCAGTTTTGTTCCATTGTAATACCTCGCTTCGTTCTACAGCTGCAATGCTGAACTGGGTGGGTGTTTGCAGGTGATAACTTTCGGCATCGATGGTCCAGCTGTTTTCGGGTGAAAAGTGGGTAATACTTTCGCTGCCATCGGCAGTGGTGCCAAAGTTGCGCAACAGCCCTTTTATTACAAAGGTTTTGTGCCGGCAAACCTGGCCTTCCTGCAAAAGCAGTTCATTACGTTCAAGTGAGCGCAGTTTTCCGGCAGAAACGATCTGTTCTATTTCCGCATCGCCCAGGCTTGTATGGGCCCGAAGATATATTTCAAATCCTGATGTCATTTGCAACTTAAAAGTAAATCTACTTTGCCAGATGTACAAATTGTCCTGTAAACGCCATCCTGTGCCGAAACCGGGCGTATGCTGTATCAAAAGCGTGCAGTTTGTTAAAGGGTAAATCAAAAGAGATATTGATTTTCAGGATGCTGGGAGGTTGGCATTGTATAAGTATATTACCGGAGTTAACCATACAAATTACTAAATAGCTTATCATGCTTCGTAATTATGTAAAAACTGCTATCCGTAGCCTGTTGCGCAACAAACGTTACCTGGTCATTAATATCAGTGGCTTAAGTGCCGGCATAGCCGTTTGCCTTATCATATTTTTAGTGATCAATTACGAAAAGAGCTTCGACGAGTTTCATACAAAAAAAGACCGCATCTATCGCATTCTTACCAAAGGAACTAATGGCGATTCAACAAGTGCAGTGCCTTTCCCGGTGCCTACGGCACTTAAAAGCGATTTTCCCCAGTTTGAAGAAGTGTGTGGTATTTTTTCTGTGACCGATGTACAGGTGCTGGTAATGGATGCCAATGGGCATCCCTCAAAAAAGTTTAAGGAGAAGAGTAATACAATGTTTGCAGAGCCTTCTTTTTTCCGAATTTTTGATTTTCCCTTTTTAAAAGGTGATGCCGAAACTTCTTTAAAAGATCCCAATTCGGTGGTGCTTACCAGGGCTATCGCCAATAAATATTTTGGTAACTGGCAGCAGGCGGTAGGCCGAACCATTAGGATAGGCACAAATTTGCTGCTGAAGGTAACAGGCATAATGGCCGACATACCCGTCAACTCGGATTTTCAGTTATGCATGGTAGTGCCCTATGCCATTGGTGGATTTTCAAAATCGACCGACTGGGTAACCATCGACAGTAATCACGAGTGTTATGTGTTGCTTAAGAAAAACGCATCTGTTACGGCATTTAGCCAGCCATTACTTCAGTTTTCAAAAAAATACCGTACGCCCGATAACAAGAACGCACAGGTACTGCAATCGTTGCAACAGGTGCACTTTGATGAAAAGGCCGGTAATTTTTTAAGGAAGACCATTAGCCCCGAACGCATACGTACATTATGGCTTATAGGCGCATTTATATTGTTGATAGCCTGTGTAAATTTCATAAATCTGTCTACTGCGCAGGCCGTTAACCGGTCGCGTGAGGTTGGGGTAAGAAAAGTGTTGGGTAGCAGCCGGTGGCAATTGAAAATACAATTCCTGGCAGAAACATTTTTACTGGTAACCTGTTCGGTTATACTGTCGTGGTTGCTGGCCATTATGCTTGTTTCTTCTATAAATGCATTGCTCGAGCTGCAAATGGCGCCGGCTTTGTTATGGCAGCCGGTTATATTAGCGTTTATTGCGGGCGTTATTGTAGTGGTAACGTTACTTGCAGGTTTTTATCCTTCACTGGTTTTATCGTCATACAACCCTGTTAACGCACTAAAGGCTAAATTAACAACGGTAAGCGGGCAACATATAAACCTGCGGCGCTCATTGGTGGTGGTGCAGTTTGTGATTGCACAGGCGCTCATAATAGGCACCCTTCTTATGATGAAACAAATGCGTTTCTTTAATACTACTGCCATGGGATTTAATAAAGAAGCGTTGGTAAATGTGCCATTCCAAAGCGATAGCGCAGGGTTAAGTAAAATAGACTATATACGCAACCGTTTGCAGGCTATCGGTGGCGTTAGCCGGGTAAGTTTTAACTCTCAATCACCTTCAGATGTAGATAACTGGTGGACGGGCTTCAATTATAACCATAGTGAAAAGGGCGTTGACTTTGCAGCTATTGTAAAGTTTGCCGATGCGGAATATGTACCGGCGTATCAATTACCATTGGTTGCGGGTAGAAATTTTACCCGAACCGATTCTATAAGAGAGTTCCTGGTAAATGAATCGCTGGTGAAAAAGCTGGGTGTTGCCAATGTGAATGATGTGCTCAATAAAGAAATGAATGTTTGGAATGGAAAAATTAAGGGGCTCATCGTTGGCGTTATGAAGGACTTTAATGCAGCCTCTTTCAAAGATTCTATATCGCCTGTATTTGTTGCCAATTTGAAAAGAAGATATACTACCGCAAGTATCCGAATTGCCAGTGCAGATATGCGTAAGGTAATGGGTAGCATTGAGAAAATATGGAATGAAACTTTCCCTGAATTTGTTTTTGAATACGAATTCATGGACGATAAAGTTGCCGGTTTTTACAAACAGGAGAATATGTTGTATAATTTATACACCTGCTTTGCTGCCATTGCCATATTCCTTAGTTGCCTGGGCTTATATGGGCTGGCCTCGTTTATGGCGGTGCAACGGTTAAAGGAAGTGGGTATAAGAAAAGTATTGGGCGCAAGTATTCAAAGTATAGTATACCTGTTCTCACGCGAGTTTATATTGTTAATAGGTATTGCCTTTATAATTGCATGCCCAATTACCTGGTATTTTGTGCACGACTGGTTACAGCAATATGTTTACAGAACATCCCTCAGCTGGTGGGTGTTTGCAGGTGCCGGTGCACTTGCCATGCTTATAGCATTGATAACGGTAAGCTTTAAAGCATTAAAGGCAGCAGCTACAAACCCCGTTGAAAACTTGCGGGCAGAGTAGGGGTTACAGGTCTGCCTGTAACCTGTTACTGAGCTCCTGTTCCAGCGCATCTGGCAGGGTAGAAGCGTCCTGGTCTATGGCCGTCAATCTTTTGATCTCCGAATCCCAGGTGAATACATGTTCTTCACTGCCATTTACACTAACGTAAAAACGTTGCTCGCCATTGAAGGTAAAAGGTTCCACTATAACTTCGTATGGAGCATCATCAACCAATAGCGCATACGTTTTTCTATTAGCGGGTTTGTGTTGAGGTTTATCGTTGTTGGGGAACGCTTCACGGGCCTGGTGACTGGCGCCTCGTCCCGATGTTCCTTGTTTGTTGTTATCTCCACGTCCAGACATAGAATTGAATTTTATAAAAAAAACACATTAATTATGCCAGGCCAGTGTATCGTGGCGTTCAGCAATACGTGGAATCTATTTGCCAATCCGTTAAAAATGAGGGGAAAAGATCGCCCCGGACCGGTAATTGTAGAAAAAAACAGGCGTTTTTAGTCAATTATTTCTTTCAACTGTTTTAATTATACATTGATTGTGTTTTATCTAAGGCCCCGATGTTACGCATCGGGGTTCTTAGTTTAGAATGACTGCCAGTTAGTTTGAAATGAGAATATTTAGTTTGAAATGACTATCAATTTAGCATGAAATGAGAGCCAGTTAGTTTGAAATGAGAGTAAGTTAGTTTGAAATAAGAGAAAGTTAGTTTGAAATGAGAATAGTTAGTTTAAAATGAGAATAGTTAGTTTAAAACGGTGACTAGTTTGTTTGAAATGACCAATAGTTAGTTTATTTTTTGAAAACCTAAACTAAAAATCGAAAAACTAAGCTTCGAAACGGCATTTTGAGATCTGTTATTCAAAAAAATAAACTCAATTTGGAAAAATTATATTTATGTAGGTCAACAGAAAGCTCTAAACATAAAAAGAACACTAAGTTGCTGCCAATGAAACTTATAAAGTTTAAAAGGTAACTATAAGTGCAGGTTTTAACTTATAACCGAAAAAAGTAAGCTATAAAGTTGAATCCCATTGCTAATTTTACTACATCTGCATTAGTTCCTCATTTTTCAGTTTATACCGACCTGATCCAGTTCAACGCTTCATCTGAATTAATAAAATACCGCTCATTTGCTTTACTAAATCTCTTTTCGTAATCATTCCTCCTGACATAGGGCTGTCACTGCTGCTGCTTATTTTTGTTATATGGAAAAGAAGGAAATAGAAACATTTTATGCATCAAGCCGCCGGCACTGGCGGCAATGGTTACAAAAGAACCATGTTAAAAAGCAATGCATTTGGCTCATCATGTATAAAAAGGATACCGGCGTGCCAACGCTTAGTTGGGTGCAGGCTGTGGAAGAAGCGCTTTGTTTTGGTTGGATCGACAGCACAAGGCGACCCTTGGACGATGAAAAATTTATACAGTATTACTGCAAAAGAAAACCCAAAAGCAATTGGTCAAAAATAAATAAGGACAAAGTAAAACTGTTGATAGAACAGGGGCTCATGACTGAAGCCGGTTTGAAAAGCATTCAAATTGCAAAAAAGAATGGTTCCTGGACAGCCTTAAATGATGTGGAAGCCCAGAAGATCCCTGCCGACCTTGATGCTAAATTCAAATCTGTACCCGGCTCAAAAGCCCGTTTTATGAGCTTAAGCAAGTCTGTTAGAAAGGCAATGTTGTTTCGTCTTATGCATGCTAAACGTCCTGAAACGCGGATGAAACGTCTTGATGAAATAATGGTGGCTGTGGGTTAGGTGCTTTGGTCTACTATCTTTACCAATGTCCATTTACCGCTTTGCCGATCGAATATATAGTCAACGTAAATGCCGGTGTCTTCCATCTTTACATTAATTATGTATTGTTCTTTTTCGCTGCTTGTTTTAAAAATGTATTTTTTATCCTGCTTCAGTTGTTTAATATTGAAAAATGCCCATTCGGAGGCGTCTGTAGTTGATGTGACTTCTTTTTCTGAATCAATATCGTACACCTGCGAAGTGAGCGGGAATTTAATGCGTGACTTTTGAAACACGGAGTCTGATGAGAATTTCTCAAAAAAGCTATCAAAAGATTCAGCCTGGGCATGGTTTGTTTGGGCTGTAGGTTGCTCCGGTTTTTTGCTTTCTTCAGAACAACCGGTGATAAGAAAAGCTGCTAATAGTATGGTTGGTGTTTTCATAATGGTTCTTTATTCTTTGACCCTGAATCCCGGCCAAATGGGCGAAATACTTGTGATCACTTCTTTCCAGTAAGGGATAACTGCATCAGCTGTCCGGATGGTTTCAAGCGCATCCAGTTCGGGAATACCTTCTTTCATAAAACCACCAAAACAACCATCCTCTTCGTCCCATACTAATACTTCAAGATCTAATTCCCTGGCGAAGTTTCGCATTAGAAAATGGCGCAAGCTCCAGGCGATAATTACGATATCTGAACCCCAAACAGATAGCACCGGTTTAAGTCCGGAGTGACCATTGCCCATAAGAAATCTATGTGCAAAAAGCGGAATTAACCTGGGGGCTTTGTTATACCATTCTGTAAATACGCGAATTTTTTCTTCAGTTGAATCAGGACATGGCCCCCATATTTTTAACCATCTTTTGTTTAAGCCAAAGATATCCTGTAAGATGGTGTCGTATGGCCAGCTAAGCCTGCTTTCGATCCATTGGGTATCCTCAAACCAGTTGTAAAAATAGGAAGGGTGGCCCATTTGCTTCACTTCGTTATCGTCTTCTTGATCTTTCCATCCATCATAAGTGGGATTTTTTCTATTTATAGTATGCAACACTTTTAAAAATGCTCTATGCTCTTCGCCAAATTGTATTCTGTATTTCTTTTCAAGATCATCGATCTCCCCATCGTTAAGTGGTAACCATTTGGCGCCATGAAAGTAACTGTCAATGGGGGCGTTACTCCAGGCCAGTTCAGTAGTTGTTTTTACCCAGGTAAGAAAATCGGTTATGTTTTCGGGAAATGAAATGTGGGTATTCATCGCAATGTGCAATATAGTGTTTTGTTGTGATGTTACATTTCTGGTATAAATTTGCTTAAAACAGGTATTCTTCCATGCTCCCCATTATTTCCCGCAGGCACAAAATAAGGTTCTATTGCACCATTATCTTTCTACCCCTTTTCTTTTTGACCATAAGCGCATTAATGATCTTTGCTAAAAAAACGGGGCGATCGGGCAACTCCGGAATTGTATTTGGGGTTATTATAACAGGTATCGTTATATACTTAACCTACAGGTATTTTAAGAATGTTCCGGTAATAAAGATCAATGACCGGCAAATCTCCTTTAATAAATCAGTTTTCTTTCTTCGGTGTTAGCCTTTATCATTTATAACTTTTCCTGGCAAATGCATTATCTTAAATTGTCAGATAGCTTTCTGGTAGTGAAGAATCGTAATTTCTTTTGGAAAAAAGATGCATACCGGCTTACAGACATTAGAGAAGTTGTTTTTGAGACCCGGTATAAAATGCCCATTTGTTTACGGGTAATTACCAATGAATACAACGATAAGTTATATCCTGCCGATACGCTTAAAACAAAAACCTGGCTTTCCTTAAAGACGCAACTGAAAAATAAACACATAAAGGTCAGGAATGAATGTCTTTAATAACGACCGCTTGCAGTTTCTTTAATAAATTGTTACCTTTTTCGTAGCTTACGAATTAGATATTCCTGTTCCTTTATTTTAGGATTTTTATTCAAGTGACCACATCAACAGAAACATATCACGAGCAAACGGTATTAGTTAAGTTACAACAAGGCGATAGCGATGCATTCCTGGCCTTGTATAACCATTACCATTCAGCACTTTATCATTATATACTTCGTTTTGTAAAATCACCTGCCATTGCTGAGGATGTTTTGCAGGATGTATTCCTTAAAATATGGGAAATTAAGGACCGCATCAACCCCGAACTTTCTTTCAAAGCTTATCTCTATCGTATTTGTCGCAATAGTGTTTTTAAGTTATTAAAAAAGATGGCCGTTGACGAAAATTTGCGGGTTGAAGTTATGCAGCAACTTACGCAATCGGTTGCGGACGCTGATCTGAAATTGTTATGGCAGCAATATGAATCTATTTTGCAAACTGCCATCAATAATTTATCGCCCCAACGTCAAAAAGTGTTCAGGTTATGCCGTGAAGAAGGAAAGACCTATGACCAGGTTGCCAATGAATTGGGGATCTCCCGCAACACCGTAAAAGAACATATGGTATTGGCCATGAAACTCATAAAGGAACATTTTGAACAGTATGGCGATGCTTCAACCAGCTATTTGTTTATGATAACTTTTGCTTCAGAAATATTTTTTTAAAGACCACCCACCCTCCATGGTCATTTTGGGATATTATATATAAGCTAACAACTGCTTATGCCCGAAATGAATGATCATTACAACCAGCTTTTAACTGCATATCTCAATAATACCTGCACCCCACAACAAGTGGAAGAGTTGATGCAATGGCTTCAGCAAGATGCCTCAAACCGGGTTATGCTTCAATCACTACAAGCTGAATTTAATAAAGCAATGGAAGCGAGCGTCGAAGCGCCCGCAGAAACCAGCAACCGGTTGCGGGCAAATCTATTGCTGTCTATTCAGCCGCCTGTTAACAGGATCTATAAACGAATATATTTCAGAATAGCGGAGGCAGCTGCCGTCCTATTATTAATGGGGGCAGGCTGGTTTTTTCTTTATAAAAGAGGCGCAGAAAAAAATGTGGCAAGGCAAACCGAGCCATCTGCACAAACAAGCACAACAAATTCAACAGGTGCATATATAACCCTGGCCAGTGGCGAACGAATTGAACTGGGTAAAACCGGTAATGACGCCATCATAAATGACAGCTCAAATATTATAAAACTGGGCGATGGTCAAATAGCATATGATTCTAGCTTAGCTAATAACACTGAAATTACTTATCACACCCTTACAGTGCCGCGCGGCGTCAGAATGGTGCGGGTAATGCTGGCAGATGGTACCATGGTATGGCTTAATACGGCTTCTTCATTAAAATATCCAACCGCATTTTCCGGCAATGAAAGAAAGGTTGAACTTACCGGTGAAGCCTACTTTGAAGTTACACACGATGCTGCCCGCTCGTTTTTGGTAAGTACAAAAAATATTACGGTAAATGTATTGGGTACAGGATTTAATGTAAGCGCATATGACGATGATGAGCATAGTAATGTGGTATTGGTAAAGGGAAGTGTGGCTTTAACCGCTAACGGAAATACGGGTGTGCTTACAAAACAACTAACACCCGGCAACATGGCCAGCTTTAGCGCTGGTACAGATAATATTGCCGTTTCTGCTGTTAAAACAGATGAATTTGTTTCGTGGAAAGACGGCTATCTGATATTCAGACAAGCGCCCCTTGAAAAGATCGTAAAACGTATTTCAAGATATTACGACGCCTATATTGATACCAAAAACCTGGCCCATAGCGATGAAACCTTTTCCGGCAGGCTCGATCTTCAAAATAGTATCGACGATGTTATGAACCTTATCTGCCTCGGTACCCCCTATATTTATTCACCAATAGACCGAAAACTGATTTTAAAAAAATAAAGAAATAATTATTCATTAACTAACCGCTATTGTATGAATTTGACTTGCTGTATATGTCCCCCGCCGGGACGTAAGGGCCTGCTATTTTTAAAGATCAAGCTTACCGCATTTCTATTGTTCATTTGTATGCTGAGCGTATCGGCCAAATCGTGGTCGCAGAATACCCGGGTAAATCTCGATCTGCGCAATGCTACCTTACCCGAACTGTTTGAAGAAATTCAAAAACAAACCGATTATCTTATTTTTTACCGCGACAAGCTGTTGAAAAAGGAAATAAAAAAGGTAATACGGTTTAATGTAAAGAACACACCTGTGGCCGATGTACTTAAACAGGCGTTGAGCGAAACCGGTTTAACCTGGTCCATCAATGGCCGGCAGATAGTTATTACGCCAAAAGAAGAAGTAGTTCATACAGGTAACCGGCGCGATTCAACACTGTCTATCCGGGGGCGGGTATACGATACCCATGAGCCGCCTGTTGCCATGCCGGGTGTTACGGTTACCATTAAAGGTTCTGCTGTAAGCACCACCACCGATGCAGATGGTTATTTTAATATTAAGGTGAACCGGTACGATGTGCTTGTATTTACAAGGGTGAATTTTAAAGCCGTTGAATTTACTGTTTCGAAAGGTGAAAATGCCCTTACCATTTCTATGAAGGAAGATGTAGGCGCCCTTGAACAGGTAGTAGTAGTGGGGCTTTCTGAGCAGAAAAAGAAACACATTGCCAGTTCAGTAGCACAGCTCGATGTTTCTTCGAATATTGCCGGAAAACCAATTACAACCTTATCGCAAAGTTTACAGGGTGGTGTAACCGGTTTACAGGTTACCCAAAGCTCGGGATTGCCGGGCGGTGATGCTGCTGCCATAAAGATCAGGGGCATCAGCACACTGGGCGTTTCCGATCCGCTTGTTCTGGTAGATGGTATTCCCATGGATATGAACCATATTGATCCCGTAACCGTACAAAGTGTTACGGTGTTAAAAGATGCTGCTGCTGCATCTATTTATGGCGCCAGAGCCGCTAATGGCGTAATTGTAGTTACTACAAAAAGAGGAACACCGGGTAAAATATCTGTTACATATGATGGCTATGTTGGCGTGCAATCGCCAACCAATTTACCCAAAGCTGTAGAGGCGCCGGAGTATATGCGTATGTATAACGAGGCGCAGGTGAACGCCGGTAAACAACCTACCTATGCCGATAGTACTATTACAAACACTATAGCAGGTATTGACCCGGTAAAATATCCCAATACCAATTGGATCGATGAAGTAATAGATCAACGGGCGCCTATTACCAGCCATTCGCTTTCGGTAAGTGGCGGTAATAATATCGCCCGTTTTGCATTGACCGGTAATTACATTTATCAGAAGGGCATGTTGCCAATAAACAATATGGGCCGGTTTAATATCAGGGCCAATACTTCCATTACACTTAGCAAGAATTTCGTTATTAACCTCGATATGCTGGCCATTAAACGAAATACCCTTACCCCCAACCGAACATCATCTGCCGATGGGTTTGGTAACCGGTTGCTGGAAGATATTTACCGTGTGCCGCCAACCGTATTGCCCAAATATCCCATGGTAGATGGCAAACCCCTCATTTATGGGCGTTATGTAGATATTGTTAATCCCGTTGCGTACGCCGAAAAAGGCGGACAAAAAAAATATGAGAGTGGCCAAACAAGTATCAATCTGCAACCCAAATGGCGGGTAATGCCAGGACTGAACCTGCGCGGCCAGTTTAGCTTCAGGTTGAACAGTGATATTAACCGCGATACCCGTAATACCTATAACTTCTTTGATTATTACACCGGCCAGTTACTGCAAACCTGGGCCATGCAAAGAACGGTATCGTCTAAAAGAACTACTTATTATTATCTGGGCGCCACTGCCGATTATACACTCGATATGGGTGATCATTCAATATTTGCTATGGCCGGCTATTCACAGGAAGAAACCAATTCAGGCGACTGGGATGTGTCGTCGCTGATCTCGGGCTACGCAAAATTGAATTATTCTTATGCAAACAAATACCTGATAGAAGGGACCGTACGTACCGATGGATCTTCAAGGTTTAGCGATAATAATAAGTTCGGTTTCTTTCCTTCGGTTGCCGTTGGCTGGAATGTACACAATGAGAATTTCCTGAAAGATGTTTCTTTCATCAACAATCTGAAACTTAGAGGTTCTTACGGATACCTGGGTAATGAAAATATAGGCTTATATAAATACCAAACGCTGGTAAATACGTCAAATGGCCTGGAGACTACCTATGGTAACCCCAACATCACCTGGGAAACCGTTCATATGTTCGATGCAGGTGCTGATATTGGTTTGTTTAATGGCAAGCTTGACATTACTATTGATTATTACGATAAAATAACCAACGATATTATTCTCAATCCGGCCCTGCCGCTTGTTGGCGGTTTTGAAGACACCGTACCGGTAAATGCAGGCCGGGTAAAGAACAAAGGTTGGGAACTGTCGGTGAATTACAATGCAAAAATAGCAAAAGACCTCAGCATCTCTGTTCGTCCCGGCTTTTCATACAATACCAATACAATATTAAACCTGCAGGCTGGTCCGTATATCAATAAAGCGGGCACTATCATAAACCAGGTGGGTAGCAGTATTGGCAGTATATATGGTTATACGACCGACGGCCTGTTGCAACAAAGTGATTTTGATAACACCGGTAAGGCATTGGTGCCAACTTTAACCGGTGCCGCGCCCGGTGATATAAAGTATGTAGACATGAGCGGGAACGGCCGCATCGATGACGCCGATCAGGGATTGATAGGTAATCCCGTACCGCAATTAAATTACTTTTCCAATTTCAGGGTATCATATAAAAAGCTCGACCTTGAGTTCTTGTTACAGGGTACTGGCAAAAGTGATGCAGTACTGCTAGATATGTTTGCATTGCCGTTAGACCTTAGTAAAGATGGTGGAGTGCCTACAAAATATTATGCGGCGCATTACTGGACGCCCGATCGTACAGACGCCCGGTTTCCCCGCCTGTCAACAACACCGGCAAATAATAAGTTATCGTCAGACTTTTGGTTTCAAAATGGCGCTTACCTGCGGATGAAATATATTCAGCTTGGGTATAATTTCAATTCGGCATTACTAAAACGCGCAGGTGTAAGTTCCATGCGTATGTACTTCAATGCCCAAAACCCGTTCACGTTTACAGATCATAAATTAACGGATCCTGAAAGCCGCGGTAACCAATGGACATATGGTATTATGAAAACATACACGGTAGGTTGTAACATTCAATTTTAATTCGCCACAACATGAAATACATTACACTAATAATATCGTTTGCTGCCGGATCGTTCATCTTTTCCGGTTGTAAAAAATTTCTTCAACACGATCATCCCACAAGTATAACCGATGCTGAATGGTGGAACACTTCTGCCGATGCCACCAATGCGCTTAATTCTGTTTATGCGGGTATTCCCGATGGCTCATCGGGCCGGCAGTTGATGTTCTTATCGGCATTGAGTGATGAAGCCGTGGCCCGCCAGAGCACAAGAGGTGATTATGAATCTTATGTAAAAGGAATTCATAACACTACCTGGAATGTAGGTGCAGGCATTTGGCAGGATGATTTTAAAGACATTCGCCGCGCCTGCCGCTTTCTGGAAAACGTTGATCGCTGTGTTATGGATGATACGCTGAAAGCCCGCTATAAATATGAAGCAAAAGCATTGCGGGCTTATTACCATATGGAACTGCTGATGTTCTTTGGCGGTATTCCAATTGTAACCGCATCGGTAACACCTGCAGAAAGTTATCTCCAAAGAAGCAAAGAAGAAGAGGTATATAATTTCGTAGTAAGTGAATTGACCGACTGTGCCAATAATCTTCCGGCCGTATATGTGAATGCAGATCTTAAAAGAATAACAGCCGGCGCCTGCTGGTCGTTGATCAGCCGGCTGGCTTTGTTTTATAAGAAATATGAAATAGCCAGGGATGCTGCCAAAAAGGTGATCGACCTGAATGTATATGAATTATATAAGACCGCTTCTAACCCAAAGAACAGTTATGCCGATCTGTTCCTGTACACCGGTGAACTGAATAAAGAAAGAATTTTCTTTAGAGAAAACACCAGCGGCGGCGGCCAGTGGAATACGTTTGCGCCGGCGGGTGTGGGTGGAAAAACCGTTGTGTCGCCAACCGCGGCAGTGGTGAATAATTATGAGACCAAACAAGGCAAAGCGATTTGGGAACTTGGTGCCGATTCCATAGCTATTTATCAAAGAGATCCCAATTACAAAAACAACCGCGATCCGCGTTTGACCGCTTCCGTTCTATTGCCCGGGCAAACCTATTCATCGTATGTATTGAAGCCATTTGATATGGCAGAATCCAATGCCGACAAAATTGGCGCTCAAAATGCAACGGCTACCGGTTTTTGGGTGAATAAATACCTCGATCCCAAAGATCGCACCGGAACACGCACGCTCGATTATATGATCATCAGGTATGCCGAAGTAATGCTAAATTATGTTGAAGCGCTGATAGAGCTGGACCAATGGAGCCATCCCGATGTAGTTAAATATTTAAACGACATACGCGCCCGCGCCACCATGCCGGCTGTAAATGTTACTGTTTATAATTCGCAGGCAAAACTGAGGGAACTGGTGCGCCGTGAACGTCAGTCGGAACTCGCTTTTGAAGGCGGCCGCTTTTATGATATTCGTCGCTGGGGAATATTAGGCGACCTAATGAACGGTCAGGTATATGGCGCCATTAACCCTGCCACCAATGAACCGGTTAAAGTGGAAGTTCGCTCATGCAATGTAGCACGCGATTATCGCTGGCCTATTCCGCAAGGCGAAATTCTTGCCAACCCCACCATGGAGCAGAATGATCTGTATTAAAAGTAAATTCAATCAATAATAAAGGCCTGTTGTTAACAGGCTTTTATTGTTTATCCCCCGTTCAGATTACCCGGTTTAGCAAACCAGAAAATTTCCGACATTTGCGCACTTTAACGCACTATGAAGGTTTGCATTGCAGAAAAGCCCAGCGTAGCCCGCGACATTGCGGCAGTTATTGGCGCCAAAGAACGTAAGGAAGGATACCTGGAAGGCAATGGCTACCAGGTTACCTGGACCTTCGGGCATTTCTGTACCCTCAAAGAACCGCACGACTATACCGAACAGTGGAAATACTGGCGGCTGGAAGACCTTCCCATGATACCGCCCAGCTACGGTATCAAACTTATCAATAACGACGGCGTTCAAAAGCAATTCAAGGTTATAGAGCAACTGGTGACCCAGTGTGAGGAAGTGATAAACTGTGGTGACGCCGGCCAGGAAGGGGAACTTATTCAGCGCTGGGTGCTGTTAAAAGCCCAATGCAAGGCCCCTGTAAAGCGATTATGGATCTCTTCCCTTACCGAACAGGCCATTAGGGAAGGGTTTCAAAAGCTAAAAGATTCAAGCCAATACGACAATTTATACGCAGCCGGCAGCGCCCGGGCCATTGGCGACTGGTTGCTGGGAATGAACGCCACCCGGTTGTTCACCAAAAAATTTGCCCAGGGTAAAGCGGTGCTTTCCATAGGCCGCGTACAAACGCCTACACTGGCCATGATCGTTGCCCGCCAAAAAGAGATCGATGCGTTTAAAACAGAAGAGTATTGGGAGTTAAAAACTATTTATCGCGAAACGGAATTCACCGCCGCCATTGACCGTATAAAAGTGCTTGACCGTGCCGAAAAAGGACTGGCCTATTTAAAGGAACATCCTTTTGAGATCACTTCATTTGAGAAAAAAGAAGGTAAAGAAGGTAACCCGCGCCTGTACGACCTTACCGCTTTACAGGTGGATGCAAATAAGAGATATGCCTACTCAGCCGACGATACGCTGAAATATATTCAAAGCCTGTACGAAAAGAAACTGGTTACCTATCCGCGCGTAGATACCACTTATCTGCCCGACGATATGTACCCTAAGGTGGAAGGCATTTTGAAAGACATGACGCCGTATGCTGCATTGATAGCGCCGGTGCTTGCCAATCCCATTCCGAAATTAAAAACGGTTTTCGACGATAAAAAGGTTACCGATCACCACGCCATTATTCCTACCGGCGTATACCCATCGGGGCTGGGGCACGAAGAAAAGCGTATTTACGACCTGGTGGCAAGGCGTTTTATTGCGGTGTTCTATCCCGAATGTAAGATCTCTAATACAACCGTGTTGGGCAAGGTGGGGCAGGTGCCTTTTAAAGTAACCGGCAAACAAATTCTTGAACCGGGCTGGAAGGAAGTATATGCCAACGACGTAAAAGAAAAAAAAGACAAAGACGACAAAGAAAAAGAAGAGGAAGAAGAAAAAATATTGCCGGTATTTGTGGTAGGGGAGAGCGGTCCGCACACGCCCCGCATACATAAGGGTAAAACTTCACCACCCAAAGCATATACCGAGGCTACCTTGTTACGCGCTATGGAAACGGCAGGTAAACAGGTAGAAGATGAAGAAATGCGCGAGTTATTGAAAGATAACGGCATTGGTCGCCCGTCAACACGTGCTAATATTATTGAGACCCTGTTCCGGCGCAAATACATTGAAAAGCGCAAGAAGAATATTTTTGCCACCCAAACAGGTATCGATCTCATAGATACTATTCAAACCGAATTACTGAAAAGCCCGGAGCTTACCGGTATTTGGGAACGCAAATTGCGACTTATTGAAAAAGGTGAATACGCTATTGAGACCTTTAAACAGGAGTTGAAACAAATGGTGATCGACCTTACCATTGAGGTTAAAACAGCTACTTATAAAATGATCACCGTAGCCGAAGATCAGCCGGCGAAGAAAGATAAAGAAAAGGAAAAAGATAAAGAAGATAAACCCAAAAAGGAACCCAAACCCAAAGAGCCGAAAAAGGCAATTGTGATAGAAGAATTGCAATGCCCCAAATGCAAATCACATCAGTTAAAGAAAGGCAATACGGCTTATGGCTGCGCCAACTTCAAAGTTTGCGGTTTTAAAGTACCGTTTGAAGCTTTTGGTAAAAAGCTGAGCGACAAGCAGATTGCCGACCTGCTTACCAAGGGAAAAACAGGTAAAATAAAGGGTTGGAAGCTTACAGGTGCTGATAATGAGACGGAAGGGAAACTTATGCTGAATGCCGCTTTTGAGCTGGAAGTGGAATAATGTACGGTAACAATTCACGGCTTATTTTGTTCATCCGCTTATAAAACAGGTCTTAACATATGCTTGGGTGAAAATAAATTTTGATTGCGTATTTTTGCAGTATGAAAAGTTGGAAAAGCGTAACTGAGCAAGAGCACTTCTATACCCTTTTAGAAAATTCTGCCGAAAAACCCCAGATCATCTTCAAGGATAGCCGCACCTGCGGTATCAGCGCACACGCAAAACACCGTCTTGAATTGGGTTTTGACCTGATAGCTGAAAAAGCCGATTTTCATTACCTCGATCTACTTACTTACCGGCCTGTTTCGAACCTGGTTGCCCAGGAGCTAAAGGTTACACACCAAAGCCCACAGATCATTTTGTTGAAAAACAAACAGGTGGTATATACTTCTTCGCATCATGCCATTGACCCGGCAGTGATCGCTAAGCATTTGTCGTAATAAATAAAAGCACTAATACTTAAGGCCCACACTTCATCATTAAAAGATGAAGTATGGGCCTTTTCTGTTTGTTGCGTGTTTATGCATGCAGCTATAATTATCAAGCTGTCTTCAGTCATCCACTTCAAATACCATACACATAGTTCCCGTTAGTTTAGTCTACAATATTTGTGGGTTTAATGTTGTGTTCTTATATTTGTGGCCTTTGCAACATCTGATAATTCCTGTACTACCTGTACATGCTGCCCATTGGGTTGCTGTATGGGGTCTCAACACTTAACACTTGCTAGTGAACAATGAATGGTCTGCATGGCGGGCTGTAAGGCCTTGCTTTGCCAATTGTCATCATACATAATGATGGCAAAAAGGGATGTTATTTTCTATTATCAACCAATACATGTATGTTAAAGACTTATGGCTTGCTCATGCTGCTGCTGCTATGCAGTATAGGGCTAACTGCACAAACAAGGCAAATACGCGGAGTGGTGCTGTCCGCAGAAAGTAAACAGCCGCTTGAAGGCGCTACCGTTGCCGTAAATAGATCGGAGCGGCCAACTGTTACCAATAACCAGGGACGTTTTGAATTGGAATTGCCCGGCGATAAGGCGCGGTTAACCATTTCATATGTAGGCAGAGAAACTACAGAACTGGAAGTAAAAGCCGGTGAAACAGAAATAACCATTTTGTTGAAGCCTGCTAATAATACACTGGATGAAGTGGTGGCGGTTGCCTATACTACCGTAAAGCGAAGTGGTTACCCCGGTGCTGTAACCACCATTTCGGCCGATAAGGTGAACAACCGGCTTACGCCCAATATCACCAATGCACTGCAGGGGCTTGCTCCAGGTATTCAATCCACTTCAGCCAACGGGCAGCC
The DNA here is from genome assembly GCA_024809215.1 of Niastella sp. OAS944. Classification (GTDB taxonomy): domain Bacteria; phylum Bacteroidota; class Bacteroidia; order Chitinophagales; family Chitinophagaceae; genus Niastella. The sequence goes on along the minus strand of JANUBW010000004.1, from coordinate 553,252 downwards.
GGGAAACAGTTCTACCATTCGTATTCGTGGGGTAGGGAGCATCAATGCTTCCAGCGCGCCATTATATGTGGTAGACGGCGCGCCGTATGAGGGTGATATCAGTGCGCTCGATCCGGCAGATATTGCTACTATCAGTATACTGAAAGATGCTACGTCCGCCAACCTGTATGGCTCACGCGCTGCTAATGGCGTTATCATTATTACTACTAAACAAGGCAAAAAGAATGGTGAAGGAACTGTAAATGCTACCATTAACCAGGGGTGGAGCAGCCGTGCCGTAAAAGATTACGACAAGCTGGGCACCGATCAGTACTTTGAATTGTATTGGGAAGCCTTGCGTAATAAAGCACTTAGCAATGGACAAACCGCTGCACAGGCAGCTGCTACTGCAAGTAAAACGCTGGTATCGAACCTGAGCATAAACCCATACGGCCCTTCGTATGCCGAGCCGGTTGGGGCAGATGGTAAGATCGTTGCCGGCGCCCACCCACTATGGAATGATGATTGGGAAGAAGCCATGCAACAGAATGCCAAATACACCCAGGCGCAATTGAGCTTTGCAGGTGGAAGCGATAAAAGTACGTATTATGTAGGTGCAGGTTATACGAACAACCAGGGCGCTTTTCTTGCATCTGGTTTCAAACGTTATAATTTTAGAAGTAACCTGACCTTGCAGGCCAAGCCCTGGTTAAAAGTAGGGCTCAATCTCAGTGGGGCCAGTTCTTCACAAGATTATCCCACGTCGAGCGATTCAAAACAATCGAACGTGGTATTGTTTGGCAGAACCATTCCCAGCTTCTATCCAATATTTCAACGCAATGCCGATGGCACTTATAAACTCGATGCCAATGGTGAAAGGCAATATGACTATGGTACTTACAGGCCCAATGGCGCTTTGCCGCGTTATAACCTTATGGGATCCCTGCCGCTTAATAAATCGAGAAATACCAATGAGAATTTATCGACGCGCACTTTCCTCGAAGCGGCCATCACCAAAGCATTGAAAGTTAAAACAAGCTTCAACCTCGATTACATCAATAAAACTTCATTGTACTATACAAACCCGCTGGTAGGTGAAGATGCTGCTATTGGCGGCGCGGTAAGTAAAAGCAGTACGCGCTTTCTTGCCTATACCTGGAACAACATTATTACCTATGATATAGATATACAATCGCATCATATTAACCTGTTGGCGGGGCATGAGTATTATTTGTTGAACTCGAGCGACCTGAGTGGCAGCAGGCAAAAGTTTGCATTGCCCGATCTGTATGAACCCGTGGCTGCATCACAGTTGAATGATTTTACCGGTACTGCCGATGAATATACCAAGCTGAGCTTTTTTGGTCAGGGACAATACAACTATCTTGGAAAGTACTTCTTTACTGCCTCTGTTCGTCGCGACGGTTCTTCGCGTTTTTCGCCCGATAGCCGTTGGGGTACATTCTGGAGCACCGGTGCAAGCTGGCGTATTTCAGAAGAAGAGTTTTTGAAATCTGCGAACTGGTTGAGCGCATTGACCTTAAAAGCAAGTTATGGTGCTTCGGGAAATGATAACCTGTCGGGTTATTATAATTACCTGGCCCTTTATAGTATAAGGAACAATCTTGGTAGTGGTGGGGTTATTACCTCGCGCCTGCCAACACCCAAATTGAAATGGGAAACCAATCTTAACTTCAATGCAGGCGTTGATTTCGGTTTGTTGAAGAACCGCATTTATGGTGCCATTAACTATTACAGAAGAACAAGTAAAGATCTGTTGTATTCGCGGCCACTGGCAGGTTCAACCGGTTTTACTTCTGTTAGCGCCAATATTGGCAAACTGCAAAATACCGGTGTGGAACTGGAGTTGAATGTAGTGCCGGTAAGTAACCGCGACTGGCGTTGGGTGGTGGGAATTAATGTAGCGCACAATAAAAATGAGATCACCTCGCTGCCACAAAAAGAGATCATCAGTGGTTCTAAAAAGCTGATGGTAGGTACATCTGTATACGATTTCTGGCTGCGCGAATGGGCCGGGGTTGATGAGAAAACCGGAAACCCATTGTGGTATGTTACTACAGCCGATGGTAAAAAAGAAACCACTACTACTTATGCTCAGGGCTCACAATACTATGCCGGTACGGCATTGCCCGATGTAACCGGTGGTATAACCAGCTCGCTCAGTTATAAAGATATAGAGTTGTCGTTTGTATTTGCGTATAGCCTTGGTGGTAAAGTGCTCGACGCCGATTATATTTCTTTGCTTAGCGGCCCCTTGGCGCCCGGTCGTAACTGGTCGCCTGAGTTGCTTAGCCGTTGGACGCCCGACAATACAAAGACCAATGTACCACGTTTTACAACAGACGATCTTAGCTGGACCTCTACGTCAACCCGGTTCCTGTACGATGCCAGCTATGCCCGTCTGAAACAGATATCGTTAGGGTATAATATTCCAACCACCTTATTGTCGAGAATTGGTTTGAAGAATGCCAAAGTATACGGACTGGCCGAAAACCTGTTAACCTTCTATGGCCACCAGGGTATGGACCCCGAGCAGTCGATAGATGGTACCACCTATTATCAATATCCGCAAATGAAAACTATTTCCGTAGGCTTGCAGGTAGGCCTGTAATGTTCAACTTAAACTATCAATGTTATGAAAGTATTTAAATCATATCTATATATAGCAGGGCTGGCGCTTGGTTTAACGGCCTGCAACAAACAACTGGAAACCTCTCCGTCCAATGCCGTGTCGGAAGAGATCGTACTAAAGAACCTTACCAATTTAACCGCTTTGTCGGAGGGAACATGGGCAAGTATGATGGATGATTTTTACGGCGGCGTTTTTGGCAATCCTGGTTTTAAAGTAATAGCACTGGTAAGCGAAGTTATGGGTAACGATGTGGCCCTTATTACCACCAAATACAGTTATGCACCCAATTACCGGTTCACACAAATGGTTGATAAAACTCAAAGCCGCAACAGCGCTATTTGGAACCAGTTGTATAAGATCATCAATAACAGCAATATCATTCTGGCGAATGTTGACAAGGTAGCTGGTGATGAAGCTGCAAAGAAAGTATTGAAAGGACAAACGCTTGCATTACGGGCGCATACCTATCTTACCATTGCATCGTTCTATCAGTTCTCTTACCTGAAAGATCCATTGGCTAAAACGGCGCCGATCTATACAACGCCTACCGCCGATACCACCCGGGGTAATCCCAAAGCGTCATTAAAAGACATCTACACACTTATTGTTGCCGATCTGCAGGAAGCTAAAGGGTTGTTGAATGGCTATCAGCGTACCGCAAAATACAAGATAAATACCGATGTAGTGAATGGGTTGCTTGCGCGGGCTTATTTAAATACAGGGCAATGGGCGCTTGCTGCAGAAGCTGCGGATGCTGCATTAAAGAATTACCAGTTTATGCCACAGGCCGATTATAGCAAGGGTTTTAATGACGTAAACAATGCAGAATGGATCTGGGGCCATCCCGAAACGCCCAGCCAAAGCGACGGCAGCTACAGTTTTCACTTTCTTGATGTATCGTCTTCTTCCTCTTACTATTACAGCTTTATGGCCGATCCGTTCTTTGGCGATCTGTTTGAGGCAGGCGATATTCGTAAAACGCTTTTCAGCTGGGATGGCAATGCTGGTCGCGAAGGCAACCTGCAGTATAAAAAGTTCAAGTTCAGGGCCGACCAAACCGGCGACCTGGTGTTAATGCGGAGCGCCGAAGCCTGGCTTATAAAGGCGGAAGGGTATGCACGCGATAACAAGATCAACGAAGGGGCAGCAGCGCTTAATGCCTTACGCAATGCCAGGGGCGCCAGCACATTCAATGCCGCAGGGGCCACCCAGCAACAGCTTATAGACGCTATACTTGTTGAGCGTCGTAAAGAGCTGTGGGGCGAAGGTTTTGCGCTGGCTGATATTATTCGTAACCAGTTGCCAGTTGTACGGAAACCGTATGTAGATGCCGGCGGCAACGATATTCAGGTTACTATTACCACCCCGGCCGGGGTTACCAAGCAGGTGCCGGCCCGTTATCATACGGCATTGAAGTTTGCCGATGGCAGCCCATTTGTGGCAAACAGCCCCAATTATATTTTCGCTATTCCGCAGGCAGAGGAACAGAACAACCCAAACCTGTTTAACTAATAGCCAAGGCGTGTAAAAAGGGCGTTCCGGTTAGCCGGGGCGCCCTAACTATTTATACTTAGGGCTGTTTAACACTTATTGCCGAAAACAACACGAAAAATGGCAAAATGACACGCTTATTGGTTTGTATGGCGTTGTATGTTTATTTTTTATAGTTTCGCAATGGTCAATCTTAAAAACCCTATGCTCAGCACTTTAAAAGTATCAGCCTTTTCATTGGTTGCGGTCCTGATTCTCAATACTTCCTGTAAAAAGGATAAAGACGCCGGCAGTAGCGGCCGCCAGAGATTAAAAAGCTATACCGAGGAAATTACCGCGGTAGGAACGGGTCATACCGTAGAAACATTTAATGTAAGCTACGATGGCCAGAACCGTATTACCAGTATTGTTTCCGCCACAAAACCCGGCCACAGGTTCGAGTATACTTACATTAATAATAATAAGTTTACATATGAACAGGTCGAGGACAATAAGCTGATGCTTCATCGTGATTATTTTATCAATGCCGAAATTGGCAAGGTCGATAGCACTTTCCAGTATAACATTCAAAAAGACACGATCGCCTTTAAATACTTTTACGATAAGGATAATAAGATCATAAGACAGAAAGAGTATTTGATCACCCACTATTTGCCGCCCGTATGGTATAATACCATCGATTATGTGTATGATATAAAAGGAACGCTTACAAAGAAAACCGAAACCTCACCGGCAGAATATACCTATGTTTATGATGCTGAGTATAAGAATACTACGATCACGCAGCCAGATTATATACCTTCTCAGGAGTTGTTGCCTACTCACATGTACAGCGTTCGGTTTGGCATAACAACTACTACCGAGTATACCTATATCTACGACAAGGGAAGGCTTAGTGTTGAGAAAGCCGTGGAATATGATGGAAGCCGTCAAAAAGTAACAGTGAGGACCTATACTTACCAATAAAAATTCCGCTATTTTTAAGGCTGGAGACCAATGATGATATTAGCCAGAACCCTTGCCAGGCAAGGGTTTTGCTTTTTAGCAAGGGCTTTGGCATCATAAAATAGCCCAAAACATGGTTATGATAGCGGATTGCGCTGATGTACTTTTACATCATCAACAACGGTAGCACGGTAAGAAGAGAAAGAAAGCGAAGAAAGCTACCAGAAGCAAACGCTTCACACAAAAGAGATTTTACCTTTTTTTTCATATGGCAAGCAATCGTTAGAGGTCGGCTGTTTCTACAGAGGACCTTTTTTCTTTTATGCCCCCTGCCAATCACGCCCCCTAACCTCCGCCAGCTGGCGGAGAACCCCACGCTGCACGCAGTCCCAGCAAGCAAATAATAGCGAGTCCCGAATAGAAGAACTATGAACTAAGAACTAAGAACTGAGAACTAAGAACTTAGTGCCTTTTATTAAACAATAAAGCGCCAATAAAAAGTCCCGCTACACCCGCAGCAATCAGTCCTGCCTTTGTACCCTTCGAAACCGGTTTTCGCCAGCCGCCTTCAACGCTGGTACCATAGTGAACGGTATGCAGAATGTTTCCGCTGGTGTGTTCTGTAGCATCGGCCTGTTTCAGATATTTGCGAATGACCGAAGAGGTGATTGTACGGGTTACTGCAGGAAACAATTGAAAGGCCAGCTTCAATAGGGTACTTGTAGCGCCAATGGTGGTCCTTGAACAGGGATCATTGATCACCTGCACTACCGCTTTGGCTACCTTATAAGGATCATACACAGGCGGCGCAGGTTTCAGGTATTTGCCTGTATAATTGGCAGCATGCTGCATACCCGGTGTATCTAAAAAGCCGGGATACAGATCGCAGATATGAATGTTAGGATATTCGCTTAATTCTCCTTTTAATGATTCTGAAAACCCACGGATGCCAAACTTACTGGCCGTATACGCCGCGCCGTAAGGGGTAGGGAACCAGCCGCCCACTGAAATATTATTGATGAGTATACCGTGTTTCTGTTGCTTAAAATAGGGCAGCACCGCATGCGCACTATGCATATAACCCAACAAATTGGTTTTTATTACATCTTCATTTACTTCGGCCGGCACCTCCTCCAATGGGCCTGCTGCCAGCACGCCGGCATTGTTGATCCAAACATCAATGCCTCCCCCAAATTCATTAGCCTTTTTTGCCAGCTGTTGTATACTTTCTACCGAACGCATATCGGTAGGTACTGCAATGGCTATTGCCCCCAGTCCGTTACATTCAGCCACCACCTCGTTGAGGGCTTTTTCTCTGCGGGCGGCCAGCACCAGTTTGGCGCCATGTTGGGCCAGCACAAGCGCCATTGCCTTGCCAACACCGCTGCTGGCGCCGGTGATCACTATGGTTTGGGTATTCATAGCTTTTTATTAAATAGCTACAATAAACAGGCCAGCCAATTTTAAATGGTGTTTGAATTATTACCTGTATATTTGTCTATTATGTAGGTGGACTATTATTCTGATCCATCTGCCGACCTCAGTTTTCTTCTACTGGAATAATAATGTTTGATTGATGCTGCTATTTTACCGGTATTAAGAACCGGTAAGGTTTTCATTTATAAGCACACTAATTATTTAATAATAAATTGAACCAAATGAAATGCCATTCATTAATGTGGTTAGTGACCATTCTATTTATATCATACCAGGCCAACGCCAACGACCGCAAAGAAGTGGTCAATATCAAAGGTGAAGTTGTTGGTATCAGCAACTCAAAAAAGATCTATCTGCAACGGTATTACAACAAAATGTTTTTTGTTATCGATTCCTCTACAGTATTGAACGGTAGATTTTCTTTCTCAGCAAAACTTGAATTGCCCGAGCTGTATGGTATTACTCACGATACCACACAACTGTCAACATTGTTTGTATTTGTAGAAAGTAAGAACGATCTGCTTATTAAATATGATACGGCAAAAGGTGGCAGAAGTTCCGAAATTACCGGCTCCGCTGCCAATGAGCGGTATAAGCAGTATCTGCAAAATGCAAGGAATGTAAATATAGAAGCCTTTATAAAGGAACAACCGGCGTCTATAGTATCTGCGTTTGTATTGTACCGGTATTTTTCGCCCAGCCTCACGGCAGAGGAAATAGTAAAATATACGGCGCTGCTCGATCCTTCGCTAGCGCAAACGCAATATGTAAAGTTGTTAAAGGAATTACCTGCAGTATTGCGCAGTACGGCCATTGGGGTAAAAGCGCCCGACTTTACATTGCCTTCGCCCGATGGAAAACTGCTTAGGTTCTCTGATCATTTTGGTAAATACCTGTTGCTCGATTTCTGGGCTTCGTGGTGCGGCCCCTGCCGAAAAGAAAATCCCAATATTGTAAGGGTGTTCAATAAATATAAAGACAAAGGCTTTTCTGTTTTTGCCGTATCGCTCGATAGTAAAAAAGAGCCCTGGGTACAGGCCATTCAAAAAGATGGGTTAAACTGGCCACAGGTATCAGACCTTTTGTTTTGGGATAGCGGTCCGGCCAAATTGTATGGTATAAGAGGTATTCCGGGTAATGTGTTGCTCGATCCTTCGGGTACGATCATTGCGCGTAATGTGCGGGGCGAAGAGTTGGAGAAGAAACTGGCAGAACTGTTGCCGTAAGAATAATAGAGTAAAATGCCGGCAGGAGCAACGGGTTGTTCCTGCCGGCATTTTTATTAAACCGGCGCAAGGTATTGTGAATACACATAGCCTTCGGCGCCTTTATCGGTTTTTATTAATGACCATTGATCGTTTGTTTTGTTTATCACGGTCACTATTTCATGATGCGCCGCTTTGCCAACAATGGGCTGATCGGTTCCCGGGCCTTTCCTGATATTCAGGTTCGATGATTCGGTTACAACTTTGGCTTTTGCCCCCGCTGCAACATTTGCATTTACATCGAGCACCAGGTCGCCCGCTCTAAAGTCGGGATCGATCTTGTTGTATATATTCCACAAATTGTCTTTGGTTTGCGCATCGGGCGCATCGCCGGAAATGTGTAATACATTGTTTTGTTCGCTCACCTGCAGGTTCTGTATGCCTGCATTTTTGGCGGTATCAATAAGCTCTTTGTATTTATCCTGTAGTGCCATATGAACCTCCTTTATTTAATGCTCAGGTTGTTGTTCACTTTTGTAGGGTTCAGCGCTTGTACGCGTTGCATTAATTTAGGTAAGTCATTTCTTTTAACCGATCCTGTAAGTGTTACTTCGCCATTGTTTGCGGTAGCAGTAACATTAGGATAGTCTTTTATTGCATCCTTTAACTGATCGTCTGTAATGGTTGTTGCCGGTGCAGTTGTTGTTGGCGCAGATTCAACAGTTGAGGTTGAGGTGTCACCGGTTACATCTCTGCCTGTATTGGTTGAGGAGTTGGCATCGATGCTTTTATCCTCCTCTTTTTTGTCTTTGCATGAAAACGTGAACAGGGCTGCCGACATAAGCAATGTTAGTGCAGTTGCCTTCATTGAACGTGGTGTCATAAATTGGAATTTTGTAAGAAAATGTTTTTATGATCTAGAAACGATTGCCAAATATTCTTCCTAATAAGCCGCCTGTATTTCTAAAACCTCTTCCGCCGCTCAACATGCCAATAATTGATCCCAAACCGGCGCCGCCCATAAGGCCTCCCAGGTTCCCAAACATACCGGTGCCGGTACGTCCTCTTCTGCGCATGGCGCCCGATAGAATGCTGCCGAGTACGAGTGGTCCGCCTATGGCTAAAAGCCCTTTCATGAGGCTGCCTGAATTAATACCTGCGTTCTTTAATTTATCATTCAAACCAAGCGACGATAAAAACGAAGGTTTGGCTTTTTCTTCGGGCGCAACATTCTGTACGGCTGCTTTATCGGTAAATTCGTTAAGCAGGGAAAATTGATTCTGGTTCACTCCCAGGTATTGTGAAATTTCTTCTACCCGTTTTTGTTCTTCGGCTGCGTAATTATTATCGGCTTTTGCAAAAGCGATAATATCTGTAACCAATGAGTATTTAAGATCGCTGCTTTTTAATATATCGAGGCATTTGGTCAGTTCTTCGCCGGTTAACTCGTTTGCGGCGCGGAGCACTGCTTCTTTCTGTGTTTCGGAAATATCGGCAGCATCACATAAGGCAGCTATGTATTGAAGCTCTTCTTCCGAAGCCTGCCGGTCGGCCGTAGCTATTGATGCTACGGCTCCCAGGTATGCACCTTTTTCCTGGTCGCTATAACCTTCTAACACATGAGCGTTCTCCATAAGAAAACTTTATCTGTTGTGCTTTAAATATCATGCCAGTATAGCGTTTTGCACATGTGAAGCGATTGCTGTTTGCACTTCTAATTACTGTTCATTAAAAGCTGCTACATACGAGAGGTAAGCTAAAACGCTTTTTTCTATTTTTTCAGGTTGTACATTGTACTCAAAGCCATAATAAGCAAACAAAGGTTGGTAGTTGGCCTTTACATATGCAAACGTAATTTCAAAAGGAGCGGTGAGCTCTTTAAGTGTGTACTTATACTTTCCTGCTGTGGTATATTCTTCTTCATCGATACCGGCTGTTATGGCCAGGCCTATTTTTTTATTCTGTACTTTATACCCGCTTTTGCTACCGTATGCCCAGCCATATGTTAACACCTCATCGAGCCATTGTTTAAAAAGGGGCGGACAATTAAACCAGTAAAAAGGAAATTGAAAGATAATTTTGTCGAACGATTCAATAAGTTGCTGTTCCCTTGCAATATCAATTATACCATTAGGATAGGTGCTATACAAATTGTGCACTACATATTTATCAGGGTGCTTTTGTAATTCCTGTACCCATCGTTTATTGATAACCGAACTGCTTAAATTAGGATGAATGACAACTATTAATGTCTTCATAGTGTTTACATTTGTAAGCGAAATTAGCAGGAAGGTCAATTGCCTGTAACGCCGCCGCCCATTGTATGGTACTATAACTTTTGTAAGTATGACCCGGATAAAAGAATCATCTACACAGAACGAGAATAAGAATTTACTGGCAGCAGCATGTATGGAAGTATATGCCGCCAATATAGTTGGCGGGCAATGGACCCTTGCCATATGTTGCCATTTGCTAAATGGCAAGTTGCGTTTTGGCGAGTTAAGAAAGCGGCTGCCCTCTATTACCGAACGGATGTTAGCGCTGCAGTTAAAGAAAATGGAGAAGAACAAGTTGATACAACGAACTGTATTTGCTGAAGTGCCATTAAGGGTAGAATATGAGCTTACAGAAAGTGGTAAAGGGTTAGGCCCCATCTTAAAGCAACTGGAAAAATGGGGTATGGCGCATATGAAAATGCTAAATGAGGTTATTAGTGAAGAATAAAACAGGGTTGCGCACATAAAATTATACCTGTTTTATGCGCTGGAGATAATAGGTATGCAGGCTGAAAGTATTGCTGGGTAAGGGTTTTAGAATTTAGCAAGGGTTTTGGCATCATAAAAAAGCTTAAAACATGGTTAGGATAGCGGATTGTGCTGATGTACTTTTACATCATCAACAACGGTAGCACGGTAAGAAGAGAAAGAAAAGAGAATAAAGCTACCAGAAGCAAACGCTTCACACAAAAGAGATTTTACCTTTTTTTCATATGGCAAGCAATCGTTAGAGGTCGGCTGTTTCTACAGAGGACCTTTTTTCTTTTTATGCCATTCATTAACTATCCTGCACTGTCCTGCAATAGTTATACTGCAAGCAATTCTTTTTCGATGCGTTTCCTTATTACTTCGAATTCTTTTTCAGTATACCACCTGTTTTTTTGAGCGAGTAACATATTCACCCGGGCGCCTTGTTGTATGGTAATGTTGAGTAGCTTTTCCTGCAGTTCCCATTTAAGATCTTTGGGCTGTTCGTCGTTGGCGAGAATAAGGATATCCCAGTCGGTTTGGGCGTTATAAGCGCCTTTGGCGCGGTTGCCAAACAGCATTATCTCGGCATCGGGGATTTCGGCAGTGATAATTGATTTTAGAGTAGCTAATGTCTTTTTATCCAGCGTCTCCTGTTCAGTTTCCCGAAATATAGGATGTTTTCCATCAGTAAGCAGCCACTGTTTTACAATTGCCCGAAATACCTTATTAGGTTCAACCTTTAGCATTTCGCAGGTGCGTTGTTTGAATTGAGGATTTTCGGTAAGCGATTTGGCCGCAACTATGGCCATATGCATTTGTTCGTTGGCGTCTTTTTGCTTTTGGGTAAGCTTTCTGCGGCTCATGTCGGGAACGGCTGTTATAACCGTTTGATCACCATATTGCTTCACAACTATATTTCCCACTTTACCGCGGGCGCCTGTTAATAAGGGATTTCCTTTTGAGATCATGGTTTAAGCGTTTTCTTTGAAGATACTGAAAATATATTGCATAATCATTATACGTTCATTCTTTCTTCATTCATCCTCCATTAGGTAATGGAAGATGAATGGAGGATGAATGGTAAATAGATGGAAAACCAATGGTTTAAAAGACTTTCCATATAAAAGAGAAAGGCAATGCAAAGGCCGTTTCCGCCAAATAATTAGGGTAAACACTTAGTGACCCATAATAATCCCAAAATTCACGGACCGGCTTTAGTCAAAACCTACACTTTAGTTGTTTTAATAGTACACTAATTAGTACTTTAACTGAAGCCCCGATGTGTCTACACCGGGGCTTTCTTTTTGATCTCACCTGAGTTGAGCCTTCATAATCAATATATTGTGGATTAATTAATACAGGCAATTTGCCCGCTTGCTGTACTTTTGCGCTGCTTAAAAGGCAAAACTTATGGAATTTATAAAGACCTATACCGCTAAAGACGAACACATAGATTTTCAAAACATTATGGATGGCCTGTATTATCCTTTCTACATGGAATGGTGCCGCCACGATTATATTAAAGAAGTGTTGGGTTTCAATTTTGAAGAAGAGGCCAGAAATGGCGTGAACATGGTGCTTTCGAAATATACCCTGCAATTTGTGCGCTCATTAAAAAAGGGCGATGAGTTTCAGGTTACCTGCCAGCTGCTGCTTGATAAAAGCAATAAAACGGTACTTCATTTTAAGCAAACCATTATGCTTAATAACAAAGTAGTTACCAAAGCAGTTTTCTCGGGTACCTGTGTAAAGGCTGGTGGCGGCAGACCTTTTCTGCCCGAAAACTTATTACAAAAACTTACCGGTGCACCCGAGTGGGATGGCGAGCTGTAACTAACCGCCTGTTGCCTTCACCCACCAAATGGTATTGCTGGCATCATCGGTAACCAGCATATAGTTTTTTGTAAAGAACACACCCACTGGCCGGCCATATACTTCGCCGTTATCTTTATTGGCTATAAAACCCGATAAAAATGGTTGGGCATCACCTGTAGGTTTACCATTTTGAAATGGAATAAACACAACCTGGTAACCGCTGATCACTGCGCGGTTCCAGGAACCGTGTTGTGCTATAAATGCACCACCCGCATACGCGGCCGGAAAGATACGGTTCTCATCAAACGCCAATCCCAATGAAGCGGTATGAGGGCCTAATGAAAAGTCGGGCACAAGAGATTTCTTAACCAGCTCGGGATCTTGTTTGTCTTTCATGCGCGGGTCTTCGTGCTGGCCCCAGTAAGCAAAAGGCCAGCCATAAAAGCCGCCTTCTTTAACCGAGGTCATATAATCGGGCACCAGGTCATCGCCCAGCTCATCGCGTTCATTAACGGCTGTCCATAACGTTTGGGTGCCGGGCGCCCAGCCCATACCTACGGGGTTTCTTAAACCAGCTGCATATACGCGTTCACCAGAGCCATCGGGGTTTACTTCCAGAATGTTGGCACGGCGTATTTCATTATCAAGACCATGCTCGGCCACGTTACTGCCCGAACCTACACTGATGTATATCTTTGAACTGTCTTTATTGGTGATGAGGTTGCGTGTCCAGTGGTTATTGTAACCACCTGCGGGTAATGCCACTATCTTTTTACCTGCGGCCGTTATTTTCGTTTGGCCGTATTCGTAGGGGTAGGCTACAAGGCCATCGGTATTGCCCACATAAAAGGTTTTACCAATGATGAGCATGCCAAATGGTTGGTTCAGGCCGGTTAAGAACACGCTGCGATAATCGGGGGTGCCATCGCCGTTGGTATCGCGGAATAACGTTATACGATTGGCAGAGTTGCCCAGGTTCTGCGATTTTGATTTACCGCTCAATACTCCGGCTACTTTTTTAACGGCGCTTACTGAAGTAGATGCTTCTGATACAAAAATATCGCCATTGGCGGCCACATAGATCCAGCGGGGATTGTTCAGGCTGTCTGCAAATTTCCCCACCTGAAAACCGGCCGGGGCCGTTGGTGTTTTGCCGGCAGGCCAGCCGATGACCTTACTGTATTTTTGGGCCGATTTAGTGGCAAAAGGCGCAGGCAACTGTACATGCTGCTGATATGCAGTGGCCACCGTATCGGGACGTTGTACGTTCTCATTTGTTTTTTCATTGGGATTGTTACCGCAGCTGTGGAATGCAGCGGTTAGGATTATGAGATATAATTGCTTGTTCATAAGTATCTATTGTTTCTGCATTGCTGCAAATTGTGTACCTGCTGCGGGTCTTGGTACACACTTACACTTAGGTTCGGGCGACATCGATGATCTGCAGGCCTTCTGCTTATACTTTGCACTTGCGGTTTTTTGCGGCTGTTTTTTTGTTAAAGATCATTATATCTTCTTACACACTTATTGGCCGATACTGCACATCTATTGCTTAAATAACACAGTTGTCCATAAGTGACTAAAGATTGTTTTTTTGTTATAACGGTTACTTTACATTTGATATAACATTAACCTAACTAATAACTATATATGAACCTATTCCTTTTTCAGAAACTTCACTTGTTGTTCTTCCTTTTTATGCTTCAGGCCTCTCGAAGAAGCTACACCTGATTTATTACTCCTTCAATTTTGCTGCATTGTGTTTCACTTTTAACACAATACATAATTTATTGACATAATGTGATTAAAAAAACATTTGACTTTATGCGTTTGAAAGGGCTATCGATTTTTAGCGTATTTATTTTTTTATTCTGTGAAATAAGTTATGGCCAGATAAATGCTCCTCAGGTTCTTCCGCCATCACCCAAAAGCCAGGAGTATGTGAAGTATCTTAATTATGACGTCTCTATGTATAACGGGATTCCTTCCATTTCAATTCCGCTATACACAATTAAAATGGACGGTCTCGATGTACCTATTAGTTTATCCTACCATGCCAGCGGAATTAAGTATCACCAGGAGAATGGTGAAGTGGGAGTGGGTTGGACATTAAGCACCGGTTACAGGGTGTCGAGAACAGTGTATGGTTTTCCCGATGAAAAAAAGCCAATGCCGTCGCAGTATTTTATTGATCCGGCATATTATGGCGGTTATAATTTAGCAAGGGATAAATATCTTTCAAAATTTATTTCAAATGGCATTAACAACAGGCCGACGTCATTCAATGACGATTTGCTTGATGGGGAGTATGATCATTTCAATTTTAATTTGCCGACAGCAGGCGGTACTTTTATTATTACAGATAGAGTAAATAAAACCACTGCCACTTTTGAAAGGTCGAACCTTAATATTAATTACAGTACAGGCTTCAACGAAGCAGCTGGTGTTTATGGCATTACCGGTTTTAGTTTAACAGATGAAACAGGTGTTAAATATTATGCCGGTGAAGAAATGTCGAAGACCAATACCAATGTTTTTGAAACAAATAGCGCTGGTACCTTTACTGCTTCTGCCTGGGCGATAACAGATATTGTAACGCCGGTGGGTGACAAACTGCATTTCAAATATAAACGGGGGACTGCAGGCGGATGGAAACCTTATTTAAGAGACTTCACAATAAGTGAGGCTTTTGCCTGCGGGGCTAATGATGAATCATCTGTTTATTCCAGTTTTAATACTTCCGAAGGTACCAATACAGAATACCAAACCTTTTATGTAGGTGAAATTAACTCAGATAACGAGTTGATCAGATTTACAAGGAATGCGGATAATAACATGGTGACGAAAATAGAGGTGTTTTCGGTAGCCGGACAATTACTTAAAATAATTAATTTCTCATACAATATAAGCGGCCCGCAAACGCTGCTGAATTCCATTACCATTACCGGCCAAAATGGCGCTACGCCTGAGGTATATAATTTAGAATATTATATGCCCTTTATTTCCGTCGATGCAGCTGTTCCGGATGAATGGGGATATTATACACAGGGAAATCGATATAATGCTTACTTCCATGATGAATTCGGTAACGATGAGATACAGTATGCATTAAGCGGACCTGTGCCATCGGGTAAAACAAAAGTTGGGTATTTCCTCACTGAACGCAGCATAAGAACTTATCAGAACGATAATTTTCCCACCTCGTATTCTTTAAAGCGAATTGTATATCCAACAGGAGGAAGTACTGAATATGAATATGAGTCCAACAGATTTCAAATCGTATCCGGCACAAAAATAGGCGGTGGTCTTCGGATCAAACGAATAAAAAGCAATGATCTTGTTAAAGATGAAACGCTGATAAGGGATTATGTTTACGGCGCAAATGAGAACGGATACGGTATTTTTAATAACCTTGGTGAATTTAATTACAAATCATTTATAGATGAATCTATCAGGATAGCAACGAAAGATGTTGGCAGAAAAGTGATTGCGCAAAGAGTTTTGAATTATTCTACCAACGTACAGGGAGATATTGATCCGGGTGGTGTTCTTTCCAGTTATGTTGTATACCCGGAGGTAACGGAATATTATAATTCTTCAAATTCATCAATTAAGAAAGGCAAAGTAACATATAAATATGATGCGGGTTTACAGTACTCTGCACAGGCCTATTATGTATATGTAGGAGGAAACCCATGTGCAACGGGAAATATGCAATACCATACTGGTTATCCGCAATATGTTAGCCGTTACCGTTTTTGGGATAAGCCGTTGCTGCGGGAAAAAAAAGTGTATTCTTTTGAGAATGCACAATACAAATTGGTGCAGCAGGAAATGCTCGATTATGCTGGGAGCTTTGTTGGATACCAGGGGCTAAAAGTTAAAGGGTTTGCTGTAGCTGAACCTTATTCGGAATTAGACAGCCGTTATTATGCGAGCATTAATTCTTTTTTCAGAGCAGGTAACTATGATATTGAGTGCGGTAAGAACCGGTTGACAAAGAAAAGTACAACATTATTTACATCAACCGACCCCATTACTATCCAAACATTTTATGAGTATAACGATAAAGATCAGGTTACTGCTGAGCGAACGCTGAATAGCAAAGGAGAAGAATTGATAACTTCTTACCGTTACCCAAATGAAGTGGTAACAGGTTCGCCGGCTACGCCTGCCGCCCAAACTCACCCGGTGAGTTTTTTACAGCAAAATAATATGATCTCAAGCCCGTTGGAAATTATAAAATCAATAAAGACAGGCGGTGTTGAAAAACTGTTGTCCGCTGAGATAAAAACGTTCAAAGGTGTCTCTATTAACAGGGCTGGGAATGCGTTTTATACCAGCCTGCCCGATAAAGCGTTTAAACTGGAGTCACGTTTACCGGTTCTTAAAACTGATTATACTGGTTTTAGTATAGCAGCCGGACAGGGAAGCGAAGTAAATTCCCTGGATGCGAAAATGAAGGCGAAGCTATCTTATGATAAATATGATAATAAAGGGAATCTGATACAATTTACCTATAACAATAATGCAGCAGTTAGCTATAAGCTGGGATATAATGATCAATACGCCGTGGCAGAGTGTAAGAATGCAACAAATACCGAGTTTTACGCCGAGAATTTTGAGGATGATCCTGTTGCAATACAGGGAGCTGCACACACTGGTCTGAAGTTTATAAGCGGAGCCTATACGGTATTCTTTAGCCGGCCAAATGACCGGCCGTTTGTTATTGAGTATTGGTACAGGACAAACGGTGAATGGAAGTTGCAAAGAGCCGATTACACAGGTAATTCTTTCGCTTTGTCTGGTGGTGATGCTTACGACGATATCAGAGTTTACCCGCGTGATGCACAAATAACTTCCTATACTTACGATCCACTTATTGGAATGACAAGTGCGATCAGCGAAAATGGCATCACAACTTATTATGAGTATGATGCAAATGGAAGATTGAACCTCGTAAGGGACCAGAATAGAAACATTTTAAAAAAGATCTGCTATAACTATGCAGGGCAAATCGAAGATTGTATAGGAAATTCAGAGCCTGTATGGCAGGCTACAACGGAAACCAGGTGCAAGCCTTGTGCTTTTAATGAATTATATGTGGCAGGTGGCGAACAGCGTAAGGAAATAGATGTTAACACAAGTAGTTCCAGCTATGGAAAAACACGCTGGGTGGATATGCCAAACGGAAATTGTCCCGTGTATCCTGATTGGCAAAATCAGGCAGAAACCCGGTGCCGCAAAAACAATGGGTTAAACACCGGTGAGCAGGAGGTAAGACAGGTTGACTTTAATCCATGCAGCAGTACTTATAATACAGAACGTTGGTTTTTGGTTGGTACCAATGTGGGCGCCTGCCCATTACCTGCAGGGAACGAAACAAAGTTGCAAACCTTTATCCGTTCCAACTGCGGTCCCAACGCTACTGGCGGGCCATACACGTATGTAGTTGAAGCGAATAAATATATTGCTGCAACGCTTGCTGAGGCAAACGCCATGGCGCAGGCAGATATAGATGCCAATGGGCAGAATGAGGCTAACAAATACGGACCATGTAACTCTTTCTACTTTAATGACGACAAAAGCGGTTATTATTCGAAAAGTAACTGCGATCAGTATAAACAGCCTGTTCCATTATATGTTCCTGTTCCGGAGAATACGATTAGTTCTACCATATCGAAGGATGATGCAAATAATAAAGCAGTGCAATATGCACAGAATATCGCAAACACTCAGGGACAATGTACGCCTATACCGGTAAGCTATGGGTATCAGAATACCACCTGGTCGAGTTATTTCAGGATAGAGTTCGAGAATCAAACAACAGGTCAGTATTTCTCATTTGATTTTGGTCCCGGATTCGGCACCATGGATATAACGGCAGGAAAGTATATAGTTACTGTTTACGAAGTATACGGTGATAGTGATTATTATTTTAACCTCGATTGCACTTATGAAGGTTATGGAAAATCAATGATCCTGTCGGATGTTGAAATAGATACAAGCTGCTCCCATATTATAATTAATCAACTCTGATTTTATGAAAAGGAATATATATGCAACAATAATATTTATTCTGGCATCTGTTATGGGACAGGCTCAGGATCTTGCTCCGGTTAAACCGAAAGGATATAATCTTTCAACTAAATTTTCTTACATAAGAACCTGGGATGCAAAAGCGCCCGTACGTGATGCCGGTGAAATAATGAACAAAGGTGTTAAGGAGGTAAAGCAAACTACTGAGTATTTCGATGGGCTTGGAAGGCCCTTGCAAACAGTAATTAAGCAGGGATCATTGATTACCGATGGCCAGCCGGTTGATTTAGTAAACGCTTTTGAATATGATGAATTCGGCCGGGAGGTAAGAAAATATCTTCCTTATGCCTCAGGGCAAAACAATGGGACGCTAAAGTTAGATCCATTCGATGAGCAGGTATATTTTTATATGAATCCCAATGGCGTCTTAAAAGGGCAGGGAGAAATGTTCTTCTATAATAAAACTGATTATGAGGCTTCTTCTCTTGATCGGGTAACCAAAAGCTATTCACCAGGTAATAGCTGGGTTCGTGATGGTAGAGCGGTTGGGCTAAAATACTGGAGCAATACAGCCAATGATGATGTTAAAGTTTGGAAGGTAGATGAAAGTGCTGACGGTGGATTGGGAAGTTATCAGGTGGTTGGTCTTTACCCGAATGGGGAATTGTATAAAAATGTGACAGTTGATGAAGAAGGTAAACAGGTAATTGAATTTAAAGATAAAGACGGTGATTTGATTTTGAGGAAAGTTCAATCAGGTGGGAATGCTGACAATGGTGATGGCGTCGGATATCCCGGATGGTTATGTACTTACTATATCTATGATGATTTCAAGCATGTAAGGGCTATAATTCAGCCTGCCGGCGTTGACCTGTTAGGCCAAAACGGCTGGAATGTTACATCAGCTATTTTACAAGAACAGTGTTTCCGGTATGAATATGACCATCGCAACCGGATGATCATGAAAAAAGTACCGGGTTCAGGTGTGATGCAAATGGTATATGATGCCCGCGACCGGCTGGTAATGACCCAGGATGCGATTATGGCACTGCCAACCAAACAACAATGGCTGGTAACCCAATACGATAACCATGACCGGCCGGTAGCAACTTATAAAATAACCGATCCTGCAAAATATAACGATGCGTCTTATCACCGTGAGGAAGCGAAGGTTCGTGTGGCTTATCCTGATGTTACCGCTTACATCCATGAACTGCTAACAGAAACACACTATGATAATTATGATGGCATTCCAACAGGATTGACCGCAGCACTAAACAACAGCGGCTATTCAAATTATCTGAATGCAAGTGCAGGTGAATATCCTGATCCAATAGTGACTGGCGGGCCGGTGACGGGGCTGGTTACCTGGACAAGAGTTAAAGTATTGGAAGAAAGCACATACATAACCAGCTGCAATATTTATGATGAAAAGAAACGGGTGATACAGGTGCAAACGATAAATTATACCGGAGCCGCGGACATCATTACCAATCAGTATAGTTTTTCGGGCCAGTTATTGAGAAGTCATATAAAACATCAGAAGGGCGGTGCTAAATCCGGAAGTTATGAGGTCGCAACAAAGAATAACTACGACGATCTGGGCAGGCTCATATCAGTGGAAAAGAACCTGAATAATAGCGGCTGGAAGCTAATATCGCAAATGACCTATGATGCATTGGGGCAATTAAAAAACAAAACACTTGCGCCCGGTTATAATAATACACCCGGTCTGGAATCTCTGACTTATGACTATAATATTCGCGGCTGGGTTTTAGGTGTTAACCGGGAGTATGCAAAAAGCCCATCGGGTACCGAGCACTTTTTTGGTTTTGATCTTGGTTTCGATAAAAAAACATTAGGTACACTGGGTAGCTATCATGATGCCCGGTACAATGGAAACATTTCGGGAACCGTTTGGAAAAGCAAGGGGGATGGACAAATAAGAAAATATGATTTTACGTATGATCCGGTAAACCGTATTACGGGTGCTGATTTTAATCAATATAACTCCGGTTTCAATAAAACAGCAGGCATAGACTTTTCTGCATCTAATATTTCTTATGATGCAAATGGGAATCTCCTGACCATGGATCAGACAGGTTTTAAAACAACAGGCAGTTCGTCTATTGACCGTCTTCGTTATAAATACGAGAGTTCTTCCAACAAATTGAAGAATGTTATTGATTTGGATAATGTTCCGGAATCAAAACTCGGTGACTTTAATACCTCAGGCAGCCATCCGCAAAAAGCTGTAAAAGATGCATATGTTGCAACGCCGTCATCAGTTGATCCTTATACGATATTGGATTATATGTATGACCTGAATGGAAACATGGTCCTTGATCACAACAAGGGCATATCTTCCATCACCTACAACCATCTTAATTTGCCGCAATCTATTACTGTGCAAAACAAAGGAAGTATAGATTATGTATATAGCGCATCAGGAGATAAGTTAAAGAAAGTGATACATGAAACGGGCAAACCAGATAAAACCACATTGTATCTGTTCGGAACCTATGAGGATGACGTGCTGCAATTTATGCCAATGGAGGAAGGCCGGATACGGCCTGTAAGGGATGGAAGCGGAGCACTTACTTCCTTTACATATGATTATCTCCTGAAAGATCAACTGGGAAATGTGCGCATGGTGCTTACCGAAGAGCAAAAGACAAACGTTTACCATGCCAGCATAGAGGATGCTGCACGTAATTTTGAAGTGTCGCTATTTGGTGAAAAAGTGAATACTTGCGCTTTTGATAAACCTAGGATGCCAGAGCCTGGTTTTGATGCAGATGGTTCCAATAAAAAAGTGATCAGATTGAGCGGTTCTACTGCCGACGCAAGGGTAGGACCCGGTGTTATCCTGAAAGTAATGGCGGGTGATAGAATTAAGGCGTCTGCTTATAGTTGGTACAAAACAGAGGGTATGGACCATACTACTGATCCCGGATTGATCTCAATCTTAACCAACCTGCTGGGACAGTTGAGCCCTGGTATATCAGGAATGGCACATGGAACAATGACCGGACAGGTTACAGATGGCGTATTACAGCCCGGGATGGAAAGTTTTTTGGGAACCCAGGCCCCCGTACCTAATGCTCCTAAAGCCTATTTAAATTGGGTATTACTTGATGAAGAGCAGTTTAAAAAAGTAGATGGAAGTTGCGGGATAGTGCCGGTACCCCAAATCAGTCCTGGGCAGGGGAAGCAACTATTGCAGGCAAACAATGGAAGTGAGATTGAAATGATAAAGAATGGATATCTTTATGTGTACGTAAGCAATGAGAGCAAGGGTGATGTGTATTTTGATGACTTCCATGTAGAACACATAAGAGGCTCTTTGATAGAAGAAACACACTATTATCCATTCGGATTGACGATGGCCGGGATAAGCAGTAAGGCCTTTACGGCCGGATATCCTGAGAATAAGAAAAAGTATAATGGAATTGAAAAGGAAGATGGTTTAGGCATTGAGATTTATGATGCGCAGTTAAGAGAGCTGGACCCTCAAATTGGTAGATGGTGGCAGATTGATCCGGTGACTGATGGTTATGAAAACATGTCGCCATATGCGTCGATGTACGATAACCCTATTAAGATTAGTGACCCCTTGGGTAATGAAGGAGACGAGTGTTGTTGGGGTCAAATAAAAGCTGTCGGGCATTTTGTCGGCGGAGCCGTAGTAGGTGCTGTGGTTGGAACGGTAGATAACGTGACCGGTACCAATTTTAGAGGTAAAATGAGCAGTGCATTTGAGGGTACTGGCGCCGCAGCTCATGGTTGGAATTTCGGACTTGGTGCATCAGATGCTGCCGGTGTAGTTATCGGCGCAATTGAAACGGCAGCAGGTGGAGCGGGAATGCTTGGCGGTACGCTGGCTACCGCTGGTACCGGAGGCGCAGGTGCCCCAGTTACTGTGCCGGTTACTCTGGCAAGTGCAGCTGTTGCTGCTCATGGTGTCTTAACCATGACTAATAGTGCTAACAACCTGATAAATCAAAATGGAAGGGTTAATGCAGGTGAGACAACTTATCAAACCTATACGAAGCCTTCAAAAGATGGTGGTAATCCATATTCGGGCCGAACAAGCGGAAAAGGTACCCCTGAACAAAATATCCGTAAAAGGGATGCTAACCATCATATGAATGAAACTCATGGCCCTGCTGTATTGGACAAATCTTCAAAGAATAAAGATGCTATAAGAGGCCGTGAGCATAAGTTAATAAAAGCTAACGGTGGCGCTAAAAGATCGGGTGGCAATTCTGGAAATGAAATAAATGGGATAAGCGATAAAAATAAAAACAAGAAAAAATATTTGGATGCCGCTGATAAAGAAGGCTTCTAAACTTAAGAAATAGCAATGAAGAAACAAAGAAGAATACCGGGTTCTATACTTGAAATCCAATTGGAAGATCAATCTTTAGCCTATGCACAAGTACTAAAAATGGGTGTGGCATTTTTTGACTTGAAGGCCAAAGATCCTTTAAGTGATTTGAACGTTTTATTGGAAAAACCTGTTTTATTTATCATAGAGGTATATGATCAAATTATTACAAAAGGGCGATGGAAAATAGTCGGAAATCTGCCAATAAGACCCGACTTAATTAATCCGCCCCTAAAATTTATTCAAGACCAATTGGATCCTGATAAGTTTGAACTATATGATCCAATTACCGGAGGTAGTTATCCTGCAACAAGAGATGAGTGTATTGGTTTGGAAAGAGCTGCGGTATGGGAAGCAGAGCATGTTGAAGGAAGACTTCTCGATCATTATAACAATAGAGAAAATAAATGGGTTAAAATGCTATCGATGAAATGATCTTTTTATCCAATAATGTCAGTTGTTGAAGGTCTGTCAAAATCAATAGGCTGTCTCCTGTGTTTGCAAAAACATGGAGACGGCCTTTCCAGTGCCAACTGGTGTATGTTTGTATGGGGTAATGCAATCAAACACAACAGAGAAAAATAAAAGAGCAATATTGAAAATAGTTGCTGCTTGTCTTTCCCTTCAATCAAAAACATACGCAGGTTTTCAAGCAAAGCATCCGATGTGCTGGAATTAGTGAACATCACATAACCCATTTTCAGGTCTTTATACACTTCAAACTTGCTTTTGAAATCACCATTATTGCCGCCGTGGCCAAATAATTTGCCAAACGGCGTTTCCCTTATTTCGAGGCTCATACCCATATAAGTTGGGATGGTTGGTTTGGGGTGATCGTTATCCCACGGATAGTCGAAATGTTTTGAAAGTACGGTGTTGTAAGATTCTGGCTTTAGTCCTTTTTGTTCTAACAAGTATAGCATAAACTGCGTGAAGACCTTTGCTTCGGTATGCATTGACCAGGCCATACCGGGCTATCGCGCATATCGGCCTCCGTAGGTAAGTTATCAACAGGCCCATTTGATTTTACCGGTGACAAAGAGTCGTTTTTTGAAAAGAAGGTATGGTATAAACCTATGGGTTCAATCACTTCTTTCTGTAATGCCTGCTCTATCTTTTTTGCCGTTTATCTTTTCTACTACCAGTTTTATATATTCGAAACATTCACCTGAGTAACCGAAGCTTGTGCCGGGCTTGAATTTAATGTTAAGTTTATTATCGGGGTTCATCCAGCACCAGTTAGGAAAACCGGTGCGATGCGTTAATACATGCCGCTCGGTAATGAGCTTGTACCGTTCATCCTGTTCTATATCTTTATACGGCAAGTATTCGTACAGCGGTTTGTCGAGGTCAATAACACCACGATCGGCAAGACGCTCAACGGCAAATGCATATACCGGTTTGGTTATAGATGCGGCTGCAAATAACGTTTGATCTTCTACCTTTTCGCTCGTTATGCGGTTGCGAACACCATATGTTTTATGATACACCAGCTTCCCCTCTTTTATAAGGGCGAATGAAACTCCGGGAATATGATAATAACGTTGGTAGGTTTCAATAAACTGGTGCCGATTTTTAACTACCTTGCTACAAACTACACACATGAGAAAAATGTTACTGCTGATAACAGTTTTTATTTTTAAAGTATGCATCGCCCAGGACGAGGGCTATAAAACACCGCCCGCAGCCATAACCGAACTGCTGCTGGCCAAACCTACACCTGCCGTAAGCTTTAATGAAAAAGGCACCTGGATGCTACAGATGGAACGCAATAGTTATCCATCGGTAGAAGAACTGGCCCAACCCGAACTAAAGATTGCGGGACAACGCATCAACCCCAATAACTTTGCGCCCAGCCGGCAGAACTTCATCAACAATTTCATCTTAAAAGATCTTAAGGCCGGAAAGGAATACCCGGTGGCCGGTTTGCCCGCCAACATGCTGGCCGGTAGTGTGCGCTGGAGCCCCGACGAGAAAAAGATCGCTTTTATTAACACCACCAATAAAAGCGTTGACCTGTATGTTATTGACCTTGCCACCCGCAAGGCAACAAAGGTGAATAAACAATCGCTGAACCTTATACTGGCCGACGATTACGTATGGATGGATGACAACACGCTGTTGTATAAAAGTATTTTACTACCCGCTTCGGCCGCGCCGGTTAAATCGCTTATGCCTGCGGGCCCCGCCATTCAGGAAAACCTGGGTAAAGTAGCGCCCAGCCGTACTTACCAGGATCTGATAAGATCGCCTTATGATGAAAAGCTGTTCGAGTTCTACACAACCACACAGCTTGTAAAAAATATAAATGGGGTAGAAACAAAAATTGGTAAACCGGCTATTTATGCCAGTTATATGCTTTCACCCGATAAAAAGTATTTGCTCACCCGCACCATACATAAACCGTTTAGTTACCTGGTGCCTGCTTATGGGTTCAATGCAACAGTAAGTGTAACCGATTTAACAGGCAAAGTAATAAAGGTGATAGCTGAATTGCCGTCGTCGGAATTGTCGCCTTCGGGTTACGATAATGTGCTGAATGCACCGCGTGCTTTTGAATGGCGCGATGATGTGGCTGCTACTGTGGTATGGTGTGCCCCGCTTGATAGCGGTATTTACAAAAGCAAGACCGATTTTCATGATGTGGTATATGCTTTGAACGCTCCATTTACCGGAGAGCCTTCCACGCTTTTTAAAACAAGCTGGCGGTATGCCGGCATTAGCTGGGGCAACGATAAATTTGCATTGGTAAGAGAACGTTTGCAAAGCAAACAAAATACCCGCCTTAGCCGGTATAACCCGGCAACCGGCCAGTTGGAAACACTGCTTGAGCGGAATGCTACAGATGCCTATAACGATCCCGGTAATCCTGTAACTGTAAAAAATAGTTACGGCCGTAGCGTAATAAAGCTCATTGATAACGATACCAAATTGTTGATGAATAACCAGGTTGGTAGTTCACCAAAAGGTGATCTGCCGTTTATTGCCAGGTTCAATTTGGCCACAAAGAAGAATGAGATCATTTGGCGTTGCCAGGAAGGTTGGTTTGAAATGGTGACCGATGTGTTGGATGTAGATAAACTGGTGCTTATCACCCGCCGCGAGTCGCAAAAAGAAATGCCTAACTATTACTTACGCAACCTGGTGTTACGTATAGCCGACCGGCCACTTACCACATTTGCCAATCCATATCCCTCATTGGACGGAATTACCAGGCAAAAGTTATTATATAAAAGAGCCGATGGTATTGACCTTACCGGCGATCTGTATTTGCCAAAGAATTATGATGCTAAAAAAGATGGTCCATTACCTGTATTGATGTGGGCTTATCCGCGCGAATTCAATTCTGCAGCTGATGCAGCACAGATCCGGGGTTCAAAGGAAAAGTTCACCATGGTAAGTTATGGCGGTCCGGTTTTTTGGGTAACACAGGGTTATGCAGTGCTCGATAATACAGAAATGCCTGTTGTGGCTACCAGTGAAGATAAAAAGCCCAACGATAATTTTATTGATCAGTTAAGAATGAATGCCGAAGCCGCCATTAATAAGCTGGCCGAAATGGGTGTAGGGGATAAGGATCGGGTGGCTATTGGCGGTCATAGCTATGGCGCTTTTATGACTGCCAACCTGCTGGCGCATACGAACCTGTTTAAAGCAGGCATTGCCCGCAGCGGTGCCTATAACAGAAGCTTAACGCCTTTTGGTTTTCAGAATGAAGAACGTACTTACTGGCAGGCGCCTGAATTATATGCTGCTATGAGTCCCTTCAGTTATGCCGATAAAATAAAAACGCCTTTGCTGCTGATACATGGTGAAATGGATGATAACCCCGGTACATTTCCTATTCAAAGCGAGCGTTTATTCAATGCTGTAAAAGGGCATGGCGGAACCGTACGGTTTGTGAGTTTACCTTACGAAGCCCATGGTTATCGTGGTAAGGAAAATTTATTACATATGTTGTATGAGCAGAACGCCTGGCTTGAAAAATATGTGAAGAACGCTGATAAGAAGTCGTTTTAATGGCGAATTATTGGTTACGGTAAAGTCGAATTAACCGGGCATAGGTTGAAATAATGCATTTATTTATGTATTTTTCTATTGTATGAAGAAAATATTAATTGCGTTTGCACTAACCTTTTCTTTTCTGTTTAAATCATTCGCCTGTTTAAATGGCGCAACGTACGGGTTAAAAGACGGTACCCTGCTTTATGTAGACGAAAGGGACAAGGTACCGCATGGTCATAAGTTTAGGGATACCGCGCAATATAACGGCATCATTAAAAAGCTCGATAAACTGTATAAAACAACAAAAGACCTTGACTATCTTTCTGATAAAGGCTTATTGCTGGTGCTGCTTAAGAAATATGATGAGGCCATCGATCTTTATCTTGATATAGAAAAGAGGGAACCAAACAGGTATTCAACCGCTTCTAATATTGGTACTGCATATGAACTTGCCGGACAAAATGAGAAAGCCCTGCATTGGATAAAGCGGGCGGTTGAAATAGAACCCAATTCGCATTATAGTTCTGAATGGATACATGTAAAAATACTGGAAGCCAAAATAAAAGGCGAACAGTTTTATACTACCGATTTCTTACTGAACACAAATTTTGGCAATGATAGCAAGCCAAAATCCGGATTATCAACTGAAAGGTTGACGGATTTGTATAATCAATTATCTTACCAGTTGAACGAACGGATGAGTTTTGTAAAACCCAAAGATAAACTGGTGGCGCAGTTGCTTTTTGATCTTGGCAATGCAGCCTATGAATTGGGTTGGTACAATTATGCTCAGCGTGAGTATGAGCTGGCGCAGAAATATGGGTTTGAAGGCGATTTGATAAATGTACGGATTGCTGAAAGCATATGGCGTGAAGAAAACAAACAACTGCAACAGAAAGAAGTTCCCAATGAAACAATAGTAAAAAATGATAATAAGGCCGGCAAAAAGGCCAGCCTTATTATTACAGGTTTTTTTATTTTGATGACAGCGGTCCTTTTTATCTATAAAAAACGGACTTATCGATACAAAAGGTAATGTTCATTAGGGCTTGTCTTTTCCCTCAATCAAAAACTTGCGTAAGTTTTCAAGCAGCGCGTCCGATGTGCTGGAATTAGTGAACATCACATAACCCATTTTAAGGTCTTTATACACTTCAAACTTGCATTTAAAATCGCCATTGTTACCGCCATGGCCAAATGATTTACCAAAGGGTGTTTCGCGTATTTCAAGGCTCATACCCATATAAGTAGGGATTGTTGGTTGGGGATGATCTTTATCCCAGGGATAGTCGGAATGTTTTGACAATACGGTGTTGTAAGTTTCGGGCTTTAGTCCTTTTTGTTCTAACAGGTATAGCATAAACTGCGTAAAGATCTTTGCTTCTGTATGCATCGACCAGGCCATGCCGGGGCTATCGGGCATATCGGCTTCCGTTGGTAAATTGTCAACATGCCCATTTGATTTCACACGTCCAAGTGAATCGTTTTTTGAAAAGAAGGTATGGTATAGCCCCATTGGTTCAATCACTTCTTCCTGTAATACCTGTTCTACTTTTTTGCCGGTGATCTTTTCTACTACCAGTTTCAGGTATTCGAAACCTTCGCCTGAGTAACCAAAGCTTGTTCCGGGTGTAAACTTGATGTTTAGTTTATTGTCGGGGTTCATCCAACGCCAGTTAGGAAAGCCGGTACGGTGCGTTAGTACATGCCGTGCGGTGATGAGTTTATACCGGTCGTCGTATTCTATGTCTTTATAGGGCAGGTATTCATACAACGGTTTGTCAAGGTCAATAATGCCCCGGTCGGCCAGGCGCTCAACGGCAAAGGCAAATACGGGTTTGGTTATTGATGCGGCTTCAAACAACGTTTGATCTTCTACTTTGTCGCCCGTTATGCGGTTTCGAACACCATATGTTTTATGATACACCAGCTTCCCCTCTTTTATAAGGGCAAATGAAACTCCGGGAATATGATAGTATCGTTGGTAGGTTTCAATAAACTGGTCAATTTGTGTTGTGTTTGATGGGTTAAAGTCAAACAGTACGCCTTTCTCGGGTATAAGATCGGGCGCGGGGGTAGCAGGGATTATTATTTCAGGAGCAACAATTTTACCGCCGGGTTTCGCTGTTACTGTAACCGGCTTTTTTTGTATGGTAAGGTAAACCTTTTCATCTCTTTTATAGTAATCATCGGGTAGGGCGATGGTGTATTTACCGGCGGGGATGGTGATTGAATAGTTACCCAGGCTGTCGAGCCCGGCATCAACCCAAAGCCTTGAGTCCGATACCGCATTCAAACGTACCTGTTCGGGCAGTTTTATTTTGGAGGCTTTATCCCAGCTGAGTTTGCCCATTACGGTACCCAGCTTAGCAGCGGCGGGCATAATGATAATATCGCCCAGGCTATTGGGGTTCATATACTTACTGTCGCCTTTACCCCACGATGACCAGGAAAAGCTGCCATCGGCATCTTTATCAAATACATTAAAATCGAGCCCTATTGTTTTGCCTGCCTGTAGTTCATTGTCTAACTGTATACGCCATTCGTAATAACGCGTAGTGCCGCGTTGCACCATGGCCACTTCCATTATATTCCAGTTGGCGGCTTTGGCAAAAGGATCATAAAATGCCTTATTGATATTACGCAGTTTTTTGCTGTATATAAACGATGCTACTCCTGAACCGGTTAACAGGTGGCGGGCATCGATGCTTACCTCAATCCCGTCCTGTGTATTCCATCGAACGTTTGCAGTGGTGTCTTCCAGAAAATCATCGTCGGTAATAGTAAATGCAATATATAATGAGTGGTTGTCGGTACGGTAACCCAACTGAAAAAAGCCCGAGAAATCGGCGTCATTCTTTGGTTTGGTTTCTGATGCACACTGCGCAATGATATATTTTGTGGCATCGGCCGGCCAGTCGGTAAAGTTACCGTCGACCGTTATTTTACCGGTAAACGGATAGGCGAGGGCCACACTTCCGTTATGAGCAAATAGTTGTATGCATAATATGCAGCAAATTACCAGCATACAGCTGGTTTTGATCAATGGTTTTAATTTCATATTACCGCGGTTTGAAATGTGATTGATGAACTTGCCCTGATGATAAGCATACGACGACCGGGCGGTTGAACAGGTTACAGATAAAAGTAACTTTAATTAACAAATTGTTGCATGGCAGCTAACGGTATAGTATTGTAATTTAAGTGGTTGTTTTGTATTATGTGGGCTGTTAACCACCTGCTTATGAACTATCCCGAATTAAAGGACAGAATTCAGTCAACGTTTATCGACTTTATACTGTGTTTGATATTACTGTTTATCGCTGCTTCTATTATTGATAAGTATGAGTATGTGCCCGACTGGGTGCGTATTGCCATTTTTGTTGGGCTGTTTGTTATATATGAACCTGTGCTTATTGCATTGGGTTGTACACCGGGCAATTATTTTAAGGGAATAAGAGTGAGAAGAGCTTCCAATACATCTAAGAAGATCAATATACTGCAAGCTTTGATCAGGTACCCCATTAAGTTTTTTTTAGGCTGGGTTTCGTTTCTCACCATTTCGTCGAACCCACAACGCAGAGCAATACATGATCTGGCAGCAGGGAGTGTAATGATAAAATTGGAAACTAATAATTAAGCTCCTTAAATACTTTTGTTATTTATGCGATACTTATTACTGTTAATTGGTACTTCTTTTTTATTTACCGGTTGTTTTTTAACTATTACCACCCTCGATAGAGCTAAGGAGGATAGAATGCCCGAGCGGTTAAAAGAAGTACTTACTTCTTATAAAGATAGCAGTGGCAATGCCGTTATTGTTTATAAAAAGCGTTACAGGCGATCTGTATATAAAACGGTGGTTCCACTCGATACCATCTTAAGCAAATACAGTGCAAGCGGTGCTGAGGATTTTCATAGCGAAGATTCAACATGTGAGAACCTCGACGGTGTATATACTGTAAAGGATGCAAAAAATAGAAAGGCTACCCAACGCATCGTTTTATTGAAGAAGGAAACCCGCATGACCGATACCTCAGGTTTATATAAGGAAATGGCAAGGAACGAATATCTGGTTGAAAAGCATAAGGGTAAAACTTCCATTCCAACACAGGGGTTCTGTATGATAACGGAGGAGATCAAAAGAAAAGCGGTAAGCTTTACTATTAGAGATAAGAACAATAAAAAATATCTTATAACTTTTCAACCCCAGCGGCGCATGCCGGCAAGGTATCTGCTGGTGCCTTTCACTGTTGGGCTCGATGTGGTTACCTTTCCCGTACAAGTAGTGTTAGTATTTGTGCTTCTGCCAAAAACTCCGATTTCGTAGATGTAAAACGTTTAGGTGCAAATGTTCCCCCACTAAAGTTTGCCCGCCAGCAATTGGGCTGGTATATTTATTGAGGTCATACAATAAATTGATATTGTATGAAGCAGGATAGAGAAAAACCATCAAAAGCAAGAGTTGATAAAGGCAAGCCATCGGGCGCTAATAAAAGTGAACCTGAATTACCATCAGATCTGCCGGTACGACACCCTAACCGCAATACCAGCAAAGGGGAGGACTTTTCAAAAGCAGCATCAACGGAAAGTAAAAGCAGAAACGCTACCTATACTGAAGAATTTACAAAAACAGCAAGGGAAGAATTAAGTGGCAATTTAACAAAGCAGTTATTTATTGAACTGGCTGGTTACAATGAGGCCCCTTGTGTAAGCATCTTACTGCCTACCCATAAAGCCGGTGTGGAAGTAAATGAACAGGTTGATATGACGGCCTTCAAGAGCGCTTTGCAACAGGCAGAAAAGCTTTTGAAAGAAAAGGGTACCGATCAGATAGTGATTAAAAAGATGCTTACTCCCGGGTATGATCTTTTACGTGAAGAAAAATTCTGGTACCAACAAAGTGATGGCCTCGCAGTATATGTTGCAGATGGATATTTTAAATATTTGAAACTGCGCGCACCATTGATACAGCATGTTGAAGTGAACAGCTCTTTTTATGTTAGTCCGCTGGTGCCGTTCATGGTTCGCCCCGAATATTTTTATATACTCGATATTGCCAAGAAGTTCCCGAGGTTTTATCGTGCCGATGCATTAGGTATTGAATATTTACAAGTGCCCGGTTTACCAACCGGTGTAGATGATGTGGTGCATTTTGAAGAAAAAGGCGGCAATGGATTATTCAGGACCGGCGGAAAAGGCGGCACCGGTAGCGCAAACTTTCATGGTATTGGCGCCGGACGGCCCGATGAGAAAGAAAATATACAGGCTTACCTCGATGAAGTTGATGAAACCATTTGGCAAAGTCATTTGAATAAAGAAAATGTGCCATTGTTATTGGCCGGACAGGATTTTCTGATCCCGATCTACAGATCGGTTTCTGACTATAAACACATTTGGCCCGAAGCATTGACCGGCAACCATCATCAGCAAAATGATAGTGAATTGTACAATGAAGCCATGGTTACAATGAAGCCCTACTTTGAACAACCTTTAAAACGTGCGTTAGAAGATTATGGAAATAAGTCGGCTACCGAACTCACCTCAGTGAATGTAAGTAAGATCATTCCAGCCACCTATTATTCAAAAGTGTCGCATTTATTTGTGAAAAAGGGTAGCAGAATATGGGGCACGTTCAATGAACAGGAGAATAAGTTAGATATTTTGGACAGAGAATCAGATACCATGGAAGATCTTATTGATAAAGCAGTACTAAAAACAATACAAAACGGAGGGGAGGTGTATTTTATGGAGGCGAATGAAATGCCAGAGGCTGGAGAACTGGCAGCTATATTTAGATATTGAGGTAGAAGGTAAGAAGTAAGAAGTAAGAAGTAAGAGGTATGACATTAGCGAGCGTCATACTTCTTACTTCTTATTTCTTACATCGTGTACTTAATATAAAAAACTTGCCTTTAATAAATAGGTGCTTTACATAGAAAGTTTTCCTTCTATAGAATCATCCATTGTTTTACCGGTAGCCGCGCCCACCATCATTTTCAGGAAAGCAATGGCTTTGCCATGTTTGGTGTCCCAGTAATAACCTTCTTCAGGAACAAATTTTATAACCGTGATGCGGGGATCATCTTTTCCTTCAGTGAACCAGGTTTTCATAATAGGTTCCCACAACTCTTCAATTTTATTTTTATCGCGAATGATCTCTGCTTTACCTGTGAGGTACATGAAATCGGCATGGGCCGAACCCTGAAAGAACAGTTTTACTGAACGGTCCATGGCTATCTCTTTATTTTTATGGCTGTCGTTGGCGCTTAAGAACCAAAGGTTACCCTGATCATCAATTTGCTGCACACTCATTGGTCGAACGCCGTTTGAGTCTGAAGTAGGGTGGCCGGTATCAAAAAAGCAGGTCTTTGTATGGTCAATCAGTTCACGCAACTTTTTAATGGCAGCTTCTTTGCTCAGGTTCTCCCGGTTTGTTTCCCTTTGTTGTTTATTTATGCTATCCATAACATGTTGTTTGCAGTACAGTGCTAAACAATTGTGCCGGGAAGGCTATTGCTCAATACGTACCTGAATGATAAAGAATAAACTTCGTTGTTGCCAATATTCTACTATTTCAATTTAAATATAAGCGCTTGCCAGGGCAATAGTGTAAGCTCATGTTCTTCCTGTTGCAGGGAGGTTTCGTTATTGCTGATGAGCTGGAATTGCTTCTTGTGTAATTCTTTTGGAATGGTGTATGGCACCAGGTCATTTGAGAAATTAAGGATGATCAATGTTGCTGTTTTTTCGAGCGTACGGGTGTACGTATAAATT
This sequence comes from Niastella sp. OAS944, assembly GCA_024809215.1. Classification (GTDB taxonomy): domain Bacteria; phylum Bacteroidota; class Bacteroidia; order Chitinophagales; family Chitinophagaceae; genus Niastella. Next base: position 519,769 of record JANUBW010000004.1, on the reverse strand, counting down.
TGTTTGTGTTCCGCATCGTACATTTTATAGTCGCCGTAAATTAACTCCAGGTGGTCTTTGCGAAGCTGAACCAGGTGTCTGAAATAATTTAACGGCGAATTACCATCGGCATCCTGCGCTTCTTTATTAATGAATGCATGGTCGGTGTTTACTTTTATCCACGGGTCGCAGGTGGTAAAGCCGGCACAGGCGGTGGCATCCCACTGAAAAGGTGTGCGGCTGTTATCGCGTGCGCCAAATTGCTGGTCTTTTATAAATTGCTCCAGGTCTTCATTTTGGGCCTGTAAAAAATGGTACATATACAGGGTTTCTATATCACGGTAGTCCTGTATGTCTTCGAATTTTATATTGGCCATGCCCAGTTCATCGCCATTGTAAAAAATAGGTGTGGCACGCATGGTGAGTAAAAAAGTGATGAGCAGTTTTGACGATGGTACCCTGAACTCTGGCGCATCGTTTCCCCAGCGGCTAAGCATACGGGGTTGATCGTGATTGCCCAGGTAAATAGTGCCCCAGCCTTCTTTGGCAAATACATCATTCCATTCGGTATACAACTTTTTAAAAGCCGGCAGGCTGTAGCCGTTAGGGTCGGGGCGTTTAAAGCCTTCTTTTGAATAACCCAGTTCCATGCCTTTAAAATGATATAACATGTGCAGTTCCTGCCTGTCTACATGTACAAATTGCAAGGCTTCTTCTTTTTCAATACCCGGCGTTTCTGAAATGGTAACAGCGTTTGGGTAATGCTGTAATACCTCGCGGTTCATTTCGTGCAGGTATTCATGCAGTTTAGGCCCTTTTGAATAAAAGTAGGAAAAGTCGTTCTTATATTTTTCAGCCAGCTCTTTCTTCGAAACTACCGGCCATGTGGTATCTTTTGAAATATAGCTAATGGCATCGAGCCTGAAGCCATCGATGCCTTTGTCGAGCCAGAACTTCATCATTTGATAAACCTCCTTTCTTACTTTAGGGTTTTCCCAATTAAGATCGGGTTGTTTATTGCTGAAGTAATGCAGGTAGTATGAATCGGTAGCGGGGTCGTATTGCCAGGCATCGCCTTTCTTATCAAAAAAGCTATAGCGATGTGGTGGTTTGCCTTTTTCTGCGGGCCACCAGTGATAATAATCGCGATACGGATTATCGCGCGATTTACGTGATTCTATAAACCAGGCATGTTCATCGCTGGTGTGGTTTACTACAAGGTCCATAATGAGTTTAATACCTCGTGAATGCAAACCTGCCAGCAGGGCATTAAAATCGGCAATTGTGCCAAATGTGGGTGATATGGCTTCATAGTTACTGATGTCGTAACCATTGTCGTCATTGGGCGAAGCGTAAATAGGGTTCAGCCAAACCAGTCCAACGCCCAAACTTTGAATGTAATCGAGTTTTGAAATAAGTCCGGGCAGGTCGCCAATACCATCACCATTACTATCTTTAAAACTGCGTGGGTATACCTGGTAAATAACCGTTTCTTTCCACCATTCTTTATCCTTGATGTGCATACGTATTTTAATTAAGCTGTAGCAGTTTTGCAATTACAGGGCCAGGCAAACAATAGGCAATAGACAATAGACAATTGGCAATAGACAATAGGCAAGGGTGCCGAATTTCGAACCCGCTCTAAAATGGATCTTTCCTCAGGTTGCTTATTGCCAATTGCTTATTGCCTATTGATTCCAGGCGGGTATGGCTTTTGAATGGTTTCTTACATGGAAAACAAAAAACAAAAACACGATCCAAATAAGGACGTACACAGTGAGTTTGAAACAAGTGTTGGCAACGATAATAAAACGGTGCGGGAAGAAACGCTACAAAAAGAACGGGGCGAAGATGGGCCGTTGAACCAACTGAACGATGAAGACCCGGTTAAAAATGAGCAGGATGCAGGGGATGAGCCGCCAAAAATGAAGGCGGACCCGGATGCGCTATAGGTTAACAAGTTGACAAGTTAACAAATAATTAGAGGGCTGAGCAGGAGGATACCTTGTCAACCTGTTAACCTGTTAACTTTTCAACTTACATTTGCCTCTCAAATTCCTGCGGTTGAAACATTTAAAAGCGCTTAATGCATATTTCTGGAAATACCGGTACCGGCTTTTCCTGGGTATTCTTTTTATTGTTGTTTCCAACTATTTTGCCGTGCTGGCCCCCCAGGTAACGGGCTACGTGTTCGATGTGGTACAGCGGGCCTTTGGTATTGAACAAAAGAAAGCTTCTGTTCAGTACGACTGGCTGGTAACTTACTTCATAGGATTTGCCGAACAGCACAAAACCATTTCAGTTATCGCTTTAAGCGGAATTGTCATATTGGTACTGGCTCTTATTCGCGGTATTTTTATGTTCCTGATGCGGCAGACCATTATTGTTATGAGCCGCCATATAGAGTTCGACCAAAAGAACCAGGTATTTCAGCATTATCTCACCCTCGATACCAATTTCTATAAAACGCATAGTACCGGCGACCTCATGAACCGCATGTCGGAAGACGTAAGCCGGGTAAGAATGTTCACAGGACCTGCCATAATGTATCTCATCAACCTGGTATCACTGATCTCGCTGGCGGTTTATTATATGGTGAAAAAAGATCCCCTGCTTACCCTGTATGTGCTGGCGCCATTGCCCATTTTGGCAGTAACTATATATGTTGTAAATACTATTATCAATAAAAAAAGCGAACGTATTCAGGCCCTGCTGAGCGACCTTACGACAAATGCGCAGGAATCGTATTCGGGCATAAGGGTAATAAAGTCATTTGTACAGGAAAAGGCTATGTTCTCATTCTTTGATAAGAACAGTGAGGAGTATAAAGACAATGCCATTTCACTGGCTAAAATGGAGGCCATGTATTTTCCTTCAATGACCCTGCTGATTGGCCTAAGTACCCTGCTTACTATTATGATTGGCGGCATTTATACCATTTACGGGCAGCATGATATGAAAATGAGTACCCTGGCCGAGTTTGTAATGTATATAAACATGCTCACTTTCCCCGTGGGCGCCATTGGGTGGACAGCCAGCATGATACAACGGGCGGCAGCTTCGCAAAAGCGCATCAATGAATTTTTACATACCAACCCCGCTATAGTAAACCCTGCCAATGCAGTAAAACCGGTTATTGATGGCAGTATTACCTTTAATAATGTTGATTTTGTTTATCCCAACACCGGCATACAGGCATTAACGAATTTCAATTTACATATAAAGAAAGGTCAAAAGATTGCTATCATTGGCCATACCGGCAGCGGTAAAACAACCATTGCGCAATTGCTATTACGCATGTACGATCCTACGGTTGGTAATATCAGCATCGATGGCAATGATCTTAAAACAATGGACCTGCAGGAGCTGCGCCGGCAGATAAGCTATGTGCCGCAGGATGTTTTCCTGTTTAGCGATACTATTAATAATAATATCCTGTTCAGCCCGGTTGGTGAGGCAAACCATGAAATGGCAGTAAAAGCGGCCCGTTCGGCCAGTGTGGAAAGGGAAATTGAGCATTTTCATGAAAAATACGAAACCATGGTAGGGGAGCGGGGCGTTACCCTCAGTGGCGGACAAAAACAACGGATCTCTATTGCACGCGCGCTGGCAAAAGACCCGCAAATAGTGGTGTTTGATGATTGTTTAAGTGCAGTAGATGCCCGTACCGAGAAGGAGATCCTTGGTAATTTGAGCATCTATCTTCAGCATAAAACTGCTATTATAATTACCCACCGCATATTTACTCTTTTCGATTTTGACACCATTGTAGTGCTCGAAGATGGGAAGATTGTTGAGACGGGAACACATAATGAATTATTATCATTAAGCGGTTATTATGCGTATTTATACGAGCAACAATTGAAACAGGAGCGCGAGGAAGGCTAAAACGACTAACAAATGGGGATAAATAGGTGAAATTACGTCGTAAAAGGCTAATGAAATTTTGTTGATTCTAAAACAATATTATATTTGTAACGCTTTTTTTTGTGAAAATTCGATAATTGTTAACTGCAAAACTTATATGACTGTGGCGTACGAAAACAACGACAAACGTATGGAAAGCGTTTATAGCAAACGCATAAGAGCTGGGAAAAGAAGAACCTACTTCTTTGATGTGAGGGCTACCCGTGGAAATGACTACTACATTACCATTACGGAGAGCCGCAAAAAATTCAACGAAAACGGGTACGACAGGCACAAGATCTTCCTTTACAAAGAAGACTTCAACAAATTCTTAAAGGCATTGACCGAAGCAGTAGACTATGTGAAAACAGAACTGATGCCCAATTTTGATTTTGACGCCTACAACCACGACCAAGTTGCAGATAACGATATCGATGAAGTAGCTGAAGCCCCTGTTTATCAGGCTAGCAGTGCTCCTGCCGCCACCGCTTCAAGCAACGGTGCAGGTTCAGCCGCTGATGCTGGTGAAGAAGTTGATAAATGGTAATTTTCCATAAAACGGTTTTTTGATCTGGCAAGCTCCCGAAAGGAGCTTTTTTCTTTTTATAAACTTCTCTGAATAGGGAGTATTCTCTTTGCTATTGGGCAGTTACAGGTTGCATGTTGCGGGGGTGCAAAGAACAGCGGGTTACCGGTTGCCTGTTACCAGTTACCCCGAAATGCAAAATACCGTCGCCGGAAAGACTTGTAACCTGAAACCTGTATTCCCCGGAAACCGGTTCCCGGAAACTGGTATTTGGTTTTCCCTGTAACATGTAACCTGCAACCTGTATTTCCCTGAAACCTGCAACCTGAAACCTGCAACCTGTATTCCCCGGCAACCGGCAACCGGTAACTGGTATTTGGTTTTCCCTGTAACATGCATCCTGTATTTCCCTGCAACCAGCAACCTGGAACCTGTATTCCCCGGCACCCGGTAACCGGTAACTGGTATTTGGTTTTCCCTGCAACCTGCAACCTGGAACCTGTATTCCCCGGCAACCGGCACCCGGTAACTGGTATTTGGTTTTCCCTGCAACCTGCAACCTGAAACCTGCAACCTGTATTTCCCGGCAACTGGTACCTGGTAACCGGTAACTACAAACGAATTTCTCATATCCCAAACAATTTCCTTCTATTATACCCCTGATATTCTTTGTATTAACCCTGATTGTCCGGATCGGCTGCCAAAACAGGTATCAATCCCCTTGATTACTATGCCTTTATTGCACTGGCATTAAACTTGACATATATGCCCATTGCCTTCAATTCATGGTATTTTAAGCAAGAGTATGTTATTTTGTCACAGATAATCTAAGTAATGAAAGAAGCGAACATATTATTTACGCCTGAAGATGAAATGGATTTTATACCTATTATTCCCCTGAATGAGAATGAAGGAGATAATAATTCAGATATAGTCATTCCTGCCGAATTGCCCCTTTTACCTTTACGTAATACCGTATTGTTCCCCGGAGTGGTGTTACCAATAACCGTGGGCCGCGATAAAAGTATAAAAGCTGTAAACGACGCTTATAAAGCTGACAAACTGGTAGGCGTTATAGCGCAAAAAGACAGTAATGTAGAAGATCCGGTTGTTACCGACCTGGAAGATATTGGCACCGTTGCCAAAATAATTAAAATGATCAAAATGCCCGATGGCGGCACCACCGTCATAATTCAGGGCAAACGCCGCTTTAAGGTTAAAAAGATCACCTCTGATGAACCTTATTTCAAGGCCGAGGTAGAACTGCTTGAGGAAGATGAAGCGCCTAAAAATGAGGACTTTAACGCCTATGTGGCCAATATTAAGGAGCTGGCCGGTCAAATCATTCAGCTATCGCCTAATATTCCCAGCGAGGCCTCCATCATCTTACGCAATATTGAAAATCCTTCTTTTCTTATACATTTCATTTCCAGCAACCTGAACACGGAGCTTACCGAAAAGCAGAAGCTGTTGGAATTGAATAATATAGAAACCCGCGCCGACCTGTTGATGAAGCTATTACAGCGCGAGTTGCAGTTTGCCGAGCTCAAGAACAAGGTGACCACCAAAACCAAAACCGAGCTCGATAAACAACAGCGCGAATACTTCCTGCAGCAGCAAATGAAAAGCATTAAGGAAGAACTGGGCGGCGATACCAATGAGCGCGAAATAAAGGAAATGCAGAAAAGGGCCGAAACCAAGAAATGGAACGAGGCCACAAAGGAAATGTTTAAAAAGGGCATCGAAAAGCTGGAGCGTATGCACCCCAGCACGCCCGATTACTCGGTGGTATACAATCATCTCGATCTGATGCTCGACCTGCCCTGGAACGAGGTGACCGAAGACCAATATGATCTGAAGAAAGCCAAGAAGGTACTCGATCACGACCATTATGGAATGGATAAGGTAAAAGAGCGTTTGCTCGAATACCTGGCAGTATTGAAACTAAAGGGCGATATGAAGAGCCCCATCCTTTGTTTTGTTGGACCTCCCGGTATTGGTAAAACCTCGCTTGGCCGCAGCATAGCCACAGCAGTTCAACGCAAATACGGCCGGGTAAGCCTGGGCGGTTTACATGATGAAAGCGAAATACGCGGACACCGCAAAACATATATTGGCGCCATGCCGGGCCGTATCATTCAAATGATACGCAAGCTGAAATCATCGAACCCGGTTATCATTCTCGATGAAATTGATAAAGTGGGGAACGATTTCCGCGGCGATCCATCATCGGCATTATTAGAGGTACTTGATCCTGAGCAGAACAATGCCTTCTATGATAACTACCTTGAACTGGAGTACGACCTTAGCAAAGTATTGTTCATTGCAACGGCCAACGATATCAATAATATTCAACCAGCATTGCGCGACCGGTTAGAGATCATTAACCTGAGCGGTTATGCCGTTGAAGAAAAAGTACAGATAGCAAAACGCCACCTGGTGCCCAAACAAAAAGATGCGCATGGGTTGAAGAAGGTTGACTTTAAAATAGGCGATCCTGTACTGCAAAAGATCATTCAGGATTATACCCGCGAAAGTGGCGTTCGTGAGCTTGACCGTTACCTGGCTTCTATTATGCGCTATGAAGCAAAAGAGTTTGCGACGTATGATGAGGTAAAACCGGTACTCACAGAAAAAGATGTAGAGACGATACTGGGCAAACCCAAATACAATAATGAACTATATAAGGTAGCCAATATTCCAGGTGTATCCATTGGTTTGGCCTGGACGTATGTTGGCGGCGATATATTGTTTATGGAAACCAGTTTGAGCGATGGCAAAGGCGAACTAAAGCTTACCGGTAATTTGGGTAATGTGATGAAAGAAAGCGCTACTACCGCATTAACGTACCTGCAATCGAATGCAAAGAAGATTGGCATTGACCCTGCCAAATTCGACAAGAAAAGCATTCATGTGCATGTGCCCGAAGGCGCCGTACCAAAAGATGGCCCAAGCGCCGGTATAACTATCATGACCGCCATTGCGTCGGCCTTATTGGGTAAAAAGGTAAAACCATACCTGGCTATGACGGGTGAAATTACTTTACGCGGTCAGGTGTTGCCGGTAGGTGGTATTAAAGAAAAAGTGCTGGCTGCGCGCCGCGCCGGGTTGAAGGAAATTGTGTTGTGCTGGCAAAATGAGCGCGACATCAAAGAAATAGAACCGGCATTTATTAAAGGACTTACTTTTCATTATGTTAAAACCATGCAGCAGGTGCTTGATATTGCACTGGGGTGAGGACCTCAGTTCCTTTAACAAGATTTTAATCTGTTCTTTTGGAACGGTATTGAACAAATAAATGTCAAACCCTGTTATTAATATTCAACCGAGATTTTTTTTCATGTTGGTTGTTTTAAGGGTTAAAGAAATTCCTCCATTTCAATGGAGGAATTTTTTTTTTCATCCGCCGGAGCTTTAGCGTAGGCGGAGTTCATCCCTACTCGCCACTAACTACTTACTACTAGCTTTTTTACCTATTTTCGTAGCAGCTGACCCATGCACAACAAGCTGCTTATATTAGTATTATTATCTATCCTTACCCGGTCAAATGCACAAACATTAGGCGGTAATACGGTCTATAATTTCCTTAAACTCTCCAATGCGCCCCAATTAACCGCTTTAGGCGGTATTAACATTTCAAATCAAACCAGCGATATTGGTCTGGCTTTCAATAATCCGGCGTTGTTGCGCCCGGCCATGCATACCCAAACATCAATGGTATTCAATAGCTTTTATGCAGGTATAAAAAATTACCATATGATGGTGGGGTTATATCAGCCATCACTCAAAACCACCTTTGCAGCCGGTATCAATTATTTTAGCTATGGTTCCATAGCCGAAACCGATATGACGGGCAATGTATTAGGCACTATGCGGCCAAACGATTATGTGGTGCAGGTAAGCGCTGCACGGCAATATGGCGAACATTGGCAATATGGCGTTGCAGCCAAGTTCATTCATTCGGCCTATGGCAATTATCGTTCATCGGGCGTGGCCATGGACCTGGGTATAACCTATGCCGATTCGGCCAATTTATGGCAGGCTTCGCTGGTGGCAAAGAATATGGGTGCGCAAATAAAACAATATACAGGCAGCTCAGCCGGCGATCTTCCTTTCGATCTGCAACTGGGTATTTCAAAACGGTTGGCACATGCACCGGTACAATTCTCTCTGACATTTTTCCAGCTGCATCAGTTCAATACTCGTTACAATGACACTTTATTTAACAACGAAATAGGTGTTGCTGAGGATAGCAAGGAAAAAAAATATATATTTGACAAGTTTTTCAGACATGTTATCCTTTCCGCGCAGTTATATGTGAGTGATAAAGTAGAAGTTACTGCCGGATACAATTACCTCCGCCGAAAAGAATTAAATGTAACAAACGCCGGCAACGGGCTAAACGGTTTTTCACTAGGTGTTGGCGTGTTATTTAAAAAAATCCAGATCCGCTACGCGAGGAGTTATTATCAAAATAATTCTTCCTATAACCAATTCGGCTTAAACCTCAGGCTAAACGATTATTTCGGCCAGGGCCGGGCGAAATAAGTAATTGTTTCCCCTTAATAATAATTAACCGCTTTCCTTAAACTTTTAAAATTTAGGGGATATGGAATATTGTTTATCCTGCAAATTGACTAACATTAATTTTTGCCATTAAATAAACCTTTTCTTAATGATCAAAGTGATTATAGCAGATGATCACAAATTGGTACGCGAGGCCTGGAACCTGCTGCTAAGCAGGGATAAGCGGCTTTCTATTATTGCCATATGCGAAAATGGTTCTCAGGCCATAGAAGCCTGTAAAACGCTTTCGCCCGATGTTGTATTGATGGATATAAACATGGAGCCCATAAGCGGAATAGAAGCTACCAGGTGTATTCGTGAATTCACCGAGGCGATCCGCATCATCGGCATTTCAGTACATACCGATCTCCCTTATGTTAATGCGTTGATGAGCGCCGGCGCCAATGGCTATGTTACCAAAAACTCATCGGGCGAAGAGATGGTAAAAGCAATTCTGCTGGTGATGGATGGAAAGCAGTATTTCTGTAAAGAGATTGCTGATGTTTTAGATAGCAGTACTTTTTCTAAATAAGCTTTTTATTTCTTGATAGGGTCAGGTTGACGAGTTAACAAGTTGACGAGGGAGTTGATAAGTTGATACAGGTGATAGAGTTGATAAAGGAAAGGCAGGTGTAACGTAGGAAGTGGTGAGTGGGTAGAGGTAATGAGTAGCGAGGCCATAAAGTTCGGGTTCTATTGCCGATTCACGATTGCCGAAAACAGAGCAAGTTCTACGATTCATTATAACAAAAAAGGATCACCGTTAAAAGTGATCCTTTTCTTATTATCAGCAAATAGCTTACGCTAATACTTTATCATCTTTGAACGCTTCGCGGGCGGTAAGACCCAGCAGGTTGAACATTGCTTTGTCTTCATCAAAGCTTGGGTTTGGCGTGGTCAGCAACTTCTCACCAGTGAAGATGGAGTTGGCGCCGGCCATAAAGCACAATGCCTGTTCAGAAACGCTGAAGCTGGCGCGGCCTGCACTCAAACGTACCATGGCTTTTGGCATCAGGATACGGGCAGTAGCGATCATTTTCACCATATCCCAAATATCAACTTTCTGGTTGTTTTCGAGCGGTGTGCCTTCTACAGCAACCAGTGCGTTGATGGGCACACTTTCAGGATGCTCGGGCATGGTGCTCAGTGTGTGCAGCATTTTAATACGGTCGGTATGGGTTTCGCCCAGGCCAACAATACCACCGCAACAAACAGAGATCCCTGCTTTACGAACATTGTCGAGGGTATCTAAACGTTCGTTATAGGTGCGGGTTGAAATGATCTCTTTATAATATTCTTTTGATGTATCGAGGTTATGATTGTACGCATACAAACCGGCATCGGCCAGTTTCTGGGCTTGTGTTTCGGTAAGCATACCCAGGGTGCAGCATACTTCCATACCCAGTTCGTTCACACCTTTCACCATTTCAATAACGCGGTCGAAATCGCGGTTGTCCCTTACTTCGCGCCAGGCGGCTCCCATACAAAAGCGGGTACTACCGGCTGCTTTTGCTTTGGCGGCATTTGCCATTACCTCTTCCTGCTTCATTAAGGGGTGTACATTAACGCCTGTATTGTAACGGGCGGCCTGCGGGCAGTAAGCACAATCTTCTGAGCAGCCACCGGTTTTTATCGAAAGCAGTGTACATACCTGTACTTCGCCGGTGTTATTGTACTGCCGGTGAGCGCTGGCAGCACGGAAAATTAAGTCGAGCACGGGGGAATTATAAATTTCCTGTATTTCCTCAATAGTCCAGTCGTTTCTGATAATTTCCTTCATTTCTAATGATTTACAGTAAATGTATAGTAGCGGATCACTGGTTTTTTCTTAATGTTTAGCTACAAACAAGGCGTGAAGATAGTGAAAAATCAACTACGCGATTTTTCACCGCCGCTTCATATAATATAGTACCCTGTGTGTGCCCGGTACCTGTTTTTTGCTGATGACGTTGAAGTACTGGTTAAACATTTTTTCAAATACTTCAATGGTGTAATCAGGAAATGTATCGGGCCTGCTTTTCAGCATCTGCTGTACTTTTTCATCTTCTTTTGGTACAAACTCTATAATGAGTTCGGGGGCTATATCGTTGAAATATTCAGCCAGAACCGGTATGCTAATGTTTTTGCCGATCACTAAATGATGTACAAGCGCCAGGGCCGCTACCAGATCGGTTTTTATGCGATCGTGAAAGGCGGCACGCTCCCGGTTATTGAAACCAATAGCGGGGGAGGGGTTGGCTATATCGAGTATCAGCGGCTGAATGTTCTCAATTTTATCCTTCTTCACTTCGTTGTACAGTCTCGAAATACAACGGCTGTCTGCGTCGGTGGCTATTACCGTCAGTTGCCGGCTGGCAAATAGTTTGGAGAAATAGCCATCATTGGCGCCCAGGTCAAGCACGGTACGGGCGGTTGTTTGCCCACTCATTTCTCTAATGATAACTTCTTTCGCCTTCAGGTATTCTTTGCTTAGAATGGTATCCTCGTAGTAATTGCTCCAGGTGGTTTTGTATGTTTTATTCGCAGGAAAACTGGTAATAATGCTGGTAAGATGGCTTATAACATCGAGCAGTTTCTTTTTACTAAAGGCGGCATTTTTATTATTGCCATTATGGGCGCGGGCGCTGGTCGATGTGGAGTGCTGCAGGTAAACATGCAGCCAAACACCCAGGCTCAGCCGGCTTTTAAGTGGCAATAATTTGGCTATAATATCAACCGGAATGCCATCGATATAAGTACTGAGTATTTTTTGAATATCGGTCTTTAAGTAGTGCTCGAGGTACAACGGGAACAGGAAACACTGGCAAAACTGGCGGTAAGCGATCCAGGGTTGTTTGGCATTGTACGTATCGAACGAAAGGGTGTCGATGAACACCGGCCGCCCCTTATGAAATTGAATATTATACGGCGTAGCATCTTTCAAGACCATGCTATGCTGTAAAGCTGCTTTTAATACAGAAAGCGTAAGCAGCGCGGCGTCCTGTAATTGTTCAAAACACCATTCGTATGGGTATGAAATGGTGTGCACCGGTTCCGGCCGAAGGGTTGTGTACCAGTCGGGCGAATTGGTAATATTCTCCGCTAATTCTTCGTGGGCGATCAATTGCCCCTGGCTTACCAGTTGTTTGTACAGTCCTGAATCAATAAGTTGACGGTATTGCGCGGCATAGTATTGGTTTACCTGCCGGTACAGTGTGCCTTCCGATTCAAATACAAAACCAGAAGGGTCCTTAAACGATGAAGGATGACGTGTATAATTTGTCATTTAGCAATATCCTCTCCCTCTGCATCCTCTTTTTTCGGTTTCCAGAAAAATGCCTTCACCTTCCACCAGAGGTTTTTGAAATAGAACAACGCCCCCAAAATAGCGGCAATGATCACTTGTATAAGATAACTGCCGCTACCGGGATCAACGTATAATAGGATGCCTGAATTTATCACAGATAACTCAAATTTGTTTTGGGCGTCAGGGTTAATAAAGTCTCGTACATTAACTGTATGGTTTGCTCTATATCGCTTTTATGCAACATCTCAACCGTTGTGTGCATGTAACGTAAAGGAATAGAGATCAAAACCGACGGACAGCCGTCATTGGCATAGGCAAAAGAATCGGTATCGGTGCCGGTGCTGCGCGACACGGTGCGCATTTGTAAGGGAATATTGCTTTTTTCAGCCACATCCTCTACCAGCTTCAACAGTTTGTTATGAACTGCAGGGCCGTAGGCAGGGGAAGGTCCTTTACCACAGGCTACATCGCCTTCAATGATCTTGCTGATCATTGGCGTATGTGTGTCGTGCGTAACATCGGTAATGATGGCCACATTGGGTTTTATACGACGGGCTATCATTTCGGCACCACGTAAGCCAATTTCTTCCTGTACCGCATTAACAACGTATAAACCGAATGGTAATTGCTTTTTATTTTCTTTTAACATGCGGGCCACTTCGGCGATCATAAATCCGCCGATGCGGTTATCGAAGGCCCGGGCAATATAATACCCCCCTGCCAGTTCGTCAAAACCATCCTGGTAGGTTACCACTGCGCCAACATGAATACCCAGGTCTTCCGTTTCTTTTTTAGAGCGGGCCCCGGTATCGAGGAACAGATTCTCCACTTTTGGTTGTGGATCTTTTGCCTCGGGGTTATGCAGGCGGGTATGAATGGCCGGCCAGCCAAAAACGGCTTTTACGGCGCCTTTCTTACCATGGATAAATACCCGTTGCCCCGGGGCTATCTGGTGGTCAACACCGCCATTGCGTTTCAGGTAAATTAGGCCTTCGGGGGTAATGTAATTCACAAACCAGCTGATCTCATCGGCGTGGGCTTCAATTACCACTTTAAAATCAGCCTTGGGGTTAATAACACCTACAGCCGTACCGTAAGGGTCAACAAAAGTGGTGTCAACCAGCGGTTTTACATAGTCTAACCATACTTTTTGTCCGCCGCTTTCAAAGCCAACAGGCGAGGGCGTATTGATATAATTTTTGAGGAATTTCAGTGATTGATCAGAGAGCTTGTAGCCAGCAGAAGCGACTGTTTTACTTTTAGCCATATTTACTGTATTAAAAGGTAAAATCCTGTTCTAGATAATGATAAATATATCGATTAATTGACGCAAAACTACTTATTTGAAATGAATATCGTTAACAGCGATGAAAACATCATAAGTCCATCCAGTACAAAATAGTACAGGTAATCGCTGAAGTTCTTTTTGGCAATGGGGTATAGAACAGCAACTATAATACCAGGTACCAGCAGCAATACAATGGTGAGTAACGAAAAGCCGTAAAAGTACAGCAATAGGGTACTAACGGCAAACCCTGCCAGTGAAAGCGCAAACAGGTTATTAATGCCGCGTTCGTTAAAATACGTGATCATACTGCGTATGCCGGCCTGTTTATCGTAGTCGCGGTCGCGATAATCGAATATGATGCAAATGGCATATATAAGCAGAAAGCGGCTCAGGCAAAAAAGCATCGATGCCCCGTTCCAGTGATGGTTGTCGATGGCAACGGGCAAAAATGTGGTCACATACATCCAAACAAAGGCCAGGAACATGGTTTTGCCCACAGCTACTTTACTTAGCCAGGCAAAGGGGCCATACCGTAATTTGGGTGCCGAATAAAGAAAGGTAAGCAGTGCGGCGCCGCCCATCCAAAACCAGTGATGTATGAAGTGGAAGAAATAAATGGCTGCTATTATTCCGCCGATACCGGTAAGCACCAGGTGTAATACCTTATGGTGTTCTGTCCATTGTACACGGGCATTTTCGCTGGTAGCGTCAGCACTTAAATACCAGTGAAAGTTATAACTGCAAAGGGTTGAGAAAAATACAAATACCAGGTAGCCGGTACTATCATAGCTGAGGTGCAGCAGCTGGTCGGTTTGTAATACCATCAGCAAGGCACAACCGGCAATAAAACAACTGGTGAACAGGAAAACGTCAAATAAATATTTCAACATCCTTCAGCACAAATCTTCAGGAAAAAATGATTGTACAATAATGGTTTTACTAGCGCTCTACAACAAGAATTCCGCTCTCTACAGTGTCACTAACGTGTTGGGCCTTATCGCGCACTGCAAACCGGTAAATCAGTGAATCAGGTGCTTTATCTGTGCCGCTGCCGGGATCTGAGGCCGAAACAACGTCTGCCTGATATTGGAAGGTAAGCCTTATTGTTCCTTTTGTTTTTTTAGGTACATCATCGGGTAAAGGCATCCAGAAACTATCGCGCAATGTTATAGCCACTTTCTTTTGATTAATGCGGTACCTTCTTACAAACAGCGCTGAATCTCCCGATGCTATATCTCCTTCCTTATCAGTATATTCTAATTCAATAACCAATGGGCTATTTTCAGGCACGGGGTTGGGACTAAATGATTTTATTGTGAGGGTTGGTTTGGTCTCAAACTTATCTTTGCTGCAAGCAACAAACAATACTATCGCAAAGGTTAAGGTGAGAGTGCCATATAAAACAAGCTTTTGCATATATTCTTAATTGTCGTGTACAAAATTATAGGTCAAAAGTCTGCAATAAATTTATGATTTGTGAAATAGAAGATAAAATTTTTACGGTTGAACCGGCTGATTTTGAACAACTGGCGCTCGAAGTCTTCCATTTTCAGTACAATAATAATGCTATTTATCAGCATTACGTAAACGCACTGTCAATAGTTGGGTCAAATGTGCGCTCAATTGAGCAGATCCCCTTTTTGCCGATCCGTTTTTTTAAATCGGCCGATATAAAGACCACCGTTTTTGAGCCGGAAGCTGTTTTTGAAAGCAGCGGCACCACCCAAACTATTAACAGCCGCCATTATGTAAAGGACCTTAACATTTACCGGCAAAGCTTTTTAAAGGCCTGGGAGAAATTTTATGGTCCTGTGCAGGACTGGTGCGTTATTGGCCTTTTACCCGCCTATCTTGAACGCCAGAACTCTTCGCTGGTGGTTATGGTCAATGATATGATAAAACTCAGTAACCACGCGCAAAGCGGTTTTTATTTATATGAGCACGAAAAGCTGGCCCAGGTGTTGCAGGAACTGGAAAAACAGGGACAAAAAACATTATTAATTGGTGTCACTTTTGGCCTGCTCGATTTTGCCGAAAAATACCCCATGCCCTTACAGCATACCGTTATTATGGAAACAGGTGGTATGAAGGGACGCCGCCGTGAAATGACGCGTGAAGAAGTACATCTGATATTAACTACGGCTTTTCAAACCCATGCCATACATTCGGAATATGGGATGACCGAACTTTTATCACAGGCTTACTCATACGGCAATGGCATTTTTACGTGCCCGCCCTGGATGAAAATACTAATGCGGCAGGATGATGACCCGCTCGATGTTCGGGTAACCGGCAGCGGCATCATAAATGTAATTGACCTGGCCAACCTGTATTCCTGCTCGTTTATTGCAACAGATGATGTAGGAACTATTATGCCCGATGGTGGTTTTGAAGTATTGGGCCGTGTTGATACCAGCGATATAAGGGGATGTAATTTGTTAATAGCGGGTATATAAGTTTTAACAGCCGGTGATGCAACGATCACTGCATATAATAAGTCAAAGAGCAAAAGAAATCCGATATGAAGTTTATATTTATTCTGCTTGCACTGCCGGTGATGGCCTCCAAGTGTGGTAAGCAAAAGGAAAAAGACACGCATTTGCAAGGAAAGGTAGTTCGTATATCCTGCGCCAGTTTTGTTGTACAGGTATTGAATGACGATACAGTTGGCGAAGATGGCTGGAAGGATATGATGAACAACAATGCCCGGTACGACAACGTATTTACAGCTAACAACGCATGTAAAATACCTGCAGGCATAAAAGCAGGCGCTACCATTCGCTTTACAGTAACCCAGCCTGCACAAAACGATTGTGTTGCGTGTATGATGTTTGATGGTCCGCCAGCAGCCAAGTTTGATATTAAAGATGTATCGATCGTTGAAAAGTAATTTTACTAAGTAATGATAAACAGCCATCTCATTTAACGGGATGGCTGTTTTGTTTATAAAAAGGCCTGAAAATTCGTTTTTGTGGATTCTGATTGTAGATTTGTAGTGAAATCTTACATATGAAAGCCTTATTGACCCTGACCTTCCTTATAATTGCTCTTTCCGGAATTGCCCAGGTTAATTTTGTTTCTGTTAATTACGATTCTGTAGAAGCCGCCACTACCAATCCTGAAAAGGATACACATTACCCCAAATTATTACAACGCTTCAATAAATTCGATACTTCGCTTACATTAGACGATTACCGCTTTTTATATTATGGCTTTGCATTTAATGATGGTTATGCGCCTTATCAGGATAATGGCACCAGCGAAATAATGCCGCTTGTAAATGAAAGAAAATACGATAAGGCGCTCGATGTGTGTGATAAAATACTTTCAACAAATCCTGTTTCAATAACCACCAACTTTTATAAAGGCTTTGTGCTTATGAATATGGCCGAAAACGATTCTTCGCGTCGTTACGCCGCCAGGGCAAGAAAGTTGATAAACGCCATTCTTTCCTCGGGTAATGGGTTAACTTGTGAAACGGCATATAAGATTATTTATGTAAGTGATGAATATACCCTGTTACGCGATGTGTTTGATACAGAGCCACAGGGGCGTAGAACATTACCGCCTTGCGACCGGTTTAACATTTCATCAAAGAACTTCTCCGGTAAAACGATCTTCTTCGATTATTCGGCAAACGATCAATACTTTAAGCGTAAATATCCGGGCAAAAAGTAAGCAGTTATACAATGGTTAATGGGCTTCCTGCATGCAACTTCCTCCATGAAGTATGAAGTAATTTTTGTAACTTCAGAGAGCACAACCCTTTTAATCAAATAAGTCATGGAGACCAAAGCAACGCATGGATTTAAAGTTGATGCCGGTACAGATCGCTTCAATGAGAAAATTAGTTTTTTAGGGGGCACGTTTCAATGCAAAGTGTCTGCCGAAGATAGCCGCGAAGGCTTTTGCGTTTATGATACCAACAAATTAGATAAAGGCGGCCCGCCATTTCATTTCCACTACACACAAGATGAATGGTTTTATATTTTAGAAGGCGAATTTGTTTTCAAGATCGGTGATGATATTTTTAATGCCAAAGCAGGCGATGCCGTGTTTGCACCGCGACAGGTGCCACATACCTTTGCCCGGGTTGGTGAAGCAAATGGCAGAATGCTGTTAATGTATCAGCCCGCAGGTACTATGGAAGCTTTTTTTCAGGAAGCCAGTCAATTGCCCAATGGTACCTTGCGCGATTTTGAACGGTTATATCGAATTCACGGTATGGAAATAGTTGGCCCGCCGTTAAAGTTTGAATAAGCCTTGCAGCGCATCATCTATATTCAACAGGTAACAAACCTGTGCAGGCAATGGTGCATTGTTTTTGATGGCTTTCATTGGCCAGTTCTATAATTTTTATGGTATTATAACCATGTTCTATTCTTTCCCGCAACGGTTTTCCCTCAACAATTGTTTCGTACAGGTTTTTATAATAGGCGGCATAATCGCCTTTGTGCGAATGATATTTTTCACGAACGATCTTTCCGTTGAGCTCGGTATTGAGTATACCGTAAATATCATCACTTTCTTTACCCCAATCGTCGCCAACAGGCAAAGCGCCGGCACGTAACAAGGCCTCCTGTGGGTCTTCGCCCCATTTTATAAACGACCCTTTTGTGCCATGTATCAGGTACCGTGGACCGGGTTCACGAACCAGCATGCCAGCCTGTAGTATCACTTTCAGAAAACCATAATCGAGGCGCAGATCAAAGTAATCATCAACTTTTGCATGCGGGCGTTGCATGCGAATATCTGCTGCAATGGTGTTGGGTATGCCAAACAGGTATAACACCTGATCAATCAGGTGCGGACCAAGATCGAACAATATGCCACTACCGGGCAAAACATGTTCGCGCCAGGCCTGTGGCCGCGCTTCGGCCCTGTAACGATCGTAATGCCCTTCAAAAGTGTGTACATCGCCCAATAGCTTTTTGTCGAGGATATCTTTTATGGTTAGAAAATCGCTCACGTACCGGCGGTTCTGATAAACGCTTAATACCTTACCGCTGCGGCTGGCGATATCCATTAATTGTTTGGCTTCTGCAGAAGTATTGGTAACGGGTTTTTCAAGCACCACATTTTTGCCGGCTTCCAAGGCTGCCTTTGCATAGGGGAAATGCGTTTCGTTGGGTGTGGTGATCACCACCAGATCGATAGCATCGTTTTGCAACAGCTCGTCAATGCTTTTTACCACCTGCACATGGGGATAGTTTTCCTTCGATTCCTGCTTATGCCGCTCAACCACACTCACAAGTTTATAGTTCTTGTTGGTAGCGAAAAAAGGAGCGTGGAATACTTTGGCTGAGATGCCGTAGCCTACTAAGCCTACATTTATAATTGAGTTCATGATTTGTGATTTTAGTGATGGGCAGTTGAAAAGTTGACACGTTGACAAGTTGACAAGGTCCCAAAAGCAATATAATAACTTGCCAACCTCTTAATTATACACCAATAACTCTGTCCCGCGCAACAATCTTCCATTCTCCACTTAGCCTTCCTTCCTCAACAGTATACGCCCTTTCATACAACGCAACCGTAGGGCATACGTGCAATGGAATGCCATACAACACATCGCCGGGTTGAAAGGAATGGCCTTCGCCGGCTTGTAATACCAAATGTTCTTCGCTTTGCGATATAGCTTTTAAACCTGGTGCATCGGGAAAGAAAACCCGTTTTGTTATTTCGTTTTCAGCTGCAATTGATTTATGGCCCAGGTCAACACAAATAGTAGTGGGGGAGGGTAATGAAATAACCCGGGTAACCACCATCGCTGCTATTTGAAAAGGTTGTTCGGGGCATTGATCGAGGTAGCTTTTATCCCAATATACAAACGTACCGGGACTGCATTCTACCACCGGCCGATTGGCATGAATGGGAAAACTGGGTGAACCGCCGGCAATAATAGTTACATCGGTATACCCCATGGCCAGCAGGGTTTTCTTCATTGCTTCTGCCTGGGCAAAACCTTCGTTGCTGGTAATGGTGCGTTCTTCAAGAGTGCCGCGTACATGGCCGTCATAAGCATGCAAGCCGCGTATTGATAAACCACTGGCATCAGCACAAAAATTGTACAGCACAATGGCTTTTTCGCCAGGTACAATGCCGGTGCGGTTTTGACCGATATTTAAATCGATGTATACTGAGATCGTTCTGCCTGCTGCTGCAAAAGCGCTGGCAATTTCCTGCGCGCTACGGGGATTATCAATTAAACAGGCAAAATGAGTATGGTGGTATTGTTGAGTAAGTTTTACAAAACGTTTCAACTTGGGGCCTGTGGGCTGATAGGCCAGCACTACATCTGCAGCTCCACATTGGGCCAGCATTTCTGCTTCGGCAATGGTAGCGCATTTGAATTTGCTAATGCCAGCTTCAATTAGCAGCTGTGTAGTTTCCCTGTTCTTGTGGGTTTTTGCGTGTGGGCGCAATCGCCCGGGATCATCGATCATTGCTTTGAGCGCAGCGATATTTGCTTTCACCCGTTCGGGATAAATAACCAGGGCCGGAGAATCTAGTTCATCGATATTATTAATGCGGTACCAATTTTCTTGCATTATTGCGTGTTTAAGGCGTGTGTCGTGAATCGGCAATCGGCAATCGGCAATCGGCAATCGGCAATCGGCAATCGGCAATCGGCAATCGGCAATCGGCAATCGGCCTAAGTTTCGGGCGGCGCAAGATAGTATATTAGCTTTATCATTCGCGAGCCCATTCACCACTCACCATTGACCATTCACCATTCACAACTTCCAAAGGTAACAAATGTGCACCCTGCTTTTAAATAAAGAAATCCATAATAAGAACGCCTATCAGTCCTACTACCGAAACGATGGTTTCCATAAGCGACCACGACTTTATGGTGTCGCGTATGCTGAGGTTGAAATATTCTTTATACATCCAAAAGCCCGAGTCGTTCACATGTGAGAACAGCAAACTGCCTGCACCTATCGATAACACCATCAGGTTGGGGTTTACCTGCAAATTAGGAATTACCTGTCCAATGATACCGGCAGCTGTTAAACCAGCCACTGTGGCCGAACCAACACAGATCCTGATAAGACCGGCAATTAACCAGCCTAATACCAGTGGATGTATTTGCCAGTTTTTTATGCTTTCGCCAATAATATCGCTAACACCGCTATCACTAAATACCTGTTTCAAAATGCCGGCGCCGGCAACGATCAGCAAAATGGGCGCAACATCTTTTATGGCATCGGTAAAAATATTCATCACGTCTTTTATGGTGCGGCCGCCCTGTGTGCCCAATGTAAATATGGCTATCAGCAGGGAGATCAACATAACGATAGAAGGATCGCTGAAGAACTTCAAAATACTCTGTTCGTTTTCGGGTAATGTTGTAACGAAGGGTATAATGGTGGTGATGGTGAGTAAGATCACCGGCAGCAGGGCCGTTAAAAAACTATTGAGTGAGCCTGGTAGTTGTGCCTCGGGAATGGTTTTGGGCTGAAAGGTTTGCAGGGGCGTACTGCGAATATTCCTGAGGGTTTTAGCAAACAGCTGACCGGCAATAATGATGGCGGGTATGGCCAGCATTATGCCATATAACAAGGTGAGGCCCATATCGGCCTTTAATTGCGATACCAATGCGGTGGGCGAGGGGTGAGGTGGTAAAAATCCATGCGTTACCGAAAGTGCTGCCAGCATGGGGATGCCAATATATACAGCTGGTAATTTATACTGGTACACTACCGAAAAAATAAGCGGCACCATTAATACAAAGCCCACATTATAATAAAGCGGAATGCCAACAATAAAGCCGGTGACCATCAATGCCCATTGCAAATGCTTTTTTCCAAAAATGCGCATGAGCACCTGGGTGATCTTTTGTGCCGCGCCGCTTTCGGCCACCAGTTTACCAAGCATGGCGCCCAGCCCAATAATGATCACCAGCGAGCCAAGTGTATCGCCAATACCTTTTTGTACCGATGCGGAAAGTTTGGTAAGTGGTATGCCCAGCATATAGCCGGTTAACAATGATACTATCAGGAAAGCTAAAAAAGGATTGAATTTTGCCCAGGATATAAGCAGAACAATCGTTGTAATACAGCCAAAAATGATATAGAATGTCATCATGATAAATGGATATGGTCATATGGCGCGGTTAAGCGAATTTCCCCAGTTAGTGACTTAAATTCCCCCTTACAATATAATGAAAAATGAGAAATGAATAATTAGAAATGAGAAAGGGAATACAAAATATTGAATGTTGAATTTCCAATATTGAATGTAGAACAGGTTAGTGGTCCTCTTTTTGCGGCGTTGGTTTGTTCAGGGTTTTTTCATTTACTTTGATGTTATGGACTCACTTACGCATATCGTATTAGGTGCTTGTATTGGAGAAGTATTTATAGGAAAGAAAGCCGGCAGACGGTCGCTGTTCCTTGGCGCCGTTGCACAAAGCCTGCCCGATATTGATTTTGTTGCCTCATTTTGGATGACGCCTACCCAGGACCTTATTGCCCATAGAGGTATTACCCATTCTTTATTATTTGTATTGCTTGTAACTCCCTTGCTTGCCTGGCTGGCCGATAAATGGCGAAGGCCGCATGATATTGCCTTTAAGACCTGGCTTTTGTTCTTTGCCGTTGAACTATTGACGCATTTGTCGCTCGATATTTTCAATGCTTATGGTACCGGTTTGCTGGAACCCTTTTCGCACCAGCGCTTTTGTGTACATGCTATGTTTGTGGCCGATCCGTTGTTCACTATTTTGCCTGCAGTTATTGCGGTGTTGTTACTGTTTATGAAAAGAGACTGGAACCGTAAGCGGTGGGCTGCCATTGCTATACTGTGGTGTGTTTTTTACCTGGCCGTAGATGTATTTAATAAATCAATTATTGAAGGCGCCGTTAAACGGGTAACCAAACAACAAAATATTGAATACCGGCGGCATTTCACTACCCCTACGCCGTTGAACAACCTGTTATGGTATATAGTGCTTGAGGACGATAAAGGCTATCATATCGGGTACAGGTCGGTGTTTGATACCAAGCCCACTATTGACTTCACCTTTTTCCCGCGTAACGATTCTTTATTAAATCCCGTTAAAGACCTTGAAGAACTGAAAGACCTGTTTATATTTTCACAGGGGTACTATACCATTGAGAAGGAAGAGAATTACCTCGTGTTTAATGATCTGCGGTTTGGACAAAAAATAGGGTGGTACAAACCAAAGGAAAGTTTTGTATTTCATTATTACCTGCAACGGCCCTATGGCAATAATATGGTGGTGCAAAGAGGTCGTTTTGCCAATTGGGATAAAGCCGCGCTTTTATCCATGTGGCACCGTATTAAAGGAGAGTGAAATATAAATGGGCAGGAGCGACGGCAAACGTGAAACGGCAAACGTGAAACGCCCAATTCCGAGGCTCACGATTGGTGAGGCCTATAATAATGTTCGGGTGGCATAAGATCGCATATTAATCTCAACGTTCGCAAACCCTTTCACGTTTCACGTCTCCCGTTTTACGACTCACAAAGGCCTTATTCGGAGGATGATCGTTGTTTAAAATAAAAAGTAAATAAGTAGAAAATAATCCTCACCAGCCAATAGGAACAATATTGAATGAACCGCTGAAAGAAGTTGTATTTTTTGTTATAGGCTTCTTCTGTGATCTGTACACAGTCGTTCTTCATAATGTCTTCTAACTGCTTTTGTACATTAATGGCAAACTCGGGGTCATTTACATCTATATTCAACTCAACGCTGGCGTAGGCGCTAATGTCGTTTACATTGTAGGAGCCAATGGTAACCCATTTTTGGTCGCGGGTGGCCATTTTGCCGTGTAGTACCGATTTGGTGTATTCAAACAGTTGTATATCGCGCTTCAACAGCCAGCGATACATATAGCGTTCTGCATGTTTAGCCAGTTTTACATCCGATTTGCCGGCAACAATAACCCGAATGTCGATGCCGCGTTTTGTGGCCCGCGACATATGATGCCTGATAATGGTGCCTGGTAAAAAATACCCGCTCATAATGATCACGTTCGAAGTAGCTTTTTTGAACATGTCGATATAACTGCGGCTGATCTGGTTCTTGCTTTTTACCCAGTCGTTACGGCGAATGCGGAGCGGACTGTTCCCAGCTACCGGAATTTCGGGAAGATCGTGCCGCATACTCCTTTTCATGGCTATTTGTCCGGGCTTTGCCCACAGGTTGATGCAGACCTTTTGCAATGCGCCGCAAATGGGGCCTTCCATAAAAATGGCCCAGTCCATCCAGGCCGGGTCATCATCTATATCGTTGTATCTATTGCTGATGTTGATGCCGCCTACCAGGCCATAATGCCCGTCAACCACCAGCACCTTTTGGTGCATACGGCGGCCAAAATAAAAATGTTCGCTTTTTAAAAGGGGTTCATAAAAACGAAAGTTTACACCGGCTGTATGGAGCTCTTTTATAAAACCGGCCGATAGATCTTTTGAGGCATAGCCATCACACAACAGGTAAACCCGAACACCCCGTTTGGCGGCATCCATCAATGCGGCGCCTACCATTTTGCCGGTTTCGTCGTCTTCAAAAATATATACCTGAAGGTGAATGGTGCGTTGCGCCTGGCCAATGAGTTTTGGCAGCAGTGTAAAATATTCCCTGCCACCCCTGATGAGTTTAGCTTTATTATGAGGTATGTAAGCCGACTTTTTATTAATACTGCGCAACATAGTGTAAGCTACAAATATACATGCGCAATATGAATACGGGCTTATTACTTTTTACCCGGATGCACTGTAATGATACGATTGTTTATAGTAAATTTTACCCCACCAGTGTATTCAAGCATTTCCAACACTTTTGTCACTTCCGATTCCCGTTGTACTTCTCCACTAAAATGTAAAGAAGGCACACCTGGTGCGTATTGAACATCCATATCGTACCAGCGGGCCAGTTCGTTCATAACCATTTTGAGCGAGGTATTTCGGAATACAAATTCGCCGTTCTTCCAGGCAGTTTCCTGTTTTACATCCGCATCTTCAATGGTAAATGACGTGTCGGCAGCAACGAGTTTTTTGCCTGGCTTCAACATGCTGAATTTATTATGCCGGCTTACCTTAACCAATCCTTCTACCACGGTGGTTTGCGAACGGTTATCTTCTTTGTATGCCGAAATATTGAAAGCCGTACCAATGGCCTGTACTTCCATATTATCCACCGATACTATAAATGATTTTTTGTTGTTTGTTTTGGGATCGATGGCTTTGGCCACTTCAAAATAGGCCTCACCGGTTAATATAACCCGGCGTTCATTGGTATTAAATTGAACGGGGAATTGAAGGGTAGAAGCGGAGTTAAGCCAAATTCTGGTGCCATCTTCCAGCACAACCTGGTATTCGCCGCCACGTGGTGTACGTAAAGTATTGGAACCTGCAATGTTTACAGAAGCGCCAGATGGTTTGTATTCCAACTGACCGTTTTGATTTTTATGAATGATCACCTGGCCCTGGTAAGCTATATCGCCATTAGCTATTTCATTGAGGGGAATGGATGAACCATCGGCCAATATAAGTACTGCCTTTTTTGTGTCGGGTGTTGTACCTGGTGCTTTCTTTTGAGCAATAATGGATGATTGGGGTATAATGGACTTCGCAGGTTTGTTTAGAGCAAAATAAGCAATGCCGCCGGCTACTAAGAGAAGTAGTGCAGCGGCTGTATACCACCATATTTTGAAGTAAACCCGTTTACCGGTAGTTTGTTCAGGAAAGATCTTTTGCGTTAGTCGTTCATAAGCCCGCGAAGGATCGTATTTGTTTAATTCTTTAAGATCGGTGCCAAGCTTTTCCTGGTCCATCAGCTCTTCATATAACAGATAGTTATCGCCATTTTCCTGTAACCAGGCGTTCAGTTCCTGCCGTTCGTCGGTGGTGAGGCTATCCTGCATATCCCCAACGATGAGCGAGGCTATGTGCGATATTTTTTCTATTTGTTGTTCGTTCATAAGAAAAAGTTTGAAACTGATTTTGATAACAGGGCTGGCAGATCACTCTTAACTATGTGTATTAAACCTTGCCTGTGTCATCAAATTCGTACAGCAATTTTGATGTTGTGAACTGATATTATTGTAAAAACAACATTTGATATGAATTGTACTAAAAGATTTGGATAAATCTTTAATAAATGGACAGATTTAAGTGAAAATATTTAAGGATCGGGTAGGAATGCTAATGGTTTAGCCAGCGTTTAATGGGTTTGTATTAAAAATTTTTTAACATCAAGGATAATTATAATTTGTTCAGAAGGTCGAAAAGAAGTTTTGCATGAATTATTTCAAAGGTTAGTTTTTATCCTTGTTCTTTAACTGTGCCCCTATATATTAAAAACAGTTGATGATAACGATTGACCTAAATAAAATGTCAAAAACATGAAAGGATATGATTCTAATCAAGTCGACGATGATTTTTGTTAATATGAATTAGTATATAATGAACTGATGCCGGCATGTAAGTTCATAGTTCATAGTTTATAGTTCGTAGTACACAGTACATAGGTTTAGAAGTTTCGGGTTTCATTGCGAAACAATCCTACATCCGGTAATCATTAAATCATAATATGTATTTACTCACAAGAGTGGCCTGCTCCCCTTTAGGGGCTGGGGTGAACTGGGGTGAAAAAAGGAAAGCCGGGTAAGACTACCCGGCCGTGGGGGATTCCTGCGCCTCTTCTGTACCGGGAAGAGGGATAATTGATGCACATGAGGAATGCGAATGAGAAAAAAACTACCTAAGTATTTAGGAATAGTATTATTTACATACTCACAACAGGCATAACAATGCCGGTATGAATAGACATAACAAATAATTCAGAAACTAATCAGATAAAACCTTTGGAATGCTTACTAATGAGGAGCCTTTAGATGAGTTGCTAAATGCACTAAGTGTATGTTTGCGCATTTGAAGGATGGAGGTTCGCGTTGCAACCTGACGAAGCAGGGATTAAGGGTGATAATTCTTTATAGAGATGTTCTTAGTTTTAAAAAGAAAAGGGAGAGTAGAAACACTCCCTTGTAGTGACCCAACCAAACAGTCACATGAGATTCCCGCTCGACATTCCGTCTTCTCGTCTGGCTGAAAGAACAAGAAGTACAGATGAGAAATCGGGCGGACAAAAAAGGCCTTTTAAAGGCTAATTGTTCATTTATAGTTCAGGGTTAATACGAAACTGTTAGTGTGGGCTGCATCTTTTCCATTCACATATACATGCCCGATACTTCACTTATATTCCACACCCAGGTTGGTACCTCAATCGAGTAAATAACCCCTAACACTTAATAATACTTTTACAGCATTGATAGCGTACAACATTTGCTGTTTGTTCTTAAATATTTTTTAATAAAATCGCTAAAGTGTTTTAGATGGCTATACTTTATCAAACGATCTCATTAAACATATATAAGTAAAGAACTTTTTATCCCGCACGGCCGAATTATTAACCAGTTTAGTATTAAAACAACTTTAATGGCTTTTGTTACTAGTCTAAATGAAAGTTTTTTTAATAAAAGTGGGTAAATGGGTATTTACACCTACTGAAAGGAGGCTTTTGGCCAATAAAAATGGTGTTTAAGCAGGTAATGTCAGGCTCTTACAACTGTCTGAAGTAGCCTGTAAGAAAGAGCATAAGATGAGGAAAGTCATTAGATCGCGGTCGCGAAGCCTTATTTTTAATAATTGAATACCCCGGGCTTTCTGATTTTTAACGGTATGAACAGATATATTGAGCTCGGCGGCTATTTCCTGGTTCTTCTTTCCTTCGAGGTAACCAAGCTTTAGCACTTTACGACATTGTTCGGGCAAATTATTGATTGCATCCATGATCTCTTTCAATACTTCGGCCCTGATCATTTCATTCAAAACAAACTCTTCTTTTTCGCCTGTTAAATAAGCATGTTGTTTTTTGCTAAGTGAATCGCGCTTGGCCTGTTTTATATAATTCAAACACGCATTCCGTATCGTAATGTACATAAAGGCTTTTAAGTTCTGGTGGTTCTCGAAGTCGGTCCTCTTCTTCCATAGTTTTACAAACGATTCACCAACAATATCTTCTGCAGCAGCACTGTTGCCAACTAACCGCTCGGCAAACAGGCACAACGCACTATAATAATGCTTTAACAAAGTTTGTAAAGCTTCAGGATCTCCATTTTTGAGTGAAACTATAATATCATTGTCCAGCGGAAGTGAACGCATTAGGAAGAGTGTTTTTTGCTAACCTTAATACAAATGTGTATTTAATTTACAATGAGTTACGGTAAATTATAAACGTATTAGGGTTACGAATATGGCATGCTTTATTTGTTGATTCAGGTAATGTCGCAATACAAGATTACAATCTTAAAACAAATTATCAAAATCAAGTATGGATTAGGGTGATTTTCACGGGAACGCTGCATTTGACAATGTAAGTAATTGCTGCAAGAATTATAATGACCATCAGGCAAAATCAATATTGCATGAGCTTGGTCAGCTATTTGGGGTAGAATAGAGTAAGATCAGTGTACCAAAACCAAACAGTACAATGTTACGCTGTTTGCGTAAAAAATACAGGTGAGGGAAGGCCGTTCACCCATTTCTTATTTATGGCAGTTAATTAGTTTGTTCGTTATAGTGATGCACGCTGTGTAAGGTAGAATGGTATTTCAATATGTTCGGTTGACTGCTCCAGTATCAGCTGGGCGGTTTTTTCGCCCATCATTTGAAAGTCGGTGCTAATAGTGGTAATACCATTCAGGATGATCTTTTTCAGCGGTGTTTCATTGTACGAAATAACGCCCACATGTTTACCCACCTTCAGTTTGGTGGCCAGTATTTTTTCAATCAGTATTACCAGGTCGTTTTCCATAAGGTTTATGAACACTTCGCCTTCCTTAATAGGTTCGTTGGCTATATCGTGCACCACCTTATAGTTAAATGCATATTGCTGGCAGAACCGGTAAAAGCCTTTTAGGATTTCAACCGGGTGATAAGTATACTCAGGGAAAATGATCTTGATGGTATGGTATTTACTCAGCGATTCCAGCGACTGTTCCAGCGCATCGTAAATATCTTTTTCAAAATTTTCATAAACAGCGCCGTATTTACCTTCCACACCGGGAACCAGTTTATCCATCAGGATAAGCTTTTCTTTAGGCAGGGTGTTTATGACCTCCACGGCGTTTTCGCCGCCATCGAGAAAATGCGGAACGATAACGTAGTGCGTGTAATCGTTCTTTTTATTTTGAATAAGCCGTTTAAAAAAGGCAAAGTCGTTGTTATAAATATAAAAATCAACCGAGGCCATTTCGCCCAGGGAAGCCACAAAAGCATCGTACATGATCTTTTTGTGTGGGCTTAGTTTATTAAAGAGCAGAAAGATCTTTAAGTGCTGGCCAACTTCGGTATCCTTTACAAAATATCCTTTGCCGGGCACCGACCCCAGGATGCCGATCTTCTTCAGGTGTTTGTATCCTTTTTCGGCTGTATCGCGTGAGATCTCAAATTCAAAGCTCAGTTCGTTTATCGAAGGCAGCAGCTCGTCTTTAAGTATCTTCCCTTCGCCAATGGCTTTAATAATAGAATTGGCAAGCTGCAAATACTTAGGCGTAGCCGAGTAGTAGTCGATGAATAAATGTTGAAATATGCTATCTTTTTTCATGTTGACCTGGTGGTGGTATGGCCGTTAAAAATCGTTGTCAAAATTAGTTAAAGCATTAAATATTAAGCAGGTTTAAATAAAAAAGACCATGATGGGGCATGATGGACTAATAATCGGTATCTTCTACTTTCACCTTTTTAATCCGGCATAGGCTGGCCATATAGAAAAAATTGCTTACAAATGAATGCTATTCTTGGAGTTATATTCCATTTTTTAGGAGGTTTCGCGTCTGGTAGTTTTTATATACCCTACAAAAAAGTAAAGGGTTGGGCCTGGGAAAGTTATTGGATCGTAGGTGGACTTTTTAGCTGGTTAATAGTTCCGCCATTAGCCGCCTGGCTTACCATCCCCAACTTTTCACAAATAATAAGTGAAACTGGTGGTTCTGTAATTGGCTATACGTTCTTGTTTGGAATACTGTGGGGAATTGGAGGTTTAACCTATGGCCTTGGTGTTCGTTACCTGGGTGTTTCGCTGGGAAGCAGCATTATCCTGGGGCTTTGTATGGTTTTCGGCTCCCTTATCCCATCTATATATTACGACCTCTTCCCCGCTGAAGGCAAAGACACTTTCAGCGCACTGATAGGCACCAACTGGGGGCTTACCGTTTTATTGGGTTTGGCGGTTTGTGTGGCCGGTATTGTTATTTGCGGTAAAGCGGGTACAAGAAAAGAAAAGGAACTGGCAAAGGGTGGAACCGATCCGCATGGCGCAGTTGTAAAAACAGAATACAAATTCGGTTTGGGTTTGGCGGTTTCCATTATATCAGGTGTACTGAGCGCTTGTTTCAATTTTGGGTTAGAAGCCGGTAAACCAATGGCTGAAGTAGCCAATAAATTATGGCAGAATGCCAACCCCGGTCAAGGTAACTTCCTTTATATGAATAACGTCACCTACGTGGTGATCTTATGGGGCGGTTTAACAACAAACTTTATCTGGTGTATGATCCTGAACGCCCGTAACAAGACGTTTGGCGATTATACCAATAAGAAAACGCCGCTGCTGAGCAATTACATTTTTGCCGCACTGGCTGGTACAACCTGGTTCCTGCAATTCTTTTTCTATGGAATGGGTGAAAGCAAATTGGGCAACGGTCCCAGCAGCTGGATCCTGCATATGGCCTTCATTATTTTAACCGCCAATGCATGGGGATTGATATTGAAAGAATGGGCAGGTGTAAGCAAGAAAACTAAAACAACAGTTATTATAGGCATTCTTACCATTATTGTTTCCGTACTGTTAGTCGGATATGGTAACTCGCTGAAGTAACATATAAAAGAAACAATTAAAGATCAGACTATGTCAGCAACAAGTGCAGTAAAGTTCAAACATGTAAGCTATTTGTGGGACGATGCCAAAGCGGCTGCCCTGCAAGGCGACGAAGTAGCATTGTTAATTTACCGGAGTAATTTGCTGGGCGCCGATCTGCGCCTCACAAATTACGGTGGTGGCAATACATCATGTAAAGCCATTGCTAAAGATCCTTTGACCGGTAAAGAAACCGAAGTGATGTGGATCAAAGGTTCAGGCGGCGACCTGGGCACCATGAAGAAAAGCGGTTTGGCTGCTTTATATGTTGAGCGTTTACGTAGCCTTAAAAACGTTTATCGTGGTATTGAGCATGAAGATGAAATGGTGGAGCTGTTCAACCATTGCATTTTTGATCTGGCTTCAAAAGCACCATCTATCGATACACCTTTGCATGGTTTCCTTCCTTTCAAGCACATCGATCACCTGCATCCCGATGCAGCCATCGCTATTGCTGCTGCAAAGGATGGTAAAAAGATCACACAGGAATTATTCAACGGAACAATAGGTTGGGTTGAATGGCAACGTCCTGGTTTCGACCTTGGTCTGAAACTGGCAAAATGCCTTGAAGAAAACCCCGGCATCCGTGGTATCATGCTTGGTTCACACGGTTTGTTCACCTGGGGCGATACAGCTTACGAAAGCTATATCAACACCCTGGAAGTAATTGAGCGTTGCGCTGAATACATTGAGGAAAAAGTAAGCAAACAAAAAGCTGTTTTCGGTGGCGCTAAAGTTACCTCACTGCCTAAAGAACAACGTACTTCACAAGCTGCCGCCCTGGCGCCTGTATTACGTGGTTTCTGCAGCAGCTACCAGAAAATGGTGGGCCACTTTACCGATGATGAAAGAGTATTGAACTTCATCAACTCAAAAGACCTCGAGAAACTGGGGCCCATGGGTACCAGCTGTCCCGACCACTTCTTACGTACAAAGATCAGCCCGCTGGTGTTGAACCTTGCACCTAACGAAGACCTGAGCGATGTAAGCAAAATAAAAGAGAAACTGACACCTCAGTTCGAAGCGTACCGCGCTATGTATGCAGATTATTACAATACCTGCAAACATCCT
This sequence comes from Niastella sp. OAS944, assembly GCA_024809215.1. GTDB lineage: Bacteria > Bacteroidota > Bacteroidia > Chitinophagales > Chitinophagaceae > Niastella. The sequence goes on along the minus strand of JANUBW010000004.1, from coordinate 488,199 downwards.
AACAGCCCGGCTATGCGCGATCCTAACCCGGTGGTTATCCTGTTCCCTGGTGTAGGTATGTTCACTTTCTCAAAAGACAAACAAACAGCACGTGTAGCTGCTGAGTTCTACATCAACGCCATTAACGTAATGCGTGGTGCAGAAGCTATTTCAGAATATACTTCACTGCCCCGTCAGGAGGCTTTTAATATCGAATACTGGTTGCTGGAAGAAGCAAAGTTGCAACGTATGCCTAAGCCAAAAGCTTTAAGTGGCCGTATTGCACTGGTAACCGGTAGCGCTGGTGGTATTGGTAAAGCTATCGCTAAAAAATTCGCCGATGAAGGTGCTTGCGTTATTATCAACGATAACGATGCTACCCGCCTCGAAAGTGCAAAAGAAGAGTTCGGTAAACAATACGGAAAAGACGTATTTGCCGCTGCGGTACTGGATGTTACCAAAGCCAGCGATATCAAAGGCGCCTGCGATGTAGCAGCCCTGGCATTCGGTGGTTTGGATATCGTTGTAAACTGCGCCGGATTGTCAATTTCAAAACCAATTGAAGAGCATACCGAAAAAGACTGGGACATTCTGTATGATGTACTGGTTAAAGGTCAGTTCTTTATTACCCAGGCTGGTGTTGAGGTAATGCGCAAACAGGCTATCGGCGGCGATGTGATCAACATCGTGAGCAAAAACGCCCTTATGAGCGGTCCTAACAACGCTGGTTACGGTTCTGCAAAAGCAGCCCAGTTACACCTGAGCCGTTTGAATGCAGCTGAATTGGGTAAAGATCACATTCGTGTGAACGTGGTTAACCCCGATGCGGTTATCAGCGACAGTAAAATTTGGGAAGGTGCATGGGCCGAAGGCCGTGCCAAAGCCTATGGCGTTAAAGTAGAAGAATTACCTGCTTACTATGCCAAACGCACTTTGCTCAATGAGATCATATTACCTGAAGACATTGCCAATGCATGTTTTGCGGTAACGGGTGGTTTGCTTAATAAGTCTACCGGAAACGTTATTAACGTTGATGGTGGTGTAGCTACCGCTTTCGTAAGATAATTTTTAAAGACCTGTAAGGTGTACCATTGTGTCTTGAGCGATCAGGATGCCTAAATACACCTGACAGGTCTTGTTTCATTCAATAACGATTGTAAAATATAACATTGCTTATGCCACGTATTGGAATTAAAATGCAGCTCTTCAAGGGCCAGGAAGCCGAATACAGAAAACGTCACGATGAATTATGGCCCGAATTAAAAGAGTTGTTGCATGCAACCGGCATAAGCGAATATTCGATCTTTTTGGATGAAACCACCAACAATCTTTTCGGGGTACTGAATGTAACCGATCCGGCTGCGCTGGATAACTTACCTGCACACCCCGTTATGCAGAAGTGGTGGGCGTACATGAAAGATATAATGGAGAGTAATGCTGATAATTCGCCTGTAAGTGTGCCGTTAAAGGAGGTGTTTTATCTTCCGTAATAAGAAATTTCGAGATTTCTGATTTCGGGATTTTGAGATTTGCCGCGAGGATGAACTCAAAAGAAATCTCAAAATCTCGCAATCTCAAAATCAGAAATTACCCTCATAAGTATCTTTGATGTACAAATGTTTCAAGCTTTAATAATCATCTCTAAATACGATTGCATATGCAGATCGAGAAATATAAAATAGACGAGTTCAATAATAGTGTCCTTAAAGAACATAAACGTCGTTTCGATTTCGCCGCTGAAGGCGTTAATGGTTTAGACGGTATTCTGAAAAAATTAGTTGATTTTCAAATTGCCATTCCCAGCTGGGCATTGGGTACAGGTGGAACCCGTTTTGGCCGTTTCTCAGGTGGTGGCGAACCCCGCACCCTCGAAGAAAAGATCGAAGACGTAGGTTTGCTGCACTCGCTGAACAAAAGCGGTGGCGCTATTTCCCTGCACATTCCCTGGGATATTCCTCAGGATGCCAAAGCCATTAAAGCGCTGGCTGCACAACATGGCTTACGTTTCGATGCCGTTAACTCAAACACGTTCCAGGACCAACCCGATCAAAAGCTCAGCTACAAATTCGGTTCCCTGCAGCACGTTGACAAAGCCACCCGCAAACAAGCTGTTGATCATAATATTGAAGTAATAAAACATGGGATAGAACTGGGTTCAGATTCTATCACCGTATGGTTGAGTGATGGTAGCTGCTTCCCCGGCCAGTTGAACTTCCGCAAGGCATTTCAACGTACGCTGGAAAGCCTGCAGGAAATTTATGCAGCGTTGCCCGATAACTTTAAAATGTTTGTTGAGTACAAAGCCTTTGAGCCTAACTTCTACTCAATGACCGTTGGCGACTGGGGTCAATCATTGCTGTACGCCAGCAAACTGGGTCCCAAAGCTTATACGCTGGTTGACCTTGGCCACCATTTGCCTAATGCCAACATTGAGCAAATTGTAGCCCTGTTACTGAGCGAAGGCAAGCTGGGCGGTTTCCACTTCAACGATTCAAAATATGGTGATGATGACCTTACTGTAGGCAGCATCAACCCTTATCAGTTGTTCCTCATCTTTAATGAACTGGTTGAAGGTATGGATGCCCGTAGCATGCAACACGCTACCGACCTGGGCTGGATGATCGATGCATCGCACAATGTAAAAGATCCGCTGGAAGATCTGTTGCAGTCAATAGAAGCTATTAAGATCGCTTACGCACAGGCGTTGCTGGTTGATACAAAAGCATTACAGGCAGCACAGGATGCCAGTGATGTGGCCAAAGCACAGGAAATTCTTCAACAGGCTTACCGTACCGATGTACGTCCGTTGGTAGCAGAAGCCCGTTTACGTGCCGGTGCTGCATTGCAACCATTGCAATTGTACCGCCAGCTGAAAGTAAGAGAGAATTTAATTAAAGAGCGCGGTCAAAAGACTGTAGCTACAGGATTATAAAAGCCGTTGCAGGTTACAGGTTGCAGGTATCAGGGAAGTCAGTTAAAAGGCCCCTTGAAACCTGCAACATGTAACCTGTAACTGTTTAAAAGAATTTCGAACGAACAAGTGTGTGAAATTGTCTCCTAATGAGTAGAACTTCTGTTATAGCAATATTCGACATTGGTAAAACCAATAAAAAATTATTCCTCTTTGATGAGCAGTACAATATTGTGCTGGAGAAAAGCGAGCAGTTTGCCGAAGTGACCGATGAAGATGGTGATGCCTGTGAAGACCTTGCCGCGCTTACCCAGTGGGTGCATGCCTGTTTACAACAGGTGTTTAGTGAAAACAAATACCAGGTAAAGGCCCTTAACTTCAGTACCTATGGCGCCAGTTTTGTTCATATTGATAAAGAAGGAAAGGCTGTCACTCCGTTATACAACTACCTGAAACCATACCCGGCCGACTTACAGGAAGGCTTCTATAAAAAATATGGCGGTGAAATTTCTTTCTCCATTCACACCGCATCACCCGTGCTTGGTAACCTTAACTCAGGTATGCAGTTATACCGCCTGAAGTACAAGAACCCCGGGTTGTTCGATCAAATACATTATTCGTTGCATTTACCGCAATACATGAGCTACCTGGTAACAGGGCGTGCTTATTCGGATATTACCAGCATAGGCTGTCATACCGGTTTGTGGAACTTCCCACAGAACCATTATCACGAATGGATCTACCGCGAAGCCATCAATGAAAAGCTGGCGGCTATTTTCCCCAGTGACCAATTGATGCCCTCACAGTTTCAGGGACAGGCCCTGCTCACCGGTGTAGGCCTGCACGATAGTTCAGCAGCGCTGATCCCATACCTGTTTCACTTTACCGAACCGTTTGTATTGATCTCAACAGGTACCTGGTGTATTAGCCTGAACCCATTCAACCAAACAAGATTAACATACGAAGAGTTACAGCAGGATTGTTTGTGTTATATGGAGTATCGCGGCAAACCCATTAAGGCATCTCGCCTGTTTGCCGGTTATGAACACGAACAACAAACAAAACGACTGGCTGCTCACTTTAATGTGGCCCTCGATTATTATAAGAATGTAAAGTTCAATGCCGACCTGTTACCTAACCTGGCCCAAACAGCAAATGTTGCTGCCGACCCTTCAGCTGGTAAATCGGCCATGGTACAGGGCTCTGCTTTTGGCGCCCGCGACCTTAATAGCTTTGCTTCTTACGAAGCCGCTTACCATCAGTTTATGGCCGATCTTATGACGCAACAGGTAGCTTCGCTTAACCTGGTGTTGCATAACAGTCCGGTTAAAAAGATCTTTGTAGATGGCGGTTTCAGCAAGAACCCGTTATATATGAACCTGCTGGCAAATGCATTTCCGAAAAATGAAGTGTATGCCGCTTCAATGGCCCAGGCCTCGGCTATGGGCGCTGCGCTGGCGGTGCATTCTTCATGGAACAGAACGAGCCCTTCTTCTGATTTGATTGAACTTAAATCGTATACGTTGGTTGAAAGCCGCTAGTGCGGGTTGAAAAGTTGATAGAGTTTATAGAGTTAATAAAGGAAAATACAAAAGACAAAAATGGCGGGCCCTTCGATATTTATCGGGTAGCCCGCCATTTCCTTGTCAACCTGTTAACTTGTCAACTTACCAGTTTCTTCCTCTATCAACTTTATCACCTTATCAACTCTCCGTTAATTCAACTCTTTTCCCGCCATCATATTCTCCAATCGTTCCAACTGCAAATCCCACTTAAATATCTTCCCGTCTTTATCTAACAAAATATGACAGGGGATTGCCTCGATGCCATAATAGCTCATAATGGCATCATTTTTATCGAGCGCCTGCGGCCAGGGCAGGTCTTTGCCACTTAATGTAGTGATCCATTTTGATAAATCACGATCGGTTGAAATGCTTAATATTTCAACATCCTTATTACCGAACAGGGCTTTTATATTCGGTTGTTCTTTAATGCAAGGCGCGCAGTGCGAGCCCCATAAAACAATGTACAGGTACCTGCCCTTGTATTGTTCAAGATTAACGGTATGGCTTTCTTTATCAACCAATGCAAAGTTCTTAAAGGCGTCGCCAATTACAATATGCTCCTGCTGATAACGGCGCCTTGTAAGTAGTTTTTCGGCCTGCTTTACTTCAAAAGTACCGGCGAGCGCGGGTGATACCAGCTTAGTTAATGTCTCCAGCTTTTCAATCGGCAGGCTGGTGGCTTTGCCAATGAGGTAAGGGCTTACCTTACTACCCGGGTTATTTTGCACAACTGCCAGCAATTGCTGGTAATATTGTTCATTTACCGCTTTTTCATCCTGCCCCGACTTTTTCAGTTTGTCGAGCCACGATTCAAAATTGCGTTTCAGTTCTTCCGTTCGGCTGCCTTTTACAGCAGTAACAAAAAACATATTGAACGTGTCTTTATCGATCTTCATTTCATTGGTGCAGGCTATCTCCATGTTGGCGCCTTCTATATATACATCCCATAGTAATGATTTCTGATCGAGGTGCAGCCTTGCCAGCACGGGGCCTTGCCGGTTGATTGTAAAGTGGAATTTACCATCTGTAATTGGGGTGCTGATCTTTTCTTTGATTTCACCATCAAAAAAAATATACATCCTACTATTGTACGTACCGGCGATGGTGCCCGAAATTTCGATGGCATTATTTTGTGCCTGTACCCTGACGAATAACAGGTTTAGTAAAAGAATAAAATAAGGTAATTTCATGGCTTGCGTTTAAGGGAATTAGGATCGTAGCTGTTTGCAGTTAAATATAAGCAATACTGCCAGCCCTATTCGCTATAGTTTTCTTAAAATTGAATGCATTTTTCAGGATAGCACAGGATTGTAAAAACTGTATTAGTTTATAAGTTCATAAGTTAATACTCAGCAAGCCATATGAATAAAATTACCATTACATTATTGGCGTCGTTGGCATCAGCGACAGCCTTTTCGCAGGGAAAACCTGGCACCGATGTTACCGCGCCACTCCACGCTTTAAAAGTAGATTACCCTGTGCCCTACGAGCCCATGAGTGAAGCAGAGATCAAAAAAGTTTTAGATAAAGTATATACCTACCTCGATGCGGTTACTCCGGCGCAAATGATCAACAAACAAACAGGGCAGGAGGTGAGCGATGCTTCGAAATTCGATACTTCATATACTATAAAACCCGGCGATTTTCGCCTCACGGCTTACGAATGGGGCGTAACCTACAGTGGTATGTTGCTGGCGGCCGAAACCAGTGGCGATACCCGCTACAGCGATTATGTAAAACAACGCCTGTCGTTTATTGCCAAATGGGTGCCGGCCATAAAAAAGAAAGTGGCCGACGGATCATTAAAGGGTAATTATATTTTTCGCCAGCCTATAGAACCACATGCGCTCGATGATGCCGGCGCTGTTTGCGCTGCCATGATAAAAGCAACACGCAGTGGTTTGAATAATGACCTGCGTCCGTTAATTGATAATTACATCAACTTTATAAGTAAAAAAGAATTTCGTTTGCCCGATGGTACGCTGGCACGCAACCGTCCGCAGAAAAATACCATCTGGTTAGATGATCTGTATATGGGTGTTCCGGCGCTGGCGCAAATGGGTAAGCTTACCGGTAACACTGCTTATTTCGATGATGCAGTAAAACAGGTAAAACAATTTACCCAACGCATGTTCGATAAAGAAAAAGGATTGTACATGCATGGCTGGGTACAGGATATGAACCCGCATCCGATGTTTTACTGGGGCCGCGCCAATGGCTGGGCTATTATGACCATGTGCGAATTGTTAGATGTGTTGCCTGAGAACCACGCCGGCCGTGCATTTGTGCTGCAACAATTACAGGCGCATGCAAAGGGATTGGCTGCAATGCAGTCGGGCTCGGGTTTTTGGCACCAGTTGCTGAACCGCAGCGATTCGTATTTAGAAACATCAGCTACCGCTATTTATGCTTATTGTATTGCACATGCCTGTAACAAAGGCTGGCTCGATGCAAAAGCCTATGCACCCATGGCCATGCTTGCCTGGAATGCTGTAACCACAAAAGTAAATGCAACAGGGCAGGTTGAAGGTGTTTGTGTGGGAACCGGTATGGCATTCGATCCGGCGTTTTATTACTATCGCCCGGTGAACGTATATGCAGCGCATGGCTACGGACCGGTATTGTTAGCAGGGGCAGAGATGTTACGACTTGTCAAGAATAGACCTTTTAAAATAAACGACAGTTCCTTACAATATTATACTCCCTAAAGGGAATGAAAAATTAGAAATGAAAAATGAGGAATGAGAAAGGGAATACAATGTCGAACATCGAATGTTGAATATCCAATGTCGAAGTGAAAACTAAAAACTAAGAACTAAAAACTAAGAACGGTTGCATGAAAGTACTCGGTCTCACTTCATTATTAAGCATAGCTATATTAACGGGTCAATCTCAATCAAGCTGGAAATTCGATTTCGGTACCCAACGAACAGCCAAAGGATATACGGCGGTAACGCCTAACACAAAATTCAGTAATGAAACCGGTTATGGGTTCGATTTAGGTTCCGAAGTACAGGCCATCGACAATGGCAGTGATGCCCTTACTGGTGATTACATTACCGGCAAAAAGCCATTTTATTTTTCGGTAAAGTTGCCCGATGGTAATTATGATGTTCACTTAATACTGGGCGATACAAAAGGAACTTCTGCCACCACCGTTCGGGCCGAATGCCGCCGGCTGATGCTGGAGAATGTTATTACCCCCAAAGGCAAACAGGTTACAAAGACCTTTACAATACATGTAAAAGACAGCCTGATACGGGACGCGAAAAAGAATGTGATCGGCCATGTAAAGCTGAAAACCCGTGAAAATGAATACCTGCATTGGGACAACCTGCTTACGTTGGAGTTCAACGATTCACTGCCTAAAGTTTGTGCAGTTGAAATAACACCGAATGCAAAAGCAACCACCCTATTTCTGGCCGGCAATTCAACGGTAGTTGATCAAAGCCGCGAGCCCTGGGCTGCATGGGGACAAATGATACCACGCTTTTTTCAACCAGGTATAGCCGTTGCCAATTATGCCGAATCGGGTGAAACCATGAGGGCATTTAAAGGCGAACGCCGGTTGGAAAAAATATTAAGTCTGGCAAAGCGGGGCGACTTTTTGTTCATTGAGTTCACCCATAATGATCAGAAGCCTGGTGGCAATCACCTCGATGCCTTCACCACCTATAAACAAACCATAAAAGAATGGATCAAAGAAGCGCGTAAAAAAGGCATGCAGCCTGTATTGGTAACATCGATGCACCGCCGCAACTTCGATTCAACAGGTCATATTGTTAATACCCTGGGCGATTATCCCGAGGCCATGCGGCAAACGGCTGTTGAAGAAATAGTGCCTCTCATCGATCTCAACGCCATGAGCAAAACATTATACGAAGCCTGGGGCCCCGAAAAAAGCATCAAAGCATTTGTACATTTTCCCGCTAATACTTTTCCGGGGCAGGATAAGGCCCTGGCAGATAATACGCATTTCAGCACTTTTGGCGCTTATGAGTTGGCGAAATGTGTGGCAAACGCAATTATGAGTTCAGATATTTCGCTGGCAACAGCCCTGGACCCCGATGCGTTATACGATCCTGTTGCATTTGAAAAGTTCTATTGGCCAATGAGTGGATTTGTTGGAAGTACAAAACCAGATGGAAATTAGAAATTAGAAATGAAGAATTAGAAATTAAAAAGTAAATACAGTTCAATGGTGACGCGTTTTGTATTTGCTTGCAGCTTATAGCTTACGGCTTGCAGCTGAATAGCGTTCTGAACGTACAAGTGAGTGACACAACAGGCGATGATAGTAGTACAGAAGGTGGTAAACAAATTAACCGTAAATAAGGTGGCTGAAAACTGAATATGAGCTCTAAAGTTTGGCGAACCCTTTCACTTTTCACGTTTGCCGTTTCACGATTTCTTTATTACTTTGGCCCGTTCACAATAACAATCCATTGATATTATTACTATGGCGGTGTTCGTAAATTTACGTTTACGAGTTTTGCTATAATATAATAATGAGTAACTATTAACGTTTTTCAAAAGGAAAAACCCATTCAATATCTTATACGGCATTATGAAAAAAAGTACACTCGTAACCTCCTTTCTGCTACTGGCTGGTATTGTACCGGTTGCTGCACAAACGCCACCGGCAAGGCCCGTAGTAGTAAGCCCACGTGTTGAAAACCTTACCAACCCTGCTGGTATTGAAACCCTGCAGCCGCGCTTAAGCTGGCAAATAACAAGCACCGGACGCGCTATTATGCAGGCAAAGTACCGCATTCTGGTAGCCGACGATCAAAGTAAACTAAACCTGGCAACCGGTAACATGTGGGATACACAGATAGTGCCCAGCGAACAATCGCTTTGGATTCCCTATGGTGGTAAACCGCTGGAGGCAGGAAAAACTTACTTCTGGAAAGTGCAGGTATGGGACAACCAGGGCCAAATGAGTGATTGGAGCAGCGACACTGCCAAATTCACAGTAGGTTTAATGCAACCGGCCGACTGGAGCAATGCGCAATGGATAGGTTATGATGAGCTGGATGCAGCCAAACGCTATGTACCCGGTATACATGCCCCCGGCAACAGTAAAGATTATAAAAACGTTGTTAGCGGAAACCACGTACTGCCTTTGTTACGTAAAAACTTCGCTGTTAGCAAACCGGTAAAAAGAGCTACTGCCTTTATTACCGGTTTAGGTCAATACGAACTGCACATAAATGGTAACAAAGTAGGCGATCAGTTTATGGCGCCCGGCTGGACCAACTACGATAAACGTGTATTGTATAATGTGCTCGATGTTACCAAAGAGCTTACAAACGGCAATAACGCCATTGGCGTAATGCTGGGTAATGGTTTCTTTAACGTTCCCAACGAGCGTTACCGCAAAACCCTGCTGGCATACGGCAACCCAAAAATGATAATGAAACTGTTGGTTGAATATACCGATGGTACCAGGGACCAGATCATTTCTGATAACAGCTGGAAAACAGCGCCCAGCCCCATTACCTTCAGCAGTATTTATGCCGGTGAAGAATACAACGCTACGCTTGAACAGGATGGCTGGGATAAAGCCGCCTTTAACGATGGCGCCTGGAAGGCCGCTGTTGTTGTAAAAGCGCCCGCTGGGAAACTGGTTGCCGAAACAGAAACACCGGTGAAAGTTATGGCTGTCATCGATGCGCAAAAAACAGAAAAGAACAGCGATACCACCGTACTGGTTGATTTTGGCCAGAACGCCAGCGGTATCATTAGAATAAAATTACGCGGCGAAAAAGGGCAGGTGGTAAGAATTTACCCAGCCGAACTGGTGAATGAAGAAAAACGCGTTAACCAAAAGAACAGCGGTAAACCTTACTTCTATTCTTATACCCTGAAAGGTACCGGTGATGAAGTGTGGGAACCACGCTTCTCTTATTATGGTTTTCGTTATGCTGAGGTTTCAAACGCAGCACCCGATACTATTAAGGGCAAAAAGCTGAAAGCAGTTATTACCGAAATCAAAATGCTGCATACCCGTAACTCGGCACAGCAGGTAGGTAAGTTTGAAAGCAGGGAAGACCTCATGAACGAAACCTATTCGCTGATTGACTGGGCTATTCGCAGCAATATGCAAAGCGTGTTGACCGATTGTCCGCACCGCGAAAAACTGGGTTGGTTAGAGCAAACCTACCTCATGGGCGAAAGCATCCATTTCAACTATGATATTTACAGCCTGTACAAAAAGATAGTGGCCGATATGATGGCCGATCAAACGGCTAACGGGTTGGTGCCTAATATCACTCCCGAATATGTTCTATTCGATGAATTGTTCCGCGACTCACCCGAATGGGGCAGCGCTTCGGTTATTTTACCTTACCTTATTTACCAATGGTATGGCGACAAAACCGTTATGCAGGAAGCATGGCCAATGATGACAAAATATGTTACCTATCTGAAATCAAAAGCAAATGGTCATATTCTGTCGCACGGTTTGGGCGACTGGTACGATCTGGGTCCCAACCCACCCGGCGTGGCCCAGCTAACACCCAAAGAACTTACCGCAACAGCTATTTACTATTACGATCTCGATCTGTTATCGAAAATGGCGAAGCTGATGGGCAAAACGGCCGAAGTAAGCCAGTACGCTACATGGGCGGCTGATGTAAAAAAAGCCTTTAACGCTAAATTCTACGATGCTGCAACCAAAAAATATGCAACCGGCAGCCAAACCGCTATGGCTATGCCGCTGGCAGTTGGCCTGGTTGAAGATGCCAACAAAGCAGGTGTGCTCGACCAGTTGAAAACCGATATCATTACCAACGAAAGCGCACTCACCGCCGGTGACATCGGTTTCCACTTTTTGGTTGATGCGTTGACGAAGAACGGTTCGGCCCAAACTGTATATGATATGAACAGCGATGAAAAAGTGCCGGGTTATGGTTTCCAGTTGAAAAAAGGCGCAACGGCTTTAACTGAATCATGGCAGGCGCTGGATACAAAATCGAACAACCACCTGATGCTGGGTCACCTGATGCAATGGTTTTATGATGGGGTGGGCGGTATTAAACAGGAAGATACCTCTGTTGCCTACAAAAACCTTATCATTGCACCCGAACCCATATTGGGGCTCGATAAAGGAAGTGTAAGCTTTAATTCGCCATACGGAAGAGTGTATAGTGAGTGGGACCACCAGTATTCGTACCGCGTGTTTACCTTCCAGATCCCGGCAAATACAACGGCAACTGTTTACCTGCCTACGCCACCTAACAAAAACATTATGGAAAGTAATCAATTGTTGAGTATGCGTAAGGAAATTAAACAGTTGGGGTATATAAATGGCCGCCAGGTATTTAAACTGGGCTCAGGAAAGTATAAGTTTATTATTAAATAAGGAAAACCCTTATTTAGGGGGAAGAATTATAATAAATTTTTAAAGCGAAACGTTTAATACTAAACGATTACAAAAAAGCTAACTATATTACGAGGCTGCCTTTTTCATAGGGCAGCCTTTTTTTATACAGCAACGATTGAAGAAAAATTAATTCAATAGCCGATGCGATCAGATAAATTGCGAGCCAGGTCAGTTAGATTGCTTTTACTGTTTTTACTGATACAGGGCCACGTGAAAGCTCAAAGCCTGCGTTATACCTGTTATAAGAAGTCCGTATGTACAAACCACCCTTCGCAGGTAAAAAGGTTTTCATTGTCAAATTCCGATACCACTTTCAGGAGTGACGAAAGCGGCGTATGTTACGTTAATAAATTAGGGTCCTACTTTTTACTTTCCTCAGAAATAGATACGGGTGTAGAACCGCCTAAGGTTGAGATCACTACTTTTGAAAATATACAGGATACGGTACAAACATGGGCTATGTACCCAATTTTAATACAATCGTATGCCGATGATCTGGAACCGGGCGACTGGTTGTATTGCGATAACCGCTGCGATGGGGTTAAAATAGATTATTACAAAAATGGACAAAAGCGGGTAGAGGGTAAGTTTAAAAAAGGCAAACCGGTAAGCTATGTAAGGTTTTATGATAGCACCGGTAAAGTGGTAAATGTGGAACAGTATAGCAAAGATGGTAAGAAGATAAGGAGTGTTAGGTTGAGTAATTAGCGATAGAAGCTCGTGTAAAAATATTATGGGCGTCATGCAAAGCATGATGCCCATTTTTGTTTTGGGGGTAGGGGCAATGAGCGCCGTGAAGGCTGCAGAAGAGCTTTTGAGCTTAAATAATGAATTCATGAGAGCTGTAATTGAAACAAAAATGCCCTTAATGAAAACAAAGATAGCCATCATGAAAACCATTATAGCTATAATGAAAACAATTATAGCTATAATGATTTCATTATTTCAAATTTTGAATTCATTATGGCGGCAATTGAAACAAAGATGGCCATCATGAATTCAAAGATGGCGATAATTGAAATCATTATGGCTATCATTAAAACAATTATAGGCGTAATGATTTCATTATTTCAAATTATGAATTCATTATGGTGGCAATTGAAACAAAAATGACTATCATGAAAACAAAGATGGCTATCATGAAAACAATTATAGCTATAATGATTTCATTATTTCAAATTTTGAATTCATGATGGCCGTAATGAATTCAAAAAGAGGTGTATTTGTTACATAGTGTAACTGCATTAACTCGTTAAAATATAGCAAAGCGGATAGTCGTATACATAGGTTTTAGGGGTTTAAATGCTTGTAAATTCGCTGACGGCGGTCATTTTTTTCGCGACAAAAGACGACATTATACGACAAAAGACGACACTTTTTGGGGTGCCTGATCGAAACTGCATCTTCTCCCCATATCTTTGATTTGTCAATGCGAACGATACAGCATAAGCGGTTTTAAAATCAATTTAGGGTAGTAAATAACGTTATAAAACTCTGACGGCCGTCATGCTCAATAAGGGTTTCTATCTAAAATTGTTGTCAAATGTTGTCAAGTGTTGTCAAAATTTGGAAATCGCCTGCCGGCCACTGTATCTTCGAAGTGCAATCGATAACCGGTATCGAAAACGCACAACCGATCACAAGACATGTCTGCTAATTAGCTCCTCCGTTCCGTGAAAATAGAATGTTTGCGTTCCGGTCTTTCTGTTTACTATGATCTTATGGTAGTAGTATAAAGGATCCTGCAGTGGGGCAGGCATCGCAGCCATTCGTGTGCCTTACCTATACTTTATTGGCCAATTTACTGGTTATGGTCCTGTATAAGTAGCGTGTGTTCGAAAACAATTTTTTTCACAGTTTAAATTCATTTTTTATGAGTAAGATAATTTATCCATTTAAGCAAAGTCGCGATAGCGAACTGGCTAAAACCGCAAACCGGATATTGGGAAGTACAAAGGGTAATTCCTTTTTTCCCGATACCACATTGATACAGGAGCTTGAAAAGCGCACCATCGCATTTCAGGTTGCTATGAATAATGCTGCAGACGGCGGTAAAACCCTGATAGCGATAAGAAAAGATTGTCGCAGATCTTTGATCGAGATCATGGTGCAGTTTGCCTTTTATGTATCGCAAATATGTAAAGGCGACCGGGCGATGCTGTTAAGCAGCGGCTTCGACCTGGCTAAAGAAAGCAGCGAGTCTAAACTGATGGCTGGTATCGAAAGCCTGGAGGTAACTAACGTGAATTCTGGCGAAGCCAATGTAGTGGTAAAAAGGGTGAAGGGGGCGCGCGCCTTTATTCACCAATACACCACTGAACCGCCATCGGATGCCACGGTATGGGTGAGCGAAACAACCGCTCACCGCAAACATACCTTTACCGGGTTGAAACCTTTGGCAGCTCACTGGTTCAGGGTAATTGCCATTGGGCTCAATGGCCAGAAAACGATCTCTGATGCAATAAGCAGAGTGATCCTGTAACTACATGCGTCGTAGGGTAAGAAAGAAGTTTACCCAACATGACCATTACAGAAAGTACGAAGGGAGGTTCCCGTTAAAGGGGAGCTTCCCTTTTTTATTTGAAGGAAGCAGGAATCAAAAGTTGGAAAGTTGATAGAGGAATGGCAAGTGGAAAGTGGTAAATGGCGAGTAGGAAAATGCAAACAAAGGGGAATGCGGAATAGAGCGTGTTACTTCTGACCTCCGCTGTATTCTGTATTCGCCTACAGCTTATGGCTTAAAGCTTACAGCTGCTTTTGTATTTGCTTTAGGCTTTAGCCTTTAGGCCTTAAGCTGTATTCTGTATTTGCTAGCAGCTTATAGCTTGAAGCTTGCAGCTGTATTACGCCTCCTTAACCAACAACTTCTCACAAACCTTATTACTGAGCATCTCCGCCTTTTTACTGCCATAACTAACGGTCATGCTGTCGTCAAAAGGTTCAATGCTTTTTATCTTTATTTTAGACCCCAGTGCAAGATCGCGGCTGTTAAGGTACTTCAACAGGTCATCGGAAGAATGGCTAACAGCCATAAATGTTACGGTATCACCTTCTTTACAATCGCTTAATTTTATATACCTGATATATTGTTCCACCTCTATTTTCCCGTTTTTATCGGGTATAGGCGAACCATGCGGGTCGATTTTGGGAAAACCCAGCAATTCATCCATTTTCTCAAAAAAAGCGGGTGATTGTATATGTTCTATTTGTTCGGCAATGTCGTGCACCTGTTCCCAGCCAAAACCCATTTTCTCCACCAGGTACATTTCGGTGAGCCTGTGCTTCCTTATAATGAGGGCGGCCTGTTTTTTACCCTTGTCTGTAAGTTTTAGGGGTTTATAACTTTCGTATATCACCAGCCCTTTTTCGGCAAGGCGTTTCATCATACTGTTTACAGTAGGCATTTTGATATCCAGCTGTTTGCTCAACTCGTTCACACTCGCTTCGCCCTTATTGCTGGTTATATTCCAAAGCGCTTTCAGGTAATTTTCTTCAGTCTGTGAAATCATGTGGCAAATTAAACGAATTTATTACTGAACTGAAGCTGTCGTATTTGCGAAATAATTTTGTTAGATGACTCTAACATATTACTTTTGTAAGGTTAAATAATCAATTTAGCCTTGTAAAATGGTAATTAATGAGTAAACTTAAGATCGTTGTATTGTTGGTATGTTGCACACTGAAAGGTTTATTGGTTATTTCACAAACAGCTACAATAACCGGAAAGATCACCGGTTCTGATGGCGGGCAACTGGGAGCCGCAACAATTACTATTTTAAAGCTGAAAAAAGGAGCGGCATCAGACAGTACCGGTATTTTTAAATTAGAACAGGTGCCATTTGGCGCCTGGCAAATTGAGGTGAGCCACCTGGGGTATAAAACATACAGAACAAATATTACAGTTGACCACAATGAAATTATACAGGATGTGGCTTTGATGCAGGCGACAGACAATTCTTTAAATGAGGTAGTTATATCGGGAACAATGAAAGAAATGTCGAAGCTCGAAAGTCCGGTGCCGGTTGAAGTATATACGTCCCGTTTTTTTAAAAGCAACCCGGTACCTTCTTTTTTCGATGCATTGCAAAATGTGAACGGGGTACGGCCGCAATTGAATTGTAATGTTTGTAATACCGGCGATATTCATATAAACGGGCTCGAAGGCCCATATACCATGGTGTTGATAGATGGAATGCCTATTGTAAGTGGATTATCGACCGTGTATGGTTTAAGCGGTATTCCGCAGTCGCTGGTAGAAAGGATAGAAGTGGTAAAAGGACCGGCATCTACATTATATGGCAGCGAAGCGGTAGGCGGTTTAATAAATATTATAACTAAAAAGCCGGGCAATGCGCCGCTGGTTTCCGCTGATGTGTTTGGAACAAGCTGGGGCGAAGTAAATACCGACCTGGCTGTAAAATTCAATGCAGGTAAAAAGGCATTGTCGTTATTGGGTGTGAATTACTTCAATTACCGAAATAAGATTGATAACAACCACGATAATTTCACCGATGTAACCTTACAGAACCGCATCTCTGTTTTTAATAAATGGACGTTTCAACGCGCTGAAAATCGTGAGTTCTCCCTAGCAGGCCGGTATATTTATGAAGACCGCTGGGGCGGCGAAATGAATTGGGCCAGAAAATACAGGGGGGGCGATGAAGTGTATGGTGAAAGTATTTATACAAACAGGTGGGAATTGTTTGGTACCTACCAGTTGCCCATGAAAGAAAAGGTGCTGTTCCAGTTCAGTACAAATGGTCATAACCAAAACAGTGTATATGGCGCCATTCCGTTCATGGCAGACCAGTATATTGGTTTTGGCCAGCTTACCTGGTTTAAAACTACCGGCCATAACGACCTGTTAACGGGTATCACTTATCGTTATACGTTTTATGATGATAATACTTCGGCCACTGCCGATAAAAATGATGTCAATTTAAATAAACCCAGCCATACCAGGCTGCCCGGCTTGTTTGTACAGGATGAAATAACACTGAATTCACAAAACAAATTGTTGCTGGGTATAAGGTACGATCATAGCTCTGTACACGGCAGTATACTTACCCCGCGCATCAATTATAAATGGAACTCAGTAAACAAGAAAAATGTGTTGCGGTTGAGTGCAGGTAATGGTTACCGCGTGGCCAATGTATTTACCGAAGACCATGCGGCATTAACGGGAGCAAGGGATGTAATATTTAAGGATGATCTGAAACCTGAAACCTCCTGGAACGGCAACATAAACTTTGTAAAGAAATTCTACATTGGCAATGCATTTGTAGGGCTCGATGCCAGCGCTTTTTATACGTATTTCACCAATAAGATCATTGCCGATTATGATACCGATCCCAATAAAATATTTTACGACAACCTGAAGGGATATGCAATATCGCAGGGCGTTTCTTTAAACGCAGATATACTATTCCCATGTGGGTTAAAGATCCTGGCCGGCGCTACTGCCATGGATGTGTACCGCAAAGAAGAGGGTAAAAGAATTGATCAGTTGTTTACAGAGAAATTCAGTGGCGTATGGAATATCGGCTATACGTTCAAGCGTATGGGCCTTACGATAGATTATACCGGTAATGTGTATGGTCCCATGCGCCTGCCTTTGTTAAGTGAAACTGATCCCCGCAGGGAATGGTCGCCATGGTGGAGTATACAGAATATTCAGCTCACTAAAAAGCTGGGCCATGGGTTTGAGATCTATGGCGGTGTAAAGAACCTTCTTAACTGGACGCCCAACAAAGGAAACCCCTTCATTATAGCCAGGGCCAATGACCCGTTTGATAAAAATGTTGATTGGGATGCCAATGGACGGGCCATTGCAACAGACCCAATGGGACCTAACCCATTTGGCCTTACCTTTGATCCTTCGTATGTGTATGGTCCCAACCAGGGGATCAGGGGTTTTGTGGGTGCGCGGTTTAATTTGTATAAATAACATTCATGAGCAGCCCAACTATTACTGTGCCTGCAGCCACCATGTTGCAATTGTTCAATACCATTTTATTGAAGCAGGGCTTTACGCCCGAAAAGGCAATGCAATGTGCCGAAGTATTCACCAATAACAGTATCGACGGCGTATATACGCATGGGGTGAACCGTTTTCCGCGCTTTGTTGAATATATTCAAAAAGGGATCATCAATATACATGCAGAACCCACTTTAAAACACCAATGGGGTGGTGTGCAGCAATGGGATGGAAATTTAGGTCCGGGCCCGCTCAATGCCATCCATGCTACCAACAATGCTATGCAACTGGCGCAACAGCATGGCATCGGCTGTGTTTCGCTGGCCAATACCAACCATTGGATGCGCGGCGGTAGTTATGGCTGGCAGGCAGCAAAAGCAGGGTTTGTATTCATCGGCTGGACGAACACCACGGCGCTTATGCCAACCTGGGGGGCGGTAAATAGCAAGCTGGGAAATAACCCGCTTGTGATGGCATTACCGTACCAACAGGAAGCGATCGTTTTGGATATGGCCATGTCGCAATATTCGTTTGGGGCGCTTGAACTGGCGGCTATGAAGAACGAACAATTACCGGTGCAGGGCGGTTTCGATAACAATGGCAACCTTACCACCGACCCGGGCGCCATACGCGAATCGCGCCGGCCATTACCTATTGGGTATTGGAAAGGAGCGGGGCTGTCGTTGTTATTGGATATTTTGGCGGCTGTATTATCGGGCGGTTTATCGGTACAGGAAATTACCAAACAACCGGTAGAGTCGGCCGTGTCGCAGGTATTTATAGCTATAGACATAAGTAAGCTGGGCAATCATGCAGCCATTGCACAGATGGTGAAAAACATTATTGAAGATTATCATCAGTCAATACCCGACGGAAATAAAAGTATCAGCTATCCCGGTGAAAGGGTGCTACAAACGAGGCAACGGAATCTGGTGAATGGCATTCCGGTGTTGAATGAGGTGTGGGAACAGGTTTTGGTTTTGAGTTCTTAAATAAAATATAAATAATGAACCCAACAACAGACAACGGAGTTTTAGGGCCTACATACCTTGACGGCCTCACTGAACATATAAGCAATCCTAAAGACCTAAGGTTACATGAATGGCGAAGACAACTAAAAACACCTTCCGGGCAAACAAAATTTAGAATAAAGTTTTACGGGCGCCTACACGAAAAGTATAATAATTTGATCGTTGGAACAGACTTCGCACCTTCATTAATTTTGGCAGTTGACAACGTAACGGGACAGGAAATTTTATTATTCGATGGCTGTAAACACGGCTACAACGCCATGTTTTGCGATACGTTTACAGCCGAACAAATTCAAAACAGGCCGGCAACAAATTTTTACAATGATAAAGCAGGAAACGAAATATTTGAAATTGTGATTTCAACTTATAACGGCATCGACTATGAAGATGAACTGGCAGACCAGGTTGACGAGAATGGATTAATAGAACTCATTGATGGAACCAAAGTTGAATTTAACAATGTAAAATGTAACGGTTACGATACCTTGCAAATTTGGGCGATAAGCGAAGGTGGAGATACTGTTAATGTTGTTTCGGAGGAGCTTTAACTTTATCACCTTCATCAACTTTTCAACTTTCAGACCAATGACATACAATACATTTTACGAACATATTTGCAATCTTCAAAACGACTATCAAAACAGGGATCTTGAAACTTACTTACTGGCGCTTTTAAAGTTGGTTGAAGAAGAGAAAGCACAAAACCTCACAGCTGATCTGCTTCTGAAACTTATTCAGGAAGCTTTTTTAGCAGAACCCAAAGAATTTAATGAGGAATGGCTAGGCATTGAGGCCGCTCCTGATGAAAATATAATGAGTAAAAAATTTAACAACGCTGAAATTAATGTAGGTATTGACAAAACGGTAGTTTCAGACAAAACCGGGATCGATTATTCAATCGCTGTATTACATTTTCAAATTGCAGAGCTGCACAAAATGCGCGGTGATCAGTTCGAAGATGAAATGAGGTTTTTGGGCATTGATTCAGAAACAGGCAACCGGTGGTATAATTTTGACCCAATGGCTAATTTAGAATGTGGTACAAGAGGCATTTTAGATAATGAAGAGGATGATGAAAAAGAGTTTAACGTAAGCTGGCAAACTTTGGGAGAATTGCTTGAAATGGGCCGGATTTATGAATAATGTTTACCAGCTCTTGTACTACTATCGCCGCCGCTTGTGTCACTCCCTTGTACGTTTGGAACGCTACTCGGCAATCGTGAATCGGCAATCGGCTGTTTTCGGCAATTCGCCTACGCCAAAGCTTCGGCGAACAAGTCGGCAATAGCGCCAATGAACTAAGAACTATGAACTGAAAACTGTATTCCCTCTATCACCTCTATCACCTCCATCAACTTTTCAACTCCTCGTCAACTCGTCAACCAGTCAACTTGTTAACTTTTTTCCTCCCTCTTGCTACCTATTTCCCGGTGAGTTATATTTACGCTTAGAACCACCCCTATATGTTAAAAAACATAATTCGTTTATCCCTATTCGCATCTTTCATTTCTTGTAAGTCCGGCGAAGCAAAACAAAAACCCGTAGGCAAAGACATTTTTGCCATGGCCGACTCTATGGACGCTGCAGACAGTGCTATGCCTGCAGGGAGCGTAAAGGCCGACGAATATTATGCGAATGCTGATGGGAACAACGAAGATCCCAACTTTCCCAATTATCCATTAGCAAGCTTTGGTGATGATTCTACGCTTAAAAATTATCCCGCCACTATATTAACTACCGGACAATTTCATGAAGATGAGGTAAGCAGGGAAGATGCCGGCCGTAACTGGTACGGTATATTTCAGAATAAGGATGGCTATTATATCGATACTACCCATATTACTACAAAAAGGGTAGAGGACCCCGTTGCCGAAGATGAAGCGGGAAAACCAACCGGCTGGGAAGTAAAGACCACCAATACCGATACTTCATTGTTGCTTTTTGCCGGGGTGAACGGCATCAAGAAACATCAGATAAAACCGGTTTCTCTTAGCAAGAACATTGTGTGGCCCGGTGAATCTGTCACTTATACCAACAACGGTATTACCTACACTTTATATGCAACAGGTAATAAGCGTAAAGAAAGGCCCAACGACGAGTATTACATTGTAACCAGTTACCGGTTATTTATAAAGGCCACTATAAATGGCAGCGAACATACCCAGTTGCTGGTGTCATGTCGCAGCTTTGATGATGTAATGGTCGAAGTTTTATTTACCGGTGATATCGATGGTGATAATATTCCTGATCTTATCATAAATACTTCACATCATTATAATGTAGAAGCGCCTGCCTTGTATTTATCAAAACCGGCTGGTAGTAACGAAGTACTGAAACTGATGGGCTGGCATGTTAGTGTAGGTTGTTAACCCCCTAATACAATCCTTATGAAAAAGCATCCGCTCTATATTTTTCGCCCTGTATCTTGTTGGCCATAGTTGTATTGGTTAAAATTGTTATCGGCTATCAGGCCTTATTTGCATTTATTAGCTGGAGATTTTATTCGCCAATGATTGAGATGTTTGGCGCCTTACTAATGCCGGTAATAATAGACTGGCCGGTAAAAAAGTATACAAAGGGGAATATTATCTATATCTGGATCATCGAGGCCATATTGATAGCAATTGGCTTGTACTTCTTTCGTGGCCTGAGGTATTGGTTAATAAGCTAATGGGCTGGTAAATTGTAAAATCGTATGAATAAACACTGGCTATATTATATTTCTCCTTGTATACTGGCTTCAGTGATTTGTATAATCGGCATAGTCACGGGGCTTGCCGGTATGCAAAGTTCGGGTGGATGGAGTTTTATATATGTGATCATTTTGGGTCCGGCCCTGGCAATTCTTTTAGTGGCCGACTTCCTTGTAAAAATGCTAACAAAAGGAAGGTTGCTTTATATCTGGATCATTGAAGTAATTATTGTCGTAATAATGGTCCTCTGGCTTAAGCATAGAATGTTGTAAATGAGTATGATCAAACGTTGGCTATATTATATCACCCCTTTTATATTGGCTTCGTTATTTTGCTTATTTGGGGTTTACGCTGGCTATAGCGGAGACCAGGAAGGGGACAGGTCGAGTGGCTTTGCAATGATCGTTTATGGTTGTGTATTGGTTATGCTTTTAATTGCTGACTACCTGGTAAGACGTGTAGTAAACGGCAACGTACTCCATCTATGGATTCTTGAATTAATTGGGCTTGTAGCATTGGTCGGGATGTTTATGTACATTTCGCATTAAACGGATCCCTTACAATTATTCCCTATCATTTTAGTATGAACAAACCTTGGCTATATTATATTACTCCCTGCATCTTAGCTGCGGTGATTGCACTTTTTTTCACCATATTAGGCATTGTAGACAATAGCCAATCAGGCGGTTTTAGTATAATTCTGGTGTTCTTCCTGATACTCGCATTATGTATGTTTATTGGGTTAGACTGGATGGTTAAATATTTCATAGAAGATAACCTGCTTTTAATTTGGATCATTGAGATCCTATTGATCGCTTTTGTGTTCTGGCTTTTACCAGGGGGCAGATGGAGTGGTTGTTAGTTTCGCTTATCGGTCTTTATGCTTTCAATCAGGCTGTTGCACGGGAGAACCTTGTCAACTTGTTAACTTGTCAACCTGTCAACCACTAGTCGGCCTTAAATAAGTTTTCCCCATTACAGGGATCAGGAACAATATTTGGTTTTAGATTAAAACGAAGGAAGGTGTGATATTATTCTAAAACCTAATTTGTTAGCTATGAAACCTTACCAGTTTCTACCGTTGTTTGTAAGCGTTTTGTTTGCCTGTAACAGAAGCGATAAGAAAAAATCGCCGTTACCTATTCAGGCCCCACCAACCATCGCAACCATTAACAATATTCCCGGTGCAGAATCATTCGATAGTTTCAATACCCAGTTTCATTCCGACTCCGTTTTTCAGCTTTCAAGAATACCCTTCCCAATTGATGGACAATGTGTAAATGACCTCGAAAACGCCCACTGGTCAAAAAAGAACTGGGAATTCCTTAAAACTCCGGTAGCGCTCGATCCCGATACTTCAGAATGTAAACACAGCCTTACAATGACCGATTCACTCGTCACCGAAAAATTCTGGATCGATCAGAGCGGTTTTAAAGTAGAGCGCAGGTTCAAGCTGAAAGATGGAAAGTGGTTCCTGGTGTATTACGACGACATCAACATGTAGACCTAAATTAACCATTTTTATAAACCTGTCACATCACCTTCCAATGAAAAAAAACTGGCCTTATTTCATCGTAGCGTCCTTTCTTAACACATTACTTGTTACCGCCACATTTATTGAATTTAAGTTGCGCGGTCTTGCCGTGGTCGACTGGCCCACTGCATCTGGAGTACCTGCCTGGTATAATGTAGATCCCTTTCAATTCGCCGGCGGCATGTTTGTATTGAGCTTTTTGTTAATTGTTGTTATTGTTACAATTAAAAACCTGGTTACCGGTATTATTGCTAAGCTGCATCTGTTTAACGAAAGCCTGGCTAATAATCAATTGGTAATGGACAATAGGCAATAATAGCCTGGCCCCGCATTGTGGAACTAAAAACTGTCTTTACAAATCGGTTTAGCGTTCAATTGACACTTGATATTGTTCATTTGTCTTATATTAGCCGGCTAAACGATGTCCCATAATGAAAGTAGCAATTTGGTTCCTCCTTCTCCTGACCCAGATCACAATTGCAACCGCGCAAAAAAACAAATCGGTTTACCTGTTCTCTTATTTTAAAGGCAATGGTGAAGATGGCCTGCACCTGGCTTACAGCACCGATGGCTTTAAATGGCAGGCATTGAAAAAGGACAGCTCCTTTTTAACGCCTACAGCTGGTAAAGATAAGCTGATGCGCGACCCATGCATTATTCGCGGCGCCGATGGCCTGTTCCATATGGTGTGGACGGTTAGCTGGAACGAACGTACCATTGGCTACGCTTCTTCCAAAGACCTTATTCACTGGAGCGAACAACAGGCTATACCTGTAATGGAGCATGAACCCACCACGCTCAATTGCTGGGCGCCGGAGATCTTTTACGATGCCGGTACAAAGCAGTATATGATCTATTGGGCCACCACGATTCCCGGCCGCTTTCCCAAAGGTGACTCCGCCGGCGATGAAAAGTACAACCACCGGATGTATTATGTTACAACAAAAGACTTCAAAACATACAGTAAGGCCGCTATTTTATACGACCATGGCTTTAATGTAATAGACGCCACCATACAAAAAAATGGAAAGCAGTATGTGATGTTCCTGAAAGATGAGACCCGCTATCCACCGCAAAAGAATTTACGCATTTCAACCAGCAATAGCCTTACCGGCGGCTATACCGCGCCCTCGGCGCCTATCACTGGTAAATATTGGGCAGAAGGGCCAACTGTACTAAAAGAAGGCAAACAGTGGATCGTTTATTTCGATAAATACACCGAACATAAGTATGGCGCCATAACTTCTTCCGACCTGGTAAACTGGACAGAAGTATCTGATAAGCTGGAAATGCCTAAGGGGATTAGGCATGGAACGGTTGTTACAATCACGAATAAAGAGCTTCAGGAATTATTAAAGCAGTAATACAAGAAGTTGCAGGTTACAGGATACAGGTTACAGGGAATACAAATACAGGTGCCGGTTGCCGGGTACCAGTTGCCGGGGGAATACAAAATGCAGGTACCAGTTTCAAGGCAAAAATTTCGGAGTGAACGATAATTGGCGGAGTGTTCGATTTTCATGCCCTGGTAAACAGGAAACCGGTAACACATACCTATGTTCCCAATAGTCACAACTTACACCTCTGTAACCTGAAACTTGTAACCTGCAACATTTTCCTAATATAGAATCACCTGCAACCCTGTAACATGCCTCATAGAATGACAGGATGCAACAGGATAGTGGCGTTCCCGTTTCCCCTAATTTTACAAGCCTTAATAGGTGCGTAGATGATCAAACGGTTGACTTTCTTTAAAATTGCCATTTTAACGTGTTTTGCCTGTAGTACTATAAATAGTGTGAAAGGCCAGCCGTTTGATAAAGAGCCAGCCTGGGTAAAGAAAACAGGCGCCCGCAAATTCCCTTCCTCCAAAACAACCTTTTCAGTAAATAAATATGGAGCCAAAGGTGACGGACAAACGCTAAATACAATAGCAATTCAATCCGCCATCGATGCCTGCGCCGCTGCTGGAGGCGGCGTTGTGGTATTTACCCCCGGTAGCTATGTAACCGGTTCTCTTTTTGTAAAAAGCAACGTACAACTTCAAATAGATAAAGGAGTAGAAATTTTGGGCAGCCAAAATTTTGCCGACTATCCCGAAATTGACACCCGTATTGCCGGCATTGAAATGAAATGGCCCGCAGCCCTCATCAATGTCATTGGGCAAAACAAAGCAGCCATCACTGGTGCCGGCACTATCAATGCCCGCGGCAAATTTTGCTGGGATAAATACTGGACCATGCGCAAGGAGTATGAGGCCAAAGGCCTGCGCTGGATCGTTGACTACGACGCCAAACGCGTACGTACCATCCTTGTTCAAAATTCTACTGATGTTTCACTGGTGGGTGTTACCGTAAAGAACGCCGGTTTTTGGACGGTTCAATTGCTGTATTCCTCTTATATAACCGTTAATGGTATTGTCGTTCGCAATAATGAAGATGGCAAAGGCCCCAGTACCGATGGGGTAGATGTTGATTCATCAACCTGGGTGCTCATCGAAAAATGCGATATCGATTGTAATGATGATGATTTTTGTTTAAAGGCCGGTCGCGATTACGATGGGCTGCGCGTAAACAAACCCACCGAATTTGTTGTGATACGCAAATGCATAGCCCGTAAAGGCGGTGGGCTGCTTACCCTTGGCAGCGAAACGTCAGGCGGTATAAGGCATGTATGGGCTACCGATCTAATTGGTAAAGGCACAGGCAATGGCTTGCATATAAAATCGGCCACCACCCGTGGCGGAACTATAGAAGATATTCATTTCCGTAATATTCAAATGGATAGCGTAGGTACGGCCTTTCAGTTCACCATGAACTGGAACCCCGCTTACAGTTATTCCACTTTGCCCGCTGGTTACAATTACGATTCGCTGCCACAGCACTGGAAAGTAATGCTTACAAAAGTGGAACCTGTTGAAAAAGGTATACCACATTTTAAACAGGTTTATGTATCCGATATAAAAGCAGTAGGGGTGAAGAAGGTGGTGAATGCAGCCGGTTTAAAAGAATCGCTGCTCGAAGATTTTCATTATAACAATGTACAGGTACAGGGCAACAGCGCCGGCACGGTGAGTTATGCTACAGGTTGGGTGTTTAATAATGTATCGTTCTCAGGGGCAGATGGTGCTGCATTGCAGGTGAGCAACTCGCAAAATATGAAGTCTCTATAAATAACAACGTATGCCTTGCTTTATAAAACGAATTGTAATTGCCATATCTGTCTTCATTGCATGTAATGCCAATGCGCAGGATAATGCGCTTGTACAAATAAACTACGCAAAAGAAACGGGTGATATGAAACCCATATGGGCCTGGTTCGGTTATGATGAACCGAATTATACTTATATGAAAGACGGCAAAAAGTTGTTGTCGGAACTGGCTGCGTTAAGTCCTGTACCGGTTTATGTTCGCGCCCATAACTTATTGACCACCGGCGATGGCAAGGCCGCTTTGAAATGGGGTAGTACCAACGCCTATACCGAAGATGCCAATGGAAATCCCATTTATAACTGGACCATTACCGATAGTATTTTTGATACATACATCAAACGCGGTATGAAGCCATTGGCGCAAATTGGTTTTATGCCCGAAGCGCTTTCAACCCATCCTCAACCATACAAACACGACTGGCAACCGGGACAACCCTACAGCAAAATATTTACCGGCTGGTCGTACCCGCCGGCTGATTATAAAAAATGGGCAGCGCTTATATATGAATGGGTAAAACATTGTGTAAGCCGATATGGACAGCAGGAAGTAGAAAGCTGGTATTGGGAATTATGGAACGAACCCAATAGCAGCTATTTTCATGGCGATGTAAAAGAGTATTGTAAACTGTACGATTATTCTTCTGATGCGGTAAGGCGCGCATTGCCCAAAGCCCGTATCGGCGGGCCACATGTAACGGGGCCATCGGGTAAAGGCGCTGCTGAATTTTTGAAAACATTTTTAAAACATTGCATCAGTGATACCAATACCGCCACCGGTGCTATTGGCGCACCTATTGATTTTATTGCCTTTCATGCCAAGGGCGCGCCTAAAATTGTAAATGGTCATGTACGCATGGGCATCAGCAATCAAATGCGCGATATCGCCAGCGGGTTTCAGATAGTAGCCTCATTTGCTGAGCTGAAACATTTACCCATTGTTATAGGTGAGAGTGACCCCGAAGGTTGTGCCGCCTGTGGCATGGCCACCAATCCGGAGAATGCCTATCGCAACGGCACTATGTATTCTTCATATACTGCTGCCTCCTTTGCACGCAAATATTTACTGGCCGATCATTTTAATGTGAACCTGCTGGGCGCTGTTTCCTGGTCGTTTGAGTTTGAGGACCAGCCCTGGTTTTATGGCTTTCGCGACCTCGCTACCAATGGGGTTGATAAACCCGTGTTAAACGTGTTCAGAATGTTTGGCATGATGAGCGGAAGAAGAGTAGAAGTGACAAGTGATCGTATGTATCCTTTATTCAGCGTTCGCGATTCGGGTGTGCGTAATGCTACTACCGATATTGGCGCTATTGCTGCAAAGGATATACGTGGCGCATCGGCTATGATCTGGAATTATCATGACGATGACACCACCGGTGTGCCCGCCAATGTACAATTACATTGCACTGGTTTACCTGGTAAAGAAATTACGGTAAAACAATATAAAATAGATAGTGATAATAGTAATTCATATGAGGTATGGAAAAAAATGGGCTCGCCCCAACAGCCAACGGCACAACAAATAGCGCAATTGCAAAAGGCCGGACAGCTGAAACAGACAGGTACTTCTAAAGTAAAAACAAAAAATGGTTTATTGCAGTTGAACATGCAACTCCCACGGCAGGGAATCGTCTTTATTAAGATGATGTGGTAATTGGCTACTTAAAATGTAGCCCCCCTCCACCGGAGGGGGAATGGGGGGAGGCCCAAAACCATTCAGAAAAAAGGCGCTTAGAATGTTGCTACATGTTCTAAATAAACCAACCAATAAATAACGATTACATGCTTAAGCCGTATAAAAAGCTTTTCCTGCTTCTTGCTTTTTCATTGCCCATAATGGCTTTTTCGCAACGCCAAATGGAATACCTGAACCGGGGCGTAGTGGCCATGCCCAATGGCAAAGGCGCCAATTTTGTAAGCTGGCGATTGCTGGCAACCGATGCCAGTAATATTGGTTTTAATATCTACCGCTCGGTTAACCATGGCAAGGCCATTAAATTAAATACCAGTCCGGTTACCACCGCAACTTCCTTTCTCGACGATAAAGCCGATTCAACCCAAACATACACTTATCAGATAGCAGCTATAGTAAATGGTAAAGAAGTAAAAGATGCCCGTGTGTATACCGTAAAACCGGCTGCACAAGGTTATATTTCCATTCCTTTAAAAACACCTGCCGGTTATGCGCCCAATGATGCCAGTGTTGGCGACCTCGATGGCGATGGTACCTATGAGATCATTCTGCATCAAACCGGTAAAGGACACGATAATTCACACAATGGCATAACCGATCCGCCCATCTTTCAGGCCTATACGCTTAATGGCGAGTTCTTATGGCAGATCAATTTAGGCCGGAACATTCGCGAAGGTGCACACTATACCCAGTTTATGGTGTACGATCTCGATGGCGATGGGCGTGCAGAGATTGCCATGAAAACAGCCGATGGTACTATTGATGGACAAGGTAAAGTTATTGGCGATTCATCAAAGAACTATGTAAATGCCAGTGGTCGTATTCTCGATGGCCCCGAATACCTGACCGTATTTGATGGCAAAACCGGCGCTGCATTATATACAACTGATTATGTGCCCTTACGCGGACGGATAGACGGTTGGGGCGGCTCTGGCGGAAATGGCCGCAGTGATAATTATGGCAACCGCGTTGATCGTTTTCTGGCTTGTGTGGCTTATCTCGATGGCGTACATCCCAGCCTGGTCATGTGCCGTGGCTACTATGGCCGTAGTGTATTAGCTGCATGGGATTTCAACAATAAAAAGCTTACCCGGCGTTGGGTGTTTGATACGGAAAAAGGCTATGCTGCCTATGCGGGGCAGGGTAACCATAACTTAACCGTAAGCGATGTTGATAATGATGGCAGGGATGAGATCATATACGGACAAATGACGGTTGATGATAATGGTAAGGGTATGTACACAACCGGTATTGGCCATGCCGATGCCTTACATGTGTCTGATCTCGATCCTGAGCGGCCCGGTATAGAAGTGTTTGGCACCCAGGAACGCTTTGGCGATGCCGGTGCAAATTTTCGCGATGCAAAGACCGGTGAAGTAATATGGAAGAAACCATCTATTGCTGCCGGCGAAGATGGTGAAGGCCCCGGCCGTGCCTGTGCGCTGGATATTGATCCTCGTTATAAAGGCTATGAGTGCTGGGTAGCCGGCGCGGGTATAACCGGTCTCTTCGATTGTAAAGGCAATAAGATTGCCGATAAAACGCCCGCCTGTAATATGGGTATTTATTGGGATGGCGATGTGCTGAGTGAGGTCCTGAATGGCTCCCTTATTGGCAAGTGGGATTATGCCAACAGTTCTACCGTTAAACTATTAGATGCGCGGGATTTTAATTGCGCGCATAACAATGGCACAAAATCGAACCCCTGTTTAAGTGCCGATATTCTCGGCGACTGGCGCGAAGAAGTGATCTACCGCACCCGCGATAACCAGGAGCTGCGCATTTTCACCACTACTATTCCTACCACACACAAGTTTTATACACTGATGCAGGACCCGCAATACCGCCTGAGTATTGTTTGGCAAAATGTGGCGTATAACCAACCACCACATCCTGGTTTTTATATGGGCGAAGGCATGAGCCAGCCGCCGCAACCACACATTAGCATCATTGAACCGCGTAAAAACGACAATGCAAAAAATAAATAGCATGCACAATAACAATAAGCGCAGGTTGCTGCCGGCAGTAATGGCCATTGCAGCATTCATACTTGTATCGTCATTTGTATTGATACAGGCAAACCGGCCAACCCTGTACATCATTGGTGATTCAACCGTAAAGAATGGCAGTGGTAAAGGCGATAGTAAATTATGGGGCTGGGGCAGCTTTATGGCCGACCGCTTCGATACAACCCGTATAGCTGTTCAAAATCATGCTATTGGTGGCAGAAGCAGCCGTACCTTTATTACCGAAGGCCGCTGGGATAAAATACTTGAAACCTTAAAGCGCGGCGATTTTGTGATCATGCAGTTCGGGCATAATGATAGCGGTCCGCTCGACGATACTGCCCGCGCCCGCGGAACTATAAAAGGAATTGGCGAAGACAGTTCTGCTATCTATAACCCTATACGTAAAGTGAATGAAGTAGTGCATACATACGGCTGGTATATGCGTAAATACATCAACGACGCCAAGGCAAAAGGCGCCATTCCTATTGTATGTTCGCCTGTGCCGCGCAATATTTATAAAAATGGAAAAACAGAACGCGCCAATGGTAGTTATGGTACATGGGCCCAGGAAGTGGCTACTGCCGGTAAAGCGTTCTTTATTCCGTTGAATGATTATATTGCCGACCGGTACGATGCACTGGGCGCCGACTCCGTTAAAAATTTCTTTCCCGGCGATCATACCCATCCTAACAGAGAAGGTTCTACCCTCAATGCCGATATGGTTGTGAAAGGCATTAAAGAGCTCAAAAAATGCGATCTTAAAAATTACCTGAAGTGATGATAATGTCTCTATATTGTAAGGGTGGGTACCCTTTTAAAAGGGTGCTTACCCTGGTTTTATTCTTTGCATTTAACTCAACCCATGCCCAATCTATTTCACTTGCCGGTAAATGGAGTTTTCAAATTGATCGAAATGATGTAGGTATACAGGAGCAATGGTTCAATAAAAAATTGTCAGACAGTACCCGGCTACCTGGTTCAATGCTTACCAACGGTAAGGGCGATAAAGTGACCCTGAATACAAAGTGGACCGGTAGTATTTACGATAGCAGTTGGTACTTCAACCCCCGAATGGAAAAGTACCGGCAACCCGATAATCTTAAATTTCCTTTCTGGCTTACGCCCGATAAGTATTATGTGGGCGCAGCCTGGTATCAGAAAGAAGTGACGGTGCCCGCCGGCTTTGCAGGTAAACATGTTGAACTGTTCCTTGAAAGATGTCATACCGAAACCATGGTTTGGGTTGATGGAAAAGAAGCAGGCATGCAAAACAGCCTGGTGGCGCCGCACGTGTATGATCTTTCGGCTTCACTAACGCCGGGCAAACACATTGTCACCATTCGTATCGATAATCGTATAAAGGCTGTTAATGTTGGTCCCGATTCGCATAGTTTAACCGACCATACCCAGGGAAACTGGAATGGCGTTATAGGTAAAATTGCATTGGAGGCAAAACCGCTGGTACATATAGCAAACGTGCAGGTATATCCTGATGTGGCCAAAAAACAGGCAATTGTATTGGTGAAATTAAAAGGAACGCAGAGTGGCACTATAAAACTGTCGCTTGCCGCCGCTGCTTTTAATACCAATGTAGCGCACCAGGTACCTGCAGTAAACCGGGTAACGGCAATTGTGGATTCCGTCACTACTGAGGAGTTTACGTTACCCATGGGTAATAAGGTACAATTGTGGGATGAGTTCACCCCCGCCTTGTATAAACTACAGGTTACCTTACAGGCGCCCAACGGACAAAAAGAGCAAAGGGAAGTGACCTTTGGTATGCGGTCATTCAAGATCGTTGGTACTGGCTTTACGATCAACGACCGGCCGGTTTTCTTACGCGGTACCGTAAATAACTGCGAGTTTCCATTGACCGGTTTTCCGCCAATGGATGAAGCCGGCTGGATAGCGCAGTTCAAAACAGCCAAAGCACATGGCTTGAACCATATGCGTTTTCATAGCTGGTGCCCGCCCGAAGCGGCATTTAAAGCGGCCGATAAAACAGGTTTTTATTTACAACCCGAAGCGCCGGGTTGGGTGAATCATGGTACCTCTATGGGCGATGGTAAACCTATTGATAAGTATTTGTATGAAGAAACCGATCGCATGGCCGATTGGTATGGTAATTATGCATCCTTCTGTATGGAAGCGCCCGGTGGTAATGAACCAGCCGGTAAAAACCAGGTAAAATTCCTTACCGACATTATTCACTACTGGCAGGCGAAAGACAAACGCCGCGTGTATACAGGTGCGTCAGTAGGTAATAGCTGGCCGCTGGTGCCCGAAAATGAATATATGGTAAAGGCCGGCGCACGTGGTTTAAGCTGGGTGAACGCAGCGCCTGAAAGCAATTCAGATTATAGCGAAACGGTTCAAAAGTTTAACGTGCCATACATAACCCATGAAATGGGGCAGTGGTGCGTATTTCCCGATTTTAATGAGATCAGTCGTTTTAACGGCGTATATAAAGAAAAGAATTTCGAATTGTTCCGCGAGTTGTTGGCCGATCATGGTATGGCCAATCAGGCCCAACAGTTTTTAATGGCCAGTGGAAAACTGCAGGTGTTGTGTTATAAAAATGAAATTGAAAAGACCATGCGTACCAAAGGGCTTGCTGGTTTTCAATTACTGGGTTTGCAGGATTTTCCCGGTCAGGGTACTGCCCTGGTAGGTATGTTGAATGCACTTTGGCAAAACAAACCTTACGTAACGCCAAAGGAAATAAGCCGTTTTTGTAATGCGGTGGTACCGCTTGTGCGCATGCCTAAATTTGTTTACACCAGTAATGAAAAGTTAACTGCGCAGGTTGAGCTGTTCAATTATGGCGTTAAAGAATTAAAGAATGCTGTGATAAACTGGGTGATAAAAGACGGCGCCGGTAAAGTGCTTGCAAAAGGCGCTTTTGATAAAAAAGATTATGTAATTGGAAATTGCCTGCCTGTTGGTACCATTGAGTTTGATCTGAAGAATGTAAAAGACCCTATGCGGTTGAACCTCGATGTGAGTGTGGCGGGTACTACTTATGGTAACGATTGGAATGTATGGGTGTTTTACGGAGAGGATGAAGATTATGCCTTTGTCAATAATGTGTACATGTGCGATACATTGGATGCAAAAGCGATTGCTACCCTTGAGAGTGGCGGCCGGGTGTTTTTACAGGCCGGTGGAAAGATTGTAAAAGGAAAAGAAGTTGTAAATTACTTTACTCCCGTATTCTGGAATACCAGCTGGTTTAAAATGCGTCCACCCCATACCCTGGGTATTGTATGTGATCCAAAGCATCCGGTATTCAACGATTTTCCGGCCACTTACCACAGCGATATGCAGTGGTGGGATGTGGTGAACAAAGCGCAGGTTATGCACCTGGAAGATTTTCCGAAAGGCTTTAAACCATTACTTCAGCCAATAGATACCTGGTTCCTGAACCGCAAACTGGCATTGGTGCTGGAAGCCAAAGTAGGGAAGGGCAAATTGTTGATGAGTAGTATTGATCTTAAGAACGTAAACGACAGGCCGGCCACAAAGCAGTTATTATTAAGTTTGATGAATTATGTACACTCTGAGAAGTTTAATCCGTCATCAACAGTTGAGCTGTCTGCCGTGCAGGCTTTGTTTACTGAACCTTCGCGCGAAACCTGGGATGGGCATACGAAGGACAGTCCGGATGAACTAAAACCGAAATTGAATTAAGCATATAAGACCTGTAAGGTCCATCACTTGAGCTTGAATAATTTTTGAGTAGACTTGGACCTGACAGGTCTGGTCAGTCTTTGTTCCGACCTGTCAGGAGCGCGTGAAACAACTGCAAAGGCAAACTCAAATGGCGCACCTTACAGGTCTTGATTTCAAATATTTTAGTAATTCGCTAATCAGGTAATTATGTTGAACAGAATGAAACTTTTATTGGCAGGTGGCTTACTGGTGACTGCTTCCGTGCAGGCGCAGAAAGCGCCCGCAAAAAAAGACGTATTGAAGGTAATGCGTTTAACCAACCAGTATTTCATGAACAAGTGGCCCGACCCAGGTAAAAGCATTGTAACCAACCGGGAGCGCCCCAGCAATATTTGGACGCGCGCCGTGTATTACGAAGGGCTCATGGCTTTATATGCTGTAGATAAAAAGAAAGATTATCTTAATTATGCCATCGACTGGGGTACCAAACACAATTGGGGCCTGCGCGATGGGGTAAAAACCCGTAATGCCGATAACCAGTGCTGTGGTCAAACCTATATTGACCTGTACCTGATGGATAAAAAAGAAGAACGCATAAAAGACATAAAAGAGTCCATTGATATAATGAAGGGTACCGAAAAGGTAGACGACTGGAACTGGATAGATGCCCTGCAAATGGCTATGCCGGTATTTGTGCGTTTAGGTGTTATATACAACGACACCAGCTACTTCAGCCGTATGTATGAAATGTATGCTTTCAGTAAATACAAACACGGCGGCAATGGATTGTACAACCAGACTGATAAGCTTTGGTGGCGCGATAAGGATTTCGTTCCCCCATATAAAGAGCCTAATGGCGATGATTGCTACTGGAGCCGGGGCAATGGCTGGGTGGTAGCTGCCTTGGTTCGCACCCTGCAAATGTTACCAAAGACCGATTCTCACTATAATGAGTATTTGCAGGATTATAAAGACATGCTGAAAGCGGTTCTTCCCCTGCAGCGTACCGATGGTTTTTGGAACGCGAGCCTGGCCGATTCAACCAATTATGGCGGTAAAGAACTTACCGGTACTGCGTTGTTTGTTTATGGTATGGCCTGGGGCATTAACAATAATATCATTGATAAAGCAACCTACTGGCCTGCGATGTTAAAAGCATGGAACGCCATGATGAAAGATTGTATTCACCCCGATGGTATGCTGGGTTATGTACAGGGAACTGGTAAAGAACCAAAGGACGGCCAGCCGGTAACCTATGATAAGATCCCCGATTTTGAAGATTATGGTTTAGGTTGTTTCTTGTTGGCTGGAAGTGAGATGGTTAAGTTGAAGTAAAGTTGACGAGTAATACAAGTCTCGCGAGGGCGCATTGCCGATTGCCGATTCACGATTGCCGAAGAAGCGAGTCTTAATGTTCAGCAACCCTTTCACGTTTCACGTTTGCCGTTTTACGATAAACAAAAAACCTCACGATGTACATCGTGAGGTTTTTTGTTTATTTCATTACCGTAGAATCAACTACCAGAACTTAACATACAACGCAGCCAGTAACATTAATGTAATTACAATTAATGCAATAGTGCGGTTATCAAGTTTCAGTAAGCTTTTATCGGTCACAAATGCTTTCGGATTTATTTTAGGACCTGCAAGGCTGATACCAACCATGGCAGCTACTGTAATAACAAACGACCAACCCATGTTGATAAGGAAGGGAATCTCAGTTATTGTAATAACCTGTCCTTTTTCCAGTTTCTCATAAGTATAAGCCGTATACAGCAAGGTTTCTTTACCAAAGATGCCAACTGCATAGTTATTGAAGAAGATGGCGAGCACAAAACCCAGTACCACACCCACAATAGCAGCAGTACCTGTAGTGCGTTTCCAGAACATACCTAACAGGAACATGGCGAATACACCCGGGCTAATAAAACCGGTGTATTTCTGAATGAAGGTAAAACCACCTTCGCCACCTATACCCAACAGATCGTTCCAGGTAAACAAAATAGCCAGTATGATAGCGGCTAATACCGTATACCGGCCCATGATCACCAGTTTCTTTTCGTCATCATTCTTGCCGAAATACTTATGATATATATCGAGTGTGAAGATGGTAGAGATACTATTCAGTTTTCCGGCCAAAGAAGCCACGATGGCAGCTGTAAGCGCAGCGATAGACAGACCTTTCAAACCTGAAGGCAAAAAGCCCAGAACGGCTGAATAAGCACCGTCTTTAATACCATTGAAATTAGGCAGCGCATTGTGTTTATGTAAAACATAAGCCGCGATACCAGGCAACATTACGATCACCGGCATCATCAGTTTCAACATACCGGCGAAGATAAGACCGGTACGGGCCGTTTTCAGATCGGCGCCCAATGCGCGTTGAGTAATGTACTGGTTACAACCCCAGTAGTTGAGGTTCACGATCCACTGACCGGCGAAGTACATAGCGATACCAGGTAACACCACATATTTTTGAATATCCAGGTTATGGGCATCATTGATTGTAGCTGTAGTGGCTGCCGGCTTGGGCAATATCATTTTAAAATGTTCCGGCGAATCGTTCATCAGGGCTTTAAAACCGGCGATGGCGCTATCGCTGCCAGTCAGTTTTACACCAACAACAGTCAATGCCAGGTAAGTGGTAGCTAAACCACCAATGATTAATACGGCCACCTGAATTACGTCGGTATAACCAATAACCTTCATACCACCCAATGTGATCACCAGCGCAAATACCGCCAGGCCGATCATAATAAGGTGTAAAATATTTTGGAACTCAGGCGTACCGGCTGTAGCATCGCCCACCAGGCCGGTGATAGCGGTAGCGCCCAGGTAAAGAATAGAGGTGAGGTTAACGAGGATGTACAGGAATAACCAGAAAATGGCCATGATCAATGCCACCGTATCGTTGTAACGGGTTTTCAGGAACTGGGGCATGGTGTAGATCTTGTTCTTGAGGTACACCGGCATAAACCATACGGCAATGATGATAAGGGCTATTGCAGCGATCCATTCATAAGCTGCAACCGCAGTACCAACAAAAAAACCTTCACCACTCATTCCAATGAACTGCTCAGCAGAGATATTGGAAGCGATCAGCGAAGCACCAATGGCCCACCAGGTTAATGAACCTTCCGCCAGGAAGAAAGCCTTTGAGTCGTGTTCTGCGGTCTTTCTTTTCCTGTAAACATAGTAGCCATAGCTGGCCACCAATATGAAGTAAAGGACGAAAATAATGTAGTCAATTGACGAAAGCGTGTTCATAGTGGGCTGCAAAAGTTTTTAAAGAATGAATGTTTGTTGTTATTTAGGCGCTTTTTCCGCTTTTATTTGCGAAAACTTCACCATTTTGGTGAAGTTTTCGCAATTGAGGCTGCAATATGTGGAATTATTTTTAAATCGAGTGACGATAATACAGATCATTCCATCTTAATTGATTCTTAATATCGTACAAATTGCTGTTTTTGCCGATCAATAAGAACTCAACTCCCGCCATTTCAGCAAAATCTTCCATATGTTCTACGGTCAGGTTCTGGCTGTAGCCGGTGTGGTGAGCACCGCCCGCCAAAATCCATGCTGCACAACCTGTTTTCATATCAGGGTAGGGTTTCCACAATACACGCGCAACCGGTAATTTAGGCAGGCTTTCAATTGGGTCAACAGCTACCACTTCATTCACGATCAGTCTGAAACGGTTACCCATATCAACAATAGAGGCGTTCAGGGCCGGACCGCTGCCTGCGTTAAATACCAGGCGAACAGGGTCGCTTTTGCCACCAATACCCAGTGGGTGAATTTCAACAGTTGGTTTGTCGTTGGCGATGGAAGGACAGATCTCCAGCATGTGAGAACCCAGTACCAGTGCGTTATTGGGGTCAAAATGGTAGGTATAATCTTCCATAAATGAGTTACCGCCTTTAAGTCCGGTTGCCATTACTTTCATGGCGCGCACCAGGGCAGAAGTTTTCCAGTCGCCTTCGCCACCAAAACCGTAACCTTCGGCCATCAGGCGTTGAGAAGCGATACCAGGTAATTGCACCATGCCATGCAGGTCTTCAAAAGTATCGGTATAACCTTTGAAATTACCCGCTTTCAGGAAGTTGCGCATCCCGATCTCGATCTTAGCGGCTTCGCGCAGTTCTTTATGACGTTCACCACCCTTGCGAAGGGGAGCCTGTACGGTATATATATCTTCATATAAAGCGGCTGTTTCGGTAATAGCGGTGTCGCTCACATCATTGATCACTTTTACCAGGTCGCCAATACCATAACCGTTTACAGAATAGCCAAATTTCAGTTCAGCTTCAACCTTATCGCCTTCGGTAACTGCTACCTGGCGCATGTTGTCGCCAAAGCGGCAGAAGCGGGCGTTTTGCCAGTCGTTCCAGCCGGCGGCAGCGCGCATCCAAACACTTACGCTGTTTATAACCTGGGCTTCCTGCCAGTGGCCAACAACCACTTTTCTATTCAAACGCATGCGGCTAACCATAAAGCCGAACTCACGGTCGCCATGGGCGCTTTGGTTCAGGTTCATGAAGTCCATATCGATGCTGCTCCAGGGAATATCACGGTTAAACTGGGTGTGCAGGTGTAACAGGGGTTTTTGCAACACTTTCAAACCGCCGATCCACATTTTAGCGGGGGAGAAGGTGTGCATCCAGGCAATGATACCAATACAGGTAGTAGTTGTATTTGCTTCCTGGCAAACCTGGTAAATTTCTTCGGGCGATTTAACTACAGGTTTAAAAACAACCCGTACCGGAATGGCTGGGTCTTTATCAATTGATTTGGCAATTTGCATTGAGTGTTCGGCAACCTGTTTCAGGGTTTCTTCGCCGTACAGGTGCTGGCTGCCTGTTACAAACCAAACTTCCAGTTTTTTCAGATCTTCCATAATGCGTATTTATTGTGCAATCGTCAGTTTTCGACGTAATGCTATTGTTAATGTGATAATTTGCTAATATGCTAATGTGATATTGAAATACAAAGGTTCTACTGACCATAATAAGCATCTTTACCATGCTTACGCTGCCAGTGTTTTTCAATAAGCGCATCTTTTAACCGGGGCGCTTTTGGGTTAATTTGTTCGGTGAGATAAGCCATACGGGCTACTTCTTCCAAAACAGCGGCGTTGTATACGGCTTTGTCGCCATTTTTACCCCAGGCAAATGGCGCGTGGTTGCCCACCAGGATCATTTCCACTTCCTCGTACGACAGTTTTCTTTCCCTGAAACAATTGATGATCTGGTAGCCGGTCTCATACTCATAGTTCCCTTTTATCATGTCATCGCTCATGGGCGGTGCGCAGGGAATATCTACCGTGTTATGATCGGCATGGGTAGTGCCAAAGATGGGAATATCGCGTTGCGCCTGTGCCCACGCTGTAGCATAAGTGCTGTGCGTATGAACAATTGCGCCGATTTTATCCCATACTTTATATAATACGGCGTGTGTTTTTGTGTCGCTTGAAGGGCGCAGATCGCCAGAGATGATGTTGCCATCGAAATCAACGATCACCATCTTTTCAGGGGTGAGGTCCTTATAGGGAACACCGCTTGGCTTAATAG
Source organism: Niastella sp. OAS944 (assembly GCA_024809215.1). Classification (GTDB taxonomy): domain Bacteria; phylum Bacteroidota; class Bacteroidia; order Chitinophagales; family Chitinophagaceae; genus Niastella. The sequence continues at coordinate 448,967 of JANUBW010000004.1, read as the reverse complement.
CAAAAACGCCGAGCGCTCTGTCGGCTACACTTACATTACCAAAAGTGAATAATACCAGGTTAAGTTCTGGTAGCTGCATATTGGCTTTGTAACAGGCGTCTTGTATGTGTTGATACTTGCTCATGATAGGGAAAGTGTTTCAGGTTACAAGTTGCAGGTTGCAAGGACTTGTATTTGTATTCCCTGTAACCTGCAACTTGAAACCTGTAACCTGTATTTAATTTGACAATGCTTTTTCTTTTGATTTAGCTTTCACGGTACTCTCAACAAACCCACCCAGATTGTGATACTTTTTGTAGCGGGCTGCGTACAGGGCTACTTTCGATTTGTCGGGGTAGTAAGTGGTATCGAAGCCCTGGCCCATGGCATTCATGGCGTCTTCTACCTTATTATATATACCTGCAGCAGTAGCGGCAAACATAGCGGCGCCAAGGGCGCAGGTTTGTTCTGATTTATGAATGCGGATAGGCATGTTCATAACGTCGGCCATCATTTGCATAATGAACGGCGATTTTTTGGCCACACCACCCAGTCCTATCAACCCTTTTACCGGAACACCTTCGTTGTTGAAGCGGTCAACAATGGCTTTAGCGCCAAAGCAGGTAGCTTCTACAATAGCTCTGAAGATACGTGGTGCATCGCTGCCAAGATTGAGGCCGGTAATGGCGCCTTTCAGCTCCTGGCTGGCATCGGGGGTACGACGGCCATTGAACCAGTCAACTGCCAGTTCGCTGTTCTCATCGATCTCTATTTGCGCTGCCTGTTTACTTAATTCGGGGATCAGCTTGTCGGCAGTTTCCTCAATAATAGCTTTGGCAGTTTCTGTATTTACGATAGTCGACTGACCTAATACATGTTGTAAAGGCCAGGTAAGCACTTGTTTGAACCAGGCGTATGCATCGCCAAAGGCGCTTTGTCCGGCTTCCAGCCCCATCATGCCGGGGATCACAGAACCAGGCACCTGTCCGCAAATACCTTTCACCAGTTTGCCTTCTACTTCTTTCAGTGGTGCTACCAGCATATCGCAGGTAGAGGTACCCATTACCTTGCTCAGGTGGTAGGGTTCAATTTGTCCGCCTACGGCGCCCATATGGGCGTCAAAAGCGCCAACACCGATCACCACGTCGGTAGAAAGTCCCAGTTTTTCGGCCCATTCTTTACTTAATGTGCCGGCAGCCTGGTCAGATGTATATGTTTTTGAGAAAAGTCTTTCGGTAAATCCGGTTAACAACGGATCAAGATCGGTAAAGAATTGTTCAGGAGGTAAGCCGCCGAATTCAGCAGCCCACAGGGCTTTGTGCCCGGCTGAACATACGCCGCGTTTCATGTCAGCAACTTTTTTGCCGCCTGTTAACACGAAGGGGATCCAATCGCAATGTTCAACCCATGAATGACATGCTTCACGTACCTCGCTGTCTTCACGCAAAACGTGCAACAGCTTGGCCCAGAACCATTCTGAAGAATAAATACCACCTACATATTGCAGGTAGTTGATATCGTATTTTTCAGCATGCGCATTGATCTCGGCTGCTTCGGGAACCGATGTATGGTCTTTCCACAGCACGAACATGGCGTTGGGGTTCTTTTCAAAACGCGGCAACAGGGCGAGGGGCGTGCCGGTTTCGTCTACCGCTACGGGTGTACTACCAGTTGTGTCCACTGAAATGGCCCTGATGTTGGCCGTTACTGAAGGGCCCGCCTGCAGTAAGCAACGGGTAATGGTTTGTTCCAGGCCTTCCAGGTAGTCGAGCGGATGCTGTCTGAACTGGTTAACACCCGGGTTACAATACAATCCGTCTTTCCAGCGGGGATAATAAAATACTGCAGATGCTACTTCCTGCCCATTGGCAGCGTTGGCGATGATTGACCGCACTGAATCGGTGCCATAGTCAACCCCTATTACATAATTTTCTTTTTTCATATCGGCAACTAAAACAGTTGTGTTTTTATTGAAGACCCGATTGGGATGAAGAGCGGTAAAGGTATTGCCTGGATCGCCCTCGTGTCCCATTTCGTGTCAAAATAACAATTAAAGAATGTATCCACAAAAATTACTTATGCTACCGGTGGGGAAATATCAGGGTAAACCTGTAGAAAGGGCTAGGAAAAGCTACTTTTTTAACAATTGGGGGCTGTTTTGCTTGCTTGGGGCTTTGAAAGGGTGGCAAAAATAGGGTAGAAGGGCCGGGAAAAGCTAAAAACTGAGCTAAATCATTAAAAATGAAGTTGGTGAATGGTGAATGGTTTCCGGTTACCAGTTACCTGTTGCCGGGAATACCAGTTATTCAGTTTGTAAGTTGGTCAGTTGGTCAGTTTACAAGTTGGTCCTGGCCGCGGGACCGGTAACAATATGGAGGTGTTTTGCTATTTGTCCGCCGTTTGAAACAAAAGAACTAAAAACTGAGAACTAAGAACTATGAACTCATCTTCAAAATAGGAAATTTCGTCGCCAGAAAAGGCCCGGTTATCATTCACACAAACCATATAAAGCTAAAAAATCTATTTTCGTATTATCATGTCGCGAAGAAAACTGGTTTATATCTTACTGCATATTTTGTGCACCGCATTAATTGTAATGGTGCCCATTTTTATTATGCCCCTCAAGGATACCGATAAGCCCAATTACCTGCAATGGCATACCATCATTTTTACTGCATTGCAAACAGTGGGTTTCTATTTTAGTGCTTACGTATTGTATCCGCGGTTTTTATTAAAAAAACGGGTGGCTGCATATGTGCTTGCCATTCTTGGTATCAGCTTTTTTTTCGCATTGGTTCCTGGTTGTATTATGGTGATAGCAGGAGAACTGCCCTGGTACGCGATCTTTGCTGGTATAGTGGTGAAAATATTTATCGGTTTGTTTGTATTTGGCACCGCCACCAGTTACCGGTTTATGGTCGACGTAATGCAAACCGAACGGTTACAAAAAGAAACCCTCACTATGGAGCTTTCTTTTTTACGCTCGCAGGTTAGTCCGCACTTTATGTTCAATGCGCTCAATAGTATGGTGTCGTTGGCGCGCAAGAAGTCTGATCTGTTGGAGCCGGCGTTGTTAAAAATGTCGAACCTGATGCATTATATGTTGTACGATTCTGATGAAGAAAAGGTGAGCCTGCATAAAGAGGTGGAATATATACGCAGTTATATCGATCTGCAAACAATGCGTTTTGGCGATTCGGTGAAGATCCTGTTTATGGTGCAGCCGGGAAATTATTCGCATATAATAGAACCAATGTTACTGATACCCTTAATTGAAAATGCGTTTAAGCATGGGGTAAATGTGGCTGAGGAGCCGGAGATCAATATTGAACTGGCGGTGGCAGAAAAAGAAGTATCGTTATCGGTTTCAAATAAAACCATTGCTTATACGGCCCAGGTGGCCGATAAAACAAAAGGCATAGGGTTAACCAATCTCGAACGCAGGTTGAAGATCCTGTATCCCGGTAAACACCAGTTAGCTGCGCAAAAAGAAGGCAACTGGTTTCATGCCTCCCTTAAAATTGTAACCCATGATTAAATGCCTGGCTGTTGATGATGAAGTATTATCGCTCGATCTGCTGGAAGATAATATTAAACGTATTCCCTTCCTGCACCTGGTACAGCGTTGTAAGAACGCGTACGAGGCTATGGATGTATTGCGGCGCGAGCCCATTGACCTCATCTTCCTCGATATTCAAATGCCGGGTGTTACCGGCACCCAGTTCCTGCAATCCCTTACCTATAAACCAGTGGTGATCTTTATTACTGCGTTTAAAAAGTATGCATTGGAAGGCTTTGAACTCGATGTGTTGGATTACCTGGTAAAGCCGGTGACCTTTGAGCGTTTTTTACGGGCAGTAAACAAAGCTGCGGATTTTTGTCAGCTGAAAAAACAAGGCGCTCTGGCGCCGGTAGCGCAAACAACCAGTGATTATTTCTTTGTAAATGTAGAGTACAGCCTGGTAAAGATCGCTGTGCAGGAGATCACACATATTGAAAGTATAAGAGATTATATGAAGATCTATCTGCACCAAAACGACAAACCCGTTATCACCAAACTGGCCATGAAATCGCTGGCCGATAAACTGCCCGCAACCCGCTTCGTTCGCGTGCACAAATCATTTATGGTGGCCATAGATAAAATAACTTTCATTCGTAAGAACCGCGTGTATATTGGTGAGCATATCATTCCTGTAAGTGATTTTTATAAGGAGGAGCTGACGAAGGCTATTAGTCATAAGTTATAGTAAGTTAACAAGTTGACATGTTGACAAGTTGACAAGGAGTTGAAAAGTTGATGGGATTCCCCTCCCCCTACCGGGGGAGGGGCAGGGGAGGGGCCTGTAACCGGTAAACGAAAGCCGCCTGTTGATAACTCAACAACCGCGCAGTGAACAATGAACCATAAACTCTGTCATCTACAAAAAAGCCCGTGATGTCGAATCAATCTAAGAACTAGCCTACTTCGTTTTTTCAACAAACACTTCTTAAGGATTTTTGAAGCATAAAGTAACCACCAACTTATGCTATTAAAAGTTTCTTACATGGCCACGCTGGCGATAGGTATGTTAACCACTATCTGCCTGCAGGCGCAACAAACCACACAAACAGTAAAAGGTACTGTTCTCGACAAGGCTTCAGAAAAACCGCTGTCCGGCGTTAGTGTAATGGTAACCGGGTTGTCGATGGGTGTTACCACCGATTCAACCGGCAATTACACCCTGGTGAATGTGCCGGTTGGCCGTCAGCGCATCTCGTTCACTTCAATAGGTTATAAACCGGTATCCATTCCCGAAGTGTTGGTGACCATTGGCAAACAGGTGATCCTCGATGTCTCACTCGAAGAATCTATTCGCACATTGAACGAAGTAAGTGTTACGGCACCCAAAGCAAGAAAGGGCATGGCGCTGAATGAATTTGCAGGTAGTAGTTCGCGGTCGTTCAGTATGGACGAAGTAACCCGCTATGCGGGCGGACGAAACGACCCGGCCAGGCTGGCCAGCAATTTTGCCGGCGTGTCTTCTACCAACGATTCACGCAACGATATCGTTGTACGGGGTAATTCTCCCACTGCAGTATTATGGCGAATGGAAGGAGTGCCCATTCCTAACCCTAATCACTTTACAACATTGGGTACTACCGGCGGACCAGTAAGCGCACTTAACACCAATGCGTTGAAGAACTCCGATTTTTATACCGGCGCTTTCCCTGCGGAATATGGCAACGCCAGCGGCGCCGTGTTCGATCTTTCCTTGCGTTCGGGTAATAAAGATAAAGTGGAAAAAACGCTGCAGTTGAATATGTTCAGCGGATTGGAAGCAATGATAGAAGGGCCTTTAAGTAAAAAGAAGAACGGTTCTTCATTCCTGGTGGGCTATCGCTATTCCTTTGCCCAGTTAGGCCAGCAGGTAGGATTAAAGTTTGGTACCGAAGCCGTGCCCAAGTACCAGGACCTTATTTTCAATATCAATTTCGCCAACTCAAAGCTTGGTAAGTTTGGCATCTTTGGTATGGGTGGCACCAGTAATATTGATTTCATTGGCGCCGATCTCGATTCTGCAGATCTGTTTGCCAATAAAGATGAAGATACTTACTTTAAATCGCGCATAGGGGTAGTTGGTTTAAAACATACCATCGATGTAGGGCGCAATTCTTATATCCGTTCGGTATTGTCATATTCATATACCGGCAACGAAGGCCAAATATATAAATACTACGATTCATTGGCCGAGCGACAGTATGTAATGAATCAGGAAACAAAGAACACCGGGTTGCGTTTTTCTACTTACATCAATTCAAAACTAAGTACGCGGTTTACCATGCGAGGCGGATTCCTGGCAGAGCAAAACGGACTAAATACGTTTCTCGAAACCCGTGAAAATCGCCCCGGTTGGGAAGTACTGCGCGATTACGATGGAGCAAGCTGGTTATTGCAGCCATATGTTCAGGGTAAATACCGCTTTACCGAAAAGTTATCGCTGAATGCCGGTGTGCATGGCATGTTCTATACTTTTAACGATGCGTCTTCAATAGAACCACGTGCCTCGTTGAGCTATGCAATTGATAATACAAAAACGGTTACGGTAAGTTATGGACTGCACAGCCAGTTACAACCTGCACCGGTTTATTTGTACCAGGAAAAACTGCCCAATGGTACTTATGATCAAGGCAACCGCGATCTGGGTTTTACAAAAGCGCATCATTATATTCTCGGCTACGATTGGTCCTTTGCAAAAGACTGGCGGTTAAAAGCCGAAGCATATTATCAGCATATTTTCGATGCACCGGTTGAGGGGATGGCCAGCGGCTTTTCTATCTTAAACAGCGGCGCCGATTTTACCTTCCCCGAAAAGATAAACCTGGTAAACAACGGTACCGGTTCAAACAGGGGAGTGGAGCTCACTATTGAAAAGTTCTTCAGTAAAGGGTATTATCTGCTTACTACAGCTTCTGTGTTCGATTCAAAATATAAGGGAAGCGATGGCTTAGAACGCAATTCTACATTTAATAACCGCAGTGTGCTGAATGTGCTGGCTGGTAAAGAGTGGAAGATGGGCAGCAGCGGGCGCAATGTATTTACGGTTGATATAAAGATGGCATATTCCGGTGGCCGTTATTATACACCGGTTGATCTTGTGGCATCTGCACGTGCCGGTACCGAGAAGTTAGATGAAACGCGTTACAATGCGGAACGGTTTCCCGATTACTTACGCCTCGATACCCGCTTTGGTTTTCGCCTTAACAGCAGCAAACGCAGGTTGTCGCAAACTATTTATCTCGATCTGCAAAACGTAACCAATCGTGATAATGTATTTGTTCGCCGCTACAACCAGGTGCGAAAAGAAGTAGGGACCGTTAATCAGATAGGGTTCTTTCCCGATATAATGTATAAGATCCAATGGTAAAAGGCCAAACGCCGAACGCTTAACGCAAAACGCCAAACGCAAAAGACATGTTTTTAAATCTTTTATGTTACATTATGATTGATCTCTTTGACATTTTCGGTGTCATGAGTTTTGTTGGGAGTTATTTGCTGTTTGATGATACCGATAATTTTGACTCATATGAATGAGTATGAAATAAAACAAAATCCCCTTGACCAGGTCAAGGGGATTTTTATCAATATTATGCATGATAACTTATTGATTTAGCTGTTATCAATCCGTCAGCTATTAATCAGCCCGCGGCACATAAACCCTTTATCAACTATATCACCTCCATCAACTTTTCAACTATTAATGTGCCCGCCGCACAGAGGAAATCCTTGTTAACTCGTCAACTTATTTCTTTCCCATCTTATGTCCCTTTAAAGCATAATACAAAATGTACAAATAGCAGGGGATCAAACAAACAAAGAACGCCATGTGGTTGGGGATCACATTTTTTAATGCACCATACAGTAATGGTACAATGGCGCCACCGGCAATACCCATTACCAGTAAAGCGGAGCCTGTTTGAGTGAACTTGCCCAGTTTGTCAATAGCCAGCGGCCAAATGGCAGGCCACATCAGCGAATTGGCCAATCCTAAAAGTGCAATAAAAGTAATGGCAACATAACCGCTTGTAACGAAAACGCCAACGGAAAATATAATTCCCAGTATGGCAGAAACCCGCAGAGCGGTCTGTTGTGAAATAATTTTAGGGATGGTGAAAATTCCTACTACATAACCCACCAGCATAGCGGCAAGGGTAAATGACGTGAAGTTCTTTGTTTCTGCAAGGGGCATACCCATTGCGCTTCCATATATTCCAATTCCATCACCAGACAGTACTTCAACACCTACATACAAAAAGATGCACAGGGCCCCCAGTAACAGGTAAGGAAATTGCCAGATGCTGGTTTTATTGTCAGTTGTGGATGCAGCCGATGTTTTTTCTTCTTCAATTTTTGGCTCGGGCAGCGGCGATTTGAATAACGCAAATGCCAGTATAGCCAGTACTATAGCCAGAATAACATAGGGGCCAATCACTTTGCCACTCAGCTCATTCAACAATTGCTCAATTGCTGCCTGATCTTTAGTGGTCTCTATTTTGTCTTCCAGCTCTTTGGCATTGCTTAATAAAACGGCGCTTAAGATCAATGGGCTGATAATACCAGCTATTTTATTACAAATACCCATAATGCTTATGCGTTGCGCAGCGCTTTCAATGGGCCCAATGATGCTGATGTAAGGGTTACTGGCTGTTTGCAGTAAAGAAAGCCCGGTTCCCTGTATAAATAAACCGGTAAGGAACAACGGAAAGCTTCTTTGCTGTGCGGCCGGAATGAAAATAATTGAACCAATGGCCATCACCAGCAGTCCTAATGACATTCCTTTTTTGAAACCAGTGCGTTTTAAGATCATTGAAGAGGGGATGGCCAAAAAGAAATAGGCCATATAAAAGGCGAAGGTCACAAAAAAGGCCTGCACATCGCTTTCAAGCTGGCAAACCAGTTTCAGAAATTGAATAAGGCTTCCGTTCAGCCAGGTTACAAACCCGAAAATGAAGAACAAAAAGCCGATAATAAAAATGGCTGTTGTGTTGGTTTTTTGTGTAGGTACAGGTGCAGTCAGCGTTTCAGCAGTACTCATGTTTAAATTGTTGAAATGATTTGGTTGAACAATTCTTCTTTTTCATTATACTGTTGCAGCAGTATTGCCTGGTTCTGGGCCCTTATCAAATTGTGGCCGTCGTATTTGGCGCCGTAATATACGTCATCATTTAGATGATCCGTTAAAAAACGCAAGGCCTGCATATAAATCATGAACTGACCTGCATATACAAAATGCCTTTTTTCAACGGCCGATAATTCATTATTCAGTTCGCCAAGGTAGCCCTGGGCAATGGCGGTAAAGAAATCATTGCGCACCTGTATTTTCTGAAAATCCCTTTCTTCTTCGCTTACAGGCGATAAATAAGTGCGCATCATATCGCCTACATCGCTGATAAAATAGCCAGGCATTACTGTATCGAGGTCAATAACACATAAACCTTTTTGGTGTGCATCAAACAGCACATTACTGATCTTGGTATCGTGGTGAATAACGCGCAGTGCGAATGCAGGGTCGTTTTTAATATGCTCATACGTTTGCACCATGTGATGCTGTTGTTGCAAATAGCTTATAAGACCCGAAGCATCCTGAATACGGATTGAGTTGCCATTGGCCAATGCATCGGTAAACTGCTGGTACCGCAACGAAAGATCGTGAAACTGCGGAATGGTTATTTTCAACCGGCTGGTATCAAAACCGCTCAGCAATTTAGTGAAGCGGGCAAACTGGCGGGCAGCTTCAAAAGCCTGCTCAGGTGTATGCACCATATCAACCGAGTGCGATTGTGCAATAAACGGGAACAGCCGGAAGTACTGTTTTTTATCATCAACGAATAAATAGCTGCCGGTGGCGGCGGGCAGGGCGCCGGCAAACAGGTAATCGGGACTTTCTTTTTTCAACCACGCGCCCAGGTTGCCAATGTTCATGGCAATATCTTCGGGATGTTTGAAAACAGCAGTATTTATTTGTTGCAGAATATAGCAGGGGAGGCCATGCTGGTTACTGATCTTCCAGGTGTGGTTAATAAGACCACTACCAAAAGCTTGTACGGTAAAGTTTGCAGGGTTAAGGCCAAAATGGGTTAAAATATTGTCGAACATGCATCATCTATTGAGTCGGTCTCAAACTTACATCGTTCATATGGAAAAGGAACACGCAATCGGTTGTGCCATTTTTACCCCCCAACCCCTTGAATGGAGGAATGAAGAATGAGAAATGTGGAATGTAAAATGAAGAAGTAAATACAGCTCAATTGCCAATTCACTACAAATGGTCTGTAGCCCATTTCCTGATCAGTTTTTTACTGTGCGTTTTTGCTTCCCCAATGGTCAATAATTTTTCGGGCTTTGTTTTCAGCGCTGCCCTTTTTTGTAAAGCCTGAAAATCTTTTTCCGGAATTAGAACATTTTTTTTTCTTTCTATCACGATTGTTTTCAAAATATCCTGTTTATGACCTAATTTAACGAAAAACGTGGTAATAGGAAAATGCCACTGTTTTTTGCATATCAACCCCACTACTTCCTGCTCATAGGGAGGCCGGCATATAATCGGGTTTCCCAAACTTGTTAACTCGTCAACACTGCATTTACCTCTATCAACCTCTCAACCATTACTTAAACTGCCGCACATAGGACAACCTTGTTAACTTGTTAACTTGTCAACTTTTCAACTCAATAATAGTAATATATGAAGGGCCTTTCCGCTAAATCCCTTTACCCTGTTACATACAGCATGTTATTATTTAGTAAAATATTCCATCAATTCAGTTAAACCTGACATTGATGCCCCTGGCTAAAATGTGTAGCTTTCCACTTTAAAGCGTTCAGTGTTGGTTATTTAGCAAAAGCAGCAAGGACGAGGCGTGCCACGTTAAGCCTGCATTGTATTTGTGTCTACAAACAACGATAAAGGCCAGTTAACAATTACCTGAAGCTCTCAAAAGCGACTGTCTCAAACTGACGTGGCACGTCTTTCCATCAACCCCGAATGTGATAAATCAGTTCTTAACAGGCATCATTAATAAACTGGTTGAAAAACCGTAGCCTGACACCTATTTACGATTGAAAATAGTTGCACTTATGAAAAAAATGGTTCCATTTTCTTCATCTGTCCTGCATACCCGCGGGAGCCACATCAGCCGATTCATTCTGCCTGACATAATTATAATGGCACTAAGTCCGTTATCATTCTGATATTAACGTTAACCAATAGATATTCAGCTAACTATTACATCCTGTATGGGTATTACCAAATATTTTGAAGAATTTGAACTGAACGAGAAAAGATCAACCGGCGGACGTACAGTAACCGAAACCGATATTGTTATACATGCAGGCCAGAGCGGCGATTTCTTCCCCCACCATATGGATGAAGAATGGTGCAAAACGCAGCCTTTTAAAAAGCGCATTGCCCATGGTACCCTCATCTTTACCATTGCAGTTGGTTTAACTGCACACGTTATAAATGAAGTGGCCATGACCTACGGTTATGATCGCTTACGTTTTATTAAACCCGTTTTTATTGGTGACACTATAAAAGCAACTGTTACCATCTCAAATATTAAAGAACATAAAAAGCCGGGTTTTGGCCTGGTAACCGAACTGGTAGAAGTGTTTAACCAGCATGGTGATGTTGTAATGATTTGTGAACATGTACTGTTGGTACATAAAAAAGAAAGTTAGGAAGATATGTCTGAAATTGTTTTAAATGGAATTACCTGGGGGCACAGCAGAGGCCTCACGCCATTGCTGGCAAGTGCACAACGTTATGCTGAGCTGCACCCCAATGTGACTATAAACTGGAAGAAAAGGACCCTGCAGGAGTTTGCCGATTTTCCACTGGAAAAACTGGTGAACGATTATGATCTGCTGATCATCGATCACCCCTGGGTAGGCTGTGCTGCCGCAACAAACAGTGTATTACCGTTAGACGAACATTTACCCGCCGCTTATCTGCAAAATCAATCAAGTAATTCGGTAGGGGAGTCGCATATAAGTTATTATTACGATAATCATCAGTGGGCATTGGCCATCGATGCGGCTACACCTGCAGCAAGTTATCGTGCCGACCTGTTCAAACAGAACGGTGCTGCAGTGCCCGATACCTGGGAAGAGTTGATCGATTTGGCAAAAGCAGGAAAAGTAGCCATTCCATCTATTCCCATCGACAGCCTTATGAACCTGTACATGTTCTGTATTGCTTTGGGTGAAGAACCTTTCCGTAGCAAAGAACAGGTAGTAAGTAAAGAAACAGGCGTACAGGCCCTGCAAACAATGCGCGATCTGTATTCTTTAATTGATAAAAAATTATTTTCCTGTAACCCGATAGCCGTGGCCGAGCTTATGAGCAGCACCAACGATTACTGGTACTGTCCATTCGCTTATTGCTATTCAAACTATCCTCGCCTGGGTTATGCGAAATATCCGCTTACCTATGCCAATCTGGTACATTTTGGTAAAAAGCGGTTACGCAGTACCATTGGTGGAACGGGTTTGGCGGTTTCGTCGTTTACGAAACATAAGAAAGAAGCCATCGATTATGCAGCCTGGATCTGCAGTGAAGAATGCCAAAGTACTTTTTATGTGCAACACGGTGGGCAACCGGGCCACCTGGCAGCCTGGACGAACAACCTGGCCAATGTATTAACCAATAGCTTTTTTCACGACGTTTTACCTGTAATGAAAAACGGGTACATGCGTCCGCGTTATAATGGGTATCTTCATTTTCAGGACCATGCCGGCGATCCGGTTCAGGAATATTTGATGAAGGACGGAAATCCTGAGAATGTTTTAAAAGAAATAGATCGCATTTATCAACATAGCCTTAAAGGCGAAAAAATGAGCTTGTCTATATGAGTCGATTGCCCCTACAGGGATTGCTTGTGCTTGAATTTAGTCAGTATTTATCTGGCCCGTCTGCCGGCTTACGCCTGGCCGATCTGGGCGCGCGTGTTATAAAGGTAGAACGCCCCGGTACTGGTGATGCCGGCCGCCGCCTGTCTATCAAAAACCTGTGGACCGACGACAGCTCCATGTTGTTTCATACCATCAACCGCAACAAAGAAAGTTATACTGCCGATCTTAAAAATCCCGATGATCTGGCACTGGTAAAAAAGCTTATTGAAAAGGCAGATGTGCTTACGCACAACTTCCGCCCCGGTATAATGGAAAAAGTAGGGTTAAGCTACGCCGAAGCGGTAAAGCTTAATCCACGCATTATATACGGCGCCATCAGCGGCTACGGTACCGAAGGCCCCTGGAAACACAGACCGGGTCAGGACCTGTTGCTGCAATCGATGAGCGGTTTGGCTTACACTACCGGTAATGCAAAGGACAACCCAATGCCATTTGGTTTGGCCATTGCCGATAACCTTTGCGGTTCTCAACTGGTACAGGGTATTTTGAGCGCCCTTATAAGAAGACAAAAGACCGGCGCCGGCGCTTTAATAGAAGTGAGCCTGCTGGAGTCGTTGCTCGATTTTCAGTTTGAATTATTGACTACCTATCATAGCAGTGGCAAATTGCCCAAACGAAGCAAAGTAAATAACGGTAACCCGTTATTGAGTGCGCCGTATGGTATTTATTCCACTGCCGATGGTCATATAGCCATTGCCATGGTTGATCTGAAGCAACTGGCAAAAGCCATTCATTGTAATGAAATGATGGGGTACGATCAAAAAGTTGCCTTCAGTTTGCGCGATGAAATAAAGTCGGTGCTGGCCAAACACCTGTTAACACAGAAGTCGGCATACTGGCTCGAGAAGCTGCATGCAAAAGATCTGTGGGCCATGGAAGTGCTCGATTGGGAACGGTTAACAAAACACGAAGCGTATTCCTGTTTGCAAATGGAGCAAACCATTACAACCACCCATGGGAAAGAAATTACTACTACCCGGTGCCCGATACGCATCAATGGCGAGCGGATCTTTTCGCCCAAACCTGCTCCGCAGTTGGGTGAGCATAATGAGAAGATAAATAAAGAACTGATTGGGGACAAACATTTTTAACAAACGAATGAAGCCATTACAAGATATTATCGTTGTTGATTTCAGCCAGTTTTTATCTGGCCCCTCGGCGGGTTTACGCCTGGCCGATATGGGCGCGCAGGTGATCAAGATCGAACGCACAGGTGTAGGCGATATCTGCCGTCAGCTGTATGTTTCAAATGTGATGATAGAAGGAGAGTCAACCATTTTTCATGCCATCAACCGCAATAAGCAAAGCTATGCGGCCGACCTGAAAAAAGAAGAAGATCTGGAAAAAGTAAAACAGATCATAGCCAGGGCCGATGTGTTGATGCACAACTTTCGCCCCGGTGTAATGGAAAGGCTGGGTCTCGATTACGAAACTGTAAAAGCTATAAACCCACAGATCGTTTATGCCGAGGTAAGTGGTTATAGCAACGAAGGCCCATGGAAAGACCTGCCTGGTCAGGACCTGTTGTTGCAGGCAGTATCAGGATTAACCTGGTTAAGCAGCAACCGCAGCGATAACCCAACCCCAATGGGTGTGGCCGTGGTAGATATTCTGGCCGGTACACATATTGCGCAGGGTATTTTGGCTGCGTTGTTTCAAAGGACCATCACTAATGAAGGCAGTTTGGTTCAGGTAAGCATGCTTGAATCGATCCTCGATTTTCAATTTGAAGTGCTCACCTGTTTTTATAACGATGGCCGCGAATTGCCGGTGCGTAGTGAAATAAACAATGGCCATGCGTATCTTTCAGCCCCATATGGTATTTATAAAACTGCAGATGGTTATCTGGCGCTGGCTATGGGTAACATTACCCAGTTGGCAACCCTGCTTGAGTGCGATCCGTTGCAACAGTTTACCAATACGGCCGAATGGTTTGTGAAGCGCGATGAAATAAAAACAATTCTGGCCAACCATTTAACCGGCCGCAATACCGATGCCTGGTTATCGGTGTTGGAGCCGGCAGACATCTGGTGTGCAAAGGTGCTCGATTATGAAACCCTTATACAGGAAAATGGTTACCAGACGCTGAATATGGAATTGAAAGTAAGGACCAGCAATGGTTTGTTAATAACAACCACAAGGTGCCCAATAAGAATCGATGGCGAAATATTTACGTCAAACATTGGGGCGCCGCTGCTGGGTGAACATAATGTACAAATAGATGAACAGTTTGGATTAACCAAACATCCGATATCGAACTATGAAATGTAGCTTTGCAACTTAATTCATTAGCCGATACTAAACCGATTGCTATGGAAGTCATTGATACACATGTTCACGTATGGAATTTAGAAAAAGCTGAGTACGATTGGTTACAGAATGATACATCGATTCTTAACCGTAGTTATAAAATAGAAGAGCTGGAGGCTGAGCAAAAGAACACCGCTATAACCGGTGGGGTGCTGGTGCAGGCCGCCGGTAATTTTGAAGATACCAATTGGATGTTGCAGGTTGCCAATGCAACCGACTGGATAAAAGGAGTTGTTGGCTGGATGCCGTTAAAAGATCCTTCCTTCACTGCAACCGCTCTTAAAGAATACCTGGGCAATCCTTATTTCAAAGGAGTTCGCCATCAGATCCACGATGAACCGGATCCGCAATGGCTGTTACAGCCCACCGTAACGCAAAGCCTTTCTGTATTGGCAGCATATGATGTGCCATACGATGTGGTAGGCGTAACGCCGCAGCATTTGATAACGGCGTTGGAAGTAGCGCATAAAGTGCCTGAGTTACGGCTTATGCTCGATCACATGAACCAGCCACCCATTGCAAGCGGCGAGCGTTTTGGCGAATGGGGTGAGCTTATGAAAGCAGCAGCAGCGCATAAGAACGTGTATGTTAAAATATCAGGTTTGGGCACCTGTGCAAAAAAGGGGGAGGCCTGGACCGCCGAAGATATTCAACCATATATTGAATTTGTGCTGGAGCATTTTGGTGAGAACCGCTGTGTTTGCGGCGGCGATTGGCCGGTAGCTTTACTGGCCGGCGGCTACCAGCAAACCTGGCAGCAGTATTTAAAAGTATTATCGAATTTATTACCCGATGCAGCAGTGCAAAAAGTAGTATACAACAATGCGGTAAGTTTTTATAATCTGTAAGTTAATTTTCGATTAAAGAAGCATTAATATATAATAATTGATCGTTGTGCGGTGAAATAGTAACGGCTTTTTGCCGTTTTATTGTCCAAATAACAATAATAACGAGTTGCTTTAACCAATGGAAGTAATAACCGGAGTCATATATCATTCAGTAGGAGCCTCTTGTGCAGCCATGTGTTATACCCCGCAGAAAAAAGTAGCGCATTGGTCATGGCAAACGTATTGGCTTGCCCAGGCAGCAGTTTGTTGGTTGTTACTCCCCCTGGTAATTGCATGGCTAACCATCCCCGAAATTGGAAAGGTGCTGCACGAAGCGCCAACCGATGCCATGGTAAAGTCATTTGTTTACGGAGCAGCTTATGGAATAGGCGGAACGGCATTTGGAATGGCCATCAGGTATATAGGTGTTTCACTCACGTATGCCATTGCAGTAGGTATTTCCTGTGTGTTGGGAACTTTATTGCCGCCGTTGGTACATGGTGAACTGGCAGCATTGTTTAGTCAGAATGGCGCCAGCTGGATCATGGCCGGAATTATAATAGGCGCCATGGGCATCGGTTGTTGTGGAGTGGCCGGAAGGTTTAAAGAACATGATCTTAAAATAAGCCAAACCATGGGAAACACGTTTTCCCTGGCAAAAGGATTACCCCTTTGCTTTTTGGCAGGTGTACTATCGGCTGTGTATGGCTTTTCTATCGATCAGGGAGAACCCATAGCGGCAGTGGCTGAGAAATATGGCGCCGGTAATTTCAGGATCAACATTATTTACATTTTTTCAAATACAGGAGCATTTGTATCAACCCTTATATATTGTATATACCTGCACCGGAAAGAAAAAACGTTTGGCGAGTACCGGCAAAAACAACCTGGCAGTCGCTTGCTGGTTAATTTTGTTATGGCCAGTCTTACCGGAATATTGTGGTATTCACAATTCTTCTTTTATGGCCTGGGGCATGTGCGTATGGGAAAATACCAATATAGCAGTTGGGCTATACACATGATCATGCTTGTACTGTTCAGCTCGGTGGCTGGTTTGTTGCTGAAAGAATGGGTGAAATGCCGCCAAAAAACGATTGCTACGCTTGTGCTGGCCCTGGTTATACTGGTAATAGCGGTGCTTGCCTTAACATATGGAAATTACTTAGGCAGTTTGTAGTTTTTGTTTATTGTAGTTTTGTCACCATTTCATATTACAAGTGAAAGAACCATTGTCATATAAGGCACCCATAGTGATCATTGGCGCAGGTGGTATTGTAAACGATGCCCATTTGCCGGCCTATCAATTGGCCGGTTTCGATATTGCTGGCATATACGATGTTGATAAAGAAAAAGCCAACGCCATTGCTGAAAAATTTGATATACCCCTGGTGTTCGACACTATGGAAGATATTGTGCGATTGAACCTGTCGCCGTTGATATATGATGTGGCAGTGCCCGGTTCAGCCGTCATGAAAGTGCTCGAACAATTGCCCGCCGGTTCGGCCGTACTTATACAAAAACCAATGGGCAATGATTACCAGGAAGCAAAGGCCATTCTCCAATTTGCCCGCGATAAACAACTGGTAGCAGCCATCAACTTTCAACTGCGCTATGCGCCGTTTATACAAGCAGCCAGAAAATTAATACAACAAGGCGCACTGGGCCAGTTATGCGATATTGAAATAAACGTGAACGTTTTCACTCCCTGGCATTTATGGACGTTCCTTTATGAGTCACCACGTGTAGAAATATTATATCACAGTATACATTATATCGATTTGGTAAGGTCGTTCCTGGGTAACCCCGTTGGCATATACGCCAAAACGGTAAAACACCCCGAAATGAGCCAGCTGGCATCTGTTCGCAGTAATATCATTATGGATTATGGCGAAATGGTGCGGGCGAATATAATAACCAATCACTGCCACAAATTTGGTATGCAGCACCAACACTCGTATATAAAATTCGAGGGAACACAGGGCGCTATAAAAATAAATCTGGGACTGCTAATGAATTACCCGCATGGGGTAGCAGACCAGTTTGAATATATAACCTTTACCGGTAATGAACCCGGCGAATGGAAAACACTGGCAATAGAAGGAAGCTGGTTCCCACATGCCTTTATAGGTAGTATGGAGCAGGTGATGCAAACTGTTGCCGGTAATATATCCAAACCCGATAACTCAGTGGAAGATTGCATTTATACAATGGCTTGCGTAGAAGCGGCGTATAGATCGAGTGAGAAGGGGGGTGTAAAGCTTAATGAGATAATATGCTAATGTGCTAATATGCTGATGGAAATACAGACCAATAAGCACATATAAGAATACTAAACCGAAAAATTTCATAAATCACAAATATCTGATGAAAGGCTTCCTAGTACTGGTTATAAGTGTTTTAACCCTGAACACAAGTTGGGCATCTGACAAACCCGTGGAAAAAAATGTTACGATTGTTACCGCAAATAATTCACCCAGGATAAAGTACGGCACCGAAAAGCTTACCAATGCTTTGCGCACTGCAGGTTATAAGGTGGTGGTTTCAGCCGATCTGAAGCCATCTGCTACCGGCACTACCATTGTGGCCGGTAACTTTAACGATGCGCTTCTGAAAAAAGCAGTAGCCAGCTTACGCCTCACACCCGATACAACGGGTAAGGAAGGCTTTTCAATAAAGGGAAATGCCAAGGCAATAATTATAGCCGGTACCGATGCCTCAGGTACCTTGTATGGTTGTATGGAACTGGCCGAACAGGTAGCGAATAACAAAATACTTCCCGCCAGTTTATCATTGACCGACAAACCCGAAATGGTTTTGCGCGGAACCTGTATAGGTGTACAAAAGCCTTACTACTTACCTGGCAGAACGGTTTATGAATATCCTTATACACCTGAAACATTTCCCTGGTTATATGATAAGAATCTTTGGGTACAGTACCTCGATTCACTGGTAGCCAACCGTCTGAACTCATTGTATTTGTGGAACGGCCACCCCTTTGCATCGCTGGTGCGTACAACAGAGTATCCATATGCAGTAGAAGTTGATGATGCTACCTTTAAAAAGAATGAAGAGTTATTTGCCTTCCTCACTGCCGAAGCTGACCGCCGCGGTATTTGGGTAATACAAATGTTCTATAATATCATTGTATCGAAGCCATTTGCCGAAAAGCATAATATGAAAACGCAGGACCGTAACCGGCCAATCATTCCATTGATTGCCGATTACACGCGTAAATCAATAGCCGCTTTTGTGGCCAAATATCCAAACGTAGGATTGATGGTGGCATTGGGTGAAGCCATGGAAGGGGTAGGGCAGGATGATGTGGATTGGTTTGTTAAGACCATTATCCCCGGTGTGCAGGATGGGTTGAAGATCCTGGGTAAGAAAGATGAGCCGCCGATCGTATTGCGTGCACACGATACCGATGCTCCCCGTGTAATGAAGGAAGCGTTGCCTATTTATAAGAATTTATATACCGAAGCAAAGTTCAATGGGGAAGCGCTTACTACTTATGAACCACGCGGGCCCTGGGCCGAACTGCATCGCAGCTTAAGCCGTATTGGAACTGTACAAATAGAGAATATTCACATCCTGGCTAACCTCGAACCTTTCCGTTACGGTTCACCCGACTTTATACAAAAATGCGTGCAGTCTATGCACTCTATCATGGAAGCGAATGGACTGCACCTGTATCCCCAGGCTTCTTACTGGGATTGGCCATATACAGCCGATAAAAGTACACCCCGTTTACTGGAAATTGAGCGCGACTGGATCTGGTATAGAACATGGGCGCGTTACGCCTGGAAAAGCAATCGCGATCGTAACCAGGAAATTGATTTCTGGTCGGGCAGCCTGGCCTCCAAGTTTGGTTGTACACCAGCGCAGGCAAAGAACATTGTAGATGCGTATGAGCACTCCGGTGAAATTTCGCCCAAGATATTAAGACGTTACGGTATTACCGATGGTAACCGCCAAACTATGACTTTGGGTATGTTGATGACCCAGTTAATTGACCCCAAGCGTTTTGGTTTGTTTACCTTATTATATAATAGTGAAAGTCCGCTCGGTGAAATGATCATCGAGTATGCCGATAAAGAAGCGAACAAAATTCCGCACGTGGGCGAAACGCCAACACAGGTAGCCGATGAAATAATAGTGCATGGGTCAAATGCGGTAGCGTCTATTGAAAAGGCGGCGCCTTATGTAACCGCCAATCGCGAAGAATTCAACCGCCTGAAGAATGATATGTATTGTTATCAGTCGATGGCGCAGTTCTATGCCTGGAAGGCAAGAGCGGCTATACAGGTGTTGAAATTCAAATATTCAAATAATGTGGCCGATTTGGAACAGGCAGTTCCATTATTAGAAAAAAGTGTCAGGTATTTTTCCGACCTTGCGGCGCGTACCGATACTACGTACCTGTATGCTAACAGTATGCAAACGCAGCAAAGAAAGATACCGGTAAATGGAAAAAATGCAACGAACAAGACCTGGGTTGAATTACTACCGTTCTATCAACGTGAGTTAGACAATTTTAAAAAGCATATTGAAGTATTGAAGAAGCAGGGTGCAGGCCATGGCATTGCTAGTTTAAAGCCATTGAAGCCGGCGCCGGTTCAAATATTAACAGAGAACATCAAAACATATGTGGTACAAAAGAATGCACAGGTGTGGCCCGATGTTACTGTGGTGATCAATGACCTGCCGGCATTATTGACAGGCTTGCAGGGTGTGCAATACAGTCAGAGCCGTCAAATGGTAGAAGGAACTTCATTGACGTTTACAACAACAAAACCGGTAAAATTCCTGGTGGGTTATTTTGCAGAAAAGAACAGTGCGTATTTACCAGAGCCTACTTTAGAGATCGACGCAAGCGCCGATGACTTTAAGCAGGCCGAAACAAAAGTGGCAAATGCGATAGCAATAGAAGGATTCCCTGCAATAAACATACATTCATTTTCGTTTCAAGCCGGGACACATACACTTACTTTAGGAAAGGGTTCCTGCTTATTATTAGGCTTTATAAGTGATAATGATCCACTCCCCACCGTAGATGCGGGGCTTGGCGTTACAGAAAACGCCGGTGCGTTGGATTGGTTATTTGAAAAGTAACCATAACAACTACAACGATTGCTGCCAACGTACAAAGAGATGCATTATTGTATTAAATAATCGTTTCTACATATTGTAAAAAACCGATATGGCTTGCCATAATGATATGGCTATGCGCATATCGCAAGTATATATCAATGGGATGTACTTATTATTATAGTTATATGGGTAACTCCGTATAAAATAGTAATATGTTCCATCTTTTTAGGAAGAAAAGACATTGTTTCACCAGGCCTATGGCCGTTTCTTGTGATCTATTATGCAATATCCGGAAAACCAAAGTCCTCCCCAACTCTTTACGCGTAGGCTTGTACGTAGGTCCTTGGTTATAATTAGCTCCTCTCAATTGTTAAAACATAAATCTTAAACAACTGTTGTATGATTGGAAAACCGTCGTCCTTGAAATGCCTGATGGCGTTTTTTTTGCTACTTTTCTGCACCAGCCTGATTGCGCAGGAAAGAGTTGTTACAGGGAAGATCAAAGACCCGTCGGGAAATCCGTTACCCGGGGTTAACGTAAATGTGTGGGGCACTCGAGTAAGTGTTACCGCCGATGTAGCAGGAACTTTCCGTATTCCTGTTGCCTCAGAAAATTCAGTTCTTGTATTCACTTTCGTTGGCTTCTTACAAAAAGAAGTAAAAGTTGGAAGCGAAACTGAAATTAATGTTGCTATGACTTACGACAATGCCGACCTCGACCAGGTGGTAGTAGTAGGTTATGGTACTACTAAAAGAAGAGACCTTACCGGTTCGGTTTATTCTATAAAACCCGGTCAGGTAACTGCAACGCCTACCTTTAATGCTGGTGAAGCATTACAGGGTAGAATTCCTGGTTTGGATATCAACCGTACTGGCGGTAACGCCGGCGCCGGTATAACTATCCAGCTCCGTGGTAACAGAACCTTAAGTGGTACTACCAACGGTATGACAGGTGCTAACAGTGCTCCATTGGTAGTTATCGATGGTTTTCAGGGTGGAAACCTTTCTGACCTGAACCCCAACGATATTGAGTCGGTAGAAGTATTGAAAGACGCTTCTGCAACCGCCATTTATGGATGGATGGGTGCCAATGGCGTAATCCTCGTTACCACTAAAAGGGGTAAAGACCGTCCTAAAGTTTCGTATACCGGTTTTTATGGCGTGAATGGTATTCCTCAATATCCCAAATTACGTATGGGCGAAGACTATACAAACTTCAGACGTGAAGCCTATCGCGCAGCAAATAAGGAACTATTACCTGCCAGTGATGACGTGCTGTACGATGCTGCTGAAATTGATGCATACAAGGCAGATAAATGGATTGACTGGTATGACCAGATCAACAGGACTGGTAAACAGCAAAGCCATTCAATTTCTATTCAGTCTGGCGGCGATAAAACCAAAGTATTTTTATCTGGTGGCTATTATAAAGAAGAAGGTATTTTACGTGGAAACGATTTCACCCGTTACAATACCCGTTTGAACTTTGACCAGCGCATCAGTAATTCTTTTAAAGCCGGTTTATATACGCAGTTAACCTGGACCAATACAAATAACCGTAAAGACCCTATGTCACAGGTAAACGGTATGACGCCGTTGGGAGATGTGTATACCGATGCTGGTTTAATTAACCTGTTTCCTTTAGCAAAAGCTAATACTAAAATAAACCCGTTAACAGATGAGCGTCCGGGTGCTTTTAAAGATAATAGGATAGCAGGCAACGTTACTACCAACGCTTATATTGAATATGCACCTATCACTGGTTTAACATTCAAGTCAAGTTTTGGCGCCACGCTCGGGTGGAGCAGAAGAGGTCAGTTTAAAGATTCGCTCACGCTTGATCAATTTACCAAACCAAATGGAAACATTGCCCAGATAGACAATGGTTTGAACCGTTTTTATAACTGGGATAATGTTATTACGTACAATAAAAAAATTGCCGAACATAATATAACTGTTCAGGCTATTTCCAGTATCACCCGTTCTGATGATGAAACTTCATCTTTGACTGGTAGAAGATCACCATTGTCTTCGTATGAGTTTTATAATCTTGGTGTATCGGAAACAAGTAGCCGTATTACAGGGTCAAATCTTACCAGAACTACCACTACTTCTTGGGCTGGTCGCCTTAACTATACATTTAAAGGCAAATACCTGTTAACGGCTTCACTCCGTGCAGATGGTGTGTCGCGGTTGGCAGACGGTAATAAATGGGATTACTTCCCATCTGCCGGTTTAGGCTGGAACATTCACCAGGAAGATTTTATGCGTGATTTCTGGTTTGTAAATAACCTGAAGCTGAGAGCTACCTATGGTGTGGCAGGTAATGCCTCGGTACAGCCATATGGTACGCAAAGCCTTGTGCTTTTTCAAGGTACTACAATAGGTAATGTGGTAACGCCCTCATCATTTTATTTGCCAACTAGCGCTCAATATGGTCTTTTACCAAATAAAGCGCTGGGTTGGGAAAAAACCGGAACGGTTAACTTAGGTCTTGATTTTGCTTTGTTTAAAAGCCGCATTTTTGGTAGCATAGATGCGTATAAATCAACAACCACCGATATTCTGTATTTACGCCCGCAGCCTCAGTCTACCGGTTTTTCATATACATGGGAGAACATAGGTGAATCTGAAAATAAGGGTATTGAACTTTCTTTATCATCAGTGAATGTTAGCCAACGTGACTTCAAATGGACCAGCACATTAACGTATACAGTTGCAAGAGAAAAACTCACCAAGCTCACAGATGGTAAGAACATTATTAAAGACGAAACCAATGCATTGATAATCGGTAAGCCCATCAGTGCCATTTACAGCTATGAAAAACTGGGTATCTGGCAAAATGATGACAAAGCATTAGCCAGTCGTTACAAGGTAGGTGGCTATACATATGTGCCCGGTGACATCAGGGTGGCTGATTTGAATGGTGATTCATCTATCGATCAAACGAACGACCGTCAATACCTGGGTGCACAGGTTCCAAAATGGTTTGCCGGTTTGCAAAACACCTTCACCTATAAAGGATTTGAGTTGGGTATTTATGTGATAGCCCGTTTTGGTCAAACCATCAATGCCGAATTCTTGGGGTCACGTTATAATGTAAATGGAACAGGTAACGGTATCGCATCATTCAATTACTGGACACCTGAAAACCCAACCAATGATTTCCCCCGTCCACGTGCGGGTGTAGCAAACGTTTCTGCTTATCCTGGTTATACCGGTTACAACTCTTTGAGTTTTATTGATGGATCGTTTATAAAATTAAAAACAGTAACTCTGGCGTATACACTGCCTGCATCGATCACCAGAAAAGTGTTTTCTGAAAAGATCCGCCTGTATGCAACCGGTAATAATATCTGGACAAAAGCAAAGAGTCATTTCTTAAAGGATTATGATCCTGAAAGAGGCGGTGGTGAAACAACGCCTTTAACCCGCCAGTTTGTATTTGGCGCAAATGTGGATTTCTAATTAATTCTTTATTCTAAAATGATCAATGATTAGTACAATGAAAAAAATAACCAAATTATCATATGCAGTGGCGGTGGCTGCAATCCTTGGCACCTCCTGTAATAAACTCGATGAATTTAACCCCTCCAATACAACTGGTGACGCTATATGGGCTACCCCCGAAGGTTTTACAACCCTGGTGAACGGCGCTTACAGGGATATTCATACATTATATGGCACTGAACCTGGTTTATCGTTAGGAGAGGTTGGAACTGATCTGTGGATAGGCAACGGGGGAAATGTACCTAATCCGTATTACACGTATGCGGGATTAGTGCCCTCACACGGTACCCTTTCAGAAACATGGAGAAATTTATGGAATGGTATAAATATGTGTAACACAGGTATTGCAAATGTTGATAAAGCGGGGTTCATAGATCAAAAAGAGAAGGCAATACGCCTGGCTGAGTTGCATTTTATGCGGGCGCTTTATTATTATCATTTGGTTGAACAATGGGGCGGCGTTATGTTGCGTACCGAGCCTACTACTGAACCTAAGTATACGGCTGAGCGTAGCAACCCGGAGGCGTTTTATGACCTTATGATCAGTGACCTGTTGTTTGCAAAGGAAAATTTACCGAAAGACTGGGGTGCTGATGCCGCCAAGTCGGAATACGGGCGCGCTTCTAAAAAGTCGGCTGCTGGTTTGCTGGCCAGGGTATATTTAACCCGGGCTTCCTATTCAACCGGCGGTGATGCCGCAGCCTGGTACACAAAAGCAAAGGATGCAGCATTGGATGTGATCAATAATTATATAGCCTATGGTTGCGAACTATATAAAACGCCTGCTGATCTTTGGAATCCCAACAATAATAAGCTCAATAAAGAGAGCTTGTTCTCTGTTACTTATTCGGTGACCAATGTGACCTGGAGCTATAACTCCACCAATGGTAACCGTATGTATAAATGGTTTGCTACAAAATACAATGGCTATCCTGGCCTCACTATGGATATAAAATATGGTCATGATGGCGATCAGAAGGCAATGCCTACCTGGCACCTGCTCGATCTGTTCGATGAAACCAAAGATGCAAGGTATGACGCTACGTTCCAGGAAAAATGGTTCGCGAACGTAAAGAGTTATCCGTGGAAGGCGACTGATACATCAGCCTTTCTCAAGAACTGGGCAGATGTTAATGGTAAAACGGTCGATACGCTTAGTTTAGCTATGCACATCACCAAGGGAGTGATAGGCAGTAGTGAGGATAAGAGAAAAATCCCATATGTAACATTTGATCGTAATGATACCTATGATAACCCTGTTCCAGGTACGCCGGCCAAGCTCAATTCCGATCCGCTCAAAAGGAAATTTTTTGTTTTCATGAAAAAGTTCCTGGACAACACACGTCCGTTAGCAACTACATCTGGCGGATGGAACGATGTATTTGCGATCCGTTTTGCGGAAATGTATTTTATCGCAGCGGAAGCTTTCCACAAACTGGGTGATAATGCCAGCGCAGCGACTTATATCAATGTAATAAGAGATAGGGCTAAGAAGCCGGGAGCTACAGACTTCCTGATCGATGCCAGCAAGGTTAACATGGATTTCATCCTCGATGAAAGAGCCCGTGAATTTTGTGGCGAGCAGCTGCGCTTTTATGATCTGAAGCGTGTTTTCCGTGGCGAGGATTTTGCTAACTATATTAAGACGTACAATCCGGATATTACAGTTGTTACAAAATACCACCGTTTGCGCCCTGTTCCGCAGGCAGAAATGGACGCATTGCTGAACTCAGCTGAGTTCAAACAAACTGAAGGATATAATTAGTAGAAGATCGCTTTTTAAATAGTTACTTATCCCTTGAAAATGTGTAATCCGTAACCCGGGAGCTTAACCGCTTCCGGGCCAGGATGAAAAAACGAAACAACCCGTTCAACACATAAAAGAGTTTTCGATCTAGTAACCTTTAAGTCATGGAAGAAAAAGGTCCTCCCGATATTTCGGGGGGATTTTTCGTTTTACGGGTACCGTGACGAAATGAATTTGGGTATTTGAAAACAACAAGGGAAGCCTTTCTCTTTTTTAAGTATAGGAGTAGTCCAATTTGTTTTAGTGAAACTGGGTGTTAATAAATATTACTATATCTGTTTTATATAGTGCTTTATGTGCCGCCAGGCGGCGTCAAAGTAACACCTCTAAAAAAATAATATAATTTATGAGTTTTTTATATTCTAATATGATTATGCTATTTCTATTGTTTCATTCTTTTGCAGCCTTTTCGCAAAAGAACAATAAAATAAATAGAAGAAGTGCTAGATTGTTTAAGTATCATTTAAATATTTTGGACTCTGCAGCTAAAAGATATACTAGCAATACGGTACCCTGCTGTAGTTCTTCAATAGCCTTTTTAGTGGAGCACTCAAATGTAAAAGTTCTTGCGGATGGAACATTTCATGGATACTTATTTTTTACAAAGTCGGAATTGAGTCAATGGCATAAATGGTATGATGAAAAGATAGCAAAGAGATAGAATTGATGTGTCGAATATTAAAATCAATAATAACGTCTCGTACTGGTTTAATAATGGCGGTAGTTATAGTGAAAAATTCCCGGTTCCTGTAAGCAGTATACTGGATGCATTTTCAGGCAATCCGTCAATGATAGGAAAGGGGATCACAAATGCGGGTATCTCAATCCCCACCTTGTTAGGTGACCTGGAGAACTTCAGAACGCGAACAGATAACGTTGACGTACCATGGGCGTATATAAACTGGATCTTCTTCGATGAGCAGTTCAAGTATGCAGGCGGCGGTTTTGAAAAGGTAGGAGGTAATGGAATTGTTAAAGATCATTCGCGGTTGGCCAAGTGCAATATTCCTCAAATGGATTTCAAAAAAGCGTTTCAGTAGGTTTCGGAGGCCAGGTAAAGGAAGGGTGAACCACACGTAAAACTGTTGGGGGGCATGGTAACTGAAAAATAAATAATACTATGAATAAAAAGAATGTATATTTTTCCCTTGTACTTGTCTGTCCCTTAATTGCGTGCGGGCAACCGGCAATAGTTAATGACTGTCAAAAAGTGAAATATGGAACTTTCTATTATTACCCGCCAAAAGCAAACGATGAATTTGTTATTATTCGTGGCAAAGATCTTCAAACAGAAATAGATTCTAAAACAAAGGATACATTTTTTTGGCAACTTAAGTGGAAGAATGACTGTGAGTTGAATTTAAAATTTATTCGTAAAAGCGGACAGATCTCTGATGACGAAAAGGCTTTTTACAATAAACATGTCAGCGTAGTACAGATATCGAAGGTTTCGAAACAGTATTATGTTTATAAAGGCGGGTTGGATTCAATCGAAAGCATAAATCCTTTGAGCGATACGATTTGGTTCAAACCAAGAATCAAATAATAGACATCAATTGAAAAATCGGAGCCCCTTAACTCCGACAATGGTGGAGCTCGGTTGAGTTTCATACATGTTGTCAAAAATTAAAAGATGCTGTCTTGGAATTATTTTTAGACAGCATCTTTTCTTAGAAAGGTCCGTTAGGGCAGTATACGCAGGCAATTACCATTTGCCCAACACCCATTTGCCGGGGAGTATAGCAATGGCAATATCCAGGTCGGCCACTAAGCCGAAGGTTAAAAAGAAATGGCGTTTTGCGCTCGATGTGGGTCTTTTCTGTGCTGTTTATGCAGCAGGTAGTACAGGCGCAAACTGATTATCGCAGGTTCTGTTGAATCGGTTATTGTAGGTGGCTTGCCCAATAAACTGAAGCATATGTTCAAGGCGATGGATGTAATTCCTTTTTAAATGTTAGGGGTGTCAAATCTTACCTATGACTTAAATGGTAATATTTTAAGCCAGTCCCTAATGGAGTTGTTAAAGATCATGCTTTGGTGAATGTACCTTCTCTGAAAGCACCCAAGAACGGCTACGTTTTTGTATATTGTAGCAATGAGAGCCAGCATAATGTTTACTTCGATAATTTGCAGGTGTTTCATAATAGGGGAACAATTCTGGAAGAGACGCATTATTACCCGTTTGGATTAACGATGGCGGGGATAAGCTCGAAGGGGTTCAACGTACAGGAAAATAAGTTTGAAAAATTTAATAGTGCTGAATTTAATACTGATCTAGATTTAAATCAATATGAATTTTTCTACAGAACCTATGGTCCACAAATCGGATACTGGCATGGCTAGATCCAAAACCATTGAGATCGATAAGTTTATATGCAGGAATGGCTAATAATCCGGTGAAAAATATTGATTTTTTAGGAGATACAACTATCTATTATGCTATGGGTACAAGCAGGACAATTGGACAAATTAATAATAGCGGCGGTATACAACGTATTCAGGTAAGTGAACAAGCTTGGGATATATTTAATGAAGTATTGGGTGAAGAAGGGACGAGCATCTCGGAGATAAATGAAAATGTTGTATGTGCTAATTATACGGTTGATCGTTTTAATGGGGCACTCGATATTGCCGAAAATATTTATGGAAGCAGGGGGGGTGGAAGAGAGCTTATATCAAGAGAAACCGGTGAGTTGTCATTAGCCTTTGAAGGTGATGTTAATTCTAAAAACCCTAAGATGCAATAGGGTCGCTAAATGTCAGAACTCATTTTGATAATGGAACAACGATTAATATCGGGAAATATGCAGCTGTTGGTGGACCTTGGGGAAATGGTACTCCCGAGAACGGTTCCTATACAGCCAACAATCTGCGTAATCGAAGTGATAATGCTGGAATGATTAGAAATGGTGTTGGATTTAGTATGGACTTAATCCCCAGATTCGCAACTGGAAGGACTGACTTGCGAGTACATCCTGATGGAAACTTATATGGTACATTAGGTTGTATAGGCTTACAAGGAACAGCAACGGAGTTAAGACAATTCAGAAATACGATGCGAGGTTACTTGCGAGTAAATGGCAGTATCAATGTTACTGTAAATATTAATGGAAATCCAAATAATAATGGTCGTGGCTCAAGAGCCAATACAAGCGGTATTAGAGAATAACAAAATGTTTAAATATGGTTAAGGGAAATATTTTATTTATATTTTTAAAAATAATTTCAATTGTTTGTTTTGCAAACCAGAATGTAGACTCTATAATTCATGATACTACTATCAATAGTAAGATCATATTAAGAAATAGCATCTCTATTGAGAAGAATTTGGGAGATGTAATGCCGAAGCTAAATAGTGATAAAGACTTACCGGATGTATACTTTAGAAATAAATCAGGTACTGAATATTTAAGGTTGGTATTTTTTCCGGGGGATGTTAATAATACAGTTAGCCTTTTTGAAGTGTCAAAAGCTGATTTAAGTAGTGCACCACTCAAAAGCTATCAAAGCGTCTTTCCCTATTTCTTGACAGAGAGTGGTATAAAACTCGGAATGACAATATCGGATGTTGTTGGCAAAAAGGGAAATCAATTTAAAAAGGCTTCGAAAGGGAAAATGATAGTTATAAAGTATAGCATCGATTATGAGGATAACCCCAAATTTTTGGCTGCTTATAATATGCCATTATATATTGCTGAATATACGTTTAAAAACGGCGTTTTGGTAAAGTTTATTTTTGGTTTTGAGTATCCATAGAAAAGAAATTGACGAGATAGTGCCCCTTAGATTTGGGGCGTTTACTTTATGTTTTAATAATTTAGTCTTAATGTTCAATAGGTTAAAAGCAAAGGCAATAACATCTTTTATAATTTTCATTCTCGTTTTCTTAAAGGATATTTTGGTGGGTTGGTATCACCTTATCCCGGCCAGAAGTAGACTGAACAGGGAAATAACCTGGTTTTTTATTCTTCCAATATCCTTGATAGGAGTGGTTTTAACTATAATTGTAATGCGATCAGCCTATTTAAGA
This sequence comes from Niastella sp. OAS944, assembly GCA_024809215.1. Lineage (GTDB taxonomy): Bacteria > Bacteroidota > Bacteroidia > Chitinophagales > Chitinophagaceae > Niastella. Next base: position 418,965 of record JANUBW010000004.1, on the reverse strand, counting down.
AAGAGGAGCGAAGGGAAGCGCTTTTTTGATATAAATGTTTTGTTTGCTCTTCCTCTATTGCTGTACATTTCGCTGTTTGTTGTAATGGCGATAATAGCTATTTTGTATGAAATTTTTATATAGCAGTAAGTTTTTATGAGAAGCTATTAAGCATACATATTGCACCAACCAAAGGTTGGTGCAATATTTTTTAATACATATAAGAAGATTTAAAGGATGATATCCGTAAGGCAGCAGGAGTGTATTAATGTTCTATCTGTAACCCCAACAAATCAAATTGCTGCACCCCTTCAATCGTACTAACATCCCAGGGTTTTACTGTATCAACCGAAAAGACTATCCTTCCTTCCTTGTCTTCCTACTTCTTTAAAACCTCGCAATCAATAAAGCCTTCTTGCGGATAATGGCTGTTAGCGTTTAAGTCTTTGTCTGTCACAATTGGTACCTTCTCTTCCACAATGTGTAGTTTGCCCCACGCATCGGTAAAGGAGCATTCAACAAAACCGGGTTGATGATCGCTGATAAATTTGTTAATACTTATTTTTATCGATGGCATATTATCCAAATTGTTCTTCAACGTTAGCTAATATTTCGCAATCACAATGACCGCCCTTTTCCGCAAGCCAATCCAACACTTCCTGGCTGTTAGCAATGCCAGTTTGGTCGAGAAACGACTGGTTAAACGATTTGTGTCGTCACAGATAACAATGGAGTACGTGTAATGAGTTTAGGGTTTGATGGATTAACATGGGCTGCGATTCTGATCCGGCACATTACAATGATGCGTCCTGGCACCGTACCGAATTCAAAAATAATAGTCATCCGTACGGAATGGAGAAGATGCTATTACTTCTTTTACGTACGACTATTTTATAAAGGACCATTTAGGCAATGTGCGTATGGTGTTAACGGAGGAGCAAAAGCAGGATAAATACCCGGCGGCTACGCTGGAAGGCGACCTGGCAAATAGTGCGAGTGCTGTGTTTACTGAAAAAGATTTTTATGATATCAAAAGCGATTATATAGTAAACAAGTCGTCAGTAACCGGTTTAACTGATTATCATAATAACAACGGTAATCCCCCATACAACAATAATCAGTATAGTGATACTGCTGCCAATAGTGCAAAACTGTACAAATTGAATGCAGAAAGTAATAAAACGGGGCTGGGTATAACGCTAAAGGTAATGGCCGGCGACCAGATTAATATTTACGGTAAATCCTACTGGTTTAATAATGGCGGTAATTACAGTGAAAAGTTTCCGGTTCCTGTAAGCAGCATACTGGATGCATTTCTAGGTAATCCGACTATGATAGGAAAGGGGATCACCAATGCCGGCATCTCAACCCCCACCTTATTAGGTGATCTGGAGAACTTCAGAACCCGTACCGATAACGTAGATGCACCCTGGGCGTATATAAACTGGATCTTCTTTGATGAGCAGTTTAAGTATGCCGGTGGTGGATTTGAAAGGGTAGGAGGTAATGGAGTTGTTAAAGATCATTCACTGGTGAATGTCCCTTCCCTGAAAGCACCCAAGAACGGCTACGTTTTTGTATATTGTAGCAATGAAAGCCAGCATAATGTTTACTTCGATAATTTGCAGGTGTTTCATAACAGAGGGCCGATTCTGGAAGAGACGCATTATTATCCGTTTGGGTTGACGATGAGTGGGATAAGTTCGAAGGCGGCTGGTGGTGTGGATAATAGGTATCGCTTTAATAGGGGGACTGAATTAAATACAAGCTTCGGTATCAATCTTTATGAAACTAAATTCAGAGGGCTAGATCCTCAGATAGGAAGATTTTTGCATGTTGATCCCTTGGCTGATATGTCTTTGGAGTACTCTCCTTATGTTTACGGAAATAATAATCCAATATTACTAAATGACCCAACTGGATTATCTTCAGATAGCTCAAAACCTACATTGTTACAAACGGTCATTGTAACATCAAAAAAAGGATTGGAGAACGCAAGAAATTGGTTCTCGGGGGCTGATGTTGGTTACACTGGTTCAGGTTGGGGCCATGGCCCAAGAAGATTCCTGGCTGGGGCAACGGGACTTGGAAATACTGCAAGTAATTTATTTGAATTGGGCCTGCATTCACAATTTCAGAGTAGGGAGGTTCGGTTTGTAGGTGGGCTATTGAATAAGATTAAGGCGGAACCTTCAATGCAAGCATTTAAAAATAAAATCATTCAAATCGTTAAAGCAGATAAAAGGTTTAGAGCAATCGGATTTATTAATAGGGGCAGTGAATATATCGAGTTCGGTGGTAACAGGGCACCGGCACCCATGAGTGAACAGTTCAAAGATCCATTTAATCCTGATTATGCAGCTACCTGGCAAGTTGCTACCAATGAAACAACTTGGGCTTTAAGACATGCTGCTGTGACATATTCGGCTATTGCAAAGACTGATGGGTCCATAATTATTGACTTTAATATAAGTGATACCTTTGATTTAAGGCCGGGTCAAGGTCATACAGACGATTATAATATGGTGACTGGTATAGTTGGCCCGGTTTATCATGATTTTTTTGGAGGGAACGATCAAATGAAAGTAACAGCTCATTGGCAGGAAACTGTAAAATAGAATTTATGAGAGTATGCTTAATAATAATATTGCTATTTAATGTCTTTACTTCCTGTAATTACAGGAAAAGAAGTGTAAAAAAAGAAGATTATTTTTATTTGGACGATGGAGGTTTAGATCTCAAAAGAATTCCATTAATAAAGCCTTATGAAGCCAAGAATGTTTTACCAGGTGAGTGGCGGATAGAACTCCAAACTCCACAACTTCTTGAGCTTTCTATTCACCATGTTAAAGAAATAAGTGTAATCGATAGTGTAATTTTAGTGCATGCGAAAGGGGAAGTATCATTAGGAGGCCATAATTGCAAGGAAGCTTGGTTTGTCTTGCTGCCTGGTGTAAGTAAGGAAAAGGGATTTTTAAAGGAAAAGGATTTCTTGTCTTTTTTGTCAGAAAGGAATATTAAGTTGCCTCAGCTACGAGAGGTAAATTCAGTTTATGATCAATTCAAAAGAGATAAAAAAATAGTATGGCAAACAGGGAAGTTTTAATTTGATTCTCCCCAACCTGGGAAAGTCTACCTGGTTGATTTTTTTTAGGCCGCTTTTTTTTATTAATGATCTATACTTTAAAGACGGTGGGGATGATAAATTTCTCCGCCATCTTTATTTTTCAAGCCCTATCAAAGCTGCTTGAAACCTAGGAACATCCATGAAGCCCACGTTCAACCCCTACTACCGATCGCACATACCCCAGAAAAAAATCTGTTATTGGTTGCAGTCATTTTTTAATTTTTAATCTTCTATCTGTAACTCCAACAAATCAAATTGCTGCACCCCCTCAATCCTATCAATGTCCCAGGGTTTTACTGTGTCAACTGTAACGATTATTCTTCCTTCCTGGTCTTCCCACTTCTTTAAAACTTCACAGTCAATGCCGCCTTCTTGCGGATAGTGACTGTTAGCGTCTAAATATTTGTCTGCAACAACTGGTATTTTTTCTTGCACTATGTGTTGTTTACCCCATGCATCGGTAAACGAGCATTCAACAAAACCGGGTTGATGATCGCTGATAGATTTGTCTATACTTATTTTTATCGATGGCATATTATTCAAATTGTTCTTCAACGTTAGCTAATATTTCGCAATCACAATGGCCGCCCTTTTCTGCAAGTCAACCCAGCACTTCCTGGCTGTTAGCAATGCCAGTTTGGTCGAGAAACGACCTGGTTAAACGATTTGTGTCGTCACAGTCATTTTCACTTAATTCGTTGTCCAAATAGTTAAATAGCTTTTTGAAACTATCTCTACTCATGGGCAAGCTATTTTCGAACTCTTCTTCCGCTTTTTTACGCAGATCGCTCAGGATTTGATTACGTCTATTCTTTTCAGATTTGTCAGGCATGATGTTTGGGATATCAGTTTGGGTTTGCTACTAACGCTCAATATACGTGACATTTTATTCAATGTGTAGTATGTACTTTTGGTGTTGACGCAATCACAATTACCTTTTTAGGAAATGCGCTTTAAATAGGGGTGATACTGGGCGCATCCATGGCACATCCCGCGTTCAACCATGGCTCATCTCCGGTTGAGGCCCGGCACACAATGGGTATATCTACGCTACATCTTTACTGTTGATGAAGATTTGAAACGGCTCATCCTGCTCCTAACTCTCCTTGTTACGTGTTTGCACAAATTGGCTTTCAATAAGTTTTCTAAATGCTTTTAGTGAGCGAGAACTGAATTGTATTAGGGTTAATGTCTGGGTAACGATCAATCAGCGAATGTGTGGTCCAGATGCGAAGTGAGCGTGGAGGCAGGTGTGCCAAGACGCAGTAACAGCAGGGCGAAAATATGGCATAAGTAGGGTATACCTTCAAGCCTAAGTTATTATAATAAGCCCCTACAGCTCAGCGCCCAGCCGCCTTATCAACCTTTCAACTTTTATCAACTTAATTCTTCCCTTGGAGCCTAAAGTTTATGCGGCAAAACCCATGTAATTCAAAAGCGAAGGCCGCGCTGAAGCCTCGTCAACTCGTCAACTTGTTAACCTGTCAACTCGCCAACTATTTCTCCCACCCATTTCCTGGCCTTCTCCCGACCTCATCCCACACTTGTCCCACACTTCTCCCGGTTTTTCCAACGTTTCATAGGAGAACCTGGGAGAATTCCGGGAGAAAGGCGGGAGGTGGGTGCCTCCAGGTCAGAACAAGGTGCGGAAGAGCCCGGGAGAAATGCCGTCTGGATTTACAGGTTCGCATTAACATTATCGTCGGTACCGGCATTGTAGTATACTTGTAGCCTGATGGTCTACATACTGTACGCGGACGCTACAGGGATCCTACAGGAACTGTACTGCTGCAAGGCAATTCCCAGGCAACTCTCAGACAACTCCCAGACAACTCTTAGGCAACTCCTACACAACTCCCTCACAACTTGTCTCGTCGTCCTGATATAACTATACACATGAAGAGTAAATCCTAAAGCAACTATACATAAGCAAGTGATAATCCTGATGTTGCTTTACAGGATCAGGTGCTTGTTGGCTATAGCGTTGTAGAATAATTTTGGTTATGGATGGTGATTCCTCTACAAAACTGAATTTCAAATCAGGTTGAAGAAGCTATATTGATATAAAAAGCATTATAGAATCCTTGTCAACTCGTCAACTTGTTAACTCGTCAACTTAAAACGTTGTACCTTCTTCGGGTTTCTTTTACCCTTAGCCGGGACATAGTTTACCCTTCTTCGCAAGTTGTTCGCAAATTTGCGAAGAAGACCCATAGCAGCCTCGAAGCAGGTACGAAGAATTTGCGAACAAAGATGAGTTTGGACCCAGTGTCTCGTCCGGAAATAGCTATACACGTGAAGAATAAATCCTGAAGCAACTATACATAGGTATGCGTATTGTAGACCCTCTTTATTTTGAAAACCGAAAAAACGCAGGTGACACACTGCTTTTCTTGCTCCCCTGTTGCTCCTCCGGTGCTCTTTACAGGCTGTTTGTTGCTCCCTGCTTGCTCCCCTGCTTGCTCCCTTGTTGCTATTTTACTGAGGTTGTAATAAGATTGCGGTTATCCCCTGTTGCTCCCCTGTTGCCCCGCAGGGGCAACGAAACCTTATTACAACCTTACTTTAACCTTAAGTCAACTGCTATTAACTGCGGGATGAGTTTGGGGAAAAAAACAATGTGTTTGATTTACGTGATGTGGCTGCTGTAGAGTTAAGTTCTTCGATCGTTCTTCGTTCTTGCTTCGCTTTTTGTTAACCCATTCTATACCTTTTTTCCAGTAAAACACTACCCATTTACTACCGTTTTACTACCATTTTCCCTATGACAGGGGGTAGTAAAAGGGTAGTAAAAAACTAGTTTTTCCCTATGAAAGAGGTAGTGTTTGGGTAGTAAAAGGGTAGCCAAAAGGTTAACGTAGAACGAACCAGGAACGAAGCCAGGTATATGAAGATTAAGGCAAGCGAACTTGATCATCATCAAGTTGATTTTGACACAAAGGGCAAGGTTTTTGGTGTATATAGGGGCTGCATTGAATGGATGTATGCATCGGGTTTAGATTCTATAACATATAGGTCCCCCAGGAAAACCGGAAAACCAATTTGTTACCCGGAAACCTTGAAACGAGTATTTAAAGCGTTCCCATAACGCTAAAGCTTCTTTGACATGTTGAGACATTTTAGAATGCTATTGCCTTTCTGCGGGACTGAGCAAAGGCATAGTTTACCCTTCTTCGCAAAATCTTCGCTGGTTTGCGAACAATGCTAACACATTCTAAGAAAAGTCTGTGGTTTTCAAAAGATCTGCCCCGCCAAAGGCAGATAATTCCCTTCTTATCTCAACATAAAAGCAATAGAGTTCAACAGTTTACTAAAGCTATGTATTATAATACGCGTTGTGTCTGCTGGTCAGTATATAACCGATAAGCGGCTTCATTAAGACTTGCCCGGGAGGAAGCCGTTAGGATACTTGCTATCATGGCCAATGCCAAAAACTGGTTTTCCGAGGCAATTTACAACTGCGTTACAAATGCTTTCACTGTTATATTGATAACCACAACCACGCAGCCAATTGACTGTGTGGTTGCTTTTTTATAAAGCACCTAAAAATTATACCCCACCCTAAACTTCACGGGCTGCGTTCTTGGCACCTGCTGATAGCTCAGCACATCCCACATCAATTGCAGTTTGGTCTTTTTAAAGAATTTGCTTTTTATAGAAATGATCTTGCTTATACCAACCAATCCGCTTTGTTGCCAGGAGGAAACATCCTTCCAGTTCATTGCTGATGTTGAAGATAAACTGTCGCCACTAATAGGTTGGTAATTATATTCAAAGCCGCCACTGGCGTAAAAGCTGCCTTTCAATTTTACATCCATGTACGAGCGAAGGCCCAAACCCTGTGTTGAAATAACAATGTTCTTAATGTCTTTTCCCCAACCCATTTTATAACTGGCGCCAACGCCAACCACGCTTTTGTCGGTGAGTTTATAACCTACACTCATACCCAGGTCGGTAGTGGTAGGAAAGAAATTGTTTTTGGCTGTTTGTATATTGGAGCCATATTCCAGGCGTTGCCAGAAGCTCTTTGTTCGTTGGTTATTGGGTTTGAAATCGGGCAGGTCCATATCGCCGCTGCCACTGCCGCCCAGTTTGTTTACTTTGTCTTTTAACTGGTTCAATTGCGATTGGGCGGCCTGTAAGTTTTGTTGCAAATACTGTTGTGCGTTAGGTCCGGCGCCCGATAGCTGCGACTGTATCTGTTGTTGCACCTGTGAGCGGGTTTGCAATCCGGCCAGGCTTTGGGGTGTACCGTAATTATCTGGTAATCTGAACAGGCTGGCCAGCTCACTGTTTTGCTTTATGAATTGGGTAAACGCGGGCAACTTGTTTAATAACGACAATCCTTTTTGAACCATCTTATCAGGATCGTTCAGCATTTCTTTATACTCTTTCAATTGCGCACTATAGTAATATGCCTCTTTGTTGAAATCGGTGAAGTCGTTCATGATGCCTTTGGGCACACTGCTGAATTTACTTAACGACGATTTTATTTGTTGCTTACGTTGCTGTATAAATGCTTTTACCTGCTCACTTTGCTGCAACCTCGATTGTAATTGGTTTACCTGCGAAACAGATCCTTTTAATTTATCGGTCACTTCTTTTCCCTGGCCCAGCATGGCATTGTTCTTATCGAGGAATGCCAGGCTCGTTTTCACCGAGTCGATCATGGGAATGTAGGCGCCGCTTCCTTTTTTAAGGGGTAAACTGTCGGTCCTTACTGCCGCCAGCATTTTACCGTATTGTGCATCCACATCGCCGAAAGTTTGCTCCGCAGCTGCAGAATCAACCTTAGCCATTTTCTTTTTTAACCGCTTTTCTCTTTTGGCCAAACGCATTAGGTATTTCTCCGTTTGTTTGGTCAGGCGGTCTTCGATGTTTGCATATTTGTTCTGAACTTTATTTAAGAACGAGGTAGGAAAATTGATGATCTTATCTGCTACAGGTTCTTTTGCCTGCGCCAGAGATAATTGGCAAGTCAGTAAAAACAGTATGATCGAAAATAATGGTATCCGAATTGGTCTCATGAGCAGGCGTTAAGGATTAAGGCATTTTATGCCCTAAATTACCGAAGATTGGGGTTGCCTGCTTAAATTAGAACGGGTTTTTAATAACCGTGACAAATTAGCCCAAATTCGTGAAGATTGGGCGATAGGTGTGTAAGCCTAATAATAATAAATGAGAATAATAATATATCTGATATTATTTGCGCTTGCCGGATGTCTTACAAAAAAGACAAACAGGATTGCTGTTTAAATGGTTGAATTGCCGGTTAAAGTGAGTAGCGTAATCTTAAAATTCGTTATTAGAAAAACTGGCGATTCAACCAGTTGTGCTTTAACTAGTGAGATGTTAAGCACTGAACCCATTGTACATGTAAATTTTAATGAAATAATTTTCAAAAAAGGGTTCGATTACCCGGGGCATGTTTTACAAAATGATTCAGTGGTTAAGCGGGAATTCTATGCTGAGGTAATTCCTAAATAATCATCTTGCCAATATAAAAAAAGCCCCCGATATCGAGGGCCTTTTCGCTATATGAACTCGTTAACTATATTTCCATCTTATGCATCCCATGGTCATGCGCATCCCACTTATTGCTTTCCATAATGCTTTCGAGCCAGGCTTTGCCCTCGGGCATGTTTTCGGCCAGGCCTAATTGATGTATCAAATGCCAGCTGTTGATAATAGCTTCCTTATACCACGGCATTTCTTTCGATAAGGTAAACAGCTTTACAAAACCTTTCATGGGTTCTTTTTGCTGCAATAAATAATAGGCATGTTGCGCCCTGAAATGCGGACTGTAATAAAATTCATCACTGGCATTATCCCAGGTATCTTCATCTGTATCGGGGTGGCTTTGCAGCCAGTCGAGTGCGTACAGCGGTGAAGGTAAAATGTTGCCGTCGAACCCTACCAGTTGCATAAAGGTTAACGATATTTCTTCCCCTGTACGTGGCAATCTTTCTTTCAGTACTTCATTGTACAATTCATGCGCCGCTTCGGCCTTTCCTGTCATATGCAACACATCGGCACGTACGATCTTTGCACCAACATTTCCGGCATCGAGTACCAGGGCGTTATTGGCGCATTTGTCCGCTTCGGTATAATCGGTTAAAATAAAATGGGCTTTGGCTACAGCTGCCCAGTAATCGGCACTGTATTTATCATTCTCGTCGGCATGGGCATTGGCAATTTCCAGCGCCCGTTGCGGATAGCGGTCATCGGTGAACCGCTGTACTATCTGCCACAGCTTCAGGTCGTTGCCCATAAAACTGTCGAGAATGGAATATATAAGTCCGCGCCTGTCCGGCAGCGATTGTATTGTTTTCCAGTTTTCAAACTGTTCGGGAAATGCAGCTGCAAACCGCATTACCTCATCAGTTTCTTTATGTCGAAGTTGCAGGTCAACATTAACGCCGGGTTTCGACAAATACCGCGGTATTGTTGCCTGAAATTCCCGCTCAAAAGCTTCTTCCATGGTAAATCCTTGCTCGCTCATAGTGGCGGCAAATTAAGTAAACTTTATTAAACATGAGCTGGAACAGGAAATCTGAAAATTATCAGCTGTTGTTCACTATTCTTTTTCGGTAGGTATTTATTCATTTACCATTACTCATTATGTTTTATGCAACTTCAATTATAACACATCTGTTATTACATACGTGTTATCGAAAATTAATTATGACTCGTCAGTAGGTAACTATGACCCATCGGTAGCTGATTATATACATAAGTAGTCAATTATGACGCGTGCAGGAGAAACTTTGACTCGCATGTTTGTAAATGCTATATAAAAATGGCTACTTGTACGGCATAATTAATTATCGATAACTGATAATTTGCTATGAATGACGCATTGTAAACTACCGGTAGACCATAGTTAGGTCAAAATGCGGCATATTAAGTTACCGGCGCCCTATAGTTGGTTACTGATATCGCATATTAAAACCAAATACGGCATAGTGAGTTACCCCTGCCTCATCTTTAATAACATAGTAAACGTCTATCTGACATTTTCCAATTCAGTCGCCCATTTTCACCAGGTTTGCTAACAAACCCTTGTCAACTTGTTAACCTGTCAACTTTTCAACTTAAATTGCCAACCCATACGATCCCATTTCCGTCTAATTACCCAATATCAAGTAAGTATGCACCTGAAAACATTGCTTCGTTACTCTCTTTTACTGACGGCCATAGGCCCTTTTTCCCGGCTCAACGCGCAAAATCCCAATACATTGTGGTATAAACAACCCGCAGCCGCCTGGACGGATGCCTTACCCCTGGGTAATGGCCGCCTTGGCGCCATGGTTTTTGGTGGGGTACAGGAGGAGCATTTACAGTTGAATGAGGCCACCTTGTGGAGCGGCCGCCCAAGAGAATATGCCCGTGCCGGCGCCGTGCAATACCTGCAGCCTATTCGTCAGCTGCTGAATGAGGGTAAACAAAAGGAGGCCGAAGAAATGGGCGAGAAATATTTTATGGGATTGAAAGATCCTGAAGATAGTTCTTACAATATTCAAAAAGACAACTGGTTTAAATCGGTAAGAACAAACGAAGCGCCTGCTGCAGCGGATTTCAATGATAACAATTGGGCCACCATGCAGCTGCCTATACTCGAAGGGTGGGAGCGCACGGGGCTTATGGGTCTCGATGGTGCATTGTGGTTCCGTACTTCATTTAATGTGCCTGCAAAATGGCTGGGTAAGAACCTGGTGCTCGATCTGGGTAGGATCAGGGATATGGATTTTACTTATGTAAATGGTAAACCCGTTGGTAACGATGAAGGCATCAGTAAAAAAAGGAAATATACCATTCCTGCCTCGTTATTAAAAGAAGGAAAGAATACAGTGGCGGTGCAGGTGATCAACTTTTTTGATAAAGGTGGTTTTATTGGCGTGAAAACAGGTAGAACACTGTGTGTTTATCCTGAAGGCGGCGATGCCGATACGGTAGCTCTTGCCAATCCCTGGAAGTATAATATTCAGAACGATAACCCACCGGCGATGCCGCGTTACGAGGCCGACTATCTGCCTTTTGGTGATCTGTATTTTCGTTTCAATCATGGCGCTGATGTTACCAATTATCAGCGGTCATTGGATCTCGATAGTGCCATTGCAAAAGTTTCATATACTGCAAATGGAGTTAATTATAACCGTGAGTATTTTATAAATGCTCCCAGTCAGTGTTTGGTAGCGCATTTTACGTCGGGAAAAGTGGGCGCATTGTCATTACAGGTCGTTTTAAATTCTCCTCATAAGAAATATGTTGTAAAGAAAATTGACGGCAGAACGCTTTCAATTTCTTTGCAGGTGAGCAATGGCGTGTTAAAAGGTGTGGGGTTTCTTTATGTAATGGCAACGGATGGTGAGCTAATGGTAAGTGATACCGCAATTGAATTGCAAAAGGCCACGGCTGCAAGTTTTGTTTTTGTTGCTGCATCCAGTTTCAAAAGTTTTAAAGATGTATCGGGTGATCCACTGGCATTGTGTAAAACTTCGCTGAATAGAGTGAAAGGAGTTTCCTTTAATACAGTGAAAGCGGCACACGTAAAAGATTACAGCCGGTTTTATAATACGTTTGGTTTTAATATCCCCGCCGGCAAAAACGCCACATTACCAACCGATGAGCGTATTCGTAAGTTCAATATGCAAGACGATCCTTCGTTGATCTCCTTGTTTGTAATGTACAGCCGCTACCTGCTCCTCTCTTCTTCTCGTCCCGGTGGGCAACCTGCTAACCTGCAGGGTATTTGGAACGATCTGTTAACACCGCCATGGGGCAGTAAGTATACCACCAATATCAATCTGCAAATGAATTACTGGCCTGCCGAAGTGTTGAACCTTTCTTCCTGTACGCAGCCATTGTTTCAAATGATAAATGAACTGGCCGAGGCCGGTAAACAAACCGCACAAAAACATTATGGCGCACCTGGCTGGGTATTGCATCATAATACCGATCTGTGGCGTGGCACGGCACCCATCAATGCAAGTAATCATGGCATATGGGTTACCGGCGGCGCATGGTTGTGCTTGCACATATGGGAACATTACCTGTTTACGCAAGACACGGCTTTTCTGCGACAGCAATATCCTAACATGCTGGCCGCAGCGCAGTTTTTTGAAAAGTTCCTGGTAAAAGATCCTAAAACAGGTTATCGCATTAGTACGCCCTCCAACTCGCCCGAACATGGCGGGTTAGTGGCTGGTCCCACTATGGACCACCAGATCATTCGCGACCTTTTCAAAAATACCATTGCTGCAGCCGCTGTATTGAAAAAGGATGCGGCCTTTATGCAAAAACTAAAAACGCTGATTCCGCAAATAGCGCCCAATAAAATAGGTAAACACAACCAGTTACAGGAGTGGATGGAAGACGTAGATGAACCAAGGGACCAGCACCGCCACATTTCTCATTTGTATGGTGTATTTCCCGGTACCGATATTACCTGGAAGGATTCTGCCATGATGAAAGCCGCCCGTCAGTCGTTGATCTATCGTGGTGATGGTGGTACCGGTTGGAGCCTTGCCTGGAAAGTGAATGTATGGGCCCGTTTTAAAGACGGCGATCATTCATTACTGATGATAAAGAACCTGTTCACACCGGCCATCGATGAGCGTGGTGTTGAGCGCGGTGGTGTTTATAATAATTTGTTCGATGCACATCCGCCATTCCAGATCGATGGTAATTTCGGCGGTGCTTCGGGTATAGCCGAATGGCTGGTGCAAAGCCATACCGGTGTTATTGAATTGTTGCCCGCTTTACCTGCTGAATTACCCGATGGCGAAGTAAGAGGTATTTGCGCACGCGGTGGTTTTGTACTCGATCTAAAATGGCAGCAGGGTAAATTAAATACTGTTAAAGTAGTTTCAAAGTCGGGCAAGCCCTGTAACCTCAAATACGGAACAAACGTAATTACGTTTGTAACAAAGAAAAATGGCAGCTATTCATTCAATGGTAGCTTAAAGAAATTGTGATCATAATGATGAGATCTATAATAAAAAATATTGCTGTTGTTAGTTCAGTTTTGTGTTTTGATAGTGCCGCGGCACAAACGTCGGGTCGCGTTGATGTTTCTCTCAATAGCTCCTGGCTTTCCATCGCCAACGATACCAATCAACACGCCTATGATGGGTTCGAAGAACCATCTTACAATACCGCCGCCTGGCAGCCGGTAAACGTGCCCCACAACTGGGATGCATATGAAGGCTATCGCCGCCTGCATCATGGCAATCGCCATGGCTATGCCTGGTACCGGAAAACATTTACAGTTGCCCGTAAGGAACAAGGCAAACGTTATTTTCTTTGGTTCGAAGGGGTAGGCTCATTTGCCACGGTTTGGGTAAATGGTAAAAAAGCAGGTGCGCATGCCGGTGGCAGAACAACCTTTACTATAGATGTTACCGACTTAATAGTTGATGGTAATAAACCAAATCTGTTGGCGGTGCGTGCCGATCATCCGGCCAATATTCAAACCCTGCCCTGGGTATGTGGCGGTTGTTCCGATGAACGGGGCTTTAGCGAAGGTTCGCAACCCATGGGTATTTTTCGCCCGGTACATTTAATAACAACCAATGCAGTTCGGGTAGAACCGTTTGGCGTGCACATCTGGAACGATACGGCCGTATCGGCAAAGTCGGCACTATTACACCTGGCAACAACAGTAAAGAACTATGGCGATAGACCCGTTACCATTGCCATTTCGCAACGCCTGTTGAACAAGGCGCGTCAATTGGTGGTAAAAACGATTACCAATAATACCTTACAACCAGGCCAGGTTGCAGAAACAAAACAGCAGCTGCCGCAAATAAATACCCCGCATTTATGGTCGTTAACCGATCCGTATTGTTATACGCTGGTAACAGAAGTAGTACAAAATGGTAAGGTAATAGATGTTACCGAAACGCCTTACGGCATTCGGTGGATCAGCTGGCCGGTTGGTAAGGTAGGCGGTCGTTTCTACCTGAATGGTAAACCGGTTTTCATCAATGGTATTGCAGAGTATGAACATTTAATGGGCGCCAGTCATGCCTTTAGCGACGAGGCCGTTCGCGCCCGTGTACAACAAATAAAAGCGGTTGGCTTTAATGCGTTTCGCGATGCACACCAGCCGCATAACCTGCGTTATCAATACCTGCTCGATAGCCTGGGCCTGCTTTGGTGGACGCAACTCAGCGCCCACGTATGGTACAATACACCTGAGTTTAAAAGCAATTTTAAAACCTTATTAAAAGAATGGGTTATAGAACGGCGGAATAGTCCGAGCCTGGTATTATGGGGTTTGCAAAACGAAAGCAAGATCCCTGAGGATTTTGCCCGCGAATGTACTGAGCTCATCCGTGAGCTTGACCCAACTACTTCCACTCAGCGAAAAGTAACCACCTGTAATGGCGGTGAAGGTACCGATTGGGACGTTCCGCAAAACTGGACGGGCACCTATGGCGGCAATCCCGCCTTGTATGCCAGTGATGTTATTCGTCAGCAACTGATAGGTGAGTACGGCGCCTGGCGTACGCTCGATCTGCATACCAAAGGCGGTTTTGTACAGAACGGAATAGTGAGTGAAGACCGCATGACGCAACTCATGGAAATGAAAGTGCGTTTGGCCGAATCAGTGAAAGATAGCACCTGTGGACATTTCTTCTGGCTCTATACTTCGCACGACAATCCCGGCCGTGTGCAGAGTGGGGAAGGGTATCGCGAGCTCGATCGCATTGGCCCTGTTAATTATAAAGGCCTGTTAACGCCCTGGGAAGAACCGCTGGATGTATTTTATATGTTCCGCGCCAACTATGCGCCAAAGGAAACCTCACCCATGGTGTACATTGTATCGCACACCTGGCCCAACCGGTGGACGGCACCCGGTAAAAAAGACGGTATTGTCGTTTATAGCAATTGCGATGAAGTGGAATTGTTAAATGATGTAAATAACGCTTCGCTGGGTAAACGCAAACGCAACGGCATTGGCACCCATTTTCAATGGGATGGTGTTGATATTAAATACAACGTTTTATATGCAATAGGTTATGTAAAAGGTAAAAAGGTAACCACAGATGTTATTGTCTTAAACCATTTACCACAGGCGCCGGGTATTTCTGCGCTGTACAAATCGCTGCCATCTACTGAGGGTATGTTGCCGTTAATGACGGCGCCAGCGAAAGGATTCAATTATTTATATAGAGTGAATTGCGGTGGTGCCGATTATAAAGATAGTAATGGTAATACCTGGTTGGCCGATCGGGAGAAAAGATCACAAGATACCTGGGGCTCTGTTAGCTGGACGAAACAATTCCCCGGCATGCCGGCATTTTTTGCCAGCCAGCGCCAGCGCAATATGAATATCGTTGGAACCAGTGACTGGCCTTTGTTCCAGGATTTTCGTTATGGCCTGCAGCAATTGAAATATGAATTTCCTGTGCCCGATGGCGATTACCGGGTGGAGTTATTTTTCAAAGAACCCTGGTGGGGCATTGGTGGTTTGAATGCCAAAGGCTGGCGGGTGTTTGATGTAGCCATCAATAATAAAACGGTGATCAGGGACCTCGATATCTGGTCTGAAGTTGGTAACCGTGCATTGAAGAAAGTAGTTGATGTACATGTTACCGGCGGCCAATTAACCATTTCTTTCCCAAATACAAAAGTGGGGCAGGCGGTTATTGCGGCCATTGCCATTGCAACGAAAGATGTGAAAGTGACGCCTGCTGCACCATCGCCTACTTTGATAAGTAACCTGTTGTCTTTAGATGCAAGGCCAACAGAAGCAAGGAGCTGGTTAAATACAGGCGACCAACAGTATATAAGCGATAGCAATTGTGCTATTACTGTTTTGCCGCCTACTTTATACGGAGCAGAATGGTTTAAGATACCAGCTGGCAGGAAATTGACCGGTGTGCCGTCTTTTGTTGTTGCTAACGATGCAGACGTGTTTATTGCAGTCGATAGCGTTTTGCAAAAGCCTGAGTGGTTAAACGATTATGAGGATACCAAAATGGTGATGCAGAACATTCGGCAAACCCTTAGGTTATATCGCAAAAGGGTTACTGCAAATACTAAAATTAACCTGGGCGAAGGAGTGAGTACTGTGATCGTTACCCCCGTAACAACCTTACAACCCCCGTTCGATCAAAAGCCAACCACCTCTATAAAAATGCCGCAGGCAACAATCAATAGCAAAGGCAATGAACGCCGATTGGTAAACAATCGCGAATCGGTAGTGTTCACCAAGCCAACAGGTGGCCAAATTGATTTTACCATTACACCCGGTGTGGCCGATGTTTATTCAATTACATTCCGTTATTCAAATACAGGTACGGAAACACGTAAAGGGCAATGGCAATTGATACAGGCCGATGGTACGGTAATGAAAGCCGAAGCCATAGAATTTACCAATACACGCGACGGAAAATGGAATTACGTCACCACCACTACCGGCTCCATGATTAACGCTGGTAAGTATATTATAAGAATTACTGCTACGGATGCAGAGGGAGTAGCGGTTGGTGGATTGGATGTGCAGTAGGTTAATGTGATAATGAGATAATTCGATAATGTGATAATTAAAAATGCTCAACGCGAAAAATAATTTGCGTTGAGCATTTTTTATAGTTGAAATTAGGAATGCCAGAAGTCTGTTAGTGGTCTCGAATAAAAGCCTGTGAACTAAGAACTAAAAACTAAGAACTAAAAACTAAGAACTACTTCACCAAACTATTAAGATAAACTTCCAGGTTAGTATATCCGCTTGATGTAACCGCATTACCATCTGCAGACATAGTTGCACGTAACTTATTCAGCTTCTCATAAGCATCAGGCATGCCATCTTCATCGGTATCGGCTAACACCGTACCCTGGTTGTAAACAGCCCAGCCTTCAACAGCGGCCGGACTGTCAATAATCCCCGCCTTGCCAAACACACCTTTACCAGATGCTATTTTATGCTGCACTTCGTACACAACACGCGCATCGGTGGCATCTCTTTTAGGCAGGGTTGCGCCGGCGCCGGCCAGTACGGTTTTATAAGCTTCCTTGGCGATCTCGTTGTTCGATATTCTCATTACGGCAAATACCGTATCTGATTTTGCCTGGCTACGGCTTTCTTCAGGCAGTTCGCTAAGATCAACACCCAGCCAGTTGTCTTTTGTGAGCTCTTTATTACCGGCCATATAATTGCCCGCAACAAACCATTGTCCAACCGAGTTATTGGGGTTCTTTGCATATAATGCATGAACGAATTTCAACGTATCGGCTGTAGCCGGGCCAGGTTGATAATAGTTGTTTACGATGTTTACGTGGGATGTGCCACCAGGGATCTTTATATCACCGCCATAACAGGCATTGGAACTGCCCCAGTTGTAATTAACGTTGCAGCGGTAATCAACAATGGCCATGGTATCGTGGGCCCGGGCGCCATTGAAACGTACAGTGCGGTTATTTAAATGGGCAAACAGGTTGTGGTGAAACGATGCGTATTGTCCACCCCAAACGCCGCCATATGAACGATGGCCTTTGTGATGGCCCGCCTCGTACAAACCTTCACTTATAATGCACCATTGAATGGTAATGTTTTTAACGTCATATGCAGCCACGCACTCTTCATTGGCCCAGCTAAAAGAGCAGTGGTCTATAATAACATCATGAGCATTCTCTATATCCAATCCATAAACGCCTTTTGAGTAATTGCTGCCGGGTCTTGAACGAATATACCGGATAATGATATTTCCATGGTTGCCACCTTTATTGGCGCCATTGATGATAAAGGAATTGCCTTTCAGGCAAATGCCATCACCGGGCGCAGTTTGTCCGGCAACGGTTACGTTCGATCTTTTTAAAACCAACGGGGTAACAAGGTCAATAATGCCCGATACCTGAAAAACAACGGTAAGCGGTTCGTTGGGGTAGGCGGCCAGCGCCTGGCGAAAACTGCCTGCTCCGTCATCTTGTAAATTGGTTACAATGGCAACCTTTCCACCCCGGCCGCCAGTGGCGTATTTACCATAACCTTCGGCCCCGGGAAAGGCAACTTGTCTTTCCCGGGGAAAGGCAATTTGCTGGGCTTTTGTATTTTTAGAAAAGGATATTATTGAAAGTGCAAGAAATATTAACTTAATTGTAGGGTTGGGAAAGCAATTTTTCATGACAGCTTATATTTAAGCGGGTTTAGAACGATAAAAGTAATAAAACAGGACAGATTTAAGATTAGATTATTATTAGACGTTTTCTGAACGGTAATGGTTGTACAAAACCTGACTGGTTGTATAAAATGTATTATTTACGCTTATATCTTTGCAAAAATTGACGGGCGATGCCACTTTTTGAGCCCCCGCCACATCTTCAATTGCCAATAGGCAATAGAAATAGGCGATAAGCAAGGGTTCGCGCATTGCGGAGTGCCCGATTAAAGGCAGGCTATAGCTGCGAATTAATTGCCAATTGCACATTGCCAATTGCACATTGCCAATTGCATATTGATTTGCCAATTGGTTTACCGACTAAAACAATGATTTTGAAAAAGATTACGGCAATTCTTCTTCTTCAGGCAGGTATAATGACAGCCTGGGCGCAAACAACGCCAAAAGCGGTTTCCGATTCAGTAATGCAACGTGTTTACGAACAGGTAAAAACTCCTTATAAGTACGGCCTGGTGGTAGTACCGGCTGATAACGATAAAAAACTCGACTGTCCCACGGTGTTCCGCAAAGGCAGTACCTGGTATATGACCTATGTGATCTTTGATGGCCGTGGTTATGAAACCTGGTTGTCGGAAAGTAAAGACCTGCTGCATTGGACCACAAAGGGACGATTGATGTCTTTATCGCAGGATACCACTGTTTGGGATGCGCACCAACGTGCGGGGTACCCCGCTTTGCAGGATATGCAATGGGGTGGCAGTTATCAATGGCAGCCGTACAATAAAAAATACTGGATGTCGTATTTCGGTGGCAATGCACGCGGTTATGAAGCCGGTTTGTTATCCATCGGTATGGCGTATAGTACAAAGGACCCGATAAAACAACCCGAATTTCAACGGGTGGCACAACCGGTTCTTACCTCAAAAGATGCTGATGTACGGTGGTGGGAAAATAAAAAGCAATTCAAAAGTTCCGTTATCTGGGATAAAAAGAAACTCACCGGTTATCCTTTTGTAATGTATTACAATGCCAATGGCGATACCGCTATCGATAATAAAAAAACGCGTTGGTTCGAGCGTATTGGCATGGCCGTATCAAACGACATGGTGCATTGGAAACGTTACCAAACTGAACCGGTAATGCATCACCCCGTAGGTATTACCGGCGATGCAGTTATTCAACAAATGGGCGACCTGTATGTGATGTTTTATTTTGGAGCTTTTTGGCAGGATCGTAAAGCTGCATTCAACCGCTTTGCCTGTTCATACGACCTTGTAAACTGGACCGACTGGCAGGGCGCTAACCTTATTGAGCCCTCAAAACCATTTGATGAAAAATGGGCCCATAAATCGTTTGTAGTAAAACATAACGGTGTTGTATATCATTTTTACTGCGGGGTGAATAATAAGGATCAAAGGGGGATAGCTGTGGCTACTTCAAAGGACCTTGGTTCTGGCGAAGTAGAATTTGTGAAGTAGGTTTGAATGTTGAATGCCGAATATCGAATGTTCAATATCGAATGTTGAAGTGAAGAAATGAAGAATGAAAAATGTTAAATGAAAAATGAAAAAGTAAATACAGTTCCGGATTGCAACTTTTGTATTTGCTTTCGGCTTTCAGCTGTATTTTCGGCCTTTGTATTTGCTTATAGCTTACAGCTTACCGCTTGCAGCTGTATTTTCCGTTTCACGACAGCGAGGCCTTAAGTTTCGGGCATCATTGCCGATTCACGATTGCCGATTGCCGACAAAAAAATTAAGAATGAAGAAGTGTCTATATATACTGTTATTGGTGTTATTGAATCAAAGCGCATCCGCCCAACGAACGATCATCGATTTCAACAACGACTGGAAATTTTGGTTAGGCGATACCGCTATTGCCAAAGAAGTAAGTTATAACGATAATAGCTGGCGCACCCTCAGCCTGCCGCACGACTGGAGTATAGAAGGCGAGTTCAGCGATAAACACCCGGGTACGCCCAACCAGGCAGCCCTGCCCACAGGTATCGGCTGGTACCGTAAAACATTTACGCTGCCTGCCAATGCAAAAGATAAAAAAGTAACTATTGAGTTTGACGGTATATATCGCAACAGCGAAGTATGGGTAAATGGCCATTATGTAGGCAAACGCGCCAATGGGTACATTTCATTTGGCTACGATGTAACGGAATACTGCGACACCAATGCGGCTCAGCAGGTAATGGCTGTAAAGGTTGACAATTCTTTACAACCCAACTCGCGCTGGTATACCGGTTCGGGCATTTATCGCAATGTACGGCTGGTGCTCACCAATAAAGTGGCCATTGAGCAATGGGGCACATTTGTAACAACTCCAATTGTCAGCGCCAATATTGCCATGGTGCAAATAAAAACACAAGTAAAGAACACAGGAGAAGAAGGGAAGGGAAATGTATATACGTATATATATGATGCGGCAGGCAAACTGGTAAGCAGGGGGAATGCGTTAATGAATGGTAATCCTCTTATACCGGTAGGAATATCAACCTATACCTGTTCGGCTGCTATTAACCTGCCGAAATTATGGTCTGTTGAAACGCCCTACTTATATAAGGCAGTTACCCGGGTGGTAGTGAATGGAAAAATTGTTGATGAATATGCAACACCATTCGGCATCAGGTATTTCAATTTTGATGTTCAGAAAGGTTTTTCATTGAATGGAAAACCCACCAAGATACTGGGTGTGTGTATGCACCACGACCTGGGCGCATTGGGCGCAGCTGTTAACGTTCGCGCCATGGAGCGGCAGTTACAGATCCTGAAAGATATGGGCTGTAATGCCATTCGTACCTCGCACAACCCGCCGGCACCGGAGTTTCTCGACCTCTGCGATAAAATGGGCTTTATTGTAATGGACGAAGCCTTCGATATGTGGAAGAAGAAAAAGAACAAATTTGATTATAATATCGACTGGGATAAATGGCATAAGCAGGACCTGGAAGACCAGATAAAAAGAGACCGCAATCACCCCTCGGTAATTATCTGGAGTATAGGCAACGAGATCCGCGAACAGTTCGATAGCACCGGTATACCCATTACAAAAGAACTGGTGAACATTGTAAAACAGCTCGACACTACAAGACCCGTAACATCGGCGCTTACCGAAACTGACACTACAAAGAACTTTATATATCAGGCCAATGCATTGGACCTGATGGGAATGAATTACAATCAGCAATTATATGCCGATTTTCAAACCCGTTATCCCGGTAAAAAATTCCTGGCAACGGAAACTATGTCGGCCCTCGCCAGCCGCGGGCATTACGATATGCCTTCAGACAGTATCCGGTTCTGGCCATTAAAAGGACAAAAATTTGTAGAGAATGGCAACCCCGATTATACGGTTTCTGCCTATGATCATGTAGCCGCGTATTGGGGTTCAACCCACGAACAAACCTGGAAGATCATAAAGGAGCATGAGTTTATGAGTGGTTTATTTGTATGGTCTGGCTTTGATTTTCTGGGTGAGCCCGTGCCATATCCCTGGCCGGCCCGCAGTTCTTATTATGGTATCATCGATTTGGCAGGTTTCCCTAAGGACGCTTATTATATGTACCAGAGCGAATGGACCAATAAAACAGTGTTACATGTATTTCCCCATTGGAACTGGACAGCTGGTAAAGAAGTAGATGTATGGGCTTATTATAATAATGCCGATGAGGTAGAGTTGTTCCTGAATGACCGTTCATTAGGTGTTCGTAAAAAACAACCGCTTGATATTCATGTGCAATGGCGGGTAAAGTATGAGCCTGGGACCCTGAAAGCTGTATCGCGGAAAGATGGTAAAGTAGTGCTCACAAAACTGATAAAAACGGCCGGTGAACCCGCCCGTCTGGAAATAGTGCCAGATAAAAGAATCCTCCATGCCGACGGAAAAGACCTCTCTTTTGTCACCGTGCGAATTTTAGATAAAAACGGCAATTTGGTGCCCGAAGCCAACAACAAGATAAGTGTTGAAGTGGTGGGCGAGGGCGTTTTGGCTGGTATGGATAATGGCTACCCGGCCAGTATGGAATCGTTCAAAGCTTTATCACACAAGGCTTACAACGGATTGTGCCTTGCCATTATTCAATCGAAGAACAAAGCCGGAAATATTAAGGTTAATATAACATCCCCAGGTTTGCCCCCGGCAACTGTTGTTATTCAAACACGTTAAAACTACAAGAATAGCAGGTATAGGTGACCAACATAAAATAGTAAAATATTCCATCAATTTAGTGAAACCTTACATTGTTTACACTTGGGGTCACCTGTACCTTTATTACGGTAAAATGAATAATAAACAGATAACAATGATTTTTGAAAATATTGGTTAAGAGATCCTGATGGTCCATTGTATTCTGAAGGAACTTTAAACGATTGAGCATATGAAGCGCTTTTGCTTGCCCGGTCTTCCTTATTCGCCATGTATGATATCGCCTGCTTTTTCGGCTGAAGTTATCACCAGCGTATTATCCGGACACTCCAAAGCACTCCTTGCACAATCTACACTAATCAACAAGACAGGCTAAGTACCCCGCACTTTGATTACACCGTTTTTAAACCAAATCCGTTAAACGGAAATTCTCTTTTACACAAAAGAGTCTGTTGAACACACGCTAACCTAAAAGTAACAACTAACGTAAAACAAATTTGACTTCGGGCATATACGCCGGGAGCATAACTCAATATTGCCAAATGAAACGTACTGGTAGTTTATATCTAATGGTTATAGGGCTTGCAATTGTAACGATGTTATTTTCTGTAACTCCGGGGCTTGCGCAAACTGCTCAATCGCAGGAAGAGTATGTAAAGGTTATAACTAACCGCGCCGCTAAAATTGTTGCAGCGTTTCACAGTAGTGACACTGTCTTTACTAAAAAGGTGACTGCTGTAATAGCCGACCAGTATATGTCACTGGGCCACATACATGATGCACGCAATGCAAAGATCAAAGAAATAAAATCGAAAGGTGCTGAGTTGACTGCCGACGATAAAGCAGCCATTCAAAAACTGGAAGCAGATGCCGATCAGGAACTGGCAAAACTGCACACTGCCTATTTGACAAAATTATCCGCCCTTTGTACCCCACTCCAAATAGAAGAAGTGAAAAACGGGATGACGTTCAATGTGTTAAATGTTACATATACAGCTTACCAGGATATGCTTCCCAATTTAACTGAAGAGCAAAAAAAGCAAATAGTTATTTGGTTAACCGAAGCGCGTGAAAAAGCTATGGATGCCGAGTCATCTGATAAAAAACATGGCGTATTTGGAAAGTATAAAGGTCGCATCAACAACTATTTGTCGGCCGCAGGTGTCGACATGAAAAAAGAAGAGGCCGCCTGGCAGCAACGCATCAAGGAAAGAAAGGCAGCGGCTAAGCAAAGTAAGTAGTAAACAATAAGTATTTCTAAATAGACAATATGCATAGTGTTTGGCTAACATATTGTTGGGTCTCTTTACACTTAATATTGTATGTTTTACTCTCACGACTTAAAACCATTAATGAGGAATGAGATTGCAAACAAAGTTTTATCAGTCCGTAAAAACTAATGCTGTATGAATTTGCGACTATCTAAAAAGTTTTCCCTTTCATTTATCCTGCTGTTGCTGATAACAGTGGGCTCCTTTGCCCAGGTGAGAGAGGTTACGGGGCAGGTTACCGACGCTGAAGGTAAGCCAGTAGCGGGTGTTACCGTATCGGTTAAGGGAACCGCTGCCAATGTAGTTACCGATGCAAATGGTAATTACAAATTAATGGCTACGCCCGAGCAAACGATCGTGTTTACACACATCTCATTCGCCATTAAGGAAGTAAAAGTAGCGGCGCATCCTTCTATTAATGTAGCGTTATCAAATGCTGATAATAAGTTGGATGATGTGATTGTGATTGGTTATGGTACACAAAGACAAAAAAATGTTACCGGGTCCGTGGTTAACGTTAATATGTCAAAACTTACCGAACAGCCTGTACCTACCCTTACTGAAGCCCTGAGAGGCCAGGTACCTGGGTTAGCTGTAACTGGCGGTGCCAATCGTCCCGGCGTAATGGCAAGCTTAAACATTCGTCAGCAGTTTAACTGGGGTAAAGATGGTGGTAACACCAATCCCCTGATTGTGATAGATGATGTGATACAGGTAGACCCCGGATCTGGATTATCTTCGATGGACCGTTTTAATCAGCTTGATCCTTCCGAGGTAGAAAGCATTACCGTACTGCGTGATGCTGCGGCTGCCATTTATGGTTCGCGTGCATCACAGGGCGCCATTGTGGTGAAAACAAAAAGAGGAAAAGCAGGCGCGCCAAAGATCAACTACTCTGGTAAGTTTGAGCTCACCGATGCGGTTAGCCATGGCAAGGTGATGAATGCTTATGATTATGGTATTTTCACCAATCGTTTCGGCCGCGGTATTGGTAACTGGACTGTCAACCAGTTCTTTACTGATGAAGAACTGGAGCGAATGAAAGATATAAATTATGACTGGTTGAAGGAAGCATGGAAGCCGGCAACTGCCCAGCAACATGCTTTAACTGTTAGTGGCGGATCTGAAAAAGCAACCTATTTTATGGGTGGGTCTTATTACACTCAGGGGGCTAATTTGGGTGTGAACGATTTTAAAAGATATACGTTCAGGGCCGGTTCTGATGTAACCGTGGCAAATGGCCTGAAGCTTTCTGCTACCATTGCCGCAACCAATTCAAACCTTTCAAGAACATTTACAAAAATGGGTATTAGCGATAATACCTATGGAAATTCAGGCGGTGAGCAGGCAGATTATAGCAATTTGCTCCATATGCCTAAGTTCATACCATGGATGTGGAATATTGGTGGGGTCGACAGGTATGTTTCTCCTTCCATGGGCCCTAACAGATTAGGCGCCGTAAATAGTAATACCGTTATTTCGGGTACCAACTTCTTTGCATTGTTGAACAATGGTTCTAAAACAACGCAAAAAGGGTTTAACTACAATGCTAATTTTTCATTGTCATATGAAGTGCCCTGGATCAAAGGCCTGTCTGCAAAAGCAACATACGCAATACAATCCAGCTCATCTACAAACGAGCAGGTAATGAATGCTGTTACCTTGTCACGTAACGGCTCGGGAGATAAGGCAGGTTATCACTTATATGATGATACTACCAAATGGGATGCGCCTGTTGTAAACAGAAGCCAGTCGCGTGTTGTATATAATAACCCTACCGGTACCACAGAACAAATAAACTTTTTTGTGAATTATGACCGCAGCTTTGGCGATCATAACATTGCCGCCGTATTCGGTGGTGAGCGCGCAAAAAATACCTATGACGACAGGCAACAACTTTACGATCAGCCTATACCTGGTTTTTACAATGGTACTTCTGTTTCTGCCGGAACAATAAACAACTCTACCACCATTACCACCAGGTTTGAGAATGGTACCCTTTCTTATTTAGGCCGTTTAAGCTATGCCTATAAGAACAGATACCTTTTACAGGTTGTTGGCCGTGCAGATGCTTCTTCACGTTTTGCTCCTGAAAACTATTGGGGTTTCTTCCCAACTGTTTCAGCAGGTTGGGTTATATCTGACGAAAACTTCTTTAAAGAGAACGTAAACTTTGTGAACTTCCTGAAGTTGCGTGCTTCCGTTGGTAAAACAGGTAACGATAACGTTAAGCCTTGGAAATGGATGCAGACTTATAGTATATTACCTGGTACTGGTAACGGTTTCGGAAGCAATGGTGGTACGCTTACAACCGGTATAACACCGGAAGTAGCTCCTAACAGAGATATTAAATGGGATAATACCGCTCAACGTAACTTCGGTATTGATTTCAGCGTACTGCGTAATCGTCTGTCTGTAAATGTTGATCAGTATTTTAATAAATCTACTGACATGCTAACTGATATGCGTGATGCAAGCGGCACACCTTATTCAGTGGGCGGCGGATTTGCTGAACAAAACTATTCTGCTGTAAAATGGTGGGGTACTGAAATTTCAGTAACCTGGAAAGATAAAATAGCCAACAAAGTTGACTACACAATAAACATGAACTTTGGTACCGGCAACAGCAGAACGATAAAATACTTCGACCAGCCATTCGCATATCCCGGTGTTATGGAAACAAGGAAAGCTGTGGGCAATACCAGTGTAACAAGTATTTGGGGTCTAAAGACCTGGAGGGAAACTTCAACCGGCGATGGTATCTTACGTACCGACGATGATATCAATAACTACTGGCAATACCTAACTGATAATGCAGCCAAATCAGGTGTGCCCGCCGCTGCCCCTAAATACGGCGATATCGTAACCAAGGCGGGCATGAAAAAAGGTATGATTGCCTATGAAGATGTGCGGGGTGCTCTTAACACAGCTGATGGTACTTATGCCGGACCAAACGGGATTGTTGATAAAGACTCTCAGCAGGATTGGGTTAAGCTGAAAAAAGATAACAGAACATATGGTATCAATACCAACCTTAGTGCTTCTTATAAAGGAATAACCTTAAGTGCGCAGATCGCTACTTCATGGGGAGGTATGAACCAGATCGATTGGTTAAGAAACTCTACCAGCAGTACTGCCAGCATTTGGTCGCAGCCGATTTACCTGAAAGATATGTACGATGCAGTAGATAATCCTTTGGGTAAATATCCTAACATGGCCGCTGCCGAATGGGGTGGAACTAATTCTGACGCCGACTTCTGGAAAGTATCTTCTTTCCGTTCATATGTGCGTACGCTTACCATTGGTTATACATTGCCAAAAAGCTTAGTGGGCAGAGCCAGGCTTTATAACGCCAGAGTATACATTTCTGGTAACAATTTGTGGGATTTCTATAATCCATATCCTTACAAATACCGCAATATGTATGATGCACCAAACGTAGCTTATCCAACACTGCGTACATGGGCACTGGGCGTAAATGTAGGGTTCTAACAAAATTGATAACTGATTATATTGTTATTATGAAAAATAAAATAGCATATCTTTTGTTCTTCGTTGTTTTTGTGGCAGCGGCAGGTTGTAATAAAAAATTTCTTGAAGACATGAAGAGCTATGACAAATATGATGAAAGCATGTTCACCAGTGAGGCGTTGACCGGTGCGTATATCGACAGGCTTTACAATTTTTATTTTGCAAGCTATAAGGATCCAAGGTCTGTGCTGGTTGGTGCGTATGATGCTACCAGGTCACAGGCTACAGACGAACTTGGTGGAACGGTAACCGATTGGACCAGTCCAAATAAGCAATTGCTGCAGGCTTCACAGGCTAATACTTATTACGGCGATGCGCCAAAGAGTAGTGTTGATAACAAAGCTTACACCCGCATACGGTTCTGTAATTTTTTGATTGAAAAAGTAAATGCCGGTGTTGCCCAGGCGCTTACTGAAGATTTCAGAAAGACAGCAAAAGGACAAATGTATTTCCTGCGTGGGCTTCAGTACTTTGATCTTGTTCGTGTATATGGTGGTGTTCCATTGGTATTGACCGTACAAAATGCCAGTAACGATGATGAGACCATTAAGCTGCCCCGCGCTAAAACCTCAGAGGTTTTTGATCAAATAGCAATGGACTTCGACTCTGCTGCAGCATTGTTGCCTGCAGTATGGGCGAATTCAGGTACTAATTATGGCAGATTTACCTCTGGCGCGGCCCTGGCTATGAAAAGCCGGGCGCTTCTCACCGCTGCCAGTCCCCTGTTTAATACTGACTGGGACAATCCGGGAAATGCAAAATGGCAAAAAGCCCTTGATGCTGGTCTTGCGGCTGAAGCTGCACTAACGGCTGCCGGTTATGGTACTTCCGTCACTTCGGCAAAGGACTGGGCCGAAGCTCCATTTAAATTTGACAATGGAACCGGAACCTCTACGATGCAGGGCGAAGGTATTTTTGTAATTCCTCTTTCCAGTACGGTTGCCTCATCTGGCGTTCTTAACAACGGCTGGGAAAGCGCAGTAAGGGTTAAAGATATGAACGGTGGCGGTGGTATCTCAGCACCCAAAGGTATGATCGATCTGTTTCCCATGTTCGACGGTACCCGCCCTACAGCAACCAATGGTTATAGCGAAACTTATTTTTTTGAGAACAGAGACCCACGTTTTTATCGCACGTTTGCGTTCTCGGGTTCTAAATGGCCATTTAAAGGTAATGCCAATAAAGTTGTTTGGTTGTATAGATGGAAAAAAGATGCAAATGCAACAAGCGGTTTTTTCTACGGAAATAATCAGGTAAGCAGTCCGGCAGTTGTTCGTAAGATGTCTAATCCTGCTGCAGACAGCACAACCTTTGCAAGTTCTGGCACCGACATCTTAGACTATCGCTATGGTGAATTGTTATTGAATATCGCCGAATGTTATGCTGCTAAAAACGAAACCGGTAAGTGTTCTGATTACCTCGTTAAAGTACGCAAACGTGTATTTCCTGATTCTGTTAAGGCC
Organism: Niastella sp. OAS944; assembly: GCA_024809215.1. GTDB lineage: Bacteria > Bacteroidota > Bacteroidia > Chitinophagales > Chitinophagaceae > Niastella. The sequence continues at coordinate 390,314 of JANUBW010000004.1, read as the reverse complement.
AACAATTATGGTATAGGAATACTCGCAAACAAGTATGCCGCTTTGGAAGCCTGCCTGTACGAGCGTCGTGTGGAACTGGCCTATGAAGGAAAACGCTTCTGGGACCTTCAGCGCTGGATGTTATACGATGACGAAGGAGCCGACAATACAAATTCCAAACTGGGAATAGCTAAGCTCAACGGCACCAGCCGTCAGGGATATTACTGGGAGACGCAAGCATTTGGTAACGGCGCCAGTGCAGATCCGTTAACAGCAGCAGATAGAGCGGGAATCTCAATTGATCCTGATTCGGATTCGAAAACAATGAAAGAGCAGTTTAAAAAGCTAAGGGATCTATATAATGCCAAATTTAAAAATGCAGCACTTGATGCTCCCTGGGACAGAGAAAATAACGCAGCTGTGAATATTTTATTTAGGCCTAACTATTACATTGGCGGATTACATTCTTCTCTTTTATCCAGCAACACATGGCTAACGCAAACCATAGGCTGGCAGGATTACAATGGCGCAATGGGAACTTTCGACTATCAACAGTAAAAGAAAATAATATCAAAGGGCATTGCAAAATGCCCTTTGGTTTTTAATAATATAAGTTCTTTAACATCGCAGTTCAAACGATAGATGATAGATATGTTAGAAATTAGTAAAACGATGTAATGCCGATGTACAGTGACAAACGTATATTTGACATATAAAGAATAGTAATTAAAACAAAAGAATAATTTATTGAGCAGAAAACGATTATTTATTGCATCGGGTGCAACCCTGAAATACTAAATAATCGTCTGGTTTACATCTTCTCTGCTCTTAAATGTCAGTAACGCAGGGAGGGTATTTTATCCTCCCTGTGTTTTTAGAGGGACGTCTTTTTACACACCATGATTTGAAAAAAAGCAATTGTTGTTTATGAAAATGTTTCGCAACCTTCTTTTAGTTTCTGCCGTAGGAGTGACCACGCCGGCCCTGGCGCAATATCCTAAAATACCTCAGGATGTTCAACGGTGGTCAGATTCTTTGATGAATGCAGAACGTGTTCGTTCAGACGCTGCCTGGGATAAGGCTTTGCCAATTATTACCGAGGAAGCAAAAAAAGGTAAACCGTATATTCCCTGGGCTGCCCGTCCGTACGATTTGCCACAGGCTAATATTCCGGCTTTCCCTGGTGCAGAAGGTGGCGGCGCCTATAGCTTTGGCGGCCGTGGTGGTAAAGTGATCGTAGTTACCAGTTTGGAAGACAGAGGTCCTGGTACTTTACGCGAAGCATGCGAAACCGGCGGCGCCCGTACCATCGTATTCAACGTAGCAGGTATCATTCGCCTTAAAACGCCCTTGATCATTCGCGCCCCCTATATCACAATTGCTGGTCAAACCGCACCTGGCGATGGTGTTTGTGTGGCCGGTGAATCTGTTTGGATCAATACCCACGACGTAGTTATCCGTTATATGCGTTTTCGTCGCGGTGAAACCAATGTAGGCCGTCGCGATGACGCCATTGGTGGTAACCCCATCGGTAACATCATGATCGACCACGTGTCTGCCAGCTGGGGCCTCGATGAGAACATGAGTATGTATCGCCATATGTATAACGACAGCACCGGCGCTATTGAGCAAAAACTGGGAACGGTGAACATCACTATTCAGAACTCGATCTTTGCTGAATCGCTGGATACTTATAACCACTCTTTTGGTAGCACACTGGGCGGTGAGAACTGTACCTTTATGCGCAACATGTGGGCCGACAATACTGGCCGTAACCCTTCAGTAGGTTGGAACGGTACCTTCAACTTCGTGAACAACGTAGTGTTCAACTGGATGCACCGTTCAAGCGATGGTGGCGACTACCGCGCTATGTACAACTTCATCAACAACTACTTTAAGCCTGGTCCGGTAACATCTAAAACTGCACCTGTAGGTCATCGCATTCTGAAACCAGAAAGCGGTCGCAGTAAACTGAAGTATAAAGTGTATGGCCGTGCTTATGTTAGCGGCAATATCATGGAAGGAAACGAAGAGGTTACCAGGAACAACTGGGCCGGTGGTGTTCAGGTGGAAGAAATGAAAGATGCCGGTGAATACACCGATTTCATTAAATGGAACGAACCCCTGCCAATGCCTAAATTAACCATCGTATCGGCTAATGAGGCTTATGCATATGTGGTTAAAAATGCAGGCGCTACACTGCCTAAACGCGATGCGGTAGACATTCGCATTTCAGAGCAGGTAAGAACAGGAAAGATCGCCTACAAAGAGGGAGTACCTTTACCAACTACCCAGTTCGAACATCGTAAATTACCCATAGATTCATACAAACAGGGCATCATTACCGATCCTGTACAGGTAGGTGGTTATCCTGAATACAAAGGCACTCCGTACAAAGACAGCGATAACGACGGTATGCCCGATGATTGGGAAATTAAACATGGCTTGAACCCCAAAAATGCAGCCGATGCTTCTCAGGACAGAAACAAAGACGGTTATACGAACATCGAAGATTTCCTGAACAGTGTTGTGCCTATGAGCAATGTAAAGCCCGACATTACTAAAACAGCTAAGAAATAAAAGGTATTTTTAGTACAGTCATGAATATTAAGTAAGGTGTGCCATCCCGACTTGTCGGGATGGCACACCTTCAATAAGTAATAATCATTCGGCAACCATGTTTAATACACCCGCTTTTATAAAACTGTCTTTTATCAGCAGCATGTTGCTGGCTGCTTCTTCCGTGTACGCACAGAAAGAAAAAAAAGCGCCACCGCCTCCGCCGCCTTTATCTAATGGAAAAGGCAAATTGAACTATGTTGCCGACTCCCTGGGCAACCGTATTCCCGATTTTTCGTTTTGTGGTTATAACGCTGGCGATAAAGCCATTCCCGATGCGCCCATACGTGTAGTGGTGCCTGTTAAACCCGGTGACGCTACCTTGCGTATACAGGCCGCATTGGATTATGTGGCCTCATTACCCCTCGACAAAGACAATTTGCGTGGGGCTGTTTTATTACAACCCGGCCAGTACGATGTAGCTGGCCAACTGGTTATTCGTGCATCTGGTGTAGTGCTGCGTGGCAGTGGTGTAAATGGCACCACTTTAAAGGGCACTGGTAAAGACCGCCTTACCCTTATTTCAATTGCCGGTAAGAACGACCGGCAACTCACAACTTCAGAAACCAAGCTCACCGACAAATATATTCCTGTAAACAGTGTTACATTAAACGTAGGCACTGCTGGTAATTTCAAAGCGGGCGATAAGGTTATTGTTCATCGCCCTTCAACCGACAACTGGATCAAATTACTGCACACCGACCATTTTGGCGGCGGCATTACCGCCCTGGGGTGGAAACCCGGCCAGCGTGATCTTTACTGGGACAGAACAATTGTTTCTGCTAACAATGGAAGTATTCAACTGGATGCGCCCATTACAACAGCCCTTGATGAACAGTATGGTGGCGGTTTAATAGCATCATACAACTGGCCTGGCCGTATAACCAATGTAGGTGTTGAGAACATTCGTTGTATAAGTGAATATGATGTAAACAACCCGAAAGACGAGGCCCATCGCTGGATGGCAATTACGATAGACAATGCAGCCGACGCCTGGGTGCGCCAAATGGTATTCCAACACTTTGCCGGTTCCGCCGTATATATAGCGGAAACCAGTAAACGCATAACTGTAGAAGATTGTAAATCGCTGGCCCCCGTTTCGGAGATCGGTGGTTTCCGTCGCAATACTTTTTATACTGCCGGTCAGCAAACATTATTTCAACGCCTGTATACCGAATACGGTAACCATGATTTTGTAACCGGTTTTTGTGCACCCGGTCCCAATGCATTTGTACAATGCGAATCGCACCGGGCCTATGGCTTTAGCGGTGGGCTCGATAGCTGGGCCTCTGGTGTGTTGTTCGATATGGTGACCATGGATGGACAGGCCATCAGTTTTATGAACCGTGGCCAGGATGGTAATGGCGCCGGATGGAATGTGGCCAATAGTGTTTTCTGGAATTGTTCCGCAGCCCGCATCGATTGTTATCAGCCGCCAACCGCACAGAACTGGTCGTTTGGCAGTTGGGCGCAGTTCAGCGGCGATGGCTATTGGGGCGAATCGAACAATACCATAGAACCGCGCAGTTTGTATTATGCGCAATTGAAAGAAAGGCTTAAGGAAGATCTTACCGGTCGTACTCAATTGCTGTTGATTGAGTCTGACGCTACCAGCAGTCCTACAGTAGCGCAGGCTGCAGAGTTAACCGCCATGTCGGTAAACCCACAGCCAACGGTACAGGAGTATATCGATAACGCAGGTAAACGCCAACCAATACCTGTAGTGGCCAACGGTATAAAGACCATTGATGAAATTGGCTTTAAACAACCTGCCGCCGTTCAACCCGGCGCTGCCATGCATATTCAAAATGCCTGGTTGGTGCGTGGTAACAGTGTATTGACCGGCAGCCGGGCCGAATCGCCCTGGTGGTCGGGTAGTGCCAGAACCTATGCACTGGATAAAGGCAAACCGGCCCTTACACGTTTCCTGCCCGGCCAAACAGGTACGGGGCTTACCGATGATCTGTGTGAGGTTACCGATAGTATGAAGAAAAGGAACCAGGTAGCGTTTGAACAGAATTATGCGTTATGGTATGAGCGTCGCCGTGATGACCATGAGCGCGTACGCCGCATCGATGGCGATGTATGGGCGCCGTTCTACGAACTGCCCTTTGCCCGCAGCGGTAAAGACACTGCCTGGGATGGATTAAGCAAATACGATCTTACAAAATACAATACCTGGTACTGGGGCCGCCTGAAACAATATGCCGACCTGGCAGATCAGAAAGGACTGGTACTGGTACATCAGAATTATTTCCAACATAACATTATAGAAGCCGGTGCGCATTATGCCGATTTCCCCTGGCGCCCGGTAAACAACATCAACAATACAGGTTTTCCTGAGCCGGTACCATACGCAGGTGATAAACGCGTATTTATGGCCGAGCATTTCTATAATGTAGATCACCCGGTGCGTCGCGAATTGCACCGCGCCTATATTCGTCAATGCCTTAATAATTTTACCGGTAACAATGGCGTAATACAGCTTATTGGTTCTGAATTTACCGGTCCATTACATTTTGTTCAGTTTTGGGTTGACGTTATAGCAGAATGGGAAAAAGAGACCGGTAAAAAAGCATTGATTGGCCTAAGCACTACCAAAGATGTGCAGGATGCTATTTTAGCCGATGCCACACGTGCTGCATCCATTGATGTGATCGACATCCGTTACTGGCATTATCAGGCCGATGGTTCGGCATACGAACCCAAGGGCGGACAAAACCTGGCTCCCCGCCAGCAGGCCCGTCAGTTCAAACCTAAAAAGACCTCATTTGAGCAGGTATATAGAGCAGTTAAAGAATACCGTGATAAATACGCAGGTAAAGCAGTAGTGTACTCAGGCGATAGTTACGACCAGTTTGGCTGGGCCGCATTTATGGCTGGTGGCTCACTGGCAAGCATTCCGGTAATAAGTGATGCGGTATTTGTTACAGCAGCCAGCAGCATGAAACCGGTTGATGGTCCTTCAAAAGAACAATATACCCTGGCCAACGCCGGTAATGGTTATATTGTGTATGGCAATGGCGATCTGCAGGTTGACCTTACAAACGTGGCCGGAACATTTAAAGTAAAATGGTTTAACACAAGTAACGGCGAGGTATTAGGAAAAGAAGAAAAGATAAAAGGCGGTAAAGTTGTTTCATTAAAGAATGTGAAGGGCGGTACTGTAGTTGCTTGGATCAGAAAGGCATAATTGGCTAATGTGATAATTAGCTAATGAGATAATGAAATACAAATTATTATTTAGGATTTAGATATGTATAAGCTTTTTTCGATAGTAATTATGGCTGCACTGGCAGCAGGTATGGGCTTCCGTAATAAGGAGACCGTTGTTGCAGAATCCGGTCCGCAACCGTTAAAACCATTAAAGGTATCGTCCAATGGCCGCTATTTTATAACGTCCGATGGCAAGCCTTTCTTTTGGCTGGGTGATACCGGCTGGTTATTGTTCTCAAAGCTTAAACGCGAAGAGGTAATAAAATTCCTCGACGATCGAAAGGAAAAAGGATTTAATGTAATACAGGTAATGGTGCTGCACACCCTTAAAGTGGTGAACGCCTATGGCGATGCCGCTTTGAAGAACGGTAATGTAGCCGCGCCCATTACAACGCCTGGCAATAACGCCGATGATGCTGCCCAGTACGACTATTGGGACCATGTTGATTTTGTTATAAAAGCTGCGGCAGAAAGAGGTATTTATATTGCCATGGTACCGGTTTGGGGTAGCGAAGTAAAAGCAGGGAAAGTAAGTGTGGCACAAGTAAAGCAGTACGCTACATTTCTTACCAATCGCTACAAAACCCAAAGCAATATTGTGTGGATGAATGGTGGCGATATAAGAGGTACAGAAGGTTTGGCGGTATGGAAAGCGCTGGGTACAACCATACATGAAAAAGATCCTGGTCATTTATTGACCTTTCACCCGCGTGGACGTACCACTTCATCTATATGGTTCCATAACGAGCCCTGGTTACAGTTCAATATGTTTCAGAGTGGCCACCGCCGTTATAACCAGGATACCAGCAAAGGTGATCTGCATTTTGGCGAAGACAACTGGAAGTATGTAGAAATGGATTATCGCAAAAAGCCGGTGAAACCAACTTTTGATGGTGAGCCTTCTTATGAAGAAATACCACAGGGTTTGCACGATTCACTGGAAGTTCGTTGGAACGATAATGATGTACGCAGGTATGCCTACTGGTCGGTATTTGCCGGAGCTTGTGGTTATACTTATGGTAATAATGCCGTAATGCAAATGCATCGCCCGCATGATACCGATGGTAATTATGGCGTATTCAATTACTGGTACGAAGCGATCAATACACCCGGTGCTTCGCAAATGGTGCATATTAAGGATCTTATGTTGTCGAGATCATATTTCGATCGCGTGCCCGATCAGTCGCTGATAGCAGGAGAGGTAGGTAAGACGTATGACCGCCAGTTTGCTACAAGAGGGAACAATTATGCAATGTTCTATACTTATACCGGCCGCACCATTTCAGTAAAAATGGATAAGCTTACTGGTAAAAGTATAAAAGCATCCTGGTTCAACCCACGAGATGGTAAGTATACAGATATTGGAACATTTGAGAATAAAGGAATTCAGGAATTTGATGCACCGGAAAATCCAAAACCAGGGAATGATTGGGTATTGGTACTTGATTTCTAATATTAGGATCTTCAGTTATTGAGTTATTCAGTTCGTAAGTTCCTGAGTTAACTGAATAACTGAATAACTGAATAACTTGTTCTTTAAAAGTAACATGCGACAATTATTATACATAACATTACTATTTCTGGTATCGTGTACGGTTCAGAAACCAGTTTACATGTTCACCTCATTTAACGAACCCGCTTCAGACGGGTTACGTTTTTTGTATAGCTATGATGGCTACAAATGGACCGATGTAGGCCGCACTTTTGTAAAGCCCACAGTAGGCAGCAAAGTAATGCGCGACCCCTCTATTGCCAAAGGCGCCGATGGCGAATACCACCTGGTGTGGACGAGTGGTTGGAAAAATGACAAAGGTTTTGGTCATGCCTATTCAAAAGACCTGGTAAACTGGTCTGCACCTGAGTTTATTCCTGTTATGGAAAATGATTCAGATGTAGTAAATGTATGGGCGCCCGAAATATATTTTGATGATGAAAAGAATCAGTATGTAATTGTGTGGGCGTCTACCATCCCGTTCAAATTCCCAAAAGGGGAGGAGGATGAGCGTAATAACCACCGCCTGTATTATACGGTTACAAAAGATTTCAAGGCCTTCACGCCTTCAAAGTTGTACCTCGACCCCGGCTTCAGTGTCATCGATGCGGTGATCGTAAAAAGAGCTGCAAAAGATTATGTGCTGGTGCTGAAAGACAATACCCGCCCTAACCGTAATATAAAAGTGGCATTTGGAAACGATCCCCTTGGCCCCTGGAATAATGTATCCGCTCCCTTTACCGGTAAATTTACTGAAGGTCCTTCCGTTGCTAAAGTAGGCAGGGAATGGCTCATCTATTTCGATTCGTACGAGAAAAAAACATACGATGCCGTAAAGACAACCGATTTCATTCATTTTGATTCAACGGCTGTCTCTGTACCCCATGGCCATAAGCACGGGACGATATTTATGGCTACGAAGAAAGAGTTGAAGGGGTTGTTGGGTGGGAAGTAGGTTTATTGGTGCCGGTTACCAGTTACCGGTTACCAGGAAATACAGGTTCGAGCTTATGATTTTAAAGATTTGTGCCGGGCGTAGAGTAAAAATAGTGTTTTGAAGCTGCAATGAGGACCCGGAAACAGGTAACAGGTAACCGGTAACTGTAAGTTGCCGTTTCACGATAGGCTGCGAGTCTCGGGAATTATTGCCGATTCACGATTGCCGATTGCCGATTACGATAATGAATTTAAAATGATGATGAGGTTAAACAAGATATTGATTTTAGGAGCTGCATTGAGCTGCCTCCAGGCAAATGCCCAACAAGATACCGTGCGTTATATTGGATCTACCCTTTCAAATGTAGATTATCATCATGGACAATTGTCGCCTGCTATAGGTGTACACAATATGCAGATCTTGCGTGCAAACCGGGAGATCAAAGATTCAACTACCGGTTTTGGCTGGACGTACAACCACGCGCCCATGCTCACTTATTGGAACAATACCTTCTTTGTTGAATATTTAAGTAACCCCGTTGGCGAACACGTGGCGCCGGGTCAATCGCTTTTACAAACATCCAAAGATGGTTATAAATGGAGTGCACCGGTAATTGCGTTCCCGCCGTATAAGATCCCCGATGGCACCAAAAAAGAAGGGGACAACAGGATTGCTAAGGATTTAACCGCCGTAATGCACCAGCGTATGGGCTTTTTTATTTCTGCTAAGAACCGCCTGCTGATGTTTGCCTATTACGGTATTGTACTGGGGCCTAAAGACGATCCCAATGATGGTAATGGTGTTGGCCGCGTAGTACGCGAAATATATAAGGATGGAAGCTTTGGACCTATCCACTTCATCCGTTATAACCATGCCTTTAACGAAAAAAATACATCTTATCCCTTCTTCGAACGCAGTAAAGACAAAGGTTTTGTAGAAGCCTGTAAAGAAGCATTAGGTAACACCCTGCTTATACAACAATGGGCCGAAGAAGCCGATCGCAACGATCCGTTGGTGGCGTTACACAACGATAATTACAAAGCGTTCAACTCTTACCAATTGCCCGATGGCAGAACTGTAGGCCTTTGGAAAGTAGCGCTCACCTCCATTAGTACCGATAAAGGAAAGACCTGGTTATATAACCCTACACGCGCACCCCGCTTTGTAAACTACAATGCCAAGATCTGGGGACAACGTACTTCAGACGGAAAATATGTAACTGTATACAACCCATCGGAGTTCCGCTGGCCCCTGGCGGTTTCAGTAAGCGATGATGGATTGAACTATAAGAACTTGTTACTGGTGAATGGCGAAATTACTTCTATGCGTTATGGCGGTAATTATAAAAGCTATGGCCCGCAGTATGTACGTGGGTTGGAAGGTGGTGCCCAATCGCCCGATGGTAAGTGCTGGGTAACCTACAGTATGAACAAAGAAGATATTTGGGTAACCAGTATACCTGTACCAGTAAAAGATAAAGTGGAGAATGATGTGAACGATGATTTTGCACAATTACCTGCAGCAAGCGCTTTAAAGGAGTGGAATATTTTCAGTCCGCTTTGGGCGCCGGTAGCGCTTGAAAAAGGGCCCGATGGTGCACAGGCACTGGCTATAAAAGATAAAGATCCTTTCGACTATGCCAAGGCTGAGCATGTATTGCCTGCTGCTAAAAAAATGACTGCTACTTTCACGGTAGTGCCGCAACAGGCCGATCACGGCAACCTGCACATCGAATTTCAGGATGCTAAGGGAACACCTGGTATCAGAATGGTATTTGATTCAGCAGGTACATTATATGTAAAGGCAGGCTATAGAAATAAAAGTATAACAACCTATAAGGCAGGTGAGAAATATGAGATCACGGTTTCATTGAACACAGAGGCCCGTTTTTATACCGTAACCATAAATGGAAAACAGCAGGGCGGCAACAATGTATTCTTTGCCCCCCTTGAAAATGTACAACGCATAATGTTCAGAACAGGTGACGTACGCCGTTTTCCCGATTCCGATACGCCAACAGACCAGATGTACGATTTGCCTAACGCCGGGGCACAAGCCAAACAGGCAGTATATTATATCAAGTCGCTGAAAACAAAGAAAGAACTGTAACGATAAGTCATGATCAAAAGACCAGCCATATTGACCGTATTGATCGCCCTCATTGCAGGCGCAGCTGTTGCTCAGAAAAGTAAAAACAGCGGCACTGTGCTTAAGGCCGACAATTTCCGCCACTATGTTGACTACTTCAACAAAATGGAAGATGAGAATATTGCCCAGGCTATTCCCAATGCACAATCGTGGGATTGGTTGAAAGCAAATATTCCATTGTTTGAATGTCCACAGCAGAACTTTGAAGAAATGTGGTATTACCGCTGGTGGACGCTGCGCAAACACCTTAAACAAACTGAGCAGGGGTACGTCTTTACCGAGTTCCTGGTAAAACGTAATTACGCCGATAAATACAACCTCATTGCCAGTGCGCTGGGGCATCATATATACGAAGCCCGCTGGTTGCACGATAATAAATATCTTACCGATTACCTGAATGTATGGTACCGCGGTAATGAAGGTAAACCCATGAAACGGTTACGTGGTTTTAGCAGTTGGAACATATATGCCATGTACAACCGCTACCTGGTAAATAAAGATAGTAGTTGGTTGATGAATATGCTGCCCGACCTGGAAGCTGACTATGCTGCCTGGGAAACCGAAAAACGTTTGCCCAATGGCCTGTTCTGGAATACCGATGTAAAAGATGGTATGGAAGAGACCATCAGTGGCGGCCGCAAAGAACAGAATGCCCGCCCAACCATTAACAGTTATATGTATGGTAATGCTATGGCACTGGCTAAAATGGAATCAATGGCCGGTAACAAAGCAAAATCAGAGTTATATGCATTAAAAGCCGATAGCACCAAGAAACTGATGGTTCAGTTGCTTTGGAATGCGAAGGATACCTTTTTTGAAACGCGTAAAACGAAAGGCGACACGTCGGCCAATGTACGCGAAGAAGTAGGTTTTATCCCCTGGTATTTCAATTTACCCGATGCAGGTTATGAAGCTGCCTGGAAAAAGATCACCGATGAAAGCGGTTTTCTTGCGCCATTTGGTTTAACAACGGCCGAAAGAAAACACCCGGCCTTCCGTACCCATGGTTGCTGCCAGTGCGAATGGGATGGCGCCGTTTGGCCTTATGCCACTGCCCAAACCATGACCGCCATGGCCAACTTAATGAACAACTACCAGCAAACAGTAGTGAACGACTCCATCTACTTCCGTTTAATGGAACTGTATGTGGAATCTCAATACTATCGTGGCCGCCCGTACGTAGGGGAGTACCTCGATGAAAAGACCGGCTATTGGTTAAAAGGCGATCAGGAACGCAGCCGTTATTACAATCACTCAACATATAACGATCTTATTATAACCGGGCTGGTTGGTTTACGCCCGCGTGCCGATAATACTATTGAAGTGAACCCGCTGGTGCCTGAAAATAAATGGGCCTGGTTCTGCCTCGATAACGTTTCGTATCATGGCAAACTGGTAACCATTGTTTGGGATAAAGATGGAACAAAATATAAAAAAGGAAAAGGGCTTAGTGTTTGGGTAAATGGAAAAAAGGTTGCTTCAGCTGAAACCCTGCAAAAGGTGACCGGAAAAATTTAAAGAGAATAGATTAACCATATAAGATGGCAATGAAACCGACTATAAAAAACAATGTTTTAAAAGCAATGGGTTTGGCTTTAGGCTTTCAGCTTTTAGCTTTTGGCTCAGCGAATGCTCAAAATACAGAGATCCAATACCTGTCTGGTACCGGCAGTGATAAAACCGTTAACTGGCAGTTCTTTTGTACGGCCGGCCGTAACTCCGGTAAATGGACAACCATCGCCGTTCCTTCTAACTGGGAACAACAGGGCTTTGGTAAATACAATTACGGTCACGACAAAGATTCTGTTCGCGGTAAAGAACAGGGTTTATACAAATATAATTTCAACGTTCCCGCCAACTGGCAGGGAAAAACTATCAATATAGTTTTTGAAGGGTCCATGACCGATACCGAAGTAAAGATCAATGGTAAATCGGCGGGTGCCACACATCAGGGGGCTTTTTATAGTTTCTCTTACGATATTACAAAGCTGTTAAAGTTTGGTAAGAAGAATTTGCTCGAAGTAACTGTGAGCAAACATTCGGCCAATGAATCGGTAAACGGCGCCGAGCGGCGTGGCGATTACTGGATCTTTGGCGGTATTTTCAGACCTGTGTTTTTAAAGGTTGTTCCTAATGAACATATTGCCCACGTGGCCGTTGACGGTAAAGCAACCGGTGCGTTTACTGCCAAAGTAAAACTGGCGGCAATAGCACAGGCCGATGAAGTATCTGGTCAGTTATTTACCATGACCGGTACCAAAGTAGGTAACGCATTTACGGCAAAAGTAAAAGCAGGTGATTCTGTTGCTACATTACAAACAACTGCATCATCACCTGAACTGTGGACACCCGAATCGCCCAACCGCTATAAAGTTGAATTCACTTTATTGGCAAAAGGGAAACCGGTACATATCGTACAGGAGAAATTTGGTTTCCGTACTGTAGAAGTGCGCGAGCGTGATGGTATTTATCTTAACGGTGTAAAAATAAAATTCAAAGGGGTGAACCGTCACTCATTCTGGCCAACAACCGGCCGTGCAATGAGTGAAGCCATGAGCATTGCAGATGTGCTGATGATAAAGGATATGAACATGAACGCGGTGCGTATGTCGCACTACCCGCCCGATGCGCATTTCCTGAATGCTACCGATTCACTGGGTTTAATGGTTCTGGATGAATTGACCGGTTGGCATAAAGCATACGATACCCAGGTAGGTTCTATTCTGGCAAAAGAAATGATAGCACATGATTGCAACCACCCTTCTATTGTTATTTGGGACAATGGTAATGAAGGCGGTCACAACTTCGAGCTCGATCATTGGTTCGATGAGCTGGATCTTCAAAAACGTCCGTTGATACACCCCTGGCAGGTGTTTCGTGAGTTCGATACCCAACACTATATAAACTGGGATTACGGTAACGATACGCATCTGCATGGTCATAAGATCGTTTTCCCCACTGAGTTCCTGCATGGCTTGTACGATGGCGGTTTAGGCGCCGGGTTAGAAGATTACTGGGAACTGATGTGGCGTCACCCAAGATCGGCTGGTGGTTTCCTTTGGGTATTTGCCGATGAGGGTATTGCCAGAAAAGACAAAAACGACAGCATCGATAACGATGGTAATCACGCTCCCGATGGCATCGTTGGCCCCTTCCATGAAAAAGAAGGCAGCTATTACACAATAAAAGAAATTTGGGCGCCGGTTCATTTTGAAAAGAAAGACATAACGCCCGCATTTAACGGACAGCTGCGTGTTGAGAACAGATATCACTTCACCGATCTCAATAAATGCAAATTCACCTTTAAGTTATCATCGCTGCAAAAAGGTAACGAAGTTACTGGTGTTGTTAATGTACCCAGCATAGCACCGGGCAACACAGGTATTATTACTTGTGATCTGCCTGCCAACTGGCAACAATACAGTGTGCTGTATATAACTGCTACCGATGTAAATAACCATGAAATATTTACCTGGAGCTGGCCAATAAAATTACCCGCTGCCATTGCGCAAACAATGGTAAAACAGGAAGGCAGTGCTTCAGTATCGGTTTCTGAAAAAGATTCATTGATCGTTGCCACGGCCGGCAATGTTGAAATTACCTGGCATACAAGGACCGGTTTGTTACAAACAGTGCAAAACGGCAAAGGCGCCATTCCTTTAAGCAATGGCCCCGTATTATGCGAAGGCGAGACCGGTTTTGTAAAATGGAATACCCGCAAAGAAGGAAATAACTTAATTGTTGCCGGCGAGTTCCAAAAGAAAAGCCTGGTGCAAATGCTTGAGTGGACTGTGTTCCCATCGGGCTGGGTAAAAATGCAGATTAGGTATTACCCCAAAGATTATGAAACCTCACTTATTGGTGTCAACTTTTCATTCCCCGAAAGCATTGTGAGATCAGCACAATGGATGGGTTCAGGTCCATACCGCGTATGGGAAAACCGCATGAAAGGTACCAGCCTGAATGTATGGAATAAAGAATACAACAATACATCAACAGGAGAGGGTAAGCTGATCTATCCTGAGTTCAAAGGTTACTATAGCAATCTGTACTGGATGAAGTTAACCACCAGCGGTCAGCCGTTGACGGTTGTGTGTGCTAATGAAGATGTTTTTCTTCGGTTGTTTACGCCGAAGTTTTCGGTAACGCCATTCAACACGGCGCCGGCATTCCCAACAGGCGACCTGTCGTTTATGCATGGTATTTCGCCAATAGGCACTAAATCACAGAAAGCAGATAAAATGGGCCCCATGGGGCAAAAGCATATGTACTTTGATTACTGGAAAGATCCCATGCATGCAAAAGATATTACGTTATTCTTTGATTTTTCCGGGAAGGAGTAGGTGAGTTGACGAGGAGTTGAAAAGTTGATAGAGTTGATAAAGTTGATAAAGGGTTTCTGTGCAACAGGCTGATAAATAGCGAGATTGGCGCGGCCGTGAACTATTGCCGATTCACAATTGCCGACAAATCGCGAGCCTCAAAATTGAGCGACCTTTTCACGTTTCACGTTTGCCGTTTCACGATTGCCGGTAAGTTGACCAGTTGAAAAGGATAATTTATAAGAAAATGAGTATATCAAATAGATACAGAACCATATTACTAACGGGAATGCTGCTGATTGTATCAGCAGCATCTGCCGTTAAAGCCCAGGTTAGCGTACAACGTCTCAAATGTGAAATGTTGAACAATCCGCTGGGAATCGATGTGCAGTCGCCCAGGTTAAGCTGGCAGCTGACCAGTGCTCAACGTAACATTCAACAGGTAGCATACCAGGTACTGGTTGCTTCTTCTGCCGAAAAGCTGGCTAAACAGGAAGGCGATCTCTGGAACTCAGAAAAGGTTACCGGTAATGAATCGATCCATATAGATTATAAAGGCAAGCCACTTACAAGTCGTGCCGCCTGTTACTGGAAAGTAAAGGTGTGGACGAACAAAGGCGAAAGTGCATGGAGTACTCCTGCTCACTGGAGCATGGGTTTATTGAACAACGACTGGACGGCAAAATGGATCGGTCTTGAAAAAGGAATGCCCTGGGATAGTATCACCCAATGGAGCCGTTTATCAGCACGTTACTTTCGTAAAACATTTACCCAACAACTAGCGGTAAAGAAAGCTACTGTGTATATATCTGGTTTAGGTTTATACGAACTGTACCTGAATGGTAAAAAAGTAGGCAACCAGGTACTGGCGCCTGCTGCAACCGATTATACAAAATCGATCCTGTACAATACATACGATGTAACAGGTCAATTGTTAAAGGGAAACAATGTGGTGGCTGCTGTTTTGGGTAACGGCCGGTACTTTACCATGCGCCAGAACTACAAACCTAAAAAGATAAAAGCATTTGGTTATCCCAAACTGTTATTACAGCTTGAAATAGAATATACCAACGGAACAAAGAAAACTATTGTTACCGATGAAAGTTGGAAAATGATGGCCGATGGCCCCATTCGCACCAATAATGAATACGATGGCGAAGAATATGATGCCAACAAAGAATTAACGGGTTGGAACAATATAGGTTTTGATGATAAAGGCTGGATGCAGCCAGAAGTATTGCCCGCTACCAATGCAAAGCTTACCGCACAAATGAATGAGCCCATTAAGATAATGCAAACCGTAAAACCGGTTCGTATTACAGCTTTGAAACCGGGTGTGTTCATTATGGACATGGGTCAGAATATGGTTGGTAACCTGGTTATGCGGTTGAAGGCTGGTAAAAAAGGACAACAGGTGCAATTGCGGTTTGCAGAAAGCCTGCAATCAAATGGCGAACTGTATATAGCCAACCTGCGCGATGCAAAAGTAACAGACAGGTATACTGCCAAAGGAAGTGCTGCCGAAACATGGCAGCCTGCATTTGTATTTCATGGTTTCAGGTATGTTGAAATAACCGGGTATCCCGGAACGCCAACCGTAAATGATTTTGAAGGTAAAGTGATCTATGATGATCTGGCAACAACAGGAACACTTGAAACGTCGAACGAAATAATTAATAAGATCCATAAGAATGCCTGGTGGGGTATCAGCGGCAACTACAAGGGCATGCCTTTAGATTGCCCGCAACGCAACGAGCGTATGCCCTGGCTGGCCGACCATGCCATTGGTTCTTTAGGCGAAAGCTTTTTGTTTGCCAATGGTAACCTGTACGCCAAATGGTTGCAGGATATAGAAGAGGCGCAAACAGAAGAAGGTTCCATTCCTGATGTTACACCGGCTTACTGGAACTATTATAGCGATAACATGACCTGGCCCGGCACCTATCTCATTATTGCCGATATGCTGTATAATCAGTACGGCGATAAGCGGGTAATTGAAAAGCATTATGCTTCCATGAAAAAATGGCTGGCATACATGCAGGGTAAGTTCATGAAGGATTATCTTATTTCGAAAGATAAATATGGCGATTGGTGTGTACCCCCTGAATCTCCGGAATTGATACACTCAAAAGACAGCCTGCGTAATACAAACGGAACACTCATTGCCACCGCTTATTTTTATCGCATGTTGTGGTATATGCAAAAGTTTGCCGGTCTTATAAACAGGCCTGAAGATGCAAAAGCATTTGCCGATTTGGGTAAGAATATTCAACAGGCTTTTAATGATCGTTTCTACAACAAGCAAAAGAAATGCTACGACAATAATACCGTAACGGCCAATTTGCTGCCCGTGTATTTTGGTCTTACACCCGATAGTGCAAAACAAGTGGTGTTTGATAAAATAGCACATAAGTTATGGGTAGAGAATCATGGCCATATTAGCACCGGGGTTATAGGTACTCAATGGCTCATGCGTTGTTTAAGCGATTACAAACTGCCCGATCTGGCATATACCCTTATTTCAGATACTACTTATCCTTCATGGGGTTATATGGTAAAGAACGGCGCAACCACCATTTGGGAATTATGGAATGGTAATACTGCCAACCCCAGCATGAACTCACAAAACCACGTGATGTTGCTGGGCGACCTGTTGGTATGGATGTATGAGAACGCAGCAGGTATTAAGTCAGATGTTGTTGCAAGCGCATTCAAAAAGATCATCATGCAGCCTACGCCGTTAGATGGGTTGACCTTTGTAAATGCTTCTTACAACTCGGTTCATGGTCTTGTAAAAAGTTCGTGGAAGAACAGTATTGACCGGTTTACCTGGAAGGTGACCGTGCCTGCCAATACAACCGCGTTACTGTATATTCCCGCCGATGATGTGCAGCATATTACAGAAGGTGGTAAGGCGGTAACCCAGGTAGAAGGTCTTCGGTTTATAAAAATGGAAGGCAGGAAGGCGGTGTTTGAAGCAGGCTCTGGTGATTACTCTTTTGTTTCTACTTATAAGCTCAAAAACGGAATCGTTACCGATGAGTTTATCTTTAATAAAACTTCTTTCCCCGAAAGCCATGCTGCTACTATTGCAGAAACCCCGAAAGGATTGGTTACTGCCTGGTTTGGCGGAACAAAAGAAAGAAACCCCGATGTATGTATTTGGGTAAGCCGCCGGGTTAATAATAAATGGACGGAACCCGTTAACGTGGCCAACGGAAGAGTAAACGATACGTTGCGCTACGCATGTTGGAACCCGGTATTGTTTCAAATACCCAATGGCGAATTATTGTTGTTCTATAAAGTTGGGCCAAACGTAGGTGGTTGGAAGGCCTGGGTCATTCGCTCTTCAGATAACGGGGTTACCTGGGGTAAACCTGAGGCGATGCCCGATGGCTTTTTAGGTCCCGTAAAGAACAAACCGGTGATGTTGAGCAATGGTGATATCGTTTGTCCATCGAGTAAAGAAGGCAGTGGCTGGACGGTGCATTTTGAAGTATCATCGGATAAGGGCAAAACCTGGCGAATGGTTGGCCCCATTAATCCCGATAAAAAGATCTTTGCCATTCAGCCCAGCATACTGGTTCATAAAGATGGCAGGTTGCAAATACTGTGTCGCAGCAAAAGCGCTGCTGTGGTAGAGTCATGGTCAACCGATAATGGAAAAACCTGGTCGCCACTTACAACAAGCAGTTTGCCTAATAACAACTCGGGTACCGATGCGGTAAGCTTACAAGATGGCCGTCAGCTGATAGTATACAACCACGTAGCTACCCCCAAGGGTGCACCAAAAGGAGCCCGTACCCCATTGAATGTAGCTGTTTCAAAAGATGGTAAAGAATGGAAAGCGGCATTGGTGCTGGAAGATTCACCTGTAAGCCAGTATTCATATCCGTCGGTTATACAGGGTGCAGATGGTATGATACACATTGTATACACCTGGCGCCGTCAGCGGGTAAAGTATGTAAAAGTAGATCCGTCGAAATTACAGTTGGTGCCGATAGAAGAGTTTAAATCTGGAACGCAGGAAGGGGATAGTGAGTTGTAGGAATGTGTTACCGGTTACCGGGTGCCTGTTGCCGGGGAATACAAAATACCGTTACAGGTTACAGGTTGCCGGTTACAGGGAATACAAAATACAAATCCCAGCTGCCGCGCCGCGGGAAACCGGTAACCGGAAACTGGCGATAGATTGTTAAGAATTAGAACATTCAAACCATATGCAAGATATTTTAAAGATAAACTTCCCGGGTAAACTGGTGTTCGGTAAAGGAACACTTGAACAATTGCCCGATGAAATAACGGGGCTATCGGCCGGTAAGGTGTTGATAGTGACCATAACGCCCTTGCTGAACCAGCTAAAGGCAGTGATGGCAAAGCTTGAAGAAAAGGGTGTTAAGGTAACCGTAAATACAAACATTACCAATGAACCTTCATTTGCCGATGTACAGCAAATGCTGAATGAAGTAAAAGGGTTCAATCCCGATATAGTGGTAGGTATAGGCGGTGGCAGTGTGCTCGATGTGGCCAAACTGATAGCTGCATTGCTCGATAATGAACAGGAATTAAAAGATATTGTTGGCATTGGTTTTCTGAAAAGCCGGCCAAAGAAACTGATCTGTTTACCGGCTACTTCCGGAACAGGCAGTGAGGTATCGCCCAACTCAATTTTGGTTGATGAAACAGATAACCAGAAGAAAGGATTTATCAGTCCCTTCCTGGTGCCCGATATAGTATATGTTGATCCGTTACTTACCATGAGCGTGCCGGCCGCTATTACGGCTGCCACTGGTTTAGATGCATTGACGCATTGCCTCGAAGCGTATACCAACCTGTTTGCGCATCCATTGATAGATGTATATGCATTTGAAGGTATGCGCCTCATAGCAGCGCATATTGTAACTGCCGTGCAAAATGGTAGCGATGAAGAGGCCCGTACGCAGGTTGCCATGGGTAGCCTGTTAGGTGGTTTTTGTTTAGGCCCCGTTAACACGGCCGGTGTGCATGCGCTGTCGTATCCATTGGGCAGCACCTTCCATTTGGCTCACGGCTTGTCGAATGCTTTGTTGTTGCCCTATATAATGGAGTTCAACTATGTGGCGGCGCCAAAACGCTATGCCGATGTAGCCATTGCACTGGGTTGCGAACGCGAAGCAGATGATATAAAAACAGCCCTGAAGGGTATTGATAAAATAAGATCACTGATCAGTGCTTGTGGAATTCCGGCCAGGCTGCGGGATGTAAATATCCCCAAAGAGGCCATACCACAAATGGCAATCGACGCCATGAAGATCACGCGGTTGTTAAAGAACAATCCGCGCCCGATAACCGAAGCAGATGCAATTGATATTTATAACGCAGCTTATTAACGATGCAACACCATAAGAAATACAAAGGGGTGGTAGTGCCAACGGTAACCCCGTTAACTGCAAGCCTCACATTAGATCGCGGCGCGGTGGAAAGAATGCTTGATAATTTCCGCCGGCATAATGTAACCCCATTTATTTTGGGTACTACCGGTGAGGCCGCTTCGCTGTCTCAATCGGTAAAACAGGATTTTTTACAAACAGCCGCCAGCCTTAAAAAGGCGGGCGATGTATTGTATGCAGGTATCTCTTCCAATGTGTTGGATGAATCTGTAGCCTTTGCCAACCGTTGCTTTGATGCCGGGGTAGATGTGGTGGTAGCTACATTGCCAAACTATTACCCTTTAACCCCGGGGCAAATGAAAGCTTATTTCATAAAACTTGCAGAAAAGCTAGCTGGCCCATTGATGATCTACAACATTCCGCCTACCGTTCATATGTCAATTCCATTAGATGTAGTGGAGGAATTAAGCCATCATCCAAAGATCGTTGGTTTAAAAGATTCTGAACGTAATGAAGAACGTTTACAAGCTGCATTAAAACTTCGTGGCCAACGCGAAGACTTCTGCTACTTTGCCGGTTGGGCAGCGCAGTCTGCACAAACCCTGTTGAAAGGTGGCGATGGTATTATTCCAAGCACAGGCAATTTTGCGCCTGGGTTGTATAATGATTTGTATAACGCGGCCATGCAGGGCAATGCCGAAAAAGCATATGAACTGCAAAAAAAGTCCGATGCGCTGGGTAATGTTTACCAGGGTGGTAAAACATTAGGCGAATCGTTGTGGGCGCTAAAAGTATTGATGAAGAAAGAAGGCCTGTGCGATACGTATATGATGCCGCCCCTGCATCAATTGTCAAACGAAGAAGAACAAAAAATATTAAATAACCTCCCTCCCCAATAAGACATGCAAAAGCCAATCATAGGAATTACAATGGGTGATCCGGCCAGTATTGGTCCGGAGATCGCCGTTAAAGCATTATTAAATGAAAGCATACATGCTATTTGCCGCCCATTACTGGTAGGCGATGCAGGTGTGTTCAACGATATTGTTCAACGCCTGAAATTACCGGCAACAGTAAACGCCATTACCACAGTAAAAGACGCTGCCTTTAAAATAGGTACGGTTGATGTGCTCGATCTGAAGAACGTTGATATGAGCAAGCTGGTATTTGGCGAAATTTCTGCTATGGCGGGTGATGCTTCTTTTCTGGCTGTTAAGAAAGTGATTGAACTGGCAATGGCAGGTGATATTGACGCTACCGTTACAGGGCCTATCAATAAGAAATCGATCAACGAGGCCGGGCATCACTTTGCCGGTCATACGGAAATATATGCACACTATACCGGCACAAAAAAATATGCCATGTTGCTGGTAGAAGAGAACATGCGGGTGATACATGTGTCAACCCACGTGTCGCTGCGCGAAGCCTGTGACCTGGTAAAGAAAGACCGCATCATTCAGGTGATAGAATTGCTGCACAACGGTATTCTGTCGTTGGGTGCTACAAATACTAAAATTGGTGTGGCTGGTTTAAATCCCCACGCTGGTGATTCTGGTTTGTTTGGTACCGAAGACGATGGTGAAATAAAACCAGCGGTAGAAGAAGCCCGTAAAATGGGTTATGATGTAGATGGTCCTGTGCCTGCTGATACGTTGTTTTCAAAAGCGGCTACGGGTACTTATGGTGGTATTGTAGCTATGTACCACGATCAGGGACATATTCCTTTCAAACTCACCGGTTTTAAATGGAATGCCGAGAAAAAGCAAATGGACAGTGTAAAAGGGGTGAACATCACAATGGGCCTGCCCATCATCCGTACTTCGGTTGACCACGGTACTGCATTTGAAATTGCCGGCAAAGGCATTGCCAGTCCAGATGCCATGGTATTGGCCATTGAAGCCGCTGTACAATTAAGCAAACACAGAATTAAACAACAAAAGCCAGCCTAATGATAGTGGTGATAGCAGATGATTTTACCGGGGCTGCCGAGTTGGCGGGCATAGGCTTGCGCTATCACCTGAAAGTGGAGCTGGGCGCTCAGGTAAATAAAGATACAAAAGCCGATCTCTTTGTTGTGGCTACCGATACCCGATCGATGTCGGAAGCAGCAGCCGTTCAGGAAATGGAAAAACATACCCGTGAACTGATGGCATTACGACCAGAGATGATCTTTAAAAAAACAGATTCGGTATTGCGGGGCCATGTGTTGGCCGAAATGCGGGCGCAATTGTCGCTTACCGGTTTTGAGAAGGCGGTATTGGTTTCAGCTAATCCGGCATTGGGCAGAACAATAAAAGATGGCCGCTATTATTTACAGGGCAAACCGGTACATGAAAGCAGCTTTTCACATGATCCTGACTTTGCCATTACCAGTTCTGTAATTACAGAGATGCTGCGTTGCAATGGTTATCCGGTGTCAGTTAAAAAGCCTGCTGAAGCTTTGCCCGCAACAGGGATAATAGTAGGCGAGGCTACTCAAACGGCCGACTTGCAGGCATGGGCCGAACGGGTTGATAATAAAACCCTCATTGCCGGTGCTGCTGGTTTCTTTACCGCTATGCTCGATAAGCTCCTGGCTGGTAGAAAAATGAATGCCGCAAATGATGAGCCTATTGAACGATTGCCGCTTAGTTTGTTTGTATGCGGCACCACGTTTGCCAATACCCGCAACGCCATAAAAAACATTAAAGCCGCCGGTGGGCCGGTATCCTATATGCCTGAGGAAACCATCAAATCGGTGCACACTGGAACTTATAGTTATGTGAAATGGGCCAACGAAGTGGTGGCCCTGGTTAAAAAACATGAAAAGGCCATTGTGGCCATACATGAAGATTCAACCCGAAATATCGCTTTCGGTCCGGGCCTGTTGAAAGAAAAAATGGCCGGACTGGTTCATGAAGTATTACAACGCTGCATGGTGCAGGAGCTGATCGTAGAAGGTGGCGCTACTGCCTGGGCATTGATCACACAGTCGGGGCTTACGCATTTTTACCCGGTTGAAGAAATGGCGCCCGGTGTAGTGCGAATGCAAACAAACGATGCTGGTTTATATATAACGGTTAAGCCCGGTAGCTATCAGTGGCCGGAAGGTCTTTGGAGTTTCTAACAGATTGTATCATATTATAATTGCCATATGTTTAAAATATCATTGCACTTAGTTGACTATGTCATCATCGTTTGTTTTTTGATGGTGACCCTTATCGTAGGCTTTTCGTTTGCGCGCCGGCAGAATTCATTAAAATCATTCTTTCTGGCGCAGGGCCGGGTTCCGGCCTGGGCCATAGGAATGTCGCTGCTGGCAACGCTTATAAGTAGTGTAACCTTTTTGGCTTATCCGGCTGAAGGTTTTACCAATAACTGGATCCTGCTTGTACAGGGGCTTATGGTACCGGTTGTTTTAATAGGTACTATCTGGTTCATTGTACCACTCTATAGGAAAGTAATTGGATTGAGCACGTACGAGTATTTTGAAAAACGCTTTGGAACGTTTGCCCGCTATTACAGCTCTTTGGCATTTGTGTTACGACAGTTCTCTGGAATGGGAACAGTGCTGTTCTTACTGGCGCTGGCGCTGGATGCTATGATTGGTGGAAATACCATGCTCATGATCACGGTTATCGGTTGTATTATCATATTGGTAAACCTGATGGGTGGTATTGAAGCGGTGATCTGGCTCGATGTGTTTCAGGGTTTCATGTTGTTTGCTACCGGTATAGTTTGTTTGTCTGTTATCCTGTTTTCAACGGATGGCGGCCCTTCCGCGGTTTGGCAAATAGCCAGTTCGCATGGCCGCACCGGTTTTGGCCCGTATGATGCAGACCTTACCAAACTTACCTTTCTTGTAATGGCTATCAATGGCGCCTTTTACGCCATTCAAAAATATGGTACCGATCAAACTGTAGTGCAACGGTATTTAACAGCAAAAACCGACAAAGGCGCCATTCGCGCTTCGCTGATGGGCATTCTGTTAACGGTTCCTGTATGGATGCTGTTCATGTTTATTGGTACGGCTTTATTTGCTTATTACCAGCACCACAGCTTACCTGCAGGTATACAGGCGCCGCAGGTATTCCCTTATTTCATTGCAACAAAATTACCGGTAGGGGTAACCGGTTTGATCTTATCGGCCATGATCTCCGCTGCTATTTGCAGTTTGAGCGCCGATCTCAATAGTTTGGCCGCGGTGGGTGTGGAAGATTATTATAAGAAAATACGTCGCAACCGCCCGGATAAAGAATATTTGAAAGCTGGCAAATGGACGGTAGTGATCTCTGGTTTATTGGCTATTGGTATTGGTAGTTTATATATTAAAGCAGGAAGCGAAGGTGTGTTGGGCATCGTGTTCACGCTATACGCGATATTCTCCGGTGGTATTGTAGGGATCTTTATGCTGGGAATTTTCAGCGCCCGTGCAAACAGGCAGGGAGTGAATATTGGAATTATTACCTGTATTGTTTTTACGGCCTATGCGTTTTTGACGTCTACCAGAATAGGCACCGGGGCAGAAAAACACCTGTTGCTTGATTTGGGTAAATATAATTTCGGCCACGATAAACTGATGTTGGGTGTGTACAGTCACCTGGTGGTGATTGGAGTGGGTTATGTGGCCAGCCTGTTTTTCCCTAAACCTGTGCTTGATAAAAACCTGTTGTATACAGGTTGGAAGGAAGCGAGAAAGATTGAGCGAAATGCTGAGAAAGTAACATTGCGCGCAGTATGAGGCTGAAGCAGGATGTAAGAAGTAGGAAGTAGGAAATACAAAAGATCACGAGCTTTATACTTCGTACTTCTTACTTCATAAACTTAGAATAATTAATTAATCAATGATACGAAAAGTCTTTTTTATTATCTGTACTGTGGCAGTTTGGCTCGACAGTATGAGCCAGACTTCAGATGATGCCTATCGCGAACCGTTAAAACAGGTTTTGACCGAAATTCAAAACCAGTACGGAATTAAGATCAGGTATAACGATAATATGGTGAGCGATCGTTGGGTTACTTATGCCCGCTGGCGTTTTCGTCCCGATGTGGAAACGACGCTGCAAAATGTATTGGCTTCGCAAGACCTTTCATTTAGCAAAACCGGCGATAAGGCCTATAAGATCAGTGCCTTTCAGTATCATTTAAAAACAGTAGAAGAAGGCAAAGCACAACTGGAGTATTTGTCTTCATTATATAATGACGTAACCAGCTGGGAAAAACGCAAAAATGAAATGCGTGCCTGTATGTATTCGGCTTTACAGTTGTCGCCTATACCTACGGCGCCGGCTTCAAAGCCCATCATTACACCGGTTCGTAAAATGGATGGCTATACAGTAGAGAATATTGCATTTGAAGTATTACCCGGCGTGTATACCTGCGGGTCGTTATACCGTCCGGCTAAGGTAAAAGGAAAGGTGCCGGTGGTTTTATGTCCCGATGGTCATTGGGACAAACATCGTTACCGGGCCGATTGCCAGTACCGTTGCGCTACACTGGCCCGTATGGGTTGTATTGCCATTAGCTACGATATTTTCGCCTGGGGCGAATCGCTGTTGCAATTCAAATCAGAAGATCACCGTCGCAGCCTGGCTATGACGGTGCAAACTTTAGGCGCTTTTCGCATCCTTGATTATTTATTAAAGTTAAAGGAAGCCGATACCAATCGTGTTGCAATAAGCGGTGGTTCAGGCGGCGGCAGTCATACCATGCTGGTAACAGCGTTGGATGATCGTATAAAATTAAGTGTGCCCGTTGTAATGGTATCATCGTATCACAGCGGTGGATGCCCTTGCGAAAGTGGCATGCCTGTGCATTTATGCGGCGGTGGCACCAATAATGCCGAGATCGCAGCTATGGCAGCGCCTCGTCCGCAATTGGTTATTTCTGATGGTAAAGACTGGACGGCCCATGTGCCTGAGAATGAATTTCCATATTTGAAAAAGATGTATGGTTATTATGGAAAACCTGAGCTGGTAGAGAATGTGCATTTGCCCAATGAAGGACATGATTACGGCATCAGCAAACGCACTGCCTTATATGATTTCATCGCAAAACATTTCCATCTAAACACGATAAAGGATAAAGACGGGAAAATAGACGAGAGCAAAGTGACCATTGAGCCCGAGTCTGCATTATATGTATTTGGCGAGAAGGGGGAGAGGTTGCCGGCGAATGCTATTCATAGTTATGAGGAGTTGAGGGCAATGTTTGATGGTGGTAAGAAGTAGGTTGACGAGTTAATAAGTTAACAAGTTAACAAGTTGACAAGTTGACAAGGTTGTTCTATGTGCAGCACGCTAATCAATAGCTGACAGGAAAACAGTAGCGAGGCCAGAAACTTCGGGAACCATTGCCGATTGCCGATTGCCGAAGAAGCGAGTCTTAAAATTCGGCAATCCTTTCACGTTTTACGACACATAAATTAATATGAAAAAGCAAAGTATATTTTCGATTGCGTTGTTAGGAGTTATTCTGGCTGCTTGTTCTGCAAGCAAGCAACAACAAAGCACAAGCGTAGCCCAACCTAAGAACGCACAACAAGGCTACAAGATTGCAGTTATTGACCTCATGATCTTGAAAAGACAAAAGTTAAGCGCTTTTCAATTAACGAAAGAGATCGGGGCCGATGGGGTAGAGATAGATATGGGTGGTTTGGGTAACCGTGAAACGTTCGATAACCAGCTGGCAAATGATTCTATTCGTCAGTTGTTCTTAAATAAAGCCAAAGAACTGAACCTGGAGATACCTTCACTGGGTATGACGGGTTTTTATGCGCAATCATTTCCTGAAAGACCAACTGCAGTAAAAGCAGTGGAAGATTGCATAAAGACCATGAAGCAGATGAACGTAAAAGTGGGTTTTCTGCCATTGGGTATAAAAGGCGATCTGGTTAAATATCCAGAGTTGCGTCCTGCAGTGGTAGAGCGATTGAAAGCTGTAGGTAAAATAGCGGAGGATGCAGGTGTTGTTATTGGTATCGAAACCGCGTTAAGTGCTACGGAAGAAGTAAAGCTGTTAAAAGATATTGGCTCACCCGCCATTCAGATCTATTTCAATTTCGCCAATCCCCTGCGGAATGGAAGAGACCTGTATAAAGAGATGGCTATCCTGGGTAAAAATCGTATTTGCCAGATCCATTGCACCAACAAAGACAGTGTATGGCTGCAAAACGATCCGCAGATCAATATGAACCAGGTGAAGCTTACTTTACAGAAAATGGGTTGGACAGGTTGGCTGGTGATCGAAAGGTCAAGAGATCAAAATGATCCCCGTAATGTGAAGAAGAATTTTGGCGCTAACACCGCCTATATGAAGTCGATATTTCAATAAAGGTTTTTAGAACAACATGAAACAGTTTTTTAATTACACGATTGCTTTAGCCCTTTTTGTTTGCCTGGGTTTGGCGGCAAAGGCTGCAGATATTTGGGTGTCGCCCAATGGGTCAGATGCCAACCCGGGTACAAAAGATAAACCCGTGGCCACGGTGGCAATGGCCTTACGTAAAGCAAGGGAATTGCGCCGGTTGAACGATCCGGCAATAGCAAACGGTATTCATATAATTATAACAAACGGCGTATATGCATTGAGTGAACCTTTATTTGTACGCCCTGAAGATTCCGGAACGCCTTCAAGCCCAACGATCATTGAAGCCGCGCCTGGCGCTAAACCCGTAATAAGTGGTGGCTTGCAGGTTAAAGGCTGGCAAAAAGCAACCGAAAAGATCACTGGTTTGCCCGCAGCCGCCCAGGGAAAAGTATGGGTTGCCGATGCACCGGTTGAAGCAGGCCGTTTGCTCGACTTCAGACAATTATGGGTAAACGATAAAAAAGCCATGCGCGCCCGCGACCGGAACGCCGATAGCATGAACCGTATTCTTTCCTGGAATCATCAAACAGAACAATGCTGGATCCCAAAACCAAAAACAGCTGGCTGGGAAAAAGCGGCTGGTTTGGAAATGGTCATTCACCAGTGGTGGGCTATTGCCATTCTGCGTATAAAGTCGGTTACAGTAAAAGGTGATAGCGCTTTGCTAAGCTTTTACCAACCAGAAAGCCGCATTCAATCGGAACATCCCTGGCCGGCTCCCTGGATCTCACAGAAAACCGGTAACTCCGCTTTCTTTCTTACCAATGCCATTCAGTTTTTAGATGAGCCCGGCGAATGGTTTCTCGATGTACAAAAACAACGCATCGTATACTGGCCGCGTAATAATGAAAATATGCAAACGGCACAGGTGGTGGCCCCCTATTTACAAACCATTGCCCGTGTAGAAGGTTCTATTGACAATCCTGTTTCACACGTATATTTCAAAGGCCTCGATTTTAAACATACAACCTGGTTGCGCCCTTCACAGGCAGGCCATGTTCCTTTACAGGCCGGTATGTTTTTGTTGGATGCCTATAAATTAAAGGTCCCGGGTACACCCGATAAAAAGGGTTTGGAAAACCAGGGCTGGATCGGTCGCCAACCCGGTGGTATTGAATTACAGTTTGTAAAAAATACCGGTTTTGAACGCTGCAGCTTTTCCAATATGGCTGCTACCGGGCTCGATTATATAAAAGGAACGCAATACGATACCGTTATAGGTTGTACCTTCTACGACATTGCCGGAACGGCTATACAGGCTGGTTATTTTTCTGACCCATCATTTGAAACGCATTTGCCTTACAACCCGGCAGATGAACGCGAATTATGTCGCAAACTTACCATCAGCAATAGTTACATTACCAATTGCGCCAATGAAGACTGGGGCTGCGTAGGCATCAGCGCCGGTTATGTACAAGGCATAAATATCGATCACAACGAATTAAGCGATCTTCCATACAGTGGTATTTGTGTAGGCTGGGGCTGGACGAAAACCATCAATGCCATGCGCAATAATCGCATTCATGCCAACCTGGTGCACCACTATGCCAAACACATGTACGATGTAGCCGGCATATATACGCTATCGGCCCAGCCCGGTTCTGTTATAAGCGAGAACTATGTACATACCATTTTGAAAGCGCCATACGCACACGATCCCAACCATTTCTTCTATATGTACCTCGATGAAGGTTCTTCTTATATTACTTTAAAAGACAACTTTTGTGAGGTAGATAAATTCATGAAGAACTCAAATGGGCCCGGTAATACCTGGGAGAACAATGGACCGATGGTAGCGGATAGTATCAGGAACAGAGCGGGATTGGAAGATGAATACAAAGGGATAAAAAAGTAACAAGTTATTCAGTTGTTCAGTTTTGGGTTATTAACTGAATAACTAACGAACTGAATAACTAACAAACTATAAACTTAGAATCATAAACACTCATATGTTAACAATAGGAATTTTAGGGTTGGGAGAAGGTCGTTCTACCATGTCTGCAGCCCTCAATAGCACCAAAGTAAAACTGAAGACTATTTGCGATATGAATGAAGAGCTGTGTAAACATCGCAGCAAAGAGTTTCAGTTCTTTAATTATACTACAAAGTATGATGATATGCTAAACGATCAGGAGATCGATATCATTGCTATCTATACGCCCGATAAATTACATGCAACTCATATTAAACAGGCATTGCAGGCTAACAAACATGTGATCTGTACCAAGCCTTTAATTGATAACCTGGCAGATGCAAAGGAATTACTTGATCTGGTAGAAAAAACAGGAAAGAAATTGTTTGTAGGTCAAAGCTCCCGGTTTTTTGAACCTGCTAAAAGACAGCGGAAAGATTTTGAAGCAGGATTAATAGGGGATCTTATAACTGTGGAAAGTCATTACCATGCCGATCATCGCTGGTTTTTAGAAAAGCCCTGGGCATTGGAAAGTTCGTTCAAATGGCTGTATGGTGGTTTAAGCCACCCGGTAGATTTTATCCGTTGGTATATGCCCAATGTTGAAGAAGTAATGGGATATGGAATGATCAGCAGCAATGGAAAAACAGCGGGATTGAAGAATGAAGATACCATGCATTTTATATTCAGATCAACAGATGGCCGTATAGCGCGGGTAAGTGGTGCGTATACCGGGCCTATTCAACCTGCGCAAAGAGACAGCGGCATGAGCGTGATCTTACGGGGAACCGAAGGTGCCTCTCAGGCCGATTATCATGAATTACGTTATGCTATCACTGATAAGACCGGTGAAGAAAAAATTGTTCAATGGGGCGATAAGACAATTAAGTATTATTTCCGTTTTGAAGGTCAAAGTCACCATGCCGGTGAATACCAGAATTACCTGGAATATTTTGCCGACAGCATTACCAATAATACAACTGCTTATCCCGATCTGAAAGAAGGTATTGGTACTATTGCGTTGTTACAGGCTATGGATAAGTCGTTGCAAACAGGCGCACCCGTGAAGGTGAGTGAGTTGTTGAAAAATTATGGTTTATAACCCACAGGTACCCGTTGCCAGTTTCCGGTTCCCGGGAAATACAACGGAGGCCGCGCCCTGGCAACTGGCAACCGGTAACCGGTAACAGATGATAATCGACTCTTGAATCGAAAACTATTCATATAAGAACATTTCACCTAATAAACAACGATGAACGCCATCTATGACCTTTTAAAACCAATTGACTTTGTTATTGTAGGCATTTACCTGTTTATCCTCATCGCTATTGGGTATTGGGTAAGTTTTGTACAAAAAAAGAACAAAGACGAGAACCTATTCCTGGCCGATCGTTCCCTGGGTTGGGCGAGTATCGGCTTTACCATGTGGGGTACCAATGTGGGGCCTTCCATGCTGGTAGCCTCAGCCAGTATCGGTTATTCAACCGGTATAGTGGCCGGTAATTTTGCCTGGTATGCATTTGTGTTCATACTTATGCTGGCCGTGGTATTTGCACCCCGTTACCTGGGCGCTAACGTATCTACATTACCTGAGTTCCTGGGAAAACGGTTTGGTGAGAACACCCGAAACATTCTGGCCTGGTATACATTGATCACGATTCTTATCAGCTGGTTATCGCTTGGCTTATTTGCCGGTGGTGTACTCATAAGGCAATTGCTGGGTTTTGAAATGTGGCTGTCCGTTATCATCATGGTAGTGGTGGCTACCCTGTTTGTAATAGCAGGCGGGTTAAAGACCATTGCCTATACAAGCGTATTCCAAATGTTGCTATTGATCGCCGTATCGCTGGTGCTGGTAGGTATTGGTGTATCTAAAGCCGGGGGTATAATGGCCGTTTATGAAAAAACGCCCAAACATTACTGGAATTTATTCCTGTCGGCAAACGATAAAGATTTCCCCTGGCCGGCTATTCTGCTCGGTTACCCCATTATGGGAGTATGGTTCTTTTGTACCGAACAATCGATGGTGCAATCGGTACTTGGTGCAAAAAGCCTGAAGGAAGGACAACTGGGCGCCAACTTTATTGGTTGGTTGAAAATACTGGATGTGCCTTTGTTTATGATACCCGGGGTTATCTGTTATATTTTATATCCGCATTTGAAGAACCCCGATGAGGCGTACCTGGTAATGGTAACCAATTTGTTCCCGCCGGGTATGAAAGGGTTGATCATTGTAGTACTGGTAGCTTGTTTAATAAGCACCATCGGCGCTTCGCTCAACTCCGTGAGCACGGTATTCACCATGGATATTTATATAAAGAAATATAAACCCGAAGCTACCAATAAAGACATTGTTCGCATTGGCCGTATCATTACGGTAGTAGGGGCATTGTTATCTGTTACAGTGGCGCTGGCCATCGATGCATTAAAGGACAGGTTGAACCTGTTCAATGTGTTTCAATCTGTCCTTGGCTTCTTGGCGCCGCCAATGACAGTGGCCTTTTTGTTTGGCGTGCTTTGGAAAAGAACTACTGCAAAAGCCATCAATTATGTATTGACTGTTGGAACGGCGTTTTGCCTGGTGGTAGGGATCTTATATTTGTGGGTAATACCATCACCTGTATGGCCGCATTTCCTGTTGTTGTCGTTTTACCTGTTTGTAGTGTTAAGCGCTATGACCTATATAATATCAATACTGGATAAAAAAGGCGCGCTACAATTGCAACAGGCAACGTACTTTAAAAGCGCGGGTAAACCCGATAAACAGGTTTGGGTTATGTGGGGATTGCTGGTTGCAGTGATGGTGACTTTATATATAGTATTTAACGGACACTAATTTTTGTATTTATAAAACTATCCTTGATGAATTGCAGAAATGCCATATTGCTACGCACAATTTGGTTATCGTTATTATTGATAGCCTGCACTACCCAGGCGCAACCTGCATATAAAGGGGAGCCCGCTCCCAAAGCAGCTGCCCAGGCCACCTGGATCTGGTATCCCGGTGATTTTGAGATCTGGCTGGCTAATAAAATGCAGAACCGCCGTACAGAACGCGGTTCCTTCTTTCCGCCCTTCTGGAAACTGGATGGTCACTATGTGCTGATGGATTTTCACAAGGATGTAGTGTTAACTGAACCCGAGCAGATCGATGTATTTGTAGAAGGTAATTACATTTTGAAGCTCGATGGAAAAGGATATGAAGGAACTCCGCAACAGGTAACCATACCTGCCGGTAAACACCGCATAAATGTAAAAGTGTTTAGTACCGGCAATGTACCATCGATTTACATAAAAGGAAAGACCATTGCCACCGACTCATCGTGGCTGGTAACTTTTGAAGACAAAGAGTGGATCGATGAAACCGGTAAAACCTCTGATATTTCTGCCACTACCTGGTTGAATGCAGGTAGTTGGAATTTTAACGAACCAGCACAAAGACCATCGCAATTTAAGTTAGCGGTGAAACCGCAGTCGCCTGTAGCAAGTACAAAGGGCAATGGCTCGCTGCTGGTTGATTTTGGTAAGGAAACATTTGGTTATATCCGCCTGCATGGATTACAGGGTAATGGTAAAGTATCGTTGTATTATGGGGAATCAAAAGAAGAGGCCCTGGCTACCGGTACCTGCGAAACCCTCGATAGGGTAGTGGTAAACCTAAGTGGTAAAAAAGATTCGGTAATGGAGCTTACAAAAGCATTCCGCTTTGTGAATATTCAAACCGAAGGCGGCGTAAGCATCGATTCTGTTTCAATGTTATACGAATACCTGCCGCTTGCCAACCGCGGTTCTTTCCGTTGTTCAGATACGGGTCTTAATAAAATATGGGATGTTGCTGCATATACCATGCAACTGAGCACCCGCGAGTTTTTCATCGATGGTATTAAACGCGACCGCTGGATCTGGAGTGGCGATGCGTACCAAAGCTACCTGATGAACTATTACCTGTATTTTGATGTGCCTTCGGTATCGCGCACGCTGATGGCTTTGCGTGGTAAAGATCCTGTTACCAGCCACATCAATACCATTATGGATTATACCTTTTACTGGTTCCTGGGTATTTACGATCTCTATCAGTATACCGGCGATAAAACATTCATCACGCAGTTCTACCCACGTATGCAAAGCCTGATGGATTATTGCCTGGGTCGTAGAAATAAAGACGGTTTGTTGCAGGGGCTGGCCGGCGATTGGATCTTTATCGACTGGGCCGAAGGATTAAGCAAAAAAGGTGAAGTAAGCTTTGAGCAATTGCTTTTCTGCCGCAGTTTAGAAACCATGGCGCTTTGTGCCAATATGGTAAACGATAACAAGAATGCAGAAATGTACAAACAGCTGGCTGCCGATATGAAAGCCAAATTGTTCTCAATATACTGGAACGATGAAAAACATGCATTGGTGCACAGCCGCGTTGATGGCAAACAAACCGATAATGTAACCCGTTACTCAAATATGTTCGCCATCTTCTTTAACTATTTCAACAATGAACAAAAGCAGGCGGTAAAACAACACGTATTGCTGAACGATAAAATTCAAAAGATCACTACGCCCTACATGCGATTTTATGAACTGGAAGCGTTATGTGCCATGGGCGAGCAAAAATATGTGTTGAATGAAATGAAGAATTACTGGGGTGGAATGTTACAGGCAGGCGCTACTTCTTTCTGGGAAGAATACAATCCTTCTAAAAAAGGCGCAGAGCACTATGCTATGTATGGTCGCCCGTTTGGAAAAAGTCTTTGTCATGCCTGGGGTGCCAGCCCAATTTACCTGTTGGGTAAATATTATTTAGGTGTACAACCTACAGCTCCTGGTTATACAAGCTGGGTTGCAGAACCGGTATTGGGCGGTTTGCAATGGATGCAGGGCAAAGTGCCTACACCGCATGGTGATATTGATATGTATTGCAGCACCACGCAAATAAAGATCAAAAGCGGTGAAGGTACTGGTACCTTGAAATTTAAGAGCCAGTCAAAACCTTCAGTAAAAAATGGAGCTGTTGTAAGTAAAGGAAATAATTCATACGAATTAACTGTTGAAGCAGGCAAAGAGTACGAAGTAAAATATAAAAGTTTATAAGAATAATGGAACGAATAGTAGGAACATATTATATAGAAACGCCACTCGATCCTGAGAAAGCAGCGGCGGTGTTGGCTGGTGAACAATCTTCCGGGACGTTTATTGCTGTACCGGGTGAAACGGAAGAGCTGAAACAGCGGTTTGCAGCAAGGGTAGAGAAAGTGACCCCGTTGGAAATAGTTTCCACACCAACTGTTCCGGGTGCGGCAAGCAGCGATGGAAAATATAACCGGGCCGAAATACAGGTGTCGTGGAGCATTGAGAATTTTGGTTATAACCTGCCTGTACTAACCTCAACGCTGCAGGGTAATTTATATGAACTGCGTCAATTCACCGGTTTAAAGCTGATGGATATTGACCTCCCTGCATCTTACGCAAAGCATTATAAAGGTCCTGCCTTTGGCATCAGTGGTTGTCGTAAGCTTACGAATGTAGAGAACAGGCCCCTGATAGGTACCATCATAAAACCAAGTATCGGCCTTACGCCTCAGCAAACTGCAGAGATGGTAAAAACCTTAGTGGGTGCCGGTATTGATTTTATTAAAGATGATGAGCTGTTGTCTTCATCGGCCAACTCTGTGTTCAATGATCGCGTTGATGCTATTATGAAAGTGATCAATGCCCATGCTGATAAAACAGGTAAAAAAGTGATGTATGCATTTAACATCAGTGGCGAAATAGATGAAATGCTGCAACGCTATGAATACATTGTAAAAAGCGGTGGTACCTGCGCCATGGTAAGTATAAACCATGTAGGTATGGCTGGCGTGAAAAAGATCTGCGATCAACGCCAACTGGCAATACATGCACACCGTAATGGCTGGGGCATGTTAACCCGCCATCCTTTGCTGGGCATCGATTTCAGGGCCTATCAAAAATTATGGCGTGTGGCCGGGGTCGATCAGCTGCATGTAAACGGTATACAAAACAAATTCTGGGAAAGTGATGATTCAGTTGTCGCATCAATAAAAGCATGTCTGCAACCATTTTACGATCATCAGCCACTGTTGCCAGTGGTGTCATCGGGCCAATGGGGTGGACAAGCACCCGAAACCTATCGCAGAACCAACACCGTAGATCTGTTGTATATGGCCGGTGGTGGCATTATGGCCCATCCAATGGGTGCAGCTGCCGGTGTGGTTGCTTTACAACAGGCATGGAAGGCGGCGGTTGATGGGCTTTCGGTGGAAGAGGCGGCGGCTAAATATGTAGAATTTTCGGAATCAGTGAAACAGTTCGGTAAAAAGTAAGCAGTTGCAGGTTTCAGGTTCCAGGTTTCAGGGACTTGAGTTTCGTCTTGAGTGCTAAAAATGAGGCCCTGCAACCTGTACCTTGTAACCTGTAACTCATAGTTAAAAACGAGAACTCACCATTAACTATAATGGATTCTAACAACATTTTACTAGCCTTCTACGGCGACGATTTCACCGGCTCCACCGATGCATTGGACTTTATGACCCGGGCCGGGGCGAAGACCGCTTTGTTTATTGAGCCGCCAACAGTGGAACAATTAAAAAACTATCCGGGCCTGAATGCTTTTGGTGTGGCCGGTAAAACCCGCGCTATGCCGCCGGCAGAAATGGAGCAAACATTGCTGCCAGCTTTTGAGAAATTAAAAGCAACCGGCGTCCGGCATGTACATTATAAAGTGTGTTCAACGTTCGATTCTTCACCGGTAATTGGAAGTATCGGTAAAGCACTCGATAGCGGAGTTACGGTTTTTAAAAACAAGTGTGTGCCATTACTGGTGGCCGCACCTGTGCTTGGGCGTTATTGTTTGTTTGGCAATTTATTTGCCCGCATGGGTATTGGCAGCAATGGAAAAATACACCGGCTCGACAGGCACCCTTCTATGAGCAAACACCCGGTTACCCCGGCTGATGAAAGTGATCTGCGTTTGCATCTGTCGAAACAAACGGTAAAGAAAACCGGGTTGATAGATATTCTGGCGGTATCTGGTTCAAAAGAAACACTCGGCAATGAATGGGCGCAGGTGGTTGAACAGGGGTTTGATGTGGCATTGTTCGATGCATTGTACCAGGAACAACTGCTGGCCATTGGCGAACTGATAGATGAACAGGCCAATACAGGTCAGTTGTTCTCTGTAGGTTCATCGGGTATTGAAATGGCATTGGGGCAATACTGGAACAAAACAAATGTATTGCAACCGGTAACCGACTGGAAACATCCCGGTAAAGCGGAACCATTACTGGTGATAGCAGGAAGTTGTTCCCCAATTGCTGCCGGACAGATCGTATATGCAAAAACAAAAGGTTTTGAAGAAATATTGATCGATGCACCTGCGGTATGTAACAATGATCTTCAATCATTACACGCTGCAATAAATAAAGCCATCGATCTGTTGGGCAAAGGAAAACATGTGATCATACATACGGGTGGGGCAGGGCCGCAGCAGGCAGTTAATTTACCGGCCGATAAGCTCGGCGCTGCGCTTGGCAATATTGCCCGTGAAGCCGCAGCAAGAGCTAGCCTTAAACGTATTGTAATTGCCGGTGGCGACACCAGCAGTTATGCAGCCCGTGCCATGGGTATTGAGGCTGTTGAAATGATTGCGCCATTGGTTCCGGGTGCGCCTTTATGTAAAGCTACAGCACCCGGTTCGCCCGTAAATGGTTTGGATGTGAACTTCAAGGGCGGACAGGTTGGTGGTGAGAATTATTTTGAAGTGTTGGCGAATGGATCCTTGAATTAAAACTGATAACAGAAGAAATAAATAATAACATGCAACAAAAAACATTAGGGCTTATTCATACGTCTGCAACGTTGGTACCCGTGTTCCAGCAATTATGCAGTCAGTATTTACCACAGGTAAAAGTATTCAACATTGTTGACGACAGCCTTATCAAAAATGTGATCAGCTGTGGCGAGTTAACGCCTACCAATGCCCGCAGGGTAGTGAACTATGTTGGTTCGGCCGAAGTAGCTGGCGCCGATTTCATTCTGGTTACCTGTTCTTCTATTGGCGCTGCTGTAGAAGCGGCTGCTGAATTAACCAATGTGCCTGTATTACGCGTTGATCAACCAATGGCCGATCAGGCGGTTCGCACCGGAAAAAGAATTGGTGTAGTGGCTACTTTGTCAACCACACTGCAACCTACCAGCGACCTGGTAAAACGCAGAGCTGCCGTTGCCGGTAAAGAAATAGAATTGCAAACTGTTTTATGCGAAGGCGCTTTTGACGCATTGATGAGCGGCGATGCAGCCACACACGATGCCATGGTAGCAAAAGCTTTACGTGAGTTATCTGCTAAAACAGATGTAATTGTTCTGGCACAGGCATCTATGGCCCGTGTAGCCGATGGCCTGGCACCTGAAGATAAAAAGGTTCCTATTCTTGCCAGTCCGGGAATAGTCATACAGCATATTGCTTCGATACTTTCAAAGGACTAAAAGAACAGAATACCGTTTCTAATAATCTGTTACAGGTTACAGGATCGACCCGCTTTGCGGGTCGCAGGTTACAGGGAATACAAAATGCAATTACTTTGTCATCTGCTTTAAAGCCCTGCAACCTGTAACGTGCAACCTGTAACGCAAAGATCCATATGAAGAAGATATCCCAATTGTTTTTAGTGGCTGGTGCAATATCGCTGATAGTTTTACTGATAGGTATTCTTTTACAGATACCCGAGGTATACAAACTTACAGCTTTAACAACTGCAATATGCCTTGCCTGTGGTTTAGGCGCCATACCTTCATTAAAGGGATATCGGTATACTGCATGGATCATTACTGCAGTAGTGGCAGGTATGATGTATCCGGCATCATTTACCCGTTGGGGCGATATCGACCTGCGGAATAAATGGTTGATGCTGATCATTATTCAAATGGTAATGTTTGGCATGGGTATACAAATGAAACTGGAAGATTTTACTGCTGTAAAGAAAACCGGTCGCGGCGTACTTATTGGTTTAATGTGCCATTTTTCTGTAATGCCCCTGATGGGTTTACTGCTTACAAAGATCTTTCATTTTGAACCGGAAATTGCGGCCGGCATCATTCTTATTGGTTCTACTTCCAGTGGGTTGGCCTCTAACGTAATGGTATATCTTGCAAAAGCCAACCTTATATTATCGGTGGTAGTTACGGCTATGGCTACCATGGCTGCTCCTTTCTTTACACCCCTGTTGATGAAATTACTGGCAGGTACGCTGGTAGAGGTTAAAGTGGTGCATATGATGATGGAGATAATAAAAATAGTTATTGTGCCTATCGGCGCCGCATTACTGCACGACTATTTAAAAACCGCAACACCCAAAGGTGTGCGTATTGTTACTTTGCTATTTATTATAGCTGCCTTTTATTTAGCTGCATTGCCCCTGGGCTTGTGGAATTATTTTTCTACGAATATTACTTCAGAGCAGGCATTACAAGCCCTCGAAATATTCGGATTCCTGTTAGGCGCCATCATTGCAGGTGTTATATATCATCTGTTGGCCAAAAGTTTTAAGAAGCTCGATGAGTATATGCCATTATTATCCATGTTCGGCATTATTTATTTTACCACAGTTACTACAGCCGCTGGTCGCGATAACCTGTTGACAACCGGTTTGCTGCTTTTCCTTTGTTCTGTTATTCACAATGCTGCTGGATTTTTCTTTGGTTATTGGCTGGGTCGTTTATTTAAGCTCGATAAAAATTCGGCCCGCACCGTTGCCTTTGAAGTGGGTTTGCAAAATGCCGGTATGGCTTCCGGTATTGCCGCCGCTTTGGGCAAACTTGGAACACTGGGTTTACCCGCAGCAGTTTTCAGCCCCTGGATGAATATCGCCGGCTCCATTCTTGCCAATTACTGGCGTAAGCACCCGGTTGAAGATAAATTAGAAATGAAAAATGAAGAATTAGAGTTAATAGAGGTGATAAAGGCAAGTTGACAAGTTAACAGGTTGACGAGTTGACCAGGAGTTAAAAAGTTGATAGAGGTGATAAAGTTGATAGAGGCCTTTTGTGCAGCAGAAGAATAGTTAGCGGCTTGATGAGCTAGCGAGGCTATGAAATTCGGAAACTATTGCCGATTCACGATTGCCGATTGCCGATTCAAACGTTTGCCGATTCACAATATAAAAATGAAGAGACACACAATCATATTAGTTAGTTGCCTGGCGGTATTATTCCTGTTTCCGCAGGCAAAACAATTTCCGGGAACGAATGCGTTCACGAAAAATGCCCCATTTACAGATACTTCATTGGATGAATTGTTCCGTCATCCGCCCGAAGCGGCGAAACCCTGGGTCATTTGGTACTGGAACCAGGCGGCTGCAACCAAAGAAGGCATTACTGCCGACCTGGAAGCTATGAAACAAAACGGAATAGGCGGCGCCTATATGATGTTCATCAAAGGGGCCGACAGTGTGCCATTGGTGAACCCGCCTGCGCAACAATTATCGCCTCATTGGTGGGAGCTGGTAATGTTTGCCATCAATGAAGCCAAACGCCTGAATTTACAACTGGGTATGCACGTCAGCGATGGTTTTGCCCTGGCCGGCGGCCCATGGATAAAACCCGAAATGTCGATGCAGCGCGTAGTGAGCTCAAAGATCTACGTGGCTGGTAAAAAACAATTCAATGGTGTTTTGCCGCAACCCGAAACAAAGGAAAATTATTATAAGGATATAGTCGTATATGCTTTTCCAACACCCGTTAAAGCCCGTATTGCCGATACTGCGCTGAAGCCCGTGGTAACCAGCAGTGTAACCGGTGTATCGCCGCAATACCTCACAGATATTCATAACCGCCAAAGCTTTAGAAGCGACAGCGCATGTTGGATACAATATGCTTATGACAAACCATTTACGGTTCGCTCCATTGTTATTCACCCCAGTGGTACAAACTATCCCTGCCGTCAATTACGCATCGAAGTAAGCAATGATGGTAAACAATTCAAACGGGTTGAACGGATGCAATCGCCCCGTACCGGCTGGCAGGATTTTGATTTTGATCTTACCTATTCTATCAAACCCACTACAGCCCGTTATTTCAGGTTTGTATATGATAAAGAAGGGTTGGAGCCTGGTTCAGAAGACCTCGATTTTGCCAAGTGGAAACCGGTGTTGAAGATCAATGGCATCATTTTGTCGAATGAACCGGTGATACATCAATTCGAAGGAAAGAGTGGTGCTGTTTGGCGTGTAAGCAAACGCACTACAGCTGCTGAAGCGCCCGATTCGTTGTGTGTTCCATTGAACAAGATCATTAATATCACTGATAAAATGACACCCGATGGCCGTATTACCTGGGATGTGCCCCAGGGCAACTGGACCATCATCCGGGTTGGGCATACTTCTACCGGGCAAAGAAATGCAACTGGTGGCGGTGGTAAAGGACTGGAGTGCGATAAGTTCAATCCCGAAGCAGTAACCCTGCAGTTCAATAGCTGGTTTGGCGAAGCGGTTCGCCGCGCAGGCCCCAATGTAACAAAAGAAGTGTTAAAACTACTTCACCTCGATAGCTGGGAGTGCGGCAGCCAGAACTGGTCGCCCGTATTTAGAGAAGAATTTAAGAAACGTCGCGGCTACGATTGTTTACCTTACCTGATTGCCATGACCGGTGTGCCGGTGCAAAGCGCCGACGTATCTGAACGTTTTTTATATGATGTACGCCAGACAATTATAGAGCTGGTAAAGGATAATTTCTATATCACACTTAAAAAGCTGGCGCAGGAAAAAGGGTGTGTGGTAAGTGGGGAAACTGTTGCGCCTACCATGGTAAGCGATGGATTACTGCATTACCAGGTGGTTGATATTCCAATGGGCGAGTATTGGGTGAACAGCCCTACACATGATAAACCCAATGATATGTTCGATGCTATTTCCGGCGGACATATCTATGGAAAACAAATCATTGGTGCAGAAGCGTTTACCGAGTTGCGTATGTCGTGGGATGAATACCCGGGTAATTTGAAAGCATTGCAGGACCGCAATTATGCATTGGGCATCAATCGTGTTGCCTACCATGTGTTCATGCATAATCCCTGGGTTGAGCGTGCGCCGGGTATGACGCTGAATGGAATTGGTTTGTATTTTCAACGGAACCAAACCTGGTGGAAGCCGGGCAAGGCCTGGGTTGAATATGCACACCGCTGCCAGGCATTGTTGCAACAGGGAAAACCGGTGGTGGATGTTGCCGTATTCATAGGAGAAGATGCGCCCCGCCGCTCTGTGTTGCCCGATCGACTGGTAAGTACACTACCCGGTATCTTTGGCGACTCCGTGGTGCAGGCCGAGAAAAAGCGATTGACCAATGCCGGTAACCCGTTAAGAACAAAACCCGAAGGTGTAACACATACGGCCAATATGGCCGATCCTGAAAAATGGATCGATCCGTTGCGTGGATATGCTTATGACTGCTTTAACCCCGATGTATTGCTGAAAGCAACAGTGCGTGATGGACGAGTAGAGTTTCCCGGTGGTGCCAGTTATAAGGTGCTGGTGTTGCCACAGGCGCATCCTATGTCGCCCGTTACAAAATATATGACGCCGGCTGTTGCCAAAAAAATTGAGGAATTAGTAAAGGCCGGTGCAACCATTATTGTAAATGATGCGCCTGAGAAGTCGTACAGTTTGGAACAAAGTGTTGCTGCTGATAAACAGGTAAAAGCTGTGGCAGCTTCCATTTGGAAAAAAGTACCCGCGGGTACTAAATGGAAAGTAGGTAAGGGAACGGTGATACAGGGACCCTATACAGAAAGTTCTT
Organism: Niastella sp. OAS944; assembly: GCA_024809215.1. GTDB lineage: Bacteria > Bacteroidota > Bacteroidia > Chitinophagales > Chitinophagaceae > Niastella. Next base: position 348,181 of record JANUBW010000004.1, on the reverse strand, counting down.
TTACACCTTTGGGAATAAACAGGGACTTTACCTTTATTGAGGTTACTATAAATCCCGAAAAGAACTATCTGGCCTGGACACATCGAAAAGGAAATGATTTTGATATTTATTTTATCAGTAACCAGCAAAATGAGGAACGCAGTGGTCTCGCCTTTATACGCGAAACTGGCAGGGTGCCTGAGCTGTGGGACCCGGTTACCGGTGAGCAAATGCAACCTGAATTTTATACCGATGAAGATGGGTATACAAAGTTTCCACTGAGGTTGCCTGCCAATGGGTCTGTTTTTGTTGTGTTGAGAAAGTCCGGCACGGCCACAAGTTTAAAGACTAGCAGGTTAGAAAAGTCAACGACAGTAGACACGATTCATAAAGCGTGGACCGTAACATTCGACAGTAAAAAAGGCGGCCCTGCTGAACCGGTAGTATTTGATCAATTGAAAGACTGGTCAAAAGAAAATGATCCGGCAATAAAATACTATTCCGGTACTGCTGTATATACAACAACTTTTGATGCGCCCAATGCTGGAGACAAAAGTGTTTACCTGGATGCCGGCAGAGTGGCCAATATTGCAGAAGTATATGTGAATGGTAAGCCATGTGGTGTAATATGGACGGCGCCTTACCGCGTTGATATTACAAAAGCATTACGCCCCGGTAAAAATGAATTGAAGATTGAGGTTACCAATACATGGTTCAATCGCATGAAAGGCGATCTGTTATTGCCCGAGAAAGAACGCATCACGCAAACCAATGCACCTTTCTGGGCAAAAGATAAACCGCTGTTGCCGGCAGGTTTATTGGGGCCGGTAACCTTGATATATCAATATTAAACCTGAAAAATTTTGTAAAAGTTATGTATAAACGTATTCATCTTTTCTTTGCCCTGTTGGTAGCGGGTGGTTGTGTGTATAGCCAGAGCAACAGCCTGGTGAATACCAGCAACAGCAAGCACGCCAAATTACAACCCGTTAATTTGGATGCCGTTGTTTGGACAAGCGGTTTTTGGGGCGAGCGCATGCAGGTGTGTAAAGATTCTATGGTGCCTCACCTGTGGCGCACCTATACCGATGCCAACGTGGCCCATGCCTATAAGAACTTTGAGATAGCTGCGGGTAAAGATACCGGTACGCATAAAGGCCCGCCCTTTCATGATGGCGACTTTTATAAATTACTGGAAGCCGTAGCCGGTTTATATGCCGATACAAAAGATCCACGTCTTGAAGTAATGATGGATACCGCCATTGCTACAATTGCAGCATGTCAACGGGCCGACGGTTATATTCATACGCCCGTGATCATTGCTGAGAAAAACTCAGGTAAAACAAAAGCGTTTGAAGATCGCCTGAACTTTGAGACCTACAACTTAGGTCACCTCATGACGGCTGGTTGTGTGCATTACCGTGCTACAGGAAAAAGAACATTGCTCGACTTAGCAATAAAAGCAGCCGATTACCTCGATAATTTCTACAAACGTTCTTCGCCCGAACTGGCTCGTAATGCCATTTGCCCTTCGCATTACATGGGTGTAATAGAATTATATCGCACTACAAAAGATGCTAAGTATTTACAACTGGCGAACAACCTCATTAATATTCGCGGCCTGGTTGAAAGCGGTACCGATGATAACCAGGACCGTATTCCATTCCGTCAGCAAAAAGTAGCTATGGGCCATGCGGTGCGGGCTAACTATTTGTATGCTGGTGTTGCAGATGTATATGCTGAAACCGGTGAGGATTCTTTGATGGATTGTTTGAAAAGCATTTGGGATGATGTGGCGCATCGTAAAATGTATGTGACCGGTGGTTGCGGCGCGTTGTACGATGGCGTTTCTCCCTATGGTACTTCTTATAACCCACCGTTTGTTCAAAAAACGCATCAGGCATATGGCCGCGCTTACCAGTTGCCCAACATGACAGCGCATAATGAAACCTGCGCCAACATTGGTAACATGTTGTGGAACTGGCGTATGCTGTTGCTTTCGGGCGATGCCAAATATGCCGACCTGGTTGAGCTGGAATTATACAATGCCATCTTATCGGGTATCAGCCTCGATGGAAATAATTTCTTCTATACAAACCCGCTGAGTCATTCAGCCGAATTCCCATATACATTACGTTGGGAAGGTGGTCGTATTCCTTATATCAAGTTGTCGAACTGTTGCCCGCCCAATACCGTGCGTACCATTACAGAAGTGGCCGACTATGCATACACCACATCCGATAAAGGCGTTTGGGTGCATTTGTATGGTGGTAATACCCTGAATACACAATTCAACGGCGCTGCTGTGCAAATAGCTCAACAAAGCAATTATCCCTGGGATGGGCACATTAAATTCACTGTAAATAAAACGGCGGCTACTCCATATTCTTTGTTCTTACGTATACCCGGCTGGTGTAAGAATGCCAGTGTAAAATTGAATGGTAAACCGGTTGCCGTAAATACAAAGGCTGCCACCTATGCTGAATTGAACCGCACCTGGAAAACAGGGGATGTGGTAGAACTCGATCTGAGCATGCCTGTAACATTAATCGAAAGCAATCCGCTGGTTGAAGAAACGCGTAACCAAATGGCGGTAAAACGTGGTCCTGTTGTGTATTGTCTCGAGTCAACCGATCTGCCAAAAGGGACCAATGTGTTTGATATTGCTATTCCCTTAAAGAACGATCTGAAGCCGGTTATTACAACCATCAGCAAAAGCAAGATCGCTACATTACAGGGCACTGGTATGTTGCAACCAAAAACCGATTGGTCGAATGATCTGTATAAAGAAGTGCGTGCCACTTCAACGCCTATTAAAATTACAATGGTTCCCTATTATGCCTGGGGTAATCGTGGTAAGAGTGATATGACTGTTTGGATCAGAAAGTAAATAGCAAAGTTTTTCTTAATTGTTTGGATTGTGCAAATAAGCGACCGAAGTAGGAGGTACGAAGTAAGAAGTACGAGGTTCGCGAATGTTGTATTTCCTACTTCTTATTTCTTATCTCTTACTTCATATTCTATGGAACTTGAAGCTCGTTGTCAAAATTAGACATCCCCTTAAGAAACTCATTCCTGTCAAGGATCTCCCCGTCAAACACATTGATCACCGTTACGTGTTGGCTATCGCCGGTGGTGTTGTCGGCTTCCATAATTTGCCACACTATTGTTTTGAAAGTTTGATTATAGTAAATGTAAATATCTCCAACTTTAGTAATAGGCGCTTCTTTATCTGTGGCCGCTATTGATAACGCTTTTGAGCAGGGGATGATCTTCTTCTTCTGGTTAACTATTCCTTCAAATTGCCCATTCTTCAATAACCCGCCATTTTGTTTTACCTCCAGCTTGAACACAAAAGGTATTTCGCCTTTGAACTTCATTTCGTAAAAGATGGCATATACAAAATCAACCGGATTATCGTCTTTGTCGGTAATTACAACCGGCGTGAACAGGTTTGCGTTTATAGTTGAATCGAGATACTTAACTGTTTTTACCTTTAATTCTTTATAGAACGTTGCCGATGTTTCTTTAACGATCTCGTTTTGCAAACGGGCCTTTACCGAATCGGGGATCAGGTTATAATCGAATAATTTGAAATCCTGCACCGGCAGTTCCGATGGGGCCATGGCCAGTTTGTCGAGGTACTTTATTTTGTCGCAGGGCCCTTGCGCGTAGGAGACGCTAACGGCCCAACAAGCAAATGCAGCGGTGAATAAGGATCTCATATAGGTTCCCAGATTTTAGTTAATTGTTATTGCGCCAACAGCATATCGATCACATCCTTCTTCCTTTCTTCCGGTGAAACAATAAGCGATTGCACTTTCCCATTTACAACGGAGGCTTCTACCGTAGTGTTGTAAGGCGCGTGTAATTTAAAATGCACATCCTGCTCTTTTGGCCAGGCAGGGCACAGAAAGATCTTTTTGCCGTCGGTTTGCAACAGCATTTCCTGTAAGCCTATCATGCCGCTGCCACCCCAGTTATGATCGGGCGTCCAGTCGTAACCCGGTCCCCAAAAGGCGGGGAATCGACGGCCGCTGTTCTTTAATTTTTGGGTGGTCAATTGAAGGGCTTCATTAGTGAGGCCAAGACGTGCCGCAAAAATATTGTCCTGTTTCCAACCCACATGACTTCTGAACTTAAGGGCGTCGGTATCGTGTTTAAAGGTATTGATGGCAGTGTCGAGCCCCGGTTTGCCAACACCGTAAATGCCCCAGGGGAAAACAGGGTACAATTGCGGACATTCCGTATTGTTGATCCGTTCCCATAGCTGTGCAGGTGCAATGGTTGTGTAGTTGCCAAACTGCCTGAAGCTGATGGGAGGGATGCGCGTAAGCATCTGTTGCCATTGGGCGCGTGATGAATCGGTAAGGTAGGTGGCCGGTAGTTCAAGCAAACGCGTTAGAACGGTGCGCAGGGCCGAAACGGTGCTGCTGGGGTTGTATGCCATTTTATACGTTTCAGCTGCCGAACCCGGAAATATTATTAAATGATTATTACCGTCGAGGGCTTTTCTTCCCCGTTTACCGGCAAGGTATTGATAGTGCTCGTTGAAGAAGCGTAAACAGCTTTCAATGAACGGAACATATTCTTTAACATCCCTGCCTGTATACCGTTCTGTTTCCAGCATCATTAAACAAAACTCCAGTACCGTATCCCATTCGTATTCAAGCCAGGCATTGTATTCAAGACCTTTATCATAATCGGCCGGGCGCTTCCAGCCATATTCGGCGGCGTTGGGCAATCCAAAATTCTCAAGCTGTTCGGTAAAGCAGGCCCCTTTATGGTTCCAGTAAAATTCACTCCGCAGTTCTGCATTCCGTAATAAACGCAGGTAAAAATCAAACTGGGGTTTCATAACGTCATAGTCACCGCTTTTCAACATAGGCCAGTAAACCAGCCGTTGGTTCTGGGCCGTATGAATACCACCGCCCCAGTTGCAAAAATCGGGTGTAACGTGTATGGCAGTATCGGTAAGCGAAGGGTCGTAGGTGAACAACCCGCCATTGAATTTGGTGGGTGAATTACCAAAGGCATTACAGCCAAGCATATAGCGGAACAACTGGTAATTGCGGCCCGTTTGCCATACTGCCGAAGCCGTATCGGGTTTGTTGGGTTGTAAATAAATAAAGCTGCGTTGCCAGTACTGTTTCCACCAGTTGCGGGTTTGCTGCCAGGCGGTTGCTGCCTGTTTAGGCGTATTTGTCGCTGCCTGTTGTAACCCGTTTAACCAGGCTTCGGCAGTGGGCGTTTGTGCTTTATGTAGTGTAACGGTAATTTGGTGTTGGCGGCTTGCCTTTTTGCTCTGTAATTTCCAGCCCATAAAGTCGGTATCTATATACTTACCGTTATACGTGCCGGCCGGTTGCAGGTTGGTACCCTGCAACATACCACCAAATGTAAGATTGGCTAAAGAATTATATAATTTATCTTTTACCGCTTCAAGACCTTGCTGTTTTACCGTAACATTAAAAATATCGGAACCATCAGTTCGGTTACGATGATAAAACAGTACGTTATTGCCTTTAAATTCAATATTATCTTTATTAGTAATTACTTCGCCCTGTGGTGCAAATTTGTAGGAGTTGCCAAAATTGGCCCGTCTGGTATTAACCCTGTCGGTATAGCGCCAGTTTTCAAATGATACGTCGGTTTTTATGGCTTCGTTACCCGAAACATCAATATGTATAACCGGGCGAAATACATCGACCCATACTTTAATGGTTGTTTGCAGTTTGTTATTCTGTCCGTCGATCTGTATATAACCTTCTTCCAGTTTCAACTCCTGTTTAAAATATTTACCATCAAAAGCGTTGGGTGTGCATTTGACACGTAATCTGCCTGGTTTTAGCAAGGCATTGTTCTCATCAAAGCAACCACTCTGGGCCATGTACACGTATAATTCTCCATGTTCAACCCAAACATTTAAACCAATATCGCCGCCGCCACAGGGCATAGAGCCGGCAGCATGCTGGCTTTGCGAATTCCAGGTAACATTATAGGAGGGGAGTACGGGCTGTGCCTGTGAAACCAGCGAAAACAATTGACAAATGAAAAAGGCTAAAAGCAATATTGCGTATCTTGTGTTCATGAGTATTATACATTCTAAATTTCCGGTCCGGGAGGTATAAGGGGTGACCGGGAATCAGCGAATGTAAGTATCTTGCCTTAAATTTTATTGTTATACCATATGAATGCGAAAAATAAAGAGGGGTCCCATAAGAACATCTGGTATGGCATCGGCCGCCAGCGAATAGAGATACCCAAAACGGTGCTAAAGCAAAAGATCCAACCGAATGCCATGTTGAATCAGTTGTACCTGTGCAGCCTGGGGTATTATCCTAACGCGCGTGGTCATTATACTTACCGGAAGAAGGGGTTACCAGAAAACTTTTTATTTTATTGTGTCGATGGCTGTGGCTGGTATCAGATCGGTGATAAAAGATCTGAAGTTGGCCCGAACCAGTTCTTTATCCTTCCACAAAATGTTGAACATGCTTATGCCAGTGCCGATGATAATCCCTGGACCATTTACTGGATCCATTTCGGCGGCGATTCGCTGGCTAAGTTCAACGAGCTTCATGCGGTTCAAAAACATTTCAAACCATTTTATATAAAAAGCAGCGGAGAGATCATTACCATGTTCTCGCGTATGTATAAGGCGTTAGAATTGGGGTATAGTACCGATAACCTCATTTTTGCCAATATGTGCCTGCCGCATTTCCTGAGCCTGTTCATTTATAATTCCAAACATACCACCGTTAGTCCCACCGATAAGCTCGATGTGGTCGACAGTGCCATTTTGTATATGCAGGAGCATATCAATGAAAATATTTCCCTGCAGGATCTTAGCAGTCATTACAATTATTCTGCTTCGCGTTTTTCAAGCCTGTTCAAACAAAAGACCGGCTATGCGCCTATTGACTATTTCATTCAAATGAAAATGCAAAAGGCCAGCCAGCAGCTCGATTTCAGTACCAGCTCGGTAAAAGACATTGCCTTAAGCATGGGCTTCGATGATCCGTATTATTTTTCAAAACGGTTCAGGAAGATCATAGGTTTGTCGCCCAAGCAATACCGGTCGCAGAAAAAGGATTAGGTATATATGAGCCACAGTACCGCGTAGGTGCGATACCTACCGGCGTAAGTATGTGATTTTGGAGTGCAGGTTTGCAACTTTACACCGTAAATTCGTGATCTCACCCTATAAGTTCGCAATTATACAGCACCGGTTCGCAACTTCACGCTATAAGTTCGCAACCTGACTGAATAGTTCGCAACCTGCCGGCTGATATTGGAAACTTGCTGCCTGATATTGCAAACCTTTAGCATGATATCACGAACTTATGCTGCGATATCACGAACCTTTGCGATGTGATCTTGAACCTGTGTTGTGTGATCCAGAACTTTTTTGTTTTGCAACCTATTTCGTACTCTTCCTCCACCAAAGCATCAATCCAACTACGATCAAAACGATCTGAAAGAACACCCAAAACATGGTACTGTAGTCTCTTGCCGTTTTACCACCCCAATCCATAAAGTGATGTTTGTGTAAAATTGCAAAAGAATAGCCTTCTCTTAATTCACTATCGTTTACACGTACAGATAACCTGCCGGTAGAGGTTTCTACAAAATACCTGTCGGGGTGTTTGGCATAACTTACTTTCCAAACGGGTAAACGTTTATCGCTGAAATTATATTCATCGTTGAATTTGGTAACGGCTGTTACCGATTTAATGGCAGTTGCCGTTTGTTTACTGAATTGAGTGGCAAGCCAGCCTGCATATTTTTCTTCTCCATTAGGTAGAACAGAATAATCGCCGGCGTTCACAAACGCTATATCTGTACTGGTAAGCACGCGCCACCAGGTTTGCTCATTCATTTTTATCAAACTGATATTACTCACTGGTTTGTTAACGGCCTGCTGCAATCGCGCAAAATCTAAATTGATCTTAGCCGGGAAATGGTTGCTTATATAAAATGCATCGCGGTCATCGGTCTTGAATTTTTCTAATGCATGCCAACCGCCGCTGAATGCCCAGGCTATAGTAAATGCGGCGCCTACAATGGCAGTGTACCGGTGGTTACGCCGGGCTTTTAGCGTGCCATTGCCATTCATTTTCTTTGTTTTCGTGATGAAGAAAATATAAATACCCAAAACAGATGTGGTGAACGCCAGCAGACAAATAGCAATAATAGAATACAATTTGGTAGTACCCAATGCATCGAGCCACGACCAGGTATGCAGTAATTGAAAGATATTATCAAATACAGCCCGTTTATTATCCATGGCAAACGCAAACCGGTCCTGGGTGGTTTCAACATAAATGCGAATACCATCGGCGCGGTTAAATGTTACTTTATGCACCGGTAAGATCCGGTTCACATATTTGTATTCTTTATCAAATGCAGTTAACCGTGATACATTGGCTACTTTAGTTCCGGTTGTATTGTTCAGCACACAGGCAGTAGCTGCATTACAACAGTCGTGACCTTCTTCTTCGGCCATAGCTATATGCGCGGCATGTGGGTTAGAAGGGGAGGAGGCAGGTTGTCCTTCCAGGAAGAGCCTGGCCAGGTATTGCGCGTACAACCAATCGCCCATTGGCAATAATTTGCCATTAGAAGCGCTTAGGTATACCGGTGCTTTGTTTACCTGCGGTTGTACCTGGTAAAAGAAATTGGTATCGATATGTATAAGCCTTACCGAATGAAACGAAGCGATCCTGTTCTGCTGCAAAGCAATTGCTAAAGGCACACGTATGGCGCTGCTGTCAATGGTTACTGGTGATAATTTTTGCAAAGCCACCCTGGGCTTTATGTTTGTCATCAATGGATGCATAAAGCCGCTGATTGCCCACAGTAGTACGGGTATGGCAATAATGAGTGATAGGTACCTGTGGTACTTGTATATGTTTTTACGAAGCATTTAATTTAGTAGAATGATTATTGTAAATTAGTTACTGTTTCAGGTTACAGGTTGCATGATGCAGGTTCCAGGTTCCGACAGGATGCAAGTTGCCAGTTACCTGTTTCCGGTTACCGGGCTTTAATTTTGGGGCGCTCGATTGTTTGGCCAGCGGCTTCAGTTTCAAGCTATCAGTAGCTTTGCGCAAGCACTCAGGTGGCGCATGTGAATTATGAACTCTGAAACACTCTACCTGCAGCCAACGCTGTCGTGGGTTACGAGGTAGAACCCTGAAACATGAAACCTGGAACTTGCAACCAATGCCAGATTACACGTTACATGTTTCAGGGAGCCAATACAATGACATGAGCTTTGAAAATAAACCCCTGCAACCTGAATCCTGTAACCTGTAACTGATTGTTTGGTAAATAGTGTAAGTTATTTTCCTGAAGCCCTAAACTTATAAGCAACCCCCACCGTAAACTCCCTTGGGTCACCTAAGTTGTAACTTAACGTACTGCCGCTTTTACTGGCATATGTGGAGTAATAGGTATTTGTTGCGTTGAGTGCATTCACCCAAAGTTCAAATTGGTGAATGGTATAGCCCGCACGCAGGTTCAACAGATCGAAGCCGTCGTATTTTTTACTGTTGGCATTGTCCATATAGTAGGGACCAACATGTTGCCACTCGGCGCTTACGCGTAAACCTTTTACAAATACCGGTTTGTAGGTTACTTCGGCATTGGCAATAAAGCGTGGACCACCGGCAAGTTCATTATTGTTATATGCAACGCCTTTTTCTACATAATCGCCAAAGGTATGTTTGCTGTTGGCGGCGCTGAACCTGATTGATAAAGAATTTACCGGACGATAAGTAATTCCATATTCAATACCGGTATGTTTTGTTTTACCCGCATTCTGGTTCTCGGTTGAATTATCGGGGTTCTTTACCGTAATGATCTCGTTGGTGCCATTTAACAGGTAATAGCTCCAGTCGGCATATAACTTATTTTTCAGCAAAGAGAACCAGCCGCCCACTTCGTAATTGTAAAATGTTTGTGGGCCCAGGTATGGCACTTTTACACCTGTATACAGTTCACTGATCTGTGGTGGCACAAAACCTTCGCTGTAGTTGGCATACAAGCCAATGCCTTTATAGTTATAGGTAGCGCCAACTTTGGGCGAAAAGCGTTTGAAGTTGTTAGTGGTAGAAGGCGCCCCGGTAAATGCTGAAGGAGGCAACGCATTCTCAAAATCATAATGATAGAAATCGTACCGAAGGGCGGCAGTAAGTTTTAATCCTCTTACTATTTCCGCTTCATAATGAACATAAGAAGCCAGGTTGTTGATGCCTGTTTTGTACTGGCTAAGTACTGAGTCGGTAGTAGCATAACTTACATAATAACCGCGTTCGTCGCGATTGATGTTAATGAAGTTGCTGTTATAGGTTGACGGACTGTTATCAACCGATATACCGGCAATTAATTTACTGTTTAAAAAGTTAAACGATTGCTGGTGTTGAGCGATCAGCATATAGGTATTGAAAGCGCTTTCATTGATCTCGCCATAAGCGCGAGTAGGATCGGCGGTTATATTTTTTACCCGGTACGATGGGTTTTGTTGTACCGAGTTATCACGAAAAACAAACGATACCTGGGTGCTGCTGTTGCTGTTCCATTGGTGAAACAATTGCGATTTATACCGCAGGGCAGGCACTTTTCGATAGGTAAAGGTTTGTGGTGTGCTATAATCTTTATTGGCGAAATGCGCACTGTCGAGCGAACCCAGCATATCGCTGAAATAATTTACATAAGTGATGTCATTCACCCATTTTGTTTTGTCGCTAATGGCGTAATCACCGCGCAGGGTAATACCTGTTTTATGAAAATCGCTATGATCGATGGGGCCGTTTTGGCGGTTGGCATAATAACCACTTATAAGTAAGCCGAATTTGCCAAAGGTATTTCCAATTTGTACATCGGCTCTTTTATAGCCATTATTATTTGCCTGCACACTGGCCTGACCACTGAATACGGCTGGTGGCGCCTGTGTTATAATATTAATGGCGCCGCCAATGGCTTCTGCACCATAGAGTGAAGAGGAAGGGCCTTTTATGATCTCTATCTGGCGGGCTGCAGGCATATTCATTTCAAGCAGGGCGTTGTGATTATACACGCCGGTGGTGCGAATAGGAATGCCGTCTTCAAGATATAAGAACAGGCTCTTGGTGGTCATGGGTTGGCGAATGCTCATCTGGTGTTGCTCATTGCCCAGGTTCACCATGTTTACGCCACTCACTTTATTTACCAGCTGATCTATACGTGTGGCCCTGGTATCTTCCATCGTTTGTTTGCTGATGGTGGCAATGGCTACCGGCGCTTCGCTTCGTTTTTGGGCTGTTCTGCTGGCGCTGATCACAATTTCCTGCATACTGTTATTGTTGCTGCGCAGCGATATCAGCCATTCTTTTTGCAGCGTAGTATTGGTAATGGTTACTGGTAAATATCCTAATGAAGATATTATAAGTTCGTTTTCGGTATTTGTAAGCGGTAATGAAAATTCACCCTTGTTATTGGTAACAGTTCCTTTATTGGTATTTCTGATCTGTATCGATGCATTGGCTAGCGGCTCATTGGTGGCGGCATCTATTACTTTTCCTGAACAATTGTTTTGGCCATAAGTGCGCGCGCCTGTCAATATGATCAGGATAGCGATCACACTGTTTATAAAGACTTTCATAAAAGATAACGTTGGTGCATGCGGTAGCATTCAGGCAATACATGGCCTGTTCATCCTACTGATGCTTAGGTTGAAGTTATTGGAACACAGGAACAGTATTATATGTAAGAAATATGTATGCCATGGGCATAAGCATAGACTTACAAAAAACAATACTAAAATGAATGTAAACAGGTTGTGTTGGAAAGAAGTTACGCTTGCGGAGGATGGAAAACGGCGTCTATTACCTTTTGAGAAATGGGATCGGTATACCGCGATACATGTACCGGTTTTTCGTTGAATACAAAGTAGTGGGTCTCAACTTTCTTTTCGCTGTACAGTACTATCTCGAACTTAAAGTTTGAACCACCGTTTAATGGCGTGTTTTGCGAATTCTCGTCCTTATTTAACTGCTTACCTAAGTAACATTTACCCTGGCAGCAGGTTTTGGGTTTTGTGCGGTTTTCACACAAGGTGGCGGCGATGATCTTTTGATTCATCTTGAAATTCAGGACGATAAGGCTTTTGCTGAAGGTTTGCCCCAGCATGCTTATCAAGAATATTATCGTCCACCATTTGTTCAAAACCTGAATTTCCAGCAAAGATATAAGGTAAACGATTATAATAGTTGAAAAGTATCAGACTATCTCTTGATTTATATCATATTATTCCCTGCGTTATATCATGAGCAAGCCTGGTAAGCCATTGTACTTTTGTTATGCAATCGTTGTGTGTTATAGAGTTTTAAGCAAGATCGGTGATACCGAACGGGATGGCCACTGTTAACCCAATACTGGCAGACACATTTTAGACGGCGGTGTTGCGCAGAAATGGATAGCATGGCCGAAAGTCGGAAAGTCCGGAGGTTTGAAAGAAACCCTCTCTGTAACTATCTTTCTTATCTCCGGACTTTGCTGACTTCCCGACTCTCAGTTTTTCATGTTGTATGCTTTAGTTAGAAAGCTCTTGTTCTTCCTACATATATATTCCGCGCACGCAGGTAGGTATCTGCTGTTGGGCCGGGTGAACCACTACTACCTTCCATTTGCATATTGATGATTATATACATGGGCTTGCCCACAAAATTTCCTGTATGCTGTCCTTTCCAAACACCATCTATATAGTAATGAATGATCACATCGGTAGCTGTTGATTTTGTCATCCAGATGCGATAGGTGTGCCAGTTGCCTGGTGATGAAACGTTGGTGATAATAGATGATACATCGCTGCTGGTACGGAAGGTGTTTTGCCAATTGTTACTATTTCCTTTGAACTCCATAATATCGCTTTCGGGCGGCCAGCTGTTTACACCGGTAAGCCAGAATGCAGGCCAGGAACCTGTTACCGAAGGCGCCTGAAAATCACCTCTTATTTCATAGTTGGGAAATTGGTCATTACATAGTACATGAAACCTGGTATTGATGGCGCCTGAATGATATCGGATAGCTAAGTATGGGCTCGAACTGCTGTTGCCTTCATTCCAGGTGATGCGGGTGGCTTTAATGGTTAACACGCCCGATGCATCGAGATAAATATGATTGTGGTCGGTTGAGCTGCCATACATACGTGCAGAACCGTTATGATCACTGCCCCAGGGATATAAATAATTCCAGTACTGTTCAAAGGTGGTGTAGTTTGCAAACGTGCCGTCGATCACTGTTTCAAATGCTTCAGGTGTGGCTGTTCTGTTATTACCGGCAGGCGCCGTTGTTTCTTTTATTGTTTTCTTACATTGGGTAAATAGCAAGGTAATCATCCCTGCCATGAGGAAAGGTTTCATTTTTTTCATATGACGTGTTTTTATGAATCGGCAATCGGCAATCGTGAATCGGCAATGATTTCCGAAAATTTAGGCCTCGCTATCGTGAAACGTGAAACGGCAGACGTGAAACGTGAAATGCTCCACGCTCATCAACCTTTCAACTATTACTCATCCCGCCGCACAGAGTATAACCTTGTCAACTTGTTAACCTGTTAACTCGTCAACTAATTTAAACTATTTTATCAATCTAAAATTCAATGGGGACAACGAAAGTGTCAACCATACACCTGTTTAAACATGCATTAAAATAGCTGTTTTTGATTCAGTGATTTACAAATTAAGATCATCGGCAGGATGAAAGCAGATATGACAGTATTGTTAATGTTAGGGGCAAAAAATGAGCTCGCCCGTGAAAAAAGTTTTGTAATTCCAATTTTTGTATACCTTTACCGCACTTTAGGGGTGTCCATTAGGGACTGAGATAATACCCTTTGAACCTGATGCAGTTCATACTGCCGAAGGGAAAAGTGAAAGTCTTCTATTATATATTCTTTCTCTTTATTCTCTTTTGCTGCATGTTCATTCCCTGAAGTATTTAAAACAGTTGGTATGAACATCATTATCAATCAACAAAGCAGGGATATTCCAGATCAATGTTCGTTGGAGCAGTTGCTTACCCAGGTATTAGGCATACCTGTGGCCGGTTTGGCAGTAGCGGTTGATCAAACCGTTATTCCCAGCACCGATTGGCCTGTGTATATGTTACGCGAGGCAGATAAGGTTATGCTAATAAGAGCTACTCAAGGAGGATGAATACCAATGTGATAATGTGATAATGAGATAATGTGCTAATGAAATACAGTGCAGTTGCCGGTTACCTGTTGCCTGTTGCCGGGGCTCAAATTTAAAGCAGCTTAAGTAAAGGCGGGCATTTGCATTAAGGCCCTGGTACCCTGAAACCTTTAACCGGTAACAGTTCCCAATCGCTCATTCATTTCTAACAATAAAAGATTATGAAGAAAGAAAGTATTCCCAATCAGCAAAAGATTACTTGCGATCCCTTTACCGGATCGAAGAAAATATATGTAAAAGGGCAGCTGCATAAAGATGTTGCAGTGGCCATGCGCGAGATCTCGCTTACCGATACTGCATTGCATGGAAAAAAAGGCGCCACTGAAAAGAATGCGCCCGTTACTGTGTATGATACCAGCGGTCCGTATACCGATCCCAATGTGATCATCGATGTAAAGAAAGGTTTGTCGCCGCTGCGTGAAAAGTGGATCATCGATCGTAATGATACAGAGCAGTTGCAACAGGTGTCATCTTCTTACGGTATGGAGCGCCTGAACAATGAAAAGCTCGATGCTTTTCGGTTTGAACATCTTCGTAAACCCCGGCGCGCCAAAAGCGGCGCTAATGTAAGCCAGCTGCACTACGCAAAGAAGGGCATTATTACGCCGGAGATGGAATACATAGCTATTCGTGAAAATCAGCGCATAGATCTGTTGAAAGAACAACTGAATGGCAGCTATGCATTACTGTCGCAACAACATGCCGGGCATAGCTTTGGCGCCAATACACCAAAGAATTATATCACACCGGAGTTTGTTCGGGACGAAGTGGCCGCAGGCCGCGCCATTATCCCCAGCAATATCAATCACCCGGAAAGTGAGCCCATGATCATCGGGCGCAACTTTTTGGTGAAGATCAATGCCAATATTGGTAACTCAGCCGTTACATCGAGCATTGAAGAGGAAGTGGAAAAAGCAGTATGGGCCTGCCGCTGGGGCGCCGATACTATTATGGACCTAAGCACCGGTAAAAATATTCATGAAACCAGGGAGTGGATCATTCGTAACTCACCAGTGCCCATTGGTACCGTGCCTATTTACCAGGCATTGGAAAAGGTGAATGGAAAAGCTGAAGACCTGACCTGGGAATTGTTTAGAGATACATTGATAGAACAGGCCGAGCAGGGGGTAGATTATTTCACCATCCATGCAGGTGTGCTGTTACGTTATATTCCTTTGACTGCCAAACGTGTTACTGGTATCGTTTCGCGCGGTGGTAGTATTATGGCCAAATGGTGTCTGGCGCATCATAAAGAAAGTTTCCTGTATACGCATTTTGAAGAGATCTGTGAGATCATGAAAGCATATGATGTGGCTTTCTCATTGGGTGATGGCTTACGTCCCGGTAGTTTGGCCGATGCCAATGACGCTGCACAGTTTGCCGAGCTGGAAACATTGGGCGAGCTTACCAAAATTGCCTGGAAGCACGATGTGCAGGTGATGATTGAAGGGCCCGGCCATGTGCCCATGCATATGATCAAGGAGAATATGGATAAACAGTTGAAGGAATGTCATGAAGCCCCGTTCTATACGCTCGGGCCTTTGACTACTGATATTGCTCCGGGTTATGACCACATTACTTCGGCCATTGGGGCTGCCATGATCGGCTGGTTTGGTACGGCTATGTTATGTTACGTAACACCTAAAGAACATTTAGGACTGCCCAATAAAAAAGATGTAAAGGATGGTGTTATCACCTACAAGATAGCGGCACATGCGGCCGATTTGGCAAAGGGGCATCCTGGTGCACAATACCGCGATAATGCACTGAGCAAAGCGCGTTTTGAATTCCGTTGGGAAGATCAGTTCAACCTCTCGCTCGATCCTGATACGGCACGCGAGTTTCACGATGAAACCCTGCCGGCCGATGGCGCCAAAGTGGCGCATTTCTGTTCTATGTGCGGCCCCAATTTCTGCTCAATGAAAATTACGCAGGATGTAAGGGAATACGCAGAAAGCAATGGCTTGCAGGATGCCGATGCCATTCAAAAAGGAATGGAAGCGAAATCGAAAGAGTTTGCTGAAAAAGGAAGTCAATTGTATTTATAATGTTTCAATTAATTGTCATATCACATGCCGCTATGTTACCTGGTGAGGCGGAGATCATTCAGCAGTTATTTGCTGAAGGGTTGGAAGTGTTTCACCTGCGTAAACCCAATGCCGATGAACAGTCGGTGCGGCAGTTGATAGAAGCCATACCAACTAAATATCATTATCGCATTGTTATGCATGGTTTCTTTCATTTGATGGAGGAATATGGTATGCATCGACTGCATTATAGAGAAGAGCATCGCCTGCAGGCAGAAAGGGAGGGTTCCCTTTTCAAAGGGAGCTCTCCCTGGCAAATGGAGCAGAGGGCGAGCCCCCTTTCGGAAGGGGACCGGCCCATACGGATCTTTAGTACTTCGGTGCATGAGATACCTGTGCTGCAAAATTTGTCATCACATTTTTCGTATGCCTTCTTTTCGCCTGTGTTTGATAGTATTTCGAAACAGGATTACAAGCGTGTGATCGATGATGATTTTTATTTGAAAGATGAACAAAAGGCGGTATCGGTAATTGCGTTGGGTGGAATTGATGCTGATAATGTAGGTAAGCTGCCTGCCATGAATTTTGATGGGGCTGCATTGCTGGGTGCCATTTGGAACGAACCGGAAAAAGCAGTTGAACAATTTAAAAAGATTAATCATGCAATCGCCACGACCATACGTATTGACCATCGCCGG
This sequence comes from Niastella sp. OAS944, assembly GCA_024809215.1. GTDB lineage: Bacteria > Bacteroidota > Bacteroidia > Chitinophagales > Chitinophagaceae > Niastella. Next base: position 331,237 of record JANUBW010000004.1, on the reverse strand, counting down.
TTTTGATCCCAGTGGGGGCGCCGGCGTGCTGGCCGATTGCAAAACCTTTGAACAACACGGCGTATACGGTTTTGGCGTTTGCACAGCCTTAACGGTTCAAACCGATGACAGCTTTTTAAACCTGCACTGGCTTTCGGCCGAACAGATCATTGAGCAACTGCAACCATTGATAAGCAAGTTCGGGATCATGGCCTGTAAGATCGGCATCATTAATTCACCGGAAACGTTGATAGAAGTGATCCGATTTTTAAAAGAGCACAATGCTGCCATTAAAATTGTATGGGACCCGGTATTAAAAGCCAGCGCCGGTTATGATTTTCATTCGGTTGATACCTTTCATAGCCTGGAAGCCATACTGGCAACGGTAACCCTGGTAACGCCCAACTATAATGAGCTGCAGCGGTTGCAATCGATCACAAAAGAAGAATTGATAAAAGAAGAGAAGGCCAGGTTTTGTTCGGTGTTATTGAAAGGCGGTCACCGCCCCGATGCCATTGGAACAGATACCTTATACGAACCCGATGGTCATACGATCATTAGCGCAGGTGTAAAACAGGCATTTCCCAAACATGGATCGGGTTGTGTATTGGCCGCTGCTATTACCGCCCAACTGGCAAAAGGCCATTCATTAAAGGAAGCCTGCCGGTTAGCAAAAAAATATGTTGAAACCTTTTTAAACAGCAACCAGTCATTACTGGGATATCATACATAAAATCCAAATTTCAAATTCCAAGATCCAAATAAAAAAATCCAAATCTCAAATTCCAAGATCCAAATAAAAATTTCAAATCTCAATTTACAAGATATAGTATGTTAGAGCGCGTGTATTTTATTTCACAACAAACCGCAACAAAAACGCACCTGAACGCTATTGAAGAAGCACTAGAGGCAGGTTGTAAGTTGGTACAGTTACGAGTGAAGAAGGAGCCTGAAGCCGTTGTGTTAGAACAAGCAAAAAAAGCAAAGGCTTTGTGCGACCTGTATAATGCAAAGCTGGTGATAAATGACTATCCGCATGTAGCCAAATCTGTGGGCGCCTGGGGTATTCATGTTGGTTTGCAGGATATGTTGCCCCGCGAAGTGCGCGCCATTGTAGGCCCTAATATGATAATAGGGGGCACTGCCAATACCTTCGGGCATATCCAGCAACGGGTGCAGGAAGGTGTTGATTATATCGGGCTGGGACCTTTCCGTTTTACTTCTACCAAAGAAAAGTTAAGTCCCATCCTTGGTCTTGAAGGGTATCAACGTATAATGCAGCAGGTAAGAGCGGCCAATATTCAATTACCCATTGTAGCCATTGGTGGTATTGTAAGCGATGATGTTCCGGGTTTGCGTGATGCTGGTTTGTATAGTGTAGCTGTTTCCGGGGCTATCATGACTGCGTCAGATCCTCTGGCAGAAGTGGACAAAATAAACGAGTTGTTCAATTAAAAGAAGTGTTATGTTAAAAATAGCAGACAAAACATTCAACTCCCGGTTATTTACCGGTACCGGTAAGTTCAGCTCTGTAGATGTGATGGAAGAAGCATTGGTAGCGTCGGGCTCAGAACTGGTGACGGTGGCATTGAAACGGGTTGATATGAATGATCCGCAGGACGATATTTTACGTCACCTGCAACATTCGCATATCAATTTATTACCCAATACATCGGGCGTGCGTACTGCCAAAGAAGCGGTATTTGCAGCACAACTGGCGCGTGAAGCTTTGCAAACAAACTGGCTGAAGCTGGAAATACACCCTGACCCCAAGTACCTGATGCCCGATCCCATAGAAACCTTACGTGCAACCGAAGAGTTGGTAAAGCTTGGTTTTGTGGTATTGCCATACATTCATGCCGATCCTGTTTTGTGTAAACGGCTGGAAGAAGCGGGCGCTGCGGCAGTAATGCCACTTGGTTCACCCATCGGCAGCAACAAAGGATTAAAGACCATAGATTTCCTCGAGATCATTATTGAACAAAGCAAAGTGCCGGTAGTGGTAGATGCGGGTATTGGTTCACCTTCCGATGCAGCAAAAGCGCTGGAGATTGGCGCCGATGCGGTGCTGGTAAATACGGCCATTGCGGTGGCTGGTAATCCGGTGCAAATGGCCACTGCATTTAAAATGGGAGTAGAGGCAGGTCGTATAGCATATGAGGCCCGGTTGGCCAAACCTTTGAATACAGCAATAGCAAGCAGTCCTTTAACGGCTTTTTTAGATGAATACCATGGATAGTTTTATCAATATCTTCAATCAGTATAGTTGGGACGAGGTAAAGGAACGCATTTACAGCAAAACAGCTGCGGATGTAGAAGCGGCATTGGGCAAACAAAGCAGAACGCTGGATGATTTTATGGCGCTTATTTCGCCGGCGGCAGCAAAGTACCTGGAGCCCATGGCACAGCTAAGTCAGCAACTCACACAGCAACGTTTTGGAAAAACCATCCAAATGTATGTGCCCATGTATCTTTCTAACGAGTGCAATAATATTTGTACCTATTGCGGTTTTAGTTTAGATAACAAAGTACGCAGGCGAACTCTGTCGGCCACCGAAATATTACAGGAAGCCATGGCTATTAAAGAAATGGGGTATGAGCATGTATTGCTGGTAACAGGAGAAGCCAATCATACCGTGCATGTGCCGTATTTTAAAAATGCCATCAGTCTGTTGCGTAATCATTTTGCCCATATCTCTATGGAAGTGCAACCGCTCGATGAAGAAGATTACCGCGAGCTAACGGTTGAAGGGTTGCATACGGTACTGGTGTACCAGGAAACTTATCATCGCGAAGATTATAAAAAACATCACCCCAAAGGCAAGAAATCGAATTTTCAATATCGTATTGAAACGCCCGACCGTCTCGGCAGGGCAGGGGTGCATAAGATCGGTTTGGGTATACTGATAGGTTTGGAAGACTGGCGCACCGATTCTTTTTTTACCGCTTTGCATTTGAATTATCTTGAACGCACTTACTGGCAAACAAAATATAGTATCTCCTTTCCACGCCTGCGGCCTTTTTCGGGCGGATTGGAACCTAAGATTGAAATGGTTGATCGCGAGCTGGTGCAGCTGATCTGCGCCTGGCGCATCTTTAACCAGGAGGTAGAGCTGTCGTTATCAACGCGCGAGCATCCGAGGTTCAGGGATAATGTTATGCGGTTAGGCATTACCTCTATCAGCGCCGGGTCAAAAACAAATCCCGGTGGCTATGCCGTTGAACCGGAATCGCTCGAACAGTTTGAAATAGCCGATGAGCGCACACCGGCCGAAATGGCCCGTGTTATTTCATCTATTGGGTATGAACCGGTTTGGAAGGATTGGGATGGGGCGTTGAGTTGACGGGTTAACGAGTTGACGGGTTGACTAGAATTTACTCTGTGCGGCGGGTTGATTAATAGTTGATATGTTGATAGAGGTGATAGAGTTGATAGAGGGTTTCTGTGCAGCAGACTGACGAATAGTTATCGGGTTGATGAGCGTGAGCATTTCACATTTCACGTTTGCCGTTTCACGTTTCACGGTAGCGAGGCCAGGAAATTGGGAAATTATTGCCAATTGCCGATTCACGATTGCCGGCCTGCCCCTTTGACAAGAATCATTCCCCGGCCTAATAAAGGTCATCTTCATAGTAAGCCTTCAGGAATAGCTTTGGTGTAAAATAAATCACCATGAAAAAGATCCTGCTGGCCATCGATGCCGATCACGTTGACACAGAGGTTATTCATTTTGCCTGTAACGTAGCAACGTTCACGCATTCAACGCTGATAGGCTATTTTCTGGGCGATGCCCGTGAAGAGGAAGCTGTGGCTAATGTGGCGTTTGTTGCGCAGCATAATGAAACTGTATCAACCCATTGCATACCCACCGTTGCTGAAAGACGACAATTCGCCTTTATACAACAATTTGAACGTACCTGTGCTGTAAGAGGTATTCGTTGCCAGGTATTAAATAACACGAAAAGAAATGCCGCCCAGGCTATTTTAGAAGAAAGCCGGTTTGCCGACCTGGTAATAGTACAACCTACGCTGTCGTTTGAGAAGAGGTTGGAAGAAGCGCCTACCGCCCTGGTAAAAGAAATTCTGGCCAATGCAGAATGTCCTGTATTGGTGGCTCCATCGAGCGTTACGGGTATTGAAGAAATTGTATTTGCCTATGATGGCAGCCGCTCCGCTGTTTTTGCTATTAAACAATTCACTTATTTATTCCCCGAACTGGCCGATAAAAAAGCCATCGTTTTACAAGTAAACAAAGACGATTCATTACCGGTTACCGAAAAAGACAAACTGGGTAAATGGCTTCGCATGCATTATTCCAGCATTGGCTTTCAGGTGTTGAAAGGAAAAGCTTCAGAAGAATTATATGGCCGGTTGTTAGGTAAACAAAACACCATTGTCGTAATGGGCGCTTTTGGCCGAAGCTGGTTATCGGGTGTTTTCAAACCTGCCACTGCCGGGTTGTTGTTAAAGACTATTAATCTGCCTTTCTTTATCACACATCATTAACCACCATATAAAACCTGTCATATGAAAGGGATCATTGTATATAAAGGAAAATACGGCGCTACCCGGCAATATGCCACCTGGATAGGCGAAGCATTGAACTGGCCGCTGTTCACGCCCGAACAATTGTTAAATCAAACACTCGATGACGCAGATGTCGTTATTGTTGGCGGCTCGGTATATGCCGGTCAGTTAACATTGCACGACTGGCTGAAGAAACATGCGCATCAGTTGCTGCGAAAGAAAGTGTTTTTGTTTATTGTTTGTGCTACGCCTGCCGATAAGAAGGATGTGCTTGAACAAATTGCAAAGCATAATATTCCGGCGCTGTTGCAAGACCTTGTGACAGTTTTCTATTTCCGTGGCCGGCTGGTGATCAATGACCTTAGCTGGCTCCATAAACTGATGCTTAAACTGGCATCCCGTACCACAAATGATGCGGATGAAAAGGAACGAATGGTGCATGGTTTTGATGCTATGAATAAAGATAATATTCTTCCTTTGTTGCAGTTAGTGAACGATGTGCAAACAAGTTCTTTCAATAAAGTGGCCGGCAGAAAGATGTGGGCAGATTAAAATTCACGTTTTATTGCATTTATAGTCGTAACTTAGAATATACACTTTTTTTATGGCATTCCGATTTGAGTCAATGATTATTGAGATTCATGCCCCGCATTCGGAAGTGAATGAATCCTTATTGAAACCCGTGAAAGAGAAAGTGCTGTCATTTTCTCATCTAATTAAAGATATTGTTAAAGCCGAAATCGTACTGCGCGACGATGCTGCTGCTTCTCCACTGGAAAATAAGATTTGTGAGATCAGGCTCACGTTATATGGCGATTCACTGTTTGTGCATCGCCGTTCGGCCAGCTTTAATGAAAGCGCTTGTGCCGCAGTAGATGAGCTGGAAAAAGCGGTTCAGGAGCAAGCCAGGTTACAACAGGGTTTGCCCGATCAGATAACGAGTACGGTTAAGGTGTAGCTGCCCGCAATCGGCAAACGTGAAACGTGAAAGGGGCCGTTCAATTTTGAAGCTCACGTCTGCGGCAATCGTGAATCGGCAATCGGCAATAATACCATGCCCGCGAGGTTCGCATTACTTGTTAACTTGTCAACCTGTTAACTCGTCAACTTGCCTTTATCATCTCTGTCAACATATCAACTATTAATCAGACTGCCGCACATAGGAAAACCTCGTTAACTTGTTAACTAGTCAACTTTATTCTTCATTTCTCAAGCTGCGCATTAAGCATCTCTATAACCTCCTCATCAGTAACCTGGGTGAAGTCAAGATAAAATTCTCCTACAGAATTAAACTTAGAGGGTATCCAGGCACAAACAAATTCATCGGTTACTTCGCTTAGTTTCTTTGCTGCCTGTTGCGATGCCACTGGTACAGCCACCACAATTTTTTTCGGGTGTTCGTCACGTATAATGTCGATGGTGCTCAATAACGTATTGCCAGTAGCAACACCATCATCGATAATGATAACGATCCTGCCTTTTACGGGCGTTGGTTTTTTATCGCCCATGTACTTTACATACATCTGCTTTAATTGCTCACGTATGTTCATCGTTTCCTGTTCTATATAATCGTCTGTTGCGGCTGCATTTGGTGCAACGATCTTACCGGTTAAACTTACTGCCCCAATGGCATATTCTTTATGCATGGGATGACCGATCTTTTTCGATAATATAATATCAAGGGGTAGCTCCAGTATTTTGGCTACGGGAAAAGCAACCGGTACGCCGCCGCGCGGAACGGCCAGCGTTACGCCATCAACACGTTTATAGTGTTGTAAATGCTGGCTCAGTGCCAGGCCAGCATCGATGCGGTCCTGGAACATAAAGTGGGAGCTCATAGCATTATTTATGGAACAATCGTGCCACCTGGAAGTTTGCAGTTCCCAGTTCCCAGTTCCCAGTTCCCAGTTTTTAGTGCTGCGCTTTTAGGGTTTTGCCATTGCTTTTGAGCCTTGAAGTTTAAACCAATTAGTCAACATGTTAACTTGTTAACCAAGGCATGGAATGCCTTTTGCATTTTAGGGTGTAAATGAAATACTATGGCCAAGAAAACAAATCCTAATAAACCAGAAGAGATACCTCAACCTGAAAATCCGGAAATTACGCCTGAAACAGTGCCTAACCGGCCTACACCACCTTTCCAGGAACCGGAAATTGAACCCGAAGATGACCCCGGTGGCACCTCACCCGGCGAAATTCCTGTACCAGAACCCAGCGAACAGCCAGGTAAACAGGGCGACAAGGAGCCGGAAGCATAGAGTTTATAGTTCACAGTTCACAGTTCAATGTTCTTTGCTACTAAAACAAACAACTAATTAACAGATACAATAGAACTATGGATATTAGCGTTTTATAGTGCTATAGGGTGTTTTGATGCGGCCAATAACAGGGTAAATAATTCAGCATATAGTGCTGATAATGATGCTGTTTTTACATGTTGTTTATACTAAAATAACCAGGCGTCAGAACACCGTGTTCTTATTTTGTAGACAGATTATAAAAAATATCCAATGAAAACCCTTTGTATCCGTCGTATCCTATGGGTCTTTTCTGTGCTGTTTATGCAGCAGGTAGTACAGGCGCAAACTGATTCGTCAGCGAAGCTGGCCCCTGCAGCTCCTGCAATAACAACAACATCTTCAGGTTTAACCACACCGCTGATTACCGTTGAAAATGGTAAAACCAAAAAGCCAAAGGTTAAAAAGAAATGGCGTTTTGCGCTCGATGCAGATGCCGGTTTTGCTTCTCCTGCCAATTCTGAATTAAGCGACGTTTTTAAGGGCGGTCTTAATGCCTCTATCGGTTTTAAAACTGCATTTTTTAATGATAACCTGTGGGTTCGTCCCGTAGGTGGATTGAAGTATTATTGGAAAAAGGTCAACCTTGGCGAAGGGCATCGTGAAGCCTTCATTACCTGGAAAGGCGGTATCGAGCTTCAGTATAAAGTATACACCATTGGCAAATTTGCCATTTGCCCCATTGTAAGGGTCGATCAAAACATGTCATCGAGCCAGTTTACAAAGATCAACGAAGAAAAAACAGGAACAGAAGGTATTAAAACCACCGGTAAAATATTGACAGGTTCAGGCATTTCATTCGACGGCGGGGTTATGCTTGTACGCTCGGGCGATCTGTATGTAAAACTCGATTATGAGTATTACAAACCCGATCTGAAAGTAAATGCCGATTACGTTGCCGAAATGATGGCACGCGGCATCCTGATGCCCGACCATAAAGTATATGATTGCAGTTCAATAAACTTAAGCGTAGGCGTTAACCTGAACTTCAAAAAGTAACTATGAAAAAACTATACTATCTTTTTCTTGTCAGTGCTGTTGCATTTGGTTGCGGCGATAAGGACAGATTTCTCATTACACAAATTCCTACCGAACCGGCCATCAATGCCGATGTAAAGTTGTTGATCAAGGATAACAACCTGGCCACAGCGCGGCTCGATAGTGGCAATATTATCCGTGGCTTAACTACGAATAAGTACTTTAGCACTACCGACAATTTTAAAACTTTTAGCCATAACGTTTACGATGTAGCCGGTACTAAATTAACGTCGTTCAATTCCAGCAGAAATGGTATTGTAATTGCGTCGGGTACTACTATAGCGCCTATCGTATATTATTCTTTTGATTTTGGTGCCAGCTGGGGCTCTTTGGCCCTTACTGCCTCTTCATTTTCGCCCGGCATCAGCACAACGGGTTATAATACCACCGAGCTGGTTGATGCATCTTATATCGATTCAAATTACATAATGCTTACCTATCAGCAGAAGTCAACCAGCAATGCCGATAGCCGTAAATTCTATAAGCTGAACCTTACAACAAAAATAGCTACCCGTGTAAGCTTTTTTGATGATGCTTATTACCCTGCAAATGTGAAGTTCGTTGATAAAAAAACGGGTTATGTATTACTGTATAAAAACAGCAAATACAGTTCGTATATTTCTAAAACACGCGATACCGGCCGTACCTGGAGCGAACCGGTTCTCATTGCCGACAGGGTGCTTTCTGAATTACAAACCGGGGTAAAAGGTAATTTGTGCGCGCTCGAAAATTTTGGCAATGCCTATGTTTCAACCGATAGCGGCGCTACCTGGAAAAAGCCTTCGGCCGATCTGAAACTTACTTCGGCCCACATGGTGAACGATAATATTATTTATGGCGTTACCCAGGAAAACCTGGTAAAAAGTACCGATACAGGTGTTACCTGGAATACGGTTACCAATACCGCCAATTACGAATACATTAACATGAAGAAACTGCACTTTCAGGATGACCTGAATGGCATCATGTATGGCGGCCAGAAATTATATATTACGGCCGATGGCGGTGTAACCTGGAAAGTGCTGTTGTATCCGTACGAATATGTGATCTCTGATAACTAAAGTTTTCCCGTTCTTTTTTTAATAAATTTCTCCAACTCCACAGCATGGAAAGTAATGGTGGATATAAGCAAACATATTCCCAGTTCTTTCCATGTTAGTGGGGCTGTATTAAAGATCTTGTTCAGAAAGGGTAAATAAATGATCGCAATTTGAAGTACGAACGTAAGCGCAATAGCTCCCACCAATGGCCGGTTCGAAAAAACGCCTAACCTGAAAATATACTCATGTTCACTGCGCGATACCAATGCATGTCCCATCTGGCTAAAACATAATACAGTAAATACCATCGTTTGCCAGTGCGTATCCTCATCGTTTATGGTCCAAGCCTGTGTAACCAGTCCTACGGCAGCCATTAGTATTCCCACCCAAATAACACTAAAGCCTAAGCCAAGCGCAAAAATACTTTCCCTGGGGTCTCTGGGCGGCCGCTCCATTACTTTTGTATCTGCTTTTTCTCCTGCCAGTGCCAGTCCGGGTAAACTATCGGTAACCAGGTTGATCCATAAGATATGTATAGGCAGTAACGGAATAGGCAAACCGACTATAGGCGCCAGGAAAATGGTGAGTATTTCTGCAAAGTTACAGGCAAGCACATACCGTATAAACCGTCTGATGTTATCATAAATGCGCCGGCCTTCTTTTACCGCTTTAACAATGGTGGCAAAGTTATCGTCGAGCAGAATCATGTCGGCCGCTTCTTTCGATACGTCTGTACCGGTAATACCCATGGCTACGCCAATATTGGCGCGTTTGAGGGCCGGTGCATCGTTCACACCATCACCGGTCATGGCAACAAATTGATCTTTCTTTTGTAACGTTTTTACAATCCGTAGTTTTTGCTGGGGGCTTACCCGGGCATACACTTTTATATGGGTGATCTCATTATCGAGGTCTTCATCTGATATTTTTTCCAGCTCTATTCCGGTAACGGTTTTGTCGCTTTTGTTTTGCAGAATGCCCATCTCACGCGCAATGGCAGCGGCCGTTATGGGGTGATCGCCGGTGATCATTACAGGAACAATGCCGGCCGTTTTACATTCTGCTATTGCCTTTTGTGCTTCGGGCCGCGGCGGGTCTATCATGCCTGCAAGACCACAAAAATGCTGATCGCTTTCCAGCGCTTCCATATCGCCTTCATTCGGCAGCTGTTTTATGAGTTTGCAACTGTAGGCGATTACCCTTTGCCCCGCTTCAGCCAGTTTATCGCTCTTTTCAGTTATTTTTTCTTCGCTGGTTGATTGAGTGATCTTAAAAATAGATTCCAATGCGCCTTTGGTCACTACCAGAAATTCATTGTTCGCCGCATGTACGGTGGTCATAAGCTTACGGTCCGAGTCGAACGGCAATTCCTGTTTGCGTGGAAAAGCCTGTGCCCAGTTATTATTGTAACCTTCCTGCTTCATGGCGTATTCTACAAGCGCCACTTCAGTAGGGTCGCCTTTTCGTTTATTGTTATCGGTATTGTCTTCATGTGAGTCGTGGTTCAGCGACATCACCAGCAGCAGTACCTGTTCTTTTTGTACTTCGGGAATAATCAGTTCAAAACTGTCATGTTGCCAAATATCCTGCACCGTCATTTGATTTTGGGTAAGCGTGCCGGTTTTATCGGTACAGATGTAGGTTACAGAACCAAGCGTTTCAACGGCGGGCAGTTTGCGTATCAATGCATTTTTACGCACCAGTTTTTTAGCGCCCAGCGCCAGTGCAATAGTGATAACGGCCGGCAGTGCTTCTGGAATGGCCGCCACTGCAAGCGAAATGGTGGTAAGCAACATGTTCACCGGTTTCTCGCCACGTAGAATACCAATAAAATACAACACCACACAAATGCCCAGTACAATGAATGATAATTTCTTGCTGAAATCGGCCAGGCGTTGTTGCAGTGGGGTAGTGGCTTCTTGTTCCTGCAGCATGCCGGCAATTTTACCTATTTCGGTTTGCATACCGGTAGCTACTACCACGCCAACGCTATTGCCGGCAGTTACCATGGTGCTTTTGTAGGCCATGTTTACCCGGTCGCCCAGGGGTACTTCAGTTTCCTGTATGGCATCGGGTCGTTTATCAACGGCCTGCGATTCGCCGGTAAGGGATGCTTCTTCTATTTTTAATGAATGGCTTTCGATAATGCGGATATCTGCGCCCACCATATCGCCGGCTTCCATCATTACAATATCGCCCGGCACTACTTCCGTTGCTTCAATTTGTGTAACCCGTTTATTGCGACGCACGCGTACATGTGCGGCCGACATTTTTTTCAACGCATCAATGGCTTTTTCGGCACGGAATTCCTGCACAAAACCTACAACGGCATTGATCATGATTATGACCAGGATCACGATCATGTCTTTTACATCACCTACAACAGCCGAGATGATGGCGGCCACCATCAGGATAAGGATCATGACATCTTTAAACTGCATCAGGAACAACAGCCATACCGGCCGCTTCTTTTTTTCCTGCAACTGGTTAGGACCATATTGTTGTATTCGTTTTGCAACTTCCTCCGCTGTTAGGCCATCTATGTTGCTTTGCAGTTCTTTAATAACGTCCTCTGTAGTGGATGTATGCCAATTCATTTATAACATTATTTAATTAAATGTAACAAACTGAACAAATTCTGAAACGCTGAGAATAAAGGGAGTCCACAGGATGAACTTATTTCACGTTTCATTTTACCGTGATCTCAGTTTTAATTGCTGAACGCTTAAATTCGGCCATAATTAACGATTGAAAGCTAACACATGCAATATTTCGGCCTGATATTGGTCAGCCACATTATTGATGTAAATACGATAATTACTTGCTCATTATATGAAATACAACATTTTACTACCTGTTTTTTTGCTTTTTTCAGTGATCTCAACAGCGCAATTGAAAAAAGCGCCCGCCTATCCCTTAATTACCCACGATCCCTATTTTAGTATTTGGTCGTTTGCCGATGATCTTACCAGCGGCAGTACCAAACACTGGACCGGCGCCGATCAACCCCTGACCGGCTGGGTGGTGGTTGATAAACAATTCTTTCGTATTATGGGAAAGGGCAATAAGGGCCAGGAAGATAGCCTGTCGCAGGGATTTGCCACTGAAAATTTGCCACCCGTTGCCGTTGCCAAACAAACCGATGTAACAGTTACTGCCACCCGAACCATTTACCGGTATACCTGTGGTGGGGTTAATGTACAATTACAATTTACCTCGCCGTTGTTATTGAACAACTGGGCGGTGTTAACCCGGCCGGTGTCGTATATAACAGTTACCCTGCAATCGAACGATGGCAAAGAGCACGATGCCGAAGTAATACTGGGTGTTTCAACCAATGTAGCCGTAAATAAACCCGATCAGGAAGTAAAAGCTGAAAAGTTGGTTACCGCCGATGGGTTACAGGTGCTGAAAGCCGGTACTACCACGCAACCGGTATTGCAAAAAAGGGGCGACGATCTGCGGATAGATTGGGGGTATATGTATATAGCTGCGCCAAAGGGCAGCAATGTGTATCAGTATATTGCCAACGCGGATACTGAATTTCCGGTAGTCATAAAACCGCTGCCCGATCAGCAAACGGGTACTAATTTCATTTTGCGTACCAGTTCTCGTATAAAAACAAACAGCAAACCGCAGGAGCAGTTCCTGATGCTTGGGTACGATGATGTGTATTCCATTCAATACTTTAAAAAGAACCTGCCGCCGGTATGGCGCGCCGAAGGCCGTACCATTGAAAAGGAACTGGCAAAAGCGGCGGCTGATTATAAAAGTGTAATGCAACAGTGTATTGCCTTTGATCAGAAATTGTATGCTGATGCTAAAAATGCAGGCGGTGAAAAATATGCGCAGTTATGTGTAGCAGCTTATCGCCAAAGTATTGCCGCGCATAAGATCGTAAAAGACCCGCAGGGCGAATTGTTATTCCTGTCGAAAGAGAATTACAGCAATGGTTCTATCAATACAGTTGATGTAACGTATCCATCGGCGCCGTTGTACCTGTTATACAATCCCGAATTACTGAAGGGTATGTTAACGGGTATTTTTTATTACAGTGAAAGCGGCAAGTTTACCAAACCGTTTGCCGCGCATGATTTGGGTACATACCCATTGGCGAACGGACAAACCTATGGTGAAGACATGCCTGTGGAAGAGTCGGGCAATATGATCATTTTAACTGCAGCCATAGCCAAAGCCGAAAAGAACGCCAATTACGCCAAAAAGCACTGGAAGGCATTGAGCACCTGGGTTCAATTTTTAAGCCGCGATGGGTTTGACCCCGCCAACCAGTTATGTACCGATGATTTTGCCGGCCACCTGGCGCGCAATACCAATCTTTCGGTAAAAGCCATTGTAGGTATTGGCTGTTATGCCATGCTGGCCGATATGCTAAAGGAAAAAGACACGGCCGCAAAATACCGCGCTATGGCAAAGGATATGGCGGCCAAGTGGATGCAAATGGCCGATGATGGCGATCACTATGCGCTCACTTTTTCTGACAAAAACACCTGGAGCCAGAAGTACAACCTGGCCTGGGATAAAATATTAGGACTGAATTTGTTTCCGGCCGAAGTGTACGAGAAGGAGATAAAATACTACCTCACCAAACAAAATACCTATGGGTTACCGCTCGATAGCCGGAAAACCTATACCAAATCAGATTGGATAGTATGGACGGCCACGCTGGCAAATAATGCTGCTGATTTTGATGCGCTAATCAACCCGGTTTATACGTATCTTACAGAAACCCCAACGCGGGTACCCCTTAGCGACTGGCACGAAACAACCAATGCGAAACAAGTAGGGTTTCAGGCCCGAAGTGTTGTTGGTGGTTACTTCATGAAAATGCTTGAGGGAAAGTGGTAAATGGTGAATGGTCAATGGTCAATGGTGAATAGTTTGAAGTATACCATAATTATAAGCCGTTGCAAGTTCCAGGTTGCAAGTTGCCGGGGCTTTGAGCATTTTGTCGTGAGTCTCGAATTAAGGTCCCGGCAACGGGAAACCGGTAACCGGTAACCTGTACCTTGTAACCTGTAACTGCCCAATAGAAACGAATAATAATCAGGTTATTCACTTCAAATAATTAAACACATGGATCGCCGTTCATTTATTAAAAACTCAGCCCCCGTACTGTTACTACTAACTAATGGTAAAATGTTGTACCGCTCGGCATTGTCTATCGGTTCAACACATAATAAAGTAAAGTTCAGGTTTGCGGTAGCCAGTGACGGGCACTTTGGGCAACCGAAAACCAGCTGGGAAAGCGATTATACAAACATTATTCAGCACATAAACACACAGCATAAAAAGAATAAGCTGAAGGCTTGTATCGTTAACGGCGATATCATTCATAACGACCCAGCCATGTTGCCGCTGGCCAAGCAACAGCTCGATCAATTGAAAATGCCTTATTACGTTACCCAGGGTAATCACGATATGGTAAATGAAGAAGTATGGAAGAATACCTGGAACATGCCCTTCAATCATTCGTTTGTTGTAGATAAACAGGTGTTCCTGCTGGCCACTACCAGCAATGAAAAAGGCGAGTATTTATGTCCCGATCTCGACTGGATGCGTGCGCAGTTGGAGAAATACAAACATGCACCCAACATATTTATTGCTATTCATATTACACCCGTTAAATGGACGGACAATGCAAAGGATTGTCCGGAGTTTATTAGCCTGCTGAAAGATTATAAAAATGTGCGGGCGGTATTCAATGGCCACGATCACGACCAGGACGATATGAAAGAAAAAGAAGGCATACCTTTTCTGTTCGATTCACATATCGGCGGCAGCTGGGGTACAACGTATAAGGGTTTTAGAATGGTAGAAGTTATGCAGGATAATACCATTGCTACTTATATACTAAATCCTGAAGTGAAACTGAATGAACATGTGTTGCCTGTTCGTGAGTTAGTGAGTTCGTAAGTTAAGGAATGAAATCACTCTTGCCTTTTAGTTCCTGTTCGGTAGCATGCAGGTAATCGTAATCGGCGCGTGAATAAACTTCCAGTGAGTAAGATTTTATAGATGCGTTTAAAATGGTAAGGTTAATCACCTGGTCGGCCAGCTTATAAACCCGGGTAATTAAAGGTTTGCTGTACATAACGTACTGATCTTTTTCGGGTATTTGCAGGATCTTAATATCGTTCAGCAATGATTTAAACGTGTCGTCGTCGCCAAAGCTAAAGCGAAGCGAATGGTTGAAGGTATGCCGGTCGAAGTTGTGCAAATTAAGGTTGATGGCATTAAAGATGTAAAACTTTGGCAGCGTAACGGTGATGGAGTTGGTGAACAGCGTTGAGTTGTTGATTTTGGTATCTGCCTTACTCAGGTATTCTATCCAGGCCGGGGCATCAAAGCGGGTATTTTCAACCAGTTGACCATAATAATGATTGGCGGTAAGCGGGTTGCCTTCGGGTTTGCGGTATTTGGCCAGGGAATCTAAATATAATCTGGTGCGGTTTTGAAATACACTGCTGTCTACTTCTTTCAAAGTAATAATGCCTTTTAGTTTCCAGGCGCCCGTTTCAATATAATCCTGGATATTTATGAGGGAGGATTTTTGCAGCGACAATAATTTAGCGAGGCTGATATTTTGGGCTTTAAGTACCGCAGGACTTAGCGCCAGCAGTAACCACATAACAAGCATTCTTCGTCTCATAACCAGTTAGCATATGGGAACTAATATACTTACTTTATAAATGATACCGTTAGTAACGGGTAAATTCATTGCGTTAATTTGATTAGTATCAAGAAATATAAATTTAACCGAAAGTAAATAGTTCTAAAATACCATTTATAGGGTATAAGCCTATAGACTTATAATGGCCATTTATAAGTTTATAGGCTTATAAATTTATTTTTGTGATGTGAGCAGGACTTACAAGCGAACCGCTGAGGCAAACAAGGGGGCTAGCAAGGTAAACAAGCGGGCTGGCAAAGCAAACAAGGGGGTGAACAAGACCAGCAAGTGAACTGCGAACTCAAACAAGCGGGCGAACAAGGTAAACAAGTGAACTTACAATACAAACAAGCGGGCAAACATGATTAACAAGCTAACTGGCAACTAAAACAAGCTTGCAAACGAGGCAAACAGGTTAACTGCTGAAGAAAAAATGCTTATCGCTGATGTAAATATGCTTAACAGTAAATAGAAAATGCTTACAAGCGATGTAAATGATCTTACAAACGCTGCAAATATGCCTGCAAGCCATGTCAATCATCTTACAAGCGATGCAAAACTTCTTACAAACGAGCGCAATCATCTTACAAGCGATGTAAATGTGCCTGCAAGCCATGTAAAACAACTTACAAGCCATGCAAATTACCTTACGGGCCTAACTGCTGCAATTGTGTACATTTGCAGCATCATGGAAACAACAGTAGAAGTGTATACCGAACGGTACAAACAACAGGTGATTGATTTAATTATACCCATTCAGCAGGAAGAGTTCAATATACCCATAACGCCGGCAGATCAACCCGATCTGCAACAAATTCCAACGTTCTACCAAAACAATAATGGCAATTTTTGGCTGGCTGTTAACGATGGCAGAGTAGTGGGCACCATTTCATTACTCGATATAGGCAACCGTCAGGGCGCTTTGCGCAAAATGTTTGTGCATAAAGATTATAGAGGCAAAGAACATGGTACCGGCCAGTTATTGCTGAATACCTTGTTCAACTGGGTAAAGGAAAAAGAGTTAACCGAAATATACCTGGGTACAACAGCGAAATTTTTAGCTGCCCATCGCTTTTATGAGAAGAACAATTTTAAAGAAGTTGCAGTGGCAGAACTGCCCGCCGGCTTTCCGCGGATGGAGGTTGATGTAAAGTTTTACAGGTATGATGTTGCTCACAAATAAGAGAACGCTACGGTGCTGTCACCGTAGCGTTCTCTTATTCTAATCAATATCAATTACTGTAACAAATTCCGTTACGCGGTTGCCCAGTTTTTCTACAATGGCATCGCGGCCCTTTGCGTACAGTTCTTCGTTTAACGTACCTTTTCTTGAACAATAGTTCAGTTTGGTGCTTTCCTTGGTCGATTTAAAGAAGAGGATCTTTTTGATCTGATTATCTGATGTAAGCAGGAAGGTGCCTATTTGCATGGCAACAGTATCGTTTTCTTCTTTTGCAATGCCTATTTGAAAGGCGCCTTTTGATATGGAGTGGGTGTTCTTTTCAAAAGCGGTTATTTTACCATTGCTATCGGCAAGGTCTTTAATGGCCGATAATGTTTTTTTGATCACCGATACAAAGGTGCCACCAAAGGCCGCAGTAAGAATGTCAATGATGGCATTCTCCACTTCAAACACCGAGCCTTTTGATTCCCACTCCGAAAATTCGGCTGCTTCAATTACCCAGCCCAGTTTATTCAATACATCAATAAATGTTTTGTACCAATCCAGTATCTGCGATTCATCGGGATGTGCTTTATTGGCGGCCAGTTGCGCAATAAGAACAGAATTCAACACATCTTTTCGTCTTTGTCCGTTCAACTCCGATACAAACGATACCAGGCTTTTGGCATTTAAAAACGATTGCTCTACACCTTCTGCTACCTGGTCTGTAGCGGCGTCTTTTGATTTAGGAAAACCGGCTTCGGGCTCCGCGAGTGAAAGGCCAGATACGTATTCACTAATATCGTGGTCCTGGATGAGTGTTGTGTTTGGCATAAATTGACAATTTTGTTTTGTATTAACTCGGTTGTAAAGTTGAAGTAACCTTTATTTCTGCGCCTTTATAAAGCCCACGCGCAAAATCAGCAGTGTTTGCATCCTGCATCGTGGTTTGCAGGTCGCTATCTGTAATGGTATTGTAAAGCGGGTTGCGGTAAATGAGTTTTACATCTATGGTGCGCCAGCCTCTTACTCTTGCCGGGTCTTTTTTCACTATGCCTTTACTTAATATGATTCCTTCGATAGCCGATTTAGCGGCGCCTGGCAGGGGTGGAGGTGTAAGCCCTTCTATATTCAGCAGCGTTTCATCAAAACGTTCTGAGCTAACAATAAGCTTTATGGTTTCCTGTTCTTCTTTCCAATTGTACCATTTTATATAGTCACTCAGGCTCACTGGCAAGGTGGTATCGGCCTCCTGGTTTAACTCTACAGAATCGCCGGCTGTTAATTGGTATACCGGTGGGTTCAGAAAACCGGTATAACAGGCAAAATCAGACGTAAAATGGGCGCAACAGATATACAGGTTCCTGCCGGTGTTGTTGGTAAGCTTCATTTTCAGCGTATTTGTATATTCACCATTCTGTTGTTGTACGTAACCAATCTCAAGTGTGTTGCCATTTAGTGTTGTATAGGGTGCATTACCAACGGCTGTTTCAATAGCGAGGGCATTGGCTGGTATATTGGTAATTTCATCTTCGTTCACCAATTGTTTCAGGCTTTCCCAGGCTGCAATGCTGTGTAAGCAAAAGGCAATTTTTTTAGCCAGATCGGTTTCGGTAGCGGCCAATGGTTCAAACAATGGGCGAAAGCGTTCGTTGGGTAACGTGAGATAGTATTTGTTGTTTAGAAAACGCAGCACATATTGGGCATTGGCTTCTTCATCTTCAGCTACTACCTGTTGATTGGCGCCGGTAAAAAGTTCCTGAAAGATGGTTTGCTGTATTTGCAGATCGGCACCGGTTGTATCAAAGTGTACCCGAATGGCTTTGGTGCCCAGCCCTTCCCAATTGGTAAAGTACACTTTGTTTTCGTCAAGCTTTTCACTGGTCATTATTTCACAATGATCGATCTTAATGGCCCCAATGGATGCTTTAATAATTTGAGTTGGATTAGCTGCTTCAAAAAGCTTCAGCGCCTGATCTTTTCTTATGCCATGAATGGCGCCCAGGTTCAGTTGCCATTCGCGCGCCATATTATAGGTTATTTCACCAAACACATTTTTGGCAACGCTGTAGGGTTTATTTAAAAAAGCAAGGTAGCGCGTATTGGTGTCGGGATTGCCATAATACACTGTGGGTTTTTGGTCGTATACGCCGCGCATATATTGCCTTAGCCTGCTGTTGAGGCTGTGGTACGAAAGATCGCCGCCCACACTTTTCAGTACACTTATTAAAACCTGCGTGAATACACTTTGCCGGTCTATTTCTACCGCCGATTCGTCCGACTCGCAGGCTGAGAATTGTACATGGCGGCCTTCGGGCAGCGTTGCAGCAACGCCATTACCAATAAGATCTTCTTTTTTAATGGCCGTATTGAAAAGAAATTGCTCCCAGGTCCTTTGCGGAAAGGTAAAAGTTACCTTTTTTTCAACTACGTTTTTAAATGCATTGGTCAACACCTTAGCGTTCTTCGTGTTCTCACCCGAATGACAGCAATCAAATATGGTAACTATGTGTGGGTTGTTGGCGCTCAGTTGTTTTATCAGCCATCTTAGTTCCTTATCGGCTAATAAGAAATCATTTTTCAACGTTTCGTCGTAATAGCAGGCAAGGCATTCAAGCCGCTTATCAGTTTCGGCGGGGAACAGCGCCGGATCGGCAAACTCCTGGGTGCCATGACCGCTGAAATAAAAGAAGGCTACATCGCCTTCGCGGGCCTGGCCCAGGTGTTGGGTAATGGCTTCGGCAATGGCGGTTTTGGTGGCCAGTTTGTTGTAAAGCGTTTTTATATGCGGTTCGTAGTAGGTGTCGGTTTGTAAATAAGCCTGTATTTTATCGGCGTCGGTAGTACAGGCAGAAAGTTTGGGAAAGAACACCGACTCGTTGCCCACCTTTAGATCTTCCCGGTAATCGGTGATGCCTACAAGAAGGGCATACAGCTTTTTTTTACTTTCAGGGGATGGCGAAAGCGAAGCGTTCATACAATTGGTATTGAATGGTTAAAGTAAGCGGAAGGGGCTTAAGGGGCGTGGCCCAAGTTCAGTGATTTAGTTAAAGAAAAAAAGGGTGAAAAGACGGTAATTGGATCATGGGTAAAGAGAATGAAAATTTGTTATATTATTGCGTATAGAATGAACCCTAACCCATGGAAAACAAATCACCTAACCTCATCATCTTCGATCTTGATGAAACCCTTATTCATGCTACCGACACAGCCCTGGATTATCCGCCGCATTTTACTTATGAAGATTACTACGTTTACGAACGCCCACTGCTGCGGCAGTTTCTTATAGACATTGCAAATCATTTTCAAATTGGCATCTGGAGCTCGGCCGGTGATATTTATGTGCAGGAAATTGTAAGTAAGATCTGGCCCGAAACCATTGAGCCGGTCATTGTTTGGGCAAATAGCAGATGCACGCCGCGGCGCGATGCCATGTATGATACCTATGTATATGAAAAGCGGCTCGATAAATTAAAGAAGAAAGGATTCAGGCTTGAGCAGATCCTTATCATCGACGACTCACCCGAAAAATCAAGGGCCAATTATGGTAATGCCATTTATATAAAAGAGTTCACAGGCGATGTAAACGACTGTGAACTCCGGCATTTATACAACTATCTGTTAACATTAAAAACAGTACAGAACGTAAGAACTATTGAAAAACGTGGCTGGCGAAATAGCTGATTACCACGCGTTTTTCAGACTGTCATTTGTACGTTCGGGAACAACCACATCGCCCTCGTTCCACTTAGGACTATACCAAATAAAAAACGAAAGCCATATTGTTCGCGACCATCGCATCAACAGGGGTTGTAGTGCTATTAAAATAAAAGCATTAGTACCCATCCACCAGAAAAAGCGGTTGTCTTGCAACGAAAAACCTATCAATACCCACCAGGCCACCAGGGTGGCAACGGTTACGGCTATTGCCAACCCATAACTAACGTAGCTGGTGCCATAATAAAAACCGGGTTCCATATCGGTTGTTTGTCCGCATACCTCGCACTTTTCATTCATCTTCAACATGCCATTCAGTTTGTACGGGTTGCTGTATTTAAAGAGTCTTCCTCTTCTGCAACGCGGACAGTTGTTGTGCAATACGCTAAGAATTACATTCGGTTTTGAGGTGTCATGTGTGATCATATAAAAATTATTGGGTCATCTTTTTTCTAAATGCTTCAGGTGTCATCCCAGTACTTTTTTTGAAGAATCGGGTAAAGTAGGAGTTGTCCTGGAAGTTCAGCTCGTACGAAATTTCACTAATGTCCATATCGGCATTGGTAAGAAAACGTTTTGCCTCCAGTAAGATGCGGTCGCGGATAAGCTCACCGGCACTTTTTCCAACAACATCGTTACATAAAGCATTTAAATAATTAGGCGTTATATACATCAGTTCGGCATATTCCTTTGGCAGCCGTAACAAGCGATAATGTTTTTCTATCAGTTGTTTGAACTGGTTAAGCGTGATCAATTTCTGCTGCGGAATGTTTTTCGTTTTTTCATTTACGCAACGGCGATCGATATGTATAAATAGTTCCAGTAACAACACCCGTATCATATCGAGATTGCGTTGGGTGTTATCCATTTCCTTTAATACAGCTTCCATAAGGCTCGTTACTTTATCGTGCAGGTCAACCGGTAAGTTGTAAACGCCGTTTTCGCTGTTGCCATTAAAGAACTGGAACTGCTGAATGTAGTCGGGTCGTTGCAAAAAAGTACTGAACAGCCCGGCGTTAAAATGAACCAGGTAACCTTCCATAGGGCTTTCAAAATGCCAGCTATGCACCTGGCCGGGCGCCATAAAATAGATCTGGTAAGGTTTTATTTTGAACTGACTAAAATCAATGGTGTGTGCGCCTTTTCCTTTAGTGAACAGCACCAGGTGATAAAATGTATGCCGGTGTGGTTTATGCAGGTTGGCGTAATGTTTATCCTGGTAAGTGGCCAGTCGTTCTACCATCAGGTCCTGGTGTACAGTACGGTCAATGGTGCATATTTCATATAAGGGGATGGTCTTTTTCATTTCGATAGTCAAAATTACAACGATCTGGTACCATAATAGTGGCAGAATTTACGGATTTAGTGGTACTATTTACTTCTGTTTGCTTTTTTATATGGGGTGCGTGTATTTTTCTCCCTGCTATGTTGAACAGCCGATGGTACGGTTTTTTCTGATTTATTTAAAATGAATAAAAACAATTAGTTATGCAATCAGTAGTGGACAATATTGCCGGGTACGCCTATGGTGCTAACGATTTGGCCACCTCACCGGTAACTATGAAGGACCTCGATGAGCTTAAGCAAACAATAACGCTCGATTCCGAAGATATGAGGTATTTACGAATGGCCGCCGAAGTGCTGGAAGATCAAACAGATTCGCTGGTGAATTTATGGCGGGGCGTCATTAGTACAATGCCACATCTTTCATATTACTTTAAAGATGCCAACGGAAACATCAATGAGGAGTATAAAGCTAAAGTGAAAGAACGCTTTAAGCAATGGATCATGGATGTGTGCACCAAACCATATGATCAGGACTGGTTGAATTACCAGTATGAAATTGGTTTACGCCACATGTATGTAAAGAAAAATGAAACCGATAAAGTGGAAGCGCCGCCGCATATTCCTATGCGATATGTAATAGCCTTTACGGCCGTGGTAAACGATACTGTAAAACCCTTTCTGGCTAAAAAAGGGCATAGCCTGGGGGTTATAGAAAAAATGCACAAAGCCTGGTGTAAAGCAGTATTGCTACACGTTACTTTATGGACGCGCGCTTATTGCACCGATGGCTGGTAACGGCGGCTTATTATAACGTTGATCATTACGATTAAAAAAGCGCTGTAAATGACCATAGGAAGTAATTGGTACCGCAATGTGATAGGCGCAGCATAAGTGCTGAAACAAAAAGTAATGATAAAGAACACACCGGCCAGTAACAGCGTTCGCAGTAAATCTGGTGAAAGGGCGTATTGCCTTCTCCTGATAAGAATAAAGGCCAGCGACCCGCAAAAGAAAATATTGACTAAAAAGAATAACCAGGGAACAGGTGACAGTATCTTGCCTTGAATAGTGGGATTGATGCTGCTCATCTTTTCGCTTTTATAGCGAAACCATTTTATTGCTGTAGAATCAACAGTCGTTCTCATTTCATTATACGACAACAGCGATTCAAGCGGCGGCACACAATATTCTTTGGTATTGGGCCACATAAAATAACGCGCATAGGCTATTGGATGCTGCAGTATCAATTGGTTGCCATATTGTAAAAACACGGGTGCTACGGCATGCCAGGCATCAAAATAACTCTTTATCTTCTTCTTTTCTTCTACTGCCCGCATGTATGCTTTTAACGGACTGATATCTCCCCACATATAATTTACCCTGGCATAAGGGTAGGGGAGTGCCGATGCCGGCACCGTGTCGAAATATTGCTTTACTAAATGATTTAAAGCTTTGCATTCGGGGGACAAAAAATCCTCATTCCGCACATGAATATAGGGGTACATATGCAACGCATTATTGGCTGCCACCCAGCCGCTGAAGGCTGAAAACACTGCTGTGCCGGTCTCTTTTTTTGTAACGGATTTTATGCGTTGATATTCTATAAATAAGGGAAGCACTGTAACGGTGATGCCTGTAAGTTTAAAAAGCCAACTGCGCCGGCTTAATAGTAAGGTGAGCAACGCAACGGCTGGTAAATATAAAGCGGCATAACGCAGGGAGAACATTATGAAAAGCAACCCGGCCAATGGCAACAGCTGTAACCACCGTGGTTTGTTAATTACCCATATAAGGGTAACGGTCCACATTAAACCAACACCGGCAAAAAGGGCATCACTGCTGATATAATTACCGATATATAAGTATAGCGGATTGAACAACAGAATGCCGAACAGCCAGTTGCCCGCTTTTTTAGGTAATGGGAAGAAATAACGCAGGGTAAAAAATAACATCAATGCCCCGGCCTGTATGGTAAAGTATTGTAAAAAAACAACTACGGTGTCTGATGAAGTTACTAAGTGAACAAGCTGCAGGAACCGGGAGTAACCTATGGGGCGCACACTCATGGAGTGATGCTTTGCTGCTGCATTTATATAAGTAAAGCTGTCGTTGAAATAATCAGCAAAGGGATAGCAAAGTTTGAATAGTATAAATTGAACAATGATTGCTGCGCCGGCTATATAGAAGTAGCGTTTATTCTGTGTAGATATAAGTCTTTTGAACCACAACGTTGAATTGTTCATAAAGGCTTAAAAGTAAGAATAAAGTTATTCAGTTGTTCAGTTATTCAGTTCGTAAGTTAGTTAACTCAATAACTTATGAACTGAATAACTTACGAACTATTTTAAGCGTTCAGCTCCTTCCCAAAAGGCAATTTTCTTATTCGTTTACCAGTAGCTGCAAAGATGGCATTACAAACCACCGCTGCAATAGGCGGCAGGGCCGGTTCGCCCAAACCGGTAGGTTTATCGTTGGTGGCCACAAATTGCACCTCCACATCGAGCGGTGCATCCTGTATGCGCATCATTTTATAGGTGTTGAAATTCTTTTGTTGAACCGTCCCTTTGTCGAACGTGAGCTCAGTATACCAGGCATGGGCCAGTCCATCAACAATAGCGCCCTGAACCTGGTTTTCGGCGCCGCTCAGGTTCACTACCTGTCCGCAGTTAACGGCGGCGTATACCTTATGCACTTTGGGTTTGCCATTTACGATGGAGATCTCGGCTACTTCGGCAACATAGGTGCTGAAAGAATAATAAGCGGCAAATCCTTTAAAACGGCCAGGCGTTTTCTTATCCCAGTTGCTCATTTGGCGCACCTGGTTTATTACTCCTTTGAATTTTTCAATATCATAGTTCACTTTGCCGGCGGCATTGTTTTTTGCGCGCTCCAGCAACTCGAGCCGGAAATCGATGGGGTCTTTTTTTAGTTCATGCGCAATTTCATCGAGAAAACTTTGCTCGGCAAAACCAACGGCATTATGTGTTGGGGCGCGCCAGGGGCCGGTTTGAATATTTGATTGCAGGCTATGGCCGTCAACACGGTAATTGGCCAATGCTCCGGCGGGAAAATTATCGACTGCTGCCGGGCGGCCACCCAGGGCCACTGCCGTAAGGTGCCAGCCATCGAGCTCGTTGTTGTTATTGATGGCGGCTTTGTATTTAAACATGCTATTGGGCCGGTAAAAATCGCCCTGCATATCATCTTCACGTGTCCATAACATTTGTATGGGCGCTTTGGCTGCGGCAGAGATCAATGCGGCTTCCACCACATTATCGCTGCGGAGTTTTCTGCCAAAACCACCGCCTTGCCGGGGCAAACCAAGTGTAATATTGGCTTCTGCTATTCCCAATGCTTTTGCCACATCGGTAATGGCCCGGCCAGGTACCTGGGTGGGGCCGTACAGGTCGGCCTTGCCATCACGTACATCGGCAAAAAAGTTGATGGGCTCCATGGGGGCATGGCTAAGCACAGGCACTTCGTAAATGCTCTCCAGTACTTTCTTTGCACTAGCCAACGCCTTTTCGGCATCGCCATCGTTGCGATCGGGCTTTTCGCTTTTTTGTTGGATCAGATTTTTAAAAGCGGCAATATGTTCGGTGGTGCTTTCGAGCTTGCCGGCATCTTCCCATTCTACTTTCAAAGCATCACGGCCCTTTTTCGCAGCCCAGGTATTGGTGGCCAAAACAGCCACTACCGTTTCTGTGCGAACGACGTTTTTGACGCCGGGTATTTTGCGGGCTTCGGTATCGTCGAATGATCTCAATTTCTTACCAAAAGCCGGTGGCCGCGATACCATGCAATAAAGCATGCCTTCGCGCCGGGTATCTATGCCGAATAATGGCTTGCCGGTAAGTATGTTCTTGTTGTCGATATTCTTAATGCGTTTCCCTATGATCTTGAAGTCTTTTGGGTCTTTTAGCGTAACGTTTTCGGGGACCGGCATGGAGGCCGATTTGGTCGACAGCTCGCCATAGCTAAGTTTTTTACCACTGGTTTTATGGATCACAAAACCATTTTCTGTAGCGCATTCCGCTTCGGGTACGCCCCAGGTTTGTGCAGCTGCGGCGATCAGCATTTGACGGGCCACCGCACCGGCTTTTCTTATAGGTTCATACCGGCCCTTTATAGCGCCACTACCGCCGGCCGACTGGTTACCATATTTTTCTTTATCAAAAGCGGCCTGGGTTATCACTACCTTATTCCAGTCAACATCCAGCTCTTCGGCCAGCAACATGGGTAATGAGGTTTTAATACCCTGCCCGATCTCAGGATTTGGCGCCATAAGCGTAATAATGCCGTTGGCATCTATTGACAAATACGCATTTGGCGCAAAAAGCGCCGCATTGGCCGCTGCTTCGGGTGCTACATTGGCCAGGAGTTCGAAGCCGAAGAGAACGCCGCCGCCGGCTAGTGAGGTGATTTTGAGAAAGTTTCTTCGTGATATATTGGTTGGTGCTTGTTTCATTGGTAATAGTTGACAGGTTGACAAGTTAACAGGTTGACAAGGCCTCTGCCGGATAATAACTACTTGCCAGCAGCTTTCTCCGCAGCTAAATGAACAGCCTTCCGAATTCTCACATACGTCCCACACCTGCATATATTACTCATGGCCGCATTAATATCCTCATCGGTAGGGTTGGGCTTTCTTTTTAAAAGGGCTGTAGCCGCCATAACCTGTCCGCTTTGACAATAGCCGCATTGAGCAACGTCCATTTCATCCCATGCCTGTTGCACCGGATGGTCGCCGTTCTCGCTTAAGCCTTCAATAGTGGTAATTTTGTTGGTGCCTACCGCAGAAACGGGATAGGAGCAGGAGCGGATGGCATTATCGTTCATCAGTACAGTACAGGCGCCGCATTGTGCAATACCACAACCAAACTTGGTGCCTACCAGGTTCAGTTCATCGCGTAAAACCCATAAAAGTGGAGTATCTGGCAAAACATCAACAGTTCTTTTTTGATTGTTGACGGTGATTGTATAGCTAGCCATGATATTGGTTTTGATAAAATTAGTGAAATCAAGGCTATATGACGACAGAATGTGAAGGATGGTTGTTCTCTTGCCGAAAAATGATAGTAGAAGTGAATCCGGAGTTAATTAAGGTTAATTTTTTATATAAAAGTTCATAGTTCACAGTTCACCGTTTACAGGAAATACATATAGCTTCGTTGAACTGTGAACTAAGAACTATGAACTGTGAACTGAAAACTAAGCTTCAGCTAATTCTTTAACCTTTTGCAAAGCCCTGGGAAATGTGTCAACAAAATACTCCTTATGGTTTTCATCAATGTCAATCTCAACTTCCAATTCGGTTTTTCCCTGCGCTTCTTTTAAAGTATAGTTTTCATGCGCACCGGCCCAGGCTTTAACTTCATCACTGGTAGTATCTTCTACACCGTCTTTAACCATACCCAGGTGTAAAAAGCTCATAAATTCATTGGGAACTGATTCGTCGATCTTTGAAACCATACCCGAGCCTTTACCATCTGTGAACAATACTTTGCTGCCCTTTTTCCAATCGGTAATGGCTTGTGAACCTTCAGCAAATGGTGCTGTCCATGTAGGATATGAATCATCTGCCCACAGAACATTCCAAACTTTTTCACGCGGTGCATCGATGGCAATTTTAAACGTTTGCTTTTCCATGAGTGTTCGATTTTCTTTATTTAAAATTTGGGTTTGCTTTTGGCCGGGTATAAAGTTCATGCAAATTTTAAACCTGCACGGGGTGTGGTTGAGACAAATCCGGGGGGTGATTGCGACACGTGTGAGAAAATAAAAAATGCGTCCTTTTGAGGGGACGCACTAGGTTGAATTGCACGCTTTCTATCTAAATAGTTGCATCCTGAATAATGGCATTCGGTGCATTGGTCCTTACAGACATGATGCCATTATTACGGCCGCTTTCATTTTCGTATAATTCGCTGAAGCCAATGGTTTGGCCGTTAGCTGCTTCCAGGGTGAAATACAGTTTCCCGTTGGAAGCTATTTTGCGATCGTATTTGTTTTCATCTGCCGCATTGCGTTTAACCGAATCAATACCATTCTGGCAATTTGATTTTGTTGAATAGCCTTCGCTGTTGAGAATGGTTTCGCCATTACCGGCTTTTAAACTAAACTGAAACTCACCATTTATGCGTTTTGTAATTATAAATTTCCCCATAACATCAAGGTTTTTGGTTATTAATGTGACTGAGTTAATGGTATAATGAACTAACTATAACGTATACCATAAAAATAATCATATTGTTGATACGCGATGCATGTTTGATCATGTTGTGCGAAGTTTTGATTATGATCAATGCTTCATTTATACACAATGCTAAAGGCCGCTGGTAATAGCTTACATAAATAGTTTTTGAAAGGTGTAACTAATACGGTAACTTAGTGGTATCTCTTTCCGCTCTCGCCTCAAATCTTTGCCTTCATTTACAGGCACAATTACAATTTGTATCCTATCACTTCTTGTATTGATCTTATATCTGCTTTCTGGGAAATCTATTAATAATTTTAAAACTTAAAATTATGTCATTCAATCTCATAGATTCAGTAAGGGGTCTTTTGGGAGCTGACCTGGTTCCCAAAGCCAGTACCCAGTTGCATGAAGATGAATCCAGGGTGCAACGGGCTATGTCGGGCATTGTTCCTGCGGTGCTTTCGGGAATTATTCAAAAAGCCGACTCGGGCGATGCCGGCCGGGTACTTGCCATGGCAAAAGATACGGCCAATAGCGGTACCTTCTCAAGCCTCAGTAATTTTTTCGGTAACAATAGTTTACTTGAACGAGGCACCGATCTGTTAAAAGGCATCTTTGGCGGCCGCATGAATGATGTTGTAAATTTGATATCTAATTTTGCTGGTATAAAATCTTCCTCAGCCGCTTCGCTTATGAGTATCACTGCGCCGGCTGCTTTAGGTGCTATAGGTGTTCAGGCTACATCAACTAATATGGATGAACGCTCTTTGGTTTCTTTTCTCGATAATCAAAAAGATACAGTTATGCATGCAATGCCTTCCGGACTTAATCTCGCAGGTATAATGGGATTAAGCAGTGTTGGTAATATGGCCCACAGGCATTCAAATGTAATATCAGGGGTTACTGAACAGGTAAGGGGCTCGCATAATGCAGGTAGAAAAAAAAGCTCCACCTGGGTAATGCCTGTAGTAGTGATCTTAGCCGCACTAGGACTGGTATGGTATTTTTCGAACCTTAAGAACAACAGGATTGAAAGGGATACTACCATGGCTGCTCCAACAGAACCCGGGCGAATTGCTGCTTCGCCAACAGCCCCTGGAACTGTAAAAGTAAAATTGCCCAATGGTGTTGAATTAAATGCCTATAGAAACGGTATAGAAGACCAATTGGTTAGCTTTCTGAATGATCCTGCACGAAAGGTTGATAATAATACCTGGTTCGATTTTGATAAACTGAACTTTGAAACCGGTAGCTCTATGATAACTCCTGAAAGCATGCCGCAAATAAGGAATATTGCCGCTATTTTAAAAGCATTCCCCAATGCCAGTATTAAAATAGGCGGATATACCGATAAAACCGGCAATGAACCGGCCAACCTGAAATTATCTCAAGCAAGAGCAGATGCAGTTGTTGCTGAGTTAAGAAGTAACGGTATTAGTAACGCGCAATTAGCCGGCGCCGAAGGCTATGGCTCTAAATATGCAAAAGCAGGTGCCAATGCTTCAGATGAACAAAGAAAAATGGATAGAAGAATTTCGGTAAGTGTAAGAAAGAAATAATATCAATTGGCAATAGATTAACGTGAAACGTGAAACGGCAAACGTGAAAGTCTTATTCCCGGCACTCGCGTTAGCAACGCGGCAACCGGCGGCGCAAGATCGTAAACAAATCTCAAAATTCGCGAGCCTTTCACGTTTCACGTTTGCCGTTTTACGATTCGTGCGCCCTTCATAATTCATGATTGTCTATTAAATCTTACTATTCCTGTATTGATTGGGACTCATACCCATTAGCTTTGTAAATAATCTCGAAAAATAATAAGGGTCTTCAATGCCCAGCTTATCGGCTATTTCCTTTACACGTAGTTCGGTAAAATGTAAATACTGGCAGGCCAGCTGTATCTTCAGGTGATTGAAATATTCTATGGGCGCAAATCCCGTCTTTTTACGAAAAAGCGCAGAGTAGTGCGATGCTGAAAAGTTTACCGAGCGGGCTATTTCTTCCAGTGACAAAACCTGTGCAATATGTTGCTGCATAAAACTGATGCTCATTTCAACCGGGTCATCGGCATGTGTTTTTTCATGCAGGTTAAACTGATCATCGTACAGGAATGATGAAAAGAAATGATACAAACATAAATTGGCATAGCATAAGTTATCGTTACCGTACCCGCGCTCCAGGCAGGCGTACATATCATCAAAAAGATCGAGCCGCTTTTGTTTAAAAGCCACCCGGGCGCTAAAGCCATTGATCTTTTGCTTCAGTGTTTCAACCATCTTTTTTGATACTGATCCTGTAAAATGGATCCAGTAAATAGTCCAGCTATCTTCTTCGGCCGATGCGTAGCTGTGCGCAACACCGGCGGGAATGATGATGAACGAACCCGGTTGCAGAATATAATTGTTTTTTTGCACCTGGGCCTTACCCTTTCCTTCGAGACAGTAGATAAGTATATGCTGATCGCTGCCATGTGTGCGCTGGCGGTAATGGTATTTTGCCTTGGGATAATAGCCAATATCGGTAATATACATACCCGATGCAATGGAATTGCTATTACTGAACTCAGTAATGATCTTCCTTGGCAGCACTATTGATTTTTGACCCTGAAAGCCTTCTCTTTTTTTAAGTACAGGCATGGCAAGCTGATTGTATGATTTGTCGTTAAATATAATTGATTATTGATAGCTGGGAAAATAACATTGTCCATCATTTCAATAAAAAACTCTATTTTCCTGCAAGTGGCTATCCGGCATATTTGTACATTATTTCATATAAGTTCACAATGCTGCCATCATGAAAAAAAGGTTCTGCTTAATATGCTTTGTCCTTATTAATATAATATCACTTAAGGCCCAAACCTTAAGAAATACGGTTGTTTTGAATGGGAATTGGCGTTTTATTACCGATTCAACGAATGCAGGTGTGGCTAAACAATGGTCAAAGGGATTGCCGGGGGCTGCAGTGAACGTTCAGGTGCCCCATACCTGGAATGTTATGAAAGGGCTTGAAGATTATATTGGCCTGGCCTGGTATGAAAAAGAATTTACCGTGCCTGCACAATACCGCAATAAGCAGTTGCGATTGAAGTTTGAAGCAATCTATCATGATGCAATTATTTTCCTCAATGGTGTACAACTGGCAACACATACCAATGCCGGCTATACGACATTTTATGTAGATATTACCAAGGAGGCAAAGGCGGCATCGGCTAATAAACTGGTGATCGCTGTAAATAACAACTTCTCCGATTCGAATTTGCCATATAAGAAAAAGTTCGATTGGTGTGCCGATGGCGGCATTATTCGCGGTGTTCATTTGCAGGTTACCGGCAAACCTTCCATAAAGTATGTGCATATTACACCCGATATTAATTTGACCGATTCAACTGCAAAAGCTGCCATTAACCTGAAACTATGGGAAGATGATATTACAGCAGTACAGGCGGTTGTTCGCATCAATGAAAAGAGATCGGGTAAGAACCTGTTCAATCAAAAGCTGGCATTGTCTAAGTCTGGTAATGAGTTTATAGGTGCTGTTGACATAGGGAAGGTGCATCTGTGGCATTTCAATGATCCGTTCTTATACCAGGTACAGGTAACACTTCAAAACAATACACAACCTACCGACCAGGTTACGCAAACCTTTGGTTGCCGCAAAATAGAATTGCGCGGCCCGCAGTTATTCCTCAATGGCGAAGCGGTTCGCCTGCCGGGGCTCGAATACATGCCTTCGAGCCACCCGCAGTATGGCAGCGCCGAACCACGTTGGGTGATGGATTCTGTGGCTAATATGATGAAGGACCTTAACGTAACCATCAGCCGTTTTCACTGGCAGGTTGATGAATATATGCTCGATCAGTTTGATGAGAAGGGCATCTTGCTACAGGCGGAGATCCCCTGGTGGCAACAACCCGATAAGCTTTCGCCAAAACTGGAAGAAGTGGCCCGAAAGCAGTTCACAGAAATGATAGAACGTGATTATAACCATCCCTGCATTTTTGCCTGGGGTATAAGTAATGAAGTACATGGTAATAACCGCGATCCAAACCAGTACCGCGCTTTAAAGCAGTTTGTAAAAGGGCTCGATAGTGTGCGCATGGCAAATGTAGTGTCGAACGAAACCTTCAGACGTAAACAAAACGATGAATCATTTATTGGCGATCTGCCTACCTGGAATGAATACATTGGCACCTGGTTTGGAAAACAAACCAATGAACTGCCGGCCTATTTTGCCGAAGTAGAAAGCGCTATGGGCAACCGGCCGTTGCTGATTACAGAGAACGGATTGTGTGAGCCCCGCTTTGCCGGTGGCGATCTGCGACGCATCGATGATATGATCTATCATTATAATGAATGGGCCAAACGCAAATACATTGCCGGCTGTATATATTTCTGTTTGAACGATTATCGTACACATAT
Source organism: Niastella sp. OAS944 (assembly GCA_024809215.1). GTDB lineage: Bacteria > Bacteroidota > Bacteroidia > Chitinophagales > Chitinophagaceae > Niastella. The sequence continues at coordinate 298,881 of JANUBW010000004.1, read as the reverse complement.
GGGTGAAGACGGATCGGCTAACTACAAGGCCCGTATTCATGGTATTACCGATATGTATTTTAACAGGAAGTCATCGTATTATGTATTTAAACAACTGGCTTCGCCCATTCTTATCACCAATGTAAAAAAGCTGAGCGAAACAACGGTACAGGTAACCATTCAGAATAAAGACCAGTTGCCTTCGTATATTGTTCGTGATTTTATGGTTACCTGGCCAAATGGTAAGAATAAGATGTTGCAGCAAAAATTACCAACGTTAAAACCAGGCGAAACATTCATCTTTACATTGGAGGATATGAACGCCCGTGCCGGTTTTGATATTTGTACCCCGGCTGGTTATCGTGTTATCAGTTATCCTTTTGTACATTAATAAACATGCACCAATTAACTGTCTGCTATGACCCAACATAAATTTAATTCAGGTTACATAATAGCTATTTCATTTATTTCTGCATTGGGTGGGTACTTGTTTGGGTTCGATTTTGCGGTGATCTCCGGTGCGTTGCCTTTCCTGAAGACCACATTTGGTTTAACGCCCTGGTGGGAAGGTTTTCTTACCGGCTCACTGGCGCTGGGTTGTATTGCGGGTTGTCTTATTGCGGGTGCGCTGGCCGAAAGGTTTGGCCGCAGGCCGGGGTTAATGACCGCTGCCATTGTATTTGCATTATCTTCAATAGGTATGGCTTTATCGGGTTCGTTGGCTGTTTTCATTGCCATGCGATTTGCCGCCGGTATTGGCGTTGGTATGGCTTCTATGTTAAGCCCCATGTATATTGCTGAAGTGTCGCCGGCTTCAGTGCGTGGCCGCAATGTGGCCATCAATCAACTTACCATTGTTATAGGTATTCTCATTACCAACCTGGTGAATTATATGCTGGCCGATAATGGTGCCGATGCCTGGCGTTGGATGTTTGGCCTGGGCGCCGTGCCTTCCTTATTGTTTTTATTGGGTGTTTTGTGGTTGCCCGAAAGCCCGCGTTGGTTAATGCAGGTTAACCAGCACGAACGGGCCAGGCGCATCCTTGCCAAAATAGGGGATGCAGGTTTTGCCGAACATACGGTGGATGACATAAAAAGATCGATAAACAGCGCGAAACAAAATGCCGGCTCTTTCAGCGTATGGGCGCCGGCGGTACGTGGCGCCGTGGTAGTGGGCATTTTGCTGGCGGTGTTCCAGCAGTTCTGTGGTATTAATGTAGTGTTCAATTATACGTCTACCATTTTTGAATCGGTGGGCGCTTCGCTCAATCAACAATTGTTTGAAACGGTTTCTATTGGCGCCGTAAACCTGGTGTTTACGGTCATTGCCATGTGGCAGGTTGATAAGCTGGGCCGCAAACCGTTGATGCTGGCCGGCGCAGCGGGCTTATCGGTCATATATGTGGTGTTGGCTTTGTTGTTAAAGAACCAGGCCGCAGCTTCATTGGTATCTGTATTTGTGCTTATAGCTATTGCGTTGTATGCTACTTCGCTGGCGCCGGTAACCTGGGTATTGATAGCTGAAATATTTCCCAATCATATTCGTGCCCGCGCCACTACCGTGGCTGTGGTTGCATTATGGGCCGCTTATTTTGTGTTGGTGTTCACCTTCCCCGTGCTGGCGCAAACACTCGGCGCTTATGGACCATTCTATATGTACGCCGGTATTTGTGTGTTAGGGTTTTTGTTTGTGCGCAGTCGGGTAGTAGAAACGAAAGGGAAGACGTTGGAAGAAATTGATATGATGAGGCATTAAAATATTTGTGGTTTGTGGTCTATGGTTTGTTGTTGCTGCCGCGCTTTTCGGAAGGCTGCATTTCTATCGGCCTTCCTGAATTTAATGAACCACAAACAACAAACCATAAACCACAAACTTTTTATATCTAACTAAACAGATACTTAATATCATCTTCCGTCAACGACTTCACAAACCCTTCATCTTCCGAGATCAATTCTTCAGCCAATTGTTTCTTACGTTGTTGCAGTGAAATGATCTTTTCTTCAATAGTATCTTTACAGATCATTTTATAGGCAAATATATTCTTGGTTTGGCCAATACGGTGCGTACGGTCAATGGCCTGTTGTTGAACCGCGGTATTCCACCAGGGATCGAACAGGAACACATAACCTGCAGCGGTAAGGTTCAAACCGGCATTACCGGCTTTCAGGCTAATTAAAAATACATTGTGAGTATTACCTTCTTCCTGGAAGCGGTTTACCATCTCCTGCCGTTTTTCGGGCGGGGTTGAACCATCTAAATGATAATATGCTATGCCTTCTTCTTTACATTTTTCAGCAAGCAGGTTCAGCATGGTAGTGAATTGCGAGAACACCAGTACCTTTTGGTCTTTCAGGTTGTTTTGCAATTCATTCATCAGCAGATCGGTCTTAACCGAATCATTACAGGTTTGTTCCTCGTTGGGTAGTAAAAGCGGCGAGTTACAGATCTGACGCAGTTTTAACATGCCCGCCAATACGGCCAGTTTGCTTTTGCCAAGTCCTTCGTTCTCTATATTCAGGAACACGCTTTGGCGAATGCTGTCTTTCACTTCATCGTACAAACGCTTTTGTGCATCGCTCATGTTACACCACATCACCATTTCGGTTTTTTCGGGCAGGTCGCCTGCAACCTGTTCCTTGGTGCGGCGCAGTACGAACGGGGCTGTAATGCGTTGCAGGGTCTTTATCTTATCAGCATCGCGATGCGTATCGATGGCATCGGCATATTCCCTTCTGAAAAACTCCCTGCTGCCAAAGATGCCTGGTAACAGGAAATTCATTTGGGCATACAGATCGAACGTATTGTTCATTACAGGTGTGCCACTGAGGGCTACACGGAAATTAGATTGTAAACGTTCAACGGCCTTAGTGATCTGTGCAGCCGGATTTTTAATATTATGGCTTTCATCGAGCACAATAGTACCAAAACCAATAAGGCACATTTCTTCAATATCCTGCCGCACGGTGCCATAGCTGGTAATGATCACCTGGTAATCGCCGGTAGCGGCCTCCTGTATACTGCGGCCGCCGCCATGATAAATAAGCACTTTTACATGTGCCGCAAACTTTGCAAGCTCCTGCGACCAGTTGTATATAAGTGATGAGGGCGCCACGATCAAATGGCGTTGTGTTGCTTTTTGTGCAAGCTGGTGGGTAAGCACACTAATTGTTTGCAGGGTTTTACCCAAACCCATATCATCGGCCAAACAAGCGCCGGCGCCTGCTTCGGCCAACAGCAACATCCATTCAAAACCTTTTTGCTGGTAGGGGCGTAGTTTGGCCTTAATGGTTGATGGTACTTCGTATACCGTTTCACCATCTTTTTGCCATTGCTGCCATTTCTCCAGCCAGGTATCGTGCAACACCGGTTTCAATACCTCGGTGCCATCCGATGTTTTTTCTTCGCTAAATGCCAGCCAGCGTGGCACCTGTATTTCCTGGTCTTTTATCTTACCATGGCGAACGATGGTGCCATAAGCATGCAACCAGTCTTCATGTAAAATACCCAGTGAACCATCCTGTAATAGTATGGCCCGCTGGCCTGCCAGAATGATCTTTTGCACTTCAACAAGTGCTACCTGCTCCTCACCAAATGAGATCGTCATATGCAACACCAGCGCATCGGTAGCTTCCTGTTTTATGGTAACCCCGGTTGTTATCTTATGCTGCGAATAGCGGAAGTGTTGCAGCATATCCATACCTATTACCTGAATGTTCAGGTCGAGCAGTTTGTGATATACTTTAAGGAACCATTGCTTTTTCTGCGCTTCCTCAAAGGAGAGATAATAATAACCGTTCAGCTGTTTTTCAAAATTGGGGTGTAACCCTTCCAGTAGTTGCCACAGGTCTTTCTCCGCCTGCTGATCGCGATAAATGGCGTAGGATTGTCCATTGCGTGTGATCTCGTAGGTTTCTTTCCAGGGGCCTTCGGTTATAAAACCATCGTATTCCCATTGGGGCGTTAACACCAGGAACGACTGACTGATCTCGCTCAGCATAACCCGGTTCACCGGTTTTTCCCTGATCTCGTGTTTTTGGAACAGGTTGTTGCGGTTTACGGTATAGTCTGAAGATTCGAGTTTCGACAGTACGATCTCTGAAAACTCCTGTGGTTGCAGGCTGTATTGTTGTGGATCGTTTTCCAGCAGCCATTCCAGCGTTTGATAATCTTTATAAGAAAGAATAAAGTATTCACCATTGCTTATTAATAAGAACTGAAAGCGGGTGAATTGATCGAGGCCATAAGGGGTACCGTTTATAGAAATAACGGTATTAAGCTGAAGGGCGTTCCCGTTTTTAGTGACCTCAAACTGCAACTGCGGTTTAAAAGTGCTGAAGCTGCCGGGCGCTGTTTTGAAATTCCCTTTTTCGCCGGGGACCTTATGATACCATTTTACCAGTGCGGCAAAAGGTTTCATTCTTTCCATATGCTCGTGCAAGCGGCGGCTGATGGCGGTTTTTGAATATACTTCGTACGAAACCCCTGCGCGTTGCAGGGTATATTTTTTTTGGATCTCCTCTTTTAAAAGGATAATGCGTTCTTTACTGAACGACAAAAGCGCATCCCGCACCTCTTTGGGCAGTTTGGGATAATTCTTATTGAGCTCAGTGCTGTTAAGCTCCGAGTTCACATATTTGGGAATGCCTTTTTCCTTGGTGATCTGTAAACATTCCAACAGGTTATGATCTGACAACAAACGATGGGGCTGTAACAATAACACATTTTTCTGATCGCTTTTTGTAGATATCATTTGCCAAATATTACTTTATAGGGTAATTGGCAAAAATATGCGGGTGGGAGGGAAATGTAAACAGGATTTTTGCACAGATGGGGAAAATTTGCAAACAGTTAAAGGTCACCGGTTTCCGGTTCCCGGTCACCAGGCCCGGTAACTGGTACCCGGAAACAGGTAACTAAGTAGAACTACGAACGATAAGCTCCGTAGGAAGTATTTTTTTCTCAAACGAAGTAACCGGCCTTTTGCTCTCCACCTGCTGTATCAAAAGTTCAGTCGCCATTCTACCCATTTCAAAGGCATTTTGTCGTACCGTCGTTAATGGCGGGTTGAACAATTCAGGTGCGGTGAAGTTGCTGAACCCAGCAACGGCAATTGCGTCAGGGATCGCCAGCCCTTTTTTCTGTATTAACGAATAACTGCCAATGGTGATGCGGTCACTGGCAGTGAGCAATGCATCGGGCGGTTCAGGTAATTGCAGGAGATTGTTGAGTGCGGAGTCAATTTCATCTATGATCATGCCGCCATGCGGGCAGTACTGAATATACTCATCGTGAACCGGCATGTTGAATTCTGTCAGTGCCTTTTTGTAACCTTCCAACCGTTCCTGTGATATTGATAAATAAGGCGTGCTGGTAATAGTGGCAATACGTTTATAACCGCGTTCTATTAAATGACGGGTAGCTGCATAAGCGCCGCCGATATTATCGGTAATTACCTGGTGCGAAGGAATTTCATTGGTAACCCGGTCGAAGAAAACCATGGGTAAACGCTGTTCATGTAATTCCTGAAAGTGGCTTACGTCTTTTGTTTCGGTCGATAAAGAGATCAATAACCCATCAACCGATCGCCAGGTAAGGTTCTCCAGGTTCTTTACTTCGCGTTCGTACGATTCTAAATTCTGGGTTATGATGAGCAGGTAATCTTTACTATAAGCAACGGATTCAATACCGCTGATCACTTCCGCAAAAAAGCTATTGGGAATACTGCACAGCACAACGCCAATGCAGCGGCTTTTTTGGTTCTTCAGGCTTTGCGCCATCAGGTTGGGCCGGTAATGATGTGCTTCGGCATATTCCTTAACCAGTTGCTGGGTAGCTTCACTGATCTTATAACTACTCTTCAGCGCCCGCGAAACGGTAGAGTAAGAAAGGTTCAGCGCCTTTGCAATATCTTTTATGGTAATGTTTTCACTCTTCATAGCAATCGTTCTTAGTTCGCAGTTTTTAGTTTATAGTTTATTTATTTCGCAACTCGCTGCTAATAGTTACCTCGCTACAGTTCTTAGTTTCAGGTTTCAAGTTCCGTGACGGCGGTAAACAGCGAGCGGAGCTGTATTTGCTTTATGCTTTAAGCCTTAAGCTTTCGGCTGTATTCTGCATTCGCCTACAGCTTGTAGCGTAGAGCTTACAGCTGTATTTACAACCTTCCGCCTTCAATTGCGAGCCTCGAATATGAAGCCCTTGTCAACCTGTTAACTTGTCAACTTTTCAACTAACAGTGCACACGTTTGCCCAAATAAAGAAACGGGATAAGGATGCAGCAATCGGGTAGAAGCGTTAATTTGACACCAATTTACATTATTTGCCTAATCGATTAACTAAACAGCCGGTTTAGTAGTAAAAAAAGAAGGGTTGCTTCTTTTAAAAAACTGCTTTTGCCTGCGAAATAAGATTGCTATGCCAGTAACTCCTGCTTATTATATTAATATCCTGTTAGCGCTGTTTCCCGATGTATATCAGCGTATTGCAAATCACTTCTTACGCTCACAAGCACATTTTGCGCTTTTTTCGTTTGCATTTATTGGTAAAAAGATGTACGCACCGGCTGCAAATACAGTGGCCGGCAGGTCGTTGTTTTTTAAAGGAATTGCTTAATCGATTAAATATTATAACACGTTGAAAAAGAAAGTCTCTATACATGATATTGCCAAACAGCTAAACGTTTCGGCCGCAACGGTTTCTTTTGTGCTGAACGGAAAGGCTACCGAGAAGCGTATCAGTGGAGAAATGGAACAGCGGATCCTGAAGCATGTAAAGCAATTAGGCTACCGGCCAAACCGGGTAGCGAAAAGTTTACGCACCGGTAAAAGTAAGATCATAGGTATGCTGGTTGAAGGTATTGCCGATCCTTTTTTTTCTGCCATTGCACGCAATGTGGAAGAACAGGCCTACAAACTCGATTATAAGATCTTTTATGCCAGCACCGAAAACGAAACGCGTATTGCAAAGGATATCCTGGGCGCTTTTCGCGACACGCAGGTAGATGGTTATATTATTGTACCGCCACCCGGTTTGGAGGAGGAGATACAAGGTTTGATAGATGATAATTTGCCCGTGGTACTTTTTGATCGGTACTTCCCCGGACTGGCCACCTGCAATATTATAGTCGACAATTTCGACGGCGTATACCAGGCCATGCGCCATTTTGTAAAACATGATTATAAGAACATAGGGTTTGTGACCATTCATTCAACGCAAACCCAAATGCGCGACCGATCGAGCGGGTATTATCATGCTGTAAATGAAAAGGGGCTTACTCCTTATGTAAAAATGATCGGCTTCGACTTAAAGCCCGACCAGGAAAAAATAACAGCGGAAATAAAACAATTCCTTCAGGATAATCCGAAAATAGAGGCTGTATTGTTTGCAACAAACTACCTGGCTATTAGCGGACTGGAAGCAATTAAACAACTCGGTCTTTCAATACCAAATGATATTGCGGTTATCGGCTTCGACGATAACACCCATTTCTCCTTATTCTCACCATCGATCACAGCGGTGGCACAACCTATCCGGGAAATATCTGACCAGGTAATGCAACAATTAATGGCCTGTTTAACCGGTAATGAAAAGTTACCGGGGAAGAAGACCATTGTATTACAAACAAAACTCATTATCCGCGAATCGAGCCAGGTTAATAAGTTAACGAGTTAACAGGTTGACGAGTTAACAAGGGTAGGCGTGGCAGCCTGAAATTATTCGGCGGTGCCGGATAAAAGAACTATGAACTAAAAACTAAGAACTTAAAACTAAGTACAATGAGAAGCTTTCAACGATTGCTTTGGAAGTCTGTTGCTTTTACTTCCTTTTTACTATTGCTATTGCTAAGTAATACAACAATAGCACAAACCAAAACAGTTTCGGGTAAAGTTATCAATGGCGATAATAAAGAACCCGTCATTGGTGCTACGGTAAAAGTAAAAGAAGGGAAAGAAATTACTACAACCAAAGAAGATGGTACGTTCATTTTACCGGCGCCTGCCAATGCATCGATTGAGATCAGCGCTGTAGGATTTATCACACAAACAATACCGGCCGATTTTACCCAGGCCATGACCATTGGCCTTGCCGTAAACAATACTTCTTTAGGCGAAGTAGTGGTAGTAGGTTATGGTACTGCCAAAAAGGGGTCATTGACCGGTGCAGTATCAACTGTAAATGCAAAAACTTTCCAGGACCGTGGTCCAATTGCGAGCCCTCTGGCAGCATTACAGGGGCAGGTGCCTGGGGTGGCGGTAACGAGAAGCTCGGCGCAACCGGGCCGTGAATCGTGGAATTTCCTGATAAGAGGTAATTCATCGACTAACGGTACTGAACCCCTTGTGATCGTTGATGGACTGACATTACCGAATACTGCGGCCCTGAACTCTTTTAATCCGGCTGATATTGAGAATATTTCTTTTTTGAAAGACGCTGCTGCTGCTTCTATATATGGTTCCCGCGCCGCCAGTGGTGTTGTACTCATTACCACCAAAAGAGCCAAATCGGGCAAAGCATCCATTCAGTACAATGGATCGCTGTCGAAGAAAAAAATTGGGCTGCTGCCCGAACTGGTGGATATAAAAGGATGGGGGCCCATGATGGAGGAAGCGAAAGTTACCGATGGCGTGGCGCCAAATGATATCTGGTACAAATATGGCAAGCTGGCGCAATACGCAGTGGCTAACAATATCCAGTACTTAAAATATGCCGATGCGGCTACCTGGTTAAATAACCAGGGATTGGGCGCTGCCGGGTTTTTTACCGATGTTAAGGATTTTGTATTCTTCCCCGGCACTATGCAGGATGTATTGTGGGGAGATGCAGTTTCCAATGAACATCAGTTAAGCATCTCATCAAAGGGCGATAAATCGGGTTATCGTATTTCATTGGGTTACCTGAACGATGGCAGCCTGTTACAGGTTGGCAATAATTCCAATAAAAGATATAACCTTCGTCTTACGCACGATTATCAGTTCTCTCCAAAGCTGAAGATGGAAAGCAATTTCTCGCTCGAAAAAAATGATATTATTCAGCCATCCAATATCGGCGCGGTACTTAATAACGGTATTCAACCAGGTATGCCATTGGAAGCCATGAACGGCAAACCTTATGTGTGGGGTTCCGGCATTGGCAATGCCACTACCAATAACATAGCCAAATATGGCGGTGATGGCAAGGAACTGAATACCCGTTTGAACAGCAGCATTAATCTTACTTATAATTTTACAAAGAATCTGAAAGGTGTAACTGCCATCGGGTATTATTTTAATAACACCGATTACAGAACGCGCGAGAATGCGATCACCTGGTACGATTACTCGGGTACAATACCCATTTCTACATTGTCGCCTTCAAACAGCAACAGAAGCTTTTACCAGCGTGCCAACCGCAAAGAGGCGTATTATAACGTGAACGCTTATTTGGAATATGCAAAAATATTCCATGAAGACCATGATGTAAAAATGATGGTTGGTACACAATACGAGCGGCAGGAGGTTGCCAGCTTTTTGGCCAAAGCGTTTGATGTAATGGCCGATGTACCTTCTTCATTAAGTCTTAGCACCGGCGATGGTACTTCAAAAACAGTAGGTGAAGACCAGTATCATGTCGCTTTGGCAGGGTATTTCGGGCGTTTTAATTATGCCTATAAGAATAAGTACCTGTTCGAAATAAACGGTCGTTATGATGGTACTTCGCGGTTTCAGCAAGACAACCGGTGGCAGTTCTTTTATGGATTTTCAGGAGGTTGGCGTATTTCGCAGGAACCGTTTATGGAAGATATTTCTTTCCTCAATGACCTGAAGTTAAGAGCCTCCTGGGGAAATGTGGGTAACCAGTATACTACAAGACAGAATTTGTATGAATATGTTCAGCTCATGAACCTGAATTTCTCAACCGGCCCCGGCAGTGCAGGGTTTCCTATTATTGGCACCAGTCCGGTAGTTCGGGTGTCGCCCGGCGGTATACCTGCGCCCGACAGGACCTGGGAAAGAGTACAAACCACGAACCTTGCCATGGATTTCAGTGTGCTCAACAGCCGGTTGAGCGGAAGTGTTGAATTGTTTAGAAAAAATAATGACAACCTGTTGCTGCCCCGTACGCTGCCGGCAGTGTTGGGCGCTGATGCCCCCAATACAAACAACGGAAAGTTGAGGACCGATGGCTGGGACCTGTCAATGACATGGAGCGACCGCATTGGTAAAGTAACCTACCGTGTTGGCGGTAATATTTCAGCTTATAAAACCAAGTTGGTAGATTTTGGCGGACAAACTTTAATAAAAACCGATGATCGGGGTTTAAATAAAACCGTACAAGGATATCCGATCAACTCGTATTTCGGTTTGGAATATGCCGGTAGGATACAGACCGATAAAGAGCTGGAGGATTACCGCGCCTATATTAAAGATAATAACATCGGCATGCCTTCCGGTGCAGCCACAGCATTGCCTAACGGCCGCCTGGCATTAGGTGATAATATGTTCAAAGATCTGAATGGCGATGGCAAGATCACTTTCCCCGAAGACGCCAAGTTCCTGGGTACCGATGATCCACGCCTGGTATATTCAATGAATGCAGGATTGGAATGGAATGGCTTTGACGTTAATGTTATTTTCCAGGGTGTTGGTAAACGTACCATTGTTCGTGATGGAAACTGGCGTATACCTGCCAATGTTATTTTTCAGGCACAGAACAAAGCCTTTGAAAATGCCTGGTGGACGCCCGAAAGGACCGGCGCTTATTTACCTCGTATTTCTGCAACCGGCGCAATTAATAACTACAACTATTTCCCTTCCGATTGGGTGAAAGAGAATGGCGCTTACCTGCGATTAAAAAACCTGGTAGTAGGATATACTTTACCTGCCAGCATTACGCAAAAGGCCCATATACAAAGACTACGGGTGTATTTTTCGGGTAATGATCTGTGGGAACATACAAAGATCCGCGATGGCTGGGACCCTGAAGCCACCCGGAACGTAAATAATTCAGGCGATACAAATAATAATAACGTAAGCACAAGCAGTGGTCGTTATCCCTTCTATCGTTATCTGACCGCTGGGGTAAATGTTACTTTTTAATTATTAAAACAGGAAAAATGAAAAAGATAACTTTTCAATATATAGTTGTTATTGCCGGGATGGTGAGCGTGGGGCTGGCTGCTTGTAATAAGCTGCTTGATATGAAACCCATCAACGAAATTTCTAACGTTGATTACTGGAAAACGGCCGATCAATATAAATTAGCGGCGAATGAATTCTATACTTACCTGGTAACATTCGCAAATGAGTTGTATGATCCGGCGCCGAGCACCCCGCCTTCACCGCATTCTGATATTCGCAGCGACCTCACCACTTCGCGCAGTGCGTTCAGCAATGGTTCCAACACAATTCCACTTTCTGACGACAACTGGACCAATGCTTATAAACGGTTACGGTCCATTAATTATTTACTAGCAAAAGACAGTGCCGATATTGATAATACTTTAAGGAGTGAAAGATTGGTATATGTAGCAGAAGCAAAGTTCTTCCGTGCGTATGTATATTTTGACCTGCTGCAGCAGTTTGGTGGTGTGCCCATCGTTACCCGGCCGCTTGATGACAAGTCACCGGAGTTACAGGCGCCACGCAATTCAAGAGAAGAAGTGGTAGATCTTATTGTTAAAGACCTGGAAGAGGCCATTGCTGTATTACCGTTGGAGTCAGCTATTATTGCAGCCAATAAAGGCCGCATCAGCAAAGGCGCAGCACAGGCATTCCTTGGCCGGGTAGCGCTTTACGAAGGTACCTGGCAAAAATTCCGCAATGGCGATGCGGCCCGCTATAACGGCCTGCTCGATAAATCCATTGCCGCCAGCAATGCCGTGATCACCAGCACGCAATACTCACTGTTTGCTCCAGGTATATTAGGCGATTCAGCGCAGAAATACATGTTCATTCTCGAAGATGAAAAATCGAACCCGGCCGGCATTAACAAATCAGCCAATAAAGAGTATATTCTCGCCAACCGCTATTCTTATACCCAGCGCCAGATACGCAACAACGTTACACATACACTGCTGGGCGGTGGTATTTCAAAAAAGTTTGCTGATATGTACCTGTGCCAGGATGGTTTGCCCATCACTAAATCTCCGTTGTTCCAGGGGTACGACTGGACGAGGTCTGAATACATGAACCGCGATAACCGCATGCGCTATACGATGATGATCGATAGCAATTATTATTGGGATAACGAGAACCCAGGCGCACGCACCACCTGGACAGGCGATGCTGCTGATATAGCCAGCTCAAGAGGTATGCACAATGCGGGGGGCGGTACCGGTTATCAAAACCAGAAATGGGCAACCGAAAGAAGGTTGAATGATAATGAGGAAGGCTATGACTGGCCGGTGATACGTCTGGCGGAAGTATACCTGAACTATGCAGAAGCTGTGTATGAACGCAACGGAAGCATTAGCGATGCCGACCTCGATAAATCGCTCAATCTTGTGCGTAACCGCGTGAACAAGACCATGCCGAAATTAAGTAACGCTTTGGTTTCAGCGAATTCACTGGATATGCGCACCGAAATAAGACGCGAAAGAACAATTGAATTATACCTGGAAGGCTTTAGGGTTGATGACCTGAAACGCTGGAAAACAGCCGAAACTGAAATGCCGATGAATGTATTGGGCATTAAATGGAAAGGCACCCGCTGGGAAACCCGTTGGGTAGTGAACGGCAAATCGCCTTACCCTGTTGATGCCAATGGCTTCCTGATCTTTGAGGACAGCCGCAAATGGGCGAATAAGAATTACCTGCTGCCTATACCTGCACAACAAAGAACGCTTAATCCAAATCTTGATCAAAACCCCGATTGGTAATGAAACGCATTGGCATAAGTTGCTTAAGTCTGTTATTCATATTGAATGTAACAAGCCAGGAAATAAAAATCCCGGCCACAATTACACCGTTGCATCCGAGGCTTCTCACAAACGCCAGTGAGAAGCCGAGGTTGCAGCAACTGATCGGTTCTGCAAACTGGGCGCAGAACACATTAGAACAATCGAAGAAAGACCTCGATGAATATGTAAACCGTCACCAAACCGACAGTACCTGGATCGTTTCGCGGTTGCAGATGTATTGGAAAAACAGATCCACCGATGTGTTTATAAAAGGCGGCGTATACGATCATGCCGAAGGACAGGCGCCTGTGCCAACAGTACGTTTTACCGGCACCCGCGATGCCGTTACTTCTTATGGTGCGCCAAAGCTGGACGACATTCAACCTTATATGGATGACCCGCGTGGTTTGTATTACGTCAATCGCGCAAAACCCGGCCAGCCATTGGAATGGGTTGACCAGGCAAAAACCGGTAGGGTAGTAGAAGGCATCAATCGCAAGATCATGGGCATGGCGCAAAATGCATCAATTCTGTATTGGTATACCGGTGAAGAAAAATATGCAAAGTTTGCCTATGATCTTTTTAATACCTATATGCAGGGCATTTATTATCGTAACGAACCGTACGACCTTAATCATGGGCATAACCAAACCCTGGTGGGGCTTTCTTCATTCGAAGTTATTCATGAAGATATATTGAACGAATTGACCGTTTGTTACGATTTTTTACATAATTACATTCAGGAGCATGCACCCGCTAATATGTCTATATATGCGGCTGCTTTTAAGAAATGGGCCGATATAATTATAAAGAACGGTGTTCCCTTTAATAACTGGGATTTAATTGAAGCGCGGTTTGTAACTACTATTGCATTGATACTGGAAAATAATACAACCTACAAAGATGGCCGCGGTTGCCAGTTTTATCTCGATCAGGTATTGAATAGATCGGCCGTGCGTCAATGGTCATTAAATGAGTTAATAAAACGCGGCTATGACCCTAACACCGGTATCTGGTTCGAAAGCCCTGGTTATTCGCAGGTGGTAATAACCGAGTTTATGCAATTTGTAATGATGTTCGATCGCGTACTGAATTTCGACCTGCTTGAACAATTGCCCATTCTCAAAAAAGCCGTGCTGGCAACGGCGCAATATTTAATGCCGAACGGCTATGCTGTTTCTTTTGGTGATTCACATTATGGAAAATTGTCAACAGAGCCGGCGAAGCAGGTGGTGATGAATGCCATGTTGCATAAGAAGCCTGAACAGGAAAAGTTATTCACTGCGTTTATTAAGATGATTCAGGAATCGGCAATCGGCAATCGACAATCGGCAATAGAGTCTCGCGATTTGGCTTCATTGCTTACTTATTCGGATTTTAAATTACAAGAATCCATATCGGCAGGTAAGTTGTCTGATTTTGTAAGTCCATTGTTTTATTCACCCAATGTAAGCTGGTTGATGCAAAGGATCGGCACCGATCCACAAACGGCATTGGCCATTTCATTAAATGGTTCATTGGGCAATCATATGCATGCGAATGGTATTTCGCTGGAGTTGTATGGTAAAGGATTGCCATTGGCGCCGGAAGCAGGTATTGGTACTTCTTATTTTCAACCCGATTATACAGAATACTATTCCAAATTTCCGGCGCATAATACCGTAGTGGTTGATGGTATTTCTGCTTACCCCGAAATGCGCAGTAATCATGGTTTTAAACTGAACAGTTGTTACCCGGCATCGGGTGTAAGATCCAGTATCTTTCCTTATATAACATTCGCCGATCTGTACTTCCTGGAACCCGAAACCAATGCCAGTCAGCAACGGATGATGAGCATTATTCGCACCAGCGATACAACCGGTTATTATGTAGATGTATTTCGTTCAGCCAAAAAAGAAGGCGGCGATAAATACCACGATTATTTTTATCACAACATGGGGCAGGGGCTTACAGTGAGCGACAATAAAAACAAGCCTGCAGATCTACAGCCTGTTGACAAACTCGCATTTGCCAATGGCGATCTGTTTGCTTACGATTATTTATATGATGAGAGATCGGTACAAACTGCAGGCGATATAAAAGCCACTTTTCAATTAAAAATGCCCGGCCGCGATTCCATCTTTATGAACATGTGGATGAAAGGCGCACCCAACCGGGAGATCTTTACCATGAAGTCGCCCAGGTCAACCGCCATCGACAGAGGTATTGTGCCAAAAGAGATCAGTGAGTTGCCATTGCCAACTATTGTGGCGCGGCAATATGGCGAAGCGTTTACAAAACCATTTGTGGCGGTGTTTGAGCCTTCATCCAAAAATCAACCTGCTACCATTTCAACAATTACCTCATTTACGCCAGCCAAAGCGCCGGCCGGTTTTGCCGGCATTGTTGTTGAAAGTAAGAGCGGCAGTAAGGAAACTATTTTCTCAACGGCTGCCGCTGGTGCAACCGTCACTTATAAGAATTATTCATTCCAGGGTACTTATGCCGTGGTTAGTGAGTATGGCCATGAAATAAACTATATGTTCATTGGTAACGGCCGTTCGTTGTCTAACGGCGGCCTTACCTTAACTGCCAACAGCGACAGCGCTTCGGTGGTATTGTGCAAACAAAAGGATGGCTGGTACATTGGTGGCTCGCATGCTTTCACGCTTACCATACCCCAGCAATTATTAGGGAGCACGTCTATAAAATTGACATCGGGAACAGTGACAGGGAAGAAGAAAATTGTAAATGGCAAGAATGTGTTGTCGTTCGATCTGCCGGCTATGTCTTATACAAAAATTGACTGATACATACGGATGAAACAAATAAGTACGATCTTTTTTGCAGTGTTGTTAATGGCCTGTAATAATAAACCGGCCGAAATTGACATTGATTCAGCCTTGCATTACTGCATAACCCAGGCGAATAAAACGCTGAAAACGCTGCCGGCAGATGCTGCTCAGATCCCACGCAGTATTGCAAATGGTAAAACCGATTGGCGTTTTGTAGGCTACCGCGACTGGACATGCGGCTTTTGGCCGGGCATTTTATGGTATGCATATGAATATAGCAATGACGAGGCTCTAAAGCGTTCTGCCCAACGTTATTCCCGGGCATTGTTCCCATTGGTTGATTCTGCAGCTATTGATCATGATCTGGGTTTTCAGGTATTCACCAGTATTGGCAATGGATATAGGTTAACACACGATACCTTGTATCGTACTGTTTTGTTACGGGCAGCCGATACGCTGGGGAAATTGTTCAACCCAAAAGTAGGTACCATACTTTCGTGGCCGCGCAAAGTGCCGGGTGTTGACTGGCCACTACGGCACAACACCATTATGGATAATATGATCAACCTGGAGCTATTATTCTGGGCTGCTCAGCATGGCGGTAATAAACAGTTGTATGATATTGCCGTAAAGCATGCGGAAACCACCATGCAAAATCATTTCCGCCCGGATTATACCTCTTATCACGTTGTGGTGTATGATACAGCAACAGGGAAGAAGATAAAAGGCATCACCCATCAGGGGTATAGCGATAGCAGTATGTGGGCGCGCGGGCAAAGCTGGGCTATTTATGGTTTTGCGATGGTATACCGCGAAACAAAAGACCCGCGTTTTTTAGATTTCGCGCAAAAGGTGGCTGATGTGTATTTAAATAAACTGCCCGATGATCTGATCCCTTATTGGGATTTTAATGCGCCCGGTATTCCCAATGCGCCCCGCGATGCTTCAGCAGCAGCAGTAACGGCTTCTGCCTTGCTCGAATTAAGTACATTGGTAACCGACACGGCTAAAATGAAAATGTATTTAAAGAAAGCGGTGCATATGTTGAAGTCGCTTTCTTCTCCTGCTTACGAAAGCCGCCAGGTGAATAATGCATTTCTTTTACATAGCACCGGTCATAAACCCAATGGCGGCGAAATAGATGCTTCTATTATTTATGCCGATTATTACTTTATAGAAGCATTGTTACGATTGAAAAAATTGAAGGAGGGGAAACATATATGAAAAGGATCATTACAATAATTGCAGCCCTGTTTGTATTATCGAATGTGTTTGCACAGAACATAATCGATTCAACAAAAGCGGTGATCACTTCACCCGATAAAAACTATACCGTTACGTTTTATCAAAAACAATTGGCCGGTGGTACCCGCGGTATGTTTTATACGCTTACCTATAAACAACAACCGGTGATCGCTGAGTCGGTGTTGGATATACAGTTGGATAATAATTTGTCAGAACGCGCCATGGCATTGAAGGTTGACAAACATGCCAAATGGTGCGAGAACTTACAGGTGAAGGCCATTAAGTATACATCAAAAGATAGCAGTTGGAAACCATTATATGGCGAACGAAGTATTATAAGAGATAATTACAATGCGGTAACTATTGAGCTGGTAAAAGATGATAATCCTATTTACTGGATGCACGTGGAGTTGCGCGTATACAATGAAGGTGCAGGTATTCGCTATTTTTTTCCCGAGAATATTAAAGGAACATACTATAGAGTAGTGGCCGAAAATACCGGTTTTACCTTGCCGGAAGGTACAAAGGCCTGGCATGCATCGTGGGCGCAGGCGCCGTATAATTTATTGCCATTGAACAATTGGCCCGATGAAAGTGAAAGGCCCTTAACCCTGCAATTGCCAAATGGCTGGTACGCCTGTTTGGCCGAAGCGCAAATGGTTGATTATGCACGCACCAAATTCAAACTAAGTAAAGAAATACCCAATACAATTGTAACGTCGATGTACACACCGGCCGATCTTATTTCACCGGTGGGTACGCCCTGGCGGGTAATTATGGTAGCCGAAAAACCCGGCGACCTGGTAATGAACAATGATCTTATTCTTAACCTCAACGATCCTTCAAAGATCAAAGATGCAAGCTGGATACAACCCGGTAAGATCATGCGGGTGATGACGCAAACAACCAAAGATGCATTTGAGAATATCGACTTCGCTGCAAAACACGGGCTGCAATATATTTTGTTCGACTGGAAGTGGTATGGCCCCGCATTCACCTATACTTCTGATGCAACCAAGGTGGCCATCCCCGATTTTGATTTGCCCGGTATCATAAAATATGGAAAAGAAAAAGGCATTGGTGTATGGTTATACTGCAATCTGCAGGGGTTGTATGCACAGTCTGATTCGCTGTTTCGCGTGTATCACAGCTGGGGCGTAAAAGGCGTAAAATTCGGTTTTGTACAGGCTGGTTCACATCGCTGGACAACCTGGCTGGAAGAGATGTTTAAGAAATGTGCTGAGAATAAAATAATGGTGAACGTGCACGACGACTGGCGCCCAACCGGTGAGCAAAGGACCTGGCCCAACCTTATGACGGCTGAAGGTATTCGTGGTAATGAAGAAATGCCCGACGCTACGCATAATACTGTATTGCCATTCACACGTTATATAGCCGGCGCAGCGGATTACACGATCTGTTATTACGACAAACGTATAAAAACAACACACGCCCATCAGCTGGCATTGGCAGCTGTTTATTACAGTCCTATTCAAACGTTGTATTGGTACGATAAACCGGCAATGAGCAATAACGAACCCGAGTTGGAATTTTGGGATAAGATCCCCGTATCGTGGGACGAAACCAAAATTGTACAGGGTAAACCCGGCGAGTATGTGGTAACCGCCAGAAGAAAAGGGGACGACTGGTTTATTGGCGCTATTACAAATAACGATGCCCGGTCGTTACAATTGACATTTGATTTTCTGCCCAAAGGAAAAAAATACACGGCAACTATCTATAGCGATGATGATGCCGCGCCAACAAAAACAAAAGTGGGTATACAGAAAAAACTAATACTTGGCTCTACAATAATGGAGAGTAAATTAAAGCCATCTGGCGGACAAGCCATTTGGTTAACCCCTGCTGTAAAATAATATATTGATCAAAGGGATTGGGAGAAATTACCAATGCCGGATTAAATGTGTTACCTTTTAGTACAATTAAAACCATCAACATGCAAGTTTCTTTCGATACCCCGGCTACTGCACAGAACGGAAGCACATCTTCTTCCGCCAACCTGTTCGGTATATCATTGATTGCTGCCCTGGCCGGTTTTATCTTCGGTTTCGATACCGTTGTAATTTCAGGTGCGAACCTGCCCATTAAAGAACTATGGCATACCTCGCCCTGGTTCCATGGTTTTTTCATAATGTCTATGGCCCTATGGGGAACAGTAGTTGGCGCCATCTTTGGCGGTTTGCCCACACAAAAATATGGCCGCAAGAAAGTGTTGTTGTGGATAGGTGTTTTTTTCAGCGTGTCGGCACTGGGGTCGGCCGTTGCCAACGATCCGTATACGTTTTCTTTTTTCCGGTTTATTGGTGGCCTGGGAATAGGGGTGTCGTCGGTAGCAGCGCCTACTTATGTGTCTGAGATCTCTACACCCTCTACAAGAGGCCGCCTGGTTGCCATGTACCAGTTCAATATTGTGTTTGGTATTCTCGTTGCCTTTCTCTCCAATTATCTTCTGCAGGGAGTAGGGGGAAGCAACGACTGGCGTTGGATGCTGGGCGTTATGGCCATTCCTTCGTTAATCTATACAGTTATGGTGTTCAGTATTCCAGAAAGTCCACGCTGGCTCGTATCTGTAAAAAAAGATGACGCCTCTGCCAGAAAAGTAATGGAGCGGCTTGGTATGACCAATATAGATGAGGAGATCAAACTGATAAACGCCAGCGCGGAACATGAAGCGCATGCCGGACATGACAGCAAACGCTTCTTCAGCTCAAAATACAAAACGATCCTGTGGCTTGCCTTTCTTGTAGCTTTCTTTAACCAGTGGTCGGGTATCAACTTCATTTTATATTATGCACCGGAGATCCTCAGCCAGGCGGGTTTGGCCGCTAAAGAGTCACTGTCGAATTCAATTGCTATTGGCGGCACCAACCTCATCTTTACTTTTGTGGGCCTTTACCTGATAGATAGATTGGGTAGAAAAACGCTGCTGATCATCGGCTCGCTGGGATATATAATCAGTTTGGCCATGGTTGCCTGGTGTTTTTATGCGCATGCCAGCGCCGGCTTGCTGCTGGTATTCCTGTTGTTGTTTATTGCATCCCATGCCATTGGTCAGGGAGCAGTTATCTGGGTTTTTATTGCAGAGATCTTTCCCAACAAAGTACGGGCGATGGGGCAGTCATTCGGCGCCAGCGTACACTGGGTGTTTGCGGCGATTATTACCCTGATAACACCGGTATTTTTAGATAAAGAAAACGGTGTTTTTAAAGATTTAGGTCCCTGGCCCATCTTTGCCTTCTTTGCATTTATGATGGCGTTGCAGTTATTGTGGGTACTTACGAAGGTTCCTGAAACGAAGGGTGTTTCGTTAGAAGAATTGGAAAAGAAATTAGTTAAGAGTTAACGATATTGAACCTACGATTCATCATGATCAGGTATCTTATCACCGGGTTGTTGCTGTTGATAACAACAAGCCCCTTATTGGCTCAAATATGGCAATGGTCGGTGCCGGTTAAAAATGCCCGTAATGCGAACGCCCGTGCTTATTTATGGGTGCCACCCGATTGTAAAAGTGTAAGGGCGGTGATCCTGGCGCAGAATAACATGGAGGAACAATCGATTATTGAACATCGGGTATTTAGGGAAGAAATGAGCAGGCTGTCTTTTGCCATCATTTGGGTATCGCCGTCATTCGATCATTTATTCCGCTTTAATGAAGGGGCCGGTGAAACATTCAATGCTTTCATGAACGATCTTTCAGCTGAATCGGGATATACCGAATTGAATTATGCGCCGGTGGTCGCCGTTGGCCATTCTGCCGCTGCCAGCTGGCCTTATTATTTTGCGGCCTGGGCTCCGCAACGTACTTTGTGCGCAATATCTGTAAGCGGTCAATGGCCTTATTTTCGCCATCCAACCTTTGCTCCTGATATCTGGCAAAAAGATCAGAACATAGATGGTATTCCCTGTTTAGAAACAATGGGGGAGTATGAAGCTGCTGCTACCTGGTCAACAGAAGGTTTGAAGGAACGAAATGATCATCCGCATGTACCCTTAAGTATGCTTGCCTGCCCCGCCGAAGGACATTTTTCCGCCTCGGAAAAAAAGATAAAATACATTGCTTTGTATATAAAGAAAGCCGCGCAATACCGGCTGCCGAAAAACAAACCGGCGAATACAGCGCCTGTATTATTACCGGTAGATCCTGCAAATACCGGTTGGTTAATGGATAAGTGGCGATTGAATGAAGGGCCCGCTGCACCGCCTGCTCCTGTGAAAGAATATACCGGTGATGCAAAACAGGCTTTTTGGTTTTTTGATAAGGAAATGGTAAACGCTACGCAGGCGTATCAGGCTGCTTACCGCAATAAAAAAGCACAGTTACTTGGTTTTATCCAAAACAATAAAATTGTTGCGCAAAGGAATACGCATCAGCAGGTAGACCTTGCTTTTCAACCATTACATGATGGCATCACTTTTAAGCTAACACCTGCATTTTTAGATACAGTTCCGGCTGCTCATGCCCGTACTGCCGAGTGGACCGGCTTGCCGGCCGGTTCTCCCATTGCTCATGCAAATAATGGTCATATTGTTATAAACCGCATTACAGGTCCATTCAAAAAAATAAATGATTCTACATTTCAAATATGTTTTGAAAAAGGACTCAATGATCTTGCAAAGGGATATCAATGCTGGTTTGCGGCAGAACATGCAGGCGATGCAGGCTTTAAACCGGCCGTGCAGCAGGCTAAAATGGACATACCGGTTAGAAATACAGAAGGAAGATCACAAACTATCAATTTCCCTAAAATAGAAAACGTTAAGCAGCATGTTAGATCGTTACCATTAATGGCAACATCCAGCGCCAGCGTGCCTGTACAATATTATGTTCGGGAAGGCCCCGCCTTTATTGCCAATGATAAATTGATCTTCACCAAAATTCCCCCGCAAAGTAAGTTCCCGGTAAAAGTAACAATTGTAGCCTGGCAGTATGGTTGTACTGCCGGGCCTGCGCTGCGTTCAGCAGAACCCGTTGAGCAAAGCTTTTATATTCTGAAGTAAATTGGGCTTATATATTTGCTTGTGCCCTTACGTGTGCGGCTTGCAGCTTTTCGCTATTATTGCAAAACAATCTAAACGCATAATGAAATTTAGAGTAGCGCAATCGTTAGCATATTTACTGATTCTGGCCAGCTGCCAGTCGAATAATACCCCAAAGCCATTTGAGTTTGAAAATTCAAGCAAAGACTCACTGGCCGATCAATTGATCGTTTTAAAAAGAGCGGCCATTGAAGAACAGACAGGCCCTATTGGTGCCGGAAAGTATATCACTATAAAAAAGCCAACCGGAGTTCCCATGGTCATTCAGTTCGATGATCTGAATGGCGATGGCCAGTGGGATGAAGCTGCATTCTTATATTCCTTTGCACCAAATGAAAAGGTAACCTTTAAACCCGAGTTATCTGGCTCACCGGCCACAATAAAAGCCATGGTGCGTGCGCATGTACGGCAAATGAAAAAGAATGCCGATAATACATTCGGTCCGGTAGCGCTCGATAAAGATACCATGCCTGTAAATGCATTGCCTACCGATTTTTCAAAAGTAGCATTGCCGCCGTACCTCACCGAAGGCCCGGCCTGGGAAAATGATAAAGTTGGTTTTCGTTTGTATTTCGATGTACGTAATGGAAAAGACATCTGGGGCAAAACAACCGAACGCATGGTGCTCGATGAAGTAGGAACAGATACTGCTAAGAACTATCATCATCAGGCCGATTGGGGAATGGATGTATTAAAAGTAGGCGCTTCATTAGGCGCCGGATCGCTGGCGTTACAGGCTCCTTTAGCTAATGGAAAAGATACGTTAGTACGTTTAGGCGGAAAGAACATTGAACAGGTTACCTATGAAAAAGTAGCTGATGGCCCCGTACGCGCCATTTGCCGTTTAAAGTATAGCAATTGGAAAATTGCAGAGGGAGTAGAGCCTGTAACTGTAGTAGAAGAAATTCATATCTGGGGCGGACAATACTTTTATGAAAGCCATGTTACTGTAACCGGTGCACCTAAAGGCGCTCAGTTGGTAACAGGTATTGTTAACCTGCATAGCAATGCAGTGCATGAATTAAATGCCGGAAATTTCAAAGGCATCTTTACATATGATGTTCAATCAGAAAATAAAGACAAACTGGGTATGGCCATTGTTATGCCCAAAGCACAGGTAGCAGGCACTGCCACAACACCTAACGCCAATACAGACATTCAAAATACATATATTATTAAAGCCAATCTTAAAAACAACGAACCAGTTG
The DNA here is from genome assembly GCA_024809215.1 of Niastella sp. OAS944. Lineage (GTDB taxonomy): Bacteria > Bacteroidota > Bacteroidia > Chitinophagales > Chitinophagaceae > Niastella. The sequence continues at coordinate 275,736 of JANUBW010000004.1, read as the reverse complement.
TATATCGCTTTTATGCAGGCTGGGAGAAGAGTGATAGCCGCTTTACTTCAGCTGAAGGGTTTGAACAATTTCTTAAGAAAGATATGTAGTTTGTAAGTTCATTGCAGGCGTGTCGCGGTTCCGTGGCACGCCTTTGTTTTTCACGCAAACGTTTGCATGCAATAGCAGGTGGAAATATTTCAGCTATTTTTTTATTTTTACGAGAACCGAACAAACCATAGCCACCTGCTTTGAGACAACACACAGACATCGATTTGCTTGATTTGACAGCCAAGGGTAATAGAGACGCTTTTGACGCTCTATACGACCGTTATTGGGAACTATTATACAATGCTGCCCAGCGACGATTAAAAGATAAAGAACAATGTAAAGACATCATTCAGGAAGTATTTATCGATCTTTGGTGCCGGCGCGGCCAAGTCTCCATAGATAACATAAAAGCATATTTGTTAACTGCCGTTCGCTTTCAGATCTATAAATTAGTTGCAAAAGAAAAAGCCGGTCCTGCCTTTTTTGAACTCTACGAAACCATTGCCGCCTCTACATTTGACGCCGAAGGAAACATAATGGAAAAAGAATTCCTTGAACATGTAAAACAGTGGATCGATGAACTGCCGGAGAAAAAAAGAACAATGTTCCTGCTTCATACCCAACACGATAAGTCTACCAAAGAAATAGCCAACGAATTAAGCCTTTCACAAAAAACAGTGCAGAACCAATTGGGCGCCACCATTTCCCGCTTAAGACTACATATTGCCAGTTTTTTTATGATGTTGTAACGTAAGAAAACTTCGAAAAAACCTGCATTCCGCAAGGGAGTTTTTGCCATTTCCGGTACTTACTATAAAAGCAACCGCATAATGGCTTATTCAAACGCCAGGAGAAAATTCATCCGGCTAATTCAAAAGTACCTGACAGGCAAGGCTTCGCCTGAAGAAGAACAATTCATTGAAGCCTATTACGAAAGTTTTGATGCATCAAACGACCAGTCACAAATTGAGAGCGAAGAGGAAAAGGAACTGCTGAAGCACGAGATGAGAGCAGCCATCTGGCAACAGATAGATCAGGCTAAACTGCAACCGCAGCGTATTCCTCTTGTAAAAAGATTATGGTTTCGCAGTGCTATGGCCGCTGCCGTGGTGGTATTGGTGTGTATACCCGTATACTATTATATTATAAAAACACCTGCTCCCAAACAGGTAGTTCGGGCAAATAATAAACCGGCAACGCCAAAAAATGATGCATTGCCCGGTGGTAACAAAGCAACATTGACTTTAGCCGATGGATCGATAATAGATCTTGATGGTGCTGCCAATGGAACGTTGAGCGAGCAAAACAATACCACAATTACTAAGAAGGACGGGGCATTAAAGTATGAACCGGCAATCGGCAACCGCCAATCGGCAATAAATGCAGTTGAATATAATCTGTTGTCAACGCCTAAGGGCGGACAATACTTTCTTGAACTGCCCGACGGTAGCAAAGTGTGGCTGAACGCAGCATCATCGATACGCTATCCAACGGCATTCAATAACAAAGAACGGCTGGTTGAGTTAACCGGTGAAGCCTACTTTGATATAAAGAAAAACCAAAATATACCTTTCCGGGTGCATTTCACTTCCTCATCGAAAGATGGGGGAGACCGGGAGGGGGTGATAGAAGTGATGGGTACGCAGTTCAATGTAAATGCTTACAATGATGAAAGTACCATCAGGACCACCCTGCTCGAAGGAAAAGTAAAAATAGCGAGCAGCGATAAGAACACGGCCATTCTGATGCCGGGCCAACAGGCGCAAATAAAGAATACTTCAATAGGCAATGGTCATATAAGAGTGGTAAACGATGTTGATACTGAAGAGGCCATAGCCTGGAAGAACGGACTGTTTTATTTTGATAACGTAGACATACAGGCGATCATGCGGCAGCTGGCACGCTGGTACAAGGTGCAGGTGATCTTCAAAGGCAAGATCCCTGCACGCCGCTTCGCCGGACAGGTATCGAGGAACTCTAATCTTTCACAAGTTTTGAAGATACTGGAGTTGAGTAAGATTCACTTTACCGTGGAGGGTGATGTTGTTACCGTAGTGCCGTAGTGAGGGGTTGACAGGTTGAAAGATAAGCCCCTCCCCCCACCGGGGGAGGGGTCAGGGGAGGGGGCCTTTTGCTGTTTCATGACTAAGTTACTTTCCTGTACACCATAAAACCAATATATAAAACCTATGGACCCGTAAAACCATTAAGAAGCCTTTTAACCCATAAAAAAACCGGAAACATTGGCGTGTTCCCGGTTGAAATGATTGGGTTAACGGGTAACAATTAATTCGTAACTGCTAAACTTTAACCAAAGGAAAAAGAGCTCCGAATTGAGAGCCGGCTGCTCTATTCCGCAATCCATTACAAAACTATGTCATTGAAGGTTTTTTGCCAAGCGCCTTCTCCCCAAGGGGAGCGGAAGGTGAAACGATTACTTTTTAAAACCGCGTGGCTTATGAGATTTAGCGCTGTGTTTTTACTGGCTGTTTGCCTGCAGGTACATGCTACCGGATACTCTCAAAAACTAACATTGAGCCGTCATAAAGCGTCGCTCGATCAGGTTTTTAAAGAGATCCGCAAGCAAACCGGTTACCTGTTCTTCTACGACCTCGAATGGCTGCAAAAAGCAAGCCCGGTTTCTATTGATGTGAAAAATGCTCCATTGAAAGAAGTGCTGGACCAATTGCTACATGATCAGCCATTGACCTATAGCATAGTTGATAAGACAATTGTACTGAGCGTTAAGGATGCGCCAAAAAAACTGAACATTGGTAATGCCGTATTTGCCGATGTACATGGCACCGTACGTAATGCCACCACAAGAGAACCCATTGAAGGCGTTACGGTAGCTATTCGCGGTCAGGTACGCGGAACCCGTACGAATGCCAAAGGTGAGTTCACCATCAAAGGCGTTGAATCCGGTTTTATACTGGTGTTTTCATATGTAGGCTTTACAACGGCCGAAGTAAAAATTGCCGATGTAGATAAAGAGCTGTTTGTAAACCTGGAAGTAGATTCAAAAGGCCTCGAAAATGTTGTGGTAGTAGGTTATGGTTCTGTAAAAAGAAAAGACCTTACCGGCTCCGTTTCGCAGGTAAGTATGGAAGATATGTCAAAAGCGCCCGTGCGCTCATTTGAAGAAGCGCTGGCCGGCCGTATGCCCGGTGTAATGGTTTCTTCTACCGAAGGACAACCCGGCTCCGCCACCACCATCGTTATTCGTGGTAACAACTCCATTACACAGGATAATTCTCCCTTGTACGTGATCGACGGCTTTCCCATTGAGAACCCCGACAATAACATCCTCAACCCAAATGACATTGAATCAATAGATGTATTGAAAGATGCATCGGCCACCGCCATTTATGGCGCAAGAGGCGCAAATGGCGTTATCATCATTACCACAAAAAAAGGTAAAGATGGTCCCCCGGTGGTAAGGTATAATGGCTCGTATGGTGTTCAGCAGATAAATAAGACCATTCCCGTAATGAGCCCCTATGAATTTGTAAAACTGCAACAGGAGCAGGGTGTGTCTGAGCTTAATCAAACCTACCTCGCAAATGGTGTTACCCTCGAAGATTACAAAAATGTAGAAGCCATTGACTGGCAGAAAAAACTGTATCGCGATGCGCGCATGATGGACCATAACCTGTCTATCACCGGCGGTTCGGGTAAAACGCGGTACGGCGTGTCGGGTAATTTATTCGATCAGGATGGTGTTATTATAAATTCTAATTTCAAACGTTATCAGGGAAAGATTTCCCTCGACCAGATAATTAACGATAAAGTTAAGGTGGGTGGTTATATTTTATATACCAACACCAAACGTCTTGGCACCATTCCTTCAAACCAGTCGAACTCATCGATGAACAACCTGTTGTACAGTGCCTGGGGCTACCGGCCTGTAAACCCGTTGAACCCTGTAAAACAGGTTGACGGAGATTACGAAGAAGAGCTGTTCGATGATATGGTGGCATCGTCAACCGATTACCGGATGAACCCCGTTATAATAGCCGAGAACGAATACCGGTTAAAGAATATCACCAACCTTATTGCCAATGGATATGCTGAGATCAGTTTTTTGAAAAACCTTAAACTGCGCGTAACCGGTGGTATTAACAGGAATGTGCAACGCAGCGATGCTTTTAACAACTCCAAAACCCGTTCGGGTAATGCCAATACGCAAACGTTGGTAAATGGTTCTATCACGTTTCTTGAAGTTACCAACTGGCTGAACGAAAATACCCTCACCTTTGAGAAACGCTTTAACAGCAATCATAAGATAAATGCCGTAGCGGGTGTCACTGTACAGGGAAACCGGAGCGACTATAATGGCACTGTGGCCAGTCAATTGCCTTATGAATCACTTGGCCTAAGTGGTTTAGGTTATGGCAAACCTACACCGTTAACCCCTGAATTGTTAGAGTGGGCGCTGGTATCGGGTTTGGCGCGTGTTAACTATACGTTTAAAGACCGCTATCTGTTTACAGCATCGTTCCGGGCAGATGGTAGTTCTAAATTCAGACCAGAGAACAGATGGAGCTATTTTCCTTCAGGTGCTTTTGCCTGGCGTATAATGAATGAGCCGTTCATGAAAGATATTTCCTTCCTGAGCGATGCCAAGTTAAGGGCCAGCTGGGGTATTACAGGTAATAACCGCGTAAACGAATATGCAACTTATCCCAAAGTCGATTTCCCGGCCTCTGCCTATTATTCTTTCAATAATACTCCGCAACAGGGCGCCGTACTGGCAAGTTTGGCCAGTGAAGACCTGAAATGGGAAAATACCACGCAAACCGATCTCGGTTTTGATGTAGGTTTCTTTAAACAACGTCTTACCCTTACCGTTGATTATTACAAAAAAACAACCGACAACCTGTTGCTGAATGCGGCATTACCGCCAACAGTCGGTTATCCTACAGCTTATAAGAATATTGGTAAAACACAGAACGAAGGATTCGAGCTCGGTATAACCACAACCAATGTTAGCAATAAAGATTTTACCTGGAACACCAGCTTTAATATCTCGTTCAATAAGAGTAAGGTGATGGCGCTTGCCCAAAACCAGGAAAGTATGACCTCTAATATGGCCTGGGACTCATGGTATTCTTCAGTTCCTTTATATATCTCAAAGCTGGGGCAACCGTTGGGTCAAATGTATGGTTTCATTTATGACGGGGTTTACCAGTATGAAGATTTTGACAAGGATATTAACGGTAAATATATCCTGAGAGACAATATAACTACCAATGGCGCTACCCGCAACACCATTCAACCAGGTGATGCCAAGTATCGTGATCTGAACAATGATAAATTGGTAAACGAAAATGATCGTACGGTTATTGGTCGTGGGTTGCCCGTTCATATCGGTGGCTTAAGCAATACTTTCAAGTACCGTGGTTTCGATCTGAATATATTCTTCCAATGGTCGTATGGCAATGATCTCGTAAATGCCAACAGGTTGAATTTTGAGATCGGTAACAAAACCTATCTCAATCAGTATGCAAGCTTCGAAGGACGCTGGACGCCCGAGAACCCCACCAGCAATATACCCCGTGCCGGTGGCCAGCCAGGTTATGTTTATTCAACCCGCATTATTGAAGATGGTAGTTACCTGCGCTTTAAAACCGCTGCGTTGGGTTATACCCTTAGCTCAAAATTATTGCGCAATATAAAGATCAAAAGCTGCCGGCTTTATTTAGCTGCGCAGAACCTGTTAACCTGGACGAAATATTCCGGTTCCGATCCTGAAGTATCGATCGGTTATTCAGCGCTTACACCAGGCTTCGATTATTCGGCATATCCACGTGCCAGAACAATAACAGCCGGTTTGAATTTGTCGCTGTAACCAATACCTGAAACGTAATAAAATTGTTTAGATCAATAACGATAATAATATGAAAAGAAGATTTTTTTTACTGGGTTCGCTGGCTGTGATGATCGCAGTGGCGGGCAGTTGCAAAAAATTTCTTGATAAGAAACCGCATTTCCTTGGTCCCGATGCTTATTATTCCAACGAGAACGACGTAAAATCGGCACTGGCCGGCATATATGATATTGTAGGCCAGGAAACCATGTGGGGCGGACAAATTCCCATCAGGCACAATGCTACTACCGATGAGTCGTTTTTTTCGTATCAAACATTCCCCTCGGGCCCATTCAGATATAATTATGATGCTTCCGATACGTATGTAGGCGGGCTTTGGCGCAACCTGTATACCGGTATTGAAAGAGCGAATACGCTGCTGTTCAATATCGACAAAGCCGAAATGGATAATGGCAAACGGGCCATTGCAAAAGGAGAAGCCCTGTTCCTGCGCGGCTTCTATTACTTTACGCTGGTGCAGTATTATGGCGATGTGCCATTGAAACTGTTGCCATCGACATCGGTAAATAATGTAGATATTGAACGTACACCAAGCAAAGAAGTATATGCGCAGATCATTGCCGATATGAAAGAAGCTGAAACGTTGGTGAAAACATCTTCGGAGATCGGTTCATCGGGACAAGTATCCAAATCAACCGTGCGCGGCATTTTAGCGCGGGTATTTTTAACCATGGCCGGCGCCCCTTTACATGATACCGAAAAGTTTAAAGATGCGCGGGAATGGGCATTGAAAGTAAAGGAGAGCGGTGAGCATATGCTGAACCCCGAATTTTCAAAAATATTTATTAATGAATGTGCCGATGTTGAAGATAATAAGGAATGTATTTGGGAGGCCGAAGCCTATGGCACCAATACTGATCCCTATCGCGAAGGAGGCCGCATAGGCAATGAGAATGGCGTATTGTGCCGGGCAACCGATGATATACTTAAAGACGTTGGTTATGCTTACGGGTTCAACAGTACTACCTACAGGCAATATTTTTTGTATGCACCTAATGATGTACGCAGGGATTGGACTATTTCTACATACAGTATGAATACCGCCGGGGTAAAAACAACTTTGGCTGCCAGCAATATTTATGGACGTAACTGTGCCAAATGGCGCCGGGAATATGAGGTGGTGTCGCCAAAGACCAAGAACTATACGCCAACCAATTTTCCCATGTTGCGCTATGCCGATGTGCTGCTGATGCTGGCCGAAGCTGAGAACGAAGTTACCGGTGCTACGGCACTGGCCCATGAAGCATTGAACCTGGTACGCAAAAGGGCCAGGTTGGCAGATACAACAATTGCCACCCAGGAAGGGTTCAGGGCAGAAATTAGAAATGAGCGTGCACGTGAGTTGTGTTTTGAGGGATTGCGTAAACCCGATCTTATTCGCTGGGGAATTTTTGTGCAAACTATGCAAGATGTAGCAGACGAATTCAGGGCAAGGGCGAATGCATCTTTTCAATATGCAGCTGTAAATGCAGCCAGTGTAAATGAAAGGCATTTACTGTATCCCATTCCATTAGCCGAAATGTCGTTGAACAAGAAAATGGTGCAGAACCCATTCTGGTAATCACTCACCACTCACAACTGACAACTCATAAAAAAATCCTAATGCAAAGAATTTTCATCATAACAATAGCTATCTTATTTGGAGTAGCCTGTAATAAAAAAGAGGTTGATGCAACCGGCTTTACAGTTACGTCAGATAAAGAGATATATACCACATCCGATACAGTGAAGTTTGCCTTCACCGGCAATCCCTGGTACCTTACATTTTATTCGGGCGAGCCTTATCACCGGTACGAATACCGCGACAGGTTAACTGCAGACAGTGGCAAACCCGTGTTGTCGTTCACTTCAACAGCAACTGTTGGTAAACAAACGAATACCCTGCGTTTGCTGGTGTCAACCAACTTTTCGGGCGTGTATGATTCGCTTAATGTTTATCAGGCCACCTGGACCGACATTACCGCAGAAGCGACGTTGGCCGGTGCTGCAGATACTAAATCAGGTAATATAGATCTGTTCCCTTATGTTGATGGTGATAAACCTTTATATATAGCGTTTAAGTATACCGGCAAGGCGCTCACTGCACAAAGAACCTGGGCTATTAAATTGCTGGCGGTAGATAATGTGTTGAAGGATAGTACTTCATTTGAAGTGCTTGGCATTGGCGAATCTACCGTTGGTTTTAAAGCGGTGCCAATGAAAGTGCCTGCCATTGCCTGGACGATCTCTACCACGCAGCTAGGCATAAAAGGTTATACTTCAGATGCTAATTCCGTAGCCGATACAGAAGGCTGGGTGGTATCAAAACCCATAAACGTAAAGAAGGTGTTACCCGATACCGGCACCCCTTTGAAGAACATGACCACAAGCATGTCGTCGCTCAATTATATTTATAATACTGCTGGTACTTATAAGGCTACGTTTGTTTCGGCCAATATAAACCGGTATAGTGAAAAGGGCGAAGTGCAGGAAATTCCTATTACTGTTCAATGATAACCCGATAGTTCCACTTTTTGATCCGTTTCTTTCACCTTCTCGGGGCTAATTGCCCTGGGAAGGTTTTTTGTTTTTAGAATGTGGAGTGATTTAATGTAGAGATATATGATATAATTCTCCGGAAAATGAACCCATTTCCATCAGTAATTATATAATTGCCCGTGAGAAATAGGTCAGTTTTCCGGAAAAACGATATGATTTTCCGGGAAAATTCAAAATTTCCCGGAAATATGAATCTATTCTCCGGAAATAAAGTCGTTTTTCCGGAAAAGCGAACCATTCTTCCGGGAAACAAACTTGATATGATTCTCCGGAGAATTGGCTAATTGCCGGTGGCAATTAGCCAATTCCAATTGGCAAAAGATAATTTTCCCGGAAAAATGAGAATTTCTCCGGGAATAATTAAAATTTCCCGGAAGAATGATGTGTTTCTCCGGGAAACAAACTGTTTTTCCGGGAATATGAACCTATGTTATTCGGAAACTGCCCATTTTCCCTGAGAAATGATAGCGGACTAAGCTGAATTCGGCCTACATAATAGACGAGAGAGGTAAGGCTAACCCGATAACTTGTCTTTACATTTTTTACAATACTGATTTGAACTATTATCAACCGTTTTTATACTTTCATTGGCATCGCTCATAATGCAATTCTTTGTAGCGCAATGATCGAGACCCTGGTTATGTCCCAATTCATGAATGACAACTGTACGAATGCGGTGTTTGAATTGCTGCATGTTGCTGGTATGTAAACGATGATCGCTAACCACGCACGATCTTCCGGGTTTAAAACCCATTCCAAAAATGCCCCAAACGGTATAGGTATTTTCCGGCTTTTTGATTGCTCCGTTTGCGTACCTGGTGGTGAAAATATCTTTATGGGTAAGTCCAACTACTTTGTAAATTGAATCCGGGGTATTTCGGGCCAGCCATCTTATGAGTGAATCGGCGGAGTAACGTTCACCTTTGGTTGTATTTAAAAAGGCGGCGGGCATGGTGGTCTCATTAAGAACTACTACCCGGGTTTTGAAAAAGCTTTGCAGTTCGTTTTGAATAAATTGTAGTTGCTGTTTATCGTATGGGCCAATAGGTTGCAGGCCAATAAGGTGTTTTTTTTCAGCGCGTATGGGACTTGTACAATAACTCAAAAGGCCGGCGCTAATGATGAGAACAATAAGTTGAATGCGGGTTGCAGGCATGGAGTAGGGTTCTGGCTCCAAAATAGAAAATATCGGGCAGGAATGGTAGCTAATAATTTCTTAATTATAAATGGCTGCTAATGGCGGCTATAATCTCTATATTGTGCGTCTAACTGAACAACTTAATAACTAATAGCATTGAATAAGATACTTTTTTTCTTAATGCTTCTTATAAGCACAGTTTCTGTTGCACAGCCAATTTCTTACACTGCGGCAAATGCCCATTCTCATAATGACTATGAACAACGTGTTCCATTAACCACTGCTTATAACGAAATGTTCGGGTCAATTGAAGCGGATATTTTTTGGCAGAATGGCGAATTACTGGTGGCGCATAAGAAAGAAGAACTGGTTACACATCGCACATTGGAGGACCTGTACCTGAAGCCATTAAAAGCATATGTTGAAAAGAACAAAGGTTATATTTATGCCGATACATCACGTAGCCTGCAGTTTATGATAGATCTGAAAACAAACGGCGATACTACCCTGGGTACACTTGTTGAATTATTACAAAAATACCCGGCGCTTACCAATTGCGCTACGCTGAAAATTGCCATCAGCGGCAACCGGCCTAATGCGAATACCTGGGCTTCTTACCCACGCTTTATTTGGTTCGATGGGGAATTGCAGCTGGAATATTCTACCGAAGCACTTGCCCGCATTGTGATGCTAAGCGCCGAGTTCAAAAAATACACCAGCTGGAATGGAAAAGGCGAGCTGCTCCCTGCACAGCGCGATACCCTGCAACAGGCCATCAGCCGGGCGCATACCTTGGGCAAACCCGTTCGTTTTTGGGGCGCGCCCGATACAAAAAACACCTGGCAGCAATTGATGAGCCTGAAGGTTGACTATATTAATACCGACAAGATCAAAGCGTTGAGTGCTTTTATTCGTCATTAACAAGACCAAAGTTTGCATGTTCGGCTGAATTTATTACTTTCGAACCGTTCAGGTAATTACTGCTACGCTAATTCTTAAGCCTACATGCAACAACAAAAGCGATTCCTGGCCCTTGACGTTTTCAGGGGCATGACGATCTGCTTCATGATCATTGTGAATACCTCTCCCGATGGCGATCATACTTTTGCGCCATTACTACATGCCAAATGGCATGGGTTTACGCCTACAGACCTGGTATTTCCATCCTTCTTATTTGCTGTTGGCAATGCCATGAGTTTTGTAATGCCGAAGTGGGAAGCGGCCTCAACGTCTTTTGTTCTTACCAAAATATTCAAACGCACCCTGCTTATATTCTTATTGGGCTACCTCATGTACTGGTTTCCCTTTGTGCGGTTGGATGAAAAAACGGGTGAATATCTTTGGCTGCCCTTCGACAAAACACGGGTGTTTGGCGTTTTGCAACGCATAGCACTGGCCTATTGTTTTGCCTCGTTAATGCTTTACTTCCTAAAATTCAGGACAACTGTTATTATCACTGCGGCCATTTTGATCTTGTATTACCCCGTAATGTATTTCTTTGGCGATGCGCCCGACCCGTTGTCGCTACAGGGTAATGCAGTGGTAAAACTCGATCTGTTGCTGCTTGGCCCCGATCATTTATACCATGGCAATGGTGGTGTGCCATTTGACCCCGAAGGCTTTTTAAGTACATTCCCGGCAATTGGTAATGTAGTGGCAGGCTTTTGGGTTGGAAAATATTTAAAGGAGAAAGGCGGTACCTATGAATCGCTTACAAAATTGATGCTGGCCGGTTTTACTTTGCTGGTGTTGGCGCATTTCTGGAATTATTCTTTCCCCATCAATAAAAAACTCTGGACAAGCTCCTTCGTTTTACACACCGTTGGGCTCGATTGTCTTATTCTGGCTGCCATTGTTTACATAGCCGACATTCAACAAAAAACTTCCTGGACACCTTTCTTTCAGGTGTTTGGCAAGAACCCGCTGTTCATTTATATGCTGTCGGAGTTACTGGTGTTTGTATGGAACACATTCAGGCTGCCTTCCGGAAAAACCTTATTCCATTGGCTGTATGAAAACATCTTTATTCACGCCACTCCGTATGTTGGTTCGTTGTTACAAGCCATTGCTTATATGTTGCTATGTTGGGTAATTGGGTGGTGGATGGATAAGAAGAAGATATATGTGAAGGTTTAGTTTGTAAGTTATTCAGTTGTTCAGTTCGTAACTGAAAACTGAACAACCGAATAACTGAACAACTCATGAACTCAAGCCTGTACGTTCCATAAACTCATTCGTAAACACTTTCTGTGTAACATCATCTAACAACTTATGTCTGGCCGTAAGCCATTTATTAATGTTTGCATCGCCATACATTTTGCGAATGCGGGCTTCGTTCAGATTGAAGTTTATTTTGCCCCAGTGAAGTGTATACTCTAAGCCAATTTCTTCAAAGCGGTTCCATACGCTACTGAAAAATTTTCGGCTGCTGGCACTCTCAACCCCATCCATTTCAAGCACACAGGTTTTTTCGAATTTGGTAAAGCCCAAAGTTGCCCTGGTGCCCTTTACAAAACGCAGGGCAAGTCCGCCGGCGAAAGGTACTTTGGCGTTAATAGCTACAATTTCTTCAATAGCACGGCTTGCATTGGCGCTATCAATAGCAATGGCCGCGCTGGCCGCCTTACCACGAAATTTTGTATTGGTGAAAATTTCGCCTATGGTGCCGGTAACCTGTTCGTTTGATGCAAATGCCAATGGAAACAGTTTCGTTACCAACGGGGGCACCAGTTTTTGTGTAAGCTTTTTACCAATGTTATCAAGAATGGTTTGAATGAGCCCTAGCAATTCATCGCCATATTGAAAATTGCCTGGTGGCGGTTCAGGTTTAGTATAATCGGTGCGGTATGGCGTTTTGTACATGGCCTTTAGAAAAACACCTTTATCGGCATCATTGGCCGCAAACCTATGTGGGTTTACTACCACTTCAAAATGATATAAACTACGGCCGGGGCTTTCGGGCGGAAAGGGAAGAAATTCATTCAACGCTTCAAACTTCCATTCGTTGATGGCTTGTTTCAGTTTGTCGTTGTAAGGAATATTGGCCGCAGTATATTTTTCAAGCAGGTAAATAGGTTCTGTTTCAAGCAGCACGCCATGAATAAAACCAAAACTGCCAAAACTTACCACGGCGGCATTAAACAATTCATCATCCCGAAAAACTTCTGCCCCCAGCCAATCGGTAAACGCCTGCGATGCTACGGGGTACGATGCCCGTTCGAGCCAAACATGCCGGTTGGCGCCGGTGATAATGTGTAAACCTATAATAGCGTCATGAACAGCGCCTGCTTTTATACCCGCGCCATGAGTGCCGGTAGCTGTAGCGCCGGCAATGGTTTGTCCGTTACTGGCGCCCGAAGCGCGCAGGCACCGTAACCAGCCATTTTCATCTTCCAGTTCTTTGTTCAATTGCAAAATGCTCATGCCACATTGGGTAAATACAACATCTTGTGCAGTTTTACCAGTGGCCAGGTATTGGGGTGATAAAAAACTATTACCAATTGAAAAAAAAGTACGCAACTCCCGGGTATCTACAATGCCGCCATTACAAACGGCCACTTCACTAAAGCTCCAGCCATTACCCATGGCACGCAAACGGATGTTGTTATCAATAGCATGCTGAATAAGCCATTGAAAGTTTTTAGTAGTGGCGTGATAATTCTTTTCCTGCTCGGTAAAGGCAAAGGGCAGTCGCAGGTTAAAGCTTGCATCTTTTGTGAGGTTAACCGTAAAGTTTTGATGACCGTTCTGCCAGTTGGTTATAAGAAGCAATGTGATACCTTCAGGTAACATAAGGAAGAGTTGATAAGTTGATACGTTAACAGATGACAAGGTTGTCCTGAATTCAGCGGTCTGATTGTTTTTTGACTTGTTAACATGTCAACCTGTTAACTTGTCAACTTTACCTAATTTCCGAGATGCCCGGGTTGAAGATTAGGCGGCGAACAACACCAGGAAATTTTTTGTGGAATTACAATACCAAGCGTAATAACTGTTAGTAACACGTTACCCGGCGTGCTTTTTATTACTACTTTATTCAGGTGATTATAACGTTTATCGCATTGTGGTCGTATGTCTTTTGATTGTTTCAGTCCCCAGAAGTAATGCCAAACGGTTGTGTCCTTATTAATGTTGGTAGCATCGGCACAATCGTATTCTGTAATTATTTTTGTGCTGCTACAGCTGGTAAAAATGCAGGTTATTGCGGGTACAACTACAAATAAAAGCAATGTTAGCGGCTTTTTTAATGTTGCTGGCGAATACATATCGTTTGTTTAAAGGTGTATGGGTAGGAGTGGGACTATAACGAATATCAAATCTAGGCTTTTGTACGCGGCATACCAATACCACAAAGGGGTTAATAAAATTTAATGATCCATGTCAAATTATTTGTTGTTCGCAAAACAATATACAGCAGGGTTTTATCATTATTGTTGAGAAATGTGTGCAAATATTGACAACAACTTTTGATCCGTTGCAATGTAAAATGTGTTTACTTTGAAGTATCAGGAACAACTGCTGTTTGAAAGTATGAATAACGATTGTTAACTGCAACATTACGGTTCGATCTCATTTGCGGAACGAACGCAACCCACAACAATAAAATACTCAGGTATGCAAACGCTGTCTCCCCGGAAATTTGTGCAAACTAAAGCGCGCACATTGCCCCTTACTAAGTGTATGGTGAATAAAGATTGGGAAGAAAGCCAGATCGCCAATGTTTCGGTAATGCGTAAACACGCGAATGGAAATGTTACAATAGGTTTATATCGCATCGATCTGTTATGCCTGGGTGTAAAAGATACTGTATTTTTTTTCAATACGTCTGAAGACGAGTTTTTTACTTCTTATAGCCGCGAGTTGGCCGATTTTAAGGAAATAGATTATGCCCTGGCGCATAATATTATTTTTGCCGGTCACGATTTTGCCCTTGAATTTGATATTCATCCCCATCATAATTTTGAAATTACCCGTTTTATACTGGAAGAAGACGATCATGAAGTACCTGTTATTGAAGTGCCGGTAGGTACCGATGGGTTGCCGCATTTAATTGTTGAAAAAGCAGGCCAGTTTGCCGAAATACTCGCCAAATTAAAACAATATGCCGGCGAGGGGAATTATTATTACACTATTGAAGAGCAGGGTGCGCCGCGTTTGCGTGAAGAGGTGGTGGCTATTAACCTCGACATAGATACCATTCCCGCTGGTGAAGTAAGTTTAAGTAATGTGCAAAGTATTCGCTCAGATGATATGTTGAATACCGATAAGGTTCAACAACGTTCTGTGCTTGAACAAATAACTATTCATGCAGAATTGCTTACGCGTTTATTGCCGCCCGAAATAAATACCTGTACAGCTGCCGAAGAAGTGATGTGGCATGAGATGTGGGATGAAATAGGGCATGGTGCTGAAGATCCCAATAATATACTGGAAGAACATTTTGAAGAACACATAGAGGTTACCAAACAAACCGACGACCTGGCCGAATTGCTCGACCGTAACAATGAGCAGTTGATGCAAACGTATGAAAAGAAGATGATCGCCCTTGCAAATAAGTATGCGCACAATCCGCTTGCATTGCAAACTATATATGAACAGGGTATATTGCTCGATTTAAGCGCTGTATGTGCAACTGCAAAACAGCATGCACTTAAAATGTATAAATATTATCCGGTACTTAATTTCACGTTGGCGCTGGGCGGGCTTATTCAGCATGAGCCCGATGACCGGTTTGAGAACATTTACGCGCATGTAGATATTCGCGATGCCGTGCCGGGTTATGAACAATATCATTCTTCGGAGGTGGTCAATTTTTGGCTCACACGTTTATGGATCTGTCTTGAACAAAAAGACATACGGCGCGCCGTTCAATATTATTTTATGCTGGTTGATGGCAAAGCAACCGGTTGGTTGTTGTTGCCGGTGCTGGAGAAATATGTTGAGGTGTTGTATCGTTACAATAAAGCATTAAAAGATATGGAGGAGGGGAGTTGACGGGTAAGTTGAAAAGTTGATAGAGGTGATAAAAGTTGATAAAGGCCTTCTGTGCGTCAGCATACAACTGTATTTTATTTCACGTTTCACGTTTGCCGTTTCACGGGTGTTACTGCCGATTGCCGATTCACGATTGCCGTTTTAGTAAATGTGAAAAATATTTTCTAACATACTATATCATATAATTCCGCTTGTTGATTCAATATTTCTACAAATAACATTACATAGATCATATTATTGAAAGCAGCTCACCGCTCACCACTCTCCATTCACGATTCCTTAATAAAGGCACTACTTGTTTTTGTGTTATTAACTCCTATATTTGTTCAGCTCTTTACAATAACACGTAGCCACTTAACGTTTAGCGAATAGTACTTGCCTGTACAGGATCTGCATTCCATCTCTTACTTAACTTCTTGCCAAAATTTCTTGCCTGTAATTTTTCAATTTCTTGCCTGAGTGCAACCTTATTATGATTGCCGCTTGTCCTGCATGCCATTTTGGAAAAGCAAGCAATTATTAATCATAAAAATATTTACCTATGGCACAAAAGGGCTTTCTTATCGACATGGATGGAGTTATTTACAAAGGCAGTGAACCCATTCCCGGAGCTGTTGAGTTTATCAATTCATTGCGTGAAAAAGGGTATCCTTTTTTGTTCTTAACAAACAACAGTCAGCGTACTCCCCGCGATGTGTGCTACAAATTGCGCAAATTAGGTTTCAATGTAAACGACGAAGATATTTTTACCTGTGCTATGGCAACAGCCCGTTACCTGGCATCACGTAAAGAACATGGTACCGCATATGTTATTGGCGAAGGTGGTTTGCTTACCGAGCTGCATAATGTGGGTTATTCAATTGTTGACGATCATCCGGATTATGTGATCATAGGCGAGGGTAGAACGATTATGCTTGAGTCGGTTGATAAAGCCATCAACATGATCATGAACGGATCGAAGCTCATTGCTACCAATCTCGATCCTAATTGCCCTGTAGGTAGTGGAAAGTACCGGGCCGGTTGTGGCGCATTTGTCGCAATGCTCGAATTTGCTACCGGCAAACAGGCGTTCAGTGTTGGTAAACCCAGTCCGGTAATGATGCGTATGGCGCGAAAGATCTTACAATTGTCAACCGACGAAACCATTATGATCGGCGATACCATGAGCACCGATATATTAGGAGCCGGCTCTATGGGTTTTACAACGGTATTGACCCTGTCGGGGGTAACCCGGGAGGCAGACCTCGATCAGTTTGGATATGCGCCGGATTTTATTATTAAATCTGTAAAAGATCTGCTCGATGATACATTGTTTTCCCGGGTTTTGGATAAACAACACGAGCCGGTGTTAAATGTGGCTTAAAAAGACGATTTAAATAGGTTCCGAATACTACATGTTTGAGAGGATGAGCCCCGACGCTTTTGTCGGGGCTTATTTATTCGTTAAAACTTCATAATTCACTGGCTTTCATCATTCATTTTTTTCATTTTTGCCGGCATGTTTTTTGGCTTTAAATTGCCTCACTTTTCCCCACCCCTGATCGAACTCCCTGAACCGTACAGTAGTTGCTAATTGTACAACTGTACCAATAATGACAAGATATATACTGGTTTTAATTCAGCTGGTTTGTTTGCTTATTGTATTAAATGGTTATGGCCAGGAAAATAAATGGTTAACAGGAACCTGGAGCGGTGTTTATTTTGGTGAGAAGAGCAAGCTTACAAAAACCTTCGATACCCGGCTACAGATCAACAAGGTGAACGGCTCATCGTTCGAAGGTATAGTGCAATGCATTTTGCCCAGCGATACCTCTGTACGGCTACATACACGTATTACAGGCCGCATTTACGCCCACCACATCATGACCAAATTAAAAGAGGTTGTTTACTTTAAAGATCCGCCGGGCCGCTATACCTGGGCCAAACATTGCAACCTGTGCGACAGTATGAAGTACAGTTTTGAAAAAGTTGGCGATAGCGTGGTTTTACAGGGCGAAAGAAGATGCGATACACTTTGTAATATAGTGGCGCGCTATTCCAAAGACATCGGCTCCCTGGTGTATAAAGCGGCCTTTTTGTACGAACCCGATCTTTCGCCGCGCAAACTCAATAACAAAACAGCCGCTACACCCGTCAATACTGCCAATACCAAAAATATAGGCGGCACAACCGCCAAAACCGCCAGCGTTGGCAATGGGTTTAACTTTATAAAACCCGTTTATAAAGATTCAATGGTTGGGCGCGAATTCTTTGCCGGCCGAACGGTAAGCACGCCAAACCGATACGTCATAAACGCCGATAGCGTTGAAATACGTTTTATGGACAATGGCATTATTGATGGCGATACCATCAGCGTGTTTTACAATGGCCAGCTGATTGTGCCAAAACTAAGCCTGAAAGAAAAACCATATATCGTTAAGCTACCGCTGTTTCCCGATTATCCCAACCGGCTGGTGATATATGCCGAAAGTCTGGGCGAATACCCACCCAATACCGCCCTTGTGCGTATTATTTATGGAAAGAAAGAACAGAGTTTTCTGCTTAGTTCCAGTATGTCGAAGAGTGGCAGTATTGAGATGATGAACAATACAGGCGCTACCGCCTCCAGGCCTTAACAGAATAAATCATCCCAGTATCCTTTTTCTTATTCTACTAAGCGATTGTGGTTTTACGCCAACATATGAAGAAATATGATATTGTGGTATACGCTGCAGCAGTTCGGGGTACGATTCAAGGAATTTGCGGTAACGGAGCTCCGGTGGATCACTATACAAAGAACTGATCTGTTTTACCGATTCAACAAAGATGTGTTCGGCAATAAGACGGCCAAAACGTTCGCCGCCTTTTATATCGGAATAAAATTGTTGCAGGCCGGCATGAGTGATCATTAACAGGGTACTGTCTTCAATGAACTGGATGTTCTTGGTTGAAATGGAATGGTCGAGAAAACTCTCGTAATTGCAGGCGAAATAGCCTTCCATCCCAAATCCATAGATCAGTTCTTCACCTTCTTTATTGATGTAATATCGTACCAGTCCTTTTTGTATAAAACCCACATGCTGGCATATTTGTCCTTCTTTCAAAAAGTACTCACCCCGGGCAAATGTTTTCACTTTAAACAATTGCCGTATCAATTCTTTTTCTGTATCGCTTAACGGAACGAATTGCTGTATTCTGTTTATCAGAGATTCGTGCATAATGGCAAATTAATAAACTTTCACCTCCCATATGCCGGGTGTTCCTTTTATAAAGCTTACCCGCAGGTACTGCGCGGTAATGGTAAGTAAATCTATATGGGGCGATTGTATTCGAATATCGGTATGACCGCCGCACCGTTTCCAGGTTTTTCCATCGGTGCTGTAATCGAGTTGATACGCATGCCCGGCTGTTGGCATTACAAAGTAAGTGTCTAACCGGTTTACTTTTTTGGCCGAACCCAGGTCTATGGTAAATGTAGCAAGGGAATCATTTGTTGCTGCCATCCACCGCGTACCATTAGAAGCGTCGATGGCGTTTTGCGGCACATACGTTTCTGTTCTGTTGAGGGTGGAATCTTTGATGGGTTTTACTTTTAATTCGGATAATGAACTGGAGGCAGTTGCACTTTTGATGGCTTGTGTTTTTAGTGCATTTTTAGCCGGGTGTATGGGGCCAACGCCTGTATGGGTAAGTTCTACCGGTTTTATTGTACCATCTTCATTGAACAACAATTTATCAACCCATACCTGGCGGTTGGTGCTGCCGCGGCCAAACTCCAGATAGGTGAAATAATAATTATCTGTTCCTTTTACATTAAATACACAACCATGGCCGGGGCCGTAAATACCTTTTGCCCGGTCGGTAGTAGCAATTATATCGTTTTCGGGCGCTTCAAACGGGCCCAATGGCGATACCTTGCTGAACATATAAGCGTATTGGTAATTTTCATGTCCCGATAAAGTATACAGATAGTAATAAATACCCTTTCTTTTGAACAGGAACGGCCCTTCTGAATAACCCTTGCGTTTGGTAAGTACCACTACAGTAGTATCTAGTGTGATCATATCGGGGTTAACCCGGGCTGCGCCACGTTGCGCCCAAACCATATATGCTTTACCATCATCGTCAATGAACACTTCGGCATCTATTCCCTTGGTGCCCTTGGGACCTTTGTCGGTAACCAACGGTTTTGGCGCATCGGCACCGGTAAATGTATCGCCGCCATTGGCTATATGAAAGGGGCCTGTGGGCGAGGTGGCCATTGCTACATGAATATCGTGGTTAATGGTAGGGTACAGGTAATACTTACCTTTTACTTTGGTTACCGTGCTGGGCGCCCAGTATAATTGCCCAACTGCTGCGGGGAAGAACGACGTGCCTTTAAAGCTCCAGTTCACAAGATCTTTTGAATACCATACCACCGGTGGGCCGCTTTTGGCAAGTCCCTGACCATAGCCATCGGTAGTGGCATAGCAATAGAATGTACCATCAATTTCTACAATACTGGGGTCGGCAATAAGATCGGGAATAATTGGGTTGCCGGTTGGCTGTGCAGGCGCTATCGTAGAAGTGAAAAGGGTAAGGCATATTACCCAAAGCAATGCTCTCATTGTTAACTGTTATTGGTCTGGTTGGCTTGCAATGTACAAATTAGCAGGCGTACGGTGAAATATTATGCTTTACTGCTATTCGTGTTAAAATAGTTTATTTAACAGCCAATACCCCTACTAGCGCGGGTGGTAAAATATGGTTACTTCGTTTGTTATAACCATTCATCAAAACGCTTGTCACATGAAAAAAACGATTACTGCTGAGTATATCGGTAATGTATACTCTTATTACTAACACGCCTTTGCATTAATTTCCTGCAAACTCCCTTTAGTTTTCCCCATTTAATAATTGCGGTGCGATTTGTGCAGGAGCATCCGGCAGTTATATTTCAACCTTCTTCGCACCATTGTTCCAAGGATTTGCAGGAAAAGTATAGTCCCCCTTTTATTCCTGTTCATTTAGCTGGCAGCATATAAAACCCTGCCCGGGATTGCCATGCCAGTTAAATGACCTTAAAACAATCATCAAAACAATGAGAAAAAAAATTTACTCATTGCTGGTATTGCTTTATGTAATGCCCGCATGCCTTACTGCAGCTACTATTACTGTAACTTCATTATCGGCCCTGCAAACGGCTATTAATAACGCCGCTGCCGGCGATATCATTATTCTTGCCAATGGTACTTACACCGCCAGTACCGATATTACTGTTAATAAACAAGGCACAGCTACAGCGCCTATCACCATTCAGGCGGCATCAATTGGCGGCGCTGTTATTGGCGGAACAAACGGTTTCAATATCGTTAGTCCCGCAAAGTATATCATCATTAAAGGATTTAAATTCACCCATAGCGCTTCGCAGGCTACCATGGGTACCGGCACCAGCTTTTGCCGGTGGACGCGCAATATTTTTGAAACACCGGGCGAAGGCGAAAACCTGTTGTTGAATGGTAACGATCATGAAGTTGATTACAACACCTTTCAACATAAAAATGCACTGGGTCGCTTTATTGCCGTTCGCGGCTCTGGCAGCCAGATCGCCCAGCGGCTGCATATTCATCATAACTATTTTTGGGACCAGCAACCTCAAACGGGAAATGGCGCTGAAACGCTTCAGTTTGGCTTGAGTGGTTTAAGTCTTTCAAATAGCAACAGCATTGTAGAGTATAATGTATTTGAAGAATGTGAAGGCGAGAACGAAATGATCTCCATAAAAGCATCGGCTGTTACTATTCGTTATAATACCATCAGGAATTGTCCTGCCCAGTTTACGCTGCGCCATGGCAACCGTTGCCTGGTATATGGTAATTATTTTATCAATACCCCGGGCATTCGGATTTTTGGCGATGATCATGCTATTTTCAGCAATCACTTCGAGAACTGTAACCCGGCCATCAATATTGGTAATGGCGATGGCGAAGTGGCCGATGGCGATGCGCTTACTGTGCACGACCGGCCCGACCGCGTGCTCATTGCTTTCAATACCCTTGTAAATAATACAGCCAATATTACCCAAAGCGGTCGTACCAATGGGCTAGGCGCTACCAATACAACCGTTGCCAATAATATTGTACAGGGTGGGGGCGCCGCGGCTTCTATTGCCGGCCCGTATACCGGTGCGGTATGGAGCGGTAATATTATTTACCAAACCAATGGCGCCGGCTCCATGCCTTCGGGTGGCTATACTTCGGTAAATCCATTACTGGCGCGTAATGCTACCGGAACTTTTCATTTGCAAAGTGGCAGTCCGGCTATTGGTACAGCTACCGGAACATATGCAGCTGTTACGGTGGATATGGACGGACAAAGCCGCACCTCGCCGCTTGATAAGGGCGCCGATGAAACTTCAACCGGGCCTGTAATTGCACGGATACTTTCTGCTTCCATGGTTGGGCATAATGGCAGCGATGCGCTTGACTGTTTGCCTGTAATTGCCAGTGCCGATGATGGCAATGTGCCCGGCAATGTATTGGATAATGATCTTAACACCCGCTGGAGCGCCAGTGGCGATGGCCAATGGATACAATTCTGTTTAGAGAATGCCAGAAGCGTTACCGGTGTGCAGATCGCTTTTTATAACGGCACATCACGCACCTCTACCTTTGATATTTTGACAGGCACCGATGGCATTAATTGGTCAACTGCTGCCGCTGGCCGTGTTAGCAGTGGTACAAGCGCCAGCCTGGAAACATTTAACATTACAGCTGTAACTGCAAAATACGTACGTATTGTGGGCCATGGCAATAGTGTAAATGCCTGGAACAGTTATACCGAAGTAGTTATTCTGCCCAATACCGTTGCTGCGCGGGTTGCGGAAGACGCACCGGCATCAAGCACTATGCTAACCAGTTATCCCAATCCATTTACATCAACCGCCAATATTACTTACCAGCTCGAAAAAGATGGGCATGTACAGCTAACCGTGCTCGATGTTGCCGGGCGGCAGGTACGCATGCTGGTGAATGCACAGGCCAGAGCCGGTATTCATCGTACAACGTTCAATGCTAACCAACTTGCCGCGGGAGTTTATTGGTTAAAGTTTGTTGTTGATGGAAAGGTGATGATGAGGAAGATTGTTAACCTAAAATAAACAAACCATCCAATGAGAAAAACACCAAATCGTCTCTTATGGAGCTTACTGTTGCTGCTAACCGCATCAGTAGCAAACGCGCAAACACCAGTGGCCAAGAACGGCCAGCTGCGCGTGATCGGTACTAAATTATGTAACCAGTATGGCAATCCCATTCAGTTGCGTGGTATGAGCACGCACGGTATTCAATGGTATGGGTGGGGAAGCTGTTTAACCGAAGCCTCGCTCGATGCCCTTGCTTATGATTGGGGCGCCGATGTGCTGCGCATTTCCCTGTACGTACAGGAAGGTGGTTATGAAACCGATCCGGCAGGTTTTACGGCGCAGGTAAACCGCCTTATTGAAGAAGCTACCGAGCGAGGTATGTATGCGCTGGTCGACTGGCATCAATTGACACCAGGCGATCCTAATTACAATTTGTCGCGCGCAAAAACATTCTTCACTGCTATTGCCAATGCGCACAAAACCAAGAATAACATCATCTACGACATTTGTAATGAACCCAACTCTGGCGCTACCTGGGCAAAGATCAAGACCTATGCCGATCAGATGATACCGCATATTCGTGCCATTGACGACGATGCGGTTATTCTTGTAGGCACGCATGGCTGGTCAACATTCGGCTTGTCGGGCGATGGTTCTTTACAGGATGTGTTCAACAATCCGTTAACACATGCAAACGTAATGTACACCTTTCACTTTTATGCAAAGGACCACCGTACCGCATATTTGAACCAGTTGAATACGGCCAGCGACAGGCTGCCTGTATTTGTAACTGAGTTTGGTACCCAGGAAGCCAGTGGCGATGGGCCAAATGATTTCACCATGGCGCAGCAGTTCATCGATCTTATGCGTACCAAAAAGATCAGCTGGACAAACTGGAACTATTCTGACGATAATCGTTCCGGTGCTGTATGGACTACAGGTACCTGTAGCAATGGGCCGTGGACAACCGCGCGACTGAAACCTGCCGGTGCCTGGGTGCGCGAACGTATTTTAAGCCCGGCCGATGATTTCCCCGGCGGCGGCACGCCGGTTTGCGAACCTGTTACGGCCAGCAGCAACGATGGCAATGTGCCCACGAATGTGTTGGATAATGATCTCAACACCCGTTGGAGCGCCAGCGGCGACGGCCAGTACATACAGTTCTGTTTAAATACAGCCACAACCGTATCGGGCGTGCAGATCGCTTTTTACAGCGGCAACACCCGTACATCTTCATTTGATATTTTAACAGGTACCGATGGGCTAAACTGGACAACTGCAGCCTCCAACGTGGTTAGCAGTGGTACTTCGCTGAACCTGGAAACATTTACTTTTTCGCCACGCACTGCCAAGTACATACGTATAGTTGGGCATGGCAATAGTGCGAATGCCTGGAACAGTTATACCGAGGTGAAAATTCAAACCGGTACAGGCAACAATCAACTTTATACATTACTGCCAATACAGGATGCGTATGTACGTGATGGCGCCAATGCCGCCATTACGCATGGAACTACCGATAGCACCATGCTCATGAGCAAAGTGAACCCCAGTACTGCTACGGGTAATAATCGCGAAAGCTATTTGCTGTTCAATGCAAGCACCGTTACCGGCACTATTAATTCGGTTGAATTGAAAGTGTATGGCAAGGTTGACCTTACAACAATTGCCAGCATACCTGTAAGTGTATTTTCGGTAGCCACCACCAGCTGGACAGAAAATGCCCTTACCTGGATCAACAAACCTGCCAGTGGTAGTACTGCTTTGGCTACGGCAGCTGTTTCCAGCGCAGCATATAACTATGTAACCTGGGATGTTACCAATTACGTCAAAAGCGAAATTGCCGCCGGGCGTAAACTCATTTCACTGGCACTGAAAAGCGCCGAAGCAAACGATTCACGTATTTTCTTCAACTCGGCAGAGGCAGGCAACAATCCGCCGCAGCTGGTGATAAATGCATCAACTGCTACACAAAGGCAGATCGTTTCATCGCTTATTGACCGGTCAACCACTCCGGTAACCGGCGCTACCTTACAGGCCTATCCGAACCCGTTCAAACAAAGCAATACGGTTATATTCAATATGGAACAATCGGGTCATGTATACCTGTCGGTATTTGACATTACCGGAAAAGAAGTGGCCGTACTGGTGAATGGCAATTTATCGGCTGGCAGCCACCGTGCTACCTTTGAGCCGCGCCGTTTGTCTGCCGGTTTGTACACTTTGAAACTGGTGCATAATGGTAAAATAACCACAACGAAACTGATCAAAGAATAGGTTACGTTTGATTTCTGACCGTGTCATGGTTTCTGTGTCGTTGCAGGCAACCGTGGCACGGTTTTCATTTTTCCCAGGTTATCCACAATCCAATGCTACGAATTGGCGTTATAGATAGGACATTGCATCTTATAACGAATACCTGTTATATTTGTGCCATGAGACCTATCTTCCTGACCATTACCGTTTTAACCAGCCTTTTTGCAGCTGCGCAACAAGGAACAATAACCTCAAAAGTATTTGGCTGGAAAAGTTTTGCCGTTGAAAAAGACACCAGCTTCAGCTTTATGAAAGTGGCCAATGGCGCCACTGCAACTTTAGCAAATCTCGATATTAAGGTGGTTGAATTGGAGCCGGGTAAAACACCCCATTCCATGCTGTCGCATGCCGATGCAGAAGAACTCATTGTTGTTAAAGACGGAAATCTAAAGGTGACCACAAGCAGCACTTCAACCATCATTGGCCCGGGCGGCGTAGCGCTTATTATGCCGGGCGATGCACATACTTTCGAAAACACGGGTAAGGTTCAAACCATATATTATACGTTGCGTTTTAAAACAACTACACCCATCAATGCCGATCGTGGTAAAGGGGCCGGTGGTTCATTTGCCGGCGATTGGGACCAGTGGAGCGTACAGGAAAACGAAAAAGGCGAAAGACGCCAGGTGTTCGACCGCTTTACTGCCATGTTTCAGAAAATGGAACTGCACGTTACCTCATTAAATGGCGGACTGGTCAGTCATCCACCACATAAACATCCGCAGGAGGAAATTATATTGGTAAGAAAAGGCACCGGGCTGGCGCTGATAGGCGAAGGGACCCAAAACGTAGCTGCCGGCGACCTCATCTTCTTTTCATCGGGAACATTGCATTCTTTGAAGAATAGCGGAACTACGCCGTTGGAATATTTTGCGCTGCAGTTTCAGTGATCGGCAATCGGCAATCGGCAATCGGCAATCGGCAATCGGCAATCGGCAATCGGCAATCGGCAATCGGCAATCGGCAATCGGCAATCGGCAATAAAGTTCGGGCGCCGCAAGATAGTATATTAGCCTTAACATTAGCGAGCCCACTCACCACTCACCACTCACCATTCATGATTAACGATTCACAGCGATCGCGAGCCTCACATAAAGAAACTGAGAACTAAAAACTGAGAACTAAGAACTTCTCCTGCAACCTTCCTTCCTCAATCTTCATCTTCCAAACTAACCTCCTTATTAGGGGGCTTGGAGGTATTTTATTTCTCCTTAATTTTATTGCCACTCAAACAACCAATTTAATAATTGCCGAATATGAAAAATTCTCGTCGCCGGTTTATTCAGCAAACCACTATGGCCGGAGCCGGTTTATTAGCTGCAAAGGCTGGCTTTTCTGCACAAAGTTATAGAAGGATACTAGGATCAAACGACAGGGTAAGAGTAGGTGTTGTAGGTTTTTCTGACCGCCATCGCAGTTCGCATATGCCTTGTTTTATGAATCACTACAAGGAGCTGAATTTCGATATTGTTGCCGTATCTGACATCTGGAAGAAGAGAAGGGAAGAGGGGGCTGCACAATGGAAAGAAAAGATGGGGCACGATATTGTTGCCTGTCGCAATAACGAAGAATTATACAGCAAAAAACTGGTAGATGCCGTGTTCATCAGTACAGCCGATTTTCAACATGCGCTGCATACCATTGAGGCGGTAAAAGCCGGTTGTGACGCTTATGTCGAAAAGCCCTTTGCTGAAACTATGGAAGACGCCCGCGCCGCACTGAAAGCTGTAAAGGCAACCGACCGCATTGTGCAAATAGGCTCGCAACGCAGAAGCGGTTCAAACTACCACGCCGCTGAAGACTTTATAAAATCCGGCAAATTTGGTCCCATTACCATGGTTGAACTTACCTGGAATGTAAACCAGCCTGGCCGCTGGCGCCGCCCTGCTTTATTAAAAGAGCTCAAAGAAGAAGATACCGATTGGAAACGCTTTATCATGAACCGTCCATTCGAATCGTTCGACCCGCGTAAATACCTCGAGTATCGCCTGTTCTGGCCTTATTCTTCAGGTTTGCCCGGTCAGTGGATGAGCCACCAGATAGACACGGTGCATTGGTTCAGTGGACTGGCCCACCCGCGCAGCGTTGTCGCAAATGGCGGTATTTACATGTGGAAAGACGGCAGAAAGAATTGGGATACTATTACAGCCGTATTTGATTATGGTCCGTTAAACGATCCTTCCAATGGTTTTCAGGTGGTTTTTGGCAGCCGTATGCACAATGGCGACGAACGCCCCTCTGAAATTTACTTCTCAAATGGCGGTGAGCTCAACCTCATTACAAATACAGTTTCGCCTAAAGGCGGTCTTACAAAGAAATTTGCAGAAGATATGGGCATGCAGCCAAACCTGCTGCCCGAGCTAAGTTTATCAAATACCGAAGCGGTGGTGGCCAGTGCCAATACCGGTGGCGATAAACTAACCAGCAACCACGTGCGTAACTGGATGGAGTGCATTCGTAGCCGCAAAACGCCAAATGCGCCAGTAGAAGCAGGGTATAACCATTCTATTGCGTGTATTATGACCACAGCTGCTGCACGCACCGGTCAAAAGGCCACCTTTGATGAAAAAACACAGGAAGTAATGGTAGGCGGAAAAGCATTTAAGTATTAAGTTTGACTTGTAATTGAATGTAAACCTGTCACAACCCCCGGCGTGACAGGTTTTTCAATAACATAAAAAAACCATATATAACCTTTATGAAACAGATCTTTTGTTGGGCTGCCGGTTGTTTTATTAGTTCAATATCCTTCGCCCAGAAAAAAGAAACGGTAAAGCTTGTACAGGAAAAAGACAAGAATACCATCAATGTTATTATCGGCAATAACCTGTTCACAAGTTTTATTTACCCCGATTCATTAGCCAAGCCGGTTTTGTATCCCATATTTTCACAGAACGGCGCCATGCTCACTCGTGGTTATCCCATGTACCCACTGGCCGGCGACCCCACCGATCACCCGCATCACCTTGGGCTGTGGCTTAATTTCGAGAACGTGAATGGACTCGATTTCTGGAATAACTCATTTGCCATTCCGGCCGATAAAAAAGGCATGTACGGTTCTATTAAAACCGACCGCATCATTAAAAAAGAAGACGGCGCCAAAGGCATTCTGGCCTACCATGCCAACTGGGTCGACAATAAGAACAATATACTCCTGGAAGAAACCACGCAGTATGAGTTCAGCGGTTCGGGCAGCCAGCGCATTGTTGATCGTATAACAACACTGAAAGCAAATATGGAAGTGTTGTTTACCGATGCAAAAGATGGTTTGCTGGGTTTACGGGTAGCACATGAAATGCAGATCAGCAGCAAAAAAGACGGCGTATTTACCGACGATAAAGGCAATGTAACTGTTGTAAAAGCAAATACCGATGCTATGGCCACCGGTAACTATGTTACCAGCGCCGGCAAAACAGGCGATAGCGCATGGAGCACAAGAGCAGTATGGTGTAAGATGTTTGGTAAAATGAAGAACGACTCAATCAGCATTGCCATCATAGATCACCCAAGCAACATTAATTATCCTACCTACTGGCATGCCAGAGGGTATGGTTTATTTGCCGCCAACCCGCTTGGTGCAAAAGTGTTCAGCGGTGGTAAAACAGCCACTAACCTTAAACTGAAAAAAGGCGAATCGGTTCGTTTTGTTTACCGTGTTGTGTTTGATCAGGGACCGGTAACAATATCTGCAGCCCAGTTAAACCAACTGGCCGATGATTTTGGTAAAGCAAAGATCAAGGACGTTACTGCTAAATAGCGTAGATCCTTGTTTCAACAATAAGCGTAAAACGGACAAGTCAAGATGGATTTGTCCGTTTTTTTATAGACAATCAAAGGTGGGTCGCTCTCGAAGAGCGGCTCACCTTCAATTATAAAGGCGAGCTCCCCTCAAAAGGGAACCCGCCTTTTACGGTCTATATATTTACCAATAATATGATCCAGGCTAAGAAATTGCGCTAAACCCGCGTTGAACAACAGAAAACATACAGCTGGTAACAATAATTTCTACCTATTTATTAAATAAAATTGTAAATTTATTTTTATCACCAGTCCTGGTGAAATCATTCTACCAAACTAATCAATACTGCACTAATCAGTTATCCTGCTCTGTTCCCGCCGTACACGGGAAGAATTTTTTGGCGACCTGTTCCTGTACTAACAATTCCGTTTCTGGTACCTGATAAATACTGAATATTAAATTATTACACTGACTTCTTCTGCCAGTTGGCGAGGTTGTTTTGGTTAAAAGGTTATTATGCGAATACACACCAAGAGCAAAGGGGCGAAGTTTCCTGCGGTGAGCAGTGCGAGCAATCCGGTATTTAATTCAGTGTTCAATGCGCTGGAAGTAGGAATACTCGTTGTTGACTGCGAAGGTTTTTTTGTGGATATGAATGAGAGCTATTGCCGCATGATAGGGTACGAGCGCAAGGAACTCATTGGGAAGTACTTTCTTACAGTGGTGCCGGAAATACAGCGCGATTTTACCTTATATACGTTTAATGCGGCTATGTCGTCGCCGGTTCCCAAACAAACAGTAACTGAATTTCCCATACTTCGAAAAGACGGCCACATCTTCGGCGCCAATTGCCAGCTCAATGTTATTACTGAACCAGATGGCTCGCGCTTTTTAATGGTTTGTATTACAGATATTACCGAAACAAATAATTACAAACACCTGCTCGAAGAAACCGAACTGGCAACCGGCATCGGTGGCTGGCAGCTCGATGTGCAAACCAACCGGCTTTCCTGTACCGAAGGGTTATATAAACTGCTCGATGTTCCAAAATACAACTCTATTACCTGGGAAAATATATTGTCATTTGTTGGCAACGACGCCTATTTGCAATTCAAACAGGCCGTTCAATTGGCCGTCACTAAAGGAATTCCTTTTAATCTTGAACTGGATTGCAGTAGTTGTGGTTCGCCCGTGAAATGGATCCGTACTATTGGCAAGCCCAAACAACTGTTCAATAAGACCATTCAACTGGTTGGTACTTTTCAGGACATCACCCAGCATAAACAAGCCGAGGAAATGATATACCTGGGGCAGGCCAAGTACAGGGCCATTGCCAATAGCAGCCTGTATGCATTTATATTAGGTAAACCCGATGGTACCATACTGGAAGTAAATACACAAGCCTGCGAATTATTTGGATATACCGAGGAAGAATTTATAAAGCGTAACCGGCAGTTGGTGGTGTTGCATACACCCGAATTGCTGCAAATGGTAAAAGACCGGATCACCAAAGGATTTGTTCAGGGTGAGTTGATTGGTATAAAAAAGAATGGCGAGCATTTTCCCTGCGAGTTCTCTTCGGTTTATTTTAAAGACATTAACGGGGAAGAACGCATGAGTACCATTCTGCGCGATATTACGGCCAAGAAGATCACTGAAGAAGAACTGAAAAAGCTTTCTCATATTGCCCGTGAAACATTAAGCCCCGTTGTGATCACCGATGTAGATAGAAGGATTCAGTGGATCAATGCGGCGTTTACGCAGGTTACAGAATATACCTTCGATGAAGTGATTGGTAAACGGCCTGAAGACTTTTTGTATGGTGAAGAAACAAACGAAAATGCCATAAAAGGTTTACTGGCAAATAAAAGGGCGCATCGCACTTTTGATACCGAGTTGTTGATCTATGCAAAATCGGGCCGTAAGGTTTGGATCACCCTGCAGGCGCAACCACAATTTGATAACAAGGGCAAGCTTTCCGGCTATTTTGCCATTTGCATCGATATCACTGAACGCAAGAGATCGGAAGAACAGATAGCGCATCACCAGCGTTTGATGCAACAGGCCGAACGTATTGCCTGCCTGGGCAGTTGGGAAAATAATCTGAAAACGGGCGAAACTATTTGGTCAGATGAAATGTACCGCATCTTTGGCTGGGATATAGACGAGGCACCACCAACATCGGAGCAACAGATCTCTTTTATTCATGCCGATGACAAAGAGTATGTGCTGATGAATTTACAAAATACCATGGAAGGCAGAGGTGATTTTGACATGGAACACCGTATTATTCGCCCCGATGGTACCGTTCGCATTTTACATTCGCAAGGTCAGTTGATCAGAAATCATTTGGGAGAACCCGATAAAATGGTTGGGGTATTACATGATATTACCAATCATAAATTAGCAGAAGAGCAATTGCGCCAACAGGAAGCCCGGCTAATGGAAGAAAGAGTGAACCATCAACGGCAAATTGCCCGTGCTACCATCAATACGCAGGAGCATGAGCGTTCGGAAATAGGGAAGGAGCTGCATGATAATGTAAACCAGATCCTCGCGTCGGCTAAATTGTTCCTTAGCTCGCCATTCCTCGAAGGTGATGAGCGGGAGTTGTTTACCAATAAAGCGGCAGAGCATATTCATATGGCCATTGAAGAAATACGTAAGCTGTCTAAATCATTGGTGAGCCCCAGTGCAGAAGATCTGGGCATTATTGAAACTATTAGTGATATGATCGGTGATATAAAATGGGCGCAGAAAATTGAAGTATGTTTCAATCATGGCGGCATCAATGAAGCAAAACTCGACTATGGCTTAAAGCTCACCATTTACCGTATTGTGCAGGAGCAGTTGACAAATATTTTAAAGTATGCCGAAGCCAGTAAAATAAATATCACCATTAAAGAGCAGGGCAAAAAGATCACATTGATCATAAGCGATAATGGCAAGGGCTTCGACCCGGCCACCAAACGCAAAGGCATTGGTTTTAATAATATCATCAACCGCGCCGATGTGTTTAACGGCAAAGTTGATATTGAATCTGCGCCTGGAAAAGGTTGCACTGTTAAAGTGGAATTTGAGAACATGCCGCAGGCCCCTGATAATAGTAATGATACGTTGGTTATTTAGACTTACCTTCTTAAACGTGCCTCTTCCAGGTCTAGTTCCCATTCTCTTTCCCGTATCAATTCATCGCTAAACATCTTCGCATGGCGAAAACGGTTGAGTTCGCGGCGGCGTACATCAACCAGCTCAATCAGCATTTGCCGGTAATGGGGTAAGAAATTGTGCTGCTCCTCGTTGGTTTCTTCTGCTTCCAGTTTTTTCTGGGTTATTTCAATCATGCGCGCGTAACGGTCGCGCACACGTTTGTAGGTCTCGTTTCCTTCTATTTCCCTGGCATACTGGCCATCCATATGGGCCAGTACAACGCGTGCTAATTGCAGTCGCATATCAAGCGCCTGTAACTCCTCCGATTGCGTTTCATCGCCTTTTATCTTTAATATTTTTATCAACGGTTTCAGGCTTAGCCCCTGTAATACCAGTGTAATAAGTATTACTACGAATGTAATAAACAATATAAGGTTGCGGTGGGGAAAGGCCTGGTTATTGGTAAGTGTTAGTGGTACTGCCAGTGCCGAGGCAAGTGAAACTACACCGCGCATACCGCTCCAGCCAACCAATAACACATTGCGCCAACCCGGGTTAGGCTCTTTTTCACGAATGCTTTTAAATAACATTCTTGGTACATAGGTACCCGGAAAAACCCAAATGATACGAATGATGATGGTAAGCAAACTTATGATAACTCCATACCTGATAGCCTCGCCGAGTGAATAACCTTCTATACCACGTACAATTTCGGGTAACTGCAAACCGATCAGTATAAATACAAAACCGTTCAGCAGAAAAACCAGCGTGTCCCACAAACCCAGCACCTGAATACGGGCATCGTAAGTAAAAAGGTCCTGCGAACGAAAGGTGAGGAACAAGCCACCGCTTACTACCGACAGTACACCCGATACATGAAAATGCTCGGCCGTTATGTACATGATGTAGGGTGAAATAAGTGTGAATGCTGCATCGATGGCCGGTGTTGTAGGGAAGAACCGGTGAATGGCATAAACAATATGCGCAATTGCCAATCCAATAAGTATGCCCATGATGGCCACCACAAAAAAGGTAC
The DNA here is from genome assembly GCA_024809215.1 of Niastella sp. OAS944. Lineage (GTDB taxonomy): Bacteria > Bacteroidota > Bacteroidia > Chitinophagales > Chitinophagaceae > Niastella. The sequence continues at coordinate 242,800 of JANUBW010000004.1, read as the reverse complement.
GGGTAGCTTCTCCCAAATTGAACTGGCTGGTAAGTACAGCAGTAAGTGCAAACCTGAATACGATCAAACTCGCGGCATCGTTTACCAGGCTTTCCCCTTCAAGGATGATGGTTGCCCGTTTAGGTACTTTTAGTCCCTGTAAAACCGAAGTGGCGGCAATGGCGTCGGGAGGTGATATAATACCGCCCAGCAGAAAACCGGCTGCCAGCGAAAAATCGGGTATCAATAAATTAGAGATCCAGGCAACGGCTGCTGAGGTAAAGATCACCAACCCAAAGCCCAGCAAACTGATGGGGCGTTTAAGTCGCCAGAAGTCGTTCCAGGAGGTATTCCAGGCTGCAGCATATAATAAGGGCGGCAGAAAAATAAGGAACACCAGGTCGGGATGAAGCGAGATACGAGGTATGCCGGGAATGAGGCTTATAAGCAAACCGCCTATTACCAGGAATATGGGGTAAGCAATTTTTAATTTGCCACTGAGCATGGTGAGGATACTAATGACAAATAAAAGCGAAAGCACCAGTAATAAGTTGTCTTGCAGCATAGGCTGCAAAAGTAAGACGCTGAACGCTGAACGCAAAACGCTTAACGCCAGCTCCCGAATGGTCGAATGCTCCTAAAAATGGAGCGGGTTGAGTGTGCAGCAGGTCAAAAACAAAACGCGAAAAACAAGCTTCGCGAGCCTGTCTTTCGCGTTCAGCGTTACGCGTTAAGCGTTTAGCTTTATTCGCGAAGTTACGGAAAGTTATTCATCCAGTATGGAAAGGGTAAGCTTTACCACTTCTTTTAGCGAATCGGCATCGGGGCGGTTAATGCCACTAACCCGAAGGCCCATTAAACTGTTATACAAAAGACGGCCCAATGCTTTTGGCGTAAACTTTTTGGGGATCTCACCTTTGGCCTGGCCTTCTTTTACCAGCGCACTGAACGTTTGTTCCATGCCTTCCATATTCGCAAGAGAAACGGCAGCCACTTCTTTGTCAACCGCATTCAGTTCCATGCTCATGTTTACCATTAAACAACCTTTCTTGTCTTTATCGTTAAGTATATCCCTGATGGTATAATCAAAAATTGCGCGGATCTTTTTCTTCGGGCTATCTGTTTTGGCACATTGTTTTTCAAGCTCGCCCTGTTGCGAACAACAATATTGGGCAAGGCTTTTCAGAAACAACCCATGTTTATCACCGAAAGTATCGTATATGCTCGAACGGCTTAAACCGGTGGCCTGAACCAGGTCGTCCATCGAAGTGCCGTTATATCCTTTTACCGTAAAAACCTCCCTGGCTTTCACCAGCACTTCCCTTTCATCAAATTGTTTTGTCTTTGGCATCGGCGTATTTGGAATTTTCGTTCCAAAAGTACACAAATTTTAGAAAGCGCTAACGATACCGCCATCTGCGATCAATTCAGTGCCCAGTACAAAGGTAGAATCATCCGAAGCGAAGAAGGTAGCAACCCTGGCAATTTCAGAAGCATCGCCGAAGCGGCCAATAGGTACTTTGCTTTGGATAGCAGATTTTAATCCGTCCATTTGATCGGCTGGTATGCCGGTCTTTCCGAATATAGGTGTAACAACAGGGCCCGGACTGATGGCATTTACCCGGATGCGGCGGGGTAATAACTCTGCTGATAACGAACGCGCAAATGTAAGCAACGCCGCTTTTGTAGCCGAATAAACGCTCGAGTTGGCCATGCCCAAATGTGCGTTGATAGAGCTGTTAAGAATGATGGAACCGCCATCTTTTACCAACGGCAATAATTCCTGTATAGTGAAAAAGGCCCCCTTTACATTGATATTGAATTGTTCGTCAAAATGCTCTTCTGTAACCGCTTCAATAGGGGCGAATTTACCAATGCCGGCATTTACAAATACTACATCCAAATGCGGGGTTATTTGTTGTACTTCTTTGGCCAGGTTGCGAATATCGCTCAGGCTGCTGGTATTCGATAAAATGGTATGAACCTGCCCGTTCAATTCTTTTTTAGCTTGTGCCAATCCTGCTTCGCTGCGGCCGGTAATAATAACTTTAGCGCCCTGTTCAAGAAATTCTTTGGCTGTGGCAAAACCAATACCGCTGTTACCCCCGGTAATAAGGGCTACCTTATTTTGTAAACGACTCATAATTGATGGATTGAATTAAATTGTTTGAGTAATTAATATCGGAACGATCATTCCGGTACAAATGTAGAGGTATTGGAACGAATGTTCCAAATAAATTTTCCGGTATTAACAAATTCATTTCGTTGCCGGGCTGGTGAACTTTTTTTCGTAAATTATGTTGCTCTCTGTAATTACTATAATACAACTGAATGAAGAATAACAACAAGAATATGTTCACTATAGCCATTAAATCAATAGGTTTTGCATGGCGAACCAACAGAAGGCTGCTCATAATCCTCATGTTGATCAGTGTTTTTAATGGCGCTATTATATACCTGCAGTTCACCAGTTTTTCAGCTATTGTTGATGAGATCATTAAAATAAAACAGGGAACTGGTAAAACCAGCCAGTTGATATGGTTGTCGGTGGTGTTGGGGCTATCGTTCCTGGTGCCGGTTTTTATCAGCAACCTGGGCGGGCACTACCGCATGATCTTTCGTATGCAACAAAGCCTGCACCTCGATCTGTATAAAATAGAACGGCAGGGTAAATTAGATATTGGCACCATTGAAAGCAGTTCTTATCAAAACCTGTTACGAAGTGCGCAGGAGTGGGGCACGGGCAGTGTGCTGAGCCTGCAGGATTTCTTTTTTAGTTCGGCCCATAATTTTGCCAGCATCATAACCTCTATCACTATCCTGTGGTCGCTGAATTACTGGCTGGTAGTATTTGCTGTACTGGCCGCTGCGCCGGTGTATTTCTTTTATAATAAATACAGCATGGAGGTGTTCCGCATCAGGCATTTCTCTATAAACGACCAGCGTATTATTCGCAATCGCATTTCGCATTTCGAAGAATTACAAAAGGCGGTTGATGTTATTCTGCTCAAATTACAGGGCTGGTTACACGGGCAAATTAAAAGCCGTAAAGAGGAGTTCAATGATAAAATTGTAAAGGCCGAACGCAAGAAAGCCATTTCATATAGCATCATGAGCCTTTGGTATTTGTTGTTCCTGTTTGCTGCCATTGCATTAATGACAAATGAAGCGCTGACCGGTGGTATTGCCGTAGGCGGTTTGTTGCTGGCCTTTAGTACCTATACCCGGTTTTACCAAACCATAAACGGATATATTGAAAGTATTTCCGTGGCAGAAGAAGCATCGCGATATGCCGCCCGCTGGTTCGAGCTGTTTGATATACAGCCCCGCATTGTTTCGAAAGAAAATGCAGTGAGTATTGATAGTAAGCAACCACCGCTGATAGAATTTGATCATGTTTCATTTCGATATCCTGCTGAGGAAGGCGAAACGCCCTATGTGTTGCACGATCTTACTTTCACAATAAAGCCCGGTGAAAAAGTAGCCATTGTGGGAGTAAATGGTTCGGGCAAAACAACGCTCATTAAACTGCTTTGCCGTATATATGATCCTACCGGGGGAAACATTTATATAAACGGTATTAATTTAAAAGATATAAAACTCGAAAGCTGGCAGAGCGCACTGGGTATCCTGTTCCAGGATTTTCCCATTTATAATTTAAGCATTCGCGAATCTATTGGCGTGGGCCGGTTAGATGAGAACGGCAGCCTGCAGGGCGATAAAGATGCCCGTCTAATTCAGGCTGCGCAATTTTCGGGCGCCGATGATTTTATAAAGAATTATGATCAGTTGATATGGAAAGATTTTGCCGGCGGTATCGATCTGTCGAAGGGGCAGCACCAGCGGCTGGCAGTGGCGCGTATGTTTTATCGTAATGCTGCTGTAACTATCCTCGATGAACCTACCGCTTCCATCGATGCGGTAACGGAAGAAAGGATCTTCAATACGCTGGAAAAGAATATGGAGGGTAAATCGGTGATCCTTATTTCACACCGCTTCAGCACCGTAAAGAACGCCGATAAGATCATATTAATGGAACATGGCCGCATTACCGAATTCGGTTCGCATAAGGAGCTTATGCTGCTCGATAAACAGTATGCGGCCCTGTACAATATGCAGGCCAAGCGATATTTGGAAACACAGGATGTATAATACTTATTCAGCAAACTCCCACGCACTCTGATATGCATTCCTGTCCTGCGCCCAGGTAATAAAATTGGAATAGAAATCGAATTGCGACAGGGTAGCGCTATCGCCAATGATCACCAGCTTTTTGCGCGCCCTCGTCATGGCCACGTTCATGCGGCGAATGTCGCTCAAAAAGCCGATGCGGCTATCGGGGTTGCTACGTGTCATACTGATGTAAACAATATCGCGCTCCTGGCCCTGAAAGCTATCGATGGTATTGATGGCTATCTTATGCTCATATACCTGTAATGCAGGTGAGCTTTGGAATTGCTCCTTTAACGTATCTATCTGTTGTTTATAGGGCGAAATAATGGCAATGCTTGGAAAATTATCGGGTTTGTAATGGCTGTCGAGCGCCGACACCAGTTGGGTAAGGTGGCGGAACAGGAAGGCTGCTTCTTCCGGATTATAGGTACTGGTTTGTTCTGTTTTTTCATCAAAGCCACAGCCGGCAGTATCTACAAATACCAGTGGATTATCATTGTTGAACAACACATGCCTGGCTACGGATGCATGCGCTTTTAATCGATCGTCATAAAATGTAGAAGAAGAATAACCCATGATCACTTCATTCATACGGTATTGTTCTTCCAGCAATACTACCGACTCAGGATGCAGGGCCACGCATTTTTCAAGCAGGGTGGTGGCCAGTCCGTTTTTGGCGGCTTCGGCGCTTTTTACGGTGGGTGGCAACTGGCAATGGTCGCCTGCCAGTATCACTTTCTGTGCTTTTAAAATGGGTATCCAGCAGGCAGGTTCAAGGGCCTGGCCGGCTTCGTCGATCACTATGGTGTTGAACTTAAGGTTACGTACGGTATAATGATTGGCGCCAACCAGCGTAGCGGTGATCACCTGCGCTTTGGCCACCAGGTCGTTGATGATGTATTGTTCCGAATTGTCGACCTCCTTCATAATGTTGCGCGCTTCGGCAAACAGGGCCTTGCGCTGATCGCGTTCCGCCTTTCCAAAATGGCGTTTGTACTTGTGCGCCATATCAAGATAGGCTGCCGCCTGTTTTCTAAGGCGTTTTGTTTCCTTGGTATGGCTGTGCTCGGCCATCTTGTAATCGAGCGTTAACGAAAATAACCGTTCGCTTACCCGGGCCGGGTTACCTACGCGTAATACGTTCAGTCCCTCATCGCTTAATTTTTCGCTCAGCAGGTCCACAGCAGTATTGCTGGGTGCCACCACCAGTATCTGCTGGTTGTCTCTTTTTATCATGGCTTTAATGGCCTGTACCAGGGTAGTGGTTTTACCCGTTCCCGGCGGGCCGTGTACAATGGCCAGGTCATTTGCCGCGAGTATTTTATTTACAGCGGCTTGTTGCGATATATTTAATGATGGTATAACTGCGGGGGCGCTGGTCTCAAATGCAGGCTTTTTATTACCCGTAAGTATTTGTATCAACCGGCCTTCGGCGGGTTTTTCAGCAAGGGTTGATGCCAGCTTGCAGGCGCTTTGCATTTCATCGTAGCTGTTATCGTCGAACAACAGGTCAATACCCAGTTTGCCATCGCTGGCCCAATCGGGCAGTTCATCGGTGCGCAAAGTGATCTTTAGCCGGTTGCCTTTTACAAAAGTAATGGTGCCTTCAACTTTATTGCTTTCGGGGTCGTGGTTCGAGAACAACACCGCCGGCACACCAAAGCGCAGTTGGTGAATAATATCCTGATGTGTAGTACGTTCAACTTCAACGGTAAGATAATCACCACGGCTCATTTCCTGGTCGCGAATAGCAATGGGATACCAGGTAAGTCCACTGGCCCTGCGTTGTGCAACAGAAGATGTTTGTTTCAGTTTCAGGTATAATTGCCGGTCCTCTTCACGTTCTATTTTCAGCAGATCGAGCAGGCTTTTGAAATAATCCATGCGGCAAAAATAATCTCTTTCTGGTTTATGATTTGTTATAATGGGTAATTGTGTGGTAAGTTGTTTATTTTCAGGTTAATAGAAGATGGTCTAAAGCCTAAAGCTGAAAGCTAAAAGCAAATACAGCTGCAACCGCCACTTGCTATCGCCGGTGGCCGGCAATTAGTCAGCAACTCAATAATTGAATAGCTGAATAACCGGGAACTGAGAGCTGTGAACTGTGAACTGAGAACTTGAAACTAATCACCAGAAACCATGAACTTCGGCATTTTCGAATGGTAATTGAGGTTAGTATTGCTTAAACATTTATATTTGGCCTCCCGATTTTTACAATATCTCCGATTGAATTTTGAAAGCCGCATCCGACCCTCGCTAAAATGGATTTGTTTATTTAGATGCATTAATAATGGTAAACGTAAAAACCGAGATTATTATCAATCTCCCTAAGGAAATAGTGGCCGAATATGTTTCTGATCCTGGCAATGCTCCCAGTTGGTGTTCTCATATTAAAACAGTTGATTGGAACCAGCACGTTCCCATACGCGCCGGCGCAAAGATCGTTTTCAATGAACGGGGCATGCGGCGTTACCAGCAATACGTATGCGAAGTGGTGGAGTTCATTCCCAATCAGAAAATGGTAATGAAAACCCGCAACAGCAACATGCGTATGGAAACGGTGGTTGCCTGGCAGGCCGTTAATGAAAATACCACCTGTATGACTGTTTGGAGCCGCGGCATTCCCCGCGCCTTATCGCGAATGATAACGCCTTTTATGGCCCTTACCATCAGAAATATTAACCGCAGGAATTTAAAACAGCTGAAACGGATGCTGGAAACCAGCAATCGCAGGATGGTTGTGTTGTAAAATGGTTAATTTTTACACATGCTGGCTTTTACGCGTAGAAGATATTATTTTGGTGACACCATCATCAAACTGTCGTCTATGAAACAAACCAGCCAGAAGTTCCTGCAATATGTATACAGCAGCTATACAGGCAATTTTATAGGTTTTGCCATTGGTATGGCCTCAACCCGCCTGGTTGCGCATTTTTTTACTACCCGCAGTATTAAAAACCTGTGGGGACTTACCGCAAAAAAAACAGTCGTTGATAAACAAACCTTCAGCTTTATGGAGTGGGCCATTTCCATTATCATTGGCTTTATAGTGTTTGAGGTCATCTCTAAATGGGTGAAGAAAAAAATGAATCCGTTAATGCAGAAGTATAAAGGTTATTTACCCGAGGGTTGGGTTGAAGAAGAAGCGGTTCCTGTTCCGGTACAAACTTCTGCCGAAGCTACTGCAGTGAAAACGGAAACTTCAAATGCTTAACTATGAAGTTTCCGGTTCCCTGTTTCCGGTTTCCAGGGAATACAAATACAGAGTAACTTTGATCCTGAAATAAGGACCCCGGAAACCGGTAACCGGTACCTGTAACTTTATTTATAGAAAAATCTCCCAATGTATGGGAGATTTTCTTTTTTTAAAACACCACCCGTTCTCTATTTCTTTACAAACTTTACCGTTGTTCCATTATCAAATTGCAACAGGTACAATCCGCTTTTCAGGTGTTGTACATATATGGGTTGAAGGGTATTTCTTATTTGAATGGTTTGCAGCAGCTGACCGCTAACGTCATACAAACGGGCGCTCTGTTGCAATAGTTCACTGCCGGTGTTTAGGTATACTTTATCATTGGCAGGGTTAGGGTAAATGCTAACCGAACCTGTGCCGTTATTGTTCAATGTTACAATGGTGCTGTAAGTGAATTGCCCGTCTTTATCAACCATCTTCAACCGGTAATATATTTTTCCATTGAAGGAATTGTAGTCCTTATAGCTGTAAACATTGTTGCCTGCCGGTATGGTAGCCACTGATGCATATGTGTTGCCATTGGTGCTACGTTCCAGTATAAAATGACTGGTATTCACTTCGTCGGCGGTTTCCCATTGCAGTTGGTTGTAACCATTGTAAGTATGGCCATTGAAGTTGAGCAGGGTGAGCGGTAATACATCTATTTCGGATGATACAAAAAAGCCATTGGTACCGGTAAAGTCGAATGTCACTTCCCAACGGGCTTTGGTGGCGTTCCATATAATGGCATTGTTGGCCGGGTTAATGGTCGACTGATCTCCGGGGGTAAACGTGTTAGGTTGTCCGGTGCCATCGGAGCTGTTGCCTTTGTATTGATAAATGACCAGGTTGCCTTTTCCCAGGGCATCGCCCGGACCGGTGGGTAGTTTTATCGTGTTTACTGCATTAAAATCGTCGAACTCGGCCTGGGTAAAATAAAGTGTTGCTTTACCAACTGCATAACGCCTGTTATTTACCGTATATATTTCATAATGACGTTTTACATAATCGGAAGGCTGACTGCTTTCTATCCATACTTTGGTGTTTACATTGCCATTAAGAGGGTTGTAGGGGTCGTTTGTTGATTGCAGCGTGGCGATCAGGCGGCAGTCGGTGTTGCTGGCAATACAATTTGTGATGCCTGATATAGGCGTAGAGGCGGCGTCGTTATTCACGCCTAAAAGATCAGTGGCGCCGGGATTGCCATTGTAGTTGCCGGTAAATTCATATACACCCATATCTACTGTTGTGCCTTGTGTTCGTGCGGCTTTATTAAGATCGGTTGTAACGGCCGAGAGGTTGGGCGTTTGGCCAACGCTGTAAACTGAACTGCTGCCTGCATTAATGCCCGGGCTGCACGCCTGTAGCCGGAAATCGCCGCCGGTGTTCAGTCCGGCAGCTGGCTGGTTCACAAACAATGGGTTGGTAGAACCATTGATATTGCCATTGGCGGTACTGGCTTCTCCCTGTACCAGGCTGTATTGTATATTGGGTGTGCCTGCATTATTATAAATGCCGCTGCTATTGCCATATACAATACAATTGCGCAGCTGCAATGCGGGCCCCAGGTTATTGTACATAGCGCCGCCCGGCCCATATTGGGTACTGTTACCTGCAATGGTTACATTGGTAAGAACCGGTGCTACGCTCCATTCGTTATACATACCGCCGCCTTGTTCTACTGCCGTATTGCCACTAATAATTACATTGGTAATAATAGCGCCGCAATTGCTGCCTATGATGCCGCCGCCATAGAAGCCGGCGTTACCGGTAATAATGCTATTGGTAATAGTGGGTGATGAGGAGCTTATATTAAGACCGGCGCCATAGCGGCCGGCGTTGCCTTTTACGATGAGGTTATTGAATACGGCTAATGAATTATTACAGGCAATACCTGCGCCGCCGCTATTGTCGCAATTGCCGCCCTGTATGGTAAAGCCATCGAGCAGGGTAGCGCTATTGTTTCCGGAACTAACTACTACATGTATAGCGTTCTCACCGTTATTGGTAAAGCCATTGTCGTTGCTGCTGAGGTCGCCGCTAAGTATGCTGGCATTGGCCGTTAATGAAAGATTGCGATCGGTCAATGAGGTTTCGGTTCCGGCAAAACCGCCATAAATTTTTACATCGTTCTTTAATACAAATGCATTGTTGCGGTCGCCGACAGTAATAACGCCGGTAGCATCTGACCTTCGGTTAGGTATATAAATACCACCGGCCACCCATACCTGGTTTCCGCTGACTGCTCCATTTATGGCCGCCTGCAGATCGCCGGTGGCGCAGGCCCAGCTTTCTCCTGTACCGGTGCCATTGGCCTTTACATAAATGATGCCATTGGTTGCAGAGATAGTTGGCTCACCTGTTCGTTCATAACAACCCATGTCTGCCGCGCTGCCGTTGTAAAAACGTGCATTGCCATCGAGGTCGGTAGTGATGGCCGACAGGTCGGGGCTCTGCCCAACAGCATAGAAGTTGTTGCTGCCTTTGTTCACTAAAGGGCTGCAGGCCTGCAGGTGGTAGTCTGCTGCCAAATGGGCGTCGATGCCTGAGTTGGGTGGAACCGGAGCTACAAACAAAGGGTTTGTGGTGCCGGAAATATTTCCGTTAGTGGTGGCTGTTAGTCCCTGTACCAGGCTGTTGCTTATGGCCGGAGTTGTAAGGTTATTGGATATTCCCGAGTTGTTATTATATATAATGGAATTCCGGATGAAAAGATTGGTTGTTGTGTTGTTATACATGGCGCCACCTAAAGAGGTTGCTGAGTTGCTGGTAATAGTGCAATTGGTGAAGGAAACATAGTAACCCCGGGTATATGCGCCGCCTCCCGCGTAGCTTGCACTATTGCCACTTAAAAGGCAGTTGACTACATGGCAGGTGGAAGATTCGCAATACAGGCCGCCGCCATAAGTGGCCGAATTGCTTCTGATAGTGCAATTATAAAGTGTAATGGCTGAATTTTTACTATATATGCCGCCGCCGTAATTGTTTACATAATTGGTGGTAAAAGTACAGTTTGTAAGTACCGGACTTGCATCTGAGCTGTAAATACCTGCGCCGATTGAGGCTTCGTTTTCATTAAATGTACAGGAGTTAAGTACGGGCGCACAGTTTGTGGTTATAAATATACCTCCACCGTTTATGACCTTATTTTCATTGAACAGGCAATTGTTGAGTGTGGGCGATGAGCGAAAATCATTGGCCATACCACCACCATAATCGGCCTCATTAGAAGTGAAAGTGCACGCGGTTAATAAAGGGGATGAATTTTGATAATTGTATATGGCGCCACCCATATCGCCTGCTGTATTCCACCTAAACAAACAATTGGTTATTGTTGGCGAGGAACCGGTGTTTTTCATGGCTCCGCCACTAGAGGAGGTGCTGTTGTTCTCGAATGTACAATTGGTGAAAGCCGGTGATGAATTCTGGTTAATAACGGCGCTTTGAACGGCATCTGTAAGGATAAAACCATCGAGCAAGGCTGTGCTGGTTAGCCCATTATTGATGTTTTGGATCAGCACTTCATTATCGTAGGGATATAGCCTGGTTTCATGGTTTAACAGGTCGCGCTGGGCCGGGGAAGTTTCGCCGCCGTAAAAACCGCCATAAATTTTTACGCCGGGCCGCATTACGATCGACTGGTTGTCGGGTGTCTGGTACGTTCCTTCCAGTATCCATACTTCATCGCCCGGTTGGCTGGCATCGATCATTGCTTTCAGATCGCCGCTGGCATTGCCCCACGATGTGCCGCCGCCGGTGCCCCATTGTGAAACATACCTAATGGTGGCCGACGCAGTTTGCGTAATTGTCAGTAAGATGGTAATTAAAAAAACGAAGGGAGTAGGGGTGTAATTAGCTTTCATAAAAGGGCTGTAATTGCTGCCACAAAAAACGCAAGTACCCCGGTGAAATACGAGTAAAGGGCGTAGACAAAGTGTAGACAGCATACAGGATAAGTGGGTAAATGGCTGATATTCAATAAAGAATTTGGACAGTAACAATTAGTTGCGAGCTTCGACATTGACCTCCTTGTCAACCTGTTAACTCGTTAACATGTCAACTATCAACTATTTCAATGAACTTACGTACGCATCACAAAAGTAGTAATATGATCAACGCAATTTTAAAAAATGGGACGGGCATGTGTCAAACCTGGGACGAGCATGTGTCAAGTGAGGGACGAGTTGCATAATTGCTGCGTAAGCTCTATATAAAAATGGGACGAGCACACATAAAACCTGGGACGAAATGCATAATGCATGTGTCAGCCATGTGTCAAACATGTGTGTTCCCTTAGTAAAGTATGCTATTTGACACATGGTTCACACAGGGTACACACAACCTTTAGGCAAGGATTACTCAGCAATAATTGTCTTAACTCCTTTCTCTTCTAATTGCCGGATACTATCCATCGGTGCCCCCGCATCAGTAATAATATAATCAACCTGGTCGAGGCCGCAGATGCGACCAATACCGCGGCGGCCAAACTTGGTGCTGTCGGCCATTACAACCACCTGTTGCGCTACGGAGATCATTTTTTTATCAAGACTGGCTTCTGCCAGGTTGGTAATACTTAATCCGAATTCTGGTTCAATACCATCAACGCCCATAAACAGCAGTCCGCACGAAATGTCTTCCAGCAAGCGTTCGCCAAAAGCGCCGGCAGCAGAAGCTGAGCTGTGATGAATAAGTCCGCCGATTTGTAAAATATCAACGTTTGGCCGGTTGCATAATTCCATAGCAACACGCAAGGCGGGTGTAATAACGGTTATATGTTTGGGTGGGTACAATGCCTGCGCCAGCTCGAATACTGTTGTGCCCGAACCAATGATAATACTATCGTTCTGACCCAGCAGGCTAAGCGCCGCTTTCGCTATCTTTTTCTTTTGATCGGCATTGATGAATTCCTTCTCATTGATGGTGCGTTCAGCAGCGTAAGGGTTATTGATAGAACCGCCGCCCTTGGTGCGGAACAACAGGTTCTTCTCCTCCAGCAGTTTAAGATCTTTACGAATGGTAACGCCCGAAACCTGCAGTTCTTCGCTCAGTTCCTGAATATCAACCCGTCCGTTTTCCTGCAGTTTCTGAATTATAAGCTGGTGTCTGTCTGTGATGGTCATATGATTAAAGTGCTAAGTAGCTTTTTGAATAATTGAAGGTTAATGGTTTTTAGGAAGCTAAATCACAAATCACAAATTCCAAGATCCAAATAAATCACAATATGCAAAACTCATATGCCCGAATTTTTAGCTAATTAGTTTGAATTAAAAAGTTGGATGAATTTTGGGATTTGGGTTTTATTATTTGGTTCCTGGTATTTGGTTTCTGGAATTTTTGTATTTCACAAAGCTATTAAGTTTATGTAAAAAGGTTACAGATGCTTTAATTTTTTAAATAGAGATAACATCAAAATAACCCATTGGGTGATTAAATGGGTTTAATTTAAAGTTTAAAAATATTAATTTAGGTTGAATTTTGTTTAAATAGTGCAAATTTTGTTTAATTTGGCGTCAGGATTTACACATTACCAGGCAGGGTTGCCCGTTTTAGCCAGCCTTTTATAAGGTTGTCTAGTACTTTTTGGTTGAAATGGCAGTCAATTGTAGATAATCGCAGTTCCATTTTAAACTATTAAACAAAATTTAAAGCGATTGAGACAATTAAGCTTATGAAAACTAATCCTTGTAAAATGTTGGCCCTGGCAGTCCTGGTAGCGGTTATAACCATTCAATGTTCAAAATCCGGCGGTGGCGATCCGCCCGAAAATGGTGGTGATTCTACTGTTAACAATCCGCCGAAAACTGTTCGGCAAATAGTGCTGGCCGATCAAAGTGTAAACCGCGTAGCCATTGCCGATGTAGACAGTAATAAAGTTGTGTGGGAGTGGTTGCCCGAAAAATCGAATGTAGGCGTCAACGATGTGAAATGGTTTGTAAATATGAGCGACGCCAAACCGGTATATAATAATAAGTACATTTTAGCCAATGCATCAACCGGCGGTGTGGCATTGATACGAATAGCCGATAAGAAAACTGTCTTTTATGCCTATGCGGGTAATGGTAATGTGCATTCGGCCGAAGTATTACCCGATGGTAATATTGTGATCGCAGCCAGCACCGGCAATTATTTAATGTTGTTTAAGACCGATACAACGGCATATCCATTTAGTGGTTACACCAAAAAGATCACCGTGGCAGATGCGCATAATGTGGTGTGGGATAAAAAACGGCAACTGCTGTTCACTGCTTCCAAAAACAAACTGTACGCTTTTACTTATAATTTCAATTGTGCTGCACCCGATCTAACATTGAAAGACAGTACAACGCTGCCGGCTAGTGGTAGTCACGATCTTTTTCCGTTATATGGCAAAGACTCATTGTGGTTAACAACAAGTAATAAGATCTGGGCTATTAATGTAAGTACAAAAGCGGTAACAGAACAAAGCGACCTGCCACGAGTAAAAAGTGTTTCATCGGGGCCTAACGAAAAATACCCGGCCATTTTGTTACAATCCATCGATGGCGATAAACAATGGTACAATGATAAAGTGATTGATATGAAGGGGAATACAGTGTATCAGTTAAATGGGTTGAAGGCGTATAAGGGTAGGTGGTTGTTGCCTTGTTCTTTTAGTTATGATAGTGATAGTGTGGTGCATTTGTGCAAGTAGGTTGCTAGTTGACGAGTTAACAGGTTGACGAGTTGACGAGGTTGTTCTCTGTGCGACGTAATGCATAAAAGTTGAAAGGTTGATAGAGGTGATAAAGGCAAGTTGACGAGTTAACAAGTTGACAAGTTGACAAGGTTAGTTTGACTTTATTGCCGATTGCCGATTCACGATTGCCGACAACAGCGTGAGTCTGGAAATTAAGCGACCCTTTCACGTTTGCCGTTTCACGTTTCACGATTCACCCTGCAACCTGCAACCTGAAACTGACAGTTAAAACCAATAAGTCTATATTCAAAACAAACACAACGATATACTAATGACTGCTGCCAAAAAATCTTTCGCCGACAAAACCGGCATTCCAATGTCCCTGCTCTGGGGCTATGTAGGTATACTCATATTTATGATGGGCGATGGTATGGAAACAGGCTGGTTGAGCCCATACCTTAAAACACGAGGCATGAGCATTGAACAAAATGCTTCACTGTTCACCGCCTATGGAATTACTGTTGCCATCTCGGCCTGGTTCTCGGGTGTGCTGGCCGAAGGGTTTGGTCCCAAGAAGATCATGCTGGCTGGTTTGTTCTTATACCTGGCCGGTACCTGTGGCTTTGTAGGCTATGGCCTTGCCCACCTTAATTTCCCTGTTATGATCGTAACCTATGCATTACGTGGCTTTGGTTATCCTTTATTCGCTTACTCATTTATGGTATGGATCGCGTATCAAAGTCCCAAGGAAAAACTGGGGCGTGCTGTGGGCTGGTTCTGGTTTGTGTTCACTGGCGGACTGAATGTACTTGGCGCCTTCTACTCAAGCTGGGCCATTGAAAAGTTGGGCGAGATCGATACGTTATGGAGCTCGGTGTTTTGGGTGGCTATCGGCGCTTTCTTTGCCGTGGTGTTAAACAGGGCCGCCTTCAAACCCAATTCAAATGGCAATGAAGCTAACAGTAAGGCCCGCGAGCTAATGAAGGGACTGGTCATTGTAAAAGAAGAGCCTAAAGTGCTTCTTGGCGGAATAGTACGCATAATTAACACAACGGCGCAATTTGCGTTTCCGGTATTTCTTCCCATGTACATGGAAAAACATGGTTTCGATACTACCACCTGGTTAAAGATCTGGGGCACCATCTTTACAAGTAACATCATCTTCAATCTCATTTTTGGTTTTGTGGGCGATCGCTTTGGCTGGCGCAATACCATTATGTGGTTTGGCGGCATTGGTTGCGCCATTACAACACTGTTGCTGTATTATATACCGCAGGCGGTACCGGGCAATTTTGCTGTAGTATTAACGGCTGGTATTTTATGGGGCGCCTGTTTGGCTGGTTACGTTCCTTTATCGGCATTGGTGCCTTCATTGGTGAAGAAGGATAAAGGTGCTGCTATTGCCATCCTGAATTTGGGTGCAGGCCTGCCGGTTTTTGTTGGCCCTGCGCTGGTGGGTTTGTTTTATGGAGCTGTGGGTAATGAAGGTATTATCTGGATCCTGGCCATTTTGTATTTCATTAGTGCGGTGCTTACCAAATTTATTACCCTGCCCGATAATGCGAAAACTTTACATCATGTGAAGAGTGAGAGTGTGCAGGTTGAAATGGAAAAACTCAAGCTGGAGAATTGACGTAAAACGTAAAACGTGAAACGTGAAAGGGCTCGCAAATTTCCTAGATTCACTTACGAATTTGCGCCGCCCCAAATTAATTGCTGATCACCAACAAAACGCGAGCCTCGAAATTGAGCGGCCGTTTGCCGTTTCACGTTTCACGTTTGCCGATTCCACCCAATAATAGAAACTAACTATAACAACAGAAATAATAATTAAAGAACATACATTATGAAGATCCTTGTGACGGCGCCGTATAATGATAACGGGTTAATAACATTGCAGGAACATTTTGGTGAGGTAATTTACAGGCCCTGGAAACCACATGGCCGTGCTTATTATGCCGATGAGTTAACGGCACTGTTACAGTCTACAGCAGCCGATGCATTGATCACCGAGCACGATCACGTAACTGCTGAAGTGATCAACGCCAATTCTCATTTACAGTTTATTGGCGTATGTCGGGGCACCCCTTCGAACGTTGCTATAGAAACAGCCACCAAACACGGTATTCCTGTTTTTTATACGCCGGCGCGTAATGCCCAGGCAGTGGCCGAAATGTTTGTTGCCAACGTGATCACTTTTATGCGTAATACACTGGCGGGTATTGAATGGTTAAGAGGGCGCAATTGGGCCGCGGGTGCACATACTTCGTACCTTCAGTTCAAAGGAACCGAACTGGCGGGTAAAACAGTGGGTATGGTTGGATTTGGCGCCATTGGCCAGCTTATTGCCGGTATGTTAAAAGATTATCCGTGCCCTATACAATTCTACGATCCGTATGTGACCACGCATGATGAAGCGTACAAGTCGGTTTCGTTGGAAGAACTGTTTGCTACCAGCGATATAGTATCAATACATTTGCCGGTAACGGAACAAACAAAAGGATTGATCGATTATTCGCTGCTATCGAAAATGAAACCCGAAGCCATATTTGTAAATACGGCCCGGGCGGTAGTGGTAAAACGCGAAGACCTGTTGCGCGTGTTGGAAGAAAATAAGATCCGCGGTGCTATATTAGATGTGTTCGACAATGAGCCGCCAGATGAAATTGATTATAAGATCATCGATCATCCCAATGTGCTGCCAACGCCGCATATTGCAGGTGCAACTTTTGAAGTGGAAGATCATCATGTGACCATTTTAAATAAAACGCTGGTTGACTGGTACGTGAATAATAAAAAGACCGGCGCCAGACTGGCCAATAAAGAATTACTTACTGTACAGATATAAAGCATACCATGACTGCAAAAGAAGCATATATAATAATAGATATCGGCACCGGCAATGTACGCGTGGCGGCAACAAGCGCCAATGGTACCGTGTTGGGTGTTGCCCGGGAAGATATTCAATACGTTCGTGATGAAAAGTATCCCGATGCCTTGTATTTTGATGCCAATGCCTTATGGAATCAGGTAACGGCCCTGGCAAATGAAGTAATAAGATCATTGCCCGGTGTTACGGTGCGTGCATTAACAGGCACCAGCCAGCGCGAAGGCATTGTGTTGTTGGGTAAGAATGGTGAATCGCTGGTGGGACTGCCCAATATCGATCACCGCGGCCGCGAGTGGGAAGATATTCTGCCCGATAAAACGATCGTATATAAACTCACCGGTAGGTATCCCACCTCGTTGTTCTCGGCCTTTAAATTACTCGGTATAAAAAAACGCTGGAAAGAAGTGTGGCAAAACTGTGTAAGTTTTGTAAGCATCAGCGATTGGGTTGAATACAAATTGAGCGGTGTAGTAAAGTATGAACATTCGCAGGCTTCAGAAACTTTATTATATGATGTGGAGAAGCGCGAGTGGAGCGACGATCTGTGCGACCTGTTCGGTCTTGACCCCTCCTTATTACCAGAGCTGAAAAACTCAGGAACAATATTGGGCTCCATATTGCCGGCTATTGCCGAATCGTTCCAGATCTCAAAAGAAGCTGTTGTGGTTACCGGCGGTGGCGATACGCAACTTGCCATTAAGAGCACGCAACCAGCAGTGGAAGATATTGTAATAGTATCGGGCACTACAACACCTATTGTAAAGCTGGTTGATACCTATATGCTGGATGCACATCAGCGTACCTGGACGAGCCGCGACATTGTGCAGGACCGATTGGTGTTTGAAGCCAATGCCGGTGTAACGGGTTTGAACTTTCAACGCCTGAAAGAGATCTTTTACCCTAATGAAAGTTATGCGGTGATAGAGCAGGAGCTGGCAGTTACCAAAGATGCATTTTGTATGGCGTCGTTGGGTTCGCTGGTAGCCGATGAAAAAACGCCGTTGATAAAAGGAGGTTTTATTTTCCCTACGCCGGTATCGCATCAATTAACACGCGGACATTTTGTGTGGGCTACCATACTTGATATTGCCTGTTCCATTGCAGAGAATTATAAAATATTATGTGAAGTGGCTGGTCATAATCCCGATTATGTGTGGGCCTGCGGCGGCGGGTTGCAAAGCGTGGCGCTTCGTACATTACTCGCCGGTTTGCTCAATAAGAAAGTGCAGGTACGTAAAGGTTTCGAACAATCATCAGTGATCGGCGGCGCCCTTATATGTAATGAAGCTTTAAAAGCGACCGTGGAATTTGACGATACCATTGAAGTCATTCATCCGCAGCAACAGCAGTATTATGCGGCGCTTTACAAGGAGTGGAAGAAGACGAGGAGTTTCTTTAGGAACAGTTGACAAGTTAACAAGTTGACAGGTTGACAAGGATGTTCTCTGTGCAGCACGCTGATTAATGGTTGAAAAGTTGATGGAGTTGATAGAGTTGATAGAGGAAAACAGCCGTCGGGAAGACCTGTAAGGTTCGCCATCGGGTCTTGAAAGAAAAGGTAGCTGACGCGATCCTGACAGGTTTTACGTAGTTGTGTCCCCGCAGAGACTCGAACTTTGCACCCATTGATTAAGAGTCAATTGCTCCAGCCTGTATTTTGTATTTCCTTGCAACCGGTAACCGGCACCTGGAACCTGAAACTTGTAACCTGAAACAGATTCTTAAAACTAACCAGCATCCAATTTAACGTAAACATTCATGAATAGTCCATATTTCATAGGCATAGACGTAGGTACCCAGGGCGCACGTGCAGTATTGATTGATGTAACCGGTGAGGTATTGGGTAGTGGTGAACAGGCATTTCCGTTAAGCAATCAATCGCGCGAAGAACAATCGCCCGGGCAATGGTGGCAGGATTGTTTGTTGTGCCTGCAACAGGTAATGGCGCAGGTAAAGTCGCAAATAAATGCCACCGATATAGTAGCCATTTCCGTTACTTCAACTTCAGGCACAATTATTCCCATCGATAAAAGCAACCAGCCGATGCATAATGCCATCATGTATAGTGATCCGCGGTCGGCAGAAGAAGCCAGCTATTGTAAAAAAGTGGCGCTGGCCGAACATAGCAATGGCTATACTGCATTTAACGCCAGCAGCGGTTTGCCTAAAATGTTATGGTTCATTAACCGGTATCCCGGTAAGGTTGAACAATTGGGAAAGTTTATTCATGCAGCCGATTATATTATTGGTAAATTAAGCGGCCGCTATGATGTTACCGATTTTACCAATGCTTTGAAATCGGGTTACGATGTTCGTAAAACAGAATGGCCATCATACATCTGGGAGAAGTTGCCCATTCAAAAAAGCTGGTTACAAACAGTACAGCCATCAGGTACAACCATTGCCACTATATTGCCCGAACTGGCTAACGAATTGGGATTGCCCCATACCATACAGGTAGTAGCAGGTATGACGGATGGTTGTGCGGCACAAATAGCATCGGGCGCTGTTCAAATAGGCGACTGGAACACCACTATTGGAACAACGCTGGTAGTAAAAGGCGTAACCACACAGGAGATCAATGACCCGCATGGGCGTTTGTATTGCCATCGTCATCCCGAAGGATATTGGATGCCCGGTGGGGCCAGCAATACCGGGGCCGATTGGGTAACGCGTGACTTTGGCACCGACCTAAAAGAGTTGACAGCGAAAGCCGCTACACTGGTGCCTACAAAACATTTGGCCTGGCCATTAAAACAACAGGGCGAACGGTTTCCGTTTATTGCACCACAGGCAACAGGTTTTCATCCCGAGGGTTTATCGCATGCTGAATTATTTGCAGCCAGCATGGAAGGCGTGGCGTATATAGAAAAATATGCGTTTGAGGTGATAGAGCAATTGTCGGGCGAAAAAGTGTCGGCTGTATTTACGGCTGGTGGCGGTAGTAACAGCGATGTATGGCTACAAATAAGAAGCAATGTGCTGCAACTGCCGGTTTATAAAATGAAACATGTTACCGGTGCTGTAGGGGCCGCTATCATTGCCGCGTCACAAACGCATTTTGCGACATTGACCGAAGCCGCCAAAGCTTTGACGCAAATTGAAAAAGAAGTGTATCCGCAGTCAGATGCGGCGGCTATTTATCAAAACAATTATCAGCAATTTTTAGAGCTGCTGGCCTCAAAAGGCTATATCAGCAAAACACAATATGCTTAATATTTATTTGATCAGGCATGGTGAAACTGCCTGGAATGCCGATAACAACCGGTATTGCGGAAGAACGGATATTCCATTAACCGAAAAAGGATTAAAGCAGGCTGAAACCCTGCGTCAGCAATTGGTTTCAATAAAATGGGATGCTGTTTTTTCTTCCCCATTACAACGTGCGCACACTACGGCACAAATTGCCAGTG
The DNA here is from genome assembly GCA_024809215.1 of Niastella sp. OAS944. Taxonomy (GTDB): domain Bacteria; phylum Bacteroidota; class Bacteroidia; order Chitinophagales; family Chitinophagaceae; genus Niastella. Next base: position 222,455 of record JANUBW010000004.1, on the reverse strand, counting down.
GCGCCACTGTTATAAAAGATGATCGTCTTATAGAAGCCGATTTTGGAATGTGGGAAGGAAAAACAAAAGAAGAGTTTGTTGCAGAAAATGCGCAACTGTGGACCAGCTGGATGAACGACCCTGCCAATAACAGGGCAGGGGGCACCGGTGAAACCGGTGCGCAGATCGTACAACGGGTTGATGATTTCTTTCAATCATTACAAACACAATACAGCTCAGGTAATTTTCTGGTAGCGGCGCACAATGGTGTGAACCGTTTGTACCTGTCGCATAAACTGGGAATGCCATTAAGCAATTACCGCCGGTTCTTTATGGAGAATGCATTGCCAAGCATGTTTACGCTGGAGCCTGATGGTGAATTTGTATTACGCCACCTTAATTCAAAATTCTGATCGCTTAGCTAAAAAAATATTTACTATGGTGCTTTCTAAAAAAATGCGACAACTCATAGTTGCTGCCACGCTCGTTATTTCTACACAGGCATTTGGCCAGCAGGGTAAGTTAAATGTGTTAAAGATCAGCACGCCAAAGCAATTGCAGGGCTATTTTAAATATACCGGTAACGATATTCCATTGATCAGCGGTCACCGCGGCGGCCCCGATAAAAATGCCCCCGAGAACAGTATAGAGGCAATGGCGAATACATTGTCATTTACGCCCGCTACTTTTGAAATAGACCCCCGGTTAACAAAAGATAGTGTGGTGGTGCTGTTGCACGATGATACCCTCGACAGAACTACCACCGGGCATGGTAAGTTAAATAAATATACGTTTGAAGAAGTAAGAAAGCTGAAGTTGAAAGATGTGAATGGCAATGAAACGCCGTTTCATATTCCTACGCTGGAAGAAGCCATTATTTGGGCCAAGGGGAAAACGGTGCTTATTCTCGATAAAAAAGATGTGCCGTTCACCACAACGGCGGCGCTTATAAAAAAGCATCATGCCGAGGCATGGGTTATGATCACTGTGCACAATGCCAAAGAGGCTAAATTCTATTACGACGATAATAAAGAGGTGATGTTTGAAGCTTTTGTAAAAACAAAAAAGGCTATGGAAGAATATGAGAAGGCGGGTATTCCCTGGGCGCAGATCATGGCTTATGTGGGACCACAGGATAAACCCGAAAATAAAGAGATCTTCGATCTGTTGCACCAGCGCGGCGTTATGTGTATGATCTCTACTGCCCCTGTTTACGATAAACTGCCAACTGTTGAAGAGCGCGCCAGGGCCTATGCGCAGATCATCAAAAGCGGCGCCGATGTTATTGAAGCGGATCGCGCCATTGAAGCGGCGGCAGCTGTTAAATCTTTACAACCGGCTAAGACTGATAAGAAGAAGTTTTTTGGAAAGAAATAACTCACGAACAGTTTATGAATCTTAATAGGCGAAAGTTTATAACCCTCACCGGACTTACCGGTTTACAGTTAGCTGCCGTAAAAAGTGGTCTTACTCAATGGGTAAATGAAAGTGGATTTACAACGCCAACCTTCTCTACCCTAAGAGAAACATTCGGTAAACCCGGCCAGCCTTTTCAACCAGGTGGTTACTGGTGGTGGTTTAACGGGCTGATGGATAAAGAAGGCATTACCCGCGACCTTACTGAGTTTAAGGCTAAGGGAATGGGTGAGGTGTTGATGATAAACTCGGCAGATGGATTGGGGGGCGCTAAAGTACCACAAGGCGCTTTGTTTCTTTCGCCCCAATGGAAAGAGTTGTATCGCCATGCATTGAAGGAGTGTAACCGCCTTGGTTTAAAAATGGGGGTGAACATGAGCTCGGGCTGGTGTATGGGTGGCCCCTGGGTGCCGCCGCAACATGCCTGCCGCTGGTTTCTTCAATCAAAAATTACAGTAACCGGTCCGCAAAAGTTCTCCGGTAAACTACCGTTGCCGGGAAACCGCGATGGATACGATAACCTGGTGAATGCACCCGGCTGGAAAGAATATATCGACCTTCCGCTGGAGCAAATCGATTACCGCGATACGGCTATTGTAGCCATTCCTGCCGGCGCTAACAGCAATCCGCTAAAGACCGACAAACGCGCCGCACTGTTCCCGGCCAAAACCAACCGCAAAGATGCCAGCAATTTTATAAAAGCCAATGATGTAATGGGGCCTGTGTCAACACCCTGGGAAACCATGCCCGGCGACCAGCCCGTTGCACCCGATAAGGTCATCGATCTTACCGCTAAGGTAGGCGCAGATGGGCAGTTCGATTGGGATGTGCCTGCCGGTGAGTGGACCATCATTCGCACCGGTCATCGCATGACGGGGTCCAAAGTAATGATAGCGCAACCCGAAGCCAGTGGCTTATCGGTTGACTGGTTAAGCCATACCGGTGTTGATATACAGTTTGAGAATTTAGGAAAGATCTTATTACAGGAAGCCGGCGACCTGGCCGGTAAAACACTGGTGTATTTATGTGATGATAGTTTTGAGGATGGTTTCCCTAACTGGACCGAAAATATTATTGCCCAATTCAGGAAATACCGGGGTTATGATCCCACGCCTTACCTGCCCGTTTTGAATGGTTATATTATTGGCAGTGTAGAACAAAGCGACCGCTGGCTGAACGACTATCGCAAAACTGTAGCCGATTGTTTGGCCGATGAACATTATAAACATTTTGCCGACCTGTGTCATAAGAATGGTATAGAGGTGCAGAATGAAGCAGCCGGGCCAAGTCGCTCGGGCACCATGTGTATGGATGCATTAAAGAACCTGGGCCGTAGCGACAGACCGCAGGGCGAGTTTTGGCTGGGTGCCAAACACGATGAGGAAGGTGGTCTTGATGACAAGTTGGGCTATGGGGTTACGCGCCTCGAAAAAGGACAAAACAAAGTGACCAAAATGGCAGCTTCTGCTGCGCATATTTATGGTAAGAAAACGGTTTCGGCAGAAGCATTCACTTCATTCCGTCATTGGTACGATTATCCCGGTAATATGAAACAGGCGGCCGACCGTGCCTTCTGTGAGGGCGTGAATCGTTTTCTTTTTCATACAACAACGGCTACACGGCCGCAGGATGGAAAGCCGGGTTATGAATACGGTGCGGGCACACATTTCAATCCCAATGTAACCTGGTGGCCGCAGGCAGGCGCTTTTCTTGATTATATCAGCCGCTGCCAGTACATGTTACAGCAAGGGTTGTTTGTAGCTGATATTTTATATTATAACGGCGATGTTACGCCAAACATCGTTCTGCCCAAACATATTGACCCTTCTGTTGGTAAGGGATACGATTACGATGTATGCAATGAAGAAGTGCTGCTTACCAGGCTAAGCGTTAAAAACGGCAAACTTGTGCTGCCCGATGGTATGAGCTATCGTGTACTGGTGCTTCCTGAAAATACGAACATGCCCGTGCCTGTTATAAAGAAAATAAAGGAGTTGGTTGCTGCAGGCGCAACGGTAATTGGTCCCAAACCCGAAAAAGACAGCGGGTTGAAAAATTACCCGCAATGTGATGTTCAGGTAAAGGAGCTGGCAGCCGCCGTGTGGGGTAAGTGTGATGGCGTAACCGTAAAACAGCAGGTGTATGGCAAGGGGAAGATCTATTGGAATATGCCTGTAAAAGATATACTGAACGAAAAAGGGATAAGGCCTGATTTTATTTACGATAATGAAAATGCGTATATTGATTTTATTCACCGCAGCGTAGGCGATACCGACATCTATTTTATTACCAACAGGAACAACCGCGAAGAAAAAGCTGTTTGCAGTTTTAGGGTAACGGGCAAAACGCCTGAGTTATGGGATGCAACTATTGGTGAGGCGGGTAAAATAGCGGATTATAAGGTAGTAGGAGATCACACAAAGATCGAACTGTCATTCGCGCCGTTTCAATCGTGGTTTATAATATTTAGAAAACCCGATGTTAAAGATAAGTATACAACACCCGTAACCAATTTGCTGCGGCCTATGATGCCTGTACAGGAGTTAAGCGGTGCCTGGACGGTACACTTCGATACAGAATGGGGCGGTCCCGCCAGTATTCAGTTCAATAAATTAGAGGACTGGATCCAACGGCCCGAAGAGAACATTAAGTATTACTCGGGTAAAGCCCGGTATGTAAAACATTTCGATATACCGGATTTTCAAAAGGGAAAACTCTATCACCTCGATTTAGGTGTAGTAAAGAATATTGCAGAAATAACCTTGAATGGCAAAAAGCTGGGCATTTTATGGACGGCGCCCTGGCGCGTACCTGCCCATGACTTATTAAAGTCAACAGGTAATGTGCTGGAGATAGTGGTTGTTAACTGTTGGCCCAACCGCCTTATTGGCGATGCCGCATTGCCACCCGAAAAAAGGCTCACCCGTACGAATATAGTATTCAAAAAAGATGCGCCTCTTATGTCGTCGGGCTTACTTGGTCCGGTGGTGATTGTCGAAGCAAAGTAAAAAGAAGTAGGAGGTATGAAGTAGGATGTATGAAGAACCCGACATTTGAGCCTCGCGATTACTGACACTTTGCGAAATTCAAGCTCCTCTTATTTCTTATTTCGTACTTCTTACTTCCCCATTCAGCGGGCCTGGGGGTATTATATGACTAAATAACCTTTGGAGAGTAGTGCTGAAATCCGAAAAACTCATCGGCTTGGTAACACAGGCTGAGCCAAAACTTCGGCAAAACTCAATATCTTCTTTATTGGCAGAGGTGGTGAAAATGGCTACCGGAATATCGTGCCACTTCTTGTTATTGCGTATATGCTGCAGGGTTTCACGGCCATTCATCTTAGGCATATTCATGTCTATCATGATCAGCGATGGAAAAGGTTTACTTTCCATTTCCAGCTGATCTAATATCTGGATCCCCGCTTCGCTGCTTTGTGCCTTATACAACGTAACGTTGGGGTACAAAGAACTTACAGATTCTTCGAAGATCAGCAGATCATCCTGGTCGTCATCAATGTAAAGTATCGTCGTTGGTTCACGCTGCATATTGAATAATAAAAAGTTTGCAATTGGATGAAAGTAATGCATGCAGGTTTAATTGCATAATCACTTCCATTTACCGGTTTTTTTACCGGTATTGCATGCTGGTTGTAAAATGAATTTGTAGGGTAATAACGGAATACATCAGGGCATGCTGTCAACTATGTTGACAGTGCCTGTTGTTGCCTTTTGACTAATCAGAATTGGTTATAGCATGGCAGGACCGGAGATGTGGTGCATGAGATTGGCCCCTTTCCGCGGAACATATAGCAATCATTTTGCCAAACTTTGACCGGGCTATAATTTAGCAGCTTTAATTGGGTGATTTTTAGGCAGTTTTGTTTCCGGAAAACAATCTATCGTATTCGGTGTTATGCTTTGAAAATTGAATTTTTTTAAACGTGTAATAGTGAACGCAGGTTCGTTTTGTATAATATTAATGATGGCATCTGCCGGCGCATTTTTAAATACCTGGGTTGTTTTGTTGCCGGGCCATTGTATTTCTATTTCTTCTACATTGGCGGCCTGCCCAATACCAATATGCTGACGTAATGGGTTAGCACCAAAACTTCCTCCTGAATTTACATCGCGGAAAACTGCCCTTTTGACGCCATTGTCGGTAAATACCACTTTTATTCTGGCGCCAATGGCCGCGTTATTGCATTGTTTTCCTTCCAGCGAAATGGTCAATTGATGATTGTTGTTTTGCCCGGGATTAACGTACAATGCATTATCATACGCATCACCCACATAGGCGCCACCCATATCAATATAAATATCCTGGTCGCCATCATTATCGAGGTCGGCAAATGAAACTCCATGTCCTTTTTGCAGGTTGCCCATACGCGAAGGAATAGAAATGTCGGCAAAACGGTTGCCGCCGATATTTTTGAAGAGCTTGTTTGGCACCAGCGAGGTGTATTGCGGATTGCCGGTACCTAAATAGATGTCGGGCCAGCCATCGTTATCAATATCGCCAAAATTACCACCCATAGAAAAGGCGATGTTGTGTAAGCCGGTCTTTTCTGATGCGTCTTCAAATGTTCCATCGTGGTTATTGCGATAGAGAAAAATGTGACCGGAATTGCCAGTCGGGTTGCGCAGCGCTTCAGACGCCGCGTACCAGGAAAGTGATTTGGTAAATTCATAACTGCTTACCAGTATATCGAGCCAGCCATCGTTGTCATAATCCCAAAACCAGGTAGTGAAAGTGCCTGATAAGTTATTGGTTAACCCCGCATCAAATGATACATCTTTAAAATGAAGGGCGCCATTTGCCAGGCCCTCATTTTTCAGTAAGATCTTTTTGCCATTCAGTGTAGAAAGGAAAATATCCATGAAACCATCATTATTATAGTCACCGGAGGTTACGCCTTTTACAAATTCAATAATGGCGCAGCCGGCATTGGCTGATATTTCTGTAAAAGTGCCGTTCTTATTATTGATGTAAAACTCACAGGGGTTGATGTCGCTTTTTACGCTTTCATTGCCAATAAAGACATCGAGCCAGCCATCGTTGTTAAAATCGGCCCAGGTGGCGGTTTGTGTGGGATGGAAGGAGAGCAGTCCGGCTTCTTTGGTTACATCGGTAAATGTGCTATTACCATTATTCCGCAATAAAGAGTTGGGCTCTTTGCCGAACTTTCCGCGCCAGGCGCCGCGCAGCACAAAAATATCTTTCCAGCCATCATTATTGTAATCGGTTTGCTGCAGGTTTAGTCCACCGGTAAGCTCATTAATACCTGCGGCTGCAGCCATATCTTTAAAAGTGCCGTTGCCGTTATTAACAAAATAATGCATGCCTTCGTATAGCGACCAGCTGCTGGTAACAATATCAACATAACCATCGTTGTTAAAATCGTCAACAATACTGCCGCCGGCCTGGTTCTTTATATTGAGACCCAGTTTGCCGGCCAGGTCGGTAAAAGGCTTTACGGAGCAACTGGTATCGGGTGTTGTTAATTCAAGTAAATATTGCTGTGGTACATTGTATGGATACCCGCCTGTTGCCATATACGCTATATTCAGCAGCCAGCGCGATTCCAAATCATTGGCATCGTATTTCAGCAATGATTTATACAGCTCAATGGCTTTCTCTGCGCCTTCTTTGTGTTTGTGTATGCCTTTATTTGCAATGGGATAAATACACGATTCCCCGGTGTGATCGTAAATGCAATTCTTTCGTTCGCCCAGGCGCAGATAGGCTATGGCCAGGGCTTTCATTATTAATGGCCTGCTATTGTCTGCCATCCAGTAGGGCAGTCGCTTCAGCATGTCTTCAAAAATGGTAATGGCCTTTTCTTCCTGTCCCAGTTCCAGCAGGGTATTGGCCATACCAAACAGGGCAGTGGCCGAATCGGCATAAACAGCTGAAGCTTTCAGTAATGAGTCGCAAAATTTTATTTTTGCTTCCGGTGCAAATGTATTGTGGAAGTCATTTTCTGTGGCTGCAATGCCTGCCAGCAGGCTGATCATTTCTTTATTGGGCGTTGTTTGTGATGTGCAGCCTGAAATAAAACAAATGGCCGGCCATAAGAATATAGCCAGCCTTGTTTTGGAAAAGGCAATGGTCATGGAAGAATATATTATTACTCGTCATGAATAGATGGTTCATAACAAGCTATAAGTTAGTAATGGGGCTGGGGAATGTTTCTCCCCGCCGGGTTAGTGTAATTATATAAGCGAATGTTACGCTTATACCCGGGGAGGATGATAGGGGGCGGATATAAATGACTGTGATACCGAAATGGCCCGATGATGGAACGGCTGCCGGGAAGTGGTAGTGATCGTTCTTACAAAAAACTGCGCTACCGGTTGTTGGTACTCGAAGCCGGCCGGATTCTTTTTAAGGGTGCTTTTAGCATTAACGGGTACATCCTGTACCTTGTTCGCATACTCAATTCGTGCGGCGTTTAACTGGGTTTTATTTTTATTAGGTAAACACAACAGATACAGGGTATCGTTGTGGATCTTTCTTTTTACATAAGTGTAATAAATACCATTCACTTCCGCTTCGCCATCTACCCGTTCATAATCGCTCCAGCTGCTAAGATAGGGCGTGTGTAATGCTATTTTTACTTCAAGCAGCTCATGATCATCGTATTGGTGCGCATCTAATTGATGTATCAGTTGCTCATCTGACCGCTGAATGAAATAATCAAACAAAAGCGTATACCCCGTTAGGTTAAACAGGTGTATGGTAAGCAACATTATGGCGGCAAACTTCTTCAGGTGGAAATTTTACTGAATTTAAAAAAAATAGAGCAAACGGTAATGCATATTTTTAAATGTAATCTTTATACGAGCTTGTGTATGCGAGGCATAAGTGCATGGATGTGCGCAGAATGCGAGGGTTGTAATTAATAAAAATTTAGTATTTGATGGTAATATTTTTGTATTTGCGCACTATTTTTGCATATTCTTAAAAGATCCGCTCCTGTAATTATCGTACTATAATGCCAGATCAGGCGCACATTAAACAATTTATTAGATCATGAAAAGCATTTATCTGGCTCTCATGGGCCTTTGCCTTCTTGTTATTTCCTGCAACAAAAATGATGATGACAATAACGATAACCCGCCGGCGAATTCGAATACCCGCGACTGGTTTAAGTTAAAAACAGTAGTGTATTCTTCGATTGCCAATGGCAGTAGTTATAATAATTCAGACAGCACTGAAATAGTTATCGATTCTGTAAACAATAAAATTGTCTTCAGGTCATATGGTATTCAGGGTGTAAATAAGGATACTTCAGTTGAAACATATACGTACGATGGCCAAAACAAGCTGGTATTGTATGAAAAGATATCTAATTATAACCGGTTATACATTAGCCGTATGGAGTTTGTACGTGATGCCGGTGGCAAAGTGGTAAAAGTGCTGTCTGGGTATAAGAATGGCTTAATGCCCGCCAGTGAAGGTTCAGTAAAGTACGACAAACGGGGTGATACTACTTTCGTCACGTATCTTGATTCTACACTCAAACATCCTGAAAAATATACCGATGCCCAGGATTTTTACCAGGTGGGTTTGGTGAATGATAAGGTTGTTTATGAGAAAAGATATAGTAATTGGTCGGCTGCGGGCAGGCTCGATAGCAGCCAGAATAAATATGAATATGATGCTGCTGGTAATATAACTACTAATACTTATCAATGGAATACTAATACGCCTTATGTATATACGTATCAGCGGGCGTCAGAAACGCCAAAAGAGCTTCATAAATTCCTTGAACAATGGGCTACCGACCTGTTATGGTTTTCCCGATCAAAATTATTTGCCTTTCGTTCAACCCTGGCTACCATAAATACTGTTACGGGTAATGTGTTGCTGTCTGAAAAATATGGCAATTCAACCACATATTCTTATACCAATACTTTTGATGCCAATGGTAATTTGAGTTCAGTAGCCTGGAAGCAAACTATTGGTATGGTGTCGCCCACTACATATAATTATACCGAAAAATATTACTACCGCCCATAGCCACAATCGATTTGCTAAACGAACCGGGGTATTATAACTCATAATATACCTATCGGTATTTTTAATTCCGTCGTTGCTTCGCAACAACGGACCATTGCTACGTTACAACGGAGTATTGCTACGCAACTTCGGAGCGTTGCTCTGTGTAATTTCGCAATTGCAAGCTTACAATGACATTGAAGTCGCTTACAATTGATAATTGCAATGAGATAATGGTCATTGTAAGTGATTTGCAAACCAATTGCAAGCTGCAATGGTCCATTGTTGCGTTGCAACGGACCATTGTTGGCTTACAATGGACCGTTGTTGCTTTGCAATGGTCGTTGCAGTGACTGCAAAGGTTATTGCAGGGCTGCAAAGGACCGTTGTTGGCTAACATTACTTCATTGTAGCTTACCAACGGTCCATTGCAAGCTTGCAACTGATCAAAGTAAGCTACTTACGCTCCATTGTAACGAAACAACGATTCGGAGTCGGATTACAATAGGTTGTGCGGGAAAAACAAAGGCACCTTTGCCGAAACTTATACCGCCCGGCAGGCTTGCAATGGATCATTTCCACCCTTAAACCTCGCGAAAACAGCAATTAGTAACAACTGAATAACTGACCAACTGAACAACTTACAAAGCAAAGCATGCAAGTTGTCGCGAGTCCCGAAATTAAGGAAACAGGAAACCGGGAACCGGGAACTATTAGTAGCGAGCACCGGATTTGGGGTTCTATTGCCGATTATCGATTGCCGGTTGCCGATTCTTGCAACCATCCATTAGTTTTAATCTATATCACTGAAACCCTGATTATTACATTGTTCTGTGTTTCAAATTCGGCGTTCCGTAGCTATGGCGTAACTTGCGGGGGAAGCAATTACCCCTATGACAAAGGAAACGCAATTACAACAGGCTTTGGCAGCAAAATTCCCGGCAGACAGGTTAAAAACACGTCTGATTGACCTGCATGCATATTCATCAGACGCCAGTTTTTATACGCTGGTGCCCAAGGCTGTAGTATTCCCTATAAACATTGAAGAAGTACAGTTTTTGTTCCGGTTCGCCAAACAACACAATACCTCGCTTACGTTTCGCACCGGTGGCACCAGTTTATCGGGCCAGTCGGTAACTGAAGGTATCCTTGTAGATCTGTCGCGCAACTGGCCATTGATAAAGGCAGAACTGGAAGGCGGCGCTGTGCGGGTGCAGCCCGGTATTACGGGCAGCCGCGTGAATCATTTTCTGAAAAAGTATAAAAAGAAGATCGGTCCCGACCCGGCTTCCATCAATGCCGCCATGATGGGTGGCATTTTATCAAACAACTCAAGCGGTATGTGCTGCGGAGTGGTCAACAACTCGTACCATACGGTGAAACACATTAAGTTTGTTTTGCCCAATGGCGAAGTGTTCGATACGGAAAATGCCGGCGACTACCAACGTTTTGAAACGTCTCAGCCACAATTATTTGCGGGTATTCAACAATTAAAGCAACGTATTCAGGAGAACCCGGCGCTTACTACCAAAATAAGGGACAAGTATAAAATAAAGAACACCGTTGGTTACAGCATCAATGCCTTTCTCGATTACGAGCATCCGCTCGATGTGCTGGCGCATTTGCTCATTGGGGCAGAAGGTACGCTGGCATTTATCGCCGAGGCGGTGTTGAACACCATTCCCGACAAACCCTATAAAAGTACCGGCTTATTGTTTTTTGCCACGCCGGCCGCAGCCTGTAATGCCATTCCGGCCTTACGCGAAAGCGATGCCGAGGCGCTTGAATTTATGGACCGCGCCGCTATTCATTCCATTGAAGACCTGTACGGTGCGCCGGCCTTTTTAAAAACATTACCCGAAAACAGCGCAGGTATTTTGTGCGAATATCAAAGCGATACAGAAGCCGGTTTGCAGCAAAAGCTTGCCGGCGCCTGGAAGTTCATCGATGCATTACCTATTACATATAAAACTGAGTTCAGTACCGATGAGGCGGTGCAGGCCAATTACTGGAAGCTGCGCAAAGGAATGTATCCTTCGGTGGCGGCGGTGAGGCAAAAGGGCACTTCTGTAATGTTGGAAGATATTGCCGTGCCGGTACACCGGTTGGGCGATTGCATTGAGGACCTGCAAAAGCTATTTATCAAATACAAATATTTCGATGCTATAGTATTTGGTCATGCCAAGGAAGGAAACCTGCACTTTTTGTTGTCGCAGTCTATTGACACGCCGGCGGAAATAGCCGTTTTTGGCGCTTTTAACGATGAGTTGGCCAACCTGGTGATCAACAAATACGATGGCGCGCTGAAAGCCGAACATGGCACGGGCCGCCAAATTGCACCATATGTTGAGCAGGAGTGGGGTAAGGAAGGGTATGCCATTATGAAGGAATTGAAAGCACTGGTTGACCCCGATAATATTTTGAACCCCGGTGTCATCATCAATCCCGATCATGAGTGTCATTTAAAGAACCTGAAGTCCATGCCGGTGGTAGAAGAGGAGGTTGACAAATGCGTTGAATGCGGTTATTGCGAGAACCGTTGTCCCAGCCGGCATTTCACGCTTACGCCCCGCCAGCGTATTGTATTGCGTCGCTCATTATCGCGATTGCAAAAGGCCGGTGATGCCGCAACTTATAAAAGCATTTTAAAAGATTATCAATACGACGGGCTCGATACCTGTGCAGTAGATGGCATGTGCGCCACCGATTGCCCCGTTGCCATCAATACGGGCGAACTGGTAAAGCGGTTAAGAAAAGAAAACCATTCAAAAACCGGTAACGCCATTGCCATGCAGGTGGCTAAGAACTTTGGTTTGGTTGAGCGGCTTATAAAAACCGGTTTGCGCAGCGGGAAGCTGGTGAACAGTGTGTTTGGGAAGAAAGCGATGTTCAACATTACCAGCGGTATGCGCAAGATAGCGCCCGCATTTCCTTTATGGCCCGAGCAATTGACGGCGCCTGTGATGGTAAAGGCGCAATTGCCGCAAAAGGCCGATGTGGTGTATTTTGTTTCCTGCATCAGCAGAACCATGGGTAAAGATGTAGAAAAGCAGGAGTCCATTGTAGATGTATGTAAACGGCTGGCGCAGAAGGCCAAAGTCAATTTGCTAATACCTGCTAATTTAACCGGCACCTGTTGCGCCCAGCCTTTTTCATCAAAAGGTTTTACCCCCGCGTACAGCTTCTTTGTAAATAAGACCATCGATACCCTGTGGGAATGGAGCAAACAGGGCGCCCTGCCTGTTGTGCTCGACATTACTTCGTGTACACATTCGCTGCAAACATGCCGGCCGCATTTGAGCCCCGAAAATCAGCAGCGTTTTGATAAGCTACAGATCATTGACAGCCTTCAATTTGCAACCGATATATTATTACCAAGGCTTACCATTACCAAAAAGAAAGACAAAGCAGTATTTCATCCGGTATGTTCGTTGTATAAAATGAACCTGAATAAGAACCTGGCGCAATTGGCTGCCTACACCGTTGAAAATCCTGTTATTCCAAGTACGGCAGGTTGTTGTGGTATGGCCGGTGACCGTGGTTTTTATTATCCGGGCCTTACGGCTTCAGCCACTCGTGCCGAAGCCGGAGAAGTAAATGGCACAAACATCACTGATTGTTATTCCACTGCTAAAACCTGTGAAATGGCAATGGCCGATGCTACTGGAAAGAATTACCGGTCAATATTGTATTTATTAGATGAGGTAACACAATAAAACATGCTGGAGTCGACCTGTAAGGTTCGCTATTTGAGCTTGCTAAATTATTAGGCAAAAGCGATCCTGACAGGTCGACCTTAAGAGCAGACCTGTCAGGTCCAAATGAACTGCTGTTAGTTTGAGTTTATATGATGGACCTTACAGGTCTTACTCATTTCTTCATAATTGCTTAATAGTAATTTCTTGTTAGTGTAATCATTTATACTCTTTGCTACATGAATAATGTAGAAACATTGTGGTGCAAAACTTATAGATAGAAAAATACTTTTTATAGCTGTTCAAACCTTATAGAACAGGATGATAAAAAAAATGAATTGATGCAACTTTGCATTTCCCTTCCGTGTCTTACCTGAAAATTGATCCAGATTTATTTGTAAAATGTTTAATCAATACCTGAAGAATTAATAAAAAAAATATGAATGGGATGGGATTAATGTATGAAATACGTTATCTTTAAAAGAGAAGTCCATCTGATTCATTTGCTCTAATGTTAACCAAATCCTTGGCAGGTTTAATTGTAGTATCACTGTTTTGATTTTCATTTCAGTGAACAGTTGAGATTATTTTCTCCCCGCTATTGAACAACTCTCCAAAAGCAGCTCTTACCAGCACCTTATCCATCCGGATCCATATACATATTTGTTCCAACGAAGACTATGTCTTTTCAAACTGTGCTCGCCATAGCATGGTACCAGCTTTATTTACTTTAAAACTCAACCAAACATGAAAAAGATTCTTGTTATTGAAGACAATGCCGGAATCAGGGAGACAATTGCGGATATCTTGGAGTTGGCTAATTACAAGGTTTTTACTGCCGAAGATGGGAAAATTGGAATTGAGATCGCTTTGCAAGAGAAACCAGACCTCATTTTATGCGATGTTATGATGCCGCAATTAGACGGTTTTGGCGTTCTGCACCTGATACATAAGAATCCCTCCATTCGCAACACACCATTTATTTTCATGTCGGCTTGCGCAGAGCGCGAAGAAATGCGAAAGGGCATGGCCTTGGGCGCCGATGATTATATTACCAAACCATTTGAGAAAACGGAATTATTACAAGCCATTGAATGCCGCCTCAAAAGGGCTGAATGGTTTAAGCAGGATTATGTACAACATGATACAGCTTTAAACGGTAACGATCATTTTATGAATGAAGTGTCGAAGAGCTGTAATGAAAGAGATATACTCAGTCTTTTATCAGACAATCGTGATGTTTGCAAATACAAAAGAAAACAGATCATTTATGTTGAAGGCAACCGCCCCGCACGATTGTATTATATAAAGAAAGGAAAAGTAAAAACGTATAAAACAAATGAAGAAGGCAAAGAACTGATTGTTGGTATTTATGGCGAAGGCGATTTTTTGGGTTATGTTGCCTTACTCGAAGGCACTGTTTATAAAGAACGGGCCGAAACCATGGAGAATACCGAACTGGCTATTATTCCCAAAGATGAGTTTGATGCATTGATGAGCACCCGCCGCGAAATGGTGACCCGCTTTATGACCATGCTGGCGAAGAACATTACCGAAAAAGAACAACTGCTATTGGGGCTTGCTTATAATTCGCTCCGTAAAAAAGTAGCCGACGCACTCATTACGGTGAACAGAAAATACAAATGCTCTATTAATTTAAGTCGCGAGAACCTGGCCGCCATTGCAGGTACAGCCACCGCTTCTATGATCAGAACGCTTAGTGAATTTAAAAGTGAAAAACTCATCGATATACATGACGGTTATATTACCATTCTAAATGAAAAAGAACTCGAGAATTTATTGAACTAGCTGTTGCTTTCAGTATTTACCTGTAGATTAATAAAATTATTAAAAAGTAGGAAGCCCTTTTACAAAAGGGCTTTTGCTTTTTGTGGTATACACAAAAAAAGGAGGCTCCGGAAAACCGGAGCCTCGATCTGATTTTTTAAATATCCTATGAAAAACCCGTAATGCGAATGTATAACAGGTATGGATAGTTTTTTATGATGACCATCACTTCAATTTATGATTGTTATTAAGGAAATGAGTTTTTGTAGCGCAAACGATTGCAATATGCATTTTGTGCTGAGTACGCGAATGCAATATTTTATGTTTATCTTAGTCAGGCACAAACCAAACTAAACAAATAACTACGCACTGATTGCTATTGGAGAACAGATATACCGACAGGGAATTATTACAACTGGTGGCCAATGGCGACAAGCCTGCTTTCAGGCAGCTATTCGATCAATACAAATTAAAGCTGTACTCTTTTGTACTTCAAATGACCCATTCGCGGGTTGATGCCGAAGAAATTGTACAGGATGTATTTGCCAAATTATGGGAAAGCCGCGTCGGCCTTGCCTCGGTTGATTACCCGGCAAAATATATTTACACCATTGCCCGTAATAAAACGTTGAATCATTTAACCCGGCTGGCCCGCGATCGCCGCCTGCTGCACCAGCTATGGGTAAATGTATCGCAGCATGATAATGCTACGGAAGAATTGTTGCAGGCGCAGGAATGCCGCCAACTGATCGATAAAGCAATAAGCCAGCTATCGCCACAACGGCAAACCATCTTTGCATTAAGCCGCGAACAGGGGCTTTCGCACGAAGAAATTGCCAACCGGCTTGGATTATCGAAAAGCCGGGTAAAGAATATCATCGTTGAAATATTAAAACACCTCAGGGATTACCTCGCACATTATTCTCCCATTATTTCAGCTCTCATCTTTACCAGCTATAGTGTGCAATTAGTATAGCAAAAAAATATTTTCATTTTTGCCGGTCCTACGGCTTTTCCCAATTGTCTGTACTACCTGTACAAGCCATTACCTTATAATCATCAATACTTTATTAAATGTCTGTCAATACCGATAGAATACGATATCTCTTCAGGCAATATTTGCAAAAGACCTGCAGCGAGCAGGAAATGCAGGAATTATTTGCCTGTATTGCCCAGCCCGGGAACCGGGCGTTGGTTGAAGAATTAATGGATGCCGAATACGAAGTGCTGCAACCTGTGGCCGGCGCACCGGAAACCGACTGGGAGCATATGTTTGAACAGGCGGTACTGCCAAAGAGAGAAAAACAGGTTAATATAAGCCAGGTTAAAAGATTGCTATGGATGCGGGCGGCAGCTGCCGCAATTGTCGTAATTGCCGTTGGTGTAGTGGGGTACTGGCTCATTAACCGGAGCACCAAAAACGGGGTAGCTAAAAATGATCAGCCGGTACAACGTTCAGCGGCCGATATATTGCCCGGTAGCAATAAAGCGGCACTCACCCTGGCCGATGGTTCTGTAATTACCCTCGACAGCGCCGCTAATGGTCAACTTGCGCAACAGGGCGGTTCGCAAATAATAAAAACGAAAAACGGTGAGCTTGTGTATGATAAAACTGCAAAAAATGCTGCGGGCCCACACACCACCGACCACTCACCACTTGCTTATAACACCCTGGTGATTCCCCGAGGTGGTCAATACCAATTAACGCTGCCCGATGGCAGCAGGGTATGGTTGAATGCCGCTTCTTCTCTCCGTTACCCCGTAGCTTTTATTGGGAACGATCGCCGGGTAGAACTTACCGGTGAGGCCTATTTTGAAGTGGCCAAAGATGCCCATAAACCATTTCATGTAATAACACCCACGCAGGATGTAGAAGTGTTGGGAACGCATTTTAATGTGAATGCCTATTCAAATGAACCATCTACCAGGACAACATTGTTGGAAGGCGCTGTTAAAGTGACGCCGGTAATCGGCAATCAGAAGTCGGCAATCGGCAATCGGCAATCGGCAATTTTAAAACCTGGTGAGCAAGCTGTATTTATTGCCGATTCACGATTCACGATTCACGACGCCGATTTGGAGGACGTAATGGCCTGGAAGAATGGATTTACTCTTTTCAACAAAGCTGACCTAAAAAGCATCATGCGGCAGGTAGAAAGGTGGTATAATGTAGATGTAGTGTACGAAGGCGATCTTCCACAACGCACATTCACCGGCGGTATTGAAAGAAGCGCCCGGCTTTCAGAATTGCTGCGATTGCTGGAAGTTAGCAAAGTTAAGTTTCGCGTAGAAGGAAATAGATTAATTGTACATAACTAAGAACTAAAAACTATGAACTAGGAACTGGTTCAAACAAAAACCGTCCCGGGTGGAGCCGGAACGGTAAAGCGTTTGGATCAAGCCAATAATTCCGGCAAAGCCGGAAAGTAAACGTTTGACTGTTTTATTGCTTAACCAAAACAAAACAAAGGTATGGATTTCAAAATTCATTCGCTTTTGTTCAGGGGCACCCCCATGGGTTATCCTGAGCGGAGTCGAAAGACCAAAACACTGCTGATCATGAAGCTAACTGCCATTCTGCTATTGGCAACCTGTTTACAGGTAAGTGCAATCGGGCATGCGCAAAAAATCTCCCTGTCAGAGAAGAATGCGCCGCTCGAAAAAGTATTGCTGCAGATCAAAAAGCAAAGCGGGTACCAGTTCTGGTACGAAGACAAACTGTTGCAAAATGCACGCCCTGTAAACATCTCTGTTAAAAACGAAATGCTTGAAGACGTATTGAAACTTATTTTTGCCAACCAGCCGCTAACCTACGAGGTTGTTGGTAAAACCATTGCGGTTAAAGAAAAAGAACATCCTTCACTTACAACCGCGGCAAACGAAAACATGCCACCGCCGGTTGATGTAAGCGGCCGGGTGTTGAACGAACAGGGCGAACCACTTGCAGGCGCCACCATAAGTTTACCACGAGGCGGCAATACCCAAACCGATGCAAGCGGAGTATTTCAGCTAAGGGGCACTCAACCCGATGATATAATAAAGATCTCCTACACTGGTTATGAAACGGTTTCCCTTAAAATTGGCAACAAAACCTATTTGTCTGTTGTAATGAAGATCGTTGAAAAAGGGCTCGATGAAACTGTGGTAATTGCCTATGGAAAACAAAAAAAGGTAAGTGTTACCGGTTCCATTGCATCGGTAAATATGCAGGATATGCGCACGCCGGTGCGTTCCCTTACCAATGCCCTGGCGGGTAAAGTAGCGGGCATTATTTCTATGCAAACCGGCGGCGAGCCGGGTTACGATAACCCGACATTCACCATCAGGGGTATTGGCACTTTTACCGGTGGTACATCACCACTGATCATTATCGATGGCGTACAGCGGGATGATGTGAACAGCACCTTTGGCGGCGCTTATAATAATATTGATCCCGAAGATATTTCCTCTATTTCTTTGTTGAAAGATGCGTCTGCCACGGCCGTATATGGCGCTCGCGGCGCAAATGGCGTATTGATCATTACCACACGTAAAGGTGTTGCCGGTAAACCCCGTATTTCGATGAAGGCCGAGTCGGGTTTAAGCGGGTTAACCAAAACACCCGAAATGCTCGATGGGGTTAGCTATATGAAATTAATGAATGAGGCTAAAACCAATATGGGCGAAACGCCGGTGTACAGTGATGAAGTGATAAAGAAAACCGCCAGCGGCCTCGATCCCTATTTATACCCCAATGTAAACTGGATAAATACCATTTATAAAGACTGGGCAACCATGTACAATGCCAATGTAAATGTAAGTGGTGGAGGTGAGGCTATGCGTTATTATATCTCCGGTTCTTTTTACAACCAGGATGGAAGTTATAATGTATCAAAAATAAATGGGTACAATCCCAACCTCAATTTCAAACGGTACGATTTCCGTAGCAATATAGATGTGAATATAAGCAAAACAACTTTGCTTTCGCTGAACCTCGATGCCATGTTGGTGAACAGCCGCTATCCTGGTACTTCGGCCGGTGGTATCTGGTATGCTGCCTACGCCACCAATCCGGTGGCTTTCCCGGTTTCTTATCCCGGTGGCAAATGGGCGGGGCCGCGTAACAACGGTGGTTCCAATCCTTTTAACCTGGTGCAAAATGCCGGGTACAGTACCGAGTTCAGACCCACTATTCAATCAATTGTAAGTGTGAATCAAAAACTCGACGCTGTAACAAAAGGGCTGAGCGCTATGATGCGGTTCTCATTCGATTCTTATAGCGAATTCGATAATAGTCGTAAAGGCGTTAACGATCTTTGGTATGCAGGTTCAAGAAATACCAATGGGGAACTCGTATATGAACATGTGCGTACGGGTAACCAGTTCCTGGGCTACTCTTCCAGCTCTGCTGGTCAGCGCGTAATGTACCTCGAAGGTAATATCAATTACGACCGCACTTTTAACGGGCATCGCCTGGGCGGATTGTTACTATACAATATGCGTAACCGCGTGGTGGGCACCGCCAGCGACGTAAAGTATGCTATCCCATATCGTAATCAAAGTATTGCCGGCCGCATCACCTATGCTTATGATGAAAAATACCTGGCCGAAGTAAATGCTGGTTACACAGGGTCAGAGAACTTTAAAAAAGGCGAGCGCTTTGGTTTCTTCCCGGCTGTATCGGTAGGTTGGGTCATTTCGCGCGAGGCATTTTTTGAACCACTCACCAATACCGTAAGCCTGTTTAAAGTAAGGGCATCGCATGGTGTTACCGGTAACGATCAAATTGGTGTCGGTGATCGCTTTGGCTACCTTACCTATATCTCAAATGGTTATTCTGCCGCATTTGGTATGGGCCCTTCTTATTATCAGGGTATAACAGAACAGGTGTTTGGGGTGGAGAACCTCCGCTGGGAAAAATCGGCCAAAGATAATTTGGGTGTTGAACTGGGGCTGTTTAATAAAATAAACATAGTAGCAGATGTGTTCCGTGATCGCCGGAAAGATATATTGATACAACGCCAATCTATTTCCTCCATAGGTGGGTATTCATTGAGCAACATTTACGCCAATATGGGTGAAATGACCAATAAAGGGGTTGACGGTAGTATTGAATACAACGATAAGTTTGGACGGAATATGAGGTTGCGGTTGTTTGGCAATTTTACCTATGCAAAAAATAAGGTCATTTATGCCGATGAGCCCAAACGCATCAATGCCTATCAGCAAAGAGAAGGGCATCGCTATCCTGAATTTACCGGTTATACATCACTTGGTTTGTTTGTTGATGAGAGCGACATAAATAAAAGCCCTGAACAAAAACTGGGCAGCGTGCTTTTGCAACCCGGTGATATTAAATACAACGATCGCAATGGCGATGGTGTGGTTGATGCAAATGACTGGGGGTACCTGGGCAAATCTTCATTCCCCACTTTATTGTATGGACTTGGTTTTACCATTGGGGTGAAAAAGTTAGATCTCTCTGTATTCTTACAGGGTACTTCCGATGTAGGCATTATGGCCAATGGTTCGGGTATAAGTGGTGTAGGTGGCGCAGCCGGTGGTGTGGGCGTTGTTCCATTCGCCGGTATAGGACAATACCCCGGCAATGTGCTTGCGAATGTAAACAACCGGTGGACAAAAGAAAATCCTTCGCAGAGCGTAGATTATCCACGACTCAGTGTTGCGAACCAAAGCAGCAATAATTATCAAAACAGTACCTGGTGGTTAAAAGACGGAAGCTTTTTACGAATAAAACAGGCTTCTGTTGGTTACGACCTGGGTTCCGCTGCGCTTAAACGTGCCGGTTGCGAATCTCTGTACCTGTATGCGGCTGCACAAAACCTGTTCACTTTTTCAAAATTCAAATTGTGGGATCCAGAACTGGGTTCTGCGGGTGCAAGCTATCCGCCTGCCCGCACTATAACATTAGGTATAAGAGCACAATTTTAAAGCGATTAAATGGAATGTATTATGGCTAAATATAAAAGTATTCAATACATAATTCTCCTGTTGTTACCGGTTGTAATGGGTTCATGTTATTACCTCGATAAAAAGCCCGACAACCTGTTAACAGAAGATATGATCTGGCAAACCCGGGCGAATGCTGAATCGTACCTTCATAACATATACGGCTACATGCACTATACAAATGGCGACGATTATGCCAGTATAGGAGCCGCCGATGAATCGAGCATAAGTATTCCCAGCACCAATGTACGTCAAATGGTTGCCGGTAACTGGAGCGCCGCCAGCAATTATTTTTATAACTGGGGTTGGTGGTATGTAGGCATCAGGCAAACTTTTGTACTGGAAGCCAACATCGATAAAGTACCGCTTGCCGAAATGAGCGATGATCTGAAAGCGCAGTATAAAGCGGAAAGTGTATTCCTGCGCGGATTCTTTTACTTACAGCTGTTAAAACAATATGGTCCGTTTGTAAAAGTAACGGGTGTGTTAACTCAGTCAGAAGATTATAATCAGTATCCACGCGCACCATTTGATACCTGCGTTGCTTATATAAATGAGTTGATGAACACTGCCGCGAAAACCTTACCCGTTAACTGGGGTTCTTCGGCTTATTACGGTCGCCCAACCAGGGGCGCCTGCCTGGCAGTAAAATCCCAGCTCGCATTATTGGCGGCCAGTCCGCTATGGAATGGCAATACCCGCTTTGCAAACTTTAAGAATCAGGACGGCACCTTGCTGGCGCCCACGCAATACGATGCCGCCAAATGGAAAACGGCGGCCGATGCTGCAAAGGCGGTGATCGATCTTAATACATATGAGCTATATACAAACCTCGCTAATGGCGGCTCAGGTTTTGATCCATACCTCTCGTGCCGCGATGTTTTTCTTACCAACTGGAACAACGAGATCATTCTCTCCAATAATAACTGGTTGCACTGGGGCTGGACAAAATGCGTTTCCCCCGGACCCGGCGGTTATAACATGTATAACGCCACGCAGAATGTGGTGGATGCATTTAGTATGAGTAACGGAAGAACCATCAGCGATCCGGCTTCAGGTTATGTAGAAAATGGTTTTTCACCTGCCAACGGCGCCAATTACTGGGAACATAAAAAAGGCGACTGGAATATGTTTGCCAATCGTGAGCCCCGCTTTTATGCCTATATCCAATACAATGGCCGCCCCGTATTACCGGCGCCATCACTTGATGATAAGAACTATTATTCTTCCGATGCCAATAAAGACGGTAGTGGCCGGACGGAGTTTTATTACAGTGGTAAATCGGGCCAAAAGTCAACAAGCACCAATAACCTTACCGGTTATGATGTGCTGAAGCGGGTAAATCCTTCTGACAATATTCGCAATGATGTTACTACGTACCGCCCTTATATTCTCATGCGCTATGCCGAAGTCCTGTTGAATTATGCAGAAGCGCTGAATGAATATGACCCCGACAATACAGATATCGTAAAATATCTGAACCTGGTGCGTAAGCGTGCAGGCCTGCCTGGTATAGAAACCGTGTATGCTTCAGCGGTGGGCAATAAAACCGAAATGCGCAAACACATTTTGCGTGAACGCGCCGTTGAATTGTGTTTTGAAAGCGACCGGTATTATACGCTGGTAAGAAGGTTGTTGCTGGAGAATACCGAAAACCAGACCATTTATGGGTTGAATGTAAATGCAGACGATGGCGGACTTGGATTTTCATTTACCGGTTTTTACCAGCGCACCCTTTTCCAGAAAAGGTATTGGGATAATCGCATGTACCTGTTCCCAATTGCGCAAAGCGATCTGGAAAGGGACAGGGCCCTTGTTCAAAACCCCGGATGGTAAACTGTTTATTTACGCAATTACAGAAAAGCTATGCTCAAAAATATAAATGCCTATATACTTATTGGTTGTCTTTTTTTGATGACCTGTGCAGTGGGATGTAAGAAAGAAAGCGGCGGTAATGGCCACAACGCCGGTGAGCCCATTGTAATAAATGAATTTCTACCTGTACAGGGTGGGGGTGGAACAGAAGTATTATTTACCGGTTCCAACTATATAAACGATACCAACCAGGTAACGGTAACCTTAAATGGTAAACCTTTAAAAGTGGTGGGTGTAAATGGTTCGCAGATCATGGCTGTTGTGCCCAAAAAAGCGGGCTCGGGTCATTTTGTGGTAAAGATAGGTGACGACAGTGTGGTAAGCACCGGTATTTTCAATTATGTATACACAAGAACGGTAAGCACCTTTGCCGGTGGCAATACCGCGGGTTTTGCCAATGGCAAAGGCACCGATGCCATGTTTAATTTGGGCGGCGCAAACTGGTACCGCAGTATGGGTATTGTGGTGGATGACAAACTGAATGTGTTTGTTGCTGACCCCGGTAACCATTGCATTCGAAAAATAGATAGCAATGCCAACGTGACCACGTTTTCCGGCACTGCCGTTTCGGGTTATGCCGATGGTAAAGGAACGGCGGCAAGGTTTAGCCTGCCCTATGACCTCGCATTAGATGCATCGGGAAACTTATGGTGTGCTGACCCCGGTAACTGGGATATACGCAAAATAGAGCCCGATGGTACAGCTACAACCTGGGCCTGGGGCAGTGAAGCACCCTGGAGTGTAGCGTTTGATAAAATAACAGGTAAGGTTTATTGGGCCGGTTGCAGTTCTCCCGGAAGCATTTATCCCATCAACGGTCAATGGTCGGTAGGTACGCCTATACTTACAGGACTCAATTATCCGGCAGGTTTCAAGTTCGATAACAGCGGTAATTTATATGTATCGATGCATGGTGATAATATGATCAAAAAATATAAGGCCGCAACCTGGACTTTGGCGGCTACTGCCGGCTCAGGCGTTGTGGGGTATGCGAATGGCGCTCCTTCAGTGGCAAAATTTGCTAATCCCTGGGGGCTGGCTGTTGATGCCGGTGGAAATGTATATGTGGCAACAAATGGTACCTGGGATGGTAGCGTTACCAATGCCGACCAGGCCATACGTTATATAGATGGCGCCACTTTCAATGTAAGCACGTTTGCTGGTAGCAGCAGCGCCGGTTATGCCGATGCGGTAGGTGAAGCCGCCGCATTCAGCGCACCTACCGGTGTTGCTGTTGATAAAAACGGCACCGTGTATGTGCTCGATAAAAATAACAACCGCATTAGGAAGATCATTTCTGAATAATCTAAAGGCTGACCTGTAAGGTGCGCCATTTGAGTTTGCATTTATATTAAGTGCCAGCGCTCCTCCAGGTCAGCCTTTACCTCATCTTTATTTATGAATAAATTCAAATTGTGCGGGGCGGCCTTGTTGCTCTGTATTATAACCGGCTGTAGCAAAAAAAGCAGCATCACCACTTCTGAAAACACGGCAACTGCAAAAACTTATTTTGTTTCAACCGATGGCAGCGATGCCAATACCGGAAATAGCAATGATCCGCTACGAAGCATTAATACGGCTTTAAGCAAAGCTGTTCCCGGCGACACGGTGCTCGTTCGAAACGGAACTTACACCGAAAAGATCGTGTTTCCCAAATCGGGCAGGCTCGATAAATTTATAACCCTAAAAGCTTACCCCGGCGAAAAATCCATCATCGATGGTACCCCGCTTTCTGTAACAGGCAAGGAAGCGCTGGTGACTATACGTAGTAATAGCTATATCATATTGGAAGGCTTCGATATCTGCAATTATAAAAGCACTACACCGTGGACGAACGTCAACGGAATATTGGTTGATCAGGGATCGAAAAATATACAGATCAAAAAAAACAGGATCTATAACATAGAGCATAACGTAAAACCCGAAGATGGCAGAAGCGGCCATGGCATTGAGATCATTGGCAATACCGATGTAATGATGAAAAACATTCTGGTAGAGGAGAACGAGATCCACGACTGTAATACCGGGTATAGCGAAAACCTTACTATCAACGGGTATGTTGACAGCTTTATAATAAGGAGGAATAAAATATACAATGCCGAAAATATTGGTATCGATGCCGCAGGCGGTTATTCGGCTAACAGCAATCCCGCTTACAACTACGCCCGCAACGGACTGATCAGCGAAAATGAATTATATAATATAGATATGACCACCGGGCCCATCGGCGGCGTGCATGGCCATGGCGCTATAGGGATTTATGTTGACGGCGCCAGGAACATAACTGTTGAACGTAACAAGGTTCATGAATGCGACCGGGGAATTGGTATTGTTAGTGAAAACGATCTGTATCCTACCAGTAGCTGCATTGTACGGAACAATTTTGTTTATAATAACTGGTGCACCGGTATTTATTTGGGCGGCTATCTCAATTACACTTCAGGGGGAACCAATGATTGTTACGTTGTAAATAATACGTTATATCAAAACAATATTGAAACAGGCGCTTTTGGCGAAATAGAAGGGGAGATCCGGTTAACGGAAAGATGTAATAATAATGTTATTAAAAACAACATCGTTTACGCGCGGCCTGTTGACGTGTTTATTCATAAATACACATCTACCGGAGCTAATAATGTAATCGATAATAACCTGTATTATAACTCGGGCGCGGCGAAATGGATCTGGAATGGTACCGAATACACCAGTTTCGCCGCGTGGCGAACTGCCTGTGGCGGCGATGGCGCTTCCACCAATGGCATAGATCCGTTGCTGGTGAATATCTTTTCCTCTGATCTTCATATTCAATCAGGTTCACCCGCAAAAAATACCGGTGTTGTAATAAGCGAAGCAATAAATGGCAGTGTTGATATAGATGGTAATCCAAGAATTATAAACAATAAAATAAGTAAAGGAGCACAACAATGAGTAATGATCGCAGAAGCTTTTTAAAGAATACGACGGCCGCTGCCGGCGGATTGATATTGCCCTGGTTAAATGGATTTGCCTCGGCAGATGCGTTAAATGATGATGTGGCGCGCGCTGTAGACAAGTCGAAAAAAAGAAAACAGGTGTTTAATATGAGTGGCTATGCGGCACCTAAAATACCTGTTGTTCGTATTGGCTATGTTGGTATAGGCGGCCGGGGTAGTTGGGCGGTTACCCGTATGACCAATTTAAAAAATGTTGAAATAAAGGCGCTTTGTGATGTGCGTGAGCCGGCGGTTAAGCAAAATCAGCAAACGCTGAAAAAAGCAGGCTTGCCTGCGGCAAAGGAATACTACGGTGATGACTATGCCTGGAAAAAAATGTGTGAGCAGGAAGATCTTGACCTCATTTACATTGCTACGCCCTGGCAATGGCATACACCTATTGCGGTTTATGCCATGGAGCATGGAAAACATGTGGCGGTAGAAGTGCCTGCTGCCTGTACCCTCGAAGAATGCTGGCAGTTGGTTGAAACCTCAGAGCGTACCAAAAAGCATTGCATGCAACTTGAAAACTGCTGCTACGATTTCTTTGAAACCCTTACCATCAATATGGCGCAACAGGGCGTGCTGGGCGAACTGGTACATGGCGAAGGAGCATATATTCATGCCCTGCTCGATGGGCTTTTTGGCGCAAGACCAAAAACACCGGATGATTATGCCGGCGAAGGCGCCTGGCGTTGGAAAGAAAACCAAAAGAATGGAAATCTTTATCCAACACATGGCCTGGGACCTGTGGCGCAGGCCATGAATATTAACCGTGGCGATAAAATGGATTACCTCACCTCCATGTCGTCGAACGATTTTATGATGGAAGCACTGGCCGAAAAACTGGCTGCCGCCGACGACTGGTATAAACAGTATACGGGTAAACATTATCGCGGCAATATGAATACCTCGGTTGTAAAAACCAATAAAGGAAAGACCATCATGGTGCAGCACGATATATCATCGCCAAGACCATATAGCCGTATTCATGCCTTGAGCGGTACAAAAGGTTTTGTGCAAAAATTCCCTTCGCCGCAAATTGCTTTTGGGCATGGAATAGCCAATGAAGCAGAAATGAAAAAACTCGAAGATCAATATACACCCGAACTGATACGCCATGTTGAAACGGCAGCTAAAAAAATAGGCGGTCATGGTGGTATGGACTTTATCATGGACTGGCGGTTGATAGATTGTTTGCGCAATGGTTTGGCGCTCGATCAGGATGTGTATGACCTGGCTACCTGGTGTGCGGTTACGCCTTTAAGTATATGGTCTGTAGCTCATCGCTCTAATTCAATCGATATGCCCGATTTTACCGGCGGCTCGTGGAAGACCAATAAACCCGTTGATCTTTCATTACGCGGTGGCGGTAATACAGAGATCGTAAAACAATAGGCAATAAGCAATAAGCAATCGGCAAATGAAATATTCTATTTGGTTCCTGGTACTGTTTATAAAAGGCGTCACTTTATTTTCACAAACTGATATTCAGGTTGGTTTTGGAAGTGTTGATGTAAGGTATGCTAAAAATTTACCGCCGGTTGTAACACAACAACCTAATCAGTCAATTGCCTGGAAAGGAGAGCGGGTGCATTTGCAATTGTTGGTCTATACAAAGATCTCAATAAAAAACCTGCGGGTAACAGGCCGTGCATTGTCCAACGGCAAAGGACAAAGCATTCCTGCTTCAGCCATTACAACCGGATTTATCAGGTATGTGTTAACCGACAGTCTGAATAAGGAAGGACACGGTTGTGGTATTCCGCCGGCATCTGCATCAGATTCATCACTGGTTGCCGATGGTATTGATCTTGTTCAGCAAAAGGCTGTAGCCGCTTTTACCACACAACCGGTTTGGGTAAGTATAGCTGTTCCGGTAAATACCGTTCCAGGAAAATACAACGGATTGTTGAATGTGCATTGCAATGGTGATACCCGTAAACTGCAGTACAGTATTCATGTAAAAGCGCATACATTGCCGCCTCCGGCACAATGGAGTTTTCATCTTGATCTGTGGCAAAATCCATATGCAGTTGGCAGGGTGTACGGGGTTAAAGAATGGTCAAAAGAACATTTTGATCATTTGAGGCCATATATGCAATGGCTGGCTGCTGCGGGGCAAAAGACCATTACGGTAAGTATGATCTATGATCCCTGGCGTGGTCAAACATATGACATCTATAAATCGATGATCGGGTGGATAAAGAAAAAAGATGGAACATGGTGGTACGATTACAGCGTTTTTGACCAATGGGTAAGTTTTATGCAATCGTTGGGCATTAATAAACTGATCAATTGTTACACCATGGTGCCCTGGAATAATAAGTTCTATTATTACGATGAAGCGCTGCAACGCGATACATTGCTGATAGCAAAAACAGGAACGCCGGAATATGAAGCGCACTGGCGGCCAATGCTCACCGGTTTCGTACAACATCTTAAACAAAAAGGCTGGTATCATAAAACGGCCATAGCTATGGACGAGCGTCCGTTGGAAGATATGCAGAAAGTGATCAGGCTTATAAGAGAGGTTGATAGTGGTATTAAAATTTCGCTGGCAGGAAGCTATCACCATGAACTGGCCAGTGAGCTGTACGACTATTGCATTGCATCGGCCGAAAATTTTGATTCAACGGTGCTGCGCAAACGGATCGATGCCGGGCTGCCTACCACCTATTACACTTATTGCTGGGAAGGGCATCCCAATACATTTACATTTTCCCCGCCAGCAGAAGCTGCCTGGTTGGGCTGGTATGCAGCCAATAAACAATTCAATGGGTATTTGCGCTGGGCATACAATTGCTGGCCAAAAGATCCTTTGCACGATTCCCGGTATAGCACCTGGTCGGCCGGGGATACCTATTTCGTGTATCCGGGTGGAAGTTCTATTCGGTTTGAACGGTTAGTAGAAGGTATTCAGGATTATGAAAAGATCAGGATGTTGAAAGATAAATATAAAGATCAACCCGCAAAGTTGCAGCCGCTGCTTGATGTATTAAAAATATTTGAAACAGCTGCATTGCAGGAGCAACCGGCGGCTATGCAATTACAAAAAGCAAAAGCAGTTTTAAATGCGTACTGATAAAAAAATGTACATGAAAGGTAAGGTCCCTATATTTTTAGCATTCAAGTTATTGTTGTCTGTATTGTCTTTCGCCCAGGCGCCATCGCAGTTCGTTTGGCGAAACCCGGCTGCCAATGATTTTCCGGTTGTAGAGGGACAGGCATGGGCGGCGGAAGTATCTGCGCCCTACGATCGTTTTCCCGCCCGCGCAGAAAAAACACTTAATCCCAATGTGTGGAATATTTCGCACAGCAGTGCCGGATTGTATATAAAATTTAAAACAAATGCAACCAGCATAGTCATTCGCTATACAGTGAAAGGCGCTTTGGATATGACACATATGCCGGTTACCGGTGTTAGCGGAGTAGACCTATATGCTATTGATCCCAACGGAAAATGGATGTGGGCGCCTGCAAGCCGTTCGTTTGGCGATACCATTGAATACCGCTTTGCTAATATAAATGTGAGCAGTGAATTTTCAGGCAGGGATTACGAATACAGGTTGTATTTGCCATTATATAATACGGTTACATGGCTTACTATTGGAGTGCCCGATAATAGCTCATTTCATTTTATGCCTTTGTCGCGCGAGAAACCCATTGTTGTGTACGGAACCTCTATTGCCCAGGGCGCCTGTGCTTCCAGACCCGGTATGGCATGGACCTCTATATTACAGCAACGGTTAGATCGTCCGTTAATAAATCTTGGCTTTTCTGGTTCCGGAAAACTGGAGCCATCTGTTATTGAGTTGATGCTTGAAATTGATGCGCGGATATATGTATTGGATTGCATACCCAACCTTACAGCCCGGGCGGGTATTACCAAACAGGAATTGGAAAACAGAATACTGATAGCCGTAAAAGCATTGAAAGAACACCGGCCTCATGTGCCCGTATTGTTAGTTGATCACAGCGGTGGTTCCGATATTGGTATTATTGATACAGCCGCTTTGCATGATTATCAAAATGCCAATGAAATGCTGCATTATAGTTTTGATAAAATGAAGGCAGCGGGCATTACGGGTATTTATCTTTTATCAAATAAAGAGATAGGCCTGTATTCATACGGAACCGTAGACGGATTGCATCCAAATGATGCAGGTATGATGGCATATGCAGGAGCCTATGAAAAAAGCATTCGTTTCATTTTGCATGAACAGGAGGGAATGTTAACTACTACCATTCCTGTTGTACAGAGCCGGGATGGTTATTACGACTGGCGTAACAGGCATAAAGAAATAATTACAGGAAATAAAAAGGAAGCCCCCCACATTGTTTTTTTGGGTAATTCAATCATTCATTATTGGGGCGGGCGCCCGCAAGCCCCTTTAACCCGTGGGGCTGCTTCCTGGAACGAATACCTTGAACCGGCAGGCGTTAAAAACTTTGCATTTGGTTGGGACCGAATAGAAAATGTATTGTGGCGTGTGTACCACGATGAGCTGGATGGCTTTCAGGCAGTGCAAGTGTGGGTAATGATCGGTACCAATAATTTAACCATCAATACAGATGCTGAAATAACATCGGGATTAAAAATGTTAATAGAAGCAATACAGGTCCGCCAGCCTACAGCTTCGATTGTGGTATCGGGAATATTGCCACGTAGAGATATGGAAAAACGCATTGTTACACTGAACACTCTGATTGCTTCCCTGGCCATACGGGTAAAAGCACAATACGTAAACCCGGGTACTGTTTTACTCAACAGTAAGAAGAAAATTGATGAATCCTTGTTTGAGGATGGATTACATCCCAATGCAGCAGGATATAAAAGATTAGCAATAGCCATTAAACCTTATTTAAAAAAATAAACCCCGGTTTGTAAAAATACTTTCATCTTAAATATGAATAATTTGATGCGAAAAGGTTTGTATGTTTTATTACTGTTAATGCCTTACTGTTTGTGGGCGGGTGAGTTTGACGGTGTAACCCAGTTAGCTAAACGAAGAGTGCCCTGGCTGGCAGGCAAGCTGGTATTCTCAAAAATGGCGCATGCAGAGAATAAAGAAGCATTTCAATTACAATCGAAAAACGGAAACATCATTATAACAGCCACAGGGCCCAATGCCGCTGCTGTTGGGTTGAACTGGTATCTGAAATATTATTGTCATCGCGCAATGTCGCATATGGGCGATAATTTATCACCGGTGTCGCAATTGCCTGTAGTAAAAGAAACGGTAACCATCGATGCAGTTGCGCAGTACAGGTTTGCGTTGAACTATTGCACCTACAATTACACCATGAGCTTTTACAGCTGGAATGATTGGGAACGCGAGCTCGACTGGATGGCGCTGAACGGTGTAAACCTGATGCTGGTAGCCAATGGGCATGAGGCAGTATGGCAAAATGTATTACGCCGTACGGGTTATACCGAAAAAGAGATCACAGATTTTATTACTGGTCCGGCTTACAATGCCTGGTGGCTGATGGGCAATATTGAAGGCTGGGGTGGGCCTATGCCGCAAAGCCAGATCGATAGCCGCAAAGTGATGGTGCAAAAAATGCTGGCCCGTATGCAGGCATTGGGTATAGAACCTGTAATGCCTGGTTTTTATGGTATGGTGCCACATAATTTCAACACCAAAACAAAAGGCCATGTCATTACTCAGGGAACCTGGGGCGCGTTTACCCGGCCGGCCATTCTCGATCCAACTGACACTGCCTTTAACCGGGTTGCCGGTATTTTTTATGAAGAAACAAAAAAGCTATACGGAAAGCATATTCGCTTTTTTTCGGGCGATCCCTTTCATGAAGGCGGTATTACGCAAGGAGTGAACCTGGCAAAAGCCGGCGCCGCTATACAAAAGGCAATGCAACAACATTTCCCTGGCGCTATTTGGGTATTGCAGGGTTGGCAGGATAATCCTAAAAAAGAACTGCTGGCCGAAACAGATCGCTCCGCATTGCTTATACAGGAATTGTTTGGCGAAAACACCAATAACTGGGAAACGCGTAATGGGTATGAAGGCACGCCTTTTATCTGGTGTTGCGTAAATAACTTTGGTGAGCGGCCAGGTTTAAATGGTAAACTGGAAAGATATACAAACGAGGTATACCGTGCTGGTACCGGCGCTTACAAACAATATATGAAAGGCGTGGGAATTATGCCTGAAGGCATTAATAATAACCCCGTATCGTATGAGCTGGTGTTGGAACTGGGCTGGCATAATAAACAGGTGGCCATTGATAACTGGATCAACGACTACATCGTTGCCCGCTATGGAAAATCAAACGATAATATAACTGCTGCCTGGAAGGGTTTTCTGCAAACTATTTACAGTAACCCCGGCTACCAGGAAGGACCACCTGAAAATATTTTATGCGCCCGCCCGGCATTACAAATAAAATCAGTATCGAGCTGGGGTAGTTTAAAAAAAGGATACGATACGGCGCTGTTTGCAAACGCCGTAAAAAGTTTTGCGGCTGCAGCCCCTTTGTTTGCTAAAAGCGAGACTTATAAAATTGATCTTATCAATTTCACCCGGCAGGTATTGTCGAACAGGGCCGATAAAGTATTTGCCGATGTGGTAAGTGCATACAATGAAAAGAATGTGGAGACTTTTAATAAGGCAACTAACGAATTTTTAACCTTGCATGATCTTACCAACGACCTGCTCGGCAGTCATTCATATTACAGGCTTACAAGCTATCAGCAACAGGCATTGCGGGCAGGCAATACGCCTGAAGAGAAAAGGAATAACCTGCATAATGCCATGATGTTGATAACCTATTGGGGCGAAAACAACCACCAGGAAGATAATTTACATGAATATGCGTACAAGGAATGGGCAGGCTTAATGACCTCGTTCTATCAATTGCGATGGAAACTGTATTTTGATCAGTTGCGTAACAATCTGGCTGGTAAAACCAGCCCGCCTATCGATTGGTTTGTTTGGGAACGTGAATGGGTAAAGCAACATGAACAGTTACAAATAGGCAATGAAACACCGCAACAAAAAGAAAAGCGAATGGCCTGGTGGACGCACGACCGGTTTGGTATGTTCATTCACTGGGGACTATATGCTCAGGCCGCCCGCCACGAATGGGTAAAACGCTGGGAACGGATGAACGACGAACAATATCAACCGTATTTCGATAATTTCAATCCCGATATGTTCGATCCTAAAACCTGGGCAAAACAGGCAAAGGCAGCAGGTATGAAATATGCCGTGTTAACCACCAAACACCATGAAGGATTTTGTTTGTTCGATTCAAAATATACCGATTATAAATCTACCAACACAAAAGCAAAGTGCGACCTGGTAAAGGAGTTTGTTGAGGCGTTCAGGGCCGAGGGTATCAGGGTAGGGTTTTATTATTCACTGATCGACTGGCATCACCCTGATTTTATTGTAGACGGCGTTCATCCGTTACAGCCAAAAAGTGAATCTGATTCAGATTATGCCAATATTAACAAAGGTAGAGACTGGAATAAATATAAAACCTATCTGCATAATCAGATCAGGGAAATATTAACCAATTATGGAAAAATAGACATCCTGTGGCTCGACTTTTCATATCCAAATCCTAACGGACATGGCAAAGGTAAAAACGACTGGGGATCTGTTGAACTGCTGAAAATGATCCGTAAACTGCAACCGGGAATTATTGTTGATAACCGGCTCGACCTGGATGAATATTCAGATGGGGCAGATTTTGCTACGCCGGAACAGGTGAAACCATCGGAACTGCAAAGCCAGTATGGAGGAATGCCATTTGAGACCTGTCAAACCTTTTCGGGATCGTGGGGATATTTTCGCGATGAGAACAGTTGGAAATCGAACCAGGAACTGCTTACCCTTTTGATCACAGCCGTTAGTAAAAGTGGTAACCTGATCCTGAATGTAGGGCCCACGGCAAGGGGGTATTTTGATCATCGCGCAGTTCGCGCTTTGGATAGTGTAGGCATATGGATGAAATACAACAACAATGCTATATATGGTTGTACACAGGCACCATCAATATACAAAGCACCTGAAAATACCTTGCTTACTTATAACCCGCTTACAAATAAATTATACCTGCACATGATGCAATACCGTGCAAGCATCACTTTGCAAGGATATAAGGGAAAGGTAAAGTATGCCCAGTTCCTGCATGATAATTCTGAAATAAAATACCAGGCAGCAGCTGATAATTCAGCTGATCTGTTGCTACAGCTGCCGCAAAAACCCAATATGCAGGTCCCTGTTATTGAATTGTCGTTATATTGAGAATGTCAACTAGTCTAGTGGGTGGCTAACGCAAACGGTTGTTCTAAATATAGATTGGTGGTTTTTGTTTTTTTATTTTTTAATGTTATATTCATGAAAATAAAAAAATATGAAAACTTTATCCATCCTTCCCATGCTGGTTCTTCTATTTGGATTTACAACAAAAGAAACCAATAACGGTCAACATTCGCTCAGTCAAAAAAGCTTTAAGAAAAATGAAATTAGAAAACATGCCGCTGTAAAACTATTTTACGATCCCTATAACATGCAAATCGGATACAATTCAGTGGCTCACACAATCGGTTTTACCTGGTCTACAGATGGGGCAGTTTCGATTACAACCATGTTTAATTTCGAATCGCATTTTATTTCGACCTTTGATAAGCATGATTCTTTTGTTGGCGTTGCGTTGCAGCCAAATGTATCTTATACGTATTGGTTTGGTGCAAAGAGATACATTTTTTATTACCCCGGTTCCGGATTTGAATGTATCATAACACAGGCTTATATATAGCAGAACGTTATTAATTTAAATCAAAAACGTCAAAGCATTCTTTTGCACCCGTATATGTACGGGTGCATTTTCTTTTAGTTTTATCTTTTCATCGTCTACATGTGCGTGTGTGCCTTTCCATTTTATTTTTACATCTTCCGCTCTTATGGTAATGAAAGAATACATCACTTCAGAATCCTTGATCTTACTATCAACATAGGCGGCAAATTTTTCCTGGTCTTCGCCGGGTATAAGTACGACTTCGAAAGTGCCATCGCCGGGGTGGCCATGCGGCGATAAAAAAAGGTTAGGACCAATAAAGCGGGTGTTCATGATCTCGGCCATCAGGTACTCGCCGCTATGATCTTCGCCATCTATGATCAGTTCGCAGGTATGTGGTTTATAGGAATGTGAGATGTCGTGCATGAGTTGTTGCGCCGCTTTTATCTTTTCCTCTTTGTCCTCTATCTTGTTCTTGCCTGTTCTTTCCATTTCCTGCATCAGGAACGGGAACAGTCCATATCCAAAACTTTCAATAAAGAAATCCGGTGATTCTTCTACATCGAAGATCTCACCTACATCGATGGCAGTAGTTTCAGGATTGCTCCAGGAGCGGATGATATCAATAAGTTCGCCTTTTATATTCAACGACCCTGCAATATTGTTGGCAGTGCCGCAGGGCAGAATGGCTATTGGTAACCGTTTATTGGAGCTTTCTTTTTTCAGCAGTTCTGAAATGGTTTCCTTTACAGTGCCATCGCCACCGGCAATCACAATAAAATCGGTATTGGGATCAATATTTTTCCATTGGTCGCCATCGTCTGTAGAACAATATCTACACTCATATCCGGCTGCTTCAATAAACCGTAAGAGCGTTGATTTAGAGTGTGCTTCGTCACCCGCACCGGGGTTGTGTATAAGATGGATCGTTTTCATTTCTTGTGTGTTGACCTGAATAACGATCATAAAATTATACCACCCGCCCTGGCACGATTATCACTGTTAAAATCTCAGGAACCAAGCTCCAAGCTCCAAAAAAGCACCAAATTCCAAACTCCCAAATTCCAGGTGAACTCCTGTATTTGAGGATTTGCATTTGTGATTTATTTGGTTCTTGTTATTTGTGATTTTTTAAAAAATAGCCTATGAACATTTTGATAACCAACGACGATGGAATTTACAGTCCGGGTATTGCCGCGCTTGCACGAATAGCTTCGCGTTTTGGTAAAGTAAGCGTTATTGCACCTGATGTGGAACAAAGTAGTATGGGACATGCGGTAACGCATTCCCGGCCTTTATCATTGAAGAAATCGCCCATTGTATTTGAAGGGGAGGGCATAGAGGCCTGGCGGGTGAATGGCACACCGGCCGACTGTGTTGCCTTGGGCAGTCATTTATACGCACAAACCGATGTTGTTTTATCGGGAATAAATATGGGCCCCAACCTTGGCAACGGTATGTGGCACTCTGGTACGCTGGCTGCGGCTAAACAGGCCGTGCTGTTAGGTATCAGGGGTATTGCACTAAGTACGCCGGTTGGTAAAACAGAGCCCGATTTTGAGGCCTTGGCGCCGTTTGTTGAAAAAACACTTGCGGTATTGTTTGAGAATACGTCGCTCGGTTTATATAACGTAAATTTTCCGCCGCAACCAAAAGGGTTGAAATGGACCCGCCAGTCGGTACGGTTGTATGATGGCAAAATAGTTCCCGGTGTTGACCCTATGGGCCGTAAACATTACTGGTTCACCGTAACGCCGCTTGAGCCGGCTGAAGAAGACACCGACCGCTGGGCAGTTGAAAATGATTATGTTTCTATTACTCCGCTTAGGTTGGATCTTACTGATGAAAAGAGGCTTAAAGAAGTTTTAACTAAGCAGCCGGTAGCTTAAAATATGAAGTAGGAGGTAAGAAGTAGGAAGTAGGAAGAACCCGAAATTTAAGGCTCTTCTTACAT
Source organism: Niastella sp. OAS944 (assembly GCA_024809215.1). Taxonomy (GTDB): domain Bacteria; phylum Bacteroidota; class Bacteroidia; order Chitinophagales; family Chitinophagaceae; genus Niastella. Next base: position 186,051 of record JANUBW010000004.1, on the reverse strand, counting down.
CATACATCTTACTTCTTTTTCTTAGTATTATACTCTTTAATTAAACCACTCAGCATGATATAAGTCTATAAGGGCAATTATTTATAACACCCAACGTTTAACCCTTAGACTATATCTTATGAGAAAAATTTGTTTCCCTGGTTTGGCATTAATATGCTTCGTCTTTTCGTGTCAAAAATCACATAACAACCCGGCTCCGGACAATCCTACACCCGATCCTCCGGTAACAAGTACCGATAGTGCTACCGTAACTGTGGTAAATGGGTATGGAGGCGGTAAATATAAGATCGGCGACACCGTGCACATTTGGTCTAATGCGGCTTCAGACAACTATGTTTTTGATCAATGGACCGGTTACACCAGTATATTACAGAATAGTGGTGAATGGCATAACAGCTTCGTAATGCCTGCACAGAATGTGAATGTAACGGCCAACTTAAAAGCCATTACCCCGTTCACACTGAAAAACGAAAAAATAAAAGGGGTCGATAATCTCAAGAACGTTTACTATTATTTTCCGGCATCACATAAAGGCACTGCTTTCCTCTTGCATGGCACCGGGGGCAACGCAACTAATCTTGTTATCAATTATGAATGGTTGCAAATGATAAAAGACCTGGTGGCTGCGGGTTATGCGGTTGTGGTTACTGAGTCGGAAGAATCTACGCTGAACAAAGACCTGAATGGCGATGGCGTTATTCGCTGGAAGCCTTCACCGCTCGACAGTACTACCAATGTTGATCTTGCCAATATAAAAGCCATTCGTGATACTTTTTATGCCCGTGGTTATAGCACACCGGCCATACCCCTGTATTCAATTGGTATGAGCAATGGCGGGGCGTTCTCCTGCTGTTTATCTTATGTGTATAAGTTTAGATCGGGCGTGTCATATTGCGCCCAGGCGTATAAAGTAGTGTTTGATATCTCCACCGTTCCGTATCAGTTTTGTATGGCGAAGAACGACGATCAGCCCGAGGTGGGCGCCACCGGTAATGCCGATGCGTTAACCAATTCAAATGGATTGAACAGTAGGGGCGTGTGTAGTAAATATTTTATAAATGATAAAAGCCCGGTGTATCCCGAAAGGTTTGCCCGCCGCTCTGATATAAGTATAGCTACCTCCATCGCGATTTTCAATGAATTGAAGAATAATAAATGGCTTACTGATAAGAATTATATAAAAGCAAATTCAGACAGTGTATCGAAAATAGCGCTGGCCAATACGGCTGTGTATCCGGCTTTTAATGCACTCAATTTGTTACAGCGTGATTTTGTAAAAGGGCAAATAGATGTGATGTTCGCAGGGCATCAGTTTTATAGTGATATGAATAAGACTACGATTAAGTTTCTTGGTAGCAGGTGTCAGTAGGAATATCGAATGTTGAACAGAAGAATGTAGAATGTTGAAGTGAAATACAAAAGTTGCAAATTGGAACTGTATTCACTTCGACAATCTACATTGAAAATTCGATATTCGATATTAATTCAGTTTCTTTAATTTCCGCAAATAATACTCATTCAGATCTGCCCATTTATAGTAGGGCCATTGATTGGTAGGCACCGGCAACGATACTTCTTTCTCATTCAACAACGCCTTTACCAAATACTCCGTTCCATTCGAATAAACGATCCATTGAATATTTGCGCTAAGGGGAATAATAGCTGCTGCCGACCAATGTTTATTATACTCATAAACCGATGCGGCCGGTACACTAGCCTGAGGAATACCCAGTAAAGTAGCAAATGGTGAAATTGCTTCGGCATGGGTAAAACGCAGAATAGCATCTTCCTGTTTGGTATGATCGACAATAGCGCTGGTGCTTTTGATAAAATCATTCAGCAAAGGTGCAGCTACCGTTGCCTGAATACCCAATGTGTCGCGGGCGGCGCCTTTTTCGTAAAAGTCTTCTGCGCCGTTAATGAAATCTAACCATTGTAATTGTTGCGAATTAAAAGCAATGCTAAAGTCGATGCTTTTATTGGTAAAGCCGTGTTGCTTCATTTCTTCAGTGATCGAAAACCGGCCGCAATACATGTCGTACAACCCAATGGTAAAATTAACAGGCTCTATTGCAAAGCCTTGCTTAAAGATGCGCTTGCAAATGGCCCTGGCCATTGTGGCGGTTTTGGCGTCTTTAAGTAATGAATCAACAGGTGCTGATACGGCAGCGCTTTTTTTATAAGCCTGGTATGCGGGCGACAGATCATAAAAACGCAGGGTGGTATCAAGTGAATCGGGGACAATGGTTGATTGTTTATTACCCTTGTAATTATTAAAACTGGTAAGAAAGGCCGAAGCGCTTTGCTGTGTTCTTACTTTATGGGTGGCTACAATTTCGAGTCCGTTTCCTTTGAATGCATCAGCATAATTGTTCAGCATTCTTTTAGCAATACAAGCCTGTTCTTCTTTGCCAAGCCCGGTAATGTTCTCGTAATTTTCTTTTTGAATAGCAACAAAGTGTTCCGTCATGCCAAGCAATTGCTGACCCAGCGGGGTCAATGCCTTTTGACTTTGTGCTTTGTTTAATATATCAAAAACCATTTGATCGCTGCCTGCCTTTGTTAAGAACCGCGATCCATGCCGGCCTACATGATTTACAAATACCGGTTTAAACCCTGCCGGTGGCGGCGTGTATTGTTGGGCCGGAGTAGGATAAGGAGTCTTAGTTCCGGCATACAATTGTTTGCTTTGTGCTTTAATCGATAGAAATGAAAGAATGATGCTTGTTACTATATATGTTCGTATGAGATATGCCATGTTACTTTTCGTTTTAACTCAAAAGCATTATTTGAAAGAGAGGCTCGATGAGTAGTGTAAATTTCCTGATCCATCTCCCTGATAAGCTCCTATATCAACACCCGCATCCGACGTGGTTGCTCCATAAGTACCACCTTGTGGAACCGTCTTTGATGGTTTAAATACATCGGCATTGGCTTTTTTAAGCGCCGGTGAGCCCGGAAGTAAACCAAAATTATAGGCGCCGGCGGTAATGATACTTAATGGCATAGCCGAAATATCCATTGGAATGGCTGCGGTTGTATAATCAAACTGGTTTACATCGTATGATGCAAAAGAAGGATTATTGCCTTTGGGCGATTCGCTGCGGATGTCGGCATTTTGTGTTTTGGCCACGCCGTCAGTTGCGTTGAACTGGTTGATGAGGCGTTGGTCGTTGGCGTAATAAAACTGGTTGTTGTAGTTAATGTGTGCTACATCGGCATCGGAAGTAACGCGCAATCCAAAGCGGCAGTTAACTACCATGTTGTTGTATATTTTACCCTGCGCGCCTTTTTCAAAATTGATAGATCCGCCGCGTCCCGATTTTACCTGACGGAACCCGCAATTGACAATGGTATTGTTGTATACGTTCACATTGGTTTGTACGGGACCATCGCCACTGTTCGAAACTTTAAATCCATTGGTAGCTGCACCAATAGCCAGGTTATAAGCTACATCACCAACAGTGCCGTTTTTAATGTTCAGGGCTTCGCCACCTGCTTTACCACAGGCCTCATAGGTGTTACGCATAACGCTGATCTTTCCATGCAGTATACGCATGCCATCGTCGGTGCTGCCATATACCCAGTTGTCTTCAAAAATAACATTGCCATTGATGTTAGTATAGGCAATGGTGTAGCGTGGATCGCCCGATGCGGAATATACAGCGCCGTCAAATGCCTGACCGGCAGGACCACCTGCAAATTCAAGGTGTGTCCATTTAATAATGAGGTCGCCGCTATTGGCGCCGCATTGAATACCGCCCCAAATGCCTTTACCAATGGTGCTGGTATTGCGTAGCTCATTTGCTACTGTAATGAAGTTATGGTTGTTTGGTGTACCCAAACTGATAAATGTTCCGTTACAGGTGATCTGCGGACTGGTGGTTGTGCTTTTGCCATCACCAAGGGCAATGAGTTTAGAACCTTCCAGCATTAATAAAGTATCGCCGGCATTGATAACAATATCTGATTTGAAATAATAGGTTTTGCCGCTTTGCAGCGTACCTTTTATGGTGCCACTCAACGTATCTGTAGTGATGGTTTGTCCGGCCGAGATGCGCGCCGTTGAAATATCTACGATCTCTTCTTTGTGACATGCGGTAAGTACCAATACAGGTAATGCTATGCCAAGTATATGTTTTATGTAATTGTTCATTGTGGTAGTATTTATGAGTTACATGTTACAGAGTGCAGGTTACAGGGAATACAGGGATTATGTTACTGGTTACCTGTTGCCAGTTGCCGGGGAATACAAAATACAGGACCAGGGAACTGGTAACGGTACCTGGTACCTGCAACTTGTACCTGTACCAGCTTGTTTGTTCACTACAGTTTAAATTTAACGCCAAGTAAATAGTTAGCACCATAAGTACCCTTCCGCACAAACACATTCCTGCCAACAGACTGATGTGGTACATCGCCGGTGATGTCGTTTCCGGTATAGGGTTGGCGGATCTCCAGTTCGTATGGTGTGTTAAGAATGTTGTTGATCTTGGCGTATACAAACCAGCGGCGGGCCAGTTTTTTCTCTACAGAAAAATCCATTTGGGCAAAACCTTTCTGCCAGATATCATTATTGAGGAACTGCGATACAGTGTTGATCCTTCTGCCGGTATAATTGAAGGCCAGTTGCGCGTTCAGGCCAATATTATCATGTTTTACCATTAACGAAAGGTTGGCAATATGTTTCGATTGTCCCTGTAACGGACGGGTTTGATCTACCGCTTCAGTGCTTTGTCCGGTGGCAGTGCTGTAGCGTTTCACCTTTGAGGTGGTGATACGTGAATCGGTGAATGTATAGTTCGCCTTAATGCCAAACCAACGGAAATATTTAGCCAGGTCAAGTTCAAAACCATAGTTGGTAGCATTCCCAAAATTATCAGGCAAATAATAGGTGTTGGTGCCCTCATCTTCCAGCGCGTATTCAATAGGATTTTTTAATCTTTTATAAAACACGCCGGCAAGCAATTGATCGAGGCCTTTAGGATATAATTCATAACGCAGGTCAAAGTTATCGGCAGTGGTGCGTTTCAGATTAGGATTGCCGATCTCCACATAGTCTGCATCAGGATCACCGCTGGTATGTGGTACCACTTCATAAAAGTTCGGACGGCTGATAGCTGAATAATAAGATGCACGGATAGCCATTGTTTTGTCGAGGCTATATTTAATATGTGCCGAAGGCAATACATCGTAATAAGAAATAGAACCGGTTTTACCTTTTACCGATTCCGGTACATTGCTGTTCCAGGTAAGATCGGTATTCTCATAACGGGCGCCACCGGTAACCTGCAGTTTGTTGTACTCGAGCTTCACCATACCGTAGGCTGCACCTACATTCTCTTCGGTGGTATAGTTTAGCGCATTGTCTGAAGTTCCTTCGCCATTGAATACCGAGAAGGTATTATTGTTAATGTCGCCATTATAAACCTGTATGCCAGGTGTGGGGCGCAGTGAATAGCTGTCGTACTGGCTTTTTCTTGTTTTGTTGCGGTACATACCACCGGCCGACCAGGTTGCGTGTATAGCACCCAGTTGGGTTTGATAAATAAGGTTCAGATAACCGTTCTTATCCTCATCAATGCTATGCGCAAACTGGCGGTAGGAGGTGCCGTCGAGATTCAGGGGCGCTTCTACCATCTTGCCTGTTGCGGGGTCTTTTGATACGCCGGTTACCAGGTTCAGCGTAGCTTCATCGGGGCGGTTACCAATGGCTTTTGACCAGGCGGCTGTCCAGTTAACCTGGAAAATCCTTGTGAAGGTTTGTTCACCACCAATAGTAGTGTTGGCTATTTTCTGTACTTCGTGCAACGTGCGATAACTGTTGCTGATGCGACCGCTGCCAAGACCCACACGACCCAGTTTCAAGTTTGTGTCTGATACAAACCTGAATTCATTTCTCATCAGGTTCATATAACCGGCATAGGCGCTTAAGCGGTGGTTGTTGTTCAGTTGATAATCCAAGCGGGTATGAATACCGCTGCGTTGCTGCTGAATAGAATAATTACGCGTTTGTATGCCTTCTACGGTAGCGTCGCCATTGTTACGGTCGGTTTCTGTATTAAAGAAAACGCTGTACACATTGCGGTAGTTGTTTTGGAAACTGCCTGCTACCAGTATACCTAATTTATTGTTGAGCATGCGGCCGCCAACAGAAACACCAGCCAGGGCTGCAATGGGATTGTGTTTGGTTTTATAAGTAAAGGCGTCGTTTGTAAAATCGTTCGTCGTGGCCTGATAAGCGGCGCCGTTATTATAACGTGGAGAATGGTTGGGTGAAGCGGAGGTAGAGAATTTGTTGAAGTCCTGAGAGATGAATTTGTCGGCATATCCTGCTGCGACATTGGCTTTTACAGAAAATTTCTCCGGTGCATTCTTCATGATCATATTTATTGCGCCGCCAATTCCGTCGCCTTCCATGTTAGGGGAAAGTGATTTGGATACTTCCAAACGGTCGAGCAGGTCGGCGGGGAAGATGTCCAGTGGAACGTAGCGGTTCTTGTTATCGGGGCTGGGGATCTTGATACCGTTCACCAGGGTATATATATAACGTTTGTCCATACCCCTTACAATGGCATATTGTCCTTCGCCATTGGTGCTTCTTTCGAGCGAAATACCCGAAACGCGTTGGGTTACGTTGGCCACCGACAGATCGGGAGATATTTCAATGGCTTTAGACGATACCGCGTTTTGAATAAGATCGGCACGACGGCCTGCCAGCAGTGCATAGGCGTCTGAGCCTTTATCGTGTTTTCCGGCAACGATGATCTCGGTAAGGTCGTTTTTGTTAGGTTCGAGTGTTATCGAAAAGATCTGTTGTCGTTGGGTGGTTACCGTATAAGTGCCTTCAAATTGTTTGTACCCTACATAATTAACCCTGATGGTGTAGTCGCCGGTAGGAAGGCTTCTTACGTAATAGGTGCCGTTCAACCCCGAAACGACATTAACGCCTCTGGGGCCTTTAAACGAAATGGTTGCGTTGGGTAATAATTCGCCCGTTTGCTTGTCCCTGATCTGTCCTTGCAATAGTTTCTGCTGCGCATGCGCAGAAATAGCGAGACTGGTCAGGGTAAAAAGAAAAGACAAGATGTGCTTCATAACAGCCAATTTTTTGGTAGCATGCTGTTGTGTTCATGCCAGGTGCAAATGTGTAACAGGGCTCGTAGGAATCGGAAAAACGGGCGTATACATATTGGTAACAGCGTTACAGGCGCCGTTAACAACACGGCAACAACGTTAACAGAAGGCAATTAAGGTACTGATTGTCAGTGCATGTCAAAGAACAAAAAACGTCATTACCAATTTATTACCGCAACATGAAGGAATTGTTAACTAGTTAACTAGTTGACGAGTTAACAAGTTGACGAGAGGTTCACTTAATAATTACTTAACATTAAACCTGTTTCTTCGCTTGTAATATGAACAGGCTTCGGGTAGTTATTTTGGTTTTGGTCACTAGCGTAGTGCTGCCAGTTAGTGCAGTTAAAGCTCAGGAGAACGATCGTTCGGAGTTACAACATACCCAACGGCTGAGCAAGCGCTTCCCCGACTCCGCTTTTTTACTACTGAAAGAAATGTACAGCAAGGCCATTGCCGGAAAGGATATGCAAACGATGGGTACCTGTTTGCAACAGATGGGACAGATCTGTTATTACCTTGGCAACTATCCCAAAGCGCTCGATTTTCACCGTCAGGCCGATAAAATATTTCGCGAAACAAATAATACGGAACAGGTTGCCCGCAACCTGAACGATATGGGACTGGTATATTATCAGAACCGCCAGATGGCCGTTGCCCGCAAACAATATGAAGAGGCCTTATCTATTTATCACAGGAGCGGCGATAGGGAAGGGCTGGCCGATACCTATGGAAAAATTGGTCACCTGTACGAAAAACAAAAACAATACGACAGCGCTTTTGCTTTTCAACGCCTGGCATTGCAGCAATGCGCCGATACGGGACAGCAACAACTGGTGGCCAAGATCTATGAAAACTTGGGCAGTATTTATGAAGACCTGGAGAAGTATGATTCGGCCTGGTATTACTTCAACCGTTCATTACAATTGTACGACCAGGTAAACGATCAGGTAGCGGGCATTGAAGTGATCAATAACCTGGGTGATATTTATAGAAAGACCTGCCGTTACCGCGAAGCGATTGGCGAAACGCATAAAGCGCTTGCCCGCGCCGTGATCATCAACGACAGTTATCAAAAAGGTTCGGCGTATCGCGACCTGGGCAAAGCCTGGCATTTGCTGGGGCAGAACGACAGCGCTTATTATTATATAGAACTTTCACGCAAGGCCGCCATCGATCTGTATTCTGCAGAAAATAACCGGCAGACTGCTTTCTTAAGTGTGTTGTTCGATATTGATAAAAAGAACGACGAAATAGTACAGCTTGAAAATGCGCGTCAATTTACAGTGGTGATTACCATTGCCGTTATCATTGTAGTGGTGTTGCTGGTTGTGTTGGGCTGGGTGACCATCAGTCGCCAACGGTTAAAAATAAAGAACGAACAAATGCTGAGTAAGCAAAACCAGCATATTTATGAAACGCAGAAAGACCTGATGCAAGCCGAACTGGCCAATAAACAACTGCAGGAAGAAAGGCTAATGGAAGAGCTGGAAATAAAAAAGAAAGGACTTACCTCATATACCCTGCATATTATTGAAAAGAACCAGTCGCTGGAAGACCTGAAGAATAAGCTGGAGATAATGATCAAAGATGATAAACGTGATCAAAAGAAACAGTTACAGCAATTGCTTCATCAAATAAATGAGAACTTTAATCACGATCAATACTGGAATGAATTCAGGGAAACCATTGAACAAATTCACCAGCCATTCTTCGATAACCTGAAAAAATACAACGACGACCTTACCCCTAATGACCTGCGAATGCTTTCGCTCATCAAACTAAATTTGGCATCAAAAGATATGGCCACCTTATTAGGTATCTCACAGGATAGCCTTCGGGTATCGCGGTACCGGTTGAAGAAGAAGTTGAATTTGGAGAATGGCGAGAGTCTTACGGGGTTTGTACAGTCTTTATAAAGTTGACGAGTTAACTGGTTTACAAGTTAACTCGTCAACTCGTTAACTATTCTGCATTCCACTCATAGTAAAACTGCTTCAAATAACTCTCCATAAACTCATGCCTTTGTATCGCTAAGTTCTTTCCGGTAACTGTATTCATCCTGTCTTTCAACAACAACAGCTTCTCATAAAAGTGGTTGATGGTAGGAGCGGTGTTGTGTTTGTATTGTTCCCTGCTCATGCTAAGGTTGGGCGGAATGGCGGGGTCGTGCAGTGGTCGGTTTTTAAATCCACCATAATTAAATGCGCGTGCAATGCCAATAGCGCCTATGGCATCGAGGCGGTCGGCATCCTGCACAATGTCCAGTTCTTTTGATTTGAAGGCCTGTTGGTGATTTCCCCCTTTGAAAGAGATATGTGAAATGATATTTTCAACGTGTTGTATAGTGGCTTCTTCCACATCCAGTGATTGCAGCCATGTGCGGGCCATACGTGGACCAATGGTTTCATCACCATTATGGAATTTTGAATCGGCTATATCGTGCAACAACGCGCCCAATGAAACAACCAGTTCATCGGCATGTTCTGCAGCGGCGATCAGTTGCGCGGTTTTCCATACGCGATGAATATGCCACCAGTCGTGCCCCCCTTCGGCTTCTTTTAGTGTTTCCTTTACGTGTTGTATTGTTGCCTCAATGATTTGTTGTTTCTCCATCGTGTAAAGATACAGATGTAGGAGGTAAGAAGTAGGAGGTAAGAAGAACTTGAATGTTGTATTTCAAAATAATGTGGCGAGCCTCGATTATCGGGGGCTTCATACGTCTTACATCTTACATCTTACTTTAGTAAGATCGAAGCCGAAGTCACCACTGCAACCATCATGGCATCATCCATTCCAAACCGTATCTCTTTCAACGCACGACTCATTTTCTTCTCAACTGTTTTTACGGAAATGTTCTTTTGTTCGGCGATCTGTTTATAGGTAAGTCCGCCATCGCGGTGAAGAAGGAAGATCTCCTGTTCGTCGGGTGGGAGTGATTGAATAAGTTGTTTGTATATCGATTCCAGTTCCTTGAACAGTACAGGGTCTTCAAAAAGAATGTCTTTTGAGATCTGGGACAGCCTGTTGAAAAAAAGCTGGTCGGTCTTTTCGGCCCTGATGGCTTTGAAAACCTGGAACCGAACAGCCTGATGCAGATAGGATTGTAAAATATCCACCTTTATTTCCTGCCGGCGTTTCCATAATGAAATAAATACTTCCTGCACAACATCCTGTGCGGCATCCCTTAGCTGTAGTATATTGTGAGCAGATGTGTAGAGAGGTTTCCAGTAACGGTTATAAATTTCAGCAAAAGCCGCTTCATCGCTTTGATAAAGAAGTTGCAGTAGTTGGTCGTCGGTATGGATAAGATAATTTTGCACGTTGTACCCGAAAGTTAAGACAAAATTAACCTTCCTGGTAGTGCCCGGGGCAGAAAACTGCAAGAAAGATAGCAGATATTATTTTTTTTGTGAAATTGTTGAACATAACTATTTAAAAAAGAGAAAAGGAGCAAAAGAGCCCTTCTTCAAACTCTTTTACTCCTTAATCTCCAGCTTCCGGGAAGCCGGGGATAGACATCAGCATCGAATAATAGAGACCTTCTTCAACCCTTTTATTCGTTTGCACCCGGCTTTCGCAGAAGCGTCAATCAAAAACTCGCAGATGGGCATATGAGAACTCCCCTTTAAGCTCTTTCTGCCCGTATTGCCCAGGCGCCGGATAGGTTGCAATTTTCTCCTTTGCCAGGGCGTTGCTTTCTTAACCTCCTTTGATCAGTATACTCTTTGAACCAGGTTAACTAGTTGACTTGTTAACGAGTTAACTAGTTAACCTGAAAATCAGACTTTTTGCTATTAATTAATCTGCCGCACAGAAACCCTCTATCGACTCCATCACCTTTATCAACCTTTCAACTATTAAATCAAGCTGCCGCACACAGGAAACTTGTCAACCTGTTAACTTGTCAACACGTCAACTCACTACCTATCCCACCACAACCTCGTACCACCATTATCCGGCCCGCCCAACGTAGCCGCTGCGCGTTGCGCTCCTTTAGGGTTCGTCAGGTATTCATCGGGTGGTAAATTGATGCGACGAATAAACGTAGTGCTCGAAATTTTACCACCACTGTTATTGATCACAACAGGGAATAGCTTAGGATAACCGGTTCTGCGAAACTCGCTCCAGGCTTCCTGTCCTTCAGGGAACATGCTTATCCATTTTTGGGTGATCACCCTTTCCAGCTTTTTCTCAAAGGCATCGCCATCGTCCCATTTAATGGTAATGGTGCTCAGCCAGGGCGATCCTGTGGTTATATCATTTTGTCCGGGTGTTATTGCTTTGGGATCAATGTAGGGGATTGGTTTACTAACGTCATCGGCTAAGTACTTGGTAGCTGAATCGGCATGTAAGCCATATTGAGTGAATGAAGCTCTTACTCCCAGTTCGTAATTGTCTTTGGCGTTGCCGGCTTTTGCCCATCCGCGTATGGCGGCTTCTGTTTTCAGGAACCAGGCCTCGGCTGCAGGCATCAATTGTAACAGGCTGGGCAGTTTGGCCAGTGGTGAATAATCCTGGTACCGGCTCTTGGCATCAATGTCAATACCATTGCGAATGCCTTTGTATTGTCCGGCAACGGCTGCGTCTTTTGCAGGTATAAAATATTTGGGCAGGCGCGGGTCTTTATAACCGGCCATGATCGATTCAATGGGTGCGCCCATACGAATATCGTTCCATGCACCGCTGATGGTGTTCAATGGATGTTCGGTAGCGCCAATGTTAATGCTGAAATTGTCGGCGGCATCGGTTAACAGTCCACCTTCATTTGCCAGTGCTGCTTCACCTTCTGTTTTTGCTTTGGCGGCATCGGCCTTTACAATTCGCAGGGCCAGGCGCAGGCGCAATGAGTTGGCGAATTGTAACCATTTCGCATAACTGCCCGCGTATACCAGGTCGGCATTGGTAAATGTAGGTGTCGACGTTTTTGCACGAAGCGGTGTAAGAATGGTGATGGCCTCATTCAGGTCTTTAAAGAAATTATTATACGCTTCCTGTTGTGAGTCGTAATCATATCCGCCATCATCGGCCCTTACTTTATATTTAGAGTACATGATGGGACCAAAAATATCGCTCACCCGGTGCATGGCTTCCACCTTTAAGATCTTGGCCATGGCGTATAGGTCGGGCGCTCCTGTTTTGGTAATTTGTTCAACACTCCACAGCGGGGCCATTACACTGGCCTCCGGACTGCTATAAGCAGAGCTCATAACAAACAGGTTCCAGCCATCAACAAGGTCGTAGTTCATATTGTTGCTGTTACCGCGGAAAGGTGTGGGCGGCATCATGTAACCGCTGAACACATCGCCCATGAGGTTTTGCTGTAATTGCGTAACCCAGGCTGGCTGATATACATAAATGGAACGTTGCGCTTCTTTCAGCTGGCCTACTACCAATCCGTAATCGGGCAACAGATCGTCATTGGTAGCGCCATATGGATTCTTATTGTAGCTCTCGAAGCTTTTTGTGCAACTGCTTGCTACAAGAGTTGCAGCTGTAGCTATGGAAAGAATATATTTATATTGTTTGTTCATTGTACTATTGTTTTTCTGTTTGTTGTCTGTGGTTTGTTGTTTGTAGTTGCTCCGCGCTTTTTAGCCTCGCTATTAATAAGGAATTATTGAATTGAAGAACCACAAACTATAAACTACAAACCACAAACTTTTATAATTAAAACGAACACCTGAAACTCAATCCCATGCTACGGGTGGCGGGTAATGAGAAAACATCTATACCCTGTAACCCGTTGCCGGTGCTCATACTCAGCTCAGGATCGTATGGCGCTTCTTTTTTAATAAAGAAAAGATTGCGTGCTACCAGTGAAAGGCGCATATCTTTTATAATTGTTGACTTTGAGGGCAGTTTGTAACCCACTGATAGTTCACGCAATCTGATGTTAGTAGCATCGTACATGTAATATTCTGAAATACCTGCACGGCCACCCACGGAAGTATAGAAAGTTTCAGCAGGAATTGGGCCTGCCCATTTCGTGCCATTGATCATTGTGGCAGGAATGTTTACGCCGCCGTTGTTACGGGCATCTGCTGTTACTTTCGAAACACCGTATTCATCAAGGACAGCCTGGGTAATGCTCATCACTTTACCACCGAAGCGTCCGTCGATAAGCGCCGATATAACAAAGTTCTTAACTTCTACTGTGTTGGTCCAGCCTGCAAGGAAATCGGGGTTGGGGTTGCCAACAAAACCGAATTTATCTGCCTGTGGTTTTCCTTTATCGTCTACAACGATAGATCCATCGGCTGCACGCAGGAATTTAATACCGTAAATATCACCATAAGAACCACCTTCGCGAATTCGAAGCGAATAACTGTTCACGCCGGCCAGTGTTAATTCATACATACCGCCCAGCTCGGGTAACAGTTGTATGATCTTATTACGGTTGCGTGTGAAGTTTATACTGCTGTTCCATTTTGTGGTGCCTTTGCGCAGTACATCGTAACCCAGCACCATTTCAATACCCTTGTTCTCGATATTACCGGCATTTACAAAGAAGCGCGAGAAACCGCTGCCTCTTGGCGCGCTGAAATCGAAATACTGGTTTTTGGTATTTGTCTTGTACCAGGTGAAATCAAAACTTAACCGGTTGTTCAGGAATTTCCATTCTGTACCAATTTCATAAGAGCGGGCATCTTCCGGTTTCAGGGTAGCGCCCAGGTAAGGGCTTTCCTGAACGGTAACTACATTACCCGATCTGATGAGGTTGGTTGGGTTGGTTGAGAAAGGTTCCACATCATTACCCACTTTCGCAAACGAGAATCGTACTTTACTGTAGTTGATGAATTGTGGTAACTGAACCAGGTCGCTTACGATGGTGTTTACACCGGCAGAAAAATACGGGTAACCGCTTTTTGCCTGTGGGGTATAAGCCAGCGTAGATGACCAGTCGTTACGGGCAGTAAGGTCAACAAAGATCTTTTCATCAAAATCGAATGTAGCGGTAGCAAAGATCGATTGTACCTGGCGACGTAAACCGCTTGGTGAAACCATCAGCGCCGGGTTTAGTTTCAGGTTGCCCAATGTAAAGATGTTGGCATAGGCCAGGTCGGCTCCTTTAGAGTCTATGTAATCGTGGTCCTGCTTTTGATCGTTGATGCTGGTACCGGCGTTGAAGTTAAAGCCGATCTTATCGGTGATCTTGGTGTTACCCGAAAGAATTACATCGCCATATAATAGCGTACGGGTTAAACGGTCGTAAGAAAAGCGGCCATTAAAGTCGGCCAGTGTTATTTGGGTGCCGGCATATGCATGTAATTCGTAGCTGTCGTAGTTGCGGTTAATGCTTCCACGCGCCTGAATGTTCAGCCATTTGGTAATGGGGTACTTCAATGTAAGCGAAGCAAACAGGTTGTCTTTTTTACCTATGTTCACATCGCGGTTCAGCACCCAGTATGGGTTTTGCTGGTTGTCCTGACCGCCGAGCTCTTTATCGTGATTGATATTCCACCAGTTCTGCACCTTCATGATGCGGAGCGGGGAGTAGTATTCAAAATTATTCTTATACTCATCAAAGTTCAAGCCCCTTGGGAACAGGTACAAACCGGTAAGCGCGTTGTAATACAAACCCGTTGATGGCCGGTTGTTTGTTTTCTGGGTGCTGAAGATGATGTTAGCGTCTACATTCAATTTATCGTTAAAGAATTTAGAGGTTTGACGGAAGTTGAATGTATGTTGTTTGAATTCGTTGGTGGGTAGAATACCGGTATTGTTGGTATTGCTATAGGAGAAATAAGTTTGTGCCTTTTCGTTACCTGCGGTAAAAGCAATGGTGTTGATAAAGGTCTTTCCGGTTTTAAAGAAGGGCTTTACATGGTCGGGATTTGATCCGGCGGGGCCCCAGCTGTAAATATTGTCTTTATTGGTTTGGTTAAAGTTATACTGTAAATCGGGCGTGTACATTGGTTTTTCAAACGTGACCGAAGTAGAAAAATCTACTTTTGATGTACCGGTTTTACCTTTTTTAGTGGTGATCATGATTACACCATTACCAGCCTGGCTGCCATACAATGCCGATGCGGAGGCGCCTTTCAGTACGGTGATGTTCTCAATATCTTCAGGGTTCAACGTGCTCAGCACATCGCCTGCATCGCGGCCGGGTGTATTGATACCACCAGCCTCACCCCACAGGTTAACGGGTTGGGCCGAAGAAAAGTTGGTAAGCGGTACCCCGTCAATTACATATAATGGTTGGTTCTCACGGGTTGATTTTTGTCCGCGCAGGATAACCCTTACCGAACCGCCCACACCTGATGAGCTGGGGTTGATCTGTAAGCCAGCCACCTTACCGTTAAGGCTGCCAATAGGGTTCAGGTTCTTTACGGTGGTAAGTTCGGCGTTATTGATCTTGGTGGTGCTGTAGGTTAAACTTTTTTGGCGGCGTTGAATTCCCAGGGCCGTTACCACCAGTTCGCCCAGTTGTTGCGAGGTGGCGGTAAGCGTTATGTTCAGGGATTTAGTATCGCTAATGATCACCTGACGTGATGTATAACCAATATTTGTAATGATAAGAATGTCGCCTTTGTCGGCATCGATGGTGAATTCTCCTTCAGGGTTGGTGCTTGTGCCTTTTTTAGTGCCTTTTACCTGTATGTTGGCACCAACTATGGGCTCACCTTTTTCGTCTACTATTTTGCCTTTAATGGGCACCGGGGGTGGGGGCGGAGGTTCATTGGTAACGGTTGGTATTTCTATAGCTGAGCGTTTTCTGATAACGATCGTATTGCCCTGAACACTGTATTCGAAGGGGGCGCCGGTAAGGCATTGTTGCAGTACATCCTTTACGGCGGCATTTTTCACGTTAATGGTAACCCGATCGAGTCCCTCAAAAAGGTCCTCACAGTAAACGATCGACACGCCTGTTTGCCTTGATACCGCTTTGAACACCTTTTGTACAGGCACGTTCTTTAGCGTCAGGGTTACAGTTTGCCCACTGGTATGGGCAACTGCATGCAAGCAAGCGATGAATAACAGTACCGTGGTTAATTTCATGACCTTAAGCAGTTTGTGCTTTTCCTGGCTGGTTAACCAGGAGTTTGTCCACCTCGTATATTTACGAAAGCGGATCATAGCAGTTATTTGCATAACTTTGTTTGGTTTGGTGATTGAATAAATGATTCCTCAACAGACTTGTTTATTATTACTGAACACCGCCGTTTCGTCTGGCCACGAAGCGGCTTTTTTTTTACCCCCCGACCTCCTAAAGGGGCCAAGAGACCTTAGTATCTTATTTATCTATATTGGTTATTTATAGTTTATGTTTTATAGTTCACAGTTCATTGTTTCTTTATTTCAGGCATCTGATAATTCTCCGGCTTCGCTAACGTTAAGCATTGCCTATTGCTTATTGTCAATTGCCTATTGGCTCAAACAAGCTCAACAACTGGCAATAAGTACTTCAGGTATCGAGTCTGTATCATGAATATCCCTGAATTGTTGTTTTATACGCACTGTTCTCAATTGTTAAAACCTACAGTCCCCGGAGAGCCGGGGCAAGCTCCAATGCCTTCTGTCTATTGCCAATTGTGTTTTGCTTATTCGTCCAAGAAAAATCCACATCAGTAAACCATGAATCAATTATGTTTATCGAATGACAGTTAATGTTTTTCCTTCCAGCTTACAATGAACACCGTACATCTCCAACATCTTAAGAATGTTTGAAAGATTTATATTTCTACTTATTCTTCCACCGTAAGTTTGGCTATCAGGTTTTACTTCATATCGGATATCTACGTCGTACCATCTGCTTATTTGTCGCATAATGGTTTTGATATCGGTCTTATCAAATTCAAACCAGCCATTCTTCCACGCCATTACCTGATCTATGTCTGGTGAATGGTCAATAGTGAATGGTGAATGGTGAGTGGTGAGTGGTGAGGCGACTCGCGACAGTTCAGCCTGCTCGCCCGGCTTTAGGACAACTGAACGTTCGGCATTTATTGCCAATTGCTTATTGTCTGTTGCCAATTGATTCACTTTCACCGACCCTTCTAATAAAGTTGTTTTAACTGCTGTTTCATCGTCGTAGGCATTCACATTAAAGTGTGTGCCCAGTACCTCTATATCCTGGGTTTTTGTTTTAACATGAAATGGTTTGTTGGCATTCTTAGCAACTTCAAAATATCCTTCCCCATCTAACTCTACCTCGCGTATTTCGGCGGTAAATGCTGTTGGAAAGCGTAGCGAACTGGCTGAGTTCAACCATACTTTCGATCCATCGGCAAGTATTAATTGATACTGGTTACCACGTGCTGTACTAATAGTATTATACACTACAGCTGCAGGTTTATCTTTTGCCGTGTTGGCATAGGAAACCTGTCCGTTTAAGTTTATAACGGTTGCGCCACCCTGTTGTGAAATAGTGCCACGGGTTGAATCGAGAATTATGGTGCGCCCATCGCTTAATGTAAGCACAGCTGCATCATGACCCGGTGGCAGATCGCGCGGTTTTGTTTTCGCTGTCTCTGCATGGGCCGGTTCGGTAGCCGGTTTTTTAAATAAGAAAAAATAACTACCGGCGCCAATCATGGTCAATACTACGGCAGCTGCGGCCATCTTACTATAGTTGCGTTTTATGGGAATCACCTTTGCCTCCGGGTCCTGAAAGCTGGCTGCTATTTGATTGTACATTGTTCTTCTTATCACCGCTTCTTCATCGGCAGTTAGTTCTGTTTTGCCCGCTTTTTCCATTCGTCGATAGTACTCTTCAACGAGGGCCTTTTCGGCAGCGCTGGCCGTGCCGTTCTGGTACTTATCCAATATGCTGAAAAATGATTGCTTGTCCATACTATCTATATATGTACCCAAATGATAGTGGCACCCTACGGAAAGTGGATAATCTTTTTGAAAAAAGTTATAACTGCTTAAGATTGAGGGTGCTAATTATTTTTTGCAAGAATAGGGCTGAGCTGAAATCGTAATTATTTGAACTTTTACCGTTACTGGTGGAAGGGCTACTGTAAATAGCTTTGTGAAGTAAGAAGTAGGAGGTAAGAAGTATGAAGAGATTGAATTTTAAAGCTCAAAATTAGGGTTCGTCTTACTTCCTACATCTTATTTCTTACTTCTGTTAAATAAGAACGAAATGAATATATTACAAGAAAGAAACAAGTTAGTAGTACAAAGATTCAACAAGGAGTTTATTGAAAAAGGAAACCTCGATGCCTTTGAAGAGATCGTTGCCCTGGATTTTGTGAATCGCAGCGCAGCTACCTTACATATTCCCGCTGGCAGGGAAGGGATAAAAGATTACATCGTAGATGTTTTGCGCAAGGCCCTTACCGATGTAAAAGTAGAAATATACGATCAGATCGCCGAAGGCGATACCGTTGTTACCCGTAAATCTATTTCAGGTATTCAAATAGGAGAGTTTCTTAATAAGCCCGCCACCAATGAGCGCATCGTTATGCATCTTATAGATATTGTTACGTTGAAAGATGGGAAATATGTGGAACATTGGAGATATGGACAAGTAGTTAACTAGTTAACAAGTTAACGAGGTTGTACTCTGTGCAGCTGGTTCAGTAATAGTTGAAATGTTGATAGAGGTGATAAAGTTGATAAAGGCCCTTTATTCGTGACAGCTGAAAATACTCGGTCGTCTCGAATGTCAAGCACTCACCACTCACCACTCACCATTTCAATCCACAAACTGCACCGAATAGATCATAGGCAGGTAATTATTAATAACCTCCCAGCTATCCCCCCTGTCGCATGAGAAAAAGAGATTGCCGGTGGTGGTGCCGAAGGCAACGGCATCGCCATCGCTCACCAGTGCATGGCGGTAGGTGATATCGAAACAATTTTCCTGCGGTAAACCTTTTCGTAATTGTTTCCAGGTTTTACCGCCGTCATCGGTTCTGCATATAAATAAAGAGCCTTTAATGGCAGTACGTATTTCGTCACTATCGGCGGGTGCTACCCATGCCTGGTCGGGATTGTCGTGTGCAACAGCCATGGCAAAACCAAAGCGGGCGGGGCCGCCGGTCTCGCTTACTTCCTGCCATTGTTGTCCGCCATCGGTGGAGCGAAAAATGCCACAGTGATTTTGTTGCCACAAGGCATCGGGATTGCTGGGCGCCGCTACTATAATATGTGGGTCGTGCCCAACTTCTGCATTGGGGTCGGGGAGAAAGGCTGCGTTCAATCCTTTATTACGAATGGCCCAGTTTTTACCGCCATCTGTTGTTTCAAAGACACCGGCGCAACTGATACCTATATGAATATGATCTTCATTACGTGGGTCAACAATAATAGAATGAATGCCGGGCAGGTCGCGGCCACCGCCAAACCAGCCTTCTTTGCGGGTAGGGTGGTTCCATAACGATTCAACCAACTGAAAGCTGTTGCCCTCATCTTCACTTACAAACAAACCGCCGGGGTCGGTGCCTATCCATAATCGTGATAAATGCTTGTTGCCGCCATGTGCCATCGACCACATATAACGGGTGGTGGCGGGCATGCCATCTTTTACTTCTGCACCTTCTGGATAGGCCGGTGCAATTACTTCTTCCCAGGTTTTGCCACGGTCTTTCGAACGTTGCAGCTTTACGCCCCAATGGCCATGGTCCTGGCAGGCCCACCACGTACCGTTGCGCGGGTCGGCATAGGCAATGGAAACAGGAACACCTTCAAATGAAATATTCTCTATTTTCCATTCATCGTTTTTAAAACGATAAGCGATCAAACCTTTGCGTGTACCTAAGAGAAGTGTATTTTTCATGTGGCAATATTTTTTATTTACTAGCCTCCAGACAAGGCTTGCATGATATAGATCTCACTATTTTCCTGAAACGGATCGGTTAGGGAGTTTCGGTCTTTGATCATGGCGCCGTCGATAAAAATATTCACGTGTTGCCGAAGCCGGCCCTGATCATCTAAAACGTATCGCGTTACACCGGGGTAGCGGGCCTCCATTTCTTCAATAACAGCCCGAAGCGTTTTACCGCTTGTAGTAGTCTCTTTAAGCGTTGGAAAGAATCTTTTTAAAGCATATGTAAACTTTACTATTGCCATAAGTAAATGTCAGCAATTAATCAACCTGCCGCACAGAACCCCTCTTCAACTTGTCAACTCCCATCTAAGTTACTGGATTATAACAAGTCACCAAGTCCTGGGCCTTAAAAAATGTCTAAGCGGGAAAACCATACTCCGAAGCTGGATTTTTAGCGATGAATAACTCATATATACAATTTACAAATGTTGCGGCAGTGCAATTTGTTGTTAAATTACAGACGGTTAAGTAATTACACCGTTCATGGCCCGAATACCCTTGGATTCACATAGTGCACAGGAGGATGCGTCACTGATCGTTCAAGTACGATCGGGCGACTATGATTCTTTTACCCTATTATATAATAAATATATTCGTCAGCTTACCCAATATGGTTTAAAATTCACACCCGACATGGGTGCAGTAGAGGATTGCCTGCACGATGTGTTTGTGTGGTTATGGGCCAATCGCAACAAGCTGAATATACATACTTCGGTTAAGAGTTATTTGTTTAAATCGGTGCGTACCACCATGCTGCACTGGCTGCAAAAACAACACCGGGTGCAAACAATAAACGCCGGCGACGACCAGTCATATACATTCGAACTACAACTAACACCCGAAACGCTTTTCTTACAAAATGAACAACAGCGACAAATACGACAACAGATTGAAACTGTGTTGCTCACCCTCACTGCCAAGCAAAAGGAAGTGATCTATCTCCGTTATTACGAGGGCCTGAACTTCGAAGACATAGCGCAGAATATGAATTTATCGGTAAAAGCCTGCTATAAATTAATGGGCCGGGCTATTAGTGTTCTGAGGGAGAATATGGTGTGTTGTTTGTTTTTAGTTCTTAGTTTTAAGTTATGAGTTCCAGTTCTTGGTTTCAGGTTTCAGGTTGCCATTTATAGCGACCTTATAGCGATGTTATAGGGACCTTATAGCGATGTTATAGCGACCTTATCGCGACGTAACTCCATGGTAACTCCATAGCAACTCCCTTTCAGCCCCCAGGTAGCAACTCCCTTACCCGCTCACATAAATTCTAAAAATATACCTCAATCCATGGGGTAATTTATAAGGTAACCTTCTCTTAACCTTAAACCGCGCGGTGACTTTTGATGCGAGTAGCTTGCTGTTCATTGTAAACCATCATTAAATCAGTCACATGAGAAAATTAACATATGCCATTCCGATGGTAGTTATGCTGCTATGGAGCTCAATTGCAGCCGCGCAAGGTATTTTAAAAGGTACAGTAACGAGTGAAAGCGGCGAACCGCTGGCCAATGCCTCTATCGTTGTGAGCGGAAATAAAGGCGGTACATCTACCGATACGTCGGGAAGCTACCGCCTTTCTTTAGCCGCGGGTACTTACAAGATCTTTATTTCCAGTGTGGGTTTTAATCCGTATTCTATGAACGTTAAGATCGACAATAACACCATTACTAAAGATGTGGTGTTGCAATTTGCAGTGGCCGATCTTAGTGAAGTGGTTGTTGCTGTAGGCAGCCGCGCCTCGCAACGTACTTTTACCACCACACCTTTGCCGGTTGATAATATCAATGCCGCTGAGCTGGCAAGCTCGGGGCAACTCTCCTTCGATAAAGCCCTGCAATTACGCGTGCCTTCATTCAATACGGTGAACACACCGGTGAATGATGCTACTTCCTTGCTCGATCCCTATGAGATCAGGAACATGGGCCCCAGCCGTACACTTATTCTTATTAATGGCAAACGAAAGAACCCCAGCTCACTGGTGTATATTCAAACTTCACCGGGACGTGGTGAAACCGGCGCCGACCTGGCCGCTATACCTACTGAAGCCATTAAACGCGTTGAGATCCTTCGCGATGGCGCTTCGGCCCAATACGGTTCCGATGCTATTGCCGGTGTAATGAACGTGATTTTAAAAGACCGGTTCGATTATACCAATTTCAAAATTGCAAGCGGCGTAACCCATAAAGGCGATGGCTTTTCGCTTCTTACCAGCCTTAATGGCGGCGCCAATTTTGGCAGCAAAGGATTTATCAATTACACTATCAATTTTCAACGTGAAAACAAAACCAACCGCTCCGGTAATGTAGACGCCGTTGGCGACAATAACGACCTTAGCGACGGAACCGCCGCCAGTTTGCAACAGGTAGAAGCATTTCTTGCCCGCTTCCCCGATGCAAAAAATATAAGCGGTACACCTACCAGCACCGCTGCCAAGTTTTTGGTAAATGCGGGTCTCCCTGTTAGCGAGAACACCACCTTTTATGCCAATGCGGCTTACGTATATAAAAAAGTGCAAAGCTTTGCCAACTACCGCACGCCCTACTGGAAACAGGATTATGGCCTGCTGCATGCAGCCGGCAGCGAATACGTGGGTTATGGCCCCACCTTCGAAGGCGACTTAAACGACTATAACGCTACCGTTGGTTTTAAAACCACCAAAAGCGGTTGGACGCACGATATCAGTTTTACTACCGGTGGCAACAAACAATTGTATACTGTTGAGAACACTGTAAACCATTCTCTTGGTTCAAAAAGCCCCATACGTTTTAAACCCGGCGGTTATGCCTTTAACCATGTGGTTGGTAATATAGACATAACCAAAGAAGTGACCGATAAATTAAGCATTGGTTTTGGCAGCGAGTTCCGCAGTGAGAACTTTCAGATCTTTGCCGGCGATACCGCTTCCTACACGGGCGAAGGCGCTAACTCATTTCCCGGTGTAAATGAAGTGAATGCCATTAAGGTGAACCGTTTTAATATTGGCGGTTATTTCGATGTGAACTACGATATCTCAAAGGTCTTCCTGGTAAACGGTACTGTACGCGAAGAGTATTACAGCGATTTTGGTAGCACCTTTGTTTGGAAACTCAGTGGCCGGGCAAAAGTAAGCGATAAACTTACCCTGCGTTCATCTATTTCAACCGGTTTCAGGGCGCCCAGCTTACACCAGATCAACCTGCAAATTGCCCAACAAAGTTTTGTGCCGGGCCAGGGTATTCAAACCAAAGGTATCGTAAGTAATAAAAGCCCACAGGCGCATTTGTTAGGCGTGCCTGCACTAAACCCCGAAAAGTCGACCAACTTCACTGCGGGTTTTGGGTTCAACCCAACAAAGAACTTCAGTATAACGGTCGACTACTATCATATTGAGATCAAAGACCGCATTATCCTTAGCTCAAATATCACAAATACAGCAGCCGGCAATACTGAACTGGATGAGGTGTTACGCAATAATGGTATTGTAGGCGTAAGCTTCTTTACCAATGCCATTCGTACCCAAACAGAAGGTATTGATGTAGTGGCCAACTACAAGAATATTGCAGTAGGTAATTCCGGCAAGTTGACCATCAATTTAGCCGGTAACTATACTATCTCGAACAGGTTGGAAGGTAATATTACCAATCCAAAACTCATAGGTGATGCCGGTCAATCGACATTAGATGTTATTCAGGAAGCATTGCTTACTACAAGCCGGCCAAAATATAAAGTGGTGCTGGGTGGTGATCTTTTTTTAAGCAAATGGAATTTTGCCCTGAACAATACTTTGTACGGCCCTACCACTTTTCGTAATGACGGGCTTGATAAAAACCTGAAACTTGAGTTTCAATCCAAGGTGGTTAGCGATATAAATATTGCCTATCAGTTTAGCAGCCGTATAAATGCATCAATAGCAGTAAATAACATATTCAACATAACACCGGAATGGAAATTGAAGGCGCTGAATAGCAATGGTGATGCGATCCTGGCTGATCCTGCGCTTGTGAAAAAGAATGTGAACGCTATTACCTTCAATGGCCGGTATAGCTTGGTAACGTATGATGGCGCGCATTTCAGTCAACTGGGCACAACCTTTTTGGCTACGCTGAATTTTAAATTGTAGATTGCCGCAGGATCAGGTGGTTGGCAGTTTTGCAACAACTGCCAATCCCTGCCTGCTAAATATTATGATAACGTATACTACGGCGAAAAACGACATCGACCTTCAGCAAATTCTGGCGTTGCAAAAGCAAAACCTGGCAGCGGGGCTCACCAGGGAGCAGATAAGCTCACAGGGATTTGTAACCGTTTCGCACCGCTTTGAAGATCTGAAGAAGATGAATGAAATTGAACAACATGTGATTGGTAAAGACGACGATCGTGTGGTGGCCTATTTGCTGGCTATGACGGCGCAGTCGAGGTTCGATGTGCCTGTTCTGTTCCCTTTGTTCGAAATGTTTGAACGGGTGAATTACAAGGAAAAGAAGATCGCCGATTATAAGTACATAGTGGTAGGACAGGCCTGTGTTGCCGAAGGGTATCGTGGCAAGGGTGTATTTGATGCGTGTTATGCCGCCTATAGAGATAGTTTTAAAGATAAGTATGAGTTTGCCATCACTGAAATAGCGATCCGGAATCAACGCTCTATAAATGCGCATAAAAGAATTGGTTTTGAAACTATATATGAATATGCGGCTCCTGATGGAGAAGAATGGAGTGTTGTTATTTGGAAATGGTAGCCAATAAAAATTAAAATGGACAAGTACAAGCAATATCAAACTGAGGATTTTCTTCAGGATGAGAATTTTATCAAATGGGTTTTAGATCCTGATGCGCCGGGCGGCCAGAGTTGGCAGGCATGGATGAAGGCCAACCCCGATAAAAGAGAAGCCGCGCAAAGAGCCGTAGATATTATCCGTTCCTTTGATTTCAATAAGGAAACAATTGCCGAAAATTTCTATGTGAACCTGAAACAAAGGATAGATAATACCATCGAGGCTGAGCATAGAACGCCGGTGCGAAAAATGAAAATTCCCGGGGTGTGGTTAAAAGCCGCATGTATTGTTGCGGGCATCATTGTGATAGGCATAGGTTATTTTAACAGACGCCCTTCCTATACCTATTTTTCTACACCATATGCAGCTATTAAAACGGTATACCTGCCTGATAGTACAGAAGTGGTGCTGAATGCCAATTCATCTGTACGGTACAGTAAAAGCCGGGGCGCGCGGGAAGTTTTATTAAGTGGTGAAGCCTTTTTTAAAGTGCGACATGTAGTAATGGATGGTAAAACAATTCCATTTAATATACATGCCGGAAACTCGGTAATAGAAGTGCTGGGCACCGAGTTCAATGTGAAGGACCTTAATAATGAGACTGCGGTTTTCTTAAAGAAGGGAAAAGTAAAGTTTTCGATCCCGGCCAGCCACACCGCAACCTTAATGCAACCTAACGACTATTGCTATTATAATGCCGCTCAACAAAAAATAATTACCCGTGTAGCCAATCCCGATCTGTTCACGGCCTGGATGGAACACAAGTATCGCTTTGAGAACGCAACGGTAAAAGAAGTTTGCGAAACCCTGAAAGCCTATTTTGGATACGATTTTATTATTCGCAACGATAAGCTTGACACACAAACTGTTTCCGGCACGCTTGAATTGAATAACGAACAGGTGATGTTGACTGTGCTTGGTGAACTGTTCAAAACAAAAATTACAAAGGAGGGAAATAAGATCATTGTTGAATAACGCCCTGAGCGTATTTTTTGATTATGAGAAAAAGCCTGTTTCATTATTGGCTTACTGCTGCTTTATTATGCTTATGCATGGCGAACGCCGTGTACGGACAGCGGATTGTCCGTAGTGACAAAAACGACAAAACACCCCTGCTTACCATTCCTACAGAAAACAGCCTGCCGTTAAAAGATGTGATCGTTGCACTTGAAAAGAAATTCCGCGTTAGTATCCTTTACCGCGAACAACTGCTGCAAAACAAGAACGTTCTTCCCGATACTGCCGATAGCTCCAGCGCTGATAATGCACTGCGCAACCTGCTCACCCCATTCGGTTTAACTTTTAAAAAGGTATCGCCCACGCAGATCATTATTTCTGAAGCGCCGGGCCGCTATCGCGAAAAGATCACTAAGGCCGATCCTAACGATAAACTGCATAACCTGTTAACGGGTACCGTACTTAATGAAAAGAACGAACCGGTGCAGGGCGTTTCGGTGATCGTTATTGGTGTTACAAGAGGTACGGTAACCGATGCGCAGGGTAATTATCGCCTTCCCCTGGAAGATGGTAATCATAAAATTTATTACAGCAGCGTTAGCTATAACAGTTATGTTACTTCGGTTAAAATGCAGCATGCAGAAACAGTAAAGAATGTAACATTGTATAATGCAGTAACAGATCTTAGCGGGGTGGTAGTGGCTGTTGGCAGCCGGGCCTCGCAACGCACATTTACCAATACCTCGCTGCCGGTAGATAATATCAATGGAGCCGATCTGCTGGCCACGGGGCAGCTGTCGTTCGATAAAGCGCTGCAATTCCGTGCCCCCTCTTTTAATACGGTGAATATGCCGGTGCATGATGCTACTTCACTAAGCGATCCGTATGAGATCAGGAATATGGGGCCCTGCCGCACGCTCATTTTAATAAATGGTAAAAGAAAGAACCCGGGCTCGCTGGTATATATTCAAACCTCGCCGGGCCGGGGAGAAACGGAAACCGATCTGTCGGCCATTCCCCTCGATGCTATTAAACGCGTGGAGATCCTGCGCGATGGCGCTTCGGCCCAATACGGTTCCGACGCAATTGCCGGTGTAATGAATATCATTTTGAAAGACCGGTTTGAATACACAAACTATAAAGCCAATACAGGCATCACCAGTAAAGGGGATGGATTTTCTGTTGGCACCAGTATTAACAGCGGGGTGAACTTTGGTAGCCGCGGATATGTGAACTATACTATCAACTTTCAAAAAGAGAATCGTACCAGCCGGCCGGGCAGGGTAGATGCCGAACAGGATAATATCGACCTGGGCGATGGAACAGCGGCCGGTTTGGAAAAAGTAAAAGCATTTCTCGATCAATTTCCCGATGCCCGCAACATAAATGGTACACCGGCGCTTATGGCTGCCCGATTTCTGGTAAATGCAGGTATACCCGTAAAACACAATGGCGTTTTTTACGCAAATGCCGCCTATGTTTACAAGAACATTCAAAGTTATGCCAACTACCGTACCTCGTACTGGAAACAGGACCCCTATCATTTATTACACGACACCGCTGCTGCCTATCTTGGCTTTGGACCTACTTTTGCCGGCGATCTGAACGATTATAATGCCACGCTTGGTTTTAAAAAAGAAAAAGGTTTATGGATCACCGATGTAAGCGCCACGGTTGGGGGCAACCGGCAATTGTATACCGTTGATAATACCTGGAATCCCTCGATGGGGCAGAACAGTCCAACCACATTCAGGCCCGGCGGTTATGCCTTTCATCATGTGGTAGGCAATGTAGATGTAAGTCATACTGTAAATGAAAAATTATCCGTGGCTTTTGGTACCGAATTCAGAAATGAATCTTTTATCATTATCGCAGGCGACAGGGCATCTTATACCGGTAATGGCCCTATTTCATTTTCTGGGATCTCTAATATAAATGCCAATACATCGAACCGGTTTAATATTGGTGGTTATTTCGATATTAGCTATGACGTTACCAAATCGCTGCTGCTGAATGCAACGGCGCGGCAGGAGTATTATAATGATTTTGGGGGCGCGTTTGTATGGAAGGCAAGCGGGCGCAAAAAGCTGGCGGGCGACAAACTTACATTACGTTCTTCTGTATCTACCGGTTTTCGTGCGCCGGGATTGCACCAGGTAAACCTGCAGATCGTACAACAGATATTTTCACCAGGTATGGGTGTGCAATCAAAAGGCGTGGTGAGCAATAAAAGTATGCAGGCGCAGGTATTGGGTGTGCCCGCATTAAAGCCCGAACGTTCAGTGAATTTCACCGCAGGTTTTGGTTTACGACCGTTTAAGCATGTAAGCATTACGCTCGATTATTATAATATCAATATTCGCGATCGAATTATTCTCAGCTCCGACATTACGCATACACCCAATAGAAATACTCAGCTCGATGCTGTTTTAAGCGCCAATGACATCATTGGCGTTAGCTTTTTTACCAATGGCATCAGTACCAATACCCAGGGGCTCGATCTGGTGGCTGCCATCAAGAACATTCGTATAATGACCACCGGCCGTCTGGCCCTTAACCTGGCTGGTAATTATACTATTTCCAATAAACTGCTTGGTGTGGTAGCCAACCCGAAACTGATCGATGATGCCGGGCAGGCCATTTTCGATTATATGCAGGAGGCGTTATTGCTTACCAGCCGGCCAAAATACAAAGCCATACTTGGCGGCGATATTACTATAAACAAATGGTCGCTTAACATAAACAATACATTGTTTGGTCCGGCTACTTTCCGTAGCGAAGGGCTCAACAGGAATATAAAAATGGTCTTTTTACCCAAGCTGGTAACTGATGGTGCTATCGGTTACCAGATCACACCCTGGCTGGGCGCCAACTTTGCAGTTAACAATATCTTTAATGTGTTACCGCAGTATGCACTAAAACCCTTAAATAGCGCGGGCAAGGAATTGCTGAACGATCCTAAAGAAGTAAGACGAAATATCAATGCAGTTACCTTCAACGGCCGTTATGGCATAGCTACCTACGATGGTTCGCATTTTAGTCAATCAGGTACTACGTTTTTACTTACGTTGAGTTGTAAGCTTTAACAGGTAGAGCCTGGATGTTTCTTATTGACTTTTAATTGTATATTATAAACTACCCTGCGTACATTTGCTACAGAGGAAGCAAATAGTATGAACGCAGAACAACAACGACTACAGCAACCCAACTGGAAAAGATGGGGTTCGTATGTTTCAGACCGGCAATGGGGAACAGTAAGGGAGGATTATAGCGCCAATGGCGACGCCTGGAATTTTACCACACACGATATGGCGCGCAGCAAAGCCTGGCGCTGGGGTGAAGAAGGTATTGCCGGTATCAGCGACGAAAAACAGTTGTTGTGTTTTGCACTGGCTTTCTGGAATAAAAGAGATCCCATACTAAAAGAACGGCTGTTCGGGCTCAACAACCAGCAGGGTAATCATGGTGAAGATGTAAAAGAGGTATATTATTACCTCGATGCAACGCCCACCCATTCGTACATGAAAATGCTGTACAAATACCCGCAGCAGGAGTTTCCTTACCAATGGCTAATAGATGAGAATGGCCGCCGCAATCGCCTGCAACCGGAATTCGAACTAATGGATACCGGTATTTTCAACGATGATAAATACTTCGATGTTTTTACTGAATACGCCAAGGCGGGCACCGATGATATTCTTATAAAAATTACCATTCATAACCGCGGCGCGGAAGATGCCAGCCTGCACGTTTTACCTACCGTTTGGTTTCGTAATACCTGGAGCTGGGGCCGTCACGATTATAAACCTTCATTATACAAGAACGGTGATCATTCCATTCGCATACAGCATGAAAAGCTGGCAGTGTCGAACTTCTATTTTGAGGGGGATGGCAACATGTTGTTCTGTGAGAATGAAACCAATACCCGCCGTTGTTACCATTACGATAACAATGAGCACTTTCCTAAGGATGGCATAGCCGATCATTTACTGCATGGTAAAAAAACAGTGAACCCGGCCATGATGGGCACCAAGGCTGCTATTGATTATGAGCTTACCATTGCGGCCGGTTCTTCCCATACTATTCGTTTACGTTTAAGCGATACAGAATCGCAGGATGCGTTTGATGATTTTGACGCCTTGTTCGAGCAACGTCTTCAGGATGCCGATGCATTTTATTCCGATCTGCAAACGGGCATCTCAAATGCAGATGAACAAAATATTCACCGGCAGGCCATTGCCGGTATGTTGTGGAATAAACAATTCTATTCATATAAGGTACAGCAATGGCTCGATGGCGATCCGGCATCACCACCGCCACCGCAGCAACGCCTGAACGGCCGGAATAACGATTGGAAACAACTCAATAACGAGCACATCATTTCTGTTCCCGATAAATGGGAATTTCCCTGGTATGCAGCCTGGGACCTGGGTTTTCATTGTGTAACTATCGGGCTGGTTGATCCGGATTTTGCCAAACAGCAACTGCAAATGCTCACCGAAGAATGGTTTATGCATCCTTCGGGTATGCTGCCCGCTTATGAATGGTCGTTGGGCGATGCCAACCCGCCTATACACGCGGGCGCCGTGTTTCGCATTTTCAGAATGGATGCCAAGGCAAAAGGAGTAAAGGATTATGCATTCCTTGAATCTATATTTCATAAACTGCTTATCAATTTCACCTGGTGGGTGAACCGGAAAGATGCCGAAGGAAACAATATCTTCGAAGGCGGTTTCCTTGGCCTGGATAATATTGGCGTGTTCGATCGCAGTGCGCCATTGCCCGAAGGGGTATTTGCCGAACAGGCCGACGCTACCAGCTGGATGGCCATGTATGCATTGAATATGCTACATATTTCGCTGGAGCTGTCAACTTACAACAAGGCATACACGGGAATGGCTACCAAGTTCTTTGAGCACTTCCTGTATATAGCGGGCGCCATGGCCAGTATGGGTAAGAATAATACCGGTTTGTGGGATGATGAAGATGGATTCTTTTACGATCAAATGCATTTGCAGGATAAGCAGGTGCTGAAGCTGAAAGTAAAGAGCATGGTAGGACTTATTCCCTTCTTTGCTGTGGAAGTGATCACTAAAGAAACGCTTGATAACAACCCGTTATTTGCAGAGCGTATGAGTTGGTTCCTACGTCACCGGCCCGACCTGGCATTGCTGGTTTCGCGCTGGTACGAAGAAGGCAAGGCTGATACGCACCTGCTTGGTTTGCTGGGTGGGCATAGAATGAAAAGACTACTGGGGCATATGTTAGATGAAACAGAGTTCCTGAGCGACTACGGCGTACGTTCATTATCGAAAGAATATGTTACGCATCCTTATAAAATAAAGATCAACGGTGCTGAAATGAGTGTGCCCTATGTGCCCGGCGATAGTGATTGCGATATGTATGGCGGCAACTCCAACTGGCGCGGACCGGTTTGGATGCCCATGAACTTCCTGATCATTGAAAGTTTACGCAAGTATCATTTTTATTATAGTGATGATTTTAAAGTAGAATATCCCACTGCATCCGGACAGTTCCTTACCTTGAAACAGGTGGGTAATGAAATTGCCTGCCGCCTGGTTGATATCTTTAAGCGGGATAAGCAAGGGAAAAGGGCTGTGTTTGGTGATAATGATAAAATGCAGAACGACCCGCATTTCAGGGATTACATGTTATTTCA
The DNA here is from genome assembly GCA_024809215.1 of Niastella sp. OAS944. Classification (GTDB taxonomy): domain Bacteria; phylum Bacteroidota; class Bacteroidia; order Chitinophagales; family Chitinophagaceae; genus Niastella. The sequence continues at coordinate 154,739 of JANUBW010000004.1, read as the reverse complement.
TGAATATTTCCACGGCGATAATGGCCGCGGCCTGGGCGCTTCCCACCAAACCGGCTGGACGGGACTGGTAGCAAATTTGATCGTTATGAAAAATCAGTTATAGATCTGGCAGGTCCCATTGGCCCCAGTTGTCTCTTTTTATGGTTGAAAGATCAATACTCGGGTTCCACCGGTGCGGATCAGATACGCCCCTGGGATAATCGTATTCACGCCAGAATTGGCTCCTGTTGATATTTGTATTGATGACATTACTATAGATGGTTTGTACTTTTTCATTTTTGTTGAGATACCATAGGGCAGCCCTTAGTTTTGTTGGAAAGCCGCCTCCGTATTGGGCAACTATAAAGGGCCAGAATTTTCCCGGGTTTAATATAATGTCATCGTACCCGTTGGTATGGGTAGGGTAACCGATGATCTGTATTTTTTTCCAGGCACCGTCCTCGTCCAGCGCCTCAAGTAAAATGATGAGGCCTGAGATGCGCAATAGCTTTATGGCTTCATTTGTGCTGTTGCCAACAATTAACTTATAGGTTTTAAAGCCGTTTGAGGCGTAGCCCTGCGTGGTATCGAATTGGAAAATGAATTTGTTGTTTGGTAAATGTTCGGCGGTTGTAATTAGTTTCCCCAGAAGCTCTACATATGATGAATCGCTATTGTTTAGTTTTATTAATGTTTCAGGATAATCGCGGTATTGGCTATAACCCAGATAGTCGATATTCAGTGGAACAGCCTCTTGGTCAATGGGGTCCTGCCATACAATTTTTCCCTGTTGGTTATAGTAGGTTGATTGGTAATTGACCATTGTATTAAATAATCCATTTACAAATGCTTTTTTTTCAGGATAGTCCATTCCGGGTTGAACAATTGCCTGGTTTTTCATGTTTGCCAGACCGTATATACGGGTATACTCATTTTTTCCGTCGGGTACGCCAAAAAAGAAATGATCGGCCGTTGAATCTGGAAAGGCTATGTCTTCATACGTAGCTGGTATAACAAATTTCCCGGTGGTATCAATAATGCCATAGCAGCCGCCCGATTTTACTATTGCGTAATTTTTAAAGAACTTCTTTATATCATCAAACGACTTATTGCAAACTGGTTTTGCATGCCGGTCGAGAATAAAATAATTTTCGTTATGATCTTCAACTACTATACGGTTGCAAGAAAAACTGCTAACGCTTTTGTAACTGGGGTTGTTTAAAATGGTGTCGCCTTTGGGGCTAATAAGCCCTTCATATATTTGTTCGCCGGAGGAAACGCTATGGAATGTATAGTAGCCGTAAGGAATGGGAAATGTTACGTCGCCAATTAATGGCATAGACTCTTCTTTGTTGATAAGCCTGCCGGTAGCGTCAATTGTACCAGGCGTTCGGTTGATTGAATCAATTGTTATATCGGCAAAGCCGTTATGAAATTCGCCAATGTAATCATATTTGCCAATGGGTACTATAAAATTACCTGCAGTATCAATTACTCCCCGGGGCCGTAAACCGTAATCCTCATGCGCAGCATCGAATAAATTTACGACGGTAACTCCGCTATTAAAGAAATGGATGTGGCTGTATAGTGTATCTAACAAAAGTCGATTGGCTGGTATATCAATTATGCCATATCTTTTCGACTTTGTTGCAATAACTGCTTTACTTGGGGTTATAAATTCTATAGAACGATAAGCAGTGGGCAATATCACTTTGCCGGTTTTGTCAATAAAGTAAGGTTGCCTTTGTTTGTAAACGAGGGTAATACCATTTTCAAAATAAGTGGCATAATCAAATTGCGGGGCGAGCACATATTTGCCACTGGCGTCAATAAAGCCGTATAATTCATTTTCACGTACCGCTGCCAACCCTTCTTTAAAATCGAAAGCATTATGGTAAATGGTTGGTATAACCGTAGTGCCTGTACTATCTATAAAACCCATTTTCCCATTTACGGTTATTTTGAATAATGGTTGCTGCTGGCTGGTAGCCAGTTGGGCTATAAACAGAAAGGGGAGTAGGAGGGCAAGCTTTGGCATAGTGCTACCAATATACACTGCGCTTTGTTAAGATTATAGTAAAACCAGGTTCCGCCATCATTTTTATTTTACAGGGAATAAATTTTGCATTTATTCATTTTATCAAACCAACCCTTCCTTTATAAATAACTCCACTTTTTTATTACGGGGCGCTTTGCCAGCCCTGGCAATACATTAATGTTTAGTAAACCATTTAAAATTGTTGGTTATGAGAATTTCCTCCATGGCCATGGTTTGCCGTGTGGTGGCCACTGTTGTTATCTTTTTACAGCTTGCGTCTGGTTGTAAAAAGCACGATGTACCTAATGAAAAGGATAGAGAAGTGGATATAAAACTGGTAGCAGATAATTTTGTTTCGCCCATTGGTTTGGTAGCACCCGATGATAACAGCAAGCGGATGTTTGTAATTGACCAGGTTGGAAAGATCTGGGTTATTGATAAGAACGGTAATAAGTTATCGACACCATTTCTTGATCTGACCAGCAAATTAGTGACCCTTACTCCGGCATATGATGAGCGCGGTTTGCTGGGGTTGGCTTTTCATCCCGGCTTTAGGGAAAATGGTAAGTTCTATGTTTATTATCAAATGCCGCCCCGTACCGGCGGCCCTGCAACCGGTGTGTTATGGGATAATCTCAGCCGCATTTCCGAATTCAAAGTATCGGGCAATGTAAATGTGGCCGATATGAGTTCAGAAAGAGTGGTGTTGGAATGGGATGATCCGCAATCGAACCACAATGGCGGTACCCTGGCATTTGGTCCGGATAGTTACTTGTACATTTCTCTGGGTGACGGCGGCGCGGCCAATGATGTAGCGCCGGGGCACGTAGAAGACTGGTATGCAGCCAATGCCGGTGGTAATGCACAAAATGTGGAAGCCAATTTGTTTGGCAAGATATTGCGTATAAATGTAAATGGAACTCCGTACAGCATACCTTCCGATAACCCGTTTGTAAACAAGGCCGGCATGGATGAAATATATGCCTATGGTTTTCGCAATCCGTTCCGCATGGCGTTTGATATGGGTGGCACTCATATGCTGGTTGCTGGTGATGCCGGCCAGGTATTATGGGAAGAAATCAGTGTGGTAAAGAAAGGCGGCAATTACGGCTGGAATGTAAAAGAGGGGACCCATTGTTTTAATGCCGCCAATAATACCATGGTAATGGCTTCCTGTCCAATGGTCGACAATCTTGGTAACAACTTGATTGACCCGGTAATAGAATTGAATAACTGGGCAAACCCCGCAGGTGGTATCGCTACTACAGTTATTGGCGGAAACTTTTACCGTGGTAAGGATATTAAAGGCTGGGATGGTAAATACATCTTTGGTACCTTCTCACAAACGCCTACAACGGCTAATGGCGAATTGTTTGTGGCCAGCCCGTCATCATCTGATAGATGGTCTTATGAAGAAGTAATGTTGAAAAGCCATCCCGATGATGTTGGATATTATTTGCGTGGTTTTGGTAACGATGATGATGGTGAAGTGTACCTGACTGTTTCTTCTATGTTAGGCCCTTCGGGCAATACTGGGAAAGTGTTTAAGCTGGTAACTGTAAAAAATAAATGGGATTATTAAGATACCAGCACCGCAGCGTTGTGTTGAATGTAGAGTTTTATACCCATAAGTGATAGAGATGGTGTTGAACAAAAGGTCGCTTCGGCGGCCTTTTGCTTATAAGTATTATAACGGTGTGATGCATGTTATAATAGTTTATGATGCAAGTTCTTTTAGTTTCTTTGTTGCCTTTTTGTGACCTAAATGTTTGGCTTTTTCAAAGTTGTACATCAATGAGGCCCTGGTGAGCTGCTAATGTGTACCAATAAACCGTTTAAGTCCGCCTTCCGCAACGCAACTCCATAAGGCGAAGATCTTTTTCCATTCTTTCTTTCGGGAATTGGTTTCAAAGGGTAGTGTATAGCCATGGTTAAACATGCGGGTTAATTTGTGATTGCTGAATTTCGAATTCACGGCTATAAAGTTAATTAGGTGTAAGAGTTTGCCCTGGATACTAATATACGAAGCGTTTGCTTTTTTCAAAATGCAGGGTGAGCCCGTCCGTTGGAATTTAGGGCGGGTTAATTGAAAAAAGATGGAATAATACAATTACAAGTCTTTTGAATTGAAAAAAAGAAACTGTTTGTTCAATTGGAGGTTCTCCTAATTAAAAAGAAGGGATTGTTTTTTCAATTAGAAGTTCTTTCAATTGAAAAAGAAGAAGAGTTTTTTCAATTGGGAGCCCATACAATTAAAAAGATTGTACAGTTTTTTCAATCAGATGCGCTTCCAATTAAAAAGAATGTGCAGTTTTTTCAATCAGATGCGCTTCCAATTAAAAAGAATGCAGTTTTTTTTTAATTAGAAGTACTTTCAATTAAAAAGAATTTACATTTTTTTCAATTGAATTAGCGTCCCTTTAATAGAAATAAATTGATTTTCAGGTATTTAAACTGTCGGTACGGCTGTTCTTTATAAAGAATCGTATTTGTCCCGGTCTGTCTGCATCAATTGAGTACAGACAACACTTACCCTCCCGCATTATAACTAACCAGCCATTTATTTAACTACGCATACAGCATAACGATGCAGCTTTTAACGAAGTAACTAATCCCCCAAGAGTTCAATATGATCCAACCTTTGTCTGTGGGAGTTGATCCCGATGCATCGGGAAACCGCCGAAAAATAAAAAGGCTCACATTGCTGTGAACCTTTGTCTGTGGGAGTTGACGGGCTCGAACCGCCGACCCTCTGCTTGTAAGGCAGATGCTCTGAACCAACTGAGCTAAACTCCCTTTTAATCGTCGTTGGGGTTGCAAATGTATGACTCTTAATTAATAACACAAATTTTATAGAAGATTTTTTTTTCAATCCTTACAAATTTTTCGAGCCCCTAACTCATTTCTGGCTTCACCAGATCAAATTGACCAACAACCAACGGGCCATGTTGAAAAGTTGAGAATTTGTACTACTGTTGATTTTTATCAATATGCTATTATGATTTAACGAAAGACGCTTATAATATACCGATCGGTATTTTTTATTCCGGCGTTACTTCTTTACAATAGACCATTGCTACGATACAATGGAGTATTGCAACGCAACTCCGGAGCGTTGCTCCGTGTATTTTGGCAATTGCAAGCTTACAATGAGCTCAAAGTCACTTACAATTGAAAATTGTAGTGAGATAATGTTCGTTGTTAGTGATTTGCAAGTCAAATACAAACAGCAATGGTCCATTGTTGTGTTGCAACGGACCAATGTTGCGTTGCAATGGTCCGGAGTTTGCTTGCAATGGTCATTGCAGCTCAACAATGCTGCATTGCAGCCTGGCACCGGTACAAAGTAAGTGAGAGATGCTGCATTGCAGCTTAGATACGTATCAAGGTCAGGTAGCAATGCTCAAAAAACAGCCACATACGCCGTATTGTAACAAAACAACGCACCGGAGTCCCCCAACAATTCAACCTGATCCGTCGGCGGTTTCCCGATGCATCGGGACAGAAGAAAAGGTTCACAGCGCATCTAAAAGTTTTTGATATGGTTCGGCAATTCGTCGGTTCCACTCTGCCTCTAATTCGCACTTCAGTTTGCTTAATTCGGATGTCCGTTAACGACCGTTTCTTTTTCTCAGCATCTTTTAAGCGTTCGATGGCTATCTTTACTATGTAGGATCGTTTTACAGAAACCGCCATAAAGATTTGCTTTTCTTTATAAAAATAAATACCAGCATTTCATTATTTATTTATAATATTACTCACCAGTCGTAGGAACTACTTCATCAGACACCGTTTCAAAAGAAAGTTTTATCACCAGTACCCGCCAGATATAACGTATTCACGGTGAATCAATAGACGCCACAACCGCAGAGGTTGAATGGATGGCAAACGATCTTATATACTCAACAACATTATAAAAATGTCCACCATATTACACAAAATGATTGTATTGGTCCCTTTCAGGAATGCACGTAGCTTTATTGTCGACTGCGTTAATTCAATATTTAGCCAGGTCTACACGAATTACGAGATATATTTACTGGATGACGATTCTACCGATGGCACGCTTGAAGAGTTGGATAAGGAATACACTTGCCTTCATCAATTAAGAAATAAACAACATATAGGCCCTTTAGCAACTATTTACCGCTCATTAACCACGCTGCCTGTTAATGATGAAGATATCATTGTAATAGTAAATGGCGATGATTACATTTTTGGCGAATACGCATTTCAATTATTGAATGCAAAATATAATGAGCCTAATGTTTTACTTACCTATGGACAGTTTATTACCAACTTCGGGTTTATGGGAAACTTTATGCCTTATACTCCTCAGGAGTTTTTAGATATTAGAAAAGCGAGGTGGAATGCCTTGCATCTTAAAACTTTTAAATATAAGTTATTTAAAAAATTTCTAAGCATCGATTCGGAGTGCAATAGTTTAAAAGACGACGACGGCTCGTTTTTTATGATGGAAAGCGACATGGCATTAATGCTTCCGCTGCTCGAGATTGCCGGTTTTAAAAACGCATATTGCTTTCCCAATGTGTTGTATTGTTACCGGCATCATCATTCCGACGGGGCTGAAGCGTTGGAAGAAACAAATACTCAAACTCTTACCCGAAATTGCATAAGAAGCAAACCTTCATTGACAAATATTCCCGGCTTATACGAAAGTAATTGAAGAAGTATTTCCCAAACGTTCTCCAGATTTATGATAACAAACCAGGTTTTCTTACTACTAACGAATAACATTTGTCCAACAACTATCAGCCTATTCACGGAACTGAGCGCGTGTACGGAAGGGTTGGGCAAGAGCAAATTTCTGTATCATCACCAGCCGACAAAGGATTTACCGCCGTTCCTTAACCAGGCCAATAGCTTTATCTTTACCGATGACAGTTTATGCAAGCTCGGTTATTTTCTTTTAGATAAAAAGCCGATGCCGGTAAATGGCCACTTTCCGTTACTCGATTTTTTTCTTAACAATCCTAAATATGATCACTACTGGATCATCGAGGATGATGTAAGATTTACCGGTTCATGGACGTACTTCTTTGAAGCATGTTCCGAATTGGAACATGCTGACTTGCTTACTTCTCAAATACGACATTTCCATGAAGAACCGGGGTGGAATTGGTGGAGTTCGATGAAACATCCGACGTATGATGTGCCTTATGAAAAAAGGCTGAAATCATTTAACCCTATATATCGGGTATCTAATAAAGGGCTTCGCTTCCTTTGTGATATGCTGGCTATGCAATGGAAAGGACATCATGAAGTATTGATAGCTACACTTTTTCATCTGTATGATCTGCAGTTATTAGATTTTGGCGGAAATGGCCACTTTGTAAAACCTGGATTTGAAAACAGGTTTTACACAAATGAATACGCCGAGTGCACAGTTAGGTACCGGCCTGTTATGCAGGAAGCTGGCAGCTTACAAAACAAACTATACCATCCCGTGAAATTTTCTACATAAGCCGCTAGCTGAACATTACGCCACTATACACTGAGCCAGGATGGGGGTAGAAGATCTTTTGCATTAATATCCTGATCCTTAAACCAATTCTTCGGTGCGATCACAAGCTTATTCTTTCTTTGGCATAACCAGGCGGCCCACCATGAAAAAGAACTATTGGATATTATAAAATGCTTACACATACTCATCAACTGCAGATAGTACTGGTATTTGGGATCATAATAAGTTTCATCTACAAAGAAAATATTTTTTAGCCCGCCAAAATTCTCTCTGCACCACTTCATGTCATCGGAAAAAATGCAGAACCAGGGATCTATAACATTTTTATAGACTATGTCCATGGCTTTCGTCAGATATGCCATATCTACTACGCCGTGAAAATCCAGCTTGTTTAAATAATCCCCTCTTCTAACGTTTATCATTACCGAATTCCGTTGTTCAATTTGTTCCGCGATATTGGGCCATTTTTCATGAATTGGATTGCAAAAAGTAAAGTCATTCCTCAATACGGATTCCATATGTTCAAAATATTTATATGACTGCCAGTAACCTGAACATAACCAATGAACGTTGTCTGACGGAGAAATGACCAATGAATACTTTTTTAAAGACTTCATTAATGAGCCGTGATAATGAAAGTATTTTTCATTTACATGGAATATTCGACCATCACTTTCTTTTAAAGTACGATAAATTGATTCGCCGCCTGCTATACTATGGCTTGACAGCTTAAATATGTCGAGGTCATACTGACGGTTACTTTTTCCGCGATCATATATACCGGTGTTGAGGAAAAGTTCCTGGTTGAGCAACATGGCCAACCCTTTTCCGAACGAATACTGGAACATCTGATTTCCCAAACCTCCTTTTAGATTAACCACAACCATACATTATTAATTTAAACTTCTACTGAACTGAAACACATCAAGTGAAAACGATATTTATATAACGGTCTTCTGCAAATGCAAAAAGTGCAAAACTTTGCTAAACAAAAATCACAACAAAGGTTTATTTATTTTTTATAAAAATAAATATCAGCATTTGATTATTTAGTTATAATATTATGAATCCAGTCGTAGGAACTACTGCATCAGACACCTTTTCAAAAAACATCCGCTACTCACCGGTTGACTAATTCAGACAACGAAAGTTTGCATACTATGCAAAAAAAATACGATTACCTGATCGTGGGATCAGGACTATACGGTGCTGTATTTGCCTATGAGATGAACAAAGCTGGCAAACGATGCCTGGTCATTGACAAAAGAAATCATGCCGGCGGCAATACCTATTGCGAAAATGTAGACGGCATAAATGTACACAATTACGGTGCGCATATTTTTCACACCAACGACGAATTCATATGGAAGTTTGTCAATCGTTTTGTTCCATTTAACCGGTATACCAATAGCCCTTTGGCCTGTTATAAAGGCAAGATGTACAATCTGCCTTTTAACATGAACACATTCTACCAGCTCTGGGGCGTTACTACTCCAACCGAGGCACTGGAAAAAATTCGCGAACAAACACTTCCTTTTACAAAGCAGCAGCCGAAGAACCTCGAAGAGCAGGCCCTGATGCTTCTGGGCGACGATATTTACAGCAGGTTAATAAAAGGATATACAGAAAAGCAATGGGGACGCCCCGCCTGTGAATTGCCGGCATCCATTATTAAGCGGCTACCACTGCGCCTAACGTACGATAACAACTATTTTGACGACAAATATCAGGGCGTTCCCGTAGGGGGATACAATGCACTGATAAGTGGACTATTGCAAGGCATTGAACTTCGAATCAATACAGATTACTTTTCCCATCGCAGCGCCTTGCACGAGGTTGCCGATAAAATAGTTTTTACGGGTTCTATAGATCGCTTTTTCGACTACAGGCTCGGCCGGTTGGAATACCGCAGCCTTCGATTTGAACATGAACGTAAGCAAATAAAAAACTTCCAGGGAAATGCAGTTATCAACTACACCGAAAGAGAAGTTCCTTATACCAGGATCATCGAGCACAAGCACTTCGAATTCGGAGATCAACCGCATACAGTTATTACAAAAGAATTTCCGATGAATTTTAAAGATGAGGCCGAGCCCTATTATCCAATTAACGATGAAAAAAACAATCGGTTATATAAAAAGTATAAGTCAATGGCGGATGATGTGCCCAATGTGATCTTTGGCGGCCGGCTTGGGTGTTATCAATATTATGATATGCATCAGGTAATTGGTGCCTCTCTGAAGGCAGCAGCATTGGAAAGCTTTCGTCATGTTTACTGAGTATCTGCCGGTTTCAACGGTTGCGCGTTCCGTATCACTTATAAAATATTAATCTCATCATGCCACGAAAGTTCCCAATAGACAGACAGCTTGATATTATGGATTGCGGCCCGGCCTGTTTGAAAATGATCGCAAAATATTACGGCAGGTTTTATTCCTTACATTATCTAAGGGATAAATGCGGCATTTCGAGGGAAGGCGTATCATTGTTAGATCTTAGTTATGCTGGTGAACAGATAGGATTCAGGACCTTGTCGTTAAAATGTACGATAAAAGATCTGTTGGACAGAGTGCCTCTGCCGGTAATTGTACATTGGGATAACAGCCACTTTGTGGTAGTTTATAAAACCCGCCGCAAAACAGGCACTATTTATGTTTCGGACCCGGCCAAAGGATATATAAAATACACGTCGGATGAGTTTGCGCGAAAATGGATCAAAAAAAAGGATGCCAATGTGGGCGTACTAATGGCTTTTGAACCTGGACCTGAATTCTATGAAAAACAAATTCAGGAAACAGAAAATAAAAGAAAAACGTTTGCTGGCTTTCTCACCTATCTGCGACCCTATAAAAAAAGCTTTGTACACCTATGCATTGTTATGCTCATTGTAACCTTGTTACAGTCGTTACTTCCCTTTATTTCAAAAGCGGTAATTGATGTAGGCATTCATACAAACGACATCCATTTCATCAATCTTGTATTGATTGCCAATATTGCTATATATATCAGCATCCTGCTTTCAAATATGGCCAGAGACTGGATATTGCTGCACGTTACTTCACGTGTGAATATCGCGCTTATTTCGGATTATCTCAACAAGCTGATGCTTCTTCCTATTACATTTTTTGAGAATAAAATGACGGGCGACATTTTACAAAGAGCCAACGACCATGAACGCATCAGGAACTTTGTTGTCAATAATTCGCTCAGCATGCTATTTTCCACCATTTCGTTTGTCATATTTGGAATAGTGCTGCTCCTGTATAACAAAATTGTTTTTTTAATTTTTGTTGTCGGCAGCACCTTATACATTTTATGGGTAATGGGCTTTTTGAAGCTGAGAAAAAAACTGGACTGGCAATACTTTGAGCTGATATCAAAAAACCAAAGCTATTGGGTTGAAACCATCAGCGCCATGCAGGACATCAAGATCAACAATTATGAGCAGCCCAAAAGATGGAAATGGGAAAACATCCAGGCGCAACTGTATAAGGTCAATACCCGTTCCTTACAGGTAAACAACCTTCAAAACAGCGGGGCACAATTTATTGACAATGTCAAGAATCTGATCATTACTTTTTTTTGTGCAAAAGCTGTGATAAATGGAGAGATCACATTTGGAGTAATGATCTCTATCCAATTTATCATTGGCGTGTTAAATGCCCCTGTTGCCCAATTTATAGGCTTTATGGTTAATTACCAATTTGCAAAGATCAGCTTCCTCCGGTTGAACGAAATACATCAGTTGGAAGATGAACATCAAAACATAGCTGAAAATCCGGTAGACCTGCCCGATACCAAAACCATTACGCTTAATAATGTTTTTTTTCAGTATACGCCTAATAGTACGCCGGTACTACAATCTATCTACCTTCAAATTCCTGAAAAAAAAGTAACGGCTATTGTCGGGGATAGCGGCAGTGGAAAAACCACGTTATTGAAATTAATTCTGCGGTTGTACAAACCTACCTACGGAGAAATATTAATAGGCAATCTGAATATCAATAATGTAAATCTGAGGCAATGGCGCGACAGATGCGGCGCCGTTATGCAGGATGGAAAAATCTTCAATGATACGATCCTGAACAATATTGTTCTGGATGCTGAAAAAATAGATTACCTGCGATTAAAAAAGGCGCTGGACGCAGCGAATATTGCACAGGAAATTGAACGCCTGCCCCTCGGTTATCAAACAAAAATGGGAGAACAGGGAAGAGGATTGAGCGGAGGTCAAAAGCAACGGATACTGATTGCCCGTGCGTTGTACAAAGATCCTGATTTTCTCTTTTTCGACGAAGCTACCAACTCGCTGGATGCACTGAATGAACAAAAAATAGTGGAGGCTTTGGATAATGTTTTTAAGGATAAAACAGTCATTGTAGTAGCCCATCGGCTAAGCACGATTCGAAAGGCCGATCAAATTGTCGTCATGCAGAATGGTGCCATAGTTGAAACCGGCAATCATGAAAGTTTAATGCAGCAGAAGGGCAGGTACCACCAATTGATAAGGTCACAACTGGATATAACAACAACGTTTGAAACGCTGGCTGAAAACATATTAACACAACACGAAGGTCAACTGAAAACAGATGCAATCGGAGAACACCACAAACAAGTATAATAATCAACACCGGTCAGAAGAAGTACAGGATATTATTGACCGCATGCCTGGTAGTTTTGGAAGCATGGTGGTTGCCATACTTACCGGCTTACTTATCCTGCTGCTTTTTTTTGGTTGGGTGATCCGATACCCCGACGTAGTTACCGGAAGCATTGTAATCAATACACCTGTATCGCCGGTAAAACTGGTTGCCACCAGTACGGGTCAATTAAACCTGAACGGAGGTAGCAGCCTCTCGCCTGTAAAAAAAGAATCCGCCGTTGCCATCATCGAAAACGGTGTATCGTATGATACAGTGCAAATGATAAAGAGTATGTTACAGCGATTTCATGTAGACGAGCCGGTTAGCACCGATATTTTAAAGGTGTTACCCCCGGGAATAGCACTCGGGGAACTCACCGGTAAATTTTACATCTTTTTAAACAGTCTTCACCAAATGTATAATTTCAATACTGACCGCATTTATGATAAACAGATCGCCAGCCTTTTATTGCTGAACGCCGAACAACAAAAAGAAGTATCCATTGGTGAAGCGGTGGTAAGCATTTCTGAAGAAAACGACAACTATATAAACAAGGCTTTTCGAAGAGATTCCATTCTGTTTTCCAATAAGATCGCTGCGGAAGCTGAATTCGACAGATCCAAACAATCACTGCTTGGCAGCAAAGCCGACAGGAATAACGCCCTGAAAAATTACATTACCTCCCGTAAAGAGTCGCAGCAAACACAGGGCAGGATCGCGGAACTGCAAGTACAGAAGCAGGAGAAAAAAAGAGAACTGGAACTAAGCATTATGGCGGCGTACTACGACCTGATGGATAATATAAATACCTGGGAAAAAAAATATGTGTTACGTGCCCCTTTTGACGGGCACATCCAGTTTTTGAAATTCTGGACAAATAAACAGTTTGTACAGGCTGGCGAGCCGGTATGTACGATACTTCCAACCATTTCAGCGCCGTATGGCCAGGTGTTACTCCCTGCTGTAGGGGCTGGAAAAGTAAAAACAGGGCAGGAAGTGATTGTAAAGCTCAACGATTACCCATACACGGAGTACGGTTCCGTAAAAGGTACTGTGGCTTCCATATCCCTTACTACAGTCAGCGACCGAACGAAAGATGCCGGCATGGGAATTTACCTTGTTACGATCAAATTCGACAAGGGGCTTACCACCAACTATGGTCAGATACTGGATTTTAAACACGAAGCCACAGGAAGTGCTGAAATAATTACCAAAGACAGGAAACTGATAGAACGTCTCTTTGACAATATTACTTACAGTATTAAAAAATGATGGCAGGATTTAATATTTAACAATAACTAAAAAACAATTTTAAACGCTAACAAACTTGTATCATGAAAAAAAAATTAAAACTTCCATTTACCGAACTTAAGAAAGAAGTAGGCGATGTAATTTCTCAGGAAGAATTAAGGACCATCGTTGGTGGATATGACGACACTTCCGATTCATGGGATACAGAAGATGAATACTGGAATAATCTTTATGGAATGGTTACCTCTGGTATGCTTGACAATATTGACGGTAGTAGCCTTGAAGTTGCCTGGGATATGGAGTATGGCTCTGGAAGCGGTTCAGGCGCCTTCCTGCTTTTTTCAAATTTCGGCAGCGGATCGCAAGGCTATTTAGTATCGGCACTTAACGGCAGCGGTTCATCACCCTGGAGACCCAGCTTTTCCATTAATGGTTCGTCGTCGAGCAGTTCCGGCTGGAGTTTACTCCCGGTTACCGGCAGTAATCCGGCGCCTGCGAGATATACAACATCAGGTGGAGCTATTTTCGACTTTACCGCTCCGGCCGGTTCCGGTGGTATTCCGCATATCAACTATACCGATGCAAACGGCTTAAGAGGTACTATTTCAATTGACCCCAATTCGGGTAGAATACAAGTAAGCGGCTCAATACCTGTAACTCAGATAATCCAGCAATTTAAAAGTGCTTTTGGCTTTTAGAACTTTTTTATTCCTTATAAATCAAGATCAACCATATCATTGAAGTATGCACAAGCTCATTGTTTTATGCGCCTGCCTTGTTTGCTTTTTTTTCACCACCAGAGCCCGCCAGGTACAACATGTGCCCGGAAAATCAATAGAGGCCGCAATGGCCGACATTGAATTGATGGCAGGTAACAAAATTCCGGACAATGTAAAACTTGTTGGACTGGGAGATGCTGCAGCCCTGGCTTATGAACCTGTAAGGTTCAATACCACACTGGCTGCTTTTTTAATAAGAAAAAAAGGATTCCGGAATTTTCTGGTAATGGATGATAACTGGATGGTTCGTCCCCTGCACCACTATTTGAGCGGAACAAGGAGTTTCGATTCTACGGTCATTGACTCACTGGTGCAACAAACCATAGGCAACTTCCAGTATAAAACAACGGGCTTCAGAACTTTTTTGTATTGGCTAAAGAAATACAATCTCCTACATCAGGATAAAATAGTTAGCCTGCGCGGTATTGGTGCTGCGCGGGCTATCCCTATATCCTATTTCATGATCACATATATTTATCCATTGGATAAAGAAAACGGGACGTCCCTGTCAACAAAATGGGGGGTACCCAACTATCCCGATTCGCTCGCCGTTAAGGATGTTAAAGAGTGGTATAAGGGTATAGTAAAAAACAGGGCGTTTGTTAATAAAAACAAGGCGCTATTGGCAGCATGTGCAGAAGATCTGGCGTATTATGATGCCACGAGTCGCCGGGCAAAGCAAACCAATGTAACGCAGTATATGGATCTTACGGTAAATATCATAGGAAATCAAATATTACAACAAGTGAGTCAACGAAGCATTCTTTACACCTCAAATGATTTTATAGCAAGATCCAACACGCGGCTGGATTATATTCCCGGCAGGCCTGTTGTTTCTTATACAGGTATGTATTTACATGAGCAGTTAAAAGAAGGCTACTTTGCCTGCCTTACCGGTTTTTCAGATACTGCAAGACTGCTCCTCGTAAACCGACAGGCCGCTAAAATTGTGGACTCGGTTTTTATTGCGCCGCAGCAGGAAAAACTGTTGTACCAAAAAAAGGATCGCTTTTTTATTCCCGAAGATACACTGGTGTTGAAACAATACCTGCCTGCAGAACTGCCAACTTTTACAAATGATGCAATCACTATTGTCCCGGATACGGCCATCCGGCCATTAGATGCCCTGTTTCTATTCAAAAATTTAACACCTGGAATTAAACCGGTAACGCCAAATTAAATTAAAACCACCGTGACCATTCCCACTTATATCATTAACCTAAAGTCCCGTACTGACAGGAAAGAACATTGCTTAAATGAATTTTCCGGACGTGAGGAATTTTGCACTACCATTGTTGAAGCCTGTATACATCAATATGGCAATGTTGGTTTATGGAATTCCATAAAAAAAATAATCCTGGAACTATCTGCTCCTGATAACGATCTTATTCTTATTTGCGAGGATGACCATTTGTTCACCGACGATTACTCAATGGAAATATTAAAAAAAGCCATTGCCGAAGCCATTGCATTGGAGGCAGATATATTATCCGGTGGCGTAAGCTGGTTCGAAGACGCAGTGCAGGCGTCCGACCTTTTATTCCAGGTAAAAAAATTTTCAGGAACACAGTTTCTGATCATATTCAGAAAGTTCTTTCCGCTCATTCTGGAAGCAACATTTACAAAAGACGATATTGCCGACGGTAAGATGGCGTCTTTATCTGATCGCATTTTTTTCATCAATCCCTTCATTTCTGTACAGAAAGAGTTCGGGTATTCCGATGCAACCGCATTCAACAATATGTTCCGGCGGGTTGAACGCCTGTTTGTGAAAAGTGCTGCGCGCGCCAGAATATGCAACAGCATCCGGCGCTTCTACAATAGCATGCCATCAGGTAGTGAAGCAAAAGATTCAACTACATTGCAAAATGTAAACATTCCGGTTTATATCATCAATCTTCCGGAAAGAACAGACAGACGCGAACATATACTACAACAATTTGAAGGAAAGACAGAATTCAATATAACCATGATCGATGCCTGCAAACATGAAATAGGCGCCTACGGCCTTTGGCAAAGCATTCGAAAAGCGGTTAGCGTGGCCATCGAAAATGATGATGATGTGATGATTATTTGCGAGGATGATCATGAATTCAGCAATTACTATACCGGCGAAATGCTCTTACGCAATATACTGAAAGCACACATGCTGGGCTGCGATTATCTGTCTGGAGGAAGCGGAAAATTTGATTATGCAGTACCTGTTTCCGACAATCTTTTTTGGGCGAACCATTTTCTATCCACGCAGTTCATTATCCTTTACCGGAAATTTTTTCAAACAATTATAGACGCACCATTCGATGAAACGGTGATTGGCGATATCAAAATATCTCAAATGACGCGCAATAAAATGATATTATTTCCATACATCTCTCACCAGAAGAATTTTGGTTATTCCGACGTTACTCCATCCCAAAATTCAAACAGCGGGATTGTGCAGGAAATGTTCAATCATGCTTCTGAGCGATTAAAGAAAATGCAACAGACCCATTTTTTGTATTCCGCATTTACAAATCAAAAGCCTGACCCCGTAAAAGCTATGTCATGAAAAAGTTTTATGGCCATCTGCCGGGCTGGGCTCAAAGGTTGTTACCAGCTGTAGGAATTCATGTAATGAGCTTTGGCATTGCTTCAGGCCAAAGTGATGCTACCATTCCCTATTCGCCGATCGGCCCCCTCCATATTGATTCGGGCACTGCCTGGGTAGCCCGCATATTCGATTCAAAGATCAACAGCCGCATTCAAATAGTAGGGCTGGGCGAGGTTAGCCATGGCGGGTTTGAACCGGCTGCACTTAAAGTAAAAATGATACAATACCTGGTTGAAAAAAAAGGGTACCGGAATATATTGTTTGAATTGCCTGATTTTAATTGTATGCCTATTCGCAATTACCTCACGGATCGCCGTATAAAAACATTGTCTATTATAGATTCTCTGGTGAAACCGCTGCGGGTACCCCCCATTGCCGCATCTGTATTGTCGGCCCTGTTTCGCTGGTTAAAACTATACAATCTGTGTCACCCCGGCTATATGGTACAAATAGGCGGTTTTGATATTCCCGATTCTCATGAAGTCTTCTGCAATTATTTCCTATACAATTATATTTTCCGCCATAATATCGACAGCGCACAAATCATGGTCAATAAATGGATCAGCAGTTTAGCTACCGACTCCATGAAACTGCGGGATATATTTGCCTGGTTTAATGATCATAAAAATGTATTAGCGGCGTCCCTTGGCAAAAAGGCATTTGATCAACTGCATTTCCATATCAGCAACCAGGTAAATGGCCTTCAGGACCTATTCAGGGATATTAGATATCGGGACAGTATAATGGCACGAAACGTACAATATCTTGCCGCAGGCAACAAAACGGTCCTTTGGGCACACAACGTTCACCTGTACAAGGGTTCCTCTTACATGGGCCTGGATCTTTATCATCATTATCAATCAGGTTATTTTGTTTTGCTTACAGATTACTCCAAAGAAGCTGCTGTTACGGTTGTTAATACTGTAGACCGGTATTATTATATACGGTCTTTTCAGCCCATCGCCTCGTCTACGCCGCTGTTAATTTTGAACATGTTTGGAATAGCGAGTGGCATTTTCTTTCATGATGAAGTTGCTTCACGTCTAATGGCCGATAGAATAAACGCCATTCCTTCGTACGGGGAGCAATTTCTAATCGGGTCCAAAAATGCATATGATGCATTGGTGATATTCGATACAATAACTTCAACGCTGCAACCAGGGTATAAGAAGTAATCACCTGTATTAAATAACCCTCCTTATTGATTCCATTGTGAAAGATGCTTATTCAAGAAGTATTTATGTAATTCTCATTGCTCACTATGTTTTATACAGTTGCAATTATAACACATCCTTTACTCAATACGTGTTATCAGGAAGTAACTATGAGTCGTCAGTAACTAAATATGGATCATCGGTAACTAACTATGGCTCATTAGTAGCCAACTATTGCTCGTGCCGGAGCAATTTTGCCTCGTATATTTGTAAGTGCTATACAAAAATGGTTATTTATGCGGTATAATTAGTTATTGATAACTCACAATTAGCTACAAATGCCGCATACTTAAGTACCGGTAGCTCATAGTTAGGTCAAGATGCGGCATATTAAGCTACTGACGCACGATAGTTGGTTATTGATAGCACATAGTTAAATAGGGACGAGACATAGTAAACTACTTCTGTCGTATCGTTAAACATTAGCTCCAACGCAATCCCCAAGAATTTGAATTTGTCGTGAAAAGTCCGTAACTATTATGTTTAAGTGTAACTCGAGAGTATTGTTTATTTTTGATAAATTTAATGTAAACTGCCGCGTTTAAATATACAAGACTTTCTTTTTTAATATGAAGCGTGATAGTAATAGGGTTCCTTGTTTTATTACCATCATTATTATTTTGCTGGTTACTCCACTATTTTCTTTTTCTCAAAGCAGGTGGAATGATCCATCGCAGCTGTTATTGCAACTCCGAAAAAGCAAAGCAGATACAAGCCGGGTGCATCTTTTGCTAAGGCTGAGTGAATTTTATATGCCCAGAGAGTATTACCTGAATAGGACCGGTAATCCCAGAGCGGAGCTCGACAGTGCATCCTGGTGCGCAGAGCAGGCGCTTCGTCTTAGTGATGTATTGAAATATGAAAATGGAAAAAATGAGGCAATTTTATTAAAAGGAGATGCCTTTCTCAGAAAAAAAGAAATAGGACCTGCTATTAACCTCATGGGCACATTGCACGATTCAACCCGTTTTCGTTTATTGATCATGTTGGGCAAGCATTATCTTTTTCGTACCGCCAGATCCAAAAAAGATCTGGACAGCTCCCTGCTTTTTTTTGAGATGGCAAATAAAATAGCGCCGGATCAATTGTCTGAAAAATGGCGCCCGGAGTACATGCATATTAAAGCAATGTGTTCCTTTATTACTGAAGGTCTGCCGCAAAGCAAAAATCATTACCAGCAAATGATAGATAAAATAAGTTATCCTGGTAATGAAGAAAGAGAAGCCCTTTTATGGCACGACCTTGCACAATTAATCCCGTCACGTGACAGCACAGGCATAACCAGGATGTATTGCTTTGAAAAACTGATCTCACTTTTTAGGAAAACCGGCGATCAGGAAAAAGAGATAGATGCATTAAAAGACGTTGCTGTTATGAATTTGAGCCATGGCAGGTTAGACCTGGCAGAATCCCAATTGCTTAATTTATTGGAGCGTTACAAAGCATTTGGTAACCGAAAACTGCATGACGTGTATGATTTGCTATCGGGACTTTACCGCAATAAAGGAGATTTTAGCAAAGCTCTTATTTATAGTTTAAAGACAATAGAAAGTGCAGCTGCTACCAATGATACTACCAGGATCACTACTTTCTACAGTCGCATGGCCAATATGTTCAGGGAATTAGGGCAACCTGAAAAAAGCGTGGAATGGTTTGGGAAAATGTTCAGAGAACGGAAGTTCACCGGGTCAACCAACCTGTATATGTTCAGGGATGCAGGTTTTTTAGCAAGGGAACTTATTAAGCTTAAAAAAGAAAGAGAAGCACTTGCATTTCTTCTTGATATTAAAACTAAAAATAATCCTATAGGGGTCTATGCAAAAGCAAGTTTACTTGGTTCGCTGGCATATTGTTATCATGTTATGAACCAACACCAGCAAGCTGATAAATATTATCTTGAATTGATCAGTCTGACCGGCGAACTGCAAAAAAACAATGAAATAACCACGGATACCCATTACGAGATCGGGCAGTATTTTATGGACGAAAGAGAATACACTAAAGCTGCCGCATTTTTTCATAAGGCACTTAATGCCTCCTCAGGCATTAATAACGCTTCTGATATCAAAGGTATTTATCTGATGCTTTATAAGGCATATGCAGCAATCGGAGACTATAAATCTGCTAACATATATTTAATTAGAAATAAAGAAATAAGCGATTCCATATTTACAGAAAACAAAAGCAGGCAAATTGAGGAGTTGCAGATCCAATACGAAACCGCTAAAAAGGAAAAGGATATTAAGTTGCTTAACAATCAAAATCAATTGCAGCGTATCAGTGTTGAGCAGGCTACCAAAACGAAGAATATAACCTTAGCCTTTGTAGCTTTATTGCTGATCATTGTGGGGTTGTTATATAATCGTTATATCATTAAACAAAGAAGCAACCGGAAACTGGAGGCAAATCAAAAGGAATTGGATCAGAAGAACTTATTTTTAGAAACACTGAATGCAGACCAGGATAAACTTCTCAAAGAAAAAGAATGGCTGATCAAGGAGGTGCATCACCGTGTTAAGAACAACCTTCAAATGGTAACCGGCTTACTCTATTCGCAGTCCATGTATCTTGAAGATGAAACAGCAAGGCTCGCTGTCAATGACAGCCTGCGACGGATGCAGGCAATGTCCCTGATTCACCAAAAGCTTTACCAGGACGAAAACACAACAACCATTGAGATGCCTGCCTATATCGACGATCTGGTTCGCTATCTGCATGAGAGTTTTGATACCAACAACCAGATAGTTTTTGAACAAGCTATTGAACCTGTGTGTCTTGATGTGTCGCAGGCAATCCCACTCGGATTGATCATTACCGAATGTGTTGTGAATGCCATTAAGTATGCATTTCTGAATGGACAGAAAGGAGTAGTAAGCATTCAGTTACAGTGCGGGACTACTGATCAGTTATTGTTAAAAATATCGGATAATGGTATTGGCTTACCGGCAGGGTTCCACGCCATGGAGCATCATTCGCTGGGGCTCGATCTAATGCAGGGGCTTACCAGACAGCTAAAGGGAAGTTTTCTTATTGAAAGTAATGATGGAGTGCATGTAACCGTAAGGTTTCCGGTTTTAATTAAATGAACTCAAACTATATCCTCCTTTAAGAGCAGGGTAACAAATATATGAATACCAAAATACTAATTGTAGAGGATGAATTTATTGTAGCAAATACACTCCGTTTGGCCGTGGCAAAAGCCGGTTATAGCGTGGCGGGTATTGTTGCTTCGGTTGAAGAGGCAGAAGAGTATCTTCAAAACCAAAAACCAGACCTTGCACTACTTGATATTCGATTGGAAGGACAAAGTTCGGGTATAGACCTGGCCAGGAAATTGAAGGATGAAAACATCCCCTTCATTTATTTATCAGCCAATTCAAGCCAGAAAGTATTGGAAGAAGCAAAGGCCACCGAGCCCTATGGTTTTCTTGTAAAACCATTCAGGGAAAAAGACCTTTTGATCACGTTGGATATTGCCTTGTATCGCCACCGTCATAGCCTTGAGTCAAAATTCCGGCAGGAAGAATTTTTGAAAAAACAACTGATCGAAATAGGGATTGAAACTTCAGACGCTAAAGAAAAATTACTGAAGATTACCCGTTTATTACAACCTTATATACCATTTGATCTTATTTTGTGGGGCCCCAGGCTGCATGATGAGGCACATTTTAATGATTCGGCTTATTTACGCATTGGATTTGATGAATATCAGTTTATTGGTGAAAAGGAATTGATCACAATTACTGGTTTAAATAATGAAGTTCTTTACGAAGCCATTAAAAATAGCCGTATAGATGATGATGCCCTCATTTTCAGTGATGGAATATCAAAACAAAAACCGGCTGACCCTTCACTGCAACACATTTTGTTTAATTTTTTTGATCTTCAGGAATACCTGGTGTTTCCTGTGGCTTTGCCTAACGGGTCTTCAGTTCGCTTTTTCTTTTATAGCCGTCAGCGTTCTGTTTATACAGAAAAGCATTTTGCCATATTGAATCGTTTGAAAATACATTTGACAGCTATCGCTGAAAAAATGATTGGGTATGAAACTGCCCCAATGGGCCAATCCGGTTCCTTTGGTAAAGACAATAGTGACGCAGCGAAGCATTCGGCATTCCGGAATATTATTGGAAATCATCCTTTGTTATTAGCTGCATTAGATCTTACGATACAGGTAGCTCCTTACAACACATCAGTGCTGATCCTTGGGGAAAGCGGAACGGGAAAAGAAAAAATAGCTGAGCATATTCACGCACTTTCGCAAAGAGCACAGGGCCCATTCGTAAAAGTAAATTGTGCTGCTATTCCTGCCACGTTGATGGAATCTGATTTATTTGGTCATGAAAAGGGCGCGTTTACCGGCGCTCTCGAAAAAAGAAAAGGAAGATTTGAACAGGCTGATGGAGGAGCTATTTTTTTAGATGAAATTGGAGAATTGCCGCTGGATATGCAGGTTAAATTGCTGCGTGTTTTACAGGAAAAAGAAATTTTATATGTGGGAGGCAACTCACCCATAAAGCTGAATGTTCGAATTATTGCAGCAACCAACCGAAACCTCGAAAAAGAAGTTGCTGCAGGAAATTTCCGGCTCGATCTGTATTATCGCCTTAATGTTTTCCCAATTACATTACCGTCATTACGGGAACGAAAAACTGATATTGAAGCACTGGCATTATTTTTTGCAAACAGGTTTTGCAGGGAATTCAATAAGCCATTCACCGGTATAGCACCATCCATGATGGAGAAAATGTGCGTCTATGGCTGGCCGGGGAATATTCGCGAGCTGGAGAATATTATAGAGCAGTCTGTTATTCTTAATGACGGTAGCGCTAAACTGGAGTTAAGGCGAAGCCTCTCCATGGCGTCGCCCGACGTACCCGGCAATATGGCCATCAAAAATCTCGGTGATGTAAAGCTCATTCAGCAGGAAACAGAAAGAGCCTATATCATTTCCATTTTAAAAAAAGCCAATGGCCGTATACGGGGAACCAATGGTGCTGCAGAATTGTTGAATATCAAGCCCACTACTTTGGAAGCCAAAATGGCAAAGCTGAATATTAAAAAGGATGATCTTTAAGCAACATGAACTACTCCAATATTTTTAGACGTATGATCAGCAACCTCCAATATTTTTGGAGCTACATATCTGTATTTAATTGCAGGTGTTTCTTCGCAACAATTGCTAAGCAATTAGTTCTCATTTTATTGTAAGGTTGAATGGCCCCTGCTTTTTACTTTTCTGTTTAATGGCATGCAAATAGCCCTGATCATAAGCGAACAGACTTATGATAATATGGACAAATTGAGGTTACATATCGAACAGATCACCCCTGTAAGCGACGAGGAATTCGAATTCATCAAATCCTTCTTTACATTAAAAAAAGTTCGCAAGAATCAATATCTCATTCAGGAAGGGGAGGAGGTAAAATACGAATACCTGGTACTATCAGGGATCTACAAGGTTTTTTATACCGACGATCGGGGAAAAGAATATGTTTGCTGTTCGCACAGGAAAACTGGTGGATGTCTGACTATAATTCTTATTTTAATCAAACGCCGGCAGCTATGTACCTTGAATGTTTAGTGCCGGGTGAAGTATTATGTTTAACCCTGTATGGCAGAGAAAAGCTGGCTTCAGAGATGCACAAGATGGAGCATTTTTTCAGGATTAAAATGACTAAGGGATTTGTTGCCTTGCAGCAAAGGATCAAAATATTACTTTTCAATGCGCCGCAAAAACGATATGAAGAGTTCGCTAAATTATATCCCGTCTTAGTACAACAAATACCCAAGAAAATGATTGCCGAATTTCTTGGCTTGCGCCGGGAAACTTTAAGCCGGTTATACTCCAGCAGTAAATAAGAAGGCGGTAAAGGAACTATATAAACGAGGGTGTCCTGATACATAAGGACACCCTCGTTTGTTATTAGGCGTGATTGCAATCACTTATTAATAGTGATTGCGATCACCCGTTAAAAGTGACTGGGGCTCCTCCGTGTTGTGGGTTGCAGGGGTAATTTTATACTACAAAGGTTGTTAAGAAAAATCATTACGTCATTAAACTAAAACTTATGTCGCAACAAACAGAATGGGGAGCATCAGCATCTGTCAATCCTCAAAAGGGTTTCAAAATTCACCTGCTTGTTTTCTTTCTTGCCACCCCGGCTATATGGATCGTATGGTATTTAACCGACAGAACCTATCCATGGCCTTTATGGTCTACACCAACATGGGCAATAGGGGTGCTGTTTCACTACCTGGGCGTTTTTGTTTTCAGAAAATCAAAGAAAAACTAAAGCTAATTGTATGGATCAGCAACAACAAATAGTGAGACGTATCGTAACAGGGCATAATAAAGAAGGAAAAGCAATTATTCTATCAGACGCTGTTGCAGGGCGCACGTATATGATTGGAGGTCCTAACGGAGCGAAGTTTCACGAAGTATGGACTACCGGCCAGTCGCCGGCGCTGATCGATAGCGTATCCGGAGAGCCGGATGAAACCAGCTTGGTATTGGCGCCGCCCAAAGGTGGCACGCGCATAAGAGTTATTGATTTCCCGCCCGAAGGGGACGAGATCCGGAATCTTACTAAAGATGAGGCGGGTAAAACTTTTAAATCAATGGGAGGTGAAGATGCTTCAAAAGCAGGACAAGGCGCACCGCATCCTTTAATGCACCGCACCGCAACTATTGATTATGGGATTGTGCTTGAGGGAGAAATGACATTAATAGTTGATCAGGGCGAAGTGAATATTAAAGCCGGGGATATTATCATACAACGGGGTACTAACCATGCCTGGGCTAACCGGTCGGGCAAAAGCTGCCGCATGGCCTTTATTCTGTTAGATGGTCAGTTCACCGGTGAACTTTTGTAAAACCTAAAATCCAGTATGATGCGTTTAGAACCACTACCACCAGATTCATTGAGCCCTAATCTTCGTTACGTTCATAATGAGATCGCTAATCTTATAACCAAAAGCCAGGGCCCCGTAGTTATGCTGGATGCACAGGGAGCGCTGTTGGGCCCTTTTCCTCCCATGCTGCATTTCCCGCAGTTTGGCGTACCTGCTTTAGCATTTCTAAGATCGCTCGACAACCATGCAACACTCGACAAAAGGGTGCGCGAAGTAGCCATTCTTACAGTAGGAGGCGCCTTTGGAGCCCGTTTCGAGTTATATGCGCATGAGATCATGGCGGCTGCTTTTGGTCTTTCACCAAATATTATCGCATCATTGGCAGCTGGTGGCCGCCCGGAAGGTTTAAAGGAGCAGGAGGCCATTGCGCATGATGTAGCTTCTGCACTTGTAAAAGGGCACATTGTTCCTGCCTCTACATATAATCACGCTGTTAAGTTGTTTGGGCAAAATGGCACCGGTGAACTTATATTCCTTATAAGTGGCTATTGTCTCATTGCAACGGTATTAAATGGATTTGATATGCCAGCTCCTGAAAAGATGGGTGACTTAGGCTAAGAAATGAGTTATCATAACAACTAAGAACTTTAAAAATGAAAAAAATAGCTTCCTCATTGCTGGCATCAATGCTCGCAATCTTCACATTTGCATTCTGTAACAAAAAAGAAGACAACGCCAAGCCTAAGACCTATGTGCTGGTACATGGTGCATGGCAGGCTCCATACGTATGGGATGCCGTACGTGATGATTTGCTTAAAGCAGGAAACAAGGTAATTGTTGTTGAACTTCCGGGGCATGGTAACGATAATACAGCAACGTATATCCTGAGCCTGGATGTTTACCGTGATAAAGTTATTCAGGCAATTTCTGCAGCAAATGAAAACGTTATACTGGTTGGACACAGTATGGGTGGCATGGTTGTAACTGCTGTGGCAGAGAAGATCCCGGCCAGGATCAGCAAACTGGTTTACATCGGAGCTTTCCTGCCGACATCGGGGCAGGCGCTGGTTGATCTTTCCATGTCCGATCCTGGTTCTAAACTGGGTAATTCGCTTATTCAGTCTGCCGACAAGTTAACACTTGATGTAAAGGCCGATAGTCTTACCTATCTGTTTATCAATGATGGCACTCCGGCGGTTAAGACCCAGGTAATTGACAAATATCGTGCTGAGCCAGCCATTCCTTTTACCAATAAAGTTACGTTAACCAATGAGGGCTTTGGTGCCGTAACGAAAGTATATATTAAAACGCTGCAGGATATTGTTATTTCTCCGGGCCTGCAGGATAGAATGATAGCGGCAGCAGGCATTAAAACAGTTTATTCGGTAAACACCAGCCACTCTCCATTTCTTTCCCAACCGCACGAAGTATCAAAGCTGCTGCTCGGCATTACTAATTAAAACACAAAACAACATGAAATGAATGCAAAAGCAAGGATGTATAAATTCTACAGTGTATTTGTATTGATTGTAATATTTCTCCTGGTAAGCACCTCGTATACAAAGGCACAAAATGTAAGTAAGATGAAAAAGAAAATTCTATTTGTTGTAACCAGTCATAATAAAAAGGGAAATACTGGTGAAAAAACAGGATTCTACTTGTCTGAAGCTGCCCATCCGTGGGAAGTGCTGACGAATGCTGGCTATGAAATTGATTTTGTTAGCCCCGCAGGAGGTAGGGCTCCTGTAGATGGACTTAACCTGGGGGAAGAAGTAAATAAAAAATTCTGGAACGACGCTGTATACAGACGAAAAATTGAAAAAACACTAAAGCCCTCAGCAATTGACCCCAGGCAATACATTGCCATCCATTATGTAGGAGGTCATGGCGCTATGTGGGATTTTGCAGACAATATAGAGTTGGCTTCTATTGCTGCAGCAATCTATGAGAACGGAGGCATTGTAAGTGCCGTTTGTCATGGCCCCGCTGGGCTTGTAAACATCAAATTGTCTAATGGAAAATACCTGGTGGATGGTAAAAGAATAAATGCCTTTACCAATGAAGAAGAAGTGGCTGTTAAACTTGACAATGTTGTTCCCTTTCTTTTGGAATCGAAACTAATTAAGCGCGGTGCGATGTTCGAAAAATCAGGTCTTTGGCAATCACATGTTGTAACAGATCAACGGGTAGTTACGGGACAGAATCCCCAATCCGCAAAAGCGGTAGGAGAGGCTGTACTGTCAATATTAAAGCAGCAGCAGGCGGTGGCTATACTTACGCAATATGATGTGAAACCTGAATATCTGGAGCAGTTCAGAAAAGCAGTTGCTGATTATGTATCGAATTCAATTGTTATCGAAAGCAATGTCATGGCAGAAGCCTATTATGAAAAGGAAAACCCTTCCATACTTTGGCTGACTGAGCGGTGGGAAAGTAATGAAGAGTGGACGAAAGCAAAAAGCAACGCACAGTCTAAAGTAGTAATCCGTTTGGCGGAAATGGCATTGGTAGCGCCGCTGAAAAGTATCAGGATAAAAGACATTGAACCAATTTCAAAACAGCAATGGCGCAGGCCTGCAAATACTTCCGATAGTCAGCTTACCATTATGCTGTTTGTAGATGCGAAAGCAGGAACACAGGGGGAATTTAAGGATGTGTACCATGTAGCGATGCCACAATTCAGGAGTGAGCCGGGTGTGATCACCTATCAGCTATCGCAACTGGAAGAAGACGATACACAGTTTGTGACTTATGAAAAATTCAGAAGCAATGAGGCTTTTCAATATCATCTGAACTTTCCTCCCATCAAACCGGTGATTGATTATCTTAATTCTAGTATCAAAAAGCAACCATTTCAGGATGGCATCCATAATCTCGTTGAGTTTGCACCGCTTATTCGTGAGTGACACAAATCAACATTCAATCAAATTTATTTACGGTAATTAATTTTTAGAAAATGAAAACTATTAATCAAATCGTAGGAGGGATCATAATTATGCTTGCAATGAATAATGCAGAAGCCCAGATAAATGCAAACGAGCTGGCAGTTATTAATCAATTGACAACAGCGTCGGCTGTTGTAAACATGCCTGTATCTAAATTATTAAATGCCCCGGGGAACGAGGCGTTAAAGGCATTTTTCTTTACACCTGTTAAAGACAGATCTGCATTAAAAGGTAAAAAAATAGCCGTGCTTGTTGCCGACGGTTTCGAGGAAATAGAATTGACAGGACCGGTATGGTATTTCAGGGAATTGGGAGCAACCGTAGACATAGTTGCGCCTAAATACAACCCGGCTCCCGAACGATACGGGCTTGCCTATCCTGAAATGTCAAAAACCCATGTGATGGCTATACAATATCTGCAGCCCGTAGGTTGGATAAAATTTGATCGCACGGCAGATCAGATCAAAGTCAGTGATTATGATGCCGTATTTATTCCCGGCGGCGCCTGGAATCCCGATAATCTTAGGGCTGATAAGGATGTGATTAAGTTTGTTCAGGACTTTAATAAATCAGGAAAACTAATAGCAGCTATTTGTCATGCACCTGTAGTATTGGCCTCTGCTGAAATTATTAAAGGGAAAAAGCTCACAGGCTATTGGAATATACAAAGTGACCTGAAAAATGCCGGCGCAACCGTGTTGGAACAATCTGTAGTTACCGATGGAAATTTAGTTACCAGCAGACATCCGATTGATGTAGCCGATTTTTCCAGAGCTGTAGAAAACTGGTTGTTGAAGAAGTTTTGACATTGGATCTAATATGATCCAATTAAAATCCATATTATTCAATCTGTAATAATCCATGAGTAAAACCTCTGGCCTGATCTGGTTTTCTGAATCCGTTTTATTAAAAATATCTTCTTTTAATTTTCCGTCAATTAATTTTTTGTCCTCGTTTGATAGTTGATAATTATTGACCATTGGCTTAGTACGAATTTGATTGTGGGTTTTATTCTAAAGCAGTTGGGACAAATATAAGGCGGAGTTATGTTAATTTCACTAATAAGTTGTTTTCACTTTTAAATGAGGTTAAAACCTCTTGCAAAATGAAATCGTTCGTTTCTTTAACCTGCTTTTTCATCTGATTATTATTTGATTGATCGTGTCCAATCAAAAGAACGACTAATTGAAACAAATGAAGGAAATGAGCAGGAAATAAGTGGGGGCGGCGATCCGGTATTTAGCAATAGAGAAAAAAGTACTGCTCATTTTTATGTCCTTGTGATAAAGGCAGCTTCGATAAACTGGAAGATGAGTAAGTTTAATCGGTTTGAAATTTCTTTAGTTTTTGGGTATGCGATTCTTTCTATATGAGTTCTTGATAAAGATCTTTCCATCTTTAAAGGTAAAAAGATCGCATCCTGTTACTTCTACTTTGGTTCCATCAGTTTTGGTGCCGGTGAAAACCCATTCAGATAAACCTCTGTTTGCAAAAACAAAATGCCTGGTATTTCCCCAGTGAGCGTCAACGAAGGTTTCAAATACATTTTCAAATGCCTTCCTTACTTGGTCCTGACCAATAAATTTTTCTCCGTTAAGATCAGGCCCCGCTGAAGCTTCAAATATGCAATCATTAGTCATATGTGACATGATCAGTTTAACGTCGTGCGCATTAAAGGCATTAGCAAACGACTGCAGAAAGGTTTCTGTGACTTCCGTTTTCGATTGTGCCATAAGAAACATTGGAAATAATAGAATTACTATGTAAGTTATTTTTTTCATGCGTTAAGGATAGTACTAATATACGTAGTCTTCCTGCAGCAAACAGCGCTAATGACGAACATCAGGAAATGAGCATTATCTTATATCGCTATATAACATCTCAGAGGGAATGGCGAAATCTTCTTTCCCTTGCGGCTTTAGGTAGATAGGTGCCAGATCTGCTTCTCCTTTTTTATGAAAGTATTCGATTCGAAACGGATAAAACCCTGCCTGTAAAGGAAGCAAATACATCTCGCCTTCATCGCGAATAAAATGGTTGCCTAAAACCTGTTGGTTACTTAGGTAAACTCTTGAATGGTCATTTCCGCCACCCATTTCCAGGATATAATATCCTGCATGTTCAATCTTAATGTATCCGGTGAGGATACAAGCAAAATTTTTATCGGTGGTGAACTTGTTTACATCAAAATCTTTACCCGCAATTCCCTGGCTAACCGGCTTGCTTATTTTAAGGTCAGGAAAGGAATCCGTGGTACTTTGATAGTAAGCGTAATGCAGTCCTCCCTGCTTTACTTTTGTTGGTTTGGTGATCGGATTTAAAGTTTTGCCAATAACAAAATATGCACTGTCCAGCTTGTTATATTCTGATCTTACTCCTATAGATTTTACAATAACTTTCGAGTTACTGGTAAGTAAAATAGACGTTTCATCTCCGGCAAGCCTGGGTGATGATGAAGTAGGTTCTGCGCCATTGGTTGTATAATGCAGGTATCTATCTGCCATCAGGTTGTAACAAGTCAGGTTAAAGGGAACGTCTTTCAGCACGATGCCTCTTTTAGGTTTAATTGCAATCTTTCTGGAAGTAGAGTAGCCACCTGTTGAGGCATAAAAGCCGCCATAAGAAAATTTTAGTCCGTCCCAAAATCCTTTGAAATTAGTAGAATAGTGTGTTTCATTGCGATAGGCAACGCATGTCCAGTCGAGTCCTACTGGCGTTTTTTTGCGAAGCACAGAGTCCATCGCGGCTACTCCCATCTCTTTAAAAGCGTTCCCTTCTCTGCCGGCAATATAAAGTGTGTTGCGAAGCATTTTATTACTGTCTAATTTACCAGTGGCGGTCTTGGTTAGTATAAAATCATCCCACCACAAACTGGGGTCAATAGCAATGTAGGAGGTAAAAAGGGCAGGGTCAGTTAAAAAGGTATACATTACGAATAATCCGCCAAGTGATCCACCATACAATACATTACCATCATTCGAGCCTTTATATTTATTATTGATGTATGGTATTAATTCTTTCCTGATAAACGATATAAAGTTTGTTGCACCGCCTGTGTTTCCCCAGGTTTTTGTAGGTGTAAAATCTCTGTCTCGCATATCCACACCGTTTGGTTTAGGATTGGTAATGCCCACCATGATCATATTCTTGGGTATAAATCCTTCCCATTGCAACATGCCCCATTCCATAGTAAGAAAATCGGCAATATCATCGAGACAGTACAATATTTCATATTTATTAGTAGAGGCCGGGTTGTAATTTTTAGGAAAAACCATATGTAATAACCGCTGCTCTTGTAAGATTTGGGAGTAAAACGAATCAACCTTTATTATCTGGTCCTGTGCCTTAGCCTGCACGTTTAAAAGAATTTGCAAGGAGAAGGTCAGTATAAGGACCCATAAGTTTTTATTTCGCATGGCAGGTCAACTTATAAGATTAATATTGCACAAAGTGAATGTCGCCACTTAAAGACTGGATATGAATTTGGGGGCCGCCGGTACCAAGTTTTGTATTCAATTGTTTTCCATTCATCAAGGTTTTTCCCTTTTCATTATTGTATGCGGCATGTACAGTTCCCGTTGCTGTACCGAGCTTAAGTTCGGCATTGGTATTGGCCGGAATGGCAAGGGAAATAGGGCCAGTTTCAGTGATAATGGATACAGGCTTATGTTTACTGATGGCAATCGAATTTACAGTGACCTTACCACTCGTAGATTGTATTACTACACCTCCTGAAACCTCAGTTAGTGTAACATCTTTGGGTATATTAATATCTATATCGCCCTTGCACTTTGCAATTACAACATGCCGGGTATGATCTGCATCTGATTGATAATTCAATACGGTCTTTTCCGGAACTTTTATGGCATAGCGACCTTTACTTGTTTCGGAAAGGAGGCCGGTGAAAACCCAGGCGCTATCAAGTTTTTGCAATTCCAGCCCTACGCCAGTGTTACCTGGTAATGTTTTGCTTTGGGCATCATCCGAATAATAGTCAATACTTATCTCTTTATTTGTAGTGCCTTCAATGCTGACATATCCGGAAACATTGGCAAACTTAATCGTGTTTACCTTTTGGGTGGGGGTCTGAAAATGTTGTGCATACAGGTTGATGAAACACAGCAATTGAAATATTAATAAAAACTGTTTCATAATGAGCGTAATTTTGTTTGAGCAACCATTTTTACTTCTTTGCGGATGCCTTCGTTTTTGATAAAGTTTTGAATGGCGTCAATGGCGCCATCTCCTTTTTTTTCCATCAACAAATTGATCAGCAGCACCTGTATTACCGGTTCGGTTTCCCGTGCCAGAGAGGCAATCAGGCATTCGTGAACGTAGGGGCTATCGGCGTATTTTGCCAATGCATACAGGGCCGCCATGCGAACATTGGAATTTTTGTCGTTGGCCAAAATTCTGGTAAGTGTAACCAGCAGGCTATCATCCGGCGTATTATTTTCCACAGACCTATTGATCGTTTCAATTCGGTCGCTGGAAGATTGGTACAATGTTGACGCAATGGAATCAGGTTTATTGCCATTGAAAGCTTCTGGATAAGGACGGTTATCCCTGGTGCGCGTTACCAGATGTCCAATGCCAATCCCTACGATCAGTAATACGCAGGCCGCGGCCATAGTAGTAAAGCGAGACCGGAAGATGCCCCTGCGGGGTGCTATTGTTTTTTGGGATATCGCTATTTCATTTGCCAATGCTGTCTCAAATACCTGTCGTATAGACGGGGGAGGAGGTAAAACCTCATCATTGCTTATTTCAGCAAAGAGGTGAACTATTTCTGCGATTTCCCTCCTGCATACTTCGCATTTTTCTATGTGCTGCGCCTCCGCTTTGTTTAGGGCGGCGCCCGTTTCGCGGGCATTTAGAAAAGCCTGCATCGCTTCTTCACAATTCATATGTTCCATTTGGTTTACTGAAATATAATGTGCGTAAAGCAAGAATTGCTCTGTGCATTTTTACTTTCACATTCGCAACAGTGATGCCCATAATAGTTGCCACTTCTTCATACTTCAAACCCTGGTACTTACTTAGTATGATGAGTTGCCGTTGGTCTGGTTCAAGTTGCATCAATGCCTTATCGAGCGTGCTGTAATCTGCCTCGGTAAAATTGCCGGAGGTGACTTCCGCTACGTTTCCGTGCACATCACTCAATGGCATAACCGTCATCCTGTGTTTCGCCTGAAGTTTTTTGTGATCAATATGCAGATTTACCGCCATCCGGTATAGCCATGTTTTTACGCGTCCCTGCTCGGGTCTAAAACTGTTGCGATATTGAAGGGCGCGGATGAACAATTGCTGCGTCAGGTCTTCGCTCTGTGAAGCGTCGAAACTAAGTTTAAAGAAATAATTATATATACGAACCTGATAACGATCAAACAATACAGCCATAGCCTCCAACCGGCCATTCTGTATTTCTTTCATGTATATTTCATCGGCAAGCTCCAACTGCAGTTTGTTTTTATATATTACTCAGAAGCAGAAAAAGGTTACAATAATAAATTGGTTTTTTTAGAATAATCATAAATTAAATGGTCCCTGCCGGTAAGCAGGGACCATTTAATTTATAAAACTGGTAACAGAAGATTACTTTTTATTTCTATGGGATAGGCATGCGTTTACTGAACTTCCAGTAATTCCACATCAAATACCAATACTGAATTGCCTGGAATACTCCTGTAATCATTACATCCATAAGCCAGGTAAGGCGGAATGATCAATTTTATCTTGCCGCCCTGTTTGATAAGGGGGATACCTATTTGCCAGCCCTCAATTACATTACTTAACGGAAAACTTACTGTTCCTGCATCGAAGGAAGTGTTGTTGGTGAATTTACCTGTATAGTTTGTTTTCACTGTTGAACTGGCTGTGGGTGTTGCACCGCTGCCCGGCTCAATGATCTGATAATACAGCCCACTGGCATGTTTGGTAGCTGTAATGCCGTTTGCGCTAATATAACTCTGCATACTGGCATCATCTTCCGCTGCGGTGGTGCATCTATGCTCTTCTTTATCCTTATTACTACATCCCGTAAACCCCAGGGCTAATACCAAACTAAAAACAAGATTAATTAAACGCATGTATATTATAAGTTTAGGGACAAATATAATATGGAGTTATGTATATTTTACCAATAAAATGGCCTAGGATACTTTTTTGAAGGAGCTGTCTAATTTGATCGCTTCTTTTAGAAGCTTTTTTATTGGCTTGTCATCGATCTCTTCGGGTGTGTGGTAGATCTTGTAAAAGATCTGCTTATTAGTTCCATGTGACAGAAAGTGATCGTGATCATTTAATTTATTTCCATACCAAAAACCTAAAAGAACGCCTTTTTTGATACCGCCTCTAGGAACGGTTGACGGCCAAATAATACAAATACCTTTGTTGCCGTAAAAAAATGGAACATTGTATGATATTTTCTCTTTGCAATATGCAGGGAGTGTTTCAACAATTATCTGCCGCAAAACATCTACAATTATTCGTTCATCTTCCGGAAGAACAGCAAACAGTTCAACAAGGTTTCTGATTTTCATACGCTAAAATAATTTCTTTAATTGGTTTTATCCAACGTTATTATTTTAGCTTTTTGCGCAACCATGCCCGCACAGGTTCATCATACAGTTTAAGGCTCACGTAAGCTCAAAGACCAGTTTTATCATTTTGAAACAAATTGAACAAAGATTGAAACAAATTGCGCCTTCTGAGAGTTGCCATTTATTTACTTTGCTTCTCTTTTCATTGAACAACGATATCTTACATGACGAGATTTGCCATTATTAAAGCATTTGCTGCCATCACAGGTTTATTTGCGACTACCCAGATTGGCGCACAGGAGAGACAAGCGCCTGCTTACCCCCTCATTACGCACAACACCTATTTTAGCATTTGGTCAACTACCGATCAGTTGAATTCCTCAACAACGCAACATTGGACCGGTGCTAACCATTCATTATTGGGGTTGATCAATGTAGATGGCCGCATTTACCGGTTTATGGGCAAGGCTGAAACTAATTACAAGACCATTGTTACGGCTGCCGATGAAACCATATATCCGGTTCGTTATTCCGAAGAGCAACCACAGGGTGACTGGATGTCGGCAAATTTCAATGATGCTGGCTGGAAAACCGGTCAGGCCCCCATCGGTGATAACGAAAGCATTGCAAAGACCAGTTGGCGATCAAACAACATTTGGGTAAGAAGGTCTTTTAATATAACAAACCTCGCCGGTATCAATGAGCTCTTCCTGAAGTTGAACCATGACGACAATATTGAAGTTTTTCTAAATGGAAAGAACATATATAACAAGGAGGGATGGACGCATTCATTTCAGTATCATCCCATAAACAAAGCTGATCTTAAATCAGGCGAAAATGTAATTGCCATTCATTTGAAAAATACAGCAGGTGGCAGGTTTCTTGACTTTGGTCTGGTAGATAAGATCAAAGACAATACAGATGCTATTGCGCTGGCTGAACAAAAGGGTGTTGAGGTTACTGCTACCCAAACCATGTATGATTTTACCTGCGGCGATGTTGATTTGAAACTCACATTTACATCTCCGTTGCTGCTGAATGATATGAAGTTGCTTGCACGACCCGTTTCATACATTACATATGCGGTGCAGGCCAATGATGAAAAAAAGCACAATGTTAAAGTATTCCTGGGTGCTTCCTCAAATATTGCAGTGTATCAACCAGCTCAGGAAGTTTCTACCCGAAAATATGCTGCCGGTGGTTTGTCGATCCTGAAGACTGGTACCCGCGAGCAGCCTATACTTAAAAAGTCGTCGGATGATATGCGAATTGACTGGGGCTATTTTTGTGTAGCTGTACCCCAGTCATCCGGTGCATTGCAATTTATTACCAAAAGTGCAGATGCAGCCCGGGCCTTTAGTAATGGCGCGGTAGTTTCAACCGCTTCTACCGGAAAGTCGCTATCGCTGAATACAATAATGCCCTTCGGCGCTGTAGGTAAAGACCTTGTTGAGCGACAGGTGATGCTTGGTTATGACGAGATATATTCTATCCAGTATTTCAATACTAATTTGCGTCCCTGGTGGAATAATGATGGCAGGCAAACGATAGAAGGTCAACTGGCTGATGCTGCGAAAGAATATAAGACCGTTATGGAGAAGTGTGCGGCCTTCAATAAAGAGCTGAATAATGAAGCTGCTAAAGCAGGGGGTAACATGTATGCTCACCTTTGTGCGCTGGCTTATCGGCAAAGCATTGCAGCGCACACGCTGGTAAAAAGTCCTAAAGGAGAAATTCTTTGGCTTTCGAAGGAGAACAATAGCGGAGGCTTTATAAACACGGTTGACGTTACTTATCCATCGGCGCCGTTGTACCTGCTTTATAATCCCGATCTGGTTCAGGGTATGTTAAATGGTATTTTTCATTTTAGTGAAACCGGTAAATATGACCATCCCTGGGCTGCCCATGATCTTGGCACTTATCCGCTTGCAAACGGTCAAACCTATGGAGAGCCAATGCCTGTAGAAGAATCGGGTAATATGATCATATTGACGGCCGCAATAGCTAAAGTGCAGGGGAATGCCAATTATGCAAAACAGCACTGGAAAACGTTAACTACCTGGGTCGACTACCTGACAAAAGAAGGGCTTGACCCTAAAACGCAACTTTGCACAGATGATTTTGCCGGTCACCTGGCACGGAATGCGAACTTATCGGTAAAGGCAATCGTTGCTATTGCCTGTTATGCGCAGCTGGCAGAGATGTTAGGTGAAACCGCTACTGCAAAGAAATACCGGGAAATTGCCGAAAGCATGGTTCCCAGGTGGATGCAAATGGCAGACGCCGGCGATCACTACAGCCTCACTTTTGATAACAAAGAAACCTGGAGCCAGAAGTACAATCTTATATGGGATAAAGTGCTCAATCTTCGTCTTTTCCCACAAAAGGTATATGACACAGAAACCCAGTACTATCTTACCAGGCAGCAGAAATTCGGTTTGCCATTGGATAGCCGGAAAACCTATACCAAGAATGACTGGATCTTATGGACGGCCTCTTTTGCACCGCAGCAAGAACAATTTGAAAAGCTAATAACGCCTGTTTACCGGCATTCGCTTGAAACAGAGTCCCGCGTTCCCCTCAACGATTTCTACGATGCCATCACAGGTATTCGCGAAAACTTTAAGGCCAGAAGTGTTGTTGGAGGATTCTTTATGAAAATGCTGGCAGATAGTATGAAGGTGAAATAACCAAATAACTTCCCTAAAAAACAAAAGGCCTCCCATGCATCGGGAAGCCTTTTGTTTTTATCAATTTTAAGTCTTAGTAAGTAAGACTGTCTTTGCTTGAAGTTAAGTTCTTAAGAGGAGGTGCGAACTTGGTTAAATCGATACCCACTACTGCCTCTTTATATTCATTCATGTTAGGAATTCTTCCGAGGATTGCAGAAAGAACAACTACTGGTGTTGACGCAAGAAGCGATTCTCCTTTTTTGCGTTCTGAATCTTCAACAACTCTTCCCTGGAAAAGACGGGTAGAAGTTGCCATTACCGTATCGCCTTTAGCTGCTTTTTCCTGGTTACCCATACAAAGGTTACAACCTGGACGCTCGAGGTACATCATGTTTTCGTATTCGGTACGTGCCGCGCCTTTCGGTGCATCATCATTGAATTCAAAACCAGAATACTTCTGCAATATTTCCCAATCGCCTTCAGCCTTGAGTTCATCGATGATATTGTAAGTTGGCGCTGCTACTACAAGCGGTGCACGAAACTCAACTTTACCTTGTTGTTTCTCGAGGTTCTTGAGCATTTGAGAAACAATTTTCAAGTCGCCTTTGTGCACCATGCAGGATCCTACGAAACCGAGGTCCACTTTTTTCTCGCCCTTATAGTAAGAGATTGCACGAATGGTATCGTGGGTATAGCGTTTAGAAACGTCTGCATTATTAACATCGGGGTCTGCGATCATTGGTTCTGCGATCGCATCCAGATCAACTACCACTTCAGCATAATACTTCGCATTTGCATCTGGTGTTAAAGCAGGTTTTTCACCTGATTTAATTTCTGCGATCCTTTTGTCGGCTCTATTGATCAAACCCTGAAGAACCTGTCTGCTGTTATCCATGCCCTTGTCGATCATGATCTGGATCCTGCCTTTTGCAATTTCCAGTGATTTGATCAGCGTGTCGTCTTCAGAAATACAGATAGAAGCTTTTGCTTTCATTTCTGCAGTCCAGTCTGTAAAGGTAAACGCCTGGTCAGCAGGAAGTGTTCCAATGTGCACTTCAATAATTCTACCCTGGAATACGTTCTCGCCGCCAAATTTCTGCAGCATTTGCGCCTGGGTAGCGTGTACAACATCACGGAAATCCATGTGATCTTTCATTTCGCCTTTGAAGGTTACTTTCACAGATTCCGGAATTGGCATTGATGCTTCACCGGTAGCCAGCGCCAGCGCAACGGTACCTGAGTCGGCTCCAAATGCAACACCTTTCGACATTCTTGTATGAGAATCACCACCAATGATGATCGCCCACTCATCTACTGTAATATCGTTGAGTACTTTGTGAATTACATCCGTCATGGAATGATATTCGCCTTTGGGGTCACGGGCAGTGATCAAACCAAAATCATTCATGAACTTCATGAGTTTTGGAATATTTGCCTGCGCTTTTTTATCCCATACCGAAGCAGTGTGACAACCTGATTGGTAAGCACCGTCAACAATTGGCGAGATCACAGTGGCTGCCATAGATTCCAGTTCCTGAGCGGTCATAAGACCGGTGGTATCCTGAGAACCTACGATGTTCACTTCAACACGAACATCTGAACCGGCGTGTAATACTTTACCGGGCGTAGTGCCAACAGCATTTCTGTTAAAGATCTTTTCTACTGCTGTTAAACCCTGACCCTCATGAGAAATTTCTTTTGAAGGAGCAAATACAGGAGTAGGTTCAATGCCTAAGAGTTTCGCTGCGATCGTTTGGATCTTTTTACCAAATACGATAGCGTATGAACCGCCAGCCCTGATAAATTCCTTCTTCTGGGGGGTAAGCGCCTTGGAAATGTCAATCAGTTCCCGGTCGCCATTATATAATTTCTTTGTCTTGGTATTGATGGTAAGAACAGTGCCGGTAGCAACAGAATAAACTTCCTCAAGAATAGGTTCATTATTTTCATCGCGAACAATTTTGCCATCCGCGTCAACCTTTTTCACCCAGTTTTTGAGGTCAATTCCAATACCGCCGGTAACGTCAACGGTGGTAAGGAAGATGGGAGAAATTCCGTTTGTACCACCTACAATGGGGGCAATATTAACAAATGGAACATAAGGGCTTGCTTGTTTACCTGTCCAAAGTGCCACATTGTTTACGCCCGACATTCTTGATGAGCCCACGCCCATGGTGCCTTTTTCGGCGATCAACATAACGCTTTTGTCAGGATGTTGTGCCTGAAGCGCCTTGATCTCAGCTTGTGCTTTTGGCGTGATCATGCATTTTCCGTGCAATTCACGGTCTGAACGGGAGTGGGCCTGGTTACCCGGTGACAGCAAATCGGTTGAAATATCACCCTCGCCAGCTATAAAGGTTACTATCTTAATTTCTTCAGGAACCTCGGGCAGTTTTGTGAAAAACTCAGCCTTGGCGTAGCTTTCAAGTATCTCTCTGGCTATTTTATTATCGTTTTTGAAAGCCTCTTTCAGGCGGTCTGTATCGGCATCATAGAGGAATACCTGTGTTTTTAACACTTTTGCGGCTTCTTTGGCTATTGCGGCATCATTGCCCAGGGCCAGGTCCAGCAATACTTCAATTGAAGGGCCGCCCTTCATGTGTGATAATAGCTCAAAAGCAAAAGCGGGTGTAATTTCTTCAACCTTGGAAGTGCCAAGAATGATCTCTTTTAAAAACTTGGCTTTTACACCTGCGGCACTCGTAGTGCCGGGCAACACATTATAAATAAAGAAATTGAGCGAATCTTTCCGGTGCGCATTTTGGGGGTCTTTTATTTGCGCAATGATCTCACTTAGCAATTCGGCACCGTCGATCGGCTTCGGGTGAAGGTCCTGACCTTTTCTTTCTTCAATTTCCTTAAGGTACTCATTATAACGGCTCATATGATTTTCTTTTTTGATGCTAGTTTGCAAAGGTAATTAATGTGCATTATATTACACAGCGATTCTAAATAAGATTCACTTTAACAACAGATTCTACACAAAAATGTTGATGGTTTCGCAGGCAAAATTGGCCAGCTGGCGGTTTTTACAATAATTTCACCGCCCCATGAAGCCATTTCTATTTCTTGTTGCATTATTGTCTTTTATATGTGCAGGCGTGAAAGCCCAGGATGCCGACGTAGCGTACCTGATAAAAGCCTGGGAATTGGCTGATACTTCACAAACCCGGAAATATCTTGAATCGGTTCAATACTTCTATCAGCAACCCGATGCCGTTCGGAAAAAGTTGATAGAGGAAATGCATGCATATGTTGATAAGCATGCCAATACCCGGTTACAGGTGCGCCTTATGTTGCTTGAAGAACCATGGTGGGCTGTATGTATGGATGCTGATCCTGGAGGCGAAGCCGGCATTCCTCTTATAAAAAAAGCAGTTCAATTAGCGAACCAGGAAAATGATGATCAATTGCTAAGCGAAGTGTATTCGGCCTATGCTGAACATAGTACACGTATTGCCTGGGTGGAAGACTATCTTTTTTACAGTATTAAAGCGTTGGAGTTACAGCAGCGGTTAGGCGCTGAACATTTTCCTAATATCAACACCCGGTGGTTCGATATGTGCAAAGCCTTATATGTAACAAGAGAGTACAGGTTAAGTTTGGAATATGGACAAAAAGCATTGTCGGTAAAAACTAATGACGTATTTACATTGGACCTCATAGGGGCCAGTTATAAAAAGCTGGGTTTATACGACAGCTCATTGTACTATTATAACAAGCTTGCAGATATTCTGAAACCTGATGCAGGCGGCGCTGTTGATGGGTTTAAAGAAAAATGGCTCATCATTGCAAAAGGCAATATCGGCGAAAACCTGCCGCTGCAAAAAAAATACGATCTGGCGCTGCCTATGCTCAAGGAGTATGCTTTAAAAAGTGGTGAGGTAGTGGATGCATTCAATGTGGCCCTTGCCAATAATGCTCTTGCCAATCTTTATTTTGCCCAACATCAGTTTGCCTTAGCCCTGGGTTGCTGGAAAATAACATATGCCTGGGCAAATTCAAAAGAGGTAAACAATATGGAGTATGCCACCAAAGCAGCCGAAGGCATTGCTGCTGCTTATAGCGGGCTTGGCCGAATTGATAGTGCGTTTTTTTACTCCACTTTGTTTCATAGACATTCCGACAGCCTCAATGCATTTACAAGCCGCAGCAACCTTCGTGCAACAAAGGCCAAAATAACTTTTGAAGAAATGCAAACAGGGTTGCAGTCGGCCCGGGCTGCCAACAGAC
This sequence comes from Niastella sp. OAS944, assembly GCA_024809215.1. Taxonomy (GTDB): domain Bacteria; phylum Bacteroidota; class Bacteroidia; order Chitinophagales; family Chitinophagaceae; genus Niastella. The sequence goes on along the minus strand of JANUBW010000004.1, from coordinate 113,513 downwards.
AACAACGCCTGATCATGTACTTTATAGTGGGCGGCATTATATTGTTTGCTATAATTGCCCTGCTTTTATACAACAGAAAATTGTGGCGGCAGAAGTATAAAACCGCTATTTTGGAACGAAAGCGTCAGGTAGCTGAAATGGAGTCTAAAAGAGCAAAAGAACAGATCGCTTTATTTACCCAACAGATCATTGATAAAAATAATCTGATAGATAAGCTAACAGAAGAGTTGGCCATTCAAACTGAGAATGCTGTAACGGAAAAAAATACAGCTGTTGAAAGCCTGTTGCAATACACCCTGCTAACAGATGGCGAATGGGAAAAGTTCCGCATGGAATTTTATAGGGCTTATCCTGATTTCTTTCCCGCCTTTAAAAAACTGGTTGCGCAACCAACGCCTGCAGAAGAAAGGTTAGCTACTTTAATTTATCTTGACCTCAGCAATCAGCAAATTGCCAATACCCTGGGCATAAGTAAGGATAGTGTTACCCGGGGGAAACGCCGACTGAAACAACGCCTGAACCTACAGACCGATGAAGTGCTGGAAGCTTATATACGTAATCTTAACAATTGATCCCAGTGTCATTCCTTCTATAAGATGATTTGTTGTTCATTGTAAAGTATTCTGTCTGTTCCCGTTAAAAGCAATACGGGACGGGTTGTCCGCTTTTTGTCCGCCCCTTTTTTTGCCTGTCTGTAACCCCGCTTATACTTTTAATGCACGCTCTAAACCACAAATCGTGAAACGAATAAAATTATCCGTTCTGGCTTTCTTATTGATAGCCGGTTATGTTTCTAATGCGCAACCTTTTTACAACTGGGCAAAACGTATGGGCAGCGGTGGTGCCGATGTTGGTCAATCCGTGACCGTCGATGCTTCAGGCAATGTATATTCAACTGGTAATTTCACTGGAACCGTTGACTTCGATCCCGGGGCCGGAGTACAAAACCTTGTCTCAGCAGGCGCCAATGATGTTTATATTTCAAAATTAGATGCCGTGGGGCGACTTGTGTGGGCAAAAAGTATTGGCGGCATCAGCGGCGATTATAGTAAAGCGATAGCGGTGGATGCATCAGGCAATGTATATATTACCGGTATGTTCTGGGGAACGGCTGATCTTGACCCCGGCCCGGGTACTTTGAATTTTACGTCAACCGGCTTTTTTGATACGTTTATTATTAAACTGGATGCATCGGGTAATCTGGTGTGGGCAAAAATCCTTAAGAGTAGTAGTGGTATACAAGCGCTGTCCATGGCGGTAGATGCCTCGGGAAATGTATTTACCACAGGTATTATGAATGGAACGGTTGATTTTGACCCCGGCCCGGGAGTATATAACCTTACTGGGGCAGGTGGAGGAGATATTTTTGTTTGCAAACTGGATGCCGCAGGTAATTTTGAATGGGCAAAATGCATGGGCAATACAGGTGGTGATATGAGTTTCTCCATAACAGTGGATGCATCAGGCAATGTGTATACCACCGGCTATTTTCAATATACGGTTGATTTTGATCCCGGCCCGGGAACACAAAATCTGTCTTCGGTCGATGACAGGGATATTTTCATTTCCAAATTTGATGCCGCAGGAAATTATGTGTGGGCAAAGCGTATGGGCGGCGGCGCCTATGACGCTGGTTACTCCGTGGCAGTGGATGCTTCAGGTAATGTATATACCACCGGCTTTTTTCAGGGAACGGCTGATTTTGATCCTGGCATAGGCACTTATAACCTTGTTTCAAGTGGGAATACTGATATTTTTATTTCAAAACTGGATGCCGCCGGTAATTTTGTATGGGCAAAGCGTATGGGCGGCGCCGGTCATGAAGATGGTAATTCTTTAACTGTAGATGCTTCAGGCAATGTATATATAACCGGTACTTTTGAGGGAACGGCTGATTTTGACCCCGACGCGGGCACGCTAAATCTTGTTTCAGGGGGGGATTATGATATTTTTATTTCCAAACTAAACACGTCAGGCAACCTGGTGTGGGCAAGAAATGTGAGTGGGTCAGGTAATGATCATGGCCAATCTATTTCGGTTGATGCAACAGGCAATGTATATATAACCGGTGACTTTCAGGAAACCGGTGATTTTGATCCCGGAACTGGCACAGGAGATCTGGTATCGGCGGGTGACAATGATATTTTTATTGCAAAGTTTAGCCCCACTGCCAATTTAACCATCATTGCCGATGCCCAAACAAAGGTGTATGGTTCTGCTGATCCCCTGCTTACGTGGCAGGTAAGCGGTTTTGCCTACGGTGAAAATGCGAGTAGTATAACAGGACACCTTACACGTGCTACCGGTGAAAATAGTGGCACATATGCTATCGGACTGGGTTCTTTGACTGCCCCGGCCGGTTATACGATCACTTATGGCAGTAGCGATCTTACCATTACTCCTGCTACACTAGCCATTAGTGCCAATACGCACACAAAAGTATATGGAGCAGCCGATCCGGCGCTTGCTTATACGGCCACTGGTTTTGTCAATGGCGACAATAATAATATTATCGCCGGAAGCCTGAACAGGGTAGCTGGCGAAAACGTAGGCGTTTATGCCATTAATCAGAATACGCTAAACGCCGGTAATAACTATACAATCACCTACACCGGCAATGATCTTACCATTACTCCTGCTGCACTTGCCATTAGTGCCAATGCGCAAACAAAAGTATTTGGCTCCGCCGATCCAGTGCTTACTTATATGGCCACTGGTTTTGCCAATGGCGATAATAGCAATATTATCACTGGCAACCTGAGCCGGGTAGCCGGCGAGAACGTAGGCGCATATGTCATCAATAGAAATACGCTGTACGCAGGTAATAACTATACTATAACCTTTACCGGAAATAGTCTTGCCATTACCAAAGCGCCGCAAGTAATAACCTGGCTTCAGGACCTTACTGTAGGCTGCAATGGACAGTTAACACTGCCGCTAACGGCTACAGCTAATAGCGGTTTATCTTTAAACTATACAGTAGCCAATACCGGTATTGCTACAGTAAGTGGAAATGTATTATCGCTTTTGCAATCAGGCGCAACGGTTGTAACAGCGGAACAACCGGGTGATGCCAACCATTTACCGGCAACACCGGTTACCAGTAATCTTAATTACCAACTGGTATCTGCCGTAAGACAACATTTTAACGATCTGCTTTTGTTTGATAATAGATCAGGAGAGTATGTACAATGGCAATGGTATAAAAATGGTGCACCGGTAGCTGGCGCCACCACCGCCTGGTATAGTGAAACGGCGCCCTTAAATGGTTTATATTATGTGCTTGCTACTGCTAAGAATGGCGCTCAGTTACAAACCTGTCCTGTAACCTGCACGGGCAGTAGCACTGTGGCAGGAGGATTAAAAATATTTCCCAACCCGGCTACCCGCGGCGCTACAACAACTGTTACCTGCAATTATAGTGAAGCAACGTTGCAGGGTGCGCGTTTGCTGATAACCGATAATACAGGTGTAATACTGCAACAGCTTACAAGCGTGCATCCCTCAACTCAGGTATCGCTGCCGGCGTCTGCAGGTGTATACATCATTACACTTATACTAAGCAACGGGCAAAAGGCAACTGTAAATGCATTGGTAAATTAAACAGTTATAATAGGAAAATAATGACAAGTAAAATAGCCATCATAGGATTTTGTTTGCTGATGTGTTCATTTAATGGCCAGTCGCAGGAATTTGGGATAGAAGTGAATGGCGGTATGCTGGGATTAAGATTTGACAACCCGGGCGGCAGCCAGAGTAAACCACAGGCAGGTGGCGGTGTAGGCGTGCAGTATATTTTTCCGCTTTCGGCACACTTTGGATTGCTAACAGGTATTGGCGGTGGCTATTACAATACAAAAACTACTTTGCATAACGACGCCGCTTTTTCCTCCTGGCAGGTTGATAATACCGGCTCTGCATTTCAATATAACATAAGCACAGCTGGCTACTCGGAGAAACAATGTTTTTTGGCAGCGGCCATTCCTGTAATGCTGCACTATCATACGGTTGGCAATAATACCCAGTGGTATTTGAACGCAGGCACAAAGTTCATACTCCCATTCAACGAAAAAATAAAAGCTACAGCACAGCAATTGAATTTATCAGGGTATTATCCCGATTATAATGTAGAAGTGTTTAATGTACCTCAGCATGGTTTTGCTGCCATAAATAATTGGCAAAGCAGCCGAAGTATTGAGTTAAAACCTACTGCCACACTTAGCGGTAGTACCGGCATAAGTTTTAAATTGGGCGAGCGTATGCATCTTTATACAGGTGTGTATATTGATATGGGTTTAACCGATATGAAAAAGGCTGACAGCTATAATTCACTTATCGGGTATAATTCGGCCGGTTCTGTTAATCCACCTGCGGGTGGCGTATTTAGTGTTGGCAATACCGGTGATGCAAAATTGTTTGCCTGTGGTTTGCAGGTTAAGCTGGGCCTTGAGCACAAAAAAAGAAAACCTGTTCAACAACCCAGTGCGGAACCCGTGAAGGAAGTAGCGCAACAGGTAACTGCACAACCGGCAACGCCGCAGGAACAATCAAAACAAGTTGTACAGGAGGAAATAGTTCAGGCGCCACCGCCCGTTAACCAGGCAATGAGGGAAGCAGATTCATCGGTATTTAAACAACCTGTTACGTTTGGCGTTCTTGGGCAAACAACTATCCCCGAAACGGCGTACCCACACCTTGACAGCATGGTTGTCATTCTTAATAAATATTCTGCTACGCATCTTGAAATTGTTGGACATACCTGTAACATAGGCAGTGAAAACGAAAATATAAAAGTGGGCGAGGAGCGTGCAAAAGCGGTAGCTGCTTACCTGCAAAGCAAAGGCATTGCTGCTGAACGAATGCATCTGCGTTCTGCCGGCTTAAGCGACCCCATTGTGCCAAACAGTTCAGCGAATAACCGGCAGGTAAATAGGAGGGTGACTATAATATTGAAATAATAGCATTTGATTTTAGAGTAGAACATTGGGCTAAAAGTCCTTTATAATCCTTTTGAGTTCCCATTTTTTAATTAATTCCGGTGGCATGTCTTTCTCATCTTGCCAAAAGATTTTTTGAGCATTGAGGTTTGTTATTTTGAGTTGGAGACCGAATTGGTCCTTCTCAAGTTTCAGCGCAGCTGCCTGTTCGCTATCAATAAATAAGTAATCGTATGGGTCTTTTTGCGATTCTTTGAAGTTGTTTATGATGGAAGGATCGATATGATCAACCGGATTGGCGTAAATACTCAATCGTCGAACATTGGCAGGAATATTTTCAATTCGTGTAATGTTATTATCGCCAATATTGAAATTTTTCAGTTCTTTCAACTGACTGAGTTGGGGTGGGAGGTCCTTCAATTTATTTGAGAAAATTTCAAATGAAGTTATCGAATGTAAGTTCCCAATGCTTTCCGGCAATTGGCTGATCTTATTTTTACCTAGTTGCAGATAGTCTAAACTGCTTAACTCGCCTATGCTTTCGGGGATAGTTGTTATCTTATTATCAAAAAGATTTAACACTCCAAGTTGCTTTAATTGCCCAATGCCTGAAGGGATATCTGTAATCCCGTTTTGGGCGGCTGTCAATTTGCGTAATTGGGATAAATTACAAATCGTGTCTGGTAAGCTGGTTATGTAATTGTCGTTAACAAACAGACTTTTTAAATTGGTTAAAGTTCCAATATTGTCAGGGATGGAATGTAACCGGTTTTGATTCAGGTGAAGCACCTCCAGGTTGGATAATATTGTTAATGCCTCTATATTATCAATCTGGTTACTGTTTAGGTATAAAACCTTCAGGTTCGTTAATTCAGACACCCATTCGGGAATGGAGGAGATTTTATTATTGTCAAGATTCAAATTGGTGATCTGGCTGTTCTCTCGGATACTGACTGGGAATTCGGTCAGGCTTTGGTCTTTAAAATTGAGTAGTTGGGTGGGCATAAGGTATTATGAGTTAGATTAGGCAAGTTATGCTTAATTTAAATGTTGCTTTAATAAAAAGTAGTATTAGTCGGATATCAATCTACCAATGAGGCTGGGTTGCAATAAACTCGATCCTCTAGCGTTAGTGGCGGGTTAACGTATAAATGAAAATATAAATGGGCGTATCTTTTATTGGCATTGCTTCGAAAATAAATGAAGAAAAACTACTGGCTGCTATACAGCATACCTTTCAGGTTATGAACATAAATAAGAGCATAGTTTTCAATAGCGAGCAACCATTTGAGGCAATAGTTTTACGAAAAGGCAAGGATAATATCGTTGATATTTATTCAGGCAATTTGGGAACCATTTGTACTGTTTCATGGAATGTTTATGACAGGTACCTGTTTAAGGATATTATTTCCGGCTTCTTCAATCTGCTATATTTCGATATAAGTGAAACAAGTATGAGTCACAGGTTTGCCTGGTTTAGCGAAGGCGATGAAAAACACTATACCAATATATCTTACAAAGAAGATATTATGTACATTTCCGGCCCCAACTTTCTGAATATAAAAAACACCGATGATATCTTTACCGGAACATTTGCCAATGCTGTAAAAGAATATTTGCCGCAATCATTTGGGGCTATGCTGGTAAGTGAGGAGAAGATCAAAAGATATGAAGTGATTTAAAGGTTTGTTCTTCTTTCTGGCATTTTCATGATGGCGATCATAGTTTTTCGAAGGGAAGCTTTAGCTAACCCTTCTTTTTTTTAACTAACTTAGATAACAGATTTTATCCTCCCCATACTCATTGACAACTATCAGGTTAAGATTTTATCCTTAATAACATAAGCTGTTTTATGGCTGAAATACACTTAACTGATAACCGACGCGGCTTTGGTTATACCAACAGGAAGGATGCATGGTGGGTACGGCCACTGGTCATTTTTGTTTGTCTTTCCATATTCCTCATTTACGTAACCTGGGCTGCGTTCCAGGGAAGGCATTATACATTTGGTCCCTACCTTTCGCCGCTTTATTCCCCGGAATTATTTGGCGATTCATCCCATAGCTGGTTTGGAAACAAACCAGGTTGGTGGCCGCGGCAATTCCCCTGGTCGCCGGCTCTGCTGATATTATGGGCGCCGGGATTATTCCGGTTAACCTGTTACTATTACCGCGGCGCCTATTATAAGTCATTCTGGGCCGATCCACCTGCCTGCACCGTTACAGAGCCCCGCAAGAAGTATTGGGGTGAAAATTCATTTCCATTGATCGTACAAAATATACACCGTTACTTTTTATACATAGCCTTATTCTTTTTGCTTTTTCTTTTATACGATGTGTGGAAGGCGTTGTGGTTTATTCCGCCGGGAGGGACTAATACAGGTGAAAGATCGTTTGGCATTGGCGTAGGCACCATAGTGCTGGCCATCAATGTGGTGTTTCTTACGGGCTATACATTCGGCTGCCATTCGTTGCGGCACCTGGTTGGTGGGTACCTGAACCGCATTTCCGGCGCACCGCTTCGTGCCAGAACATACCGGTGTGTAAGCTGTTTCAACAGAAAACATATGTTGTGGGCATGGATGAGCTTATTCTGGGTTATGTTTTCAGATATCTATATCCGTTTGTGCTCCATGGGTGTGTGGCATGACTGGAGAATTTTATAACATGTCAACTTTCGATACATACAACTACGATGTGCTTGTAATTGGCGCAGGTGGCGCAGGGCTTCGCGCTGCCATTGAAGCTGCTGCCAACGGTGTTACTGTTGGGTTGATCTGCAAATCACTACTTGGCAAGGCGCACACGGTAATGGCTGAAGGGGGCATTGCTGCTGCATTATCTAACGTCGATGAGCGCGATAACTGGCGGGTACATTTTGCCGATACGATGCGGGGTGGACAATATCTGAACGATTGGCGCATGGCCGAACTGCATGCCAAAGAAGCGCCAGACCGGGTGCGGGAGCTGGAAGCGTGGGGAGCGCTGTTTGACCGGACAAAGGATGGCCGCATTTTACAGCGGAATTTTGGCGGTCATAAATATCCACGCCTGGCGCATGTTGGCGATCGTACGGGGTTGGAAATGATCCGTACACTACAGGACCACTGCATTTACCAGGACATTGAAGTACATATGGAATGCACCATTATAACTATTTTAAAAGATGGTGAACGCGTGGCCGGGGCTTTTGGCTACGAACGTGAAAAAGGACAATTTAAATTATTTCGCGCCAAAGCAATAGTAATAGCCACAGGTGGCATTGGCAGGGCTTATAAAATTACCAGTAACAGTTGGGAGTATACGGGCGATGGTCATTCTCTGGCGTACAATGCCGGTGCCGAGCTTATGGATATGGAGTTTGTGCAATTTCACCCAACCGGTATGGTGTGGCCACCCAGTGTTCGCGGCATTCTGGTAACTGAAGGCGTTCGGGGAGAAGGAGGCATATTGCTCAACAGCGAACATAAACGGTTTATGTTTAATGAAATTCCTGAACTATACCGTCAACAAACGGCCGACAATGAAGAAGAAGGCTGGCGATACACACAAGGCGATAAACAGGCAAAACGCCCGCCGGAATTGCTCACCCGTGATCATGTGGCACGTTGTATAGTTCGTGAGATCAGGGAAGGCAGAGGCAGCCCGCACAATGGTGTATACCTGGACATCTCCTGGATCAAAACAAAAATGGCCAATGCTGCCGATCACATAAAGAAAAAACTGCCCAGCATGTACAACCAGTTTAAAAAGCTGGCAGATATCGATATTACCAAAGAAGCAATGGAAGTGGGCCCTACTACGCATTATATGATGGGCGGCATCAGGGTACATGCTGAAACCCAAATGTCAACTGTGCCGGGGCTTTTTGCTGCAGGGGAAGCTGCTGCTGGTTTACATGGCGCCAACCGGCTTGGTGGTAACTCGCTTTCAGATCTGCTTGTGTTTGGCAAACGTGCCGGTGAATATGCAGCCAGGTTTGCCAAAGAAAACACGCAGGGTAATATTGATGACCGGCAGGTGGAAATGATCGCAAAAAACGCATTGGAACCATTTGACCGTACTGAAGGGGAAAACCCTTTTCAGGTTCAATTCGACCTGCAGGAAGTAATGCAGAACCTGGTTGGCATTGTTCGCCATGAGCAGGAGCTTTTAAAGGCGATGCAGGAATTGGAAAAACTGTATGATCGCTTCTCTAAAGTACGGGTGATTGGAAACAGGGAGTATAATAACGGATGGCATACCGCCCTTGACCTGCAACATTTATTAACTGTTTCCGAAGCAATTACAAGGGCGGCCATAGAGCGAAAAGAAAGCCGGGGCGCTCATTTCAGGGAAGATCATCCTGAAAAAGATGCGCGGGCCGGTAACTGTAATCTTATCATTGTGAAAGGAGACGATGGACAGATGGTGGTGAAGCGTGTGCCTGTGCGGGATATGCCACCAGATCTTAAACAGATCATTGAAGATATGAAGTGAAGTAATGAAAGCCGATTTTCAAATATGGCGTGGTGATGCTTCGGGTGGAAAACTGGTGACCTATTCTACCGAAATTGCCGAAGGCATGGTGGTGCTTGATGCCGTGCATCAGATACAGGCAGAACATGCCAATGACCTGGCAGTTCGCTGGAATTGCAAAGCCGGCAAATGTGGTTCCTGTTCGGCAGAGATCAATGGCATTCCTAAACTTATGTGTATGACCAGGCTTAATGAACTTCCGCTCAATAAGCCGGTTTTATTGCTTCCCATGAAGGCCTTCCCGTTGATAAAAGACCTGGTTACAGATGTGTCATGGAATTTCAGGGTAAAGAAAAAGATAAAAAAATTTACACCCCGCGCTGCCGATGCAGCAGACGGTACCTGGAGAATTTTTCAACAGGATATTGACCGGGTGCAGGAATTTCGCAAATGCATAGAATGTTTCCTGTGCCAGGATGTGTGCCATGTGCTGCGTGAGCATCAGCTTCATGATGCATTTATCGGTCCGCGCTTTTTAGTACATGTTGCTGCGCTGGAAATGCATCCGCTCGATACCGAAGACCGTTTGGAAGATGTAAAAAAAGCGAATGGCATCGGTTATTGTAATATCACCAAGTGCTGCACCACCGTTTGTCCTGAAGAAATAACTATTACCGACAATGCTATCATTCCGTTAAAGGAAAGGGTGGCAGACAGATTTTACGATCCTTTGAAAATGTTATTCCGCTTCCTTTTTCGATCAAAGAAAATCATTAAATAGTACATCATGTTTCAAATTAAACGTATTGCCAAAGAGAGTATCCCGGCAGCGCTTGAAAAGGCAGAACGATACAGGCTGCTGGGTGAACCCGGCCTGGCTGAAAGTATCTGTCTCGACATCCTGGAAGTGGATAACCAAAATGCCAGGGCAATTGTGATGCTGATATTGACAATTACAGATCAATTCAGCGATCCTTTTTCATCAGGGGATGTGGGCCGTGCGCGTAAATTGTTGTCACAGCTGCAAAATGAGTACGAAAAAAATTACTACGCAGGCATCATCTGTGAAAGGAAGGGATTGTCAATTTTCAACCAGGGGATGGGAGGTGGGCATTTTGCTGTGTTTGAATGGCTAACTGAAGCCATGGAATTTTTTGAGAAAGCGGAGGCTGTTCGCCCGCCCGGAAATGATGATGCCATTCTGAGATGGAATACCTGTGCGCGCCTGATCATGGGCCATGAATTAAAACCCGCCAATGAAGAATATGTTGAACCTCCGTTGGAGTAAAAAAGCTTTTCAGGTTTGCTACACCGGCGCCAGTCCCTTCGCCCTCAAATACACCACTGTTCTATTCAAATATGGGAAAAGAATGATCAGTAATAACATGCCTATGCATAGCCAGGAGATCAGTTCATAGTAATCCATCGCAAATTGCAACTGTGCCTGCCGGTTAATACTGGCTACCATTAATTTATTCGATGCCGGCACTGCCGGCCACGACGCCATGCCCCTGGCTGCCATGATCCCAATGCTTGCACAAAACCCCAGGTACCTGATGGCCAGGCAAACGCCCGCCGCCGAAGAGCCCATAGAAATATGTACGGATGATATTGTGAAAACAATTGTTGGCACCATGATCATACCCACACCAAGCCCATGGATAAAAAGCGGGAGATAATAATTGTGTTCATTGGCCTGGGTGCTGAACTGAAAGAACATGGTGGAATGAAATATGAGCAGTAATATAAACCCCGGCACCCAAATAGATCGGATGCGCATTTTTTGCAGGATCATACAACAGGCGATGATCACGCCGGTTACCAAACCTGCCAGGTTGAACAGGTTGATGTAAGATATATGCGCAGGATCAATTCTTAGAACGCTGGAAAAGTAGTTTGTGGTAACGCCTGCGGCAAACCGGCAAATGTACATGACGAATAATACAAAAAGCCCTACAATGAAATTCCGCGATCTGAATATGTGCAGATTGATATAAGGCCGCTTCATACTTTTCTGTCTGAACAAAAAGATGGTGGTGCAAACAGCAATGCCTGCTGCACTGAATTGTATGCGCCGGTCTTCAAACCAAAGATACCTCTGTGCGTACACCATTATATAACCTCCTAGGCAAAGTGCAAGGGTATATAAAGAAAAGCTTTGCCAGTCGAGTTTATGCAAAGGGAAACGGGCTTTAAGCCGCACATTGTTCATGATGAGCAACAGCAATACCAGGCAAGGGGCAAAAGCGAATAAAGCTACTTTATAAACTATATTGTAATTGCCGGAGTCTATAACGCCGGCAGTTGCGAAGCTATTAAAGGGAACAGCACACAATATTAGCCCAAAGAAAACCGAGAAGCTGATCTCCCTGGCCCGCTCACTGCGCAGGCGGGTGAACATCAGCGAGAGGGAAAGACTGGCCGTGCTGCAAAACAACAGTCCTTGTATAAAACGCACTGGCAGCAAAATGTATAAATCATGGGTGAGGTAACATATGAAACTACCCACCATTTGCAGTGTTGTGAACAATAAAAAATATTGCTTGGTGGCCAGGTATGCAAAGAAGCGGTGTTCGAGACTGTAAAAGCCGGCATACCCGGCATACCATAACACAACGGTAAATTGTATATCTGCCGGTTCGCAACCATAATAGCCTGCTGCTGCATTTAGATTGGTAAGCGGTAAAATGAACAGCGCTATACTGGGCAGCAACACTAAAAACAGGCTCACTTTTATCAACCATTCGGGCACCCATTTCCTAAACACAGGAATTACGCTATTCATGCCGCTGCTTTTTCGGAATATACACGTTCACATTCATGCCGGCTTTTAATAGCTCAAGGTCTTTTTTGTTACCGTCTATACGTATCCGCACGGGAATGCGTTGAACGATCTTTACATAGTTGCCGGTAGCGTTATCGGGTGGCAGTAGTGAAAAACGGGAACCAGTGGCTGGTGAAAATGAAATGATCTTTCCGCTGAACGTCTGTTCGGGATAAGCATCTGCAATTAGTTTTGCCGAATCGCCAATATGTAAATATGATATCTGGGTTTCTTTGAAATTGGCCACCACCCATTTGTCGGTTTCATTATTTACAATGTATGCCAGTGTTTCGCCGGCATTTATCAATTGTCCGGTTTCAACTGCCTGGCGGCCCATTCTGCCATTATAGGGCGCAGTGATCACTGTATAACTAATGTCGAGTTTATGTGAGTGCAGCAAAGCGGCCAGGCGATTTAGTTCGGCCTGCACGATCTCTTTTTCCGCCTTTAGTGCATGGCTATTACTTTCCAACAACTGTAATTGCGCCCTGGTTTTCTGAATAGCAGCTTCCGTTTGTTGCTGTTGCAAAATGTACTCGCGGTTATCGATGATCAGCAATGTATCGCCTTTAGCAACAAGCTGGTTTTCCTCAAACTTAACGGCAACAATTAATCCGCCGGCTTTTGAGATTATAGGGTTTACATGTTCATCGATTTGAGCGTTATTTGTTTGGATGTAAGTAAAATAACCCCAAAGAGTAAAAATGCCCCAAATGGCAAGCGCCACTATTATTATTCCGGCCATCCAACCGGTGATTTGGGTTATGAGCCTGTCGGTAAGGGTATATTTCTTTTTCATGCTGAGATCGCGTGCAAAATTATCAGTAAGGCGGGTGTTTCATTTCCCTAAATATGCCAACATTTTCATCATTCCGGCCAATTCAGATTACCTTTACGCTATGGGATTAATTGCCAGTTTGCCGGAAATTGAAAAGCAAAAGGACAGCGTGTTTGTTATGCATGAAAAATCGGAAAAGCTGATCCCGTTGCATAAACATAGCAAAGGACAGTTGAGTTATGTAGAGGGTGGTATAGCGTATATAACCATAGAACACCGCACCTATGTAGTGCCGGCAAAACATTACTTTTGGATCCCTGCGGGTATATATCATATTCTGCGTATTGGTTATTCGGCCACGGTATTGCGTTCGCTTTATTATTATGCGCATGACGATGGGGCCGATCCTTATTACGGTAAGCTGGGCATTTACCCCGCCAGTGATCTGTTGATACAGATGATCAATTATACTGAACGATGGGATGGCCGGCATGTAACGCGCAAGGATGATAATTTTGAATTCCTGATAGCATTAAAGAACATTCTACCCCAGTTTGATAATAAGTCGTTGCCAATAGTACTGCCTATAACCGATAATGAACAAATGCAACGCATTGTTAAATACCTGGAAAAGAATATGAGCGAACGGCTTACTATAAATGATGTTAGCAGCCGTTTCAATATCAGCGAACGCACACTGTCGCGCCTGTTCCAATCGAACATGCAAATGACCTTTTTGCAGTATGTTAAAACCATACGTATGGTAAAGGCTATTGAAATGTTACTAAAAACACAAAAGCCTATTGGGGAAATAGCTTTTGATGTTGGCTATGTTACCATTAGCTCATTCAGCGATGCCTTTCATGAATTCACCCATGCACGTCCTTCCGATTTCCGGCGAAGCTAAAGGCTTGTCTATTTCAGATTACAAAATGCCCAGCTCTGGTGGTAATTAGTCCAGCCAGCCTATAGATGATTGGTTAGGGCATAATGTGCAGGTACTTTTACAAAACATTTCAAACTTTAAAAGTAACAAAAATGAAAAATAGTAAAAGTATACGCGTAAGGCTCATTGCAGGTTTATTTATTTTACAAGGCGCTGTGGTAAATGCACAAACGGCAGATACAGCCATACAACCTTTCCATTTTAAAGTGCCTGAAAAAACACTTGTTGATCTTAAGCACCGGATACAGGCAACGCAATGGCCCGATAGGGAAGTGGTGAAAGATGAAACGCAAGGTGTGCAGTTGGCTACCATGAAAGCGCTGGCCAAATATTGGGCTACACAATATGATTGGCGAAAGATAGAAACCAAACTTAATTCGCTGCCGCAGTTTGTAACAAAGATCGATGGCGTTGATATTCACTTTATACATGTTCGGTCGAAACATAAGAACGCATTACCTGTTATCATTACCCATGGCTGGCCCGGCTCTATTATAGAACAGTTAAAGGTTATAGGGCCGCTTACTGATCCTACAGCATATGGCGGCAAAGCCGAAGACGCTTTTGACGTTGTAATACCTTCCATTCCCGGTTATGGGTTTTCGGGCAAACCCGACCAATTAGGCTGGGACCCAACGCGTGTTGCCAAAGCATGGATTATATTGATGAAACGCCTTGGCTATAAGAAATATGTAGCACAGGGTGGCGACTGGGGTAATGCTATTTCTGAAACCATGGCTTTAATAGCACCACCCGAATTGGCCGGCATTCATACGAACATGGCTGCCACTGTTCCTGCTGAAATTAGCAGGGCATTGGCTGCCGGAGTGGCGCCTGCAAATCTTACGGCTGATGAAAAGAATGCCTATGACCAACTGGATTTCTTTTATAAAAAAGGCTTGGGTTATGCCAATGAAATGGGACTGCGCCCGCAAACATTATACGGCATTGCTGATTCGCCTGTAGGGTTGGCTGGCTGGATACTTGACCACGACGCACGCAGTTATGCGCTTATTGCACGGGTGTTTGATGGAAAGCCTGAAGGATTGACAAAAGATGATATTCTTGATAACATCACTTTGTATTGGGTAACTAACACTGCCATCTCATCGGCCCGTTTGTATTGGGAAACATTTCAGGTGGCAAAGGGCGGTTTTTTTGACCCGAGAAACATTCGCATTCCGGTTGCTGTAAGCGTATTCCCCGATGAGATCTATGCAGCGCCAAAAAGCTGGGCAGAACGTGCATATCCCAATCTTATTCATTTTAATACATTGAATAAAGGCGGCCATTTTGCAGCCTGGGAGCAACCAACGGCATTTACCGAAGAACTTCGCTCTTCATTTAAAACACTTCGCTGATAATAGTATAACAGGATAAATAGACCAGGGGGCGTGAACTAAGTTTGCGCCCCTTTTAAAATGGAATAATTGTTGAGGGGTAATGGAACTGTTAGCTCTTACCTATGATCAAGTATGTTAAACCTTGTTTCCTTTTCCTTTTACAGGTACTGATAGATGTAGAGACATTTACCCAGAGCGCTATGCTGAATGGCGTATTCGCCGGGTTTTTTTATGAGAAAAAGAAAGTGAAACAATGAAAGTTAATATTGCTAAGACTACGATAACAAAGAATGAGGATGTAGCCGATGCCCGCACCTTGTTATATAATGCTAACAGAGTGCAGGGTGGCAGTGCGCTTGATAATATACGCAGCCTGCGTGCCAGGGCTACTGTTAGCCTGTATACAATAACCTCACTGGTTGACCTTCATCAAAACCGATTACGTATAGAAATACGTCAGGGCGAAACGCTTCAGCGCATTGAACAGTTTGACAGTAATAGCGCATGGCAATGGGAGAATGGTAAAAAACAACCGTTACCTGCCGACCGGTTGAAAGAAATGAAAACAGCGTTTGGATCGGGGGTGCTGGCATTGCGTCGTTCAGTGATAGACCGCATGACAAACCTGGAGATCAAAGGGAGAGCGAATGGTAAAACTGCAGTCATAGCCGAGCTTGATGGTGTTAAATATGCATATCTTTTCAATGACCGTGGTGAATTAATTAGCGATGGGTATGCTACTACTTTTACTGATTACAGCAATCTTAAAACGGTTAGTGGCATTCTATTACCTTTCAGCGAAAAGCAAAGATCGGGAACTAATAACCTTTCAGTAACCTATACAGAATATGAAATAAATCCAACTATCAGTGAATCTGAATGGGCTGCACAATAGTAAAGCCGCCCCGGTTAAGAGCGGCTTAGATATTTACTTGTTATACCCGTTACGGATGAAGTTTGGCAAATTCTTTTTTCAGATCCTCAGCACCAATTTTAGCTCTGTCGGCACTGGTGCCATAGGTGAGTTCTGTTTTGCCCTGGGCCAGTTGTTCAAAAATGCTTTCTACGAATGGGCCTACTTCCGGCGCATGATCATGCAATCCTATGCCACCTAAGTCAGTTTTCAATGCCGGCGGAACGATCTCTATGACTTTAATGTTTTTGTCTTTAAGAATATAACGCAACGACAGGGTAAACGACCTCAGGAATGCTTTGGTTGCTGAATACACAGGGACTTTGGCAAAGGGTGAAAAAGAGAGCCCGGAGGTCACATTCATAATAGTGTCCAATGCAGGTAGTTTCATGAACAATGAGATCAAATGCAGTGGCGCTTCGATGTTAATAGCAATTTCCTGCTGTGCTCGTTTAAAAAAGTCATTATCCGATGGCGACATCCAGTTTTGAATGCCGGCATTATTAATGAGTACATTCAGATCGCTGTGCTCCGTTACCACCCAGTTGTAAAGAGCTTCTCTTTCAGCAGCATGCTCAATGTCACATTTTTTAGTGATAACAGTTGGGTACCTGTCGGTAAGTTCCTTCAATACATTTTCCCTTCGTCCGCAAACGATAACGGTGTGGTTGTCTTTTAACAAACGT
This sequence comes from Niastella sp. OAS944, assembly GCA_024809215.1. Classification (GTDB taxonomy): domain Bacteria; phylum Bacteroidota; class Bacteroidia; order Chitinophagales; family Chitinophagaceae; genus Niastella. The sequence goes on along the minus strand of JANUBW010000004.1, from coordinate 96,629 downwards.
TCAACAATACCAAGTCCAATGCCGGATGCGCCGCCGGTGACAATAATTTTACTATTTGGTTTCATGTTCTTTTACTTTTTACTTCAATAATTGAAGTGTAAAGGTAACATGGGTGCCGGGCTGCTGTGTTATGCGAAACAATCCAATATTTGCAAAAATCAAACCTTGTCCAGTTCTTCGCGGAAAGCGTTGGGGGAGAAACCGGTATGTTTGCGGAAGAAGTTGCTGAAGTGTGCTACTTCTTCAAAACCCAGGCTCCAGGCAATTTGTGAAACGTTCCAGTTAGTATGGCGGAGCAATATTTTGGCTTCCTGTAAAACACGCTGGCTAATGATCTCTGTAGTGGTTTTGCCGGTTGATTCTTTTAATGCTTTGTTTAAATAATTAACATGCACCGAAAGCCGGCTGGCGTAATCGCTGGCGGTACGCAGCTCCAGTTTTTGGTACAAAGTTTCAATAGGGAATTGCCTTTCCAATAACTCAATAAATATAGAAGTGACCCGGTCGGTTCCTTTATGTGGCGTTTGAAGGGTAGAAGCGGGTTGTAGTTTTTGTCCGAAATGGATCAGCTCCATCAGGTAGTTACGTAAAAGATCATATTTATAGGCATAATCAGACGCCAGTTCTTTTACCATTTTGCGAAAGACGGCCGCTATTTCCTCATACTCTTCACCGGTAAGCTTAAATACAGGAAACCCGCCGGGCTTATAAATAGGTAATTCATCCAGAACAATTCCGTTTTTAGTTGAAGAAAAGTACGTATCGGTAAATATGCAGAAAAAGCCCATCTGGTTATCATCCTGCGGAACATAATGGTAAGGGATGCGGGGCGTGCCGAACAGCAGGGCGCTTTTTTCAATATTGATCACCTTATCGGCATATTCCACATGATTGCGCCCGTTTATGAGACTGATCTTATAGTAATTCCGCCGGTTATAAGGCATAACGCCTTTTTGGGCGCGAATGCCGGCGATGAACTCATCGATCCTGAACACATTGAAATGCCCTATGGCCTTGTCTATGCCTGTGGGAATATTGGCGTCGATGCTTTTATAAAAAGCTGACAGCGTTTTTATTTCTTTCGTCATAAACTACCGCTTTGTAAAAATCAAATCTATGAAAAGGCCCCGACAATTACGTCAGGGCCCCAAACCCAAAATGAATATCAACGCCTTACTGTAATGTTTTTTATTTAAGCATGGTCAATTCGCAGCCAACGCATGCCGGCAGCTTCTGCAGCCTGTACGCCGGGATTGCCGTCTTCAAATACCAGGCATTTAGCCGGGTCAACACCTAACTGCTCGGCAGCGTATAAAAAAGGGTCGGGATAAGGTTTGCCCCTGAGCGTTTCACCTGCGCATACCAGTACTTCTATGTGTTTGCTAATACCCAGCAATTGCAGCGTTTTGGAAACAGAAGCGCGACTGCCGCCTGAAACCACGGCAATACGCACCTTGCCCACATGCGCTTTCAAATGTTCTACTACAAACTCAATAGGTTTTGTTTCATTGATATAATTGCTTTCGTATAATTTATTTTTCAATTGCGCAAATGCCGCCGGGTCAAAATTGCCGTTGTACCGTTTTCTGATCTCTTCTGCTACCTGTGTTATAGGCCAGCCTGCCAGTTCATCGATGATGGCATCATCCAACTCAAATCCCAACGAAGTTGCTGCTGCGCAATAAGATGCTTTATGCGCTCCCATATTATCGGCAAGGGTGCCATCACAATCGTACAGGAACGCGCCATAATCTCCTTCACTCAACCGGGTAAGGATCGCCTGTTTATCAGGGTGGGGAAGTATACTGCTCATAAAAGATATCTTATATAATTTTATGCAAATAAGATTTAAAGAAACCGGAAAACCATCCGGCGCGGGTAACCATTCGCTCAATCAGAAAAATGCCTGTTATTGCGCAACAGATGCCCGCCAGTACGTCGAGCACATAATGATGGCTTGTATATACGGCCGAGCACCAGATGCCGGCCATGATCACTGCAAAAATGATACTTATATACCGGTATCGCGCCTTTAAACCATAATACAATACGATCACCGGGTACGATGAATGTAAGGATGGCATTGCCGCAAAAACATTCGAGCCTTTAGCGTATAATGATTGAAAGACCGGTGCGCCCACCAGTTCATCGAACCGTTTCAGTCCGCCGGTGTTACCTGGTGTGGATGCTATAAAATTGAACTGATGCTCCTGTACATACCAGGGTGGGGCGGCGGGATAAATATAATATACCACAAACCCGATCATGTTCACTATAAAAAATGCCAGTGCAAACTGCAGGAACAATGCTCTGTCTTTAAAGAACAAATAACCTGCAAACAACAGGGGTACGGGTACCCAGCATAAATAAAAGATGCCGCTTAACAGATCGCCGGCCCTGAAGTGATGTTGTAGAAAAAACTCATTGGGCGTAACCCTTCCGGTGGCGGTGGTAATGCCAAACAATGTTTTTTCTGCGTTATACAATTCTTCAATATGCACATCCCTGAATGTATAATTAGGAAAGGCTTTCATGTAATCAAAAATGATCCAGTACACTATAAAGATCGAAAATCCGGTAATGAATTTACGGGTAATGCCAGAGCTATAATACATCCCGTTAAAAATACCTATCAATACCAGCTGGTCTGTTTTGAAGCCCACCAGCAGGATAGAAAGTAGCAGGTAAGCCACCGAGATAAGTGTAGTGATCATCACAGTTCGCGGGGCAAAAAAAACGACAGGGGCAGATTTTAGCATATTACTTTTTCTTCTTGGGGAACCCCGATTTAAAAATTTCATCCCACAGTGATGAGCTTACGCCATAGCCCTTGGTAGGGTCATCGTAATGATGAAGCATGTGATGCTGCTTTACGCGTTTCATCAGGGTGCTTTTAAAATTATAATGGTGCATGGCGTAATGCATCATGTCGTATGCCAGGTAGCCTGCAATAAAACCGGCGTAAAAGGAAAACAGGTATGTTTTATTGGTAAACAGTAATGAAAACAAAAAATAAAATCCTATAGCCAATGGAATGCTTGCCGATGGCGGCATCACCAACCGCCTGGCATCTTTGGGATAATCGTGATGTACGCCATGAAATATAAAATGGATGCGCCTGCCCCAGGCAGATGTTGGTTCAAAATGAAAAACAAAACGGTGTAAAATATATTCCGTGATGGTCCATATGGCAAGGCCCATGGCCAGAAATAAAAAATAATAAAGCGGATAAATGCCGTTGTCAAACGCACGCCAGGTCATAAAGGCGATCACGGGTATATAAATAAAAAGCGGGATGGAAAAATGTACTTTCGATAAAGCTTCCATCCAGTTGCTTTTGAACATCCGTACCGATTCGGTTGAATTTGATACATACAATTTCTTCATTGCAACAAAGTTTTAATTGCCATTATCCTTGATCTCACTTTTCAGCACCTTCTTTCTTTCTGCAACAGCTTTTCCGGTGGAAGGGTCATATCCGCTTACTTCGAAATATTCAATGTCGGGCGAAAATGTAGAACCGCCGATGATCTTTACGAAAATATGATTGAGGATCATCATTTTTCCATTGATGGCGGCATACAACCGGTACTTGCCATCGGTGCCTTTTTTCAAATACATGGAATAACCTGCATAAGAAACCAGGCGTACCCGGTAGCTGCTATCGGGGTACGACTTTATCTTCACACCATATGCAAATGCACGCTGTATCCAACTCAATTCGGCGGTTTGTCCTTTTTCTGCATACCTGATCCAGTATACGTGAACGGGATTGCTGGTATTCAGTTTCCCATCCTTCATATTCAGTTCATATACGATGGTATTGGTATTGGAGGTACGTTGCAGATAAAACAGCCTGTTGGCATCGGCCGGCGGAACGGGAAATCCTTCCTGCGCTATAGCCTTTGTAGCAACCAGGCAGTAAAACAATATCAATAATACGTTTCGTGTCATGCTTTTTCGTCAAGCGCTTTTTTAGCGTCCATCAATCTTTTAATGGCAGTGATATTTGTTAATACGGCCATTACGGTAATAGGTATGGTAAATACCGACATGGTTTCAAATACGTGAAAAGGAATGCCGGGTATTGTTAATTTATAATCGCCGCCGATGATAGTAGCTGTAATACCGCAGGCAATGGCAGATAACGCTGTTAATACTACCCGCTCGGGACGTTGCATTAAACCACCTTTATTTTGTATGCCCAGTCCCTCGCTGCGTGCACGGGTATAGCTTACCATCATAGAGCCAATGAGTGCAATAAATGCAAACAATGAGCTCAGGAAATAGTGATGGGCCACCAGGTAATAACAGATGCCCAGGAACATGAACATTTCACTATAACGGTCGAGTACAGAATCATATAAAGCGCCGAAGGTGGAACTCATATTGCCGGTGCGGGCTACCTGTCCGTCGAGCATATCGAACAAGCCGGCAAACAATATAAGGCCGCCGGCCCAGCCTACATAAGAAAAATCACCGCGATTGCCTTCTTCGGCACCTACAATAAATATGATGGCCACGCCAATATTCAATATTAAACCGGTGGTTGTAATAAAATTGGGCGTTACACCCACTTTTACCAATCCACGCACTACAGGGTCTATTACACTGTAAATATTTTTTTGCAAACGGTCACGCATAGCTATTTGGCTCATAACAAAATGTTTTATTAAAATTCAAACCTCGCTCTGGCGCGGATGGCCCATTTAGGTACATCCGGGTTTTCGAGATAGGAAAGGCGTTTTACCAGGTCAACCCGCAATATTTTGAATATATTACCTATGCCTACATTGGCTTCCATATAGGGTTTGGATGCCAGTGAAAAAGTAGTTGTTTTGCCTGCTTCGTCGGTAGGAAACAGGAACGCTTCTTTATTATAGGCCGGATCGTTTTCGCGGCGTATGCCGCCATATGCCATTTTAAAACCGGCCACCTCGCGCAGCTTAAGTTTCCTTATCAGCGGAAGTTTATTAAAGATGAAACCATTGAAATAGTAATCTGTACTTACCGATACATAATGATCGCTAACAAACTCCATAAAGTTCATCATGTTGAAGGAGTTGAGCTGGTAAGCATAGGTTTGATTGGCCCGGTGTATCGTCAATAAAGGATAGGGGAGTTGTCCGAAGATATAACCGCCTTCGGTAACTACATCGGCATAACCAAATTGCGAAAAATAGAAGCGCTTGAAGATATTGGCCGTTACCTGCTGGTAATTATAATCACCATTTACCAAGCCTTTAATTCCGGAAATATATCGTAGCCGGAAAATAGGGTATTTATTAAAGATAGGAATGCGATAGGTTTTCCCCTGGTAAAACTGTTCGCGGGGTGCCCAACGCAATTCTGCTGAAAGCTCGGTTGTGGTAATGTCCTGGATGGTAGAAACGCCTGCTCCATCAAATTTCTGATAAACGATACTGCCGGCTGCCTGTTGTCGCCAGTTCTTGAAGCCGAATGTATAGCTGATGTTCTTGCCAAACTCCCGCACGTATTCTGTAGTAAAAATATCATTGTACAGCCACTTGTTGTTATCGCCGCGTTTAAATGATAACAGAAAGTTGTCTTCCTGTACAAACTGTAGTTCTTGGCCGGGTATTTTGGTGTCGTGCTGAAAGCTCACCCGCAGAAAATTGTAGGGGAATGTATAGATTGATTTTTTGTTGAAGGAATAAGCGCCTGATAAAAAATATTTTACCCGCTCATCTTTAAAGCCATAAGCAGCATACGTTTCAAAATACAAACGCTTGCTGAACTTAGGTGTGGTGCGTCCGCCAAAACGAAGCCGGAAACCTTCTACCGGGTTAAAGCTATAAAAAGCGTTTACCGGACCTATATCGAATGGCCCGGCAGATTTATACCCCGCTAATAAGAACGTAGCCCAGTCCATTAGCCGGCGGTACGATTTCATATTCTTAAGGCTATCCATATTCGTATAAGCCTTTTGTTCAGTTTCAGAAAGTGCCGTGTGGCGATTGGCTGTCCAGAAGCTGTCGCTGGCAGATGCGGTTGATTCTGCAATAATTTCCGAGCGGCCTTCGTATACTGAATCGGGCGCGGGCTGGTTAATGATATAATTTTTATATGAAACTGTACGTTCGCCTACCAGTCCGCCCGAAGCTTTTTTCGATAAAGCAAATTCGGCCAGCATATCACTCATTATTACATGATACCGGCCATCGGCGCCGCGTTCAAAATCCTGTTTTATCCGCAGCTCTCTGGTCCAGTTAAGATTAGCATGTTTTGTAAGACCCATTTGTATCTTTTGCACGGCGTAATTGCCATCGAGCGTTATGTACATAGAGCCTCTGAACAAAAGGTCCTGGGGATTACGCGGTGCAAATGTCAGTTGAACCAGTTTTATACCATCCATCTCTACCGTGTCGCGCAGGTAGAAACGATAGAAGGTAGGAGCGAGGTCTGAAATTGGGCTAAGCAGCTGGTTCGAGAGCAGGGTGAGATTGGGCTCATAGATATCTATGGGGGTATACATGCTGTTCAGGTATCTTGTAATACCATCGTTGTCTACAAATTCGCCGAGGTTCACTTTTTTCTTTCCCAGCACATACGTCTTTTCTTTTGATGGGCTTTTGCGGTAATATTTATCAGAGAGGGTTTCTTCTATGTACACAGGTATCAGTGCCTTGCCTTCAAGGCGGGTGGTGTCCTGGTTCTCTACCAAAAACTTATAATTCTTTAACAGCCGGTTATTCATCAGCTTTTCAGGTTTGTTGGTAAGCGACAACTCCATTTTCTCGTATTGCTGGTATTGCACATAGTCAAGAGCGCTCATCCTGTTGCGCTCCCTGTTGTCAACCACTTTCCTTATAAGCTCTACCGCCGGGTTGTCTTTGTTACGGTATTTAGTTCGTTTTCTTGAGTTCACCGTTACCGAAGCCATCTCCGCTACTTCGAGGTTTACATCGAGGTCCTGGGTTGTACCCACTTCAATTTTTTTTCGTAATACCTTATACCCGTTGAATGAAAATTCAAGGGTGGTATTTTTAGGATTTGTGGTGGAAATGGAATAACTGCCGTCTTCTCCGCTCACAACACCTTTGCTGCCTTTAAAATATACACTTACAAACGCAAGTGGCGCATGTGTTTGAGCGTCTCTTACAATACCTTTAACAACAGTTTGCGCCTGCGCGCATAAAAAGGAGCAGGTTAAAACTAGGAATAAAGTCAGGCTTTTTTTACTATCGAACAAACTTATCATCGTCTACCAATTATTGCTGAACACAAAATTCTTTTGCAAGGGATAATTGTACAGGAAAGCAACCAGTAGTGATACTACTACTTTTGAAATGGCATAATGCAAACCGGCGTGGCAGGCAAATACATATACTCCGCCTGTATTCAGGAATAAATTACCGGTCCATACCAGCGCGTACTTCCAAAGTTGCCTTACTGCTTTTTCATCTCCTGCGTTGAAAACCCAATGCCTGCCTATCAAAAAATTAACTATGCCGCCCGTTATTGTACCTGTAGCCGCTGCCATTACCACATTTATCTTACACACCTGTACCAGCAGCATGGTCATCAGAAAATCACATAATGATGCTGCCAGCGATGCTGCATTGGCTTTCAAAAATGTGATCATGATTTCTGATTTAGGGATTTAGAGATTTTGAGATTTGCTATTGCTCAGCAGGTTAATAAATTGCGAAATCCCGAAATCTCAAAATCCCGAAATCTCAAAATATTTGCATAGCCGTAGGAGCAGGTGGGCATAAACGCCCGCCAGCACATCATCGGCCATTACGCCTATACCACGCGGCAGTGATTCTGCCCTGCGAATGCCCAGTGGCTTTACAATATCGAAAAAGCGAAAGAGCACGCATCCCGTTATGATATATTGTACATCGTTGGGTAAAAATGCCAGCGTTATCATCATGCCCAATACTTCATCTATAACGATCCTGTTGCTGTCATGTTCCCAAACCGTTTCCATACGGGTAGCACTCCATATACCCGCTGCCAGTAACGCCACCAGCAGCAATGCCTGGTATATATATCCTATGGAAATAAAATACCAGGCAATACAAAAAACAACTGCGGCGGCTGTGCCTGCTCCCTTTCTGAGAAAGCCAATACCGCCTGCAGTTGCAATTATACCCGCCAATTTTATCATCTTATAGCCTCTTCTACTTCCAGGGTATGCTTCAATGTGCCGGGCTCTGATGTGGGCTCCTGCATCATATTGCGTAACACTTCTTTCAGTGTATTCAGTTGTTTGAAAATATCATTCTCTACCGGTGCGCCATCTTTTGACTGCGGCGCTTTAAGATAGAACGATAACCAATCCTGTACACCGTACATGCCTGCTCGTTGGGCCAGGTCGGCAAACAGCGCGAGGTCAAGTACAAGCGGCGCTGCCAGAATTGAATCGCGGCAAAGGAAATTGATCTTGATCTGCATTTTATAGTTCAGCCAGCCGAAGATGTCGATATTGTCCCAGCTTTCTTTATTATCGCCATGAGGGGGATAATAATTGATGCGGATCTTGTGATACAATTCGCCATACAGGTCGGGGTGCAGGTCGGGGCGCAGAATGTCTTCCAGTACACCGAGCTTTGATACTTCCTTCGTTTTGAAGTTCTGTTCATCATCGAGCACCAGGCCATCACGGTTTCCAAGGATGTTGGTTGAGTACCAGCCGCTCACACCCAGAGAGCGTGCTGCCAGCCCCGGTGCTACTACTGTTTTCATCAGCGTTTGACCGGTTTTAAAATCCTTTCCGCCAATAGCCGTTTTTGTTTTGTTGGCCAGTTGTACAATGGCGGGAATATCGGTCGTAAGGTTAGGGGCGCCGTTGATAAAAGGAATGCCCTGGCTTACTGCGGCATAAGCGTAGATCATGCTGGGTGCAATAGCTACGTCATTGTTCTTCAAACCTGCTTCGAAAGAAGCGATCGATTCATGCACTGCAGATTGCTCAAGGTATTTCTCGGTTGAACCGGTCCATACAATTACTACCCGGCTTACTTTATTTTCTTTTTTGAAATTTTCAATATCCTTGATGAGCTCCTGGGCCGCATCCCATTTGGTGGCTGTTTGTTTGTAAAAAGTACCGTCGAGGTTTCTTACATAACTTCTGTCAAATACAGCCTTCATGGGTTTAATGGCTTCTAGCTCGGGCTTGATGCTCTTCAGCAATTCCTGATCAAGCACCCGCGCATTACTGGCTGCTTCATATACGTTATCCTCATAAATATCCCAGCCGCCAAAAACCACATCTTCCAGTGATGCCAGTGGTACAAAATCCTTGATAAGCGGATTGCGATCGCCTTTTCCTTCGCCCAGCTCAATATGACCGGTTTGAGTAAGCGAACCAACCGGCTTCGACAAGCCCTTCCTTGTGGCGATAACGCCTGCGATCATCGTAGAAGCTACGGCACCTAAACCAGGAAGCAGGATACCTAACTTTCCTTTTGCCGGCAACATTTGTTCTTTCATAAAACCTTAATTTTTCTTATATATAATTATAACCACTTGTTATCACTGTACCATTGTAACGTTTCTCTAAGTCCACGGTCCAATGCATACTGCGGACTAAAACCTAAATGTATTTTTGCCTTTTCAATACTGCATTGCCAGTTAATGGCTGTTAGCTCCTGCAGTTTTTCGCGGTTGAGCACAGGTGTTTTACCACGCCATGCATATATTTTTTCCAGCGTAAAGGCAAGTCCTTTTACCATTTTATGTGGCAGGTGCAATCGTAAAGTGTTCTTGTGTAAGATCCATTTGCAAAGCCGGGCAAGTTCATATTGGTCGTAACCGGCACCGTCGGATATATTGAATGTCATTTGTGATACCCGGGAGAACAATGAGTCGATCGTTACCGAGGCAAGGTCTTTAACATATACAAAGCTTAACTGTTGATCGCCCTTGCCAATATATGCTTCAATTCCACGGTTTATGGAGCGCATCATGATCAGGATGTCGCGCTCCCGCGCACCGTATACTGCGGTTGGGCGTAACACCACCAGGGGTAACTGTGGTAATGTTTGTAGTTTTTGTTCAGCCAGCAGCTTGCTTCTGCCGTAAGCAGTTACCGGGGCAGGCGTTACATTTTCCGTGATCAACGTGTTTTTGTCGTTCAGCGGACCAACTGCTGCCAGGCTGCTCATAAAAACAAACCTGGTGATCTTATTATCCGCAACTTTCAATGCGGCGCTGGCCAAATTGAAAGTATATTCTGCGTTTATTTTATCATATGCTTGTTGTGAGCCTGCCCGTGTAGCGCCGACAGCATGAATGATATAGTCGCAACCTGTAGCTGCCAGTTGTTTTACCAGCTGTTCTTCGTTGTTATAATCAAGCTCACAATATTCAATATCATAACTCTTCAGGTGATCGATGGCGCTTCCCTGCCTTACTGCTGCACAAACGGCAAGTCCTCTTTTCAGGGCAGCTTCAATGAGGTGAAAGCCTATAAACCCGCTGGCCCCTGTTATCAATACCTTCTTTTTCATTATTGTTTTTCGGCTAATGGCTTTTCATAAATGCGATAGCGTTTATACACTTTGCCATTGATGCTTTCAATTCCTTTATTCATCATGTCGTTGTGCTCCAGGATCCATGAGGCTTCTGCGCCTTTCATATTGCGTTCGCCAACCCGTTTAATGATGGCTGCATAAAAACAGGCTTCAATGCCCATTTTCCGGTATTCTTTATTTACCCCCAATGCCAGTACGCGTATGCGGTCGATCTTTTTCATGTTGAACAGCAGCTTGAAGATGCCGGTTGGCAACAGCCGGCCGCGTCGCACTTTGATCAGGATCTGGTTAATATCGGGTATGGCCAGGGCAAAACCTATTTGTTTGCCATTATGTTCGGCTATCAGACAAAACTCCTCATCAAGCACCATCTTCAGGTCTTTTGCCAGGTAGCTGAACTCATTATCCGTCATTGGTACAAACCCCAGGTTCTTATCCCAGGCTGCATTGTATACTTCCCGCACCTTATTGGCTTCGTTCGCCAGGTCTTTTTTATTTACGGGTCGTATAGTTATATTATTCTGACGTAGTCTGTTCAGTAATCTTTCCTGCAGTAATACTGGCCGTTTACCAACCGATTCCAGCGAAAGGTCCCAGGCCAGCAGGTCTACTTTCTTTTCCATGGCCAGCATTTCCATCAGTGATGTATAATAAGGTTTATTATACGTCATCATGGCTATGGGTGGTTTATCAAAACCATCTATCAACAACCCGCAGGGTTCGTTGGTTGATGGGTTTACCGGCCCAATGATGGTTGTGGCGTTCTGTTCTTTCAGCCATTGTTCTGCTGAATTGAAGAGTGCCGATGCTGCTTCCAGGTCGTTGATGCATTCAAAGAAACCAAAGAAGCCGTCGGTTGTATTATTGAACCGGTTGTGGTTATTGTTTAGGATGGCTGCTATCCTTCCACTGATCACATTGTTCTTATAATATAGGAACAATTGCATTTTTGAATGTTCGTGAAAAGGATGTTTGCCGGGCGTCAACAGATCGCGCTGGGCAATAAAAAGCTCAGGCACATAATTGATATCCTGTTTATATAACTCGTGCGGAAAATCAATAAAGGCCTTTAATTGCTTCTTTGTATATACATTAACAATACCGGTCATGCGCTTTCTTTTTTCAATTTCAGGTCAATACCCAGTTCCAGGGCTGTTTGTTTCATTTTGTCAACCGCTTCTTCTATCTGGTTAAAGGAGTGGGTAGACATAAGTGAAAGCCTTATCAGTGATGATTCGGAAGGCACGGCCGGCGATACTACAGGGTTTACAAAAATGCCTTTGTCCTGCAAGGATTTTGTGAAAAGGAATGTTTTATGATTGTCGCCAATACGTACAGGGATGATGGGGCTTTGCGTTTCACCGGTATCGAAGTCCTGCTCCTGTAACAGCTCCATCATATAGTTAGTATTGCTCCAGAGTTTGTCTATTCGTTGCGGCTCCTCTTCAATAATATCGAGGGCGGCTATTACGCTGGCTGTTGAAGCAGGCGTCATGCTGGCGCTGAAAATAAGTGCGCGGGCTTTGTGCTTCAGGTAATCGATCACTTCTCTATCGCCTGCCACAAAACCACCCAGCGAAGCAAGCGACTTGCTGAATGTGCCCATGATGAGGTCGGTTTCATTGGTGAGTTTGAAATGAGAAGCGGTACCTGCGCCTTTGTCGCCAATAACACCTAACGCATGTGCATCATCAACCATTACGGCGGCGCTATACTTTTCGGCTAGTGCGGTAATAGTGGGCAGGTTGGCAATATCTCCTTCCATGCTAAAGATGCCGTCTGTAACGATCAGCTTGAACGCATTTTCCGGTAATAGCTGTAGCCTGTGCTCAAGATCGCTCATATCGTTATGACGGTACTTGATCACCCGTGAAAACGATAGCCTGCTGCCATCTATTATAGAAGCATGATCGTACTCATCGAGCAACAGTACATCTGCACGGCCCGATAAGGCAGAGAGTGTGCCCAGGTTGGCCTGAAAGCCGGTGCTGAAAAGGATAGCATCTTCCTTGCCGGTATATGCGGCCAGTCTGCGTTCCAGTTCAACATGTAAGTCAAGCGTACCGTTTAAAAACCGGGAGCCTGCGCAACCGCTGCCATATTTTTGAATTGCTTTGCTGGCAGCTTCGGCTATCCTTGGGTGATTGGTGAGGCCAAGGTAGGAATTAGAGCCAAACATTAACACGCGTTTCCCATTGAGCGTTACCTCAGTTTCCTGTCCCGACTCAATTACACGGAAATAGGGATACACATCTTGCGCTCTAATCAGGTCTGCGTCTTTAAATAGTGAAATCTTTTGCTGTAGTATGTTTCGCATTAAATAACTTTCCAACTTTATATGATCCGATCTACGAGTGCAAAGTTGGAAATTGAACAACATAAGCGCAATGTCAGAAAGTCCCCGGAGTATGTCTAAAATTCCCTGTCTTATAAACTGCTCATTGAGTTAAAATAATAACGGTCTTTCTTTGAACAAAAGCTTGCCCAATGTGTATTCTCGATATAACAGGCGCATACAAAAACACCGGCGCTGTTGTTCAGCGCCGGTGTAGAATATGTCAAAAATGTTTATAACAATACTATCGTCAAATGCTCTTCCGGTACTCAGAAGGGGTGATGCCAGCATAGCGTTTAAAGAACTTGCTGAAGAAAAACTGATCGCTAAAATACATGCGGTCTGCTACCTGTGCAATGGTAAGTGAAGGGTCGCGTAACAGGTTCTTGGCTTCAACGATCACCAGTTCATCAATATATTCCCCGGCTGTTTTGCCCGAAATTTTTTTCACCGTTTGCGTAAGATACTTTGCTGTTACATATAACCTGTTTGCATAAAACTGCAGGCTGCGTTCTGTTTTAACATGTTTCGAAAGCAACGCAAGGAACCGCCAAAGCAGTTCTTCCTTATGATCGTGTACCGTTTTTTTCTGATTTGAATATTTGTGGTAAAGCCCTGCCAGCTCAAACTGGAACACATTAAAAAAATGGCGCACAACTTCCGCTGTAAAAGGGTGATCGCTTTCTACAAAGTTCTTTTCGCGTAACATGGTTATTACATTCATGAACCGCGAAGCATCTTCTGCAGCCATTTGAAAATGCAAACCGCCGCTGTTGAAAAGAAAGTCAAACAGGTCAATGTACCTTTGAGAAAGACCGGCGCCTAAGAGGAACTCGGGCGTAAAGGCCACGCAGGCTGCTTTACATTCATTGTCTGCTCCATTTGCCTGGCGTATCACATGCGGTGGAATGATCAACAGGTCATTTTCTTTTGCAACAACTTCTTCTCCATTCAATTGTATGGTTAAAGAATTTTGCATAACAAGAAGCACCCAGTAGGAATCTGTACGAAAAGGCTGTGAAAAATGCGCGTTGTCAGGATCAGGCTTTTTTATAAATACCCGCAAGCCGTCTATGTTCCATGAATGACCGGTAAGGTCGTTCATTTCCTTTATGGTGCGCAGGTAAACGGGACTACTACTTGTCTTCATACAAAAGATTTAAGGTGTATGAAGATGGAGGCACGAGTGTTTTTTGTATATATATAAATATACAACAGGTCAGTGTTACTATCATAGCAGAATAGGTTGCCAGCATTCCTGCCATGACGGTATGGGAGGAATAGCTGTTCAAAATGTTAACCAGACAGTAACATTGGTGATTGAAAGATTGTTTATCATTTTTTAATTTTTTTTTAAAATAGGCTATCGGGAAACGAATATGGAAATATTAAGTTTCCTCACAATTCATCTCAAACGGCTGGTAAAGAACCCTCTCTGTCCTCTGCTATTGTAAGAACAACGCTTTTGCCTTTATAAAGGTTGAATAAAAAAAATAAAGTATTGAAAGCCGTTTTTAGCCATGTGCATCGGCTATTTTTATCAATAGAACCTAAAAAGGAGGCTGCTATATGAACTCATATGTATTCAATCTTCAGGATCTTGACAGTACAAAACTTCCCCTTGTAGGTGGTAAAAGCGCCAACCTGGGCGAGCTTGCCAAAATTGAAGGCATATATGTGCCGGATGGGTTTTGCATTTCAACCCAAGCGTATAAAGAACTCATTGAGGGAACGCCGCAGATCAATGAGCTGCTGCATCAATTGTCCCTGCTGAAGACGGAACAGCGGGAGGCCATCAGTACCTTAAGCGCAGCCATTCGCAAAGCGATAAAAGTAATTGCCATTCCTGATGCTATAAAGGATGAGGTTGTTCAGCTGCTTGCCAGGTTTGGTGAAAACAATGCTTATGCCGTACGGAGTAGTGCAACCGCTGAAGACCTGCCAACGGCATCCTTTGCGGGTCAGCAGGACACTTATTTGAACGTAACAGGCAGGGAAGAAATTCTAAAACATATCAGCAAGTGCTGGGCTTCGTTGTTTACCGATAGAGCAGTTACCTATCGTATTCAAAATGGGTTCGATCATCGAAAGGTTTATTTATCGGTAGTAATACAGAAGATGGTATTTCCGCAGGTAGCTGGTATTATGTTCACCGCCGACCCTGTTAATGGTAACAGAAAGATAGTATCCATTGATGCCAGTTTTGGACTGGGGGAAACGCTGGTAGCAGGTTTGGTAAATGCCGATAATTATAAAGTACGGGCAGGTGTGGTGATTGACAAGAAGGTATCGGCCAAGAAGCTGGCTATATATGCCGTACAAAATGGGGGAACCAAAAAACAGGAGATTGAAGCCGCCCGGCAAAACACGCAGGCGTTAACCGATGAGCAAATAGTACAATTGGAATATATAGGCAGAAAGATAGAAACGCATTTTGGCCGGCCGCAGGATATTGAATGGTGCTTGGTTGATGATAAGTTCTATATAGTTCAAAGCCGACCCATCACTACCTTATTTCCCGTACCCGAAATAAATGACCGGGAAAACCATGTATATGTATCTGTAGGGCATCAACAAATGATGACCGATGCCATGAAGCCATTGGGTTTGTCGTTTTACCAAATGATAGCCGGCGCGCACATGCGTACTGCCGGTGGAAGGTTGTTTGTTGATATTACAAAAGGAGTGGCAACGCCTTCGGGCCGTGATAATTTATTAAATGTATTTGGACAATCTGATCCGCTGATAAGAGATGCGTTGGAAACGGTTTTGGAGCGGGACAATTTTATACCGTTGTTACCGGATGATGGAAAACAGTTTGGGCTTATTAAAAGTCATAAGGGTATGTCTGCTGCAGACATACAGGCGCAGGCCGGAAACGATGCCGGCATAGCCAAGGTCCTGATTGAAAAGAGCGAGGATGAAATAGAAACGTTGAAACAAAGCATTCAATCAAAAACAGGAGTAGAACTATTTGATCTTATTCAGAATGAAGTAGTGTTGTCAAAACAGGGGTTAACTGAAAGGCTGAATATAATTATGGCCGGAATGAATGCCGCATTCTGGATCAATAATCAAATGAAAGAATGGCTGGGTGAAAAGAATGCTGCAGATACGCTTGCGCAATCGGTACCTAATAACATTACATCGGAAATGGGACTTGCATTGTTGGATGTGGCCGATGTAGTGCGGCCTTATGCTGAAGTGATAGCATATCTTGAGCGGGAACATGATGATAATTTTCTTGATGGATTGGCGACGATCAATGGCGGACAGGAAGCGCGCGAGGCCCTTATTAGTTTTTTAAACAAATACGGAATGCGATGTGCGGGGGAAATAGACATTACGAAAACCCGCTGGATAGAGAAACCGGGTACATTAGCGCCGCTGATCCTTAGCAATATCAAAAACCAGGAACCTGGTGCCAGTAAACGAAAATTTGAACAGGGGTTACAGGAAGCATTGAAAAAGGAACAGGAGATATTGGAACGCCTGGCAGTGTTGCCCGATGGTAAGCGAAAGGTGGAAGAAACAAAACAAATGATCGATCTGCTGCGAAATCTTTCGGGTTACCGGGAGTACCCGAAATACAGTATGGTTAACCGTTATTTTATTTATAAACAGGCAATGCTGAAAGAAGCAGCAAAACTGTTACAGGCAAAAATGATTCATGAAATAGAAGATATATACTATCTAACGTTTGCAGAACTGCGTGAAGTAGTGCGCACGCATACGCTCGATCACGAACTCATCAATAAACGAAAAGAAGAATACAAAATATTTGAAAAGCTAACGCCGCCACGGGTATTAACCTCCGAAGGAGAGATGGTCTCAGGCAAGTACAAACGGGAGAATCTTCCTGCCGGCGCTATCATTGGATTGCCAGTATCATCGGGTACCATAGAAGGGCGGGCGCGTGTTATACTCAATATGGCCAATGCGAACCTTGAAGAAGGAGATATTTTAGTAACCACTTTTACCGATCCCAGTTGGACGCCCCTGTTCGTTTCAATAAAGGGTCTGGTAACCGAAGTTGGCGGCGTTATGACGCATGGCGCGGTTATAGCCCGTGAATACGGTTTGCCGGCTGTAGTGGGTGTTGAGAACGCAACTAAAGTTATAAAAGAAGGGCAGCGGATAAGGGTAAATGGTACAGATGGGTATGTGGAAGTGTTGACCTAACGGTATGTGTTCCTAAGGGCATTACCGCATTGAAAAGGATGTAACCGGTTGAGTTACATCCTTTTTGCATTTTGTATGCGAAACATGAAATATAGTTTAACCCATTGACGTTAATATAGTTGCTTTGGAACAATAACAAGAATGAGTATCTTTAGCTGTTAAGATTGCTTTAACTCAACTATCTGCATGAATGTTTTAGAATTTTGGGGCCGTCTTATCTGGGGGGGTATGTTAGGTATTCTCTCTGTATCACAGTTTAGTGAAAAACACCCTGAATCTGGCATTGCTGCAATAATGACTGCTTTTTTTATTGTTTTATCTCCCGTTTCGCTGCGTCGCGATGATCAACGCCCTCGTCCCTTATCATCTTTAAAAAATGATTTCGATATATACATGCTACTGGCCTGGAGTCGTGGCATTCTTGGACTGCTTTTGGGAGTAGGGGCAATAGGTATGTTAGAGAGTACCCCAAAAAAGGAGTATAACGATACATGGGCAGCCCTGATAATATTGGTGTTGGGCTGGTTATTGGTATCGCCTTTAGGAGATAGGGTATTTACTTATTCGCGGCACGATAAGACAACACATGGGAAATGGAGCTGGAGCTCCAGATCAGGTGTTTTGTACTTAGCAAGGTTTGCAGGGTTGATTATAACCATGTGTGGAGCAGGCATACTTAATGGAAAAGATGCAAATGTGCCTGATGCCATTTTTGTATTGATTGCTGGTGTGGCGCTTATTTTTATAAAACAGATCAAATATTTCTTCTCAGGTATTAAACAGGCGCCCAGAAAGCCAACGCCAATTGTAAGACTTAAACCGCCGGTGTATGTAAAAGAAGTAAAGCCTGAACAACCTGCTCCTGTTATTACAACCGTTAGTCAGCCAGTTGAAGCGGAGGTTAAAAAGGCATCCAATCTGGCAGAGCATTATAAAGCGTTACAATTGTTGCCTTTAGCCGAAAAAGGAAAAGCATTTGGCACATTCCTCAATCGCTTATTTGATACTGAGGGATTGATGACCTCCGGCGACTTCACCGTAAAGGAAACTGTTATTAGTGGCAGTTTTGAGCTGGAAGGCCAGATCTATATTCTTTCTGCCAAATGGGGCACTGAGAAAAGTGATGAAGATGCGTTGCTGGTGTTTAATTCTAAAGTAGAATCGAGAAGCACCTGGGCGCGGGGTATATTTATTAGTGAAGCCGGGTTTACCAATGATGGGCTGGCCCTGTTCGCCCAGGGTAAACGTACCAGTATTATTGGTATGGATGGTAGAGACCTGCAACTGGTTGTAGAGGGCAAGCTTTCGTTAACTGATGCCATTAAACGAAAAGCGCGCCGCGCAGTGGAGACCAATAACTTTTTTGTGCCATTACGTGAACTGATATAGTATCATCAACTAACCAAAACATATATTGCTGCCTTTATGTATCGCCTCGTTTTTTATTCCTGTTGTGTTTTTTGTGTTGTGTATTTTGGTGCTTTTGTACGTATGGTGGTTGGCGGTTACTGGTATGCAGCAATAGCCAGTGCTTTTGTTACGCTTCTTGTGAGCATACCTTTAATTACGTATTATGTAAAATGGCGTAAACCGGTTTTTATTCCGCTCAAATGGTCAAAAGTTCCTTCCGCAGATAAATATAGATGGGTTAGAAAAGGTACGGCAGCCTTGTTTTGTTCGGTTGTTATAGGCGCCACACAACATCATTATTATAATGAGGGTATTGCTATGGCCGCCGTTTGTACTGTTTTTCTATTACCAATTGATAAGTGGATATTTGGCCCCGCTTCTAAATATCCCATCAATCCCTGGAGATCGACCCGGTATGTCATTATTGTTGGCGTGCGTAATTTTGGAGTATATTATTGTCTGTGGCATTTGGGAAATTATATAAATATCGAATCAACCTATACCTACCAGGAGTCTATCAGGGGAATGATAATAGGAGCGTCGCTATTGCTTATAAGACCGTTGGTGTTATTGGTGGCTCCTGAAAAACCACCCAAAACGATGAATATAAACAAGGTGGCTGAAACAAAAGAACCAACAGTTGCTATCGAACCGGCGAAAGAAGCCGAGCTCATACCTGCCACTGTGGTTGAAGTAGAAGAAGTTGTGCCGGAGAAAACATCCGAAAAAAAACAGGAGCAACCACAGCCCGATCTAAAGACTTTAAAAGAAACTTATGTAGGCTTACATGATCTTACAAACCAGGCCCGCGGTTTTGCCTTTCAACGTTTTTTGCACAGTTTGTTTACTGCACATGATCTTATTACCCGTTCTGCGTTTAGGCTTAAAGGCGAAGAAATTGATGGCAGTTTTGAGTTGGGCTCGCATACCTGGTTGTTAGAAGCCAAATGGTATTCGGTTCCTACGCCACAAAGCGATCTGCTGGTGTTTAATGGTAAGGTAGAAGGTAAATCAACCTGGGCTCGTGGCATCTTCATTAGTTATGCCGGTTTTTCAGCTGACGGGCTTATTGCTTTTCGCCATGGAAAACGCACCAGCATTATTGGTATGGATGGCAACGACCTGCTTTTGATACTCGATGGCGTCGTTACTTTACAGGATGCCATAAAATTAAAATCAATGAAAGCCGTAGAGAATAATGACTTCTTCGTTCCCCTTTCTGCTTTATTATAAATACATATGGGTTAAAATTTATCAACCACTTTTTCGAGATCAAGTACAATACCCACATCCTTCATTTCTTTAGCGAGTTTCATTTTCCAGGCGCCGTTTTCATCGTAGCGGGTATACAATACACCCTGCAGATCGCCGGGGATTTCGGGATCGCCTTTTAAAAGCATTCTCACTTTTTTACGGCCAAGTTTACACAGGTAATAACCAAGCTCAAAGATCACGTTTTGCCGGGCACGCAGGGAGCCATTGCTAAGCAGGTCATCGGGGCTCATAAGGGCAATAACATAATCGGGGATATACCGGTCGTCTTGGCCAGCGACTTTGTTTCCAATATACTCTCCTTCATATCCTGCGAGCTTTGTGGCAGTATTTCGGCCAGGTTAATATTGATAAGCGAAACCAGGTGACTGAAATTAGCATGCAATTCTTTTGAAATATGGTCGAGTGTTTGCTCCTGGATCTCCAGCTTCGATTGCAGTAATGTTTGATTGAACGCCTCTCTTAGCTCAAGCAATTCCTGTTGATTTCGAAATCGTTTTTTCTGATACAGAAATAAAAAGTAAATAACGGCCGCACCGAAGAGGAAGATGATCAGCGTTGAGATCACCAGCGTTAGGGTTGTTATTTCAAAGAATGAGGCTTGCATAAAAAGGAAATTAAATAAAAGGTGTACATGAGCACATTTAATGCATCATTTATATAAAAATAGGAATTAGCCACTTTGGACTGCTCTCTGGTGTGGTATTCGAAAAGAATGAACAACGGCAACGTTGCAGAATAATACATGAATGTGCCCAGCGCTATCCAAACTTCGGTTGAAGCGGCCAGGTTAATGATCCTTTTCTCGACAGGTATACTATTTTATTTGAAGCCGAGAATGGCGTAGAGCTAAAGGAAAAGCTAAGTCCGAAATGCCTGCCCGATATAGTACTGATGGATATAGAAATGCCCGACATGGATGGATTTGAAACGGTGAGCTGGCTTAAGAAGTATTATCCCGATATCAGCATACTGGTGGTATCGATGTTTGAATCGGAAGAAGCTATTGTAAGAATGGTGCGACTGGGTGTACACGGATATTTATCGAAGGATATTGAGGTGGAGGATATGCACAAAGCACTGGAAGCGCTGGCCGCCAAAAAGATCTATTTTTCTGATATGGTTACAACTGCGCTGGCCAATGTAGTGCAAAACGGGGGACCCTCAGATGCTACCAATAAAACAGCTGAGAATAAATCGTTATGGGAAAGCATTTCGGAAAATGAACGCATTTTTTTGAATTATGCCTGTACAGAACTAACGTATGCCGAAATAGCCGATAAAATGAAATTAAGCCCCAAAACCATCGACGGGTACCGGGAAACCCTTTTCCTGCGCTTTCGGGTAAAAAGCCGGGTAAGCCTGGCCATGTTTGCGGTAAAGAATAATTTGGTAAAAATTTGAGGCGTGTGTAGCTTTTCAAATCTAAAAACCAATCAAATGAGAAATTTGATCTTCGGAATAAATATGACACTGGATGGCTGTTGCGACCATACCAAAGGAATAGCTGACGAAGAGGTTCATGAATTTTTTACAAACCTTATGCGGGATGTTGACCTGCTGGTGTATGGCCGAAAGACCTATCAATTGATGGTGCCCTTTTGGCCCGATGTGGTAAAGAACCGTTCTGCTTCAACAAAAGCAATGAACGAATTTGCTGAAACATTCAGCGCCATTGATAAAGTTGTTTTCTCCAAAACACTGGAAAGTGCTGAGGAGAAGAATACGAGAATTATTCGTGGGAACCTGAAGGAAGAAATACTCAAATTGAAACAGCAGCCGGGTAAAAATATTTCAACCGGCGGTGTAGAACTGCCTGAACAACTTATTGAACTTGGTTTGGTTGACGAGTTTTATTTTGTGGTTCAACCTCTTATTGTAGGTGAGGGTAGGCGGTTGATGAACGGTACCAGTTTGCAGGAAAAATTACAACTGAGGCTGGTTGAGTCAAAAACCTTTAAGTCGGGATGTGTTGCGCTTCACTATGTTAAACAGTAACATGGGTAGTTTTTCATCTTATATTAACCAAATAAATAAAAAAGGATTATTACCTTTATGTAGATGAAACGGATTATCCTTTTTGCAGCAATACTGGTATCTGCTGTAGTTGTAAAGGCACAGATGCCCCTTACATTTGGAAATATAGATCCAATGCATCCTGCTTTCAGGCATTTTCGCCAGGTAGCCGATACCAATACCCATCAAAAAAAATGGATATTTACTAAATATGCCAGTGTTTCAACCGGATTTATGGCATTTAAGGGCGGCAGTGGTTCCTTTTTATCGGCGCCCATAGGGGTACAGGTGACCCGGCCGTTGAATAATAACTTATACGCCTATGCCGGTCTTTCGGTGGCGCCTACCTATTTCAATTTTAATAGTCCATTTTTTCAGCCAGGCATTAATAAGGGCAATGGTTTTATGAACGCTAATAACTTTGGCGTTTATTCGGCTGCGCATTTAGGACTGATGTATATCAGTGATGATAAGTCGTTTTCAATCTCCGGCGGTATAAGTGTGGGCCGCAACGTCTACGATAATCGAATTCCATATTATACGCCGGTAAATTCGCCAGTGAATAGGAAGATAGGCTATTAGTAAGCCCAATAAATTTCTACTATAATTACGCCCCAATTTTTCTCTCTGGGAAACAATACAGCAGAAACTGTGTAGTATATCTCATTCCATGAATTAGTCTAAAAATAGTAAGTTCGCTAATAACTAACATACTCCTCACTGTTAAAAACAAAGCGATGAAAACTTACAGGTTTATTAAGACTGGTGACGATTGGTTTATTGACCTGCCAGAATATATTGAGCAGGGTGGTAATTACGGCGACCTGCAAATGGTTGACGGCGCCGATACTATGTTGGAGTTGATGGCAGGGGAGGGAGAGGCGGTAACCCTCACTATTGGTACGGAGCCTTTTGCCGGGGCCGATGAACTGGTGCTAACGGAAAAGTGCGACCCTTTTATTGGTGGGGGTTATTATTTGATGAAAACCTACCATGGAAAGGAGATCAACCACAGCATGTGGCTGTGCCAGGTAACGGAATTTGTGTTTGGCAATTTGCCGGAACGTATCTTTGTAAGGCAGGAAAATTAGTAAAAACTTTAAAAAATACCTATGTGGCAAAAGGTTTGGGCTATAATCAGAAAGGTATTGGTACCTAAAAAGAGCTGTTGTAAATAAAAGAACAGCAATATTTTAAAAAAATTGCCTTGTATTTTGGAAGGGAATTAGCAATGTCGTAATATTGCCTCCCGTTTGAAACGGCTGATAAGCGAAGCTATAAATCACTGATTTTAAGTAAGCTAGGTTGTAGAAAAAGCGGAAATTTGACATAATTGCCCAGATGGCGGAACTGGTAGACGCGCTAGACTCAAAATCTGGTTATCGCAAGGTAGTGCAGGTTCGATTCCTGTTCTGGGCACCAAGACCTCGACGAAAGTCGGGGCTTTTTTTATTCTTACAAGTGGACAATTATAAAAAGTGGATCAAGTCAAGTCAGGTTAGTACCTCCTGATGTCGCGTGATATCTTCAGTGCAAGTAGAAGTTTATTCTGTTTGGAGATTTACTTACACCGAACGAGTTTTTAACCTTCCCAGTCCTCGTAAAATTCATGAACTTCGTCATTACCAGCATTTTTAGTAGATTGCATTTTGCATTGTATATGCCCCTAAACACCCAATAAACTAATGTGCTGACAAATGATCAACCCAAATGAAGGCTTAAGTGAATATTTCGATGAACAAAGTCTGAGATTAGCGTGGGAGCGCATGAAGTGTTCAAATGGAAGAGATGTACGAGACTTTTTTGGAATTGAAGTATTTTCTATTTCTCTAAAGTCAAACCTAAAAGCTCTTTCTGAAAAAATAGCCGCCGGTAACTACCAGCCTCAAAGACCATTTAAGTACTACGAGCCAAAAGCGTCAAGAACGCATCGAACAAAGACCGTTTTATTTATTGAAGATGCAATCGTTTATCAGGCTATCGCTAATAGAATTGCCTTCAATAATTTTGAGAATCTTAATAGATTTAATGATTATGTTTTTGGTAGCGTTCTCCATCCACAAGTTGCCGGAGGGAACATGTTGTTGGACATGGCCGATGGAGATTATTATTTTTTCGACTATTATGTTCCTCTTTATAACCGTTTCGTGAACTCTGTTAATAAGGAATTGGAAAACCCCAATATCCGTTTTAAACTGGAGACTGATATCACTGGTTTTTTTGATTCGATTCCACACTCCAAATTATTAATTGCGCTTTCAAGAAATTTTCAGGTTCCAGATGTAATTCTGGAATTGTTAAAACACGCATTGAATGTGTGGTCTGGTACGCGTGATTCAGTGACCTTTGGAGTCGGCATTCCGCAGGGGCCAGCAGCGTCTTTCTTTTTCGCAAATGTGCTACTCGCAGGATTGGATGAAAAAATTACAACAGCAGGGTATGCGTATTATCGATACATGGATGACATAAGGATATATGAAGAGAAAGAAGATAGCCTTCAAGATGCATTAATACTAATCGATAATTATCTTAAAAGTAATAGCCTTTCTCTAAACACGAAAAAGACCAGTATCGAAGAGATTAAGGTCGATCGTAACTTTAAAAAGTCCCTTGCATCCCCGTATGATGATGACGAAGGTGCTAATCTTTCCAGAGAGGAGGGATTGAGGCGTGGAAACGATCTTCATGCCATTCAAAATGATTTCGCAGCCCACGATGTAAATGATGTAGTTGGAACGGAGGATCTCAAAAGACTAACAGTTGAAGAGTTAATTGAATTTTGTCATTCCGAAATTGAAATCGTCGCAATCGAGCTTCCCAAAAGAATGGACGAAATAGGAATGATGTCTGAACATCTCGCAATGGCTTTAACTGATCACGAAATTCAGCGTGAGATCATTGACTTGGCTTTTCGTTGGAGAAATGCGGCCAACATTCTTAAAAGTATAGGCCGCAAACCGATTCTACACAAAAGCCTGATACCTTATTGGATTGAAGGTATCACACACATGTTCTGGAAGGCGAACCATTTTTGTTGGAACCTTAATCAATATGGTCCTGATGAACATATAAAGCATAACCTTTTGAAGCTTTTTCAAAAATTCAAACAGCTTGAATGGGTTCGATATCAAATTCTATCGAATATGGCTTTGGTTCAGCGGTTTAATCTTTCTGAGCTACGTCATTTCTTTCGAGAGCTTTTAGAAGAGCAATCCGAGCTAACACGACTAGGGTACTACCAATTGTTATTATCTCATTTAGAAGTAGGACAACAGTTACTAACTGCGGTTAATACAAAGGTGTCACAAGAGAAATCACTGTATTTACGTCAATACCTGGCGTTGGGTGTAGCAAAAAGACAGGGCTTGGGTAATTCAGAGATAATTAAAAATTGGTTTGGCTTATGAGTAGTCAATTATCATCCCATGAGGATCAATTACTCAATGGAAATCAACAGATGACCGACGTTCTGCGAGACGCCTTTTACATTTTTATGGGAGATGAAAAGATGAAAGAGGACGTAGCAAAAGCCCCCTTTCTTTGGTTATATCGTGATATTATCGATCAATTTGATCTGGATTTTGATTTTAAACAAGCATTAGGGGAAGGTATTTTTGAGGATGTTAATGAGGCTGCGGAAGTTTGTACGAACATCGCAATACTTTTCGATCGTTTAGAGGACAAAATGACTCATTCCTGGATCACTGGGGTTTTAAAAACAATTGATCATGTGGTAATACACTATATAAGTGCTTTTCTTGGAGGGTTTAAGAAATATCATGACAAAGGAGAAGAAACTGGCAGATACTGGCAAATGCAGGAGCAAGAAGAGCCAATTAAATCCGCGGGAGCTAACTTGGGCTTTGCCTACCAATACAGGAGTGATTTCGAACATCCTAGCCTGTACAAAGATCGTAAGGGTCAAATAAGATTGAGGAAGCCAAATAGGAATAAGATTAAAAGAACATGTAAGACCTTTTTTAAAATTGCTTTTCACAGTCTTCTTAATGCATATAAGCTAAAAAGGAATGAGAGTGCAGTAGCGTAATTTTAATTACAGAACCAGCTGCCATAATATGCATAAGTAGTTTTGAATAATCCAAACGAAGCCATATTATCATTAGCAGTAGCCACCACCTGGAGAACAGCTATGTGCAGTTCACAGAATTCATAGGAGCACCGTCTTTGCCACCCATTGATGTTACCGAGGAATTGTGTACACGCTTCCGGGATTACTTGTTGGCAAATTTTACAGGCGACACGCCGATGAATTACTGGTCGCGTTTTAAAAAGGTAATAAAAGCAGCCTACAAACAACGCTATTTTATCGATAATCCCGTGGATGATGTGAAAGGAAAAGTAAATCCAAGTAAATCCATCAAGGAGAATATGGAAATAGAAGATTATATCAGCCTACTCGGAACACATTGCAAGAATCAACATATAGCGGATGCATTTATTTTCAGCATGTATACAGGATTGAGGTGGTGCGATGTGAAGAAGTTGCAAGATGTAGCCATTACTAATGATATCATGATCAAGCGCCTAGTGCAGTCCAAGACGGGAAAACCAATGAGTGTGACCCTACATCCGATCGCTTTGAAAGTTGTTCAGAAGGTTCACAGGGAAAGATTGGCTACCGGTAACATATCACCTTTACTGTTCGAATTACCCACCCGCAATGGCACTAATAAAGTAATTAAAGGGTGGATCAATGATGTCAATATTAGCAAGAAAATCACCTGGTCCGGCCCGATTGAGCTTTTCGATATTATTGCTTGACAAAAATGTGGATGACGCGACTGTAGCTTACCTTATGGGACACAAAACCACAGAACAAGTGCGAAAAATCTATAAACGTCATCGTCCGAAAGATGAGCGAGAATCCATCTCCAAGCTGCCAAATCCTACTGATGTGGCCTATGATATATATATGCGTGACCTTTCGAAAGCAGATGAATACATTCCAGGGTTGTCAGCTTCTCACAGTAATGCAGCTAACGATGCCATAAGTACGGGAATTTAATTTTGTGAGCCTCTTTATATACTCGCTGCCGGGCTTTGTCCGGCAGTTTATTTTTGGAGACAATCTTACAATTATGATTAAACATGATGAAAGAGTTGTCATGAGGGCAATTGCCCTTTGTTTTAAGCCCTATTTAAAACCAGAGGAGGCTATGATATATTGCAATCAGCAGCATACGCAGTTTGCACGGAATTGTGCTGAAATGGGCATCTTTAAAAACGATCGGGGCTATTATAGCAAAAAAGATTTAGACCGATTAATGGGCGAAAATCAGGGAAAAGCTAAATTATAATGAAGACAAGAACATTTCATCGGCTTTCAACCCATTACCTGAAGCAGCGATAAACGGACTTCTGATGCTAAGGCTAACATTGAACATGGTACCATAGATGGATAATGAAAGAAGCTTAAACCTGAATCCGTCTGGCGCCGATTATTTGAGAACCAGCAAAATCTACAATGTAATCTCCATAAGCATCGCCATCCGTTCTGTCGGGTGTACCATAAGTGAAACTTATTTCCCATTTGGCATAGTTTGAAGAACCATAGTGATCTTTACCTTTGTAATGTATGGATTTTGAAAACTGCATTTCATACTGTTCGCTGCCGCCCTTGAAAAATGCCTCCCCTACCGCCGTTGCTAATGTTTGTGCATGGGCGACTAAATAATGTAACCTGTGTGGGTAGTCAAGTGTCGTAATTAAATCCGCTACATCTTTCCAGTCTACTTCATTTGTCTGATCAGAGGGTAAGTTAATATAAAATTCTATTGCTATAATGTCAATGACTAATTGTGCAGACCACCAGGAAGAGTTATTACCCTGGTGAAAAGTAAATTCTACAGATTTATAGGGCAGGTTGATTTTTTTAGTTGTCATAGGGCTGACAAGTTATAAGAAATGGACCGGATAAGGAAGGCCACTTAATAAAAAATTATTAATTCTGCTTCTATCCATTTTCTGGAAGTAGGATGTTTACGGGTGTTCCTTGTTGTATGGTTACGCCAAATAGCGGAAGACTTCCTGATCACATCTGCCCTGCCTTATTTTTTTGATTGGGTTCCAGCGGGTCCTTTGATTGCCATAGAGGTCTTCAAAAACGGCTACCATTCCATATTCTTCTTCTTTCGTCGGTCTTACAAAAGAGATAAGTGCAAGTGTGCCGGCAGGGTACTAATCAGAGCCTTAAACCAAACCAATAATCGCAGTGTTTCTACATTGTGGCTTTTCTATCACCAAATCCCTTTAAAGAATTATTTTATAGGTATCGAAGAAGCAGTAATCACCGAACACGAATTTAACATATTTCCAACCGGGTATTACGGGCAACATCCAGGCCCGGGGAGTTTTGTTTCACCTCTTGTGATCCTTCTTTCTAAATTGGTAGATAAGCCGGACTAAAGTAAAGTTGCCTTCTGCTCGTACCTCGAAAATCGAAGTATTAACAGTTTGCATTCATTCCGTTTTGATTATTAATGGTTTTAGCTTAAAAATAAGCCTCAATTCTTCCACCTCCTGGTTCGATATTTCTCCAACGTGGGGCACCAAAAGAAAAGGCTTTAAGTCGTTGGACTTAAGGCCTTTTTAGTTTGAAGTAATGTAATATCCGTTCGATTCCAAATGCGGGGGTGCTGAGAATACATTCAGAAGGCGTTGTAAAGACGTGTAAAATCGCAGAGTAGCGTGATTCAAATATGGAAGGCAATGTTGGCTGCAGTTTGATTAATGTGTTAGTTCCATTTCATTCCTGTCTCTATGATTGTATTTAAAAACGATTCCGATCCACTCTATGGAATAATAAATACAGGGTCCAGTGAAATATTAATTAGGAGTTTACCATTTTGAACTTTTGTTGCTATGGTTTTTTCAAAAAGGTCGGTGGCAGACGCTGTTTTACTTTCCCATGGTATGTTGTAAGAAGTTGGAAGTTGATCCTCACCTGTATACAGGTGACGTCTTTCCCATGCAACAAATATTTTTTTTGAGCTACTAAACTTCACTTTGAATAGAAATAACTTAGGAGCGTTTTTGACTTTAACCTGCGTTATGTTAGTAAAGCCTGCAAGATGTTTAGTGAGTAATGAGATTGTTGCAGCATGTGGATATGTCTTTGACGAAAAAACTGGAGGCTCTTTTCTTGGTCGGGAAACTGGAAATAATATCCGGGAGGGTTAAACAAACCATCATAACCGCCCAGCACAACTGTAGCGTCGGGAATCAGCATCTTTAACTGCCTTATGAAAGAGTTTTGTTTGATTGATAAATTCATCTACACTGCCATCCCAAAACATTCGATTGTTCGGTTCACTATCATTTTGCCAGTATTTTACCTTCCCGCTACACCGCTTCACTACCTCGAAAACAAATTGATAATACTCGTCTGGCGATTTTGCGAGCGATGCTGGTTGCACTACCGTGGATGTTCTTGTTGCCCATGCCGAAGATGAAAACAAGCATACCAGAACCTGATCTGTTGGTTTGATTTGCGCTACTAAACTGTCAACAGCCGCCCAATTGTATTTGCCTTTTTCTGGTTCACTACGGTGTGTTGAAAAATGGCATTGATGAGCTGCATACAGTTTCGCCTTAAAAAATTTTGATCTGCATGCTGTCAGCCTGATCTGAAGTTGAATTACGATTCGATGATGAGGTTTATTTCTTTCAGCCCAATAGTAGTATTACGTCTGTCCCGCTTTTAGCAATATGTTAGCGGCTTGTATTGCTTTTTTGATTCGAAAGTTCTGTGGGGGTCTTACCAAATTGTTTTTTGAAAGCATAAGAGAAATGTGATAAGTTTTCAAAACCTACTTCGTAGTATACATCGATAGGCTTTCTGTTTTTTTCAGTTAATTGAAAACGGGCTAGTTCTAGACGTTTTTGTGTGAGCCATTTTTGCGGTGAAGTGTCGTACGCTTTTTTGAAATCTCTTTTAAAAGTCGTTAAACTTCGACCCGTCAGGTAACTAAATTTTTCCAGAGACATATTAAACATATAATTTCGTTCCATAAACTCGACAAGGTTGATTTTGTGTGGCTCGGAAAAGTCGGATAAAATATTGTCAATGTCTTTGTCTATGGAACGCAATATGGTAATTGCTTCTTGTGTTTTCAATTTGGAAAGCTCTTCAGGTAATTTGTAGTCTAGGTCGAAATACGGCAGCATAGAAGCAAAAAAGCTTTCTAATAAAGGACTTTTGCTTAGTGGAATAATATTATCATTTTTGAAACTCGGAATAACTTCAGTTTTCTTATGTTCATAAAATTCTCTCAAAACTGCTTTGGTCAGCTTCACAATTATAGCTTTGTATGGTATACCATCTTTCTCCGATTTTATCAGCGTGGCTAACCGGTTTCTTGGAAAGAGATGTGTATCGCCTGCTCCAAAAAAGTAAGTTTTACTTGACTGAATTACTTTTAATTCGCCCGACAACACCCTAACAATGGCATGTTCTTCCGCAATCATTTCAACATTGTGATCAATTGCTTCACTGCACGTAAACACAATGTCAACATGGCTATTTTTTTGTATTATGGACATGGTGCAAAGATAAAAAACAAGGCTCACCTATATGAGCCTTACTTTTTTAAATTATTCAACGTTAAATTTTGTGTGTGTCAATTCTTCACTTAATGCCCAAAGTTTTTGGGCTGCTTCCGGTTCTAATGCGAACGGTGCTACACCCGGTATTCCTGGCGGGTTTATTTTTGCTGCCTCACTGTTATAGGAATTGGGATCGTAGTTGGTTATTTCAACATCTTCCAGATATACGCCCCCAATATTATTCAGTTGCGGGCTTGTTGCTGCCCAAATGCTTGTTGCCGCTCCCTGTTCTTTGGTTTTCAGTATTTTCTTTAATGCTGCTTCGGTTTCAGCGTTTGGTGTTCCATCTGCATGTAAGACCCCTAAGGAAACAAAATCCTCAACTCCCAAATACCTGGTCAAATTGGTTTCAAAAATTACGCCGGGGTGCAGGGTAAAGGCCCGTACTCCAAATGGCTGTGCTTTTTTATCAAGTTCTACCGTGAAGAGAATGTTTGCAGTTTTAGCTTGTCCATACGCTTCAAATTTGTCATAATTTCTTGTATTAAAATTTACATCTTCAAAAAGAACAGGCGAATAATGATGCCCAGAAGATGAAACGGTTATCACTCTCGCACCGTTTGCTTTTTTCAATGCGTTCCAAAGCTTCGCAGTCAATTGAAAATGTCCCAGGTGGTTGGTAGAAAATTGCCCTTCATATCCACGTTCATCACGTTGCAACGGGGTCCACATAACACCTGCATTATTGATGAGCATGTGTAATGGTCTGTGAGATGCTAAGAACTTTTCAGCAAATGCGTTAATGGAAACAGGATTGGTCAGTTCCAATCGTTCTATTTCCACATTGTCAATACCAATTAGATTTTGCTTTGCTTTTTCAGTGTCTCTTGCTGTTACGATAACAGTTGCCCCTGCTGATGTCAATGTCTTTGTGGTTTCTAAACCAAGTCCACTGTCACCTCCTGTTACGATTGCAATTTTGCCTGTAAGGTCAATTCCCTTGATTACGTCTGTAGTTGTTGATGTCGCGTTGAAGCCTGAAGCTATTGGTTTTTGTAATGCTCCGTTGTAATTATTTTGTCCCATTTTTTGAAAATTTCTGTTAGGGCAAAAGTAGAAAGCATTTTGTCGGGGAACTTTGTTTGAACGGCTGATTTGTTTTGTTTAAAAGGCCGGTTTTTGTCGGGAATATCTGCCCGTCGATTTGATTTGCGCCATCACCGAATTGCGCATTTTGGGCTATCCCGTACCTGAGGAATACGAATGGGCCGTTAAACGCTCTATTGCTGATTGTAATTTGCAAATGAAGAAAAACGGGAGGCTAAAGCGGCGCAGCCATTCCCCGGATGATATAAGCAACAGTGAGTTCATATTCATCGCTGGCTATACCAGCAACGGCGTACCCTCCGGAATCCGCCGGGAAGAGACGGATGCCTCAGATTTTTAGAATTCTGCAAAACCAGTCTTTATGAGGCAAATAATTGGCTTAAGCTTATAAATTAAACTCAATTCTTCCTTCTCCTGGTTCGATAATTCTCTTATGTGGGGCTCCAAAGAATAAAAAGCCTCAAGTTGTTGAACTTGAGGCTTTTTTCGTTTAAATCAATTTTTACTTTTTGCCTGTAAAACCTCAAATTGTTGTAGAACAATAGTTTATACGGTTCAATTCCTGTGAAGGTCAAACTTGCAAAAACAGCCAAAGCAGAGAGTGACTAATCTTTGGTTCCTCTCCACTATATTTAATTGGTTACTTTTAAATGCTGAATTTGGCAATCTATAATTTCGAAATGAAATTTCAATGTAATGGGGCTTCCTGGAAACGTGCCGGAACACTCTGCCGACAATACACTTGAAGTTCCATTCTCGGTATATTCAAGAGGTTTCATCACTGATTGGTATTTTTCATTGGATTCTTTAATCCAAAGTTCTATCTCTTTTCGTCCCTTGTGTGTTTTGCCTTCATCATAAACTACGGCTGTTTCGGAAAAACAATTTGCGTAAGTAACGCTATCAAAGGCGTTTTGTGCTTCTACTAAATCTGATACTACTTCCGGTAGGTTCATTATTTTTTATTTTGAGGTTATTAAATAGTCGGTACAGTTCCGCCGTCAATTACAAAATTTGTTCCTGTTAAATAATTGGCTCTTGGCGAAACCAAAAAGCCAACTAACTCAGCCACTTCTTCCGGTTCGGCGGGCCTGCCGTAAGGTATTCCACCCAATGCGTCCATGACACCTTGCTGAGCTTCTTCTACAGTACTATTTGCATTTCTTGCGATCTCGCCCAACCAGGCTATCGATGCTGTTGTATTTATCCATCCTGGTGAAACAGTTAGCACACGGACACCTTTGGGCGTAACTTCATTTGATAAGCTCTTACTGTAATTGATCAATCCTGCTTTTGCAGCTGCATAAGGCAAAGTAGAATCGTACAGTGGCAATTTGCCCTGTATGGAAGCGATGTGAATGATAACACCAGTTTTTCTATTTATCATTTGCGGTAAAAATCCTCTGTCAAGCCTGATAGGAGCAAGCAAATTAGCTTGTAAGGTTAATTCCCAATCCTCATCATTTAATGCGATAAAGCCACCGGCGGGTGTAGTTGAAGAACCAAGGTTGTTCACAAGGATATCCAGGCTCGCATAAGTCGATAGTACTTCGCTGATTACTTTTTGTGCGCCTTCTGCCTTACTCAAATCGGAAGGAATGAAATGCAACTTGCTGTTTTCTTTTTCGGGTGCATTCCTTGCTGTTATAATTACCGTTGCGCCTGCTTGTAAAAGCCTTTCTGCAATTGCCCTTCCGCTTCCTTTTGTCCCACCCGTAACCAAGGCAATCTTGCCTAATAGCTCATTTTGATAATCCATTTTAGATTGTTTTTAAGTTTCTTTGTGCAAATCTCCGAAGTACGTTAGTTCCTCACAAGTACGGAGTTACGATTCAGATAGGGATAAAATTTTCCCTTATTGCAAAAACTGTGATATAGGTTTAATTTTGCGATATGTATGAAAGGAAAGTAATACCGAACTTGAATTGTGGCCTTGATCTGATAGGTGAAGTACTATACGGTAAATGGAAGATACGCTTGCTTTGGTTTATCGATCAGGGACATAAGCGTCCAAGCGAACTGCAACGCAAAATTCCCGATGCTTCACGCAGGGTTTTGAACATGCAGTTAAATGAATTGGAAAAGCATGAACTGGTTACGAGAAAAATTTATCCTGTTGTACCGCCAAAAGTAGAATACAGCCTTACTGAATTTGGTAAGACGTTAATCCCCGTGATTGCCGCCTTAGGGCAATGGGGCGATAAGCACGAAGACCGTTTACGGGATGTGATTTTAAAACGTTTGTAATACCAACTACAACCGGGCGCAATGATGTATTTTGCATGTATAAAGATCGCTGGAGTGAAACTGGAAAACACCCGGGGTTATAAGACTGGAAAATACCGGGGCATTTTCCTCAGGAAGAAACACCGGATGCTATCCAGTAAAAATTGTAGTACAATGGAACCTCCACCCGGAATACTCCGCCTGTTCCAGGGAGGCAAAGTAGTATAAATCAGTTTTTCCAATTGAAAAAAATGTAAATTCTTTTTAATTGAAAGAACCTCTAATTGAACAAACAGTTCCTTCTTTTCAATTCAAAAGACTTGTAATTGAATAT
This sequence comes from Niastella sp. OAS944, assembly GCA_024809215.1. Classification (GTDB taxonomy): domain Bacteria; phylum Bacteroidota; class Bacteroidia; order Chitinophagales; family Chitinophagaceae; genus Niastella. The sequence goes on along the minus strand of JANUBW010000004.1, from coordinate 62,677 downwards.
TTCCCTCTAAGATCCAAGATGATTTTACAATAATTTACAACGGTTACATTAAGATTTACAATCCTGACCCTTCAAGCTGAAAAGATCGATATAGTTTCGCTGTACCAAATTTTAATAGGACATGAAAAATAAAAGAAATGTTTTGTACAGCCTGATTATCATGCTCGCAGGAGCAATCTATTTTCCCGTTCAGGCCCAACAAAAAAATGGCGCTCAGAATACCGTTGAAACCAAAGACGTATCCTCTTCCCATGGACCCAACAGCTTTGTTCGCACCATCAAGCGAGATCGAAAGGGGAACATTTGGCTTGTTTCAAACGAAGGTATTTTCCGTTTCGACGGAAAGTCATTTACCAATATTACCAGTAAAGTGAGTTCAGCCCGCTTCTGGGATGTTCTGGAAGATCGAAAAGGAAATCTTTGGTTTGGTACCAGAGATTCAGGTGTTTACTATTACAATGCCCGCCTGAATGAAGGAGTCGGGCAGGGTGAATCCCTGCCTGCCGGACCGGCAGGCTTTCAAAATTTCACAACCAGGGATGGGCTTGCTAATGATCGGGTTGGGAATATTTATGAAGATAAAACCGGTAATATTTGGTTCGGCACTGACAACGGAGCAAGCCGTTATGATGGGAAATCCTTTCGAAGTCTTAAAATGAAAGAAGCCGCTTCTGTTACTTCTACTGATTCTTTCCATATTTCAATTTACCAACGCCCGATTCCAGAAGATAGCTGGATGCATAATGCTGTTAATTCTATCATTGAAGACAAAACAGGAAAACTTTGGTTTGGCACAAGGGGCTATGCCTCCGTTTATGATGGAAAGACATTCACCACTATAACCAATAAGGATGGTAAATCTTTTGCAAACGTCCGTTCGATAATCAAAGATAAAAAAGGAAATATCTGGCTGGGGGCTTTCAATGGCCTTTGGCGTTATGACGGCACTACATTTACCAATTTTACTCAAAATTTTGTTGGATATATCTACGAAGATAAAAAAGGAAATATTTGGACCAGTTCACAAAGAGCTAATAATGGCGGGTGGGTACTTTCCCGCTATGATGAAAAGTCATTGGCCAATGAAAAGCCAACTGTAACCGAAATAATAAATAAACCAATGATCTCCGCGATTTTAGAGGACGATAAAGGAAATATTTGGTTTGGCGCATCTGATGGGGTGTATCGTTATGATGGAAAGACCATCACGGACTTTAAAAGTAAAAAGCTTTAAGTCGTTAGACTCGTTGAATAAAAAGCCTCAAGTTCAACTTGAGGTTTTTTAGTTACAATCAATTTTTTATCAATTTTACTTTTTGAATAACAATGCTCAAATCATTCTTACTCAGCAACCGCCATTGCGAGGGGCACGTTTATAAATTATTTTACCGTCTCGTTCTACATAGTCGCCCGATATAATTGCAAATGAATAATTGGGCGTGTACAAACCACTAAATACACTTTGGCTTCTTATAAGTATTTTGTCGTTAACTTTCAGGCTATGCAATTGCTGAAATTCATTAGCATTTTCCCGGCCAAAACTAAGAATATAATCGTAACCATTAATTCTGACCATTAGTCCGAAACCTCCTCTTGAGCCTGACGGAAGAGAAAGAGAGGTTATAACAGCTTCCATCTTTTCAGGATCAGTAAGCGGTTTTGGCGATGAATTTTTAGAAACTTCATTTTTAATTTCGCGATTAGCAAATACTAGTCCGCTTACCACAACCAACGGTAAGAACAGCGCATAAATAACTTTTTTCATATTTTTTATTTTTCGTGTCTTTTAGAGTTGATGCAACAAAAATACTTTGATGTATTTCAGCCTGAGGAACTTGGATTGTAAATAAAAATGTAACTTTTGTAAATAATCGTAAAATGGTATGTTTTATAGCCGAAATCTACTTTCCGGCTGCAAGGAGGGAAGTTTTTCTTTGATTTTTCTTAAGTTGGAGTTCAATAAACTGATTGTTTTGGCCAACAAAAATTTAAGTTTAAAAATGAGCCATAAACCTTCTACCTCCTGGTTCGATAATTCAAAACGCCACCATGCAAACTTTATTACAAATATTTCGTGACGCAGTTAATAAGATCTGTCCTATAGGGGAGGATGACTGGTTATTGTGTGAGCCGGGCCTGAGCCTTAAAACGTTGGATAAATCTGCATTCTTTGTAGACTACATTATACTTTATAGTCGGCTACCAATATTATTATAACGGTCTCTTTGTAACTTTAAACAACCGTTGGCCCAAAACAATCTGTAACACCTACTCTCAATCCTGCCAACATCAGCTATCTCTTAACCTTAAAATTTACAAACATGTCAAATTCAAAAAATTGGCTATCATTAGTCGTTACAGCAGCATTCCTCAGTTTATTAAGTTGTACCGGCCCCACTAAAGGAGCAAATAAATCGCAGATCAGTAATGTTTCTTCAGCTGGCAAAGATGATTTGGAAGGCGCCTGGGAACTCGTTTCAACTACAGAACGGCCTTTGGCAAACATTAAAAGACCGCTGCAGCTCAAGATTTTCGCGGATGGTTTTTTCTGCCTTATAATGAAGGATTCTACCGGGAAATGGAACCTGGCTTCAGGCGGCACTTATGAAACAGACGGCAATGTTTATAAAGAAACGCACCTGTATGTAACGGTAGCAGAATTTATAGGAACTACAGTTTGGCAGCAGTATGAAATCAAGGGCGACACCTTATACAAAAAGCTTTTTAAAAAAGTTATAAACAGAAAAGGTGAAGATATAACTGCTCAATTTTCGACAAACATTGAAGAAAAAAGAGTACGTGCAAAAAAATAAGGCAGGCATTGTAGAGTGGTCATATACGAGCTATTTCAATTCAACCAACGGCAAATTATCGCTTCGTTTGTCGTGCCCTCTTTTTATTGATCTATTCTAACCATATTTCGCATTCAACTTCGATATTAAGTCTTTCATTGTTATTGTGTCATACGGGCAGTCAATTATTATCACTGCATCAAATCCTTTCGATTCTTTCTTTTCTTTTTCATTCAATTTAATAATTCCTTTACCTGCGTGTCCTTTAAAATTTGTCCTACAAAACTTAAAAAATTCTTGTTTTGACAAAAGTCCATTTCCTTTTGTGTTGGAGTTTTTAGCACAAGAATAAAAAGCAATTTTTTTATCCTTGAAGTCAAATCCTTTCTTAGGATCTATGATCCCGGATTTCTTAGTCTCAAAAGGTGGAAGAAACAGACTGTCCAGGATTTTGATTTCATATTGATTCAATTCTTGCTTTGAATCCACCCCACAACTGTCCAGAATATTAATTTGTCCGTAGCTTAAATTAGAAATCAAATAAACTGAAAGAAAGATAATTAATCGTTTTGTGGTGATCATTACTGTTACTATTGTACTACTAAAAATACGTGGATTTTGCCTGGTAACGCAAATGCCGCAGAAGTTTGTACTTAATGACCCAATGACAACTTCTTATTGATTACAATTAGTAATAATTTGAAGGGCGGTGTATTGTATGTATGAGAGGTTACTAGCTATTTTACTCCCCGGGTAATCAATGAAGCTTTCTCATTTACTTCAAAGTCAACCGAGGAAACATTCTTTACGAAGGGCCGGCTTACAACTGCTTTTACCAGATCAGAATTCATAAAATCTTCCATCGCCTTTTTGTTATCCCATAAATAGAAACCGCCAAAAGTGTTTTTTTCTACGTCTGCGAGCCAAACTTTTGAAATAAGACCTTTTACTTCCGCCAAAATTGGCGCATCTGGTTCCACCATTTGCTTAAGATATTCCGATTGAGAAATATCATTTAATTGATAAGTGATTAGTTGGGCGTGCATTGTTCAATATTTTTAAAGTGTACCTACATTTTAACCACGTTGAATAAACCGGGAATATTATACGAAACTGCTACCTTGTATTGTCCTTTTGCATTGACCTGGTCATAAGGTGTTTTGTACAATATACCAGAAAGCACAGCGTAAGGTTCATAGTCCCAGGAAATAATATACTCACGCAAATCACCTCTTTTTACCTGGATCATCGCCCGTTCAAATGCCGCTATGGAATGAGCCACCGAATCGGCAATGTGTGATAGGATATATTCAAGAAAAGCTATTCCGGCTTGTTCAATATAAGAGGGAACATTCGTATTTTGATAATATTCCTCAATACAGTGTTCCAGTAAATTCTGCTGTTTTAACCACTCGGATGTTAAGGGGCAATAATTTTCAATCTGGAAACACCGCCACCAGATGCATATTTCTTTTACCAGGCATAATTCTCTTGAGGTTCTAAGCTCACGTAAATATACTGAATCCTGTTCACAGGGTTCGTAGGTTGATTTTATAAGGCCCAGCATCTTAACTTGAAATTCCTGTAAATTCACGAGTGGGGGTATTGAATATCTTAGATAATTTCTTTAATTCTTCACACACTACATCATGGCCCAGTACATTAACAGCCTCAGGCAACAGTTCATAATTGATGGTTTCTACCTGGCAGGCGGGGTGTTTCAGGATTTGCAAAGTGAGATCAATAGTGCTGTCGCTAACGATGTTGGAATGAATATCCAATTTGAACCCTTTATATTCAGTGCCTCCTGCAATATGGATCTCTTTAACCGGTGAAAAGTTTAACTCATCCAGGAAACCGGATATGTCAAAACGATGATTATGCGAATCACACTCTAAATTGTAAACATCCAGGATAAGCCCACAGCCAGTTCGCTTTGTCAGCTCATTCAGGAATTGCGCATCTGAAAAATCGGCAGGTGCATCCGGTAGCAGGTGAACAATGTTTTCCAGCAGAAAAGGGATCTTATACCGGTCTTGTATAAGGCATACCCGCGCGCAGATCAGGTCTAGCATCTCTTTGGTGCGGGGTAAGGCAAGCATAGTATTTAAATTTTGGCCATTTATTCTTACATAACCAAGGTGTTCACTATGCCATGCCAAAGGTATAGTTTCAATAAGTTCATCAAGTAAATTTATATAAGCCTTTGAGTAATCATCATAGCTGCCAATAGAAAGGCCAACGCCATGCGCTATTACTTTTACAAATGGTAAAACATCCAGAAGACTGTTAATGATCGATTCGTTTAACGTAATTCTGTCATCCAAGGCTCTTGCTATAGTATCGGGCGTTACTTCAATATACTGTATGTAAGGCAATACCTTCTTCAGGAATATTGGGTCATAAGCATCGTAGGTAGTACACAATGTATGTGTACTACCTGATTGTTGAATAGCCTGCATCTTGGTTATGCCTTTAGTTTAACGGAAAATAGTAGCATCAATCAATCCATCAATGTCGCGTAGTTTACTGAAGATTGGATCCTCTATCCGAAGGCGGAGGTCAATACCAAGTAATCCACATCCAATGCAGCCATGTAATTTAAAGATCCGGTCAAGTGATTCATGAACACTTTTGGCAACAATTCCTTCCTTAAATGTTAACTGGATGGTACCAGGGCGTAAACCGCCGATACCTGCGTGGGCAGAGGCAATACCTGCCTCTGGCTGAACTATGCTCTTGTCAGACATTATTGAATATTTAAGGTGAAAAATATAATGCTAAGTTTCCCTACACGAGAGAAACAATAAAGCTGAATCAATTGTCTTCGAAGGGATTTAAATGTCAGGAATATGAGGTATACGCAAGATTAATACTTTACAATGTATTCAAGTTAAACAATTATTGAATGTGTTATGCACCGTGAAAACACCCAATTTTTTACAGGCGGCAGATATGACTACTTATGCTTGCCCGCCGCATAAGCAGTTAGTGACACGCTTGAACGATTATGCAAATCTCCGCTGAGAAAAAGTTGCTGAAAATTATTAGCACCGGTCATTACTTACACTGGCATCATTTTGGCCAGAAAGAAGAGCGCATCCTTTTTTATAATTTAAACTTTACCTAATGAAACATTTCGTGTATGCAATGGCGATCGTTGTGCTTGCAGCCAGCTGCAAAAAGAATTCAGCCACCGATAAGATTAATTCCTCCACTTCACAAAGCGAAGTAACCTCTCTGGCACGTGCATCTACTACCATTCAGTTTAGCGGATATACGTGGACGATCAGAAACACAGGTACAGCTGCACAAGGTCCCGGCCCCAATGTTTTCAATGGCAGTAATGCCTGGGTTGATGCCAATGGAAGATTACACTTAAAGGTCACTAAGAACCCAACTACCGGTAAATGGAATTGTGCTGAGATCTATAGCACACAAAGCTTTGGTTACGGCACTTATCAATGGCAGGTAGAAGGCGCCATTGGCTCGTTCAACAAAAACATTGTACTGGGTTTATTTAATTACTCGGGTAACGACAGGTACGATGAAATGGATATTGAGTTTGCACGCTGGGGAAATGATGCCTGGCCAAACTTAAACTACACGGTATGGCCTGCTGCCGGTGGTAAGGGCCCATGGGAGTACTCGAAGAACTTTTCACTAAGCGGTACTTACACTACACACCGCTTTACACGCAGCCCTAATTCAGTAGTATTTAAAAGCATGGGTGGTTTTTATAATGATGATACCAACCTGTTTGCTATCGCTACCTGTAGTTCGCCTGCATCAAGCATTAGTATTTTAGGCATGCCTATTCATATGAATCTATGGTTATATGATGGCAACGCGCCTTCTGATGGCAAAGAGGTGGAAGTTATTATTCACAACTTTAAGTATACAGCCGGGTAAGAACAAAAAAGGCTTCAGGTATTTGAACTTGAAGCCTTTTTTGTTTTATATCACCTAAACGGTTTTGTTATTGTACGCCAAAATATATTCAGCCTACTTCGTTTCTTTGTTGTTACCCAAAATTCTGATATTTCTCCTTCGTACTTTTCAAGGATTATTGTTCCTAATTCAATTTGTTTTTGTCCGTTAAATGCAACTTCAATTTCTTTTGTTTCAAACCCAATCGATGATATTACTAAATACAGATTACCGCTGTCAGTAGTTGGTAGGTAAGTTAATTTAAAGTAGCCATTGCTCATCGCCGCCACACCGTTCCTTGTTCCTTTTATGATAACCGAAGCAAAGGAAACCGGCATATTTACCTGTTTTGTTGTGTCAAAGTATTGCACATTACCGACAAAGTAAATTGTGTCAATTTCTTGTTGGGCGTTTATAATTGGAGTTTCAATATTAATATCTTGAAAAGATTTTTTTTGCAAAGTATTCTGTTCAGTTTGAATAGCAGCTTTTTCTGCTTTTGATATTGTTGATGTTGTTAGAAGAGTTGTCAGTGTAACTGCAATTGGCAATTTACTTTTCGATATGCTTTTTTGTTTTAATTGCTCTGGGCGATAAAATCCACAAACAGGTTCTTTGTTTTCAGACATATAAAATGCAATATCTGAAAATGTCATATTTGAAAAATCAATAATCTTTTTGTCGCACTTATTGCAAAGCCTGCCGCCTGAAACCGGGTTCATCTCATCCCAATACTGGTCGCACTTTTTAAGCCTTGAAAGATTGAATTTAAAATTATCTAACTCCATAATTGTAGAACATACGTTACAAAATATTCTTTTTAAACCACTTTGATCAACTAATTTGACTGTCGTTCATCCACCATATTTCCTCATTCGTGTACTCCCGCTTTCCAAATTACAAAGAAAAAGATTTGTTTTGTACTCTAACATGCAGAAACGAAATACCATCTCGTTATATTGGAAATGTCAGCTCATCTTTTGGTCGCTTGCTGCGCTGCAATGGGCCTATGCCGGTTACATGGGTATCGGTTTTAGCTACAAGCTGGCGATCATACATTATGTGCTTGACCTTGTCATCTATATTGTTCCTTCGCACCTTTACAGAAATCTTTCCCGCAGGCTGGGCTGGCATACACTGAGCTTACCGAACCTGATGGTACGCCTGGTACCTGTCATTATTGTGATGGCAGTTGTATTTATGGTGTTCACCATCACCAAAAATTATTTCGTACGGCTTGGGTTTCGGCCTGGATTTGGAGGAACAATTGAAGATGCTTTTAAGGCGCAGTCCTTTGTGGTTTTTATCACCGGCCTTCGTCTGATGTCGATCTGGCTGCTTGCTTATTATGCCTATCATTATGCACAACGAGAGATCAATGCTGTAAAAGAAGCGGCCCGGCTGGAAGTGATGTCGAAGGAAGCTGCTTTCAATAACCTGTCGACGCAGCTCAACCCGCATTTCTTTTTTAATTCACTTAACAGCATCAAAGCGCTGGTGATCGAAGATCCGAAGGCGGCGCGGCGGGCCATCGATATTTTATCAGAGCTGATGCGTACTTCGCTGTATCAGGAACAGAAAAATCTTGTTTCATTGAAGCATGAGCTGGCATTAGTTCAGGACTATCTTGAACTGGAGAAGATCCGGTTTGAGGAAAAGCTGAAGGTAAGCATACAGGCTGATGAAGCATTAATGAATAAGCAGGTGCTACACCTCGGCATTCAAACCCTTGTAGAAAATGCGATCAAACATGGCATCAGCCAGCAACCGCAAGGCGGCTTTATTAAAACGGAAATAAGCAGTGTCGCCGGCGAGATCGTTATTACTGTGGAGAACACCGGAATGCTCAATGACGGGTTGAAAAAAGGCATCGGGTTGAGTAATCTGGAAGAACGATTACAACTGCAGTTTGACGGCAAATCAGTCTTTCGTCTACAACAGGAAACGGTACAAACGGTAAAAGCAATCATTAAAACCCCGCTGGTATGAAAAAGCTGAAAGCACTGATTGTGGATGATGAACGGCTGGCACGTGATGAGATCAGGCGGCATCTAAGCAATTGGCCTGAAATTGAAATAGTGGGCGAGGCCGCCAATATTACCGATGCAGCGAACATGATAGGGCAATTGCAACCTGAAATTATTTTCCTCGATGTGCAAATGCCCGGTGGCTCGGGTTTCGATCTGCTTGAATCACTCGATACCGTTCCACAAGTGATATTTACTACGGCATTCAATCATTATGCCGTACAGGCTTTCGATGTAGATGCGATCGATTATCTCGTGAAGCCGATCAGGGAAGAACGTTTTGCGAAAACTATTGAAAGAACACGGGCAAGACTGGCATCCGAAGGAGAGGAACACCCCGGTGAGCAAACCATTTTTATTAAAGAAGGGGAGCGGTGTCATTTTATTAAAGTGAGCCAGATTAGTTGGATAGAATCGAGCGGCAATTATGCAAGATTGTATTTTGAGGGCAGTAAAGCGCTTGTAAAACGTTCGTTAAATCATTTGGAAAAGATCCTTGCTGCAGATCAGTTTTTTCGGGTGAACCGCACCGCTATCATCAATATAAACTACATCTCAAAAATAAAACCGCTGCATGATGGCAGGCTCGATGTAAGCCTGCAGGGCGGACAAACTTTCACTGTATCGGGCCGGCAGTCGGCCGCGCTTAAAAACAGAAGCATCCTATAATTTAACGCTGATATATTAAAAATGAATGTATGAGACTACAATTCTCACTGGCATTGCTATGTCTTTTATTGTCTACCTGTATCCAGGCACAGGACGTAACGGTGGAGTCTGTGAAAGCAGACAGCAGCTATATTGTACAGGATAGCCTGCTGATAAAAACAAGAGATGGAGCTTATGTGTCTGCATTGATGGTGCGAAAAAGAAATGCCTCGGCACCATTGCCTGTAATATTTCAGTTCACCATTTATGCACGGCTTACAGATATTCGAAAAGTGAAGCTGGCTGCAGATAAGGGTTATGTGGGGGTGATGGCTTATACAAGAGGGAAGCGATACAGTGCTACCGCCAACGTATTGGCCTATGAATATGATGGCCGGGATGCATATGACGTAATTGATTGGATAAGCAAACAACCCTGGTGCAATGGCAAAGTGGGTATGATGGGCGGTAGTTACAACGGTTTTACGCAATGGGCAGCGTGCAAGAAATTACATCCGGCCTTAAAAACCATTGTCCCTTCCGCTTCTGCTGCACCGGGGCTGGACGTGCCGATGATGAATAATGTTGTTATGTCGTTTCCATTCTCGTGGGCCTTTTATGTTTCCAATAATAAATTTTTAGATGAAAAAGATTACCGGGATAATAAATGGAATGAAATGCAACAGAAATGGTTTGCGTTGGGCACGGCTTACCCAACGATGGACAGTATTATAGGAAAAACGAATACCATGTTTCGCCGCTGGCTTCAGCATCCCGCTTACGATGCCTATTGGCAGAATATGATCCCGTATAAAAAAGATTTTGCGCAGATCACCATACCTGTACTTACCACTACAGGTTATTATGATGGTGGGCAGGTAGGCGCCTTGTATTACATGCGGCAGCACCTGAAGTACAATTCTAAAGCGGAGCATTATCTGCTTATTGGGCCTTACGGTCACTTTGGCTCGCAGGGTTTCCCCGACTCTGTTTTTGCCGGTTATAGAATTGATCCCATAGCTAACGTGCCTATTCATGCGATCATTTATGAGTGGTTCGATTATATCCTGAAAGGAGCTGTGCGGCCAGGTTTCCTGAAAGATAAGATCAATTACCAGCCCATGGGCAGCAATGAATGGAAGCATGTATCGTCGTTGCAGGCGGTGGCCTCAGATACACTCCGATTGTACCTCGATAACCGCGAAGGCGGGTTGTTGACGCAGGCAATGCCAAAGAAACCAGGTTATTCCTACCTGGAGATCGATTTTAAGGATAGGACCAAACGCCATAGCTATTACTATGTGAACAAGGTGATCTATGATAGCCTGTTTAGTGGCGGTGGGCTTATGTTCAAAAGTGAGCCGCTGAAGGAGTCAATGGAACTATGCGGTAATTTCGCCGGCAACATGAGCGTAACGATGAATAAAAAGGATATGGATTACAGCATTGCGCTATTTGAAGAAATGCCCGACGGGAAATATTTCTACCTCTCTTATTTTATGGGGCGGAGCAGTTATGCCACCGACAATACTAAACGCAACCTGTTGGTGCCGGGAAAAAAGACCCGCCTGCCATTCACCAATAGCTATTTCACCAGCCGTAAGCTGGGCAAAGGCAGCAGGATCGTGATCGTTGTTAATGTCAATAAAAGCCCCTTTGAACAGATCAATTACGGTACAGGGAAAAATGTAAATGAAGAAACAATACAGGATGCGGGGGAGCCAATGAAAATAAAATGGCATAATGACGGGTTTATTGAATTGCCGGTATCATATTAAGAATCGGTTGCTTTGATCTTTGGGGCCGTTGGTTAACTGAATTAAGGCATCGTATAATTCATTTGAATGGTCATTTAAATCATTTGGGCGATCGTTAAATTTTTTGAATCGATTGATTTGATCTTTTGAGCCCTTGGTTAAATGAATTAAGCCATCGTATAATTCATTTGAATGGTCATTTAAATCATTTGGATGATCGTTTAATTTTTTGAATCGATTGATTTGATCTTTTGAGCCCTTGGTTAAATGAATTAAGCCATCGTATAATTCATTTAAATGGTCATTTAAATCATTTGGATGATCGTTTAATTTTTTGAATCGATTGATTTGATCTTTTGAGCCCTTGGTTAAATGAATTAAGCCATCGTATAATTCATTTAAATGGTCATTTAAATCATTTGGACGATCGTTTAATTTTTTGAATCGATTGATTTGATCTTTTGAGCCCTTGGTTAAATGAATTAAGCCCTCGTATAATTCATTTAAATGGTCATTTAAATCATTTGGACGATCGTTTAACTATTAAGTCAGGTGGTTTAAGATTTCAGGTTGACCGTTTAATTTTATAAATCGACGAAATAATCTTTTTAGGAGTTCCTCAATTTTTCAATTGTATAGGTATAGTAGGATTATCATCACTCTTCGTATAGCCATTTTAGGATTAAACCCATCTTCGATTACATCATGCTTTACTCTTCTCCAGTAGAAATAGCCCAAAATTCGCTGCAAATTCGCTGACGGCGGTCATTCTTTTCGCGACATTTTACGACATTATACGACAAAAGACGACACTTTTGAAAGGGCTTGATTGAATCTGCATTTGACACCCATATCTTTGATTTGTCAATGCGAACGATACGAGTGAAGCGATTTTACAATCAATTTAGGATAACTAATAGCGTTATAAAACCATGACGATGGTCAGGATTTTACAACTCAATAATGCCGCTAAAAGACGAGGCACTAAGTAGTTCTACCTAGGAAATGTTGCCAAGTGTTGCCAAGTGTTGCCAAAATTTGGAAGTCGCATGCTGGCCATCGTATCTTCGAATTGTCAATTGATCACCGGTATAACAATCGCAAAATAAGTCCCGACATGTCTGCTAATTAGCTCCTCCGTTCCGTGAAAACAGGATGTTTGCATTCCGGTCTTTCTGTTTTACTATGATCTTATGGTAGTAGTATAAAGGATCCTGCAGTCAAGGCAGGTATTGCAGTCATTCGTATGCCTTTCCTATTCGTTATTGGCCAATTAACTGGTAAGGTTCTGTGTAAGTAGCGTGTGTTCAAAAACCATTTTATTCATTGTTAAATTAAATGTTATGAAAAAGAAGATCATTTCTTCGTTTATATACTGCCGCGATGGCGAATTAATAAAAATCACCCGTCGTATCCTCGACAGTATAAAGCAAAGTGCCCAATTTCCAAATGCAGGACCGTTGGTAGAACTGATAGAAAAAACGCTGCTCGAATATATAGCCGCGTTATCAGCTGCCGGCGGTCGCGGCAGGGTGTTGGTATCTATTAAGGACGATAAAAAGGCCATACTGCGGGAGTTGCTTATGGACCTGGCACATTACGTAACCCAAACTGCCAAAGGTGATAAAACCATACTCCTGGAGAGCGGTTTTGACCTTAATGCCGATAAGGGCGCTTCACCAAAAGAGATGCCTAAATTGCAGGTTGATTTGGAAATGCCGGGTCAGGTCACCATCAGTATAAAGCGGATGACTGGTGCAAGGGCCTACGTACACCAGTATACACCCGATCCGTTAACGCAACAAAGTGTTTGGATAAGTGAAACTTCACTTAAGCCACAACATACGTTCAGCGGGTTTGAGTCAGCGGCTAAGATCTGGGTGCGGATCATAGTCATTGACAAAAAAGGCGAGTCGGTATACTGGGAACCTGTTTCCCGCATCGTTCAGTAAGCTTTTGGTTTAAACAGGTCCGGGTCAGCAATGGCCCGGACTTTTTTTGCTCTTTCCAATGATACTGGTTATTCGATACTGAGTCCGGTTAGTGAAAGATTATTTTAAAAGGTAATCAGCGTATTTCTTTATCAATATAAGAAGTGCGTTTTGTATCTTTTATAACTGCATATACGGTTAGCGAAATGAGGATACATACAGTTACATACCAGTAAAACAGCGACTCATGGCCTGCCTTCTTAAAGTATAACGCAATATATTCTGCCGTACCCCCAAAGAGCGCAACAGTGAGCGCGTAAGGCAATCCTACGCCCAGCGCCCTGACTTCGGCAGGGAATAGTTCGGCCTTAACAACAGCATTGATGGAGGTATATCCGCTAATGATGATCAGCGCTGCTAAGATCAGGAAAAATGCACTCCACTCGGTAGTTGTATGACTGATGGCCGTAAGAATTGGCACTGTGAATAAAGTTCCTAATATGCCAAAGCCCACCAGCAGAGGTTTACGGCCTATTTTATCGCTCAGCATACCAAACAATGGTTGCATGCACGCGTAGATCAGCATGAGCCAGAAAGTTAGTTGTGTAGAACGTTCTTTGCTAAGATGTACCGTATTTACAAGAAACTTCTGCATGTAGGTGGTATAGGTATAAAAAGCCAATGTGCCGCCCATGGTAAGGCCAACCACCGTAAGCACCGCACGCGGATGTTCTTTTAATAAAGTGATAACAGAGCCACGTTTTACATCCTTTTTCTCTACCACAATTGTCTCCTGCATATGCTGGCGGATGAAAAGCGCAAATAACGAAAGTACAGCACCAATTACGAAAGGGATCCGCCAGCCCCAGTCGTGTAACTGTTCAGAAGTTAGAAATACCTTTTGCAGCAACATTTGTACACCAAGGGCAATAAGCTGGCCGCCGATAAGCGTAACATACTGAAAGCTGGAATAGAAACCACGTTTTCCCTTCGTCGAGATCTCGCTTAGGTATGTCGCTGAAGTGCCATATTCTCCGCCTACACTAAGCCCCTGTATCAACCGGGCTGTAAGCAGGATAATAGGAGAGAGGATACCGGCTGTGGCAAAAGAAGGCGCCGAAGCGATCATAAGACTACCTGCAGACATTAGCAGAACAGACAGTGTCATGGAAGTTTTACGCCCGGCCCGGTCTGCAATACTGCCAAATAACCAACCACCTATGGGGCGCATAAGAAAGCCTACTGCAAAGATGGCTGCCGTATCGAGCAGCTGAGCGGTGGGGTTACTTTTGGGGAAGAATACGGGCGCGAAGTATAGAGCGAAAGCTGCATAAGCGTACCAGTCATACCATTCAACCAGGTTGCCAATGGAGCCTATAAAGATCGCTTTAAGTCGTTTTGCCGTATCGTGTTTTTCAGTATTTGTGGTGGTCATATTCGTTTTATGCGCTGTATTCCATTAATTGTCTTACTGCATTTTGAACTTTCATCCTGTACTTTCTAATTTCTACCGGCAGCTCATCTGTTTCAATATCATAACTGTCAATTGAGATCGTTCTGTGAAAGTCTTTTGTTTTAATTTCCAGTATAAATTTGTCTTCGTTTTTATTATCTGTTGTATAAAACCCACTCCAGTTTTGTTTTAATAAGTCGAATGGGATCTCATATTGCAGTTCTTTTGCGATGTTGAACTTTTCCTTTGATAGTTCCGGTCCTTCAAACAAATAACCCAGGCGGCTGTGTCTTTGCGAATGCCAGGTTTCACTATTATAAATAAATAGTTTGTCGTTGGTTAATTTAAAAATATTATAAGGGCCGTAATTGTCACTTGAAAAGAAGCCAAAGATCAAATATTCGGGGTTAATATTATTTATGCTTGAATGTATTCCATATAACAAAGCATTTTTATTGCGGTTCTTGTCTTTATTTTCCTTTTCATAATGGGAAAAGAATACAACTTTATCAATCTCTATTGAATCAATTTGGTTGTTCCTTACCAGGTTATGTATTTGCAGGGCTATGTTATTTTCGCTAATGGTATATATTCCTCCGCTCCAACGGTGATTTCCCAAAGTCATACTCCAGGCATTCTCTGTTTCATTTTGTTCCTGTGAATAACTCAAATAAGCGCCCGGGTCACTTGGCGAAGGGTAGTAGCCGTCATACAATGCAAATGGAACTTTGTGAGTTCTCAATATTTTCAGCAGTGCAATTATGTTTTCAAATGAGGTGTCGTTTGCTATTTTAATTACTTTCGAAGTAATGTCAATGCCTTTAAGCTGAGAAATTTCAGTTTCAAAGTTTTTATCGCTATTTCTCATCATATTTTGTTTCTTTAGTTGGCCTGGTAAATTTTATTCTTTTACCAGCCCAGGCAGCCAGGTTACCAGTTGAATCCATGAACGAAAATTCTACTTCATACTCTTTACTGTCTTCGAAATTAAAAGCACCTGCGCACATCCCGTGCCCTACGTTTATTTTGTTGCCATCAGGTTCTATGTAATAGGTCGTTTCCTTTCCCGTTTTTAAATTCTTTACTGTTGTCTTAATAATTATCTCTGATTTGTCTTTGGCCGGGTTGCTAAAAACAACATGGATCGATGGGCCGCACCCGAAATGTGTAAGGGTCTTTTTTAGTTCTGTTGGTTTTGATGAAAGTTCCGGTTGTTCAATATCATTTCCTGCAATCACTTTGTATGTAAACGACTCAGGTTTGTGAGTTGTGTAATTGTATTTTACGAAACTTTCATCTTGCGGTAAACTATCAATATACATTGTATATTCAAGGTCAGCTTCTAATGCTGTTTCAGGTCGTAATACTGCTTGTGTTAATTCAAATTCTCCTACAAGAATTTCAACTACTAACAGCTTTATCTTTTTTTCTCCGCTTTTTAAGTAAACGTCGTATTTCTTGTTAAGGCCTACAATTACATTTTGACTGTTTGCGTAACCCTCAAGAATGAAAATTGAGTTTTGTCTTATAGTTTGTCCTTTGGGAAATACGTCGAGGCTATTCA
The DNA here is from genome assembly GCA_024809215.1 of Niastella sp. OAS944. GTDB lineage: Bacteria > Bacteroidota > Bacteroidia > Chitinophagales > Chitinophagaceae > Niastella. The sequence goes on along the minus strand of JANUBW010000004.1, from coordinate 46,575 downwards.
TTGCACAATCGGCATAAGCTAATGCTGTCAGAAATAGCCCGGCTATTATTGTCAGGAGTTGTTTCATAGGGCTGAAGTTCTTTTACATGTATGGCTTCATCTCATCTTCAATATCCTGTCTTAGCGCCATTAACTTTTTGGCATAATTCTCCATCTCTTTTGCAGCTGGTGTTTCTGGCACCCATTTAGGCACAGGTACTGTTTTGCCATTATCATCCACTGCAGCAAATACCATCACACAGTGTGTGGTTTTTATTCTGTCTTTCCGGCGCGGGTTACCGGCCTGTACATTAATGGCAATATGCATACTGGTGTTTCCGGTATAAATAACAGTAGCGGTAATTTCAACTATATCTCCTATTGAAATGGGTTTGAAGAAACGGATACCGCCTACGTATATAGTTACACAGTATTGCCCGCTCCAATTGGCAGCACAGGCATAACCTGCCTGGTCGATCCATTTCATTACGGCGCCTCCATGTACTTTTCCGCCGAAGTTAACATCTGATGGCTCCGCCAGAAAGCGGAGCGTTACGGTATTGCTGATTGTTTCACTCATTAATGATCAGTTTTATGGCAGGCAAAAGTAAAACTCTTCTTCGTTGTTTTAAAATTGACAAATGTAGAGGCGTGTGGCAAAATGCCGATCATATTGAACGTAGAGCTGCTTCTTTTATTTTTGGTGGTTGTTGTTTATTTGTCATGATGCCTCATTGGAACTACTATTAATTGGTCGGTGAGGCAATTCCAGATATTTAGATAGTTTTTAGAGACAACATTGTGTTGTTTCCATTTAGTGAATTTTTCGTATAGCATTAATGTACAAATGTCGGTTGCAGTTATAAAATCGCCCGTTTCGGGAAGATGAGTATGCACAGCCCCTTCAATTGTCTTGCCTTCCTGCTCTTTGCCGCCATAGCTCACCGAAATAATGTTTTTATGTAACTGTTTCTTGCCGGAGAGGCTGTTGTTATTATCAAACGTGAGTAAATAATCATTACCAAAAATTACAACGCCGGTTTGCTGTGGCCCAGTCAATACATATACTTTCTTTTCGCCACCATTTATTAGGGGTATTAGGTTGAAATTGGTGTTTTTGTAACGCTTAAATAATGTGTCGGAGTTTATTTCAGCCAAAGCAATTTTTCTAATGGCATACAGATCAACTTCTGCTGAAGTTAATTCTCTTTGGGTTAAGTCGGTCTTTGCAGTTCTGGTATTGTACGTGCTGTCAAAAGAAATGGTGCCTAATACTTTCGGGTTATCGGCTTTTGAAAAGAAAATACATTTTTCAGTCCCGTTGTCAGAATACGAGAAGTAACCACCCACGTTCGCCATGTCTTTGTAGCGTTCTACAAACAGGTCGGTGCCATACCAGGAGGCCATTTCTGACCGGTAAAGTCTTTTCCCTTCTGCCACAATTGGTTTGGCCAGCTCTGTAGGGTTGTCCTGTGCGAAAATGTGGGGGGTAATGAGTGTTAGTAAAGCAAAAAGCGTTCTTTTCATCGTTTAGGTTTGTTTTAAGGGTGTTGGTTTACGAAAATATCAAAAAAGAAGGACTCCTTTGTCTTTGGACTGACTTACTTCTTCCGCTGTTCATTAACGGCCTCAATATTGTACGAAAGAAAGCGGTTCAATATTGCATCGCCTTTTCCCTTACCTAACGTACCGGTATATGCTTTTACTATGGTGCTAATGACGAGGACCGGGTTATCTCTAAAGATAATATGCCCGCAACCGTAAGCGGTAATGCCCTGGCGGTTGGGCTGGGCATCGGCAAATTGTTTGTGGCAGGCTTTCCATCGCACACCACCGGCCGAATCCGGGAACGGCGCTACATTGCCCGCAACCAGATCGATCACTGGCACGGTGGCCGGGAACGGCGATTGTTTCATAAGCTCCACGGTGTTTGCTAAACTGAGGCCTGCGTAATAATCGGCCCAGTTGTTAGTTGGCTTATTCTTTGCCCAATGGTCTTTTCTCAATTTCATAACGCTATCAACATAAGTATCCTGAAACCAGCAAACATGATTGGCATCGATCAACACGGCAGCTTTTACCTTTTCTACATGCCGGGCTGCATACAGCGTTGCGCAAAAGCCACCGTAGGAATGGCCTACCAGCATTATGTTCCTGCCATAACCCAATTTTTTCAGTCCTGTTTCCAGTCCCTGAATACCTTGTAGAATTCCATGATTGGCCAGGTCGCGATTGCTTGTGTCCAGTTCGCTTTTCCCAAAACCGGCGCGGTCATACGTAATAAGTGTTGCATTGGTAATATCAGCTATTGGCTTTAAAATAGTATCCCAAATACTCACATCGGCTCCGGCCCCGCCTTCAAACAAGATCGGCATTCCGCTTCCTTTTATAATATGAAAATGGAGCCGGTAACCGCCAACATCTATTAAGGTATCAACAGGCTGACAGCTGCCGGAATTAGCCATTAAAACAAAAAAGGTACAGATGACAAGGATAAATTTTTTCATGATTTTGAGGATGTGAATCATATTTGATGCATAATCACCTGGAATCCATAAATAGAAATGGCTATCTTTGAGGGCATCAAAAAATAAACAACGTTTAATAAATTAAACATCATGAGCAGTTCTGTTTCGCATAATGTATATTTTGATGGAAAAGTTCAAAGCCTTGGTATCCTTACAGAGAAAGGTAAGGCAACCGTAGGAGTAATGAAACCGGGAACGTATGTATTTAATACCTCGTCACATGAAATTATGGAAATTGTTTCGGGTGTACTGCGTGCAAAGCTGAGCGGCGGCGAATGGCTTAGTTACAAAAAAGGTGATGCTTTTGAAGTAGCGGCAAATTCGTCATTTGAAGTAAAGTGTGATGCAGATGTAGCTTATATCTGTTATTATAATTAGAATATTAAGTATATAAAGCACAAAAAGGCCGGAGATCTTCTTCGGCTTTTTTATTTCACTAAAGTAGTGTAGCTCAGATATTTATATACATTTTCTGTAAACTTCTTAATCGTTATAGCTAAACACATAATTTTATTCTACTTTTGAACTGCTACAAATCTCAAACTAACGATTACTAAGGTTCAATCTTAATCTTGCCAAGTATGATGAGGACCTCTGATAATGATCTGCTTATGCTTATAAGCGAAGGTGACCGGCAGGCCTTTCGTGAATTGTATCTGTATTATACTCCCATACTATATCCCTTTATTAAAAGTTTGTGCAATGATGATGCGTTGTGTGAAGACATCGTACAGGAAGTATTTGTTAAACTGTGGGAAAACAGACAAAAGCTGGTAAACATACAACAGGTTAAACCGTATTTATTTAAAGCTGCCAAAAACAGGTTTCTGAACGAATTAAGAAAACAGCAAAACGAACTGACCTTTATAAAGAACAGTTCTCATAAGGAAATTGAAACCGAAACACCTGAACAGCAATTGACCTTTAAGGAAGGTATGCGTTTGGGCGATGAAGCCCTCTCCAGGCTATCGCCGCAAAAAAGGATCATCGTTACATTGAGTACCCGCGAAAACTTAAGTCTCGATGAGATCTCACAACGGGTAGGCTCCTCCAAAAATGTAGTGAAGAAACTATTGTACCAGGGCCTGGCTACCATGAGAAAATACGAGTTCATTAAATATCTTAAGAACTGGCTTTTTTAAAAAAATCTTTTTACGGTGGGGTCCTTTTTCCCGACTTGCGTGTCTTACCCGCGATATGGACCAAAATACATTTGAGGATTTTCTTAAGAAGGTAGCACAGCAAACACATACGCCTGCTGAATTAAATGAATTTCTTACCTGGCTGAAGGCCCTCCCCAGGGAGCAGGCTGCCGAAGCCCTGGATAAATATGAACAGGCTTTTGGCGCCCCGGCCGGCATTGACAGCGAAACGCTCAGGCGCATTTCAGCAGGTATTGAAAGCCGTTTAGGCGCTCCTCAGGAGGTTCCCATCATTTCCTCAAAACGCACGCCTTTAGTCTTCTATGTAAGAATAGCCGCCATTTTTATTGTGGTGGCATCGTTGGCGTTTTTCTTACTGTTTCAAAACCATTCAAAGAACAATGCCAAACAACCCGGTTATGCAACGGCAACCATTGTTCCTGGTAAAAACCAGGCCGTACTAAAACTGGGCGGCGGTAGATCTATTCTGCTCGAAGAGGTGGCCGATGGAGATATTACAATGGATAATAACGCCACCGGTTTTACGAAAAAAAGCGGTTTGCTGGTGGCAAAGGGAACTGTTAATACTCCCAACAATACCGACGAAATAAATGTGCTGGAAACACCTAAGGGCGGACAGTACCAAATAGCATTACCCGATGGCACAAAAGTTTGGTTGAATGCATCTACCCGCCTGTACTTCCCAACTGTTTTTAAACCGGGCGAAAGAAAGGTAACACTTTCGGGTGAAGCTTATTTTGAAGTGAAACACGATGCCAGTAATCCTTTTATCGTGGAAACATCTACAGGCGCCTTATTACGGGTGCTGGGTACCAGTTTCAACGTAAACGCCTACCAGGAAGATGCACACGAAACTACTACACTATTAACAGGCAGTTTGCAGGTTACCCGTAACCAGTCGCAAGTGCTGTTAAAGCCTGGTCAACAGGCTACTGTAAGCACACATAAAATTGAGGATGTACAGGAGGTGGAAACCAGTTACGCCGTAGCCTGGAAAGAAGGCTACTTTATGTTTAACCGGGAACCTATTAAAGCGGTAATGGCAAAAGTAGCTCGCTGGTATGATGTAGATATAGTGTATGATGGCCCGGTTACGGAAACCCGCTTTTGGGGTACTGTATCCCGCTTTTCTAAGGTAAGTGATGTGTTAAAGATGCTGGAGGCTACCAACCGGGTTCATTTTACTATTGAAGGAAGAAAGATCTATGTAAAAAAATAACTAAACAGTATTAATAAAAAAGGACCGGTGTGCAGCGAACACACCAGCCCTTAAAGTACTGTTTTTTGAATCAAGCGTTTCTTTAACTCAATTAAAAAACTATGCAAATCTATGATTTTACATTCAGGTATTAAGTCTGTATTTAACAGCATTAAAAACCTGCGTAAACCACTCATTACGATGAAGCTGCTATTCTTTCTGATGTTTGCCACTATGATGCAGGTAAATGCAAACACTTTTGCCCAGAGCATTTCATTGAAAGGCCGCAACATTTCCATCGAGCGTGTTTTTCTGGAGATCAGGAAACAGGCAGGTTTGGCAGTATTATGTGAAACTGAGGTGCTTGAAAATATTAAACCGCTAACGGTTAATTTCAACAACGCGCCGGTGAGTGATGTACTGGCGTTTTGCCTGAAGCAAACACCCTATACTTATCAGCTGGAGAAAAACAGTATTGTTATTAAAACCATCACTACTGCGCCGCCTGCGCAAACACAGCGTAAGGTAATTACAGGTAAGGTGGTCGACGAACAGGGCACAGCACTGCAGGGCGTAAATGTACGGGCCAGTAATGGCACCGGTACTATTACGGAAGCCGACGGTAGTTTCAGCCTGTCGGTGCCCGATGAAGTAACCACTTTTACGTTCAGCTATGTAGGTTACCAGTCAAGGACCGTTGCGTTGGGCGCCCAAACGATATTGAATATTACGCTGAACAAAATGCCGGTTAATTTAAATGAAGTAGTGATCATTGGATATGGCACAAAAAGAAGGGCCGATCTTACCGGTGCCGTAGATCAAATAAAGGCAGCGCAAATTGAAGGCCGCCCTGTTGGTAATGTAATGCAGGCATTGCAGGGCTTGTCGCCCAGCCTGGTTATTCAGCAGCGCAATATGAACCCCAACAATAATTCGATGAACCTCAATTTGCGGGGCATCAGTACGTTTGGTAATAACTCGCCATTGCTGGTTATAGATGGGGTTATAAGTAATGATGTGAGCGATATGAATAACCTGAACCCTAATGATATTGAAGATATTTCCATTCTGAAAGACGCCGGTAGTGCAGCCATTTATGGATCGCGTTCGGCCAATGGCGTTATACTTATTTCAACAAAGAAAGGTAAACAGGGCATGAAGCCCGTAGTTAGCTTCACAGGCCTGGTGGGCTCACAGGACCCACAGATCCTGATCAAGCCGCTAAAGGGTTATCAAAATGCGCTGCTGCGAAATGATTCCTATATCAATACCGGCGCTGCGCCCATTTACTCACCTGAACAAATACGACAATTCGCTAAAGGTGATAGTGAGTATTTCCTGAAAGGCATTTTAAAGAACGGGTTGCAACAAAATTATAACCTCAGCCTGCAGGGTGGGGCATCAAATACCAGCTACATGATCTCGCTGGGGTATTACAATCAGCAGAGTAATTTCAAAGGCCCCGATTTTGGGTTGAAACGGTATAACCTTCGTTCAAATGTTACCACCCAGGTTGGCCGGTTAAAGCTGGCTGCCATACTTTGGTATAACAGGTCTGAAGGAAATGCATTTCAGGGTGATGAGGGATTTCTTATTGCCAATTCATCGCGGCTGCCGGCGTACAATAATTATATCTTAAAAGACAGTGCTGGACGTTATTATAATAATGACGTGCTTACCAATGGAAATCCTTTGGCCGAACTGGAACATGGCGGTTATACAAAGACCATTAACGATAATTTTCAGGGAAGTTTGAATGGCGAGCTCAGGCTGTTCGATGGGTTAAAAGCAAAAGGACTGGTTGGTTTGGATGTTCGTCCCGAAAACAGGTTGATCCGGCGCTTCTATTGGCCCGTTTACAATTTGTCGGGCGACACAACGCCTGTTAATTCCGGCTCATCGAAAGATTACCATATAGAAGATTTCAGCGCCAATGCAACGCTGTTGAACGTGCAGGCCATGCTCGACTATAATAAAACTTTTGCCGGGCGGCACAACGTTACTGCACTGGCAGGTTTTTCAAATGAATCGTACAGGCAAAAACGTCAGGAATTAAAAAAGCGGTTTGTTGATCCCGTATTAGGTATTCCTATCAATGGCACTATCATTGATGAGAACAGCTATAATACAGTTGGTGGCACTACCGAAAGAAGCATCTATTCCTATTTCGGAAGATTGGGTTATGCTTATGCCGATAAGTATTATGCAGAAGCAAGTTTCCGCTACGACGGTTCTTCCAAATTTGCCAAAAATAACCGCTGGGGATTTTTCCCTTCTGTATCAGCGGGCTGGCGTATAAGCGAAGAGAACTTCTTTGATTTTTGGAAGAACGAAATAGGTGATCTGAAGATAAGGGGTACTTATGGCAAACTGGGTAATCAGAATATTGATGACTACCAAACCTTTACTACCTACGAGATCTTCATCAACCAATATGGCTTTAACAACGTTGCGGTACCCGGCACGGGTTATACCTTTGGTAACCCCGAGCTGAAATGGGAAACAACCACTTCTTATAACCTGGGTGCCGACGCTACTTTCTTAAAAGGAAGCCTGAAAGTAGGGTTCGACTATTTTCATAAGATCACCGAAGGCATTCTGTTAAAACCTCAAACACCTATGGTGCTGGGTGGTGCAGTACCCAAAGCCAATCTGGGCGAAATGAAGAACCAGGGCTGGGAGTTGACACTGAATTATTCGCTTCGTCATAGCGACTTCAGTCATTCATTTGGGCTTAATATAGCCGATTCATGGAATGAGGTCACTAAGTTTGAAGGATATGAACAAATAAGCAAGGCCGATGAAATTGAACGCATCGTAAGGGTGGGCCTGCCTTTGTTTAGTTATTACGGTTATAAAACCGATGGCCTTTTTCAGAACGACGATGACGCCAAAAGCGCAGCCCTTCCTGTTGGCTTTTCGCCCAAACCCGGCGATGTGAAATACAAAGACCGCAATGGCGATGGCATTATCAATGATAACGACCGTTATGTATTGGGACATGCTTTTCCTCGGCTCACCTTTGGCTTCAACTATGTGTTTCAATGGAAAGGACTTGAACTGAACATGCTGTGGCAGGGTGTTGGTAAACGTGATATGGCCCTGCGCGGAGAAACCATTGAACCCTTCCACGGCGGCTATTCGTTTGTTATGTTCGAGCACCAGCTCAACTACTGGACGCCTGCAAATCCCGATGCCAGATGGCCGCGGTTAACCGCACCGGGTACTGCATCTACCATCAATAACTATGGCAAAGGTTCTAATTTTAACATCTTTAACGGCGCCTATGCACGGTTGAAGAATATCCAGCTTGGCTATACGCTGCCAAAAGGCCTTACATCAAAGCTCGGTATTAATAAACTGCACGTTTTTATAAACGGGCAAAATCTCATAACGCTTAGTAAAATTGATTTTGTTGACCCCGAGTCTACAGAGTTCGATAACAAATTGGAAGCCAGCGGCGCCAACAGCGCCCGCAATTATCCACGCCTTAAATATATAGGAGGAGGGGTACATGTGGAATTTTAAAACACATCAAGTGAAAACAGGAATTATGAAAATGAAATTAATCATACCGTTGATGGTGCTGCTGCTGAGCGCATGTGTGAAACTGGATGTAGTACCTACCAATAAGTTCACCGATGAAACCTACTGGACCACGGAAGATAAAGCCAATTCGGTTTTGAGCATGGCCTACCGGCAAATGTTCACCAGCGATTATTTCATGCTGAATGAAATATTAAGCGATAACGTGTATAACGGCTACGGAACCACTAATGAAAAGGTAATTTCGCTGGGACTGGCCGATGCATCGAACGAACGTTTTGCCAGTGAATGGAAAGCCTGTTATGAAGGTATAAAAACCTGTCACACCTTTTTGGCCAATATTGACCGGGTAACCACCATAAGCAATGAGCTGAAGGAAAAGCGAAAGGCTGAAATACGTTTTATCCGTGCATCGCTTTACTTTGAGCTCACCACCTGGTATGGCGATGTGCCGCATTTTACGCAGGACATCAACCTTACTGAATCGAAAGGTGTTGAGCGTAAACCGCAGGCCGAAATAATGGCCTGGATACACCAGGAACTTGATGAAGCGGCTGCTGTTTTACCTAAACGCGAAGATTATAAGGCTGCAGATAATGGCCGCATTACCAGTGGCGCCGCCATTGCATTGAATGCCCGCGCTTATTTGTATGAAAGCAATTGGGCCAAAGTGGCCGAGTATTGCGGTAAGCTCATCAATAGTACTACCTATGGTACCTATAGTTTATTCAACAACTATGAGCAATTGTTTTGGGTGAAGAATGAATACAATCCCGAGATCATTTTAAGTCTGCAGTATGTACCTGTAAACCGCACCTGGCCCAACCTGCGCGACTACGCGCCTATGAGTGCCGCTGCCCGGCTTTGCCTGGCCGGCCCCACCCAGGAGCTGGTAAATAGTTACCTGATGAAGAACGGTAAAAAATGGACAGCTGCCGACCCTGATTATGCGGGCCGCGATCCCCGCATGGGTGCTACCATTGTATACGATGGTTCTACGTGGATCGATAGAAAGGGTAACACTTATACCATCTTTATTCACCCCGATGGCCCTGCGTCGCCCGATAAATATAACGGGGCCGGTACGCTGCAAACGCCAACCGGATATTACTATCGCAAATTATGCGATCCCGATCCGGCAGCGTATACAGGCGGTGGTTGGGAGTCGAGCCTGAACCTGCCATTGATCCGTTTTGCCGATGTGTTGCTGATGTATGCCGAGGCCAAAAACGAATTGAATGAAATGAACAGCACCGTTTGGGACCAAACGATAAAGAAGTTACGGCAACGCGCCGGTTTTGATAATACGCCTGAGGCCATGGACCTGCCCGGTAACGACCAGGCTGTATTACGCGATGTAATACGCAATGAACGCCGTGTAGAGCTGGCGCTGGAAGGTTTGCGCATCTTTGATATCCGCCGTTGGAAAACAGCTGAAACACTGCTGCCCCAGGAACGGCATGGCGCCAAATTCGATAAGATCAATGGCAGTTACAATTATATAAAACTCCCTGCCGGCAGCTTTAACCGTAACCGCGACTATTTATGGGCCATTCCAAGAGCAGAACGGCTGCTTAACGAAAAACTCACTCAAAACGATGGCTATTAATTTTTAACTAACACACAATGAAAAAAAACAAATTATCAATAGTTTTCTTTATCCTGGCCTTTGCAGCCTTCGCCGGTTGCCACAAGGATGATAACGATTTCAAAGAAGTAAAAGTAACTGAAGTAAGCACCCTGTATGCGCCCGATGATGGGCGTAATGTAAAACTGCAGAGTGGTGGTTCGGCCACTTTATATTTCGAGTGGGAAAAGGCGGTAGCTGAAGACAATGGCGTGGTTTATTACGATGTGCTGTTTGATAAACCCAATGGCGATTTTTCAAGCCCGTTGTTTGTAGTGGCAGCCGATAACAACGGTACCAGTACGGGGTCGAGTATTACGCATAAGGTTTTGAACAATATCGGTAAGCTGGCTGGTATAGCATCTGGTGAAGAAGGAAAGCTGAAATGGACGATAGCTTCTTCAAGAGGGCTGACAAGACTGGTTTCTCAAAAAGTACGGACCATTAATATTACCAGAACTACTGGGATCGATGCACCCGATGCATTGTTCCTTACCGGTGAGGGAACAGAAGGCGGCGCTAACCTGGCGCAGGCATTAACGGTTAAAGCGCTGTCTGGAAATAATGAATTCGAAATATATACAAAGCTGGTAGCGGGTAAAAAGTATTCCTTTGTTGATTCTAAGACAAGCGTGTCAAGAACATTTTCGGTAAATACCAACGGCACTACATTTAAAGAATCGGCAGATGGCGCTACCGTAGCTAAAGACGGTATCTATAAGATCAACCTCGATTTTAGTACCGCATCTGTTTCTATAACAGAGATCACTAAACTTGATTTTATCATGTGTACACCCGAAAAAAGGGAAACGCTAACCTACCAGGGCAAAGGCGTTTGGCGGGTGAATGACATTGTTCCTGACTTTACCACAAAATGGCCCGACGACCGGTATTTCTTCTGGATAACCATTGGCGGAACGGAGCAAAAATTAGGCAGCGCCAACAAAGACAATCAGCCGCCGGCAAGTACTACAGGGGCGTTTTTCTATGTGAATTTTTATCCTACAGATAAAAACCCATGGGATTATTCGTTCAAATTCCCGAACCGTACCGTAAAGAAATGCAGCATTACTGTTACGTTTAGTGCCGATGCTGCCAATTATACCCATGAAGTTATATACTAACGTAGTAATTCTGAATTTTTGCGTACCGGTTTTAACTAACAGTTACAAGTTACAGGTTTCATGTTACAGGGTAATACAAATTCACTCCTTGATTGCTGAATCTGACGACTTCCCTTGCAACCTGTAACCTGAAACACCCAGATATCAGATGTTCAACAAACAAAATGAAAATGCTGAAATTAATATTCATTACCGGTGCATGGTGTATGCTTGCATGCGGTAAAATAAACGATGTATACATCGATAAGAGCACAAAATTCAATATCGACTGGAGCGCTGCCGCAGACAGCAGCAGCACAAGCTTTGTAAATGTTTACTGGAACTCAACCAAGCACCATTTTAATAACGACAATTTTGGTACCGTGAACCAGTTCGATTACTGGCCCGAAGCTCATGGGCTCGATGTGCTGGTAGATGCCTATACCCGTACAAAAGGCAATCTTTATAAAGATAAGATCAACGATTTTTATGAAGGCGTAAAAGCAAAAAATGGCAATAGCTTTTACAATAATTATTACGACGATATGGGGTGGCATGGTATGGCGCACCTGCGTGCGTTTGAAGCCACAGGCGATGCCCGCTATGAGGCCTCGGCCAAACAATTATGGCAATGGATAGTTACCGGGTGGAACGATTTTGATGGGGGCGGCATTGCCTGGAACCATGAAAATACAGATGCGGGCAAAAGCAAGGGTATTCCGTCGAATGGCCCGGCAGCTATTATAGCGGCGCGCAGATGGCAAAAGTATGGCGCAGCAGAAGTGGTTAACGGGCTCAACGATCTGCAGTGGTTAGATAAAATTTACAACTGGATGAAGGAAAACCGCGTGGTACAACAATCGGGTCGCGTATATGAAAAGATCGCCGATCCCAAAGGTGACTGGACGTATAACGCCGGTACCTATATGGGCGCCGCATTGGAGTATTACAACATTACAGGGAATAAGGTATATTTAAATGATGCTATTAAAACTGCCGACTGGACAACCAGCACATTGGTAAACTCTAATAACAAAGTGTTGAGCGATTGGGCAGAACAGCAGGACCATGACGTTAACCTGTTCAAAGGTATTTTTGTACGTTATCTTACTTTGTTGATCATGCATAAAGACCTGCCTGAAGCCAACAGGAAAAAATACATTTATTTTCTAAAGAACAGCGCCGAAATACTATGGACAACCGGTGTTGTAAAAAGCCCCGTAGTTTTGTTTGGTTATCATTGGTGGCAGGCGCCGGTTGAAACAAAAGTAGCTTTACGAACGCAGCTAAGCGCCTGTATGTTGATGGAAGCGCTGGCTAAGCTGAGAGCAGCAGGTTATGTAGAATAGATGATTAAATAAATTTCCGCATCATGAGCCTTCCCGATGTATCGGGAGGGCTTTTTTATATGGTCTTTCAACGTATGAATTATTGTATATTTAAGAACCATCGGATCAAATCTGCGCTTACGCCACCTCGCCACTGCATATCATCAGGTGTTGGCTCCTGAATAGTTAAAGACTCACTTAATGGCTCGTAATCTGAATGATCGTATGAAGACCATATCGCTTTGATCTCTTCAAAGTATTTACTAATAATTTCTTCTGCACTCGATTTAGTAAAATAAGGCCCGGTCATAAGTAAAAACGCCGTTAGGTCATATATCAATTCTTTATTCTTTAGCTTATGGGCCTCACGCACCAGGCATAACCCCAGTTCAAATACGTTCATTATTTCTACTGTTCCTTCATCTTTTCTTAGTGGCGAGCCATAGTCGATATAGATCAGGCCCGATTCCTTTTCCCAATAAGCTACCATCTCGTTCTCTTCACTCCAATCTTCTTTTATATCGCGGTAAATGTATTCAATATGGTCTTTTTGAATAAGCTCTTCAAAGAACGCCTCATTCCCTGGGTAGTGGGGATATGCTGTGTAAGGGATCGTTTTTGTATATCCCGTTTTGAGCAAAACATCCATTACCCTGAAATTGGTAAACGAGCAGTCAAACTGCTTTTGTAAAGCATACAGGTTGCCAATGAGTTTAATTTTTTTCTCGTTCGTTTCTTCTGTTTCGCCTACCAGGTTGATACTATTTTCTATTAAAGCTTCAATTTCCCACATTGACATAGTTAAGGTATTTGTTTTCAGATGCAAAGATAGTTGTGCTGTTTACACTTGCAACTGCTAATTTTAACTTAAGTTAAAATTAAATCGAATGTAAATGCTGAACTTTGTAACGTTTTTCTATTTATAAAACCGGTGCGTCATGACAGAAAAAGATGAAATAATAGCCAACCATTTACGAAAGTTTGCAGCATTGACCGATAAGGATATTGCTGAAAGCCTGGCGTTCTGGAAACCACGTAAGATTGCTAAAGGTGATTTCTTTAATATGCAAAGCATGGTGTGCAACGACCTGGGCCTGGTGGTGAAAGGTATTTTTCGCATATATTATAGCGACCCAAAGACCTCCACCGAAAAGAATCTGTTCTTTTTTTCAGAAAACCAGTTCGTGGTTTCTTTCAGAAGCTTTATTTCGCAAAATCCCTGCTGGTATTATATTGAGGCAATGGAGGATTCGGAAGTGGTTTTTATTTCCTACCAAAACCTCAACAGTTTGTATGAAAGAAATGCGAACTGGGGAAAATTCGGCCGGTTACTGGCGGAATTATTTTTTTCCTATGCACAATCACGAACCGAGGAATTTATGTTCTTTTCTCATGAGGAACGGTACCTCAGGCTTTTGGAAGAGCATCCCAATATCGTTGAACGAATACCGGCTTATCATATTTCTTCATTTTTGGGCATTACCAATCCATCGTTAAGCCGCATCAGAAAACGAATTAAAAAATAGCAGCTGTTAAAAAGGCAATAGAGAAATACGAAACTCGCCAAATGGTGTTGCTTTGTTTGTATTCATGATGGATGCATCTTTGTAATTATCACCTTTGGCAATAATAGAGGCCGAAGCGATCGTGTTAATTCCTCCGCTAATACCCAGCATTACATATTTGCCTATAAGATATTCAAACCCCGGTCCGGTTTTGAACTCAATGGTATTGTAACTAAAATGCTCAGGCAGCGATGGGTTGTTTGGCTCATAAAACGAAGTAAAAGTATTGAACGTACTTCCAAGGTATACCCAGGCGTTTTTTAACAAGGTTTGTTTCAGCATTACGCCCTGTGGCAGATCTGCTATTAAATGCAATCCGCTGTAATTTAGCCGCTGGTAATAGTTCACAATGGGCAATACCGGGAATGGAGCAGAAGGATCAATTTGCAATAACGCCCCCAAAGAAAGAGAAGCCCCTGCCGTATATTTAACCGGGAAGGCGATGCTGCCATTGAAGTTGAATCGTTTTATGCTTTTCAATTCATCTGTAATGGCGGTTACAACTGCAGCATAAACAACGGGTGTATGAAAAATGGCATCGGTCCTTGAAAAATTGAGCGACAACCCAACTGTACTTTTGGAAAAATTACTTTTCTCTGGTAGTGTTCCCGGTAACTGACCTTTTACCTCGCTAAATTTAAAGAACTGGTAGTTGTGATAAACGGTTGCACTGAAGGCATTGCCGTTCCATTGCGTTATGGGTATTGTATAAAAGGAACTGATTCGCGCGGTCTGGCTTTTACCGCTGGCAAAAGCTTTTCCATCTATATCTTCGGAATCGAATTGGCCTGAGCCAAAAACATTCACCGTTACCGAACCCTGGCGAAGAGAAGGGTAACGAATGGCCTGTTCCTGTCTTTCGCTTCTAAGTGTATCTGCGGTATGCAGACTGGCCATGTTGAACATATTTTGCGCATAAGCGCCGGCGCTGCATAAAAGCAGGGCGGGTACAACGATCTTATATTTCATGGTAAGTATTACTTCTTTTTTACATCCTGTTCAAAGTTGAGTGAAATGGCATTCATGCAAAAACGCTTATGGGTAGGTGGTGGCCCGTCGTCAAAAATGTGGCCGAGATGGGAATCGCAACGACCGCATAATACTTCCGTGCGGTGCATGTTATACGAATCATCTGGCTGATAGCGAACGGAAGTTTTTCTAACCGGCTCATAGAAGCTGGGCCAGCCGCAGGTGCTGGCAAATTTGGTATCGGACCTGAACAACATATTACCACAAACAGCACAATAGTAGGTGCCCCTGATTGTGCTTTTCCAATATTTTCCGGTGAACGGGCGCTCAGTGTCTTTTTCCCTGGCTACCGCATACAGATCGGCTGAAAGAATCTTTTTCCATTCTGTATTGCTTACCTGCAACCTGGTAGTATCTGTATTGGAATACCAGGGATTGTGCGCGTGGTCATTGGCCGATCTTTCATTTTGTGCGAAGCTGCCTGCTGTGATCAGCAGCAGCAAAACGGTATATGTAATAGTCTTTTTCATTATGGCTTCAAATGTCAGTAAAAATGGTAAGCAGAATTTTCACTTAAGTTAAATTCTGCCTTAATTGCCTTAATATTGTGGTTATGGATAAACCAGAATCCTTATTGTCATTTTATCGTAATCAGTTAGGCAATCCCGTTCTGAATCGTGAAGACCAGGAGCCGTTTAGAGTTTTTGATTTCGACGATTGTTTAACAGAAACCGATGTGCAATACCGGCGAAGGGATTTTTTCAAAATAGCCCTGATGGAAGGGGAGCACCTGTATCACTATGCTGATAAAACCATGCAGGTGTCGGGATCTACATTAATGTTTTTCAGTCCCGATGTGCCTTATAAGTTTGAAGTTTTGAGTGAACAGGCAGGCGGCATGTTCTGCATTTTCAGGGAACAGTTTTTCACCGACCGGTACAAAGGTAATATTCGTGATCTGCCTATGTTTAGCCTGGGGTGCAAGCCTGGTTATGTTTTAGATAACGGCCAGCATAAGGATGTTCTGCAGTTATTTAAAAAAATGAAGTCGGAAATGCAGTCCGACTATGCTTTCAAGCTTGATCTTGTTCGCAATTATGTTGCAGAGGTTATCCATTATGCATTGAAGTTACAACCATCTGAAACTTTGTTACAAAATATAGATGCGAATGCGCGCATCACATCTATATTTAAAGAGTTACTGGAACGGCAATTTCCAATAGAGACCAGCAACCGGCGTTTTAAATTGCGTTCGCCAAATGATTTCGCCAAACATATGTCGGTTCACGTTAATCATTTGAACCGGGCCCTGAAACTAACCACTGGTAAAACCACTACTGAGCACATCGCCCAGCGTTTAGCAGACGAGGCCAAAGTTTTACTAAAGCATAGTAACTGGAATATTTCTGAGATCAGTTATGTGCTGGGTTTTGAAGATGCTGCTAATTTCAATCATTTCTTTAAAAAGCACACTGCTGTAAGTCCCTCGTCTTTTAGGTCCTGAGCTGTTATATGTTGATTTTTCATAATTGTTTGATTTGCACAAGTACCTGTTTGAACGGCACAAAAATGCTGTTGCCGGCCTGTCTAACTTTGAGTCATCAAATCAAACGACACAAACTTAGAAATTATGAAAAAGACAATTTTGATCACAGGCGCCAGCAGCGGTATAGGTAAAGCAACAGCTATTCTGTTTCAGCAAAAAGGTTGGAATGTTATTGCAACCATGAGGAAGCCCGAAGAAGAAAAGGAATTAACAGCCCTTGAGAATGTTTTAGTAACCCGCCTTGACGTTACCGATGTAAACTCCATTACAAAGGCAGTAGCCCTGGGTATAGAGAAATTTGGAAAGATAGATGTTCTGTTAAACAATGCCGGATACGGCGCTTATGGTCCATTAGAAGCCACACCACTAGAGAAAATTGAACGACAATTCGGCACAAATGTGATCGGGCTCTTGAATACAACCAAAGCTGTTCTTCCTCATTTCCGCGAAAACAAAAGTGGCGTCATCATTAATATTTCATCTATTGGCGGAAAAATAACTTTCCCACTGGGTACACTTTATCACGGAACAAAATTCGCTGTGGAAGGACTTTCTGAAGCGCTGCATTATGAAATGAAGACCATAGGGGTGCGGGTGAAGATCGTTGAGCCAGGTATGGTGATGACAGATTTTGGCGGCCGCTCCTTCGACTTCAGTAACAATGAAAGCCTAACTGAATACCAAAAGCTGGTTCAGGATGTTTTTACCTGGTTTGGAAGCATTCAATCAGGTTCGCCCGCATCTGCAATTGGGGAAGTGATCTATACTGCAGCAACCGATAACAGCGATCAACTTCGGTACGCGGCAGGCAAAGATGCCGAAATGCTTCTTGCCAAACGCCATGCTGAAGATGATGCCACTTTTATTAATGACATTAGAACTCAAATCGTAAAACTGGCAGTGCAGTAGGTGAGCACAACTACGGCCAGGCCTTCTCTTTATCTTCATCTTCTTCATTGCCCGCTGTATTATCGACAAGTTTTGCAACAGCTGCAGAGGCCAATCCGCCTATCAAATACAATCCTATGGTCATGATCTTTGTACCTAATGTTTTATTACTTGATTCTTCTGGTAACCCCAGTGTTTTGGGTAGAACAACAGCAGAGATTCCTGCAGCCAGCCCTAATAAAGCGCCGCACAGCCATGCTCTTTTTTTACCGCCTGCTGCTGCCAGGCTAAAATATGCAGTATCGCAAAGGAGCTCACCGCCTACTGCCCACCGTTGCAGTTCAGATTCATTTGGCACCTTTTTGTTCATGCTTACTAAACCTTTTCGTAACAGGTCAATATCAAGCTGGTCCATACGAGGTGCATTGGGGCTTATTCTCCTCATTGCCTCATGCAGGGAGGCTACTGTAATGGTTCCGGCTAATCCACCGGCTAATGCAGATGAAACCTTCATAGTAAATGATTTTTCCAACAGTGCCTGAAAAAGTTATACCATGTACAAAGGTGAAACTTTGTTCCTTCCCTAATGCTGCAAAATTAACTTCATTGCCAATGCTTGTATTGGGTCTTTTCCTGTAAGCATATCTTCAATTGATGGAAGTAACGGATAAACGGGCATCACGCCATGACCATCATTACGGTCTGCAATGATGCGGTAGGTAATGGTGGCGATCTCCGCTTTTATTTTTGTATTGGGCAGTACCAGTTCCGTGGGTTCACCACTTATGATATGTGCATTGCCACCTGTTTCTTCGCCAATAAAAACAGCCCTGCGATCTCTTCTAAGACAGGCGCAAACGATGGCTGTAACAGAAAAGCTGCCGCCATTGGTCAGTACAATTAGTTTTCCATTAAAGTGCATTGCTTTGGGTTGAATAATTTTTGCTTCATCTCCATCGAGCAGAAAGCGGGTGGGGGATTTTATCAGGTAGGCTAACAACGATCGTCCGGGTTCAAAATGTCCGCCCTGGTTATCGCGAAGGTCAAGGATCAGGTTGCTGATCTTTTGACGATGGATGTATTTAAATATGCTATCATACACCTGCTTGTAATTCTGCTGGTATTTTGATCCCAGTATGTCAGAATTAAACGTTTTTATTTTAAGGATGGCAGCATTGCTTTCTTTTTTCTCTGTGAGAACAATGCCTTTTTCATCATTGGCAGCAGGATATCGTATTTGTTTGAAGTACCGTATGCTGTCCTTTGGCAACGCGTTAATTTGTTGTGTGCGTACCGTGCCCGTGCTGTCTTTAAGCTCTACAATGTGCGTAGCACGTTGATCAAAAATAAAGCTGTAGTACGACGAGAAATAATGATTGAATATCCAAACAGGGTAGGTGTGGTTATTGCCATCCCTGGTCATTCGAACCAGTAATTGTTGTGCAATGGAAGATGCGCTTGTGCCGTTGATGCTCAGGATCTCTGTTCCCGGTTTTAGCGTACTGTCTGACGAATGGTTTTCGGCAATGTAAAGTTTGCCATTTGTAAAATTGGCAAGAAACGGCAGGTGCCTGCCGCTTTTATTGTAAAAGGCCATGGCCGAATCGCCCGGTAAAAACATCGTGTGTCCGTTCCTGATTTTTTCATGAAGCAGCGTTAAAAGCCTGAAGAACGCCTGCTCAGTCATGGGACCTGTAATGGCATTATTCAGGCTATTAAAGAACCGGGTTAAAGCGGGCTTTGTAATATAACGGTATAGGCCAGCGTGTTTTGTTTCCAGGTTTTTTTGAATGAAACGTAGGTCGGCTTTCAGTGCCTCCTGCGAATATAACAGGGCCGGGTCATAAGGTAATGTTTGGGTATGGCCGGTGTTTGCAAGGAATAGAAGTAGAGCCGAAATGACAAATACACGGAAAATGGTTTTCAAGGCCTTGGTTTTTATGAGGGATACAGTTTACCGTTTGAAGATAGTAAAATGCCGGGCAGGCAGGGAAGGTGTGTTATATATTTATTTAATTTTAAGTTATGATCAACTGTTCGTTCCTGCCTGTGTTTTATGAATACCACCTCAGTATTAAAGAAGGTAAACCTCTGCCTGCCTTTACTGACTATGACACTACTGAGGAAATTTGGCTTGGTTTTTATGGGCTGGGAAAATTTGAGACCTACCAGTTTATCTATACCCAATGTAAAAGCTTTACCCATTTACAGGAATGGATGATTGGCCTGAAAGGCGAAAATAGTATTCAGGATTCTGCTGCTGCTTTTGCGCAATGGGCAAATCATAAGACGGCCAGTGTTGACTATACAAACGAACTTTCATCTATACTTACCGAAGCCCAATGGCAGCACTGGCGCCAACAGGGATATATAGTAGTGAGCGGGTTGGTGAGCGAGCCGTTGTGCGATGCCGTTTGTGAATTGATCTGTATGCAACTAGGCGTTGATCTTTTGGCGCCGCAAACCTGGTATAACAGTCACCCCAACTGGCATGGTCTTATGCTGCAATTGTACCAGCACGAAAGCATATATGCAATAAAAACGTTGCCGGCCATTCGTCAGTTATTTGCCGAATTATATGGTACCACTAATTTGGTTGCCAATACCGAAAAGGTGAGTTTTAACCCGCCGGAAACGGCCGACTGGAAGTTCCGCCATAATATACTTCACTGGGATATTGATTTTGAAAAAGAAGACCGGTTCTATATTCAGGGGCTGGTTTACCTTAACGATGTGCCCGAAGACCGTGGGCCTTTAACGGTAGTGCCTGGTTTTAATCATCAGTTTGAAGCCTGGATAAAAGCGTATTCCAACCCCAACGATGCGCAGCAGGAAATGCAAAACACATTTACCGGCACGCCCGTATCTGGTAAAAAAGGCGATGTAGTACTTTGGATGCAAACCCTGCCACACGCCGCCAGCGCCAATCATTCGCACCTGCCCAGGTTCGTACAATATGTTAGTTTTTCAAAATTGTAAGAGATAGCCAAAGCATAATATAGAAACGTTTAAATGTATACGTAAGATGTGCGCAGCTTGACAATTTTGCCGTTTATAAATACGGTTAAACTAAATTGTTATGTTGCTTGAAGTGAATGGTACAATCGTTATATTTAGGTATAACAATACCATAAACCAATAAACCATCTTGCTATGGACACTTCATCAGCTATCCTTCCTGGCATTGAGCACGTTGTTGTGGTTATGTTCGAGAACCGCTCTTTCGATAATATGTTGGGCGGGCTGTATCCCGAAAAAACACAACAAGGCACTTTTAACGGCGTAAAGCCGGGTATGAACAATAACGAAGACCCCTACGGCCCACCTATTGCACTTGTAGAGGTATGGCAGGCGCCCACCAATACCGATGCCATGATAATGCCTTACCCCGATCCCGGCGAGTTGTTCGAGGATATGAACCAACAAATATTTGCTCCCAACAAACCGCCGGTTACCGGCCCCGGCGAACCTACCATGGGTGGTTTCGTATATAATTATATGCATCAGGAGGTACAAATTGATGGGCCCGCACCCCGCGGTGCCGATATTATGCAATATTATAAACCAGGCATCGCCGGTAATTTACCAGTGATGACCGCCCTGGCCCAGGCCTATGGCGTTTCTGACGCTTATCATGCATCCGGACCGGTGCAAACCCTGGTAAACCGCATCTTCGCTCATTCGGGTCAGCCATCTACTTATACTAATGATAAAGGGCAGTTGGTAAACTGTATTGATAATAGCACTGTAACCCGCGGGCAAACTGATCCCCTGGGCACCGTGGATGTTCCTACGGTTTTTAACCTGCTCGATGATAAGTTTGGCGCCAACAGTATCAACTGGAAGATATATTATAACGATCTGCCACTGTCTACCCTTATCACCTATGTTTATAACAATTGGCACTGGATAGAAAGTGGTGGCAATGTGTATCATTATGATAATAATTTTGCCAGCGATGTAGCAAACGATACGCTGCCGCCGTATTCATTTATTGAGCCGCGTTATACCAATATGGCCGATGATACAATTTGTCAACAGGGGGCATCTTATCAGCCCACCAGCTATCATCCCGGTGGCGCCTGTCCGCAGTGGGACCCCAACGCCGATGATAAACCACCAGCCGTAAGCGTTTGTTTTGGCGAACAGTACCTGGCCGATATATACAATACCCTGGCATCGAACCCCGATGTGTTTAAGAAAACATTACTTATTGTAACCTTCGATGAACATGGCGGTTTATACGATCATGCACATCCGCCAGGCGCCAAGCCGCCCATAAATAATGTGGCCAATTTCGATTATTCGCGTTATGGGGTGCGGGTACCGGCCATCTTCATTAATCCATATATAAAACCAGGTAGCATCTTCCGCGCCCAGGGCCCATACCCTTATGATCATACGTCAATTATAAGTACACTTTGTAAACAATTCGGGTTGGCCGGGCCGCTTACTAACCGCGATGGCGTTGCGCCTGCCTTTGAGGGTATCATAAATTCTACCACGCCAAGTCCCAAAATTAATTTACAACCGCATACCTGTCAGGTGCCGCCGAAAAGCGAAAGAGGGGTACAGCTTGCCAATGGTACCGATCCCAACAGCGTGTATAGTGTTATTCTTAATGGAATGAAGCAGGCCTGGTTAAAAAAGCAGGAGGCTTTGGCGAAAAAATAATATAAAAAGCGGGCGCCACCATTGAAGTGACGCCCGCTTAATTTTTTGCTGAATACCTAAACAGTATTACCTGTTCAGGTCCATTATTTGTTTTACACTGTCTGTGTTGTCCCAGTAGTAAGTAGTTGTTGTAAGGTGGTTGCTGGTCCAGTTGCTGATAGCAAACAACTGATCATCCATCATAATGGTTGAATCGTTATGAATATGCCAGTTGAGCGTATCTCTTTCTGGTGTACTGGCGTTTATACTGGTATACACCTTGCCATTGTCTCTGAATTCTATTGTAAACAGTCCTGAAGGAATTGTTAGGTTGTAGGTAGTATCGCTGTATTTACCGGTAGTGGTGTTTTTATTCACCTCAACTTCCTTTGTAATGTTCCAAATGCCCAGCATTCTTTTTGAAGGGGAATTATCATCCTTGTCTTTACCGCAGCCATATAACAGGCCTGCCGCAACTATGGCACAAATGCAAAAGGATGGAAGAAATGGTTTTTTCATAATATGATGTCGGTTTTGAGTTCAATATTAGTGATTTTCCTTGTTAACTAATCAATTCAATAAACGTTAACCTTCCTATTTTTATCTTCAGACCGGCGGCTAAACCAATTACTTTGTTAACATCGGTTATTTTCTCATTGTTGATATACACACCGCCACCAGTTATCAATCTGCGCAAATTGCTTTTACTATTATCTTTTTTAAGTGCACAACATAAATCGAGCAATGCTACTTCTGTTGCGTTCAATAGCAGCGATTGTTTTGAAACAGGTTTAAATTCCATTTCCTCAAAATTCTTTGGCTGGAACTGGGTAGCGAAAAATGCCGCAGCAGCTGCTGCGCTTTGTTCATCATGGTATTGTGCTACAATATTGGTTGCTACCTCTTTCTTGATGTGCATGGGGTTATTGCCCGCTGTAAGCTGTTGTAATAATTGCGCCTTTTCTTCCACCGTAAAGCTGGTAGTAAGTTCAATAAATTCCGGCAACAGCGCATCGGGAATAGACATGGTTTTGCCAAACATGGCCGATGGTTCATCGGTAAGCCCAATGATGTTGTTTAGCGATTTGCTCATTTTTTCATTGCCATCTAACCCCTTCAGTAAGGGCATACACATCACTACCTGCGGCGCCTTGCCATGTGCTTCCTGCAGCTGACGTCCCATTGTGCAGTTGAACAATTGATCGGTTCCGCCCATTTCTATATCGGCATCAATTTGTAAGGAGTCGAACCCCTGTAATATCGGGTACATCAATTCATGCAGGGCAATAGGCATATTCGCCATAAAGCGTTTATTGAAATCGTTCCGTTGTAACAGTTGTGCAACGGTGACCTTTGAAAGCAGTTCAAGTATAGCATTAAAGCCAAGGCCGCCCAGCCATTCATCATTAAAACGAACTTCGCATTTTGTTGGGTCAATTACTTTACCCAGTTGTTTAATGTAAGTGGCTGCATTTGCCATAACCGCTTCTTTACTTAATGGCTTGCGGCTTTTGTTCTTGCCCGTGGGGTCGCCAATTTGTGCGGTAAAGCTGCCTACGATAATCACTATACGATGGCCGGCATCCTGAAACTGACGCAGTTTTCGCAGCACTACCGCATGCCCCAGGTGCAGGTCGGGCGCGGTAGGGTCGAAGCCAAGTTTAATTACCAATGGGCGGTTCTCTTGCCGGGCCTGCAACAGTTTATGGGCCAGCCCGTTCTCAGGCAGTATCCTGTCTACGCCTGCCGATAGTTGTTCTAGTGTTGTCATTGGGATAAAATAAAAAAGCCCCCCGATGTATCGGGGGGCCTCAGTTAATATTTATGATTTATGATTATCAATAATTATTAAGGACATAGCTTCCCCGCTTCATTATTGAATAATAATAAGTTGAGATGAAAGGAAGACGCAATATGTTCTTTAAGAATTTCATGTTTCAATAAAAGTAAGCAATTTTTCCAGAAATATTTGCGCAGTTAAATGGCTGCGTGTATATTTGCAGTCAAATAACTGCATAATGGAACTAAGAAGAGATGTTTTTCAGGCCATAGCCGATCCCACCCGCAGGGCGATCATTGCTTTGGTTGCTTTTCAGGCCATGACGCCTACAGCCATAGCTGAGAACTTTGACTCGTCGCGGCAAACCATATCCAAACACATTCAAATTCTTACCGAATGCGAACTGCTAACGCAGGAGCAAAGCGGGCGCGAAATACTTTATCACTTCAATCCTAAAAAGATGAAAGAAATAGCCGATTTTATTGAGCCGTTCCGTGAATTATGGGACGAGCGTTTTAACAAGCTGGAAGCGATCATGAAAAAGTACAAACCCAAAAAATAATCAACCATGGAACGTAAGACAAAAGTTCATGCCAACAACGGCCAGCATGATATTACTATTACAAGGGAATTTGAGCTGCCGGTTGAATTACTGTTCAGGGCGCACGTAGAGCCCGAGATCTTTGAGGAGTGGATGACACACGAGTATGGCAAAACGAAGGTGCTGAAAATGGAAACCCACAAACACGGCGGTTTTAATTTTCAAACTACCGATGCCAAGGGCAATGTGGTATTCAGCGCCAACGGCACCATTCATGATCTGGTTCCCAACGAAAAGATCACGCGCACATTTGAAATGGAGAACACCCCATTTGATGTTACGCTCGAGTTCCTTCAATTTGAATCGCTTACTGAAGATACCAGCAAACTCACCATGCATATTATTTACAAAACGGTCGATTTGCGCGATCAACATCTGAAGATGCCTTTTGAATGGGGCATGAACATGGCGCATAACCGTTTGCAGGAAATTGTAAGTAAACTAAAATAACAATACTTTGAAAAAGAAAAACAAGATCATTTACTGGATAGCCACCCTTTGGCTTTCGTTGGGTATGACGGCCACCGGACTGGTTCAAATATCAAAAGGTACAGGCGAAGGTGTTTTTGGCGCTAACCTTGGTTACCCCGCCTATTTTTTAATGTTATTGGGTGTTTGGAAAATTTTAGGCGTTATTGCGATACTTCTTCCTAAATTTCCATTACAAAAGGAATGGGCATATGCCGGCTTTTTCTTTATCATGTCGGGCGCTATCTTTTCGCACCTTGCCATGGGCAGCCCGGTAGTTGAACTTTTTCCTGCGTTGCTCTTGCTGGTACTAACCGTAATATCGTATTATTACCGTCCCGCCGATAGAAAACTCGTTTCTGTTAAACTTTAAAATGAATGACTATGAATCCCAAATGTGATTTTTATTTCGATAAGAACGAACAGTGGCAAAAAGAAATTGAGAAGTTAAGAGATATTGTTCTTGATTGCGGGCTCGCCGAAGAACTGAAATGGGGATGTCCATGTTACATGTATAACGATACCAATGTTGTATTAATTCATGTGTTCAAGGAATACTGCGCCATCCTGTTCTTTAAAGGCGCCCTGTTAAATGATCCAAATGGGATTCTGGTGCAGCAAACAGAGAATGTACAGGCGGCACGCCAAATGCGGTTTACCAACCTGAAGGAAATAGTGAAGCTGGAAAAAACTATAAAGGCTTATATCTACGAGGCTATTGAAGTAGAAAAAGCTGGTTTGAAAGTACAGCTAAAGAAAACCAATGAGTTTCCGATGGTAGAGGAGTTTGAGGTAAAACTGAATAAGAACAAAGCGCTTAAAAAGGCTTTTGAATCGTTGACGCCGGGCCGGCAACGGGCCTACCTGCTTCATTTTTCTTCGGCCAAACAGGCAAAAACCCGCGAGGCGCGTGTTGAAAAATACATTCCGCAAATTCTCGAGGGAAGAGGAATAGATGATTAGTTAAAGCCGTTACAGGTTGCAGGTTGCAGGTTTCATGGTACCGGTTGCCGGTTTCCGGTTACCGGGGTTCAGACTTCAAATCTCCGACTGTTTTTTATCCGTATGGGTTCGGGCATTTTGTCGCGGGGCTGAAATAACGGCCCGGCGCCTGGAACCTGGTAACTGGCCGCAACCTGTAACCTGAAACATTCATTTCATAATGAAAAGATCATCCCCTTATACTATCCGACGTTAATTTTGAATAATAAGTGTGACTCCAGTTTTCATAGGTAAGCTTTCCTAAACGGGCATATTCACCTGGTAAAAGCGTTTCTTCCTGTAGCTCCACGCCAAAATAGCGGCCATGCGCATCAGTTACCAGTTGGTGATAATCTTCTGTTATGTTTAAGTAATAACGTATCCATTCGTCCATAGGCATGGCCACGGGACCTGCTACTTCAACCGTGTTATTTAACGGCGCGCCAAGAATGATATCTGTAAGTGCCTCTACCACTTCGGCAGCTGCAATGGGTTGAATGCCTGCCGGTGGAATATGCACTTCATTGCCAGTGGTTACAGCCGAGCGGGCAATGGCGCCGGCAAATTCAAAAAATTGGGTAGAACGTAAAATGGTATAAGGGATGCCCGATGTTTTAACTAGGTCTTCCTGTGTTTGTTTGGCCTGAAAGTAACCGCTTTTTTGTAAGCGATTGGTGCCCACGACCGATAAGGCTATGTGATGTTGTATGCCGGCTACTTTTTCTGCTTTGAATATATTATGTCCCGATGCTTCGAAGAAGTTCAATGCGGCCTGATCATCGAAGTAGGGTGAGTTGGAAACATCAACCACAATTTGTGCATTGGTAAGCGCTTTAGTCAGTCCTTCACCGGTAATAGTATTTACGCCTGAAGAGGGAGACGCAGAAACTACTTCATGATCATAATTGAGTGCACGAAGTTTTGATACCAGTTTGGTGCCAATAAGGCCCGTGCCGCCAATAACTACGATTTTCATAAATAGTATTTTTGCCGTATTACGAGTGAATATAATAATGTGAACCTGGCACTTTATGCTTGCTATTAATTTTGAGTAAGCAAAGTAAGATTGCCATCAAAGCGTGAGCTTCGAAATTGAGCGACCCTTCACGTTTCACGCATCCTTTTCATCAATCGTTTGCTTTCTTTCTTCTGTATAAGAAACAGGTATTTCCTGCACATCTTCTCGGTAAATAGCATCATCGAGAAATTCGCCGCCCTGGGTTTGGTCGCTTATGGGATTACGATACGTATGCGCATCAGCGGGATCGCGCCGTAATTTGAAGGGATGTATAAAGGAGAAGTTCATAGATGTGTGTTTTAGTCAATGATTAAATGGAAAGGGAGAGAAGGGGAGCGGGGCTCCCCTGATAATTTATGCCTGCTGGGTTTGTTTGCTTAACCATTTTTCATAGCTAAGTGCGCCCAGTTTTGCCTTGTCATTATTAGCTGGTACCAATGCAGCGTTGGGGATGGTTCCGCCATAATAATGGTTTTCGCTGTTGGCTACTACTTTGCGTGGGTCCTTTGTGTCTTTCAAAAAACGGCTAACGATCTCGGGCATGGTAAAGCGTTCGGGGCCGGCAATTTCAAAGGTGCCGTTGATGGGCGCCGATACGGCTGCGCCGGCAACAAAAGCAGCTACATCGTCTGATGCTATGGGTTGAAACTTAATATCAGAAAGATGCACTTCATTATCCTGTGTGGCCTGATTGGCAATACCTCCCAGAAACTCGAGGAACTGGGTGCTGCGCAGAATGGTATAAGGCACGCCTGAACGTTTAATGAGGTCTTCCTGTGCAATTTTGGCGCGCATATAACCAACATTCGTCATAGTATCTACACCTACAATAGAAAGCGCCAGGTGATGTTTTACGCCGGCATTGATCTCTGCTGCCAGTAAGTTGCGGCCCGATGTGGTGAAAAATTCCAGTACGGCATTATCTTCCCAGGAAGGCGAGTTAGATAAGTCGATCACAACATCAGTGCCTTTTACTGCCTCGGGCAGTCCTTCGCGGGTAATGGTATTAACGCCGGTTT
This sequence comes from Niastella sp. OAS944, assembly GCA_024809215.1. Classification (GTDB taxonomy): domain Bacteria; phylum Bacteroidota; class Bacteroidia; order Chitinophagales; family Chitinophagaceae; genus Niastella. The sequence continues at coordinate 18,615 of JANUBW010000004.1, read as the reverse complement.
GTGGTGAAGCTGCATTAACTTCATGTCCCTGTGCGCGAAGAATAGCGGTTACTTTGGTGCCTATGAGGCCGGTGCCTCCGATGATCAGGATTTTCATAATTTGACTTTTTGATTGTTGTATTCCTAAGAATTCCAACGGAATGCCGAAAAGTCAAATGTTTGATTATCAATAACTTTGTTAGGAGATGCGTTTCATTTTTTCACTGTATTTCGTGAATGCACTATAGTTTTCACTGTATTGAGTGAGTTATTTAGTTCTCAGTTCTCAGTTCATAGTTCATCGGATTCGAAACTCACTATTTATTGCATCAACCTCTAAGTTCAGCAGGCCCCTCAACTAAAAACTTAGAACTATGTAACTTAAAAATAGTCAGCCTGCTGCACAAAGGGCCTTTATCACCTCTATCACCTCCATCAACTTTTCAACGTCCTTGTTAACTCGTCAACTTGTTAACTCGTCAACTAAAATAATCGGCCTTAGTAATCCCCAACTTCTTCATCTTCGAATGCAACGTATTCCCCGGAATATTCAATATCTCCGCAGCCCCGCCTATACCCGAGATCTTACCCATACACCTTTTCAGCACTTCAATAATATAGCTGCGTTCCATTTCTTCGAGGGTGCGGTTGCCAAAATAAATTTGTTGCTCTTTGCCAGTATCGCTGTTTTGCGGAATGTACACTTCGTTCAACATACCATCAGTGGTAAGCAATACACTGCGTTCTATCAAATGTTCCAGCTCCCGTACGTTGCCCGGCCAGGTGTAACTTTTAAGTTGTTGTATAACCGAAGGTTTTATTTTTCTGATCTTTCTACCGGTATTGCGGCTGAATTTCTCAACGAAATAATGCATCAGCGGTTCTATGTCCTCGGCGCGGTCGCGCAGGGGCGGCAGCGTTATGGGGAATACATTCAGGCGGTAATAGAGATCGGCGCGAAAACGGCCGGCTTTTACTTCTTCTTCGAGGTTACGATTGGTAGCGGCTATAAGGCGTACATCTATTTTGATAGTTTGTTTACCACCCAACCGTTCCAGCTCACGTTCCTGTATTACGCGTAATAATTTCGATTGCGCCTCCAGCGGCATTTCTCCTATTTCATCAAGAAAGAGCGTGCTTTGGTTGGCCAGCTCAAACTTGCCAATACGGCGGTCGATGGCGCCGGTAAAGGCGCCGCGTTCATGACCAAACAGCTCACTTTCTATAAGGTTGGCGGGCAGGGCGGCGCAATTCACTTTAACCATTAGTTTGTCTTTCCGGGGCGAGGCATTGTGCAGCGCCCGGGCAATAAGTTCTTTACCGGTACCGGTTTCGCCAAGCACCAGCACGGTAGCGTTTGAGTCGGCCACCAGCGACATCAGCCTGTATACCTGTTGCATTTTGTCGCCGTTGCCTACAATTTCCGAGAAGTTATAAATGGTGCTTATTTGCTCGCGCAGGTAATCGTTCTCTTCCTCAAGCCTGCGTTTGTAGGCCTGTAGTTTTTCATTGGCCTGTATATTGGCAATGGCAATGGATATTTGTGCGCAAATACCACGCAGCATAAGCCGGCTCAGGCGGTCGGCTAAGATCCAAATGGTGCCAATGAGTTTGTCGCCGGCCCGCAATGGCAGGCCGTACATATTTCTTAGTCCGGTTGTTTTCCACAATTTTGCGTAGTCATTGCCGCTTCTTAATTCTTCTTCTACATTAAACACCAGTCCGTCAATGCTGGCCAGTACTTTAGCGGTATATGGTTCGTCGATGGTAATGCGGTTGGCGGCCATTTCTTCAGAGTAGATCCTCGATTTTCCAAACAGGGTAGGGTCGTGCATATAGGCCGGCAGGTGAATGCCATCTTCTTCAAGCACCCGTATCATGGCCAGTTTGGTATGTAGCAATTTATCGAGCACTTTAAAAATGGCTTCCTGTAGTTCTGTTTTCGTTCTTACATGGGCTATATCAACGCTAAAGTCGAGCAGGAACGATTTCTCCTGTTCTTTTTCAAGTACGTCTTCATTTTTTATAATATTTGTTACCGCGCTCGACAGCTGGGGCGCTATGCGGCTTACAATACTTCTTATGTCGGGGGTAAAACTGCCTGTGGTGGTAGAATACAAATGCATAAACCCAATCGGTTGTTCGGCATGTTGCAGTTTGGTCATCAGAATTTCCCTGATGCCGCCTTCATAATTCACTTTTATATAGGCGGGGCATTGCGGAAATTCTTTTATTACTTCTTCCAGAATAAAGGAAACAGGCACTTTTGCCGCCAGCGCTTTTTTAATAAAGGGTTCGTTGAGCGGGAACCGGGTTGCAAACAGCTTTGGATATTTGGGGTGAATATTTATGGGCGAGGTGGAAATATCGTACAGGAACGCGCCATAGGTGTCGGTTTTATAATCAAAAAGGGTAATTATACAATGGGTAAAATTAAACAGGGTCTTTAGCCGTTTAGTGAAAAGCATGATAAGGTCGCTTTTGTCGCGTACCCGGGTAAGGTCGCTGCCCAGGTCGAGTAAGATCTTTCTTTCCTGTTCAAGACTGCTGATGGTTGGAACAGGCGTTTCAAATTCTGGAAAATCGGCCTTATTCATGAAAAGTCATTTATATGGAAAAATATATGGGGGTGCACCACGCAAAGGTCATACTCCTGTCTTTTTTTGACAATTCTTTTTATAATTTGGCGGCGTAAAACTAGTATTCAATGAGAAACCCATTTGGCCTCCTGGTCCTTATGATTGGTTTGGTATTCGCATGTGCCACCCAGGCCCAGGATACCAGCCGAACGCAACGTGTTAATGGTAAACCCGATTCAACGCGGCAGCAGTCTGATACTGCCCGCCGGGGAAGAGGGATGCTTAAAGAACTTTTTGCCGATTCAAACAAGCTTACCTCCAGCGATTATCAGCTGCAGATCGAGAAAACGTACCTGATCCTGAATAATGTCAGGAATAAAAGCGATCTGGGACTGCCCGTAAAATTGATAAAACAAAAGCTGGTTGATACCGACTCCATGCTGGCTGTTTTAAAGGACAATGTGCTTAATAACAGCGCTGCGCTCAACCTGCGTAATTTGCAAGTGTTCGAAACACTGTTATTGAACATTCAAACCGACTGTAATGAAGACCGCCAGGTGCTTGATAGTACCGAGGGCCGGCTTATTGACCTGCGCAATAGTATGAAAGTGCTGGTTAGCGATACGGTTATGCGCTCCATGTGGCGCGATTCGGTTTTGCGTCAACAGTTTCAACCCCAGTTAAAAGGAATGCGCGATGCGTTCCGTGGGTCAACGAAGAAATTAAAAGAAAGCCTGGCCTCCATAAACCATTTGCAAACACAGGTTTCTTCCAATGCCATTATTACCGCGCAATTGCTCGATAAGGTAAAGGCGTTGTTAAACACCTCTGCCACCCGCATATTTGGTAAGGAAAGCAATTTCCTGTGGGAAAGGGATACTGCCAACCTTTCGGCCGGTGAACGTAACTCATTACAGAAGGCAGTGAGTGGCGAAAAAAAAGCATTACATTATTACTTTAAAGACAGTGGCAATAAACGTTTGTTCCTGCTGCTTATTGGCGTGCTGTTCTTCATCTGGTTGTTCCGTAATATTCGCACGGTACGCCGGTTGAATGCGATGGACAGCATCAGTCACCTTGGGTTCGAATACCTGCCCGGTAATTATATTGTGGCCGCTTTTATTATGATGTTTGCCGTAGCGCCTTTGTTCGATCTGCATGCGCCATCGGCCTACATTGAATCGATGCAATTCCTCATGCTGGTGATCCTTACCATCATTTGCTGGAAAAAATGGCCGCGCCGCCTGTTTGTATACTGGATCGCTATGGTGGTGCTGTATATCTGTTTCTCATTCACCCATCATATGGCCGACCCCGGTTTTTGGCAACGTAACTGGCTTATTTTGCTAAATATACTATCGGTAGTGTTTGGTATGTTGTTCCTTTCGCAAATGCAGCAGCACCTGCCATTACGTGGTTTTCTGCGTTATGTTATCATTCTGCATAATATAATGAATGTGGTAAGTGTTTTGTGCAACCTGTTTGGCCGCGTTTCGCTGGCGCAGATCTTAGGCAGCACCGCAATTTTCGGATTTACACAGGCCATCGGGCTCGCCGTGTTCAGTAAAATTTGTATGGAGGCCATACAGCTGCAAATTGTTACCAGCCGCCTGCGCCGTAACATTCAGGGCCGGTTGAATAACATGCCATTGCTTACCGGTTTCCGCCGACCCATCCTCTTTTTAGTAGTGATACTGTGGCTGATCGTGTTCTCTACCAATTTAAATATCTATACTTCCGGGTTGAGCCTGTTGGGTGAACTGCTGGCACACCAACGCAGTATTGGTAATGCCACCTTTACCATTGGCGGTGTGTTGCTGTTCTTCCTTATTATATGGATAGCGCACCTGCTGCAGCGTTATGTAGGTTACTTTTTTGGCGATACCGGTAACGATGATGAGTTGCATAACAAAGGGCAGCGCTCGCGTTTGCTTATAGCCCGCCTTATTTTGTTATGTGTTGGCTATTTGCTGGCGGTGGCTGCTTCGGGTGTGCCTATTGATAAGATCACTATTGTGTTAGGCGCCCTTGGTGTTGGTATCGGTTTGGGTTTGCAGAACATTGTAAACAACTTTGTATCGGGTATCATTCTCATCTTCGACCGGCCTTTGCAAATTGGCGATGTGGTGGAGATTGGCGATAAAACCGGCCGCGTACGTGAAATAGGGTTGCGGTCGAGCACACTGTTGACCGGCGATGGGGCAGAAGTGATCATCCCTAACGGTGATGTATTATCGCAACAGATCGTAAACTGGACGCTGAGCAATAATCAAAAACGTGTTGAGCTCGATCTCAGCATTGCTGGCAGCAATGATATGGAAGTGGTAACAAATACCGTTAAGAAAGCCATTCTTGACTCGGGCTTTATTTATGAGAACCGCGAGCCATCGGTGCTGTTCACCGGTGTAAGCGACGATGGTGTTGAACTGAAAGTATTCTACTGGTGCAATGATGTAAATAAAGTAGGTAACGCCAAAAGCGCTATTACCGTGCTGTTGTTCAAGGAACTGAAGGCGCAGGGAATGAGGTTGCTTGACAGGGCGGGTAGTACGGTGAAGGTAATAAAGTAAAGTTGAAAAGGTGATAAAGGTGATAAAGTTGATAAAGGTGGGTTCTCGCAGTGGCGAGGACCCGCCTTTTTTGTTAAAGGCCGTTTTCCCTTTATCAACTGTATCAACTATGTCAACTTTTCAACTACATTCGCTGTCCCCCAATCGCCAACCCGCCATCTACCGTAATACACTCACCGGTTACAAAACTGGCAGCACCACTACTTAACCATAACACCATTTCAGCAACATCTTCGGGAGTGCCCAGCCGGTTCAATGGGGTTTGTTTTATTAAAGGCGCTTTTAATTCTTCGGCATTTTCTGTTTCAAAAAAGCGATCGAACATGGGTGTTTTTATATACCCGGGTTGTACATTGTTTATCCGTATGCCATATTGAGCAACTTCTACGGCCAGCGCTCTTGTCATGCCGTCTAATGCAGCCTTGCTGGCCGAGTAAACGGCAGAACCGCTAAATGCGCCGCGGGCAAGCCACGAAGAAGTGTTTACAATGGCGCCGCCGCCGCCCTGGCGTTGAAATTGTTCAATGGCATATTTTGAACTTAACCATACCCCTTTTACGTTAATATTCATCAGTTGATCGAAGTTCGATTCGGGCATGTTTGTAATGGATGTGAACAGGCCTTCTATACCGGCATTGTTAAAAGCAACATCGAGCCGGCCAAACCGGCGTACTGTTTCATCAACCAGGTGTGCCGCCTGCTGGCTGTCGGAAATATCGGTTTGAATAAATATGATCTCGTTGCTGATCTTTTTTAGTTGAGCTACTGCTTTATCGCCTTCTTCTTTACGGCGGCCGGCAATGGCTACCTTCATGCCCTGTTGCAGAAATAAGGCTGCTGTTGCCAGTCCAATACCTGTGGCGCCACCTGTAATAATGGCTACTTTCCCTTTCATTGCTTCGTTTGTCATCGTTTAATTATTTATGACAAAGGTGCAAAGCCGGCTTTTTTAAAAGTTATGCAAATCAAACAGAAAGTTATTAATTGGCAACCGCGGTTTTCCGGTATTGGTTGGGGGTAATGGTGGTATGTTTTTTAAAAAAGATATTGAAATTAGAGGAGTGCTCAAAGCCGAGCGAATAACCAATTTCGGCAATATCCCAGCTGCTGTAATGCAGTAAGGCCTTTGCTTCCTGCAGAATGCGGTTCGCGATCCATTCGGTGGTGGTCTTTCCGGTGGCTTCACGCAATGCCCGGTTCAAATGGTTGGTATGAATATTCAGTTGATCGGCAAACTCGTTGGCGTTTTTAAATTGTATGCTCTGGTGCGGCGAATCTATAGGGAACTGCAGCTCCAGTAATTCTATAAACAGGTTACTGATGCGTTCTGCGGCATTGGTTGCCTGGTAATGATCTTCGGGTGGCTGTATCTTCAGCGCTTCATGCATTACTATTTGAATATAGTTGCGTATGACATCGTATTTATTGGCGTAACCCGATCTTATTTCCTGCAGCATGCTTTCAAATAGTTGCTTCAGCAGCATTTCACGGGCCGGTTCAAGCAAAAAAAGATGATGGCCGCCTGCTTTAAATAAGGGCGATTTGGCCAGACTGTCTTTTTTGAGATCGATATTTACAAACAGATCAGTGAACAAACAGAAGTAGCCGCGCTGATCGGTAGTGGTGGGTTCCCATGAGTAGGGGATCAGCGGGTTCATAAAAGTAATGGCCGGCTGTTTAACATGAATGGTTTTGTCGGCATACCCAACAATGCCTTCGCCGGCAGTAATAAAAGAGATCTTATAAAAGTCCCTTCTGTTTGGCGGCAGGGAAGTGGAGTCGCAGGCAAATTCTTCTCTGCGGTAGATGTTGAAGTTGGTATTTACGGGTGATTGTTGTCCGTGTTGAAGGTAGAATTGTGCTATTGACTCGTTTTTGCCCATGGGGCAAAGTTATGGAATTGAAACAAGTTGACAAGTTGACGAGTTAACAAGTTAACAAGGCATTATACTTGGAGTGCCTGCCAATTGGCGGGCACTCCGAATTTTAAGTACTTGTCAACCTGTTAACGTGTTAACTCGTTAACTATTTATAGAATTTATACACCGTAAACGAATAAGCCGGTAACGTATCTGAAAGCTCCTTGCTAACAGAAACCTCACTCACCTTCACCACCGCCGCTTTATCGCCCGGCGCGCCCGTTAACACCTGCTTCTCACATTTGCCGCCCGGGGCCAGCACACCAAGGTCCATTTTAAAGGAAGTAGCTACCGGCAACACATTCACCACTTTTACATAGATGTTGCCACTGGCCTTATCGCGCACCACCGAAATGCCAAAGCGTTTGTTCACGGCTTCATTATCGCTGGAAAGTTTTACGGCCGTTGGAAGGTATTCACTGCCGCTGTTGTTACCGAACAATTTCTGCACCTCGTAGTTTACGGTTGGTTTTACTTCGGTATTGTTGAAGTAAATGAGGTCGGTATTCCATTGCGTGTGCTTTTCTTTGGCCAGCAGGGGTGCGTAAGAGGTCATATGCACTACATCGGCGTTGCGTTCAATATTGGTAAGGTACAAGGCTTCGGCAAGGGCATTGTACATCGTATTGCCCCACGAAGCATATTCACCCAGGTATACCTTTGGTTTTTTGCGGTCGTAATTGTCGTAATAATGCTGGTTGTTGATGAACCAGCCCGGGCTTTCATAATAATGTTCGTCAACCATGGGCACATTCAGTTTGCTGGCCAGTTGCCATCCCTGTTCGTAATCGGTACCATCGTGAAAGGGCCCTACGGTACCTATTACCGTTATTTCAGGATGTTTTTGTTGAAGGGCTTTGTGTATCATGGCAAAGCGTTCTTCAAAAATATCGGTGATGAGGTCTTCGTTGCCAATGCCAATATATTTCAGGTTGAAAGGGGCAGGGTGGCCGGCTTCGGCCCTTAGCTTGCCCCATTTGCTGGTAACGGGGCCGTTGGCCCATTCAACCAGGTCGAGAATATCCTGTACATATGCATCCATTTCGTTCATGGGTACACCGCCCTGTTGCCCACCGCCGTTTGCTTCTATCTGTGAGTTCTGGCAGGGAACACCCGCAGCTATTACCGGCAGGGGCGCAGCGCCAATATCTTCGCAATATTGAAAGTATTCAAAGTAACCTATGCCGGCGCTTTGATGATAGCGCCATAAGTTAGGTTGTGGCTTGCGGGCTTCCAATGGCCCAATGGTGTTTTTCCAACGGTAAATATTGTTTAGTCCATCCCCATGCGATACACAACCACCGGGGAAGCGAATAAAGCGGGGACGAATGGCCGCAATGGTTGCTGCCAGATCGGCCCGCATGCCGTTCTTTCTGTTCTTAAATGTTTTTTTAGGGAACAGTGAAACCATATCGAGCTGCAGGCGGCCGGTGGTTTGTGGTTGCAGTTCAAGCCGGGCGTTTTTTGCATCGGCAGCAGCAATCAGTTTGGTGGTATATTTCTTCCAGTTGGCCGTACTTGTTTTAACCGTACCCTGCGCCAGTACGATGCCATCGGGCGCTACCAGTTTTACCAGCAGGTTGTTGGTTTTACCGTCACTGCTTTTTGCAAAGAGTGAAAAATCATATTCATCGCCTTTCTTTAAGGGAATGCCATCGTAACCGCTGTTGATGAGCGCGCCGCCTGTTTGGGCTGCATTCAATACCGCGTAATGTGGGTTGTTGGGGTGAATGGGCGCTGTGCTGTCGATGGTAAAGCTTAATTTATCATTGCTCACCGACCACGAGTAGCGGTTGTTCCAGGCCGTATCGCGATTGGCCTTATCGGCAGGTGTGTATTCAAAATCGCGGTTCTGAATCAATTCTGCATATAAACCGCCATCGGCTGCGTAGTTAATGTCTTCAAAGAAAACGCCAATGAGCAGGTCGCTGATGGGTTTGCGGTTTTCGGGGTTAAGCGTAATGGTGGCCGTAAGTGGCTTCAACCCGGCAAACCGTGTACTATCGGTATGGGCGTTATCGCGGCCCTGGCTGTTTTTGTATTGGCTCAATTGCCAGGCCCGGGTAAGTTCATCAATAACCGGCCAGGCTACTTTTACCGTTTTACCGCTTACAGCGCCTGCGGGCAGGTTAACGGTAATGCGATCGTCTTTATATTCCGATGCAGGAATGGCTACGGCCGCATCAAAGGTTTTGAAATCTTTTGTATTAAGCCTGTAATGCTGGTTGCCCGACAGGTAAGTGATAATATATTGTTGTTTGTTTTTATCGTACTGTACAACCGGGTTTTGAAAAGTTTGGTTTTGCGTAAGGTAAGGATATGCCTGGCGGCCCCATGTTATAAGGTTGGCCGATGTGGTGTGCGCAAACTGGTTAAGGGTGGTGTTGAGGCTCCAGATACAGCGCCAGATGCCCTGTGCATCGATGAACAGGTACGGACTGTTCATTTGTTTTTGACTGCCCCATTGGCCATAGTCGCATTTTACATAGCCATAGTCATTGCCCACGGGAGTCCAGTTTTTGGCATCGGTGCTCCAGGCAAAATGTAGTCCGCTGCGGCCTTGGTCTTTACCAGTAGCGTAGGACAAAAGGTAAACCGAATCGGGCTCGTTTGCCAAAGCCGGCCGGGCGGCGCCTAATACAAGGATAAATGAGAACAAATAAAGGTTTGCAGTCTTAGTTTTTTTCATATGTCAAAACAACGTTTATGAGGCTGGTCGTAAGTTTCGTCAAGTTAGGTATATAAAGCAACATGGCAAAGTTTCGTGTAGGTTTTACGTTTTTACCTCCTTTAATTGGCAACTGCGTCCCTCTTTGTGTATAAACAATCGATTTACATCAATTACTGCTTAAGTGTTTTATTTACATGATATTCAGCGTGAAATACGTGAAAAACACCTGTAATAATACGGAGGTGTTTTAGTAACCTTGGCGCCAGCATGGCTAATAATTTACGGGAGATAAAACTGTTGATATCAAAGTATTGGCAGGGCGTTGTTACGGCTGTTACAGCCGTGTTTACTTTGTCGAAAGTGTATTACGATTATTCTAAAGGTTCTTCCTTAGATGCCATTAGGTTAGGTAATTGTGCCCTGGCGCTTAAGTTGTGCGATAAACTGTCGAATATTTACAAATACCCCAACCTGCTTGAGATAGCAGGTGTACTGACATCAAAATAAAAGCGAAGTTATGATCGGGGGAATACAGTCGCTATCTATCTGCGTGCAAGCAATATCTTATTCTTAAAAGCCTTTGTTCTTTTTACTTTCCTGATATCAATATTCGCTGTATCAAGAATAATAACCTGATTTGCAAGTGCTGCATACCACTTTTTTGAAACCGGTATCTCCGTTCGTATACTTACAAATCTTACACTATCTCTTTCTATAACATCAATATGTTCTGCTGCGGCTGCAAACGAGCGGTGTACCCGTAAAAATTTATTTTCCGGTAACAGGTCCATGGCGGCATCGAACGTAATACGTGCCATGTAAATGTCGTCTGTACTGTAAAACTTCGTGTAATTTTTTGCCGCTTCAATGTAAACAATACCGTCCAGATCTATTTTCTTCAGAACACCATCCTGCCTGAGAAAGAAGTGTTTGTTGTACATAATTGCTAAGGGTTAATTGATTAATAAGTAGCTGATAGTCAAATATACTATTTTGGGTATTTGCTCCGGCGTTTTTTACTTCCATTGGGTAAACCTTATGTGAACCTTGTGTCATCCATGTGTGAACCATGTATCAAACGGGGTACTTTACCAATGGAACACACATGTTTGACACATGGTTCACACATGCTTTAGCGATTTTTTATGCATGTTTGAGCTATTTATAGTGGTAGAAAGGTCATTCGTCCCTGCTTTTGTTAACCTTCGTCCCTGGTTTTTCCAGCGTTCGTCCCTAAAAAAACAGTGGGTCCCTATACAAAATGTCATTCGTCCCAGGTTTCTTCGATACTCGTCCCTGATTTTGGAACAGCCCGACCCATTTTCAAAAAATGAGGCGGTTTTACTACTACTTTTGAGTCGTTAATCGTTGCTGATGATGCTTCGCTTAATGCCAAACGAGAGGAGCGACTTGAATGGCATTCTTCATCAGTGATTATTTACAAAGATTCGAAACATTTTCTCTAACAATTAAAACGCCTAACTATGGCTAAGATAAAAGATAACTTGCTCGTCCGCGGTGCAAGTGGTAATGTTGGTAAACAATTCGTTTATCGTAAACGCGGAGATGAAACGTTTATAACACGTATGCCTACAACCGATAAAAATGCAAAACCCACCGAGCAACAGGAAAAAGTAAGAGACCTGTTTGCCGCCGCAGCGGGATATGCAACCGGTGCAATTTCTGATGCTAAACTTAAAGCTGAGTATCAGAAAAAGGCAAAAACACAAGCGGGCAGAACTGCCTATAACGTTGCCTTCAGAGATTATCTGAAAGCGCCCGTAGTAAAAGGTGTCGATGCCTCAGCGTATAATGGTACTGTTGGAACTACGATCGTTGTAGATGCAAGGGACGATTTCAGGGTTGTTGAAGTAACCGTGAGTATTAAAACCGCCGCTGGCGTATTGGTAGAAGAAGGCAATGCCATTCTGAACCCGATAAACAGAAATGAATGGTTCTACAAGGCCACGCAAGCTAATGCTGCGTTAAGCGGTAGCATTATTCAGGTAACGGCGAAAGACCTGCCGGGTAATAAAGCCAGCCAGGTGATCACGCTTAATGGTTCATAAGACCTGCCGTTCTTAATTCGTTGCCATAAAATAAACAGCCGTCCCGATTCTTCGGGATGGCTTTTATAACAATAAGTTCTTTGACATGTTGATGCCGCTTTTTGCGGCTGTATTCAATTAGATTTCATATTGAATTAATATTTCGCAGCAGTAAATTGCTCTATCTTCCGCCGTTAAAATTGTTTTCTATGCGCACTTTGTTGCCTGGTTTATTATTAAGTATAACTTCATTTTCCGCTTTTCCCCAAACAGAAGATCATAGTCATAAGTTAGAACGCGCCCTCAAATTCCCGGATGTGCCCGGTTATAAGGTCATGAAATGCGACCTGCACCAGCATACTGTTTTTAGCGATGGCAGCGTATGGCCCGACATTCGCGTTGCCGAAGCCCTGGCCGACGGACTGGATGCTATTTCGCTTACTGAGCATCTGGAGTACCAGCCACATAAGGCCGATATTCCGCATCCCGATCGCAACCGCTCATATGAACTGGCATTGAAAGAAGCCAAAGATCATAAGCTGTTGATCATTCGCGGTTCTGAAATCACCCGCAATATGCCGCCCGGCCACTGCAATGCCATCTTTATTAACGACGCTAATAAAATGCTCATCAGCGATTCTATGGAAGTGTTCAGGGAAGCTAAAAGACAAAGCGCTTTTACTTTCTGGAACCATCCTATGTGGACGCGTCAGTGCCCCGATGGCATGTCGACACTTACGCCCATGCATAAAGCACTTATTAAAGAAAAGCTGCTCGATGGTATTGAAGTGGTGAACGATGGCTCTTATTCGGAAGAAGCGTTGCAAATTGCCCTTGAAAATAACATGACCATTATGGGTACCAGCGATGTGCACCAACTGGTTGACTGGACCTTTGGCGTGCCAAAAGGCGGACACCGTCCCATTACGCTCGTTTTTAGCAAAGAAGCTTCCATAGAATCAATTAAAGAAGGTTTAATGAACCACAAAACGGTGGTATTCTTTAAAGACCTGCTCATTGGCCGCGATGAGGTGTTGATACCACTTATAAAAGAATCGCTGAAGATCAACAGCGCCAAATATCTTGATAAAACTACGGTGCTGGAAGTTGAGATAGAGAATGTGACCAGTTCGGCATTCACGGTACAAAACAAATCGAAATATTCTTTTACCGAACATTCAGATGTATTAACGCTGAAGCCCGGTGAAAAAACAGTAATTCAGGTTAAAACGGTTTACAAACTCACCAATGTAGAACTGCCATTTGAAGTGCTGAGTGCTGTCAATGCACCTAAGAGCCATCCTGTGGTTAGTTTGCAGGTGGCAGTGAAATGATAAGGTCAGTTGTGAGTGGTGAGTTGTGAGTGGACTCGCGAATTTTTAGTCATCCAGAATAATCGGCGCCCCACTCACTATTCACCACTCACTATTCACCATTCACCATTCACCACCAAGGCTCGCTCTTTTTTAGTATATTTACGCCTCCTTATGAGCCAGCTTATTCTCACCAAGTCACAAGCCAGAAAGATCATTCTTCATGCAGCCGGCCTGTCGCGGCCTGCCCAGTTTGGCAAGGGACGCGAAGCCGTTTACAAACTTATAGATCACCTGGGGTATGTTCAAATAGATACCAATATGGTAGTAGAACGGGCACATCACCACGCCATTGCCTCCCGTGTGCCCGACTATAAAAAGGAATGGCTCGATGAGCTGCAGGCAGACGGACGGATATTTGAATATTTTCTTGCCGATGCAGGGTATATGCCAATGAACGATTTCCGTTTTTCATTGAACGTAAAAGAAAGTTTTGCGCTTGCGCGCGATCCGCTCACGCAACCCGAGATCAATTTAATGGAAAGAGTGCTCGACAGAATTGCCCGCGAAGGCCCGCTGATGGTAAAGGATTTTGACAATGATCGCGAAGTGGCCAGCTCCGGCTGGTGGGATTGGCGCCCATCGAAAATTGCGCTGGAGAGGTTATACTTCGACGGTAGGTTGGGCGTAACCCGCACAAAGGAATTTCACAAAGTGTATGATCTGCCGGCTAATCTGGTCCCCAACGACATCGATACCACGCTGCCATCACCCGAAGAATTTGCCCGCTATATTATTCGCCGCACCTTACAGTCGCTGGGTATTGCCTATGTAAAAGAAATTGCCTGGCGCGCCCGCCGGGTAAAGAATAATGTAGTAAAAAAGGAATTGGAGAAAATGGTGGCAGAAGGAGAGGTTTGCCAGGTTGCGGTAGAAGGGTTAACAACCGCCCCGCTTTACATGCTACGTAAGTATAGAAACAAAAAGATCGAACTATCGGGCGATGCATTTGTTCTTTCTCCATTCGATACCCTGAATGTGTTCAGGCACCGGTTAAAAGATTTCTTTGAATTCGATTACCAGATAGAATGTTTTGTGCCCGCACCAAAACGTAAATACGGTTATTTTTCGCTCCCCATTTTGGTGGGCAATACCTTTGTTGCCCGAATGGATTCAAAAGCCGAACGTAAACAACAGGTGCTAACCATCCATAACCTGCATTTTGAGCCGGTAAAACTCAGCAAGGTGACCATTGGTAAAATTGCAGATGCCATTAAAGCGTTTGCCAAATTCAACCAGTGCCATAAAATTGTGATAAAGAAAACGAACAGGAAGGAATATATTCCTTCCTTCTCCTGACAATCAGTAATTTTGCACAATATATTTTGAAAGAATAAAGCATAGCTGAATGGCTGTGTCTTTGCAACCTGGTGATATGGAAATCTTAATTATTCTGTTTTTGATCCTGCTCAATGGTATTTTTTCCATGAGCGAGATCGCATTGGTTTCAGCAAGAAAATTCAAACTCGAAAGTGCTGCAAAAAAAGGGAACAGTAATGCCCGTCGCGCCCTGGCACTGGCAAACAACCCCAATACATTTTTAAGCACGGTACAAATAGGAATTACGCTTATTGGTATTCTTACCGGTATCTTTAGTGGTGAAAAAATTGAGGAGGACCTGAAAGCGGCCATTATGGGCATACCGGTTTTGGCACCCTATGCGCAAACCATAGCCGTTGCGGTTATCGTAATTGTCGTAACCTTCTTTTCAATTGTATTTGGCGAACTGATACCCAAACGTATAGGATTGATGTTCCCGGAAAGCATCGCTTCACTGGTGGCGCGCCCCATGACCATTATATCCATTATCACCAAGCCATTTATTTGGCTGCTTACCAAAACCAACGATCTGTTCCTGAGTATTTTTGGTTTGAAAGAACGAAAAGAAGGCCATGTAAGTGAAGAAGAAATAAGGGCCATAGTGCAGGAAAGCGCCCTGGGTGGCGAAATTCAACAAATAGAACAAAATATAGTACAGCGCGTATTTGCCCTGGGCGATCGTAAAGTAAGCGAGCTGATGACGCACCGCAGCGACTTATTGTGTTTTAATATTACCGATGATCTTAAGGGTATAAAGGAAAGAGCGCAAATTGAATCGCATTCGGTGTACCCGGTATATCGCAAAACACCCGATAACCTTATAGGTGTTGTGTCGGTAAAAGATATCTTCCCTAAAGAATTCAAAGGAAATGATTTTAACCTGGCGCAATTCCTTAAACAGCCGGTTATGGTGCCTGAATCAACGCCGGCCTATAAAGTGCTGGAGAATTTTAAAGAAAGTAAAATACATTATGCGTTTGTGTTGGACGAATACGGTTCCGTTCAGGGCATGGTGAGTATGGACGACATACTCGATGCCTTGATAGGTGATGTTACCGAATACAATCAGCAGGAGTACCAGATAATAAAGCGCGACGATAATTGCTGGCTGGCCGATGGCGCCTATCCGTTCTTTGAATTCCTGAACTACTTTAATGTAACGGAAAATGACTATGAGGAAGGCGACTACAATACCCTGGCCGGACTGATATTACATCAGTTAAGTTATATTCCTAAGGTAGGGGAGGTGATAGGGTGGAATGGTTTTGAGTTTGAGATAATGGATATGGACGGGCCTAAAATTGACAAAGTGATGATCACCCGAAAATAACGTTCTTACATGAAAGAATAGCAGCCCTGGTATTTGCAAAATACCAGGGCTGCTTGTTTTTAATGACCATCGTCATAATAAACTGTTGATCTGTATCAAATAAAAAATAAAAACACCGATTGAATTCATATAATTATCTATATGTCGGAGATTGTATTATTTTTAATAACAAGTTTTTATTACAAGACCTATTCCTTTCTTAACATTCTTCGAAAAACCTCCGTTACTCCGTTTAATCATTACATAAGGAAACTTTAAACGTCTGCTGCTTATGCAAACCAAAGGTGTGCTGGTGACCCTTATCACCCTACTCTTGGCCATAACCTCTATTGGCCAAACAATACCAACTGTATATACTGATAAACTCGATTATCAGCCTGGCGAAGTGGTAATTATTGAAGGCGATGGCTGGCGCCCCGGTGAGCAGGTGAAGTTGGAGATAGATCATTCTACCATTACTCACGGCAATACTATATTATATGCAACGGCTGATGTTAACGGGCATATCAGGAATGATGAATTTACAATTCAGTCGTTTCATTTGGGTGAGAATTTTACTTTAACGGCAACGGGCATAAGCTCGGGGTTTACGGCAACGACAACGTTTACCGATGCAAATAGTTTTACTGCAGTTATAACACCCACGTCTATCAATTCGGGCGCAACTAGTTCATTTACTATCAGGGTTACTAATATTTCAAACGGTGGTGGTTCTGCTGCTATTAAATCAATAGAGATTGCAATACCTACCGCTCTTACCGGTATTGCTACCACAGGTATTTCAACTTCGGCCAATGCAAGTTCAACGTTTTCGTTTGAAACCGGCGCCGGTTATACCAATGGATACAACAGTACAACCAGTGTTATACGATGTAAGGCGCCCACGGGCGGTGGTTTACAGGGGAATGTTAGTCCGAACCCGCCTTATGTAGATATTACTTTTACAGCTACCAGTCCGGTAGTGGCCTCTGCAACCAACTACACGCTTACTTCGAAGGCTTCTGAACTTAATACATATGTATTTACCCCTCCCAATAATGTTCCCATTCAAAAAACAGGAAGTGTAGATCAACATCCTATTTTGACTGTTAACGCCTGTGTGGCGCCCTCGGTTGTTTCGCAACCAGGTGCGCAAACGGTCACTTATGGAAATGATGCTTTATTTACTTTTCAAACCAGTAATGCTACATACCAGTGGCAGGAATCCACCAATGGGGGCGGGGCCTGGAATAATATTTCAAATGGCAGTATATATTCAGGTGTAACTACCAACTCGCTTAATTTAATAAAGCCGCCGGCATCGTATAATGGGTATCAATACCGGTGTGTGGCTTCATTTTGTAGTCCGGTTAAAACAACTACCAGTAATGCGGTAACATTAACGGTGAATAAAGCGACCTTAACGGTTACGGCCGATAATAAGACTAAAACGTATGGTGATGCCAATCCGGCGTTTACGGTGAGTTACTCAGGTTTTGTAAGTGGCGAGAGTGCAACAAATCTTACTACGCAACCAACTGCATCCAGTGCCGCAACGGCAGCTACTGGCATTGGAAATTATTCCATAGTGCCAGCAGGTGGCGTTGCCGCTAATTATAGTTTTACTTATGTAAATGGAACGCTCACCATTGGTACACGTGCTATAACGGTAACGGCCGACCCGAAAACTAAAACGTATGGTGATACAGATCCTGCATTGACCTATAAAATTACTACAGGCACATTGGTTGGTAGTGATGGCTTCTCAGGCGAATTGACCAGGTCGGCTGGCGAGGAAATTGGTGACCGGGCTATTCAACAGGGAACGCTGACGTTAAATGCGAACTATGTGCTTAGTTATGTGGGAGCCAATCTCACCATTGGAACACGTGCTGTTACAGTCACCGCCGATGCGCAAAGCAAGACCTATGGCGATCCTGATCCTGAATTGACTTATAAGATTACCGCAGGTAGCCTGGCCTTTAGTGATGCGTTTAGTGGTGAGCTTACGCGGGATGCAGGAGAGAATATTGGTACACGTGCAATTACCCAAAATACACTTGCTTTAAATGCGAACTATGTGCTTAGTTATGTGGGAGCCAATCTCACCATTGGAACACGTGCTGTTACAGTAACCGCCGATGCGCAAAGTAAGACCTATGGCAATGCTGATCCTGCGTTGACGTATCAAATAACAAATGGCAGTCTCGCCTTTAGCGATGCCTTTACAGGCGCATTGACCAGGGATGCCGGTGAAAGTGTGGGAAGCTATGCTATTAATCAAGGCACCCTGGCCTTGAGTGCGAACTACGATCTTACATATGCAGGCGCGAATCTCACCATTGCCACACGGGCGATTACTGTCACCGCCGATGCCAAGAGCAAGACCTATGGCAATGCTGATCCTGCGTTGACGTATCAAATAACAAATGGCAGTCTCGCCTTTAGCGATGCCTTTACAGGCGCATTGACCAGGGATGCCGGTGAAAATATAGGCGCATACGCCATTCAAAAAGGCACCCTGGCCTTGAGTGCGAACTACGATCTTACATATGCAGGCGCTAATCTCACCATTGGCACACGGGCTATTACAGTTACCGCCGATGCACAAAGTAAGACCTATGGCAATGCTGACCCAGTGTTGACTTATCAAATAACAAATGGCAGTCTCGCCTTTAGCGATGCCTTTACAGGCGCATTGACCAGGGATGCCGGTGAAAGTGTGGGAAGCTATGCTATTAATCAAGGCACACTGGCCTTGAGTGCGAACTACGATCTTACATATGCAGGCGCGAATCTCACCATTGGCACACGGGCTATTACAGTTACCGCCGATGCACAAAGTAA